>CAWAWU010000001.1:0-2500 GCA_963785945.1 uncultured Alphaproteobacteria bacterium
CACACACGGCTGCCTGCGCGCGGTGGCGGCTTGGAAAATGAACCACGTCCGCCGGGGCCCGTTGGGGTACGTGGAGAAGGATTCAACTCCTACGCGACGCTGCCGATGATGTGGAACGGATATTGATGCTCGCAGCGAGCGCAGTTGCTGTAATTCAGTTGCTAGCGAACCCAAACGCGCAGCCTGCGTAGGCAAGCTTTGGTTCCCGTCCTTCTGATGGCTCTCAAACATCGTGAGGCCTTCATGGCTTAAAAAGCGGTTCGAAGCGGGCTCCTTCCATTGACAAAGCCGCGAGGGAGCATCATACGTGTGCATCTGGCGCTGCCCTTCGGGCGCTGTTTTGGCCCTGGCCACGGCGACCTTCTCGCGCCTCTGAAGCTCCTCATTACGATGAGTGAATCAACAGCCGATAGTAATCGGTTGTTATTCGTCGTCGGATGAATTCTTCAAAACTCCCAGAAGTGGGAAAACTCCCAGAGATGGGAGGTGGGTTCTTCGGATCCCGGGCTGTTTGACAAGTGAAGATGAAGAAAGAGAAACGTGGACGGCGGAGTCCTTGCGAGTCTCGAATAGTTGAAAGCTTCGGTTTTCATCTTTCGGGACTGGACGAAAGACTTCGGCGGTACACGTTTAAAGGTTACACCATCGTTGTCCGCGATGTGAATCGCAGACAGCTTGTTGGCTTCGGCTAACAAAAAATGGTGGGACCTCGTCAAACGTTGTGATCAGCCGGTTTGAAGTTTCAAGTCCAACTTGAGAGTTTGATCCTGGCTCAGAGCGAACGCTGGCGGCAGGCTTAACACATGCAAGTCGAGCGGGCGTAGCAATACGTCAGCGGCAGACGGGTGAGTAACGCGTGGGAACGTACCTTTTGGTTCGGAACAACACAGGGAAACTTGTGCTAATACCGGATAAGCCCTTACGGGGAAAGATTTATCGCCGAAAGATCGGCCCGCGTCTGATTAGCTAGTTGGTGAGGTAACGGCTCACCAAGGCGACGATCAGTAGCTGGTCTGAGAGGATGATCAGCCACATTGGGACTGAGACACGGCCCAAACTCCTACGGGAGGCAGCAGTGGGGAATATTGGACAATGGGCGCAAGCCTGATCCAGCCATGCCGCGTGAGTGATGAAGGCCCTAGGGTTGTAAAGCTCTTTTGTGCGGGAAGATAATGACGGTACCGCAAGAATAAGCCCCGGCTAACTTCGTGCCAGCAGCCGCGGTAATACGAAGGGGGCTAGCGTTGCTCGGAATCACTGGGCGTAAAGGGTGCGTAGGCGGGTCTTTAAGTCAGGGGTGAAATCCTGGAGCTCAACTCCAGAACTGCCTTTGATACTGAGGATCTTGAGTTCGGGAGAGGTGAGTGGAACTGCGAGTGTAGAGGTGAAATTCGTAGATATTCGCAAGAACACCAGTGGCGAAGGCGGCTCACTGGCCCGATACTGACGCTGAGGCACGAAAGCGTGGGGAGCAAACAGGATTAGATACCCTGGTAGTCCACGCCGTAAACGATGAATGCCAGCCGTTAGTGGGTTTACTCACTAGTGGCGCAGCTAACGCTTTAAGCATTCCGCCTGGGGAGTACGGTCGCAAGATTAAAACTCAAAGGAATTGACGGGGGCCCGCACAAGCGGTGGAGCATGTGGTTTAATTCGACGCAACGCGCAGAACCTTACCAGCCCTTGACATCCCGGTCGCGGACTCCAGAGACGGAGTTCTTCAGTTCGGCTGGACCGGAGACAGGTGCTGCATGGCTGTCGTCAGCTCGTGTCGTGAGATGTTGGGTTAAGTCCCGCAACGAGCGCAACCCCCGTCCTTAGTTGCTACCATTTAGTTGAGCACTCTAAGGAGACTGCCGGTGATAAGCCGCGAGGAAGGTGGGGATGACGTCAAGTCCTCATGGCCCTTACGGGCTGGGCTACACACGTGCTACAATGGCGGTGACAATGGGACGCTAAGGGGCAACCCTTCGCAAATCTCAAAAAGCCGTCTCAGTTCGGATTGGGCTCTGCAACTCGAGCCCATGAAGTTGGAATCGCTAGTAATCGTGGATCAGCATGCCACGGTGAATACGTTCCCGGGCCTTGTACACACCGCCCGTCACACCATGGGAGTTGGTTTTACCTGAAGACGGTGCGCTAACCCGCAAGGGAGGCAGCCGGCCACGGTAGGGTCAGCGACTGGGGTGAAGTCGTAACAAGGTAGCCGTAGGGGAACCTGCGGCTGGATCACCTCCTTTCTAAGGATGATCCTTCAGATAGCTTGCTATCTATCGGATCGTTTTAGAAACATCAGTGGCCAACGATCGTCAGGATTGTTGAGCTGCATTGGCGGGATTTCGCCGTCTTCGTTTCTCTTTCTTCGCGGACGAACACGCGCCAGGGGCTTGCGCTTGTGCGATGCATCGGTGTGAGCCGATAGCACGCTAGTGAACAAGTCTCTCGTGTTAGGGGCTTGTAGCTCAGTTGGTTAGAGCGCGCGCTTGATAAGCGTGAGGTC
>CAWAWU010000001.1:7500-899258 GCA_963785945.1 uncultured Alphaproteobacteria bacterium
AGCGGCACCGTCGCGGCCCCGAAAGCGCCGCAGGCTGGGGTCATCGCGCTGACCGACGTCCCATTGGCGGCTGTAGAGGCGCACGACGCGACGGTGTTTCCGGCTCCGCGTACCGCGTTCCTGCGCGCCTGGATCGGCTCGCCCGGTCATGTCGGTTGCGCGCTCGTGCGCGATGGCGAGCTTGCCGGCTGGGGCGTGATCCGTCCATGCCGAAAGGGCCGCAAGATCGGCCCGCTGGTGGCGGACGACCGCGCCACCGCCGAGGTGGTTCTGTCGGCTTTGCTGGCCAGCGTGGGCGGCGGCGAGATCTTCCTCGACGTTCCGAGCATCAACCGCGACGCGGTCGCCTTGGCGCAAGACCTGGGGCTCGCGCCAGTGTTCGAGACTGCGCGCATGTATACCGGCGTGGTCCCGCGGTTGCGTCTGGAGCGGGTATTCGGCGTCACCACCTTTGAGCTGGGGTAGTGGTCCGCGGTCAGCGGAAGGGGGCAGTGGCCATAGCTTGCTGGTGGTCGCCCTACAACCAGCCCGAATTTTGGCTGCTAAGGGAGCCGCCCCGGGCAGAGTGGCTGTTTCGCAGCCTTTGGACCCGGGGGAGGGCTGGGCCGCGCGTGCGACCTTACCCAGTCCGCCCAATTCCCTGGGCCTACGATGGAGCACCTGGAGAAGGTTCGATCCCAGTTCCTCTCCCTCCACCATGCATTTCTGCGACTTGGCCCCGCGTCAGGTGCTACTGCGCCTGGATTCCTGCGGTGCGGGCGACGTCGGTCCAGCGCTTTACCTCGCTGGTGAAGAAAGCCTCGAAGGCCGCCGGATCGGTCGCCATTGGTTCGACCGCCATTGCCGCGATGCGCTGCCTCGGATCGTCGAGCGCCATGCCTTTCGCAATGGCGTGATAAAGTGTCTCGACGATCGCCGCCGGCGTGCCGCTTCGCACGAGCACGCCTTGCCACGCCTGCACCTCGAGGTCGTTGCCGTAGCCGAGCTCGCCGATCGCGGGCACATCGGGGAAGCTCGACAGCCGCTTGTTCGACATCACCGCAAGCGCGCGCAGTTTGCCGTCGGCGACGAAGGAATGCGTCGTCGGCGCCGGCGTATCCCACATCAGTTCGACTTCGCCCGAGAGCAGCGACTGCACCGTCTGCGCGCCGCCGCGATAGGGCACGTGCACCAGCTTAATGCCGACTTTGCGCGCGAACAGCTCGCCGCCGAGATGTGCCGAAGAACCGACGCCGCCGGAAGCATAGGTTACCGTGTCGGGCTTTGCCTTAGCCGCCGCCACCACGTCGGCGACGCTATGATAGGGCGACGTCTCCGACGCGAACAGGAACAGGGGCACGCTTGCGACCTGCGACACCGCGATAAGATCCCCGATCGTATCGTAATTGAGCTTCATCAGCGCCGGCGCGACGGCGTGCGAGAACAGGCCGAACAGCAGCGTATGGCCGTCGGCCGGTGCCTGCACGACGACGTTCGCGGCGATGCTGCCGCTGCCGCCGGGCCGGTTCTCGACGATGACGCTCTGGCCGAGGATCGGGCCGATTGCCTGAGCGACGATGCGGGCGATGGTGTCGACCGTGCCGCCGGCGCCGAAGCCGACCATGATGCGGATCGTCCGCTCGGGAAAGCCGGCGCGCGCGATGCGCGGCACGGCGAGCAGCGCGGCGCCGCCAGCGCCGAGACCGGTGAACGTGCGTCGCGTCATGACGCTCATGCTTTAAGGTGCCCCCGCGAACTCGATGATGTGCACGCCGCGCTGGCGGTCGGTCAGGTAGATCAGGCCCCGCTTGTCCATCGTGACGTCGTTGGAGGACGCGAGCTCGCAGCCGGGCGGCGGATCGGGCTTGTAGAAGCCGATCTCGCGCGGCCGGAACGGATCGGCGATATCGACCACCCGCAGCCCCTGGGCGAACCAAGCGAAGGGGATGACCGTGCCGGTGAACACTTCCGAGGGCTGATGGCAGCCGATCATCCTCGGCTGTGGCGCGCCGTCCTTGTCGAGCCCCTCGACGTCGAAGGTCGCGATCGGCATCGGCTGGCGCTCGTCGGTGATGTCGTAGATCCATGAGAATGCGGGCGGCGAGGGGCGCAGCTTCGCGACGTCCTCATCCGCGACCACCATGATGCGCCGGCCGCGCAACGGCTGCGGAATCGGCAGGCAGGTGTGCGTTGGATGCGGATGCGCCGGGCTCGAATTCACCGCCGAGACTAGGCGCGGATGCGCGAGGTCGGCGATGTCGAGGATGAAGAAACCGTGGTGCCAATAGGAGACGTAAAGCCGGTCCCCCATGCGCAGCGGGTGATGGCAGCGCGGCTTCACGTAATCGCCCCACGGATACTCTTCGCCGCCGGCGGTGTGCTGACCGGGGATCCACCAGCGCCCCGCCTCCTGCGGATTGGCCGGGTCCTTGAGGTCGAGGATCATCACGAAATTGCCTACGAAGCCGTCGGCGGTCGGCGAGATGTAGGCGTAACGGCCGTCGAAATCGAAGCGGTGCACGCCGCTGCCGCCGGTGCGCCACTTGTGGATCAGCTTCGGCCGCGACGGCGTCGAGACGTCGTAGATGCCGAGCCCGCCGCCGAAGGCCGGATCGCTGTTCTCTCCCTGCTTCTCATGGTTGACGATCATCAGCCCGTCGCGGGCGCGCACCTTATGCGAATGATAGCCCGCCGGCATCTCGACATGGGCGAGAAGGCGCGGGTGGTGCGGGTCGGCCACGTCGTAGATCGAGGTGCCGGCCGGCGGGTTCATGTGCGCGACGTAGAGCGTCGTTCCATCGATCCAGACTTGCCCGCCGCCGGGACAATCGATGGCGGCAACGAGCGTGGTGTTGTGCGTTTCGGGCATAATGAGGCCTGCTGTCTTTGCGAGAGAGAAAGATGAGCGGCCGCCCTCCATCGTGCGAGGGCAGCCGCCATTCATCACTGCCGCAGAGTCGGGTTGTCAACAGCGCCCGACGCCAGCCCGGTCCTGCTTGGCCCCCATGCAGGACGCTGCGGCCTGGCGACGAGCGCGTAGCAACCATTAAGCGTCGTCCCGGCTAGGGCTGGTGTCGGCACATGCTGGCACTGTCAGCTCCGTGACCGTTACAGCCATCTCACTGCCTGACCGGGCGTTCGGACAGTAACTAACGCTGAGCATCTGACCCCGGCGGATCGCCTGGACCCCATAGACTACTCTGGGCTACGCGGAGAGGGTTCGATGCGAGTTCCTCTCCCTCCGCCAGCCTAATTTAGCCGAGGTCGTGTGGCGCTGTCGCATTCGGGCTCGAGTTGTCGCCATGGAGCTTACAGCAGGACCCCATCGGGCCTCTTTAGGCGGCTTTGTGATGAATTTGCGAGCAATGACCTGGCACGCGCAGAAGAGTGGAGGTAGAGAGGTCAGAGATATTTGGTCATTCTCTGTTTTTTTGTCGAGGCTCGCAAAGCATATAGGATGGTGGAGCGTGCAGCTGCGTGATTCGGGGTACCATGACGACTCAGCGAAAACGACCCAGCCGCTTGACTACGGCCCCAAAGCACGAACAACCCACCGGTAAATTTCCGGCGCAGCTATTCCCCGTTCAAAACGAAATTGAGAATTTGGAAAACGATCTCGACGCCTTTAACGAACGGATCGTTGAGCTGGAAAACGAAGGTCATCGCGGTCATGCGATGGAAGTTTTGAAAGCAAACGCCATCGATTTAGCCCGCAGGATTGACGAGCTTCGCAGTTTGCTAGTTGAATCCCGATAAGGAGCCCCCCGCCGAAGGCACTCACCACAATGCATTTCTATCGGGGTGAAAGCCTGTCGCTGCTGCGAGGTGTACAACGTTTATAAAACTAAAGTGGCGTAGCAATTGTAGGGGGAATAAAATGCTCACTGATCGGGATAAAATCTTAAGTGCATTGCGCGAAAAGCCGCATAAGGTCTTTGAGATAATGAAGCGTGCGAATATCCCAAATCAGGAAGCTTGCCAATCGCTGCTGCTGAAAATGAGGGATGAAGGCTCCGTGAAATTCGACATTCACAAAGGTCAATGGCTCATAGCTTGATTGCGCCCTCGCAGTCTCCGAACCGCCGGAGAGCCAGGTAAGATCCTGCACGAGCTTCGTTACGGCGAGCTGGCGCATTTTAAGCTGATCCCACACACGCCATATTACGGCACGGCGGACGCGACGCCCCTCTATCTGATCGCGCTGCATTCAGCGTGGAAGGCAACTGGCGATCAAACCTTGATCGAGCGGCATTTGCCGAATGCCGAAGCGTGCCTGATCTGGATCGACAAATACGGTGATCGCGACGGCGACGGATTTCAGGAATATTAGACGCGGTCGACAGCCGGCTACGAGAACATGGCGTGGAAGGATTGGCGAAGCCGATCTTTACCGAGGCTTATCGGCTCGCAAAAACGAGCGGCTGAGGAACGGCCGCTTGTGGCGGCAACGCGGACGTTGCGCTGCGGCTGACCACCCAAGGCTTTGCATTCCCTAATCTAGCGTCGCCACGATGGCCATCAATTACATTGTTTCCGTAATTTTGGTGAGATTTGGCGGATTGTCTGGATCGAAACCGCGATCTCGTGCGGCCTGCTCTACGGCGGCATAGGCTGGCAGCAACATCGTAATCGCATCGCAAATCGGATCATCGTTTCCTATCCAAGGGAGTGTGCCGCCCGGATCCCCTACGGAAAAGACATTAAGGTTTCTGGCGCGAAGATCGGCGATTAAGGTATCTACCATCGCAGACGATCCGTCGTTCTGCCTTAGGACGAGAAGTGGCGTCTCAGCGGTAGCACAGGACAGGGGACCATGCCTCACCTCTGCTGCGCTATAGCTTAACGTCGGTAGCCGCATGGTTTCGGCGACCTTAAGCCCGATCTCGCGCGCCGATCCTAATCCAAACCCGCGCCCAATTACAAACCCAGCACGTGCTGCCGCCAGGCTGCTGCTCCATATCGACCAATCGCAGGTAAGTGCGTCACTAAATCGTTGTGGGAGTTGTCTGATCTTTTCCATCAAACCATCATTGGAGGTAAGCGATGCAACGAGTTGCGCACCAATCATCATTGAAAGTACAACCGATTTTGTGGCTGCGACTGAACGCTCCAGGCCGGCGCCAATCGGCAGCGTCAGTTCGCAGGCCAAGGCAACGGGGGAGGTCAAATCGTTCACAATTGCAATTGTCAGCGCTCCATTTTTTCTTGCTGATTGGGCCCCCATCACGAGATCCGGGCTTCGACCGGATTGTGATATGATGATGAAAACGGCGTTCCGCATGTCAATCGATTGTCCGTAGGTTGTCATAACCGACGGAGCTGAGGTGGAAGCGAGTAAACCTGCCCGCGCTTCAAAAAGGTAGCGAAGGAGTGTTCCAGCATTCCCGGAACTACCGCGGCCTGAAATCACAACGACGCGCGGATCAGCCTGTCTGATGCGGTTTGCGACTGTTACGATTGAGTCTTGTTTGGCCAGAAGTCGCTCGGCTGTCGTCGGGATCTCACGGATCTCTCGAGCCATGGCCGTTTGGGAGCGGTTACCGTCGATCATGGGCGAGCTCGTCAATAGCCGCCCTCAGATTACCCTCGTGTTTCAGCAATGCTTCAACGGCGTCGGTCTGCTCGCATCCAAGACCGAGAAGTACCGCAATTTTAACGTCGCCGTCCGCGCGTTCAACGAACTTGGCAGCATCATTCTCGGCGCATCCCACGATCTGGCTGACGATGACCTCTGCACGGCGAAGAAGCTTTACGTTGCTTGCGCGCATGCTCACCATCAGACCTCGATAAACGCGGCCGAGCCTGACCATTGCTGCTGTAGAGAAGAGATTGAGTACGATCTTTTGTGCTGTTCCCGCTTGCATTCGCGTTGAACCTGCGAGCACTTCGGTGCCGGTCTCTATCAAAATACGATGTCGGGCCAATTCGAAAAGCGGCGCCCCCCGGTTGTTTGCGACTGCAATGGTGAGGGCGCCCCTAGCTCCCGCGGAGCGAAGTGCTCCCATGGTGAAGGGCGTCGTGCCGCTTGCGGCGACAGCTATGACAACGTCGTCTTGATTAATTTCAGCGCCTGCGATTGCTTCTGCCCCTTTTTCTTCATCGTCTTCAGCGCCCTCAACGCTCTGCAGTACCGCCTCCGTGCCGCCAGCCATCACAAAAACGATTCGATCGCTTGGCCAGTCGTATGTCGGACGAAGCTCTGCGCCGTCCTGAACCGCGATCCGACCAGAAGTGCCAGCCCCTACATAAACCAAGCGACCGCCACGTTTCAGGGCCAGTACCGCGTCATCCACGGCGGCATTTATTGCCGGCAAGGCCGGTCTTACGGCTGCGCAAGCGGTGAGTTGCCCGTCATACATAGCTTCGATCATGTCGCTGGTGGACCACGAATCGAGGTCGACGAAGCGCGGACTTATATGCTCAGTTAGCATATCTGCGCACCTTTCCTCTGCCCGCCGGAATTGATTGGGACGGATCCTTTGTGTCGGGCCAAAAGCAGGGCCCCAGCTACTGCATCAGCCTCGGGCGGGGACAGAAAGTGCGCGACCTCAGGTGAAAGCCACTGAATCATGCGTGATGCCAGACCCCCAAGCAGAGAGATGCGGGGCGCACCGAATTCCACCAAGGAACAAATGAGCTCGTCAGCCTGCCGGGCACCTTCGGCTATGATCTCCTCTGCAAACGGATCACCTGCCTCTGCGTAGGCCAACGCAACCGGAGCCAAGCTCGCATAGTCTGTGGCTGTCGCCTGTTCGGCCCATGCGACCAACGCGACCGGATCAGACCCAAGCTTTCCGATCATTTCGACCAAAAAGGGGCTCGGACTAATCCTGCCGTCATGTGCGCGAAGCGCGAGACGCACGGCCTGAAGTCCGAGATCGGCACCACTTCCCTCATCAGAGATTGGGAATCCGTATCCTCCGATACGGAGCTCGCGGCCCTTTACGCTAGCGAAACCAATACTGCCGGTGCCCAGAACGACAATACCGCCATCGCGACCACCATGTGCCCCCAAGAAAGCAACGTTCGCGTCACTTGCGAAGACCACATCTTGAAACGGATGGGTAACGTTCATAAGCGCTTCACGGGCTCCCTTACGGTCAATTCCGGCCAATCCCACTCCTGCTATTATATGACCAAGGGCACTCGGCATAAGACTGGCATCGATTGCTGCTGCCTCACTCGCCGTACGCACCGCTTGCATAGATCTATCGGCGCCGATCCGCGTTGTGGCGGGGCCAGCGGTACCTTGACCTAATGCGTTACCCGCCGCGTCTTCGATGCGGGCACGGCAACTGGTTCCACCTCCATCGATACCGATATAGAGCTGAGTAGAGCTGGGTGAAACGGGGTTGCTCATCCAATTCCTCGTGAAATTGTACGGCGCTGAGGCGCAAAAGCTCCGACTGCACTTTCCGGAACGTTTGCTGGCTCGTTGAGTTCCGTTAGCATGGCTCCCGCGCACCGAGGCGGGCAGCACACCCCGACCAAGGATCGCCAGTGAGGAAGTGAGGCGATGGGTCTAGAGCAAGCCGAACCACCCCCGTTTGCAATTTCGGCGGACCGCATTTTTGATGGACACCGATGGCACAATCATGCGCTCATTTTGATCGCAGGTGGGATCGTTCAGTCTATCACGCCCCATGATGAGAGTGCGAGATGCTGGTCAACCGAAGTTATGCCGCCCGGAACGATACTAGCGCCTGGGTTTATCGACCTGCAAGTCAATGGCGGCGGTGGCATTCTCCTCAACGATCAGCCAACGCCGGACGCGATGCATGCCATCGCCCAAGCGCATCGCCGTTACGGCACCACAAGCTGCTTACCTACGTTGATAAGCGATACCCGCGCGAAGGCCATCGTTGCAATTGCTGCAGCAAAATCCCTCGCAGGTAGGGACGGAATCCTGGGTCTTCATCTCGAAGGTCCTTTTATCAGTCCTCGACGTCCCGGGATTCATCGCGGTGATTACATCGCGGCTGCGACAATGGAAGACCTTGATTGGCTAGGGGAGCTATCGGCAGTCGGCTCGTCCATGGTGACCCTAGCGCCAGAATGCGTACCTGCGAGATTTGTGAAGACCCTTGCTACAAGCGGGATTCGATGTTCGGTCGGTCATAGCGAGGCAACTGCTGAGACCTTGACGGCCGCCGTGGACGAGGGGCTTAGTGGTGTTACACACCTCTTCAATGCAATGCCCGCCATGAGCGCCCGAGAACCTGGCATCGTTGGCGTGGCCCTTACTGATGAACGTCTCACAGCGAGCATCATTGTCGACGGCATCCATGTCGATCCAGTTGTCGTACGCGCCGCCTTTTCCGCAAAGAATCGGAATAATCTTGCGCTTGTAAGTGATGCAATGCCCACTGTCGGCACTGATCGAGATCATTTCGAACTCATGGGACGGCAGATTCACCTGCGGTGCGGGCGGTTGGTCTCCGAAAATGGCACGCTCGCAGGCGCTCACTTAAGCTTGGCATCGGCTGTCAAAAATGCCGTAACGTTCGGGGGAATTTTCCTCGACGAGGCGCTTCGCGCCGCATCGCTTGTGCCGGCACGGTTTTTGGGAATTGAAAGACATCGCGGTACGCTTAATGCTGGGGCTCAGGGAGACATCGTTGCATTAACACCAAACCTCGATGTCCTTACGACTTGGGTGGCCGGCAATCGCCCACAATCGGCCCCCAACGCCGGATGGGGTTAATCAGACCGGCAGCCATCGCCTTTGTTAAGTCGCAACTCCGAGCTGCAAGTCTCCAGGTCGAATTTGGCGCTAAATTGGCGGAAATTCTATAGATATTTCAAAGGGTTTTTTCGGGTGGGAATGTTGGAGTTCGATCCCTGCTTGGTCAGTCACCCATTCCCACGTTTGGCCAGGCTGCCCAAGAGACGCGAGAATGGGCGGGAAATCCCGGCTTTTCGCGCATTCGGTTTTGTCTCCAGACTCCCACCCTCGTGAACAGGGGTGACATAGAGGCGGAAAGTGGTCGAGGCTGGATCGATGTCGCCCGCGCTAATGGCAATGAGCCAACGGGCGATCGTTTTCCAGAGATCGTCCGCCCAGTGAAATTGGATTTTGCTGTGCGCTCTTCCTGCTCAAGCAAATCGGATCCGTCCACGTAGTGAACGGCAACACTCGCCCGGTTCAGCGACCGGTGTGATCAGTTCACGCGCCATCCTGGGCGGACTTCATCACCGCTACGCCCGCGTTTAAGTTGTCGGTACACACAGCCCCGCCGGTCCGAAGTGCAAGGCCCAGATGATGCTCGTCAGCATCGAGCCAGTACGGGCCGGGGGCGTCGACTTGCATACGTTTGAATGCGCTGTCTGCAATCAGGTACTTACGACCCTTGCCGCGTTTGAAGACCCTATGAAGTCCAAGAGCCTTGGACGCTGGCTTCAAGGCGATTTGCACCGACCGAAGTAAGGCGCGCCGGCGTGAATCGGCGGATTTTGTAAATTCCTTGAAATGAGGCACGCCGTAGAATTGCCCACAAGCGGGGTAATATTGGCGGCTGGACCACACTGATAGACGCCCGCGCCGCCGCGGGTGCGGGTGCGCTATCTCGAAAGAGGAGCAAATCTGATGTGTGACTATAGTCTGCATGCCATGGCATCGCGTCCCGCCAAAGTTGGAGAGACGCTCATCACCACAACGTTCCCCAGGACCCCGACCCGTGGCTTTGCTGCAGAAGGCGAACCCAGGATAGCGGTCTGCCTGCTTCCCGGAACCGAGTTAGCCTTCGAGCAAGACGTTAAGTACGACCAAGGATGGATCTGGGCGAGAACAACCAGCTTCCGCGTTGCCAAGGTTGGTGTGGTCGAACCAAATGTGCCGCATCGCCATCACGACGCGATCGAATTTCCCGATGGAAGCAATGTCCTGGTGACGCTGCTCGTCAAAGGCCAGCGAGCGACTGTGCTGCAATTGCCAGTAGTCCATCAGGTATCGGAGCGCACCACAAAAGCTGAGGAGCATGGAAGCACACCGGCATCAGCAGCTTGATCTTGCCCTGGAGTTGCCCGCCGAATCACTTCGGCGGGCTCTGCGTAACACCTTGTCGCGGCGTGAGTTGGGACCGGCGACGGTGGAAAGAATACCGCGGTCGATTAAGAAACTTGCAAACGACCGCGCTGCGGCGTGAGCCGGCGCGCCACCATGTGGCCTGGCACCATCGCGACGGGAAGAAACACGCGATTTTTGCTTGCCTCAGTTAGTCTTTGCCTGCCTGATCAGGGAGAACAGCGATGACAGCCGAGTTGGATGAAGACCGCTTCAATATGGCTATCCGTAAATTTCTGAAGCATGTCGGAGTTACATCGCAGCGTGAAATTGAGAACCTGGTGCGTAGCGGAGTGGTGAAGGGTGGCAAGCTCAAACTCCGAATGACCCTGACCGCTGAGGGAACGCCGCTGAAACATGTAGTCGAGGAGACGGTCGCACTCTGACGATTATCCCGGCTGCCCCGGCAGGGCTGCCTCTTGATACTCATCCTGCTCATTTCCAATTTGGTCCTGACGAAAACATTCTGTCCGATTGGAAACGTGATCTGGCACTTTGATGCCGGAACTCGATGTCGCGCGACGAAGAACGTACCGAATCCCCACAGCGAGGTCGACCATGGTGAAACCGTTTCCGTCGAAAACCCACATCGGCAACCATATGCTGCATCCCGAAACACTGATGCTGAACTACGGGTATGACCCGCAACTGTCGGAAGGAGCCGTCAAGCCACCCGTCTTCCTCACCTCGACCTTCGTGTTCAGGACCGCCGAGGACGGCCAGGACTTCTTCGATTTCGTGTCGGGTCGGCGCGAACCTCCCGAAGGGATGGGTGCGGGTCTGGTCTATTCGCGGTTCAATCATCCCAACAGCGAGATTGTTGAAGACAGGCTCTCGGTCTACGAGCGCACCGATAAATGCGCACTGTTCTCGTCCGGCATGTCGGCGATTGCGACCACGATCCTCGCCTTCGTCCGGCCAGGCGATGTGATTCTGCACTCCCAGCCGCTCTATGGGGGAACCGAGACCCTGATCGCCAAGACGCTTGCAGGTCTGTCCATCGGCGCGGTTGGCTTCGCCGATGGCGTGGACGAAACCGCAGTCAGGCTGGCGTCGGAAGACGCCATGCGCAAAGGACGTGTTGCGATGATTTTCACTGAAACCCCCGCAAATCCCACCAACGGCCTGGTCGACATAGCGATGGTCCGCCGGGTCGCCGACATGATCGGCCAGGCTCAGGGGCATACGCCGCTCGTCGCGTGCGACAATACGCTTCTCGGCCCCGTGTTTCAGCGGCCGATCGAACACGGTGCGGATCTTTCGTTGTACTCCCTGACCAAATACATCGGCGGCCACTCCGATCTCATTGCGGGTGCCGCGCTTGGCTCAAAAGCCCTCATGAAAGACGTCAAAGCGCTGCGCGGAGCCATCGGCACCCAACTGGACGCCCATTCCTGCTGGATGCTCAGCCGGTCACTCGAAACGCTAAGTATCCGCATGGAAAAAGCCGACGCGAACGCGCGGCTTGTGGCGGATTACCTGCGCGGGCACGCCAAAGTGGCCAAGGTCCACTACCTTGCTCACCTCGACGAGAACTCCCCGGCCGGCCGTCTGTTCAAGAGTCAATGCAGCGGCGCAGGCTCTACGTTCTCGTTCGACATTGTCGGGGGCCAAGCTGCCGCGTTCAAATTCCTCAATGCGCTGCAGATATTCAAGCTGGCAGTGAGCTTGGGCGGCACCGAGTCACTTGCCAGCCTGCCCGCGAGCATGACGCATTCGGGCGTGCCGGCCGACATCCGCAAAAAAATCGGGATTCTCGACTCCACGATCCGACTGTCGATCGGCATCGAGCACCCGGCCGACCTGATCGCGGACATCACTCAGGCCCTGAATGCGCAGTAGACGTATGCTCGTCGCTTGGAGCGATCGCGGCACGGCAACCGACCGGATTACGGCAAGCGTCGTCGAGTATGGGACCGTAGTCAAAGCCCCTTCGCGGGCCGATTGTTCCGTCTCGGCCACGAGACCAAAGCACGGATGGAGTCGGGCGTTTAATCATCGAAGCAGCTCTGCTCGCGGCACGGCCGTGAGGAACCACTTTTGCCCTGGCGGTGATGTCGGCAAGTGGAGAGAACTCTTGGCTTCGAGTGCTGGAATCCTGATGTACCGAGACCGGTCACAGGCTTCAGGTCCTGCTGGTTCATCCCGGTGGACCATTTCTGGCGGAAAAAGGCTGAACAGGGCTATCCCGCCCTGTAAGTCTTTGAAAATAAATCCTCAAAATGGGTGGGGCTTACTATGTAGCGCCCTCTCGCTACCAGATTGATATTACTCAGCTTTCGAAGATTTTTTGCCATCATTCAGAGGCGTTTTCAAGGGCCGTTTTGGGGCTGTAACGTGTGTGTACCGAAACCTGATCCGAGTTGGAGCCGCGATGGAATTGGGCGCGCCGCGCATCAGCGGGCGCTTTTACCGAACTTGTTCGAGCCTTACTTCTGCTCAAGGCGCCAGCAACCGTCCCATTCTTGAGCGGGCGGATGCAGGATGAAGGTATCAAGCCGCTTGATAAAGGTGATCGATGGGCCATCATTGGGCACTGCAGCGACGGCCGCCTCAAATGCGCGACGCGCTTCAGGCCATTGCCGGTGCCGGTAGCAATCCAACCCTTCCGAGAAACGATCACGCAGCTCCAGCTGCGCCAGCGAGAGTTCACCCTTACGTCCCATGATCTCAAACACCGCTTGGGCCCGATCTTGGCCCAGCACCGCAATCCAATCAAGCTCCCGCACCTCCACGGCGTCAGAGGCGCCTGCGATCGTTGCCTCGGAGACCAAAATACGGCCGCCATATTCCTTGTTGGCTCCCTCCAGTCGGGAAGCGAGATTCACGGTATCGCCCATCACAGTGTAGTTCATCATGAACTCGGAGCCGATGCTACCGACCAGCACTTCACCGGTGGCAATACCTATCCGCAGATCGAATGAACGAGGCAGGGTGCGAATGCCGAGCAATTCGGGCAGCTCGGTTCTGAGCTGTGGGACAAGCTCGACCATCTTCACGGCAGCCAGACTAGCGAGCCGCGCCTGGGCGGCGGCGTCGGTAAATGGAGGTCCCCAATAAGCCATGATGGCGTCGCCAATATATTTGTCGATGATGCCCTCATTTTCCCGGATGGGCGCGGACATCGTCGAGAAATAGCGGTTCATGACCTTCACCAGTCCCTGCGGGGTCATCCCCTCACTGGTGCTGGTAAATCCCTTGAGGTCGCAGAACAGCACGGTCATGACGCGCCGCTGCCCTTCGGCTGCCAGCATCGGCCGGTCGATCAACCCCTCCACAATACGTGGATCGATGTACTTTCCAAATGTCTCGCGAATGCGTTCCTTGAGGCGCAACTGCTCTACCATGTGATTGAACGCTGTCGTCAAATGTCCGATTTCATCCTTCGACGTGATGGGCACTTTTTCATCCAGATTTCCCACTTCGACCGCCTTCGCGCCTTCGAGTAGCCGCCTGACCGGGCGCGTCACCCCCGCGCTGACCAGAAGCGAGAACACCAGTCCGAGAATTGCGGCAAGCAGCGTTAGGAATGCCGCTATGAATGTCACACGACGTTGCTTTTGGGTCGTTAGATCAGCGTCTGCGTTCAGCAGCGCCAGCATGTCCGCCCGGATCCTGTCCAGTTTGCCGTTGAGTTCATCGCGGAGCGCATCCACGCGATTGAGGCTTTCGTCGATCGCCGCTGCGTTGCCGGTTTCCAGCAGATTCAATAGGCGGCTGATTTCATCGTTTAGATGACGCCGAGAATCGTCGACTGCTGTATCAAGATGAGTTTGAAGTCGCACCAGCGAGCGCGTGTCGCCGGACGCCGCATTTTTCTCTATCAGCCCCTGAACGAGCGTGCGTGCCGATTGTACTTCGGTCTCGAATTCGTTGCCCTTTGTGTCGAACGTCGCGCGCATGGCGGCCACGGCACTGGATGGCGATCGCAGTTTCACGATCACGAGCCGCCGCAGCTCAAGCGCACGCTCTACCGAGCGGATATTGGCTCGCGCCAGATTGCCATAGGCGGGAATATAGATTCGGGAAAGATCGTCCAGCTGGTTGCTGATCTGTATGGCCGATGCCATCGACAGAACTGCCGTGATGGCCATTAGCACGATCAATACGACCGCAATTCCCATGATCTTTCGCCGTATCGACATGCTGATCATGTTCAGACCTCTTCCGTTACGAGCAGCCGATCGAAATGCGTCACTCAGTTGCGCGGGAGAGCCAAACTCACACCATCCTCGCTACCGCGAAACCGGCATCTCGGATGGTGTGTACGGGTCCGGGGTGGCAAGTTTGATCGGAGGGTATTTCTTGAAACTCACCTCCATTTCGCCAATAATCCTCACGGCGGGATCGGCGACTAGGGGTTATAGGCTCCGAGGTCGCGCTCCTCTTTCCGGTCGGTCAACAGGTTGATCACCTTCGGTAATGGTAATTTTCTGCGGCGGAGCGCACATATCCGGTTCGCCGTAGCCCAAATTATCCATGAGGATAACGAGAATGTTCAGCCTCTTTTGCTGCGCGGCGGTCCCGAACGGACTCGCAACCATCAATGCGATGAGCGGCGCCAGCGAACCGAGCCAGTTGCTTTTTCTGCGCATTTGTTAGGCGCCCGCATCAACCTACTAATCACGATGACTCGTTAGTCGAAGGCAAAGATGCGCTTCCAATCCTTCTTCATGTCAACCACGGTCCATTTGTTTACCGACGCGGCGTCCAGCGCCACATCGAGCTTGCCGAAGTGCGACTGTCGGTCGTAGGCGTACTCGCGTTCCGCGTCGGTGTGGTGCACGATCAGGCCGAATCGCGCCCCGCTGGCGCCGAGCGTCGCCCATTGCAGCATTTCGAGATCGCCGTCGGAATTGCCGAACGCCGCAATCGGACGGCGGCCGATGTGTTCGTTGATACCGATCGGCTTTCCTGCCTTGTCGTCGATGAAGTTGATGTCGGGCAGCCGGAAGAGCGTTGGCGAACCGTCCTTCATCTCAAATCGGGTCTTGATCGAGGATCCGATGACCTGCTCCGGCGGTACTCCGTAGATTCGGTCGGTCCACGGCCGCATGAATTCGATGCCGCCGCCTGACGCGATGAAGGTCTTGAAGCCGCTGGCCCGGAGGTAGGCGAGCAGTTCGAGCATCGGCTGATAGACCAGTTCGGTATAGGGCCGCTTGAAGCGGTGATCACGCGCGTTCGCGAGCCAGTCGGAGGCGATCTTCTCGAACTCTGCCGTGGTCATGCCGGCGTGTGTCACCGCGATCAGTTCGACCAATCCCTTCTCCCCGGACGCCGTCAGCGCCTTCAGATCGCCGTCCAGCACCGCCGCGAACGGCTGCTTGGTCTTCCAGTCCGGATGCATGGGCGCCAGCGCCTTCACGCGGTCGAGGGCGAAGGCCAATTGTACATACATCGGCTGCTCGACCCAGAGCGTGCCGTCATTGTCAAAGGTCGCGATGCGCTGCTCGACCGGCACGAAGGAGGGCCCGCCCTGCGTTGTGACGCGTGCGACAAAGTCGAGGATCGATGCCTTGGTCGCGCCGTCGTTCCAGGACGGCAGAGGATCGCGTTGCGTCTGTGCCACCGCAGCAGTAGAGCGGAGCGAAGCGGATAGCAAAGGAAGCATCGCCAGCGACGAGAGCATAACGCGGCGACCGATGTGGGGAAATCGTACAATCGGTTTCATGATCGACCCCTTTCGGATTCCGTACAACGCAGGTTAGTTGGTCGAGGGAGGAGCCCGGAGTTTCTCCATTGCCTGCTCGATTGAAAATGAACCGGGCCTTTGCCGTGGTGGGTATTGCTGGAAGCTCAACAAGTGCCGCGGTTGTAGGCGCTGATGTTCCAGTAGCCGATATCATCGCCCATGATGACGAGGATGTTGGGCTTTTGTGGCTGCTGCGCCATGGCCGGCGTACCTGCTGTGAACGCGGCCGCAGTCAAGGCGAGCACTCCCGGCCAGATGTTCCTCGCAAAGCCCACCATACACTCCTTGTGGAATTTCTGGATGCTCTGGGACAAGTGGCCGGTCCTTTCCGACCGGCCGCTTCTTCTCTTGTTCTGCAATCGCGCTCTGACGTTCGCGATTAGTCGCTGCGACCAGCAGTTTTGGCCTGCTTAACCTGTTGCAGCACTTGCTCGAGGTTGTAGCTCGCCGGGTCCTGGAGCGGCGGGTACGGAATATAGCTCTCGAGTTCCTTCAGCCACAGCGCCTGGCCGATGGGCAGCATGTTCCAGTCGTAGACGTAGGCTGTAGAAGGAGAGCCGATTGTGCCGCCCAAGCCCATGAGCGTCTTGTATTGCGAACCAATCGAGGTCTCGAACGGGTCTCGCTTGATATTGACGACCTGGGCCCAATGATAGGGAAGCGCTCCGGAAATAAAGCCCGCCGGGTTGTCGGACACCATCGTGAAGTAGATCTTCCAGTTCTTGTAGCGTACCGCCGAAGGATCCTTGCCCGAATAGTAGAAGAAGGTATCGCGTGCCGACTTTTCCGAGCGTCCGGAAAGGTATTCGGTCTGATCGACGCCGTCGAGCGTGGTCTTGACGATGCCGGGATATTGGCCGGCCTCGATACGCTTCTTCAGCTCGTCTCCCTTGGCGCCGCCCGCGATGTTGACAAACGTGGGCAGCCAGTCGAGTGACGCGAAGATATCGTTCTTGATGGTGCCGGCCTTGATGACGCCGGGCCAGCGAACGAGCGCTGGAGCGCGCATGCCGCCTTCCCAGGTACTCAGCTTGCCGCCCTTGAACGGCGTGGTGCCGCCGTCCGGGAAGGTGATGGTCTCGGCGCCGTTGTCGGTGGTGAACACGATGATGGTGTTGTCGAGCTGGCCCATGTCCTGGAGCTTCTTCAGCACATCGCCGATGTTGTCATCCAACTGCTTCATGCCCGCCTCGTTGAGGCCCCAGTCCTTGCCGCCGGGTTCGCCGACCATGGCCCCGTATTTGTCATTCAGCACGGTCGTGATGTGCATGCGCGCGGGATTATACCAGACGAAGAAAGGCTTGTTGGTCTTCTTCGGGTCGTTGCGATCCATGAAGTCGATGACCTTGGTCGAGATTTCCTCGTCGACACCCTTCGATCGCTCGAGCGTCAGCGGACCCTGGTCGCTGCATGTCTGGGTCCTGGCTGTACCATCGGACTTGCACGAAAGGACCGGGCGCGGAGGCGTCAGGCAAACCGCCGTTTTCGGATCGACCGCGCCCGGTACTTCCGCGAGGCCGGGGATCGGCGTGTTCTTGCATGGCGGGGCAACCGTCTGCAGGGTGGGGGCTTTGTTGATGTCCGGGAAACTCACGCCCTGCATGGCGTCGAGGTGATACAGGTAGCCCCAGAATTCCTGGAAACCATGTGCGGTCGGCAGTGCGTCGGTGTGGTCGCCGAGATGGTTCTTGCCGAACTCGCCGGTGTTGTAGCCGAGATCGAGCAGGAACTGGGCGAGCGCCGGGGTACCGGGCCGCAGATAGGACGGGCTGCCGGGTAACTGCGGAGGAATCATGCCGGTGCGCAGCGGATGCATGCCGGTGAAGAAGGCGTTGCGCCCGGCGGTGCAGCTCTGCTCGGCATAGTAATGCGTGAAGATTGCGCCTTCATTGCCGATGCGGTCGATGTTGGGCGTCTCGCCGACCATCAGGCCGCGATGGTAGATGCTCGGCTGGTAGAGGCCGATGTCGTCACCCATGATGAAAAGGATATTGGGTTTCTGTGGCGGTTGCTGCGCCACCGCCGGCGTGCTGGCTGGCGCGGACAGCGACACCAGCATCGTCGCGCCGAGCAGCGAGGCGTAGGACCTCTTGTGCCGGCTGGACGCCTTGCTTGGCGGCGTTGCGGCAGAAGGCGGCTTCTCATTGAATACGGAATCCAACATGGCGTCGCTCTCCCTTTTCATGATGCGTCAGTGGCTCCTCGCCTGATGCATCGAAAGCCAAGGTGACTGGTGGACGTATCAACCGGCTCCGCATGGCGCGCTGCCGGCCGGTAGCGTCGGCAGTAGTTCGGCGCGCACAAATGCGAGCCGCCTTTGATGACCTTTCGTGGAATTTTCACATTGGTGGTTCTGGGGTCGTAGCTGTCGGTCTCGCGGCCGCCGCGCGGGTTCTCCGGAATGCAGCAGGCCTTCGCGGCATCCGCCTGATGCTTCGGTGAATACCAGTCGGCCGTCCATTCCCAGACGTTGCCGATCATGTCGTGCAACCCGTACCCGTTTGGCGGGAATGCGTTGACCGGCGAGGTGCGCTCGAAACCATCGGCATTGGCATTCTCGCGAGGGAATTCACCCTGCCAGGTATTGGCCATGTGACGGCCGGCCGGCGTGAATTCATCGCCCCAGGCAAATTCGGCGCCGTCGAGCCCGCCGCGCGCTGCAAATTCCCATTCCGCTTCGGTTGGCAAATCCTTGCCAGCCCATTTCGCGTAGGCGAGCGCATCGCTGAAAGCCACATGCACGACTGGATGATCGTCCAGCCCACGGATGTTGCTTCCGGGTCCGTAGGGATGCCGCCACTGCGCGCCCTTGGCGAAGGTCCACCATTGGCTGAAGTCCCGGAGGCTGACCGGATGGTTGGGCGGCAAGAACATCAGCGAGCCCGCATAGACCATGTGCGGGAGCATTCCGGGATAATCCTTCGGATCAGGCGCGATCTCGGCAACGGTGACGTGCTTGGTAGTCCTTACGAATTCCCTGAATTGTCGGTTCGTCACGGGATGGCGGTCCATCCAGAAGCCATCCACGGTAGCGCGATGAGCAGGCGCTTCTTCTGGGTAATGTTTGTCCGACCCCATGCGAAAAGTGCCGCCGGGTATCCAGATCATTTGATCGATCTGCGAGAAGCCTTCACGAGCGGTGGCATCGGGCTGGAACGTGGTTGAGGAGAAAAGCGCTTTCATCTCAAGCTGCCTTCCAGTGGATCGACAGAAATACGATCTGGCTGGGCACGCTACGCAGGAGCCGTGTCACGTTCTATTGGACCGTGGTCCAACATCAAGCGCCAGGCCCGCACAGGTATTCTAGGGGATACGCGACAGGCAATCCGGACACCGCCTTTGCAAGAAGGCAACGCGAGCGCTTCATCAGGAGAAGCGCGGCCGATGGCAGGATCGAACGAGTAAACCCCTCTGAACCGGATCGGGCGAAAAATGAATCCCATTCCATTTGCGATGTTTTGCCTCTTCTTGATCGTAAATCCGGCATTGGCGCAGCAACCCCCTGCAACGACGTCCACCGGACCGCCGTCGGTTGAATCGGCATTTGACCGGCTACCGGGCCGCTGGGTACGTCTGCAGGGAGGTTATGTGATCACCATTCGGGCAGTTGACGCGGATGGAAAACTTGACGCGAGCTACGCAAATCCGAAACCGCTGCCTTTTCATGTCGCCGTGGCGAGCAGGAACGCTAACACGCTCAAATTGCTCTTCGAGTTGCGTGCCGGCGGCTACAACGGCTCGACCTACACGCTCAGCTACGACGCGGCCAACGACCGGTTGACCGGCGTCTACGATCAGGTAGTCGTCAAGCAGAAGTTCGACGTCGTATTCGTTCGCGATAAATCATGACGCCTATCTCGTTCGGCCGCCTGGAGTGCGAGTCCAGCTAACCCTGAGTTCCGCCCCTTCGTGCTGCTGCCATGCGAGATGCAAACCGCTCGGTCAGGACCGGACCGAGCAGGGATGTGGTAAATACCAGCACGAGGACGACATTGAGCATCCGGTCGTCCAGTAGCCGCTGACCCGATGCATCGAGGGTCTGATGTGCGACCAGCGTGGCTGCAAGCGTAGCGGCGACCTGCGGCAGTGTGAGCGACCAGATCGTCAATTGATCATTAAAATTGTAACCATTTGCCCGGCTCACAAGCCACGCGGCGACCCATTTGCCGGCCAGCAGCGCAGCGATGATGCTAGAGACGAGCAGAAAATTATCGAAAATGCCGTGCGCAAACTTGACCGGATCAATCAGGAATCCGGTAACGACAAAGAAGATTGGAATAAACAGCGATTTGCCGAGAAATTGAAGCTTGGCGCTGGCTGGTGCTTCACGCGCCGAGGCGTTGACGGCAAGTCCGGCAAGAAACGCGCCGACAATACCCGGAAGTTGGATCGCGTCCGCGAGGACACCGGCGATCGCCATGATACTCAGCATCACCACGAAGTAGGCGTCTTCCTCGTCCTTGACCTTCGACAATACAAAGGCGCCAAGGCGGCTGAGGCCAAACAGTACCAGCAGGATGTAGCCGACGATCTCGGCCAGAAGAAGAGCCAGGCCTGACGAAGAAAATCCGGTCGTGAAGATTGAGACGCACACGGCAAACACGACGAGCGACAACGTGTCCGACATAACCGTTGCGCCCACCGCTACCGTGACGGGCTCCGAGGCGCCCAGACCGAGCCGGCTGACGACGGGCAGGCCCAGCAGCGTATGCGAAGCCAGCAGCGATCCGATCACGATCGCCGGGATCGCTGCGTAGCCGAACAAAAGGCCAACGGTGGTGCCGAGCAGCAGCGGCAGCACGGTTGTGGCGATACCAAAGGCGACAGATTGTTTGCGGGCGCGTCTGAATAGTGCAAGGTCGATTTCCAGGCCGGCAAAAAACATTAGCAGCAGTTTGCCGAGCTCTGCCATGAAATCAGCGATCGGCCGGACGGTGCCGAAAATGTCGAGGACATAGGGTCCGACGATGATGCCCCCGAACAGCAGGCCCACCGCCGCGGGAATGTGCAGTCGGCGGGATGCAAGCGGAATGACCACCAGCATCACCATCCCCAGCGCAAACTTCGCAAGCACAGGCAGGGTGAAGAGATAGTCGCGTACGAAATGAACGCTGCTCGACAACATTGTTCGATGGCTCCCGATCCCGGCAGCAATACAATTATGAAAATTCGCCCGGGCGCCGCGTTCCTCAGGTCATCCGCGCCACGACGGCAATTTTTCGCAACGCCACCACGAGCGCCCAGCGTCTCGCCAATGTGCCGGCAAACACGATCGTGAACTTGACGAAGGCTGGGAAGGAGTAATCGTAGACGGCGTACTGCAGCCAGATGATGAAGATGTAGTGCACGAGGTAAATGCCATAGGCCGAGCGCCGCATCGCTTCGAGCAGGCCGGGCCGGGCACTAGCTGCTCAACTTGATGGTCATGGTTGCCGGTGCGGCACCTTTTTGCCGCACCGAGGCCTCCCGCAATCGTGCTTATCGCGCGAAGTCACACAGGAATGCATGCTGTCTTACGGTTGAATGCCTGCCTTGAAGCAGCACTGGCGATAGGCATCTTGCCCCATAGCGTTCTTGTCGGCAGTAGTGGCGCTAAAGCCTTGGGCCACCACGGCTTCATTGGCTTTCCTGAAACATTCGGCACGCGCCGCCGTCGAATTCTCTTCGCGGCTTCAGCCGGGATCGCGGCGGCAACAAGCGGAACGAGAAGAGCAAGAGCGAACGGAGATTTTGTACTCAACATTATGACTCCTCCTTGCTCAAGTGCAGAGCGCTTGAACTGTTTTCGCTTTCGAAATGCTGATGGTGCGGTCCAAAATCGATGGCACGAGGGGACGTTAATCGGCGAAACCGCCGCACTGAATTGGACCTAGGTCCCACATCGATCGGACAAGCTCCCACATCGGAACTGCGGCGATGTGACCGCGGAAATGTGACAGGCCGTCTCTGTCCGGGTGGTCCCAAAGATCGGTTGCAACCACTTGCAGACTCGACAGCACCCAACCTGATGTTTTATCTTGGCATTCGACTTCTTCGGACCGGATCGAACCTCGTGAGAGCCTGCGATCGCGTTGATGGGCCGGGTGTCAGATACACGCGCATTCTGCGCGGCGCATTTCTGTTGATCGTCGTCACGTTTTCACTGCTGAGCGCTGAATCCCACGCCGACGATGTGCCGCGGCGCGTGCTGATCCTCGACTCATTCAACTACACGTTTCCAGCCACCGCGATCGTCTCGGAGGCTATCCGCAAGCGGCTGCTCGAGCGATCTCCTCAGCGACTCGAAATCGAAGCCGAATATCTCGATCTGGCACGACGCCCGGATGAGGCGCACGCTTTGCGTATGGCCAATTTCCTGCGCGAGAAATACGCCAACGTGCAATTTGATCTAGTGGTGGTAACCGGCTTCACGGGAGTGCCTTTCATCCAGAAGTATCGCGACGTGGTCGGGCCTGGCGTCCCCGTGTTATTTTCCGACGTCACGCGTGCCACTTACGAAGCCATCAAATTGTCGTCCGACATCACCGGGGTGATCAGCGAATACTATCCTGAAAAGACTGTGGCGCTCGCAGAAAGCCTTCAGTCCGGAGCACGTCGGCTTGTGGTGATCGGCGGAAGCGACAGCCTCGATCGTCGCTGGCTGGAGGCTGCACGCAAAGCCATTGATGCCCGTAATCCGAAACTTGAGACGCTCTACTGGTTTGATCTCACACACGACGAACTGCTGGCAGACGTGTCTCGGCTGCCGAGCGACACCATCGTGTTGTTTCTTACTTTCTTTGCCGACAGCGATGGCAAACGCTTCATTCCAAGGGATGTGGCTGCCGCGGTCGCGAAAGCCTCCGCCGCGCCGGTCTATGGTCTCTTTGAAACATATCTCGGCACCGGCATCGTCGGAGCATACACCTATACGTACGAGTCTCTTGGCACAGCAGCCGCCGACATGGCTCTTGAAATTCTTTCGGGGACCGACGTGACCAAGCTTCCTCCGCGAGCCAATCCCATGCTGGCCTTCCGCGTCGATGCGAGGGCCATGGATCGGTGGGGTCTGAAGCAACGAGATCTTCCGCCCGGCAGTGTCGTCCTGTTCGAGGAACCGAGCCTTTGGGCCGAGCATCGCAATCTCGTGCTGGCGACGTTGTTCGTCCTCGGATTGCAATCGTTGTTCGTCGCGGCTTTGCTGTTTCAACGGCGGCGGCGCAGGCAGGCCGAAATCTCGCTCAAGGAAAGCGAGGAGCGCATGACCTTTACTGCCGCTTCCTTGAATATCGGTCTATGGCAGTTCGATCAAACGACCAATGAAGTGTGGGCCACCGAGCATTGCTCGGCGATGTTCGGACTGCCGGGCGATGTGCCCCTCACGAGCGATACGCTTGTGGCGGCAATCCACCCCGAGGATCGCGAGATGGCCATCGGCGTGCTGCAGGGGGCAATCGCAGGGCACCAATCCGCGGTAGCGGACGTTCGTGTATTTCTCCCGGATGGCGGGTTGCGCTGGGTCCGCGTTCGGGCTCGGGGGCGTGCCGACGACCCCGGCGCCCGCAATCGACTCAGCGGGATTTTCGTCGATCTCACCGAGCAGAAAGCCGCCGAGTTCGAAGCCGAATTGCAGCGGCAGGAAGTGACGCATCTGATGCGCGTCTCCGTGCTCGGTGAACTCTCCGGCGCGATTGCCCATGAAGTCAATCAGCCGTTGACAGCAATTTTGTCGAACGCACAGGCGGCGCTCTATTTTCTGGAACAGGAGTTGCCGAACCTCGCCGAGATTCGCGACGCGCTGCAGGATATCGTGCAGGAGGACGATCGCGCCGGCAAAGTCGTGCATCGGCTCCGCAACCTGCTCAGGAAAGGCGAGACCAAATCCGAACCGGTCGATGTCAACGAGTTGGTCGATCAGACGACCGCGTTGCTTCGCAGCGAGATGATTGGCCGCCGGATCGTGGTCGATACCGATCTGGCGGACGACCTGCCGGCGATGTCAGGGGATCCCGTCCAGCTGCAACAGGTGCTGCTCAACCTGGTCATGAACGCGATGGATGCAATGGTGTCGACCCCGGTAGGGCGGCGGCTGGTCACGATCTCCACCCGGGCGACGCAGGCCGGAACCATCGAGGTTCTGGTGAGGGATCGCGGGCCGGGCCTCACGCCCGTGCAGGGGAGCCGGCTGTTCGAACCTTTCTACACCACGAAGGACCACGGCCTCGGCCTTGGATTGACGATTTGCTCGACCATCGTTCAAGCGCATGGGGGCAAGATCACCCTGTCGAATGATGACGCCGGCGGTGCCGTCGCCGGCTTTTCGCTGCCGACGCAGGAAGTATTGGCGGCAGCCCAATGACGGACACTACGTTCACAGTCTTCCTTGTCGATGACGATGCCGGTGTGCTGAAGGCGTTGTCGCGGCTGCTGCGAGCGAGGGGCTACGATATCCAGGCATTCACGTCACCGCAGGCATTTCTCGCAGACCATGATGCGTCGATACCTGGTTGCGCCTTGTTCGACGTTTCGATGCCGGGTCTCGATGGCCTGGAGCTGCAGCAGGCGCTGACTGCAGGAGGCTCGCAGCGGCCGGTCATTTTCCTCACCGGCAAGGGCGACATCCCGACCAGCGTCCGCGCCATGCGCGCCGGCGCGATCGATTTTCTGACCAAGCCTGTTAGCGACGCCGACCTGCTGGCAGCGATTACGCGCGCCGAGAAGGACGACGCCAGCACTCGCCGCCTCGATGCGGAACTGGATGCGATCAATGCCCGGTTCGCTATTCTGACGCCGAGGGAACGCGAGGTCATGACCCACGTCATCGCCGGCAGGCTTAACAAGCAAATCGCCGGCGACCTGGGAACGGTGGAGAAGACGATCAAGGTCCACCGTGGCCGGGTGATGGAGAAAATGGGCGTGCGCTCGGTCGCGGACCTCGTCCGGCTGGCTGTAAAAGCCGGCATTTCAACCCAAAGCAAGTCATAACCGGTCCGCGGCATTATTGGCCTTAGGGCCAACTCGACAATCCGCCGCAGCGACGCCGATAGTCCCTCACATGGCGCACGCTTTGCCCTGGATCGCAATCGTGGACGACGACCCATCGGTGCTGAAGGCATTGGCGCGGCTGCTAAGGGCGCGCGCGTTCGATGCCAGGACCTACACGTCGGCGCGGGAGTTTCTCAGTGCGCTGCACGAAGGCCTGCCGGAATGCCTGATCGTCGATTTGCAGATGCCGGACATGACCGGACTCGAACTTCAGCGGCATCTCACCCGCAGCGGGTTGCGAATTCCGACCATCATCATTACCGCCCACGATGAAGCCGGAGCGCGCGAACGCTGCGAATCCGCCGGCGCCGCGGCATTCCTCTCAAAGCCGCTGCAGGATACCTCGCTGCTTGCCGCAATCGAAAGCGCAATGGGGAGCGCGAAGACGTAATTGCCATGCTGCTTGATGCTAATATTTTCTGACGATCGGCTTTGTCGTCGGAGGCGCTCCGGGCGTGGGCGGCGAGATAGAGAAAGTGATCCAGGTATTAAAGCCGGCTGGCCGGTTTTCCGCAGCGAACTCTCCGTAAGCCTTGACATTGACATAGCCCTGCATGTCGCCGACCGGAAAAAGGAACCCGATCTGGGGGCCGATGCCAAGTACCTGGGACTGGAAGCAGCCGACACGGTCGCCTGAACCGCTGTCGCAGCCGAGCTCCTTGTAGACATAGCCCACGAGGCCAACCATGACCTCCTTCGTCAGGAACTGCGATGCACCCCAGTCGAAGTGCATGTCGACGCCGCTTTGATATTGCGTCGAATTGTTGATGAAATTGTAGGTGAAGCCGAGCACGCCTGAAAACTCGTGTCCCGTTTTCGGATCGAAATAGGTGTAGCCGCCGCCGGCGTCGATCGCGCCGTGTCCGATGCCGATGTTCGACAGTCGCGTGGATTGGTAAGCGCCAACCGGGATGTCGCCGGTGACATAGGTCATGTAGTTGTGGACGCCGGCGTTCCATTTCAATTGGAACATCGGCGCCAGATCCCCAAAGCCCCACGTCGTGTCGCTGATGGTGTCGGACCGCGCGAAGGGAACGTTATTTCCGAAAGGCCCCGTGAGCACGCCTGACAGGGTCCCCGCCAGGCTGGTGCCGACGACGCCATAGGCTGCCAGGAGGGACACCGACGCCTGGCCGCCGAGCACCGGCGTCGCAAATACATAGCTCGGGAGCACAAAGCCAAGATTGCCGATGGCGTTGACGTTCAAATTCAAATTTGCGTTTAGCGTGAGATTGGCCGGAACCCTGCCGAGCGTGAATTCACGCGCCCGCGCGACGTCGGCGCCCGCCGATACGGAGGTGTGATAGTAGATATTCGCCAGCGACCAACCCGGTTGCTGCGGCGTGGCCGCGAGGCTTCCAAAGAGGCCGGGGATCCAGAAGCTGATGCCACTTTCGTCGGCACGCGCGATCTCTGGGCAAAGTCCGAGCGCGGCGGTCATCAGCGCGCAGCCAACTAGCCGGATGCTCGATTCAGCTGACGCCATTGCAAACCTCCTCGCCGCATCAATGCAACGGTGGCGGCTAACGAAGCAGTCCGCCAAGCACGAGGCTATTTAGATTCTCACCAGCGAATCATGCGCCAATCTGTCGCAATACCTTAGATAGTGGGGCACCGTGATCAATATGTAACAGGCTGAAATGTTCGAACGTGAAATCTCGGTCAGCGATGCTTGCATCTAGTTCTCTGACAGCATCGCGTGCGCTGGCCGCGAGCGAGACCGTACGCCGCCGAATGCACCTACACCGCAAGAAACGCTCCCCGCCGCCGCCGGCGAGGTGATCGAGTGAGTGCGTTGACTTCCGCTAATCGGCACATCGCGTCATTTCCCTGCACCGCGGAATTCGGTCGCTATCGGGGCATAGCGGACTCTGGCAAACTGTCGGCCCGGCAGATTTGTGGGTTCACGGCCTAATTGCGCGTACAGGTGAATAGGGTGAGGATCCGGCTATGGAAGCTACGTCGGAGCGGGAGTCAGCGAACAGGCCAGATGCCTCTGGAGAAGCAGGTCTCGAGCCGGCAGTCTCCAACCAGGTCAGAACTATCAATTTGGCTCTCCAGGGAGGTGGAGCGCATGGTGCGTTTACCTGGGGTGTCCTGGACCGGCTGCTGGATGAAAAGGAATTGGCGTTCGAGGGGCTGAGTGCGACCAGCGCCGGAGCGATGAATGCTGCGGCTTTTGCCTATGGGCTTGCGGTCGACGGTCGCGAAGGGGCGCGCAAAGCGCTCGCCGGCTATTGGAAGCGTGTCAGCGATGCTGCCAGGCTGGGGCCGCTGCAGCCTAATCCCATCGATCATTTGCTGGGCGATCATAAATTGACCTGGTCGCCGATTTTCCTGCTCACTGACTTCGTGACGCGCGTACTATCACCATATCAGTTCAACCCCGCGAACTATAACCCACTGCGTGAAGTGGTCGAGCAATCGGTTGATTTTGAAGTGTTAAGGCGGCCTGACTGCCCGGTGAAGCTCTTCCTGTCTGCGACAAACGTTCGTACCGGCAAGGTGAAGATCTTCGCCGGAAAGGAAATTTCAGTATCTGCCGTGATGGCTTCAGCATGCCTTCCCACATTGTTTCATGCGGTGGAAATCGACGGCGAAGCATATTGGGACGGTGGATATATGGGAAACCCCGCGCTCTTCCCACTAATTTACGACTGCGAAAGCGCCGACATCGTCATCGTTCACATCAATCCGCTGTTCCGCAAAGAGGTGCCGCGCGCCGCAGGCGATATTTTGAATCGCATCAACGAGATCAGCTTTAATTCGTCTTTGATGCGGGAGATGCGGGCGGTGAGTTTCGTGACCAACCTCATCACGCAAAACCGAATCGCCGACGGGCCGAGGCAGGTGCTGATCCACAGCATCGCCGACGACGAATTCATGGGCGCACTCAGTCCCACAAGCAAGTACAACGCCGACTGGGACTTTCTCGTCTTTCTTCGCGACCAGGGACGAAAATGCGCGGGGGACTGGCTCGCCAAAAATCTCGTCAAACTGGGGGGCGAGTCGTCGATAGACGTTGATCAATTGTACCTTTGAATCCAGGAGATCGCGATAGCTTCTGATGCCCGCTGGGAGTCAAGAAGTCGAGCGACTGGCTGGTTGTGGCACTAGCTGTAGAGCCTCGAGGGGATTTATCCTCGTGCTGGTCGCAGGGCTTTACCTTCCCGGAGCGGACATCATTAGCCAGATCGACGATGTCTGAAAGTGCCGATATTGTTGCAAAAGTCGAAAGGTGTATCTTCCCAGTAATGCATCGCGGCGTTTTAGCCGCGAGGCGCGTGAGGTGATCGAGTAACCCCGGCGACTTCCGTTCATGGCTGTGTGTACCGAAAACCTGATCCGAGTTGAAGCCGCGATGGAATCGCCTAAGCTGGCGGAATGAACGGGCTGCTTTTCGTTCTGGCCGTCTTGGCCTCGTTCACGTGCCATCCTGGGCGGACTTCATCGCCATTACGCTCGGATTTAGAGTTTTTCGGTACCACAGGCCACTCATTAGAGCATCCCGCTCCGACGAGCGTCGTCCGACCTTCACCAGTGCAATACGACTCTCATCTCGTTTTTTGAATTGCCTCGAAAATCTTGCCGTTCATCAAAAGAGCGATTTCGGTGGCGGGCAGCGGTTTCTGGCATTCGGATAGCGGATTGAGCCAGAAATTGGAGGTGGGCAACATTTCGAACAGGTTGCGTGCGGCGGCCCCAAGGCAGGTCTCGGGCTCCTTCACATAATCGGATATGCGCTTCTTGGACGTAAAGGCCGGGTGCCATTGCATGCCCTGGAATTCAACCGTGGCAATGTTGATCTTTTCCTGAAACTTGAGCGAGCGGCGGCGGCCGGGTTTCATTGGTGCTTCGGGAGTCAGAACATAAATCTCGGTATCCAGGAGCGCCCGATAGAACGCGGGAACGATTTCGGGGTCCTTCCCCGCAGCCTGCATCAGGGCTTCGAGGCTGTTTTCCGGTTCAAACACGGCGGCTCTCCTGTAGAAAGTGATACTCGAGATTCTCGTGTGCCACGCCTTCGGGCAACGGGGTCAGCTCTGCTTGTCGCGAAGTGCGCGATAGATCGTATTGCGTGAGACGCCCAGCCGGCGTGCGGTCTTGCTGATGTTGTTGCCGGTTTCGGCATATGTGGTCAGCACATGCGCGCGCTGGATCTCATGCAGGTCGTGTTTGATCTCGCCGGGACCTGCCGCCTTGCCAGACAGCCGTTCGCGGGCCGACTGCTCTATAACGGAGTCGACCAATGTCTCGTCAATCAGGCTCCCGCGATCGGCCAACGATAGCCTCGACAGCACGTTGCGCAATTCGCGGATGTTGCCGTCCCAGTTCAGTTCAGCCAACCGGTCGATGGCGCTTTCCGTCATATCCGCCGACGGATCGATCTTTGCGATCAGATGGCGCGCAATCTCGGGGAAGTCGGCGCGCTCACGCAACGGCGGCAGTGTCACTTCCAACGTGTTGAGACGAAACAGCAGGTCGGACCGGAAGCGGCCTTTGGCAATCGATTCATCGAGATTGGCGTTGGTCGCCGACACCAGGAGAACGTCGACCTGGCGCTTGACGCCGCCGACCGGGCGGACGGTCCAATCGTCGAGGAAGCGCAGCAGGACGGCCTGCAACGTCACCGGCATGTCGCCGATCTCGTCGAGGAACAGGGTGCCACCGTCGGCTTCCTTGAACAGGCCCGTGGCACCGCCTTTTTTGGCGCCGGTGAAGGAGCCCTCGGCATAGCCGAACAGTTCGGCCTCGATCAGGCTGTCGGGAAGTGCTGCGCAATTGACGGGAACGAAGGCGCCCGATCTGCCGCTCGCCGCATGGGCATGGCGGGCGAGTTGTTCCTTACCCGTCCCGGTCTCGCCGCGGATCAGGATCGGCATTTTGCGCGCCGCCGCGATCTCGACCCGCCGTACCACGCCCGCGACCGTCGGGTCGGCGGATACGAATTGGGGGACGATCGTTTTCGGGGTCGGTAGCTGAGGCCTGGGAACGCTCGGCATCATCGGGAACTGGCGCGTATTCTCGATGGTCGAGATAAACTGGCTGCCGACGTCGTCTTCGAGGCGTTGGCGTTCCTTGCGCCGGCCCTCGTCGAGAAAGGTACTGAACTTCGTGCGAAAGATGTCGGCGAAGCGCCGGCCGGGGGAGGCCGGCAGGCCGTGCAACAGGATGCCGGCGGCCCGGTTCGCAGCGATGATCCGGCCATCATTGTCGACCGCGAGCAGGCCGGCGCTGAGGGTGTGCAGATATTCGCCGCGATTGTGGAATGCGATCAGGATATTTCCGCGATGATGTTCGCGGAACAACCCGTTCTCGATCTGGGTCGCGGCCATGGTGACGAGCGCCTGGGTGTGCGCCTGCCGCGACATGCAATCCGACGACGCATCCAGAATACCCGCCAATTCCCCATCGGGCGCGAAGATCGGGGCAGCGACGCAGGTGAGATTATTGTAGCGTGCGAAGAAATGCTCACGCCCGTGCACGACGATCGCGCGCTTGAGATGCACCGCGGTGCCAAGGCCGTTGGTGCCGCAAATGCTTTCCTTCCATATCGCGCCTGGCCGAATGTTCGCAGTGTTTGAAGTGTCACTGAAGCTTGGGTCGGATATGATGTCGAGCAGCAAGCCATCCGCGTTGGCAAAGGCAATCATGAAATTGGAACCGGCGATCTGCTGATGCAGCGTGTGCATCTCGGCCAACGCAAGTCCACGGACCAGCGAACAACGTTGTTGCTCCTGGCGGAGGATGCCGGGACTGACGAATTCGGGCGAGGGCGGACGCAAGGTGTCGAGGCCGAGCGAAATGCAGCGCATCCAGCTATCGTAGATATCGGCCGACAGAAGTTCGGCCGGCGGTGTTCCGCGCTGCTCGAGCGCCATCCACGCACTTTCGGCGCGCCTGCTGGCAGGCAGCATCGTGGGTTCCTCCCTGAACGGATATTCGGCCATTTCGGTAGTTGCGGACCGGTTCAGGTCTTCTTGTTCGCGTACGTGCGCCCGATTGATCATAGATCAATTTCGAAGGATTCCAAATTCCGCAACGTCGCATACCGACGTCCTCAAACTGTTCCGTCTCGGAACAATTTGACCATCAAGTGTGCTCCGATGCGGATCGCAGCGAGCACCACGAAATCCCGGGAAGATTAGGAAGATCAGCGCCTTAAGCGCTTGGCACAGGCCTTGCTCATATAATCGTCGAAACGGTCTTGGCGTTTACGACCGCAAAATAAAAAATTTTCGGGGAGAGAAAAGCAGATGAAAGCCGCGGTGCTTCATGCATTCGACGAGAAGTTGACGGCGAAAGAGTTCGTCAAATACGAGGACGTGATCGATCCGAAGATTTCGCGTCCGATGGATGTGATCGTGCGCATTGGCGGTGCGGGCGTCTGCAGAACGGATCTGCATATCGTCGAAGGCATCTGGCGCAGCAAGGTCGACGTCAAGCTTCCCTATATCATGGGTCACGAGAACGCCGGCTGGGTCGAGGCGATCGGGCCTGGGGTCGAGGGTGTTAAGGTTGGCGACAGCGTCATCTGCCATCCATTGGTGACCAGTGGACATTGTCTTGCCTGCCGGCGCGGTGACGACATGCACGCGCTGGACAGTTCGTTTCCCGGCATCAACGCCAATGGCGGTTACGCGCAATACCTTCTGACCGGCCAGCGCTCCCTGATCAAGTTACCCAAGTCGCTCGCTCCGAAAGATGTCGCGCCTTATACCGACGCCGGGCTCACTGCCTATCGCGCCGCCAAGAAGGCGTCCCGCCATCTGCTGCCCGGCGAATTCGTCACGGTGATCGGGGCCGGCGGCCTCGGGCATATCGGCATCCAGGTTCTCGCAGCACTTTGCGCAGCGGAAATCATTGTCGTTGATCGCGCCGAAAAATCTCTCGAGCTCGCGAAGGAGTGCGGCGCGCATCATCTCGTCAAAGCCGACGGCAACGAAGTGGAAGCCGTGCTGGCACTGACCGGCGGGCGAGGAGCCGAGGCCGTAATAGATTTCGTCGGCGAAGGCGAAGCAATCGCCAAGGGCCTGTCGATGACGGCGAACGGCGGCTATTATTACATCGTCGGCTACGGCGGCAAGATCGACATTCCGACCATCGACATGATCACGACGGAAAAGACCATCGTCGGCAATCTGGTCGGTACCTACGCCGAACTGGTCGAGCTGATGGCGCTCGCGGATCGCGGTCTCGTTGACCTCCATACCAAGGAATACAAACTCAGCGAGGCTAACGACGCGCTGCAAGATCTGCATCATGGGCGCATTCATGGCCGCGCCGTTCTGATCCCTTAGGAAGTTCGCGGCAAGATGCTCGGTTTAGTTGCGGAACATCCAACCAAGGTAATTCGCGTGATGAATGCCAGCAGGCGAGGGCCACAGATCACTCCCGAGGAAGCTGCGGAGTTGCAGCGTGCTCAGGAGCGGATGGTCGCCCGTCACAAGCTGATCGAGAGAATGATCCGCAACAACGAACTGCAGTTGAAGAACGAAAGTGCCCGCGGCGGCGCCGAAATCGAGCTTGAATGCGCGCTGCGGGATGCTGCGCAGGCGGGGGGCGGGTCGGAAGCAGAGGCCGAAATTGAAAGGGTGAAGGCGCGGCTTCAGGCGCTTCGTGACGAACACCAGCGCCTGGTAGCCGAGCGTGAATGGCTCAACGCCTCATTGCTGGAATTCGAGAGTGGACCGTCGTCCAGCGAACATCAACGATCAGGGCATGCGTGATGGGAAAGATCAGAATCAACGCTGCGGAAGACACAGCCTCGGTCAGAGAGAGGCCTGCAACATCTCAACAACCGGAGTTGAACGAGGAAGACAGGTCGAAAGATGTCTTCTTCGTGCAGGTCGCCGAACTCGCTGAAGCCATGATCGCGCGACATGGCCAGGATTTTGCCGTGGGGGTCTTGGTCCTTTCGGCGAAATTCATCGCCGAAGGCAAGCCTCTCATTAGCCGAGCCAGTGGTGGTGCGGAAACGGTCACGGCCGTCAAACCGGGATGAATTGAAATTCGAGTTTCGTAAATCAAAGTACATTTACCGGAATCAAAGTTTGTTTTCGCCGACATCAATTTTAGAGAATGCGTTCAGAAGACGGGGGCTACCCCGAAAACCAGAACGAAAATGCGAAAGCTAACGAACGTAACGTTCAAAGGAGAAGGAAATGACGGCAAGTCTGACATTGAATAAGATTACGTCGCAGAAAGGCATAAGCATTGCGGAAGCGGCGAACCGCGTCGCGGACCTCGGCTGGACACCGAGTTACGTGCAGGAGGCGATGACCTTTCCGACCGACTATAAAATCTCGAAGACGCCGCGCGATCCGATGAAGCAGGTCCTGCGGTCGTATTTTCCGATGCAGGAAGAGAAAGACAACCGCGTTTACGGCGCCCTGGACGCCGCGTTGCGCGGCGACATGTTCCGCAACGTCGAGCCACGTTGGGTGGAATGGATGAAGCTGTTCCTGGCGATCATCCCGTTCCCGGAAATTTCGGCGGCGCGTTCGATGGCGATGGTCGGTCGACTGGCACCTGGCGAGGAATTGCGCACCGGCTTCACCATGCAGATGGTCGACGAGTTCCGCCACTCGACCATCCAGATGAACCTCAAGAAATGGTACATGGAGAACTATATCGACCCAGCCGGGTTCGATATCACCGAAGCCGCCTTCGGCAAGTGCTACGCCACCACGATCGGCCGCCAGTTCGCCGAAGGCTTCCTGACCGGTGACGCGATTACCGCCGCCAACGTCTATCTGACGGTGGTCGCAGAAACCGCCTTCACCAACACGTTGTTCGTGGCGATGCCGTCGGAAGCGGCGCGCAATGGCGACTATGCGTTACCGACGGTGTTCCTGTCGGTGCAATCGGATGAATCCCGCCATATCGGCAACGGGCATTCGATGTTGATGGCGATGATCAACGATCCATCGAACCATCAATTGCTCGAGCGCGATTTGAAGTACGCGTTCTGGCAGAACCACGCGATCGTCGATGCCGCGATCGGCACCTTCATTGAATACGGCACGACCAACCGTGACAAAAACAAGGAATCCTATGCCGAGTTGTGGCATCGCTGGATCTACGAAGATTATTACCGGACCTACATGCTGCCGCTCGAGAAGTACGGCATCAAGATCCATCACGACGACGTCGCTGCCGCCTGGGACCGAATCGTCAAGAAGAACTACGTCCACAAGACCGCGCAGTTCTTCACGGTCGGCTGGTCGGTGAACTTCTGGCGTATCGAAGCCCAGACCGAAAAGGACTTCGAGTGGTTCGAGCATAAATATCCGGGCTGGTACGCCGAGTTCGGTGATTTCTGGAAGTGGCACGCCAAGTTGAGCGTTCCCGGCGAAACCAACATCCTCTTCAACAGCGAGGTGGGCTATTCGTACCCGCACCGGTGCTGGAGCTGCATGGTTCCCTGCCTGATTCGCGAAGACTTCGTTTGCGACGAAGTCGACGGCAAGATGTACACCTATTGCTCCGAAGGGTGCCGCTGGACCCACAAGGTGGCGTTTGCCGCCGAGTACGAAGGCCGCGCCACGCCGGCAATGGGCCGCTTCAGCGGTCGCCGCGAGTGGGAAGACTGCTATCACGGCTGGGATGTTGCCGATGCGATCAAGGATCTCGGGTTCGTCCGGCCCGATGGCAAGACCCTGATCGCGCAACCGCATCTGCGCTTCGACTCCAAGGATATGTGGACGCTCGATCACGTCCGCGGACACACGCTTGGCAGTCCGCTCCGTGGATTCCGGGCGCTCTCGCCGATCGAGCGTGAGGTCGCGGTGGCAGACTATCGCAAGGGCTTCAAGATCAATCCTTGTCACTGAGCGTAACAACCGGATGGGGACCGCTTCGGCGGTTCCCATTTCTCCGGGGCGATACCGCTCCGACCATTTTTCCCAGTTCATGAATACGACAAGGTCGAGATTATGACGGATGCGCAAGTTCACAAGGTTCGCTTCGAACCTGTGGGCATCGAGATGGAAGTCGAAGAGGGCGAGACCGTGCTTGACGCGGCATTTCGGCAGGGCATCTCGCTGATGCATGGCTGCAAGGAAGGACAATGTGGCAGTTGCAAGTCAAAGCTGATCGAGGGTGACATCGAGCTGTTGAAATATTCGACCTTCGCGTTGCCCGATTACGAGAGCGAAACCAGTCACGTCCTGTTGTGCCGTACGCACGCCTTCAGCGATGTAAGCTTCGAATTGCTGAATTACGACGAAGACCTGCTCAGCCGCTCGATCGCCGTGAAAGCGTTTCCCGGGCGCGTCTCGAAGATTAGCGCGCTGACGTCCGACATCAGGTTGCTGGAAATCGAAATCGAAAAGCCGCTGAAATTCTGGGCTGGCCAGTATGTCGACCTGACACTTCAGGGCGGTGCCATCACCCGGGCGTTTTCAATGGCGAACGCGCCCGGCGAAGGCACGAACCTGCGCTTCATTATCAAGAAATACCCGAACGGCGCGTTCTCGTCCCAGCTTGATGGCGGCTTGAGCGCGGGCGACGCGCTGATCGCGAAGGGACCCTATGGCACCTGCTTTCGGCGGGAAGCGCGGCCTGGCCCGATGTTGTTGATCGGCGGCGGTTCGGGAATGTCGCCGCTTTGGTCGATCCTGGCCGATCACATCGAGAGTGCAGAGCAAAGACCCGTGCGGTTTTTCTACGGCGCTCGCACGCGCGCCGATCTGTTCTATCTCGATGAGCTAGCCGCAATCACCGCGAAGCTCAAGGATTTCAAATTTGTGCCGGCACTGTCGCACGCGGAGGCAGGTGACAGGTGGGAAGGCGAGACCGGATTCGTCCATGAAGTCGTGCAGCGCCATCTGCGCGAGGAAAAACTGACCGGTGCGATCGATGCCTATGCGTGCGGACCGACACCGATGATCGATGCCGTGTTGCCGATCTTGCAGATGAACGGCGTCGAACCAGACCACATCTACTTCGACAAGTTTACGCCGGCGGTGCGATGACGGCGTTTGGGAGTTCGTCGCAGGAGAGAATATCAAAAGGGAGCTATCCATGAGCGCACAAGCGAGTAGAGCAGCCGCAGCAAAGCCGGCAGTCGTCAAATCCGGAGCCGCGGGATCGGCGGTCTTTCCGGGGTCCGACAGCCGCAAATACAATTATTTCGAACCGAAGGGCCGCAAAGCCACGCATTACGAAGACATGACGGTCGATGTTCAGCCCGATCCGGAGCGCTATCTGCTGCAGGATTGGATCATTTCCTTCCCCGATGGAACGCCGACCTATTGCAAGGACTGGACGGCTGCGAAGAGCTCCAACTGGCACAAATTCCGTGCTGTCGACCAGGAATGGGAGCGTACCCACTATCAGCGCCAGTCGACGATTTGCGGCATGGTGCAGAACACCATCGAAAACGGACGGAAATCCGGTGCGCCCGCGCGTTTCGACCCTGCCTGGGTGAAGATCTTGCAGAACCATCTCGGCGCCTACAAGCATGCCGAGTTCGGTCTCGGCACGTCGACCATGCAGGCGCAGCGCTATGGTTATACGCAGATGGTCAACAACGCGATCCTGACCAACTCGTCCTACAAGCTGCGCTTCGCGCAGGACATTACGCTCTATCTGAGCGAGATCGGTCTCGATTTGCCGGGCTTCGACGTTGCCGCGGGCAAGCAGCACTGGCTGGAAGATCCGATCTGGCAGGGCGTACGCAAGTCGGTCGAGTCGGTGATGGGCTCGAACGACTATCTGGAGCAATATTTTGCCACCAATGTGGTGTTCGAGCCGCTGGTTGGCGAATTGTTCCGCTCGGGATTCCTGATGCAGGCTGCGTCGGCGCAGAACGATTTCATCACGCCTGCAGTCGTATCCGCCGCGGAGGCTGACTATGAGCGAAATCTCGCCAATACCGTCGAATTGTTCCACATCCTTGGCACCGACCCAACCTATGCCTCGCAAAACGTAACGCTGTTCAACAAGTGGCTGGTCAAGCACGCCGATCTCGCGCTCGACGCGGCCAATCATCTGCAACCGGTCTGGTCGCAGCCTCGCGTCAAGGTCGCAGCATTCGGCGACGCCTTGGCGCACGCCAAAAATCGCATCAGGGGTATCACAAGCGAGCTGGGCCTGAAGGTTCCAGCCAATCTCTCGTCGTGAACCAGCGTCCTACCGACATCCCTCTACTCAATCCTTCAGGAGATCGACATGCTGCACGAGCACGACAATATCTTCAAATCGATGAAAGACATCACCTTCGAGGATACGGTGTCGCATCAATGCGGAGTCACGATGAATGACAGCGTCGAGGCGCGCGCCATCGCCGACGTCATGAGCCGCCACGAGCATATCAAGGTGACTTACATGCCGGCGATGATTCGCATCGATGGTGACGGCAAGATGGAATTCAAGATGGACGAAATTTCGGAAGAGCTGGGTCGAACCATGACCCCGCATCTCTTCGAAATTTCGACCTCGACGCATTACGGCCGCATGGTCATGACGGACGATAACACCGTCATGCTGTTCGGCGACATGAACGAGATGATGAAATACATCGTTTGAAGACCGCTGCGAACAATGTCCGGCCGGCGCGAGGCGCCGTCCGGGCCAATCCGGCTACGCCTCCGGCGAGCCTCATAACATTAAAATCCGAGCGGGAGCAGGAGAAACGTCATGTACAGAACAGCCAAGGGTGAGGAAATTTTCGTGATCGACGGGCATACCCATTTCTGGGACGGAAGCCCGGCAAACCAGAAGAATATTCACGGTAAGCAATTCATCGAATGCTTTTATGCCTACCACGCAAATCTCAGCCCGCCGTCGGAGAAGTGGGAGCTGGAAAAATTCGAAAAATACGATGCCAAGACGATGTTCGACGACCTGTTCGTGACCGGCTATGACGACATGGCGATTCTGCAGCCGACTTATCTGACGGATTTCTACAAAAACGGCTTCAATACGACTGAGCGCAATTCGGCGATGAAGAAGAGCCATCCGGATCGTTTCATCCTGAACGGTGCCTTCGATCCGCGTGACGGCACCAAAGGCCTGGAGGATTTGCATGCTCTGTCTGAGAAGCACAAGCTCAAGGGCGTCAAGCTCTACACTGCCGAATGGCGCGGCGAATTGAAGGGCTACAAGCTGTCCGACAAGGCTTCCTACAAATATCTCGAAGCGGCGCAAAAGCTCGGTATCAAGAATATCCACGTCCACAAGGGACCGACCATCATTCCGCTTAATCGCGATGCGTTCGACGTGGCCGACATTGATGACGTTGCCACCTCGTTCCAGGATTTGAACTTCATTGTCGAGCATTGCGGCCTGCCGCGTCTTGACGACTTCTGCTGGATCGCGACCCAGGAGACCAATGTCTATGCCGGTTTGGCGGTGGCGTTACCTTTCATCCACACGCGCCCGGGATATTTCGCCCACGTCATTTCGGAGCTGTTGTTCTGGGTCGGGCCGGACAAGATCCTCTACGGCAGCGACTACGGCATCTGGACGCCGAAGTGGCTGATCGACAAGTTCATGGCGTTCGAAATCCCCGCCGACGTCACCAAGGAAACTGGCTCGGTCTTATCGATGGAGACAAAGATCAAGATCCTTGGTCTTAATGCTGCCCGTCTCTACGGCATCGATGTCGAAGCCCAGAAGAAGAAGATCAGGGCAGGCGGGGGTTATGCTCACTTGCCCGAAGCTGTTCACGCTCCAAGGTGATCGCCATGAACGGGGGCACCGAGGAGGTCGACCGGCTGCGAAACCGGAAGATCCATGACAGGCAAGCCGAAATATGGGCTTGCCTGCAGGATGTGATGGATCCGGAACTTGACGAGTCCGTGACCGAGCTGAACTTCGTCTCGAGAGCCGATGTGGACCCAGAAAATCGGGTCCACATCGAATTCCGCCTGCCGACCTATTGGTGCGCCGCAAATTTCTCTTTCCTGATGGCGGACGACATGCGGCGGGCCGTAAGCGCGCTGGACTGGGTCCAGGGCGTCAGCGTCGTGCTCGGCGAACACATGTATGCCGAGAAGATCAACGAAGGTCTGGCCAAGGGGCTGTCGTTTCAGGAGACATTTGGCGTTGAGGCCGATGGCAGCCTGGACGATTTACGTCAGACGTTCCTCGTCAAGGCATTTCAGCGCCGGCAGGCCGCGCTTCTCAACCATCTCGTCGGGGTGGGGCAGGCGTCCGATACGATCGTGAGCCTGACGTTGACGGAGCTCGATCGGCTTGCGCTGGATGTTGAAGGCGCAAAGCTGTTGCGGCGCTATCTCGAGCGGCGTGCGGTTATCCAGGCGCCAGGCACCGATGGATTCGCTTTTGTTGATGTATCGGGAGCGCCGTTGAAAGCCGACAGCCTGCTCGCCTACCTTTCGGGCCTGAGACGTGTCGGGGTCAATGCCGAATTCAACAGCGCGCTGTGCCGCGGGCTTCTCTCCGTCCGCTTCGATCTCGAAACGCCGTTCGTCCCGAAATCAAAAGTATCGCCGAAGGTGCTGGGCGGGCAGCACGTGCCCTGACGCCTGAACGCGATGAATGAATTCAAAATAAGAAGACATAGTCAAGGGTGAGGATATCAAATGCCGAAGATCATGCTGCATGATGAAGCCGCGCGCGCCGCGCTGGGTAGGGGCGTCGCCAAACTCGCCAGGGCTGTGCGCGGTACGCTCGGCCCGAAGGGCATGAACGCGATCATGGATCGGCCGATCGGTACGCCCATCGTGTCTCGCGATGGCGTCAGCATCGCCAGTGAAATCGAACTTGAGTGCCCGTTCGAGAATATGGGCGCGCAGGTTCTGCGCGAAGTCTCGAAGCAGACCAACGAAGTAGCAGGCGACGGCACCACCACCGCCACCGTGCTGGCCGACGTACTGGTCCAGGAAGGCCTGAAGTCGCTCGCCGCCGGCGTCAATCCGGTCGAACTGGTCGCGGGGATCGAACTTGCGGTCACTGAGACCATCGCCGCGCTGAAGCGTTCGGCCAAGGCCGTGCAGGGCCCCGCCGGCTTGCGGGCCGTCGCCAGCATCGCTGCCAACGACGCGGCACTAGGCGAAATGGTGGCCGAAGCCTTCGAGCGCGCCGGCAATCACGGCATCGTCGCGGTGGAATTCGGCAATACCGTGCATACGACCCTCGAAGTCGTCGAAGGCATGGCGTTTGAGCGCGGCTATCTCTCGCATCACATGGTAACCGACGTGGAGAAGATGCAGGTCGTTCTCGACAATCCGTTCATCCTGATGACCGACAACAAGAATTCAAACCGGCGAACAACTGGCCGGGGTGCTCTCGCTGATCGAAAAGAGCGGCCGTCCATTGCTGATCATTGCCGAGGAGGTGGCACCGCCGGTGATCATGCAACTGCTGGCGCGCCGGGAAAAAACCAACCTCAAGATCGCCGCGATCCATCCGCCGGAATTCGGCCATTGGCGCAAGGCGATGCTCGAGGATATCGCGATTATCACCGGAGGCCGGGTGATCTCGGTCGATCTCGGCGGAAAGCTCGAAAAGGCGGAATTGCACGATCTTGGTTCCGCGCGGCAGGTACGCATCTCGGCCTCGAAGACGCTGATCACAGCCGGCGGCGGCGACCAAAAGAAGATCGCCGCGCGCCGTGAGCAAGTGATGCGTCAGTACGATGCCGCGCCCGAAAATATCGAACGCGACAAATTCCAGGAACGGATCGCAAAACTATCCGGCGGCACGGCGATGATCCTCGCGGGAGGCGCGACACCGGTCGAGCAAAAGCGCCGCACCCAGCTGATTGAGGATGCGATCAACGCAACGAGGGCTGCGATCGAGGAGGGCATCGTGCCCGGCGGTGGGTTCGCCTTGCTCAAGACGGCTCCCAAACTCGACGAGATGATCAGCGGTTTGAGCGGGGGCACCCGGCAAGGGGCGGAACTGCTGCAACGCGCCCTCAGCCGCCCCCTGTATTACATCGCCATCAATGCGGGCCTGAACGGTGAGGTTGAGGTGACCAAGGTCGCCAAAGGCCTGAACGGTCACGGGCTCGACGCGCGCAATGGGGCATCTGTCGATCTGCTGGAGGCCGGCATCATCGATCCGGTCAAGGTCTGCTACAGCGCCGTTCGCAACGCGGCCTCGGTCGCAGGGTTGATCCTGACGACGCAGACGCTGATCGCCAAGAAGCCGGACGATTATGATCCGACCGAAGGACCGGCTCGGGGCGGCGGCGCCGAGTTGCTTTGATCTCGCGGCAAGCGTCCGCGCGCGTCGGAAACGATCGTGCGCGGCACGCCGCCGAGGATCATTTCGGACCCATTTGTGTGAGCGCCCGATAGATGGTGTTTCTGGAGACACCGAGACGTCGCGCGGTTTCGCTGACGTTTCCGGCGGTTTCGGCATAGACCACCAAAATGCTCGCGCGCTGGATATCGTGCAGCGATCCGGACGCCGTCAGCGGCGGCGGGTCGACGATGGACTCGACAGCGGCATCATCGATCACACCATTGGCCGCGGCGAGCGTGAAGCGTGACAGCACATTGCGAAGTTCGCGAATATTGCCGGGCCACGAACGCGCGGCGAGATGGGCGATCGCAGCTGGCGTGACTTCGCAGGCTGGATCGATCGCGTGGAGTAAATGGTGGATGATAGCGTCGAAATCGACGCGATCGCGCAGTTTCGGGAGCGTCACCTCGAGCGTATTGAGGCGATAGAGCAGGTCGGAGCGGAAGCGTCCTTCAGCGATGGCCCTGTCGAGGCTGGCGTTGGTGGCGGAGACCAGAAAGACGTCGACCTTGGCTCTGACGCCGCCGACCGGACGAACGGTCCAGTCGTCGAGCAGGCGCAAAAGCACGGCTTGCAGTGCGACCGGCATGTCGCCGATCTCGTCGAGGAACAGCGTGCCGCCGTCGGCCTCCTTGACCAGTCCGATAGCGCCGTCTCGCCGGGCGCCGGTGAATGCGCCGCTGGCGTAGCCGAACAATTCGGCCTCGATCAGGCTTTCGGGAAGTGCGGCGCAATTGACGGGGACAAAGGCGCCGGTCCGCCCGCTCGCCGCGTGGGCGTGGCGGGCGAGTTGTTCCTTGCCGGTGCCGGTCTCGCCACGGATCAGGATCGGCATCTTGCGGACGGCCGCGGTCTCGACCTGGCGGACGATGGCGCGAACCGCCGGATCGCGCGCGACAAAGCTGGAAATTGTGCGGCCGATCCGGTCCTCGACAGGTGGAGGAGGCGGCGTCGTAACGTTCGGAGAATTCGAGGCGTGAGCGGCCTGATGGCGTTCAAAAGCGAGCTTGCCCTTCTGAACTATGCGATCGGCGAGGGGCGCGCGCCGCCGTGCATGCAGCACCACAATGGCGCCGATGCCGGCGGTGCCATTGTCGACGAGATCGAAACTCGCATTCGGAAGCAGTTCCTTCAGCTTGAGTGGCCATTCGTCGAAAGCAAGCGCCTTCAATATGCGGGTGGGTGCGTCGTCGTGCAGAAAACCACGGTTATCAGTAAATGCATTCAGGGCGCGCTCGGTGGCATGGAGGATCACGCCCCGACGGTCAAGCACGATGCACTCGTCGCTTGCCCACGATGATCGCCTGGCAAGAAAACGGCACAACAGCGTTTCGTGATCCTGGCGAACCGATTGCGCCAACACGCTTTCCACGTGATGGCCGACCGAGACCGCAAGAGCGAGACTTTGTGGATTGAAGGTGCTTGCCGGGCCCGATATATCCACCACGCCGAGCAATTCCCCATCGGTGGGATCGTGAACCGGCACGGCAGCGCAGGTCCATCGTTGCACCTCGGTGCAAAAATGCTCAACGCCGCGGATCTGGACAGGTTTCGATTCCGCTATCGCGGCGCCGATAGCGTTGGTGCCGATATCGGCTTCGCTCCATCGACCTCCATGTTCCAGGTGAACTGTGCGACCGGCATCAATGACCCTGTCATCGCCCTGGGTATCGATGATCAATCCCGTGGGATCGGTGAGGATCATGATCGAATTAGCGTCGCTCAAGAACGTTCTTGAATTATCGAGCGCGCACCGGGCGGCATGACGGAGCGAAGCGTGCTTGGAGCGGTGACGAAACAACTCAGCATCCGCGACCAGCGGCGCCCTCGCGCGGTCGACCGTGATCCGATGGTTTTGGGATCTCTGCCAGGATGCTGCGACCGATGACCGCAAATCCGGCGACAGCGCTCCGCGCTCGACGAATTTTTCCCACGCCTCCCGCACTTCTCGCTGGTCCATCCCGGCTCCTGCGACGTGACTAAGTCCGCGACTTGCCAATGAACAAGTCTCGCGATCAATCAGTAAGATGGGTCAATTGTCGAAACAGCCGTTGCTGTGGCGCAAAAGCGCTGGATTCAAACCCTTCCGCCGCCTCAACGGCGGACCTGGATCGGTCGAATCTTTTTCAGGCGCTTTTGCCACGATGATGACGGCGTCATCCGGCAAAAAGTCCATCCGGCGTTCACTTCCCAGTCCACAAGCGGTCCTTTGGCGCCGCTAATTTACCCCAGCCTATACTTCTTGGCTGGGTGTGCAAAGGAGCAGTCGGAGCATTTAGCGCCAGGGATTGCAGCGATGGTACGGGTCAGGTGAAGGAACCCGTCGAGGATCTCGCTTGGCGTCGCATAGGTGATCGGCGAATCCGGCCAACTTCCTGAGCATCCGTTGCAGCCTTTTGTCGAGGATCGAACGGCCGGTTGCATCCGATGAGTGCAGCGCAACATTCAAGATCGAGCTTGGAACCTCGCTCGGAACGACAGCCCGGATATCCAAGGGGCCGTTGTGTTTGCGCCGGAGGATCAACGCTCAGCTGGTGCCCAAAATGTACCAAATTTATCACGTGTAGCCCGACAGGAGGATCGGGAAGCATGAAATCCTTACGCGCTTTCATTGGCCTTCTGTCCATAGGGCGGTTCCCCAGCCCGCTTCGCCGAGCGGATCGCTCTGTTGCACGTTCGTGCGCTCAAGGAGAGTAGTCGACCCACGGCGGTTGGCCGTCAGCGCTATCCACCAGATGCCCCACCTTATCCCTGGCGAGGTATTCTCTTCTTCCACCTTTCCTGCCACTTCTCGGCCGATATCATTCATCATATCGGGCATGATGCAGGCCTATGAATCGAACCCATTCGCCATGGGCAGCTTAAGCTCGCCCAGAATGTACGACGCCAAATGGTCGGCCGCGGCGGACCAACCCTGCTGGCGGTGCCATAGCGCGAGATCGACTTCGGGAAGAGGGGGCAAGCCATCGTTCTCATCGAATTGCCGCAGGCCGCGTACCTCGACGCTCTGGGCCAGCACGATCACCGCCGCATCCGACAGCGCCATCGCCTGTAGACCCGCGATGCTTTCGGACACGCATGCGATCCGCCATTTGCGATTCTGCGCATCCAGGGCGTTCAAGGCGTGCCTTCGGTACCGATTGCCATCGGGTAGCATTGCGACGGGCAAGGGGTCGCGCCGATGCGCCGATCCGTCCTCGGCGCCAAGCCACACCAGTCTCTCCCGCCGAAGCAGCGTGACGTTGGTTAAGGGCGGGTCGATGTCCGGCATGTGCGTGACGACCGCGACGTCGACACTCCTATTCACCACCGCTTCGGCAATCCTGCGGCTCAGCGCGCAATGGACCGTAACCTCGACATTCGGATAGGACGCCTGGAAGCGGGCCAAGGTGCGCGGAAGCAGAAACGCCGCGTAAAGATCCGGACATCCGAGCACGACGCGCCCCGACACTTCGTCCGAGCGCAGGCGGGCGCGCGCTTCGTTGTCCAGCTCGAGCAGCCTGCGCGCATAGGAGAGCAGCGTCTCGCCATGCGACGTCAGCTTGGGTCGGCGGAGATTTGTCTCGAAGATCTTGCGGCCAATCAGCTGTTCGAGCCGATCAAGCTGAAGGCTGACGGCGGGCTGTGTCCGGTTGAGGCGCTGAGCAACGCGCGTCACGCTGCCTTCCTCGACCAGAAGAACAAAGGTTCGCAGCAGGGAAAGGTCCAGTAACGGTACAGCCATCATAAGCGATACTAAGGTAAGCCCAAATTTTTTCAAATTTCACTTGGGCCTCGGCACGGTTTAAGCTCAAAAAAAGTGAAAAATTGTCCTGCGCGAAGAGGATGCGGCGACGGTGACTATTTGGGCATCCCGTCTCGCCGGCAAGCACCTGGTCCGCGGTTAATGGAAGGCGCTCTCGCAGAGCTTCCGGCCATTCCTGCCGACGATTTCAGGGCTGCGATGCGGGGGCTGGCATCGGCCGTTTGCGTGATCACCTCGCGTCACGAAACGCTGGCGAACGGCATGACCGCGACCGCCGTATGCGGTGTTTCGGCAGACGGGCCTCGCCGAGCCTCTATCTGTATTGCCATGGCAAATTCGGATCGATGGCGTGACCGAATCCGTGTCAAATGTGTTCTTTCCAGCAAATCATCAACCAGTCCTGACGCGATCGACTGCCGCAAGGGACCTGCATCGAAGCCATCGGAGCGCCGGCGCCTGGTATGGAGCTTGCTTCTCTTCATGCCAAAGCGAAGGCTCCGATGCGTAATCATCTTGCAGTCCATATCGAGAGAGTAACACCATGACGCATCCCCTTCGCCTCGGTATTTGGGCCCTGGTTCACGGTAACCGCGCCGCGCTGAATGATCCCGAGGAGCCCTACGACGCCTCATGGGATCGCAACCGACGCCTCGTGCTGGAAGCCGAAGCGCTCGGCTACGATTGCACGCTGATCGCCCAACACACTGCCAATCCTCACCGCGACGATCTCGACCAACTCGAAGCCTGGACCTCGGCGGCGGCACTGGCGGCGCTCTCCAGCCGAATCGAGATCATCACGGCGATCAAGCCGATGCTTTATAATCCGGTCGTGCTGGCCAAGATGGCGCTGCAGATCGAGCACATCAGCAAGGGTCGTTTTGCGATCAACCTGGTGAATGCCTGGAACCGGCGCGAGATTGTCAACGCGGGCATTCCGTTTCTCGAACACGACGAGCGCTATGCCTATGGAAGCGAGTGGCTGACGGTCGTCGCGGCCCTGATGCGCGGCGAGCGGGTCAATTTCGCCGGCAAGCACGTGTACGTCGAAGATTACGCGCTGCTGCCAAAGGACAGCTTTCGCAGCCGGCCGCGCATCTATGTCGGCGGCGAAGTCAGAACCGGCGCGGGTGCTGAGCGCCGCGCAGGCCGACGTCTGGTTTATCAACGGCCAGCCGCTTGCCGATGTTGCGGCGTTGATCGCCGATGTCGGTGGCCGTCCGCGCCAGGGCGATCCGTTGCGGTTCGGGCTTTCGGCTTTCGTCATCGCGCGGGAAACCCAGCAAGAAGCCGAGGCCGCCTACAGGCGTTTGCTGGCGCTGGCCGCCGAAGATGAAGACGTGCGGGCGTTCGTGAAAGCCAACACCGACGAGAAGGTTCAGATGCGCAAGACCATGGCGAAGTTCGAGCGCGTCGGGACCAACGGCGGCACCGCCGCAGGCCTGGTCGGCAGCTACGATCAGGTGGCGGAGCGCATCATCCAGTTCCACGAAGCCGGCATCGAGACGCTGCTGATGCAGTTTCAGCCGTTCGAGAACGAGATGCGACGGTTCGCAAAACATGTGATGCCGCGCCTGCGGGCCATTCGTAGCTGAACCGGAGCGGACGATAGACACCACCAGAAAAAGGATGTGCTTCATGGTTATCCGGCCGTTCGGCTTTATTGTTGCCGCGGTGCTGTCTATGGCAATGCCCGGCGCCTTTGCGCAGACCTATCCATCACGGCTGATCAAAATCATCGTGCCGTTCACGCCAGGCGGCACCTCGGACCTACTGGCCCGGGAGTTGGGGCACAGCATCAGCGAGGACTGGGGACAGCCTGTGGTGATCGAAAACCGGCCCGGCGCAGGTGGTGCGATCGGCACCGCCGAAGTCGCCCACAGCGCACCGGACGGCTATACCCTTCTCATGGGTTCGAGCGCTGCGCTCGCGATCAATCCTTACATCATGAAAGAGACGCAGTACGATCCGACCAAGGACTTCAAGGCAATCTCCCTGGCCGCCAAAATTCAGAATATGCTGGTGGTTCATCCGGATATCCCGGTCAAGACCGTTTCCGAGCTTCTCGCTTATGCCAAGTCCCACCGGCTGATTTTCGCGAGTTATGGCATCGGCTCCTCGCCGCACATGTCCGCAGAAATGTTCGAGAAGATGGGCGGCATAGAAATGACGCACGTGCCGTTTCGTGGTGCGCCGGAAGGAATGACGGAGGTCCTTGCCGGCCGTGTGAACCTGGCCTTCGACAACCTGCCGAGCGCGCTGCCGATCGCGAAGTCCGGCAAGCTGATTGCCATCGCTGTCTCCGGCAATCACCGCTCAGCACTTGCGCCCGAAGTGCCCACGGTCGCGGAGTCGGGTCTGCCTGGCTTCGATGTGACCACATGGTACGGTCTCGTCGCGCCGGCCGGTGTCCCTGATTCCATTGTTAACAAGCTAAGCGCGAAGGTCGCCACCATTCTCGCACGGCCTGACGTGCGAGACCGCCTGGTAGCAGCGGGCACCGAACCGCAAAGCATGACGCCACAGGAGTTCGCGGGTTTCATCGCCGACGAGCAAACCAAGTGGCGGAAGCTCATCGCCGACGTCGGCCTGAAGATTAACTAGCCGTGGCCGCGCATTTTCAGTGCTGGACATAGTCCGCGCGTTTCGGCGCAATGCCGGACGGCGGCACGTCCAGGCGCACGGCGATCCCCTCGAGTGCAGGACTGGAGGCCGGATAGAGCTTTATCACCAGCGGCTCGTGTGCCAGCATCAGCCGGACTTCGCGCGTTCCGCCGCTTGTTTTACCTGCTCCGGATCGGCCGCTATCTTGACGCCTGCGCGCTCCTGCTCGAGCAGCATCACGGAGCGCGAGTCGCGTCCGTCCCAGCCGCGGTTGCACGCTTCCCTCATCTCGGCGTAGGCGAGGTTGCACATCCGCATGGGAACACCGAGTTCGCGTCCCAGGTCAGTCGCGAGCTTGACGTCCTTGGTGGCGAGCTTGAGCGCGAAGTTCGGCGGATCGTATTTGCCGGGCAGGAACTGGTCGAGCAGGCCGTCGAACGTGAAGCGGCGGCCGCCGACGCCCTGGCGCACGGCTTCCCACAATGCGACGGGGTCCATGCCGGCTTTCACGCCCATGGTGAAGGTCTCGGCGAGCGCACAGGTGATCGCATAGCCCGACATATTGTGCACGAGCTTGGCGACTGTCGCGGTGCCGATCGGCCCGATATAGGCCGGCCGATCCCCCATCGCGTCGAGGACGGCCTTGTGGCTGTCATAGGCGGCCTTGTCGCCGCCAACCCAGATCGCCATCTTGCGCGACGCCGCGCCGGACGGCCCGCCGCTCACCGGCGCGTCGAGCATGTGCGCGCCTTTGGCGGCAAAGGCATCGTGAATTTTTTTCACCACGCCTTGAGAATTTGTCGACAGGTCGAAATAGGCCGCACCCTTTTTCACCCCTTCGATCAGGCCGTCGGCCCCCAGCGAGACCCGCTCGACATCCGCCGGCTCCGGCAGGGAGGTGAAGATCACGTCCGATTTCTCGGCCAGCGCGCGCGGCGTATCCGCCCATTCGGCGCCCGCCTGCAAATGGTGGCCGGCCGATTGCCGGTGCAGGTCGTGCACCACGACCTTGTATCCGGCCTTGAGAATGTTGGTGGCCATCTTGGCACCCATGGTGCCGAGCCCGATAAAGCCGACGACAACGTCCTTGGTCATCGTCATTCTCCCTTGTCGCCTTCGACCAGCACGGTATAGGCGACCTGCGCGGCCGACATCGCCGCGGGCCAGCCCGCATAGAATGCCATGTGGGTGATGACTTCGGTGATCTCCTCCTGGGTGACGCCATTGGCGATCGCGCGCGTCAGATGCGACACGAGCTGTTCCGGCCGGTAGGTCGCGACCAGCGCCGCCACTGTAATGAGACTGCGATCGCGCTTCGAGAGAGCCTTGCGCTCCCACAAATCGCCATAAACAACGTCATTGGTGTAATCGACCAGCGCAGGCGTAAACGCCTTGATGCGGTCGCGTTTGGCGGAAGGCGGTGCCTTGGCCATGCGTCTCTCCCTTGTCTTTTTAATGCCGCACGTCGTGGCGCGGCTTTTTTCATTGCCGTTGAAGCAAAGATAACGTTCCATTAGCATCGCCGGACGGGAGTGTCGATCAGCGCAAATCGCCGAGCTGACACGCGCGGATCAGCTTGAGCATCGAGCTCCTGCTGCTTTTCTGGCCAAGGTTCAACGAGGCCACGAGGCGTTCCGGACGAGGTTTAGCCGCGCATTCGCTGCAATAAGGAGAACACCGGTTGGGCGGGTTAAGGGTCATCGGTGACATCGGCGGTACCAACGCCCGTTTTGCGTTGGCGGAGAATGGCGCCTATCGAAACCTCTTGCATGTCGAGGTCGGACAATACGCGTCGCTGCATGATGCGTTGACGGCCTATATCGACGGCTTGACGCCTTCGCTTCGGCCGAGCGAAGCCGCGCTTGCGATCGCCGGGCCGGTTTTTGGCGACAGCATCGCGCTGACAAATCATGGCTGGTCGTTTTCAATCTCGGAACTGAAACAGCGCCTGCAATTATCCTCGCTGGCGGTGATGAACGATTTCGCCGCCACAGCGCTATCGGTGCCGTACCTGCCGGCGTCTGATATTTGTCTTATCGGACCGGAATGCACGGAGACCAGGGGTCCCGTTGGCGTCATCGGGCCGGGAACGGGTCTTGGCGTCAGCTCGCTGGTGCCGGATGGCGAAAAGTGGGTGCTGGTGCCGGGCGAGGGCGGTCATGTCACCCTGCCAGCCTCCACCAAGGAGGAAGCCGCCATCATCGAGGTGCTTCGCGCGCGCTTCGGGCACGTCTCGGGCGAGCGCGTGCTGTCGGGCGCCGGGCTTGTCAATCTGTACGAGGCTCTCTGTTCGATGGCGGGGATTGCGGCTGCGCCGATGACGCCGGCTGAGGTCACCAATCATGCCATTGGCAAAACCGACGCGATTTGCGTCGACGCGTTCGCGCACTTCTGCCGGTTTCTCGGCACGGTCGCCGGCGACCTTGCGCTGACGATCGGCGCGACCGGCGGTATTTATATCGCGGGCGGCATTCTCCTGCGTTTCAAGGAAGCCTTCGCGGCATCGCCGTTCCGGGAGCGGTTCGAGGATAAGGGACGCTTTAGCGGACTTTTGCGCGGCATTCCGACGCGGCTGATCCTGGACGAGTCGCCGGCGCTTTCAGGTCTGGCAAATTCCACTTTCTGACCTCAATCCCGATCAACGGAGAAACCATGTCCCGCATATCGATCAAGACGAAAAGCGACTTGCCGGCCGAGCTGGCGCCGCTGTGGGACAAGATGACGACCTATGGCGCGTTCGAAAACCAGGCCGGCGTGATGGCGCACCGGCCGCCGATCTTCAAGCATATGTGGTCGCTGCTGGTCGATCTCGCCGATGAGGCGATGGTGTCGAAGCGGCATCTCGAACTGGCGCTGGTGACGGTCTCGCTGCTGAACAAATGCACCTATTGCGTTTCGCATCATGCGCCGAAGCTCAGGATCCAGGGCGTCTCGGAAGAGGGGGCCGAGCGCCTGCTCGATTACAAGGATCACCCGGAGCTTGATGCGGTCGACAAGCTCGTCGTCGAATATGCCATCGCCGTCACCAACAACTGGAACATGACGCGCGACGAGGTTTTTACGCGGCTCAGGGAGCATTTCTCCGAAGCCCAGATCGTCGAGCTGACCTGGCGCATCGCGTTGTGCGGCGCGTTCAATCGCTTCAACGATATCCTGCAATTCGATATCGAGCAGGGCGTGCCGGTTCGCGAGGCGGCTGAGTAACGATCCCAAAGACGCGGTGCTCGGCAGCCATGACCGGGATTCGTCAATTCAGACGTTGTTCTCCAGCCAGGTGCTCCCGACGTCGTTAACGCCGAACCATTCCGCCGCGTCGCCGGATATGTCGACGACGAGCAGTTGATCGTCAGCGCCAACATGCGGTTTTAGCTGGTCGCGGATGGAGGCCGGGGTTTGACTGGATTTCACGATCCAGATGGTTTCCAGGTGATGCCACCAAATGCCGAGGGACTGGATCGCCCTGACAAGTCCGTCGTGCGTGCGGCCCTCGGGGGGATGAACGTCATAGCCGATCAGGATGGTGGCCATCGGCGCTGTCCCTCTCCCGGATTGCCCGGACGTTCTTTGGTCCCCGCCATTAAGTAAGAAGTCGCGAGAGGCGAAATAGTTCGTTCCGCGAAGCTGCTTTTATGCCGAATGCAATGAGCCGTGAAGGAGGGGGCACCGGACCGGCGCCCTCTCAACCTTACGCGAAGCCGCGCTCCAGCACATTCCGGATGCCTGCCGCGTCCTTTCCGGTCAAGCCCATCCGATCGAGCGTGCGCGCCTCCGCGGCGAACGTCTTGCCGCTCATGGATTTGACGATCTGGATCAAGGCATCGATCGCGGGCGTCGGCACGCCGGCGGCCTTGCCGATTTCGCTCATCGGAATAAGGCCCGCCGGCACGTCCTCGGCGATGTATTTATGATCGAAATCCTTCGGCGTGCCGGTGGCCTGATAGGGCCCGTCGCTGTTGGTGGTGAGCTTTTGCGCGGTTTCGCTCAGCGTTTTGCCGCGCACGCCATAGGTAATCTCGAACCAGTCGGCGAGGTCGCGCACCCTGGCGCCGAGTGCGGCCGCGACCGCGACCCGCTCGGCGTTGATCGCCTCATAAAGCCGCGCGACCAGCGGCGTCACGCCGTCGGCGTAAAATCTGTAATTGCCGCCCTCGTCGATCTTGCCGGCATTGCCGACGCAGTTGGCGACGTGGAGCATGGCGTTGGCGTTGGTGAAGCTCGTATGCGCGATCGAGGGCATCGCCACGGCGGTCGGAAACATCGGCCCGAGCACGGTAAACACCGCGTCGATACGGTTGCCCGGGAACGTCGCGATCTGCAGATTGCGCTTGGTCACGATCGGCTCGATATGCGCGGGGCCGCGGCGCCAGCACGAATGGGGGAAATTATCCATCTCGGCGATATCGACCTTGGCCTTGCAGCCCAGGGCATCGAGCGTGCGCCGCACCAGCAGCGCGCCGCCGGTATTACCCTGGATCAGCAGGACGATCTGGCCATCCTTCAACAGCGGCGCCAATCCGCGCGCGACCGATTCCTGATAATTACCGCCGGTCACCACGATGATGACGGCGGCGCCGTCGACGGACGCCTTCAGGTCGGTGCTGACCATGGCGGCCGATGAAAAACCACGGCCTTCGACCTTGATCCCGCCGGCCTCGCGCACATTCGCCAGCTTGGCATCATCGATGTCGTGAAGCCGCACCGTGTAGCCGGCGAGCCCGAGGAAGGCGAGCAGATAGACGCCGCCCATACCCGCGCCGATGATCGCAATCGTGGTCGAACTGTTGTCTGTCAAGGTGACTTCTCCCGATCCATGACGCGCATTATCGCGCTGCAACAAGCGCTTCGGAACCCGTCATTCGTAAAATGTGCGATTGCTTTCATCCAGTCTAGCAAAATGAAAGCGGTGGACTAGCAGATACCTGCCGGGCAAAAATAACGATAGGAAGACCGGAAACATCCGGCATAGATTTCAAAAAAATAATCAAACGGGGGGAGACGATGTTTCGATGGATGCGGGAACTCACGGCAGGTGAGCGACGTACGATGGCGGGTTGCTTCGGCGGCTGGTCGCTTGATGCGCTCGATGTGCAAATCTACAGTTTCGTCATTCCGACCTTGCTGGCGACCTGGAATATCTCGCGCGGCGAGGCGGGTCTGCTCGGAACCATCACGCTGGTGGTCTCATCCTTCGGCGGCTGGTTCGCCGGCGCGCTGAGCGACCGCTACGGCCGGGTCCGGGTGCTGCAGATCACCGTGCTGTGGTATGCCGTGTTCACCTTCCTGTGCGGTTTTGCGCAGAATTTCGAGCAGCTGTTCGTGCTGCGTGCGATGCAGGGGCTCGGCTTCGGCGCCGAATGGTCCGCCGGCGCGGTGCTGATGGGTGAGATCATCCGCGATAAATATCGCGGCCGGGCCGTCGGCTTCGTGCAGAGCGGCTGGGCGGTCGGCTGGGGCGCCGCGGCGCTGTTATATACGTTGATGTTCGCGATCCTGCCGGATGCGATCGCCTGGCGCGTGATGTTCTGGATCGGGTTGACGCCGGCGCTGCTGGTGATCTGGATCAGGCGTAGCATGTCCGAGCCTGAGGTGTTCAATGCGCGTCGCGACACCGGTGCCAACGGCATCGCGCAGGCTTTCACGGTGTTGCGGCGGCCTTATCTCGCGACCACGCTGAAGGTCGCACTGATGGTGACCGGCGCCCAAGGCGGCTCCTACGCGCTGTCGGTCTGGTTGCCCACCTATCTGAAGACCGAGCGCGGCCTGAGTTCGCTCAACACCGGATCGTATCTGTTGATTCACATTCTCGGCGCGTTCTTCGGCTTCCTGGTTGGCGCCTATCTGTCCGACCGGATCGGCCGCAAACGAACCTTCATCGTCTCGGCGATCGGTTCGGTGATCTGCGTGGCGATCTATCTGGCCGCGCCGATCAGCGACGGCTTGATGCTGGTGCTTGGCGCGCCGCTCGGTTTCATCATCTACATGATGTTCTCCGCGATGGGCCCGTTCATGACCGAACTGTATCCGACCGAGGTCCGCGGCGCGGGCCAGGGCTTCTGCTACAATTCAGGCCGTGCCGTCGGCGCGTTGTTTCCGGCGCTGGTCGGATTTCTCAGCGGCAAGCTCGGCTTGAGCGGGGCGATCCTGCTGTTCTCGCTGCTGGCCTACGGCCTGATGCTGGCGGCGCTGGCCTTGTTGCCGGAGACCAAAGGCCGCTCGCTGGACTCGATCGTGCCGGATGGGCTAACGCCACTGCGGCCAGCACCGGCCGGTAATCCAGGATAGACTTGCTTGAGGAATAGACTTGCATGACCAAACCGTGTCTGCCGCCGCGCGCGGTCACGTCGGCGCCGCATTGGAAGGCGCCGGCCAACAGCACCGATTGTCACTTCCACATCAACGGGCCGTATGATCGCTACCCGCTCAGCCCGGGTCGCTCCTACACGCCGCCGGAAGCGACCGTGCCGGCCTATCAGGCGATGGCGCGCACGATCGGCATTGGCCGCATGGTGATCGTGCAGCCCTCGACCTTCGGCACCGACAATCGCTGCACGCTGGATGCGGTGGAATTGCTCGGACGCGACAATTCCCGCGCCGTCGTGGTCATCGACGACAGCGCGGACGCTGACATGCTCAGGAAAATGCATGCGCAGGGCGCGCGTGGCGTGCGCTTCAACGCGGTGAGCGGCAACGGCACGCCGCTGGCGCAGCTCGAGAGCCTTGCCGCCAAGGTCGCGCCGCTCGGCTGGCACATCCAGTTCTATACGCATGGCGAGCAGATCGCCGATCTGGCGCCGGTGATCCGAAAGCTGCCGGTGACGGTGGTGCTCGATCACATGGCCGGCGTGCAGAGCAATCGTGGCACTGATAGCCCCGAGTTCCGCGCCGCTGTCGGCCTGCTGCAATCGGGCCAAGCCTACGTCAAGATTTCGGGCTATCGTAGTTCGGTCAAGGGCTATCCCTATGACGACGTGGCATCGATGGCCCGCGGATATATCGACGCCGCGCCGGATCGTTGCGTCTGGGGCACCGACTGGCCGCATCCGAGCCTGTTCGGCGCAACGCATATGCCGGATGACGGTCACTTGCTCGACCTGCTCGGCGAATGGGCGCCGTCGGACGAACTGCGCCGCAAGATTCTGGTCGACAATCCGGCCCGTCTCTACGGCTTTGCTGCCTGAAATCCAGGCCGCGCCACGACTTAGGGCCGCGCCACGGCTTAGGGCCGCGCCACGACTTAGCGTTGATCGGGCACCGCTTGATGCGGCCGGAACAGCCGGCCCTTTTCCGCCAGCGCGACGACGGCGAGCGCCGCCAGCGCGCACAGGAAAAATCCGGTCGCGAACGGCAGCAGCGTTCCGTCATAGTCCTGGCCGATCACGGTACCGATGCCGATCCCGAGCAGCGTCGTGATCGAGCCGTAGAGCGAAGAGGCCGTGCCCGCGATATGGCCTTGCGGCTCCATCGCCAGCGCGGTGAAATTGGCGAATACCAGCCCGAACGCGAACATCATCAGCGCGCCCAGCGCCATGAACAGCGGCAGCGGCAGCATCCCAGCCTTCTCGGCGACAAACATCGTGGCTCCCACTGCGACGAATCCGACCAGCGCGCTATGCGAGATCACGCGCATGCCGATCCTGCCGACGATGCGCGAATTGAGAAATCCCGCGATCGCCACGCCGACCGCCATCGCCGCAAAAGCCAGCGGAAAATAATGGCCGAGCTTGTAAATGTCGGTGAATATCTGCTGCGACGAGAACACGAAGGCAAACAACGCGCCCTGGACGCAACCCGCCGCCAGGGCATAGCCAATGGTCTGGCGGTTGGTGACGGTCTGGCGGAAGGCACTGAGGACGTCGCGCACCGTCAGCGGTCTCCGGTCGACTATCGCCAACGTCTCCGGCATCCGCAACGCGCTCCAGATCAGTGCCAGCAGCCCGTACACCGTCAATATAATGAAGATGCCGCGCCACTGCGTCAGCAGCATCACCGCCTGACCAAACGACGGCGCGATCACGGGAACGGCGATGAACACCATCATCGCCAGCGACATCACGCTGGCCATGCGGCGGCCGGCGTAGCAGTCGCGAACGATCGAGGTCGCAATCACCCGGGTGGCAGCGGTGCCCAATCCTTCCAGCGCTCGCGCCAGCAGCAACGTCTCGAACGAGGACGCGGTGATCGCGAGCACGCTGGCGATACAATATAAAGCCATGCCGTCGACCAGGACCGGACGGCGTCCGAACCGGTCCGACAGCGGTCCCATCACGAATTGACCGACGCCAAAGCCGATCAGGAACGTCGACAGGATCATCTGCGGCCGGTTGGCGGTCTCAATGTGAAATGTCGAGGCGATGTTCGGCAGCGCCGGGAGCATCATGTCCATCGCCAATGGATTCAGCGCCATGATCGACGCGATCACCACGACGAATTCGGCAAAGCCCATCGGGCGGTGGGTCGATGAAACCCCGGCATCGGCATTGACGTCGGTCACGCAGCAGCACCTCGCTAAACCATTGATCTAGGAGGCGATGTTGCACTGCACAAGGCGCTTTCCGGGATACCTGCCCGTCGAAATCGGGTCATCAAAAATCGGCCCGCGACATCGAAGCGTCAAAGGCCAAGTCACGGGCGCTTTATCGGCTTTGGCGCGCTGCCCCCTATGATGCGCCGCGCTTGCAAGATAAACATCCGATTCCCGCAAATGCCCTGCAAGTGGAGGAACCGGACATGAAGACACGCGCTGCAGTCGCCTTTGAGGCCAAGAAGCCGCTCGAGATCGTCGAACTGGATCTGGCAGGCCCGAAGGCCGGTGAAGTCCTGGTCGAAATCAAGGCCACCGGAATCTGCCACACCGATGCCTACACGCTGGATGGGCTCGACAGCGAAGGGATCTTTCCGTCGATCCTCGGCCATGAGGGCGCCGGGATCGTTCGTGAGGTCGGACCGGGTGTCACCTCGGTGAAGCCGGGCGATCATGTGATCCCGCTCTACACGCCCGAATGCCGGCAGTGCAAAAGCTGCCTCAGCCAGAAGACCAATCTGTGCACGCAAATCCGCGCGACCCAGGGCAAGGGCGTGATGCCCGACGGCACCTCGCGCTTCAGCTACCAGGGCAAGCCGATCTTCCACTACATGGGCTGTTCGACGTTCTCGAACTTCACCGTGCTGCCGGAGATCGCGGTGGCCAAGATTCGCGACGACGCGCCGTTCGACAAGAGCTGCTACATCGGCTGCGGCGTCACCACCGGCGTCGGCGCGGTGGTCAATACCGCCAAGGTGACGCCGGGCTCCAATGTGGTGGTGTTCGGTCTCGGCGGCATCGGCCTCAACGTGATCCAGGGCGCGCGGATGGTCGGCGCCGACAAGATCGTCGGGGTCGATATCAACGATTCCAAGGAGGAATGGGGGCGCCGCTTCGGCATGACGCATTTCGTCAATCCGAAGAAGGTGGAGGGCGACATCGTGCAGCATCTGGTCGCGTTGACCGATGGCGGCGCCGACTACACCTTCGACTGCACCGGCAATACCACGGTGATGCGGCAGGCGCTGGAAGCCTGCCATCGCGGCTGGGGCGTTTCGGTGGTGATCGGCGTTGCCGAAGCCGGCAAGGAAATTGCCACCCGGCCGTTCCAGCTCGTGACCGGCCGGGTCTGGAAAGGCTCGGCATTCGGCGGCGCGCGCGGCCGCACCGATGTGCCGAAAATCGTCGACTGGTACATGAACGGCAAGATCGAGATCGACCCGATGATCACCCACGTGCTTAAGCTCGAGGACATCAACAAGGGATTCGATCTGATGCACGAAGGCAAGTCGATCCGCTCGGTCGTCGTGTTCTGAATTGGGGCGAAAATCCAGTCCTTCGAGGGGGCCGCGGAGGCGGTGCTCCCGAAGTCGGGATTTGGCTATGCGCGCGCACGTCAGGCGTGCGCGCAGGGGTGTCCCGGTTGCCGGCGCGGCGCTTGACTTTGCGGGGCGGGGGCTAGAGTTTCGGCCGGGAAACTGTGCCCCGGAGAGACCATGACGCTTGCAAATTATGAAGAAAACCCCCGCGACGGAACGTCGTCGGTATCAAGCTCAGACCTTCGCAAGCCAAATTCTTCAAAGACAGGTTCTTCAAAGATCTGGACCGTGGCGGAAGCGTCAGCGCTGTACAATCTGCCGTTCAACGACCTGCTGTTTCGGGCGCAGACCGTGCATCGCGCCAATTTCGACCCCAACCGGGTGCAGCTCAGCCGCCTCCTGAGCATCAAGACCGGCGGCTGTCCGGAAGATTGCGCCTATTGCAGCCAGTCCGTGCATCATGAATCCGGCCTGTCGGCCTCCAAGCTGATGGAAGTCGAGCGGGTGATCGCGGAAGCCCGCAAGGCACGCGACGCCGGCGCGACGCGCTATTGCATGGGCGCGGCCTGGCGCAACCCGAAGCCGCGCGACATGGAAGCCGTCGTGGCGATGGTGAAGGGCGTCAAGGCGCTCGGCATGGAGACCTGCATGACGCTCGGCATGCTCGATCGCGCGCAGTCCGAACAACTGAGCCACGCCGGCCTCGACTACTACAACCACAACATCGATACCTCCGAGCGCTATTACAGCGAGATCATCACTACGCGTAATTTCGCCGACCGGCTCGATACACTCGAGAATGTCCGCGCCGCCGGCATGAAAGTGTGCTGCGGCGGCATCGTCGGCATGGGCGAACAGGCCGATGACCGCATCGCGATGTTGACCACGCTCGCCAATCTGCCGGAGCATCCGGAGAGCGTTCCGATCAACATGCTGATACCGATCCCCGGCACGCCGCTGGCGAGCGCCGAGCCGATCCAGCCGATCGATTTCGTGCGCACGGTCGCGCTCGCGCGGATCATGATGCCGGAATCGGTGGTGCGGCTGTCCGCCGGCCGCACCGCGATGACCGATGAGATGCAGGCCCTGTGCTTCTTCGCCGGCGCCAATTCGATCTTCGTCGGCGACACCTTGTTGACGGCGGGCAATCCGGAAAACGACAAGGACATGGACCTGTTTCGCCGGCTTGGTTTGCAGCCGATGGAATTGGAGGGCACGTCGTAACGGCGACGTGCTCTTATAAAAAATCTACATAAAAAATTATTTGGGAAGAAACGAAACAACACATGAGCGACAAAACTCCCTCCCGCGCGGCGGGCGATGTTGCCGAATTCGATTACGTCATCGTCGGTGCGGGATCGGCCGGCTGCGTCCTGGCCAATCGCCTCAGCGCCAACGGCAAGCACTCCGTGCTGCTGCTGGAGGCCGGTCCAAAGGACACCAATCTCTGGATCCATGTGCCGCTCGGCTACGGCAAGCTGTTCAAGGACAAGACCGTCAATTGGATGTACCAGACCGAGCCGGAGCCCGGACTGGATGGCCGCAGCGTGTTTCAGCCGCGCGGCAAGGTGCTGGGCGGATCGAGCTCGATCAACGGGCTGTTGTATGTGCGCGGCCAGCACCAGGACTATGATCGCTGGCGGCAGCGCGGCAATGCCGGATGGGGCTATGATGACGTGCTGCCCTATTTCAAGAAAGCCGAGAACCAGCAGCGCGGCGCCAGCGACTATCATGGCACCGGCGGGCCGCTGCCGGTGTCTGATTCACGCCATGCCGATCCGCTCTCCGACGCGTTCATTGTCGCGGCGGCCGAAACCGGCATTCCGACCAATCCCGATTTCAATGGCGCTACCCAGGAAGGCGCCGGCTGGTTTCAGACCACGACGCAGCGCGGCCGGCGCGCCAGCACCGCGTTTTCCTACCTTCGCCCCGCTAAAGGCCGCAGCAATCTGCATATCGAGACCTCGGCGCAGGCGCAGCGCATTCTGTTCGAGGGCCGCCGTGCCCGCGCGGTTGAGTATCGCCAGGGCGGCGCTGTCAGGACCGCGCGGGCGCGCAAGGAGATCCTTGTCTCCAGCGGCGCATACAACTCGCCGCAATTGCTGCAGCTCTCCGGCGTGGGCCCGGCCGACCTCCTGAACCAGCACGGCATCGGCGTTGTGCTCGATGCGCCCGGCGTCGGCAACGACCTGCAGGATCACATGCAGGTCCGGATCGTGATGCGTTCGGCGCAAAAGATCACGCTCAACGATGTCGTCAACAGCCCCGTCCGCCAGATGATGACCGGCCTGCAATATGCGCTCACGCGCAAGGGCCCGTTGACCATCGCGGCCGGCACGTCGGGTGCGTTCTTCAAGACCAATCCGCGGCTCGCGACGCCGGATATCCAGATCCATTTCCTGCCGTTCTCGACCGACAAGATGGGCGAAAAGCTGCACGCGTTCTCGGGCTTTACCGCTTCGGTGTGTCAGCTCCGCCCCGAAAGCCGCGGCTCGCTGCGCATCAAAAGCGCCGACCCGGCGGTGCAGCCGGAAATCCGCATCAACTACCTCGCCACCGAGACCGATCGCACCGCCAATGTCGAAGGCTTGAAGATCCTGCGCAAGATCCTGCAAGCGCCGGCGCTGAAGCCATTTGTGGTCGATGAATACGATCCTGGGCCGAAGGTGACGACCGATGAGGAACTGTTGGCGTATTGCCGCCAGCGCGGCAGCACGATCTATCATCCGACCTCGACCTGCCGGATGGGCAATGATCCGCTGGCGGTGGTCGACCAGCGGCTCCGGGTGCGCGGTATCGAAGGCCTGCGCGTGGTCGATTGCTCGATCATGCCCGATCTGGTGTCCGGCAATACCAACGCGCCCGTCATCATGATCGCGGAAAAAGCCTCCGACATGATCCTGGAGGACGCGCGCTAACGCGGGCCGGTTGCCTGCCTGCGTTGCTTCCGGCACCGGCTGCCTTTATCCTGACCCCGAAGATGGCCGCGCTTTCCCGCGGCATCGAATGGAGCTTGGGTAGTGGCAATTCGGATCCGGATCGGGACGCGCAAGAGCGCCATGGCGCTGGCGCAAACCGAGGAAATTGCGCGCCGTCTCACCGCGGCTGCGCCCGGCGTCGACGTCGAGATCGTCAAGTTCGAAACATCAGGGGATTCCGATCAGATCGGAAAATTGCTGCCCCATGGCGGCAAAGGCGGCGCGTTCGTCGCCGAAATCCGCAACGCCGTACTGTCAGGACAATTGCAGGCGGCGATGCATTCGCTCAAGGATATGCCGGGCAACGAAGATACGCCGGGCCTCGTGATCGGCGCGACATTGGCGCGCGATCCACCCGGCGACGTGCTGGTACTGCGTCCCGGCCTGTCGCTCGATGCGATCAAGCAGTCGCGCGGCAAGGGTTTCAAGATCGGCACCAATGCGGTGCGCCGTGCGGCCTATGCGCGGCGGTTGTTTCCCGACATCGAGGTGATTCACTATCGCGGCGCTGCCGATACCAGAGTGCGCAAGCTCGATGCTCTGGAAATGCAGCGGCTGCCCGGTGGCGGTGCGGTCGGCCCCGCCGATGCGCTGATCATGGCGCGCTCCGGGCTCGAGCGTGTCGGTCTCGCCGATCGTATCGCCTATGAGTTTCCGGTTCGGGACATGCTGCCGGCGGCGGGGCAGGGGATTGTTGCGGTGGAATGCGCGGCGCAGGATTGGCAGACGCGCCAGCTCTTGTCGCTGATCGACGACGCCAACGCGCACAAAAGCGCCGATGCCGAGCGCGAGGTGCTGTGGGTGCTCAATGGCCATTGCAACTCGCCGATCGCGGGGTTTTCGACCATCGAAGGCACGCAGATGTCGTTGACTGCGTCGGTGCTGGACCTCGACGGCGGCGTCTTCATCGAGGCGTCGCGCTCCGGTCCGGCGAACCGCCCGCGCGAACTCGGCCGCGCGGTCGGCCTCGCGTTGCTGGATCAGGGTGCCGCCGAGATCATCGAGCGCAGCCGGCCGGTGTGACGCTCGGGGTGAAGCCTCAGCCCTTGTAAGCCCGCACCCGCTTCAGCATCTGCTCGACATGGGCGATCGGGGTTTCCGGCTGGATGCCGTGGCCGAGGTTGAAGATCAGCCGGCCGCGGCCGAAATTATCGAGCACGTCGTCAACGGCGCGATCGAGCGCGGCGCCGCCCGCAATCAGCGCCAGCGGATCGAGATTGCCTTGCACGGCGACGCGGTTTTGCACCCGCTCGCGTATCAAAGACGGCTCGGCAGCCCAGTCGATACTGACGGCATCGACGCCGGTCGCATCGACATAGGCCGGCAGTTGCGCCCCGGCGCCACGGGGAAAGCCGATGATCTTCGCGTCCGGTACGATCCTGCGCACGCCCTCGACGATGCGCCGCGCCGGTTCGATCGACCAGCGCTGGAATTCGCGCGGCGGCAGCACCCCGGCCCAGGTGTCGAAGATCTGCAGCGCGTCGGCGCCGGCCTTGAGTTGACCAAGCAGATAGTGGATGGAATTTTCGACCAGCGTGTCGATGATCGCCGCGAACGCCTCGGGATGGCGGTAGGCCATCATGCGCGCCGGCGCCTGATCGGGCGTGCCCCGGCCGGCCACCATGTAGGTGGCGACGGTCCACGGAGCTCCGCAAAAGCCGATCAGCGCGATGGCCGGATCGAGTTCGTGGCGCACCCGGCGCAGCGCTTCATAGACCGGCTCGAGCTTGCCGAAGTCGGCGTGCTTCGCCAGCGTCGCCACCTTTTCCGGTGTATCCAGCGGATCGAGCCGCGGGCCTTCGCCGGCTTCGAACCGCACGTCGCGGCCGAGCGCATAGGGAATGACCAGAATATCCGAGAAGATGATCGCGGCATCGAAGTTGAAGCGGCGGATCGGCTGCAGCGTGACTTCGGCGGCATATTCCGGCGTGAAACACAGCTCGAGAAAGCCGCCCACCTTGGCTCGCAATTCACGATATTCCGGCAGATAACGGCCGGCCTGCCGCATCATCCAGATCGGCGGGATCGCCTGACGGCGTCCCGACAGGACTTCCATAAAAGGCTTATTCGGCGGATTCTGGGGCAATCGGAGGTCCGGCGTGTTCGGGAAACGTATCTTCGCTTCTGATACACGCCGGGGAGGGCGGGGCCAAGGGAGTGATAAACGGACGGATCACGAGAGCCTTGGCCTGATCCTTCGTGGAACTCGGAACTTCTCACTAATCCTGCTGTTAGCTTGCAAATGGAGGATTCCATGGCTGAGAAATTCGATCCTGCAGCGCATGACCGACACGCCGCCGACCCTCGTGAAGCCGCGTTGGCGGACCGGGACGTCCACGCGAAACTTGAGGCTGGACTCATCGATAGCTTTCCGGCTTCCGATCCCGTCAGCGCGGCGCAGCCGTCGCCCTCAAAACATGATGGCGACCGCGAGCAGCCGTCGCTATGGGACCGGGTGGTGTCGATTTTTCGATAGGCTTGATTTAGAAAGGCTTGCCAATGGCCAAGTCGTTCGATCGCGCCGCAAATGCCTCGCCGCGAAGCGGAAGTTCAAAACGCGTCACACCGATCATGTGGGCCGTCGTTTTGGTGGTGGCCGTCGCGATGGCTCTCTGGTTTGCGATGAAATGATGCGGCTTGCACACGTCGCCTGCGAACGCAGGGCATGATGTGCATTGGCTGCTCCATCAATAATGCGGCGGCGGTTCGTTGGCGGCGCCGGGCGCGCGCGTCTCGGCTTCCTGCAGGCGCTCATTAAGATTTGCGAGCTGGCGCGTCAGCGCGTCGATCTTGAGCCATTGCTCAGTGATCGTCTTGTTCAGCGTCTCGATGGTCTCGTCCTGGAACGCGACCCGGGTCTCCAGCAGGTCGATACGTTCGCCAAGTTTGTTGATGTCATTCATCGGAATCAGACTTCGTTGGGCCGGCCTTTGTTGGGCGTTCACGTAATCCATGGCCGAGCGCGACCCGCTCGTCGAACACGAAACATTCGCCCCGCCAGCGGCTTTCGGCTTCCGGCACGCCTTCGATATATTTCAGAATACCGCCCTTGAGGTGATAGACCTCCGGAAAGCCGCGCGCGAGCAGATACGCGCTGGCCTTTTCGCAGCGGATGCCGCCGGTGCAGAACATCGCGATCTTCCGATGCTTTGCCGGATCGAGATGGGCAGCGGCAAAATCCTTGAACTGGCCAAAACTCCGGATGCCGGGATCGATCGCGCCCTCGAACGTCCCCATCGCGACTTCGAAGGCATTGCGGGTGTCGATGACAAGCGTATCGGGGGTTGCGATCAGCGCATTCCAGTCGGCGGGGTTGACATAGATGCCGACCTGCCGGGTCGGATCGGCGCTGGCGCAGCCGAGCGTGACGATCTCCTTTTTCAGCCTGACTTTCAGCCGCTGAAACGGCATCGCCTCGGCGCTTGAGAATTTCAGCTCGAGATTGTCGAGCCGGCGGCCGAACAGGGCGCCGTCGCGCAATTCCCGGATCAGGCCGTCGATGGCCTCTGCCTCGCCCGCCAGCGTGCCGTTGATGCCTTCATGGGCCAGCAGCACGCTGCCTCTCAGCCCGAGTTCGGCGCACAGCGTCCGCAGCGGCTCGCGCAATTGCCGGAAATCCGGCAGTGCGGCGAATTGATAGAAGGCGGCGACCTTGGACGGCATGGCGGTGGTTTATCAGGCGGCCGACCGAGGGGAAAGGCCGTCCGAACCGGTCTAAAGTGGGTGTATTCCCTGTTAACACAGAGAGTTAAGCGGCGGCCGGAATGTCGCCGCGCGGATGCAACTATGCCGCCCCAAGCATTGCCCAGCGCGGTCCGAATGTGCCAAGAAACCTCGGTATCAACCCGGGCATCGACCTTGGCGTCGGCCCCGCAACCGACTCCGCAATCGAGCCCGAAATAGACCTGGATCCGCCCGCGGGGCAGGCGGCGCAACAACGTTAAAGTGAGCCATTTGACATGAGAAGTTTCCATCTTGCTGGCCGTTCGACGGTCCATGGGCAGAACGCGATGGTGGCGACGTCGCACCCGCTGGCGGCGCTCACGGCGATCGAGGTGCTGAAATCCGGCGGCACCGCCGCGGACGCGGCGGTCGCGGCCTGCGCGCTGCTCGGCGTGATCGAGCCGCAATCGACCGGAATTGGTGGCGATTGCTTCGCGCTGATTCAGCCGAAGGGCGAAGGCAAGATCGTTTCCTATAACGGTTCCGGCCGGGCGCCGATGGCGGCCAAACCCGAATGGTACCTTGAGCGCAATTTGCATTCGATCCCGCTGACCTCGGCGCATGCCGTCAGCATTCCCGGTGCGGTCGATGCCTGGGCGACCATCCTGCGCGACCACGGCAAGCTCGGGCTCGACACCCTGCTGCAGCCGGCGATCAAGGCCGCGGAAGAGGGCTATATCGTCGCGCCCCGCATCGCGTTCGACTGGAAGAACGGCTTCGACAAGCTGAAGAATGGCACCAATACCGAGCGCTATCTGCTACCGCACGGCAAGCCGGCAGTGGCCGGCGACGTGATCCATCAGCCCGAACTCGGCAAAACCCTGCGGGCGATCGCCAAGGACGGCCGCGACGCGTTCTACAAGGGCGCCATCGCCGAGGACATGGTGGAGACGTTGCGCGGCATCGGCGGCCTGCACACGCTGGACGACTTCGCGGCCCATACCACCGAGACCACGTCGCCGATCGGCACCATGTACAAGGGCCATGACGTCTGGCAGTGCCCGCCGAACGGCCCCGGCATCACCATGCTGGTGATGCTCAATATCCTGTCGCGCTTCGATCTGACGAAATTCCCGGCCATGAGCATCGAGCGTTTCCATCTCGAAGCCGAGGCGGCGCGGATCGCCTATATGATGCGCGAGACCTATATCGGCGATCCCGCCCATGTCGACGTCGACGTGGTCCGGATCCTGGCGAAGGATTTTGCCGAAGAGCATGTCGGCAAGATCCGGATGGACCGGATGATCGATCTGCCGACCGTGGCGCCGCCGATGAATCCCTCGACGGTCTACATCACCGTGGTGGACAAGGATCGCAACGTCTGTTCGTTCATCAATTCGATCGCGCATTCGTTCGGCTCGGCGATCGTCTCCAACAAGACCGGCATCCTGTTGCAGAATCGCGCCGGCGGCTTCCGCGTGAAGCCCGGCCATCCCAATTGCATCGCGCCCGGCAAGCGGCCGCTGCACACCATCATCCCGGGCCTCGCCACCAAGGGCGGCCGCGCGGTGATGCCGTTTGGCGTGATGGGCGGCCAATATCAACCGGTCGGCCAGACCCACGTGCTGACCAACATCCTCGATTATGGCTGCGACGTGCAGGAAGCCATCGATATGCCGCGCGGCCTTCACTATGAAGGCGTCTACCAGCTCGAGGATGGCATACCCGCCGATATCGTCGAGGGTCTGAAAAAGCTCGGCCACAAGACCACCAGCGTGGTGGCACCGCTCGGCGGCGGCCAGGCGATCTGGATCGACTGGGACAAGGGCACGCTCACCGGCGGCTCCGATCCGCGCAAGGATGGTTGCGCGCTGGGCTACTGATCGAACGCGATCTTCTCCGTTGTTTTAAAGGACGCTGAAACGATGCAATATTCCAAGTTTCGAAATCTCACGCTCGCCGTTGCGATTGCTCTCGGCGCGACAGCCCTTTCTCTTGCCGTTGCGCCGTTCGGCGCGTTGGCCCAGACCGCAGGAAAACCCATGACCACAGCTTCAGGCTTGCAGATCATCGACACTACCGTCGGCACCGGCGCATCGCCGAAGCCCGGCCAGATCTGCGTGATGCACTATACCGGCTGGCTCTATGAGGACGGCAAGAAGGGCAAGAAGTTCGATAGCTCGGTCGACCGCAACGAGCCGTTCGAGTTTCCGATCGGGCAGCACCGGGTCATTGCCGGCTGGGACGAGGGAGTTGCCAGCATGAAGGTCGGCGGCAAGCGCACTCTGATTATTCCGCCCGCGCTCGGCTATGGCGCCCGCGGCGCCGGCGGCGTGATCCCGCCGAATGCGACCTTGATGTTCGACGTCGAACTGCTGGCCGTGAAATAACGCTAGTCGCCAAATAGAGGGATGCGTGTCGTGAAGATTTCCATTCTTGACGATTATTTCGACACCATACGCACCCTCGATTGCTTCAAGAAGCTTGCGGGGCACGACGTCAAGATCTGGAACGATCACGTCCAGGACGTCGATGCGCTGGCGGAACGGCTGGATGATACCGAGGCGCTGGTGCTGATCCGCGAGCGGACCCAGATCCGCACCCCGCTGCTGGACCGCCTGCCCAGGCTGAAGCTGATCAGCCAGCGCAGCGTCTACCCCCACATCGATATCGATACCTGCACCCGGCTCGGCATCATCGTGTCGTCGAGCCAGCATGCTGACACGCCGTCCTATGCCACCGCCGAATTCACCTGGGCGCTGGTGCTGGCGGCGATGCGCGAAATTCCGCAGCAGATGGCGTCGCTGAAGGCGGGCCATTGGCAGATCGGCGTCGGCCACACCGTGCGCGGCAAGACGCTCGGCATTTACGGCTACGGCCGGATCGGCGCTGTCGTCGCCGGATACGGCAAGGCGTTCGGCATGAATGTGCTGGTGTGGGCGCGCGAGAAGGCGCTGGAGAAAGCGCGTGCCGATGGCTACGCGACCGCGGCCAGCAAGGAGGCGTTTTTCGAACAATGCGACGTGCTGTCGCTGCATATGCGTCTGGTCGATGCGACCCGCGGCATCGTCAAGGCGGCCGACCTCGCGCGCATGAAGCCGACGGCGCTATTGGTCAATACCAGCCGCGCGCCGCTGATCGAGCCGAATGCGCTGGTGAATGCGCTGCGTGCGGGACGGCCCGGCATGGCCGCGGTGGACGTGTACGAAAAGGAGCCGCTGCGCGATACCAGCGATCCTCTGTTGAACATGCCCAATGTCGTCTGCACGCCGCATCTCGGTTATGTCACCCGCGACGAATACGAATTGCAGTTCATCGATATTTTCGACCAGATCGTGGCCTACGCCAACGGCACGCCGGAGAATGTGGTCAACCCGGATGCGATGGCTCATCGGCGTTAGGCAAGACCTCAGCTAAATGCAAAAGGACCGGCCCACCGGACCGGTCCCTCGCCCTCAGCCCTTTCGTATTGGGCAGATTTTATTCAGGTCAGAGATTCTTGTTCGCCGCGCCGGCCGCGTTGTTCACGGCGTCCTTGGTGGCCTGCTTGGCATCGCCGACGGCCTTCTGTCCCTTGCCTTTGACTTCCTGAATCGCGCCTTCGCCCTCTAGGCGATCGGATCCGGTGGCTTCGCCGATACCCTGCTTGGCCTTGCCAATGGCTTCATTGGCGGTGCCCTTGATCTTGTCTGTCGTTGCACCCATGGGAACTCTCCTCTGGAAGGGTTAAGCTTCGCAAAGGCAAGTCTCCAATGCAGTGAAGGTTCCTAATTCGCTCTGGTTTGGGATCACAGTTTTCGCTACCGTTTGCGGGAACAAATTTACGGAAGCAACACGATGTCAGGTTCTCACGATCACCCCCACGATCATACCCATGGCGACCACTCGCATTCTCACGATGACGTCGATCGCTGGAAACATGACGGCGTCCGCGTCATTCCCGGTGACCAGCTCGATACCAATGTTCCCTCGACTCCCGGCATGAATCGCGCGGCGGCGATCAATTTTGCCCGCGTCGGCGCGCAGAAATTATGGGCCGGCACCGTGAACATCAAACCCGACGCCAAGACCGGCGCGCACCATCACGGCCATCTCGAAAGCATCATCTATGTGGTGAAGGGCAAGGCTCGGATGCGCTGGGGCGAGCATCTGCAATTCACCGCGGAGGCCAACCCCGGCGATTTCATCTTCATCCCGCCTTACGTACCGCACCAGGAAATCAATGCCAGCCGCGATGAAGTGCTGGAATGCGTGCTGGTGCGCAGCGACGGTCAGGCGGTCGCGATCAATCTCGACATCGAGCCGGTCGAAAAGCCGGAGACGGTGCTGTGGATCGACCCGGTGCATCGGGATCCCGCGGAGACGAAGTAAAGAAATAACGCCGTCATTCCGGGGCGACGCCTTTGTCGTCCCGGTATGACGGAAAGTCTTACACAAACACGCTGTGATCGATCGGTCCGTTCGGGACCACATAGCCGTAGCGCGTGTTGGAGGGCTCTGGTCCGTTCTTCTCGTATTCCGCCTTCATCATCGCAAAGCGGTCGCCCTTGATGTCGAGCATCGCGCGCTTCGGCTGGATGTTGTAGAGCCGCGCATTATTGTCGCCGAAGATCGCGGTCTTGACCGGGCCGTCGGCGGGGCCGAGCGGGGCGTAGCCGAATTTCTTCTGCATCGCTTCGGGAATTTCGAGCCGTCGCAGGCCTTCGATCTGCCATTGCGGCGCGCCGGTCCACAGCGCGTCGGTGCCCCAGCAGACGTGATCGACGCCGAGCCCCTTGATCAGCGTGCCCATCAGTGCCGCGCAGACATTCGGCTCCGCCACCAGCGTGGTCGCGAACAACTGTCCGACATCGCCATAGACGTTGCTGACGCCGTACTGCGCCGGAATATCGGCGAGATCGGAGGTCCACGAAATCCGCCCCGTACGCTCGAACTCGGCCAGCGCCTGCTTCGGATCGCCGCCGACATGGCGATAGGCCGAATGGTAGATGATGAAATTGAGCTGCGGCCAGTCCTTGGCCGCCTGTCCGACATCGGCGACGTCGGCGAAGCCGCGCAGATTGGGATACTGCTTTTCGATGCCGGGCGGAAACAGTCCCTTGTGAATGCAGACATTCTTGATGCCGGCCTTCACCATCTTTTCGTAGCCTTTGTAGGCGACCTTTTCGTCATCCAGCCGCCAGGGATAGCGGCTGACGTCCTTGTGGGTGTTGTCGCCGACGGTGTAGCCCTTGCAGGATTCCGGCTTCAGCGCGAGGCCGGCATCGAGGTTGTCGAGCCAGCCAGGCTGTCCCGGCGTGAAGATCATGTGCGAGAACAGCCGCCGCGAGCCGGCCTCCTCGTTGACCTTCTTGCGGGCGTCGGCCATCTGCTGGTTGGTCAGGAACCAGTCCTGTTCGATATCCGACGGCGCCGACGAGATCAGCGCGATCTTGGTGTCGGAATCGAGAAACATCTCTTTCTTGTAGTTGTTGAATTTCAGATCCTCGATGGTCTGCTCGTGGTCGCTGAGATCCTTGTTCCAGCCGGCCTTGCCGACTGCCTTGCGCATTTCGACAAAGGTCATGATCCGGGTGTCGTCGCGCAGGAAATGGGTGTGCATGTCCATGATGAACTGGTCCTTGAGCGCGTTGGCGCGCTCCTGGGCCATCGCCGGCGTCGCGGCTTCTGCCGGCGTCGCATCGAACAGGGCGCCATACACTTCGTTCATCGCGACAAAGGACGCCGCCATGCCGGCGGCGCTCTGGAAGAATTTTCGCCGGTCGAGGCCCTGCTTGCCGCCGAGATCGTCGGCCATGGCCAATAGCCGCGCCTCGACCTCGCGCTGCCGCTCGTTCTGCGGATCGGGATAGAACTCGTCGCTGGCCACGATCTGGGTCGGGATCGGGGTCTGGTAGGCGCACAATTCAGACGGCATCAATGCCGCAAGTTCGGCTTCGGTCAGTTGGCTGCTCACGACGTCTTCCTCCCTGGCTCCGCGCCCCGCGGTTATTTTTCCGTCGGGTTGTCGGACCGGGAGACTAGACCTCCGTTGGTATTGGGCAAGCCTTCTTGCAAGTCTTTATTGATCGTGACCGCGGTGGTTTGTTTTTCGCGCTGCAGCGCATCGTGATTTTCTGGCCGCTTTGTGATTTGCTGCGGCAGCGTCACGCGGCGTCACACGTCACCAAAAACAATAGAAACCGGAGGAAGCCATGAACCATTTCGATCGCCCGCTGGCCCGACGTGCCCTGATTAAAGGCACCGGGCTCGGCCTCGTCGCCGCCGGAATGGCGGATGTGCTGCCCGCGCACAGTGCCGACGGCGCTCGAGAGGCTGCTCAATCCGAAGGCGGCGAGATCTGGAGCAAGGAATATTGGGCGAAGAAGGGTGACATCCCCCTGTGGATGTTCCGCAAACGGGTCGGAGAGCCAAAACCCGGTGAAGCTTCCCGGCCGGTATTGTTCTTTGTCCATGGCTCGTCCGTGACGTCGCGCGGGTTCGACCTCAACGTGCCCGGCCATGGCGAGTATTCGATCATGAATGAATTCGCCCGCCATGGGTTCGATTGCTGGACCATGGACCACGAGAATTACGGCAAGTCCGGACGGACGTCGGGCAATGCCGATATCGCCAGCGGGGTGGAGGATCTGAAAGCCGCCGCGGAAGTCTTGGTTCGCGAAACCGGTCGGCAGAAATACCATTTCCTCGGCGAGTCCTCCGGGGCGTTGCGCGCCGGCGCCTATGCGATGGCGCAGCCGGACCGCGCCGACCGGCTGGTGCTTGCCGCCTTCACCTATAAAGGCGAGGGCTCGCCGACCCTGGCCAAGCGCGCCGAGCAGCTCGAATATTACCGCACCCATAATATGCGCAAGCGCGATCGCGACATGATCCGCTCGATTGCCACCCGCGACAAGCCCGGCACCAGCGAGGCGGCGGCGGTCGAGGCGCTGGTGGATGCGGAGATGCCGTTCGGTGATCAGATCCCGACCGGCACTTATCTCGACATGACGTCGAACCTGCCGGTGGTGCACCCGGAAAAGGTGCTGTCGCCGGTGCTGCTGGTGCGCGGCGAATATGACGGGATCGCCACGGTTCCTGACATCGAGGAGTTCTTCAATAAGCTGCCGAACGGCGACCGCCAGTTCATCATTTTGCCCGGCACCGCCCATTCGGTGACGCTGGCCACCAACCGGCAATTGTTCTGGCACGTGACGCGGTCGTTCCTGACCATGCCGACCCCGATCGCGACGTAGGGGATTTCGTATAGAGTCATTCCGGGGCGCGTCGAAGACGCGAACCCGGAATCCAGAGATGATCTGCAACGAGATTCCGGGTTCGCTCGTTTCACGAGCGCCCCGGAATGACGAAAAAATCTCAACCTCCTGTCGGGTTGGTGTCATCCCGTTCGTCCTCGGATCGACCGCAATGAACGAGGAACTGACAATGTCCAAGATTGCTCCCTGCCTGTGGTTCAACGGCGAGGCCGAGGAGGCCGCGAACTTCTACGTGTCGCTGCTGCCGGATTCCCGGATCGAGAAGGTCCAGCGCAACACCGTCGATAGTCCTGCCGGGAAGGCCGGTTCCGTGCTGGTGGTGCAGTTCACGCTGGCCGGTCAGGAATATATGGCGCTGAACGGCAACACCCAGTCCGAATTCACCCCTGCGATCTCGTTCAAGGTCGACTGCGCCGACCAGGCCGAGGTCGATCGTCTCTGGGAGGGGCTGTTGTCGAACGGCGGATCTCCCGTGCAATGCGGCTGGCTCACGGACCGTTACGGCGTGTCCTGGCAGATCGTGCCGTCGGTGCTGCTGAAGTTCCTGGGTGGCTCCGATCGTGCCGGCGCGCAACGTGCGATGCAGGCGATGATGAAAATGGTCAAGCTCGACATCGCAGCGCTGCAAAAGGCCTATGACGGCGGTTGATAGGCGCGTTCCGGAAGCTCCGGAACGCGCGCGGTAACTTAGGCCCTGTCGGGCGACCAGACCCGGTGCGAGAGCATCGCGATGGCGCAGATCGCGGCGTAAGCCACCAGTGACGCTGCGACCATTGAGGCCAGTGCCGCCATCCCGGCGCCGAAATAGCCGACCGCGATCCAGCCCAGCCCGGCCGCGACCAGGATCCGGGTGAGGGAGGCGACGAACGGCCAGAACACGTGGCCCGCGCCTTGAGTGGCAAAAGCTACGACAAAGCCGAAGCCCAGCGCGGCATAGGCGGGTGCGACGATGCGCAAATAGGTCGCGCCCTGGCGCAGCACGTCGGGATCGTGGCTGAACAAATGCAGCCACAACAGTGGGAAGATCGCGACGATGAGGCCGATCGACCCCGTCAATCCGAGGCCGACCAGGCTGCTGGTCCAGGCGATCTTGCGGGCGCGGCCGATTTGGCCGGCGCCGATATTGACCCCGACCATGGTCAGCACCGCGGTGCAGAGCCCGAACAGGATCGGGATCATCACGTAATCGAGCCGCGAGGCGACGCCATAGGCTGCCAGTGCGGTGGTGCCGAACAGCCCGACCGCGCCGGTGACGAGAATGACCGTCAGATTGGTCAGCACCGTATTCACCGCAGTCGGAATTCCGACCTTGAGAATATCCAGGAACAGCCGGCCCTGCAGCGGCACAAACTTGAACGTGAGGCCGGCGCGTCCCGACGCCATGTAGCGCAACAGAAACAGCATGGCGCCGCAATAATACGCGGCGAACGCAATTCCGGCGCCCTGGATGCCGAGCCTGGGAACCGGACCGAAGCCGAAAATCAGCAAGGGTGAGGTCGGAATCAGGACCATGGCGCCGATTAGCGTCACCATGGCGGGGACCTTGACGTTACCGGAACCGCGCAAGGCGGCGGCCTGCAAATTGACGATCCACACCGGAATCGCGCCGGCAAAGAGATAATTGGAATATTGCAGCGCCGCGTTGAGCGCCTCGCTGTGGCCGCCGAGCGCCCGGTACAGCATCGGGCCGCCGCGGATCGTACCCAGCGTGAAGGCCGCGCCGAAGATCACGGCGATCACCATGGAGTGGAACAGCAGCGCGTCGGCATCCTGCTTGCGGCCGGCGCCGACCGCGCGCGCCACCGAGGAGGCGACCCCGCTGCCGATGCCGCCATTCGACATCATGGTCATCAGCATGAACACCGGGAATACCATGGCGACGCCGGCCAACGCGTCGGTGCCGAGGAAGCCGACATAATAGGCCTCCGCGATATTGACCGCGGTCTGGGCGAGCAGCACGACCATGGTCGGCAATGCCAGCTTCAGCAGCGTCGCCAGAATCGGACCGCTCAGGATCGCCGCGCGTGTCCCCTCGTTGCGCGATGGCGCGGGTTTCACCTCGGGACGGGCCGGGGCGGTCGTGTCACCGGGGCCGGACGCCGCGTCGGAGTTAAGGCCGCTGGGCGTTGCGGTCGCTGCTTGCAGTTCCATCTGGACTTCCTGTTATCAATCGGACACATTGCATTACGTATATAATGTATTATTACAATCGTAATGCAATAACGGAAAATCGCCCGGCAGTCACGATTGCGTTGCATAATTGCCGGGGCTTGGGACGGCGCGCTAAGGTCGGCTATATCGACCGGCGACAGGATCAGGGATGCGCTACGAAAAGGGACACAAGGACACCACGCGCCAGCGCATCATCGATGTCGCAGCGAAGCAGTTCCGCGAGAATGGCGTCGCGGCGGTGGGACTGGCCGGCATCATGAGCGATGCGGGCCTGACCAACGGCGCGTTCTATACCCATTTCGAATCCAAGGAGGATCTGGTCCAGGCCGTGCTCGGCCATGCGCTGAGCCGGCGCGAGGCGACGCTTCTGGCCGCTTCCGAGGCCAATGTCGGGCTGGAGGCGACGATCCGCGACTATCTATCTGCGCGCCATCGCGATCGCCCCGGCGGCGGCTGCCCGACCGCGGCACTGGTCGCGGAGGTCGCGCGCCATCCGAAAGCCACCCGCGACGCCTTTACCGACAAGGTGTCGACCTTCATCCCGCTGATCGCCTCGCAAATCCGCGCCGGCTCGGCCGGCGAGCGGCGGCGCAACGCGGTTGCGATCTACGGCATGATGGTGGGTACGCTTCAGCTCGCCCGCGCCGTCAACGACAAAGAGCTATCCGACGAAATCCTGGAAAGCGGAGTCACCGCCGCACTCGCTTTGGCTGAGGGCCAAAGCTGAAGCTGGCCCAATGTTCATGCCGGCGGCGCCCGGTTTGGCGTCGCGCTGACACCAAATCCATCAGGCCTAGAGCAGGATGACTTATCTTCGAATTGTCATCCCGCTCTATCTTTTTGTTTGAGCATGATCTTTTCGGAAAGCCGGTTTCCACTTTTCCGGATCATGCTCTAATAATTGATGCGCAGGCCGATGCCGCCGTGGATGGTGTTGCCGACCGGTTGCGGCCCCGCGGTGCCGTTGAGGAAGAGATCGGCGACCCAGCCCTTGGTGATGCGGAAGCCGAGGCGACCGCCATATTCGAACCAGTTCTGGTTTCCGATCGTCGGCACCACGGTGCCGTCGCCGGTCACGGTGGCGATGATGCCGGAATGCGAGGCAAAGGACTGCACGAAGCCACCATTGATGTTGGCCTCAATGCTGTCATTGAACAGATGCGTCCATTGTCCGCCGACCTTGACGAGGTTGGTTCGGTCGGTACCGCCAGCGATCGAGGCATCGAACGGATTGAACGTGGTGGCCGGGTCGGTATAGCCGGCCACGCGCTGCCAGAGTTGCCAGACTTCGACGGAGGCTGCGACTTCGTCGCGCGGCGAAAGACGGCTGATCCAGCCTGCGCGGCCGTAGACGCCGTAATCCGAGCTGTTGGTCGAGCTATCGAGCGACACCGCGCCGAGGCTTGTCACGTAGCTCCTGGTATAGTGCACCTTCTCGAACGGCGACAGCAATGCGCCGACATCGAAGAATGGCCGCGACGATCCCCAATCGGTGAAATCGTAACGCAGCGCGAACGCACCGATCGGGGCGCTGGTGACGTTGTAGCCGCCCTCGCTGTATTGCGTGTAGGCAATGCCCGCGAGCAGCGACAGATTGGGCGTCAACTCCTTGCGGCCGTGAATGCCGGCGGAAAACGAACCCGCCGAGCCGAACGCGCTGACACAGTCGCTGCAATTGACCTGTTCATTGACGCCCAGCAGCACCGAGCCTAGCACCCGGTTGGTGATCATCTGGTTGAAGCGCTGCTGCGCCAGGCCGTTGATCGATCCGGCGCTGGAGCCTGCACCCGTGGGTGTTGGGGTCGGCGAGGGCGAGGGCGAAGGCGTGGGAGTTGGCGTGGGCGACGAATACGTGCCGCTGCCCTCGCCGGTTGATGAACCTGGATAAGAGGACGGGTACGAAGATGGAAACGGCGAGGGCGACGCACTTTGCGCGAACGCAGCAATGCTCTGCGCCTCGATCAGCATCAGCGAGATCACGGCGGTGAACGCGACGGACGCGATCCGGCTTGTAGCGGATTGTGCCATCGTCAGCGCCCGCACAACATGCCGGTCGGGTCGCCGCCGTCGGCGGGCGTTCCCGGCGGCGTCGCGTCCGCAAGATCCGTGACGTTGCAGAGCCCGGGGGTCGCCGTGCATGCCGCGGCGAAGGTCCAGGGTGGATTGTTGGTTTTCCTGATCGTGGTCCTGCTGCCGGTCGACGTGATCACGGCGGTATCACCCGGCTGCGTCAACTGCACGCATTGAAAGCTCAGGGTGCAGACCGACGAGGCGCCTTCCTGCAGCACCACGGTGGTGCTGCCTCGCTGCACCAGGATATCGAGGACGGTGCCGCGCACGCCGATCGTTGCGACCGATGTCGTGATCTTGTAGGCGGCCTTTTCCGAATGTCCGGTGACGAAGCGGAATGCGCCCGTGGTCAGGCGTATCGCGATATCGCGATAGGTGTGCTCGTCATTGAAGACGGTGCGGTCGAGCGTGATCGTCGCATTGGCGCCGAGCGACAGATTGGTGCTGTCGGCCATCACCAGCCGCGCTGCGCTGTCGAGGCCCGTGCGCACGATCTCATCGCGCAGCACGGCGTCACCGACATTGATCTGGTTGCCGCCGGATCCCGTGACGTGCACGACTTCATTCTTGACGACGGCGGCCTCGCCGACGCGCGTCTGTGCGCTGGCCGAGCTGGTCGCAATTGCCGCTGCGAGAACAACAGAAGAAAAACAGAGAACGCCGTAACGCCAATTCATTTCAATACCGATCGATCTGTCCAGTTATCGTGCCGGATCGTGCGCTTTAAGCGATGTTGTATAATTATCACTGGCGGAGACGTACCAACCCGGTGCTTGGTCGCCACAGAATCGAGATGCGTTCAATGCACAGGGCGAAAAAAGCAAATTGATCTAAAAGTGGTGGAATTAAAAATCTGTTTCGCCCACAATTAACCGTTGCAACATCTTTCATTGTGGTCATCGTGGGAGCATCACCCGTTAATTCTAGGCCGTTCACGACACCGGTCGTCGCGATTGTCCTGTTTCTTTCTGCGCATTTCGCGCTGCTGATCGGCGTCACCTCGCCGGACAAATTTGTTTTCGACGAAGTGCACTATGTGCCTGCCGCGCGGCAGATGCTCGAACCCGTGATGTCGGCGCCGCTGCTCAATCCGATGCATCCGCCGTTGGCAAAGCAACTGATCGCACTCTCGATCCGCGGTTTCGGCGATGATCCGCTCGGCTGGCGCTATCCGGCCGTGCTGTTCGGATCGCTGGCGATCGTCGCGATGTATTTCTGCGGTCTTGCCTTGTTTGGCGCGCAGGGGCCCGCGATCGCGGCGGCGCTGATCGCGTTTTTCAACCAGATGCTGTTCGTGCAGTCGCGGATCGCGATGCTGGATATTTTCGCGCTGACGTTCGGCCTGGTCGGTGTCGCGGCGTTCATGCACGGTTTCCGGCAGTCGCGGCCGCATCGCTGGTTTGCCGCGGTGGGGCTCGCGTTTGGGCTCGCGATCGCCTGCAAATGGAGCGGGCTGTTCGGGCTGGCCACCTGCATCGTGATCGTCGCCGTGATCCGCCTGATGCAGGGCTGGCGCACGCAATTCGCCGACGGCAATGCCGATGACTGGTACCGGCCGAACCAGTGGCCGGATTTGCGATGGACTCATCTTGCGGCATGCTTCGTCATCATCCCGGCAATGGTCTATCTCGCGACCTTTGTCCCGATTTTTGGATGGTCGGTTCCCGATATTCTCGAGGCGCAACGCCGGATCTTCAACGACAACACCACGTCGGCCATTGCGGGCCACACCTATATGAGCTCGTGGCCGTCCTGGCCGTTTCTGGTCCGGCCGGTCTGGTATCTCTTTGACAAGATCGGTGACGACCGGATCGCGGCGGTGGTGTTCCTCGGCAATCCGCTGGTGTTGTGGCCGGCGCTGCCGGCGCTTGCGTTGACTTTGCGCGACTGGATCGTGGCGCGCCGCGCGGACGCGTTCCTGATCCTGGCATTTTATGCCGGGCCGTATCTTGCCTGGGCGGTGCTGCCGCGCGCGCTCAGTTTCCTGTATTATTATTTGCCGTCGGCGATGCTCGCGAGCTTTGCTCTGGTCTATGTGCTCCGGCGCGGCAATACCCCGCGCTGGCTGTTATGGGCCTTCGTCGCGCTGGCATTCGCGGGCTTTGTCGTGATGCTGCCGATTACGGCGGCGTTCGTCGGAACCTCGATGCAGACGTTCAACCGGCTGATGATTTTCCAGAACTGGATCTAGATCGTCGCGCGGTGTCCATCCCCGCGCAACGATCAATTTAGCGTGTGACCGTCATTTCGACGCGGTTTTGGTATCCATGTTGACTACCTGAACGCGACGATTGATCGGGTCCATCGGCGCGTTCGGATCTTTCGGCTTGTCCTTGCCGTAGCCGACGGTGACGAGGTCGCTGCCGGCGATGCCGAATTTGTCGACCAGATATTTCTTGATCGAGTCGGCGCGGCGCTCGGACAGGCCCTGGTTGAAGGCTTCTCCGCCGATCGCATCGGTGTGGCCGGCGACGATGAAGGTCGACCCCCTCAGGTCGGCGTTGGAAAGCGCCTGGCCAAGGGACTGCACGGCCGGCAGCGAGCTAGCGCTGATCTCGGCGGAGTTGAAGTCGAACTGAATATCGAGATCGATCTTCGGCTTGGTCGAGGCGATCTCGGCGATCTCCTCGCGCTCGCCCATCGACAGCGACCGGGTCTTCCGGTTGCGCAGGGTCTGCACGAAGCCCATTTCCCTGGCCTTGACCGCCGGGTCGATCTGCGGCCCGGCCGACAGGCCGCGCGTCAGCGGCTTGGGCTGCAGCGCGCTCAGGATCTGGTCGGTCGAGACGTTGTTGTCGCCGGCGAACGCAAGACCGGCTGTCATCGACAGCGCGGCGCCAAGCGTGATCGCCTTGAGTGCGGTAAGTCTGCGAAAGCTGGTCATGGTCGTATCCTCGTTGCTACGTCTGATGATGTTTGGATGCAGCGAACATAGGACCGGTTCAAAGTGCTGAGTGTGATCTGGATCACGTTGGGGAACGCGGGCGGATCTGCGCCGGGCAAGGGAGCTGTGTCTTTCGCAACTCGGCCCAAGCGGCTTGGTCGCGCCGCCCGGTGCGTTGGTTCGACGACCTCGGCCTCGACACCAGGTCGGCAACTTCGACGAAGCCACCCGCGCCGTGATCATGCGCTGGTCGGGCCGCCTTTTTGCTTGCGCCGTCGCAAAGCGGTCGCGAGAGCGCCGATGTGCTGACAATAAATCGGCCAGATGGGCCGATAGGACAATCGCTCAACAGCAAGCAAGAAAGTGGTGCGTTGGCGGCGTTTCAGTACCCGAAGAAGCCGGTTGAATATCAGGGATATCGTTCGGGTACGCCGGATCGTACCGGCCTATCGATGCCGGTATTGATCGGCGCCGCCCTGATCGCGATAGCTATTTTATTGGCGGCGCTGATCAGCGTTGTCGGTACCCGCTTTATCGGCATGGACAGCCCCACCGAGGACAGCGTCTGGCTGATCGACCGGCTTACGGGCAGCGTCTACCGGTGTCAGGCCGCCGACCACGGCAAGGCGTTGTGCGAGCCCGACACCGCGACCGGAAGCATCGGCCAGCCGCCGAAACACTAGCCTCCGAAATACTTGGCCGAGAAAGACTTGGTCGAGAAAGACTTGGCTCTTCGCTCGACACATTCGTCGCGAATCCAGTTACATTGCCGCCATCATGTCCCGCGCCGATCAATCCCATCCCTTGACCAACGCCGAGGCCAGGCGGATCTGGCTGCGTGCCCAGCGGCTGGATACCTCAGCGCCGTTCGGCGAGGGGCCGCAGGCAACCGCAGCCGCAGTGGAGCAGCTCGGCTACGTCCAGATCGACACCATCAATGTGATCGAGCGCTCGCATCACCATATTCTGTGGACCCGGATCCCCGGCTATCGGCGCGCCGATTTGCGTCAGGCCCAGAGTGTCGACAAGAGCGTGTTCGAATACTGGACCCATGCGCTGTCCTACGTGCCGTCAAAGGATCTGCGCTTCTTCATTCCGGCGATGAAGCTGCACAGGCGCGAGGGGCACCGGTGGTTCGGCTCGGTCACGCCGGCCGACACGCGCAAGGTGCTGCGGTTGCTCCGGCGCGACGGCCCGTTGACCATCCGCGATATCGACGACGACGTGCTGACGGAAAAGGAACATCTGTGGGCCAGCCGCAAGCCGTCGAAGCGGGCGCTGCAACTGGCGTTCTACACCGGCGTGGTGACGGTCAGCGAGCGCATCGGCATGCTCAAGACCTACGAGCTGACGGCGCGGCATTTCGGCTGGGATGATGCCGCCAACAAGGCGCCCAAGGCGGCGTCTGCGCGTGAAGTCGCCGGCTATCTGCTCGACCGCGCGCTGCGCGCACAGGGCCTCGTCAGCCTGGATTCGATCTGCCATCTCGATGCGCCGAGCAAGGCCGCGATCCGCCGCCTGATCGAGGCGCGGGTGCGTGCCAAGGAACTCAGACCGGTCGCGCTGGAAGGCGCCGGCAAGCAGGAGCATTGGGCGCGCCCGGAAATTCTGGAGAGCGCCAGCGGAGCCGCGTCCGGGCTGGTGCATATCCTCTCGCCGTTCGACCCGCTGGTAATCCAGCGCAAGCGCACCGAATTGTTCTTTGGCTACGGCCACCGCTTCGAGGCCTATGTGCCGAAGGAGAAGCGGCTGTTCGGCTATTTCGCGCTGCCGGTACTGGTCGGCGACGACATTGTCGCTGCGATCGATCTCAAGACCGATCGCAAGGCGCGCAAGCTCCTGATGCAGAAATGGAGCTGGGTCGGCGGCGCGCCAAAGGGCGGGCGCAAGGACCTAAAGCGCCGGATTGAGGAAGAACTGCACCGCTTCGAGCGTTTTCAGCTCGCGGAGTGAATTTCTTGACCACCGCGCTCATGCCGCCGGCGGCTCATCCGCAACCGGAATGGTCAGTTCGAACGCCGTCCCGCGCTCGCTTTCCGTGAGGCGGATGGCGCCGCCATGGGCGTCGAGCATCGCGCGCACGATCGCAAGGCCCATGCCGGTGCCGCCGCTGTCGCGGCGTGTGGTGAAGAAGCTGTCGAAGATCTGCGAGCGATTGTTGGGCGAAACACCCTCGCCATCGTCGGCGACCCTGATCAGCATCCTGCTGTCCTGCCGCGACGCCGATATCTCGAGCGTCTTGCCGCCATGGCGCATGGCGTTGTCGGCGAGGTTGGACAGAATGATCGCGGCGTTTTCCTCCGAGATTCGCAACGGAATTTCCAGATCGCCGCGCGCGCGAATGTCGAGCGATGCGAAGGTGGAGCGCAGGGTGGAGATCGGCAGCGATAATTTGGTCGCCCCGAGCGCCAGCGGATTTTCCGCCCGCGCAAAGTCGCGCAGCCGGCTGGAGATTTTCGCCAACCGGTCGGAATCGGCGATGATGTTGTCAAGGAATTTGCGCCGGTCCGCATCGGTCATGGCAGGCGTCGGCGCGTCGAGATCGTCGCGCAGCAATTCGGCGGCGCCCTGGATCGAGGTCAGGGGCGATTTCAATTCATGCGAGACGTGGGTGGCGAAGGTCGAGATGAAGCTGGAGCGGGTATCCAGCCGGTGCGCCATGTCGAGAAAGCTCTGCGCCAGGCGCACGAATTCCCGCGTGCCATGGCGTTTCAGCGGACGCAACGCATTGCGGTCGCCCTTGCCGACGAGATCGGTGCGCTCGATCAGTTCGCGCATCGGCTCGGTGATGGTGCGATAAAATAACAGGCCGATCAGCAGCGTCGGCACGATCATGCAGAGCACCGCGACCGCGACCTTGGCGCGCTGCTCGTACAGATAGATGAAGACATTGCTCGGCGTGCGCGAGGCATAGATCACGCCGGCGACCTGGTCGCGCACGATCACCGGCATCGCGATGAACACCCGCACACCGGTGCCGCGGCTCAGCGAATAAAGCGGCGGCTGGTCATGTTTGGAGATGCGTGCGCGCAGCGCCGCGCTGAAACGGCCATGCAGCGCCTGCGCGACCTCGTTGAGATGCGCCAGTGAAAGTCCGACTTCCTCGCGGCCGGCGATCACGACACCGTTCGGATCGAGCAGCCGAAATCCCGCCAGCGTCACGTTCTGGGTCGCGACCAGATCCGGCGCGAGGCGGGCGCCGAGGGCGGCAAAGGCGGGATCGGCCGGTGCCGCGGGCGGACGTGCGTCCGGTCGCGGCGGCAGCAAATCGCTGTTGATCAGTTCGAGTTTCGGCGACACCGGCCGATACACGTCCTCCGGCGACCTTTGTGCGTCCGGGGTAACCTTGGCGCCGAGTGGGACCTCAGGCGGAATCGCACTCTGGATTTCGCGCTGCATCGTCGCCGACAGCGCGGCGCATTGCGCGATCAGTTCGGTCTCCGTCTGCTGGATCAACTGGTTCTGGTAGATCTTGAGAAAATACAGGCTGAAGATCGGCAGCAACAGCACGCTGGTCAGGACCAGAAAAACCACGAGGCTGAGCGACGGACGCCATTTCCGGCGCGGGCCGGCTGAGGCTCCGGAATCGTTGCTCAACGCGCTGCCTCGCAGCGCCCCAGTTTGAAGCCGACACCATGGACGGTCTCGATCACAGTGTCGCAGCCGGCGGCCGACATCTTGGCCCTGATGTTGCGGATATGGCTGTCGATGGTGCGGTCGGCGACATGGATGTTTCCTTCATAGGCAGCGTCGAGGATCAGCTCACGGGTGAAGACGAATCCCGGCCGCGCCATCAAGGTGCGCAGGATCGCGAATTCGAGCGCGGTCAGCGCCACCGCCTGATCGATGAAGCTGGCGCTGTGCGCATCCGGATCGATGGTCAGGCCACCATGGCTGATGGTCTTTGCCGGCGCGGCCGGCGCCGGTAAGGGCCGCGCCCGCCGCAGGATCGCATTGACTCGGGCTACCAGTTCGCGCGGACTGAACGGCTTGGTGACGTAATCGTCGCCGCCGATCTCAAGGCCGAGGATGCGGTCAATCTCCTCGTCATGCGCCGACAGGAACAGGATCGGCGTATCCGAATTTTTGCGGATTTGCCGGCACACTTCGAGGCCATCCATCTCGGGCATCCCGATATCGAGCACGACCAGCTGGTGGACGCCGCGGTCGAACAGCCGCAGCGCTTCCTGGCCATTCTGCGCGGTCGAGATCGTCATGCCGGTTTTTTCGAACGCAAAGCGGACGACGTCGCGTATATGCGGGTCGTCATCGACCACAAGAATGGAGTGAGCCATGATCGCGTCAGCCTTTGGCGCCGTAGAGAGAGGTTAACGTTCCGGTGGAGTGTTAGCGAAATATCGCTCCAGGCGCCATGTTCGAAAGCTCCACGCCCGCCAATTTCCCGGGCGTGATAAAAAATTGCGATCCGGGCTTTCCCGATAGGCGGTGGAAAGCAGCCGAACGGCAGGGAACTGCGCGATATGGGCCTCGACGGGAGGCAATGTTTGCGGGCTGCCGAGCGACGTCAGATATTCCATATCGAGATTGGGGCCGCTGCCACTGACTTCCCGGCTGTGCTCCACGTTATAATGCGCGACCAGCCATGGCGCATTGAGGAAACAGCAGCCGTAGAGCGTGAGCGCCAGCGAGATGGCATTGGCGTTTAACAGCCAAGAAATGGATTTTCGGCTGATGATCTGAATCAGCATCAGCGCAAGTCCGGTCGCAACCAATCCCATCCAGATGAAGGCGGCGAGGCGCAGATAGGTGAGGGAGAAGGCGGCGATATAGAGATCGAGCCGGAAAATCGACGAGATCACCAGCAGGATGTTTTGTCCGATCCACGCCAGCACCAGCGGACGGATCAATCGGGAATTCTCTGCCGGCCCGCCGGGCCGCATCGCGATCAGCGCGAAGCCCGCGGCGAGCAGTGCCGTGACGATCAGCGGATAGGCGCCGCGATGGGCATATTCGGCGTGGCTCAAGCCATTGGGCAAGGCCGCGCCGCCCCAGAGATAGACAAGGTCCAGTCCGCTCTGCAGCGCGAACAATGCATTGCAGAGGATGAGCGCACGCGTCACGGCCCGCGTATCGAACAGGAAGTCCCAGTCGATCGGCGCGGGCACAAAGGTCTCTGTTAGTTCGGGCGGCAGCGTGCGCCGGCTGCGGATGCGATGGGACAGCAGTGGCCAAATCGCGCAGACAATCAGGGTCCAGAATGCGATCCGCCAGGGATCGATCAGGCTCAGCCAGACGGCGGGATTGATCCGGTCCAACCGGTATTCGATCACGGGATTGGCCAGGGTGAACAGGCCAAGAAACACCGCGAAGGCGCAAAGCGGAATGATCCACGCCACCAGCGAGCGGGCGCCGAGCCATTCGGGCGCGGCCTCTCTGATCTGGTGGAAGATCGAGGCGCGGATCATATCCGCGATGAACCGAAACGGCCCGCGCAACGGGACCGTTGCGGCTTCGAACAGAACGCGTGGCCACGACGCGATGTCGCGGGTGGTCAGGACGATGACGAACGCGGCGGTCGCGAGCGTAGCTGCCAGCACCGACAACAGGTTGACGTCTTCGATCAATGCCAACAGACCCGCGATAAACACCGGCACCATGATAAGTTGAACAAAGCGTTGCGCGTGGATGCCGTTGACGGCCACGGCGACGATGCCGGTCACGCCGTAAAACAGCGCCAGCGAGATGCCGATTGGCCAGCCGAAAAACAGCCAGTCGGCCAGCGCGGCGCAAGCGGCGGCTGCCGCCAACGGCAGCGTTAAAGGATTGGAGGGCGCGGAATCGAGTTCGGACGCGGCAGCGATCGACATGCTTATTTCTCTGGGATGACGAGGGTGAGGTGTCTGCGCTTGGGGTGAGGGCCGGGCTTCGCCCTGGACAGGTCGCGCGAGGCGAAGGCGACCACGGTGGGCCGGGCGGGCTTTGATTCCAGCCACCAGCCGTCGTTGAGAAGCCGCCGTGGCAATCGCGATCGCCTGAAGGGAAAGGGGATGATTTTCGCCATGCGCCGAGTGTGCCGGGCGCGTTCGCAGCGCATGTGCGCGGCCCGTTCAGAACTCAGCGTATTTTTGTGCAGATTTTCTGCAGGGTTCTTCGCAAGACGCGGGGCAGAGCGGCCTCAATCGCCCTTTCTCGGGCCCATCAAGCGGTGCTAAGAGACCCGCCTGTGCGGCGGTCACCCGCCCAAGAAAACAAGAAATTGCGGAGAACCCTGATGAGCCTGTCTGCCACCGTCGCTTCGTCGGCATCCACCTCAAGTGAACTCGAGACCTCGACGATCCGCGCGATCTCGTGGCGGCTGATTCCGTTTTTGGTGCTGGCCTATTTCCTGTCCTATCTCGATCGCGTCAATCTCGGCTTTGCCGCGCTGACCATGAACAAGGAGCTGAACTTCTCGCCGACGGTGTTCTCGTGGGGCGCGGGCATTTTCTTCATCGGCTATTTCCTGTTCGAGGTGCCGAGCAATCTGGCGCTGGAAAAATTCGGCGCCAGCCGCTGGATCGCGCGCATCATGATCACGTGGGGCATCATTTCGGCGCTGATGGCGCTGGTCAGCGGCGTCTGGAGCTTTTACGGAGTCCGCTTCCTGCTCGGCGTCGCCGAAGCGGGATTTTTTCCGGGCATCATTCTGTATCTGACCTATTGGTATCCGGCGAAATATCGTGCGCGCTTTCTGGCGGCCTTTGCCGTCGCGGTGCCGGTTTCCACCGTGATCGGCGCGCCGATCTCCGGCCTGTTGCTCGGCCTCGATGGCGCGATGGGTCTGCAGGGCTGGCAATGGCTGTTCATCATCGAGGGCATTCCGTCGGTGCTGCTCGGCCTCGTCACCTGGTTTTATCTCACCGATCGCCCGGCGAAGGCGGATTGGCTGACCACCGAGCAGAAGACGTGGCTGGCCGCGCAACTCGACGGCGAAACCGCGGCCAAGCAGGCGGCCGGCCATCTCACGCTGGGCCAGGCGCTGGCGTCGCCCAAGGTGATCGCGTTGAGCCTGATCTATTTTGGCTTCGTCGCCGCGCTCTATGGCATGCAGTTCTGGCTGCCGACCATCGTGAAGGCGTTCGGCTTTTCCAACGCGCAAACCGGCTTTGTCATCGCGGTGCCCTATCTGTTCGGCACCGTCGCCATGATTTTGTGGGCGCGTCATTCCGATGCCACCCGCGAACGCGTGATGCATGTGGGCGCGCCGCTGCTGTTGACCGCGGTGGCACTTGGCATCTGCGGCTATGTCACCGACCCCATGACGACGATGGTGGTTCTGACCGTGGCGGCGATCGGCGTGTTCTGCACCTTCGGGGTGTTCTGGACCTTGCCGACCGCGTGGCTCTCCGGCACCGCGGCAGCGGGTGCGATCGCGCTGATCAATTCGATCGGCAATCTCGCGGGCTTCGCCGGGCCCTATCTGATCGGCTGGGTCAAGGAGAGCACCGGCAGCACCTCGACCGGCCTGTTCGTGCTGGCCGCGCTGCCGCTGATCGGCGGCCTCCTGGTGTTTCTCGGCGGTCACGAGAGCAAGGTGGAATTCGCCGGCAGCGCGCCGGCGGAATAGCGGGCGCTCAATATCCAACGATTGCGTCGTCCCCGCGAGATGCAGGGACGACGCGGATGAACTGTAGCCCGCATGAGCGCAGCGATATGCGGGGTCTGCCGCAGTCCCGGATGTCGCTACGCTCATCCGGGCTACACGCTTGACCTCGCCCTGCCGGTCGTTCGCTCGGACGACGCGCAGCCTGATTTTCAACTCTAAGACCTCACTGCTCCGGTCCCGGCGCTTGCCGGGCTACGCCACCGGCTTCACGATTTCATGATTACTGATGAATATTGACATTCATCAGTGAATAGTCGATATTCATCAGGAGATGAGGCCGAAGGAGTATCCGATGCCGCCCCGTTTCATTTTATCAAGGTTTTCCAATCTATTAGCTGGAGCGTCGTTGGCGCTCATGGCCGTCGCCCTGACCGGCTGCAACGATACGGTCGCTCAGAAAGCCACCCCGGGACGGCCCGTTCTGGTCGCCACCGTGCATTATGAGTCGGAATCGCCGGAGCGCAGTTTTGTCGGCACCATCAAGCCCCGGATCGAGACCGACATGGGCTTTCGGGTCCCCGGCAAGGTCGCCAAGCGCCTGGTGGAAGTCGGCCAGACCGTCGATGTCGGACAGCCGCTCGCCACTCTGGATGAAGTCGATCTGAAGCTGCAGGCCGAGCAGGCCGAAGCCGAATTCCGCGCCGCCACCGGCGTGCTGGCGCAGGCCGCCGCCGCCGAGCAGCGCGCCCGCGAGTTGCGCACCAAAGGCTGGGCCACCGACGCGACGCTCGATAGCGCCAAGGCCGCCGGCGACGAAGCCCGGGCGCGCCTCAACCGCGCCGAACGCTCGGTCGATCTGACCAAAAACTCGCTGTCTTACGCCACGCTCGAGGCCGATACCCGCGGCGTCGTCACCGCAACCCTGGTCGAGCCGGGGCAGGTGGTGGCCTCCGGGCAGACCGCGATCCGCGTCGCACGCTTCGCGGAAAAGGAAGCCGTGGTCGCGATCCCGGAAACCCTGCTCGGGCGCGCCAAGGATGGTGTCGCCACCGTCAGCCTGTGGTCGGATCCCGACAAGAAATATGTTGCGAAGCTGCGCGAGGTGGCGCCGTCAGCCGATGCCGCGACACGCACCTATCTCGCCAAATTTTCATTGCCTGGCGCCGACGATCACGTCTCGCTCGGCATGACCGCGACACTGACCCTGGCCGATCCCGCGACCGAGCGTGTGGCGCGACTGCCGTTGTCGGCGCTGTTCAGCGAGGGCGGCGATCCCTCGCTCTACGTAGTGGACGATGCCGGCGACGTCGCGCTGAAGCCGGTCCAGGTGAAATCCTACGAGAGCAACGACGTCGTCATCTCCGGCGGCCTCGACGAGGGCGCGAAAATCGTCGTGCTCGGCGTGCAGAAACTCGATCCGGCCCAGAAGGTCCGGGTCGTTTCGTCGCTGTCGTTCTGATTGCCGAAAAGCTGCCATTGGTGGAGGGTGCGATGAAGCGCTTCAATCTTTCGGGCTGGGCGGTCAGCCATCCCGCACTTATTCTGTTCCTCATCATCGCGCTGGGCGCGGCCGGTTTCGTCTCCTATCAGCGGCTCGGCCGCGCCGAGGATCCGTTCTTCACGGTCAAGGTGGTGAACGTCTCGGCGATCTGGCCGGGTGCCACCGCGGCGGAGATGCAGACCCAGGTTGCCGATCCCCTCGAGAAGAAGATCCAGGAGCTGCCCTACTTCGACAAGGTGCAGACCTATTCGAAGCCGGCTTTCACGGCGATGCAGGTCACGTTCAAGGATTCGACGCCGCCCAAGGACGTGCCCTATCTGTTTTATCTGCTGCGCAAGAAGATCGCCGATGCGCAGGGACAATTGCCGGCGGGCGTGCTCGGCCCGGTGGTCAACGACGAGTTCAGCGACGTCGATTCCATTCTCTACATGATGACCGGCGACGGCGCGGATTACGCGCAGTTGAAGAAGGCCGCCGAAGGCATGCGTCAGCGGCTGTTGAAAGTGCCGGGGGTCACCAAGGTCGATCTCTATGGCGTCCAGGACGAGCGGATCTTCGTCGAGTTCTCGCACGCCAAGCTCGCCACGCTCGGGATTACGCCGCAGGCGCTGTTCGATTCGCTCGCCAAGCAGAACAACGTGGTGCCGGCCGGCACCGTGGAAACCTCGTCGCAGCGGGTGCCGCTGCGCGTCACCGGCGCGCTCGATGGCGCCAAGGCCGTCGCCGAGACCCCGGTCGAGAGCAATGGCCGCGTGTTCAGGCTCGGCGACATCGCGACCGTCACCCATGGTTATGTCGACCCGCCGAGCTTCGTGGTTCGCCAGGAAGGCAAGCCCGCGCTCGGCATCGGCGTGGTTACCGCCAAGGGCGCCAATATCCTGGAACTCGGCAAGGACGTCACTGCTGCGACCGATGAATTCATGCGCGCGGTGCCGCAGGGCATCAATATCAAGCAGATCGCCGATCAGCCGGCGGTGGTCGAACACGCCGTCAGCGAATTCGTGCATTCCTTCATCGAGGCGCTCGCGATCGTGCTGTTCGTCTCGTTCCTGGCGCTCGGCTGGCGCACCGGCATCGTGGTGGCGCTGTCGGTGCCGCTGGTGCTGTCGATCGTCTTCATCGTCATGAACAGCATGTCGCTGGACCTGCATCGTATTACGCTCGGCGCGCTGATCATCGCGCTCGGGCTATTGGTCGACGACGCCATCATCGCGGTCGAGATGATGGTGGTGAAGATGGAGCAGGGCTGGGACCGCATGCGCGCGGCCTCCTTTGCCTGGGAATCCACCGCCTTTCCGATGCTGACGGGAACGCTGGTGACCGCGGTCGGCTTCCTGCCGATCGGCTTCGCCAATTCCGCGGTCGGCGAATATGCCGGCGGCATTTTCTGGATCGTCGCGATCTCGTTGATCGCGTCCTGGTTCGTCGCGGTGATCTTCACGCCCTATATCGGCGTCAAGCTGCTGCCCAACATCACCGTGCACCATAACCACGATCCGCACGCGGTCTATGAAACCCGAATCTATCGCATGCTGCGCAGCATGATCCAGTGGTGCGTCGACCACCGCATCAAGGTGGTGGTGGCGACCGTCGGCATCTTCGCCGCGTCGATCGTCGGCTTCGGCCATGTCCAGCAGCAGTTCTTCCCGCTGTCGGAACGGCCCGAACTGTTCCTGCAATTGCGCCTGCCGGAAGGCACCGCCTTCGGCGTCACGCAACAGTCGGTGAAAAAGGCCGAGACGCTGCTCAAGGACGACAAGGATATCGCGACCTATACCGCCTATGTCGGCCAGGGCTCGCCGCGCTTCTGGCTTGGTCTCAATCCGCAATTGCCCAACGAAGCCTTTGCCGAGATCGTGATCGTCGCCAGGGATGTCGAGGCGCGCGAGCGGATCAAGGCGCGGCTCGAGAAGGCGGTCGATGACGGCGCGTTGACCGAGGCGCGGGTGCGCGTCGACCGCTTCAACTTCGGTCCGCCGGTCGGCTTCCCCGTACAATTCCGCGTGATTGGTCCGGACACCAAGACCGTGCGCGATATCGCCTACAAAGTGCGCGACGTTGTCAGGCAGAATCCCTACGCCAGGGATCCGCAGCTCGACTGGAACGAGCAGTCGCCCTACCTGAAGCTCGTCGTCGATCAGGATCGCGCCCGTGCGCTTGGCCTCACCCCGCAGGACGTCTCGCAGGCGCTGAGCACGCTGATCTCGGGCACGCCGGTGACCACGGTGCGCGACGGCATCGAGAAGGTCGAAGTGGTGGCACGCGCGGTGCCGTCCGAACGGCTCGATCTCGGCCGGGTCGGCGATCTCACGGTGACGTCGCGCAACGGCGTCGTCGTGCCATTGTCGCAGGTCGCCAAGATCGAATATTCCCACGAGGAGCCGATCCTGTGGCGGCGGAACCGCGACATGGCGATCACGGTGCGGGCCGACGTCGCCGACGGCGTGCAGGCGCCCGACGTGACCAACCAGATCTGGCCGAAATTGCAGGAAATCCGCGATAGCCTGCAGCCGGCCTACCGGATCGAGATCGGCGGCGCGATCGAGGAATCCGCCAAGGGCAATGCCTCGATCTTCGTGCTGTTTCCGCTGATGGTCATCGTGATGCTGACGCTGTTGATGATCCAGCTGCAGAGCTTCTCGCGGCTGCTGCTGGTGTTTCTCACCGCGCCGCTCGGGATTATCGGGGCGTCGCTGGGGCTGAACGTTGCCAACCAGCCGTTCGGCTTCGTGGCGTTGCTCGGACTGATCGCGCTGGCCGGCATGATCATGCGCAACGCGGTGATCCTGGTGGATCAGATCGAGACCGACGTCTCGCACGGGCTGACGCGCAAGGAAGCCATCGTCGAGGCCACCGTCCGGCGCGCCCGGCCGGTGGTGCTGACGGCGCTCGCCGCGATCCTGGCGATGATCCCGCTGTCGCGCTCGGCATTCTGGGGGCCGATGGCGATCACCATCATGGGAGGTTTGTTTGTTGCAACCTTCCTGACCTTGCTGTACTTGCCGGGCCTCTACGCGCTCTGGTTTCGCAAGAGCCTTGAACAAAGCGGCCCGAGCGCGCAAACTGATGGCGAGCATGTCGATCTTGCGCCGCAGCACCATGCGGGACCCCAGCCCGCATTTCCACTTGCTGAGGCCGCAGAATAATTCAACATTGGCACTCCGATGACACTGACTGCAGAACATGTCGAAACTGACACGCGAGAACGGATTCTCGTGGTGGCGGAGCGTCTGTTTCGGCAGATCGGCTATCAAAAGACCACCGTTGGCGACATCGCCAAAGAGCTGCGGATGAGCCCGGCCAACGTCTATCGCTTCTTCGATTCGAAGAAAGCGATTCACGAGGATGTCGCCCGCCGCCTGATGGGCGAGGTCGAGATCGAAGCCGAAGCGATCGCGAACAAGCCCGGGCCGGCAGCCGATCGGATGCGAGAGCTGCTGACTACCGTGCATCGCATGAACTCGGAGCGCTATGTCGGCGATTCCAAGTTGCACGAAATGGTCGAAATCGCGATGGAGGAGAGCTGGGAAGTCTGCGTGGCTCACATCAGTCGGATCGACGAGAAGATCGCTGCCGTTATTGCGCGGGGCGTGGCGTCGGGCGAATTCGAGGCCGCGGACGTGCCGTTGGCGGCGATGTGCGCCTGCACGGCGATGGTGCGGTTTTTCCACCCGCAGATGATCGCGCAATCCGCCAACAAGCCGGGGCCGTCGCTCGACCAGATGATCGATTTTGTCCTGGCGGGACTTTCGCCGCGTGCTAAGGGAAACTGAACGTCATTCCGGGGCGATGCGAAGCACGAACCCGGAATTCGAGATTCCGGGTCTGGTCCTGCGGACCATCCCGGAATGACCGGATACCCTGAGGACATACCCGCATGACTACGAGAGACCTGCATTACTACGAGCCGGCCAACGGCCACGGCCTCAAGCACGATCCCTTCAACGCCATCATCGCGCCGCGCCCGATCGGCTGGATCTCCTCCCGTAACGCCAAGGGCCATGTCAACCTGGCGCCCTACAGCTTCTTCAACGGCTTCAACTACATTCCGCCGATCATCGGCTTCTCCTCGACATCGCGGAAGGACAGCATCGCCAATATCGAGCAGACCGGCGAGTTCGTCTGGAATCTGGCGACCATGGATTTGGCCAAGCAGATGAACGCGACCGCCGCGCATGTCGCGCCCGATGTCAGCGAGTTCGTTCTGGCCGGATTGACCGAGGCGCCGAGCAAGATCGTCAATGTGCCGCGCGTGGCGGAAAGTCCGGTGTCGTTCGAATGCAAGCTGACCCAGATCATTCAATTGCAGGGCGCGGACGGCAAGAAGGTGAACGGCTGGCTGACGCTCGGCGAAGTCGTCGCGGTGCATATCGACAAGGCCCTGATCAAGGACGGCGTCTACCAGACCGCGCTGGCCCGCCCGATCGTGCGCGCCGGCCGCCGAGGCGACTATTTCGAGATCAAGCCGGACGCCATGTTCGAAATGGTCCGGCCGGATTAGTTTTTCTCCCTCGCCCCGCTTGCGCGGTCGAGACGAGCGAAGCTCGCTCTTAGAGGGTTGGGGTGAGGGGGCGTCTCCGCGAGGTTGGCGCTAGTTGAAATATCCGTACCCCCTCACCCGGATCGCCAAAGCGATCCGACCTCTCCCCGCAAGCGGGGCGAGGTGAAAAAGAGATCGCGGCTCCGCGAGTGAACTGAGGACCGTTAGGTCCCCCGGAACAAGCGTCCGATTTCAGCGTTATCAATTTCGCTCCACCGCCGATCAATTTAGCTTCATTTTAGACGCGAAATGCCACCTCAAGCTTTATGCTTTCGGCTAAAGTGAGTCGTCTTTTGGCATATGCGGACGCCCCTTAAGAATCGCGCAGTGCTCCCTACCGTGAGGACATCGCCATGAGCTTTCGCCGCGACTTCATCACCAAGCCGATTTTTTCCTGGGCCCGCGGCGTATTGCCGTCGATGTCGGACACCGAGCGCGAGGCACTGGAAGCCGGTGACGTCTGGTGGGACGCCGATCTCTTCACCGGCGATCCCGATTGGTCGAAGCTGCTCGCCAATGCGCCAGCCGCCTTGACCGATGAAGAGCAGGCCTTTCTCCACGGTCCGGTCGATGAGCTCTGCGCGATGCTCGACGACTGGAAGATCAATTGGGAATGGCGCGATCTGCCGCCGGAAGTCTGGGACTTCATCAAGCAGAAGAAATTCTTCGGCATGATCATCCCAAAGGAGCATGGCGGGCTCGGCTTCTCGCCTTATGCGCATTCCGAAGTGGTGCGCAAGATTTCGTCGCGTTCGCTGGCCGCCGCGGTCACCGTGATGGTGCCCAATTCACTGGGACCCGGCGAACTCCTGATGCGCTTCGGCACCAAGGAGCAGCAGGAGCAATGGCTGCCGCGGCTCGCGGACGGGCGCGATATTCCCTGCTTCGGCCTGACCAGCCCGGAAGCCGGCTCCGATGCGGCATCGATGATCGACCGCGGCGTGATCTGCAAGGGCACGTTCGAAGGCCGCGAAGTGCTTGGGCTCCGTCTCAACTGGCACAAGCGCTACATCACGCTTGGACCGGTCGCGACACTGCTGGGGCTCGCCTTCAAGGCCTACGATCCCGACCATCTCGTCGGATCGCAGGAAGACCTCGGCATCACCGTGGCCCTGATCCCGACCCATCTGCCCGGCGTCTCGATCGGCCATCGCCATCTGCCGGCGATGCAGGTGTTTCAGAATGGCCCGAACTGGGGCCGCGATGTCTTTATCCCGATGGACTACATCATCGGCGGCCAAGAACGGCTCGGCCAGGGCTGGAAGATGCTGATGACGGCGCTCGCCGCCGGCCGCGGCATTTCGCTGCCGTCATTGTCGGCGGCGGGGGCGGCCTTTGCGGCGCGCACCACCGGCGCCTATGCGCGGATCCGCGAACAGTTCAACGTGCCGATCGGCAAGTTCGAAGGCATCGAGGAGCCGCTGGCGCGGATTGCCGGCACCGCCTATCTGCTCGACGCGGCGCGGCGGCTGACCTGTGCGGCGCTCAATCAGGGCCGTCATCCCGCGGTCATTTCCGGCATCATGAAGCTGCACGCCACCGAGCGGATGCGGATCGCGATCGACGATGCGATGGACATCCACGGCGGCAAGGCCGTGATCGATGGCCCGCAGAATTACATGGGCAGTCTTTATCGCTCGGTGCCGGTCGGCATCACGGTCGAGGGCGCCAACATCCTGACCCGCAATCTGATCGTGTTCGGGCAAGGCGCCATTCGCGCGCATCCTTATCTGCTCGACGAGATGAACGCGCTTCGCGAACCCGATCGCGCCAAGGGGCTCGATGCCTTCGACACGGCGTTCTGGAAACATGTCGGGCACAGCGTCGCCACGCTGTTCCGGGCATGGGGCCGCAGCTGGAGCGGCGGGATGTTCATCACCGCGCCGGATGCCGGCGACGCCACCGGCTTCTATCGCCAGCTCTCGCGCTATTCTTCGGCGTTCGCGCTGTGCGCCGACATGGCACTGCTGACGCTCGGCGGCGCGCTGAAGCGCAAGGAAATGCTGTCGGCGCGGTTCGGCGATATCCTCTCCGAACTGTATCTGCTGTCGGCGGCGCTAAAGCGCTGGCAGGACGAAGGGCGGCAACAGGCCGATTTCGTCGCGCTGCAATGGTGCATGGCGAGCGGCTTTCGAACCATCGAGATGCGGTTCGCGGAAATCCTCGCCAATATGCCCAACCGCTTCATCGGCATGGTCTTGAAATTCCTGATCCAGCCATTCGGCGCCCGCGTGCTCGGTCCGTCCGATCGCGTCACCCATCTATGCGCGCAATTGGTGCTGGAGCCGTCGGCGGCGCGCGACCGCCTGACGCCGGATCTTGCCCATGTCGACGACGATGGCGGCGTCGCGCGGCTGGAGAAGGCGTTCCTGTTGGTCACCGGCGCCGAGGACATCGCCAAGAAGATGCGTGCGGCCCGCCTGCATGATTGGCAGGAGGCAGTGAAGCAGGGCGTCATGACGCAGGCCGAGGGCGAGAAGCTCGCCGCGGCGCATGATGCCGTGGCCAAAGTGATCGAGGTCGACGACTTCGCACCCGAGGCGATTTCGCCGATTTACAAGAAAGCCGCCGGCGTGCATCAGTTCTTCCAGGAGCTTGGTGAGCAGAGGGCGGCGAGCTGATGGCGCGACCGGTTTATATCGTCGACGGCAGCCGGACGCCGTTCCTCAAGGCGCGCTCCGGGCCCGGCCCGTTCACGCCGGTCGATCTCGCCGTGCAATGCGGCCGGCCGCTATTGGCCCGGCAGCCCTTCGCGCCCACCGCGTTCGATCAGGTCATCCTCGGCTGTGTCAATGTCATCGCCGACGAGATGAACCCGGCCCGCGTCGCCGCGTTGCGGCTCGGCATGGGCGAGGCGATGGTGGCGTTCACGGTGCAGATCAATTGCGGCTCCGGCATGCAATCGATCGACACGGCCTATCGCACCATCCGCGAAGGCCATTCCAACCTGATCCTGGCTGGCGGCGCCGAAGCGCTGAGTTATGCGCCGCTGGTGTGGCCGCAGCAGGGTGTGCGCTGGTTTGCCGGGCTCGCCGGCGCCAAGGGCATCGGCGCCAAGATCATGGCCGCCTTGAAGGCGCGCCCGGCTTATTTCAAGCCGATCATCGGCCTGGAGCGCGGACTGACCGATCCGATTACCGAACTCAACATGGGGCAAACCGCCGAGGTGGTCGGGCATCTCTTCGGCATCACGCGGGCGCAGTCGGACGCCTATGCGGTCGAGAGCCACAAGCGGCTCGCCAACGCGCAATCAAAAGGCTGGCTGAAGGGCGAGGTCGAAACCGCGTTCGCGCGCGACGGAAAATTCTACGATCATGATGACGGCGTCCGGCCCGATTCCTCGCCCGAGAAGTCTCGCCAAGCTGAAGCCGGTGTTCGAGCGCCCGTGGGGCCAGGTCACCGCCGGCAACTCCTCGCAGATCACCGATGGCGCCTCGTGGGTCATTCTCGCCTCGGAAGATGCGGTGGTCAAGCACGGTTTGACGCCGAAGGCTGCGATCATGGACAGCCAATGGTCGGCGCTCGATCCCTCGATCATGGGCCTTGGCCCGGTGTTGTCGGCGACCGAAATTCTCAAGCGCAACAACATGACGCTGCAGGATGTCGAGACCTGGGAGCTGAACGAGGCGTTCGCGACCCAGGTGCTGGGCTGCCTCGCGGCCTGGAACGACGAAAAGTTCTGCCGCGAGATCCTCGGCCTCGACGGCGCCGCCGGAGAGATCGATCAGGCCAAGCTCAATGTCGATGGCGGCGCGATCAGCCTCGGCCATCCGGTCGGCTGCAGCGGCAATCGCATCGTGCTGCATCTCGTCAACGCGATGAAGCGGCTCGGCACCAAGCGCGGCATCGCCACCGAATGCATCGGCGGCGGGCAGGGTGGCGCCATGTTGATCGAAACGATGTAGGGAACGTCATGGACTCCAAAATCATGAATGTTCTCGGCGACCGGGTGCTCGAACTCGGACCCAAAGTCAGCGAGAGCGGGCCCTATCGCAATTTCAAGCTCAGCCATGACGGCGACGGCATCGCCTGGCTGTTGTTCGACCGCGCCGGCGCCAGCGCCAACACGCTGTCGGCGGATGTTCTGGAAGAGTTCGACCTCGTCGTATCAGCGCTTGAAAACCAGCGCCCCGCCGGCGTCGTGATCCGCTCGGCAAAACCGTCCGGCTTCATCGCCGGCGCCGACGTCAATGAATTTCGTGGTGCGACCGACCCGCGGGTCGTCGAAACCTCGATCGGCCGCGCCCATGCCGTGATCGATCGTTTTGAGGCCTTGCGGATTCCAACGGTGGCGGTGATCCACGGCTTCTGCCTCGGCGGCGGTCTTGAAGTCGCGCTCGCCTGCCAATCCAGGATTGCCATCGATGGCGCGCGGTTTGGCTTTCCCGAGGTGATGCTCGGCCTGCATCCGGGATTGGGCGGCACCGCGCGTTTTACCCGGCTGGTCAATCCGATGCAGGCGATGACGTTGATGCTGACCGGCAGGACCATCGATGCGCGCAAGGCCAAATCGTTAGGCTTGGTCGATGCGGTGACGCAGGAGCGTCATGTCCGCAATGCGGTAAAGGACGCGGTGTTCGGCCGGCTCAAGCGCGCCCGGCCCGGTATCCTCAACACCATCCTGAATTTCACGCCGGTCCGTGGTTTTCTCGCCTCGCGGATGCGGACAGAAGCCGCAAAGGCCGCGCCGCGCGAAAATTATCCGGCGCCTTACGCGCTGATCGACCTCTGGGAGAAGCACGGCGGCGACAAGGCCGCGATGCTGGCGGCCGAAAAGACCTCGTTCGCCAATCTGATGGTGACGCCGACGGCGCAGAACCTGATCCGGGTGTTCTTCCTGCGCGAGCAGATGAAGAAGCTCGCAGGCTCCGGCAACAAGATCAACCATGTTCACGTCATCGGCGCCGGCGCGATGGGCGGCGACATCGCGGCGTGGTGCGCCCATCAGGACATGCACGTCACGCTGGCCGATATGAAGCCCGAGCCGATCGCGGGCGCGATGAAGCGCGCGTCGGATTTGTTCGGCAAGATCATCCACAAGCGCACCGATGTGCGCGACGCGCTCGACCGGCTGGTGCCCGATCTCGGCGGCGAAGGCGTACGCAACGCCGACCTCATCATCGAGGCGGTGCCGGAAAAGCTCGAACTGAAGCAGAAGGTCTATGCCGGGCTTGAGCCCGTCATGAAAGCGGGCGCCATTCTGGCCACCAACACTTCGAGCATTCCGCTGCAGGATTTGCGCGCGACCTTGCAGAAACCCGAGCGGCTGCTCGGCCTGCACTTCTTCAATCCGGTGTCGCGGCTGCAGCTGGTCGAAGTCGTCAGCCATGACGGCACCGATGCGCAACTTCTGAAGGAGGCGCTGGCCTTTGTCGGCGCCATCGACCGGCTGCCATTGCCGGTCAAGAGCTCGCCGGGCTTTCTCGTCAACCGTGCGCTGACGCCTTACATGCTGGAGGCGATGGTGATGCTGGACGAGAAGATCGACAAGCTCACCATCGATGCGGCGGCGGAAAAATTCGGCATGCCGATGGGGCCGATCGAGCTGGCCGATCAGGTCGGCCTCGATATCTGTCTCGCGGTCGGCGACATGCTGCGCTCGAAATTCGGCAATTCGCTGCCGCCGACGCCGGCTTGGCTGCGCGACAAGGTCGCCAATGGCGAACTCGGCCGCAAGACCGGCAAGGGTTTTTATAGCTGGAAGGACGGCAAGGCGGACAAGACTTCCGCCGGCGCTGCGTCGCCCGAAGTCAAGCCGACCGACGAGATGATCGACCGGCTGGTGCTGCCGATGTCGAATGTCTGCGTCGCGTGTCTGCGCGAGGGCATCGTCGACAATGCGGATGTGGTCGATGGCGCGATGATCTTCGGCACCGGTTACGCGCCGTTCCGCGGTGGTCCGCTGAATTATGCGCGCAGCCGCGGTCCTGAAAACGTCGCGGCGGCATTGCGCTCGCTGGCGGCCAAATTCGGCGACCGGTTCACGCCGGATGCCGGCTGGGATAGTTTCAAGTAACGCATTCCACCTTTTTATTTGACGAGCACTCGACATGACCGATGCCCCGGCCGTTCACGCGCCGCTCAATGCCGAAACCGAGCCGCGCGGCGATCTCTGCATCCGCACGCTGGCGATGCCGGCCGATACCAACCAGAACGGCGATATCTTCGGCGGCTGGCTGCTCAGCCAGATGGATTTGGGTGGGGGCGTGTTCGCCTCCAAGACGACGAAGTCGCGCACCGTCACGGTTGCGATCGAGGCGATGAATTTCCGCAAGCCGGTGTTTGTCGGCGATCTCGTCTCGGTGCACGCCACTCTGGTCCGGATCGGCAAGACCTCGATTACGGTGCATCTCGAAGCCTGGGTGCTTCGTCGCAAGGAGATGCAGTCGATCCTGGTCACCGACGGCAATTTTACCTATGTCGCGATCGACGACCAGGGCCATCCGCAGATAATCCCACAAAGCGGCGAGACGGTGACGGTGTGAGTAGATGAACGCCGTCATCTCCGCGAAGGCGATGACGAATGTGTGCAGGTGCGACGTCTCGCTCCCCTCGGAACCTTTCCTTACGCATTCCGTTATTTGCCCGGAATTGTGGAACAAAGGCTGGGTATCAATGTCGGACACTTTCATTATCGAAGTCAGTTCAAAGGCGGCGGGTATCGTCGTGCGTAATCCGGATGGCTATCGCTTCTTTGCGGCGTCCCACGAATTCAACCGGCTCGAAGGCCAGTTGTTTCGCAACGCCCGCGAGGCCGAGCGCGCCGCCAATCGCGTCGCCAAGGGCGAGTTCACGCTGGCGGCGTAAGCGCTGCTCACAATGACGGGTGTGGGAAGCTGCCCGCTTAACTCTATTCCGGCCTCCCGCGTTGACCGGACGCCAGAACCGCCGCACCATGGGCGCCTTAACCGAGGTGCGTCCTGTGACCGGCCTGTCCCATCGCCAATCTGAAATCCTCAACATCGCCCGCGCGTTCGGCCGGGTGATGGTGGACGATCTCGCCAAGCGCTTCGAGGTCTCGGCGCAGACCATCCGCAAGGACCTCAATGATCTCTGCGATCAGCGGTCGCTGACCCGCATCCACGGCGGCGCCATCATCGCGTCCGGCGTCGAGAACCTTGCTTATGAAGCGAGACGATTTGTCGCCGCCGAGGAAAAGAAAGCCATCGGCGCCGCGGCGGCGGCGCTGATTCCGAACGGCTGCTCGTTGTTCATCAATATCGGCACCACGACCGAGGAGGTCGCGAGTGCGCTGACCTCGCATGAGGATCTCTTGGTCATCACCAACAACCTCAATGTCGCGATGCTGCTGTACCGGCATCCGCGCATCGAGGTGATCGTGGCGGGCGGCGCGGTGCGCCGCGCCGACGGCGCGGTGATCGGCTCGACCGCGATCAGCCAGATCGGCCAGTTCAAGGTCGATTACGCCATCATCGGCGCGTCCGCGATCGACGAGGAGGGGGCGTTGCTGGATTTCGACTATCGCGAGGTGCAGGCGTCGCAGGCCATCATCGCCAATGCGCGCAGCGTGATGCTGGTCGCGGACTCGACAAAACTCCGGCGCAGCGCGCCGGTGCGCATCGCTCATATCAGCCAGATCCAGACCTTTGTCACCGACGTGGCGCTGCCGGCCGCCCTTGCCAACATCTGCCACAGCCGCGGCATCGAGGTGATCGAGGCGATGCCCGGCGCGTCGGCGGACATCGACGAGCCGGGTGTGGAACCGGCTTCGGCGGTTACACGCTTGCGCTAGACTGTGAATCCATAAGCTGGTGGGCAGCGTTGTTATGAGCACACGGTATTCAAGCAACGAGCAGTTTTTTGCCGAGCTTCGAGGTCTGATCGACGCTTGGTGCGATCGCCGATGTCTGGGTCCGCTCGGCATCTTGCTGCCCGCCTACTCAATGGCATGACGGATGGATGGGGTGAGTTACTCAACGCACTAAAGGCGCTGACGCTATCTCAAGAAGCGCTATTGCCGGAGGAGCGGATAACTGTCGCAGCCCTAAAGCAAGCCGCCCAAGGCGTGCTCCAAGCTAGGCTCTCCGGTTAGGTTCCGTTTTCGGGTTGCTTTCGTATTTGGTTGTGATTTAATCCAAAACGAAAGCAAAATCGCCAAAGTGAACTGGCGAACGCCCCGGGGAACGTCTTGGATCGGATATTCGACCTCGCTATCATCGGCGGCGGCGTTAACGGCTGCGGCATCGCCCGCGATGCGGTCGGCCGAGGAAATTCTGTTTTCCTGTGCGAAATGAATGACTTGGCCAGCGGCACGTCGTCCTGGTCGACGAAACTCGTGCATGGCGGCCTGCGCTACCTCGAATATTACGAATTTCGTCTGGTGCGCGAGGCGCTGATCGAGCGCGAGATCCTTTGGCAGATCGCGCCCCACATCATCCGTCCGCTCCGCTTCGTGCTGCCGCATCACGCGGGCTTGCGGCCGGCCTGGCTGCTGCGGCTTGGCCTGTTCCTCTACGACCATATCGGTGGCCGGCATTTGCTGCCGCCGACGCGCTCGGTCGACCTGATCCGCGACGAAGTCGGCAAACCGCTGATGCCGAACCGCTACACCAAGGGCTTTGAATATTCCGATTGCTTCGTCGATGACGCGCGCCTCGTGGTGCTCACCGCACGCGACGCCGCCGATCGCGGCGCCGACATCCGCACCCGCACCCGTGCGGTCGAGATCCGGCAGGCCGATGGGATCTGGCACGTCACGGTCGAAAACAGCCTGAGCGGCGAGCGCTCCACCATCAGCGCGCGCGTATTGGTCAATGCCGGTGGTCCCTGGGTCGAAAATGTGCTGGCGGTCGGCGCCGGTGTCAACGCCAGGGCCAAGGTGCGGCTGGTGCAGGGCTCGCACATCGTGGTGCGCAAGCTGTACGACCACGACCGCGCTTACATGTTCCAGAACGCAGATGGCCGCATCATCTTCGTCATTCCCTATCAGGATGATTTCACGCTGATCGGCACCACCGATCGCGACTATCATGGCGATCCCGCGCAGGTGAAGGCCACTTCCGAGGAAATCGAATATCTCTGCGCCTCGGCCAGCGAATATCTGGCGAAACCGGTCAAGCCCGAGGATGTGGTGTGGACCTATTCCGGTGTTCGTCCGCTGTATGACGATGGCGCCAGCGAAGCCAAGGCCGCGACCCGCGAATATGTCTTGGAACTCGATACGCCCGGCGGCGTGCCGCTGTTGTCGATCTATGGCGGCAAGATCACCACCCATCGCCGCCTCGCCGAAGAGGCGCTGGAGCGGCTCGCGCCGTATTTAAAGAACACCAAGGCCCGCGAGGGCTGGACCGCGAAGGCCGCACTGCCCGGCGGCGATATGGATGTCTCGGCGGTCGCGGCGCTATCGGCTGAACTACTGCGCAGCCATCCGTTCCTGACCCCGGCGCATGCCGGCCGTCTCGCCCATGCCTACGGCACCCGCGCCGGCAAGGTGCTTGGCAGCGTCAAATCGATGGCCGATCTCGGCCGCGACTTCGGCGCCACCTTGACCGAAAGCGAAGTCAAATACCTGATGGCGGTCGAGTGGGCCCGTACCGCCGAGGATGTCGTGTGGCGGCGGTCCAAGCTGGGATTGCGGTTGTCAGCAGCCGAAATCGCTGCCATTGACGACTGGATGGCTGCGCATCGGCCTGCGTTTGAAAGTCCTGTGCTGGCAGCAGGAGGGCGGACATGACCGTTAGCCTGCAGAACGTCACCCGCGCCGTCGATGGTATTCCGACCATTCGCGACGTCTCGCTGACGCTTGAGCGCGGCACGCTGAGCGTGCTGTTGGGCCCGACCTTGTCGGGCAAGACCTCGATCATGCGGCTGCTCGCCGGCCTCGACAAGCCGACCACCGGCCGCGTGCTGGTCGACGGCAAGGACGTCACCGGCTTCGATGTGCGGCAGCGCTCGGTGGCGATGGTCTACCAGCAGTTCATCAATTACCCCTCGCTGTCGGTCTATGAGAACATCGCCTCGCCCTTGCGGGTGCAGGGCAAGCCGCGCGCGGAAATCGAGGCGCGGGTGCAGGAAGCGGCAAAGCTCCTGAAACTCGAGCCGTATCTGCAGCGCATGCCGCTGCAATTGTCCGGCGGGCAGCAACAACGCACCGCGATCGCGCGCGCGCTGGTCAAGGGCGCCGACCTGGTGCTGCTCGATGAGCCGCTCGCCAACCTCGATTACAAGCTGCGCGAGGAATTGCGCACCGAACTGCCGCGTATCTTCGAGGCGTCGGGTGCGATCTTCGTCTATGCGACCACCGAGCCCTCCGAAGCCCTGCTGCTCGGTGGCGATACCGTCTGCATGTGGGAAGGCCAGGTGCTGCAGGTCGGCAGCACGCCAAAAGTCTATCGCCACCCTGAAACCATGCGGGTCGCGCAGGTGTTTTCCGATCCGCCGCTCAACATTGTCGGGATCCAAAAGCAAAACGGCTCGGTGCAATATGCCGGCGGCATATCGGCGCCGGCCAGCGGATTGTACGCCGGTCTCGGCGACGGCGCCTATCGGGTCGGTTTCCGCGCGCACCAGCTTGAAGTGGCCACCGGCATCGCCGGCCGTCACGCTTTTTCCGCCACCGTGACGGTGACGGAAATCACCGGCTCCGAAAGCTTCGTGCATCTCCACCGCGATGATTCCAACTGGGTCGCGGTGCTGCAGGGCATTCACGAATATCCCCCCGGGCATGTGCTGGACGCGGCGCTCGACCCGGACAATGTGTTTGTATTCGACCCGGCCGGCCGTCTGGTCGCAGCGCCCATAGCGTTTTCGAGCGAAGTGCGTAGCGGTTCGCGTGAAGAAAACGCGTCAAAAAAGAATCCGGCGATGTGAGGCACTGGCACCATGGCCCGCATTGATCTTGTCGATCTCGCACACTCCTACGGCGGCAATGACGCCGATCCGCAATCGTTTGCGCTGAAGCCGGTGACGATGACCTGGCGGCAGGGCGGCGCCTACGCGCTGCTCGGGCCGTCCGGCTGCGGCAAGACGACGCTGCTCAATCTGATCTCGGGAATCGTGACGCCGTCACGCGGCAAGATACTGTTCGACGGCATCGACATCACACCGCTGTCAACCCAGAAGCGCAATATCGCGCAAGTGTTCCAGTTTCCGGTGATCTACGACACCATGACGGTCGGACAGAACCTGGCATTTCCCTTGAAGAATCGCGGGTTGCCGAAGAGCGTGATCGACGCACGGGTCGACGAGATCGCGCGGCTGCTCGACCTCACGCCCTATCTGTCGCGCAAGGCGATGCGGCTGACCGCCGACGCCAAGCAGAAGATCTCGCTCGGCCGAGGACTGGTCCGCTCCGACGTCGCCGCGGTCTTGTTCGACGAGCCGCTGACGGTGATCGATCCCGAATTGAAGTGGCAGTTGCGATCGAAGCTCAAGGCGCTGCACCGCGAACTCGACCTGACCATGATCTATGTGACGCACGACCAGACCGAGGCGTTGACCTTCGCCGATACGGTTGTCGTGATGCATGACGGCCGCGTGGTGCAGAGCGGCACGCCGGCGGAATTGTTCGACAAGCCGGCGCATACGTTTGTCGGCTATTTCATCGGCTCGCCCGGCATGAACATCCTGCCCGCCGAAGTGCGGGGACGCCAGGCGCGGATCGGCGGCCTTCCGATCGCGCTGAACCGTAGTTATGACAGCCTGCCGTCCGGCGCCAGGATCGAGATCGGCGTACGCCCCGAATTCGTCGATGTCGCGGCCCCTGCGCCCAATCTGATTTCCGCCAATATCGAGCGGATCGACGATCTCGGCCGGGTTCGTTTTGCGCGCCTTCGGGTCGGCGATGCCAAGTTTGCCGCACGGGTGCCCCCGGGATTTTCCGTGCCGGGTGAGGTCGCGGGATTGGTGTTCGATCCCTCGCGCGTGCACGTCTACGCCGACAGTCTCCTGGTCGAGGGGACCGCGTAATGGACAAGACGATCAACCAGAAAGCCTGGTTCCTGGTACTGCCGGTGTTTCTGGTGGTGGCGTTCTCGGCGATCCTGCCGCTGATGACGGTGGTGAACTATTCGATGCAGGACACCTTCGGCAACAACCAGTTCTTCTGGAACGGCGTCGGCTGGTTCAAGGAGTTGCTCGATCCATCGACCGATCTCGGCAGCCGGTTTTTCGCCTCGCTCTGGCGCAATCTGTTCTTCTCGGCCGTGATCCTCGCCATCGAAGTGCCGCTCGGCATCGTGGTCGCCTTGTCGATGCCGCGCGAGGGCTGGCGGGTCGCCGCCTGCCTGGTGATCCTGGCGTTGCCGTTATTGATTCCATGGAACGTGGTCGGCACCATCTGGCAGATCTTCGGGCGGCCCGACATCGGCCTGCTCGGCTATGTCCTGAATCATATGGGTATAGATTACAATTACGTGTCGAATGAGTTCGACGCCTGGGCCACCGTCATCGCGATGGACGTCTGGCACTGGACCAGCCTGGTGGCGCTGTTGTGCTACGCCGGACTGAAATCGATTCCGGATGCGTATTATCAGGCCGCCCAGATCGACGGCGCGTCGCGCTGGGCGGTCTTCACCGCGATCCAGTTGCCGAAGATGCACCGCGTGCTGCTGATCGCGGTGCTGCTGCGCTTCATGGACAGCTTCATGATCTACACCGAACCGTTCGTGGTGACCGGCGGCGGGCCGGGCAATTCGACGACGTTCGTTTCCATCGAACTGGTCAAGATCGCGCTCGGGCAATTCGACCTCGGCAAGGCGGCGGCCCTGTCGCTGGTCTACAATCTGATCATTCTGATCGTGTGCTGGATATTCTACACGGTGATGACCAATGCCGGCGCCGATCGCCCCTCGAAAGAGGGAGCCGCGTAATGCATTCGATTCCCGGACGCCGCATCATCATCTCGCTATTCTTGATCTTCCTGCTGCTGCCAATCTACTGGCTGGTCAACATGAGCTTCAAGACCAACGAGGAGATCGTCTCGACCATGACGCTGTGGCCGCACCAGCCGACCATTGCCAATTATGTCCGCATCTTCACCGACGAGAGCTGGTACTCCGGCTATATCAATTCGCTGAAGTATGTGATCATCAACACCATCATCTCGATTTCGGTGGCGTTGCCGGCGGCCTACGCGTTCTCGCGCTACCGTTTCCTCGGCGACAAGCATCTGTTCTTTTGGCTGCTGTCGAATCGGATGGCGCCGGCCGCGGTCTATGCGCTGCCGTTCTTCAATCTGTATTCGGCGATCAATTTGTTCGATACGCCATGGGCGGTCGCACTTGCGCATTGCATCTTCAACGTGCCGCTCGCAGTATGGATCCTCGAAGGATTCGTCTCCGGCGTGCCGCGCGAGATCGACGAAACCGCTTTTCTCGACGGCTATTCGTTTCCGCGGTTCTTCATCAAGATCCTGGTGCCGCTGATTGCGAGCGGCATCGGCGTCGCGGCGTTCTTCTGCTTCATGTTCTCCTGGGTCGAGTTGCTGCTGGCGCGCACGCTGACATCCGTCAACGCCAAGCCGATCGCGGCCGTCATGACCCGCACGGTCTCGGCGGCCGGCATGGATTGGGGCCTGCTGGCCGCGGCCGGCGTTCTCACCATCATCCCCGGTGCGTTGGTGATCTGGTTCGTCCGCAACTATATCGCGCGCGGCTTTGCGCTCGGCAGGGTGTAAATCGATGGCCCGTGATTCAAAACAGGCAGACTGGCTCTTCCTCACCTCGCCCCGCTTGCGGGGAAAGGTCGGATTGCGCTTTAGCGCAATCCGGGTGAGGGGGCGCCTCCGCGAGTCAGAACTTGGTGAGACGCCCCCTCACCCCAACCCTCTCCCCGCAAGCGGGGAGAGGGAGTGCGCCGTGCCTGGGTGGGAGGGCTAGCACCATGGAAAACATCGCATGGATGGCCTGGACGTTGCCGACCGCGATTTTCTTCGTGCTGCTGGCGATGACGCTCGGCACGATGACCTGGCTCGCCGTCGCCTATCCGGAAGCCGAGCGGGTCGGGATCTTGCGGATTCCGACCACGCGGGGCGACCGTTTGTTCATCTCGCTGATCATGGCCGCCGTGATCCATTTGTTGTGGGTCGGCTTTGTCGGCACCGACACCATCGCCACGCTGCCGGTCGGGCAAGAAGGATATGAATTGTCGAGCCTGTGGCTCGCCACCGTGATTTCGCTCGTCTCGGCCGTCGCAATCTTCCGCACGGTCTAGGCGAACGAAAAAGAGCAGATCCGGGGTCTACCTGGGCCTGAAGACTTATCGCTGCAACGGAGGAAATGACATGCGATATCTGGAGAGAAGAGGTCCGTTGAACCGGACCAGGCTTTGGATGATGACCAGCGCCGTCGCGCTGACGGCGGCTTCGTTCACTGCACCTGCCTTCGCGGATGAAGCGGCCGCCAAGAAATGGATCGACTCGGAGTTTCAACCTTCGACGTTGTCCAAGGAAGACCAGATGAAGGAAATGCAGTGGTTCATCAAGGCTGCGGCACCCTTCAAGGGCATGGAGATCAACGCGGTCTCCGAAACCCTGACTACGCATGAGTACGAGTCCAGGACGCTGGCAAAAGCGTTCGAGGAAATCACCGGCATCAAGGTCAAGCACGATATCATCCAGGAAGGTGACGTCGTCGAAAAGATCCAAACCCAGATGCAGTCCGGCAAGAATGTGTACGATGCCTGGATCAACGATTCCGACTTCATCGGTACGCATTTCCGCTACGGCCAGGCCGTCGACTTGACGGACTGGATGGCCGGCGAAGGCAAGGATGTCACCAATCCCGGACTCGACGTCAACGACTTCATCGGCAAGTCGTTCACCACGGCGCCGAACGGACATCTCTATCAGCTGCCCGACCAGCAGTTCGCCAACCTCTATTGGTTCCGCTACGACTGGTTCTCCAATCCCGACTACAAGGCCAAGTTCAAGGCCAAGTATGGCTACGATCTCGGCGTTCCCGTGAACTGGTCGGCCTATGAAGATATCGCCGACTTCTTCACCAACGACGTCAAGGAAATCAACGGCGTCCGTGTCTATGGCCACATGGACTACGGCAAGAAAGATCCCTCGCTCGGATGGCGCTTCACCGACGCGTGGTTGTCGATGGCCGGCAACGGCGACAAGGGCATTCCGAACGGACTTCCCGTCGATGAATGGGGCATCCGCATGGAAGGCTGCCGTCCGGTCGGCTCGTCGGTGGAACGTGGCGGCGACGTCAACGGTCCGGCGGCGGTCTATTCGATCGTCAAATATCTCGACTGGATGAAGAAATATGCCCCGCCGCAGGCGCAAGGCATGACCTTCTCCGAATCCGGTCCGGTGCCGTCACAAGGCAATATCGCGCAGCAGATCTTCTGGTACACCGCCTTCACCGCCGACATGGTGAAGCCCGGTCTGCCCGTGATGAATGCTGACGGTACGCCGAAATGGCGGATGGCGCCGTCGCCGCACGGCTCGTACTGGAAGGACGGCATGAAGCTCGGCTACCAGGACGTCGGTTCGCTGACGCTTCTGAAGTCGACCCCGATCGACCGCCGCAAGGCAGCCTGGCTCTATGAGCAGTTCATCGTCTCCAAGAGCGTGAGCCTGAAGAAGAGCCATGTCGGTCTTACCTTCATTCGTGAATCCGACATCTGGGACAAGAGCTTCACCGAACGTGCGCCGAAGCTCGGCGGCCTGATCGAGTTCTACCGCTCGCCGGCGCGCGTGCAGTGGACCCCGACCGGCAACAACGTGCCTGACTATCCGAAGCTGGCGCAATTGTGGTGGCAGAACATCGGCGACGCGTCGTCCGGTGCGAAGACGCCGCAACAGGCGATGGACTCGCTGGCGGCAGCGCAGGACTCCGTGATGGAACGTCTGGAGAAATCTGGCGTCCAGGGTGCCTGCGGTCCGAAGCTGAACAAGAAGGAGACGGCCGAATACTGGTTCGCCAAATCGGCCAAGGACGGCAACATCGCTCCGCAGCGCAAGCTCGCGAACGAAAAGCCGAAGGGCGAAACCATCGACTACGACACTCTGATCAAGTCGTGGCCGGCCTCGCCCCCGAAGCGCGCGTCGCTGAACTGAGCGCGTTCCGACATCGTCATGGCCGGGCTCCGGCCATCCACGACTTTCTTCGAAAGGCAAGACTTGGATGCCCGGCACAAGGCCGGGCATGACGGAGAGAGAAAAACACGAAGGCCGGGAGCAATCCCGGCCTTTTTTCCGTTGCGCCGACGTTCGTCTCACCTCGCCCCGCGCGCGGGGAGAGGTCGGCGCGAAGCGCCGGGTGAGGGGGCGTCTCCGCGAGGCCGAGCTTGTCGAGACGCCCCCTCACCCCAACCCTCTCCCCGCGCGCGGGGAGAGGGAGCACGCACCCCCATTGGCGCATTGACCGTTCCCCGGCATCGCCGCACCATACGGACACTGCAGGAGTTTACCCATGCGCATGACATTTCGCTGCGATCCGGCGCTGTCGGATCATCTGCCACGGCCGGTGCCGGCGCGCGGGGGGCTGCCGGATTGGTTGCGCGCGATGCCGGCGAAGGCGCATTCGGAGATTCACGGGCGCGAGATCCGCACCGTCAAGCAATGCCCGCCCTTCATCGACGCGATGGCCTATGGCGTGATGATCCTGTCGCCCTGCGACATCCATGTCGATCGCGGCGCGTTCTCCTGGGCGTGGGATATTCCGGAGCCCAACACGTCAGGCCATCCGCGCGCGCCCCTGAGCTTTCACGTCGCCGCGCAATTTCCGGACGCGCCGTTCGCGCGCGACGGGCAGGCCGCGATCAAGTTCAACAGCTTCTGGACCATCGAGCTCGAGCCCGGCTGGTCGCTGTTCGCCACCCATCCGGTCAACCGCGACGATTTGCCGTTTCGCCTGATCTCGGGGCTGGTCGATGCCGATCGCTTCCACGACGGCGGCATCAATTTCCCGGCGATCTGGACGAGGGCGGATTTTTCCGGCGTGCTGCCGAAGGGCACGCCGGTGGCGCAGTGCTTTGCGGTGCCGCGCGAAGCCCCGCAGCTGGTGTTCGAAGACTTCGATGAGCCGCACAAGGAAGCCTACACGACGACGGTTACCGAGGTGCTGGCGACGCCCGGCGTCTACCGCAAGCGCTTTCGCGCCAGGCGTGGGCGGTCAGTCGCTGAGTAGCGAACGGCGCAGCGCCTCTTCATCGAGCCATAGCCGGCCATGCGGCGCCGAGGTCAGCGCCATCGCGATGGTGCCGAATGTCGAGGGGCGCAGCCGATAGGCCCGTGCATAGGCGCCCATCGCGTTGTCGATGTCGCCGAGTTCTTGCAGCACGACGCCGAGATTGAGCGCGGCCTCGGCATGATCAGGTCTGATGTCGCACGCCCTGCGATAGGCCGCAGCCGCGCCGGTGTGATCACGCAGATCCTGGCGCGCGAGGCCGAGATCGAACCAGACCGACGCCGGTGCGTCCGTGCCGGCGGCGCGTTCGAGCAGCGCCACCGCGCCGGCATGATCGCCGTCTTCCCAGGCCAGCCGCCCGAGCCGCGCCGCGGCCTCCTGATGCTCTGGAATGACCTTTAGAATTGCGCGCCAGGCCTCGCGCGCCTGCGGCTTGAGGCCGGCCTGGTCCAGCGTCCGCGCCTTCTCCAGAAACGCCTCGCGCTGCGGCGCGATCGCGATCGCCCGGTCAAGATGCGCCAGCGCCCCATCGAAATCATCCGCCGCGCGCGCGATCCGCGCCGCCAGCAGATGCGCCGCCGCGTTGCCTGGGCGTTTTGTCAGGCTTGTTTCGATGTGACTGCGCGCGGATTGAACTTCGCCCTTCGAAAACAGCACCGCTGCCAGCAGATGGCTGAGCATGGCATCGCCGGGCGCGCGGCGTAGCCCCTGTTCGCACAGCTGGCGCGCCTCGTCCGGCTGCCCCGCGTTGAACGCGGCGGTGGCGCGGCGAACAATGTCTTCGGCGGTGGGCGGGGTCATGAAGCTCGGCTACTTAAGATGAACGACGACGCGGTCATCTTAGCCGTCATTCCGGGGCGTGCGAAGCACGAGCCCGGAATCCATAACCCCTTGCGTTGGAGTTCGAATCAAACACCGCCACAGGGCGTATGGATTCCGGGCCTGCGCCCAAGAGGGCGCATCCCGGAATGACGAACTTTGATCGGCCTACTGCGCCGCGTCCAGCGCTTCGCCGAGTGCCGGGTAATCCGTATAACCCTTGGCGCCGCCGCCGTAGAAGGTGTTCTTGTCGTAGGCGTTGAGCGGCGCGCCCTGTTTCAGGCGTTCGACCAGATCGGGATTGGAGATGAACGGCTTGCCGAACGCGATCAGGTCGGCCTCGTTGGCGGCCAGCACCTTGGTCGCCAGCTCGAAGTCATAGCCGTTGTTGGCGATGTAGGCCTGCTTGAAACGCTTGCGCAAGGAGCCGTAATCGAACGGCGCGACGTCGCGCGGGCCGCCGGTCGCGCCCTCGATGACGTGGATGTAGACCAGCTTCAGCGCGTTGAGATGATCGACGATGTAGTCGAACAGCGGCTGCGGATTGCTATCGGAGGCGTCATTGGCCGGCGTCACCGGCGAGATGCGAATGCCGGTACGCTCTGCGCCGATTTCGGCCGCGACCGCCTTGGAGACTTCCAGCATCAGCCTCGCGCGGTTCTCGATCGATCCGCCATAGGCATCGGTGCGCTTGTTGGTGCCGTCCCTGGCAAATTGATCCAGCAGATAGCCGTTGGCGCCGTGGATTTCGACGCCGTCGAAGCCGGCTTGAATCGCATTCGCGGCGCCGCGCTTGAAACTCTCGATAATCCCCGGAATTTCCTCCAGCGCCAGCGCGCGCGGCTCGGAGACGTCGGCGAACTGGCCGCCCACGAAGGTCTTGCCCTTGGCGCGGATCGCGCTGGGCGCCACCGGTGCGCCGTCATTCTGCTGCAGCGAGGTGTGCGAGATGCGGCCGACATGCCAGGCCTGCAGGAAGATGCGCCCGCCGCGCTCGTGCACGCGATCGGTCACCTTGCGCCAGCCCGCGACCTGCTCCTTGGAGTAGATGCCGGGCGTGTCCTGATAGCCCTGGCCTTGTTGCGACACCTGGCTGGCTTCGCTGATCAGCAGGCCCGCGGTCGCGCGCTGCGCGTAATATTCCACCGCGAGGGGGCTCGGCACCAGCCCCGCGACCGCGCGGTTGCGGGTCAGCGGCGCCATCACAGACCGGTTGGGCAGCGTGAGGGGGCCAAGTTTATAGGTGTCGAACAATTTGGTCGGCTGGCTCATGTTTGTTGTTCCGGGAAATGGCAGGTGCAGGGGAGGTGGGCATTGCAGCGCAATATGGCAATGCCCCAACCCTATCACGTGTCTGCGAAATTTGCCGCGCGCAACACCATGGCGCGTATGCACGCCGGCGTAGGATGGTTTTTCCGAAATCTGCGGAAGCGTAGCATGAGAGTTCGTCATTCCGGGTTCGATGCTTCGCATCGCCCCGGAATGACGTTCGCTACCTCAGCTCACGCCGAGGAAATCGCGCTTGCCGATTTCGACGCCGTTGTGGCGCAGGATGCCGTGGGCGGTGGCGGCGTGGAAGTAGAAGTTCGGCAACGAGAAGCCGGTGAGGAATTGATGGCCCTTCACCGTCATGGTCTTGTCGGGACCGACGGGGAAGGTGACGTCTTTGGTGTCGGTGCCTTCGAACTGCGCGGGCTTGTAGGTCTTGACGTATTCGATGGTCTTGGCGAGCCGCTGCCGCAATTCCTCAAAACTCTTTTCGGTGTCCGGTGTCGACGGCACCTCGCTATGCGTCAGCCGTGCGCAACCCTTGGCGGCGAAATCGGACACCAGCTGGATCTGCTTGGTGAACGGCAGCATGTCCGGATAAAGCCGCGCGCTCAGCAGCACTTCGGGCTGGATATTCTTCGCCTTGCAGTGCGCTTCGGCCTTGTTGAGGATGCCGGTGAGGCTGCCGAGGATTTGCAGATAAGCGGGGACCGCGGCGTCGTAGAAGGACATGTGATGCTCTTTCCTTGGGATGGAATTTTATCATTGCAGGGGACTGCGTTACACGAAATGGGCAGTGATGAGAGAAATACAACCGCCGCGGCGCGTGACTCGGAGATGAATATTCTCGCGCCCCGCCATTGCCTTTTCCGGAGTCGGGCCCTCGCTACCGCGCCGCGGTCCGGTCCCGCATCTTCGCCAGCAATTCCGCGGTCGGCCAGGAATCCGCCGGCAGGCCGAACTTGATCTGCATCGCCTTCACCGCGCTGCGGCTTTGCTGACCCATCACGCCGTCGACCTTGCCGACATTGAATCCCGCGCGCACCAGCAATTGCTGTAATTCGCGCAGCTCGTTGAACGGCAATTGCACCACCGGCGCGGCCGGCCGCCGCATCGGGGCGGCGCCCGCAATGCGGCTGGCGAGATAGCCCGCGGTGGTCGAATAGATCAGCGAGTTATTCCACTCGGTATAGGCGGCGAAATTGGCATAGGCCAAGAACGCCGGCCCGGTGCGGCCCATCGGCAGCAGCAATGACGCCGGCATGTCGTCATTCGGCAGCGCCTTGCCGTCCGGATAGGTCACGCCGAACGCCGCCCATTTCGACCGCGGCAGCTGGATCGTCAGATCGGCCTGGTCCCAAGGAAAACTTGAAGGTAGGTTGGCCGGCACCTTCACTTCCTGCAGCCACGGCTCGCCGCGGCGCCATTTCAATCCGTTGGCGATGTAGTTCGCGGTCGAGCCGATCACGTCGGCCGGGCTGCGCAGCAGGTTGCGGCGGCCGTCGCCGTCGTAATCGACGGCGTAGTTGAAGTAATGCGTCGGCAGGAATTGCGTCTGGCCGAGCTCGCCGGCCCAGGAGCCGACCATTTCGTCCGGCGTGAGATCGCCGCGATCGATGATCTTCAGCGCGGCGATGGTCTCGTTCTCGAACATCTCGGAGCGGCGGCAATCATAGGCCAGCGACACCAGCGAGCGCAGCGTCGGCAGATTGCCCATGTTGGCGCCGAAATCGCTTTCCAGGCCCCAGAACGCCGCGATCACGGCCGGCGGCACGCCATATTCCTTTTCGGCGCGCGCGAACGCGGCCTGATAGGTCCTGATGTGCTGCTGGCCCTGCTGCATCCGGAAGTTTGCCGCCATGCGGCCGGCGAATTCGGTGAACACCTGGCCGAACACGCGCTGGCCGCGGTCGCGGTTGACGATGCCCTGATCGTAGACCATGTCAGGCGACGCCTCCGCGATCGCGCGCGGCGAGACGCCGGCCGCAACGGCCTTCTGCTTGAGCTCGGCGAGGAAGCGATCGAACGGCTGGCCGGCGTGGCAGGACGCCGCGCGGGGCGAGGGCGATGTGGCGGGACGCGGGGCGGCGGCAGCGGGTGCCGGATTGGCCGGAGCCACAACGGGCCTGGGCGCGGCTATTCGCGCCGGTGCCGGTTGGGCTGATACGGCGGATGAAAGGACCAATGAAGCGGCAATGGCGGCGATCGCGACTTGAATTCCAGACAAGCGGGTCGGCATGAGATCACCGGTTAAACGACAGGGATTTGCGAGCGGCGAATAATAGAATCGGCGGGGCGGATTAGCGACGCTGAAACCGCCGATATACCCATTTTTCAGGATGCAAAACGGGTTGAATCCTGCTGCGAAACCCCAGCCTTTCGATTTTGCAATAGAAGCCATGTCGACATTCAAATGCTTCCCCCGCCGCAAAGGGCTAAGGTGGGGTGAGATCAACCCTGATAATCGCGGAGGCAATGCGGCTCGATGAATGATGTGGCAAAATCGCAGGGACAGGCGTCCCTGCCGACCTGGCCGGACGAGGTCTACCAGACGCTGAAGCAGGCGGGCATACGGCAGGTCGGGATCGTGCCGGACGCCGGGCACAGCCGGCTGATCCGCTCGTTCGAGGCCGATCCGGAAACCCGTGTCGTCACCCTGACCACCGAAGAGGAAGGTGTCGCCATGCTGGCCGGCGCGTGGCTGGGCGGCGAGCGCGGCGTATTGCTGCTGCAATCGAGCGGCGTCGGCAACTGCATCAACATGCTGTCGCTGCCGGTGATCTGCCACATGCCGCTGTTGATGATCGTGACCATGCGCGGCGATTGGGGCGAGTTCAACCCGTGGCAGATTCCGATGGGGCAGGGCACCAAGGCCGCCCTTGAATCGATCGGCGTCATCGTGACGCGCGCCGACGAACCTCATCTGGTCGCCTCGACGGTGCAGGGTGCGGCGAATCTGGCTTTCAACACCTGGCGACCCACGGCCGTCCTGATCGGGCAGCGCGTGCTCGGCGCCAAGAATTTCAAGGAGCTTGCCCGCAAATGAACAACCCCAATGCGCTTCTTCACCGTCGCGACGTCGTCAACGAACTGCTGCGCGACCGCCGCGAACTCCTGGTCATCGCCGGGCTCGGCGCGCCGAACTGGGATGTCTCGGCCATCGGCGACAGCCCCAACAACTTCCCGCTCTGGGGTGCGATGGGCGCCGCCTCGATGATCGGGCTTGGCCTCGCACTGGCGCAGCCGAAGCGCCGGGTGCTGGTCATCACCGGCGATGGCGAGATGCTGATGAGCGTCGGCGCGCTCGCCACGATCGCGGTCGAAGCCCCGGCCAATCTCACCATCGCGGTGCTCGACAACGAGCGCTTCGGCGAGACCGGCATGCAGAAGACCCACACCGCGGCCGGCGTCGACCTCGCGGGGATCGCGGCCGCGTCGGGCATTCGCACCACGCGCATCGTCCGCACCCAGGCCGAAGTCACCGAGATCCGCGATCTCGCCCATGAAGGGCGGGGAACGGTGTTCGCGCAGATCAAGATCAACCCCGAAGCGCTCGGCTTCGTGATGCCGCCGGCCGATGGCGGCATCCTGACCACGCGCTTCCGGCAGGCGGTTTTGGGAGATAGCGCGCTGTATAATTGAGGGCGGCTGAACAAGCGCGTGACTCACTGTTCGTCATGGCCGGGCTCGTCCCGGCCATCCACGTCTTTTCCTTACTTATGTCCTGCAAAGACGTGGATGCCCGGAACAAGTCCGGGCATGACGAACTTTGTCACGCCGTCATCTTGATCTTCCACAGCCCTTCTTTCGAAAATTGCTCGATTTCCGACATGATTGTTTGAGCTCGACGAGATCGATCGTTAGCGCGACAGCGCCTCTTAATCGACAGCAGCAACCGGCAGCGGAGGTGAGACCTTCGCCGTACCGGTCCGGATCCGGTGACGAGCAGCGCCAGCGCACAATAGCCGATGGCGAGACCCCAGAGCGTCAGGACTTGCGGGCGAACATCCGACAGCGGCGCGCCAAGCTGCGACAAACGCACGAAGCCATCGATCGCCTCGGTGCTTGGAACGAGTTTAGCCGCCAGCCGGATGGCTTCCGGCATCGCCTGGGTCGGCCATGCAAATCCCGCGAGCATGAAGAACGGCAGGCCGAGGGCTGCCGAGCAGAGCTGTACCGCCAGTGGTGTCCTGAATACGCTCGCCAAAAATAACCCGAGGCTGCCGACGGCGAACACGAAGGGGATCGCGAACAACAGGATGGAAGACACGTTTCCCAATCGTGGCAGCCCGTAGAGATAGGGCACTACGACCAGATAGAGCGGAATGATGACGGCCTCCAGCGCCAGATAGGCCAGCAATTTACCGATCAGGATGGTCAGCATCGACGGCGGATCGGCCATCGTCGCGCGCGGATCGGCGCCGGGCGAGGTTCCGAGCAGGCCGACGCCGATCAACAGCGTCTGCTGCAGGATCAACACCAGCGCAGCCGGCAGGATGTAGGTGGCGTAGCCACCTTCGGGATTGAAGATCGGCACCGCGGTCAATGGCATCGGGTTGGTTGCCGCAGCCGCGATGACGGGATCGATGCCGAGTTCGACCAGGCGGGTGGCCTCGACCTGCGCGCCCATGGTCTGGGCCACGGCGGAGACCGCGCCGGCGACGCGCTGGTAGATCAGGAAGTAGCTGGCGTCGGCGTACAGTGCCACCGGCGACTGCCGCCCGTGCAGCAGTTCGCGCTCGAAATATTGCGGTATCACCAGAATGCCGTCGATGTTGCGCGCAAACACCTCGCGCCGCGCGGTCGCGGCGTCGGGAAGGTGGCTGACCACGGCGACATCGGACGTGGCATCGACCAGACGCGCGAAATCGCGGCTGCTTTGTGTACCGTCGAGATCGACGACGGCGATCGGAACATTGCGCAGGGCTTCGTTGACATAAGGCTGCGGGTAGAACACCGCGTAGATCGCGACGGCGATGATCAGAATCGAGAAGGCGGCCTTCTCGGCGAAAATTCGGCCAAACTCATATTTGATGATTCTGATCAGCTGGTTCATGTCGCGGCACCGGCTGGCAACGCCGCGGACGGCTGTGAGAGAGCGCGCCCGCGCATGATTTCGAGCCGCCACGCGGTCAGCCCGATCAGGATGATCGCGAAGCCTGATAGCACCAGGATCGGCTTCAGCGACAGATCCGCGGGCGCACCGCGAACGGTCTGGTCGATCCGGGCACTGAGATACCAGGTGCCCGGCAGCAGCGCGCCCCAGTTATAGGCGAAAGCGTTCATGCCAAGCCTGGGGAATCCGATCCCCATAAATCCAAACGCCGGCGAGGTGACCAACGTGCCGATGCTGACGGCGCGTGCGACCGGCATGAACAGCGCCAGCAGGGCGCCGATGAACTGGCAGTCGATGATGAAGAGCACACTGGCTATCACCAATAACCAGCGATCGCCCCTGAGCGGCAATCCGAGAACGCCGAACAGCACCGAATCCGAGATGCCGAGAACCGCCAGCAACAGGATCGTATAGGGCAGTATCTTGCCGGCCATCGCCGGCCACAGGCCGCCGCCGAGCGCCCGCAGGATACGGAAGCGATGCGGGGTTCCGGCGTCGAGCCCGACTGAATAGGCCGTCGAGGTGACGATCACCACCTGCAGCACCGCCGGAATCAGCGCTGCGAGCAGGAAATAGACGTAGTTCAAGGTCGGGTTGAACAGCGGGTTCACCTGCACCGGTATCGGTTGCACATCGGCCTGGGCGAAATCGGCGGGCTCGCCTTGCGCGGTTCGCAACTGCAATTTGATGCCGGCGGCCGCGCTGGGCAGCGCCGCGTTGACGCCGCGTGCGACCAGATTGCCGATCGTCATGGTCTGGGTGTTGTAGAAAAACACGACGTCCGGTCCGCGGCCGGAGAACACGTCGCGCTGAAGAAATTTGGGCAGCAGCAGCAGACCGTAAACGTCGCCCCTCAGGATCATGGCGCGGCCTTCGGCCAGATCGCTGACCCGCTGCGTCACCGCCGTGTCCGGCGTGGCATCGACCATCCGGATCACGGAACGCGAAAGATCCGAGTTGTCGAGATCGAGTACCGCGATCGGCAGTCGGGTCGCCAGCCCGGCGCTGAAGATGCCGGTCAGCAACGCCATCAGCAACAGCGGCACGATCACCGTCACCGCCAGCAGGAACCAGCGCCGCCGCAGCCATTCGACCTCCCGGCCGAACACCAGCCAGAAGCCCGGCCGGAGTTTGCTGCGGGGGGTCATCTCAGCGACCCCGATCGTTCCACGCGACGATGGCGCTCATGCCGGGACGCAGTCCGTCGACTGGCTGCTGCGGAACCGCGCGGACCTCGAATGTCCGCAGGTCGAAGTTTCCGGTGGCGCGGGTGGCGCGCCACGCAGCGTATTGTCCCTGAACGTTGATCATCGTCACGCGAACCGGAATCGCTAGCCGAACTAAGCGCCGGAACCATCACCTCGAAGGTGTCGCCGATCTTCAGGCCGCGCAGAAGGTCCTCGCGGATGTTGAACGTGAACCAGAGATCGCTGAGGTCGATCATCGAAAACAGCGGCGCACCGGCGCTGAAATTCTCGCCGAGTGCTGCGACACGGGCGGTGATCTGTCCCGAGGTCGGCGCCCGGATCGAAAACTCGTTCACATCGACGTCGCGCTGGTTCAATGTGGCTTCGGCCTGCTTCACCTGGGCGGCGGCCAGGTCGCGTTCTTCCTTGCTCGCACCTTCGATCGCGAGCTTCAGGGTGGCATCGAGCGAATCCTTCTTTTGCGTCGCCGCGTCGAGATTGTGCTGGGCCTGATCCAGGCTGGCCTGCGGCGTGTTGCCGGTGCGGGCCAGTTCAGACTGCCGGTTGAAGGTTTGCAGGGCCAGCGTCACGTCGGCCTGGGCTGCTTCAACTTCCGCCTTTTTTGCCGCCACGGTCTGCGGCCGGACGGTGTCGATCCGCGCCAGATCGGCGCGCGCGACCGCCAGAGCGGCCTCGGCTGCGAAGCGGGCCGAAACCAGTTGCGGACTTTCAAGCACGGCGAGGACGTCGCCGCGTTTGACGGTATCGCCGACATTGACGTTCAGCTTCTCGACCCGTGCGGCGACGCGCGAACTGATGTCGACCCGATCCGACGACACTTCGCCCTGAACCGTCAGCGGCGGCGGCCGCGTCGCGAACCAGAACGTCGCGACCAGGGCTGCTATAACCACCGCACCTGCTGTCCAACGAAAGAACTTCCGGTCCATCATCGACTGCTCCTGAACTCTGAGATCCTGGATTGCGCAGCCCGCGCGGGATAACCCGCTATTTTGCATTCTACATTCGGGCGTCGTTTCGTAAAGGTGAAATGAAGCGCATGGCGTCACACGAACGACAACACGGGCTTGTGTCCTGCGGCAACGTCCTTGGAGCAGGCGCAGTCCAGCAGGCCAAACGCGGATACGCCGCCTCTATGACAGAGAGCTTGCTCTGTGTGAGCATTCATTTCTGAACACTCAAGTCTCCGAATGCCCAAGTCAGCTTGCTAGGCGGGCTCGATTGATTCCCCTGTCCAGCCCTCTTCCCAAAAATATTCCCCCTTCACACCAGACCCAAATCACCGGCTTATTCATCGCTGTCTCGTCCCACATGAGGGGCGGCTCGCGATCGTCACGGACGCGGGGCGGGATGCGGTGGACGCGGAGGTGCCGATAACGAACGGCGCTGAGGCGGACGGCGAAGTCGTGTGGTCCTGACGCCTCGACGCTGGCGTCAAGTTCCTGAGAAGCAGGCTTCTTGGGGGCGACGGTGACAAGAAAGCCCGATCACCGGGGAGAGCACGAAGGAAACCGTTAAAACCATTGCGTGCGGGAATGCCGGGTGATCCCGGTGGACCTGTGGTGGCGACACTCGCGTGTCACCACTTTCTACACGCGAGGCTGCGGGTGCAACGGGCATCCGGCATTCCCCACGCCCTCTGTTGGGCGATAAGATTTTTGGACAGCTCGGGCGTTTTGCGTCGCGAGAATGCGGAGTTGTATCTCCAACTATCCACGTCGTCCCGGCGAAGGCCGGGACCCATACGCCGTGTGTTCTCGTTTCGGCAGTGGAGCAGATGCTTTCCTCGATCACCAAAGCCAGGGGTTATGGGTCCCGGCCTTCGCCGGGACGACGAGACGTGAGAGCCGAACGCTCACACCTCCCGCGCATTGCTGAACGCAAACGAGCTCACCCTTCGCGTGTTCTCATCCAGGATCAGCGTTCTTGTGATCGGCGGTTCGGCGCGCTGGCTGCAGTTTTCGCGTTCGCAGAGGCGGCAGTTGACGCCGATCGGGGTGCCCTCGGTTTTTTCGAGGTCCATGCCGGTGGCGTACACCAGTTTGGCGGCGTGGCGGATTTCGCAGCCCAGCCCGATCGCGAAACGCGGCTGCGGCTGTGGATGCGGCGCTATCGGACGGCGCAGCATCTGGGCGATCGAAAAGTATCTGGCGCCATCGGGCAGCTCGATGATCTGCTTGAGCAGCCGGTCCGGCGTGTCGAAGGTCGAATGCACGTTCCACAACGGACAGGTGCCGCCGAATTTCGAAAACGGAAACGTGCCGGAGGAAAATCGCTTCGATACGTTGCCGGCATTGTCGACCCGCAGCAGGAAGAACGGAATGCCGCGGGCGTTCGGCCGCTGCAAGGTGGTCAGGCGATGACAGACCTGCTCGAAGCCGGCATTGAAGCGCTGCGCCAGCACATGGACGTCATAGCTCAGCGCTTCGGCCGCGGCATGAAACGCCTGGTAGGGCATCATCGTAGCGGCGGCAAAATAATTCGCCAGCGTGATGCGATAGAGCCGCCGCGGCGTGTCGTCGAGCGGGCCGGCGCGGCCAATGATGGTCTCGAAATGCGCGGCGCATTCGGCAAGGCCGATCTGAAAGGCGAGCTGGAAAATGCGGCCGGGGCCATCGACCAGTTCGGAGACCAGCAATTGCCGGCGATGGCGGTCGAAGCGCCGCAAGGTCTCGCGCATCACATCGACCGGCATGATGCGGGTGACGACCGAATGCTTTTCGCGCAAGCGCGCCGCAAGTGCTGCGAACAGTCCCTCGGCCGGCACGTTCAATTCATCGCGCAGATTTTCCGCGGCCGTTTCCATCTCCGGAAAATAATTGCGGTTGGCCTCGATCAGGTCGCGCACCCGCTCGATCGGGTTGGCCTCGAATTTTGCGCCTTCATTGCGGTCGGCCATTTGCGCCGCGACCATGGTCTCGCCGCGGCGCGCCTCGGTATAGGCGGCGTAGAGCCGTTGCAGCGAATGGGTGACGCCGGGGCAGAGTTCGGCGAGGTCGCGCAGTTCCTGCTTGGGCAGGTCGATCTGGCGGAACAGCGGATCGGAGAAGATCTCGTTCAGTTCGGCGAAGAAGCGGTCTTCATCGGCGGTGGCGAGGTCGCGCAGATCGAGGTCATAGGTCTCGGCCAGCCGCAGCAGGATCTGCGCCGTTACCGGGCGCTGGTTGCGCTCGATCAGGTTGATGTAGCTTGGCGAGATCCCGAGGCCCTCGGCGATCTGGGTCTGCGACAGCCCCAATTGCTGGCGGATGCGCCGGAAGCGGGGCCCGACGAACAGCTTTTTTCCGGAGTCGCCTGCCATCGTTATTTCCCTGCGAGTTTGGCCCACCTCGCCCCGCTTGCGGGGAGAGGTCGGCGCGTAGCGCCGGGTGAGGGGGCGTCTCCGCAAGTTCTGACTCGCGGAGGCGCCCCCTCACCCCAACCCTCTAAGAGCGAGCTTCGCTCGTCTCGACCCCGTAAACGGGGAGAGGGAGTTATCTGCCGTTTGTGACAAAAGTTACAAAATTACATCTATTACAAGTCGTGATGTTACATCACATCACCATTCGATGACAAGCTATCTATACGAATTCAACGGTTTCGCGTTTAGCTCCTGCCACGCATTTCGCAATGCACTGTCAAGAATGTCGATTAGGGGCAAGGGCCGCGAAGGCAAACGCTGCGGATTTGTCGTCACCGAAAGGATCACGCACATGAACTACCAGCCACGCGGCATCAGCGACCAGGCACTCCAGGGACCGGCTTCCTATCTGAGCGAGGTTGGAGCTGCCGAGGCGCTGCTCAAGACCCAGCCGACCTGGAACGGCGTCACCGCCGAAGCCGTGGCGCGCATGCGTCTGCAGAACCGCTTCAAGACCGGCCTGGACATTGCCCGGTACACCGCGGCGCTGATGCGCAGCGATATGGCTGCCTATGACGGCGATCCCACCAAATACACCCAGTCGCTCGGTTGCTGGCATGGCTTCATCGCGCAGCAGAAGCTGATTTCGATCAAGAAGCATTTCGGCAAGACCGATCGCCGCTATCTGTATCTCTCCGGCTGGATGATCGCGGCACTTCGCTCCGAGTTCGGACCGCTTCCCGATCAGTCGATGCACGAGAAGACCTCGGTGCCGGCGCTGATCGAGGAACTCTACACCTTCCTCCGTCAGGCGGACTCCCGCGAACTCAACGATATCTTCCGCGCCCTCGACGCCGCTCGCAAGGCCGGCGACCAGGCGAAGGAAAAGGCGTTGATCGAAAAGGTCGACAACTTCCAGACGCATGTCGTGCCCGTCATCGCCGACATCGACGCCGGTTTTGGCAATGCGGAGGCGACCTATCTGCTCGCCAAGAAGATGATCGAAGCAGGTGCGTGCGCGCTGCAGATCGAAAATCAGGTCTCCGACGAAAAGCAGTGCGGCCACCAGGACGGCAAGGTGACTGTGCCGCACGAGGTGTTCCTGGCCAAGATTCGCGCCTGCCGCCATGCCTTCCTAGAACTCGGCGTCGAAGACGGCATCGTCGTGACCCGCACCGACTCGCTGGGGGCCGGCCTCACGCAGCAGATCGCCGTGAGCCACAAGCCCGGCGACATCGGCGACCAGTACAACAGCTTCCTGGATTGCGAGGAAGTGACGGCCGACAACGCCAGGAATGGCGATGTCATCATCAACCGCAACGGCAAGATGATGCGTCCGAAGCGGCTTGCCAGCAACCTCTATCAGTTCCGTGCCGGCACGGGCGAAGATCGCTGCGTGCTCGACAGCATCACATCGCTGCAGAACGGCGCCGACCTGCTGTGGATCGAGACCGAGAAGCCGCATATCGAGCAGATCGCCAAGATGGTTGACCGCATTCGCGAGGTCATTCCGAACGCGAAGCTGGCCTACAACAACTCGCCATCGTTCAACTGGACGCTCAACTTCCGTTGGCAGGTGTACGACGCGATGAAGGAAGCCGGCAAGGACGTCAGCAAGTACAATCGAGCCGACCTGATGAAGCCGGAATACGACGATACGCCGCTGGGCCTTGAAGCCGACGAGCGCATCCGCACCTTCCAGGCCGATTCAGCAAAGCGTGCCGGTATCTTCCACCATCTGATCACGTTGCCGACCTATCACACGGCAGCTCTGTCGACGGACAATCTCGCGAGGGAGTATTTCGGCGAGCAGGGCATGCTGGGGTACGTGAAGAATGTTCAGCGCCAGGAAATCCGTCAGGGCATCGCCTGCGCCAGGCATCAGAACATGGCCGGCTCCGATATCGGCGACGAGCACAAGGAATATTTCGCCGGCGAAGCCGCTCTGAAGGCGGGCGGCGCCCACAACACGATGAACCAGTTCGGCTAACGGTAACAGCAGGAGACGACCATGACCAAAGGCAGCAATTTCTGGGTGATCGGCGGCGAGTTCGGTTCGATGAACTTCCACACGCTCGTGCAAGGGTCAGCCCAGGTTCAGGGCCCGTTCGGCACCCGCAAGGAAGCCGAAGACGCCTGGCGCACGGTCTCGGAAGAGAACCGTCACAAGGCCGGCGTGCGCTTCTCGATCGTGGAAGAGCCGAGCCGGGTCCACGCCTGATCGAGCGATATCCGGTCGGCCAATGGCCGATCGGGCAAGTCCAGGAGACAAGTTTAGAAGAAACGGCCCAAGGACGCCTTCCAAGGCACCGACGGCCCCATCCGGTCATCCGGGTGGGGCCGTCGGCCGTTAAAGCGCAAGTATTTGGTATTAAAGGGTCTTTGCGGACAAACGTGGTTACTGATAGGTTAACACTATTACCACCGATCAGGATGAAGGCCGCCAAGCGATGTCAGACGCGCAAAACAACGGGAGCCCTGCTGTCCGCGCCGAGGCTCCGATGCGGTTGCGCGACGCGCTGCGCAAGGCGCGGATCGAGGCGGCGGATCGCACCGGCGTCGTGGTCGATCTGCGCGATGCCGAGGTGGCGCGGCTCGAGATCCTCAGCGAGGCGCTCGATCCGCTGTTCGGGCAGATCCCGGACAAGGTCGATCTGTTCGATCGCGGCATCAGCCAGGGCGACACGCCGCGGCTGTGGATCGACGTGGTGGCGCACATCGTGATGGGCCGCGACAAGCGGATCTATCGCTTCGTGCAGGACACCCGGTTCGGCCGTATCGTGATCGCCGAATCGCACGACGTCGCCGCGATGGTCGATGCCGTCACCGATTATGTCGCGCGCCGGCTGATCGAGCGCGAGCATGCGCTGGTGGCGACGCCGGTTGCGCCGCCCGTCGTGGTCGAGAAGCCGCGCCGCAGCGGGTTCTGGACCTTTGCGTTGGGATTCCTGCTCGGCGCACTGGCCCTGTTCGGCCTCGCGCTGTTCGCGAGTTTGCGGGATCTTTAGAGCATGATCCGGAAAAGTGGAAACCGGTTTTCCGAAAAGATCATGCTCCAAACTAATGACCGCTTGGGCTTGACGCCGCGACCAGCGGCACCGCCTTCTGCCATTCGTCGGAGCTGAGCTTGGCGGCGACCAGCACCAGCGTGGCGGCGAGCAACAGCCGCAGCGCCGTTTCCGGCACCCGCGTCGCGCAATAGCTGCCGATGATGATGCCGGGCAAAGAGCCGCTCAGGAGGATGCCCATCAACTGCCAGTCGATCGAGCCCATCGCCCAATGCCCGATACCGGCCACCAGGGTCAGCGGTACCGCATGCGCGATATCGGAGCCGACGATGCGCGCCATCGGCAACCGCGGGTATAACAATAATAAAGCAGTGACACCGACTGCGCCGGCGCCGACCGAGGAGATCGACACGAGAATGCCGAGTGCGGCGCCGACGGCCACCGTGGCGCGCGCGATGGTGCGGTCGTCGAGCCGCTCCAGCCGCGCGCGAAAGAATTCGAGGATGGTCTTGCGGAAGATCAGCGACGTCGCGGTCAGGATCAATGCAAACGCGAGCACGATGTTGACGAGGCTGCGCGCGGCATCGCTGTTGAGATCGAGCTGCCACAGCGCCAGCAGCGTGACCATGCTGGCCGGAATGCTGCCGCTGACGAGCCGGATCACCGCGGGCCAGTGGATGCTGCGCGCGATGTTGTGGACGATGCTGCCGCCGGTCTTGGTCGCGGCGGCGTACAACAGATCGGTGCCGACGGCGGTGGAGGGGTGGATGCCGAACAGCAGGATCAGCAATGGCGTCATTAGCGAGCCGCCGCCGACGCCGGTCATGCCGACCAACAGCCCGACGCCAAAGCCTGACGCGATATAAAGGGAGACGGCGGACATGGACTGACCTCGGGATTCGACCCTACACGGTCAGGATGAATGTTGGAACGGCGACAATAGGGCGGAGAAAAAAGAAATGACGGCTGCGTGGTTCCCACGATTGTATACAGCGCCTCTAAATTAGCGCCTCTAAATTAGCGCCTCTAAATTAGCCTTGCATCGCTCAACTGCCGGACGCGCAAACCACCGTCGATGCCGCGAACGGTTTGTTGACATCGCCACGCATTGCCGTCGCGTTCGATCGAAAACAGATTATACGCCGCGGCGGGGTAGCGGCCATGGGCCAGCGCGGAGGCCGACGGCACGCCGATCGCGGGGATGGTTCCGTTGGGGCCTTCGATCCACATCGTGGAATGAATGTGATCATGCCCGTGCAGGATCAGTTCAACGCCATGTCGTTTGAGCAGCGCGCAAAGCTCGGGCGAATCGGTCAGCCGCTTGGCACGCGAATGAGATCGCAGGGGGTGATGGATCAACAGGACCCGGAACAATGGCTCGATGGAAAGTTCGACCAGCAGCCGATCGAGCGCGTTGAGTTGGTCGCGGCCGAGCCACCCGGTCGCCATCAGCGGCGGGGTCGGCACCGCCGACGAGACGCCGATCAGCGCCAGCGGTCCGCGCCGGCGCAGGAAGGGGAACGTGCTGCCGTTGCTGGAGGCGTCGTCGCCGCCGAGATAGCTGCCGAATGTCCCCTCAAATCGATGCCGGGTCGCGCCAACATAGGCATCATGATTGCCGGGCACGATCGAGACGCGATCGGGCGCGCCCACGCCGTCGAGCCAGGCCCGTGCCGGCGCGAACTCCGCATCGAGCGCGAGGTTGACGAAATCGCCGGTCACGGCGATGTGGTCCGGCGCCTGGCCGTGCATGTCGGACACCACCGCGTCGAGCACATCGCGCCGCTGGTATTTGTGCCGGTTGCGGGTCCAGTTGAGATAGCCGAGCGCGCGCTTGCCCATGAGATCGCGGAGCCGCGCGGCGGGCAGAGGCGGAAGATGCGGGTCGGACAGATGGGCGAGGGTGAAGGGCGCCATCACAAAAGTCCGGTCGGGCTGCCCGTGCGAGAGAGCCGCTGCACGATCATCTCGTGATATCCCTGTGTTATCCGCTGGTGTATTGGCAAGTTGGACGCCGGGACGCAAGGATCAACAGGGATCAAACAGGATGGTTCGGTATTGGAAACCCAGGTGACAGTGACCCGGCAGAGCCTGCGGCAGCGCTTCGAACCGGCGCTGCGCGCGCTGTTTCATCTGTATTGGCGTTTCGCCCGCGGCATGACCCTTGGGGTTCGCGGCGTCGTGCTTGACGGCGATGGCAAGGTGTTTCTGGTCAAGCACAGCTACGTCTCCGGCTGGCATTTGCCCGGCGGCGGGGTCGAAGTCGGCGAAACCTTCCTGGACGCGCTGCGTCGCGAATTGATGGAGGAAGGGCGCATTGAACTGCGGGGCGAACCGGTTCTGCACGGCATGTTCCTCAACCGCCATGTCTCCCGGCGCGATCATGTTGCGGTCTATCTTGTCAGGCAGTTCAGCCAGGATCGGCTGCCCGAGCCCAACCGCGAAATCATTGCCTGCGGTTTCTTCGCGGCCTCCGCGCTCCCTGACGATACGACGGAGGGAACGCGGCTGCGGATCGCCGAAGCGCTGCAGGGAAAGCCACTGATTGCAACCTGGCGCTAGCTTGCCCGAAGCGTCCGATTAGGCTTGGATGCCCCGCGAATTCTCCCCAAACAGGTCCATATGAGCAGCGAGCCCCCGCAAGGAACGACGCGATATCTGAAGGCCGCCTGCGCCTTCATGTGTTTCCTGGTCCTGGCCAGCAACATCTGGACGATTTCGCGCTGGAACGAAAGCCGCGGCGTCTACGACGATATCTGCTATCTGCGGCAGGCCCATTTGTTCCAGCGATTTGGGCTCGACGGATTGGACACCAATATCGTCCGTGACGACGATCATTTTCTGTCTTCAAAGCTCAAAGAGATCGGATTTGCGGCGTGGAATGATCCCGCTGCGGCGCCCTGCCATAGCCTGATGCCGGCGACGCAAAAACGGGTGATGCAATATCCGCCGGGCACCGGCTTTGTAATGGCGATGTTTCCCGCCGCATATCAGTTGATTCCGCTTTACGTCCTCGCGAGCGTTTTCATCTCCGGTTTTGCGCTGCTTGCCATCTCGTACGCGGGCTCCCGGTCCGCCATCCTGCTGACGACGGCCTTCGCATTGCTGGCGATCTATTTGATGATCAATCCGACCAAGGCGAGCTACTCGATGGCGCCGACCATGGTGCTCTGCGCGGCGGCAGGCTTCCTCACCCCGAAACTATTCCTTGGCGAAACCGCTCGGGATCGAATCCTGCTGTCGGCGCTGATCGGCTTGCTGATCGGTCTGGGCGTGAATTTCAGGCTGCCCAATCTGTTTCTCGCGGCAGGATATTGTCTGTTTTTCGCGGGCTCGTTTCTGTCCTCGCGCAGCGGTGAAAAGGGTGAAATCGTTCTGCAAGCCGTGGCGTTCGGAGCCGCCTGCATCCTGGGGATGGCGCCGACGCTGCTCGCGAACGCGATCAACGCCGGCAGCCCCTTCGCCACAACTTATTCGAGCGTCGATGCGACGCCGCCTGAATTCAGCCTGAGCGTGATCCGCCAATATCTCAGGGATATGCAGTTCGTCCTGCTGGTGCTGGCCGGTGGATGGACCGCCCTGATGTTGCGCCTGCGCCATGAGACCGGCGTCAGACGAACGGCGCTGGTGACGGCTGGAAATCTTGCGGTCAATCTCGCCTTCTTCGTCAGCCATCCGCTGTTCACGCCCTATTATACGGTCCCGGTCGCCATGCTTTCACTATGGAGCCTGCTGTTCGGCTCCCTGCTGCAGCCGGCGGTGGCCGTGGACGATGGCGTTCTGGAGCAGGCGGCAACCGCGCGATCATGATATGCCTGCTTTGAGTCGACAGGACCGGCCAGACGGGCATTTTCGGGTATGACATCATCATCGATGCGGATTGCTGTTTTGGTGCCGTGCTTCAACGAGGAGGCTGCGGTCGCAACCGTGGTGGCCGACTTTCGCAAGGCGCTGCCAACGGCCGAAATCTTCGTCTATGACAATAATTCGTCGGATCGCACGGTTGCGGTCGCGCGCGCCGCCGGCGCCGAGGTGCGCAGCGAGCGGCGCCAGGGCAAGGGCCACGTGGTCCGGCGGATGTTCGCCGACATCGATGCCGATATCTACGTGCTGGTCGACGGCGATGCCACCTATGATGCCGCCAGCGCGCCGCGCATGATCGATACACTGGTATCGGATCATCTCGACATGGTGGTGGGCTTTCGCGTCGATCAGGCGGAGGCTGCCTATCGGCCCGGGCATCGCACCGGCAACTGGATGTTGACGGGTTTTCTCTCCGCGGTGTTCGGTCAGGCCTTCAAGGACATCCTGTCCGGCTACCGCGTGTTCTCGCGGCGTTTCGTCAAGTCGTTTCCGGTGCTGTCGGATGGCTTCGAGATCGAAACCGAACTCAGCGTTCACGCGCTGGAACTGGCATTGCCGGTCGCCGAGATCGAGACTCCCTATTACGCCCGGCCGGTCGGGTCGTTCAGCAAGCTCAACACCTGGCGCGACGGTTTCCGGATCCTCGGCACCATCCTGAAACTCTATCGTTCGGAAAAGCCGTTGCGCTTCTTCACCGCGATCGGTGTGTTCTTCACCCTGGTTTCGATCGGGCTCGCGATCCCCGTTATCGTCACCTATCTCGAACAGGGCATCGTTCCGCGGCTGCCGACCGCGGTGCTGTCGACGGGACTGATGCTGGTCGCGGTGCTGTCGGTATCGTCCGGGCTGGTGCTGGATACCGTGACCCGTGGCCGTCGCGAGATGAAGCTGCTGGCCTATCTGGCCCAGCCTCCGGTCAGAACCAACTGAAATCGGGCGAATCGACTGAAGGCGGACGATGGACCGGGCCGCCGCTTGATGCTATCCCGCGCCTGACCATGACCGATCTTTCCCTGACGATTTTACCCGAAACCGCCAACGACGCGCAGGCGATCGAACGGCTGCACGAGCGCACCTTCGGCCCCGGCCGTTTCGTGCTGAGCGCATACCGGATCCGCGAGCATGTCGATCATTTATTCGATCTCTCCTTCACGGCGTGGATCGGGACGCTGCTGGTGGGCTCGGTGCGCCAATTGCCGATCTGCGTCGGCGATACCCAGGCGCTGCTGCTGGGACCGCTGACGGTCGAGCCGCCGTTTCGCAGCCGCGGGGTGGGCCGGGCGTTGCTGGATCGCGCACTGAAGGACGCCAAAGCCAAGGGCCATCGGCTGGTGCTGCTGGTGGGCGATGAAACCTATTACAGCCGCGTCGGCTTCAAGGCTGTCCCGAAGGGGCGGGCGACCATGCCGGGACCGGTCGACTACAAGCGGCTGCTGGTCGCGGAACTGGTCGACGGTGCGTTCGCGGACGTTTCCGGCGCGATCCGCCCGGACTGGAGTTTTGCCCGGTAGGGCGTGAAAAGAGCTGCCCCCGGAAGTGATCCGAGGGCAGTCGCTTCATCGCACTCGTTTACAGCTTCTGCGAGATGCCGAAATAGAAACCGCGGCGCGGTCCGAATTGCGGTGCGAACACGCCGATGCCGGAGCCGTCCCTGATTTCGTAGATCGTGTCGAAGACATTGACGACGTCGAAGCGCAGCGTGGTTGGCTTGGCCGCCGACACCCAATTGAACTCATGCGACACCCCGGCATTGACCTGGGTGTAGGACGGCACGGTGCTGCCGTTCGGAATACCATTGCTTCCGTCGGCACGTAAGCCGCTGCCATAAATCATGTCCGCGCTGAATTTCGTACCGTTCCATAGATACGACGCGCCGGCCGACGCGGTCAGAAACTGGGCGTGGTCGGTATAGACGTAGTTATTCGCGATATAGGCGAGGTCGGCGGGATCGAACAAATATTGGTTCGACGTCACCTGGCTAGCGCGCTGCCTGGCCCAGGCCACATTGCCATACAGACGCAAATTGCCGTTGGTGTAGTTCGCCTTGAGTTCGACACCGGTATTCTGGCCGTTCGCATAGTTGAACGCCGACAGTACATAGGCCGCCCCGAACTGGCCGTCGTCCAGCAGGTCAGTCGCGGTCTTGTAATAGGCGTCGATCCCGACCGAGAGCCCCGGGATCGCATAGATTTTCTGATCCACGCCAATATCGTACACGTTGGAGCGCTCCGGCTGCACCGGATCGTTTGTTGACACGGCGGGTTGCGCCGTGGTGTTCGCCACCAAAGCGAGATTGGTCGGCGCCGCCAGCACTTGCTCCGGCGGCGTGAAGTTGCGGGAATAGCCGGCATGGACGGTGGTGCCGTCGTAGGGTTTCCAGGTCAGATTGATGCGCGGGCTAAGCTGATTGGCATCGACATATTGCCACATTTGGTCGAAGCGTAGGCCCGCATTCAGGGTTAGCTGGTTGGTGATTTTCCATTCGTCCAGCAGATAGGAGCTGAACAAATAGCCGGTCTTGGCGCTGGAATCGAACACCGATGTTGGCGCGTCGACCGGATTGCCCATGGCGTCGAGCGGCAACACGGTCGAGTCGTTGTTGACCAGAGAACGCTCTGCGCTGACGGAAAATCCGAACTTCAGAGTATGGGCAAATCCTACCCGATAAGAAGTATCTTCCTGAATACCGTTGACGAAGCTCTGGCGGTAGACATCCGAAGCGACACCGTTGAACACCAGATCGCCGATCGGATCGGGATAGAAGTGCAACTGGCTGTAGCGGTTGAAGTAGGAGAGCTGGTAATCGTATCCGTCGCCCGCATGCTGGTAGGCCAGCACATTGAACTGATTGAACTCGGTCTGCCGTTCGTTCAGCAATGAGGAATTGAAATTGGATACGCCAAACGCGGTGAAGCTCGGCGTCTGCCCGGGATTGTTGGGTATCTGGTAGGTTCCGTTCGACACACCGCTGATCAAGGTCAGCCTGCTACTGGGATCGAGCACCGTCGAAAGATAAAGGAATCCCTTTTCTTGGTCGGTGTGGTCGTGGATCGCGTTGTAGGCAGGGGTCGGGTTCTCGATGCCGACGTTACTGCCGTAATAGCGGCCGGATACGTAATACTGGGTCTGCCCGATCGTGCCGCCATATTCCGCTGAGGTCGTGATGACGCCGTGGCTGCCGCCATAGACACTGACGCTGCCCGTATTGTTGAAGGCGTCCGCCTTGGTCTGGATGTCGAGTACCGCGGCAGTATGCAGGCCATATTGCGCCGGCAGCGCGCCCGTGATCAGCGCCAGACTGCCGACGATGCCGGTATCGATGATCTGTCCGAAAGCGCCGACCCCGTCAGGCAGCATAATGCCGTTGATGCGGTATTGCACATTGGCGTGCTCGTTGCGGACGTGCAACTCGCCGCTCGCGGCCGAGTCCTGCGACACACCGGGAAATTGCAACAGCGCCTTGTCGAGCGGCGTATTGGTGCCTTGCGGCAGCGCGTCGAGCGCCTGCTGGCTCAATTCATAGGTACCCGCGCCGGTGGGGGCCAAGATGGCGCGGCGGGCTTCATCGAACTTGTCGTTTGTGCCAGCGAGGATTTTCTCCTGGGTCTGCGGTGGCGATGCGGGCGGCGGCGCACGGCGCTTTTCTGTTGCCACGCGCGCCACGGGCCGCCGGGGTTTCACCACCTTGGGCGCGGAGACTGCGACGTCCGGAAGCTCGACCGTGCCGCCGCTGGAAGATGACGGCGCTTGCGACGGTGCAGGTGCCGGCGTTTGCGCGAGGGCCGGACCGCCAAGGCTATAGAGCAGCAACGACGCTACTCCGGAGGCGGCTAACATTTTTCTTTTGAATACTGACATTACTTCCGAACTTCCGATTTCCGATGAAGCCGCCGCTGGATTGCTGCTGGTCAGCGAATTCGACAGGGGGCTTGCCGTCGATGGTCGACGGACCGATTTCGATGATCCCGCCGGATCGGTGCGCGCGATGCGGCGATCCCTTGGGCCGATTGATCGATCGATGTCAGGAGATCGGGGGAGCGCGCGGCTGAAACGCGACGCGGACGGAGTTCAGATGGATGAACTCGGCGTCGGTGGTCAGGTACAGGAGTTCTACCGCCTGCGGCAGTTCCAGCAGTGGCGGCGTCGAAAACAGCACCGCATTGGCCATCGCGATGACGGCGCAGATCGCGCAGGCATCATTGCTGTCATGGTCGGAGGCGGGCTTCTGTCTTTGCTGCTGTCCCTGGATGAATTGAGCAGCTGCATCCGGTGCGGCAAGGGCGCGCGCAGCGTCCGGAGAGACTGCGACAGACCGCGACAGACCAGCGGGTGCCGCCTGGGCCGCGCCCCCGTGGAAATGCCCGAACGACAACACAAACTGGATCGCCAGCGCCAGCAGCGCGAGCCTCGATCCATGTCTGATGTTCGACCGGAACCACTTCATGTCGACAAACGCCCCGCATCTGACGGCCGAGGCATCCCGGCTATCCAATGTTACATTATAACATCAGGGATGCCGGGGTGGTGTCAACCGGTGTCCGGTTGCGTGTACCGATATTTCGTCAGGCCTGTGTAATTTGGCAACGCTGATGCCGCGAGCTGCTCTCTATTAATTTTGAGCATGATCTCGGAGCAAACGCTTCGCGTTTGTCCCGGGGAAAACCGGTATCCACTTTTCCGGATCATGCTCTCAGCGCCCCTCGCGCAGCCAGGTCGCGGCGAACGCGCCGAGCAGCAACAATAGGCCGATCAGCCCCGCAAACACCGGCAGCACGCCGACGCCGCGAACCACGCTGGCGTCGCGCATCCGCACGCCCATCCAGCCGTCGCCACGAAACACGCTCGATGAATGCACGGGAACGATGCGCGGTAAATCAACGCTCGAGCCATCCACGACGCGACGCGCATCGCCGCCGGTGGCCTGCGCCAGCGGCTTGAGCATGTCGGTGGTGGAGGTGACTTCGGAAAATTCCTTCGGATTGGTCGGGCCGACATTGATCAGCGCCTTGAGCGTGCCGTCGGTGGCCTGCCACAACCCGAGTTCATTGGCCGGGATGCTCGCGCTCCAGAGGCCGGGATCGCCGGCGGTCAATGTCAGTTCACGGGTGGCGCCGGAGGGCGACGTCACCGTAACAGGCGCGACCGTGTCAGCCATGGTCTGACGCTGGACCGTGAGATCCTTGCCATGGATTTGCAGCCGCAACGCTTCCTCGTCCAGGTCAGGCTGCTTCATCAGCCAATGCGACATCCGCCGCAGCAGATCGAGGTGCGGTCCGCCGCCTTCATAGCCGCGCGCCCACAGCCAGATCTGGTCCGACAACAACAGCGCGACGCGGCCTTCGCCGTAGCGCGACAGCAGCAGCAGCGGCTTGCCGTCGGCGCCGGTCATCACGGGTGGCGTGCTTGCGTTGCGGGTATCGACGGTGCGGAAGAACCGGCTCCAATGCGGCGGCTCGGACGCGGAGCCTTCGAGCCCGCGCGTCACCGGATGGCGTTTACCGGCGTCGCTCAAATGCGCGTAAAACGGTTTCTCGGTGACGCCGACGGGTTCGGCCGGCAGCACCGAATCCAGCGGCGTGCGCCAGATGCTGGTGGTCGAGGCGTAGTCGGGGCCGGCCGATACCAGCACCGCGCCGCCGCTGCGCACATAGCGCGCGATGTTGTCGAAATAGGCGATCGGCAGCACGCCCTGGCGGGCATAGCGGTCGAAGATGATCAACTGGAATTCGTTGATCTTCTGCTGGAACAGTTCGCGGGTCGGAAACGCGATCAGCGACAATTCATTGATCGGCGTGCCGTCCTGCTTCTCCGGCGGCCGCAGAATGGTGAAATGCACGAGATCGACGCTGGGGTCCGACTTCAGCAGGTTGCGCCAGGTGCGCTCGCCGGAATGCGGCTCGCCCGACACCAGCAGCACCCGCAATTTGTCGCGCACGCCGTCGATCGCGACCACCGCGCGGTTGTTGACCAGGGTCAGTTCGTTGTCGAGCGGCGAGGCCTCGATCTCGACGATGTTCGGTCCGGCGTGCTTGATATCGATATCGATATTGACGGTCTGGCCGCTCTGCACGGTGCGCTCGTTGATGACGTCGCCGTCGCGGCGCACCACGACCTTGGCGCGATCGCCGGTGACGCCCTGGTCATCGAGCCGGTAGGTGATGGTCTGGGTCTGCCCGACGATGCCGAAACGCGGCGCCGCTGAAATCGCGATGCGCCGGTCGCGTTCATCCTTGCGGCCGGTGATCAGCGCATGCACCGGCGCCTGGAATCCGAGCGCGGCGGCATTGGCGGGAATGTCATGGACCCGGCCGTCGGTGATCAGGAACGCGCCGGCGACGCGATCGACCGGAACATCAGACAATGCCGAAGACAGCGCGCCGAACAACCGGGTGCCGTCGGTTTCCCCGTCGGCCTGGCCGGCCTCGACGACGCGTACTTCAAGTCCCTTGGTCTTTTTCAGCTCGTTGACGAGCGCTTCCCGCGCCTCGGCGGTTTCCTTGGTGCGCTGGCCGAAATTCTGGCTGGGGCTTTTGTCGATCACGACCACGGCGACCGACGACAACGGCTCGCGGTCCTCGCGGGTGAACGATGGATTGGCCAGCGCCAGCACGATCAACACCAGCGCCGCCACGCGCACCGCCGCGCCACGCGATCTGCCGAGCAGCAGCAATACGGCGATGACGGCGATCGCGGCCAGCGCCAGCCACAGCACCAGCGAGGGAACGAGCGGCGTAAATGCGATGCCGTAATTCATGGCGCGCTCTTTTTAGCGAGCATGACCTTTTCGGAAAACCGGTTTCCACTTTTCCGGGTCATGCTCATTGCCCCAGCCGTTCGATCAGCGCGGGTGCATGCACCTGGTCGGCCTTGTAGTTGCCGGTCAGCGTATACATCACGATGTTGACGCCGGCGCGGAACGCGAATTCGCGTTGCCGCGGCTCGCCGGGCGACAGCGGCAGCATCGCCTGGCCGTCGGGGCGAATCGCCCAGGCGCCGGCCAGATCGTTCGAGGTGATGATGATCGGCGAGACACCGTCGCCGCCGCGCGCCGGGTGCGATGCGGCCTCGTCGTCATCCTCGCGCGGCAAGGTTTCGACCCAGGTCTGCCCGTTGGTAAAGCGGCCCGGAAAGTCGCGCAGCAGATAGAACGTCTTGGTCAGGACGTGATCGCGCGGCACCGGCTCCAGCTCGGGAACGTCGAGCGAGGACAACAGCTCGCGCAGCGCCTGCATGCCCGGTGTCTGCGCTGCGCCGCCGTCGCCCGGCGGGGCGTCGATGGCATCGCGGGTATCGAACAGCACGGTGCCGCCCTGTTTCATGTAGGCGTCGATCTTGTTGATCGCGTCCTGCGGCGGCTTGGCGGCGCCGGGCACCACCGGCCAGTAGATCAGCGGAAAGAACGCCAGCTCGTCATGCGCGGGATCGATGCCGACGGGATCGCCGGCTTCGAGCGCGGTGCGCTGCGCGAGAAACAGCGTCAGTCCGGCCATGCCCGCCTTGACGATGGAATCCACATCGGCATTGCCGGTCACGACATAAGCGAGCCGGGTTTGCGAGACCGCCTTGATCGCGAAATCATCCTTCTCGTCGGCGTGGGACGGCGCCGGCGCGAACATGACAGCGGTCAGCATCACAGCGAACAGCAACGCCGCCGATGCTGCGCGCCGCCGCAGCAGCGCCGCGATGCCGGCGCCGAGGAACGCGACGATGACGGCGTCGATCAGGAACAGCGCCAGCGAGGACGACAGCAGGATGCCGCGCAAATCGCGTGGCTCGGAATTGGTATAGCTGGCGCGCTGCGCCTTCAGGCCGGAAAGATCCAGCGGCGCGATGCGATCCGCCGCCGCCAGCGTGTTGACCGCCAGCGGGCCGTCGGCCGGGCCGTAGAAGCCGGGCGGATGATCCAGCGCGGCGCGGTCGCGGAAATCCGCCGGGATCGGCTTGGCGGTGGAGGGCGGCGGTCCGAACGCGCCGAAGCCGTCGAGCGTACGCAGCGGCGCCACTGTCTCGGTGGTTGCTTCGCCGGCGGGGCCTGCGCCCGGATTGGCGGTGTAACCGGACATATCGACGATTCGCCTCAGCATCTCGACGAAGGTGCCCGACATCGGCAAATCAGACCAGCGCATATCGGCGGCGACATGGAACAGGCTGACCACGCCCTTGTCCCGGCGTTCGCCGGTCACCAGCGGCGTGCCGTCTTCCAGCGAGGCCCAGGTTCGCGTGGCCAGGGTCGCGTCCGGTTCGGCCAGCACCTGACGATTGACGGTGACGTCCGTTGGCACCGACAGGCCGGCAAACGGTCCGGCGGATGCGAACGAAGCCAGATGTTGCGGCTTCTCCCAGGTCAGGCTGCCGCCAAGGGTGCGGCCGCCGCTGCGCAGTTTGACGGGCACCAGATCGTCGTCCTCCGCCTGTGCCAGCCGCGGGCCGGCGAAGCGCACCAGCACGCCGCCCTGGGCGACCCAGGTGTTGAGGCGGTCGCGTATTTCGGGCGACAGCGTGCCGACGTCGGCCAGAATGATCATCGGCAGCTTTTGATCGAGAAATTGCGTGATCGCCTGTTGCGGCGCGCCGCGATCGCCGAGCCGCACATCGGCGAACGGCGCCAGCGCCCGGGTCAAATAGAAGGTCGAGGCCAACAAGGGCTGCGCGGTATCGCTGGTCGAGCCGCTGACGATGCCGATCGCGCGCCGCCGCCATCTTTTGTCGAGCAACTGCACCGCGCCGGCGGAGCGCTCGCCGGATATCTCAAGCCGTGCGATGTCGTTGCGCAGCTCGACCGGCAGATCGAAGGCGGCTTCGGTCTCACGATCCTGCGGCCCAAAACCGAAGCGAGCTTCCGCGATCGGCGAGCCCTTGAGGTCGAGCGCGCGCACCAGGCCCGCGGCAACGCCGCTATCGGTGCGCAGCACCTTCACGGTCATCTTCGCGGCGGCGTTTTCGGCGGCGACCAGCGCCAGCGGAGAGGGCGTGCCGTCCTTGAACACCGTCAACGCGCGATCTCCGATGGTTTTGCCCAAGGCTTCAATAAATTCCGGTCCGCGTCCGGTATCGACGCCATCCGACAGCCAGGCTAGATCACAGTCGCCGGTCGCTTTCAGAAAACGTCCGATTGTCGGCAGCGTATCGATCCGTTCGACCGCGTACGGCTTTGGCGTGAGCTGGCGCAATGCCACGCGTCCGGTACCGGCCGGCATCAACGTGATGTCGCGGGTCGGCTCGGACAGTGGAACCAGCGCGACGGCGCGGCGATCGCTCTCGGCGCGCGCGATCAACTCATCGGCGGCCTTGATACGGACGTCCCAGCTCGCCGCGGCACTCCAGCCGTCGTCGAGCAGGATCACCAGCGGCGTCGTGCCGCCGCCAGCATTGGTCGGCGGATTCCAGGTCGGCCCGGCCGCCGCCAGAATGATGAGGGCCGCCGCCGCAAGCCGCAGCGCCGTCAGCCACCACGGCGTCCGCGACGGCGTCTCTTCCTTCGGCGTGATGTCGAACAACAACCGCGTCGGCGGGAACTCGATCCGCCGCGGGCGCGGCGGCATCACCCGCAACAGCCACCACAACAGCGGCAGACTGAGCAGGCCCAGCAGCAGCAGCGGTTCGGCAAAGGCAAGCGGCAGCCCTGCGATCATGCGCTTCGCCCCGCTTTGACTGTGGCGCTGCGCGCGGCGGCCTTGCTCACCATCATGCCACTATGCAGGAACAACAACAGCTCGGCAGCCGAGCGATCGGTGGTGTGGGTCGAGAACAGCCAATCGAGCGTGTTGGTCTCGGCGCGGATCTGATCGCGGTGCAGTGCGACGCGCGCGACGTAATCGCCGGCCCATCGCTCGGCGCGGCCGGCGGTGATGACGCCGCCGCCTTCCGGCTCGACGAATTCGACGCGGCCGGAATAGGGAAAACTCTCCTCGGCGGGATCGACGACCTGGACCAGCGTGCCGTGCGCACCGGAGGCGGACAGGCCGGCGAGCGTGCTCCTGATTTCGGAAATCGGCGACCAGAGATCCGACAGCACCACGATCTCGGCCAGCGCCGACGGCACGAAGGATGGCGGCAGGCTGAGCCGCAGCGCATCGTCGTGCAGCATCGCCTGCGCCATCTTGTCGATCACGCTGCGGCTGGCGGTCGGAGTCATCAGGCCGGGAACGCCGACGCGCTCGCCGCCGGCGACCAGCAGTTCGGCCAGCGCAAAGGTCACGATCAGCGCGCGTTCCATCTTGCTGTCGCGGGCCTGCTTGGAGGCAAACGCCATCGACGGCGAGCGGTCCGGCCACAGCCATACGGTATGGGCGGCTTCCCATTCCTGTTCGCGGACATAGAGATGATCGTCGCGCGCCGAGCGGCGCCAGTCGACATTCTGCGACGGCTCGCCCGAATTGAAGCGACGATATTGCCAGAAGCTTTCGCCGGCGCCGGCGCGCCGCCGTCCGTGCAGGCCGTGGATCACGTTGGCGGCGATGCGGCGCGCTTCAAGCACGAGACGCGGCAGCGATGCGGCGAGCGTTCGGCTTTCGCCATCGGCACGTCGGATTGCTGTTATTTCTCCACTTGCGTGCTTGTTCGCTTCCGCCATCAACCAATCCGAGCCTTCAATTGCCGGATCACATCAGGAATGGTGCGTCCTTCAGCGCGGGCAGCGAATGTCAGCGCCATGCGGTGCTTGAGAACCGGTTCCGCCAGATCGAGCACGTCGTCGATCGAGGGCGCGAGACGGCCGTCGAGCAGCGCGCGGGCGCGAACCGCCAGCATCAGCGACTGGCTGGCGCGGGGACCGGGTCCCCAGGCGATCAGCTTGCCGGCTTCGCCGCCTTCCGGGCCCGGACGCGCGGAGCGCACCAGCGTCAGGATTGCTTCGACCACGCTGTCGCCGACCGGCAGGCGCCGCACCAGCCGTTGCGCGGTAATGAGGATCTCGGCGTTCATCGCCGCCTTCGCCAGCGTCTCTTCCGCGCCGGTGGTTTCAAACAGGATGCGCCGCTCGGCGTCGCGATCCGGATAATCGACATCGATCTCCATCAGGAAGCGATCGAGCTGCGCTTCCGGCAGCGGGTAGGTGCCTTCCTGCTCCAGCGGATTTTGCGTCGCCAGCACATGGAACGGCTTCGGCAGATCATGCCGCGCGCCCGCGACCGTGATGTGCTGTTCCTGCATCGCCTGCAGCAACGCCGATTGCGTGCGCGGGCTGGCGCGGTTGATTTCGTCGGCCATCAGAAGCTGCGCGAACACCGGGCCCGAGATGAAGCGGAACGAACGCTTGCCGGTGGTGCTTTCATCCAGCACTTCGGCGCCCAGGATGTCCGACGGCATCAGGTCCGGCGTGAACTGGATGCGCTTGGCGTCCAATCCGAGCGTGATGCCCAGGGTTTCGACCAGCTTGGTCTTGGCGAGGCCGGGCACGCCAATCAGCAGCGCATGACCACCGGACAGGATCGTCACCAGGGTGTTTTCGATCACGCGGTCCTGGCCGAAGATGACGGTGGATATCGCTTCCTTTGCGGTGCGGATTTGACCGGCGACCTGTTCGGCCGAACGGACGATCACGTCCTCGAGCTTTTCGACACTGTCTGTGCCAGCCATATCGTTCGCTCCTTGAAAGACGCCGCCGCCGATCCAGCGTCGTCATGCCATGAACCTCATGCTAAACTTATGCGAAGGCCATGTATTCGTTGAATTAAACTATCCCCACATTATCGGCTTTTCGGGGTATGAACGGCATCACGATGTGGCGAGAATGACGGTCATCTCGCGCCCGGGGACGTGCACCAATCATGCCAGATTGAGACAATGAAACTTTAAGGCAAACAATGGCGAAGCAAGGGCAGAGCACCGATCAGGGGCATGAAACCAGGGGCCGTGAAACCATGGGTCTTGAAGGCCTCACGGCTGCGGCCACTGCGGCCACCCATGCGGCGAAGGCTGCTCCCGCCGCGAAGGGTTTACCGCCGGTGCACCTATGGAATCCGCCATTTTGCGGTGATCTCGACATGCGAATCGCCGGCGACGGGACCTGGTTCTACATGGGAACGCCGATCGGACGGCCGGCGCTGGTGCGGCTGTTTTCGACCATTCTCAAGCGCGAGGACGGCAAGCACTTTCTCGTGACACCGGTGGAAAAGGTCGGCATCCGCGTCGATGACGCGCCGTTCCTCGCCGTCGAAATGCTCAAAGAGGGCGAAGGTCAGGATCGTACGTTGCGGTTCCGGACCAATGTCGACGACTGGGTCGATTGCGATGGCGCACACGGCTTGCGGTTCAAGCAGGCCGCCGATGGCGGGCTGACGCCCTATCTTCACGTCCGCGCGGATTTGTGGGCCAAGGTGACACGGGCGATCTACTACGATCTGGTTGACATCGGCGAGGAGCAGGTGGTCGATGGCCGTCCGATGTTCGGGATTGCGTCCGGTGGCGAATTCTTCGCGATGGCCGATGCGGAGCAAATGAGGGACGCGCTTTGAACGGACCGATGCTGAAGACCGAGCCCGCTCTGTTCAATTCCGCGGAGTTCTTCGCTCGCGCCCAAGCGCGGCTGCGCTTCGAGATTCCGCCGGGGCTGACCGATGCCAGCATCGTCCCGCCGAGCGGCGATCAGGGCACCGACCGGATGCTGGAGATCATCGCGCGCGAACAGCCGATCCGGCCCGCGGCGGTGCTGATCGCGGTGGTCGACCATCCGCAGCCGACCGTGCTGCTGACGCAACGCGCGGCGCATCTGCACGACCACGCCGGCCAGATATCGTTCCCCGGCGGCAAGATCGATCCGACCGACGCGTCGCCGCTCGATGCGGCGTTGCGCGAGGCGTGGGAGGAGATCGGCCTGGCGCGCGAGTTCATCGATCCGATCGGCTATCTCGATCTGTACGGCACCGGCTTCGGATTCCGCATCCTGCCGACGGTGGCGCGGGTCCGGCCCGGCTTCACCCTGCGCATCAGCGAAGACGAGGTCGACGATGCGTTCGAGGTGCCACTGGCGTTCCTGATGAACGCCGCCAACCACCAGGTGCACAGCAAGGAATTCCGCGGCATCATGCGGTCGTATTATGCGATGCCGTTCGCGGATCGTTATATCTGGGGCGCGACCGCAGGCATGCTGCGCGTGCTCTATGAACGGATATGCCGCTCATGATCCGTCCGGCTCTTACCGAAGTCGGAATTTTCCTTATCCCGTTCGTGGTCTATGCGCTGTTTTTGATTGCATCGCGCTCCGGCTTGCTGGCGCAGACATCGTGGCCGCTGCACGTGATCGGCAAATTGGCGATCGGTGCCATGCTGCTTGTCATGGCCAGCTTCTTCCTGCTGGCGCATTTTTCCGTTGGACCGCCGAACTCAACCTACATTCCGGCCCATGTCGAGAACGGCAAGTTCGTTCCCGGAGTTGCAAAATGACCGATGCGCGCGTGCTTGCCGACGCGCCCTGGCTCCGACCCGGTCCTGCGGCGCGCGTGCTTGGATTGCTCAATGGTGATGGCGCCGAGGCGCGCGTGGTCGGCGGCGCGGTTCGCAATGCGCTGCTCGGGGTTCCCATTGGCGATATCGATATCGCAACCACCGCCTTGCCCGCTGACGTGATCCGTCGCGCCAAGGCGGCCGGCATCAAGAGTGTACCGACCGGCATCGACCACGGCACGGTGACGCTGGTGGTCGATGCGCAGCCGTTCGAGGTCACGACGCTGCGCGAAGACGTCGAGACCTTCGGCCGCAAGGCCAAGGTGGCGTTCGGCACCGACTGGGCGCGTGACGCCGAGCGGCGCGATTTCACCGTCAACGGTCTTTCCGCCGGGGCCGATGGCGTGGTGCATGACTATGTCGGCGGGCTCAAGGATATCGCGGATCAACGCGTGCGTTTCATCGGCGATCCGAACCTTCGGATATCAGAGGATTATTTGCGCATCCTGCGCTTCTTCCGGATTCACGCCGCCTATGGCGCCGGCGAACCCGATCGCGAAGGCTATCTTGCGTGCATCAGCGGGCGTGCCGGTCTCGCCGGCCTGTCCGCCGAACGGATGCGGATGGAAATACTGAAGCTGATGATTGCGCGAGGCGCGGCCCGCGCGGTCGCGGTGATGGCGGAAGGCGGCTTGCTGTTGCCGATTTTTGGTGGCGTCGCCTATGTCGGGCCGTTTGCCGCGATGATCGAGGCCGAGCGCGCGTTGGGATTGGAGCCGAATGCCGTTCGCAGGCTCGGCGCGCTCGCGGTCGCCGTCACCGAGGACGCGCGGCGGCTGTCGGTCCGTTTGCGGCTGACCAACAACGAAACCAAGGCGCTCGACTCCATGGGCCATCGCTGGTGGCGGATGGCCGGCATGGACGAGGCGAGGGCGCGGCGGCGGCTCTACCGGCTCGGCGCGGAACGTTACCGCGACCGGCTGATGTTGGCCTGGGCGCGCGCGGGCGCGGAGACAGGCGCCGCATCCTGGCGTGAACTTGCGACATTGCCGGAACGCTGGAGCGCGCCGAAATTCCCGCTCCGGGCGGCCGATTTCGTCGGGCGCGGCATTGACGCTGGTCCGGCGCTCGGGCATGTGCTCACGCTGGCCGAAGACGCATGGCTCGCGGCGGATTTTCCGCTCGATGCGCCGGCGCTGCAAGCCATCGCAGACCAGACCGTCTCACGTTTTCAGCGCGATCATCGGCTTTGAATATCCTTTCCGGCTTCGCCGACATTTCCTTAGCTCAGCTGTTGCTGGTAGCGGCCATGGCGTTGTTTGCCTCCGTGATCGGGGGCCTGGCCGGCTACGGCAGCGGCGCGCTGATGCCGTTGGTGCTGGTGCCGCTGATCGGCGCCGAACCGGTCGTGCCGATCATCGCGATCTCCTCGATCTTCACCAATTTCAGCCGATTCACCGCCTATTTCCGCTATGCCGACCGCCGCCGCGCGCTGATCGTGGCGTGCTCGGCGGCGGTCACCACCGCGCTCGGCGCTTACGGCTACACGCGACTGACCAGCGCCGGCGCTGCGGTCGTTATCGGCGGCATGCTGATATTGAGCGTGCCGTTGCGCCGCCTGCTCAAGCATCATGAGATCCGGATCGGCGACAGCGGGCTGGCGGCAGGCGCGGTGGGTTACGGCGTCCTGGTCGGCGGCACCGCGGGCTCCGGCGTGATCCTGCTGTCATTGCTGATGGCGGTGGGCCTCGAAGGTGCTGCCGTGATCGCCACCGACGCCGTGGTTTCGCTGCTGACCAGCGTCATCAAGATTTCGGTGTTTGGAATGGCGGGTGTCGTCAATGCCCAGGTGCTCGCTTTCGCCGTGCTGATCGGTGTCGTGGCGCTGCCCGGGGCTTTTCTGGCGCGCGCCTTTGTCGAGCGCATGCCGGTGCATATTCACACCGCCATCCTCGACGTCGCGGTCATGGTGGGCGGCGTGGTGATGATTTCGTCGGCGTTGCGCAAGATTTTATAACGCGCTTTCTCAAAATATTATCGGCGGATTATCTGCGCTCGACGGGGACTAATTCGGCCAGCGAGCGGATGATGCGGTCCGGCTTGACGGTCGAGCCCGCCGGCAGGCCTTCGCCGTGAACGTCTATCCAGATCGCATAGATGCCGAGCCGCTGCGGCGCCTCGACTTCCCACTCCAGATTGTCGCCGACCATCCAGGTGTCCTGCGCGGTTACGCCGAGCGCCTGCATCGCGTGCAGATAGGCGCGCTCTTCCGGCTTGCCGAACCCGTGCTCGCCTTCGATCTGGATGTGATCGAAGCGATGCGTCAGCGCAAAGCGCTCGACCTTGGCGCGCTGGGTATCCGCGGCGCCATTGGTCACCAGCGCCAGCCTGACGCCGTGCGCCTTGAGCGCGTCGATGGCATCATGCGCACCGGGGAAGACGAACGCTTCCTCCTCGCGAAAAATCGTGAAACGGTCGGCGAGCCTTATCGCCAGATCGTCTGACAAAATGGCCCGATGAGCAGCGCCCAGCGCGGCAAACCCTCCCTTGACCGTCAGCTGCCGGGCTTCGACGAGTTTCAGTCGCCACGCGGCATCCGCCGTTGCCCAGAATTGGCGCGCGAATGTCAGAATCGCCGCAGCGACCTGTTGCGGTGGGAGCGGCGCAAGCTCCGCGGCGAATTCTGCCGCGATCTTGTTCCAGGCGATATCGGGGCGTCCATAGGCCGACAGGATGGTGTCGTCCATGTCGATCAGCATCGCGCGAGGCAGTTCGGTCATTATCTCAGGGCCATTTCACTTCCGGCGGCATCGACGACAGGATCGAATCGACGTTGCCGCCGGTCTTCAGTCCGAAGATGGTGCCGCGATCGTACAGCAGGTTGAACTCGACGTAACGCCCGCGCCGGACCAGTTGCTCTTCGCGGTCGGCGGCGCTCCACGCCGCGCCGAAATTGCGCCGGACGATTTCAGGGTAGACCTTCAGGAAACTGCGGCCGACATCCTGGGTAAAGGCGAGGTCGGCGTCCCAGTCGCCGCTGTCATGCCAGTCGTAGAAGATGCCGCCGATGCCGCGCGCCTCCTTGCGGTGCGGCAGGTAGAAATAATCGTCGCACCATTTCCTGTATTTTTCGTATGGCGCGATCGCCGCGTGCGCGTCGCAGGCAGCCTGCAACGCGGCATGAAAGGCGATCGTGTCGGCATCTTCCTGGGTGCGGCGCCGGTCAAGCACCGGCGTGAGATCCGCGCCGCCGCCGAACCACGCTTTGGTGGTGACGACGAAGCGGGTGTTCATATGCACCGCCGGGACGTTCGGGTTGCGCATGTGCGCGATCACCGAAACGCCGGATGCCCAGAAATTCGGATCGTCGGCGGCTCCCGGGATCTGCGCGCGGAATTCCGGCGCGAACTCGCCATGCACGGTCGAACAATGCACGCCGACCTTTTCGAACAGCCTGCCGCGCATCACCGACATCACCCCGCCGCCGCCGGGGCGGCCGGTGTGATCGGTGCGGTCCCACGGGGTTCGCTCGAAGCGGCCGGAAGCGCCGGGATAGAGCGAGCCCGGCGCGTCGTCTTCGAGTTGCTCGAAGCCTGCGCAGATGTCGTCACGCAGCGCTTCGAACCAGTTCCGCGCGCGCGACTTGCGATCGTCGATGACGGAGGCGTCCATGCGGGCCTACCCCTGCGGCCCGAAATAGCTGCAGCTTTCGTTGCAGCTGTCGCGGTGAACGCTGACCCGCGTGATCCGGCCGGCGTGCTGAACCCGTTCCCAGATGAAGCGCGACAGATTCTCCAGGGTCGGTGGCCCCAGCGCCTCGATCTTGTTGAGCAGTTTGTGGTCGAGCATCTTTTGCACCTCGGTCATGCTGCGCTCGAGCAGCCCGAGATCGAGCACCATCCCGGTGGCGGGATCCGGCATGCCGCGCACGGTCACCTCGGCACGGAACGAATGGCCGTGGATTTCCTCGCTGGCCGCGCCAAACGTCGTTCCCGGCAGCGCGTGCGCGGCCTCGAACCGGAACGATTTCGTCAATTCCCACATCTCTATCTGATCCCAAATTATCTGATGCCGAGCTACCTGATGCCGAGCGTCTTGTGTGTCTGCAGGCTGAGCCGCCATTGCGGATGGCGCAGGCAATAATCGACCGTGCGCGCGGTGTTCTCGATCACGTCAGGCCCGTCCATCGGCTGCAGCGAGAAGCGCTCGAAGGCCAGATCAGCAAAGCGCTCGGGCACGGCGTCCGCCTGCGGATAGACCAGCTTGAGTTCATGGCCGCTTCGGATCGCAAGTTCGGCGCCGGCTTTGGGGCTGACGCAGATCCAGTCCATCCCGTCGGGCGGGGTGATCGTGCCGTTGGTTTCCACGCCAACTGAAAAGCCATGCGCGTGCAACGCGTCGACCAGGGGCGCGTCCACCTGGAGTAGCGGTTCGCCGCCGGTCAACACCACATAGCGGTTGGTGTTGGCGCCGGTCCATTGCGCGGCGATGGTGTCGGCGAGTTCGCCGGCCGAGGCGTAGCGGCCGCCCAGCGTGCCGTCGGTGCCGACGAAATCCGTGTCGCAAAACCGGCAGGTCGCGCCGGCGCGATCCTGCTCGCGGCCGCTCCAGAGGTTGCAGCCCGAGAACCGGCAGAACACCGCGGCCCGTCCGGTATGGGCGCCTTCGCCCTGCAGGGTCAGAAATATCTCTTTCACCGCGTAACTCACCGCGTCGTCTCCTGGCTGCTCTTTTGTTTCGGCATGATCCTCTCCGAAAATCGGTGTCCACTTTGCGCTGGCGCGGCCCTTCGGGTCGGGATCATGCCGATGCATTGGTTTGCCGCAGCGCCTCGCCCAAAGCCATGGCGGCGGCCATCGCCACATTGAGTGAGCGCAAGCCCGGCTTGATCGGGATCACTAGCCGGGCGTCGGCCACCTTGGCGACCTCGTCGGGGACGCCGGCGGATTCGCGCCCGAATAAGAGGATGTCGGCCGGATCGTAGCGATAATCAAGATAGGAGCCGGCCGCCTTGGTCGTGAACAGGACCAGCCGGCAGGCCTTGTCGTGGCGCCATTCCTCGAATCTTGACCAGGAATCGTGGCGGGTGATTGTCACCTGATCGAGATAATCCATGCCGGCCCGGCGGAAGTGGCGGTCGGACACCGGAAATCCGGCGGGTTCGATAATGTGGGCGGCGACATCCAGGCACGCGCACAGGCGCAGAATCGTCCCGGTGTTCTGGGGAATGTCGGGCTGGAAAAGTGCGATCTGCATTCTGTGATGGGCCTTTGGGACGATCCGTCGGTCCCCATGAAATGACTGAAAAATCACAGCTCGCCGCGGATTTAGTGCATTGCACGCATGTCAGCCGATAGCGGGCTTGCGCTCTTACGGCAAGGGTGCCAATAGAACGATTCTGGACTGCCTTGTTCCGCCATAATTGTCGGAGCAAAGCGGTCGTTGATGCCGCCGCGGGGTCGCGGGCGCCGGCAGCCTCCTCCCGGTCAATGGGCGTTGCCCGGGCGGTTCCACCGGCTGCTGCTTGGGAAAGGGTTTGGAATCGTGACGACAGCGTCTTCGGCGGGCTCGACACGCCGTGATTTCCTCTATGTTGCAACGGGAGCCGCCGCTGCGGTTGGCGGCCTGGCCACTGTATGGCCGCTGGTTTCCCAGATGAATCCGGATGCTTCGACGATTGCGGCCGGCGCACCGATCGAAGTCGACCTGACGCCGATCGCCTCGGGGCAGGACATCAAGGTGTTCTGGCGCGGCAAGCCGATCTACATCATGAACCGCACCAAGAAGCAGGTCGACGAGGCCCGCGCGGTGCCGGTCTCCGAACTTCGCGATCCGCAAACCGATCAGTCCCGGGTCAAGGAAGGCCACGACCAGTGGCTGGTCGTGATCGGCATCTGCACCCATCTCGGCTGCATCCCGATCGCCCATGACGGCAATTACGACGGCTTCTTCTGCCCCTGCCACGGTTCGCAATACGACTCCTCCGGTCGCATTCGCCAGGGACCCGCGCCGGCCAACCTGCCGGTGCCGCCCTATCAATTCGTTTCCGACACCAAAATCCAGATCGGCTGAGGCTCGGAATCGAATTTCCGAGACTTGGACCCGTCGCGTCGTCTTTTAATTCCCCAGGATCGCATCATGAGCGGACCATCCGACTACCAGCCGACCAATCCCGTCGTGAAGTGGATTGAACGGCGTCTTCCGATTTTTGGCCTCGTCCATTCCTCGTTCGTGGCCTATCCGACGCCGCGCAACCTGAATTACTGGTGGACCTTCGGTGCCATCCTTTCGATGATGCTCGGGGTGCAAATCCTGACCGGCGTCATCCTGGCGATGCATTACACGCCGAATGCGGATCTGGCCTTCAAATCGGTCGAAGCCATCGTCCGCGACGTCAACTACGGCTGGATGTTGCGTAACATCCATGCGGCCGGCGCCTCGATGTTCTTCTTCGCCGTCTACATCCACATGTTCCGCGGCCTGTATTACGGGTCATACAAGGAGCCGCGCGAAATCCTCTGGATCCTCGGCGTCATCATCTACCTCCTGATGATGGCCACCGGTTTCATGGGCTACGTGCTGCCCTGGGGCCAGATGAGCTTCTGGGGTGCGACCGTCATCACCAATCTGTTCTCCGCCATTCCCTATGTCGGCGACAGCATCGTGACCTTGCTGTGGGGCGGCTATTCGGTCGGCAATCCGACCTTGAACCGCTTCTTCTCGCTGCATTATCTGCTGCCGTTCGTGATCGCCGGCGTCGTGGTGCTGCACATCTGGGCGCTGCACGTCGCGGGCCAGAACAATCCGGCCGGCGTTGAGGCGAAGACCGAAAAGGACACCGTGCCGTTCACGCCCTACGCGACCATCAAGGATGCGTTCGGCGTCGCCTGCTTCATGCTGTTCTTTGCCTGGTTCATCTTCTACATGCCGAACTATCTCGGCGATGCCGACAACTACATTCCCGCCAATCCCGGCGTCACGCCGATGCACATCGTGCCGGAATGGTATTACCTGCCGTTCTACGCGATCCTGCGTTCGATCCCGAACAAGCTTGCGGGCGTGATCGCGATGTTCTCGGCGATCATCGTGCTGGCGTTCCTGCCTTGGCTCGACAGCGCCAAGACGCGTTCGTCGAAATATCGTCCGCTGGCGAAGCAGTTCTTCTGGATCTTCGTCGTGGTCTGCGTGCTGCTCGGCTATCTCGGCGCGCAGCCGCCGGAAGGCATCTATGTGATCGCCGGCCGTATCCTGACCTTCTGCTACTTCGCCTACTTCCTGATCCTGCTGCCGTTGCTCAGCCGGATCGAAACGCCGCGGCCGGTTCCGAACTCGATCGCCGAAGACGTGCTGGCCAAGAGCAGGGGCAAGTCGGTGGCGGCCTCGGCCTTGATCATGTTTGCGCTCGCCGGCGCGCTGTTCGCGGGTAGCGCACAGAACGCCAAGGCGGCCGAAGACGAATTCGTGCCGCCGTCGCAGAATTGGTCGTTCGCCGGCCCGTTCGGCAAGTACGATCGCGGCTCGTTGCAGCGTGGCCTGAAGGTCTACAAGGAAGTCTGCTCCGCTTGTCACTCGCTGAACTACATCGCGTTCCGCAATCTCGCCGATCCCGGCGGCCCCGGTTATTCCGCGGCGCAGGCGGCGGCATTCGCTTCCGACTACAAGATCAAGGACGGCCCGAACGATCAGGGCGAGATGTTCGAGCGGCCGGGCCGGGCTGCCGACTACTTCCCCGCGCCGTTCCCGAACGACCAGGCGGCGCGCGCCGCCAACGCGGGCGGCCTCCCTCCGGACCTGTCGCTGATCACCAAGGCGCGGTCCTATGAGCGCGGCTTCCCGCAATTCATCTTCGACTTCTTCACCCAGTTCCAGGAGCAGGGCCCGAATTACGTCGATGCGGTCCTGCAGGGGTTTGAGGACAAGCCGCCGGCAGGTGTCACGATTCCCGAGGGCACCTACTACAACAAATATTTCCCGGGCCACGCCATCAAGATGCCGAAGCCGCTCAGCGACGGTCAGGTGACGTTTGACGATGGCTCGCCGGCAACCGTCGCGCAATACGCCAAGGACGTCACCACGTTCCTGATGTGGGCCGCCGAGCCGCACATGGAAGCGCGCAAGCGGATCGGCATGCAGGTGTTCGTGTTCCTGATCCTGTTCGCCGGCCTGATGTACTTCACCAAGAAGAAGGTTTGGGCCAACGCGCACTAATCGCGCCAGGCAGACTGACGAATTCGGAAAAGCCCCTGCGGGGGCTTTTTTGTTACCCGAGTATACGCGGGGATGACGGCAGTGTGTGTGGCGAGATGCGGTTGCATCGCATAAGTCTGATTGCGTCCCGACCCCGCTGCGGACAAAATAGCGGCCAGTCGGACGGCCCCAAGCAATTATCGGAGGACCCCATGGGCACCAGCATTACGTTCAAACGTCCCGACGGCAAGGATGCCAACGGCTATCTCGCCAATGCCGCGCGCGGCAACGCGCCGGGCGTGGTGGTGATCCAGGAGTGGTGGGGACTGCAGGAGCAGATCAAGGGAATGTGCGACCGCTTCGCGCTGGCCGGCTTCGATGCGCTGGCGCCCGATCTCTACAAGGGCAAGGTGGTGCCCTATCACGACACCGACGCCGCCGGCAAAGAGATGAACTCGCTGGATTTCATGGATGCCACCACGCAGACCGTACGTGGCGCCGTCCAATATCTTTCGCGAAACAGTGCCAAGGTCGGCCTGACCGGCTTCTGCCTCGGCGGCGCGGTGACCATCATCGGCGCCACCAAGATCCCGGAGCTCGCAGCCGGCGTGGTGTTCTACGGCATTCCGCCGGAGCAGGCGGCGAAACCGGCGGACGTCAAGATTCCGCTGCAGGGCCATTTTGCCAACAAGGACGACTGGTGCACGCCGCAACTGGTCGATGGTTTTGAGAAGGCGATGCAGGCCGCCGGCAAATCGCTGGAGCTGTTCCGCTATGACGCCGAGCACGGCTTCGGCAACGAGCAGCGCCTGTCGGTGCACGATCGAGAGTGCGCGGAATTGGCCTGGGGCCGTGCCACCGAGTTTTTCAGGAAGCATCTGGGGTGAGATTATAAAAAGCGGTGGTCGTCCCTGCGTGCGCAGGGACGACGCGGGTGTTGACCTATCGTTACCCCTTGCCGCTGACGCCGTCCCACCACGGGCATGTCCCCGACAATAGCTTGTAATTGCCGTCCATGACCTGCACCGGGGCGCGCAGGCCGCTCGCTGCCGCGCGCATTCGCATCTCGCGGGCGACTTCGCGGTCGGCGGGCGGCAGCCAGACGCGCTCGTGGCCCCACAGGCTTGGGCCGGCCGTCACTTCGAACGGTTGCCATGTCTTGGGTTCGATATCGCGGCCGCCCCAGCCGCACTCGACCATGAACGACGACGGCGTCTTCGCATAAAACGACGTCATGAGATCGTTGGTGTGCCGTCCCAGCGTAACGTTGACGCGCTCCGGTTCGGTCAGGGCAATGTCGTAACACTGGCCGACATCGTCGAGCGAAAACAGTTCGACCATCAGATGATGCATGCCGTTCTTGCCGGTCTCGATCAGCGCCAGGCTGTGATGCCGGGCGTTGACGTGAAAGAAGTAGGCGCGGAATGGCTTTTCGATGTAGTCGCTGAGCCCGAAGCCGAGCACGTCGACATAGAACGCCATCATCGTGTCGATGTTCTCGACCGTCAGCACGGCATGGCCGACGCCGAGCGGACCGGTACGGAAGCCGGAAATCGAACGTCCCGGGCTGAACGGCGTATCGGCGATCTCGGCGCCGTAAAACGCCTCCAGCCGATTGCCGGCCGGATCGCGAAATGAAATCAGGCCGCGGACGCGCCTGGTGTCGGCCAGCGTTTGCGGCTCGGCGGTGACATCGATCCTGGCGGCTTGCAGCCGGGCCGCGAGCCGGTCCAGCGCCGCCGCATCGGCCAGCTCCCAGCCGAAGAAGCGCGCGCCGTCCGGCATCGAACGGTCGATCACGATGCGTTGTTTGCGGTCGTCCATCCGGAAGGCCAGCAACGAAGGGCTGCGCTCCACCGCCTGCAGCCCAACCAGCCCGGTCCCGAACTGGCGCCAGCCGTCCAGATCGGCCGACCCGAACCCGACATATCCCAAAGCCTGTATTGCTCCCTGAGCCGGCATTTGGTGCCTCCGTCGCTCGATCGTTGATGGCGTCGCGCGTGCTCAAATCCTACGCATATTTTGTGTTTCACCAAACCCAAAAGGGGCCTCCGGAACCGTGGTCCCGGGGTTGGGCGCCCCCGGCGGCATGCCTTGACGAACCGTCGCTACCATGTGTTTACTTCGCCCATGAGCACCGTCGTCTGCCAAAACCGTCTGTGGTGGCGCACCTTCTGAAGGTGGCCGTGCGATTTCATTTTCTCCAATCGTCCAAGGCCGTCATCGCAGCGCGACGGTCCTTTCGTTTGTCCTGTGTGGCGTTCCCTCGGCAAGTTTCGTAAGAGGATCACATGAACAGGACAGCCTTCTCGCTTCCCGCCCATAGCGAATACCGCACCCGCGGCGGTCTCGCGGTGACGCGGTCGGTCGAACAGTTCACCGGCGGCGCCAACCGGCTGGATGATTTGATCGATCTGCTCGACCGCCGCCGCGGCGTGGTGCTGTCGTCGGGCACCACGGTGCCGGGCCGCTATGAGAGCTTTGACCTCGGCTTTTCCGATCCGTCGCTGGTGCTGGAAACCGCCGGCGCCAACTTTTCGCTGCAGGCGCTGAATGCGCGGGGCGAGGTGCTGATCGCCTTTCTCGCTGACGTGCTGCGCGAGCCCTGCGTCGTCATCTCGGAAAAAGCCGCCACGCGTCTTGCCGGCCATATCGTGCGCGGTGCGGCGCCGGTCGATGAGGACCAGCGCACCCGCCGCGCCAGCGTGATGTCGCTGGTGCGCGACCTCGTGGCCGCACTCGGCGCCAATGACGATCCGATGCTCGGCCTGTTCGGCGCCTTCGCCTACGATCTCGTCTTCCAGATCGAGGACCTCGTGCAGAAGCGTGCCCGCGAATCCGATCAGCGCGATATCGTGCTGTACGTGCCGGATCGCCTGCTGGCCTATGACCGCGCCACCGGGCGCGGTGTGGTGCTGTCGTATGAGTTCGCCTGGAACGGCAAATCCACCGAGGGCCTGCCTCGCACGTCGGACGAAAGCGTCTACGCGAAGTCGCCGCGGCAAGGGTTTGCCGATCACGCGCCCGGCGAATATCAGGCCACGGTGGAGACCGCGCGCGCCGCGTTTGCCCGCGGCGATCTGTTCGAGGCGGTGCCGGGGCAATTGTTCGCCGAACCCTGCGAGCGCTCGCCGGCGGAAGTGTTCCAGCGGCTGTGCCGGATCAACCCGTCGCCCTATGGCGCGCTGATGAATCTCGGCGACGGCGAATTCCTGGTGTCGGCGTCGCCGGAAATGTTCGTGCGCTCCGACGGGCGGCGGGTCGAGACCTGTCCGATTTCGGGCACCATCGCCCGCGGCTCCGATGCGATCGGCGACGCCGAGCAGATCCGGCAATTGCTGAATTCGGAAAAAGACGAATTCGAACTCAACATGTGCACCGACGTCGATCGCAACGACAAGGCGCGCGTCTGCGTGCCCGGCAGCATCAAGGTGCTGGCGCGGCGGCAGATCGAAACCTATTCGAAATTGTTCCACACCGTCGATCATGTCGAAGGCATCCTGCGGCCGGGCTTCGACTCGCTCGATGCGTTCCTGACCCACGCCTGGGCGGTGACGGTGACGGGCGCGCCGAAATTATGGGCGATGCAGTTCGTCGAGGACAATGAGCGCTCGTCGCGGCGCTGGTATGCCGGCGCGATCGGCGCGGTCAATTTCGACGGCAGCATCAATACCGGGCTCACGATCCGGACCATCCGCATGAAGGATGGCCTCGCCGAGGTACGGGTCGGCGCCACCTGCCTGTTCGATTCAGACCCCGCGGCCGAGGACCGCGAATGCCAGGTCAAGGCGGCGGCGTTGTTTCAGGCGCTGCGCGGCGATCCGCCAAAGCCGTTGTCGGCGTTCGCGCCCGACGCGACCGGTTCCGGCAAGCGCGTGCTGCTGATCGATCATGACGACAGCTTTGTGCATATGCTGGCGGATTATTTTCGGCAGGTCGGCGCCGCCGTCACCGTGGTCCGCTACGTCCATGCCCAGCAGATGCTGAGCACCAAAGAATACGATCTGCTGGTGCTGTCGCCGGGTCCGGGCAGGCCGGAAGATTTCGGGATTGCCAAAACCATCGATACGGCGCTGGCCAGGAAACTGCCGGTGTTCGGCGTCTGCCTCGGCGTGCAGGCGATCGGCGAATATTTCGGCGGCCAGTTGGGGCAGCTCGGCCAGCCTGCGCATGGACGGCCGTCGCGGGTTGAGGTGCGCGGCGGACGGCTGATGCGGAACCTGCCCAATGAGATCGTGATCGGCCGCTATCATTCGCTCTATGTCGAGCGCGACAGCATGCCGGACGTGCTGACGGTCACCGCGAGCACCGAGGATGGCGTGGCGATGGCGATCGAACACAAGACCCTGCCGGTCGGCGGCGTGCAATTCCATCCGGAATCGCTGATGTCGCTTGGCGGCGAAGTCGGCCTGCGCATCGTCGAAAATGCCTTCCGGCTGGGCGTGGGGGGCAATTGAGAGGGCCGTCGAAGCAATCCAGTTGAGCCTGCTGCTCTGGATTGCTTCGCGGAGCCTGTCATCGGGCGGCGCTTTGCGCCGACCCGGTGGCTCGCAATGACGAACGAAATAGAATGCCGATTAATCAGTTTTAGAAGAGACACCAATGACTTTTGACCTCGACCTGAAGGCCGCCGTCCGCAGCATTCCCGACTATCCGAAGCCGGGAATCCTGTTCCACGACATCACCACGCTGCTCGGCAATGCGCGCGCGTTCCGCCGCGCCGTCGATGAGCTGGTGCATCCCTGGGCCGGCAACAAGATCGACAAGGTCGCCGGCATCGAGGCGCGAGGCTTCATCCTCGGCGGCGCGGTGGCGCATCAGGTCTCCGCCGGCTTCGTGCCGATCCGCAAGAAGGGCAAGCTGCCGCACACCACGGTGCGGATCGCCTATTCGCTCGAATACGGTCTCGACGAGATGGAGATGCACGCCGACGCCATCCTGCCCGGCGAGCGCGTCATTCTGGTCGACGATCTCATCGCCACCGGCGGCACCGCGGAGGGCGCGGTGAAATTGCTGCGCCAGATCGGCGCCGACGTGGTCGCGGCCTGCTTCATCATCGACCTGCCGGATCTCGGCGGCGCCGCCAAATTGCGCGCGATGGATGTGCCGGTGCGAACGCTGATGGCGTTCGACGGGCATTGAGGGAACTTAGCTTACACGCATCTGCCACGGGTCGTCCCCGCGAACGCGGGGACCCATAACCCCTGGCTTTGATATTGAGGGGCGAGGTTGCAACACCGCGCCTGAACGCAAAATCCTCGGCGTATGGGTCCCGGCGCCTTACGCGCAATTGCGCGCCGGGCCGGGACGACGAGAGGGGAGCGATTACCGCTGCAGGATCAGCTTCAGTTCCAGTTCGCGAAAGCCGAGATAGTTGCGCCGGATCCATTGGTGCAGCTCGGTCGATGAATCCTTCTCGTGGCGCAAATAATCGGTGAACGAGAAACTCAGCCGGTCGATATAGGTCTTGAGAAATGGCGGCAGCGCGCGGATCCGCAACACCCGGCCGCGCGCCATCTCCGCGGGTAGCTCGCCGCGCACCACATGTTCATTGTCGATCGTAACCAGCGAGCCCGGCGGAATCTGCTGACGCAGAGTTTCGTGCCCGCGGACCGAGACGCGATCGGTATCGGCCACGAACAGGATGATCGGCGCCACGCGGCGCCGTGCGGCTTCCTTCAGGAAGCCGATCTCGTCGGACATCTTGAAGAACTCGTCGAAGGCGTGGAAGCCGAGGTCGATCACCTTGGCGACGCCGTCATCGACGATCAGGCGGTCCATCAGCTGCATCTTGCCGTAGGTGTCGATGACGTCGGCGGTCTCGGTCGTGTCGGCAGATAGTCCAGCAGCGACGGCTCCTTCAGATTGACGTCGAAGGAGACGACCGTGCCGTTTTTCAGCAGCAGGAACTCGCTGAGCAGCCGCGCCATCAGCGTTTTGCCGACGAGCGGGCGGGGCGAGCAGATGATGTAGACGGGCGTATGGCTCATCGCGGGCTATATCAGGCGTATTTTGCGCCCAATCCAGCCTAATCCCGGTCGCCGCGCAATTATTTTTCGCCGCCGCGGGCGGTCGATTTGCCGCCGCCGACCAGGTCGGTCAGCTTGATGCGGTCGAATTCGCTCCAGACATTGGCGAGCCAGTGCCGGACATAGCCGCGCAGCACGAAGGAGTAGTTCGCGGCCTCGTCGTGCACGCCCTTGTTGGCGACGAACTTGAGGAACGGCACCGAGGAGACCTCGACCTGCTCATAGGCCATTTCGTTGAGCTTCGGGATCGTGAGATCGGTCGCATCCTTGATGCGATGGAAATAGGAATTGTAGGTCGCCTGGTCCCACTGGAAGAACTGGGTGTCGTTGATGAAGTTCTTCACCAGGAAATATTTGGCGCCGCTCATGAAATTCGCGGTCTCGGCGATTTCGTCCAATGATGCGATCGAGGGTCCCAGTATATGGAAGACCGCGAAGGTGATCTGGCCGGTCTTGGCGGCATCGAGGAAGCCGATGTCGCGCAACGAGGCGAGCGCCGGCGATAACAGTCCGGCGCGAACGTCGATCACGGTCACCGAGGGGCTGGCGGCGTTCAGCGTATCGAAGATCTTCATCTGGTCCGAGGTCGTCGTCATGTCGACGATTTCGGTGATCTCGGGGTGAAAGCGCTTCAGCGTGCCGCGCGGCGATTCCGTATCGAAGGCGCGGGTCGGCACGTTATTGGCGCTGAAATAGTCCAAGAGGGTGCGCGACACCGTGGTCTTGCCGACCCCGCCTTTGTCGGCGCCCACCACGATCACTACCGGCTTTGACATGAACTTCCCTTGAACTTCCCGCGCGCCCGCGGACCGCTAAAAGCGGCCATATTGTCCCTGTGCCTGCTTTGGGCGCGAACATGGCAGAAACAAGGGAGAATTCAATTCTTTAGACAACCGCCTGGGATATTCCCCGCCGACGTCGATAACACTCCGGAGGGTCGAAACGCTAGAGCATGATCCGGAAAAGTGGAAACCGATTCTCGTAAAAAGATCATGCTCAAACAAAAGGATGATGCTGGAGCGCAATTCAACTCAGTTGAAGCGTGCGCTAGCGGCGTCCCCACGGGCCGGCGGCACTGCCCCAAGGACCTGCGGGCGGGGCCGGCGTTCCCTGAGGCGTTCCTTGTGGCGCGCCGGCCGGGTCGCCGGGCGAACCCCATCGCCCCGACGGCAATGCCGGCGGAACCTGACCGTCCTGGGTCGGCGGGTCGTCGGGCGCGGCGACCGACGGCAAGGCCAGCGGACCCGGGTCGTGGCCGCCAGCATATTTCACCAGCGCCTGCACCCGGCTTTCCACCGAGGGGTGGGTGGCGAACAGGTCGGAAAAGCCCTCGCGCGGGTTGTCGAGGCATAATTCCATCACCGCCGAAGTCGCGCCCGGAAGCTCGCCGCGGCCTTCGATCTTGCGCAACGCCGAGATCATGGCATCCGGATTTTTGGTCAGTTCGACCGATCCGGCATCGGCCAGCAATTCGCGCGATCGCGACAGCGCCAGCCGCACCAGTTGCGACAGCAGCCACGCCAGCGCGATCAACGCGACCGCGACGATGATGATAATGATCGCCGCTCCGCCCGACCCTTTGCGGTCGCCGCCGCTATCCGAGGAAGAGGACGACGATGATGAGGAGGACGACCAGGACGAACCGCGGCCGGAACTCCAGCCGTAATTGCCGAAATTGAAGAAGCCGCGGAACAACAGCTCGGCGAAGAAGCCGACCACGCCGGCGATGATCACCGCGATCACCATCATCTGCACGTCGCCGTTGCGGATGTGGGTCAGTTCGTGGCCGAGTACGGATTCGATCTCCTGATCGTTCAGCGCATTCAGCAGGCCTCGCGTCACGGTGACGGCATATTGCCGCTGGTTCAGGCCGGTCGCGTAGGCGTTCAGCGCATCGCTGTCCACGATCTTCAGCTTCGGCATCGTAATGCCGCGCGAGATGCAGAGGTTCTCCAGCAGATTATACAGCCGCGGCTCCTGCTGGCGCGTGACGTCCTCGCCGCCGGTCACGGCGTCGATGATCTTCTGGTGGAAGAAATAGGCGATCACGATCCATAGCAGCGCGGCCCCGGTCGAATAGGGCAGCGTCCGGATCACGTCGAACAGCGCGACCTTGAGATAATAATCGACCGTCCCGTCGCCGTTGTTGAGGACTTCGATGACCAGCGCGCCGGCATAGACGATCACATAGACCAGCAGAAACAGCCCGGCGAGCAGCAGCATCGAACGGAATTTGTTCGATGCGATGTGCGTATAAAGACCGTAGGCGGCCATGATGCGCTGCTCTGCCGGGACGCGCTGGAGACTAGAACTTCACCGTCGGCGCCTGCTCGACTTCGGTGCGGCTGGCGCCGAGGTCGAAGAAATCCTTGCGGGTGAAGCCGAACATGCCGGCGAACAAGGCGGCCGGCATCTGCTGGATGCCGGTGTTGTATTCCTGGACCGCGTTGTTGAAGAAGCGGCGGCTGGCGGCGATCTTGTTTTCGAGGTCGGCCAATTCGCCGGCCAGTTGCTGGAAGTTGGTGTTGGCTTTGAGGTCCGGATAGGCCTCCGACAGTGCGATCAGCTTGCCGAGCGCACCGCTGAGCTGGTTTTCGGCGGCGGAGACCTGCGCCGGTCCCTGGGCGGACATCGCCGCACCTCGCGCCTTGATGACATCGTCCAGCGTGCCCCGCTCATGCGCGGCATAGCCCTTCACGGTCTCGACCAGGTTCGGGACCAGATCGTGGCGTTGCTTGAGCTGCACATCGATGTCGGCGAACGCCTGGTTGACGCGCTGACCCAGCGCGACGAGGCGGTTGTAGGCGGCAAACGCGAAAAGAACGAGAACAACGATGACGCCGAGAACGATCCAGCCGGTCGACATGGCAAAACTCCTGGTGGGACGACGAATGCGGGGCAACCCAGACGAAAAGGCAACCTAGACGAAAATAACGCCGCGCGGCAGCCCGCACGACGTGGACACCCGGTTAGTCGGCGTCAGGCAGGGTTAAGTTCAAAGCCAACACCACGTCGTCCCGGCCTGGCGCGCAATTGCGCGTAAGGCGCCGGGACCCATACGCCGCGGATTCTCGTTCGGGCATTGGAGTGGATGCCTTCTTCCATCAATGGCGCCAGGGGTTATGGGTCCCGGCGCAAGGCCGGGACGACCCGTGGTTAGCATTTGCTATTCAATCACCGCGTCGCCCCAGCGCCAGCGGCGGGCGCGGGCGTAATCGGTCTTGGCGCGGCGGGCCACATGCGCCATCTCCAGGCCGTCCGGCGTGCAGAGCTTTGCCGTCACCTCGACCTTGCTGACGACGGGCTGCGCCAGCACGCGGGACGGCCGCGATGGAATGGGCGTACGCGTCAGCGCGACATAGCTGAATTTTTCGTCCTCGAACGGAAGCTCGGCGCCCTTGATCTGCTTGTGCGCCTGCGAACGCTGCAGGCGTTGGGTGAAATGACACCAGTCGGGCGCTGCAAGCGGACATTCGCCGTCATGCGGGCAGGGTGCGGCGACATGCGCGCCCGATGCAATCAATTGCTGCCGCAGCGCGATGATCCGCGCATAGCCCTGGGGCGTGCCGGGCTCGATCACCAGCAGGGTGTCGCGGGTTTTGGCCCACATCAGTTCGGTCAGCGCCCGCCGTTCGGCCTCATCCATCTCGCCGATCACATAGCTCGCCACCACGAGGTCGGCGGCGTCGGCATTGGCCAGCGCGTTGCGGGCGTCGCCGCGTTGATAATCCATGTCGCGCAGGCGATGGGCGTCGCGGCCGAGATCGAGCGCCAGCGCGCGCAAGGCGGCGTTGGCATCGAGCAAGGTAAAACGCTGCAGCGACGGTAACGCTTCGGCGGCGGCCCATGTGGCGGTGCCGGGTCCGGCGCCGACATCGAGCAGGGCGAGCGGCGCAAAATCCGGCCTGAGCTCGCCGAGCGCATTCAGGCTGGCGGTGACGGCGGCATAGGTCGCGGGCATTCGCGCCAGCGCATAGGCCAGTGCGTCGGCCTCGGAGCGGATCGCGGCGGAGTTGCCGCCGCCGCGATAGGTCTGCGAGATCGCGGCGGCGCGTTCAGCCGCGTCGTTGCGCGACAGGCCGTGCAGCCGTGCGTCCAGCGCGGCTTTGAGTTCGGCGGGAAGGTCGGGTGAGGTCATCTCGACAGCCGTCGTCCTGAGGTGCGAGCCCTTGCGAGCCTCGAAGGACGGCAGCGTCACGTGCAGCGATCCTTCGAGGCGCCGTGCAATGCGCGGCTCCTCCAGCGACAACGGCGAAGCCGTTGCGCGGGGATGACACTATCATTACGCCACGTGCTGATCGAGGATCTTCACCGCTTCGTCGAGCGCGACCGAGACCAGTTGCGAGACGCCGCGTTCGGCCATGGTGACGCCGAACAGCCGGTTCATCCGCGCCATCGTGATCGGGTTATGCGTGATGATGATGAAGCGCGTTTCGGTGGTCGCGGTCATTTCATGCAGCAGGTTGCAGTAACGCTCGACGTTATGGTCGTCGAGCGGCGCGTCGACTTCGTCCAGCACGCAGATCGGCGACGGGTTGGTGAGGAACACCGCGAAGATCAGCGCCAGCGCGGTCAGCGCCTGCTCACCGCCCGACAGCAGCGAGAGCGTCTGCGGCTTCTTGCCGGGCGGCTTGGCGATGATTTCCAAGCCGGCCTCGAGTGGGTCGTCGCTCTCGATCAGGTGCAAGGCCGCTTCGCCACCACCGAACAGTTCGACGAACATCCGCTTGAAGTGGGTGTTGACGATCTCGAACGAGGTCAACAGGCGCTCGCGCGCCTCGCGGTTGAGGCTCTGAATGCCCTGGCGCAACCGCTTGATGGCTTCCACCAGATCGTCGCGCTCGGTGGTCAGCGAGGTGTGCTGGACTTCGACTTCACGCAATTCTTCCTCGGCGCGCAGATTGACCGCGCCGAGCCGTTCGCGATCGCGACGCAGCTTCTCGAGATTTTCCTCGATCTCCGCCAGCGGCGGCAGCTCGGTTTCCGGCGTGATTTCGGCCATGCCGGCCACCGCATGCGGCTCGACTTCGAGCATGTCGTGGATTTCGCGTTCGACATCGGCGAGCCGGCGCCGGGCGCCTTCCATGCGTTCCTCGGCGCGGGCGCAGGCTTCGCGGGCGCTCGACAGCGCTTCCAGCGAGATTTTCGCGGCACGGTCGGTTTCCGCCATCGCGTTCTCGGCGGTGGCCAGCATGTCCGCTGCGGCGCGACGGGCGCTCTCGGCAGACTCGATTTCGCCGATCAGCGCGCGGCGCTTTTGCGCGAACAGTGCCGGCGCGTCCTCAAGCTCGGCGCGCTCGGCCGTGACTTCGGTGACGCGGGCCTCGATGGTACCGATCTGCGAGGCCGCGCCTTCCATGCGCGTATTCCACTGGTTCTGCTCGGCCACGATGGCCTGCAGCCGGCGGTCGGCCAGTTCGGCTTCGCGCGCCAGCGCCTGGGCTTCGGCGCGCACCTGCGCGGCAAGGCGGCGATGTCCCTCGATGTCGCTCCGGACGGCGGCCAATTTTTCTTCGGCTTCGAGGCTCGGCGGCAACTCATCCAGCGCCGCGGTCGCGGTCTCATGGGCGCCGACGGCCTCGGCGCGGTCGGCATCGAGCCGGCTGTGCGCCTCGGTCAGCGCCGATTTGCGCGCGGCGTGGCGGTTGATTTCGCGTTCGGTATTGGCGTGGCGCTCGCGCGCGGCGTCGGCCTCGCGCTGGGCGGCGCGCCAGGCGTCGCGCGCGGAGGTCTCGGCGGCGGAGGCGATCTTCAGCTCGGTTTCGGCGCTCTCCAGCGCCTGACGCTTGGCGGTGGCTTCGGCGCGGGCCAGCTCGAGTTCGCTCTCGATATCGACCAGCCGTGCCCGTTCGGCGAGGCGGCGTGCAGCACCGGTCGGCGCATGGGCCGCGGCGACAAAGCCGTCCCAGCGCCAGACATCGCCTTCCAGCGACACCAGCCGCTGGCCGGTCTTTAACTGCGACACCAGTTCGGCGCCGCGCTCCTTGGCGACGACGCCGATCTGCGCCAGACGCCGCGCCAGTTCGGTCGGCGCATCGACCACCGAAGCCAGCGACTCGACGCCATCGGGCAACGACGGATCGCCCTCGGTGACGCCAGAATTGGTCCAGCGCATCGGCGCCGATGGGTCGACCGGCGCGTCGAGATCGTCGCCCAAAGCGGCGCCCAAGGCCTTCTCATAGCCCTTGGCGACGGTGACGCCGTCGATGATCGGCGGCCACAGATTCTTGGTTTCGCCATTGACGAGCTTTGAGATCGTGCGGGCTTCGGTCTCGAGCCGCTGCACGCGCTTGTCGGCCTCGTTCAGCGGCGCGCGGGAGGATTCCAGCTTTGCGCGCGCGGTAACGTGGCCGGCTTCGCTGGCTTGCGCGGCGGCTTCGGACTGCGCGAGATGTTCCTGTGCGGTCTCCATGATGCCGGCGAACTCGGCGAGGTCGCCGAGGCCGCTGGTTTCCTGCGCCAGCTTCTCTTCCTCACGGCGGACGCCGGCGATTTCCTGATCGAGCCGCGCCACGCGCTCCTGATGGGTGCGCACGCCGGCTTCGAGTTGCCGGCGCTTGGCGGTGAGATCGGCAAGCGCGGTGGTCAGCTCGGTGAACAGCCGCTCGGCATTGGCCAGCGTGCCTTCAGCTTCCGACACGCGTTCGTCGACGCCGCTGCGCTTCTCGACGCGCGACTTGATCTCTTCCTTCAGCTCGGCATCTTCGACATTGAGCCGTTGCAGCGCGACTGCGGCGTCGGCGGATTGCTGCTGTTCGCGGGCGATGTCGGCGGAGAATTGCGTCAGCCGGCGATCGAGCTCGGCGACGCGCTCCTTGGCGCGCTCTTCCTCGCGGTCGAGCGTTTCGCGCGCATTGGTGAGGCGCTGCAGGCCTGCCGCGGCACGGGCTTCGCCTTCGCGCAGCGCCGGCAATTCGGAGGCGCGGATGGCCTGGATGCGGGCGGCTTCCGCCTGCTCGCCGGTGCGCTCGGCCATCTCGCGGACGCTGAGGTCGTGGACGCGGCCAGCTTCGGCGACGTCGGAATTGGCCTCCAGCCAGCGCAGATGGAACAGCGTGGCCTCGGCCTTGCGCACCTTGGCCGCCACTTCGCGATAGCGGATCGCCTGGCGCGCCTGCTTCTTCAGGCCTTCGACCTGTCCGGCCAATTGCCCGATCACGTCTTCGACGCGGGTGAGGTTGGTTTCGGCCGCCTTCAGCCGCAGTTCCGCCTCGTGGCGGCGGGCATGCAGCCCGGCGACGCCGGCGGCATCTTCCAGCACGCGGCGGCGCTGTTCGGGTTTCGCCTGAATGATCTCGCCGATCTTACCTTGGTGGACCAGTGCGGGCGAGCGCGCGCCGGTGGCGGCGTCGGCGAACAGGATTTGCACGTCACGGGCGCGCACGTCGCGGCCATTGATCCGATAGACCGAGCCTGCTTCGCGTTCGATCCGGCGCGAGATTTCCAGAATCTCGCGGTCGTTCACCGCGGAGGGCGCGGTGCGATCGGAATTGTCGATCGTCATCACCACTTCGGCGTGGTTCCGCGAGGGCCGGTTGCCGGAACCCGCGAAGATCACCGCGTCCATGTCGGCGGCGCGCAGCGATTTGTGCGAGGTCTCGCCCATCGCCCAACGCAACGCTTCCACCAGATTGGATTTGCCGCAGCCGTTCGGTCCGACCACGCCGGTCAGGCCCGGCTCGATCATGAAGTCGGTGGGTTCTACGAAGGATTTGAAACCGTGGAGGCGAAGGCGCGTGAGTTTCATGGACACGGTACTCTGTTGGCAGGACACAAATCTCCCTGCCGTGACAATACCATAGAAGGCAATGTCGGTGTGTGGGTGAGTCGCATTGCGGCTCTCTGGGATCCGACAATGGCGAGACCGGGCCCGAAGGGCAACCGTCGCCCGGGGCTTTTCCCAAGGCTTTTATCAAGGCTTTTATCGAGCCTTTTGTGGGCTTTTATGAAGCCTTTATCCCAAGATTTTTATGGGTCTTTTTTGACAGGCCAGATCGCGCGCGAGCGAATCAGCTCTTCAGCATCGATTTGATCTTCTTGTCGAATTCATCGAACGACGCTTCGCCCTTGATGACCTCGCCGTTGATGAAGAAGGTCGGCGTCGAATTCACCTTGAGCACGTCGGTGGCGTACTTCTGATCGGCGGCGATCTTGTCGAGCAGCGCCTGGTCCTTGAGGCAGTCCTCGACGCCCTGCTGGCTGAGGCCGGCCTGCTTGCCGATCCGGGTCAGGGTTTCGGTGGTGTTCTTCATCACCCAGTCGCTCTGCTGCTTGAACAGCAGGTCGACGACGGTGAAATACTTCGAGGCATCGTCCTTGGCGATGCAGCGCGCCAGCATCGACCCTGCCGCGGCTTTGATGTCGAGCGGGAATTCGCGGAAAATGTAGCGCACCTTGCCGGTGTCGACATAGGCCGCCTTGATCTTCGGAAACACCTCGGCGTTGAAGGCCGCGCAATGCGGGCAGGTCATCGAAGCGTATTCGGTAATCGTCACTGAGGCGTCAGCGGGTCCGATCGCCATGTCCGGCAGCGAGACCGGTTTGGCAACGTCGGAAGCGCTTTGCGCCATCGCGCCGGTGATCAGGCGCAGCGGCGAGAAACCGGCGAGAGCGGCAAGCCCGGTCAGGGACAGGGCGGCAGTGAAGGCGCGGCGCGTGATGATCAAGGGTTTGCTCCCGGATTGGCGCGTTCACGCCCAAAGAAACCTATAGAAGACGTGTTCGCTAGCTTGAAACCGCAATTGTGGCAATGGCGGGCCGCCATCGCCGGGCCTCGCGGCGGGCTCAATTTCACTTGATCGATGCGCCGAGCCGCGCCAGCGCGGCGCGCAATTCCTCGTCCTCGACGGCGGAAAGCGTTTCGGCGACTTTGGCCACCGCGCGGGCGTCGGGTGGCCGGGGGCGGATGGGGCGATCCTGCCGTGACAGCGGCCCCTGACGCAGCGCCAGCCGGCCGACCGCGCTCCAGCCGAAGAAGCGGTTGACCCGCTGCAGCAGGGCGTCCGAGGCGTGCTGGATTTCCAGCGCCATCGGACCTTCGACCCGCAGCACCAGCGTGGCCGGTTCCTGCGGCTGGCCCTCGACCGGCCGCGGCCACTGGATCTTCAGCGGTTCCGAATGTCGGGCGATTTCCGGGCCGGCGATCTCCGCCCAGCGCGTGACCAGTTCGCGCGCGGCAAAGCCCTGCTTGGCATAGGCGTCGGCAAACACGTCGCTGAGCAGGACGGAAAGCGGCTTGGCGCTGATCGGGCCGGGTTTGGAGATCTTGGACATGGGGGCGTTATATCATGGCGCAGGCCGGTTCCGTGAAGAAAGACGTGGATGCCCGCGACAAGCACGGGCACGACGTGGCGCGCTCAGGTACTAAATCGGCTTCATGAGTTCTCCAGCGATCGCCAAGCCATCAGGACGAGGGGCCGCATCCAGAGCGGGCCTGCGTCCGGCGCTGCTGCTGGAATGGTATGACCGCCATCGCCGCCGGCTGCCGTGGCGGCCGCCGGCCGGGGAGCACGCCGAGCCGTACCGGGTCTGGCTGTCGGAGATCATGCTGCAGCAGACCGGCGTCAAGACGGTAGGTCCGTATTTCGAAAAGTTCGTCGCGCGCTGGCCCGACGTCGAGGCGATGGGCCGCGCATCGCTCGACGACGTGCTGCGGATGTGGGCCGGGCTCGGCTATTACTCGCGCGCGCGCAATTTGCATGCCTGCGCGGTGGCGGTGTTGCGCGATCATGGCGGCGTGTTTCCCGACACCGAGGAACGGCTGCGCACGCTGCCCGGGATCGGGCCGTACACGGCGGCCGCGATCGCCGCGATTGCGTTCGATCGCCACACCATGCCGGTCGACGGCAATATCGAGCGCGTGGTGTCGCGGCTCTACGCCGTCGAGGAGCCGCTGCCGCAGGCCAAGCCGCTGATCCAGCAATTGGCGGCGACGCTGCTCCGACCGTCGCGTGCCGGTGACAACCAGTCACGCGCCGGCGATAGCGCTCAGGCGCTGATGGATTTCGGCTCCTCGATTTGCACGCCGAAGAAACCGGCCTGCGCGCTGTGTCCGCTCAACGACGACTGCGCCGCCCGCATGCGGGGCGATCAGGAGACCTTTCCGCGCAAGGCGCCGAAGAAATCAGGCACGCTACGCCGCGGCGCGGCGTTTGTGGTCACGCGCGGCAATGAATTGCTGGTTCGCACCCGCCCCGAAAAAGGCCTGCTCGGCGGCATGACCGAGGTGCCGAACTCCGAATGGCTCGCGGGACAAGAGGATAAATCGGCACTGAAACAGGCGCCGGTGCTGAAGGGCGTCGCGCGCTGGCACCGCAAGGCCGGCGTCGTGACGCATGTGTTCACGCATTTTCCGCTGGAGCTTGTGGTCTACACGGCGAAACTTGCTGCACGTGCAAGCGCGCCGGCCGGCATGCGCTGGGTGCCGATCGCGACCTTGAAGGACGAGGCGTTGCCCAATGTCATGCGCAAGGTGATCGCGCACGGGCTGGATTCCTAGCGCTCGCGCGCACCGCACAATGCTGCTGGCGTTTGCGCGGCGCACCACGCAAAAAGATTCCCGGACCTCACCTATCGCTTTCCGCGAACCGCACCGGCTGCTATCGTCCGGCAAGAAAAAGAAGAGTTGCAGGGGGGACTTCGAATGCAGCCGCCGGTCAATCGCGCCGCCAGTCGCCGGCGTTTTCTGCAATACCTCGCCGCAAGTCCGCTGTTCGCCTCGGGCGCCTTTTCGGCTTACGGCGCGGAAGCGCCGTCCAAACTTCCCGATCCGATGATCTGGGCACCGGCAGGCGGCGATCTGATCGACAACCCGAAACTCGCGATCAACGTGTTCGACTTCGAGCCGGTGGCGCGCAAGAACGTACCGCCGGCGCATTTCGGCTACATGGCCTCCGGTCTCGACGACGAGGTCACGCTGCGCGCCAACCGCGAGGGATTTCTGAAATTTCAGCTGCTTCCGCACCGTCTCAACGATGTGTCGAAGATCGACACCAGCGTCGAACTTTTCGGCACCCGATATGATTCGCCGATCTTCGTGTCGCCGACCGGCGGCAACCAGTTCTTTCACCCCGACGGCGAGCTTGCCGTCGCCAGGGCCGCGCGCGCCGGCAATCATTTGCAGATCCTGTCGACGTCCTCGAACTTCTCGGTGGAAGACGTCACCAAGGCGCGCGGGGCACCGATCTGGTTCCAGCTCTATGCCTCGCCGGTCTGGGAGGTTGCGCAGGCGCTGATCAAGAAGGCCGACGCTGCCGGCTGTCCGGTGCTGATGGTGACGGTCGATCGCATCGCGGGCCGCAACCAGGAAACCTTGTTTCGGCTGATGCGCACCGATACGCGGGAATGTTCGGCGTGTCATGACCGCGGCAGCTTCGCGGCGCGGGTGGGCCGCCGGCACAATTACGATGGCATCGATGTCACCGGGATTACCGGAGGCGGCGAGTCCTCGAACTTGTCCTGGGAAACCGTCAAGCGAATGCGCGATGTCACGCGCATGAAAATCGTGCTCAAGGGCATCATTACCGCCGCAGACGCGGAACTGGCGGTACAGAATGGGATCGACGGCATCCTTGTTTCCAATCACGGCGGGCGCGGCGAGGACAATGGCCGCTCGACGATCGATGCGCTGCCGGAAATCATCGCCGCGGTTAACGGGCGAATTCCCGTGATCGTCGACAGCGGATTCCGCCGCGGCACGGACGCGGTCAAGGCACTCGCCATGGGGGCGCAGGCGGTCGGTATCGGCCGACCCTATCTGTGGGGACTGGGGGCCTTCGGCCAGGAAGGCGTCGAGCGGGTGCTGGAGATCGTGCGCACCGAGACGCGCGCGGCCATGCAGCAATGCGGCGTGCGTTCGGTGAAGGAGCTCAATCCGGGCTTTGTACGCCGGACGACCTGAAGCGTTTCCGTAATCCTGCGGCCCGCCTAGCGGCCGACCTGGACGATCGGTGGCTTGGCATTCAGGCCCTTCGACCTGAAAGCCCGCGACGCGCTTGTAGTTGGCGGCGATGTCTTCCAATTCCCTTTGTGACAGCACGTCGGTGACGACGTCGTAACCGTCAGGCGCGCGTTCCTCGACCATCTGCATCACCTGCTCCGGGCCGTTGCGGCGGTTGAGCATCACGAGGTCCGTGGTGGCGGGACGGCGTTCGGCCTCATAGGCTGTGAGCGCGGCGTTGGTCGGGCCATGCGCCTGGATCTCGCGGGTCAGCACGCGGGCATCGAGGATCGCCTGCGACGCGCCGTTGGAGCCGATCGGATACATCGGATGCGCGGCGTCGCCGATCAGGGTGACCGGCCCGAAGGTCCATTGCGCGATCGGGTCGCGGTCGACCAGCGGGTATTCGTAGGCGTGCGGGCAGTTCTCGATCAGGCCGGGGACATCGAGCCAGTCGAATTTCCAGTCCTTGAACCAGGGCAGGAATTCTTCGAGCCGGGCGGTGCGGTTGTAATCCTCGCGCCGCCATTGATAGGTCGGCGGCATGTGCCGCTCGGCCACCCAGTTGATCGCGAATTTGCCCGCCGCGTCCGGTTGTTTCGAAATCGAATAGCAGACGAATTTCAGGATTTCGTGGCCGGCCATGATCATGGTGCGGCCGGACAGGAAGGCGTCGCCCTTGGTGATGCCGCGCCAGAGGATGCGTCCGTTCCAGATCGGCGGACCTTCCTGCGGATAAAGCTTTTCGCGGATCGCCGAATGAATGCCGTCGGCGGCGATCAGCAATTGGCCGTCATAGCTGCCGGCGGATTGGCCGCTGGCCTTGTCGATGAAATCGGCGCGCACGCCGGTCGAGGTTTCGGTCCAGCCGCTGAGATGATGGCTGGTGAGGATGTTGTCTTTTCCCAGCCGCTCGGTCGCGGCGTCGAGCAGGATCTGCTGCAGCGTGCCGCGATGAATCGAAAATTGCGGCCAGTGGTACCCGGCCTCAATGCCGCGCGGCTCGCTCCAGATCGGTTTGCCGTGCTTGGAAAAATACGCGAGTTCCTTGGTGCGCACGCCCGACGCGTCGAGCTTTTCCAGAAGACCCAATTCGATCAGTTCGCGCACGGCATGCGGCAGCACGTTGATGCCGACCCCGAGCGGCCTCAGCTCGGACACGCTTTCGAAGACTTTGGCCGCTATGCCGATCTGGTGCAGGCTGAGCGCCAAGGTCAGCCCGCCAATGCCGCCGCCGGCGATAAGTACCGTCATCGCAGCTTCCTTGTGTCCGGCTCCCCGATGTCATGGCGTCATGGCATGAGCGGGCGGGGCGGGCAACAATTAAGCAGGGATCGGCACAGCCCGATCGATAGGCGTCCCCGACGTGCACCGCACATCGGGGAACAATAATGGTTTGTGGAGATCAGGCGACCTTGGTCTTGAGGTGGCCGAACATGATGTGCTTGGCCTCTTCGTCCATCTCGGCCTTGAAGGTGAACTTGTCCTTCAGCGCGATCGCCCGCGTTGCGGCCGGCCGTGCGGTGATTTCATCAAGCAGGCGCTTCACGTTGGGATACTTCGCATACACATCATCGCCGAGCACGTAGGGCGCCATGCGGATCCAGCCCCAGAGCGCCATATCCACGATGGTGTAGGTATCGCCGACCATGTAGCGGCTCTTGGCCAGGTGATCGTCGAGGATCTTGTAGTGGCGATGCGCTTCGTACTGGTAGCGGTTATGGGCGTATTCCAGGTCTTTCGGCGCGGCGTGCTTGAAATGCACCGCCTGGCCCGAATAGGGGCCGATGCCGGTGGCCACGAACATCAACCACGACAACATCTGCGCCTTGGCGGCCGGGGTATTGGGCGGCATGAACTTGCCGGTCTTCTCGCCGAGGTAGAGCAGGATCGCGTTGCTGTCGAACACGAACACGCCGTTATCGTCGATCGCCGGCACCTTGCCGTTGGGATTCACTTTGAGGAATTCCGGCTTGAACTGGTCGCCCTTGCGGGTGTCGACCGGCACCGGCTCGAAGGGCAGGCCGGTTTCTTCGAGAAACAGCGCCACCTTGGTGGGGTTCGGCGCGGCGTTGAAGTAAAATTTGAGCATTCAGCAATCTCCCTTGCTGTAAAAACCGGACGCGACGAGAATGCCGCGGGTGTGTCTATCCATGCCCAAATTTTATCGCCGGGGGCAAGCGACGAATTTGTGAAGGTGCAGGCTGAGTAGGATGGTCGCGTTCGGGGGCCGCATGCGCTCAGACGGTGACGCCAGAGGCGATCCGAGGGCCACCGCGCCGCCAATGATGCACGCGGCAGCCCTCACGACTATCGGCCCTATAGGTCGATCAAGCCGCCGTCGACGAACAGTTCGGCGCCGGTGGTGTAGGTGGCATCGGCGGCGAGATAGAGGGCTGCGGCGGCCACTTCGGCTGATGTGCCGGTACGGCCGAGCGGAATGCGGGTCTTGGCTCCCTCGATGAAGTTGTCCTTCTGGGCCGGTGTGAGACCGCCTTTGTCGAGGATTGGGGTGATGATCGGACCGGGACTGACGGTGTTGACCCGGATGCCACGCGGCGTCAGCTCCTTGGCGATCGTGCGGCCGAACGAACGCAGCGCTGCCTTGGTCGAACCATAGACTGTTGCGCCTCCCAGGCCGCCGTTCGCGCCGGCGACCGAAGCGGTCAGGATGATCGCGCCGCCGTCCGGAATCACCGGGATGGCGTGCTTGACCAGAAAGAATGCGCCCTTGACGTTGATATTGAAATGGCTGTCGTAAAAGGCCTCGTCGACTTGCGCGATCGGCGCGAACTTCGCGATGCCGGCATTGACGAACAGGACGTCGATGCGGCCATGTTTGGCCTTGACCTGGTCGACCAGGACCTTGGTTGCGGCGACGTTGCCCGCGTCCGAGAGCAAAACCTCGATCCCGGGCAGCGCCGCCTTGGCTGATGCCACCGAGCGCTCGCTGGAGCCGGTAACGACCACCGTCGCGCCTTCGGACTGAAAGAGTTTGGCGGTCTCCGCACCAATACCGCTGGTGCCTCCGCTGATGAGAGCGATCTTGCCGTCGAGCTTGGCCATGAAGATTTCCTGACTGGAGTTGGGTTGACGTGCTCGAGAGATGGGGGACCGCCAGGGCGTGGGCAATGGCGCCGAGCGCCTACTTTTGCGGCTACGCTTCTGAAGCGCTGCCCGACCGGACCGGATCTAGGCTTGTCAAAACCGCCGCGACCTCGCGGAGCACAGACAGCGAGGTCCTGAGTATCACCACGCTGATTGTCACGAACGTGAGACGGGGCTGCGGTGCGGATGCGCTTTAGGCGCCAAAAGGGGTTCATTTTTAATGAGGCAATCAAGTGAGCAATCAGGGCGGCGACGGGATCACCGGCGAGTGTTTATTGCTGCGTCGATCACTCGGCTGCAAGGACCTTCAATCTCTTCCGGATTACCTCTTCGGCCACTTCCAGATCGCCGCCTTCGGTAACGCTCTGTTCCGGGCGATTTTCTCCAGCATGACTTTTTGGACTGAGCCATTGTGAAACGCGGTCGAGATAAAGATAAATCACCGGCGTGGTGAAGAGTGTCAGTACTTGGCTGACCATCAGACCGCCGACCATGGCGTATCCGAGAGGTTGACGAAGCTCTGAGCCGGTACCGTGGCCCAACATGAGCGGCACTCCGCCCAACACGGCCGCCATGGTAGTCATCAGAATTGGACGGAAGCGCAGAAGGCATGCCCGGCGAATTGCTTCGAGCGGCGATAGGCCCTGATCCCGCTCTGCCACGATTGCAAAGTCCACCAGCATGATGCCGTTCTTCTTGACGATGCCAATCAGCAAGACCAGGCCGATGAGCCCGATCAGACTGAAGTCAAAGTGGAAGATAAGAAGTGTCGCCAGAGCTCCGACACCGGCCGACGGCAAAGTTGAAAGAATGGTCAGTGGATGAATGTAGCTCTCGTAGAGCACGCCAAGAATGAGATAGACCACGATCAGCGCCGCCACGATCAGCAGCGGAACCGAGGAGAGCGAATCCTGGAACGCCTTCGCCGTCCCCTGGAAGGTGGAGGTGATGACCGGCGGTACGTTCATCTCCTTTTCCATCGCGTTGATCGCATCCGTCGCCTGGCCCAGCGCGACGCCGGGCGCCAGGTTGAAGGAAATCGTCACCGCCGGGAACTGCCCCTGGTGATTGATCGCCAGCGGCCGGACCGGCGCGGTGGTCCACTTGGTGAACGCGGACAGCGGCACCTCGCCGCCCGTGGTTGGAGAATGCAGGTAGATCTGCTCCAGCGTCGACGGATTCTTCTGCAGCGACGGCAGCACCTCGAGAACGACGTAGTAGGTGGAAAGCTGAGTCGAATAGGTCGCGATTTCCCGCTGTCCGAAGGCGTCGTACAGCGTTGCGTCGATGATATCGGGGGTCAGACCGAAGCGCGCCGCCTGGTTGCGGTCGATCGACAGGGTCAGCGTGGTACCCGAGGTCTGCTGGTCGGAGGCGACGTCACGCAGTTCGGCCATCCCCTTCATCTTGCTGAGCAGCTTGGGGGCCCAGGTGTTCAACTGGTCCAGATCGGTTGCCTGCATGGTGAACTGATACTGCGTTCGGGAGGACCGGCCGCCGACACGCACGTCCTGCGACGATTGCAAATAGAGGCGCGCGCCCTCGACCTTCGAGGTCTGGACCTGCAGGCGGCGGATCACCTGGTCGGCGGACGCCGTACGATCGTCGAGCGGCTTCAGGGTGATATACATGGTGCCGTCGTTAAGCGTGCTGCCGGTGCCGCCCATGCGCATCGCCATGTGATCGATCGCCGGATCCTTCCGCACGATCTCGCCGATTTCCTGCATATGCTTCGACATGTCCGCGATCGACACGTCCTGCGAGGTTTCGACGATGCCGGTAATCAGCCCGGTGTCCTGTTGCGGGAAGAACCCCTTGGGGATGATGATAAACAGATAGACGGTCAATGCGACCGTTGCGAAAAACACCATCAGGGTGATGAAACGGAAGCGCAGCACGACGTCGAGGCCCCGCTCATAGCCGTCCACCATGCCCTGGAACATCCGTTCGCTGAACATGTAGATCTTGCCGTGATGTTCCTCGTTGTGCGGTTTCAGAAACCGCGACGCCATCATCGGGGTCAATGTCAGCGACACGAACGCCGACACCACGATCGTCATCGCCAGAGTCACCGAGAACTCACGGAACAGGCGGCCGATGATGCCGCTCATCAACAGCAGCGGGATCAGCACCGCGATCAGCGAAATGGAAATCGAGATGATCGTGAAGCCGATTTCGCTCGCGCCCTTGATGGCGGCGGCCATCGGCGCCTCGCCCTCCTCGATATAGCGGGTGATGTTCTCCAGCATCACGATGGCGTCGTCGACCACGAAGCCCACGGCAATAGTAAGGGCCATCAGCGACAGGTTGTCGAGGCTGTAGCCGGCCATCCACATCAGCCCGCAAGCGCCCAGGAGCGCGAGCGGAACCGTGACCGACGGAATGATGGTGGCCCAGACACTGCGCAGGAAGATGAAGATCACCATCACGACCAGGCCGATGGTCAGCAGCAAGGTGAACTGCACATCCTTGACAGCCGCGCGGATCGTCTGCGTGCGATCCGATATCACCGAAATATCGATGGCAGGCGAAATGCCGGCTTTCAGATGCGGCAACTGCTTCATGACGCTGTCGACGGTGTCGATGACGTTGGCGCCCGGCTGCTTGAAGATGACGAGGAAGACGCCCGGCTTGCCGTTCGCCCAGCCGTACTGGGTATTGTCCAGCGGCGCGCTTACCGCATGGCCGATGTCGCCGACACGGACCGGACTGCCATTGCGGTACGCAATGACGATGTCGTTCCAAGCCTCGGCGTTGGTGAACTGGTCGTTGGCATAGACGGTGTAGGTGCGGGTATCGCCGTTGAGCGTTCCCTTGGGATTATTGACGGTGATCACCGAGAGCGGGGTACGCACGTCTTCCAGCGACAGACCCTTGGCGACCAGCTTGGCGGGATCGATCTGAACGCGGATCGATGGCGTTTGCTGTCCGCCGACACTGACCTGGCCGACGCCGCTGATCTGGCTGATCGCCTGCGCCAGCTTGGTGTAAGCCTCGTCCGACACTTGCGTCATCGGCAGCGTCTTGGATGTGGCGCCAAGCATGAGAATCGGAGAATCGGCCGGATTGACCTTCCTGTAGGTTGGGGGGGTCGGCATCGTCTTGGGCAATTGCCCGCTCGCGGCATTGATGGCGGCGAGCACGTCGGAACCCGCGCCGTCGATGTTGCGCGAAAGATCGAACTGCAACACGATCTGGGTCGAGTTGGTCTGACTGGACGACGTCATCTCCGACACGCCGGGAATCAGCGCGAATTGCGATTCGAGCGGCTGCGCCACCGAGGACGCCATGGTCTCGGGATCCGCGCCGGGAAGGCTGGCCGTAACCTGGATGGTCGGGAAGTCCACTTCCGGCAACGGCGCCACCGGCAATTGCGGATAGGCGATGATGCCGACAAAGAGAATGCCGACCATCAGCAGCGACGTCGCGATCGGCAGGCGAATGAATGGACCCGAGATACCACCTGCCATGTCAGTCAGCCGATCCGGTCCTGGCCTGGGAAGCGGTAACGCTCGCGTCCGTTATCGGCGCATTCGGAGCGGCCGGCGGTTTTGCATCAACCAGCGCGCCATCGAACAGGCGCGACTGCCCCGCCACCACGATCTTGTCGCCGGCGTTGAGGCCCTCGGCAACCACGGCATTCGAGTCGCCGCTCTGACTGACCTTGATCGGCCTGACACTGACCTTGCCATCGTTACCGATCACATAGGCAAATAGACCTGACGGCCCGTGCTGCACGCCGTCTTGCGGCACGACGATGACCTGCTTGAGCGTATCGATCAGCATCCGCGTATTGACGGACAGGCCGGGCCAAAGCGCGTTGTCCTTGTTTTCGAAACGGGCTTTCAGGCTGATGGTCCCGGTGGCCTGGCTCACCGAATTATCCATGATCGCAAGCTTGCCTTGCGACAGCGTCTTGGTTCCGTCCGAGGTCAGAGCCTCGACTGGTACATCGCCGGATTCGTAGGCCTTGGCGATGGCCTGCAGTTGCTCTTCCGGCTCCGTGTACACCACGGCAATCGGCTGCAACTGGGCAATGGTGACGATCCCGGTCGTGTCCGCGGCGTGTACGATGTTACCTGGATCAACCAACCGGAAACCTGTACGTCCGCTGATCGGCGCCTTGATCGACGTATACCCGAGATTGGTTTGCGCATTGTCGATCGCGGCCTGATCGCCCTTCACCTGCGCTGTCATCTGATCCACCAGAGCCTGCTGCGTATCGAGATTTTGCACCGTCTCAAATTGCTGTTTCGCCAGCGTTTGAAAGCGTTGCAGGTTCAACTGATCGTTCTTCAGATTGGCCTCATCCTGGGCCTTCTTCGCGACCGCCTGCTCCAGAGCCGCGGTAAAGGGACGCTGATCAATTTCCAGGAGCGGATCGCCCTCCTTCACCATCTGGCCCTGCTTGAAGAAAACCTTGGTGATCTGACCGTCGACACGGCTCTTGACCGTTACCGTCTTGAACGGCGAAACGACGCCGAGGCCGTAGGCATGTACGGGAAAGTCAGTCTTCTTCACCTCGAATGAGGTAACCGGGATCTTGGCAGCGGCCTGGGTCAACGCGCTTTGGGCGGATGCTGCGGCCGGCTTGACGCCGGCGAGCTCGTACCAGGCGCCATAACCAACCACGCCCATTGCAAGAATGCCGAACAGAGTCGCCTTAAGCATCGGGCCCTTTCTTATTTCCTTAGCCATCTCTTTGCTTCGGAGTGGCTTCATCGCTTGCAATTCAGAGTATCAAGGACTCTTCAGCGTCAAAATAACGATTGCGTGCTGAGATTACAAAACGGACATGTAGTGCTCACTCATCAGCTCCAACAAAGCGACGAGTGCGGACGACGAAAAGATTGTCACGCTGAATTGAGTAAGTGAGCGAGGACGACCGGCGTTGTTCACGCCTTATTGTTGAAGCGTTGCAGATGGTGTTCGATAGAACGTAAATTGACGTTGAGGACACGGGATGAAAGTTGGTCAACAGAGTAACATTGGAAATGTCGTGCCGTTTCGACCGCGATCAGGCGACGACGGAGATCTGGTTGACGACCTGCGGCGCGACAACATTATTCGTTTGCTTGACCTTTCGAAATACGAACAATCTCGCCCTGCTGTCGGAGATTATGAAGCCAGCATGCGAGCGAATATCGCGGCAATGGTTCTGCTTGGGCTTCTCGTATTCATTGCAAAGGAAGATTTTGGTAAGCTTGCGCGGCCAAATCTGTGCTTGGCTAAATCGGAATGCCTTTATTAAACGGCACCCGTCATTGATCTACAACGTGGCGAAGGACCAAAACCTCTGCGGCCTTTGTGCGCAGGATGGCTTGAATCATTGATGCGCGGAGAAGAAGCGCAAGTCGCCGACCCGTGCGGTTGCCAGAACAGCTTGCTTCGAGCTGATGCCTGCAAAGGCTTGCGGACGCGGGCCAATCGCTGATTTGCCTGTCTAGTCCCGTTTGCAAAAATATTTTGGTTTCCTTCTGACCCAAATCACCGGCTTATTGTCGTCATCCCGTCCCAAACGAGGGGCGTTTCGCGATCGTCACGAACGTGGGCGGCGGGATGCGGTGGACGCCGATGCGCTATTGACGAACAGCGCGTGACGCGGACGGCGAAGTCGTGTGGTCCTGACGCCCCGGCGCTGGCGTCAAGTTCCTGGGAAGCAAGCTTCTCGGGGGCAACGGTGACAAACAAGCCGGTCACCGGGGAGAGCACGAAGGAAACCGTTAAAACCATTGCGCGGGGAATGCCGGACGTTTCCGGCGTGACCGTGGTGACTAACGCGTGTGCTTTCTACCAATGCGCACGCGGCTGCGGACGCGCCGAGCGTCCGGCATTCCCTGCGCCCTCTCATCAGAGGGCCGAACGAACAGGCTAAACCTCGCGCGAAACAAGCGGCGAGATCGCGAAGCTGTGCGCTGTTTGAAATTCGAATCCGAAAGTTTCCCTGGGCGTCATCATCCGCGAAGGCGGATGATCCAGTACGTCGCGGCGCTTCGGCTCTTTCGTTGACGCTCTGGAATACTGGTTCGCCCGCCGGAGCCTGTCATCGGGCTCGCCGGAGGCGAGACCCGGTGGCGGGCGATGCGAGAGGTGGGGCCAAGTGCTCGCTCCGTCGTCCGGCGTTCGCCAGGACGACAGGTTGCAAAAACTCAGCCCGCCACCTTCGGATCGTGCTCGTTTGCTAAAACCTTGCCGACGATCTTCGAGCCATCGGCAGCTTCCCAACTCGGACCGGCATAGTGGATGTCGTCGTCTCCGATCCTGTTGGCGTCGGCGGCGATGGCGGTCCGATATCTCCGCTTTTACAGAGACGATGCCGCCGTCGCGTCCGGTTACGGCGTTAAGGTCGGCAAACTCCTTGAGCAGTCGCGCACAAACCACAGCGTCCCCTTAACGCTGGGCGCATAGGTTCGGATCAGGGACGGGCTCTCGCGAGTTCATGTCATCCGGTTCGTAGCCATTGGGACGATCGTAACTGGTTCACGGGGACTTGTTCTGCGCGAAACCATTTGTCACGAGTCAGTGACCATGTTGCGCGGCGTCCTCTTCGGTCGAATTGATCTAGGCAACGTGACGTTCCGGCAGGAAACCATTCACGGAGTTTGATCGATGAAGAACACGAAGATAGTTGTGGCGTTAGCCGAAAGGGGCACGCAGCAAATGCCCAGTGGCGCGAACCAGCGGATTTTCCCGCCGAGTGTTGGGCGAGAGGATTACGCCAAATATAACGCAGGAACGGCGGGCCGGCATTGGCGAGTGGACTAGCGGACAGATCAAGACCGCGCTCACGACGGGGCTGGGGCCGGATGGCCGCCTGCTCGCCTCTCCAATGCCCTGGCGTTATCTGAGCACCATGAAAGATGAGGACGTCAGCGCAACCGTTGCCTTTCTGCAGACGCTGACCCCGGTGCAAAATCTCGATCCGATCTCAAACACCCCGCTTGACGAGACCCATCATGATTGAATCAAACGAAATTGTTCGCAATGACGGCTCAGCCTCTCAGCTGCGTGCGGAACTCGTTGATCGTGCACGGGCGTTAATTCCGGTCTTGGAGAAGAATGCAGCTCAAACTGAAGCCAACCGGCGCATCGTGGAAGAGAACATAATCGCCATCAAACAGGCAGGATTGTTCAAGATCATGGTGCCCCGGCGCTTCGGCGGTCTGGAAACCGATTTTCGGACTAAACTTGAAGTGACCCGAGAATTGGCAAAGGGGTGTGGTTCCACCGCATGGGCGATGTCGCTCATCAATGGTTGCGCGTGGCTGGCCGGCTGCGCCTCTGATCGCACTCAACAAGACATATGGGGAGCAAATCCCAATGCCCGTCTAGCTGGTGCATTTAACCCCGCAGAGCAGAGCCGCCGGGTAGATGGAGGCTTCATTGTTAGCGGGAGATGGCCGTGGGCCAGCGGCTGCTTGCATGCCGATTGGGGATTTGTTGGAATTCCAATTTCGGAAGCAGCCAGCAATGCTCCGGAACTGGGATTTGCTTTCATCCCGATGTCGCAGCTAACTATCGAAGACACTTGGTTTGCCGCAGGGATGAAAGGCACCGGGAGTAACACAATTGTGGCTCAGGAGGTGTTCGTTCCCGATCACCGCATATTGCCGGCGGCTGGCCTCCTCCGCGACGACTTCCCGACCCCGCATAAGAACGAAGGACTCTATCGATCCTCGTTTATGCCAGCAGCCGCACTCCTGTTGATCGGACCTCTGCTTGGCCTTGCAACCCGCGCACTTGAACTCGTAATCGAAAACGCTCCAAAGAAAGCCATCGCATATACGTTCTACGCGAAGCACTCGACAGCGCCAACATTTCAGCTGGCTATCGCCAAAGCCGCAACCCTGGTGGACACTGCTCATCTTCATGCCTACCGCGCTGCTGATGCCATAGACAATGCGGCTAAGTTGGGAAAAACGATCGGCTATGTTGAAAGAGCCCGCGCGCGCATGGACACTGGCTATGTGGCAGAGACGGCGCGCGAGGCAATCCGCATCTTGTGTTCAGCGCATGGAGCATCTTCTTTCTCAGAGGCGAGCCCCCTGCAGCGTATATGGAGGGACGTAGAGGTCGCGAGCCGACATGCGATTATCCGCCCCGAAATCAATGCCGAAATCTATGGACGTGCTCTACTTGGTGACGCAGAGAACGTCACACCTCTCGTCTAAGTATCCACTTTTGGTAGCGGAGTCGTCTTGGCGGGCGCGCCAACGCTGGAGCGGCGAGAGCGGCAAAGCCGTCCTTGGTGGTAGGCAATTCCCTGCCAGGGTCGCCGGCGGATCCGAGAGTGACGACAGCGGTCGTACTCCTGATCGTGGTTGGTTCGCTTGGCGCGTTGGGGCCCTTTCCCGTTCCGATCCGCTGTGGTCGTCAGCCGGGCCCATCAATGGCTCAACCCGGTCGCGGCTTTGCTTCTCGCTTCGAGCTGGCGCCTACAAGTGGCTTTGCCTGCCCGCGAGGTCGTGCAAACTTGCCCCGACCGGGCAAATCACTGATTTGCCTGTCCAGCCCCGTTTGCAAAAATATTTTGGTTTCCTTCTGACCCAAATCACCGGCTTATCGTCGTCATCCCGTCCCAAACGAGGGGCGTTTCGCGATCGTCACGGACGTGGGCGGCGGGATGCGGTGGACGCCGATGCGCTATTGACGAACAGCGCATGAAGCGGACGGCGAAGTCGTGTGGTCCTGACGCCCCGGCGCTGGCGTCAAGTTCCTGGGAAGCAAGCTTCTCGGGGGCAACGGTGACAAACAAGCCGGTCACCGGGGAGAGCACGAAGGAAACCGTTAAAACCATTGCGCGGGGAATGCCGGACGTTTCCGGCGTGACCGTGGTGACTAACGCGTGTGCTTTCTACCAATACGCACGCGGCTGCGGACGCGCCGAGCGTCCGGCATTCCCTGCGCCCTCTCATCAGAGGGCCGAACGAACAGGCTAAACCTCGCGCGAAACTAGCGGCGAGATCGCGGAGTCACATTCGCGACCCGTTGGCTCGCAATGACTATTGCGACGCAATTATTTTTTGCTGTTTGAAATTCGAACTCACATCTCGTCGTCCCGGCGAACGCCGGGACCCATAACCCCTGGCGCTGATTGTTGCGCAAGGCCTCGATTCATTGCCGAGAACGCCATTCCTCGCCGTATGGGTCCCGGCGCCTTACGCGCAATTGCGCGCCAGGCCGGGACGACAGCAAAAACTCAGCCCGCCGCCATGCCGGAGCGGATCTCGGCGCGGAGTTCGTCGATCAGGCGCAGGCCCTTGTTGGTCTCGACGTGCCAGAAGGTCCAGCCGTTGCAGGCGCCGGAGCCCTGCGCCACCGCGCCCATGCGGTGGATCGAGCCGACCTTGTCGCCGAGCATGATGGCGCCGTCGGCGCGCACCAGGGCGCCGTGGCGCTTTTTGGAATCGACCAGCTTGGTGCCGGGCGAGATCATGCCGCGCTCGATCAGTTCGGAGAACGCCACACGCGGCGCGTCGCGCGCGGTCATGAACGGCGCCAGCGTCGCTTCCGGCAGCGGTTCGATCGCCGCGATCCGGGCTTCCGCCGCCGCCGCATAGGTCTTGTCACGCTCGAAGCCGATGTAGCGGCGGCCGAGCCGCTTGGCGACGGCGCCGGTGGTGCCGGTGCCGTTGAACGGATCGATCACGAGATCGCCGGGTTTCGACGACGACAGCAATACCCGCGCCAGCAGGCCTTCGGGCTTCTGGGTCGGATGAACCTTCTTGCCGTCATCGCCCTTGAGCCGTTCTTCGCCGGTACACAGCGGGATCAGCCAGTCGGAGCGCGCCTGCACGTCTTCATTGGCGGCCTTCAGCGCTTCGTAGTTGAAGGTGTAGCCTTTTGCTTTTTCGTCGCGCGCGGCCCAGATCATGGTCTCGTGGGCATTGGTGAAGCGGCGGCCGCGAAAGTTCGGCATCGGATTGGTCTTGCGCCAGACGATATCGTTGAGCACCCAGAAGCCGAGGTCCTGCATGATGGCGCCGACGCGGAAAATATTGTGGTAGGAGCCGATCACCCACAGCGTCGCCGACGGTTTCATGATGCGGCGGCAGGCGAGCAGCCAGGCGCGGGTGAAATCGTCATAGGCGGCGAAGGATGAAAACTTGTCCCAGTCGTCGTTGACGGCATCGACATGGGATTCGTCGGGGCGCTTGAGATCGCCCTTGAGCTGCAGATTGTATGGCGGATCTGCGAACACCAGATCGACCGAACCGGACGGGAGCTTCGACATCTCGGCGACGCAATCGCCGACGACAATACGTGTGCTCTCTTCGGACTCAAATTTGGTGCGGGGCGCCCTTGCAGACGCCCCGCGACGCGACACAACCATGACTCAATTACTCTGACTCAGGCGACGCTGTCGGCGACGCGGGACTAAACAACCGACTGGCGATACATTGACCGGGCAAAGTAAAAATCGGCTTAACCGGGTAATTCTTTCACGCTAGGCAATTTTTGCCGGGCGGGTTATTGATTAAGGGAATAGAAATTTTACGTTCCAGGGAGGCTGCATGTCAGCGCCATTGTTGAAATGGAACGGAATGAGGGAAAAACGCCATGCGTTACGATGATTTCCGTCGCAGCGATGACATCGATGACCGTCGCGACGACAGCGGCGGCGGCGGCGGTGGTGGCGGAATCGGCTTGCCGATCGGCGGCGGTGGCCTCGGCATCGGTACGATCATCGTGCTCGGCCTGGTCGGCTACGCCTTCGGCATCGATCCGCGAATCCTGATCGGCGGCGCAGAAATCCTCACCGGCGGCGACCAGGCGCCGACCTATCAAACCGATCGCCGCACCGCGCCGGCCAAGACCGGTGCGCCGAAGGATGAAATGGGCAGCATGATCGCCGGCGTTCTCGGCGAGATCGACGATCGCTGGAGCGAAATCTTCCAGGCCAGCGGCAAGACCTATACCGGTCCGCGCATCGTGCTGTTCCGCAACGCCACCAATGGCGGGCGCTGCGGCATGGCGCAATCGGCGATGGGGCCATTCTACTGCCCGCCCGACAAGCAGATTTTCCTCGACACCGGATTCTTCCGCGAGGTCGAGACCCGATTCCGCGGCTGTTCGGGCAATGCCTGCAAATTCACCGCGGCCTATATCATCGCGCATGAAGCGGGCCATCACATCCAGAACCTGCTCGGCATCCTGCCGCGCGTGACGCAGTTGCAGCGCGAAGCCGGCAGCAAGGCCGAAGCCAACGCGCTGCAGGTCAAGGTCGAGCTGCAGGCGGATTGTCTGGCGGGCGTCTGGGTCAACCGCGAAGAGAAAAAGCGTCCGGGCTTCCTGGAAGCGGGCGATATCGACGCCGCGCTGACCACGGCGTCCGCGATCGGCGACGACACGCTGCAGCGGCAGGCGACGGGCCGCGTGGTGCCGGATTCCTTCACCCACGGCTCGGCCGCGCAGCGCAAGCAATGGTTCATGACCGGCTATCAGCAAGGCACGGTGCAGGCCTGCAACACCTTTGGCGCGGGAGCGCTGTAGGGAAACAATGTCCTCTACCGACGAAACGCGCGTCTTCATCCCGCTCAACATCGCGGTGCTGACGATCTCCGACACCCGCTCGCTGGCGGACGACAAGTCCGGCACCACGCTGGCGGATCGTCTGACCGCCGCTGGCCACAAGCTCGCGGCGCGGGAGATCGTCACCGACGACGTCGAGGCGATCCGCGTTATCATCCAGCGGTGGATCGCCGATTCCGGCGTCGACGCGATCATCACCACCGGCGGCACCGGCTTTACCGGCCGCGACGTGACGCCGGAGGCGATCGAGCCGCTGTTCGAGAAGCGGATGGACGGCTTCTCGATCGCCTTCCACATGCTGAGCCACGCCAAGATCGGGACCTCAACCATCCAGAGCCGTGCCACGGCAGGCGTTGCCGGCGCGACGTTTATTTTCTGCCTGCCGGGATCGCCGGGTGCCTGCCGCGACGGCTGGGATGGCATTCTCGCGGCCCAGCTCGACTACCGGACGCGGCCCTGCAATTTCGTCGAGATCATGCCGCGGCTGGATGAGCATCTACGGCGGCCGAAAGCGAAGGGCGCTTCGGCGTAGACCTACAGCTCCAGCTCCCAGGTTTCGCCGATGAGGTCGACCCCGAAGCTATGATGCTTCTCCTGCCCGATGCACTGAAATCCGGCGTGCTGATAAATCCCCCGCGCGGCAACCAGGATGCTCTGGGTCCACAGCGTGACCGAGCTGTAGCCGGCGTCCTTGGCGAACCGGATGCATTGCTCGACCAGCGCGCGTCCGACGCCGAGCCCACGGGCTTTTTTCTCCACCAGCAGCAGGCGTATTTTCGCAACGTCGTCGGAGGCCCTGACCAGGAAGATCGAGCCGACCGGCTCGCCGCCGACCTCGGCAATCCAGCACTGCTCGCGCGCGGGATCCCAGGACTTCAGGAACTGCGCCGTGATCTCGGCGGCAAGCGCCTCGAAGCTGATGTCCCAGCCATATTCCTGCGCATAGATCGCGCCGTGCCGCGACACGATCCAGCCGATATCGCCGGGCCGATGGCCGCGCAGCAGGAAGCCGGCGGGCTTTTGCACCGGCGGCTCCAGCACCTGCTCGATCACAGTCATGGCGTTGACGACGGCGCTGCGTTCACGATCGTCCAGCCCCGCCAGCAAGGCCCCAACCTCGTGGCGCGACCGTCTCTCGAGTTCGGCAAAGGCGGCGCGGCCTTTTGCGGTCAGCGCCAGCTCGTTGGCGCGGCGGTCGGCCTTGGAGGGCTTGCGTGCGACGATCTGGCGGCGCTGCAGCGCCTGCAAGGTGCGGCTGAGAAAGCCGGCATCGAGCCCGAGGGTTTGAACCAGATCGGTCGCGGTGCAGCTGTCGTGCTGCGCGATCTCGTAAATGATCCGCGCTTCCTGCAGCGTCCAGGGGCTCGCCAGCAGCTTCGGCTCGATGATGCCGAGCTTGCGGGTGTAGAACCGGCTGAAACCCCTGATCGCGGCGATCTGGCTTTCAAGTGCGGGGTTAGGCGGTATGCTTGACTTCATCAATCTATTATTTGACAATATCAAATATATTGCAAGCGCCGCGTCTTCCCACGCGCTACCTCACGCGAACGGCAGGGGACGGGTTAGAGGCGCCTCAGGCGACGATGATTTGGCTGCGCAACATCGTGCGCGAGGAGCGGCCGAGCTGTCGCAGCAGCCGGGCCTCGGAACGGCGGGCGTCGGGGGCGTAGCCGCCGAGCCGGTCATAATGATCGCGCGCGATCAACAGGCCCTGTTCCGCCGAAGGCCCCGCAATCATCCGCGCGAGAAACTTGAATCCATCACGCAGCCGCGGATCGGCATAGGGCGAGCGGGCGTAACGGAAGATCCCGGCGCGGGGCCGGCCGCTGCTGGCGACGACCTGGATGAATTGCGTGGTCTCCTCGATCCAGCCGCTGTCGAGCACCGCGCCCGCATGCAGGAACATCAGCCACGGCGAGCGCGCCTGCCGGGCGCCGGCGGCCAGCGCCGCCGCGCGCGTGCCCTGAAAGGCCAGGAAGTTGCAGCCCGCGACATCGGCGACGCGCTCGATGGTGTCGGTGCCGGCGCGATCGACCAGCAACACTTCGCGTATCACGCCTGCTGCGGCGCCCGGCACCAGCGCTGCAAGCGTGGCGACAGCGGGCTGTTCGATACCGTCGGTCGGAATAATGACGCTCAGCATTAAATGAGGCTTCGTTGGCTCAATTGTTTAAAACGTTGCATTGTTACCATCTTGTCATACTCAAAACAGCCGTCCGTTTGCAGCTTTTTCAGGCAAATGCGGACGATCCGCGCCGAGACTGAGATCCCGTGCTCGCTTGTGGATGATCACGAAGTAATGTTCTTGATTTGTTCTTTTTGCGTGCTATGTTCTCGCCATGAGCCGAGCATCCTCACATGCCCTCAAGCACCCGCCGGTCACGGCGCCCTCCGAGCCGGCGGGTGCATCTTCCACTTTTCCGGAACTGGCGGTCGCGATCGAGCGCGACAGACGGCGCGGCCGCGGCGCGCAATCCAACGCGAGCGGCCGTTTCGAGGCTGAAGCGCGTGTCGCGTTCGATGACGGCTGGCAGAGCCTGGACGAATTGCCGCCGTTCAAGACCACGGTGGCGCTCGACACCGCGCGCAAGGTCATCACCCGCAACGACTCGCCCGATATCGGCTTCGACCGCTCGATCAATCCCTACCGGGGCTGCGAACACGGCTGCGTCTACTGCTTCGCGCGGCCGACCCACGCCTTCCTCGGCCTGTCGCCCGGGCTCGACTTCGAATCCATGCTGTTCGCCAAGCCCGACGCGCCGGCCTTGCTGGAAAAGGAATTGGCGGCGCAGGATTACGAACCGCGCATGATCGCGATCGGCACCAACACCGATCCCTATCAGCCGATCGAGCGCGAGCGGAAGATCATGCGCGGCATTCTTGAGGTGCTGGAGCGCGCCGGGCATCCGGTCGGCATCGTCACCAAGTCGGCTCTGGTAACCCGCGACATAGACATCCTTTCGCGGATGGCGAAACGGAACCTCGCCAAGGTTGCGCTTTCGGTCACGACGCTCGATCCGAAACTGGCGCGCACCATGGAGCCGCGGGCGTCGACGCCGCCGAAGCGGCTGGAGGCGCTCAGGCAATTGTCGGAGGCGGGAATTCCGACCACGGTGATGGTCGCGCCTGTCATCCCGGCGCTGAACGATTCCGAGATGGAGCGCATTCTCGACGCCGCCGCCCATGCCGGCGTCAAGGAGGCGAGCTATGTGCTGCTGCGGCTGCCGCTGGAAGTGCGCGACCTGTTCCGCGAATGGCTGATGGCGAATTATCCGGACCGCTACCGGCACATCTTCACGCTGATCCGCGACATGCGCGGTGGCAAGGACTACGACTCCCAATGGAGCACGCGGATGAAAGGCACCGGGCCGATGGCATGGATGATCGGCCGCCGGTTCGAGATCGCCTGCGAAAAGCTCGGCCTCAACAAGCGCCGTTCGAAATTGACCACCGATTATTTTATCCGGCCCGAGCGCAGCGGGCAGCAGTTGAGTTTGTTTTAGCTTGCTTACGTCGCCCCGGCCTTGAGCCGGGAAGAAATGCGATTTCTGGATAACGGGAATTATGCGCGGTTCCCTGTTGCGCCGCCGAGAGCGCTTGCGCACCATCCCGGCATGATTCGCAAATCGTCTGAAACAAAACCGGCGGAAAAACCGGCGAGGCTCCCCAAGGGCGTCATCGCAATGGCGCCGCCGAGCTTTCGCCGCGAACGCGCGCTGATCAAGCGTGGGGTCTGGCCGGTCGCCGGGTGTGACGAGGCCGGGCGTGGCCCGCTGGCGGGCCCGGTGGTGGCGGCCGCCGTGGTGCTCGATCCCAAGCGGATCCCCAAGGGCATCGATGATTCCAAGCGGCTGTCGGCCGAGCGCCGCGAGGAATTGTTCGAGGAGATCTGCACCACGGCGTCGTTTGCGGTGGCCTTTGCCTCGCCGGCGCGAATCGATCGCGACAACATTCTGCGCGCCTCGCTGTGGGCGCTGGCGCGCGCGGTGCACGCGCTGCCGGAAATGCCGAAACATGTGTTCGTCGATGGCCGCGACAAGCTCGACACGCCGTGCGATTGCGATGCCGTGATTGGTGGCGACGCCCTGGTGTTGTCGATCGCGGCGGCATCGATCGTCGCCAAAGTGTCACGCGACCGGCTGATGTGCGCGCTGGCGCAGGATTGTCCGGGCTACGGCTTCGAGCAGCACAAGGGCTATGGCGTGCCGGATCATCTGGAGGCGCTGAACCGGCTCGGTCCGACAGTGCATCACCGCCGCTTTTTCGCACCGGTCGCGGCGGCCCGGGAACGGCATCAGGCGGTGACGATCGCCACCGGCACGCGCGCGATCGAAACGACGGTCGAGGTCGAGATTTCCGCCGTCATCTGACGCCAGTTGCCTCGGCGGCTGACGCGCTCTATCAAACGGTCAAGATCGGACAGCGCGGCCTGCCGGTTCGATGAGGGGCATTCCGGGGTTTTTATGCGTTTCACCTCGCTGATTGTCGAACTGATCCGCGCCCGGCCGCGGCTGGTGGTCTGGATCGTGGTGCTGGCGCAGGCGGCGTTGTGGCTGATTCTGCCGCTATTGCTGTACCGAAGCCCGCCGGGCGATCTCGCGATCGTGCTGGCCTATGGCCGCGAATACCAGGTCGGCACCGATCTCGGCCCGCCATTGGCGTTCTGGCTCGCCGACATCGCGTTTCGCGCTGTGGGCAATCACATGTTCGGCGTCTACCTGCTGGCGCAGCTGTGCTCGGTCGCGACGTTCTGGGCGCTTTATCTGTTGGCGCGCGCCGTGGTCGGTGGGCAACAGGCGGTGCTCGCGATCCTGCTGACCATGACGGTGACGGCTTTCAGCTCGCCCGGGGTCGAGTTCGGCCCGCTGGTGCTGGCGCTACCGCTCTGGGCGCTATTGTTGCTGCATTCCTGGCGATTGATCGGACAGGGCCGCCGCAACGCCTGGTTCGCCTGGTCGATCGAAGCCGGGCTGTTGTTGCTGACGACGTCGGCGGCGATCGGCCTGTTGCTGCTGGTCGCGGCGTTCGCGCTCGCCACCGAACGCGGCCGCCGCACGCTCAGATCATTCGATCCGCTGTTCGCGCTGCTGGTGATCGTCGTGCTGGCGCTGCCTTATCTGATCTGGCTGGTCCGTGCCGATACTCTGATGCTGCCGCATTGGCCGGCGCTGTCGGAACTGAACGGCCGTGCCATGCATTGGGCGCGGCTGCTCGGCGGTTTGCTGCTGGCGATGTCGGGCATCGCCGTGCTGGTGGTGCTGGATAGCGGCTGGTTCACCCGCACCAGCGAAGAGGCGCCGATCATCTTCCGTCCCCCGGTCGAGCCATTGGCCCGCAACTTTGTTTATTTTTTCGCGATCGCGCCGGCGCTGGCCGGCAGCCTGATCGCGGGCCTGTTCGATCTCGATCGGGTGGTCGGCGGTGCCGGGATCGCGCTGTTGTTGACGGGACTGGCTGTGATCGTGACATCGGGCGATCTGGTGCAATTGCGGGGGCAGCGCGTGCTGCGCTTGGTCTGGGCGGTGGCGATCGCAGCACCCGCGCTCGCCATATTCGCGGCGGTGATTTTCCTGCCCTGGACCGGCAGCGCCGAGACCTCGACTTCGCTGCCCGCCAAGGCGATCGCGCGGTTCTTTGGCGACAGCTTTGAGCGGCGCACCAATCAGCGGCTGCGCGCGGTAGCCGGCGACGCGCAGCTTGCCAGCCTGGTTTCGCTCGATAGTGGCCGGCCGCATCTGTTTCTCGACAAGACGCCAGAACGGACGCCATGGCTGACGCCGGAAAAATTCAGCCAGACGGGCGGCGTGGTGGTGTGGCGCGCATCCGACACCGGCGGCACGCCGCCGGCCGATATCGCGCAGCGTTTTCCCGGCCTGGTGCCGGAAGTGCCGCGCGCCTTCGACTGGCTGGTCAACGGCCGCCAGCCTTTGCTGCGAATCGGCTGGGCCATCGTGCGGCCGAAGGGACCGTAAGGGAGCGCTGCGCCGCGTCCGGGACACGAGATGTTCCGGCGCCGAGAGATTTTTAACCCGCCGGCTGCTCCAGCGCCTTCGCGATCGAACGCAGATCCAGCCAAGTCATCCGCTTGTAGGACGGCGAGCGCAATAGATAGGCCGGATGGAAGGTGGCGATCGCGCGGATCGTGCGGGTGCCGGTGTCGTAGTCGAACCATTTGCCGCGGGTCCGCATGATGCCTTCGCGGGTCGAGAGCAGGGTCTGGGTCGAGGGATTGCCGAGCGTGACCAGCACGTCCGGGTTCACCAGTTCGATCTGCCGCTGGATGAACGGCAGGCATATCTGGGTTTCCTGCGGCGTCGGAGTGCGGTTGCCGGGCGGCCGCCACGGAATCACATTGGCGATATAGGCCTTGCTGCGGTCGAGCCCGATCGCCGCGATCATGCGGTCGAGCAACTTGCCGGAACGGCCGACGAACGGCAGGCCCTCGATGTCCTCGTCGCGCCCGGGCGCCTCGCCGACGAACATGACGCGCGCCTGCGGATTGCCGTCGGCGAACACCAGCCGTGTGGCGGTATGTTTCAGCGCGCAGCCGTCGAATTTTTCCAATAGCGCCCGCAGCACTTCCAGCGACGGCGCGGTCCGGGCGGCTTCCCGCGCCGAGGCGATCGCCGCCTCCGGTGCCGGCGTGACCTCGCCGCGCGGAGCCGCAACGGCCGATGGCGCCGGACGGAGGGGGCTGGGCGGCGCCGGTTCGCTTAAGCCGGGGACTGTGACCGCGGCGGCCGCGGCGGGATCGGACAGCCGATTGACCGGCTCATCGGTCAACGCGCAATCGACCCCGGCCTCCAGATAAAAGGCAAGCAATTGCTTGATGGTAGGGGCGGGCTCGGGTGTCATGGGCGGAAGCTGTGCGACATCAGCCCAACTTAGGATGCATTGCGCCAGGACGAAACACCCCAAGAGGTATTTCCATGGTTGTTCTTCGCCAAAAAATCGGAAACAACGGACCCTTAGAAGCGTTCTCAACCCGGGCTGAGATCAGATCATGAGCACTGAAGAACTTCCGCCGCGTGAGTCCATGGAATTCGACGTCGTGATCGTCGGCGCCGGACCGTCCGGTCTGGCCGCGGCGATCCGGCTGAAGCAGCTCAATGCCGATCTCAGCATCGTCGTGGTCGAAAAAGGCTCGGAAGTCGGCGCGCATATTTTGTCCGGTGCGGTGATCGATCCGATGGCGCTCGACAAGCTCATTCCGGATTGGCGCGAGGATGCCGACTGCCCGCTGAAGACCCAGGTCAAGGTCGACAAATTCTACTGGATGACATCAGGCAGCGCGATTCCGCTGCCCGCCATCGCGATGCCGCCGCTGATGAACAATCATCACTGCTATATCGGCTCGCTCGGCAATGTCTGCCGTTGGCTGGCGCCGAAGGCCGAAGCGCTGGGCGTCGAGATCTATCCGGGTTTTGCCGCGGCCGAGGTGCTCTACGACGACAAGGGCGCGGTGCGCGGCATCGCCACCGGCGATATGGGCATCGCCAAGGACGGCTCGCACAAGGATTCCTACACCCGCGGCATGGAACTGCTCGGCAAATACACGCTGTTCGCGGAGGGCGCCCGCGGCAGCCTCTCCAAGCAGCTGATCGCGAAATTTTCGCTGGATGCCAACAGCGAGCCGCCGAAATTCGGCATTGGGCTGAAGGAAGTCTGGGAGATTGATCCCGCCAAACACCAGAAGGGCCTGATCCAGCATTCGTTCGGCTGGCCGCTGAACAATTCGACCGGCGGCGGCTCGTTCCTCTATCACTATGACGACAACAAGGTCGCGGTCGGCTTCGTCGTGCATCTCAATTATGACGATCCGTATCTGTCGCCGTTCGATGAATTTCAGCGCTTCAAGACCCATCCGGCGATCCGCACGCTGTTCGAAGGCGGCAAGCGGTTGGCCTATGGCGCGCGGGCCATCACCGAGGGCGGCTATCAATCGGTGCCGAAATTGAGCTTTGCCGGCGGCGCGCTGATCGGCTGCGCGGCGGGGTTCGTCAATGTGCCGCGCATCAAGGGCGTGCACAACGCGATGGGCAGCGGCATGCTGGCGGCCGAACATGTCGCGGCAGCGCTCGGCGCCGGGCGCGCCAATGACGAGCTGATTGAATATGAGAACGCGTGGCGCTCGTCTCCGGTCGGCAAGGATTTGTACCGGGTCCGCAACGTCAAGCCGCTGTGGTCGAAGTTCGGCACCATCGTCGGCGTCGCGCTCGGCGGCATTGACATGTGGTGCAACACGCTGGGCTTCTCGCTGTTCGGCACCCAGTCGCACGCCAAGCCCGACCGCAAGACGCTGGATCCGGCCAAAGCCCATGCGCCGATCGCGCCGCCAAAGCCGGACGGCAAGCTGACCTTCGACAAGCTGTCGTCGGTATTTCTGTCCAACACCAACCACGAGGAGGACCAGCCGGTCCATCTCAAGGTGGCCGACATGAACCTGCAGAAGACGTCCGAGCACGATGTCTATGCCGGCCCGTCCAACCGCTATTGCCCGGCGGGGGTTTACGAGTGGGTCGAGGAAAGCGCCGGTCCGCGCTTCCAGATCAACGCCCAGAATTGCGTCCATTGCAAAACCTGCGACGTCAAGGATCCCAACGGCAACATCACCTGGGTTCCGCCGGAGGGTGGCGGGGGGCCTAATTACGAGGCGATGTGACCAATTTTGCGTGAGGGGGAGCCACTCCGCTGCGGCCGTTGGCCACGATACCGCCACACTGGGAGCGCTTTGAGGCGGCACCGGTTGAATCTGCTGGTGAAATCGGCTGTCATCGAGGCCTCAATGCCGATCGAGTGACCGCCGCTATCCTTGCGGTTGAACGCCAAACGCGGCATTGTCGGAGAGTTCGGCCGAAGGGCTTGGCTTGGTCGAGGGGCTTGATGTCGACGATGAGAGTTCGTGTCCGAGACTCCCGTAATTAAGTCTGCCCGTAATGCTTGCCACGAAATATCTGCCGCAAAATACCTGCCACCATTACTGGAGCTAGGCGAACCGTGATGCTTTCCATTCGTTTCAATCGCTGGACCTTTGCCGCACTCTCCGTCGCCATGCTTGCGGTGCCGGGCTCGCTCTCGGCCCAGACGCCGGATCATCCCGCCGACAACTCCGCGCAATTTCCGTCCAGCCGCGATATGAAATCGCTGACCACGTCAGGCAGCTATCTCGCCGCCCGCCATGCCAGCGTCGAGCGTGACGCGACTTCGGCCGCCGCCTTCTACCGTTCGGCGCTGCGCACCGATCCCAAGAACAACGAACTGCTCGACCGTGCGTTCATTTCATCGGTCGCCGATGGCGATATCGATGAGGCGGTGAAGCTCGCCGACCGTATCCTGACCATCGACAAGAACAACCGGGTCGCCCGCCTCGTGATCGGCGTGCGCGACCTGAAGGCGAAGAAATACGCCAGCGCCCAGCTCAATATCAATCAGTCCATTCGCGGGCCGATCACCGACCTGGTCGCGACACTGCTGTCAGGCTGGGCCGCCTACGGCGGCGGCGACACCAAGGCGGCGGTCGCCAATATCGACAAGCTGACCGGACCGGAGTGGTATCCGCTGTTCAAGGATTTGCATTCGGCGATGATCCTGGAGCTCGCGGGCAAGGACAAGGACGCCGGCGTGCGGCTGGAGCGGGCCTACAAGCTCGACGATTCCATGCTGCGGGTGGCCGACGACTATGCGCGCTGGCTGACGCGCAACAAGGATGACGCTGCGGCGAACGCGATCTACGAGGCGTTCGACAAGAAGCTGCCGCGCCACCCGCTGGTGCTGGAAGGCTTGCGCGACACCAAGGCCGGCAAGAAGCTGCCGCCGCTGGTCGAACTCGGCGCAGGCCGGTGCGGCCGAAGCGCTGTATGGCATCGGCGCGACGCTGACCCGCCGCGGCGGCGAGGATCTCGCGCTGGTCTATCTGCAGCTCGCGCTCTATCTGCAGCCCAATCATCCGCTGGCGCTGCTGTCGCTGGCCGATCTCTATGAGTCGGTGAAGAAGCCGCAGATGGCGATCAAGATCTACGAGCGCGTGCCGGCCAGCTCGCCGCTGAAACGCAACGCGCAGATCCAGCTCGCCACCGATCTCGATGCGGCCGACCGCAGCGACGAGGCGATCAAGATCCTGAAGGGCGTCACGTCAGACGATCCCAAGGATCTCGAGGCGATCATGGCGCTCGGCAATGTCGAGCGCGGCCGCAAGAAGTTTGCCGACTGTGCGGAAACCTATTCCAAGGGCATCAATGCGCTGCCGGATCCTTCCGACAAGTCCAACACCGTCTATTATTACTACCGTGGCATCTGCGAGGAGCGCTCCAAGCAGTGGCCCAAGGCGGAAGCGGACATGAAGAAGGCGCTCGAGCTGCAGCCCGATCAGCCGCACGTGCTCAACTATCTCGGTTATTCCTGGATCGATCAGGGCATCAACCTCGACGAAGGCATGAAGATGATCAAGCGTGCCGTCGATCAGCGTCCCGACGACGGCTACATCGTGGACTCGCTCGGCTGGGCCTATTTCCGCATCGGCAATTACGAAGAAGCGGTGAAGAACCTCGAGCGCGCGATCGATCTCAAGCCTGAGGATCCGACCATCAACGACCATCTCGGCGACGCCTATTGGCGCGTCGGTCGCACGCTGGAAGCGAAATTCCAGTGGGCCCATGCCCGCGACCTCAAGCCCGAGCCGGACGATCTGCCGAAGATCGAGGCCAAGATCGCCAACGGCCTGCCTGACAACGCCTCGTCGACCGATACCTCGGCGTCCTCCGCGGACAAGAAAAAAGAAGACGGCAAGGGCGGCTGATCGAAGCGATTTGGGGGCGGGTCGCCGATGCCGGCGCTATCTGAAAATGGACGCGCCAAGGTCAATTTGACCTTGCGTGTGGTCGGTCGTCGTACCGATGGCTATCACGACATTGAAAGCGTGGTGGCGTTCGCCGACTGCGCCGATCATTTGACGCTGACGCCCGGATCCGAGCTCGATCTCAGGACATCCGGACCGTTGGCGGAGGCCTGCGGCGCGACCTCGGATAATCTCGTCATCAAGGCCGCTCATCTGCTGCGGGAGCGTGTGCCTGATCTGAAGGTCGGCAGCTTCACGCTTGAAAAGGTGCTGCCGGTCGCAGCCGGAATCGGCGGCGGTTCGGCCGACGCGGCAGCGGCGCTGCGATTGCTGGCGCAATTGAACGGGCTGGCGTTCGACGATCCCCGGATCATCGCGGTAGCGCAATCGACCGGCGCCGACGTGCCGGTGTGCGTGGCCTCACGCGCCTGCGTCATGACCGGCGTCGGTGAGAATTTACAGCCGCTGAACCTGCCGAAAATGCCGTCGGTGATGGTCAATCCCTGCGTTCCCGTCGCTACCAAGGATGTGTTCAGGGCGCTGGGCTTGCGTAACGGCGAGTTGCTGGTCGGCGCCACCGATGTGCTGCTGCAGGACCGTTCATGGCCGGAGCCCGATGCCTCGGTCGCGGAATGGATCGAAGCGTTCGCGGAAGTCGGCAACGACCTCGAAGCTCCCGCGCTGCGCATTCATCCTGTGATCGACGAGGTGTTGTCGGCGCTGCGCGACGCCAAAGGCGCGAAGCTGGCGCGGATGTCCGGATCGGGCGCGACCTGCTTTGCGATTTTTGCTGATGATGCCGACGCCCAAGCCGCCGCGGAAAAGATCCGGCGCGATCACCCGGTGTGGTGGGTGCATGCGGGGACGCTGAGTTAATACAGGCTTCGTAGGATGGGTGGAGCCAACGGGTCCGGCCTTCGGCCGGCCCGATGATAAACTCCGCGATACCCATCACCTCAGTGCATGCGATTGATGGGTATCGCTGCGCTCCACCCATCCTGCGGATTTGCGTCCTTCGGGACGCGTGCAAGCGCGCAGGGATCGGACGCGATCAATGCGAACGCGCCAGGCAGAACGCCACGACCTCTTCGAGCGCCGTCTTCATCGGCGATGCCGGGAACAGCGCCAGCGCATCGACCGCCATCGCGCCGTAGTGCTGGGCGCGGCTGATGGTGTCCTCGAGCGCGCGGTGCTTGGTCATCAGGCCGATGGCGTGATCGAGATCGGCGTCGCCGATCTCGCCGCGCTCCAGCGCCTTGACCCAGAAGGCGCGCTCGCTGTCATTGCCGCGGCGGAACGCCAGCACCACGGGCAGCGTGATCTTGCCCTCGCGGAAATCGTCGCCGATGTTCTTGCCGAGCTTGGCGGCCTTGCCGCCATAGTCCAGCACGTCGTCGACCAGCTGGAAGGCGATGCCGAGATTCATGCCGACCGAGCGGCACGCGGTCTGCTCAGCCTTCGGCCGATTGGCCAGCACCGGGCCGACCTCGCAGGCGGCGGCGAACAATTCGGCGGTCTTGCCGCGGATCACGGCGAGATATTCGTCTTCGGTGGTGGCGGTGTTCTTGGCGGCGGCGAGCTGCATCACTTCGCCTTCGGCGATGGTGGCCGCGGCGGATGAGAGGATGTCCAGCGCGCGCAGCGAGCCGACCTCGACCATCATGCGGAAGGCCTGGCCGAGCAGGAAGTCGCCCACCAGCACGCTGGCCTCATTGCCCCACAGCATCCGGGCCGACAGCTTGCCGCGGCGCAATTCGCTCTCATCGACCACGTCGTCATGCAGCAAGGTCGCCGTATGCATGAACTCGACGGACGCGGCGAGCTTGATGTGGCCGTCGCCGGAATAGCCGGTGAGGCTCGCCATCGCCAGGGTCAGCATCGGACGCAGCCGCTTGCCGCCCGAGGAGATCAAATGGTTGGCGACCTCGGGGATCATGGTCACTTCCGAGCCGGTCCGCGACAGGATGGTGGCGTTGACGCGCTCCATATCGGCGGCGACGAGCTCAACCAGCCGATCTATCGACGCGCCCGCAGGGCTCTCGAAGGGTACTATAACCGCCACGCCGGTCTCCACGTTTGCCCAAATCGCACGATGCAGGCGCCGCCGATTTGAAGTCTTGCTCCAGCTGCTGCAAGATCGCACCAAGAGCGTCAAATGGGAAGCGACGCCAGAACTATACGCCTGTCAGCGCCCCTTTATTCCCGAAGCCGCATGTTGGCGAACTTCGGAAATGAGGCACTATCCTATAACAATAGAAAGTGCAGCGCAGCGCGGCAAGGGCACGAAGTGGTTGACATGCGCCGCGGCGCCGACACGCCCGGCCGATAGAGGAGAACCGTACATTGCGGGAATTGGTTCGGACCAACGATATCGTGCTGGTTTCGGCGATTGGCGCGCTGCTTGACGGCGCCAATATCCATCATCTGGTGCTGGACCAGAACATGAGCATCATCGAGGGCTCGCTCGGGGTGATTCCGCGCCGGATCCTGGTCCATGAGGACGATAACCGCGAGGCCCGCCAGCTCCTGAGCGACGCCGGCCTGTCCCACGAACTGCGGGCCGATGACTGATCCGGCCGGCGAACTGACCGAGGATGCATTTCTTGGCGGACAGCTGCGCCTGCGGCAGCGCAAGTCCGGTCATCGCGCCGGTCACGACGCCGTGTTGCTGGCGGCGGCGACGCCGGCGCGATCCGGCCATCGTGTGATCGATTTCGGCGCCGGTGTCGGCGCCGCGGGCCTGGCGCTGGCCCGACGCGTCGCGGGGGTAGAACTTGTCCTGGTCGAGATCGATGCCGGGCTTGCGGAGCTTGCGCGCGACAACGCCCGTTCGAATGCGATTCCCGCCGAGACCATCGTGCTCGATTTGAACGCCAGCGCCGAGGCTTTCGCAGCGGTCGGCCTGACGCCAGACAGCGCGGATGTCGTGCTGATGAATCCGCCCTTCAATGATCCGGCGCGACACCGGGCCTCGCCGGAAAAGACCCGCGAGATCGCCCATGTAGCGACCGCCACGACATTGCAGGGCTGGATCCATGCGGCGCGGCGGACGTTGAAATCCGGTGGGGTCCTCAGCCTGATATGGCGCGCGGATGGATTGGCCGAAGTGCTGGCGGCGCTCGATCGCGGCTTTGGCAGTCTGGTCGTCCTGCCGGTTCACGGCGATCCCGTGGCGCCGGCGATCCGGGTACTTGTTCGAGCCATCAAGGGAGGCAAGGCGCCGATGCGCCTCTGCGCGGCGCTGATGCTCAATGATGAGTCAGGCGTGCCCAACAAACAGGTGCAGGAGGTTTTGGCCGGGAAAGGGGTTCTGCCATTGGCGATCCCCTGAAGGCGGCCCGAGCGTTCAAGCCGTGAGCCGGGCGGTTATCGAGCAAACTTCTATCAGGCAAGCCTTTATCAGGAGAGCGTTTTCGAACGTTGTTCGGGCGCCGAGGTGAAATGAACAGCGGTCAAGAGGGCACCGATCAGCAGCATCAGAAGATAGACTTTCATGTTTTTCTCCGGTGCGCCGTTGCAGCCAGTATACCGCTGCATTGCAAAAGGCGTTCCACCCCTTCAATGACACTTGCGTGATAAAGAATGGTTAACCCCGAGGTAACGACATGACTGACCGAACGGACGGCGCGCAGGCGACAGGCCTGATCGACAGGTTGAAGGCGCTGCTTCCGGCGCGTTTTCGACCGGGAACCGCCGTGATCCCGGTGGTCCGGCTGTCCGGCGTGATCGGCGCGGTGACCCCGCTGCGGCCCGGAATGTCGCTGGCCGGCGTCGCCCGGACGCTGGAGCGCGCCTTCGCCACCAAGAACGCCAAGGCCGTCGCGCTGGTGATCAATTCGCCCGGCGGCTCGCCGGTGCAATCGCGCCAGATCTATTTGCGGATCAGGCAGCTCGCCGCCGAAAAGAAACTGCCGGTGCTGGTGTTCGTCGAGGACGTCGCGGCGTCCGGCGGCTACATGATCGCCTGCGCCGGCGATGAGATCTTCTGCGATCCGTCCTCGATCCTGGGATCGATCGGCGTGGTCGGCGGCTCCTTTGGATTCCAGGAACTGATCAGGAAAATCGGTGTCGAGCGGCGGCTGTATACGGCGGGCGCCCACAAGGCGATGCTGGATCCGTTCCTGGCGGAAAACCCCGACGATGTCGCGCGCGTGAAAGCGCTCCAGCGCGAGATCCACGCGATCTTCATTGCGCTGGTCAAGCAAAGCCGCGGCAGCCGGCTGAAGGGCGGCGATGACGTGCTGTTTACCGGCGAATATTGGGCCGGAGAAACCTCGATTTCGCTCGGACTGGCGGACGCGATCGGCGACCTGCGCTCGACCTTGCGCGCGCGCTATGGCGATGAGGTCAAGACGCCGGTGATTGCGCCGGCATCCGGCATGTTGTCGGGCCTGTTGGGGCGCAGATCGGCGGGCGCCGCCACGCTGAGTTCGCTGGAAGGTCTCTCGGGGCTGCCGGATGAACTGATTTCGGCGCTGGAAACCCGGGCGATTTGGGCCAAATTCGGATTCTAGAGCATGATCCAGAAAAGTGGGAACCGGTTTTCCTCGGGACAAACGCGGAGCGTTTGCCCGGAGATCATGCTCAAACAAAAAGCTCTGACAACGTTGTGATTGCGCCATTTGGTCCCGGACAAGGCGATTGCGGGCGGGGCCGGCCTGCGCAACAATATGGCTTGGGGGCGTGACGTATGAAGCTAGAGGATCGACCGATGCCGTTGATCGCATTCGCGGGTGCCCTGGGTGGGTTGGCCGTGGTTCGCTGGGCTTACCGGACCGCACTCCGGGTCAACAGGGAATTGGAAGAGGCGAGACTGTCGCGCGCCGCCCAGGCTGCGCGGTCGAACGAGATTCCGACCTTGCGGCAGGACCCGATCACCGGTGCCTACCGGCCCGGCTAGCTCCGGTGCTGAGCGGCCGAGCTGGTGGCGCGGCCAATCGCTTCGAAATCTGTTGCTGGAATCGCTTTCGCCGGCCCCGGGGGTCAGGCATGACCCTGGTCGGGACCGGCGAGCAAGCGTGGAGGCGGGTTCGGTTGGTCGAACCCTTTCGGAGGCGATGGTTGAAGCCTCCGAATGCAGCCTCATAACAGTCCAATTCCTAACGATTTCGGATAGCCCGGCGCGGCCTTGCCGTGATGGTTAGCGCCGATGGTTAGCGCGGCGTCACCCGGCCGCCAATTCGCGGCCATTCGACCGGACATTGCCTTGATTCCCCGTCCCCCCGCCGATACGGTCCCGCGCTCTGCCGAGCCCCCTCTCAAGCATTCGAATCGGACGATGGACGAGATACCCCCCCATATGCGCCCGGAACGTTCGTTCCAGGGTTTCATCCTCGCGCTGCAGCGGTTCTGGGCCGAGCAGGGTTGCGTGATCCTGCAGCCCTACGACATGGAAATGGGGGCGGGCACGTTCCATCCGGCGACGACATTGCGCGCGCTGGGGCCGAAGCCGTGGAAGGCCGCCTATGTGCAGCCGTCGCGCCGGCCGAAGGATGGCCGTTACGGCGAAAACCCCAACCGCCTGCAGCACTACTACCAGTTCCAGGTCATCATGAAGCCGTCGCCGCCGAACCTTCAGGACCTTTATCTGAAGTCGCTGGCCGCGATCGGCATCGATTCCGCTTTGCATGATATTCGTTTCGTCGAGGACGATTGGGAAAGCCCGACGCTCGGCGCGTGGGGCCTGGGCTGGGAGTGCTGGTGCGACGGCATGGAAGTGTCGCAGTTCACGTATTTCCAGCAGGTCGCGGGTGTCGAATGCGCGCCGGTCGCCGGCGAACTCACCTACGGGCTCGAGCGTCTGGCGATGTATGTGCAGGGCGTCGACCGGGTCTACGATCTCAACTTCAATGGCCGCGACGGCGCCGACAAGGTGACCTATGGCGACGTGTTCCTGCAGGCCGAGCAGGAATATTCACGGCACAATTTCGAATATTCCGACGCCGACATGCTGTTCAAGCAGTTCACCATGGCGGAAGAAGCCTGCAGGAAATATCTCGCGGCGGGCTGGACGAACGGCGGCAACCAGAAAGAACATCTGATGGCGCTGCCGGCCTATGACCAGTGCATCAAGGCCAGCCACGTGTTCAATCTGCTCGACGCCCGCGGCGTGATCTCGGTGACCGAACGCCAAAGCTACATCCTGCGCGTCCGCGAGCTGGCAAAAGCCTGCGGCGAAGCCTGGATCCACACCGAAGCGGGCAGGGCGGGTTAGTCACCCTCCCCTGGAGGGAGGGGCACTCGCTGGTATTTTGTAATTCGATGACGCCTCTGCTCCCCTCCCCCTTGCGGGGAGGGGTCGGGGGTGGGGGTTCCACAGGCGATGACGAATATGTTTGGATCGCACGCGATGACCGATCGCCAGCGACAATTTGCGCAGCGAATGCGGACGCAGCCGACGAATGCCGAGCGCGTGCTCTGGCAGCGGCTTCGCCATGACATCGCGCTGGCCGGTTCGCATTTTCGGCGGCAGGCCCTCGTCGGCCCGTTCATTGTCGATTTCGCCAGCCGCAAGGCGAAGATCGTTATCGAACTTGATGGCGGACAACATAATTGGCAGCAGGAATCCGATGCACTTCGCCAGCGTCAGATCGAAGCCGCCGGTTATCGCGTTCTGCGCTTCTGGAACAATGATGTGCTCGGAAATCTCGAAGGCGTGTTGAACGAGATTCAGAGCGTGTTGCCCCCCACCCCCGACCTCGAGAGCGAGCTTCGCTCGCCTCCGCCCCCGCAAGGGGGAGGGGAGCAGCGACCGCGTCGTGTTCGCCAGCCGCGCCGCCCGCGCAAAGAGTTCAACTAATGCCCGATCTTCTCCTCGAATTATTTTCCGAAGAAATCCCCGCGCGCATGCAGGCGAAGGCGGCGGAGGATTTACGCCGCATGGTGACCGACAAGCTCGTCGCCGAGGGCCTGGTCTATGAAGGCGCGAAGGCATTCGCGACGCCGCGGCGGCTGGCGTTGACGGTGCATGGCATTCCGGCACGGCAATCCGACCTGAAGGAAGAGCGCAAGGGCCCGCGCGTCGGCGGACCGGAAGCCGCGGTCGCGGGCTTTCTCAAGGCCACGGGGCTTGCCTCGCTGGACGAGGCCAAAATCCAGCGCGATCCGAAGAAGGGTGATTTCTATGTCGCGCTGATCGAAAAGCCGGGCCGCGCCACGCTCGACGTGCTCGCCGACATGCTGCCGGTGATCGTGCGCACCTTCCCGTGGCCGAAATCGATGCGCTGGGGCGAACGCTCGGCGCGCCCGGGCGCGCTGCAATGGGTGCGGCCGCTGCATGCGATCATTGCCACCTTCGGAATCGAAACCGAAGAACCCGATGTGGTGAAATTCTCGGTCGACGGCATCGAGGCCGGCCAGACCACTTTCGGTCATCGCTTCATGGCGCCCGCGGCGATCTCCTGTGCGCCGCTTCGACGATTACGAGGCGAAACTGAAGGCGGCCAAGGTCGTGCTCGATCCGCAGGCCCGCAAGGACATCATTCTCACCGACGCCAAGCAGTTGACCTTCGCGCAAGGCTTTGAGCTGGTCGAGGATCAGGTGCTGCTGGACGAGGTTTCGGGCCTGGTCGAATGGCCCGTCGTGCTGATGGGATCGTTCGACAAGGAATTTTTGTCGATCCCGGGCGAAGTGATCCGCGCCACCATCCGCAATAATCAGAAGTGTTTTGTGGTCAGCGATCCGAAAACCGGAAAGCTCACCAACAAGTTCATTCTCACCGCGAATATCGAAGCGTCCGACGGCGGCAAGGCGATCATCGCCGGCAACGAGCGCGTCATTCGCGCGCGATTGTCCGACGCGAAGTTTTTCTACGAGACCGATTTGAAGACCAGGCTCGAAGATCGGTTGCCGAAATTCGAGCAGATCGTGTTTCACGAGAAGCTGGGCACGCAGGGCGCGCGCATCAAGCGGATCGAGCGGCTGGCAGCCGAGATCGCGCCTTTGGTCGGCGCCGATATCGAAAAGGCAAAGCGCGCGGCGCATCTGGCGAAAGCGGATTTGCTGACCGAAGTGGTCGGCGAATTCCCGGAGCTGCAGGGCCTGATGGGCAAATACTACGCGCTGGCGCAAGGCGAGGATGTTTCCGTCGCCACGGCGAGCGAGGAGCATTACAAGCCGCAGGGGCCGGCCGATCGCGTGCCGACTGATCCGGTGAGCATTGCCGTGGCGCTGGCCGACAAGATCGACACGCTGGTCGGCTTCTGGGCGATCGATGAGAAGCCCACGGGATCAAAGGATCCGTATGCTCTGCGAAGGGCCGCGCTTGGCGTGATCAGACTGATCGTGGAGAACACGCTTCGGCTGCCGATTTTGGCCGCCGCTAAATCGGCCGTTGCCGGTTTGCCGCCGAAAGTTAGTCCGCAGGCGGACTCGCAGAAGCTTCCAGCCGATCTTCTTGCTTTCTTCGCCGATCGCCTGAAAGTCCAGCTCCGCGATCAAGGCGCGCGTCACGATCTCGTCGACGCCGTATTTGCACTCGGCGGCCAGGACGATCTCCTGATCGTAGTTCGCCGCGTCGAAGCGCTCGGCAAATTCCTCGACAGCGACGACGGCAAGAATCTGCTGGCCGGCACCAAGCGCGCCAGCAACATCCTCGCGATCGAGGAGAAAAAGGACAAGCGCAGCTTTGACGGCCCGCCGGATGCGGCGCTCTACAAGCTCGACGAAGAGAAGACGTTGGCGAAAGCGATCGATCAGGTGAAGACGGAAGCCAGTGCCGCGGTGGCCAAGGAAGATTTCGCCGGCGCGATGAGTGCGATGGCAAAATTGCGTCCGGCGGTCGATGCGTTCTTTGACAAGGTCAAGGTCAATGACGACGACCCGAAGGTACGCGAAAATCGCCTGAAGCTGCTCAACGAAATCCGTGCCGCCACGCGCGCGGTGGCGGATTTTTCGAAGATTCAGGATTGATGGCGGTCGACCGCCCCACGCTCGCGACCTACGACAGCGACGCTACGGCGTATGCCCAGGAGTGGCACGAACAGCCGACGGCGGTCGATCTGCAGGATATTATCCAACGCTTCTTCATCAGGGGTGGCGCGACTGTCGACATCGGCTGCGGCAGCGGCCGTGAGGTCGGCTGGCTGAATGCGAACGGCTTTCCGGCCACCGGGTTCGATGCATCGGAAGGTTTGCTCGCGGAAGCGCGCAGGCGTTATCCCGCCTTTAGCTTTGCGCATGCTGAATTACCGGATCTCCGGGGCATCGCGGCCGGTGCTTACGACAATGTGCTCTGCGAAACCGTGATCATGCATCTCGATCGCGCGCTGATCGCGCCCTCAGTCGGCCACCTGTTCGAACTCGCAAAACCCGGCGGCATTTTCTATCTGAGCTGGCGCGTCACCGAGGATGCCGATAGCCGCGACGCCAAAGGCCGCCTCTATGCCGCGTTCGACGCGTCACTGGTACGCGCCGAACTAACGGCGGCGACAACGCTGCTCGACGAAGAGGTCGTCGGCGCGTCGTCGGGAAAGAAAATTCACCGGTTGGTGGTGCGGAAGTAGAGAAACAAAAGACCTCATCCTGAGGAGCGCGCCGCTTAAGCGCGCGTCTCGAAGGATGGCTCCGGGCCGGGCAGTGCAATCACCCTTCGAGACGCCGCGCAAGATGCGCGGCTCCTCAGGGTGAGGGCGGAGCGAACACCCAGCAAAAACAAAAAGACCCCGCCCGGGCGGGGGAGCCGGGCGAGGCCTTCATTGTCCGGGCGCCGCTGCAGCACTCCGGATCCGATGTAGGTGAACCGATCAGCGCACGCTTACTTAAGCACCCGGCTTAGTCGATCACCTGAACGATGCGGCGCGTGCGCGGCTCGACCAGGATGGTCCGTCCGTTCACGACCGTGTAACGATAGGGCGTCATGCCAAACGTCTGCGGCACGTCGTAATACGTTACGCCGGCTTCCGGCAGCACGCCGCCGACCACCACCCGGTCCGGAATGGTGTAATCAGGCACGCGTTCGCGGATGATGTATTGCCGGAACGCCGGGCGCTGATCGACCGCGATGCCCCCATCCGCGTCGACCGCGACAGGCGCGCCGCCGCGCGTCACGCCCACCGTCACGTCGCTCTGCGCCTTCGCCGCGATCGGTGCGCTAACGGCCGCTGTAATCGCCGCAATGGCAAGTAGTTTGTTCCGCATGATGAACTCCTTCGGCGGTGATGCCTTCCGGCTCGCGCCGTCGGGCAATTCCACCCAATTCATCGCGTGCATCATCGTTCCCGGAACAACGCGATTTGCGCCGCTGCAATTTTCGGCATTTTTTTCGGCTGCGGGAACCCGTTGAAGCGGCGGGCGTCTTCTATTCCGGAACCTCGCCAACGGGTAAGTTGCCGTCCTCGATTCGTTTTTCCCCGATCAGCCGGAGACTTTTAAATGACGATTACCGCTGCGCATGTTCCTGCCATAGTGGCCCTGCTCGCAGGCGTCCTGATCCTGATCATGCCGCGGTTTCTGAACTTTATCGTCGCGATCTATCTGATCCTGGTCGGTCTGCACGGGCTCGGCTTTCTCCGGATGTTTCACATGTAGCGCGGGAAGCCGGGGTTTCGCAGCTTGCGCGAAACCCTTCAAAGTGGTGTAAGGCGCCCATCTCCATCCCCTCTATCGGATTGTTCTCAGTCATGGCCAAAGCCGTCGCGAAGTCCAAGAAAATCGCAGCGAAATCAAAGCCATCCACGCCCGCCCGGGCCAAGGCTGCGCCGCCGGCCACGGCCCGCAAGGCGCTGGAGAAAAGCCGCCGGCCAAGCCGACTGCCAAGGCGGCTGCAAAGCCGGCTGCGAAAGCCGTCAAAAAGGCCGTGGCCAGCAAACCGGCCGCCGCGGCGGTCAAATCCGGCAAATGGGTGTTCACCTTCGGCGACGGCAAGGCCGAGGGCAAAGCGACCCTGCGCGATCTCCTGGGCGGCAAGGGCGCCAATCTGGCTGAAATGGCCAATCTGGGCCTGCCGGTGCCTCCCGGCTTCACCATCCCGACCTCGGTCTGCACTTATTTCTACGCCAACGACAAAACCTATCCGAAGGAATTGAAGGCACAGGTCGAAAAGGCGCTGGAGCAGGTCGGCAGGATGACCGGCAAGGTCTTCGGCGATTCCAAAAATCCGCTGCTGGTCTCGGTGCGATCGGGCGGCCGCGCCTCGATGCCGGGCATGATGGATACCGTGCTCAATCTCGGCCTCAACGACAAGACGGTGGAAGCGCTGGCCGAACTGTCGGGCGATCGCCGCTTTGCCTATGACAGCTATCGCCGCTTCATCACGATGTATTCGGATGTCGTGCTCGGCTTCGAACATCATCATTTCGAGGACATCCTCGATACCTTCAAGGACAGTCAGGGCTACACGCTCGATACCGATTTGAGCGGCGACGACTGGGTCGATCTGGTCGGTCGCTACAAGGATGCGGTGGCGCATGAGACCGGCAAGGATTTCCCGCAGGATCCGCACGACCAATTGTGGGGCGCGATCGGCGCGGTGTTTTCATCCTGGATGAACGCGCGCGCGGTGACCTACCGGCGGCTGCATGACATTCCGGAATCCTGGGGCACGGCCGTCAACGTGCAGGCCATGGTGTTCGGCAACATGGGCGAGACCTCGGCGACCGGCGTCGCGTTCACGCGCAACCCGTCGACCGGCGAAAGCAAGCTCTACGGCGAATTCCTGATCAACGCGCAGGGTGAGGACGTGGTGGCGGGTATCCGCACGCCGCAGGACATCACCGAATATGCCCGCAAGGAATCCGGCTCCGACAAGGCATCGATGGAAACCGCGATGCCCGACGCGTTCAAGGAACTGACGCGGATCTACACGCTGCTCGAGAAGCACTACCGCGACATGCAGGACATGGAGTTCACGGTCGAGCAGGGCAAACTGTGGATGCTGCAGACCCGCGGCGGCAAGCGCACCGCGAAGGCCGCGCTGCGCATCGCCGTCGAACTCGCCAATGAAGGCCTGATCTCGAAAAAGGACGCGGTGTCGCGCATCGATCCCGCCTCGCTCGATCAGTTGCTGCACCCGACCATCGATCCTGCCGCCAAGCGCGACGTGATCGCGACCGGCCTGCCGGCCTCTCCGGGTGCCGCGTCAGGCGAAATCGTGTTCTCATCGGACGAGGCCGCGAAATTGCAGGCCGATGGCCGCAAGGTCATCCTGGTCCGGATCGAGACCAGCCCCGAAGACATCCACGGCATGCACGCAGCGGAAGGTATTCTGACCACCCGCGGCGGCATGACCTCGCACGCCGCCGTGGTGGCGCGCGGCATGGGCAAGCCCTGCGTCTCCGGCTGCGGCACCATCCGCGTCGATTACGGCCGCGGCACCATGAGCATCGGCACGCGCACCTTCAAGACCGGCGACGTCATCACCATCGACGGCTCGGTCGGCCAGGTGCTGGCCGGACGGATGCCGATGATCGAGCCGGAATTGTCCGGCGAGTTCGGCACCCTGATGGGGTGGGCGGATTCCGTCCGCAAGCTTGGCGTCCGCGTCAACGGCGACACGCCGGAGGATGCGCGCACCGCCATCAAGTTCGGCGCCGAGGGCATCGGCCTGTGCCGCACCGAGCATATGTTCTTCGAGGAAACCCGCATCCGCACCGTGCGCGAGATGATCCTCGCCGAGGACGAGCAGACCCGCCGCGCGGCGCTGTCGAAACTGCTGCCGATGCAGCGCGCCGATTTCGTCGAGCTGTTCGAGATCATGAAGGGCCTGCCGGTCACCATCCGGCTGCTCGATCCGCCGCTGCACGAGTTCCTGCCGCACACCCAGGCCGAGATCGAGGAAGTCGCGCGTGCGATGAACACCGATCCGCGCCGGCTCGCGGACCGCGCCCGCGATCTCGCCGAGTTCAATCCGATGCTCGGTTTCCGCGGTTGCCGTCTCGCTATCGCCTATCCTGAAATCGCCGAGATGCAGGCGCGCGCGATCTTTGAGGCCGCGGTCGAAGCGCAAAAACGCACCAGCAAGGCCGTGGGCCTTGAGGTGATGGTGCCGCTGATCGCCACCAAGGCGGAGTTCGATCTGGTCAAGGCCCGCATCGACGCCACCGCGCAGTCGGTGATGAAGGAAACCAACACCAAGCTCGCCTATCAGGTCGGCACCATGATCGAACTGCCGCGCGCTTGCCTGATGGCCGGCGATATCGCCAAGACCGCGGAGTTCTTCTCGTTCGGCACCAACGACCTGACCCAGACCACCTACGGCATCAGCCGCGATGACGCAGCGGGATTCCTCGGCACCTATATCGCCAAGGGCATCCTCGAGATCGATCCGTTCATCTCGGTCGATCGCGACGGCGTCGGCGAGCTGGTCAAGATCGGCGTCGCCCGCGGCCGCAAGACCCGTCCCGATCTGAAGGTCGGCATTTGCGGCGAACACGGCGGCGATCCGGCGTCGGTAGCGTTCTGCCACGAGATCGGCCTCAACTACGTCTCCTGCTCGCCCTACCGCGTGCCGATCGCCCGTCTTGCCGCAGCGCAAGCCGCACTCGGCAAGGCGATCAGCAGTCAGGCGTAAGTTCTTCGCTGAAGACCAACATAGACGTCGTGGTGCCCGGGCTTGTCCCGGGCATCCACGTCTTGTGGCGTCTATGACGATGGAACTCTTTCCTGGCGTAGGCCGCTAAGATTCCCTTCATCCATTTTGTTGACGCGATATTTACCACTTTGTTCGAGCGGCTGTTTACCAAGAGTTCCGATCACGCGCGCGAAACCACAGCCGCATCTTGCGTGTAACCGCCGCGCATCAGCGATTAACTCCCTCGCAACCTAAATTCGATAACACCAAAAAGGATCGAATTGCACGGAAGTACTGACGTTCGGTCTCGTGTGCGTGTGTGTGTGTGCGTAGTATTGCGTGAGCGTATCTAATGTTGAGTGTGCGTAACCAGCCGAAGAGCGCGCGGTTCGCGTTCTTCGGCTTCGGTCTTTGCCTCTTCGCATTGACCCCGACAGAGGTCGGATATCAGGATATTGCATCGCTGCTCGCTCGGCAGCCCGGTGTCGCCGAGCGCTGGCAAAAGCGGGTGTTCTCCGCCGTCAGCACCATCCAGGTCGCCACTTACAGCTTCGGCCGCCCGATCGGCACCTCTTCTCCGCAGGCCGCGCTTTATCAGCTGGCCAGCCTCGACAATTCCGACATCACCGGCTCTCTGCCGCGCCGTTCCGTGATTCAGCCGCCGCATTATCAGGCCGCCGATTTTCCCAAAGTCGATCGCACCTTGAAGGGCGACCGCCTGGTTACGGCGCCACCGCCCGAAGCCGCGACGCCGGCTGCACCTGCGGATCACGCGCCCGCGCTTGAAGATCCCTCGACCTCGAATGCCCTGGTGCGCGGCGCCAAGACGACGGACGCCGCACCTTCGGGCGCTGCACCTTCTGCCGATCACCCCGCGCTCGATCCGGAACTTCAGGCCGCGTTGCGCGAGCCGCCGCTGCCGCAATACGATGTGTCGATGTCGCTGGAAGCCAAGCCGCTCGACGACCTGAAAGGTGTAGCTGACGCGGCGGCAATTCCGCTGGAGCCGACGCCGTCGCGCGACGGTTTCTCGTTCAAGACCGCGAGCCTGTATTTTGGCAGCTCATCGCTCGGCGCGCCCGCGGAGAGCATGGAAAGCTGGCAGCCCGGCGAAGCGCCGATGGTGGTGGCGCCGGAGACCGCCGCCGATTCCGACATGAAGGTGATGGCGTCGCTGCCGTCAGCCGCCGACGAACCCGCCAATGAATCCGCGAAGGCCGGCGACAGCGGCGAGAGCATCGCGGCCAAGGGCGAAGTCAACGCCGACAATCAGCGCGCCAAGACGCCGGCCGAACGGCTCGGCCTGCTTGATGAGAAGACACGGGCCAAATCGGAAAAATGCTTATCGGAAGCGATTTATTTCGAAGCCCGCGGCGAAGCGGTGCGCGGCCAGATCGCGGTGGCGCAGGTGGTGATGAACCGCGTGTTCTCGGGCTTCTACCCGAACACGGTGTGTGGCGTGGTTTATCAGAACAAGTACCACCACATGGCGTGCCAGTTCACCTTCGCCTGCGATAACGTCGCCGACGTCGTCCGCGAGCCCGACATGTGGGATCGCGCCAGGAAGATCGCCAAGGCGATGCTTGACGGCGAGCTGTGGCTGCCGGAAGTCGCGAAGTCGACGCACTACCACGCGTATTGGGTGCACCCGTCCTGGGTCAGCGAAATGAAGAAGACGTACAAATTCGGCGTACATACCTTCTACCGGCCGCGCGCCTGGGGCGACGGCAGCGACGCCCCGAGCTGGGGAACCCCGGCGCAGACCGCCGAAATATCGGCGGAACTGGCCGAAGCCGCCAAGAGTTCCGCCGAGATATCGCCAGCCTCGCTGCGACGCTGAGCCAGCATTCGCGAGATTTTTTAGTTTCTAGAGCGGGATGACTTATCTTCGAATTGTCATCCCGCTCTAGTTTATTGTTTGAGCATGATCTCGGAGCAAACGCTTCGCGTTTGTCCCGGGGAAAACCGGTTCCCACTTTTCCGGATCATGCTCTAGGTCTGCCCGGCCGCCTCGAGGATCAGCTTCGCGATCGTGTCCGGGTGCGAGATCAGCGAAAGGTGGCTCGCCTTCACTTCGATCGTCTTCGCGCCCATGCGCTTGGCCATGAAGCGTTCGAGATCGGGATTGATGGTCCGGTCTTCGGTCGAAACGGCATAGAAACTCGGCTTCGATCGCCACGCCGCCTGCGTCGTCTTGCCCGCGAGCAGCGCCTTGTTGAAGGGCTGCTGGACCGCATAGAGGACTTTGGCTTTCGCTTTCGGCAGATCGCCGGCGAAATCGTGCAAGAACGCGGTCTCGCTGAGACGCCCTTCGTCGCCGTCGAACACGATTCCGGCGGACGCCGGCGGCGTCGGATAGGTCTTGGCCAACGCGGTGTAATCCTCGCCCGCATCCGGCGCGCGCGCCGCCACGTAAACAAGTGCAGACACGTTCGGATGCATGCCGGCCTCGGTCACGATCATTCCGGAAAAGGAATGCCCCACCAGTACCGTTGGACCATCCTGCCGCGCCAGCACGCGCTGGGCCGACTCGACCGCTTCCGGAAACGTCGTCAGCGGATTTTGCACGGCGGTGGCATTGAGCCCGGCCCTCTGCAATCGCGCGATCACCTCGGACCAGCTTGACCCGTCCGCGAACAGCCCGTGCACCAGGACGACGTTTCGGGCCTTGGGTGCAGGCGCGGCGACGGCGGCGCTGCTCTGGAAAAGCGTGCTTGCCGCGCCCGCGGCCACCATGCCGACGAAGGCGCGTCGATTGACTGAATAGTTGTGCGGAAGATCGTCCTGATTATCCATGATAGTTCTCCTTTGCATCGAGCTTGAGTTGGCTCTCTCGACAATTGCATGCGTGAGATACGTTCGAAGAGCCTCGGTTGTTACTTCGGCTTTTCAGGCCGCCGCCGGATTTGGCACCAGGACCGGCTCGGCGCTCAGCAGGGCATCGACCTCGGTGGAGCGCATCACGGTGCCGTCATTTACAAAAGCCTCGTGATTGCTCTCGATCGTTTCGACGTCATAGAGATAGTTCACCATGATGCCGAACGATTCCTGGATGCCGCGCGGCGCGGTGTTTCCGAGCCAGTTGATCCGCTCCAGACGCGCGCCATTTCCCAAATGAAAGCGCGCGACGGGATCGGCCCGATCTTCGGCCGAAGCGTGGCGCGTCAAATAGGTTGCGCAGACGCGCAAGATCATCCGCTTCAGGGAAGCATCGGTTTTCGCGGTATGGATCCACCCGGCGCCGGTCTCTGTCCGGGCCAGCGCCGCGATCGCGGGATCGTTCGTTGCCGCGGCGCGCTTCGCCAGCCACCGCCGAAATCCCGGCACGGGTGATAGCGTCGAAAACCGGGTCAGATGCGGCAGTTCGCTCTTCAATTCCTCCACCACCTGCTTGATCAGGAAATTGCCGAAGGAAATTCCGCGCAGCCCATCCTGACAGTTCGAGATCGAATAGAAGATCGCGGTATCCGCGCGCGAGACGCGTTCACGCGCGGCATCGTCGTCGCCGTCCTGAACCAGCAGCGGCTGAACCGCGCCAGCCAATCCCTGCACGAGCGCCACTTCCACGAAAATCAGCGGATCGTCCGGGAGGGCCGGATGAAAAAACGCGAAGCATCGACGGTCCGGCGCGAGCCGGCGCCTCAGGTCGTCCCAGCCGTTGATCTCATGCACCGCTTCATAAGCGATGAGCTTCTCGAGTACGGCGGCCGGAGATTGCCAGTCGATTCGACGCAGTTCGAGAAAGCCGCGGTTGAACCATGATGAGAACAAATGTTTCAGATCGCTGTCGAGCAGCCTCAGCGCCGGCTCGTCGCGCAAGCGCCCGGCGATTTCCTTGCGCATGGCAACCAATGCACCGGTGCCGCCTGGAGCCATGTTCATCCGCCGCAACAGTTCCTGCCGGGGCGGATCGGCGGCCTGCGCCAGCGACGCGGCAGCGTCGGCCGACGGGTGGGTCAGATAGGCCTCCGCCGCGGCGCGAAGCGCGGTCGCGTCCGGCGCAAAGTCGGTCGCCAGGAAGCGCTGGAAATTCAGGCGATCTTCCGCGGCAAACACGTGAAGGACGCCGTGCAGTTCACGCGCGATCGCGGCGCCCGATGCTTCGCCGCGCTGCGAGAGCAGTGAATTTGCCAGTTGCTCGGCGCGGCTGAGTTGAAGGCGCGTTTCCAAGACATTCGTTTTCAAGACATTCGGTGTCATTTCATTCTCCTGCGGTTCAAGTGACTTTGCCGGCCTTGGCGGCCGCTGCGGCACGGGTGCGGAATTTGGCGGGCGGCGCGTACAGGCCGCCGGAGCAGGCTACGAGATCGTCGATGGTTTGCGCCGCGAGCAGATCGCGCGTCGCATCCTTGACGTCGATCCCGAGGTCGGATGGCCGCATCACGATCCCGCGCCGGCGCAGGTCGCTGGTCATCTCAGGCGATTGAGCGCGTCCAAACTCGGTGTCTCCGGCGATGGCGCGCAGCGCGCCTTCGCGCTCTTTTGCGGAACGGCAGAGTAGGAGATTTGCGACGCCTTCTTCGGTAATGACGTGGGTAACGTCGTCGCCGTAGACCATCACCGGCGGCAGCGCCAATCCCGCGGTTGCGGCGAGATCAATCGCGTCGAGCCGCTCCACAAAGCTCGGCGTGCCGTCCGGCTGCCGGGTCTCGACCATCTGCAGCACGAGCTTGCGGCCCCTTGTGCTGTCGCCGGCCTGCTGGCCCGCGCGCAGCCACGCTGGACTGGTATGGCGGCGCCCTCGTGCATCCGCACCCATGTTTGGCGCACCGCCAAAACCGGCGATCCGATCCTTGGTTGCGGTCGAACTGTTGCCCTGTGCATCGATCTGAAGGGTGGCACCGACGAACAGGTCGCACGCATATTGGCCCGCCGCCTGCGCCAGAGCGCGGTTCGATCGCAGATTACCGTCCGCCCCGACGGGAAATATGTCGGCGCGTTCGGACACATAGCGTTCCATCCCGAGCTCGGATCCGAAACAATAGACACCCTCGACAAAGCCGGCCTCGATCGCCGGGATCAGCGTCGGGTGCGGATTGAGAACGAAGTGGGTGGCGACCTTGCCCTTCAGGCCGCGCGCGGCGCCGAAGGTCGGCAGGATCAGCTCGATCGCGGCGGTCGCATAGCCGATGCCGTGGTTCAGGCGGCGGATTTCATAGGGCTCGTAGACCGCCGCGATGGCCATCATGGCCATCAATATCTTGTCTTCCCTGATCTTGGCGGGATCGCGGGTGAACAGCGGTTCGATCGCATAATGCGCCGGGCTCTGCACCACGACATCGACCCAGTCCCCGGGAATGTCGACCCGTGGCAGATGTTCGACGATCTCATTGACCTGCGCCACCACGACGCCGCCGCTGAACGCCGCGGCTTCCACGATCACCGGCGTGTCCTCGGTGTTCGGGCCGGTGTAGAGGTTGCCGTGCCGGTCGGCCTTGTCCGCGACCACAAGTGCGACGCGCGGCTTCAGATCCACCAGCATGCGGGCATAGAGTTCAAGATAGGTGTGGATCGCACCGATCTTCAGCGAACCGGATGCCACCAGTTCCGCCAGCTTCCGGCTTTGCGGCCCGGCAAAGGAAAAATCCAGCCGGTTGGCGATGCCCCGCTCGAACACGGCCAGATGATCGGGAAGCGCCAGCACCGATTGCACCATGTGCAGATCGTGCAAACGCGCAGGATCGGCTTTCGCGAGGGACGCGGCGAGGAAATCGGCCTGCTTCTGGTTGTCGCCCTCGATTACGACCCGGTCGCCGGGCTCGATGATCGCCTCGAGCAATTCGGTGGCTCGTTGCGGTGGACAGATCTTCGAGCCGGGGCTGCATATCGCTGCCGCTCTGGCCAACCGTTCGCCGCGATTTGCTGCCCGCCGGCCTGATCCTGGTTTCATCATCAACTCCTGTAGCTCTGCGTTTCACCCCCAAAAGTTAGGCTGCCTGTATTGATTATTGAAACGATATTTTATAATATCATTGATTATGAAATGTGGATAATAGCCATGATGGAATTCGAATTGCTGCGTTCGTTCGTAGCCGTGGCCGAATGCGGCGGCTTTCACCGCGCGGCCGAACGGCTGAACCTCACGCAATCGACCATCAGCCAGCAGATCAAACGCCTGGAGCTCATCACCAAGCGACCGCTTTTTCGCCGGACCACCCGGACGGTAGCCCTGACCGATGATGGCGAGATGCTGCTGGGGGATGCCCGCCGCCTGCTGCAACTCGAAGAAGCGGCGCGCCGCCGCCTTGCGGCCCCGCCGTTGTCCGGCATGGTACGGCTTGGCGCGGTCGAGGAAGTTGCCGGGGGCGCCTTGCCGCCGGCGCTCGGCCGGTTTGCGAGCTCACATCCGGATGTGAAGCTCGAGGTGCAGATCGGCGTCAGCGCGCTGCTGATCGAACAGCTCGACGCTGGCGCATTGGACGTCGTGCTTGCCAAGCGTCCGCTGGGGACGTCGCGGGGGCGTCTGGTATGGCGGGAGCCGATGGTGTGGGCAGCTTCGGAAGGCTTCGAACTTGTCGCGGGCGCGGCGCTGCCGCTGGCCTTGTACCGCGAGCGTTCGGTTTCGCGCGACGCAGCGCTGCTGGCGCTGCGCGAAAGCGAGCTGCCATGGCAGATCGTCTATACCAGCCCCAGTCTGACGGGTGTCCGCGCCGCGGCCCTGGCCGGTCTTGCGACCACGCCGCTTCCGGCGAGCGCGATTGTCGCCGGGCTTCGCGTTCTCGGCGTTGAGAGCGGCCTGCCGCTTTTGCCGGATCTCGAGTTTGCGGTCTTCGAGCGGAAGCGGCCGGACGCCGCGGCGGCTGCACTCGCCGCGGTGCTGGTCTCGCTCGGCCAAGCCGTGGTCCGGCCGGCCGTCGGCTAGAGCGAGTGCTTTCCTTTCTCACGCATCGATATCGAGCGCGACGTCGAAATTCGGCGCCGAATGCGTCAGCGCGCCCGCGGAGGCATAATCGACGCCGGTGGCCGCGATTGCCGCGATCGATCCCTGCGTGACGCCACCGGACGCTTCCAGCACCACGCGTCCCTTGGCCATGCTCACGGCTTCGGTCAGCGTTGCATTGTCCATGTTGTCGAGCAGCACCACGTCGGCCAGTCCGGTATCGAGCACCTCGCGCAGTTGCGCCAGCGTATCGACCTCGATCTCGATCTTGACGAGGTGTCCGACATGCGACCGCGCGCGTTCGAGCGCCGGCCGAACGCCGCCGGCGACTGCGACGTGGTTGTCCTTGATCAGGATCGCATCGTCGAGCCCGAAGCGATGGTTGAAGCCGCCGCCGCAGCGCACCGCATATTTCTCCAGCGCCCGCAGGCCCGGTGTGGTCTTGCGGGTGCAGCAGATGCGCATCTTGGTGCCGGCGGTATGACGCACATAGTCGGCGGTGAGGGTGGCGACGCCGGAGAGCCGGCCGACAAAATTCAGCGCCGTGCGCTCTCCGGTCAATATGGCGCGCGCCGGCCCTGACAGTGTCAGCACGGTGGTGCCGGCGGTCACGACAGCGCCATCGCGCACATGGGCGTCGATGCGGATGTCCGGCGACAGTTTTTGAAATACCGCGACCGCGAGCGGCAGGCCCGCGATCACGCCGGACTGCCGCGCGACCATCACGGCATGGGCGTGGGTCGCCTCCGGAATGGTCGCCATCGAGGTGATATCGCCGGCGCGGCCGAGGTCTTCGTTGAGGGCGCGCTGCACGGCCTCGTCGAGGGCGAGCGGGGACAGGAAGGCGTCGGGGTACAATAGCGAGGCTGAGTTGATCATGATGTGGCTTTCCAGTTAGGCGATGATCGGTTGCGCCGATCGCGAGGTCGAGCGCTCCGTCAGCGATGCTGCGATGTCGCGCGCGGCCGCCAGCGTCGTTCGGGTGCGATGGGCGAGATCGGGTTGTTCGGCCGGATGATCGATGCGGTAATGCGCGCCGCGGCTTTCGCGGCGGGCCCATGCCGATGCCGCGACCAGCAAGGCTGACGTCGCCATGTTGCGCAGCGCGATATTGCCGCTGTCGCGTTCGAGGCGTGCGAATGTCCGCACGGCGTCCGCCAGCCGGTCACCGTCGCGGATCACGCCGACATGCGAACTCATCATGGTGCGAAGACAGGCTTCGTCGCGCGCCGACATCGCACTGTTGCGCGGTGTGGTGATGGCCTCGGCCAACCGGGCGCGCGTCGCAAAATGATGGCCGTCGATATCCTCCGCGATCCGCGCAGCGTACACCACAGCTTCGAGCAGCGAATTCGACGCCAGCCGGTTGGCGCCATGCGCGCCGGTGCACGAGACTTCGCCGCCCGCCCATAATCCCCTGAGCGAGGTGCGGCCATGCGCATCCACCGCGATGCCGCCCATGTGGTAATGCGCAGCCGGTGCGATCGGGATCGGCTGCGTCGCCGGATCGATGCCGGCGGCGAGACAACTGGCATGGACGGTCGGAAACTTCTCCGCAAAGTGACGGCCGAGCGAAACACTCGCGTCGAGAAACGCGCCGCGGCCGGCGGTGATTTCCGCGAACACGCCGCGCGCCACGATGTCGCGCGGCGCCAGTTCGGCAAGTTTGTGCCGCGCCGGCATGAAGCGCTCGCCTCGGTTATTGATCAGGATCGCGCCTTCGCCGCGCAACGCTTCGGTCGCCAGCGGCGCGGGATCGCGGCCGACCATGATCGCCGTGGGGTGAAACTGCACGAATTCCGGATCCGCGATCACCGCGCCGGCGCGGGCGGCGATCGCAAGCCCGTGGCCACTGGCCTCGGTTGGATTCGTCGTGACGGCATAGAGATGACCGATGCCACCGGTGGCCAGCACCACCGCCTGCGCCGCAAGGGTCAGCGGTTTGGCTGATCCGTCGCCGACCTGGCGCAATTGCACGCCGGTGACCGCATCGCCGTCGGTCAATAGCGCCTCGGCAGCAAAACCTTCGATCACGCGGATCGAGGGCGTTGCGCGCACCGCCGCGATCAACGCCGCGATGATCGCCTTGCCGGCCATATCGCCGCGCACATGCACGATCCGGCGCGCGGAATGCGCGGCTTCCTGCGAGACCGCGAGCCTGCCTTCGAGGTCGCGGTCGAACGGGACGCCGTAGTGCAAGAGATCGCCGATGCGCGCGCCGGCCTCCCGCGCCAGCCCGAGCGCTGCCGCCTCGTCGACCAGGCCCGCGCCGACCGCGATCGTATCGGCGGCGTGCGCCTCCGCGCTGTCGCCCTCGGCGACGGCAGCCGCAATGCCGCCTTGCGCCCACGCCGTCGATGCGCCTTCGCCCAAGGGGGCTGCTGAAATCACCGTGACCGGACGTGGCGCCAGTTTGAGGGCGCAGAACAATCCGGCAAGGCCGGCGCCGACGATGACGATATCGGCGGCTGCGTTCACGAGATCGTTAATCTGGTTTGACATGTTCTGTCTCCACCTCTCGTCGTCCCTGCGAACGCAGGGACCCATACGCCGCGGACTATCGGTTGGGTGTTGGAGCAGTTGCTGTCTGTAACTATGGGCTGCGGTGGTTATGGGTCCCTGCGTCCGCAGGGACGACGAACGCTAGTTCTTCAAATTGATCATCCGCTCCACCGATCGCCGGGCCTTTTCGGCAATCAGGGGATCGATGGTGACTTCCTCATTCAACGTGAGCAGGCTGTCCAGAATCTTGGGCAGCGTGATCCGCTTCATGTGCGGGCACAGATTGCACGGGCGCACCATCTCGACGTCGGGCAATTCGGCCTGCACGTTGTCGGCCATCGAGCATTCCGTGATCATCACCACGCGTTTGGGGCGGGTATTGCGGACCCAGTTGATCATGTGCGCGGTCGAGCCGGTGAAATCGGCCTCGGCCAGCACGTCGGGCGGGCACTCCGGATGCGCGATGATCTGCACCGACGGATCGGCCTCGCGATAGGCGCGCAGTTCGTCGCCGGTAAAACGCTCATGCACCTCGCAGGCGCCTTTCCAGGCGATGATCTTCACGCTGGTCTTCGACGCGACGTATTTCGCCAGATATTGATCCGGCAGGAAAATCACGGTCGGCGCGTGCAGGCTCTCGACCACCTGCACCGCATTGGAGGAGGTGCAGCAGATGTCGACTTCCGCCTTCACGTCGGCCGATGTGTTGACATAGGCCACCACGGGCACGCCGGGAAATCGCTCGCGCAGCAGCCGCACGTCGGCGCCGGTGATGCTCGATGCCAGCGAGCAACCGGCGCGGGAGTCCGGAATCAGAACCGTCTTGTCCGGGTTGAGAAGCTTCGAGGTCTCCGCCATGAAGTGCACGCCGCATTGCACGATGATGCCGGACTTCACCTTGGTGGCTTCGACCGCGAGCTGCAGCGAGTCGCCGCCGATGTCGGCGACGCAATGGAAGATCTCCGGCGTCTGGTAGTTGTGCGCCAGGATCACGGCGTCGCGTTCGCGCTTCAGCTCGTTGATCGCCTTGACGTAGGGCGCCATGAACGGCCACTCGACCGGCGAGATCACGTTCTTCACCCGCGCATAGAGATGCGCGGTGGCGCGTTCGACCTCCGGCGTCCATTCCAGCGACGGCATCGGCAGCGCCGGCGTGGGCGCGGTGGCCGTCGGCCGGCGTCGCGGTGGGGCGGCGGAAGGCCCGTGAGGCCGGGTTGTGAAGTCTTCGGGACCGTAAATTCCAGCGATAGGCATGGCAGCCTCCTTGGGATATCCATATATACTCATTTTGAGTATATATGGGCTCTGAGAAATCCGGCCTCGACGGGCCGGCTATTCCCTGTGTTATCGGGCTATGGTCCGAACCAACCCACGGCGTTGCGGGAGATCGAGCAGGTCAGAGGACCTTACTTATCCTCATAACGAGCAAATCAAATGTAGCATGGCTGCCGGGGCGTCGCTAGGGCGCGAGGCGGTTAAATTATCGGGTCTGGCCAGCCCGATCTGCAATGCTGCACCGCGTCGTGAATTTCCTCCACTGAACGGTTGGGATTTGCATGCGAATGCATTAACTCTCGGTCACGCGCGGCCGCCATCCCACGAATCCGCGGCGATCGCTTGGAGGACTGGATGTCGACAACCGCAGGCGAGCTTCGTCCGGCTTCGAACGGCGCCAATTGGCGGACGCCGCTGGTCATCATCATCTGCGGATGCGGCATCGCGCTGTTGAGTTTCGGACCGCGGTCGAGCTTCGGGTTCTTCGTGCAGCCGATGAGCCGCGAGTTCGCCTGGGGCCGCGACGTGTTCGGCCTCGCGCTCGCCTTTCAAAATCTGTTGTGGGGATTGGGCCAGCCGATCGCCGGCGCGATCGCCGACCGGTTCGGCGCGCTACGCGTGATCGCCGCGGGCGCGTTGCTCTACGCGGCGGGCCTCGTGTTGATGCGTTACGCCGCGACGCCGCTGTCGCTGAATATCGGCGCCGGTGTGCTGATCGGATTCGGTCTGTCGGGTTGTTCGTTCAATCTGGTGCTGTCGGCGTTCTCCAAATTGTTGCCGCCGGAGCGGCGCGGATTCGCGCTGGGTGCGGGAACGGCGGCCGGATCGTTCGGGCAATTCCTGTTTGCGCCGTTCGGCGTCGCGATGATCGACAATTTCGGTTGGCAGACGGCGCTGTTGGTGTTTGCCGCGCTGATGTTGCTGATCGTGCCGATGTCGCTGGCGCTGAGCACGCCGCCGGTCGCGGCAGCCGATGTGCCGGCGCCCGACCAGCAATCGTTCAGGACCGCGCTCGCGGAAGCGTTCGGCCATCGCTCCTACGTGCTGCTGGTGCTCGGCTTCTTCACCTGCGGCTTTCAGCTTGCCTTCATCACCGTGCATCTGCCGGCCTATCTGGTCGATCAGGGCATCCCGGCGCAGGCCGGCGGCTGGGTGATCGCCGCGATCGGCCTGTTCAACATTGTGGGATCGCTCAGCGTCGGCTGGCTGCAGAACATGTTTCCCAAGCGCTACATCCTGTCGACGATCTATTTCATCCGCGCCGTGTCGATCGTCGCCTTCATCTCGTTTCCGACCACGATTTCCACGGCGATCCTGTTCGGCGCGATCAGCGGCCTGACCTGGCTGTCGACGGTGCCACCGACCTCGGCATTGGTGGCGCTGATGTTCGGCACGCGCTGGTTTGCGACGCTGTATGGCTTCGCCTTTGTCAGCCATCAGGTCGGCGGCTTCCTCGGCGTCTGGCTCGGCGGGTTCGTGTTCGAGAAATTCGGCTCCTACACGCCGATCTGGTGGCTGTCGGTGGCGTTCGGCGTGCTGTCGGCGCTGATCAATCTGCCGATCGTGGAACAGCCGGTCGCACGCCCGGTTGCGCAAGCCGCGTGATCCGTTCAATCTGAAGGAAATCCAGACCATCAAGCCGTGGGGAGTTGGCGTTGGCAATGTTCAAGGCGATCAGGATCGACAAGGCGGACAAAGGCACCAGCGTCGCGCTCACGCAATTCGATGAAGCCGAGTTGATGGATGGCGATGTCACGGTTCGGGTCGAGTGGTCGACGCTGAACTACAAGGATGGCCTCGCCGTCACCGGCAAGGCGCCGGTGGTGCGGCGCTTTCCGATGATCGCCGGCATCGACTTCGCCGGCACGATTGAAACCTCGTCGCATCCGCAATGGAAGGCCGGCGACAAGGTGATCTGCAACGGCTGGGGCATGGGTGAAACCCACCTCGGCGCCTACGCCGAAAAGGCCCGCGTCAAGGGCGACTGGCTGGTGCGGCTGCCCGAGGGCATGTCGACCCGCGAGGCGATGGCGATCGGCACCGCCGGTTACACCGCGATGCTGTCGGTGCTCGCGCTGGAAAAGCAGGGCCTGACGCCCAAGCATGGCCCGATCGTGGTCACCGGCGCCGCCGGCGGCGTCGGTTCGGTCGCGATCGCGGTGCTCTCGAAGCTCGGCTATCACGTCATCGCCTCGACCGGGCGGGTGTCGGAGACGGACTATTTGAAGGGGCTGGGGGCGACCGAAGTGATCGATCGCGCCGAACTGTCCGGGCCCGCCAAGCCATTGGCGAAAGAGCGCTGGGCCGGCGGCATCGACAGCGTCGGTTCCACCACGCTGGCCAATGTACTCTCGATGACGAAATATGCCGGCGCCGTTGCCGCCTGTGGCCTGGCCGCCGGCATGGATCTGCCGACCTCGGTGGCGCCGTTCATTTTACGCGGTGTGTGTCTGTTGGGCATCGATTCCGTGATGTGTCCGATCGATTTGCGCAAGGCCGCCTGGAGCCGCCTGGCCGGTGATCTCGATCGGGGAAAACTTACTGAAATTACTCATGAAATCGGTCTCGACGAGGTCGTGGATGCGGGCACCAAAATCCTCGCCGGCCAGGTCCGCGGTCGAATCGTGGTAAAAATTCTCTGACGGCGTTCAGACTTTACCAACCAACCTGCTCCAATGTTGCCACGGTTATTATGGTAAGCAGCGGGTAAAGGGACATCAGGCCGGTTGCCCGCGCTCGGTGAGTTGGAGTTGAAGCATGCTTGCGCGTTTTGTGTTGGGAGCGGTCGCAGCCGGTGCAATGATGGTGCCCGCATGGGCCGGCATGATGAACGCCGACGAAGCCCGCCGGTTCGTGACCGGCAAGGTGTTCGCCTTCACCTGCTTTGACGGCACCCGCGGCGCAGGCCGCATCCTCGACGATATGGGCGCTGTCGGTTCGGTGCAGTTCAGCGGCGCCGGCCCGGTGCGCCACCTCCGGCTGCCCGGCAATACGCTTCAGATCCGCGGCCAGGCCGTCTGCGCCTCGATCAAGGGCATTCCGTTCGAGCCGTGCTTCAATCTCGACAAGAAAGACGAAGTCAGCTTCCGCGGCTCCGTCTCGGGCATGGGCTTCGCGTATTGCGACTTCCATCACCAGGGTGCGGCGCAGATGCTAATGGCCCGCGCGGCACGGCCGCGTTCGCTGCGTCGGATGGAGCCGCCGGCCGAGGCGCAACGCACCGAGGTTTCCGCGCGCGTGGAAACCCCGCGGGTGGAGAGCACCCGGATCGAGCCGGTCAAATCGGAAGCGAAACCCGAACCGGCGAAATCGGAAAGCGCTCCGGAACTGCGCCGTTCAACCGAGTGACATCGCACTCAGCGCGCTTTTCTTCGGCATTGAACCACGCATTCAGCGCAACTTTCTTCAGCATTGAATTGTGATCGCGCTCGAGGTTTGGAGCATTGCGTGTTGATGCGTGGCATTCGGACGCAGCCTTCGGCCGCTCATTGTAGGGACAATGCCGTAGTCTTACGGGCACCTACTTTCATGTGTTGGTAGCGACTTCCGCCGCAGTTTTGTTGATAATCAACAGGCTTGTGGGGGCTGCCCAACGCATGGGTTTAGTATGTCAGTGTATTATTTCCGGATCAGTCATGGCCGCTATTCAGGCGCTGCCGATCTGGGATCTGAATTTGAAAGCCGTGAGGCTGCTTGGGCGGAGATGACCAAGGTTTGCGCCAACCTGGTTGGCGGTATTTCCCGTAGCCTGAAGCAAAATGCCGAATGGCAGATGGAGCTGCTGGACGAAACGAAGAAGCCGGTATTTCGCATCCGGCTGATCGCGGAAACTCCGGGCTAGCTCGTCGCGAGGTCACCGTTAGCGGTGCTATTGTATTGCCGCACCACGCCGAGCGGGGCCGGCGCCCACCTAACCCGGCACGAACAGCGCCTTGCCGCGCTTTTGGGCGGCCACCGTCACAGCCTCGGCGATTTCGGAGAATTTGTAAGTTCCCGCAACCGGCGAGTTGATCGCGCCGGACACCACCAGCGGTGTCAGGCGATCATACATCGCGGTGATCTGGTCTGATGTCGCGATGTTGAACCAGATCGGTAGCCAGAATCCGCGCAGCGAGATATCGCGGAAAATCAGCAACTGAGCGGGACCGACGAACGGTTTGCCGCTGATGGCGCTGTAGAAGACCAGCACGCCCTTTTCCGCCAGACATCCGAGCAGGTTCATCGTCGAGGTGTCGCCGACGCCATCGATGGCGAGCGCGATCGGCGCGCCGCCGGTCTCGGCCGCGACGCGCTTGGCGAGATCCGGTCCGTCGACCAGGACGACGTCGCCGCCGATCGCCTTCAGTTCGGTCACCAGTTCGTCGCGCCGCACGATATTGACGGTCTTGAGGCCAAGTGATTTTGCGATCGCGATCAACGCGCGGCCGACCCCGGAATTGGCGCTGTTCTGGATCACCCAGGCATCGGATTGCAGCGCGACGAATTCGGTCAGCATCAGATACGCGGTCGGCGGATTGATGCCGAGCATCGCGAGTTGATGGACGTCGCCGCCAGGCAGCGCCCGCAGCCGGCTCGCATCGGCCGTGATCCGCTCGACCCATGCGGCGGACGGATAGGGCACCAGGGTGCGGTCGCCGGGCTTCAGATGCGTGACGCCTTGGCCGATTTCGACGACGCGGCCGACCCCTTCGGATCCCATCACGCAAGGCAGCTTCGGCCGGTAGCCGTAGCGGCCGGAGATCATCAGGAGATCGCTCATGTTGATGGGCGAGGCCTCCAGCGCAATCACCACCTCGCTGGCGGCCGGCGCGCCGACATCGGGAACGTCGACCAGCTTCATGACTTCAGCAGGATTACCGAACGCTTCGACCTGGATTGCTCTCATGACCGCGTTCTCCTGATTATGTACTTCATAGTACATAATCAGGAGGCCTGCGTCAAGCCAACAGTTTCATCGTCTGGGTGAGGGTGGCATGGACCTGGGTCGCGTCGGGCACGTCTTTCGCCAGCACCATCAACCCGAGATAGACAGCGATAATCGTGTGCGCGGTGGCGGCAGGATCGAACCCGTCGGCGAATTGCGCGCGGTCGGCGCGCAGCCGCTTTCGCAACAGCTCCTCCAGCCTGCGGTTGAAGCCCTCAATCCGATTGCGGACGTCGGTGTGCGCGAAGATGCCGTCGGTGGATGTGTTGACGGACAGGCAACCGCGCCTGCCCTTCATGCCCGAGCAGAACGGGACAAAGCCGGTCAGCCAGCGGCGGATTGCCTCGCGCGCCGACGGCCCGTCATTGATGACCTGCTCGGCATTGGCAACGATGCGCGCGTGATAGCGGTCGAGCACTTTCAGGAACAAGGCATGCTTGTCGCCGAAGGCGGCATACAGGCTCGGTTTGGACAGGCCGGTCGCCGCGGTGACGTCGTCGAGCGAGGTGCCCTGGAATCCCTTTTCCCAGAACACATCGCGCGCGAGGTCCAGCGCTTCATCGGGGTCGAAACTACGCGGTCTTGCCATCCGACCTATGTACGCGCTGGCCAAACAATCGCCAACGGCGATGTCAACCGCCTGAAGGCGGCTTCAACCGGGTTCGGGGGCGGCTACCGGCGGCGGCTGCCGTCGGCGAAACAGGATCCGTTGATAGAGCCAGCCGATCGCCACCAGCACCAGGCCGAGGCACATGAACGACAGCGCGCGATACACCCCGGTCAGGGTCGACATATCAATCATGAACGCCTTCAGGATCGTCAGCGCGATCACCACCGCCGAAGCGAGCCGTGCGCGCTGCGAATTGAAGAGTATGCCGACACCCAGCAGCACCACGCCGAACGCCAGCCAGGCGATCGAGTAGGTGTATTGCTCGGCGCCGCTGGTGCCGCCGCTGGTCAGGATCGGGCCGTGATAGAACCGTCTGATCTCGAAGGTCAGATAGCTCAGCGCCAGAATCAGAGCGAAGGCCGCGATTGTGTTGGCGTACCAGGCAGGGCGACGGCCAGCCACCGCATAGGACAGCAGCAGCGCCAGCACCGCAGGCAACGCGTAGCCAAGCAGCAGCAGGTTGATAAAGAGGCCGCCGACGTCGATCCGCCAGAAGATCGGCAACTCCCACAGCAGCAGGCCGCCCACGATGAATAGTCCGGCATAGACCGTCAGCAGGATCGCGCTGATATTATGCACGACGCTATGGCTGCGGATTCGCAACCGTTCCAGCCCGATCGCCATCGCCAGCGTGCTGCAGACCTGCAGCGCCACTTCGGTGAGGCCTGCGGTATCGCGATAGATATCGCCGCCGTTCACCGCATGGCGAATTTCCGTGAACACCAGTAGTATCGTAAACAGGATCGCGGCAGACTCGACTGCGCGCTGCGGCGCATCATCGCCGCGGCGGCGCAGGAAGTGGCTGCCGCCCCAGAACGCCAGTGCCGGCACGCCATAGCCCCACAGCAGCCAGTTGAAGATCGGCGTGGTGCCGATGGCATCGCCGGCGATGCGCGGCTCGTAGACCGTGCGCATCACCACGATCGCGGCGAGTATGGCGGCCAGCGAACGCAGGAACGGGATCGGCCGCTGCATCGAGATCCATGCGGTGGCCAACGACATCAGCGCGATCGCGATCGAGAGCAGGCCCTTGTCGAGCGCGAAAGTCAGCGCCAGCGCCAGCGCGCTCAGAGTGCCCGTGGCAAACAGCGCGATCGAGATTTGCAGTCCCGGCCGGTTTTCGCGCTTGCCGAGGATTTCCGTTGCGGCGCCAAAGGCGGCCGCGAGTACCACGGCGAGGATCGCGAATGGAATCGAACGATCGAGATGCGCGATCCGCGCGTAGAGCGCGATCAACAGCGCCAATGGCGTGAATACCGCAGCAGCGGACCAGACCACGGGAATGATGGCACTGGTCGAACGTCCCTGCGTCAAAAATCCCGCGACGCCGAAGCCAATTGCAAAGATCGCTGCCGAGGTCAGATGTAGCGAGACCGAACCATCGGTCGCGTGCGGGCCGATGCCCGGCAGCGCGCCGCCCGGCACCACCAGCATGTCGGGATTGGCGAGCACAGCCCATTCCAGAAACACCAGGGCTGCGAGCACGGCGGCGGCGGCGACCGCGCCGGTCGCTGCCGGCGCGCGCCAGGCGATCAACAAGGTGCCGGCGACCAATAGCGCAAACGCGGTCATGGCGGCATCGGCATGCAGGCTTGTGATCACGATCGCAGTCGCGCCCAACAGATAGGCCGCGAGCGCGCTGGATGAGATCGGCTCGATCCGGCCTTGCTCGGCCGGCGGCCCGAACATGAATCCGCACACCACCAGCAATGCGGCGAGGATGAAGCCGGCGATGACATGGAAGACATGCGCGCCGACCATCGGCACTTCGCATTCCAGGCAAGGCAAGGTCCACGCCAGCGCCAGCACGATGGTGGTGACCGCGAGCCAGCGCCACAGCCGGATTCGCGCCAGCGCGAAGGCGGCCGCGGTGACGATCGCGAGATAGATGTACAGCGACCAGAAATCCGGCTTGTCGGAGGAGACCAGAATCGGGGTGGCGAATGCCGCGACCACGCCGAGGCCAGCCAGCGCCGGACCATGCAGCAACGCCGCGGCAAGCGTGCCCAGCGCCACCAGACCCAACAGCACGAACGCGGTGGCCGGCGCGAGGAAATCATACAGCGCATAGGCCGCATAGACCGTCGCGAACGCGACTGCCGTGCCAGCGGCGGTGAGGATCGCCGGAATGTTGGCGATCGGCAGTGCTTCGATGGTCGAGACGCTTTCCTTGCGGCGGGCCCATTCGCCGGCCGCCAGCAGCGCCAGTGCGAACGCGCCGCCCAATAAGGTACGCACGCCGGGGCCGACCAGTCCCGCCTCGATCGAATAGCGCACCATGAAAAATCCGCCGAGCGCGAGCGTCAGGCCGCCAACCCAGACCACCCAGCGGGTGCCGACGCGCTCTTCAAAGCTCGGCGTAGCGATCGGTTGCGGCAGCGGTGGAGGCGCAGGCGCCGCTCTGCCGGTATCATCAGCGGGTGCGGTGTCGGGGCTGTCCGCTGCAGGCGAGATCGATTCAGCTTCGACCAGCGGTGGCGGTTGAGCGGCTGCGACTTGCGGAGCCGGTGTTGCGCGGCCTCGATCTGTTTCCGTTTGGGGAGCGAGCGGCGGCGGCCTAACGGCGGCTCTTGGCTGAGCGGCCGCGCTTTCAAACGCATCGAGCCGCGCGCGCAGCACCGCGATCTGGTTGAACGTCTTGCGCGCGACAATGAGCGCGACGATGGCAACCAGCAGCGAGAAAAAATCGAACATCGAGCCTCCAGGCAACCGGCCCGACGTCTGGGCTTCGTCAAATTCTTTTAATTAGACGTATCTCGTCAAGTTTCGGGCGCTAATTTCTTGCCGCCAAGTTCTTTTACTAAGTTCTTTTCACTAAGTTCTTGCCGCCAAATTTCCCGCGATCAAGTTTCTGGCGTCTCAGCGCCGGCCGCGGCCGCCGAGGCCTGGCGCCGGCCGTTCCTGCAGCACCTCGCGCCGGAAGCGAAACAGCGCGGCGGGACGGCCGCCGGTTTGTGTCGACATCACACCGGTCGGTTCGACCAGCGCGCCGGATTCCACCAGCCGGCGGAAATTCTGCTTGTGCAGATGCCGCCCTGAAATCGCTTCCACGGTCCGTTGCAATTCAGTGAGTGTGAATTCAGGCGGCAAAAGTTCAAACACCACGGGGCGGTATTTCAGCTTGGCGCGCAGCCGCGCGATTCCGGTGGCGAGAATGCGCCGGTGGTCGAAGCGCATGGCCGCGCCGAGCCGGGGCATCGATCTGCGCGCCAGCGCTGCGGGCCGCCCGTCGCGCCGCGCTTCCTCGATCAAGCCGGCTTCGTACAGCAATTCGTAACGGTCGAGCACGCGCTCCTCGTCCCAATGCGCGCCCTCGGCCCCGAAATACAGCCTGACGCGATCCTTGCGGCTCAACGCGCGTGCGGCGTTGGGCTCCTCGGCCTGATCAGCCCACGCCGTCAGTTCGGGCAAAATGTCGCGCTCGATCATGTCGGGGCGCGCCTCGCGCCAGTCTTCCCACGGGAAAAAGCGATACCAGGGTTCGAAGGCGGCGCCCGGGGCGCGGGCCGCATTGTCGGCGGCGCGGGTCAGCGCGAGGTATCCGATCGAGGCGACATGGACGTCGGTGGCGCCGGCCAAAGTATGGCGGCCGCGATCGCCGAAGGTGTAGAGCTGCTCGACATAACCCAGCCGCAGCCCGGCCTGTTCCTGCACCCAGGCGCGCAGGCCGATTTCGAAGGTGCGGTGCGCGACGGCGTCGAACGGGCCGAACGGCAGGCCAGCGAGTTTGTCGCCGTCATGGCCCGACGCAATCAGGATCAGCGGTTCATTGCCCTCAATCGCGACAATGGCCGCGGTCAGTCCGATCTCGACCAGCGTCAGCGGCGTGTCGCTCATTGCGCTGCATTCATAACGTGTTCATTGGCCGCTAGTCGAGATCGACGCGGAACGGACGGCCTTCGACCAGCATATTGCCCGGACCCATCTCGTCGAGCGCGCGCAGCATCCGGCCGTCGCGTCCGAGCGCCTTGTCGGCGAGGCTGACCATCAGCCGGTTCGGCGATGCGATCGGTGACGCGGCGCGGATCTGCCGCGCGATCGACATCTCGTCGCGATGCGGATTGAGCATGCAGACGGCAGCGAACGCGCTCGCGGTCGAGCGGCTGATGCCGGCATAGCAGTGGATCACGAGCGGCGCGTTGCGATCCCAGCCACGCACGAAGTTCAGCACCTTCTCGATATGGGTATCGTTCGGCGCGACGAAGCCATCCATATCCTCGGTGATGTCGTCGACCTGCACCTTGAGATGATTGGCCTCGAGCACCGATTGCGGCCGCTGCACCTGATCGACCTTGGCCATCACCGTCAGGATATGGCTGGCGCCGGTGGCCTTGACGGTGTCCGGAAGGGCGGCGAGGGAGCAGACGTGAATCATGGCGGTCCTATGCGTTGTCCGGATTATAAAGGCGCGGGGCGCGCGGCGGAAGCCGCATGTCAAATGCGCCGGTGAGGTGCCCTCACGGGCACAAGGTCGCAAACCTCGCCAGGAACCGCTTCTCGGCCTTGGCGGCGGTCCAGGGCGTCAGATAATCTTCCCGCGTCGAGGGCGGCAGGCCGGGATCGGTGCCGAACAGGCGCCTGGCTTCGGCCTGGGCGAAGCCGGCCAGTTCCGTGGCCTCCAGATACGCTGCGCCGCGGTCGGCGTCCTTGATCTGTCGCGTCATCTCCGCCGGCAGCGCCGGCGGCAGTCCGAAGCGGATATGGATCGCCGACAATAGTCGCTTCTCGACGGTCTTGTAATCGCCGCCGAGCACCGCCTTGAACGGCGAGATCATGTCGCCGATGACATATTCCGGCGCATCGTGCAGCAGCGCGGCCAGCCGGAACCGCAGATCGACCCGCGGCATCTGCTCGCGCATCACCGCCTCGACCAGCAGCGTGTGCTGGGCCACCGAGAAAATATGCGCGCCGCTGGTCTGCCCGTTCCAGCGCGCCACCCGCGCCAGGCCGTGGGCGATATCGGCGATCTCGATATCGAGCGGCGAGGGGTCCAGCAGATCGAGCCGGCGTCCCGACAGCATGCGCTGCCAGACCCGCGGGGGCGTATCGGGCGCCGCGCGTTTTGGCGCCGTCATTTGGCTTTGAGGCGCGGCGCGCGCGGTTTCCCGCCGCAGGTTTGATGGCAGAAACACGTCAGCAGATGGTCGTTGACCATGCCGGTCGCCTGCATGAAGGCGTAGACGATGGTCGGGCCGACGAACTTGAAGCCGCGCGCTCCGAGTTCCTTGGAAATCTTGATCGATACCGGCGTCGAGGCCGGCACGCTCGCGGTGGTCTTGAACTGGTTGACCTTCGGCCTGCCATCGACGAAGTCCCACAGGAATTTCGAGAACCCGGCGCCTTCTTCCATGATCTTCAGATAGGCCTTGGCGCTGTTGACCGTACCTTCGATCTTGGCGCGGTTGCGGACGATGCCGGCATCGTTCATCAGCGCGTGGACTTTCTTGTCGCTGTAGCGGGCGATCTTTTCCGGCTGGAAATCGTCGAAGGCTTTGCGAAAATTCTCGCGTTTGCGCAGGATCGTGATCCAAGACAATCCGGCCTGAAAGCCGTCGAGGATCAGCTTTTCATACAGCGCGCGGTCGTCATATTCCGGCACGCCCCATTCGGTGTCGTGATAGGCCATGTAGAACGGGTCTTCGCCGGGCCATGGGCACCGCGTCAGGCCGTCGGGATGCAGGCGCGCTGATCGGCTCATGACAATTCGCTCATGCGACCGTCTGCTTCGGCGCCGAACGCAGCGCGTCGGGATCGGCGACGCGGATGGCGAGGCCACCCGAGGTCAGCGCCGTTCCGGCCTCGAGCGCTTCGGCGGCGCGATCGATCCGGATCAGCGCGAGCCCGGCGCCAGCGGCCGACGAGCCCATGGTGCCGACCGATTTATCGCCGGCGAGCACCGCCGTGCCGGCCTCGGGAGCCGGGCCGTCGAGCAGCACCCGGATGGTGCGGGTGCGCGCGGTGCCGCGATGCTGCATCCGCGACACGACCTCTTGCCCGACATAACAGCCCTTGTCGAAATCGACGCCGTGCAGCCGGTCCATATTGGTTTCGTGCGGGAACGCGTCGCCATACATGAAGTCGAGGCCGCCGCGCGGCACCCCTGCGACGATGCGATGCGCATCATAGGCGGTGCTGTCGACCAGATCGGCGCCGATCAATGCGGCGACTTTTGGCGCCAGTTCCTCCGGCGCCAGGATCCGCCAGCCGAGCGTGTCGCTGCGCGGATCGGCGAAGGTCAGATCGGGGTTGACCGCGGGCTCGCCGTCCCACACCGCGATGACACCAAGGCTTTTCGAAAGATCCGGGCTGTCGGACAGGTTTTCAACCGCGACCTTGGCGCGCAGCTTGTAGAATCCAAGTTTGTCGGCGAGGCCCTTGGCCAGCGCGCGCGGGGTATCGAGCAGGAACCCGCCGCCATGGCCTGCCGGCGCTTCGGTAATCAGGAAATCGGTGGTGATTTTGCCCTGTGGCGTCAGCAGCGCCCCGAAGCGGCCAAGCCCCGGGCGGACCAGCATCACGTCTGTCGTGACAAGGCCGTTGAGAAAGCTGCGGGCGTCCTCGCCGCTGACCTTGACCACGCCCCGATCGGGAAGAAACGCTGCTTTCATTCAAAAATCTCTTGCGGCATGTTACGACGGAACGTAAGCCGCCAAGGTATAAACGACAAGGCCCGGCACGGCCTCATCCTGAGGAGCAGGCGCAGCCTGCGTCTCGAAGGATGCGCAACCTACACCGCGTTTCATGCTTCGAGACGGCCCTGCGGGCCTCCTCAGCATGAGGGAAGATGACGTCGAGGACCGATGAATCAGCGATTTGATACCATTCTAAAATCCGGCACCGTGGTCAATCAGGACGGCGAGGGCGTGCGCGATATCGGCATTGCCAATGGCCGCATCGCCGCGATCGGTTCGCTGGCGCACGGCGCCGCCGGCGAGGTGATCGACTGCAAGGGCCTGCACATCCTGCCCGGCGTGATGGACACGCAAGTTCATTTCCGTGAGCCCGGATTGACGCACAAAGAGGATCTGGAGACCGGTTCGCGCAGCGCCGTGATGGGCGGCGTCACCGCGGTGTTCGAGATGCCCAACACCGACCCACTGACGATCACCGAAGCGACGTTCACGGCCAAGGTGAAGGCGGCCCAGCACCGCATGCATTGCGATTTTGCCTTCTTCATCGGCGGCACCCGCGACAATGTGCAGGACCTGCCGGAACTGGAGCGCGCGCCGGGCTGCGCCGGCGTCAAGGTGTTCATCGGCTCGTCGACCGGCGCGCTATTGGTCGAGGACGACGACAGCCTGCGGCGGATCTTCAAGGTGATCCAACGCCGTGCCGCGTTTCATGCCGAGGACGAATACCGCCTCAACGACCGCAAGAATTTGCGTATCGAAGGTGATCCGCGCTCGCATCCGGTGTGGCGCGACGAGACCGCGGCGCTGATGGCGACGCAGCGGCTGGTCGCGCTGGCGCACGAAACGGGCAAACGCATTCACGTGCTGCATATCTCGACCAAGGAAGAGATCGAGTTTCTGCGCGACCACAAGGACGTCGCCTCCTGCGAGGCGACGCCGCATCACCTGACGCTGGTCGCGCCCGAATGCTACGAGCGGCTCGGTACCCGCGCGCAGATGAATCCGCCGGTGCGCTCGGCCGATCACCGCGACGGCATCTGGCGCGGCATCGAGCAGGGCATCATCGACGTGCTCGGCTCCGACCACGCGCCGCACACGCTGGAGGAAAAGTCCAAAACCTATCCGGCCTCGCCATCGGGCATGACCGGCGTGCAGACGCTGGTGCCGCTGATGCTCGATCACGTCAATGCCGGCCGGCTGTCGCTGGCGCGGTTCGTCGATCTCACCAGCACCGGCCCCGCGCGGCTCTACAACATCGCCTGCAAGGGCCGCATCGCGGCGGGCTACGACGCCGACTTCACCGTGGTCGACCTCAAGCGCAGCGAGACCATCACCAACCAATGGGTGGCCTCGAAGGCCGGCTGGACGCCGTATGACGGCGTGCGGGTCACGGGATGGCCGGTCGGCACCTTCGTGCGCGGCCGCCGCGTGATGTGGCAGGGCGAGTTGATTTCGGCATCCCAAGGCGAGCCGGTGCGGTTTCTGGAAACACTGAAGCCGTAGCCGGCGCTGAGTTCGCACCGCACACGGCCCGCGACGGGTCATGAAATCCTGCTCCCGATCGCGTAAATATGCCAATCTGCGCCGCGGCCAGCAGGCTGGGGAACCGATGGCATGAGCGATCTTCGCGACTGGTTGCGCGGGCACAGGCTGGAGCAATATGCCGATGCGTTCGAGGCGCACGACATCGATCTGGATATCCTGCCCGACCTGAACGAAGGCGATCTCGAGCAGCTCGGCCTGTCCCTGGGCAATCGCCGCCGGCTCATGAAGGCGATCGCGGGCCTTGGCGCCGCAGCGGCTCCATCCCAATCTTCATCCCCGCAAAAGCTTCCTGGCGACGACAAGCCTGCCACCGGCGAGGGGCCAGGCTCGGGCGACGCCGAGCGGCGTCAGGTCACGGTGATGTTCGCCGACATGGTGGGCTCCACGGCACTGTCGGCGAAGGTCGATCCCGAACTGCTCGGCGGTTTGATCCGGCATTACCAGGACGCCGTCGCCGGCGCGATCGGGCGCTATGGCGGCTTTGTCGCCAAGTTCATGGGCGATGGTGTGCTGGCCTATTTCGGTTTTCCCCGCGCCTTTGAGGATGCGGCGGAGCGGGCCGTGCGCGCCGCGATCGGGATTCTTTCGGAAGTCGGCGACATCGAATTGCCCGACAACACCCGCGTCCAGGCGCGGATCGGCATCGCGACCGGACTCGTCGTGGTCGGCGAAATCATCGGCACCGGCACCGCGCAGGAGCGAACCATCGTCGGCGAAACGCCCAATCTCGCGGCAAGGCTGCAGGCGCTCGCCGGACCGGACTGCATTCTCGTCAGCGAGTTGACCCAGAAACTGCTCGGCGGTCTGTTCGAGCTCACCCACACCGGCGAGCACGATCTGAAAGGCTTTGCCCGTCCGGTACCGGCCTGGCAGGTGTGCGGCGAAGCCTCGGTCGAAAGCCGTTTTGCCGCGATCCGCACCGGTGGGCAGCTTGCCGCTGATCGGCCGCGCGCACGAAATGGGGTTGATGTGTGAACGCTGGCAATTGGCCCGGCAGGGTGAGGGCCAGATCGTGACGGTGACGGGCGAAGCCGGCATCGGAAAATCGCGCGCGATCGAGGCGCTGCAGGAGGAGCTTGCCACCGAGCCGCACGCGCGGGTCAATCTGCAATGCTCGCCCTATCACAGCGACAGCGCGCTCTATCCGGTGATCCAGTACCTCAATCGCGCCGCCCGCTTCACGCCCGCCGATACGCCGGACGCGCGGGCCGAAAAACTCCGCGCCTTGCTCGCGAAGCAAGGCATCGCGGATCATTCGTTGCCGTTATTGGCCGAGCTGTTGTCGATTCCGTTGCCGGAAGAGCAGGCTTCCCGGCTCCCTCCCGCGCAACGCAAGGCCGCAACGCTGGCGTTCCTTGTCGACATGCTGGTTCGCCTGGGCAACGGCGATCCGGTCCTCGTCGTGCTGGAAGACGCGCACTGGATCGATGCCACCACGCTCGACATGATGATGCGGTTGACCGACAGCATCGGCAATGTGCGGCTGCTCGCCGTGGTCACGGCGCGGCCGGATTTCGTGCCGCCCTGGCTGGCGCGGCCGCAGGCGACGCTGGTCAGCCTCGGACGTCTCGGCCGCCCCGAATGCATGCAGGTGATCGCGGGTATGGCCGCGGCGCACGCCCTGTCGGCGGATACCGTGGCCGCGATCGTCGCCAAGACCGACGGCGTTCCGCTCTTTATCGAGGAGTTGACCAAGACCGTCATGGAATCGGCCGGCGACACCGCGGTGCCGGCGACGCTGAAGGATTCGCTGATGGCCCGGCTCGACCGTCTCGGCGGCGCGCGTGATGTGGCGCAGATCGCGGCCGTGATCGGCCGGCAATTCAGCTTTTCCCTGCTGCAGGCGGTTGCCTCGAAGAACGCCGGCGAACTCGATGGCATGCTGACGAAGCTTGTGGCCGCGGGAATCGTTTTTCCCGAGGAACGCGGCCTGGAACGGAGCTTCATCTTCAAGCATGCGCTGGTGCGCGACGCTGCCTATGAGAGCCTGTTGCTGATGCGCCGTCGCGAATGGCACGAACGCGTCGCTTACGCGCTGGAGCGGGATTTTGCCGATCTTGCGGCAAAGGAACCGGAATTGCTGGCCTATCATTTCGGCGAAGCGGGCCTGCTCGCGCCGGCCTGCGACTACCGCATGCGCGCTGGCGACCAGGCCGTGAACCGCTCCGCCTATCCCGAGGCGATCGCGCATTTTTCGGTGGGTCTCAAGCACGCCGAGGCGATGCCGCCGCAGGACGGGATGCGCCGGCAACTGGAATTCTTGCTCAAGCTCGGTTCGGCCTCGGTCGTCGCCCACGGCCTGCAAAGCGTGGAAGCGGAGCAGGCCTATATCAGGGCCAGTGAGATCGGCGAGAAGCTGGGCGATGGCCCGAAATCCTTCCAGGCCAAATGGGGTCTTTGGATCAACGCCAATCTGAGGCGCAAGACCGCGTTGGCCCGCAAGCAGGCCAACGAGCTGGTGACATTGGCGCAACATTCCGGCGATGGCGAATTGTTGCTCGAAGCCTATCATTGCCAGTTGTCGACGGCGCACTTTCGCGGCGACGTCGCCGCCGCGCTGGACGGCTGCCGCAACGCCATCGCGTTGTACGACATGGCGCAGCACCGTCACCTCGCGCACGCGTTTGGCGGCCACGATCCCGGCGTGTGCGCCCATGCCCAATGTGGCAACTCGCTGCAACTATCCGGCGACGGACAAGGCGCACGACGCCACTTCACGCAAACGATTGAGCTGGCCGAAATGCTCGACCATCCCAACAGCCTCGGCCACGGGCTGCATAACATCGGCATCGGTCACCAGCTTGGTGGAGATCGCGAGGCTACCTACCGGGCCGCGCATCGGGCCGCGGCGGTGGCGGACAAGTTCGGCCTGCCGCCATGGCGTGCGAGCAGCCTGGTGCTTGTCGGCTGGGCCACGGCGACCGGCGCAGGCGTTGCGGACGCCGTTCGGCTGATCGACGCTGAAATCGCCAACGCCACCGCGGTCGGTCCGCTGCCGCAATATTATCTTGGCCTCGCCGCGGAAGTGCTGTTGGCCGCCGGCCGGCCCGCGGATGCGCTCGGCCACCTCGACCGCGCGATCGCCGGGATCGACGAGCCCGGCATCGGCATTTATCTGCCGGAGATCTATCGCTTGCGCGGGGCGTGCCTGCTGGCGCTGGATCGGAACAACAAGGACGAGGCGCGCTCAGCCTTCGCGACAGCGGTCGAGATCGCCAAACGCCAGGGCGCGGTCATCTTCGCGGGCCGCGCCGGGGAAGCGTTTGCCGATTTGGCGTTGTAGGGATCCGCGCAGCCTTGGCTACCGAGCGAAATGCCGGCAGCCGGTCAACCCTGGTAAGCCCTCAATTGACCTTGTTGTGTGAGGACGTTGGCGTTCCATACCGCCCACCTGACTTGCGTCAGACTTTGAAGATCGGTTGTGAGAGGGCGCTTGGTCCGCCGTTCGTACGCGGCGATGCAGCGCTCCGACTCCGCTATCTTTCGCTTGATGGTCGAGATCGCCCGCTGCGCGGTGTGGCCCGCCCCGGCGATCTCGCCTGTTCTGAATCGTGCGATTTCCAAAGCCTTCAGGGCCTCACGGTTTTTCCGGAGTTGAACCCTTTGCCAGGCGATGTGGCTATTGTTGTCAGCGATCATGTTGCGGCCGCTTCCACGGTGGTTAATCTCTCGGGCAAAGGATCGGCCCGTTTGGTTAACCTGAAGTTAACGGCATCCGATGGGTCCCCCTGCGGTCACGGCGGCGGTCAAACCCGGGTCGCCGCGATCAGCGTGCTCACCTGCTTCTCGTTCTCGGTCTCCACAGGATACGCAGCAGATTGTCGAGCCGATCGGCAGCCGGCATGGCGGCAAGGTCGTGCCGCGGACTTCTGGCTACGAAGGAGATTTTCGGTTTGACGGCCGCTGGTTTCTGCTAGTCAGGCGGCATGAAATCATATCTTTCCGCGCGCCAGATGCGATCGGTCAAGGTGACGGCTGCGCAATGGCGGCGGCGCGTGATCTTTCTGGCCGGCGGTATCGCCGTGGGCGCGGCGGCGGTGGTGCTTGCACAGGTCTCGGATTGGGCTCAAATCGCGTTCGGCACTGCGTTGGCCAGATCGCGTTACGCGTCGTTGGTGATTACGCCGCTGGGCTTCGCGCTCTCCGTGTTCCTCACCATCCGCTATTTTCCGAATTCGCAAGGAAGCGGAATTCCCCAGGCCATCGCCGCGCGCCAGCTCACCGACCAGGAAGCGCGTGGCCGCCTGGTCTCGATGCGTATCGCGATCGGAAAAGTCCTCCTGACCGTGCTCGGATTGTTGTGCGGGGCGTCGGTGGGACGCGAAGGCCCGACCGTTCAGGTCGGCGCCTCCATCATGTTTGCGATCGGGCGGATGTCGCCGCGCCGCCAGCCTGGACTGATTCTGGCGGGCGCCGCGGCCGGCGTCGCGGCAGCGTTCAACACGCCGCTGGCCGGAATCGTGTTCGGGATCGAGGAGATGAGCCGGGCCTTTGAGGCGCGCACCAGCGGGCTGATCATCGCCGCGGTAATTGCCGCGGGCTTGACCTCGCTGGCGCTGCTCGGCAACTACACGTATTTCGGCACCAGCGCGACGATGCTGAAGAACGGGGCAGACTGGCTGGCCATCCCGCTCTGCGGTGTGGCCGGCGGGCTTGCCGGTGGGCTGTTCAGCCGTATCGTCATTGCCGTGGCGCGTGGTGTTCCCGGTGTCGCGGGCCGCGCGATCAGGCAGCACCCCGTCGCTTTCGCTTTCCTCTGCGGTTTGGCGGTGGCGGCTTGCGGGCTGGCGTCGTGCGACACCATTTACGGCACGGGTTATTCGCAGGTGAAGCAGGCGCTCGAAACCGGCACACCGCTGGCGCAGGGTTTTGCGCCGTTGAAGCTGATCGCCACGGTGCTGTCGAGCATCAGCGGCATTCCCGGCGGCATTTTTGCGCCGTCACTGGCGGTGGGGGCGGGCCTCGGCGGAGACATCGCGCCGCTGTTCCCGGACGCGCCGCTGGCCGCGATCCTGCTGCTTGGCATGGTGTCGTATTTTGCGGGTGTCGTGCAGGCGCCGATTACCGCGTTCGTGATCGTCACCGAGATGACGGACAACCACGCCATGGTGGTGCCGCTGATGGCGGCGTCGCTGATTGCCTATGCGACCTCCCGGCTGATTTGCCATGAGGGGATTTATCACGCGCTGTCGAAGGGTTTCCTGGCTCAATCTGCAGCCGTCGCTGCGCCTGATCGACATCAAAGCGATGTTAGGGCGTGAAGCCAGAGGCTAGAGCATGATCCGGAAAAGTGGAAACTGGTTTTCCCTCGCGACAAACGCGAAGCGTTTGCGCGGAGATCATGCTCAAACAATAAACTAGAGAAACAGGCCGATACCTAAAGCACGGACAGTACCGCACTTCGGGTACTCACCGAATTAGGCCACTCGCGGAAACAAAACAGGCCACCGAACAGCGCGACACCAATGTCGCAAGCCGGACAGACGGAACCGGCATTAGGGTTTAGCCTGAATGCGTCGCCGGGTCGCCGGGATGCCGCCCGTCCATAAAGGACGGCCCCAGCAATGGCCGCGGAGGGGGAGCGGCTGCGATGGCGGATCAATCTCACGAGATCCCGCAGGACCTCCGTATTCTCGTCCGCATTGTCTCAGCTTGCACATTGGGCCTCTGGGCATTTGCAGCCGGTTTGCTGATCGGGGTCTTTCTGTTTTCGTGATCCGCTCGCCCCGCGCTGGCGGCCGCTTCTTTGGGCCGCTCGCAGATTTAAAAATAGCCCACTAACGCAGAACGCCCCCAAGCTGAATAATGCTTGGTGGCGTTCCGTTAGCACTGGAAATTGCAATCCCCCAGTGTGGATAGGTACGGGCCGGTTGGGGAAAGGTTCAGGGAACAGCCGCGTCAGCATGTCGCTCCCGGCCCTGATTTCTATTTCCGTTACGAGATCCCGCTCAACAATCGAAAGTAGGCCAGTACCCCACGGGAGTACTGGCCCCTTTAGCCAATCCCGGACGTGAAAGGGACCACTCGCGTTTTGAATAGGGAAATGAAAGAGGCCGCCTCATGTGTGGATGGCCCCCGAGTTGCAAGAGTTTTTTTGCGTGAAGAGCAGAGGTCGCTTGCGGTCATGTGTACGGCCTTTCTGTGCGGTCGCACTTGGACCGCTGGCCTTGATGGATTCCGCGGGTCGAGGCCTTATCAGTTGGTCGGGATTGGAATCCCGCTGAGGCGGTCAGGCTTCTCTCGATCCGTCGGGTCGACCGACTGTGCCATCACGTATTTTCACTCTCGCAAGCTTGCGGCACGCCGCGGCTTAGCAGATCATGCTGGCACTGCGGCGCGTCGGTAGGTATCCTGTCTGCTCATGACGGCCCAAGCTACGCGTGCCGTCTTGTTCGCCAAGGCGACAGCAGCGACAAGTCGTGGCTTTCGGCCGCGCAGTGAGACGTTAACCAGGGATCGGTCTTGGCTCGCTTCGAGCAAAGCAGCACGGTGTGTGCGCTGTTGACGAGCAGACGACGAAGATAACTGTCGCCTCGTTTGCTAATCCCACCGAGGCGCGCTTTGCCACCGGTAGAGTTCTGTCTCGGCACCAGCCCGAGCCAAGCGGCAAACTCTCGGCCGCTGCGGAACACATTCGGATCTGCAACCGTCGCTGCAATCGCAGTGGCGATGATCGGCCCGATCCCCGGGATGGTGGCCAGACGCTGGCTGACGGGATTGTTCTTGTGCCAAGCAAGAACCTGCGTCTCGAGCGCAGCGATCCGTGTCTGGATACTCGTTCGATCTGGCCGGTAATCATCTTTAGCGCCTGACGAGCAATATCCGGTATGCGCTCATCGCTGCTCGTCCATGACAATCGCAATCAGGCCTGCCACTTTGTGCAGGCCCTGCGCCTCGATCAGACCGAACTCGGCCAAGTGACCACGCAGTGCGTTGACCAGCATCGTGCGCTGGCGGATCAGCAGATCCCGGAGCTCGATGCATCATCAGTGCCGACTGCTGCTCGATCGTCTTTACCGGTACGAAGCGCATCGATGGACGCCGGACCGCCTCGCAGATCGCCTCAGCATCGGCCACGTCGTTCTTGTTGCGCTTGACGTAGGCCTTCACGTAGTTGCGGCGGCATGAGGCGCACTTCATGGCCAAGCGCAGTCAACTCGCGGGCCCAATGGTGCGCTGTCGCGCAGGCTTCCAGGCCGACCAGACATGGCGGGATCCCGGCAAAGAACGCAAGGACCTGACTGCGTCGCAGCCGTTTAACGCATCAACTAGCCGTGCCTGTCTCATCGACGCGCATGAACCTGGAAAACGTTCTTGGCCAGGTCAAGACCAATTGTTGTAATCTCGCCCATGGATGGCTCCCGTTGCTGGTGATCTTCGACTAGGAATAGATCAGGAAACTCGAACATTTCCAGACCAACCTGCGCGCAGGACAAGTTCACCCGCTTTGCGAGTGAGGGCACGCCTGATGTCTCGCGATTATTACTGCTTCGACAGCGTGATCGAAAACTCGCCATTGCGAACGCGCGCGGCGAGGCCTTCGACGAATTTCGCCACCGCGTCTTCGCCATAGGTTCCGACCAGCTCGGCGAACGCCGCAAACAGGCTGGCCTGCGCCAGGCAATCGCCGTCGACGCCATCGTGCCGTGCTTCCGCCCAGGCCTCGTTGAGATAGCTCAGCGCCGCCTGCTTCTGTTCGTGATCGGGCAGCGGGTCGCGGGCGGTGGTGAAGGTCACTGGCTGGCTCATGAAACTCAACGGATTGTGTGCGCGGTCCAGGGCGGCGCGCCTCGAGTGCCCAAGGTTTAGCATGTGGGACGGCCGCGGCTAGGCAGTTCTTTAAGAAAGGTTAACGACCGTTCCCGCATTTAACGCGGTTCTGGTGACGGTCCGGAACGGTTCCCTGCCGCGGCGATATCCAACGAAAAAAATCAGGAAATGCAGTCGAGGATGGATTTCGGCGCCGCACACAGTTGCAGCGCACCGGCCGCGATCAACTCGTCGCGGCTGCCGTAGCCGTAGAGCACGCCGATGCCCTTGATCCCGTTGTTTCGCGCGCCCACCATGTCGTGGCTGCGATCGCCGATCATCAGGGTTCGCGACGGATCGACGGCGGTCGTTCGCAGCGCATGGGCCAGCAGATCGGACTTGTCCGCGCGGGTGCCGTCGAGTTCGGCACCGAAGACGTGCTCGAAGTGATCGCGCAGATCGAAATGGTCGATGATGCGATCGGCGAAAACATGCGCCTTGCTGGTGGCTACGAACAGCCGGTGGCCGGAGCTGCGCAGTGCGCTCAGCACATCACGGATGCCGGCATAGACGCTGTTCTCATAAAGGCCGACCTCGGAAAATCGCTCGCGATAGAGCGACACCGCCAGATCGGCAGAGGCCTCGCCGCCGAGCAGCTTGACGAAGCTGGCGCGCAGCGGCGGGCCGATGCACCAGGTCAGTTGGTCTTCGGTCGGGATTGTGGATTGGTCGAGCTGGTGGAGCGCGTACTGGATCGACCGGGTGATGCCCGGCTTGGGATCGGTCAACGTGCCGTCGAGGTCGAAAAAGATCGCATCCAGATTCACAGGTCACCCGCTGCGTTGGCGTCAGCAGCGGATAGCTAATTATGGCTGCAACGTCGAGGCCGGATCGGCGAAAATCCATCGCCTGAAGCATTTGCTTGATTCCATCGTCAAGTCCGGCGCGCAAAAATTTTCCTGTTGCGTTGAGGGGTAGACACACCTTTTAGGTCTATCCATCCCGCGCCCCATGAGAGGGGCGTTTCGCGATCGTCACGGACGTTGGGTGCGGGATGCGGTGGACGCGGATGCGCTTTTGACGAACAGCGCAGATCGCGGACGGCGAAGTCGTGTGGTCCTGACGCCCCGGCGCTGGCGTTCAAGTCGGTGATGATGCTTCGCATCACACCGGCGACGGTGACAATCAAGCCGGTCACCGGGGAGAGCACGAAGGAACCCGTTAAAACCATTGCGTGCGGGAATGCCGGGTGATCCCGGTGCGACCGTGGTGACTACCGTGTGCTTACTACCTTTGCACACGGGCTGCGGGTGCAACGGGCACCCGGCATTCCCCGCGCCCTCCCTGGGGGTCGCGCCGCGCCCTCCCTGAGGGTCGCGCCGCGCCCTCAGTTTTTGGGCGGATCATTTTGCAAAACTCGGGCGCATGGTGTCGCGAGAACGTGAAGTTATGTCTGCATTCCCAGCATTTCCCTTTCGTCATTCCGGGGCGCGCTCTGGCGCGAGCCCGGAATCCAGACTCCCTGTGGCGACGTTTGTTACTGGACAACAACACAGGGGTTATGGATTCCGGGCTCATGCAAAGATGCGTGTCCCGGAATGACGACTCGTTATTGAATTGGCTGTTTGAAAATCGAATTGAAAGCCCGGGCGCCGGCTCAGTTCGCGTAACGCGCGGTCAGATCGCGCGAGATCTTGGCGCCTTCCTCGATATAGCGGCGGATCGCGACGGTCGCGGCCGGGGTGCAGCTCCGGTAGGTCTGCTGGTAGCCGTTATAGCCGCGGTTGAAGCCGGCGATCAGGCGGGTGCGGCGCTCGCCCGACGGGGTCTCGGCATCGATCAGCGCCTGCATCTGGTTGCGCCATTTCGCGCCTTCATTGCTGCCGCAAATGCCGCGCAGGTAATGCAGCGAGCCGAGGATCTCGGCCAGCCGCTGCAGGTCGCCGTCGAACGGCGCAGGGGCATCCTGGGCCCGCGCCGGGCCAAGCGTGCATACCGAGATCAGCAGGAGGGCGGCCAAAAAGCGTTTCGACATGAATGGGTCCGGAACCCCGGATGCCGCGGGGCGCGCGCGTGTGGGCTGTGATATGCCTTTTCAGTCCGCGGGAAGCAAGGCGCGGATGGTCGCGAAGATTTACGAAATTAAGGCGGGATCAGGCGCGCCGCCGCGTCGATGACTTCCTGCAGGCCGCCGGTCACCGGGAGATCGCCGAGCGCATCCGGCGCCAGCCATTTGAAATCGTCGTGCTCATCGTTGAGGACCGGCTCCTTGCCGGTCCAGCGCGCCGCGAACGACATGATCAGATAATGCCCGCCGCCGACGGTCCCCGGCAGCACCTCGCGCCACCCGGCGAGCCCGACGATCTCGATCTGAAGCGCGGTTTCCTCGTCGACCTCGCGATGCAGAGCGGTGTGCAGCGATTCCCCGAATTCGACCCGGCCGCCGGGCAGCGAATAAAAGCCCTTGCCCGGCGAGCGCGCCCGCCGCACCAGCAGGATCTTGCCGTCGCGAAAGATCACGGCGCTGACGGCGAGTTGGGGATGCGACGGGGAGGCGGAGGCGACCAAGGTGTGATCCGGAAAGTGGGCCGATGTTGGCTCGAGAACGGGCGCGAAAAGCTTGCCCGGAGATCATGCCTGATGGATCGGCGCAGGTCTAATCGAAGCAGGTCTAATCGAAGCAAGTCTAATCGAAGCAGGTCTAATCGGGCGACGCCGACCGGACCACGGCCGTCAACGGCTCTTCATGATGGTTTCGACGTCGGCTTCGGTGTCGCCATTGATGATGCCGCCGGCCTGCGCGACCAGCGGCTTGACCCAGACGGTGGCCTGTTCCGCCAGCGTGGCGCGGGTCTTGTCCTGCCTGGCTTCGCGCATCGCGGTGCCCACCGCGGTCAGGATCGAGGTCATCGCGGTGGTAACATTGTCGAACTCGGCGCGAATGCCGGCATCGGCCGAACCATAGGCCTCGATCGCAAGATCGCGGCCCTTGAAATTCGAAGCGGTGAAATGCTCGCAATAGGACAGCGGCTGCCACCCGAGAAAATCTTCCGCGCATTCCGGCATGTCCGGAATCATTTCGAGCAGCATGATGGCTTCGTTGAAATGGTTCAGATAGTCGGTCGCAAGCCCGGTGCGCGGGTTGATGTTGGCGGCGCGCAAGGCTGCGGCCCGCGCCTCGTTCGAGCGGCCCGGCGGGTTCGATATCTGGCGATCGGATCGCGTGGATGGGGCAGCCATGGAGGTCATCTGTTCCACTCTTAACGTTTGGAGTTAAAAGGTGCTGAACGGATACCTATTTGGATACCAGAATGTGCGGACGCTTCGTCATTGCTTCGCCGCCGGCGGCCTTACGGCAAATTTTCGGTTATCCGGAACAGCCGAATTTCCCGCCGCGGTTTAATATTTCACCAACTCAACCGATACCTGTCGTCATCATTGAAAACGGGTCCCGCCATTTCCGCCTGATGCGCTGGGGGCTGCTGCCGTCCTGGGTCAAGGACCCGCGCAAGTTCACGCTGTTGATCAATGCGCGGTCGGAAACCGTGCGGGAAAAACCGGCGTTCAAGAACGCGATCAAGCGGCGGCGCTGCCTGATCCCAGCGGACGGCTATTACGAATGGCACACTTCGGAGGATCGCAAACGGCCATATTTCATCCATCGCAGCGACGAAGCGCCGATGAGTTTTGCCGGTGTGGCCGAGACCTGGATGGGCCCGAACGGCGAGGAGCTCGATACGGTCGCAATCGTCACATCGGCGGCGAGCGCCGACCTCGCGGTGCTGCATCACCGCGTCCCCGTGGCCATCCGGCCCGGTGATTTCGAGCGCTGGCTCGATTGCCGCGCGCATGACGCGGATGACGTGATGGCGTTGTTGACGGCGCCTGACGAAGGCGAGTTCGCCTGGCACGAGGTTTCCACGCGCGTCAATCGCGTCGCCAATGACGACGCGCAATTGGTGTTGCCGATCACCGCCGAGCAGATGGCGGCCGAACAGCCGGCTCCCGCCAAACGCGCCGCGCCACGCAAACCGGCGGCGGTGCCATCGGACGATGACGGGCAGGGGTCGTTGTTTTAAACGGATATTTTTTTGAACGTGGCCTTAGCGGAAAATCCTCAGCGCCGCATATTGCAGCAGCATGATGGTCTTGGCGTCCTGGATGCGGCCGTTGCCGATCATGGCAAGCGCCTGATCGATCGGCAGTTCCAGCACCTCGATATCCTCGCCTTCGGAAGCAAGCCCGCCGCCGTCGCCGATCCGCATCGACGGCTCGTATTCGGCGACAAAGAAATGCAGTTTCTCGGTGATCGCACCCGGACTCATGAAGGCCTCGAACACTTTTTCGATTCTGCCGAGGCGGTAGCCGATTTCTTCCTCGGCCTCGGCGCGGATCCGCACTTCCGGAGATGCATTGTCCAGCAATCCGGCGGCGGCCTCGATCAGGAGATCGTCGTAGCCGTTGACGTAAGTCGGGTAGCGGAACTGGCGCACCAGGATCACGGTGCGTTGCGCCAGATGATACGGCAGCAGCGTCGCGCCGTTGCCGCGGTCGTAGGTCTCGCGGTGCTGGGTCTGCCATTCGCCGTTGGCGCGCCGGTAGTCGAACGTCGTCGTCTTCAGGACGGCATAATTGTCGCTGAGCAGGCGGACGTCCTTGACGCGGATGCGATCGGAAATGGTCATAAAGCGCCTGCGGATCTGCGGTTACGGTGTCGGATCGCGGCCGTCGAGCCATTTGGCATAGACGACGCGTTCCTGCTCGAGATAACCGAGCTGTTCGTAGAAGGCTTTCACCCCGGTGTTGTCGGATCGCACCATCAGCTGCATCTTTTCGATGCCGCGCTGACGCAGCCAGTTTTCCGCGGCATCCATGATGACCCGGCCATATTTCTTGTGGCGATGATCGGGATCGACCGCGACGTAATAGACCCAGCCGCGATGGCCGTCATATCCGACCATCACCGAGGCGACGAGGGCGTTTGCGTCGCGCCCGACCAGCACGGCCGAATTCGCCCCTCTGCGCGCCAGCGCAATGTCGGCCGCGGGATCGTTCCACGGTCGCGTCAATCCGCAAGCTTGCCACAGCGCAACCACCGCGGCGACATCGCTATCCGCGATCGGCGCGATCGCCAGCGCAGTCGACGTCACGATTACAGCACCTTGCCGGGATTCATGATGCCGAGCGGATCGAGCATCGCCTTGATGCCACGCATCAACTCGATCGCGACCTTGTCCTTGACGTCGGGCAGCTCGTCGCGCTTGAGCACGCCGATGCCGTGCTCGGCCGAGATCGATCCGCCCATCCGCATCACGATGGCAAACACCACGGCGTTGACCTCGTGCCAGCGCGCCAGGAAATCCGCCGCATTGCCGCCGATCGGCTGGCTGACATTGTAATGGATGTTGCCGTCACCGAGATGCCCGAACGGCACCGGCCGCGAGCCCGGGATCAGCTTGACCACGGCGGCATCCGCTTCGGCGATGAAGGCTGGAACGGCTGCGACCGGCACCGAGATATCGTGCTTGATCGAGCCGCCTTCGGGTTTTTGGGCCGCCGACATTTCGTCGCGCAGTTTCCAGAACGCCTGGCGCTGGCTGAGGTTTGCCGCGATCACGGCGTCGTCGACGATCTCGTCCTCGAGCCCCTGCGCCAGGATCGCTTCCAGCGCGGCGCGGGCATCGTCCCGCGACGACGACAATTCCATCAGGACGTACCAGGGATACTTGCCTTCGAGGGGATGGCGGATGTCGATGCCGTGCCGCACGCTGAAATCGACGGCGATGTCGGCCAGCAATTCGAAGCTGGTGAGACTACCGGCGGCCACGCCTCTGCGACAGCGTCAAGCAGCTTCAGCGCATCGGCCGGCGACTTCAGGCCGACAAAGGCGGTCTCGATCGCGCGCGGTTTCGGAAACAGTTTCAGCGTCGCCGCGGTGATGATGCCGAGCGTGCCCTCCGCGCCGATGAACAGATTGCGCAGATCGTACCCGGTATTGTCCTTCTTCAGCTTCGACAACAGGTTCAGGATGCGCCCGTCCGCCAGCACCACTTCGAGCCCGATCGCCATCTCGCGGGCTACGCCATACGCCAATGCCGCGGTGCCGCCGGCGTTGGTGGAGAGATTGCCGCCGATGGTGCAGCTGCCTTCCGCGCCGAGCGACAGCGGAAACAGCCGGTCGACCTCGGCGGCTTTTTGCTGGGCGATCTGCAGCACCACGCCGGCCTCGCAGATCATGGTGTTGGACGCAGCATCGATCTCGCGGATCTTGTCCATCCGCCGCATCGAAATCACCACCTCGCCATTATGCGGGGTCTGGCCGCCGACCAGCCCGGTATTGCCGCCCTGCGGCACCAGCGCGATTTTGTGTTCGGTGGCGAGCTTGCAGATCGCGGCGACTTCCGCGGTCGAGCCCGGACGCAACACCAGCGGCGAGCGGCCGTGAAACAGATCGCGCTCCTCGGTGACATAGGGCGCGATGTCGGCGGCGTCGGTCACCGCATATTTGTCGCCGACGATGTTGCGGAAGGCCGCGATCAATTCCGGCGAAAGCGGTGGCGTGGCTGGTTGTACGATATTCATGGTCCCGTCTCGTTTCTTGTTCTCGTTACGTCATGTCCGCCCGATCGCGGCGCGGCGCAACCGGTCATTGATGGCCTCGCCGAGGCCGTGATGCGGCACCGGCATGACGGCGATGGCATGCGCGCCCCTGGTGTCGAGCGTGCGAAGATAACCGAAAAGATTGGCGGCGGCTTCGTTCAGGTCGCCGCGTGCGGACAGATTCATCACGGCCTTGGCGCCGTCCGACCCCGCCACGATCCCAGGACCGAACGCCAGCAGCGCCTCGTCGGCTCCGACCTGTTCGGCATTGAGCCGCACCGGCGTCCGCGGCGCGTAGTGCGATGCCAGCATGCCTGGCGCCAGCGGCGCGTCGGTCTCGGTGCCGGCGTGCTCCGGCACGCCGGTCAGCGCGCGGCCGAGCACGCGTTCGATCGCCTCGCGCGGCAGGCCGCCGGGGCGCAGCAGCATCGGCGTCTCGAAACAGCCGACAATGGTGGATTCGACGCCGACCGCGACCGCGCCGCCGTCGATAATCAGGTCGATGCGTCCCGCGAGGTCGCCTTGCACATGGGCCGCCGTGGTCGGCGACACATGACCGGACAGGTTGGCCGACGGCGCCACCACTGGCCCGCCAAAGGCACGCAGGATGTCCCGCGCTACGCCGTGCGCCGGAATGCGGATCGCGACCGTATCGAGCCCAGCGGTGGCGAGATCGGCGACCGCGCAATCGGCGGTTTTGGGCAGCACCAGGGTCAGCGGCCCCGGCCAGAACGCCTCCGCCAGCGCCGTTGCCTGGGCGTCGAAGCGGCCAATCCGCCGCGCGGCGGCCAGTTCGCTGACATGGGCGATCAGCGGATTGAAGGCGGGCCGGCCCTTGGCCTGATAGAGCCGGGCGACCGCTTCGGGATTGGTGGCATCGGCGCCGAGGCCGTAGACGGTCTCGGTCGGGAACCCGACCAGGCCGCCCGCCGCCAGGCAGCGCGCCGCCGCGGCCGTGGCGGCGTCTCCGGCGGGCAAAATCTGGGTTTTCAGGTCGACATTCACAGGGATTAAATCCTTTGGTCGGGCTTCTTGCGGTATGCGAAACCCAACGCTATAAGCCGCCTTCTTGTCGGAGTGTGGCTCAGCCCGGTAGAGCACTGCGTTCGGGACGCAGGGGTCGCAGGTTCGAATCCTGCCACTCCGACCAGAAATCATTAGGTTTTTTCGTCTGATTTTGATCCTCGGTCAAGTTGACCACCGTTTCGGCCACCGAAACATATCGGGTTTTTTGCCCGATAGCCGTCGCCGCCCCCTGCAAGAAGTCTGGGTGGTGGTGGCCGTAGGTGTCCTGAAGGACCTCTGGCGACATCCCAAGGAACCCAGCGGCCTCCAGATAGGCACCCCGCGCTGCATCAGCCAGGTCGCCGCTGTGTGCCGGAGGGTATGTGGTGTCACCCTTCCGGGTAACTGGTGAGGCCGACCGCTGTCCGAAATCCTCTCTTAACCGACGCCACCGGCTTGCCGTTGAACTCGACAAAGCAATTCGCAATAAGCTTTTTCTCTTTCCAGCGTCTCAGGTGGGCAAGCAACCGAGGCGGGATGGGCGCCGGGGTCTGTCGTTTTTTGGTAGCTCGCTTGCCGATTGGTTTTCGATAAAAGATGCCGCGCTCCAGGTCGACAAACGAGCGGCCCTGTTCGGCGTAAGGCGATGCCGTGGCGATCGCGCCAGCGCGCGTGCCCGTGTATACGTCGCGAGCGCGGTGCTTCTCTTCGCGCACGGGCGGCCGGAGCCCCTTCTTGACGGGAACATGGCCCGGGTCCTCGATCGCGTATTCGAACCTCGTCGACTCGTGGATATTCGCTATGACGCACGGTTGCAAAGCTTGGCGAGGCTTCTGGTTCGATCGCGCAATCCTGCCAAACTCAACTGGGCCATCCTTGATCTTGCGGCTCGTCATTGCACCTTGCGATCACCCGGCTGCGAAGAATGTCCCTTGAGAACACGCTGCAACTTCGCGATCGCCAATGGATCTGCTTCGAAGTTAGAAAGCCCGAGCCGTGCCGGCCTATCTTAAGCGACGCCATCTACGCTTCGTCCGAATTTACGCAGACTAGATGGTCTTGCAGTTGCGATCAGAAGTCACTCTAGTCAACCTAGGGATTCCGACGCTTCCAAGTTCGAACGGTGATGCTTTGCGCGGCTGCCCGAGGAAGTAGTTCTGGCAGACATGGTGCGCGGGGGCGGCGCAAGCACTTGATGGCTGAACCCCGAGGGCTGGGTGATGTATAGCGAAGACTTATACGCGAAACAGCGCGAATGGGCCGAGCGGGCGCTGATGGCTACCAGAAGCTTGCTTCCAAAGATGGCAACCGTTGCCACCTACGCGGGTTGGCAAGCGCGCGAACGAGAAACGATCTCCTTTCTGCTGACGGCAACCGCCCGTACGTCCGAGAGTGCATTCTTACTCTGTGCCTAGGGCCAGCTCTGGGACGCCGAGGTCCTGGTCCGATCCGTGCTCGAGGGATCGCTGAAGCTGGCGTATCTTCTTCAATCCCGGGAAACGTTCGCTGCGCGGTATGCCGACTACGCTGACAAGCTCTTTGAGATCTCGTTGCTCAAGAACCATCGAAAAGCGCAAAACCTGCTTGCCGCGGTTTCGGACCCTGATGCACAACGATGGCGCCCGATTCGAGACCTGCTATTATCCGCTGACGAGTTCGCGGAGCTTTCAGGTCGTGATGACAAGGTCGCCCGACGCAACCTGGAAAGGCGCTGGGGATTTACCGGGCTGATCGGCGAACTCTCGCGTTCTGCCGATACCTATTTTAAGGGCCTGGGTGCGCTCGCGCACAGCTATTCAATGGCCAGTCATATACAGCATGCCGATATCGTGGGTGCCTCGATCGCACTTGAGCGCGACCGCCGATCTGCCGAGCGTCGCGAAGCAATTCATCTTGCGCACGAGGGACGTCTTTTGTCCGACCTCCTCGACTTCTTGTTCTTGCGGCTCGCGATCGGCTATCGTTTTGTGGGCGGTGACATGTCCCAGCTTGTGGGCGTGCGAGTTGAGATTGACGAGGCGCGAGCACCATTTCGTAGCGCAGCTGAAGATTGGCATCGTATCGAATACCCCGATGAAATCGCCCAAGAATGATTGTGCGACGAGCTATTGTAAGCAGTGCCGCGATCCGTGTTAGGTGCCTCTCGTCGTGCCTAAACACGCGAACGGGAATACAACGAGCACTGATAAGGTTTGGCATAAAACCTTATCAGTTGCAGGGATGCGGCACGCTCGTCGGCGTTCGTGTAATGAATGGTTATGGAACGTCCGCTCGCGGGAGCAGAGCAGAGCAGAGCGGAGCCTAGCAGGACTTCGGCCGATGGTCGTTTTTGACACAAAGCTGAACTCGCTGATCATCGAAGCGAGGCTGCCTACTTCCTAGAAGATGCGGAAGCGACTGACCTGGCCTACGCCACGACGAGATACGCGGCCAGGCCTCTCATCCAGAGGTCTTAGAGAACAGACCCTCAGGTTTGATATTCTTTCCGCTTTCCTTTGTTCCCGTCGCGAGACGAGTCGTGGCGCAATGCCGAGATTGCGCCACGACTGTTTGAGTTTACCGACGATAAGTCATGATCAGACATACAAGAACGGCATGTCGTATTTTGACCCGAAGCGGTCTTATTTGCGACTCGTACTGCACCAAAGGAGCTTGCGCCTGGCGGAAAAGTACGACTACTGTCGTCAGCGGTAGGTGTCGAACGATGTGAGCACGGCGGAGCCAATGCACCGGCGGTTTTTTGTCCGACTTTGTGGCTATGCCGTTGCGCTGCTTCTGCTCGCGCCTGCCTTCCGGCCGAGATCCTCCGCGGCGCAGATTGCGGTTCCCCCGAAAGGTTCGAGTGTGCACTTCGCGCTTACCGGGTCTGACGGCACAGCTGTCACCGAGCAGAGCTATCGGGGCAAATGGCTTGTGATCTATTTCGGCTTTACTTTTTGCCCCGACATTTGCCCGACGACCATGATGGAGCTTGCCCAAGCCTTCGAGGCGCTCGGGCCGCGGGCCGCAGGGATGCAAGCCATATTCATCTCGGTCGATCCGCAGCGCGACAAGCCGGATTTGCTTGCTGAGTACCTAAAAACCTTCGATCCGCGTTTTGTCGGCCTTACGGGAAGTTCGGCGCAGATTTCCGCGGCCGCAAAAAGCTTCAATGTTTTCTATGAGCGCCACGATACCGATGACGGCAATTACACTTACGATCACAGCTCTTACCTCTATCTGGTGGATCCAGGCGGCCGGCTCGTCGAGGCCCTTGGCAGCGACCGCAGTAGCGAACAGATCGTCGCGGCGTTGTTGTCGCTCATGAGCAGAAATCCGTGACCGGGGTCAGCGGAGATGATAGATTTAGACGGTCGCAAAGAAGAAAATTTTGGAAAGGGCTTGCTGCCATGCGGATAGCGCCGATCATTTCCATGTTCTTGAGCCTGCTGACCGTGACGGGCGCCCGGGCTCATCAGGATGGCGTACCGGTCAAACTCGGTTCCGTCGCCTTTGCCAACTCCTGCGCGCCGGAGGCCCAGGAGAGCCTTCAGCGCGGGGTCGCCTATCTGCATTCCTTCGCCTACGCGTTGGGCGAGAAAGCGTTCCGGGAAGCACTCGACCGTGATAAAGACTGTGCGATTGCCACCTGGGGGATTGCTTCCCTTCTCATAAGTAATCCGTTCAGCGTCGGTCCCACTGCCGAAGATGCGCGACGCGCGCAGACGGAGATCGATCGCGGCCGCGCCATTGGCGCGAAGACGCAGCGTGAACGCGATTTCATCGAGGCCGTCGCTGCCTACTACGACCGTTTCGCGGAGCGGCTGCAACGCGATCGCATCAGATCGCTGTCCGACGCCTATGAAGGGCTCGCGGCGCGTTACAAGGATGACGATGAAACACTGATATTCGACGCGCTTTATCTCACGGCAAGTCAATCACCAGCTGACAAGACTTATGCCCGTGCACTGAAGGCGGCGTCGATTCTCGAACCGCAATTTGCCAGGCATCCGGACCATCCGGGAGTGGCCCACTACCTCATTCACACCTACGATTTCCCGCCGCTCGCACAGAAAGGGTTGCCTGCGGCATTGTGCTATGCGGATATCGCCCCGGACGCTGCGCACGCACTGCACATGCCGTCGCATATTTTCACGCGCGTGGGCGATTGGGTGGAGTCAATCGATACCAACCAGCGATCGATTGCCGAAGCCAGGCAGCAGAACTCGGTCAGCAGCGTCCTGCACGCCATGGATTATATGGTTTACGCGGATCTTCAACTCGGGCGCGATGCCGATGCAAGTGCTGCCGTTGCGCAAGCGGACGGCCTCTCTACCGCCGAAGTAGGTTCGCTCTACGCCCGCGCTGCGATACCGGCACGTTATGCGGTTGAACGCGATCAGTGGGGCGCTGCGGCGGCGCTGCCAGAGCCGGGCGAGAGCAAATTCCCCTTTACGGAAGCAATGACGTTTTTCGCTCGCGGCATTGGCGCCGCCCGTAGCGGTAGCCCCGAAGCAGCGGAAAAGGATGTTGCCCGGCTTGCTGCCATTGTTGCCGCGCTAAAGGCGGCCAAAAATGAATACTGGGCCACCGAAGTTGAGGTCCAGCGCCTTGCTGTCGTCGCCTGGATCGCGTTTGCCCGCGGCAAAGGTGACGAGGCTCTGTCGCAGATGCGAGCGTCTGCGGACATGGAGGACACCAGCGAGAAGGCGGCGGTATCGCCGGGCCGCATCCTCCCGGCGCGCGAACTATTGGGCGATATGCTGCTGGAGAGCGGCCACCCTGCCGATGCGCTGGCAGCTTACGAGGCAGCGCTCGTCACCGACCCGAAGCGTCTGCGCAGCTTCGATGGCGCGGCTCAAGCTTCGCTCGCGGCCGGCAATCCGGACAAGGCGCACGATTACTTTGCCCGCATGGTCGCAATGGCCGACAGCACCAGTACTCGTGCCGAGTTGATCAAAGCGCGGACCTATCTCGCGTCGAAGTAGGCTGCGCCGGGCTCAGGCTGCCCGTGGCGTGACTGAGATGAACCGTCAGGCCATTGGTATCCACCGCTGCGTGGATCTTGCTGGTCAGTTCCCCTCGCGAGCGCCCCATATCCTTTTGATCGTTCTCGGTGATGCAGGCTTCATGCCGCGCGGCTTGTCGGGCAGCATCCGCTTGATGGGTCCACTCATAGCCGCTGAGTTCGTAGCGCAGGATTAAGGCTCCAGTTTCAGAGCTTGAATCACGTTTCGAGCAGCGCCATCAACCCGCACTGGCCTAAGGCGAAGCGCCCAACGCTCTGAATTTACTTTCCGCTTTCGGCCAGGGCGGAAGGCTTTTTGTCATGAAAAGGCTGAGAGGGTCGGTCTTGTAGTCGCCGAAAGGAGGACAGTCTTGATAGTCGGAGGCGCGATAGAGCCCGATTGCCTCTGACTGCTTGATGCCTGTTTCCAGACTAATTCGTGCGATGCTCCGATGGCAGGCAACTTCTTCCAGCGCGTTCAGCAATCGTCGACCTAGGCCAATTCCCCGAGCTTCAGCTCGCACAAACATTCGCTTCATCTCGGCATGTCCGGGAGCGATCACCAGAAGCGCGATCGATCCGAGAAGCTCTCCGTCACGACGTGCTGCAAGAAAAACCGCCCGATCTGTCCCAAGGACATCCGCCGAGACCAAATGATTGCTTTCAGCTGGGTACAGTGCCTGCAAGTATTCGTCTGATTGGCTCAACAAAGCTTGCACATCCGGCTGCCTAGGATCCTCGGGCCTAATGTCAACGTTCTCAAAACTCACGGCAACTCCACGGCGTTGATCTTGCAAACATCCATTGTGCGGCAACTCGGGAGGCCGCGACAACAGCAGACTGCATCCGGTTATGGCCCATCGCGTTGTCCACGGCCTAGCCGTCCTCCCGGAACACGCTAATATCTGCCATGATGCGGAGACGGGCAGGAGAGAGTGCATGAAGCACAAAGACATTCGAAACCGTGAAGCCTGGCTTGCCCGTGCGCCCGGTCTACATATCGGTGAGGACGCGGTGCGCCAAGCCGTCCGCGCTTTCCGGCCCGGCAACAGCCAAGCCGCCGATCTGGATGGACGCCTGCGCCATGACGGCTATTTCCAGCTTGCCCATGATTTCGGACTGGATCTGGCGATGATGGCCGATACGGTGCGACGCTTTTCCGCCGAAGATATTTCACCGGTGTTCTGCTTCCTGTTCGATGAATTCTGGGCGCCTTTTCATGCGCTGGACGCCATGTATGGCGGCCTTTTGGGTCCATACGGCTTTTTGCCGGACTTCTGGCTCTGGAATGTGGATCCCGCCAAGGGTGAAGCGGGCTGGAAGCCGCATCGCGACCGGGGTCACGTCGCGCTGCGCGCTGATGGCGGGCCGGTTTCACTCACCACCTGGATTCCGCTTTCGGATGCCACGCCGCTCAACAGCTGCATGTATGTGGTGCCGGCGCATGCCGATCCCACCTATGGGACGCCAAGCGAAAATGAAATTCGTTTTGAACTGCCTGCGATCCGCGCCTTGCCAGCAAAACCCGGGGAAATTCTGGTCTGGAACCAGGCGGTGTTGCATTGGGGCAGCCGCTCCTCGCACCGCGCCACGCAATCGCGGATCAGCATGGCGTTTGAATTCCAGGCCAATGACTCAAAGCCGTTCAACACGCCAATCCTGCCGTCCGACAAGCCGGTGCCGTTTGAGCTGCGCCTTAGGCTGATCGCCAAACAAGTGCTACAATACCGTCATATGTACGAGGTGGACCCGCAGATCGCGCAGGTCGCCACCGAGCTGGTGGGACAGCTTTAGCGGGCGCGGGCCTGGCGCAGATCGGTGGCGTTGTCCGCCACCTTGTCTTCCAGCGGCGGCGCCGCGCGAGTTCGTCCGAGCCTAATCAGCCTCGCCGAGGTGTCCGACGAAACGGGGGCAACTCCAGTGAGATAGCCGGCTGACTAACGCGAGAGGAGAAGAGGGCGGCCTTCGTTTGGCGCTGTCAGCGGGGCAAGCTGACCATTGGGCGCAACTCGGCACGGTTGCCAAAACGGCCGGCGTTCGGATCGAACATCAGACAATCCGGGGATCGTCCGCCTTCAGCTTCACCGCGACGCGCCTCTTGGTTCCCGGACCCGGCTCTTCGCGGATGGCAATCCTCTCGTCTTCTGCCACGACGCCGAGATCCACTTCCCGGTCCGGGAAGACCGCGATGACCCTCCGTCCGATCTGCACAAAAATCGTGTGGGCCGTCCCCTCGGCCTGACGGGCCATGCTGCGGATTTGCGAGTAATAGGGCTCGGCCCGCCACGCATTGGGAACACCGGGATCGACGTGAATGATTACTTCCATGCCATCCGGCTTGTACGCGACGACCAGTTTGCTGCGGGCCGGCCGCCAATGCTCGCCGAGCGCGGGCGACAGCAGATATCCGCACTGAAACCCACGGCACTCATTCGGCCGGTCAGAATAGATCGCGCAACCGCGCCCCTTGACGCAGTGTGGACACCATTGGCCGTTCGGTTTGCGGAGTTCCTCTACGGTCATCACCTTGCAGCAGAGCGTGCAGGTACCGCAGCGCCTTCCCTCTCTGACCGCTGGCGTTATTTCCATCCACTCTCCGCGGGAAACGATCGCACCCGCCTTCCCATGTAAGCTGTGGTCCACCTTGCGCGGCGGTGCGCGACTGCGTGCGTGGCTCCGACAGCAAGCCTCCGACAGCAAGCCTCAGTGTGCGCCAACCGACTTGATCGCGCTATATTGAACATAGCAACCGACTTGGTAGAGCGCATGGTAATCTACGTTATTTTTGTTTTTCTGATCCTGCCATTTCTCAATGGCATATAGATGGCTCGCGCCGTGGTATGGTGGCGGGCCATGCGCGGTGTTTAGGCTCACGTCAAGATCGTGGCATATCCCTTGATCCATATCCATATGCATATGCATGGATTTATCATCCATATCCATGGAATCCATATCCATGTGCGTAGATTTATCCTTCAAGACAAGCGTTACGGATGAAAGCCTGCCGGCTGCGTCGAACCCAAACTGGGCCTCAAAGGAAAATTTTCCGCTTTGGTATGGCGCGACCAGTTTGGTTACATTGCCGTCGCTATCGGGGTGGAGATCGGCCCCTTCTTTCGCCATGTTCTTCGAGGCGCTGACCACCTGTTGAGGGGTCATGCCCCATTTTGTGTATTCCCAGTCGGCTTTCGCTGCGCTTGCGCCGCAACAGGCGAGCGCAAGCACAATTCCAAGAAGCTTCATTTAGCCGTCCTCCTGAAACACGCTCATATCTGCGGCAATCGGCGTCGAACTTCGTGTTCCGAAGACTACGATGCCATCATGATGCTGCATGCGCGACTTGGCAAAAACCCATCGCCAAACTCCAGACAAACCCGATGCGAGCGTGGCGCAACGTTTTGCGCCACGCGCCAGTTCAAACCAGAACCTGGCTGAATAAGCTGGGAGCTAGTAGGGGTAACCAGCGAGCCTTGGCGATCTGGGCTTCCAATCGCGGCTCGCGCCAGGCACCAGGGCCCACTCATTGCCGATCGGCATCTTGACCTTCGCCAGATTATCCTGGTCGAGAACCTGATCCTCCGGGATTATCTTGTTGATGGCGAACAGGTAGGCCGTCAGCGAATATACCTCATCGGGCGTAAGAGACCCCTCATTCCCGAGAGGCATGCCGCGACGGATGAAATCCCACGCGATCGTCGCATACGGCGCCTTCACCGGTATGCCGTTCGCGCCCGCCCCGCGATCCCAGGCGCTAACTTCCGGGCCTTTTTTCGCTTGCAAATTGGGCGCCGCCGTCAATCCTCCTACGGCGGCCTCGCCGTGACAGCCGCTGCACCCCTTCTCGACAAAGAGCTTTGCGCCTTCCGCGGCGGTGCCGTGGCCCGGGGGAAGTCCCACTCCCTCTGGACTGATCGTGATACTCGAAGCGGCGAGTTCTTCTGCGGTAGGAGCGCGCCCCACGCCATATGTTTGCGCGAGCGCGGGGCTTGCCAGGAGCAGCAAAATCGGGACGAGCCTAAGCGATCCCATTAGTCACGCTCCCGTCGCTGGCGATCTTCCACGGCATAATGGTGTTGTTCAGCCCGGGCGGTGAGTATTTTGGAGTATAAGCCTTCTCAAAGAACTCGGCGACTTGCTGTCGAGTCGGCTGGATGGCCCCGGTCTCGTCGGTGGTACGCGACATAATCACGTGCTCGCCTCCATCCCAGTTCCACATATAGCCGAACCGGGTGTGCGCCATCGGGTTCGGAGTCCCCTTGAGGTCCGCGTCGTTCCACGACTTCCCGCCATCGGTGGATATCTCCACCTTACGAACGGCGCCCTGGCCGGACCAGGCCAGCCCTGTGATCTCGTACCATCCTCGGTCGGGCAGTTTCTGTGAACCGGAGGGGAACGTGATGACCGACTTGGGTCCCCACCTGTAGCCGAGCGCAGCGCTCGTCGGATCCTTTCGTAGATGCCCAAAGTCGTCCATGTTGAGCTGATACTCGTCAGTGACTTGGATGCGGCGCAGCCACTTGGTGTTGAAGATACCCTCGAAGCCGGGCACCACGAGGCGCAACGGAAACCCGTTCTGCGGCCGTACGGGCTCGCCGTTCATCGCGTAGGCGACGATGACGTCGTCCATTCCTTTGGCGAGGGGAATGGTGTCTGCGCCCTTTATTTCCTCGGCGCCTTCAGCAATGAACCATGCCGCTTTTTCTTGCAGGCCGCACTCCTTGAACAGGGTCGAAAGGAGCACCCCGGTCCATTCGGCGTTACTGGTCGCCCCGTGCGATTCCTGCACATTCCTGTGTGTCAGATTGTGGTTGTTTGCCGAACACTCGATGAAATGAAACCGGGTGACTGACGGGAGACGCTTCAAGTCCGCCACGGTGAAAATCCGGGGACGGTCCACCAAACCTTGAATCGCCAGAGTGTGCTGCGCGGGATCGAGGTCCGGTACGAAGGAGCCCTTGGTCGTCGCGAAGTAGTGCAGCGACGATGCCTGGATCGTGCCATAAGAATCCTGTAACGGCGTATATACGTGGGCCGTCAACCCGAAGTCGGTGTAGATTTCTGGCGTCTTGCGACCGGCTTCCTGTATGCGCTTCGAAGTAACGTAATGAGAGCGCAAACCGTAGGCGATAGTCTCGTCGGTGGACGGGACCATCGGAGCTGCGTTCGCCGCGTATGAGGCGGGTGCCGCTGCCGGCCCCGATGCTGGGGTTTCGGCTAACGCCGGAGTAATCGCTCCCGATCCGAGCGCACTGACTGACGCGCCGGTGGCTACGGCTCCCACAGCCAACGCGCCACCCTTCAAGAGATCTCTGCGGCTACTCGGTTTCGAATCCATCGGTTCCTCCCTGAAATAGCCCGTCAGATATCTCGATGCGGACGAATTTTGACACGACTATACGCGCCCCGCATAAAGCGTCAACGCGCGGTCGGCGACTATCAGCTCTGCACGAAGCTCGGCTTTCGCTATGAGTCCTCAGTGATGCGATGGGGTCTCTCCGCGCGTCCCGGTACAACGCAGGTCTAATCTTGCCCGGAAGCGCGCAGTCGGTCTGGTGACGGCGATAATCACCGAGGGACTGTGGCCATCGGCTACCGTCTTGCGCGAGACATCAAGCCGTCGAATACGATCGAGCCCGGCTCGCCGGCTTTGAATGCGGCGCAAGCTTGACGCACGGTCAAGATTGGCGCGAAGGTCGTTGTTCATGCTCGCTATGTCACATCTCCAGATGGCCGAGGTTGCAATCAAGTGCCGACGTTTTTCGGGTGATCGCTGCGTTGCGGCAAAACCTGATCCAACGCCTGCGTGAAGCGTTCGGTTGTTACGCGTTCGAACCAGACTAACGAGAGAAGTGCGTTTCGATGAAGGGCTGCGGCACACTTTCAGTCAAGCTAACCGCCATCCGGCGAATATCGGTTGAGAAAGCTATCCGGCTTTTTTGCAACATGCTTTGGCTCACTCGCTGCACTGGGGAAGGCTTCGCTTTGCCAATCTCGGTCCGGGTGCTGAACGAGTGTGCCGTGCCGACCCGGCCTTCGCCTGCTTTCTCACCGGTAAGTGGCGCCGTCACCTTTGCCGCCGGGCAAATCGGGGCAGGGGCTGCTTTACTTCGTTTCACGCTCCTTCTCTTTATGCTCCTTGGCACCTCGCAGGCAGACGCCGAAGCCGGGCATCTCTTGGAACGTCTGACGCCCGAGGTCATGGCGATCGTCTGGCCCGGAGCCGAAAAGCTTGGACCGGAAGAGGGCAAGCCCCCGGCGATCGCCGTCTATCGCGACGGCAAAATCGCCGGCTATGTATTTTCCACCTTGGATATCGTCAATGCGCAAGGCTTTTCCGTCATTCCCTTTGATGTGATCGCGGGTGTGGATCTCACCGGCCACATCAGTGCTGCCAAGGTTATCTTCCACCGCGAGTCGCATGTTTATCTGGACGAGATCCGGCAGCCTCAGCTCGACACCTTTCTCGCGCGAACAGCCGGAATGGCGTCGCAAGGCGGAAATTCCGGCGCCCTGCCTCCCGACTATGTCGCGGGAGCCACAGTGACCGCGCGCGCGATGCGAGACGCGGTTTTCGATTCTGCCCAACTTGTCCTTATCGGTCGCGGCCTGAGCAAGGCGAAGGTTTCGGAGCCCACGAGGCCCTTGGGGCCTGCTGTCGACTTCGACGGCTTCACGCAGATGTCATGGGAGGACCTGCTCGCCGAGGGCTCGATCGTCCATAAGGTCATCACTGGCAACGATGTCGCCGCAGCGCTCGGCAAAGCCAACGTTGCGGGCGGAAGGCTTGATGTTCCGCTCGCCGACCCAAATAGCACTTATATCGATATTTATACCGGGCTCGCCACGCCGGCTTCCATTGGCAAGAATGTCCTCGGCAGCAACTACGTGGATTATTTCGGTCCGCGCGGCAGAAGCATGCGCTTTTTACCGTCGAAGATCTTTGTTGCCGCGAAAGGCCCCTATAATTTTGTTGATGATCTTGTTGGCGCAAACCGGTTCGATCGGCTTCGCTTTGTTCAAGGTGATCAGACGTACCAATTCACCAGCAGCCTGTACCAGGGGATCAGCACCGGCGGCCATGACGGCATAAGGGCCCTCGACCATGCAGCGGTTTTCACGCTCCCGGCAGATCCTCGGTTCGATCCGCTGAAACCATGGCGGCTCGAACTACTGGTGAACGGCCGGACGGCGGCTGGCTCACCCATCTCGCTTGCCTTCCCCGTCAATTACCAACTTCCTGCCTCACATATACTGATGCCTCCGGCACCAGCCTGGGTCGAGGCCTGGCGCGACTCTCGAACGAATGTCATCATCGAGGCGGTACTGCTCGCGCTTTTGACTCTGATCCTCGCCTTTCAAGCAAAACTGGCGCAGTCGCGACGTGCCCATCGGATCATCCGCAATTCGTTCCTGATTTTCGTGCTGGTCTGGCAAGGCTGGATCGCGGGCGGTCAGCTCTCCATCTTGAATGTCATCAACTACATGCAGGCACCATTCCGTCATTTTGAGTTCGGCTTCTATCTCGCCGAGCCGCTGATGGTAATGATAGTCGTATACACTGCAATCTCGTTGGTGCTGCTGGGCCGCGGTGTGTTTTGCGGCTGGCTCTGCCCCTTCGGTGCCTTGCAGGAATTGCTTGCGCAGCTTTCGCGCTTCATCGGTCTGCCACAATGGAATCCGCCTGAAGCGGTGCAAAAATATTTGTGGCTTGGAAAGTATGTTTCGGCGGCGCTCGTCCTCGTCCTCGCGGCGCTCTCAATCGAGACGGGGTTGCGCGTTGCGGAGGTGGAGCCTTTCAACACCGCGATCACGTCGCATTTCACCCGCGCCTGGCCTTATGTCTTTTACGCGTGCGCGCTGCTTATGATTGGCCTCTTCACCGAGCGGGCCTACTGCCGCTTTCTGTGTCCGCTGGGTGGCGTCCTCGCGCTCGCCGACCGATTGCATCTCGTCGATTTGCTGAAGCGGCGCCCCGAATGCGGGAGCCCTTGCCATCTCTGCGAGAATTCCTGTCCGGTCAAGGCGATCTCACGCACTGGCAAGATCAAGATGGCCGAATGTTTCCAGTGTCTCGATTGCCAGGTCGAATATTTTGACGATCACCGTTGTCCGCCGCTTGCCGCTATACGTAAACGTGCGGTCAAGCCAACTGTCGGCGCCCGAATTCCTGCTGGCGCCGTCGCCGCGGCCAACAAGGTCTAACCTGCGGGGGATCAGAATGCGCAACGGTTTGCCGGCAATGAAGATGCCTCGTGTGGTCCGCGGCCAAAAACTGCCGTCGCGGCGTGGATTCCTTAAGATCATCGCGGCTGCCACTGTTGTGCCCGCGCTCGCCGGAGGCGTGCGCGCGCTTGCGCCACGGGGCAAGCTTTATGAATGGCAGCTAGAAGTCATGGGTGCGTTGTCGGAGCTGGCTCTTTGGCAAGAGGATCCTGTTGTCGCCCGCCACACCATTGATCAGGTCCGCTCTGAAGTCGCCCGCCTCGACGGCATCGTCAGCCTCCATCGCGACGATAGCGAGATTTCGCGGCTCAATCGCGACGGCTTTCTCGACAATCCGTCACGGGAATTGCGCGATCTGCTCAGCGCGGGCCGCCAGTTCGGCGAACTGAGCGGCGGCGCCTTCGACATCTCGGTGCAACCGCTCTGGGAGCTTTATGCGGCCCATTTTTGGACCGGCACCGAGAAGTCAGCCGACATCGACGCTGCCGCGAGGGGTGTGGCAGAACGGCTGGTCGATTATCGCCTCATCGACGTTGGCCGGCGCCGAATAACCCTTGGGCGTCCGGGGATGGGCGTCACGCTGAATTCGATCGGTCAGGGTTTTGTCGCCGACCGCATCGCCGACATGCTGGGCGAGCAGGGATTTACACATGTCTACGCCGATCTCGGCGAGATCAGACTGATCGGCGACGATCCTGATGGCAGGCCGTGGCGAATCGGCCTGCGCGACCCGAAGGATCAGGCTCATGTCGGACGAACACTCGACCTTGAGGATATCGGCCTCGCCGTATCGGGCGGCTATGGTACGCCATTTGAAGAGACGGGGCGCTATCATCATATTTTCGATCCACGCACCGGGCTGTCAGCCGACAAGATGACCGCCATAGCCGTCACCGCTCCAAGTGCGATGATCGCCAATGGGCTAGCGACTTCGATCTATGTCGCAGGGCGCGAACATGCGGCAAAAATCCTCGGCGCGTATCCCGGCGCGAAGGCTGTGATCACGACAGCCGACGATGAATGGCTCGGTTTCCAAGCCGATGGTAGATTCGCTGCGATGTAAACCGGGCTGCCGGACGTCGCGGCGTTGCGGCCAAAACCTGATCCAACGCCTGCGTGAAGAGTTCGGTTGTCAAGCGTTCCAACCAGACTGACGGAAGGAGTGCGACTCGACGACGGAAAATTTGGCAATCTTCAATCCTCGGTGGCTACACGACCAGCCAGGACCCCTCCGAAGGACCACGGGACGCCTCGGGGTAGGCCGGGGCTTGTCAAAAGCGAAAGGCTGCGGCACACTTTCAGCAAGCTAACGGCCATCCTGCGAATTTCGGACCAGGGCTTTCACCATGACGAGCCTTGATGAGACACGTGCCTTCATTCCGCTGAAGATCGCCGTGCTGACGATCTCGGGCACATGCCAACTCTCCGACGACCGGTCCGGCGATATCCTTGTCGAGCGGCTGCGTAGTGTCGGCCACGAGCTCGCGGAACGCGCTATCGTCAACGACGACATCGAGGCCATTCGAGCAAAGTTGGCGTTGTGGATCGCAAATCCCAAAGTCGATGTCGTGGTAACGACGGGCGGCACAGGATTTACCAGCCGCGATGTCACGCTGGAGGCAGTCGAGCCGTTGTTCGAGAAGCGCATGGACGGCTTCTCCGTCGTCTTCCACCGTATATCCTACGACAAGATTGTCACCTCGACGGTCCAGTCGCATGCCACCGCCGGAAAAGCCGGCGACACTTATATTTTCTGCGTGCCCGGCTCACCTGACGCCTGCATAAACGCCTGGGACGGAATATTGAGCCACCAGCACGATTTCCGGACGCGGCCGTGCAATTTCGTCGAAATCATGCCGTGGCTCGACTAAGGCCTCCGCCGCAACAAGGCGCGCGTCTAGCGCATTTTCGGCCCTCGTCTTTACATAGGTCGCCCAGCTTGGTGCAGGACGCGCGCGGTTCGGTTGCCGTCATCCGCTTTGCCGAGCGCCTGAGCTTTCCGACGCCGCATTCGCATGTATCGAACACGTTTATGTTCTGCATGCCGGGAGGTTATGAATTCGCCAGCACGCAGGTCGTTCTCGTGGCCGGGAGTTTTTACAGCAATCGGCCCCGCTGTGGCGCACGGAGAAACCATCGTACTTGAATTTTATGACAGGCCGCATGAGGAGGTCACGGCAGCCTTCCCGAATTTGACAACCACTATGCCACCTGTTCTTATCAGCCTAACGGTCGCTTTCCACTGCGAAGGCGCTAAGCCGATCACTGGTTGCATCGCCGCCAGGAAAGTCAGGATTGACTCCTCGCCGGGGCGGTCGAAGCAAACGGAGGAAAGTCACATGAGCTCCTTCGACAATCCGTTCAATCGAGACACAAGTATCGATCGTTCTGAGCGGGTCGCAGCGATCAAGCTCTGGGCCCATCAGACCCTCGCGCTTGCGGAAGACTTGGCTTTGTCGGTCGGCCAATTCGGTTGCGCCAAGCCAACCTGCCCAAGACAGCTGACGGTGATTCTCGTGATGTCCCAGGGGGCGCCGACGAGGAAGATTTCCATCCACAAGTCGATGGCGGATGTTGACGAATCCGATGTTCGCGATGCTTGTTTGCAGTTCTTGCACAACTCGCCATCCTGATTTTGTTCGAACGGCCGAGAGGCGGCGATCACTTCGCCTGCAGCGAAGATCGGCGGCATGGGGCAGACGCTCAACGAACGGGTGTGTGTGCCGAAAACCTTATCCGAGTTGCTGACGTGATGGAATCGCCTAAGCTGGCGGAATGATCAGGCTCCTGTGTTTCGTCGTGGCGGTCTTGGCCTCAGCCTTCAAGTCGAAGATCAGGCTTGAGGCTGAGAATGCCACGCTCCGACATCAACTGGTGGTCTTGCGACGTAAGGTGAAGGGCCGCGCTCATCTCACGAACAACGATCGCTGGTTCCTGGTCCAGATGTATCGATGGTTTCCGTTGATCCTGGAGGTCGTTACGATCGTCCGGCCCGAAACGCTGGTGCATTGGCATCGGGCCGGCTTTCGTCGCTTTTGGCGTTGGAAATCGAACTCGCGGGGAGGGCGCCCGCGAATCGAAATAGAATTGCGGGCACTGATCAGGCAGATCAGCACGGAGAACCAGCTTTGGGGTGCGCCACGCATTCACGGCGAACTGCTCAAGCTTGGGTTTAGTGTCGCTCAATCAACCGTCGCCAAGTACATGGTCAAGCGACGCGGACCTCCAAGTCAGGGATGGCGGACCTTTCTGCGAACCCACGCGCCGGACGTTGCCGCCATGGACCTGTTCGTGGTCCCGACCATTGGCTTCAAACTGCTGTACGGCTGCGTGATTGTACGGATTGACCGTAGAGAGCTCGATCTGGATCAACGTCACAACCAACCCTACGGCGGAATGGATCGCACGCCAGATCACCGAGGCTTTTCCTTGGGACGGGGCTCCGCGTTACATGATCCGTGATCGCGATCGGATCTATGGCATCGTCGTCACACGCCGATTGCGCGCCATGGGCCATTCGGGACAAACCGATTGCACCGGCCTCACCTTGGCAGAATGGCTTTGCCGAACGGCTGATCGGATTGATCCGGCGGGAATGTCTGGACCACATCATTGTACTGGGCGAGGCACATCTGCGCCGCATTCTGAAAAACTATGCGGCCTACTACAACGGCGTTAGAACGCATCGGTCTTTGCAAAAGGATGCGCCGGCCTCTCGTCCGATTCAACGATCCGGCGCCATAAATTCGCACGCCATCTTGGGCGGACTTCATCACCACTACGGTCGGATTTAGGTTTTCGGTACACACAGCCTTGACGCCGGCTTCAAGGCGATTTGCACCCACCGAAGTAAGGCGCGCCGGCGTGAATTGGCGGATTTTTTAAATTCCTTGAAATGAGGCACGCCGTAGAATTGCCCACAAGCTGGGTAATATTGGCGGCTGGACCACACTGATAGACGCCCGCGCCGCCGCGGGTGCGGGTGCGCTATCTCGAAAGAGGAGCAAATCTGATGTGTGACTATAGTCTGCATGCCATGGCATCGCGTCCCGCCAAAGTTGGAGAGACGCTCATCACCACAACGTTCCCCAGGACCCCGACCCGTGGCTTTGCTGCAGAAGGCCAACCCGGGATAGCGGTCTGCCTGCTTCCCGGAACCGAGTTAGCCTTCGAGCAAGACGTTAAGTACGACCAAGGATGGATCTGGGCGAGAACAACCAGCTTCCGCGTTGCCAAGGTTGGTGTGGTCGAACCAAATGTGCCGCATCGCCATCACGACGCGATCGAATTTCCCGATGGAAGCAATGTCCTGGTGACGCTGCTCGTCAAAGGCCAGCGAGCGACTGTGCTGCAATTGCCAGTAGTCCATCAGGTATCGGAGCGCACCACAAAAGCTGAGGAGCATGGAAGCACACCGGCATCAGCAGCTTGATCTTGCCCTGGAGTTGCCCGCCGAATCACTTCGGCGGGCTCTGCGTAACACCTTGTCGCGGCGTGAGTTGGGACCGGCGACGGTGGAAAGAATACCCGCGGTCGATTAAGCTTGCAAACGACCGCGCTGCGGCGTGAGCCGGCGCGCCACCATGTGGCCTGGCACTATCGCGATGGGAAGAAACACGCGATTTTTGCTTGCCTCATGTTAGTCTTTGCCTGCCTGATCAGGGAGAACAGCGATGACAGCCGAGTTGGATGAAGACCGCTTCAATATGGCCATCCGTAAATTTCTGAAGCATGTCGGAGTTACATCGCAGCGTGAAATTGAGAACCTGGTGCGTAGCGGAGCGGTGAAGGGTGGCAAGCTCAAACTCCGAATGACCCTGACCGCTGAGGGAACGCCGCTGAAACATGTAGTCGAGGAGACGGTCGCACTCTGACGATTATCCCGGCTGCCCCGGCAGGGCTTGCCTCTTGATACTCATCCTGCTCATTTCCAATTTGGTCATGGCGGCGGATTCTCTAATTGCGGCAGCGGTGCACTACGCTCGATCCGGCGATCTGACGGCTGTCGTTGCGCAGCCTGCCGGCGAGTTCTGTAAGTGAGGTTTCCGCTGGTTGCGTCGCGTGGGGCGCCGGGTCGAGATTATCGATGCCGGTCGCCACTACCGAGACGCGGACGATCTTAGTGACTACACCGATGGTGAGAATGCCAAGCTCGCGCGCGGTCTTGGCGATAATGGGCGCTGCGCCGGTGCGCTCCGGTCGCGCTCGGAGGAAACATTCTGCTGAACACCGAGCTTTACGAGTAGATCGTTTCCTCGGTTGTCTTAAAGTGTAGATCGCAAACTTTTTTCGTTCGACCCTGGCGCGACAGTGTCGATGTTACATCGGAGGTGTCGTGCCGTCCTTTCCGACGGCTATGAAACCTTTGGTCAGCATCGTTCCATCAGAGCTCGGGGCTCCTGCGATGAAGACCTTAGCGCCAGGCTTCACATCATCCTTGGTCGCGTCGGCGAAGGTCACGATCGGCGTTGAAGGCGTGATGGTCACCGTCTTCTCGCCGCCTTTATATTTAAGCGTCACGGTTGAGCCGGCGACGCTCTGGACCGTCTGCTCTACGTTCGCGTTCGTCATCGAGCTCTTTGGCTTGAGGTCCCATCCGTAGTCGCCTTCACCGGTACCGCGCATTTTTTCCGGAAAAACGACCACTTCGAGAGCTCTATTGCCGCTCGAATCCTGGACATTCGCCGTTCCGATAAAGACACCTTTCTTGACGTCGCTGAGTGACGCGGGCACCACCCCTGCGATCTTCCAATCGTCTCCAATGGTAAGGCCGATATCCTTCCCGTCGTTTGTTTTGATCTTGACAGCAGAGCCATCTACGGAGGCGACCGTACCCCTGACATGAAGCGGATCGGCCGCCCAAACGGGAACGCTCAAGCACGACAGTGTGATGAATGCAACAGGACCGTAGCGAAGAAGTCGGATTGGATGTTTCATAAAGTTCCTTTCGTGTTTTTGAGAGAAAAATACGGAACTGGTGTCTCTAGCATTTAACACTTGATTGGCCGTTTCATTCCAAGGGCCTTTTGCGCACCCATGGCGATTCTCGCGATTAGGGTCGCCGCGGTCTAGATTCTGCAGCGGCCCCGCCCAATTCCCTGAGTCAAACCACTATCTTTCGCGCGCAGCTCGCTCCTCTATACATTGCCGACGATCTCCCCGCACCAGTCCCGACTGACTCGTCAGCCATGGCAGTACCAGTGATTACGAGAGTGGCCGCAGCGGCCAAAATAGTCGCATGATTGAAATTTGAACGTAGAGCACCTCGACGACTACACCACGCTGTACAGAAAGTTGAGTCCGTCTCGGTAAATGTTACATCGCGGACCCGTGACGAACTCGTGATGCCAACGCGAACAGTGACTGGCGGGGGTAGTCCGGGAAAACGCCGGGCACCGGCTGCAGATTGCCGACATACCGGTTCATGACTCGGAATGGCGCGATGATGGCGACATTGGCTTCTCGAAGTCTCCCGGGTGCGATGAGTAACTGAAATTTCCACGCCACGGATTGTTTCTGAATTTTAAGGTTCGATCACGCACCTGCGTTTGGGCTTTGCGTAGCAGCCGGTATAGTGGAAGCGCGTTGGGCCTGAAGATTCAGGGCCGGCTCGTGCTGCTTCACCCCGCCGCCGTGGCCACGCCAGGCGGGACGCGTTAGCGTTAAACGGTGCCAAATTCAGGGCTCTAGCTTATGAGTGCTATCGTTTGAGTGCTATCGTTCGGTTAGCTCTTGCGCGTCCTTACACGTTCGTCGTCATGGCGATCCTGATCGCGCTTTTTGGCGTGCGCTCGGCGCTTGACACGCCGACCGATATTTTTCCGAATATCAACATCCCGGTCATCTCCGTAATCTGGAGCTATACCGGCTTGCCGCCGGACGATATGGCGAACCGCATCGTCGCGGTCTACGAACGGTCGCTATCGACGACCGTCAATGACATCGAGCATATCGAGTTCGCAGTCGCTTGCTGGCACCGGCATCGTCAAGATTTTCTTCCAACCGACCGTGAACATCAGCGCCGCCGAGGCGCAAGTCACATCCATATCTCAAACCATCTTGAAGCAACTTCCTCTCGGCGTCACTCCGCCGTTCTTGCTGGTTTACGACGCTTCCAGCGTTCCGATCATCCAACTGGCGCTGTCGAGCGACACCCTGTCCCAGACGGCGCTCAACGATCTTGCCTCGAATTTCATTCGGCCCGCGCTCGCGACGATCCCAGGCGCCCAGTTGCCAAACGCCTATGGTGGCGCCGCCCGGCAGGTGCAGATCGACCTCGACCAAAACGCGCTGCGCGCCCACGGCCTTTCGGCGACCGACGTCGGCAACGCGCTCGCCCGGCAAAACCTGATCACGCCGGTCGGCACCGAAAAGATCGGCTCCTACGAATACACGATCGATCTCAACGATTCTCCAAAAGTCATAGGAGATTTCAATAATCTGCCGATTAAAGTGGTCAACGGCGCCGTGGTTTTCATGCGCGATGTCGCCAATGTCCACAACGGTTCGCCGCCGCAGACCAATGTCGTGCAGTCGGATGGCCGCAAGGGCGTGCTGATGTCGGTGCTGAAGATCGGCTCCGCCTCGACCCTCGACATCATCGCCGGCATAAAAGCGCGCTTGCCGGCCATTCAGGCTACGCTTCCGGACGGGGTCAATCTCAGATATGTCGCCGATCAGTCGGGCTTCGTCAAATCCTCCGTCGCTGCCGTCGTCCGCGAAGGACTGATCGCGGCCGCGCTGACGGGCTTCATGATCCTGGTCTTTCTCGGCAGTTGGCGCTCGACCTTTATCATCACGGTTTCGATACCCCTGGCGGTGCTGAGTTCGTTGATCGTGCTTTCGGTGCTTGGCCAGACGATCAATGTGATGACGCTCGGCGGTTTGGCGCTCGCGGTCGGTATTCTGGTCGACGATGCGACGGTCACCATCGAAAACATCAATCGCCACATGGAGGAGCAGGGCGAAGACATCCTGACGGCCATCACCCATGGCGCGCAGGAAATCATGGCCCCGGCGACGATCGCGCTGTTTTGCATCTGCATCGCTTTCGTTCCGCTGCTTTCGCTTGGCGGGGTCGCCGGTTATCTGTTCCGGCCGCTGGCGATGGCGGTCGTCTTCGCGATGATCGCCTCCTACATTTTGACCTATACGCTGGTGCCGACGATGGCGCATTTTCTTCTGCGCAACCAGCACCAGCATTCGACTCGTTCGGAAGATGGCGAACCGCCGCCGAAAGGCCTTTTCGTCCGCTTCCAACACGGGTTCGAACATTATTTCGAACGATTGCGGCAAGGCTATCTGGGCTTGCTGGAACTGGCGCTGCGGCATCGTTTCTGGTTCGCCGGCGGCTTTCTCTGCGTCGCCTTGGCGTCTGTCGGCCTCGCTCCTTTCCTTGGACAGGATTTCTTCCCCGTCGATCGATGCCGGAGCGATCAGAATTCACATGCGCGCGCCAACGGGAACGAGAATCGAGGAAACGACGCGCTTGACCGATCAGGTCGAACAGAAAATCCGCGCGCTGGTGCCGCCTGACCGGATAGCGAGCATCGTCGACAATATTGGTTTGCCGAACAGCGGCATCAATATTTCATACGGAAGTTCCGGCACGATCGGCGTTTTCGACGCCGACATATCGGTCACCTTGAATGAGGGAAAGATCGCCACGGACGCCTTTGTGAAGACTCTGCGCGAGAAGCTGCCGGCGGCATTTCCTGGCACGACGTTCTCATTCCTTCCCGCGGATATCGTCACCCAGATCCTGAATTTTGGCTCGCCGGCGCCCCTCGACGTTCAGATCGCCGGCGCCGACCTCAACGCCAGCCGCACCTTCGCGAACAAGCTGCTTGCGAAGATCCGCAATGTCCCGGGCGTTGCCGATCCGCGCATCCAGGAGCAATTCCAGAACCCCGCGCTGAAAGTCGATTTCAATCGCGAACTCGCCGGCGTCGTCGGGTTGACGGAAGGCGATGCCGCGACGAGCATTCAGGCGACGCTGTCGGGCAGCACGCAGACGGCGCCGACCTACTGGCTGAACCCGACCAATGGCGTGTCCTATCCGGTTTCCGTCCAGACGCCGCAATATGGCATCGATACGCTTGGAGAACTCAAAAACCTGCCATTGACCGCCGCTCAGTCCACTCAGTTGCTGGGAGGCCTCGCAACCTTCTCGCCCGAGCCGCTCGACGCGGTCGTTTCACACTACGATATCAGGCCTGTCGTCAACATCTATGCGACGACGCAGGGCCGCGACCTTGGCAGCGTCGCCGCCGATGTGCAGAAAATCGTCGACGACTCCCGCGCCGAGCTGCCCAAGGGTTCGACCGTCACGATTCGCGGGCAGGCGGGCACCATGGTCGATGCTTACAGGCAGTTGTTTATCGGTTTGGCGATGTCGATCATCCTGATCTATCTGCTGATCGTCGTCAATTTCCAGTCCTGGATCGATCCTTTCGTGATCATCATGGCGCTTCCGGCGGCGCTGGCCGGCATCGTCTGGATGCTGTTCCTCACCTTTACGACCCTGTCCGTGCCTGCGCTCACCGGCGCGATCATGTGCATGGGCGTCGCCACGGCCAACAGCATTCTGGTCGTCAGTTTCGCACGCGAGCGGCTCGCGGAAGGCAAAGACGCGCTGACCGCCGCGATGGAAGCGGGTGGCACGCGATTTCAGGCCCGTGATCATGACGGCGTTGGCCATGATCATCGGCATGGCGCCGATGGCGATCGAGCCCGGACAGAACTCGCCGCTTGGCCGCGCCGTCATCGGTGGCCTGCTTTTTGCTACTTTCGCGACGCTGGTGTTCGTGCCGGTGCTGTTCAGCATCGCCCATCGGACGCCAAACAAATCCCGCCGAGGCGGCCGATCCGCTCTCCGGCGCGCCTTCCCAGCCTGACCCACGCCTGACCTGGAGATCTCATGTCTTCCGAACCGTCCGCCCGCCGCCCCGCCAGGCCACGCCGTATCTTGCTTTTGCTGGGCTGTCGTCGCAGTTTGTGCGATCGCTCTCGCCACGTTCGGTATCGTCGATCGCGCCAGGAGCAAGCAGGAGGTCAAAGCCTGGACCGACGAGCAAGCGATTTCGACCGTGCGTCTGGTTCAACCTGAACCCGGTCCGCTGGAACAGTCGCTGCTTCTGCCGGGCAACGTCAGCGCCTTCAATATCAGCTCGCTGTTCGCCCGCGCCAGCGGCTACGTGACGGCCTGGCATAACGACATCGGCGCGCATGTGAAAACGGGCGACGTGCTTGTGACGATCTCGGCGCCCGATCTCGACCAGCAACTTGCGCAGGCGAAGGCGCAGCTCGTCCAGTTGCAGGCCGCCGTCGAACAGGCGCAGGCGAACGCCGATCTCGGCGAGGTGACCAACGGGCGGACGACGCGGCTCGTCGCGCAGGGGTGGTCGACCCTGGAACAGGGCGACACCGATCGCTTGACGGCGGCCTCGCGCAACGCGGCGTTGGCGGTCGCCAAGGCAAATGTGACGGCGCAGGAGGCTGCGGTCAGCCGGCTCCAGGAGCTGACCAGCTTCGAAAAGATCAAGGCGCCGTTCGACGGCGTCGTCACGGCACGCAATGTCAATATCGGCGATCTCCTCAATGCCGGCGGTACGTCGGGGAGGGCCCTGTACCAGGTCGCCGACATCCATCGCATGCGCATTTTTGTGAATGTCCCGCAAGCGTTCCTTGGCGAACTCAAGCCTGGCGTCAAGGCGACGCTGCATCTGCCCGGCCAGCAGGAGACGTTCGAGGCAGAGCTGACGTCGACCTCGAATGCGCTGGAGGAAAATTCCCGCACCGCTCTGATCGAGTTGCAGGCGGACAATCCCGACGGGAAATTGTGGCCCGGCGCTTTCACGGAAGTCGAGTTCCACATTCCCTCCGACCCCGGCACATTGCGCATTCCGTCCACGGCGCTGATTTTCGGCGCAAATGGAATGCGCGTGGCCGCAGTCGACGCCGGCAACAAGGTCATTCTGAAACCCGTGACACTGGGTCGCGATCTCGGCAATCAGCGTCGAGATTCAATCCGGTCTGTCTTTATCCGACCGGCTGATCGACAATCCGCAAGAATCGATCGAAGCGGGCGCTATTGTCCGCATTGCTGGCGTAGACGGAAAGACTCCGAAACGGTCGCCGCCGCAGAATGAGCCGCCCGTCGCATCTACGACGCGTTCACGCTTCAACCATCATCCGTTGCTATATGAGCACGCTGCGAAAGAACAACATGGAGGCAACATGACACGAGGCGGCAGGCGACGAATGAAAATGCGGAAGATCCAGCGGCTGAGGGCGCATGCCAGGCGGCTGAAGCGGTAGCCCCGAACAGGCACCCGGAAACAATGCGTAAGGAGCCGTCGCTGACCTCAACCCCAGCGGCGGCTTTTTCGTGCCTGTGAATGGGCGAGCTCACTGGAAAGTGCGAAACGGCGTTCATAGCGCATGTGCGCCTCGTTGCCCGGGCTCTCTCCGTGCACTAAAAGGCAAGACCAAGAGTAAGTTCGGGGTGAGCATTATGGCGTTGCGGGTTATCGATTCCCTGGTTCTGCGTAGCGAGCCGCTGATCCTGTTGCTGGGCCGGGTCTGCATCGGATCGCTTTATCTGATGTCGGGGATCAATCACTGGCGGGACCTGACACTGCTCACTCATTTCATGGCGGGCCTGCCCGGTTCGGTGCACGTTTGGGCGATGCTGGCGGCGACCATCGAGGTTGCAGGCGGGGTCGCGCTGGTGCTCGGCTTCCGCACCCGCGACTTCGCCCTGCTCCTGGTGCTCTTCAATCTCGGTGCCGCGGCGATCGGCCATCCCTACTGGTCGATCACCGACGACGCCACCGCCCGCTGGGCCCAATTCATCCATTTCTGGAAGGACATCGGGCTGGTCGGCGGTGCCCTCTTCGTCCTCGCGCGAGGCGCGGGAACCTTGAGCTTCGATCGAGGGTGAGGGGTCAGCAGCCCTCTCGGGCGATGTCCAAACGGTGCTGTGGCAATCAAGCGCCGGCGCCGATCGGTTAGGAAGCGCAACCGGCAGCGGATGGGGAATCACCGTTGCCGGTTGGCCGGGTCAGACAGAGCAAGCTAGGTCGCAAAAAAACTACGCCGTCGGGCTCGAAATATCGTGTCCCGGCGGCGCTTATTGCTGGGCCCCTGAAATCCCCCAGTGGTGCGAGCCTAGCAGGGACCATGCCGAGCAAATGTGAACGGGCTCACAATTGGGACTCATTCTTTCCAATATGGCGCGGCGTTGCGGCTGTGGATGCGTGCGCAGCAAGTGGCTATCCTGGTTGGGTTTCCGGCGTTGGCGGTGCTGTGGATATGCTGCGGATAACGAGCCATCCAGCTTCGCCGAGAGGCGGCGAGGGCTAAGGTCCGCGGCGACGACGCTTGCCGGCGCTATTTTGTTAACCGGCCGCCAATAAGGCTTTTTGGTGCTCGCGGATCTTGGAACCCGGGGTACTGGGCCAGCGGCGCATCTGTTCAAGGCCATGCACGATCGGCAATAGCGGCGGGCGGGATCGCGACAGTTCTCCGACGCGTTGGATGCCGCCCAATCGATGACGTTTAATGTTTGAAAGTTGGGAACATCGAAGGTGAAAGTCTGTTCGTGTTTGGAGCCTCTTCAGGAGAACGCGATGAACAGGTATATGGTTTTGACTGCGGCAGCAGTAACATTCGGCGCGCACATTACGGTCCCAGCGGCTGCTCAGGAAGTCATTCCGAACCCGGGCCGGTGCGCTCAATATTACCCGAACGCGAACTGTCAAAACTACGGTCCCGGCAATCCCTACCGGGGACCCTATAGTTATCAGTCCCGCCAAGGATGGCGGGATGGCTATGCAATGGCTCGTCCACACTATTGGCGTCATCACCGCCAGGACTGGCGGTAAACGAAGAGGTGGCCGGAAAGGCCGCCCTTTTTTTGCTCAAGCAACGCAATTGACCAGGATAGCTTTAAATCCAGCCCGCCTGCGTGGTGGATGGGGTTCCCTCCGTCCAGTTGTTCAGTCGGGAGTTTGGTTTGCGGCGCCAAGGCATACCGCAACGAAAGCTTTTTCACGCTGGCGGCGCAAATTATCAATCCCTTGGGGTTCGAAACGGCCTCGAGCCACCGGCGGTCGGGTGTGGAGAAGTCGGCGGGACGGATCAGGCGAGAGCGCGAGGCTTCAGTCCCGCGCTCGCGCAGCCCAGCATGTCACTCAAGAGCGCTCCAGATCGTTCCTACGATCTCCCACCAACCGACGAGCGCAAAGGCCAGACCAGCGCACAGCGCAACCAGCATCTCGGCAATCTGATAGTAACTCATTGGTCCACGCTCATCCGCTATCCGGCCGGCTCGAGGGCGGCACCAAGGCAGAAAAACGTCGCTGGCATGAACTATTTTCGAAGGCCGGCACCCATCCGACCAGTGAGCGCCGAGTCACGCGGAGTTCCCCGTGGGCCTTTGGTGACAGCCCGAATACCAACTCCTCACCAGCGGCGCTCCGGGAGTCATGGAGGGGCATCTGACAAAAGAGCCCGCCTCAGTTGAAGGCATCTTCGCCTGGAGGTGCCAATGCGCGCGGCCAGCTATTTCTCAGTATTTAGCAACCGCGGCAAATTCCTTTGGTCATGCGGTCGAGCGCCGCGTTCTCGCGATTGATTGGATCGTTCGGATCACCCGTCAGGTTCTGCTCCGGGGGCACTTGATCGGTCCGCGGTTGACGGTGGCCGACCGGCGCCTCCGGCAGCAATTGCTTGTCCGGGTTCGTCGATGGAGGTGGTGCGGATGGATTTCGTGAGCCGACCGTCTGCGCAATCGCCACCGAAGTGTCGATCAGGGCCAGCAACGCTATTGTCGTAATCAGCTTTCGCATGATGGATCTCCGAGTTGGGCCATCTCACGATTTATGGTAGCGGGGAGACTCGACTACAAGGTGCTCAAACCTCACGTTTCGTTCAGATGTTCCAAGGGCGCTGGGTCCCGCGCCCGTAGCCCCCGATTAACCGATCGGGCGCACCATTTTCTCGACCTTCTGTATGGAGTCGGTGTGGTGATGAGAAGCCGTCGCTGCCTCAACCCAGCGGCGGCTTTTCCATTTCGATGCGCCGCCACGGAGGACGTCGGACTTAATTGGCCCGCAATGCTGGAGGAACAACCGTCCATGGGTATTGCGTATGAGCGAAAGATATCGGCGTTTGCCGCTGCGCTGTTGTCGAGCCTCTCACTTGGCGTGTGCACGACCGCAACTGCTGGTTCATCGCTTGGCGAGGCCCAGGCGACACCTCCGAAAACAAGCATTTTCGACCCGCCGCCGCAGCGCGAACCCGCCATGACACCCGACGAACGGTTGAAGCTGCAGAAAGACCTCACCAATGCGCGTGATCGCCATGCGCCAGACGGTAAAGTCAGGGCTCGCCCAGAGAAACCTAGATAGCGAAGGCCAATTGGGTCCGGTTAGCACGGGCGCCACCGCCGCTGTGCTTCCCACGTGATTGCTACCGTGGCGCGGCCACGGAACGACGTCGAGCCACCGGCGGTCGCGGGTGTGGAGAAGTTGGCCGGCGGGGCACCGTGAACTAGCGATTGATCCTCGCTCTTGGCCACAGACTTGCCCATGCGTCGGCGCCGACCTGCCGGCCCCATGACGGCCTGCACCGGACGGACTCACCAGCGGGCTTCTAAAAAGGGAACTGGCGACGGCGCTGGCTGTTGTTGTGGCGGGGGCGATCGAGGATCCCCGCCATGAAAAGCGATTATATCGTTGGTGGAATTTTAGTCGGTGCAATGATTGTTGGCCTCGGAGCTTATTCGGTCCATCCCGGTGACGAGTACTGCCCAAGTCCCTCCGCGGCTTCGGTCGCTGCGCTGTTCGCGCCGTGTCAGGCCTTTGAGAGTGCGATGGGCCGCAAAGTGTCCAAACAGGAGGCCGTCCAGATGGGCCTGCTGACGCGAGACGAGCAGCCTTTCCCAGCATCCGAGCTTGCGGCGCGCTGACGGAGGCGGAGATGGGTCGTGCCCACCAGCGGGCTTCTAGAGTCAGGAAAGGGGCCATGCAGCGCATCGCCGGCCGTAGCGCTAGGCGCCGCGCTGCCGTCCGTCAGGAGCGAGATGGTTGGGGTCCCTAGGGCGTTTGGGGTGGTTTGTCATTCGTATTTCCCGGCCACGCCCTTAGAGTTCTCATGTTCAGTAATCCACTTAAGCGCGTCATATTCCGTAATAAAGCCCTTGATTACTTCCGTTTCGCCATCGGGCCACAGAATATCGACACCCCAGCCAGATCCGGGATTTTTCCGCGCCACGAAAGTCGGCCGCTGCTCGGACATCCTTCGAATATGCGCCTATGGCGGTCCGGTTCAAGCCAGCTATCCTGCCACAATCAAACTGACCAGCTACTAGCACTACTTTGGCAGATTTTAGGAGTTGATTGGCGGAACAGGATTCCCGAATCACGTTTTCAATGATTCATGGGTGGTCGGCTTTTGGAGGGCCGACCAATGGTGGACACGAAGGCGAAGTGGCAAGACGAGCTTGGACGCTGGCTCGAGCCATTCCTGGATCGTTTGGGTCACAAGGCGCGGCGGCGGATGTGTCCGCTGTATGTTTCGGGACTAATTGGGCCGGGCGATCGCAAGAGCGTCCAGCCAATGGCGGCGCGGCTGGCGCCGGGCGACTATGACCAATTGCATCATTTTATCGCTGATGGGGTCTGGGACGCGGCGCCGTTGGAAGCAGAATTGCTCGTTCAGGCCGACCGGCTCGTCGGCGGCAGAGATGCAGTGCTGGTCATCGACGACACATCGATGCCGAAGAAGGGCGATCGCTCGGTTGGTGTAGCTCCGCAATATGCATCAACTCTCGGTAAGACGGCCAATTGCCAAACGTTAGTGTCACTGACGCTTGCGCGCCGTGAAGTGCCCGTAATGGTGGCGCTACGTCTCTTCATTCCCGAGAATTGGACGAGCGACCCGGTACGTCTGAAGCGCGCTGGCGTTCCAATCGAGCATCGCACGGCACGGTCCAAGCCGGAGATCGCGCTGGCTGAGATCGATCGCGTGATCGCAGCCGGTGTTCGCTTCGGCTGTGTGCTGGCGGACGCGGGATACGGATCGAGCGCACCGTTCCGTCATGCTCTGAGCAAACGCGGCCTGTTGTGGGCAGTTGGTATGTCGCGGCGCCAGAAAGTCTATCCGACCGATGTCACCATGATCTTTCCGACGGAGAAAGCTCGTAAGCCGCGCAAACACTATATCCCGGATATGTCACCCGTTTCAGCCGAGACGATGCTGGCCAGCGTAAAGTGGCAGAAGATCAGCTGGCGCCGGGGTACGAAAGGTCCGCTGACATGCCTCTTCGCTGCACGGCGCGTCCGCATCGCGGACGGCCCGAAGCACCGTGTGTTCGATAAAGGTGTCGAGCGTATGCCTGGCGATGAAGTGTGGATCCTGGGCGAACGACGATCGAGCGGAGAGCAGAAGTACTACATCTCGAATTTGCCCGCTGACGTTTCGCTTAAGACGCTGGCAGCTGCCGTCAAGGCCCGGTGGATTTGTGAACAGGCGCATCAGCAATTGAAGGAAGAGCTGGGGCTCGACCATTTCGAAGGCAGGTCGTGGGCCGGATTACACCGACATGCATTGATGACGATGATCGCCTACGCCTTTCTTCAATCCCGTCGCCTCGCCGCAGCGGGGCGGAAAAAAAAGAGTTCTCAGGCCCTCCGCCACAACCGAGCATGCCGGCCATCAGACAAGCCATCCTCGACCTCTTCGTGCGCCCTTCACCACTACGATGCACGCAATGTGAGATGCTGCTCGCAGGCCGCCTTCAGCCAAATCTGCCAAAGTAGTGCTAGTGTCCTGAATCATAAATTCGGCGGACTCCAAATCGACTCGATCATAGCGGACCCTCCTGATTTGGGGAGGATTGGTATGGTTCGCAGCTTTGCCCCGCTGGGGCTCGATGATGTGGAGCGCGCCGAGTTGACGTCGCTGGCGCCGCCGGAGCACGGCTCAAGCGTTGGCGCTGCGGGCTTGGATCGTACCGGCCTGTGCTGAAGGCGAGCAGAGCAAGATCGTGGCGGCCCGCTTGGGTATTGATCCCGACACCGTTGGCAAGTGGCGTCGGCGCTTCGCTGAACATCGGCTTGAAGGTCTTTGGGACGAGCCGCGCTCGGGAACGCCACGTACTACCGAGGATGCCCGGATCGAGGCAGTGATCGTCCGCACCCTTGAGACAATAACCCGCAGCATGTTCGCCGCGGTCTCTTGAAGTGCGTCGCTCAGTTCTCGCTCGGCATATATTCGGTCTCGACCTTCAGGTCCGCCGCCATCGATTACGGTGAAATCTGGCATGGAGCGCTCCCACAACGGGGGGCGTCATCCCGAGCGCTCTTCGGAAAACAAGCCGGCGCGTGTTGGCGCCGGAAAAGAAAATAGGGGCCGGGATCTAACCCTCGGCCCCGCTGCGCAGCCCTGTGAGCTCTGGCGGTGCTGCCGGCTATTCGCCGCACGGGTTGCGTCATGTAGTCTTCGTCCGGCTCGCGCACGACCGGCGGTTCGTCGGCGTTGTCCTCTTCCTCTTCGTCTTCAACAGGATCTTTGGGCGGCACCGTATTGCCCATGATCACGAAGGGACCCCAGCGGATCAACCTGGTGGAAAATTCCTCCGGGAGGTGTTGCTTCATGTTGTTGCTCCTCGGGTGTGGGTCCTAGGGAATTTTACCCCTTCTGCTCAGGTTTCCGAATGAGGGTTAGCGCCGCACACCGTTTGCGGGAACGGACATTCCTTTCGAGTTACATTAGCGATCCGGCAGCCCACGCTCGGCCGCTATGCGATTCAACTATGGAGCGGCAGATGGCCAATCCCATACCGATCCCATGAGGCTTCGTGGTAAAGAAGCCGCTGCCGAGGTGCTGACGCTGATCGGCGAGCAAGGCGGCGATCCGATGATGGCGCAGCTCGGGATGATGCCAGCACTAAACCGGCGCCGCCCAAAACCGACACCTGCCCCGCGCCGGAAACCGGCCAAGGTCTACAGGTTTGTACGATTCAGCCCCCGCCTTGATCCCCCGGTTGCGGCGCAAGATTGCCATTCGGTCCAGGCAAGAGGATGCTCTCAGACTGTAGGCACAATGGAGAGCACCATGAGCAAAGCAGGTCTCGACAATCGCCACCGTAACCACGACGGTGAAATCAGCCACAAACACGGAAACACGATCATTAGCACGTTGCGTAAGATTTACGGACAGAGTTTCGCCGCTGGGCATCCTGAAACCAAGACACTGAGCGAGGTTCTTCTTCAACTGAACGAAACGTCGTTGAGCCAGCTCCGCCGCGATCACGAAACCGGCCACTTGAAGCAAAAGATAGCGAAAGCTTCCAAGTAAAGGCGCCCCGCCGGCGCTGCCGATGCCAACTCATACAGGGAGGGAGGTAGCTTAGTTTTTATGGAAGTTGGTTGACCGTCGAGAAACGTCTTTACCGTGACTACGCCTTGTTCCTTCGTAATATCGCGATCAGCGCTGATGATGTAGCCTTGAAGCAATTCATCTGAACGTGGCTCGGCGAAACGGAAAAGTCGAGCCGCTTCCCGATAGACTTCCGCTTGAAAAATCTGCCAGACCGAGCCGTTGCTCAGTTTGACTATGTGGCTTTCGGAATGGGCCGGAATTTTCATTTTGTGCTCTGCGATATGGGACCGTAGTCAAAGTCCCTTCGCGGGCCGATTGTTCCGTCTCGGGCATGCGCGCAAGCACAACGCCGCCCAAAGCGGAATTCGCTGAGGGGAGCAAGCGGGGATAGCAATCTGGAATGGTCAGGCTGTGGGACGATGCCTGCGTGGGCGAAACTGAAGGGCGAGACGCTGGAAAGCCTACCGGCTCACTTAGCGTATGGCTCTGGTATCTCTCGCTCCAGCGACTGCGGCGGAGGACCTCTCGGCATACGGCACGCCGGTCGAGACACTCGGGCCGTTGCATTCCACGGCGTCGCTGAATGAACGCGCGAATATCCTTCCCATCTGTGGACAGGACCCCGCAATTCGCCGAACAATTGATACGATATGGCGGCGGCCCGAAGGAGCCGCGTGTGAGGATCGCTCATTCGGTGGCCGATTCTGGCAGCATGCGCTGAAGTTCGGGTTTGTTGTCGAGCCATTGGTGCTTCACCGCGCCGGCCACATGCGCCACGATCATCGCATAGAGCACATAGGCGAAGGAGGTGTGCACACGGAAGAGCAAATCATGCCAATAATCCTTGTCAGCGGGGTTGATCGCGGTCAGCCAGCCGATACGGGGCCATTGCACGAGTCCGTAGAGATACATTGGATGCGTCGCCGCTTCCTTCCAGGCCGAATCATGCGCCCAACCGGAGAGCGGCAGGCAGAAGATCAGGGCATAGAGCACCCAATGGGCCGCATGGGCGCTCCAACGCTCCCAGGCGGAATAGGAGGGGGGCAAGGGCGGTGCCGGATGGGTCGCCCGCCATAAAACCCGCATGATGGCCAGGCCGAGCACCGTGATGCCGAAGGACTTATGCGTGTCGATCACCGGCCGCACCATGCCATCGGGCAAATAGTCGACGATCCAGACCATCGCCAGATTGGCGAAGATGAGCAGGGCGATAAGCCAATGGAATGCCATCGCCGTTCGCGTGTATCTTTGAATTTGCATGGCAGTCTTTCTGGTCATGGCTTCGTGAAATCATGTTTGATTCGGAACGGATTGGCCGGTCCGATCCGTTCTAATCGGGCCGGTCCGGGCGCGTGTTCGAAGGCGCGACGACGAGCCCGAGGCGGTGCTGGATGCCCCATTGCCGCCCGCCCGTCAGGAACATGCCCCATCCCCATGCGGCGCCCAGATGCCGGAGGATCTGGAAACTGAAGGGCTCAAGCAGCGCGGCCAGCAGGCCTGAGGCGAAGCTGATGCGCGCCGAAGGCGCGGCCCAGCGCCGGTAAAGATGGATCGACCAGAGGTGAAAGGCGAAATCGATCAGGATTTTAAGACCGATCACGCCGATCACCGGATTGACCAGGACGAAGCGGCCGGTCACGAGGTAAACGAGCAGCAGGGCAAAGGCGGTCAGGCCGTAGATCGGCTGCAGCGTATCGGCTGCCTTGACCGGGAGCATGAGCAGGCCGAGCCAGCTGAAGGCACGATTGCCCACCATGTCGCGGTACCAATATTGGGTTTGCAGAAAGCCGCCGAACCACCGGCGTCGCTGGCGTAGGAAAGCCCCGACGGAACCCGGCGCATCGGTCAGGGCGCGGGACGCGCCGACGACGCTGGTGGTCCAGCCCCGATGGTTGACGACGCTGTAACGGCGCAGCCGGTGGATCAACTCGTAATCTTCGACGAGGCAAGCCGGATCGAACCCGCCGACCTCGACGACGGCCTGCCGCCGGAAGGCCGCGAAGGCGCCCGAGATCAACAGCAGACTGTCCATCTGCATCCAGGCATAGCGGGACAAAAAATTGCGGATATATTCGTAGGTCTGGAACCACTGAAACCAGCGACCGCTCAAGCTGGGACCGCAGACGGGCGTCAGGATGCCGGTGGCGGCGACCAGCTTCGGGTCAGACGCAAAGGCGTCGCGCATCGCTGCGATGGCATTCTTCTCCAGCAGCGTGTCGGCATCGACCGTCAGAACCATTTCCGTGTCGACGAGCTGCATGGCCTTCGTGAGCGCGGACGGCTTGCCCTGATGGGAAAGGCGCAACCAATGCAGGGCGGGATGCGTGGAACTCGCCGAACTCAGGGCGCCCAGAGGCGGCTCGACGAGGCCGAATTGCTGCTGCAGCAGCGCGGCAGTCTCGTCCGTCGATCCATCGTCGGTGATGACGATGAGTTCGGGCGGCTCGGATTGATCGAACAAGGCCGCCAAGGTGAGCGGCAGCACTGCCGCCTCGTTATGGGCCGCCACGATCACGCCGAGCGTGACCGGCGCGGCGCCGGCGCTTCGGGGTTTGGCGGCGATTTTCGCCAGGCCCAGCGTCTGCCAGAAGACGAAAGCGAGAAGCGCCGTGTCGTAGCTCACGTAGACGACACCGACCGACCAAGCCAACAGGCCGTTGAGGACGAAGGCGCGGGCAAAGAGCAGCACCCAAAGCAGCGCGATACTGCCGTGGATGAGAATGCTCGCCAAAGGCGTTGGAGGCGGCGTGAGCCGGGGGGACGCTGCGCGCAAAGCGTCCTGGAGCTGACTTGAAGTAGGAATGGCTTTGGCTCCTTCTAGAACATTGTCAGGCAACGCGATGGCGGCTCGCCGTCGCGGCCATGGCAGCCAATAGGGTACATTTCGCTGGTAGCGGGCGAATGGCTCGCCGAAAAGCCGGGCGAACCGTGCCTCCTTGAGCAAGGGGCCGACCAGGCAATAGGCGGTCAGCACCAAGGAGACGACGAATTGGTCCGGCGTGATCGTCGGCACCGTCCAAAGCGTCAGCGCGAACGCGACGTAGATCGGCTGCCGGCACAGGCGAAACAGACCCGTGGCCGGCATCGGCGGGTAGATCGGGGCCCGATGGCGCGCCACGGCCCACCATCCCAGCAGACCGGTCTGCAGCGCGAAGCCGGCGTCGATGATCGACTTCAATAGCAGCAGCCAAGCCACAGCATAGAGGCAGCACAACGCACCGAATAAAAAGCCACTCGCCCGCCACCACACCGTCCCGCTCGGCGACCACCAGGCAAACAGCAGCCAAACCTGGATGGAGGCGATCAAGGCGTAAGTGGTCGTGGCCAGACGCCCGCCCAGCCCATGCGGCGCCAGGCGGCGCAAGACCTCGTGCCCGCGCCGGCAGAGCAGCATCGAGTGCAGAAGGGGAAATTGGGCCAGCAACAGGGCATTCGCCAGATAGGACCAGGGCGCGTGCAGCACGCCGAACGAACGGCTCATGCCGAAGAACATCATGATCATCATGGTGCCGACGCCGGCCACGAAGCAGCCTTGGCAGCAGGCGCCGTAAAACACGGCGACCAGCGACTCCCGCCGCCTGGACAGTCCTTGCCGGGAGCTCGTCGAAACCCGATCCGCCATGGCGCGGCCGCCTATCGGGTTTCAGCCAGGGAACCGCGAAAGCGCGGCCCGGAGCCGTCTAGGCGCCGTTTGTCCCAGGGCTTGGCGGACGCGCGCAAGGATTCCAAGACACCGACCGAGCACGGGCGAACGGCCGCAAAACAGCGAAGATGGCGGGGAAAAGAACGGCATGGCAAGTCTCGCTGTCGATTGCCGGAAAACAGTTCGGGCTGCGCTTTATTCAGCGCTCGGGGTGCGGCTATCTGTCTGCTTCCGTCGGGCGCCGCGCCGCCGCTGAAGTTTCGGCTATGAAGCAGTGGCTGTCCGTCAAATGGAAAGTTGAACGTAGAGCACCTCGACGACTACACCACCCTGTACAGAAAGTTGAGCCGGTCTCGGTAAACTTTACATCGCGGACCCGTGACGGATTCGTGATGCCAATGCGAACAGTGACCGGTCGGGGTAGTCCGGAGCGCCCGGCATCGGCGGCAAGTTGCCGACGTAACGGTTGATTGACTTGGAAGAGCGCGATGATCGCAGCTTGGTTCGTGGTGATTGAATAGAGGTTGCACATACGGCTTCCCTTAAGGGTGAACGCTGGCGCCCAGTCATATATGGGCTGCCGATACTTTCCGGTGACGGCGGCAAAACGCGGCCGCAGTGCCGTGCCCGACGCTGAGGATGCTCTCAGTTCGCGCTTGCCTTGCAAGCGCCGCTTCCCGCGTCTCACTTGACCGCGTGTGCCATCCGAGAGCCTCGGCGGCGCCTCAATAATGAGGGTAAAGAGTACTCAGATAGTCCGACAGCGTGATGGGATCGCCGCGCGTGCTCTGTCGCAACGGCTGGCCGCTCAACAGCACGCCGGCCTGGGTCTTGTAATCAGGAGCCACGTCGTCGGTCGGCTTTAGCGGCTGGCTGAGGATCTCGAGGTATCTGTCATAAGCCTGTTGGGTGCCGACGAAGATGCAGACGCAATGCTGCGGTTCGGCATAAAAATAACGCACGGCTTCGCCAACCCCGTTTACCACGAAGCGGTGCGCCGGCAGCGCGCGCAGCGCTTTTTGCCCAGCCGGATCGTTGGCAACCTGGACACGAAAACCGGCAGACGACAGATAAAAGCTGTTCTTTTCCAGGGACAGTTGGCTTGGCGCCTCCGCCTGCGCGCAGGGTACAGATTTAGCAAATCTCGAACCTCTCACTAAGAGAAATCAGGCCTGAACGGCGTGTTTCCCGCCGCATTCGGTGTTTGTCACATCGTTTGAAAGTTGTTTTTCGGCGTGCACAGCGTGTTGCACGCAGGGCGCCTAGCTAGTGATCTACCTAGCTCACCGATATCAAATAAGGCGCATTTGCATTTCAAGGCGCACGTTGGTGCGTCGCCCCTTGTTCAAATTCGAGCAAGCGCATTTTTCTTCACTCGTTCAGTTGCGGCGCATAGCCAATCAGTTCGTTGAAGACATCAAGTCCGTCGCTGTTAAATTTCAACCGGCGGATGAAACTATGCGCAAGGCCATGGTGAGGATTGCGCATGGTCTCGCACCCAACGTAACCATTGTCTTCCTTCTTTCCTGTCGAGTCCGTACTCCCAACAGCTGGCCATCATGTCCCGTGTGCCACGACCTCCGGCGAAGGCGATGGCAGGTCATCAAGGGCGAGCGCAGTGCAGCGAGTGGGTCCTTGCGGCCCGGGTGACACCACGCGGTCGAAATGATTCCGTTCGGATCGAGCGCGATGCGCCAATGCGACGCTCCGTTCTGCTGCCTCGCGCTATAAACGTCCTCGCCCTGGGCGCCGACGAAAGCGAGCGGACTCGATCGCGCCGAGGTCGGTGAGGCTAGGTTGCAATTGCGACAATTGGTCACAAAGCGCCGCGGCGAGCGCAGGGTTCATGTAGAACCGTTCCATTCTAAAATGAGCTTTTTGGTAAATGAGTTTTTTGGTAGATTTTTAACAGGACATCAACTGCATGTCGAATTGTCAGAGTAGTTACCGAAGGACTATTGCGGCCGCATTGGCCATGTTCTCGCTCGCGACACTGATCGCAATCGCTTCCTTGATGTGGATGAGCGCGGCTTTTGCTTTTCCCGGGCCCATCACGATCCTGTTCTCCGTGTTTTGTTTGGCGGTCGCAACCGTCGCAGGTCTCGTCGCGGTTGGCGGGCTCATTGGTCTGTCTCGTGACACGATGGAACTGAGCGGCCAACCATATTACGCCAAGCGTCCGCGCGAATGCGCAGCCGGTGCTTTCGTTCACCTGCGACGGAGGCTGCTAAGTAAGTTTCCGGGCCTGCAGGCTCGATTGCAGCTTCGGGCGGGCGAGTGGGTTAAGGTCCGATCCTTCGCGGAAATCTCGACCACACTCGATGACGAGGGGCGGTTGGACGGTTTGCCGTTTATGCCCGAGATGCTGCGCCACTGCGGAAAACGTTACCGTGTGTTTCGACGAGTCGAGAAAATCCACCATTATTTCGGTCCTACGGCACCTCACCTGCGGCGTTTGCGGGATGCAGTGTTATTGGATGAATTGCGGTGCGATGGCGCATCACACGGCGGCTGCCAGTCCGGTTGTCAATTGATCTGGAAAGAGGCTTGGCTCGTCCCAAGTGACAGCGCCGAGGTGGATTCGCCTGCATGGGAAACGGCCAACGCGTCGAGGCTCAATACATACACGAAGGTCAGATCGTCTGATGGCGAGGAGCGGTACGCTTGTCAAATGACCGAACTGCCGGCGGCAACGGCACGATTGAGCTGGCGCGACCCGAGGCACTACTGGCGTGAGCTGCGTTCGGGCAACGTCCGGCCCGGCCCCTTCATCGCGGCCGCCGCACTCGCGCTGTTCAATAGCGCACAGCGGAAACTCGGCGGTGCGGAGGCACCATACCGCGAACCGACAGACCGCAAGACTAGTCCAAAGGAAGTGCTCGATCTCCGGCCGGGAGAAGTCGTGCGCGTGAAGGCGCGACGGGAGATCGAACAAACGTTGAATTCCGTATCGAAAAATCGCGGGCTGTGGTTCGATCGCGAAATGCATCGGTTTTGCGGCGGGGAGTTTCGCGTCGCGTCGGTCGTGCGAACCATTGTCGACGAGGCCAGCGGAAAATTGTTGACGATGGGCAGTGCCTGCATTGTTTTGCAAGGTGTGTGCGCGACCGGAGAATATCTCGGGCTATGCCCTCAGAACGAACTAATCTTCTGGCACGAGATCTGGCTCGAACGCGTTACGGCACTTGCTGAACCGCCTCCACGCGTGCCGGACTTGTCCGTCGTCGTCTAGGATCTGTCGCGCTCCAGTCACGCTGACCGAACGCCGCGCTCCTCAGCCCATGCTCGTGTGAACAGGTCGGCGCCTGACATCTCGCCTTCGACGATGCACGTGATCATTCGATCGACGTGGACGGCGTCCAGTACCTGGAACAGCAGATCTTCGCGCAGGAGGGATTTGGCATCGTGCGTCGAGGGGTTCTCGATAAGGTCACGCCCGAGGCGCGGGCGATCGCCGATGTCAATTGATGGGCGGCTCCGATCCGGCGCGCAGCATTTACAAATGAGTGGAAAGCCGCATCTGATCGCAGCTGCAACTCTGACTTCGGATGACCGGTGGAGGGTCAGTCAATCACAGGTTCAATGCGTAATTCTGGGGCCGTTTCTACGCGCCGCTGCGGGCAAGCGCTACGTCGGCGAGGGTGAAACCGGCAACACGCTTGTAGTTCTCGGATAGCGTCCGTAGCTCGTCCTGGCTGATGTAGCTATCGAGATTCTCAAAAGGCTTGTCGCCTACCAATTCCTCTACTGTCGTATTGATGAAATCGGGCGGGGATTCGCGGTTGGTACGCACCACATTGGCGGCGGCGACGGCGCGCGCCGCCTCGTACGCCTTGAGCGCCTGTTGCGCATCGCTATGGCTTGCCAGGGCGTCCGCGAGCGTGCGGGCGTCAATCGTGGACTGCGCCGCGCCATTGGAGCCACGCGGGTACATCGGATGAGCGGCATCGCCAGCGAGCGTCACGCGGCCGAATGTCCAGACCTCGATCGGGTCCTTGTCGACCATCGGGTATTCCAGGATTTGCTCCGATTCACGGATCATTTGCGGTACGTCCAGCCAGTCAAAATGCCAGCTCTCATAGACAGGCAGAAAGTCGGCCAAATCGCCCGGTTGATTCCAGTCATTTTGCTCGAAGCTGTCGCCCTTGATGTCGGCCATCCAGTTGATCAGCTGGTTGCCCTGTTCATCGATGTTATCGATGATCGGGTAGATGACGATCTTGCCGGTCCGTATCGAACCGGCCCGTATATAGGTATGACCGTCGAAGATCGGTTTTCTTCGTGTGACGCCACGCCAGCTGTTGATGCCTGCAAAGGCCAGTCTGTCGTCCGGATAGTATTTTTTTCGAATCGCCGAATTAATGCCGTCACAAGCGATCGCGACGTCGGCGCGCACGCTCTCGCGCTGGCGGCCGGTCGATGTCTCCTTGAAATGTACGGTGGCTCCGTCCTCGTCCTGTTCGACGCCGGTGCATTCATGGTCCGTGCAGATGGCATCTGGCCCGAGTCGATCGCGCACGGCCTTGGCAAGGATCACATGCAGTCGCCCACGATGAATGCCAATTTCCGGCACGTCATAGCCGGCAAACTTGCCGCGCGGCTCCTTGTAGATCAGTTGTCCGAAGCGATTGAAGAAGCGGCTCTCCCGATTTTCGATCCCGGCGGCCAGCAATTCCTCGCTCAAGCCGAGTGCGCTCAATTCTCGCATGGCATGTGGCAGCAGGGTTATGCCAACTCCGAGTTGCTTGATCTCCGGCACGCGTTCATAAACGCGGCAAGCCACGCCACGGCGATGCAGATTGAGCGCCAACGAAAGTCCGCAAATCCCCCCACCGACGATTGCAACCTTCATTCGGCAAACCCCTCATTTGGCCTACGGAGAGTTTTCGAAATCGAATTAGTCTCCGTATGCCGATACTTTCCCCCATGAAAATCGCAAACACAACCCATCATGTGGCTCACGAGCGGTGATCGAAAATATTGCACAATCGATGATGCGTCGCGACGCAGGGCATCTGCCGTCTGCGGAGGCGCGACTATTTGCCTGCTTCGCCTCCGTGCGGTGCACAGCGATCAAGTGCGTTGGCAGGCATGCGGGCAAAGGTGACGCGACCCGCGATAGCAGAGGTCCTCGGTGTCGGCGGTGGCTGCAATCGTACGATGTGATAGGGTCCCTCTTGTCTGGCATTGTCTGAGTTTTCAGCCATTTCAATTGAAAAAGGGACCCGATAGGCGATGGCATCCGAGCTTGAAGTTTTCGTCCTGGTCGCCGAAAGCGGGGGCTTTGCCAGTGCAGCCAGACGGTTGCGCTTGACGCCATCTGCCATCAGCCGACGGGTAGCACTGCTGGAAGACCGGCTGGGCCTCCAACTGCTCTCCCGCACGACGCGCAAGGTCGAACTCACAGCCGTCGGCGAAGCCTATTTTCAACGGATCAAACCTTTGCTTTCGGCGATCAGCGCCGCGACCGACGATCTGGGGCAGTTTTCACCGGTCCCGGTCGGTCAACTCACCATCAGCGCACCCGCGGCCCTCCTGGAGCGAAAGCTGGTTGGCTTCGTCAGCGAGTATCTCCAGGCCAACCCGCAGATGCGTGTTGAACTCATCCCGTCCGAACTCGGTTCGAGCGTCGACTATGATTTCACGGTTCAATCGCTTGCCTCCTCGGATAAAAACAAGGCTTCCATAAAGCTTGCAGCCAATCAATGGACGGTCTGCGCATCGCCAAATTATCTGGAAAAATACGGGGCGCCCGAACATCCGCGTGATCTGCAGTCGCACAACTGCCTCGTGATCAGCACCCATCCTCACTGGCAATTTATCGTCGACGACAAGGAGTTGAATGTCGTTCCGCCCTCCCGCTTCATAAGCTTCGGTAGTGCGGTTTATCAGGCCGTACGTGGCGGTCTCGGTATTGCGCGGCTTGCGGCGTTTCTGGTCAGTGAAGACCTCAAGGTCGGCCGTCTGGTGAGGCTACTCGGTGACTATTCCGATACCCGGGAGCGAAATCTCTATTTGATTGTCGATACGGACAAGATTGCTTTGACCAAGTACGCCGGCTTTGCAGAGTTCATCAAGAAAAAATTCGCGGCGGGATTCTGATCAGAGAATTCGTGATGGCTCTGCCGCATTCGGATTCCGTAGATCGAGGCGAGAGAGAAAATTGTCGAGCAGGTTGTTGTAGTCATCGGTCCGGGTTTCCGGCAGGAAATGACCGCCTTGATCCAGCACGACGTAGTTCGAGCCGGAAATGCGCTGCGCGACTTCGTCTGACATATATTTCGGAATCAGGCAGTCATCGCGTGCAGCAACGACCAGTGTCGGAACATTGATTCGTTCAATCACAGTCGTAAGGTCTGCTTGCAGAACCGCGTTGATCCGCTCGATGGTGATCTCGACATCGACGGCGCCACCGTTCTCAAATGCGGCGTCATGACCCTCGGCGTACGCCGGTGGGTAGCGGAAGAAGATGCCTGCTTGGTGGAACAAGTCGCTGGCGCCGATCTCCAGGAGAGAGCGTCGAAATTCGAATACGCGACGAAAGTATTTGCTCGGTTTGCACCAGGTCGAGGAAAGCAGCATGCCGGAAACGCAGTCCGGCCTGCGCACCGCCAAGGTCTGCGCGATAACCCCTCCCGTCGAGTGGCCAACCAGTATCGCGGTGTTGATCTTTGCCGCGTCCATTACAGTCTGGACATCGTCGGTCATTTGATCGACCGAATACTTTTGCCGGCTTCGCGCGCTGGCTCCTACGCCGCGCTGGTCGATTGTGATCACTCTGAACCGGTGCTTGAAAAAGCTGATCTGATGATTCCAGAATGAGCCTACGCCCCCGAAACCGGGTATAAAAAGGATTGGATGGCCTTGTCCGACGTCTTCGTAGAACAGGGCGTCGTTGGGACCCGCGTATGGCATTTCGTTTCCGATCTCGTCATCGTGCCCGACTTGTCGAAGACGGGTAATACAGGTTCGGGCGAGCGATAAGCTTTAAAAAAATCATCAATGATCGTGACCGGTTGCGAACGCTAAATGATGATAGGCGCTGCTTGTATGGGCGCAATGCGCTAGAATTGGGCGGAATCAGCCCAGCGCTTTGGCAGGTACCCAATGAAGATGAAGTTTTCGCACTCATCTTCGTGAGTTTTTTCTACGTTGCGCGTTATAGTCCGCTTCCTGATAGTTTTGACAGCCTGGCCGCAGATTTGGACCGGGCGCGGAAAAGATCGTAGGAGCCCTGCTTATGCGTATCCGATTGGTTGCCGTGCTAGGAGCCGTCGCCGGGTTGATCGCTTCGGCCGAACTCCTCGCACCGACTTATGCGCTCGCAGACGACGTGTTCAAGGTCGGATTCATGGCGCCGCTTTCCGGGCCTTTTGCGGCGCTCGGGGACAGTATCGATCGTGGTGCCCGGCTTTATGAGAAAGTGCATGGGAATAACATATCGCCCGGCGTGACCATTCAGGTGATCCGCCGGGACGACGCCGGCGTACCGGACAATACGCGGCGCATCGCGCAGGAGTTGATTGTTCGCGACAATGTCAAGGTCATTACGGGCATTGCGCTATCGCCGCAGGGTTTTGCGCTGTCCAAGATCGCGACCGAGGCCAAAATACCGGTGGTGCTTATGAATGCGACGACGTCCAGCTTGACCAGGTCGTCGCCGTATTTCGTGCGCTTTTCCTATACGCAGTGGCAAACGGCCTACCCCATGGGGGTGTGGGCTGCCAAGCACGGTGTGAAGGTCGCAGCCAGCCTTGTTGCTGATTATGCGGCCGGTGTGGATTCGGAAGCTGCTTTCAAGAAGGGCTTCGAGGATAATGGCGGCAAGATCGTTGGTGCGGATCGCGCCCCGATGGTAACGACGGACTACCTGCCGTTTATGGAGCGTATCAAGGCGGAAAAGCCGGAAGCCGTTTTTGTCTTTGTCAACAATGGGCGCATGCCGGCGGTTGCGAAAGCGTTTAACGATGCCGGGCTGAAGGCGGCGGGAGTTAAGTTGGTCGGGCCTGGCGACAACGCGCTCGATGACGAACTGCAAACCATGCCTGCCGACGTGGAAGGGTTTATTACGGCTGCCACCTATGCTGCGGGCAATCCCAGCCAAGGCAATCGTGACTTCGTCAAGGCATGGAAAGCCGAGTACGGCGAGAATTCACTTCCGAATGTGACGGCGGTATCGGGGTGGGATGCTATGTCGGCGATTTATGCGGCCGCCAAGGAATTGGGCCCCGGCGCCGATGGAGCGGCGATCCTGAAATCGCTTTCCAACTGGAAGGGTACAAGCAGCCCTCGCGGAGATGCATCTGTCGATCCGCAGACCCGCGATATCGTCTTGCCGATCAAGATGAACAAGGTCGAGATCGTCAACGGGAAGCCGGCCAATGTCACCTTTGAGGAGGAGGCTCCGGCCAAGGACCCCTGGAAGACCTTCAACCCGGAATAGAGAATAGACCGTTACTTAGCCGCTCGATAGCGCCGCTCCAGAGGATCCCAGTGAACGTGTCCGAAACCCTGATCAGCATTCTTTTCACGGGTACGGCGTATGCGATGGTCCTCTATATTATCTCGGTTGGGCTTTCGATCACGATGGGCTTGCTGGGAATAGCCAACCTCGCGCACGGCGCTTTTGCGATGGCGGGGGGGTATCTTCTAATTACGCTCCTCAATCGTCTCACGCTGCCGTTTGGACTGGCACTGGTGCTGTCCGCGGTGATCGTGGCGGGATTTAGCGTCGTTCTCGAGCGCCTATTGTACGCCCGCGTATATAAAGCAGGCGAGTTCGATCAGGTACTGCTCAGCGTGGGGCTCATCTTTGTTGCCTCCGCCATTGCGCAGTATGTTTATGGCCCGATACCTAAAACAGTGGCCGTTCCGCTATCGCTCACCGGTAATATTGACCTCGGCCTGCGAACGTTTCCCGTGTATCGAATCTTTCTCGTCGCGACGGGTGTCGCAATATTTGTCATGTTGCTGATCGTGATCGAGCGGACGAATATCGGGATGCGCATACGGGCGACAGTCGATAACCGCGCGATGGCTGAAGCGATCGGCATCAATACCAGGACTCTATTTTCGGTGGTGTTCGCGGTGGGAAGTGCGCTGGCCGCTATCGGAGGCGGTCTCGGTGGCGACATGATCGCGATCACGCCCGGCTACCCGCTCGAAAATCTTGCCTATTTCCTGATCGTTGTTTCGATCGGTGGGTTAGGCACCGTGAGCGGTCCATTCCTCGCGGCATTGTTGCTCGGTATCGGCGATAGTGCCTGCAAAATTCTCGTGCCGCAATTCGGTGCGTTCTTCATCTATCTCTCGTTGTTTGGATTTTTGCTCCTGCGTCCTGGCGGCTTGCTCAATCGCGTTCAGGAACAATGAGATGGACTCGCGCAAGGGGAAGGCGGCATCGTTCATCGTAGACTCCCATTCGTTCAAGGTCTGGGAGGTGACGCCGTGGCTTGCGCTCGCAGCAACCTGGTTCATGCTCCCGACTTATCTGCCCTTCGCGTCGCAGATTATCGTGATGATTCTGTTTGCGCTGTCTTATGATATCGTGGTCGGCTACGCCGGCATCGTCATCCTGGGTCACACCGCGTTCTTCGGTGTTGGGGCCTATACTGCCGGCTTGCTCGCAGTTGGCGGATGGCGGGAACCAATAACCGGACTGATCTGCGCCGGCTTTGCTGCCGCGGCGGTTGGTCTCGTGGCTGGTGCCGTAATTCTGCGAACGCGCGGGCTCACGCTACTGATGCTTGGTCTTGCCCTCACGCTGCTGTTCGGGGAGCTTGCCAACCGCTTCGCGGGCGTTACCGGTGGCCATGATGGGCTTCAGGGCGTCGAGATTTCGCCGATCTTTGGCCGCTTCGAGTTCGACATGTTCGGGCGCACGGCCTTTCTTTACAGCGCTGCGATTTTGTTTCTGGCGTGGATCTGCGTGCGCACGCTGGTCAACTCGCCGTTTGGCCGATCGCTGGTCGGTATTCGCCTCAATCCCGTGCGGATGCAGGCCATTGGGGTACCGGTGCGGCAGCGCAAGCTGATCGCTTTCACCATAAGCGCCGCGCTGGCCGGAGTTGCGGGCGGTCTTTCCGCCCAGGTCACGCAGTTTGTTTCGCTGTCTGTTTTCGGATTGGACATGGCCGGCGCCGTCCTGATCGTCCTTGTGGTGGGGGGGCGCGGCCGCCTTTACGGCGCGTTCGTTGGAGCGACCGCCTACATGGTGGTCCAGGACGTTTTGGCCAAGGACGACCCGGTTTTCTGGTTGTTCTGGGTCGGCCTGATCCTGATTGCAGTCGTGCTCTTTGCGCCCGGCGGATTGCTTGGCCTGATCGAAAAAGTTGCCGGCTTGCGCCGTCCCAAAGCGGCGGAGCTCATCGAGGGGCAGGGGCAGTCGCCGAGCAGGATCGAATACAGGTCCCAGCAATGACAGAAGCAGCTGCTCTGCGCACACGGGAACTAACCAAGGCCTTCAATGGCACCGCTGTTTTGTCCGACGTCACCTTCGAAATGAAAGTTGGTGCGCGCCAGGCGCTAATTGGCCCTAACGGCGCGGGCAAGACGACGTTTATCAATCTTCTGACCGGTAATCTCGCGCCGACCAGGGGCAGTGTCTGGATCAACGAACGCGATGTCACGCAGCTTCCTGCCCATCGTCGTGTGAAATCCGGTCTTGCGAGGACATTTCAGATCAATTCGTTACTACGCGAACTCAGCGTGATCGAGCATGTCCAGCTTGCGGTTGCAGAACGCATGGGCGTTGGCTCAATGATGATTGGTGGTCGGCGCGTCAAGCGCGAGACCGCCGAAATGGCCTATGACATTCTGGAAAGCCTCAAGCTCGAGACGGCTGCCATGTCTCCGATTGCGAAGCTGTCCTACGGGCGCCAGCGACTGGTCGAAATTGCTATTGCTCTTGCATTGCAACCATCCGTTCTTCTTTTGGATGAGCCCGCAGCAGGGATTCCCCCGTCTGATTCTCATTCCGTCTTTGAGCTGATTGAGCGGCTGCCGTCAGATGTTTCAGTGCTGTTCATCGAGCACGACATGAAATTGGTCGCGCGGTTTGCCCAACGGATCAGCGTGCTCGTCGCCGGGCAGATCGTGGTTGAGGGGACCCCGCAAGAGATTGCATCGAATAATTTCGTTCGCGACATCTATTTGGGGCATCGTGTTCATGGCTGACGCGACCAATAGAGCTGCTCTGCCGTCCCTGAGCTGTGAGCGGGTCAGTTCAGGATGGGGGGCGACGCAGATCATCACCGATGTATCATTTGAGCTTCCGCCTGGAGAGACGCTGGCCGTGCTTGGGCGCAACGGCGTCGGCAAGACCACGCTGCTATCGACAGTCGCGGGGCGGGCCGACATCAAGAGTGGCGTCATCAAGCTCGGGCCTGAGTCAATCGGGGCGTTGCCGCCATATACCCGTGCTGCCCGCGGTATCGGATTGGTGCCGCAGGAGCGTGAGATTTTTCCCTCGCTGACCGTGGAAGAAAACCTGGTCGTCGCTGCTCGCCGCCGTGGCCGCAGCGCCGATGAGTGGAATCTGGCCAGGGTCTACGATTTATTTCCGCGTCTGCAGGAGCGGCGCGGGATTGGAGGAACAAAGCTTTCCGGAGGCGAGCAGCAGATGCTCAGCATCGGACGGGCATTGATGGGGAATCCTTCCATTCTTTTGATGGATGAGCCGATGGAGGGGCTGGCCCCCGTTATCGTTGATCTCATCGTCAGCGCGATGAAGCGCATTCGCGCAGAGTCCGGTCTGGCGGTTCTGCTGGTTGAGCAGCATCTCGATATCGCGCTTGAATTTACCAACCGGCTGCTGGTTCTGGATCGCGGTTCGGTGATCTTCGACGGAGCTGATGGGACACACCCGATCGATCGGAGCTCTATTGAAAGCCTGATTGGGTTTGGCGTCATGGCGTAGGCGCTTCGCAATGATATCTAAGCGAAATTGCAGGTCGCATCTCCGATTGTAGCTTAAAATAAGTCATGAACAGGAAATACGTCAGATCCCAGAGGCTGCTCTCCTTCATTGGATCGGAGATACGGCCGTTTATGTTGAGAGGTGCGAGATGAACGTTCTTATCCACGATGATCAACCCATCGAGAAATGGCGTGATGGCGTGATGACGCGTATGCGAATGTCAGTTCTGTTAGGTGGCCGTCAGTTGTGCATTTTCGATCAATTTTGTGACTTCGATCTTGGCGCTCCGATTCATCTTCACGCCGTTGAGGAAGTGCTTGAGGTGATCGATGGCAAGGCGGAAATTTCACTGAATGGGGAAACTGCAATCGTTACAGCGAACCAGTCGGTATTAATCCCTGCGGGCGTGAAGCACGGTTTTCGCAATCTCGAGAAAAAAATACTCCACGTGCGTGCGACGCTTGCGGCCCCTATCTTCGAAGCTTCCTACGAAAACAGAAATGAAATTTCGCGTCGTTGGATTCCGGTTTAGAAGCGTAACCACGCCACACCCGCCGATCCCCGGGCTATCAACGCCTGTCCAAGACGTTGCAGTTCCTTCGGAGACAAGAACCTCTCGCGCTTACGTTCTGGACAGCGTTCGATAACCAAATCGATGATCTACGGCAAATCATCGCCTGAGTTTGCAGTGTCTGTCAAAAGAGGAGAAGCGCGAGAAGCACCAGAGTTGTAGCTACCAGGCCGAGGCCAAGAACGACTACCGCGTAGAGCGTTGCATGGCGGGACAACGACACATTCTGCACGGTCAAATCTCCTTTGTGACTATCCTTCGAGCTGCTATGTCCCCAACGCAGCAATTTGTGAGTTGCCGGCCCGGGGATCGGGGCGGATCCCTCAGGCCGGCCTCTCTTGCGACCTCCAGGCCTGCTGGCTCGGGAGGCGCCAGGCCGGCTGTCGCCATCGCGACCCTAAGGTCGCGAGTTCTCGTCCCGCAAAAATGCCCTGAAGAGCTTCAATCAAAGGAACTCATGCGGCGAAAAGGCGAGGGAAACCTTTCAGTCACCCTTGCCTGCAGGCACCTTTACGAAGAGCATGTAGGGTACTAAGCTAAACAAAACCATACTGTATCGTTTATATAATCCGGCTTCAACGAGCTGACAAGGAGAATTTTGTTTGGCTAGGACGGAAATTAAAACGCTCGAGCGGACAGTCCGGCGGGGCGGCGGCGGCCGTCCCACCCGGGAAGAGGCTGAGGCGCGTGACGTGCGATTGCTCGACGTCGCAACGAAGCTGTTCATGGAACGAGGCTTTGACGGCACGTCCATTGACGCGGTTGCGGAGGCGGCTGGCGTGAGCAAGCCAACCGTCTATGCGCGCTACCACGACAAGCGGGATCTTTTCGAGGCTGTGCTGCGCAAAAGGATTCGAGACTGGTTGGCTCCCTTATCGGCGGCGGCTGAAGCCCAGGCCACCGAGGCCAAGCCCAAAAGCATCAAGACGACTTTGCATGAGCTTAGCCGCTATATGATTGCGTACACGTTGGCGCCGGAGGCCGGCGCGTGTCAGCGGATCCTTTCGGCGCAAGCCGTCCAATTTCCTGAGTTGGTAAAACTTGCAAATGAGGAAGGCTGGCTGCGTGCGGTGCGAGGAGTTTCAAGTATATTGCGCCAGTCCGCGGCCCGCGGTCAGATCAATATAGATGACCCGGAACTTGCGGCTGACATGTTCCTCAATCTTGTGCTCGGGCACGCCAAGCGCCTTACACTCTATGGCATCGCAACGGATCCAGAAACCGAGGAGCGGCGTCGAAAGGCGGCCGTTGACTTCTTCCTGAATGGGATTCTCACCAAATGAGGCAGGCTGGATCCTAAAAGGGTTCACTTGCAATGCGACCCGGTTGCTGTCGGCCGGTCCCCCGCGACACAGGTTCGCTTTCGCAAGGGTGATGGATTCCTGTCAACGCGTGCGGGAGGGACGGCGTGACGCAAGACCTCGCTGAGGGATCGTTTATCGCACGCACCTCGCCTCTTATTGCGATGCAGCTGATCTCCGGTAGCGAAAGCCGTTCAGCAGGGAATCATCCGATGGTGGCGCCTTGGCCCAGAAATTCCCGGTTTTGGCCTTGTCGAACCCGTACTGATAGAGCGAACGCATATAGCCCGTTTCGAAACCGGATGAGCCGGGTGACGGAAAATCCCTTGCGATATAGGTCAGGTTGAATCCGAAATTGTTGCGGCGCGCGGAGTTGTAGGTCTCGAAAAGGACCGAGCGGATTTGCGTCTTCATGACAGAAGCGGAAGCGCGTGCGGCGATGTCGATCGTGCTGTTCGGCACCAGCCGGAAATCCCGCTCCACCTTGTCATTGACCAGGATATAGATGTTCATGCGCAGACCTCGGGCAAGCGAGCCGTTACGCAACAGGAACGCTTCCGGCAAGGTCAGGACCGGCGCCGTTACGCCGCCGTCCACATGCATCTCCTGGAAACGATGTCCATTCGCCTCCGCATCAATCAGCATCGGCGGGAAAACCACCGGGATGCTCGCGGATGCGGCCAGGACATCCCGAAACAGGTTCAACGCCTGCGGGGACCCGATCGCGGCGATGCGGCCCATATCCCAGATCACCGTGCGCTGCGTGTCGAGATTGGTCGTTACGATGAGAAGGCTTCTGCCCCTGGCGTATTCGGCGGCAATGGCCGCGAGCATGTCCTGGTCGACATAGCGGGCGACGAGCTCGCGCAGCTGCGTATTTCCAAACAGGCCCGATCCGAACAGAGCATGGACGATGCTTGGCGTGTCGAGCAGGCTTTCGGCAATACCGCTGGTGTAAACGTCTCGCAATGTCGCGTCGTAGGCCGGGCCGAGAAATGCAAATGGCGCAATCAGAGCACCGGTGCTCACCCCGGAAACGACGGTGAATTGGGGGCGCGTGCCCGCTGCGGTCCAGCCATTCAGCACGCCCGCACCGTAGGCGCCATCGGCGCCGCCTCCCGACAATGCAAGATAGCTGAGGGGACCAGCTCGAGAATTCACATTTGCCTTAAACGCCGATGCAGGCTCGTCGGCATATCTGCGCAGTTCGCTGAGATCCAATATCGTCGAGGATGCCGCATCGGATGCGGTGTACGCCGTTCGCGGCAGCGAACTGCAGCCGGTAACAATGAACATTGCAGCCAAAAGCGCGAATGGCCGGACAAGCAACTGTCGACGCGAACACATGACACTTTTTCGGTTCAGGTTAACAACAATTCTGCGACGTAGGGTCTGCCGCGGATAAGAGCGCCGCCTCGTTTCCGGCAGCGTGTTGGCTTCGAAACTCGCGCCGCGCAATCCCGTCGCCGGATTCCATGACGTCAGTTCCATCTTTCGCCATCCACAATCCTCCTTGTCAGCTCCCTGAATCTGGATTATATAAACGATACAGTGTGGTTTTATAAACGGTATGACCGCAGTTTGTAAAGTTTGTCTTAAGCGCGCGCTACGGGCGCCCGTCACGAAACCAGGCCAAAGCCGACCTGGCTTCTAACAAGCAAGCCTAATCAAGCTTGCTTAGGAGTATCGGACCATTGGAAGTCGCTTCGCCCACACTCGGATTCCTGCTGCACGAGGTCGCTCGGTTGCTCAGAAGGAGATTTGAGCAGAATGCCCGCGGTTCTGGGCTGACCCGATCGCAATGGCAGGTTCTGACCTACCTCGCGCAAAACGAGGGCATCAATCAAGCGAGACTGGCTGAGCTTATCGAAATCGAACCGATCACGCTTGGTCGCATCGCCGACAAGCTGGAGACGCTGATGTTCATCAAGCGGAACCCGCACCCGACCGACCGCCGCCGACGGCTTCTTCATCTCATGCCGGCCGCGCGCAGCAGACTGGAGCAGGCCGGCGAGTACGGCGAAGTCACCCACAGGGAGGCGCTGGCCGGCGTGTCCGAAACTGACAGGCAGCATCTGTTGAAGACGTTGCAGGCGCTGAAAGAGAACCTGACCCGAGCATGCGATGCGCCGCTTGCAGGACAAAAGCGAGCAAGCCATGGCTAATCGAGAAAATAAGCTGAATGAAGCAACGGGTTCTCCGCAGGACGGAGCTGGCATTCGCGATGACAGGGTGCGTCGGCTCGGCCGCCCTGCGGGCGACGCCGAAGACGCATCGCCTTTTGGCCAAGCTGCGCCGCCGGACGTCAGGGCCTTGAAGCCGGCTGGCCGTGAAGCTGAGTTGAAGGACGCGGCGGAGCCGCCTTCCAATCCGCGGCCGGATACCGCGGACGCGCCGAAGAAGTCGCTGCGCCGACCATTGATGTTTGCGCTATTGCCGCTGGCGCTCATCATCGGTGCGTACTGCTACATCACGGGCGGCAACGTGGTTTCGATGGACGACGCATATGTCGAAGCCGACAAGGTCGGCGTCTCGACCGATGTGCCCGGAATCGTCACGGAAGTCGGTGTCACGGAGAACCAGCATGTCGAGGCTGGTCAAATTCTATATCGACTGGATGATCTTCAGCTGCGGCTCGCGTTGGCGCGCGCTGAAGCGCAGATCGGTACGGTGCGGGATTCCTTGAATGCACTCAAGGCAAATTACCGGGACATGCAGTCTCAAATCGAGCAGGCACAGAACGACATCGGCTATTTCGACACTGAATTCCACCGTCAGCAGGATCTTTTGGCTGCACACGTCGCATCGCAATCGACCTTCGACACCGCTCGCCGAAGCCTGCAGAATGCGCAGCAGAAGCTCGTCTCCCTGACGCAGCAACTTGGCGCCATTGCCGCCAATCTTGACGGCGACCCCACCGGCGTGGTGGAGAACATGCCTCGCTACCTCGACGCGGTAGCGCAGCGCGATGAAGCCGCGCGCCAACTCGCACACACCGTTGTCAAGGCACCTTTCGCCGGCATCGTGACGAACGTTCCCTCGATTGCACCCGGCAAATATCTCCAGGCATCAATGACGGCCTTCTATCTTGTCGCCGCGGATCATGTTTGGGTTGTCGCCAACCCTAAAGAGACCGAGTTGACCTATGTTCGTGCTGGACAATCAGCAACGGTGACAGTGGACACCTATCCCGACACGCAATGGAGCGGGAGCGTGGAGAGCATTAGCCCTGCGGCTGCGCAAGAATTCTCGCTTCTGCCAGCGCAGAACACCAGCGGCAACTGGGTAAAGGTCGTCCAGCGCATCCCGATGCGTGTGCGGATAGACACAAATGACAAAAGATTGCCGCCGTTGCGGCCCGGAATGAGCGTTGAGGTGGACGTCGATACCGGGCATAGCCGTGGCCTGCCACATTTCCTGACCGCAATGTTCGGTCATGATCGGCAGGAGCGGTGATGTCGGCGGCAATTGAACTGCCCAAACATACCAGGGTGGCGATCACCATCTGCGTGATTCTCGCCACTCTCATGCAGGCACTCGATACGACCATCGCCAATGTCGCGCTTCCCTATATGCAGGGCAGTGTTTCGGCGAGTCAGGATGAGATCGCCTGGGTGTTGACCTCGTACATAGTTGCGGCCGCGATCATGACGCCACCGACGGGCTACCTCACAAGCCGGTTCGGGCTGAAACGTCTTTTCCTGGTTTCGATCGCTGGTTTCACCGCTTCCTCGGTCCTGTGTGGCATGGCGCAGTCCTTGGTGCAGATTGTGCTGTTCCGGGTTCTGCAGGGCTTGTTCGGCGCGGCGCTGGTCCCGCTCTCGCAAACGGTGCTGATGAACATCAATCCGAAAGAGCGACAGGGGTCCGCGATAGCGTTATGGGGCGTTGCGGTGATGGCCGGCCCCGTTCTTGGGCCGGTGCTCGGTGGCTGGCTGACCCAAGCCTTTAGTTGGCGATATGTTTTCTACATCAACGTGCCCGTCGGCATCCTTGCCTTTTTCGGAATGATGACTTTTCTGTCCGACACAGCGCGGAACGCGACGGCGAAGCTGGATTGGTTCGGGTTTGGCACCTTGAGCCTGGCGATTGCTGCCATGCAGGTTTTGCTGGACCGTGGCCAAGAGCTCGATTGGTTCAGTTCCGATGAGATAGTTGTCGAGGCCATCATAGCAGCCTCGGCGTTCCACCTGTTCCTCGTCCATACCTTCACCGCGCGCGAGCCCTTTGTGAGGCTCTCTCTGTTTCGTGATCGAAACTTTACCGCTGGCGTTCTGTTCATCGCGATTGTCGGTCTCACCTACTACGCCTCGCTGGCGCTGCAGCCTCCCTACCTGCAGAATCTCATGAACTACCCGATCATCAGCGCGGGCCTGGTGCTGGGACCTCGGGGCGTTGGCACCATGGGCTCCATGTTGATTGTTGGAAGGCTGATCGGCCGTGTCGACACGCGATTTCTTCTGGCCCTGGGGCTCGGGCTCACAGCCTGGTCATTCTATGTGATGACCGGCTGGACGCCGGATGTGTCGCAGAAGACTATTGTCGTCGTCGGGATAGTCCAGGGTGTTGGTCTTGGCTTTATCTTCGTACCGCTGAGCGTGGTGACGTTATCGACGCTGGCACCCGAGCGTCGGGCGGAGGGCGCCGGCCTTTACAGTTTGTCGCGCAATATTGGCTCCAGCATCGGTATTTCGGTGGTGAACGGCCTGCTGACGAGGAATACGCAGGTGAACCATGCCGAAATCGCGCGAAGCGTCACGTCGGTCAATCGGGCATTCGAGGACCTCACGATTACGCAGTTCTGGAACCCGGTGAGCGCCGCCGGACGCGCCGCACTCGATGCAGTTGTTACCAAACAGGCTCAGATTATTGCTTACATGGATGACTACAAGCTATTGATGATCGCGACGCTCGCTGCGATCCCACTTCTCATCATCTTCAGGAAGCCGCCGCGCGACGCTGCCGCCGATTCCATGCACGTGATGGAATGACGATGTTGACCGCGTTATTCCAGGTATTACTTCGCAATACACCGCGTTCGGCTGTGTGGATCGTCGCGGCCGTGTTGAGCATGGCAGTCGCCGGTTGCTCTGTCGGCCCGGATTTCGAAGCGCCAAAGCCTCCCTCGGCCACGCGCTACACCTCGCCTGGCGAAGCGACGGTGCCCGATCCCGATCCCACAAAAGCTGTGCCGACGCAGGCGATCGCGATTGGTGAGAGGGTGACGGCGAATTGGTGGACACTCTTTCGATCGTCGGACCTCAACCTCTTGATAAAAGAGGCGATCGCAGGCAGCTACACGCTTGAAAGCGCAAAAGCAAAATTGGAACAGGCGCGGGAGGCGATCGCGGTCGCCGCCAGTGCACTCTATCCCCAAATAGGGCTTAACGCCGGCGTAACGGAAGAGAAACAAAGCGCCGCCACGTTCGGATTGACCCCCGATGTTGCTCCGCTGCCACCGAGATTCAATTTGTTTCAGGTCGGTCCAACTGCCAGCTACACGCCCGATCTATTTGGTCAAACGCACCGCCGGATCGAGCAGCAGGCCGCGCTGGCCGAATATCAGAGCGACCAACTCGACGCGGCCTATTTGACTCTGACCGGCAACACGGTTTCTCTGGCGCTTCAGGCAGCCTCGGTCCGCTCGCAACTGAAGGCTCTTAACGATATCCTTGTTATCGATCGTCAAAATGTGGAGCTCGTGCGCAGGCAGCGCCAGGCCGGAACTGTTCCCGATAGCGATGTGATTGTTGCCGAAAGCCAGCTTGCGGCAGATGAGACACTGAAGCCGGGACTTGAACAGCAATTGAGCGTGGCCAGGCACGCGCTGGCGGTTCTGATCGGTCGTGCGCCCGGTAACTGGTCGCCGCCGGATCTTGATTTGGCAGCCTTTACGCTACCGCATCGTCTACCTGTCAGCATCCCGTCTGAACTCGTCCACCAGCGTCCCGATATTCAGGCGGCCGAGGCGCAGCTCCATGCCGCGAGTGCACAGGTCGGAATCGCCACGGCGCAACTCTATCCCTCCATAACGCTATCAGCCGGTGTCAGCGCTTCGTCGCTGAATGGAGCCGATCTGTTCAGTCCGTCCGGTCTCGTCTGGAGCGTCGCCGCCGGACTTGCTCAACCGATCTTCGACGGTGGCATGCGAGAGGCAGAGCGCCGCGCTGCGCTTGCTGCCTTTAAGGGGTCTGCGGCTGACTACCAGCAGACCGTATTGCGGGCTTTTGGGCAAGTCGCGGACATCCTGCAGGCACTGACGCATGATACGAATCTCCTGACTGCTCAAAGGCACGCGCTGTCCATGGCCTCGGAGGCCGTGCGTCTGCAACGCATCAACTATGGTAGCGGCGGTTCGGGCGTCATCGGTCTGCTCGATGCTCAGCGGCAATATCAACAGGCGCAGCTCGGCTATGTTCGCGCGGAGGCACAGCGCTACCAGGACACGGTCCAGCTTCTGGTGGCCATGGGTGGAGGATGGTGGGACCAAAAGCTCGCATCCGCGGACGGCGGTGGCAATTCGGCCCGCAATGATCCGCGGCCACGTCCGGCGCCGACCGCCGTCCAACACTGATGCGGATTTGACGTCGAGGATGGCCGTCGTCAGCACGAGCTCGAATGGCATCGGGATGCGTCCGGATATCTGAACCGGCGCTGGGCCGGCATGCGGCGATGCTTATCCGTGACTTTCGAATCGTCCCGAAAAAGCGTTCGGCCGGCTTGCCTAAAATAAAACTATACGGTATCGTTTCGATGAGGCGATCCTTGTCCCGGTGATAAATGAGGCCGGGGGAGAGGGGTCACTGGGGGTTGTCTGAAGTCCGTAGGAGGCAACACATGCACAAATTCTTCCTGGCGCTCGTCCTGCTGTCCGTCCCGGTTTCGACCGGCGCCCTGGCTCATAGCGGCTCGGAGCAGGAGCAACAGGCATGCACCCGCGACGTGCAGCGTTTCTGCCGCAAGCTGATGGATCAAGGCGATTTTACGATTCTGGCCTGCCTCAAGGAAAATCGTTCAAAGCTTTCCCCCGCGTGCCGCGATGTGCTGGTCAGCCACGGGCAATAGCGATCGATCGATAGAGGATCGGTCACGTCCTGATCCGAATGCAGAAAAGCCTGCCTCCGAACGGCGCTGCTCGCCGATACAGTTGATCGCTGGGAGCGTTTCCGTGAGGCGGCGGATTGAACCGAATTATCTCCCCGGCGTTAGATTGCCGCCTCGGTCTTCGCGTCGAAAATGTGAAGCCGGGAAGGGCGCATGGCGAAGCGCAACTTGTCGCGCACCTTCACCCGCATGGTCGGCTCAACGCTCGCCACCATGACACCCTCGCCGACCCTCATATCGAGCAGGATTTCCGAGCCGAGTTGTTCGACCACCTCGATCACGGCATCGAAGCATGGGTGGTCGAGATCGGCTGCACCCGCCACCGTGAGGTCCTCCGGGCGCACGCCGAGCATGACCTCGTGGCCGATATGGCCGCGCAGGCGCTGCGCAGTCTCGTCCGGGAGCTTGAGGCGCAAGCCGGAGTTCTCGGCGAGCAGCGATCCATTCGCCTCGGTCACTGTAACGGCGGCGAAATTCATGGCCGGGGAGCCGATAAAGCCCGCGACGAACTTGTTGGCGGGCTGATTGTACAGATCGAGAGGCTCTCCCACCTGCTGCACCACGCCGTCCTTCATGACGACGACCCGGTCGCCTAGCGTCATGGCCTCGACCTGATCGTGGGTGACGTAAATGGCGGTGGTGCCGAGACGCAGATGAAGTTTCTTGAGCTCAACGCGCATCTGCACCCGCAGCTTGGCATCGAGGTTTGACAGCGGCTCGTCGAACAGGAACACGCGCGGGTGGCGCACGATGGCACGGCCTAACGCCACGCGCTGGCGCTGGCCACCGGAGAGCTGGCGCGGCTTGCGCATAAGCAGGTCGCCGATGCCGAGGATGTCGGCTGCATCACGTACGCGCTGGTCAATCTCCGGCTTTTCGAATTTGCGCATTTTCAGACCGAACGCCATGTTGTCGTACACGCTCATGTGCGGATAGAGCGCGTAGTTCTGGAACACCATGGCGATGTCGCGGTCCATGGGCGCCAGTTCATTGATCACGTTGCCGTCGATTGAGATATCGCCGGAGCTGATCGCTTCAAGGCCGGCGATCATCCGGAGCGTCGTCGTCTTGCCGCAGCCGGACGGTCCGACGAACACCACGAACTCCTTGTCGCGAATCTGCAGATTGACGTCTTTGACAGCGTGCACGCTGTCGTAGAACTTGTTGATCCCTTTGAGGACGACCTGACCCATTCGTTTCCACTGCCTCCCAACGGCTTGTGCTGTCAGCCCTTCACCGATCCGGTCAATCCTGCGACGTAATGCTCGACGAAAAATGAATAGGCGATGGCAACCGGGATCGATCCGAGCAGGGCGCCAGCCATCAGCGGTCCCCAAAAGAATACATCGCCACGGATCAGCTCCGATGTGACCCCGACCGGCACGGTCTTCTGCTCGGGCGAAGAGAGGAAGACAAGGGCATAGACGAACTCGTTCCACGACAGCGTGAAAGCGAAGATGCCGGCCGAGAGAATGCCCGGGACCGCCACCGGGATGACGATGTAGAGCATGGCCTGCCAGCGCGATGCGCCGTCAATGCGCGCGCATTCCTCGAGCTCCTTGGGTACTGCCTTGAAGTAGCCCATCATGAGCCACGTGCAGAACGGAATAAGAAAGGTCGGATAGGTCAGAATCAGCGCCCAGGGCGTATCACCCAGCCGATAGTTGCGGATCATCTCGGCCAGCGGAATGAACAGCAGCGTCTGGGGCACCAGATAGGTGATGAAGATGCCGGTGCCCAGGCTGCCGGCAAAGGGAAAGTCCAGCCGCGACAGGGCATAGCCGGCGAAAACGCCACACACGAGCGAGATAGCGGTTGATACGAGTGCGATGAACGTCGTGTTCCACAGCCACGATGCAAACAGCGTCTCCTCCAGCAAATATCTGACGTGGTCCCATGTTGGGTTCCAGGTCCAGAACGGATTGTACTTGATCGAATTCCAGGGCCGGTAGAGTTCGCCATCCGGCCGGACCGAAGTGATTACCATCCAGTAAAACGGGAACAGCAGAAAAAGCAGAAACAGCGCCATCGGGACGTAGAAGAAGACCCACTTTCGCCACGTTGCGCCTTCGATCATGGCTCAGCGAACCTCCACGCGGCGGATGTAGAGAAGCTGGAGGATGACGACCAGAAACAGAATCGGAAACATGGTGAGCGCGATGGCTGCGCCCTCGCTCAAAAGGCCAGTGCCAATCCCGATCTGATAGGCGTAGGTGGCGAACAGGTGTGTCGCGTTGGCTGGTCCGCCACCTGTCATCACATAGACGATCTGGAAGTCGGCGAACGTCTGAATCACCGAGAACAACACCACGACCATGGTCACCGGCAGCAGCAGCGGCCAGGTGATGTGCCAGAACCGCTGCCATGGCTTGGCGCCGTCGATCGCGGCGGCCTCACTGAGTTCGGGACTGATGGTCTGCAGGCCGGCGAGCAGGCTGATGGCGAAGAACGGCACCCCGCGCCAGATGTTGACGATGATGATCGAGAGCATCGCGAGGTCTGGATCGCCCAGCCAATTGATCCGGCCGGTGATCAAGCCGAGATGGTAGAGCAGCCAATTGAGAACGCTAAATGTCGGGTCGAACATCCACTTCCAGGCGAAAGTCGAGAGCACAGTCGGGATGATGAAGGGCAGCAGGATGAAAGCACGGGTGAAAGCCTTGCCGCGGAAATTGCGGTTCAGCAGCATCGCCAGCCACAACCCGAGCGCCAGCTTGAAGACGGTGGTCACGCCCGTATAGACGAAGGTGTTGTAGACCGAGGTGCGAAAGATTCCGTCGTTGAATATCTTGTAGAAGTTGGCGAGGCCGACGAACTCGCCGGGCACACCCACGCGCGAGTTGGTCACCGACAGCAGGATACCGCGAACGAACGGATAGGCGATGAACATACCGAGCAGCACCAGGGTCGGCACCAGCAGCACGAAGGCGAGCCAACGCTCGTCCTCGAGCAGCCGGAGCCTGGGCCGCGGCGCCTGTGGCATGTAGACCTGGGTCTCAGCGATCGCCATTTCGCTTCACCTCGATGCGCCCGGCGTGCGGCAGCCACCTGCCGCACGGACCGGTGAGAGTCGACTTTCAAGCATAGACCTTCGTGAGTTCGCCTTGCGCCCACTTCACGGCATCCTCCGCTGTGCCGCCCTGGACTGCTTTGGCGTACATGTCGGTAATGATGTATTTGGTGAGCACTTCGGCGGGCTTCTTGCCCGATGCGGGCAAAGGATAGCCGGGCGTCTGGCCGAGCAGGCCGGCGACCTTGAAGGGAGCCATGACCTTGTCCTCGTCCCACAATTTGTGCTTCTCCCACGCATGGGTCGGAGGCGTCGCAAAGCCCTTTTGAGAGACGAACCAAGGCTCGTAGTTCGCCTTTGTGTGGATCCACTTCAGAAATTCCTTCGCGCCGGCCTGATTCTTCGAGTAGTTCGGAATGACGTGCGAGAAGAAGGTGTGCATGGCGAATTGCCCGGCCGGGCCCTTGGGTAACGGCGAGTGCTGGATGTCGGTTTTCAGCTGCGCTCCTTTCTCGGTGATGTACTTGTCGGGGTTGCGCAGTGACTCGATGTAGATCGAAGCGCCGTTGAGTGTGGCACAGATCGTTTGCGACAAGAACGCGCGGTTGTTGTTGGTGTCGTCCCAGGCGAGGCCGCCCTCGTCATGGGCTTCTTTCCAGAAGGCCGTCATGAACTTGACCGAGTCGATGACCTCTTTCTTGTTGATGTTGACGGTCTTGCCGTCTTTCTCGATCTCGGAGCCGCCCCACGACCACATATAGGGATAGCTGAACGTCGGCGCGTCGCCGAAGGTGTGGCCGAGCGTCTGACCGATCGGCCGGCCCATCGCTTTGAGCTTCTTGCCAACCTCGCGGTACTTCTCCCACGTTTCGGGGAAGGTCGGGGAGCCGACCTCGTCGAACCACGATTTTCGGTAGGCGATCATGGCGCCGACGATCGTCCATGGCAGGGCGATAAACCTCTGGCCGTCGACCGTGTTCGACTTGCACAGATCGTAGTAGCCGTCTTCGGCCTTGCCCACGCTGCTTGCGAGTTCGGACAGGTCGACGGTGCTCTCCGAGTAGATCTGCGGGTGGTTGTTGAAGAGCATGATGATATCGGGACCCGAGCCCGACTGAATCGCCGAGGTGATACGCGGCTGCAGGTCGTTGCCATTCACGGTCTCGAAATTAATCTTGAGTCCCAGCGCTTTCTCGGCGGCAGGCAGCAGCTCCTTGCGCAGCAACTGATCGGAAGCCGGCACGAAGTCGTTCCAGCGCAGCCAGTGTACCGTCGTGCCCTGGGCAAAAGCTGGGGCGCGGCCTGTGGCCAGGATGCCGGCCATGCCGCCCACGACCGCGGCACCGCTCTTGAGAACCTTTCGTCGGGTTACTGTCGTCATGCATTCCTCCTCTGGTGATGCCCTTCGGCCGGCCCGGAGTGCCTTTCAGACTGTCGCGCCTCCGCGGTTCAACGCTTGCGCACGTTCTCGCGTGCGCAACACGTTGTCTCAACGATCATTTGTTGATGTTCCCACTCATCCGATGTCGGTCGCGACTTCGGCGTGAAACAGGGTGAATTCTTCGCAGGGTAGTTACTGCAGGCCGCGCACGAACCATACCGCATACCGGTACCCTCCCGCGCAGCAGTGGTATGCCGTCGCCGAGCGAGTTTTCCTCGTCTTATGGAAAGCCTTGGTGTACCTCTGCTGGCGCGACGTTATTGTCGCCGGTCGCTGCGGGAAATCAAGTACTAGCTTTGTCGCTGGTGGCCTCTGTCGGCTGCGCCGACACGGCGAAACTACTCGGCATCGAGGTCCCGCCAACCCTGCTCGGCCGCGCCGACGAGCTGATGGAGTGAGACCAAATTTGTGCAGTGCACGACTTCCGGAAGTCTAGCGGAAGCCGAGCGCACAGGAAATCTCCTGGCCGCATTCCACCACCCTGGGCGCAAGATCCTGCAGTGCTCTAATAGGCAACCGCTCCGCGGGCATCGAGATTCCGACTGCCGCTATCACTTTTCCGGTCGCGTCCCGTATAGGTGCCGAGACGCCACGGATCCGAGCCGTCCACTCACCGCGATTAAACGCATATCCGGATTCCCTTATCTCCGCCAACTGAGTTTGGAGTGCTTCAACCGTACTCACGGTCTGGTCGGTGAACGACTGCATGTTTGAACAGGCTTTATCGATCACGTCCGCGGACTGGAAAGCCAGCAACGCCTTGCCGGACGCGACGCAGTAAGCCGGTCGGCGCCGGCCGATATTCGGATGCGTTCGCACGTCATGTTGGCCGTCCATCTTGTCGATGTAGAGCACTTCGAACTTGTCGAGGATCGCGAGCGATACGGACTCGCCGGTGGCGATGGACAGCTTTCGCATCGGGTCGCGGGCGACGCGCCCCAGATCGAGCCGGTTCACGATCTTTGCGCCCATCTCCCAAACTTTGAAGGTCAACTCGTAATGTCCGCGGGGGCCTGATTGCCGGACATAGTTGCGCTCGACCAGCGCGGTGAGAAACTGATGAGTGTTGCTCTTTCCCAATTGGCAACGCGCCGCGATTTCGCCGAGCGTCATCGGATCGTTCGAGGCGGCGAGCGCGTCGATAATGCTCAAGCCCTTGCCGAAACTTTTTCCAGACATCTCGTTTGTTCGGTCCCGCCTACCGCCGGCCACCCGTTGACAGGTTTTGCCCGGCGTGAAAGTATCAAAAATAAGAATATCATTCTCAAATAGAGAATACAAATAGTTCCGTCAAGGAACTGGGCTTGGGGTGGAATGCAAATGGTTCCCGGGATTCCGCAGGGCGTGGCTTCCCCCGCGCGCGCATCCGATTCGAATTCCCAATTTGGTAGCGCTGGGCAGTCAGCCGTTCGCGGTGGCCTTCAGCCGGCATCGGCCCCTCTCATTTCCGTCTCCGGACTTCGCAAGGAATACGAGGCTCAAAAAGGCGAATCCGTGCTGGCTCTGGACCGCATCGACTTCGATGTGGCGGATGGTGAATTTGTCACGCTCGTCGGTCCCAGCGGATGCGGAAAGAGCACGCTTTTGCAAATCCTCGCTGGCATCTTGCCGCCGACGCAGGGCCAGATCGTGTTGAAGGGAAGTCCGGTGACCGGGCCGCGGCGCGAGGTCGGCGTCGTTTTTCAGGAACCGGTTCTGCTGCCGTGGCTGAAAGTCATCGACAACGTACTGCTGCCGGCCGTCGTGCATAAGCTCGATCGGAACAAATACCGCGCCCGCGCGATGGAGCTGCTGGCGCTGGTCAAGCTCCAGGGTTTCGAAAACCGCTATCCCTACGAATTGTCTGGCGGCATGCAGCAGCGCGTGGCGATCGCGCGCGCCCTGCTGAGCGATCCCGCGATGATCCTGATGGACGAGCCGTTCGGCGCTCTCGACGCCATGACCCGCGAAGAGATGAACCTCGAATTGCTTGCGATCTGGGCGCGCGCCAGGAAGACCATCGTGCTGATCACGCACAGCATTCAGGAAGCCGTATTCCTCTCCGACCGCGTGGTCGTTCTCTCGGGGCGCCCCGGTCGCGTGGTCGACGTCGTGGACATCGATCTGCCGCGGCCTCGGACGTTCCAGATGCTTTCAGCTCCCGCGTTCGGGGCGGCAGCCAACCGCCTTCGCGATCAACTGATGGTGCGGGGAGGGACCATCGAATGACCGAGGTGACCCAAATTGCCGCCGGGCAAGCGCCGGCAAAAAGTCGATCAAAATCGGCGAACCGGTCTTTCGAGGCGCTGCTGCTGCCGGCGTCACTGGTCTGCCTCATCGCTTTTTGGGACGTGATGGTGCGCTATTTCAACGTTCCCACTTACATCATACCGGCGCCGCTCGACGTGGCCTATGCGCTATTTCGCATTTTCTCCACCCAGTTGTTCTGGACCCACTTCGGAATCACGCTTTTCGAAACGGTCTGCGGCTTTGCCCTCGCTTTCGCGATGGCGATGGCCATCGCGGTTCTGATGACGATATCGCGGACCGCAGAAAAGCTGCTCTATCCTTACGTCGCCGCCCTGCAATCGATGCCGAAGATCGCCATCGCGCCGCTTGTCATTCTCTGGTTCGGCTTCGGTCTGGAATCGAAGATCGTGCTGGCGGCGCTGCTTTGCTTCTTTCCGATGCTCGTCAACTTCGCAACCGGGCTTCAGGCAACCGACGAATTGCGGTTGCGGCTTCTCCATGTGCTCGACGCCAGTCCCAGCCAGGTGATTTGGCTGGTCCGGCTGCCAAGCGCGCTACCGTTTGTATTGGCCGGCGTTGAACTCGGCGCAATCTACGCCATGCTCGGTGCGATCGTCGGCGAGTTCGTTGGCGCGCGCGTCGGTATTGGATACTGGCTGATGCAGATGAACGCGACGATGGACACCGCGGGATCGTTTGCCCTGTTGGTGGTGCTCGCGGTGTACGGCGTTCTTGTGCAGCGGCTTCTGCGCTTCGTGCGCAGGAAGTTGCTGTTTTGGTACGCGTCCGAACGAGCGGCGGCCAAGTCAAACTGACGAAGGTGCAGAAATGAAGTTATTCAAGATAATAACGCTCTGCGTCACAATGCTGCTGCTGCCGCAAGCGTCTGCTTTGGCGCAGACGAAGGTAATCCTCAATTACGGTCTGAGTTACTTTCTGGTGAGTACGGCGCCATTGTTCTCCGTGCCTGTGCAAACGGGTTTCTGGAAACAGGAGGGGCTTGACGTCTCCGTGGAAGGTGCGAGCGGCGGCAGCACGGCGCTGCAACAACTCGCGACCCGCCAGGTTGGCATGACGGTAACCGGCGTCCCGAGCTTGATGCAACTGAAGGAATCAGGCGCACCGATCATCGCGGTCGGCAGCGCATACTCGCAAAATCCGTTCTACCCGGCGGTGCTTGAAGATTCGCCGATCCGCTCGATCAAGGACTTCAAGGGCAAAACGGTCGCCGTGACCAGTCTGACAGTTTCGCACGTGTACTGGCTGAACGCGATTCTCGCCGCGGAGGGAATGAAGCCGAGCGATGTTACGCTGGTACCCGTCGGCGGGGCCGGTGGCAACGTCCTTCATGCGATGAGAACCGGCGAAGTGGATGTGTTTCAGGCCTTCGATGCTGCCTATGCCAACCTGGAAACCATCGGCGCCAAATTGCGGCTGTTCGACGATCTTCCGTATCTGAAGAATCTGAGCTTCATTCAGGGGATTTACGTCAACGAAGACACGCTGAAGTCGAACCCGAAAATGATCGTGGGCATGCTGCGGGGCATTGCGAAAGCCGTTGTCTTCACAAAGGAAAACCCGGAAGCCGCGATCCGCATGCATTGGAAGCAGTTCCCGTCGTCAAAGCCGATCGGCGTCGACGACGCGAAGGCCATGAAGGATGCCCTGATCGTGCTCAAGGCTCAGCTGCGCTCTTATGATCCGATGGGCGTCAACGGCAAAGGCTTTGGTGAGGTCACCGACGACCAGGTTACCGCAGTTCGCGACGTGCTTTTTCAAAATGGCGCCATCACCAAGCGCCTCGATCCGAGCCGGTACTACACCGCACAATTCATCGCTGCGGCGAACGACTTCGACCACGAAGAAATCCGCAAACTCGCCAGCGCGGCGCACTGACAACAAAGAGCAAAAACAAGATGGACTACGTATTGCGTCAAGGTGCCAACATCCAGCCGGCCAGTAAGCCCGCGGCGCTCGACCTGCAAGGCTTCTTTGCCCCAAAATCGCTCGCGCTGGTCGGCGCGACGGAGGATCGCAGCCGGTTCGGCGGCAAGGTGCTGCACCGGCTTAAGCATTTCGGATTTAACGGGCCGTTCTATCCAATCAATCCTTCGGCGCAGACGGTTCAGGGACTGCCCTGCTTCAGTTCGTTGCGAGATTTGCCGGAATCGGCCGAGCATGTCGGGATCGCGGTTCCCACCAAGTTCATTTTCGACGTGCTTGACGATTGCGCAGCGACCGGCGTCCGCTTCGTCACGGTGTTTTCCGCTGGATTTACCGAAGCCGGCGATACCGAAGGGCTCGAACGCCAGTCGCGCCTGAAGGCCTTCGTCGACAAAACCGGCATCCGAGTGATGGGGCCGAACTGCAACGGCTTCGTCAATTTCGTCGAGGGGCTTGCCTTTACCTCGTCAGGCACGGTGACCGGCGCGCGGAGCGCCCCCGGAAACATCGGTCTGGTCTCGCAAAGCGGCGGCGCCGCGCAGGTCAACGTGATGTGGCGGGCGCAGGAGCTTGGCCTCAATCTGAGCCGGCAGGTGAGCTGCGGCAACTGCGCCGATTTGGGCGTTCTCGATTTCGTTTCCTACATGGTCGATGACCCGCATACCGACGTTATTATGGTCCTGGTCGAGGATTTCGGCAGGGGCCCGGAGCTATTCGAGGTGGCAAAGCGCGCGGCCGACCGCGAGAAGCCGATCATCGTTCTCAAGCTTGGTCGCACCGAGGCCGGCAGCCGTGCGGCTGCATCACATACCGGCGCCATCACCGGCTCCGACGCGGTGCATGACGCGGTGTTCAAGCAGTGCGGCATAATCCGTGTCAACGACTGCAATGAACTTTACGAACGTGCGATGATGTTTCGGCGCAAAAAGCTTCCGAACGGGCGCCGTGCCGCGGCTTTGTCCATTTCCGGCGGTAATGCAGCGATTATTGCCGATCTTGGCGAGCACCTCGGTGTGGAATGGCCGCGCTATGCCGACAGCACCCAAGCCGGGCTTGCCAAGATTCTTCCCCTGCACGGACGGGCGACCAACCCCAGCGACGTGACGTCGGCCGTCGTCGGGAAGCCGGATGTACTGCGCAACTGCGTGGATATCATTGCGGCTGATCCCAATATCGACGTGGTGATTCCGACCCTCACCTTTGCCGTGCGCAGCGACGTCGACCAGGCCGTGGCATCCATTGAAACCTGTGAGAAGCCGCTGGTTCTGCTCTGGACCGGCGGTTGCGGTGACCAGCCCGATTTCAAGGCGCGGCAACTGATCCAAGCCGGCGTGCCGGTCTATCGCGACGCTTTGGCATGCCTGCGTTCCGTCAAGGATGCGATGAGCTACGGCGAATTCCTCCGCGCTCGAAAGGGCCGCGAGGTGCTACGCCGGCCGCAAGGAATCGATCTCAAGCAGGCCGGTCTGATTCTCCGGAACAATGCCGGTGTGCTGGGCGAGCGGGAGAGCAAAGCGTTCCTCAAGGCCTATGGCTTTCCGGTCACCGAGGAATATCTCGCCAAAGCTGCGGCAGAGGCGGTTGCGATCTATCGACGGATCGGCGGGCGGGTTGCGCTCAAGATCGAGTCGAAGCAGATCCTGCACAAGACCGAATCCGGCGCCATGCGGCTCGGAATCGAGGGTGCCGAGAACATTGCCCGAGCTTTCGACGAGGTGATTGGCGCCGCGCGTTCCTATGCACCGGATGCGGCGCTCGACGGGGTGCTGGTGCAGGCGATGGCGCCCGCCGGCGCAAACGAACTCATCCTCGGCATCGCGCCGGACCCGACCTTCGGTTCGGCGATCATGGTTGGATTGGGCGGGGTTCACGTCGAGGTCTTGCGCGACGTTTCCTTCCGCGTCGGGCCGATCGGGATCGACGACGCCCATTCCATGCTGCGGGAACTTCGGGCCTATCGGTTGTTGGAGGGCGTTCGGGGACAGAAGCCGGTCGACATGGCCGCGCTCTGCGGTCTCATCTCGCGCCTGTCGTGGTTGGCGGCCGACTTTGCCGACGAAATCGACGAGCTCGATATCAACCCGCTGTTCGTCTACCCGCAAGGGCAGGCGCCGTGCGTTATCGATGCGCTGGTCACGACCAGGCAAAAGGTTGCCGCGACATGAGCGCCACGTCAGCTCTGACCGTGGAGACTTCGCCGGGCGGCGTTGCGCGGGTGACCTTCAATCGGCCGCAAGCCGCGAACGCGATCGATGACGGACTGGCCGACGCGTTTGTGGCCGCTCTGGCCGCGATTTCTCAGGATGAAGGCACCAGGGCGGTGATCCTGAGCGGCTCCGGCGAGCGGGTATTCTGCGCCGGAGTCGACCTGAAGAATCCAAAAGAGCTTTCCTCGAAAGCGCTGGCCGAAAACCGGCGGCAACGCGTGATGCGGTGCCTGGATGCGGTCCTGAACTTCGAGCGGCCGCTCGTCGCGGTCCTCAACGGTGTCGCCAGTGGCGCCGGCATCATGCTGGCGCTGTTGTGCGATGTCGTCATTGCGCGCGACGACTCGTTCCTGCAGTTGCCCGAAGTGGACGTCGGCATGCCGACGTTTCTCGGCTACGAGTGCATCAAGCTGATGAGCGGCGAGATGCTGGCCGCCGATCTTGTCCTCAGTGGACGGCGAATGCCCTATCGCGAGGCGGCGGACGCCGGCCTGATCAAGTCGGCCGTGGCATTCGGGATCCTCGCGGAGGAGGGCGATCGCGTGGCTGCGGCGTTGGCAAAAAAGCCGCCGCTCCCCTATGCCCTGAACAAGCGATGGATCAATCTCAACCGCCGCAAGGTGATTGACGCCGCCGGTGCCGAAGCGTTGCGCGCCCAGCCGCTTCTCCACCCTCATCCCCCGCAAGGCTGACGACATCATCGGCAACCGCCGAGGCCTGACACAGTCACGCACTTGAAAAGGAAATTTCGTTCCATGGACACTGATCTGACGCCGGAGCTGCGCGAGTTGCGCCAGGCGGTTCGCGAGTTCACCACCCGCGAACTCACGAAATGGGCCGAAGTGATCGACCAGACGGGGACCTTTCCCGACGAATTATGGGAGCTGTTCGGGCGTCAGGGTTATCACGGCATGCGGCTGCCGGTGGAGTTTGGCGGCGGCGGTCTCAGCGTTGCCGAATACTGCCTCATGATGGAGGAGTTCAGCCGCTGCCATCGGGCTTTCACCATCATGTCGAATTACACCAGCGGCATGACGCCGATTGCAATCGCCCGCTTCGGCACGGCGGAACAGAAGCAGAAATATCTCACCGGCTTTGCCGCCGGAAAGTTGAAGTCGGCGTTTGCGTTGACGGAGCCGGGCGGCGGTTCCGATCCGGCCGCGATGACGACCAAGGCCGTGCGCAAGGGAGATCGCTGGGTTCTCAACGGCCGCAAGCATTACATCAGCGGCGGTCACATCGCGGATTGCATCATGGTGATCGCGGTGACGGACTCGGAAAAGCGGGCGCGCGGCGGGATCACCGCGTTCCTGCTCGACAAGGACACGCCGGGCTTCTCGGTGACACGCGTCGATACCACGATCGCATCCGACGTCATCAAGCTCGCCGAACTGACTTTCGAGGACTGCGAGCTGCCTGACAGCGCCGTTCTCGGCGAGGTCGGCCAGGGCTTCAAGATCGCGATGGGATCGCTGAATAACGGGCGACTTAACGTATCCTGCTGCTGCATCGGCGCGGCCGAGAGCCTGTTGGCAATGGCGACCGAGCATGCGAAGCAGCGGATGACATTTGGCAGTCCCTTGATCGACCGGCAGGCCATCCAGTGGATGCTGGTCGATTCCGCCATCGAGATCAAAGCCGCACGCGCGATGACCTACGATACGCTGGGCAAGTTCCTCGAAGGACGAGACGTCGGCAGTGCCGGCAGCATGTGCAAGGTGTTTTGCTCGGAGATGGTCGGGCGGGTTTCCGATCGGGTGGTGCAGATCTTCGGCGGCATGGGCGTGATGCGCGGCTTCCCGGTCGAACGTTTCTATCGCGACGTGCGCCACTATCGCGTCGGCGAGGGCGCCTCCGAAATTCAGCGGATCGTGATCGCCCGCGATCTCGTCAAGACCGGCGCCGTGGTGGCCATGGGCGGGCTCGGATGATGCATCGGCGCGCAGCTCTTGTTGGCATTGGCGAAAGCCGCGTCGGACGGGTCCCCGACCGCTCGGCGCTGGAATTGCAGGCCGACGCCGCCCTGGCGGCGGCAGCGGATGCGGGCATCCGGTTTTCGGACATCGACGGGTTGATCACGACGCCGTTGCGTGTCGAACGCTGGAATATGCCGTGCGGCGTTGTCGCAAGCGCTCTCGGCATCAAGCCGAAGTTTCTTGCGACCGAAGATCTGGCCGGCGCTTCCGGCGCGGCGATGATTCACCACGCCGTCATGGCCGTCGAATCCGGACAGTGCGATACCGTGCTCTGCGTCGCGGGGCAAAATCTGCTGTCGCACGGCTCCCGGGCGCAGGCCGTCAAGAGCCTGGCGGAGGTCGGCAGCGCGCATCCGCAATTCGAAGTGCCCTACGGACCTTTGGTCCCGTCGCTGTATGCGCTGATCGCGCAGCGGCATATGCACGAGTTTGGTACGACCTCCGAGCAATTGGCGGAGGTGGCCGTGACCATGCGCTACCACGCAAGTCTTAACCCAAATGCTCACAAGCGCGAGCTGATCACGGTCGACGACGTGCTGCGGTCGAATATGATTACGGCCCCGCTGCACATGCTCGATTGCGCCCTGGTATCGGACGGGGCGGCTGCCGTGATTGTCACCGCGGCGGACCGCGCGCGCGATCTGCCACGGAAGGCGGTCTATCTCCGCGGCCAGGGCTATGGTCTGCGCCACAGTCATATCGGCGATACCGAGGACATCACGACCACGGGAGCCGTCGAGTCGGGCAATGCCGCATTCAAACTGGCCGGCGTCGAACGCAGCGATATCGACGTCGCGCAGATCTACGATTGCTTCACCATCACCCTCATTGTCGAGCTCGAAGATCTTGGTTTTTGTCCGAAAGGAGAGGGCGGCCGCTTCGTCGAGGGCGGACGCATCCGGGTTGGCGGGGAGCTGCCCGTGACCACGCATGGCGGCCTCTTGTCCGGTGGTCATCCTGGGCTTCCCGGCGGTTTCTTCCACGTGGTGGAGGCGGTGCGTCAGCTGCGCGGAGACGCCGGCGCGCGCCAAGTCGAGAATGCGCAGCTCGCATTGGTGCACGGCAACGGCGGCGTGGCGAGCGTCCACTGCACGTTGATACTCGGAAACAGTCCAAACTAGGTGAGTGATCCATGGTGCGTCCGCTTCCCGTTCCCGATCCACGCACGGCTCCCTATTGGTCGGCGGCCCGCGAGGAAAGGCTTTGCATTCCGCGTTGCGCGAGCTGCGGCCGTTTTCAGTTCTATCCGCGGCCGCTCTGCACGAATTGTCATTCGCGGGATCTGGATTGGACAGTGTGTAGCGGCGAGGGAACCGTGCACTCTTTTACGATCGTGCATCGTGCGCCGAGCCCGGAATTTGCCGACGCAGTGCCTTATGTCGTCGCCAATATCCGCCTGGCGGAAGGCGCGCACCTCATGAGCACACTGGTGAATTGCCCGCCGCAGGACGCGCGGATCGGCATGCCGGTGATGGTGAGATATCTTCACATCGAAGAAGCCTCGCTTCCCGTGTTTGAGCCGATCAAATGAATTTCGAACATCTGCCGGACTGGGTGGGCCGCGAGCAGAGCGCCGAGGATGTCGCAAGCTCGAGGGATGCTCAACGGCTCGCTGCCGTGCTCGGCAGGCTGGCGCCTCCACGCGGGGGCGAACCGCTGCCGTCGTGTTGGCACTGGACATTGTTTCAGCCTTTGCAGGCTGGTTCGGAACTGGGTCCGGATGGACATCCGAAAATCGGAGAATTCCTGCCGCCGGTACCGTTGCCGCGACGCATGTTCACCGGCATCGAAGTCGACGCCCGGCAACCGCTATTGGTGGGTGAGAAGGTCCGGCGGCGGTCGGTCATCGAGGCCATTACGCCGAAGGAAGGCAACAGCGGCCAAATGGTCTTCGTGACCCTCCGTCACACCCTGGAGTCCGAAAGCGGCGGTCACGTTGTTGAGAAACATTCGTTCGTCTATCGCGGCGCAGAGCGAGCGATGGCGAATAAGACGTCGGTCGATCGGGCTGACCGGCGCGAATTCACGTGGAAGCGGGACATCGCCGCCGATTCGGTGCTGGTGTTTCGCTTTGCCGCGGCAACCTTCAATGCGCATAGAATTCACTACGATCATGCTTATGCCACCGAGGTCGAGCGTTATCCCGAGCGGCTGGTTCCGGGACGGCTTGCCGCGCTGTTGCTGCTCGAGGAGTTATGGCAGCAATCGCGGCGTCCGGTGACCAGCTTCACGTTTCAGGCCAGGAAGCCAATTTGGGTCGGAGAGATGCTGACCCTCGAAGGCACGGCTGCGGGTTCGCAGAACGTCGATATGCGGGTGGCAACCAACTCATCTCGCTGCGCCATGGAGGCGTGTGCTGAATTCGCAGCCTGAATTGACGGTGACGTGAACTCGATGTTGCATCCTTCCCTAAAGACTTAACATCAGGGATGCTTTTGGCGCGAAAATGGACATTCGAGTGCTCGGCCGAAATATTGCCACTCGACGATCGTTCACGGAACATCACTTAGTTGACGGGTCCGCCGCGACCTAAACTTTCCATATCTGGCTCCGCTCTCCTCACCCCGGTCGACCGGTTGATTATCACCGTTACGAACCAAAGAACGATGCCAACCGCGAGCAGGACACCGGCGACGCGGTACTGAACAAAGTCACGGCCGGTCCAGGGACCTGTCAGAAAAGCACAAAACGCAGCGCCCAAGATCGGCAGAATTGTCGGTGTGCGAAAATGCTGGTGATTCACAGGATCGCGCCGAAGGACCAGGACCGCAACATTTACCACTGTGAAAACGCATAACAAAAGGAGCGCCGTGGTGCCTCCGAGTGCAGGCACCTCGCCGACAAAAGTGATCAGTGCAAATGCCAGCAGCGTCGTGAAACCAATGGCGACTATAAGGCGTACGCCGCGTCTTGTGCACTTTGCCGAGGGCTGGCGGAAGGACATGCTCGCGGCTCATGCCATACACAAGGCGGCTGGCCATGAGCATATTGATGAGCGCGCTATTTGCCACGGCGAACATGGTGATGAAGCCAAAGATCCAAAGTGGAAAATTTGGTGCGCCTTGCTGAACCACTTTCAGAAGGGGTGTCTCGCCCTCGCCCAGTTGCTCTGGCGCCACCAGCGTGATCGCCGAAATCGAGACAAGAACATAGATGCTAGACCGGTAATCGCGAGACCCGCAAGCAGCACCTTTGGGAAGTGACGGGTTGGATCCTTGCATTCCTCGGCCATGTTGACCGAATCCTCAAAGCCTACCATGGCAAAGAATGCGAGCGTGGTCGCCGCGATCACCGGCCAGAACATGCCGCCGTCCGCGCTCGAACGAAACTGAATGACGCGCGAAACATCGCCTTGGCCCAACCCGATCGCCCAAAGGCCAATGACGATAATAATCAGCAGTCCCGTCAGCTCTACGCAGGTGAGAACCACGTTGGCCTTCACACTTTCGCCGACGCCGCGGAAATTGACCGCAGCAATTATTGCCATGAAGGCGAGACCGGTGACCGTAATGCCAAAACCCGACAGGTTGAGCCCCATCGCATTCGACATGTTCGCGGCGAAAGCCCGAGAAGCAGTCGACGCCGAGGTGATACCTGAGCACATCACCGCAAACGCAACGATGAACGTGATAAAATGGATACCAAAAGCTTTATGAGTATAGAGGGCAGCGCCCGCCGCTTTCGGGTATTTCGTGACCAGCTCGAGATAGCTGAACGCGGTCACAAGTGCGACCACAAAAGCAATCACGAAAGGCAGCCAAACGACACCCCCCACTTGCTTCGCAACCTGGCCTGTGAGCGCATAAATCCCGGTGCCGAGAATATCGCCGACTATAAAAAGCAAAAGCAGCCAGGGGCCCATGACCCTATGAAGACTTGGTTCGGCGCCGCTTGATTGAATGCCGGCGTTGACAGGGACATCGGTCATCGCATGTCCTTTTCACTCTCGGTGACGCACGTGCAGTGTATCGGCAATCAAATACGTTTTTGCAGTGCAGAAGGAACAATCAACGCCGAGGTTCGTTCCGCCCGAGTCGGCGTCACAGGTTGTCGCGGCGCGCCGTTTCTCCGCCGCGCTGGCGGCCTGCGCAGCCGGGGCATTTGAGGGTTGACGCAAGCCGCGCTATGATGAAGCCGGATCGGTGTTGCCCTTCATATTGCGGAGGCAGCCTATGACATTCGATCACCCGTCGTTTGTTCCTGTCGCTGGCGACTGCTCTTGCTCCGGGTGTGGCGATCGCTCATCACGGCTGGGGTGGATACGACACGTCCAAGTCGTTCACCGTCACCGGCGAAATCCTGAAATCGACCTACGAGAATCCGCATTGCGAGATCGAGATGGAGGTCGAAGGTAAACACTGGCACTTCGTCCTGGCGCCGCCTTCGCGCATGCAGCGGCGCGGCATCACGCCGGACGGCATCGCGCCTGGCAAGACCTGCACCGTGTTCGGCTATCCCAATACCAGCAATCCGGACGAGGCGCGCGTGGAATACATCATTCTCGACGGCAAACGTATCGAATTGCGGTAGACCAGAGTGGAACCTCAGCCGGCCGCGCCGATCTTCGTGGCCTTGCAGGAAAGCGCGCTCGGTCATGTGATGCGCAGCTCACCCGCGCTTTATCCCGCGGTCGAGATCCTGCACATCCTCGGCTTCGTTGTGCTGGTGGGGTCGATCCTGGCGCTTGATTTGAGGTTGCTTGGATTGGGGCGCGCGATTCCGATCCAGCCGATGGCGCAATTGCTGCTGCCGTTGTCGCGCTTCGGTTTTCTGCTCGCGATCAGCATGGGATTCCTGTTGTTCAGCGCCGATGCGGCGCATGTCGTGCGCAATCCTGCGTTCCAGACCAAGCTGCTGCTGATTGTGGCGGCGCTGGTCAATATCGTGATCGCGCATGCCGGCCCGTGGCGGCGTGTTGCGCTCTGGCGCGCCGAAGCGTCCGGCGGCGCTAAACTCACTGCGCTCGTGTCGCTTCTGCTGTGGCTCAGCGCCGTCTGCGCCGGGCGCCTGATCGCGTATTTTTAACGGGGTCCGCCGCATCATCGGTCACGGCGGACTCTTTGCAAAAAGAATCTGCCAATACCGGAAGTCATGCGGTGCGCTAACTCAGAACCGCGACGCCGCAATCACCACTTGCTGTTTCGGCGGTGTGGGCCCATTCTGACCGAGGATCCAGGGCCCGTTCGACGGGACCCAAGTTAGATCGCGCCATCGCGGCTTTCCGCGAGGTTTTGATCCATGAACTGCCACCGTTGCGGCTCCGAGGTTCAGAGCGGCTTTGCTTTCTGCCCGAAGTGCGGCACGAAGCAGCCGAGTTCGTGCCCCGGCTGCGGCTATATGTGCGCACCGGATTTTGCGTATTGCCCGAAATGTGGCGCCTTGGTCGGTGACGTCCCCAAAGCCGGCAGGGAGCCGTCATCACCGGCGATTCCGGCGATAGCTCCAATGGACGCCCATCCACCTGCGCCGACGCCGAACCCGGCGGTCGAGGCAGAGCAGGCATTTCGGCCAAAGCCCCACAAGGTCGATACCGAATCGAACCGCCGCACCATTACCGTGCTGTTTGCCGACCTCAGTGGCTTCACCACGATGAGCGAGCGGCTCGACCCGGAAGTCATGCAGGCTTTCCAGAACGAATTGTTCGAGGAGTTGACCGCAGCGGTGCAAAATTTTGGCGGCTTCGTGGACAAATTCATCGGCGACGCGCTGCTCGCGCTGTTTGGTGCGCCGGCCGCGCACGAAGACGACCCTGAGCGCGCGGTCCGCGCGGCCCTCGACATGATCAGGCGGACGGCGCAACTGGGAGAACGTTCGAAGGTATGCGCCGGTTCGCCGCTCATTCTGCATATCGGCATCAACACCGGGCACGTGGTTGCGGGTGGACTCGGTGCGGGCGCTACCAAATCCTATTCAGTGACCGGCGACACGGTGAACACCGCTCAACGATTGCAGTCGATGGCCCCCTCGGGCGAAGTACTGGTGGGACCGCTTACCTTCCGCCTCACGCGGCATGCATTCGCGTATGAATCACTTGGCGACGTTGCGCTTCGCGGCAAGGTGGGCAGCGTTCTGGTCCATCGTCTGAAGGGACCGCTCGACGCGCCGCGTGCAGCACGAGGGCTGGAAGTGCTTGGCCTAAGCGCGCCGTTGATCGGGCGCGATGCGGAAGTAGCACGTATGACGGGTTGTCTTGATCTGGCCTGTGGAGGGGCGGCTCAACTGGTGCGGCTGGTCGGCGAAGCCGGCATCGGAAAGTCACGCCTGGCGAATGAGTTCGTTGCCCGCGTTGGCGATGAGGACCGCTTCGCAGGCGTGGCGATCCGGCGGGCTATTTGCTCGCCGCTGGGTGAACAATCCTACGGTACCCTTGCCGCGGTGCTGCGCAGCGCTTACGGCATCGCGCAGAAGGCTTCGACCGCAGAGACGCAGGCCAAACTGTCCGAAGCACTGACCGAGCTTGGCCTGCCGGCCGAAGAGGTCGAGCGCCTGATGCCGCTCTATTTCTATGTTCTGGGTCTCGATGTCCCCGATCTTGAGCTGCAGCATGTTGAGCCGGAACAGCTCCGGCGGCAGATTTTTTTCGCGATCCGTACCGTCTTCGAACGGCGTCTGGCCAGATCGCCCCTACTGATCATCGTCGAGGATCTGCACTGGGCCGATGCCGTGTCTCTTGAGGCGCTGAGGTTCCTGATGGATCGGCTGGAGCGCACGCGGCTGATGCTGGTGTTCACACACCGGCCAATGCTTGAAATGGATCAGTCTGGCTCGGGTCGAATCAGCCATACAACCCTTCGGCTGCCACCTCTCGGCGTCGCTGACGGACAGAGCCTGCTCGCAGCCTTCTTCAGTCACGGCTGGCGTGAATCACCTGGAAACCTGTTCAATCGAATCCTTGACCGCGCGGGCGGTAATCCACTTTTCATTGAGGAAATCATACGCGGGCTCATTGAAGCCTGCACCTTGGAACGTGACGGTTCGCATTGGCGGATCAAGTCCGATGAAGCAACTGCGGACATCCCCGCAAGCATTCAGGCGTTGTTGCTGGCGCGACTGGACCGGCTGCCTTATGAAGTGCGCCGGTTGGCCCAGGAGGCCGCGGTCATCGGCCCCCACTTTGATGCCGCTCTGCTCACTGCCATAGCGACCGAGCCGGCCAAAGCAGAAGCAGGGCTTGAACTTCTGTGCGACGCCGAGGTTATCGAGGAGGTCGCGGGTGCGAATTCGATTTCTCTGCAACCCTATCGTTTCACGCAGACCATGCTTCAGGATGTGATCTATCAAAATCTGCTTTTGCAGCGACGCACCGAGATACATGGCCGGGTCGGAGCAACTCTGGAGCGGTTGTATGGAGACGATCCCGAGCGGCTCGAAGACCTCATACTGCTGGGACATCATTTCAGCCTGAGTGCGAGCAAGCCGAAGGGCTCGCGTTACCTGAGCGCGGCCGGCGATCGAGCACGCGCGATTTATGCCAACGATGACGCCATTCGTCTTTATCAGCAGGCGCTCGCTGTTTTGTTGACCGCTGGCGATCAAGAACCGGAGCGGCTTGCGCTATACGAGCAAATTGCCGACCTGTGTGGGGCGGCAGGCCGGCGCAACACGGCCGAGGAACATTACCAGACGGCGTTGGAGGCCCACCGCGCCGCGGGGGACCGCGCCGCCGAAGCGCGGATACTTCGCAAGCTCGGCCGATCGCTGTGGGACGCCGGCAAGCGCAACAAGGCGGAGGCGCATTACGCCGAGGCAGCCGCATTGCTCGAAGGGATGGACGCACCGATCGATTGGGCGCAGCTCCTGCAGGAACGCGGCCACCTCGCGTTTCGCATGGGAGATCATGCAGCGGCCGAGAAGTGGGCAGAGGAGGCTCTTGCCTACGCTCGATCCGTGCCTCCGGACCTGGATAAGCGAGCCGGACTCGAAGCCGCTCGCGCCACCGCGGAGGCTCTCAACACCAAAGGTGTTGCATTGGCGCGGCTCGGGCGAAGCCAAGAGGCCGTGCACGAGGTGGAGCAAAGTGTCGCAGCCGCCGAAGCCGCCGGCCTTCTCAACGCAGCCTGCCGCGGTTACACTAATCTCAGTGTGCTCTACACGATAGTCGACCCGGCGCGAGCCATAGAGGTGTGCCGGCGCGGCCTTGATGTCGCGCGCCGTATCGGCGATCTCGGCTTTCAGGCGCGTCTTCTTGCAAATCTTGCTGTCGCTTGTTGCACCTACACGGACAGATGTGCCGAGGAGGGCGTGCCGGCTGCCGAACAGGCGATCGAACTCGACCGGGCGCTGGATCAGCGCGAGCATCTCGCTGTGCCATTGATTGTGCTCGGGCAAATTTATCAATGCCATTGCCAGCCGGAACTCGCGGCCCGCTGTTACAATGAGGCAATTGAGGTGGCAGGAGAAACGGGCGAGCCGCAGCAGCTCTTTCCGTGCTATGATGGCCTTGCGACGCTGAACCTTGATCGAGGCGACATGCCCGAGGCCGAGCGTTATTTTGCTTTGGCCCATGACGTCTGCGCCCGGCACGGGCTTGATCCCCATGGGCTGCTCGTACTGCCATTTCTTGATTAGTAAGAGTGAAGGAGGTCAATCATGCCAGATCGTCACGTCGATGGGCCGCTTCAACCGGGCGACCGCGCACCGAACATTGTGCTGGACGCCATCACGCGCCAGGGAAAGATCGCGCTGGATGACTTTCGCGGTCAGAGCCCGATACTGGTCGGCCTGTTTCGAGGTCTGCATTGCCCGTTCTGCCGGCGCCATATCGCGGCACAGGCGCAACTTGACACTGCCCTGCGCGAGAAAGGCGTCGAAAGCCTCACGGTGGTCAATACGCCGATCGAGCGCGCGCGGCTCTATTTCCGTTATCATCCGTTGCCCAATCTGCTTGCCGCGTCCGACCCCGAGCGGATATCGCACCGCGCGTTCGGCCTGCCCAAACTCGAGTTCACGGAGAGCGAAACCGAATGGCCGCGCAAGTTGGGAATGAATGCCGTGATGAGCATGCGGATGGACCTGCCGAGCGAGCTGCCCGAGCCGATGAATCCGATGGCGGCGGCTGATGCTCTCAACACCAAAGACGGCTACGAAATGACCGAGGCCGACGAACAAATGAAGGCAACCGGCCAAGGCCAGCTCTTTGGCCAATTCCTGCTTGACCGGGAGGGTATTGTGCGTTGGAGCTTTACCGAAGTTCCAGAAGCCGGGCATCGCATGTTCGGGGCGCCGAGTCCCCAAGAACTAATGTCGGCAGCCTCGCAGGTTGCGGGCTAAGCATCCCGTCGCCACGGACAGCACGAGCCCCTCACGCGATAAGAATGGTCTGCCGTACGGCCAGGCTTCAGCGCCGCGTGTTGTTCCTCGATAACGGGGGTCTCGCGCCGCTATCGACGGCGCTTCGATGATATCCACCTCATTTTTTGACCAGCGGGCAGGCAGGGTCAGGCGGACCGAAAGCTTCGTCGCCGGGAATATGGGCGAGGATTTTGTAATAGTCCCACGGATATTTTGATTCCTCCGGCGACTTGACCTGCACCAGTATCAAATCGTGGACCATCAGATTGTCCTCGCGCAGCTTGCCGTTGCGGGCGAAGAAATCCTCGATCGGTTTTTCGCGCATCTTGGCTGCCACCTTGAGCGGCTCGTCGGTGCCGGTCTCCTTGATGGCATTGAGATAGTACATCACTGAGGAGTAGACGCCGGCCTGCCACATCGTCGGCATCCGGTTCATCTTGGCGAAATAGCGCTTCGACCATTCCCGTGTCTTGTCGTCCATGTCCCAGTAGAACGACGTCGTCAGCAACAAGCCCTGCGCGGCCGGCAGCCCGAGCGAATGGATATCGGTGATCAGCGCAAGCAACGCCGCCATCTGCTGCCCGCCCTTGAAGATGCCGAACTCCGAACCGGTCTTGATCTCGTTGATGTTGTTCGGAGGACCGCCGGCGATGCCGATGATCTTGGCTTTGGACGCCTGCGCCTGCAGGATGAACGATGACAGGTCGGGCGTCGCGAATGGCGGCTTCACCGAACCCAGCACCTTGCCGCCGTTCTTGGTCACGACGGCGGCGGCGTCCTTCTCGAGCGAGTGTCCGAACGCGTAGTCGTCGGTGATGAAGAACCAGCTATCGCCGCCGCGCTTGACCACTTCCTCCGCCGTGCCGACCGCGAGCGCACGGGTATCGAACACCCACTGCATGGCGTAGGGCGAGCAGAATTTGCCGTGGAAATCGGCGGCGCCCGTCGAGTGGGTGATGAACAGCTTCTTTTTCTCGTTGGCGACGTTCTGCACCGCAAGCCCGACCGCCGAGACCGGCACGTCGACGATCAGGTCGACCTGCTCGGTATCATACCAGCGGCGCGCCAGGCCGGCGCCGATATCGGCTTTCAATTGATGGTCGCCGACGATCACCGTAACAGGCTTGCCCAATACTGTACCGCCGAAATCGTCGACCGCCATTTGCGCGGCGGTGACCGAGCCCTGTCCGGTCGGCGTGGACGCCGGGCCGTTCATGTCGGTGAGGACGCCGATCTTGACGACGTCGTCCGATATCTGGGCCGAGGCGCCTGTCGATGACAGCAGCGTGCCCGCGAGTGCCGCGAGCACGGATAGGTTTTTGGCGGTTATCATGTGTCTCCCTCCCGGTGATGTGTGGCGCGTTGGCCGCATTTTTTTGTTGAGTTAGAATGTTTGGTTGCAATTTGACATCATTCGGCGGCCCGAGGCAACGTCGGCACCCGGTATCCAATGTCACCACGTCATTCGGCTGCACGACGATCTCGCGTGCGTTGCTGGCAGGCTCCGGCTATCGGCCCTGCGTTGAGGGCATGCCCGAACCCTTGGCTTTGCTCCGGGGAATTGCGACAATTTCTCCAATTCGATCGCCACAGAGCCGATCGACAACGGCCGCAGGGCCGAAAAAGGGATGGAGATGTTCAGATGAGAGTGACCCGACGCGTGGTGTTGAGGTCGGCGGCCGCTGTTGCAGCACTGCCGGCAGCAAGCATTCTGCCAAGGCGCGCCCGCGCGGCCGAGTTCACTTTGAAATACGGCAATCAGGTGCCGGCGAACCATCCGGTCACGGTTGGGTTTCAGCAGGCGGTCGATCGCATCAAGGAAGAGACCGGCGGTCGCGTCGAGATCAACATGTTTCCGAACAGCGCGCTGGGCGGCGACACCGACATGCTGTCCCAGTTGCGCTCCGGCGCATTGGAATTGTTCACCTGCTCGCCGCTCGTATTGTCCTCGCTGGTCAGCGTTGCCGCCATTAACGGGCTGGGATTTGCCTTCAAGGATTCCGACACCGCCTGGAGCGCGATGGACGGCGATCTCGGCGATCTGGTCCGGAAGGAAATCCGCGCGCGCGGCCTGACCCCGATGGAAAAGATATGGGACAGCGGCTACCGGCAGGTCACGAGCAGTTTGAAGCCGATCAATTCCGCTGACGATCTGACCGGTTTCAAGATCCGGGTGCCGATCAGTCCGCTATGGACATCGTTGTTCAAGGCTTTCGGTGCAGCGCCGACCGGAATCAATTTCGGTGAGGTCTATTCCGCGCTCCAGACCAAGGTGGTGGACGGCCAGGAGACGCCGCTTGTCTCCATCGATTCCGCCAAGCTTTACGAAGTCCAGAAATACTGTTCGATGACGAATCATATGTGGGATGGCTACTGGTGCCTCGCCAACACCAGGGCGTTCGAGGGCATGCCCAGGGACCTGCAGGATATCGTCGCCCGCAACATCAACCGGGCGGCACTCGATCAGCGCAAGGAAAACCTGCGGCTCAACCAATCGCTGCAGGGCGACCTGGAAAAGAAGGGCCTGGTATTCAACAAACCGGATCCGTCCTCTTTCCGCGCGGCCTTGACCAAGGCCGGCTTCTATTCCGAATGGCGCGATAAATTCGGGCCCGAAGCCTGGAAGCTGCTGGAGAAATATTCCGGCAATCTGGCCTGACGCAGCAGCGTCAGGCCGCCGATGAATTTCTCTGGCGTCATTCCGGCAAGCCCCTGCTGCCGGGTCAGTCCAGCGGTTCGATTTTGACGATCGAGGCGCCGTCGTTGCTGCCCACCCAGAAGCTCACCGGCGTCGTCGAGTTGTCGACGAAAACCCGTCGGATGTTGGTCGGACGCGGCATCAGATAATCGACCATTTCGCCGGTGCTGGTGTTCAGCCGCGTCACCTGGTCGGTCACCATCGATCCGGTCCATGCGTTCTCGTTCTTGTCGAGTACGACGTCATACGGCGCGGCCCAGTGCGTATGAAGCTTCCATTCCTTGAAGGCGTAGGTCTTGGTATCCAACATCCCGATCCGGTCGGCCCGATACTCGCCGAACCATAGGCGATCTTGCGGGTCCATGTTGCCGCGGCGTGGCGCGGAGCGCGGCGTCGGCGTCTGGAATAGCGAGACTTCGCCGGTCTTTGCATCGATACGCCCGATCTGCCCCTGACGAAAATCCGTGAAGAAGGCGTTGTTGTGGGAGTCCGGGATGACATCGTAGATGTTGTGGGGCTGCCCTTTCGGCGAACCTTTGAAGGGCTCCCAGGTCTCGATCTTGCCGGTCGCGATATCGAGGCGATGCACGCCGGCAAAGCCATTGTTCTGGGTCCAGACCTTGCCGTCGACATCGGAGTGCTGCGGACTCACCATATTGACCTGTGCCGCCGGGATATTCTGTTCGGCCGGCAGGGTCCAGAACTGGAATTTCTCGGTCTTCGGATCGAACTTGATGATGGCCGCCTGGTACATGTTGCCGAGCCACAGATTGCCGGCGCCGTCAGCACGCAGGCCGAGACTCCCGGTCGGGCCATCCGGCCGCTGCATGGGATAGGGGAATTCGGTGACCTTACCGGTTTTGGGATCGAGCCGGCCGAGATTCTGCTCGCCGAAACTGGAGAACCAGACCGTGCCGTCTTTGGCCACGATCGTGTCATGCGGCGAGATTTCCTCGCGCGGCAGATCGTATTCGGTGTAGATCACGCGCGTCGCCCGGCCCTTCGGCCGCGGCATGGTTTTCAGCTCATATTTCCATTTATCCGTGGTGCTGAGATTGATCGTGCTCAGATATTGCGCGACGGCGCGATAAATCTCGACGCGGTCTTCGCCCTGTTCTTCCATCAGGCGCTCGGCCGGGCGCAGTTGCGGATGAATCGGCAGGCTCTGCTGCACATAGCCCTGCATGCGCGGCAGGATCTGGGTCAGGAAGCCTTCGGTGTCGTATTTCGAGCGCATGATGCGTTCGACCCGGTGGCAGCCGACGCAATTGAGCAATTGAGCCTTCTGCTGATCGGTGCCGGGCACGCTTTCAAGCCATTCGACATTCGACAATTGGGCGGCGAGGTCGGCCGCCTTGCCGAGCTTGAGGTCCTGGGTGGCGGTCTTCTGGTCGGGAATTTCGACCGCCTTGGGCGCGTCGAGCTGATAGCCGACCGCACGCACGGCCAGGGTGTATTGTCCAGGTGCGAGCCGGTTGGCCGGAAAACTGAAGTGGCCGTCCGCGCCGGTGACGACCGTGACCGTGATGTTGGAGCCGGCCTTGGTGGCGCTGACCAGTACGCCTTCCATCGCCGCTTCGTCGGCTGAGCTAACAAGGCCCGTGAGCGCCGCGGCGGGCGCTTGCGCCAAAGCTGCTCCCGGAAGCGTGATGGCGAAAGCCACGCTGATGGCAGCGAGCAGCGGATGACGCATAGTCTCCTCCCGGGCAGTGTTTTTATGTTGTTATCAGCATAAGCTCTGCAGCCAGCAGCTAGCAAGCCTTCCGTCCGCCGGAAATGCGGGCTGGAGCAAAATTTGTCGGCAGGCGTCCGCAATCACGCTCTATCACCGTCCTGCCTATTGGCATTCAATGCGCGAGGTTGGCGCTTGTCTCATTTCCCGGATGCTGCCGAATGTTTGCCACCACGTTGATAGGACGCTTCGTTGTCGTCATGGTCGCGTTCGGGTGCCTTGCGCCGATGCCGCTACGGGCAGACCCCGCAGACATGCTGCTGGTCAACGGCAGGATTGTAACGCTGGACGATACTTCATCGGTCAAGGAGGCACTCGCCATTACGGGCGATCGCATTAGTGCGACCGGTAGCGACGACCAGATGCGGAAGCTTGCTGGAGCCGACACGACAATTATCGATCTCGGTGGACGGACGGTGATCCCCGGCCTGATCGATTCTCACATTCATCTCATTCGCGCGGGCTTCCGTTATGCTGACGAGGTGGACTGGAGCGGCACGACCAGCATTGCCGATGCATTGGAGCGTCTCCGGTCCGTCGCCATCCACGCCAAGCCCGGGGCATGGCTGATCGTCGCTGGCGGCTGGACACCACGTCAGTTCACCGAATCCCGGCGGCCGACCGAGGCGGAAATCGCCGCCGCGGCGCCTGATCATCCCGTTTATGTCCAGCTGTTCTACGGCTCGGTCCTGCTCAACGCCATGGGCCGCGAGATGCTTGGCATCAAATCCGAAGACGATCTGCCTTCCTCTGCGAAATTCGAGCGCAATGGCGATGGCACGGCCAATGGCTGGATCGTCGGACCGGGCGCCGCCATTATCTCGCTGTATTCGCGTTTGCCCAAGCCTCAATTGCCGGAAGCGATCGATGGCACCCGTCGCTACATGCGCCAATTGAGCCAGTTCGGGCTGACCGGCGTGATCGATCCAGGCGGTCACAACCTTGCACCGGAAGATTATGCGGCCTTGTTCCAGCTCTGGCGGGAGCGAGCGCTGCCGTTGCGCGTCGTCTACAGCATCTTCGCTCCGCGTCCGGGCAAGGAGTTGGAGGATTTTCAGGCCTACACCAGGTTTCTTCCGATGGGCACCGGTGACGATTTATTGCGTTTCAACGGCATCGGCGAATGCGTCACCTGGGGCATGTATAACAACGAAAACCCGACCGACGCCGACAAGGAGGGGTTTTATCGGGTGGCACTCTGGGCCGCCACTCAGGGCATGACGCTGACCGTTCACTGGAACAACGATCGCTCGGTGCACCATTTGCTCGACGTTCTCGAGCGGGTGAACCGGGAACTGCCGATCGCGAAACTGCGCTGGTCGATCGCGCATCTGCATGACGCGTCCGATGCTTCGCTGCAGCGCATGAAGGCGCTCGGCGTCGGCTGGTTGATGCAGGACGGGCTGTATTTTTCCGCGCCGTCCTACATCGCCGAACGCGGGCCGGCGCAAATGAGCCGGACGCCGCCCATCGTCTCGGCGCTCAGGCTCGCGCTTCCTGTTGGCGGCGGCACGGATGCCAATCGGGTGATGATTCCCAGTCCCTTCGTGTCCTTGCGCTGGATGCTGGACGGCCGAACGGTCGATGGCATCGCTACGCGCGGGGCGCAGGAGATTCCAAGCCGCGAGGAGGCGCTTCGCATTTATACCGAGGGTAGCGCCTGGTTTGCCCATGACGAAAGTCGGCGTGGCCGGCTGCGTCCGGGGATGCTGGCAGACCTCGCGGTCCTGAGTGAAGATTATTTCAACGTTCCACTTCTTCGCATCGCACAAATCGAATCTCTCATGACCGTGGTTGGTGGCAGGGTCGTCTATGCGGCGGGTCCGTTTTCCAATCTTGAGCCGAAACACTAGCACCGGGTCAGAACACCTTGCATCCTGTTGCAGGTCTGTGGTCTCTATTGTTCGCGCCCCGAGGCATCAAGGAGAGGGCATGACAACGTTCTTGCTAATTGTGCACGGCCTTCTCGCTGTCGTGCTGCTCGGCGGTATCACGCATCAAGCGATGTCCGCCGCCTGGCCCTCACGGAACAGAACCGGAATTTTTCGCTCGTTTCGCGCCGTCTCCGGCTCGGCCTATACCAATGCGAATATCGCGCTGTATCTCGCAACCGCTATTCTTGGCGGCACGATCTATCCGGTATACCGGGTGGGGGTTCGGACCTACCTCGAAAACGCTCGATTATATCCGGCCGTGGGCTCCTTTGAGATCAAGGAGCAATTCATCTCGGTCGGCCTTGGCATGTTGCCGCTCTATTGGCTGCTGTGGCGCCGGCCACCGGAAGCCGACGCAAAATCCGCACGGATCGCGGTCACACTGATTCTTTGTTTCATCGTCTGGTACGCGTTCCTCGTCGGTCACGTACTCAACAATATCAGGGGCCTGTTCGGACTATGAACCTGGAAAAAGTGTTTCCAATCTTTGCTGCGGCATTTGCGGTGATCTATCTGCTTGCGGTCGCAGAAAACTGGGCCTTGTTCACCTACCATCCGAAGCTTGGGGAATGGGGCTGGCTGGCCCAACCTGCGAGAACAGGCCCGCCGATGTACTGGTATGGTTGGCTCGCGACTTCGACGTTAGGCGCAACCGCGGTCAGTTTGCTCACTCAGCCATTCGTACGTCGCTGGCCCGCTCAGTTCCGGCTCGGGTGGATCGTTCCACTCGTGGTTATCTTTATCTTCACCTACTTTTTCCGTGACTTTTTCATTCGTTGAGACGTCAGGTATCGGCCGGCTTGTTGCACCCTCTCAGGGAATGGACAGATATGTTGCGATGGAATTCGGCAATCCCGCGCGTGATCCTTGTCTGTTGCGCCGTCGCGATGCTTTCGCCGTCGAAATCCGGTGCGGGAGAAGCGGTATCCGAACGTGATGAACTCGATAATGGTCCATCTTTCTTTGGCGAAGCCAAGGAAGTCGGAAGTTTGCGGTCAATGCAAGGCGTGAAGGTGAAGGCTCAGTTCGGCGAACAACAGACGTCCACTTTCACAAATGACGAAGGTTCCTTCAAGATTCCGAGTTTTGGGAAGGAAGCGGTGGTCGACAATGTCATTATCACCTGTGCGAAAGATGGCTTCCGCACGCTCGATATTTCCCGCCGTCGCCTGTCAAGCGCTGCCGATGCGCCGGTCGTGATTGAGTGTCTGCTGGAGCCAATGCGGTAGCTGCAACCAAAGCGACTTATTTTCCACTAACGAGGCGCCGGTCTTGTCTCTCGGCGCGCCTCTTTGTCCGTCGCCGCTTTTAGAATCGGCATCAACCGCGCGGCTTCGTTTCTTACCGTGATCCGTCAGATCAGACTCAGCCGTGCTTCTGGGCGTCTTCGTAGAACGATTCGTCGACATACTTGCGCCAATCCGTGAGCTGCTTCTTCGGAACGCCGTACTGATTGCGGATGTCGAGAACCGTTTCGGCGCCCTTGGCGTCGAATTTCGCGTGCGGCTGGAATCCCTCGGATTTCGACAGCATGGCGTCCCAGGCCTTGTCGATGACGGCGCGTGGCGTATCCGGAATATGCTTGGCGTAGATTTCGGCCGCTTCCGCGCGGTGTTGCGGATCGGCAAGCCAGTCGTTCGCAGCGACATAGGCGCGAATGAAAGCCTTCAACTGCTCCGGATGGGTCGCGGCCCAGGATCGTCTCGCTACGCCTGACAGCGCCTGATAGCTGCCCAGCATCGGCTGGATATCGCCGAGGCGTTTGAAGCCGTTTTGTTCGGGCAGTATTTCCTGCGGCGAACTGACCATGGTGCCCGCGATCTTGCCTTCGGTGAGGGCTTTGACCCGCGACGCGGTGTCGCCAAGGCGCTCAAGACGATAGCTTCCCGTCGGCAGATTGTTGTGGTCGAGCAGCCGGTACATCAGTAGCGAATAGCCCGTGCTGAGGGCGTCGACGCCGAGCGTCTTGTCCTTCAGGTCGGAAAACGATGTGATCTCCGGACGCACGATCAGCCGCAGGGTGCTCGAGATCCCGCCCATGAAGGCAAACAGATCGGTCGGAGGATCGAAGGTCGTCTCGCCCTGGCCTTCCTGGTAGGCGACGACATTGTCGAACGGCGTCATGGCGATATCGAAATCGCCGGCCATGATTCCCTTGACCTGAAAAACCGAGCCGGGCGTCTCCGTCACCTTGACGGCAAGATGTTCGTTTTCGAAGAAGCCTTTGTCTTCGGCGACGAATACCGGCCAGCTCAATCCGCCGGGAAAGATGATCAGATTCAGAGGCGAGGGGGCCTGGGCCTGCGCCGCGGATGAGACACACAGCGCAAAGGCAGCGGCTGCTAGAAGTCTTTTCATTCTGTTTCCCCCGGGATCGGCATTATTGCCGTTATTTTTTCAAGGCTTGTTTTTTCAAGCTTGGCGCAACGCAAATTAGCTTTAAGGCCAGCTTGCAAAGGATTTTGCGGCAAACGATCCGATCTGAATTTCTTCGTCGGGCCCTTCCGGGTCGGTGAACAGCCGAAGGCGCATCGCATAGTCCGTCGTGTATTCAACCCGCGGTCCGACCCGGAACGGTCGGTCGTGACCGGGGTAGATGATCTCGGCCAGCGCCAATGCTTTCCTCAGGCTCGCTTCCGCGCGATCGTCATATGCAGGCTGATATTGCACGTGGCCGGCTACCGCATCTCCGGCGCATGTGACGGCGTCGCCTGCAAGAAGCTCGTTGCCGATCAGAAGCCCGATCGATCCCGGAGAATGTCCGGGAAGCTCGACGATGCGGACACCCGGCGCGATGTCCTGTTCGCCGGAGATCGGGCGCAGCCGCAATTTGCGCAGCGCTCGTCCAACGTAAGCGGGGGTGTTGGCGTCATGCGTATCCGGCGCCTCGGCATAAGCGAGTTCGCGCTCGTGAATGACGATTTCGGCGCTCGGAAACAGGTCTGCGTTCGCCGCATTATCCCAATGCACGTGGGAGAGCACCACCGTATCGATCTCGGCAAAATCGATGCCCATGTGCCGCAACCGTCCCTGCAGAATGGGCCGGTAGGCGTAGGGGCCGGTGTCGAACAGGATGGTGCGCCCGCCGGTTCGAACCAGCGCGACCGTGGAAATGCCCAACAGAAACTTGTCGGCGGATGCCGGCAGGCCCGTGAACAGCAGGGTGATCGGGGAGGGCGCCATCATCATTGCTCCACCGCTTTGCGGCCGGAGCGTTCGGTGGACAGTTCGATGTCGAGATTCTGGCCATAAGGCTGGAACGGAAAGCTCAGATGGTAGCGATATTGCGTCAGGTAGCTCACCCCATCGTTGGTGATGCGGAACGGCCGGTCGTGACCGGGATAAAACACGCTTCCCGCTGTCAGGGCTCGATCCAGGCTGGCCTGCGCCTTGGCGGGATCGAAGAAGGCAACATCCGGAACGCCTCGAATGGCATCGCGCGCCGACCACAGCGCATCGCTGGCGAGCACCGCACGTTCTTCGCCGGTGTCGATCACGAGGCCCTGCAGGCCGACGGAATGACCAGGCAGCAACAAGGTACGAATGCCGGGGAAAATCTCCTGCGACTGGTCCGGCAGCAGCGTCACCTTCATGCCGTGCAGGATTTCGCGAACGTAAGGCGGCGTGCCCCAATCGTTGGGGCGGGGTGAGGCGGCATAGTCGAACTCGACCTGGGGCGTCAGGATCTCGGCGTGGGCGAACAGATCAAGGTTTTCGACATGATCCCAATGCAGATGCGTCAGAAAAACCGTGTCGATATCCCTTGGCGTGAGCCCGCGCTCTTTCAGCGTCGCGATCAGCATCGGCCGAATGCGGAACGGGCCGGTATCGAACAGAATGGTTCGCCCGCCGGCGCGGATGAGCAGCAGAGTGCAAATCCCGAACAGGAAGTGATCGGTCTTCGCAGGCAAACCCGGAATAAGAAGATCAAGCTTCACGGTTGATCCTGACAGATGCGCGACAATTCAACGCAAAACGGAGGTGCTTGCGTCGCTCCGGCCTTTGTGCCTTATTACGCATAGAAAAATCAATTATGAATTTTGGGGGAGTGATGGATTTGCGATCTGTGACCCGGCGGGTGGCCTGCGTGCTGTTGTCGGGCTTGGCGCTGATGCCGGTTGCGCCGGTTGTTGCCCAAGCTCCGACCGATAAGCCCATCGCGGTGCGGGCGGCCTATATCCCTGTCATCACCTGGCTGCCGGCCTGGGTCGCGAAGGAAAAGGGGTTTTTCGCCAAGCACAATCTCGACGTGACGTTGAGCGTCGCCCAGAACCTCTCAATATTGCCGGGCACGGTAGGCAAGCAATTCGAATTCGCGCCGAGCACGGCGCCGGACCTGTTGAAGGCCGTCTCCAGCGGACTGGATGTCGTGGCGGTCGCTGCGTCGGTGTTTGAGACCGAGGACAATCCCTCGACCCAACTGATGGTCTCGAAGGAGTCCGGCATTACTTCCGCCAAGGACCTCAGCGGCAAGCTGATCGCGACACCGACGATCGGCGGCGTGATCCACGTCTCCGTGCTGTATTGGCTGAAGAAGAATGGCGTCGATCCCAACAGCATCCGCGCCGTCGAAGTGCCGTTCCCGAACATGGCCGATCAGCTCAAGGCCAAGCGCGTCGATGCCGTCGAAGCGGTTGAGCCGTTCGTCGGGGCGTTGAAAGCGGCGGGCAACATCGCGCTGACGGCGCCGCTATTGAGCGCCGGCAAGGAAGTATTGTTCCCGTTCTGGATTTCCTCCGGCGACTGGGCCCGCAACAACCGCGCAACCGTCAGCGCGTGGAAGGCCTCGCTCGACGACGCCATCGCGTTCATCAAGGAAAATCCGGAGGAGGCGCGCAAGATCGTGGCCCAATACACCAAGCTCCCGGAGCCGGTCGTGAAGGCGACGCCGTTTCCGACCTACCGGACCGCGATCACGGTGAGGGATATCGACGTGTGGGCCAACGTCCTTCGCGATGTCGGTCAACTGACAACCCCGGTCGATCCCGCCAAGCTGGTGGTTGCTCAATAAGGCGCGCTTGTTCAGATGTCGGATCCTGTATTTGAGTGCCGGTCGGCCAGCGTGACGCTGGTGTTGCGCGATGGGCCTCGTCCGATCATTGCCGATATCAGCCTTGAAGTTCACAGCGCCGAGTTCCTCAGCATTGTCGGCCCCTCCGGCACCGGCAAGACGACGCTGCTGCGGATGCTCGGCGGACTGTTGCAGCCAACCGGCGGCGAGGTGCTGGTCAAGGGTCGGGTCATGACCGGACCGCCCGAGGACGTCGTCATCGTCTTTCAGGACTATGCCAACGCCCTGCTGCAGTGGCGAACGGTCGCGAGCAATGTGTCGTTTGGAATCGAGCGCGCATTGCCGCGCAAGGAGTGCGCCGATCGGGTCAGGCAAGCGCTCGACCTCGTTGGGCTGCTCGGCCGTGCGGAGGATTATCCCTGGCAATTGTCAGGGGGCATGCAGCAGCGGGTGCAGATCGCGCGGGCGCTCGCACTTCGCCCGGCGGTGATGCTGATGGACGAGCCGTTCGCCGCGCTCGATGCCATGACCAAGGCCGGTCTGCAGGATGAGCTGCTGCGGCTGCGCGATCAGACCAAAACCAGCTTCGTCTTCATCACCCACGACATCGAGGAAGCCACCTATCTCGGCGACCGGGTCGCGGTGTTAAATGGCAGTCCCGGCCGGATCGAGCAGGTCGTCGCGATCGATCTTCCCTGTCCGCGCGACCAGATTGCGACGCGGCAACTGCCGGAATTCCTTGAATACCGGTACCGCCTGCACAAGGCGATCGGACATGGCTAGCGGCCGCGCGGTTTCCCGCATCAATTGGCCGGGCCTGGCGGTGCTGGCGCTGGTTTTGCTGGCGTGGGAAGCCGTGGTTCGCGCCGGCGTGATCGATTTCGAATTTTTTCCGGCGCCGTCCGCGATCCTGGCCGGCGGCATCGAACTCGCCAAGGACGGCATCCTGCTGCAGGATCTGCTGCATACCTTGCTGTCGATCGCGATCGGCTGGTCGATCGCCATGCTGATCGGGATATCCGTCGGGCTGTTGCTGGGATTTTCGCCGCTAGTCCGGCGCTACAGCCTCGCCAGCATCGAGGTGCTGCGGCCGATGCCTGGCATCGCCTTTGCGCCGCTGGGACTGCTGCTGTTTGGCTTCTCCCTGCAGACCGAACTTGTCGTCACCGTGCTGCCGACGGTCTGGCCCGTGATGATCAACACCATGGGCGGGATCGCCAACGTGCAGCCGCGCCTCACCGATGTCGGGCGGACATTTCGGCTCAGCCGTCATGAGATCATCAGGCACTTGCTGCTGCCGGCTGCCTTGCCCTCGATCATCGTCGGGGCCCGGATCAGCCTTGGCCTTGCGCTGGTCATGGCCATCGTCGCGGAGATCGTCGGCAATCCCGAAGGCCTCGGATACGGCATCGTTCGGGAACAGCAGGCGCTGCATCCGGAGGCTATGTTTGCCTATATTGCGGTGGTGGGGGTGCTTGGCGTCATCCTCAATGCCGGTGTGCTTGGTCTGACGTCGTTGCTGTGGCCGGCGACCGCACCGCGGCGGGTGACGTGATGGGCATCCGCTTCGCATCCATCAGGCAGTTGATGTCGGAGTTTCCGTCGCCGCGTGGCTTGCTGCCGGCGATTGTTCTCCTCGTCCTGTGGCAGATATTCCAAAGCGGCAACTCGCCGTATTTTCCGCCGCCGTCGACGTGGTGGACCGGCCTGATACAGCTCGCCGCCGGTGACCGTTTGCTGACGGCCTCTGTCGCGACCATCCAGACGATCGTGGTCGGGCTCGTGCTGGCGATTGTGGCGGGCGTCCTGATCGGCGTCCTGATCGGGATGTCGCAGCAGGCCAGCCGCGCGCTGGGCCCCTTGCTGGAGTTCTGTCGTGCGATGCCACCGCCGGCCATCGTGCCGCTGGCGATCCTGTTCCTCGGCTACGATGCGCGCATGAAGCTCACCATCGTGGCGTTATCCGCGATGTGGCCGATTTTGCTGAACACATCATCGGCGATCCAGCACATTCATCCCATTCTGCTGGATGTCTCGACATCGCTGCGGCTGTCGGTGTTCGAGCGCGTGCGATTGATCGTGATTCCCTCGGTCGTTCCGGCCATCCTGCTGGGTATCCGGATCGCGCTGCCGCTGACCATCGTGCTGACGCTGCTGGTCGAAATCCTGACGTCGATCGAGGGCATCGGCGCCTTGATGATTGCGGCGCAGCGTAATTTTCAGTCCGGACAAGTCTATGGACTGCTCGTCCTGGTCGGGATGTTCGGTTTCCTTCTCAACAATGCGTTCTCCATCGTTCAGGCCGTGATCTTGCGGCGCTGGCCCCCCAGGAATGTCCAGGCATGACGTCACGGGAAGCTCCCACCACCAGCGATGATGAAACTGGAGTCGCTTCGCCGCGAGTCGAGCAGATCGGGGTGCAGTCCGTCGAAGTGGCCGGCCGTCTGCTCAAGGCGCTTGCCACGCTCGATGGCCCCCAGACCCTGACCGCGCTGTCGGCCGCCGCCGGTTTGCCGCCTGCGAAATCGCATCGATACCTCGTCAGCCTCATTCGCGAGGGTTTTATCGAGCAAAGCGCCGCCGACGGCCGCTACGATTTCGGCGGTGCCGCCCGTTTGATCGGCCGCGTCGCGATGAATCGCCTCGATATCGTCCGCATCGGGACGCCGCTCTTGAGCAAGTTGCGCGATGATCTGCGGGAGACGGTCTTTATGGGGCTGTGGACGCCGCAGGGGCCGATGGTGATCGAATGGTTCGACATCGTGCGTCCGGTCTCGGTCGTGATCCGGCCGGGCTCGATTCTGCCGATCCATACCTCGGCGCTGGGATTGATTTGCGCGGCGCATCTGGCGCCCGAGATCATCGCGCGCGCGAGCGCATTGGCCGCGCCGGAGATGACGTCGCCGCCTCCTGGACTGACCAAGGCAAAACAGGCGGCGCGCCTTGAGGACATCAGACGCCACGGGTTTGGCGTGGTGCAGGGCGATCTGATCCGCGGACTGGACGCGATTGCCGTACCGGTTCTGGACCACAAGGGGGATCTGGTGGCCGTGCTTGCGGCGGTCGGATCCAGCGGCGTGCTCGATATCACGGCCTCCGGCCGCGTCGTGCGCGAATTGAAGGCAGCAGCGCAGCGCTTCTCCCAGTTGCTGGGGTGAGATGAAGTTCGAGCGGAAAGGGGGCGTTGATGGTTGAGGGAATACGGTTTGATGTCAGCGGCCGCGTCGCGTCGGTGGTTTTCGACCGGCCGGATCGGCTGAACCTGCTGACATCGGATATTCTTCGCGCGCTCGGCGAAATCGCCACCACGCTCGCCGCCAGCGCTGACATCGACGTGCTGACGCTAACAGGCGAGGGCGCCGAATTCTTCTCCACCGGGATCCTTACGCCGGCGTTGCGTGGCAGTCTCAGCAAGCCGGAGGTGCTGGCGCTGATCCGTCTGGCCAATGAGGCGTTCGATGCGATCGAGCGGCTGGATCAGATCGTGATCGCAGGCTTGAATGGTCTGGTGCGCGCCGGCGCCGTTGAGTTGGCACTGGCCTGCGATATCAGGATCGCAGGAGACCATGTCAAATGGTCGTCGCCGGAAGCAAAATGGGGTGGATTTCCCGGTGTCGGCGCGCCGGTGAGGTTGCCGGCCATCATCGGCATGGGGCGTGCGCTCGAATTGCTCTGCACCGGGCGCGAAATCGACGCGCGGGAAATGGAACGCATCGGTCTGGTCGAGCGCGTTGTCGCGCCGGATCAGGTTCATGCGACGCTCGATGAGCTGGCGCACACGATTGCGGGGAACGGTCCGCTGGCGACCAAGGGCGCCAAACGCATCGCCAGGATGCGAGGCGATTCCGGCTTTCTGGCCGCCCGCAAATTGTCGGACGAACTTCGCGCCGCGCTGGAATGGACCGATGACGTCGATGAAGGAATTGCGGCGGTCCGCGAGGGCCGTCCGCCGCGATTTACCGGCCGGTAGGTTTGGCCTCGCCGGCGCGGCAGCAAGATGATCGGTGCACATTATTCAAAAGGAAGACGTTCATGCCATTTGCGGAAGTGAATTCGGTACGCCTGCATTACCAGGTGCTCGGCAATAGCGGTCCGTGGGTCGCTTTGGTTTCGGGCGCGCGGCGCAGCATGGAGGAAGTCAGAGGGCTGGCGACGCTTGTCGCCGAGGCGGGCTTTCGGGTGCTGTTGCATGACCGGCGCAATACCGGCCAATCGAGCCTGTCGATTGAAGGCGAGGGGTCGGAGTTCGAGATCTGGGCCGACGATCTCTGCGCCCTGGCGAAGCAGCTTGATCTGCCGCCGTTCGTGGTGGGCGGATCGTCGTCGGGTTGCCGTCTGGCGACCATCCTGGCGCTGCGCCATCGCGCTGCGATCCAGGCATTGCTGATGATGCGGGTCACCGGCGGGGCGTTTGCAGTCAAACGGCTCTCCAATGTCTATTACACGCAGTATATCGAGGCCGCGCAGCGTGGCGGCATGGCGGAGGTTTGCGAAACCGATCATTTCAGGGATCTGATTGCGATTGATCCGGCTCGCCGCGCGCAGATCATGCAATGGGATACAAACAGGTTTTTGGCGGTCATGAACCGCTGGCGTGACAGCCTCGAAAGCGGCATCGAGGATCCGATGCTGGGCGCCAGCGAGCAGGCGCTGCGGGCGATCGATTTTCCGGTATGCGTGCTGCCTGGCAACGACAAGACCCACTCGATCGCGGCCGGCAGGCTGGTGCATTCGCTGATTCCCGGCGCGGAGCTGCGCGAATTGCGGCTGGATCAACTCGATGCCGACCTGATTTCGATGGAGGAATGGTCGCCAAACGCGAAACTCGCACCCGTCGTGATCCAGTTTCTTCAGCGAGTCAGCGCCCGGAAAAAGGACGCCGCCGCTGGCGCCTGAGCTCATCTTGTGAGAAACGCATGATGTGTTCCTGCTCCCCGATCGAGAGATTGCCTGAATGACGAAGCTTTGCCTTGCACCCGATCCGAATCCGTCCTCGCCGTCGTTTGCCTTGCCGGAGGGCGCCACCGACTGCCATATGCATTTGTTCGGCACGGCGCCGCAATTTCCCTATGTCGGCGATCGCGACTACACGCCGGCGGAAGCGGGCCCCGCTGCCGCGCGGGCGCTGTACGACAAGCTCGGCATCAAGCGCTTCGTGGCGATTCAGCCGAGCGTCTATGGATTGGACAATCGCTGCCAGCTCGAGTTCGCCGCGGCCGTTGGCCTGCCGTTTCGCGCCATCGTCGTGCTGCCATCCGACGTGTCGGACCAGGAGATGACCCGGCTGCATGATCAGGGTGTGCGCGGCGTGCGTTACATTCTGGCCCATCCCGGTGGCCTCGATACCGCCAATCTGGAGCGCTCGGCGGATCGCGCGCGCGCGTTCGGCTGGCATCTGGAGTTTCTGCTCAAGCCCGAGCAATTGATTGAACTCGCGCCGCGGCTGATGAAGCTGTCCTGCCCGGTCTCGTGCGATCACATCGCCTTCATCAAGCCGGATCTCGGAACCAGCCAGCCCGCGTTCGAAGCGCTGCAGCGGCTGATCGAGAGCGGTCATGGCTGGGTGAAATTCTCAGGCGCCTATCGCATCTCCGGCAAGGCCGAGCAGTATGATGCGGTGTTGCCGTTCGCGCGCAGGCTTGCGGAACGCTTTCCCGATCGTATCGTCTGGGGCAGCGACTGGCCCCATGTCGGGCAAATGCAAGTGATGCCGGCGACCACGCCGCTGTTGAACCTGCTTCAGGCATGGGTGCCGGACGAGCAGCAGCGGCGGCGCATTCTCGTCGACAACCCCAACGTTCTCTACGGCTTTGCGGCCTGAACGATCTCATCCCGTCGATGCCGCAAGTGAAATTGCGGCAACGATGGCAGGCGACGCATTCACGAGCCGATCGCGTTCCGCGCGATGACGTCGCGATAGAACGACACGCTGAGCTTGGGGATCCGGGCCTGCGTTTCGAAGTCGACCCGGTACAGCCCGAAGCGCTGTTGGAAGCCGAAGATCCATTCGAAATTGTCCATCAGGCTCCACAGGAAATAGCCGCGGACCGGCACGCCTTCGGCGGTCGCGCGCTGCAACTGCATCAGGTAGTTGCGCAAATACATGACGCGGTCGAGATCGTAGACGTTGCCGTCGGGGGATATCTTGTCTTCCGATGACGTGCCGTTTTCGCTGATGTAGATCGCATCGGTCTTCCAGATCTTCGCCACGATCCGCGGCACCCAATACGCTGTTTCCGGACCGATCCTGAGCCACTCCGATTCCATGTGCGGAAACGACTTGGGGAAAGGCAGCACGTCAAAGCCCGGCTTGCGGTCCTTGGCGACCACGTAGAATTGCGGCGCGTAGATGTTCAGCCCGACGAAGTCGATCGGGGAGGAGATGATCTTCAACTCCTCGGCGGTGAATTTCGGCGCGTCCTTGCCGGCAAATTCGAGAAACCCCTCGGTGTATTTGCCTTCGAGGATCACCCCCAGAAAGCCCGCATTCAATTCGCGTGTCGCGATCTCGGCCGCGCGAACGTTTTCCGGTGTATCGATCGCCGGCACGCAGGCCGCGATGTTTTCGGCTGGACCGATCTTGACGCCCGCGACGTCCCCGGGCGCGGATCGCCTGCACGGCAAGGCCGTGGCCCAGCGCGACGTGGTGGCGGACCTGATTGAGTTCCGCCGTCGGCAGTTTGAGGCCGGGGGCGTCGATGCCCCAGCCATAGCCGAAATTCACGAACCGCCCGGGTTCATTCAGCGTGAAGATGTTCTTGACGCGATCGCTCAGCCGTTCGGCGACGTAGCCCGCGTAATTTCCGAACGCCTTCGAGGTTTCGCTCGACCGCCATCCGCCAATTTGGTCCTGCAGCGGCTGCGGCAAATCCCAATGATATAGCGTCGCGAACGGTTCGATGCCGTTCTTCAGGAGTTCGTCGACGAGGCGGTCGTAGAAATCGAGACCCTTGGGATTAGGCTTCCCCGTGCCTTCCGGAAACACCCGCGGCCACGCGATCGAGAACCGGTAGGCCTTGGCGCCGAGCGATTTGATCAGGCCGACGTCTTCCTTGTAGCGGTGATAGTGATCATTGGCGCGGTCGGCGTTGCTTTGATCGGCGATCTTGCCCGGCGTATGCGCGAAAATGTCCCAGATCGATGGACCCCGGCCATCTTCATGGACCGCGCCCTCGATCTGATAGGCCGACGTGGCAGTGCCCCACACAAAGCCCTCTGGAAAACGTGCCGGCGCATGCGGGTCGGTGGCTGGCGTGGCGTTATTGTCCGCGGACTTCGCCGGCGTTGTTGCCATCGCAAGCGCCGAAAAGCCGGCAAGCTTGGCGAAATGCCGACGCGAGAATTTACCGAACATTGTCTTCTCCCGTCAGCTTCATTTGGCACGCATGCAGGGTTTGCGCCGATCAGTGTGGGTCGATTTGATAGACGGTAACCCTGTCGATCTCGAAGGCGACCGTATTCGGCGATTTTCCGTCGACAAATCCCACCCCCGGGAAATCTTTCGCACCCATCGCGAGGTTTATGATCATGTACATCGGATCGTCAAAGCCGACCGGAACCTTGATCTCCGAAACCGGCTGGCGGTCGATCATGTAGACGATGCGGTCCGGCTGCCACAGCACGCCGTAGTCGTGAAAATTGGTCGCCGCGTCCGGCCGCAGGAAGTCCATGCCGCAGGATTCCACCTTGCCGGTCGCGGGAATCCGCCAATGTGTCGTCATCACGAGGTCGCCGGGCTCTTGTCCGCGCCCTTCCATAATGTCGATTTCCGGAGGCCAGCCGCCGTCATTGGCGAGCATCCAGAACGCCGGCCATACCCCGGTCCCGATCGGGATCTTCGAGCGGATCTCGAAATACCCGTATTTCTGCGAAAACGAACTTTGCGACGTCAGGATCCCCGACACGTATTCGTTGTTGAACAGCACGGGCTTCAAGTCGGGAGGCGTGCGGCTGGCGACGATCGAGAGGATGCCGTCCTTGATCTTGAAAGGATCGAGCCCGAGCGGCGTTGTCGACCGCCCGGCATAGCGCGGATCGACATAGATCTGCTGCTCGCCGTTATAGGAGGTTTTCCGTTTGAAGTCGGAGCCGTCGCCGCCCCAATATTGCGCTTCCGGCCACGCCGCACCGCCGGCGTAATGCGGCGCCCACCGGCCATGCGCCAGCGGGTGCTCGTCGAAATCGTCATGGAAGGTCTGGTGCAACGACACCGCGACGAGCGGCTCTGAGGCTTCGATGCGACGGCACCGGTCGCCGAGCGGATCGTTAACGACCTTCAGAGAGAGCTGCGCCGGTGCTGCCTTGAGGTCGTTTTGAATATCTTCGTCGGCGCCGGCCGGTGCAAGCGCGACGAAAACGCCGGCGGCGATCAAAAGTCCAAGCGTGATCAAAGGTCTTCGTGCCGTCAAAAGTCTTCGCGTCATTAAAAGACTCGGCGTCAATGTGTCGATCCTCGATACGGAATCGATCCGATTGGGACGATCGCGACAGGCTGGCAATATAGGTTCGTAAGTTCAACCAAATTACACGTCATTGATGTCGCCGTGAAGTGCGACGGCTGCGCCCGGAATAAGCGTCTCGTTACTTCCTGAATGATCCGGCGCCGGGCCGAAGATCGGCGGGACGAAAAGAGCGTTCCGTTACGGATCGTTCATGCCAGCCCATGCGGTGGTTCGTCGCACAGTTCTTGCGAAAGATTAATCAGCAGAACAGGACCACGTAATGTGGGCGCGCCATGTTGGGCCAAGAAATCCTCACACGGGATTTCGCAACGGATTCCCCTTCCGGAATTTTCCCCCGCTCAGCATTGGAGAGCCATATGAACGATCAAACGAACGCCTCACATTCTACGCCGCGAAAGGTTCTGAAGCCGCGCCGCCTGGCGCTGCTGGCTTCCGCCGCGGGTCTCAGCCTCGCGGTGCTCGCCGCGGGCCCCGGCGGCTATCTGCCGTTCAATCTTCCGGCGTGGACGTCATCGGCTCATGCGGCTGAAACCACCCAGACCCCCGGATTCGGCGACCTTGTCGCCAAGGTCAAGCCCGCAGTGATCTCGGTGCGCGTCAAGATCGATGGCGACGCGGAGAGCAACGGCGTGACGCGTGAGAACCAGCGGATGGATTCCGATCAGTCCGAGTCGCCGTTTGATCAATTCTCGCGGCAATTTGGTTTCCGTGGCGAGAACGGCATGCCGCAGCGGCATCAGGTAATCACAGGCGAAGGTTCGGGCTTCTTCATCTCGGCCGACGGGTACGCCGTGACCAATAATCACGTGGTCGATCACGCCCAGTCGGTCCAGGTCACCACCGATGACGGCACGGTCTACACCGCCAAGGTGATCGGCACCGACAAGAAGACCGACCTTGCGTTGATCAAGGTCGACGCCAAGAAGGACTTCACCTTCGTGAAATTCGCGGATGCGCCGCCGCGCGTCGGCGACTGGGTGGTCGCGGTCGGCAATCCCTTCGGCCTTGGCGGCACGGTGACCGCCGGCATCGTCTCCGCGCGTGGCCGGGATATCGGCGCCGGGCCCTATGACGACTATGTCCAGATCGACGCGCCCATCAACAAGGGCAATTCCGGCGGCCCGGCGTTCGACATGAACGGCAACGTGATCGGCGTCAACACCGCGATCTTCTCGCCGTCGGGCGGTTCGGTCGGCATCGGCTTCGACATCCCGGCCGCCACGGCCAAGCTCGTGGTCGCCCAGCTCAAGGACAAGGGCTACATCACGCGCGGCTGGCTCGGCGTTCAGGTGCAGCCGGTCACGGCCGACATCGCCGACAGCCTTGGCATGAAGCAGGCGAGGGGCGCGATGGTCGACAATCCGCAGGACGGCAGTCCGGCGGCCAAGGCCGGCATCGAGGCCGGTGACGTCATCACCGCGGTCAACGGCGCCGAGGTCAAGGATGCTCGCGACCTCGCCCGCAACATCAGCATGATCGCACCGGGAAGCTCGGTGAAGCTCGATGTGCTGCACAAGGGCGAGACCAAGACGCTGACCCTGGCGCTTGGCGAAATGCCGAACGATCGTCAGGCCAATGCCGGCGAGCAGTCATCGAAGGAGACTGCAGGTACGCCCCGTCTCGGCCTTCAACTCGCACCGGCTGGTGAAGTCGGCGGTTCCGGTGACAAGGGCGTCGTCGTGGTCGCGGTCGATCCGCAAGGTCCGGCCGCCGAGCACGGTTTCCAGACCGGTGACGTCATCCTCAATGTCGGCGGCAAGACCGTCGCCAATGTGGCTGACGTACGAGCGGCGCTGACGGCGGCCAAGGAGAGCGGCAAGAACAGTGTCCTGATACGCGTCAAAACCGCTGATGCGACCCGGTTCGTTGCGGTTCCCCTGGCAAAGGGTTGATCGACGAAGAGAGATCCGGTCGCGGTCTAAATAAGAAGTGATCGGATTTGCTAAGCTAGACAAGGCCGGGCGCGTTGCCCGGCCTTGTTCTTGATGACGGAGTGGTCTTTCCTGCGGGACGCCACCTCTTAAATCGGAGCTTCCCGATGACCGCAACAAACACACCTTCGACTGAATCGACCGCGCCACCGGTGACAATTCACAAATTGCTCAGCGGCCAGAAGGCGCTGGTGACCGGCGCCAACTCCGGAATCGGCAGGGGCGTCGCGATCGCCCTCGGGCAGGCCGGCGCCGACCTCGTCGTCAATTATGTCGATGGCGACGATGCCGCCAATGCGGTGGTTGAGGAGATCAGGAAATCCGGCGCAAAAGCCTACGCGCACAAGGCCGACGTGGCATCGGAAGACCAGGTCGCCGCGATGTTTGCGCGCATGATGCAGGAATACGGCACGATCGACATTCTCGTCAGCAATGCCGGCCTGCAGCGGGACTCCTCGTTCCATGAAATGACCCTGGCGCAATGGAGCAAGGTGTTGGACGTCAATCTGACCGGGCAGTTTCTATGCGCGCGCGAGGCGGTCCGTGAATTCCTGCGCCGCGGCGTGGTGTCCTCGGTATCGAGCGCCGCCGGCAAGATCATCTGCATGAGTTCGGTGCATCAGGTGATCCCGTGGGCTGGCCATGCCAACTACGCGACGTCCAAAGGCGGCATCAAATTGATGATGGAAAGCCTGGCGCAGGAAGTTGCGCCGAAGCGGATCCGCGTCAATGCGATTGCGCCCGGTGCGATCCGGACGCCGATCAATACCGCGGCCTGGGAGACCAAGGCGGCCTACGATGCGCTGATGACGCTGGTTCCCTACGGGCGTATCGGCGAGCCCGAGGACATCGCCCGCGCTGCGGTCTGGCTGGCATCGGACCAGTCTGACTACGTGGTGGGCACCACGCTCTATGTCGACGGTGGGATGACGCTCTATCCGGGCTTTGCCACTGGCGGCTGAGAGTTCCAGAACAGCTTAATTACGATGGCGGGTTGGGCCAGCAGTAACCTTGCCGGCAACATCGGCTGGAATTAACCACGACCGCTTCCTACATAATGAATGGCGCTTCCTGCATAAGGTCGTGTTGAGTTTTTTGATTGTTCAGGAGACCTCACGATGGTCCTGAAAAATGCAGTTCTAAGGCAGCTTGGTAAAGCTACCTTTTGCGCTGGCCTTTTGGCATGGGCCGGGCTGTCATCGGCGGACGAATATCGCCCCAGCGAATTCCTCGGCCTCGATCTGTCCAAGGCGGTGTTGTCGCCGAAGCCTCTTGGGCCACCGGCCCAGTTCGCGCCGGTTCGAATCGAAGCGGATTCCGGAAGCCCGGCCGCGCAGACGCGTGCCGAGGCAGAGCCTGTTGCCGGCAGCATCGTTCGCAAAAACAGAGTGGCCGAGCGCGCGGAGAAGCCGCGCGGTGCGGCACGCACCAAACTGGCCCGGCGCCACAGCAATCCAATGGACGCGCAGGCGTCCGATACGCGGATTCAGGTCTGGCCCTGCAAGACCGGCGGCATCTGCAACTGGCAGCATTAGCGAAGCCTCGGCTGCAATCCGATCAACGCGGTCTTGAGTTGAACTGCCCCCTTCGGGCAGGCTATCAGTCTGCGGTCTTGCCTATCCCCCTCAACAAGCGCCGTTTCAAGCGGCCTCGCCGGCTTTCAGCCGGCGTCTCATGTCTTCAGGAGCCATCATGGAATCTCTCAAAACCCAAGGCATCAGCCTGCCGCGGCTCGGGCTCGGCACGTTTCGCATGCAGGGCGATGTCTGCCGCGCGGCCGTCGAAAGCGCGCTGGGCTTAGGCTATCGCCACATCGACACCGCGGAAATGTACGCCAATGAGGAAGCCATTGGCCCCGCCATCGCCGCTTCCGGCATCGCCCGCAAGGATCTGCACGTCACCACCAAGGTCTGGCACGAAAACCTGGCGCCGGATGCGATCCGCAAGGCGTTCGACACCAGCCTGAAGAAGCTGCAGCTCGATCATGTCGATCTCTATCTGGTGCATTGGCCGTCGCCGAGCATGAACCTGGCCGCCGTGATGGAGACGCTGATGAAGTTGAAGGAAGAGGGCCGCACCCGCGCCATCGGTGTCGCCAATTTCAACATCGCGCTGCTCAAGAAGGCGGTCGAGGAGATCAAGGCCCCGATCGCCTGCAACCAGATCGAATATCATGTGATGTTGGACCAGACGCCGGTGCGAAAATATCTCGCGTCGAAATCCATTCCGCTGGTGGCCTATTGCCCGCTGGCGCAGGGCCGCGCCGCCACCAATGAGACCTTGATGGCGATCGGCAAGAAGCATAATGCCACCGCCGCGCAGGTCGCGCTGAAATGGCTGCTCGACCAGGACGGCGTCGCCGCGATCCCGAAGGCGTCGCGCGCGGAAAGCCAGCAGGCCAATCTCGGCGCGTTGAACGTCAAGCTCGATGATGACGACCGGAAAGCCATCGCATCGCTGCCGAAAGACCAGCGTTTTGTGAAACCTGGTTTTTCGCCGGTTTGGGATTGAGACGTCCGGGATCGAGCAGAAATTCAGGAAACAAAAAAATGGCCCCGTAAGGGGCCATTTTTACGACGGCTTAGCGGCCGTGATGGCGGCCATGCCTGACAACGACCATGCGGTCGTGATGCGGATGCCAATGATCGCGATGCATGCCTCCATGCATGCCACCACGTTTGACCACGATGGTTGCGGCACTTGCAATCGACGGCGCCGCAACGGCGATGGCGGCAAGTGCGGCAATGACATAAGCAAACTTCTTCATTCAGTGTTCTCCTCGGTTGAGCGGGGACCTAACGGCATGCTCGACACAAGGTTCCCGACGGACCGGAAGAAACCGGAAGAGAATTCTGAACGGCTGTTCAGGTTGCGATGCGCGCCAGATTTGAAGGCGCGCGCATCGCATCAGCATCATTCCATGATGGCTTGATACACCAGCGCGTTGATCTTCTGGCGATAGTGCCAGCGCAGCGGTCCCGGGGCCGCCGACAGATAAACCACCGCGAGTTCTTCCTTCGGGTCGACCCACCAATCGGTGCCGCTGGCGCCGGGCCACGAGAACTGTCCGACCGATCCCATCATCCGGACCACGCCGGGCGTGGTGCGTATGGCGAGCCCCAGGCCAAAACCATAATCGGCGCGGGTCGGGTCGGCGTTGCCGATCAGATTCTTGATGTTGGGACCGAGCTGGTCAGACAGCATGTAGTCGACGGTCTTGCGGCCAAGCAATTGCGATTCGCCGGAGCGGCCATGGTTCATCAGCATCATCGCGAAGCGTAGATAGTCCGAGGCCGTCGAGGCGGCGCAGCCACCGCCGCATTCGAACTTCAGCGGTTGCGTCAGTTCCGGGCTGCGTGCCTGCGGCTTGCCCGTGTCGGGATCGGCCGGCAGCGGCTTGGCGTAGCGAGACGCCTTGTCGGCGGAGATGGAAAAGCCGGTGTCGGTCATGCCGAGCGGCTTGAACAGATTGGCTTGCAAATATTGCCCGAGCGTCTGCTTGCTGATGCTTTCGATGATCTGGCCGGTGATGTCGAGACCGAAGCCGTAATCCCACACGGTCGCCGGCTGGTACAGCAGCGGCAACGTCGCCAGTTTGTCCATGAAGGCCGCGCCGTCATAATCGTGCGCGGCATCGCCGCTGCCGGCCGGGTACATCTTGTGCACCAGCGTGGCGCCGCGGCCGCCGTAGATGATACCGGAGGTGTGGCGCAACAAATCCTGGATCGTGATCTGGCGGTTGGCCGGAACGGTCTCGGCGGTCGGCTCGCCATTGGCATCGCGCACCGCGACGCGCATTTGAGCGAATTTCGGAAAATACTTGCTGAGCGGATCGTCGATCAGGATCTTGCCCTGTTCGTACAGCATCAGCGCGCCCACCGTCGTCATCGGCTTGGTCATGGAGGCGATGTTGAAGATGGTGTCGGTGGTCATCGGCAGGTTGGCCGCCTTGTCGCGCCAGCCATAGGCATCGAATGCCACCAGTTTGCCGTGACGGGCGATGGCGATGACAGCGCCTGGAATGCGCCCAGCTTCCACATCGGCTTTCAAGATCGTGCCGATCCGCGCCAGCCGTTCGGACGACATGCCGACGTCTTCGGGCTTTGCCCGCGGCAACGGATCCTTGGCGAACGCGGCGCCAGATGCCACCAGGCAAAATGCGGTGGCGAGTATTCGGATAGACAGCATGGACTTCTCCCATTTGGGCTCTTCGGCCCTTTAGACTGCAAGCTAGAGCATGATCCGGAAAAGTGGAAACCGGTTTTCCCTGCGACAAACGCGAAGCGTTTGCGCGGAGATCATGCTCAAACAATAAACTAGAGCGGGATGACGATTCGAAGATAAGTCATCCCGCTCTAGAGAATCAGGATAGCGCGCCGGCGAAGCCGGCGGGGTTCACGTTCGTGCGCGTTTCTCGACATTGGCGCTGCGAGCCGGCACGCCGAATTCCCTACGGCATACCTCGGCCAGCACCGCGATGCCTTCGCGAATCTGGTCATGCGACGGACTGGCGAAGCACAGCCGCAACCGGCTGCCGGCATAGCCCTTGTTGGTCGACCATTCCGGCCCCGGATTGATGGCGACGCCGGCGGCGAGTGCCGCCTGGTAGAGCTTCAGGGTGTCGACATTGTCGGGCAGTTTGACCCACAGGAAGATGCCGCCCTTGGGGTCCTCGAACTCGGCCGAGGTGCCGAACTGTTCGTTGAGCGCTTCCATCAGGGTGTCGAGCTTGGCGCGGAGACCGCGGGTCAGCTTCGGCACATGGGACGAGAAGTGCGGCGCGCAATATTCCGCCAGCACCATCTGCTCCAGCGCGCCGGAGCCGGCATCGGTCTTCAGCGCCAGCATCCGCGACAGCATGGCCCAGGGTGCAACGATGTAGCCGACCCGCAGCGCCGGCGCGATCGATTTGGAGAACGAGCCGATATGGATGACGCTGCTATTGGTGCTCATCGCATAGATCGCGGGCGGGCGTTGGCCATCCCAGATCAGATCCGCATAGCAATCGTCCTCGAAAATCGGGACGCCATATTGCTGCGACAGTTTCAGGAGCTCGGCGCGGCGCGCCTCGGGCAGGATGGTGCCGGTCGGGTTCTGCACCGTCGGGATGGTGTAGATGTATTTCGGCGTGATGCCGCGGCTTTTGAGATCGGCCAGCGCGTTGGCCAGTGCGTCCATCCGCATGCCATCCTGATCGAGCGGGATGCCGACCACGTTGACGCCGAGCCTGGTCAGCCGGTTCAGCGAGCCCTGATAGGTTTCCTGCTCGATGATGACCGTGTCGCCGCGCGCCAGCAGCGACTGGTTGACGAGGTCGAGCGCCTGCAGCGAGCCGGAGACGACCAAAATATCGTCGGCGGCGCAATGGATGCTGGCGTCGCGCTTGAGCTTGGCGGCGATGAATTCGCGCAGTGGACGATAGCCCTGCGGGCCGCTGGCGAGGCCGTAGGTGGCGAGCGTCTTACCCTCGCGCTTGAGCACGGCGTTGACGGCGTCGATCAGGCCCTCGACCGGGACCTGGTCGGGGTCGTTATTGCCGCCAATGAAACTGTATTTGGCTAACCCGGTCCATTTGGCCGCGGGCGCGGGCAGGCCTGCCGGAAGCAGGGGCGCGAAATCAAATGGTGCTGCTGATGTCATGGACGTTCGCTCCCCGTTCTATTTTTCGTTGAGAATGCCGGGCATCCGGCTTTCCTGCTGCTCAGTTCTTTCCGACCACCTTAATCGGTCTGCCTTGGCTGACGAAAGCATAATATCCGCTGCCGACGCCGCCAACCAATGGCCGGGTTTCCGACGCGTTGTGGACGCTGAGCGTGACCGAAAAATCGGCGCGCAGCTTGCCCTGGCTCATCGAAACGCTCGAATAGACCGGCACGTAGAAGGCGCCAGACACGGTGAGGGCCTCGGTCGGCAGGGCAGTCAGCGAATTGGTAAAATTTTGCTCGATTGGGCCTGTCTGCGCCTGCGCTGATGGCATCGGCAGCGCCAGCACGCATGCCAACGCCACAAGTCTCGCGATGCGGATGTGACACATTGCTCGTTTCACCCTTCGGCTCAGGCCTTTAGCCTGAGACAAGGGGAAACCCGCAAACATGCACGAGCTTATTCGCGATATCACTTACTGCATCCTGTTCGCCTGGGGGCTGGGCTTGCTGGCCCATTTTTCCCGGCAACCGCTGATCCTCGCCTACCTTATCGCCGGCTTTTTCATTGGTCCATTCGGCATGGGCTGGGTCAAGTCCCAGGAATCGATCAGCGTCATCTCCGAACTCGGCCTGATCTTCATGCTGTTCATGATCGGGCTGGAAATCGACCTGAAGAAGATCGTCCGTGCCGGCCGGGTCATCCTGTTTGCGGCACTGGGTCAATTGGCCGGCGGCTGCCTGCTCGGAATCCTGTTCTTTGCGGGGATCGGGCTGTCGATCGGCGGCGGCCACTTCGATGCCCTGTACCTCTGCGTAGCCTGCGCGCTCAGCAGCACGGTCATCATCGTCAAGGTGCTGTACGAAAAGCGCGAGCTCGATACGCTGCCCGGACGCGTTACCCTCGGCATCCTGGTGCTTCAGGATATCTTCGCCATCCTGTTCCTGGCGGTTCAGCCAAGTCTCGATAATCTGCAGATCGGCATCGTCCTGATCTCGATCGGCCGGGTCTGCGTTCTGGTGGCGACCGCCCTGGTGCTGAGCCGTTATGTGCTGCCGCGGTTGTTTCAACAGATCGCGCGCCGTCCCGAGCTGGTCCTGCTTGGTGCGCTGGCGTGGTGCTTCCTGATCGGCGAAATCGCCGAAAAGCTCGATCTGTCGCGCGAAATGGGATCGCTGGTGGCCGGTGTCTCGCTCTCGACGTTCCCCTATGCGCTCGATGTCACCGCCAAGGTCACGACCTTGCGTGATTTCTTCATCACGCTGTTCTTTGTCGCGCTGGGCATGACCATCCCGATCCCCAATCTATCGGTGATCGGGCTGGCGCTGATCATCGCCGGCTTCACCGTGGTCAGCCGGGTGGTGACGACCTTTGCCTCGCTCTATTTCATGAACCAGGGCCTGCGTGCCAGCCTGCTGCCGGCCATCAATCTGGCGCAGATCAGCGAATTTTCACTGGTCGTGATCCAGACCGGCGTCGCCGCGGGCCACATCACTACCGAGACGTCCAGCGCGGTATCCTTTGCCTTCGTCGTATTGGCGGTGCTGAGCACCTTCGTGATGGTGCGCAGCGACGAAATCTCGCGAATGGCCATCCGGCACTTGAAACAGATCGGGGTGCGCGATCTCGATTACGGCCGCGGCGCGGATAGCGACAAGCCAAGCGGGCAGGGTGATGGCCGGCGGATCGTCATTCTCGGGTTTTTCCGTGCGGCCAGCGCGTTGCTGGCCGAACTCGATCGACGTAACCCGCTGTTGCTCGGCCAGATCAGCGTCGTGGATTTCAATCCGGTGGTCTTCCAGGCGCTTTCGGATCGGGGTCTGCACGTGATCTACGGCGATATCAGCAATTTCGACACCCTGCTGCATGCCGGCGTGAGCAAGGCTGAAATCATCGTGTTGAGCGTGCCGGACTCGCTGCTCAAGGGCGCCGACAACGAAAAACTGGTCCGGCACGTCCGCACGCTCAACCCCGCCGCCAGGATCGTTGCCACCGCCGACCTGCTGTCCGACGTGGACGATCTCTATGGGGCCGGCGCCGATTATGTAACCGTGCCGCGGCTCAGCGACGCCCATGCGCTTTTCGAGGTGATCGAGGCAGCCGAAGCCGGCCTGTTGAAAGACAAGCGCATCGAAATGGATGCTCAACTCAGCGATCGCGACGAAGTGCTGCCGTGACGATCGCCGCCTGATCTGGACCGGGCCGGCGCTCGGGCCGGCCGTCCCCTTCGGAGACGTGCAGCCTTGCGGAATCGTGCTGGCGCGGGCTTCCGAGTCCGGCTAATGCTCGCTGCCAAACAGTGAGAGTTTCAATGGCCGACCCGATCCAGGACGTACTGCAAGCCTTTGCCCGCGGCGAACTCGTCGTCGTCACCGATGACGACGATCGCGAGGGCGAGGGCGATTTGATCATCGCGGCGTCGCTGTGCACCGCCGATAAGATGGCGTTCATCATCCGACACACCTCGGGCATCGTCTGCGCGCCGATCACCACCGACGACGCCCGGCGGCTGCGGCTCGATCCGATGGTCGCGCATAACGAATCCAATCACACCACCGCCTTCACGGTCTCGATCGACTACAAGCCGGACGGCGGCACCGGCATTTCGGCGGACGAACGTGCGTCATGCTGCCGCGCGCTGACCAATCCCAACGCCGGCGCCAATGATTTCGCCCGCCCCGGCCACGTCTTTCCCCTGATCGCGCGCGACGGCGGTGTGCTGCTGCGCTCGGGCCATACCGAGGCCGCGGTCGATCTCTGCAAGCTCTCCGGCCTGCCGCCGGTCGGCGTCATCAGCGAGTTGATGAACGACGACGGCACCGTGATGAAGGGCGAACAGGTGGCGCGGTTTGCCGCGCAGCACAAGCTCAAGCATGTCACCATCGCTGACATGATCGCGTACCGTCAGGCGCGCGAGAAACTGATCGAGCGGGTCGCGACCTTCACCACCGACAGTCCGATCGGGCCGCTGCAGGGCTACGCCTACCGCTCGCCGTTCGATTCCATCGCCCACGCCGCGTTCGTCTATAACGGCATCGGCGACGGCAAGAACGTCCTGACGCGGCTGCACAAGCCAAATATCGTCAAGGACCTCTTTACCACCGGTCCGGCGCGGATGCAGGCGGTGCTGCAGCACTTCAAGAGAGCCAATCGCGGCGTGCTGGTCTATTTGCGCGATGGCGCCGCCGGCGTTCCGGTCGAGCCCGTCGGCGAAACCAAATCGGCGGAGGCCGATCGCAACAGGCAATGGCGCGAAGTCGGCGTCGGCGCGCAGATCCTGCGCGACCTCGGCGTCACCTCGATCCGAAACCTGACGTCGTCGGTGCACGACTACAAGGGATTGTCCGGTTTCGGAATCGAGATCGTCTCGAACGAGCATCTCGAAAGCTAGGTCGGTCTTTTTCGGATTGGCGCGCCGCGCGCCCCGGAACGACAGAACCCCTTAAAGGCGCCAATTCAATTGCGCTTGGGGCGATAGCGCTTTAATTTGATAAGTCACTCAGTGCGATAATGATACGAAAGGATGTTTCATGAGTGTGCGCCCTCAGTCCAAGGACAAGCCGTCATCGGTGGCTTTCCAGTGGGACGATCCGTTCATGCTTGATGAGCAGCTCACCGAAGATGAGCGCATGATCCGCGACACCGCGCGCGCCTATGCGCAGGACAAGCTGCTGCCGCGCGTCACCAAGGCTTACCTCGAAGAAAAGACCGATCGCGAGATCTTCAACGAGATGGGCGAACTCGGCCTGATCGGCATCACGCTGCCGGAAGAATATGGCTGCGCCAATGCGAGCTATGTCGCTTATGGCCTGGTCGCGCGCGAAATCGAGCGGGTCGATTCCGGCTATCGTTCGATGAATTCGGTGCAGTCCTCGCTGGTGATGCATCCGATTCACGCCTATGGCGATGAGAGCCAGCGCAAGAAATATTTGCCCAAGCTCGCCACCGGCGAGTGGGTCGGCTGCTTCGGGCTGACCGAGCCGGATGCCGGTTCCGATCCCGGCGGCATGAAGACCCGGGCCGAGAAGACCTCCGACGGCTACCGGCTGACCGGTTCCAAGATGTGGATTTCCAATGCGCCGATCGCCGATGTGTTCGTGGTGTGGGCGAAATCCGCCGCGCACGACAACCAGATCCGCGGCTTCATTCTCGAAAAGGGCATGAAGGGGCTATCGGCGCCGAAGATCGAGGGCAAGCTCTCGTTACGCGCCTCGGTGACCGGCGAGATCGTGATGGACAGCGTGGATGTGCCCGAGAGTGCTTTGCTGCCCAACGTGTCCGGCCTGAAGGGCCCGTTCGGCTGCCTCAATCGCGCCCGCTACGGCATCTCCTGGGGCGCGATGGGTGCTGCGGAAGATTGCATGCATCGCGCGCGGCAATACACCCTCGATCGCAAGCAGTTCGGCCGCCCGCTGGCGGCGACGCAACTGGTGCAGAAGAAGCTCGCGGACATGCAGACCGACATCGCGCTCGGCCTGCAGGCTTCATTGCGCGTCGGCCGCTTGATGGACGAAGGCAAGATGGCGCCGGAGATGATCTCGATCGTCAAACGCAACAATTGCGGCAAGGCGCTCGACATCGCGCGGATGTCCCGCGACATGCATGGCGGCAACGGCATCCAGATCGAATACCACGTGATGCGCCATGCCGCGAATTTGGAAACCGTGAACACCTATGAAGGCGCCCACGACGTTCACGCCCTGATCCTCGGCCGCGCCATTACCGGCATTCAGGCGTTTTCGTAAAGGTCGCGGCAATTCAGAGCGTGACCAATAGTTCCCACGTCATCGTCCGCGAAGGCGGACGATCCAGTATTCCAGAGCGTCCCGCTTTACCCCGACCGTCTGTGGGTACTGGATACCCCGATGGAGCCTGTCATCGGGCTTGCCGAAGGCGAGACCCGGTGGCGGGGTATGACGATTGCGGTCGCTTGAAGCGCCGCTTGCAACACCCTGACTGGGGATTCGCCCATGGCCGATAACGACGACGTCCCGTTCAATCGCAACTTTCCGCTGTCGCCTGGCGTTGTCGAGGAAGTCCGGCCCGGGGTGCGGCGTGTCCTCTGCAACAATCCGAGCCCGTTCACCTTCACGGGCACGGTGAGTTACATCGTGGGCAAGGGCAAGGTCGCGATCATCGATCCCGGCCCTGACAACGAGGCCCATGCCGCGGCGCTGCTGGACGCCGTACGCGGGGAAACCGTGACCCATATTCTGGTTACTCACACCCACCGCGACCATTCCCCGAACACCGCGCGGCTGAAGGCGGCGACCGGCGCCACCGTCTATGCCGAAGGCCCGCACCGGGCGTCGCGGCCGCGCTATGAGAGCGAGAAGCACAGTCCTGAATCCGGTGCCGACCGCGATTTCAATCCCGATGTGAGGGTGAGCGACGGCGAGACCATCGAGGGCGATGGCTGGGCGCTGCAGGCGGTGGCGACGCCGGGCCACACCGCCAATCATCTGGCGTTCGCGTGGCCGCAGCGAAAAATCAATTTCGTCGGCGATCACGTGATGGGCTGGTCGACCTCGATCGTGGCGCCGCCGGATGGCTCGATGGTCGATTACATGGCCTCATTGGACCGGCTCGCCGCGCGCGAGGAGGATTTGTATTTCTCCGGCCATGGCCCGGAAATTCCGGAAGGGCCGCGCTATGTGCGTTTCCTGATCCGGCACCGCCAGGCGCGCGAAGCCTCGATCCTGCATCGGCTCGGCAAGGGCGCGGCCGATATCCCCAATATGGTACGGGCGATCTATATCGGCATTGATCCCCGCCTGATGAACGCGGCCGGCTATTCCGTGCTGGCGCATCTGGAAGACCTGGTCGGACGCGGGATCGTGGCGACTGATGGCGATCCGGTGATCGGCGGGACGTACAGGCTGGCGTAGGCGCCGCTCGCCATTCGACTTCAACTCACTTCTTCACCGTCTTGGCCGGCAGCTTGACTGGCAGTTGCGGCTTCTTCGCCGGCCGCAAATTATCGCCGTCGACGGCGGTGTTGAGATCGTCGATCAGCTTGGCGACCCGCGCGGCGTTGCTGCCGAGGTCGCTCTCGAAGTAACGCGACGACGAGCGGATATCGACCCGTGAATCATCGCCGTCGGGCGTGACCCGGATCGAGACATCCTCGCGAAATCCCATGATCGGGGTCCGTGCCACCGCTTCGATGTGGCCGGGCTGACGTGGCGGCTGCGGCGGCCGCTCGTCGATCACAAGCCATTTTCGCCTGTTCACCAGTTGCAGCGTGAGCTGATAGGCGCGTTGCGCCGGCGTCTCCAGGTCCACCGGCTCGATATCGGGATAAGCCTTCCGCTGCTGCTCGGCGGAATACAGTCCGGCATAGACGGCGGTGTTGGCGCCATCGCTGCTGCGCAAGCGCGCCAGCACATCGAAGCGCGGCGGATCGATCGGATCGGTGGTGATGTCGTGGATCGGCGGCAGCTTGCGATATTGCAGGGCGAGATAGGCCGGATAGGCCAGCACCGCGATGTCGATCACCAGCGCCATCAGGATGCGGCTCATGCCGCGCGACCCGTTCTGCCAGATCGCGGCAAAGGCGGCGAGGCCGATCAGGATCGACAGGCCCGCAAGCGCCAGCGCGCCGAAAAACGTCGCCAGCGCCGGTTTCATTTCCAGGAAGCCGAAGCGGACGATGATGATCGATACCGCGACCGCGACGACAGAAAATACCGCGAGATTGCGCGCCCATGTGGCAAGGCTGGACACGGGCTCCGTCTGATAGGGAGCGGAAAACCTGCGGGCCATCGCTTCAATTCTGCTTGGGTTGGAACCTGGCCGGGCGCATGCGCCCGAACTGCAAATAGGCCCGCTTGAGACCACGGCGCCGTGGCGAATTCAAGGGACTTTTGGGCGCGAATTCCGAGGGCAACGCCATGTTGCCGCCACCCCCGGGCTGGCCGGCCATGGCAGCCAACATGGCAACTAATTAGCCCCTCACGCCGCCGCGTTCGGGAAGCTGTAGGTCTTGAACTGGTCGCGCAGCGCGGTCTTGAGGATCTTGCCGGTCGCGGTGTGCGGAATGCCGTCGACGAAGGCGACGTCATCGGGCATCCACCATTTGGCGATCTTGCCATCCATGTATTTCAGGATGTCCTCGCGGGAGGCTTTCTGGCCCTGCTTGAGCTGCACGATCAGCAGCGGACGCTCGTCCCATTTGGGGTGATGGATGCCGATCACGGCGGCTTCGGCGATCGCCGGGTGTCCGACCGCGAGGTTTTCCAGATCGATCGAGGAAATCCATTCGCCGCCCGACTTGATCACGTCCTTGGAGCGGTCGGTGATCCGCATATAGCCGTGCGGGTCGATGGTCGCGACGTCGCCGGTGTCGAAATAGCCGTTCTCGTCGAGGATGTCGGTATCGACGCGGAAGTAGGCTTTCGACACCGCAGGACCGCTGACTTTCAGCCGCCCGAAGGTCTTGCCGTCCCATGGCAGTTCCTTGCCGGCATCGTCGGTGATTTTCATTTGCACGCCGTAGGGCGGATAACCCTGGGTCTGCAGCACATCGAGCCGTTCCTCGCCCTCGAGGTTGGCGAATGGCGGCTTCAGCGTGGCCAGCGTGCCGAGCGGACTCATCTCGGTCATGCCCCAGGCGTGGCGCACCTGCACCCCCATATCGACGAACGACTTGATCATCGAGCGCGGCATCGCCGAGCCGCCGCACACCACCATCCGAAGATGGGGAAGTTTCAGATTGTGGGCGGCCATGTGGTTGAGCAGCATCAGCCAGACGGTCGGGACACCCGCGGTGTAGGTGACTTTCTCGGTGTCGAGCAGTTCATAGACCGAGGCGCCGTCGAGCTTGGGGCCCGGCATCACCAGCTTGGTGCCCATCGAGGGCGCCGAGAACGCGATGCCCCAGCTATTGGCGTGGAACAGCGGCACCACCGGCAGCATGGTGTCGGCCGCGGAGGTGCCGAGCGCATCCTTGTTGTTGGCGAGCAGCGCATGCAGCACGTTGGAGCGGTGCGAATACAAAACGCCCTTCGGATCGCCCGTGGTGCCCGACGTGTAGCACATCGCCGCCGCGGTGTTTTCGTCAAAATCCTGCCAGGCGAAATCGCCGTCGGCCTGTGCGATCCAGTCCTCATAGGCGACCGCGTTCTTCAGCGTGGTCTCGGGCATGTGCGCCTTGTCGGTCAGCACGATGTAGCGCTCGACGCTCGGCAGCTTGTCGGCGATCTTCTCCAGCATCGGCACAAAGGTGAGATCGACCATCACCACGCGGTCCTCCGCGTGATTGATGATCCAGGCGATCTGTTCCGGAAACAAGCGCGGATTGACGGTGTGGCAGATCGCGCCGATGCCCATGATGCCGTACCAGGCTTCCAGATGGCGCCATGTGTTCCATGCGATGGTGGCGACGCGGTCGCCGAGCTTGATGCCGTCGCGTTGCAGGCATTGCGAGACCTTCAGCGCGCGGGCATGAATATTGGCGTAATTGGTGCGGTGAATCGGACCTTCGACCGATCGCGTCACGATCTCCTGGGTGCCATGGAACAACGCCGCGTGCTCGATAATGCGGTGACAAAGCAAAGGCCAATCTTGCATCAATCCACGCATCCGAACGTTCCTCCTGGGACTGTGTTATCGCTAGATTATCGCTTTCCGCGGCTGATCACGGAATTGACATGAAGTTTAGCGCGGAGAGGGCAGCCCGCAAATGGCCTTGTGGCCGCACCGGGGCGGCAATGGCTACCGCAGCCGTGGTGCTGCTGTCGGTTGGCGTGCCGTCCGGACCGGCCGCCGCGCGCCGGGTCGAGCCGTTCCCTTGGGGCGGCCTGTTCGGCGTGAACAAGCCAAGGCCGCGCAAATCGGTGCGCTCAACGGTCTTGCTGCCCGTATCGGTCCCGCTGCCAAAGCCGCGCCCGGCCGAGGCGCCGGCGGTCGAGCCTTCGAGGCCGGTCGCCGAAAAGCCGCCGCTCGCCCCCAATGCGCCAACCAGCCCTCCGGGCGACAAACCGGCCGAGCAGGCCACAGCACCCGCTCCGCCGCCGCCCTCGGCCTGCCGGCTGGCGCTGACGGAGGCGATCGCGATTGCGCCCAGCATTCCCGACATCCACGGCGCCGGTGGCTGCGGCGGCGAGGATCTGGTGCGGCTGGAGGCGGTGGTGCTGCCTGACAAGCGGCAGGTGGCCTTGAAGCCCGCCGCGACCCTGCGCTGTGCCATGGCCTCGGAAATAGCCGATTGGGTCCGCACCGACATCGCGCCGCTGACCACAAGCCTGGGCAGCGCCGTCAGCGTTCTCGACAATTTCGACTCGTTCGAATGCCGTGGCCGCAACCGGGTCGTCGGCGCCCCCTTGTCCGAGCATGGCCGCGCCAACGCGCTCGATGTGCGTGCCTTCAAACTGGCCAACGGCCAATCGATTTCGCTGACCGACCGCAATGTGCCGCGCGAGGTGCGCGAGAACGTGCTGCACTCGGTCTGCGAGCGGTTCACGACGGTGCTGGGGCCAGGCTCGGACGGGTACCACGAAGACCACATCCATCTCGACCTGATGCAGCGGCACAATAATTACAAGATCTGCCAGTGGTACGTGTGGGATGCGATGCCGCGGATCGCGCCGTTGCTTCCGGCCGAGCGGCCGGAGGAAGCGCCGCCACGCGAGGTCGCGGCCAAATCGGATGCGGCCAAACCGGAGAGCCCGCCGTCCGATGGCGGGAAGCCGGACGCCGCGAAATCCGATAGCGCGGCCCCCGAACCGCCCGCAACCAAGCCCGCAAAGAAAAAGCGCCGGCAAACCGGCGCTTTCTAATCCTGCAGAAACTTGTCAGGCGTCGTAACGACGATCAGGTCACTGCACCATCGCCATGCCGTTGGGGGCGCCCGTCAGCGCCATCTGCGAATTGTACGGCGAGTCGCCGTGATGCGGCTCTAGCACGACGACGACGGTACCGACCTTGACGTGGCTGTAGAGATCGATCGCATCCTCGTTGGTCAGACGAATGCAGCCCGACGAGATCGAGGCGCCGATATATTCCGGCTGGTTGGTGCCATGAATCCGGAACAGCGTATCCTTGCCACCCGAGTACAGGTACATCGCGCGTGAGCCCATCGGATTGTCCGGTCCGGGCGCCACGAAGGTGGGAACGCCGAGCCGCTCGATTTCGCCCTTGGTCGGATGCCAGGCTGGCCACTCGGTCATGCTGCCGACCTTGGCGATGCCCGACCATGCCATGGCTTCCTCGCCGACGGTGATGCCGTAGCGGATCGCCTTGCCGCCATCGAGGACGTAATAGAGATAATGATTGTCGGAATCGACCAGGATCGAACCCGGCGCTTCCTTGCGGTGATACTCGACGATGGCGCGGCGGAACGGTTCCGCAACCGGAACGTTCGTGTAGCGAATCTTCGCCAGCAGTTCCTTGTCCTTGGGCTTGAAGGCGTTGGTATTGGTCGCCTCATACGTCGTGGATTGCATGCAACCCGACAACATCAGGCCAGCAGCCAGGATTCCCAACGTGAGCTTTAGCGACGACATGTTCAGTTCCGATCGACAGTCTTGCGCTTGCGACGCCATTATTGCGTCCAAAACGCGACGATTCCATTAAGCGCATTATCGCCGAAATCGGTCATAATTCCAGAACTTAGATGCTTGTCCCGCAATGCGGGACGACGCCTGTGTCTTTTTTGCCGCAGGTTTTTCACTTTTTGGCTCATTTTCGGGCAGGCCGGGCGACGGCACCAAATCGCCGCCACGTCTCTGACGCCCGGTCGCCGCAAATGTGGATCGGGAGTTAATGCTCCGTCATCAGCGCTTGCCAGAATCGCGCCAATCCTTGTTGGGTAGAAGTCCCGTCGGGGTAGTCAGCTGTGCGCGGTTCTGGAGTTGTCCATGCTCTCGGTGTTCGTCCCTTCCGAAAACTCGCTTAAAAAAGTCGCCGCCGCCGATCTCGCCGCGCTACCCGAAAGCGCGGTCTGGATCGACCTTGTCAAGCCGACCACGGCCGAGGACCGCGCCGTGGAACGGCTGGCCGGAATCGCGGTGCCGACCCGGGAGGACATGCAGGAGATCGAGATTTCCAGCCGGCTCTATATCGAGAACGGCGCCCGCTATATGACGGCCACCCTGATGTGCTCGTCGGACAGCGAGAACCCGCGCACCACGGCGGTGACCTTCATCCTCTCAGGCCACCGCCTGGTCACCGTGCGCTACGACGCGCCGAAGCCGTTCATGCTGGTGGAGAACAAGCTGGCGCGTTCCTGCGCCCCCGGCATCTCCGGCGAGATGGTACTGATGGAACTGCTCGACGCGGTGATCGACCGCAACGCCGACATTCTGGAGCGGGCCGGCAGCGACATGGACGCCATCAGCCACGATATTTTCGAACCCGAGGGCGCGGCGCGTACCGGACATGCCAAGCGCTATTCCGACATCCTGATCGCGATCGGCCGCAAGGGCGACCTGACCTCGAAAGTCCGCGAGAGCCTAGTCTCCGTCGGGCGCGTCGTGACCTTCGTCGCCGCCGCGGTGGACGGCGTCAAATGGTCCAAGGACATGCGCGAGCAGCTTAAAACCATGCAGCGCGACGTGATCTCGTTGACCGACCACGCTTCTTTTCTGTCCAACAAGATCACCTTCGTGCTGGATGCGATGCTCGGCGTCGTCAATCTCGAGCAGAACAACATCATCAAGCTGTTCTCGGTCATGGCGGTGGTGTTGATGCCGCCGACGCTGATCGCCTCGATCTACGGCATGAATTTCAAGGTGATGCCGGAACTCGAATGGCAACACGGTTACCCGATTGCAATTGTGATGATGGTGCTGGCGGCGGTGTTGCCTTACGCTTTCTTCACCTGGAAAAAGTGGTTGTAGAAATTAACGGCTTCGCGCAGACGTGCAGGTCTGCCTCAATTTCTCCGATAAAATTTGAGCGTTGCGCTGAACGTTTGAGCGAAACTTGTCTGCCATAAGACTGTCTCACGCCGCGAGGACAGCAATGGTTGAAAAAGTCATAAAGCCCGGACCCAACGTCGTCGACTTCGCGCGCTATCAGGCAGGTCGCGCCGGCAAGGCGCTCGCGATCTCGGCGCGGGATTCCCGTCGCTCGGCGCGGGCCTGCCGTCACTGCGGCGCGGCGCTGCTCGATGGTGAGAACGAAGATGATTGCTCGAGCGTACTCGGCATCGAGATCAAGGCGCAACCTGTGCGAAAGAACATCCGCAAGTTTCGCGCGGACTGAATGTTCGTCATTCCGTGGCACGCGAAGCGTGAACCTCAGATGCGCAATTCGCGCATCGGAGAATCTCGAGATTCCGGATCTGCGCCAAGAGGCGCATCCCGGAATGACGAACGGCCTAAACGTGCTGTCCGCCGTTGATGTGAATCTCGGCGCCGTTGACGTAAGACGATGTCTCCGTGCACAGCACATAGATGATCTTTGCCACTTCATCCGGCGTACCCAGCCGGTGCAGCGGGATCTGCTGGTCGACGATCTTCTCGGTGCCCGGCGACAGGATCGAGGTGTCGATCTCGCCCGGTGCGATCGAATTGACGCGGACGCCGATGCGGCCGAAATCCGAGGCCATCTCGCGGGTCAATGACGCCAGCGCCGCTTTCGAGGTCGCGTAGGCCACGCCCGCGAACGGGTGCACGCGCGAGCCCGCGATCGAGGTGACGTTGACCACCGAACCCTTGGCGGCCTTCAGTTCCTCGATCAGCCCGCGCGCCATCATGATCGGCGCAAAGAAGTTGACCCGGAACACATGGCTCCACATCTCGATGTCGGTATCGACCGTGCCGAGCCTCGTGCCGTCGGCGGCCTTCGGCGAGATCGCAGCGTTGTTGACCAGTGCGTTCAACTCGCCGCCTTCGAGACGACGGCGGATTTCCAGAATCGCGCGCGCAGTGTCGGCATGGTCGGCGAGGTCGACCTGGATATGATCTTCAGGTCCGGCGCCCCACGGGCATACTTCCGGAAAAGCATGCCGCGAACAGGTGATGACGCGCCAGCCCGCGCTGGAGAAGCGGATCGCGGTGGCATGGCCGATGCCGCGGCTGGCTCCGGTCAGAAGCAGCGTGCGCCGCGGCGCGTTGGCGGAATTCGACATAATGGTCCTTCAGGCTAAGGGCGTCACGGATAAAGCCGCGTCTTGGACCAGGGTTGATCCGGCGCGGCGCGACGGAATTCGATGCGGTCGTGCAGACGGAACGGGCGGTCGTGCCAGAATTCGAACCGGGCCGGCGTGATACGCCAGCCGCTCCACCCGGGCGGGCGCGGCACGTCGCCGACGAGATGCCTGGCGGCGACCTTCGCGATCGCCTGCTCGAAGGCAAAGCGGCTTTCCAGCGGCTGCGATTGCTTGCTGGCCCAGGCGCCGATCTGGGCCTGCTTGGGCCGGGTCGCGAAATAGGCATCGGCTTCGGCGTCAGTCACTGGCGACACGCTGCCGCGGATTTGCACCTGCCGGCGCAGCGACTTCCAGTGAAACAGTAAAGCCGCCTTAGGATTTGTGGCGAGTTCGCGGCCCTTCTGGCTGGCGATGTGGCTGTAAAACACGAAACCCGCGGCATCATAGCCTTTCATCAGCACCATTCGCACATCCGGCAGGCCGTCGCTGTCGACCGTGGCCAGCGACATCGCGTTGGGATCGTTCGGCTCGGCCTTCACGGCCTCGGCAAACCATTCAGCAAACAATGCGAACGGTTCTTCAGCCGTGGTGAAATCACCGGATGTTAACGGTGTCGGGTGTTGGATGGAGGTCGTGTCCGTCATATCAGGAGATCCGATTGCGTCTACCCGAGGCCCAGAGCGCGCCACCGCTCCAATATAGGCTTGCCCTATATAGGACATGCGAGCGCGTTGGCCTATCGGCGATCGCGCCCACCGGGACCGTGATGACATTGATTCTAATCGGTCTCGCGTCGAGCGGCTGCAGCATGTGGCGCGACGACCGGGCCTTCGCCAAGATGGAAGACCATGAATTTACCGGGTCGATCATGCCGAAGCCGGTCGGCGCGCCGGTGCCGACCGAGAGCGATCTGGCCTTCGCCCGCAATGCCGCTTCCGATGTGCTGACCAAGGGCGACAAGGATTCCAGCCAGCCCTGGCAAAATCCGGAGACCGGCGCGCGTGGCTCGGTGACGCCGCTGGCCCAGGCCTATTCTTCAGATGGACGCACCTGCCGGGATTTTCTCGCCAGTTACGTCAACGGCACCGCCGAAAACTGGCTGCAGGGCGCGGCCTGCAAGTCCGAGCAAGGCCGGTGGGAGATCCATACGTTAAAGCCTTGGAAACAGAGTTGAGTTCGCGGCCCCGTTGCAAAAATGCCACGAAGCCCCCAGATGAAGGCCAGACGGGCCGCAAGCCCGAGGTTCAAATGATTTCCCGTAAAGGAGACGTGACGGATGCGCGACCCCTATGAGGTCTTGGGGGTGCCGCGGGGCGCCAACGCTGCGGCGATCAAGAGCGCCTATCGCAAGCTCGCCAAGAAGCATCACCCAGACAGCAACAAGAACGATCCGAAGGCTGCGGAACGGTTTTCTGAGCTGAACTCGGCCAACGAGATCATTGGCGACGAGGACAAGCGCAAGCAATTCGATCGCGGCGAAATCGACGCCGAGGGCAAGCCGCGGTTCCAGGGGTTTCCTGGTGGGGGTTTTGCTGGCGGTGGCGACCCGCGCGCGCGCGGCGCCGGCTTCGAGTCGCGCACCTTCCGCACCGGCGGGGCGGGTCAGGGCGGCTTCGGCGGCGGCGGCGGTTTCGAAGACATCCTCAACAGCATGTTCAGCGGCGCCGGCCGCGGCGCGCGGCCGGGCGGCGGCGCGGCCTTCGAATTCGACCCGGGCGGCATCGCGCTCGATCTCGACCTCAACGTCTCCATGGCGGTGTCGCTGGAGGAGGCGGTCAATGGTGGCGAAAAGCGCGTTCGATTGCCGACTGGCAAGGAACTCAACGTCAAGATTCCGGTCGGCGTCGTCGCCGGTCAGCAGATCCGCCTGAAGGGGCAGGGCGAGACCTCGCCCGGCCATCCGCCCGGCGATCTCCTGATCACGGTCAGCATCGCGCCGCATGCCTTCTTCAAGGTCGACGGCAACGATCTGCGCGTCGACCTGCCGATTACGCTGTATGAGGCGGTTTTGGGCGGCAAGGTCCGGGTTCCGACCCTGGGCAACGCGGTCGAATTGTCGATTCCCAAGAACACCTCCAGCGGGCGGATTTTCCGCCTCAAGGGCAAGGGTCTGCCGAAGGCGGGGATCACCGGCGATCTGTTCGTGACCACCCGGATCATGCTGCCGGACGGGAACCAGGCCGAGCTCGAGGCGTTAATGGAAAAGTGGCGCGCCGGACATCCCTACAATCCGCGCAGCGATCTCGGTTGATTTTGTTGATCTTTCGGGGCGCATCGCGTCACCCGACAAACAAAGGGGCGGCCTCGAAAGGGGGACCAGCGCGGTACCAAACCCCGATCGAGGCCGCGTGCGCCGATCGGCGGATCGGGCGCCCACAATTTCTCGTGAGCATCCGGTGCGATATTGAGACGCACCCTTGTTCCAATTTCACATTTTCGATGTCGGAATTGGGACATCGGTTGTGACCTAATAAGCTTCACCCTTACCGGGTCCTTGCCGGGCGCTTAACCGCCCTTTTTGTCCAGCTGGTCGTAGACGGCCCGGGCGATCTGGGTCAGCCGCCCGCGATCGCTGCCGCCGCTCACAACATAGCCGACGCCACGGTCAGCCCAGAACAGCGCGCTGTCGCTGCCGTCAGCCGCGTAGCGCATCTGCGTGGTTTCATCCTGCGCTTTTGCCGCGTAGATCGTGAAGCGCTCGCCGGAGGCGCTCTCGTACATGAAAAACGACGCCGGTCCGCTCGGGCCCGGCAACAGCCGGCCGCCCACGAGCTTCAATCCGGCCGCGGCCAGTTCGGGCGCGCGGACGTCCCAACCGCAGCGCTTGGTCAGCCATTGCTGGAGATGGACGAGTTCGCTGCCGGGCACCTCGACCGGATGACGCACTTCGACCACGTAGAGCTTGTGCGCATCCAGCGCATCCAGCGTGAAGTTCTGAAATGCCGTGGGTGACGCGGACGCGCCGCGCATCGCCCAGCCGACGCTGCCGCCGGCGATGAAGGCGGCCAGCGTCGCGGCCATCGCGCCATACATCCATTTGCGCGGCTGCCGCACCAGCCGCTCGATCTCGAGCCGCTTCGGCACCGCCTCGTCGGCAACCGAATCGTATCGCGCATGCAGCGTATCCGCCATCGACAGCCACGATTGCACCCGCTCGGCATCGTCGGGATGGGCTGCGAGCCATGCCTCGACATCGGCGCGGCGTTCGGCCGGCAACTCATTGTCGACGTAAGCGTGCAATTCATCTTCGGTGACGGGAATCTTTCGCTCGATCATTGTCGTTGTCTCTGTCTAATCCCGCCCGACAATTGCTTGTCGGCCGTATGTGATCCCTCCAATCCGAGGGAAATTGAGAAAAAGCCTTCGTGATGCAAACGCGCGTGTTATTTCCACACTACTCCCAGATCGTTCTTAGTTCTTAAATGCATAATCCCTGCCACGTTTCATCCCCTCACTCACTTCACCCGCCGCAGCGCCGGGCGGTCGCCTTCGAGCGAGGCTTTGACATGGGCACGGGCGCGCGCGAGGCGGGACATCACGGTGCCGATCGGCACGCCCTGAATGTCGGCGACCTCGCGGTAACTTAGTCCTTCCAGCATCACCAGCAGCAGCACCGCGCGTTGCTCCTCGACCAATGTGGCGAGCGCGCGCGAGATGTCGCGGCCTTCCGCCTCGGTGCCGCTGGCGTCCGGGTTGTTGTCGAGCAGCGGCATGAATTGCGGTCGCCGGGCCAGCGATCGCCGCCTGTTCTTGTTGAGGTTGGTCAGGATGGTGTACAGCCAGCTCCTGACGTCGCCGCCGAGAAACAGCCGCTCCGAACGCAGCGCCCGCACCAGCGTATCCTGCACCAGATCGTCGGCGATGTCGGCATCGCGCGCCAGCGCACGCGCATACCTGCGCAAGGCTGGAATCATGGCTTCGACGCTTTGACGGAATGCGGACATTAACGTTTGATCTTGATCTGGTTCTTGGGCTTTGGCTTTTGTCGGGCGCAAATGTCTTACCAACATAACACCCCGCCGATCCAACTATTCCGGCCGTTAAGGTTTGTGGGGCGCCAAACAGCCTGATTTGGGGGCTTATTTGGGCTGTACCGGCCGGGAGTGCTGGTGTACCCCGAAAGGCCGATCACGCAGTCTGACCAAGGGTCGATTGGAAACTGAATGTCGCAAAATTCAAGCCTGATGCAGGGCAAACGCGGAGTGGTTCTCGGCGTCGCCAATAATCGCTCGATCGCCTGGGGCATCGCCAAGGCGTGTCGCGCGGCGGGGGCGGAGATCGCGTTGACGTGGCAAGGTGACGCGCTCAAGAAGCGGGTCGAGCCGCTGGCCAAGGAGCTAGACGGTATCCTGCTGGGCCATTGCGACGTGACCGATCCCGCGACCATCGACGCGGTGTTCGATGTGTTGAAGCAGCAATGGGGCAAGATCGACTTCGTGGTCCACGCCATCGCGTTCTCCGACAAGGACCAGCTCGACGGCCGCTACCTCGAGACCACGGCGGAGAATTTTTCCAAGACCATGCTGATCTCCTGCTACTCGCTGACCGCGATCGCGCAGCACGCCGAGAAGCTGTTGACCGACGGCGGCTCGATCCTGACGCTGACCTATTACGGCGCCGAGAAATGGATGCCGCATTACAACGTGATGGGTGTCGCGAAAGCAGCACTTGAGGCCAGCGTGCGCTATCTCGCCGCCGACCTCGGCGAAAAGAATATCCGCGTCAACGCGATTTCGGCAGGCCCGATCAAGACGCTGGCGGCGTCCGGCATCGGAGATTTCCGCTACATCCTGAAATGGAACGAATACAACGCGCCGATGCGCCGCACTGTGACGATCGAGGAGGTCGGCGACAGCGCGCTGTATCTGTTGTCGGACATGTCGCGCGGCGTCACCGGCGAGGTGCACCATGTCGATTCCGGCTATCACGTCGTCGGCATGAAGCGACCGGACGCGCCGGATATTTCGCTCAGCAATTCGCTGAATAAGGAATAGCTGCAGCTTCGATGCCGACGCCTACGATCTATTATATTCGCCACGGCGAGACGGCGTGGAATGCCGAAGGTCGCTTCCAGGGGACGCAGGATATCCCGCTCAACGATCTCGGGCGCACCCAGGCAGTCGCCTCGGGAGAAATCCTGGCGCGGTTGCTGGCGCGCGATGGGCACGCCGCGGCCAGCTTGCCGTATGTCGCAAGCCCGCTCGGCCGCGCCCGGCTGACGATGGAATTGGCGCGCGGGGCGCTGCAACTGCCGGCGGCCGAGTACAGCGTCGACGCCCGGTTGCGCGAGATCGGGTACGGCCAATGGGAAGGATTGACGCTGCCGGAAATGCAATTGAACGACGCCGCGACGTTCGCGTTGCGCCAGGTGGATAAATGGACCGTCGCCGCGCCCTCGGGCGAGAGCTATGCCAGCGTCACGCTGCGGATGCGCGACTGGTTCGATTCGCTGCTGGTCGACACGGTGGCCGTCGCCCATGGCGGCACCATGCGCGCGCTGATGGTGGCACTCGGCATCGCGACGCCGCTGGAGGCCGCCGATACGCCGATCGGGCAGGGCGTGGTCTATGTGTTCCGGGACGGCGGGTTGCAGAGATATAGTTAAGGGTGGAACGGCGCACCGCCGTCATGCCCGCGAAGGCGGGCATCCAGTATTCCGCGCCGGTTGAGACCGCGGGGAGGTACTGGATCATCCGCCTTCGCGGATGATGCCGGCACCCTTATATTGCAAGTCCGAGTGCCGCGCGTTACGACAGTCAATACTGACTTGCATTGCACGAACCGGCGGACGCGATGTCCTACAACACCTTCGGCCACATGTTCCGGGTCACGACCTTTGGCGAGAGCCACGGGATCGCGATCGGCTGCGTCGTCGATGGCTGCCCGCCGCTGATCCCGCTGACCAACGAGGACATCCAGCGCGATCTCGATCGCCGCCGTCCCGGTCAGTCGCGCTTCACCACCCAGCGCCAGGAGCCCGACGCGGTAAAAATCCTGTCCGGCGTGATGGCGCACCCGGAGACCGGCGTGCAGGTCACGACGGGGACGCCGATCGCGCTGTTGATCGAGAACACCGATCAGCGCTCGAAGGATTATTCCGAGATCAAGGACAAGTTTCGCCCCGGTCACGCCGACTTCACCTATGAAGCCAAATACGGCCTGCGCGATTATCGCGGCGGCGGGCGGTCCTCGGCGCGCGAGACTGCGACGCGGGTTGCGGCCGGCGCGATCGCGCGCAAGATCCTGCCCGACGTGAAGGTGCGCGGCGCGCTGGTGCAGATGGGCCCGCACAAGATCGATCGCGAGAAGTGGGACTGGGACGAGATCGCGCGCAATCCGTTCTTCTGCCCTGACAAGGACAAGGCCTCGTTCTTCGAACAATATCTCGACGGCATCCGCAAAAGCGGCTCGTCGATCGGCGCCGTGCTCGAGATCGTAGCCGAAGGCGTGCCGGCGGGATTGGGCGCGCCGATCTATGCCAAGCTCGATGGCGAATTGGCCGCCGCGCTGATGAGCATCAATGCGGTGAAGGGCGTCGAGATCGGCGCAGGCTTTGGCGCCGCCGAACTGACCGGCGAGGAAAACGCCGACGAGATGCGGACCGGCAATAACGGCGCGCGGTTTCTGTCCAACCATGCCGGCGGCGTGTTGGGTGGCATCTCCACCGGGCAGCCGGTGGTGGCGCGCTTCGCGGTCAAGCCGACGTCCTCGATCCTGTCGCCGCGCCAGACCGTGGACCGCAGCGGCGCCGATACCGATATCATGACCAAGGGCCGCCACGACCCCTGCGTCGGCATCCGCGCCGTGCCGGTCGGCGAAGCCATGGTGGCCTGCGTGCTCGCCGATCATTTTTTGCGGCATCGCGGCCAGGTCGGCTAACGCGCGGACGAGGGCTTTCGGATCGCCTTGACGGTGGCCGAACTTGCGTCGCTAATGCGCGTACATGAGCGTGCTGGATGTGCAGAAACTCATCGACTGGCTGATCGACGGTGCGAGGTCCGCGCCGAGGCCTACCGATATGATGGCGGAAACCTGCCAGCGCATGGTGGCCGCGGGTTTGCCGCTGTGGCGCGTCGGTGTCTTTATCAGAACGCTGCATCCGGATATTTTCGGCCGTAATTTTATCTGGCGGCCGGGCGCCGAGGTCGAAGTGGGAGCGGTCGATTTCAGGATCCTTGGAGTCTCCCGGAGTTTCAAACTAGCCCGTTGATCATCGTGTTCCAGCAAGGAATCGAGGTTCGGGCCCGTGCGGACGATCCCGCCAGTAAACGCTTTCCGATCATCGACGATATGCGTGCCGAAGGTGTCACCGACTACATCGCGCTGCCGGTGTTATTCACCGACGGCTCGATTCACGCGTCGAGCTGGACTACCCGGCAGCCCGGTGGCTTCACGGACGAGCAATTGTCGATGCTGCGGAGGATCGTGACGGCGCTGGCGCGTGTGATCGAGATCATAAGCTTGCACCGCACCGCTTCGCTCTTGCTCGACACCTATGTCGGCAACCGCGCCGGTGAGCGGATCCTGGGCGGCCAGATCCGCCGCGGCCATACCGAGACGATGCATGCCGCGGTCTGGCTGTCCGATCTGCGTGGCTTTACCGCGCTGTCGGATCGGCTGCCGGCCGAGACCGTGGTGGACATTCTCAATCAGTATTTCGACTGCCAGGTCGACGCGATCCGGTCGCATGGCGGCGAAGTGCTGAAATATATGGGCGACGGTCTGCTCGCGGTGTTCCCGATCGATGAATATGTCGGCGACGACCGGCAGGTTTGCTCGCGGGTGCTGGAAGCGGCGCGCGAGTCCCGCGCCACTCGTCGCAGCCATGGAGTATCTGATCGGCGACACCGTCGAACGCTTTCGCTTTGGCGTCGCGCTGCATGTCGGCCCGGTGCTTTACGGCAATATCGGCGGCGGCAACCGGCTCGATTTCACCTGCATTGGCCCGGCCGTCAATCTGGCGGCGCGGCTGGAAAAGATCGCCAGCCGGCTGCACCGCACCGTCGTGGCATCCGAGGGGTTTGCCGGAATCTGCAGCGGCGACTGGAGCGACCTCGGCGAATTTCCGATCGCGGGATTTTCGAAAGCCCAACGGGTCTATGGCCTGGTCGACGAAGTGCCGGGAAACTGACATCGGAGCTGGAGCCCCCGGCAACACCCGTTACCTCGGACATTCCTTGTAGCCGAACTTCCGGATCATATCGCGGCCGGCTATCGCGTGGAATTCCAGCGTATCCATGTAATGGTTCGCGGTGACGTAATCGCGCAGCGCCGCATTGTAGGCGCCCAGCATGTGATTGGTGCCGTAGTTCGTGATGTTTCGGCCTCTGTCATGGCCGGCGTGAAACAACAGCCTCGCGTTGCGGTCGATGCAGACGTTGCGGATGCTCAGGAACAGGGTGCAGGCGGATTGGCAGTGGCCCTGGATCCGGAACAGCTCGCCCGACTGATTGTACTGGCTGACGACGGGATCGAAGCGCGAAAATTGCCCGCCCATGCCATAGCCGGCGGAAGTCCCGGCCATGGCTGAGGTGGAGAACATGGCCGCGGTGGAGAGCAGCAACAGCGCGGCAGCGATGATACGACGCTTCATGGGCGATTATTCCTCCGGTTCGGTTGTGAACAGCAAAGGATAGCCCTTGGCGCGGCCGGCATCTGTGGCGCGGGTCGCTTTGGTTTCGGCGACGTCCTTGGTGAAGACCGCGACCACGCATACCCCGCGCTGGTGCGCGGTGATCATGACCTTGTGGGCCTGATCCTCGGTCATGCGGAATTCCGCCTTCAGCACGGTGACGACGAATTCGCGCGGCGTGAAGTCGTCGTTGACGAGAATGACCTTGTGCAGGCGCGGCCGCTCGACCTTGGTCTTGGTCCTGGTTTTCGGCTTAATGACGGTGTCGGGCATTCCGGAGACCGCTCCAGACATGGTGGGGGGACTGGGCCGCCAAGATTACTATTTTGCAGCCGGCAGTGGAACCGGCTGTTTTGTGATGGCCTCATTGCAGCGGCGGCACCGTCCGCAGATAGGCAATGATGTCAGCCAGATCGGACGGTTTCAGGCTGGCATAATAGCCATAGGCCATCGGCTGTTTCAGCGTCCGCCCGTCACGCGCAATGCCCTTGGTGATGGCGCGCTCGATCTCCGGATCGGTCCATCCGCCGATGCCGGCGGCGGTATCCGAGGTGATGTTGGCGGCGATGCTGGGTGGTCCGGCCGGTTCCCCGTCGCGCGGCGGGAACGCCCGGCCGCCGCGGCCCAGGCCGGTCCTGAAATCCGATACGCCGCGTGAAAATGCCGAATGGCATTCCATGCAATGGCCGATGGTGACGAGATAGGCGCCGCGTTTTGCGGCATCGGCAAACATCGCCTTGCTGAATCCGGCCTCGGCGTCGGGATAGGGGTCGCGATGCACCGGGGCTTTGTAGACGGGCTCCGGCACCTCATTGCGGATCGGCTTGATGGTGCGGAGGTAGGCGACGATCGCGTCGAGATCGTCCGGCAGCAGCGCCTTGTAGAAATTGGCCGGCATCACCGCCGCCAGCGGCACGCCGGCAAGGTGGCCATGGTCCGGCCGCATTCCCGTCACCAGCGCGTGCTTGATTTCGGCATCGTTCCAGCTGCCGATGCCGGTCTCGATATCAGGCGTGATGTTCGGCGCGGTCGTGACGAACGCGGGTGTCGCGAGCGTCAGGCCGCCGCCTGAGAACGCCCGCTCGGTAACCGGTTTGCCACCGGCATCGCGTGGCGTGTGGCAGTTACCGCAGGCCATGATGGTGTTGACGAGATAGCTGCCGCGTTCGACCGGCGATTGCGCCATCGATTGCGCCTTGGCCGTTTCGAGTGCCGCAAATAACAGCACGGCACACACGATGCCGACACGAAGCATGACGTCCCCTCCCGCCCGGGATGCGCTGTATGGCATGGTCCATCGCGGTGCGGCAAATGGTTCCGCAGGCTGGCGCGGACGGGAGCCTGACCCGGATGGCCTAACTCGAATGTGAAGGCCAGGCGATCTTCGCGCTTTTCGTCGCGCGCTTTGCATGTCACGATCCTGTTCTACGACGGGAGGGCCGCTAATGCGCTGGTGTGTCTCGATCGGGGCGGTGCTTGTCGCGGGGGCGATGGCCGGAGGCGACGTCGCGAGTATCGCGGCGCCGAACCTGAGGTCTCAGCTCGCGCAGACCAAAGACAATGCGTTAACCGTCGATGTCGAACTGATCCTCGCCGTCGATGTCTCCTATTCGATGGACATGGATGAACTCGCCATTCAGCGCGAGGGCTATGCGCAAGCCATCGTCTCCAAGGAATTCCTGCAGGCGCTGAAGACGCTGCCGAACGGCAGGATCGCGGTCACCTATTTCGAATGGGCGGCGTCGAGCGACCAGAAGATCATCATCCCGTGGCGGCTGATCGACGGTCCGGAAACCGCCGACGCGGTTTCCAACGAAATCATGAAGACGCCGATCCGCCGCGCCTCGCGGACCTCGATCTCGGGCGCGATCTATTTCGCGATGCCGCTATTCGACGAGAATCCGTATCATGGGCTGCGCCGTGTGATCGATATCTCCGGCGATGGTCCCAACAACAACGGCGCGCCGGTGGTCGGCGCGCGCGACGAGGCGCTCGCCAAGGGCATCACCATCAACGGCCTGCCGATCATGGTGAAGGAGCCGTCTTACTCGACCATGGATATCGACAATCTCGATTTCTATTACGAGGACTGCGTGATCGGCGGTCCCGGCTCCTTCGTGGTGTCGATCAAGGATCGCGAAAAGTTCAAGGAAGCGATCCGCACCAAACTGCTGCTCGAAGTCGCCGGCCGGACCCCGGAACGCCGCGTCGTCCCGGTCGCCGAGAAGGAACCGCGGGTGTCCTGCCTGGTCGGCGAGAAGATCTGGCAGGATCGCTGGGGGCGGTGAGGATACAATTCGTTCGCCAGGGCCGAAATTGGTCTGCCATCTTTTCTTGGTAAGGCTACGGCCGGGGTGTCGTCATCCTGAGGTGCGAGCCGGCTTCGGCGAGCCTCGAAGGATGGCCGCGACGGGTGCATGCGGCTATCCTTCGAGGCGCGCAAGTGCGCGCATCTCCAGCGACAACGGCGAAGCCGTTGCGCGGGGATGACGCGATCCGGCGTCAGCGTGAAAACCGCGCCACCAGCTCGACATGAGGCGTGTGGCGGAATTGGTCGACGGGCGTGACGTTTTCCAGCCGGTAGCCGCCGTCGATCAGCACGCGGGCATCGCGCGCGAATGTCGCGACATTGCAGGACACCGCGATCACGACCGGGATCTTGCTGGACGCAAGCTGCTTGACCTGCGCCTGCGCGCCTTGCCGCGGTGGATCGAACACGATGGTGTCGTAATCGCGCAGCTCCTGCGGCATCAGCGGACGCCGGAACAGATCGCGGGCCTCGGCCTTGAGCGGCTTCAGTCCGGAGGCCGAGGTTACAGCCTTGGCCAGTGCTGCGACCGCGCCGGCATCGCTGTCGAACGCCGTCACCCGCGCTTTGGCGGCAAGCCGCAGCGCAAACGGTCCGACCCCGCAAAACAGATCGGCGATATGTTTGGCGCGCTTGCAATGTCCGCTCACCAACGCCGCCAGCGCTTCTTCGCCCGCGACGGTCGCCTGCAGGAACGAGCCCGGCGGCAACGTCACGCGCGCGGCGCCGATTTCGATCGTCGGCGGTGTCCGCATCAGCACCAGTTCGCCATGCCGGGTCAGCCGCGCCAGGCCGTGTTGCTGGGCGATCGCGGACAGGCTGGCGATATCAGCCGATGTCAGCGGTCCCGAACCGCGCACATCGACGTCGAGGCCGTTGCTCGCGGCCGTGACCTGGATATCCAGCGGCTTGTTCGCGGGCTTCAGCGCTTCCGCCAAGGCGCGGGCGGCGTCGAATGCGCCGCGCAGCGCCGGATCGAGGATCGGACAATCCGATATCGCCACGATTGCGTGGCTGCTGGCGGCGGCGAATCCGGTGCGCAACTCGCCATCGCTGCCGCGCCGCGCGTGCACGGTGATGCGTCGCCGCCCGGCGCCATGGGCGTCGATCAACGCATCGACCTCGCAGGCGATGCCGGCATGCTCGAGCGTTTCGACCACGATGGCACGCTTCCACGCGCGATAGGCTTCCGGCTGCCAGTGCTGGATGGCGCAGCCGCCGCAGGCGCCGAAATATCGGCAGAACGGATCGATCCGCTGCGGACTGGCCTGTTCGATGCGCGTCAGCGCCCGGCGATCGGGATGACCGGCGACGGCGTCGACCTCGATGGTTTCTCCGCCCAGCGTGTACGGCACGAACAGGCTCTCGCCGCCGGCGAAGCCGACGCCGTCGCCGCGATGACCGACATGGTCGATGACGAGGCGTTCAGCCACGGCGCGCTCCGATGAAGAATTCGATATTGCCGTCGCCGCCCGCGATCGAGGACGGAAACACCTCGATATCGGTGCATCCGAGCGTCGCGGCGAACGCGGAGATGTCGTCGCAGACCTGCTGATGCACCGACGCATGGCGGATGATGCCGCGCTTGGAATGCTTTCGCTCCGCCTCGAATTGCGGCTTGATCAGCGCCAGCAGATGCATCGGCGCGGCGGCGAGCGACAGCGCCACCGGCAGCACGGCTTTCAGCGAGATGAAGCTGACATCGATCACCACGATATCGGGCCGCTGCGGCAGGCGCTTGCCCTCAAAGGCGCGGATATCGGTTTCCTCCATGGATATGATTCTTGGGGTGACCGTGCAGCGAGGGATGCAACTGGCCGCGGCCGACATCGATCGAAAACACCAGGCTGGCGCCGTTGGCGAGCAATACTTCGGTAAAACCGCCGGTCGATGCGCCGACGTCGAGACAGACATGATCCTCGATCTCGATCGGATAATGCTCCAGCGCGCCCGACAGCTTGACGCCGCCCCTGGACACAAAGGGATGCGCGGGCTCGGCCTGCAGCACGGCATCCTCCGGAATGCCCTCGGACGCCTTCAGCACCGGCTTGTCGTTGGCGGTAACAAGGCCCGCCTCGATCGCGGCCTGGGCGCGGGCCCGGCTCTCGAACAGGCCACGCTCGACCAGCAACACGTCCGCGCGCTTGCGGGGAGGCGACATGATTCAATGATCCCTGTCTAGCGATCACCGGCCACGTTCGGCTGGCGGAGCGCGCTTGCCGATGGCCAGCCGCACGCACGCCTCGAACGCGGTCAAATCGTGCCAGACGTCCGCAGGCTTTTGTTGCGGCGTCACCAGCGCGCAGCCATGCAGATCCAGCGCATGCATCATCATCAGATTGTCGTTCAACCCGAAATCCTCAACCGCCAGTCCGGCGGCGTCGACCAATAGCCCATCGTGCGGGCTAACGGTCGTAAATCGACGCACGCGATCGAGATAGGGCAGGGGATCGTTGGAGTAGCCGAGGCAGAGCTTGCCGCGTCCGGCCATATAGCCGAGTTCGTAGACGGTGCCGGCGTCGGCGCCGGGCCCGCGGAACGGCGTCAGGTTGGCGATGATGGCGTCGGCGGCGTCCATCATCGCTTCGTTGCCTTTGAATATCCGGAGCGAGGCGTCGCCGGCCGACAGCTCGACAGTGTTGTCGAGTGGATATAGCCCGCTCACGCCATGATGCGCGCAGATATCGGCCTTGCGCCTTCCGATCTCAATAGCGTCCGGCAGGAACACATCGGGGCCTGCCAGATAGATTTTCATGGATCACCGGCGTCGATCTTTGTGACGCGTTTGCTCGAAGCGAACCGTTCTTTGGCCCGCACCGATAGGCGAGCTGTTAGGCGAAGCAGGCCCGCGTGCGAAAGCTCGGCCGCGTCCGTCCGTCCGTCAGCCTCAGGCCAGCTTCACCGTCTCGGTCTTGACGTCCTTGCCGAGCGCTTCGAACACCTTGGCGACGATGCTCTTGGCGTCGAGGCCGGCGCGGGCATACATCGCGTTCGGCGAGTCGTGATCGAGGAACTCGTCGGGCAGCACCATCGCGCGCATCCGCAGGCCACCATCGAGCATACCGTGCTCGGCCAGCGTCTGCATCACATGCGAGCCGAACCCGCCGATCGAGCCTTCCTCGATGGTCAGCAGCACTTCGTGCTCGCGCGCGAGCTTCAGGATCATGTCGAGGTCGAGCGGCTTCATGAAGCGCGCATCGGCGATCGTCGTGGACAACCCGAGGGCCGCCAGTTCGTCGGCGGCCTTCTCGCATTCGCCGAGCCGGGTGCCGAACGACAGCAGGGCAACCTTGCTGCCTTCGCGGACGATGCGGCCTTTGCCGATTTCCAGGGCAACGCCGACTTCCGGCATCTCGACGCCGCGGCCTTCGCCGCGCGGATAGCGCACCGCGCTCGGGCGGTCGTTGATCGCAACCTGGGTCGCGACCATGTGCACCAGTTCGGCTTCGTCGGAAGCCGCCATGATGACGAAATTGGGCAGGCAGCCGAGATAGGCGTTGTCGAATGAGCCGGCATGGGTGGCGCCGTCGGCGCCGACCAGGCCGGCGCGATCGATCGCGAAGCGCACCGGCAGGCTCTGGATCGCCACATCATGGACGATCTGATCGTAGCCGCGTTGCAGGAAGGTCGAATAGATCGCGCAGAACGGCTTGTAGCCTTCGGTCGCAAGACCGGCGGCGAACGTCACCGCATGCTGCTCGGCGATGCCGACGTCGAAGGTACGGGTCGGGAAGGCCTTGTTGAAGATATCGATGCCGGTACCCGACGGCATCGCCGCGGTGATGCCGACGATCTTGTCGTCCTTCTCGGCTTCCTTGACCAGGCTCTGGCCGAACACGTTCTGGTAGGACGGCGCATTCGGCTTGGCCTTGGCCTGGGCGCCGGTGGCGACGTCGAACTTGACGACCGCGTGATATTTGTCGGCGGAGGCTTCCGCCGGGCCGTAGCCCTTGCCCTTTTGCGTGACGACGTGAACCAGCACCGGGCCGGTCTCCATGTCACGGACGTTGGCGAGAACCGGCAACAGATGGTCGAGATTATGGCCGTCGATCGGACCGACATAATAGAAGCCGAGTTCCTCGAACAGCGTGCCGCCGTCCATCATGAAGGCACGGGAATATTCTTCGACGCGACTGGCGCGGTTGGCGATTATTTTCGGCAGATGGTTGCCGAGCTGCTTGGCCGCCTCGCGCAGCGTGCGGTAGGTCTTGCCGGAATAAAGCCGGGACAGATAGGCCGACATCGCGCCGACCGGCGGGGCGATCGACATGTCGTTGTCGTTGAGAATGACGATCAGCCGGGAATTCATCGCGCCGGCATTGTTCATGGCCTCATAGGCCATGCCCGCGGACATCGCGCCGTCGCCGATCACGGCGATGACGTTGTTCTTGCCGCCGGAAAGGTCGCGCGCCACGGCCATGCCGAGCCCGGCCGAGATCGAGGTCGAGGAATGCGCGGCGCCGAACGGATCGTAATCGCTCTCGGTGCGCTTGGTGAAACCGGACAGTCCGCCACCGGTGCGCAGGGTGCGGATGCGGTCGCGGCGCCCGGTCAGGATCTTGTGCGGATAGGCCTGATGGCCGACGTCCCAGATCAGGCGGTCGCGCGGCGTGTCGAAGATGTAATGGATCGCCGTGGTCAGCTCGACGACGCCGAGGCCGGCGCCAAAATGTCCACCGGTGACCGAAACGGCATCGATGGTTTCCTGACGCAGTTCGTCGGCCACCTGGCGAACCTGCTCGATCTTCAACTTGCGCAGGTCGTCCGGGGTTCGGATCGTATCGAGGAGCGGCGTTTTACTGTAATCGGTCACAGCGATATTCCAATTTTGCATGTCGGGACGAATGGTTCCGACGGAAGATGGGTGCGCATTATTGGCGCAGCGAAAACCCAGACGCCGGATGTCACCTGAGCAGGCCGAAGCCCCGTTTGAAAGTCTAGATGCGGTCCGGATCGTTCAATGTGATGTGCATCACTTTCGGTGACTTCACTCTATCCCGGTCATTTTCAATAGCTATTTGAGGTGCTTACACCGATCTTGAGGCGGCGGCAAGTTGACCTCCAACAGCCCACAACCCTGCAATCCTTACACCAAAGCCATGGTCAAAGCCAACTCAGAGACGTCACACAGTGCGACAAAGCTGGGCGGCGAAACGATTGGATTCAACCCCGGCGCAGGGCCGATGGTTCCATCTCGTTCAAATCGGTGGCATCCGGCGGCGCCGGAATGGTCGGTTTGAGCCGTTTCCAAGCCCATTCTCGGGCAGGAGCGTCGCCGGTGGCAATCGCCAGCGCGGCGTCAGGTTGAGCCATGCGTTCGTGCAGGGGAACCGGTCCGCAGACGATCATGAAAAAATCGTAGGGGTGCGGGCGTTCGTTGGCCATCACGAACTGGAAATGGACGCGGAAGAACTTCCAGCGGAACCGGTTGTAATGTTCCGGCTTGATGATGTCGCGAAACCGGACCGGCACGATCGTGGGATTGCGCCGCGCCGCACCGGCGTCGATACCGTGGCCGGCGATCGGGTCGAACGGGAAGAAGTTCATCACGTCCTTGCGCGACTGGCAGTCGATCCAGTCGATCGAGGGCTCGACCGCCAGCCGGCGCAAATGATCGCGGAAATCCTGCGAAGCCGCATGAAAGCCGATGATCGGGAAATTGCCGCCGATCGTCAGCAGCACGACGCGCGAGCCGTGCCGTCCGATATCGGGATCGATCTCGAGCGCGCGCGCCAGAATATCGACGCCCAGGAACGATCCCGAACTGTGGCCGACGATGACGATTTCCTCGGCGTCGCTGCTGCCGGCGACCTTGACCAGATGCCGGGCGAAACGGTCGATGCGCGCATCCCATTCCGGCCGCTGGCGGTGCGAGAATTGCCAGGTCCAGATCGTGTCCGACAGCAGATAAAGCGCGTAGGTGCGGTTTTCGGTGTATTTCAGCATCGCGTAGAGCAGGGCGATGAATGTGCCCGCCGCGACGGCAATGCATAAGGCGCCGGGCGCGCCCAACGCCTGCAGCCCCTTGCCAAGGCCGAAGGCGACCGCGAGCGACAGCAGCGCCTCATTCAACAGCACGTAATGCGGGTAGCTGATGAAGGTCGCAAATCGCCAATGCGCCTTCCAGAACCGGGCGATCGTGCCGTTGAAGACGAGCCGCCAATAGATCCAGATGGCGTGGAGAACCGTGCGCCAGATCGGCTGGGCGAGGTCGCGCTGGATCAGGTCTTCCCAGCGCAGGAAATCGTAATCGGTGCGGGTCTGCCAATCGCTGGCCTTGGTCTCGATGGTCCAGGATGCGGTCTCGCCGTCGGCTGCGGTCTGCAAGCGGCTGATGGTCGCACCGAGCTGATAGAGCCGGCCGAACTTGCGCAGTTCGGTCCTGAACATGCGGTAGTACTGCGCGAGGCCGCGCGGATCGTATCCCTGCACATAGATGATATGGCGGTGCTGAACGCGCACTTACTGTCCCCGGACTGACGGCCGGACTATATCAGTCCGCGGTATGCGCCAAGAACTAATTCGGCGGCTGCTTCAGCCCGGGCCGGGGTCCGCTGCAATTCGTTTCCTTGTGTGTCCGAATTCGGCCCCCGGCGCAAAAAGGCCGCGCTTTGGCGGCCTTCGCGCAGGCATCATCGAGAGAACGAGCGTCAGTGCCGGATTCGGCCAATAGGCTTAACGCCGGGGAGGCGGCCGGCCGTCATGATTGAGCGTCCCGATTATTGGACGTCCAGCGGTTCGGTGCCGACCGCCTGGCCGTTGGCGTCGGTGGTGATCTTGTCGACGCGGGCTTCGGCCTGCCGCAGCAATTCCTCGCAGCGCCGCTTCAAGGCCTCGCCGCGCTCGTAAATGGCGACGGACTCCTCCAGCGGCACCTTGCCTTCCTCCAGCCGCTTGACGATCGATTCAAGTTCCTCGATCGCGCGCTCGAAGGTCAGCTTCTTGACGTCCACTTGGGTGTTTTCGGCCATATTTGTTTCCCGGATGCGCCCCTCATCGGCGCAGACTCAAAGATATCTATGCGGGCGTATTGTGGCGGGAATTCACGCCCCCATCAATGCGGTGACGTGCTCGGCCACCGACTCTTTCAGGCCCTGCAGATCGTAGCCGCCCTCCAGCACCGAGACGACCCGTCCGCCGGCGCTGGAATCGGCGAGATCCATCAGCTTGCGCGTGACCCAGCCGAAATCCTCGCCCCTGAGATTGAGCGACGCCAGGGGATCGCGGTGATGCGCGTCGAAGCCGGCCGAAATGATGATCAGTTCGGGGCTGAACTTTGTCAGCTGCGGCAGGATGACGTTGTCGAACGCGGCGCGGAATTTCGCGCTGCCGTCTTCCGGCGCCAGCGGCGCATTGACGATGGTGTCGTGTTCGCCGCGCTCGCCGCTGGCGCCGGTGCCCGGAAACAGCGGCATCTGATGCGTCGAGCAATACATCACGGTCGGGTCGGCCCAGAAAATATCCTGGGTGCCATTGCCATGATGGACGTCGAAATCGACCACGGCGGCGCGGGCGATGCCGTATTTGCGCTGGGCGTGGCGCGCGGCGATGGCGGCGTTGTCGAAAAAGCAGAAGCCCATCGGCTTGTTGATCTCGGCGTGATGGCCGGGCGGACGCACCGCGACGAACGCGTTGCCGTTGGCGCCGGTCATGACCGCATCGGTGGCCGCGACCGCGCCGCCGACGCCGCGCATCACCGCTTCCCAGGTGCCGGGCGACATCGACGTATCGCCATCGAGATAGATCAGGCCGCTCGAGGGCGCGATATGCCGGAGTTCATCGACGTAATGCTCGTTGTGGCAGAGCGTGACCAGATCGAGATTGCCTTCCGGCGCCTCGCCGCGCACCAGCCGGTTGAAGCGGTCTTCCGCCAGCACCTCGGCGACCGCGCGCATCCGGTCGGGACGTTCGGGATGGCCTGATGGCGTGAGATGGTCGAGACACGCCGGATGAGAGAGAAGAAGTGTCGTCATGCGGGATCCTGGCGTGTTGCAGCGTTGGTGGCGCGGTGAGATCAGTCAAAGAGCGAGTTTGCTCAAAGAGGATGGCTAATCTAGGGGGTTAGCCGCCGATCCGAAAGAGCCGCGCGCGCCGATATGGCCCTGCAATTCAGTTGACCCGGATGATGCGGGGCGCCGTGGCCGGGCTGATCGGGCTGTTGCTCCGGAAATATCCGTAGAGGGCGTCGATGTCGTAGACGCCGACCAGCGGAGCGATGCCTTCCTTCAGCAGCGAAAAGCCGTCGCCCCCGACCGACAGATAATTGTTCACCGTCACCCGGTAGCTCGTCGCGGGATCGATCGGCTTGCCGTTCAGCGCCATGCTGTCGGCCAAAACGTGGTCGCCATAGGGTTTGCTGGCGTCCCATGTGTAGCGGAAACTGCTCGAGACCTGCAGGATCCGGGGCAGCGTCGGGTCGCGCCATTGCTGTTCCAGCACGTTCTTGATCTGCAATCCCGTCAGCGTCAGCGTGACCAGCTGGTTCCGGAACGGCTGGCTCGCGAACAGGTCGGCGTACGACACTGTGCCGTCTTCCTTCCTGCCGATGTCGGTGCGGATGCCGCCCGGATTGGTGAAGGCGATCACGGCGCCGCCATTCGCTTCGGCCTGCGTCGCGGCGAGCTGGGCGTCGGCGATGAGATCCCCGAGTTTGCTCTCGCCGGCATGGTTGGGCGCGTGCGACAGCGCCTCGGTCACCGCGCCCGCCGGGCGGTTGGCCAGCGGGGCGGCGAGCTTGTCGTAGGATTCCAGCAGCGCGGTCTGTTCCGGATCCCGGGCATAGGCGCCAATGCGGACGATGACATTGTCGGCCCTGGCGCTGATGATGTCGCGGGTGGCGCGATCGAGCTTCAGGTCGATCGTGGTGACGAGGGTGCCGTATTTGTCGCCTGACGTGACGAGGCGCCCGTCGATCTCGCAGACATAGGGCTGATGGGTGTGGCCGCTGATCACGACGTCGACCGCGCGGTCGAATTTCTTGACGATGTCGACGATCGCGCCGGAGATGCTGGGACACTCGTTGTAGTCGCCGGTCGGATAGCCGCCTTCGTGGATCAGGACGACGATGGCCTCGACCCCGCGCGCCTTCAATTCCGGCACCAGCGCGTTCACGGTCTCGGCCTCGTCCCGGAATTCGAGGCCGGCTATTCCCGGGGGCGACACGATGGTCGCGGTGCCTTTCAGGGTGAGGCCGATAAACGCAATCGGAATGCCCTCGAACTCCCTGATTTCGTAGGCCGGAAACACCGGCTTGCCGGTGCTTTTGTCGACAGTGGAGGCCGCAAGGTAATGGAATTTGGCGCCGGCAAACGGATGCGGTCCGAGGCAATGATCGACCGGATGACAGCCGCCATTCTGCATCCGCAGCAACTCGTCCTTGCCCTCGTCGAATTCATGGTTGCCGACCGAGGCGATCGCGAGCCCCATCATCGACAGCGACTCGATGGTGGGCTCGTCGTGAAACATCGCCGACAAAAACGGGCTGGCGCCGATCAAATCGCCGGCGGCGACGAAGATCGTGTTCGGGTGCTGCGCGCGCAGTTGCTTGACCACGGTCGCCATGGTCTCGGAGCCGCCGGCCGGCACCACGATCTTCTTGGTCTTGTCGTCGGGATCGGCGATCCTGATCCCGCCCGGCGACGGCCGCAGATTGCCGTGGAAATCGTTGATCGCCAGAATTCTGACGTCGACCGGGGCTCCTTGAGCCAGCGCGCGCGACGCCGTGCCGGGGGCCGTCGTCAGCACCATTGCGGCGACCGTTCCGGCGACGACCTGGCCAAGCATCTGACGAAGCGCAGGGACCTGACGAAGCAAATGTCTCATGACTTCATCATAGCCAGACCGTGCTACGATTTCACGAATCCGGTTCAGGTCTTCTTGCGGGAAAAGAACGCCCTGAACGCGGCCACCGCTTCGGTCGAGCGCATCCGCTCGCCGAACAGATGGCTTTCCTGATCGATCCGGCGGGTCAGATCCTCGGATGGCGTCCTCAAAAGCTTGCGCGAGATCGCGACGGCTTCGGCGGGCAGTTTGCAGATATCCCGCGCCACCTTGCGCGCCTCGGCTTCGGTATGGCCGGGCGCGACCACCGCATTGACGAAGCCGGCGATGCGGGCGTCTTCGGCGGTCATGGTGCGTCCCATCACCAGTGTCGCAAAGGCGCGCTGATGTCCCATGGTGCGCGGCATCAACAGGCTGGAGGCGCCTTCCGGAACCAGGCCGAGATGGATGAAGGGCGTCGAGAACGTCGCGGTGTTGCTGGCGAGCACGTAATCGCAATGGAACAGCATGGTGGTGCCGATGCCGATCGCGACGCCGTCGACCGCTGCGATGATCGGCTTGACGTTGTGCGCCAGCGAATAAAGAAACTTCACCGCGTTCGAGGCGCGCGGCGCGTCGGCGTTCGAGGTGCCTTCCTTGAGGAACTCCTCGAGATCGTTGCCGGCGGTGAACACGCCCGACCCGCCGGTGATGATGCAGCAGCGGATATCCGGATTGTTCTGGGCGGTGTCGATCGCATCGCTCATCCCGCGATACATGTCCTGGGTGATCGCGTTCTTCTTTTCAGGCCGCCGCAGCCTGATCACCCGCATCGCGCCCTCGTCGGTGACTATCAGGTGATCGGTCATTCCAGATGTCCTTGCCCATTGTCCTTGAGCGCGCGGCGGCGCTGGTGAGTCTTGGGTGGACAGCCTACATCATCCGCACGCGGGTCCAAGCCTGCAGATACAGGTTTTCAACGGCGACCGAACGGCGCAGGGGAGCCTTTGGTCCGATACTCCTAGCTATGCGTCGGCCAGTGTCGCTCGCGGAACCAGTTGCGATAGTCCGACGACATCTTGGCGCGCTGGACCTGCGGCGCGCGGCGCTTGCAGGTTGATGCTTCCTGGCTGCCTTCCGGGGCCGCCCAGCGCAGTTCGGCGCAGTCGTTCGGGTTGTAGGCCATTTCAAAGTCCGGGGCGCGGTCGAGCACGTCCTTGAGGGTCAAGGTCCAGGGTGAGCCGTCGCTGCGCGTATAGGTTATCTTGCGCGAGGCCAGCTCGGAGGTGAGCACGCCCTGTAATTCGCGCTTCACGCCCTCGACGCTTTTGCCGGCCGGTATCGCGTAGCGATCGGCGCGCCGCACGAAGCGATCGGGAAAATTCCGCACCACATCGATCGCGATCAACAGCCGGAAATCGCGCGCCGGCGTGGAATAGTCTTCCCAGGCGCCGGTGGTCTCGAAGATCGAGGCGCCGTCCGGCATCGCCGTGATTCCGGCCTGCTTTTCCTGATATTTTCGTCCGTTCTCGACCGAGGTGACGCGCGTCCTCACCTGCTCGTTGAGGCTGGCGATCGCATCGGTCATCGCCTTCACCGGATCCAGCGGCGCCGGCGACATCACGTCATCCATGCGATCGTAGAAATCCTCGACGCTGATCTGCGACTGTTCGAGCGAGAAATCCCCGTATTGTGGATTCTTGGCGATCTCGGCATTGCTGAGTCGCCGCAACGGGCCGTCCTTTCCGCCCACGATCGGCCGGAACCGCTTGAAGCCGGGCCCGCCCAGCGAGGCGTCGTGCACGAACAGGAAATTGCCGCGCCAGAAGCGCTTGCGCGTAATCGAGCCATCGGGCTCGGCGTCGACCGCGAGAAACACGCCGGGTGTCCCGTTCTGCTCCGGCACCAGACGCACCAGCATCAGCACATGGCCGTAGGGGTCGGCATACACGGTCCCCGGGCGCAGCGTCTTCTGCGTCAGCGCGATGGTGTAGAAATCGGTGTTGTCATCACCGCCCGAGACGCGCACCGCGCCGGTATGGACGACGTCGCCAACGTCGCGCAAATATTCCGAGAAGTTGGTCGGGCGCTTCGGTTTCGGCTTCGGTGCCGGCTGAACTGCGGCGGGATCGACCGGCTCCTCGACCGGCTGCGACCGGGCAAACAACCCGAGCACGCGTGGCGCCGGTGCGGGGAGAGGCGCGGGGGCGGCCGCGTTCGCCGCGGCGTCCTGTTCGGGCGGCGGGGCGGGGCGCGTGACCTCGGGATGATCGACGTCGAACCACTGATAGCATTTCGGCGGCCTGCCGGCGAAGCCGCGCGAGCAATTCGAATAGCCGAATGGCAGTCCCATCTTGTAGGCGAAATAGGCGCGCAGGAAATAGACGAAATCGGCGCAGTCGGGACGCAGGCCCCCCGTCGGATTGTCTTCGCCGCGCCCGAGATAATTGAACAGGAAATTGCGCGATTGATCGCGCAACACTTCGCTCCACACTTTCCACGACAAATCCTGATCGGGCGGCGCGTCGAACAGTTTTTCGATCCATGCCGAGAACAATGCTTCCGTCGTGCTGTTCCAGCTATTGCGCACCTGCCAGATACGTCCCGCTGGCGTCTGCAGGGGCTGCGGCTTCTGCGCGCTCACGACGATTTCGCGGCTGATCGGGCTGCAGCCGGCCGAATTCAGCGTGGCGTGCCAGGTCCCGGCGGCCGGCGTCGCGACCTCGGCGAACCAGGAATAGGGGCTGGCGCCATGCCGATCGGGCGAGGTGGCCGCCGTGCTGCCATCGGGCGCGGTCAGCGACAACGCGCCATCGACAGGCTTTTCCGCAACCACCATGACGCGCAACGGCGCGCCCTTCCACGGCGCGAACGGCGAGGGCAGCACGGTGATATCGGCCGCGTCGCCGCAAGTGGCCGCCATGGCCGGCGCTTCCGCCGCCATGACGAGCGACCCGACAAATCCGCCCGCGACCAGCAACGATGCGGTCGCAGCGACAGCAAACCAGCGTCCGTGAAGCATTTGAAACAAACCTTCTTGGGAGGATTTCGCCTGGGAGTATTTGGCCGGCATTCAGCCCTGCGAATGTGGCAGGCGCAAGAGATATCGGAATAGCAGAGGCCCGTCAGCGGTTTAGCGTGGTCTTGAAGCCGCGGGTCGGCTGCCGATGGGGTGCGTCAGGTGTCATCAGGGCGGAACCTGACACGCCTCTGACCTGGCCTGCCACGCCTTCGGATGGGTCTCGGTTAATCAAACCTTAAAAGTATTCCCCGCGAGGGGCCTGTTCGGACTGGAATAAGGTAAAGAAAGCGTTAATCTACAACCATACCGATTGTAATGCGGATGTTGTGTAGTGAACCTCTCTCGCCGGAACTTTGTGCAAGGTGCCCTCCTCGGAGGTGCCGCGTTCAGCGCGGTCGGGATGACTCAAATCCGGCGTCCGGCGCCGCCGCTCGCGCAAATGCCCGACATTTCGGGTATGTCGCCGCCCTCAGCGACCTTGAAGCCGCAATCTCTGGCGCTCGGCAAACTTTTTCCCTCTTTGGCTGATGCCGATGCCACCGACGGCCCTTTCATCGTCAACACGCTTGCCAGCAACGACTCTTTCGCCGGTTACATTCGCCAGGGCGACCCCGGTAACTCGGTCTTCCTGAAGCACGCGGACGCCCGCGCTACCATTCCGTGGGCGCCCGTATTTGTGCGTGAAAACGACCACCTGTTGCAGTTGCCGCCGTCTGTGACACGACAAATCGATTGCGCTGATCTGCTGGTGATGAATGAAAGCAGTTCGCGTTATCCCATCTTCGGCAACAAGGCGCGCAAATACGAGTTCTTGCTTCCGAACCTCAAGTGGTCCGGCTCTCGGCGTTTAGGGACGATCGGCGCGGTTTCCAGCAATCATGCGCTGCAGTTTGCGCTAGCCAATCGTGTGGCTGATTTGACCGGTGACGGACAGCCGCTGAATGGTGCCCTGGATTTGGTGCTTTTTGAAGTTCCAGGAGCCGCCACGGACATGGCGCGACTGGCGATTTTGCGAGGCCTGGTTCAGAACGTCGCCCTTGCCAGGAACGACGTCGAATTGGTGGGCGAGGCTGCCCAGGAATATGCCAGCCACTGGTTGCATCCGGATACGGATTCGGTCGTTCCGCCGGGCGGCTCGAACGAAATAAGCGCGTTGGGACATATGAATGCGATCGCCGAGCTGGCGCAGTTTCTTGATGCCGCTCAGGCGTGGAATGCGCCGCCTGATGTGATTTTTGTTGCCATGGGCAGCGGTTCGACCGTTGTGGGCCTTCTCCTCGGCGTCCATCTGATGGGATGGAACACGAAGGTCGTGGGGGTGGCCGATCAGGACAAGTCCTATCTGACGCGATTGCTGATCAACAGGCAGCCGTCCCTGCCCTTTGTGGAGGGGAATGTTGCCAAACTCGCCCACAGCACCGTGGAATGGCTGCACAAGATCCGTTTTCCGGGCATTTCTCCCGATGCCCTTCGCATGATGCACGAGAGGTTCCTGCCGGACTCCACGAGCTGGGAACCTGGCTATGGCTTGATCGAGCCCGCCGACGGTGAACGGGCAAAAGAGTTGAGGGAAGCGGGACTCACCCTTGATCCCGTTTTCACGCTGAAAGCCTGGCGATCGTTGCTGACCATGTCTCAAGCGGGTGCGCTGAAAAACAAGAAGGTCCTGTTCTGGAACACATACAACAGCTTTGACTACACGCCTCCTCTTCTATCCAGTTTGGGATAGGCCGATGCGTGGTTATAAAGCATTGATACTCTATATATCGGCCGTCGTGGTTCTGTCGCTGGCGTATTTTGCATCGCCGTTCGCGAGAGAAGCGATTTGGCAGCTGTTTCCGGGCCTTGAAGCAATGGCCCACGCCAATCCGCTCATCACCTCGCTGGTATTTTTGGTCGTATCCGCCGTGCTGGCGTTTCTGGCTTTTCCCTCCATGCCGATGATTTGCATGGCGGCGGGTTTTTACATGGATGGGTTTGACGGAAGCGCCACGGTGCTGCTCGGCAGCGCCTTTGGCGGATTGAGCGCGTTTCTATTTTATCGCAAGCAGATCCAACGTCCCACCGCTCCATTAAATGAACAATCCGCCGTGAAGCTTTGGCTGACCTTGCTCGGATTGCGCCTCTCGCCGCTGGTTCCCGCGCCACTGGTGAACTTCTTTGCCGCGGTCTTTAACGTCTCACCCCTGCAGTACCTGACGACCAGTGTGTTGGGCAGTACGCCACTCGTGCTGTTTTACGCCGAAATAGGACAGCAAGGGCACCACTTCCTGTCAGGCGAAGCGGCGCATTGGCGGCAATTTTCAGGATATTTGATCATATTAACCTTAAGCACGCTGCTGAGTGCGATGGGCCCTTGGAGGTCGGTGCTGAACGAACTGAAGCTGCGGAAAGGCGCATCCGGATCAAATGTATTTTCGCTACACTCAGCGTCCGGTATGTAATCCTTTACCTAACCCAGCGTTTTCCGACCACCGGACTTTGCTTTATTGTATTCCGCTATCCTTTCTTAAGTCCGGATTCGTAGGGTGCAGGCGCTCCTACTGACATAAAAACAAAGTGCGCCTCCATGCTCTCGAAACGTTTCGTCCTCGCGTCGCTCAGCGGCGCCATGGCCTTTCTGTTCGTCACCGCAAGCTGGGCAGCCGATCTTGCCGAGATCAAGCAGCGCGGCGAAATCCGCCACATCGGCATCCGCTACGCGAATTTCGTGACGGGTGCCGGCGACGGCTTTGATGTCGAACTGATGCAGGGTTTCGCCAAACGAATTGGCGTGTCCTATAAACTTGTCTACTCCGATTTCTATTCGGTGATCCGCGACCTCCTGGGCAAGGATGTGGCGCGCAAGAACGGCGAAATCACGCTGACGGGCGACTATCCAATCAAGGGCGATGTGATCTCGACCGGCTTCACCATGCTGCCGTGGCGCGAGGCGATACTTTCATATTCCGATCCGGTTCTTCCCTCCCAGGTGTGGCTCGTGGCACCAGCCGAGTTCGGAGCTCCGGCCGATCGAAGACGGCGCCGACCTCGCGGCGGATATCGCCATGACCCGCAAGGCAATCGGATCCCGGAGCGTGCTCGTCATGGAGCGCACCTGCCTGGATCCGGCCAATTACGGCCTGGTCAACGTCGGTATCGACCTGAAGGCTTACAGCAAGAGTACCAACCTGAATGAGATGGTTCCGGCCATGCTCAACAAGGAAGCCGAACTGACGCTTCTTGATGTGCCGGATGCCATTCTCGATCTGCGCAAATGGGCGGGCAGGATCAAGATCCTGGGGCCGATCTCCGAACCGCAGATGCTGGCAACCGCCTTTCCAAAGGACGCGCCGGCTTTGCGCAGCGAGTTCAACGCCTATCTCCGCGACATAAAAGCGTCGGGCGTCTACGACCAGCTGGTGGACAAATACTATCCCGGCATCCGCCGCTTCTTTCCGGAATTTTTTGCAAAGACAAACTGATGCGATTTTCGCCGATCAGCTTTGTTCGGTCACTGGCTGCGCGCTGGCTCCTGGTCGCGGCCGGCGCCTTCCTGCTGTCGATGTACTTTCTGATCGGCAATCTCTATTCGTCGCAAGTCGAACTCCGGCAAAACGCCGATGCGCGTCTGGTCTCGATCGGCGAAGCTCGTGCCGCCGAAATCGACGACTTTTTGACCGGGCGGCGGCAAGCCGCTGCGCGGCTCGCCGCCAGCGACGACATTTCCAATTATCTGAGCAATCTCGATCTCGGAATGTCTGTCAAATACGGCCTGTTCGCGAATCTTGCCGCGATCGAGCGCCGCTTCAAGACGACCATAGACGAAGAGAAATATCAGGGCCAACCGACCTATCTGCGGCTGGCTTTCTTCGATCACAACGGAATTGTGCAGGTCGACGTCGGCGCGACCAGCGCGGCAACACCTTCGGCGGATAACAACCTCGCCGAGCCGAGCATTCGGATCGACGACAAGCGCCGCCTGATTGTGGCCAGCGTACCCGTGCTTCAAAAGGGCAAGATGAGGGGAACGGTGGAGACCGTGAGCGACCTCAATCTGCTTGCATCACTGGTATCTACTGGCGATCTCGGACAACCGCACGAATTTCTGTTGGGGGATGACGGCGAGGTCTTGCTCCCGGTCGAACGAGAGCACTCAGCCGTCGTCACTCAAGGTCCCGCGCTGGCCGCGCTTCCGCCCGGACGCATCGAAGCACTGTCAACTATCGAGGCCCCCGAACTAAAGGGATATCTCGCGCTTCGCCTGCCGATTGGAGGCACACGACTTTCAATCCTGCGGCTGGCGAGTGAGGATGAGCTTTACGGCAACACCCTTTCGCCCGTCTCGGTATTCTATATAGGCCTTCTCGCGACCGTATTATTTGTGTTTGCCATCGGCTTCGAGCGCATGCGTCAGAATGCGGCGCGACTTCAAACCAAGTTCATCGAATCCAATCGCCACAGCGCCGAACTGGCAGAGCATAACCTCGTTCTCTCGCAGGAAATCAAGCGTCGCGAAGCCATTGAAGCCGACTTGCAGCGGAAGCGCGAGGCGCTGGACATGACCAATTCCGAATTGCGCATCGCAGCCGCTGCGTTCAACTCCCAGGAAGGCATGATCGTCACTGATGCCAAGGGCGTGATCCTGAGTGCCAACCGCGCCTTCATCGAGTTGAGCGGCTACACGATAGAGGAACTGGTTGGACAAACGGCGCGGCTTTTCCGCTCCCATCGCCGAGATGCCGATTTCTACCAGACCATGTGGAATTCCATTCATGTCACCGGCGGCTGGCAGGGCGATATGGGCCTCCGGACCAAGAGCGGCGAACATTGCGCGCGCTGGCTGACCATATCCGCCGTCAAAGACGACACGGGTAACGTCACCAATTTCATCGGCTCCTATTATGATATTTCCAAGCTCAAGCACGCCGAGGAAAAGATCCAGGAACTGGCGTTTTTTGACCAGCTCACGGGCCTTCCGAACCGGGTCCTGCTGATCGACCGCGTGCGCCAGGCGCTCAATACCAATCTCCGCAACAAATCCTTTGGCGCGTTGCTCTTCATCGATCTCGACAATTTCAAGACATTGAACGACTCACTTGGTCATGGCATTGGCGACATGCTGCTGAAAAACGCAGCGCAACGCATCTCCCGATGTGTCAGGACGGATGACACGGTGGCCCGCTTCGGCGGCGATGAATTTGTTGTTCTGCTCGCCAACCTTGGAACTCAAAAGGCAAAAGCCGCTGCCTTGCAGGCCGAGGCGATAGGCGAAAAAATTCTCGCGGCCTTCGCCGAGGTTTTTCAACTCGATACGTACGAGTATCCCTGCACGCCCAGCATCGGCGTGACCTTGTTTTCACCCGAGGACCGCAATGTCGACGAGTTGCTGAAGAGGGCTGATCTCGCGATGTATGATGCGAAGACTGCGGGCCGGAATGGCCTCCGATTCTTTGATCCGGCGATGCAGACCATGATATCGGCACGCGCCGCGCTCGAGACCGACCTGCGCGAAGATATCAAGAAGGAAAAACTCCTGCTGCATTATCAGCCGCAGGTGGACCACGAAGGAAAGCTGCTGGGCGCCGAAGCGCTGGCGCGCTGGCCGCACGGCGAAAGAGGCATGATTTCCCCCAGCGAATTCATTCCGGTCGCCGAAAGCACAGGTCTCATTCTGCCGCTCGGCGCCCTGATGCTGAAGGTTGTATGCCGCCAGCTGGCTCGCTGGTCGGCCGATCCTGCAACCGAACGCCTGACCGTCTCGATCAATGTCAGCGCCCTGCAGATGCGTCAGAAGAATTTCGTCGAACAAATTCGCGCGATCATCGAGCAAACCGGCGCCAATCCACGCCGCCTCAAAATTGAACTCACTGAAAGCACATTGGTCAGTAACGTCGAGGATGTTATCGACAAGATGGAGAAATTGAAGGCGATCGGCATCGGCTTTAGCCTTGATGATTTCGGAACCGGTTATTCATCGCTCTCATACCTCAAGCGTTTGCCGCTCGATCAGCTCAAGATCGATCGCAGCTTCGTCAAGGACGTTCTGGTCGATTCTAACGACGCCGCCATAGCCCAGATGATCATTGCGCTCAGCAAGAGCCTTGGCCTTTCCGTCATCGCGGAAGGCGTTGAAACAGAGGAGCAATATGCCTTCCTGGCGCGTCAGGGACAGCTCAATTACCAGGGCTATTTGTTCGGTCGTCCCCTGCCGCCGGAGGATTTCGAGAGGCTCGCCCGAGCTTTCTCACCGCGTCGCAGTTCGACGCAGGAGCGCCTTCTTGTCGATCGAAATGTACGCGTGAAGCGTCTTTAGAAGAGCTCAGTAGCTTGGAGTATCCAGCCGGGCGAGACCTTCCACAAATCGGGCGTCACAAAATTAAAGTGCGTCCTGAACGAGCGGCTACTTGTGCCATTAGCGCTACGTTGGATGGTTGGACTTGAATGGCACGTCGGCTTTTCGGACATCCCGGTGCAGTCTGACGACGTCTCCTCTCAAGGGTAGAACAGACCTGCTGAGCGAGCCCGGACACTTCCGTTTCCATATGCGACATTGGCCGCCCCACCCCTATCGCTCGTTCAGAGCCAGGTAGACAGCCGCTCGGCTCATTCGAGGCTTCAGGCATGTCGATAGGTCTGGCCTGCGCGCAAAAAAGCTTTTCTGGTTCCTTTGATTTGGATCAACGCGACTCTGCAGTGCGTGACCGTATTTGCGGGTGCCTGGGGGCAACTTACCTAGGAGATCACCGATGATGAAAATAGTAGTGGTCGGAGCAACTGCACTCTTCCTTACTGCATCGCCGATTGCCCACGCGCAAACTCCTTCTCCTGCAACTCCGGAACGGTTAAATGCAGCGGACCGTAATACACTGACGGACATGCGGATTGATCTGACAAAGGCCGCGTTGCAGCTGACACCTGAGCAGGAAAAATACTGGCCGGCTGTAGAGAGCGCTATTCGTGCCAGGACGGAGGATCGGAGAGCCCGTCTTGCAAAAATCTCAGAAACAGTAGGTATGCGGGCTGACAAAAACTCTGTCGAAGTCATGCGTAATCGTGACCCCATCGCGTTTTTGCAACGACGCTCGGAAGCATTAGCCCAACGATCAGCCGATTTGGATAAACTCGCCGAGGCGTGGCAGCCACTCTATAAAACGCTTAGTCCCGAACAGAGGCAGCGCATGGCGGCCGTCGCGACCCTTGTACTCCACGATATGAGTGACGCCGTAGAACGGCGTCGTGCGCAGTCTGAGGACGAGGACTGAAGCAAAATAGTACCGGCCGCATAGTAGTCGGAGCATATGCGGCTAACTGACGTTAAACCTGGGGATGTCCGCAAGAGGCCGACATCCCCGGGTCCCCAACGTCTGTCTGCAAGAACCTCGCTGAAGTTTTCGGATGTCAGTCTCAGCGCGCGCTTCCGCCTGCGGCAATTGCGCAGGTATCAATCGATTGGCCGTTTCTGCATAGCGGGCTGCATAAGAAGGAGTAGTGGCAATCCACAGCGGCCTACTCGTTCAAGGGGCTGTCTGGCCGAACTGGGAACCCTTCGTGTTAGAGAGGAAAAAGGCGAACCGACGAGATGCTTCGATTCTGAACGATTTGGCATCGAGAGGAGAAATTGAAATGCGCAAGATCATTGGAGCCGCAGCGTTTGTAGCCTTGGTGTTCACAGCGTTACCGGCATCCGCTCAACCAAGTGATCCCTACGATTATCCCTACTGCCTGCAAGGCAAAGATTACGGCCTCCCGGGGTTTTGTCAGTTCACAAGCTACCAGCAGTGCATGGCGGCGGCCTCCGGGATAACGGCGTATTGTGGCATAAATCCTCGATTTGCGGTTGGGTATGGATGGCAGCCGCCGGTCCGACGACCTTATTAGGTACAGTGTCGAACCACTTGCGACGCGCGTCTTGAAGGGCCGTCCTTCCGGATCGTTGCATTGCAAGTTGATCGAGTGCGCGTGACGACTTCCGTTGTTGGCACATCGCGTCAGTTAGTGCAGTGACATGTCTGGAGTTGGGGGAAGACCGGAAGTAACAGGACAACGGTCTCGCGCCGGGCAGGCACCCTTCCTGCGTAATCGTTTCCGCCAAGCCGAGTTCAGGCGGCCGCGGTATCAATCGTGCGGCGTATCACCCGCTGCACCTCCGCATTCGATAGGAACAAATCGTGGTTGATGATCCCCCAGCCTTCCTGGGAAGCATCGATCACGCGCACACCGAGCCGCTCGATGGCGGCCTTCTCGGCGGCGCCGACCCGTGTCATCCCGCCCGCGATGCGCCCAGACAGCGCCAGCGCGCGGTCGTTCGTCGCGGTGATGACGGTGATCTTGCGGGCGAGCGGACCGATGCGGTTGATCGCCGACGAGAACACGTCCATGTCGATGTCCGGTGAGGCGAACACCACGGCCCCGATTTTATCTGCAACGGTGTCACTATCTCGCGCATAGAGCTGGCGCAGGCTTTCGAGCGTCAGCATGGTTCCCATGCTGTGTGCGACGATGTGAACGCGGCCGGCGCTCGGGGTCGTGACGACGGACTGGAGCACGCGTTCGAAGTCATCGCGGGACCACATCGCGCTCTCGCGGTCATAGGCGTAGTCGAAGAGCCCAGCCTTGGACGGCCAGGAGAATACCATCGTCTGGCCACGGAAGCTGATGCCATCGGCGAGGTGCGCGGCATCAAGCGCCGCTGTCTCGAACGTCTGATTGAAGCCGTGGACGTAGATCAGGACGTCTGGTCTACCGCCGGCCTGTGCGAGAAGATTGCTGACCTCTCCCGACACCGGCTCGACCGCATCAAGACGCCAATCGCTAAGCCCGGCTGCGGCGAGAGAGAAACGGCTGTCGTCAGGCGGCACCAGTTTCGCCCGTGCGACGGTCATCTTGGAAGCCCGCTCCGGCCCAAACCAGGGCTTCGCCCGCCCACCGTTCACCGGCTTGCGTGTGGTTGCGACGAGTAATGTAGGTTCCACCGAGAGTGACGAAGCATCGAAGCGCGCGTCTGTCGCGCCCAAGTTGGTGCATCCGCCGAGCGCGAGCAGGCTGGCTGAGGACGCAAGCCCGCGCAGGAACGCGCGGCGGGACGCAGTCACTTCGTGTTGCGGCAAATGTCGGACGATCACGCAGTTCCTTCCAGGAACACTGCCCCCCGTAGGACCCGCTCCCCACAGTTTCCTGAATGATGATGGCGGCGAGAAAAGGGCGAGCCGCCCACGCCAGGACGTAGCGCAAAGGGCGGCGCAGATTTGCCGATTAGAGCGCGTGGTGGGCTACGGCATCATGGAGCCACGGTGTCCATCTTCATCGGCCGCGGCGCGCCACTACAAGCCATGGGAACACGTGCAGCCTCTTCAGCTGGCTGAATTCTCCGGGGTGCGCGCCCAAGTGAATTCCCGGTCGAGAAGCCAACAAAGTTCGAGCTGATCATCAATCTCAAAACCGCCAACGCGCTCGGCCTCACGATCTCAGAATCATTCCTACTGCGCGCCGACCAGGTGATTGAATAAAGCGGGTAACTGCTGCGTTGCGTAGGTCTCCTGTTGGCACTTTTGAGACATGCCGGTGGCCGCTCGGCATGTCTGCTTATGGAGGAAGACCGGAAGCGAGCGGCTGTGGGTCAAAACGACGTGAATGACCCGATGCGGACGTTGGGTCTAGCCCATGTTTCAGCCCAATCGGGCTACTTCTCGCTCGCCTCTTCGCCGCAAAGTGCTAGAATTCACGTGTATCCTGAAAGATCGAATGACGCCGCGCGAGCTCATTGCTTTCGTCGGCGCTTCGGCTTCAGTTCGCCGGAACGAAGAAAAGAAAGAGAGCGAAGCTCTCGCCATCGGTACAAGGGAGGACATCATTATGCTCGACAAAGCCCCGAACGGAAAAGTGTCTGATTGTCTCGGCGCGCTCGACAAGGCGCTGTCCGCTGGCGAAATAGAACACGCCGTCGATCTCTTTCAGGCGAACTGCTACTGGCGCGACCTCGTGACCTTCACCTGGAACATCAAGACAATGGAGGGCAAGGACCAGGTTCGCGACATGCTCAAGGCGCGGCTCGCCGATACGAAGCCGTCGAACTGGAAAATTGCGGAGGGTGAGGACGCTTCTGAAGCGGATGGAATTACAGAGAGCTGGATACAATTCGAAACGGAGGTTGCCCGCGGCTTTGGTCACATGCGCCTGAAGGATGGCCGGATATGGACGTTGCTTACGACCATGAGTGAACTCAAGGGCCACGAAGAGCCAGTTGGCTTCGACCGTCCGATGGGAGCTAAACACGGCGCCGAACGCAATCGAAAAACGTGGAAGGAAGAACGCGATGCGGAAGCTGCTGAACTCGGCTACTCGCGTCAGCCCTATTGCGTCATCATTGGTGGCGGTCAGGGCGGCATCGCACTCGGAGCTCGGCTGCGCCAGCTCAATGTGCCGACGATCATCATCGAAAAAAACGAAAGGCCCGGTGACAGCTGGCGCAAGCGTTACAAGTCACTCTGCCTCCATGATCCGGTTTGGTATGATCATCTGCCCTATCTGCCCTTTCCCCGGAACTGGCCGGTCTTCTCACCGAAGGACAAGATCGGGGACTGGCTCGAAATGTATACGAAGGTGATGGAGCTCAATTACTGGGGCTCGACCGAATGCAAGAAGGCATTTTACGACGAGAAGAGCCGCGAGTGGACCGTTGTTGTGCAGCGTGACGGCAAGGAAATCGTCCTCAAGCCAAAACAGCTCGTGCTTGCGACGGGGATGTCCGCCAAGGCCAACATGCCGAAATTCGAAGGCATGGATATTTTCAAGGGCGACCAGCACCATTCGTCTCAGCATCCGGGCCCGGACAAATACAGAAACAAGAAGGCCGTTGTGATCGGCTCGAACAATTCCGCCCATGATATTTGTGCCGCGCTTTGGGAGGCTGGAGCAGACGTCACTATGGTTCAACGCTCGTCGACCCATATTGTGAAGTCGGACTCGCTGATGGAGCTCGGATTGGCCTCGCTTTACTCCGAACAGGCGGTCCAGTCTGGAATGACGACGGCCAAAGCCGACCTGATCTTTGCTTCACTTCCTTACAAGATTTTGCACGAGTTCCAGATTCCGGTTTACAACGCGATCCGGCAACGCGATGCCGATTTCTACAAACGCCTCGAGAAGGCGGGCTTCCTGCTCGACTATGGCGACGACGATTCTGGTCTGTTCATGAAGTATCTCCGGCGCGGGTCGGGATACTACATCGATGTTGGTGCTTCCGAGCTGATTGCTAACGGCAGCGTCAAACTGAAGAGCGGCGTGGACGTCAAAAGACTCACGGAACATTCTGTTATCTTGAGCGACGGGACCGAGCTGCCGGCCGATCTCGTCGTCTACGCCACCGGCTACGGTTCGATGAACGGCTGGGCCGCGGACCTGATCTCCAGGGAGGTCGCTGATAGGGTGGGCAAGGTCTGGGGACTAGGCTCGAATACGACCAAAGACCCGGGCCCGTGGGAAGGCGAGCAGCGAAACATGTGGAAACCGACACAGCAGGAGGCGCTGTGGTTTCATGGCGGTAACCTGCACCAGTCACGCCACTACTCGCAGTTTCTGTCCCTTCAATTGAAGGCGCGAATGGAGGGCATTCCCACACCGGTTTACGGTCTTCAGAAGGTCCACCATCTCGCCTGATCGGCCTATTCGATTCCCTTGAGCACGGTCCGCTAGCATGATCACGCGATGTCCGCTTTGAGTGCGGGATGCACAGCAAAGCGGACGCGACCTTGCCCGACACGTTCTCGGTTGACGTGCGCGCTGGTGCTATTTTCCGCAATGCTTTCAAGCTGATTTGCTCTGTCCAGTCCCGCTTTCGAAAATAATCTGCTTCCCTCCGAGGCCAAATCACCGGCTTATTCGCGCTATCCCGCCCAATAGAGGGGCGTATCATGATCGTCACGAACGTAGGGCGGGATGCGGTGGACGCGGATGCGCTATTGACGAACAGCGCAGATCGCGGACGGCGAAGTCGTGTGGTCCTGACGCCCCGATGCTGGCGTCAAGTTCGTGAGAAGCAAGCTTCTTAAGGGACGACGGTGGCAAGAAAGCCGGTCACCGGGGAGAGCACGAAGGAAACCGTTAAAACCATTGCGCAGGGAATGCCGGGTGTCCCGGTGAACCTGTGGTGACTACCGTGTGCTTACTACCTTTTGCACACGGGCTGCGGGTGCAACGGGCACCCGGCATTTCCCTGCGCCCTCTTTAATTTCGGGCGAATGATTGATGCAGAACTCGGGCGCTGTGTGTCGCGGGAATGCGGAGGCGTGTCTGGGATCGCGATAATCTCTCCACGTCGTCCCGGCGAAGGCCGGGACCCATACGCCGTGCCTTCTCGTCTGGGCCGTGGGGCGAACGTTTTCTTTTACGACGGAGGCCAGGGGTTATGGGTCCCGGCCCCTTACGCGCAATTGCGCGCTAGGCCGGACGACGACAATTAAGGTCGCGCGAAATACGAAGAGGGGACTGGCTGATGTCTCACCCCAGCAACACCGTATCCGCGTCGGTTACCGCATCGGCGCCATCCATCACGGTCTTTTCCAGCGAGGTCGCTTGCACCGTAATGTTCTCGGCAAAGAACCGCGCCAGCGTGACGTAACGCTGCGGGTCGCCGTGGCCGTCGCCGGCATCGCGCGCCGCGAGCGCTTCGCCGGCCAGCATGCAGCCGCCGAGGGTGGAGCCGAACAGGCGCAGATAGGGCGTGGCGCCGGCCAGCGCGTCATTCGGTTTCGAGGTGACGCGCTCCAGCAGCCATTTGCTGGCGCGCTCCAGCGAGCCCAAGGCATCGCGCAGCTTGGCGCCGGTGGTGCCGAACGCCGGGTCGTTCGAGGCCTCGACCTTGCTGACGATGCCGCCGAGTTCGTCGAGCAGCGCCCACACCGACGCGCCGCCATTGGCGCCAAGTTTTCGCGTCACGAGGTCGATCGACTGGATGCCGTTGGTGCCTTCATAGATCGAGGTGATGCGCGCATCGCGATAATGCTGGGCGGCGCCGGTCTCCTCGATAAAGCCCATGCCGCCATGGACCTGCACGCCGAGATAGGTCACCTCGTTGCCGATGTCGGTGGAGAAGGCTTTTGCGATCGGCGTCAGCAGCGCGCCGCGGGCGGCGGCGTCGGCGCGCACCTTGGCGTCCTTGGCGCGTACCGAGACGTCAAGCGCCACCGCGGTGGCGTAGCAGATGGTGCGCGCCGCGGCGGTCAGGCCGCGCATCTGCATCAGCATGCGCTTGACGTCGGGATGCACGATGATGGCGTCCATGCCATCGCCTTTCTTGCCGACGGCGCGGCCTTGGCGGCGCTCCTGCGCGAAGGCCAGCGCCTGCTGATAGGCGCGGTCGGCGATGCCGACGCCCTCGAGGCCGACACCGAGCCGGGCCTGGTTCATCATCGTGAACATGCAGAGCATGCCGCGATTTTCCTCGCCGATCAAATAGCCGATCGCGCCGCCCTGGTCGCCCATGGTCATGGTGCAGGTGGGCGCGGCGTGCATGCCGAGCTTGTGTTCGATGCCGCTGGCGCAAATGTCGTTGCGGGCGCCGAGCGAGCCGTCGGCGTTGACGAGGAATTTCGGAATCAGGAACAGCGAAATGCCTTTGGTGCCCGCGGGGGCATCGGGCAATCGCGCCAGCACGAAATGCACGATGTTATCGGTCATGTCGTGGTCGCCATAGGTGATGAATATCTTGGTGCCCTTGATGCGGTAGCTGCCATCGCTGGCCCGCTCGGCGCGGGTGCGCAAGGCGCCGACGTCGGAGCCCGCCTGCGGCTCGGTGAGCTGCATGGTGCCGGTCCATTCGCCGGACACCAGTTTTTCGAGATAGATCTTTTTCAGCTCCTCGCTGCCATGGGCATCGAGCGCCTCGATCGCCGAGAGCGTCAGCAGCGGACAAAGGCCGAACGCGATGTTCGAGGCGCTCCAGATTTCGGTGCAGGCGGCGTTGACCGCGAGCGGCAGGCCCTGGCCGCTGAACGCTTCGGGGCCCGAGACCGCGTTCCAGCCGGCCGCGATCCAGCGCTGATACGCATCGGGCCAGCCGGGCGCGGTGGTCACGTTGCCGTCGGCGAGCTTGATGCCGTGCTCGTCGCCGACTTGATTGAGCGGCGCCAGCCTATCGGTGGCGAACTTGCCGGCTTCCTCCAGCACGGCGGCGGTGATGTCGCCGTCGAAATCGCCATAATGACCGGCCTTCAACGCGGCCTGCAGGCCGGCGCCATGGTTAAGGGCGAGCAGCATGTCGTTGATCGGCGCACGATAGGTCATGACCACGGTCTCGCTTGGCAAATGAGGGGCAGCGGACTGCCGTATTCCCATGAAACCGGCGTTCTCTCAACTCTCCCGGAGGCGGCATCGCGCCGCTCTCCCGGAGGCGGCATCGCGCCGCTCTCCGGGGGGCGGGGCCGCGCCGGGAACCAAAACCGGCCAGATTTGAAAGCCGCCGGGGCTGGGATGTGGGGGCAAACGGCCCTCTATATAAAGGCTCGGGTTTCCGGGCCGGGTTCGGGGCAAAAATCGGCCGATAGCCTGTTGAAACGGCTCAACTCACCCTATAGACCGGCGTTGCCTGAGAACGACCGCGCGACTATGGTCCCGCGCTTGCCGACAGGCCTGTTGGGGCGTAGCCAAGCGGTAAGGCAGCGGATTTTGATTCCGCCATTCGGAGGTTCGATCCCTCCCGCCCCAGCCACGTATTCCGGTGTTCGGCCGGGCTCCCCAGGAGACGCGAGAATGGGCCGGAAATCCCGACTTTTCGCGCATTCGATTTCGTCTCCAGACTCCCAAATCGGTAGTTTTGGTGCGCCAAATCCCGAAAGTCTCCGGCCACACCCGCGGACATTCCCATTTTGCGGAGACTATCGGCGGAGACGTGGTTCGATCACGAGTGCCGCTTGGGCTACCGCTGCGTTGATGCCGCTCGCCGGTGTCTAAAGCCCCGACCGGGGCTCCTGGCGCCCCCAAATGAGGAGGAAGAAAATGGCCGTATCCACGTGCGTCAAATGCAGCGGACACAGTTGCGAACTGGTGCTGCTCACGCCGCTCGGCGAAGCCAGGAAACTCACAATCGTTCAGTGCTCGGCCTGTGGAACGCCGGTCGGCACTCTCGACCCGGCACTCGGTCTCCAGATCGAGGCGCTAACGCACCAGGTTGCGGCGATCGACGAGCGACTCAACCGGATCGCTGAGGTGCTGCAGGGGTGAGAACTTCGGCGCATGTGAGGATCGGGACAACTCGCCCAAGCCAACGCGCTTTACGCGCCCCCGAATTGGGTCAGAAGCGAATATGACGAGCAGTCGGCGCGATGTCCGCTTTTGAGCAAGCACTGGATGAGTGATCCAATCACGACAATCAACTGCGGTGGATCTTGTACCAAATGTCGCGGCGCGCGGCGGTTGTTCCAGCGGCGCGGTGCTCGAACAAGTTTCGGTGGATGCCGTTATTGCGCCACACTCAAACCTAAAGATCACCCAGATCGTGTCGTTCCCGGTCGTTTTTTGAACCGATTCAAGATGTCGAGTGCCCGCTCAGTAGCGGGGCGTTTCTGGCTGACAGAAATAGCAAGAACCAGTTCCGAGCACGCCCCATTGTTGCGTCATAGTAGCGGAAACCATCACCATGGAACGGAGACCTCTGTCCAGACCAGGCGAACCTGACGTCGACATGTTCGACGTCAATCTGTTCAATGAAAATATAGCCGATCAGCGAGTAGCGCCCTACAAATTACGACAATCAGACCCAACGGATATTTATTCGAATTCCGTCCCACTGTTTCTTTCCGACGAAAACGGCGAACCGGATCCGGGCGAATACACCGCTCCCCTGATAAAGAAGCGACGAAGAGCTTCCATCTCGTCAAAAATTCTTGCGGTCGTTTGCGCGGCTGCAGCGGCGGCAATTCTGATCGCCCTGTTCTCTTCGGATGCCACGCAGAACACTTTCGTAAATGTCAAAGCGTCGATGGCCGCCATCTTTCCGGCTCCGTCCGTAGCGGCGCAATCCGATCCGTCGTACCTCATAGCACGTGACGCACAGAAGGCTGCTGCTCGCCCATCGACGACGGAAGATCAGACGACTGTTCGGAGCGTCGCAACGGCCGCCGTGGCGGCGCCCGCGCGTGAGGAGATCAGGCTTGCCTATCAGAACGCGCTGCAAGCCCGTGCTCCCGCCGCGGCGCCTGTGGCCGCGGCGCCCGGCGCGGAGCCCCCGGCGCCGGAACCCTCGATCCATCACCTCGATCCTGATGCAATCGCCTCCATACTCAAGCGCGCGGATGCCTTGATCGCGAGCGGCGATGTTGCCGCGGCGCGCCTCGTGCTGCGGCGCGCGGCGGATGCCGGAGATGCGCACGCCGCCATGACGCTGGCGGAAACCTACGATCCCGCGTTTCTGGGAAAGCTGGGCGTTCACGGCTTCGTGCCGGACCCGGCCATGGCGCGGAGCTGGTACGAGAAAGCCAGAGCGTTCGGATCGGCGGAAGCGCCTCAGAGGCTCGAAACGCTCGCAAGCAAGCGGCAATAGCCGGCGGGCCACACGACACGTTGAGGCTGACGAATGCCTCGCAAAAACAAGCCCGGTTCGCCGAATTCCGGACCGGCACTCGCTTCACCGCACTCACTACTTCACTGCCGCACTCAATGTGCGCATCACAGCAAAGGGCAAAGTTTATGGGCCTCTCCAGCGCGACTGCTAGAAATCTCTTTGTGTGCCTGTCGTTCTTGTTGTCTCTTACATTCCTGACCGCCCCCTTGCGTCCTGCTTCGGCTCAAAACCAAAAGCCGGGAGCGGGGCTCAGCTACGATGAGAAAAAGCGCCAGGCCAACGATATCGCGGTAACCGTCGTGGTGTCCGGTATCTCGTGTACGTGCGCCAGGTTCACCGAGGACATCAGGAACGTCGTGAACGATTTGGGGCCCGAGGGGATTCGCGTCCTGCCGGTACTTGGCGTTGGCGGACTTCAAAACGTGAACGATGTGCTGTTTCTCAAGAACATCGACATGGGCGTCGTCGACGAGGACAATCTTCGGCTGCTCAAGAAGAAGGATCCGGCCCTGTACGCCAACATTGAGCAGCGCGTTCAGTACATCACCAAGCTCTACAATTCCGAATTTCAGGTACTCGCGCGCAACGACATCAAGTCTTACGACGACCTGCGCGGCAAGAAGGTCAACTTCAACCTGAAGGACAGCCAGACCGAGGTGACCGCCGACACCGTCTTCAACGCGCTCAACATCCAGACCCAGCGCTCGTACTACGACAATGACGAAGCAATGAAGCGGCTGATCTCGGGAGAGATCTCGGCCATGATCATCCTCACGGGAGCGCCGCAGGTGACCATGTCGAAGATCAAGAAGGAAGACGGGGTGCATTTCCTGCCGCTCGATCAGGAAAGCCTGCCGAACCACGACTTGAAGGAGCTGTTCGCGAACTATCTTCCCGCAGATCTCACCCACGATCTCTATCCGAACCTGATCCCGGAGGGCACGACCGTCCCGACCATCGCAAACCGGGCGCTGCTTGTCGCCTATACCTGGCCGGAGAACTCCCCGCGCTACAAGCGGATCGCCAAGTTCGTCGACGCGTTCTTCAGCAAGATCGATCAATTCAACAACCCGTCGAGGCACCCGAAGTGGCGCGAAGTCAACTTGTCGGCCGAAATGCCCGGATGGGTGCGATATAAGCCCGCGGCCGATTGGCTTGCCTCCCACCGCAATCAAGCCGTGTCCGTCAATTCGGGCAGCACCCTCGACCAGTCCTCTCCGGAGCTGAAGCTGGCGTTCGAGAAATTCATGCAGAAGTACGCCTTTTCGTCCGGTCAGAAGACGCTCACCACCGCGCAACGAGAAGCGCTGTTCGCCAAATTCATGATGTTTCTCGCCGCGTCGAGGGCGGAACAGGCGGCGGCGCGTTAGCCTTGCGAGAATGTGACGACGGCGCTTGCGGCAGTGCCGCAAGCGCGATCAGCGACCAATTAAGAGGAGAAACGACGTCATGATCGACAGACGCAGCCTTATCAAGCAATCGGGGGCTGCGATTGCGGCGCTCGGTGCCGGAATGGCAGCGCCTTCGGTGCGCGCATTCGCGGCCGCGGTAGCGCTGCCATTCGATAACGGGGAACGGCCACTCGTCAAATATCCGCAGAAGCGTCCAATGATCGGCGTGACGAGCAGGCCACCGCAGCTGGAAACGCCGTTCTCCGCCTTCAACGGCAAGGTTATCACGCCGAACGACGCCTTCTTCGTTCGCTATCACCTGGCCGACATCCCGCTGAGCATCGACCCGGATACGTTCTCGGTTGAGATCAAGGGCAAGGTCGCCACTCCCCTGAAACTTTCGTTGGCCGCCATCAAGCGGATGCCCGCCGTCAATATCGTGGCGGTCAACCAATGTTCGGGCAACAGTCGCGGATTCTCCGATCCCCGCGTCGCCGGCGGGCAATTGGGGAATGGCGCCATGGGCAATGCGCACTGGAAGGGCGTGTCGCTCAAGGCCGTTCTCGACGCGGCGGCCGTCCAGCGTGGCGCGCGCCAGGTCACCTTCAATGGCATGGACGGACCCGTAACCGACAAGACTCCCGATTTCATCAAGGCACTCGACATCGACCATGCGCGCGACGGCGAGGTCATGCTCGCCTATTCGATGAACGGCAAGGATCTTCCCCACCTCAACGGCTTCCCGCTGCGCCTCGTCGTGCCGGGCTATTACGGGACCTATTGGGTCAAGCACCTCAACGAAATTACCGTTGTCGACAACGTCTTTGACGGCTTCTGGATGAAGAGCGCCTACCGCATTCCCGACAACGACTGCAACTGCGTGGAGCCAGGAATCGCGCCGAAAACCACCGTTCCGATCAATCGCTTGAAGGTAAGGTCGTTCATCACCAGTGTCGCGGATGGCGCGACGCTGAAGGCTGGCGCACCGATCGTTCTTAAAGGCATTGCTTTCGATGGCGGCAAGGGCATCAGGAATGTTGCCGTCTCCATCGATCAAGGAAAAACCTGGGCGCAGGCCAAGCTCGGCACCGATCTCGGGAAATACTCCTTCCGCGAATGGCGGATGCCGATCACGCTGGCAGCCGGCGAGCACGAGCTAAAGGTGCGCGCGACCAGCAACGGCGGCGAGGTGCAGCCGATGCAGCCGCTCTGGAACCCCGCGGGTTATCTGCGCAACGTGGTCGAGACCGTCCGCGTCACGGCGGCTTGAGGAGGACCATCATGAAGCGATCAACGCTGGTCTCGCTGACGGGCTTCGCCGGACTGATGGTCGGCGTCTGCTATTCAGCCCTGGTCGAAGTAAGCGCCAAGCCGATTTCGTACGCGCTTCCGGGCGAGACGGCGGCATTTAAGCCCGGCCCCAACCTGGAGACCGTGCAGAACAACTGCACGGCGTGTCATTCGGCCGATTATGTTCAGACCCAGCCTCGGGGCGCCAAATTCAAGGAAGGCTTCTGGCGCGCCGAGGTGACCAAGATGATCAAGGTCTACGGCGCGCCAATCGACGAGGCCGACATCGGCAAGATCGTGGACTATTTGACACAGACGTATTGATGGTGGCTGGGATAAACGGAAAGATCTGCGCGTCGCACGCTGGTGGCTTTCAAGGAATAAGGAACCCGGAAATCACGTCTGCCGGGCGCTGGCAATCGCTATCACTCTGGGCGACCTGCGGCCCCGACCACCCGTTCGCGGATGCGACGATGTTCTCTTAGAAATGCGAGCAAGGGCCGGAATCTCCGCCTTCCGCGCATTGGCCGGCCGAGCTTGAGATTGAAATAGCCACACTCTCTGACTTCGGCGAGCGTTAGGATCGGCGTCGAACGGCGGGACGCTGGATCCGGTAGAAGACCCCTCGAAACGAGGGAGGCCGAGGACGCCGGCATTTACACCCGATTAACCTAGGCGACGGGTCTGCTGACCAACTAACTCATCTGTCGGCATCCTGTGGCTAGCTGGCACCATTCACCTTGTCTGTGTTACACGGATGGGTCTGCCAGAACGGCAAACCAGACGAGAGGTGAGGTATGAGCGGCACGCCGCCATTGGCGGGGAACGCAAAGCTCGGAAAAACAAGCAGCCGTAAGCAGTCGAAAAACGGCCGGGGTCAACGAGATCCAGATCGCACGCGGGCTGCGGTTTTGTCAGTTGCGCGTCAGGAGTTTGCAAAATTGGGGTTGGCGGGCGCACGCGTTGATGAGATCGTGCGCATCGCCGGCGTCAGCAAGCAGGTCATCTACTACTATTTCAATAGCAAAGACGAATTATTCAGAGCGGCACTCCTCTCCAGTTACGAAGAGATACTTGCAAACAATCTGGAATACGTGCGCATGGCGACCGGCGGATCGCCGGAGAAGCGACTGCGAAATATGATTGTCCACCTGTTCGACCGGATCGGCGCCCACCGCGAGGTGATCTCGCTGATCGTCGAGGAGAACCGCTATCGGGGTCAGCATCTGCGCCACTCCGACCTGCCTTATCGTTCCTCCGAGCCGATGGTTGCGCATCTTGCGAATATCCTCAGAGAGGGCGAGGCATCGGCGGTCTTCCGGCCGAAGATCAACCCAAGGCAGGTGTTTCTCGATATCTTTTCAATGTGCCTTTTCTACTTCACCAACCTCTACACGGTATCCGCCGTTGTCGGTGTCGACCTTTCGGCTGCACACGAGATCAGGCGTCGCCGGGCGCATATCGTGCAAAGTGTTATGAACAGCATCGCTGCCGGCCGCTGATCCGGTTCGCAGGCCGACCTGTGGATCACGTGCCAGACGCCGGGACGAGCTGTAGTCTCCGCCGCTCGAAGAAGCGCATGGCCAGGACGACTATCGTCCCCAGCACCTGCGCGATCGTGACAGCCAGGAAGATGGTGCGCGGCTGCCAATGCAGGGAGAGGATAAGACCGCCCAGAAGCGTTCCGGCGATCGAGCCGAGGCGTCCCATGCCGATGGCCCAGCCGAGTCCTGTCGTGCGGATGAACGCTGGATAATACCAGCCAGCCAACGCGTTAACTCCCTGCAATCCCCCGATCCCCGTGCAGATGCCGCAGAACAGCATGATGCCCATTATCAATGTCGCGGACATTGCGCCGTCCACCTGCGTCATCAGCAGTACAGCGCAGGCGGAGACCACGAAACCGATCGCCAGCACCCGGAAGGGCTCGAAGCGGTCCATGAGTTGACCGACGCAAAGGGTCCCGATGATGGATCCGGTCTGCCACATACCTGTCGCGGAGACCGCAAGGCTCACCGGCACACCTGCGCTGTTGAAGGCGATCGGGGTCCAGCTTGCCAGTATGTAGGTGATCATCAGTGCCAGGAAGAACAGCACCCAGAGCAGCACCGTCGGCATCGCGCGGCCCTGCGTGAAGAGATGCTTGACCGGGACGCCGCGGCCCGTCTCCTCACGCAAGACGAAATGCGGTGCGCCGGTGATTTTGAGATCGGGCGCGAGTTGTCGCAGGGGACGAAGGATCTCGGCTTGGGGCCTTCCTTGCAAGATGAGGAAGGCCAGTGATTCCGGCAGCAGCACCAGGATCAGTGGGACCAGGATCAGCGGGATGATGCCGCCGATCACGAAGACCACCGGCCAACCGTAGATGCGCAGTAGCCCCGCGATCGCAAACCCGCCGATCGCAGCACCAATGGTAAAGCCGACAAAGACCATGGTGACGGCACTCGCCCGCCGCCGCTTTGGAAAATATTCGACGGCAAGCGCCACCGCGTTCGGCATCGCGCCGCCAAGGCCCAGGCCGGTGAGAAGGCGGAGCGCCATGAGTTGGCCGGGTGTTTCGGCGAAGGCGGTGAGGAACGAAAAAAGGCCGAACAGGGCCGTACAAATTACGATGAAGCGCTTGCGCCCAAAGCGGTCGGCAAGCGGTCCAAAGAACAGTCCGCCAATCATCATTCCGACGAGACCCAGTGCGAACACGGGCGCCAGAGCGGCCTTGTCCAAGTGCCAGGCTTGCACCAACGCAGGGGCAACATAGCCGATCGCCTGGGTGTCATACCCATCCATGAATAGGACTGCGAGGCAGACAAGCAGCGTGCGCCATTGGAAGCCCGTCACGGGCCGCTGCTCGATAAGCGTGGAGACGTCGATCGCCTGTCTGGCCGTCATTTCCCCCTCCGTTTCGTTTGTTATTTCATTCTGGCAGTTCGGGCCGCGCACGAGGCTCTTTTCCTTTGGCTCTTTGGCTGCTCCTCGCCGCCCGTCCGCGCGCCGGCGGTAACCCGCTTATGGATGGATCACGCCGCTTTGCTCGCTGACCAGAAAGCGTTCCTTGCGCGCCAGGAAATCGCCGACGACCTCAGCTACGGCTTCCGGCCGATCTTGATCGACCAGGTGGGCGGCATCGTAGATCAGCATAAGATGCGCGTTGGCATAATGCTGTCGATAGAACCGGGCCATCTCCGGCGGCGTGAGACGATCCTCGGTGCCGAAGAGCACGAGCGTCGGAACGGAAAGTCCGGACAGCTTCTCCTCAAGCGCCGCATCACGCGGCGGACCGATCAGGCGGCGCACCAGCGTCTCCTGTTTCGAGTCGACTTCCGGGTCGTTGACGCGGAGCGGAAAGCGCTCGGGATGTGCATGCATCACTTTGCGCCGCTCCTCAGGCGTCCCCATCGGCGGGCGCTCGGCGGTCCGGAAGACCGCTGGCGAGAGCAGGATAAGGGACTGCGTCTTTTCCTGCTCCCGCAAGGTCATGTGGGTCGCGACTTTGCCGCCGAACGAGGTCCCCATGAGATTGTAGGAGGTGATGCCAAGCGCAGCGATTGCCGCGCAAAGGCTGCCCGCGAGCTCGGCCATGTCGCGGCTGCGCTCATTGACCGGCGAGGTGCCGAAACCGGGCGTCTCGAAGGCGAGGACGCGATAGGTCCGCGCCAGGATTTCGTGCATCGGTGAGAGTCGCAAGCCGCCGGCGCCATGGATGCAGATCACCGGCGCGGCTTCGCCCGATCGCGGGCCGGCCTCCAGGTAGCGGATCGTGAAGCCATCCGCGTTCACCTTGCGCTCGGCAAAGGCGACTGTGCTCTGTTCGGACATGGGCATATTCCTTTAGTTCTCGTGCAGGCGTGGCAGCAGCTTGGTGCCGAACAATTCGATGGAGCGCCGGGTGCGATCGGCGATAGGGACGGTCGGAAACAGGTCGAGGACGCCGGCGCCCACTTCATCCCGAACGCGGCAGATTTGCTTCCAGACGGTTTCCGGACTGCCGAGCAGGATCTGGCCTTGCTCGATGCGTTGAACGGCATCGCGCGGAGCCACGCGTTCCTTCTGCTCCTCCGCCGCCTTGCCGAAATAGCCTGATGACATCGCGCCCGCGAGGACTGCCTTGTTCGCCATGGTGAGGCCCACGTGAGGCTTTGCCGCGCCCGACTCGACCATGTCGGTCATGGCCTGCTCGTCCGTCTCGGCGACGTGGAATCCCATGCGATAAAGCACCTGGTCGCTGCTGGGCTGCCAGCCGAGCTTGGCGGCCTCTTCCCGATAGAATTTCGCCGCCTGCGCAGCCAGCGGGACCGTGGTGAAGGCGAGCCCAAGCCCGATGCGGTTGCGCGCTGCCATGGCGCCTGATTCCTGGCTGGAGCCGGACATATAAAGAGAGGGGTAGGGAGCCTGCACCACGCGCGGCCAGACCGCGACGGAGCGGTATTGATAGTATCGGCCCTGCCAGCCGAAAGGTTCAGGCTCGGTCCAGGCCCGGCGAATGAGGGCGAGAGCCTCCTCGAACCTGTCGCGCGATTCAGCTGGGTTGATATTGTAGGTGACGTATTCGTTCGGGGTGCCGCGCAACAGCCCGGCGATGACGCGGCCGCCGGTGAGATTGTCCAGCATGGCGTATTCTTCAGCGACCCGGATCGGATTGAGGATCGGTATGGTCGGACCCAAGAGGGCGATCTTCGCCCGCTTCACCACCTGGGTCAGCGCGCCTCCCAACACCATCGGATTGGGGGTCAGGGAGAAGCCGGCGTAGTGATGCTCCGCCACGGTGACCCAGTCGAAGCCGATCTCATCGGCGAGCCGGAGGTTTTCCAGGCCGCCAAGCATCGAACGCTGCCCAATCTCCAGATCATAGGCGCGGGGAGCGACGGGCCACCCGGCCGGGGAGGGGCCGACGTAACGTATCGGATTGAAGAGAGCCGCCTTCATGGAGTTTCCTGCCTTGGGAATTGTATCATTATCCGTCGCAGTATAGAGATGTTCAGCTCGCAAACCAACCAGTTGGTATGTTGAGCCAAGGCCCTGGCATGAATGCCGTGGCGCACAAAAAGGAGGAGCACATGGAAACGCGCAATCTCGGCCGATCCGGACTGCGGGTGTCGGCGATAGGGTTGGGGTGCAATAACCTCGGCGGCCGGCTCGACCATGCCGCCTCGATGCGAGTGGTGCATGCGGCGCTCGATCTCGGCATCACCTTCTTCGACACGGCGGATGTCTATCCGCTTGGCAAGAGCGGCATGTCGGAGCAATACCTTGGTGAGGCGCTGGGCGAGCGGCGCAAGGACGTCGTCGTCGCGACCAAATTCGGTAGCCCGCGCAAGCGCGCCGTCGGCGCCATTCCTACCGCCGGCGGCGTGCAGGGCGGCGGCTCCCGTCGCTATATCATGGAGGCGGTAGAGACAAGCCTGCGCGATCTCCGCACCGACTATATTGACCTTTATCAGATGCACCGGGCGGACCCGCTGACGCCAATCGACGAGACGGTGCGCGCGCTCGATGATCTCATTCGGCAAGGCAAGGTGCGCTACGTCGGCTGCTCCAATTATCCGGCTTGGCGCGTGGTCGATGCCGTGCGCGTAGCGGAGGCGCTTGGCGCCGAGCGCTTCGTCGCTTGCCAGGACGAATACAGCCTGCTTGTTCGTTACGTTGATCCGGAGCTCGTGCCGGCGATGCAAAAGCTCGGTCTCGGCATGCTGCCGTATTTTCCGCTGGCGGGCGGCATGCTGACCGGGAAATACGATATGGACGCTCCGCTGCCGGAAGGCACGCGTTTCACGCAATGGCCGAAGACGATGACTGAGCGCTTCCTGGCGGAGCCAAATCGGACCATGTACGCCGCGCTGCAGGCCTTCTGCAAAGCACGAGGACGCAGCATTCTGGAACTTGCGATCTCCTGGCTCTTGATGCGGCCGACCGTCTCCTCCGTCATCGCCGGCGCGAGTTCGCCGGAGCAGCTCAAGCAGAATACCGAGGCCACGGGCTGGACGCTCACGGCCGACGAAATGGCCGAGCTCGACCGCATCACCGCGCCCGCCCTGCGTGCGACATCGCACCTCTAGCTTTACGCCGGTTGCGAAAGGCCCAAAGCGGGAAGTAGGGTTGATGGCGCCTGGGTTGGCGGTCGTGCAACGTTGGAGAAAAACTCACATGATCAATGCCAATCATGAAGAGCTGACGGCCGACGCACTCGCCGTGATGGAGCGCATACGCGATCCGCGTCTGCGTGAAATCATGGTGTCCCTGGTGCGTCATCTGCACGCCTTTGTGCGTGAAGTGCGGTTGACGGAAACAGAGTTCCGTGAGGCAACCGCTATCTTGAATGAGATCGGCAAGCTCACCACCGATACGCACAATGAAGCCGTGCTCATGGCCGGTTCACTTGGTGTATCAGGACTCGTCTGTCTCCTGAACAACGGCGATCAAGGTACAACAGAGACCACGCAGTCGCTGCTTGGGACCGTTCTGGCGGCTGAATTCTCCCCGGACGGAAAACGGCGGATCGATCGTGCGCTCGCCGACGCCGGGTGAGCCTCTCTTCGTCAGCGGTCACGTGGTCGATCGTGCGAACCGGCCCGTACGAGGCGCGGATGTCGACATCTGGCACTCCTCGCCGGTTGGTCTGTATGAGAACCAGGATCCGGGTCAGGCCGACATGAACCTGCGCGGCAAGTTCACCACCGATGCTGAGGGGCGTTTCTGGTTCTCGACAGTGAAGATGGTTGGCTATCCGATCCCGACCGACGGCGTCGTCGGTCGCCTTCTCGATGCCCAACAGCGGCATCCCTATCGGCCGGCCCATCTGCACGCGCTGATCTTCAAGTCCGGCTTCAAGACGCTGATCTCGCAGGTCTATGATCCTGCCGATCCTCACATCGACACGGATGTGCAGTTCGGTGTCACCAAGGCGCTCATGGGCGATTATTTGCGACACGAGGAGCCGCGTCCGGGTGATCCGGATACGAAGAGGCCCTGGTATTCGCTCGACTACACCTACGTTATGGAGCCAGGTGAAGCCACACTGCCACGTGCCCCAATTAAATAAGTAACCGAAGCCCGCTTGCGACCAGCGTTCGGTCGCCAGCAGCCCCCAGCATCAACTCTGCTTACTTCGCTCGAATGGTGTCAGTTTCAAACTGATAAGGTTTTCTCAGAAGTGGAGTCAGTTGACCGACTGATAAGGTAATTACACAAAGCTTATCAGTTGACCGACATGTTCCATAACCTTCGATTTGCGAATGTTTATTGTAGGCGCAAAGCGCACGTTATGGAATTTCTTGCTCCTGAAACAAAGTAGACTTCAAATTTTTACCGCGCCGGTTCAATCCAGCGCAGCGATAGCATCTATTTCGACCATCAACTCCGGTTGGGCGAGCCGGCGAACCTCGACCGTTGTACTTGTCGGCATCGCGTGACTGTAGAATTCCATGCGAACGTCGACGTGTTTGAAATATTCGTCGATGTCAGTGACGTACGTGTTGGTGCGAACAAGATTCGAAAGACTGGCGCCGGCAGCTTGCAGAGCCAGAGCCAGGTTTTCGAGGACTTGTCTCAACTGCGCTCGCATATCTCCGACACCGACGATCTCCCCATCTATGTCACGCGCAAGCTGTCCAGAGATGAACACCAGCTTGCGTGGCTCTACGACAACGGCATGAGAGTATAGAACAAGTCCGCTCACCTTCCGCTGATGCAGGCCATCTGCCTGAATGTTGCGTCTGTTGATTGGCATGTCGATCCTCAAAGGCGAGAAACGTTTATTTCGGAAGGTAGTCGTATGTCGCGACGGCATCCCAGGGCGCGCCATTCGTTATGGCGCCGGAATCGATCATGAACTTGACGGCTTTCCCGTAAGAGACAGGCGTCACTTTTCCATCGCGCGGAAACATCGACTTGAGGGTGTCGAGCACCCGTACCAACATGTCGTCGCTGACGCCGCCGAAGCGGGCGTGCAACTGCGGCAGTTGATCCTTTGTCGGCGTATCCTGGATGTAAGCGATCGCTGCCAAAAGGGAGCGGGTGAAGGCGCGAACGATATCTGGATTCTGCTTCGCGTAGTCCGGACGAACGTACAGAAGTTCAAACAGGAAATCGTTGTAGGCGGGGTCCGTGCCGGCCGAATTGTAAGTGAACATAATTGCCTTGCCGCGTTCGACCATGAGATCGGTACCGGGGCTTGTATTGCAGCCGACGTCGATGGCGCCATTTTCAATCGCCGGCATCATTGAGGTCGCGCCGCCGGCTCCAAGCAGCTGAACGTCTCTTTGGGGGTCAAGACCCGCCCGTTTGGCGTAGTCGACCAGAACCAGATAGGTGAAAGCGCCGGGTCGACTACCAGCGGCCTTCAATCCTTTAAGCGCTTTAAATTTCTCGATGAGGGGCGTCTGTTCATTGATGCCCAGGCGATCCGCTACACTTTTGTTGATCACGCAATCTATGGCCATCCTGTTTGCGACGTTCATGACCGCAAGAAGGGGCTTGCCTTGCTGATAGCTCGTGAGCAACCGATTGGGCGTCGAGATGGTGAACTGGACGCTTCCCGCGATCAACGCATCGATGTCAGGCCCGTCGCCGGATGTCTGGATGATCTCGACCTCCAGTCCTTGCTTGGCGAACATTCCTTTATCTGCTGCTACAAAAAGCGGCAGGAAATTCATGCCGACGACCGGAATGGTCACCCTCAACTTCTTAAGTTCTTGCGCGTCCGACTGGGTGTTGAAAGCGATGAAGAGGCCAGCCACTAAAATAAGCGATCGTGCATATTTATACATCACCGTATCCTTCGCAGAGATTTGCCAGACGGGAAAGCCTCGAAACTCAATCCAGGCAAACGTCTTGGTTCTGGAACTCAATCACGGGCCACAGACGCCAAGAAGATCAATTTATGTGACGCAGCGTTGCGGGAAAAAGAACGGTGAGCCCGGCCGAGATCTCGTTGACGCTTCTCCCATACGGCGTGCCAAGGCCCCAACGTCGATGGTCCATCGTAAAGAACTGTCGAAGAAAAAGTGCAGTGTCAGACGCGAATCGATCTTCGCGCTCGTCTGTACTCGAGAGAAAGTGGCGCGGGCCGCTAACGAGCGCTCGCTATTTTCGATGTCTTCTTGGGTCGTTGTTGGCGGAAATATGAAACGCCCTTCCTGACGTCCTTCACTGTGAGCTTCATCTCCGGAGGATTGAAGCCATCACCAAGTGTGATTTCTTCCAAGAACTCCGTGACCGCCGGAGGTAAAACGCGTTCCTCTCTAACGCAGACGTCGACCGAAGATGCAGACAACATGGCATCGTCGATAGGGACTGCGACCACGCGTTTTGCCAGCACGTCCGTCTTGCAGGCCAGCCAGGGCAAAATCGTCAAGCCTGATCCCGACCTTGCGAAAGTGCGGAGTGCTTCGACCGAATTGCTCTCTAGCGCTGCATCGGTCCGGATTTGGTGAACGTGGCATGCGGCATCAAGGACGTGTCGAATGCCGAAGCTGCGATCCGGAATTGCAATCGGGTGTTCGGCGACCTCTTTCAGGCTGATCGATCTGCGTTTCGCAATCTCATGCTGAAGGGGGCAGATCGCGTGCAAGGGATTCGGTATTCGCAGCGCTATCTTAACGCCGACCATCGGCGAAGACTGAAAGGCAATCCCGATGTCGGCTTCGCTGTCGCGCACCGCTTCCATCACAGTGCGGTTGTCGTTGGATTTCACGTTGAAGGTAATCTTGGGATACTTCTGTCTAAATGCAAAGATCGCATCAAATAACGGGCCTGCGACGATCCCTTCGATCGACCAGATGCGAACATGTCCGCGCCTCATTCCTTTGAGGGCGTCGATCTCGAGCTGAGCATTGTCTCCTTCTAAAAGCACGCCTTGCGCGTACCGAAAATAGACCTCGCCCGCCGCCGTCATCACCATTCCGCGCGAATGCCGCTCGAACAGCGGAGCGCCGGCATCTTCCTCGAAGATCATGATGTGGCGGCTAATTGCCGACGCTGCGACGTGCAGCCTTTCGGAGGCGCCGCGGATCGAGCCGCAGCGAGCGACCTCGACGAAATACCTGAGCGGGTTCAGCATCAACATTCTGTTGTTCCAATATCAAGAACACTAAGTTCTCTTTATTCTGATTGCAAGATCGAGTTTTGTCGTCACGATGAGGTCCATGGAACGCTTCGGCATGATCACTTTGCAGCAACGGTTTCCGACAAAACATGATGGTGCCCGGCGATGTTGAGAATTGATGGGATAACAAAACGGTTCGTCAGCACCGAGAAAGTGGTGACCGCGATCGACGGCATCACGCTCGACGTTGCCGTTGGTGAATTCCTGACCTTGGTGGGTCCCAGCGGGTGCGGCAAATCCACGATCCTGAACATCGCGTCGGGTTTGATGGCGCCGACCGAGGGATCGATCACGGTTGATGGCCGGGCGCTGAAGGGCGTGACGCGCGACATTGGCTACGTCACGCAGCAGGCCAATCTGATGCCGTGGCGCACCTTGATCGATAACGTAGCCTTCCCTCTCGAGCTTGACGGTGTCAGCAAAGAGGAGCGGCTTAGCCGGGCGCGCGAGCTCATCAAGCTGGTTGGATTGGGAGGTTTTGAACAGGCGTATCCTGAGCAATTGTCAGGCGGAATGCGTCAGCGCGCGAATATTATCAGGACGATGATCTACGAGCCGAAAGTTATTCTGATGGATGAACCATTCGGCCCGCTCGATGCGCAAACGCGTGTGGTGCTGCAGGATCTTCTGTTAGGCCTGTGGGAGCGTGCGAAATCGACGATCGTGTTTATCACCCATGATCTGCAGGAGGCGATCGGGCTAGGGGACAGGGTTGTTCTTCTCAGCGCCAGACCCGGGCGCGTGGCCCGGACCGAGACAGTCCCTCTACCGCGCCCTCGCGACGTGTTCAGGATCCACGATAGCCCTGAATTCCGCGATCTTTACGACCAGCTTTGGCTAGAACTTGAGCGCCAAGTGCGAGGGACGCATGTCTGATATTCCGGCTCAGATACACACGGGCGACGCGGCAGCGTTCGCTGAATTTGCTCGGTTCGCGCGGCGGAAGTCGAGATACAAGCGAGCCGTCCGGGCAGTCCAGATCGCCCTTGTAATCCTGATCTTGTCGATTTGGCAGTTCGGCGGCGGATATCTGTTTGACACGTTCTATTTGGGCAGCCCGAAGGGCATAGGCCTGCTATTGTTTAACGACTTGCAAGATTCCCTATTCTATCGCGACTTGCGCGTCACGGCGACTGAGATGGCGCTTGGCTACGGCTTGGGAGCCCTGATGGGGATCGCGTTGGGAGGGCTCTTCGCGAGGTGGCGCTTCGTCGCGGACGTCCTTGATCCATTTTTCGTAGCGCTCAACAGTATCCCTAGGATCGCGCTCGCGCCGCTGCTCATTATCTGGTTTGGCATCGATACGAGTTCCAAGGTCGTCCTCGCTGCAACCTTGGTATTTTTCGTGACGTTCTTCAGTACGCTGGCCGGCATCCGGAATGTTGACGATGCGTTGGTCAACGTCGCACGCGTCATGGGAGCGAACGAATGGCAGGTCTTCTTCAAGGTACAGCTGCCGGCGGCTCTATCCTGGATTATGAACGGGCTTCGGCTCAGCTTACCCTTCGCGCTGATTGGCGTCATCGTGGGCGAGTTTTTGGCCGCCTCCAGTGGTCTGGGCTATCGCCTCAATATGTACAGCACCTCATACAACACGAACGGCACGTTCGCCATGATCATCGTCATGATGGTCTTCATGATGTGCCTGAACAGCGCTGTTTCCTGGGCAGAAGCGAGAGCTATTGGCCGTTCGGCAACCGACGATACGTCTCACCTCCACGCCTAAGTTCCAGCATTTCAGATAAGGATACAGTGATGGCAAACGAATTGTCTCTTAAGGTCGCCGTCTGGCGATATGATCGGACACAAGGCATCTTTGATGGCCGCATCTCTTTACCGAGCCGGCGCATGAATCTAATTGATGCGCCGTTGGAAGATATCTTTTCACGAGCCTTCGAGAAGGCCGAGTTTGAAGTCAGCGAGCTCTCGTTTAGTAATTATCTGCGATTGAGCGTTGCTGGAGCGTGCCCGTATATCGGAATTCCAATTTTTCCTTCGCGCAGCTTTCGCCACGGTGCCTTTTATGTCCGCAACGATGCGGGTATCAGAAGCCCGGAAGACCTGATCGGGCGGCGGGTAGGGGTGCGTGAGTATTCAATGACTGCCGCAGTTGCCGCCCGCGGCGCGCTGAGGGATCAGTTCGGGGTTCGCTCTCAAGACATCACTTGGATCATGGGTGACGTCGATCACAAGGAGCGATCGGAAATCAACCTTCCGCGAGTTTACAAAAATATTGAGCTGCAGGTCGCTCCCGCGGGCAGGCTTTTAGAGAGCATGCTCTTGGAGGGCGAGATCGACGCTCTCGTCGCGTATAAGCCGTTCGCTGCGTTCAAGGCTTCGGATCCGCGTGTCTCGCGGCTTTTCGCAGATCCGGAAGCGGTCGAAGAAACCTATTTCAAGGAATTCGGCATATTTCCAATCATGCATCTGATGGGAATAAGGCGGGATACTGCCGAGGCAGATTCCAGCCTCGTGCGCGAGATCTACGACGCTTTCGCGAGTGCTCAGGAACTCGCTGATGACGATCTACAAATTGAGCAAGCGCTGAAGATTTCTTTGCCTTGGCTCGCCCGGGAGGTCAGGCGCACGACCAAGGTGATGGGCACCAATTATTGGTCGGTCGGTTTTAAGAGCAATCGCAAAGTTATCGAGCGTATGATCGAGTGGTCCTTCGAGGATGGGCTCATTCCGTCCAAGGTAAATGCCGCGGACCTGTTCGTGCCTGAACTCCTGGAAACGTAATGGTAAGCGTGGCTGGCGCCATGATAAGGGGTGCCGAGTTCTTAGTTGGTCTTTCATCTCAGAATGCCGCCCCGGCTTGAACATTCGGCCAAAGCCGACATTTCAGGATAGCCCAGTCATGGCGCCAAGCGCTCATCGATGATGACGCCTGGTGCAGGGGAGACGACAGGATGCGTGCTGCTGCCGAGACTTGGATCATCCTTCTGTCGGTTTTCACTTGTTGATCTGATGTCCGCGTATCGCGCCGTAAACGCTCCCGCAATCCGCGGGCGATGGGTTAATGCGTCAGAAATCTATATGCGACAATCAGAGCCACCATGCTTGCGAAAATCAGCAGGGCCTGGAAGGATTTCCGGAGCGTTGGTCCGGTGGAATTATGCGCAGGCGATGGAGCGGGCGGAGGTTTAGGCGGCCTCTTGAACCGCATGACCTTGCCGGCTGTCGTTGGTTTGCGAGCTGGCGGTTCTGGCGCTGCGCCCACGCCTCCCATCTCGCTGTAATAAGCGCTGTAGACCTCGCGAACGGCCAGCACCGTGGACTCGGCTTCGCTCATGAACTCAAGTCGGGCCCGATAGTTAGTCAGAAACTTCTGGGCGTTTGACGGAAGGTCATCGAAACTGCCGAGTTTCGCCATCATGAGCCAAGTGGCAAAATCCGCTTCGGCCTTGGAATGAGCTTTCCGGGCGATGCTGGAGCTAGAGGCCATGGAGGTCCGGTTGTTTCGCCCGCTCAAACTCGCCGGCGTTCATGGCGATCGTTGGACAGTTCGCTTGGGTATCTCAATTGACGTCAGCTGTCCCGCTTGGCGCCTGACTTTTGCGACTCCGAATCTGATATTCGGCTGCTCGCCAAGGTGGAACGGGCTGATGGCGAGCGCCGTTTGATTTTGATTCCGGAAAAGCTGAAACGTGATGTTTGGAACCGTGTCGGCAGCCAGTCCAATCCGAGTGCCCATTGGTTCATCCTGTAGAACGCGTTACATTCTCGCCTTCGGTCCGCGCAAGCCTACGCCAACGGGTGCGATGGTGGTGTCTAAAAAAACTACATTTCATCCATTTTTTGGCATGGAAAATGCTTTGTCTGAGCGCGGCGTCTCAAGCTGGCCGAGCTGAAAACCGGATTACACAACCGATGCGGGTGCCAGGGGAAAGGTGAAAATGACGAGCGTTACAGAACCAGTTGCCATTGCAGATGTCCCGTCGAACGGGTTGCTCGAATTCTATAGCACAATGGATCGCAAAGGCCGTCGGACTTTTTGGGCTTGCACGGCCGGCTGGACGCTCGACGGCATGGATTTCATGCTGTTTCCGCTCGTGATCGGAACGCTCGTCGCGACGTGGGGGATGGATCTTGCAACGGCTGGCAGCATTTCGTCGCTGACCTTGTTGTGCAGCGCTGCAGGTGGCTGGGTCGCAGGTTTCGCGTCGGATCGAATCGGGCGCGTGAGAACGATGCAGACAACCATACTGTTGTTCTCCATCGGCAGTCTTTTGTCCGCCTTCGCGCAAAGCCCTTCACAATTGATGGTGTGTCGCGCGATCCTGGGATTTGGCTTCGGCGGTGAGGCGGCGGTCGCAGCCGTCACCCTGTCCGAGGTTGTCAGTGCGCGCTATCGTGGCCGTGCGATGGGTTTCTACCAGTCGAGCTATTCGGTTGGCTGGACTCTGGCTGTGTTGGCGCAAGTCGCCGCATTCGCCCTGTTCCCTGCCGAGATCGCGTGGCGCGTCATGTTCGGGATCGGAGCTCTACCCGCATTGCTGATCTTTTTCATCCGGCAAAGTGTGCAGGAGCCCGAAATTGCCGAACAGGCGAAGGCTGACGCAAAAGAAAGCGCCTCCATCCTCGCCATATTCGACGCGGAAAACATCCGATCATCACTTCTCGGAGCGATGCTCACTATCGGCGCGCAAGGTGGATTCTATTCATTGATGACGTGGTTGCCGCAGTTCCTGCGCAGCTATCACAGCATTTCCGTGATCGGCTCCGCGCCTTACCTGTTCTCGCTCATAAGCGGCTGCTTCGTTGGTTACGTCACTGGTGGATGGCTGTCAGATCGACTGGGGCGGCGTCCGGTGTTCCTGATCTTCTCGATCTCCGCTACCGTACTAGCCTACACTTACACGCATCTCAGCGTGTCCAACGACATCGTGCTCATCATGGGATTTCCGTTAGGCTTCTTTGCTTCCGGATACTATTCAGCGGTCATGACCTGTCTTAACGAAATGTATTCGACGCAGGTCCGGGGGTCAGGAGTGGGATTCACCTACAATGCGGGACGCGCGATCGGCGGGCTCTTTCCGTTCCTCGTCGGGTTCGTGACGACGTATGTTTCGCTCGGGAATGCGATCAGTATTTTCGCGGGCATATCATACGGACTGATGTTCCTGACAGCGCTCTTGCTGCGCGAAACAAACGGCATCAAGCTTCGCGCCTGATCTAGACCCTGATATTGAAGCAAGCGACCTTTTTGCATCTGTTCCGGAGAGCCGGGCACCATGCAGGAAGGTTGTTTGATCTTTCGCTCCACGAATAGAATGCAATAAGCGGTATGATCGCGTCTTCCTCGAAAAATTCGGGACATTTGGAAATTGGTCGCGCCATGCCGCGCGCTTCGACACGGCGACTGGTCGCCGGACGCGGCCGCTATCTAGATGACATCTCCCTGAAGGGAGAGCTTCATGCTTCATTCTTGCGCAGCCCGCACGCGCAGGCGACCTTTGCTGTCCGCGACATCTCCGCTGCGCTGGCCATCGACGGCGTCGTGCATGTCCTCATGGCATCCGACCTCGATCCAATTTGTCGCCCCTGGACTTGTGTCTCGCGATCGTTCCCCGGGATGGTGTCGCTCGAACAGCGCGCTCTGGCGAAGCATCGCGCGCTGTATCAGGGCGAACCGATCGTCATCGTTCTGGCGAGATCGCGCGCCATTGCCGAAGACGCGGTCGAGAAGATCTTCGTCGATTGGACGGAGCTTCCGGCCGTGGCTTCGCTTGCGACCGCGCTCGATCCGGATGCTCCGCTCGTTCACTCCGAGGTCAAAAGCAATCTGTCCTGGCAATGCGAGATGTTGGCAGGCGAGCCGGACGCGGCCTTCGCGCAGGCTTCGCTGGTCGTTTCCGAGCGACTGACCTTTGCGCGCAAGACCGGTGTGCCGCTCGAAACGCGAGGTGTGTTCGCAAGCTACGATCCTCCGACCGGCGCTCTGCTGGTTCATATGTCGCACCAGATGCCACACCAGATGCAACTTCACCTCGCGGATTTACTCAGCCTGTCGCCAGTGGATGTCAGGGTCGTCTGTAACGATGTCGGCGGAGCCTTCGGCATCAAGATGCATGTGTATCAGGACGAGATCGCGGTTTGCGCCGCATCGAAGCTGGTGGGGCGGCCTGTCAAGTTCGTCGCCGATCGTATTGAAAGCCTGATTTCCGACATTCACGCCCGCGAGCACATCATCGAGGCTCGCATGGCGCTCGATGACGATGGCAGGATTCTCGCGTTCGACGTCCATGACATTCAGGGCCTTGGAGCTTATTCCGTCTTCCCACGCTCCAGCATCACCGAGGCGATGAGCGCTCTGCGCGCGATCGGTGGTCCCTACCGCTTCGACAACTATCGTGCGGCGCTCAAATCGGTGCTGCAGAATAAGGTCATGACGGGCCAATATCGATCGGTTGGACATCCGATTGCCTGTGCGATGACGGAACGTCTCATCGATATCGCTGCCAGCAGACGTAACGAAGACCCTCTAGCACTGCGACGCCGGAATTTTGTACGCGACGACGAAATGCCGTGGGTGAGTCCGCAGGGCGCACGCATGATCGATCTGTCGCACGAGCGATGTCTCGACAAAATGATCGAGCTGACCGACCTAGCAAAGCTACGCTCTCAGATCGATCTCATGCGCGCCGAGAAGCGGGTCGTCGGATTGGGATTCGCAAGTTTCCTTGAATTCACAGCGACCGGCGCCGAAGGATACGGCCGGGCCGAGGTTCCTGTCGCCTCGATCGATACGGTGATCCTTACGCTTGAACCGTCCGGCGAGATTCGCGCGCAATGCTCGGCCAGCGAGATCGGTCAGGGTATTCAGCAGGGCCTGGCGCAGATCATAGCCGATGCGGTCGGCACCAACGTTGACAAGGTTCGCGTTTTTCTGGGCGATACGGCGGCAGCGCCGCATGGCGGCGGCGCCTGGTCATCGCGCGGCGCCGCGATTACCGGCGAGGCCGCATGGGGCGCCGGGCAAAAATTGAGCGTTCAGATCATTGCGGCGGCAGCGGCATTGCTTCAGGCTTCGCCTGCGACATTGGCCATCAAGGGCGGGTACGTGATCGACGTTGGCAACGGCACCGCCCGGATCGGGCTGGATGAAGTCGGACGGATCGCGACCTTTCGTGGCTTTGATTTTCCGACGGGCACGTCGCCGCAACTGACGGCGACCTATCAGTACGGCCGCCAAACCGATCCGTTTCTACCGACCAACGGGATCCAGGCCTCGCTCGTCGAAATCGAACCGGATACTGGAATTGTGAAAGTTCTCAAGCATTGGGTCGTTGAGGACTGTGGGCTGGTGATCAATCCACTGTTGGTCGACGAGCAGATCCGCGGCGGCGTTGTCCAGGGGATCGGCGAAGCGTTATTTGAATCCTGCCGTTACAATGAGGATGGTCAATTTACCAGCGGATCGCTCGCCGATTATCTCTTGCCGATGGCATCGGAGATGCCGGATATCACTATCCGCCACGTCGAAACGCCGTACTCCGGATCTGCACTGGGCGCAAAAGGTGCCGGGGAAGCGGGGACGTGTGGTGCGGCTGCAGCCGTGCTGAACGCAGTCAACGACGCCTTGGCTCCGTTTGAGACCAGTATTAAAGCGTTGCCTGTCACGCCGGTCGCGGTGCTGCAGGCTCTGGGCGTGATCGCAGGCGAGTCCACTCGGTGAAACCCGCCCGCTTTGCGTACGCGCGGCCGCAGACGCTGGCCGAGGCTTTGGTCCTCCTCGCAACCCACGGATCGGACGCATCGATACTTGCGGGCGGTCAGAGCCTGATGCCGATGCTCAATCTGCGGATGTCCCAACCGGCGATCCTGGTCGACATCAATTCGATTCCGGATCTCGCTTTGATCACCATGAGAGATGGACAACTCGCTATCGGCGGTCGTGCCCGGCATAATGACGTCATGCATTCGGAACTGCTGCCTTCCTCGAATTCCCTGTTGAAGCGCGCGCTGCCTTATGTAGCCCATGCGGCGATCCGCAATCGCGGCACGCTCGGCGGAAGTCTGGCACTGTCAGATCCAGCAGCGGAACTCCCAGCCTGCGCGACCTGCCTGGACGCCAGGATCGTCGCCGTTTCGATGCGCGGCGAGCGCGTCATTCCTGCATCCGATTTCTTTCGGGGCCTTTACACAACGGCGCTCGAACAGGATGAGCTCATTCACAGGGTTGAGTTTCCGTTGCTCGACACGAACTGGCACGTCGAATTTGATGAAGTTGCGCGGCGGCGCGGCGACTTCGCGATTGCGGGACTGGCTCTTGCCGTGAAGCTCGACAGTCGCCGGATCGCAGAGTGCCGGATTGTATTCGCCGGTGTGGAAGCCTTTCCGCGGAGGATGGCACCGGTCGAGGCGGCGTTAACGGGATCGCTGCTGACCGATTTGTCGGTCCGCGCCGAAGCATTTGAAATCTTGGCTCAGACGCTCGATCCGCTTGAGGAGGGCGAATATCCGGCGGTGTATCGTCGCCATCTCGCTCGGGTGCTGCTGAACCGACTTCTCACGCGAATCTGCGAGCGAGAACAAGCATGATGCTCACCGATGAGCCTACCGCCGATATCACGACAACGATCAATGGCAAGAAGGTTACTGCACGCGTTGTTCTGAGGCAGTCCCTTGTCGATTGGGTACGACATGAAGTTGGCCTGACGGGTTCGCATGTCGGTTGCGAGCATGGAGTCTGTGGCGCATGTCATGTGGTCGTCGACGGCAAGGTCGTCCGCGGTTGTCTAATGCTTGCGGTGCAGGCTGACGGGGCAAGCATCGTGACGATCGATGCGCCGGAGGCCTCGAAAGAGGCAGGCGCATTGCAGACGGCATTTTATGAGCGAGCAGCGCTGCAATGCGGATTTTGTACGCCGGGGATGATCCTTCAGGCGTCCGAACTATTGCAGGAGAATAGTGCGCCGAGTCGTTCGGAGATTCGCGATGCGATCTCGGGCAATTATTGTCGCTGCACGGGCTATCACGCGATCGTCGATGCGATCGAGGCTGCGGCTGCCGCCTTGCGCGCGGAGAAGGCGGCGTGAGCGATCCGGTGCGACCATCGATCCTGATCGCCGGGGGGAAAATTCTCGACCCCAACGGCGAGCTTGATCAGCCGCCGGTCGCAGACATTCTCGTCACGGATGGACGCATCGCCGCGATAGGCTCGGCGGGATCTCTCGAAGTGGGCAGCGATATCAGGACGATCGATGCGCGCGGGATGCTGGTCACGCCCGGCTTCATCAATGCGCACTATCATTCGCACGATGTGCTGCTGCGTGGCTTGTTCGAGCAGCTGCCGCTTGAGATCTGGGGTCTCTACAGCTTTCCCTCAAGCTTCCCGCGCCGTAGCGACGAGGAGGTCCGGATTAGAACGCTGCTCGGCGCAGCGGAGAATCTACGCTGCGGCGTGACCACCGTCCAAGACATGGTATCTATTGTCGGCCCCGACCAGCAACACGTCGACACGCTGCTGTCCGCCTACGATGAGGCAGGCATCCGCGCGGTCGTCGCCCTGCAATTCGGCGACCGAGCTTCCGCGGACACCGTTCCGTTTTGGCGCAGGCAGCTTTCGGCGCGAGCGCTTTCCCTACTCGGCGAGGATGTCGATCCGTTGCCGATGCAGGATTTCATCGCATCGGTATTCGAGACCCGGCCATCCGAGCGTTTGACATGGGCGCTCGGCCCATCGGCGCCGCAACGCTGCTCGGAGCAATTGCTGAACTGGATGGCCCGCATGGCCGGGGAGCGCAATCTTCAAGTTTTCACGCATGTGTATGAGACCCGCTCGCAGGCAGTGCTGGCCCGCATCGACTATGAGGCGGACGCCCGGTCCCTCGTTTCTTTTCTCGATCGTTTGGGGTTTTTAAACAAGCGCCTGACGATTGCGCATGGCGTCTGGATATCGGATGCCGAGATTGAACTGCTTGGCGCAGCTGACGCCAACCTGGCCTGCAACCCGATAAGCAATTTGAAGCTGCTGAATGGTGTCGCCCCCATCCGCCGTTACGCGGATGCCGGAGTCAAACATAGCTCTGGGCTGCGACAATTGCAGCGGCAACGACGCTCAGAACATCATGGAGGCGATGAAGTCCTTCGCGCTATTGTGGGGAATGCAGGGCGAAGCCGGCGAATCCGGCGCCGCGCGCAGAGCCTTTCAAGCCGCAACGCTCGGCGGCGCCAAGGCGCTCGGACTCGAGAACGAGATTGGCTCAATAAGGCCCGGACTGAGGGCCGATCTTGTTTTGATAAAGCTCGATGATCCGAGCTTCGTGCCGTTGAACAGTGCTGTTCGCCAGCTTGTCTACGCGTGCACGCCGCGCGCGATCCACACCGTCCTGGTCAATGGCGAACTGGTTGTCGAAGCCGGCCTCGTTACGCGCTTTGACGAGCGCAGCCTTGGCGATGCGGCTCGCCGGATCCACCCCTGTCTGTGTGAGGACCACCGCGCCGTCAGCACGCGAATGGCTCCATTGGCGCGCGAGATTCTCGACATCCATCGCAAGATCGAATGCCATCCCGTCGAGATCGACAGGCGGCGATTGAAATGACTAGGGTCAGCAGCGCGCCGGTGTCATTCGTTCACGTGCCATCCTGGGCGGACTTCATCACCATTACGCTCGGATTTAGGGTTTTCGGTACACAGGTGTCGTCGACCGAGACGCGCCCCGAAAGAGAAGTGCGACGCGACCTGGAACTCTGCGTAGCGGCTACCTGATCCAGCCTTCTTCCCGCGGGCTCGACAAATTCGTCGAAAAGATCATTCCCGAACTGCAGAATAGAGGTCTGTTTCGCACCGAGTATACCGGGCGAACCTTGAGGGGAATCTGGGTCTGCGACGTCCTGTCAGCATGTACGCTTCGGCCGGCGAAACCGTGAAAGCGCCGACCCGCGAAGGTGTCATAGGGCATCAAACGCGCTTGGATTGCGCGGTGCCGCTCAGTCGTTTCAGGCTGCCGTCGAGAACCAAGCGAACCGCCCGGCGTGCACGTCGCGCATCCCGGGCGGCGATCGCTTCATAAATTTCATGATGTTCGTTGTAAGCCTCGGCTTCGGTTTCCGCCTTCTTCGCCGAATTGGCGCGCGCCAGCGCGATTGCCTCATGGAGGTGCGGCTGAAGGAATTCCATGAAACTGACGATCAGCGGATTTCGCGTAGCCTGCGCAATCGTTCGATGAAATGCGAGGTCCGCGGTAAGAGCTTCGTCGAAAGACCGCCGCGACGGTTCCATGGCTTTCAAATACTTCGCCATCATGTTGAGGTCGCGCGTCGTGCGGCGCTCGGCAGCGAGACTCGCGGCCTGGACCTCGACACCCATTCGTAGCTCGAAAATCTCGAAAAGCGAGTGCCTCGTCCCGCTCGCTAGCGCAAGCCGAAATGGCCGTGCCTTGGTGTCGTTCGGCACGAAAACGCCCTTGCCCTGCCGGGACGCCACGAGGCCATCGGCTTTCAGTCGGGACAACGCCTCCCTGACCACCGTGATGCTCACACCAAAATGCTGCCCCAATTCCTTACCCGGCGGAAGCTGGTCTCCGGGAGCGTACTTGCCGTTGACAATGTCGTCACGCAAAGTCGCGGTGATGCGATCAGTCAGGTTGTTAGGAGAAACGGTTTTCTCAACTAGTTCTGACGCCATGCCGGTTCCGTTCTTCAAGTGACCGCGGCAGGGGACCGCGCCTGAATTGCCCATATCCCAGATAGGTCGGACCTGAGAACAGCTGATGCGCCCGCTTCATCGTCCTGGGCATGCCCGACGTGAATCCATGCCGATCACCCCAGATCGTTTTCTGATGTTGCACGATAACGCCCTATCTTCAGTCGACTGCCTGTGTGATGGGCAGTGCGCCCACCAATATATGAGCAGCCTGCCAGCAATCCGGCCTTGCCGCGATAAGCTTATATTATAAGCTGATAACTTCAAGGCCGGTCACCGACGAGGTGTAAGTTGACAACAGACAATCAGGGCTTGCGCGGGTTTATTGAAACTACGGAGAAAATATTTCCGGAGGAAGTCCTCAGGATTCGCGAGCCGGTGAGCCGCGAACTGGAGATGACGTCAGTCATCTTCGAGCTCGACCGCATCGGCAGGAGTCCGGTTGTTATCTTTGAAAACGTCGCGGGCTCCAAGATGCCCGTGGTGACGAACATCGCCGGCAACCGGAAACTACTGGCGCATTGTCTGGGCGCTGAGCCAGAGAATCTTCCAACCGCTTTTCGTGAACGATGCCAAAACTACATTCCGTGCGAGGTGGTCAGCAAGGGGGCTTGGGACGACGTCGTAATGGAGGGTGATCAGGTCGATCTGACGCAGCTGCCAATTCCATTTCAGTTCGCGGTCGATGCCGCGCCTTATATAACGGCGGGACAAATATGCGCCCGCGATCCCGAGACCGGTGTGGACACCACCGGTTTTCATCGCTTGATGCTGAAGGGCAAGAATCGGCTTGGAATATCGCTGCATTCACGTCGGCGGATGTATGAATTTCACCGCCGCGCCGAAGCGCGCGGCCATTCGCTGCCGGCCGCGATTGTGATTGGAACCCATCCGCTGCACTACATGGGGTCGATGGTCTACGCGTACCCGCCTCATGTTAGAAAATATGAAATTATCGGTGGCCTCTTCGGCGAGCCTTATCGTCTCGCGCGCTGCGGCGTCGGCGATGTCGAAGTGCCAGCAGGCGCGGAAATGGTCATTGAGGGTGAGATCCTCGCCGGTGTCCACGAGCCGGAAGGACCGTTTGGCGAATTCACCGGTTATGCCTCGTATCGCAGTACCCAGAACGTCTTTGTCGCGCATCGGGTGCGGATGCGCCGCGATGCCTTCTTCCATAGCGTCGTCTCAGGAATGTCGCGCGATCACATTCTGATGTCATGCGTCACCCGCGAAGGCGAGATTTTGAATGCGCTCCGCCGCAACCTGCCGAACGTCAAAGCGGTACATGTTCCGCACAAGACCTGCGGGGCCTTTCTGGCGATTGTCTCGATGAAGAAGATTGCCGAGGGCGAGCCCAAGATGGCGATGCTGACTGCGCTGGGCACTGAACTCTATACCAAGCATGTGATCGTGGTCGATGACGACGTCGACATCTTCGACATGGAAGACGTGATGTGGGCTGTCGCGACCCGCGTTCGAGCCGAGAAGGATATCTTTCTCGTCCCTGGCGTGAAATCGGCCATTATCGACCCGACATCTGATCCAAAGACCTTCACCGTGACAAAGATGGGCATCGATGCCACTGCGCCGCTCAATGAGGGTTTTGCCGAACGCCTCACCATTTCCGATAAACAACGCGCACGGGCTCGCGCGATTTTATTCGGGGCCGGCATTGCGGCCTAGTCCATACCATGCGCGCGTACTGAATTGGGCTTGTCCCTCAACCGCCTGTCTCAGGAGAGCAGTATGAAATTACTACGCGGTCTCGCTTTGACGTCCGCGCTGGTACTGGCCGCGATCGCTACGCCACAGGCTGCCAGCGCCCAGACGAAAGTCCGCTTTACGCTCGACTGGATTCCCGGTGCGACACACAGCGCGTTTTTCGTTGCGCTGCAGAAGGGTTACTACAAGGCGGAAGGCCTGGACGTCACTATCGATCGCGGAAAAGGTTCTGCTGAGGTCGTGCGTCAGCTGGCGTCTGACACTTACGACATGGGGTTTCCCGACATCAACGTCGTCATGGATTTTAATTCGAAGAATCCGGACCAGGCGTTCCCGGTGCTGATGAGCGGTTATGAGGAAGCTCCGGCCGCGATTATCTTTCTGAAGTCGAGCGGCATCACCGAGCCGAAGCAGCTCGATGGAAAGAAACTTGGATCGGCTGCGAACGATTCGACCTTCAAGCTATTCCCCGTCTTCGCAAGCCAGACAGGCATCGATGTCTCGTTGGTGCAGATCCAGAATATTGAACCGAGCCTACGGGAAGTCTTGCTTGCGCAAGGTAAGGTCGATGCGATCCCGGGGCAGGTCTTCAATTCGCTACTGGAACTGCAGGCAAAGGGCGTCAAAGCCACGGATATCGGCTACTTCATGTACAAGGATTATGGGCTCGAGCTCTATGGCAATTCTGTTGCCGCCTCGCGTCGCTTCCTCAAGGAGCATCCTGATGCGGTCCGGGGTTTTCTGCGCGCAACGATCAACGGCTTAAAAGACGTGGCGCAGGATCCGGAATTAGGCGTGAAAGCCGCGTTAGCCGTCGAACCGTTGTTGAACGCGGATATTGAACGCGAGCGACTTCGTGTCGCCATGAGCTGCTGCATCATCACTGATCATGTTCGCAAGAGCGGCTTTGGCGACGTCGATCCGGAGCGGCTGCGCAAAGTGATCGGGATCATTGCCAAAGCCTACAATCTGCCGCGGCAGCCATCGGTGGAAGAGGTGTTCGATGCGTCGTTTCTGCCGCCGCAGCAGGATCGGATGATCAAGTAAGCCGAAAATTTATCGAGCCTCTGCCAACCAGGGTTCATTGTTCGATGACGTTTATTCAGTTGACCGACGTCGATCTGGTTTATGGATCTCCGGGAAGTGAAGTGAGCGGTGGAAACACGCTTGCGGTGTCCTCCGCGAACGTCGGCATCTCTTACGGCGAATTCGTCGCCATCGTCGGGCCGAGCGGATGCGGCAAGTCGACCTTGCTCAAGCTCATCGCGGGATTGACGAAGCCAAGCCGCGGCAGCGTCCGGGTCGATGGCGAGGGCGTGTTGCGTCCGCTGAAGACCGTCGGTATGGCATTTCAGAATGCAACGCTGCTTCCCTGGCGCAACATCCGCGACAACGTGATGCTGCCGCTTGAGATCGTCGAACCGCATCGGAGCCGGCAGAAGCAGGACCGCGAGAAGAACTGCGATCGCGCCGAGACCTTGCTGGCCAAGGTGGGACTGTCGGGATTTGCCGACCGCATGCCTTGGCAGTTGTCAGGCGGCATGCAGCAGCGGGCGCAACTTTGCCGCGCCCTGATCCACGAACCCTCGATCCTTCTGCTCGACGAGCCGTTCGCTGCCCTCGATACCTTCACCCGCGAGGAGTTATGGGGCGCCTTGCAAGAACTGTGGTCATTTCGGAAGTGCACCATCATTCTTGTTACGCATGAGCTGCGCGAAGCCGTATTTTTGGCCGATACGGTTCATGTCATGAGTTCAAGGCCAGGCCAGATCATCCAGACACGCTCGGTCGATCTGCCGCGGCCCCGAACGATCGATTCGACGTTCCAGCCGGATTTCATTGAGCTAGTCCAGGATCTGCGTCAGCACATCGGTCCGGGAAAGAAATCGTGAGCAGCAACACACTGGAACGTTTGGCTCCCTGGCTCGCTGCGCTTGCTTGCGTGGCAGTGTGGTGGTGCGTTGTTGCGGCGTTCGGCATCAAGAGTTTCGTGTTGCCGACGCCATGGGAAACGGTGGCGGCTCTCTATAATTACCGCTATGCGCTGTTCATCAACGGTCTGGCGACGCTCGCCACGACATTGCTTGGGTTTGCTTTCGCGGTCGTGTTTGGGATGCTGCTCGGCATCGTCGTCGGATCGTCACGGCTAGCCTATAGCGCTCTGTATCCGTTGCTGGTCGGCTTCAACAGCGTGCCGAAAGCCGCGTTGGTGCCTATTTTCGTCATCTGGTTCGGCGCCGGTACCGTGCCGGCGATGGTCACGGCGTTCATGCTGTCGTTCTTTCCCATCGTCGCCAACATCGCGACGGCTTTTGCGACGATCGAGCCCGAACTGCTGGAAGTGATGCGATCGCTCGGCGCATCGCAACGGGACATTACCATCAAGATCGGGATTCCCCGGTCGCTTCCGTTCTTCTTCGCATCGTTGAAAATCGCCATCACGCTGGCCTTTGTCGGGTCAGTGATCGCCGAGATCGTTGCGGGCAACACAGGAATAGGCAATGTGATGCTGATCGCGAGTTCGAATTTCAACGTTCCCCTGGTGTTTGCGGCGCTCATCGTCGTCGGCGTGATGGGCGTGGGGATGTACGCTATCTTCGATTTCGCCGAAAGACGAATGACAGGCTGGTCCGTCCGGGGTGCCAATATGATGCAGCAGGCCGGCGGCGGTTGAAACGTCAAGACGAAGAAGGTGGAGCGGGGTCGCGGGGTGATCGCTTCCGAAAGAAAGACACAGATGCACATGGCTGCACCACGACTGATCGTTGGCATTTCGGGGGCGTCCGGCGCGATATATGGCCATGCCGCGTTAAAGGCCTTGCGGGGAGCGGGTGTCGAAACCCATCTGGTCATCTCCCGCTCCGGGCAAATCACCATCGCGCACGAATTGAAGATCAAGATTTCGGAGCTGTCGGCGCTTGCCGATGTGGTCTATCGGGTCGACGATATCGGCGCCGCGATATCGAGCGGCTCGTTCCCCACCATGGGAATGCTGGTAGCTCCGTGCTCGATCAGGACATTGGCGGAGATTGCCACTGGCGTGACCTCGAGCCTGTTGACGCGTGCGGCGGATGTCGTGCTGAAAGAGCGGCGCCGGCTCGTGCTGATGGTTCGCGAAACGCCGTTTCATCTCGGTCACCTGCGATCGATGACCCAGGTGACGGAAATGGGCGCGATCGTGATGCCGCCGGTGCCGGCGTTTTACGCGTGCCCCGTCACGATCGAAGACATCGTCAATCATTCCATCGGCCGCGCGCTCGATCTTTTCGGTCTAAGCAACGATCTGACATTTCGTTGGGGCGAATCGATCGGGATCGGATCGACGCGCTGAGGTGAGATTGATTTCATCCCGTGTTGTGGTGGCAAAGCAGTGATGGATCGGATCGATCACAATCTGAAGGCCGAGAGCTGGGCGTTTGCCTTGCAGATTTACGCCCAGCCGGGTGTTGCGGACGCCTGTCTTCGGCTGCAGGCTGAAGCCGGCATCGACGTGGTGATGTTACTGATGGCGACCTTTGCGGTCGTCCGGCACGGCATTGTCCTCGCCCCTGCGGATATTCAAGACATGGATGAAGCTTGCCGCCCTTGGCGCGAACTGATTGTGCAACCGCTGCGGGGGGTGCGTGTGGCATTGAAATCAGGGCCATCGCCAGCGCGAAGTCCGGCCACTGAATGCCTGCGTACGCACATTAAAGCCGGCGAACTGTTCGCCGAGCGCCTGCAGAACGATCTGCTAGCAGACTGGCTGCAACGAAAAGGGCCGGGGTCACAAGCGGGCACCTGCGAAGAATTACGAGCCATTCTCCATCGCGTAGTCAACCTTGCATCGCAAAGCCGCGGAAGCACGCAGATTGTCGACGTTTCGTCTGCTATCGAGGATCTCGTCACAGCTGCAGCAAGCATCCAAACCTGATGACTTGGCTATCTTAAGCCAACCAAGATCGTGCAAGCTTAACTGGAGCGTTGAATTGGTGTGGAACTCCAAACGCGGTTTGGCTCTGATTCAACATGCCGGCTGGGTTGCAAACGCGACGGCATCGTCTGTTCCAATCGAAATGCCAACCTGCGCGCCAATCGGCCAGCGCGTCATCGCATCGTGTCCGGTCGATCGCATCAGCAACCGATCACGGGGGCTGAATCCACGCAATCTACATAGATGCAAAATTGCCCGCTGTATGTACCGAAAACCTGATCCGAGTTGATGAAGCGATGGAATCGCCTAAGCTGGCGGAATGATCGGGCCGTTCTGTTTCGTTCTGGCCTCGCCATTCAAGTCGAGGGCAGGGCTTGAAGCTGAGAACGCGGTGCTTCGGCATCAGTTGAATGTCGTGAGGCGCAGGCTCCATGGTCGCGTCCGGCTTACGAACAACGGCATCAGAACGCATCGGTCTTTGAACAAGGATGCGCCGGTCTCTCGCTTGGTACAGCGCGCCAGTGTCATCATTCACGTGCCATCCTGGGCGGATCTCATCACCATTACGCTCGGATTTAGGGTTTTCGGTACACACAGGAGCATGTCATCGAACATCCTCTCGAGATCGCGGGAGTGCACATTTCCCTTTGAAGGGCGTTCGATGCGTCCGCTTTCCGCACATGCGACAAACATCGTCCCTACCGTGAAGTGGAAGCAGTTGTAGATAGCCGCTGCGCTTGCATCGGGCAGGGTTCTGATCAGTTCGTGGATGTACTCCTCGGCTACGCTGTCGTAATTCGTGCTGATGCGCGCGTTGAAGGCCGCGGCAGTCAAGAGTCCGCTCCTTACTTCTTCGAGCATGTCATTGGGTTCTTGGAGCGAAGCGGCCGCGCCACATCTCGATTCTACCGCAATCATGCGTTCCCGATATCGGAAAGAGACAGCCCGCCTTTGGCGGGCGGCGGGGTCAAATCGCGCAATGCCTGACAAGTGCACAAACATTGATCATGAAAAGCAAATTACTGCTGCTTGCTAACGAAATGTACCTCCGACTATGCTGCGTCGCAGCGCGTATTCTTCCTCGCAGCGCGAGGTGCGACAACGGAGGCACGATGACGTGTTCTGCCCTCAAGATGCTCTCGTGGCGCGGCGCAATGGCCGGCCTCATTGCTGGAGGGCTGATCGCCCCCGCTCCGTCGGCCCGGGCAGCCGGCGTCTTGAAGGTGGCGATGACCGCGGGCGATTTGCCGGTCACGACGGGTAATCCAGACCAAGGTTTTGAAGGCTTTCGATTCGTCGGCTGGAATCTGTACGACGCCTTGATTAACTGGGATTTGTCCAAGAGCGACAGGGCGTCGGATATCAAGCCTGGCCTCGCAACCGAGTGGCATATCGATCCGGCCAACCACAAGCGCTGGATCTTCACCCTGCGACAGGGCGTGAAGTGGCACGATGGCTGCGATTTCACGGCCGACGACGTTGTCTGGAACTTCCAGCGCGTCAGCGACCCAAAGGCACCGCAGTCTTTCACGCAGCAATTCGCGCTGTCCCGCGCCTACCTGACCAACTTCGAGAGCATCGAGAAGATCGACGACCATAGCGTTGCCATCAACACGAAATTCGTCCTTACACCGCAGGTCTGTTAGCCTCCACCGTGCACGACCAGGCGCCGGACCAGGATATTGCCGCGATCCCGGGGAGCCCGCCTGATTTGCGGCGGCTGCCGGGCGGTTGCAGCGTCGCGCCGCGCTGCGGTCTCGCCACCGAGGCATGCCGCCAGGCCTTCCCCGACCCGGTCTACCCGGCGCCGGGCCGGATGGCTCGCTGCCTGCGCGTCCCGGATGTGTTACCAGGTTTGCTAAGAGAGCCCGCATGAAAGACAACAGTGCATGAGTGAGAAAACGAAGTTCGTGAACGATGTGGTCGCGTCGATCGCGACCTGGCATGGCGTGCAGCCGCCGAATGAGGTGGCCCTGCGGATGCTCGGCGATCTGGAGAAGCTGATCCGCGACTTCGAGGCGCTGCGTGGCACCATGCGCTTCGAGGATGAGCCCGCGAGCTTCGAGGCGGCGCTGGTTGAAGCGGCATCGATCGGGGCGCGCGCATGATGGCGGCAAGGCTTGATGTTGCCGACCTGTCGCTGGTCCAGGCGGCGGATGCGGTGCGCAAGGGCGAGGTGAGTGCGGTATCGCTGCTGGAGGCGTGCCTCGCCAATCTCGACTCCCATGAGGACGCGGTCAACGCGACGATCTGGGTGGACAAAGAGGCTGCATTCACTGCTGCCCGTGCCGCCGATGCCAAGCGTGCCGCGGGCGGACCGCTCGGGCCGTTGCACGGGCTGCCGCTGGCGCACAAGGACATGTACTACCAGGCCGGCCGTCTCTCTAGTTGCGGCTCGGCCATTCGCGGCGATTTCGTGCCGGACTACAGCGCGACAGTGATCGAGCGGCTCAACGCTGCCGGCGCTTATGCGTTCGCCGGCCTCAACATGGCGGAGTTCGCGCAGAACGGCACCGGCCACAATCGTCATCACGGCGATTGCCGCAATCCCTGGAATCGTTCGTATATCACCGGCGGCTCCTCCAGCGGATCGGGTGCGGCGGTCGCGTCCCGTTTCACCTTCGCGGCGCTGGGTTCGGACACCGGCGGGTCGATCCGTCTTCCCGCCGCCGCGAACGGGGTGAGCGGAATCAAGCCGACGCAGACGCGCGTCAGCCGCTACGGCGTGATGCCGCTCTCCTTCTCGGCCGACAATGTCGGCCCGCTCGCCCGCACCGCGCGCGATTGCGCCCGGATCATGACCGTCATCGCCGGGCACGATCCGCGCGACCCGACCAGCGCCGAGATGCCGGTGCCTGATTACGAGACGGGGCTGACCGGCGACCTTCGCGGTATCCGTATCGGCATGCCATCGATCTACTTCCTCGACGAGGTGGACGCGCCGGTGCGGGCAGCGATCGAGGCTGCAGCTTCCGTGCTGGCCGGGCGCGGCGCAACGATCGTGCCTCTGACATTGCCGCTGATGGATGCGGTCGCGACCTATGCCGCAGTGGTGTCGCGCGTGGAGGGCGCCACGATCCACGCCGAGTGGATGCGCCAACGGCCGCAGGACTTCGCCACCCATATCAATGCGCGGATGTTTCCGGGCTATGCGATCCCCGCCACCTATTACGTCGAGGCCCTAAGCCGGCGCGGCCCGATCCTGAAGGCGTTCGCCAAGGAGGTGTTCAGCCAGGTCGATCTCTTGGTTACGCCCACCATCCGCACCTGCCTGCCGACGCTCGCGGCCACCGATATCGACAACGGCCCGCCGGGAACGGAGCAGGCGGCGCTCGGCATCTCCACCAACACCCGGCCGTTCAACTATCTCGGCCTGCCGTCGATGAGCATTCCCTGCGGCTTCGATCCGAACGGCCTGCCGATCGGGCTGCAGATCAGCGGGCGTCCGTTCGCGGAAGCCGCGGTGCTGCAGGCGGCCGACGCCTATCAATGCGACACCGACTGGCATGCGCGCCGGCCGGCGATCGCAGCAGTCTGAACAATCAAACGCTACAACGACAGGAAGGATGATCATCATGCCGGAAACGCCCGACGAGGCCGCGCTTGCCCTTGAATTCGACGTTCTCGCCAAACGCGCTGGCCTCGCCATTCCCGAAGACCGCAAAGCTGCGCTGTTCGCGGGCTTCAAGGATCTGCGCCGCATGCTGGCCATGATGCGCCAGCCGCGCACCGCAGCAGACGAGCCGGCCGGCACATTCTCGATCCAGAGCGTGACGCGGGGGCTTTGATCATGAGCGATAAGAAATTGTTCGAGCTCAGCATCGCCGACGCCGGCCGCAAGCTGCGCGACGGATCGATCACCGCGACGGCGCTCACCGAGGACGCGCTGTCGCGCATTGCCGCGATCGATCCCGCGCTCGACAGCTTCATCACCGTGACAGCCGATCGCGCCCGCGCCGATGCTGTGGCCGCGGACGTCGCCTTCGCCAAGGGGATCGACAACGGGCCGATGCAGGGCGTGCCTTACGCGCTGAAAGACATCTACGACACCGCCGGCATTCGCTCGACCTGCCATTCCAAGCTGCGGCTGGATCATGTGCCGGCCGCCGATTCCGTGGTCGAGAGCAAGTTCAAGGCGCAAGGCGCGGTGCTGCTCGGCAAGCTTGCCACCCATGAATTCGCGCTCGGCGGTCCGAGCTTCGATCTGCCGTTTCCGCCGGCGCGCAATCCCTGGAATCGTGAGCACATTCCGGGCGGCTCGTCCTCCGGCTCGGGGGCTGCGGTCGCCGCCGGGCTGGTGCGCATGGCGATGGGTTCGGACACCGGCGGCTCGATCCGTGGCCCCGCCGCCTATTGCGGCACGGTCGGGTTGAAGCCGACCTACGGCCTGGTCTCCCGACGCGGCGTGTTTCCGCTCTCGACCACGCTCGACCATTGCGGCCCGTTGTCGTGGACGGTCGAGGATAGCGCGATCGCGCTGCAGACTATCGCCGGTTATGACGCGCTCGATCCGGCCAGCGTCGATATTCCCATACCGAACTATCTGGATGGGCTCGATCGGGGCGTGGACGGGCTGCGGATCGGCCTGCCCAGGCATTTCTTCGCCAAGACGGAAGATGTGTCGGCCGAGGTGGTTGCGGCGATCGACCACGCCGCGGAGCGGCTTGCGAAGCTCGGCGCCGTGGTTGAGGAGATCACGCTGCCGGATTACGACCTCTTCAATGCCTGCGGCCGCATCATCATGTACACCGAGGCGTTCGCCATTCATGAGCAGGACTACCAGAGGCGGCCGCTCGATTTCGGTCAGCTGACCTATTTGCGGATGACGCTCGGCGCTTTCGTAACCGGGGCCGATATCCAGCAGGCGATGCGGTTGCGTCGCGAGCTATCGCGCGCGGTCAATCTGCAGCTGAAGAACTATGACGCACTGATCACGGCAAGCGCCCTGATACCGGCGCCGGCCTTCGCCGATATCGATCCGAACAGCCCGCCCAACTGGCCGATCCAGACCATGCCGTTCAACGTCACTGGCAACCCGGCGATGTCGATCCCGACCGGCTTCTCGGCGTCGGGCCTGCCGCTGTCGATGCAGATCGTCGGCCGCGCCTTCGATGAAAGCATGGTGCTTCGCATCGGCGCCGCCTTTGAATCCGCGACGGGGCTGAGCGCCCGGCGCCCGGCGCTCGCTCAAGGCTAGGCGATAGGGCGCGCCTCGGCCGTAAGGATTGCGAGCGGCTGATTGGCCGTGATCATCATGGATCGCCGCTCGTAACGGGCTGCGATCAACTCGAACAGCACGGGTGATGAAACGACGCGCAGTCGACAGCAGAGGAATCGCCACATCGGGCTTACCCTTCCCGTCACCTCTCCGCCCGGTCGATTTTGCGAGTGCAATTTGACCGGGCGTGTAGGTTACAGACGTTCGTCAGGCGACCGAGCAAGGCGGGCAAGCCGTACATCGGAATCTTTGCGGCGGTTCGATTCAGTTGATCTCGATGAAACCGGCTTCGGCCGTAGGTGAAGGCAGGTTGGTCAGGACGCTGCTGCCGATACGGATGCGGTTGTTTCCGTGTCCTTCACCCGACTGTTGGTCGGATCGTAAAACGGACGCAACGTTGCCTGAGCGGCTATACGTTCGCCGCCGACTTCCACTTCGAAACGGCCAGAATTCAGGAATGCCGCATCGACAATTCCGTGCGGGTTTTCGACATATCCCATTCCCAGTGATTTGCCGACTGTATGCCCGAACATGCCGGACGTGATGCGACCGACAAGGTTGCCATCGAGCCACATGGGTTCGTTGTGATACAGCAATGGAAGCGGATCGTTGAGAGCGACGTGAACAAGCCGACGTCGCAAGCCCGCATCTTTCTGGCGCAGTAATGCGTCGCGGCCGATGAACCCATCGGGCTTCTTCATCGAAACGGCGAAGCCGAGTCCGGCTTCTAGCGGGGTGTCCTCATCGGTGATGTCATGACCCCAATGACGGTATCCCTTTTCCATGCGCAGCGAATTCATTGCGTGATAGCCTGCGAGACGTAAGTCGTACGCTTCGCCTTCTGCGACTAAGGCGTCAAACACGCCTTGTATGAATTCCGTCGGGACATAGAGCTCCCATCCTAATTCTCCGACGTAGGTGATCCGGCTCGCGCGAACCTTGGCATAGGCAAGATCGATGATTTGTGACGTTGCGAACGGAAAGGCGTGGTTGGAAAGATCGGCGTCGGTTAGCCGACTCAACAACTTCCTTGAATTGGGACCCATGACGCCGAGCACGCCGTACGCCGAGCTGATGTCGACGGCGATCGCACGCGAGCCATCCGGAATGTTCCGCTTCAGCCAGGCGAAATCCCTCACCTGGGTTGCAGCAGCAGTAACGATGAGAAAGCGCGTTTCACTTTCGCGCGTGATCGTCAGGTCAGCTTCGATGCCACCGCGTTCATTGAGCCATTGCGTGTAGACGATTCTGCCGACAGGAACCGAGACATTGTTGGCGCAAATACGATTGAGAACATTTTCGGAGTTTGCGCCTTCGAGAATGAATTTCGCAAAGGACGACTGGTCAAACAGGCCGACACTTTCACGGACCGCGCGGTGCTCTGCCGCCGAGTGGTCGAACCAATTCTGACGGCCGTAGCTGTACTCATATTTCGCCTCGCCAGGCCCGGGGGCAAACCAGTTGGGTCGTTCCCATCCGGCGAGTTCGCCGAAGCACGCGCCGCGCACGAGCAGGCGATCATGTAAAGCTGAGCGTCGGACGCCGCGCGCTGTCTCTGGCTGCCGGAATGGCCAGTGCATCGCATAAAGTAAGCCTAATGCCTCAACCGTACGATCTCTGAGATAACGACGGTTCGATTGGAACGGCATGACACGGCGGACATCAACATCCCACAAGTCCATAGGGGGATGACCGTCAACGATCCAGTCAGCCAAGACCTTGCCTGCTCCGCCCGCAGACCGGATTCCGATCGAGTTGAAGCCTGCTGCGACAAAAAGGTTTCGGACCTCAGGGGTTTCGCCCAGCATGTAGCGGTCATCCGGCGTGAAACTCTCTGGACCATTAAAAAATAGCTGGATACCGGATTGCCCGAGAATCGGGACACGCCGAATAGCGTCTTCGAGCAGCGGCTCAATATGATCAAGATCGTCGGGGAGCGAGTCGAATTCGAAGTTGGCTGGAATGCCATCCATTCCCCATGGCTTAGCGACGGGTTCGAACCACCCCACAAGAAGCTTGCCCGCATCTTCCTTGAAGTAAGTGCAGGCGTCCGCATCACGCAGCACCGGCAGATGCTTCTTAATCTCCGGGATCGGTTCTGTGACGATATAGAAGTGCTCAGCGGCATGCAGGGGTACTGTCGTTCCCGCTTTGGCACCGAGGTCGCGCGCCCACATCCCAGCGCAATTCACTACATACTCGGCGAGTAAGTCGCCCTTTGCAGTTTTCACGCCAGTGGCTTGTCCCTTTTCGACGATGATGTCACTAACTTCCACGTTCTCGAAAATTCTGGCGCCACGATTCCGTGCGCCCTTTGCTAAAGCTTGGGTCGTATCGACTGGATTGGTCTGTCCATCACGGGGTAGATGCACGGCTCCGACGAGATCGTCGGTCGTCATGAACGGCCAGAGATCGCCGGCTTCCTTCGCCGAAAGGATATTGACTTCAAGCCCGAAGCAACGCGCCATCGACGCGCCGCGTCGGAGTTCCTCGAATCGAGCCGCGTTGTTGGCAACGGCCAGCGATCCGATTCGACGATAGCCGGTGTTTTGCCCGGTTTCGCGTTCGAGTTCTGCGTAAAGCTCGGTTGTGTATTGGGCGAGTCGCGTGAGATTATGGGTCGCGCCCAACTGTCCAACGAGACCAGCCGCATGCCATGTTGTGCCTGACGTGAGTTGCTTTCGCTCAAGCAGAACGACGTCCGTGAAGCCGCGAAGAGTTAAGTGATAGGCCAGGCTACACCCCACGATGCCGCCGCCAACGATTACAACCTGGGCTGACTTTGGAAATTCCGACACCACGTATCCTCCGAGGGCTCTCCAGTGAAATCTAGCAATATTTTTTCATGTGTGTGAATTTACTTTTTCACGATTGAGGTATTTTCCCAAAAACCGCCTTATAATGACGGCGAAGCTACTCAGCGGGGCGGATGAGCACTGATGTCCTCCCGAAACTGCGTAAACGCGCTTTCTCGGCCAACCCAAGACGCTGAAAATTCGGCTCGTTGATAGATCGGAAATTTTGATGGCTGTGAGATCTATACGCGCGGCGGACGAGTGGGCCGCAATTGAAACGCAATCCGATTTGGACCCTGGAGCCGCTATCGGAGGTCAGATTCGAGAATTGCGAAAGGTCAAGAAGGTGACCCTCGCACAACTCGCGGAGGGGGCCGGCATCTCTGTCGGCTATCTCAGTCAGATTGAGCGAAACCAATCTAAACTGCCGATCGGCGTGTTGAAGAAGCTCAGCGACGTTCTTGGCGTCCATATGAACTGGTTCTTCAATGGTAATGTGCACGCGGCACCCGACGAGAGGGACGTCATCGTCCGAAAGTCCAACCGGAGGCGGCTGACGTTCACCGGTCTCGGTATTGTCGAAGAGCTGCTGTCGCCCAATCTCAGCGGCCCGCTTGAGCTTCTCCTGAGCACGATCGAGCCAGGCGCCGACAGCGGTGACTACAGCCACGACGGGAGCGAGGCTGGTGTTCTGATTTCAGGTCAACTGGAGCTTTGGGTTGACGGCAAGCGCTTCAAACTCGAAGAGGGTGACAGCTTCTCATTCAGCAGCACGTCGCAGCATCGTTGCGCAAATCCTGGTAAAGAGCCGGCCAAAGTAGTTTGGGTGATTACGCCACCACACTACTAAGAGGGTAATCCAGAGCCTGCGATCCATGTTTCAATGATCGGGTTGTTTTCACCCCTTCGCAATGAAGCGGCGCGTTTCTGGATGAGACGTCGACCGCCAGCTGCTGACGAACCGCCCGTCGGCAACAAGTGCTTCAGTTCGACCAACAGCCTTGCGGCGAGGGTCCCCGCACGTGTAAATCTGAGCGGCAAGACGCTTGTGATTTGAACAGCAGAAAAGTCCACGTCTCTGAAACGCTCCGGTCCCAAGCCCGCAACAGGGGGCGAAGATCAAGCTCGGTCGGCTCATTATATTGGCACTTCCGTGAACATATTGGCACTTCCGTGAATAAATTGGCCAAAATTTCACATTGATGTAATTTTTGTTTCCGCTTATCGTCTTTATCTGATCGCGACGAGGCGGTCACTGAGCGGGCACGGGGGAAACAAATGGTGGGCCTCAGGACGTGAGCGACGCGAGCCTTAAAGCAAGATGGAGGGCAGGCCCTCCCTTGGTGGGCTTCTTCACCCGGCTGAAAGATTCCGCCGCCTATGAGATATTGGCCAAGACATCGACTGACTTCATCATCATCGACATGGAGCACGGTTCGTTCGACCGGCCGCTCTTAGCAGAGTGTCTGTTTGCCGGCCGTGCGCACGGCCTTTCGATGCTGGTGCGTGTCCCAGACGAAAGCGAATCCACGATTCAGCACGCAATCGGCGCGGGTGCTGACGGTATTATCGTTCCGCATGTAAGCTCGGCGCACACGATCGAGCGTGTCGTCGAGTTCGTGCGTATGCGCGGGGTCGAAAGAGCATATGCGGGCGCCACGCGCATCTCATCATATCGACGCGACGGCTGGTCTGAGTTCAATGCGCGGGAGGCCGGCAGGGTTCTTGTGATCGCTCAGATCGATGAGCCGCCCGGCATCGCGGCGGCGCAAGACATCGTCTCTGTTACAAGGCTCGACGGACTGTTTCTAGGCCAGATCAGCCTCACTCTGGCACTGGGTAATGATGCAAGGGCTTCGGAGGCGGCGCTGGGCGGCGTTTGCCGTGCGGCGGTGGAACGCAATCTTCTGATCGGGCTTTCGCTTCCCGATGAGAGGATGGCGGCGGCCTGGCATCGCCGCGGCGTCACGCTGTTCGCAATCGACAGCGATCAGAGCCTGCTCAAGTCAGCTGCGGATGCGCGCGCCAACCTGTTCCGCAGCAACATTGGAACAACCGGCAATCTGACTCGGGAGAATTGAACGATGAAGAAGGCCATCGGGTATGCGTTGCTCGTCATTTCGAGTCTCGCAGCGAGCGCCACTGGATTATCAGCGCAGGAAGGCTACCCATCTCGCCCGCTCCACATCATTGTGCCTTATCCGGCAGGTGGTCCGACCGACATCCTCGCCCGTCTTGTCGGTGATCGCCTGAGTCGGAATTTGCATCAGCCCGTCGTGATCGATAACAGGCCTGGCGCCAGCAGCATGATCGGCATGGATGTCGTGGCGCGTGCCGCTCCGGACGGATATACAATTCTCGTCAATGCATCGCTCCACGTCATCGTGCCTTCCATCGTCGAGAAGGTCACTGTCGACCCCATCGCAGCCTTCGAGGCCGTCACGCAATTGGGAACGGTTCCGTTGATCATGGTGGTCAGCAAGGACAGCCCGGCGAAAACAGCTGCCGACATTGTTTCGGAGGCAAGAGCGCAACCGGGCAAATTGACCTACGGCTCGTCGGGCATCGGCGCCTCTTCGCACCTTGCCGGCGCCATGATGATGAAGATGGCTGGCGTCCAGATGCTTCATGTGCCCTACAAGGGAAGTGCGCCCGCTCTTCAGGACGTTCTGGCCAAGAACATCAGCTTCATGATCGACACGACTCCCGCTTCGATCGGATTCGTCCAATCAGGATTACTCAAGGCGATCGGCGTGACAGCTCCGAGGCGCTTGTCGGCCCTGCCGGATGTCCCGACGGTTTCAGAATCCGGCATCCCGGGTTACGATGTTCAGTCTTGGTACGGCGTCTGGATGCCACGCGGCACGCCGAAGGCAATCGTCACGAAAATCAGCAAGGAGATCGCCGAGATCTTTAAGTTGCCTGACGTGCGCGAGCGTCTCGAAACGCTGGGCGTCGAGCCCACCACCAGCACGCCGGAAGAGTTTGCGGCATTCACCGTGAGCGAAATGAAGCGCTGGTCCGATCTCGTGAAGGAGACCGGCGCCGCAGCGCGCTGACGCCGAGAACACAGGATATCGAGGAGCAGTCGATGCGCTTGCAACCCATCATCATCGGCCACCACTCCATGGCGTCGGCCGGGCAATATCTCGCGACGCAGGCCGCGCACGCCATTCTGCAGGCAGGGGACAACGCGATCGATGCCGGCGTCGCGGCCGGCATCGCGCTCGCGCAATAATGGGCGTCTGTCCGAGCCGTTTAGCTAGTGGAAGGAATCTGTAATGTCGGGCGATGCTGCATCAAGCGGAGCGATCGGCGCTCCGTCTCAAGATGAAAGTCCCTTCAAGGCCTGGCGTCCCGTGATCGCAGGCCGACGGCACGCGGTTTCAACCGGTCACTACCTGGCCACCCAGGCCGCCTTCGAAATCCTCGAGTCCGGTGGCAATGCGATCGACGCGGGCGTAGCCGCGGCTCTTGTCTTGGGAGTGGTACACAGCGACCAGGTGAACATTGCGGGGGTCGCTCCGATGATCATCTGGATCAACGAGAAACGGGAACTGGTAACAATCGATGGCGTGGGTACATGGCCTCGCGCGGCGTCGTGTAAGTTTTTTCAAGAAAACTACGGAGGTCAAATACCCGAGGGACTTTTACGAACGGTTGTTCCAGCGGCACCGGCTGCCCATATCGAGGCCTTGGCCCGGTTCGGCACGCGATCCTTCGGGGAAGTCGCGCAGTTTGCGGTTCGCTTCGCGTCAGAGGGGTTCGTCATGTATCCCTTTCTGGCCGAGCAATTGGCTCTGGTGGCCAAGAAAAATGCCCGCTGGCCGTCGAATGCCTCGATCTATCTTCCGGGAGGAGGGCCGCCCCAGGTCGGCGATATCTTCATGCAGGAGGATCTCGGGCGAAGTCTGCAGTATATGGTCGACCAAGAGAAAGTCGCGGTAGGGAAGGGCGCCGATCGATTGGGCGGCTTACGCGCCGCGCGTGATGCGTTCTATCGCGGCGATATCATGCGCGCGATCACGCAGTTTCATGCGCAAAACGGCGGCTGGCTCTCCGAGCGCGACATGGCTGAATATGCTGTCCGTTTGGGACCGGCGCCGATGGCACGCCTGGGGGATTTGCAAGTCCATTCCTGCGGCTTCTGGAGCCAAGGGCCAGCGCTCTTGCAAGCGATCAACATCTTATCGGGTTTCGATCTTTCATCGATGGCGCATAACTCCGCGGAATACGTCCATCTGCTGTCGGAGACCCTCAAGCTGGTTTTCTCAGATCGCGAAGCCTATTACGGCGACCCGGATTTTGTTGACGTGCCTGCCGATTTACTGCTTTCCGACGCTTATGCAAAGGAGCGCCGCGGTTCGATCCGGGCCGACCGAGCGTTTCCTGCTATGCCTGAACCGTTCCGGATGACGCTTAGTCGATCGCCTGATACCGCAAAAACCCTTGTTGAAGACGGTCCTTTCGACACGTCATTTGTGGGAGTTGTCAATTCCTGGGGCAACGCGATTTCCATCAACCCAAGCGACGTATCGAGCGATACTATTGTTATTCCGGGAACGGGCTTAGCTCCCTCCTCGCGGGGCTCCCAGTCGTGGGCAAATCCGCTGCATCCCTCCTCGGTGGCTCCAGGCAAACGCCCGCGGCTGACCCCAAATCCGGTCATGGTGTTCCGCGATGATAGGATGACGATGCCCATGGGATCGCCGGGAGGCGATAGTCAAGTACAGGCCATCCTGCAGGTCCTCCTGAATATTGCTGTCTTTGGAATGGATCCGCAGACTGCGATCGAGGAGCCTCGTTTCATCACCTATAGCCATCCGAACTCCTTCGCGCCTCATCCAAGTTACCCTGGGCTCCTTTGCCTGGAAGGCAGATTTGCGCCCTCTGTAGCAGCTTCGCTTTCCCAACTCGGGCATAGGGTCAACATGTGGCCACAGCGCCTGTGGCGAGCCGGCGGGGTATGTCTCGTTCGTCATAATCGCGAGAATGGGGTTGTCGAGGCCGGCGCGGATCCTCGGAGGGCGGCGGCTTATGCCATGGGATGGTGATCGCTTGCCGAGTGCGCGCCGATATCTCAAAGACCGTTGGTTGGCGGACGAGTTGTGTATGGCATTTTCGTTGGATCTCCTGCTGCGGTGCATGAGTTCGGTGTTGGCAGCGCTGTCGTGGCGTCACGCAGTTTGCGGGTAGACGGCCTAGCTAGGCACGACAGGCGTTGCGCGCTCCCGAACATCCTGCCTACCCGCGATCTGCCTACAGAGTTGATCGAGATCGAGACACCGATAGCTTCAATGAAGCTCCTCAAATTTCGGGAAAGAAGTTGACGCTTGCCCCGGTCATCCTGATGGATCCGATGCTGGCGACGGGGAACTCGGCTTGCGCGGCAGCCACACTCTTGAAATCACGGGGCGCGAAGGACATCCGGTTCGTCTGCCTGCTGGCGGCCCCGGAAGGGGGCGCACAGTTCCAGAAGCAGCACGGCGACGTACCAATCTGGACCGCTGCAGTCGATGAACGGCTAAACGATCACGGTTACATCGTGCCCGGATTGGGCGACGCCGGAGACAGGATGTTCGGCACAAAGTAGGCGCAAAATTGCAAAGACGCGAGGCTCTCTCGCGACTGGATCAGAGGACTCGCCACTGGCATGTACTCGACGGCTGCCATCAAGCCTTCGATGAGAAGCCGACGGCGTGAAGGCCGTGCAAAGCCGCGGATTCCTGGAGCCAATTCAGGAAGCTGTCCGAAAGGCTGCGGGCGATAGCGATATCGATCGTCGGCGCCTCGTCGATTTTCCAAAGCGTGGCGCCCATGTGAGCGATGGCGGTCACCGCTGCACAACCGGCAGGGAACGACGGGAGCGACAGATCGAACTGAACCCCCTTGCCCAAGGTCGAAGGCAGCGCAGGCCCGGAAAGCCGCAGCACGCCAATCGCACCAGACTGGTCGATGACGCTGGCCAGCCCGTCGAGGCTGTCGGCCAACTCCTTGACGAAGCTCCCGCGCCCCTCTCGGATCGCGAGCCATTTGCCGGGTCCGGTGCCGATAAACATTATCCCTTCGGCGCTTGTCCACTTTGGTCCATCGGGAAGCGTAACGCCAAAGGCCCGGCTCGTTGCGGTAGCCAATTCGGAAGATTTGTTGTTGCGCGCCAGCACCGTTGCGACCGAAAGACCGGTGCGTTCGGTCGCGACGACGCCTTCGCCTGTTCCAAACGAGCGAAGTCGCGCGAAGGCTCTTTGAGGCTCGAGATCAAGCACGCAGACGCATTCCTTTCGGATCGACGAACATTGGCGGCACGACTTCGACCTCGATATCGCTTGAACGGATCGGATCGTAGGCGCGGATGCGCTCGCCGATCCGCTCCGGGCCGCGCGCCAGGAGTCCGAGGCCGATCCAGTGCCCCGCCGAAGGACTGAAAGCCGTCGAGGTCATGTAGCCTTCGTCGGTGCGCGGCGAGGGGGTTTTTCCTGCGGCAAAGAAATGCGCACCGTTCCTAAGACGTTGTGCGGGATCGATCGGCTTGAATCCGACCAGCGTCGGGCGAGCAGGGTCCAGAAGCGCCGGTCGCTGCGCCATGGAGCGTCCGATGAAATCCTTCTTCGTCGACATCATCTGACCGAGCCCGAGATCGCGCGCCACGGTTTGTCCGTTGAGCTCGGCTCCGGCGGCATGGCCTTTTTCTATGCGCAGCACCGACAACGCTTCGGTACCATAGGGCGTGACTCCGAATTGCTCGCCGGCCGCCATCAAGGATCGTACCAGCGCATCGCCGTAGTTCGCGGGCACGGCGATCTCGTAGGCAAGTTCTCCGGAGAACGATATCCGGAACAGCCGCAGCGGTATGTTGCCGATCGTGAATTCGGCGCAAGCCAGATACGGAAATGCCCGATCAGTTATGTCGACGGCATCACCGAGCATCGCTTGCAGCAAGTCGCGCGAGCGCGGCCCGGCTACGGCATACTGCGCCCACTGCTCGGTGACCGAGACCATCTGCACATCGAGATCAGGCCACAGCACCTGATGGCAAAATTCGAGATGCTGCATGACTCTGCCGGCATTGGCTGTCGTCGTGGACACCACGTAGTGCCCGGCGCCGATACGAGCGGCGGTGCCGTCGTCCATGACAAAGCCGTCTTCACGCAACATCACGCCGTAGCGCACCTTGCCGACCGGCAGCGTCGAGAAAGTGTTGATGTAAACGCGGTCCAGAAAAATTCCGGCATCGGAGCCCATCACGGCGATCTTCCCAAGCGTCGAGACGTCGCAGACGCCGACCGCGGAACGCACGGCCGTCACTTCGCGAACGACGCTCTGCAGCCAATCGGTCTCGCCCGGTCGCGTGAACCATTGCGGGCGTAGCCACAGGCCTGCCTCGACGAATGTAGCGCCCTGCGACGCCGCCCATCCGTGGCCCGACGTCAGCCGCGTCGGTTTGAAACTGCTTCCCACATGTAGGCCCGCGAACGCGCCGATCGCAATCGGAACATGCGGCGGGCGGGCACGGGTCGCGCCGGTCTCGACGATACTCCGCCCGGTGAGTTCGGCCATCACGGCAAGACCGTTGACGTTCGAGGTCTTTCCTTGGTCGGTCGCCATGCCGAGCGTGGTGTAGCGCTTGAGATGCTCGACGGATTGGAAGCCTTCGCGCGCAGCCAGGGCGATATCCTCAACCGTGACGTCATTCTGCAGGTCGACGAACGCCTTACCGCGGCTGCCCGCGACCTGCCACAGCGGCGTTACCTCCGAGGGCTCGTCGGTGGTCTCAAAGTGCTGCGGCGCGGCCGGCGTCCGGCCCGCACGGACCGCGACTTCCGCGCCCGCCCGCATTCCGTCGTCCAGCGCCTGGCCAAGCGTCCACCTTCCGGCAGCGGCGCCGACGACTTGGAAGCCGGCTCGCAGATCGCCACACACGAACGCTGCCTTCTCCCCCGACCAGAACTCCCTTGCCGCCGAGATGGGTCGCGATTCCGATGTTCGGACTCCAACCCCCGGAGATGCCGAGCGCGTCGGCCTTGATGGAATGGCGCCTGTCCTGTCTGTCCGCGATCAGAATCGCCTTGAGGCTTCTTCTCCCAACCGTGCCTATTACACGCGATCCAAGATGGACCGGGAGATCGGACACCAGCTTCTCCATCTGGGGCGAGACGCTGGTGCGCGCGTCGACCAAGGCTTCGATGGCAACGCCTGCAAGTTTGAGGTCACGGGCCGTGCGCCAGCCGTCGTCGCACGAAGTGAACACGGCTACCCGACGCCCGGGAGAGGCGGCGAAGCGGTTGACGTAGGTCCGCATCGCGGAGGCCAGCATTACGCCAGGCCGATCGTTGCCGCCGAACACGAGCGGCCGCTCGATAGCGCCGGCCGCCAGCACTGTCTCGCCCGCGACAATTTTCCACAACCTTTGCCGGGGTGTGAACGGTGGCGGCACCGTAACGTTATCTGCCACGCGTTCGACCGCTCCATATTCGCCATCGAACGCCCCGAACACAGACGTGCGTCGCATGACGCGCACGTTCGGCATGCCCGCGAGTTCGGTTTCCGCCATGCGTGCCCATGCTACGCCGGACACGCCGTCGATCAGGTGCGTCTCTGATAGAAGGCGTCCCCCAAGCAAAAAATCCTCTTCCGCGAGGATGACCTGCAAGCCTGCGCGGCCGGCCGAGAGTGCGGCGGCAAGTCCGGCCGGACCGGCGCCGATCACCAGCAGATCGCAGAATGCGTATGCCTTCTCGTAGCGATCGGGGTCAGCTGCGCCGCTCAGGCGGCCGAGACCGGCAGTGCGCCTGATCGCCGGCTCGTAGAGTTTTTCCCACAGCGCAGCCGGCCACATGAACGTCTTGTAGTAGAAGCCGGCGACCAGTAGCGGCGAAGCCAACTCCGTCAACGCGCCGAGGTCGAACTGCAATGACGGCCAGCAGTTCTGGCTCGAGGCTTCAAGCCTTTCGTACAATTCCGCCGTTGTCGCTTTGGTGTTGGGCTCGCGCCGCGCGCCCGACCGCATCTCCACAAGTGCATTCGGCTCCTCCGGGCCAGCCGAAAAGATTCCGCGCGGCCGGTGATATTTGAACGAGCGTCCCAGCAGCGTGACGCCGTTCGCCATCAGCGCCGACGCCAGTGTGTCCCCCGCGAATCCTTCGAAGCTGCGGTCGTCGAAACGAAAGGTGAGGGGGATCGACCGGTCGATCAGTCCGCCGCCTGGTAGTCTTTGCGGAGCACTCATGCCGTGGCGTCCCCACCTGCGAACCGTGCATCCTGAATCTGGTGGGTGGCGGTGTCGCGTGTCACGATGAGCCAGCTGTGGCAGCCGGAAGCGTGGTACCAAAGCTCCCGATGCGTGCCCATCGGATTTGCGCGCAGATAGACGTAGTCGTACATGGCCGCGTCGTCTGCGGCGCCGGAGGCGGTGGGTTCGGGCCGCCTCACGGTTGCGTCGCCGAGATAGCTGAACTCGGAGGAGTCCCTCGTACCGCAATAGGGACATGGAATGCGCATGCTTAACTCAATGCAGGTTGGGTTGGGCGCCCTGGCCCTTTTCGTCGATCACGTGGCCGGAGCGGAATCGATCGAGCGTGTACGAGGCCGCTGCCGGATGAGGTTCGTCACGCGCAAGAAGATGGGCGAAGGTAAAGCCTGATCCTGTCGTTGCCTTGAACCCGCCATAGCACCAGCCGGCGTTGAGATAGAGGCCCTCGAGCGGCGTTCGGTCGATGATCGGCGATCCGTCCATCGACATGTCCATGATGCCGCCCCAACTCCGTAGCAGGCGCGCGCGCCCGATAGCCGGCATTAGCGCCATGCCGCCTTCGCAGACATCTTCCACGGTAGGAAGATTTCCGCGCTGGGCGTAGGAATTGTAGCCGTCGATGTCGCCGCCAAAGACCAGGCCACCCTTGTCGGACTGGCTGATGTAGAAGTGGCCGGCGCCGAACGTGATCACGCCGGGAATGAGGGGCTTCAACGCTTCGGAAACGAAGGCCTGCAGCACGTGGCTCTCGATCGGCAGTTGAAGACCGGCCATCGCGGCCACGCGCGAGCTGTTGCCGGCCACCGCGATCGCGATCTTGTTCGCCTTGATGTCGCCGCGCGACGTCGTCACGCCGGTCACCCTACCGCCGGACCGGATCATGCCCGTGACTTCGCACCTCTGTACGATGTCGACGCCGCGATCGCTCGCTCCGCGCGCGTAGCCCCACGCGACCGCGTCGTGACGGACAGTGCCGCCGCGACGCTGCAGCAGTCCGCCCCGGATCGGAAAGCGCGCGCCCTCGAAATTCAGGAAGGGATAAAGCTTCCGGACCTGGTCACCGTCCAGCAGCTCCGCGTCGACGCCATGGATCAGCATCGCGTTTCCCCGGCGTGCATAGGCGTCGCGCTGGGCGTCGGAATGAAACAGGTTCAGAACGCCGCGCTGGCTCACCATTGCATTGTAATTGAAATCCCGCTCCAGCCCTTCCCATAGCCGCAGCGAAAGTTCATAGAGCGGGATGTTTTCCGGCAGCAGATAATTCGACCGGACGATTGTAGTGTTGCGTCCGACGTTTCCGCTTCCGATCCAGCTTTTCTCGAGCACCGCGACATCAGTCACGCCGTGCTCCTTGGCAAGATAGTAGGCGGTCGCCAGACCGTGTCCCCCGCCTCCGACGATCACCACGTCATACGCGTCTTTGGGTGCGGCGTCGCGCCATTGAGGTGTCCATCTGCGATGCCCCGATAGGGCATTGGCGACGAGAGATGTCAGGGAATACCGCATATGCAGGAAGCGTCCGGCTGCCGATCCTGCCAACTTGCCGCGGAATGGGATTGAGCTATATGCTATATGCGACCATCAGTAGTCCATTTACGACAATATTTTTCATGACCCCATGAGGCGGTTCGGCTTCCTTCTGATCGACGATTTCGCGTTGATGTCATTTGCGTCAGCGGTGGAGCCCCTGCGTGCCGCCAACGTTCTTTCAGGAAAGCGGCTCTACGAATGGTTCCACATTTCGTCGGGCGGCGAGGCGATCGTTGCGTCGAACGGGCTTGCGGTCGCGGCTGATCACACCATCTCGGGCAGGAGCCGCTATGACACCGTGCTCGTATGCGCGGGGGGCAACCCGAGTTCGTTCGACGATGCAAGAACCCTTGCGTGGTTGCGGCGGCTCGCTCGCTCCGGCTGCGAGATCGGAGGGGTTTCCGGCGGACCTTTTATCCTGGCGAAGGCCGGGCTGCTCCACGGTGTGCGCTGTACGATCCACTGGGAGCACGTGCCCGCGTTTACAGAAGCCTTTCCCGATCTGGACCTGACGCAGATGCTGTTCGAGATCGACGGAGGCCGGCTGACCTGCGGCGGCGGCGTGGCGGCGCTCGACATGATGCATGCGATCATCCGGCGCGACTACGGCCAATTGCTGGCTGGGCGGGTAAGCGACTGGTATCTGCAAACGGCAGTCCGGATGGGCGACAGTAGCCAGCGCATTTCGGTGCGCGAGCGTATCGGAACGGGCAACAGAAGCCTGCTCACCGCGATCGCCGCGATGGAGCGGCAGATTCGCAGTCCGGCCTCGCGCCAGAATCTTGCAAAGGCGTCCGGGGTTTCGGTCCGGCATCTAGAGAGGTTGTTCGCGGAATACCTTGATGTCACGATCCACCAGCACTACGTCGCACTGCGTCTCGCACAGGCACGCTCGTTGCTCCGGCAAAGCACCTTGACGGTCGCACAGGTTGGCGCCGAATGCGGCTTTCCCGACGCCAGCCATTTTGCGAGGGTATACCGCAAAAAATTCGGCTCGCCGCCGTCCGTGGATCGTGCGACGCTGAGATGATCAGGATGATGCAGCATGGCCAATGAGGTCGACGAAATCTTGACTGGCTCCGGCGCGCCGTCGGGAACGGCGCGCAGCCTCGAACGCGCGATCGGCGCCCAGCTCCGCCAGATCCGCCGTCGCGCCGATCTCTCGATTGCCGATCTTGCCTCCGCGGCCGGCATCTCCGCGGGCATGGTGTCGAAGATCGAGAACGGCCAGATCTCACCGTCGCTTTCGACGCTCGATGTGCTGGCAGGCGCGCTCGCCGTGCCGATCACCGCGTTTTTCGCAACCTATGAGGACCGCCGCGACTCGTCATTCGTCAAAGCGGGGCAGGGCGTTGCAATCGAGCGCCGCGGCACCAAGGCCGGCCATGGCTATCAACTTCTCGGACACAGCCTGCGCGGCGATGTCGTGGTGGAGCCTTATCTCATCACCCTGCGTGAGGATGCCGTGCCGTATACCGGCTTCCAGCATGACGGGATCGAATTCATCTATATGCTGAGCGGCGAAGTCACCTATCGGCATGCCGATCAGAACTACCGCCTGCAGCCCGGCGACGCGCTGATGTTCGATTCCGGCGCACTTCACGGACCCGAGGAACTCAACGCACTGCCCGCGACCTATCTCTCCATCATCGTCTATCCCCGCGAAGGCCGATAAGCGCGAGGCAGAGCCTCTTGCGTGAGCTTGGGATTGACGGCAGGCATCCGCTGAATTACTCTTAAGAACAATTATTTCTTATGAGGAAATATGTGCGGAATCGCTGGAATTTTTCTCAAAAAGCCGGCTCTGGAGCCCGAATTGGGCTCGATGCTGGCCCGAATGATGTCCGTGCTTTCGGACCGGGGTCCGGATAGCGCGGGGTTTGCTGTCTATGGCAACGGGCGTTCGGGCCATATCAAGATGACGCTGCGCCTCCTCGACGGGGCCGATCCGGTCGATCGGCTCGAAAAGGAGTTTGGTACCCTCAACGCCGTGCGCCGTTCCAATCACGTCGTTCTGTCGGTCCCCGAACAGCATTTTGCACGGCTGCATGCGGCCATCACTGAGTTGGGTGGCGGTGCTGAAATCGTTGGCTCCGGATCGCGCATGGAGCTCTACAAGGAAGTCGGTCTGCCGTCGGCGGTGGCGGAGCGTTTCGACCTTGCGGGGATGTCTGGAACCCACGCTGTCGGACACACGCGCATGGCGACGGAATCGGCCGTGACCACGAAAGGCGCGCATCCGTTTTCCACCGGGCTCGACCAGTGCCTCGTGCACAACGGCTCGCTCTCCAATCATAACGCCGTCCGCCGCGACTTGAAACGCGAAGGGCTGTCGTTTGCGACCGAAAATGATTCCGAGGTTGCCGCAGGCTATCTGACATGGCGCATGGGCGAAGGCTCCACGCTGAAGCAGGCGCTGACCCATAGCCTGAGCGACCTTGACGGTTTCTATACGTTCGTCGTCGGCACCGAGTCCGGCTTTGCTGTTTTGCGCGACCCGATCGCGTGCAAGCCTGCGGTCATGGCGGAGACGGACGATTTCGTCGCGTTCGGCTCCGAATATCGCGCGCTCGCCGAGCTACCGGGGATTGCGCAGGCGCGGGTGTTCGAGCCCGAGCCCGCCGTCGTATACGCCTGGGAACGGCATTGATGGGCAACGCTGACCTCTCGACCATCGCGCTGCGGGAACTCAATGCAACGCTGCACCGGTTGCCGCGTAACACCAACGAGACCCATTGGACCGTCACCAATCCCGGCGGCAAGCATGCGATCGCCTGCGGCCTCGATCTGCCCATTACCGTCGAGATCGACGGGCATGTCGGCTACTACTGCGGCGGCATGAACAGCGAAGCGACGATCATCGTGCGAGGCAATGCCGGCGTCGGGGTCGGCGAGAACATGATGTCGGGCGAAATCCGGATCAACGGCGATGCCAGCCAGGCCGCAGGCGCCACCGCGCACGGCGGTCTGCTGGTCATCGACGGCAACGCCTCGGCGCGCTGTGGAATCTCGATGAAGGGCATCGACATCGTCGTCAAAGGCTCGATCGGCCCGATGAGCGCTTTCATGGCGCAGGCCGGCAATCTCGTGGTCCTGGGCGACGCCGGCGAGGCACTTGGCGATTCAATCTACGAAGCTCGGATTTTCGTGCGCGGCTCGGTAGCGAGCCTTGGCGCCGACTGCGTCGAAAAGCAGATGACCGCCGACGACCGTGCGGCGCTCGAGACCGTTCTTGCGAAGGCCGGTGTGGAAGACATCTCCGCCGGCGATTTCAAGTTCTACGGCTCGGCGCGAAAGCTTTATCATTTTCACGTCGATAACGTCGACGCCTACTGACCGGTGTCCTGATGAGCGCACAAAATCCACACCTGACAGCGTCGCACCGCACGCCCCCGAAATATTCTGCGACGTTCGATCCGCATGTCATCGCCGAAATCCAGCGCGCGGCCGCGACCGGCATTTATGATATCAGAGGCGGCGGCGCGAAGCGGAAGTTGCCGCATTTCGACGATCTCCTGTTCCTTGGCGCGTCGATCTCCCGCTATCCGCTCGAAGGCTATCGGGAGAAATGCGGGACCAACGTCGTTCTGGGCACGCGGTTTGCGAAGAAGCCGATCGAACTGAAGATCCCGGTGACGATCGCTGGCATGAGTTTCGGGGCGCTGTCCGGTCCTGCGAAGGAAGCGCTGGGCCGTGGCGCCTCGGCGTTGGGGACATCGACCACGACCGGGGACGGCGGCATGACGGCGGAAGAGCGGACCCATTCGAACACTCTGGTGTATCAGTACCTGCCTTCGCGCTACGGCATGAACCCCACCGATCTCCGGAAGGCCGATGCGATCGAGATCGTCATCGGGCAGGGCGCAAAACCTGGCGGCGGCGGAATGCTGCTCGGCCAGAAGATAACGCCCCGCGTGGCAAAGATGCGTACGCTTCCGGAAGGGATTGACCAGCGTTCGGCCTGCCGGCATCCCGACTGGACGGGGCCCGACGATCTCGAGATCAAGATCGAAGAGTTGCGCGAGATCACCGATTGGGAAAAGCCGATTTACGTGAAGGTCGGCGCGAGCCGGCCCTATTACGACACCGCGCTCGCCGTGAAGTCGGGTGCCGACGTCGTCGTGCTCGACGGCATGCAGGGCGGCACCGCAGCCACTCAAGAGGTCTTTATCGAAAACGTCGGATTGCCGATTCTTGCCGCGATCAGACCGGCGGTCCAGGCTCTGCAAGAACTCGGGATGCACCGCAAGGTACAGCTCATCGTCTCCGGCGGCATCCGCAGCGGCGCCGATGTCGCGAAAGCACTGGCGCTGGGCGCTGATGCGGTCTCGATCGGAACGGCCGCGTTGATTGCGCTCGGCGATAACGATCCGCGTTATGAGGAAGAGTATCAAAAGCTGGGCACCACCGCTGGCGCCTACGACGATTGGCAGGACGGACGAGATCCGGCCGGTATCACCACTCAGGATCCTTCGCTTGCGGCGCGTCTCGATCCGGTGATCGCCGGCCGAAGGCTTGCGAACTATCTCGCGGTGCTGACGCTGGAATGCCAAACCATCGCGCGCGCCTGCGGCAAGAGCCATGTCCACAATCTCGAGCCGGAGGATTTGGTGGCGCTGACGGTCGAGGCGGCAGCGATGGCTGGCGTGCCGCTTGCAGGGACCGAGTGGATACCCGGCGGGGCGCGTTACTGAGACCGAATTCGGGCGCACCGCATTTGCGGAGGGGAGAGCGATGTCTGATCTTGCGAGCATTGCCAAAGAACGTGGCATCAAGAATTTTCTGATCGCCTATACCGATCTGTTCGGATCGCTACGCGCCAAATTGGTTCCCGCCGCGGCGATCGCCGGGATGGCGAAGAATGGAGCGGGGTTCGCGGGCTTCGCGACCTGGCTCGATATGACGCCGGCCGATCCCGACGTGCTGGCGATGCCGGACCCCGGAAGCCTGATCCAACTGCCCTGGAAACCTGAAGTAGGCTGGCTCGCTGCGGATCCGTGGATGAATGGGAGGCCTGTCGAGCAGGCGCCGCGCAATGTGCTGAAGCGCATGATCGAAAAGGCCGGACAGCAACGACTGCAGCTCAAGAGCGGCGTCGAATGCGAGTTCTTTCTCGTCACACCCGATGGAAGCCAGGTCGCGGACGGAGCGGACCGTCAGACCAAGCCCTGCTACGACCAGTCGGCGCTGATGCGGCGATACGACATAATCAGCGAGATCAGCGACCACATGCTGAAGCTCGGCTGGGCACCCTACCAGAGCGATCATGAAGATGCGAACGGCCAGTTCGAGATGAACTGGGACTACGACGATGCGCTAGTGACCGCAGACCGTCACGTCTTCTTCAAATACATGGCGAAGGCGATCGCCGAGAAGCACGGCATGCGGGCGACGTTCATGCCGAAGCCTTTTTCCCATCTCACGGGCAACGGCTGCCACGTGCACGTCTCGCTCTGGAACGGCGCGAAGAACGAGATGGAGGACAAGGACGGTGAGTTGGGCATATCGCAGCTAGGATATCATTTCATCGGTGGGATCATTCATTCCGCAGATGCGATGTCTGCCATCCTCAATCCAACGGTCAATTCCTACAAGCGCATCAATGCGCCCCGAACTACATCCGGAGCGACGTGGTCTCCGAACTCGGTCACCTATACCGGCAACAACCGGACGCACATGATCCGAATTCCCGAACCGGGACGGTTTGAGCTGAGACTGCCCGACGGCGCCGCCAATCCCTATTCGATGCAGGCCGTCATTCTTGCTGCGGGGCTCGACGGGATCATGAACAAGCGGGACCCGGGAAAGCGTCTCGACATCAACATGTACACCGACGGCCACTCCGTGAAGGACGTGAAGAAGCTGCCTTTGAATCTTCTCGACGCGATCCGGGCGCTGGAGCGGTCGGCCTTGATGGCGGAAAGCCTCGGGCAGTTTGTTCCGGCCTACGTCAAGCTGAAGCATCAGGAGTGGGACGAGTATGCCCGTCACCTGACGGAGTGGGAGCGCGACAACACGCTCGACTGCTGAGGAACATGCCGCCGATACGCCCGAGGCTTCCGTCGATCGCCGTCGGCAACAGGAAGTGTGGACCTGACAGCGGTTCAGATGTCGACGCGCCTGACAAGACCAACGTTCAATCAGTTGATGATCGAACGCATAAAGGCTTTCAACCGCTCGCTCTCAGGATTTTCGAAGATTTGTTCGGGGGGGCCTGATTCCTCAACTACGCCACCTGATATGAAATGAACCCGATCTGCGAGGCGACGGGCAAACTTCATTTCGTGGCTTACGACAATCATCGTGCGACCTTCTTCCGCCAACGCCCTTATACTGTCGAGAACTCCGGCCACGAGTTCGGGGTCGAGCGCGGATGTTGGCTCATCGAACAGGATGAGACGAGGACGCATTGCAAGGGCACGAGCAATCGCGATCCGCTGTTTCTGCCCTCCCGAAAGTTCGGCAGGATATGAACCGCTCTTGTCGCCAAGAGCGACGCGCTCGAGCAGTGCATGCGCCTCTTCTTCAGCCTCCGCGCGCGGTCTCTTCTGCACCACGACCGGGCCTTCGATGATGTTTTCGAGCACCGTACGATGACTGAAAAGGTTGAAGTGCTGAAACACCATCGGCATTTGTGCTCTTGCCGCGCGAACGACCTTTTCCGGCGCCTGCGTGAAAATTCCACCGTCCTGATGGCAAAGTCGCTCGCCGCCGAAGACGATCTCGCCGCTGGTGGGCGTTTCAAGAAAATTGATGCAGCGAAGCAGGGTCGACTTCCCACCACCGCTGGGCCCGATCAGGAATGTCACCTCGCCGGGAAAGATCTCTAGATCGACGCCGCGCAGCACCGCGTTTTCGCCAAAGGTCTTGTGCAAGGCACGGACGTGCAGCAGAGGTTCGACCGCGGCAGACGGCGTCGACATCGGAACTTGCGGTTCAAAAGACCCAATCATGCGGGCGCCATTTCGATGGTGCTTGTGGGTTGTTTCGTTGCTTTCTGCCCGACGCGAAGGTAGCGCGGCGTCAGGACACGTTCGACCTGACGCACGAGGCGCGCCACCACAAAGCTGATGACGAAATAGATGATCGCGACCATGAAGTAGATCTCCATGCTGCGGAACGTGTTGGAGATCAGAATCGTGCCTTGCCGCATCAACTCATTGACCGCGATGAACGACACCAGAGATGAATCCTTGAGCAGGGCGATGAAATAGCCGCCAACCGTGGGCACCGCGATGCGCATGGCCTGCGGCAGGGTCACTCGACGGAAAACGGTGAAGCGCGACATGCCGAGCGAAAGCCCGGCTTCCTTCTCGCCTTTATCGACAGAGCCGAGTGCCGCCCGGAACACTTCAGACAGATAGGCGCCAACATTGAGGCTCAACCCAAGCACGCCGGCCCAGAAGCCAGGCAGCGAAATGCCGATCTGCGGCAGGGTAAAATAAATCACGAGAAGAACAACAAGAAGCGGCACATCGCGAATGATTTCAACATAGACCGCGACCATTCCAGAGGCGATCGGGTTGCCTGATGTCCGACCCAGCGCGCAGAGGAAGCCGATGATGGTCGCAAGGGCCATGCTCAGGACGGAGAGTTCCATCGTGACCACGGCCCCCTGCAGCAGGAAGGGGAAGTACTTTGGAATCAGAACAAAGAAAAACTCATACACGCGCAACTCCTGACAACGATACGGTGCGGGGCGGCCGACCGGAAGCAGTTTTGCGAAGACGAAGCGGGACCAATGTCGACCCGTGCCGTGCTACGAAGAACGAAATCTGGCCCGTCGGGCCGGCCCGCCCTTGGACGCGGCGTCAGAATTCCCCGCTTTGAGCGTATTCCTGACGTTCCGCATGTCCTGGCTTATTTCATCATCTTGACCTGTTGGGGCGACCAAGCACCGTATTTTTCGATGATGGTCTTGCGGGTGCCGTCAGCGTCCATGTCGGCCAGCGCCTTGTTGATGGCGAGCTTTAGATCGGTGCATTCCTTGCGAAGTCCGACCGCAGTGCCGCCGAAGACGTAAGCTGCGCCCTTCTCGGCCTCGACCCAATCAGGCTTTGGCTGATAAGGGATCGGCTCGCCGACCGTGCGTAGATCCTTCATGTCTTCCTTCGTGCCGAGATAGGTCGCCTGGTCGACGACGACCGCATCGACCTGTTTGTTGGCAAGCGCGAGGAAGGGTTCGTTGAAGGTGTTGAACGTCATGAGCTTGCCGGCCTTGCCAGCGTCAACGAGCATCTGTCCGTTCTGCGCGTCCAGGGTGCCGAGCGGTGCCGCGAGGGTCTTGCCCTTGAGGTCGTCCATCGTTTTGATCGGGCTGTCGCCGCGCACGATGATTTGGTCATAGAGTATGTAATAGGGGTTCGAGTAATCGATCCCTGCGCCCTGAATACGCTCTTGCGTCACGCTCATGGCGGAGAAAATGATATCCCAACGCTCGGCCTTCAGGCCCGGGATCATCGTTGTCCATTCAGTGACGACGTAATCCCACTTCGGCACGCCGATGCGTTTGGAGACTTCGTTGAGGAGTTCCGCCTCGAAACCTTCGTATTTGCCCGTTGCTTCGTTCTTCCAAACGATCGGCTTCGTCCCCATCAGGCCGACGGCCGAGAGCAGCACACCCTTCTTCAGGATTGCCGGCAAGCACTGCGCTGACGCTGTCTCGATCCCACCAAGAGTCATGGCGGCTGTCGCTACGATAAGGGTAGCCTTCAGCGCGAATTTCCCCAAGCCGCCAATCATCATCCTGCTCCTTTGTTGCTGTTGCCACAGGCGCAAGCACCAGAGACATTGTGGCTGTGCATGCCCAAGCAAAACGGGTGCCAGCATTGTCATGGACAGCAGGATCTGAGTGTCTAGCCGTTACTGAGGTCTATTGTGCGTGGTGGGTCCGCCCATTAAACGCTGCGACTGCGACGTGGGCAGTCGCCTAAAGAATAGCCGCCACTTCTGTCTGGCACGCGCGGCGCGTTCAATCTCGATCGTTCCTACAGCGGCAACGGCAAGGATATGACCGATGCGACCTAAGGCTGTCCCTGTTTCACTCGAGATCACCGGTCGACGGAATAAACGCTGGATCGTCCGCGGCAAGCTGGCCCGCGACAAAGATGAGATCGCCGCTGCGAACCGCCTGACTACACGAAAACCGTGCATTGCTCTCTTCGGAGAGGTCGAAATATTGCATCCTCGTCACCATTGGTGTTGTCGCGTGCACTACCGTAAGCGTGACGGACGGCATGTATTGTGCATGCCTTTAATCGTCGTCCGCCAACATCCAATGGCCATCCATGCATTCATCAGACCTTCTCATCCGCAATTGTAACGTCGTACTTGATAGGCCGGGCCATACCATCAACGGACCCGTCGATATCCTTGTCCGGGCGGGTTCGATCGTCGAAATCGGCCGAAACCTTGCGTCTGTCCCGGGCGTCGAGGTGATTGATGCCACGGGTCGGCTTGTCGCGCCGGGCCTTGTCAACGCGCATTGGCATTCGCCGATGCAACTGTCGCACGGCACGTCTGACCGGACGAACCACAAGGTTTTCATGTGGGAAAACCAGGTCGATACAGCAAACCGCACGCCGCATGAGATTTATGTGAGCGCAGTCGTCGGCTGTCTGCAGATGTTGAAGACCGGGACCACGTCCGTTCTCGATCATTTCCCTGAACAGGGATTTACGGTGGAGGACGTTGCCACCGTCGTGCGTGCTTTCGAGGATTGCGGCATGCGGGCCGTGGTGGCGTTGCGTATCTTCGACGAGCCTTATTCCGATATCCTGCCCCCTGTTGAGCTGCGCTCGCCAGCGCTGCTTGCAGCACTTCAATCGGGCAACACCCTGGTGCCGCGTCCATCGGAAGACAGCCTGGAGATCGTGCGCGAGGCGATAATCCGGTTTGACCGCCGCGCCGGCCGCATCCGAATCTTCCCAGCCCCGTCCAACCCGGTTCGCTGCTCGGATAAACTGCTGCTCGGTTGCGAGGAGATCGCGCGGGCATACGACACTGGCGTTCATTGCCACATGCTGGAAACTCGTGCACAGGCGGAAATCGCCCAGGCGCGATACGGCACCACCGTCATCGAGCATATGGACCGCATTGGGGCCTATAGCGGGCGCTGGAGCAACGCGCATTGCAACTGGGTGTCAGATGCGGAGATCGCCATCATGGCGCGCCATGGCGCCATCGCGGTCCTGAATCCAGAGAGCAACCTGAAAATCGGCTCCGGCGTGCCGCCGATTCCGAAATTGGTCGCGGCAGGCGTGCCCTGTGCGCTCGGCACCGACGGTGCGAGCACAAATGACAATCTTATCCTGCAGGATGCGATGCAGCTTGCCGCCATGCTGCACCGGCCAATGGAGCCGGATCGTCGGCGCTGGATTACCGTCAAGGACGTTATGACCATGGCGACGGCAGGTGGTGCGAAAGCCATGCTCGAGCCCGATCTCGGCCGCATCGAGCCCGGTGCCAAGGCTGATCTGGTGCTGTTCGATCTTGCCGAATCCTGGTGGATGCCCCTCAACGATCCCGAACAGCAGTTCGTTTTTGGTGAACGTGGCGGTTCGGTCGATACCGTCGTGGTTGCTGGTTGCGTTGTTCTCAAAAATGGCCGCTCGACGTTGGTCGACGAGGATGCACTGTTACTGGAAACCCGTGACATGCTGGGCCAAATCCGTAGCCGAAACGCTGGGGTTGCTGCTGTCGCCCGTGCAGTCGCCGCGAGCGAGTGATATTGAGGCAAGGCTGTCGCGCCGATCGGCCGTCGAAGCCGTCGGCGCAACGCGACTTACCTGATGAACTCTCACACGGGCCCGGGCGGCTGGCAGGCCGGTGTGATCACGTCCAAGCGCCACACGCGGTGGCGCTGATCGTTCGACACTTGCGCGGTGAACAATCCGGGTTGCCTTCGGGGCATCGATGTTTTGGCGAATAAGAATCCGCTCCATCGATCCGCAATCAACGCTCGCCAATCACGTCGGAGCATCACCCAAGTTGTATACAGCCCGGCCGTAATCTGTACGATTTTTGTGCAGACGTCTTAAACACTGGGCGTTTCCTCTGGGGAATAAAAGTTTCCTAACAAAAAAATAAGCAATATCAGTAGCTTGCTTCTGGCATGTCGTTTGCTCAGGACATCATGCTCGCAATCTCGGCGTGATCCAGCTCGGAAAAGATGGCGGCCTGGTTTGATGCAGCGAGCCAGCTGCTCACAGACAACTGAATTGGACGAAGGCCTACATGACCCCTCGAGAGCGCAGCGTCATTAAAGACGGGCTTGTGCTTATGCCGTCCGGTCTGGCGGAGCGTTGGGATATCGTCATTGAGGGCGATTCAATCTTGGCACTCGTTGCCCCCGATTCGGGCCCGATCGACGCCCATCCAATTGACGCAAGCGACAGGGCGATCATGCCGGGCCTCGTCAACGCGCATGTCCATGGCCACGGCACGTTAGCCAAAGGCTTGGTGGAAGATCGTTGGCCGCTTGAGCTGTTCTTGAATGCGCTGCCCGGTCTGGGTGCCAACCGCAATGATCAGGATAAATACCTGAACGGACTGGTGGGCGCCGTTGAGATGATTCGCAAAGGCTGCACCGCCTGCTTTGACCTGTTCTTCGAATTCCCCAAGCCAAGTGCCGAAGGCATATTCGCGCTAGGCCAGGCATATAGTGATGCCGGGGTGCGGGCCGTGGTCGCTCCCATGGTTGCCGACAGGACGTTCTACGAAGCGTATCCGGAGCTTCTAGAAAGTCTACCCGGCGACTTGCGCGATGAGGCGCTCGCCATCCGAATGGCGCCTTATTCAGATAGTGCCGAAAGCGCCGCCCGGGCCTTCCGCGATTGGCCTTTTGATCGAGAGCGCATCCGTCCAGGGATTGCACCGACGATTCCTCTGCATTGCAGTGACGCATTCCTAATTCGCTGCCGCGATTTGGCTCGCGAGTATGACCTTGTGCTGCAAACCCATCTGGCGGAGTCCAAGACACAAGCGATCATTGGCTTGAAACGTTATGGCCGGACGTTGACAGCGCATCTGGATGACCTCGGCTTGTTGAATCCGCGGTTTTCGGCGGCCCATGCCATCTGGCTCGATCCTGATGACATGCAACGACTGGCGGACAGCGGCGCCTCTGTCGTTCATGCCCCCACCAGCAACTTGCGGTTTGGATCCGGCCTGGCGCGGATCCGAAGCATTCTCGATCATGGTATCAACGTCGGAATTGCGACCGATGCCGCGAACAGTTCGGATTCTCTCAATATGTTCGAGGCAATGAGGCTCGGTGCGAACATTTCTCGCGTCGTGACGGCGAACTTCGACCGCTGGCTTGGGACCTCCGATGTCCTTGGAATGGCAACCGTGGGCAGCGCAAAAGCCCTGGGTTTCGAAGGCCTCATCGGCCGCATCGCGCCAGGCCACAAGGCAGATCTGGTTTTTCTGGACCTTGGCCACATCAATTACGTGCCTCTTGGTGATCTCGCTCGACAGATTGTCTTTACGGAGAATGGCGCAGCCGTCGACAGCGTAATGATCGGAGGTCGACTGGTGCTCGATCACGGACGCATAACCACCCTGGACGAAGCCAAGCTACGGCGAGATGCAACGGCTGCCGCGCAAAGGCTATTTAGTCTCAATACGCCGCTGCGGGATGCGTCACGCCGGCTCCAGCCGCTTGTCGCTCAATTTTGCCGGAGCTTTGCTTGCCAAGCCTATCATGTGCATCGGCTCGCTTGCGATCCGGTCGAAAGATTTTGATGCTCTTCGGAGTGGCGTGCTGCTCCGCTTACGTGCAAATGGCGCCGTGCGCCGATCAGGAGAGAAGACTATGTCTAAGAAAAATGAGATGAGTGGATATAACTTCGGATTGCGCCCTGCCATCCTGCCGATTGTTGGGACGGCCCTGTTTCTGACGCCGCTCGTGGCAGCCCCCGCAGCACGTGCTGCTGATGCCTATCTGCCCGTCGTAATGCCGGTCACCGGGTTCATGTCTGTCGAGGGCGGCAGCCAGCGCAATGGCGCTATCATGGCTGTCGAGCACGCGCCCGCAAGCCTCAAGGTTGAGGCGCCTGTCTTCGACACGGGTACATCCGCAACGGGTGCGGCGACCGCGCTTGATAAGGCCTTGAGCCAAAAGCAGGCACTGGCTGCATCGACCTCGGTGTTCGGAACCGAAATGGTGGCCATGATGCCGGTGGCCAGCGAGTACAAGGTGCCGCTGCTGACTATTTCAGGGCTCGCCAAGCTGACTGAGAGTGGCAATCCGTACATGTTCCGCTTTCTTCCCAACGACCGGGAGATCAAAGTCGCGCACGCGCGGTACGTGGTTGAAGTCTTGCATAAGTCCAAGCCGGCTCTGATCGGCGATACAACGTCCTACGGCCAGGGTGGGTTCAAGCTGCTGCAAGAGAACTTCGACAAGCTTCACGTCAAGCCGGTGCTGGCGGAATCAGTGGAGCCGGATGCGAAAGATATGAGTTCGATCCTGGGAAAGGTAAAAGACTCTGGCGCAGATGTCATCGTCATCCACTCGGTCGCTCAACCGATGGCGCTTTTAGTGAAGCAGGCGCGCGCCGCCGGCATCGACTTGCCGATCGTCAACGCGTCGTCGCTTGTCGAGCCGACCGCGACCGCACTATTTGATCCGGCCGAACTCAAAAATACTTGCGCGGAGACGCCCTCCGCCCCTGAGGCGAGGTCGACGCCGGAGGTAAAAGCCTGGGCGGATGCCTATAAGGCGCGTTTCAACCTTGAGCCGGATGGGCTCGCACTCGGCCAGTACGATGCAGTCATGATGACTTTGTCCGTGATCGAAAAGGGGGCCAAGACTCCCGCAGATGTCGTCGCCGCGCTCGGCAAGACGACATACAAGGGTGTCGCAATGACGTACAAGTCGAATGGACACGGTGACATGGCGCATGATGCGGATATCGTCTGCTGGGACGGAACAAGCCGGATTCCGAAAATAGCGATGCACTACGCCGGTGCGGACCTCGTCCTTAAATAAACCGAGTTCAGGCACGCATGTCGCTAGTGCAACTTCTCTTTAACGGCCTAGCTCTTGGCGCCGCCTACGCTCTCGTCGCCCTGGGATTCGTGCTCGTCGTGAATGCGACGGGCGCGGTCAATTTCGCCCACGGCGATCTCGTCATGGCCGGCGGCTATGCAGCAGTTCTTCTTGGATCATGGTTCGATACGCGGCTCATTTTCTTGCTGCCATTGGTCGCGGCAATCATGTTCATTCTGGGCGTGCTGCTGTGCTTTCTCGCGTATTTTCCGCTCATCAAGCGGCCGCCATCCACCATATTCATCAGTACGCTGCTATGTGGCATGATCCTTGAGAACGGATACATCGTCGGCTTCGGGCCGCAGGCCAAGGCTGGCCCGCCGCTGATTACCGGCGGTGCAGTGCCGCTCGGTGGCATGACTCTCAGCGTGCAATCCATCGCGACGGTTGGGGTCGCCGGACTGCTGGTCGCGCTCCAATACCTTGTGTTCTTTCGCACGCAGATTGGCCGCCGATTGCGGGCGGTTTCGGAAGATCGGGAGATGGCGCAGGCTGTCGGCATTCCAGCTTTTGCGTTGATTGCCGTGACCTTCGGCTTTGGGACGGCCCTGGCGGGGATTGCCGGAGCAATTCTGTCCAATCAGTTTTTTGTATCGCCAAGCGGGGGCGTATCGCTCAGCCTCTACGGATATATTGCTGCCGTGATCGGCGGTTGGGGCAGCATTTTAGGAGCCGTGATAGGAGCGCTCATCATTGCGATGTTCCAGGTCGTCGCGTCGGCGTTTGTCCCCTATACGGTTGCAACTGGAGGACTGTATGTCGCACTCCTTGTAATTCTATTCTTCAGACCTCAAGGAGTGTTTGGTGAGCGCATTCAACGTCGGGTCTGAGCAAAATAGAGCTGCTCCGATCTGGAAACGTGCAACACATTGGCTGGTCCTTGGAGTTAACCTTCCACTCGTTCTCGCGGCGCTTGCCTTAGTCGTTTATGCCACCGGCGCCGGCCCATATCACTTACGGCTTCTCACCATCGCCGGAATATATTCGATAATGGTGATCGGGTTTCAGTTCGTATTCGGCTATGCGGGCGCGGTTTCGCTGGCGCAATCGTGTTTTTTTGGTCTGGGAGCCTATGTGACGGGTGTCCTGAGCGCGACGTACGGCTTTGACGCAGCACTGACTTTTCCGCTGTCGATCGGCTCATCAACCCTTCTTGCGGTGATCATTGCAATTCCCGTCTTGAAACTCGGCGATCAATATTTTGCACTGGCTACGCTTGCTGTAACCCTGCTCGTCGGACTGGTCGCGACGCAATGGAGTTCAGTAACGGGTGGGACAAATGGATTGTCGGGAATACCGCCGGTCATCGTTTTTGGATGGCAGATATCCGGCCGGTTCGGGACAATGATCCTCGTGTGGCTACTGGTTGCAATCGCCGTGGCGATCGCGGTCCAGGTAAGGCGAGGTCTCTATGGTTCCGCCTTCCATCTGCTACGCGAAAGTCTTCCTGTTGCTTCGGCTCTTGGTCTGGACGTCGCCCATATGCGCTTCGTCGCACTCGTGCTGAGCGCTGCCTTTGCCGGTGCAGCAGGTGCTCTTATGGCTCACGTTGTCCACGTCGTGTCGCCCGAACAGGTGGGGCTGCCTTTGATGGTCACCTGTCTGACCATGACAGTGATAGGCGGCCAACTCAGGACGCCAGGGGCTATCGTTGGCGCTCTTCTGGTTACATATTTGCAGGAGTGGTTCAGGATCGTCGAGAATTACACTCTCATCGCATACGGTGGGGTCACGCTCGCCTTCTTGATTGCCGCGCCTTATGGAATTATCGGCGCCATCGAAACCGTGCGCGAATGGCTTTTGCCCACCAAACCTGAGCGCCCCCTTGTGGCCTTGCCAATTCCCAAGGTCTCCGACGACGGCCAGAATCTGGCTGTCCCTCTGCTTGAGGTCAGCGGCGTTTCGAAATCGTTCAACAACGTTCAGGCACTGGAAAACATCGATCTCGTTTTGAATCCGGGCGAGATAGTTGGCCTCATCGGACCTAATGGTTCGGGCAAAACCACGCTGGTCAACATCGTGTCGGGGCTTTATGACAGCGATGCTGGACGGCTCGCCATTCAGGGCTACGAAGTTACCCGTTTGCCTGCATTCGAGATCGCGCGCTTGGGAGTTTCCAGAACCTTTCAGCATATCCATCTCGTCGATGACATGAGTGTTGTTGACAATATCGCGCTCGGTCGCGCCAGTTGCGAGGGGGCTGGCCTCTGGCGTGCGCTTTCTGCCGTTACGCGTGACGATGGTCTGAAGCGCGCCCGTCAGGTGGCGGTGACCGCCGCCTCGTTGCTGGGCATCGAGCATCTTGTCGCGGCGCGGTGCGGGGGGCTTCCTTACGGAACACGTCGGCGCGTCGAGATTGCACGCGCAGTTGCGGCCAATCCTCGCCTGCTACTGCTCGACGAACCAGCCGCAGGCTTGAACGAAGAAGAACAGCGCGATCTCGCGCGCCGACTTAAACAGATTGCTGACGGGGGCGTGACCGTGCTCGTCGTCGAGCATAATCTTGTATTCTTGTCAGCTCTCGCAGAGCGGCTCGTCTGCCTTGATCAGGGGCGAGTAATTGCGTCTGGCTTGCCGGATGCGGTTCGAAGCGATCCCAAGGTTGTAGAGGCTTATCTTGGAGTTGCCGCGTGACAGGCCAAGCCGTAATGAACGCGTCCGAAAGGACTTCCGACGCACCTGGCGGGGCGCTGCTACGCATCAAAGACCTGGCTGTCGACTATGGACCCGTGCGAGCGCTACATAGGGTATCGCTGGCCGTTCATAGCAGTGAGGCCGTAGCGTTGATCGGAGCAAACGGCGGGGGTAAGTCCACGTTATTCAAGGCGATAGTAGGTCTTCTCAAGGTGGGGGAGGGTGAGATCGTCTTTGCCGGAAAATCGGTTCTTGGGCTTTCGCCGCAACGACGAGTCCGGCTTGGCATCGGCTATTCGCCGGAAGGCAGAAGGGTCTTTCCGGGACTAACGGTCAGGGAAAATCTGGAAGTCGCCGTTTTTGCCAATTCCCGCGAGAGGGCCAACCGCATCGAGGAAGCCTTCGCGTTATTTCCGGCTCTTGCAACGCGGCAGGATTCCTTTGGATGGCAACTGTCCGGGGGGCAGCAGCAGATGGTGGCGATCGCACGCGCTCTGATGGGCCGCCCCAAGCTTTTGCTGCTCGATGAGCCGTCACTCGGCCTTTCTCCCAAACTTGCCGACGAAGTTGCCAGCGCTGTACGCGTTGTCGTTCGTGGTGGAATCTCGGTGCTGCTCGCCGAACAAAATGTCAGCCGATCCCTTGCGTGCTGCAATCGCGCCTACGTGCTCGAAGTCGGAAATATCGTGTTGTCGGGAGCGTCTGATGCGTTGCGCAACAGCGATGCCGTCAAGCGAGCCTATCTCGGTGGTTAACACAGGACAACAATGGAAAGTATGGAGATGCAGAGATGACGGACGAATTGATGCGAAGGGTCATCGCGCTGTCCCGTCAGGGTGTCGAGCAGGGGCATGGTGGTCCGTTCGGCTGCGTGATCGTCAAGAATAACGAGATCGTTGCGGAAGCCCATAACGAAGTGCTGTCCAGCAAGGACCCGACAGCCCATGCCGAGACCCTGGCGATCCGCCGCGCCAGCGCTGCTCTCGGCACATTCGATCTATCCGATTGCGATCTCTTCACCAACGGCGCGCCTTGTTGCATGTGCATGTCGGGGATGTTGTGGGCCCGGATCCGAAAGGCGTACTACATTCTCCCGCTGGAGGAATCTGCTGCGATAGGCCTCGGCGATGATCACCTGTATGAAGAACTCGCTCGCCCGTTGGAAGAGCGCCAAATCGTTCCGATGATCCACGCGCCTGCTCTCAGCGCGGAAGCCCGCGCAGTATACCATTTTTGGCGCGACAAGCCGGACCGCATCGACTTTTAAGATTGCATTAAATCAGCGGCCGCACCGACGCCAAACGGATGCTCGCTCGGTTCGCGAGACGAAAATGGTCTTCGAGCAGAGCCGGTCGTTCGACGGGATTTCGAAACTTGAAACCGCACACATTGGACCCACTGCGGCAGCCCAGGGAGCTACTTCATGACGTTTGATCTCGTTCTTCGCAATGCGCGCATTGCCGATCGCGACGCCCATCCTGTCGACATCGGTATCCGCCACGGCCGCTTTGAGGCCATCGAGAGCGGCCTTTCCAACAGCGGAGGGCCGGAAGACGACCTCAATGGGCGTCTTGTGGTGCCGGGATTCGTCGAAACTCATATCCATCTCGACAAGTCTTGCTTGTTGGGGCGCTGCAATTGCGAGAAAGGCACCCTGGACGAGGCGATTGCAGAAGTGGCAGCCGCAAAGAGGGGCTTCAATGAGGAAGACGTGTATCAGCGCGCCAGTAAAACGTTGGAAAAGTCGATCAAGAATGGCACCAACCGTATGCGCACCCATGTCGAGGTCGATCCTCGTGTCGGATTGACGAGCTTTCGTGCGCTGAAGCGATTGAAAAAGGACTACGCCTGGGCAATCGATTTGGAGCTGTGCGTTTTCCCGCAAGAAGGCCTGTTGGACGATCCGGGCTGCGAGGATGTAATGATGCAGGCTTTGAAAGAAGGGGCTGATGTTGTCGGCGGTGCGCCGTACATGGACAAGGATTCGCAGGGGCAAATCGCAAAGATATTCGCGATGGCCCGCCACTTCGACGTTGATATCGATTTTCACCTCGACTTCGGGCTCGATCCTTCCCATCTGGATCTGAACGAAGTCTGTCGGTTGGCCGAACTTCACGGTTGGGGAGGTCGGACCGCAATCGGGCATGTGACGAAGCTGTCCGCAGTTTCTCCGGAAGCTCTTGAAGCTGCAGCTACGCGGCTGGCCGCAGCGGGCGTTGCGGTAACCGTGTTGCCGGCGACCGATTTGTTTCTCACGGGACGTGACTACGTTCAAAACGTGCCGCGCGGCGTCACGCCGGCGCATCGACTTCGTTCCTACGGTGTGAATTGCTCTATTTCCACCAACAATGTGCTCAATCCCTTTACTCCTTTTGGAGATTGCTCGCTGATCCGAATGGCGAACCTCTATGCCAATGTCGCCCAGGTTGGTGCGTCGCGCGACCTTGCCAATTGTCTCGATATGGTCACCTCGGCCTCTGCCAAACTCCTGAACCACGAAGACTATGGAATTGCCGTTGGTCACCCGGCCGATCTCGTCGTCCTCGATTGTGAGACCAAGGTGGAAGCGGTGTGTGAACTCGCACAGCCGCTGTTCGGCTTGAAGCGCGGCATTCGCACCTTTAACAAGCCAGCTTCAGCCTTGCTCAGGCCCGATTGACGTAACCTTCAGGCGTTACCTTCAGGCGTTCAAATTTCGCTTCTCACGGAGAGACCCATGCCGATCAACGATACGCTTAACGCATTTTGCAGCCATGGACGCATAGAACTGCAGACCAGGCTGGACGGACCGCTCGCGGGATTGACCTTCGCAGTGAAGGACTTTTTTGATGTTGCGGATGTGCCGACCGGTGCTGGAAGTCCTGAATGGCTGGCAACGCATGACCTGCCAAGGCAATCAGCTCCCGTGGTCAGCCGCCTGCTCGACGCAGGCGCAAAGCTCGTGGGAAAAACACACACCGACGAAATGGCCTGGAGTCTCAACGGCGAGAATGCGCATTATGGCACGCCAGTCAATCCGGCTGCGCCGGGCCGCATTCCCGGCGGTTCATCCAGTGGATCGGCGGCCGCCACAGCGGGTGGCTTGGTCGATTTCGCCATCGGATCGGATACCGGCGGTTCGGTTCGTTTGCCAGCCAGCTATTGCGGAATTTACGGAATTCGAACGACGCACGGCCGAGTCCCGATTTCAGGGGCCGTCCCGTTAGCTCCGAGTTATGATACCGTCGGCTGGTTTGCGCGAAGCCCAAAAATTATGGAAATGGTGGGCAAGGTGCTGCTCGACGACATACGCAAAGCGCGCCGACCAAAAAAGGCGATCGTTGCGCGAGATCTGCTCGCCGCCGTCGAGCCCAGGGTGTCTCAATCCCTTCAATCGTCTCTCGACCGCCTCATCGAATTGGTGGGAACGGTAGATTATGTCGATGTCGCAGGCTCCGAACTCGGTTCGTGGCGGAACGCTTTTCGCGTCATACAATCCCATGAGGCTTGGGCTGCGCATGGCGGATGGATCGAAGAGGTCAAGCCGGCGCTTGGTCCCGGAGTGAGAGAGCGCTTCGCTGCAGCTTCCATTATCAGCCAGGAAGAAGTTGTCCAGGCAAACGCTCTCCGGAACAAGATAAGAGCGAGAATGCTATCACTGATTGAAGACGACGCCGTGTTGATCGTTCCGACGGCACCCGGCATTGCTCCGCTCCGGGATACAGCCGGGGAGGCGCTCGATGTCTTTCGGGCTCGCGCTTTGGAACTTCTTTGCCCTGCTGGGCACAGCGGCTTACCTCAAATATCTCTGCCCTTGGCGGTCTTGGACGAATGCCCGCTCGGACTCTCGATTGTCGGCGCTCGTAATTGCGACGAAGATATCCTTGCGCTTGCGATTGAGATGGAAAGCTCTTGAGACGCCGCCGCCCCGCAAAGCGGACGTACGCTGAAAACCTGTGTCAGCTAGGCACCAGCAGGAGACTCCGGTCCGGCCGTTGGTCGGACTGGCTGAGTGGCGGTCAACGAATGCCGCCAAGCCGAGGCCTTGAATTGAACGTGGGCGTTGCATAGGACGGCAGACGGCGATACCGCAGGGCCAGCGCTGGGCTGATCTGTGCAAGCGACTCCCAAATCGGTAGTTTTGGTGCGCCAAATCCCGAAAGTCTCCGGGCATGTCCGCGAATATTCCCGTTTTGTAGAGACTGTCGGCGGCCGCCCGAGCCACTGACTCTTAATCATCCGGTCCCAGGTTCGAGCCCTGGTGCGCCCACTACCCAGTCTCAGGGTTTGGACCTTCGCAGCTCGCGCGCGGAAGTGCGGGCTTTCTCGCTCGCGGGGCGTCTCTCAATTCGTCTCCTGTCTCTGCGGAGAAAATTTCCGTTCCCGGCTACAGGGATTATTCTGGACCAAGTCCAAGGGCTCCGAAGCTGGCTCTATTCGGTGGGCGGATCTTGTGGAACAAGTCATCCATCGTAAACGAAGGTGCTCGAGCTGCCCCTGAACAAACTGGCCTGGCGGGTTCGAGCGGTGTGCTACGAGATTGCAATGATCTCAAGCTCTTGACCGGATGCACCGACTGCATCCCCAACAGCTTTACCCATCGGACTCGGTGCCACCGGGGATACGAAGGAAATAGAACAGCGCCTTCCGCAGCAATTGCGCTATCGTTCCCGTCGCCGACGTGCCGAGCGCTTCGGATTTGATTTACGACAGGCAGAGCGACAGCGGAGAGCTAAACGAGGTCCTTCGGCTTTCCTCCATTGCCGAGTACCATCGATCGCATTTCCTCAACGAGGCGGAGAAGTCTTCACCATATGGTCTGGAGGGGCCGACTTGCCGAACATAGACGTGATATCCTCGGCCATGTCCACAGATTGATCGAAGCCCACGACAATAGCCAATCGTAGCGCTGGAATTCTCGCGAACCTGCTAAACAGGTTGGCGAGAACAATGTTCATCGCCATTGTTTCGGCTGATAGCAAACGAAGTTCGTTTTCATGTTCCATATAAATCTCTTCGTCTATTTGGGGGCGTGCGTCCCCGAAAGGATGATAAATGCTCATCAAAGCGCGGACCAAGGTCTCGCGTTCCGCTGATCTGTAAGCCTGTTCGTAAAGCCATCCTTGCATCTATCGTCAAACAAGAAACCCGCCGAAAATCGACGGGATCTTTCAGCAACCTAAGGCGGCCCTTAGGCCGCCTTTAGCTTAGAATGGGCGCCATCTTATCGGCGGGATGGCGCATAGCCGAAGAAAGCACGCGCCCGCCAAATTGTAGGGTCGGTCGCGCGGGCGCGATCAATCCTTATGCCGAACGTGATGCTTCACTGAGATGTGCTTTGAGGACATCATCATCGCATACGGACCGTTGTGTACCGACGCCATAGCGCTCATTGGCGCGCCATCATGGGATCCAACGCCCAAGCTCTGATAAAAAGCCTGTGCGCCCGGTTCCTGGGAAGCTTGCTGTGCAAATCCAGGGGTTGCAGCCGCCGCTGACAGAATCGCAGCCACGGCAAGAAGTTTCAAATTGTTCATCTTCCAATCCTTCTAGCTAGTTGACCCCGGCGCGTCTGTCCGTTGGTCTTCTGACGGAAAGACTCAGATCTGATCTGCGATATTCCCGTCGACGCCAATAATGTTTTTGATTATTTCAAGCCGCGAGCCACGGATGGCGACAAGCAAACCACTGCGCGGGTGTTTTGTAGTCCGGACTGGATTGTCACGCGTACGTTTCAACGTGACCCTGAGCCCAAAGTCGATATGCAAGCTGCGCGAATGCAGTGAAGCGCTTGGTGGTTGCCGGCCCGGGGAGCTAGCTGTGGCGTACCCCAGAAGCGTTGACGTAACATCGTCCAGCACCCCAACGGTTAACTGCGCAGGCCCGAAGTTGTCGACATTGACGGCTCCGCCATAAAATGCGCTGGACTGATCGTCGCTGACCTAGCCCGCGTAGTGCTGCGGACTTCCCTAAGCGCAGCCATCAGCTACCTCAAAAAATGTCCCCTCCACATCGACGATCAGGCGTCGATGGAAGGGGACATCCGGAAAAGTTGGGTTCGTTACTTGTGGTACATTGAGGTCTTGACCGGCTCATCAGGTGCCCAGAGCCGATAGTTCAGCGTCGCAAAGACAGTCAGACCCTGCGGAACCAGAGAAGAGTCGTCGCCCGTCGCGGCGACAGCGGCAGGATTTGAGGCCTTTGCCGAAACCTCTTGCGTTGCCCACACAGACAAGGCCGCGGGTCCGAAATCGTAACCCACGAGAGCGCCCACCGCCCAAATATTGAACCTTTGGGCATTCAGCAGGGTCCCGGTGGCGTAAGCACAGGTTGCCGTACAGGAGTCGTTGGAAACCTGTCCGTAGTAATAAGCGACAGGGCCGAAAGTCCATTTGCCGATCGTCTTGGTAGCGGTAAAGTCGGCGTGGAGAATATCACCTGTCGTATACTGAGAGACGGTATTCCTTGTGTTGAATTCCTCGTAGATAGCGGCGCTCAAGTTCCAGCCGTCTTTCAAATACGACGTGATCACTTCGGGCTGGAATGTCCAGAACGGTAGTCCAGCGTTCCCGGTACCAAAGACACCATTGACGGTCCCGTCCGGCGTGTAAATCCCGAGACCGGTTTTTATGGCAAACCCACTATCTGCAAGCTTCCAGCTCAACTCGAACGGTGCGATATAGGTGTTATGCACGCCAGCGGATTGTGCGTTGACCGGACTACCGGTGCTCGAACTCCACGAATGGCTGTGCAATAACCGCATCGTAGGTTGCGCCGAGGAACGTCCAACCGGGAACGAACAGAAAGCCCTGCACGTCAACGGCGGCCTGCGCCCCGGTTGTGGTGGAGCCCCCTAGCGCTGTAGCCGTTCCGGGTCCGGCGAGGTTCGCCTGTAAGGTAAAAACCTGGTTGAACATATAGATGCCCGGCGACGGAACTCCGGCGCTTGCACCGATCAATACGCCCGGCTTGGACGCCACCGCGACCCCCGCCTCAATCGCCTTTGCGGGCGACCAGGAGAGCGCGAACACGCTGGCTGCAGTCAATAGAGCCTTGCTAATTAGCTTCATATGCCTTCCTTTTTTGTTGTGAAAGCGTTCCTCACCGGATGGGTCCCTAGCAAGCAGGGAAGGCAAATCCTGTTACTGGAGGGCCACAAGGAAAACCTGAACTGTTTTGAAATCGATTTGCGCGGACTCCGCACAGTTGACTGCGCTCTGAACGATTCGAATGCAGCGGATGAAGTCCGATGGTGCCGGAAACAGCACGCATGGCCTTCACGAGATAACACGCATGGCCTTCACGAGATAAATCGATAAAAAATTTATCAGACCGGGAATTTTCGAACCCGAGCGCAAGTCTTCCGATGCAGAGAGTCCTCGGCCGAGGGCTCCGTGATCGGGGACGCGGTCAGTTGGCTGCATTTGGGAGGATCGCGTGCAAAAGGTCTGAGGTGACGTCACCGGCCGCCGTTGACGTTCTGGCGCCAATCGTCAGGTTGAATACCCGACGGCCAGGCCGTGAAGGGATTTTGATCTCCGGCCAAAAGACATTCCGATTTTCCGCGGCAACCGCATTCCGGTTCTTCGAGCCATGGGCATTCCGAACCTCTTTGCTCGTGTGCGCTTTGTGGTGTCGGGTGATGTGCTTGGTCGCCATGGCTGCATTTGCCATCGACGCGACAATCAGAGTCGAGCCAAGCAAGCTAGGGATCGCCTTTAGCATTATGGTTCTCCCTCGATCTCCCTCGTTTGTCGTGATGCTGCGAGCGCAGGTCACGTGACGAAGACATCGCGACGTTCAAGTCGGCGGCGTAGGAGATTAAAAATATTTAAGTGGCCTGAGTCGGTAGTCGACGATACACGTCCTCAAAACGCCTGCTGAAAGTGATCTCTTAGCTCGCTCGGCGACGACGCTGCTAGCGCTCGCGCGTGTATGAGCAGATATAGCGATCCCCGGTTTAATTTCTCCGTCAGTTGCCGAACGATCACAGGATTTGCATGGCACCGCGGCTTACACGAGGACTTGTCGGTCGACCGACATTCACTCTAGGGGGTTTTCTCCATGCGCAAGAAGTATCTGACCGCGGTTATGGTTGCCGCGGGATTCCTGACGTTGCCGATTGGCGCGGCATACGCCGACGAGGTTTCTGACCTCAAGACCGAGGCCAAAGCACTCCAGAAGCAGAATGATGCGCTAGCCAAGCGCCTCGCTGCCATCGAAAAGCGCGAGAAGGCCATCGATGCCGATACCACGCAGCGGATTATGAACGCGCATGCGGCCGACATGCCGATGCCGGTCAAGGCCTATCCCGCGGGGCCGGTTGACGATGCGCTGTGCTGGAAGCGCGTCTGCCTCTACGGCATCGTCGATGTCGGCTTTGGCTGGCAGTCGCATGGTCAGCCGTTCAATGGCGCCTTCCCCACGGGTGCGCAATATCTAGTGAGCGCGGGCAGCAATCGGGCGCTGTGGACCGCCGCGCCCAACGGCCTGTCGCAGTCGACCATCGGCTTGAAGGGTGCGTTCGAAGTACTTCCCGGCGTGGATGCCATCTTCAAGGTTGAAACCGGCTTCGATCCGATGTCGGGCCAACTCGCCAACGGCGAGGGATCAATGGTGCAGAACAATGGCATTCCGCTGAATCTACGGTCGGCGAACGGCGATTCGAGCCGCAACGGCCAGGCCCTCAACGGCCAGGCCTATGTCGGTCTGTCATCTCCGACCTACGGCACCCTGACCGTCGGCCGCAACAACTCGCTGACGCTCGATCAGATCCTCGGCTATGACCCGATGGGCGGGTCTTATGCGTTCTCGCCGATCGGGTTCTCGGGCACGTGGGCGGGCGCCGGCTCCACCGAGGATGCACGACTCGACCAGTCGATCAAATACAACTGGAACTACGGCCTGTTTCATGGCGGCGTGATCTACCAGGTCGGCAATTACGGCGACAGCAGCACTACGGACTGGGTGCATGACGACCTTCAGGGCAATATCGGCTTCATCTACCAGGGCTTCAGCATCGATGGTACGGCTGCCAAGGTCCGCGGCATGGTGTCGGCGTCGCCGCTATCCCCCTCTCCGGCGAATGTCGGTCTGACGGGACTGGCGGCAACGATCTCCGACAACACCGAATGGATGGTCACCGCGAAGTACAAGTGGGACCAGTTCGAGGTGATGGGCGGGTACGAGAACATCGAGTTCGCCAATCCGTCCAATCCCGTGCCGGTGGGCTTCGTCAACAACTACGGCTTCGGCTTCAGCACGGTGAGCAACGCCGCTTTCCCGATGGACAAGGTCCTCCAGATGATGTGGATCGGCGGCAAGTGGCAGGCGACCGAGCACTTAACCTTGGTCACGGCGTATTATCATGAGATCCAGAATGCGTTCGGCACCGGTGCCATCGCCGGATGCAGCACGACGGTTTCGGGCGATTGCAGCGGAACGATGGATATGGTGTCGTTCATGGCCGACTACGTCTTCACCAAGCACTTCGATGTGTATGCCGGCGTGGAGTACTCGCAGGCGAAGAACGGCCTGGCGTCTGGCTTCGTCCAGACCTCGATCCTCAGCCCGGTGACCGGTGCTGTGCTTGGGCCCAATGGCAAGTCGACCGCAACGAACATCGATCCGATGATCGGCGCGCGCTACTCCTTCTGATTCTAAGCGCATCGGCGCGGCGATCCAGACGCCGCGCCGAATTTATTAACTATGCCCGGCGCCGCTGGTGTCCGTAGTCTCGAGCGCAATAAAGCAAGCCCCGTCCTTACAGACGGGGCTTCGCGTTGCCAGGCGGCCGAGGCGATCCGTTGGTCCCGGCACATGGCCGTTACTCCATCAACAACGGTGACCACATCGTAGACTGTCTCTGTCGTGATGCCGGTCGCGCACAATTCCCGGTGATCAGATTACTTTTTGTTAAGCTGAGAGTTCGATTCCCGCATCGGGTCGCTCATTCAATCGGAAGACTGCGTTGGATAGTTTTTTTCTATCTTTTCACCGTTAGTTCGCGCTGTGGTCCGATAACAGCACGGAGGATCGAGCACTCACGTGAGATCACAATTCATCGATCGAATTGTTACTGTGCACAGGGCGCGCAGCGGGCTATGCGCTCGTCCAGATGTATGGAGAAAGTGGAAAAATCAATCGCTCCTGAATGAAGTCGACAGGGAACGGTCATGATGTTGCATGAGCACTCACGGCACGTGGCGCCTTGATTTCAAACTGATGCGGATCTGTGCGGCATAGCGGCTTGGGCATCCTGCAGGAAGCCAAGGCCGCTTTTTCGTAAGGCTTTGCGGTGGCCGACAAACACGTTCAGCTTACCTCCAGGACTATGTGCGCTGGGCGCTGGCGGGAATATCTGAAGAGACGCGCGAGTCTTTCTGCCTGAAGGATAAGGAGGCACTCTGTACCAATAAATCCACGAATGTTGAATTCGCCGGCGGCCTTCAGCCGGCAAACCTCCAAGAAGTGTCTCAGCCATGCCCGGCTGAGACACTATTGGCGTAGGCCTTAATCGTCTCTCGATGATCAATCCTCGATGATCACCCAATGAGCATACGCTCTGGAATTTCAATCACGCCATCGTGCAGTCTCCGTGAATCGTGACCTAAGCATGCAAATCGCAGAAAAAGCGAATGCCTATCACCAACGCTCTGGGTTGGGCGAACATTGGTCCAGCCGCTTCAGCAGGTGGCTTCGACCGACACTTCGAAAACGAGAGTGTTTTGATGGCCCCGGAATAAACATCGTCCAAGTCGGAGTCTTAACCTGTTGAGGGTTTTGAGCCAGCCAACAAAAGGAGTTCGGGGGAGCGATGGACAACGAAACGCAGCGCTCAACTGGTAGATATGATTGGAGTAACCTTGCTGTAGACGCCCTGGAGCTTGCGCGCCTGATGCCACCCGGTCCGGAGAGGAACGAGGCGCTCAAATTGGCAGGTCTGCTTCGGTGCGCTGCCGACGCACGCGGCTTGGTCTTCGCAAAACGCGGTAGGCCGCCAAAATAGATCTGCGGCGTTTGCCCGATCGAGGTGGCGGCCCGTGCCGCAGTACCGGGCTCGTCAGCATCTATTCGCGCCAGCAGATGCACAGTTTCGGATTACGATTCGTTTATCCTCGGTCAACAGATCCCGCGCCGGCGCATGGGCTTTGTGTCGGGCGTGACGCCGTATGCCGAACTGACAAGTTCGTTGGCCAGAGGATAGGCCGATGCTGAGTCAAATTTCGACGACTGAAATGGAAAACGCCGTGACGTGCGAAAGTCCCAGCGCAAACGCGCCAAAAAATCTGCTGTCGGGCAGGGGAGGACCGACGGGTAAATGATTGAGAAAATTGGAATTTGCAGGGGATATACGGTTCAGAATCATGGGAGAGGCTGCCCATTGAAGTGACGGGCATTCCAAATCACACAACGCGTGGTTTGGAGTGGTCAAAATCATTTCGGAGGCTGCATGTCTTCTTATTCCGATCGGGTTGGGCGGTTGCCTGGCACGCGACAAAAAAACACAATCGTCGACGAACCTCGCTCAAAGGATGACAATCGCGAAAGGTTTTCCAAGCTGGTGCTACCTCACCTAGACGCTGCCTATGCATTGGCTTACAGGATCACAGGCAGTCATACGGATGCCGAGGATGTCATGCAGGAAGCGAGCCTGCGTGCATTCCGAGCTGCAGGCGACTTTGTGGATGGTAGCGCGCGTGCATGGGTGATGACGATCATGCGCAACACTGCCTTTACGTGGGTACGTAAGAACCGTACATCGGCCGTGTTCGGCGTTGCCGATCTCGAAGAAGTCGAGAATTCGCAGGGCGAGCCAAGCGACACAACTCCCGAGACGATGCTGATTGCCAAATCCGAAATGCTAACCGGCATAGATGCTCTGCCCGATCCGTTCAGGGAGGCCGTTATATTGCGCGACGTCCACGGGCTGTCCTACCGTGAAATAGCCGAGCGAACAAAGGTGCCCATCGGGACTGTAATGTCGCGGCTCGCTCGCGCGCGCGGTCGGTTTCTCTCGGTTGCGGCGAAAGACGAGGCGCGACGGAATTGATGTCGCTGCTACGGATGCCAATAGCCCGCGAACTCGTGAACGTCATGCCAGAACGACATCCCCCGGAGTTGTAGGCCGTTGTTGGTTCTCGCTTTGAAGGCGTGTCGAGAGCGCGCCATGTCGATTGATCAATCGTGCATTGCAGAAACATCCATCGATGGTGGCTTCCTGATTTCTGTGGCGCGCCGGTAACAGGATTTTTGAATGTCTTTCAACATATTCTGGAAAAAATGAAATCCTTTGTCACAGGACGATCGGAGCGCGCGCATAGGTTGATTGCGATTTGGGGCAACTTCTGCTCAGTACGGCCCCAACGCGTCTTACTTGTGCTCGGGTCTTCCAATCGATAGACCTGCCGAACTATCATGCAGCAAACTGAAATAGCCCCCCACAATTTGAAATTTGGAGTCTTCGAAGTTGATCTTCGATCCGGCGAGCTGACCAGGCTCGGCAAACGCGTTAGGCTGCAAGGGCAGCCATTCCAGTTGCTGGCAATGTTGCTCGAAAAGCCGAAAGTGCTGGTGACCCGGGAGGAATTGCATCTCAAGCTCTGGCCGGAAACGACCGTAGATTTCGATCACGGTCTGAACAAAGCAATCAGCAAGATTCGTGAAGCGCTGGGAGATTCAGCGGAGAATCCGCGTTTCATCGAGACCGTGGCTCGCCGCGGCTACAAGTTTCTCGCCGACGTTACGGTTGTCGGGGAAGAGAAAGCCGTTCCTGAAGCTGGCGATAAAGCCGTTCCTGAAGCTGGCGATCATGCCACGCAGCAGGCCTCCGAGGTTTCGGAATTCGTCGATGCCGCCACTGACTCTTCGGCGCGGCCGGCTCGTTCTCTTACCCGGTGGATTATCAGCGGGGTACTCGTGCTTGTCGTCTCGTTGTTGACGATTGCCCAGTCCTTGAGGCAGCCCCCGCCCGAAATCCGCTCCATAGCAGTGCTTCCGCTGGAAAACCTCTCCAGCGATGTATCGCAGGATTACTTCACCGACGGCATGACCGATGAGTTGATAACCGACTTGTCGCAGATTCATCGATTGCGGGTGATCGCCTCTTCATCGCCGATGGTTAACCGGAGACCTCACCAATCCCTGCGTGAGATCGCCCGTGATTTGCACGTCGACGCTGTAGTGACAGGCAGCGTGCTATTTTCGAGTGACCGGGTGCGGATTACCGCGCGATTGGTCGAGATGCCGACTGAGACAGATGTGTGGGCCCAAAGCTATGAAAGAGATCTTAACCACACGCTGAAGACGCAAAGCGAGATAGCTCGCTCAATCGCCGAGGAACTCCGAGGCGTCCTGGATCGGCAAGAAGCCGCTCTCAAGAAACCGGCGGGCAACAGCCTGGTCATCCATGAGAATTACTTCAAAGGGCCGTATTTCTGGAAGAGAGCCGAAGAGGGATTGAGGAGAACGCTGCATTATTTTTCCGATGCGATCGCGTTTGATGTAAGATACGCCGAAGCGTACCCGGGTTCGACTGGTGCCAATGCGGTGTCGGGTAAAATGGAGTGCTTTACCGCAGGATGCACGTCTGGAAGCCGAAGCGCCTGAGGTCAAGGCGCTGGCTTGTAACGGTGGTTTAAACGAGACACGCACATCCTGCTACATATTGGATCTTCATGGTAAGGGGCGCGGGGCCAGCCGCAGCGGAAGACCTCAAGCGAACACGCGGCTGCCGGAGTATGCAACAAATCACGCTAGTCCAGATGCGCGTGGCATCTGATGATGAGGGGTGCTAACGCGGCGAATCTTGGACTTCCCGGAAACCGACAGCAAGCCCTGCCGTGAGATGCCAAATTGCGCTGACGTATTGTGCGTCGCTCGCTTCGGTGACAGATGCCTCATTCTATGCAGAGGATACCCGAGGAAATCCGTTCTTTTTCATCACCGTTTGCTGAGCGAAGGGTTCACGAAACCGACACAGACGGCGAGGTCGTCGCCGAACTTCCAAAAGTGCGGTTTTCCGACATGGCAGCCCTGCCGGAGTCTAATTCGTCTCCGCGTACAATGTTTTGGGACAAAAGGTGCAGCCCCGAAGATATCTGAGGACCTGAAGGTCCAATACCGCGAAGAATATGGCTATCGCGCTTGATCGATGAGGGGCTCTGCGATCACGAACAGGCAAGAAGGTAATTGAGAAGCGCCGACGAGTTCTCCAATCTATTGCGCCATCCGACTGCGGTAGGAGTTTAGATCCACTGCGATCCGACGCTCATTTCGGTAATCTGTTGCACCGTGGGCATGTCTCGAAGGCGATTGATGATATTCATTACGGTCGGCCGAGGTCGCGTTGACTTGAAAGGACGTCGATCGTTCGGCGCGCTAATCGACGTCAATGATTGGCTTAGCCGTATCAGACGCTCCCCTCTCGATCATCCGCAATTCGGAAGTTGGGGAATATCAGGGCCGCAAGGAGAGTCTGCTTACCAGAAGCGTTCATGCGCAGCGGAACTAAACGGAGGCGGTCGGTGACCAGATTAACATGTGTCTCGACGTTGTTGGACGCAGTCCGAGTTGCAGACGTCGACGCTGAGACCTTTTAATGTGGTTTGCCGCGTTCGCGTTAAAGCGACCGTATACGGTGGTCGCTACTCTGATTCTCGTCTGCCTCATGGGCATCGGCGCCGCGCTGCGCATGCCGATAGACATCTTTCCGGAAATAGATATCCCCGTTGTCAGCGTCGTCTGGACCTATAGCGGAATGAACGCGCAAGACATCCGAGATCGCATTTTGACCCTGCACGAGCGACAGCTCGCCTCGCTGGTTGACGACATCAGCCGAATCGAGGCGACCAGCTACGCCGGCGTCGGTGTCGAGAAAGTATACCTGCATGAAGGTGCAAACGTGACGCGCGCGCTCTCGCAATTGGCGAGTAGCGCGCTTGTCGTCCTGAAGTATATGCCGCCTAATATCACGCCGCCGCTTGTGTTGCGCTACGGCGCGACGGACGTGCCGATCATACAGCTCAGCCTTTCCAGTAGCTCGCTTCCAGACTCCACGTTGAACGATTTAGGGCAGAATATTATTCGCCCAGATCTTGCGGTGGTCCATGGAGCGGAAGTTCCCTATCCCTATGGCGGCAAGCCGCGCGTCATCATGGTCGATCTGGACCAGCGTGCTCTTGCTTCGCGTGGATTATCACCCTCGGACGTGGCCACGGCGATCCAGCATCAGAACGTCATTCTCCCCTCCGGAGACGTCAAGATCGGCTCCAAAGACTACTCGCTGGCGATGAATAACAGTCCGGATGCCATCGCCGCCATAAATCAATTTCCAGTCAAGCAGGTGACCGGACAGACCGTGTTTGTGCGCGATGTCGCTCACGTCCACGATGGCTTTCAGACCCAAACGAATTCGGTGACTGTCGATGGTCGGCCCGGCGCCCTCATAACAGTGCGTAAGACCGGCGGTGTCTCAACCCTTGCCGTGATTAACGGCGTCAAGCAGGCGTTACCAGATGTCTCAAGGCTGATGCCGAAGGGGGTTAATATCAATGCGATCTTCGATCAGTCGGTTTTCGTCAAGGCATCGCTAAACAGCGTGTTGATGGGAGGCCTGATTGCGGCCGGGCTGACGGGATTGATGATCTTGCTGTTTCTCGGCAATTGGCGATTGACGCTTATCATTCTGGCAACGATCCCAATCGCGATCATCGCCGCCATCCTGGTGATCTTTGTAGGCGGTCAAACCCTAAACACGATGACGCTCGGTGGCTTTGCGCTCGCCGTCGGAATCCTGGTCGACAACAGTACCGTCGTCATTGAGAACATCGAGCGCCACGTCAAGGACGGAGACTCGCTGCAACAGGCTATCATTCACGGTTCCGGAGAGGTTGCCCTTCCGACGGCGCTCTCGACCTTGTGCATCTGCATCGTGTTCGTGCCGGTTTTCCTCCTGCAGGGAACGGCCAAATATCTATTCTCTCCCTTGTCGCTATCCGTCTGCGTGTCGCTGATCGCCAGCCTGTTTCTGTCCTTCACACTGGTGCCTGTGCTGTTCGCCTATCTCATGCGCTCTTCGCTGGAGACAAAAGGGCATTCGCCGCACGCCGCGTCAGCTGGTTTACGCTTCCATGTCTTTGGCGCGATACATCGCCATTTCGAGGAAGGATTCAATCGGTTGCGCGAGAGCTATCGTAACATCGTTGCCGTTTGCGTCCAGCGGGCAGGTGTCACCAGCATTTTCTTCGTCTTGCTGATGGCGTGCTCGTTGCTCCTGTTCCCGCAGCTTGGTCGAGATTTCTTTCCTCAAGTGGATGCCGGACAGATGAGACTTCATGTCCGCGCGCCGCCTGCCAGCCGAATTGAGGAGACTCAGCGGTATTTCGCCGAAGTCGAAAATGCAATCTACCAGATTGTGGGGCGGGATCAGATTAGCGTCATTCTCGATAATATTGGCCTGCCCTATAGCGGTATCAATATCGCATTGAGCGATTCGGCTACCGTAGGTCCGATGGACGGTGAAATTCTGATTTCGCTGAAAGAGAAGCATAGCCCGACGGCCGCTCACGTCGCTACCTTGCGTCATGATTTGCCGAGGCGGTTTCCCGATTTGCAGTTTTTCTTCCAGCCTGCAGATATCGTCAATCAGGTTCTGAATTTTGGTCAACCGGCCCCCATCGATATCAGGATTTCCGGACCTAAGAGCGACGAGGCTTTCGCGCTCGCGCAGAAGATCGCGCGTGACCTGACCGCGGTTCCTGGAGTTGTCGATTCACATGTATTTCAGGTTCCCGACGCTCCCGCCTTGACCGTCGATGTAGATCGGACGCTTGCCGAGCAACTCGGCGTTAACGATGACGATATCGCCAAGAACGTCTTGGTGTCGGCCAATTCAAGCGCTCAGACCGTTCCCAATTTCTGGATCGACCCGAAGAACAGCGTGAGCTATCCGCTGGTCGTCCAGATGCCCACCTATCGTGTCAATTCGACCGAGGACCTGGCCGCTGTGCCGATCAGCGCCGGCGACGGCACCTCGAACCAGATGCTGATGAATGTCGCCAGGTTCGGACGCAAGAACGTCCCGCTTGTCGCTTCGCAGCTCAATATCCGGCCGGTGTTTGACGTCAATGCGGACGTTCAGGGTCGAGATCTCGCGTCCGCCGCGGACGCGATCGATAAGTTATTGGATACCGAACGCTCTGCATCCGCGTCTCCCGCGACCATCACGCTTAGCGGACAGATCGAAACCATGCGCGAAAGTTTTGATGGACTGTTTTCCGGCATGGCGATGGCGGTAGTGCTCGTCTATCTCGTACTTGCTATCAACTTTCAAAGTTGGGTGGATCCGCTGATTGTGCTGGCAGCTGTGCCGTTCACGTTGGGCGGAGTCATGTGGATGCTGTTCCTTACACGAACGCATCTGAGCATTCCCGCTTTGATGGGCTCCTTGATGTGTATCGGCCTGACGGCGGCAAACAGCATTCTTGTCGTTACTTTCGCCAATCAGCGAATGGATATGGGCGACGACAAGGCGACAGCCGCGATCATCGCGGGCTATACCCGGTTGCGCCCAGTTTTGATGACTGCCGCCGCAATGATTCTTGGCATGATCCCAATGGCGTTGGGCGTTGGGGAGGGCGGTGAGCAGAATGCGCCTTTGGCACGCGCGGTCATTGGAGGCCTGCTATTCGCCACAGCAGCGACCATGATTTTTGTGCCGGTAGTTTATCGAATCCTACGCCGGGATACGCAATTATGGTTCAGACAGGAATTGAAATGACCCCTTCGACTAATGACCTCGACGTAGCTGCCTCCGGGTCCGATGAACTCAGCCAGGTGACACGTGTCACCCCTGGAACGGGCAAGAGACTCTTGCGCCTCAGTGTTGTGATCGGAATAGTATTGGGCCTCGGCTTTTTCGTCGTCTATCGGGAAAAGAGCGAAGCGGCAGTACGACTGGCGGATGTGACGAGTAAAGACGTGGCAGAAGCGCCGTCCGTCGACGTGTTCACCGTGAGTCCGTCACCCGCAACGCAATCCTTGAAGCTTCCCGGAGAGACTGCCGCCTGGAATGAGACTGCAATCTATGCGCGAGTAAACGGCTATGTCGTTAAATGGTTCGTCGATATTGGCGACAATGTTACTGCCGGCCAGACGCTCGCGGTGATGGATACGCCGGAACTGGACGCTGAACTCCTTGCCGCGAGAGCCAAGCTGAACGCGAGCATCGCGCAAGTTGCGGTCAAGGAAGCCAAGGCGGATTTCGCCGCGACAACCGACAAGCGTTGGAGAGAATCACCACAAGGTGTCGTGTCCGATCAGGAGCGTGAGTCGAAGAAGGCCGGTAGCGCCGAGGCGGTCGCGGAGTTGAATGCAGCGCGTGCGCAGGTCATGCTGGAACATGCCGAGGTAGATCGCCTTTCGGCGCTCACGCAGTTCAAGGAAGTTAAGGCGCCCTTTGACGGCACGATTGTTCAGCGTCATATCGATGTCGGGAATCTCGTAACCGCGGGAAGCGCTCCCAATACGATGTCGCTTTATCAGCTTACACAAAACAATCCGATACGCATTTTCGTCCATGCCCCGCAGGCCGTTGCGGCGCAACTCATGAGGCCTGGTGTGACCGCCTTGATCACGAGCAATGGTCAAACCAATTTGCACATTGAAGGTAAAGTCGCGCGGACCGCTAAGGCGATCAATCCGAAAACACGAACCATTCGCGTCGAAATTGACATCCCGAATCCCGACCACTTGTTGGTTCCCGGTATGTACATTCAAGCAAAATTTGAGCTCGGGGTGGGCAAATCCATACAGGTTCCAGCGGCCGCCCTGCTGTATCGGTCGGGGGGGCCGCAGGTCGCCGTCGTCGATGATGCGGGCGTCGTAGACCTCAGAGACGTCACAATTGCCAGCGACGATGGCAACGTCGTCTCGATCTCCACCGGCCTCGCGATTGGCGACAAAGTCGCTCTCAATCTCAGCAGCCAGATCGCTGCGGGGGAAAAGGTCAGAACAAGTGCGGGCGACATAAAGAGCGCCTCGGTCCAATAAGCCAGAGTTGCCATGCACTGCGTGTCGCGTAGTTTTAGAGTCGTTTTCATTGGGCTTATGGTGTGAAAAATTGGATCCGTTTAAGTCCGGTCGCGATCGCCGTCACGTTGGCCGGCTGTGCTGTCGGCCCCGATTATCAGAAGCCTTTCACGTCCGTGCCAGCCGAGTATCTCTCGCAGGCGAAGGGATCGACAACTCCGGCGAGTGCTGACCTTACTCAGTGGTGGCGGAGCCTGCACGACCGTGAATTGAATTCGCTCGTTGATCGCGCTCGCGATTCCAATCTCGATCTTGCGGGAGCTCTGGACAGAGTCCAGGAAGCACGAGCCGAGGTAATAACCGCGGTGAGTCAAGCGCTCCCGGTTGCCGGGGCGACCGGCGGCGGTGGCGTCGGGACAGGATCGGACGAGACCAAGGGACGGGTAGCGCAAGCGCTGAGGTCGGCGGAAAACGCGCAAGACCTCAGGAGCATCAACGAAGCTGGAGGCCTCGACGCTGAGTGGGAACTTGATCTTCTAGGCAAATTCCGCCGGGAAATAGAGGCCCAGACGGCAGATGCCGACGCCCTCAAGGACGCCCACGATTGGGCGCTCGTGACGGTAGCCGCCGACGTTAGCCGTCTCTATCTCGACATGCGTGCTCAGCAGCGGCAACTCGCAGTGCTCGGTCAAAATATTGATGCCGCGCGCGGCAATGTTGATCTCACTCAGGGGCGCCTCAACCGCGGATTGACCAACGCAATCGACGTGAGCTTGGCGAAGCGCCAATTGGCGACGCTGCAGGCCGACCAGGCGCCGCTCGCAGCGCAAATCGATGCCGGTCGCCATGCAATTGCGATCCTACTCGGTCTTTTTCCCGAAGAACTGGCGAAAGAGCTTGCAAGGCCGGGTGCCTTCCCGGCGCTGCCGACCAAAATCCCAGTCGGGCAACCTATCGATCTGTTGCGGCGCCGGCCAGATATTCGGGAGGCCGAGCGTCGCCTTGCTGCCGCGAATGCGCGCATCGGCGTTGCTACGGCTGATCTATTTCCTACCGTGGTTCTGAGCGGGGCGGTCGGTGCACAAGGCGGCCCACGCTCTTCATCAGCGGTTCCTGTCACCTGGATTGGATCGTTTGGTCCGTCGGTCTACTTGCCATTGCTTGATTTCGGGGCGCTTGACGCGCAGATAGAGGTCGCCGACCTAAAAACGCATGAAGCTCTTGTTGCCTACAAACAGTCGATATTGGTAGCGGTCCGGCAAGTGGACGACGCCAGTACTTACTACCGGGCGCAGCTCGAACGATTGAAAAGCCTGGATCGCGCCCTGAGTGCCGCACGAGAGGCAACGCAGATCGCTACACAGCGATATGATCGCGGCCTCACGGATTTTTTGAACGTTCTGGACGCCCAGCGCCAGCAATTCGATCTCGAAGCAAGCCACGTCGCCACGCGCCAAGCGGCGGCCGACGACCTCGTCGCCCTCTACAAGGCTCTCGGCGGCGGTTGGTTGCTGAATGAACCTATTCCACCGATTCGCACTCCGCGGCCCGCCGCGATCGCTGCCGCGAAATATCTGCTGGAACCGGCGCAAATCCATTGAAGGGACACGCATGCGATATCCACGACCGGCGCCGGGAATTTGCAAAAAGCCTATCTGTTTCGACCGTCCATTCGTCGGTAAAATCGCTCATGTGTGATTTCTAGCATCTAGGCGGGAGCCGCACCTTACCGTCGTAACGGTGGTTTCCGTCGCCTCCGACAGGTGACACTTTCGTGTGCTTTACCCCAGAATGTTGTCCGCAAGCAGCTTGCGGAACGTTGAAGAGCACTCGCATCGGTCGGCCGCGGGCAACGCGACAGAGAGCACTCATTCCCGACCCGCTACTGGCCTTAACGAGATCTCCGATGTTTTGTGTGATCGGGAATATCCAGGCCCCAATCTCAGTCTTCCTTTCAGAGACGGACCGCCTCCGTTGCTGGAGGCCTCATCAAGGAAGCGAACAATGAAGATCATATACCTTCTGGCGGCGCTACTGCTCGTGTCATCTTTCGCGACCCAAGCGACGGCTCATATGCGAACCAGCAAAAGCAGCCATCGCGCGCATGTCAGAACCTACAGCTTGCATAGGGGTATACCGCTGGCGAGATCAGGTGTTTTTAATTCGTACGATAGCAGTCCGAACGGTCCGACGAGTGTGTCCTCAGGCGGAGTGATGTGGAACGGAAGGAGCGCCTCTGAGTTTGGCGGCTGAGTATGGCGGCGGCGCTCCCTAGGGGAGATGCCACGCAACGGCCATCCGCTGCGAACAATGCGATGACAATGGAGACGTGCATCATCGGGTGCGATCAGGGTGTTGATCTTCGCGCCGGCCCAAGATCGGTTCCGGACGGGCACGGTTGCGACCCTGATCAGGGATTGGTACGGCCATCACGGTCGCCGCGATAACTGAACGGACCGCTTTGGAAGGAGGCGCGAAGATGAAGTTCAAATCGATCGCCAGTTTGTTGGCGTTATCGTTCGTCGTATTGACGAGTGTTCCGGTTCTCGCGGCTCAGACTGCGCACCCGGCTAAACTCACCCGTGCGGTCCGGCATAAAGGCGCAGCGTGTCGCGTAGCCTGTCGCCAAGCAGTATTCGGAACGTGCATTGAAAGAGAGTCGGGTGTGCAGGATCGGAGCCTGCCGAAAGCGCCTAAAGATGACTGGCCCGCCAACATGATTCTCGACAGCTTCCGGTCTTATGTGGCGTCAAATGTGGAGAAAATGGTAGCACCTTACGCCATCTGACAGCTCCGGAAAATTGGGTTGCCCAGAATTGCGAACGCGCCGGTTAAGAAGCCGATCCGAGCGGTGCACAGGAGGAGATGTTCACCCTGCGGGAAGGCGAACCGGAGTTCACCTTCCGCGGCGTGGCGCAAACGGTTCGCGCGGGGGCTACCGTCAACATTCCGGCAAACGCTCCGCAGGGTTCAAGAACAAGTCCAGCAAGACCGTTCATGTGCTCTGCATGTGCGCTCCGGCCCGCAGCCTCAGAACTGGAAACGAAGTCCAGCCGTCGGAGCAAAGTTGCTTCTGAAGAGGAAGCCGTTTGCCAGCCCATTGCGGACTTGCGAGAACATCATGCCGGCATAGACGTCGAACTTCTTCGCGAACTTCCAGTCGACGTTGACCGATACCGCGTCCAGCGTGCCGGCGCACGTCGATGCCGAGTTATCGGCGCAGAACGTCTTGCCGAAGCTGTTCTGATCGTAGTGGTAGTAAGCGACGCCGCCATCAAGAGTACTGGTGAAGGCGTATCTCGCTCCAGTCCACATGATTTGCAAATGCTCGTCATGGACGAAGCCGGTCTGGGAGATATTGCCGAAAAGGACCGGGATCCCGGCAATATTGGTAAAGTCCGACGTCAAAGGAGAACTTGGATTGGCGAACGAGATAAATTCGTAGCCGGCGAACAATTTGAGCCTCTGGTAAGTGTACTTGGCCAGCAGCATCCCGCTCGTGTCGTCGGAAATCGTGGCTGCCAAAGTGCCTGGAGCTGCCGCAAACGCTGCCGTACCAGCGGCTAGCGATGCCGATTTCACCGCGCCCTTGTCGTAGGTAAAGATCCCGTCGACGGAGAGTTTGCCAGAAGCGCCGAAATCAAAATCCTTTCCGAGCTGGGCCCCGTATTCGCCCTGAGTAGCGTTGTTCTGCTCGTAGCCGCCGACCTGAGCTATGGCCCCAATCCGGAACCAATCGTCACCCACATTGAGGCGATATTTCACGGCCGTCGAAATTCTGGCGTCTTCAGTATCGCCGCCGCCAACAGCTGTTCCCTGCCAACCAATCACCGAGAAGGCATAAGAACCGCCCATTGGGTCGTAAGCGTTTACGCCGTCCAGCTCGAGCGAGTTTTGCCGGCCAAGGGTCAGTGTGCCGTAGGTCGATGAGCTGAGGCCCGCATAACCTACTGCATTGTAAAATTGACCTGCCCGGCTCGAGTCGGCGTTCGACGATTGGGCGGCGAGCGGCACGCCGTTGTTGTCAAGAAGGGATTTCGGGCCGTTGGCCGCGGTCAACGAATAAGGGTCAAACCCGAAGTTCAGATCGAAGATGAAATTCAATCCGGGCGTGATGGATTCGTTTCCCTTGATGCCGATGTTCGATTGAGTGAGGCCATTAGGCGTGAGAAGCCACAGGGGCCGATTGCTGTTCTTCTGCACGAGTTCTTCGACGCCGGTAATGATATTCCGATTGAACGGCGTGCCATGGGTCTCATACCCGCCACCGATGTCGATGGTGCCGTATACGGTGATGCCGTAATAGGCCAGCGCGCAGTCGGTGAGGATAAAATCCGCCGCATTGGTGCATGATGCAGGCGCGAGCGGCGCCGCGGGTGTTGGAGTGGCCTTGTAATAGGTTGGCAGATCCGCCGCGTGCGCCGCGCCACAGAGCGCCATCGCTGCCGTGGACGTTAGAAGCAGTTTTCCGAAGGTCTTCACAGATTGTCCTCTTGTTTCATCTCGTCGTGGCGCTCAGCCGAGCACCACACTTGCCGACATCCACCCGAAACACACAGTCCGGTGGCTTTCGTGTTTGACGATCAAGATCTCAAACAGCGTGGTCGCACTTACCTCATTTGCCGACCTTAATTGTGTGGCCATCGGGCAACTGTTTCAGGCATGCGATGCATTCGAACGAATATATGGATCAAAATCTTGTGCCCTTGGTGTCACACAATTTTCATAGGGGCGCGCTACGAGTGACCGCTTCAGCTTGATGGACAAACTGATATTGGGACGTGTCCGCCGATTGTTTCTGAACCTCCTCCAAATTGATGGACGCCTGTGGGAGGCTCAAGGAGCCAGGAGGTGTCGAGGGAAGGACGTCAACGTCGGTCGTTTACAGACCACTGCAAGCGGCAAGCGGTTGATCTCGTAGCCTCGAGTGGCCGGGCGCGGCGCCCCACAACGCAGGCGGCGCTGCCGACGGCGGATGGCAGAGATCGCCCGTTTTGCAGCGAGAGAACGAGCGGCTGCGCATGGAGCGCGACATTTAAAAAAGTCGATCGCGATCGTTGCTGGAGTTCCGAAATGAGATTCCGCTTCATCGAAGATCGCCGCGTCGACTATCCGGTGACGATCCGTCTTGGACGCCGATAGAAGGTCAAAGGCTGCGCCGATCCGCAGATTGGTGCTAATGCCCGAACGAGCAAATTCGATCCTCATCGATGCTGAAAAAAGTCCTAGTTAGGAATCTTCTCTTTTGTGCGCTTGACAATGCTTTCCATCCGCGCAGATTCCTTTGCGATAAGCGCTCCGAACTCGTCGGGCTTATCCGCGATCACAGTCAAACCAAGGTTTTCCAGACGAGCTGAGACAGTAGGATCTCGCAAAGCTTCCACAATGGACTTGTTGAGCTTCTCGATCACGTCTTTGGGGGTTGCCGATGGAGCGACAAAGCCGTACCAGTTCCCTGCGAGGAGATCAGGTGATCCTGCCTGCAGTGATGTCGGCACATCTGGCAGCTGCTTGCTTGGTTCAAGCGCGGTCACGACGATTGGCCTCAGCGCTCCGCTTTGCACCTGCTGGACGACGTTCGATAGGTTGTCGCACATCATGGACACTTGACCCCCGACAACACCCTGGAGTGCTGGAGCTGCTCCCAGGTACGGGACGTGAACGCTATCGATGCCTTCGAGCACCTTCAACATCTCGCCACACAGGTGGCTCGTACTCCCGTTGCCGGCTGAGGCAAACGTTAGCTTGCCTGGCTCAGCTTTTGCCAACGCCACCAGTTCCTTCAGCGAACTTGCCTTGATGGACGGATTGACGACAAGGACGTTCGGCGTCGAAGCGCCATTAGTGATCGGCGTGAAATCCTTTTCAGGATTGTACGTCGGCTTTTCATAGATCCATTGATTGATTGCGAGCATGCCAGTGGTCGCAAGCAGAATCGTACTGCCATCCGCTGGCGAAGAGGCGACGCGAACCGCGCCGATCGACCCGTTTGCACCGCCGCGATTCTCGATGATCACCGGAACGCCGAGCGACTTGGACATCAATGGACCCACCAATCGTGGAATCGTGTCGGCGGTGCTTCCAGGGGGGTACGGGACCACAATCGTGATCATCGTTTCAGGGAAGCCAGCTGCTGCCGTGCCGGGCACGCCGAGGCATACTGGCGATAACAGCGCTGCCAAAATAAACGTGGTCCACTTCATCAGTAAATCCTTGCTTGGCATTCTGAACATCCTGCGTGACATCTAGGGAACCATGACGTTGGCTCCTCCAAGTTTACTGGCGCTCCCACTGAGGCGGTTCTTATCCAGCTGATAAGCTGGTTGCCGTCGATATCGTTTAAGAGAGAATTGGTGATCACCCCGCGCGCTGCTCAGCAACATGCAGCGAGCCGGCCCGTTCGAGCGAGTCGAGCATTGAGATCCGGCGCAAAAGCGCTCGCCCCTTTTCCGGATCCGCAGCCGCCGCGCGGATGTCGTTGCGGAAACGTGCGCGATCAGCTTCGTCTTTTGCTTCCAGATTCTTCTTGTTGCGAATGGTGTCGCCCTGAATGGCCTGCATGGTGACCGTGCGGCGCTGAAGATCGTAGTCGGCGAGAATGCGCTCATCGGCCGCGCCATTGATGACGGGGCCCAGCTTCGCCGTCAGGTTCAATGCATCATGAATGCCGCCATTCATGCCCATGCCGCCGAGCGGATTGTTGATATGGGCGGCATCGCCGGCCAGGAAGCTGCGGCCTTTCTGGAACGTCGTGGCAACGCGCTGGTGCACACGATAGAGCGTCGTGTGGAGGATGGGGGCGTCCATCTCCGCGGGAACGATCCGCCGAATCGACGCCGTCACATGGGCTTCGGACAGTGCCTCATCGTCCGACATGTCCGCGGCCACTGGCATCATCACGCGCCACGCGCCGAGGATGCGCAGAAGGAAGTACCACCGTACGGGATCGGCAACATAACTGACAGAGGATACGCCCGGCCGCAGCGCCGTGAAATCGACCGGCGTCGTCATCACCAGGAACCGCTCCGGCCAGGTGAAGCCCTCAAATTTCATGTCCTGGCTGCGACGAACGATGCTGTTCGCGCCATCGGCGCCGATCAGCCAGTCGCATTCGTAAGTCGCGTCGCGGCTGTTAGCGCTGACCATCAGCTTGACGCCGATCGCTCGTCTGCTCGACGGATTTCAGCTCGCTGCTGAATGCGATCGAGAACAGCGGATTGCCGGAGAGGCCATCCAGAATGATACGCGTGAGCTTGAACTGCTCGGCCTGCAGACGGAATGGATGTCGCACCAGATCGGAGATCGCCGCGAAGTCGAATGTTCCGAGCACGCCGTCTTCGGACGAGCTATACTGCACCGTCGGCGCCTTCAGGCCCTGTGCGATCAATGCGCTGGCGAAGCCGAGATTGTCGAGCATGTCCAATGTGGGCGGATGGAACGTCGACGCGCGCGACTCGCTGCCCAGTGCGTCGTTTTTTTCGAGCACCAGAACCGGGATGTTTTGCCGCACCAGATCAGCGGCGGCCACCATGCCGACCGGTCCTGCACCAGCGATGATGACGGGAAGCTTCGTGCTAAGCATTTTATAAGGACCTCGCGTGGGATTTCCGGGGGCGTCGGCTTTCATCGGCGACTGCTCGGAAGAGGCCGCCAGTCATCCTCTCTACCGTCGTCAGGCGGGATCGTAGTAGTGCATTTCGAGAAGCAGGCAGCCGCCTTCCGACTTGAACGGACCGTGCCATGCGCCTGGCGGCCTGACAGCGTAGGTATATCCAGCGAATGGCTGACCGCCTTGCCCGTTTTCGTCGTTGCCAACGGTCAGGTCGCCGGAGACGAGAAAGACTTCTTCCCAGTGATCGTGAACGATCTGCTGCTTGGTGAACAGGCCCGGAGGGAACTTCAGCAATCGTGTGCGGCTGCCGCGCTTGTTAGCGGTGTCGAGCGATCCGGACAGGATCTTCTCCAATGCACCCGATTTCGGGTCGTAGCCTTCAGGCAGTTGCCAGCCGTTCTCCATATCGAGCCTGTGGAATTCATTGTGCAATTTGTTGACGGCCACTGATGTGCTCCTTGAGGTTGATGACTGAAGCGCCTGCAGGGCCAGCTGCGCCTCAGTCTGAATTTCTCGCGACCATTGCCCGGGCGCGACCTCGGTAAAGGTCGCTGATTATGACTTTCGCCATCTGAAGGGAGATTGTTGCCTTGTGCTTGGGCATGCAAACAATTTAATCTGCGGACATCTTGAGTTTTCGGAATGAACTATGCGTCGCAGAATACCGAGCCTTAGCGCGCTAATGGCGTTTAGCGCGGCTGCCAAGCACCTCAGCGTCACGCGTGCCGCCAGCGAACTCGCGCTGACCGAAAGTGCGGTGTCGCGCCAGATTGCGCAGCTGGAGACCCAGCTCGGTGTGAAACTCTTTTATCGGATCAAGAAGCGGATCACCTTGACGCGTGCAGGGGAGGCCTACAGTACCCGCGTGGCGCAGACGATCGAGCGGATCGAGCGCGATGCGCTCGAGATCATGGGCTATGAGGCCGAGGGGACGGTTCTGGACGTTGCGGTGCTACCCACCGTTGGCGCGCAATGGCTTATCCCGCGCCTGCCAGACTTTTATGCGCGCCATCCCGGCGTCACCGTCAATGTGAGTGCGCGGAACACGCGTTTCTTCTTCAGCGAGACCGTGCTCGATGGTGCGCTTTACTTCGGTCAGCCCGACTGGCCCGGCACGCAAGCGGACTATCTGTTCGATGAAATTCTTCTGCCGGTCGGATCGCCGACCCTCATCGGCAAGCGCGCCGAACTGCAGCCGAGCGAGATTGCCGAATTGCGGCTTTTGCATCTGGTCACGCGACCCGATGCATGGCGCCGCTGGTTCGATGCTGCGGAGCTTGGCGGCACGAATGTGATACGCGGGCCACGTTTCGATATTCAATCGACTTTGATTAGCGCAGCGAATTCCGGTCTTGGCGTCGCACTGCTTCCCGAATTCCTGATTTCCGATCAGTTGAAGTCCGGCAAGCTGAAGGTGCTGTCGAGCCTGACCCTGAAGAGCGTCGGCTCGTACTATTTCACCTGCCCCGAGGAGAAGGCCGAGAGTCCTTTGTTGCTGGCATTCCGTGCATGGTTGCTGTCACAAGCCCAAACGTCGGCGCATCCTGGATCCGTGCCAAGAACTTTGAGGGGGTAACCGTTGCGTTAGGCGTCGGGTCCGGAGCCATGAACGGTCGTGATAAAAGCTCCGCTCATATGCAGATGATCGGCGACGGTCTTCACGTTCACGTCGCCGTCGAGGGCGAGATGGCCGATGGAAATCAGGACGGTGTATTCGATGCCGGCGAGCCCGATTTGGCGGGCATGACCATCGCGAATCGCTTCATGGCGCGCCATGAACGCAAACATGTTATGCACGAATTTACGAAAGTCCCGGTCGGTGCCGTCGTTGAGTAGCTCGGAGCGGGTCACCGTCAATGGCAGCCGTCCTTGGACTTGGCGACCTCGCCGCGACGAAGCATTTGGCTACGCTCGGATCTGCCTTTTTGGCGCGGCAAGACGCTTCTCCGGCAACAAATGACGTCAGATATTAGCTGACTACGGGCAGGATGTTGATGTCATAGGCGTGCTTCAACGTGCGACTTAGGACGGGATCTTCCAGCTCCATCTCAAAACGGACGGCAGGCCGGATGCCGCCGATAGCTCCGAGCGTTCCGCAATACATCACAGTGCCGGGCGCGAGCCCCGATCCATAACGCGCGATCAGGTCGTGTGGCGGACGCATCGCGGACAGCGTGCCATCCTGATAGGCCAGTCGCCGGCCGCCGATGGTCGCGAAGGATCGCAACTTGAGTTGATCCCAATGGCTCACAACGTCCTCAAGCCTCCAGAGATCGCGGCCGAGGGATTTGGCGCATAGCTGTTTTGAGAGCGCGATCCCCTGGGTCTCGGCTTTACGGTCGGTATGATCCGACCCCACCGTCAGGCAAAGCGTATCGTCTAGAGCTACGATCACGGGCTCGACTTCGCCCGACGTATCCGGCCCCAGAACCTCCAGCACCGGCGCCTGAGTCAAGTTCAGGAAGCTGTTGCGATAGAATACAGGAACGGACGAAGGGCGCGGGACTCCGATAGCGGCCAGCTCCTCGATGTGATGACGTAACGCTGCCTCATCGCGACCGGTCCAGCCAGCCACGATCAGCGCCGACGGTTCCAGCGTGATCGACTGATTATCCTGCCCGGAGGCGTGAAGGTTGAAACGGAGCATGCCGCCTGGTCTCCCAAAAAGACTTTGAAAACTAGCTAAGTCATAATGTGTATTACGTTGCTCCTTCGGAGGCCAGCATGGATTCTCGCAGATTCCGCAATGCTCTTGGTCAGTTTCCGACTGGCGTCGTGGTCGTTACCGCTCGGGCCGCCACGGGCCACCCGATCGGGATGACAATGAGTTCGTTCAATTCGGTATCGCTCGATCCACCATTGGGTGGTTCCCGCTCCGATCAGGGGCAGCGGGTATGATGTCGACCTATTACGCCGGCTTACTGGCGGACGTCGGCATTCTCCTGCTCGGTGCCTTGAGCTCCAACGCATTTTTGGGCGCCGAGGCAACCAAGTCTTGATCAGGTCAAATCTTGATCAGGGATCAAAGCCGTTCGTCCGGCGGCGCGATTTCCGTAACAAGATCCCGGATCAAGGATTTCTTTGGCAACGGCGCAAGGTTGGTCACACCTTCCTTCAGACGAACCGTGCAGGCATAGTCGACTTTCCCGTCGATCAGCATCATGCATTCCTTGCAAGCATTGGCGTTGATGCAAGAAAATCGAAATGCAAGCGACGGGTCGGCTTCGAACCGGACTGCACGCAAGCCATCGAGCACGGATTGTCCATATTCGAACCCGACCTCGAAGTTTTCGACGCGCGGCATCTCGCCGGGCGAGCCGCGCTGGATGGTCAGTGTTGCTTTCATCTCATGGTCCGATCGCCCGAAGGCGTGCTGCGGCCAAGATGCATTTGCCCGCCCGAAAAGCCAACGGTCTGATTGACCGTCCATTTGTCGTCCATGGCCGGATAATCCTCTCGTTGATGCCCGCCGCGGCTCTCGGTGCGGGCCAATGCCGGTAATGCAACGGATTGGGCGACCAGCAGCATGTTACGAAGGTCCAGCCAGTCGATCAGCACGGGATCAAACGTCTCGGCGGAGGAAACCGGCAATTCGCCGATCTCGGTTTTCAAGCGCTCGATGACTTGCCCGGCCGACTGTAATTTCTCTCCGGTGCGGAATGGTCCAACCAGGTCGGCCATGACTGCTTTCAATTCCAGGATAATTGCCGCAAGATTGGGGGCGTCGCGGTCTTTCGCGCTGCGGAGCAAATCGAGGGCGCCTTGAGCCGCCTCCGGCTGCCAGGATGACGGTCGCCCCGAGACAGTCTGCGCGGCGGCTTGACCGGCACATGCGCCAAACACAAGGGCCTCCGTGATGGCGTTGCCTGACAGCCTGTTGGCGCCATTGGCACCGCCCACCGCTTCGCCACAGGCGTAAAGATTGGGCACGCGCGTCCTCATGGTCTCGTCGACCCGAATGCCGCCCATGTGATAGTGGGCGATGGGTGCGACCTCAATCGGCCGTCTAGCCAGATCGATGCCATTCGCGGCAAGGCGATCCACCACGGGTCCGAAGGCGTTTCTTATTTCGGCCTCGGGCACATGTTGGAAGCTGAGATAGGCGCCTCCGGCAGGACTGCCGCGGCCAGCCTCGACTTCCTTGGTGATGGCGTAAGTCGCCAGATCTCGCGTCAACATATAACGGCCGTCGCTGCGGCTGTCCGATGTCAGATAGTCTTCCTCGAACTCGCGCATATCAGCGTTAAGCAGTTTGCCGCCGAGCTTGTAGCGGAATGGATCCCACATGATTGGATCCATCCCGACAAGTCTCGGCGCAAGGTGGCCAATCGGGAAAAACTGTACGAACTCCATATCGATCAGTTCGGCGCCGGCGCGCAACGCAAGTGCATAGCCGTCGCCACCCATGTTACAGGACGCACTGTTCCGGCGATAAAGTCCCGTTAGGCCGCCGGTTGCGATGATGACGGCTTTGGCAGCGAGCGTAACCGGGCGTCCCGTCGTCAGATGCAGCGCCGTTGCTCCGCAGGCTACGCCGTCGCGGACCGCGATATCGACGATCAATAGATCACCGATCCGGCGCACACCGTCTGTCACGTTCAACCTTGACCGCAATGTGCGCGACACCGCCGGACCCGTAGACAGAAAATCGACATAAGCGCAGCGTGGCCGGTCGTGGCCGGGGGCGTGTGCCTGCTTGATGTGACCGTTTTCCCGTGCCCAACCGACCTTCCAGCCATCCATTTCGCGCAAGCGCCGCGGTCCATCCTCGCACAATAGAGCCGCGAGATGCTCGTCGCACAGGCCGCGCCCCGCCGCCAAGGTATCCGACAGATGATGCTCCCAATGATCCGGTGTCTGCTCGCCTAATGCCGCGGCAACCGTCATTTGAGCCATGACGGTAGCACCGCCGCGCCCGATAAGGCTGCGGTCCGAAAGCACGACCGCCGCGCCGGCCTTCGCCGCCTCGAGCGCGGCATACATGCCCGAACCGCCGGAACCGATCACCAGTACGTCGGTTTCGATATGCGCCGCATCCGGGGTAGCTCCCTTATTTTTTGTGATTTTCATGGCGCGCAAGCTTCTCGTTGAATTAACGTCATCCGGCGGAACTGAAGGAACAGGCTCACTAAGCGATCCCAATAGCGCAGAAACCTAATAAAACCAGAGCATTTCGTCGACCCAACTTCGGTCGTGTTGACCCGTTGTGAATCTCGGCTTTGGCGGTTCCGGGGCCATCGGGCAAAAGTCCGCCAGTTCTGCCGCTAGATTCCCTGTTTTAATTCTAGCGTTCCCAGACGGCGGGATTCTTGCGCTGGACTCGATCTCCGCAGCCCCGAAATCGGTCATTTCCCTGTTAAATTCCCTGATAGCAGGGAATTTGCTTTGAGACAGGTGCGATCACCACTGCGTCGCCAGCCAGCCCTTCGAACGCACCGACCGGCAATCCATTTTCGCCGACGACGGATGCTCTCTCGGTTCGCGAGACGAAAATGGTCTTCGAGCAGAGACGCCGCCGCCTGCGTTCTCGCGGCAAAGGGCCGGGCTGGGAGTACGTGCATGTCTGCATCGACGACAGGTTCAGGGTTGATGCCGTCGGGTGATCGCGATCTGCGCCGCTTGTGCGTACAGGCTCGAGATTAGATCCAGATGGGTACTTGTCGTCTCTGACTTCGCTGCCCAGCCGTCGAGCGCCTCTAGCATCGGTGGCAACGTCACAGCGCGCAAGGCGGCGTAGGCTTCAGTAACAGATCGTCCGGTTGCGGTGGTCCGGTAGCGCGTTTCTTTGCGAGATGACTTGCCCTCGGTTTCGATCAGGCCTGCGCGAACAAGCTTCCGCGTAGCGTATTGAAGATTGGGGACATCGACGCGGTTGAGCAACTGCCCGACCTCGGAAAGCCGTTTCGGCTCGTCGCCCATCCGAACGACGTTGAGCACGGCCACATCGTCGCCGGTGAGCGGCACGTCGCAGACGGCCGCAAGGCACGCCGCCTTCCAGCGATAGTAGGCTTGCGCCAGTCGCTCCAGCCTGAACTCGAAATCGGACAGTTGTCGTTCGGTTTCGGTGCGCGCGAGATGCCAGGTCCCCGGCCGTTCAGCGACAGCCGGTTGCTTTTTCGGCTTCGTGGTGTCGCCGGCTCTTCTTCAACGTGGCCTTTTGGATATCCTTCAAAGCGGTCTCCTGGTGTCGCGCGCTCACCGCGTAGGCAAGTCCTGCCCAATCTATGTTATTTACAAGTTCAAATCTTACATTAAAAATTCAATTAAGAACATGTTATGAAGCCGCCATCCTTGGCGTTGGGCGTTTCAGGCGGAGATGGATGCAATGGCAGGACAATGGATCGATATCGCCGCCGCCGATGGCGGTACGTTCAAGGGATATCTGACCGTTCCGGCATCGGGATCGGGTCCCGGCATCCTGCTGCTGCAGGAAATTTTCGGCGTCAATTCCTCGATGCGCGAAGTCGCGGATTATTATGCCGAGGAAGGCTATGTGGTGCTGGCGCCCGATCTGTTCTGGCGGCTCGAGCCGGGCATCGAACTCGGCTACTCCGAGGCGGATTTCAACAAGGCGTTCGGCTATTATCAGCGCTTCGATGCCAACCAGTCGATCAAGGACGCTGACGATGCACTGAAGGTGCTGCGCGCGCGTCCCGAATGTGTCGGCAAGGTCGGCGCGCTCGGTTTCTGCCTTGGTGGCAAGCTCGCTTATCTCGCCGCGGCGCGCACCGACGTCGATTGTGCGGTTTGCTATTATGGTGTCGGCATCGAAGCCGACCTCGGGGAGGCCTCAAGTATCAAGTGTCCGCTGGTGTTCCACTTCGCCGAACTCGACAAGTTCGCGCCGCCGGAGGCGCGGGACCAGATCAAGGTTGCCTTTGCGAAGCGGCCGGATGTCGAACTTTATCTTTATCCAGGCTGCGACCATGCCTTCGCGGCACCTGAGCGAACGAGCTTCAACAAGCCCGCGACCCTGATGGCGCATTCGCGTTCGATCGCGTTGTTTCGCAAGGTGCTGGGCCCAAATTACGATCTCTCGGCGCTCTGGGATCGTCACACCGAACTGGAATTCGGGGTACGCTCGGCGGAAGAGACCATGGCGACCATGGTCGCCGAGCCCTACGTCAACCACATTCCGACTATGACCGGCGGCGTCGGCTATCGCGATCTGCTGCGCTTCTACAAGAACCATTTCATCCCGAAGACGCCCCAGGACACCAAGCTGATCCCGATCTCGCGCACTATCGGTGCCGATCGCGTCGTCGACGAGATGCTGTTCTGCTTTACCCACGACATCGAGATCGACTGGATGCTGCCCGGCGTGGCCCCGACAGGCAAATATGTGGAAATTCCGCTGATCGCCATCGTTCGCTTCCGTGGCGACAAGCTCTACAACGAGCACATCTACTGGGATCAGGCTTCGGTGCTGGTGCAGGTAGGGCTTCTGGATCCTGCCTTGCTGCCGGTCGCCGGTGTTGCGACGGCAAAGAAGCTCGTCGATGAAACGCTGCCGTCGAACACGTTGATGGCGCGCTGGGCCGAAAGCGCGCCGCAGGTCGCTGAATAATCGCCTTCAATCGACGGCGCCGTTTCGTTATGTGGAGTACATTGTCATGGTTTCTTCCGTGCTCTCTCGCCGCACGATCCTGCAACTGGCCGGCGCAGCCGCTCTGCCGCTTCCCTTCGATCTGCTCACTGGCTCGGCGCAAGCCGCGGCCGCGGGGACGCTGACCATCGCCTACAATGTGAATTTGCCATCCTTCGATCCGACGGTCGGTTTGTCGGCGGTCAATCCGACCATCCAGTCGATCTATCAGTCGATCTTCGACACCTATATCGCCCAGGCGCCGGACCTGTCCTTCAAGCCCGGACTGCTGACCAAGTGGGGCTGGAACGCCGATCACACCAAGGTCACGCTGGAAGTTCGCAAGGGCGCGACCTGGCACGACGGCTCGCCGGTCACGCCGGAAGACGTGGTCTGGTCGCTGACCCGTGCCGCCGATCCGAAGGGCGGCAACCCGATCCAGTTCGTCTGGTCCAAGATCGGCAACTTCAAGATTGACGGCAATACCATCACCGGTGACGTGCTGGAATTCGAGCCGACCCTGTTCAAATGGATGGCGTTTCTTACCGGCTATGTCTTGCCGAAGGCCTATTATGAGAAGGTCGGCGCGGAGGGCTTTGAGAAGGCGCCGATCGGTTCAGGTCCGTACAAGGTGGACGCCTTCGAGCGCAACGCGTTCCTGCGGCTCAAGGCCCATCCCGGCTATTGGGGTCCCAAGCCCGCATTCGAAACGGTGGTGTTCAAATTCGTCACCGATCCCGACCAGCCGCGTCGCCGAGATCGAGTCCGGTGGATCGGATGTTACGTTCGAGATTCCTTACGAGGAGTTCGACCGTCTGAAGTCGAAACAGGGTCTTGCCGGGCAGACCAAGCCGGTGTCCGATATCGCGATGATCTTCCTCACCGACATCGACCCGATGCTCGACCGCAACGTTCGCCTCGCGGCCAATCACGCCATCGACAAGAAGGCGATCGTCGACCGGTTGCTGAAAGGCTATGGCGTGCCGATCGCGACGCTGGAAGCGCCGGGTTATGCTGCCTTCGATCCCTCGATCAAGGTCGCTTACGACCCGGACCTGGCGAAGAGCCTGCTGGCCAAGAGCGGCTATTCGCCCGAGAAGCCGGTCAAGTTCACGATCCAGACCACACGCGGCTTCAAGCCGAAGGATTACGAGATGATCCAGGCGATCGTCGGGATGTGGCGCAAGGTCGGGATCGAGGCCAACATCGAGGTCTACGAGATCGCCCAGCACTTCGAACTGCGCGCCCGCCATGCGCTGGCGCCGGCCGCGTTCTACAATTGGGGCAACGCGATCGGCGATCCCTCCACCTCGACCGGCTTTGCGATGTTCGGCCCGTCGCCGCATTGCGCCTGGAAGGGCAAGGATCTGGTCGAGCGGATCGGCCCGTTATGGGGCGAGAAGGACGAGGCCAAGCGGATTGAGGGCTGGAAGGCCGTCGACAAATACATCGCCGAGGAGGGCGAGGTGATCCCGTTGTTCCAGTATGTGCAGCCGATCATCCACAAGAAGGGCCTGAAGATCAGTGCCGCAGGCCAACGGCATGATTCTTCCGCAACTGATTACGCCGGCGTAAGGCGCGAAGGCAAGGCGAGACGCTTATGAGGTGGGGCGAGATCATCAGGCGACTCGTCCTGATTCCGCCCACGCTGGTTGGCGTGGGTGTCATCGTCTTCGTCCTGCTGCGCGTCGTGCCCGGCGATCCGATCGCCATGATGATTCCGCCGGGTGCTTCGCCCGCGGACATCGACCGGCTGCGGGCGTTTTACGGGCTTGATCAGCCTGTCCTGCAGCAGTTCATCACATGGTTCGGCCAGGCGCTGACCGGCAATTTCGGCCGCTCGATCAGCCTGCATCAGAGCGTGTTCGAACTGGTGCTGGCACGGTTGCCGGCGACGCTGGAACTGGCGCTGCTGGCGACGCTGATCGCGGTCGTGCTGGGAGTCATGGTTGCGCTTGTCGGCGTCTATGTTCGCGGCCGACGCGCGGAATGGGCGATCGACGGCAGCATCGGCGTCTTTCTTGCCATTCCCGATTTCCTCTGGGCGTTGATCCTGCTGCTGCTGTTCGGCGTGCTGATCCCGTGGCTGCCGATTTCGGGCCGCATCGATCCGCAGCTCGACGTCGCCTTCCGGACCAATTTCTATCTGATCGAAAGCCTGCTGACCGGCCGGTTCGATGTTGCCGGCGCCCTGCTGCAGCACCTGATGCTTCCCGCGTTCGCGCTCGCGTTGCCGTTCGCAGCGCTGCTGGCGCGGATCCTGAAGGCGTCGCTGTCGGAAGCCGAAGATCAGGACTATGCCCAGATCGCCCGCGCCCGCGGCTTTTCGCGACCGGCGATCCTGCTGCGCGAAGTGTTTCCCAACGCGCTGATTCCGACGGTCGCGCTCGGCGGCGTTCAGGTCACGCTGCTGCTCGGCGGCACGGTGCTGGTGGAACGCATCTTCTCCTATGAAGGGATCGGCAACATGGCGATCGACGCGGTGATCAACCGCGATTTTCCGTTGATCCAGGGTCTGATCCTGACCTTCGCCGTCCTGTTCATCGCGCTCAATCTCGCGGTCGATCTACTGGTCACGCTGCTGGATCCGAGGTTGCGCCATGGTTGACCTCGCCGTGAGCGCTCCGATCGAACGTCAGCCGCGCTGGCTGGCCGCGGTTGCGCGCGGCGGGCTGCGGCTCTGGCTCGGCGGCGCACTGGTGGGCCTGTTGTTCCTGGTCGCCGCGCTGTCGCCGCTGCTCGCGCCGCACGATCCGATCGAGCAGGACCTGATGTCCGCGCAATTGCCGCCGGCCTGGATGCAGGGCGGCGAGTGCGGCCTATCTCCTCGGCACCGACAGCCTCGGCCGCTGCGTGTTGTCGCGGCTGATCTACTCGGCGCGGACCGCCGTCGCCGTCGCGCTGATCGCGGCATCGTTGGCCGCGCTGATCGGGATTGCGTTCGGCCTGATCGCCGGCAGTTTCGGCGGCTGGATCGATCAGATGCATCTCGCGTCTGATCGACGTCTGGATGGCGTTTCCTCCGGTGCTGCTGTCGATCGTGCTGGCGGCCGTGATCGGCGCCGGGCTGACCTCGGTCATCGCCGCCATCGTCGTGGTCGACTGGACCCGGTTCGCGCGGGTGGTTCGCGCCGAGACCATGGTGCAACTGCACCGCGACTACGCCGCGGCTGCGCGCGTAATCGGATTGAGCCGCGGCCAGATCCTGCGGCTCGAAATCCTGCCCAATCTGGTGCCGTTGATCGTTACCTTGCTCGCCGTCGAGATGGGGATCGCGATTTTGGTGGAGGTGATCCTGTCCTTTGTCGGCATATCGGTGGCCGGCGACACCCCGACCTGGGGCGGAATGATCGTCGAGGGACGCCAGATCGTCTATCAGGCGCCATGGATCATGGCGTTGCCGATCGGCTGCGTCATTTTCAGCGTGATCGGGTTCAATCTTCTCGGCGACGGTCTGCGTACCGCGCTGGACCCGGTGCAACGCCGATGACCGCCGTGCTTGCCGTCCACGATCTGCATGTCGCCATCGCGCCAGCACGGAACCGCTACGAGCGTGTTGCGTGGGGCCAGCCTTGAGGTCGGCGCCGGTGAGGTGAGGGGGCTGATCGGCGAATCCGGAGCCGGCAAGTCGATGCTTGGGCGCGCCGTGCTCGGCCTGCTGCCGGCAAACGCCGTCATTGCCGCCGGCACCATTCAATTCGAGGGCCGCGACCTGTTGGCAATGTCGGAGCCGGAGCGGCGCAGCCTGCTCGGTCGCCGCATCGCGCTGGTTCCGCAGGATCCGATGACCTCGCTCAATCCGGTGAAACGCGTCGGCGCGCAGATCGCAGCTCTGCTGCAGCATCATCTCGGCCTCTCGAAGCGCGACGCGCTGGCGCGCGCAGCCGCGCTTCTCGCCGAGGTTGCGATCCGCGAACCGCAGCGGGTTCTGCAGCTCTATCCGCACGAAATCTCCGGCGGGATGCGGCAGCGCGTTTTGATCGCGATGGCGTTCGCCTGCGATCCGAGCCTGGTGATCGCGGACGAGCCGACCACCGCGCTCGACGTCACCGTGCAGCGCCAGGTGCTGCAACTGGTCGAGCGTCTGCGGCAACGCCATGGCGCTGCGATTCTATTCGTGACGCACGATCTCGGCGTGGTCGCCAAGATCTGCCGGACGATGACAGTGCTGCATGCCGGACGCGTGCTCGAGGAGGGCGAGACAGTCGACGTGCTGGCAAAGCCGCGGCATCCCTATACGCGGGCGCTGCTCGCGGCGACGCCGCGTGCCGACCGGGCGGCCGAGGCGCTGCGCCCGGTGCCGCCGGCGCTAATCGAAAGCCTGTGGTCGGAAGCGCACCGGCTGGACCGTCTGGCTGTCGCGGGGCCGGCATGACCGATATCCTGCTCCGGACCGGCCATTTGAGCTTCGCCTATCCGGTGCGAGCGTCTTCGCCGTTCGGGCGGCCGGCGATGCGGGAAGTGGTGAAGCGGGTCGATCTTGCCGTACCACGCGGCTCCGTGCTCGGCCTGGTCGGCGAATCCGGTTCCGGCAAGACCACGCTCGGTAGATTGCTGGTGCGGCTGTTGCGGCCGACCTCCGGCGGAATTCAGTTCGACGGCATCGAAATCGGCGATCTCGGCGAGGGCGAGATGCGGCCGCTGCGCGCACGGATCCAGATGATATTCCAGGATCCGCAATCTTCGCTGAATCCGCGATTGCGGCTCGGGATCACGCTGACACGTCCACTGCAGGTGCATGGGCGTTTGAAGGGCCGGCGGGATCAGCGCGATCGCGCGGCGGCGCTGCTCGATCTGGTCGGGCTGCCGACCGGTTTCGTCGACCGCTATCCGCACGAACTCTCGGGGGGCCAGCGCCAGCGTGCCGGAATCGCTCGCGCTTTGGCGCTGGAGCCGGACTTCATCGTCGCCGACGAGATCGTATCCGGCCTCGACGTGTCGACGCAGGCGCATATCCTGCTGTTGCTCAGGGAACTGCGCGCCAGGCTCGGCCTCACCTTGGTGTTCATCAGCCACGATCTGTCGGTCGTACGCGTACTCTGCGACGACGTCGCGATCCTGCAGCAGGGTGAGATCGTCGAAAACGGGCCGGTCGCCAGGATTTTCAGCTCCCCGCAGCATGCCTATACCCGGCAGCTGCTCGTCCGCGATTCCATTACCCGACGTCGAGCCGGGCTGGCTGGACGATGCCAGTCAGTTTGTCATTTCCCACCAGCAAGGATCAGCCGCATGACCGAGACCATCAAGGGTTCTGTCGTTCTCATTACCGGGGCCACCGGCGCGATAGCGCAGGCACTGATATCTGCGCTCACCTCACGGGGGGCGGCCAAGATCTACGCCGCCGCGCGGGATATTTCCACGCTCGCCGCATCCGACCGCCTGGTGCCGATCAAGATGGACGTCACCAGCGACGAGGATGTCGCCGCCGCCGCCAAGGTTGCGACCGACGTCACGTTGTTGATCAACAATGCCGGCGTCAACCACAACACCGCCCTCATGGTCGCGCCGGATCTCGTGATGGCGCGCGAGGAGATCGAGATCAACTATCTGGCGCCGCTACGGGTGACGCGGGCGTTTGCGCCCGCGCTGATCGCCAACCATGGTGCGGTGCTCAACCTGCTGACGATCCTGGCGCGCGTCAATCTGCCGTTCATGGGATCCTATTGCGCCTCCAAGGCGGCGGCACTCAGTCTGACGCAAGGGTTGCGCGGCGAACTGGCGCCAAAGGGAGTCCGCGTCGCGGCGGCACTGCCCGGCGCGGTCGACACGCGGATGACCGCGGTGCTGACGATTCCGAAAATGACGACGGCGGACGCCGCAGCCGAGATCCTCGACGGCTTCGAGGCCGGCGAGGAAGAAATCTACGTCGGCGATATGGCACGCGGCATCGCCCAGGGTCTCGCGCACGATCCGAAGGCGGTCGAACGCCAACTGGCGTCGCCGGGCTGAGCCGCGGCGGCTGAATGTCTTGAAACTCGGGAATCAAAGGAAGCGATATGACCAAGTCCGGATTTTTGCTCGCCTTTGCCGCGCTGGCGATCGGTGTGTCGCCGCTGCCGGCATCGGCCGATTCCATCCCCGGCCTGCGCGGCCACGACCATACCGGCATCACCGTGCCTGACGTCAAGGCGGCCACCGCCTTCTTCACCGACGTGATCGGCTGTTCGCACGCGATGTCGTTCGGGCCGTTCTCGGATGACAAGGGAACGTTCATGCAGGATGTCGTCAACGTCAACCCGCGCGCCGTCATCGAAGAGATCAGCATGGTCCGCTGCGGCTATGGCTCGAACATCGAGCTGTTTCAGTACCAAGCGGTGGACCAGGCCAAGACCTTGCCGAAGAACAGTGATATCGGTGGGCACCACATTGCACTTTATGTCGACGACATCGACAAGGCGGCGGCCTATCTCAAGGCAAAGAACGTCAGGACGATGCAGGGACCGATTCCGATCACGGAGGGCCCTGCGGCCGGGCAGTCGATTCTGTATTTCTTTGCGCCATGGGGCCTGCAGATGGAGTTGATCAGCTATCCGAAGGGAATGGCTTACGAGAAGGATGCGAAGTCATTGCTGTGGACGACGACGGAGCCTACGAAGTAAGTGGCAGGAAATCATCGTTCGTGCAGCGCCTTTGCTTGCGGCGATGGAAGATCAAGGCTTGACCGAGGTCCAGGCGGCATAAAGCTGCCGCCAAGTTGCGGTAGCTTATTCCGCGGGCACCACCTCGGCATTGGGATCGCCGGGTGCGGTCGCCCAAGCCAGTTCGACGAGCGTCACGATCCGTCGGCCAGCGCCGTCAAACTGACAGACGATAAGGCCTTGCTCCTCAATATAAGTGAGCAGCCGCCGCGCACGGCGCAGCGAGTGCGAGCCGTAGGCGCGGGCGATCGCGGCATCGCTCGGGCAAGGCCAACCTTCCTTCGCTGCGCGGGCGACCATCATGAAGACACCCTGCATGTCCTCCGGCAGGATTGAGGCACGGATCGAAACATCCTGCCACGTGTCGTCCTTCGCCATATCGCAGTCGAGACCAGCGCGGGCATGCATCAGCATACGACGGAACTCACCCAGGTCCGGCACGGACAAACCGAGGCCCTCGATTCGACAGCGGACGACGAACTCCTGATAGAGTGCGCCGACGGCGCGGAATCCCGCGTCTGGATCGGCCGTGACGGCGCGCAGAATACGGTCCACGCGTTCACGCCGCTCGGCCACTTCCTCAGCGCTAAGAGGCTGCTCCACCACGTCGGGGTGAGCCTCCAACGCCGCAGACTTCGCCATCATCAGCTGTTCGAGGAGGTCAGGTGATGGTACGCGGCGCTGTGGTCGGACATTTTCCGGCGGCGGGGCTGCGAGAATTGTGGCGCGTACGTCCTCCAGTGTCGCACTCGGCAGCGGCATCAGTCGCGGAGTCGCATTACGCGGCTGGGTATCCGTCGGACCGATGCGCAGTTCCAGAGGGCGGCGGGAGAGCGCCGGGCCAAGCGCCATGAATTGACCCCGTTCCAGATCGCGGAAAGCGTCTGCCTGTCGCCGCTCCATGCCGAGCAGGTCGGCGGCGCGCGCCATATCGATATCCAGGAAGGTGCGGCCCATAAGGAAATTGGAAGCCTCCGCAGCGACGTTCTTGGCCAGCTTGGCCAATCGCTGGGTCGCGATGACACCCGCAAGCCCACGTTTGCGGCCTCGACACATCAAATTCGTCATGGCGCCCAGAGCGAGTTTGCGCGCCTCGTCCGAGACCTCCCCAGCGACGGCCGGCGCAAAGAGCTGCGCCTCATCGACCACTACGAGCATCGGGTACCAGTGGTCGCGGGCGGCCTCGAAAAGGCCGCCGAGAAAGGCGGCGGCGCGCCGCATCTGGTTCTCGGCGTCAAGATCCTCGAGATTGAGCACCGTCGAGACGCGGTGGATGCGCGCCCGCTCGCCCGCGGCCTGTAGGCCCCGCTCAGTATGGTCCTCGGCATTGATCAGGAGGTGGCCGAAACGGTCAGCGAGTGCCACGAAGTCGCCTTCGGGGTCGATGATGGTTTGCTGCACCCAAGGGGCACTTTGTTCCAGCAGCCGTCGCAGCAGATGTGATTTGCCGGAGCCCGAATTGCCCTGCACCAGCAGGCGCGTAGCTAGCAGTTCCTCCAGGTCCAGAGTCGCTGCGGCACCCGCTGTTGTGTGTCCCATCTCGATCGCAACGGTCATGCCTCGACTCAAAGTCTCCCTGCGGAGAGGGGCTTATCAATCCGACCGGAGCCAGTCGAGCGCCCACGGGCGACCGCCCCCATGTTCCGCACGCAACGCGAAGTCATCGTCCGGCGCGTGGCACGCCCCCAAAATCAAGGATTTCCCCGTTAAATCCTCTGTTTGCAGGGAATTCGTCTGGAGACCGATCCGATCAGCACTGCGTCGCCAGCCAACCCTTCGAATCGCGCACCAGCAATCTGGAGGCCGTTACCGGTTACGCCGGCGCGGCCCGCGCACCATGTAAGCACGGGGCCGATCAATTGGAGGAAATGCGATGCGTGCTGCCTTGGCACTATGCCTTTTGATCGCGTTCTGTGCTTCGGCGAACGCCGCGGCAAGAGGACATCAAACCAAATCGCGACATGTCGTCGTTCGTCCCAGTCAGGCTGTGATCCCAAGCCACATCACTCCGGGTGGTGTGCGGATCTATCGCGACGACTCCGTTCCGGGCGGTCTGCGGACCGACCACGACGACCCTCCTGCCTACGATGATCCATCCAAGTTTGGCGGCGGCTGATCTGCGGCGACCAGATGACGTGTCCGCCAGAGTTCTCGCGTGACAGCGCGCAAGGCGGCCACAGGCATCACAGCATGCTTATTTGCTGAAGAGAAACGATGGTGCAAACTGGATATCCTCCAGTGCGAGCGCGTAAGTAACCAAACCTCATGTGGTCACAAATCGAGTACGACGTCGCCCTCGGGTTGCGAACAGCAGATCAGGAGATTGCCATCCGCCGGCGCGTCGACCGGGTCCGGGCGGTAGCCGATCTTTCCCGCCACAAGCCCGCTCTCGCAGGTGTGGCAGACCCCGGTTCGACATGCCCATCGCACGGGCACGTCGCAAGCCTCGGCCAGCTCGAGCAAACTGTGGAATGTCCGGTCCCACCGGACATTGAGGCCGCTGCGGGCGAACGAAACCAGCGGTCCTGAGCCGGCAAGCCCCGCCGGCAAATGAGGCGGCCGACGCGGCGCAGCCGCGATGCCTGGGGTATTGGACGGACCGGCGCCGAACATCTCGGTGTGAATGCGATCCCGCGCGACGCCCAACGCTGCAAGGCCGGCGGTCAGATCGTTCATGAAGGTCGACGGCCCGCAGATGTAGAAATCACCATTGCGCGGCAAATCAAGTTGCTGAAGCACTTTCATGTCCACCCGCCCGCGAGCGTCGAAATCGACATTGGGCCGATCCTCGGGATCGGGCGAGCTGTAGCAAATGTGACTGTGAGGGTGGGCAAGCGCCTTAAGCAGTTCGTGCGTCTCCCCGGCAAACGGATGTTCGCGGCCGTTACGGGTTCCGTATAACCACCAGATTTCCCTCGTCGATCTTTCGGCCGCCAACGCGTGAAGCATCGCGAGCACCGGCGTCACTCCGATCCCGGCACTCAACAAAACAACGGGCGTGTCGCCCGGCCTTAGCGTGAAACTGCCGCGTGCCGCGCTTGCTTGCACGATGTCGCCAACCTGTAGTTCTTCGCCGACGTAGGCGCTGGCCGCGCCATGGGCTTCCCGCTTGATGCTCACGCGATAGTAGATGGCGCCAGGCTCGCCCGACAGCGAATAGCTTCGCATCAGCGCAGGCGCGGATGCCGGCCCGAGCCGCAGCACGACAAACTGCCCGGGGAGAGCCGCGGCGATAGGTTGTCCGTCCGTGGGTTCGAGCAGCAACGAAATCACGTTGTCGCTCTCGCGCAGCTTGCGCGATACGCGAAACACGCGGAATCCACGCCAGGCCGGGGGCTGGCCGGGTGCTGCAGTGAGTCCCGCGTTTCCCGTCGTGGCGCCGCCCTCGCGCTCCTGTGTGAGCAGCGCCTCGAAGGAACGACGCCAGCCGACACTCAGCGTCGGGATGCGAAGCGCGCGTTCCAACTGATCGCGGGAGTGGCCCGGCATATAAAGCAGCGCATCAATCTCGGACACGCTCATGCGCTCGGGCCCGGACGCGACCTGCGTGATCTCGTCGCCGGCCTTCACCTCTCCTTCCTCCAGCACCCGAAAATAGAAGCCGGGCCTGCCGTGCTTGACCACCAGCGCGGCCATTTCCGGTTCGTTCATGCGGATGCCTAGCCGGTAACAAGTGACGCGCGGCTGCGTCACCTCGAACAAGGCGCCGCCGATCCGATAGCGATCTCCGATGCACACCTCTGCATCCGACAGGCCATCGACGGTAAAATTCTCCCCGAACTGCCCATAGACGAAGTCGTTGCGTTCCAAATGGTTCTGCCAATACCGATAGGAATCCATCTGATAGACAAAGACGGCGCGGCGTTCGCCGCCGTGGCCAGCCAGGTCCCCTTGTCCGTCGCCATCTATATTGAGGCGGCGTACCATGCGCGGGCCCTGGACCGGCGCCTTCCAGATGCCTGTATGGACTGTCTTGCCTTGCCAGCTGATGTCGCGCGGCAGGCCCACATTGACTGAAAGTAAGCGTCCCATCACGTTTCCCAACGATGATCACCGCATTTGGAGCTAAACCCAGCAAGGCTCTGCTGCCAGTTCTGACGCAGCCAATGACTTCGTTTTTTCATGAGCCACTCTCCGGGCGTCATGCCGCATCGAATGGTCCGAACAACTGTGGTTACACTGCTGATGGCGGTGCACTTTTCCGTTCGACGTTCGGAAGAAGCAGATCATATCAATGTACGAGTGGCCAGCCACTATTCTGCGTTTATGGGCAGATTGCGATCGATCATTTTGTCTCCAGATGCGCGGGCATATTTTTGAACCGCGCACCCCTGCCGGAGCAAGAGCGATTTGCTTCGGTGCGGTATCGACTGCTGTCGTCAGGTGCTCGCCTGCGCCAGCCAAAACCGCCAGTGAATCCACTTACCTGATCAAGGAAACAACGACGATGAATGCAACCAAACCTTCTGACGTGCGGACCCTCGATATGAAGCTCGAGGTCATTGTCATTCCTGTCGCGGATGTCGATCGCGCCAAGCAATTCTACGGCGGTTTGGGCTGGAGGCTTGATGCCGATTTCGCCTTCGATGATGGCTTCCGTGTGATTCAGTTCACGCCGCCCGGATCGCAAGCTTCGGTCATCTTCGGTACCAATGTCACCGCGGCGGCGCCCGGCTCTGCCAAGGGATTATATCTGGTCGTCTCCGACATCGAGGCCGCACGCAAGGAACTGCTCAGCCGTGGTGTAGAGGTCAGCGAGCTGTTTCACGGCGGCGGCGACGTGCACACCGGAGCCGACGAGCCGCATTTGTTCGGCAGTGTCCGGGCCCGCGGCCCGGACCCAGAACGCCGCAGCTACTTCTCTCTCGCCTCGTTCAGCGATCCGGACGGCAACGGCTGGTTACTCCAGGAAGTTACCGCGCGGCTTCCCGGTCGTGTGGAGGCTAACACGACTTTCACCTCGACAGCGGAGCTCACGGCCGCGCTGCGGCGCGCCGCAATCGCGCATGGCGAGCATGAGAAACGAACAGGCGGGCATGATGTGAACTGGCCGGACTGGTACGCCGAGTACATCGTTCGCGAGCAGGCCGGCGAGCCATTGCCATCTTGAACCCGCGACGGCCCGTCATCTACTGTGGTTCGTCGGTGGCCGGCTAACCGCAAGCTGCCTGAATTTATCCGATGAGGGGGGACTGCCATGAGCAATCGAATCCTCGTTTTTTACGGCTCATATCGTTCCGACCGGATGGGCATTCGCCTTGCCGAATTCGTGGTCGAGCGGTTGCAGCGCCGAGGCGAGGACGTCGAACTGATCGACGCCAAGGCAGTCAACCTTCCGATGCTCGACCGAATGTATAAGGAATATCCGCCGGGAGCAGCCCCCGAACGGCTTCAGGGATTGGCGAGCAAGATCCGCGATGCCGATGGCTTCGTATTCGTCACCGGCGAATACAATTGGGGTATACAGCCTGGGCTGAAGAACCTGACGGATCATTTTCTCGAGGAATGGTTTTGGCGCCCGGCTGCGATCGCAAGCTATTCGGCAGGACGCTTGTCCGGCGCGCGGGCCGCAACCGCCTGGCACGGCACACTCTCCGAGATGGGGATGGTGGTGGTTTCCAGCACGATTGCGGTTGGTCCCATTGGCCACACCCTCGCGGCCGATGGTGCCCCGACGGGTGAAAGCGGCGAGGCGCTCGAACGGGCGTTTCCGCGCTTCGCCGACGATCTAATGTGGTGGGTAGAAGCGGCCAAGATGCAGCGGCAACGCAAGCCGCCGCCGTATTGATCGCCTGACCGATGTGAGCGAACGCGGCGCCGCGCCGTCAACACGGCCAGCTCAGGTTCGGATGTAACTGAGCGGCACCGCATACTCATACGCAGGAAGCCTGGCGATAGCCTGGCGGGCGGCGCCGCCTGGGTCTTGCGCTACGGTGGATTCGAGATTGATCATTATCGCCGGCTTGGACGCGCCTTGATATTTCGGCCATTCCGGTATCGCTGTCGTTTGCGGACGGCCGCTTCGCGCGAAGTTCGTCCAAATGGACTGGACCGTCTTGGTGAGCGCGGCGACCTCGGGGCCGTTGCCAACCGAAGCCACGGCCGCCTCCGTGGAGCCGAACACAAAGGGCACTTCCAGCGTGTGCGGAGTCCTGAGCATCCCGCCATAGACCGGCGTGCGCCAGTCGAAGACGTAATAATAGACGGGGGCCGCTCCCTGGCTCGCCCGCATCGCGGCAAAGTTCATGGTGTTCTTGCGGAACTGGAAATCGGTGACGATGGCGATCAGCAGATCGGTGGGCGTGGGATCCGTCAGAGTGGCACGATAGGCTTCGATTATTCGGCTCGTCTCGGCCGCGTCGATGCCGAGATATCGCCCGATCCGGTTGCGCGCGTCGGCGTCCTGCAGATCGAAATTCTTCATGTCGCCGCCCATGAACCATGTGGCTTCAGTGGCCGCATTGCCGATCAGCAACGGGATGTCGGCGGCGCCTTCCGCCATGACCGGGTCGTAGGGGTGATGGAAGAAATTCTTGCTGTCGATGATGGGATAAACCGCATCTGTCATGACCTTCATGGTCGCAATCAATCTATCCATCGGGAGCGCCTGCAGCGCTTCGGCATCGGCGCGCTCGAGGCCGGCGGCCACCGCAACATCGTGCGCCATGCGGGCGGCTTCCTCCGCACTGCGCATGTGCGCGCCGCCCGAGAAGCTTTGCATGATGGCCTTGTGGAACAGGCCGCGCGCCGGCGGGAATGCCATCAACGTTGCAACCTTCGCCGCGCCGCCCGACTGGCCGAAGATGGTCACGTTATCGGGATCGCCGCCGAAGCCGGCAACATTGTCGCGTACCCATCTCAAGGCGAGGATCATGTCCAGCACGCCGGTGTTGCCGGAATCGGCGAAACGCTCATCCCGGCTTTCGAGCTTCATATGGCCGAAAATGTTGATCCGGTGGTTGATCGTGACGACCACCACGTCGCCGTCGCGGGCAAGGTTGGTGCCGTCGAAGCCGGGGGCCGAGCCGGCACAGTTCATCCAGGCGCCGCCATGCAGCCACACCATGACCGGCTTTTTCGTTGCCTGCGTGGCGGACGGAGTGAACACATTGAGGAACAGGCAGTCTTCGCTGACCGGCTGGATTTTGGTGTACCACGCGGCGATCGGATAGGCTGCGCCGGGAATCTGCGGTGCCGAATTGCCGGCGATCTTCGCATCCAGGGTGCCGACCCAGGGCTTGGCCGTGACCGGCGGCAGGAAGCGCCCGCTTGCGGTGCTCTCGCCATAGCGAACGCCGCGGAAGACGGCGACGCCGGGTTGCTGGGTGCCACGGACCTTGCCGCACGCCGTTTCCACGACCGGATCTTCGGCCGCCGCGACACGGGACCATCGCATCGTCGCCAAGCCTATGCCCAGCCCGATAAGAGCCGTGCGCCGATTGATACTCGCGGCGTGATTTCCATGACCGGTCATGTTTCCACCCTGCTTTTTGTCAGGCGTCTGGCGCCCTTTGCTATTCCTAATAACGATCGTGCGTGACGGTGTCGAGGAGCAGGGTGTGCGGCATTGCACAGTCGAGGTGGCAATGGTGACCAACCAGATGTCGCGGGTTCCACACGATCGCCGCTTGTGACCACGCCGAAATATTCTCGACGTGTGGGCTGTTTCACCGGCCATGAGGTCAAGCTAGCAACACGCTCGTTGATCGCGTGCATCGCAAACGACTGGCGTCATCCGAGCGGACGACTCGGCGTAATTTCTTGGAAGGTCACCGATCAGCGAAATTAGATGACGTAAATAATTAGTTGATCGAATTCGCGCGATCGAAGGTGAAAGAAATTTACTCAACCGGGAATTTCCTGACTCGACGGCGAATATCTGTCTCGGGGTCACCATCCGGCGGCTCCGTGATTGGAGGAGTCGCGGATGCTTGCGCCGTGCCTCATGGGGAACGCACGTGAAAAAAATACTCATTTCCGCGGCGGCTGCCGTCGCCTTCGCAACCGCTGGCCATGCCAGCGAACTTTCCGATATCGAGGCGCAAGCCAAGCAGCTTCGCGAACAAAATCAGGCGCTCACCAAGCGCCTTGCGGATATTGAAAAGCGCCAGCGCAAGCTTGAAGCGCAGCCGGCTAGACCGGCGGATGGCCCGGCACGATCGGCCAATCCAGCGGATTCGATGGCTGCCGATTACGGTGCCTACAAAGCGCCGATCAAGAAAGCACCAGCGAGCGACAGTCTGACCGGGAACGGCATCACCCTGTACGGCCTGGTCGATATGGGTATCACCTACCAAAATCACGGCGCGCCATTGAGTAACAGCGCAAGCCTCGGATTGAACTATTTGATCTCCAAGAACAGCAACGGCTCCTATTTCGGCGTCGGCGGCAACGCGCTGACCTCGTCATTTGTCGGCCTCAAGGGTGACGTGCCGCTGACGGACGGATTGAACGCGGTCTTCAATCTTCAAACCGGATTCAACCCGTGGTCCGGCAAGCTTTCCGACGGACTTGGGTCCATTGTGCAAAACAACGGACTGGCAGTCGGCGCGCAGAATTCCTTTGCCGATTCCGCCAAGGATGGCCAAGCGTTCAACGTAGCGGCCTATGCCGGGCTTAGTTCGCCGACCTACGGCATGTTGACTTACGGCCGACAGGGCGCGCTGACCTCGGACGGTGTGGTCAGTTACGATCCCATGGGCAATTCAGTCGCGTTCTCCCTGATCGGCTTCCAGGGCGCGACCGGCGGCGGAGGCGCCACCGAGAACCGCATCCTCGATAATTCGTTCAAATATGCCGTGAATCTAGGTCCGGTTCGCGCCATCGTGGAAACGCAGCTCAGTGGCGGCGGCAACAGCGCGCCGCGTAACGTGATCCAGGGGCAACTCGGCGGCGATTATGCCGGTCTGTCGGTCGATGCGATCTTCAGTCACGTCCAGGATGCGGTGACGTCGGCGCCGCTGACGTCCGCACAGGTGCTGGCCGTCAACGCGCTCGGCATAAACCAGGGGTCGGGATTCGTCTCATCGACGGTTTCGGATACCACGAGCGTGATGCTGCTGGCGAAATACGTTATCGGGCCGGTGAGATTGTTCGGCGGCTATGAGCACATGCAATTCGCCAATCCAAGCACGCCGCTGGCGCCCGGCAATTTCCTTGAGGGCGGCTACACGATGGGTGTCGTCAACAACACCGCCTTCGCGACCGACAAGGTCCTGCAGGTGTTCTGGGGTGGCGTGAGGTACGCGGTCAGGCCGGATATCGATCTGGTGGCGGCCTATTACCATGAAGAGCAGAACAGCTTCCGGGGCGGGACCCCCGCGACCTTGAATGCCGGCCATTGCTCTGACGCCAGTCTGGCGCAATGCAGCGGGCAGCTGGACGCGATCTCGTTCCTGGTCGACTACAAGTTCGCGAAACGTTTCGATGCGTATGCCGGCATCATGTGGTCGCAAGTGTCGAACGGTCTCGCGAACGGTTTCCTTCAGAGATCCTCGATCGATCCGACCGTCGGTATGCGCTTCCAGTTCTGACAAGGCTGGGTCCGCGCGGGCGCTATGCTGCGGGGCCGACCGATCGGGTCGGCCCCTGGACGCATGGTGAGGGGCTATTAACGCGGGCTGGCCCTGGATCAGCATCGGAACGGGGAGCGGATTTCTGGTTTCATCGCCAACTCGACTATCGGACCCCGGCGAAATCGAATACATGATGTCCCTCTTCAAGATGGGGATGTCATGACATCAGAAGTGAGAGTCACATTTGACCGGCTGAAAGCGTTCATTTGTGAGGCGATGATTAAATTGGGCTTGCCTGAGGCGGATGCCGCTGATGTCGCCGAATTAATGGCGGAGGCGGATCTGCAAGGGTCGGACGGACACGGCGTCAGCCGGCTCCCGCAATATGCCCGCCGCATCAAGGCCGGCGGCGTCAACACCAGGCCGAACATTCATGTGGTACGCGAGCATGCCGGTACGGCGTTGCTGAATGGCGACAACGGCATGGGGCACCTCGTCATGAAGCGAGCCGCCGGGATGGCGATCGAGAAGGCGCGCACCACCGGCATCGGATGGGTGAGCTCTCAGTTCAGCAACCATGCCGGCCCGGCGTCGCTTTATGCGAGCATGCCGCTCGCGCACGACATGATCGGGCTTTATTTCGCGGTCGGAAACGCCAACCATCTGCCGCCATGGGGAGGCCTCGATATGCTGCTCTCGACCAACCCGATTGCGGCGGCGATTCCGGCCGGAGACGAGAAGCCCATCATTCTGGATATGGCGACGACCGTGGCCGCCTACGGAAAAGTGAAAACCAAGGCGCTGCGCGGCGAGATGATGCCGGAGGGATGGATGATCGATCGCCTCGGCAAACCGCTGACCGATCCGAAGCGGGCCGACGAAGGAATGCTGTTGCCGCTTGGCGGCATGGAAGCCGGCTACAAAGGCTACGGTCTTGCGCTGATCATCGGCCTGCTCGCGGGCACGCTCGGCGGTGCAGCGATGGGCAAGGACGTGATCGACTTCAACCATGACGACGACAGCGTCACCAATACCGGACAGGCGATCGCGGCCATCAACGTCAGCGCGTTCAGCGACGTCGCCGTGTTCAAGGCGAGCGTCGATACGCTGGTGCGCGATCTTCACAACAGCGACCGGATGCCGGGTGTCGACCGGATTTCGGTACCCGGCGAGCGTAGCCATGAAACGCGCCTTGCCCGCAAACGAGACGGCATTCCGGTCGCGCCCGCGCTGATGCGCGGACTGGATCAGGTTGCCAGCGAATTGGGAATGGCAAAACTCGCGTAGCGCCGGTGCCGCGCGTCAGTGCGGCAGGAAGTTGAGCAGATCGTTCATGCCGGTTCCTTCACCGTCGGGAATGGCGTCGAGCTGCTCCAGCGGTTGTTTCTGGCGATTGACCCAGAACGTCGGGTAGCCAAACAGCTTCGCGCCGGATGCATCCCATCCGGCAAAGGCCCCGAACAGGATTTCCTCGCGTTCCAGACCGAAGGCGTCGATGCCCATCTGGTAGGAGCGCGGGTGCGGCTTGTAGACGCCGACCGCGTCAGTGCTGAGCTTGTATTCAAAAAAGCCTTCGAGCCCGGCGCTGCCAATATTGGCGTCGAGCATGGCGGGGGTGAAATTATTCAGGAAGGCGAGCCGGATGCCCGCTTGCTTTAGCTTCGACAAGGCCGGAACCACATCGGGCCAGGCCTTCATATGGAGATAGCCGTCGACCAGGGCTTTTCGCTTCTCGTCGGTGATATCGAGGTTGAGTGAATGGCCTGCGAAGACGAGGGCGTCGTCGATCACGCCGAGGAAGTCCCGGTAGCGTTGCGCGACCGTGCGAAGCCAGGTGTATTCGAACTGCCGTATTCGCCAGGCATTTGACAATTCAGCGCCGCGGCCGGGGAACATCTCTTCTGCCAGGGCAAAGATCGGGCGCGGATCGAAGATCGGAAAGCCATCGAAGGTGATCGCTTTTATCGTTGCCGGCGACGTCGCGGCCGATGATGTTGAGGCGGCCATTCCCGACAAGGCAAGGACGGAAGAGGCTGCGCCGAGCAGTTCGCGGCGATTGATGGGCATGGGCATCCTTGCGCGGGAGGTAATGGGCAAATTATCGTCCCGGGGCCGACGATGGCCCGGTCGTTAATGCTTGATCGCGCGGGGTGGCGGATTATTCCCTGGTGCGGCACCGCACGGATCTTGCACGGCCCGGACGGGTTTGCTTGCGCGGCAGGTCGTGCCTATGTGCTCTGTCGGCGGTCAAGAGCATCGGCAGCGGGACGACACGGGCATGGCAAGCGAGAGTGAGACAGTCCTGACCCGGCGCGATCTGCTGTCGCTGGTGGGATCGGTTGCCGGCAGCGCCGCGATGTATCACGCCATGACCAGTCTCGGCTTCGCCGCGGAGTCCGGATATAAAGGCCCGATCAAGCTGGACGGCGATCCCAGGGGCGCATCCGTTCTGGTTCTTGGTGCAGGCCTTGCGGGGATGACTGCCGCGCTGGAGTTGCGCAAGGCCGGCTACAAGGTCCAGGTGTTGGAGTTCAACAGCCGTCCGGGCGGGCGCAACTGGACGCTGCGCGGCGGTGACAGCTTCACCGAATTGGGCGGCGCGACCCAGACCTGCGAATTTGACGACGGCCTTTATCTCAATCCGGGTCCCTGGCGCATTCCCTATCACCATCTCGCCGTGCTCGATTATTGCAAGCGGCTCGGCGTCGCGCTTGAGCCGTTCATCCAGCTCAATCACAATGCGCTGCTGCATAGCCAAAACGCGTTCGGTGGAAGGCCGCAGCGCATTCGTGACATCAAAACCGATTTTCAGGGCCATGTCTCCGAACTGCTCGCCAAGGCAACACAACAAGGCAAGCTCGACGAAGCGGTGTCGGCCGAAGACAAGGAGATGCTGCTGCAGGCATTGCGATCCTGGGGCGCGCTGGATAGGAACTACGCCTATAGCGCTAATCTGACGTCGGCCGATTTTCGCGGCTATGCCAGGGGCCCTGGCGGCGGACTTGCGAATGGACTTGGCGCGGCGCCGGTTGCCGGGGAACCGGTCGGTCTGTCGGACATCCTGAAATCCCGGCTCTGGCGCTATTTGCAGAATTTCGCGCTGTATCAATTCCAGGCCACGATGTTTCAGCCGGTCGGTGGCATGGACATGATCGGCAAGGCCTTTGCCCGCGAGGTCGGCGACCTCATTCGGTACGATGCGAAAGTTACCCGGATTCAGCAGGACGATGGCGGCATCACCGTTAGCTATGTGAATTCCAGGACACCGGCGACACCGCAGCTCGTGAAGGCGGATTGGTGCGTCTGCACCATTCCGCTTTCGATCCTCAGTCAGATTCCGATCGACGTGGGCTCCCAGATGAAGGCGGCGATCGACGCGGTGCCGTACGTGTCGTCGGTCAAGATCGGCCTGCAATTCAAGCGCCGGTTCTGGGAAGAGGACGAGGCGATCTATGGCGGCATCTCCTACACCGACTTGCCGATCCGGCAGGTCTCCTATCCGAGCACCGGCTTCAATCGAAGCGGCCGCGGCGTGTTGCTGGGAGCCTATCTGTATGAGGGCGCCAACGCGTACGAATTTACGTCGATGGCTCCGGCGGAGCGGGTCAAGCGCGCCGTCGAATTCGGCTCCAGCCTGCATCCCCAGTACCAAGCCGAGTTCGAAAACGGCATCGCCGTGGCCTGGCACCGGGTGCCGTTTACGCTCGGCTGTTCCGGAAACTGGTCCGACAAAGCGAGGGAGCAGCACTACGACAATCTGTGCCAGATTGACGGCAGGATTGTTCTTGCGGGCGAACACGCATCCTACATTCCGGCGTGGCAGGAGGGGGCGATCCTTTCATCGCTCGATGCGATCACGCGATTGCACGACCGCGTCGTCAGGAGGTGACGCGATGATGATCGCACGCCATCATCTTTCGGTCGCGGGCTTGGCGTTGCTGGCTTTGGCTTTATCGGCACCGTCGGTGGCTTCAGCGGAAAACCAATCCGCTCCGTCGTCGCAGGGTTCGCTGAGCCCGGGCTTCAGATTTACCGAAGCGAGCGGCGAGCAGCTGTTCGTGAGCGTCTGTCAGGGATGCCACATGCCTGACGGTAACGGGGCGACCGGCGCGGGCAACTATCCGGCCCTTGCCGGCGACAGGAACCTCGAATCGTCAGGATATCCGGTTTACGTCGTGGTCCGGGGACAACGGGCGATGCCTCCGATCGGTTCGATGATGAGTGATGATCAGGTAGCCGCCGTCGTCAACTATGTCCGGACGCATTTCGGCAACCAGTATCGGGACGCCGTCACGGCCGAGGACGTCAAACGCGTCCGGCCATAGCCGGCGGTTGCGGATTTCCGGTTGTTAGCTTGAGATCGACGTAGTCGCGGCCCGGGTCTCGAAGTAACGTCTGATCTGCCGGTGTGGAGAATGGATACGATGCGTGACGTTTCTGGTTCGAGTTTTGGGCGGCGGCCTGGCTTTCTGGCGGTGCTGTGTATAGCCGCGTTGGCCTCGATTTATGGCGTGGCGTTTGGGCCGGCGGCGGCCGAAGGGCTCACGCCCAGCCAAAAGCTCGCCTTCGACGTCTACAGGGAACTCGTCGAGATCAACACCGTGACGGCGACCGGCGATACCGCGACGGCTGCCGAGGCCATGGGCGCGCGCCTGCGCGCGGCGGGCTTTGCCGAAGACGATGTCCACGTGTTCTCGCCGGCGCCGCACAAGGGCAATCTGGTGGCGCGGTTTCGCGGAACCGGGGCGCGCAAGCCAATTCTGCTCGTCGCCCACATCGACGTCGTTCCGGCCAGCCGCGAGGATTGGTCGATGGATCCGTTCAAGCTGATCGAGCAGGATGGATATTTTTACGCACGTGGCAGCGGCGACGATAAATTCATGGCCGCATCGTTCGTCGCCAATCTTATTCGCTACAAGCAGGAGGGGTACAAACCGGAACGCGATATCATCGTGGCGCTGGAGACCGACGAGGAAATCCTCGATCGCGATGCGCTGGGCATTCAATGGCTCTTGAAAAACCACCGCGACCTGATCGATGCCGAATTCGCCCTGAATGAAGGCGGGGGCGTCGGGTTGAAGGACGGCAAGCCGATCCGCAACAGCGTCCAGACCAGTGAAAAGGTATCGCTAAGCTACGCGCTCACGGTCAAGAACAAGGGCGGTCACAGCGCGCTTCCGGTCAAGGACAATGCGATCTATCGTCTGGCCGCGGGATTGACCCGGCTCGCGGCCTTCAGCTTTCCGGTGAATCTCAACGAGACGACCCGCGCTTATTTCGAGCGCACCGCGCAAATGGAAGGCGGCCAATTGGCCGACGATCTGCGGGCGGTATTATCAGGGCAAACCGATCCCGCCAGCGTGCCGGTGGCGCGGCTGAGCGCCAACCCGTCCTACAACGCCCAACTGCGCACGACCTGCGTCGCGACGATGCTCGAGGGCGGATCCGCGGTTAACGCGTTGCCGCAGCTTGCGACAGCAAAGGTCAATTGCCGGATCATGCCGGGCGAGCCGGTCGATGGCGTCAAGGCGACATTGGAGCGCGTGCTGGCCGACGATCAGATCGTGGTGACGCAGATCGATCAGCCGACACTCAGCGCGCCGTCCGCGCTCAGCGACAACATCATCGGCCCGATCACGAAATTGTCCGCCGAGTTCTGGCCCGGTGCGGTCGTTTTGCCGATCATGAGTGCCGGCGCCACCGACGGCAGTTACCTTCGCAACGCGGGCATACCGACCTACGGACATTCCGGGCTGGCGGGCGATGTCGGGGAATCCCGCGCGCACGGCCGGGATGAACGGATCCTCGTCAAATCCTTCTTTGATGGTGACGAATACCTGTACCGTCTTGTGAAAGCGCTTTCCGGCGGCCAATAATCCTGGGCGGCTGGACGTCGATTTCTTGGGGGCGCGATACGCATGAGTCAAATACAGGATGTCGCCGGTCTGTCGGCCATGGGCGCCGCGCGGGACGATGAGGCCGAGGCGCGGAGGGCGCTGTGGGGATCGGCGCTCGGCTACGCCATGGATGGATTTGACTTGCTGATCCTTGGCTTCATGCTGCGCGCGATTTCGGCGGACTCTGCATCTGACCGCCACGCAGGCGGCGTCGCTTGTCACGGCGACGCTGGTCGGTGCGGTGCTCGGCGGAATCATTTTCGGCATGCTGTCCGATCGGTTGGGGCGGGTACGGGTGCTGACCTGGACCATCGTGCTGTTTGCGGTCTTCACCGGTCTTTGCGCGATAGCCCAGGGCTACTGGGATCTGCTGATTTACCGCGGGATCGCCGGTATCGGATTGGGCGGCGAGTTCGGGATCGGCATGGCGCTGGTGGCGGAAGCGTGGCCCGCTTCGAAGCGGGCGCGGGTTTCATCCTATGTCGGTCTCGGCTGGCAGAGTGGTGTGCTGGTGGCGGCGATCGTGACGCCGCTGCTGCTGCCGGTGATCGGTTGGCGCGGCATGTTCACAATTGGCATTTTTCCGGCCATTGCGGCCTATTTCATCCGGCTCAAACTGCATGAACCGGAGGTTTTCATCGCCAACAAGGCACGGGATCGCTCGGCCGTCTTCTCGCTGCGCAGCCTTGTGGCCGACACCGAGACAACGAAGATCAGCCTTGGGATGGTCATTCTCTGCTCGGTGCAGAATTTCGGCTATTACGGCATCATGATCTGGCTGCCGAACTATCTCTCGACCCGGTTCGGCTACGGGTTGACCCAATCCGCTGTATGGACCGCCGTGACCATCGCCGGCATGGCGCTGGGCATCTTCCTGTTCGGTGGCTTCGCGGACCGGTTCGGCCGCCGTCCCGCGTTCTTCAGCTACATGCTCGGCGCGGCCATCATGGTTGTGGTCTATTCCCGGCTGGTCGATCCGACATCCCTGTTGATCGGGGGCGCCGTGATGGGCTTCTTCGTCAACGGCATGCTCGGCGGCTACGGCGCGCTGATGAGCGAACTCTATCCGACATCGGCGCGGGCCACGGCGCAGAACGTGTTCTTCAACATCGGCCGGGCGGTGGCGGGTTTTGGGCCGTTGGCGGTCGGGGCCGTGAGCGCGGCCTACGGTTTCGAGACCGCGATCGCATTGTTGTCGTTGCTGTATCTCGTCGACATCGCAGCACTTTTCCTGCTGGTGCCGGAGCGCCGGGGGGCCGAACTCGCCTGAAAGGCGATTGCAAGGGCCCGAATCTTCCCTATATAATGGAAGTAGGGGGTCAGTAACCCCAAGCAATTCAATTGGTTTTCCGGTCGGGCCCGTCGTTCAGGCGGGCCGTTGCCGTTTTGGGATCACCGAACGATGAGCCAGTCCAATCGTCCCGACCATATCCGCCTGACATCGCATCCGGTGCCCGGCGCGAAGCATGAATACCCCCTCGTCTGGGGCGCGCCGACCGCGCGTGAGCGCGGCCCGATCATCGGAACGGTGTCGCGCCCACAGGATCGGAACGTCATCGGTACTCACGGCGGTTCCTATGCTGTCTACCGGGCGCTTGCGGTGTCCTCAGGGGCGCTCGATCCGATCCGCCGTCCCGACCTCACCAACACCTTTCCGGCCGCGACCATCGGGCCGTTTTCACAATGGATCGATCCCGAGCGCATCGTGGCGCTCGATCCGTGGGGGCATCTGGTCGCGGAAAACTTCCGCACCGAGATCAGCGAAGGTGTCGATATCCGGCCGAGCATCGCGATCACGCGCGCCCGGCTCGATCTGCCGGAAATCCAGGCCGCGCTGGCGGCGAAGCGATTGGTGGCCGACGGCGAGTTCGTTCACGCCAGCGGTTCGGTCTCCGTTGTCAAAGTCGCGATCGATCCGGTGTGGTATCTTCCCGGCATTGCGCAGCGTTTCGGCACCAGCGAGAACAATTTGCGCCGCGCGCTGTTTGAGCAGACGGCCGGCATGTTTCCCGAACTCGTCACCCGTCCCGACCTGCAGGTTTTCCTGCCCCCGATCGGCGGCACCACCGTCTATCTGTTCGGCGATGTCTCCAAGCTTCCGGATCACCGCACCAGGATTACCTGCCGCGTTCATGACGAATGCAACGGTTCAGATGTGTTTGGCTCGGATATCTGCACCTGCCGGCCTTATTTGATTCAAGGCATCGAGGAGTGCGCGCGCGCCGGACAGACCGGCGGCCTCGGCATCATCGTCTACAACCGCAAAGAGGGCCGGGCGCTCGGCGAGGTCACCAAGTTTCTGGTCTACAATGCGCGCAAGCGCCAGGAGGGCGGCGACGACGCAGCCGCCTATTTCGAGCGAACCGAATGCGTGGCCGGTGTGCAGGACGCGCGGTTCCAGCAATTGATGCCCGACGTGATTCACTGGCTGGGCTTGAAACGCATCGATCGCTTCATCTCGATGAGCGACATGAAACATGACGCGCTGACCGGACAAGGCATCGAGATTGTCGAGCGGGTGCCGATCCCCGATCATTTGATTCCAGCGGACGCCAATGTCGAGATGGCTGCCAAAAAGGCGGCGGGATATTTCTCGCTCGATCCCAACCCGCATGAACTGAAAGGCTCCGTGGGGCGGCCGCTCGAAAAATATTGACGCGGGCCGGACCATTCATTGTGACAGCCGATACGACGCAAGACGCCCTTTCTATTCTTAACGCCGAGGCGGTGCGCGCGCGCGCCCACCGCATGCTCGATCTCGGTCTGAACGGCCGGCTCCGGCATTTTCGGATCGACCTTGGCCGGCTTGATGCAACCGTCGATCTGGTGCTCGCGACCACGCGCAAGGCCTATCCCACATTCGATGTCCCGTTCCATTCGCGCTGGCGGCATTTCGTGGTTGGCGGCGTCGATCGATGGGTCGCTTTGGCTGATGCCAAGCATTGGCGTGACGGCAGCGAACGCGCGCGGGCTGAATTCGACCTCGCCATCGTCAGTGTGCTGCTCGACGCCGGCGCGGGGCCGGCGTGGCGCTACACCGATTCCGTGACAGGTACGAAAATTGGCCGTTCTGAAGGTCTGGCGCTTGCCAGCCTCGACATGTTTGCGCGCGGCGTATTTTCCGATCGGGCCGACGATCCGCTGCGTGCCGACGCCGCGGCGCTTGAACGATTGACCGCTGCCGATCTGCAGGCTGGCTTTCAGGTCCGCGATGACAATCCCGCTGGTGGGCCTCGAGGGCCGCGTGGGCCTGCTTCGCCGGTTGGGCCAGCAGGTCGCGGCAGCGCCGCAAATCTTTGGCATCAACGACACGCCGCGGCCGGGCGGGCTGTTCGATCATTTCGCAGGCGAAGCCGCGCGGGGATCGATGCTGGCGACCACCATCCTGTCGGGGCTGTTGCGGCAGCTGGGACCGATCTGGCCGTCACGCATCACGCTTGGCGGAATTCCGTTGGGCGATTGCTGGCGTCATCCCGATATCACGACCGAAGATGCCACCAGCGAATTGGTGCCGCTGCACAAGCTGTCGCAATGGCTGTCCTATTCGCTGATCGAGCCGCTGCAGCGCGCGGGACTGGAGGTGACCGACATCGATGGGCTGACCGGGCTTGCGGAATACCGCAACGGCGGCCTGTTCGTCGATACCGGCGTCCTGGTGCTCCGCGATGTCGCCGATATCGAGCGCGAGCACGATGTCGCTTCGCCGCTGGTGGTCGAATGGCGCGCGTTGACGGTGGCGCTGCTGGACCGGCTGGCGGATTCGCTGCGGCAGCGCGTCGGTCTTGATGCTGTCACGCTTCCGCTGGCAAAGATCCTTGAAGGCGGCACCTGGGCGACGGGCCGGGCGGCCGCCTTTGCGCGCCGTCCCGACGGTTCGCCGCCGATCAAAATCGTCAGCGACGGTACGGTATTCTGAACGCGATTCCGTTACTCGCAGGGAGCAAAGCCATGCAAGGCGTTACGATCGTGGATCATCCGCTGGTCCAGCACAAACTGACCCTGATCCGCGACAAGACCATCTCGACCAAATCGTTTCGCGAGCTCCTGAAGGAAATCGGGATGCTCTTGTGTTACGAGGTGACACGCGACCTGCCGCTGACCGAGGTGGAGATCGAGACGCCGCTGGCAAAAATGCACTCCGCCAGGATCGCGGGCAAGAAGCTGGTGTTCGTGCCGGTGTTGCGGGCCGGGGTAACGTTCGTCGACGGTATGCTGGATCTGGTGCCGACCGCTCGCGTTGCGCATATCGGCCTCTATCGCGAACCGCAGACATTCACCGCGGTCGAGTATTTCTTCAAGGCGCCGTCGGATCTCAACGAGCGGTTGGCGATCGTGGTGTCGCCGGTTCTGGCGACCGCGAATACGGCAGTGGCTGCCGTCGACCGCCTCAAGGAGCGCGGCGCCCGCGACATCCGGATGGTGTGCCTGCTTGCCGCACCCGAAGGCGTCGAGCGTTTTCGGGGGTTGCACCCGGATGTGCCGCTATGGACGGCCGGCATCGATCAGGGGCTGGATGAGAACGCGTTCATCCTGCCGGGTCTTGGCGACGCCGGCGACCGTGCTTACGGGACGCGATAGCTGAACCTCCGATCTGCCGCTCAAGGCGCTGGTGTGGCTGGACGCATCCGGCGGCACCTGGATTTCGTACAACGATCCCGCCTGGCTCGCGAAGCGGCATGGCCTGGGTTCCGAAGTCGAACCGCCGGTCAAGATCATGACGGCAATGCTGAGTGCCGTCACGTGGGCGGCTGCCGGGAACATCTAGGGGATTTAACCCGCCAGAGGTCCTTGGAAAGATTATCAAGTGGCCATCAAACGATCCAATTTTTGTGGAAACTGGTGGCTCACGCTCGATTACGGCAAGGTTGGCGCCGCCGTGCCTGAGGTTCAGCGATGCGTGCGATGATGAAAAATTTAATGATTGTGCCGGCTATTGCCGTGCTCGCCGGCTTGCTTTGCACCGCTCAGGCTCAGCGGGCGCCAGACGCTAGCGCCACCGATGGTGAGATCCGTATCGGAAACGTCATGCCGTATACCGGGGCACTCGCCGCGTTCGCATCAATCGGAAAGACCGAAGCGGCGTATTTCGACATGATCAACGAGCGCGGCGGCATCAACGGCCGCAAGATCAAATTCCTGTCATACGATGATAATTCGGACCCGGGAACGGCGTCCGATCAGCTCCGCAAGCTGGCCGACGACGATGAAGTGCTGTTCATGTTCGGCTCTTTCGGAATGCAAGGCAATCTCGCGACACGGACCTATTTGAACGATAAAAAGATTCCGCAGCTCTTCATCGCATCCGGAAATGAAGAGTGGGGCAATCCGAAGACGTTCCCCTGGACGATGGGTTGGCAGCCGGCATTTCGCGCCGAGGGCCGGATTTACGCCAACTACATCCAGGCGTTTTATCCCGAGCAAAAGATCGCGGTTCTCTGGCAGAACGATGCATTCGGACGCGATCTGTTCAGGGGATTGCAGGAAGGTCTCGGTGATTGGGTACGAATGATCGTCGCCGACACCACGTTCGATGCTTCGGATAAATCGGTCGATTCTCAAGTCGGTCTTCTGCAGGATTCAGGCGCTCAAATCTTCATCTTCGACGGCGCGCCGGCGGTTGCGGCGCTCGCGCTGCGGCGAATGGCCGACATCAACTGGCATCCGGTGTTTCTGCTCGACAACGCGTCTGCATCGATCGCGAATGCGCTGCGGCCCGCCGGGATGGAGAATTCGATCGGCGTGATCTCGACCGCCTTCCTCAAGGATGCCAGTGATCCCGCCTGGAAGGATGATCCCGCGATGAAGGACTGGTCGGCGTTCATGGATAAATACTATCCCGACGGCGACAAGGCCGACGGCAACACGGTATTCGGCTATGCCGCGGCCGAAACGTTGGCGCAGGTGCTCAAGCAGTGCGGCGACGATCTTTCGCGCGAGAACATCATGCGGCAGGCGGCCTCCTTGAAGAATTATCAGAACCCGCTCGCGCTTCCCGGGATCGTCATCAGTACCGGCCCGGCGGATTTTCGCCCGATCGAGCAGATGCGATTGGTGCAGTTTGACGGCAAGACCTGGCAGCCGATCGGCGAAGTCATCGAAAGCGCGTTTCTCGGGTCAGGCGCACCGCCGGCGGCTGCGCCGCGGCCGTGAAGCCATCCGGACGAATGGCGCGAGGAACGACGTTCTCCACGCTGTCCTGCCGTCGGCTCGATTTTCGATGTGCGGTCAGCCAGCCTTGCGGGCGTGATGGCTGTGCAGTTGCGCGGAGAGCAACCGTCGCCACTCGTTGAACTCCGCGCTGGTGGTGTCGCGGGGCCTCGGCAGATCGATGCGGTATTCATTGTCGATCCGGCCGGGACCGGGTGACATCACCACAACGCGGTCGGCCAGGAAGATCGCTTCCTCGATCGCATGGGTCACGAACAGCACCGTGAGGCCGGTGCGCGACCAGATCTCGACCAGCTCGTCCTGCAGCCGCTCCCGCGTCATTGCGTCGAGGGCGCCAAACGGTTCGTCCATCAGCACGATTTCAGCGTCGTTTGCGAGCACGCGGGCGATGGCGACGCGTTGCTTCATGCCGCCGGACAGCTGGTGCGGATAGACATCGGCAAAGCGCTGCAGCCCGACAAGGTCGATGAAATGGTCCGACGTCTCGCGGATTTCGGCTTTGGTGCGTCCGCGTGATTTCGGTCCGAAGCCGATATTGTCGCGGACGTTGAGCCAGGGGAACAGGCCGTAATCCTGAAACACCATGCCACGGCTCGGGCCCGGGCCCTTGATCGGCATGCCCCACATCAAATTGTCGCCCTGCGTCGCGGCTTCAAAGCCCGCGGCCATCCGCAACAATGTGGACTTGCCACAGCCGGAGGCGCCGATCAGGCAGATGAATTCGCCTTTCTTGACGATCAGGTTGGCGCCGCGCAGCGCCTCGATGGCCCGTCCGTTCTGCGAATAGGTCTTGCCGACGTTCTTCATTTCCAGAATTGGAACCGTGGCTTCAGCCATGCGAGGGACTCCAGGCCAACAGCCGCCGGCCGATCAGCATTACCAGCTGGTCGGACAGAAAGCCGAATACGCCGATGACGATCATGCCGGAGATCACGATTTCGGTGCGGGACAGCTGGCGGGCTTCCATGATGATGGCGCCCAGTCCGGTTTGCACGCCGGTCATTTCGCCGACGACGATCACGACCCACGCAAAGCCCAGGCCGAGCCGGAGGCCGGTGAAGATCGACGGCAGCGCCGCAGGCAGCACGACACGGAAAAATTGCGCCGCCCCGGTGCAGCCAAGCATTGCAGCCGCCTCGAACAAGCGCGGTTCGACCGAGCGCACGCCAAAGATCGTGTTCACCAGGATCGGATAGAACGCGCCGAGAAAGACCAGAAACACCGCCGAGCGAGGTCCGAGCCCAAAGATGATCATCGCCAGTGGCAGCCATGCCGTGACCGGCACCGGTCGCAGGATCTGAAGCGTCGGGTCGACGGTTTGCCGGATCAACGGCACCCGCCCGATCAGCATTCCCAGCGGCAGCGCGACAATCAACGCCAGCGCGAAGCCGCCATAGACGCGACTGACGGAGGCCAGCAAATGGATGTGCAGGGTCCGGCTATAGGCATCGTCATTGATGCCGCCAAAGGCGAGGTCGCGCAGTTCGAGCCAGACATCGTAGGGCGGAGGGATCAGGCTGGTCGGCCGTCCCACGGTCGAGAAGTGCCAGATCGCCAGCAGCGCCATCGGAAACGCGACCGCCAGCAGCACAGGCTGCAGGCGCGGCCACCAAGCCGCTGCCCTTGAGGTCTCATCTACGGAGGCGGCTTCGTCCTCGGTATGGGACGTGAGCGTGGTCACGATCAGGTCGGCTTCACGGAATCGACGAAGCTGGTGTCGATGAAAGTCGCGAAGTCGGGCAGGCGCTTGATCTGCTTCAGCGACAGCATGTGGTCCGCATAGATTTTCGATTGTTCGATCTCTTTGGGGCCAAGCCGCCAGGTCAATTCGACGTTGGGCACCGAGGCTTCGATCGCTTCCTTCTTCTGTCCGAGCTTGCTCGTCGCCATCGCAACCATGGCATCCTTGTTGGACGCGGCGTAATCGGTGGCGCGCTGATGGATACCCATCATCACCCGGACCAGGTCCGGCTTCTCGTCGATCATGTCGCGGCGGGTGCCGAACACCATGTTGAGCGATCCCATCGCGGTCGAATACGGATATTCAACCAGCGAGCCGACGCCGCTGGACAGCGACAGGCCGGGGCCGGGCTCGGCGCCGACATAGGCGTCGATGTCGCCGCGCGACAGAGCGATGTGCATTTCGCTGAAGGAGACGCGAACCGGCTCGACGTCCTTGATGGTCATGCCTTCCATCCGCAGCCGCTCCAGGAAGAACACTTCCTGGGTGGTGCCGGGATACACTGCGACGCGCTTGCCCTTCAGCTCCTTGATCGAGGTGATGTTTTCGTCCTTCTTGGCGATGATCGCCATACCGCGATTGCAGGTCGAGGCGATCACGACCACCGGTTCACCGGCTGCGCCGCCGAGCACCGCGGCGGCGATGCCGAAGGCGCCGAAATCGATCGACTTGGTGACGACCGCATTCTTGCAGTCGGTCGGCGTTTCGAACGGGATCACTTCGACCTTGTAGCCGGCAGGAACGAACTGATCGTAGAAATAGGGTGCAATCGAATGGATCAATTTCAGCGCGCCGGCGCGAATGACGATCGGCTCGCCTTCGGCACGCACGATCGCGGGGGCGGCAAAAAGCCCGACCCCGAGGGCGGCGATGAATTCACGGCGACGGATTTTGGATGTCATTAACGCAACTCCTTTTGCTGCCATATAAAATGCAACAAACATGCCGACTGGCGGCATGTGAGAAGCTGCGCCGGTCACGTTCACCGTGAGGTGCTGATTGCTGGACAACGCTTCCGGGCGCAGCTTTCCTGCGCTTCAAAATCTGGAGTAAAATCGGCTTCCAGCGTGTGCCATGCCCGAAATTTGGGCGAGATGACGCGCCAATTGATCAAGAAATAGCCTGGTGAAAAGTAGCGCTTCGGCCCGCGCGGCTGTAGGGCAGGGCGCTTGCGGCCGCGGGCTTCTCGTCCCGAACTTGCATCCGCGTTGAAAGAAGAATTAGGTGCGGTGCGGGTCGCAAACGAAGCCTCATCAACGGATTGGATTTAAAGGATGGATACCAAAATGGGACGGCGGGATTTTCTGGGCACGGTCGCGCTGGCGGGCGCCGTGGCGGCGACAGCACGGTCATCGTTCGTTGGCTCCGCGGAAGCCGCAACGCAAGCGGGTGGCGACATCACCTTGAAATCGGCCAGTGAACTCGCCAGTGCGATCCGATCGAAACAGCTCTCTTCCAAGGCGATCGTCGAGGCGCATCTGGCGCGGATTGCCGAGGTCAATCCAAAACTCAATGCCATCGTCCAGTTGACGGCCGACTCCGCGCGGAAAGAAGCTGACGAGGCCGACGCGGCGCTGGCGCGTGGTGAAATCAAGGGGCCGCTGCATGGCGTGCCCATGACCATCAAGGATACGCTGGAGACGACCGGCGTGATCTGCACTGGCGGCACCAAGGGCCGCGCCAATTATGTTCCGAAGGCCGATGCCACCGCGGTCGCCCGCTTGCGCGCGGCCGGCGCGATCTTCCTCGGCAAGACCAATGTGCCTGAACTCGCCGGCGCAATCGAAAGCGACAATCTGGTCTATGGCCGCACCAACAACCCGTATGATCTCGCGCGCACACCGGGCGGCAGCAGCGGCGGCGAGGCCGCGATCATTTCGGCCTGCGGTTCGCCGCTGGGTCTTGGCACCGACGCTGGCGGCAGCATTCGAGTCCCCGCCCATTTCTGCGGTCTCGCCGCGATCAAGCCGACCTCCGGCCGGGTGCCGCGCACCGGGCAGTTTCCGCAACCGATGGGCGCCCGCGCTCCGGTGTTTCATGTCAGCCTGATTGCGCGCCATGTCGAGGATCTGGCGTTGGCGCTGCCGATCATTTCCGGGCCGGACTTCCGCGACAATTCGATCGTCGGCATGCCGTTGCTGGATCCCAAAGCCGTCACCTTGAGCGGATTGAAACTCGCGTTCTTCGAGGATGACGGCGCCGCGACCCCGACCAAGGAAATATCAGCGGCAGTACGCGATTCCGCCAAGGCGTTCGCGGATGCCGGCGTCAAGGTCGAGGAAAAGCGAACCCCGGACGCGGAGAAGGCCGCAACCGTCTATCACGACATGAGCCGTGGCGATGGCGGCGCGGGAACACGCGCGTTCCTCAAGAGCATCGGCAGCGATCCGATCTCGCCATTGTTCGAGAAGGCGCTGACCTATTCGGTGGCGCCGGCGATGGCCAATACCACCGACGCGCTCGCCGCGTTCGTGCGTTGGGACCTGTTCCGCAATTCGATGCTGCGTTTCATGGAGAACTACGACGCGGTGCTGTCGGCGGTTGCGCCGTTTCCGGCATTGCTGCATGGCACCAGTTTCGATGAGCAGAACCGAAAGGGCTTTGGCTACTCTCAGATGTATAATCTGACGGGATGGCCGACGGCGACCGTGCGGGTCGGCACCTCACCGGAAGGTCTGCCGCTCGGTGTGCAGGTCGCGGCGCGGCCGTGGCGCGAAGACGTTGCGCTGGCGCTGGTTGCGCACCTGGAAAAAACCTTCGGCGGATGGAGGATGCCGACCGCGGTGTAACGGATGCCGAAGACGAACCTGCCGCTGGACGCGGATCGTATCTGGGCCGATGTGATGGGGCTTGCCGACATCACCGACCCGGCACGGCCTTACACGCGGCGCTCGTTCACGGCGTTGTTTCTGGAGGGGCGGGCCTGGCTGACGCAACGGTTTGCCGACGCCGGGCTCTCCACCCACATCGATGCCGCCGGCAATCTGATCGGCCGGCTCGAAGGCAGTAACCCTGCGCTTGGCGTCATCGCAATCGGCTCGCACAGCGACACTGTGCCGGCCGGCGGACGGTTCGACGGCATCGCCGGCGTCGCGACCGGCCTCGAGATCGTGCGGGCGTTCCGTGATGCCGGCCTGCGGCCGCAGCACAGCATCGAGGTGATCGATTTTCTGGCGGAGGAGCCCAGCGAATACGGGCTGTCCTGCATCGGCAGCCGCGGCATCAGCGGCTGGCTCGATGACAAGATGCTGGACCTCAAGGAACCCGGCGGCGAGAAGCTGCGCGATGCGTTGCGGCGCGTCGGCGGCGATCCCGGCCGGCTCGACCAGGCCAGGCGCAGCGATATCCGCGCCTATCTGGAATTGCACATCGAGCAGGGCATCGTGCTGGAATCCCGGTCGCTCGATGTCGGCATCGTCACCTCGATCGTGGGCATCCGCCGGTTCGAAATCGTCTTCCAGGGCGAGGCCGATCATGCCGGCGCCACGCCGATGGCGCTGCGTCACGACGCGCTGGTGCCCGCGGCGCATACGGTGGCATCGGTGCGCCGGATCGCCGATCAGCTTTCGGCCGAAGGCTCCGGCTATTTCGTCGCCACCGTCGGCATCCTCGATGTCGACCCTTCGGCGTCGAACATTGTGCCCGGACGGTGCCGCCTTGTCGTCGATGTGCGGACCACGGCGCCCGAATTGATGCAGCGCTTCACGGATATGGTCGATCGGGAAAGTCTGGCACATGCGGCGGCAGCGCGCGTGACGCGGGCCTCCTTCACGATGCTGTCCGACGGGCCGCCGACCACCTGCGATGAGAATCTGCGCGCCGCATTGCGCCGGGGCGCGCGCGATCTGGGGCTGGGCGATATCGACCTCGCCAGCGGCGCGGGCCACGATGCGGTGTATATGAGCCGCATCTGTCCCTCCGCGATGGTTTTTATTCCCTGCCGGGCCGGCAAGAGTCACGCGCCGGAAGAATGGGCGGATCGCGAAGCGATCGCGGCCGGCGCGGCTGTTATCTATCAAGCGGTGCGGGAACTCGATCAGGCATTGGCGTAAAGTCAGCGTCGTACGACTCTGGTTTGAGCCGCCGCCTAGAGGCCGCCGTGAATCCGATGGGGAGCTTGATATGACAGAACGGATCGTCGTTTCCGGCGCAGGCATCGGCGGATTATGTGCCGCACTTGCGCTGATCCAGCGCGGCCTCGATGTCATCGTGTGCGAGCAGGCGACCGAGCTCCGTGAAGTCGGGGCCGGCGTGCAGCTCAGTCCGAACGGAACCCGCGTGCTGGCTTCGCTGGGGGTGCTGGACGATCTCCGGGCCGTGGCCGTGGAGGCGGAAGCCAAGGAAATCCGGCTGTGGAATTCCGGCGAGAAATGGCCGCTGTTCGATCTCGGCGCGGCGGCGATGGCGGAATATGGCTTTCCATACCTGATGGTTCATCGCGGCGATCTGCAAACGGTGCTTGCAAAGGCTGTCGAGCGTGTCGCGCCGGGCACCATCAGACTGGGCGCAGAAGTCCTCGATGTCAGGGATGACGGAGATGTCGCGACCGCCATTCTTGCCAATGGCAACGAGATCGGAGGCCGGTTGGTGGTCGGCGCCGACGGCATTCACTCCAAACTCAGGGCCCGGACGCTTGGCGCGGGCAAGGCTGCGTTCACGGGATGCATCGCGTGGCGCGGTGTGGTGCCGTCCGAGCGGTTGCCGGCTCATTTGCGGCGCGCGGTCGGCGCCAATTGGGTCGGCCCTGGCCGTCATGTCGTCACCTATCCGTTGCGGCGGGGCGAACTCGTCAACTTTGTCGGTGTCGTGGAACGCCAGGGGTGGGAGACGGAATCGTGGACCGCACGCGGCAGCCGGGAAGATTGCGCGGCGGATTTCCGGGGCTGGCATCAGGACGTGCACGCGCTGATCGACAATATCGATGTGCATTATCGCTGGGCGCTGATGAGCCGGCCGCCGATCGAGCGCTGGTCAAGCGGAAATGTCGTCCTGCTGGGCGATGCCTGCCATCCGATGCTGCCATTCATGGCGCAAGGAGCTGTCATGGCGATCGAAGACGGAATTCTTCTGGCGCGATGTATCGAGGCGCACCGCAGCGATCGCGAGGCGGCGATTCGGGCCTATGAAGCCTTGCGTGTCGAACGCGCCAATCGCTGTGTGCGCGCGGCGGATCGCAACCGCGAGATATTCCACAATGATCGGCTGCTCGACCGTGAGGACGCGACACGGTACGTCTCAACCCAATGGAATGAAGAGAAGGTCCGCGAGCGCTATCACTGGCTGTTCTCCTACGACGCTGTCGGTTGTGCGCTCGCAAGCTAGTCGACGATTTGCCAAACGCTTGGAGCCGGTTCTGCGGATGGTCATGCCAACAATGCAAATGAACCCAGGCTCCATCCGAATTTGAATTGACTCGCGCCGGGGCCGATGGGATGCGATGTCTGTCGTCAAGAGAGCGAGAGACCGGCCAATGGCAGATTCAGCGGGAAACAGGCGCAGCGACCAGCGTGTCGCGGTAGTGGGGCTCGGGCCGATCGGCAGGAAAGTCGTGGAAGCCCTCGACAAGGGCATCGACGGACTGGTTCTGACGGCGGTGTCGGTCCAGGAACCGCGCCAAGCATCAGGCTTTTCTTGCCGGGCTGAAGCAGCCGCCGGCTATCCTGCCGATCGACGGTCTTGCCGAAGTCGCCGACATGGTCATCGAATGCGCGCCCAGCAAGCTCGTGCGATCGATCGTGGCGCCCTTTGTCAGCCGTGGCAAAACCGCTGTCGTTCTCAGCGCCGGCGCGCTGCTCGAGAATGAAGACCTGATCGCGCTCGCCAAAGAGAACGGCGGCCAGATCGTGGTGCCCACCGGCGCGCTGATCGGCCTCGACGCCATGACCGCCGCGGCGGAAGGCAAGATCCTGTCGGTCAGGATGGTAACCCGCAAGCCGGTGACGGGTCTCGCCGGCGCGCCCTATCTGGTCCAGAACAACATCGATATCGAGCGCATTACCGAACCGCTCAGGATATTCGAAGGCACCGCCCGCGAGGCGGCCAAGGGCTTTCCCGCGAATCTCAATGTCGCCGTCGCATTGTCGCTGGCGGGCCTCGGACCGGATCGAACCACGCTTGAAATCTGGGCCGATCCGGCATTGACGCGCAATGTGCATCGGGTGGAGGTGGAATCCAATTCCGCCCGCTTCTCGATGTCGATTGAAAACATCCCGTCTGAAAACCCGAAGACCGGCCGTATCACCGCGCTGTCGGTGATCGCCTATTTGCGCAAGCAGCGTTCGGCCTTGCGGGTCGGGACGTAGGCCTTCGCGGCTTCAATCCTTCACGGCCTTCATTCTGCCGACCAGCAGATCGGCGACGAGCCGGCCGGATGGCGACATGTTGCGCGTGGCCAACTGAACCAGCGTCACCTGCGTCGCTTCCAGGCGCTTGTCCCGCAACGGCACCGCCACCAGCAATCCCGCATCGATCGAAGGCATCGCGGTGTCGCGCGGCAGGAAGGTCGCCAGATCGGTGCGCGCGGCGAGCGTTTGCGCGAAATTGAGCGAATTGGTTTCGTTGCAGATTTCGAGCCGTATCTTGCTGTTGGCGCAGGCCCGGTCGATCTCCTGCCGGATGCCGAAGGAGGGATCAGGCACCACGACGCGCAGCCCGGTGAGATCCTTGACCGAGCAACTGTCCCGGCTCGCCAAGGGATGACGGGGTGAAACGATCAGGCACAAGGACTGCCGCATTCGCGCCAGTTCGATCAGGTCGCGCCGTGGCGAACGGCCGAACACCAGACCGAGATCGACGTCGTTGTGTCCCACCATCTCGGCGACGTCGCGGGAGCCCACGACGGTGGTCGAGATCGAAATACCCGGATAATCGCCGGCGAGATCGACGACGAAATTCGACAGGAAGTTCGCCAACATTCCCTCTACCGTCGCGATCTTGACCTGACCGCGGCGCATCGTATCGAATTCCTGCACCTTGACCCGGATGCCGTCGAGCTGATTGCGGTTCTCGACGGCATAGCGATAGAGCAGGTGGCCGGCGTCGGTCAGCACCATGCCGCGCGCGTTTCGTTCAAACAGCTTGACCGACAATTCCTCCTCGATCGCCTGCATCTGCCGGCTGATCGCGCTGGGAGCAATCCGCAGCGACGTCGCGGCCCGCTTGATCGAGCCGCTTTCGGTCACCGCACGAAAATATCGGACCGCGCTGGATTCAATCATGCTTCACCCCCTCCATCTGGCCTGCCCAAGATCGGGGCAGGCATTGGCTAGCGTTCGAATTATTCGACCTCAAAACTCTAATTTCAATGCTTTTATTCGAATGGACTATTTGCGATGCTTGATCGCCGCCGCAATTAACCTGTCACAATGGGGATGTGGATGTTGGGTTCGAAATTGATCCGTTGCTCGGTTGTCCTGAGCACTGCCATCATGGCGATTGTGTCCTGGAGCGCATCGGGATCTCAGGCCAGGGCCGAGGACGTGATCCGGTTCGGCGCGCCGCTGCCATTGACGGGCCCATTGGCACCGGAAGGCATCAAGCAACAGCAGGGATATGACCTCTGGGCCGAACAGGCCAACAAGGCCGGCGGTATCTCGGTCGGCGGCAAGAAATACAAGGTCGAGATCGTTTACGCGGATTACCAGTCCAACACGCCGCGCGCGGTGCAGACCACCGAGCAGATGATTACCCAGGACAACATCAATTTCCTGTTCGGCGCATTCGGTTCCGGCGCCGCCAAAGCGGCGAGCACGGTCTCGGAAAAATACAAGGTGCCGACCATCGCCGCCGCGGCATCTTCGTCGCAGGTCTATGATCAGGGTTACAAATATCTGTTCGGCACCTTCACGCCGAACGACACCCTCACCACGCCGCTGACGCAGATCATCAAGGCCAAGGCGCCTGACGTGAAGAAAGTCGCCATTCTCGCGCGCAACGACCTGTTCCCGCTGGCGATCGCCCAGGAGATGGAGAAGTCGGCCAAGGCCAATGGGCTGGAGGTGGTCTATTTCGAGAAATACGCCATCGGTACGCTCGATCATTCGGCGACGCTGTCGCAGATCAAGTCGCTCGACCCGCAATGGATCTTCGTCACCGGCTACATCAACGATCTGCTGCTGGTCCGCAAGCAGATGGTCGATCAGGAATTGAAGGCGCCTGTGGTCACCATGATCGCCGGGCCCGCCTATCAGGACTTCATTGAATCGGCGGGCCAGACCGCCGAGAACATCACCAGCGCCTCCTGGTGGCATCCCGCCGAGCGCTACGAAGGCAAGGACATCTTCGGTACCACTGAAAATTTCGTGAAACTGTTCCACGACAAATACAAGAGCGACCCGGATTACGGCCAGGCCTCGGCGGCGGTTTGCGGCGCGCTGTTCCAGATGGCGATCGAGCGCGCCGGCTCGCTCGATCGCGACAAGGTGCGCGACGAATTGGCGAAACTCGACGTTGTGACGTTTTGGGGGCCAGTCAAATTCGGTCCCAACGGCCAGATCAACTCGCTGGAGCCGCCGGTATTCCAGATCCAGGGCAGCAAGCCCGTCGTGCTGTTCCCGCAGGCGATCAAGCAGGGTGAGCTGAAGCTGGGCGTGAACTGAGCTATCGTCGCGACCGGCGAAGGGCCCGGACATGCTGGCTGCGCAGATCATCATCAATGCCCTGGTGCTGGGCTGCCTCTACGCATGCATTGCGATCGGGTTTTCGCTGGTGTGGGGCGTCCTCAACGTCATCAACCTGATTCACGGATCAATCATCGTTCTCGGCGCCTATCTGGCCTGGGGCGTCTATCAGTCGATGGCGATTTCGCCGTGGTATGTGCTGCCGGTCGCGGTGCCGGTGTTTTTCGTGTTCGGCTACCTGTTGCAGCGCCTGCTGCTCAATCGTGTGCTCCATGCGCCCGTTCTGGTGACGTTGACGCTGACGTTCGGCCTCGATCTGATCCTCAACAATGCGATGATCTACTTCTTCAAGGCGGATTATCGCAAACTCACCTTGAAGCCTCCGATGGGCTCGGTTTCGCTGTTCCACGTCGTGGTGCCGGTCGACCGGCTGATCGCAACGGCCCTCGCGCTGGCCCTGACCGGGCTGCTTTATCTGCTGCTGCGGCGCTCGCGCGTTGGGCGTGCGATCGTCGCGGTCAGGCTCGATCGCGATGCGGCCATCCTGATGGGCGTTGATGTCAAATCGATCTATGCGATCGCGTTCGGCATCGGGGCGGCATTGGCCGGCTGCGCTGGCGTGCTGATGGCGCTGATCTTCCCGATATCGGCGCTGACCTCGACTTCTTACCTCGACAAGGCCTTTGTGGTCTGCGTGCTCGGCGGCCTCGGCAGCGTGTCGGGCGCGCTGGCCGGTGGATTGCTGCTGGCTCTGGTCGAAGGCATCGGCTCCGCCGCGATTGGACCGGCCTATGCGACGACGTTGTCCTTTGCGCTGCTGATCGTGTTCCTGCTGTTCAGGCCGCAGGGATTGCTCGGCCGGAAAGGCTTCGAATGACCCGAGCCAATCTGGCGCTACTGATCGTGCTGGCCTGCCTCGCCGCGCTGCCGCTGGTGGGCGGCGCCTACGCGCTGCGTCTCGGCACCATGGCCTGCATGTACGCGATCCTCGCATTGTCGTGGAACGTGGTCGGTGGTCTCGCCGGCTATCCTTCGTTCGCGACCGCGGCGTTCTTCGGCTTCGGCGCCTATGCGACGGGCGTATTGCTCAACGCGGGCGTTCCGTTGCCGGTCTCGATCCTGGTGTCGCTGGTCGCTTCGCTGGTGCTGGCGGGCCTGCTCGGCGCGGTACTGCTGCGATTGCGCGGACACTACTTCGCCATCGCCAGTCTGTCGCTGGTCGGGGTGCTGCGCGAGCTCGTCAATAACGCTACCGATCTCACCGGCGGCGGCATGGGGCTCAACATCCCCCTGGCGTCCGGTTCGAGCATCATGGCGGACGCCTTGTTCTTCTTCTACGGCATGTGGGGATTGCTGTTGGCGACAGCGCTGATGGTGATTGCGGTCTCGGCGTCGAAGCTCGGGTTCGGGCTGGTCTGCATCCGTCAGAACGAAACCGCCGCCAACATGATCGGCCTCAATGCCACACTGTACAAGAGTATCGCGTTCGGGCTGTCGGCCTGTTTCGTCAGCGCCGCAGGCGGCCTCTACGCAGCCTGGGTGCATTACATCGATCCGTCTGACGTGTTCGATATTCTCTATTCGGTGAAGCCGATCGTGATGACGCTGATGGGCGGCCTGGGGTCGCCGCTCGGCGCCGTCTGTGGGGCCTTCCTGTATCTGGCGCTCGAGGAAGTGGTCTGGCGCAACTACATCCAGATCCACAGCGGCGTGCTCGGTGTGCTGATCGTCGCGTTGTTGCTGCTGCTGCCGCATGGCCTCATTTCGCTGCGTTTCCGCAGCTTCTGGCGAAAGGCGAGGCATGTCTGAGATCCTGCGCCTGGACGCCGTTTCGCGCCGGTTCAGTGGCCTGCAGGCGCTGCGCGAGGTCTCGTTTGCAATCAACAAGGGCGAGGTGCTGGGCCTGATCGGCCCCAACGGCGCCGGCAAGACCACGCTGGTCAATACGGTCTGCGGCGTAACGCCGGCGAATTCCGGCGTCGTGACGTTCGACGGTCGCGACATCACGCGCATCAAGACGTTTCAGGCGGCGCGGCTCGGGCTTTCCCGCACGTTTCAGATCGTGCAACCCTTCGCCGAATTCTCCGCACTCGACAATGTTGCGGCGGCTGCGTTGTTCTCTCAGCCCGGCGAGAGCATCAAATCCGCCCGCGAGGAGGCCCGCGCGCATCTGGCGTTCGTGGGCCTGGAGGCGCAGGCCAATCAATCGGCGGCGACGTTGACGTTGGCCATGCGCAAGCGACTGGAGCTGGCGAAGGCGCTGGCGATGAAACCAAAACTGTTGTTTCTCGACGAGGTCAACGCCGGGCTCAACAGCGCCGAGGTGGAACGGGCCACCAAGCTCATTCATCAACTGGCGGCGGACGGCATCACCATCGTGATGATCGAACATCTGATGAAGGTGGTGCTCAACGTGTGCACGCGCATCATCGTGCTGCACAACGGCCAATTGATCGCCGACGGGGCGCCGCGCGACGTCATCAAGAATCCCGCCGTGGTCGATGCCTATCTGGGTCAGCAATACGCGCAACGGAACGCCGGCAATGGCTGAGTCCCCGATCGTCGAACTGCAGGGGCTGTGCGCCGGCTATGGCGAGATCCAGGTGCTGTGGGGCATCGACATGGCCGTGCAGCGCGGCGAGATCACGGCGCTGATCGGCTCCAACGGCGCCGGCAAGACCACCTTGATGCGCGCGCTGTCCGGACTCATTCCGACGCAGGGCGGCTATTATTTCACGGACGACAAGGATGTCACGGGTGACACCGCGGCGCAGATCCTCGCGCGCGGGATCGTGCATGTTCCGGAAGGACGGCGGCTGTTCGGCGCCATGAGCGTCGAGGACAATCTGTTGATGGGGGCCTATTCGCGAAAGACGTCTCGGATTGGGCTGAACCGGGATCTCGACCGGGTCTATGGCACGTTCCCGAAATTGCGGGATCGCCGTCATCAGGCGGCGGCGACGTTGTCGGGTGGTGAACAGCAGATGTGCGCGATCGGCCGGGGATTGATGAGCGCGCCCCGGCTTTTGATGATCGATGAATTGTCGCTGGGGTTGTCGCCGCTGTTGGTTGAGCAGCTCGTGGCGGCGTTGCGTACGCTGAACACCGAGGGCATGTCGATCCTGCTGGTCGAGCAGGACGTGATCACCGCGCTCGACCTTTGCCATTCCGCCTACATCATGGACATGGGCCGCATCGTGCGCCAGGGCGAGGGCGCGCAATTGCTGGCCGATCCGATCATTCGCGACGCCTATCTCGGCGTGCTCGAAACCTGAAAAGCGACAATTCAACGAGATGTTACAGCAGTTGAGAGAGGCATTATGATCGAGACGATTGAAGCGACCAATGGCGGTTACCGGTTCGTGCCGGGCGTCAGTCAATATTCCTGCGGCATCGGCGCGCTGCCCGGCTTTGCGATCGAGCGGGTTCGTTTTTCAAAGGTGGTTCCGCTGAAGCAGGGGTTCGAGAAGATCGCCGAGATCATCAAGGCCGCCGGTCGGCCGTTGACCGCGTTCGGCGCCTGCGAGTTGCGCTCGCCAGCGCCATTTACCGAAGAGGGATTCAAGGCCTTCAACGAGATCTACATCAAGACGCTGATCGAGTGGGGGATCATGAAGGATGGCGTCAATCCGGTGGCCCGCAGCAATGTCTGTCCGAAGATCGATCCGCCGTCGGAACCGGGTTTCCATGCCTTTTCGTTCACGACTGTGTCGGCCAATGCCCCGGCGTCATTCGTCGTCGCCGGCAGCGGCGAGTCGGTCGAAGGCAAGGCCAATTATCGTGACCACACCGTTCGCCTGGGCGACACCAGCCCGGAAGGGATGCTTGAGAAAGCAAAATTTGTGCTGGATGAAATGGAGCGGCGCATGAGCGCGTTCGGCGGCAATTGGAGCCAGACCACCGGCGTGCAGCTCTATACCGTGCAGGATGTGTATTCGATCCTCGAAAGCGAACTCGGGCGGCGCGGTGTGTTCCGTAACGGCCTGACCTGGCATTTCAACCGGCCGCCCGTCCAGAATCTCGAATACGAGATGGATTGCCGACGCGTGCATGTCGAACGCGTGGTCGAAGTCTGAGTTGAGGATTTATAGCTGCTCGGAGTGTAACTAAAAGTCCATCGGCGCGTTGTCGACGACTTCCTTCATGACGAAAAATGTTCGCGTCTGCCGTACTCCCGGCAACGCGATCAGTTTCTCGCCGTGGATCCTGTTGAAATCCGCCATGTCGCCGACGCGGATTTTCAGGAAGTAGTCGAAGTCTCCGGCCACCAGATGGCAGTCGAGAACGAATTTCAGTTTTGCCACCGCCTTTTCAAAGTCGGCGAAGCTCTCCGGTGTCGAGCGATCCAGCACCACGCCGACCATGACGAGCGCCCCGCGATTGACTTTCCTGGGGTTGATGATCGCGCGCACGTGCGTGACATAGCCCTGCTCCAGCAGCCGTTGCGTTCGCCGGTGGCAGGTCGCCGGGCTGACGTCAACCGCTTGCGCGAGCTCTGCATTTGAAATTCGCCCGTCCTTTTGCAGCGCGCGGAGCATCTTGATGTCGATGCCGTCAACGATTTCAGGGGTGGAAGAATCTTTCATAATTATCTCTATATCCATATAAAACTCAAAAAAGTGGCATTACTCCAGAATATATCGTCAGATCACCATGTAAACTTGAAAGCACCATTCGCGATGTAAATGCTAGGAATTGTGGCGCCGGAACATCAGACCGATCAGACAGACGAGGTTGCCGCATGCTGAAGAAGTTCGAGCGATACCCACTCACATTCGGGCCGACCCATATCGAGAAGCTGGAGCGGCTGACCCAGCATCTCGGTGGCAAGGTCCAGCTTTATGCCAAGCGCGAGGACTGCAATTCGGGGCTCGCTTTCGGCGGCAACAAACTCCGCAAGCTCGAATACATCATTCCCGACGCGATCGCCTCCAATGCCGATACGCTGGTGTCGATCGGCGGCGTGCAGTCCAACCATACCCGCATGATCGCAGCCGTCGCGGCCAAGATCGGCTTCAAGTGCCGGCTGGTTCAGGAGAGCTGGGTGCCGCACGAGGACGCCGTCTATGACCGCGTCGGCAATATCCTGCTCAGCCGCATCATGGGCGCCGACGTCCAGATGGTCGATGAAGGTTTCGATATCGGCATCCGTCAGAGCTGGGAGGATGCCATCGCCGACGTCAAGGCAAAGGGCGGCAAGCCCTATGCGATTCCGGCGGGGGCGTCCGTGCACAAGTTCGGCGGCCTCGGTTATGTCGGCTTTGCCGAGGAGGTTCGCGCCCAGGAGAAGGAGCTGGGCTTTGCCTTCGACTACATCATCGTCTGCACGGTGACCGGATCGACCCACGCCGGCATGTCGGTCGGCTTCGCCGCTGACGGACGTGAGCGGAAGGTGATCGGTATCGATGCCTCGTTCACGCCGAAGCAGACCAGGGCGCAGGTACTGGAGATCGTGCGCCGGACGGCTGAGTTGGTCGAACTCGGCAAGGAACTCGGCGAGGACGATATTGTGCTGCTGGAAGACTATGCTTATCCGGCCTATGGCGTGCCGTCAGATGAAACCAAGGATGCGATCCGCCTGTGTGCGCGGCTCGAGGGGATGATCACCGACCCGGTTTATGAGGGCAAGTCGATGCAGGGCATGATCGACCTGGTGCGAAAAGGCTATTTTCCCGCGGGCTCGAAAGTACTCTACGCGCATCTCGGCGGTGCGCCGGCCCTTAACGGATACGCCTATACGTTCCGCAACGGCTGATGATAGATCGCGCGACGATGTGCTTGCGCTGACAGGTGATTTGAGTTTCCTGCGATCTGACGTACAGTCGTCAGATGGCAGGAATGGTCTAAGTCCGTATCATGAGTTCAAGCGAAGACAGCAAAGCGCCGTGGCGGGTGGGCGTCCTCTTCTCGCAGACCGGGGTTACTTCCGCGGTCGAGCAATCCCAGCTTAACGCCACGCTGCTGGCGTTCGAGGAGATCAATTCGGCCGGCGGCGTGCTCGATCGCATGATCGAGCCCGTGATCTACGATCCGGCCTCGGACCCCAAGCAGTTTCGTGCATTGGCCGAGCGGCTGTTTCAGGTCGATCATATCCGCCTGCTGTTCGGCTGCTACATGTCGAGCACGCGCAAGGCCGTGCTGCCGGTTGTGGAAAGCCATCGCGGCCTGTTGTTTTATCCGACGCTCTATGAGGGCTTCGAATATTCGCGGCATTGCATCTACACCGGTGCGGCGCCGAGCCAGAATTCGCTGCAATTGGCAAAATTCCTGCTGTCGACCTATGGCAATCGCTTTCTGCTGGTCGGCTCGAATTACATTTATCCCTACGAGTCCAATCGCCTGATGGCCGACTTCGTCTTGCAGGGGCGCGGTGAGGTGCTGGACGAAATCTATGTTCCGCTTGTCGCTGCTACCAAGGATTTCGACAAGGTGATCAGCCGGATCAAGAAGACCACGCCGGACGTGATCTTCTCGACGGTGGTGGGGAAGGGCACCTCGGTGCTCTATGAGGCCTATCGCAACGCCGGATTCGACCCGGCGAAGATGCCGATCGCAAGCCTCACCACCAGTGAGGCCGAGGTCGCGGAGATGCACAAGGAGGCAGCCGAAGGTCACATCACCGCGGCGCCGTTCTTCGAGACCTCTTCGTCGCCCTCGGCGCGGCGCTTTGTCGAGAGTTTCAAGAAAAAATACGGTCCCGATGCGCCGGTGACGGCCGCGGCGGAAGCCGCCTATTTCCAGGTGCATCTGGCGATGCGCGCGCTGGCGCGAAGCGGTTCAGACGATCCGGAGCGGGTGCTGACGGAGTTGCGCGATTCGGAGTTTGACGCGCCGCAGGGGCGGGTAAGAATCGATCCGGAAAACAACCACACTTATCTCTGGCCGCGGATCGCGCGGCTCGACAAATCCGGCCGGTTCCAGACGGTCTGGAATCCCGGCGTCCGGATCAAGCCGGATCCGTATTGTGTGGTGCAGAGTCTCGACGACTGGTCGGCCGACGACCTGCAAACCATCAACCACTGAGGTCTGCCGGTGGCGATCCAAATCCTTCGCGACCTACGCGGACTGCGGGTTCAGGTGGTTCATCCGCCGGATAGCGAGCGCGTCAGCCTTGTCGAGCATCTGCGCCGCATCGGCTGCATGGTCGAGACGCAATGGCCGGTCCCGGAATCCTGGAGCGATAGCGCCGATGTGATGTTGCTGGCGGTCGAACATGACGTCCGCGGCGACATTCAAAAGCTGCTCAAGTCGAACGACGGATTGCGGCCGACGCTGATTGCCATTGTCGGCTATGAGGACCCGTCGACGCTTCAACTGGTGCTGGAAGCGGGTGCCGTCGCGGTCATCGAGCGGCCGATCCGGCCATTTGGTCTGCTGACGAATTTGACGATCGCGCGCAGCATCTGGCTGGAGAAGCGCGAAACCGACAAGCGCATCCGCAAACTGGAACGCAAATTGTCGGGCATCCAGCGAATCCAGAAAGCCAAATCGATCCTGATGGACGGCCAGGGACTGAGCGAAGCGGAAGCGTATGAAAATATTCGCCGTCAGGCGATGGCGAAGCGGTTGTCGATGGACGACATGGCGGCCGCGATCATCCACGCAAATGAACTCTTGCAGTACCGCGCGAAAGATGTTTAGTTTTGTGCCTGACTGCGATTGAACGATGACGTTTCGATCGTAATCATTTGCCGAACCACCAGTGACGTTGGTTTGGCGTTGGCTAGGCAGCCCGAAGAATCCGCGAGGATTCGTCGGGCTTTTTTGTGTTTGGCGACCGGGAGTGGGCACGGATCGAATGGGATCCGCCGGCCTCGGATGAATCTGGAAATTTTCGGTGTGAGGCGCGCGCGTGGGCGCGAATTGACCCCGGTGAACTGAGCTTCGGACAACCAGCGCTAAGGAGAGCGACATGCTGCACGGCGATATTTCCTCGAGCAATGACACGGTCGGCGTTGCCGTCGTGAACTACAAGATGCCTCGCCTCCACACCAAGGCGGAGGTGCTGGCAAATGCCAGGAAGATCGGCGAGATGATCGTCGGCATGAAGACGGGTCTGCCGGGCATGGATCTCGTGATCTTCCCGGAGTATTCCACCCATGGCATCATGTACGACTCCAAGGAGATGTACGACACCGCGTCGGTCGTGCCGGGCGAAGAGACCGAGATTTTCGCGGAAGCCTGCCGCAAGGCGAAAGTCTGGGGCGTGTTCTCGCTGACCGGCGAGCGTCACGAAGAACATCCGAAAAAGGCGCCCTACAACACGCTGATCCTGATGAACGACAAGGGTGAGGTGGTCCAGAAGTACCGCAAGATCATGCCGTGGGTGCCGATCGAAGGCTGGTACCCCGGCAACTGCACCTACGTTTCCGACGGGCCCAAGGGCATGAAGGTGTCGCTGATCATCTGCGACGACGGCAACTATCCGGAAATCTGGCGCGACTGCGCCATGAAGGGCGCGGAACTGATCGTGCGCTGCCAGGGCTACATGTACCCGGCCAAGGACCAGCAGGTCATCATGGCGAAGGCGATGGCATGGGCGAACAATTGCTACGTCGCTGTTTCCAATGCCACCGGCTTCGATGGCGTCTATTCGTATTTCGGCCACTCGGCGATCATCGGCTTCGACGGCCGCACGCTCGGCGAATGCGGCGAAGAGGAATACGGCATTCAATACGCCCAGCTCTCGAAGATGCTGATCCGCGACGCCCGCCGCACCGGACAATCGGAGAACCATCTCTTCAAGCTGGTGCATCGCGGCTACACCGGGTTGATCAACTCCGGCGAAGGCGATCGCGGCGTGGCAGCGTGTCCCTACGAGTTCTACAACAAGTGGATCGCCGACCCCGAGGGAACGCGCGAGATGGTCGAGTCCTTTACCCGCCCGACGGTCGGCACGGACGAAGCGCCGATCGAGGGGATCCCGAACAAGGTCGCGGCACACCGTTAAGCGATCGGAAGCACCGCCGACCTCGAACGGCAGCGGCTCCAGCGTACGATCTGCGGCGGACAGGAACTTGCTGTCCGCCGATAGCGGAGTGCTGCCTGACGACACTGGCCGGCGGGCAGCCGGAGAACCAAGCGGATTTTTGGGAGGAGTTGATCCGGTCGCGTTGGAGGACGATGAGCGTCCTTAACGAAGCGATGGGCGTTGGGCAACAAGCGCAGGTGACCGGACTTGATGGCTGGCAACGCGGACGATGGCCGCGTTCCCAGGAAGTGAAGGAATGGCTTTGCACCCAACAACCCCGGAGATAAACGTGAGTACCGATGGAAGTGCCGCCGCGCGGCAAGGTGAAGAGCAAATCGAAAATCTTCTTGGACATGAGTACGAGCATGAACCCGTTCCAGCAAGCGCGCGACGAAGCGCTTTTTCGGTGACGATGGTCTGGCTCGGCTTCCCGATGATCATAACGGGGGCAATGACTGGTTCACTCCTCGTGCTGGGGATGGGTTTCAAGAACGCCTTGGTGGCAATGATTGTCGGCAACATCATCATGTTCGCTTATGTTGGTGCGCTTGGGCTGATGGGCACCAAACGCGGCATGAATTTCGCCCTTATCGCCAGCATTGTATTCGGCAAGAAGGGATACGTTCTCGCCTCCGGGCTGCTGTCGACGCTGTTGTTGGGCTGGTACGCCGTGCAAACGGGAATCACCGGCGCGCTGGTAAGTTCGGCTTTCGGGCTCAACTATGTGGCCATGACGGTCATTGCGGGGCTGCTGTACATTGCCATTACTTTTGTCGGCGTCCGGGGCTTGCATTGGATCGGACTTGCTTCGGTGCCGCTCTTTGTCGTTCTCGGCATATGGGTTGCACTCAATGCGGCATCGACCACGACGGCCTCTGCGATTTTCAACTACGCTGGCAATAACGGCGCCGCCTCGATGTCGATGGGAGTCGGTCTGACCGTTGTCTTGGCGCTGTTCATCGATGCCGGCACGGTGACCGCCGATTTCAACCGCTGGGCGGCTACGCCGTCGGCTTCACTGCTCTCGACTTTTAGCGCCTTTCCATTCGCCAACCTGATTGCCATGCTGGTAGGCGGCGTGATGACCGCGGCGCTGGCCGTGCCCAATGCAAACCCGTTCGGAGCCGACAACATGTTCGGCTATATGAACGGCAAGCAAATCGCATGGCTCAGTATGCTGGCGTCGATATTTCTCTACGTCAATCTTGGCTCGGTGTGCTCGCACTGTCTTTACAACGCGGCGACAGGCTGGTCGCGAATTCTAGGCACGCATATGCGCGTGATGGCTGTCATTCTCGGTTTCATCGGGATTGCCGTTGCCGCTGGCAATGTCTGGGCGTTTTTCATCCAGTGGCTCTCATTATTGGGAATTCTCGTCCCGCCGATTGGTACGATAATCCTGGTCGATCAATACGTTCTTCGGCCGCGTGCCAGCATCGGCGCAGATTGGCGCCCGCTGTCTTTTATCGCTTGGGCGATCGGATCGATCTGCGCCTTCATTGTCGAAAAGGGTTTTCCGGAATTTTCGACGGCGCTCTCGGCCGCCATTGTTGCAGGCGCGGCCTACTACGTTCTCTCGGTAGCGGGAGTTGCGAGTGAGAAGGCGGCAAGCGCCGCGTAACGGGTTTGGCCTGCCAAAGCGGGCGGGCCGGCTTTCCCTCCAGCAAAAGGACCAGACCATGAGTTTAGACTACGAAATTTACGACCTCGGTGATGTCGCATTGCAACGAGGGGCAACCCTGCGCGGCTGCAAAATGGCGTTCAAAACCTTTGGTACGTTGAATTCCGCCAAGGATAACGTGATCGTCTATCCGACCTGGTATTCAGGCCAGCACTACGACAACGAGTGGCTGATAGGTGAGGGCAGGGCGCTCGACCCGAAAAAATATTTCATCATTATTCCCAACATGCTGGGAAACGGTCTTTCGTCGTCGCCCAGCAATACACCCGAGCCCTACAACGGTCCGCGCTTTCCGCAGGTCACGCCTTTCGACAACGTGCGCGCCCAGCATCGTCTCGTCACCGAAAAATTCGGTATTGAGCACATCAGACTGGTAACGGGCTGGTCGATGGGCGCGCTGCAGACCTTTCACTGGGGTGCACTCTATCCCGACATGATGGACCTTATTGCCCCCTTCTGCGGTTCGGCGAAATGTTCGCGTCATAACTTCGTCTTCCTGGAAGGAGTTAAGGCGGCGCTGACCGCCGATGTCGCCTGGAAGGAAGGTTGGTATACCGACAAGCCAGCCCGCGGCCTAAGGGCCGCGGCGCGCGTCTATGCGGGTTGGGGGTTTTCCCAGGATTTTTATCGCGAGAAGCTGGATATCAAAGCGCTCGGATATTCGTCGCTTGAGGATTTCCTGGTCGCGTTCTGGGAAGGGTTTTTCCTGCCAAAGGATGCCAACAATCTCCTTACGATGCTCTGGACATGGCAGAACGGTGACATCGCCGACAATGAAATCTACAAGGGCGATTTCAAGGCGGCCCTCGGCGCGATCAAGGCGAAGGCCTATGTCATGCCTGGACAGACCGATCTCTATTTTCCGGTGGCTGACAGTGAAATCGAAGTCGCCAATATGCCGAATGCGCGTCTCGTGCCGGTCCCGTCCATTTGGGGGCATTTTGCGGGCGGGCCCGGAACCAATCCGAAGGATGTCGATTTCATCGACGCCAAACTGAAGGAACTCCTCGCTTCGTAAGAAGGCGCTGCTGGTTCAGCATGATCGATTATCGGCGCGCCAGCCGGAAATAGAGTTCCGACAGGCGCGCCGGCAGGTCCTCGACCCGCGGCACCAGCATGGTATTGCCGCGGCCGAAAATGCGTGCCGCCGAATTTGTGGCACCAGACCCCAGCACGACGCCGAACCCGTCGATGCCGCGCGTCCGCAATCCGAGGGCGGCGCGGCGCGCATCCTCGACCAGGTCGAGCGGGTCGGCGACGTCGATGTCCGACGGCTCGCCATCCGTCAGCACAATCACGAGCTTCCGGAAACTGTTGATCCGGCTGATCGTCTCGCCGGCGTGTCGAATGGCCGTACCAAGCCGGGTCGACAGGCCGGATGACAATGCCGCCAACCGGCCGATGCAGGGGCGGTTATAGGCTTCATTGAACGCCTTGACCGTCGTCATCTCGACATCGTCGCGGCCGTTGGAGGCAAACGCGAGCAGGCCAAAGGGATCGCCCAGCGCGGACATGGCTTCGGCCAGAAGCGCAACCGCAAGGCGTTCGACGTCAAGGATCGAGGCGCCGGACGCGAGCCGGTCGCGGGTCGATTCCGAGATATCGAGCAACAGCAAGACCGCGAGATCGCGATGCTTCGAACGCGTCGTGCGAAAGATGCGGGGGTCCGGCTCCTGGCCCAGGCGCAGCGCTATCCCGGCATCGAGCATGGCGTCGACGTCAAGGTCATGGCCGTCGAGCTGACGCTTGAGCCTGATAGCGCGGCCCACGCGAACGCCCCGGACCAGCCGGCTGATCCGGTTTCGCAAACCCTCGGCGGAATCGAGCGCTTCTTCTATCGCGCGCGGATCGCCGGGCCGCGCGGCAACCTCCCGCACCGTCGTCCATTCCGGGCGCTCGACCCCGTGGGCGCGGTCCCATTCCGGATATTTCGCGATCACCAGGCCGCGCTGGTCGGGCGGCACCGGGCGGGCGCGGCCGATCGTACTTTCGTCTCTTTGCGCATCGGTATCCAACGAAGGCTGATCGGGTTCTTCGCGCTGCTCGATGCGCGCGGCGTCGATCGCGAGATCAAGCGTTTCAGCGGAAGCGGGGGCGTCCTCGCCAAAGTCCCACAGGCCGAGACCGTCGTCGCGATAGACGGGCTCGACGACATAGGTCTTGCCGTTGAACTGGATGCGCATCTGGCCGAGATCGTTGCCAAGGAGCATGCCGACCTCGCGGCTGATCGCAGGATCGTCAAGGCGTGAGGCTCGGTCATCGAACATCAAGCGGCCCTTGGCGACAAAGCTGTCGTCGTCCTCATAGGATGGATCGAACAGAGCGCGCGCCAGCCTTGCGAGCAGCGTCGGGGCGGTAGCGACGCCTCCCGGCGTTGCGACATGATAGGGCGACCAGAGCCTTCGCAGCCCCGGCAATTGGTGCATCGCCAGCCATTCAATGCGCGCGTCCTCGATCAGCGTGACCAGCGCGATCTGAAGCGGTTTGAGGGTTCCGACCGGGAAGCGCGGCCCGCCGAACATCAGGTGCGCCTGCGCGTGCGCCGCCGCCGCGCGATAAAGCGCGTAGGCGGCATCGCCCTGCACGCCGCGATAGATCGCAGGAAGGCGGATCAACGGTCCGGCGATCCCGGCGCGGCGTTGCGGCGCCGGGCCTGTGCCGCCTGAAAAACTGCGCAGCAGCGGCGGATGGCCCCATAACGAGGTCACGAACGCCTTGGTCTGGCGTTCGGTCTCGGCAAATCCGACGCCCGATGCGGCGCGCTCCACCAGTTGCTGGGCGAGCTTGTCCTGCAGGCTGAAGAACGCCAGCCGCCTGTGCCTGTCACCGGCCGCCAGTTTCAGGCCGGCCGCGACAAAGCTCTCGAAGGCGTAGACATCGCCCGCGCCCAGGATTTCAGCCATGCGCGCCGCCGCAGCCGTGACCGATTCCGGGGCGCGCTGCGCCAGATCGTCCATGGCGCGCCACCAGCGCGACAAGCCTGGACTCGCACCGAGGATTTTCCCTGTAACCGCAACTGAATTGAGCGTAGCGGCAGCCGCCTGCGCGCCGGCGTGACGGCAGATATTGGCCGCTGTCTGCGCGGCCACCATCAGCGGCGCGATGCCTTGTTCGGTCGCTTGGTCTCGGCTGAGCTGCCAGAACGCCACCAGACAGGAGGGGCCCGCATTGACGTTGGCCATATCAAGCACGCCGGCCGCCCAGCCCTCGAGTTCGTCGGCATCGAAGCGCGCCGCAAGATTGTCCCAGGCCAGCCGAAATAGCGGCCGCAGTGCTTCGCGCTGTCGCATCAGCACATGAAGGCGTTGCACCGCGCCGTCCGACGAGACAGCAACAACGCGCAGCGACGCGGGTCGGGCGGCGGCACTCACGGAATGCAAGCCTCAATGGCGGCGCTGAGCGCTTCGCGAATATCGTTATTGTCGGTGATCGGCAGCACGATACTCGAGCGAACCGCGGCCTGAAGCGGCAGGCCGGCGCGGACCAGTCGTCCGGCATGGATCAGCATGCGGGTCGATGCGCCCTCCTCGAGGCCGTGGCCCTGCAGATTGCGCGACCGCTCGGCGATCGCGACCAGGGTGCCGGCCAACTCGATATTGGTTCCGGCCTCACGCGCCACGATGGCGGCTTCGACCGCCGGCGGTGGATAGCCGAAATCGATCGCGAGGAAGCGCTGCTTGGTCGATTCCTTCAGGTCCTTTACCGCGCTCTGGTAGCCGGGATTGTAGGAGATCGTGAGCTGGAAATCGGCGTGGGCCGGCACGATCTCGTTGTGCTTCTCCAGCGGCAGGATCCGCCGCGCATCGGTCAGCGGATGGATGACGACCGTGGTGTCCTGGCGGGCTTCGACGATTTCATCAAGGTAGCAAATCGCGCCATATCTCACCGCCATGGTCAGCGGGCCGTCATGCCAAACGGTGCCGTTGGGTTCCAGCAGGTATCGTGCCGGCGAGATCCGAGGCCGTCATGTCTTCATGCGCGGCGACCGTGACCAGCGGCTTTGCGAGGCGCCACGCCATATGTTCGACAAACCGGGTCTTTCCGCACCCGGTCGGTCCCTTCAGCATCAAGGGAAGGCGTTCGGCGAAAGCGGCCTCGAACACCGCAATTTCGTCCCCGACGGGTTGATAAAACGGCTCAGAAGCGATCCGGTAGGCATCGAGGTTCATGCGCATCTCCACGATTTGATACGTGGGGAAACAGCGCCGATCCATGTGACGACATCTCCTTCCCCTCCGCAGGGTTCGGCAAGCGTCGCCTTATGAGCGCGCTACAGCCTTGGAGCGCGCGAAACAGGCGTTCTCTCGAACGCCTCGGTTCCGATTAGACCGCCAATCGCGCTATTGCACAAGTGGCCGCGGGCGGTAGATGAGCCGGGGATTCCGATAATGCCCTGCGAGTATGACGTTTTTCCCAATACTCACCGTCGCCTCACTGTCGCATTGGCCAAAGATGACCGAACCTTAAGGTGTGCCTCGTCTGTGCTGCGGCTATCTTCCTGGCGCCGGTAACAACGGAGCGCGACCATGAAAGCCACTTCACAGTTTGCGTTATCAGATCATGCTCGCGTTGCGTCGGTCGGTTACGACGAGTGTGTCGAGCGTTTGGCCCATACGGTCGATCATCATGACGATGCCGAACTCGAGGAGGTCGCCTACCTCATCGGCCAGCTGGCCGTTGTAATCGAATAGACGGCACGCGCTCATTCCATCAAGGGAACGCCAGTCGGCGCTGTTTTTATCGTGGCCGCTACTTTTGTCGAGGGAGAGCATCGCGGCGAACGCCACCGGCGGTCTCGTCGCGCTTGACCTCGGGAAACAGCCACATCGCGAAAATCATGAAGAAGCCGAGGAACGCAACCAGATACTGGATGCGGTCATGGCCAAGCACATGCTGGAAATAGGCGGCAATGGCCGCCACGATGACGACGCCGAACGATAGACCGAGCTTGATTTTAACAGGCATCGCTCAATTCTCCGCAAAGTTCACGACAGGTTTGCCCAGGCGGGCGCAGCAATTTTGGCAAGTGTCACCAGCGCCAGGGCTTGAATCGCGATCAGCGTGACAAGGCCGAACCTTCCATCGCGCAGCGACGACGGCCAGGCCTGGAAAAGCCCCGGTGCGAACAGCACGATGAGGCCGGTTACGACGATCAGGGTGCTCCACCGAAGTTCGACATAACCGTAAAATCCCGTCGCGGCCAGCAGGGTCACGAGCAGGATCGCATTGCCGCCGATCAACAGCGTCATGCCGCCGGCTCTGGCCGAATCCGGACGTGATTGAAGCGGAAACATGCCGGCGACGACGAGAAACGCCAGCGCGCAGATCGTCGTGCAGGCTGCAAACCACAGTAATGAAACCCAGTGGGGTTCGATTGCGCTCATCTTATTCGGCCGGCGTGGCAAATCCGGAGGGTTGTCCGACCGGGCCGGGCTTTGGCGTGCGCGAGGTCTTGCGCATGTCGGTCTTGATGAAACGGCTGTCATAGCCATTGAGGAGATGGCCGATCAGGCCGCGGTTGAGGTCCGAGGTGCCCATCAGCCAATCCATCACCGGGAAGGTCAGGTTCATGTTCCGCTCCATCATGATCGATTGATCGTGATGGGCTGCATGATGCCGCCGGATCGTGTTGACGAAAGGTGCGTGGCGCACGAACCAGTTCTCATCGACGTGGCAGCAGAAATGCATGAACTCGTAGATCAGGTACATCGAGGTCGTCGTCGAGATCAGCAGCCAGCCGACATTGGGCGAGATCAGCCAGCCGAGAACGAGTGCCGGCGGGATCGACATCATGGTGAAGGTGACGAGCGCGTAGGGCGGAAAGAACGTCACGCGCCAATCGTGATGGTCGGCGAAACGCATCTCCTTCTCGGTGAAGAACTGGTGATGCATCAGCGTGTGCCGGTTGTAGATCGCGCGGAACGCCTTGACCTGCGACGGCCGGTGCATGACGAAGCGGTGGATCCACCATTCGAAGAAGTTGGCGCACAGGAACGTCACCGGCACGATGCCGAGCTCCCACCATCTGAGGTCGCTGACATTGGCGAAATACACCGACAACGCGGTGAAGCCGATCACGTAGATCACGAAGACATGGAGCCAGCCATTGTACCAGCCCGCGATCCGGTAGCGATAGGTCGCCCGGTAATTCCGCTGACGCTCGGTCATGGCGCTTGACGACAGTTCCATGGCGGTTTCTCCGTAATTTGCCGGCTTGCGCGGCCCGTTGCTGTAATATATCACCAATCTATTAGCGCGGCAAAGGGCTTTTGCAGGCCGCCCGGGCGGTTTGACCTGTTCGCGTTTTTGACCGGAGACCGATGCCTTGCGACGGGACCGCGGGCGAACCGGCAGACAGGAGGGCGGGATGAAGACATATGTGGGAGACCGCACGATTGACGGCGTGAAGGTGACGGTGGATGGCGCGCCGCTTGACCCCTGCCTCAACGTCATGGAGTTCACCAAAAATGGCTTCGAGTGGAGCTATGAAGGGCCTGAACCCCGCCAACTCGCGCTGGCGTTGCTGGTCGATCATCTCGGGGATGCCGAGGTGGCCAAAACCATTGTCGAACCCTTTATGCAGGCCATCGTCGCGAATTTCGGCAACGAGTGGGAAATGAATTCGTCCGATCTCGATCTGGCCGTGACGGCGCTTGCCGGTCGGGCGGCCGTCTAAATGCCGCTCCAATACCGCGCCGCGGTTCTGCATGGGCCGCAAACGGCGTTGTCGATCGAAACCGTCACCGCCACGGCGTTGAAGCCGACCGACGTGCTGGTACGGATACGCGCGACCGGATTATGTCATACCGATCTCGAAGTGATCGAAGGATCGTTGCGCTATCCGATGCCGATCGTGCTTGGGCACGAAGCCGCCGGGATCGTCGAACAGGTCGGTCCGGCGGCGCGCGGCGTGAAAGTCGGCGACCATGTCGTGCTGTCGTGGAATCCGCATTGCGGGCATTGTTTCTATTGCGATCGCGACTCGCCGATCCTGTGCGAGGAATATCTCGGCAAAGGGCCGCAGGCGGTGTCGTTCGACGGCGAGGTCCGCGCCACGCTCGGCAATGGTGCAGCACTCAGGCAATTGATGTATCTCGGATCGTTCGGCGAATATTGCATCGTGCCGGACCAGCAGGCCATTGCGGTGCCGAAGGAAATCCCGTTCGACCGGGCCTGCTTGATCGGTTGCGGTGTCATGACCGGGGTCGGTGCGGCGCTCAATCTCGGCGCGATTGCGTATGGCGACAGCGTGATGGTGATCGGTTGTGGCGCGGTCGGTCTGGCGGCCGTGCAGGGCGCCCGGCTCGCCGGCGCCGGCAGGATCATGGCCGTCGATCTCAATCCTGCGAAACTGGCGCTGGCGGCGAAAATGGGCGCGACTCACGGCATTGACGCGTCGAAGGAAGAGGTGGTGGCCGTCGCCAAACGCGAGACAGCCGGTCGCGGCGTCGATGTCGTGATTGAATCCGCCGGCAGTCCCGCGGCGTTTCGCACCTCCACCGAGGCGGTGCGGCCTGGCGGCCATGTGATCTGGCTCGGCAAGATCGACGTCGACAAGGATACATCGTTCCGCTGGGGCTCGCTGATGCAGGAAAAGCGCATCCGACGCGTCAGCTATGGCAACACGCGTCCGCGCCGGGATTTCCCGCTGCTGGCGCGGGCCTATCTCGAGGGATCGTTGTTGCTTGACGATCTGATTTCGCGCCGGATCGCGCTGGATGAGATCAACGCTGGCTTTGCGGCGCTGAAGCGCGGCGAAACCATCCGCAGCGTCGTTACCTTCGATTGAGGCGGCTTCAGGTATCGAGCGTCTTGCGCGCGAAATCCTCGATGTAATCGATCAGCCGGTCGGACGCAGTCGCAGCCGCCTTCACTTTCTTTTGCGAAACGGCCTCGGCCACCGCTGCATGCAGCTTGGCCGCCAACGGCAAATCCGCGACCTCCTGATAGTGCTGATACCAGAACCGCCGTGACAGCGCGTTCATCAACCCCATCGATCGCCGCGCGAATTCGTTGCGGGCGGCCTCCGCAATCAGGATGTTGAAGCGTTGGTCGAGCCGCATGAAGGCGATATCGTCGGCCTTGGCGGCGGCAGTGAGCATGGCTGCCGCCATCTCGGCGAATTCGCGGCGTTCCTCCGGTGTGGCGCGTTCGGCAGCAAGGCTCGCCATCAGCCGCTCCAGCTCGCGCCGCACTTCAAGCAGGCGCAGTTGAAGCCGCAGATTGATCTCGGAGACCATGATGCCCCGCCTGGGCATGATCACGACGAGGCCGTCCCGGGCCAGCCGCTGCAAAGCCTCGCGGATCGGGGTTCGGCCGATCTTCAGCCGGAGCGCGAGCGCCTGCTCCGAGAGCACGGTGCCGGGCGACAATTGCAGCGTGACGATCATCTCTTCGAGTTCGCGATAGGCGCGGTCCGTCAGCGTGCCATCTTCGGCCCTGGCGGCCCGAGCCGGGCGCTTTGACGGAGTTTTCGACTTCAATGTTCCTCGCAACCGTCGGCCAAATGCGCGTCGCACAGCAGGGCTCCGCAAATCCATCCCAAGCGTATATCGGTCATATATCATGAGGCAAGCTGGTAGGATGGGTGGAGCGAAGCGATACCCATCACTTTGTCGCAGCAGGTTGTCGTCGTTCAACTATGTTGGCGCGACCGATCAATTCACTGTCGAGGCGATGCGATGGGTTTCGCAAGAGCTCAACCCATCCTACGGGCTACGGGCTGTTCCGGCACCAACTCGCGCGCTCTTACGATGTCCGTTGTTCGGGGTAGACCGGAAGTGGCGTTTCGGGTTGGTCAGGGCCGCGTTTGATTCACAGCGGTCCTTTGTGCGTGCCCTCCATTGCCGTGGTACTTGGCGCCGCTCGGTGCGATAACGCTCAGCTTGCCCGCAATTCTGACGAAAATCGCAGGGAACTTGATCTCCACGTCTCCGCTACGCCTAAACGACATCACCCGCCTACGCTCGAGCATTGGGCAATCGCTTCATGGCAAGATCTCGAGCGCGTAAAGCTCGAGTTCGGCTTCCTTGCCACGCAGACGCACCGATCCCAGCGAGCGCTTGGCGATGCCGGGCGGCAGCGTGGCGATGCGCGCGATGAGCGGGGCCGAGGCCAGCACGCGACAACCGGTGTCACGACAGGCTTGCTGGAGGCGCGCGGTGGTGTTCATGGTATCGCCGAGCAGGGCGATCTCCATCTTGACAGAGCCGACCTCGCCCACGACCACCGGTCCGCAATGCAGCGCCGCGCGGAAATTGGCGTGCATGCCGAATTTGCGCTCGTAACTTGCGTCGCGCGCGGCCAGCAGCCGAAGTGCGTCGAAGCAGGCGCGGATGCAGCGTGCCTCGGTGATGCCCGCCGCCAGCGTCCAGGTAACAATCAGCTCATCACCGACGTATTTGTGGATTTCGCCGCGCTGAGCCACGATCGGGTCGGTGACATCGCAGACGAAGCGATTGAGAAACACGAGGAAGTCGACCTCACCGAGACGCTCGGCGATGGCGGTCGACGACTCCATATCGATGAACAGCAACACCCGCTCTTCGATGCGCGGCCGATGGAAGCGGCCGGCGACAAAATTGAAGAGCACGTTCTGCCCGAGCAGCCGGTTCACGCCGAGGAGGAGATTGAAGCCGATGCTCAGCGCGATCGAGAACAGAACTGGGCGGCCGAGAATCTCTATGGCGACATCCGACCCGGTCGCCGCGGTGACCAGCGCTCGGCCAGCCGCCAATCCAAACAGGATCACGGCGACATAGATCGCCGATCGCGCCGTTAGATTAATGAGAAACGGCATCTGGCGGAATGGCGCGCCCAGTGGACCGTTGAGAATGAAGATTTCGAGTACGGAGAGAATGCTCGAGATGAGGCCGCCGACCACCGCGCCGCGCAATACCCCTTCGGCGCCGTCGCCACCTGCGGCCACCGTCTCGAAGGAGCCATACGCAGCGCCGGCCATCACGCTGATCAGCGTGATCCAGACAACCATTCGGATGTCGGCGCGTGCGGTCATCGACCTTCGACCAAGACGGGAATCCGCCGCTCATCTTACATGATGTGCACCAAATGGGGCAGCCTTTACGTCAACATCCTCAGAGGCGCCGAAGCCGGCCGACCTGCCGATCGAGCAGCCGTGACCCTACGGTATGGTCCGGCCGTGCGAAGCAAGAAGACTTCGGTCGCCGATTAACAGGGGTGAACGACTAGCCGTTCTTCGGTCAGAAACTGGAGTGCGCCGTACCCTTCCATATCGACGGCGTATCTAAGATTTCCGTCATCTGTTGAGAACACGGCAACAACGACACCGCGTTCATGGTCGCCGGTTGCGTTATCGACCTTATCGCCAATCATGAATTTCGACATCGATAACACCTCCAGCAAGATATATCGTAGGCACTAGTTCGAGGATTTTCGTTCCAGTGGAAACATGCCCCAGTGCGAATAGCCGACCCATTCATCATTGTCGTTCATGTCATCGACTCCTTGTGTATCAGCTTGATCGCGCTCGGAACGCGCCACGTGGTCTCTTTCATTCGTTAGCCGGGAGTATGAAAATCGCTCGCCGCCGCTCAATTGTACGAGCGTAAGCACGGGGCATAAGAAGGGATGAAAGAGGTATACAAAGGTATGTTGACCGGGGCACTTCTTGGATCACTGGTGCCTACATAAAGCCACGAACTAGAAGGAAAGCTTTTACTGTTTCGCGCATCACGCAAAACGATCAAATCGGCTTGCTCGAACCAGGGTAGGGATAATGAAGTTCGTAAGGTGTCTGCTTGCGGCAGCTGTCCTGCTTGCAGGTGTCGGGGCAAGTCACGCGGCAGTCCGCATTGCTGATGATAGGGGCGGTCAAATCGGAGGCTACATCAGCAAATTTCAACGTCTGCATTCGTCCGGACAATCCGTGATCATTGATGGTCTCTGTGCCTCGGCCTGCACCATGGTCCTCGGCGCGGTCCCTCACGACAAAATCTGCGTGACTTCGCATGCGGCGCTTGGTTTCCATGCCGCGTATGATTTCGGCATCAACGGCCGCACCTTCACTAATCGCGAAGCAACCATGATGCTGTATTCGACGTATCCGGCGTCGGTGCAGCGGTGGATCGCCGCGCGCGGCGGGTTGAGGCCCCAGATGATCTTCCTGCGCGGCAAGCAACTGCAGGCGATGTACCAACCATGTTACTCGATGCGTTAGGATCGGTTGGACGCTGAACCTTCTCGATCGGCTCCAATCAGTTCGGGTAGACCGTAGGGCGGATTAGCGAAGCGTAATCCGCCGCTCGCCTGCGTTCTTACACCACTTGGCCGTATTGTCGTAGCACGTTCGTTCCGGATGGCTGCTGGTTAGTGTTGGCTTGGAGAGGCGGATTACGCTTCGCTAATTCGCCCCGCGGTCTGATGCGTTTTGTGTTCTCCGACCGCCTGCGCCTAAAACCCAATTTCACAAACCAAATCAAGCTGATTTGGGTCGTCCAGTCCCCGCGCAAGAAATATTCCGCTTCACATTCAACCCAAATCACCGGCCTATCTCCGGCTGTCCTGTTTCCGGCAAGAGGGGCGGTCGCGCGTCGTCACGAACGTGGGACAGGATGCGGTGGACGCGAGAGCGTCGGCGCGCCATGGCGATCGCAGGGCGGGTTGAACCTCGTGAGCGATCGCGGGCGCGCAGGACGAACGGCGTTTGAGCGTACGGCAAAACCATGTGGTCCCGACACCCGTTGCTGGTGCCAAGTCGGCGGTGGCGAACTCAGACCTGACCGGGTCGAGCAGCTACTTCAATCCGCCGGCGACGGCGACAAGACGAATTCGTCGCCGAGGAGAGCGTGGCATAAGCCGTCAAACCATTGCGCAGGGAATGCCGGATGCCTCCGCTGAACCTGTATGCTCGTGTGCGTTTTTCCTTGCGCACATTGGCGCACGAGACCGCGGGTGCAGTGCGCATCCCGGCATTCCCTGCGTCCCTCCTGGGGATCGCACGGCACCCTCCGGTTTCGAGGGTGAACCTTGGCAAGACTCGGGCACTTGGGGCCGCGAGATCGTGAAGACGTGTCCGGTAGCGTGTTTTGCACTTCGATCTAGCGACCCGGCGGATGACGCATTCAGTGTCGCGCTGTCGCCAGTGCCGGCGCGGGGGGCTTGGATGGGCAACGCTGTCTTGCTGCCGGCATCGGGAATAGCATAGGCTTCGCCAGAATCTGGCCATCCGCCGAATGCGGTGGATTCCCAAACAAAACAGCACGGCCTGGTAGGCACAGACCAGGTCGGCAATATGGAGGAACTTGAGCCATGACTACCCGCCGTGATTTTCTCAAGGCAGGCACCGCCGCAGCCGCAACCGGCGTTCTGTTTTGTGGTTGTGGGTTGTTGAAAAGCGCCCATGCCCAGCAGCCCGCGCGTCAAAAATTGCCGGTCATGGTCGGCGGAAAGCGGGTCAAGACCATCGACGTCCACGCCCATTGCGTGATTCCGGAGGCCACCAAGCTGCTTGGTGCCATTCCCCCCAACACCGTGAGAGGCGCCGACGAGTCGGTCATCGATATCGCGCAGCGCTTCGCGGCCATGGATGCCCAGGCCGTCGATATCGAGGTGCTTTCGATCAACCCGAATTGGTACGATCGGGATCGCGATCTGGCCGGACAGGTCGTCAAGCTTCAGAACGAGAAGCTTGCGGAACTCTGTGCCTCAAAATCCGACCGCTTTGCCGGCTTCGCGTCGCTCACCCTGCAGGCGCCTGACCTGGCGGTGCAGGAACTGGAAACAGCGGTCAAGAAACAGGGACTGAAGGGCGCCGCGATCGGCGGCAATGTCAACGGGATGGCGTTTTCCGATCCGAAGTTTCATCCGGTGTGGGCCAAGGCGGAAGAACTCGGCGTGTCCTTGTTCATCCATCCGCAAGGCGTCCCCGAACTCAACAAGCTGGTGGCTGGCAATGGCTGGCTGGCCAACGCCATCGCCTTTCCGGCAGAGACGACGATCGCGCTATCGCATCTGATCTTCGAGGGCACGTTCGATCGCTTTCCCAATCTGAAAGTGATCGCCGCCCATGGCGGCGGATTCCTGCCGTCTTACGCCGATCGTTCCGATCATGCCTGCCTGGTCAATCCCGGTGGATGCAATCCCGACATCAAGCTCAAGAAGCAGCCGACGGAGTATCTCAAGCAGATCTATTTCGATTCGCTGGTCTTCACGCCTGAAGCGATCCGCCATCTGGCAGCGCAGGTCGGCGTCGGGCAGCTGGTGCTCGGCAGCGACTATCCGTTCCCCTGGCAGCTCCAGCCGGTCGACCATATTTTCGCCTGCACGTCGCTGAGTGACGACGAGAAGGCCGATATCCTTGGCCGCACCGCGTCGAAGCTGCTCAATTTCGAGAGCTGATCAAGCAAATGGTGGTTTGCGGCGCAGCCGGGACATTACTGCGTGATCCATCGTGACTGGTTCTGCTCCTTGCGAGACCCCTGCCCGGCAAGGCCGAGCAGGGGATCGCGACCCTCGAGTTTCAGCAGGCGATCCTTGGCCTCCAGGCCTCCGGCAAAGCCGGTCAGCTTGCCGCTGGCGCCGATAACGCGGTGGCAGGGCGCAATGATCGAGATCGGATTTCGGCCGTTGGCGGCGCCGACGGCGCGGGATGCCTCGGGCCGGCCGATCTGCCTGGCGATTTCGCCGTAGCTGCGGGTTTCGCCAAACGGAATCGTGAGCAACGCCGCCCACACGCTCTTCTGGAATTCAGTTCCCTTGAAATCCAGCCGCACCGTAAACTTCTTCAGCCTGCCGTCGAAATAGGACTTCAGCTGTCGTTCGGTCTCGTTCAGGAATTTATTGTCCGGATCCGGTTTCATCGGACCAAGGCGAACGCGCCGCGGGTCGTCTTTTTCCCAGAGGATCGCGGCCAGGCCCTTGTCGCTGGCCACCAGTTTCAGCTTGCCAAAAGGCGAGCTGATCGTCTTGTAAAAATAATTCATCTCTTCCACGACAGCCCTCCTGCGGTTGCTGTTTGCATCCGCATAATCTGGACTTGCGAGCGAATTTCCGCCACCCGAAACCCGACACGAAGGGCCTCTAGACTAGACGCGCGGGCGGAGCGAGCGCTGCATGTCCATCGAATAGGTATACCGCCCCTCGGGGTGCGTGGTGACGGTCACCTCGAACAGCTCTTCCTTCACGCCATAATACCGGCGCACGACGGTCAGGGCAGGGGACCCGGTTTTGACCTGCAGCGCTTTCGCCAATGTGGCCGGCATTCCGCGGGCGAAGATTTCCATCTGGGCATATTCGGTGGTCTGGCCATACATTTTGGCGACCTGCTCGTGTACGGGCGTGCGGCCGTGATCGCTGCGCTTCACCACGCCGGCGAACTTCCGCAGCACGTAGATTTCGGTCCATCCGAGCGGCGCCGCAAATTGATCGGCGCGGCGGACGGACTCGATCAGAAACCAATGTTTACCGGGCTCGCATTTCAGCAATGCGGCAAGCTTGCGGTCCGCGACGATCTCGCTGCTCCTGACGACATCGCGATAGGTTTCGTTGGAATATCTCAGCCACTCTCCGAGCGATTTGACGCTGTGAGTAAACAGCACAGGAGGCTCGGTCGCGATGATCACGGAACCCAGCCCGGCACGCCGCACGATCAGGCCATGGTCCATCAGGATCCGCAGGGCCTCGCGAACGGTTTGACGGCTGGCCGAATGCTGCGCCATCAATTCGGTCTCGGTCGGCAGCAGATTTCCGACCGGATATTTGCCGAGCCGTATTTCCTTTTGCAGCCGGGTGGCGATGTCGCGGTAGAGCGACGATTTCGGCTTCTGGAGCTTATCGGCCATGACAGGCCACGGGTTGTCCCGACGCCATCGATTCCAGCGCAGCCTCGAATGCCGACAGCGTCGCGAGCACGTCGTCGCGTGGCACCGGGAATGGATTTTTGTTCTGGACCGCGTCCGCGAATGCGTCCAGTTCGGCCGACAACACTTCGATCGCGGGGTAGCTCATCGTCTTCGGCTCGATGCCGGAGGTCCGCAACACCAGCGTCACCTCATCGAGCACTTCCGCCGATCCTCTGGTTCCGAACACATGGACCCGCCAGTAGAACGGGGTTGCGCGCACCGTTGCCAGCGTCCCGGTGACGCCGTTCGCGAAGTCGATCGCAAGCAGAGATGAATCCCGGGGCGGCGGACCGGCTTCACGGGAGTTGAAGCGCGCATAGACCTGGCGCGCCGGGCCCACCAGGCTGACAAAGGCATCGAGCACGTGCAGGCCTGCGCCGGTCAGCCCGCCACCGGGGGATTCTGCGGGAGACAACCGCCAGCCCTCGGTAACTTTCTCCGAGTTTTCGTTGCTGTTGTGGCCTTCGACATGAAGGATCGTGCCGAGTTCGCCGCTGGCGACGATAGTGCGAAGCGCCTGCATCGAGGGCCAGAACCGGCGGTTATGCCCGACGGCGAGGACCACACCCGCATCGTGGCAGGCGCCAAACATGCGTTCGGCGTGATCCCGATGCAGCGCGAGCGGCTTTTCACAGAACACGTGCTTGCGCGCAGTGGCGGTAGCGATCACCTGATCCAGGTGCAGGGAATGCGGCGTCGCCAGCAGGACCGCCTCAATGGCACGGTCACCGAGGATGGCGTTGAAATCGTCGGTGAGGTCGAGATGATGTTCGGCACAAAAACCCCGCGCGCGCTCGATGTCGGTCTCGACCGCGCGGCTCATGTTGAGCCGACGGCTGCCACGCGTTGCTTCCACCAGATTGCGGCCCCAGCGGCCCAGTCCGACGATTGCGCAATTGATCATGTGGGATCCTCGGCTCGGCGACGTGACGGCCGGACCGCCTCGATCACAGCGGCGCTGTCGCTATCAGGCCCTTGCAATGCGATGGCGGTGCGAAGCAGGGCGGCCTGAGTTGACGTCATGGGTAACCACAGGTTTTGGCGTTTGGCTTCGGCAAGGATAAGCTCCGCGTCTTTCAACGTTTGCGAAATGTGCGATTGCGGCGAAAAATCCCGCGTCAGCATTTTTCGTCCTTTGGTGTCCATGACCCCGGAATAGGCGGCGGACCTTTGTGCGGTGGCAAGGAAGACCGCGGCATCCAGGCCCATACCTTCGGCAAAGGCAATGCCTTCGGCCAGCGCCGCGCGGTTGTTCTGCAAGATCAGGTTGATCGCGAGCTTGGTTCGGCTGGCGTCACCGATGTTTCCGACGTTTTCCCGTCGCGGACAAAGAATATCAAGGATGCCGCTTGCGGCTCTCGATAGCCTCGGTATGACCGGCGATCAGGGCCATGGCCGAGCCGTCGCGTACTTCGGCGCTGGTGCCGGATATCGGGGCTTCCACCAGTGCCAAGCCGGCGCCATCGGCTCGTTTCGCTATTCGGGTGATTTCGTCGGGAGCGCATGTGGTGGTGCAGATCATGACGGTCTGCGCGAGTTTGTCGCTTCGCTCCAGCTCGGCCAGCACGGATTCAACCTGATCCGCGCTGTAGACCGCGACAATGATGGTGCGGCAGCGCGCGGCGAGTTCGCCTGCGGATATCGCCAGTTCGCCGCCTTTGGCCCTCAACGCCGTGCAGCGGCCGGCGTCGATGTCGAATCCCGTCACGGAAATCCCGGCGTCGATCAGCCGCGCGGCTAACGCGGTTCCCATCAGGCCGAGCCCGATCATGCCGACTGGCGCAAGAGCTGTCATGAGCGTTACCGCGTTCCAGGCTACTGGGGCTCGATTCCGGCCGCCTTGGCATCGGCCGTCCAGCGGACGATTTCGCTTTTGATGAAGCTGCCAAATTCAGCCGGTGGCATCGTCGAAACGATCACGCCGACGCTGGCGAGCTTTTGCTTGGTCGCGGGCATCGACAGGAACTTCTCGCTCTCCGCATAGAGCTTGTTGACGACAGCGTCAGGCGTATTCGCGGGCGCCAGCAGCCCGTACCAGATCGTGGCCTCGAAACCCGGCATGGCCTCGGCGAGCGCCGGCAGCCCGGGCGTCAGTTCGTTACGCTTCGGCGAAGTCACGCCAATGCCGCGAAGCGTGCCACCCTGCATTTGCGGCACGGCCAGGGAGAGATCGGCAAAGGTCAGGTTGATCGCACCAGCCATCACGTCGGTGACCGCCTGCGGCACGCCACGGTAGGACGCTGCGATCATCGACAGGCCACCCCGCGACTGTAGTTGCCCGATGGATATCTGCGACGCGCCTGAGCCGTAGCCAGCGGTGAGGTTCGGATGCGCCTTCGCATAATCGAGAAACTGGGGGACGTCCCTGGCAGGGAAATCCGGCTTGACCAGCAACACCATCGCGGTGGTGACGGTCCTGATGACAGGAGTGAAATCCTTGACGGGATCGTAGGGAAGGCTTTTCAGCATCGCGACATTCGCCGCCTGGGTGGTGTTGGTTCCCATCAGCAGCGTGTAACCGTCGGGGGCGCTACGCGCCACTTCCACCGCGCCAATGCTGCCGAGTGCACCGGCACGATTTTCGATCAGGACGGTCTGGCCGAAAGCCTCTTGCAGATGTTGCCCCAGCATGCGCGCGACCTGATCCGGACCGGCCCCGGCAGGGAACGGCACCACGATCTTGATTTGCCGGTTGGGGTAATCGCCATCGGCCGCAAAGGCCTGAGGCATCGCAAATCCGAACAGCAGCAGGCCGGCGAGAATGCGCAATCTCAATGTCATGTCCATTACCCCCGATACGGAGTCGATTTATACGGACAAATGGCAATGAAAGGCAACATTACCCCGTCAAAAACGGCCTCCAACCATTGAGCTGTTTGTCATTTGTCCGTATAAATCAGCGATCCGAGGCTGGACGAGGTCGATATGGTGGATACCAGTGATTTATATGCGCGCGGTCTGCGGCGGCGCAAAAAGATGTTTGGCGATGCTGATGTCGAGAAGCGAATGGCCGCGGCCGGCGAATTCGGGGCTCCGCTCCAGAATGTGATCAACGCGTATGTGTATGGTGACGTCTGGGAACGAGACGGTCTGGCGGACAATATTCGCAGCCTGGTCATGCTCGGGATCACCGCGGCAAGCGGCAAGCCCACGGAATTCGCGGTGCATGCCAAGGGCGCGCTGGCGAATGGATGCACACGGGCGCAGGTGCAGGACGTGCTGCTGCTGATTGCGATGTATTGCGGCATCCCGGCCGCGATCGAGCCCAACCGGATCGCGGCGGAGATTTTCGGTCAGGATCTGCCTTCGGCCGATGCCGACGAAATCCTGAAATCGTTGCGACAAAATCCCGGTGGCAAATTCTGGCAGAATGAATCGATGAAATCAGTTCCGACGATCGACGCCCATCATCACATCTGGCGGCTGAACGATCTGACGTGGCTGTCGGGACCTCAGGTGCCGCGCATCTTCGGGCCATACCAGCCGATCTGCCGAGATTATCCGATCGAGGAATACCGTGACGACATCGCGGGCTGCGACATCGTCAAGTCGATCTACATCCAGACCAACTGGCCTGCAGGCAAGAGCTACGACGAAGCGCTATGGCTGCAATCGGTCTCCGACAAGACCGGCTGGCCACACGCCAATGTCGCGCATGCCGATCTCGCTGACGCCGATGCCGGTTCGCTGATTGCGCGGCTGGCGAAATTGCCGGCGACGCGTGGTATTCGGCAGCAATTGCATTGGCATCGCAATGCTCAGTATTCCTTTGCGCCGACCCCGGATGTGATGAACGGCGCCGCGTGGCGCCGCGGTCTCGCCATGCTCGCGGATCATGGGCTGCTGTTCGAGATCCAGATCTTCGCCAGCCAGATGGCCGACGGCGCCAAACTGGCGAAGACGTTTCCGGGCACGACCTTCGTGCTTGAGCACGCCGGGATGTTGGAGGACATGTCGCCGGAGGGATTGCAGCTCTGGCGCGACGGGTTGAAGGCACTGGCGGACTGTCCGAACGTCAATGCCAAGCTTTCGGGGCTCGGCACGTTCGTCCACGCCTGTCGCGAGGACCTGATGAAATTCATCATTACCGAGACGGTCGCGATCTTCGGCGCGGATCGCTGCCTGTTTGGCAGTAACTTTCCGATCGAAAAGCTCTGGACCGACTACAACACGCTCTATCGCTCCTTTCGGAATGCGATTGCCGGTTTCAGCGATCGCGAACAAGCGGCGATCCTGCACGATACCGCGGCGCGTCTGTACCGGATCGGCTGAAGCTGCGCAGCCCTCAGCGCTGCTTGCCGTCGCTCGTCTTGATCCAGGCCTCGAATGCCGGCAATGCGCGAGTCTTGAGATCGGCCGAGATGGCGATGGTTTCCAGCGCACGCGCGACCATGACGCGACCGCCCGATGTCGCGGATGCCGGTGCAAAATGCGCGAGCTCGGCGGCATGGACCTCATCGCTGAAGTTGGTCATGAAATTCGGGATGAAGTCGTCTCGGAACGAGGGGCCCTGCCTGGCGCTGAGAGCATCGAGGTTGTGTTGTATGAAATCCCAGGCCAGATCGGGCTGCTGGCCCGCCCCAGCCACTGCGCCAATTACGCCACCAACGATCGTCGTCGGCAATTCGTTGCTCAATGTCAGCGCCAGTGTGTCGCGCGCCAGCGCTGGATCGCGCGCGCAGGCGGCCGCGTAATAATAGCGCACGCGGTCCGTCGTCACGGTGCTTTTGCGCGCCAGCGCCAGCAGCGTGTCGTAGTCGGAGCGATCGGCACTGACGCCGACGACATGGGTGACGGCATCGCGTAGCGCGCCCGGAAGCGACGGCGGGTTCTGCACAAGGTTGGCGAAGCGTCGCCGTGCTTCGGCGATGATATCGGCGTCGCCGAATTCGCCCAGCACCTGAATGAGCTTGCTGCGCAGCAACGCCTCTTCACCGTTGGCAGGGTCTGCGGCGTCCCAGCCCAGGCGTCGAACAATGGATGTAATCGGGCGCGGGCATATTTTTCCAATGCGGGGCGCTCGGGGCGGCCGCGGGCGAGCCGATCGAGCCAGATGAAGGCGTCGATCGCCTGATCCCACACCGCGCGGCGATCCCCGACATCGATCTTTTCGACGAGCTGAAGATAAGACGGCAGTGTGGCGCGACCTGCTTGCACCAGCGCCCAGCTATCGGCGAGCAGGTTGACGCGATCTTCCGGCGCCAGCGCCGCCAGCGATTTCACCAGCGCGGCGCGGCTGTTGGGGCCGTATTCGACCCGGTAATAGCCGATATCGCCGAGATTGACCTTGATCGCCTCGCCGCAGGATCCGGCCGCGATTTCAGCACTTCCGTTGAGCAGCAGCGTCTCGGCCGGGCGTGTTGGCTGTACCGGTCCGACGGTAACAGGGACTTGCCAGTTTCGCGGGGACAGGACTTTGGCGTCGTCGGCGGACGCGGTCGCTGCGGGGGCGATCACGAAACGGTCCTGCCGCAGCGTCAGGGTCTGTTTGGCGCCGTTGCAAATGGTCTCTGCAATAATCAGCGGCACGCCGGCCTGTTCGGTAAAGGATGCTGCGATGCCGGTCACCGGCTTGCCGGCCGCGCCTTCGAGGGCCTGCCAAAGATCGGCGGTCGTGGTGTTGCCATAGGCATGGGCGGCCATATAGGTGCGGATGCCATCGCGGAAGGCCTGATCGCCGAGATAGCTTTCGATCATTCGTATCAGCGCCTGGCCTTTATTGTAGGTGATGCCGTCAAAGGCGGTGTTGGCCTCGCTCTGGTCGGCGACCGCTTGCTGGATCGGATGTGATGTGCGCCGCGCGTCGAGGGTCATGGCGTATTGCTTCTGGCCGTAGCCGTTGAGCCAGGTGCGCCATTCCGGATAAAAATGCTCCGCGGCCTTTTCCTGCATCCAGCTTGCAAAGCCCTCGTTGAGCCAGAGGTTGTCCCACCAGCCCATGGTGACGAGATCGCCGAACCATTGATGCGCCATCTCGTGCGCCAGCACGCTGAAGATGCCGCGTCGCGCGGTATCCGCATTGGTGGCGGGATCGAACAGCAGCCGGCTCTCGAAGAATGTAATGCCGCCCCAGTTTTCCATGGCGCCGCCGAACCCGCCGGGCACTGCGATCAAATCGAGCTTGGGTAACGGATATTTCACGCCGAAATAGTCGTTGTAGTAGTCCAGCAATTTCACCGCATTTTCGAGCGCGAAGCGTCCGTGTTCGCTTTTGCCGGTGGTGGTGACGACGCCGATCGTCGTGTCGCCCGCCTGTGCCGTGATCCGCTCCAGCTCGCCTGTGGTGAGCACGAACAGGTAACTGGACATTTTCGGTGTCGGTGCGAAGGCGACCTGCTTCATATCAGGTGCAACCGGCTCCTCGCGGGTCACCGGCATGTTGCTCACCGCCATGAAGGTGCGGGGCACCGTCACCGTCAATGCAAACGTGGCCTTGAAGGCGGGCTCGTCCCAGCATGGGAAGATACGTCTTGCGTCGGCGGGTTCAAGCTGGCTTGAGAGCAGCCGCTTTTGGCCCTGGCTGGTCGGGTAATCGACGAAAAAAAGACCTCGTCCGAAACTGTTGATCTTGGCCGTAAAGCCGATGCGCAGCCGGTGCGCGCCTGCCGTGAGCGGCTGCGCAAAGGTCAGCGTCGCGGCTTCAGTCGCGGTATCCAGCGCGACGTCGGCGCGTTGCGCATCGTCGTCGATGGTCGCCGTGGTGAACGACATATCGACCGCATTGAGGATCAATCGCGAGGTGGGCTCGCGCACCTCGATATCGATGACCTCGTCGCCGGCGATCGTGAGGTGTTCGATGTCCGGCGTGAGCTGGATCGCGTAGTGGACGGGAATAACCGTCTTCGGCAGTTTTCCGGGCGTGCTATCGAAGGAATAATTCGATTCAGCGAAGGCGCTGCCCGATATCGACGCCAACAGCATCAGAGCTGCGGCCAGTCCGGCGCCGAGATTGCCGGGCAGATCCAGAACTCGACGTGGACGGCATATCCGTGGGTTTGCTGAGCTGACCATGTTTCCTGAACCAAGCCTCGGTGGACCAGGTCCCCCGTGCTTTTCTGAATTTCTTGTCGCCGGCCAAGAGAGGAAGCAGCGAACCAGGCCGAGGCAGGATACAATAAACCATGGAACGATGTGAAATGGTGATGGTGCCACCTGGGGTTACAGGTGTCAGCCAGTCCTCGGCGGAACCGGCGCGTGCGCGCTGCGATGGTTCGGCGTGGGCCCGCTCAGTCGGACGTAGCGCCACTGGCCTTGATCGGGGCGGCCCATTTGACGATTTCGCTGTCGACGAATTTTGCCAGATATTCAGGCGTCGTACGATCGTCCGACACAAAAATCAGGCCAGCCGCTTCGAGTTTCTCGCGGACGGCGGGCGTCTTCATCGCCTCCAGCGTCGCTTGCCGCAGCTTCCGCACGATCGGCTCGGGCGTGCCCTTTGGCAGGAAGAACGCGTTCCAGGTATAGGCTTCTACGTCAAAGCCCTGTTCGATCGCGGTGGGCACATTGGGCAAAACCGCGGATCGTTCCTTGGTCAGCACCGCGATCGGCTTCACGGCACCGGCATCGATTTGTGGCTTGGCCGTGGTGATGATGTCGCAGAGATAGTCGACGCGGCCGCCCATCAGATCCTGCATTGCCGGATTGGCGCCGCGAAAGGGAACGTGGACGACGTCGAGCCCGGTCACCAGATTGACCAGCGCGCAACCGAGATGGATCGCCGACCCCGTACCGGCGGAGGCGAACTGCATCTTGTCCTTGTTGGCCTTGGCGTAAGCGACGAATTCCTTCATGTCCTTGACCGGAAGATCCTTGCGCGCGATCAGCACCAGCGGTGCCTCCAGGATCAAGGCGACCGGCGCGAAATCGGTGGTCGAATTGTAGGCGGGCTTCTTGAACAGCGTCTGGTTCTGCGCCTGGGTGCCGACCGTGCCCTGCAAGAAGGTGTAACCGTCGGGTGCCGCTTTCGCGACACGATCGGCGCCGTTCATGCCGCCGGCGCCGCCGACATTTTCGACGATGATCGGCTGTCCCAGCACTTCGCCCATGCGCTGAGCGAACAGCCGCGCCACCACGTCATTGGGACCGCCCGCGGCAAAGGGATTGATCATGGTGAGAGGGTGGGTCGGCCATGGCTCGGCTTTGGCGACGCTTGTCAATATCAGGGGCGCAGCGGCAACAAGCGCGGTGACTGTCCTCCACATGGTCTACTCCCCATACTCTTTTGATTTTTGTTTCAGACGAAAGAGATCGCTTCAGCCATTTCCAGAATTCTGCGGATTTCGATCAACGCGCGCTCGAGGTCGGCTTCGGTTGCGGGCGCGCCGAGACAGAGCCGGACGCCGAGGTTTTCGCTTTCCATCCGTCGCAACGCGCCGGGCGGCGCGAGCGTAATGCCAGCCTGTGCCGCCTGCGCGATCAGCGCCGCCAGCGTGCGGCCCGCGGGCAAAGGCAGCCAGGTATGAAAACCCGGTGCCGCGGGTGCAGCCGGAAGCCATTCCTTCAGGACGCGGCGCACGATCGCGTCGCGCACCAATGCCTTCTCGCGCTTCAGCCGCGCTTGGCGGGCAAGGCCGCCATTGTGAATCAGCCGCGCCACCACTTCGGCCATCACAGGCACCGCCATCCATCCGGTGGCGCGCAGCGCGTTGATCGAACGATCGCGAAAGGCGTCGGGCGCGATCATCGCGGCGATCCGTAAGCCAGGCGCCAGGCATTTGGCGAAACTGATGATGTAGAAGCTTCGCTCCGGGATCAGCTTTGAGACCGGCGGCAGCGGCGGCGTCAGCAGATAATTGTAGGCGTCGTCCTCCAGTAAATAGGCATCGTGCCTGCGAACGATATCGGCGATGGCCTGCCGCCGTTCCGGCGGCATCACCGATCCCATCGGGGTTTGCAGCGTTGGCATGCAATAAAGCACGCGGGCCTTGGTTTCGTTGAACGCGCGTTCGAGGCTTTCCGGGACAAGCCCGGCGGCGTCGGTGGCGACGCCGTGCAGCGGATAGCCGCCCTGCGCCGAGAGCGCGAGCATTCCTGAATAGGTGTAGCTCTCGGTCAGGATGACGTCGCCGGGCTGCGAAACCATGCCCAGCGCGATCGACAAAGCGTGCTGCCCGCCATGGGTGATGAAGAGATGGTCGGCGTCGGCAGTCATGCCGAGCGAGGCCAGCCACGTCGCCATCGCCTCGCGATGCCGGCGCAACCCCTGATGCGGCAGATAGCCGAGCAGGTTCGACATCTCGCCGTCGGCGATAATCTCCGAAAGTACTGAGGCGATGACGTCGTCTTCGCCGGTGTAAGGCGGCACGTTCAGCGCCAGATTGATCGTGGTGTCCGATGTGCCGTGCCCGCGCGCCTCGGGCCGCCGCCGCTGCACGAAGGTACCGCGGCCGACTTCGCCTGAGATCAATCCGCGCTGCTCGGCTTCCGCGTAGGCTTTTGAAATCGTCCCGACGCTGAGGTCGAGTCGCTGCGCCATATCGCGCTGGGGCAATAGCCGCATGCCCGGCTTGACGCGGCCCGACGCGATGTCGGCCTCCAGCGCCAGCACGAAAGCGAGATAGCGCGGCCCCTGAATTGAAACGAGTGTGGGTACCCAGTCGGTCATTTCTCGTTATCCGGGAAAGCGTAGGCGCTCATTTTCATTGACTAGTACAATTCAGGAATTGTTGCAATATTTGACACAGGTTTTGGATGCCTGCCATGACATTATTGCCAACTCCCAGATCTAGATTTTTATAATTTATTGTTTTTACTATAGTTTCTGAAGGGTCGCGACCATTTCAATTGTATGATTGAACCAACTCAATCCTACGAAATTGACCAATTGCCTCAGTTTATGTTTGACAGCTTCCAACCGCGGCTTCTATCGTCCGCGGCAAGGCGGCGGGTTCTGACAAGCTGTCGGTGGAAAAAAATGGGAGCGCGCGTTGATCTACGAAATCCGGGTCTATGAAGCCGCGGAAGGCCGCGCGGACGCGATGCGTCGCCGGTTCTGCGACCACGTCGCGACCAAATTTTTCCCGCGTCACGGCATCGAACTGGTGGGCGTATTCACTGCGCCGGCCGAAGACGGCCGCCTGACCTACATGACGCGCTTCGCCGACGAGGACGCGCGCAAGAAAGCCTGGGCCGCCTTCGGCGCGGATCCGGAATGGGTCGCCCTAAAAGCGGCCAGCGAAACCGAAGGCCCGTTGTTGAAGAGCCAGGTCATCTCGGTGCTGTCACCGGCGATGACCGGTCTGCCGCTGGGCTAGGCGTATTCATGAAACCTGCCCCGTTCGATTACGTCAGGCCCAGCTCGCTCGCCGAAGCCTGCGCGTTGCTGGCCGAGGATGAGGATGCGCGGGTGATCGCCGGCGGCCAAACGCTGGTGCCGATGCTGGCGATGCGGCTGGCTCGTCCGGCAAGATTGATCGACATCCTGCGATTGCCGGAGTTATCAGGCATTCGCAAGGAGGAGGGCGCCATTGTCGTCGGCGCCACCACGCGTCAGGCGAGCGCCGAACGCGATCCCGTGATCCGGGCATCGGTGCCGATGCTGGCGCGGGTGTTGCCGTGGGTCGGTCATCCCCCGACCCGCAATCGCGGCACCGTTGGCGGCTCGATCGCCAACGCCGACCCGTCGGCCGAGATTCCGCTGGTGGCGGTGACGCTCGGCGCCGAGATCATGCTGGCGACGCCCGATGGTCCGAGCGCGATGCCGGCGGACGATTTCTTCATCGGGCCGATGCTGACGACGATCAATCCCGGCGAATGCGTCAGCGCGATCCGGTTTCCGGTCTGGTCGCACCGGCGCGTGGGTGTCGGATTTTTCGAAATCAGCGCACGGCGTTCGGATTTCGCGTTCGTTGCGGCTGCGGCGCAGGTCGCATTGGACGATGATGGTCGCTGCATCGAGGTCGCGCTTGGCGTCGGCGGCGTCGGTGATCGGCCACTGCGGCTCGACATGTCGCCGCTGCTCGGCGGAAAGCTTGATTCCGCCTCGATAAATGAAGCGGTCAACGCGGCCTCGGTTGACCTGGACGCCATGAGCGATCTGCACGCCAGCGCGGCCTATCGCCGCCGCGTCGCGGTCGCGCTTTGCGGTCGTGCACTGGCACAAGCGCGCGTCAATGCGACCGCCAAATCGATTGGAGGCGCGCCATGAAGGTCAATCTGCGCATCAACGGCGTCAACCGTTCCGCTGATGTCGAGCCGCGCAAGACGCTGCTCGATGCACTGCGCGAGAATTTTCTGTTGAACGGCACCCACGCGGGATGCGAGCACGGCGTCTGCGGCGCCTGCACCGTGCTGGTCGATGGCGAGCCGGTGCGATCCTGCCTGATGTTCGCGGTGCAGTCGGACGGCTACGACATCACGACGATCGAAGGTCTGGCGCCCGCGCCGGGCGAACTCGGCGTGCTGCAGGATGCGTTCTGCGAGACGCATGGCCTGCAATGCGGTTACTGCACGCCCGGCATGATTCTCGCCGCACATGCGCTGCTGCAGCACACGCTGACACCGACCCGCGACGATATCGTCGAGGCGATCTCGGGCAATATCTGCCGCTGCACCGGCTACGGCCAGATCGTCGAAGCCGTCGAATTTGCGGCTGCGCGGTTGCGCATCGCCAACACGCCGCGCCCGCGGCACAGTATGCCAGCGGAAGCCGATAAACCTGTCGTGGAGGCGAAATGACCGCCGATCCCGCAGTCTTCCGTTTTGTTTCGACCAATCGCAGGGTTCGCGAGGATCGCCGCTTCGTCGCCGGCCGGGGCTATTACGTTGCGGATGTGGCCCTTGAAGGCATGCTGCATGTCGCGATCCTGCCGTCGCAGCATCCGGCTGCGCGCATTGTCTCAATCGATGCCTCGGCTGCGTTGGCGATGCCCGGCGTGCATTATGTGCTGACCGGCGATGAACTCGCTGCCGCGACCGACCCGCTGATGAATGGCCTGGATACGCCCAAGGTGCAGCGTCATCCGCTCGCGATCGGACAGACGCGTTATGCTGGCGAATGGGTGGCAGCGGTGGTCGCCGATAGCCGTGCGCTGGCGGAAGATGCGACCGAAAAACTTCGCGTCACTTACGAGCCACTGCCGTTCGTCATCAATGCCGAGCAGGCGTTGCTACCCGACAGTCCGCCGGTTCATCCGGCGCACGGTTCCAACGTGCTGCTGGATCGCACCTTCGTCTGGGGTGAAGTCGACAAGCATTTTGCCGAAAGCCCCCATCACCTTTCGTTCCGCGTGACCTGGGGCCGCAATTCGACCGTGCCGATCGAGACTTTTGGTGTCGCGGCGTCCTGGGATCCCTGGCGCGAGATGCTGGACGTCTGGGCTTCGATCCAGATGCCGAAATATCCCGACCAGATTGCGCGCGCGTTGCGGATTCCCGCCAACAATGTGCGTGTGCATCAGGACGTCGATGTCGGTGGCAGCTATGGTGTCAAGCGCGGCATCAAACAGACCGTGCTGGTGGCGCATCTGGCGCGGCGGCTCGGCCGACCCGTGCGTTTCATCGAAGACCGGCTGGAAAACATGCGCGGCGGCGACGCCCATGGGCCGGAACGCATTTTCGATGTCGAAGTCGCCTTCAATGACGATGGCATCGTCAAGTCGATGAAGATCCGCGCGCTGGACAATGCCGGCGCCTATGCCGGGCGAGCGCCGTTCCAGTTGGGCAAGCCGATCGGCGCGATCGTCGGCCCCTACAAGATCGAGAGCGTGCAGTACCGCGCGCAATCCGTCACCACCAACAAGGCGGTGCAGGAAGCGGTGCGTGGCTTCGGCCAGGCGCCGACCAATTACGCGATCGAGACCGCGATCGACAAGGTGGCCGCGGCGGTCGGTCTCGAGCGGATCGAAGTCCGCCGCCGCAACTTTATCCGCAAGGAAGAGTTCCCCTACCTGATCCCGAGCGGCAGCAGTTACGACAGCGGCGATTATCACACGGTGGTCGACAAGGTATTCGCGCATATCGATTTTGCCGGGATGGAAAAAGAGCGCGACCGGCTGCGCGCCTCCGGCATGCTGGCCGGCATCGGCATCGCGGCCTGCCTGGAGCCGAGCGGCGGCAATTCGTCGTTCGAGCCGCTGCTGAACGAAAAGAACACCACCACGACCTGGATGGACTCCTGCCGCATCAATATCGACGGGCTCGGGTTTGTCACCGTGACCATCCACAACACCTCGTCGGGGCAGGGACATGAGACGTTGGTCTCGACCGTCATCGGCGAAGTGCTGCAGATCGAGCCCGATCTGATCCGCGTGGTGCGGCCCGATTCACTGGCCTGCCTGCCATCGAACTCACCGGTCGGCAGCCGGATGGCGATCATGCTCGGCGGCGCAGCCTTCCATGCGGCCCAAAAGCTGAAGTCGAAACTGACGCGGATCGCGGCCCATCAATTCGGCCTTGGTGAAGACAAGGTGGTCTATGCCGGCGGTAACGTCACCGATCCCAAGAGCGGCAAACAGCTCGGCTGGGCCGAAATCGTCAACATCGGACATCGCAATTATCATTTGTTGCCCGAGGGCATGGAGCCCGGCCTTGAGGTTACGCATGTGATGCAGGTGCCGACCGGCGACAAGCTGCCGGAAAACGGCCGCGTCCAGATGTATCCATGCCATTCCTTCGAGTTTCATGTGGTGCTGATGGCGATCGATCCCGCACTCGGCAAGCCCGAGATCAAGCGCTACGTCATCGGCCACGATTGCGGCACGGTGATCAACCCGCACATCGTCAAGGGCATGACATTGGGCGGGGTCGCGCACGGGCTCGGTGCGACGTTATTGGAGGAATTCGTCTACGACGACGAGGGCCATCTGATTACCCAGAGCTTCATGGATTACCTGCTGCCGTCGGCGCATGAGGTGCCGGAGGTCGAGATCGTGCATCATTGCACGCCGTCGCCGCATACCGTGTTCGGCCAGAAGGGGTCCGGCGAGAGCGGCTACCTCGGCTCGCCCGCCGCGATCTCGGCCGCGGTCAATGATTGCGTGTCGCCGCTCGGTATTTCCTTCAACAAGCTTCCGATCCGCATTTCCGCGATCGGCGACGCGATCGCCGATGCGCAACAAGGCAAACCCCAACAGCAAGCCAAATGAATCAAGAGCAAAACCAATGATCATCGACTGTCACGCCCATCTGGTGCCGCCGAGCCTGCTGGAAGCGATCCGTTCGCAAGCCGCACAGTTTCCGTCGATCCGTCTGATCGAAGAGAGCGGCAGCCTCGGTTTCTCCTTTGCCGGCGCCAAGCCGACCCGGCCGGTGTCAAAGCCCCTGAGCGATTTGGGCGCCCGCCTGAAATGGATGGACGAACAGAAGATCGAACGCCAGGTGGTTGGCGGTTGGCTCGACATGTTTGCCTATGAAGTCCCGGCCGCGGAAGGTGCGGCCTGGTCGCGGCTGATCAACACGCATCTGGCGCAAACCGCGATGCGGGAGCCGCGCTTTGTGCCGATGGCGACGGTTCCGTTGCAGGACGGTGCACGCGCCGCGGAAGTGCTGCGCGAGGCGCATGCCGCCGGTTTCAAGGGCGCGATGATCGGCACGCAGCCGAAAGGCAAGGGCGGTGTGCTTGATGACCCATCGCTCAACGTGTTCTGGGAGGCGGCCAACGAACTCGGGTCGATCATCTTTATCCATCCGGTGTTCGAGAGCGGCGACGACCGCGTCCATGATTACGGCATGGCCAACGCGGTGGGGCGCATCACCGACACGCTGATCGCGATGTCGCGACTGATCTATGCTGGTCACGTCACTCGCTATTCGCAGGTGAAAATCGTCGCCGGGATCGGCGGCGCGGCGCTGCCCTATGTGATCGGCCGGCTGCGCCGCAACTATTCGCTCGACAAGGACAAGCTCGGCGATCCCGACGCGGCGTTGGCAGCGATGTATTACGACACCATCGTGCAGGATCCGCGCGCGCTGCGTTACCTCGCCGATATCGTCGGCGCTGAACGGATCATGATGGGTTCGGATATGCCGTTCCCGATCGGAGACCTTGCGCCGACGAAAATCGTCGCCGAGACCAAATTTTCCGACGCGGAACGCGCCGCGATCAATGGCGGCCTTGTGCAGCGGCTGTTCGGCCTGTGAGAGGAATTCGCACGTGAAGCTCGATATTGGCGGCAACGAGACCATTCGGGCTCCGGTCGAAGCACTGTGGAAGGCGCTCAACGATCCGATCGTGCTGACGCGCTGCATTCCCGGTTGCAAGGCCATGATCGAGATCGCGCCGGATGCCTACAAGGTCGAGATGCAGCTGCGCGTTGCCGCGGTCGGCGGTTCGTTCGAGGGCGAGATCGCGCTGTCGGACAAGGAGCCGCCGAAGGCGTGCAGCATCAAGGTCTCCGGCGCCGGGACATTGGGGCACGGCAACGGCAGCGCACGCTTTGAAATTGCGCCTGATGGCCCCGATACGTCGCGCCTGACCTATCAGGGCGTCGGCGAAATCGGCGGGCTGGTCGCCGGTGTCGGCCAGCGCATTCTCAGCAGCGTTTCCAAGCATCTGGTCGGACGATTTTTTACCGCACTTCGCAAGGAATTCGAGACACCCGTGGAAGGTGCTGCGGAATAGTTTTGGCGCGACGGTCGGAGAGGGACGGTTCATGAAGAAGATGATTGCCAGTCTGGCGTACGCGGCAGCGCTGCTTTCGGCGACACCGTCCCTGGCGCAGGCGCCTGAGCCGTTGTCCATCGTGGTGTTCGGGCCCCCCTCGCTTGGTGCTTTCCTGCCGCCGGTGATCAAGGCGCAAAAACTCGACGAGAAGAACGGCCTTGCGATCAAATTCGAGGAACGCACGCCCGACGCCTATACCGCGCAATTCAACTCCGGCGAATTTCAGCTCGGCGGCAGTGCGTCCTTGCTGACGGTCGGTCTCGCCGACACCCGCGGCGTCAAGGTGACGTATCTGTTCAATCTGTTTGATTTCTGGGGAACGGTCGTGACCTCGCGGCCCGAGATCAAGACCCTGAAGGACATCGAAGGCAAGGAACTCGCCGCCGCCAAGGGCACCACCAATTATGTGATGTTCGACTGGTTCGCCCGGCAACTCGGCGCCGACACCTCGAAATTCTCCGTCGTCAATACCGCCACGCCAGGTCTGATCGGCTACGCCATGGCCGATCGCGCCGCGGCGGTGCAGCTCTGGGAGCCGGCCTATACGACACTTCTGTCGAAGAAGAGCGAGATGCGGACGATCGACATCGGGATCGCCGATAGCTGGAAGAAATTCACCGGCAGCAACAACATTCCCTATCTGGGTGTTGCCGCCCATGTCGATTGGGCGGAGAAAAACCAGAAGCTGATCCCGAAACTCTATGCTGCCTACAAGGAAGCCGCCGACTGGGTGACGGCTCACCCAGAGGAAGCGTCGAAGCTGATCGCGCCGAAGGGAACAGCTGACGATCAGAAAGCGATCTCGGATCTCATCAAGGCCAATGACCGCCTCGGCATGAACGTGAAGTGGGCTTCCGACGTCCGCAAGGAAATCAACTCGGTTTACGCCGCCGGAAAATCGATTTCCTTTCTGCCGGCAGATCCCGCCGCCTCGACGATCTATCAGGCGCCCGGGAAATGAGCGAAACCGTATCCCGGACCGGGTCGTCGCGAATGGCGATGACGTTGTTAGGAACAGCAAAACGGCTGGGAACATCGGTGTTGCCGTTTGTCGTGGTGATATTGCTCTGGCAATTCGCCTCGTTGTTTTTTCCTCGTTTCCTGTTTCCGTCGCTGATCGATGTGTTCTGGCGTTGCATCGATATCTTTACGACGGGGTCGATGTTCGCCGACGTGCTGGCGACGGTGCTTCGCATTCTGGCGGGGCTCGCCGGCGCTTTCATCGTCGGTGGGCTTCTGGCGCTGGCGATGGTGCGGTCCCGCGCGGTCGATCAGTTTCTTTCGCCGATCCTGTCGTTGTTCCAGGGCATTCCGGCGCTGTCCTGGGTTGTGTTTGCCATCATCTGGTTTCACGGCGTCGAGTTTCGCATCTTCTTCATCATGGTAATGACGACGCTGCCGGCGTTCACGTTTCAGGTTCTTGGCGCCCTGCGTGCGATGTCGAGAGACCTGATGGAGATGGTGTTCAGTTTCCGGCCGACCCGGATGAAGCTGTTCCGGGTGATGATCGCGCCGGCGATCCTGCCGGACATTCTCACGGCGTGGAAAGTCAATCTCGGTAATGCCTCGCGCGTGGTCGTCGTAGCCGAATTGGTCGGCGCCACCGGCGGCGTGGGGTATGAACTGTTGCAGCAGCAGCAATTGTTCGACATGGCCGGCGCGCTGGCCTGGACGCTGCAACTGGTGTTCTTCGTGCTGATCGTGCAGGGCATCCTGACGCTGATCGAAAATACCGCCTTCCGTTATCGTGCAGTGTCGGAGCGTGCGATATGAGGGATATCGTGACGCCGAGCGACGCGGCCATTCACCTCGATCAGGTCTGCAAGGTCTTTGGCAAACCAGGCAGCGCCGCGGCGTACCGTGCGGTCGACAATATCAACCTCGATGTGCGCCCCGGCCAGATGCTGGCGATCCTCGGCAAGACCGGCTGCGGCAAGTCGACGATCTTCAACATGATCGCAGGGTTGACCGAACCGACCAGCGGCAATGTGCGCGTCAGCGGCCGCGATCCCTTTGCGGACTTCGACTCCTTTCGCGGCAAGATGGCGATCGTGTTTCAGGGCGATCGGCTGCTGCCGTGGCGAACCGCGATCCAGAACGTCGAACTCGGCCTGGAAATGCTTGATACGCCGCTGGCGGAGCGGCGCGCGGCCGCCCAGGCCTGGCTGACCAAGCTCGGCCTCGGCGGGCACGAGAACGATTATCCGCATGCACTATCGGGCGGCATGCGTCAGCGCGTCTCGATCGCGCGGGCGTTCGCGACCAATGCCAATATCCTGCTGTGCGATGAGCCGTTCTCGGCACTCGACGAATCGACCGCGGGGCGGCTGCGCGCTGAGTTCGTCCGCCTGGTGAAGGAAAACGGCAAGACCGCCGTGTTTATCACGCATTCGATCAGCGAAGCGCTGGAGATCGGCGATCGCATCGTGGTGCTGAAGCGTCCGGCTGTCATCGCCTATGACGTCAGCTTCGACGCGGCCACGGACACGAAGGAGCGGGAGCTGATCCGCAGCCGGATCGGCGACGTGCTGGCGGTGTGACCCTACTATGATCGATCGTCGATGGGGGCTCCCTCATCACATGACGTTCAGGGAGCTACTGGCGATGCCTCGATAAATCGAGAACCTCAAAAGCTGGTTATTATCGGACACGGCGCCGCCGGCCTTGCGGCGGCGGTTTCGGCGGCCGAACAGGCGTGCAGCCGTGACTTGCTGCTTGAAATCACCTTGCTCGAAAAATCGCGCGAAGGTGAGGCGGGTGGCAACACCCGGTGGAGTCCGTCCTACATGCGGCTCGCCGCACCCGATCGGCTCGCGCCCGGTTTTGAAGACGATATGCATCAGGCATCGGGCGGGTTGGCCGATCGAGGCTATTTCCGGAAACTGGCGGAACGCGCTCCCGCGACGATTGGATGGCTTCAGACCCACGGCGTCGCATTCGATACCCCGGTTTATTATCTTGCCGCCGGGCCGCCTCGGATTCAGCCGGTCGGCGGCGGCCGCGCCATCGTCGACAAGCTTGCGGACGCGGCCAGAAGGGTGGGGGTGAAGCTTCGCTACGAAGCTCAAGCGACCGGGCTGCTGGCCCGAGATCGTCGCGTCAACGGCGTTGAGATTCAATCCGGCGATCACGTCACGACGGTTGATGCCAACGCCGTCGTTCTTGCCTGTGGTGGATTTCAGGGCAATGGCGCGATGATGCGTGCCCAGTTTGGGCCGGCCGCGGACAGTATCAGATTGATCTCCCCGGGAACGCGCTTCGACACCGGCGATGGAATCCGCATGGCCATGGACCTGGGCGCTGACGTTTCGGGGGACTGGAACGGCATGCACATCGAGCCGATCGATCCGCGCAGCCAGCATTCCGCGCCGGTCGTGCTAATATATCCCTATGGAATTGTCGTCGATCAGAATGGATGCCGTTTTTTTGACGAAGGCGGCGGGCTCGTACACGAGACATGGGAGGCTTTCGCTCGCGACATCCATTTCGGACGACCGAAGAATATCGCGTATGCTATTCTCGATAGCCGCCTGTTCGATATTCCCGGGTTTGAACGGGCGATCAGGTCGGACGTGCCGCCGCATCAGTCCGCGACGGTCGAAGGCCTCGCGGCGCTGACCGGCATTCCGGTTCGCCAATTGCGACAGACGATCGAAAGATTCAATGCCGCAGCGACCGGCGACGCCGCGCGCTTCGATGCCACGCGTTGCGACGGACTTGCGGCGAGTAGCGAATTGAGTCCCCCGAAATCAAATTGGGCGCGCGCGATCGATAAGCCGCCATATCTCGCTTATCCCCTCGCCGGCGGTCTTGCGTATACATTTGGTGGCCTTGCGACCAACGAGAAGGCGGAAGTCCTGGGACAAGACGGCCCAATTCCGGGTCTTTACGCGGCAGGGGAAACCACCGGGCACTTTCACGGCACTGCACCGAATGCTGTTTCTGTGCTCCGGGCCCTGGTGTTCGGCAAGATCGCCGGGCGGCAGGCTGTCGACTTCCTGCAAGGCTAGGCCGTTTAGGTGTAGGGCTGCGTCACTTGCCGTCGGCTGGCGAAGTTTGCGAGCGGCACCCACAAAAAAATCCGACCGCCGATTGTCACCCCCTGACATGTCGGCAAGAAAGGTGCAGACTGCCGGGAGTCGGGCTTGAGAAATCGACTTTAAAAAGGGTTTGGGGGGATCGATGACGCATTCGGGCAGTGGTTCGCCGGACGGAAAGCCTCGCGCCTCAAAGCCCCCGATATCAGGGCCTCCCACGTCAAAGGCTGCCAGGCACCCCGGTCATCTCACCCGGAGGAATCTCCTGGCAAGCGCGGCGCTCCTGATTACGGCCAGCGGCGCTCGCGCCCGTGTGGTGACAAAAGTTCTGCCGTGGGATCCCAACGAGGCCTATCCTGTCGTGCCGGTGAAGCCGGGCGGCTATCTGTTCTTCAGCGCGGAAGAAGCTGCCATCGTCGACGCGGTCGTCGACAGGTTGATTCCAACCGACGAGCTCGGCCCCGGCGCCAAGGATGCGGGCGTCACCACCTTTATCGACCGGCAGTTGATGGGGCCCTATGGCGGGCACGACTGGCTTTATATGCAGGGGCCGTTTGCCGCGGCTCCGCTGCCGACCCAGGGTTTGCAGTCGCCGCTGACTCCGCGACAGCAATATCGCCAGGGGCTGGCGGCGCTGGAATCCTATTGCAAGACCAGCTTCGGCGGTCGCGGTTTCGTTCAGTTGAGCGCCGAGGAGCAGGACAAGCTGCTCGCCGGCATGGAAAAGGGCGAGATCACGCTGCCGAATTTCAGCAGCCGGATGCTGTTTTCGGTGATCCACGCCAATACGCTGGAAGGCTTTTTCGCCGATCCGATCTATGGCGGCAATCGCGACATGGCGGGCTGGAAGCTGGTCGGATTTCCAGGCGCCCGCTACGATTATCGCGACGTGATGGAGAAGCCTAATCAGGCCTATACGCTGCCGCCGGTCGGCATGCAGGGCCGTCCCGCCTGGGGAGACCGCTGATGGCCCGCCGTCTGCCCCGCAAGGATGTCGCCATTGTCGGCCTCGGCTGGACCGGATCGATCCTGGCCTACGAACTCTCGCGCACCGGCTTGGAGGTGGTCGCGATCGAGCGCGGCCCGTGGCGCGATACCGCGACCGATTTCAACATCGGCACCGCGCCGGACGAACTGCGCTACGCCGTGCGCCAAGATATCTTCCTGCGGCCGAAGCAGGAAACACTTACCATGCGCAACAACCCCTCGCAGACGGCGCTGCCGATCCGCAAATGGGGCAGTTTCCTGCCCGGCAATGGCGTCGGCGGCGCGGGCGTGCACTGGAACGGGCAGACTTGGCGTTTTCTCCCCGACGATTTTCGCATTCGCAGTCACATGATGGAGCGCTACGGCGAGGGGATTTTTCCCGAGAACCATCACATCCAGGATTGGCCGGTCAGCTACGACGAACTGGAGCCCTATTACGACAAGTTCGAATATGTCGCGGGCATCTCCGGCAAGGCCGGCAACATCAAGGGGCAGACCCAGCCGGGCGGCAATCCTTTCGAAGGCGCGCGAGCGCGGGACTATCCGACGCCGCCGATGCGTCAGGGTTATGCCCAGGAGCTGTTCACCAAGGCGGCCTCCGGTCTCGGCCTGCATCCGTTCCCGCGGCCGTCCGCCAACATCTCCGTTGCCTACACCAACCCTTACGGCTGCAGCATGGCGCCCTGCACCTATTGCGGTTTTTGCGAGCGCTTCGGCTGCGCCAATTATTCCAAGGCTTCGCCGCAGACCTGCGTCTTGCCGGTGCTGGTTCGCCAGCCGACCTTCGAGGCGCGCACCGAGTGCGAAGTGACCAAGGTCAACCTGTCGTCCGACGGCAAGACCGCCACCGGCGTCACCTATGTCGATGCCAATGGCGAGGAGTGGGAGCAGCCGGCGGATATCGTGCTGGTTTGCGCCTACGCGCTGTTCAACGTCCGTCTGCTGCTGCTCTCGGGCATCGGCAAGCCCTACGATCCGGCAGCGTGATGAAGGCGTCGTCGGCCGCAATTACGCCTATCAAACCGGCTCCGGCTCAACTGCGTTTTTCGAAGACGCCAAATTCAACCCGTTCGCGGCCGCCGGCTCGCTCGGTGTCGCCGCGGATGATTACAACAGCGACAATTTCGATCATGGCCCGCATGGCTTCGTTGGCGGTGCATCTATTACCAGCGCCTATACCAACGGGCGCCCCATTCAATATCACCCGACCCCGCGTGGCACGCCGAATTGGGGCAGCCAGTGGAAGAAAGCGGTCCACGATACCTATCAGCGTGTCACCAGCGTCGGCGCCCAGGGCAGCGTGATGAGCTATCGCAACAATTATCTGGATCTCGATCCGACCTACAAGGACCCGCTCGGCCGCCCGCTGATGCGCATGACGTTCGATTATCAGGACAATGAGCGCAAGATGGCGAACTGGATGGCCGATCGTTGCGATGAAATCGCCAAGGCGATGGGCGCCAAGACGACGCAGCTGAATCGTCTGGTCGGCCCGTGGTCGGTGGTGCCTTATCAATCGACCCACAACACCGGCGGTGCGGTGATGGGCAACGATCCCAAAACCAGCGTGTTGAACCGTTATTTGCAGTCCTGGGACGTGTCGAATGTGTTCGTGATGGGCGCATCGGCGTTTCCGCAGAATGCGGGGTACAACCCGACCGGCACGGTCGGCGCGCTGACTTACTGGTCGCTCGATGCGATCAAGAAATATCTGAAGTCACCCGGCCCGCTGGTGCAGCTATGAGGTGGCATTGCACGATTCTGTTCGCTGCGTTGGCCGCCATCGGCAGCGCCAAGGCCGATCCGGACAATTACGTCATCGCCCAGCGCGGCCGCGCGCTGGCCATCGCTGGCGATTGCGTGGCCTGTCACACCGCGCCGGGCGGAAAGCCGTTTGCCGGCGGGCTGGCACTGGCAACGCCGTTCGGCGTGATCATGACGCCGAACATCACGCCCGACGATGCAACCGGCATCGGGCGCTGGACCCAGGCGGAGTTCTCGCGCGCGATGCATGAGGGTAGGGGGCGGGACGGCAGCTACCTCTATCCGGCGTTTCCGTATCCCTATTTCACCAAGGTGACGCGCGAAGATACCGATGCGATCTATGATTATCTCAGAACGCTCGCCCCGGTCACCAACGCCGTCAATCGCAGGACGCTGCCGTTTCCGTTCAGCGTTCGCGCGCTGATGATCGGGTGGAATTCGCTGTTCTTCAAACCCAGCCCGTTCGTGCCGGACCCGGAGCGGTCTGCCGAGTTCAATCGTGGCGCCTATCTGGTCGAAGGGCTCGGCCATTGCGGGGCCTGCCACACGCCGCTGAACGCGTTCGGGGCCAACAAGGCCAGCCAGTTCCTGCAGGGTAACCGCATCGACGACTGGACCGCACCGAATATCACCAACGATCAGCAATCCGGTCTCGGCAAATGGTCGGTCGAGGACATCGTTCAGTATCTCAAGAACGGTCAGACGCGCACCACGACCGCCAGTGGACCGATGAGGGATGTCATCGAGAATTCGACCTCGAAGATGGCTGAAGCAGACCTGAAAGCGATCGCTGTCTACCTTAGGGAGCGCGGTTCGGCCGGTACGCCGGCGCCCGCAGCCGTTCCGGCATCGGATCCGCGCATGCAGGTCGGCGAAGCCATCTTCGTCGATACCTGCTCGGCCTGTCATACCCGCAACGGCGCTGGTGTCGAGCATATGTTTCCACGCCTCGCCGACAATGCGATCGTCAAGCAGTCCGATCCGACGACGTTGGTGCGGGTCGTCTTGACCGGCGTCAGGGGCGCAGGCACCGATGCGTTCCCGACATCGCCGGCGATGCCGTCGTTCGGCTATCGTCTCGACGACAATCAGGTCGCGGCGGTCGTGACCTATATTCGCAACAGCTGGGGCAACACGGCACCTGCGGTTGATGCCGGCATGGTCAAAGCCTTGCGGAGCCATGTCGCCGGGCCGGTTGAACGTTCCGCGGCGCAATAATAGGGATTACCGCTTGTCGTATTCGTCCGGTTCCATCGCCCAGGGTGATTGCTCGTAGCCATGGGCGTAATTCCGGTTGCTCTGCGCCGGATCGCGGTTGATCAGCGGCCGCATGAACATCGGGTGCGTGGCGCTGCGCACCTCGTGCTCCACCGTGAACAGATGCTTGCCGCTTTCGAGATCGACGATATCGCGGAAGCGATATTGGTAGGGATTGTCCTCGCTGTAGATCAGGTCGCGCTTGCCCAGCTTGCGATAGGGGCCGGAGAAATCGACGATATACATCTGGATGTGGTGGCCGTCATAGTTCGGCAGCGGCCGGTCGGTCTCGCGAAATTGCAGATATTGATCCTTGCCCATCTGCACCCGCGCGACGTGGCCGTCGCCGTTCGTCAGCTCGGCGGGCATTCCCATGATCTCGGGATAGAAGGCGCAAATGCCCTTGGTGGTGCCAACCGGCACGTCGAACTCGACATAGGGGATGCCGAGCGAGATGCGTCCAAACCGCGTCGCGTCCGGCTCGTAGCAGCGCATGCGATTGCCCCAGGGGCAGGTCGCCTCGACATAATCATTGTGCTCGCGGAACGAGAACGCGGTGCCTTCGAGCTTGCCGGCGACCGCCGATAGCCGTTCCAGCAGCGCCTCGCGGCCCGCGATCACGATGCCGGTATGGCCGCGCAGCACCTGCGGCTCACCGCTCGGCAGATGGAACTGGTTGCGGCCGACGTTGACCCACATGTTGCTGTCGGACACCATCAAATAGGGATCGCGCGTCAGCCCCAATCCGGCGACATAAAACAGCGTGGCCAGACGCTGGTCGGGCACTGTGACGTTGACGTGTTCGAAATGGATCGAGTTGCCAAGATCTTCGGCGGCGCGGTCGAATTGCTGCTGCATGGAGGCGGTCCTGGATGGGGATGACCGCAGCATCCTAATCCAGCGTGCCACGCGAATCCAACACTTCGACGTGACGACGGGCTCGACGTTCCCGACCGCCCATTCCGCAGGGCTGTTCGTCATTTTCTCTTGGGCGGCGTCGCGCCGGAAAGCTTGACTTGAGGCCCGCGCTGACCAGAATGCCGCACGGTTTCGCGACGGCTAAAAAACAATAAAACTCCGGGAGGAGATGGCGATGGCGGACATTGGCCGGCGTGGCTTTGTGAAGGGCGCGACCCTGGGCGCGCTGGCGTTCACGGTCGGTGGCGCCGAGATTTTAATGGCGCCGGGAGAAGCCCGGGCGCGCGGTGTGCCATTCCGGTTGCTCGACGCCCATCAAGGTGAAACGCTGGAAGCGCTTGGCGAGACATTGGTGCCACAGGCGCGCGAATCCGGGATCGCCCACTTCATCGATCAGCAATTGTCGGTGCCTGCGCATGAAAGCCTGCTGCAGGCCCGTATCTTCAACTTCCGCCCGCCCTTCGCGGAATTCTACCGCGCCGCAGTCACGACGGTGGACGGCGCAAGCGCTAAGATGTTCGGCAAGGATTTCGCGCAAGCTTCGGCCGCCGATCAGCGCGCATTCGTCGATCAGATGCGGCAAAACAAGATCGAGGGTTGGACCGGCAAGCAGCCCGGCGCACTGATCTACGCCGTGCTTCGCGCCGACGCCGTCGATGTCGTCTACGGAACCATGGAAGGCTACGAGGCGCTCGGTATTCCCTATATGCCGCATATCCCCCCGGAAAAGAGGTGGTGAGATGACGAACGAGAAAGTAGACGTCGTCATCGTCGGCGCCGGTGCCTCCGGCTCGGTCTATGCTTCGGTGCTGGCGAAAGCCGGCAAGAAGGTGGTGTTGCTTGAAACCGGGCCGGACTGGGATCTGTCCGATCTGATCAGCTCCGAGATTTGGGGCCGCCGCATCAAGCCTGCGGGCGCGCCTATACTGCTCGAAGGCAAGAACCCGATGGCCTACACCGCCCAGGGCGGATGGGGCGTCGGCGGTGCCGCGTTGCACTATTACGCCAACTTCCCACGGTTGTTGCCGACCGATTTTCGGATCAAGAGCGAGCACAACCGGGCGCACGACTGGCCGATCGCCTATGAGGATGTCGCGCCATTTTACGACAAGGTCGCCCGCGAAGTCGGCGTCTCCGGCGATGCCAAGGCCGAGGAAAAATGGCGGCCGGCTGGCGAAGCCTATCCGATGCCGCCGATGAAGACCTTCCGCAACGGCGAAATCTGGATGAAAGGCTTTGAAGCCGCAGGCATCCCGATGGTGCCGGCGCCGGTCGGCATGAACTCGGTGGAATTCAACGGACGGCCCGCGTGCCTCTACGATGGCTGGTGCCATGTCGGTTGTCCGATCGGCGCGCTCGCCAATCCGCAGATCACCTATCTCGGTGATGCGCGCAAGGCCGGTGCCGAGGTCCGTGCCTTCTCCACGGTGACGCGCGTTCTCACCAATCAGGCGGGCACGCGCGCGACCGGCGTCGAATATTACGACGACAAGCAGCAAAAGCAGGTGCAGGAAGCGAGCGTAGTGCTGCTGGCGGCCTGGTCGGGGCAGAACCCGCGGCTATTGCTCAATTCCGCCACCGACAAGCATGCCAAGGGCCTCGGCAATGCCAGTGGGCTGGTCGGTCATTTCATGATGTCGCACCACGTGGCGTCGACATGGGGCATGTTCGACGAGGACATCAAGAATCATCTGGGCACGATCGCCGTGCAGTATATGTCCTACCAGCATTATCCGAAGACCAGCCATCCCGGCGCATTCGGCAGTTCCTTCATCACGGCGGGATTTGCGCTGAAGACCACCGATCTGGCGGGCTCGCGCGCCGATTTGTTCGGAACGGAACTGGCCGATTACATGAAGCGCGCCGCACGTGGGCTCGCCGGGATCAAGACCTTCGGCGAAGAACAGCCGAACATGGAAAACCGTGTCGAACTCACCAGCGAGAAGGACGAGTTCGGCATGCCCATGGGCAAGCTGATCCACAGCTACGACCAGGATGCGCTGGCGCTCTGGAATGCCAATCTCGACGAGGGCTTGAAAGTCGCCAAGGCGAGTGGTGCCAAGGAGGCGTGGGTATCCCGCGGCGGGGCTATACCGACCAGCCATCTGATGGGCGGCACTATCATGGGCACCAGCGCCGCCAACTCGGTCGTCGACAGCTATGGCCAGAGCCACGAGATCCCGAATCTCTGGGTCGCCGGGCCCAGCATCTTCCCGACCTCGGGCGCGTCGAATCCGACCTTTACGATCTTCGCGCTGTCGCAACGCGGCGCCGAGCGTATGGCATCGCAATGGGGAACGCTGACGAACTGAGCGATCCCGGTTTAAAGCACGGCGGGCCACCTTCGCGCGCTGCAATTGCGGCTGTGCTTTACCGGCCGTTGGCTGTAACCAGTCACATCGTGGCCCACGAAGCTATCACGAGCCAAATGCCAACCATCCCACGAAGCCTGAGAGAAAAGGATACGTCATGAGTGAAGACAGCCTGTTTGAGCGGGGACTGAAAGTCCGCAAGGAAGTGCTCGGCGAGGACTACGTCAACAAATCGATCGCCGGCGCCGATGAGTTCACGCGCACGATGGCCGAATGGTCGACCGAGTTTTGCTGGGGCGCGTTGTGGACCCGGCCCGGCGTCGACCGCCGTACCCGCAGCATCGTCAATCTGGCGATGATCAGTGTGCTCAATCGCCCAAATGAATTGAAGTTGCACGTCAAGGCGGCCCTGAAAAACGGCGTCACCAAGGAGGAGATCAAGGAAATCTTCCTGCAGGTGGCAGTCTATGCCGGCGTGCCTGCCGGGATCGACAGCTTCCGTATTGCGCGTGAGGCGTTCAAGGAGCTTGAGACCGGTTAGCCCATCGTTTTCAAACGATCGGCTGGTTGTGTTCCAGCGGCCGGCGGGTGATGATGAGAGGGGTAGACGGAGGCCGCGCCAAGCGGCTTCTTACGACTGTGTCAGGAGCGCCAAGACTCCGCGGCACACGCTAGACCAACAGGGGAAACGCATCATGACCATCACCCGCCGCCGCGCTTTGGCGACAGTCACCGCCGCTGTGCTGCTGGCAGCGCCGGCGGTAGCGCATGCGGAAACGATCCGCATCGGGCTACCGACCAAGACCTACTGGCCGACCACTGTGGCCGAGGCGGCGAAGTCGCAAAAGCTGTTTGAGAAAGAAGGCATTACCGCCGAGCTTACGATTTATCGCGGTGGCGCCGAAACGTTCGAGGCGATGGCGGCAGGCGCTGCCGACCTGATCCTTGACGCGCCGTCGCTGCCCGCCGCCGGTCGCAAGAAAGGCGTGATGTCGAAAGTCGTCGCCAATGGCGCGATGGGCAATTTCGGTTGGCAGCTGATGGTGCTGACGAAGTCACCGCTCGATGTGAAGGACCTCAACGGCAAGAAGGTCGGTATTACCTCGGCGGGCTCGGGCTCCGACCTGCTGGCGTTATGGACGGTGCAGGAGAAGAAGATCGATTTCACGCGCGTGCCGGTCGGCGGCGGTGGGCTTGTGCCCAATCTGCTCGCCGGAAACATCGACGCCGCCGTGGTGTATTCGCCGCTGAGCTTCCAGATCGCCAAGTCGGGCGAGGCCCGCACCATCCTCGATTACGCCAAGGACGTGCCGCCGAACCTCACATCGGGCTGGATCGCCACCGACAAATATGTGCAGGAAAAGCCGCAAGTCCTGCAGAAGGCGCTGAACGCGCTCTATGGCGGGGTGATGTTCATGCGCAACAACCGCGAAGCGGCGATCAAGATGATCGCTGAATTGTACGAAATGCCTGATGACATCGCCGCCGCCGAATACGAGAACACCATCCTGCAGCTCGAGACCAATGGCGACATGGCCGCACCGGACGTGCCGGCGGCGCTGCAATTGTCGCTCGACATGGCCAAGCTCGGCGGCATGAAGGATCTGGTGCCGGCCTCCGAGATCATCGCGACCGGGTTCAAGCCGGTCCCGACCAAGCCCTGAGGCCGACACGATGACCGGCACGTTCGGAATAAAAGCCGCGCGCGCCGCCGTCGTACTGGCTGTTTTCGCGATATGGGAGATGCTGGCGCGGACCGGAACGGTGAATCCCCGGCTGCTTCCTTCCGCCTCCGATACGCTGGTCATGCTGTGGGAACTGTTGCAGCGCGCCAGCGTGCGCAACGATCTCATCGTAACCGCGAGCGAAGTCGCGACCGCCTTTGTCGTCGCGGTGCCGATCGGCACCCTGATCGGGTTTCTGATCGCGGAAAACCGTTATTTTGCCGAAGTGGTCAAGCCGCTGTTGTTTTTCGCCTTCAGCATTCCAAAGTCGATCTTCCTGCCGATGTTCATTCTGGTGTTCGGAGTCGGCTTTGCCGAGAAGGCCGGCTTCGGATTTTTCTCCACGATATTCATCGTGATCATGTCGACGACGACCGCGGTCGAATCCGTCAAGGTCGAGCATCTGACGGTCGCGCGCTCCTATGGCGCGACGGCGGCGCAGACCGCCTATCGCGTCTATCTGCCGAGCATGCTTCCGGTGTTGCTGGAGGCGTTGCGGATTTCGATGATCTTCAATCTCACCGGGGTTATTCTGGCCGAGATGTATGCCTCGCGCGATGGTATCGGTCACCAGATCGCAACCTGGGGAGAGAATTTCCAGATGAAGCAATTGCTGGCCGGCGTGCTCATGATAGCAGCGATTGCGATGGCCTTTAACGAGCTCGTCAGATCGGTGGAAACGCGATGCAGCCATTGGCGAACGTAACCGCGCTCAAGCCGGCCGCGCGCGCCGGTGCGGTCCAGATCGATGGCGTCGGTCAGACCTACCAGACCTCCGGGCAGGAGGTCGTGGCGGTGTCCGACGTGTCGTTCGAGGTCAAGCCGGGACGGTTCGTCGTCCTGGTCGGTCCCAGCGGCTGCGGAAAATCCTCGCTGCTGATGATGATGGCCGGGCTTCGGCAGCCGACGTCGGGAACGATCCTGGTGAGCGGCACGCCGATCGATGTTCCCGATCCGAACCGGGTTGGCGTGGTGTTCCAGGAGCCGAGCCTGTTTCCCTGGCTGACCGCGGAGGAGAACGTCGAATTTCCGTTGACCTTGCGCGGCGTCGCCAAAAAGGATCGCCGCGCCAAGGCGCAGGAGGCGCTGCAATTGGTCGGGCTCGATGGTTTCGGCAAGCGTCATCCGCATGAACTGTCCGGCGGCATGAAGCAACGTGTCTCGATCGCGCGCGGTCTGGTTCAGGATCCGCCGGTGCTGCTGATGGACGAGCCCTTTGCAGCGCTCGACGAGCAGACGCGCATGACGATGGGCGATGAATTGCTGCGGATTTGGGCGGCGACCGGCAAGACCATCATCTTCGTGACCCACAGCCTGACTGAAGCGGTCTATCTCGCCGACGAGGTGGTGGTGATGTCGGCACGTCCCGGCCGTATCGTTGACCGGCTCGAAGTGGCGCTGCCGCGGCCGCGCACCTTCGAGATGCTGAGCGGCGACACCTTCGGAACCCTGCGCGACCGGATCTGGCGCCATATCCGCAAGTCGGCGTGAGGCGCACGATGTCATCAACCACGCTGCGCCGCCTCATTATCGTTCTGCTGATCGTGCTGTGGGAAGTGCTGCCGCGCGCCGGCCTCATTCCCGAGCTGTTCCTGCCGTCGCTGTCCTCGACCCTGGCGGCGGGCTGGAACGACGCGCCGGAATATGGCCACGCGCTGGTCGTGACGCTGTATGAGGTCGCGATCGCTATGGTGTTCGCCTGCGGTGGCGGCATTCTCGCAGGCGCCATCGTCGGCAGCCTGCCGCGGCCGCGCGTGCTGATCATGCCGATGGTCTCGAGCCTTTATGCGGTCCCGCTGGTGATCCTCTACCCGGTCTTCACGGTCTGGCTCGGGATAGGCTCCGAATCCAAGATCGCGTTCGCGTCGATCTATGGGTTCCTGCCCACCATGCTGGCGACATCAGCCGGCATCCAGACCATCGACCCGCAATTGCTGCTGGCGGCCCGCAGCATGGGGGCGACTTTGAGCCAGCGCATCCTGCGGGTGGTGATTCCGGCCGCGATCCCCACCGTGTTGTCAGGCCTGCGGGTCGGCGGCGCGCTGGTGATCGTCGGCGTCGTGGTGTCGGAGATGCTGATCTCTTCGGCCGGCATCGGCTATCTGATTTCGCGCTACCGGACCATTCTGGAAAGCTCGCACGTGTTTGCGGGCGTGCTTCTGGTTCTGGCGCTGGCGGTTGCTTTCAACCTGCTGATCCGGCTGGTCGAGCGGCGGGCCGCGGTCTGGCAAACCGGCACCCGCGCCGGCCGCGATACGATGGCGCGGGAAATTCCCGCCGCCGCATTGCAGCCGGCCAACCCGTAAGCGCGTCTCCGTTTTAGCTCACTTCCTTGCGCACGATCGCTGCCGCGTCGCTCATCGCCTTGAGTTTGCCGAAGGCGATATGGCGCGGCATGTATTTCATGCCGCAATCCGGCGCCGGGATCAGCCGGTCCGCCGAGACATATTTAAGGCCATGGCGGATGCGATCGGCGATCACGGCCACGGTCTCGATTTCCGGATTGCCGAGATCGATCACGCCGAGCAGGATTTTCTTCGACGACAGGTCATTCAACACGCCGAGATCGAGTTTGGGCTGTGCCGCCTCGATCGAGATCTGCTCGGCGATGGTGTCGTCGAGCTCGCCCAGGAATGAATAGCCTGATGGCTTGGTCTCGCCGGGCACGACCGCGGCATAGCCGAAACAGACGTGTACTACGGTCGGAACGGTAATGCCCTGCAGCGCGCGATTGATCGCTTTCACGGCGTAGCGCTTGGCGGCCGCCGGGTCGTTGCGTACCCAGGGCTCGTCAAGCTGGATGACGTCGGCGCCGGCCTTCTGCAGCGCCAGCGCCTCGGCGTTGACGGCCGCAGCCATCGCCATCGCGAGTTCCTCGTCGTCCTTGTAGAATTCGTTCTTGGCCTGCTGGCTCATCGTGAACGGGCCGGGCAGGGTGATCTTCGCGGCGTGTTCGGTGTTGCGGCGCAGGAACTCCATGTCCCTCAGCTCGACCGGGCCGGTGCGGCGGATCTCGCCGACCACGCGCGGCACCGGGGTCTGGCCGGATCGCGCGGTGATCATCGCCGGGTTTTCCGCATCGATCCCTTCCAGCGCGGTCGCAAAGCGGTTGGAATAGCTTTCCCGCCGGATCTCGCCGTCGGTCACGATGTCGATCCCGGCGCGCTCCATGTCGCGGATCGCAACGATCGTCGCATCGTCCTGCGCCTGTTCGAGATAGGCATCGGGGATCCGCCACATCTGCGTCATGCGGGTCCGTGGCACGGACTTCGAGAGCATCTGGCGATCCACCAGCCAATCGGGCTGCGGGTAACTTCCGACTACCGTTGTCGGCAACACATGCTTTGGTAACGCCAATGTCTCAACTCCCCGGTAACGGCTGATCGTTGTTGTCAGGAATGTATAGGTTATCTCGCTGGCGTGTAAACGCTCAGGGGATGGGGGGCTTCCATGCGAAGCCTTGTTTCATTGCAGCGTCAGCATCGTGCAAAATTTCCTGCCCGGTCTACCGGGCGGGCTGTTGTGCTTTGGCGCAAGCCGGCCAATGCTCTCGCCAAATCCTGGGAGGATAATGATGTTGCACAGGTCCGGCGTGACCCAGCGCCTTGCCCGCTTTGTGGTCGGGACGCGGTGGGATGACATTCCGTCGCCGGTGCGGCATCAGGCCAAACGTTCTCTGATGAATTTCTTCGCAGTGGCGTTGGCGGGTTGCCGTACCGCTCCGGTCGAGATCGCGCTGCGCTCGCTGGCTGAATTCTCCGGCGGTAAACAGGCGACCATCGTCGGGCGCACCGAGCGCATCGATGCCCTGAGCGCTGCTTTCCTCAATGCCGCCGGCGCCAACGTGCATGATTTCTGCGACACCCATTTGCGCACGGTGATCCATCCGACTGCGCCGGTCGCGCCGGCGTTGCTGGCGCTGGCCGAGCTGCGGCAGGTGAGCGGGCCCGATCTTCTGTTGGCCTTTATCCTCGGCAACGAAGTCCAGGCCCGAATCGGGCTCGCGGTTTCGCCCAGCCATTACAGCCGGGGCTGGCACATCACCTCGACCTGCGGTGTGTTCGGCGCGGCAAGCGGCGCCGGCAAGCTGCTCGGCCTCGACGAGCGGCAGATGGTGTGGGCGCTCGGAACCGCGGCGACGCAAGCGGCCGGGCTGTGCGAATGCCTGGGCACGGCGGCGAAAAGCGCGAGCGTCGGCAACGCGGCTCGCAACGGCCTGTGGTCGGCGCTGCTGGCCGAAAAAGGTTTTGATGGTCCGCCGGAGCCGCTGGCAGGCGTGCAGGGCTACTATAATGCCATTGCCGAGACGCCTGACCTGTCGCTGGTTACCGATGGGCTCGGCGAAGACTGGGAGATCATGGCGACCTCCTACAAGCCGTACCCTTGCGGTTTCGTGATTCATCCGGTGCTCGATTGCGTGCTGGACTGGCGGCGCGATCATCCGGCGGCGGAAGTGGCGCGGGTCGTGGTGCGCGGCAATCCCTTGCTCAGCGACCGGACCGACCGCCCCGACGTTTCGACGGGGCGTGAGTCCCAGGTCAGCGTGCAGCACGCGGTGGCGGCAGCCCTGGCAACCGGCCAGGCGGGCCTCGATGAGTTCACCGACGCCCGCGTGCGCGATCCGAACGTGCTGGCCTTGCGGGGCAAGGTCGAAGTGGTCAGGGATCCAGCCTTCTCCACCATTGCCGCGGCGGTCGACATCACCACGGGGGATGGCACGATTTACAAGATATCGCAGTCCGCGGCGCGCGGTAGCGACGTCAATCCGATGAGCGATAGGGATATTGAGGATAAACTGCGCAAGGTCGCCGCCGGCTGGGAACTGCGGCACGACGTCGCGCCCTTGATCGATGCGATATGGGCACTGGACGGCAGCAAGGATGTTTCTGCCCTGGCGTCGCTGTCGGTCCCGCCGAAATGATGCAGGTCCCTCCCGGGCGCGTCGTACGGGTGTCGTCAACGCCTGCTATTGGCCAGTCAATCCGGTTCCCGAGTTCAGCGGCGGACTCTCCCGTATAGAATTGTGATGACTCCGTTCCGATATCGGCTGTAAAGTAATCGGTGCAAGCAGGTTGGAGACGAGAGATGAATGACCTCGTTCGCTACCGCGCGATGGAATCTTTGTGTCGCCAGAGCGCGGTGTTTCGCCCGCTCGAAAGCTGGCGATTGCTGGCCGAAGCGGAAATGTGGCACCACAAAGCCGAGGAGGAGATCGCTTCCCGTTTCAGGGAATGCAATGGCTCGCTATCGAGCGTTGCGCCCATCGATGACCGTGAGCATCCCCAAGCCGCGTGATGAAAGAGCCGCGTGAGAAAAGCGGGATGCTGACGGGTTGAACCCGCAGCGGACGGCCCTCCATCAATTCGTATTATGCGCCGTGGCCAGCGTCTGATTGAACAGGCGTTCAAGGCCGTGGTGATGTCGGCCGGCGTGTTCGCCGTTGTAACGCGACCGGTTCCGCGGCGCGGCAGGCCCGTTTTCGACAGGAGAAAGATATCCGCTTTGGCGGCGCCGGCGGAAAATTGTCTATCGGAGCGCGAGAGCGATCGCCGCCGCAGTCGCGGCGATCGATACAGGCTGATCCAAAATGGGCCGATCCAAAATGCCGGGCGCGCGCTTCGGTGAAGGCCGAAATTATTCGGCCAGCTCCGAATAGGGCGAGGCCGGCACCTGGGCTTCGATTGCCTTTTCTTCCTGAATGATTTTCGGCTTGCGCAACCAGACATAGATCTGGGCCACGATCAGCACGACGCAGATCAGCAGGAAGAACGCGCTGATCGGGCGGTCGATAAAGGTCGTCAGATCGCCCCGGGAGATCAGCAGGCTGCGGCGGAAGTTTTCCTCGAAACGCGGTCCGAGCACGAAGCCGAGCAGGATCGGTGCCGGATGGAAATCGAGGCGCAGCAGGATATAGCCGATCACGCCGATGAAAACGGTCTCGCCGACCTGGAACATGTCGTTATTGGCGGCATACACCCCGATGCAGACAAAGAACATCGCGCTCGGATAGAGGTAGCGATAGGGGATGCTGAGAAGCTTCACCCAGATGCCGATCATGGGCACGTTGAGGATGACCAGCAGGATATTGCCGATCCAGAAGCTCGCGATCAGGCCCCAGAAGATGTCGGCGTGCTGGGTGATCAGCTGCGGACCCGGAACGATGCCGTGAATGATCAACGCGCCCAACAGCAGCGCCATCACGGTATCGCCGGGAATCCCTAAGCTCATCGTGGGAATGAAGTCGCCCTGCACCGAGGAATGCGTTGACGCTTCGGGACAGGCGACACCCTCGATCGCGCCATGACCGAAACGCTCCGGCGTCCGCGAGATCTTCTTCTCGGTGGCGTAGGATACGAACGAGGCGATGGTCGGTCCGGTGCCCGGGATCAGCGCGCAGAGGCTGCCGAGCAGGGTGCCGCGGATCATCGGCCAGAACGCCAGCTTGAGATCCGCCTTCGACGGGAACATGTCGGAGATGCCGACCTTGGCATACTTCATGTCCACGGTTTCGGTGTTGTTGATGCTGTTCATGAACTCGGCGATGCCGAACATGCCGAGCGCCAGCGCGATGATTTCGACGCCGTCGAACAGCTCCGTGATACCGAAGGTGAAGCGCGGCTGTCCGGTCTCGATGTCAGACCCGACGATGCCGACCAGAAGGCCCAGAACCGTCATCGCGATGCCCTTGAGCGGCGATCCCTTGGCCAGCGTCGAGCCGGCGAGCAATCCGACCAGCATCAGCGAGCAGACTTCGGCCGGCCCGAATTCGAGCGCCATTTTTACCAGGAACGGCGCCAGGAAAATCATTTCGGTGATGCCGAACGACGCGCCGACGAAGGCGGCGATGATGGTGATGCCAAGCGCGGTGCCGCCCTTGCCCTGTTTGGTCAGCGGAAAGCCGTCCAGACACGTCACCGCGTGGGGTGGATGACATGGCAAATTCAGCAGGATCGAGCAGATCGCGCCGCCATATTGGGCGCCGTAATAGACGCCTGACAGCATCAGGATCGCGGGCACCGGCTGCATCCCGAAGGTCAGCGGCAGCAGGATCGAGATGGTTGCGACGGGTCCCATTCCCGGCAGCACGCCGACGAGATTGCCGACCAGCACGCCGAGGAAGCAGTACATCAGATTGTGCGGCTCGAGCGCGACGCCAAAGCCGTACCAGAGATCGGTAATTGCGGTTGAAATCACAGGTTAACCCCGCGCAGTAACGGGAACGGAATGCTCAGGAGATAATGGAACAGCAGTACGCCGAATACGGTGACACCAGCCGCCAGGATGAGCGATGATTTGTAGGTCGCCGTCTTGTCGCCGAGGGCACAGACGAAGACGCAGGCGAACACGGCCGGGATCATTCCGGCATATTGTCCGAGGATAATGAACAGGACCGGTCCGCCGAGAATGCAGAGCCAGCCGAACCATTGCGGGTTATCGGGCAGGAACCTGACTTCATCGGGCTCGGTTGAGGCCAGCGCGGTGCCGGCGATCAGGAGTCCAAGAAACGCCAGTACGCTGCCCAGCATCACCGGCATAAAGCCCGGACCCATTCGGGCGAGCGTTCCGACCTTATAGCCTGCGCCAATGACCGCGGCGCCGACGCCGAGCACAAGCATCAGGCCCCCGGCGTAGTAGTCGCGTTTCAGCTTCAATCTCTCCTGCAATGGCGTATCTCCGGTATGATTTTTTTTGACCCTACCCGTAGTGACAGGGCCTGTCGAGATTGTCGCAGGCTGCCCGGCGCCGCAGTAAATCGTGCAAAACCCCTGATATGGCGCACCAGGTTCGGTACTTTAGGTTACTTCGCGGATGATCCGATATTCCCGGTTGTCGCGGCCCGATCCCGACGGCACGCGGATGTCCCGGGAGCAGCCCTGCGCGGCGCAGACGATTTTCCGTCGCGGGTCGAGGCGATCTGCGTCTTCCGGAAGGCCTATCCCAGCAATGCGTTGTGACCCCGCCGCGCAGGATGCCTATGCCAGCTTCTGCCAGCTTCGGGTTCGCCAAGGCGCAACCGGATGAGCTTATACTCAAGCCGATCGATCGAATGCGCCAGGCGCCGATCGCAAGCAGTGCGCAACGAGCAGCTGGTTCATCCGCAATGTTTCAATTTGACGCAGGCGCAGGTGGCTGAAACTCGTTCGTTCGGGCGGCAATTCGATGGTGGCGATCACGCTGAATTCACGATGGCACCCGCAATCTCGTTTTGTTCGTGATGGCCATCGACGTGGCGAAGCACAGGGGCTCCCATGACGGCTGTAATCTACAATTTTGAGCGCGTACGCGAGAGCGATTCCACCGACGAGACGGAAAGGCTTCTCTCCGCTTTGGGAAGGTACACGAGCGCGGAATTGCTCGAGCTGTTGTATGTCGGCGAAGAGCCCGGATTTTTCGACCTGATGCGCGGATTGTTTGGGCTTTCCGAGGAGAGCCGGTCGGTCTTGCAGGATTTTCTTGCTGCGTTGCACACTCAGCGAACGACGGTCACAATCGATCAAGAGGGCCGCTGCGTTCTGGCCCATGAGGCTGCTCCGCCCCGGGAAATCCCCGCTTAAAGGATTGCGCGCCCGCGCCGGTGACGCCTATAGTTGTGGTTGGTTTTGCCAGCAACGAGAGGTGACTGGTAATGGTGGCTCGGACGCCTGACCCGCTCGACGTGATGGTGGGAGCCAAGATCCGCGTCTTTCGCACCCATCTGGGCTTGAGCCAGACCGATCTCGCCCGGAAGATCGGGGTCGCCTTTCAGCAGGTACAAAAATACGAGAAGGGTACCAATCGCGTCGGCGCCAGCCGGTTATCGCGGATCGCTTCTGCGCTGCGGATTTCGATCGGCGAACTGTTCGGGTCACCCAAGGACAAGCCCGACGACGCGAAGTCTCCGTTCCGGCTGCTTGCCGGGCGCGATGCGTTGCGGGTTCTTACGGCCTTTTCCCGAATTTCGGATCTGCGCCTGCGTCGTGCGATTGCCCAATTGGTCGAAACCGCCGCCGATCAGCAAGCGGCGATATCCTCGATCGCGCGCCCCGACGCCACCCCGCGTCGCGGACGTCGGCGAAAGGTTTAGCAAGAACAATTCGGTCATCACTGCATGTGGCGTGGCTGCGATCGCTTCACGCGCTTGCGTGGATCGTGTGCTTTTCCCGCAGCATGGACGGGGAGATGAATTCACCGATCCAGTCGCAGCGTCTGGCCTCGATGTGCCAGGCCATGGCCTCCGCCGAAGACGGCGCCGGATCGGGGATGTCCTTGCGGACCTCGCGGCCGTCCAGCCAACCGCAACTATGTGAATAGCGGGTCTTGGAAGTCAGGCTGATCGTTTCACGCTGCTGCAGCCGCGCATATCCGTCCGCCGGAAAGAAAGTGCCGGCAAGTTCGATCGGAACTGGCAGCTGCCGCACCAGCAGGAAAGTGCTGGCCGCTTCCTTTTCGGATTCCGAGACCAGCACGCCAAACAGGCTGTGAATGGGGGCAATGGCGTCGGGGGCCGCGCGTCCGCTGGGGTCCAGCATGGCACCGGCCGTCGCGATCGACAGGTATTCGCCGTCGGGGCCCCAGCGGCAGGCGATCAGCCATTCGCGGCTGCGGCTGCGAATGAGCGTTGGCTTTGCGTAGTCCGACCGGGCAATATCGGCTGCCATGGCCACGACAAAGGATTTCGCGAGCATATCTTCCTCCGGAGGGACACTGAGAGTCCCCATGCGCCCGACTGTGCGGAGCGGGCGTGAGGCCACCGTGAACAAGAGCTGAGATGCAATGCCAAACCTGTTGGCGCGCGCCGCCTCTGTGTTGCTTGGCGACAACGCGGAAGGCGTCGACAACCGCGACGCCCGGACTCTGCTGCAGGAACTTGGTTATGCGACCGCAACCGAAATCAACGGAGCCGAATCCGATTCGGAGAGGCGGCACCGGGCCCATTTGCTCAAAGTAGCATCCCGGTTTGCGCGCGTTTTTGAACTTGCCGCCCCCGACGCGCCCGGCTTGGTCAGTTTTGGAGCCGAATTCGATCCTGTCCTCGCCGATCCCCTGCAGGCCGGCGGTGCTCTCGTCGGCGTTTCCGGCGTAGGTCTCTCGCTGCAGGAGGCGTTTCAGGGGTGTATCGGGGAAGGCATCGAGTATCTTTCCCAATTGCAGACCGCAAATGATGTACTCGAGCGGCCTCGTGCTGGCGACCCGGCTGCGAAGCTCGGTCCGCAAGCCAGGGACTTCCTTGCCGCCTTCTCGGCGCACCGCCTGAACCCCGACGCTGATCTTTCGTGGCACCGCGCCACGCGGCTGATCGACGGCCGCGAGGTCTTGTTGCCGGCCGATCTGTGTCTGCGCCGGCCGGCGGCCCAGCAGGAGGTCAGGCCGCCGTTTCCGCTGGGCACCGGATCGGCCGCCGGCAGGTCCTGGAACGCTGCCGCCCTGCACGGCCTGCTCGAACTGATCGAGCGGGATGCGGCCAGCCTTTGGTGGCTTGGCGGCAACCGCGGCAAATCCATCCCGCCTGGGGATGAGACTCAGATCATGGCCGAGACCTTGTTGGCGCAGTTGCGGCAAGGCGCTTCGGCGCGGCGGTGCTGGTTGCTCGATATCACGACGGATATCGGCGTGCCCTGCGTTGCCGCGGTCTCCTGCAGGCCGGATGGCTTTGGCTTCGCCTTTGGCCTTGCCGCGCGGCCGACACTCAAGGCCGCCGCCCGCGCCGCCGTTCTGGAAATGTGCCAGGGCGAACTGGCCCATGCGGTGGTCGAAGCCAAGTGCAGGGAGCGCGGGGAAGCCGCGCTCAACGCACGTGACCACCTTCACCGGCAGCATGCGACGATGCTGAACGCCGATCGATGCCTGCTGCTGCAGCCGGAGTCGGAGCACTCACGGCACCCGGCTATCAGCGCGACCGACCCGGGTACCGTTCTGCGACTGATCGCAGACCGTCTGGCGCAACTTGGCATCGAGGTCTTCGGGCTCGACCTGACCCGCCCGCATTTCGCCGTTCCGACGGCGCGCGTCATCGCGCCGGGCCTCCAGCCATTGCCTTCGGAGATCGTTACGCCGCGGTTGGCGGCGATGATGGCGCGGACAGGCGGCGGTGCGGTCTATACCGGTGGCGTCGGCTTGATGTAGATTGCAACCGCGGCGCGGGACTTCGGATGCAACACTTCGCGAATACCTATCGCCTGCCGGCAAGGGAACTCGAAGCAGAGCCCGGAAATGCCATGCGCCTTTCGGTGTCTTTGGTCGGGCGCCTGGCCATCAGGCTCAATGGCCGTTCGATCGATCTTCGAACCCAGAAGGCGAACGCCGTTCTCAGCTACCTGGCTTTGACCGAGACGAAGCGCGAAAGCCGCGAACGGCTGGTCGGGTTGCTGTGGAGCCGGTCGGATGAGGAAAAAGCGCGCGCCTCGCTACGCCAGGTCGTTCGTGAACTGCGCTCGGCGTTTGAGTCCGCCGGGTATAGCGGCTTCGGCGCGGAACGGCTCTCGGTGCATCTCGATGCCGAGAAGGTCGAGGTCGATATCGAAAGCGTGATCCGGCTCGCGGAAAGCGGAAGCGTCCACCCGCTGCTTCTCAACGTCTCGCGCCTGGGCGAGCGGATCCTCGAAGGCATGGACGATCTTGATCCGTCGTTTCGGATTTGGGTGCTTGCGAAACGTCAGACCATTCATGACAGGCTGATGCGCAGCCTCGGCGCCGGCCTGGTCGCCAGCGAAATCGCCGCCGGCGCCAAAACCGAGATCGCGAAAGCCATCGTCAATCTCGATCCCACCCACGAAGAGGCATGCTGCCACCTGATGCGTGCTTACGCCGAACAGGGCGATGTTGCGGCTTCGTTGCGCATCTACAACGAGCTGTGGAGTTTGCTGGATCGCGATTATGGCATGGAGCCGTCGCAAGCCACGGAAGCGCTGGTCGCCGAGATCAAGCTCGGCGCCTTCGAGCGGCCGGTGAGCCGAAGCGGGACTCAGCTTCAATCCGCCGCGCAGGCGGTCGGCGCGAGAAATGAGCCTGGTCGCGCCGGCACGGAGACCAGGCACCTCGCAACCCCGGCCAAGATTCGCCTCGTGCTTCGGCCATTTGCGATGCATGGCATCGACGGCGAACGTGTTCACCTTGTGCAGGGCTTCGGCCTGCATCTTGCGGCGTGCCTCGTGCGTTTCCGGGAATGGAGCGTGATCGATGGTCCGGCTGCGCCGGTCGCACTTTCGCAGCGGGATTCGGCGCCGCAATACTGCATCGAAACCACCGCGTACCAGGCGGGTACCGAAATCAATATGGTGATGGTGCTGCGGGACGACGTGACCGGCATCTATGTCTGGAGCGAAAGCCTCCGGCTAAGTCTCGATAACTGGTTCGAGACGCAGCAGCGCATCATCCGGCGGATCGCAACCTCGTTGAACGTGCAGCTATCGGCCGAGCGGCTGATGCGGCTTGCGGGCGAACCCGACATTTCGCTCGATGCCCACGATCGCTGGCTGCGCGGGCAGAGTTTGCATTTCAAATACGATGCGGAAAGCTGGCAGCGCGCGGTCACCATCTTCCGCGATGCCATCCGGGACAATCCTGCGTTCTCGCCTTGCTACAGCAGCCTCGTGCAGATGAACAATAACGAGCATTTTGTTCACCCCGGTCTGTTCCGTGATCTCGATAAGGCAAAGACGACGCTCGAACTCGCGAAACGCGCCGTTCAATTGGATCCGGTCGATTCCAGGGCGCATCTGTGCTGTGGCTGGTCTTATGTGATGGCGCTCCGCGAGGCCGAGGCGGCGCCGCATATGCAACTCGCCTGCGAGCTGAACGACAACGACCCATGGACCTTGTTGTCCTCTGCGCACTATGACGCTTTCTGCGGATCGATCGAGCAGGCTCGGCTGCGGGCCGAGCAGTCGCTGGCTCTTTCGCCGGCGCCCCCCTATCTCGGATGGGCCTACCACGGCACCATCCGCTTCCTCGGCGGCGACTATGCCGGCGCCCTCGATGCCTTCGATCGCGCCTACGATGCCATACATATCCTGCCCGCATGGCGGGCGGCGACGCTGTTCCACCTCGGGCAGCCGGCCATGGCGCGGGAGGAGGCCCAGCGTTTCCTCAACGGAATACGTTCGTTCTGGGTTGGATCATCCGCACCGACCGACGAGGCCGTGACATGCTGGGCCCTGCAGGCGCATCCCATCAGCATACGTTCACGGTGGGAAACCCTGCGCGATGGTTTGCGTGGCGCAGGGCTTCCGGTCGAGGGTATTGCCCAACTGTCCCAATCACGTAGTTTCAGGAGCAGAAGCTGATCGTGTAGTCGCCGATACGTTCGGCATGCACCCGGAATTTTTCATCTTCGGGGATTACCGGATCGATGCCGTTGAATAGACGCTTGTAGAACGGCGGGATCGGATAGGTTGCGCCTGGCTTACTGAGCCGTTCCTCGGAATCCTCGATCGCAAACTTCGGCGGCAAACGTACCACGATCGTATCGATGTCCTGTGCCACGAATTTGATCTGCGTGTAGCGCTCCGGCACCGTCATGAACACCTGTGCCTTGGCGAGTTGCTCCTTGAACTCGTCCACGCTGGCCGGGATCGGATATTCGTTGCCATCCTCGAGATAGTTCTTGCCGGTGGACCAGGTCTTCACCAGGTTGCCCCAGCGTTCATGGTTGGTCACTACCATTCTTTCGATCGGCATGGTCAGTCCTCCAGGGTTGCGTGAGGCGGATAAGCCCGCTTCACAGGAATGCGGGCACGGCCTGGCGCAGATCACCGATTTCGGCGGTGAACTCGACCAACTGATCCATGCCAGCAATTTCGGGTATGTCTTCAAATACATTTGTCGGGAAATATTGGGCGGAGATCGCGGCGAGTGCTTCGCCGAGCGAGTCCGTATTATGGGTGATCGGAAGCTGATTATGTTCGAGCGCGCCGAAGATGACTTCCGACACGATGATCGACCCCAACGGGCCGAGCCGCAAACCTGGCGCTTCCGGCTGCTGCATGGCCTCGAACAAGATGAAAAACGGCAGCGGCGGATCGTTCGCCAGCGTCTCGATGTCGTCGGACGTCAATCGGCCGTAGCTCGGCTCGGCGGCGAGCCACTCGCGGATCTGGCTGACCCGATAGGGACGATCGGCGAGCAGCCGCGAAAGCTGGATGAACTGCGGCCGTCGCATTGAAATCTCGGCGATCATCGCGTCCACCGACCATAGTCCGGCGATCGCGGAGCCAAGCAGGTCGCGATAGAGCAGGCCCACGCGGTTGGTCTGATCGATGGCGGGAAATATCTTGTCATGCCCGAGCGCATCGCTCAGGTGCGGACCAATGCGCCGGCTGAAATTGGGCCGCGATCCCTGGATTTCGAAGAAGCGCGACCAGCGCACGATCCATGTCGAGTCCAGCGGCATGTTGACGGGGTCGTTGGCGGAGGTTTTCTCCAGTGTATTGATGAGATCGTGGGTGGCGAGATCGTTGATCACATATTCCGGCCGCACCATGGCGTGGCCGAAACGAAACGCGCCATGGGAGAATTCGAGCGGAATCTGCCAGCCGTTTGACGTTGCCTGCCAGGTGCCGCCGAATGGCCTTCGAAAGGCGTAGCGCGGTCGATAAAGCTGCAGTTCGGGCCGGCATAGGCCGCATGGATCGCCGAATGCAGCACGCGCTTCATCAAATCCTTGCGGATGATGGCGTGGTAAATCGCGGTCAGCGCGTCGCGCGCGCAGAGAAAACGTTTATAGGCGGCGCCCAGATTCGCATTGCTCGCAACAGCGGGCTCGCCGCGCCGAACCACGTCGACGAGGCCGTTGTGCAGCAGCGCCAACAAGGCGGTCAGCTGCGACATCAAGGCGTGGTCGTCATTGCGGGGGTCGGCGACCAGCGCTTCCGTCAGCGCGGCGCGTACGCCTCGAATGCTTCGGTCGATCCCGGTGACATTCTCGGCCGGAGTCCGCGCGATGTCGCGGAACGGGCAACCGGATTCCACCTCCTTGTCCTTCCAGCGCATACGGCCAAGCCGCAACTTGGTGCGACGTTCATCGTTTGGCGTGTCCTGCGCATAGACAAAGGGGGAGCCAACCGGGCCGTTGCCATACAGGGTCTCGAGCCTGAGCGCCGTGCGGCGTGCATTCGCGCTATCGGCGCCAAGGACGCCCGTGACCGAAAGCGGGATCGCCGAGTGAACCAGATCATGCGCGATAAATTGCAGCAGGTAGGTGTAGCCCGAGGGAATGCCGGGATTTTCCCAGTGCTCGATCGTTGCGTCGCCACGGACGGGCCATTGCACCGGCGCGTCCATCCGGCGCGACAACCGGTTCATCAAGGTGCGGATTTTTTCGCAATGGCCCGGCGCCGTCAGCGGGTCGATGCCGTACGCCTTGAAGCGTTGTGCCGGTTTTGGCGTAGCCAGGAAGTGCCGAAAACCGGGAGGCGTTTCGTGACCATCAACGCAAGCGTTGATCGGTGATGCTGAAGTGGGGAGCGCGAACGCCTCGGTTCCTTTCTGCACGAAAGTTTCTCCCTGCTGTCCGGCAGCGAGACTGACGAGGCGGTCGTGAAATTATCGTGAGCTGCAGATTTGCAGGCTGTGCAAATCTGTGCGCAATTCGCGCGCAAAACGATCCGCATCCCGTCGGCAATTTTTCACATGGACGCACGTTCAGGGTGTGTCGCTGGGACCTGATCCGTCGTGCGTTCGCAAATCGTTGGCAGTAATGCTGCTGCGGCTGCAGAACCGGATCGAGCCCACCTACCTACTTAAGTTGCGCTATCCGAAGGGGATTTGGGTTGCAGTTTCGCTTGCCCAGCGCGCAGGCGTGGTTAGAATGCTGACAAGCAAAGCAAAATCCTATCATGTGGAGAGAAGCGATATGACGAAGACATCCCAACCGCCTGTTTTTTGGTCAGTGCGGGGACTTTTGGGAGCGACCGCCCTCGGCCTGCTGGCGACGGTCTCCAATCAGGCTCTTGCCGCCGACCCGATCAAGATCGGCGTGATCGCCGAAGCCCAGGCGATTGCCGGTGCCTCGATCCCGCAGGCCGCCCAATTGGCCGCGGACGAAATCAACGCCAAGGGTGGCGTCGATGGGCGGATGATCGAGATCGTCACCTACGACAATCACAGCTCCTCGGCGGACTCGGTTCGCGCCTTCCAGCGCGCCGTCAATGAGGACAAGGTTCATGCCGTGATCGGCAGCTACATCAGCGAAGTCGTGCTGGCGCTGATGCCGTGGGCCTCGCGCCTCAAGACGCCGTTCGTGACCCCGGGTGCTGCTTCCAACGAAATTCCGCTCAGCGTCCACAAGGACTACGAGAAGAACAAATATACCTTCCACGGCTATTTGACGTCGGCCTCGCTGGCGCTGTCAGTCTGCGATGCCGCCAAGGAATTGCTGGTCGACGAGAAGCACATGAAGACCGCGGTCATCATGAGCGAGGACGCCGCCTGGACCAAGCCGCTGGATACCGGATACGAGGCCTGCCTGCCCAAGATCGGCCTGAAGGTGCTCGATCACATCCGCTTCTCCCCCGATACCACCGATTTCACGCCGATCTTCAACAAGATCGAGGGCTCGAAGCCGGACGTGATGATCACCGGCATTTCGCATGTCGGCGTGCAGCCCACCGTGCAGTGGAAGAACCAGCAGGTGCCGATCCCGATGCTCGGCATCAGCTCGCAGGCGACCAACGAGACCTTCGGCAAGGACACCAACGATGCCTCCGACGGCGTGCTCTATCAGGGCGTTTCCGGTCCGGGCGTGGCGGTGACGCCGAAGTCGATTCCGTTCGCCGAGGCGTTCAAGAAGAAGTTCGGCAATTATCCCTCTTATGCCGGCTACACCTCGTATGACGAGGTCTACTACCTCGCCGACGCCATCAAGCGTGCCGGTTCGACCGATGCGGACAAGATGGTGGACGCGCTGGAAAAGACCGACTGGGAGGGCACCATCGGCCGTATCCAGTTCTACGGCAAGGACGACGAATTCACCCATGGCCTGAAATACGGCAAGGGCCTGATCACCGGCTTGATGTTGCAGTGGCAGGACGGCAAGCAGGTCAGCGTCTGGCCGAAGGAAGTGGCGAAAGGCCAGTTGAAGTTCCCAAGCTTCATCAAGGTCACGTCGAACTGAATTTTCGACGATCATGCTCCCGGGGATTGACCCCGGGAGCATTTTCACATTTGTCGTCTTCACATTTGTCGTTCTTGAAAGTGAGGCAGCGCTGCTGCCGCGGCCATCATCCATGCTCACCTTGCAAATTCTGATCGACGGTTTCGCCATCAGCGCGCTCTATGCGCTGGGCGCGACCGGCTTCACCTTGATCTTCGGCGTCTCCGGCGTGCTCAATCTCTCGCATGGCGCCATCATGGTGCTGGCGGCGGTGGCGGCGTGGGCCGCCGCGAGCGTGTTTCACACTGGCCCTTACGCCGGTGCACTGATCGGTGTTGCGGTCGCCCTGGTCGCGGCGTTCGCGACTTACTTCGCGGTAGTGCAGCCGATTCAGAAATCCAGGCGAATTCCCAACGAGGAAAAGGAAATCTTCGTCCTCACTGGCACGCTGCTGTGGGGAATCATGATCCAGGAACTGATCGCGTATTTCTTCACCAACAACGCCAAGACGGTGCTGCCGATCGTCGAGGGCGTGGTGAACGTTCTGGGCGTGCGCACGCCGCGGAACGAGATCTTCACCGCGCTGGTCTGCTGTCTCGTGATCGGGCTGCTCTGGCTGCTGGTCAACCGCACCCGAACCGGCAAGGCGGTGCTGGCGGCATCGATGAATCCGCGCGGCGTCACGCTGCTCGGGCTCGAGCTGACCAGCATCTATGTCGTGGTATGGGGCATCTACGGCATCCTGGCCGGCATCGCCGGCGTGCTGCTCGGCATGTTCCTCGGCGTCAGCTCCTATAGCGTCGGCCCGCTCACCGCGAGCGCGTTCTCGATCGTGGTGTTGGGCGGCCTCGGCAGCGTATCCGGCTCCCTGATCGCCGCCTTCGTGGTCGGCTACCTCGAAACCGTGACGGCCTATCTGATTTCACCGGCATACCGGACCATTCCCGCGCTGCTGCTGCTGGTCGTCGTGATGTACATCCGGCCGCAAGGCCTGCTCGGGAGGCGTTGAGCGTGGCTGATTTCTTCAAATCTCGGTTGTTCTTCGTCTCGCTTGCGATCGTCATCATCGCCTCGACGTTGCCGCTCTACGTCTCCGGCTATATTCTCGGCCTGCTCACCGTCGCCTATTATTTCGGCGTGTTCGCGATGGCATGGGACCTGCTGTTTGGCTTTGCCGGCGAGGTGAATTTCGGCCCGACCTTCCTGATCGGGGTCGGCGCCTACACCGCGGGCATCCTCAACAATCAATATGGCTGGTCGGTGTATCTGTGCATCGTGCTCGGCGCGTTGGCGTCGGTGGTCGGCGGCTTCGTGCTGGCGCTGCCGGCGCTGCGGGTGCGCGGCCCTTATTTCGGACTGACGACGCTGGTCGCGGTGCTGATGCTGCAGAACTTCATCGTGGTGTTCGCCGATCTCACCGGCGGCGAAATCGGCCTGACCATTCCCGACGTCATTACCATCAACGCCAACGCCAATTACTGGATCGCGCTCGGCTTCATGGTTATCAGCGCGGCGATCCTGTACGGGCTTTCGCAATCGCCTGTTGGCCTGGTGCTGCAGGCCAGCGGACAGGATCCGGTGCAGGCCGGCGCGCTGGGCTTCAACATCGTCAAGCACAAGCTGGCGGCCTTTATCGTCAGCGCATTCTTCTCAGGGCTATCCGGCGCGCTGCTGGTGTTCTATTTCGGCACCGCGTCGGTCGGCACGGTGGTCGATATCGCGGTCGGCGTGAACGTCATCGTCGCCGCCGTGCTTGGCGGCCGCCGCACCGTGCTGGGGGCAGCGCTGGGCGCGATCTTCCTGATCGTCGCCGGCGAGTTCCTGCGGCCGACCGGCGAACTGGCCACGTTCATCGTCTCGGCCGTCGCACTCCTCGTTGTCTTGTTCTTCCCGGGCGGTTTCCTCGGAGCGGCCTTATCACGTGAGGCCCGCTCGTAATGGATTCGACCTCGAACAACGCCCCCATTCTTGAAGTTCGGGGCCTGACCAAACGCTTCGGTGGTCTGACCGCCGTCAAGGGCCTCAACTTCGCTCTGCGTCCGGGTGAAATCTTCGGTCTGATCGGCCCCAACGGTTCGGGCAAGTCGACGGCGATGAAGAGCGTCATGGGCATCGAGCGGCCGACATCAGGCGAGGTCGTTTTCCAGGGCGAGAACATCGCCGGCCTTCCCGCGCACAAGATCGCGCGCAAGGGCTTCGGCATGGTGTTCCAGCATTCGCGGCCGTTGAACCGGCAGACCGTGCTCGAGAACATCATGGTCGCGCTGCTGCCGGACAGCCTGTTCATGCTGTTTGCGGACAAGGCCCTGACCGAGCGCGCCAAGTGGATTGCGAACCGCGTCGGCCTGGGCTCGGTGATGGACCGGCGGCCGCCGACCCTGCCGTTTGCCGATTTGCGCCGGCTCGAACTGGCCAAGGCGATCGCGCGCGATCCGAAAGTCGTGCTGGTGGACGAGCCGTTCGCCGGCCTGACACTGGCGGAAGTCGGCACGTTCTCCGAACTGATCCGCAGTTTTCGCGATGAAGGCCGCGCGGTGATGCTGGTCGATCATAACGTCAAGAGCGTCGCCGCATTGGTCGATCGGGTACTTGCGATGTATCTCGGCGAGGAAATCGTCACCGGCCGTGCCGACGAGGTGATGAAGAACGAGACCGTGCGGCGGGTCTATCTCGGCGGCGCCATCGAAACATCGGCGCGGCCCGAAACCAGCTTCAAGGACAAGGTGCCGCTGCTGCAGGTCGAGAATGTCAGCGTCCACTACGGCAAGGCCCAGGCGCTGGATAACGTCTCGATCCACATTCACGAGGGTGAATTCGTCTCGGTCGTCGGCCTCAATGGCGCCGGCAAGACCACGCTGTTCAATACCATTTCGGGTTTCCTGCCCTATACCGGCGAGATCGTTCGCGGCGGCGAAAAGCTGCGCGGCACCAGTCCCGCGCGCATCGCCCGCAGCGGCATCGTGCAGTGTCCGGAGTCGCGGGAATTGTTCGGCGAGATGAGCGTGCGGGAAAATCTCGATCTCGGCGGCCAGCATCTGACCGACGAGGCGAGGGCGAAACAACTGGCCTGGCTGTTCGAGCTGTTTCCGATTCTGAAGGAGCGTCAGGGCCAGATGGCGCAGACGCTGAGCGGCGGCGAGCAGCAGATGCTGGCGATCGGCCGCGCGCTGATGATGCAGCCGAAAATTCTGATCCTCGATGAACCGACGCTGGGGCTGGCGCCGGTCATTCTCGAATTGTTGTCGAAGGCCCTGGAAAAACTGCGTCAGACCACACCGATCACGGTCCTGCTCGGCGAGCAGAACGTGACCTTCGCGCTTCCGCATGCCGACCGGGTGTATGTGCTCGAACATGCGCGCATCGTCTGGGAAGGCGATCCCGGCCGGTTCGCCGCCGAAGCCGGCGAGGGGTACCTCTAGACCGCGCCCGCATCCAGCCTGCCATGGCTTGCGTGACGCACCTCACATAACGGCCAATCCAGCCGGCTTACCCTCCTGTTCGAACAAACATGGAGGGTGACATGCGCAAATTCATTCTGATCACGGCGATGGTCCTGGTGTCCGCGACAGCGCACGCCAGCGATCCGCGAAGTCTCACGATGGGTCCGGGCGACCAGCCTGCGAAATCGACTGAAGCCAAAACCACTGACGCCAAGACCACTGACGCCAAGACTGCCGACGCGACGGCCGCCGAGACGCCGAAATATGTCGAACGGCCCTCGGTCGTCGATACCAACGCGGCGCAGCCGGCGGCTCAATGCCAGCCTGCTCTGGCGACCGCTGACGCTCCCAAGACGGCTGCAACCAAGACGGCTGCAACGGATTTCGCCACGACCGACAAGCCGAAGCGCCGGCCGCAGTCGACGGAATCCCGCATCATCTCCGAGCTGCACCGTCACGGCATCTATTGGTAGCCCAAATCAGCCAGCGTGACTGACGTCACATCCAACCATTCGACACTCTGGCAAGATTGCACCATCGAACACACGCCGCGATCCGCGGCTAGCAAGGGAGCCGACAATGACCAACTTCCGTACCCAGACGATCCGTCAGGCAGGCCTCATCGTGGCGTTCGCGGTTTCGATCTCCGCGATCTCGTCGACCTCGAGCTTTGCCTTCAGCGCCGAAGCGCAGCAGATGTGCACCGGCGATGCGTTCCGTCTCTGCAGTTCTGAAATCCCGAACATTCCGAAGATCACCGTGTGCATGTTCAAAAACCGCGCTAATTTGAGCGCGGGTTGCCGGACCGTGATGGATCGGGATATGGCGGCGCAGAAGTCAAACAAGGTTGCCGCCGAGTAGAACAGCTAACCTGGGCGCTGAGCGGAGTTCCGTTCGAACGCGCTACCGCTGTCCGGATTGATCGTCGCGGTCGAGCGAAAAATCGCTCAGCAGCGGCGAGCTTGATCCGGCAATCAGATCGCCGATCAGCTGCGCGGCGAGAAAGCTGAACGTGATTCCGTTGCCGCCGTAACCATAGGCGGCGTAAATGCCTTTCAAGCCGGGTACCGGGCCGATCAAGGGCAAGCCATCGCGGGTGGTATCGAACGTTCCGGCCCAGCGGAATTCGATATCGGTATCGGCCGCCGGCCATAGCGCGGCGAGCTTGTCCGTCAACAAAGCTTCCTTCTCGGGAATCAGCCGGTCACGCGCTTCCGGTTCGATGACCTCGTCACTGTCTTCGCCGCCGATGATAATGCGGCCGGCCACCGTCGTTCGTGCATAAAGGTATTTTTCGCTGTCTTCCCAGATCAGCGCGCCGTCTTTCCAGATGTTTTGCGGCTGCGGCGTGGTCGCGACGGCCCAGCTCGAAGAAACCGAGTGAACGGTCGAACGAATAATGCCGGGCATGACGTAGCCGGTCGCCAGAATCACCGAGCGTGCCTCGATCTCACAGCCGTTGTCGAGTTGAACATGGACCGCGCGGGATGCCGCATCGTACGCAACCGCCTCGCTTTGGTACACACGCGCGCCTCGTGCGACGGCGGTGCGGAGCAATCCGCGGGATAATTGCACCGGGTCGGCATCGGCGGCCCCCGGCGACACAATGGCGGCGGCCCGCGTGATGCCAAAGGCTTCGAGCAGCATCGGATGATCGAGGAAAACGCCGGGCAGCCCGGCACGCTCGCGAAGCCGATGCTCTTCCAGCAGCTCCTTGCCGGTATCACCGGCGGCGAGATAGAGCGAATTCTTGTCGCGCATCTCGCAGGGCAGGCTGAGCTGCGAGACAAGGGATTTAAGGCCGGCCACCGCCTCCAGGCTGGCACGATACGCCCGCGACGCCCGCTCGAATCCGTAAAGCTGCGTTAGCTGCCCAACAGAGCGATCGATCTCCCAGAGCAGCATGGAAGTGCTGGCGGCGGTGCTGCCTTTGCCCGGCAGCTCGCGATCGATGACGATGACATCCAGGCCCTGGCGCGTCAGGCGCTCAGCCATCAAGGAGCCGGTAATGCCGCCGCCGACGATCAGCGCATCGCATTTCGCGCTCTGGCGGACATCGAGCGAAGCCGGGTGTTGAACGGTCTTGAACCACGGAGAACGTCCGCCGCGCAGATCGGCCTGTTCGGTATCCTCCGGATCAAGAATGCTGATGACTCACCTCAAATAGGCGTTCGTTAAAGTCGGTGGCTGGTGGAACTTCAGTCCCTCGCCGGATCCCATACCGGGGACCGGCAGACTTCCTCACCGTCCTGATCCGTCACCAGGATCGAGCAATGCTGGCGGCGCAACTCCGGCCGCACGGAATAGAGCTCATTGGCCAGCCGGTCCGCGGCATCCGACGCTTCGACATCATCCGGCAGATCGAGGCCGGCGTGATCGGCGATCGTTTGCTTTCCAATCAGGTCGAAATGATATCGGGGCATGCCGGGAGAACGCCGCGCGGGCACGGGTGTTCCCGGCCGCAGGCAACGGAGTTCGTAGTTCTTTAGGAGGCCGTCGGGCCGGTCGGGGGCCGGGCTCGCAAGATGGCAGCCCGGCCCGCCGGCTTCAGAGATCGAGGCCGAGCACCCTGGCGGCGTTGCCGCCGGTAATCTGCGCCAGCATCGCCTCGTCCATGCCCTGTACCCCCGCGACATGTCCGACCGGATTGTATTCGGCCATGTCGAACGGGTAGTCGGTGCCCATCATGATGCGGTCGGGACCGAACACGTCGATCAGATAAGCGAGCTGGTGATAGGTGAAGACCACGGTGTCGAGATAGACCTGCCGCAGATAGGTGGTCGGCGGCAGCGGCAGCTCGCCATGGGAATCCTTCCGTGCGCCCCAGGCGTGATCGATGCGGCCCGAATAGCCCGGCAGAAAGCCGCCGCCATGCACCGCCATCAGCTTCAGATCGGGGAAGCGCGCCAGCGTTCCCGAGAAGATCAGATTGTGCAGCGCCAGGGTCGTCTCCAAGGGATTGCCGAGCACATTGTTGAAGTAGTAATGCGTCAGGCGTTCGCCATGGGTGAAGCCGTTGGGGTGCATCATGATGAATGCGCCGAGCTGTTCGGCCCGGGCAAAGAACGGCCTGAATTTCGGATCCGATAATTCCTGGCCATCGACATTGGTCAGGATCTCGACGCCCTTCAGCTTGAGATCGTTCATGATGTAGTCGAGTTCGCGAACCGCGATCTCCGGCTCCTGCAAGGTCACGACGCCGAGGCCGACGAAGCGGTCGGGCTTGCGCGAGCAGAATTCCACCACGCCGTCATTGGCCAGCCGATGGGCGGCTTCGCCGATCTTGGCGTCGACCGTGTAGTAACACTGGCCCGGCGCGGGTGCGACGACCTGAATGTCGATGCCCATGCTGTCGAGATCGCGCAGGCGGCGATCGATCGTGGTCATGACTTCGCCGACGTCCTTTTCCTGCTGCGCGTTGATCTCCTTGCTGGCCGCATCGGCGAAATGCGCCAGCGGGATCCGGCTGATATCGACATGCGGCTGCGCCAGTTTGGCGGCCTGCGGCACCACGATATGGGCGTGGATATCGATGGTCGGCGACGACGGACGGCGGGCGAGGCCGTCGGCATCATGGACACGGGCAGCGGTACGGCCGTAGCGGTTCTTGCGATCGATCATGGAATGAACTCTGTTGTTGAGGTTGTCGGGACGGTTGTTGGAGTGAAATCAGGGTCAGGGCTTGGCGGCCGAACGCTGAGGCCAGCGAACGGACATCGTGGTTGCGTCGGCGTCGCCGAGGCCGGCGGCTTCGGCTTCCTCGAAACAGGCGAGCGCGGTCGCCGTGACGGGGAGGTTGGTGTGAAGGGTCGCGGCGAATTGAACCGCGGTAGCGAGATCCTTTTTCGCCGCACTGAGGCCGAATGCGGTCTCGCCCGGCGGCTGCCCGGCAAGGCCGCGCGCGATCACCGCGCCACGGCCTTTCATCGCGGTCGGTGTTCCCGCGGTGTCGGACAGGATATCGATCAGGCGGTCCGCCGGAAGGTCGAGCGGCTTGCAGATCGCCAAAGCCTCGCCCAGCGCCTGCCAGTAAACCAGCAGCGGTAAATTGACCGCGAGTTTCATGGTGGCACCCGTGCCGAGCCCGCCGATATGTTCGATGCGGCGGCATAATTGTTCCAGAACCGGCATCGCCCGCGCGACATCCTCCTTGGTGCCGCCGACCAGTCCGAACAACTTGCCTTCCCGGGCAGGACCGGTGCTGCCGCCGACCGGGCATTCGACGAACGCCGCATGCTCTCGCGCGACGGAGGTGCCGATCGATATCATCGTATCCGGGCGCACCGTGCTCATGTCGATCACGAGCTTGCCGTCGAGCTTCGATTGCAGGATGCCGTTCGGTCCGCGGTAAACCGCTTCGCTGGCGGCGTCATTCAACAGCATCACGACGACGGCATCGCAGCTATCAACGAGCTCGGCGGGCGAGCCATAGTGCTTCGCGCCGGCCTCGACCAAAGGCCTGGTCCTGGCGGAATTGCGATTCCAGACGCCGACCTCATGGCCGACAGACATTAACCGCTCCGCGATCGACGATCCCATTCGCCCGGTTCCGCATACGCCGATTTTCATGGCCTGACCTCAACTTCTGATTTGGTTGGATAGCATGATCTAGTGCGCATGAAAGACCCCGAGATTTTGGGCGACCAGCGCTTCATTGTTTCGCAGATCGGACGCGTTGCCGCTGAAGGCGCAGCGTCCGGTATTGAGGATGACGGCCTGATCGGCGACGTCGAGCGCCAATTGCAGGTTTTGCTCGACCAGGATGATGGATTGTCCTTCGTCCTTCAGGCGCCTGACGGTGCGGCCGACTTCCGCCACGATCAACGGCGCCAGGCCCTCCGAGGGTTCGTCGAGCAGCAGCACCCGCGGATTGCCCATCAGCGCACGCCCGATCGCGAGCATCTGCTGTTCGCCGCCCGAAAGCGTCCCGGCGAATTGTCCGTGCCGCTCGCGCAGGCGCGGAAACAGCTGGTAGATCCGTTCGACATTCCATGGCTTCCCGGTGGTGCTTTCGCGCTGCTGCGCCACGATGAGATTTTCCCGCACCGTCAGTGAAGGAAAGATGCGGCGGCCTTGCGGCACCAGCCCGATCCCGAGATGCGAGATGCGTTCGGGGCTGAGCCCTTCGATCGGTTCGCCAAACAGCTCTGATTTCACCATCGCGGGGTTTCAGGAAGCCGATGATGGTCGAGATGCAGGTGGTCTTTCCGGCGCCGTTTCGTCCGAGCAGCGCCAGAACGCCTCCCGCCGGCAATGAAAAGCTCACATCGTGCAGGATATGGCTGTCGCCATAGAATGCATTCACGCCGGTCAAACTGAGTGCGTCAGGCGCCAAGATAGACCTCGCGCGTTCGCTCGTCGGCGATGACGGCGTCCCGCTCGCCATCGACGATGATCCGGCCATAGTTCAAGAGCGTCACGGTCTCCGCGAGGTCGAGCGCGGTGTCCATGTCGTGTTCGATCATGATCACGGTGGTTTCGCGCGGGATTGCCGTGATCAGGGATTTCACGGCGGATCGCTCGGTGTTCGAAAGACCCGCGAGCGGCTCGTCGAGCAGCAGAACCCGTGGCTTTTGCGCCAGCGCCATCGCCAGTTCAACGCGGCGTTTTTCGCCATAGGCAATGTCCGAGATCGGATGTTCCGCCAGATGCAGCAGCCCAACCGTGTCGAGGATGCGGCGGGCTTCGGTCGCAAGATCGCGATAGGACGAGAGCGGCCGCCACATCTGCCAGCGTGAAGGCCGCAAGCCGAGCAATCCGAGCGTGATGTTGTGTTCCAGCGTATCGCCGGAGAATAACGTGATGATCTGATAGGTTCGTGACAGCCCGAGATGGGCGCGCTGGTAGGGCGCCAATGTGGTGATGTCGGCGCCGAACAGCTTGATCTGCCCGGAATTCGGCCGCATGTCGCCGCTGATCTGATTGAACAGCGTGGTCTTGCCGGCGCCGTTGGGGCCGATCATCAGCCGGCGTTCGCCCGGGCGGATCGCGAGCGATACGTTTTGCGTCACGACAAGACCGCCGAACGCCTTCTTCAGATCGATGATTTCCAGCGCATAGCTCGAGGCCACCGGGGTCATCGCGATTCCCCGCGCAACTTTGCCATCAGCTTGCCGAGGCCGGGCACGACGCCTGCCGGCATCACCAGAACGATGAACAGGAACACCAGGCCCAGCAGCATGTTCCATCGCTCGACATAGGCCGAGGCGTAATTCTTCAGCAGCAGCACGATGGCCGCACCGGCGACCGGGCCGCCGAGCGTTCCGGATCCCCCGGCGATCACGCCAAGCAGTGCCTCCGCCGAACTCGTGGTGGAGAGCGAGGTCGGGTGAATATATTTGTTGTAATAGACGAACAGCAATCCGGACACGCCGGCCCAGAAGCCGGCATAGATGAAGGTGATCCAGCGGATCATCCATGGATTGAAGCCGAGCGCCGCCATCCGGCGCGGCTGGTCGCGCACGCCCTTCAGCGACGATCCGAATGCCGACGACACGAAAATCGCCATGGTCAGAAACGCCAGATAGCCCACGATCAGCGTGAACCAGTAGAACGATATCGGGCTTTCCAGCGAAATGCCGAACGGCGCCGGCCGGGTCAGCCCGGTTATGCCATTGTCGCCGTTGGTCACGTTGGACATGCGATAGGCAAGTCCCCACAACACCTGCGACAAAGCCAGCGTGATCATGAGAAAGCCAAGGCCGGTGGCGCGCAGCGCGATGACACCGAAGCAGGCGGCCATCGCCGTGGTGCCGGCGATCGAGATCAGCGCGGCCGCGCCATGGCCAAAACCGTAGCGGCTGGTCAGCAGCGCGGAAATATAGGCGGCGACCCCGAGATAGGAGGCGTGGCCGAGCGACGTCATTCCGCCGAAGCCGACCAGCAGGTTCAGGCTGAGGGCGAAAATCCCTGCGATCAGGATCTGGCTCGCGAGGTTGATGTAGAAGTCGCCCGCGAAGAACGGCGGCAGCAGAAACGATCCGGCAAGCAAGGCAAGGCCGATCCACTTCATGCGCCGACGCGCCCAAACAGGCCCTGGGGCCGGAACGCGATGACAAAGATCATCGGCAGGAACAGGATGATGTAGGCGAGCTCGGGGAACAGCGCCGAGCCGAACGTATAGATGAACCCGATCACGAAGCTGCCGACGAAGGCTCCGAGCAGGCTTCCGATGCCGCCGAGGATGACGACGATCAGCGCCAGCGGCAGCATGTCGGCGTCAAGTCCGGGATAGGCCGACAGGATCGGCCCGCCGAGCACGCCGCCGGCGCCGGCGATACCGGCGCCCAGGCAAAACACGATCGTGAATAAATTCGAGACGGGAATCCCGACCGCGCGGGCCATCTGCCGGTCATCGACGCCGGCGCGGATCATCGCGCCCAGCCGGGTCCGCTCGATCAGGAAATACAGCGCGATCGCGACGATGACGGCGCATCCCACCAGCACCAGCCGATAGGTCGGAAACACGAAGCCAAGCACCCGTGTCGGGGCCTGCAGATTGCGCGGCGTCGGCACCGGAATCGAGTCGCCGCCCCACAGCATCAGGCAGGCATCGGAAATGATGAAGGACATGCCGAGCGTCACCAGGACCTGGCCGAGCGGATTGGTCTTCAATCGTGTCAGCACCAGCCGCTCGAACAGACCGCCGATCGCCGCGACCGCGATGCCGGCGCCGAGTGCGGTCACCCAGATATTCAGGCCATCCCAGGCGCGCAGCGCGGTCGCACCGAAATAGGTGCCGAGCATGAAGAACGCGCCATGCGTCAGGTTCGCCAGCCGCATCAGTCCGAAGATCAGCGAAAAACCGGACGACAGCAGAAACAGCAGGCCACCGAGCGACAGGCTGTTGAGACCCTGGATGATCCAAAACTGCATCGTCGGCCGATCTTGTCCTGGAAGTTACGCCATGGCTTCGCGGTGCGAGTGCTCTAGGGTTCCAGGTTCTTGGCCGGCGGATAGTCGCGTGAATAGACCGGGTTCTTCAGGAACGCGGTCTTGTCATAGGTCCAGAACTGGCTGACATCTGGGTAAGTCTTGATGACGGAGTTGACCAGCCGTCCGTCGCGCCGCGTGACCTTGCGGATGTAGACATCGCCGATGGCATTGCCGAATTCATCGATTTTGACGGGGCCGCGCACCGTCTCCGCGTTGCCGCCGCGCATCGCCGCCATCAGTGCTTTCTTGTCTTCCACCTTGCCGTTGATGGCCTTCAACGCGGTTTCCAGCACTTCGGCTGAAACATAGGTGCCGCCGGCATAGTACCCCGGATCGTATTTGAACTGTTTGCGGAACGCCGGGGCGAAGACCTTGTTGAGCGGATTGTCGAGTTCGGCGGAATACCAGCTGGTGGTCAGAATCCCCAGCGCTTCGTCGCCCATGTTGCGAAGCACGGATTCATCGAGCGCCGTCATGCCGCCGATGACAGCCATCTTGTCCTTCAGGCCATATTCGATGAACTGGCGCAGAAACCGGAAACCGTTGGAGCCGGCGGTGCCGAGGAAGATGGCATCCGCCCCCTTCACCTGGGCGACATAGCTGCCGTAATCGGGCGTTGCCAGCGGCGTGAATATTTTTTGAATGATCTTGCCGCCATTGTCCTCGAACACGCGCTGGAATCCGGCGCACATTTCGTGCCCATACGCGAAGTCGTCGGCGATGGTGACGATCTTCTTGTATTTCAATTCCTTGGCGGAATATTCGGCGAGCGGATAGGCACATTGCGCCGACGTCGACGTCAGCCGCACGAACCAGGGACTCGGATGCCGCTGCGTCATGTCTTCGGCGGCCGCGACGCCGAGGGTCGGTATTTCCTTTTCGGTGAGATAATCGGCGATCGCGAGCGCCTCGAAGGCCGCCAGCGGGCCGATGATGCAGTGGATATTGTTCTTTTCGATCAGTTCCTGCGCTTTGGTCCGCGCCGTGGCGGGAACGCCTGCGGTATCGGCGACGATCAGTTCGACCTTGCGGCCGGCCAGCATGTTGTCGCGTTCCTTCATGAACATGGCCAGCGCCAGCTCCATGTCGATGCCACCCGACGCCAGCGGGCCGGTCTTGGCCGCCAGCAATCCGACGCGGATGGGTTCGCTATTTTGGCCAAGGACCAGATGCGGCGCCGCCATGCTGGCGATACCTGCGCCGGCAACGCTGCCGACAAATTGCCGTCGCGATATCGTCATTGGATCCTCCCGGGAACGCTACGACTGAAGGCGGCTTTTTCTTATTTTATTGCTTGAGTGATTTATCCGATGGAAGTCATAAATGATCAAGTGATAACCATATCGTCCGTTCGGCCCGTGGAAATCAGGCCGCCTCGATCCGAAAAAACGGCGTGCGGGCGCGCGCTTGGCTTTGATGCAGTGCGGTATCTTGCGTGCGCGCAGGAAAACGTCGGGCTCGGCTTCAACCCCGCGGCGTGACGGCTATTCCCGCGCGCCGGATTTGGGCTCGGTGATGATGGTCTTCTTCAGCACTTCGAACACGGCCGCCGTGTCCTGATCGCCCAATCCCATCGCCATGGCATCGGTGTAGACCGGCTGGGTCAACGTAAACATCGGCGTCGCGCAGCCGACGTCTTCGGCAAATTCGGCGATGATCGCCATGTCTTTCTTCCAGATCGAGACTTTCATGGTGGCAGGTTCATAGACGCGCTCGACCATCATCGGCGCACGCATCTGGAACATCCGCGACCCGCCGGCGCCGGGGCCGACCAGATCAACCACCATTTTGGGATCGAGCCCGGCGCGTTCCGCCAGCACCATGGCCTCCGCGGTGGCGACGTTGTGGATCGCGACCAGATGATTGGCGACGAATTTCATCTTGCTGCCATTGCCGAACGCGCCGAGATCGGCGCTTTGCTTGGCGAAGTCGGCGAACAAATTGCTGCATTGCGCGATGGCCGGGCTGTCGCCGCTGGCATAGACGATGAGATCGCGGTTCCTGGCCTGCGCGCCGGTTCCGCTCAGCGGACAGTCCAGCGCGATGTGGCCGGCCTTGCTCAGGATCGCCTCGAAGCGAAACTTGTCGGCAAGGGTGAGGGTGGAAAGCTCGACCACGATCCGCTGGCTCTGTCCGGAACCGGCGATGATCTGCGCCACATCCATCACCGCCGCGGGGCTCGGCAGGCTGGTCATGATGATCGCCGCCTCGCGCGCGACCTGCGCGGCATCCGCGGCGATGGTGACGTTGGCCTGTGCCGCTTCGGCTCTGCGCCCGGCGTCGATGTCGAAGCCGATCACCTGCCAGCCGCGCTCGACCAGGTTGCGGGAGATCGCGCTTCCCATGATACCGAGGCCGACGATTCCAACGGTCTTGCTCATCAAAGTCTCCTGCCGGATAAATTAGCGTTTGCGCAGTCAAGGCGACCGTGTCTTGAATAGCTAGTGATCAAACGATAAACAAGCAGCAGGTCACGTGGCTCGATCTCGCTGCAGTGCGGTGCGTTTCACGCCAAAGGGGAGGTGAGCGATGAGAGGGATTGGCGGTTTCGCTGTATCTCAATCGGCCGCATCTCAAGCCCGCCCGACAGGCGAGGTAGCGAGGTCCAGATATGGCAGATAGTGGCCGAAAGCCTCATGTGAATCCGTCGCTCGCGTCGGATGGCGACAATCCTGCCTATGCGGCGATGATTGCGCGCGCCGCGGCGCTCGTGCCGCAATTGCGCGATCGCGCAACCCGCACCGAGGAATTGCGGCGTTTGCCGCCGGAGACCGAGCGTGACCTGCATGATGCAGGTTTGTTTCGGATCGTGCAGCCGAAGCGCGTCGGTGGCTCCGAATTCGATTATGTCGCGCTGGTCGATTGCGCCGATGTGCTCGGGCAGGGCGACGCGTCGGTGGCGTGGAATTTCGCCAATCTCGCCAGCCATCACTGGATGCTGGGTATGTTCACCGGCGCGCCCAGGACGGGTCTGGGACGAGGACCCGGACGCGCTGATCGCCTCGGCCTTTATCTTTCCGGCGGGCGGGGCGAAGCCGGCGCCGGGCGGCTATATCCTGTCGGGCCGCTGGGCTTTCTCGTCGGGCGTCGAACCCGTCGCAATGGAACATGATCGGCGGTGTCGTGACGCCGGACGAGCGGCGAACCGCATAGCCGCGTCTTCCTGCTGCACGCTCGCAAGGTACGAGATCGTCGACACCTGGCACGCCTCGGCCTGAGGGCACGGGCTCGAATGACGTCGTCGTGAAGGAGGTCTTCGTTTCCGAGGAGATGACGGTCGCGGGGACGATCTGAAAGGCGGTGGGACGCCGGGCAGCGGGCTCAATCCGAACGCGCTCTACGCGGTTGCCGGTGTTTGCGCTGTTTCCTTACTGCTGTCGGGTGTGGCGCTCGGCATCGCCGAGGTCGCCTCGATGCACCTACGTTGGCTCGTCCGCAACGGGCCTCGACCTACAACCGCGCCAAGCTCGGCGACATGCAGAGCACGCAGATCAAGATCGCGGAGGCGTCCGCCAAGATCGATGCCGCGCGGTTATTGATGCGCACCAACTGCATCACCGCGATGGCCGATGCCAGGCGTAGCCACGTCCCTCACCTCTCGGGCAAAACCCGGTTGCGGCGTGACGGCGCCTTCGCAGTCAATCTGTGTACCGAAGCCGTGTCGCTGTTGTTCGCGGCGAGCGGTGCGCGCAGCCTGTTCATTTCGGGCGCCCTGCAGCGGCAGTTCCGCGATGCGCATGCGGTGAATTCGCATCTGGCGTTCAATTTCGACGCGGCGGGCACCAACTACGGCCGGGTGGCGCTCGGCCTGCCGTCCGAAAACCTGACGCTTTGAGGCCTGGCGGATGTCTAACTCACCGAAACATCCCAGCGATCCCGCCAACGAATTGGCGAGCGATAATTCCGCGATCGATCCCCGGGATTTCCGCAACGCGCTCGGCACCTATGCCACCGGGGTTACCATCATCACGGCGGTCGCAGCCGACGGAAAGCCGTACGGGCTGACCTGCAATTCATTCGCCTCGGTGTCGTTGAACCCGCCGCTGGTGCTCTGGAGTCTGGGGATGTTTTCGAACCGCCTGAGCGTTTTCCAGAGCGCCAGTCACTTTACCATCAACGTGCTCGGCGCGTCGCAGCAGGAACTGGCCAATCGATTTGCAAAATCCTCCGAAGACAAATTCGCAGGGGTCGAATGGACGCCGGGGCTTGGCAACGCGCCGGTCCTTGCCAATTGTGTCGCAAGCTTTCAATGTCGCGCCGCCAACCGGTACTACGGCGGCGATCACATCATCTTCCTCGGTGCGGTCGAAGCCTACGCCTATAACCGTCAGGAGCCGCTGTTGTTCGCGCGCGGCGGTTACGGGCGATTCACGCCGCCTGATGGCTCCGGGACGCCCAAATCATCATGACAAAGAAAGCCACGCCCAAGCGTTCGCGTGCCAAGCAGCGGCGGCTTTCTCCGGACGATCGCCGCAAGGAATTCGTCGCCAAGGCGACTGAATTCTTTTCCGAAGAGGGATTTGGCGGCGGCACCCGGGATCTCGCCCGCCGGCTCGGGGTAACCCAGCCGTTGCTGTATCGCTATTTTCCGAGCAAGGACGATCTGATCAAGGAAGTCTATCGCACGGTCTTTCTCGAGCCTTTCGATGCCGGTTGGGACGAGCTGCTGACTGACCGATCCCGGCCTATTCGCGAGCGGCTGCAGGAATTTTATTGTGCTTACACGAAGGTGATCTTCACGCGCAAATGGCTGCGTATCTATCTCTATTCGGGCTTGAAGGGCCTCGATATCAACCGGTGGTATCTGAACGTGGTCCGGGACAAGATTCTGGTCCGCATCATCAAGGAATGCCGGCACGAAGCCGGCCTTCCCGCGCAAAGCAAACCGACCGTACCCGAACTGGAAATGGCGTACCTGTTCCATAGCGGCATTTTTTACTATGGCGTTCGCAAATACATCTACGAGGCGCCGGTGCTGGTGGACAAGGAACAGATGATCAGCAACGCGCTGGACGCGTTTCTGGCCAGCTTCGAGCGGCTTTTCGGCGCCGCTTCGGTTACCGCGCGGCGGCCGCCGGTGAAGGCGGCGGGATAAGTTCGCCTGTCACGGGAAAGACGGTGCAATGGCATTTCGCCGCACCCTTCAGCATCGAAACGTTTGGCCACTGTCGTTCGGCCATGATCCTATCGCCATGGCTAACCCTTGACCTGGCATTCAAGCGCAGTCCGCTCAATGGGACCATTCAAAGGTTCCGGATGGAGGAGGCCAAAATGAAGCTTTCAATCGCGTCATCGGCGCTGTTCAAAGGTTCCGGATGGAGGAGGCCAAAATGAAGCTTTCAATCGCGTCATCGCCGCTGATAACTGGGTTCGTAGCTGCAAGCACTGAAACGGCCAGTGCCGTGGTTTACTGCCGATACGTTGAGTATCGTGCCGGTTGTGTCGTACGGCCCGGCGTCGTAGTTGCGCCGACCCGTGATGTTCGGAAAATCCCACCATCATTTAATGCTCCCACGGGCGGCTTTATTTTAAGGCAGGACTTATTCGATCGAAATAACCCGAACAACCTGCGATCAGATTGGCACGGCCCACCCGCTCAACCGGGCCAGTTCTGAAAATTGGGCGGAGCCGCTGCCTGACGGGCAAATCACCTAAAACCCTGTCCAGCCCCCGCGCGAAAAATATTCTGCTTAACATCGAGGCCAAATCACCGGCTTATCTTGGCTCGTCTCACCCGGATGAGGGGCGGCTCGCGATCGTCACGAACGTTGCGGTGGGATGCGGTGGACGCGGACGCGCTATTGACGAACAGCGCTGAAGCGGACGGCGAAGTCGTGTGGTCCTGACGCCCCGACGCTGGCGTCAAGTCCTTGAGAAGCAAGCTTCTTGGGGGTGACGGTGACAACAAAGCCCGGTCACCGGGGAGAGCGCGAAGTAAGCCGTAAACCATCGCGCAGGGAAAGCCGGATTGATCCGGTTGAACCTGTGGTCCTACCCCCGTGCTTTTTTGCACGGACCCACGGGTGCGATCGGCACCCGGCTTTCCCTGCGCCCTCTGCTTTCGAGGAGGGTGGAAAATGATGCAAAACTCGGGCGGATCGCGCCGCGAGAATGCGGATGCATGCCCATCGCTGTTTGACAATTGAATCTGAAAAATGTGATCGGCGCGTAGCCCGGATGAGCGAAGCGATATCCGGGACGATGACGAGAGGTCAGGTACCCGCATATCGCGGAGCCTGTCATCGGGCGCGCATTCGCGCGACCCGTTGGCTATGCGCATCCGCAAACCGTAGGGGGTGATAAAACATGCGGGCTACAATCCCGCGGAAACCGTAGGGTGGGTTAGCGAAGCGTAACCAATGGGGTCGAAAAAGAATAATTGCGAGATTTCGTAACCACGACGATTTTTCGCGGCAGCTCGATTGTGTAATGGATTAGCGAAAATAACACATATTGATAATATAATTAAATATAATTATAAATAAATAATCACCATCTTTCGCTGGCCTCGCAATGGTGGGTTTACGACACGAACTGGAACTACAATTTCGACATTTCGGCGCGGTACCAGTCGCCGATCTCACTGGCGGTCATCAGCGCGACGCCGTCATGGCTGAGCACATAGTCGAGCAACGCTTCCAGGTATTTGATGCGATGCGGAACCCCGGTGATGTAGGGGTGGATCGAGATCGCCATGATCCGCGCATTGGTGGCGCCTTCGAGGTAGAGCCGGTCGAACTGATCGGTGCAGCGCTTCAAGTATTGCTCCGAAGGAAGATGCTGCAGCGCGTGGATGACGATGTCGTTGGTTTCCACCGAATAGGGAATCGTCGTCATCACGCCGTGCGGCGTTGCGATATCCTGCGGAAGATCGTCGATCACCCAGTCGGCGAGATATTCAATGCCGTTGAGGCGCAGCAGGTCGATGGTTTCCTCGGTTTCGGTCAGGCCCGGGCTTTCCCAGGAACGCGGCGCCTTGCCGGAAAATTTCGCGATGGTGTCGACCGCGCGTTTGATCGCATCGGCCTGGTTGTCCAGCTTGTGCATCGGGCCCTGCACGAAGCCGTGGCCCATGAATTCGAAGCCGGCCTCGCGCGCAGCCGAGGCGACGCGCGGGTAGGAGTTGCAGACATTGCCGTTCAACGCCAAGGTTACCGGCATGTTGCGGTCGGTCAGCGCCTTGAACTGACGCCAAAATCCGGCGCGCATGCCGTATTCGTGCCACGACCAGTTCGGCACGTCAGGCAACAGCGGCTGCCCCATCGGCGGGCTCAGCACGGTGCGCGGCATCGCGTTCTCGATCCGCCACTCCTCGACGTTGAGAATGACCCATACCGCGAGCTTCTTGCCGTCAGGCAGCGTCAGTTTCGGGCGGTCGATTTGGGCCTGGTAGGGAATGCGATCGGTAAAGGCCACGGCGAACTTCTCCAGGGTGTTGCGGGCTATCCTGCGGCGGGGTTTTGTTTCGAGATGCCGGCCACCATTATGCCACGTCCAAAAGTCTGGTGTCTTCCGAAATAATCGCTCGATAAACAAACTTGACCTTTGGGAGTCGCCGCCTTCTAATCTTGCAAAATTCGCAAAAACCGGCCGGGGAGGTGACATCTGATGAAAGCCTCGGCTTTCGCTTACGCACGTGCAACCAGCGTTGGCAATGCGCTGGAGTTGCTCGTGGCGCACGGGGATGGCGCGAAGGTGCTGTCGGGCGGTCAAAGCCTGATGCCGGCGATGAACCTCCGTCTGCTGGCGCCGGAAATTCTGGTCGATATCGGCGATCTGGCCGAACTCAAGGGGATCGAGCGCAAGGGCGATGTGCTGCGCATCGGCGCGCTGACCCGGCATGTCGACCTCCTGAAATCCGTCGAAATCGCCGCGCATGCGCCGTTGCTGACGCAAGCCATCGCCCATGTCGCGCATCCCGCGATCCGCAACAAGGGCACCCTCGGCGGCAGCCTTGCGCACGCCGATCCGGCCTCGGAATTGCCGGCCTGCATGCTGGCACTGAACGCGACCATCATCGTGCGCGGTCCGGCCGGTGAGCGGCGCATCGCGGCTGAGAATTTCTTCACCGGCATTTATGAGACGGCATTGTCGCCGCAGGAATTACTGGTCGCGGTCGAAATGCCGGTGGCGCAACAGGACTCTATGCACTTCTTCCACGAATTCGCGCGCCGCCATGGCGATTACGCCATCGTCGGCATCGCGGCGCAGGCGGCGGTGCAGGGCGGCGTCTTCAGGGATTTGCGCATCGCCTTCTTTGCGGTCGGCGACCGTCCGCTGCTGGCCGCAGCGGCCGCCCGATTGATCGATGTCGCCGTTACGCCGCAGATGCTGGCCGACGCGTCGACCGCGCTGGGCGAACAACTCGATCCGCAGGAAGATCAGCAGGCGTCGCCTGCGATGCGCCGGCATCTGGCAAAAGTGTTGCTGGCGCGCTGCGTGTCGGCGTTGCTCGGCCGTCCCGATCTGGCGGGAATATCGGCATGACGGTCCCGATGCTGATTTCGCTTACCGTCAATGGCGAACAGGTCGATACGCATGTGTTGCCGCGCCTCAACCTGGCGGATTTCCTGCGCGAGCATCTGCAGTTGACGGGAACGCATGTTGGCTGCGAACACGGCGTCTGTGGCGCGTGCACGGTGCGCGTCAACGGCGATATCGTTCGCTCTTGCCTGCTGCTGGCGGTGCAGGCGCATGGTGCGACGGTCGAAACCATCGAAGGATTGTCCGATAGCGGCGAGATCGCCGACCTGCAGTCCGCCTTTCGCAATCGCAATGCCTTGCAATGCGGGTTTTGCACGCCGGGAATGCTGATGGCGGCGCAGGATCTGCTGAAGCACGAGCCTGCGCCGGACCGCGAGCAGATCCGCGAGCATCTCTCCGGTAATTATTGCCGCTGCACGGGTTACCAGGCCATTGTCGATGCGGTCGAGGCGACGGTGCGCCTGCGCAACGCACCCCCTCAAGGCGGGCAAGCGTCATGACGGGATCGAAAAAGACCGACGGCCTCTCGGTGCTGGATCGGCCGAATTCCTATATCGGCAAGACGGTGCCGCGGCCCAACCTCGATCGGCTGCTGCAGGGCCGCGGGCTTTATGTCAGCGACATGGTGCTGCCGCGGATGGCGCATGTGGTGTTCCTGCGGTCGCCTTATGCCCATGCCAAAATCACAGCGATCGACGCCGCCGCCGCCAGGCGCGTCGCCGGGGTCATCGCGGTGGTGACGGGTAAGGAATTATCCGAGGTGATCACGCCATGGGTCGGCGTGCTCTCGCATATGAAGGGCCTGAAATCCGCGCCGCAGCACGCGATCGCCGTCGATCACGCGTGCTGGCAGGGCGAGGCGGTCGCGGCCATCGTTGCGACCAGCCGCGCCGTCGCCGAGGACGCCGCCGAGCTGGTCTCGGTCGACTATCAAGAACTCGACGCGGTGACGGATATGACGACCGCGCTCGATCCGGAAACGCCGGTCATTCACGCCTCGCTCGGCGACAATCTCGCGTTCGAACGCAACCTCGACGCCGGCGCGGTCGACCAGGCGTTTGCCGATTCCGACGAGGTGCTGGAGGCGGATTTCGTCTTCGGCCGCCACACCGGTGTGACCCTGGAGCCGCGCGCCGTTGTCGCCGACTGGAACGCCGCCGAAGCGCGGCTGACGATCTACCAGGGCACCCAGGCGCCGCACATGGTGCAGAATATCGCGGCGCTTCATCTCGGTCTGCGCGACGATCAGGTTCGCGTGGTCTGCAAGGATGTCGGCGGTTCGTTCGGGATCAAGGTTCATGTTTATGCCGACGAGATGGCGACCTATGCGCTGTCGAAATTGCTGCGCCGGCCAGTCAAGTATGTCGCTGACAGGGTCGAGAGTTTCAATACCGACATCCATGCGCGTGACCACCGATGCAAGGGACGGATCGGGGTCAAGCGCGACGGCACGATCCTGGCGTTCGAGATCGACGACCTCACGGGCATCGGTCCCTATTCGATGTATCCGCGCACCAGCGCCATCGAGGCCAATCAGGTTGTCAATCTCGTCGGCGGTCCCTACACGACGAAGAACTATCGGGCGCGAGCCCGTGTCGTGTTTCAGAATAAGAACGTGATGTGCCAGTACCGCGGCGTCGGCCATCCGGTGGCGTGCTCGGTGACGGAGGGGTTGGTCGATCTGGCGGCGATGAAGATCGGCATGGATCCGGTCGAGATCCGCCGCCGCAATCTCGTGCCTGACGATGGCTATCCCTGCGCGTCGCCGTCCGGTCTGAAGTTCGAGCTGCTGTCGCATCACGCGGCAATGAACAAGCTGATGGCGATGATGGATTATGATGCCTTGCGCGCCGAACAGGCGAGCTTGCGCAAGAAGAACATCCATCGCGGCATCGGCATCGCGAGCTTCATCGAGATCACCAATCCGAGTGCTGCGTTTTACGGCGTCGGCGGTGCCAAGATTTCGTCGCAGGACGGCGTCGCGGTGCGGATGGACGCCACTGGTTCGGTGATCTGTCAGACCAGCATCACCGAACAGGGGCAGGGTTCGGAATCGCTCACCGCGCAGATCGTCGGCAGCGTGCTCGGCGTTCCGATGGAGCGGGTTCGGGTCATTCTGGGGGACACCGACAACACGCCCTATGGCGGTGGCACCTGGGCGTCGCGCGGCGCCGGCATCGGCGGCGAGGCAGCACTTCAGGCCGCAAAGGCGCTGCGCAGCAATATCCTCGATGTCGCCGCGGCCATCCTGCAGTCGTCGCCGTCCGAACTCGACATCGTCAACCATGCGGTCGTGAATGCCGGCGACGGGGCGATCCGCATCCAACTGAATGAGCTGGCGCGTATCGTCTATTTCCGGCCGGATACCCTGCCGCCCGGCGTTCAGCCCGAGTTGATGGCGACCCGCCATTTCGTGCCGCGGGATTATCCGTTCGCGTTTACCAACGGCGTCCAGGGCTCATGGCTCGAAGTCGATACCGACACCGGGTTCGTCAAGCTGCTCAGGCATTGGGTGGTGGAGGATTGCGGCACCATCATCAATCCGCAGCTGGTCGACGAGCAGATCAGGGGCGGGGTGGTGCAGGGCCTCGGTGCGGCTTTGTTCGAGAAATGCATCTACGACGAGCGCGGCCAGCTGACCAACGCCAATATGGCCGATTATCTGGTCCCGATGTCGGGCGAGATGCCCGATATCGATATCGGCCATGTGGTGTCGCCGACCGCGGAGACCGAACTGGGCGCCAAGGGCGCGGGCGAGGCCGGAACGGCCGGCGCGGCGGCGGCGGTGTCCAATGCGGTCAATGATGCGCTGCAGCCATTCGGCGCCGTTATCACGGAAATCCCATTGACGCCGCGGCTTATCCTTTCGGCGCTAGGGCGCATTTGAACGGGGACGGCGCCAGCAAAATCCAATATAGAATACCGCAAAATAGAAAATCACTCGGGAGAACACCATGACCAAGCGCATCACCACATCCGGATCGATTTCCCGCCGTCGCCTGCTGACGACGGTGAGTGCAGGCGCGGCGCTGGCCGCTTCGCCGTTTCGCATCAATTTGCTGCAAGCGCAGGAAGCCAACATCAAGATCGGTTTTCCGGTCCCGTTGACCGGGCCCTACGGCACGGAAGCGCAAGACCAGGTGCGTGCCGCGCAGGTGGCGATCGCCCAGTTCAATGACGCCGGCGGCCTCAACGGCCGCAAGGCGGAGCTGGTGGTGCGTGACGACAAGCTCAATCCCGGCGAAGCCGCGACCCGTACCCTGGAACTGGTCGAAAAGGAGAAGGTCAATTTCGTCGTCGGCAGCCTTTCGGCGGCGGTGCAGCTTGCGATCAACAACGTCACCAAAGAGCGCGGCATCATCTTCAATTCGATCAGCCAGTCCGATGCCATCAATGAAGCCAAGGATTTCAGCAAATACACCTTCCACGAGGCGCTGAACCCGCACATGACCGCCGGCGCGGTTGGCCGCTACGCGTTTTCGAAGTTTGGCAAGAAGATTGCTTTCCTGACCGCGGACTATGCTTACGGCACGGAGATGCTGAGTGGCTTCCTCGAGGCCGGCAAAGCCTTCAACATCGAGAATCTTGGCGACGTCCGGCACCCGCTCGGCACCACTGACTTCTCGACGCTGTTGCCGCGCCTTCAGGCCCTCAAACCCGATATCCTCTGCATTTGCAACTTCGGACGCGATCAGCAGATTGCGCTGAAGCAGGCGACCGATTTCGGCGTCAAGAAGACGACGCAGATCATCGCGCCGCTATTGTCGCATGCCAGCCGCGTCGCGGCCGGTCCGCAGGCGTTCGACGGCGTGATCGGCGGCTGTTCGTTCTATTGGGGCCTGGAGGATAAGTTCGCTTCCACCAAGGCGTTCAACGCTGCGTTCAGCAAGATGTATGACGGTAAATTGCCGTCCGACTACGGTGCGCTCGGCTATGGTGGCGTGCGCACGGTGCTCGAGGCCGTCAAGATTGCCGGCAGTGTCGATACCGACAAGGTGATCACGGCGCTGGAGGCGCTGAAATACGATTACTACAAGGGACCGCAATATTATCGCAAATGCGATCACCAGTCGGTGCAGTCCGTGCTGGTGATCAAGTCGAAGTCGAAGGATATGAGGAACGAATCCGACGTGTTCGAGGTCATCAGCACCGACGAGCCCAACGAGGCCAATCTGCGTAGCTGTGGGGAACTCGGCCACAAGGCCTGAGGGGGCGGATGATGCGCGCCTGTCCGCGGGCGCGCATCATGTTTTGGGGAAACCGATGGCCGGCCTGAGTTTCGATCTCGTTGCGCTGCAATTGTTCGCGGGCCTGGCGCTCGGCGCGATCTACGTGCTGTTCGCGATCGGGCTTTCCCTGATCTTCGGGATGCTGACCGTGGTCAACTTTGCCCATGGTGCGTTTTACATGGTCGGGGCCTATGTCGGTGTCTACATCCTGATGCTCGGCGGCAATTTCTGGATTTGTCTGATCGTGGTCCCGCTCGCCGTCGGCCTGATCGGCCTTGTGGTCGAGCGCATCCTGATCCGGCCGCTCTACGGGCGAGGCATCGACTATCCGCTGCTGCTGACGTTCGGACTGAGCTATGTGATGGTCGAACTGGTGCGCATTGCCTTCGGCAAGACCGGGTTTCCGTTCGACACCCCTGAAGTTCTGCAAGGCGCGGTCAATATCGGCGTCGGCTATTTCCCGCTGTATCGCCTGTTCGTGATCGGCGCGACGGCGGTGGTGCTGCTGGTGCTCTGGCTGTTCCTCGAGAAAACCAGCTTCGGCCTGATCATCCGCGCCGGCGCTCGGGATCCCCAAATCGTGCGCGTGCTGGGGGTCAATGTCGCCCGGGTCTGGCTGATTGTGTTCGGGATCGGGACCGCGATCGCCGGGTTCGCCGGATTGCTGGCCGCCCCGCTGCAGGGCGTCATCCCCGAGATGGGCGGCACGATCCTGGCTGAAGCCTTTGTCGTCACCGTGGTCGGCGGCATGGGCTCGATCGGCGGCGCTGTGCTGGCCGGCTTGCTGGTCGGCGTCGTCGTCAGCATGACGTCTTTGTTTGCGCCTGAGATGGCCAAGGTTTCGATCTTTGCGCTGATGGCGATTGTCCTGATCGTTCGGCCGCAGGGTTTCTTCGGACGCGCCGGGTTGATGAGTTGAGCATGCAATCCGGCACCAATGAGATCACCCAGCCATTGCCGCGGGCGCCGGCGGCGCCTGCGGGCTGGTTCGAGTTCGCGACGCTGCATCGCGCCAGCATCGCAAGCCTCGTCGTTCTGGTGTTCCCGCTGGTGATGCCATTCACGGCGCTGGCGGCGAATATCCTGATCTACGGGCTCTACGCGCTCGGCTTCAATCTGGTGTACGGCTATCTCGGCCTGTTGTCGTTCGGGCACGCCGCATTGTTCGGGACCGGTGCCTATTTCTGCGGCATCGCGATCGTGCATTTGGGATTGCCTTGGTATGCGGCGATCGCGCTTGGCATTCTCGGCGGATTGTTGATGGCGGCGGTGATCGGCGTGCTCGCTATCCGAACCCGCGGCATCTACTTCGCGATGGTCACGATGGCGCTGTCGCAATGCGTCTATTATCTGTTCTATCAGGCGGTCGACTGGACCGGCGGCGAGAACGGGCTGCGCGGCATCAATGTCCATGAAATCAGCGTCTTCGGCCTGAAGCTGGATTTCATCAATCCGCTGACGCGCTATTACGTGATCGCGGCGTTTGTGATCGCGGCCTTCTTCGTGCTGTCCCGGATTCTGGCGTCGCCGTTCGGCGCCGTGATCGAAGCCGTGCGCGAGAACGAGGCCCGCGCGCGCGCCTCGGGCTACGACGTCACCGCGACACGCCTGATTACCTTCGTGCTCTCGGGTGGATTTTGCGGGCTTGCGGGAGCACTGCAGGCGCTGCATCTGTCGATCGTGCCGATCGAGATCCTGCACTATGACACATCGGGCATCGTGGTGATGATCGCGCTGCTCGGCGGCATGGGCACCTTCTTCGGGCCGATGATCGGTGCCGCGGCGTTCCTGATGCTGGAGAATCTCGTCTCGGTCTGGACGGTGCATTGGCAGCTCATTGTCGGCGCTGTCTTCATGGTGTGCGTGCTGTTCTTCCCGGCCGGAATTTGGGGAACGCTGATCAAGCGCCGCAAGCCATGACCGAGCCCCGCGATCAATCCCGTGACATCATTCTGCGTACCACCGGCGTGGGCAAGACGTTCGGCAAGTTCGTCGCGCTGAACAATATTTCGGCGGAGTTTCCCAAGGGCGCGATCACCTCGATCATCGGCCCCAACGGCGCCGGCAAGAGCACCTATTTCAATCTGCTGTCCGGTGCGTTGCCGCCGTCGAGCGGCCGGGTCGAATTCGAAGGCCGCGACGTCACCGGATTGCCGCAGCATCGCTTCGCCCATATGGGTGTGGCAAAATCGTTCCAGATCACCAACGTGTTTCCACAACTGACGACCCGAGAGAATGTTCGTATCGGATTGCAGGCGCTGGTGTCGCGCTACGACATGTGGCGGCCGCGGGCGCGGCTGCGCGAGCTGACCGAGCAGGCCGATGAGTTGCTGGCGCTGGTCGGATTGGGCGAATTGCGCGAGCGGACCGCCAAGACGCTCGCGCATGGCGAACAGCGTGCGCTCGAAATCGGGATGGCGCTGGCCAGCCGGCCGCGGCTGTTACTTCTGGACGAACCCACCGCGGGGATGAGCCCGGAGGAAACCCGCACCATGATGGATCTGATCGTCAAGCTTGCCAGCGAGCGGACGGTCATCCTGGTCGAGCACAAGATGAAACTGGTGCTCGGGATCAGCGACCGGATTCTGGTGCTGCACCATGGCGAGCTGCTGGCGGAAGGAACGCCTGCGGAAGTTCGCAAGAACGAAGCGGTGAAGCGGGTCTATCTTGGCCAGCGGGAGCACTGAGCGGATGTTGCAGATCAGCAACCTGAACGCCTGGTACGGCGCCAGCCACGCCATTCAGGATATCAATATCGAGGTCGCGAAAGGCGAGATCGTCTGCCTGATCGGCCGCAACGGTGCCGGCAAGACCACGACCTTGAAATCCGTCATGGGCCTGATGGACAAGACGCGCGGCTCGGCGACGTTCAAGGGCCAGGAATTACTGAGCCAGCCCGCACATGTGCGCTTCGCGTTGGGGCTGGCTTACGTGCCGGAGGAGCGGCGCATCGTGCAGGGGCTTTCGGTGCGTGAAAATCTTCGGCTCGGGTTGGTGGCGTCGCCGCAGAAGAAAAAAGAGGCTGAGCTGATCGAAGGGATTGCGCAGATTTTCCCTCGGCTCGCCGAGCGTCTCGACCAGGAGGCGGTGACGATGTCCGGCGGCGAGCAGCAGATGCTGGCGATCGCGCGCGCGATGATCTCGAAGCCGGATCTGATCATGCTGGACGAGCCGTCGGAAGGCATCATGCCGGTGCTGGTCGACGAGATGTTCGAACTGTTCCGCGCCATGAAGGCGCAGGGGACGACCGTGCTGCTGGTCGAACAGAATGTCGAACTGGCGCTCGACATCGCCGATCGCGCCTATGTGCTGGATCAGGGCACGGTAGTGCATCAGGCGTCGGCACGAGAATTGCTCGCCGATGACGACATCAAGGAGCGCTACTGCTCGGTGTGATCGACCGGCCATCGCGCCATGATGCTCTGGGCTGATGCGAAAGGACGCCGGTTTTTGCCAAATCTCTGGGCTCGGAAATCGACGGCGGCGCTGATTGAGGAGGCCGCTCAAAACGACGGCGGTGGCGATCGCCATTTGCCGAAGCGGACGCTATCCGCGCTGAATTTGGTTGGGCTCGGTATCGGTGGCACCATCGGCGCCGGCATTTTTGTCCTGACCGGCACCGCCGCCGCGACCAATGCAGGGCCGGCGGTCAGCCTGTCGTTCTTGCTTGGGGCCGTGGCCTGCGCGCTGGCCGGTCTGTGCTATGCTGAATTATCCTCGACCATCCCGATCAGCGGCAGCGCGTATACCTATGCCTACGCGACGCTTGGCGAATTGATCGCCTGGATTATCGGGTGGGATCTGATTCTCGAATATGCGCTCGCCGCGGTGGCGGTGGCGATCGGGTGGTCCAGCTATGTCGTGAGCGTCGCCAGGGATCTGGGCTGGATGATTCCAGCCCGATTCGCATCGGCGCCCTATGCCTTTGACGCCGGCCTGCACGGCTGGTCGTCCACCGGCGCGGTTCTGAATGTTCCAGCGGTGCTGGTGATAACAATCATGACGGCGTTGTTGACGATCGGTATCCGGGAGTCCGCGAAATTCAACGATTTCATCGTCGCGTTGAAATTGATCGTGATCTTGCTCTTCATCGTTTGCGCGGTGCCGGCCTTCAGCACGGCGAACTGGGTGACTTCCAGCAATCCGGCGGGCGCATTCATCCCGCCTAACGCCGGTCCCGGCGTGTTCGGGTGGTCGGGCGTGCTTCGCGGCGCCGCCGTCGTATTCTTTGCCTATATCGGTTTTGATGCGGTCTCCACCGCGGCGCAGGAGGCGAGGGTGCCTGAGCGGGATATGCCGATCGGCATTCTGGGATCGCTGGTCATCTGCAGCGTGCTCTACGTCGCGGTCGGTTTTGTGCTCACCGGGATCGTGCCATTCGACCGGCTGAACGTCCCTGATCCGATCGCGGTCGGCATCGATGCCGCCGGGGTCGGCTGGCTCTCCCCGCTGATCAAGCTTGGCATCATCCTCGGCCTGACCTCGGTCATCCTGGTAACGCTGCTCGGACAACCCCGAATCTTTCGGACCATGGCGCATGATGGGTTGCTGCCGCCGGTCGTGGCGCGAATTCATCCGCGGTTCCGCACGCCCTATGTGGCGACGATCGGAACCGGCGCCGTAGTGGCGCTGCTTGCGGGACTGTTGCCGATCGAGCTGGTTGGCGAACTCGTCAGTATCGGAACCCTGTTCGCATTTACGGTGGTATCGCTCGGCACGCTGGTGCTGCGGGTGAGAGAGCCGGAACTGGCCCGGCCTTTCCGGGCGCCCGCGATCTGGATCGTCGGACCGGGTGGCGCGGCCATCTCGATATTCCTGATGTCCGGTCTGCCGATCGATACCTGGCTCAGGTTGGCGGTATGGCTCGCGATCGGGCTGGCGATCTATTTCCTCTACGGCGCGCGGCGCAGCCGGGTTGCGGCTTCCGATTAGGCGGCGCCGACGCGACCCGCGCAATCGCGGAGCTTGTTGGCTACTCCGCCGCCACGCGGGCCAGCGCGTCGGTAGGCTTGGTGGTGACAACCACCTTGATCGCATCTTCGATCCGCTCGCGGGCATATTTCAGCGCGGTCGGCAGATCTTCCAGCGCGAATGTGTGGGTGTGGATTTTCGTCGCGTCGAATTTCCGTTCCGCCATCAAGGCCATTGCCCGTCGCGTGGCGCTGCGGCCTTCGCCGCGGATGCCATAGACATAGATATTGTTGCGAACGAGATGCGCGATATCGGTGATGACGGGATCGTGCGGGAAGGCCGCGAGGCAGATTTTTCCGCCGCGGTTGGTCATGTGAATGGCCTGATTGATGGTCGCTTCGCTGCCGGCGCACTCGACCACGTAATCCGCGCCGATGCCGCCGGTCAGCTGCTTGACGATTTCGACGGCATTTTCCTCTGAAATGTTGATGACACGATCCGCGCCCAGTTCCTTGCCGATCGCGAGGCGCTTGTTGCGCGTGCCCGTCAGGATCACGGGGCTCGCGCCCAACGCCTTGGCAACGGCGACCGCGAGCAGTCCGATCGGGCCGGGGCCGATCACCACCACGCTTTCGCCGGCGACCAGGCCGCCGAGTTCGGTCAGGCCATACATCGAGGTTCCGGCGGTGACGACCAGCGTTGCTTCCGCGTCGCTCATGGTGTCGGGCACGCGCTCGACGGTATTGATGTGGTTGACCGCGTATTCGGCGAAGCCGCCATCGGTGGTAAAACCATTGGCGCGATGGCCCTTCTCGGGCTTTCCATAATTGAGGCACGAGGTGTACATGCCCTCGCGGCATCGCTTGCACTGGCCGCAACCGGCGTGGATTTCCACGCTGATGCGCTCGCCGATCTGGAATTCATCGACCTCGGGCCCGAGGGCTGCGACCGTGCCCATATATTCGTGACCGGGGGTAAAGTTCTTGTTGAAGGGCAGCCCGCCCCCGATGCTCGCCGGCGTGCCCTGGTGAATGATCTCGAGATCGGTGGCGCAGATCGCAACCGCATCGATACGGACCAGCACTTCGGCGCGCTTCGGCACCGGCGTCGGCTTCTCGCGTAAATGAAGCTGGTCCGGATCACCCAGCACCCAGGCCTTCATCTGGGCGGGCACCGGAAAATTCGATGAGGTCTTGACACCGGCAGGGTTGTACATGGGCGTCTTCCTTGGTGGGCGTCTTGCTTTTTGCCGGAGCTTAGCTGAACTTGCTGGCCGCTGTCAGCCGGTTTGCGACGCTGACAATTTGTAGACTTCAAGCGCGTCGGCATCGGCGCCGCGTGCGGATTTGGCCAGCCTGAACAATTGCGCCGCCAGCGCCGACATCGGAACCGGGCTCGATGTGTTGCGGGCGACGTCGACCACCGTATCGAGATCTTTCAGCATGGTGGAGATATGGCCGAGCGGCGGAGAGTGAATGCCCTGCACCATACGCGGCACGAACAATTGCAGCGGGATGGAATCGGCAAAACCGCCGGCCAGCGCTTCCGGCAGCTTGCTGGCGTCTATGCCGGCATTGACCGCTAGACGCGTGGCTTCGGCGAGTACCGTCATCGCGCAGCCGACGATCACCTGGTTGCAGAGTTTTGTTGTTTGGCCCGCGCCCACCGGGCCCATATGCGTGAGCCGCCGCGCCATCGCCAGCACATAGGGCCTGACGCGCTCGATATCGGCGGCATCGCCGCCTGCCATCACCGCGAGCGTTCCTTCCTCCGCGCCTTTGCTGCCGCCGGAGACCGGCGCGTCGATCCATCCCATGCTGTTGGCTTGCTTGAGCCGCGTTGCGATGGTGCGGGCGGCATCTGGATGGATCGAGGAAAAATCTACCACGAGTTTGCCGCGGCCCGCGACTGTTGTCAGGCCATCGGCGCCGAACACGAGCTCTTCAACGGCTGCCGCGTCGGTGACGCACATGAAGATGATGTCGGCAGCCTCAGCGATGTCACTCGGGCGAGCAGCAAGCTTGGCGCCTGCATCCACCAATGCGGTGGCCTTGTCGGCGGTCCGGTTCCAGATCGTGACGTCATGGCCCGCGTTGATCAGCCGCCGCGTCATCGGAAATCCCATCATGCCGAGCCCAAGATAGCCGAGTTTCTCCATTCGCGTTTGATCTGACCCGCCAGCCCCAGCCATTCGTTTTCTCCCTTGTTATCGCCGATTAACCACTCCGGCCGGCCCGCTCTACCACATATCCGGCCCCTGCCGGAATCTGCCCAAACGATGCGACTTCCGGTGGCTTGCCTCATCATTTGAACCATGAAAGGTTTGGCGGCGGGCTGGTCTGAAGTGGAGTTGGGGCATGATGCGGTTTTCTTCGAAGTGGATTTTGGCGGCGGCGGTGGCCGTTTTAGCGGGCGTGAACGCCTCGCATGCGCAACAGACCATCCGCGTCGGCTGGACCATTCCGGCCGAAGAGTCGAAATACTGGATGATGCGCCGGCCGACGGAATTTCCTGATTTGGGCAAGACCTACAATATCGAATGGACCCAGTTTCAGGGCACCGCACCGATGACGCAGGCACTGGCCGCCGGCGCGCTCGATTGCGCGACGCAGGCGCCGTTGTCGCTGGCGAACGGCGTGGTCGGCGGCAATCTGAAGGCCTACATCGTCGCCCAGCACGTGTTTGAAAAGCCGGGTGGCTTCTCGGTCTATTGGGCTGTCAAGGATGACTCGCCGATCAAGACCATCGCCGATCTTAAAGGCAAGACCATCGGCATCTCCGTGATCGGCGGCGGCACCCAGGGGCCCTTCAACATGTTGCTGAAGAAGAACGGCGTCGATCCGGCCAAGGACATCAAGCTGGTCGAAGTCGGCTTCGCGGTCTCCGAGGATGCGCTGCGTCAGGGCCGCGTCGATGCGGTCAATATGAACCAGCCGTTCGCGGCACGCGCCGAAGCCAAGGGGGGCACCCGAAAACTGTTTTCGCTGTCGGAAGCAATGCCGAACATCGTCCACATCCTCGAAGCCTGCCGCGCCGATTTCGTCGACAAGAATCCGGAACTGGTGAAGGCTTACGTGCGCGACATCACCTCGGGCATGAAAAAGGCGCTGGCGAATCGCGAGGAGACGCTCAAGGTCGTCTCGGAGGTGTTGAAGGCGCCGGTTCCGGTGCTAGATACTTATTTGCTGAAGGAAAACGACTTCGGCCGCGATCCCGGCGCGGCACCGAATTTCGCGGCGATCCAGAAGATGCTCGACATCTACACGGAAGCTGGAATGCTGCCGAAGATGGACGTCGCGCAGTTCAAGGGTCCGGTCACCGCGCCGATTCAGTAAGCCGGAGCTCCGTCGTCCCGGCGAACGCCGGGACCCATACGCCGTGCCGTAGCATTTTAGCACGGAGACGGACACTATGCTGTAATCTCGAACGCCAGGGGCTATGGGTCCCGGCGTTCGCCGGGACGACAACCGATGACATCATCCAATAAGAAATGGCGATCGCGGGTAACCACCGACGGTCTCGATCGGGCGCCGCATCGCGCGTTCATGCGGGCGATGGGGCTCGACGATGAAGCGATCGCGAAGCCGATGATCGGCGTCGTCAGCATGAAGGGCGAGCAGACGCCCTGCAATATGACCCATGATTTCCAGGTCGCCGCTGCGAAAGAAGGAATCGCGGAAGCCGGCGGCACGCCGCGGGAATTCTCCACCATTTCGGTGTCTGACGGCATCAGCATGAATCATGAGGGAATGAAATTCTCGCTGCTGTCGCGCGAATTGATCGCCGATTCGATCGAAGCCGTGGTCCATGGCCTTGCTTACGATGCGCTGATCGGTTTCGGCGGTTGCGACAAGACGCTGCCCGGCGTGATGATGGGCATGATCCGTTGCAATGTGCCGTCGATCTTCATCTATGGCGGTAGTGCATTGCCCGGCAAGTTCGAGGGCAAGACCCTCACGGTGCTGGATTCCTACGAGGCTGTCGGCGGCTTCATGACCGGCGAGATCGACCAGGCAACGCTGGCCGGCATCGAGCGGGCCTGCCTGCCGACGATCGGCGCCTGCGCGGGACAGTTCACCGCCAACACCATGGGCATGGTGTCCGAAGCGATGGGGCTGACCATCCCCAACGTCTCGATGATTCCCGGCGTCTATGCCGAGCGCGCGCAGGCCGCCCGCCGGGCCGGGCGCCTGGTGATGGAAATGCTGCAGCGAGGCGGCCCGTTGCCGCGCGAGATCGTCACCCGCAAATCGCTCGAAAATGGTGCCGCGATCGTCGCCGCGACCGGCGGTTCGACCAACGCCGCGCTGCATCTGCCGGCCATGGCCAATGAAGCAGGCATCGCCTTCAGTATCGATGACGTCGGCGAGGTATTCGCGCGAACGCCATTGATCGGCAATCTGCGTCCGGGCGGAAAATACACCGCCAAGGATGTCTATGATGTCGGCGGCACCGCCGTCGTGATCCGCGCGCTGATCGAAAGCGGCCATATCGACGGCAGTTGCCTGACGATTACCGGCAAGACCATCGCGGAAGAATATGGCAACGCCAACGCGCCGGACGGTGAAATCATCTATCGCACGTCGGCGCCGATCATGCCGGATGGTGGCGTCGCGGTCTTGAAAGGCAATCTCTGCCCGGACGGCGCGGTCATCAAGGTCGCGGGTCTGAAGAAGCTGGTGTTCGAAGGCAACGCGCGCGTGTTCGAGGATGAAGAACATTGCGTCGATGCGGTCCGCAATCGCGAGTACAGCGAAGGCGAGGTGCTGATCATTCGTAACGAAGGTCCCGTCGGCGGACCCGGCATGCGCGAGATGCTCGGCGTTACCGCGCTGATCTATGGGCAGGGCATGGGTGAGAAGGTCGCCCTGATTACCGACGGACGGTTTTCCGGCGCCACCCGTGGCATGTGCATCGGCTATGTCTCGCCGGAATCGTTTGTAGGCGGTCCGTTGGCGCTGGTGCGCGAAGGCGATCGGATCAGGATCGATGCCGGCGGGCGCCGCATGGATCTGATGATCGATGACCAGGAGTTCGCTGCGCGGCGACAGGCATGGAAGCCGCGGCCACCGCGTCATCGGGCCGGCGCGCTCGCCAAATATGCGCGTCTGGTCGGGCAGGCGCCCGGCGGCGCGGTGACGCATGACGGCGCCGCCGAATGGCCATGGTTTGACTAGGGGGCAAGTGCCGATGTCGGCTTGACCATGAATAAATTGTAACGCAAAAGCCGGAAGCGAGGCCGTAAGATCGGCGGGTTCCTCCAAGGGAGAGCGCAGATGCGCAAATGGCTCAAACATGCGGATAGCGACGACATCACGATGGTGGTGTCCGGCTGCGTCGCCGTGTTGGCGTTTTGCACCTTCGTACTCGTCTGGTTCCTGGCCACGCCGGCACCTGAATGCGGAAGAAATTGCAGCACGGACTTCTCGTCGGTTAACCGGTAATATCGGCCGGATCGACGTTCGTCCTCCCGTTCCCCGACCGCAAGCCTGTGCCGTCGCCGCGAGGCGGCCATTTTCCCGTTTTGCAGTCACCGATGCCCGGAAACGGCCATCGCCAAGCCCTGCCAAGTTCCGCTATGCTCGGGCCGTCAATCCATGAAAGCCGGGAAGCCAAGCGGGGATGAAGGGTTTGCCATTGCGGTCGGACGTTCAAGCGCAATCCGCGCCAGCGCGCGGGCAGGCGGCCGCGATAATCGAGATCGACGGGGTTTCGCAGGTCTTCCAGACCTCGGGCCGTCAAAGCCATCTGGCCTTGTCGAACATATCCCTTGCTATCGACGATGGCGCCTTCGTTTCCATCCTGGGGCCGTCCGGCTGTGGAAAATCGACGCTGCTCTACATCGTCGGCGGCTTCGTCACGCCGAGCCAGGGTGTTGCCCGGATGAAGGGCAACGCGATCACCGGACCCGGTCCCGATCGCGGGCCGGTGTTTCAGGAGTTCGCGCTGTTTCCGTGGAAGAGCGTGCTCGGCAACGTGATGTATGGCCCGCGCCAGCAGGGCGTGAAACCTGCCGAGGCCGAGGCGCAAAGCCGCCGCCTGATCGAGATGGTCGGGCTGAAGGGCTTTGAAGATTTCTATCCGAAGGAACTTTCCGGCGGCATGAAGCAGCGCGTCGCGCTGGCGCGCACGCTTGCCTACCATCCGGCGGTGCTGTTGATGGACGAGCCGTTCGGCGCGCTCGACGCGCATACCAGAACGCGGCTGCAGAACGACCTGCTCAACATCTGGGAACGCGACCGCAAGACGGTCTTGTTCGTCACCCACTCGGTCGAGGAGGCGGTATTTCTGTCAGACAAGGTCATCGTCATGACCCGCTCGCCCGGCCGTATCAAGGAGGTCGTCGATATCGATCTGCCGCGCCCGCGCCGCCGCGCCGAACTATTGCTGGACCCGCATTACCAGAAATACGTCGTCGATATCGAAGGCATGATCGACGACACCAGCGAAGACGAGTTGCATCCATGATGTCCGGACGCAAGCTCGTCTCAAGCGCCGCGCCGTTACTGGCTTGCCTCGGCCTGCTCGGAATCTGGCAAATAGGGGCGCTGGTTATCAACACCGATAGTTTTCCGACCGCGTTGGATGCGCTCCGCGCCGTGCCATCGATCCTTGGCGACAAGGAAGCGCTGATCAACATTCTGGCCTCGCTACGCCGCATGGCGATCGGCTTTGGCGTCGGCGTTGCAGTGTCGATCCCGCTTGGATTGATGATGGGCCGCAGCCGCGCGGTGGCATCGTTCTTCAACCCTCTCTTGATGATCACCTACCCGGTGCCGAAGGCGGCGCTGATGCCGATCATCATGCTCTGGCTCGGGGTCGGCGATATCGCAAAGACGCTGGTGATCTTCCTCGGCGTCAGTCTGCCCGTGGTGTTTCACAGCTTTCAGGGCGCCAAGGCGGTCGAGGAGAAGATGCTGTGGTCGGGCGCCGCGATGGGGTTATCGGCGCTGCAGCGGATGATCCGGATCGTGCTGCCATCGGCGCTGCCGGAAATCCTCACAGGCTGCCGCACCGGCCTGGTGCTGGCGCTGATCACCATGATCACCAGCGAGATGATCGCGCGGCAATCCGGCGCCGGCAACATCCTGTTCAACGCGCTGGACATGGGCCAATACGATACGGTGTTCGCGATGATCATCATCGTCGGCGCGATGGGCATCGGCCTCGACGCCGCGTTCGAGCAATTGCGCAAACGGCTTGTGCGATGGTCCGAGCCGCGCTTTGACTTGCCGCTGAGTTTCTCATGAACCCGCGCGCACTGACATCGGATATCCTGCTCGGCATGATCCCGATCGCGCTGCTAGTGGCGATCTGGCAGGCGCTGATTTCGTTCGGTTACGCCCCGGTGGCCTTGCTGCCGCCGCCCGGGCAGGTGTTCATGCGGCTCGCCCGGCAGCTCGCCAACACAGAGTATCAACAGGAGATTGCCGCCACGCTGTTTCGGCTGTTCGCAGGATTTGCGATTGCCGTCATCCTGGGCGTGAGCATCGGCCTCGCGGCGGCGGCCAGCCCTGCGGTCAATGCCGTGGTCCGTCCGATCGTGCGCGTCCTTGCGCCGCTGCCCAAGGTCGCCTTGTATCCGGCGCTGTTGCTGCTGCTTGGCTTTGGCCATGAATCGAAGATCACGCTTGTGGTCGCCGATGCGCTGTTTCCGATCCTGTTGTCGACCTACTACGGTGCCTCGATGGTGGAGCAGAAACTGGTCTGGTCGGCGATGGCGGCAGGCACGCCGCGCCGCCAGATCCTGTTCAAGGTGGTGCTGCCGGCGGCGATGCCGTCGGTCCTGACCGGTTGCCGGATCGGGCTGGTGATTTCGTGCATCGTGGTGTTTCTGGCCGAAATGATAACGTCCTCCGACGGCCTCGGCCATGTCCTGGTGACGGCAGCGCGCACCTTTCAGGCCGTCGACATGTTCGTTCCCTTGATCACGATTTCGCTGCTGGGGCTGATCCTGAACGGCTTGCTACAATGGCTGCGGTCTTATCTGTTGCGCGGCTTTCCCGAAGTCTGACGCAACTTTCGAAGGTGGAGTGAGAAGCATGCTGGCCGATCGCATCGAGGCAAAATGGATCGACGCGTTCTGCGAGATCTTCGAGCGCTGTGCCGTCAAATCGGGCGACACCGCCGCGATCCTTTCCGAGACTCAGTCGCGTGCGCTCAACGTTCACCTCGCGGAGCTGGCGTTGTTGCGGATGGGCGCGCGGCCGTTTCACATCGTGGTGCCGACGCCGCGTAACCGCCAGATCGTGCCGATCCGGTCCACCGGCGCCAGCGAGGCGATCCAGCGGCTCGGACCGGTCGTCACCGCGCTTCAACAGGCTGGCTTTGTGGTGGATTGCACCGTCGAAGGTCTGATGCATGCGGTGGAGACGCCGGAAATCCTCAAGGCCGGCGCGCGCATCCTGGTGATTTCCAATGAACACCCCGAGGCATTGGAGCGCATGCTGCCTGACATGGCGCTGGAGAAGCGTGTCCGCGCCGCGGCAAAGATGCTGCGCGGAACCAAGCGGATGCGCGTGACCTCAAAGGCCGGTACCGATCTTGACGTCGATATGGTCGGCGCCTCCACCGTCGGTGTCTGGGGCTGGACCGATCGGCCCGGCACACTGGCGCACTGGCCCGGCGGCATCGTCGTCAGTTTTCCCAAAAGCGGCACCGTCAACGGTACGCTGGTGATGGCGGCGGGCGACATCAATCTTACTTTCAAGCGCTATCTGACCTCGCCGATCCGGATGACCTTGAAGGACGATTACGTCACGGATCTGCAGGGCGAGGGCGCCGATGCGATGATGATGCGTGCCTACCTCGCGGCGTGGGGCGACCGCGAAGCCTATGCGGTGTCGCATGTCGGATTCGGCATGAACCCCGGCGCACGCTACGAGTCGCTCGCCATGTACGACCAGCGCGACACCAATGGCACGGAGCTCCGCGCGGTCGCCGGCAACTTCCTGTTTTCCACCGGCGCCAACGAATTCGCCGGACGCTACACCGCCGGCCATTTTGACCTGCCGATGATGGGTACCACGATCGAACTCGATGGCGTTGCGGTGATCCGCGACGGCGTGCTGCAGGACGTGTTTGGCTAATCCCGATCGATCACCGGCGGCCGCGCCAGGCCAAAATGCCGGAGCATGTCGACCAATTGGGCGAGGCGCTGTTCGCGGTAGGCATCGACATCGAGGCGGGAATAATCGAGGAACCCGGCACCGGTGCGCAGGCCGATACGGCCCTCCTGCATGTTACGCGAGATCACGTCGGGCGCTCGGTAGCGGTCGCTGCCGAGCGCGCCTTCCAGATAGCGGCTGGCGTAATACAGAATGTCGCCGCCGCCCCAATCGATGAATTCCAGCAGCCCCAGCACGGCATAGCGAAAGCCGAATCCGTAGCGGATCGCGGTGTCGATATCCTCGGCGCTGGCGACGCCTTCTTCCACCATCCGCGCCGCCTCGTTCATGGCCAGCGCCTGGATGCGCGGCACGATGAAGCCCGGCGTGGCCGCGCACACCACCGGCTTCTTGCCGATGCCCTCGAGCAAAGCCTTGATGTGCGTAATGACCGCCGGGTCGGTCGCGACGCCCGGCGATATCTCGACCAGCGGGATCAGATAGGCCGGGTTGAGCCAGTGCACGTTGAGAAAGCGCTGCGGATGCGCGACCGCGCCGGAGAGATCGTCGACCAGGATCGTCGATGTCGTGGACGCGATGATGATGTCAGGCCCGACGCATTTCGAGGCGGCGGCCAGCACCTCGCGCTTGAGGTCGACCACTTCGGGCACACCTTCGAACACGATGCCCGCGCCGGCCAGCGCCGCCGCGTTCTCCTCTGAGGATACGACCGAGACTCGCGCCATCACGGTGTTGACCTCCTGCTCGTTCAGGAGCCCAAACCGCGCCAGGCTCGCCAGCGTTTTGCTGACCTCGCTCAGTGCTTCGTCTTTAAGCGTGGCAAACTGTTCGGCCGATCGTGCCTTGACGTCGATCATGGTGACGGCATGGCCGGCATAGGCGAAGGCCACGGCGATCCCGCGGCCCATGCGACCGGCGCCAAGGCAGGCAATGGCGGGGCGGGTGCTTGTCATCGGCGAAAACCTTCGCGCAACAAGGTCTGTAGCTGGTCGCGGCTGAGGGCGCCGAGGCCGAGGCTGGCGAGGGTGCGGCCGTGTTTCATGAAGTCCTCGCCGCAGATAGCGCCGCCGATGGCGAGAAAGGCTCTTGCAAGGGGCGTTGCGACCCCGGCGAGTTCGGCGACCGAGACCAGCAACGACAGTCCGAGCCGCAGATCCTCGCGCATGTAGCGGTGTTCGGTCAGCACGATGCGCTCGCGCCAATCGCCGGAATCGGTCAGGCGGTCGTGCGAGCCGCGGCCATACATCCAGATTTCGCCCTCGCTGGCGTAATGATGCGCCAGCGGGAAATGGGGGCCGCCATAGCCAAAACCTTCGCGCACCGCGATCCGCTCGGCGTCGAGTGCATCGGTGACACGGCGGATCGAGGCCTGGGTGCCTTCCTTGTGAATGTCCCAGCGCTCGAAATGCGCGATCGGCCCGGCGTTCATCACGATCAGTGGCGGATGAATGATCGGTCCGGCATTCATCAGCGCGCCCGACAGCGCGTCGCCGCAGGGCTCGATCACGCCCGGAAATGCCCGTCCGATCACATCGAGCGCATGATCGGCGGTTCGAAGCGGAAACACGCCGACCGGCAGCCGTTTGGCGCGAATGGTGATGGCGACTTCGAACGGCCCGTGCTTGCGTGTCAGCCAGGGCAATGTGCCGGTCTCCGCAAAGCTGACCCTGGCGTGATTGCCGGCGTCGTGCATGGCCTTGGCGAAGATCATTGACCCGAACGTGGCCGGCGGCAGGAACACCACCTGGCCATCCCTGAGGTGCGGCGCAATCAGGCCGGCGATATCGGGCTGCGCAAAGGCCGGGGCAGGACACAGGATCAACTCGGCATCCCGAATGGCTTCAGCGATGTCCGACGTCACCAGCGCAAGCTGCGCCTCGTGACGGCCATTGGCGTCCTTGACAACGATGCGCGAGCCGGCCGCGCGATGCGCCGCCACCTGCTCCGCATCGCGGCGCCACAGGCGGACCTGATGCCCCTGCAAGGCAAAATCGCCGGCCGCCGCGAACGAACCGTTGCCGCCACCGAGAACCGCGATCTTCAAGATAAATCTCCTTGCGCCGGCGCGCCCTCGTACAACTCTCGCAGCCTGAAATGCTGCACCTTGCCGAGCGCGGTGCGCGGCAGATCGTCGACAAAGACGATGTCGCGCGGCACCTTGAAGCGGGCGAGTTGCGTCAGCACATGCGCTTTGAGGGCTTCAGCCTCGACCGAGCATCCGGGCTGCCGGATGACATAGGCCACCGGCACCTCATCCCATTTCGGATCGGGCCGGCCGATTACGCCGCATTCCCTGATGTCCGGATGCTCCAGCAGCACGCGCTCGACTTCAGCGGGATAGATGTTTTCGCCGCCGGAGATGATGAGATTCTTCTTGCGGTCGTGCACCCAGAAATAGCCGTCGGCATCGCGCATGCCGAGATCGCCGCTGCGATACCAGCCATCCTGCAAGGTTTCCCGCGTCGCGTCCGCGTTGCCCCAATATTCGGTGAAGACGTTGGGGCCGCGTATCACGATTTCTCCCGGCGTATTGGGCGGCACTTCGTTGCCATCGTCATCGACCACGGCTGCCTCGCAGCACAGGCCGGGCAGGCCGGTCGAGCCGGTGCGCGACAGATCGCCGCCGAGGCGGGTATAGACCGCGACCGGGCAGGTCTCGGTCGAGCCGTAGACCTGCAGCACCGGCACGCCGCGCGCGACAAAGCGATCGATCAGGTGTGGCGGCACAACGGTCGATCCGGTCGAGACCGCTTTCAGAGAGGTTAGATCGGTCGTGTCCCAATCAGGATGATCGGTGACGGCTTGAATGATCGCGGGCACCAGCACCGTGAGGGTCGGGCGTTCGCGCTCGATGGCGGCGAGTGCCGCGTCCGGCGTGAAGCGGGCATGGATGGTCACGGTGGCACCAAACTGCAGAGCGGGCGTGGTCTGGATGTTGAGGCCGCCGACATGGAAGAACGGTAGCACGGTCAGCACGTGATCCCCGGAGGTGAGGTCGTGCATGTGCTGGCTCATGACCGCGTTCCACAATAGCGCCTCTTGTCGAAGCACGGCGCCCTTGGGCCGTCCTGTGGTGCCCGAGGTGTAGACGATCAGCAGCGGGTCCGCGAGGCTTGCGCGCGCGTCGCAGCCATCGTCGCGCACACTCGTCAGCAGTTGGTCGAACGAGTTGCCCTTCGCAGGCACAAAATCAAGCCCGATAATACCGGTACCGGGTTGGCTACTCTCCAGCACAGGCAAGATCGCAGCAAAGGCCTGCTCGAGCGCCAGCGCCTTGGCCCCCGAATCCGACAGGATGAACAATTGCTCGGCCGCCGCGAGCCGCCAGTTCAGTGGTACCAGCATGGCACCGAGCCGGGCGCAGGCGTAGAGCAGTACCAGATAATCGGGCCGGTTCAGGCTGAGGATCGCGACGCGATCGCCTTTGGCGACCCCAAATTCGCTCTGCAGCGCGCGCGCCGTCTGCACGATGCGCGCATGGAACGCGGCATAGGTGAGCACCTCGCCCTCGAACACCAGCGCAGCCTTGTCCGGCGCGAAGGCGGCATTGCGCTCGATCAGGTCGGAAAGGTCCATGGTCAGCTAGTCGTCCGATTCGCCGGTCTCGTACAGCGCTTCGCGGCCGATGCGGTCGAGGCACAGTTCGGCGGTCCATGGCAGCATCAGCGATCCGCAGCGGCTGTCGCGATAGATCCGTTCCAGGGCTAACGATTTCAGCATGGCCTGGCCGCCGCAGGTGCGGATCGCCAATGTCGCGATCTCGTTGGCGCCTTCCATGACCGAGTATTGCGCGGCATAGGCCCGCAGCACCTGTTCCTTGGTTGGATTGGCCCGCGCCTCCGTGATCGCCTGGAACCAGATCGACTTGATCTGCTCCAGCTTGATTTGCATCTGCGCGACCGCGATCTGCTTGGTCGGATACATCCGCCGTTTGACCGGCGGGGTGCCCGGCATTTCGCCGCGCAGATAGCGGACGGTGAAATCATAAGCCGCCTGCGCCAGGCCGACATAGGTCGGCGACAGCGTCAGGAACATATGCGGCCAGCGCATCGCGGCCTGAAAGTAGACACCGCGCGGCATCAACGCGGCATCGTCAGGCACGAACACGTCCTTGAACAACAGCGTGCGCGAGACCGTGCCGCGCATGCCCAGCGGATCCCACTCGCCGACCACGGAGACGCCATCCGCCCTGGCGGGCAACGCCAGATAAAGCGTGTTGCGGCGAGAGGCCTTTTCGCCTTCCGCGATCTCGGTGCAGAGCACGCCGTAATAATCGGCGTGCCCCGACAACGACGCAAAGATCTTCTTGCCGTTGACGATCCAGCCGCCTTGGACAGGTTTCGCCTCGGTGCCGAACGCGACGCCGCCGGCGGCGGCCGCGCCTCCTTCCGAGAACGGCTGCGAATAGATTGCGCCGTCATCGACGATACGCTTGTAGTGCACCGAGCGGCGGCGCTCATGCTCGGCCCGTGTCGCAGCGTCCATGTCGAGATCGTCGGCCAACGGTCCGGACCACAGCGTCGAACAAACGTGCATGTTCCAGGTCAGCGCGGTCGCGCCGCAATAGCGTCCGATCTCCGCGGCTGCTATCGCGTAGGTCTGGTAATTCGCGCCGAGGCCGCCGTGCTTTTTTGGAATCGCAATGCCAAGCAGGCCGGTGCGATGCAGATCCCGGTAGTTTTCGGTCGGGAATTTGGCATCGCGATCATAGGCGGCGGCGCGGCCGGCAATCACGCTTTGGCCAAGCTCGCGCGCGGTCGCGATGATCGCAGCCTGCGCGTCGTCGAGGCGGAATGCCGTGGGATCGAAGATCGGACGGTCCAGTGCGACTTTCTCCGGATCGGTTTTTCCGACGGGCATGGTCATGATTCCGGTCCCGATATCTCGTGGCTTTCCATCAGGAAATCCCACAATACGGCATTGAATTCGTCGGGACGTTCGAGGTTGGCCAGATGGCCGACGCCCTCGAGTTCAACATAGATCGCGCCGGGCACATAGGTCGCCATCTTCGCCATCATCGGTGCCGGCGCGTTCTTGTCCCTGGAGCCCGACAGCAACAGTGTCGGCACCGAAATCTCCTTCAGCGCGTGGCGCAGATCGAAGCCCATCAACGCCAGCATGGTGGCGCGATAGCTTGCCTCGGGGACCGACCCCATGCAGTCGCGCGCCAGTTCCATGCCTGCAATATCCGGATCGTCGCCGGTCAATTCCCGCACCAGCGACGGCGCTAGCGAAGCCATCGTCGCGCCGCGATCCAGCGGGCCAAGCCGCGCCTCGATAAACTGCTTCTGCCATTCGCCCTCGGGTTTGCCGAAGGCCGGGCTGGTCTGGGCCAGCACCACGGCGTTGGCGATCAGCGGATCGGCGGTCAGCAATTGCTGCACGATCATGCCGCCGATCGAATGCCCGACGATCACAGGCTTGATCGCGCCGGTCGCGTGCAGGAAGTCCTTCAGCGCGCCCGCAAGCGTGGCGATGCTGACGGTCGGAAGCGGCGCCGATCCGCCATAGCCCGGCATGTCCCAGGCGATCGCGCGGTAGCTGTCGGCGAAATAATCCAACTGCCCGCGCCAGGCCCGCGCCGCGCCGCCGATGCCATGCAGGAACACCAGCGGCGGCAGACCGGGATCGCCGGCGGCCTCATAGCCAAAACGGCCATCTTTCGTCTTTATGGGGGCGGGATCGGTCACGTCAGGCCTTTGGCAAGTCTTTGCGAATGTATCTGCCCCGGATGCTAACAGGCCCTTGTTTGATGAAAAGCGATAATCGCATCGGCGCGGTTGATTTCTTGCAAAAGCTTGAAGTATAAAATATATCCATCCTTGTTTCGATGAAGATATTCCGGGGAGGCCGCGCATGTCCGGACTACCGCGTTCCGCGCATGCGCTCGTCACCGGCGGTGGACGCGGGATCGGCCGCGCCATCGCCGCATCGCTAGCGCAAGCGGGCGCGACGGTGACCGTGCTCGGCCGCGACCGCGCCACACTCGAGCAAGCCGTCGCCGCTGGCGCCGCCCATTTTGCCGCCGTTGCCGACGTGGCCGATCAATCCGCCGTGAGCGCGGTGATCTCCGAAGCGGCCGCGCGGCAGCCGATCGACATTCTGATCGCCAACGCCGGGAGCGCGGAATCCGCTTTATTTGCAAAATCCGACGCCGCGCTGTTCCGGCGCATGATCGATGTCAACTTCATGGGTGCGGTGCATACCGTGCAGGCGGCGTTGCCCTCCATGAAGGGACGTCCTTACGGCCGCATCGTCGCCGTCGCGTCGACAGCGGGCCTCAAGGGGTACGCCTATGTCAGCGCCTACAGTGCCGCCAAGCATGCGGTCGTTGGGCTGGTGCGTTCATTGGCGCTGGAACTGGCGAGCACCGGCGTGACCGTCAATGCCGTGTGTCCGGGTTTCACCGAGACCGATCTGCTCGCCGGCAGCATCGACAACATCATGAGCAAGACCGGCCGCAGCAAAGAGCAGGCGATAGCCGAATTGGCCAGGCATAATCCGCTGGGGAGGCTGATACAGCCGTCCGAGGTCGCCGATACCGTGCTCTGGCTGTGCGGAGAGGGCGCCGGCGCGATCACGGGACAGGCGATCGCGGTCGCAGGCGGCGAAGTATAGGCCTGCAAAACGCGTACAATAACAACGAACGACCATTCGCAAGGGAGTTACCATGAGCAGACCAGCCAATCCCGTGACGCTGCCGTTGGCGGATTACTCGCCCCAGCATTTCCTGCTGGCGGTGACCGAAGGCGTAGCGCTGGTGACCCTCAATCGTCCCGAGCGAAAAAATCCGCTGACCTTCGAAAGCTACCGCGAATTGACCGATTTCTTTCGCGCCTGCGCATTCGACGATGAGGTCAAGGTGGTCGTTGTCACCGGCGCCGGCGGCAATTTTTCGTCCGGCGGCGACGTGTTCGAAATCATCGGTCCGTTGGTGCAGATGGACACCAAGGGCCTCACCGCCTTCACCCGCATGACCGGCGATCTCGTTAAGGCCATGCGGGCCTGTCCGCAGCCGATCGTCGCGGCGGTCGAGGGCATCTGCGCCGGTGCTGGCGCGATCGTGGCGATGGCGTCGGATATGCGGCTGGCTGCGACCGGCGCCAAGGTCGCGTTCCTGTTCAACAAGGTCGGGCTTGCCGGGTGCGACATGGGGGCGTGTGCGATCCTGCCACGCATCATCGGACAGTCGCGGGCGTCGGAACTGCTCTATACCGGCCGTTTCATGACCGCCGAGGAGGGGGAGCGTTGGGGCTTCTTCACGCGCATCGTGACGCCGGAACAGGTGCTGGCGCAGGCGCAACTGCTGGCCAAACAGGTCGCAGAGGGGCCGACCTTCGCCAACACCATGACCAAGCGGATGCTGGCGATGGAATGGGCGATGTCGGTCGAGGAGGCGATCGAGGCCGAAGCGGTCGCCCAGGCGCTGTGCATGACCACGGCGGATTTTGGCCGCGCATTTGAGGCGTTTTCGAATAAAGTGAAACCGGTGTTCAGGGGCAACTGAGCCCAGATTCGGGCTTGCCGGCAAAATACTTTAAGCTTAAAATAATTGGAGTGGTCCGGAAGGCGCGGAGGCTGTCATGAAGATCGCGATCATCGGTGGCGGCCCGGCCGGGCTTTACGCCGCGATCCTGCTTAGAAAGCAGCGGCCGGAGGCGGAGGTCACGGTCTACGAGCGGAACCGCGCCGACGACACCTTCGGCTTCGGCGTGGTGTTCTCCGATGCGACCCTGGACAATTTCGAGAAATACGATGCGCCGAGCTATCGTCGTATCACCCAGGAATTCGCCTATTGGGACGATATCGCCGTTCACTTCCGCGGCACCGTGCATCGGGTCGGCGGCAACGGTTTCTGCGGCTGTTCGCGTCGCAAGCTGCTGTTGATCCTGCAGGAGCGGGCGCGTGAGCTTGGCGTTCACTTGATGTTCGAAGCCGACATCGATGAAATCAGAGGCCTCGCTGACGCAGACCTCGTCGTGCTGGCCGATGGCATCAACAGTCGCTTCCGCGACAAGTTCGCGGATCATTTCCAGCCCGAGGTCGATCTGCGTTCCAACAAGTTTGCGTGGATGGGCTCGACCCGGCCGCTCGACGCCTTCACCTTCATTTTCCAGGAGACCGAGTGGGGCCCGTTCATCGCCCACGCCTATCAGTACGAAATGGGCCGCTCGACCTGGATTTTCGAGACCGACCCCGAAACCTTCAAACGAGCCGGGCTTGAGGGGCTGAGCGAAAAGCAATCCGCCGATCGGATGGCCGAGATCTTCGGCTGGTTCCTCGAGGGGCATCAACTGCTGACCAATCGCTCGATGTGGCGCAATTTCCCGATGATCCGCAGCAAGCGCTGGGTCAAGGACAACATGGTGCTGCTGGGCGACGCCAAGGCGACCGCGCATTTCTCGATCGGCTCCGGCACCAAGCTGGCGATGGAAGATGCGATCGCACTGGCCGACGCCATGCATCGCGCGCCGACCGTCGAGCAGGCGTTGCAGCAATATGAAACCGGCCGCCGCGAGGAAGTCGAGAAGACCCAGCACGCGGCCGACGTGTCGCTGGTCTGGTTCGAACATGTCGATCGCTTCTGGGATTTCGATCCCGTGCAGTTCGCGTTCGGCGTGATGACGCGGGCCAAGGCGATCACCTACGACAATCTGATGCTGCGGGCGCCGGATTTCGTCGATGAAGTGGACAAGGCCTTTGCCAAACAGGTTCGGGCCAACGGGTTTGACGTCGCGATCGACAGACCGGTGGCGCCGATGTTCCAGCCGCTGAAGCTGCGCGAGATGGCGTTGGCCAATCGCGCAGTGGTATCGCCGATGTGCATGTATTCGGCGAAGGAAGGCGTGCCCGGCGATTTCCATCTGGTGCATTACGGATCGCGCGCGATCGGCGGCGCCGGGCTGATTTTTACCGAGATGACCTGTGTCAGCCGTGACGCCCGCATCACGCCCGGCTGCGCGGGGTTGTGGAACGATGAACAGGAGACCGCCTGGCGCCGGATCGTCGATTTCGTGCACGCGAATTCGGCGACAAAAATCGCGCTGCAGCTCGGCCATGCCGGCCGCAAGGGCGCGACCAAATTGATGTGGGACGGCATGGACCGGCCGCTGGAGCAGGGCGGCTGGGACGTGGTGTCGGCGTCGCCGATCCCGTATTTCCCTGACAGCCAGGTACCGCGCGAACTGGACCGTGCGGCGATGGATGCGGTCAAGACGGCGTTCGTGGCGGCCGCCAAGCGCGGCGAGCGCTGCGGTTTCGACATGCTGGAGCTGCATTGCGCCCACGGCTATCTGCTCGCGAGCTTCATCTCGCCGCTCACCAACACGCGTACCGATGAGTATGGCGGCACGCTCGTCAATCGCTTGCGCTTTCCGCTGGAAGTGTTCGAGGCGTTGCGCGCGGCGTGGCCGGCGCACAAGCCGATGTCGGTGCGTATCTCCGCGACCGATTGGGCCGAGGGTGGCATTACCGGGGACGACGCCGTGGTCATCGCGCGGGCGTTCGCGGAAGCCGGTGTCGATCTGGTCGATGTCTCGACCGGACAGACCGTGCGCGACGCCCAGCCGGTCTATGGCCGCATGTTCCAGACGCCATTTTCCGAGCAGGTCCGCAACGAGGCGCGGGTCGCGACCATGTGCGTCGGCAACATCACGACGGCGGATCAGGTCAATACCATCCTGGCCGCGGGTCGGGCGGATCTGGTGGCGCTCGGGCGGCCGCATCTGGTTGACCCGTCGTTTACGATAAAGGCCGCCGCCTGGTACGGCGCCTCGGATATTTCCTGCCCGCCGCAATATCTGCCTGGAAAAGAGCAGATTTTCCGCAACAGCGTGCGCGACCGGCAGGATTTCGACGACCTCAAGATTAAGGCTAAACCAAAGACCCGGGCCGAGCTGAAGTCGGAGGCGACAAAGCCGCTTGCAGCCGAGTAATGCTCCATGCGACTTTAATGCCGTTGCGTAACGGGTTTGCGTGTGGAGTTCGGACGATGAAGGCGATTATCGTCGGTGGCGGTATTGGCGGGTTGACGACGGCGCTGATGCTGCGCGCCCGTGGCATCGATTGCGAACTTTTTGAGCAGGCCGACACCATCCGTGAACTCGGCGTCGGCATTAATACGCTGCCGCATGCGATCCGCGAACTCGCGGGCCTCGGGCTGTTGCAGAAGCTTGACGACGTCGCGATCCGCACCGACGTGCTTTATTATCTCAATCGCCACGGCCAGGAAGTCTGGCGCGATGTGCGTGGCATCGACGCCGGCCACGACGTGCCGCAATTCTCGATCCATCGCGGTCGGCTGCAGAGCGTGATTCACCGGGCGGTTGAGGAACGGCTCGGGAAGGAGGCGATCCATACCGGCTGCCGCCTCGGGGCCTTCGCGCAACATGAGGGCGGTGTTTACGCGCATTTCTTCGATCGCAATGGCGCGCATGTCAAAACGGCGCGCGGCGATATTCTGATCGGCGCTGACGGCATCCACTCCCGTGTCCGCGAAATGCTGTTTCCGAATGAGGGACCACCGTGCTGGAACGGGCTGATGCTGTGGCGCGGCGCCCGGGACTGGCCGGTGTTCCTGACCGGACGTTCGATGATCGTGGCCGGCGGTCTCAACGCCAAGGTCGTGGTCTATCCGATCGCGGAAGGTTCGAGCCCGGCCAGCCGGCTCACCAATTGGGCCGTGCTTGTGAAAGTCGGCGACGGCAATTCGGCGCCGCCGCGTCGCGAGGATTGGTCGCGGCCCGGCAAGCGCGAGGAGCTGATGCCGCATGTCGCACGGTTTTCGGTACCGCATGTCAACGTGCCCGGCCTGATTTCGGCAACGCCGGAATTCTATGAGTATCCCACCTGCGACCGCGATCCGCTGCCTTACTGGAGCTGGGGTCGGGTGACGCTGCTCGGCGACGCTGCGCATCCGATGTATCCGGTAGGCTCGAACGGCGCCTCGCAGGCCATTCTCGATGCGCGCTGCCTCGCCGACGCGCTGGCGTGCGCCGAGCATCCGCGTCAGGCGCTGATGATGTACGAGCAGAAGCGGCTGCCGATGACGGCGGAAATCGTGCGTTCCAACCGCCGCGGCGGTCCCGAGGGCGTGATCGATGCGGTCGAGCAATTGGCGCCCGACGGTTTCGACAACATCGAGCGCGTGCTGAGCTATTCCCAGCGCGAAGCCATCGTGCGCGGCTATGCCAGCAAAGCGGGCTTTGCCACTGTGCCGGGACTCGCGGCCGTGCGGGCGTGATTTAGCCAGCCGCAGGGGAGATCCTCATCCTGAGGAGCCCGCTCTTGCGGGCGTCTCGAAGGATGAGCAGGTGAGACGCTGCCTTCAACGCTCATGGTTCGAGACGGCGCTGAAGAAGCGCCTCCTCACCATGAGGGCCTCCTCACGCCCCCGGAGGCGGCGGCAGGAAGTGGATGTTGAATTCCGCGGCCATCGCCACGACGTCCTCTGGCTTCTGTTCCTTCATGTTGTGAAGGCCCCAGAACAGATCGTAGAGTTTTTTGGTCGGCGATACCCAGAACAGCACCTTCGCGGTCTGGTCTGACTTGTTGAAGATGCCGTGCGGCACGCCCATGCCGAGGCGGATCAGGTCGCCCGCGCTGGCCTGGGCGTCCGAGCCGGCCAGCATGAAATCAAGCTTGCCTTCCAGCATGTAGAGATATTCGTCCTGGTCGGGATGAATATGCGGCGGCACGAAAGTGCCGGGTGGCAACGTCGCGTGCCAGGAGAACGAGTGCTCGGTGCAGCTCTTCGGCACATAGGTCTGGCCGAGGATATTCCATGAAATGCCCTGCATGCCCTCATTGGCGCGGGTGATGCCGGTGATCTCGCTCTTCATCGCTTGTTCCTTCCTCCGTTGTGACGGCCGTCTGTACGGGTGACTAGAGCCCGGCGCTAGTTGCCGGCGCAATCCTTTGCGTAACGGTCGCCATAGTTCTCGAACACCTTCTGCACGATCTCGGTCTGGAATTTGCCGTCGGCGCGCTTGGCAACCTTGGTCAAATAGAAATCCTGGATCGGATAGCCGTTGGTATTAAACTTGAAGCCGCCGCGCAGCGAGGTGAAATCGGCCTTCTTGAGGGCCGCGGCGACCGCGTCCTTGTTGGTGAGGTCACCCTTGACCGCTTTGATGGCGCTGTCGATCAGCATGCCCGCATCATAGGCCTGGAAGGCATAGGTGGCGGGCACGCTGCCATAGGCGGCCTCATATTCGGCGACGAATTTCTTGCTCTGCGGATTGTCGAGATTGGGCGCCCAGTCGGCGCCGCCGAACATGCCGACCGCCGCATCCTGCTGCGCCGGCAGTGTCAATTCATCGACCGTGAAGGCCGACAGGAACGGGATCTGGTCGGCGAGGCCGGCCTGCTTGAACTGCTTCACCAGGCTGACGCCCATGCCGCCCGGCATGAAGGTGAAGACCGCGTCGGGCTTCATCGAGGCGATCTTGGAGAGCTCGACCTGGAAATCCAGCGTGCCCAGCGGCACATAAGTCTCCTCGACGATCTCGCCTTTGTAATCGAGTTTGAATCCGGCCACGAAATCCTTACCGGCCTGATAGTTCGGAACCATCACGTAAACGCGCTTGTAGCCACGGTCCTGGGCGACCTTGCCGAGGATCTCATGGACCTGGTCGTTCTGGTAGGAGGTCACATAGAAGAACGGGCTGCATTCCTTGCCGGCATAGCTTGAGGGGCCGGCATTCGGGCTGATCAGGAACGTCTTGGAATCCACCACCGGCTTGTGGATCGCCTGCAGGATGTTGGAGAAAATAGGACCGACCACGAAGTCGACCTTGTCGCGCTCCAACAGTCCTCTGACCTTGCTCACCGCGGCATCCGGCTTGAGCTCGTCGTCGACCGCCACCACCTCGACATCGCGGCCGCCCATCTTGCCGCCGAGATCCTTGACCGCGAGCGCGAAGCCGTCGCGCGCCTGCTGGCCGAGCACCGCTGCGGGGCCAGACAAGGTCACGATGACGCCGATCTTGATTTTTTCCTGGGCGACGGCGTGACTGGCTGCGAGCCCCAGCAGAAGCGCCAGTCCGGCCGATTTCAGTGCCTGTTTCATGATCTCTCCACGTATCGCCGTTCTGTGTGCACTGAAATCCACTCAGCTTGAACGCCAAGGAAGCCAGCTTATTCCGACGGCAGCTTCCGCCGCAAGCGAAGCAACGGCAGCACCTATCGTCAGAAGCCGGCATGCAAGCCGCGCGCCAATTGTTTGAAACCTAAAGAAATCCGGCGACCGCGCCAGTTGCGGCGTCAGGTATTTTGACTTACAGCACCGATGAGCCAATATTGAACTGCTATCGCGAGGCGTAAAAGCTGCAGCGCGAGGGCCGCTCCAGGCAACTATGACCGCATCATGATCCTCGATTCCGAGACCAAGGCTGTCGAACTTCCCCACGAGCATGGCGACGAGCTCAGATTGTGGCTGCGGTTGCTGACCTGCACCACCTTGATCGAAGGCGAGGTGCGCGGCAGGCTGCGCGAGCGCTTCGATGTCACGCTGCCGCGCTTCGATCTGATGGCCCAGCTCGACAAGGTGCCGGAAGGCATGACGCTGTCGGATGTCTCGAAGCGGATGATGGTCTCGAACGGCAATGTCACCGGGCTGGTCGAACGCCTGGTCGAGTCAGGTCATCTCGATCGGCGCACCTCGGAATCGGACCGGCGGGTGCAGGTGATACGATTGACCAAGGCCGGCCGCGCCGAGTTTCGCAAGATGGCGGCCGAACATGAGACCTGGATTGCCGATATCTTTTCGGATCTTGCCCCGAAAGATGTTCGCGAGCTGATGCGCCTGTTGGCAAAGACCAAGGCGTCCGCCCAGAAATCCGCGCAAGCGAGGTCGCCCAGGCCTTGAGCGATCCGGTCGACTATGAGGTCGAGTACAACAACCGGGCGCGGGTTCCGGAGAACCCGGCGCTGATCGCGGGTTGGGCGAGGGATGCTGCCGCCTATCGCGAGATGCACGCGCCGCGCGTCATTCCCTATGGTTCGGGGGCGCGTCACACGATCGATATCTTTGCCGGCGATCGCGATGGTCCGCTGGTCGTCTTCATTCATGGCGGCTACTGGCAGGCGCTCGATGGCTCGTTTTTCAGTCACCTCGCGGGCGGGCTGAATGCCCGTGGCATCAGCGTCGCCATTCCGAGCTACGATCTTTGTCCCGGCGTCACGGTCGATCAGATTATCCAGCAGATGCGGATGGCCACGCGTGAACTGGCGCGGTTGGGCCGGCCGTTCGTCGTCAGCGGCCATTCCGCCGGCGGGCATCTCGCGGCCTGCCTGCTGGCCACCGATTGGCCTGCGCTCGACGCTTCGCTGCCTGCCGACCTGATCATCGCGGCCTACGCCATTTCAGGCCTGTTCGACCTGGTCCCGTTGGTGGGGACGTCCATCAACAATGCCCTGCATCTTGACGCCACGTCGGCGAAAGCCGGCAGTCCGCTGTTCTGGCAGGCGCCCGCACGCGGTAGCCTGGACGCCGTCGTGGGCGAAAACGAAAGCGCCGAATATTTCCGGCAGAGCCGGACCATGGTCGAACGCTGGGGAGCGGCCGGTCTTGCGACCCGGTTCGGTATCGTCCCCGGCGCCAACCATTTCACCGCGATCGCACCACTGGCTGATCCTGATGCGCCGATGGTGGGGCGGCTGTCGGAATTGGCGGCGCGTTGACCTTATCCCTCCTGGATTAAAAACCGCTGGAACCGCCGTGACCGGCCCTTGCGCCAAACTATTTTAAGCCTAAAATGATTACCAATAGCGCTGCCGGGCGCACGCGATAGTGGTCTCAGGCCTTTCATCCCGAATGCGAGGGCGATGGAAATGTCAGGTTGTAATCCCGAGCTCGGCCCATCAGGGCACGTCGATGATTTTACGCGGCGAAATCTTCCACCGTTCCAGCAATGGCCGGAGCTGCGGCTGGACCGGCCGGAGTTTCAATACCCGGAATATCTCAATGCCGCGGTCGAACTGACTGATCGTATCGTCGAGCAGGGGCTCGGCGATCGCATCGCATTGATCGGCAATGGCCGCCAGCGCACCTACAAGGAACTGGCGGACTGGTCGAACCGCCTGGCGCACGCGTTGGTCGAGAATTATGGCGTGAAACCCGGCAACCGCGTGCTGATCCGCTCCGGCAATAATCCGGCGTTGGTTGCAGCATGGCTGGCCGCCACGAAGGCAGGCGCCGTTGTCGTCAACACCATGCCGATGCTGCGCGCCGGTGAACTGAGCAAGATCATCGACAAGGCAGAGATCGCGCTGGCGCTGACTGACAGCCGTATCGCCGACGAACTGGTTGCCTGCGCCAAGACCAGCCGCTTTCTCAAGCAGGTCGTGAATTTCGACGGCACCTCGAACCATGATGCCGAGCTCGATCGCGTCGCGCTGAACAAGCCGGTCCGGTTCGATGCCGTCAAGACCGGCCGGGACGATGTGGCGTTGCTGGGATTTACTTCGGGCACAACCGGCGAACCAAAGGCGACGATGCATTTCCATCGCGATCTCATGATCGTCGCGGATGGTTATGCCAGGGAAGTTCTCAACGTCACGCCGGACGACGTCTTTGTCGGGTCGCCGCCATTGGCCTTTACATTCGGGCTCGGCGGTCTCGCGATCTTCCCGTTGCGGTTCGGCGCCACCGCGACGTTGCTGGAAAATGCCGCGCCCGCCGAGATGGTCAGGATCATCGAGACCTACAAGGCCACGATCTGCTTTACCTCGCCGACGGCATATCGGGCTATGATGGCGGCGATGGACAAGGGCGCCGATCTGTCGTCGCTGCGTCTGGCGGTATCGGCCGGCGAGACCTTGCCGGCGCCAGTGTTCGACAGCTGGACCCGCAGGACCGGTAAGACCATCCTCGACGGCATTGGCTCTACCGAATTGCTGCACATCTTCATCACCAACCGGGTTGGCGATGCGGTGGCAGGAAAGACCGGAAAGCCGGTTGCCGGCTATCAGGCGAAGATCGTCGACGACGACATGAACGAATTGCCTGCTGGCACGGCCGGCAAGCTCGCAGTGCGCGGACCGACCGGCTGCCGCTATCTCGCCGATAGCAGGCAATCGAACTATGTGCGCGATGGCTGGAATCTGACCGGCGATACCTTCGTCTGCGACGAGAACGGCCGTCTGTCCTTTGTCGCCCGTTCCGACGACATGATCGTCTCCTCCGGTTACAACATCGCGGGCCCCGAGGTCGAAGCGGCGTTGCTGGCGCATCCGGCGGTGGCCGAATGCGGCGTGGTCGGTTCGCCGGACGAGGCGCGCGGCATGATCGTCAAGGCCTACGTGGTGCTGGCATCGGATGCCACCGGCGACGCCGCGCTTGCGACCGAACTGCAGGATCACGTCAAGCAGACCATCGCGCCTTACAAATATCCGCGCGCCATTGAATTCGTCGCGCAACTGCCAAAGACGGGAACCGGAAAACTGCAACGATTTGCCTTGCGGCAAATTGCGATGCAAGCCGCAGCTTCGGCGTCTGCCGGCATCGCCGCGGAATGAAGGCAAGGGAGACCTAATCGTGAACATGCCAAAGGGGCCGACGCTGGCCGTCCTGCCCGCTGCGGACAATGAGGCTTCGGATACCGGCCTGCAGATTCTGCAGCCGAGTGGCTGGCCGATGCCGAAGGGATACGCCAATGGCATGGCGGCCGACGGCCGCCTCGTCGTGACCGGCGGCGTGATCGGCTGGAATGTTGCGGGGGAATTGGCGGATGGTTTCGTGGCGCAGGTCCGCCAGGCCCTCAGCAATATCTCGGCGATCATGGCCGAGGGCGGTGCGCGGCCCGAACATCTCGTTCGTCTCACCTGGTATGTCGTCGATATCGAGGAATATCTGGCGAACCTGAAATCGCTCGGGCAGGTCTATCGCGAGATCTTTGGTTCGCATTATCCGGCAATGGCGCTGGTCCAGGTCGTACGCCTGGTCGAAAAGGCGGCGCGGGTCGAGATCGAAGCGACCGCGGTGGTACCGCGCTAAAAAGTCGACCCCGGTCGCGAGATCGCGGCCGGGGTCTTAGTCGTCAGTCAGTTCTTTATTCTTGGTTTTATCTCTGGTTCGTTAGTTCTTGTACGAGCTGTCGACACGGTCGAGCTTGCGCAGCAACGCCGGCCAGGCCAGGTCGCCATTGCGGTTCGGCAGGTTCGGGCGCGGCCTCACCTTGTCGAAGGTGGCTTCCAGCACGTCCTGCGGCGGATAGATCAGCTTGGTGTTGCAGGACAGCGCCATCACCTGCACCTCGCAGGCGCGCTCCATCCGATACAGCAGGTTGAAGGTCGCCGGGATCGTTCGTCCGACCACCAGCAGGCCATGGTTGCGCAGGATCATCGCTTCATGATTGCCGAGGTCCGCCACCAGCCGCTCGCGTTCGCCGACATCATCGGCGATGCCTTCGAAGTCGTGATAGCCGATGTGCAGGAACCGCATCGAGGTCTGCGCCAGCGGCAGCAATCCGCATTCCATCGCCGAGACCGCCATGCCGGCCGGGGTGTGGGTGTGGGCGACGCAATCCATATCCTTGCGTGCCATATGAATGGCGCTGTGAATGACAAAGCCGGCGGCGTTGACGCCGTAGTCCGTAGCGTTGAACAGCGTATTGCCTTCGACATCGATCTTGATCAGGCTTGAGGCGTCGATTTCCTCATAAAGCATGCCATAGGGGTTGATCAGGAAGTGGTCATGGGTACCGGGCACCCGGCAGGAGATGTGGTTGGCGATCATCTCGGTATAGCCGTACATCGCGGTGAGGCGGTAGCAGGCGGCGAGATCGACGCGGGTTTGCCATTCCTCCGCGCTCACCTGTTCGCGGACCGATTTGACGACTTTGATGGCGGGGGAGCTTACGGGAGGGGTCATGGCGTTTCTCCGGTGGAACGGTTGTTTTTTGAAAAGGTGGCCCGATCGATTGTTCAGAGGATACCGGTAACCCCCGCTGCGCCGCAAGACGGGTCAAGGCGCCATCGCTGCAACTCAGCCATCGCCAATGCGCTGCGGAAAGCCTCTCGGCGAGGGCAAGCGCGGGGAAAACGCCGGCCAGGGCCGGGCGGCTATGGCCGCACGGCCGGCGTTTCGACCGGCATCCCGCGGGCGCGGGTCATCAGATAAAGCTCAAGTTCGACCAGTTCCGGAGCGCCATAGTCGAACGGCTGGGCCCGAATTCCGGTCATGCAGGCGCGCAGCCGCCGCTCCAGCGATCCCAGCGATTGCCATTCCAGCCGGTACAGCGGATAGCCCGTGGGTTGGGCCTGCGTGATCGCCGACCCCGCCAGATGCTTGTCCCAATTATCGTCGTGACAATTGGTACAGCCGAGATTGAGTTGGCCTTGCCGCTGCATGAACAGGTCGTGTCCTTTGGCGACAAACGGCGCAAGCTGCGGGTCTGCGCCGGTCTCAATCGGGACGCCACGCGATTGGCGGGCGACAAAGGCGGTCAGCGCCAGCAGGTCGCGGCTTTCGTACGGCAGCGGCGTCGCCTGCTGATGCCGTACACGGCACAGATTGACGCGCTGCTCCAGGGTGACGGGGCGTCCGAGCGTTGGGTCGAATGCCGGATAACGCGCCGCAACGCCGTGCATGCTGGCTTGGGCGTCGTTGTGACAATCTGCGCAGGCCTTGTTCAGCGCGCCGGTCTTTTTCTTCCACAGCGCTTCGCCATCCAGCACCCCGAGCATGCCGGGATTGGCGGTATCGTCGTTCTGCATCGCCTGGGTGTCTGGCGTCATGAAACTGTAGCCGGATCGCCGTTGCGCTTGCGGAATTTCAGTCGCGAACAGTGGAACGGCGATCACCGCCGCGACCAGCAGCATCGCCGCGGCTATCGCAGGGGTTGATTTCATTCGACGGTGATGGAAGCGGATGCAGTTTCGCTAAAACCGTTGTCGCCGATCCATTCGAAGTCGAACTTGCCGCTGTCGGTCGCGATCGTCGAGAACGTGATGAACGGGTTCGCCGCCGTGGCCGGAAACAGGTCGGCACGAAAGATCTCGGCGCCATTGTAGCGGCAGCTGAAGCTCGTGATGATATCGCGCGGAATGATCTCACCGGTCGCGGTACGGCGGTAGCCGGTTTCCATGATATGCGACATCAGCGTTTTGATCTCGATGATATCGCCACGTTTGGCTTTGGCCGGTACGTTGATCAGGGCGGACGCCATCAGATCACCTCGTCGGTGCAGGCGGCCAACGTCACCACGACGTCGACACTCGTCTGCCAGAACGAGCCGTCGGAAAGCTGCGCGATGGCGACGATCTTCTGGCTGTCGGCGAGCCTGATCCGGGTCGAGACCTGTGCCCGGCCGGCGCGCGGGCCGAGATAGAAATTGCCGACATTGGGCTGCGGATTCTTCTCGTTGAAGACGTGGATGCTTTTCACGTAGTCGTTCGACGTCATTGGGCTCGTCACGCTGACGGTCATCGGCACCGTGTTGCCGTTTTCGACCAGGGGTGGAATATCGAGTTTGACCTTGCCGGTCTTCACCACGGCCGCACCGACCACATTCCGAATCGCGGATGCAAGCATCGCAGGCGTGGCTTCCGCAGGTCGCAGGGTCACGACACCGAATGCGACGACACCTCCGGCAAAACCGAGGAACTGGCGGCGTGTGGAATCGTCCGGCTCGCGCATGGTTTCTTCCTTGCTCATCTTATTCACGTAGCGTCACCAGATAGGCCACGATATCCTCGATTTGTTCCGCCGACAGGATTGGTTTGCCGCGCCAGGACGGGCCGACGCGATCCAGCCCGTCGACGCGGTAATAGGACGGCATGATCGTCGTGGCATTGAGGCGCGACGCATCCACCAGCCGAAGCCGCAATTGCCCCGCCGACCAGCGGCTGCCCACACCTGCCAGACTTGGTGCCAGGTCGCCCTGGAACTTCTGCTCGGGAAATGGGCCGTTATGACAGAGGATGCACGTGCTGGTGCGCTCGACCACGAGGGCGCGGCCCCGCGTCGCGTTTCCCGGCGCGCCCGTCAGCGAGGCGGGAATCGCGTCACCGACCACCACAACGCTCTGCAAGGATTCCGCCGGAGCTGCGCAGGGCAGGGCGACAATCGACGCCGCGACCCACAGGCTCGCCGAAAAAATCGCTGACCTAGCCAAAGGCATCCACCGTGATCGTCTTGAACCAGGCCTGCGCGTTCTCCGCTTCGCGCTGACGGACCTCGCGTGGCGCATCGACCGGGCTCGTGACATTGCCGTCGACCTCGGCGAACTGGCCCTCCTTCGGCTGATAGATCCCCGACAATGAAAAGGCATAACCGGGCGCGACCGTGTTGTAGCAGGCGCCGTTGAGCCGCGGCAGCTCAGGCGATCTTCCCCCGATCAGGTTCACGATCGCGGCGGCGCAGGCTGTTGCTTCAGCGTTCGCCGCGGAGGCGGATTTGGGAATGCCGCCGGCGATGCAGGCGTCGCCGATGACGTGAATATCAGGCACGAGTTTTGAGGCAAACGTCACTGGATCGATCGGGCACCAGCCGGTGTGGTCCGCGGCGTCGGCGACTCCGGCGATGCGGCCGGCCTTCTGCGGCGGAATGACGTTGGCGACTTTGGCGGGATAGTTGCCGAAATCTGTGACGATGGTGTTGGTCGCGGGATCGACCGAGACCACCCGACCGCCTTGGGATAGCGCTATCCGCTCGATCATGCCGGGATATAATTCCTTCCAGGCATTTTCGAACAGCCGCTGTTGCGGGAAGGCGTCTTTGGCATCCAGGATCAAAACCTTGGAGCGTGGCTTTTTCGCTTTGAGATAATGCGCGATCAAGCTGGCGCGCTCATACGGCGCCGGCGGACAGCGCGACGGATTCGCGGGTACTGCAAGTACGACCGTGCCGCCATCGTCCATGGCTTCAAGTTGCCGGCGCAGCAACGCGGTCTGTTCGCCGGCCTTCCAGGCATGAGGCATTTTGGCGGAAGCCGCCTCGTCATAGCCGGGCAATGCGTCGAAGCGCAGATCGATGCCGGGCGCCAGCACCAGCCGGTCGTAGGTCAGCGAGGTACCGTCAGCGAGGCCGACCGCGCGCGTTTTCGGATCGATCTTGGCGGCGGCTTGCGCGATGACGGTGACGCCTTCTGCTGCGATCTTGTCGTAGGTGAATTGCTGCGCTTCCAGTTCGCGCAAGCCGGCAAGCACTTCGTTGCTGAACGGGCACGCCGTGAAAATGCGGTTCGGTTCGAGCAGCGTGACCTGGAGTTTGGGGGCGAGCCGCTTCAATGCCCGCGCGCAACTCGCGCCGCCAAAGCCGCCGCCGATCACGATGATCCGGGCCGAGGCCTGTGCGAACGAGGGCGACGAGAGCGTCAGCGCCGCCGCCGTCGCCGCGAGGCCACGAACGACGTTCCTCCGCGTCTCCGGGCGTAACGCGTTCATCGGATAGTCCGGTGAGAGGATGAGCGGCGGCTTGCGGCCGCCGCTCAAATTGATCAGGCGAAGGTGATGTTCTGATCGCGCAACGGCACCGAACGGATTCGCTTGCCGGTCGCTGCGAAATACGCGTTCAGCACCGCCGGCGCCGCGACGCAGATGGTGGGTTCACCGACCCCGCCCCAGAATCCGCCGCTCGGCATCACGATCGCTTCCACCTTCGGCATTTCGTTGATGCGCATCGAGTTGTAGGTGTCGAAATTGGTCTGCTCGATGGCGCCGTCCTTGACGGTGCAACCGCCATAGAACAGGCCGGTCAGGCCGTAGACGAAGGAGCCGGCGACCTGCCGCTCGATCTGCGCAGGGTTGACGGCATAGCCGGGATCGGTCGCCGCAACGATCCGGTGTACCTTGATCTTGCTGCCGTCGATCACCGAGATTTCCGCGGCGGCCGCGACATAGCTGCCAAAGCCCATATATTGCGCGAGGCCGCGATATACGCCTTGCGGCGCGGGCTTGCCCCAGCCGATCTTCTCGGCCACGGCGTCGAGCACCGCGCGATTCTTCGGATGAATCAGTTTGCGCCGGAACTCCAGCGGGTCCTGGTTCACGGCATGCGCCATCTCATCCATGAAGCATTCGACATAGAGCGCGTTGTGGTTGACGTTCACACCGCGCCAGAAGCCGGGGATGATGTGCGGGTTGCGCATCGAATGATCGATCAGGAGATTGGGGATCGAATATCCGAACGTGGCATCGCCCTTGGGGGCTAGACCCTGGAAAGTGGAGGGGTCCATGCCGTCGATCAGTCCCTCCGGACGCAGCGCGAACTGGATCGACTGACCGGATATCCGCATGTGCAGCGCCGTCAGATTGTTGTCGGCGTCGAAGCCGGCCGTCATCTTGCATTGCGTGACAGGGTGATAGCGACCGTGCGTCATGTCCTCTTCGCGCGTCCATAGCAGCTTGATCGGCGTGCCCGGCATCTGCTTGGCGATCAGCACCGCCTGCCGGACATAGTCGGTCTGGCCGCGCCGGCCGAAGCCACCGCCGAGCATCAGCTTGTTCACGTCGCATTTGTCGGCAGGCAACTCGGAGGCTTCCAGCACCGCGGCAAAGGCGGCCTCGCCATTCTGCGTTCCGCACCAGACTTCGCACTTGTCTGGCGTATAAAGCGCGGTAGCGTTCAGCGGCTCCATCGCGGCGTGGTTCTGGTAGGGGTAGCTGTAAATCGCCTCGACCTTCTTCACCGCACCGGTTAGCGCGGTGTTCACGTCGCCATTGGAATTGCCGACATAGGCCGGACCGCCCTCGAGGCCTTCCGACAACCATTTGGCAATGGATGCGCTGGAGACCTTGGCATTTTCGCCTTCGTCCCAGACGATTGGCAGCGCATCGAGCGCGGTCTTGGCGTGCCAGAAAGTATCCGCGACGACGGCGACCGCGGTATCGCCGACCTTCACGACCTTCTTCACGCCCTTCATGCCGGCAATCTTGGCTTCGTCGTAGCTTTTCAGCTTGCCGCCGGTGACCGGGCAGTCCTTGATCGCAGCATTGAGCATGCCCGGCAGTTTGACATCGATGCCGTAGACGGTCTTGCCGACCACTTTGTCGGGCGTATCGAGGCGCTTCAGCGCCTTGCCGGCGAGCTTCCAGTCCTTGGGGTCCTTCAGCTTGACGTCGGCCGGCGGCGTGAGTTTTGCGGCCGCCTCGGCGACTTTGCCGAAAGTCGTGGTTTTGCCCGACGGCTTATGCGTGATGACGCTGTTGGCGGCGGTGCATTCGGACGCCGGCACCTTCCATTCATTGGCCGCAGCTTCGATCAGCATCACGCGCGCGGCTGCGCCGCCTTTGCGCACATAATCCTGCGAGGTCCGGATGCCGCGGCTGCCGCCGGTCGAGAAGTCACCCCAGACACGCTTGCGGGCGACGTTCTGTCCAGGCGAGGGGAACTCGGTCGTGACCTTCGACCAGTCGCATTCGAGTTCTTCCGCAACGAGTTGGGCAAGGCCGGTGAGCGTACCTTGGCCCATTTCCGATCGCGCGATGCGAATCACGACGGTGTCGTTCGGCTGGATCACCACCCAGGCGTTGACTTCCGGCGAGCCGTCGGCCGCGCGTGCGATCGAGGGGCCGCCAAAGGGAATGTCGAGGCCGAGCGCGAGACCGCTGCCAACCGCGGCAGTGCCGACGATAAAGGCGCGGCGATTCATTCGAGGCATATGATTCATGGTTGCTTCCTCAAACGTTCGCGGCGGCGTGAATCGCCTCGCGGACCTGCTTGAAGGTCCCGCAACGGCAGATATTGGTGATGGCGTCGTCGATATCCTGGTCGGTCGGCTTCGGATTGTCCTTGAGCAGCGCCGCCACCGCCATGATCATCCCGCTCTGGCAATAGCCGCATTGCGGAACGTCGTTGTTGATCCAGGCCTGCTGCACCTTGTGCAGCGCGCCGTTGGTCGCTAGCCCCTCGATCGTGGTGATCTGCTTGCCGATGGCTTCGCTGACCAGCACGCCGCAAGAGCGCATCGCAACGCCGTCAATATGAACGGTGCAGGCGCCGCATTGTGCAATGCCGCAGCCGTATTTGGTCCCGGTTAGACCGACATTTTCCCGAATAGCCCATAGTAGCGGTGTGTCCGCTTCGACATCGACATCGATCGTTTTGCCATTGATAGTGAGGTTTGCCATCGCGTTCCCCTGATTGGTTCAATCCATCGATTGAACTGCGGGGCAATGTGTGGCCGGAAATCTGGAACAATTCAAATCAAGAATCTGCGTATGCCCGGCGGAAGATCGTTCGTTGTGCGGTGTTACTGGCGCGCACAGCTGCAATGCATTATCGCGTGACCGCCATTCGCAAAAAGCTCATCACACTTCCCAGCGCAGCAGATCCGGCGCCAAGTGCGAGGGCGAGCGCAGCCCCTTCGTGGCCGGCGAGGCTGAAGCACAAGGCTGCCAGCGCCGCGCCGATGGTTTGCCCGGTCAGGCGCGCGGTTGCGACGATGCTGCTCGCGCTGCCGCTGCGTCCGGCCGGCGCACTTGACATCAGGGCACGCATGTTGGGCGTCTGAAAGAAACCGAAACCGAGCCCGCAAATCGCCGTGCGCCAGACAATATCCGCAACGCTGGGGGCCGCCGGCAGCATCGCCAGCAGCGCCATTCCCAAGCCCAGCATCGCCAATCCAAGTCCGCCGAGAATGCCGGCGGGGTAGCGGTCGGACAGTCGCCCTCCGATCGGCGCCATGATCGCCACCACGAAAGGCCAGGGCGTCATGAAAAACCCGGTCTCGACCTGAGAGCGCTGCAGCACGTCCTCGAAATAGAACGGTAACGCCACGAACGACAGTCCCTGAACCACGAACGAGCAGACCGCGGTCGCTGCGGACAGCGCAAAAATCGGTCGCCGGAACAGGTCGATCGGCAGCATCGGCGCCGGATGATCGGCGTGTCGGCGTGTCAGGATCCAGCCCAACACCAGCGAGGCGATCAGTTCGACAATGACCAGAGGTGGCGACGCCTTGTGGGCCGCGCTGCCGATCCCGATGATAAAGAGGCCGAGGCAGCCCGCGGCCAGCACCGCGCCAAAAAAATCGAAGGTGTGCACGGCTCGCGGCGTCGGCGGCAAAGTCTTTAATCCGATCAGCATCGCGATGATGCCGAACGGCAGATTGATCGCGAACAGCCATGGCCAGTGACCGATCGCAAGGATGCCGGAGGCGATGGTTGGCCCGAGCGTGAAGGCGGTCGCCACCACCAGCGCATTGTGGCCGAAACCGCGGCCGACCATGCGGCTCGGATAGACGAAGCGGACCAACGCCGTGTTCACACTCATGATGCCGCTGGCGCCCAATCCCTGCAGCGTTCGCGCGACCAGCAGGCTGTCCAGCGACCACGCGCAGGCGCAGCCCAATGACGCCAATATGAACAGCAGGAGGCCGCCGAGATAGATGCGTTCATGGCCGACGATTTCGCCAAGCGCGCCGAGCGGCAACAGCGTGGCGACCATCGCGATCTGGTAGACGTTGACCACCCAGACCACGTCGGCCGGGCTGGCATGGAGGTCGACGGCGATGGCGGGCAGGGCGATGTTGGCGATCACGGTATCCAGAGAGGCCATCGTCAGCGCGGTAAAGATAGCCGCGACAGCCCATCGCCGGCGCTCCCAGGGCAGGCCATCCATGACCGGCCCGGAAGGCGGCTTGGCGGTGATTACATCGGTCGGCATACCCGCAAAATTCTCCTGATCGCGATGGCGATGACGCCATAAGCGGCAGGTACACCAGAAAAGCGGCGGCCCACAGCCATCCGGCTGCATGATGCGTATGCGGCGGTCCAGCTCACCCTGCGCTATTTCCGCCCGGTACCTTTTGCTAGCTTTCCGTCCGTCTCGCGATCGACTAGGTTTCGTGTTGCACTGCGACCGCAAATTCCAAAAGACGGTCGGCGGCAAGGGGAAGCGCTTTGAGCGGACAGGAGGGTCTGGGCACCGAATTCCTGCGCGGTGGGGTAACCCCGATTGGGGCCGCGGATGGCGTGGTCATCCGCAGCGGCAACGAAAGCAACCGCCGCCGGCTTTGGACCGCCCTGTGGGTTGCGCTGTTGCTGGCGATCCTGGGCTTTCTGGTCGTCTACCCCGTTCTGACCTTGCTGTTGGGCGCGCTGACCGACACCAATCCGGTGGTTGAAGGCTTGAGCCTGAGCCACCTTTCGATCGCCAATTTTATTGCCGTGCTGATCAATCCCAACGTGGCCGAAGCGTTGTTCAATACGCTGGTGGTCTGCGGTGGTGGAACCCTGATCGCGGTGGTGATCGGGCTGGCGTTCTCCTGGATCGTGGTGCGGACCAACACGCCGTTCAAGGGCTTTATCGCGGCCACCAGCGTGCTGCCGCTATTCGCGCCGCCGCTGGTCGCAGGCGTGGCCTGGACCATCCTGGGTTCGCCAAAGACCGGTCTGATCAACACCATGTTCAAATGGATGGGCCTCGACTGGCACGTGAATTTCTACTCGCTGCCGGGGCTGGTGTTCGTGTTCGGCATCTACTATGCGCCCTACGTCTACATGTTCACCGCGTCGGCGCTGCGGAACATGGATCCGAGCCTGGAGGAGGCCGCCGAAATCTCCGGCGCCAGCGCGTTCGCGACGCTGTTTTCGGTCACGTTCCCGCTGATCATGCCGGCGATCGTTTCCGGCATGCTGCTGTCCTTTATCGTGATGCTCGGCATCTACGGCATTCCGGCGGTGCTCGGCGCTCCGGCCAATATCAACGTGCTGACGACCTATATCTTCAAGCTCACCAATTGGTCGCCGCCGCTCTACAACACCGCGGCCGCAGTCGCCATTCTCCTGATGATGGTAACGGGCTTTCTGGTGTTCCTGCAGCAGAGGGTATTGAGCGGACGAAGCTACACCACGGTGGCCGGCAAGGCATTCCGGCCGCGCAATCTCAATCTCGGACCCTGGCGTTGGTTCACGCTGGGGCTCGCCGTCGTCTATCTGATCGTCGTCGTCGTACTGCCGAGCCTTGCGATCATTGTCGCGGCATTCCGCAAATTCATGTTCATCCGCGACGTCGGCAGCCTGTTCGATATGCGGCAATATTCCCTGATGCATTTCAACAGCATCTTCGACAATCCGCTGACATTGAAATCGATCTACAATGCGCTCGAGGTCGGCGTCATCACTGCCGTGGTCGGCGGCGCGCTGGCTTTTGCGATCGGCTATACGATCCACCGCACCAACGTTCCGGGCCGCCGCAGCATCGATTTGATATCGACTATCCCGGTGGCGATCCCGGGTCTTGTCGTCGGCGTCGCCTATCTGTGGGCATGGATCGGCATTCCCGGCGGCCTTTACGGCACCATCTGGATTCTTGCGCTGGCGTTTATCGCGCGCTTCATCCCGGATACCGTCAAATCGCTATCGACTTCGTTCCTGCAGATCCACCGTGAGCTGGAAGAGGCCGCGTGGGTCTGCGGCAAGGGGGTGCTCGGCACCATCACCACGATCGTGCTGCCGCTGGCGCGGCCGGGCGTGATCGCATCGATGACGTTGCTGTTCGTGCTGGCGATCCGCGAGCTCGGCTCGTCGCTGTTCCTTTATACCAGCAACACTATGGTCATGTCGGTGCTGCTGCTCGATTATTACGAAGGCGGCAATCTCGGAAAAACCGCGGCGTTCAGCATCGTGCAGACGATCCTGCTCGGCGTTCTCATCGGGGGTGCAAACTGGCTGTCGCGAGGAGCGGCCCAGGGCAGCGTTGCCCGAACAGGATAAAAAATCAGGGAGGTTTTGGCTGTGAACAAGAAACTCGTCACCATGATGGCTGCGATCGGCATGGCCGGTCTCGGCGCCGCGTTGAACGTCTTGCCGGCGCAGGCGGACGAGGATTTCGGTTCGCCCGAACTGATCGCGGCGGCCAAGGCCGAGGGCAAGCTTGTGTTCTACACGGCGAATTTCGCCGAAGTCGAAGAGCAGGTCATCAAACAGTTCAACAAGCGCTTCCCCGATATCAAGGTCGAGATGGTGCGCGCGCCGGGTGGTCAGCTTATCACCCGCGTCCGGACCGAGGCGGCGGCCGGCAAGCTGATCGCCGACATCGTCGATCATTCCGATCGTGCGCTGATGCTGCCGCTGGTCGACCTGTTCCAGGATTACGCACCGCCGAACGCGGCCGATTACGATCCCGGCGCGCTGATCTCGCCAAAATTCTGGCCGCGGGCCACGGTCGCCTGGGCGATCGCCTACAACACCGAACTGGTCAAGGATCCGCCGAAGAGCTGGAAGGATCTGACCAAGCCCGAATACGACAAGATGACCGGCCAGGTGTTCGCTCAATCCGGCGGCACCACGTGGACCCGGATCATGTTCGAGCGCCAGGTGCTGGGCGAGGATTACTGGGCCAAGCAGGCCGCGACACATCCGGTTCTCTACCCATCCGGCGCGCCGATGGCAGATTCGCTGGTGCGCGGCGAGATCGCAATGGGGCCGCTGCTCTACAATGCGATCTACCCGAAACAGAAGGACGGTGCACCGGTCAAGATCGTCTTCCCGCCCGAAGGCGTGCCGGCCAATCCCTATGCCTCGGGAATCCCAAAGACCGCCGCGCACCCCAATGCCGCAAAACTGTTTCTCAACTGGTGCCTGTCGAAAGAGGGACAGACTTTCATGATCAAGGAGCTCGGCAATCTCACGTCGCTGAAAGTCGCGCCGTTCTATCCCGAGGGCTTTGACCCGCAGGTGGAGAAAGTCTGGCTGCCCAACTTCGAGGATTACGTGAAACTGCACGCGGCCTGGGTCGCCGATTGGGACAAGACGTTCGGCTATCGCCAGTGACCGATGTCATGACGTCGGTTGTGAGCAGGTCCGTCGCCAGAATTGCCGGCATGGCGGTCGTCGCCAGCCTCGGCATGGCGCTGAACGGAACACCGGCGCGGGCACAAGCGGAATTCGGTTCGCCGGAGCTGATCGCGGCGGCGAAGAAGGAGGGTAAGCTCGTCCTCTACACCGCCAATTTCGCCGAGGTCGAAGAGCAGGTCATCAGAGCGTTCAACAAGCGCTTTCCCGAGATCACCGTTGAAATGGTGCGCGCGCCCGGCGGTCAGCTTATTACCCGCATCAAGACGGAGGCGGCTGCCGGCAAGCTGATCGCCGACGTGGTCGATCATTCCGACCGCGCGCTGATGCTGCCGCTGATTGACATGTTCCAGGATTACGCGCCGCCGAACGCCGCCGATTACAATCCAGACGCGCAGATCGCGCCTAACCTGTGGCCCCGCACCACACTGGCCTGGTCGATCGCCTACAATACCGAACTGGTCAAGGACCCGCCGAAGAGCTGGATGGATCTGACCAAGCCGGAATATGACAAGCAGATCGGCGAAGTATTCGCGCAATCCGGTGGCACCACCTGGACCCGCATCATGTTCGAGCGCCAGGTGCTCGGCGAGGATTATTGGGCCAGGCAGGCTGCGACGCATCCCACGCTTTATCCATCGGGCGCGCCGATGGCGGATTCGCTGGTGCGTGGCGAGATCGCCATCGGACCGTTGTTGTACAATGTGATCTACACCAAGCAAAAAGACGGCGCGCCGATCAAGATCATCTTTCCGCCGGAAGGCGCGCCGGTCAATCCAAACTCCGCCGGCATTCCCAAAACGGCAGCGCATCCCAATGCCGCAAAGCTTTTTCTAAACTGGTGCCTGTCGGTCGAAGGCCAGACCTTCATGATCACGGAACTCGGCAATATCACCTCGTTGAAAGTACCGCCGATCTATCCCGAAGGCTTTGATCCCAAGACCAGGATATGGCTGCCCAAATTCGACGACTATGTGAAATTGCACGGCCCTTGGGTGGCCGATTGGGACAAGATCTACGGGTATCGGCAATGACCGCACGCGTGAAAGCAACATCATGACCGGCACGCTCGAAGTCACCGATCTGCGCAAGCAATTCGCGGTGGGCCGTCCCGCCATCGATGGCGTCAGCTTTTCGGTGCCGGCCGGCGAGATCGTCGTGCTGCTCGGGCCATCCGGTTGCGGCAAGACAACGACCTTGCGCTGTGTCGCCGGGCTGGAACATCCGACCGGCGGTGAAATCAGTATCGCCGGGCGGGTGGTGTCGTCGCCCGGGCGCGGCATTCTGGTGCCGCCGCGGCAACGTGACCTCGGCATGGTGTTTCAGTCCTACGCGGTCTGGCCGCATATGACCGTGCGGCAGAACGTGGTCTATCCACTCAAACATCGCAAACTGGCGCGCAAGGAGGCCAATCAAAAAGTCGATGAAGCGCTGGCGCTGGTCGGCCTCTCGGAATATGCGGAACGACCGGTGGTGGCGCTATCGGGCGGCCAGATGCAGCGCGTCGCGCTGGCCCGCAGTATCGTCTATCGGCCGCAATTGCTGTTGCTGGATGAGCCGCTGTCGAACCTCGATGCCAAGCTGCGCCTGCGGCTGCGTGACGATCTGCGCGTGATCCTCAAGCAGACCGGCATGACCGCGCTGTATGTCACCCACGATCAGGCCGAGGCCGTCGTGCTCGGCGATCGCATCGGCGTGATGCGCAACGGCAAGCTGCTGCAGATGGGCACGCCCGACCAGATCTATAATCGGCCGGCCGATCCGTTTGTCGCCAATTTCACCGGTGCCACCAACGAGCTCTCGGGCACGCTGGTCGAGCGAAGCGGCGACTTCGGCGTGATCGATCTTGGCAACGGACGGCGAAGCGAGGTGGCGCTGCTGCAGGCGTTGAGCCCGGGCGACAAGGTGCGTATCGCGTTGCGACCGGAAAACATCGGCATCGGCCAGCAACAGGGCTCGAACATCTTCCCGGCGCGGGTGCTCGAGCGCCGTTATCAGGGGACGCAGACGGTCTACGAGATCGATCTGTTCGGCCGCCGGCTGGAGGCGCTTGAACTCGGCACCGCCGCGCGGCATCAGGTCGGAGTTGAGACGACGGTGGCGTTGCCACGGGAGGCGTGCTGGGCCTATAGCGATAGCGGTCCATCGTCCCACGACTGACAGCCGTCGCGGTCGGTGGCTGAAGATGAGTCCAGGGAGAGTGCCGTTGAACATTCTGAGGGGTGCGGTCCTTGCGCTTGCGCTTGCAGCGCCGGCGGTACCAGCGCAAGCCGGCCAAAGCATTAATCTCATTCTGAACTGGACGCCGGCCGCGGATCACTCGCCGTTTTATTATGCAATGGCCCAGGGCTGGTACGAAAAGGCCGGGATCGATCTTGGCATCGAAGTCGGCAAGGGATCGGGCGTCTCCGCGCTCAAGGTCGGTTCGGGCGCCGCGGCGTTCGGCATCTCGGATCTCGCGACCATGCTGGTCGCGCGCAGCAAGGGCGCCGACGCAGTCGCGGTGATGAGCATCTATGCCAATACCGGCCAGACCTTTTACTGGCTCAAGAGTTACGGCGTGAACGGCCCAAAGGACTTTGCCGGCCGCAAGATCGGTAATCCACCCGGCGATGCCTCGCGCGTGATGTGGCCGGCCTTCGCCAAGGCCGCCGGCATCGCGCCGGACTCGGTCTCGTTCGTCAATGTCGGGCCGACCGCCAAATCGGCCGCATTGAAGAGCCACGCCGTCGACATCATCAGCGATTTCTACAACTCGCACGATATCAAGCTGAAGGAATTCGGCAGTGATCTCGGTTCGCTGAACTGGAAGGACATCGGTCTCAATTCCTACGGCAATTCCCTGATCGTCAACGGCGCGTTCCTCGAGAAGAATCCCAAGCTGACCGAGGATTTCGTCCGCATCACGCAGAAGGCCTATGCCGCCTGCGTCTCGGATTTCGAGCCCTGCCTGAGGGCGCTGCTCGACCGTGTCACCGGTCTCGACCGCGAGGAGCAGCTGTTGCAGTGGGGACGCATCAAATATCTGATGGCGGATGAGTTCACGACGACCAGGGGCCTGGGCTGGATCGACGAGGCACGGATGCGCAAGGACTACGAACTGGTGCAGACCTATCTCGGTATCGAGAAGCCGTTTGCGGTGGAAAGCGCATTCACCAGCAAATTACTCGATCCCGCGATCAAGATGGACGCAAGCAAGGTCGAGAGGTGACACTTCAGATGCGGCTGCTGCTGCGGTATGCGGCTAGGCGTTCGACCATCGGCGCAAAATAATGCTGGCATGGCGGCTTTCCGATTGTCGAACGAGCGCTACGCGCTGGCGCCGAGTCCCAGGCTGGCGTAAATCCGCCGCGCATAGGCGCCGAATTCGTCCGTGGTCTTGATCGGCAGCGCGCGTGGAAACGGCAGCTCGATCGGAAAGTATTCCGCCATTCGCGCCGGACCCGCGGTCAACACCGCGCAATGCGATGCGAGAAACACCGCCTCCTGGATGCTGTGGGTGACAAAAATGATGGTCTTGCCGCTTTCGCGCCAGATCCGCAGCATCTCCAGGTTCATCTGCTCCCGGGTCAGCGCGTCGAGCGCCCCGAACGGCTCATCCATCAGGATCAGCTTGGGATCATGAATGAAGGCGCGCGCGATCGCGGTGCGCTGCTGCATACCGCCGGATAGCTGCTGCGGATATTTGTCCTCGTAACCGGCGAGGCCGACCAGATTGAGCAGATCGCGCGCCCGCGCCCGTGCCGCCTTGATCGGCAGGCCGACGATCTCCGCCGGCAACAGCACATTGTCGAGGATGGTGCGCCATTTCAGCAGCAGCGCCTGCTGAAATACCATGCCGATGTCGCGGCCGGGATCGAACGGCGTCTTCGCGTTGCCGATCTGGATGGTGCCGCCGTCGGCATTGTGCAGCCCGGCCAGTATCTTCAATACCGTGGTCTTGCCGCAGCCGGACGGGCCGACCAGCGAGATCAGTTCACCCTCCTGCACATCCATCGTGACGTCGGAAACGGCGAGGAATTCCTGTTCCCGCGAGCGGTAGACCTTGCGGACGTTTCGCAGCCGAATGAACGGCTCTGGTGTTTCCGTCATGCAAGCCACTTCTCGAGCCCGGCGGCGACAAAGGCGTCGTCGCTGAGATCGGAATGCTCGCGGCAGACCCGGTCGATTTCCTGCATCTGGCCGGGGCTGAGGCCTTCGGCCGGATCGAGACACCAGATGCCCTGCAGCAGGCCTTGCCGCCGCAGGATTTCGTGACAGCCGGCAATACAGCCGTGGAAATGGTTGGCGACGTCGAAGAACGCGCTGTTGCAATCGGTGACGCGTGCATCGAGCGCCAGCAAATCGGCCGGCACGGCATCCTTGTGGCGCGCGGCCTTGCATCGTTCGAATTGCTTGATCGCGCTTGCGGTCCATACCGACCAATGACCGAGCAGGCCGCCGCGGAAATAGGTCCGCGTTGTGATGCCCTTGTCGCGGAGGTCGAACGGCAGGGTCAGGTCGAGCAGGATGTGGTCGTCATTGCCGGTGTAGAGTGCGATGCGGTCAAGCGCGCCGGCGGCATTGACGCCGCGCAGCACGTCGAGCGTCCGGTAGCGATTGAACGGCGCGATCTTGATGGCGATGACATTGTCGATCGCAGCAAAGCGGCGCCAGAAATCGGTACTGAGAATGACGCCGCCGACCGCGGGCTGCAGATAGAAGCCGACCAAGGGAATCACGCGTGCGACCGCTTCACAATGCGCGATGATGTCGTCTTCGGAGGCCAATTTCATCGCGGCGAGGCTGAGCAACCCCGCGTGATAGCCGATGCCGAGTGCGGTTTGCGCCTCCGCGATCGCCTGCTGGGTCGGGCCGGCGAGGCCTGCGACCATCGCCAACGGCCGTTCGGTCCAGGCGGCGGCCGTCTCCGCGGCGAGTTCAAGCACCGGCCGGTACATGCCGACGTCGCGGATCGCAAATTGGGTGGTGTGGACGCCGACCGCAAGCCCACCGGCGCCGGCATCGACATAATAACGCGTCAGCGCGCGCTGGTGCCTGACGTCGAGCGAACGATTGGCGTCCAGCGCCAATGGATGCGCGGGAAGGACGGTACCGTCCGCGATCAGCTTCCGTACCTCCGGCCTGATTTCGCTATGATGCATGGCGATCGTTCCTATCCAAATTCAGGGCCGGCGACGGCGAACGGCAGTTGTTCGGCCCGCGTGGTCGCGCGGCCGAACCGCATGCGCTGAAATGGCCGCTCGATCGTCCAGCCCGAGCCGGTGAGACCCGTGAGAAATTCGACTTGTGAGTCGACGGCGTCGAGCAGCCAGGGCCCGGGTTCTGAATGGACGATCGCGTCGACCAGCGCCAGCGCGCGCTGAGAAGTTTCCGCGAAGACTGGACCGATATGCCGGGCCGTGCGTCCGCCGCGGACGATGGCCATCGCATCGCCGTGCGACAGCAGGCGGGTTTCGGAACGTCCGGCAAACTCGGTCAGCAGCAGACGGCGCTCAAATCCCATGGCGCTGCGGTCGCGTGCGATGAGTTCATCGAGGCGGCATGTCGACAGCGGCGTCGTTGCTTTGGTGTGCTTCGGATTCTCCAGCCGCAACCGCCGCAATTGCAATGTTGGCGTGAAGCCGAGCGGGCCGTAGACATTGGCGCCGTCGGGCGTGGCATCCAGCCAGGTGGTGAGGCCGAGCTTCATGGCCTTGGCGAGACACGAATCGACCAGTCGCGTCGCGATCCCGCGGCGGCGCCAGTTCGCGGTCACCAGCACCATGCTGATCCAGGCGTTGCCGGATGAATAGGGCAGCAACGCCGCGGTGGCGACCAATTGATCCTTGTCACGTACGCTGAACGCGGTTCCCTGGCCCAGGAAGAAACGCCAGTCGGCCTCGTTCTGGTTCCAGCGCGCTTCGGTCGACAGCACGAGCCCGGCCGCGGCCTCGCCGACGCCGAGTTCGACGATGGGGATGGACTCAGTATCGACCATCGCGCACCTCATATTTGGTGGGTTTGCCGAGGCTTGGCATCGATCGCGAGACCCAATCCGCGGTCCAGCGGATCAGCTGATCGGTACCGACGATGGGCAAGCCGAATAGTTTCACCGCCTGTGATGTGTTGGTCAGCCATGCGGTCGGCTCTTCCTTGCCGATAATAACAGGCGCGCGGTTGAACAGCATGCCGAACCGCGCGGCAAGATCGCGCACCGCCAGGATTTCATGGCCGCTGACATTGATCGGCGAGATCGGCGCCTCGCAATGCGCGAGGCAACGCAACGCCTGTGCGGAAGCGTCGCCCTGCCAGATGAAATTGACATGGCCGAGGCTGACATCGATCGGCTTGCCCTGCAGCACCTTGCTGGCGATGTCGTGCAGCACGCCGTAGCGCATGTCGATCGCGTAATTGAGCCGGAACAGGCGGCCCGGCGTGGCATATTTGCGCGAGAAATATTCGAACATGCGCTCGCGCCCGACACAGGACTGCGCATATTCGCCGGGTGGATTGGGGGCCATGCTTTCGTCAGAGCCGGTTCCGTTCACCGGCACGAACGGATAGACGCAGCCGGTGGAGAACGCCACGATCCGCGAACCCCGGAAGGTTTGCGCGACCAGAGCGGGCACATGGGCATTCATCGCCCAGGTCAGCGACAGATCTCCTTCGGCGCCGAACTTGCGGCCGGCCATGAAGATGATGTTCGGCGTCTTCGGCAATGCGCCAAGCGCGGCCTCGTCGAGCAGGTCGCAATGGATGGTTTCGATCCCTCTTGCTTTGAGCCATTGCTCGGTGCCGGGGTCGCTGAAGCGCGCAACGCCGATGACGCGGCGGTCGGGCAGGGCGGCCTTTGCCAGGCCGGCCAACGTCGGTCCCATCTTGCCGGCGACGCCAAGCACCATGATATCGCCGTCGACCGTCCGGAGATCATCGATCAGCGCCTGAACTCGGCAGGCACAGGAGATCGTCGAGGGCTGCGATATCAGCAATGGTTTCCGGCAGATGGTCGCGCACGAGCAGCATGTCGTTTCCCTTATTGCAGCCTGATGTCCCTGACCACGAACAGCCGTTCGAGACCAAGCACCAGGCCGTATAATGCGACGCCCAACAGCGTGAGCAGCACCACCGCCATCACCATGGCGGGCGTATCGAGCGAGGATTGTACCTGGATCATCAGGTAACCGAGCCCGCGCTCGGAGGCGATGAATTCACCGACGACCGCGCCGGCGACCGCGAGAATGGCGCCGATCTTCATCCCGGAGAATATGTAGGGCAGCGACCCCGGCAACTGGATTTTCCGGAACAGCGTCCAGCGCGAGCCACGCAACGATTTGACGAGATCTAGCAGGTCGGATTCGACCTCGCTCAACCCGCGGGCCGTCGTCAGAAGGATCGGGAAGAAGCAGATGCTGAAGGCAATCAGGATGTTCGGAAAGATCCCGTAAGAGAACCAGACGATGAAAAGCGGTCCGAGCGCCACCTTCGGGATCATGTTGAGGGTGACGAACAGCGGCAGCAGCAACAGGCTGACCAGCGGCGACCAGGTGAATATCACCGCCAGCATGACGCCGACCATGGCGCCGAGGCCGAAGCCGCCGAGAATCTCCACCGCGGTGACCAGGACATTGGAAGGCCAGGCATACTTGGCGGAGGCCAGCGTCTGCAGCGTGGCGAGCGGTGAGGGCAGGATGAATTTCGGCACCTGGAACGCGTCGACCAGAATCTGCCAGAGGATGATCACGGCGAGATGCACGATCAGGATGATCGCCAGCGATCGCGCGGATCGTCCTCCTTCACCGGTCATTCGGTATCCCTCTGCCGTCGCTTCCAGATACGGTGTCAGTCTATCGCGGGCATTAGCATGTTTCAACCATCTGGTTGATTAGGGCGTCACGGCCGTAACGCCTGCAGCACCAGATCGACCACGTGCCGGCGGCGCGCCCGCTTCGCCGCCGGACTGCTCAAATCCTTGCCGAAGATCGCCGACAGGGTCGGCGTGTTCGAAAAGAAGAAGTAGCTGAGCCCCGCAATCGAAATGTAGAGATGTACCGGGTTGATACCGCGGCGGAATGTGCCGGCGCGTACGCCCTGGTTCAGGATCTTCGAGACCATGCTGACCAGCGGCGAATGCATGGCTTCGAGCTTGCGCGAATGACGCACATGGCGCGCGCCGCCGCGGTTTTCGTCGTTGAGCAGCACGATGAAATCGGGATGCGCGGCGAGGTGGTCGAACGAACTCGCGACCAGCTTCCTGATCGCCTGTTCGGGCGGCAGGCCCTCCAGATTGAGCTTGCGCTCCTGCTCGCGGATCTCCTCATAGACCCATTCGAGCACCGCCAAATAGAGCGCGTCCTTGTCGCCGAAATAATGATAGACGAGTTGCTTGTTGACCCCGGCGCGGGCGGCGATGTCATCGACCCGGGCGCCGGCAAGACCGCGATCGGCAAATTCCCGGCGCGCCGCGGTCAGCAGCTTGTTGCGTGTCCCGGCCGGATCGCGGCGCTGCGGCCTTGTGCCGCCCGATCGTCGTTGAGGCATTTCCAACCAAACAGTTGACAATTCAAGCTGTCCCTTGTTGCATTGGTAGCGTCACGGACGTGTCACGACAAGGCCGGGTTGCCAGCGAGGAGCTTGCCATGAAGGGTCTCAGGATTGCCGGACTGGCGCTGGCGCTGGCCGCATCCGTTGCTCTCGCCGCAACTGCGATTCCCGCGTGCGCCGCCGAGTCCGTCAATCTGATCCTGAACTGGACGCCGACCGCGGACCATTCACCGTTTTATTACGCCAAGGCGCAGGGCTGGTACGAGAAGGCCGGCATCGATCTCACCATCGAGACCGGCAAGGGGTCGGGTGTTTCCGCGCTGAAAGTGGGCTCCGGTGGCTCGCCGTTCGGCATTGCCGATCTTGCGACCATGCTGGTCGCGCGCAGCAAGGGCGCCGATGCAGTGGCGCTGATGAGCATCTATGCCAACACCGGGCAGACGTTCTACTGGCTGAAAAGCTATGGCGTGAACGGCGTCAAGGATTTCCCCGGCCACAAGATCGGCAATCCGCCGGGCGATGCCTCGCGCGTGATGTGGCCGGCCTTCGCCAAGGCGGCGGGTATCGCGCCGGATGCGGTGAGTTTCGTCAATGTAGGCCCGACCGCAAAGATCGCGGCACTGAAAAGCCATGCCGTCGATATCATCAGCGATTTCTACAACGAGCATGATCTCAAGGTGATCGAGTTCGGCGGCGATCTCGGCTTCGTCAATTGGAAGGATATCGGCCTCAACCCCTATGGCAATTCGCTGATCGTCAACGGCGCGTTTCTGGAAAAGAATCCGAAATTGGTCGAAGACTTTGTTCGCGTCACCCAGAAGGCCTATGCGGCCTGCGTCGCCGACGTTGCGCCATGCCTGAAGGCGCTGCTCGATCAGGTCTCGGGCCTCGACAAGGAAAATCAGGAGCGGCAGTGGGAACGCATCAAGTTCCTGATGACCGACGAGTTCACCACGACCAAGTCGCTGGGCTGGATCGATGGCGAACGCATGAAAAAGGACTACGAGCTGGTGCAGACCTATCTCGGCATGGAGAAGCCGTTCGCGGTGGACACCGCGTTCACGACCAAAATGCTCGACACCTCCATCAAGATGGATGCGAGCAAGGTCAAGAAATAGGGCGGTGCGCCGGTCTCAGTATCATTGCTGGGGAATGCCGGAATCCTTCACCACCGCCGTCAGTTTCTCGTAGTCGGTCTTCATAAGGCTCGCGAGTTCACGGAGTTGCATCGGCTTGCCCGGAATATCGGCGACCGCGAGCTGGCGTTGAACGTCCGGATTCTCCAGCGCCTTGTTAATGCCGGCGTGGATCTTCTCGACAATGTCATCCGGCGTCGCCGCGGGCACGTAGATGCCGTACCACGGAACATAGGCAGCGCCGGGATAGCCGGCTTCTGCGATGGTCGGCACATCCGGCAGATCCGGCACGCGCTTTTCGGTGAACACGGCGAGCGGGTTTACGGTGCCGTCCTTGATATGCGGCAGTGCCAGCGCCAGCGACACGACCTCGAAGTTCATCCGGTTCGTCATCAGGTCGACCAGCGCTGGCGGCTGCCCCTTGTAGCCGATATTGGTCAACTCGATGTTGGTCACACGAAACAGCTTCTGCGCGGTCAGATCGGTCGATGCGCCGGTGCCGGCATTTCCGAAGTTGAGCTGACCGGGTCTGGCGCGCGCATAGTCGACGAACTCGGCGAGCGTCTTGACCGGCATCGCGGGATTCACCAGCGCTACGCTCTGGTTCCAGACCGCGAGACCAACGCATTTGAAATTCGCCATCGGCTCCCAGCCGGCGTCCTTGTACAGCGTCGGGTTGACCAGCACGGCCGGCCCTGTGACTAGCCACGTGTAACCATCCGGATCGCTGCGTGCGACCATGGCAGTACCGATATTGCTGTTGGCGCCGGGCCTTGAGTCCGCGACGATGGCCTGATTCCAGTCCCGGCCGACCTGCTCGGTCACGGCGCGCGCGACGATGTCGACGATGCCGCCGGCGGGGTAGGGCACCACGATATGGATCGGCCGGTTCGGATAGGGGCTCTCCGCCTGCGCCGATGGGCCCAGGCCGAACATCGTTGCGACGACGATGGCAATTTTGCCAAGGCCACGGATGGTATGCATACTTTCCTCCCATGATGACGACATCGTTCGAGCGATGTGCTTTTTTGTTTCCGTCGAGATGTTCGGGGCGGGGTTTCCTACGCGTTGCCAGCCAGCGATCGAATGCTGCGGGCGAGCCCAAGAATCCGCGGCCCGCACTCGCGCTCGATCTGCTCGGCGCTGAAGCGGAACGAGGGAATGCCGCAATTCACCGACAGGCAATCGCCTGATGGCGTGCGATGGATCGGTGCGGCGACGCCAAAGATCTCGCGCCGCCATTCGCCGAGCGAAACCCCGAAACCACGCTCCTTGCAGAGTTCGACTTCCGGCAAGGTCCGCGTCTGCACATAGTCGAATTCTTCCGGGCGCTCCGTCTTCACGGTCTGCACATAACGCGCCAGTTCATCCTCGGGGAACAGCGACAGCAGCGCGCGCCCGACCGCGGTGGTCGCCATCGAGCCGGTGAATCCGACATCGGGGACATGCGGCACCGCGTCGGTGGTGCGCAGCGTTTCGACATAGATGAAGTCGAGTCCGAACGGCATCGCGATCGAAACGGTGCCACCGGTATAGGCCGCGAAGTCGCGCATCAGTGGCCGCGCCATCTGCCGGACTTTCAGCGCCGACAATACGGGATAGGCGGCAGCCAGCACGCCGAGGCCGAGGTCGAACCGGCCGTTGTCATTGCGCTTGAGGTAGCCGAGCTGGGCCAGCGTGTAAGTCAGCCGCGACACCGTCGGCCGGGACAGGCCGGTGTGCAGCGCGAGGTCGGCGTTCGACAGCGAGCCGGTGCTGTTGCGAAAGGCCGCAAGCACATCAAGCCCATGCGCCAGCGTGGTGGCGAACGACGGATCGGTTGGATCGGTCGGCCGGGATAGTGCGGAAGCGCCTGACGATGCCTGAGCCATGCGAAATAATGGTCAAATATCCGATTTTTGTCAATATATCGGAACATATTTGCAAATCGTTCCGATATGATTTTAGATAGAACCAAAGAAACGAGGAGGCCCCATGGATTTTGATCTGTCCGCCCGGTCGGAGCAGTGGCGAAAACGGCTGCAGGCCTTCTTCGATCAGGAACTGCTGCCGCGTCATCGCGCCTGGGTCGAGCATGTCGCCCTGCATCGCGAGACGCCGCCGTTCATGGCTGAGCTGCAGCAAAAGGCGCAGGCCGCGGGGCTGTGGAATCTAGGCCTGCCCGAACTCGCAAGCGACGAGCCGGGAACGCGGCTGTCCAATCTCGAATACGCGCCGCTCGCCGAGATCATGGGGCGGCTGTTCTGGGCGCCGGAAGTCTTCAACTGCCAGGCGCCCGACGTTCCCAACATGATCGCGCTGCAGAACTGCGCCAATCCCGAACAGAAACAACGCTGGTTGCGGCCGCTGCTGAATGCCGAGACCCGTTCGGCGTTCGGCATGACCGAGCCGGATGTTGCCTCCTCGGATGCGACCAACATCGCGACCCGAATGGTACGGGATGGCGATGACTACGTCATCAACGGGCGCAAATGGTTCATCACCGGCGCCGCCCACCCGCGCTGCAGTTTTCTCATTGTGATGGGCGTGACGGATTCCGACGCCGACCGCACCCGCCGCCATTCCTGCATCATCGTGCCGATGGCGGCACCGGGCGTGCGCCTAGTCCGGCGGCTGCGCTGGATGGGTTGCGAGGATCATGTCGCGCCGATCGGGGAATTGACCTTCGACAATGTCCGGGTGCCTCGATCGAACCTGCTCGGCGCCGAAGGCGAAGGCTTCAAGGTCGCGCAGATCCGGTTGGGACCCGCGCGCATTCATCATTGCATGCGTTCGATCGGGCTGTGCGAGCTGTTGATCGAACTGATGATGGTGCGTTCGGCGGAACGCTCCGCGTTCGGACGTCCGGTCATTCAATACGACACCGTGCAGCGTTGGATCGCGGAGTCCCGGGTCGAGCTCGAGCAGGCGCGCTTGCTGGCGTATCGCTGCGCCTGGCGGCTCGATCAGAGTGGCCACCACGGCGCGTGGCGCGACGTCTCGCTGATCAAGGTTGCGGTGCCCGCGATGCTGCAGCGGATCGCCGACCGCGCGATGCAGGTCTTCGGCGCGATGGGCGGCTCGGACGATACGCCGATCCATCAGGCGCTGGCCTGGGGGCGTCTGCTCCGGATCGGCGACGGTCCGGACGAAGTGCATCTGCGGCAGATCTTCCGGATGGAAGCAATGCCGTCCTGGTCGATCGCGGACTCGCCCTATCTCGCGGCGCGTCCGTCATGACGTGATTTTCGATTTTGGTTTCAGTTACCCAACGGGAGTACGGCCATGACCCAGACACCCAGCAGCGAAATGCCCAAGGAGTTGCCGAAGGCCGCCTCGGCCTCGGTGGTCGCCCGGCACGCTGCGACGCTGAAAGCGCTGCCGTTCTCCGACACCCGCGATTTCGACGAGGCCGCTCGCGGCTTTCTCGGCACGCTGGACCATGCGCGGATCACGTCAGCGCAGGGCAGGGTGGTCTGGAGCCTGGAGCCGTACGGCTTCCTCGCCGACGCGGACGCGCCCGCCACGGTCGATCCGAGCCTGTGGCGGCAATCGCGCCTCAACATGAATCACGGCCTGTTCGAGGTGCTACCCGGCGTCTACCAGATCCGCGGTCTCGACATCGCGAACATGACGCTGATCGAAGGCGACAGCGGCGTGATCGTGGTGGATACGCTGACCTCGATCGAAGGCGCGCGCGCCGCGATGGAGCTGTATTTCCAGCATCGTGGCAAAAGGCCTGTCGCCGCGGTGATCTTCACCCATACCCACACCGATCATTGGGGCGGCGCGCGCGGCGTACTCGACGACGAAACGCTCGCCAAGGGCAGCGTGCCGATCATCGCGCCCAATCTGTTCATGGAGCATGCGGTCTCGGAAAACATCATCGCGGGCCCGGCGATGCTGCGGCGCGCGCAATATCAGTTCGGGCCGTTCCTGATGAAGGGGCCGCGCGGGCAGGTCGATTGCGGCCTTGGCAAGTCGATGGCGGCGGGATCGGTGGCGCTGCTGCGTCCGACCGACCTGATTATCGCGACCGGCGACAAGCGCACCATCGACGGGCTCGAATTCGAATTCCAGATGGCGCCGAACTCCGAGGCGCCGGCGGAAATGCACTTTTTCATTCCGCGCTACAAGCTGCTGAATCTCGCGGAGAACTGCACGCACAATTTCCACAATCTGCTGCCGTTCCGCGGCGCCGACGTGCGCGACGCTCTGGCCTGGTCGAAATATCTCGGCGAAGCCTTGCAGATGTGGGGCGGCAAGGCTGACGCGATGTGCGGCCAGCATCATTGGCCGGTGTGGGGCCAGGAGCGGATCGACACCATGATCCGCCAGCAGCGCGATCTCTATAAATTCGCCCATGACCAGACCATCCGCCTGATGAATCACGGGCTGACCGCAAGCGAAATCGCCGAGACGATAAAACTGCCGGCGAGCCTCGACGGCGCATGGCACGGCCGCGGCTATTACGGCCACATCCGGCATAATGTGAAGGCGATCTACCAGAAATATCTCGGCTGGTACGACGCCAATCCCGTCAATCTCGATCCGCTGCCGCCGGTCGAGTCCGGCAAGAAATATGTCGAGTACATGGGCGGCGCGGATGCGATCCTCGACCGCGCGGCAAAGGATTTCGCCAAGGGCGAGTTTCGTTTCGTGGCGCAGGCGCTCAGCCATCTGGTATTCGCCGAGCCTGACAATCCGCGCGCCCGCGCGATGCTCGCCGATACTTTCGAGCAGCTCGGTTATTCCGCCGAGAGCGCGACCTGGCGCAACGCCTATCTGTTCGGCGCGCAGGAATTGCGGCTCGGCATGCCCAAGGCGCCTCCGCGGCCGCCGATGCCGCGCGAAACGCTGGCCGCCCTTCGCACCGAGCAATTATGGGACGTGCTGGGCGTGCGGCTCAACGGCCCCAAGGCCGAAGGCAAGCGCATCGTGCTGAACTGGAGTTTTACCGACACCAACGAGACCTTCGTTCTCAATCTGGAGAACAGCGCGCTGACCTATATCGCGGGTACGCAGGCGGCCACGGCCGACGCCAGTTTCACGCTGGCGCGCAGTACCCTCGACGAAGTGATCGCGAAGCTGACGTCGTTCCCGGAAGCGGTCGCCGCCGGCAAGATCAAGTTCACCGGCAACCCGATGCGGCTCGGCGAGCTGATGGCGCTGATGGACGAATTCCCGCGGATGTTCGAGATCGTCGAGCCGAAGCGGACGGCGGTGAGCTGAGAGCCGTCATTGTTGAATCCTTGCCGTCATCATCCGCGAAGGCGGATGATCCAGTATTCCGAGGCTTTAGTGATGAAACACAAGCGTCGCGGCGTACTGGATACTCCGCCTTCGCGGAGTATGACGGCGTTTGGTGCCCCGGTGAAGCCCGCTAAATCCCCAGATACGCCGCCTGAACCTGCTTGTTGTTGGCGAGCTCGGCGCTGGTGCCGTGCATGATCACATTGCCGCTTTCCAGCACATAGGCGCGCTGCACCAGCGACAGAGCGCGGCTGACGTTCTGCTCGACCAGCAGGATGGCGGTGCCCATCTTGTGGATCTCGCCGATCTTCTCGAAGGTCACGTCGGTCATGACAGGCGCGAGACCCAGCGACGGCTCATCCAGCATCAGCAGCCGTGGCTTGAGCATCAGGCCGCGGCCGACCGCGAGCATCTGCTGCTCGCCGCCGCTCATGGTGCCCGCGAGCTGTTTCTTGCGGTCGGCCAGCCGCGGAAAAATACCGTAGACCAGCTCGAGCGTGCGGCTGCGCTCCGCCTTGGCCTTCGGTACATAGGAGCCGATCTCGAGATTTTCCTGCACGGTCATTTCAGGAAACACCTGACGTCCTTCGGGCACATGGGCGATACCCAGTTCCGGAATTCGGTGCGGCGGCAAGGTTGCAAGGTTGACCCCGGCGAACGTCACCGTGCCCGAGGTCATCTTCACCAGGCTCGAGATCGCGCGCAGCGTCGTGCTCTTGCCGGCGCCGTTGGCGCCCAACAGCCCGACGGCCTCGCCTTCGCCGATGGTGATATTAACGTTGTGGATCGCCGGAACCGAGCCGTAGCTGGCGCTCACGCCTGACAATTCGAGCACTAGTGTTCTCCCGGCGCCGGTGGGTGCACATACGAGCCCAGATAGGCGCGGACCACTTCCGGATTTTCCACGATCTCCTTCGGCGTGCCCTCGGCGATCTTCTGGCCGTGATCGAGCACCACGATGTGGCGGGCGACCGCCATGATCGCGCGCATCACATGCTCGACGATCACGATGGTGAGCCCGCGCTGCGACAGCTTTCCGATCAGGCCGACCGCCTGGTCGATCTCGGCGGGGTTCAACCCGGCCATGACCTCGTCGAGCAGCAGGAGCCGCGGCTGCGTCGCCAGCGCGCGCGCCATTTCCAGCCGGCGTTGATCGATGGTGGTGAGGTCCTTGGCGGCGGTCTGCTCCCGTGCGCGCGAGGCCAACGAACTCGATCACCTCGCGGGCCTTTTCGCGCGCCACGGCGGCGTTCTTGTCGCGCAGGAAGGCGCCGGTCATGACGTTGGCCAGCACCGTCATGGCGCCGAACGGCTTGGCGACCTGAAAGGTCCGGGCCACGCCGTGCGCGCAGATATCGTGCGGCCGCAAGCCCACGATCTCGCGCCCATAGGCCAGCACCGAACCTGAATCCGGCCGGTGAAAGCCGGTGATGAGATGAAAGCTCGTGGTCTTGCCGGCGCCGTTGGGCCCGATCAGGGCCACGGTGGTGTTTTCCTGGATGGTAAAGCTGACGTCCTGCACGGCACGCAGCCCGCCGAAGCGTTTGCTCAATCCCTTGATGACCAGCGCGTCTGCCATGATCGATGCCTCTACGCGCGCGCCGGACGGCGGTTGAGATAGCGCTGATAGGCTTCGGTCAGCATTCCCATCAGCCCGGTCGGCCGCCAGAGAATGACGGCCATCAGGATCAGGCTGTAGACGGTGAGCTGCAACCCGCCGAGCGAGCTGCCGAGCCAGCTTTGCAGCAGGGTCGAGGTGGTTTCCAGCAGGATGGTGCCGATCACAGGCCCCCACAGCGTTCCGATGCCGCCGACGATCGACACCAGGGCGGCCTCGATCGAGATGTTGAAGCTGAACGCGGTCGCCGGGTCGATGAAGTAGATGTATTGGGTGTAGAACGTGCCGCCGAGCGCGGTGAGGAATGCGCTGATCATGTAGATCTTACGCTTCATGCTGGGCGCATTGACGCCGATCGCCTCCGCCGCGTCTTCGTCCTCGCCGATGGCGACGAGGTAGTAACCCATCCAGGATTTTTCGATCGCGTAGGTGATGGCGAGCCCGACCGCAAGCAGGCCGAGCACGACGTAGTAGTAGGCGGACTTCGCCTCGAACTGCATCATCAACGGCGCATTGCCCAGATTCGGGATCGTGGTGCCTTCGGCGCCCCAGGCAAAATCGCGGAATTTCAGGAAGATCAGCATCAACGCCTGCGCCGTCGCGATGGTGGCGATAGTGAAATAGGGGCCGCGAAGCCGGAAGCACAGCCAGCCGATCGGCAGGCTCGCCAGCATCGCAACCACGCCGCCGGCGATCATTCCGATCCAGGGCGAGATGCCGTAATTCACCTGCATGAGGGTCGAGGTGTAGGCGCCGAGCCCGAAATAGGCGGCGTGGCCGAGCGAAAGCTGCTTGGCGTAGCCGCCCATCAAATTCCAGGCGACGCCCAGGAAGGAGAACAGCAGGATCCGGATGAAGATATCGATCGCAAACGAACTCTTCACCACCAGCGGCAACACCAGCACGATCGCCGCGAGCACGGCAACCGACAGCAGCCCCAGTCTGTTTGGCTTGTCCACTAGCGTGCCCTCCCGCCGCCGAGGCCATTCGGCTTGAAAGCCAGCGTCAGCAGCAGCATCGCGAACACCACGAGCAGGCCGGAATCGGCGCCGACATATTGAATGCCGAGCGACTCGGCGACCCCCATCATCAGGCTGGCGATCAAGGCGCCCATGACATTTCCGAGCGTGCCAAGCACGACCGCGACAAAGGCCATCAGCACGAAGACCTGCCCGACAAAGGGATAGGCCGAGTAAAACGGCATCAGCAGCGAGCCTGCGGCGCCCGCCAGCGCCAGCGCAATGCCAAGCGCGACGCAGAACACGCGGTTCGGGTTGATGCCCATCAAGGTCGCGACGTCGCGATTTTGCGACGCGGCCCGCATCGCCTTGCCGAGATCGGTGGTGTGCAGGAACACCCACAGCGCGGCGCTCAGCATCATCGCGACCACAAACGCGATCAGTTTTGCCACGGGGATGTAGAGGCCGCCGAGATGGAAGGCCTCGTCCGAATAGGACGTGTGAACCGTGCGGTAGTTCGCGGTGAACAGCATCAGCGCGAGATTGAGCAGCAGCAGCGATAGCGCAAAGGTCAGGAAAATCTGCGGCATGTCGTTTGGCCCGAGCACCCGGCGGATCAGGAAATGCTGGATCAGGACGCCGACGACGAACAGCACCGGCATGGTCACGACAAGCGACACGATCGGATCGATGCCGAACTGGGTGGCGAGATAGAAGCTGAGATACATCCCGATCATCACGAATTCGCCCTGGGCGAAATTGACGATCTTGACCACGCCGAAGATCAGCGTCACGCCGATGCTGACGAGCGCGTAGATGCCGCCGATGAGCAGGCCGTTGATGACGGCCTGGGCCACTGTCTCCAACATCTGATGCGTCTTAGGTTTTCAGCAGGGGTGCGCGGGCGTCTTCCTTCGGGAAGACGCTGGCGAGATCGCTGTTCTGCCACTGCACGCCGACCGGATGACCATAGATGTTCTTGCCGTCGGGGCCGAACTTCACCTTGCCGCCCGGCGCCATCGCCGCATAGCCGGAGGAAACGTCGAGCGTCGACAGGGCCTCGCGCACCTTTTGCGGATCGGCCGAACCCGCGCGCTCCAGCGCATCGGCGATCATGAAGGTCTGCGCGACGAGGCCGCCGGCATATTCGAACAGGAAATCGCCGGTGCGCTTCTTGTACTCGGCGTTCACCTTCTGCGCGTCGTCGCTCATGTCGTGATTCCAGTGCGCCACGCCCTGAAGACCTTCCGCGAGCTTGCCGACGTTCTTGTAGAAGTCGGGAATCACGAAGCCGCCCGAGCCGCCGTTGATCGCGACGTCGAGACCGACCTGCTTGACGGTGCGCACGATCAGGATCAGGTCGTTCAGGTAGGACACCGAGAACAGCGCATTGGCGCCGGAAGCCTTGACCTTGTTGATCAGCGGAGACGCATCGGTAAATCCGGCCGAATAGGGTTCGAACATCACGATCTCGACGCCTTCGCCGGGCGCCAGTTCCTTCAGACCGTTGGAAGTCGAGGTGCCGAACGCGGTATTCTCGAAGATCACGGCCACCTTCGGCTTGTCGCCGACAAGCTTGGCCATCTGCAATTGCGCCTTGGCAAATTGCGAGGCGCGGGCGAACGGCGTGAAGGTGTAGGTGCGGCCTTTGTTGAGCTGGTCGGAACTGGAGCCGGTGATGATCGGCACTTTCGCGCGCTCGCACACTTCGCTGGCGATCAGCGTCAGCGCGCTGGCGAAACAGCCATGGACCGCCGACAATTTGTTGCCGGTGATCAATCGATCGGTTTCGGTGCGGGTGACCGTGGTGTCGCTTTGTACGTCGGAGAGGATCAGATTGAGCTTGGCGCCGCCGAGCGATTTGATGCCGCCGGCCTCGTTGATCATCTCGACCGCGAGCTTGGCGGCGGCGACGCAGCCGACGCCGATCTGCGCCATGCTGCCGGTGGTCGGATAGAGTGCGCCGATATTGACGGGGTCGGCCGCCCAGCCGCGCAACGGCACCGCGCCGAATGCGCCGGCCGCGACCACGCCGCTGGCCTTGAGGAGGAATTTGCGGCGGCTTTGCCGCTTCGACAGGATTGGAGTGGCGCCGCTCGCATCGTTCGAGCCTGCATTGTTCAAGACGGACTGCTGGCGGTCTTTTGTCATGTCGTCTCCCCCTTGTGCGATGCGGTGCAGACTGCTGTCGGCCGCTCGTTTTGTTTATTCGGCCGGGATCGTAGCCGCCCTGAATATTGTTTACAATATAGTTTTCAATATTATCATCGTCATGAAAGTTTGATCTCCCGGTCTGCTGGCTGTGCCGGGATGGGATGCCGCTTCCAATCGGGGAAAACATGGCCGGGAAACCGCTCAAGCGGGCGACAGCGCGGATAGCAAAACCTCCGGCGATGCCGGATGCGCCGGCACGCGAGCCTTCCGCCGCGGTGATCATTGCCAAGCGCATCGAGGAGGACATCGTGCTCGGGCGGCGTCAGCCGCGCGAACGCCTGATCGAGCAGGATCTCTGCGATCTGTTTCAGACCCACCGCGGCGATGTGCGGCTGGCGTTGTTCGAACTCGAGAAGAAAGGCCTGGTCGAGCGCATCCCCAACCGTGGCGCGATGGTTCGCGGGCTGACGCCGTTCGAGGTCAAGGAAATCTACGCGGTTCGCGAAGAGCTGGAAGTGATGGCGGTCCGCATCATTCCGTTTCCGGTGGCGCCGGCGGAAATCAACCGGCTCGAGCAATTGCAGCGTCAGCACAGCGCGGCCGTCGCCAAGGGCGATTTGCTGACGGTGTTTTACAGCAACCTTCGTTTTCATCAGGTGCTGTTCGGACTGTGCGGCAATGCCTGTTTGATCGAGACCATCGATCTGCTGGCGCAGAAGGTCTATGGCATCCGATCCTATGCCCATGCCTTTCCGCAATCGCTCGACCGCGCCCGCCGCGACCATCTCGACATGATCAAGGCGCTACGCGGCTCGCGCCGGGACGCGCTGATCGCGCTGACCCGGCGTCATCTTGAGCCGTCGCCACAGGCCTATATCGAGGCCTATGAACGCCGCTTCGGCACCGCCGAATTGGCGTCCAGGGATTGATGGCTTCTACTCGGCGCTGCTCACCAGCTTGATACGCGGCTGCGCCGCGTCCATCAGGCCGCGATAGGCCGCGAGATAGTCGAGCGCCATGCGGCGCGCCGTAAAGCGCTTCTCGAACTGGGTGCGGACGGCGGCGCGATTGACGTTGGCAAGGCGGCCGACGGCGGCAACCGCGCTGATCTCGTCCTCGACGATGAAGCCGGTCAGGCCCTCGTCGATGATCTCGGGCACCGATCCCCTGTTATAGGCGATCACCGGCGTGCCGCAGGCCATCGACTCGATCATGACCAGCCCGAACGGCTCCGGCCAATCGATCGGCAACAGCAGCCCGATCGCACCGCTGAGAAATTCGGATTTTTCGTGGTCGCCGATCTCGCCGATGTATTCGATCAGCGGATGGTCCATCAGCGGCTTGATGAGTTCGTCGTAATAATCCTGGTCGGCGCGGTCGACCTTGGCGGCGATCTTGAGCGGAATGCCGCAACGGATGGCGATCTTGATGGCGCGGTCGACGCCCTTTTCCGGCGCGATCCGGCCGAGCACCGCCAGATATCCCGGCGTCACTTGCCGCGGCATCAGAAGTTTTTCCGGCAGGCCATGATGGATCGTGCGGGTCCAATTGGCTTGCGGCACCGGCCGGCGTTGCGCGTTCGAGATCGAAATCACCGGAACATCGGAAAAGGTGGTGAAGACCGGCTGGTGCTCTGGAAGATCGAGCCGGCCGTGCAGGGTGGTCAGGAACGGAGTGGGCTGCCTGTGGAATAACGACCACGGGTAATAGTCCAGATGGAAGTGCAGGAAGTCGAATTCCTCGTCGTCACATTTGCGCCTGACACGTTCCAGCATCACCATATGGAGGGCGTTCGGATCGCGCACCGAGCCGTCAAGACGCAGCGCCTTTGGCCATGTCGCATCAAGTTTGGCTGAAGTCTGGGAGTTGCCGCTGGCGAACAGCGTGACGTCGTTTCCCAGTGCTACAAGTTCCTCGGTCAACCAGTGTACCACCCGTTCGGTTCCGCCATACAATTTGGGTGGAACAGCCTCCGTCAGCGGAGCAACCTGCGCGATGCGCATTTTACCAGTCTCCTTTTTGTGGTCGGGGTGAAAAAAGCCCCAGTGATGAGCGGCACCGGCATGCCGGGTTGGGAACGTTCTCGCATCTGCGAAGTTCCCTCCTACAACGCACTTCTTCCACAGCGCGGTCTTGTTGACGCCATTTCGCCCAATCAGGGTTCTGAAATGCGATTGCTGCAGAATTGTTGCGCGGCGATGGCATCAGGACGGGAACCGGTGATACCAGTCCAACGTTCGAGTAAACGGCGCTTATCCAGATAAATCCTTCTTCCCTCCAAGAGGTTTGCAATCACATGGACAGTCTCTCAGGATATGCGCACCGTCCATTTTCCTTTGTGCTGCGCTATCTTCGCCAGCGTCTTGCATCCCATGTGGTCATCCTGACCGCCGTTGTGGCAGCGGTTGGTTGTTCGGTAGGCACCCAGTATGGCGTGAAGAACATCGTCGACAGCCTCTCGGCCGGGCCGTCGCATTCGGGTGGGATATGGCTGGCATTCATTTTTCTCATGTCTCTGATCGCCGCGGATAATTTTTTGTGGCGGATCGCGAGCTGGACCGCGAGCTACACCTTTGTCGGCGTGACCGGCGATCTGCGCCGCGACATCTTTCGCCATCTGACCGGCCATGCACCGAGCTATTTCTCCGACCGGTTGCCGGGCATGCTGACCAGCCGCATCACCGCGACATCGAACGCGGTGTACACGGTCGAAAACATGTTCGTCTGGAACGTGTTGCCGCCGTGCATGGCGACCGTTGCCGCGATCGCATTGATTGGAACCGTGAGCCCGTACATGGCGGGCGGCTTGATCGTGATCGCCGGGGCAATGGTCATCGCCATGTTTCATCTGGCGGCGGCCGGAAAGCCCCTGCATGACGAATTCGCCAACAGAGCCGCCGCTGTCGACGGCGAGATGGTCGATGTCATCAACAACATGCCGCTGGTGCGCGCGTTTTGCGGCCTGAGCTTTGAGCACGACCGGTTCGACGCGACCGTGAACCGGGAATTGACGGCGCGGGGCCGCAGCCTGCGTTACCTCGAAAAGCTTCGGCTGCTGCACGCTGGCGTCACTGTCGTGCTGACCATCGCGCTGTTGGCCTGGGCGATCGTGCTGTGGCAGCGTGGTGCTGCGACCACCGGCGATGTCGTGCTGGTGTGCACGTTGGGAATTTCCATCCTGAGCGCGACGCGCGATCTCGCGGTGGCGCTGGTCGATGTCACCCAGCATGTGGCGCGGATGACGGAAGCCATCGCCACCCTGCTGCTGCCGCATGAGTTGAAGGATCATCCGGAGGCCGAACCGCTGGTGAAGGCGGGCGCGGCGATCGCCTTCAACAATGTCGGGTTTCGTTATCCCGGCGGTGTGAAGGTGTTCGACCAATTCAGCCTGCGCCTGCAGGCCGGGCAACGGGTCGGGCTGGTCGGGCAGTCCGGGGGTGGAAAATCCAGCCTGTTCGTTCTGCTGCAGCGGTTCTACGATCCGCAAGCCGGCAGCATCACGATCGACGGCCAGGATATTGCCCGCGTCACGCAGCAAAGTCTGCGCGAGGCGATCTCGGTGGTACCGCAGGATATTTCGATGTTCCATCGCTCGATCATGGAAAACATCCGCTACGGCCGGCCGACCGCGACCGACGACGAAGTGCTGCGGGCTGCGATCTCGGCCCGCTGCGATTTTGTCGATACGTTGCCGGAAGGATTGGCGACCATGGTTGGCGACCGCGGCGTCAAGCTGTCGGGCGGCCAGCGCCAGCGCATCGCGATCGCGCGCGCCTTCCTGAAGGATGCGCCGATCCTGCTGTTGGATGAAGCCACCGCCGCACTCGACAGCGAATCCGAAGAAGCCATCCGCGAGGCGCTGGCCCGGCTGATGCACGGTCGCACCGTGATCGCGATTGCCCACCGGCTGGCGACGTTGCGCAATTTCGACCGGGTGGTGATGCTCAAGGCCGGCAAGATCATCGAAGACGGTCCGCCGGATCGCCTGATGCAAGGCGAGGGGCCATATCGTGAGCTGGTGACGCAGGAAATGAGCCGCCTGGCAACGCATGCGGCCTGATTCGCAGCGGTGGTGTTGCGTCAGAGTGCGTATTCGCAAGGCAACGGGGAAACTGCGCGAGGTCAAATGCCAGCCGAAGTCATAGCCCAGATCGCAACCGTCCGGACCGTCGAACTGATCCAGGAATCGCCATTCTACATCCCGATGACCGGACCCGCGGCGCGGCCGCGGCGCTCGCTCAAGCATGATGACACCTTCATCGTGCTGGATAGCCACGGCGACATCGGCGCCTCCGCCGGTGGCCCTGACGGCCTGTTCAATGCTGATACTCGTTATCTGGCCCGGCTCGAACTGGCACTGGATGACGTGCAGCCGCTGCTGCTCGGCTCGAACCTGCGCGATGACAATTCGTCGCTGACGGTCGACCTCACCAATCCGGATATCTACCGTAACGGCCGCATCGTGCTGCAGAAGGATCTTCTGCATATCGTGCGCACCATCTTTCTCTGGCGCGGCACTGCCTATCAGCGCATCGGGCTGCAGAACCACGGCGAGAGCCCCGCGAGCTTCGACCTGACCCTGCAATTCGACAATGATTTTGCCGATTTGTTCGAAGTGCGTGGTGAAAAACGCCCGCGCCGGGGCGTCGGCTCCAGCAAGCAGCTCGGGCTGGCCGATGTGCGGCTCGATTATCAGGGGCTCGACGAGATGTCGCGTAGCACGGCGCTGCATTTTGATCCCAAGCCGACGCGCCTGACCGCAAATACTGCGAGCTATCATTTCGATCTGGGGCCGCAAGAGAGCAGTTCGCTGTTTATCGCGGTATCCTGCAACAAGCCGGTCGGCGCCAAACCAGTCCCGTTCTTTCGCGGATTGCTGGCGCATCGCCGCGAGATGCGGCAGTCGACCGCCGGCGCCGCCAGTATTGAAACCTCGAACAGCATTTTCAACGAGGTGCTGTGCCAGTCGATGGCCGACCTCAATATGCTGATGACCGATACCCCGCAGGGGCGATATCCCTATGCCGGCATCCCCTGGTACTCGACGACCTTCGGCCGCGACGGACTGATCACCGCGCTGCAGATGCTGTGGATCGACCCGCGGGTCGCACGCGGCGTGCTTAAACGTCTGGCTTTCTATCAGGCCAAGACCGTCGATCCGCTCGCGGATGCTCAGCCCGGAAAGATCCTGCATGAGATGCGCGGCGGTGAAATGGCCGCGCTGCGCGAGGTGCCGTTCGCGCATTATTACGGCAGCGTCGATTCGACGCCGCTGTTCGTGCTGCTCGCGGGTCTCTATGTCGAGCGCACCGGCGACGAGGAAACGCTGGTCGAGCTGTGGCCGGCGATCGAGGCCGCGCTGCGCTGGATCGACATAGCAGGCGATCCCGATGGTGACGGCTTTGTCGAGTATCAGCGCGCGTCCGAGCAGGGGCTGGCCAACCAGGGCTGGAAGGACTCCTTCGATGCGATCTTCCATGCCGACGGGCGTCTGGCCGAAGGCTATATCGCGCTCGCCGAAGTGCAGGGCTATGTCTTTGCCGGCAAGCAGCTCGCGGCACGCTGCGCCGCGCGGCTTGGCAAAAAGGACAAGGCCAAAAAACTCGAGGCCGAAGCCAGGCAACTGGCCGAGCGGTTTGAGGAAGCGTTCTGGTGCGAGGAACTCGGCACCTATGCGCTGGCACTCGATGGCAACAAGCAGCCGTGCAAGGTGCGGACGTCGAACGCCGGGCAATTGCTGTTTAGCGGCATGATCCGTGAGGACCGTGCGCGTCTGGTCGCGGCCGACCTGATGCGGCCGCATTTCTTCACCGGCTGGGGCATCCGCACCGTGGCGCGCGGCGAGGCTCGCTACAACCCGATGTCGTATCATGACGGCTCGATCTGGCCGCATGACAATGCCCTGATCGCGTTGGGTCTGGCACGCTACGGCTTGAAACATTCCGTCGCGCATCTGTTCGGCGCGCTGTTCGACGCCGCGGGCTACATGGACCTGCGGCGGTTGCCCGAATTGTTCTGCGGCTTTCGTCGCGAGAAGGGCCGGGGACCGACGCTCTATCCCGTCGCCTGCGCGCCGCAAGCGTGGGCCAGTGCGACCCCGTTCACGCTGCTGGAGGCAGCCCTCGGCCTGGAATTCGATGCCTCACATGGCGAAATCCGGCTGCGCAATCCGCGGCTGCCGGCGTTCATCAACGACGTGGTGCTGCGCGATTTGCAGTTGGGGTCGTCCAGCGTCGACCTCCGGGTGCGCCGCCATGGCGACGATGTATCCCTGGAAGTTTTGCGCACGCGCGGCCAGATCCAGGTGTCGATCGTGCTGGCGCACTAAAGGCTGCTCTCGATTTAAGGAGACCCTATGCGCGTCAAACGTCTGTTCGCGTTGTTTGCAATCACCTGGCTGACCGCAGCGGTGGCCCCCGCTCGGGCCGCCGATGAGGCTGTGCCGCCGCCTCCCGCGGCTGGCCCTGCCTCGGAAGCGACACCCACGCCCGAACCATCGTCAACCCCGCAGAAGGACGCGCCACCGCCGGCCGTGCCAAAGGAGGCCGCCAAGCCGAAAGAAGCACCGAAAGACGCCGACCCCGCCGGCCTCGGTCACCATCATCAGCGCCAAGGAGGCGCACGGCGTGCTCGGACGTGATGTCCGCAGCGCGGCCAACGAGGACATGGGGAAAATTGTCGATGTGATCGTCGATCGAACCGGCACGGTGCGCGCGGCGGTGATCGATTTCGGCGGATTTCTCGGCGTCGGCAGCCGAAAGATCGTCGTCGACTGGAACGCGTTGCGTTTCGGGCGCGTTGCCGACAAGAGCGACAGCGTCTCGCTCGAACTGACCAAGGATCAGGTCAAGGCGGCGCCGGAATACAAGGAGGATACGCCGATCGTGGTGCTCGGCGCCTCCGGCAGCCTGCAGCCCCTGCAATTTGATGACCCATGAATAGAGTGGAGGAAGACGTTCTGATCGCGCGCGCGCCCAAACACCGGATTGACCGGATCGATGGCGGCGATCACGGGCGCTCGACCGGTGGCGATGACGGTGCGCCGTCACCGCCGCAAGCTCCCCAGCCGGGACCGTCACCTTGCCGCGAGAGCTTGCGCGGCCTCGATTGGTTCATCTTTTTCCTGGCGGATGTACAGACAGGGTTTGGTCCGTTCATTGCGGTTTACCTGACGACGCAGAAATGGACCCAGGTCGAGATCGGCTTGGTGCTGTCGATCGGCGGCATCATCGGCTTGATCGGGCAAATGCCCGGCGGCGCCATTGTCGATCTCGCACGCTCCGAACGGCTGGTCGCGGGTCTCGCGGTCGCGGCCATCGGCGTCAGCGCGCTCGGTTTTGCGGTATGGCCGATCTTTCCGATCGTGATCGCGGCTGCGACGTTGCACGCGGCCGCGAGCTGCGTGCTCGGTCCGGCGATTGCCGCGATCAGCCTTGGCCTGGTCGGACCGCTGGCGATCGGCGAGCGGCTCGGGCGCAACGCCCGTTTCGCCTCGCTTGGCAACGGAACGGCCGCCGCGGTGATGGGCACGGCCGGATATCTGCTCTCCAGCCGTTCGGTGTTCATCGTTACCTTCATCCTGGCGATACCCGCTCTGCTGGCGCTGACCCAGATCCGCGAGCATGAGATCGATGCGGCGCGAGCGCATGGCGCGATCGCGCGCGAGGCTGACGACGTCAAGTCCACCAGCGTTTTCAGCCTCCTGCGTCAGCCGGCATTGCTGATCTTCGCCGGCAGCATCCTGCTGCTGCAATTGGCCAACGCCGCGATGCTGCCGTTGATGGCGGGTGTCGTCACCACCCGCTCGAGCCAGTGGGCGCCGATCCTGATCGCGGCCTGCATCGTCGTGCCGCAGGCCATCGTCGCCTTGAGCTCGCCCTCGGTCGGGCGCAAGGCGCAGCAATGGGGACGCCGGCCGTTGCTGCTGTTGGGCTTTGCCGCGCTGGCGATCCGCGGCCTGCTGTTTGCGGTCGTGCAAGATCCGTATCTGCTGGTCGCGGCACAGGTGTTCGACGGCATCACCGCGGCGGTGTTCAGCGTCATGGTGCCGCTGATCGTCGCCGACGTCGCTTTCGGCAGCGGTCACTTCAACCTGGCGCAAGGCATCGTCGGTACCGCAACCGGCATCGGGGCATCCCTGAGCACCGTGCTGGCCGGTTATGTCAGCGACAAGTTCGGCAGCAGCGTCGCGTTCACCGGACTGGCCGGCGTCGCCGCGTTGGGATTGGTGATGATCTGGTTCGTGATGCCGGAAACGCGGCGCGTGGTTCAAGCCGACAGCGCCTTGCGATAAAGCGCGCCGTAGCAGGCCGCCGAAATGTCCCAGCTGAACGAACGCGACATCGCGTTGCGGCGCATCGAATAGAGGCGGTCTTTCGCCGTGAATGTCGAGAACGCCCGCCGCACGCCGCCGAGAAACGACTCGGTCGACGGCTGCGAGAACAGGAATCCGGTTTCGCCGTCCTGGATGGTTTCGGCGAGGCCGCCGGTCTGGTGGCCGATCGGCAGCGATCCGAAGCGCTGCGCGTACATCTGGCTCAGCCCGCATGGTTCGAACCGCGACGGCATCAGGGTAAAATCGCTGCCGGCAAAAATCCGCCGCGCCTGGCCGTCATTGAAGCCGATGGCGACGCCGATCGCATCGGGGCGGCGGCGATGGGCATCCACCAGCGCCTGCTCGATCGCGGGATCGCCGCAGCCGGTGACGACGATCTGGCCGCCGGCCTCGATGATCTCGTCGGCGGCGGACAGCACGAGATCGACGCCCTTCTGATGCACCAGCCGCGCGACCAGTCCGAAGATCGGACCGCGCGATACCGCCAGCCCGAACTGCTGGCGAACGGAATCGGCATTGGCGCGCTTGCCTTCCCAGTCGCCGGCGCCGAACGGCTGCGCCAGTTGCGCGCAGACCCGCGGGTCCCAGCTCTCATCGATGCCGTTCAGGATTCCGGTCAGTTGCGCGGCGTTGGAGCGCCGGCGGAGCAGGCCTTCAAGGCCGCAGCCGAATTCGGAGGTGGTGATCTCCCGGGCGTAGGTCTCGCTGACCGTGGTGAGGTGGGAGGCGTAGACGATGCCGCCCTTGAGAAAGGACAATTTGTCGTAAAATTCGAGACCGTCGATGTGGAAGGAGTCTGCGGGCGCGCCGATCCGTCGCAGCGACTCCTTGGGAAACAGACCCTGATAGGCCAGATTGTGGATGGTCAGGATGCTCGGGATCTTGCTGCCGCGCCATTTGAGATAGGCCGGCACGAGCGCGGCCTGCCAGTCGTTGGCGTGGACCAGGTCCGCTGCCCAATTCTTGTCCAAGGTGCCTGCTGCCAACTGGGCAGCGGCCGAGGCAAATCGTCCGAAGCGGATGTCGTTGTCCGGCCAGTCGCGGCCGTTGCTGTCGCCATAGGGATTGCCGGGACGATCATAGAGTTGCGGGCACAACAGCACGTAGATCGGCAGGCCGTCTCTGGTCGAGGTACGACCGAGCATGCACGCCGGCATTTCTCCCATGGCCGCGCAATGGCCGACGACTTGAAGGTGCGTGAATTGCTCGACGACGTCCCGATAGCCCGGCAGCAGGATTCTGACATCGCTCAAGGAGCGTAGTGCACGAGGGAGAGCCGCCGATACGGCCGCAAGGCCGCCCACCCGGACGAAATCGTCCATTTCGGTAGTAACGAACAATACCCTCAAGTAATGCCCTCGTATCAGCCCTAATTATGATTATGCAAGAATGGGTCCAGTTTTTATGCTGTTGAAATGGAGACCGCAGGAGCGCGCAACCAGGCAGAGCTAAACAAACTTGATGTCGGCGGGAGCCGCTTCCCTGGCACGGCCGCACAATCTAGGGTCAGGCTGCGCCGGGCCACACGGCGGAGGGAGCTACAAGAATGACAATAGCTGATAACGATGAGGGTATTTTGACAGAGAGTTTTCAAGGCGGGCGCTCTCAGGGCCAGAGCTTTCCGGGCCAGAGCTTTCAGGGTCTTGCGCGTCCTCGACTTCTCGACCACGATCGCCGGTCCGCATTGCACGCGGATGCTGGCCGACATGGGCGCCGAGGTCATCAAGATCGAAGCGGCCGATGGCGAGACGATGCGAACCCGCCCGCCGGTTCGCGGCCGCTGCAGCAGCGTGTTCGGCGGACTCAATGTCGGCAAGAAGAGCCTCGTGCTCGATCTGAAGTCGCCAAAGGCGATCGAAGTCGTCCGCCGCTGGTGGCGAGCGCGGATATCCTGGTCGAGAATTTCCGCCCCGGCGTGATGCGGCGATTGAAGCTCGACTACGGCTCGCTGCAGGCGCTGAATCCGAAGCTGATCTACTGCTCGATCTCCGGATATGGCCAGACCGGCCCGTCGGCCGAACTGCCGGCCTACGCGCCGGTAATCCATGCCGCCTCCGGGTACGACATGGCGCATTTGTCGTATCAGCCCGGCCGCGGCCGGCCGGATTATTGCGGCATCTACCACGCCGATGTCCTCACCGGTGTCTATGCCTTTGGCGCGATCTCGGCGGCGCTCTATCAGCGCCATAGCAGCGGGCGCGGCCAGCACATCGACGTCTCGATGCTGGAATCGATGCTCAGCCTGACCTTGAACGAGGTGCAGTGGTCGCAATTTCCGGTGGCCTCGCCGAGCCGCCCGATGTTCGGTCCGGTCGAAACCTCGGATGGCTATGTCATGATCGCGATCGCCAGCGAAAAGACCTTCCAGAGCCTGGTGACCGCGGCGGGCCGTGCCGAATTGATCAACGATCCGCGTTTCGCGAAATACAGTGATCGGCGCAGCCATTGGGCCGATCTGATGGACGGCATCGAGACCTGGTCGCGCACGCTCTCGACCGAGCAGTGTCTCGCGGCGCTCAACGAAAGCGGCGTGCCCAGTTCGGCCTATCGCAGCGTGGCCGAGGCGTTGGCCGATCCGCAGATCGCCCATCGCGGCGCGCTGGCCGAGGTGGAAGATGATGGCGGCACCTTCAAGGTGATGAACCTGCCGTTCCGGATGTCCGATACCACGGTCTCGGCGGGCCGCCGCACGGCAACGCTGGGAGAGCACACCGTGACCTATCTGCGAGAAAGTGGCCTCGGCGAAGATGAAATCGCGGCTTTCACCGGAAAGCCGGCGATGGCCGCGCAGCGCTAGCCGCATGGTTGCAGATTTGTCTCGACCGCCGGGACATGGCAAGGTCGACTCAAGATCAAGAATATCGGGAGAGTAGTGATGAAGAGTTTCCAGGTCAGCGAGTTCAACGCCCCCTTGACGGAGGTGGATCATCCGACGCCGCAGCCGTCGGGCACCCAGGTCCTGATCAAGGTGAAGGCTGCCGGGGTCTGCCACAGCGACCTGCACATCTGGGAAGGCGGTTATGATCTCGGCCATGGCCGGCAACGGCTGTCCTTGAAGGATCGCGGCGTGACGCTGCCGCGCACCATGGGACATGAGACCGTCGGCGAGATCGTCGCGTTCGGGCCTGACGCGGACAAGGGCGATTTGAAGGTCGGCGACGTCACGCTGGTCTATCCCTGGCTCGGTTGCGGCAAATGCGAGATCTGCCTTTCCGGTGACGAGAACATGTGCGTGGTCAAGCCGAACGCGCTCGGCGTCTTTTGCGACGGCGGCTATGCCGACCACATGACCGTGCCGAATCCGAAATATCTGCTCAATCTGAAGGGTCTCGATCCCGTCACCGCGGCGCCCTATGCTTGCTCCGGCGTCACCACTTACAGCGCGCTGAAGAAGGTCGAATTCGCCTTCAACTCGCCGATCGTGATTTTTGGTGCTGGCGGTCTCGGCCTGATGGCGTTGTCGCTGTTGAAGGCGATGGGCGGCAAGGGCGCCATCGTCGTCGATATTGACGCGCGTAAGCGCGAGGCGGCGGAAGCGGCCGGCGCGCTCGCGACCGTCGACGGCAAGGCGCCCGACGCGCTGGAGCAACTGGCCAAGAAAGCCGGCGGACCCATTCGTGCGGTGATCGATCTGGTCGGCAACGCGGCGACGACGCAACTCGGGTTCGATTGCCTGACCAAGGGCGGCAAGCTCGTGATCGTCGGCCTGTTCGGCGGCGGCGCGCCGTGGGCGCTGCCGTTGATCGCGATGAAGGCGGTCACGATCCAGGGCAGCTATGTCGGCAATCTCAGGGAGACCGCGGAACTGCTCGATCTGGTTCGCACCAAGAACATCGCGCCGATCCCGGTCACCACGATGCCGCTCGCCAAGGCCAATCAGGCGCTGACCGATCTGCAGAAAGGCAAACTGGTCGGCCGCGCGATTCTGACGCCGTAAGATTTCCACCGCCGTCATGGCCGGGCTTGTCCCGGCCATCCACGACTTCCTTGTTTGCTGCATAGAAAGACGTGGATGCCCGGGACATCTAGCGCGAAGACGCGCGTCGCGCTTCTGCCCGGGCATGACGAGTTTCATAATTGGCTCTGTATCTCAGGAACTCCCCCTCATGTCAGCTAACGACGCATTCCACATTGCCGTACTCGGCGGCGACGGTATCGGTCCGGAAGTCATGGCGCCGGCGCTGGAAGTCCTGCGCAAGGTCGAGTCCAGATCGGGCCTGAAATTCCGCTTCACCGACGCGCCGGCCGGCGCCAACCATTATCGCGAGACCGGCAAGTCGATGCCGGAGAGCACGGTGCGGCTGTGCGACGAGGCGGACGCGATCCTGCTCGGCGCCTGCGGCCTGCCGTCGGTGCGCTATCCTGACAATACCGAGATCATGCCGCAGGTGGAGCTGCGCTTTCACTTCGACCTCTATGCCGGCGTGCGTCCGGCGCGGCTGATTCCGGGCGTGCCGAGCCCGATCGTCGGCGCCGACCAGCGCGGCATCGATCTGGTCGTGATCCGCGAATCCACCGAGGGCCTGTTCGCGTCGATGGGCAAGGGCGTCGTCACCGACACCGAGGCCCGCGAGACCCTGGTGATCACCCGCAAGACCTCCGAGCGGTTGTTCGAGTTTTCGTTCCGGCTGGCCGAGCGCCGCAAGGCGCGCGGAAAGGCGAACGCCGGATTGACCTGCGTCGACAAGGCGAACGTGTTCAAGGCCTTCGCGTTCTTCCGCGAGATGTTCGACGAGGCGGCGAAGCGGCATCCGGATGTGAAGACCGACCGGCTCTATGTCGACGCCTGCTCGGCGCTGCTGGTCAAGCGGCCCTGGGATTTCGACGTGATGGTGATGGAGAACATGTTCGGCGATATCCTGTCCGACATGACCGCCGGCCTGATCGGCGGCATGGGCATGGCGCCATCGGCCGATATCGGCGACCGCCATGCGGTGTTTCAGCCGTGCCACGGCACCGCGCCCGACATCATGGGGCAGGGCAAGGCCAACCCGACCGCGATGATCCTGTCGGCCGCGATGATGCTGGATTGGCTCGCCGACAAGCACGGCCTCGAAGGCGCGGCCGAAGCCGGCGAGCGCATCGAGCGCGCGGTCGACAAAGTCTACGCCGACGGCATCAAGCCGATGGAGTTCGGTGGCAGCAACGGCACGGCGGATGTGGCCAAGGCGGTGCTGGAGGCGCTGTAGGTCTAGCAATAAACAAACTCTCGCACAGGGGTTATGGATTCCGGGCCCACGCCAAACGGCGTGTCCCGGAATGAAGAATTGGGCTTGGGTTTCACATTTCAAACAGCACTTCGCGATCTCGCCGCATGATCTGCGCGAGTTTTGCTCTTTCACTTCCGCCCTCTCGCATAAGAGGGAGCAGTGCTACCCCAAGAGGGGAGCAGGGAATGCCGGATGCACGATGCACCCGCAGCCTCGTGTGCGCTGGGTAGTGGAGTATGCACACGAGTATTCACAGCGGAGGCACCGGATACATCCGGCATTCCCCACGCAATGGTTTTAACGGTTTCCTTCGTGCTCTCCCCGGTGATCGGGCTTTCTTGCCACCGTCACCCCCGAGAAGCGTGCCTCTCAAGAGCTTGACGCCGGCGTCGAGGCGTCAGGACCACACGACTTCGCCGTCCGCCTCAGCGCCGTTCGTTATCGGCACCTTCGCGTCCACCGCATCCCGCCCCGCGTCCGTGACGATCGCGAGCCGCCCCTCAGGTGGGACAGGACGGCTAGGAATAAGCCGGTGATTTGGGTCCGGCGTGAAGAGGGAATATTTTTTCAAAGGGGGCTGGACAGGCAATTGCGAAATCGCGCGTCAGGGCAAATCAGTTGGCGTAGCGAGCGTAGCCGTATGAGCGCAGCGATATGCGGGACCTGCGTCGATTCCTTCCCGGATATCGCTTCGCGCATCCGGGCTACGGCCGCATGTGATTTGTAAGCGTTGCCTCAAATCACCCGCGCCGATTTCAGTTTCGCGATCTCATCCGCGTCATAGCCGAGCGTCTGCAAAATCTCGGCATTGTGTTCGCCGATATCAGGCGTCGCGGTCCGGATCTCGCGGTCGAAGCCGGTGATCTCGCAGGGCTGCGCTACCAGATCGAGTTCGCCGAGGCGCGGATGCGTTACGGATCGCCTGAGGCGCAGCGCCTCGACCTGCGGGTCGGCGAACGCTTGCTGGATGTTGTAGACCGGCCCGCAGGGCAGGCCCGCGGCAACCACCAGTTCGAACCATTCGGCGGTGGTCTTCGCCTGCAATGCGTCCGCGATCATCGCGTTCATCGCTTCCTTGTTCTGCCGGCGCGACGCGATCGAGGCAAAGCGGGGATCTGCCGCCATGTTCTCGCGATCGATCAGCTTGCAGAATATCTTGAAATTCTTGTTGCTGGTGGCGGCGATGTTGAGGTGGCCGTCGGCGGTGGGAAAACATCCCATCGGCGTGTTGGTGGGATGGTTGTTGCCTTCCTGCGGCGGAATTTGCTTGTCCATGGTCCAGCGCGTGGCCTGAAAATCCAAGAGCGTGAGGCCGGCCTCGATCAGGGAGGTCTGCACCCAGCGGCCCTGGTTCGAGGCTTCACGGTCGAGCAGCGCGACCAGAATCCCTTGTGCGAGGAATGCGCCGGCCATGATGTCCGTGACCGCGACGCCGACACGAACGGGACCCTGGCCGGGATGACCCGTCACCGACATGATGCCGCTCATGCCCTGTGCGATCTGGTCGATCGAGGGCCGCGACGTATAGGGGCCGTACTGGCCGAAGCCGGAAATGCTGCCATAGACGATGCGCGGGTTTCGCTTTCGAACCGATTCGAAATCGACGCCGAGCCGCTTGGTGACACCGGGGCGCATGTTCTCGATCACGACGTCGGCCTGTTCGGCCAGCCGCAGCAGGATTTCGCGGCCCTCGTCGGTCTTTAGGTTCAGCGTGATGGCGCGCTTGTTGCGATGCAGGTTCTGGAAATCCGAGCCGTCGCGGCGGCCCACCAGTTCGCCGGCCTCGCCTTCCTCCGGCGGCGGCTCGACCCGGATCACGTCGGCGCCCCAATCGGCCAGGGTGCGCACGCAGGACGGGCCGGCGCGCGCCAGGGTCAGGTCGATCACCTTGAAGCGCGACAATGGCAGCGCTGAAGCTTGTGCCGGCGCGCTGTCGCTGGCGGATGGTTCGACAGGTTTATGCATGCGGACCGTCCATTATCGTCCGTTGAACTGCGGCTTGCGCTTTTCCATGAAGGCGCGGCGGCCTTCGCGGAAGTCTTCCGAGTCCATGCAATCGGTGCCGATCTGCTTGATCGCGTTCATGTCGCGGTCTGCGGGATCCTTCAGCACCTGCGCGATGGTGATCTTGGCGGCCTTGATCGCCAGCGGCGCGTTGCCGGAGATGGTGCGCGCGATTTCCATCGTCGCATCCCACAACTCGGCGTCGGGAACCACGCGATCGACCAGGCCGATCCGCACCGCCTCCGAGGAATGGATACGCATACCCGTGAACATCAGCAGCCGCGCCCAGGACGGCCCGACCAGCGAGACCAGATGCTTGAGGCCATCATAGCCATAAGCGATGCCGAGCTTGGCGGCGGGAATGCCGAACTGGCTGTCCTCTGCCGCGATGCGGATATCGGTCGACATCGCCACCTGCATGCCGCCGCCGAGGCAGAAGCCGCGGATCGAGGCAATGATCGGCTTCGGAAAATTCGCCAGCAGCGCGCGCTGGGCCTCGCTGCGCCTGGAATATTCTTCCGAGGCCGCGGCGTTGTGGCGGTTCTTTTCGAACTGGCTGATATCGGCGCCCGAGACGAAGGCCTTGTCGCCGGCGCCGCGCAGTACCACCACGCGGATGTTCGGATCATCGCGCAGTTCGACCAGCGCGCTGCCGAGCCCTTCCCACATGTCGAGCGACATGGCGTTGCGCTTTTCGGCATTGTTGAAGGTGATGACACCGACGCCGTCGGTGCTGCTCTGCAGGATCTTGCCGTCGGCGTAGGATTTCTCGGCGCTTGTGGGGACATCTAGCATTGGGTTGCTTTCGGTAGGGACGCCATCGGTACGTCAGGTTGGCGTTCATTTGAGGGTGGTGATAAAGGGCTCGAATTTCGCCCGGTCGAAGGCCGGCCGGGCCTGCATTTTAGTCCACCATTCGGTGACGCGGGGATGTTTCTTCGCGGTCACCTCGTCGGGGGCGATTTCCTCATCGATCCGCTTCACGAACGGGGTCGCCGCGATATCGGCGATCGAATAGGCCTTGCCGACCAGCCATCCCGCGGGTTTCAAGGCCTCTTCCATCCGGTCCAGCAGCTGGGTGGTGAGCTTGTCGCGGGCGGCACCGCGCTCTTCCTCGGTGTAGGGCTTGCGCGCCACCCGCAGCCACGCCTCCTGGCGTTCCTTGCTCGGAATGTTCTTGAGCTTGGCGGCGAGTTCCTCATCGGTCCATTTCTGCGCCGTCTTCTGCAGATGATGCCGCCAGTTGAAGACAATGAGATTGCCGATCAGCCCGTCGATGTGGCGGATCCAGTTGCGCATCAGCGCGCGCTCATACGGGCTGTCCGGACGCAGCGGAGGATCGGGAAAGGTTTCGTCGAGATATTCGCAGATCGTGCCGCTCTCGTGCAGCGGCTTGCCGTCGTGGATCATGGTCGGGATCACGCCGAGCGGATTGATCTTCAGATATTCCGGCGAGTGATGTTCCATGTTGGCCATGTCGACGACATGGCCTTCATATTTGAGGCCCTTTTCCTCGAGGCACAGCCGCACGCGGCGCGAGGCGCTTGAGCGCCAGCCGTGGTGAAGCACGATCATGATCTGATCCTCGATCGGGAGTGCATCGCGACCGTGGGCACGGTCAAACAGCTTCGTCGATCAACAGGCATGCGCACTCCCTAGCCGCTGACGCTCTCGGGCGTCCTCGCAGGCATTGCAGCATTGATTCAATGGGGGTGCAATGTCGTTCGATGCATACATGCGCTGCCGTTCGCGGCAACCATGGGCGCGGCAACCATGGGGCGGCGACCTCTTCGATCGCCAGCATCTGCGATGGTGGAAAGCATCGATCAAAGGCCGCGTCGCCGGCTCTCCGCCGGACGACGGCGGCCTTTGATTTACTGCACCAGGTGCGCCGTCAGCGGATGCGCGCTGGCCTTGCTGAAGAACGCCGCTTCTTCGGCCGTGGCCTCGAGCAGCTGCTCGTCCTGATCGTAGATGTCGTTGCGGAACTGGATGGTCTGGTCCTTGGTCATCCATGCCGTGAGATAGATCCACGCCACCGGCACTTTCTTTGGCAATGCGATATCCTGGCGCTGGCCGGTGGCGATCGCCGCATCAATCGCCGCGCGATTCCATTTCGGCATTTCTTCCTGCAGCAGCCAGGCCGCGAGGTCGCGCACATTGTCGACCCGCGAGCAGCCATGCGAGTCGAAGCGGTAGTCGTCGCTGAACAGACTGCGCTGGTTGGTGTCGTGCATGTAGACCGAATAGGGGTTCGGCATGTCGATTTTCACCGCGCCGAGGGCGTTCCAGGTGCCGGACTGCTGGCGTACCGTGAAGCTCGGCGTGTGCGTGCCGGACCAGTCGATCGCATGCGGGTCGATCGGGGCATCGTGGCCATCGAGCACTTCCATGTGCATGCGCGCCAGATAGGTCGGATCCTTGCGCATATGCGCCGAGATTTCGGTCTTCGAGATCGACGACGGCACGGTCCAGGTCGGGTTGAGGTTGACGCTGGTGATCTCGGCGGTCAGCGTCGGCGAGGGCTTTTCGGTTTTGCCGACGATCACGCGATAGCGCCGGACCACCTTGTCGTTTTCGACCGCCTCGGCGAACGTCGCCGGCAGGTTGACGACGACATAGCGTTGTCCGAACGAGAAAGTCATGTTTTCGAGGCGCTCGAGCGAGGCCTCGAGCTGCTTGATCCGCTTCTGCACCGAGACATTGAGCGCGGCCAGCGTCCGCGGCGTCACGACACCCGTTGCCGCCAGGCCATGGCGCGCCTGAAAGCGCATCACCGCCTCGATCATCACCTCGTCGAAAGCGCCCGTCGTCTGGTCGGCGGCGAGATCGCCGGTCATGATCAGGCGCTTGCGCAGCAAATCGTCGTTCGGACCGGCCACGCCGGATACGAATTTGGCATCGGCTGGGATCGTCGGCCATCCGCCGCGCACGGCGAGATCGCCATAGCTCAGCGCGGCCTCCTTGATTCGCGCCGCGGTGCCTTCGTCGAAGGTCGGCTCGTGTGAAAGCGCCAGCGCCGCCGCCGAACGCGATTCGGGCGTCGATGCCGCCGCCGGCTTGATGGCATGCGCCGCGGGTGCGGTCGGTTTGGCCGCAGCGCCGGCGCCGGTGGTCGTTTCGGCGCTCTGGCCAAAGGCCGAGCCGGTCGCAAGCATCGTGGCGATGGTTATGATCGTCGTGGTGCGCATGTCTGATGCCCCTGCAATGCGCCTCGCCGGCGCAGACATAGAATAAATAGACTCAAAATCGAATGGACTGAGGCTCGCTCAAGCCATCGGGCTGATCCGCAAATGGTTTCCGGAGTATTAGCCTGTGAGAGTTGCGTTCTGATTAAGCTGATTTTGCGCTGCTGCAGTGCCATAAGAGTGGGATTGGTGATCTGGATTGGACTTTGGTCGCTTTTGATATGTCGCGCTAGCAGCTAAGGTGGTTCGCAACCAATTCAGCTATCCAAAAAAACGAAATTTACGTCTGGGAGGACAAATGCCGTGGACGCGTCGAGAGGCGATTGCGGGCTGTGGTGGCGCTCTGGTTGCGCTGACCGGGCTGCCGGCCTTCGCAGAGGCGGCCTATCCCAGCCAGACCATCAAGATGATCGTGCCGTATCCGGCAGGCGGCACCACCGACATGCTCGGCCGGATGATCGCCGATCAGCTCCAGATCGGGCTTAGCGGCACGGTTATCGTCGAGAACAAGCCCGGTGCCGGCACCACCATCGGCGCCGAGCAGGTCGCGCGGGCCCAACCCGACGGCTATACGCTGCTGCTGGCGACCTCGACCACGCTCGCGATCAACAAGACCCTCTACAAGAAACTGCCCTACGATCCGGTGAAGGATTTTACGCCGATCGCGCTGGTGGCCGGCGTGCCGTTTGCGCTGATCATCAACCCGGTGATTCCGGCCAAGACGCTGCCGGAGTTCATTGCCTACGCCAAATCGAAGCCGGGACTGGCGTACGCCTCGGCCGGCAATGGCAGTCCGCAGCATCTCGGCGCGGAGATGTTGAAGGCGGCAGCCGGAATCGATATCCGTCACGTGGCGTATCGCGGCAGCGTTGCGGCGATGCTTGATGTGATCGCGGGGCACATTCCCTTCATGGTGGTCGATCTGCAACCCGCGTTACCGCAGATCGCCGAAGGCAAGGTCAGGGTGTTGGGCGTGACCGCGCCCACGCGCGTGGCGTCGGCGCCCGACATTCCGACACTGGCCGAAAGCGGGCTGCCGGGTTTCGAGCTGGTCGCCTGGCAGGGCGTGGTCGGTCCCGCCGGCCTGCCTCGCCCGATCGTCGATCAATTGGCTGCGCAGATCGGCAAGCTGCTCGCCGATCCCGGCACGCGCGACAAGTTCAAACTGATGGCGCTGGAGCCGCTGCCGCCATCGACACCTGACAGTTTTGCGGCTTACGTGAAGTCCGAGGTGGACCGATGGGCGACGATCGTCAAGAATTCCGGCGCCGGACTGGAATGACGCGACATATGCTCCCGGTAAAAGTCTTTCTGCAAGGCGCGGCCCGAAATGACTGAGTTGGATGTACTGATCGTGGGCGCCGGCCCGGTCGGATTGACGCTGGCGATCGATCTGGCGTGGCGTGGGATCGACGTGACGATTGTGGAGACGCGCGCGCGGGCCGCACCGCCGGAGCCGAAATGCAACCACGTTGCCGCCCGCACCATGGAGATATTCCGGCGGCTTGGTCTCGCCGAAGCGGTGCGCAACGCGGGACTGCCGGCGGATTACGCGCATGACATCAGCTATCGCACCTCGTTTACCGGGCAGGAGCTGACGCGCATTGCAATTCCCTGCCGCCGCGATCGCTTCACGATGACGGACGGTCCCGATTGCAACTGGCCGACGCCCGAGCCGCCGCATCGTATCAACCAGATTTATCTCGAACCGATCCTGTTCGAACATGCCGCGGCCCAACCGCGGATCCGCATCATCAACCGCACCTCGGTCGAAGACGTCATGGTGGAGGATGATTCCGCCAGCGTCAGTCTGCGCGATCTCGACAGCGGAACAATCCAGCGCGTGAAGTGCCGCTATCTGATCGGCTGTGACGGCGCGCGCTCCGTCGTTCGCAAGGCGATTGGCGCCGAGTTGAGCGGCGACGCCATCATCCAGCGCGTGCAGTCGACCTATATACGCGCGCCCGGACTGATCGACCGTCAGCAGCACGCCAGCGCCTGGGGGACCGGCGCGATCAATCCGCGCCGTTCCGGCATGGTATACGCGATCGACGGCCATGAGCGCTGGCTGGTGCACAATTACATGAAGCCCGGCGAGACCGAGTTCGAGGCGGTGGATCGCGATGCGTGCCTGCGCACCATTCTCGGGGTCGGCGCGGATTTTCAGTACGAGGTGATTTCGAAAGAGGATTGGTATGGACGCCGCCTGATCGCCAACAAGTTTCGCGACCGATGCGCGTTCATCGCCGGCGACGCGTCGCACATCTGGGTGCCCTATGCCGGCTTCGGCATGAATGCCGGGATCGCCGATGCGATGAATCTATCCTGGCTATTGGCCGCCCACCTCAATGGCTGGGCGCCGGCCTCCATCCTCAATGCATACGAAGCCGAGCGCTGGCCGATCACGAGTCAGGTCTCGCGCTTTGCGATGTCGCATGCCGAGGCGGAAATTCGCCGCCGCGGCGCAGTGCCCGAGGCGATCGAGGATGCCGGACCCGAGGGCGAGCTGGTACGCGCGGAAGTCGGGCGTCTCGCCTACGAGATCAACGTGCAGCAATACGCCTGCGCCGGTCTGAACTTCGGAACCTACTACGATCGCTCGCCGATCATCGCTTATGACGGCGCCGAACAGCCGGCCTACACGATGGACAGCTATACGCCGTCGACCGTCCCGGGGTGCCGCACGCCGCATCTGTGGTGCGAGGAGGGCGTCTCGCTGTACGACGCCATGGGGCCGGAGTTTACGCTGCTGAAATTCGATTCCGCGGCGGATGTCGCTGCGCTGGAAAGAGCAGCGCGCCAAAGGGGCGTGCCGCTCAAGGTGCTTGAGATCAAGCCGACGGCGGCGGTCTACGACGGCAGCCGCCTCGTGCTGTCGCGCCCGGACCAGCATGTGGCATGGCGCGGCGACAGGCTGCCGCCCGATCCGCTCGCGCTGATCGATCATGTCCGAGGCGTTGTAGTTTAGGGAAGCAACGCTGGCATCGTCCGAACGAATGGCGTCCGGAGTGAGATCAGCACAAGTGGAGCGGGCTCTGCGTTCGATCGCGTGCCATGAACTAACGCGTGCCATGAGTGAACGCGTGCATGATCTTTCGCGGAGCGGCCGGCACTTTGGCAAACCGTGCCTCAGTCTTCGTTCGCGGCGATCGATTCCATCAGCGACACCAGCTGACGCTGAACGGTCTGGTCCTTGATCTTGCTGTAGGCCCGCAGCAGCCTGAGGCTGAAGGAGCTGTCGAGAAACAGCAGGCTTTCGACTTCCCGTGCCTTGCCGTCGCCGTCGTAGAAGAACGTAACGGGCACATCGAGCGCGGTTGCGATCTGTTGCAGACGAGCGGCACCGACCCGGTTGACGCCCTTCTCGTATTTCTGGACCTGCTGAAAGCTGACGCCGAGCTGCTCACCGAGTTCCGCCTGAGAGATGCGTTGCTCGACGCGCCGAAGCCGAATTCGCTTGCCCAGTTCGATGTCGGGTTTGCCGGCACTGCGCTGCTTCATCTTCTTTGCGGCTGATTTGTTCATTCTGTTGCTACCGTCCTTCGGTCGAGAGAACCCTGAATAAAGGGGTCAGGGATTTACCCTTATACTGCCTTAAGTTGACTTGGATCGAGCAATTCGTCCTCAAACCACCGGAATTTTGAGAAGTTCAAAGGTCCTCCTGTGGTCGTGTTACCTGGGCGAAATGTCGAGCGGTGGGCGCCAGTTGATAGCCAGCGGTACTATTTTCCGGCCAGGTCCCCGGGCGCTTTCAGGCCCCCGATGACCCCCTTTCTGTCCGCCAAGATTGACAGAATATAGTGCGCGCCACAACTAACGCGGGTTCAGAGCTCGGGTGTTCGGCAGGTCGATTTATGGGTCATGGCCGCGATCTTGTCCGACAGAATCATGCCACCTGCCTATCAATATACTTCCTTCAGGTCTGTTTATTCCCGGGTCTGGCATTGGCTCGAAAGCTGCCGTCGGGACCTCAACGCCAACCCAAGTTATGGGCCTCCGAGCAGAACGCTGGAGGCTTTGCGTGCCGATTCTGCCGCGAAAATCGTGCAGCCGGCCAGCGGCGCCAAAATGTTCTTGCCTCGACGCGTGGCGGCTGCAATCTCATCCTTGGCCCTTGAGAAGCGGGAGTCCCCATCGGATGAGTCGACTTGTTGTCCACGCCGGCGACTTTAAATTCGACGCGCGGTTTGAAGATCAGCTGGCGCCCAAGACATGCGCGGCCTTTCGTCGCGCCATGCCGTTCGAGAGCCAGATGGTCCATGTGCGCTGGAGCGGCGAGGGGGTCTGGCTGCCGCTCGGCGATCTCGATTTCGGCGTCGGCTACGAGAACCACACCAGCTATCCGGCTCCGGGCCAGATCATCCTGTATCCCGGCGGCATCAGCGAGACCGAGATCCTGCTGGCCTATGGCGGGGTGCACTTCGCCAGCAAGATGGGCCAGCTCGCCGGAAACCATTTCATCACGCTGACCTCGGGGCTCGATCGGTTGGCGGAGCTCGGCAAGACCGTGCTCTGGAAGGGCGCGCAAAAGGTCAGGTTCGAGGCGGTCTGAATGGCGGAAGCCACGACCGATCACCCCTGGCTTGGCCGGGAAATCGCCGGCCGGATCGGTGCGCTCGGCGCCGTCTCCGAGACGCCGGAAAACCTGACCCGCATCTTCCTCAGCCCCGAGCATCGGGTGGCGGCCGACCTGCTGCTGTCGTGGATGCGAGGGGCCGGGATGCGCGCGCATCTCGATGCGATCGGCAATGTTTGCGGCCGCTACGAGGGCGATCGTCCGGGCCTGCCGTGCCTGATGCTGGGGTCGCATTACGACACCGTGCGCGACGCCGGCAAATGGGATGGGCCGCTCGGGATCATCACCGCGATTTCCTGCGTGGCAGATCTGAACAGACGCGGGCGTCGTTTGCCGTTTGCGATCGAGGTCGTCGGTTTCGCCGATGAGGAGGGCGTGCGCTTCGCATCGACCCTGCTCGGCAGCCGCACCATCGCCGGCACCTTCGATGAAGCCGCCCTCGGTTCCAGGGACAAAGCCGGCCTCACCATGCGCCAGGCGCTGGCGCAGTTCGGGCTCGATCCCGATCACATCGGCGCGGCCGCCCGGACCCGGCGCGAGCTGCATGCCTATGTCGAACTGCATATCGAGCAGGGGCCGGTGCTCGAAAGCGAGAACCTGCCGGTCGGCGTCGTGACCGCGATCTCGGGCGCGACCCGGCTGTCGGTCGTCCTCACCGGCATGGCCGGCCATGCCGGCACCGTGCCGATGGGGCTGCGGCGCGACGCGCTGGCGGGCGCGGCCGAATGCATTGTCGCGATCGAGGAATTTTGCCGCACCGATCAAGGGCTGGTCGGCACCGTCGGCTATATTGACGCGATGCCCGGCGCCACCAATGTGATCCCGGGAAAAGTTTCCTTTACCATCGATATCCGCACCGCGTCCGATCAGCACCGCAAGCTCGCGGTCGGCGATATCGTCCGCACCATCGAGGCCATCGCCAGGCGGCGCACGCTGGCGCTTCAGGTCCATGTCACCCACGAGAACCGCACCGTGCCGTGCGCGCCATGGTTGAAGGCGCAGGTGTCCGAGGCCGTCGCCGCCGAAGGTTATCGCGTTTTCGACCTGCCGAGCGGCGCCGGCCATGACGGCATGGCGATGATCGACATCGCCGATGTGGCGATGCTGTTCGTGCGCTGCCGCGGCGGCATCAGCCACAATCCCGCCGAGCATGTCGAGGAAACCGACGCCGACGCCGGCGCGCGCGTGCTGCTGCGGCTGATCGAGAATTTCCAGCCGCGACCGACCGGCGCCGCCGTCTAACCTGCGGTCACGTCCACCAGCTCATCGCCATCGAGCACGCGGCGCGCCTTGGCGAGGTCGAGATCGCCTTCCCATGCGGCGACGACGACGGTGGCGACGCAATTGCCGATCAGATTGCCGAGCGCGCGGGCCATGCCGATGAACCAGTCGACCGACAGCACCAGCACGAGGCCGATCGCGGGAATGCTGGGCACGGCGTTCAAGGTCGCCGCCAGGATCACGATCGCCGATCCGGGAACGCCGTGGGCGCCCTTGGAGGTGATCAGGGACACCCCGAGCACCAGCATCAGATCGCCGAACGACAGCGGCGTGCTGGTCGCCTGCGCGATGAACACGACGGCGAGCGTCAGGTAGATCGAGAACGCATCGAGGTTGAAGGAGTAGCCGGTGGGGATGACAAGGCCGACCACGGAATCCTTGACGCCGAGCCGCTCCAGCTTGCGCATGATCTGCGGCAGCACGGCGTCCGAGGAAGCGGTCGCCAGCACGATGGTCAGTTCCTCGCGCAGATAGGTCAGGAATTTGAGGATATTCAGTCCGGCCAGCGCCATCACGCCACCGAGTACGCCGAGCACGAAGATCGCGACCGAGACGTAGAATAGCGCCACCAGCGAGATCAATTGCCGCAGCGAGCCGACGCCGTATTTGCCGACCGTATAGGCCACCGCGCCAAGCACGCCGAGCGGGGCGAGGCGGACGATCAGTCCCATGGCGCGGAACAGCACCGTCGATACCGCGTCGATGAAGGAACTGATCTTCTCGCCTTTCTCGCCGCCGACCAGAGCGAGGCTGACGCCGAAGATGATGGCGAAGAACAGCACCTGCAACACGTCGTTGCGCGACAGCGCGTCGAACGAGGTGGTCGGAATGATATTGATGAGGAAGCTGCCGATGCCTTCGCCCTTCAGCTTGTGGGCGTTGTCGGCGTAGGTCGAAAGCGCCTTGGCGTCCAGGGTCGATGGTATCGATGTTCATGCCGTGGCCCGGCCCGAACAGATAGGCCAGCAGCAGGCCGACGCACAGCGCGACCGTGGTCATGGTCTCGAAATAGATCAGCGCCTTGACGCCGACCCGCCCGACTTTCTTGAGGTCGCCGGCGCCGGCGATGCCATGCACCACCACGCAGAACACGATCGGCGCCACGATCATCGAGATCAGCTTCAGGAAGGCGTCGCTGAAAATCTTCAGGCTGATGGCGAAATCAGGGGTCGCCATCCCGAGCACGATCCCGAGAAGCAGTGCGATCACAACCTGCACGAAAAGTGATTGGTAAAGCGGTTTTCTCGCGCTTACGACGGTCGCCGCAATGGTTGACATGGCCTGCGCCCCCTGTGATTGAACCCATGCCCGGATTCAGCCGCTTCCGAGCAACAAATGTGCCAAACAACCGCAAAACAGGGTAGCGGAGATTTCTTGTTATCAGGCAATCCCGGTGCGTGTTGCGCCGCGGCTGCCGGAATTGAGATCGAAGCCTTCGACCAGCGCAATGCAACAATAGGGATCCCTGGATGGCTCCGGTCCAACATGGTTCGATGACGGCATGATTCACGATGTTTCGATCCCCGCGGCCCTGATTGCCGGGCTGGTCAGTTTCCTGTCGCCCTGCGTGCTGCCGCTGGTGCCGCCCTATCTGATCTATCTGACCGGCGCGACCATCGAGCATGTCGCCAATAACGAGACCGCGTCGTCGTCGCGGCGCGCGGTGATGATCTCGGCTCTGATGTTCGTGCTGGGCTTTTCCACCGTGTTCGTGGCGCTTGGCGCCAGCGCTTCCCTGGTCGGCGCGCTGATTCGCGCCTGGTCGGCGCAGCTCTCGATCGTCGCCGGCATCGTCATCATCGTGATGGGCCTGCATTTCCTCGGGCTGACCCGGATCGGCCTGTTGATGCGGGAAGGGCGCCTGTCGATTCCAAAGCCGGTGGGCTTGTGGGGGGCTTATGTGATGGGCCTCGCCTTTGCGTTCGGCTGGACGCCGTGCATCGGGCCGATCCTGGCGGCGATCCTGTCGGTCGCGGCGGCCGAGGCGACGGTGGCCAAGGGCGCGGGCCTGCTCGCGGTCTATTCCGCAGGCCTCGGGATTCCGTTCCTGCTCGCGGCCTTGATGGTCGAGCAATTCTCGTCGCTGTTTGCGCGAATGAAGCGGCATCTCGCCAATGTCGAGCGCGCGATGGGCGTGCTGATGGTGATTACCGGCGTTGCCTTTCTCACTGGCGCGATCTCCAACGTCAGCATCTGGCTCTTGGAGACGTTTCCGTCGTTGCAGAATTTCGGCTAGCCGACCTGACCGTCTCCTACAAATTGCTGTCGGTGATGGCGGCATAGACCATGGTGCGGAGTTCGCGGCGGATCGGGTAGGCGCTCGACGGCAGCACCTGGGTCATGAAGATCGCGATCAGTTCCTCGGCGGGATCGATCCAGAACGATGTCGTCGCCGCGCCGCCCCAGGCGTATTCACCGGCGCTGCCGGGAATCAGGGTTTTGGCCGGATCCATCGTGACGGAAAAGCCGAGACCGAAGCCGATGCCGTTATAGGAGGCTTCGCTGAACAGCGATCGCGACATTTCCGGCAAATAGCGTCCGCCCGGCAGATGGTTTGACGTCATCAGCGCCAGCGTTTTTGGACCGAGCAACCTGATGCCGCCGAGTTCGCCACGATTGAGCAGCGCGCGGCAGAAGGTTAGATAATCGGCCGCAGTCGAGCACAATCCGCCGCCGCCGGAAATGAACGATGGCGGCGCGAGGAATGAACTTTTGGTCGGATCGTCCTGCAGCGTCAGGCTCGATTTGCGCTCGACGGCGTGAAAAGTCATGCCGCCCTGCGGGTCGGCTGAATAGCACGCCGCGAAGCGGTGGGCTTTGTCGGGGGCTACATGAAAGCCGGTGTCGCTCATGCCGAGCGGATCGAAGATCCGTTCCTTCAGGAATTGCTCGAACGGCTTGCCACTAATTTTTCCAATCAGATACCCGATCACGTCGGTGGCGACGGAATAATTCCAGGCCTCGCCCGGCGAGAATTCCAGCGGAATATTGGCCAGATCCTCGATCATCGTCTGCAGCGTTCCGGCCTTCTCCACCTCGCCGATTTTCTTGGCACGATAGGCGGCGTCGACATTGGAGCGCTGCTGAAAACCGTAGGTCAGGCCCGAGGTGTGGCGCAGCAGGTCGACGATCTGCATCGGCCGTGACGGCGGCCTGGTCAGGAATGCCGGACCGGTCCCGGCCTGGAACACACCGAGGTTCTTCCATTCCGGAATGTATTTATGGACCGGCTCGTCGAGCGCGACACGTCCTTCCTCGACCAGCATCATGAAGGCGACCGACGTGAGCGGCTTGGTCATCGAATAGATGCGATAGATCGTGTCGTCCTTGACCGGCAGCTGGCGCTCGAGATCGGCAAAGCCCTGCACCGCACTATGAACCACCTTGCCGCGGCGATAGACCAGCAATTGGGTGCCCGGAAAACGGCCGGAATCGAGGTAGTTCCGCTTCAGGTGATCTTCGATACGGTCGAAGGCAGCCTTGGACATTCCTGCGGACTCGGGCGAGGCGGGGGTGGGTGCTAACATCGGGGCTTGTCTCCAGGGCTCTCAAAAGGAAGACTGTCGCAGCTTGCCTTGATAGACCAAAAGTGAGCCTTGTTCCAATCGCAGCACGCTTACCCCGGCCCGGCCGCTGGTGTAGGTTGTGAGCACAACGCGTACCCCCCGCAGGACGAGCGCCATGACCCAATTCAATGACACCGAGCTGACCGCCGCCGTGATCAAGAGTTTCGAGGAGACACCGGATCCGCGTGTCAAATTCCTGATGGAAGAATTGGTGAAGTCGCTGCACGACTACGTCCGCAAGACCGACCTCACATTCGACGAGTGGCATTACGCGATCGAATTCCTGACCCGTGTCGGCCAGAAGTGCACGCCGATCCGCCAGGAGTTCATCCTGCTGTCGGACGTGCTCGGGGTTTCGATGCTGGTGGACGCGGTCAATCACCGGGATCGCGACGGCGCCACCGAGACCACGGTACTCGGCCCGTTCTATGTCGGCGAGCACACGGTGACGCCGCACGGCACCGACGTGTCGGCCAATCTGCCGGGCGAGCGGATGTTCGTGCAAAGCCGCGTCACCGATCTCAAGGGCACGCCGCTGGCCGGCGTTCCCGTCGATATCTGGCATGCCGACGATGACGGCTATTACAATTCGCAAAAGCCGGAATATGCGACCGAAGGTCCGTCATCGCGGGCGCGCTTCATCACCGATGCCGATGGCCGGTTTTTCTTCCGCACCATCTTGCCCTGCAGCTATCCTATACCGACCGACGGCCCGGTCGGCGAGATGATCCTGCAGACCCGGCGCCATCCGATGCGGCCGGCGCATGTGCACTTCCTGGTCAACGCGCCCGGCTATCAGCCGCTGATCACGCACGTCTTCATGGAGGGCGACAAATATCTCGATTCCGACGTGGTGTTCGGGGTCAAGGATGAACTGGTCGCCAGGATCGAGAAACACACCGATGGTAAAATGCCCGACGGCAAGCCCGCCTCCGGCACCTGGCACCTGATGACCTACGAGTTTCACATGAAGCCCGGCGAAGGCGAGGCACCGCGGCCGATGGGCGTCAGGGTGACCGAAGACGCCTAGCCTGTCGTCCCGGCCTGGCGCGCAAATGCGCGTAAGGCGCCGGGACCCATAACCCCTGGCGCTGATGATTGTCGCACAGCAGTTCAACAAGGGCCACTAACGCCTCTCGGAACACAAACGAGACGGCGTATGGGTCCCGGCATTCGCCGGGACGACGAGGTGCTGCGTTGTCCTAGGGATGAACGCCGTGCTGCATGGCGAGCAGGCCGATGACGACGCACGCCAGAATGACGGTGGTGCATTTCCAGAACAGCGTTGGATTGCGTTCGATCAGCGGCGTCGCCGACTCGTTGAGATAATTCGCATTGGGATGGCGAAGATCGAACATGAATTCCGACAGGCTCTCGTAGCGCTTGTACGGGTCGGGATGCACGGCCCGTCGCAGCGCCCCGTCGATCCATGCCGGGATTTCGCGATTGACGCTGGGCGCAGGCGTATACCGTAGCTTGCCCAGTTGCGACTTGGTGCGGGCCTTGGCGATCTGCGCGCCATAGGGCAGATGGCCGGTCAGCATCTGGTAGGTGATGACGCCGAGCGAAAACAGGTCGGAGCGGGGCGAGCCGCCGTCGCCGCGAAAATATTCGGGCGCGGTATATTGCACCGTACCGAGGATGCCGTCGCTGGTATCGGGCGCGGCCTCGGCGACCCCTGCGATCTTCGTCGCACCGAAGTCGATGATCTTCGCGGTCCCGGTCTTGTCGATCATGACATTGGCGGGACGCAGGTCCTGGTGCAGCATCTCCTTGCGGTGAAACGCACGCAAGCCCCTGGCGATCTGCTCGACGATGCCACGCACCGTTTCCAGGTCCGGCTTCGGATTGTCGATCATCCACTGCGCCAGGGTCTGCCCATCAACGAATTCGGTCGCGACATACAGATAGTTTCGCCGTCTCGCCTGCAAGCAGGGTTTTAGCACATGCGGGCTGTCGATGCGGCGGGCGACCCACTCTTCCATCATGAACCGCTTCAGATAGTCCGGGTCGTCGCGCAAATCGATCGACGGTGTCTTGATCGCCACCAGCGCCTCGCTGTCGGGATCGACCGCGAGATAGATATGGCTGCGGCTGCTGCCGTGCAGTTCCCGGATGATCCGGTAGCCATCGAACACCATGCGCGGTTCAAGCAGCGGCGCAGGAGGCAGTTCGGACGGTCGTCCCAGCAGTTCGCCGGCGGCACCGCTGTCGGGCACGTCATCAAGCCGGATGATCTGCACCGTGAGATTGTCCTGACTGCCTTGCCGCAGCGCTTCCTCGACAATTATTTTTGCTGCCGCGTCCAGATCTTGCGGATGGTCGTGGATCGTTTTGGCGGCAAAGCGGTTGCCGACATGTTCGTAGACGCCGTCGGTTGCGAGCAGGAAGATGTCGCCCTTCTCAATTTCGATCGCGCTGTAGTCGATCTCGACCGAAGCATTGATGCCGAGCGCGCGGCTTAGATAGCTTTGCTCCGCCGACACCGTGACCCGGTGGTCCTCGGTGAGCTGCTCCAGCGTCGTGCCGGCCACGCGATAGATCCTGGAATCGCCGATGTGAAAAAGATGCGCCGTAGCCGATTTGAGCACGATCGCACTCAAGGTGCAGACGTAACCCTTGTCCTTGTCCTCATAGGCGTACTGGCTCCGCCTTGTCTGCGAATGCAGCCAGGAATTGGTCGCCGCCAGGACGCGCTGGGCCGATGTCTTCACCGACCAGGATTCCGACGTGCAATAATAGTCGGTCAGAAAGCTTTTGACGGCGGACTCGCTGGCGATGTGGCTGACATTGCTGCTGCTGATGCCGTCGGCCAGAACCACCGCGATGCCTTTCAGCCCGAGCAGCGGCTCTTCCGGCATCAGGACGCCGTGAAAGTCCTGATTGGCCGGCTTGCGCCCTTTGTCGGAATGCTGTCCGACCGAAATTTTCAGTTCACGCGGCATCATGGCGCCAAAGGAAAGGGAGCCTCACCTTACACAGGCAAGGCTCCCTTTGTTGGAAAAGGCTCCTTTGTCAGAGAAGCCAGATCAGGCGGCGGCGCGGGTCGAGGCCGTCGCCAGGTCACGCTTCGGCGCGGTCCGGACGTGGGTCGCGTACAAGGTCAATCCGGTGAACGAAAGTCCTCCGACCAGATTGCCGAGCACGGTCGGAATCTCGTTCCAGATGAAATAATCCATGATCGAGAATTTGGCGTGGAGCATCAGCCCCGACGGGAACAGGAACATGTTCACGACGGAATGCTCGAACACCATGTAGAAGAACACCAAAATCGGCATCCACATCGCAATGACCTTGCCGGGCACCGTCGTGGAGATCATCGCCCCGACGACGCCGGTCGAGACCATCCAGTTGCACAGCATGCCGCGGATGAACAATGTCGCCATGCCGGCGGCGCCATGCGATGCATAGCCCAGCGTACGCGCCTCGCCGATACTTCCGATGGCCGCGCCGACTTTATCAGGGTCCTGCGTAAACCCGAACGTCGTGACGAACGCCATCATGAAGGCGACGGTGAGAGCTCCGCCGAAGTTGCCGATAAACACGAGGCCCCAATTTCGAAACACACCGCCCAGCGTGACGCCCGGGCGCTTGTCGATCAGCGCGAGCGGCGCGAGGACGAAGACACCGGTCAGCAGATCGAAGCCCAGCAGATACAGCATGGAAAATCCGACCGGAAACAGCAGCGCTCCGACGATCGGCTGGCCGGTGTTCGATGTTGATCGTGACGGCAAACCAAGCGGCCAGCGCGAGAATGGCGCCAGCCATATAGGCGCGGATTACGGTGTCCCGGGTCGACATGAATATCTTGAACTCACCCGCGTCCACCATCTTGGTGACGAATTCCGAAGGCACGAGATACGACATTAGTATTCCCCTTGTTCTGCGATGAAATGAAATGTGCAAGCACGGTTGGTGATGCGCTTAGGTGAGATCGTGTTCGCATTCCCGAGCGACGGTTCTGACCGCCGAACCGCTTTCGGAAATATTTCGTGTGGGCGCTGTGCAATGTTGCGTCATTCACCATCCTGTTTTCCGACCGCGTCAGATCTGAAACAGGGATGTGCGAGCCATCTGGCATCGCGACGACTGCGCCAAGCTTCCTCGATGAGGGGCTTGAGCCTGTCCCTGAGTTTCAGCCAGGCAATGGCTAAAACAATCCGGCGAACCGCAGTCTTCGTTGACTGCTAATAATAAAAGCAATCGACGTGCCAAGCTGGCGTGCGGCACGCAGCGTTGAAATCAGGCTCGGTTTGGCGCGCAGCGCTGCTTCCCGCGGGACATCAGCGAGAAAAACGCTGTGCATTTGTGCAATTGCATAGACCGCGCGCAGCGGAGGGCGACGACGCGAGTTGCGGCCATCTGCTCAACTATTGTGCGACGCACAAAGGTTGAGCGAATCGCAAATTTAGGATGCGGCGTCAGAAGGCGACCCGAAGCATCGTTTCAGTCTAACTAACGCAAAAATATGATGTTTTTGAATTTTAGTGGCTTGGCATGAAGCTTGAATAGCTAGGTCTGACGCCATCGACGCCGTCCTTCGCAAACAAATCATACGATTTTTGACACCGCCGGACTGGGGCTTCCCCAGCGCGCGCCGCTATGGCGCCGCGCCCGAACCCTGGTGTCGCGAGACGGGCGGCTACCGAGAAAGGGATCTCCAATGCGCGAGAACAATCCAACCTGGATTTCGGAATGGAAGCCAGAGGATGAGACATTCTGGAATTCGACCGGCAAGTTCGTTGCCCGTCGCAACCTGATCTGGTCGATCGTCGCCGAGAACGTCGGATTTTCGGTCTGGCTGATCTGGAGCATCGTCGCCACCAAATTGCCGGCGGCGGGTTTCCACTTCAGCACCGATCAGTTGTTTCAGCTGGTGGCGATCCCCGGTCTGATCGGCTCGCTGATGCGGTTTCCCTACACGTTTGCGGTGACGACGTTCGGCGGCCGTAACTGGACCATCTTCAGCGCGACCGTGCTGTTCATTCCGACGCTGGGGCTGGCCTATTTCGTCGGCCATCCCGAAACGCCGTTCTGGCTGATGCTGCTGGTGGCTTCCACCGCGGGTCTCGGCGGCGGCAATTTCGCCTCGAGCATGGCCAACATCTCCTTCTTCTATCCCGACCGCATGAAGGGCTGGGCGCTCGGCCTCAACGCGGCCGGCGGCAATATCGGCGTCAGCACCGTGCAATTGCTGACGCCGATCCTGATGGGCGTGGCCCTGATCAACCTCTATCAGGCCCAGCCGGTGTCGGGCGTGTACCTGCAGAACGCCGGACTGATGTGGGTGGTGCCGCTGGTGATCGCGGTGTTCGGCGCGGTGTTCTTCATGAACAACCTGACTACGGCAAAATCCTCGTTCAAGGATCAGCTCGCCATCGTCAAGCGCAAGCACACCTGGATCATGGCGTTCCTTTATGTCGGAACGTTCGGCTCCTTTATCGGCTACTCGGCGGCGTTCCCGCTGCTGATCAAGACGCAGTTCCCGGCGGTCACCATCGCCATCGCGTTCCTTGGACCCCTGGTGGGCTCGCTGTCGCGTCCGTTGGGCGGCTTGCTCGCCGACAAGGTCGGCGGCGCGATCGTGACGTTCTGGAATTTCATCGCGATGGCGGCGGCGACGATCGGTGTGCTGTATTTCGTCGGCATCAAGGATTTCACCGGCTTCCTGGTGATGTTCCTGATCCTGTTTGTCACCACCGGCGTGGGTAACGGCTCGACCTACCGGATGATCCCTTCGATCTTCCGCGAGGAGAATTTGCGCAAGGCCAGGGGCACCGGCGATGCCGGCCGCGCGCTGGCCCTGAAGACCGCCAGCATCGAGAGCGGTGCTGCGGTCGGCTTCATCGGCGCGATCGGCGCCTGTGGCGGTTATTTTATCCCGAGCGGCTTTGGTCAGTCGATCGCCGCTACCGGCGGCCCGCAGCTCGCGCTGGAAATCTACCTCGCGTTCTACGTGGTCTGCCTCGCGACCACCTGGTGGTTCTATCTGCGCAAGAGCCCGGCGGAAGCCGGGGCGACGAGCCTCGCCGGCGCGCGGATCTGAGCTGGCAGCGGCAACCTTGTTCTCTGACCTCGCCCCATCGTGGGGCGAGGGGCAAAAAGAAAAAAGAAGGGAGCCAAAAACATGATCTCGGAAGCCTACGACGACAGCTCTCAAGCAGCCGAATAAGGATCACGCGCGTGAGCGAACCTCTTGTCATCGTCGGCAACGGAATGGCGGCCGCCCGCCTGGTTGACGAATTGTCCAAGACCGCCCTTGGCCGTTACGCGGTCGCGGTGATCGGCGATGAGCCGCGGCTGGCCTATAATCGCGTGCTGCTGTCGTCGGTGCTGGCAGGCGAAACCCAATCGCATGACATCGAGCTGAAGCCTGCGGCGTGGTGGCGCGATCGCGGCGTCACCCTGAAATATGGCTGCCGCGCCACCGAGATCGATGTCGGCCGCCGCGAACTCAAGATCGCGAACGAAGAGAGCGTCAGCTTTTCAAGATTGGTGCTGGCAACGGGCTCGACCGCGTTGCGGCTCAATCTGCCCGGCGCCGATCTCGCTGGCGTCCACACCTTTCGAGACACGCGGGATGTCGATCTGTTGCTGACGCTGGCGGCGCAAAAGAAGCGCGTCGTGGTGGTCGGCGGCGGGTTGCTCGGACTGGAAGCGGCTTACGGCCTCGCCAAGGCCGGCGCGCCGGTGACGCTGGTCCATCTGATGGACCGGCTGATGGAGCGTCAGCTCGATGCGCCGGCGGCGGAATTGTTGAAATCGCTGGTCGAGCGCAAGGGCATCCAGATTCTGTTGAATGCAAACACCGCCCGCATTCACGGCGAGACGCGGGTCGAGCGCGTCGAACTGACGGATGGGCGCAAGCTCGACGCCGACGCGGTGATCTTCGCGGCCGGCATTCGCCCCAACATCTCGCTGGCCAGGGAAGCCGGCATTCCCGTCAATCGTGGCGTCGTCGTCGACGATCATCTGCAGACCGGCGTGCCGGATGTGTTCGCGCTCGGCGAATGCGCCGAGCATCGCGGCACCTGTTACGGCCTCGTCGAGCCGGCCTATGAGCAGGCGGGCGTGCTGGCGCGGCATCTGGCGGGCGCGCCCGCGGCTTACAATGGCAGCGTGGTCTCGACCAATCTGAAAGTCAGCGGCGTTGGGGTGTTTTCCGCGGGCGACTTCATGGGCTCCGAGGGCAGCGAAGCCATCGTGCTCAGCGATTTCAGGCACGGCACCTACAAGAAACTGGTGATTGCTGAGGGACGATTGACCGGCGCGGTTCTGGTCGGCGAGACCGGCGATGCGCTGTGGTATCTCGACATGATCCGCAACCGTCAGTCGGTCGCGGCGATCCGCAGCGACATGATGTTCGGCCGTCCGCCCGCGGCCCGGCCGAAGGCGGCCTGAATCCATGACAGCAGTCGATCCCACGCCGCCGGCCACCCGCACCACCTGTCCCTATTGTGGCGTCGGCTGTGGTGTGCTCGCGACGCCGGATGGCAGCGGCGGGGCTTCGGTGTCGGGCGATCCCGAACATCCCGCCAATTTCGGACGGCTGTGCTCGAAAGGCTCGGCGCTCGGTGAAACGGTCGGCCTAGACGGTCGCCTGCTGCATCCGATGATCCGCTGCGACAAGGGGACCATGGAGCGGCTGGCATGGAGCGATGCGCTCGACCATGTCGCGAACCGGCTCGGCCATATCGTCGCGCGCGACGGCGCCGGTGCGGTGGCGTTCTATCTCTCCGGGCAATTGCTGACCGAGGATTATTACGTCGCCAACAAATTGATGAAGGGATTCATCGGCAGCGCCAATGTCGATACCAATTCGCGGCTTTGCATGTCGTCATCGGTCGCCGGGCACAAACGCGCCTTTGGCGCCGACACCGTGCCGGGCTGCTATGAGGATCTCGACGAGGCCGATCTGCTGGTGCTGACCGGCTCCAACGCGGCGTGGTGCCATCCGGTTCTGTTCCAGCGCATGCTCGCCAACAAGCAGAAGCGTGGCGCCCGCATCGTGGTGATCGACCCGCGCCGCACCGATACCGCAGGGGATGCCGATCTGTTTCTGGGCCTGAAGCCCGGCACCGATACCGCGCTGTTCGCCGGACTTCTGGTGCACTTGGTCGATCACGGCGCGCTCGATCGCGATTATGTCGAGCGTTACACGTCCGGTCTGGAAGAAGCGGTGGCGCGGGCGCGCGCTATCGCCGGCAGCATTGCGGCGACCGCGCTTGCGACCGGCCTCACCGAACGGGACGTCGCCGAGTTCTTCCAGATGTTCCGGTCCACGCCGCGCGTGGTGACGCTGTACTCGCAGGGCGTCAACCAGTCGGCGCAGGGCACCGACAAGGTCAATGCGATCCTCAATTGTCATCTCGCGACCGGGCGGATCGGAAAGCCTGGCGCATCGCCGTTTTCGCTGACCGGGCAGCCCAATGCGATGGGCGGCCGCGAAGTCGGCGGGCTGTCCAACCAGCTTGCCGCGCATATGGGATTCACGCCACCCGATATCGACCGCGTCCGCCGGTTCTGGAAGGCGCCGCGCATCGCCACCCACGAAGGGTTGAAGGCGATCCAGATGTTCGAGGCGATCGCGCGCGGCGAGATCAAGGCGCTGTGGGTGATGGGCACCAATCCAATCGTGTCGCTGCCGGACGCCGATGTGGTGCGCGCCGCGATGCAAAAGCTCGAACTGTTCGTTGTTTCCGAGAATGTGCGCTCCAACGACACCGTCAATTCGGGCGCGCATGTGCTGCTGCCGGCTTTGGCCTGGGGTGAGAAGTCCGGTACGGTGACCAACTCCGAGCGGCGCATCTCGCGGCAGCGTTCGTTTCTGGCTGCACCAGGAGAAGCCAGGCCGGATTGGTGGATCGTCAGCCAAGTCGCCAAGCGATTGGGCTTTGGCGCGGCGTTCGATTACAATTCTGCGGCGGACGTGTTCCGCGAGCATGCCGGCCTGTCGGCGTTCGAAAACAACGGCAGCCGCGACTTCGATATCGGCGCGTTGACGGCGCTGTCAGACGACGCGTTCGATGCACTGGCGCCGGTGCAGTGGCCGGCGCGTTCCGGCGAGGCCGAGCAAGCGCGCTTTTTCGCCGACGGCCGGTTTTATGCCAACGACCAAAAAGCCCGTTTCGTCGCACCGGAAGTCCCGACGCTGCGAACCGAAACCTCGGCGTCGCGGCCGCTGCGGCTCAACACCGGCCGCATCCGCGATCAGTGGCACACCATGACCCGCACCGGCACGAGCCCGAGGCTGGGCCAGCATCTGCCGGAGCCGTTCGTCGAGATCCATCCCGGTGACGCCAACAGATTCGGCGTCGTCGATGACGGTTTTGCGCGCGTCGTTACCGATTACGGGCAATGCATTCTCAAAGTCGTGGTCAGCGAACGCCAGCAGCGCGGCATGCTGTTCGCGCCGATCCACTGGAGCGGCGAGAACACCTCCGGCGCGCGGGTCGGCGCGCTGGTGGCGCCGTTCACCGATCCGTTCTCCGGCCAGCCCGAGAACAAGGCGACGCCGGTCGCGATCACGCCGTATGAATATGTCTTCCGCGGTTTTGCGCTGTCGCGGGTCAAACTCGATTTGCCTGCCCATGCCTGGTGGGCGCGCGTCGCGGTCGGCGGCGGCTACGGCTATCTGCTTGCCGACAACGCCGATCTCAAGGGCTGGCAATCCTGGTTGAAGTCGGTCGCGGGCGATGATCTCGCCGAATACAAGGATTTCGGCGGCGGCGTGTATCGCGCGGCATCCTTCGCCGGCGAGCGGATCGAAACCTGCCTGTTCGTCGGCCCCGCGCGCGACGCCGGCGACTGGAATGTGGTCAAGGCCCTGTTCGCGGCGGATGCGCTGACCGGCGATCAGCGCCGCATGCTGCTGTCGGGCAAGGCGATGGATGGTCTAGCCAACGCTGGCCCGATCGTCTGCGCCTGTTTCGGCGTCGGCCGCACCACGATCTGTGACGTCATCGCCGCGGGTGCGAACTCGGCCGCCGCGATCGGGGCAGAGCTCAAGGCCGGCACCAATTGCGGTTCCTGCATTCCGGAAATGAAGCGGTTGATCGCGCAGGCGAATACCGCCGCGGTCGACGCTGTGCCGCGTCAACTAGAGACCGCAGCCAACTGACCCCATGCATCCGGCGTCCTTGAAGACGCCGAACGATCATCTATGGTGCGCCTGCCCGACAGGACAGGTGAAGCCAAGAGATGATGTACCTCGATACCCCGCCAAAACTCATTCAGGCCGAAACCTTTTCGGCGATGCCGGATCATTTCAGGCGCAAGGGCGAAGCCACCAGTTGGGCCGACGCCAACCGGCCGGGCGTGCCGACCGACAGTTTTGTCGAGGGACCGTCGTTCGATGCCGAGGGCAATCTCTACATCGTCGATATTCCGTTCGGGCGCATCTTCAAGATCTCGCCCGATGCCAAATGGTCCTTGGTGGTCGAGTATGAAGGGTGGCCGAACGGCCTGAAGATCAGCCGCGACGGCCGCATTCTGGTAGCCGACTACATGCACGGCATCATGGAACTCGACGCCAAGGCCGGGCGCATGCAGCCGATCCTGACCTCGCGCAATTCGGAATCGTTCCGCGGCTGCAACGATCTGCACATCGCCAGCAATGACGATATCTATTTCACCGATCAAGGACAGACCGGCCTGCATGATCCGACCGGCAAGGTCTATCGTCTCTCGACGTCCGGCCGGCTCGACTGCCTGATCGATACCGGCGTCAGTCCCAACGGTCTGGTGCTCGATCCCGCCGAGGCTACTTTGTTTGTGGCGATGACGCGCGACAACGCGGTGTGGCGGATGCCCTTCATGAAGGACCGCAGCGTCTCGAAAGTCGGCCGGTTCTGCTCGTTGTTCGGTCCGAGCGGTCCCGACGGGATCACGATGGACAAGGCCGGGCGGCTGTTCGTGGCGCATGCCTCGCTCGGGCATGTCTTCGTGTTTGCGCCGAACGGCGAGTTGATCGCGCGGATCAAGTCCAGCGCCGGGCCGACCTGCACCAACGTCGCGATCGGCGGCAAGAACGCTGACCGCCTTTACATCACGGAATCGGCGACCGGCACTATCATGGTCGCCGACATCAGCGGATTGAGGTAGCCGATGAACCTGCGACCCTTCGGCAGCACTGGCGACCAGGTGTCCGTGATCGGGCAGGGTACCTGGTATCTCGATCATGGTGACCGCAAGCGCGCGGTGGCGGCGCTGCGCCGCGGCATCGAACTCGGCATGACCCACATCGACACCGCCGAAATGTATGGCGACGCCGAACTGGTGATTGCCGACGCGATTGCCGGGCAGCGTGACGGTCTGTTTCTGGTCTCGAAGGTGTTGCCGAGCAACGCCTCGCGGCGCGGCACCGTCACCGCCTGCGAGCGTTCGCTGGCGCGGCTGAAAACCGATCGGCTCGATTGCTATCTGCTGCACTGGCGCGGATCCTATCCGCTGGCCGAGACCGTCGCGGCCATGGAGGATCTGGTGCGCGCCGGAAAGATCCGAAGCTGGGGCGTCAGCAATTTCGACGCCGATGATCTCGATGAGTTGCGCGCCGTCGCCGGCAAGGGCCGGATCGCCTGCAATCAGGTGCTCTATCATTTGCAGGAACGCGCAATCGAGCATGCGGTGATTCCGTGGTGCAAGGCGCATGGCGTCGCGGTGGTTGCCTATTCGCCGTTCGGTCACGATGATTTTCCGTCGCCACGCAGCGCGCAGGGACAGCTCTTGCAGAAAATCGCCGATGCACATGGCGCCTCGCCGCGCCAGGTCGCGCTCGGCTTTCTCACGCGCGATGAATCGGTGTTCGCAATTCCCAAGGCATCGAGCGCCGAGCACGCCGCCGATAACGCCGCGGCCGGCAAGCTGACCCTGAGCCAGGACGAGCTAAGCGCGCTCGACAAGGCGTTTCCGCGGGGCCCAAAGCCGCGCGGCCTGCCGATGCTGTAAGACGGCGGCTTCTTTACCTCTTTCCGGAAGGGAGCGGGAGCGCGTTTCGTTGCGTTACAATTTAGGTTCAATCTTATCCGCTTTTTTACGGACACGCTTTCTAACAATATGTTTCAAGCCGCATCGCGGAAGTCGCGCGGGCTGCGGCGAGCCGCCGCGCTCAATCACGCATATCGGCTGCCTGTTTTCGGTCCTTGTCGATCACGCCGCTTTGTCGTTCTTTAAAACCTCGCCCGATTCGATCATTTATATTCGCGCCGCGAGTTAAATCCGTGACCCCGCCTCCTGCCGCAGCCGCCAGGCTGGACCGAATTCCGTTGCCGTCCGGTCCCAAAAAATCAGCCCTGCCTGCCGCGCCTGCGCGCTCCGACCGGCCGTTCCGTGGCATCGCGCTGATCCTGCTGTCGACGATCTTTCTCGGGACCTCGGACGTGACCTCGAAATATTTGTCGGCGACGTTGCCGTCGATCGAGATCGCCTGGATTCGCTTTCTGGTGTTCGCGCTGATCATGGTTCCGGCGATGGTGCCGCGTTCGCCGCTCTACGCCTTGCCGACCCGTCGCCTCGGTTTGCATCTGATGCGCGGCGCGGCGCTGCTTGGCTCGTCGCTGTTGTTCATCTCGGGTCTGCGGTTTCTTCCCATTGCCGAAGCATCCGCGACCGCTTTCGTCTCTCCGCTGTTCGTCACCGCCTTGTCGATCCTCTTCCTCAGCGAGAGCGTCGGCCTGCGCCGCTGGCTCGCGACCGCGGTCGGATTGCTCGGCGTGCTGATCATCCTGCGGCCCGGGTCGAATGCGTTCCATCCCGCCGCGGTGTTCCCGCTGGTGTCGGCGTTTTGCTGGGCGCTCACCTTGATCATGACGCGCATGTTGAGCGGCAAGGAACGCGCGATCACCACCATGACCTATTCCTCGATCGCGGGTTTTGCGATCTTGTCCGCGCTGGTCCCGCTGGTGTGGATTACGCCGACCTGGCACGACATCTTCTTCGGAGTTGTGATCGGCCTGACATCGACCGCCGGCCAGTGGATCGTGGTGCTGGCGTTTCGCTACGCCGATGCGTCCGTGCTTGCGCCGTTTTCCTACACCCAGTTGTTGTGGGTCAGCATCCTCGGCTTCCTGATCTTCGGTGAAGTGCCTGATGTCTGGACCGTGACCGGCGCGGCGTTCGTTGTCGCCAGCGGACTTTATACCGCGCACCGCGAGCGTGTGCGGCGGTCGCAGTTGCTGGAGCTGGCGGCCGAGCCGTCACCCAACGCCTGATCGCGTTCGTGCCCGGGGATTGCCGGGACGTCGCTGCTCCATTGCGCAGGAGACGCCGGGTGTTCCGGTGAACCTGTGGTGACTACCGTGTGCTTACTACCTTCTGCACACGGGCTGCGGGTGCACCGCGCACCCGGCGTTTCCTGCGTCCCTCTTAATTGTTGGGGCAAGAATTCAGGCACAACTCGGGCGCATCATGTCGCGAGCAGGCGAAGTTATGTCTGTACTGTCATCATTTTCTCTTCGTCATTCCGGGGCGTGCGAAGCGCGAGCCCGGAATCCATAACCCCAGTGTTGGAGTTTGGTATCAAACACGGACACTGGGAGTATGGATTCCGGGCCTGCGCCTCAGGTCGGCAATAGCCGACCGAAGGCGCATCCCGGAATGACGAAGGTGGGATCCGTGGACGTCGCTTACACCGGCAGCGCGATCGAATACTTCACCTGGCTCAACGCAAAACTCGACTCGATCGAGGCGATGCCGTCGAGCCGGGTCAGCTTGTTCTTGAGGAATGCCTCATACGACGACAGATCGGCGGCAACGACGCGCAGCAGGTAATCGCGGTTGCCGGTCATCAGGTAGCACTCCAGCACCTCGTCCCATTTCGAAATCGCCTTGGCGAAGCGGTTGAGGTCTTCTTCCTTCTGCCGCGCCAGCTTGATGGAGATGAAGACGCTGACATGCAGCCCGAGCGATTTCTGGTCGACGGTGGCGATATAGCGCGTGATCACGCCGCGCTCTTCCATCAGCTTGACGCGGCGATGGCAGGGCGAGACCGACAGGCCGACCTTGTCGGCCAATTCCTGCATGGTGGTCCGGCTGTCGGATTGCAGCAGGCTGAGAATCTTGCGGTCGATGGCGTCGAGGGCGGGCATTGGGATGAACTCGCTGGAATGGGGCTTGAACTGGTGATTTATCCCAATATCTCAGGGTATGTCGCGATAATTTGGGATTTTTAGCGGTTGCAGGCCCGCTACCATCGGCGTCTGATCATCTTTCCGGAGCCCGTCATGTCCGTCGAACCCGCTCGCCTGGAACTGCTGTCCGCGCTGGCCCGCAAGGTGTTGTGGTTGTCGTCCTGGACCATCCATCACGCCAACCACATCCGGCCCAATGTCGATGGCTTGAAGGTCGGCGGACATCAGGCCTCGTCGGCGTCGCTCGCCAATATCATGTCGGCTTTGTATTTCTCGGTGCTGCGGCCGCAGGACCGCGTCGCCGTGAAACCGCATGCGAGCCCGGTGTTCCACGCCATCCAGTATCTGTTCGGCCACCAGACCCGCGAGAAACTGGAAAATTTTCGCGGCTACAAGGGCGCGCAATCCTATCCGTCGCGCACCAAGGACACCGACGACGTCGATTTCTCCACCGGCTCGGTTGGGCTCGGCGTCGCGCAGACGCTGTTTTCCTCGCTGGTGCAGGATTACGTCAAATCTCATGGCTGGATGAAGGACCGTCCCGAAGGGCGGATGATCGCGCTGGTCGGCGATGCCGAGATGGACGAGGGCAATATCTTCGAGGCGCTGCTCGAAGGCTGGAAGCACGGCCTGCGCAACACCTGGTGGGTGGTCGATTACAACCGGCAGAGTCTCGACGCCGTGGTGCGCGAAGGGCTGTGGGAAAAATTCGAATCCATGTTCCGCAATTTCGGCTGGGACGTGGTGATCGTCAAATACGGCACCTTGATGCAGGCCGCCTTTGCCGAACCGGGCGGCGAGGCGCTGAAGCGCTGGATCGATTCATGTCCGAACCAGATGTACGCCGCGCTGTGTTTCCAGGGCGGCGCCGCCTTCCGCAGGCATCTGCACGACGATATCGGCGATCAGGGCCAGGTCACGCAATTGATCGACCGGCGCAGTGACGACGAGTTGCTGGCGCTGATGTCCAATCTCGGCGGCCACGACATGACCAGCATGATCGATGCCTTCGAATCGATCGATCATGATCGCCCGGTCTGCTTCATCGCCTACACCATCAAGGGCGTCGGCCTGCCGATGCAGGGCCACAAGGACAATCATGCCGGGCTGATGACGGTGGCGCAGATGGAAAAATGGCGCAGCAGCCAGAACATCCGGCCCGGCCATGAATGGGAGAAGTTCGAGGGCCTATCGCAGGATACCGCCAGGCTGGAGGCGTTTCTGGCGGAAGCGCCGTTCAACGCCGAGGGCCGGCGGCGCCTGACCGCACCCACGATCGATGTTCCCCAGCAATTGGCGTTCAAGCCGGCGGCGCAGATGTCGACGCAGCAGGGCTTTGGCCTGGTGCTCAACGAAATCGCGCGCGGCGATACCGAACTGGCGTCGCGCATCGTCACGGCGTCGCCTGACGTCACCGTGTCGACCAATCTCGGCGCCTGGGTCAACCGGCGCGGGCTGTTTGCCAAGGCGGAAAACCACGATCTGTTCCGGCAGGAGAAGATCCCGTCGACCTTCAACTGGGACTTTTCGCCCAAGGGACAGCACCTCGAACTCGGCATCGCCGAGATGAACCTGTTCATCATGCTGTCGGCGCTGGGGCTGTCGCATGCGATCAATGGCGAGCGGCTGCTGCCGATCGGAACGCTGTACGATCCCTTCATCCAGCGCGGCCTCGATGCGCTGAACTATGCCTGTTACCAGGACGCGCGCTTCATGGTGGTGGCGACACCGTCGGGCATCACGCTGGCGCCGGAAGGCGGCGCGCATCAGTCGATCGCAACGCCGTTGATCGGCATCGCCCAGGATGGCCTGGCCTCGTTCGAACCGGCCTTCGTCGATGAACTCGCCGTGATCATGGGTTGGGGTTTTCGGCACATGCAGCGCGACGGCGGCGAGGGCGGCTCGGTCTATTTGCGGCTGTCGACCCGCAGCCTCGAGCAGCCGCAGCGGATCATGACGCCGGAATTACAGAAGGGCATCACCGACGGCGCCTATTGGCTGCGCAAACCGGGCCCCAATGCCGAAGCCGTGATCGCCTATACCGGCGCGGTCGCAGCGGAGGCGATCGAGGCGATTGGATTGATCGGCGAAAGCCGCCGCGACGTCGGCCTGCTCGCGATCACCTCGGCCGACCGGCTGCATGCGGGCTGGAGTGCGGCCCGGCAATTGCGCCGCGACCGGCGCGGGGTGCAGCATCTCAGCCATATCGAAAAACTGCTGGAGCCGCTGCCGCGCGACTGCGGCATCGTGACCGTGATCGATGGCCACCCGGCCACGCTGGGCTGGCTCGGCAGCGTCCGCGGCCATCGCGTCGAAGCACTCGGCGTCGAGCATTTCGGCCAGACCGGCACCATCGACGACCTCTACCGGCACCACGGCATGGACGCCAACGCCATCATCGATGCGGCCGAAAGCCTCACCGCCGGCGCGCCGGTGCGGCACCGCAAAATGGCGGTGTGAAGAGATATTTGAGTTCGTCATTCCGGGCCCACGCCAAACAGCGTGTCCCGGAATGACGAAGGAACCTTGCGCCGCTCATACCGGTAACCTTATATCCACCACGCCATGCAACGTCCGTTGCAGTGCAGCGCCCCGCATATGGCGGGTTCAATTTGTCGGGCTTTCGTGCAAAGATGTCTGCCGAACGCTTCGTTCCCCCAACCATTCGCTCCGAAATCAAGAGGTTTACGATGGTCAATCGCATGCAATTCTACATCGATGGCGCCTGGGTCGATCCCGCCGTCAAGAAGTCCACGCCCGTCGTCAACCCGGCGACCGAAGAAGCGATGTATGAGGTTGCGCTCGGCTCCAAGGCCGATGTCGACAAGGCGGTAGCGGCCGCCAAGCGTGCGTTCGAGACCTATTCGCAGACCAGCCGCGAGGACCGCATCGCGCTGTTGACCAAGATCATCGAAGTCTACAAGACCCGCATCAAGGATATCGGCGCCGCGGTCTCCGACGAGATGGGCGCCCCGCTGCCGATGGCTGAGAGGCTGCAGGCCGGCGCCGGCCTCGGCCACATCGTCGCCACGCTGGACGTCTTGAAGAACTATCACTTCGAAGAGACGATCGGTACCGCCACCGTGTTGCGCGAGCCGGTCGGCGTCATCGGCATGATCACGCCGTGGAACTGGCCGCTGAACCAGATCGCCTGCAAGGTCGCGCCCGCGCTCGCCGCCGGTTGCACCATGATCCTGAAGCCGTCGGAATTCACCCCGACCTCGGCGTTGATCTTCGCGGAAATCCTCCATGAGGCCGGCGTGCCGAAGGGCGTGTTCAACCTGCTCAACGGCCTCGGCCCTGAGGTGGGTGCGGCGATGAGCGAGCATCCGGATATCGACATGATCTCGTTCACCGGTTCGACCCGCGCCGGGATCGATGTCGCCAAGCGCGCGGCGCCGACCGTCAAGCGCGTCAGCCAGGAACTCGGCGGCAAGTCGCCGAACGTCATCCTCGAAGGCGCCGACCTCACCAAGGCCGTCACCGGTGGCGTGATGCACATGTTCAACAACTCGGGACAGTCGTGCAACGCGCCGTCGCGCATGATCGTGCCGCTGTCGAAGATGAAGGAAGTCGCCGCCATCGCCAAGGGCGTCGCCGACAAGACCAAGGCGGGCGATCCGCGCGCCGAAGGCACCACCATCGGTCCGGTGGTGTCGCGCATTCAGTGGGACAAGATCCAGAAGCTGATCCAGAAGGGCATCGAGGAAGGCGCCACCCTGGTCAGCGGCGGTCCGGGTCTGCCGGAAGGCGTCAACAAGGGCTTCTACGTGCGCCCGACCATCTTCGCCGACGTCACCAACGACATGACGATCGCCCGCGAGGAAATCTTTGGCCCCGTCCTCACCATCCTCGGCGCCAAGGACGAAGCCGAGGCGGTGCAGATCGCCAACGATACGCCGTACGGTCTGGCCGGGTACGTCTCCGCCGATACGGTCGAGACCGCGCGCCGCGTCGGCCGCAAGATCCGCGCCGGCAACGTCAACCTGCAGGGCGTCCCGAACGACCGCACCGCGCCGTTCGGCGGCTACAAGCAGTCCGGCAACGGCCGCGAGTGGGGCAAGTACGGCCTCGAGGAATATCTCGAAGTGAAGGCGGTCGCCGGCTACAGCGCCGCGTAATCGCCGGGTTTAAATCAAAAGCGCCGGAGCGGAATGAACTTCCGCTCCGGCGTTTGGCTTTTTGGCGTCGTCCCGGCGAAGGCCGGGACGACGAGGAGGGAGGCGCAATGACGATGCGCAGAAACTATCCCCCCAGCGCACCCTGGGTGTTCACATACAGCGCGTAGATCGACTGGCTCGAGGCCATGAACAACCGGTTGCGCTTGACGCCGCCGAAGCAGAGATTGGCGCAGCGCTCGGGCAGCGCGATGCGGCCGATCATGACGCCGTCGGGCGCGTACACCACGACGCCGTCGAGTTCGGGATCGCCCATGCCCCAGCCGCACCACAGGTTGCCGTCGATGTCGCAGCGCATGCCGTCGGGCGTGCCCGGGCCGGCATCGATGAAGACGCGCTTGTTGGAAATCGTCTTGCCGCTGGCGGCGACGTCATAGGCCAGGATCTTGCGGTTCGGCACCCCGCGGGATTCCACGATGTAGAGGATTTTCTCGTCCGGCGAGAAAGCCAGCCCGTTCGGTCCCAAAATGCCTTCGGCGACGATGGTGGCCTTTCCGGTCTCGCCGTCGACCCGGTAGACGTTCATGTCGATCTCGGATTCGGCCTGGTAGCCTTCGTAATTGCCGAGCAGGCCGAAGATCGGATCGGTGAACCAGATCGAGCCGTCGGACTTCACGACCACGTCATTCGGCGAGTTCAGCCGTTTGCCCTCGAAGGAGTCCATCACCACCGTGATCGAACCGTCATATTCGGTGCGGGTGACGCGGCGGCCGCCATGCTCGCAGGTGATCAGGCGGCCCTGGCGGTCGCGGGTGTTGCCGTTGGCGAAATTCGACGGCTTGCGGAAGTTGCTGACGGCGCCGGTCTCTTCCTCCCACTTGATGATGCGCTGGTTGGGAATATCGCTGCACAGCAAATAGCGTCCGTCGCCGAACCATACCGGGCCCTCGGCCCAGCGCAGTCCGGTCGCCAGCCGTTCCACGGCCGACAGTTTGAGCCAGTATTTTTCGAACCGCGGATCGAGCGCGTGAATGGCCGGATCGGGATAACAGGTTGCCGGCTGCCAGCCGGCCGAATGGGACGTTGCCTGAGACGTTGCCTTGGACATTTGCTGTTCTCGTTGTTGCCAGATTTCTTCGCGGTTTGGTTGCTATCATTCTCGAACAATGACCGCAAATCGGCTTTTATGGGGTCGCTTGCCGCATCGCGGTCACCGCGCCATACTCGCGGCAAGTCACAATCAAGAGGGATGAAATGCCACGCATATTGATGACCGGCGCGTCCGGCGGAATCGGCACGAGCCTGCGGAAACTGCTGCCGCCGATCTATCCGGATCTGCTCCTGAGCGACCTCAAGGCGCCCGCCGATCTCGGCCCCAAGGAAAAGTTCAAGGCCGCCGAGCTGTCCGATCTCGCGCAGGTCGAGGCGATCTGCGAGGGCGTCGACGGCATCCTGCATTTCGGCGGATTTTCGGTCGAAGGCCCCTGGGACAACATCCTGCAATCCAACATCATCGGCTGCTACAATCTGTTCGAGGCGGCGCGCAAAAAGGGCGTCAAGCGCATCGTGTTCGCGTCATCGAACCATGCGGTCGGCTTCTACCCGCGCCATCACCGGATCGGAACCGGCGTGCAGCCGCGGCCGGACAGCCGCTATGGCGTCAGCAAGGTGTTCGGCGAGGCGGTCGGCGCGCTCTATGCCGACAAGCACGGCCTTGGCGTCACCTGCATCCGGATCGGCAATTTCGGCGACAAGCCGCTCGACCATCGCCGGCTGGCGATCTGGCTCAAGCCGGAAGATCTGGTGCAATTGTGCCGGATCGGGCTCGACCATCCCGACATCCATTTCGAGGTGTTTTACGGCGCGTCGTACAATGAGCGCTCCTGGTGGGACAATCATCGCGCCTATGACCTCGGCTATCGCCCGACCGGCCGGGCTGAGGATTTCCGCGAGCACGCCATGGCCGAGCAGGCCAAAATCGGCCCGGATCCGGTCGGCGACTTCTACCAGGGCGGCACGTTCTGCGGCATGGAGTTCGACGGCGACCGCAGCAAGATCGTGGACTGGAAATAGCAGCTTCCGCCCAAGCGGGTGCCCGCGATGCGCAATTGCGCATCGCGGAATGGCCGCTTCGTGCTAAGGGTGCGCGGACAAGTTTCTCAAAGGAAAGACAAGATGGCTGACGGATTGCGCAAGGGTTTGACGAGTTACGGCGATGCCGGGTTTTCGCTGTTCCTGCGCAAGGCCTTCATCAAGGCGATGGGGTACAGCGACGACGCGCTGAACCGCCCGATCGTCGGCATCACCAACACCTTCAGCGATTACAATCCGTGCCATGGCAACGTTCCGCAGATCATCGAGGCCGTGAAGCGCGGCGTGATGCTCTCCGGCGCGATGCCGATGGTGTTTCCGACGATCTCGATTGCCGAAAGCTTTGCCCATCCGACCTCGATGTATCTGCGCAATCTGATGGCGATGGATACCGAGGAGATGATCCGCGCCCAGCCGATGGACTCGGTGATCGTGATCGGCGGCTGCGACAAGACCTTGCCGGCGCAGATCATGGCGGCGCTGAGCGCCGATCTGCCGACGGTGGTGATCCCGGTGGGGCCGATGGTGGTCGGGCATCACAAGGGCGAAGTGCTGGGCGCCTGCACCGATTGCCGCCGGCTGTGGGGCAAGTATCGCGCCGGTGAAATCGATGAGGTGGAGATCGAGGCGGTCAATGGCCGTTTGGCGCCGTCGGTCGGCACCTGCATGGTGATGGGCACCGCCTCGACCATGGCCTGCGTCACCGAAGCGCTCGGCCTGTCGCTGCCGATGAGCGCAACGATTCCGGCGCCGCATGCCGAGCGCTTCCGCTTGGCGGAGGCGAGCGGCCGGGTTGCCGCGGCGATGGCCGCTGCCAAGGGGCCGCGTCCAAGCGAATTCCTGACCGAGTCCTCGTTCAGAAACGCCCAGATCGTCATGCAGGCGATCGGCGGCTCGACCAACGGTCTTATCCACCTCACGGCGATGGCCAACCGCACCAAGCATCGCATCGACCTCGAAGCCTTCGACAAGCTTGGTCGTGAGGTGCCGGTGCTGGTGGATCTGAAACCGTCAGGCGAACACTACATGGAGCATTTCCACCATGCCGGTGGCGTGCCGAAACTGATGGCGCAGCTCGGCGACCTGATCGACCTCGACGCCAAGACCATCACCGGTCAAACGCTGCGCGACGTGGTTGCGAATGCCGAAGACGTGCCGGGGCAGGACGCGATCCGGCCGCGCAGCAGTCCGATCAAGCCGGAAGGCGCGATGGCGGTGCTGCATGGCAATCTTGCGCCGCGCGGCGCCGTGATCAAGCATTCGGCGGCAAGTCCGAAGCTGATGCAACATACCGGCCGCGCCGTGGTGTTCGAATCCGTCGAGGACATGACCCTGCGGGTCGACGATCCCGAGCTCGACGTCAATGCCGATGACGTGCTGGTGCTGCGCAATGCCGGTCCCAAGGGCGCGCCGGGCATGCCGGAGGCCGGCTATCTGCCGATTCCGAGAAAGCTCGCCCGCGGCGGCGTCAAGGACATGGTGCGGATTTCCGACGCGCGGATGAGCGGCACCGCGTTCGGCACCATCGTACTGCATATCACCCCGGAATCCGCCGTCGGTGGTCCGCTGGCGCTGGTCAGGAACGGCGACCTGATCCGGCTCGATGTCGCGAAACGAAGCATCGACCTCCTGGTCGACGCGGCCGAACTCGAAAAGCGCCGCGCGGCGCTGCCGCAGGCCGTGACCCCGGATTGGGCCAAGCGCGGTTATGCGCATCTGTTCAATGAGACCATCCTGCAGGCCGACGAAGGCTGCGACTTTGATTTCATGCGCGGCACCGGGAAATAAGCAGCAGGCCACTGAGCCCTGCGTTTCACACGAACGTCATGCCCGCCACCGGGTCTCGCCTTCGGCGAGCCCGAAGACAGGCTCCCGCGGGCATCGGACAATCCGAGGCAACAGCGTAAAATATAGGCGCTGCGGCGTACTGGATCATCCGCCTTCGCGGATGATGACACGGGCAAGCCGGTTCTGCTCCATCTCGCACATGCGTTGAACAGCGCCCGCCTGCTGGTCGATTGACAATCCCGTAACCCCGATGGGATGATCGAACAAAATTAAAACAGGGGGAACGATGCATATTCCGGCGAGGATTGTCCGCGGGCTTGTTGCAATAGCGGCCGTAACGATCGGTTTTGGCGCCAACGCCCAGGAAGTGAAGCATTACCGCTTCGCTCACGACCAGCAGCTTAATTCCGGTTATAGCATTGCCTACGATATCTTTTCCGCCAAGCTCAAGGAATTGAGCAAGGGCACCATGCTGATCGATCAGTTTCCGGGAGCACAACTCGGGCAGGAGCCGCAGATCCTGCAACTGGTCAGATCCGGCGATATCGATTTCGCGATCGTCTCGTCGGCGAATACGTCCACGATCTCGCCGCAGGCTGGCGTGATGTCGTTGCATTATTTGTTCCGCTCCGAAGATCATGACATCAAATCGCTCGGCGACCCCAAGGTCTTCGAAGCTGTTCGCGACATGATCGACGATTCGGTGCAGGGCATTCACGTGATTGGCCTCGGCACCCAGGGCTTCCGGCACTTGTACGGCAAGAAGGAGGTGCACAAGGTCGAGGATCTCAAGGGCTACAAAGTGCGGGTGCAGGCCACGGCGACCGAGGACACGATGTTCGCCGCCTATGGCGCGCAGACCGTGCACATGCCATTCGGCAGCGTCTACACGTCGCTGCAGACCGGCGTGATGGATTTCGGCGAAAATGCCGTCAATGTCTACCTGATCAACAAGCACTATGAGGTCGCGCCCGTGCTGTCGATGAGCGAGCATGAAGCGAACAATGCGATCCTCTGGATCAGCGACAAACTCTGGCAAAGCCTGAACGCGGATCAAAAGAAGTGGGTGCTCGAAGCGGGGCAGGATGTCAGTCAGCAGGAACCCAAGCGTGCGTTTGATCTGGAGCGCTCCGCGGCAACCAAGCTGCAGAAAATGGGCGTCAAGATCGTGGCCGATGTCGACAAGTCGGGCTTTCAGAAAATCGCTGATCCTTATCTCGACAAGCTCGCCAAGGAACTCGGGCCGCACGCCGAGAAGATCAAGAACCTGATCCGCGAGGATTAATTAGCTTGTCGTACAACACCGCCCTTCCATCCGTCGTCCCGACGAATGCCGGAACCCATACGCCCGTCATTTCGTTTCGGCATGAGGGCAGATGGACCCGGTCACCATTGATGCCAGAGGCTATGGGTCCCGGCGTTCGCCGGGACGACGATCGCGCTTGATCCCTGGGGCACAAGACTGACGATGGCCATCGCCGACAAACTGGTGCTGCAGCGGCAACATCATCTCAAGTGGCGCACGTTCGACAAGCTCGAACTCGGGCTGATGCTCGTCTGTGGTCTTCTGTGCCTCGGCTTCTCGCTGTCGGTGATGTTCGACATCGTGACGCGGACCATCGGCCATCCCTGGCTGTGGTTGCAGGAAGTTACGTCGACGTTGTTCATCTATGCGATCTTCATCGGTGCGGCCGTAGCCACCCGCCGCAACGATCATCTCTACCTCACCGCGATCTCGGAGGCCTTGCACGGCACGCCAAGGCTGATCGTGGAGATCGTGATCCGGCTAGTCGTCCTGGCGGTTGCGTTTTGCCTGATCTGGTTCGGCTACATCAACTATCTCCGGGGCTTTGGCAGTTTCCGGCTGCCGTCGGGCACGCCGATTGCGTCGCTCTATGCGGTCATCCCGCTGTCGGGCATTCTGATCGCTCTGTTCACGGTAGAGCAATTGGTCAACGGCATACGTAATGGATTTGACCATCCGGAGCCGCCGGAAGACGATCTGGCGATACCGCCCGTTGACGTCACCGTTCAGAAAGTGACGCAGTCGTGAGTGCGCCTGTCATCCTTGGACTGATGACGTTCTGCTTCCTGTTTTTCGGCTATCTCGGCGTTCCCGTGCCATTTTCACTGATGGCCGGCGTGTTCGTCGGCGCGTTGCTGACGGACGTCTCGCTCGCCGCCATCATCCAGAAGATTTTCGACGGCGTGGATTCCGAAGCGCTGCTGGCGATCCCGTTTTTTCTGCTGGTCGGTGAGCTCATGAGCTCGGCCAATGTCGTGGTTCGAATAGCCAACCTGTCGTTGTCGCTGGTCGGGCATATCAGGGGCGGGCTGTCGCAGGTCGTCGTCGTCTTCAGCATGTTCTTTTCGGAAATGTCGGGATCGACCACCGCCGACGTCGCGGTGATGAGCCGCGCACTGGGCGGCCCGATGAAGCGGGAGGGCTATAGCCCGGCCTTTATCGCGGCGATCATTGCCTCGGCGTCGACCATCGCGGCGTTGGTGCCGCCGAGCATCACCGCCGTCGTCTACGGCGCCACCGGTAACGTCTCGATCGCCGGTCTGTTTATGGCGGGCGTGGTTCCCGGCTTGATGATCGGCGTCGGCCTGATGATCTATTGCTACTTCTTCGGCCCGTCCGGTCTGCGAAAGCCGCGGGCGCCGATGCGGCAGGTGGCGTTCGCGGCAGGAGACGCGGCGCTTCCGTTGATGATCCCCGTGATCCTGCTTGGGGGTATCCTCACCGGCTGGTTTACGCCGACCGAAGCCGGCGTCGTCGCGGTGGTCTACATCATCGCGGTGGTGATCCCCGCGCTCAACCGCGGGCATTTTCGCAAGATACCCTACGATTTCTGCCTCGCCGGGCTGATCTTCTCGTTGCCGCTGATCACCATCGGCGCGGCCAACGCGTTCGGCTGGATGCTGGCCTATCTGCGTGGCGCCGCCGTGATCGCGGATTTTATCACGTCGATCGCCGGTAACGACCCGCATCTGATCATGCTGTTGATGGTGCTGTTGTTCACGGTGGTCGGCGATTTCATCGAGCCGGTGCCGACCATCATCATCTTCATGCCGCTGGTGAATGCCTTGACGCAGGCCGGCGATATCAACGGCGTGCATATGGGCGTGGTGTTGATCGCAACGCTGGCATTCGGGCTGATTACACCGCCTTACGGCCTGGTGCTGTTGATGGCGTCGAAATTCGTCGGCGTCAGTTTCGGCAAGGCGCTACGGGCGGCACTGCCGATCTATGTAGTGTTCCTGGTGACAATCTGCTTCACGATCTATTTTCCAAGCGTGGTGCTGTGGCTGCCCAAGCACGTCATCCCCGAATCGGTCGGTTGCTTCAAGTCGCCGACGGGAACCGGGTATATCTGTCCGCCGTAGATCGCGCTTTTTCCGCGCCTACTTTCCCTTGCTCGTGAACTTCTTCACGGCGACGCGGAATTCGTCGGTGTGCATGCAGCCGATGATGGCGTCGCGCTCGGCGTCGAGCTGCTGCTCGATCGGCGTCACTTGGGAGCGGTGGATCAGCTCCTTGGTGGCGGCCAATGCGGCCGGGGCGTTTTGTGCCAGGCGATGGGCCAGTTCGCGCGTCGCGGCTTTCAACTCGATCGCGGGGACGACTTTGACGACCAGCCCCCAATCCTGGGCTTGCGCTGCCGAGAAACTGTCCTCGGCGAGGAATATCTGCAGCGCGCGGCGTGCGCCGACGCTGGCGACCACGCCGACGGTGCCGCCGCCGTCGGGCGATACGCCGAGCTTGGCATAGGCGGGGGTGAATTTGGCGTCTTCGGCCGCGATGCAGAGATCGGCGACAAAGGCCAGCGACAGGCCGGCGCCGGCCGCCGAGCCGTGCACGCTCGAGACCACGATCTTCGGCATCCGCCGCAAGGTCGTGATGAAGGCGTGGTAGTGCTGTAACAATTCACCGACCACGGGGGCGATGGTGTCGGCGGCCGAGGCGGCGCCGATGGTTTGCAGATCGCCGCCGGCGCAGAACGCGCGGCCTTCGCCCTGGATCACCAGCACCCTGATGTCGTCGGACGCCTCGATCTCCGCGCCGAGTTGTTCCAGTTTTTGGGCGATCGACAGATCGATCGAGTTGAAAGCGGCCGGCCGATTGAGCGTGATGGTCGCGATCGGGCCGTCGATGGCCAGCAGCGCCGGATCGTCAGGATGCGAGTGGTTGGCGGATGTCGGCATGGCAAGAACCCCCGATCGGGAATGTTGTCACGTATTTAAATCGCAGAAGGCAAGGGGTGACAATCCCCGGTGAAGCCTGCAAAATGTCGGCAAGCGGCCGCGGTTTACCGCATCGCAGCGGTCGAAACGGGGAAAAATCGCGATGAGCATCGATACGATGATCGACCGTCCGGCCTCCGCCATCGATCCGTTTTCGCATGCGTTTCTCAACGATCCCTATCCGCACCATGAAGCGATGCGCGAGGCGGGACCCGTGGTCTGGCTCGAGCAATACGGTATCTGGGCGATGGCGCGGCATCAGGAAGTCCGCGACGCCCTGACCGATTGGGAAACCTATTGTTCGGGCGCCGGCGTCGGCCTGAGCGATTTTCGAAAGGAACCGCCGTGGCGTCCGCCAAGCATCATCCTGGAAGCCGACCCGCCGTTGCACACGCGCAGCCGCGCCGTTCTGACGCGGATCCTGTCGCCGGCGGCGATCAATATCCTGCGCGAGACCTTTGCGCGCGAAGCCGACGCACTGGTGGATCGCCTCGTCGAGGGCTGCGAGTTCGACGGCATCGCCGATCTGGCCGAGGCGTATCCCTTGAAGGTGTTTCCGGACGCGGTCGGCATTTCCGAGCAGGGCCGGGAGAACCTGCTGCCTTATGGCAGCATGGTGTTCAACTCGTTCGGTCCGCGCAACGACCTGTTCGACAAGGCGATGGCCAATGCCGGACCGGTACGCGACTGGATCATGTCCAAATGCAGCCGCGCGGCGCTGGCGCCGGACGGGCTGGGCATCAAGATATTCAATGCGGTCGATGCCGGTGAATTGTCGGAAGACGAGGCGGGCATGCTGGTGCGCTCGTTCCTGTCGGCGGGCATCGACACCACGGTCTATGGGCTCGGCAATGCGCTGTATTGTTTTGCCAGCAATCCCGCGCAATGGAACATCTTGCGCGAAAATCCGAATTTGATCCGTGGCTCGTTTGAAGAGGTGCTGCGCTTTGAAGCGCCGGTGCAGACCTTCTTCCGCACCACCACCAGGGCGGTCGATGTCGGCGGCGTGCATATCGGCGACGGCGAAAAGGTGCTGCTGTTTCTGGCCGCAGCCAACCGCGACCCGCGCCGCTGGGACCGGCCCGACAGCTTCGACGTCCGCCGCCGCGCGACCGGTCACATGACGTTCGGCACCGGCATTCACGGCTGCGTCGGACAGGCGGTGGCGCGGCTGGAAAGCGAGGCCATCTTCGGCGCGCTGGCCAAGCGCGTGGCCGCGTTCGAAATCACGGGCAAGGTCGAACGCCGCTTGAACAATACGTTGCGCGGGCTCGACACCCTGCCGCTTCGCATCACGCCGGCTTGACGTGATGGCGAAGGGACCCGTTCTGATCGTCGGCGCCGGCCATGCGGGCTTTCAGCTCGCAACCTCGTTGCGGCAAAGCGGTTTTAGTGAATCGATCCGCCTGCTCAACGACGAGGCGCATCTGCCGTATCAGCGGCCGCCATTGTCGAAGGCCTATCTGAAAGGCGGAGGCGGCGCCGATAGCCTGATGTTCCGACCGGACAAGTTTTATCGCGACCAGAACATCGAACTGATCGCCGACCGCGCCGTGGCGATCGATCGCGACAGACATAGAGTGCTGCTCGCTTCCGGTGCCTTGCTCGACTACGGCCATCTGGTGCTGGCGACCGGCGCGCGCAATCGCCTGCTCGACATTCCCAATGCCAATCTCGAGGCGGTGCGGTACTTGAGAATCCTCGATGAAAGCGAAGTGCTGCGGCAGCGGCTGTCGCCGGGCCAGCGCGTGGTGGTGATTGGTGCGGGTTTTATTGGCCTGGAATTCGCGGCGACAGCGCGGGCCAAAGGCCTCGAGGTCGATGTGCTCGAACTCGGCACCCGCGTGATGGCGCGCGCGGTGACCGCGGAAATCTCGGAATTCTTTCAGGCAAGGCATGCCGCGACCGGCATCCGCATTCATCTGGGTGTACAGGCCACCAGTATCGAAAGTGATGGCGCCAAAGTCACCGGCGTCAGCCTCAGCGATGGCCGGCATATCCCGGCCGACCTCGTGGTGGTCGGCGTCGGCGTGTTGCCCAATGTCGAGCTTGCCGCCGAAGCCGGTCTGCCGGTGGCGGCCGGAATCATCGTCAACGAGCAGCTCGTGACCGCCGATCCCGATATTTCCGCGATCGGCGATTGCGCGCTGTTTGCGAGCCCGCGCTTCGGCGCGCTGCTGCGGCTGGAGTCGGTGCAGAACGCCACCGATCACGCGCGCTGCGTCGCGGCGCGGCTGACCGGCGATGCCAGGGATTACGACGGCCTGCCGTGGTTCTGGAGCGATCAGGGACCGGACAAGCTGCAGATCGCGGGGCTCACCACAGGCTACGATCATGTCGCGGTGCGCGGCAATCCGGAGGAGGGATCGTTCTCGGTGTTCTGTTACAAATCAGGGCATCTGGTCGGCATCGAGTTCGGTCAATCGCGCCGGCGATCATGTGTTCGGACGCCGCGTGCTGGTTTCGAACCGCTCGGTCTCGCCGGAGCAGGCGATGGATACGAGCTTTGATTTGAAGGGCGTGCTGGCTTAGATTGGTTTTCTGGCTACTTCCACTTCAGCCGCACTCGGCATCGACGGCGCGGCGCCCATTCGTTGCACGCAGATTGACGCTGATATGTTGGCGTAACTCAGCGCGCCGCGAATGGATTTTCCCGCCGCCAGCTGCGCCGCCACCGCGCCGACAAAGCAATCGCCGGCGCCGGTCGTATCCACGGCCTTGACGGCGCGTCCGTCAACGACCAGCGGCGTTCCATTCACCAGCGCGACCGCACCGCGTTTGCCCAGGGTCACGCAAACGATCATGTCGCGGTCGCCTTGCAGGGCTCTCGTAGCTTCAATGAAACGCGCGGGTTCGTCGCCGTCGCAAAGCTCGGTCTTGGCGAACAGGCCGAGTTCGGTTTCATTGAGGATCAGGATATCGACGAGATCGAGCAGTTCAGCGTCGAATGCGAGCGCCGGCGCCGGATTGAGAATGGTGGTCGTGCCTGCCGCACGCGCGCGTTTGAAGAAGGCGCTGATGGTGGTGAGCGGAATCTCGAATTGGCTGACGGCGATGTCGCCTTTGGCAAGAACGGGCGCGCTGACATCTTCCGCGTTCACCAGCGCGTTGGCGCCGGGCACCACCACAATGGTATTATCAGCGTCGGCAACCGTGACGATGGCCGTCCCGGTGTGCCTCTCGGCCGTGTCCTTGACGAAGCGAAGATCGACGCCCTGCGCGGCGAGAAAGGCCTTCAATTCCTGCCCGAATGCATCCGTGCCGATCCGGCCGATCAGCGCCGTCGCTGCGCCGAGTTTGGCGGCTGCGACCGCCTGGTTGGCGCCTTTGCCGCCGGGAAAATACAGCACCTGCTTCCCGGCGACGGTCTCGCCGATCCGGGGATGCCTGTCGGCGGTCGCCACGACATCCATGTTGATGCTTCCCGCGACGAAGACCTGGCCCATGCTTAGTCCCAGAATTCCTTCTTGCGTCCGATCTGAAACTCCTGCTTGACGGCTTCGATATCGGCCAGCGTCGGCAGGCCGGCCTCGTTGCCGAGGCGTTGAATCTTGAAGGTCGACGCCGCGCGTGCAAACTCGAAATGGTCCTGCCAGCCTTTGCCGGGATTGTTGAGATACGAGAACACATACGCGCCGTGAAACACGTCACCGGCGCCGTTGGTATCGAGCACGCGCTCGCGCGCGATCGACAGCGCGGGCAGGGTACGAACCGCTCCTGTCTCGTCGTACCAGATCAGGCCTTTCTCGCCCTGGGTGACGCCGCCGACCCGGCAGCCGCGGCCCTTGAGATAGTCCAGCATCTTTTCCGGCGTCAGATCCATCTGCTCGCATAGTCGCTCGGCGACAATGGCGACATCGATGAACTCGAGGAGTTCGTGGGTGTTGGTGCGCAGGCCGCCACCGTCGAGCGAGGTGAGGATACCATCCTCGCGGCACAGCTTGGCGTAGTGGATCGCGGCGTCCGGCTGGTGGCCGTCGACGTGCAGCGCGCGGCAGCCTTTCAGATTGAGCATCGGGAACGGATGGATGTGCTCATCGTCGCGGCAGCGCACGATCGCGCGCTTGCCATCCTTCGGCATGATGAACGACAGCGAAGAGGAGTTGACCTTGCGCGGGTGGATCGAGATCCCGTATTTCGCGCTCATGTCCTGAAACATCCGCCCGAGCCAGTCATTGGCCACGGTCGCGATCAGGTCCGGCACGATGCCGAGCTTGGCGCAGCAAAATGCCGCGGTGACCGCGTTGCCGCCGAACGAGACGGCATAGGCGGAGGCGACATGCTTTTCGTCGCCGGTCGGCATGTGGTCGGTGATGAAGGTGACGTCGATATAGGTCTGTCCGATGAAGAGGGCCTGCATTCGATTTCCGTCGTGGCTGAGGGGTGGTCCCGGCCGGCGTCATACATTAGCACCGGTTATCGCAGATCATTCGATAAAATTATTAGCACCGGGGGCCGCCCGCTTGGAGTAAGCTTGTGGCGGGACTGCGACTTTATCCGGCACGTCGGCATGCCGCCGACATAACGGCCAGCGCCTGTCCCAGGTTCCTGACGGCGCGACAAAACAGGGGGAACGATGACTGTCTATTCCGGCCCGGTATTCGACATGGCGGTGAACCAGTTCGGGGTCATCGCCAATCATCTTGAAATCCCCATGGACGAGCGCGACCGTCTGCTGCTGCCCAAGCGGGCGATCACGGTGTCCTGTCCGATTCATCGCGATGACGGCTCGATCGCGGTGTTCGAGGGCTATCGTGTCCAGCACCACCTCACGCTCGGGCCCACGAAGGGCGGCACGCGCTTTTCGCCCAGCGTCGATATCGGTGAAATCGCCGCACTCGCGATCTGGATGAGCTGGAAATGCGCGCTGGTCGGTCTGCCCTATGGCGGCGCCAAGGGCGGGGTGAATGTCGATCTCTCCACCATTTCCAAACGCGAACTCGAGGGGCTGTCGCGGCGCTATATGCAGGAGATGATTCCGTTCGTCGGGCCGCATACCGACGTGATGGCGCCGGACATGGGCACCAATGAGCAGGTCATGGCCTGGTTCATGGACACCTATTCGATGTATCAGGGACAGACCGTGACCGAGATCGTGACCGGCAAGCCGGTCGCATCCGGCGGCACCCTGGGCCGGCGCGAAGCCACCGGGCGCGGCGTGGCCTATCTCGCCAACCGCGTGATGAAGGAATTGTCGATCAAGCCGAGCCAGGCGACCGCGGTCGTGCAGGGGTTCGGCAATGTCGGCTCCTATGCCGCATTCGGGTTGCATCAGTTCGGCCTCAAGGTGATCGCGGTCAGCGATCATACCGGCGCGCTGCATGATCCGACCGGCCTCGATATCCCGGCGCTGATGCGCCACGCGGTCACCCATGGCAGCATCGCCGGTTTCTCCAGTCAGATGCAGTTCGATCCCGCGCAGATCCTTACGCTGCCCTGCGACGTGCTGGTGCCGGCTGCGATGGAGCGGGTGATCGACGCCAAGGTCGCGGAAAACCTCAAGTGCCGGGTGCTGGCGGAAGGCGCCAATGGCCCGACCACGCCGGATGCCGATCTGGTGCTGGATAAACGCCGCGATGAAGTATTTCTGATTCCGGACATCCTCTGCAATTCCGGCGGCGTCGTGGTCAGCTATTTCGAATGGGTGCAGGATCTGCAGCAATTATTCTGGGAAGAGGAGGAAGTGACGCGGCGCGAATATCACATTCTCGATCGTGCGTTCGAGACGATGCTGTTGCGGGCCAAGACCGACAATATTTCCCACCGCACCGCGGCTATGGCGATCGGCGTCGAAAAGGTCCGCGCGGCCAAAACAATGCGAGGACTGTTTCCATGATCACCGGGCTCGATCACGTCGTCGTTCTCGTCGGCGACATCAAGGCCGGCGCCGCAGCCTACCAGACATTATTCGCGCGCACGCCGTCGTGGCAGGCCGGCAGCGACGGTGTCGAGCGCGTGCTGTTTACGCTCGAAAACATGACGCTGGAACTGATGGCCCCGAGCGGCGACGGCGCGACCGCGGATCGCATTCGCGCTGTGGTCGCCGATCAGGGCGAGGGGCTGGCGAGCCTTTGTTTTGGTACCAACGACATCGCCAAAATGTATCGCCGGCTGGATCGGCTGACCTTGAAGCCGGAACCGATCGCAGACGCCGAAAGCCAGGACGCGGCAACCGGCGCCACGTTGTCATGGAAGCGAACCCGCGCGGCGACCGATAGGACGCGCGGGGTGCGGCTGTTTTTCCTTGAGCTGTCGAAGGAACGTCCGCTCTCGGTACGAACCGCGCCGGCATCGATCACGGCGATGGATCATGTGGTGATCGGAACCGCCGATCCCGAAGGCGCGGCGGCGCTCTACGGCGCGCGCCTGGGCCTCGATATGGCGCTCGACCGGTCGCATCCGGAATGGGGACGGCTGATGTTCTTCCGCTGCGGCGACCTCGTCGTCGAGGTGGCGCACCGGCCCGGCAAGGACGCGCCCACCGCACCGGACAAGCTCCGCGGTATCTGCTGGCGTGTCGCCGATATCGGTGCGACCCGGGCGCGGCTGGCCGAAGCCGGCCTCGATGTTTCGGAGGCGCGGCCCGGCCGCAAGCCAGGCACCAAGGTGATGACGGTGCGTAACGGTACCTGCGGTGTGCCGACGCTGCTGGTGGAACGGACGCCGCGGCCCGAGTGACGAGTCGCATTCTTTCTCAAATCGCCCGAGGCATGCTACATCCGGTCGAACAAGGATGGATGGGCGACGGAATTGGCCAAGGCAAAGCGAACCCTGAAATGGCAGCGCGATCCCGAGGGGATGCGGCTGCGCATTCTCGAGGCGGCCAAGCAGGAATTCGCTGCGCATGGTCTTGCGGGCGCGCGGGTCGATCGGATCGCAGCCAAGGCCGGCGCCAACAAGCGCATGCTGTATTATCACGTCGGCAAAAAGGACGATCTCTACCTCGCGGTGCTCGAAGGCGCCTATGAGCAGATCCGCGTGGAAGAGCGCGGGCTCGATCTGGAACATCTCGATCCACCGGAAGCGATCGAGCGCCTGATCAGTTTCACCTGGAACTATTTCATCCGTAATCCGGAATTCCTGGCGCTGCTGAACACCGAAAACCTCGCGAAGGCCCGTCATCTCAAGCGGTCCACCAAGGTGAAATCGATGCATTCGCCGTTCGTCGAGATGATCCGCACCGTGGTGATCCGCGGCGTCGAAAGCGGCGACTTCCAGGTCTCGGTCGATCCGGTGCAGCTCTATATCTCGATTGCCGGCTTAAGCTTTTTCTATCTTTCCAACAGCGCCACCTTGAGCGTGATTTTCGGCCGCGACCTCCTGGCCAAGGAGGCGCGGGACGAGCGCCTCGCCCATATGGTGGCGCTGGTGCTGGCCGCCTTGACCGGAAAATCCACCGCGGCCTTTGGCAAGCACAAGGCACTGAAACCGCGCTCGCCGGCGCATTCCAACGCCTGAGCAAGCCTCTCGTCGTCCCGGCCTTGCGCCCGGGGGACCCATAAGCCCGGCGTTTGCCGGAAGGAAAGGCATCTGCCCCAATGCCTAAAAACGCGATGACCCAGAGTATGGGTCCCGGCGCGAGGCCGGGACGACTGGAGCGAGTTCCCCGCGCCAACACCTCTGGACAGTAATTATCCAGCAGGTTAATTTCTGAGCAGAAGACGACAAAACAGGGAGAGAAAATTGGTCGAGCCCAAGGGCCCCGGGAGCGTGTCGAGAGCGCTGAACGCGGCGTGGATTTGCCCCTTTTTGTTCCTGATTTTCATTGTCGTGGCTTGGGACGTGGCGATCCGGCTGTTCCGGATTCCGGCCTATCAGGTGCCGGCGCCGGGCGATGTCGTCGCCGTGCTGTGGACCGACTGGCCGGAGTTGTTGCGGCAGGCGTGGCCGACGACCTACGCCACCTTGGGCGGCTTCCTGCTCTCGGCGGCGTTCGGTATTCCCGTTGCGATGCTGATCGCGGGATCGAAGACCGTGGAGAGTTACGTCTATCCGCTATTGGTGTTCTCGCAATCGGTGCCCAAGGTCGCGATCGCGCCGCTGTTCGTGGTGTGGTTCGGCTTCGGCATCATCCCGAAGATCATTGCGGCGTTCCTGTTGGGATTTTTCCCGGTGGTGGTCTCCGCCGTGCAAGGCTTCAAATCGGTCGATCCTGATATGGTCGATCTCGCGCGCGCGATGCAGGGTAGCCGCTTCCAGGTGTTCTGCGCGGTCAATCTGCCGCACGCGATGCCGTCGATCTTCTCCGGCCTGAAAGTCTCGGTGACGCTGGCCGTGGTCGGCGCCGTGGTCGGTGAATTCGTCGGCTCCAATTCGGGCATCGGCTATGTGCTGCAACGCTCGATCGGCACCTTCGACCTGCCGACGATGTTTGCGGCGCTGGTGATCCTGGCACTGCTCGGCGTCGTGCTGTTCTGGGCCGTCGACCGGATCGAGCGTTTCGTCATTCCCTGGCATGTCAGCCAGCGCGAGGACATTATTTTCGCGGCGTAAGCCCGCGAGACACCAATGACGGCCCGAACGGCCGCAATAAAACACGAAGGGGAGGAATGAGATGATGCGATGTGTGACCGCGCTTTCGGCAATAGCGATCTGGATGATATCTGCGGTGGCTCCGGCCGCGGCGGCGGACAAGGTCGTGCTGATGCTGAACTGGTATGTCTATGGCGAGCACGCGCCGTTTTATTATGGCAAGGCCAAGGGCATTTACGCTGCTGAAGGCATCGACCTTGAAATCCAGGAAGGCCGCGGCTCGGCCGCGACCACCCAGGCCGTCGCGGCCAAGACCGCCGATTTCGGCTATGTCGACGTCCCAACCATGATGCGCGCCGCGGTCAAGGGCGCGCCGATCATTGCGACTGGCGTGCTGCTGCAGACCAGCCCGATGTCGGCGATGGGTTTTGTCGACAAGAACATCAGGAAGCCCGAGGACATCAAGGGCAAGACGGTTGCGATCACGCCGGCGGATTCGATGACGCAGATCTGGCCGCTGTTCCTGAAAAAGACCGGCCTCAAGGAAAGCGACTTTACGACCGTTGCCGGTGACGCCCAGACCAAACTCAACGCCGTGATCAACGGACAGGCGGACCTTTTGCTCGGCTATGTCATGGATCAGTCGATGAAGATCAAGGACGCCACCGGCAAGGATGTCTATCCGATCAAATTCGCCGACTACGGCATCCACATGGTGAGCTCGGGCCTCGTCGCCAACACCGACTACGTCAAGGCCAACGCCGATCTCGTCAAGCGCTTCATGTCGGCGACCACCAAGGCGGTCGAAGCCGCCGAGAAGGACCCGAAGGCGGCGGCGCAATCGATCCTCGATGCCAACCCGAAGGGCGGCAAGATCGATACGCTGACGCAAGGTTTTGAACTGACGATCCCGCTCTACCGGACCCCGGAAACCAAGGACAAGCGGCCGTTCCAGGTGACCGACCAGAATATGACCGACAGCGTCAACCTGATGGTCGAATATGGCGGCCTCGACGCCAAGGCCAAGGATAATCCGAAAGCGTTTTACACCAACGACTATCTGCCGAAGTAGGTTGGCTGAATGAGCGCTGCGACCAAAAAGACGGCTGCGGATCAACCGGCGACGCATCTGCGCGTGGTGTCCGACCGCGCCGCCAGCGGCGCATCGGGCATCCGATTGTCCGGCGTGTCCAAGACCTATCGGGCGCGCGACGGCGATGTGCCGTCGCTGCGTCCGCTGGATTTTCACATCGACGAGGGCGAGTTCTTTGTCGTGGTCGGCCCGTCCGGCTGCGGCAAGTCCACGCTGCTCAAGATGATCTCCGGGCTGCTGCCGCCGTCGACCGGCGAGATTCTGGTCGAAGGCGAGAAGGTGACGAGCCCGCACGGCAATGTCGGCATTGTGTTTCAGAATTCGCTGCTGCTGCCGTGGCGCAATATCCTCTCCAACGTGATGCTGCCGATCGACATGAAACGGCTGCCGCGCGACCAATATCTGCCACGCGCCAAGGCGCTTCTGAAGCTGGTTGGCCTCGAAGGCTTTGAGAAGAAGCTGCCCTGGCAATTGTCCGGTGGCATGCAGCAGCGGGCGTCGATCTGCCGGGCGCTGGTGCACGATCCCAAGATCATGCTGATGGACGAACCATTCGGCGCGCTCGACGCCATGACGCGCGAACGCATGAATGTCGAACTGATGCGCATCCAGCGCGAGACCGGCAAGACCGTATTGTTGATCACGCATTCGATTCCGGAAGCAGTGTTCCTCGCCGACCGCGTGCTGGTCATGACCGAACGGCCCGGCGCGATCGCCGCGATCTACGACGTGCCGCTGCCGCGGCCGCGCTCGCTCGATTCGATGGCGGATCCGGTGTTCACCGAACTGGTGCAGCGCATCCGCAAACACTTTTTCACCCAGGGTACGTTGGATTGAGGCAAGCCGCCATGCGTTTGGCCGTGCGCGATATCGCGTTCTTCGAGCGACCGATTGCGTTCATGCGGCCGTTCCGGTTCGGGGCCGTGGTCATCAATGCCGCGCCGCAGATGTTCGTCCGCGTGGAAATCGAGGTTGAAGGCAAGGGCGCGTCGGTGGGCGCCAGCGCTGAAATGCTGGTGCCGAAATGGTTCGATAAACGCGTGCATCTCAGCCCGGACGAGACCGTTACCGAATTGCGCCGCTCGCTGATGATCGCGCGCGAGTTCTACTTGGCTCATTCGGGTTTCGAGACCGCGTTCCGCTTGCACGCCGGTTGCATTGCCGCGCAGGTCGCGGCCTGTGCGAAAGAAGACATTCCGCCGCTCGCGGCAGCCTATGGCCTCGCTGAGATCGACAAGGCGATCCTGGACGCGTTGCTGCGTAGCGCCGGGGTGAATTTCTTCGACGGCATGATCGGCAATATCGCCGGGATCGACGCCCGTCTGTCGCCCGATTTGGCGGACGGCGACATCGCGCAGTTTCTCGCCGGCCGCACGCGGCTGGAGCGGGTCGCAATCCGGCACACCGTGGGTCTCGATGACGCGGTCGAGGGCGCGGGCGGCGTAGCCGACCCCAAGGAAAATACCGGCGCGCGCTATTTCAAGCTCAAGCTCAACGGTGATCCCGAAGCGGATGTCGCGCGGTTGATCCGGATCGGCAAGGAACTGGCCAACCTGGGGTACGACTACCGCGTCTCGCTCGATGCCAACGAGCAATATGCCGACCTTACGGGGTTGGACGCCCTGGTCGATCGCCTCGACCACGACAGTGCCTTGAAGCCGATCGCAGCCAAATTGCTCTATATCGAACAGCCGATGCCGCGCGACATCACGCGGCAATCGCCGCTGGGACAGCTCGGCCGCGATGTCATCATCGATGAGGCCGACGATTCCTATGATGCGTTCCCGGCGGCGCGCACGCTCGGCTATCGCGGCATTTCCTCGAAATCCTGCAAGGGCATTTACAAGTCGATCGTCAACGCGACCCGCGCCGCGAAGTGGAGCGGGGACGGCGAGACATTCTTCGTCACCGGCGAGGACTTGACCTGCCAGGCTGGTCTCGCCGTGCAGCACGACCTCGCATTGGGCGCCCTGATCGGCGTTACCCACGCCGAACGCAACGGTCACCATTATGTCGACGGTTTTGCCGATACGCCCGCAACCGAGGCGCAGGCGTTTCTCGCCGCACATCCCGATCTCTATGCCGACGATGGTGGCCGAATCCGGCTGTCGATCCACGACGGTGATCTGCTGACGGGATCGCTGGTGGCGCCGGGTTTCGCCACTTCAGTACATCCGGACTGGTCGGCGTTGCCGCCACTCCAACAACCAAAAGCAAGAACAAAGGAGCAAGCACTATGACCACAAAACGTCTCGGCGTGATCATGAACGGGGTCACTGGCCGCATGGGCCTGAACCAGCATCTGATCCGCTCGATCATTGCCATCAGGGATTCCGGCGGCGTGCTGCTCGCGAATGGCGACCGCATGATGCCGGATCCGATCCTCGTTGGCCGCGACGCCGACAAGGTCGAGCGGCTGGCCAAGCGTTTCAATGTCGAGCGCTGGACCACCGATCTCGAGAAGTCGCTGACCGACAAGAATGACACCATCTTCTTCGATTCCGCGACCACGCAGGCGCGCCCCTCGCTGCTGACCAAGGCGATCAACGCCGGCAAGCATGTCTATTGCGAGAAGCCGATCGCGACCAATCTCGAGGAAGCCGTCGCGGTATTGCGGCTGGCCGCCGCCAAGGGCGTCAAGCACGGCACCGTGCAGGACAAGCTGTTCCTGCCGGGCCTGAAGAAACTGGCGTTCCTGCGTGATTCCGGTTTCTTCGGCCGCATGCTCTCGGTGCGCGGCGAGTTCGGCTATTGGGTGTTCGAAGGCGGCTGGCAGGAGGCGCAGCGGCCGTCGTGGAATTATCGCAGCGAAGATGGCGGCGGCATTATTCTCGACATGGTCTGCCACTGGCGCTACGTGCTCGACAATCTGTTCGGCGAGGTCGAAAGCGTGAGCTGCACCGGCACCACCGATATCCCCGAGCGTTTCGACGAGAAGAACAAGAAATATACCGCGACGGCGGATGATTCCGCTTACGCGACGTTCCGGCTCAAGGGCGGCGTGATCGCGCACATCAACATGTCCTGGGTCACGCGGGTCTATCGCGACGATCTCGTTACCTTCCAGGTCGACGGTACCCATGGTTCGGCGGTCGCGGGCCTCACCGAATGCATGATTCAGGCGCGCCAGGCTACGCCACGGCCGGTGTGGAATCCGGACGAGAAGCGCATGCATGATTTCTATGCCGATTGGCAGAAGCTGCCGGAGAACGTCACCTACGACAACGGCTTCAAGGAGCAGTGGGAGATGTTCATCCGCCACGTCTGCGAGGATGCGCCCTACAAGTATACGTTGCTGGAAGGCGCCAAGGGCGTGCAGCTCGCCGAATGCGCGCTGCAGAGCTGGCGCGAGCGGCGCTGGATCGACGTCACCCCGATCAAGGTGTGAGGACCAAGCCATGAACAAGCCAGTTATGCCGGCCTCATCGTATCAGCTGAAACTGCCGACCGCGGATCGCAGCGTCGAGACCTATCGTCTCGCGGCATCGCGGACGTTTCCATCAAAACTTCAGGGCACGCTCAACCGCGTGGCGTTTTCCGCGGCGCATATCGTGGCCGACCCGATGGCCGATGTCGATCCGTGGCTTAACGCTGCCGTCGACTGGGACAAGACCATCGCGTTCCGCGAGCACGTCTGGGATCTCGGTCTCGGTGTTGCCGAGGCGATGGACACCGCGCAGCGCGGCATGGGCCTGGACTGGCCGACATCGCTGGAATTGATCACGCGTTCGGTGGCTGCGGCGAAAGCGAGGGGTGGCGCGCTGGTGTTTTCCGGCGCCGGCACCGATCACCTCGCGGTGGAGGATGCCAAAACGATCGACGACGTGATCCGCGCCTATGAGGAACAGATCGCGGCGGTCGAGAAGGTCGGCGGCCGCATCATCCTGATGGCGTCGCGCGCATTGGCCAACCTCGGCCGCAACGCCGATGACTACGCCAAGGTCTATAACCGGGTGCTGTCGCAGGTTCGCGAGCCCGTCATCATTCACTGGCTCGGCGACATGTTCGATCCGGCGCTAGCGAACTACTGGGGCACTTCAAGCCTCGACCAGGCCATGGATACCGCGGTCGGTATCATCAATGGCAATGCCGCCAAGGTCGACGGCGTCAAGGTCTCGCTGCTCGACAAGCAGCGCGAGATCGACATGCGCCGGCGGCTCGACAAGAACGTCAAGATGTATACCGGCGACGATTTCAATTACGCCGAACTGATCGCCGGCGACGACGAGGGCTTCTCGCACGCGCTGCTCGGCATCTTCGATGCCATCGCGCCGGCGGCGTCCTATGCGCTGTCGCGGCTGGCCGCGGGGGACGAAGCCGGCTTCCGCGACGTGCTCGAGCCGACGGTGCCGCTGTCGCGACATATCTTCAAGGCGCCGACCCGCTTCTACAAGACCGGCGTCGTGTTCATGGCCTATCTCAACGGTCATCAGGATCATTTCACGATGGTCGGCGGGCAGGAGAGCACGCGCTCGACCCTGCATCTGGCCGAGCTGTTCCGCCTTGCGGACAAAGCGGGCTTGCTCGCCAATCCTGAACTGGCGACACGGCGGATGAAGGCCGTGCTCGCGCTGCGTGGCATCGAACCCTGATGCGGGATTTTTCGGGCGATCATCGCTGGCTGTCGCTGAACACCGCGACGGTCCGCAAGCAAGGCGACCTGACTGAGATCATCGAGGCCTGCGCGCGGCATGGCATCCGCGCCATCGATCCCTGGCGGGATCAGGTCGCGACCGTCGGTCTTGATCGCGCGGTGCGCGCGGTGCGCGATGCCGGGCTTGAACTGACGGGTTATTGCCGCGGCGGCATGTTCACGTCGGATGCGGCGCATCGCAGCGAGGTGCGCGACGACAACCGCCGCGCCATTGATGAGGCCAAGGCGTTGGGCGCGCCCTGCATCGTGCTGGTGGCCGGCGGCCTGCCGCAATATTCGCGGCCGGGCAGCGTGGTATCAAAGGATATCGCCGGTGCCCGCGCGCAAATCGACGACGCGATCGCCGAGATGCTGGTCTATGCCCGGCAAGCCAACATGCCGCTCGCGATCGAGCCGCTGCATCCGGCCTATGCCGCCGACCGCGCCTGCGTGAATACGACCAAACAGGCGCTCGATATCTGCGACCGGCTCGATCCGCAGCGCACTGGTATGCTCGGTGTCGCGCTCGACGTCTATCACATCTGGTGGGATCCCGAACTGATGCCGCAGATCGCTCGCGCCGGCAAGGATCGCCTGCTGGCGTTCCATGTCTGCGACTGGATGGTGCCGACGAAGGATATCCTCAACGACCGCGGCATGATGGGCGACGGCGTGATCGACATCAAATCGGTGCGGGCCGCGGTCGAGGCGCAAGGCTTTGGCGGCTATTCCGAGATCGAGATTTTTTCCAACATTTGGTGGGAAAAGCCGATGGACGAGGTTTTGCGGACCTGCATCGAGCGGCATCGGACGATGGTCTGATTGAAGCGATGGCCAAATAGAGACCTCATCCTGAGGAGGCCGCGAAGCGGCCGTCTCGAAGGATGGCAGCTTGTACCACCGTCATTCGCAGCCATCCTTCGAGCCGCATCGCTTACGCGATGCTCCTCAGGATGAGGGATGTCGTTTGTTTACGGCCTTTGAGCGGCCTCTTGGCTCGCGTCTCGAAGGATGGAGTTCATCCTCGCCATGGTTCGAGACGGCGCACCGGACAGCGCAAGAGCGCTGCCGGGAGCGCGCCTCCTCACCATGAGGTCATCGATCTACCACACACGGCACGCTCGAAAATCCTCTGAAGCGAACCCGGCCGCCGCGCACCGGTGCGCCCTTTAGCGCGTAGCCCGGAAATCGCGCAAGAAACCGCGACATCGCGATCGCGCCTTCGAGACGCGCCAGCGCCATGCCGGCGCATTGGTGCGGACCGCTGGCGAAGGCGAGGTGACGGTTCGGCGTGCGGCCGATGTCGAGGTTTTCCGGGTCGGTGAATTGCGCGGGGTCGCGGTTCGCCGCGCCGATGCACAGCGTCACCGGCGTGCCGGCCGGCAGAGCGATGCCGCCGAATTCAACCGGCTCGGTCGTCATGCGGTTGCCGAGCTGGTTCGAACTTTCGAACCGCAGGATTTCCTCGACCGCGGTCTTGATCAGATCGGGCCGTTCGATCAGGCGTTGTTTCTGTGCGGGGTTCTCCGACAGCGCCACCAGCCCGTTGCCGATCAAATTGGTGGTGGTCTCATGCCCGGCATTGAGCAGGAAGATGCAATTATGCAGCAGCTCCTTTGAGGTCAGACGCTCGCCATTGTCCTCGCCCTGAATGAGGCGTGTCAGCACGTCATGTTGCGGATCGCCGGGTGTTGCGCGGCGTCGTTCTACCAGCCCTTCGAGATAGACAAGGAAATCCTTTACGGCCTTATTGCCGCGCGCGAACGCCTCCGGGCCGATCACGGGCTCCAGCGCGCCCAGAATCGCCAGCGACCAGTCGCGTAACGGCGCGCGCTCGTCATGCGGCACATCAAGCAGATTGCCGATCACTTCGATCGGGATCGCGGCGGCAAAATCCTCGATCAGGTCGACATCGTTCTTCGCGGCAAGCCGGTCCAGCAGGCGCTCCACCAGCGCGATCAGATCGGGCTCCATCGCCGCGATCGCGCGCGGCGACAGTGCGCCCATGATCAGCCGCCGCACTCGCGTGTGCGCGGGCGGGTCGTTGAACACGAGGCTGGTGGTGTGGTGCTCATACAGAAGCGAGACGCCGTATTTCGGCGCGAACTCGCGTCGCTTGTCGGAAGAGAACAGTTTCGTGCTTTTGTAGGCGGTGATCAGGTCGTCATAGCGCGTCAGGAAGTAGGAACCGTTCGGCAATCGCTTGACCGGCTCATTCTCCCGCAGCGCCCGATAGGTCGGGTAGGGGTTGGCATAGAATTCCGGGGTCAATTTCTCGATGTCGAAATGGGCCGCGAGCTCTCGCGCATCTGGATTCATGCTGCCTTACTCTCTGGGTCGAGACCGATATGCCGTTTTCGGTCTCTCCGAACACCCGGCGCGGTCCCCAGTCCCGCACCGAAATCGGGTCTCGTCAATCGGGTGCCGGGTGGGTGGGCGACTGGCCGGTGCGACCCGCCGCTGATGTGTCGAACCGCGGCTCGCCGGGAATTAGGTCCATTTGTCGCGCCAGGATATTGATGCGACGTAATAAAATTTCTTGACACCAATTTGGTGAGTGATTACTCACGCACACCATGTCAACCCTGCGCATGACCAGTGACCTGCGGCGGCAATTGATCCTCGGTGCCGCCAAGCGCTGCTTTGCCCGTAACGGCTTTGCAGGCACCACGACCAAGAGTGTCGCGGCGGCGGCCGCGATCTCCGAAGCCCTCCTTTTCAAGCACTTTCCCTCCAAGGCCGCGCTTTACGCCGAGATCCTGGCCGAGGAGTGCGAGGCCGATCCAGACCTCGCGCATCTATTGGGCCTTGAGCCGTCGACCGCGACCCTGGTCGAACTCATCAAGGGCATGGTCCGGCACTTCCTAAGTATCTCCGATGGTTCCGATCATGAGGAGGCGCAACGCTTGCGGCTGATGACCACCAGCCATTTGGATGACGGCGAATTCGCGCGGCTGCTCTATGCCAAGGTTGGGAACCTGATCGGACCGGCGTTTGTTGCGTCGCTCGATCGCGCCGTGGCGGCCGGCGATGCGTCGCGGATCGGGGGTGAGCCGCTCAATCTGTTCTGGTTTGCGCATCACACCGTACTGATGGCCGCGCTTTCAAGACTGCCGGCCGTTCCTTGTCTGCCCTACGGCAATACGACCGATTTCGAACGTCAGCTTTGCGAATTTCTTCTCCGCGGAATCGGATTTCACGAGGCCGCAATTGCTTCTCATTTGAGCCGCGGCCTGATGCCGGAACCGGCGCAACGGACCGCTGTAGAAAGTGCATGATATGAACATTGCGACTGAAGCTCACATCGCCGGCAAGCCGATTGCCGAAAAGCCGAAGGCGCGTCCGGTCCGGATGGTGCGCTGGTTCATCATCGTTGGATTGCTGTTGGCGCTGCTGGTCGGCGCACTGGTTGGCTTCAACGCTTTCCGCAGCCACATGATCGCGGAGTTCTTCGCCAACAATAAGCCGCCGCCGACACCGGTCAGCATTGCCGTGGCCAAGTCCGAGGTGATTCCGAACCTGCAGACGGCGGTCGGTGATCTCGCTGCCGTGCATCAAGTGAATGTCACGTCCGATGTCGGCGGGCGCATCACCGCCATCATGTTCGAAGCAGGCTCAACCGTGAAAGCGGGCAGCCCGCTGGTGCAATTGTTCGACGCTCCCGACCAGGGCGATCTCGCCAGCTTCAAGGCGCAGGCAGTGGTGGCGCAATTGTCGCTCGATCGCGCCAAGCAGCTCGCTGCAAAGCAGTTCGGCCCGCAGGCCACCGTCGATCAGGCGCAGGCGGCCTACGACCAGGCCACCGCGGGTATCGCAAAGACCGAGGCGATCATTTCGCAGAAACTGGTGCGGGCGCCGTTCGACGGAGAACTCGGCGTTCGTCATGTCGAGGTCGGCCAGTTCCTCACGGCGGGCACCCAGATCGTCACATTGACTGACCTGTCGATGCTGTACGCCAACTTCACGGTGACCGAGAAGCAGAGCGCGCAACTCAAGGTCGGACAGACCGTGCGGGTCGTGGTCGATGCCTATCCGAAGCGCAATTTTGAGGGAAAGATCACCGCGATCGAACCTCAGATCTCGGCCGACACCCGCAACATCCATGTTCAGGCGACGATCGCCAATCCCGATCGCATCCTCAAGCCCGGCATGTTCACGACCACGACGGTGGTTCTGCCGGACAAGCCGGCGGTCGTCACGGTTCCGGAAACCGCCGTCGATTACACGCTCTACGGCGATTCGGTCTTCCTGATCACCGAGAAGAAAGAGGACGACGGCAAGACCAGCCTGAGCGCGGTTCGCACCTTCGTGCGGACCGGTAACCGGATTGAGGGCAGGACCGAGATCCTCAGCGGCGTGAAGCCCGGCGATCGCGTGGTCGCGGTCGGCCAGCTCAAGCTGCAATCGGGCGCGGCGGTCTCTATCTCGCCCGACCCCGCGCCGCCGATCCCGGCAGATGTGCCGCGCTACTGATTTTCGGAGCTGAGCGATGGTCTGGACCGACATCTTTATCAAGCGGCCGGTGTTGGCGCTGGTTGTGAGCCTTCTGATCCTGTTGATCGGATTCAAGGCCGCGACCAGCCTGCCGATCCGGCAATATCCGAAACTGTCGAACACGGTGGTCAACGTCACGACGGTCTATCCGGGCGCGTCGGCCGACCTGATCCAGGGCTTCATCACGACGCCGATCGAGCAGGCCGTCGCCTCTGCCGAAGGCGTCGACTACATGACGTCGTCGTCGGTGCTCGGCACCAGCACGATCCAGGTCTACATCAAGCTGAACTTCGATCCCAACCAGGCGCTGACCGAAGTGCTCGCCAAGGTGAATTCGGTCAAATATCTGATCCCGAAGGAATCCAACGATCCGATCGTGACCAAGACCACCGGCCAGACCACGGCCGTGATGTATCTCGGTTTCTCCAGTGAAACACTGTCGGGATCGGCGATCTCGGACTATCTGACGCGCGTCGTTCAACCGGTGCTGTCCACCGTCGATGGCGTCGCCTCCGCCGATATTCTCGGCGGCCAGACCTTTGCGATGCGCTTGTGGCTCGATCCCGTCCGCATGGCCGGCCGCGGCGTTTCGCCGCTCGATGTTTCCGCTGCGATCGCCGCCAACAACTTCCAGGCCGCCGCGGGCCAGTCCAAGGGCTATTTCATCGTCTCCAACGTCTCGACCAATACCGATCTGCAGAATATCGATCAGTTCAAGCGCATGATCGTCAAAGCCAAGGACGGCGGTTTCGTGCGGATGGAGGACATCGCCGCTGTTGAGCTCGCGGCGCAAAGCACCGACGCCAGCGTCGCCTTCAACGGCGAACATGCGATCTTCATCGGCGTACAGGCGACGCCGCAGGGCAACCCGCTGACCCTGGTCAAGGGTGTCCGCGCATTGTTTCCTGAACTCGAGCGCAATCTGCCGCCTTCCATGAAGATGAAGGTGGCCTACGATTCGACCAAGTTCATTCAGTCGTCGATCGACGAGGTGGAAAAAACCCTCGGCGAGGCGATCCTGATCGTGGTCGTGGTGATCTTCCTGTTCCTTGCTTCGCTTCGATCGGTGATCATCCCTGTGGTGACGATTCCGCTATCGCTGATCGGCGTCTGCAGCCTGATGCTGGTGATGGGCTTCAGCATCAATCTATTGACCTTGCTGGCGATGGTGCTCGCGATCGGTCTCGTGGTCGACGACGCCATCGTGGTGGTGGAGAACATCCACCGGCATCTGGAGGAAGGCAAACCTCCGGTGCAGGCCGCCATGCAAGGCGCGCGCGAGATCGTCGGCCCCGTCATTTCGATGACGATCACGCTGGCGGCGGTGTATGCGCCGATCGGCTTCCTTGGCGGCCTCACCGGTGCGCTGTTTCGGGAATTCGCGTTTACATTGGCCGGTTCGGTCATCGTATCCGGCGTCATCGCGCTGACGCTGTCGCCGATGATGTGCTCGGTGTTCCTCAAGAGCGCTGAGGAAGGGCGGTTTGCCAAGCTCGTCAACCGTGTGTTCGGTTCGATGACGCGCTGGTACGGCCGGCAGCTCGATCGCTCGCTCGACTATCGCCCGATCACCGCGCTGTTTGCGTTGACGATCCTGGGCCTGGTCGGCTTCCTCTATATGCACACGTCAAAGGAACTCGCGCCCGAGGAGGACCAGGGCATCGTGTTCGCGGTGACCAAGGCGCCGAAATACGCCAACATCGATTATGCGGATTTCTACGGCGAGAAGCTCGACAAGGCCTTTGCCACCTTCCCCGAAACCGATCTCCGCTTCATCCTGAACGGCATCAACGGCCCGCAAGGCGGTATCGCCGGCATGCTGCTCAAGCCGTGGGACGAGCGGGAGCGCTCGGCGATCAAGCTGAAGCCGCTGGTGCAGGCGCAACTCAGCAAGATCGAGGGCGTCAATGCGTTCGCCTTCAACCTGCCGCCATTGCCCGGTGGTCCCGGCGGTTTGCCGGTGCAGATGGTGATCAGCTCCACCAACGGCTTCCAGTCGGTCTATGAGCAGATGGTGAAGCTGAAGGACGCCGCGCGCAAGAGCGGCATGTTCATCGTCTCCGACAGTGACCTCGACTTCAACCAGCCGGTGGTGCGGATCAAGATCGACCGCTCCAAGGCTAGCGATCTCGGCATCACCATGCTGAGCATCGGCAATACGCTGGCGACGCTGCTCGGCGGCAATTACGTCAACCGCTTCAACCTTGAGGGGCGGTCGTATCAGGTGATTCCGCAGGTGCCGCGCGACAAGCGGCTGTCGCCGGAATCCCTCGGCGAATATTATGTGTCGAGTGCGACCGGTCAGCAGGTGCCGCTGTCGACATTGGTTTCGATCGAGACCGGCACCGATCCCAATGCGCTGACGCATTACAACCAGCTGAACTCCGCGACCTTCTCGGCCGTGCCGATGCCCGGCGTGACCGTCGGACAGGCCGTGGATTTCCTGGAGGCCCAGGCCAAGAACCTGCCGGCCGGCTTCAGCCACGATTATCTGGCGGATTCCCGGCAATATGTGCAGGAAGGCAACCAGCTCGCGGTCACCTTCGGCTTTGCGCTGATCATCATCTTCCTGGTGCTGGCCGCACAGTTCGAAAGCCTGCGCGATCCGCTGGTGATCATGGTCAGCGTTCCCATGGCGATCGTGGGCGCCATGCTGCCGCTGTTCTTTGGCGCTGCCACCATGAACATCTACACCCAGGTCGGCCTGCTGACGCTGGTCGGGCTGATCAGCAAGCACGGCATCCTGATGGTCGAGTTCGCCAACGAGCTGCAGCTCAATGAGGGGCTCGACCGGCGCTCGGCGATCGAGATGGCGGCGCGGGTTCGGCTGCGCCCGATCCTGATGACGACGGCGGCGATGGTGACCGGCCTGATTCCGTTGCTGACGGCGTCAGGCGCGGGCGCGGCAAGCCGGTTCTCGATCGGCCTCGTCGTGGTCTCCGGCATGTCGATCGGCACGTTGTTCACGCTGTTCGTGCTGCCGGCGGTCTACGTGGTGCTCGCCACCGATCACCGCGCCAGTGCCGAGTCCGAGCGGGCCAAGGAAATCGCCGATTTCGACCTCGATCAGAAGGGGCTCAAGCCGACCTGAGGCACGGCCGTACAAGGGTATTGCGTGACGGCGGCTTCGGCCGCCGTTTGCGTTCGGTGGGCTCTCCGATCTGCTGCTCCGGCAGGCGCCTCTGCGATGCGTCCGATGGCGCTCACCTCCTCTGCATGCCATGATGACGGCGTAACCAGAGGGCACCAACATGACGATACAGGATTTCTCGGCCGGCAATTACCGGTTCATCCCGGCAGTGTTCCAGTATTCGAGCGGCGCCGCGGCCGATCCGGGCTTCGAGATCGAGCGCGTGCGGTTTGATCGCATGCTGCCGCTGGCCGAAGGCTTCGAGCAGATCGCGAAATATCTCGGCGCGGCGGGACGGCCGCTGACCTCGTTCTGCGCCTGTGAGTTGCGCTCGCCCGCAACCTTCACCGAGGACGGCTTTCGCGCCTTCAACCAGCACTACGTCAAGACATTAGCGGAATGGTGCCTGTTCGACGGTACGACCAATCCGGTGGCGCGCAGCAATGTCTGTCCGGAAATCGATCCGCCATCCGAGCCGTCATTTTATGCGTTTTCGTTTACGCGGCCGAGCAAGGGCAAGACGCCGACCTTCGTGATCGCCGGCGGCGCCGAAACCCGTGGCGGCAGCGGCAGCTATCCCGAACGGATCGTGCGATACCGCGACGCCAGCCCGGAAGGCCTGAAGGAGAAGGTGCAGCGCACCGTCAACGAGATGGAAAACCGTCTCGAAACCTTCGGGTTCGGCTGGAAGGACACCACCGCAGCGCAAGCCTATTCGATCCGCGATTTTCATCACGTGCTCGCCGACGAACTGGTTCGCCACGGCGCGCTGCGTTCGGGCCTGACCTGGCATTTCGCCCGGCCGCCGGTGGTCGATCTGGAATACGAAATGGATTGTCGCCGCGTGATGCGGGAGGTGGTGATCTGAGTTCGAAACTACCTAAACTTAGCTAGGTGAGACGAGACGGCGGAATGGTTAGTCCTGTTACAGACACACTAAAACGCCTTCAGGAATGGTACAGTTCGCACTGTGATGGGTGTTGGGAACATCAGTACGGTGTTTCGATCCAGACATTGGACAATCCTGGATGGGCATTCAAAGTTAAGCTCACGGATACGGAATTATTCGGTCGAGCATTCGATGAGATCCGTCTCGACGGAGATAGCGACTGGTATGTGTGCAGGGTAAGAGATCACACTTTTGAAGGATTTTGCGGACCTCATCATCTCAGCAAGGTAATTGCCGTGTTCCTGAACTGGGCCGACGGGGAAGCGAAAATAGTGAACTAAGTGCCCTGACCGAAATCTCATCGCGCCCGTGGATCAAGCGCGTCGCGCAGGCCATCGCCGACCAGGTTGAAACTGAGCACCACCAGGAAAATCCCCAAGCCCGGCCACAGTGCCATCCATGGCGCGTTGCTCAGGAAGCGCTGAGCGGCATTGAGCATGCTGCCCCAGGACGGCGCGGGCGGCTGCTGGCCGAGGCCGAGGAACGACAGCGCCGCCTCGGCGATGATGGCGGCGGCGATCGACAGCGTCGCCTGCACCAGCAGCGCCGGCATGATGTTCGGCAGGATATGAAACAGCGCGATCCGCCAGCGTGGATTGCCCATGGCGCGTGCGGCCTCGACATAATCCTCGACCTTGACGCTCATGGTCTGGCCGCGCGTCAGCCGCACGAAAATCGGCGTCGTGGTAATCCCGATCGCGATCATGGCGTTGCCGAGGCTTGGGCCGAGAAACGCCGCGAGTGCGATCGCCAGGATCAGGAACGGGCAGGCCAGCATGGCATCGGTGATGCGGCTGATCAGGGCGTCGATGAAACCGCCGCGATACCCCGACAGCAGCCCGAACGGCACGCCGATGCCGAGCGCAATCCCGACCGAGATCGCGCCTGCCGTCAGCGAGGCGCGTGCGCCATAGATCACCCGGCTCAGGATGTCGCGACCGAGATCGTCGGTGCCGAACCAGTGCAGCGCCGACGGCGGCTTGCGCACCAGCGACCAGCTCGTCGCCACCGGATCATAGGGCGCAATGACTGGCGCAAACAGCGCGAGCAAAATGAACACGGCGATGACCACTAATCCAACCACGGCCCCCTTGCGCCGGAACAGCCGGCGCAAGGCGCGCCGGGCCGGGCTTTCCATCTCGTCGTCGGTAGCGATTTGGATGGCGCCAAGCGTTGCGTCGGTCATGCGCTCACGCCCTCAGCCGCGGGTTGACGAGGATGTAGGCGATGTCGGCGATCAGGTTCAGCATGATGTAGACGGTCGCCGTCACCAGCACGACGCCCTGTACGACGGCGTAATCGCGGTTGAACACGGCATCGACGATCAGCTTGCCGAAGCCTGGAATCGAAAAGATCTGTTCGGTGAGCACCGCGCCCGACAGCAGCGTGCCGAGTTCGAGCGCGCCGAGCGTGATCACCGGCGTCAACGCATTGCGCATCGCGTGCTTGAGGATCACCACGCGCTCGGATAGTCCCTTGGCGCGCGCGGTGCGGACATAATCGCTTTCGAGCACCTGCAGCATCGCACTGCGGGTATGCCGCATCAGGATCGCGGCGATGGCATTGCCGAGCACAAAGGCCGGCATGATGGTGGCAGCGAGACTGGCGCGCCAGTTTTCGGACAACGGCACGTAGCCTGACGCCGGTAGCCATCCGAGTTTGATCGAGAACAGGAAGATCAGCAGGATCCCGAGCCAGAAGTTTGGCGTCGAGATGCCCCACAGCGCAAACAAATTGGCGCCATAGTCCCAGGCGGTGCCTTTCTTGACCGCCGAAACGATGCCGGCCGGAATGCCGATCAGAAACGCGATCACGATCGCCATCGACCCTAGCTGGATGGTGACCGGGAGTTTCTGCTCGATCAGTTCGAGCACCGGCACCTTGATGCGGAGTGACTCGCCGAAGTCGCCGGAGACGACACCCTTGACCCAATAGTAATATTGCACCGGGATCGGCCGATCGAGCCGGTATTGCTGGCGGATTTTTTCGATCACCGCCGGGTCGCGTTCCTCGCCGGCCATCACCAGCGCGGGATCGCCAGGCAGCAGATGCTGCAGCGAAAAGATCAGGATCGACACGAAGAACAGCGTCGGAACCAGCTGGGCGAGGCGCTTGGTGAGAAAACTCAGCATGAACAGGCCTCGCCCGCAGCCATCATCATTTCAGCTTCAGCCCGATCACGCGCACCAGCCCGTCCGGCATTGGCTTGAATCCCTCGAGCTTGGTGGTATGCGCGAACAACAGCTGGCGGTGATAGAGGTAGATGATCGGCTCTTCCTCGAGCAGGATCTTGGTCAGCTTTTCATAGATCGCCTTGCGCTGCGCCGGATCGGAGGCGAGGCGGCCGTCGTCCATCAATTTGTCGGCCTCCGGATTGGAATAGCCGCCGTCGTTCTGCGGCGCCTTGCTATGCATGAACACATAGGAATTGCCGTCGGGGTCGATGCGGCCGCTCCAGTTGATCTGGAACACCTGGAACTCGCCGGCCTGGGCCTGCTTGAACGACGTCGCGAACTCAATGACGCGGATCTTGAGGTCGAAGCCGGCCTCCGCCGCCATCGACTGGACGACCTGGGCTACGGCTTCGTTCTCGGCGCCTTTGGTCACCATGTAATCGACGGTGACGGGCAGGGCGACGCCGGCCTCTTTCAGCAGCGCCTTGGCCTTTTCGATATTGCGCGGCTGAATCGGAAACGCCTTCTGATAAAAGGGATGGGTGGGGCTGACCCACTGATTGCCCGGCGTGAACTCGCCATTGAACACGACCTGGTTGATCGCCTCGCGGTCGATCGACAGATCGAGTGCCTGCCGCACCTTCACCGACTGACTGAGCCCACCTTTTGTCTTGTCATTGGCGATGTTGATGGTGAGGCCGAGATAGCCGAGTTCGGGCACGGTCGACAGCACAAGCCTGGGGTCGGCACGGATGTCCTTGAGGTCGGTCGCCAGCACGCGTTCGGCCAAGTCTAGCCCGCCGGATTTCAGATTGGCGAGCCGGACGGTGGCATCGACGATGGGCAGGAACACGATCTTGTCGATGAAGACATTATCCTTGTTCCAGTAATCGGCGAATTTCTCGAACACCATGCGGTCCTGCGGCACGCGTTCGACGAACTTATACGGGCCGGCGCAAACCGGATGCTGCCCGAATTTGTCGCCTTCCTCCTTCGCCGCCTTGGGTGAGACCATCATGCCGGCGCGATCGGTGAGCTGGGCGATCAGCGGCGAGTATGGGGTCTTGAGGACCAGCTTGATGGTCAGGGGATCGACCACCTCGACATGATCCACGCTCGACAGTTCGGATTTGCGGAACGAGGCCTGCATCGTCATGTGGCGCTCGATCGAGAATTTCGCAGCTTCCGCGTCGAGCGGTTCGCCGTCCTGAAACTTGACGCCGGGCCGCAGCTTGATCGTCATCGCCTTGCCGTCGGCCGAGGTTTCGTAGGATAGCGCCAGCTGCGGCACAATGTTGAGCTTGTCGTCGATATCGAACAGCTTGTCGCAGACGGCGGAGAACACGATGCGGCCGACATAGGTGCGCGCCAGCGTCGGATCGAGAATATCGGGGTCCTCGGCCAGCCCGATGCGCAGGGTGGTCTGGGCATTGGCGCCCGCGCCCAGAGAAAGCAACAATGCTGCCGCGGCCACCGCCAAATGCAAGATTTTCATCGCCCTGTTCCTGTATCCACGATTACACCGCCGTTGGTGTCGTCCCGACTATATCAACCCCGGAGGACGCCGGTACTTCCGTTCGCGCACTGAAGGCCGCAACCAATCGTTCCAGCGCCGGGGAAAATTGCGTATCGGACCGGTTCGCGTCCGCCGGCGGCAGTTCGCCGGCGCGATGACATGCGGTGGCATGACCTGCCGCGTCGTTAAGCAGCTTCGGCCGCTCGATGCGGCAGCGATCGATCACATAAGGGCAGCGCGTGTGAAAGCGGCAGCCGGACGGCGGATTCAGTGCGCTCGGCATCTCGCCCCGCAACAGCAGCGGGCTGCGTTTTGCACGCGGATTGGGCATCGGGATCGCCGACAGCAGCGCGCGGCTATAGGGATGGCGTGGCGTCGCGAACAAGGCCTGGGTATCGGCGGTTTCGACGATCTCGCCGAGATTCATCACGGCGACACGGTCGGCGATATGCTTCACGACCGCGAGGTCATGCGAGACGAAGATGTAGGCGAGGCCGAGCCGGTCCTGCAGATCGCGCAGCAGGTTCAGGATCTGCGAGCGGATCGAGACATCGAGCGCCGACACCGGTTCATCGCAGACGATCAGTTTCGGCTCGACCGCCAGCGCCCGCGCGATCGCGATCCGCTGGCGCTGGCCGCCGGAAAATTCATGGGGATAGCGGCGCGCGAAGCGCGGCTCCAGTCCGACCAGCCGCAGCAGTTCCTGCACGCGCTGCTGACGGCGCGACGGCGGCACCAGATCATGTAGCGCCAGCGGCTCGGTCAGGATCTGGCTGACGGTCATGCGCGGATTGAGCGACGCATAGGGGTCCTGAAAAATGATCTGCGCTTCGCGCCGGAAGCTGCGCAGTTCGTTCGCCCCCAGTGCGAGCAGGTCGCGGCCCTCGAAGCTGATGCGACCCGAATCCGCTTCGATCAGCCGCAATACCAGCCGGCTCACGGTCGATTTTCCGCAGCCGGACTCGCCGACCAGCCCGAGCGTCTTGCCGCGCTCGACCTTGAAGGAGACGCCGTCGACCGCCTTGACGTGCGCGGTCGGCCGGCCGAACACCGAACGTTCCGCGACGAAGTATTTTTGTAGGTCTTCGACCTCCAGCAATGCGGTCACGACACCAACCTCTCGAGCGGCGCCTTGATGCAGCGCGACAGGTGCGCAGCGCTCACCGCAACCAGCGGCGGCGGCGCCTCGATGCAGGCCTGGCCAACAAACGGACAGCGCGCGGCGAAACGGCAGCCGCGCGGTGGGTTCGCCATGTTGGGCACCATGCCCTCGATGGTGGCCAGATGCTCGGCCTGACGATCAAGCCGCGGGATCGAGCCGAGCAGGCCGACCGTGTAGGGATGCTGCGGACTCGCAAACAATTCATTGACCGGCGCGCGTTCGACGATCTCGCCGGCATACATCACCGCGACCTCGTCGCAGACCTCGGCCACCACGCCGAGATCGTGGGTGATCAGAATGATCGCGGCGTTGCTTGCGGCCTTCAGCTCGCGCATCAGCTCGAGGATTTGCGCCTGCAGGGTGACGTCGAGCGCCGTGGTCGGTTCGTCCGCGATCAGCAGTTTCGGATCGCACGCCAGCGCGATCGCGATCATGACGCGCTGGCGCATGCCGCCCGACAGCTTGTGGGGATAATCGTCGATACGCCGCTCCGGCGAGGGGATGTGAACGCGGCGCAAAAGTTCGATGGCGCGCTGCCGCGCCGCCCGCCGCGAACCGCCGCGGTGGCGCAGGATGGTCTCGATGATCTGGTCGCCGATCGTAAAACTCGGATTGAGCGAGGTCATCGGCTCCTGGAAGATCATTGCGAGCCGGTTGCCGCGCAGATCGCGCAGGGTCTGGTCCGGCACCGCGAGCAGATCGAAGCCGTCGAACCGGATCGAGCCCGCGACTTCGGCGGATTGTTTCGACAGCAGGCCCATAATCGCCAGCGACGTCACGCTTTTTCCGCAGCCGGATTCGCCGACAAGGCCGAGCGTCGCACCCTGGGCCACACTGAGGTCGACCTGATCGACCGCATGGATGGTGCGGCCGGCGTCGCCATGGAAGGTGACCCGCAGGCCCTCGATTTCGATCAGCGGGGTTGCGGTCATCGCTTGCCCGCAATCGCGGCTTCGAGGCTCGCTTGAATTCCTGCATCGATGGTGCCGCGGTCGGTAATTCCGGCTGGATTCCTGCGGCTGGGCAGGAACTGCCGGAAATGCGTCCAGCGCTCCCGGCTCACAGATTCGAGGCGCGCCAACTCAGCGAGCGGATCGCTATGGTCATCGACGCGCAGATCGAGATCGGCCCATTCTTCCTCGCCGTAAATCAAAAGTGCCGCCGATTGCTTGCCGCGCTTGTCGCCGCCGGCGGCTTCGCCGGCAACCATCGCGGCGATCAGGCGTTGCGCAAACGGCAGTGTCTTGTGTTCTGCGTAAGCGCTCGCGGTGTCGTCCAGCACTCGCGCGCCCGCCAGCATGTTGCCGGCGATCGAGAAGCCGTCGCCCTCGATATGCCCGCACCAGTCGACGCATTCGCGGCCGGTATAGGCAGCGACGCGGCCGCTGGCATCCATCAGGTGCAGTTGCCGGCTGGCGTGGCCGCTATCGGCTGCGATCAATGCGTCGATGACGCCGCGCGGGCTGTGGCCGTCGCGCAGCAGTTTTAGGCCGTCGATGCCGTAATACTGGTTGGTCAGGGCTTGCGTTGCGATTGCGCCGATGCCGGCGGCGATATAGGGGACGCGAGCGCCCACGGCGAAGAACCGTGTCGCGACTGCGATGCCGAACTGGCCAGTCGTGGTGTCGCGGGCGATGATCGACCAGGTCATCTTAGCCTTTATATCCCATCTTGTTCCTTGCCCCTATCGGCCAGCCGCGTAGCCCTGCATGCCGCGCGGATTGGCGGCGGCGCGGCGGCGCCGGCCGACTTTCGAGGCCGCGGTGAGGCGGCCTTCCGACCAGTCCGGGCCGGTCTCGACGATGTGGCCGCGGCCTTTCAATGTATCGACGGTGGCCTTCGGTACGCGGTTTTCGAGCACGAGCACGCCGGGGCGCGCGGTGCGCGGCCAGAACGAAATCGGGAAATGTTCGGAATGCCATGCCGGCGCGTCGATCGCTTCCTGCAGGTTCATGTTGGCGTGCACGTGCCGCAGGAAAAATTGCGTGGTCCATTGATCCTGCTGGTCGCCGCCGGGCGAACCCCAGGCCATGTACGGCTCGCCGTCGCGCAGCGCCATGGTGGGCGAGAGCGTGGTGCGCGGACGCTTGCCGGGCGCGAGCGCCGCGGGATGATTTTCCTCAAGCCAGAACATCTGCGCGCGGCTGCCGAGGCAGAAGCCGATGTCCGGAATGACCGGCGAGGATTGCAGCCAGCCGCCGGATGGCGTCGCCGAGATCATGTTGCCGGCCTGGTCGATGATGTCGAAATGCACGGTGTCGCCGCGCACTTCGCCGAAGCGGCCCACGGTGGGCTCGCCGGCGCCCATCGCGCCGACGGCTTCGCGATGGCCTTCCGCGCGGCGCAGTTTTACAACTGACCCGAAGCCTTCGACCGAACCGGGCAGGAAATCGAGCGACGCCTTGTCTTTCGAGATCAGTTTGCGGCGTTCGTCATTATACGCGTCAGACAACAGCGTCGAGATCGGGATCTCCGTGAATTTGGGATCGCCGTAGAATTTTTCGCGATCGGCGAACGCCAGTTTGGCGCATTCGATCTGCAGATGGATGAATTCCGGCCCTGCGGGATCGAGCCCGTCGAGCTCAAATCCCTTCAACAGCGCGAGCTGCTGCAGCATCACCGGGCCCTGGCTCCAGACGCCGGGCTTGCAGACCGTATAGCGCCCATAATCGTAGGTCAGCGGCGCTTCGATAGTGGGCTGCCAGCGCGCCATGTCGTCGGCCGAGAGCACGCCGCGATGCGGCGAGCCGGTGACATCCATGATCTCCTGGGTGCGGCAGAATTTGTCGATCGCTTCCGCAACGAAGCCATGCGACCAGGCCTTGCGCGCACTCTCGATCTGGGCGACGCGGTCGCTGCCGGCGCTTTCAGCCTCTTTCAGGATGCGGGCATAGGTTTCGGACATTTTGGGGTTGGTGAAGAGCGTGCCGGGTTTCGGCACCTCATTGTTCGGCAGATAGACCGCGGCCGAGGTGGTCCAGTGGTTCCGGAACAACTGCTCGACGGTCCGGATCGTCGCAGAGGCGCGCTCGACCAGCGGATAGCCGTCACGGGCATAGGCGATCGCGGGTTCCAGCACATCGCGGAGTTTCATGGTGCCGTAATCGCGCAGCAACAACATCCAGGATTCGAACGTGCCGGGGACGCAGGCCGCCAATAATCCCGTGCCCGGCACCATCTCGAGGCCCTCGCTGCGGTAGTGGGCGATGGTGGCGCCCGCGGGCGCCGGACCCTGGCCGCAAATCACCTCGGTGCGGCCCCGTTTGGTGTCGTGCACGATGATCGGCACGTCGCCGCCCGGGCCGTTCAAATGCGGCTCGACCACCTGCAGCGTGAAGGCGGTGGCGACGCCGGCGTCGAAGGCGTTGCCGCCTTTTTCGAGAATGCCCATCCCGACCGCGGTAGCGATCCAGTGCGTCGAGGTGACGACGCCGAAAGTGCCTTCGATTTCAGGCCGCGTGGTGAACGGATCGGGATTGATCTTGCTCATTGGGATATGTCTCGCTGGTAACGTGGTGCTGATGCACTTGACCACAGCCGGGGCTGACTGCCAACCGGCGCCTGGTGCCGATTTGCTACCATGCGCGTGATCATGCTGGAACAGCCGCAGAAGCCGGATGATTGACGGCGTGGCAGGCGACGCCGTCGATCAATGCAGGCGCTTGCTGGCGGCAGAGGTCGAACACCAGCGGACAGCGCGGATTGAAGGCACAGCCAGGCGGCGGGTTAATCGGATTGGGGATTTCGCCCTTGACCGGAATCCGCTGGCGGCCGGACATCGCCAGATCCGGCACGGCGCCCAGCAGCATCTTGGTGTAGGGCATCCGCGGGTGATCGAACAAATCGCGCGCCGGCGCAATTTCGACGATGCGGCCGAGATACATCACGCCGATGCGGGTCGCCATATGCCGGACCACCGCCAGATTGTGGCTGATGAAGAGGTAGGTCAGGCCAAATTTGTCCTGCAGATCGCGCATCAGGTTCAGGATCTGCGCCTGCACGGAGACGTCGAGCGCCGAGGTCGGCTCGTCGCAGACGATGAACTCGGATTCCGATGCCAGCGCCCGCGCGATCGCGATGCGCTGCCGCTGGCCGCCGGAGAATTCGTGCGGAAATTTCAGCCCGTCGTCGGGGTGCAGGCCGACCAGACCGAGCAATTCACCGACCCGCGCCTTGATATCGCGCTCGCCCTGAATCAGGTCGAAGGCGCGGATCGGTTCGGCGATAATGGCATCGACCCGGAAGCGCGGATTGAGGCTCGCATAGGGATCCTGGAAGATCATCTGGATGCGCCGGCGCAGTTGCCGGCGCGCCTGCATCTGCTTCGGATCGCTCATCGAGACGCCGTCGATGACGACTTCGCCCGAGGTCGGCGGCAACAACCCGACCACCATGCGTGCCACGGTGGTCTTGCCGGAACCGGATTCACCGACCAGCGCGAAGGTCTCGCCCTTGGCGATATCGAACGTAACGCCGTCGACCGCTTTCAAATATTCCAGCTTGCCGCCTTCCAGCACCCGGTTGAGCCAGGGTTTCGAAACATCGAACTGGCAGCGCAGGTTCTTGACGTCGATGAAGGGGGCTGAACTCATGCCGCATTGTCCCTGGCGGCGGCGTCATAGAGATGGCAGGCCACGGCTTGCGCGCCGTATCTTTGCGGTTCCGGCCGTTCGATCCGGCAGCGGTCGAAGGCAAACGTACAGCGCGGATTGAAGGAGCAGCCGGGCGGGATCGCGGATAGCCGCGGCATCGAGCCCGGGATTTGCACGAGCCGCTCGGCGTCGCCCGCCAGCGTCGGGATCGCCCCCATCAGGCCCTTGGCATAGGGATGCAGCGGGCTCTGCACCACGTCCTGCACCGGGCCGATCTCGGCGATGCGGCCGGCATACATCACGGCGACGCGATCGCAGGTCTCGGCGATCACGCCCATATCGTGCGTCACCAGCATCACCGCGGTGCCGTGGTCGCGCCCGAGGCGCTTGATCAAGGCGATGATCTGCGCCTGTACCGAGACGTCGAGCGCGGTGGTCGGCTCATCCGCGATGATCAGTTCCGGCTCGGCGCAGATCGCCAGCGCAATGACGACGCGCTGGCGCATGCCGCCGGAGAATTCGTGCGGATAGGCGTCGATCCGTTTGTCGGGCGCGGGAATGCCCACTTCGGCGAGCAGATCGATCGCACGTTTGCGCGCCGCACTTTCCGACAGGTTGAGATGGGTGGTGATGGTCTCGATCAGTTGATCACCGACACGATAGAGCGGATTGAGGCTGGTGAGCGGGTCCTGGAAGATCATCCCGATGCGCTTGCCACGGATACGGCGCAGTTCCTCCGGCGAGAGATTGTCGATTCGGAGGCCGGACAGCGAAATCTCCCCGCCGGCGATGCGGCCGGGCGGATCGATCAGGCCGATCACGGCGAGGCCAGTAACGGATTTGCCGGCGCCGGATTCGCCGACCACGCCCAGCACTTCGCCGCGCGCGATCTCAAAGGAAATATCATCGATCGCGCGCAGCACGCTGCGGCGAGTGGCGAATTCCACCTTGAGGTTACGCACGGAGAGCACGGGTTCAGTCATGCGAAAAGGCTACCGGAGCATTGTTCATCGAAGTTTCGGATTGAGCGCGTCGCGCAGCCAATCGCCGAGCAGATTGATGGAGAGGATCAGCGCCGCCAGCGCAAAGCCCGGGAAGGCCACGATCCACCACTCGCCGGCAAACAGATAATTGTTGCCAATCCGTATCAACGTGCCGAGCGACGGCATGGTATCGGGCATGCCGGCGCCGAGAAACGACAGCGTGGCCTCGGTGATGATCGCGAGCGCGAGATTGATGGTGGCGATCACGAGAATGGGACCCATCGTGTTCGGCAGGACGTGCCGCAGCATGATCACGGGGGCGGGAAGGCCGATCAATTGCGCGGCGGCGACGTAGTCGCGGTTCTTTTCCACCATCACCGAGCCGCGCACCGTGCGGGCATATTGCACCCAGAAACTCAAGCCGATCGCGAACACCAGCACCGCCAGCGTACTCATGGCATCGAGCCGATTGCCGAACACCGACTTGACGACGCCGTTGACCAACAGCGCGATCAGGATCGCCGGGAAGGTCAGCTGCACATCGGCGATCCGCATGATCAGGCTGTCGACATAGCCGCCGACATAGCCGGCGATCAGCCCGAGCAGCACACCCAGCGTTCCCGAAAACACGACGCCGAGCACGCCCACGGTGAGCGAAATGCGCAGGCCATAAAGGATGGCGGACAAGACGTCGCGGCCCTGTTCGTCGGTGCCGAGCAAAAACGGGCTTTGCCCATCCGCGGTCCATAGCGGCGCGATCCGCGAATTCATCAGTTGAAGCTGCGCCGGATCGAACGGGTTCTGCACCGCGAGGGCAGGGGCCAGGATCGCGACCAGAAAAAACAGCACGGTCACGGCCGCCGCGACCATGGTCAGGCGTGACCGCCGGAACGAATAAAACACGTCGCTATCCAGCGCACGGGCGAACCAGCTCGCGGATGTGGAAGGCGCTGGTGGCGCGCTTGGCTCGGCTTGGTGCGGGACGACGGTTTCGGACATGAAATCTCTCGTGCTCACGCCGGACGGCTGATGGTCGAGCGCAGGCGCGGATCGACCACGGTATAGAGAATATCCACCACGAGATTGATGGTGACGAAGATCAGCGACACCATCAGCAAATAGGCTGCCATAATCGGAATATCGACGTTTTGCACGGCTTGCAGGAACAATAGGCCCATGCCGGGCCACTGGAACACGGTTTCGGTGATGATCGCGAATGCAATAACCGAGCCAAATTGCAGCCCGGCCACGGTGATGACGGGAACCAGGGTGTTTTTCAGCGCGTGGCCGAAATGGATCGCGCGCGTCGTCAATCCGCGCGCGCGGGCAAAGCGGATGTAATCGGTGCGCAGCACTTCAAGCATTTCGGCCCGCACCAGCCGCATGATCAACGTCATCTGGAACAGGCCGAGCGTGATCGATGGCATGATCAGGGCCTTGAGGCCCGAGATCGTCAGCAGGCCCGTGGTCCACCAGCCGATCCGCACGACGTCGCCGCGCCCGAACGACGGCAGCCAGCCCAGCGTCACCGCGAACAGATAGATCAGCAGAATGCCGATCAGGAAGGTCGGCAGCGAGATGCCGATCAGCGATACCGCCTGAAACAGCTTGGCCAGGAAACTATCGCGGCGTAGCGCCGAATAGACCCCCATCAGGATGCCGAACACCATCGCCAGCACGGTGGCGCAGGCCGCGAGTTCCAGCGTCGCCGGCATCCGCTCCATCAACAGGTTCGCGACCGGCTGGCGGAACTGGTAGGACACGCCGAACTTGAACTGGGCCGCGTTGGCCAAATAATGCGCGAATTGTACGGGAATTGGATCGTCGAGGCCGAGCGAGTGGCGGATGGCGGCGCGCTCCGCAGCCGAGGTGTCGATGGCGACAATCTGATTGACGGGATCGCCGGCGAAGCGGAACATCGAAAAAGAAATAATGCCGACAGCGATCATGACGCCAACGGCCTGGATCGCGCGGCGAAGAGTGAAAGCGAGCATGTGGTCCTTTCACTTCCTCTATGAAACTCGTGACGCATCGTTGCGGTGTCTGGACAACGCTGTGTTTCCGGGGAAACGCAACATGATCCCGTCTTCTTGCTTGCGCATGATCCGCTCGGAAAGCAAGTTTCCATTTGCAGATCGTGCTCTCAACGAAAGGCCCCGGAAACGCTTGCCGCCGGGACCTTCGAGGTCGAGATTGATTACTCCTTGGTCGCCCAGTAGAGCAGCACCTGATTGTCTGCGCGCTGAGTCAGCTTCACTTTATTCGAAACGCCCCATGCCAGTGCCTGCTGGTGCAGCGGAATGTAGGCGTAATCCTTGATGGCGATCTCGAAGGCCTGCTTGATCAACTGATCGCGCTTTGCGTTGTCGGTCTCGACCAGCACCTTGTCGGTGAGCGCGTCGAAATCCTTGTTGCAGTAGCCGCTCAGATTGGTTTCGCCGCGCGCGGCGTCCTTCGGATCGTCCCGGCAGCCCATGATATCGTGCATCACGTTGTGCGAATCCTGCGATGCGGGCTGCCAGCCGAGCATGTAGAACGAGGTGTTGAAGCCGCCGGGCTTCAGCACCTTGGCGAAGTACTGCGCCTTCGGTTGCGCCAGCAGGTTCACCTTCACTCCGATGCGCGCCAGCATGCCGACGACCGCCTGGCAGATATCGGCGTCGTTGACATAGCGGTCGTTGGGGCAGTCCATCGTGACCTCGAAGCCATCGGGATAACCGGCCGCGACCATGAGCTTCTTGGCGGCCTCGGGATCGGCTTTCGGACGGACGAAGTCCTTGGACAGCGGGTACAACTCGGGCGCGATCATCAGCGCCGACGGGGTCGACAGCCCGCGCATAACACGGGTCTTGATCAGATCGACATCGATCGCCTTGTAGAAGGCCTCGCGGACGCGGATGTCCTTGAATGGGTTCTTGCCCTTGATGTTCGAATACAGAAGTTCGTCCCGAAGCTGGTCCATGCCGATGAACAGGGTACGCAGCTCTGGTCCGGTCAGAACCTTCGCAATGCCGCTTGCATTGACCCGCTGGATGTCCTGGATCGGCACCGGCTCGATGATGTCGACGTCGCCCGACAGCAGCGCCGCGACACGAGTGGCGGAGGACGCAATCGGGGTGAAGACGATCTCCTTCAGATTATGCTCGGGTTTGCGCCACCAACCGGCGAAGGGTTTGAAGACGGTCTTCACGCCGGGCTGATGGCTCTCGATAACGAATGGCCCGGTACCGTTCTCGTGCAACGAAGCGTAACTCGGTGTGGTCGCGGACGCCGGTGTCGGCGCGACCGCGTTGTTCTCCTCGCACCACTTCTTGTCCACGATGTACCAGCCATCCCACTGCGTGATCAGGATGGGGTTGGGCGTGGAAAGCATGACATCGACGGTATAGTCGTCGACCTTGACGAACTTGGCGCCGGCTGGAATGACGCTGGCGAAATTCGAGCCGTCGGCCCGCACGCGGTCGGCGGAAAACAGCACATCGTCGGCGGTGAAGAGATCGCCGTTGTGGAACTTGACGTTGTGTCTCAGGTGAAAGCGCCACCGGGTCGGCTCCGGCGTTTCCCAGCTTTCAGCGAGGGCGGGAATGATCTTCAGCTCCTTGTCGCGAGCGACCAGGCCTTCATAGACATGCCCGTGATGGGCGATGGTCGTCGTCTCCCTCAGCGTGTAGGGATCAAGCGATTTGAGGTCGCCCTGGTTGGCGTAACGCAGGGTTTGCGCCGATGCCGGTGCCATCGCAAAAGCGACGATCGAAGCGGTGGTCGCTGCAAGCAAGATTTGACGTACCGACATATGCACTCATTCTCCGTGACCTGCTATTGCCCGTAATATCTGGAGCTATCGCCGTTCCATGTTGCCAGAGTTTGGCCGCCGCGCAAGCGTGATTCCACGGGGGCGAACCGGTTTGCGCGGTGATGCGGCAATGATTAGCTTCATCATAAGCAACGATACCAAGCGCGTTACATTCAACTTTCGGAGTGCCGGATGGCGGAATTGAAGGCCGATGTTGTGGTCCTGGGTGCGGGTATGGTCGGCGTTGGCGCCGCCCTGCATCTGCAGCAACGGGGGCGAGACGTGATCCTGGTCGACCGGCACGAGCGTGCCGGCGAAGAGACCAGTTATGGCAATGCCGGGCTGATCGAATGCGCGTCGGTTTTCCCGCTGATGTTTCCGCGGGATTTCGGACAATTGCTGCAATATGCGCTGAACCGTACGCCACAGTCGCATTATCGGCTGTCCGATGTGCCGGATTTTCTGCCCTGGCTGGTCCGCTACTTCCTGGCATCGTCGCCGGAGCGGGCCTTGCAGAGTGCGATGGCCGAACTGCCGTTGATCCGGCGCAGCCTGATCGAGCACGAGGCGCTGATCGCCGAGGCCGGCGTGCCGGAGCTGTTGCGGCGGACCGGATGGATCAAGCTGTTTCGCTCCGATGCGACGCTTTCCAAGGCGGTCGGCGATCTCGATCGTGCCAGGCAATATGGTGTTGACGGCGAGGTTCTCGATGCCAAGGCGATTGCGGAGCGAGAACCCAATCTGACCGGGGAATTCGCCGGCGCGGTTTATCTTCCCGCGCCCGGATTCATTCCAGATCCCGGTGGATTGGCCAAGGCCTACGCCGCGCTATTCCAGCGCAAGGGCGGCCGGTTTGTCGCCGGAGACGCACGCACCCTCGAACAATCCGGCGGCAAATGGCGGATCAGCGGCGCAACGGGCGCCGTCGTCGCGCGCGAAATCGTGGTGGCGCTGGGGCCGTGGTCGGACCTGGTGTTTCGTCCGCTTGGCTATTCCATCCCGCTTGGCATCAAGCGCGGCTATCATCTGCATCTGGCGCCCGGCGGCAACGCCGTGCTGCGCCATCCCGTGCTTGATACCGACAATGGTTATCTGCTGGCGCCGATGAACAAGGGTATTCGTCTCACCACCGGGGTTGAATTCGCCCGCCGCGACGCGCCGTCGACGCCGGTCCAGGTCGAGCGAACGCTGCCGCACGCGCGTGCGCTGTTTCCGCTTGATGGGGCGATCGATGCCAAGCCCTGGAAAGGCGCGCGTCCCTGTCTGCCGGACATGGTTCCGGTGATCGGCAAGGCGCCCCGCCATGCCGGGTTATGGTTCGATTTCGGCCACCAGCACCACGGCCTGACGCTCGGCCCGACCACCGGCCGCCTGCTGGCGGAAATGATGACCGGCGAGACGCCGTTTACCGATCCCAAGCCCTATGCGGTCGAGCGCTTTGGTTGACCATCTCTACGGATTGGAGTTTTGGGCAGGCCGCGCCGCTTGCGTCGGATGGCCTGTCGCGGTGATACTGAAACGGGCTTTCGAAACGGCATCAAGGAGCGGCGGACATGAAGGTTAACATCGAGATCGACTGCACTCCGCTGGAAGCCCGACAGTTTTTTGGACTTCCCGACGTGCAGCCGATGCAGACGGCGGTGATGGAAAAGCTCCAGCAGCAGATGATGACCAACATTGACAGTGTTTCGCCGGAAGCGCTGATGCAGAGCTGGTTCACCTTCGACCCCAAACTCGCCGAGCGCTTCCAGGACATGTTCGCGACCATGGCGGGCCTCGGTAGCCCGCGTTCCAGCGACAAGAAAAAATAATGCCGCCCGGGGCAGGCGAACCGCGCACGACCCCTGAGCTTCGTCCGCCCAGCCTCGCCTTGATGCTGGCCGAGGTCAGGGGGATCTTTGAATTCAACGCCAGCCTGTTGCTGTCGCCGCTGTTGATGCGGGCGCCGCGCGGCGACGGGCATCCGGTGCTGGCATTGCCGGGCTTTCTCGCCAGCGATCTGTCGATGGCGCCGATGCGGCGATATCTGCGGGAACTCGGATACGACGCACAGGCCTGGCGGATGGGCCGCAACACCGGCGGCGTGGCAAAGATGCGGGCCGCGCTACTGGATCGGCTGCGCGCGATCCACACCGCCACCGGACGCAAGGTCAGTATCGTCGGATGGAGCCTCGGCGGCGTCTATGCGCGCGATCTGGCGCTGCAGGCGCCCGATATGGTGCGCTGCGTCGTGACCTTGGGAAGCCCATTCGCAGGCGATGTGCGGGCCACCAATGCGCGGCGGCTCTACGAAGCGCTGTCAGGCGAAACGGTGGGAGATCATTCCGAACTGCGCGAGGCGATCGCGGGTGACCTGTCGGTGCCGGCAACCTCGATCTATTCGCGCAGCGACGGCATCGTGAACTGGCGGACCTGCCTTGTGCGCCCGTCCGCAACAGCCGAAAATATCGAAGTGTACTTCGCCAGCCATACCGGGTTGGGCGTGAACGCCGCCGCTTTATGGGCGGTCGCGGATCGTTTGGCCCAACCCGAGGGGCAATTCAGGCAATTTGACCCATCGGGGCCGTTTGCCATTGCATATGCGCCTCCGGAACAGGCACAATCCGCCTAACTGCAAGAGCGCCAGCAAGGCGCCGTGCAATCTCGCTGCGGGAGGGAAATCATGAGTGACGCCAAGAAGCTGTCCTCGATGGACGCGTCGTTTCTGTACCTGGAAACGCCGGAAATGCCGATGCATGTCGGAAGCATGGCGATTTTCCGTTTGCCCGACGATTACAAGGGCGACTTCTTCGAGGATTTCAAGGTGATGATCGCCTCGCGGCTGCATGTCGCGCCGATCCTGAAATCGCGGCTCGAAAAAGCACCGCTCGACATCGATCATCCCTCCTGGGTCGAGGATGACCAGTTCGATATCGACCGCCATATTTTCCGCGGCAGCCTTCCGGCGCCGCACGACCGGGCCACACTGGAACGCATCGTCGGCTGGATGCATGCCAAGCTGCTCAATCGCGCCCGGCCGCTGTGGGAGTTCTATGTCTTCGAAGGCATGAAGGATCGCGAGATCGGCCTTTATTCCAAGATGCATCATGCCTGCATCGACGGCGGCGCCGGCGCAGCACTGACCAGCATGATCTACGACGTGACGCCGATCCCGCGGGAGATCGAGAAGCCGGCGGCGCGCAAGGTCGGCCAGGAACCGCGCGACATCGCCGCCAACCTGATCGATTCCTATCAGCAACTCTGGCGCCAGCCGTTCGATGCCTCGGCCGCCGCCAAGGGCATCGATTTGCCGCGCTCCGGCAAAAGCGATCTGGGATCGATCCTGTTCGACAATGCGATGTACCAGATCGAAGCCGCGGTGAAATTCGCCGGCAACGTTCCGACCATGCTCAAGAGCGTATCGGAAGTGGTCGGCAAGATCTCCGATCCGAAATCGCGCGACAGCATCGCGAGCATGATGTCGCCGCCGACCATCCTGAACAAATCGATTTCATCGGAACGCAGCTTTGCCGGTGTATCGATCTCGCTGTCGGAGGCCAAGGCGCTGGCCAAGCAGGCCGGTGGCAAGCTCAACGACGTGGTGCTGGCGATCTCGTCCGGCGTGGTCCGGCGCTATCTGCTGGAGCATGGCGCGCTGCCGTCGAAATCGCTGACCGCCGCGGTGCCGATCTCGCTGCGCGAAGAGGGCAACACCGACGCCAATAACCAGGTGTTCGGCATGATCTGCTCGATCGCCAGCAACATCGAAGATCCCAAGGCGCGGCTGGAGGCGATCATCGCGCAGTCCACCAAGTCCAAGGAAATGTCGCATCCGCTGCGGGCGCTGATGCCGCAGGTGTCGAACATTTCGATGCTGGGCGCGCCGATCCTGGTCCAGATCCTGGCGCTGTTGTACAGCCGCTCCAGCCTCTCCGACGTGTTGCCGCCGGCGGCGAATATCACGGTGTCCAACGTGCCGGGTCCGCGCCAGACCCTGTATGCGGCGGGAGCCGAGTTGCTGCATATCTTCCCGGTCTCGATCTCGACCCATGGCCTGGCGTTGAACATCACGGTGCAAAGCTATCGCGATCAGCTTGATTTCGGCTTCATCGCCGGCGCCAACATCATTCCCCATGTCCAGGTGCTCTGCGACATGCTGCCGGGGGAGTTCGCCGCCTTGCAGGCCGCCTTTGCGCCACCGGCCGATCTCAAGAATGTGGCCAGTTGAACAATAGGGTTCGAACATGATTGAGATGCCGCCGCTGCAGTTCGCCCAGACCAACGGCATTCGTATGGGCTATTACGACGCCGGCCCGAAAACCGACACGCCGCCGATGATTCTCTGCCATGGCTGGCCGGAGATCGCGTTCTCATGGCGTCATCAGATCAAGGCGCTTGGCGATGCCGGCATCCGGGTGATCGCGCCGGACCAGCGCGGCTATGGCGCGACCGACCGGCCCGAGCCGGTCGAGGCCTACGACATCGAGCACCTGACCGGCGATCTCGTCGGCCTGATGGATCACCTCAAGATCGACAAGGCGATTTTCGTCGGCCACGACTGGGGCGGCTTTGTTGTCTGGCAGATGCCGCTGCGGCATCTCGATCGCGTCGCGGGTGTCGTTGGCGTCAACACGCCGCACACCAATCGCGCGTGGGCCGATCCGATCGAACTGCTGCGGACGCGCTTCGGCGATCAGATGTATATCGTGCAGTTTCAGGATCCCGCCCGCGGCGCCGACAAGATCTTCAACAGCCGGGTCGAGCAGACCTTTGATGCCTTCATGCGCAAGCCGGTGCCGCGCCCCGATACCGCGCCGCCGGAAGAGGTAGTCGCCGGCGTGGGCGCTTCACCGCGGCTCAATCTGGCCTTTCCGCAGATGATCGCGGGCTACGACGCCAAGCATGATCCGCGGACGCCGATCCTGTCACCGGAAGAAAAGCAGGTCTTCGTCGACAGTTTCACGAAGTCGGGCTTCACCGGCGGCATCAACTGGTACCGCAACATGTCGCGCAACTGGCAACGCTCGGCCGACATCGATCACACGGTGAAGGTGCCGTCGCTGATGATCATGGCCGAGAACGACCAGGTGCTGCCGCCGTCCTCGGCCGATGGCATGGAAAAGCTGATTCCCGATCTCGAGAAATATCTGGTGAAAGGCAGCGGCCATTGGACGCAGCAGGAAAAGCCGGAAGAAGTCAGCAACAAGCTGATCGAGTGGCGTAGAAAGCGGTTTGGGTGAGGGCGTCATCCTGAGGTGCGAGCCGTCTTCGGCTCGCCTCGAAGGATGAGATAAGGAAACCAAAGTGCTTGCGGCCATCCTTCGAGACGCGAGCCAGGGCGCGCTCCTCCAGCGATAACGGCGTAGCCGTTACGCAGGGATGACGACGGTGCGGGGCAGGAGACACTTAAGCGATGGCGTCCAGCAACAGGCTCAGTCCGATTCCGCAGCCGCCGACCAGACCGGTGGTCGGCAACATGCTGTCGCTGGATTCGAGCGCGCCGGTGCAGAATCTGGCGCGGCTGGCCAAGGAACTCGGACCGATCTTCTGGCTCGACATGATGGGCGCGCCGATCGTGATTGTCTCCGGGCATGACCTGGTCGAGGAGCTCAGCGACGAGAAGCGCTTCGACAAGGTGGTGCGCGGACCTTTGCGCCGCGTCCGCGCCGTCGGCGGCGACGGGCTGTTCACCGCCGACACCTCGGAGCCGAACTGGAGCAAGGCGCATAACATCCTGCTGCAGCCGTTCGGCAATCGCGCGATGCAGTCCTATCACCCGAGCATGGTCGATATCGCCGAACAGCTGGCCAAGAAATGGGAGCGGCTGAACGGCGACGAGGAGATCGACGTCGTCCACGACATGACCGCGCTGACGCTCGACACCATCGGGCTCTGCGGCTTCGACTACCGCTTCAATTCGTTCTACCGGCGCGATTATCATCCGTTCGTGGCGTCGCTGGTGCGCTCGCTCGAGACCATCATGATGATCCGCGGTCTGCCGATGGAGAATCTGTGGATGAAAAAGCGCCGGCGCGATCTCGCCGGTGACGTCGCCTTCATGAACAAGATGGTCGACGAGATCGTTGCCGAACGCCGCAAGAACACCGAAGACGCCACCGACAAGAAGGACATGCTCGGCGCCATGATGACCGGCGTCGACCGCGCCACCGGCGAGCAACTCGACGACGTCAACATCCGCTACCAGATCAACACCTTCCTGATCGCGGGCCATGAAACCACCAGCGGCCTCTTGTCCTGCGCAATCTATGCGCTGCTGAAGCACCCGGACGTGCTCAAGAAGGCCTATGAGGAAGTCGATCGGGTGCTCGGCCCCGATATCGACGCCAAGCCGACCTACCAGCAGGTCACCCAGCTCACTTACATCACGCAGATTCTCAAGGAGGCGCTGCGGCTGTGGCCGCCGGCACCGGCTTATGGCATCGCGCCGCTCAGCGACGAGACCATCGGCGGCAAATACAAGCTCAAGAAGAACACGTTCATCACCGTGCTGGTGCTGGCGCTGCATCGCGATCCCAGCGTGTGGGGACCCAATCCCGATGCGTTCGATCCGGAGAATTTCAGCCGCGAGGCGGAGGCCGCGCGTCCCATCAATGCCTGGAAGCCGTTCGGCAACGGCCAGCGCGCCTGCATCGGGCGCGGTTTTGCGATGCATGAGGCGGCGCTGGCGATCGGCATGATCCTGCAGCGTTTCAAGCTGATCGACGTCAACCGCTATCAGATGGTGCTGAAGGAGACGCTGACGATCAAGCCCGATGGCTTCAGGATCAAGGTGCGGCCGCGGACTGAAAAGGATCGCGGTGCCTATGCCGGCCGCGCCGCTTCAGCCGTAGCGACGGTTGGAGCCGCAGCTCCGCGCACCCAGGCGCGCCCGGGACACAACACGCCGTTGCTCGTGCTCTACGGCTCGAATCTCGGCTCCGCGGAAGAGCTCGCGACCCGTGTCGCCGATCTCGCCGGGGTCAATGGCTTTGCGACCAGGCTGGCGCCGCTGGACGATTTCACCGGCAAGCTGCCGGAGCACGGTGGCGTCCTGATTTTCTGCGCCTCCTACAATGGCGTGCCGCCCGACAACGCCACGCAATTTCATAAATGGCTCGGCGGCGACTTGCCGAAAGATGCCTTCGCGAAAGTGCGTTACGCGGTGTTCGGTTGCGGCAACAGCGATTGGGCCGCGACCTATCAGTCGGTTCCGCGCTTCATTGACGAGCAGTTGAAGGCGCATGGCGCCCGCAGCCTTGCCGCGCGCGGCGAGGGCGACGCCCGCAGCGATCTCGATGGCCAGTTCGAGAGCTGGTTTGCCGCCGCCGCGCCGGCGGCGATGAAGGAACTCGGCGTTGACACCAATCTCAGCCGCAGTGCCGATGACGCGCCGCTCTACACGATCGAGCCGGTAGCGCCGTCCGCGGTCAATACCATCGTCACCCAGGGCGGCGTTGCGCCGATGAAGGTGCTGGTCAATTCCGAGCTGCAGAACAAAACCGGCGCCAACGCCTCCGACAGGTCGACCCGGCACATCGAGGTGCGGCTGCCGCCGAACGTCGCCTATCGAGTCGGCGATCATCTCAGCGTGGTGCCGCGCAACGATCCGGCGCTGGTCGATTCCGTCGCGCGCCGCTTCGGTTTCCTGCCGGCCGACCAGATCCGGTTGCAGGTCGCCGAGGGCCGCCGCGCGCAACTGCCGGTCGGCGATGCCGTCTCGGTCGGACGTCTGTTGACTGAATTCGTCGAACTGCAGCAGGTGGCGACGCGCAAGCAGATCCAGATCATGTCGGAACACACGCGCTGTCCGATGACCAAGCCAAAGCTGCTGGCCCTTGTTGGCGACGATGCCGCTTCCGCCGAGCGTTACCGCACGGAAGTTATCGGCAAGCGCAAATCGGTGTTCGATCTGCTGGAGGAACATCCGGCCTGCGAACTGCCGTTCCACGCCTTTCTCGAAATGCTGTCGCTGCTGGCGCCGCGCTATTATTCGATCTCGTCGTCGCCGTCAGGTGATGCCGGCAGATGCAGTATCACTGCCGCGGTGGTCGCGGCACCCGCGAGTTCGGGACGCGGCATCTACCGGGGCGTCTGCTCGAACTATCTCGCCGGCCGGCGCGCGGGCGATACCGTTCACGCCACGGTGCGCGAGACCAAGGCCGGTTTCCGGCTTCCCGACGATGCGTCGGTGCCGGTCATCATGATCGGCCCCGGCACCGGGCTTGCGCCGTTTCGCGGCTTCCTGCAGGAGCGCGCGCATCGCAAAGCCAACGGCGCGAGCCTCGGTCCGGCGATGCTGTTCTTTGGCTGCCGCCATCCCGAGCAGGATTATCTCTACGCCGACGAACTAAAGGCGTTCGCCGCCGACGGGATTACCGAGCTGCACACGGCATTCTCGCGCGCCGACGGACCCAAGACCTATGTGCAGCATCTGGTCGCAGCGCAGAAGGACCGGGTCTGGAGCCTGATCGAGCAGGGTGCCATCATCTACGTCTGCGGCGATGGCAGCCGGATGGAGCCGGACGTCAAGGCTGCGTTAGTGGCGATCTATCGCGAGCGCAGCGGCGCCGACGCGGAGGCAGGCTCGCGCTGGATCGACGATCTCGGCACGAAAAACCGCTACGTGCTCGACGTCTGGGCGGGCGGGTAGCAAATCTTTTGGATAGCATCGGCGTCGTGCCTGCGAACGCAGGGGACGACGTCAGTATCAATCGCGTCAACGCGCCGCCTTCGCGCTGGCGGCATGGGCATGCTTGTCGATCGCGTCGATGATCTCAGGCCACATCCGGATCGGCAGCGCATGCCCCATGCCTTCGATCATCAGGAGTTTAGCGCCGGGAATCGAAGCTGCGGTATCCCTGCCACCTTCGGGACGCACCAGCGGATCGACGGTGCCATGAATCACCAGCGTCGGCGCCTTGACCGATGCCAGCCGCGCCTTGCGACTGCCAGATGCAAGAATTGCGCGGAGCTGCCGTCCGACGCCGGCCGGGTTCAAGCCGCGTTCGAAGGTGCGTTCGGCGCGCGCGCGATCAAGCGCTTCCTCCTCCGGAAAACTTCCCGCGCGCAGCACCTTCCAGGTCTGGGCATAGCGCACGATGTACTCGTCCCGCGTCGTGACCGGTGGCGCCATCAGCACGGCGGTCGCCTCGCGGGTCGGCTGCGGCACTTTCGGATTGCCGGTCGTCGACATGATCGAGGTCAGCGAGCGAACCCGCTCCGAAAACGAGATCGCGATTTCCTGGGCGATCATGCCGCCCATCGACGCGCCCACGATATGCGCCGACCTGATTTTCAGCACGTCCATCAGCCCGATCACGTCCTGCGCCATGTCGTAGAGCTTGTAGGGCGCGGCGACCGGTATCTTCAGAATGCGCAGCTTGAGCAGCTCGATCGGCGTCAGGCGCGCGCCGCCGGTCAATTTGCCGGATTTGCCGATGTCGCGGTTGTCGAAGCGGATGACCCGGAATCCGCGCGCCGCCATCTGCCGGCAGAAATCATCGTCCCAGTGAATCATCTGGGCGCCGAGCCCCATGATCAGCATCATCGGCTCGGCGTCGGCATCGCCGAAAATCTCGTAACAAAGATCGATGCCATTGGCGCGGGCGATCTGCGGCGGCTGATGGGCGAGCGAATTCACCTGAGCTGTTCCCCCTGATGTAACCGATGAGGGAATCTATGGCACGGTTTTCCGCAATGCAGAAGGTTTTCCGAACCAGGCCGGGGATAGCGGCGAAGGCGCGCAGTTGACCCGCCCGCCGCAACGGTGTCGTATGACTGAAAACAGTGAGGACAAAAAGTCCCTGTGACGATGGCGGAGGGCGCCGATGGCCGACAAGAGCAACGATCCGGTCGCGATCTGGCAGACCATGATCGGCGAGATGGAGAAGGGATTCAATTCCTTCGCCAATCAGGCGATGGCGTCGCCTGAATTCAGCAAGGTCGTCAACCAGGTCGGCGGCGTTTCGGCGGGCGCGCAGAAGCAGCTCGGCGAACTCATGGAGAAATACCTCGTCAGCATGAATCTGCCGAGCCGGGCACAGATGGTCGGCATGGCCGAGCGGCTGCAGTCGATCGAAGGCCAGCTCAACGAGATCAGGGCGATGCTGCAGCAGATGCAGCGTGCCTCCGGCGTCAACGACGGCGGATCGTCCCGTGCACCGCGCCCGCCGCGCACCAAGCGTCCGCCCGCGTCAGGGGGGCCGAAGTGAACGCCGGCGCTGGTTTAAAATCCGCCGGCCTCGATCTGATGTCGATCCCGGAGCGGATCCAGTCCGAGGTGCAGCGCGCGATCCAGCGCAGCATCAAGGGGGTGGAATATATCGCCTCCTCCGGTCCGTCGCTGGGCTCGACGCCAAAGGACATCCTGCATTCCCGCGGCACGATGAACCTCTACCATTACCGGCCGATGTCGGATGAGATCTATCGCGTGCCGATCCTGATCGTGATGGCGACCACCAACCGCGGCTACATCCTCGACATGGTGCCGGGCCAGAGTTTTATCGAGTTCCTGCTCAAGCGCGGCTACGACGTCTACATGCTGGACTGGAGCGCGCCGCGGCCGGAAGAAAAACGGTTGGGGATGGAGGACTATGTCCTCGACTTCATTCCCGATTGCATCCGCCGCGTACAGCAGGATTCCGGCGAGACCGATGTCACGGTGATCGGCTATTGCTTCGGCGGCGTGCTGTCGCTGCTGTATGGCTCGATCTTCAACGACGGGCCGATGAAGAACCTGATCTGTTTCACCACGCCGATCGATTTCCGCGAGATGAAGCTGTTCCAGAATTTTTCCGACCGGCGCTATTTCGATGTCGATGGTCTCGTTGACAGCGTAGGCAACGTGCCGCCGGAAATGATCCTGTCGTCGTTCGAGATGCTGCGGCCGGCCTCGCGCGCCGCGAGCCAGGTGCAATTATGGGAGAACATCTGGAACGACGAATACGTCAAGTCGTACCGCATGTTCGATCGCTGGGCGACCGATACGCTGCCGCTGGCCGGCGAGTATTTCCGCGCCATCACCAAGGATCTGATGTGGGACAACAAGCTCTATAACGACACCATGTCGGTCGGCGGCCGGCCAGTGGATCTCTCCAAGATCAAGGTGCCGATCCTGCACGCGGTCGCCGAACACGATCACATCGTCCCCTATGACGCGGCCAGGCATCTGATCCCGAAGGTCGGCTCGTCGGACAAGGAGGAAGTGATGCTGAAAGGCGGCCACGTCAGCCTCGTTGCCGGTGCCAATGCGATCAAGCGGCTATGGCCGAAACTGGACTCCTGGCTAGGTGGAAGATCGATATGAGCGAAACACGTTCCTATCCACGGTACATCAGCTCCGACGCCGGCGAAATTGAATTCCGCCTGATGGCGCGGTCGGACGAAGCCGCCGTGCTCGCCTTCGCGCAGAAGCTTCCGACCCATGATCTATTGTTCCTGCCGCGCAACATCAGCCAGCCCAAGGTGCTGTCGGCCTGGATCAACGAGATCGAGCGCGGCGCGATCAAGAGCCTGCTGGCGGTGAAGGGAGGCGAGGTCGTCGGCTGCGGCACGGTGGTGCGCGATCCGCATTCCTGGTCGCCGCATGTCGGCGAGATCCGGATGGTTGTATCCCTGGACGTTCGCGGCCTCGGGGTGGGACGGGCGCTGTCGCAGGAGACCTTTGCGCTGGCGTTGGATGCTGGACTCGAAAAGATGTCGGTGCAGATGACGGTCGACCAGCAGGCCGCGATCGCGCTGTTCGAAAGCCTCGGCTTCAAGGCCGAGGCGCTGCTGCGCGACCATGTCCGGGACGTCGATGGCAAGACCCACGATATCGTCGTGCTCGGGCATAACGTGGCGCAGGTCAGGGCCCAGATGGAGGCCTACGGCCTTCCCGGGGCGGTTCGGCAGTAGGGCCGATCCCCGAACGGATTGCCGGTTTCCCGGGCAGATCGCCCATAACTCAGGCTTATCACGTATTCGTGATGTCGCGGTGCAGCATTAATGTTGCGTTGCAACATTAACTATGGCACAACGATCTCGCCCCGGGCCAAACCGGACGGGGTGAGCCCATAGCTCAAACCTGAGGATGGAGAGACCCACATGACCACCGAGACCAACTCTGTGCTGAACAGCGTCAAGGACGCTTTCGCCCCCGTGACCGATGCGTTCAAGAACCTCGAAGTTCCGGAAGCTGCCCGCGAATTCGTGAAGAAGCAGGCCGAGACCGCCAAGGTGCGCGCCGCCGACCTGCACGCCGGTTCCGAGAAGGTGACTGCCGCGATCGAAACCGCCGTTACCGGTTCGGTCACCGAAGCCGCCAAGATCAGCCGCAATATCCAGCAGGCGATCTACCAGGACGCCGAAGCGTTCTTCGCCGGTATCGACAAGCTCGCTTCCGCGAAGTCGCTCAACGAAGCGGTTCAGATCCAGTCGGATATGATCCGTGCGCGTGGCGAAGTGTTCGTGTCGCGGGCGAAGTCGACCACCGAATATCTCGGCAAGCTCGTCGCCGACGGTGCCAAGACCGCGCAGGACAACTTCTCCAAGGTCTACACCAAGACCGCCTGATCGCGTCTGATCAAACTGCTCTTTTCGAAGGCTCGCTTAGGCGGGCCTTCTTTTTGACTCTCCGTACGTCATCCCCGCGTAACGGCGTAGCCGTTATCGCTGGAGGTGCGAGCCGTCTTCGGCGCCTCGAAGGATGGGTACGATCGACGGTGCTTGTAGCCATCCTTCGAGGCGCGCAAAAAGTGCGCGCACCTCCAGCGATAACGGCTACGCCGTTACGCAGGGATGACGCCGGTGCGTGTGGCACCTATGTAAAAGTGGCATTCATACGAAAGCCGTCATGAGCCTTCCCGCCACCTTCTCATTCGACTCTCCCGGCGACGCCGCGCGGGCGGCAGAGCTGCGACGCGTCAAGGCACTGGCGACGCTGGTGCTGGCGGCGACGCTGGCGTTGTTCGTCGCCGCGAAAGCGCTGCTGCCCGTCCATCCCGCCTTCGGCTTCGTCGCCGCCTTTGCCGAAGCCGCCACCATTGGCGGCCTGGCCGATTGGTATGCGGTGGTGGCGCTGTTTCGCAGGCCGCTGGGATTGCCCATTCCGCACACCGCGATCATCCAGGGCAACCAGCACCGCATCGCCGACAAGCTCGGCGAATTCATCGAGCAGCATTTCCTCGAAGCGGCTCCGGTGGAAGCCAAACTGCGCCAGATCGATTTCGGCACCTTCATCGCTGACTGGCTGCGCGACCGCAAGCGCAGCGCCGATCTCGCCCGCTTCGTGCTGCGCCTGCTGCCCGAAGCCGTCTCGGCGACGGAAACCTCCGGCCTGATGGATTTCATCACCCGGCGCGTCACCACGCAATTGCAGTCGATCGATCTCGCGCCGCTCGCCGCCGGCACGTTGCGGGCCTTCGTCGCCGAAGGGCGTCATCGGGGCTTGCTCGACGACATCCTGCGCGTGTTCGATCAATCGCTGAAGCAGCCGGAAACCATGGCGATGGTTCGGGAAAAAATTCGTGACGAATTGCCGACGCTGCTGAAACTCTATCGCACCGACAAGTTCCTGGTGAACAAGATCGTGGCCTCCGCCGGCTCGTTCTTCGACGAAGTGCGCAACGATCCCAATCATCCGTTTCGTGGCGAGTTCGATCGCATGGTGCTGTCGTTCGTCGACCGGCTCGCCAGCGATCCCGTCTATGCCGGCAAGATCGACGGCTTGAAGCGCGATCTGCTGGCGCGTCCCGAACTTGCCGATCTCGCACGCAATATCTGGTCGAACACGCGCTCTTTCATCGAGCGCAGCGCATCCGGCGAGAGCCAGGTCCTGCAGCAATATCTCGCCCGTATGTTCATGGAAGCCGGCGAGGCGCTTGCCGGCGATCCCGAATTGCGTGGTGAGATCAATCAGGGTTTTGTCGCGGTGCTGCGCAGTTTTATCGCCGACCAGAAGAGCGGCGTGTCGGGTTTCATCTCCGATCAGGTCAAGGCCTGGAATATGGCGCAGTTGATTTCGCTGATCGAAATCAATATCGGCCGGGACCTGCAATACATCCGCTTCAACGGTTCGCTGATCGGCGGCCTTGCAGGATTGGGTCTCTACACGGCCGAGTTCTTGTTGCGGTGGTTGTGACTTTTAAACAACTCAGCTCAGTTTAGTTGGGCTGCCTATTGTCCCGTCTGATCTCAGCGGCTTGAATGCTTGGGACGGCAACCTAACTTGATTCACATGCTTGTTGCATTGCGGAACGATTCGTCGAGATTTGCGTCTTCTTTTTGATCTTAGGCCGGCTGCCGCGACGTAAGGGGCCGGGCCAGAACAGGAGCCAAGATGTCCGTTGCTGCGCAGAGGCTTCGCCCGCCGTCGCGAACCCTGATGTTTCTGGAAGGGCGCGCGATCCACGAATTCGGTGCCTTTCTCGGAGCCTTGCCGCTGCTCAGCCTCGCGCCGCGAGGCGACGGCCATCCGGTGCTGGTGCTGCCCGGGCTTGTCGCTTCCGATACGTCGACGCGCCCGCTGCGCAGCTTCCTGAAGAGCCGCGGCTATGCCGTCAGCGGCTGGCGCCAGGGCCGTAATCTCGGGCTGCGCGACGGCGTGCAGCACGCGATGGTCGATCTGGTGCGGGAGCTGAGCGACACCCATGGCCGCAAGATCAGCCTGGTCGGCTGGAGCCTTGGCGGCCTTTATGCGCGCCAGCTCGCCAAGATGATGCCGGACCGCGTGCGCTCGGTGATCACGCTTGGTAGCCCGTTTGCCGGCAGCCCGAAGGCGACCAATGCCTGGCGCGTCTATGAGATGGCCAGTGGCCGCCGCGCCGACGAAGAAGATGCGCGCTTCGGCGGATCGCTGTCGGAAACGCCGCCGGTGCCGACCACCGCGATATTCAGCCGCACCGATGGCATCTGCGCCTGGCAGGGCTGCATGGAGAAGACCTCGGCGACATCGGAGAGCATCGAAGTCGAAAGCAGCCATTGCGGCATGGGCCATCATCCCGCCGTGGTCTATGCGGTGGCCGATCGCCTGGCGCAGCCGGAAGGCAAATGGGCGCCGTTCGATCGTTCAGGCTGGCGCAGCATGGTCTATCCCGATCCCGCAAGGTAAGCGTGCTGCGTCTCACGGTTCGAGACGCGCGGCGATGCCGCGCTCCTCACCATGAGGACTCTGAGCAAGCGGTGACCTCATCCTGAGGAGCGGCCGCTTGGCCGCGTCTCGAAGGATGACGCAGCAATCTAACCCGCCGTTGTAGCAGCCGCGCAAAACGCGCTATGCGTTGTCCATGCCGCAGCCGCTCACCCGCATCATCGACCAGCTCAAGCGCGAGACTTCGCGCACCGGCTCCATCGTCATCACGCTGTTTGGCGACGCCATCGTGCCGCGCGGGGGCTCGGTCTGGCTTGGCACGCTGCTGGCGTTTTTTGAAACCATCGACATCGATGCCGGCGTGGTGCGCACCGCGATGTCGCGGCTGGCCGCCGACGGCTGGCTCGAGCGCCACAAGGTCGGCCGCAACAGCTATTACCGGCTGGTCAAGAAGGGGCGGCAAACCTTCGATGCCGCCACACGGCACATCTACGATCCGCCGCCGTCGGACTGGACCGGCCGCTTCGAGCTGTTGCTGATTTCAGGCAGCGAGGACCGCGACGCCAGTCGCGACGCGCTGAAAAATGCCGGCTTCGGCAGCCCGCTGCCGGGCGTCTGGGTCGCGCCGTCGGGCGCGCCTATCCCCGAGGAAGCAGCAAGGGCGATTCGTCTGGAAGTCTCGGCCGAGGACGACAGCGGGCGACGGCTGCTGAGCGAAAGCTGGCCGCTGGATCGCACCTCGGATGCCTATCTGAAATTCATGAAAACCTTCGAGCCTCTGCGCGGCTGGATCGGCCGGGGCGAGGCGCTGACCGATGCGGATGCCTTTACCGCGCGCATCCTGCTGATCCATCACTACCGCCGCGTCGTACTGCGCGACCCGCTGTTGCCGTCCGCGCTGTTGCCGGCGGATTGGCCGGGCAGGGCGGCCCGCGAACTCTGTGGTGAGATCTATCGCGGGCTGCTTCCCGCGTCCGAACAATGGCTTGACCGCCATGCCAGCAACGAAAAGGGGCCACTTCCGGCGCCGGGCGTGGAACTCGGCCGTCGCTTTGGCTAGATCTTAATATGTTACAAAATTATCTTGCATTTCGTATGTTTTGTTATATGTTGGCTTGAAGAACTTCCGGGGAGGAAGGCCATGTATACGCAAGCGCTCAACAATGCGGATACCGAAGATCGCAATATCGAGGACGCCGAACGCGCCGCGCAGTTCCAGGCGCGCATCGATATCGACGATCGCATCGAGCCCAACGATTGGATGCCCGCGGCCTACCGCAAGACGCTGACGCGGCAGATTTCCCAGCACGCGCATTCCGAAATCGTCGGCATGCTTCCCGAAGGCAACTGGATCACGCGCGCGCCGTCGCTGCGCCGCAAGGCCGCGCTGCTTGCCAAGGTGCAGGACGAATGTGGCCACGGGCTTTATCTCTACGCAGCCGCCGAGACGCTCGGCACCTCGCGCGAAGAGCTGGTCGACATGATGCTGGCGGGGAAAGCAAAATATTCCTCGATCTTCAATTATCCGACGCTGACCTGGGCGGATATCGGTGCGATCGGCTGGCTGGTCGATGGCGCCGCGATCATGAACCAGATTCCGCTCTGCCGTTGCTCCTACGGTCCCTATGCGCGCGCAATGATCCGCGTCTGCAAGGAAGAATCGTTTCATCAACGCCAGGGTTTCGAGATCATGATGACACTGGCGCGCGGCACCGCAGACCAGAAGGCGATGGCGCAGAACGCGCTCGATCGCTGGTGGTGGCCGGTGCTGATGATGTTCGGTCCGCCGGACAAAGCGAGCCAGCACTCGGACACCTCGACCAAATGGAAGATCAAGCGTTTCTCCAACGACGAACTGCGCCAGAAATTCGTCGACGCCACCGTGCCGCAGGCGCAGTTTTTGGGCCTGACCATTCCCGATCCCGGCATGAAGCAGAACGAGGCCGGAAATTGGGAATACAGCGCGATCGACTGGACCGAATTCAATCAGGTGCTGGCCGGCAACGGCCCGTGCAATCGCGAGCGGCTGGCGGCGCGGCGCAAGGCGCATGACGACGGCGCGTGGGTGCGCGAGGCGGCGTCGGCCTATGCCGAAAAGCGCCGGCAACGCTCTGCCTTGCAAGCCGCCGAATAGGGAGATCATCATGGCGACGCCGAACATGCCGCTCTGGGAAGTCTTCATCCGCAGCCGCAACGGGCTGGCGCACAAGCATGTCGGCTCGCTGCACGCGACCGACGCGACGTTGGCGCTGCAGGCCGCGCGCGACATCTACACCCGCCGCGGCGAGGGATTGTCGATCTGGGTGGTGCCGTCAAACGCGATCACGGCCTCCGACCCCAGCGAAAAGGGCATGATGTTCGAGCCGGCGGAGTCGAAGATTTATCGTCACCCGACGTTTTACGACGTGCCCGACGAAGTCGGGCATATGTGAGTTTATCCTCAGCGTCATCCTGAGGAGCGCGCTCTCCCGGCAGCGCACTTGCGCTGTCCGGTGCGCGCGTCTCGAAGGAGGGCTGCGAGGCACCGCATTATTGCCATCCTTCGAGACGCTTGCTTCGCAAGCTCCTCAGGATGACGCTGGTAACTGGGCGAGCAAAACGAAATGGCCGTCGCATCCATTACAGTCTCCGAAACGCCGCTGGTGCTGTATACGCTGCGCCGCGCTGACGACGCCTTGATCCTCGGGCATCGGCTGTCGGAATGGTGCGGCCACGCGCCGATGCTGGAAGAGGACATGGCGCTGGCCAATATGGGCCTCGATCTCCTGGGGCAGGCCCGCGAACTCTATGCCTACGCGGCGAAGATCGAGGGCAACGGTAACGACGAGGACAAGTTCGCCTATCTGCGCGATGTCAGGCAGTACCGCAATCTGCTGCTGGTCGAGCAGCCGAACGGCGATTTCGCGCGCACCATGGTACGGCAGTTCTTCTATGCCGTGTTCGCCGACCTCTATTGGCGCGCGATGATGCAATCGACCGACGCGACCTTGGCGGCGATCGCCGCGAAGTCCGAGAAGGAAAGCGCCTATCATGTGCGCCATTCCTCGGAATGGATGGTTCGTCTTGGCGACGGCACCGAGGAAAGCCATCGCCGCGCCCAGACTGCGATCGACGATCTCTGGGCCTATACCGGCGAGATGTTCGCGGTCGATGACAGCGAGCGCGGCCTGATCGATCGCGGCATCGCCATCGATCCCGCATCGGTGCGCTCGCAATGGTTCAAGACGGTCTCCGGCGTGGTAGCCGAGGCGACGTTGGCCTTGCCCAAAAGCGACTGGATGCAGCAGGGCGGCCGCAGCGGCCGGCACAGCGAACATCTCGGCCATTTGCTCAGCGAATTGCAATCGATGCAGCGGACCTTTCCGGGGGCGACATGGTGACGGCTACGTTCAGCGACAACGAATTACGACAGCGCGCATGGAATGCCGCGGCGTCCGTGGTGGATCCCGAAATACCGGTGCTGACGATCGCTGATCTCGGCGTGCTGCGCGATGTTGCGGTGAACGATGGCCATGTCGAGGTCGCGATCACGCCGACTTATTCCGGCTGTCCGGCGATGAACATGATTGCGCTCGAAATCGAATTGGCGCTGGAGCGCGAAGGCTTTGGCCGTCCGAAGATCCGCACCGTGCTGTCGCCGGCCTGGACCACCGACTGGATGAGCGATGATGGTCGCCGCAAGCTCCGGGAATATGGCATCGCGCCGCCGCAGGCCGGTAGCGGCCGTCGCGCGTTGTTCGGCGAACAGCAGGTGGCGTGTCCTCAATGTGGCTCCGACAATACCGAACTGCTCTCCGAATTCGGCTCGACCTCCTGCAAGGCGCTGTGGCGTTGCAAGAGCTGCCGCGAACCCTTTGATTATTTCAAGTGTCACTGATCATGTCGTCGCTCACGCCCCGTTTTCACCGTCTCGCCGTCAACGATCTGCGTCGTGAGTCGTCCGACGCGGTATCGCTGACCTTTGCGATCCCCCGGGAACTGCAGGACGATTACAGCTTTGAACCCGGCCAGTATTTGACCGTGCGCACGATGATGGACGGTGAGGAAGTGCGCCGGTCCTATTCGATCTGCTCTGGCCCCGATGATGGCGAATTGCGCATCGCGGTGAAGAAGGTCGATGGCGGCGCGTTCTCGAACTGGGCCGCCGATGAATTGAAATCGGGCGACGAGCTTGACGTGATGACGCCGACCGGCCGGTTCGGTGTCGCGCATGCACCCGACCAGGCACGGATCTATGTTGGCTTCGCCGCGGGCTCCGGCATCACGCCGATCCTGTCGATCGTCAAGGGCGTGCTGGCGCGAGAACCGCACAGCCGGTTCTTCCTGTTCTACGGCAATCGCTCGACCGGCGGCATGCTGTTCCGCGAAGCGCTTGAAGAACTCAAGGACCGCTTCCTGCAACGGCTCGCGATCTTCCACGTCATCTCAGGCGAAGAGCAGGACATTCCGATCCTGCACGGCAGGCTGGACGGCGAGAAGGTGAGGGTATTGCTGCGCTCGCTGGTGCCGGCGGCCAGCGTCGATCACGTCTTTATCTGCGGTCCCACCGGCATGAGCGAGGACATCGAGGCGACCTGCCGGGATATCGGCATTGCCGACGATCGCATCCATGTCGAACGTTTCGTCTCCGGGCTCGGAGGCAGACCACGCCCGAAAGCGGTGGTGGCGGCGGGCGCGCCGCCGAAGGCAATGGCTTCCTTGGTGGTGGACGGCAAACGCCGCGAGGTTCCGGTCGCCGAGGGCGAGTCCATTCTCGATGCGGCGTTGCGCGCCGGCATGGACCTGCCGTTCGCCTGCAAGGGCGGCATGTGCTCGACCTGCCGTGCCCATCTCGTCGAAGGCGACGCGCCGATGGAGGTCAATTATTCGCTGGAGCCTTGGGAGCTGAAGGCAGGCTTTATCCTGACCTGTCAGGCGCGGCCGGCGTCGGACAAGGTCGTGGTGGATTACGATCATGTTTAGTCGTCGCGGAGTTTATCATCGGGCACGAGGAGACTGCAGTGAACGTCACAGCCACGCTTTCGCCTGATGATCTCGCGCGCGCCTGCGCCGATGCGATGTGGGCGGAAGACGACGCCAGCCAGGGCCTCGGCATGGAGATCGTCGACGTCGGGCCGGGCCGGGCGACGCTGACGATGACGGTGCAGCCGCACATGGTCAACGGCCAGCGCATCGCCCATGGCGGCTTCATTTTCCTGCTGGCGGATTCGACGTTCGCCTTTGCCTGCAACTCGCGCAACGAGCGCACCGTGGCGGCGCAGTGCGACATCACCTTCATCAAGCCGGGCAAGCTCGGCGACCGGCTGGTCGCGACCGCGCGTGAAATCTCGCGCAACGGGCGCTCCGGAATTTACGATATCCGCGTCGCTGCCGACGACGTCGTGATTGCCGAGTTCCGCGGGCATTCCCGCACCATCGGCGGCACATGGCTGCCGGTGACGGAGTCCGACCGAAAATAGAACGCCAACTTCAAACAAAAACAAAAAAACGCAAAACCAGGGAAACGCGCAAATGGCTACGACACAGCTCAAACCCGGTGGAAGCGGCTACCATGCCGAACTGGATGACGCCGAGCGCGCGTCGCGCGACGAGATATTATCGTTGCAAACCAAACGCCTCGCCTGGTCGCTGGCGCACGCCTACGACAATGTCGCGCATTACAGGAAGGCGTTCGACCACGCCGGCGTGCACCCTTCCGACTTCAGGCAGATTTCCGATCTCGCCAAATTTCCGTTCACGGTGAAAACCGATCTGCGCGACAATTACCCCTTCAACATGTTCGCGGTGCCGCGCGAGAAACTGGTGCGCGTCCACGCCTCCTCCGGCACCACCGGCAAGCCGATCGTGGTCGGATACACCCAAGCCGATATCGATACGTGGTCGGAGGTGATGGCGCGCTCGATCCGCGCCGCCGGCGGCCGCACCGGCATGATCATGCACAACGCGTATGGCTATGGCCTGTTCACCGGCGGCCTCGGCGCGCATTACGGCGCGGAGCGGCTGGGCTGTACCGTGGTGCCGGTTTCCGGCGGCATGACCGAACGCCAGGTGCAACTGATCAACGACTTCAAGCCCGACATCATCACGGTGACGCCGAGCTACATGCTGGCGATCCTGGATGAGTTTAGGAAACAAGGCCTCGATCCGCGCAAATCATCCCTCAAGTTCGGCATCTTCGGCGCCGAACCCTGGACCAACGCGATGCGCGCCGAGATCGAAACCACCTTCGGCCTCGACGCCACCGATATCTACGGCCTGTCGGAAGTGATCGGCCCCGGCGTGGCGCAGGAATGCGTGGAGACCAAGGATGGGCTGCACGTCTGGGAAGATCATTTTTATCCTGAGGTGATCGATCCCGAGACCGGCGCGGTGTTGCCGGATGGCGAGAAAGGCGAGCTGGTTTTTACCTCGCTGACCAAGGAAGCGTTTCCGGTCATCCGCTATCGCACCCGCGACCTGACGCGGTTGTTGCCGGGCACCGCCCGGCCCGGCATGCGGCGCATGGAAAAGGTTACCGGTCGCTCCGACGACATGATTATCTTGCGCGGCGTCAATGTGTTCCCGACCCAGATCGAGGAGGTGCTGCTGGCGACCGACTGGTGCGGCGGCCATTTCATCATCGAGCTGACGCGCGAGGGCCGGATGGACGCGATGAATGTCAAGGCCGAAGCGCGCCCCGAAAGCTGGGACGGCAGCGGGCTGATCGTTCACGCAGAAAAGATTTCCAGCTTCATCAAAAACTCCATCGGCATCACCGCCGGCGTGCAGATCGTGGCGCCCGATACGCTGGAGCGGTCATTGGGCAAGGCCAAGCGGGTTTACGACAGGCGGCCGAAGGGGTAACTCCTGCTCTCATGAGACGTCACATGAGAAGCGGGGAACATCGGTAATGGCACTTGCCCAACAGCCGGGTGGCGGCCCGGTCACGGCCGAAGCGCGCTGCGTGCGGCTGCTCGCGAAGGCCGCCGATGCGGCATCGATCTCGCCTGTGATCGAGCCGCAGGTGCTGTCGCGAACGGCCAATGAATTGCTGATCGAGGTCAAGGCGTCGGCGGTCAATCCGTCCGACGTGAAGGCCGCCACCGGACTGATGCCCTACGCGGTGTTTCCGCGCACCTCCGGCCGTGACTATGCGGGAGTCGTGATCGATGGCCCGGAGGGCTGGATCGGACGCGAGGTGTTCGGCTCGTCAGGCGATCTCGGCATCCGGCGCGACGGCACCCACGCGACGCACCTCGCCGTCGAGGCCGACGCGGTGGTGGAGAAGCCGAAGGGTCTGTCGTGGGAGGAGGCCGCCGGGATCGGCGTTCCCTTTGTCACCGCGATGGAAGGGCTGCGCCGCGCCGGCATTCCGAAATCAGGCGAGACCGTGCTGGTGATGGGCGTCAACGGCAAGGTCGGACAGGCCGCCGTGCAGATCGCGACCTGGCATGGCGCGCGCGTCATCGGCGTGGTGCGCAAGCGCGAGCCCTATGAAGGCCATGCCAACGCCAATGTGGAGGTGATCGACGCCTCGGCCATGGATGTCCCGGCTCGCGTGCGCGAACTGACCGGCGGCAAGGGCGCCGACATCGTCTTCAACACCGTCGGCGATCCCTATTTTGAGGCCGCGCATAAATCGCTGGCCTTGCGCGGTCGCCAGATCCTGATCGCCACCATTGAGCGCGTCGTGCCGTTCAACATCCTGGAATTCTATCGGGGTCAGCATACCTATGTCGGCATCGATACGCTGGGGCTGTCCTCGGTCGCGACGGGCGCGCTGCTGCGGGAACTCGGTGCCGGCTTTGCCAGCGGCCATCTCAAACCGTTTCCGATCAAGGCCAGCGCGATCTATCCGCTGCAGGACGCCAAAGCGGCTTTCGTCGCGGTGGCCGGTTCGTCGCGCGATCGGGTGATTCTGCGACCGGCGTGATAGGATCGCCTGTCGAATCTGGGAACCAGCCATGCCATCCGCTGCCAATCTCGTCATTCTTTCCGGTCTGTTGATCGGCCTCGTCTATGGCGCGGTCGGGTTGCTGAGCGGATTTTGCATGATGAGCGGCCTGCGCGGCTGGTGGGCGCAGGGCGACAGCCGGTTGGTCCGCACCTATGCGCTGGCAATGGGCGTGGCGATCGCGGCAACGCAGCTGCTGGCGGTGCGCGATGTCGTCGATCTCGGCAAATCGATCTATCTGCAGCCGACATTTTCCGCGCCGCTGATGTTTATCGGCGGGATCTTGTTCGGCTACGGCATGGTGATGTCGAACGGGTGCGGTTCGCGCGCGCTGGTGTTGCTCGGGCGCGGCAATCTGCGTTCGCTGGTGGTGGTGATCGTGCTTGGCGTCGCCGCGCAGATGACGCTGAAGGGCCTGATCGCGCCGGGGCGGATCGCCGTGCTGCAGTGGACGCAGATGACGGCGAGCATCACGTCGCTGCCGGCGCTGGTGGCCAAGTTCGGCGTCAGCGAAGCTTTTGCGCGTTCGCTGGCCGCGCCGGTCGTCAGCGCGGCGCTGATCATCTTTGCCTTTTCCCATGCGCCGTTCCAGCGCGCCTGGGGCCAGATCGCGGCGGGCCTGATCGTGGGTCTCCTGATCGCCGCCGGATGGTACGCCACCGGTCATCTCGGCGCCGATGATTTCAACCCGACGCCGGTGACCTCGCTCACCTTCGTGGCGCCGATCGCCGACACCCTGCAGTACATGATGCTGTCGACCGGACTGACGTTGAATTTCGGCATCGTGACGGTGGCCGGTGTGTTCGCTGGCAGCCTGGTGACGGCGTTGGCAACGCAGCGCTTTCACTGGGAAGGCTATAGCTCGCCGAGCCACATGTTGCGCTCGATCGGCGGCGCGGTGCTGATGGGTGCGGGCGGCGCGATGGCGCTCGGTTGCTCGGTCGGGCAGGGCCTGACTGGTCTTTCGACGCTGTCGCTGGCGTCGTTCGTGGCAGTGGCCGGAATTATGCTCGGCACCGCCATCGGCCTGCGCGGCGCGCTTCGGGTTCGGCCACTGGCTTCGACGTCGGCCTGATCAGGTCCGCCCGTCAATCCGCCTCCTTGGTCACGATATGGATCTCCGAGGTCAGGGTGCGGTGCACCGGACACTTGTCGGCGATCTCCATCAGTTTCTTGCGCTGTTCAGCGTCGAGCGCGCCTTCCATCGCGATGACCCGGTCGAACTGGTCGAGCATCCCGACCTTGGTTTCGCACTCGGCGCAATCTTCCGCGTGGATCTTGTTGTGCGACAGCGTCACCGTGACCCGCTCGAGCGGCAGCGACTTGCGCTCGGCATACATCCGCATCGTCATCGAGGTGCAGGCACCGAGGCCGGCGAGCACATAGTCGTATGGCCCGGGTCCGGTGTCCTCGCCGCCGGCGGCGGCCGGCTCATCGGCCAGCAGATGATGCGGTCCGACGATCACGGCATTCTGGAACTTGCTGTTGCGGGTTTCGCGCACCACCACGTTCCGCGGTGCTTTACCCGTGTCCATGGCTGGCGCCGGCGCCGCAGGCTCGATGTAACGCGTGGCCCAGGCGGCAATCATTTCGGCGACATAGGCGGCATCGCCTTTGTGGGTCAGCAGATGATCGGCGCCGGACAGCGACACGAAGCTCTTGGGGTGCTTGGCTGTCACGAAGATCTTCGTCGCGTTCTCGATGCCGACGGTGTCGTCGGTCGGTGAGTGCATCACCAGCAAGGCTTTATGCAGCTTTGCGACATGCGTCATCAGGCTGTGTTCGGCGATATCATCGAGGAATTCACGCTTGATGCTGAAAGGCCTTCCCGCGAGCGAGACCTCGACCTTGCCGTGTTTGCGGATGTCGTCGATCTTATCCTTGAAAAAATTGGTGACATGGGCTGGATCGGAGGGTGCGGCGATGGTGGCGACGGCCTTTGCGTCCGGAATTTGGCCGGCAGCGGCCAGCACGGCGGCGCCGCCGAGGCTGTGGCCGATCAGGATCGCGGGGGCCCCGCGGGTTTCGCGCAGATGATCCGCTGCGCGGACGAGATCGGCGACGTTGGACGAGAATGTCGAGTTGGCAAAATCGCCTTCGCTGGAGCCGAGCCCGGTGAAATCGAACCGCAGCACGGCGATGCCCCTGGCGGCGAGCGCGACCGCGATGCGCTTGGCAGCGAGCACGTCCTTGCCGCAGGTGAAGCAATGCGCGAATAGCGCGTACGCGATCGGCTCGCGCTCGGGCGTGTCAAGCGACGCCGCGAGCTGCTGGCCTTCCGAACCTGTAAATTGAAAGCGTTCAATCGGCACGTTGGGCCTCCTGAATTCAAGGGATCTTCGCGTCAGTCGTTGGAATAACGCTGCTCGGCCCACGGATCGCCGCGGTTATGATAGCCGCGCACTTCCCAATAGCCGGGTGCGTCCTTGGCGATGAACTCGATGCGCTGCAGCCATTTGGCGCTTTTCCAGAAATAGAGATGCGGCACCACCACCCGCACCGGGCCGCCATGTTCTTGCTCCAGCGGCGCGCCCGACCAGCTGTGCGCCAGCAGGGCGTCTTCGGCGGCGAAATCTTCCAGCGCCAGGTTGGTCGTGTAGCCGTCGTGGGCGTGCAGCACGACGTGGCGCGCTTCGTCGCGGGGACGGCAGGCCATCAGGAGATCGCGGGTCGACAGGCCTTCCCAGGCATTGTCGTAACGCGACCAGGTGGTGACGCAATGGATGTCCGAGATGAACTGGGTCTGCGGCTGCGCGGTAAACTGCTTCCAGTCCCAGAAGATCGGATTCTCGACCGCGCCATAGACATCGAGCCGCCAGCGCTCCCGGGAAATCTTCGGCGTCAGGCCGAGGTCGAGGGTGGGCCAGTCTTTTGTCAAATGCTGGCCCGGCGGCAGGCGCTGCTCCTCGGGGCGGGAGGTTTTGCCGGTCAGGAAACGGCCCTCGCGCGCCCAGCGTTCCTTGCTGCGCGTCAGTTTGCTTGCCGGAGGCTGATCACTGTTGTCGGCCATGTCCTGCGCGACCGCTATTCGTGGCGATGCATCGCCGATTCATGCTTGGTGTCGCGCATCGTAGCATAGATGATCAAAGAGAGGCAGATCATGCCGCTCAGGTAATAATAGAACCATTCCTCGTGGCCGAGGCTCTTGAAATACAACGCCACCGCGGGCGCGGTGCCGCCGAATACCGAAACCGTGATCGCGTAGGGAAGCCCGACGCCGAGCGCCCGGACATTGGTCGGAAACAGCTCGGCCTTCACGATGGCATTGATCGAGGTGTAGCCGGCGACGAAAATCCAGGCGGCGCAGATCAATAGGAAGGCGGTGAACGGCGATTTGGTTTCCTTCAACGCAGTCAGGATCGGGATCGTCGACAACGTGCCGGCGACGCCGAAAAAGATCAGCAGCGGCTTGCGGCCGATACGGTCGGACAAGGCGCCGTAAATCGGCTGCAGCAATGTCGCGAAAATCAGCGAGCCGAAGATCACGAAGGTGGTCTCGTCCTCGGTGAGGCCCACCGACAGTTTGACGAAGGTCTGCATATAGGTCGTGAAAGTATAGAACGCCGCGGTGCCGCCGGCCGTGAGGCCCACCACCAGCAGCAATTCGCGCGGATAGTTCAGGAGGCCCCGAATCGAGCCGGTCGGCTTTGCGGTCTTCTTGGCTTCGACGAAGGCGTCCGTCTCCTGCAAATTACGTCGCATCACCGCGGCAAAGATCGCGAGCATGGCGCCGATCACGAACGGAATCCGCCAGCCCCAATCCTTCAACTCCTGCGGCGTCAGGAACACCTTCTGCAGCAGCAGAAGCACGATGATCGCGGTGAGCTGACCGCCGATCAGGGTGACGTATTGGAAGCTCGAATAGAAGCCGCGGTGGTTGGCGTCGGCGACCTCGCTGAGATAGGTCGCGCTGGCGCCGTATTCGCCGCCGAGGCTGAGGCCCTCGATGATGCGCGCCAGCGCCAGAATGATCGGCGCGGCAAACCCGATCGTGGCATAGGTGGGGGTGGCCGCGATAATCAGCGAACCGAAACACATGCAGACGACCGACAGCGTCAGCGAGAGCCGCCGGCCATAGCGGTCGGCGATGAAGCCGAACAGCCAGCCGCCGAGCGGTCGCATCAGGAACGTGGCGGCGAACAACACGGCCGCATTGAGCTGCTGCACCACGGGATCGCTGTTTGGAAAGAATGCCGGCGCAAAGTACAGCGCGAACGCCGTATAGGCGTAGAAATCGTACCATTCGACGAGATTACCGACCGAGCCGATGAAGATCGCCTTGATCCGGCGTTCGACGTCACGGATGTCGAGATGCTCGCTCCCGGGCTGTATGGTTTCAACGGTCATCTCATCACCTCCCGGGGGCGGATTATCTACGCATGCGTCAGGCTACCTCATATTTTGATCGGGGGACGATATCAACTGCACCGGCTCAGCTCGCCTTTCCGAACAATACCGGCAACTGCCGTGGCCCGCGCACCGTGCCTTCCGACCAGGTGACCTTGCCGGCCGGCTCCAGCCTGAATTCCGGAATACGCTTCAGCCATTCCTCGATCGCGACCGTCATTTCCATCCGGGCGAGGTTGGAACCGACGCAGCGGTGAATCCCGAGCCCGAACGCGGCATGGCGGTTTTCCTTGCGGTCGATCACGACCTTGTCGGCATCCGGGAACATCGCGGGGTCGCGATTAGCGGCCGGGAACGACAGCAGCACCATGTTGCCCGGTTTGACCGGGCAGCCGCTGATGACGGTTTCCTTCATCACCTCGCGCGCCATCGTCACCGGCGAATAGGCGCGCAGCAGTTCCTCGACGGCGGTCGGCATCAGTTCCGGCTCGGCGATCAACCGCTCGCGGTCGGCGGGGGTTTTGGCCAGATGCCACAGTGACGAGCCGATCGCGCTCCAGGTGGTGTCGATGCCGGCGATCAATAGCAGCCGCAGCGAGCCCAGCACATGGACGTCGGACAGCGGCTGGCCGTCTCGGTCCCGGGCGTTCATCAGCGTGGAGATCAGGTCGTCGGTCGGATGTTTCTTGCGCTGCTCGATATGGCCGGCGAAATAGCCGGTCATCTCGTGCACCGCGCGCATCAAGGCGTCGTCATCCCTGATGCCGAGCTCGAGGATCTCGTGAATCCATTTGATGAAGAGGTCGCCATCCTTTTCCGGAATCCCGAGCATGTGGGCGATGGCGCGAACCGGGACGTGCCTTGTATAGCGCGCGGCGGCGTCGCATTGGCCGTCCGCGATGAATTCGTCGATCAACTCGTTGCAGATGGCGCGAACCCGCGGCTCCAGCCTTTTCATCGCGTCCGGCGTGAACGGCGGCAGCAGCAACTGCTTGGCGGGCTTGTGCTCCGGCGGATCGGAGGTGATCGGCGGCGCCGAATTCGTCACCTCCGGCCGGACGTCGCGCACGATCACGCGGCGCGAGGAGAAATGCTCGGTGTCGTAGGCGATCTCCTTGACCGCCTGATAGGTGGTCGGCATGTAGCAGCCGAGGAAACGCTTGGTGTGAACCACCGGACATTCGGCGCGCAGTTCTTCCCAGATCGGAAACGGATTCTCGGTCCAGCGCGGATCGGTGTGATCGAAATCGTGAAGCCAATCGGTGACCGGCGGGTGCTCGGGCATGACGCTGACGGAATCGGACATCAGGAAAACTCCCTCTGGTTCAGTTCGTCCCAATTGGTTTTGCCGCGGTCAGCGGCCGGATGTGTCGCGACGCGCTATTCCTCGGTCACCTCGATGGCGATCTCCGGGCAATTGGTTTGCGCGAGCCACGCCTTGTCCTCGAGCCCGGCAGGCACGGTGCCGTCGCCGATTTCATGCGCATTGCCGAATTCGTCGAGATTGAACAGTTCTGGCGCCAGCGATTTGCAGCGGGCGTGGCCCTGACATTTGTCCTGGTCGACGTGTATCTTGAGTTTTCCGGACATCACAGACATCGCTCCTGGCTCACGCGCCGCGATCCGCGGCGCGGATGGTTCCTCATTTCGATTTTATTGACCGGCGGCTCTTGGCGGCGCGCGTTAAGTTATAGCATATTACATTCGCGCCTGACCGGTTCGTCAAGTGAAATTGCGGATTACCCAGCAGATGCCGCCTCGCATAGCCCGCAAGCCGATCGATACCTATCACCATGGCGATCTCCGGGATGCGCTGGTTCAGGCGGCATTTCAGGAAGCGGAGCGGGGCGGCCCGGAGGCCATCAGCCTCAAGGCGTTGGCGAAGCAGCTCGGGGTTTCACAACCGGCGCCCTACAAGCATTTTGCCGACCGCGAGGCGTTGCTGGCGACGGTGACGGCCGAGGCCTTCCGTCAGTTCATGGCAACGCTTCGGGAGGCGATTGCAAAACCGTCGAAGCGCTCGAAATTGTCGCGCTTCGCCCACGCCACGGTGGAGTTCGGCCTGCGCCGTAACGGGATCTATCGCCTGATGTTCGCCTCGCGGATCATCGCCTGCGCGCCGAAAAGCAGCGAACTTCATGGCGTGGCAATGGACACGTTCGCGCTGCTGGTGGACGCGCTGGAAGCGCCGGCGGTCGGATTTTTGCGTGAACGCAGTGCGCTGAAAATCTGGGCGGCGCTGCACGGCGTGGTGATGCTGGCGGAGCAGGGGCTGCTGACGGGGCAGTTGGCGCAAGCCAGCCGCGAGGAACTGGTCGAGGAGATCGTCGATCAGACCAAGCTGGCGCTCACGGTCGCGATCAAGGCGGCGGGTGGCTAGCGCGTTCCCGGTCGCCACCCCCACGAACCTCATCCTGAGGAGCGGCCACTTGGCCGCGTCTCGAAGGAGGGCGGCGTGCCTGAGCCATCCTTCGAGACGACGCTTCGCGCCTCCTCAGGATGACGGACGCCGCTACTTCGGAGCCCTCGGATCGATCGGCGTGGTGCCGCGCACACCCAAAATATCTTCCAGCAGCCTGGCGCCGGCGAGAAGCTGCGCATCGGCGCGCGGTGGTCCGACCATCTGAAGTCCGACCGGCAGACCCGACGCGGTGAAGCCGCATGGCAGCGACAGAGCGGGAACGCAGATCAGCGTGATCGCGTAGACGATGCCAAGCCACTCGACGTAATTGTCGAATTTCGTGCCGGCGCATTCGGCGACGTAGCGGTTTTCGATCGGGAATGGCGGCACGATCGTTGCGGGTGCGAGCAGCAGGTCGTAAGTCTCAAAGAATGTGTTGGCCCGCGCGATCATCGCGACCCGCTGCGCCTCCGCGCGTGCCAGCTGCTCGACCGTGAGCTTGAGGCCTTCCTCGACATTCCAGATCACTTCGGGCTTGAGTTGGTCGCGCTTGTCGCGCAGCAGCGCCGCCTTGCTGATCGCGAAGTCGAAGGCGCGCAGCACGTGGAAACATTCATGCGCTTCGCGCAAATCGGGATGGGCTTCCTCGACAATGACGCCGGCTTCGGCAAAACGCTCCGCCGCCTTGCGGGTGATCGCGGCGACTTCGGGATCGACCGGAGTGATGCCGAGGTCGGGCGAATAGGCGATGCGTTTCGGTTTCTTGCCGGACCGCACGGCCGAGCGGAACGAGTCCGGCAGTAGCGGCAGCGACAACGGGTCGGCCGGATGTTCGCCGCTCATCGCGTCCAGCAAAAGGGCGAGATCCTCGACGTTGCGCGCCATCGGTCCCTGCGCGGTCAGGTTGCGATCAATCTTGAACGCAGGGGTACGGGCGACCCGGCCGATGCTCGGCCGCATGCCGACCACGCCGCAGAAGCTTGCGGGATTGCGTAGCGAGCCGCCCATGTCGGTGCCGTGCGCGAGCCAGGCCGTGCCGGTCGCGAGTGCGACCGCCGCGCCGCCCGAGGAGCCGGCGGCGGATCGCGATGTATCCCAGGGATTGCGCGTCGCGCCGAACACTTCGTTGAAGGTGTTGGCGCCGGCGCCGAATTCCGGCGTATTGGATTTGGCGTAGATCACGCCGCCATTGTTTTCGAGATGCTCGACCACAATATCGGACCGGGCGGGGATGTTGTCCCGGTAGATCGGCGAGCCCTGCGTGGTCAGCACGCCCTCGACATTGGTCAGGTCCTTGATCGGGATCGGCATGCCTGCGAGCAGGCCGCGCTGGCCGGCGGGCTTTTTCATCAGCGCCTTGGCATGGGCGCGGGCGCGGTCGAAGCACAGCGTCGGCAGCGCGTTGACCTTGCCGTCGACTTCCGCGATGCGTTTTTCCAGCACATCGAGCAAATCGAGCGGCGTGACCTCACCGGTATTCAACTTGTCGACGACGGCGCAGGCCGTCTCCCGGATCAGTCCCTGATGTTCAGCCACGCGTCTCTCCCGTTCATTCGGCTTTCGTGATAGCGGATGGGGTAGTGCTGTAAAACATTTTCCGGCAAAGTGGAAATGCTGGCTTATTCTGGAGACCTAAGCATGACGACGCCATCTGACGCGCCCGACTGGCGCCAATTGAGCCAGCAAGACCTTGACCTCGGTCTCAACAATAGCGTTGCGGTGGCCGGCAGCGGCGATATGGCCAATGGCTGGGAGCAGCGCTCCGCCGAGTTGCGCACGCGGCATCCGGGCCACGTCGAACTGAGATATGGGCCACGCGAGCGCAACCGGATCGACTTTCTCAAAGCGGCCGACAAGGCGCCGACGCTGTTGTTCATTCATGGCGGCTACTGGCAGATGCGCTCCAAGGAGGTTTTCACGATTTTCGCCGAAGGTCCGCTGGCGCACGGCATCAATGTGGCGCTGATCGGCTACACGCTCGCGCCTGAGGCGACGCTCGAGGTGATCGTGGCCGAAATCCATGCGGGCGTCGATTATCTCACCGGGCAGTTGCCCGCGCTCGGCGCGAAAGATGATGGCATCGTGGTGTCGGGCTGGTCGGCAGGCGGTCATCTGACCGCCATGGCGCTGTCGCATCCGAAGGTGAAAGCGGGCATGGCGATATCGGGCATCTACGATCTCGAGCCGATCCGCCACAGCTACCTCAACGTCAAACTCGGACTGGACGAAGCGATGTCACGCCGCAACTCGCCGATGGCGCAGGCGGGCGGCCCGATGAAGCCACTGGCGCTGGTGGTCGGGGCTGCCGAACTGCCGCTGCTGCGAAAGCAGACCGCCGATTTTGCCGGACATCGCGCCAAGTATGGCTTGCCGGTAAGCTACGAAGAAATTCCTGGCGCCAACCATTTCACGATCATGCCTGAAATGCAGTCGCCGCAAGGCCGGATCACGACCTTGATCCGGGACCTGTTCGCGCGGACGGCCTCGTCATCCTGAGGAGCGGCGTCTTCGCCGCGTCTCGAAGGATGCCCGCGAGTCCGTGTGTTGCGCCATCGAGGAGCGGCCAATTGGCCGCTCCTTCAGAATGACGGGCGGAGTCAGTTGCGCCTACACCTACAGCCTAACCCCACCCCGCGCTGATCCCGCCATCCACCGTGTAAATCACCCCCGACGTATAGCCGGCGCGATCGGACGCCAGGAACGCCATCAGGTCGCCGATCTCGCGGGCGTGCGCGGGGCGGCCGAGCGGCAGGCCTTTCTGGAATTCCTTGTAGCGGCTCTCGTCGCCGAACTGGTTTTTGGCGCGCGTCTTTAGCAGCGTGACGTGGCGGTCGGTGCCGACAGGGCCGGGATTGATGCCGACCACGCGGATGTTATCGGCGAGGCTCTTGCCGCCGAGCGCGCGGGTAAACGCCATCAGCGCAGCGTTGCCGGCACTGCCGCAGATGTAGTTGGCGTCGAATTTTTCGCCGGCGGCGCCGATATCGTTGACGATGACGCCGTGGCCGCGCGCCTTCATCTGCGCGTAGATCGCGCGCGTAAGGTTGACGTAGCCGAACACCTTCAGTTCCCAGGCATGACGCCAGGTCGGCTCGTCGATCTTGTCGATTGACCCGCCGGGAATGTCGCCAGCATTGTTGACGAGGATGTCGATCTCGGCGGCGTCCTTGGCCAGCCGGGCGAGGTCTTCGGGTTTGCGCAGGTCGACGACGTGAGCGGTCGCGTCGATCTGATGCGCGCCGCGCAGCCGCTCGGTCAGCGCCTTGAGTTGCTCGCCGTTGCGCGCCGCCAGCATCAGATGAGCGCCTTCTTCAGCAAAGGCTTCGGCCGCGGCGGCGCCGATACCCTTGGATGCGCCGGTGATCAGGACGCGCTTGCCACGCAAATGAAGATCCATGGATTTGCTCTCTTGTTGGGGATGTCAGGTGTCGCGGGGTGGGTTTTCAACTGTTAGGCTGCCGCCCTTGGGCCGGTCAACATTGCACTGCACCGTTGCACCGCGGCGGAGTTTGGTCCATTGCAATCCCGTCAAATAAACCAGGCCGCCGGTACGGCTAAAGGGACATTTCGATGAGCAAAAAAGAATATCGCATCGCGGTCATTCCCGGCGACGGGATCGGCAAGGAAGTGGTGCCGGAGGGACTGCGGGTGCTGGAGGCGGCGGCGAAAAAGCATGGCGTTGCCGTGCATTTCGACCATTTCGACTTCGCGTCCTACGACTATTACGCCAAGCACGGCGAGATGATGCCGGAGGACTGGAAGGCCAAGATCGGCAAGCATGACGCGATCTATTTCGGCGCTGTCGGCTGGCCTGCGAAAATTCCCGATCACATTTCGTTGTGGGGATCGCTGATCAAGTTCCGCCGCGAGTTCGACCAATACGTCAATTTGCGCCCGGTGCGGCTGATGCCCGGCGTTCCCTCACCGCTGGCCAATCGCAAGCCCGGTGATATCGATTTCTGGGTGGTGCGCGAAAACACCGAAGGCGAATATTCGTCGGTCGGTGGCCGCATGTTCCCGGATACCGATCGCGAATTCGTCACGCAACAGACCGTGATGACCCGCGTCGGCGTCGACCGCATCCTGAAATTCGCGTTTGACCTCGCACAATCGCGGCCGAAGCAGCATCTGACCTCGGCGACCAAGTCCAACGGCATTTCCATCACGATGCCGTATTGGGACGAGCGCGTGGAGGCGATGGCCAAGCAATATCCGAAAGTGAAGTGGGACAAATATCACATCGATATCCTGACCGCGAATTTCGTCCTGCATCCCGACTGGTTCGACGTCGTGGTCGGCTCCAATCTGTTCGGGGATATCCTGTCCGATCTCGGCCCGGCCTGCACCGGCACCATCGGCATCGCGCCGTCGGGTAACATCAATCCCGAAGGCAATTTCCCGTCGGTGTTCGAACCGGTGCACGGCTCGGCGCCCGACATCGCGGGGCAGGGCATCGCCAACCCGATCGGCATGATCTGGTCCGGCGCGATGATGCTGGAACATCTCGGCGAGAAAACCGCCGCGGCTTCGATCGTCGCCGCGATCGAACGCACCCTCGGCGAACGCACCCTGCGCACCAAGGATCTCGGCGGCAACGCCGACACCACGGCGTGCGGCAAGGCGGTCGCGGAGATGGTGGAGTAAGGCGCGCCATTTGTCGTTGAGGGAGGCGTCATGGCCGGGCTTGACCCGGCCATCTACGTCTTTCTTGCGGCGGAGCTTTTAAGGTGTGGATGCCCGGGACAAGCCCGGGCATGACGAACCGAAAATTGGCAGGATTACCTATCCAGCGCCGCGCAAAGACTTCCGCCAGAGATTGAAGCCTCCACCGAGCGCGGCACAGAGGCCGATCCCGAGATACCAGATGCTTTCGTCGGCCGAACGGCCGTTCGCGCTGGACCCCAGTGCGTAGGCGATCGCCGGAATAAATCCAGTTAGCAAGGCCCCCGTCATCAGATCATCGACCGCGGCCAACCAGCGTGGGGCGCGCAAACGCCCCGCCGTTGTCATCGCCGCGCACAGGACGCCGCTGGTCATGGTGCCGGCCAATACCGCGGAATAATGGAAAGCGTCGGCCAGCCATCCCAATAGAAAGACAATCGTCGAGAAAGTCGCTGCTTCCGTGGCGTTCGCGAGCGCCTTCCGCCTGCATGCCCGCCAAAAGCTGGACGTATCGGACGCTTGATCCCTGGCTTCGAGATCACCGATAAGCCGGTTGATCTCGGACCAGATGGCCCGCATCGCCAGCAGCCATGTCCAGCCGGATGTCGGTTGAGCCGAAATGATCTTGTTTGCCGCCAGCAGGTTGCCGCAGGCGTAAAACACCGCGACGTTGAAGATGAATTTGAACAGGACGCTGACGACGGCGAACCTCGCGCCTTTGCGGTCACTCACGGGATCACGTCGGCGCGCTGGCGCGTAGATCGCGTAATGAGGCGTATGCTGGTCGGCCGCCTGTCCGGGTTTTGCGGGCGGCGCTGGAAACTTAATGACGCGCGATTGCATGCGGATCCCGCGGATGATGCCGAGGTGTCTGCTATTGTCGCGCGAGCGTGCCCGCCGGTTCAAGCGGGGGATGGCTTTGGGTTAGCCGATGCACCCTCAGCCCTTGGCGATCCGCCGGCAATGCTCCCAGGCGGCGCGGATCAGGTTTTCGTTGGCTTCGGGCGTGCGGAACGCGGAGTGCGCCGACAGCGTCACGTTGGGCAGTTTCGTCAGGGGATGATCCATCGGCAGCGGCTCGACGTTGAAGACGTCGAGCCCGGCGTGGCGGATGTGGCCTGATTTCAGCGCATCGATCATCGCTGGCTCATCGACGATCGCGGCGCGCGCGGTGTTGATGAAGAGAACCCCTCGCTTCATCTTCTCGATATGCGCGCGGGTGAGAAAGCCGCGGGTCTCGTCGTTGAGCAGCAGATGCAGCGAGACCACGTCGCTTTGCGCCAGCAGCGCATCCAGTGACACGAACTCGACGCCGGCCGCGCTCTTCGGTGTCCGGTTCCAGGCGATCACGCGCATGCCGCTGCCGCCGGCAATGCGCGCGGTCTCCGCGGCGATGCCGCCGAAGCCGATCAGGCCCAGCGTCTTGCCGGTGAGCTGCATGCCGTCCTCGCGCAACCAGTTGCCGGCGCGCATCCCGCGGTCCATCGCGGCCAAGCCGCGCGAGGCCGCCCACATCAGCGCAATGGCGCATTCGGCGACCGCCGTGTCGCCATAGCCCTTGATCAGATGAACCGTAATGCCGAGCTCGGCGAGCTCTTCCGGATTCATGTAGCTGCGCGCGCCGGTGCCGAGAAACACGACGTGCTTCAGGCCGGCGCAGCGCCGTGCAATATCGGTGGGCAACGGCGTATGGTCGATGATGACGATCTCGGCACCATCGAGCAGCGCGGGCATCTGGTCCGCTGTGATGTCGGCGTTGCGATTGACGCGAACCGGCGGATCGCCGGCTACATTCTGACGCTCGAAAATGTCGGCGAGCGATCCGTTGGCATCGACAAAAACTCCGCGCACCGACATCTCCGTTTGCTTGCGATAAAAAACAGATTGTTAGGAGGCGACACCCGCGAGCGCCAGCACGGTATGCATCAGGACGTTGGCGCCCGCGGTGCAATCGGCTTGGGTGGCGTCTTCCAGCTCGTTGTGGCTGATGCCGTCCTTGCAGGGCACGAACACCATCGCCGCCGGCATGATGGTGTTGAGGTTGCAGGCGTCGTGGCCCGCGCCCGACGTAATGCGCCGGTGCGAGTAGCCGAGCGCCTTGGCGGCGTTCTCCACCGCGTCGACCAGCTTGGGATTGAAGTGGGTCGGCGGCTTGCGCCAGACCAGATCGAGCTTGACGTCGACCTTGCGCCGGGCCGCGATCTCGGCCACGGCGGCGCGCAGGTCCGCGTCGAGCATGTCCATCACGGCAGCGTCGGCGCTGCGGCAATCGACGGTGAACGCGATCTCGCCAGGGATCACGTTGCGCGAGGGACTGGCGATCACGGCTTCGCCGATGGTCCCGACCGCCTTCGGCCCGTGCTTCTTCGCCGCACTTTCCATCGCCAGCACGATTTCCGACAGCGTGACCAATGCGTCGCGGCGCAGCGGCATCGGCGTGGTGCCGGCGTGGCTTTCGAAGCCGGTGATCTTGCCGTCATACCACAGCACGCCCTGGCCGGAATCGACCACGCCGATGGTCTTGTTCTCGGCTTCGAGGATCGGACCCTGCTCGATGTGCAGTTCGACGAAGCCCGAGAATTTCTGCGTGCCGACCGGCTTCTCGCCGCGATAGCCGATGCTGTCCAGCGCTTCCGCCACGCTGACGCCCTCGGCGTCCTTGCGCGACAGAATATCGTCGGTGGTGAAATCGCCGACATAGGCGGCCGACGCCATCATCGCCGGCGCGAAGCGCGAACCTTCCTCGTTGGTCCAGTTGGCGATGCAGATCGGCAATTCGGTTTCGATCCCGGCGTCGTTGAGCGTGCGCACGACTTCCAGCGCCGCGAGCGTACCGAGCACGCCGTCGAACTTGCCGCCGGTCGGCTGGGTGTCGAGATGCGAGCCGAGCCCGATCGGCGGCTTCGACATGTCGCGCCCCTTGCGCAGCCCGAACTGCGAGCCGAGCGCGTCGACATGCACTTCAAGGCCTGCGGCCTCGCACGCCTTGCGGAACCAGTCGCGCACCTGCTTGTCCTCGGGCCCCAGCGTCAGCCGTCGCACGCCGCCTTTGGGCGTGCCGCCGAATTTCGCGGTTTCGTGAATCGTGTCCCAGAGACGGGCGGAATTGATCTGCAGGTTGGATGCTGGGGTCATGGAGCCATTCCGGAAATCAGGCGATACAAGCGTGTCATCATTTTGCACGCGTCCAATTCAATGACGCGCCTGCTTCGGTCCGTCAACAATGACGCTGCCCTGCGCCAACTGGGCGGCGAGTTCGGCGACCCGCTCGATCGCGACCGTATCCGGCGAGGTCAGCCAGCTTGCCGAAAATGTCAGCGGCGGGATCTGCAGATCGGTCGACAGCAATTGCAGCCGCTGGTCGGCCAGTTCGTTCTCGACGATCGCGGTCGGGATCACCGCGATGCCGAGGCCTTCGATCGCCATATGAATGACGGTGGCCAGCGACGCGCTGGCGTGCAGCCGCATCGGTGGCAGGTCGGGGCGATTGAACAGCGAACTCACGATCTCATAGGGCTGAGTCTTGCGCGGAAAGGTGATGATGGGAAATTTTGCGAGATCATGCACGGTGAGCCGCCGCTTGCCGAGACCCAGCGAGGGGCTGGCCAGGAAATCCACGGGATAGTCGCACAGCACCCGGTTGCTGATGGTCGGCACCGTCAGCGGCCCGAGCAGGAAGGCCAGTTCGATCTCCTGGGCCAGCAGCCGGTTGCGCAAATTCGAGGTGATATCGACCTCGATTTCGATCGAGAGGTTGGGATAGGCGTGATTGACGCTCTTGATCAGCTGCGACAGCCAGGTGTGGACGATGGTCTCGGCGACGCCGAGCCGCAGCACGCCGCGCATCGCCGAGCGGTCGCCGATCACCGCCAGCATCTCCGAGCGGAGTTTGATCAGCTTCTCGGCATACACCATCATCTGCCGCCCGCTCGGGGTCGGCAGCACCATGCGGCGGTCGCGCTGCAGCAGCCGGACGCCGACCTCATTCTCGAGTTGCGCGATCCGCTGCGAGATCGCGGGCTGGGTGGTATTGAGTTTTTGGGCCGCGCCACGGAAGCTGCCGAGCGTGACCACCCACATGAAGGTCTCGATTGCCTTGAAATCAGTCATGCTTTCCAAGTTCGCGTATCGATAAATTTTTATTATCGATCTTGATTAAAAGCAACGATTAGACATTATAGTAGCCGTATGCGTCATTGGCTGTCGAGCAAAATGGAGCGGGATCAATGACGACCAGCCCTGCCAAACAAGAACGGCATTCTGACCTGACGTCCGATACCGGGATGTTGCCCAGCGTGGCGGCCCGGCATGCCTGCCGCAACGGAATGGCGACGACCACGGCCGGCGTCGCCAACGGTTTCGTCCAGGGCAACCTCGCGATCCTGCCGGAAAAACAGGCGTCGGCGTTTCACCGGTTCTGCCAGCTCAATCCCAAACCCTGTCCGATCATCGGCATGTCCGAGGTCGGCGATCCCCGCATTCCCGCGCTCGGAATCGATCTCGACATCCGCACCGACGTGCCGCGCTACCGGGTCTGGCGCGACGGCGAGGTGGTGGAGGAGCCGACCGACATCATGGCGCATTGGCGTGACGATCTGGTGGCGTTCGTGATCGGCTGCTCGTTTTCGTTCGAGGAGGCGCTGATGGCCGACGATTTGCCGCTGCGTCACATCGAATGCGGCGTGCGTGTGCCGATGTACCGCACCAACATTCAATGCAGCCCGTCGGGACCGTTTGCCGGCCCGATGGTGGTGTCGATGCGCCCGTTGAAGCCGGCGGACGCGATCCGCGCGGTGCAGATCACCACGCGTTTCCCCTCGGTGCATGGCGCGCCGGTTCATCTCGGCCATCCGCATTCCATCGGCATAGCAGATATCGCCAAGCCCGATTACGGCGATCCGGTGCCGATCGCAGCCGACGAGATTCCGGTGTTCTGGGCCTGCGGCGTAACCCCGCAATCGGTGATCGCGGCCGCCAAGGTGCCGTTTGCGATTACCCATGCGCCGGGCCTGATGCTGGTGACCGATCTGCAGAACAAGCAGTTTGCCGTGCTTTGATGCAGTCTCTGCCGTTCATTGAGGCTTTACCGTAACTGCCAACCGTTTCAACGATGTCGCTCGATCAACAGGGGATTTTGGTATGACGATTACTCGCCGCAATGTGTTGCTTGGAGCTACCGCCGTTGCGGCGCTCGCGCCGATCGCGGCGCGCGCGGAAACGTCCGAGGTGGCGATCGGCATCATCTATCCGTTCTCCGGCGCCAGCGCGCAGATCGGCGTCGATGCGCAGAAGGCGTTCGAGACCGCGGCCGAAATCATCAACAACAATTACGATTTCGATCTACCGCTGGCAAAAGGCGAGGGGCTGCCGGGTCTCGGCGGTGCCAAGATCAAGCTGGTGTTCGCCGATCACCAGGCCGATCCGCAGAAGGGCCGCGCCGAAGCCGAACGCCTGATCACCCAGGAAAAAGTCTGCGCCATCATCGGCACCTATCAGAGCGCGGTTGCGGTCACCGTCAGCCAGATCTGCGAGCGCTACCAGATCCCGTTCATCTCGGCCGACAATTCCTCGCCGAGCCTGCATCGCCGCGGCCTCAAATTCTATTTCCGCGCCGCGCCGCATGACGAGATGTTTTCGGCGGCGATGTTCGACTTCTTCGATGCGATGAAGAAGAAAGGCACCAAGATCGACACGGTGTCGCTGTTCCACGAAGACACCATCTTCGGAACCGATTCCGGCAACGCCCAGCTCAAATTCGCCGGCGAGCGCGGCTACAAGGTGCTGGCCGATATCAAATACCGCGCCAACTCGCCGTCATTGTCGGCGGAAGTGCAGCAACTCAAGGCCGCCAATGCCGACGTGCTGATGCCGTCGAGCTACACCACCGACGGCATCCTGCTGGTGAAGACCATGGCAGAACTCGGCTACAAGCCGCCGTCGATCGTGGCGCAGGACGCCGGCTTCTCAGAAAAGGCGCTCTATGACGCGGTCGGCGACAAACTCGAAGGCGTGATCTCGCGCGGCAGCTTCTCGCTCGATCTCGCCGCCAAGCGGCCGATGGTCGGCAAGATCAACGACATGTTCAAGGCGAAGTCGGGCAAGGACTTCAACGACTTCTCGTCGCGGCAGTTCATGGGCCTGATCGTGATGGCGGACGCCATCAACCGCGCCAAGTCCACCGACGGCGACAAGATCCGCGAAGCATTGGTCGCGACCGACATGCCGGGCGAAAGCACCATCATGCCGTGGAAGCGCGTCAAGTTCGACGAGATGGGCCAGAACAACGACGCCGATCCGGTCCTGCTGCAATATGTCGGCGGCAAGTTCGTCACCATCTTCCCGCCGCAGGCGGCGGTCGCCGATGCCATCTGGCCGATGAAGTAGCGCCTTTTCGGAGGCTTGCTGCAGCTACAGGGTCGTCCCTGCGAACGCAGGGACCCATACGCCGAGGAGTATCGTTTTCATCGTGGCCTCACGTCTTTCTTCCAAACGCGATTTCGGTGGTTATGGGTCCCTGCGTTCGCAGGGACGACGAGCGGCGGGGGCATGCCTTTGACCGCCGAAACCATCATCCAAAGTCTCGCCAGCGGCCTGCTTGATGGGGCTGCTGTACGGCCTGATCGCCGTCGGGCTCGCGCTCATCTTCGGCCTGATGGACGTGGTGAATTTCGCCCATGGCGAATTCCTGATGATCGCGATGTACGCGACATTCTTTTTGTTCGCGTTCTTTGCGATCGATCCCTTGCTGGCCGCGCCACTGGTTGCGGCGGCGTTGTTCGTGTTCGGGGCGGCGGTCTATCTCTTTATCGTGCGCTTCGCGGTGCGGGCCAAGGCCAATGCCGGCATGGTGCAGATCTTCTCGACCTTCGGGCTCGCGATCGTGATGCGCGGCCTGGCGCAGTTCTTCTTCACGCCGGACTACCGCAGCATCACGCATTCATGGCTCGGCGGCAAAACCTTCTCGATCGCCGGCGTGTTCCTGCCGGTGCCGCAACTGGCCGGCGCGCTGGTCTCGATCGCGGCGTTCACGGCGCTGTATTTCTTCATCAATCGCACCGACTTTGGCCGCGCGCTGGAAGCGACCCGCGAGGACGCCGGCGCGGTGGCGCTGGTCGGCATCGACAAGAACAAGGTGTTCGCGCTCGGCTGGGGCCTCGGCGCGGCGCTGGTGGGGTTGGCCGGCGCGATCATGGCGATGTTCTTTTACGTCTATCCTGATGTCGGTGCGTCGTTCGCGCTGATCGCCTATGTCACGGTGGCGCTTGGCGGCTTCGGCAGCGTATTCGGCGCCTTCGCCGGTGGCATCGTGGTCGGCCTGGTCGAGGCCGGCACCACCTTGATCCTGCCGCCGTCGCTGAAATCCGTCGGCATCTACGCGGTCTATCTGCTGGTGGTCTTCATCCGGCCGCGCGGCCTGTTCGGATCGCTGTGATGGATACCGCCTTCGCCCAGCGCCGCCGCCGCGACCTGATCATCGCGGCCTGTTGCGCGGTTCTCGCGGCGCTGGTGCCGCTTTTCGTCAAGGACGTCTATGTCCAGAACATCATGGTGCTGACCCTGATGTATGCGGCGCTGTCGCAGAGCTGGAATATCCTGAGCGGCTATTGCGGGCAGATCTCGCTCGGCCACGCGCTGTATTTCGGGCTTGGCGCCTACGCGACCGCTTTGCTGTTCACCAAATTCGGCGTGCTGCCGTGGTTCGGCATGCTCGCCGGCGGGGCGATATCGGCATTGATCGCGATGGCGCTGGGCTATCCCTGCTTCCGGCTGCGCGGGCATTACTTCGTCATTGCCACCATCGTCATCGCCGAGATCGCGTTGTTGCTGTTCCAGAACTGGAATTGGGCCGGTGCGGCGCTCGGCATCGATATTCCGGTGCGCCGCGACAGCTGGCTGTATTTCCAGTTCACCCGAAGCAAGCTGCCCTACTTCTATTTCGCGCTGGCGCTCGCCTGCATCGCCTGGCTCGTCACCTGGTGGCTGGAAGATTCGAAGTGGGGCTATTGGTGGCGCGCGGTAAAGGACAATCCGGACGCCGCCGAGAGCCTCGGCGTGGTCGTGTTCAATTCCAAGATGGGCGCCGCCGCGGTCTCGGCGTTCCTCACCGCGATCGGCGGCGGCTTCTACGCGCAGTTCGTGTCCTATATCGATCCCGAGAGCGTCATCGGATTCCAGTTCTCGCTGTTGATGGCGCTGCCCGCCGTGCTCGGCGGTATCGGCACCTTGTGGGGACCGGTGCTCGGCGCCGTCATTCTGATCCCGCTCACCGAACTGACGCGCTCATTTATCGGCGGCTCCGGCCGCGGCGTCGACCTGATCGTCTACGGCACCCTGATCGTGCTGATCTCGCTGGCGCGGCCGGAAGGTTTGGTCGGGTTGTTCGCGCGACGCCGCAAGGAGCCGGTGCGATGACGGCGCTGCTTGAAACCAAAGGCGTCTGGCAGCGCTTCGGCGGTCTGATCGCCAACAGCGACGTTTCGATTTCGGTCGGGCGCGGCGAGATCGTCGGATTGATCGGCCCGAACGGCGCCGGCAAATCGACGCTGTTCAACCTGATCGCGGGCGTGCTGCCGCCGACCCAGGGCTCGATCCTGTTTGACGGCGAGGATGTCACCGCGCTGCCGGCGGCCGAGCGCTGCCAGCGCGGCATCGCGCGCACCTTCCAGGTCGTGAAGAGTTTCGAGACCATGACGGTGATCGACAATGTCATTGTCGGCGCGCTGATCCGCAATACCGTGATGCGCGTGGCCCGGCGCAAGGCGCATGAGGTGCTCGAGTTCGCCGGCCTCGGCGCGCGCGCCAACGTGCTCGCCAGCGATCTGGTGCCATCGGAGAAACGGCGGCTCGAAGTCGCGCGTGCGCTCGCGACCGAGCCGAAACTGCTGCTGCTCGACGAAGTGCTCACCGGCTTGACGCCGGTCGAGGCGCAAACCGGCGTCGAACTGGTACGCCGGGTGCGCGCCACCGGCGTCACCGTGCTGATGGTCGAGCACGTCATGGAGATCGTGATGCCGCTGGTCGATCGCGCCATCGTGCTCGATCTCGGCAAGGTATTGGTCGAGGGCAAGCCGACCGACATCGTGCGGGATCCGCGCGTGATCAGCGCCTACCTTGGAGATCGTCATGCTGTCGGTGCATGAAGTCACCACCGCCTATCAGGGGCTGGTGGCGATATCAGCCGTCAGCATCGAAGTGGCAAAGGGCGAGATCGTCTGCGTCGCCGGCGCCAATGGCGCGGGCAAATCGACGCTGCTGAAGTCCATCGCCGGCGCCGAACGTCCGCGTTCGGGCACCATCACCTTCGATGGCAGCCGGCTCGACGGCCTGACGCAGCACATCATCACCGCACGCGGCATCGCCTACGTGCCTGAGAACCGGCGATTGTTTCCGCGGCTGTCGGTGCACGACAATCTGCGGCTCGGCAGCTACATGTATCGCGGCGAAAAGGATCGCGATGCGCCGCTGGAACTGGTGTTCAAGCTGTTTCCGCGGCTGTCCGAGCGGCTCGAGCAGCGCGCCGAGACGCTTTCCGGTGGCGAGCAGCAGATGCTGGCGATCGGCCGCGCGCTGATGACGCGCCCGCGGCTGTTAATGCTGGACGAGCCGTCGCAGGGCATCATGCCGAAGCTGGTCGACGAAATCTTCGCCGCGGTGAAACGCATCCGCGACGCCGGGATGACCGTGCTGATCGTCGAGCAGCGCATGGCGGAGTGCCTCGACATCGCCGACCGCGCCTACATCCTGCAAACCGGCCGCGTCCTGATGCAAGGCACCGCCGCCGACATCAAAGGCAATCCCGACGTGCGCAAGGCGTATTTGGGGTTGTGAGCCTTAATGACGCTCCGCACGTGCCACGTCATCCTGAGTGCGCGCTCTCCCGGCAGCGCACTTGCGCTGTCCGGTGCGCGCCTCGAAGGATGAGCCGCATGCACCTGTAGCCATCCTTCGAGGCTCGCCGAAGATGGCTCGCACCTCAGGATGACGGCGGTTGGTGCGGCCCATGCTCCGGCAACTCCAGCCCGAACGTCTTGGTCAAATCCGCCACCTGCGCCGGCGACAGATACCGCGGGTTCAATCCGCGCAGCAGCAGATAGAGTTTTGCGGTTTCTTCCAGTTCCTCGATCGCGAATACCGCGGCTTCCAAGGTATCGCCTGACACCACCGGGCCGTGATTGGCGAGCAGCACGGACGAGTATTTTCCGGCGAGCCCCTTGATGGCCTCGGCGACGGCGGGATCACCCGGACGATAATACGGCACCAGCGCGGTCAGCCCGCATTTCATCAGGTAATAGGGTGTCATCGGCGGTAGCGCGGCGCGTGGGTCGATCTCGGGCAGCATCGAGAGTGCCACGGAGTGGGTCGAATGCAGATGCACCACCGCGCGGGCGGCGCTGCGGGTCTGGTACAGCGCCGCGTGCAGCGGCACTTCCTTGGTCGGGGCGTCGCCGGAGAGGAGTTTGCCATTGGCGTCGAGCCGCGACAGCCGCGCCGGATCGAGCGATCCCAGCGAGGCATTGGTCGGGCTCACCAGCCAGCCGCCGTCCGCCAGTTTCACGCTGATGTTACCCGACGAGCCCGGCGTCAGCCCGCGTTCGAACAGCGAGCGACCGAGGCGGCAGATGTCCTCGCGGATCCCGGTTTCGGTCATGGCAATGTCCTTGGCAATGTCCCTGGGCCGTATACCTGCGGCGTTGTCTCACGCTTTGGCAGCGCGGCCAAGCCGTGATACCCAGATGCAAAGCCGCGTCCGATTGCGGTGCCGAGAAACCGTGAGGGATCGTCCATGCCTGAAGCCACCAAACCGCGTATCGCCGTGATCGGGCTGGGCTCGATGGGATATGGCATGGCGACCTCGCTGCGGCGCGCCGGCTTCGAGGTGACCGGCTGCGATGTCTCGGCCGACGCGGTCAAGAAATTCGTCGCCGACGGCGGCAAGGGCGCCAATACACCGGCGGATGCCGCCAAAGCCGCAGATATCGTCGTCAGCGTCGTCGTCAACGCCGCGCAGACCGAAACGATCTTGTTTGGCGCCGGCGGTGTCGGCGAAACGCTTGCGAAGGACGCGGTGTTCATTTCATCGGCCACGATGGATCCCGATGTGGCCCGGCGGCTCGCAAAACAACTGGAAGCCAGCGGACGGCATTATCTGGACGCGCCGATCTCGGGTGGCGCGCAGCGCGCCGCCCAGGGCGAACTCACCATTCTGGCCTCGGGCAGCGCCCAAGCGTTTGCCAAGGCGCGGCCGGCGCTGGATGCGATGGCCGCAAAACTCTACGAACTCGGCGATGCCGCGGGCCAGGGCGCTGCGTTCAAGATGATCAACCAGCTTCTGGCTGGTGTGCACATCGCCGCAGCCTCCGAGGCGATTACCTTCGCCGCCAAGCAAGGGCTCGACATCCGCAAGGTCTATGAGGTGATCACGGCATCCGCGGGCAATTCCTGGATGTTCGAAAACCGCATGCCGCACGTGCTCGACGGCGACTATACGCCGCGCAGCGCGGTGGAGATCTTTGTGAAAGACCTCGGCATCATCCAGGACATGGCCCGATCGGCGAAATTCCCGGTGCCGATCTCGGCCGCCGCCTTGCAGATGTTCCTGATGACGGCAGCCTCCGGCATGGGCCGCGACGACGATGCGTCGGTGGCGCGGATGTACGCCAAGGTCACCGGCACGCATCTGCCGGGCGAGCCCAAGTAGAAACCAACCAACAAGAGGACAGACGATGCCCCGTTTCGCCGCCAATCTCTCGATGATGTTCACCGAAGTGCCGTTCCTCGACCGTTTTGATGCGGCGGCCAGGGCTGGCTTTACGTCCGTCGAATTCCTGTTTCCCTACGAGCATCCGGCAGACGCGATCGGCGAACGGCTGCAGCGCAACGGCCTGACACAGGCCTTGTTCAATCTGCCGCCGGGCGATTGGGCCGCCGGCGAAAAAGGTTTTGCCTCATTGCCGGACCGGTTCGACGATCTGCAACAAAGCCTGCACACCGCGCTGCCTTATGCCAAGGCGACCGGCGTCAAGCGGGTGCATCTGATGGCGGGTATCGCCGACCGCGGCGATGCCAAGGCGGTCGCGGCGTTCCGCAAATCGGTTGTAACGGCCGCGGAATTCTTTGCGCCCCATGGCCTCGACGTCGTGATTGAGCCGATCAACCCGCGCAACGTGCCCGGCTATTTCCTCAACGACTTTGCCTTTGCGCGCGACCTGATCAGCGAGTTGAAGATTCCCAATCTGAAATTGCAGTTCGACATCTATCACTGCCAGATCATTCACGGCGATGTCACGATGCGGCTGCGCGAAATGATGCCGATCATTGGCCACGTCCAGATCGCCAGCGTTCCCTCGCGCAACGAGCCGGACGGCGAGGAACTGAACTATCCGTTCCTGTTCGCGGAACTGGATAGACTCGGCTATGGCGGCTTTGTCGGCTGCGAATATAATCCGCGCGGCAAGACCACCGACGGCCTCGGCTGGTTCAACTCCTACGCCGGAGTGAAGCCATGAAGCTCTCCTTGGGCTGCATCGCCGACGATTACACCGGCGCCTCCGACCTCGCCAACACGCTGACCCGGGCCGGCCTGCGCACGGTGCAGACCATCGGGGTGCCTGCGGATGATTTTCCGCTGCCTGACGTCGATGCCGTGGTGGTGTCGCTGAAGAGCCGCTCGATCGAGGCTTCACTCGCAGTCACCCGTTCGCGCGCCTCGGAGAAATGGCTGCGCGGGCGAGGCGCCGATCACGTGCTGTTCAAGATCTGTTCGACCTTCAATTCGACCGACGCCGGCAATATCGGTCCGGTGATGGATGCGTTGCGCGCCGATTCCGGCGATGCGATCGTGCTGGTGACCCCGGCGTTTCCGGAGACCGGCCGCACCATCTACAAAGGCAATCTGTTCGTGGGCTCGGTACCGCTGAACGAGAGTCCGCTGAAGGATCATCCGCTCAATCCGATGCATGATTCCAATCTGGTGCGGGTGCTGGCGCGCCAGAGCAAGACCAAGATCGGCCTCGTCGAGCTCGCGACCCTGACGCAGGGACCGGAGGCGGTTCGTAAGAAACTCGCCGAACTCACCGGGCAGGGCGTTGGCGCTGTGATCGTCGATGCCGTGTTCGATTCTGATCTGGAGACCATCGGCACGGTCGCGCTGGACCACCGGCTCTCGGTCGGCGCCTCCGGCATCGGGCTAGGGCTGGCCCGCGCGCTGGTCAAATCGGGACGGGCCGCATCGAATCCGTCGAACGCGATTTCCGACATGCCGGTGGGCGGGCCCGCGGCGTGCCTAGCCGGCAGCTGTTCGCAGGCGACGCTGCAGCAGGTCGCCAGTGCCGAACGTGTCATGCCAGTGCTTCACCTCGATCCCGAGCAGGTCATCGCGGGCAAGGACGAAGCCGGCCGCGCATTGGCCTGGGCCAGGGACCGGCTCAAGGAAGGTCCGGTCCTGGTCGCCAGCAGCTCCACGCCGGATGAGGTCGCAGCTCTGCAAGCGCGTCATGGTCGCGATGCCGCCGGCCATGCGATCGAGCAGGCGATGGCGGACATCGCGGAAGGCCTGGTGCAGGCCGGCGTACGACGGCTCGTGGTCGCCGGTGGTGAGACGTCGGGCGCGGTGGTGGATCGCCTGGGCATTCCGGGCTTCCTGGTTGGTGCGGAAATCGCCGCAGGCGTGCCAGTTTTGCGTGCCGTCGGTGCCAAAGCCGGCGACATGCTGCTTGCATTGAAATCGGGCAATTTCGGCGGTCCGGCGTTTTTCTCCGACGCGCTCAAGCTGATGCGCTGACGATTCCGGCGGGCGATATTTCGGCAACCATCGGTGGTGGTCCCGTAGTCTTACGGGCGCGTGGTTAACGCAAACGCAGGAACCGGGGCTCTATTGTCACGGTGAGTTTACTGCTGCACCGACTCACCGCGCCATCGTCACCGAAGCGCCAACGCGCCCAACCAAAAAGATTTTCAGACATGTTCGTCAAGCTCTCGATCCGTTCCAAAATCATCACGCTGGTGGCGTTTCTACTGGTGGCCATGACCGGCATGGGCTTGCTTGCTGTCCGGAATATGCGGGCGCTCGACGTCAACACCGTCGATATAACGACCAACTGGCTACCGAGCGTCAGGACGCTGGGCGAGTTGCGCTCGGGCGTCATCACCTATCGTAACGTGATCCGTGAGCACATGCTGGCCGAGACGCTGGAAGAAAAGCTGGCCGCCGAAAAGATTCTGGTCGGCGTCGTCGAGGCCAACAACAAGCTCCGCTCAACCTACGAGTCAATGATTACTTCCCCGGAGGAACACGCACTCTATAACGACTGGGTCGAGATGTGGGGGGACTACCAGAAGGGTACCGAGGAGGTGATGGCGCTTTCCCGCAAGGAAGCCGGCAAGGCACCTCATGAGGCTCACGTATTGAATACGAAAACGGTCAACAAGATCGGGCTCGCGGCCGACGAAATCCTCAAGAAGGGTATCGACCTCAATAATACCGGTGCGGATAAGGCCGGCAACGATGCCGCCGATACCTTCGCGTCGGCCTTTATGATGCTTGCGGTCATTCTCGGCGCCGCCATCGTCATCGGCGCGGCCGTCAGTTTCTATGTCGTTCGCGACGTCTCAAAAGGCATCGATTCGATCATCAAGCCGATGCAGGCATTGGGCAAGGGCGACCTCACCGCGCAGGTGCCGCATCAGGGCGAGAAGACCGAGATGGGCGCGATGGCCGACACCCTGCAGGTGTTCAAGGAAGCGCTGATCGCCAAGAAGGCCGCCGATGAGGCCGCGGCGCTGGACGCCGAGGCCAAGATCGAGCGCGGCCGCCGGGTCGACAATATCACCCGCGAGTTCGAATCGATGATCGGCGAGATTGTCGAGACCGTGTCGTCGGCCTCGACCGAGTTGGAGGCTTCCGCCGGCACGCTGTCGGCAACCGCCGAACGCGCACAAACCCTTACCACCGCGGTTGCTGCGGCTTCGGAAGAGGCCTCCACCAACGTGCAGTCGGTGGCCTCCGCCACCGAGGAGATGGCATCCTCAGTCAACGAGATCAGCCGTCAGGTGCAGGAATCGGCCCGGATGGCGGGTGAAGCCGTCGATCAGGCCCGCAAGACCAACGACCGGGTCGGCGAATTGTCGAAGGCCGCTGCCCGTATCGGCGACGTCGTCGAACTGATCAACACCATCGCGGGCCAGACCAATCTGCTGGCGCTCAATGCCACCATCGAGGCAGCGCGGGCCGGTGAAGCCGGTCGCGGGTTCGCTGTCGTGGCGTCCGAGGTCAAGGCGCTGGCGGAGCAGACCGCCAAGGCCACCGGCGAAATCGGCCAGCAGATTGCCGGTATCCAGGCCGCGACCCAGGACTCGGTCGGCGCCATCAAGGAAATCAGCGGCACCATCGAAAAACTGTCGGAGATCTCCTCGACCATCGCCGCGGCGGTGGAAGAGCAGGGCGCGGCAACGCAGGAAATCTCCCGCAACGTGCAGCAGGCGGCCCAAGGCACCCAGCAAGTCTCCGCCAATATCACCGACGTGCAGCACGGCGCCAGCGAGACCGGTTCGGCCTCCTCGCAGGTGCTGGCGGCGGCGCAGTCGCTGTCCGGCGACAGCAACCGCCTCAAGCTCGAGGTCGGCAAGTTCCTGACCTCGGTGCGGGCGGCCTAGCCACTCACACCTGATCAACGAGAAAGCCCGGCCTCCGAAAGAGGCCGGGCTTTTTCGTGTTCTGTGCAGCGCCGACGACACGTTGCTTGCCGCGCAATCAGGCAATTTCGGTGTCCGGAGCCGCACAAGCGGATGTATTGTGGGCACTACGTCCGTGCTCACATCTACTTGAATGATTAATTTTTGCGCACGTCGGGGTGCGACAAATTAACGCGACTATAGGAGTCGCAGAGGTAATTTCTGCACTCGCTGGGTTTGCCTCGCCACGTCGATCCTTCGAGTGGCCAACCAAAAGATTTTAAGATGCTACCGAGATTATCGATTCGCGCGAAGATGACGGCCGTCGTCGCTTTTCTGCTCATTGCACTGGCCGGCATGGGCCTGCTTGCCATCGTGAACATGCGGGCCATGGACGCCAACACCGTGGAGATCGCGAACACCTGGCTGCCAAGCATCCGCTTGCTGGGCGAACTGCGCGCCAGCAACACAGGGTATCGCAGCCTGTCGCGGGATCACTTGCTGGCCGAGACACTGGAAGAAAAGCTGGCCGACGAAAAGTCGATTGCCGATGTTGCCGAAAGCAACAACAAGATCCGTGCGCAATACGAGCAGGCGATTACCTCACCGGAAGAGCGCGCCCTCTATGAACAATGGGCCAAGCGCTGGGACGAGTTCAAGAAGGTCGACGAGCAGGTCTTGGCGTTGTCCCGCAAATCCGCGGGGCAGTACCCCCATGAGGCGTATCAACTGTTGACGAAGGCGGTAAACGAGATCTCGATACCGGCGGATGCGATCCTGCTGAAGGAAATCGCTCTCAACAACAACGGCGCCAACAAGGAAACGAAGAGCGCCGCCGACACCTATTCCTCGGCCTTCATGATGGTGATCGGAATCCTCGTTGCCGCCATCACCATCGGCGCGGTGCTGAGCTTCTACCTGGTCCGTGACGTCTCCAGCGGCATTGCTTCGATCGTCACGCCGATGCAGGCGCTGGGCAAGGGCGACCTCACCGCTGACGTACCGCATCGAGGCGAGAAGACCGAGATCGGCGCGATGGCCGACACCCTGCAGGTGTTCAAGGAAGCGCTGATCGCCAAGAAGGCCGCCGATGAGGCCGCGGCGCTGGACGCCGAAGCCAAGATCGAGCGCGGCCGCCGGGTCGACAATATCACCCGCGAGTTCGAATCGATGATCGGCGAGGTCGTCGAGACGGTATCGGCGGCTTCGACACAACTCGAGGCTTCCGCCGGCACGTTGTCGGCGACGGCCGAGCGTGCGCAGCAGCTCACCACTGCGGTCGCCGCGGCTTCCGAAGAGGCCTCCACCAATGTGCAGTCGGTGGCCTCCGCCACCGAGGAGATGGCATCCTCAGTCAACGAGATCAGCCGTCAGGTGCAGGAATCGGCCCGGATGGCGGGTGAAGCCGTCGACCAGGCCCACAAGACCAACGACCGGGTCAGCGAGTTGTCGAAGGCCGCCGCCCGCATCGGCGACGTCGTCGAACTGATCAACACCATCGCAGGCCAAACCAATCTGCTGGCGCTCAACGCCACCATCGAGGCGGCGCGGGCCGGTGAAGCGGGTCGCGGGTTCGCCGTCGTGGCGTCGGAGGTCAAGGCGCTGGCGGAACAGACTGCCAAGGCCACCGGGGAGATCGGCCAGCAGATCACCGGTATCCAGGCCGCGACCCAGGAATTGGTCGGCGCCATCAAGGAAATCAGCAGCACCATCGAAAAACTCTCGGAGATCTCCTCGACCATCGCGGCGGCGGTGGAAGAGCAGGGTGCCGCCACTCAGGAGATTTCCCGCAACGTGCAGCAGGCAGCCCAGGGTACCCAGCAGGTCTCCGCCAATATCGCCGACGTGCAGCACGGCGCCAGCGAGACCGGTTCGGCCTCCTCGCAGGTGCTGGCGGCAGCGCAGTCGCTGTCCAGCGACAGCAGCCGTCTCAAGCTCGAGGTCGGCAAGTTCCTGACCTCGGTTAGGGCAGCCTGATACCGCCGCCCACCAGACCCGCCTCGAAAAACGGCCACCCCTCGGTGAGGGGTGGCCTCCAAGCCATCCGCCGGTTCCTTTCTGCGGCCCCGTCATCGGCGGGTGCCGCGGAATTGAAGGGGAGAAAATGTTCCCGGCGTTGGCTTTCTTGTCCGGTTTCGGGTAAATCAGCCTGAACGAATTGGCCGGTTGGAATGCCAATCCCCGCGGCTGCGCGGGCTCCCTGGAATAACTGACTTATGATCGCACTGGTCCGTATTGCGCTGAGCCGGCCCTATACCTTTGTCGTGCTGGCGCTGCTTCTCCTGATTATCGGGCCGCTCGCCGCGCTTCGCACCCCCACCGACATTTTTCCGGACATTCGTATCCCCGTGATCGGGGTGGTCTGGCAGTACACGGGGTTGCCGCCGGACCAGATGGCCGGCCGCATCACCTCGCCGTTCCAGCGCTCCTTGACCACGACGGTCAACGACATCGAACATATCGTCGCCAATTCCTATAACGGCTTCGGCATCATCAAGATCTTCTTCCAGCCGAACGTCGATATCCGGACCGCCAACGCCCAGGTCACGGCGATTTCACAAACGCTGCTCAAGCAGATGCCGCCCGGCGCGACGCCGCCTTTGATCCTGAACTACAGCGCCTCGACGGTGCCGATCATCCAGGTGGCCTTGTCGGGCGAAGGCCTGACCGAACAGAACCTCGCCGATATCGGCATCAACCAGTTGCGCACGCCGCTGGTGACGGTGCCAGGCGCCGCGATTCCCTATCCGTTCGGCGGCAAGCAGCGTCAGGTCCAGATCGACCTCAATCTGGGGGCGCTGCAGTCGCGCGGGCTGTCGGGGCAGGACGTCTCCAACGCGCTCGCCGCGCAGAACCTGATCACGCCGGTCGGGACGCAGAAGATCGGCGGCTTCGAATACAACATCCAGCTCAACAACTCGCCGCTCAAGATGGAAGATCTCGGCAATTTGCCGATCAAGGCGGTGAACGGCGCGATGGTCTATGTCCGCGACGTCGCGACCGTGCGTGACGGCAATCCGCCGCAGACCAATATCGTGCATGTCGACGGCAACCGTTCGGTGCTGATGATGGTGCTGAAGGCCGGTTCGGTCTCGACGCTCGATATCATCGCCGGCATCAAGCAGAAGGTGATCGACGTCAAGGACACGCTGCCCGACGCACTCAAGATCGGGTTCATCGGGGACCAGTCGCTTTTCGTCCGCGGGGCCATCACCGGCGTCGCCTTTGAGGGCGTGATCGCCGCGTTGTTGACCAGCGTGATGATCCTGCTGTTTCTCGGTAGCTGGCGCTCGACCATCATCATCGCCACCTCGATCCCGCTCGCAGTGCTCGGCGCGATCATCATGCTGTCGGCGATCGGCGAGACGCTCAACATCATGACGCTCGGCGGCTTGGCGCTCGCGGTCGGCATCCTCGTCGACGACGCCACGGTGACGATCGAGAACATCAACTACCATCTGGAGCAGGGCAAGGGCGTCGAAGTTTCCATCATGGACGGCGCCAACCAGATCGTGACGCCGGCCTTCGTATCGCTGCTCTGCATCTGCATCGTGTTCGTGCCGATGTTCTTCCTGCAGGGCGTCGCGCGCTTCCTGTTCGTGCCGATGGCCGAAGCGGTGATGTTCGCGATGATCTGGTCGTTCATCCTGTCGCGCACTTTGGTGCCGACGATGGCGAAATATCTGCTGCAGCCGCATACGCATCATGAGGGCGCCCCACCGCCGTCGCGTAACCCGCTGGTGCGCTTCCAGCGCGGCTTCGAAGCCCGGTTCGAGCGTATCCGCGGCGGCTATCGCGACCTGCTGGCGATGGCGATGGCGCGGCGGCCGCTGTTCGTGATCGGCTTCCTCGGCTTCGTCGGAGTCTCCTTCCTGCTGGTGCCGTTCCTCGGCCGCAACTTCTTTCCGTCGGTGGACGCCGGGTCGATCCTGATGCATGTCCGCACCCAGGTCGGCACGCGGGTCGAGGAAACCGCCAATCAATTCGCCGACGTCCAGAAGGTGATCCGCAAGATCATTCCGTCGCAAGAAATCGAGACGCTCGCCGACAATATCGGGATGCCGATCAGCGGCATCAACATGACCTACAACAATACCGGCGTGATCGGGTCGCAGGACGGCGATATCCAGATCAAGCTGAAGGAAGGCCATCGGCCGACCATCGACTATGTTCAGGCGCTGCGCGAGCAATTGCCGCGCGCCTTTCCGGGCATGTCGTTCGCGTTCTTGCCGGCCGATATCGTCAGCCAGATTCTCAATTTCGGTGCACCGGCGCCGATCGACCTGCAGATTCGCGGCGCCGACCTGGATGCCAACTTTGCCTATGCCAATAAATTGCTCAGCCGGGTTCGCCGTATCCCCGGCATCGCCGATGCGCGCATCCAGCAATCGCCCAACAATCCGAGCCTCAATATCGATGTCGACCGCACCCGGGCGCAATATGTCGGGCTGACCGAGCGCGACGTCACCAACAGCCTGGTGGTCAACCTCGCGGGCAGCGCACAGGTCGCGCCGACCTATTATCTCAATCCCGATAACGGCGTCTCGTACTCGATCGTGATGCAGACGCCGCAATATCAGATCGATTCCATGAGCGCGCTGGAAACCCTGCCGATCACCGGCGGGGTCGGTGGCGCGCCCATCCTTGGCGGCATCGCCAACATCTCCCGCGCGACCTCGAACGCGGTGGTTTCGCAGTACGACATCCAGTCGCTGGTGCAGATCTACGCGACGCCGCAGGGACGCGATCTCGGCGCGGTCGCCGCCGACGTCAGGACGGCGATGGCGGAAACCGCCAACGACGTGCCAAAGGGCAGTTCGGTGTTGCTGCTCGGCCAGGTGCAGACCATGAACAGCGCGTTTTCCGGGCTGCTGTTCGGGCTGCTGGGCGCAATCGTGCTGATCTATCTCCTGATCGTGGTGAACTTCCAGTCATGGTCCGATCCGTTCGTGATCATCACGGCGCTGCCGGCAGCGCTCGCCGGCATCGTCTGGATGCTGTTCACCACCCACACCACGCTGTCGGTGCCGGCACTGACTGGCGCGATTATGTGCATGGGCGTCGCTACCGCGAACAGCGTGCTGGTGATCAGCTTTGCGCGCGAACGCTATGAAGAACTCGGCGACCCCATTGCCGCGGCGATCGAGGCCGGCTTCGTGCGCTTCCGCCCCGTCTTGATGACGGCGCTGGCGATGATCATCGGCATGGCGCCGATGGCGCTGGGTCTTGGTGAGGGCGGCGAACAGAACGCGCCGCTCGGACGCGCTGTCATCGGCGGGCTGATCTTCGCCACCATCGCAACACTGATGTTTGTTCCCGTGGTCTTTAGTATGGTACACAAAATGCAAGGCCCCAAAACGCAAGACGCTAAAACGCAAGGTGGCAACGCCGCCGCCTCATCGGAGATGTCACATGCCCACTGAAACCCGCACGCCGGTGTCTCGCCGGAAGCTAGGCATTTTTGGGCTGTTGGCGGGCATCGCCGCGGTACTGGTGGTGATCACCGGTATCCGGGCCCGCGAAGACTCCGACACCAAACTCAAGGAATGGACCGACAACCAGGCCATCCCCACGGTGGCGGTGGTGCTGCCCGACGGCAAGGTTCTCAACGCCACCATCGATCTGCCGGGCCGGCTGGAAGCCTATTACCGGGCGCCGATCTTTGCCCGCGTCAGCGGCTATCTGAAAAGCTGGAGCGCCGATATCGGCGCCAAGGTCAAGGCCGGGCAGGTGATCGCCGAAATCGAGGCGCCCGACCTCGACCAGCAGCTGTTGCAGGCGCGTGCCGATCTTGCCAGCGCGGAGGCCAGCGCCAAGCTGTCCGAAGCCACCTTGAACCGCCGCAAGACGCTGATCGCGTCGAACTTCGTGTCGATGCAGGAAATCGACGAGCGCACCGCCGATCTCTCCAACAAGAATGGGTCGGTCAAGGCCGATCAGGCCAATGTCGAGCGGCTTGAGGCGCTCGCCGGCTACAAGAAGATCACCGTGCCGTTCGACGGCGTGGTCACCTCCCGCGATACCGACGTCGGCGCGCTGATCAACGCCGGTGGCAACAGCGGTCCGGCGATGTTCGTGGTCTCCGACATCAAGAAGCTCCGGGTCTATGTCAACGTGCCGCAAAGCTACGTGCCGGCGATCAAGATCGGCGCCAAGGCCATCCTCACCATGCCGGACTACCCGAACCGGACGTTCCCCGCGACAGTCGAGGCCTCCTCGCAATCGGTCGACGTCGCTTCGGGCACGACGCGGATGCAGCTCGGCCTCGAAAATGACAAGGGCGAGTTGATGCCGGGCGGCTATGCCAATGTGCGCATGTCGCTGGCGCGTGACGCGGTGCCGCTGCACATCCCCGCCAGCGCGCTGATCTTCAACCAGAGCGGCCTGCGCGTCGCGACCGTCGGCTCCGACGACAAGGTGCTGTTCAAGACCGTGACCATCGCCCGCGATCTCGGCCGCGATATCGAGATTGGCTCGGGTCTTTCGCCCGATGACCGCGTCATCGTTGCGCCGCCCGACGGCATATCTGACGGCGACCAGGTTCGCGTCGCCGGCGCCAAGGGCGCACCGGCAAAGGTGTCGGAAAAGCAGGACGTGAAGGGGTAAACCCCACCGTTCGTCATGCCCGGGCAAAAGCGCGAAGCGCGTCTTCGCGCTAGATGTCTCGGGCATCCACGTCTTATTTTGTCGCTCAAGACGTAGATGGCCGGGAGCGCAGACTAGGCCGTGTGCCCATAAACCCGGCGGCGTAATGCGACGAAAAGCAATGTCTGCTTTGCCCGTATAGCGACCGAGTTCGTGCGGCAGCGCAATATGTCGTGATGGGCCAATCGCGTCGACCGCTCTTAGGCAGGTCCGATCTACCCTTCAAAGGCGACATGAGGCGACAGACGGATTCAATCGCATCCGCAAACGTCGAACTTATGATCCCGGCGGCTCATCACCTTGGGTCAGTTCGGCCGCTGCTTCGGGGGCACCGAAGCCAAAGTGGATGACCAAGTGCTCTTGGCTTGCTTTCGCCGAAGGTGGTGGAGAAGCTGGGGTATGTGATGGGGATCGTGCGGGAGCGAGCGTGACTCGCTCGCATCACGCTGTGAAGCATGAACGCTGCTAGCAGCCACTTCAATTCGTCGTGGTCTTGCCGCCGCGCATGGACACGAGCTTTTCCTCACGAAATCGGAGAATGAGCCATGCGGTCTCATCGAAACCGTCTGCGAGCTTTCCGTCGTGAGAATACACCATCTGAGCAGCTTCCGACTTCGACGGCGGTCCCAGCGCCGTGACTACCTCCAAACGCGACATACCTAAATGCAGCTTGCCGTCGAAGACGAGGGGCGCGAACTTTTCCGGGATGATGGCGCAATCGGTCGAGGGCTCGGTGTCTTTCTCGGTGAGCTCTTCAACGATCTCTGTGACGCGATGGTCCGGGCCGCCCATCTCTCCGCTGGACACGACCCATAGTCGATGCTGCGCGCGCCTATAACACAGCCAATAGATGCTATCTCCAGCGTCGCCCTGGTGTTGGATGGTCCCTTCGCCCACGGCTTCGCGGACCGCGCCGAGCAGCGTCTCCTCGAAGCGGCCGGCGAATGCGCCTAGCGAAAAGCGGGTCGCCAATCTCTTCACGACCGTCGGCGGCACGCGCTCGAACGCATGTTCGTCGACTGGCGGCGGCGGTGTCTGCGCGGAGCAGTCGTCCGCGGGGATCGCGAAAAGGAGAAGCAGCAAGAAGAGCGTCTTTCGACCATCAACTCCGAATTGCCTTACATTGGAGATTGAGCGCTTCTGGAATAGCTCCTTTCCTTTGGCAAGGATGGCGTCAACATCGAGGTCTTTGACGCGGCCAGCCGCTCTGTCGGCCAGTCTTTTATATATTTCTCGCCTCAGCAGGTCGCGCCCAGGCGTCGAGAGTGCGGGCGTCAGTTTCTGAGTGTCGGACACGTCAGTCTATCTCCTGCGATGAAGAAAGGCACAATATATCATAGCTGACGTGTGGAGGAGTTCTCCCTCATCCCACCGCCTTCACTTGGCTTTGGCCGGCCCACTTGATGCTCGAATGCTCTCGACGTCATCAAAAATGCTCGATTCATCACCCAGACTTGGCGGGGCCAAATCGGTGCCACGCGATTTTTGGATGCTGAGAAAAATGTGCAACGGAAATTAAAAAAGCCGCTATACGGCAATTACTTACGAATGGTGGGCGCACCCAGGGCTCGAACCTGGGACCCGCTGATTAAGAGGACAAAGAATCAGCGGGTCCTAAATTGGAAATGAACACGACTGAGATGTCATCATCGGACTAGCGAATTGGCCTTTGCGAACACCCCATAAGCGGCTTCAGAAGCCACCAGCCGCTTGTCTCATCTACGCCCAAGACCGGAAGCAGCGATGATGACGCACTGCATCAGCTAAGGGGCATTTTCGACGGTTTTGGCAGAGATTGCGGGCTGGTTGATGTCCGCTCCTGTCCGTAAGCGCCGTACCAGTGTCGGGCCAGGAGCGTTGCGTTTGGCCGGACTGCCGTGATTTAAACTCCCGAACTGGGGGATCGAATCATGCGCTACGAACTCGCCGACTTTGAATGGACCGCCATCAAGCCGATGCTGCCGAACAAGCCGCGTGGCGTTCCTCGGGTGAACGACAGACGGGTCCTGAATGGCATCTTCTGGGTCCTCCGATCAGGAGCACCCTGGCGTGATTTGCCGGCGGCGTTTGGCCCATACACCACTTGCTACAACCGCTTCGTCAGGTGGCGGCGGGCCGGTGTTTGGAGCCGCATCATAGAAGCGCTTGCCACTGCCCATGATGCCGCTGTCCAGATGATCGACACCTCCATTGTCCGCGTGCATCAGCATGGAGCCTGCATCACAAGGAACCAGCGCCAATCGATGGGAAGGTCCCGCGGCGGCTTGACCAGCAAAATCTATGCGGTGGTTGATGGCAATGGTCTGCCGGTACGGCTGGCGCTGAGCCCGGGTGAGGCCCATGACGTTCGACTTGCTGGAAAACTGCTGTCTCGTCTGAAATCCGGGTCAATGCTGCTTGCCGACCGTGGCTATGACGCGGACTGGATCAGGGAGCTTGCCATGAAGAAGGGCGCGTGGGCCAACATCCCGCCGAAAAGCAACCGCAGCGATCCGATCTGCTTCAGCCCCTATCTCTACCGCGCTCGCAACCGGGTCGAGCGGTTCTTTAACAGGATCAAACAATGTCGTCGGGTGGCGACGCGCTATGACAGGCTTGCTGCCAACTACCTTGCCTTCGTTCAACTCGCGTCAATCAGGCTGTGGCTGCGCCCTAATGAGTGCGCGTCCTAGTGTACGTAGTCTGCGCAAGGCAGACTACTGTGCCCGGCCATGACGAAGCATTTCATGTCACCCGCCACTCCAGCACGCCATCCGCGGCGGTGATGATCTTGCCGAGCGAGCCCACCGGCGTGCGATCCATGTTCAACAGGTGCGCCAGCGTCGCGCTGTCACCGGCAGGAACGCGCGCCAGCGCGCGGGCATTGTCGGGCGTGCGCATCATCACCACGCCGTGCTCGACATTGCCGTTGCGGCCGTAGAGCACCGTAAAGCTTTCGATCGATCCGTTGCCGCTGGCCTCCGTGACGAACTCGGGCACCGCGCCCCTGTTGCGGTCGGCCTCTGCCTGCACGCTGGTATCCTGGGCGAGCGCGCCTTGTGGCGCCTGGCATGACAGCACCAAGGCGTGATGCTTGGTGACAAATCCGCCCTGGCCATAGAGCAGGCCAAGTTTGGCGCCGCCACGCAGCTTGCGGATCATCGCGCAGGCCGCGTGCGTCATGTAGGTGTTGAGTGGCGCGCCGAAAAACGTCAGCCCGCCATTGACCGTGGGCTGCACGTCGGGGCCGAGCCCCAGCGTCCGCCGCGCCATTTTCGGTACGCAGGGGAAGCAGCTATAGAGTTCGATCGCGTCGAACGCCTTGCCGTCGCCACCGGCGAGATCCATCACGGCCTTGAGCACGGCGTTCTGGGCGTGGCTTTCGAAAAACTGGTCGCGCACCAGATAGTCGCGCGGCTCTTCGGCCGAGGCGCCGCCCCAGACATGAATGAGGCGATCCTCTGAAATCCCTGCGGCGCGCGCTTTCGCCAGCGTGGTCATCAGGATCGCAGCCCCCATATTGACGCTCGGATTGGCCACCATCAGTTTGGTGTAGGGCCATGCGATCAGCCGGTTATCCGGTGTCGGCGTGGTGATTTCCTCGGGCGTAAAGCGCCGCTTCAGCCAGGAGCTCGGATTTTGCGACGCCACGTCGGAATAGGCCGACCATAGATGGCCGGATTCCGCCATCGCTTCGCGCGGGGTCTGGCCCCAATGCGCCGCGGAGGCGGCTTCGTAAAACGGATAGACCGAGACCGGCCTGAACACGCCGAGCTGCACCGCGATCGGCTTCTGGAACGCGGCGCCGCGCTTGGGTTCTTCGACGTCCTTGGCGAACGGCGTCCACGGCAAATCGATGCCGGCGCGCTCGGCCTTGGTCGCGGTCGACTGCGCCTCGGCGCCGCAGATCGCCGCGACGCTGCATTCGCCGCGTGCGATGCGCTGCGCCGCCTCGTGCAGATAGCGGATCGGGCTTTCGCCGCCGACCGGACCGTAATAAGCGTGCTTCGGCGTGATGCCGAGGCGGTCGGAAAGCTGCCGCGCCGGATCCTGATAGCGCCAGCTCAGGAAGTTGACGATGTCGAGCGAGCCGATCTCGCTCAAGAATTTGCCGCCGCTGTCCTGCTCGGCGCGCTGCAGCGCCTGCTCGAGCAGCGTGAGCGGCTCAAGGCCATCCTTGATATTCTCTGGGCGATCGACGATTTCGCCGATGCCGACGATGACGGGAATGCGGTCTTCGGATTGCGTTACGTTCGCCATTATTCTTGTCTACTCCGCCACCAGCGCGTTCATGTGCTCGATCGCTTCGATAAAATCTTCCTTGAATTCCTGTACCACGGCGCCGGCGGATTTGACGCTGTCGATCAGGCCGACGCCCTGGCCGACGAAATAGCTGACGAGGTCGCGCGCCTGGGCGTTGCCTGCGGCCGCCGAGCGATCGATCGAATGGAAGGCGTCGCGGCTGATGATCGACTGCAGCGGCATCGGCAGCGCGCCGGGGCTGTCGGGGTCGCGATCCCAGGCGTCGGTCCAGACCGAACGCAACTGTCGCGCCGGCTTGCCGGTGCGGCCCTTGGAACGGATGGCGTCGCGCGAGGAGGCCGCGATCATCTTCTCGCGGAAGATCTCCGAGGTCTCGGACTCGACGGTGGCGAGCCACACCGAGCCGGTCCAGGCGCCGGCCGCGCCCATCGCCATGCACGCCGCCATCTGGCGTCCGGTCATGATGCCGCCGGCGGCCAGCACCGGCACGTCGCGGATCGGCTTGATCGCCTTGATCACTTCGGGCACCAGCACCATGGTCGAGACCTCGCCGCAATGGCCGCCGGCTTCGGTGCCCTGAACCACCAGGATGTCGACGCCGGCCGCGACCTGGCGCAGCGCATGCTCCTTGGCGCCGACCAGGGCCGCAACCGGCACGCCGTGCTTCTTGCCCATCTCGATCATCGTCTTCGGCGGTACGCCGAGCGCGTTCGCAATCAGCTTGATCGGATGGTTGAACGCGACTTCGAGCAACTGTAGCGCGCGCTGCGCGTCGAACGGCTGCGGCTGATTGTCGGCGACGTTGGTCGTGGTCAGCTCCACGCCATATTTCTTCAGCAGCTTTCGCGTGAAGTCGCGATGCTCCGGCGAGATGCGCGTTTCCAGGCTTTTCCAGGTAACGTCCTTTTCACCTGCGGTCGAAATATTCTCGGGGATCAGCACGTCGAGCCCATACGGCTTGCCGTCGCAGTGGTCGTCGATCCATTTCAGTTCCTGTTCGATCGATTCAGGCGAGTGTACGGTCGCGCCAAGCACGCCGAAACCGCCGGCGCGGCTGACAGCGGCCACCACGTCGCGGCAATGGCTGAACGCCAGCAGCGGGAATTCTATTCCCAGCATCTCGCAGATCGGCGATTTCATGGTCGTGTTCACTCCCTGCGACAGCTTTTGGTGCGGCTCTGTTGGTGGTGAACGCGAGCCTTGCCGTAACGCTAGCGCAGGATGGGTGGCTGTGCCAAGCGTGGCAACCAATACGGCCTCATCCTGAGGAGCGGCCGCAGGCCGCGTCTCGAAGGATGGCTACGTGTGGCTCATGGTTCGAGACGCGCGAAGACGCGCTCCTCACCATGAGGCTGCGAGTTCCGCGTCGCAGAATATGCGATTTGGCACGTCCGTTTTGTCTCTTGCGCTTTGGCCGGACGCGGAGAATGCTGTCGGCAACCAACAAAGAGTTCTGAGGGGAGCGCGATCGATGTCCGCCTTGCAATCCATTTCCGGCAAAGGTCAGGCCACAGCGACGGAGGCTTATGATGCCGTCGTGGTCGGCGCGGGTTTTGCCGGCATGTACCTGCTGCATCGGCTGCGCGGGCTTGGACTGTCGGTCCGGGTCTATGAGCAGGGCGATGGCGTCGGCGGTACCTGGTACTGGAACCGCTACCCCGGGGCGCGCTGCGATGTCGAGAGCATGCAATATTCCTATTCGTTCTCGGACGAACTGCAGCAGCAATGGGACTGGAGCGAGCGTTACGCGCCGCAGCCGGAGATCCTGAAATACGCCAACCATGTCGCCGACCGTTTTAACCTGCGGCCCGATATCACCTTCAATGCGCGGGTCGAGCAGGCCGCGTTCGATGAAGAAACCAATCTGTGGTCGGTGACCACGACCGGCGCAGACAACGCGACCAAAACCGTGACGGCGAGTTACGTGATTCTCGCCACCGGCTGCCTGTCGAATGCGCGGATGCCCGACATCAAGGGCCTGAAGGATTTCAAGGGGCAGGTGTATCACACCGGTCACTGGCCGCACGAGCCGGTGGATTTTACCGGCCAGCGCGTCGCCGTGATCGGCACGGGATCGTCGGCGATCCAGTCGGTGCCGTTGATTGCGGCGCAGGCGAGCTACCTCACGGTATTTCAGCGCACCGCGAACTTCTCCATTCCGGCGCGCAATGCGCCGCTGACGCCGGACGAGCGCAACGCCTTCCGCTCCAACTATCCGGAAATCCGCCGCGTGGCGCGCGAGGAAATGCGCAACGGCATCTATCAGGATCTGCCGGACCGTGGCGCGCTCGACGACGGCGACAATGAGCGCCGCGCCCGCTATGAGGCCCGCTGGGCCCGCGGCGGGCTGACGTTCACGGCGAGCTACAACAACATCGCGCTCGACCAGGCCGCCAACGACACCGCGGCCGATTTCGTCCGCGAAAAGATCGCTGAGATCGTGCGGGATCCGCAGACCGCAAAACTGCTGCAGCCGGATAACCACCCGATCGGCTCGAAGCGGATCTGCGTCGACACCGACTATTACGCGACCTTCAACCGTCCGAACGTGACGCTGGTCGATATCAGGACCTCAGGGATCGACGAGATTTTGCCCAACGCGGTGCGGGCCGGGGGCAGGGACTACGACGTCGACGCGCTGGTGCTGGCGACCGGCTTCGATGCCATGACCGGCTCGGTTGCCAAGATCGACATTCGCGGCCGCAACGGACAGACGCTGAACCAGAAATGGGCGGAGGGGCCGCGGACCTATCTGGGCCTGATGAGCGCAGGCTTTCCCAACCTGTTCGTCATCACCGGGCCCGGCAGCCCGTCGGTGCTGTCGAACATGATGGTCTCGATCGAGCAGCATGTCGACTGGATCACGGATTGCATCGCCCATATGCGCGGCCATGGCTTCACGGCGATGGAAGCGGAGCGCGAGGCCGAGGACAAATGGGTCGCCCATGTCAACGAGGTCGCCCATGGCACGCTCTATCCGCAGGCCAATTCCTGGTACATGGGCGCCAACATCCCGGGCAAGCCGCGCATCTTCATGCCCTATATCGGCGGCGTCGGCGTCTATCGCCAGATCTGCAACGACGTCGCCGCCAAGGGCTATGAGGGTTTTAGGATGACAGGCGCGGAGCAGCAGCACCGCGCGGCGGCGTCGTAAAAAACGTCATCCTGAGGAGCGCTCCCGCTGGAGCGCATCCGAGGATGGCCGCTTGTCCCGTCGCTAGCCACCCTTCGAGGCTCGCGGAGCCTGTCATCGAGCCGGCGAAGCCGGACCCGTTGGCTCGCGCCTCGGGGTGACGATTGTTGTTTGTAGGCTGGGCAAAGCGCAGCGTGCCCACCATATGCCATACGAAGCCTGGACGGTGGGCACGGCGCAAGCGCGCCTTTGTCCGCCCGACGGGCCGAAACATTCCGCTACCCCTTTTTGGAGCCCACCGCATGACCGACGCGCCTACCGCCGACCCCGCCGACTACACCCCGCCCAAAGTCTGGACCTGGGACAAGGAGAGCGGGGGCCGGTTCGCCAGCATCAACCGCCCGATTGCCGGCGCCACCCATGACAAGGAATTGCCGGTCGGCAAACACCCGTTTCAGCTTTATTCGCTGGCGACCCCGAACGGCCAGAAGGTCACGATCATGCTGGAAGAGCTGCTGGCCGCGGGCCACAGCGGCGCGGAATATGATGCCTGGCTGATCAGGATCGACGGCAACCAGTTCGGCAGCGGTTTTGTCGAGGTCAATCCGAACTCCAAGATTCCGGCGCTGATGGACCGCAGCGGACCGACTCCGATTCGGGTGTTCGAGTCCGGTTCGATCCTGCTGCATCTCGCCGAAAAATTCGGCGCCTTCCTGCCGAAGAGCGGCCAGGCCCGGGCCGAGTGCCTGTCATGGCTGTTCTGGCAGATGGGCAGCGCGCCGTATCTCGGCGGCGGTTTTGGCCACTTTTATGCCTATGCGCCGACCAAGATCGAATACGCCATCAACCGGTTTGCGATGGAAGTGAAACGGCAGCTCGACGTGCTCGACCGCCGGCTCGCCGACAATGAATTTCTGGCGGGCAGTGAATACACCATCGCCGACATCGCGGTCTGGCCCTGGTATGGCGGCATGGCCAAGGGCCTGTTGTACAATGGCGGCGAATTCCTGTCGGTGCAGGACTACAAGAACCTGCAGCGCTGGACCGACACCATCGCCAAGCGTCCCGCGGTGAAGCGGGGCCGCATCGTCAATCGCGTTTCCGGCGACCCCGCCAGTCAATTGCACGAACGCCACAACGCCAGCGATTTTGAAACCCAGACGCAGGACAAGATCGGCGAGCCGGCCAAGGCGTGACGGTGTCCGCGCATCACGCCGCGGAACCGCATGGCGTGGCGTTGAATGGATGAGAAGGACGGCACGTCGCGTGAGGCGTGCCGTCGATCATGGGAAGTTGATGTCATCGGCGGAAACGCGTCCGGGGCACAAGCGTTCAATCGGCAGGCGGTGCTCCCAATACCGCGCACCGCTGCTGATGGAGGACGCAATGCAACGTGTGTTCATCTTTGCGATGGCAATGTGGCTTGGCGGTCTGACTGCGGCCACCGCCCAGACCGCGACTCAGCCCGCTCCCCAGATCGGGCAACCGCTTCCGCAAGCCGGCGTTGCCCCAACCACGATGGATAATTCGTCCTTGCTCACAATGTCCACGCAATCCGGTTCAACTGGTGCCACCCTATCGCTTGGCGCAACGTCCAGCGCGATATCCGCGACGGCCTCCGATCCCCTTGGCGTGCCGACCTCGACCTTGCCGTCCGCCAGTCAAACCGCGACCGGCAGTGTGGCGATCGGCGCCATCAGCGCATCGCCGACGATCAATCCGCAACGTGCCATGCAATTGCCGGGCGAGGCCGCCAACACCTCTACCCAGGCGCCGGCCACGTCCGCATCGGCGGCGCCCGGCGGCGCGGCCGCAGGCACGTCCTCCAACGCCGCGTGCTCCACCGCGATCCCGACCACGACGGGCGCATCCGGCATTGGCGGTCTGTTTGGCGCCGGCTCGATCGGCGGCTGCTAAATCAGCTTATCGCTTGAGCTTGACGACGCTCAGGCGCCCGCGTGGATGCGGTCGCCGCTGACGATGTCGGCGACGACGGCGCCCATCACCAGCGCGCCGCCGATCAGCGCGCGCCAGCTTGGTACTTCCGAAAACGCCAGCCAGACCCAGAACGGCATCAGCGGCGTTTCCAGCGTGGCGATCAGCGAGGTCTGGCCGGACGGCAACAGCCGGGAGCCGAGCGCAAATAGCGTGAGACCCAGCGCGACCTGGAAGAACCCGAACATCGCAAGGATGGAAATATCCGGCGCCGTCACGCGGGCGATATCATGGGCAAAGGGCAGGCTGACCAAGCTGCCCAGAAAATTCGACAGCGCCGCGGCAGCGACCATCGAGGTCTGCCGGTAGCGCCGGATTGCGGCCGTCATCGCCGAGATCGCCAGCACCATCACGCAAGCGAGCCCGATTCCTTTGACGTCAGCGGCGGCGTGCGCGCTGCCGACGATGATCGCGACGCCGCCAAAAGCCACCAGGCTTGCGAGCAGAGTCTGCCATCGCGCGGCTTCCCGGAACCAGATAAACGCCAACGCCGCGGCGACGAACGGCTGGCTCGCGATGATGACGGCCACATTGGTCACGTCGGTCATTTGCAAGGCGGGAATAAACGTCACCATGGCGAGCGTCGACAGTGCCGTGACCAGCCAGCCGCCTGTTCCCATCGTCACGAGATCGTGCAGGCCGCCGCGGCCCTGGGTGATCGCGAGGAACACCATGATCAGCCCGTCGCCGAACAGGCCACGCCAGAACAGGATGGTCCAGGGATCGAACGGCAACAGCCGGGTGAAGAACGGCGCCGTGCTCCAGGCCACCGCTGCCGCGATCACCAGCGCGATGCCGACGCGGCGTTCTGAATGCGGCTGCGGCATGTCAGGCAGTCTAGCTGCCGGCTGGCGATTTGGCTTTCACCCCTTCAGCCGTCGGAAACACCATGCGATCATCGGTGCGGCAATAGCGATCGGCAAACATGCGGCCGACTGGATGGTAGCGCTCCATGTGCACGCGCATTGAAGCCGGGTCCCACAATTCGTCGCGGATGTGGAAATGGATGCCTTCGCCCATCACCAATAGCCGGTTGCCCTTCACGTCGATGGTTTTCCAGACCTTGCACTCCATCGCCCATGGCGCATCGGCCAGCCGCGGCACGGAGATTTTTGACGATGGCGCCAGCTTGAGTCCGAGATAATCGGGCTCGCCGACCTCGGGCGGGAAGTCGCCGCTGGTCTCGTGCATCGCCTGCGCCAGCGGCTCATCGGTCATGTGGACCACGAACTCGCCGGTGCGTTCGATATTGACCACCGTGTCCTTGACGGTGCCGTCGGGGCGTACGTTGGAGGCGAAGATGCAGAGCGGCGGATCCTCGCACAGCACGTTGAAGAAACTGAACGGCGCGGCATTGACCACGCCGGTCGGGCCCAGCGTCGTCACCCACGCGATCGGCCGCGGCAGCACGAACCCCGCCAGCAGTTTGTAACGCTCGCGCGGTGCGAGATCCTGAGGGGCATATTCCATGGGAGATCCAGTCTGGCTAAGCTTGGGGTTCAGCTCACCTCGCCCCGCTTGCGGGGAGAGGTCGACGCGCGTAGCGCGGCGGGTGAGGGGGCGTTTCCGCGAGGTCGCACTCGCAGTATTCGTGGAGACGCGCCCTCATCCCAACCTTCTAAGAGCGAGCTTCGCTCGTCTCGACCCCGCAAGCGGGGAGAAGGAGAAACCTACGGCATGCTCAGTTCATGCCGGCCGACCACCATCCAGTGCACCTCATCGGGGCCGTCGGCGAAGCGCAGATGCCGGACGTCCTGGTACATTTCGGCGAGCGGGGTCCATTGCGAGATGCCGGTGGCGCCGTGCATCTGGATCGCCTGGTCGATGATCTTGCAGGTGCGCTCCGGCACCATCGCCTTGACCATGCTGACCCAGATCCGCGCTTCCTTGTTGCCGAGCACGTCCATCGCCTTGGCCGCTTTCAGCACCATCAGCCGCATCGCCTCGATCTCGCAGCGTGCCTGCGCGATGATCTGCAGATTGCCGCCGAGATGCGCGATCTTCTTGCCGAACGCTTCGCGCGTCAGGCCGCGCGATACCATCAGGTCGAGCGCCTTTTCCGCCTTGCCGATGGTGCGCATGCAGTGATGGATGCGGCCCGGTCCGAGCCGCACCTGCGAGATTTCGAAACCGCGGCCTTCGCCGAGCAGGATGTTTTCCTTCGGCACCCGCACATTGTTGAAGCGCAGATGCATGTGGCCGCGCGGCGCATGGTCGTGCCCGAACACATGCATCGGCCCGATGATCTCGACGCCGGGCGTGTCCTTGGGCACCAGGATCTGCGATTGCTGCTTGCTCGGCGCCGCATCCGGATTGGTCTTCACCATCACGATCATGATCTTGCAGCGGGGGTCGCCGAGCCCGGAGATGTAATACTTCTCGCCGTTGATCACCCATTCGTTGCCGTCAAGCTTCGCCGTGGTCGAGATGTTCTTGGCGTCGGATGAGGCGACATTGGGCTCGGTCATCGCGTAGGCGGAGCGAATTTCACCGGCGAGCAATGGCTTCAGCCACTTCTCTTTTTGTTCTTTCGTGCCGACGCGCTCCAGCACTTCCATGTTGCCGGTATCCGGCGCCGAGCAGTTCATGGTTTCCGACGCCAGCGGATTTTTCGCCAGCTCGACCGCGATATAGGCGTAATCGAGGTTCTTCAGGCCCTGGCCGGTCTCGTCATCGGGCAGAAAGAAATTCCATAGCCCTTCTTCCTTGGCCTTTGCCTTGGCCTTGCCGAGCACCTCGAGCTGGCCGTCGGTAAAACTCCAGCGATCCTTTTTGTTCTCGCCGAGCCGGTAAAATTCGACCGACATCGGATCGACGGTTTCGCGGATGAATTTCTTGACGTGCTCGTACAGCGGCCGAACCTCGTCCGACATGCGGAGATCGTTGAGTTCCTCGCCGGGATTGAGGTTATAGGTCGTGGTGCGGGGGATGTAGGCGTGCTTCATGTGGCTCTCCCATGGGCGCAGGTTGTTTTGTTTTTCGGGCGCGCTGTCGGCTCGTTGGCGACAATGTAGACGGTGGCGCGATCCTGACAAGCGGCGATCGGCCGTCCGGCCGCCGCGTCTTTGCCCACGCCACGGAATAATCAGGGATCGCCGGCCGCGCTCACTCCATCCGATGCGTGACGCAGATCTTGTTGCCGTCGAGGTCGCGCAAATACGCCAGATAGAGTTTGCCGGCGGAGCCTTCGCGAATGCCCGGCGGGTTTTCGCAGGACGTCCCGCCCTGGGCGATCCCGGCTGCGTGCCAGGCGTCGGCCTGCTCGGGCGAGGCGCAGGCAAAACCGATGGTGCCGCCATTGGCCGCGGTCGCGGGCTTGCCGTCGATCGGCTTCGACACCGAAAACACGCCAGTCTTGGTCCTGTAGAAAATACGATGGCCGTCCACCCTCGCGGGCGGGACCCCGAGCGTGCCGAGCAACGCGTCATAGAACGTCTTGGCTTTTTCCAGATCGTTGGTCCCGACCATCACGTGCGAAAACATCTCTTCGTCTCCTCCCATTCCGATTTGCCGGACAAACCGAGCAACTGTCGTGCGCCTGAACTTCGCGGGGACGTGTGCCTGAGCCCCTTCATTCCGGTGCCAAACGCTAGCAGCGCTTCCGCCTATGTCCAAGCGTTGCGGGCACTTTATTCACCGAGCGGATTATTCCGAGCTAGGCCGGCTGCTTCCACAACCAGCCTGCCAACATGACGGCGATTGCGGCTCCGAGCAATTGTGCCGCGATGAACGCGGCAATTCCGGCGGGCGCAATGCCGGCAAACGTATCCGACAGGGAACGCGCGATCGTCACGGCCGGATTGGCGAAGGAGGTCGAGGCGGTGAACCAATAAGCCGATGTGATGTAGAGCCCGACGGCATAGGGGATCGCACTCGGCGTTCGGGCGATACAGCCGAAGATGGTCAGCAGCAAACCGAAGGTGGCGACGGTCTCGGCGAGCCATTGTCCGGCACTCGCCCGCGAGGTCAGCGACATCTGCCACAACGGAAGTTCGAACATCAGGTGCGCCGTCCAAACGCCCGCCACGGCTCCGGCGATCTGCACAGCGATATAGAAGCTCGCTATCTTCCACGGCAGCTCGCGGCGAATCGCAAATGCCAATGTCACGGCGGGATTGAAATGCGCGCCGGACAGCGGTCCAAAGATCAGGATGAGGACGACGAGGATGGCGCCGGTTGGAATCGTGTTGCAGAGTAGCGCCAACGCGACGTTTCCGCCCGCCAGCTTCTGCGCCATGATCCCGGAGCCGACCACGGCCATCAGCAGGAATGCCGTGCCGAGCCATTCGGCGAAGAGCCGGCGCCCCAGCGAGGTCATCGCGCCGTCGTCTGGTGTCGCGGGTCGACGACGCGTTCGCCATCTTCCTTGGTGAATTCGCCGTGCTGGACCGGCAGCAGCTCCAGGACCTGCTCAGACGGCCGGCACAGCCGCACGCCGTTTGGCGTCACGACAATGGGCCGGTTGATCAGGATCGGATGTGCCATCATGGCGTCGAGATGCGCATCATCGGTCAGATCCGGATCCGATAGCCCCAATTCGTGAAACGGCGTGCCCTTCTCCCGCAGCAGGGCGCGCGCGGAAATGCCCATGCGCGCGATCAATTGCACGAGCAACGCCCGCGAGGGCGGCGTCTTGAGGTACTCGACAATGTGCGGCTCGATTCCGGCGTTGCGGATCAAGCCGAGCGTGTTCCGCGACGTGCCGCAATCGGGATTGTGGTAGATGATGACGTCCATCGTGACGATCCGCCTGCAGTCTCAGCAACACTTCGACGCGGATTTTGCGGCCTGCTGCGGCACGCAGCACGCGCTTTCCTTCTCATGCGCGATCCGGGCGGCGTTCTCGCCGGTGCCATCGCCATAGGTCGTGCTTTCACCTGTGGTGTGGAACGTCTCCCAGGCGATCCCGGCGGGATCGTCGATCCATGATTTCTCCGACTGGGCGTAACAGCATGCGGTTTGGCCCTGCTCGATGATCTCGCCGCCGGCCTGGCGCAGCCGGCTGTAGACCTCGTGCAACTCGTCGGTATTTTCCACCTGAATGCCGAGATGATCGAGGCCGGGTTTGCGGCCGCGCGTCGAAATCGCAAAATTGACGCGGGGATCGTCGAGCATCCACTTGGCATAATCCGGTTTCACCACGGCGGGCTGCGCCGCAAACAGCGCCGAGTAGAACCCGATCGAATGCGGAATGTCGTCGACGGAGACGTGAACATGAAGCCGCTTCATGGGATGTCCTTTCAGGCGGGTATCTTGCTGCGCTTGCGCGCGGGTTTGCATTCGGCAACGGGAGTGCACGGAACACCACCGCAGCAGTTTTCGGTCAGAAAGCCGACCAGCGCGTTCATCGTCTCGAACCGGGCGGCATAGATCATCGAGCGACCATCGCGCCGCACCGTGACCAGGCCGGCCATGCGCAGCCGGTCAAAATGAAACGTCAGCGTATTCGGCGCGAGGTCGAGCGCCTCGGCTACCGCGCCGGCGGGCATGCCATCGGGGCCTGCGCGGACCAGCAGCCGGAATATATCGAGACGGTTATCCTGAGCGAGCGCGGCCAGAGCCGCGACGACATCTGTCTTTTCCATATTTCAACGATTATCGAAATGACGTTCAGCGTCAAGTGATATTTCAGTGCCTATTGAAATAAATGATTGTCCGGGAAACTACGTTGGCCGCGCGAGGGCGGCCGCTCACTTCCCCCGTGCGCGCTCATCAAACGCGCTGAGCACTGCCAGTGTCATCGCCGTGACGCCGGTTTCGATGGTTGGCTTCGGCACCGGCGCGAACAGCGGTGAGTGATTGCCGGGCAAAGGCGGGCCGCCATCGCGAGCGGCGGCGACGCGTTCCGGCTCGTAAACGCCGATGTTGAAAAACATCGCGGGCACGCCGGCGCCGACGAATTCGGAAAAATCCTCGCTGGCGGTAACCGGTGGCGTGGTCCGGAGCTTGTCGCCAAACGCCGTCTTCAACGCCTTCGCGGCGACAGCGACCACGTCCGGATCATTCATCACGGCCTTGGTGCCTTCCTCGATATTGATATCGGGCGGCGGTGCGCCCGACGCCGCGGCGGCGGCCTTCGCGGCGCGTTCGATTCCGGCCCACATCTTGGCGCGGACCTCCTGCTTGAAGGAACGGATGGTCCCGGCCAGGAACACCGTATCGGGAATGATATTTCCGGCGGTGCCGCCATGGATCGCGCCGATGCTCAGCACGCCGAATTCGGTCGGGTCCTTTTCGCGGCTGATGACGCTCTGCACATCGACGACGAAGCGCGCCGCGATCATCACGGGATCGATGGTGGCCTGCGGCGCCGCACCATGACCGCCGCGGCCGTGGAAGGTGATCTCGAGGCTGTCGGAAATGGAGGAGCCGACACCGGCACGATAGGCGATGGTGCCGTAGGCGCCGGGGCCATCATGCAGTCCGAACGCAACGTCCGGCTTTGGAAATCGCGTGAACAGGCCGTCCGCTAGCATAGCCTTGGCGCCTGCGACGATTTCCTCCGCGGGCTGGCCGATGAACATCAACGTGCCGTGCCACTGGTCTTTCAGGCCGAGCAGCGCCTTGGCGGTGCCGACCCAGCTTGCCATGTGAATGTCGTGGCCGCAGCTATGCGCAACGGGAGTCTCGCGCCCGTTCCAGGTGGTCTTGTCGTGGCTGGCATAGGGCAGGCCGGTCTTCTCTTCCATCGGCAACGCGTCGAGTTCGGTGCGCACCATGATGGTGGGGCCGTCGCCGTTTTTGTAGATCGCGACCAGCCCGGTCTTGCCGACTTTCTCGGTAACCTCGAAGCCGAGCGCGCGCATTTCGGCTGCGAGCTTTGCCGCGGTCTTCACTTCCTGGAAAGCAATCTCCGGATGGGCATGGATGTCCTTGTAGAGCGCGTCGAGCTTTGGGTAGTCGCTTTCGACCGACGCCTCGATCACGGGCTTGAGTTTGGCAACATCGATTTCGGCGTGCGCGGGCGCCAGCGCGGCCGCTGACAACGCGACGGACGTGAGCAGTGATGTTGCGATCCTGGTCATGGCACGAGCGCTCCCGGCAAGTGGCCATCGACAGCTGGCCATCAGGGACGCATTGTAGCCGACCGCCGCTGACATTTGAAAGATACGAATCCTGGAGCGGTCGTCGGACGCATCCGGATGGCGCTGGGAGCGGGCCAGAATGGGGGCCTGTCGGCCGAATTGCGAAATGGGCGGTTAGTTGATTCCACTGTCCAGCCCCGTCTCGTAAAATTCTTCGCTTCCCTTCGAGGGCAAATCACCGGCTTATTCCCTGCCGTCTCATCCCTCACGAGGGGGCGTTGGCCATCGTCACGAACGTTGGGATGAGATGCGGTGGATGCGAAGGCGCGCGAGACGAGCGATGCTGACGCGGACGGCGAAGTCGTGTGGTCCTGACGCCCCGATGCTGGCGTCAAGTTCTTGAGAAGCAAGCTTCTTGAGGGCGACGGTGACAACAAGCCGGTCACCGGGGAGAGCACGAAGGAAACCGTTAAAACCATTGCGCAGGAGACGCCGGGTGTTCCGGTGAACCTGTGGTGACTACCGTGTGCTTACTACCTTTGCACACGGGCTGCGGGTGCACCGCGCACCCGGCGTTTCCTGCGCCCTTCTTAGGGTCGCCTGCGTCCCTCTCGGGATCGCTCTGCGCCCTCTGATTTGTGGGCCGATGATTTGCAAAACTCGGGCGCATCGTGTCGCGAGAAGGCGAAGGTGTGTGCCGAATCGCCATCATCTATCCACGTCGTCCCTGCGAACGCAGGGACCCATACGCCCCGTGTTTTCGTTTCGGCGACGTGGCAGATACTTTCTCTTGCTGTTGGCGTCAGGGGTTATGGGTCCCTGCGTTCGCAGGGACGACGAAGGTTAGTTTGGATCGTCTTTTCCCTTGGTGAAATCTCAAAACGCCGTATAGCCGCCATCGATGACGAAACAATCCGCGGTGTGATAGCTCGACGCCTTGCTCATCAGATACACAGCGATGCCGCCGAAATCAGAGGGCTCGCCGAACCGCCGCACCGGAATCCGCGGCATCACGTTGGCGACGAATTTGTCGTTGGCCATGATGCCCGCGGTCATGTCGCTCTTGATCCAGCCGGGCAGGATCGCATTGGCGGTGACGCCGTAGCGTGCGAGCTCGACGGCGAGTGCGCGGCACAGCGCATTGAGCGCCGCCTTGGTGCCGGCATAGTGCTCGTTGCGCGCGGTGCCGAACAGCGAGGCGAGGCTCGAGGTCGCGACCAGCCGGCCGAATTTGTCGCCGGCTTCGGCGCGCTCGGTCATGTGGCGCGCGGCGGCCTGGAACACATGGAACACGCCGTCGAGATTGGTTGCGAACATCTTGCGCCACTCTTCCTCGGTGCGATCGATGAAGGCGCGCCGGCCGCCGCCACCGATGCCGGCATTGGCAAAGCAGCCGTCGACCCGGCCGAACGTATCGAGCGTCGCCTTCATCGCGGCCTTGACCGAGGCGGAGTCGCTGACGTCGCAAATGCGGGTGTCGATCTTGCCGGGACCGGACGCCATGGTCGCGGCGGCGCTCTTGTTCTTCTCGGCATTGCGGCCCCAGATCGAGACGTTGCAACCGGCCGCGTTCAGCGCCTGCGCGATGCCGAGGCCAATGCCGCCATTGCCGCCGGTGATGACGGCCACACGGCCGCTGAGATCGAAGATATTTTGGGAAGTCATTGCGCGTTTCCATTTCCTAATTGCTTGGCCTGCGCTCGACGGCGGGCAGATGTTCTGGCCCAACCATGGACAAGGCCGCCTGAAAAATCAAATATGGCATCGAGAGTTCGGATCTGACGTACCGCTGACACAATGACGCGGGCTAAACCCAAAGAGGAAACAATGCAGTTCAAGCACGTTACGCTGGAGTTCGATGGCCACGTCGCCATCCTGAAACTCGACCATCAGGAAGTCATGAACGCGGTGTCGACCGACATGCTCGGCGGCCTCGCCGAAGCGCTCGATGCGATCGATGACAAGCGCGACGAAGTGCGCTGCCTGGTATTGACCGGCGCCGGACGCGCGTTCTGCACCGGCGCCAACTTACAGGGCCGCGACAAACAGAAGCCGGGCCGGAGCAATGCCGGCGCGACCCTGGAAACCGGTTTCCATCCGTTCCTGCGGCGCTTGCGCAATCTGCATTGCCCGATCGTCACGTCGGTCAACGGGCCCGCCGCCGGCGCGGGGATGAGCTTTGCGCTGATGGGCGACATGATCCTGTGCGCGCGCTCGTCCTATTTCCTGCAGGCGTTCCGCCGCATCGGCCTGGTGCCGGATTGCGGCTCGACCTGGATCATGCCGCGGCTGATCGGCAAGGCGCGCGCGGTCGAATTGTCGCTGATGGGCGAAAAGCTGCCGGCCGAGAAGGCGATGGAATGGGGGCTGGTCAACCGGGTCTATGATGACGCGGCTTTGATGGAAGAGACCATGAAGCTCGCGCATGAACTCGCCAGCGGCCCGACCGTGGCGCTGTCGCTGATCCGCAAGCTGTATTGGGACAGCTCAGATAATTCGTTCGAAGACCAGCTCAATCTGGAATTCGAGTCGCAGCGCATCGCGGGCGCGACGACGGATTTCAAGGAAGGCGTGACCGCGTTCCTGGAAAAGCGTCCGGCGAAATTCCACGGTAAATGAATTAAATGATCGAAGCCGAACTCGGACGCTGCGTCGCCTCCTGGTATCCGGGCGCGACCGGCGTTGCCGGCGCCGAGAAACTCTCCGGCGGCGCCAGCCAGGAGACCTGGTCGTTCGACATCCTGCATCCCGATGGGGCGGTCGGCGCGATTTTGCGCCGCTCGCCGCAAGGTTATGGCGCGGCGCCGACGCGGGCCGCCGGGCTCGACGCCGAGGCGACCTTGATGCAGCTCGCCTACGACGCCGGCCTGCCGTCGCCGAAGGTGATGCATGTGTTGCAGCCGCAGGACCAGCTCGGCACCGGTTTTGTCATGCAGCGGATCGCGGGCGAGACCATCGCGCGCAAGATTTTGCGCGACGAGCAGTTTGCCAAAGCGCGGCCGCTGCTGGCGCGTCAGTTGGGTGAAGTGGCCGCCGGCATCCATAAACTGGATGCGTCGAAATTACCGGACCTGCGCCGGATGAGTGCGGCAAAGGAGATCGCCGACCTCGATCGCGAATACCGCAGCTTCAATTGGCCGCGCCCGGTGTTCGATCTGGCGTTACGCTGGCTGCGCGAGCGCGATCCCGGCCCGTCGGACGAGGTGACGCTGGTGCATGGCGATTTTCGTCACGGCAATCTCATCATCGGTCCCGACGGCCTGCGCGCGGTGCTGGATTGGGAGCTCGCCCATCTCGGCGATCCCATGGAGGATCTGGGTTGGGTTTGCGTCAATTCGTGGCGCTTCGGCGAGATCGACAAGCCGGTGGGCGGGTTTGGATCGCGCGAGGAGCTGTTCGCCGGATATGAGGCGGCGGGCGGCCGCGTCGATCCTGATCGCGTGCTGTTCTGGGAAGTGATGGGCACCTTGCGCTGGGGCGTGATGTGCTGCGGCATGATGCAGCGCTTTCGCTCCGGGCCGGATCATTCGATGGAACGCGCGATGATCGGCCGCCGTTCGTCGGAGACCGAAATCGATTTGCTGCGGTTACTGGCGCCGCGGGCATGATCCCAAAAAGTGGAAACCGGTTTTTGGATCAGATCATGCCCAACAAGAAGAGGAAATGACATGCAGGACGAACCGACACCCGCCGAGCTGATCAAAGCGGTCGCCGACTTCCTGCGCAACGAGATCGCGCCCGGGATCAAGGGTCACAATGCGTTCAAGCTCCGCGTCGGCATCAACGCACTCGATCTGGTCACGCGGCAACTGGCGCTGGAGCAGGGCAGCGACGCGGCGGAAGCTGCGCGGCTGAAGCAGTTGCTCGGTGCCGACGGCTCGCTGATGGAGCTTAACCGCGCGCTGTCCGAGAGGATCGCGAGCGGTCAGGTCGATCTGCAAACGCCTGAGCTGTCGAAGCATCTGTGGCAAACCACCATGGACAAGCTCGCCGTCGATCAGCCGAATTATGTTTCGTACAAGAGAGAATTGGAGCAATGCCCGCCACAACAAAAACCGTCATCCTGAGGAGCATCGCGCAAGCGATGCGTCTCGAAGGATGGCCGCAAGGTCAGCGCGTGCGGCGGTCACCCTTCGAGGCTCGCCAAGCGGCGAGCACCTCAGGGTGACGGGCGGTGCCGAAAGGGAGTTAGGAACGGAGTGAACCGTGCGAGTGGTGAGCGTTCCCCGGGCTGCGCAGCGCGAAGCGGTGTGCTGCCGATCCGGGGTCCATCAGGCCCCGAATATGGGTCCGGCTCTGCGGTGCACCGTGAAGAACGCTGCACCGCGTCCAGACACGAGGCTCTACTTCCCCAGCCATTTCGGCGCGCGCTTCTCCGAAAACGCCTTGGGGCCTTCGATGTAGTCCTGCGAAGCCGCCATCGCCTTCACGGCTGGATACTCGCGCTGCTCGGTCATGGCCTGTTCGAGCGAAACCGCAAGGCCGCGCTCGATCGCCTGCTTGGAGGCGCGGATCGACATCGGCGAGTTCTTGCAGATGGTTTCGGCCCAGCGTTCGGCGGCCGCCATCAATTCATTCAGGGGAACCACTTCGTTGACGAAGCCGAGTTCGAGACCTTCCTTGGCCGAGACGTGGCGCGCGGTCAGGATCATGCCCATGGCACGCTTCAACCCGATCTGGCGCGGCAGCCGTTGCAACCCGCCGGCCAATGCGGCAAGGCCGACGCGCGGCTCGGGCAACGCAAACGTGGCGTTGTCGGAAGCGATGATCAGGTCGCAGGCCAGCGCCACTTCAAACCCGCCGCCCATCGCGACGCCGTTGACCGCGGCGATGATCGGCTTGTTGCAATCGAACCGCGTGGTGAGGCCGGCAAAGCCGCCCTTGTCCCAGCCGCGCTTGCCGCCGGCCGCCTGCCATTTCAGGTCGTTGCCGGCGCAGAACGCCTTGTCGCCGGCGCCGGTGACGATCGCCACCCATTGTTCCGGATCGGCGGCGAAGTCGTCGAACACCTTGTTGAGTTCGAAATGCGCATCGATGATGCAGCGCGTTGTACACTTCGGGGCGCGACAGGGTGACGATGGTAATGGGACCCTTGCGCGTGACCTTGGAAAACTTCAGATCCATATTTGCTCCCGTGGTTTTTTCTGTGGCGAGGAATTTCACCGCGATATTAGCGCGCTCTCGGCCGCTGACGCCATTCAATTACGCCGGGACGCTGCGCGTCACAAGCCGCATCGCCTTGCTTGACTTGGCCAAGGTCTTCTTACCTTAATCGGGGTGCGAGGCATCGCTGATGCGGGCGCGCCGATAACGAAAATAAACGACATTCCGGAGGAACTGCCTTGGATTTTGCACTGCCGGCCGACCTTGTCGCCTATCTCGACGAACTCGATCGCTTCATTGCGCGCGAGATCAAGCCGCTCGAAGAAGCCGACGACAATATCCGCTTCTTCGATCATCGCCGCGAATGGGCACGGACCGATTTCGACAAGGGCGGCCTGCCGCGGCATGAGTGGGAAGCGCTGCTGCGCAAGGCGAAAAACCTGGCCGACGCGGCCGGGCATCTGCGTTTCGCGATCCCGAAGCGCTACGGCGGCAAGGATGGTTCCAATCTCTGGATGGCTGTCATTCGCGAGCATTTTGCCGCCAAGGGGCTTGGCCTGCACAACGATCTGCAGAACGAGCATTCGATCGTCGGTAATCTTCCGCTGGTCACCATGCTCGATCGCTACGGCCGCGACGACCAGAAGGCGATGATCGAGGGCTCCATCACCGGCAAATACCGCATCACCTTTGGCCTGACCGAGCCGGAGCACGGATCGGACGCCACCCACATGGAAACCCGCGCGGTACAGGCGACTCGCGATGGCGTCTCGGGATGGGTCATCAACGGCGAGAAGATGTGGACCACCGGCATGCATATCGCCAGCCATTGCGCGCTGTTCGCGCGCACATCAGGCGATGACGGCGACGCGCGCGGCATCACCTGCTTCCTGGTGCCGGCCAAAGCGGAGGGTGTGAAGGTCGAGGAGTATATGTGGACCTTCAACATGCCGACCGATCATCCACGCGTCAGCTTCACCGACGTCTTCGTTGCCGACGACGCGCTGTTCGGCGAGATCGGCCGCGGGCTGTCGCTGGCGCAATGTTTTGTCCATGAGAACCGGATCCGGCAGGCCGCGAGCTCGCTCGGCGCCGCCGTCTATTGCATCAACGAGAGCGTGAAATACGCGCGCGAACGAAAACCGTTCGGCAAGGCGCTGTCCGAGAACCAGGCGATCCAGTGGCCGCTGGTGGAGTTGGCGACGCAGGCAGAGATGCTGAGGCTGTTGATCCGCAAGACCGCATGGGAAATGGATCAACTGACCCAGGCGCAGGTCGAGCACACGCTCTCAGATAAGGTCTCGATGTGTAATTTCTGGGCCAATCGTCTCTGTTGTGAATCCGCCGACCGCGCCATGCAGGTGCATGGAGGCATGGGCTATTCCCGCCACAAGCCGTTCGAACACATCTACCGCCACCACCGCCGCTACCGCATCACCGAGGGCAGCGAGGAAATCCAGAAGCGGAAAGTGGCGGGGTTCTTGTTTGGCTATATGGGGGCGGGGAAGCATTGAGGGGAGATTTGAGAACGGATGCGTTCGCTGCAAGCATCGCGTCGTCCCCGCGAAGGCGGGGACCCATACGCCGTGTCGTTGATGTTCGGTGAGGCGTTATGGACTCGTTGAACCGCCGTGCAGCAGTCGAAGCGCCAGGGGGTATGGGTCCCCGCCTTCGCGGGGACGACGTGAGGATGTATGGCTTCGCTCAATTCACCTGGCGGTCTTTCCCCGCCCAAAAGGGATCGCGCAGATGGCGCCGCAGGATCTTGCCCGACGCGTTGCGCGGCAGCGCGTCGATGAAGTCCACCGTCTTGGGCGTCTTGAAGCCCGCGATGCGTTCGCGTGTAAAATTGATGATCTCGGATGAGGTGGCGGTCTTGCCCGATTTCATCACCACGATCGCCTTGACCGCTTCGCCCCATTTGTCGTCGGGCACGCCAACCACCGCGACTTCGGCGACATCAGGGTGGTCGCAGATCGCGCTCTCGACTTCAGCGGGATAGATGTTTTCGCCACCGGAGATGATCATGTCCTTGATGCGGTCGTGGATATAGAGGTAGCCGTCCTGGTCGATATAGCCGGCGTCACCAGTGCGCAGCCATCCGTCGGCATCGAGCGTTCGGGCGGTGGCCTCCGGCAAATTCCAGTAGCCGACCATGTTGGAGCCGGAGCGCGTCGCGATCTCGCCGACTTCGCCGGGCGGCAGCCTGTTGCCGGCGGCATCGAGGATCGCAAGCTCGACGCCGGGCAATGCCTTGCCGGCCGAGCGCATGCGGTCCAGTCCCTCGATGTGATCTTCCGGCGCAAGGGCAACGATGGTGCCGGTGGTCTCGGTCATGCCGTACATCTGCACGAAGCCGCATTTGAAGACTTCGATGCATTCCTTCAGCAGGGCTGCCGGTATCGGCGATGCGCCGTAGAGCATGTATTTCAATTTGGAGAAATCGACCTGCCGCGCGCGCGGCTGCCGCACCACGAACTGCATCGCGGCGGGCACCATGAACAGTTTTGTAATTCCGGACTGCTCGAAGAAATCCAGCACCTTTGTCGGATCGAATTCGCGCGCGATCACGCCGGTGGCGCCGTGATAGACGCCGAGCACGCCCCAGCCGGAGCCGCCGATGTGGAAGATCGGCATCGCGACCAGCGAGACGTCGTCCTCGTTCCATGTGTTCCAGTCCGGCCGCGCGTCGCCGCCGGCGCGGACCAGATTGAGGAAATTGGCGTGCGACAGCATCGCGCCCTTCGGCTTGCCGGTGGTGCCGGAGGTGTAGAGCTGGATCGCGATGTCCTTGGGCGCAATCGCGACCTTCGGATCGTCGCCGCTTTGAGCGTCGCGCCAGGCTGTAAAATCCTGCCATTCCGGGGCGCCGCCTTCGGTCGTGATGATGGTGCGAACGACGGGCAATTGCGCCTTGATGTTGTTGACCTGGGTGATGAACTCCGGCCCCACGAACAGCACCGGTGCCTTGCAATCCTCGACGATGAAGGCGATCTCGGGTCCGGCCAGCCGCCAGTTGACCGGTGCCATCACCACATTGGCCTTCATCGCCCCAAGCAGCAGTTCGAAATAGAAGTCGCTGTTCTTGCCGAGATAGGCGATGCGTTCGCGCGGCTTGACGCCAAGCGCCTGCAGCGCGTTGGCGACACGGTTGGTGTTGATATCGAGCTCGGCAAAACTGGTCTGACGCCCCTCGAATTCGAACACGACGGCGTCACCGCGGGTCTTGGCCCGCGCACGCACCATATCGGCAAGATTTTGCCAGTCCTCTGCGATGGACATGTTTCCCCCGGAAGATGTTTGTTGTTTTTATTGGCGGCTATGTCGTCCGGCGAAAGCCGGGACCCATACGCCGTGTCGTCTCAGCTTAGCACGATAGCAGACGTTCGTAACAACAACGGAAGCCAGGGATTATGGGTCCCGGCTTCGCCGGGACGACAATGCTACCCTCGGGCGGCGCGGTCCTTTTCGTTCTGCGCCTTGATCAACTCGCGGGCCTGGTTCCAGTCGGCGTCGGACCAGTCGCGCAACTGATAGAAATTGCCGCCCATCGCCAGCGCCTGGCCGCCATCCATGGCAATGGTCTCGCCGTTGATCCAGTCGCAGCCGCCGGAAATCAGGAACACCGCGAGGTTCTGCAACTCCTCCATGGTGCCGACCCGGCCCATCGGATTCATCGCCTTGGTGCGCGCGCCGGCTTCGTCACCGGGCTTGATGCGCTTGCTCATGCCTTCGGTCGGAATTTCGCCGGGCGCGATGGTGTTGAGCCGGATGCCGTAATGTCCCCATTCCGCCGCCAGCGACATGGTCATGGCGTGGATCGCGGATTTGCTCATCGCCGACGGCACCACATAGGGCGAGCCGTTGCGCACCCAGGTTACGGTGATCGACACCACATTGCCGCGCTGTTTCTCCGCGATCCAGCGCCGTCCCACCGCATGCGTCACGTAGAACGTGCCGTGCATCACGATGTTGGCGACTGCATCGAAACCGCGCGGGCTCAGCTCTTCCGTGCGCGAGATGAAATTGCCGGCGGCGTTGTTGATGAGGTCGGTGAGCGGTCCCACGGTCCAGATCTGCTGGATCATTTCGTCGACCGCCAGCGAATTGCGGATGTCGACGCCGTGGCTCACCACGCGTCCGCCGTGGAGGTCCATCAACTCGGTGGCGGTTTCGTCGCAAACAGCCTTGCGGCGTCCGCAGATGTGGACCTCGGCGCCGAGTTGCAGAAAGCGCCCGGCCATCGACTTGCCGAGACCGGTGCCGCCACCCGTTACAAGTATGCGTCGCCCGCTGAGAAGCTGATCGTTGAACATCGTTTCCACCCACGGAGATTGTCTGTTAATTGGTTGATTGACTAAATCCGCACAACGCCTTTCTGTAAAGCGTCACCAAAGAATAAGAGTGGAGGACACCTCATGGAAGAGCGCGTCTCGATATCGATCGAGGGCGGCATCGCCGATGTCCGGCTGGTGCGGGCGGACAAGATGAATGCGCTCGACGCCGCGATGTTCGAGGCTTTGGTGGCAGCGACCGGGCGGCTCGCCCATGAAAAGGGGCTGCGAGCGGTAGTATTGTCCGGTGAGGGCCGGGCGTTTTGCGCTGGTCTCGATATGGGTCGTTTCGCCGCGATGAAGGAAACCGGCGGAAACGGCATCGCCGGCGGTGAAAAGCGCGATTTGACCGTGCGGACCCATGGCCTCGCCAATTTTCCGCAGCAGGCGGTTTGGGGCTGGCGTCAGCTTCCGGTGCCGGTGATCGCCGCGATCCAGGGCGTGGCGTTTGGCGGCGGCTTCCAACTCGCGCTCGGCGCCGACATGCGTTTCCTGACCCCCGACGCGCGGATGTCGATCATGGAGATCAAATGGGGGCTGGTGCCCGACATGGCGGGGACGCCGATCCTCGCCAGCCTCGTGCGCGACGATATCCTGCGCGACCTGACCTATACGGGGCGGATCTTCTCGGCGCAGGAGGCGATGAGTTACGGCTTGGCGACGCGGGTCTGTGACGATCCGCGCGCCGCGGCCTTCGAGGTCGCGCGTGAGATCGCGAGCAAAAGCCCCGACGCGATCCGCGCTGCGAAGCGCATGCTCAACAAGCTGTCGGTCGATCCCGGTCCGGCGCTATTGGCCGAATCCGTTGAGCAGCAGAAGCTGCTGGGGAGCCCCAATCAGTCCGAGGCTGTGCGCGCCAACATGGAAAAGCGCGCGCCGCGGTTTGCGGATGTGTGAGACCCGTCCGTGTCCTCATCCCTGCGTAACGGCTTCGCCGTTATCGCTGGAGGAGCGGCCTCTTGGCCGCGTCTCGAAGGATGGGAGTTCGTCTCCATGGTTCGAGACGCGCGAAGACGCGCTCCTCACCATGAGGGTGTCGTAAACCCGACGACAGATCGGAAAGTGACAAATGGAAACGCCCCAACCCTTCCTCGGCATCGTCAGCGGCGAGCGCCGGCGCGATCATGCTGAGGTCGCCGACCGTGCCGCGCGCATCGCGGGCGGGCTGCACAGCCTCGGCGTCAGGCAGGGCGACAGCGTCTGCGTGCTGATGCGCAACGACATCACCTTCATCGAGGCTGCCTTTGCCGCGATGCGCCTCGGCGCCTATGGCGTGCCGGTCAACTGGCATTTCAAACCGGAGGAGATCAATTACGTTCTGGAGGACTCGGCAACCTCAGTGCTGATCGGCCATGCCGACATGCTGCACGCGTTGCGCGGCGCGATCCCGTCGCGCGTCACGGCGCTCAGCGTGCCGACGCCGCCGGAAATCCTCAGACATTACAGAATCGATCCCGATCTGCTGGCGCCGCCCGATTTTGCGATCGATCTGGAATCCTGGGTCACCAGGCAAGCGCCCTATGACGGCCCGGCGGTGCCGCAGCCGCAGAACATGATCTACACCTCAGGTACCACAGGCCATCCCAAGGGCGTGCGCCGCGCCGCGCCGACGCCGGAACAGACGCGCGCATCGGAGCGGATGCGGGCGCTGATCTATGGCCTGAAGCCGGGCGTGCGGGCGCTGTTGCCGGGCCCGCTCTATCATTCCGCGCCGAACTCATTCGGCCTGCGGTCGGGGCGCCTCGGCGGCGCGTTGGTGCTGATGCCGCGGTTCGAGCCGGAGGAATTTTTGCGGCTGATCGAGGCGCAGAAGATCGACACGATTTTCATGGTGCCGACCATGTTCATTCGGTTGTTGAAGCTGCCGGAGGCGGTGCGCGGGAAATATGACATCTCGTCGCTGCGCCACGTCGTTCATGCCGCGGCGCCGTGCCCGGCCGATGCCAAGCGCGCCATGATCGAATGGTGGGGACCGGTGATCTCGGAATATTACGGCAGTACCGAAGCCGGCGCTCTCACCTTTGCCACTTCCGACGATGCGCTGAAGAAACCGGGTACCGTCGGCCGGATTCTGGAGGGCGTCGAGCTGCGCTTTCTCGGTGACAACGGCGATGCATTGCCGCAGGGGGAAATCGGCGAAATCTATTCACGGGCCGCCGATCAGCCCGATTTCACCTACCACAACAAGCCCGACAAGCGCGCCGAGGTCGAACGCGACGGTTTTATTACGTCGGGTGATGTCGGCTACATCGACCAGGACGGCTACGTCTTCATTTGCGACCGCAAGCGCGACATGGTGATTTCGGGCGGCGTCAACATCTATCCCGCCGAAATCGAGGCGGCGCTGCATGCGGTTCCCGGCGTCCATGATTGTGCGGTGTTCGGCATTCCCGACGAGGAGTTCGGCGAGGCGCTGATGGCGGTGGTCGAGCCGCAAGCCGGGGTGACGCTCGAGATTTCGGATATTCGAACCCGGTTGAAGAGCTTGCTGGCCGACTACAAGGTGCCAAAACACATCGAAATCCACAGCCCGCTGCCGCGCGAGGATTCCGGCAAGATCTTCAAGCGGCGCCTGCGCGATCCCTATTGGAAGCGGGCCGGGCGGCGGATCTGAACGGTTGTACCACTAGATCGCCTCCATCTTGATCTTGCGCTGCGGCGCAAAAATTGCGACTCATAGACCGCCGGGCAATTTCTGGAGCAAGCGATGTCGTCCCAGATGCTGCCTTCCGATTCTGAAGCCCGCATTAACCGCGGTGAGGATATCGCCGCTCTCGAAGCGGACGCGCGGTTGCGGGAGGATATCCGGCTGCTCGGGCGTATCCTCGGCGACACCGTGCGCGATCAGGAAGGCGCCGATGTGTTCGACCTGGTCGAACGTATCAGGCAGACCTCGATCCGGTTTCACCGCGACGAAGACCGCTTGGCCCGCCGCGAGCTGGAAACCATCCTCGACAGCATGTCGATCAGCGAGACCGTGCGCATCGTGCGCGCGTTCAGTTATTTCTCGCACCTAGCCAACATCGCCGAGGATCAAAACAACATCCGCCAGATGCGTTCACGCGGCGCCCTGCGTTCGGGGACACTAGCCGAAACATTGGCGCATGCGCGCGACGCCGGCTTCAGCGCGGCCGATCTGCGCACCTTTTTCAAGGAAGCGCTGGTCAGTCCGGTCCTGACCGCGCACCCGACCGAAGTCCGGCGCAAAAGCACCATCGACCGCGAGATGGAGATCGCCGCACTGCTGGACCGGCGCGAGCGGGTTCAACTGACCCCGGAAGAGAGCGAGGCCAGCGACGAGCAGTTGCGCCGCGCGGTGCTGACCTTGTGGCAGACCAATCTGTTGCGCCGGACCAAGCTCACGGTACTCGACGAGGTCGCCAACGGACTGTCGTTCTACGATTACACCTTCCTGCACGAGGTGCCGCGGCTGCATTGCAGCCTGGAAGACCGGCTGAACAAGGACGAGGGCGGCGATGCAGGAGAGCTGGCGTCGTTCTTGAAAATGGGAAGCTGGATCGGCGGCGACCGCGACGGCAACCCGTTCGTGACAGCCGATGTCATGCGCGGCACGTTACGGCTGCAATCCAGCCGCGTGATGAACTTCTATCTCGAGGAATTGCACGCGCTCGGCGCCGAATTATCGCTGGCGGCGCATCTCGCCGATGTGTCGCAGGAACTGCGCGCGCTCGCCGAGCGCTCGCCGGATACGTCTCCGCATCGCAGCGGCGAGCCGTATCGGCTGGCGGTGTCCGGTATCTATGCGCGGCTGACCGCGACCGCGGCGAGGCTGGAGGTGGAAACCACCCGTCCGCCGGTCGGAGAGGCCGCGCCTTATGGCAGCGTGAAAGAGTTCAAGGCCGATCTCGACGTTCTCGATCGCTCGCTGATCTCAAACAATTCGGGCGTGATCGCACGCGGGCGGTTGCGGTTGTTGCGGCGGGCGGTGGATTGTTTCGGCTTCCATCTCGCCCGGCTCGACATGCGGCAGAATTCCGCCGTGCATGAACGCACGGTGGCCGAACTGCTCGATACCGCGACACCCGGCATGTCGTATCTCGCGCTCGGTGAGGAGGCGCGCGTCGCGCTGCTGTCGAGCGAGTTGCGCAACGCGCGGCCGCTGACCTCGTCGTTCATGAAATACAGCGACGAGACCGTCGCCGAGCTCGCGGTGTTTCACGCGGCGGCCGAGGCGCATGCCAAATTCGGCGCCGATGTCATTCCCCAATGCATCATTTCGATGTGCAAGGGCATGTCCGACATGCTGGAGGTCGCGCTGCTTTTGAAAGAAGCGGGCCTGGTGCGTCCTTCCGGCCGCAGCACGATCAATATCGTGCCGCTGTTCGAGACCATCGAGGATTTGCAGGCATCCTCGGGGATCATGGACCGGATGCTCGCGCTGCACGATTATCGCAAGCTGGTCGACAGCCGCGGCTCCGTGCAGGAAGTGATGCTCGGCTATTCCGACAGCAACAAGGATGGCGGTTTCGTCACCTCGGGCTGGGAACTCTACAAAGCCGAGATCGGGCTGGTCGAGGTGTTCGAGCGCCACGGCGTTCGCCTGCGGCTGTTTCACGGTCGCGGCGGGTCGGTCGGCCGCGGCGGCGGGCCGAGCTATGACGCCATCATCGCGCAGCCTGGCGGCGCGGTGAACGGGCAGATCCGTATCACCGAACAGGGCGAAATCATCTCCAGCAAATATTCCAACGCGGAGGTCGGCCGCAGCAATCTGGAAATTCTCGCCGCCGCGACGCTGGAAGCGAGCCTGATGCAGCCCCGGCACAGCGCGCCGCGGCAGGAATATCTGGTCGCGATGGAGCAATTGTCGGCGCTGGCCTTCAAGGCCTATCGCGGGCTGGTTTACGAGACCGACGGTTTCGCCGACTATTTCTGGGGCTCGACCGTCATCACCGAAATCTCGACCCTGAACATCGGCAGCCGTCCGGCATCGCGCAAGAAGACCCGTGAGATCGAGGACCTTCGCGCCATTCCCTGGGTGTTCAGCTGGGCGCAATGCCGCCTGATGCTGCCGGGCTGGTACGGTTTCGGCAGCGCGGTCGAGACCTGGATATCGGAACATCCGGATCAGGGCATGCCGTTCCTGAAGGAGCTTTATCGCGAGTGGCCGTTCTTCCGCATGCTGCTGTCGAACATGGACATGGTGCTGGCGAAGAGTTCGATCGCGATCGCTTCGCGCTATGCCGAACTGGTGCCCGACGAGGGCTTGCGCGAACGGATTTTCAGCCGCATCCGGCGCGAATGGCATAGCTCGATCGAGACGCTGCTCGACATCATGGGGCAGGAGCGTTTGCTGCAGGGTAACCCGCTGCTGGAACGCTCGATCCGCAACCGCTTCCCCTATCTCGACCCGCTTAACCACGTGCAGGTCGAATTGCTGAAGGAGCACCGCGCGCAAAATCCGGATGAACAGATCTTGCGCGGGATTCAGCTCACCATCAACGGGATCTCGGCGGGGTTGCGGAATAGCGGGTAGCTGCCGCCGCTTCAGCCGTCGTCCCCGCGAACGCGGGGACCCATAACCCCTGGCGTTAGAGTTGAAGTAAGAGCTTCAACTCCGCGCCTAAAACGAGACGACACGGAGTATGGGTCCCGGCGTGCGCCGGGACGACCAAAGGGTGACGCTATTCAACAATTATGCGCGCCCTGCGTCTCCACATAGACCGCATACAGTGACTGGCTCGCGGTCATGAACAGGCGGTTGCGCTTGCGGCCGCCAAAGCAGAGATTGGCGCAGGTTTCCGGAAGCTTGATCTGACCGATCCGCGCGCCATCGGGCGCGAAGATCTGCACGCCGTCATAGCCGTCGCCAACCCAGCCCGCGCCGACCCAGATGTTGCCTTCGGTGTCGACCCGCATGCCGTCGGGAAATCCCGATTTGCCGTCGAGCGTCATGTCGAGCAGCGTGCGCGGGTTCGAGAGCTTGTCGCCGGTGAGATCGTATTGCCAGACGATGTTCTTGGCGTTGGGGTAATGCGTGATGCCGGTGTCGCAGACATAGACCTTCTTGTAATCGTGGCTGAAGGCGATGCCGTTCGGCTTGAACGGCTCGTCCGCCACTTTTGTCACCTGACCGGTCTGCGCATCGAGCCGGTAGACTGCCTCCTTCTGGTAGGGCTGGTTCGAACCGGTGTTGGCCTTCTGCCCTTCGTAGATACTGATCGCGCCATAGCCGGGATCGGTGAACCAGATCGACTTGTCGTTGGGATGAACGACCATGTCGTTGGGGCCGTTGAGCTGCTTGCCATTGGCTTGCTCGGCCAGCACGGTCAGCGATCCGTTGTGCTCGTAGCGGACGAGCCGCGTCCGCTCGGCCGTGATCTGCCTGCCCTCGAAATCGAACGTGTTGCCGTTGCCCTCGTTGGACGGCTTGTGAAATTGCTCGGAGATATGGCCGTCATCGTCGAGGTAACGAAGCTGGCGGTTGTTGGGGATATCGCTCCAGACCAGATATTGGCCCTGCGCGTTCCAGGCCGGTCCCTCGGCCCACAGACAGCCGGTGTAAAGCCGTTTGATCGAGGTGTTGCCGACCTTGGCCTTGAAACGCTTGTCGTCGATCACGACGATGTCGGGGTCCGGATAGCGCTGCGGCTCGGCATTGCGGCCGTAGTCGCGGGCGGAGGCTTCCGATGCCAGCACCGTGGTGCCGGCGAGCGCCGCGGCGCCCTTCAGCAGGGTGCGGCGGTCGAACCCATCCGTTTTGTTTAGCGTTCTGTCTTGGCTTTGTTTGTCGGGAAAGGTCAGCAGGCTTGTCATGGTTTCCTTCCTGATTTTCTTGTTGGAAGGGAATCATATGCCCGCAATCCGGCATAAAGCGGGCAGGGTTTGTGACAAAACAACTTGAGATAGTTTTTATTGTCGTCCCGGCTTCGATGCCGGGACGATGACCGAAAACGCTAGATCGCATCCCAGCTGAAAATATCCGCGGAGCGGTCGAGCTTATAGAACGACGGCTTCAGGGCCGGCATGCCGTGCTCGGCGATGGTCTGCGGCGTCCAGCCTTCGCCGCGATGCACCGAGCGCAGCGGGCGCGACTGGCTCATCAGGAAGATCTCGTTCATGCGCACCGCAAAAATCTGCCCGGTGACGTCCTTGGCGGCATCGCTGAGCAAATAGGCCGCGACCGGCGCGATCCGTTCCGGGCCCATCTGCTTGATCTTTTCAACACGGGCTTTCTCGGCTTCGGTTTCCGTCGGAATGGTGCCGATCAGCCGGCTCCAGGCGAACGGCGAGATGCAGTTCGATCGCACGTTGAATTTGTTCATGTCGAGCGCGATCGATTTCGACAGGCCGACGATGCCGAGCTTGGCGGCGGCGTAATTGGCCTGGCCGAAATTGCCGACCAGACCCGAGGTCGAGGTGAAGTGCACGAACGATCCGCTCTCCTGTTCGCGGAACAGCCTGGCTGCGGCATGCGCGACATAAAACGAACCCATCAGGTGAACCTTGATCACGGATTCAAAGGCCTCGATGCTCATGCGGTGGAAGATCATGTCGCGCAGGATGCCGGCATTGTTGACGACGCCGTCGAGCTTGCCGAAATGGTCGGTCGCCATCTTGACGATCCGGCTCGCCGGGATGGCTTCCGCGACGGTTTCGAAGTTCGCAATCGCGGTGCCGCCGCGCTTCTTGATTTCCTCGACCACTTCGTCAGCCGGAGCGGCACTGGTTCCCGAACCATCCGCCGCGACGCCGGGATCGTTGACCACGACCTTGGCGCCTTCGGCCGCGCACAACAGCGCGATCTCGCGCCCGATGCCGCGCCCGGCGCCGGTGACGATGATGACTTTGTCCTGCAGCGATTTTGCCATTTGTCTTTCTCCGGCTTGAGCTGGTGTTCCGTTCACCTCGCCCCGCTTGCGGGGAGAGGTCGATCACGAAGTGATCGGGTGAGGGGGCCTATCCGCGAGTCCGACCTCATTGAGAGGCCCCCTCACCCCAACCCTCTCCCCGCAAGCAGGGCGAGGGAGAAGAGGAAGCCTTGCCTCTCGCATGCATGCTCATTTCTCGTTCGTAAAGATGATCGTCCCTGACGCCGCGAACATGCCGCCGACGCCGTGGCAGACCGAGATTTTTGCGCCCGGCACCTGCGCCGGCGCGATGCCGCGCATCTGGCGCACGCTTTCCTGCAGCGCGTACATCCCGTACATGCCGGAATGCATGTAACTGAGCCCGCCGCCATTGGTGTTGAGCGGCAGCTTGCCGCCGGGCCTGGTGTTGCCGTCGGCGATGAACTTGCCGGCCTCCTCATGCGGCATGAAGCCGAGATCGCCGAGTCCATACAGCGGCAGATGCGCGAACGCGTCGTAGATCATCAGGTGATCGACGTCCTTGTGGGCGATGCCGGCTTCCTTGAACGCCAGCGGACCTGCGACCTTGAAAGCGCGCGAGGAGTCGAACGTCTTCATCTGGCTGACCATCGGCGTTTCCACGCTCTCGCCGGTGCCGAGGATATAGACCGGCTTTGTCGGAAAATCCTTGGCGCGGTCGGTCGAAGTCAGGATCAGCGCGCCGCCGCCGTCGGTGACGAGGCAGCATTGCAGGATCCGGAACGGGTAGGCGATCATCCGCGAGTTCAGCACGTCCTCGACCGTGATCGGCGCCTTCATGGTGGCGCGCGGGTTCTTCGCCGCCCATTCGCGCTGCACCACCGCGACCATCGCGATCTGCTCGTGGGTGATGCCGTGGGTCTTCATGTAACGCAGCACCGGAATCGGGAACATGCTGGCCGGTGTGGAGACGCCATAGGGTAATTCGAACTGGCCGTTGAGGCTGTCGGGACCGATCATGCGCGGGGTGCGGCCGATATTCGACTTGCCGCTTTCGGCATGCGTGATCAGCACGGTCTTGCACAATCCGGCCTCGATCGCGGCCGCGGCGTGACGGACATGCAGCATGAACGAACAGCCGCCGACCGAGGTGCCATCGACCCAGGTCGGCGTGATGCCGAGATAATGCGCGATCTGCTGCGGCGTTTCGACCGCGGTGGCAAAGCCGTCGATATCGGACAGCTTCAATCCGGCATCGGCGATGGCGTTCAGCGCCGCATCAGCGTGCAACTGGATCTGCGACATGTTCGGGATGACGCCGAGTTCGGTGGTCTCGGCCGCACCCACGACGGCAACTTGATTCCTGCGCATGATGCTTATCCCTTCGCCGGGCGAAACAGGGGAAGGGTGATCTTGTCGTCGAGCTTTTCGAACGCGACTTCCAGCTTCATGTCGAGTTCGAGTGCTTCCGGCGTTTGCGGACAATCGACGATATTGGTCATCATGCGAGGACCTTCGTCCAGCTCGACCACCGCGATGGCGTAAGGCGGCGTGAAGCCGGGGACCGGCCGGTGATGGATCACGTAGCTATAGAGCTTGCCCTTGCCGGAGGCCTTGAACATGCTGACCTTGCGCGAGGCGCAGGACGGGCAGAACGGCCGCGGCGGGAAATAGACATTGGCGCAGGCGTCGCAGCGCTGCAGGCGGAGTTCGCCGGCCTGTGTGCCGTCCCAGAAATGCTGGGTTTCAGGCGTCGGTTTCGGACGTGCGCGCATGGGCTCGGCCATGTGTTCCCTCCCTGAGGCTACGGGCCCTTTTTGTCCCGCCGGTTCTGTTCTTGATGCGACATTGGACCGCCCGCCGTCAACGGTCCAGCTTGGCCGCTGCATGCCGCATATTCCGGCTCTGGCCCAATGGATTAGGCGGCCGCGCTTGTGTCCCCATAACCCCCCGGGCTATGGTCCCGCCGCTTTAGAAAATCGGGAGGAATGAATGCTGAAGGTGACGGGCGCGGTACTGGCCGCGGGTGTGGCATTGGCCACTCAGGCGATGGCGGCCGACGCGCCGGCGGAAATCAAGATCGGTACGCTTTACGCGTCATCCGGGCGCTACGCGTCGATTTCGATGCCGGTTTTCAATGGCCTCAAACTCTGGGCCGAGCAGAAGAATGCCGACGGCGGCGTCTACGTGAAGGCGTTCGACAAGAAGATTCCCGTCAAGCTTATCGCCTATGACGACCAGAGCAACACCGCGACCGCGTCCACGCTGTATAACCAGCTCGTCACACAGGATAAGGTCGATCTGCTGGCTTCCGATTCCGGTTCGGTGCTGACCGCGCCGGCGGTGACGATCGCCCGCGACCACAAGATGTTCCTGTTCGACCAGACCGGCACCGGCGCCAGCTTCTTTTCCAAGGACAATCCCTATATCGCGCTGATGGCCGACCCGGTCTCGACGGTCTGGCCGAAGCCGGTCGCCGACTTCATTTCGCACGACGGCCCCGGCCTCGGCATCAAGAAGGTCGCCATCCTCTATTCGACCAACGAATTTACCGGCACCCAGGCCAACGCCTTCCGCAAGTTCGTCAAGGATTCCGGCGCGCCGATCGAGATCGTCTACGATCAGGGCATTCCGACCGAAACCACCAACTACACCGTGATCATCAACAACATCGCCAACACCAATCCGGATGCGGTGATTCATTTCGGCTACGCGCCGAACGATATCGCCTTCCTGCGCAATGTGCAGGATGTCGGCACCAAGTTCAAAATGCTGTTCTGCATCTATGCGGGCCTGGAGACCGAACTGCTGGAAAAGAACGTCGGCGCCAAGGGACTTGAGCACGTGTTCACCTATGTGCCGCCGTCGGAGCTGGAATACCCAGTCAATTTCGGCATGGACATGAAGAGCTACAAGGCTGCCTGGGAGAAGGCTTATCCCGACGGCAAGGTCGAGTTCGGTTTCAACGCGGTGGCCGGCTACACCACGGCTCTCGTGATGGAGAAGACGTTGGGCGTTGCGACCAGCCTCGACCAGCTCGAACTGCGCCGCGCCAATTTCAGCCTGTCGGGCCAGCTCAAGACGCTGGACGGCACCTATGCGCTGGACGAGATGGGCGGCCAGATCGGCGAGTTGACGCCACTTGGGCAGCTCGAGCTTGACGAGCATGAGCACGTCAAGTTCATCTCGATCTATCCGCACGAGACCGCGACCGGCAAGCCGGTCTACCCGCGTCCATGATCCGATTGCAGACTGAAGGCGGGACGCCCGGAGCGATGCGCCGATGCTGATCTACGCGCTCGTCGCCGGCGTCCTGTTCGGGCTGTATTTCAGTCTGGTCGGGATCGGGCTCAATCTTGTGTTCGGCGTCATGCGCATCGTCAATCTGGCGCATGGCGACATCCTGATGCTGGGCGCGTTCATCGCGTTCGGCATCGTCGGCGTCTTCGGCATCGACCCGCTGTTCGCGGTGCCGCTGGCCTTCGTGGTGTTCCTGCTGGTCGGCCTGCTGCTCTATTGGGTGCTGGTGCCGCGGCTGCAGGGCTCGGTTAATCCGGAAATGCTGTCGATCATCCTGTTCTTCGGATTGTCGCAGGTGATCGAGGCCATCACGACGATTTTCGCGGGCACCAGCGAACGCTCCATCCAGAGCCGTTTGCTGGGCACCGTGTTCTCGACCATCAAGGTCAAGCTGTTCGGCGGCAAGCCCGGCGCGAGCGGACCGATATCGATCCTCGGCCAGGGTTTTCCGGCGCCGTGGGTGATTGCGGCTGCCACCAGCCTGATCGCGATCGCCTTTGTGTATTTCTATTTGTACCGCACGCGGCTGGGCACGCTGACCCGCGCGGTGATGTCACGGCGCGACGAGGCGCTGGCGACCGGCATCGATGTCGATCGGGTTTCGGCGGCGGCGTTCGGCATCGGGCTCGGCCTTGCCGCGGTCGCCGGGGTGTTCGCGCCCTTCATGTTCGGCTCGGTGACGCCGGCGTTCGGCGCCGATGCGACCGTCACATCATTTGCCATCGTGGTGCTGGGATCGCTGGGCAATCCCTTGGGCACCGCGCTTGGCGGCGTGGTTTATGGCGTCTGCTACATGCTGGTGCAGACTTATCTCAGTTCGTGGGCCGATCTTTTGCCGTATGTGCTGCTGATCTTCATCCTGCTGCTGCGTCCGAGCGGTCTGCTTGGAAGGCGGGTGCGCGTTGCCTAGTTCGCTGAAACATCTCCTGTTCATTGTCGCACCGCTGATCGTCATCCTGGCGGTGCTGCCGGGCGTCTATCAGAACCATCTGTTGCTGTTCAATTTCGTGATCTTCCTGGTGCTCGCCCAGGGCGTGAACATCATTTATGGCTTCACCGGCTATCTGCCGTTCGGCTATGTCGGCTTCTTCGGCGCCGGCGCCTATGGCTTTGCGATCATGGTGATGCACTTCCAGACCCCTGCGGTGCTGGCGGTGCTTGCCGGTGGCCTGGTCGGCATCGCGCTCGGCCTGTTGCTGACACCGTTGTTACGACTGTCCGGTGCGTATTTCGCGATCGCCAATCTCGCGGCATCGCTCGCGGTGCTGCATTTCGTCGCCAATCCGGCGCTGGAAAACATCACCAAGGGCCCGTATGGCGTTTCGCTTACCGGCACCTTCAATCCGACCTATGCCTATGCCGCGGCGGTGGTGGTGCTGGCGCTGACATTGTGCGGGGTGGTGTTTCTGAAGAACTCGCGCTTCGGCCTGGCGTTGCAGGCGGTGCGTGAAGACGCGGTCTGCAGCCTCGATGGCCGGCGTCAATGTGGTGCAGATGCGCGTGATCGCGTGGCTGGCGTCGGCGCTGGTCGCGGGCCTCGCCGGTGGCGTCTACGCCTGGTATGTGTCGGTGTTCTATCCGGACAACGTCTTCTCGGGCGACTTCAGCATCTTCGCGATCGTGTTCGCACTGTTCGGCGGCGTTGCCACGATTTGCGGTCCGATCGTCGGTGTCGTCATTCTCTACGGCATCTACAATCTGATCGGCTTCACCACGCCGCAATATTTCCAGCTGATCTATGGGCTCCTGATCATGGGGCTGGTGCTGTTCCTTCCGGCAGGGCTGGTTTCGCTCGCAACGCGGAGGGGGTGGCATGTCCCCTGATAGCAAGCCCATTCTGACTGTTTCCAAGGTCGTCAAACGCTTCGGCGGGTTTCACGCGCTCGACGGTTTGAGCTTTCATGTCGTGCCCGGCGAAATCCTCGGACTGGTCGGGCCCAACGGTTCCGGCAAGACCACCGCGATCAACGTGATCTCGGGCCTTTACGCGCCCGACGGCGGCGAAGTCGTGATGGATGGCACCTCGATCGGCGGCATGGCCTCGCACAAGCTGGTCCATCGCGGCGTCAACCGCACCTTCCAGGTGCCAAAACCGTTCATGTCGTTGACGGTGCGCCAGAACATCGATGTCGCGCTGGCCTACGGCCGCGCTTCGGTAACGCCGCCGACGATGCAGGCGCTCTTGGACGAATACCGGCTCGCCGAGGTCGCGGACCGGCCGGCGGCCGATCTGAACAATGTGCAGCAAAAGACGCTCGACCTGGTTCGCGCGCTGGCGACCCGCCCGCGGCTGTTGCTGCTCGATGAACTCGCCGCCGGACTCAATCCAACGGAACTCGACTGGATCGCGGCGCGCATCAAGGCGCTGGCGCAGTCCGGTATCGCGATCATCGTGGTCGAGCATCTGATGGGCTTCATCGAGCAGATCACCGACCGCGTCATCGTGATGAATGCGGGCAAGGAGATTTTCGAGGGCAAGCTCGCGGTCGCCGTCAAGGTGCCGCAGGTGATCGAGGTATTTTTGGGAGGCGAGCATGCCGCCTGAAACAGCTCCCTTGATGAAGGCCGCCGCTGTCGATGCCGGCTATGGCACGATGCAGGTGCTGTGGGGCGTCGATCTCGACGTGCGCCCGGGCGAGACCGTGCTGCTGCTCGGCGCCAACGGCGCCGGCAAGACCACGTTCCTCAAATCGCTGGTCGGACTGATCGAGGCACGCGGCGGCAACATCAGCCTCGCCGACACCGACATCACGCGGATGCGCTCCAGCGACCGGATGAAGCTTGGCATGACCTACATGTCGGAGCTTGCGGTATTTCCCGATCTGTCGATCGAGGAGAATATCCGCGTCGGCGCCCAGGCGCTCGGTCATGCCGATCCCGGCGCGCGGGTTGAAGAGATGTACGGCGTATTCCCGGTGCTGCGCGACAAGCGCCGCGCCCCGGCCTCCAGCCTGTCCGGCGGCCAGCGCAAGATGCTCGGCATCGCCAAGGCGCTCGCGGCGGAACCGAAGCTGCTGGTGATGGATGAACCGTCTGCTGGGTTGTCGCCGCTGTTCGTCAAGGAAGTGATCCGCATCCTCAGCGATTTGCGCGGGCGGGGCCTTGCGCTTTTGATTGCGGAGCAGAATATCGGCTTCCTCGAAGTGGCGACGCGGGTGTTCGTACTGGAAGGCGGACGTATCCGTTTCTCCGGCACAGTCGCGGAAATGAGCGATAACGAGGCATTGCGGCGGGCCTATTTCGGATTGAAGTAATGCGAACCATCAGGATTGGATCCGGCGCGGGCTATTCGGGCGATCGCATCGAGCCGGCGCTCGAACTCGCCGAAAAGGGCGAGATCCAGTATCTGGTGTTCGAGTGCCTCGGCGAGCGCACCGTGGCGCTGGCGCAGCAGGCGCGGATGAAAAATCCGGACAGCGGCTACGATCCGTTGCTCGAAGAGCGGATGCGCATGGTGCTGCCGGTATGCGCCGCCAAGGGCATCAAGATCGTCACCAATATGGGCGCGGCCAATCCCGAGGCGGCGGCGCGCAGGACCGCCGAGATCGCCAAATCGCTCGGGCTGTCGTCCTTGAAAATCGCCGCGGTGGTCGGCGACGATGTGCTCGACGCCTGCAAGGACGGCGACCTCGCAATCATGGAATTCGACGGCACCATCAAGCAACTCGGCAACCGGCTGTTGTCGGCCAATGCCTATCTCGGCGCAGAGCCGATGGCGCAAGCGCTGAACGCCGGCGCCGATATCGTCATCACCGGACGGGCGTCGGATCCGGCATTGTTTCTGGCGCCGATGATCCACGCCTTCGGCTGGGCGATGGATGACTGGAATCTGCTGGGACAGGGCACCGTCGCAGGCCACCTGCTGGAATGCGCCGGGCAGATCACCGGCGGCTACTTCGCCGACCCCGGTTACAAGGATGTCGAAGGCCTGGCGCGGCTTGGATTCCCGATCGGCGAAGTCGGCGAGGATGGCGCGCTCGTGATCACCAAGGTCGCGGGCTCGGGCGGCGCGGTGACGGCGCAAACCTGCAAGGAGCAATTGCTCTACGAGGTGCATGATCCCAGGCGCTATTTGCAGCCCGACGTGGTCGCGGATTTCTCGGAAGTGAAGGTCGAGGAGATTGCGCCGGATCGGGTGCGGGTCAGCGGCGGCCGCGGCACCCAGCGCACCGACACGCTGAAGGTCTCGGTCGGTTATGTCGACAGCTTTATTGGCGAGGGGCAAATCTCCTATGCCGGTCCGGGTGCTTTGGCGCGCGGACGGCTGGCGCTGGAGATCGTGCGCAAACGGCTCAAGCTCACCGGCGTGGCCACCAGCGAATTGCGATTCGAACTGATCGGCGTCGAGTCGCTGCATGGCGCGGAAGTCTCCGCGCACGCGGCCGAGCCTTATGAGGTGCGGGTTCGCGTCGCCGGCCGGACCGAAAGCCTGCGCGAAGCGGTGCGGATCGGCAACGAGGTTGAGACGCTCTACACCAACGGCCCGGCCGCCGGCGGCGGCGCCTGGAAATCAGCGCGCGATGTGGTCGCCGTGGCTTCGGTTCTGCTGCCGCGCGATCTGGCCAAGCCGCAGATCCGGTTTGTGGGGACGTAAGCCATGAAGCTGCGCGACATCGCCCATTCCCGCACCGGCGATAAAGGCAACACGTCCAACATTTCCGTGATCGCCTATGACGCGAAGCACTATCCGCTGCTGCTGGCGCAAATCACCAGCGCGCGGGTCAAGGCGCATTTCGCTGGCGTGGTCGAAGGCGACGTGGTTCGCTACGAGCTGCCCAATATTTCGGCGCTGAATTTCGTGATGTCCGGCGCGCTCGGCGGCGGCGTGACCCGATCGCTGGCACTGGACGCGCACGGCAAATCGCTGAGCTCTGCGCTGCTTGATCTCGACATTGAGCCCGCTTCGGGTGACAAATAACACTTCATCAAGTTTGCGAGATACGAAGCCATGACGAATAAACCGACCCTTGCCACTCTGGCTGACGATCTCGAAAGCGGGCGTACCAGCGCCCGCAAACTGGTCGAAGACTGCATCGCCAGGATCGCCGATCCCTCGGGCGAGGGGCAGCGCACCTTTATTCACGTCGACAAGGACGCCGCGATCGCGGCAGCCGACGCGATGGATCATCTGCGGAAAGCGAAAGCCGCCCCTTCGCGCTTTGCCGGTATCCCCGTCTCGATCAAGGATCTGTTCGACATCAAGGGGCAGGTGACCCGCGCCGGCTCCCGCGCGCTTGACGATTCGCCGCCGGCCCAGGCCGATGCGACCGTGGTTGCCCGGTTGCGCCGCGCCGGTTTCATCGTGATCGGCCGTACCAACATGACCGAGTTCGCCTATTCCGGAATCGGCATCAATCCGCATTACGGCACGCCGAAGAGCGCCTGGCAGCGCAGCGTCGGTCACGTGCCCGGCGGATCGTCGTCGGGCGCTGCGGTGTCCGTCGCCGACGGCATGGCCTATGGCGCGCTCGGCACCGATACCGGCGGCTCCTGCCGGATTCCGGCAGCGTTCAACGGCATCGTCGGATTCAAGCCGACGCAGCGGCGCGTGCCGCTCGATGGCGGCGTGCCGCTGTCGTTCACCCTCGACAGCTTTGGCCCGCTGGCGCGCACGGTGTCGTGCTGCTTTATCATGGACGCCGTGCTCGCCGATGAACCGGTCACGGAATTGCGGCCGCGCCCGATCAAGGGCATGCGGCTGGCGGTGCCGACCACGGTGGCGCTCGATGCTCTCGACGACGCCGTGGCGCAAACCTTCAATCGCGCGCTGGAAACCCTGTCGCGCCAGGGCG
>CAWAWU010000002.1:0-757016 GCA_963785945.1 uncultured Alphaproteobacteria bacterium
GCCCAGCCAAGCAAAGCTGAGCGCCGGGCCGAAGCCAAAGCCAAGGGCTACGAAGGCGAAATGTGCGGCGAATGCGGTCACTTCTCGCTGGTGCGGAACGGCACCTGCATGAAGTGCGATACCTGCGGCAGCACGACGGGGTGCAGCTAAGAACGGGCTGATCGTCGGCCCGCCCGGCTTGAACCGGACATCGGAAGACTGAGGGGCGGCCAAGGGCCGCCCTTTTCCTTTCAACGCGGTGCCAACTCCACTTTTCGTTTGAGAACTTAACGAGCCAGATTAAAGCAGTGACTTGCTAAACCATGAGCCATCTCTATTATGGATTGTACGATATAATAAATTCTCGTTTTTCGTGTAAAGTCAGAACGACTGCGCGGAGTTTCCCATGGCGGACGGTGGATTGGTAGTTTTGGGGTCGGTTTTAGGCGCAGCTATAGGCGCTATTAGTTCTCTGGGAACGACTTGGCTCAATGCTTGGTTGAGTCAGAAAGATCCGAACGCGCCATACGATGCCGCTGCTAGCAAGTTGTTGCAGTCGATGCTGGAGAAGGGACCACGCTGGAGGAAGATTGAAACACTTTCCAATGTAGTCGGCTTAGACGAAACGCTAACCAAAGAATATTTGATGCTGCTTGGCGCTCGAGGGTCTGAGACAGACGGAAACCTCTGGGGATTAATTTCCAGAAACCCCATTCCTGAGCAAGAGAATTGCACCGCGGCGGATTAACTTTTTCGCTTCCTATCCCCGATCGTTTGGTTTGGACGTGGCGAGTTCGTAGCGCGTAGGATGGGTGGAGCGAAGCGATACCCATCAATTCCAACTCTGATGTGATGGGTTTCGCAGAGGGCTCAACCTATCCTACGGGCTGCATGAAGTGCGATACGTGTGGAAGTACGATGGGGTGTTCGTGAGCGGTTCACTCATGAAATAGGAGGAGGGTCGTTCGCCTGAGAAGCCCTCTTTCGAAATGGGAGTCGATACGACTGAAACCGAATCCGCCATTTGAGAGATACAACTGGCCGACCAGCTTTGACCCGCTGGTCTGGCGGCGGTTATCAGTTCCGTTGGCGACGGTTATCATCGCTCTTGGTGTTATCCTGATTCTTATAGGAATCTTGGCGGTCGGCTGGTTGATGGCTGATCTGGTTAGCGGCGATCAGAAAAGAGCCTCCGATGCAGTGAAGGCCGCGCTGCCAATTCTCGCAGCCGCGGTGGGCTTACCGCTAATAATCTGGCGCCTTCGTATTCTCGACCGACAAACGCGAATAAGTGAAGATAAGACCCGCATCGATCGAGAAACCCATTTTACCTCTATTTTCTCAAGAAGCATCGATCAACTCGGGCAAACTAGAGAGGTTAAATCTCCAACAACGGACGGTTCTTCCGAATCAATTACCAGGACTGCGCCGAACATAGAGGTCCGACTTGGCGGCATTCATTCATTCGTTCGTTCGGCTGGCCGAAGAAAGCGCGCGTGACCGAGAAAAAATTGAGAATACGCTTCTCTCGTACGTCAGGGAGAATTCATGGGTTGAAAGGAACGGGGTGGTCGTTGCACCTTGGCCAGCATTTCGTAACTCGTCTTGGGAATGGAATTATGCGTACTCGATCGGAAAAGTTTCCACCGAGAGCGCGACCGAGCTCAGAGCTTGGGAAGAACGACAAGCCAAACAATCCAAGGAGAAGCTAAACTGGGCAAAATCTCTAAAAGAAACCCGTGTGGACGTAAACGAAGCCATAGACGCGATCCCAAAAGTTCACGGGGAACTACGAGCGGAAACGCAGCTACGCTTTTATGAATGCCTCTTCGTCGGTGCAAGGTTTGAGCCGCAACTCCTTAACTTGTGTCGCTTCGACCGTTGCACTTTTGCGAAATGCACCTTTGCTCAAGCACAACATTACAATTTCTCGAGCTGCGAATTTATTGACTGTAGTATCAGAGAGGTCAGCGCCGGTAGCATGTCCTTCTCACGGTGCACGATCGTCGGACTTACGATAGGGAAACTTTTCAACACCTCTTTGCGCCTGATTTCATCGAATGCCTCCGACCTAGTAATTCACAATGCGGAGGGAGGGAAATTAGACCTCGCTTATAGCACTCTTCACAAGGCTTGGATCTCAGGTGATGGAGAGATTGAGCTCAACCTAAAGCATGCGGCGCTCGCGGGCGGACGTATTAAAGGCATAAAGGTATCTTCGTGTTCAGATTTTGTGGACAGCGCGCTCGCAAACACTCGACTTGAAGGGGTTGATTTAAGCGCAATTCGTCTGATTTCAGACGCTACACTTGCAACAGCTGGGGGTGATCCAGCTACTCGGCACCCGGAGGCACTTACTCGGCCTTTTGCATGGGACAATTATGATCCAAATTACAAAGACGACGACATCCCGTTTTAGCTCGTAGTTCGTAGCAACCATTAAAGCGTGGCGGCCTTTTCGGTCCATGGCGTTCCCCGCTGGACGACGGTGTTAGCGTAGACCAGGAGCTTTCTGGCGCAGGCGATGAGAGCTGAGTTGTGTGGCTTGCCGCGCGCTGTGAGGCGGGCGTAGAGCGCGATCAACGCCGCGTTCCAGCGGAAGGCTGCCGGCAGTGCCGCCGCGAACAGGGATCGACGCAGGCGGCCACGGCCACCGGCAATGTGGCGTTGGCCCTTGCGTAGTCCACTGTCGTCGTCGAACGGTGCGAGCCCGGCCAGGGCCGCGGCTTCCTCACGGCTGATTTGTCCAAGTTCGGGCATGCGGATGATCAGCGCCAGCGCGGTACGTTCGCCAATGCCGGGGATGCTCAGCACCAGATCGAGCCGCCGCGCCAGATCGTCGTGGTCACGAAGATGCCTGGCAATGGTCCGCATCTGCGCGGACCGCCGTGCCCTTAGCCGCGCGATGTCGCTGGTAACGATCCGTCGCAGCCGAGGTTCATCGATGTGTTCGAGCCTGACCTTGAAGCGCGCAATGTCCTCCTCGATCTGCTCGAGGAAGGTGAGATCTCCTGCCAATTCCGCCAGCCTCGGATCCGGCGAGATCCTCGGCTGGTCGATCGCCGCGGCACATGCAGCGATCAGAACCGCATCGAGCGCGTCGTTCTTGGCCCGACGCAGATGCACCCGCGCATAAGCTTTGACCTGGATCGGCTGCAGCACCAGCACGACGAGCCCCGCCGCTCGTAAATGCTGCACCACGCCGCGCTCATAACCGCCGGTCGCCTCGATGCCGACGCGTACCACCCCTGCCTTGATAAGATTGGCCGCTAGGGTGCGCCAGCCGGGCAACGCGTTGGCGACCTGCCAACGCTCGGTCCGACCGTGGACCGCGATATCGAGTTTAAGTTTGGAGGTATCGATTCCAGCCGTCATTATGTTAGTCTGCATCATCTTCTTCGACCCTGCCTTGTGAAGCGAACCAAGTTGTTCCGGCAACCATCCGGGTCCGATGAAGGTGCTGGCGCGATCACGCTACGGGGTAGCCACAAACTGCTCAGGATGGGTTCGATCCGATCGCCAGCGGCCTGCCGCGGATTGCACGCCGCGGCAGGCCATTCCTTTCGGAACAGGCCGACAATAATCGATTTTGCTATTACAAGGATGGAGTAGCGTAATCCGCCGTTTTCGAATCCGAACCGGCGCAATATGCTTCGCTATTGCCCTGCGAACTACGGACTACCGGAATGTTGGTCCGGCTTGAGGCAGGAAACGGCCGACCCGTTTTTCGAGCATTTTCACCAGAACCGGATCCATGAATTCGTAGTCATCGGGAATGTCGAGGCAAATTACCCGCTTGCCTTTCAAATGAGAGCGAAACTGACGGGCCAGCTTATTGCGATGCGTCTTCTCCATGACGAAAATTACATCGGCCCAACCGACCTGTTCTGAGGACAACAACACGCTGGCGCCGGACGAGATGCCGGCCGAATCCGTCTCGACCCCCGGCCAGGTCGAAAAGACCTGTTCGGCGGTCGGGCTGCGCAGACGATTGGCGCTGCAGACGAACAGGACGTTCATCATGTCCCTCAATACAAACTTCCGGCGTAACGCGGTTAGCTATTGCACCCGACGCCCTACTTCCTAATGTCCCGGCACCGGCTTGGGCGGCCGCAAGGAGGAGCGTGATGTGCCGGTGGCAGAACGCGACGGCTTTGCGGCGGCGCGCGACGGGCCGCGCTGATTGCTGTCGACGGACTCGAGGTAGGAGGCGAGCGCCGAGGCCGAATCCGGACCGCTCGCGTAGTGCTCCTTCAGGAAAAGGTAGAGCGTGAATTTGAAGCGGCCCTTAGCGAGCCCGCGGGGGCTGCGATGACACGCCGCGCAACCGTCGGCAAACAGCTTGGGGGCCGATTTGCCCTGATCGAGATTCTGTGCGGTTGCCGCTGTGCCGGTCAGCACGGCGATGATGCCAAGAGCGACCAAGGCGCGCCCCAGTTCCTGCAGCGATGTCAATTTAGGAAAGTTCCCGATTAAGCCAAGCGGTCGTCATGGTCCGCGTGATTGCAACAGCTATCTGATGACGTCAAGACGTCTGCATCTCGTAGAGCGGATTGGCCACCGGGTCGCGCGAATGCGCGCCCGATGATAAACTCCGCGAAATCCGCCGTTCATCCTACGGGCTACACATCAGCGCAATATAAATGGCTTATCCAGCTTCTTCATCGAAGCGGCAGATTACGCCTTCGGCTAACTCATCTGCCCTACGCACCCGAATTGTTGATCGCGAAACCGATCCAAATACATTCCCGGTGCATCAACACAATCTTGGCACACTGCTCGCGGCATTGTACGCAGTGCAAAGGCAGATAAGGTCAAGCACGGAACTTTTGCAATGCTAGCATCGATCATCGGGCCGGTCGCGACGAGCCGCCGGGATCTCTTTCGGGTCCATGGCCTCAGGGCCTTGCGCCTGTTTCCAACCGTCGTGTTGTTGCTTTGCTCCTTTGGCTTGGCCGCTGCGGAGACGCCCAGCCAGCCGTCCCTGGAAAAGAACAGCTTTTATCTGAAATCTGCCGGCTTTCGTGTCCAGTTTGCCAACGATCCGGCCGGGCAAAAGGCGCTGCGCGCGCTCCCAGCACACCGCTTCGTGATAAACGGGGCTGGCGAAGCCGCGCGCTATTCTTATGCCGAACCGCAGCATTGCGTCTGCATCTTCGTCGGCACTCAGCAAGCCTATGACAGGTACCTCAAGTTCATCAACCAGCCGCTTAAGCCGACGGACGACCCGGCTCCCGATTACAAGACCGAGGCCGGCGTGTTGTTGAGCAACCAGCCATTGCGACAGAGCACGCGCGGCGATCCCACCACGCTGTCGGACTATCTGAGCACGCTCCGTCCTCAATATTGAGGGGGCCGCGGTGGCTCGCAACTCTTGGGGCGGATGAGCGCAGCTCGTAAGATGGGTTGAGCCAACGGGTCCGGCCTTCGGCCGGCCCGATGATAAACTCCGCGATACCCATCAATTCCCGCGCCCGATGTGATCGTTTCGCGAAAAGCTCAACCCACCCTCCGCACTACACGAACCCTCAGTCAGCGCGCTGCGGGCTCGTTCACGGGGACAGTGTAGTTCAGGACAAGGCGGCCACCGTCCGGGTAGATTGTCTGTCCTGTGATATAGGACGCATCGTCGCTCGCGAGGAATGCGACGACCGAGGCGACTTCGCTGGGTTCGCCGCCGCGCCCTATCGGCGTTCGCGACAAGACGCCGCGACGCGCATCCTCGGACGAGAAGATCGCCGAGGCCACCATATCGGTCAAAATCGTTCCCGGTCCCACGGCGACGACCCGAATTTTATGCGGAGCAAGCGCTACGGCGGCAACCGAGGTGAGTTGCTTCATCCCACCCTTGGAGATGGCATAGGTCGCCAGTGAAGGAATGGCCAGCAGCGCGTTCACCGACGACATGTTGATGATGACTCCGCCGCCCCCCTGCGAGATCATCTGTTTGGCTGCGGCCTGCACGCCGAAGAAAGCGCCTTTCAGGTTAATCGCGATGACGTCGTCAAAATCCTTCTCGGATATCTCCAGCAAGTCCTGATTGCGGGCGACGCCGGCATTATTGACCATGATGTCGAGCTTGCCGAACTCTTTGACGGCGGTGACGACGAGACCATCGATGTCGGCTCGTTTTGCCACATCGGCCGGGACCGCACGCAGGTCATTGGGCCGTCCGAGCTCTGCCGCCGTCTCGGCAAGACCCTTGCGATCTATGTCCGAAATGACGACCTTCACGCCGTCGCTGAGAAATCGCTCCGCACAAGCCTTGCCGATTCCGCGCGCCGCCCCCGTAATCACGGCGACCTTGCCAGATAACTTCATGTCTCTTGCTCCCAGATAGCCAAGCGCGTAGGACGGATTACCACAGAGCTCGCAGGGCCGATTAGCGAAGCGTAATCCGCCATTTTCAATTCGGCCAGGGCGGCGGGTTACGCGGAGTTTACCATCGGGTGCGCATTCGCGCGACCCGGTGGCTAATCGGCCCTACCGCTCAGACGGACGAAAGGCGGGTTAGCGCTGGCAAACCCGCCTTGCTTCATCACGCGGCCTTGGCGACCTTTTCCGGGGCGGCCTGCTCCATGGCGCGCATATAGAGATCGAGCATACTCTCGCGCTCGTCTCGCTCTTCCTCGTCCTGCTTTCGAAGTTTGACGATCTCTTTGAGGATCTTCACGTCAAACCCGTCGCCCTTGGCCTCCGCAAATACTTCCTTCTTTTGCTCGTTCAACTCCTGGATCTCGCTGTCGATATTTTCGATCCGTTCGACGAACGCGCGAATCTTACCGCCGGGAATGGTGACGTCAGACATGGTGCCTCCCTGATAAATGGAAACGCGAAAATGCCCGCAAGAGAATAACCAATGTGTTAACCCAGGAAGCAGGACCGAAAGATATTAACGGCGCTCAGGTTCCGTTATTGTGCCCCACGCACCCCCACAAGCCGCATGTCAAAAAAAAGCAAGAGCTTCGTTGTTCGCCTTCGCCGCTGGCGGCGGAGCGCACGGTGGGCGCGACGGAAGCTTGCGAAAGCGCCGCGGGCAGCTCGGATCGCCGGCGTCGTCGCGATCCTGCTTGCGACCCTGGTGCTGACGAACCTCCTCTATCACGTGATCCACAAGCCGACCGAACTGTTCTTCTTCGTCGGCCATCGGCTCGACAAGGAACCATCAGAGACGTGGCGGCAATACGGTGCGCTGTTCCGCACCTATTCGACCCATTCGATCACGCCTGAATTGCTGGCCGCGCTGGCGCAGGTCGAGAGTTCGGGCAATCCGGTCGATCGTACCTATTGGCGCTGGCGGTTTAGCTTCAATCCGTTCGCGATCTACCAGCCCGCCTCCAGCGCTGTCGGACTTTTCCAGATGACCGATCCGGCCTACGCCGAGATCGCGCGGTTCTGTATCCAGGCGAACGCGGTCACGGATACCGGCTGCGGCTTCGGCCCCTACATCCGCGCGATTCCCGAGCCATGCCGTCGAGCTGGCATCCGTGTATCTGGACCGCAATGTCGCCGCCGTCCTCACCCGAGCGGGCGATGTGGTAGCCACCCCACAACAGAAGCAGGATCTCGCCGCTTTTATCCATCTCTGCGGCGGAGGTCCCGCCACCGCCTACGCTCGCCGTCACTTTCAGATGATATCAGGCGAACGGTGCGGCGATCATCTCGTTGCGGCCTATATCTCCAGGGTCAACGCGATGAAGCGGCAGTTCCTGCGCCTCGCCGCCGATGGCAGCGATTAGCTCCGCTAGCGTAGCCAGCGGGTCGCGCGAATACGCGCCCGATGACAGGCTCCGCGCCCGGACACTCTGACGCCTCAATAAAATTTGAGAATGTTGAGGTCGTGCAAACCGCTCGTTGTACCCTATTTACAACGAAAGAGGACGTCGTCCCCTATCTACGATGAGAGGACCAATCATGATGACGACCAGACTGGCGATTGCCGCGCTCGTGGCTGCAGGGTTGGCGGCTGCGCCCTTTGCTGCGCAAGCCAAGAAGCACAGGCACATCAGGCATTACATCCCGACCATGCAATCCGACAATTATGGGGTGTCAGGAATTGGGGTGTCAGGAATGTCGACAACGCGATCCGGAATTTACGGGACATCGGGAGCTGCTGCTGTTGGAACTGTCACCGCTCCGTCAGTGGGATCGTATAATTGGCCTTCGGTAGGCGTGACAAACGCAGTCCCCACCTGGAACAACACCAATCCTTCCATCCACCGGTAAAGGGAAATACCAACACCGGTCGCGTCTGTCCCTGTCACTTCCGCTTATCGGCCTGTGGCCGTGACCACGCTCCTACGAGCAGGACCACCCGTCGTTACGCTCGCGGCATATGCTGGATATGACGCTGACGACATCGATTGCCGCTGTATTTGCCATCAGGATGCGGCGGGCCCGGGCCGCGTCGGCATCGTGCAGCGCCATCAGATTGTTGGATTGCTTGATAGCGGCGCTGCAGGCGAGTTCGGGGTCTCCTTCGAGATATTTTGCGGTCGCTGTCAGTTCGGCACCTGTCAGCCCAGCGATCGGTCCCCGGCTAAGGTTTCGCATCACATCGATGGTTTTTGGGTCATCCGGCCGTGTCCAACGGATCCCGTGCATTCTTCTTTCGAAGCCGTTTTCCATGGCCGCGCGGTGCGCGTACCACACCAGTGTGTCGTCTGGCTGCGCCGGCAGCAGGTCATCGGCCATGCCGCCCGCGAACAGAAATGCCCTGCAGGCCAGCGGTTTGTTTTCGAGATCGCGGAGCAACACTGACTCAGCGCGGGTTATCGCGTTGATATGCTCGTCGTCGGCATAGACCTCCACGTCTGTGGCCAGGCTCATCTGGAGAGCTTTATTGGCCGCCACCCAGCCGCCTCCGTCGAAGGCCGCTTTGGTCCGGCGAAGAAAAATCTCTCTGAGAACCGGATCGCGCGAGGCCATCGAAGCCGCCAACGGAAATCTGGCAAGGTGCTCGTCGAACGTTCTTTCGAACCAGCTCGGCCGGAACAGAGAGCCGTACACCGCCCAGGCGGCCAGGCAGGCTACACACGATATGAGAAGGAGAAGTCGCTTGTTCATCGAATTGGCAATCGATGTGGCACCCGCGAAACAATCTCAGCTTGTCGAGTTGCAATCCAGTCGGGCGCCACCTTACGGTTAACGCAACGTTCGACGCGTGGAGCGGATTAGCCGCCGGGTCGCGCGAATGCGCGCCCGACGACAAACTCCGCGTAAGCCGCCGTTACGTGTTTTAAAAAGTCGCGAATTATGTTTTCGGCAACCGTCTCGCTCGCTGCTTCGCTTCGCGTGCAAGGCAATTTTAGCTGCGCCGCATGCGACAAAACAACCCGACGGGCAAATCACCCAACATCGTGTCCAGCCCTGCGCTTAAAAATTTTCCTGTTTCCTTTTAACCCAAATCACCGGCTTATTCACCGCCGTCCCACGCCCTCTGAGAGGGGCGTATCGCGATCGTCACGGACGTTGGGTGTGGGATGCGATGGCCGCAACGGTGTCAGGCGCGAAGGCGCCGGGCGAAACGCTTGTTGCGGACGGCGAAGTCGTGTGGTCCTGACGCCCCGACGCTGGCGTCAAGTTGCGCGGAGGTATCCGCGCGGCGACGGTGACAACAAAGCCCGGTCACCGGGGAGAGCACGAAATAAGCCGTAAAACCATTGCGCAGGGAGAGCCGGGTGTCCCGGTGAACCTGTGGTCGACTACCGTGTGCTTACTACCCTTTGCACACGGGGCTGCGGGTGCAGCGGGCACCCGGCTTTCCCTGCGTCCCTCTTGGGATCGCGCTGCGCCCTCTCTTGAGGGTCGCCAAACGTTCAAGCACAGCTCGGGCGCTTCGCGCCGCGGGAATGCGGACGCCTGCCCTTCCCGATAGGTCTCCTCAGGGAGTAGGCTCGTGCCTCGGGACAAACGACTGGCCTTCAACCTGGGGATCGCCATGAACGGAAATCGATATTACGGAGTGCGGGTCGAGGGCGCGAAATACGGCGTGGGCTTCGGCTCGGCGCTCGCCATCGCGATCTCCTATACCAATAACCACTCGATCCTGTGGGCGATCATTCACGGCATCCTGGGCTGGCTCTACGTGATCTATGCCGCGCTGTTCGGATGATCCGGCCCACCGCATGAGCGTGATTTCGATTCAGTCGCAGGTGGCTTGGGGCCACGTCGGCAACAGCGCCGCGGTGTTTCCGCTGCAGATGCACGGCATCGACGTCGTGGCGGTGCCGACCACTCTGCTGAGCAACCGGCCGGGTTACCCGACCCTCCGCGGCCGGGTGCTCGATGCGACAACTGGTCGGCGATCTCCTGCTCGGGGTCGAGGAGCGCGGCGCGGTCGACACGTGCCAGGTGATCCTGTCGGGCTATCTCGGCTCGGCCGAGATCGCCGCCGTGGTCGCGGACTTCGTCGCGCGCGCCAAGGCCCGCAACCCGAAGCTCATCTATTGCTGCGATCCCGTGCTCGGCGATCGCGACCGCGGCCTGTTCGTCAACGCCGACATCCCGCCGCTGCTGCGTGACCTTCTGTGTCCGCTCGCCGATATCATCACCCCCAATCATTTCGAGTTCGAATGGCTGTGCGGGACCAGGGCCACGACAACAGATCAGGTGATCGCGCAGGCGCAAGCTTTGCTGGCGCGCGGTCCATCGACCATCGTCGTCACGTCAGCCGAACTCAAGGATACCCCGCACGACGAGATCGAAACCCTTGCTGTCGAACGGACCAAAGACGGGTCGCAGGCCTGGCGCGTGCGCACGCCGAAACTGCCCATCAGCCCGTCCGGCACCGGCGATCTGTTTGCCTCGCTGTTGGTGTCCGCGCGTATCGGCGGGTCGGATACGCCGGACGCGCTGGGCCACGCCGCGTCCGCCATCTTCGCCGTGCTGGAGCGCACCGCACTCCGCGGCACCGAGGAAATGCGCATCGTCGAGAGCGCGGATCAACTCGTCCACCCGAAGCGACAGTTCGATGCGGTTGCGATCAAGAAGTAGCCCGGATGAGCCAACGGGTCGCGCAAATGCCCGCCCGATGACAGGCTCCGCGACATCCGGGATCACACGCGCACCGCGCCTATACGCTCTGGCCCGGCGGCAGCACGACGACGGTCGCGCCCGGCCTCACCCGATCAAACAGATCGATGACGTCGGCATTGGTCATGCGGATGCAGCCGGATGAGATCGCCTGGCCGATATATTCGGGCTGATTGGTGCCGTGGATGCGGTAGAGCGTGTCCTTGTTGCCCTGGTAGAGGTAGAGCGCCCGCGCGCCCAATGGATTCGCCGGGCCTCCGGGAACGCGGGAGGGATACGGGCCGAGCCGCGCCTGAATCTCCGGCGTCGGAACCCAGTCCGGCCATTCAGCCGTGCGGCCCACCGTGGCGACACCCGAAAAGACCTGCGCTTCCTCTCCGACCGTCACGCCGTAGCGGATCGCCTTGCCGCCCGGCAGCACGTAATAGAGATAGCGCGCATCGCTATCGACCAGGATCGTACCCGGCTGCTCCCGGCGCGGATAGTCGACGATGTGCCGGAGAAAACGCTCGGGAATGCTGGCCTGTGCATAAGGCGGATGGGCCAGCAACTGCCGGTCCCTTCCCGTCATGCTCGCATCCGACGACGGCGCGAGCGTCGCCTGCATGCAGCCGCCGAGCGCCAGCGACCCCATCAGCACCAACGCAAATCCGGATTTCGGCACCACCCTGCCCCCCAGCGCGTTACGGTTGTGCCAGTTGTTGCCGAAATAATGCTGAAATCATGGCAACCGGATCGCGCCGGATATGACAGCGTCGAATTCGTAGCTCGGATCAGCGAAGCCAGTCCGGTCCGCCGTTATGGAAATGCCGTCTCGCCCTTCTTGTCGCGAGCGCCAAGCCCATCAATAGGGAACATAGGCGTAGGCATCATCATACGGAGCGACCGGTACGGCCACTGCCGTCCCGACGGCGCCGCCGACCACCCCCAAGCCCGGCGGGCCGGGCTCATAGTACACGTGCCGGTAATAAGGCATGCGGGGATAGCGGCCGGTATTGTACGGCAGACGAACGCCGTATCCGCCGGTCAGATAATCGGAATTCGGATAGTTGAACCCGATCATGCCCGGTTCCTGCGTGGCCCCCTGGGCCATCAGCGGGGTCGCCAGCACGGTCGACAGGACCGCAGCAGCACCCAACAGCGGGAGTTTTTTCATCCTCGTCCTCCGTTTTCCGGTGTGGACAAGCAACCGGCGAACACAGCCGGCGTTCCGAGCTTCCGTTCAACCCGTTGTGAGCTCCAATGGCAGACCGGTGGCGCGGAGGATGGTACGCAACCTAGCCTCCGCCCCCTCATCACCCCTGCGGCCGGCTCTGATCGTACAGCACGCGCACGCGGATGGTGCCGGGCACGGCTTTCAGGTCGGCCAGCAATTCTTCGCCCTCGCCGCCGACGACGTCGGTTTCGAGCACGACGTAGCCGACTTCCGGATCGGTCTGCAGGTATTGCGCCAGGATGTTGATGCCGTGGCGGGACACCGCGTCGTTGACCTGACGCATCACGCCGGGGACGTTGCGGTGGACGTGGATGAAACGGGTGCCGGTCGGCCGCGCCGGCAATTGCACCTGCGGGAAATTGACCGCGCCGAAGGTGGAGCCGACATCGGAATAGTCGATCAGCTTGCGCGCGACCTCGCCGCCGATGCGATCCTGGGCTTCCTCCGTCGAGCCGCCGACATGCGGGGTGAGGATCACGTTGGCCAGGCCCTGCAGCGGCGAGACGAAGCGCTCCGCGTTCGACGCCGGCTCGACCGGAAACACGTCGACCGCCGCACCGGCGAGCCGGCCCTCGCGCAAGGCGCTCGCCAGCGCATCGAGATCGACCACGGTGCCGCGCGAGTTGTTGATCAGATACGCCTCGGGCTTCATCAGCCGAAGCTGGGCCGCACCGATCATGTTGGCGGTGGCCGGCGTCTCCGGCACGTGGAGCGAGACGACGTCGCTGGCCGCCAGCAGGTCATCCAGCGTCTCGACCGGCTCGGTATTGCCGTGACGCAGTTTGTCGGTCTGGTCGAAATAGATCACGCGCATGCCCATGGCTTCCGCAAGGTTCGACAGTTGCGAGCCGATGTTGCCGTAGCCGACGATGCCCAGCGTCTTGCCCCGCGCCTCGCGGCTGCCGTCGGCGGACTTGTCCCAGCCGCCGGCATGGGCGGAGACCGAGCGCGGAAACACCCGGCGGAACAGCATCACCACCTCGGCGATGGTCAGCTCGGCCACGCTGCGGGTGTTGGAATACGGCGCGTTGAACACGGGAATCCCCAGCCGCCGCGCGGCGTCGAGATCGACCTGGTTGGTGCCGACCGAAAAGCAGCCGACCACCAGCAGCCGGTCGGCGGCCTCCATGATCTCGGCCGTCAACTGCGTCCGCGAGCGGATCCCGAGCATGTGGATGCCCGACAGCGCCTGCTTGAGTTCCTGCGGTCCCAGCGCCTTGGGCAAACGCTGCAGCTCGGTATAGCCGTTGGCCTCGAACATCCGGACCGCGGAATCGTTCACGCCCTCCAGCAGCAGGACGCGGATTTTTTGTTTGGGCAGCGATAACGTCATCGGGATTCCACTCAGGGTGCAGCGCGGTTCGTTAGTTCGTCATTCCGGGGCGCGCCCTTGCTCGAGCCCGAAATCCATACTCCCTGTAGCAGCGTTTGGGACCGAACGAAAACACGCCTCAGGTCGGCAATTGCCGACCGACAGCGCATCCTCAGGTGCGCAATTGCGCACCGGGAATGACGAATGCCGGTTCCCCACCACCGCCACAACTGGCCGCAACCTCTCCATCCCATCGCCTTGCTTTGGTCAAACCTGACAGGCGTGTGGGGGCGTGGGCCGAGGATTAACGTTGCGTAAATTTCCGCCGCCGCCCTGATGCGGGTGACATTGGAGTGAGGGACCGCCAATGCAATCCACGCTGATTTCAAAAGAATCCGATCCGCACGACGTCTTCGTGGTCGAGCCCGACGTGGTTCTGGCCGCACGCGCCGATCATGCGCCGCCGGACCCGATCAGCTCGCTGCTGACGCCGCCGATCCACCCCGCGCCCGAGCTCGCCGCACGACCGGCGCCGGTGCCGCCGACCGATACGGCGTCTCGCGCGCCGGCCAACGACGATATCCAGATCCCGCGCGACATCCATATCTCTGGCCAACGGCCGCCGCGGGGTAAATGGGTGGGCCGCGTCACCATCGGATTCCTGTTCGCGCTCGGCAGCGCCGCTGCTGCGGAGGGCTGGAATCATTACGGCGATACGGCCAGGGATACGGTCAAGACTGTCGTCGCGAACTGGACGCCGTTCACGCTGGCCGCTCAGCGGGCGGGAGCACCCAGCACCGCTGCGCAACCGGCCGCACCCGCCGCCGCGGCGGATCAGGCCTCTGCGCAGCCGGCGCCTGCGGCGCAGCCCGCGCAAGACACAACATCACAAGGTTCGGCATCACAAGATCCGGCCTCACAAGGCACGGCCCCGACTGCCATTGCGGCGACCGCCGCTGCACCGGACCAGGCGCAGTCGCTGCAATCGATGGCGCAGGATGTTGCCTCGATGGGACAACAGATCGCGGCACTCAAGGCGAGTATCGAACAGCTCAAGGCCAGCCAGGACCAAATGGCGCAGCAGATGTCGCGCGACGTGGCCCGGACTCCCATCGCCAGGACGTCGCAGGCCAAGCCTGCACCAATCGCTTCCGTTGAGCAGAGCCTGCGCGCCAAGGTCACCGCCGCGTTGTCACCGCGACCATCCGCGCCGCCACGCAGGCCACGGCCGGTATACGCGCCGCAAGCCTCCGCCGCGTTGCCGCCGGCGATCACCGCGCCGCTGATGCCACCGCCACAACCCGCGCCCCCGCCGCTGCAATATGAACCGCGCGCGCAAGCGGTCGATCAGGCCGACGGCGACCCCGTGATGCGCCCGCCGATGCCGGTAAGGTAAGCGGTCGTCGCTATTGCGTCCGAACGCCTCTCCTCGTCATTCCGGGCTCGCGCAAGAGCGCGTCCCGGAATGACGTGAGTTAGGCTCCGTGCGCATCAGCGCACCTCACGCCGCCAACAGACTCTCAAACTCTGCCGCCTCGTAAGACTTTCCATCCGCATCGGTGATGACGACCTGCCATCCCTCACTCGCCCAGATCCGCGCTTTCGCGACCATGATCAGCGGACTTTCTCTTTCGACACTGACGGTTGAGCCTTCGCGTTCTGCGACCATCCTATAAGCCACGCTACTATTCCCTCTGCGTACGCCACCCACTTCAGGCGTTTTCGCAAACAGCTCGGGCCGCAGTGTGCCCGGAGCATGACCATTTGGTGCCGCAGTTGGGGCGTGTCGCCAGCGCCCGCCTTTCACATCTCGCCCAGATCCGGCGGCCCGAACCAGTTCGTCAGCGACAGCCCGCCATCGACCACGATCGCCGCTCCCGTGACATAGGCCGACAACCGGTTCGACAGCACCGCCAGCGCCATCGGGGCGAGGTCTTCGCTGCGGCCAATGCGTCCGAGCGGAATGTGTTTTGCCAGCGACGGATCGGCGACGAAACCTCCGGCGGCGATCGCGCCGGGTACCAGCGCGTTGACGCGGATGCCGAAGCGGCCATAGGTTTTTGCCAGTTCCCGCACCAGCATCGCCATGCCCGCTTTCGCCGTCGAATAATGCGGCAAATTGCGCGGCGTGCCCGCGTGCAGCGAAGTCAGCAGCAGGAACGAACCGGGCGCCTTGGCGGCTATCAGCCGGCGCGCCAGTTCGCGCGACAGATGAAAGCCGGCGTCGAGATTGACGGCATGCATCTGCCGCCAGGTCTCCTGGCTCACGGCCAGCGCATGATCGGCCTCGCGCCGCGGCGGCGAGGCGCTATGCACGAAATGCGTCACCTGCCCGACCGCCTTGCGCGCATCGGCCAGCAACGTATCGCAGGCGTCACGCTGGGCGAGATCGCCGACCCAGGGCACCGCAAGATCCGGCCGCGGCGACGCCGCCACCGCCGCCTTGACCGTATCCTCGCGCAGATCGGCAAACACCGTGCGCACGCCCTCGCCGACCAGCGCCTGCGCGATCGCGCGTCCAATGCCATTGCCCGCGCCGGTGACAAGTGCCGCGTCGTGCGCGGGATCGAAGGGAGTGTCGAACAGGCTCATGGCGGGTCTCCAAATGGCGATGTGCGGCGAACGGAATGCGCCCTGCAAAGTAGCCCGTCAATTCCGGGATGCACCACTTGGCGCAGGCCCGGAATCCATACCCCCTGTATCGACGTTCAGCGCTGGGCGCTGTCACAATGAATCGCGATGGAGCAACCTCTTAAGCCAAATCTCTACTGGCTGACCTCATCGCCCAGCACCGGCGATGCCGCTGCGTTTACCAGCCAGCATCCCGCTGACGCCATCACCAGACCGACGACGACATGCAGGCCCGGTTGTTCGCCGAGCATTGCCCAGGCCAGCAGCGCGACGGTGACGGGGACGAGATAAAAATTGGCGCTGGCGCGGGCGACCGAGCCGCGCACCAGCATCACGGAGTACAGCACCATGCCGCCGAGCGACACCATCAGCGTGTTCCAGACCACCGCGACGATGGTGGCATCGGTCAATTCCAGATGCGGCGTTTCCAGAAACACAACGCCAAGCGACGAGACGATCGCCGCCGCGATGAACTGGACGGTGGCGCCTTCCAGCAGCGGCACGCCGCGGCAGAAGCGGCCGAAATACAGGGTGCCGGCGACCAGCCCGGTGACGCCGATGAAGGCGAGGATCAGGCCCTGCAGCCGCGCCGTACTTTCCAGCGCCGCCTCGCCGACCACGAGGCCGACGCCCAGCAGGCCCAGCACCAGACCGAGCCATTGCGCCCCGCGCAGCCGCTCGCTGAGCAGCAGCACGCCGAACGCGGCCGTCAGCAGCGGCGTCAGCGATTGCACCAGCGCGATCTGCGCGGCCGGCGTCGCGACCAGTGCAATGTGCGGCGCCATCAGGCCGACGCCATTGAGCAACGCGCCGGCCACCGCGCAATGAAGCCAGTGCCAATCGCCAAGCGGCCGCCACGACCGGCGCAACACCAGCATCGCCACCGTCAGCACGACGGCGCAGCCGACCAGCCGGATCGCGACGAACAACAGCGGCGACAGATGCCGCAGGCCGACCTTGGCGGTGATGAAGGAGGAACTCCACAGCAGAACGAACAGAAACGGGACGATCCGGATCATCCCTCCCGTGGTGGATTCCGGCTGAGGGCGGGCCGTCTCAAGCGTTTCCTGTGCCATGCTTGAGGGCTGTCTAGCACAGGATTCCCCGCCGCGCGCTGCCCTGCTCTGCGCGTTTTTGCCCAGCTCCCATGCCGGGAGCGACGTGGAATAAACGGCATCCAGATGTCGGAGTTGGTAGTCGCGAAACGTCCTCGGAGTATCCGCGCGAACAACAGAGAGGAAAACATGCTCTACGCTATTCTGGCCTATCACAGAGAAGACGAAGTCGCTTCCTGGAGCGCGGACGAAGACGCTGCGCTGATGCTCGAACTCAACAAGGTCCATGATCGGCTGACCGCGGAAAAGCGACTCGGACCCGCGGCGCGGCTCGGCGCCACCGGAGGCGCCTGCGTGTTGCGCGGTCCGGGCGCCGGCACCGTGACTGACGGCCCTTTCACCGAATCCAAGGAGCAGCTGCTCGGCTTCTACGTGCTCGACTGCGCCGATCGCGATGCCGCGATCGCGGCCGCGCGCGACCTGCGCCGGGTCAACCCCAGCGCGATCTATGAGATCCGCCCGGTGCGGCTCTACCGTCCCGGCGTGGCCTTTCCACCGACGGAGATGAACAACCCGTAAACCGTCAGACAGATATCCACCGCCAAACCGGCCCTTGGGCGTGCCATCATACCTTCCGGCAGGCCGGTCATGTGGCTGTTAACTCGGCCGGATATAGCACCGCGCATGAGCTACGACTCGACAACGATTGCTGTGCTGCGCCGGGCCTTGGACGACGTGCTGCTCGACGCGCGTTTCTATCGCAACCCCTCCGCATCGGCGCTCGAAATCGCCGAGCATCTGCTGGCGCAGGCGGCCGCCGGAGAGCGCGACCTCGAGCGGCTGAAATCCTCGGCGTTCAGCAAGCTCAGGGGTGAGCGGGTGCAGGACCAGGCGGCCTAAAGATGAAGCGCGCGATCATGATCGTGATCACGGTTTGCGCGGTGCTCGTCGCCGGCTATTTCACGGCCAGCAAATGGGCGATCCATCACACCACGCTGGTGTTTTACGATTTGCAGCGCAGCGACCGCACCGTCGCGGTCGACATCGCCGTTCGCCGCGACCGGGAATGGCAGGCGATGGCCGACATGATCACGTTGCCGGTGGCGATCCTCAACCACGGCAACACGGTCAAGTTCACCGAGTATTCGTTCCTGGCCAACATCATGGCCGCGCGCGGCTACATGGTCGTCAGCATCCAGCACGATCTCGACAGCGACGAGCCGATGGTGACGAAGGTCGGCGAGGAGTATGTCGGCCGCCGCATGCAGTATAACCGCGGCATCGCCAACATCATGTTCGCGATCGACGAGCTGAAGAAGATCGAGCCCAATGCCGACTACAAACACCTGACCATGATCGGGCACTCCAACGGCGGCGACATCTCGATGTATTTCGCCAAGCGCTATCCCGACATGATCAAGAAGGTGGTGACGCTGGACAATCTGCGCGTCCCGTTCGTCACCGACGGCAAGTTCAAGATCCTCTCGTTCCGCTCACAGGATCCCGTGTTCAAGGCCGATCCCGGCGTCGTTCCCGATGACGATATCTGCGCCAAGGCCGGTATCACCGTGGTCAAGACCGGCTATCAGCACACCGACATGAGCGATCGCGGTCCCGACGAGGTGAAGTCGAGGATTGCTGATATGCTCGACAAGTTCCTCGATGAGACCGACAACGAGGTGACGCCGGCGGCTGCAGCGCCCGACGCACCGAAACCTGCCGGCGAGCTGAGTCCGCTGGCGCTTTCCGCGGCGTCAGCCAGGAACTAAGCAAAGAACTGAACGCTATTCCTGCAGCTATGACGCGCCTCAGCTCCGCAGGCCCGGCGCCTCCTGGCCGGTGCGCGCGACATATTCGGTGTAGCCGCCACCATATTGATGGATGCCGTCGGGCGTCAGCTCGAGCAGCCGGTTGGACAATGCAGCCAGGAAGTGACGGTCATGGGACACGAACAGCATGGTGCCCTCATACTCCGACAGCGCCGTGATCAGCATCTCCTTGGTCGCGATATCCAGATGGTTGGTCGGCTCGTCCAGCACCAGAAAATTCGGCGGATCGAACAGCATCTTCGCCATCACAAAGCGCGCCTTCTCGCCGCCCGACAGCACCCGGCACTTCTTTTCGACATCGTCGCCGGAAAATCCGAAGCAACCGGCGAGCGCACGCAGCGAGCCCTGCCCCGCCTGCGGAAATGAATCCTCCAGCGACTCGAACACGGTCTGTTCGCCGTCGAGCAGATCCATCGCGTGCTGCGCGAAGTAACCCATCTTGACGCTGCCGCCGACCGCCACCGAGCCCTCGTCCGGCTCGGTCGAACCCGCCACCAGTTTCAGCAAGGTCGACTTGCCGGCGCCATTGACGCCCATCACGCACCAGCGCTCGCGGCGCCGCACCTGGAAATTCAGCCCCTCATAGATGCTGCGGGAGCCATAGCCCTTGTGCACGTTCTTCAGGCTGACGACATCCTCGCCCGAGCGCGGTGCCGGCAGGAATTCGAACGCCACCGTCTGGCGCCGCCTCGGCGGCTCGACGCGTTCGATCTTCTCCAGCTTCTTGACCCGGCTCTGCACCTGCGCCGCGTGCGAGGCGCGCGCCTTGAAGCGCTCGATGAACTTGATCTCCTTGGCCAGCATCGCCTGCTGACGCTCGAACTGGGCCTGCTGCTGCTTCTCGTTCAGCGCGCGCTGTGCCTCGTAAAATTCGTAATTGCCGGAAAACGTCGTCAGCGTACCACCGTCGATCTCGACGATCTTGTTGACGATGCGATTCATGAATTCGCGGTCATGCGACGTCATCAACAGCGCGCCGTCATACCCTTTGAGAAATTGCTCCAGCCAGATCAGGCTCTCCAGATCGAGATGGTTGCTCGGTTCGTCCAGCAGCATGACATCGGGACGCATCAGAAGAATGCGCGCCAGCGCCACCCGCATCTTCCAGCCGCCCGACAGCGCGCCGACGTCGCCGTCCATCATTTCCTGGCTGAAGCCCAATCCCGACAGCGCCTCGCGCGCGCGGCCATCCAGCGCGTAGCCATCGAGCTCCTCGAAGCGGCCCTGGACCTCGCCATAGCGGGCGATGATCTCGTCCATGTTGTCCGCCTGATCCGGATCGGCCATGGCGGTCTCGAGCTCTTTCAGCTCTCCGGCGACGACGCTGACCGGACCGGCGCCATCCATCACCTCGGCCACCGCGCTGCGGCCGGACATCTCGCCGACGTCCTGGCTGAAATAGCCGATCGAAATGCCGCGGTCGGTCGAGACCTGGCCCTCGTCGGGCAGTTCCTGTCCGGCGATCATCCGGAACAGCGTGGTCTTGCCGGCGCCATTGGGGCCGACCAGGCCTATTTTCTCGCCTTTCAGGAGCGCCGCGGAGGCTTCGATGAAGAGAATCTGGTGGCCGACTTGCTTGCTGACATTATCGAGGCGGATCATGGAAACCTGAATGCGAAAGGATTGTTGTGGCGGTCTCTAGGCTATGTGGCGCGCGCACGGAAGCCTAAAAAGGCGCTGGATCAGCCACCGGAACGTATGAATACGCGCCGGATGACCGCCCGGTGACACTCAGGAACTGAAGCGGGCGCGGTAATCCTGCGGCGTGGCAGAGAGCACGCGCAGAAAGCTGCGGCGCATGGTCTCTTCCGAGCCAAAACCGCAGCGCTGCGAGATACGTTTCACCGGCAGGCGCGACTCCGACAATAGTCGCCGCGCCGCCTCCACCCGCAGCCGTTCGACCGCGCGGGCCGGCGTCAGTCCGGTCGCCTCCGCATAGTGCCGGCTGAAACTGCGCTCGCTCATGCCGGCCTGATCGGCGAGCCTCGGCAGTGAAATGTCGTCGGCCAGATGCCTGTTGATCCAGTCGTGCAGCACGCCGAATTGATCCTCGGCCGATTGCAGCGACAACGCCGCGCTGAACTGCGCCTGCCCGCCCGGCCGCTTGAGGAAGACGACGAGATAGCGCGCCACCGCCAACGCCACGGTACGACCGAGATCCTGTTCGACCAGCGCCAACGCCAGATCGATGCCGGCGGTCACTCCCGCCGAGGTCCAGACCGAACCATCGCGCACGAAGATCGGATCGGGCTCAACCCGCACGGCGGGATAGCGCCGGGCAAACTCCTTGCAGACCGACCAATGCGTCGCCGCCCGGCGTCCGTCCAAGACGCCGGATGCCGCCAGCAGGTACGCACCGGTACAGACCGACGCGACCCGGCGCGCTTTGGTCGCGTGTTGGCGCACCCAATCGACCAGCGCCGGATCGGCGGCCGCGGCTTCGACACCCGGCCCTCCCGCCACCAACAGCGTATCCACCGATAAACTGGCCCGCGGCAACGGACCTGCCGCGATCGCAAGTCCCGCCGACGCCGTCACGGCCTGGCCGCCTTTGGCGATCACGCGGAGAACATAGGGCGCAGCACCTCCCGCTTGCGTGATGTGATCATTGGCCGTCGCGAACACCTGAAGCGGCCCGGTCACGTCGAGCAATTGCACCGACGGGTAAGCCAGCACTTCGATGGTTCGCGCCGCCGGAACGGTTCGAACAAGGTTTGGCGGAAAACGAGGAGTCTTTGGCATTTGCGCCAGACCCTGCCCGCCTAAATTTGATCTGTCCATCCCCAATCCCACGGAGATTCCCATGATCCCGCATGACACCCATCTGCAAATCGGCTCCCTGCTGTTCGAGGGCGTCGACCAGATCGACTTGACCGGACCGTTCGAAGTGCTGTCGCGCGTCCCGAATTCGACCTACCGCATCTACGGCAAGACCGCCGAGCCGGTTCGCGACCTCAAGGGATTGCGACTGACGCCGGATGCGGCGTTGTCTGAGGCACCGCAACTCGACGTGCTGCATGTGCCCGGCGGCTTCGGCCAGGAAGCACTGATGGAGGATCAGGAAGTGCTCGGCTGGATTGCGCAGCAGGCGGCCGGCGCACGCAGCATTTTCTCGGTCTGCACGGGCGCACTGATTTGCGGCGCGGCCGGGCTGTTGAGGGGCCGCCGCGCCACCACGCATTGGGCGTCGTTTCATCTGCTGCCGCTGTTCGGCGCCATCCCCGTCAACGAACGCGTGTTGCTGGATGGCAATTGGGTGTTTGCCGCCGGTGTTACCGCCGGCATTGACGGCGCGCTACGGCTGGCCGCCGAATTGCGCGGCGACGATGCGGCGCGCGCAATCCAGCTTTACATGGTGTACGCGCCGGAGCCGCCGTTCAACAGCGGTACGCCGGAGACCGCGCCTGCCGACATCCTCCGGCAGGCACGGCAATCGGTCGCCGGCATCACGGCGCAACGCGAGGCGACCGCGCAACGCGTGGCGGCGCGGCTGGGCATCACCGCATCGGCGATGGCGGTGAAATGACCGCGCGACGGTTTGGCGGAAAGCGAGGGATATTTGGCATTCCGGCCAATGCGATCGGCCCTACCACTTTCCAACAGCCACGACACCCTCGTGCACATCGCGGGGTGTCGTCAACGATAGTTTCAGGAGATTGAAATGACTGACATGACCTTCACCAAAACCGCCCCGCCGCCATGGCTACTGGCAATGTGGAAGGAGATTGACGACAAGACCTTCGGCAAGGGTTTTGACTGTTTCGCCGACGACGCGATCTGTAATCTCGGCGTCGCCGACTGGCATGGTCGCGAGGCGATCCGCACCAATCTCCGCCAGTTCATCGACAAGGGTTTTACCGCGCTGCATGACGTCGTGGAATACTGGGACAGCCCCCTGCTCAAGATCTTCCATGGCAAGGTCGCGATGAAATTCGACGATCCCAACGTCCAGCCGGTGCGGCCGACGATGGCGCACTTCTTCTACATGGACGAGAGAGATCCGACCAAGGTCAAGCGCTGGATCGGCGCGGTGGGCCCGACCGGATTCTAAGATCGAAGACGAACGCTAAAACATTCGCTCAGGGAATCCGGAACAAAGCCTTCCTGCCCGGGTCCCCTGGGCGATGCTGCCTTTCAAGAGCTGCGAGTTCTGCGAAACGACTATTCCGCCGCGCTCGACGGTGTGTCCTCATTGCGGGCGCCCGCAAAAGTCGGGCGCGGAATGGAGCGGCTATTATCGCTCGATCATCCTGGCGGTCGTGTTGAGCATCGCCGTGATGTACCTCTGGAGCCGGTTTGTCGTTTTCCGTTAAGGACGGCTAATGCCGCTTGAAATATTGCACGTCACGCTCGTGCTTCTCGGCCGCCGCGCGTGACTTGAAGGTGCCGAGATTGCGGCGCTTGCCGGTCTTCGGATTGACCTTGCGGGAATAAAGCCGGTATTCGCCGGATTGTAATTTGCGGATCATGGCATGGCCTCGCTCGAACGGACCTCGTTCGATAATTGCGAGCATCGCCTTCTTGTTCCCAGCGTCATCCGCACCGGGCGGGCGGGTCACTAGAAGCAAAGATTGGTCACCAGGTTGCCGCGCTTGTCCTTGATCACATAGGGACACTCCATCCGCTTCAATGCCTTTTTGGCATTCTCGTCGCCGAGCGCGGCGGCGCGCTCGTAATAGGCTTTGGCGGCGCTTTTATCCTTGGGTCCGCCGCGCCCCTCTTCTGCGAACTCCCCCATCTCTTCCAGCGCGCCCGGATGATTTTGTGCGGCCGCTTTCTCGAACAGGCTTCGCGCGCCGGCATCGTCCTGGGTGCCACCGGTGCCGTTGGCCAACATCAGGCCGAGTTGATATTGCGCTTCGGGATTGGTCTCGGCCGCTTTCCCCAACAGTTCGCGCGCCCTGGCGGGATCGGATGGCGCGCCGCCGCCACCCGACAGCGCCGCCAGATTGGTGACGCCGCGCGGATTGCCGGCCTGCGCCGCGCGTTCGAACAGCTTGCGCGCCTGGTCCTCGTCCTTGGCGACGCCAGCGCCGGTGCCGTAGAGCACGCCGAGTTCGACCATGGCCGAGGTCGAGCCCTTGTCGGCAGCCCTGCGCCACGCCGCCATGGCCTCCGGCATCTGCTTGTTGGCGGCGTAGGCGCGGCCAAGCTCGTACATCGCACGTCGCGATGAATTGCCTGCGGTTTTGCAATATTTGATCGCGGTCGCGATATCGGCGGTCGCGACATCCGGCGTGCCCTTGACGTCGGCCGGCCTGTCCGGATCGGCGGGGTCGGCCGCCAGCCGATCGCACAGCACGAGATCCGCTGATTGCGCCCTGACCGGAGATGGATCGGCCCACATCGCGCCGATCGCTGCCACCAGCACGGCGATGCAGTGTGCCGCAGGCGATAGCGGGCGAAATCGTTTTGTCATGGCCGGCAGAGGGTAGCGTCGATGTTCGGGCGGATTCAAGGCTCAAGCCCGGATTCGCGCAGCACCGGCGCCACCCCGGGCGAGGCAAGATATTTCAACAGGGTGTCGGATTGCCTGGCGCGTTGCGATGCCGCCAGGCGGCCGGCGGAAAACACCGCGGGGCTGCTTTGCAGATGCAGCGGCAGCGGCCCGACCAGTTCGATCCCCGGCACCAGCTTCAGCTCGCTGAGCTGTTGTATCGCGATATCGGCTTCATCGCTCACGAGCCGTTCGGCGGTAAAACCCGACGTGATCATGGCGCGGGCGTTGATCTCGGCGGCGATCCCCATCTGCTCGATCAATTGCGCAAAGAAAATGCCGCTGGCGCCGATGCGAGAGTAGGCCACGCAGCGCGCGCCAAGCAGCGTCGTGCGCAGCGCCGCTTCGGTCGAGATATCGGGATGGGGAGCGCTGGCCTTGACGGCAATACCGACATAGGAACGCGCCAGATCGGCACAGCTCTCCGGCACCACGGTCCCCTTGGCCGCGAGATCGGCGAGCGCCTCCTTGGTCAGGATGAGAACGTCAGCAACCTCGCCGCCGCGCAGCCGCTCCAGCAGGCCGATGGTCGGCGCGAAATCGGCATCGATGCGCAATTGCGTGTCCGCCTCAAACCGGCCCGCAAGGTTACCGACGGCGCCCTTCAAGGCCAGCGTTGAAAGCACCCGAACCACATTTTCCATCGATAACCTTTTCCGCCGCCAGCCCGCGCTCGTAGCGTTTTAGCGCTGGACCCCGGCTGGCGCCATAGCGTTTCGAGCGAAGCCGATCGACGCTAGGCCCGGCGCATCAGCTTCAGCACGGCAGTCAAGCGAAGGCTGCGCTTGCCGGCCAGTGCGGTTGCTTCCAGCAGCGCGCCGCGCTCGTCACAGGTGCCGGAAAAACCGATCCCGACTTCATAGCCACCGAAAATCGGATGCTCGCCCTTGGCGGGCGTATGTTCCTGGTTGAGGATCTGGCCTTTCCAGCGGCCATTCGCCGAGCTGTAGGTCCCGAGATAATAGAAGAACGCATCGCCACCGAGGATGCGGCCGTCGTGGATCAGCATGACACCGGTCAAGCCCCCGTCGACGCCGTCGAGCAGCCGGATGTGAACCGAATAAAGCCCGTTGACGATGCCGCCCTCACCGACCGCATCCATGGCGGGCATGATTTCGTCTTCGATCGGTGTCATCACCGAGCGAAACACCGCGCCGGGCATCTGCGGCGACGCGCCGACGAAGCTGTAGATGTCGCCTTCCGCGCTGCCCTTGACGTCAATGGTCGCGATATCGGAGCCCAGCAGCGATTGGTAATTGGGATCTTCGTTGTGGCGATGGCTGGTGATCTCGGAGGTGACGACGCCGTCAACCTCCTCGAAGCTGCCGTAATGGGCGAACGCCGAGTTGCCACCGAGCATGCTGCCGGCATGGGCGTACATCACGCTGCGGCCGACCGCGTCGTTGACCTGATAACGAACCTTGTAAAACCCCTCCAGCAAAAATCACGTCCCCTCAAGCGATTCCCGATTGGTATTAACGCGGATCGCCATAACAGAAAATGGAGTTGGGAGGGGACCATTTGAAGCATGCGACGCGCGCTTCGCGTGGATCGCGGCAGCAAAAAAAGACCAGCCTGAACGGGGCTAAAGCCACCGCCGGCTGGTCAAAGGTTCGCTGGAGGAGAGGCCGCAAACTGCCCCGTTACAAAACGGGAGCTACGGCCTGGACGCCCCAAAGAATCCAGGCCGTATTCGTTGCAACGGTTAGGCCACCGCCTTGGCGCTGGTCGGAACCGATGCGATCGTCTTCAGGATCTGCGAAGCGATCTGGTAGGGGTCGCCTTGCGAGTTCGGGCGGCGATCTTCCAGATAGCCCTTGTATCCATTGTTGATGAAGGAGTGCGGAACGCGGATCGAAGCACCGCGGTCGGCAATGCCGTAGCTGAACTTGTTCCAGGGCGCGGTCTCATGCTTGCCGGTCAGACGCTTGTCGTTGTCCGGGCCGTAGACCGCGATGTGGTCCATGAGATTCTTGTCGAAGGCAGCCATCAGCGCCTCGAAGTACTCCTTGCCGCCAACCGTACGCATGTACTCGGTCGAGAAGTTGGCGTGCATGCCGGAGCCGTTCCAGTCGGTATCGCCGAGCGGCTTGCAGTGGAATTCGATGTCGATGCCGTAGCTCTCGGTGAGGCGCAGCATCAGATAGCGGGCCATCCACATCTCGTCAGCGGCCCTCTTGGAGCCTTTGCCGAAGATCTGGAATTCCCACTGGCCCTTCGCCACTTCGGCGTTGATGCCTTCGTGGTTGATGCCGGCGGCGAGGCAGAGGTTGAGATGCTTCTCAACGATCTCACGCGCGACCGCGCCGACGTTCGAATAACCGACGCCGGTGTAATAGGGGCCCTGCGGCGCCGGATATCCGGAGGCCGGGAAACCGAGCGGACGGCCGTCCTTGTAGAAGAAGTATTCCTGCTCGAAGCCGAACCAGGCGCCGGCGTCGTCGAGGATGGTGGCGCGCTTGTTGGTGGCGTGCGGGGTCTTGCCGTCGGGCATCATGACTTCGCACATCACCAGCGCACCGTTTTCGCGGGCGGCGTCCGGGTAAACGGCGACCGGCTTCAGTACGCAATCGGAGCTGTGGCCTTCGGCCTGCATGGTCGAGCTGCCGTCGAAGCCCCACAGCGGAAGCTGTTCGAGCGTCGGGAATGAGCTGAATTCCTTGATCTGGGTTTTGCCACGCAGGTTCGGCACCGGCGTGTATCCGTCGAGCCAGATGTACTCGAGCTTATATTTGGTCATTGAGCCTCTCATATTGACGATGCGAAAGGTGTGGAGCCGAAGCCACTGGCTGCCGCACACATACCCGGCCACCATCGGCCAGCTCTTCCCAAGCATTTAATGTGCCAATCCGCCGCACTGCGGCAGAGCCGCCCGCGATCGGCAAAGCCCCGATAAATCCTCGGGCCCGCCCCGCCATCCACATTTCAGGGGTGCGGCAAAGGCGCACGGGTGGCCAGCGCCGAACATGACAAAACGATGTAATTCGGCCCGGATTCACGCCCGATTCTGCAGCAGTCCGGCGCCGACTGGCGGCGGCGATTAAAGCTTCGTCAGTTGCCAGCAACATTCGGCAACAACGCCGGCTCGGATCGGCAACCTTCGCATTGGCTTAAGCGTTAGTCATCTGCTCACTGCCTCACACGTAGCAAAACCAGAACTGCCTACAAAATATACATCTGATGATTTTATTTTGGTCAGATTGCATCTGCGGAGGGCAAGGACGATATCGACTTTGCTAACCACTCGCGAACGAGTCGGGCGCACCATGAAGCCAGAATCCTCGAAGCCGGTGCTTCGAAGCTGAGTATTTCGACCAGGAGAAAATGATGGATACGAGTTTGAATCAGGGGTCCGCCAAGATCTACCAATTCCCGGCCGGGGGCCGGTCAGCTCTCGGCGGACGCCGTTATGAAAAGTCCAAAGCCGCCAGCGATCTTGCCTCGTCGCGTGCTGATGAAACCAACTGCAGCGGCAGCTGGTATCATCAGGCAGCGATCGACGAGTCCAAACCGGCGTGGGAGCGTTGATGCCAAGCGAGTGTTCGCCGGGCTGCTATCGCCTCAGTTCAGTAGATAGCGAGAACTAAAAAGGGTCGAAACGAAAGCGTTTCGGCCCTTTTTCATGGCTGCTTGACATCGACCTCACAGGCCGTGGTCTGCCGTCTGGCGTGTTTGACCGCCACGCCCACCTTGTTGATGGTGAGCGTAATGCCCTCCCCGGAATAACGCGAGCCGGACCAGTTCAGCCGCTTGGCCAATGTCACCGCATGGCCATCGATCTGCAGGTAGGCGCGTGAATCATATTGGTAGAACGCGGCGATAAACTTGGTGCCGTCGGCACAGCGATAAGTCTGGAACGTCTGCGCCGCGGCCGGCGCCGCGCCCATCGCAACGAAGCCTGCGAAAACTACCGCGCTGAAAACAACCCGGCCTTTGCGCCGTTCCATCATTGCCCCCCCCCAACATCCTTTTCGGCCGCGCAGGATCCGGCCCACCGCAATAAAATGCTCCTAACCAATATCCGGAAGCGAGTATAGAGGCGGACACCGCGCAACACGCCTCCCCCGTCATCTTTCGCCGCGGAGGTGATCAGGACCGTCAGATGTCAGATTCCGCCATCCGCCACTTCGACCTCGTCGGCGCCAGCAATTTTCGCGACCTCGGCGGCTATCCGGGCCAGGACGGCCGAAACGTGCGCTGGCGACAGATCTTCCGCTCCAATCATCTTGGACATCTGACCGAAGCCGATATCGGCGTGCTGCGCGGCCTCGGCTTAAGGAACGCGTTCGATTTCCGAGGCGCGGAGGAGCGTGTCACGGCGGCCTGCGCCATCGCGGAGATCGCGGTTCACTCGCTGCCGATCGAGCCGACCGTGGTCGCAGCGTTGCGTGCGCGCCTCGCCACAAGCAAATCGCTGTCGCCGGCCGACGGGCTGGAGGTGATGCGGGAGTCCTACCGCAACTACGTACAGCAGAACACGCCGCGCTTCCGCAGCCTGTTCGCGCACCTGCTGGAGGCTCCCGGGCCGCTGGTCATTCACTGCACCGCCGGCAAGGATCGCACCGGCTTCGCCTGCGCGCTGATCCTGCATGCGCTCGGTGTCGGGGAGGATGTGATCGCGGAAGACTATCTGCTGACCAACCGCTACTACCGACGCGATCCCTCCTCCAGCAACGATTTGCCCGAGGATGTCCGGCAGGTGTTGGGATCGGTAGACGCCTCGTTTCTCGCCGCCGCCTTCGACGCCATCCGCGCCGAGTATGGCGATCTGCAGAGCTATTTTACGGACGGATTGGGTCTCGGCACCGCTGAGCGCGCCCGGCTCCAGGCGCATTACCTGGAGGCCTGATCCTGATGATGTCCCGCGCGCACCGGCGCGGCAGGTAGATCGCGGCCTATGCCGCGGCTTCCATTTCGGCATCGAGGTCGGCGATCACCTCCTCGAATGCCGAGATCGCCTGTTGAATCGTGGCAATCTGCATCAACTCCCAGCCATTGACCGGACCATTGCGGTTTTGCAGCGCGACGATCAGATCGCGCCGTTGCTCCTTCAGCTGAACGAGCGGCAAACCGTGATCGGGCAGATATCGCATCATGATGTCCCCAGCCGTTGGATTGAACAGCATCCAGCTATAGCCCGGCGACCTCTGATATCCCTTTACAAAACTCCGGCAAATTTTAGCGATCGGCGCCGGGCGCGACGGCCGGCAGGGCTAGGCCACCGCTTGCGAGGCGCCGACGATCGCTCCGGACAACGCCAGCGCGATAAACTTGGTGGCCCACTCGCTGGTATGGAGCCGGCCACCATCGTCCAGTTGCTCCAGCGGAATGTTGTCTTCATTCCAGCGCTTCATCAGGGCGAAACGGCTGAAATACGGATATTTGAAATCGACCAGCCCGAGATGCTGTTCGCCAGGCGTCGCTGCGTCGGGCACGGGAAACATCCTCTGCGGGCATGAATGATGGTATGCCCGTAATGGAAGCGGAATTCCGCCGCATTGCAAATGAAATTATCCTGAAGCTAGTGTTCGTTTCGTTATCCCTCGCGCGTGGAGACCTGTCATGGATGGAAAAGTGATTGTCGTGACCGGCGCGCTTGGCGCGCTTGGCAAGGTCGTTGCTGCAGAAGCGCTGGCGCGGGGCGCGCGCGTCGCCGCTGTCGATCACGCACCAACCCAAGTCCCGGCGACGCCAAACCGGATGGAGCTTGGCGGCGTCGATCTGACCGATGCGGCTCAAGCCCGGAAGGCGATCAATGCTGTGGCGTCGCATTTCGGCAGGCTCGATGCGCTGGTGAATATCGCCGGCGGCTTTGCGTTCGAAGCCGTCGCCGAGGGCGATGCAAAAACCTGGCAGCGCATGTATGCGATGAATGTGCTGACCGCACTGAACGCGTCGCAATCGGCGCTTCCGCATCTGGCCAATTCGGGCGCCGGCCGCATCGTCAATGTCGGCGCCATGGGAGCCCAGCAGGCCGGCGCCGGCATGGGGCCTTACGCGGCGTCCAAGGCCGGCGTGCATCGCCTTACGGAAGCCCTCGCCGCCGAGTGGAAAGGCAAGATCACGGTCAACGCCGTGCTGCCATCGACGATCGACACCGCAGCCAATCGCGCCAGCATGCCGAAAGCGGATTTCGCCAAATGGGTGAGCCCGAAGGAATTGGCCGACGTGATCCTGTTCCTGGCCAGCGACGCCGCCAGCGCCGTCTCCGGCGCACTGCTGCCGGTCAGCGGACGGGTGTAGTTTTCAGTCCTCCGTGTCGTCAGGCCTCGGCGGTGTCCCCGCCACGCCACCCAGCGCGGCGTCCGCCTCGTCCCTGACGCTGGATAGCCGCTCGCGGTCCGTTTGATCAAATCCAATGCGAGCGATTCGGGTTAGACTTCGACACTGAGTCGCGAGATGCGACACTGGAGTTCCCGTTGGAAACCGCGCTTTATTTGCCTGTCAAACGCTTCCTCGAAAATCTCGGCTTCACGGTCAAGGGTGAAGTCGGCGGTTGCGATCTGGTGGCGTTGAGCGACAGCGATCCGCCCGTGGTGGTGATCGGCGAATTGAAATTATCCTTCAATCTCGAACTAATCCTGCAGGCGGTCGATCGTGCCGCCGCGGCCGACGAAGTCTGGCTCGCCGCCAAGATGTCCGCACGCGGCAAGGGACGCGAGAGTGACGCCCGCTATCGCAACCTGTGCCGCCGGCTCGGCTTTGGCATGCTCGCGGTCACCAACACCGGCGACGTCGAGGTGATCGTCAAACCGCCGACAACAGCCCCGCGCCGCGATCCGAAGAAGCGCTCGCGCCTCGTTGCCGAGCACCAGCGCCGCAAGGGCGACCCGGTGTTGGGCGGCAGCACGCGCACGCCGATCATGACGGCCTATCGCCAGCAGGCGCTGGCCTGCGCCTCGGCGCTGTCACAGGGCCCACGGCGGGTGCGCGACCTGAAGCCCGATATTCCGGACGCGCCAAAGATCCTGTTGCACAATGTCTACGGCTGGTTCGATCGCGCCGAGCGCGGCATCTATGTGCTGACCGAGGCCGGACGCGCCGCGCTGAAACGCTGGCCGCAACAGCCGATCGACTTTACCGCCGCCAGTGATTCCATTTCATGACGGCAACTTAAAACGTGCGAAAATAACCTGATCGTCGTGACCGGCAGCGTTACCGCGCGACGATTCCTTCGCCGAGGTCCGCAGACCGAGCCTTGAGCACGTGCATCGCTCACGCAAGGAGCCCGGCTGCATCTCGCACGCGGTACATGTCGATTGCGAGAACCCGCTGCCGCTGGTGAAATTGTAGCGCATAGCTGGTTTGCCATGCGAAATTCATATTGCAATGCAACATGTAGGCTCCTAGGTAGTGCCGTATCAACGATGAGGCCCCGATGAGCGAAGATTGGAATACCAAGTACGGCACCCGACGCGTGCGGCGCGACCCGCCGACGCTGGATGAGGCCATTTTCGCGGCGATCGGCATTACCGACGACCTGGAAGCGCAGGCAGAGATTGCGGCGTCCTTGATGGGGATGCCGCTCGAAGCCGTGCTGTTGGAAGTCAAGAAGATCGCGCGGTCGTCGTCGCGCTCAGCGACGCGGGTGATCGCGGGCGAGCAAGGCGCGCAGCGCTCGATCGTGGTGGAGCGCCGGGTGATCCGGAAGTTCGGCAACGACAAGCGTACCGGCACTTAAGTCACCGACCCGACCTGCATCGGCGGCTCCAGGCCGCTTCGACCGATGGCTTCAGCCGAATCCTCGGTCAGGCCGCCCGGCCCCAGCCATACATCCGCAACCACATCTGCCAATACACGCGATTGAAGTTCGTCATCGCGCGCGCGGCGTCGATGGCGTTTGCCATCGCGGGCGCAGCCGGTTCAGGCGCGCGCTGCGGCGCCAGGTCGATGCTGCCGGTGGATTCGCCGTGCCGGAATGTCAGATGCGCGCCGAACTTGTGCGCCAAGGCCCGCATCGCCTCGTTCTGCGCGCCGGTGGTAATCCGCAGGCTGTGATATCCTTTGGCGCGCGCTTCCGCGATCAGCTTCCGAAACAGGATACTGCCGACGCCTAACCGTCGCACCGACGCTTCCACGCTGAAGGCAACCTCGGGCTGTGCATCCGGCGACTGCTCCGGCGGATGCAACTCCGCCGCGCCGCGTACCACGCCATCCTCGATATAGGCGATGATGACGGTGCCGTCGTTCGCGCACTTCTCGGCGTAACGCTCGATAAAGCTGTCATCCATGAAGCCATGGAAGCGATCGTGGCGGCTGGCGCGATCGAGCCTCAGGAGATGGTCGCGCAGCAGCGGCAATTCTTCCTGCCGGCGCAGCGTCCGGACGCTGCCCTTGGCGAGCGTCGAACCGGCAATATTGTCGTGGCGCATGTCTCAACTCCTCTCAGAAAGCCCTCGAGGAGGCGTCGAATCCCTAGACCCCAGATATTGTGCATCGCAACATGAATTACAAGACCGCCGCGCAATTTATCGACTGATAACACGGCCTGGTGGTAACCGCGGCCAGCGCGCAACCGTCAGAGCACCAGTTGCGTCTGGGTCACCACGGCGACGAGCTTGCCGTCTTCGGTCTCCAGCCGGGTCTGCCAGACCTGGGTACGCCGTCCCCGATGCACCGGCGTCGCGGTGGCAACCACCGTCGTCCCTTCCCTGGCGCCGCCGACAAAATTGGTCTTGCTCTCGATCGTGGTGGTGCCTTTGGCGTCCGCAGGCAAGTTGATCACGGTCGCGGCGGCGCCGACCGAATCCGCGAACGCCATCACCGCGCCGCCATGAATGGTCTGGCGCAACGTGCAGAGGTCCGGCCGCACCAGCATCCGCGCCACCACGTGATCCATGTCAGCCTCGACGAAGGTGACGCCCTTCAGCTCGGCAAACGGCATCTTCATCGACTGTATCTTTTCAAGCGGCGTCATGCGTGGTCGTCCTCCCGATTATGGCTGGCGTGATACGCGGGCTTGACCCGGATATCGGAGCTTTTTTGAATGATGGATTGCCGAATTGAACTCGGCAATGGCGTTTGTGGTAATGGCCACAGTGACCCTGGAGCGATTATTCTGCCGATGCGCCAATTCCCGCCCCGCCGGATTGTCTGCCTCACCGAAGAGACGGTGGAGACGCTGTACCTGCTCGGCGAGCAGGATCGCATCGTTGGCGTTTCCGGCTATGCGGTGCGGCCGCCGCAGGTCCGGCGCGAGAAACCGCGGGTATCGGCCTTCGTCTCGGCGGATATTCCGAAAATCCTGGCGCTCGAGCCGGATCTGGTTCTGGCCTTTTCCGATTTGCAGGCCGATATCGCCGCCGATCTGATCCGCGCCGGCGTCGCCATCCACGTCTTCAACCAGCGTGACGTCGCCGGCATCCTGGCGATGATCCGCACGCTCGGTGCACTGGTCGGTGCAGCTGATACCGCCGACCAACTCGCGGCTGGCTACGAGAAACGCCTCGCCAGCCTGACGTCGACCGCCCGGCCCTCGCCCAAACCAAAAGTCTATTTCGAGGAATGGGACGATCCCTTGATCAGCGGCATCGGCTGGGTATCGGAGTTGATCGAAATCGCCGGCGGCGAAGACATTCTGCCGGAGCTGCGCTCCCGGAAGGCCGCGAAAGAACGGATCATCTTGCCCGATGTCGTCCGCACCGCCGCGCCCGACGTGATCCTGGCATCGTGGTGCGGCAAGAAAGTCGTGATCGACAAAATCCGGCAGCGGCCCGGGTGGAGCGAAATTCCGGCCGTACACAACAATCGCATCGTCGAGATCAAGTCGCCGCTGATCCTGCAGCCGGGTCCGGCGGCGCTGACGGCCGGGTTGGACGCGATCATCGCGGCGCTATGGCCGCCGATGAAGCCTTGAACCAGCCACCATCATTGCAACGACCTACGCCTTCTCCACCCCGCACCATTCCGCAATGAACAGTGCGGTCGCCCTGGTGGATTTTCGCAACGACTCCAGATCGACATATTCGTTGAAGCCGTGCATCGCCGCACCGCTGGCACCAAAGCACAGGCTCGGGATATTGTAGTTCAACCCGTAGAATCGGGTGTCGGTCAACGCAGTGAACGCCTGTTCCGGGACCGTGCCGCCGCCATAGACGACGTTGAACGCCTTGCCGAACGCAGCTTCCGGCGCGGCGGAATCCTTCAGTTCATAGCCTTCCGACAGGAAGCCGGACCATTCCACACTGGGCGGATTGTTGGAGAGGAATCGATGGTCGCGCGCCGCGGCCGAGACACAGGCGAGAATTTCAGCCTGGCAATCGGCGACCGACCAGCCCGGCAAAATCGCAATCCGACAATCCACATCGCACCACGCCGGCACGCTGGAGGCCCAGTCGCCACCCTTGATGATGCCGGGATTGAAATTGATCGGATGCGTCACCGCCTTGAAGTGAGTGTCGCTCCTGGCACGCTCGTTCCATTCGACTTCGAGCTTTTCCAGCGCGTGAATGAGGTGATAGGCCGCCACGATCGCGTTGGAGCCGGCGCCGGCCTCGAACACATGCACGGGGAAACCGCGCACCTTCAGGCGAAACCAGATCACGCCCACTTGAGAGCGTATCATTTTGCCGTTCGTCGGTTCGGGAATGAAACAGGCATCGGCGCGATAGCCGCGCTGCAAAGTCGAGAGCGCACCGACGCCGGTACTCTCCTCCTCGATGACGGATTGAAAGTGAATCCGCGCGGTCGGCTTGAGGCCCGCGGCCTTGATCGCGTCAAGCGCATAGAGCGCGCCGATGGTGCCGGACTTCATATCGCAGGCGCCGCGGCCGTACATCTTGCCGTCCTTCACGGTGGGCGAAAACGGCGGCGTCTCCCACATGTCGAGCGGTCCGGTCGGAACCACGTCGCAATGCCCCTGCAGGATCAGCGATTTCCCGGCGTTGGTTGCAGGACGATGGGTGCCGACCACCGTGCGCGCCTTCGAAAACTCGTGTTCGATCGGACCGAAGCCGCGCAGATCCTTGAGATCGTTGACATCGATATGCCAGTCATCGACTTCGTAACCGCGCTCGCGCAGGAGATCGCCGATCATGTCCTGGCACGGCCCCTCCGCACCGCGGGTCGAGGGGATCGCGACAAAATCCCTTGTCGTCGCCAGTTGCGCATCGAAACCGGCATCGACCGCATCGAGGATTTTTCGGCTGGTATCGGTAGCATTCATCGCTTGGTTCCCTGTCAGCGCATCGCGAAGATCGTGCAACGGCAATCAAATCACACTTTGCACGGTTTTACAGGGTCCTTGGATCGCTTTGAGAATCGCTACAGCGCCCATACAGTGATCGCGCGCTCACGATTTACGGAGACGCCGCATGCCCGGCAATCGCAATATCCTGTTCCTCGTCATCGGCGCGTTGATCGTCGTGGTGGGCGTGCTCGGCTACAATCTTTACCAGACTAAGAAGCAACCCGAGGGATTGCAAATCAATGTCGGCCCGAACGGGCTGAAAATTCAGAACAAGTGAGGGATGCACGGCCGATGATGAAGACCTCAGGCATCGCGCGTTTTTGGGTTCTGCTGCTGAGCGGGCTGGCTGTGATCGCCTGCGCGCGTTTCGCCACGGCGCAACAAGTGTCGCGCGAGCAGGACATCGTCAATTTGCGATTGGGTCAACGCATCAAGGTCGATGACGGGACCTGTCCGCCCGGGCAGGTCAAGGAAATCTCAGGCTCGAAGATGGCTGCGACCGGAATCGTGCGGACGGCGAAATGCGTTCCACGGTTGGGAGCCAAGACCAGCCCGCCCAAATAGGCGCGTTTGGAAACGGATATCGCAGGCAGAGCGCTTAGGTCTTCGGTGCGAACATGCACTGCAGCGTCGGCTTGGCGATCTTGGTGAAGGTCGCGCTGATCTCCGATCGCTTCGACGGCGGCACCCAATCGGTCTCGATGTTCGGCACGCCGGTCTCGCTGATGCCGCGCAGCAGCGCCTGGCGCAGATCGTTGTCTTCGACGCTGGCCGCTGCATAGTCATGCAAGCAGCCGCAAACGGATTCGGGATGCGCCCAGCGGCCCTGCATATGCGGCACGCACTGGCGCACAAATTCATCGCGCGGATCTGAAAACTTCATCAGCGAGCGCACCTGGGCGTGGGCCGAGCCGGCCAGAATGACCGAGACGACGGTCGCAACTGCGCTGATACGAAGAAACATAGTGCCTTTTACCCCTGGCTTTTCTTGTTGAAGTCCGGCGACGTTAGCGAGCGGCAACCACGATCGGCTCGAGCGCCGAAGCGACGATCGGCGAGCCGTTGTAGGCAAAGGTGCCGACGCCCGGCAGGCCCTTTTCCGATGAGCCGGCCATCGAGGGACCGACCAACAGAAAGACGCTGGCGAGGAAGAAACTGAGGCTCTTCATTTGACTGTCTCCGGGTCTGACTGCCGGCGCTGTCCGCCGTTTCGTTGGCAGCTTGATAACCATTCGCCATTTCCGGATGTCTGCGCCAAAAATGGGAAATGGTTTCGTCGCGGGGGAGAATTGTTTCGTCGCGCCTGCCCGACGAAACAATCTGTGCAGGACCCGATGGAGGATCGAAAGTCCGAAGACAGCCAGAAAAAACGCCGCCGTCATCCGAACGAATCGCGGCTCGCGTCAACGACCGATGTCGATCGCTGCCATCACGCGCGGTGCCGGGGTAACCACCGGCGATCCGTTATAGCTAAAGGTCCCAATGCCCGGCAGGTCATGATCGGCCGAGCCCGCCAGCGAAGACCCGCTCAAGAGCAGGACGAGCGCTAGCACGTAGCTGAAGGGGCGCATCTGATCTCTCCAGTAACCATCTGGAGATAAGACGCCTGCCAGGACCTGATGGTTCGACTTGGCGGCGAATTTTTAACCTTTCTCTGCTGGAGACAACCGTCGGCGAAGCCGGCGGCGGTGAACCGAAGGATCGGTGCGACCGACTCAATCCAGACGACATGCAACTTTTCCAGGCAGTTGCGCGTTGTCGCATACCTCCAACAGAGGATATCGGTCGTGGGCAATGGCAACATCGACGTTGGCGCTAAAACCCCGACCCGTAAAACCGGCAAGCCGAGCATCCGACGTTTTTCTGGGAGTAACGGCCTACCTGAGTTGCGGATCGACCAGCCCGTTTCGTTGCGGGCAGAACGTCCAAAAAATTGCGGCGCAATGACCCTTCAGAGCGGCGACAGCGGCTGGGGCAACCAATCGGCCCCGCAGAAATTGCTTCATCTGGTCGGCTGCCGCGAACAGAAGGCCCCGCCCGAACTGCCGCAACGCCCAAGACCTGCGACAAGACCGGCGAAACGCTAGATCAGGGCTTCCCGGTTTGAGCTTTCTTCAATCACTGGACGAAGTCGCCGCATTTCTCGATCGCGGCCTCGGCGGTGCCCCATGGCATGACCGGCACCGAAGAGGTCGAATTCTTCGGTGACCCTTCAATCAGCCTGTCGGAATAGACCATATAAACCAGCACGTTCCGCTTGGCGTCGCAGCCACGGACGATCTGCATCTTCTTGAAGAACAGCGAGCGGCGCTGACGGAACATATCGCCGCCCTGCTCCATCTTGTCCTTGAAATGGATCGGACCGATCTGGCGGCAGGCCAGCGAAATATCCGAGACCTGCTCGGCAAGCCCGAGCCAGCCCTTGATGCCGCCCTTCTCGGGCACCGTGAAATGGCAGGCCACGCCGTCCACCTCGGGGTCATCGACACCATAGGTCGCCAGCTTGTCGTTCGGGCTGAGCAGATTGAACACGGTCGAGCGGCGGAAGATCAAATCCGGCTCGTCGGCCGCCGACGCCGGCGATACCGCCCCCAGCACCAGCACGAACGCCGCCAACATCCAGCGCCTCCATCGCGTGTCATATTGGGTTAAGGCTCGGGGTGTCATGGTGATCTCCGTCGGTGGGCTTGCACCTATGTAGTGCGGGGATGTCACGGAATAAGGCTCTCTGTGTGCGCGGGTCACGGCCTTTAACCGAATGTGAGGCTTTTTTGCTACGCTGGTGGCGAAAAATCGCGGGAATTGCAGGCCTTGCGCTGGTGAACCCGGACCCTCTCTGCAACACTAAATGTCAACTGATGGAATTGGGATTCGAAGAATGAAGCGCGCGGGCGGGCACCAGATTTCTGGTGCCATCGGACAGCCGGAACCGGCTGTATCAACGCATCAGATTTCCGTGATTTCAGCACATCGATTTTGGCAAATTGCCGCTTTGACGGTGGCCGGATCAATTGGCTTGATGGCACAGGCCGAGGCCGCGGTGTTCTGGTCGGACGATGACGCCGGATATTCGCGGCCGGCGCCTGTCGCGCCGCAGCGCGTGCAGCGGACCCGCAACCGTGCCACGAAACAGGTCCAAACGCCGGTAAAGGAAGCAGCCAAGCCGCAGGGACCGCTGATCATCTCGATCTCGATCAGCCGGCAAAATCTCAGGGTCTACGACGCCAACGGCTTCTTCGCGGAAACGCCGATTTCGACCGGCATGGCCGGCCATCCGACGCCGATGGGCGCCTTCAGCGTGATCCAGAAGCAGAAGCTGCATCATTCCAACATCTATAGCGGCGCACCGATGCCGTTTATGCAGCGGATCACCTGGTCGGGGATCGCGATGCATGCCGGCGTGCTGCCGGGCTATCCGGCGTCGCATGGCTGTATCCGGATGCCGACAGCCTTCGCGGTGAAGATGTATGGCTGGACCAAGATGGGCGCGCGCGTCGTCGTGACGCCCGGCGAACTGACGCCGGCCAGCTTCTCGCACCCGCTGCTTGCGACGCAGAAGGTCGTTCCGCAGCCGGTTGCCGTCGATATGCCCAAAGCTGACGCGCCCAAAGCTGACGTCACGGCGAAAGGCGACAAGGCGGCCGCCGCGGATCCGGCCGGCAAGCCCGAGACGTCGGTCGCAGGCCTCGACCTGCGATTGAGCGTTGGTCATGACAGCCACATGCAGGCCGCCATGGACGCGCCGACCGCGCCGAAGCCGTTGAGTGAGCAGACCCGCACCGCTGACGCCAGTTCGTCGCCGGCGATTAAAACGTCGGTCACAATGTCCGATGCCGCACCATCCACGTCGCCAGCGACCGGCAACGCCGCGCTGAGCTCCGACGCGACCCCGGAGCCAAAGTCCGGCGCTGTGAAATCGGTGGCTGAGCTGCTCGCAGTCAACAGCAGCGAGGGTGCGCCGGTCGAGTCCAAGCCGACGGAGGCCGCCGCTTCCGAAATTAAAGCGACCGAAATCGCCGCAGCGGACCACGCTAACGATCAAGCGCCGGCCAGCGTCGACGTCGCGAAAACCGAAGCGAAGGTGGACGACGTCAAAGCGCAAACGCCCTCTGCTGAAATTGCCAAGCCTGCTGACGTTGCCAAGCCTGCTGACCTTGCAAAGGCCGCCCCGAAGCCGGACGAAAGCGTCGCGGCGACGACCAATGCACCGGCTGCCGACGCCAAGAAAGATCAGGCTCGTCCGTCCGATAGCGACAAGGCGGCGCCCGCCAAACCGGCTTTGGCAATGGCCAAGGGCACCGGGCCGATTTCGGTGTTCGTCAGCCGCAAGGATAGCAAACTCTATGTGCGGCAGAATTTTGCGCCGCTGTTCGACGTGCCCGTGAGCATCGCGCCGAGCGACCGGCCACTCGGAACCCACATTTTCACCGCGGAAGCCGACAAGAACGATTCCAACATCCTGCACTGGTCGGTGGTCACCTTGCCGAGCCGAAATGCCGAGCGGCGTGACGACGACGAGCGCGCATCGCGCCGCCGCAAAATCGCCGGTGCGGCCGACATCGCCAAGCCGGTCCCCGTGGCTGACAGCCCGGCGGAAGCGCTGGATCGCTTGACCATCCCCGCGGACGCGATGGCACGCATCAACGACGCACTCTCGACCGGCGGTTCGATCATCGTTTCCGATCAGGGCATCGCCGCAGGCGAGACCGGCGAAGGAACCGATTTCATCGTTTCGCTGCGCTAGATCACGATCCGGTATCTTGTCGGATCAGTATCTAGGCACTCCCCGAGGATCGGACTAAGAATGCTGGCCTCACGCTAGGGAGCCAGCATGACGACCGATCGCAGGGCCATCCTCACGGCAGCTTTGGCTGCGATCGCGAGCCCGCTTCTGGGCCGGGGCGTTTTCGCGCAAACTGCCATGAGCCGGATCACGGCTTATGCGTTTTCGTTTCAGGCGCTGGCCGGCGGCGATATCAGGCTCGTCGATTATGCGGGCCATCCTCTGATGATCGTCAACACAGCGTCATTATGCGGTTTCACGCCGCAATATGCCGGCTTGCAGCAATTGTGGACCGAGTTTCACGATCGCGGCCTGATGATCGTGGGCGTTCCCTCCAATGATTTCGGTAGCCAGGAACCGGGCGGCGCCACCGAGATCGCGGAGACCGCGCAGCATCAATATGGTGTTACCTTTCCGATCTCGGCCAAAGCCGTGGTGAAAGGACCGAACGCGCATCCGTTCTACAAATGGGCCGCCGAGCAGCGGCCCAAGGATGTTCCGCACTGGAATTTCCACAAATATTTGATCGGCCGTGATGGCGGCATCGCCGACGTGTTCCCCGAGACCGTTGAGCCGACGGATACCCGCATCAAAACCGCCATTGCACGGTCATTGGCTTCATCCTGAGGGCGCGCTCCGCGCTGAAATTAACCTGTTGGTCGGACAAGCCAACCGCCGCCGAGAAAGCCGTTGCCGTGGCGGCGGGCCTCCAACTAAGCTATTGTGACCAGGGGCAGGAATGGCGCGGACGAAGGCTTGAAAAGCCACGGCCGGACCCGGGATCAGCGTAAGGGGAATAAGATGCGTTTTGCGGCAGGTTTGATCTTCGCCAGCGCGGTTTCGCTGTGCGTGTCGGGTAGTGCATGGTCACAGACCGCGGCCCCCAAAGCCGCCGCAGCGTCCCAGGCCGCCCCGCCCCCCGCTCCGGCAGCGCCCGCTCCCGCCGCAGCAGCCAATGCAGCGCCGGCGCCGCTGTCCAAGGCCGCCTGCACCAATCCCGATGCGCTCGGCATCGCACGCACGGTTGAAATCGACACCACCGGCGGCCCCGGTTTCGGCTTCGAGCATTTCAAGCAGCTCGATTTCCTGCGCGATCATGAAGTGGTGCTGACGTTCGACGACGGTCCGTGGCTGGTCAATACGCCCTCCGTGCTGAAATCGTTGGCGGCCGAATGCACCACCGGCATTTTCTTCTCGATCGGCAAGCACGCGACCTATTATCCGGAAATCCTCAAGGAGGTGATGGCGGCCGGCCACACCATCGGAAGCCATACCTGGTCGCATGCCACGCTGACCAACAAGAAACTGACCGACGACCAGAAGAAGGATGAAATCGAAAAGGGCTTCAGTGCCGTGAAGTGGGCGCTGGGCGGCGTATCGCCGGCGCCGTTCTTTCGTTTCCCGGCGCTACAGCACCCGCCGGAAATGGTGACCTATCTCGGCACAAGAAACATCGCGATGTTCTCCTGCGATCTCGACTCCTTCGACTTCAAGGCGCGCAACGCCCAGCAGGTGATCGACGTCACCATGAAGAAGCTCGACAAGCTCGGCAAAGGCATCATCCTGATGCACGACTTCCATAAACACACCGCCGAAGCCCTGCCCGCTCTGCTGCGCAAGCTGAAGGCCGGTGGTTACAAGGTCGTGCGCATGATCCCGAAGGCGCCGGTACAGACGCTGCCGCAATATGACGAAGAGCTGCTGAAGGAAGCCAAGCTGCCGACGGTCAGCGACCGCCCGGTCTCCAGCGTCGTGCAGACGATTTCGGAATGATCCCGCATCGCGCGCGATAATTCCGATGCCGGCGTTGCGCATCGAGGGCTATGTCATCGTGTCGGCGGACGGCATGCTGGCGAACGCGCATCATGTGATGCCGGATGAATTGAAATTCGAGGGCGACAAGCAGTTCTTCAATGCCGCCCTCGACCGCGCCGACCTCATCGTGCATGGCCGCCGTTCGTTCGAGGATCAGCCCAATTCGCCGCGTCGAAAGCGAATTATCCTGACCGGGAAGATCGCTGCGCTCGCGCCCGATCCATCCAATCCCAAAGCAACGCTGTGGAATCCGGCCGGCGCCTCGTTCGAAGCCGCCTGCGAGCGCGCGGGCGTAGGTGGCGGCACCATCGCGATCATCGGCGGGCCTGACGTGTTCGGCATGTTCCTGGACCGCTACGATGCGTTCTGGTTGTCACAGGCGCCGCGGGTGCGAATCCCCGACGGTCAGGGCTGTTTCCCCGGCGTGCCGGCGCAATCCCCGCAGCAGATTTTGGCAGCGCACGGCCTGAAGGCCGGCGAAGCTCAAATCCTCGATGCCGCCAATGAGGTCAGCGTCACGCCCTGGCAGCGTCGCGCATCGGCGAATTAGACATCCCCGTAAGCGGGCTCGATCGCCGTCCGCGCCGACCGGCCATATCCCGCGATGATGAACAGCGCGCCGATGATCGACAGGTTCTTCAACGCGTCCATCAGCGACTTGGCATTGTCAGGCGGCGACTGATTCCAGAAATCGTGGAAATAGAAGGTTGCCGCGGCCACGAAGAAGATCAGCAGAATGGCGAAAAACCGCGCGCCGAAGTTGAGCGCAATCATCAGGCCGCTGATGATCTCGAAAGAACCGACCGCAATGGCGAGCATTTGCGGCGTCGGCATTCCCGTAATCGTTTCGAGCTGGGCCGTATAGGGCAGCAGCAGCGCGGGGATGGCGACCTTGGCTGCAATGAAATCCGCTGTGGCCGCAATGCCCAACAGCTTGGTCGCCCCCGAGTAGAGAAACAGCACGGCGAACAATACTCTTCCGAAAGTAACGAAGGCTGGCATGGTCGGCCTCATTGGATGCTGCAAATGCAAAATCGCGCGACAACGGAGCGATTATGGGCGCTCCGTCCGGCTTTTCAAACAGTCAAATCGATTCAACGGCGTCGGCCATCTCCTGGAAGAATTTTCATGATCTAGCCAAACAGGCTGGGCTGCGCACGCCCGGCACGTTCCTGAGCTTCGACCGCGGCCACCGCGGTCATGTTGAGAACGCCGCGCGCGGTCACCGACGGCGTCAGAATATGCGCCGGACGCGCAGGTCCGATCAGGATCGGCCCGACCGGAAGCGCATCGGCCAGCGACTTGATCATCTGATAGGCGACGTTGGCGGCGTCGAGATTCGGCATGATCAGGATATTGGCAACGCCCTCCAGCTTCGAATGCGGCAGGATCAACGCCCGCGCCGCTTCCGACAACGCGGTATCGCCCTGCATTTCGCCATCCGCCTCGATCTCCGGATGATTCTGTTTCAACAAGGCGGTGGCGCGGCGCATCTTCCGGGAGGAATCCGTATCATAACTGCCGAAATCGGAGTGTGACACGAAGGCGATCTTCGGCTTGAGATTGAAGCGCTGGACGTGGATCGCCGCCAGCGCCGCCACCTCCGCCAGCTCCTCGGCGCTCGGATTCGGCCGCACCTGGGTATCGGCGATGAAATACGCCCCCTTGCTGGTGATCATCAGCGACAATGCGGCGAAGTCGGTCACCCCCGGCAGGAAGCCGATGATCTCGCGGACATGGCGCAGATGGCTCATATAGCGGCCTTCGACGCCGCAGATCATCGCATCGGCTTCCCCGCGCATCACGGCCAGCGCTGCGATCACGGTGGCGTTGGTGCGCACCACCGTGCGCGCGGCGTCGGGTGTCACGCCGTGGCGGCCGGCGACATCGATGTAGGACTGAACGTAGGACCGATAGCGCGGATCGTCCTCGGGATTGATCAGGTCAAAATCCTGACCGGCCTTGATCGAGAGGCCATAGCGCTTGATGCGCGCTTCGACCACCGAGGGACGCCCGACCAGGATCGGACGCGCCAGCTTCTCCTCAAGCACCACCTGGGTAGCATGCAGGACGCGTTCGTCCTCGCCTTCGGCATAGATGACGCGGACCGGCTGGGTTTTCGCCTTGGCGAACATCGGCTTCATGACCAGACCGGAGCGGAACGCGAAGCGTTCCAGCTGCGCGGTATAGTCCTCGAAGTTCGCAATGGGACGCGACGCGACGCCCGACTTCATGGCCGCCTTCGCCACCGCAGGCGCGATGCGCAGGATCAGCCGCGGATCGAACGGGCTCGGGATCAGCGAGCCCGGGCCAAACCCCTGGGTCTCCCCGCTGTCGAAACCCGGCGCGATCGCATCCGACGGCGGATCGCGCGCCAGCAGCGCGATCGCCTCGACCGCCGCGTGCTTCATATCCTCGTTGATCGCGGTGGCGCCGACATCGAGCGCGCCGCGGAAGATGAACGGAAAGCACAGGACGTTATTGACCTGGTTCGGGAAGTCCGAGCGCCCGGTGCAGATCATCGCGTCGGGGCGGGCTTTGCGGGCTTCATCCGGCATGATTTCCGGATTGGGATTGGCCAGCGCCATCACCAGCGGCTTGTCCGCCATCTGCTTGACCATATCGGGCGTCAACACATTGGGCGCCGACAGGCCGAGGAAAATATCGGCGCCGCCGATCACCTCGGCCATCACGCGCTTGTCGGTCTTCTGTGCGTAGACCGCCTTCCAGCGGTCCATCAGCGTGTTGCGGCCCTCATGCACCACGCCGTCGATATCGCAGACCCAGATGTTCTTGCGCTGCGCACCGAGCGACACCAGCAGATTGAGACAGGCGATTGCCGCCGCCCCCGCGCCGGAGGTGACGATCTTGCAATCGGCGAGCTTCTTGCCGTTCAGCATCAGCGCGTTGGTGATGGCGGCGCCGACGATGATGGCAGTGCCGTGCTGGTCGTCATGAAACACCGGGATCTTCATGCGCGCCTTGAGCTGCGCCTCGATCTCGAAGCATTCCGGTCCCTTGATATCCTCAAGGTTGATGCCCCCGAAGGTCGGCTCCAGCGCCGCCACGGTTTCCACCACGCGTTCGATGGTGTCGGCGGCGATTTCAATATCGAAGACGTCGATCCCGGCGAATTTCTTGAACAGGACCGCCTTGCCCTCCATCACCGGCTTCGACGCCAGCGGGCCGATATTGCCGAGCCCCAGCACCGCGGTGCCGTTGGAGACCACCGCGACCAGATTGGCGCGGGCGGTCAGCGAGGCCGCTTCCGCCGGATTGTTGGCGATTTCCGTGCAGGCGGCCGCAACGCCCGGCGAATAGGCGAGCGCGAGATCGCGCTGGTTAGCCAGCGGCTTGGTCGCCTGGATCTCAAGCTTGCCCGGCCGCGGCAGACGATGGTACGCCAGTGCCGCCGAATGAAGGTCCTCAGAATAAGACGACATACGTACTCCCCACGGGCTTCCTTCGCCCCGAATTCAAACTTCGGTGGCTGGCTTAGTTCTGCGGCAGATTCAGCCGAATGTGAAGCTCTCGCAACTGCTTCGGCGTGACTTCCGATGGCGCGCCCATCAAGAGGTCGACGGCCTGCTGGTTCATCGGGAACAGCGAGATCTCGCGCAAATTGGTGGTGCCACACAGAAGCATGACGATGCGATCGACACCCGCCGCCATGCCGCCATGCGGCGGGGCGCCGTACTGGAACGCGCGGTACATGCCGCCAAAGCGCTCGACCACGTCCTTTTCGCCGTAGCCGGCGATCTCGAACGCCTTCACCATCGCCTCGGGGCGATGGTTGCGGATGCCGCCTGACGCGATCTCGTAGCCGTTGCAGGTGATGTCGTACTGGAACGCCTTGATGGTCAGCGGGTCCTGCCCGTTGAGCGCATCGAGGCCGCCCTGCGGCATCGAGAACGGGTTGTGCGAGAAGTCGACCTTCTTGTCGTCCTCGTTGTATTCGTACATCGGGAAATCGACGATCCAGGCCAACTCAAACCGATCCTTGTCGATCAGGTTCAGCTCTTCGCCAAGTTTGGTGCGCGCGAGCCCCGAGAACTTCCAGAACTTGTCCGGATCGCCGGCGACGAAGAACGCGGCGTCGCCTTCCTTCAGACCAAGTTGGGTGCGGATCGCCGCGGTTCGCTCGGGACCGATGTTGTTGGCGAGAGGACCGGCACCCTCGCCGCCCTCGCGCCACATGATGTAGCCGAGGCCCGGCTGGCCCTCGCCTTGCGCCCATGAGTTCATCCGGTCGCAGAACGCGCGCGAACCACCACCGATGCCGGGGATCGCCCAGACCTGGTTCTTCGGGTCTTCCAGCATCCGCGCGAACACCTTGAAGCCGGAGCCGCGGAAATGCTCGGAGACGTCCTGCATCAGGATCGGATTGCGCAGGTCCGGCTTGTCGCTGCCATATTTCTTCAGGGCCTCCGCGAACGGAATCCGCGGCCAGCCCTTTGTGACCGGCTTGCCCTTGGCGAACTCCTCGAACACCCCGGTGATGACAGGCTCGACCGCGGCAAAAACATCGTCCTGCTCGACAAAGCTCATCTCGAGGTCGAGCTGATAGAACTCGCCGGGCAGTCGGTCGGCGCGCGGGTCCTCGTCGCGGAAACATGGCGCGATCTGGAAATAGCGATCGAAGCCCGACATCATCAGCAGTTGCTTGTACTGCTGCGGCGCCTGCGGCAGCGCGTAGAACTGGCCGGGATGAATCCGTGACGGCACCAGGAAGTCGCGCGCGCCTTCCGGCGACGAGGCCGTCAGGATCGGGGTCTGGAATTCGAAAAAGCCCTGCTCCTTCATCCGCTTGCGCATCGAATTCGACGATGGCGCCGCGGGTCATGATGTTCTGGTGGAGCTTCTCGCGGCGAAGGTCGAGGAAGCGGTACTTAAGCCTTATGTCCTCAGGATATTCCTGATCGCCGAACACCGGCATCGGCAGCTCGCCGGCCGGACCCAGCACCTCGATCTCGCTGACGTACAGTTCGACCATGCCGGTCGGCAATTCCGGATTGTCGGTGCCGGCGGGGCGCCGCCGCACCTTGCCGTCGATCCGCACCACCCATTCCGAGCGCAGTTTTTCGGCGTCCTTGAACGCCGGCGAATCCGGATCGGCCACGCATTGCGTCAGGCCGTAATGGTCGCGCAGGTCGATGAACAGCACGCCACCATGGTCGCGGATGCGATGACACCAGCCGGACAAGCGGGCCGTCTGGTCGATATGGCTCTCCCGGAGAGCGCCGCAGGTATGGGAGCGGTAACGGTGCATGGAATTTCCAAAAAACAGATGTCGGAGGATCGAATCGGGCGGCCCCAAGACTCTGTACCAAGGCCTGCCCGGATTGCCGGAGGGTTTACCCGAGGCCGCGAGGGGCGGCAACCAAGGGAACGCGCTGTTTTGCGCTCCAAAACGCACTTTTCGAGCCCGGCCGGCCTGAAGTGTTTGCCTATTGGCGGGCGCTGCCTATCTTTGGGTCATGACGGTCCATTTCCCCTTCCAAAATACCTATGCGGCGCTGCCGGCGAACTTTTTTGCGCGCGTGGCGCCGACGCCGGTCGCCTCCCCGCGGCTGGTCAAGCTGAACCGGCCTCTTGCCGTGCATCTCGGCCTCGATCCGGAGCTGCTGGCGAGCCCGGAAGGTGCCGAAATCCTCGCCGGCAAGCGCATCCCTGACGGCGCCGATCCGATCGCGATGGCCTATGCCGGACACCAGTTCGGACATTTCGTGCCGCAGCTCGGCGACGGCCGCGCCATCCTGCTCGGCGAAGTCATCGACGCGGACGGGGTTCGCCGCGACATCCAGCTCAAGGGAAGTGGCCCAACGCCGTTTTCGCGCCGGGGCGATGGCCGTGCCGCGCTCGGCCCGGTGCTGCGCGAATACGTCGTCAGCGAGGCGATGGCGGCGCTCGGCGTTCCGACCACGCGATCGCTCGCCGCGGTCGTGACCGGCGAGAGCGTGATGCGCGAGACCATGCTGCCCGGCGCCGTGCTGACGCGCGTGGCGTCGAGCCACATCCGCGTCGGCACCTTCCAGTTCTTCGCCGCCCGCGGCGATACCGACGGCGTGCGGCGGTTGGCCGATCACGTCATCGCCCGGCACTATCCCGACACGGCGAAGGCCGACCGCCCCTACCACGCGTTGCTGGCCGGCGTGATCGCGCGCCAGGCCGAACTGGTCGCGCGCTGGCTGCTGATCGGGTTCATCCACGGCGTGATGAATACCGACAACACCTCGATATCGGGCGAGACCATCGATTACGGTCCATGCGCGTTCATGGATCACTACGACCCGGCGATGGTGTTCTCGTCGATCGACGAGCAAGGCCGCTACGCCTACGCCAACCAGCCTCGGATCGCGCTGTGGAACCTGACGCGGCTGGCGGAATGCCTGCTGCCGTTGTTCTCCGACGATCAGGAGAAGGCCATCGCCGACGCGCAGGCCCTGCTCGGCGATTTCTCCGAGAAGTTCACGCGGGCCTATCAAGCGGGCCTGCGCCAGAAGATCGGTCTGTTCACGATCCGCGACGGCGACGAGGCGCTGGTGCAGGATCTGCTCGATGCGATGGCGCAAGGCCAGGCGGATTTTACCCTGACCTTCCGGCGTCTCAGCGACGCCGCGCGCGATCCCGACAACGACCGCGAGGTCCGGCAATTGTTCGCCGAGCCTGCGGCCTATGACGAATGGGCGGCGCGTTGGCGGAAACGCATCGGCGACGAGCCGCAATCGGCAACTGAGCGATCGGCCGCGATGCGCGCGGTCAATCCGGCGTTCATTCCAAGGAACCACCGGATCGAGGCAATCATCGACGCCGCGGTGACCCGCGACGACTACGCGCCGTTCGAGGAACTGTTGAAGGTGCTGTCGAAGCCGTACGAGGATCAGCCTGAGTTCGCTGATTACGCCCAGCCGCCAAAGCCCGAACAGCGCGTGCTGCAGACGTTCTGCGGAACGTGAGAGGTTATTGCCGGCGCGGTGTTTAAGCATCGTCATTGCGAGCGATGGCGAAATTTGTAGCCCGCATGAGCGCAGCGACATGCGGGTACTCATCCCAATCGCATCCTCCCGCATATCGCTGCGCTCATGCGGGCTACGAACACGGCTCTGCCTTCTCGCGACTCATGCGCCCGAGTTGTGCCAATCGTTTCGCCCTAAAAACAGAGGGCGCGGGGAATGCCGGGTGCCCGTTGCACCCGCAGCCCGTGTGCAAAGGGTAGTAAGCACACGGTAGTCACCACGGTCGCACCGGGATCACCCGGCATTCCCGCACGCAATGGTTTTAACGGTTTCCTTTGTGCTCTCCCCGGTGACCGGCTTGATTGTCACCGTCGCCGGTGTGATGCGAAGCATCATCACCGACTTGAACGCCAGCGCCGGGGCGTCAGGACCACACGACTTCGCCGTCCGCGATCTGCGCTGTTCGTCAATAGCGCATCCGCGTCCATCGCATCCCGCACCCAACGTCCGTGACGATCGCGAAACGCCCCTCTCATGGGGCACGGGATGGCATGGAATAAGCCGGTGATTTGGGTCAGAAGAAAACAAAAATCTTTTTGCAAAAGGGGCTGGACAGCCAAATCACTGATTTGCCCTCGGGCAGACTAGCGGGGACCGCACCGGCGGCTCCGCCCCGTTAACCCCGCTTCTTAAGCCCACATGCACCATTCGCCGACGGGCCCTCGCCCGCGGCTGAACAAATTAACAAACGCTCAACGCGTTCCCGACAATTGTATCGTTTTATTTCCGGGGGGATTGCCATGGACGCGTTGGTGTTTGAATTCATGGGCTTGGCGATGGTGGCGCTGTGCGTCATCGTGCTGGCGGTTCCATCCGGCCGACGCTCGTCCCGGCGCTTGAGCGACTTCTGACCGGCCTTTCGACCGGGCCATCGCCTCGATCCCGCCCACCCGCGAGCGCGTGCCTTACGAAAATCCTGCTGTCCGGCGGAAATGCAAGGCTTGAATTCGCTCCAAGACCCTTGACATATCAGCGCTTTCGGCCGAACGCGGTCTGAGAAGCGTTATGGACCGTTCATGGATCTGATTACCACTACCTCGGAACTCGCGGCTGTTTGCGGCCGGCTCGCCAAGCACCCGCTTATCACCGTCGATACGGAATTCCTGCGGGAGACGACCTATTATCCGCTGCTCTGCGTGGTGCAGATGGCGAGCGCGGAAGAAGCCGTCGTGGTCGATACGCTGGCCGAGGGCATCGACCTCAAGCCGTTCTTCGACCTGATGGCCGACGAGAAGGTGCTGAAGGTTTTCCACGCCGCCCGGCAGGATATCGAAATCGTCTGGCACCGGGCCGGGATCGTGCCGCACCCGATCTTCGACACCCAGGTCGCGGCGATGGTGCTCGGCTATGGCGACAGCATTGCCTACGACCAGCTGGTCGAGCGCATCACCGGTCACCGGCCCGACAAGACCCATCGTTTCACCGATTGGTCGCGCCGGCCGCTGACCGCAGAGCAGATGCATTACGCGGTCTCCGACGTCACCCATTTGCGCGATGTGTTCGCCGCCCTCGACGCCGACCTCAAGAAGCGCGGCCGCAGCGATTGGGTGAGCGAGGAGATGGAAGTCCTCACCTCGCCCAAGACCTATGATTTTCACCCCGAACGCGCCTGGGAACGGCTGAAGACGCGGGTGCGCAAGCCGAAGGAGCTTGCGGTGCTGATGGAAGTCGCCGCCTGGCGCGAGCAGGAAGCGCAGAGCCGCGATGTTCCGCGCAGCCGCGTCCTCAAGGACGACGCGGTCGGCGACATCGCCACCCACGCCCCGACCAGTCTCGAGCGATTGGCCAATTTGCGCTCGCTGCCGAAGGGTTTTGACCGCTCGAAATGGGGCACCGATATCGTCGCCGCCGTGCAGCGTGGCCTCGCCCGCGATCCCGCCAGCTTGCCGAAAATCGAAAAGCCGCGGGGCAATTCCAATGGCGCCGCCACCGTCGAACTGTTGAAGGTGCTGCTGCGGATGACGTCCGAGCGCCACGCCGTCGCCAGCAAGGTGATCGCGACCGTGGACGATCTCGAGCAGATCGCATCCGACGACAACGCCGATGTCGGCGCGTTGCACGGCTGGCGCCGCGAGCTGTTCGGCGAAGCCGCGTTGTCGCTGAAGCATGGCCGGCTGGCGCTGGCGATGGAAAAAGGCCGGGTGATCAGGGTCGATCGCACCTGATCTTGTCGCCGCTCCCCGACTTCATCCTGAGGATGAGGTCGATTAGCGCGGCGCATCATCATTGTCGTTGTCGGAGGCAACCCTCAGGGCCTGCGATACCTCCACCAAAGCCATCGCCAGAATGTAGGCACTGGTCGGCAGATGCAGCTGGCGGGCTTTCTCAATGGCCGTCGAGAGGATCGCCGCCAGTTCGTTGAGATCGTTCGCGCGCGTCAAGGCTGCTGCTTTTTGCGATAGACTCACTCAATACACAACCTTACCGCACATGCGCGGGATCGCGGGAAAATTCCGCTCGTCAGTCCTGCGTGAGGTCGAAGTCGCTCAGGCTCAACCGATGAAAACGGCTGCTACCATTTATACTCGACGCCGAGCGTACCCTGATGGGATTGCATCGCGGCGCGGAATTTGCCGTCGTAATTGATGTAGAGACGCGTCCGGTCGGTCAGGCTCAAGGACGCGGCGGCACCGACATCGGCGCCGTATTGGCTTTCGCCGATGCCCTGCAAGGTGACGCTCTGGGTGTCGAGACTGACCGTGATCGTGCTGAAATTCTGCGAAACATTGTCGACGAATTTGCCGTAGGCGGAGAGATCCAGAATCTTCTGGTCGAAGATCCAGTAGTGCCCGATCTCGGCGCCGAGCAGGATGCGCGAACGCTCCACCGTCGCGCCGCTCGCCATCACCGGATCGAGACCGCCCACCTCCGCAAACGCGCCGGTCGCCGCGCGCACATATTCGAACGCAGCCTTCGGCACGATGCGGCTCTGATCGAGACTCCAGTAATAGCTGATCTCGGTCAGGGCGCCGTCGATCTGGCCGGTATAGCCGGCGTTAGCGATACCCAGTCCGGTATCCCGGCGCGAATCGATTTGTCCAATGCCGTGGATCAGCGCGACAGCCCAGGTCCAGGGCCCCTTGTCGACCGAGGCATTGAAGCCGAACTGGGTCAGGTCGAGCGTTGCCGATTGCAGCGCCAACGGCACGTCGATCGCGGTGCGGCTTTGGTCGACCGAAAGACCGACATTGACGCCGGGCGCGATATTCACCCCCAGCCCGGCAACGCCGCCATAGGTCTGGCGGTGATCGCCGACGAAATCACCCTGGGCCGCGGTCGTGGTCGAGATGCCGTACGCCTCGCCCCAGGTGCGGAACCGCAGGCCATCGCCATCCGTCGTCTCGGAAGCGCCACCGCCGCCCGGATTATTCCGCAGCGCGCCACTGAGGCCACGGCTGGACTGGTCGCCTAGGCGCTCCAGAAAAGTGCTGCCGAGGTTCGCGATCGTCGCGCCCGCGGCCATCCCGGTATTGTCGGATGATCGCGAAGGCGTTGGAGGAGCAACGACGATCGGCGGAGGCGCGACGATGACCGGCGGTGGCCGCGCGCCACAGGCGGCGGTGGTGGCCGTTGGGCCTGGGCGGACGTCGATGCCAACGCCAGATTGAGCACGAAAGCCACCGCAATGGTTTTCATGCCCCAGCGCCCGGCGCCGGGTTTTGCTGTTTGCGAAGGCGTCGAAGAGCCGCGCATTAATATCATTCCCACAAGGAGCGCAGCTCGGCGAAAAAATACCCAAATCTTCATCGGCAATGCCGGATTTGCGCCCAGTTCTCAGGGAGCGTCAATTGGTCATGGTCCACGGCGCGAACCGATTGCTGAGCATTGTTGTTCCGCTGCCACAGGCCGCAACAAGCCGCGAAAGACAGCTCTCGCCCCCGGGCAACTTGCTAAGGCGCAAATTTCGTGTTGCAATATCAGGGACAATCGGATTTAGGCCGTTCGACTGTGCGTTTCGCGACCAGGAAATTCAGCACACAATCTGGAAGCCCGCTTGTGGCGTGGCACGCAAAAAAGCGTGGCGCGTCTTTTTTATGTCTGGACTTACCTTCAAACGTGGAGACAGGCGATGCAGAAGGGCACCGTCAAGTGGTTCAACCCGACCAAAGGGTATGGCTTCATCAAGCCGTCCGTCGGCGATAAGGACGTCTTCGTCCACATCTCGGCCGTCGAGCGCGCTGGGCTCAGCACCCTGAACGAAAACCAGGTCGTGGAATATGACCTTGTTGAAAATCGCGGCAAGACCTCCGCGGAAAACCTCAGGGTTTCCTGAACTTCCTCGCGATCAGCGCAAGCGATCATGATGCACTCCCCGGCTTCGCCGCCGGGGGAATATTTTTCAGAGGATCGGCGCGGGCGAGATCAACGCGTCGCCGCGCGAGGGGCGGCCTGTCGTCTTGCAGATACCACCCTCCAGCCGGACAGCGCCGTCCGCAAGCAGCTTGAGCGCGTCGGGATAGATGCGGTGTTCGACGGCAAGGATCCGCGCCGCCAGCGTGTCTGGCGTATCGTCGTCATGAACCGCGACCGCGCCCTGCATCACGATCGGGCCGGCGTCGGTTTCCGGAATCACGAAATGAACGGTGGCGCCGGAAATCTTCACGCCGGCGCGCAGCGCCTGGGCCTGGGGTTCAAGGCCGGGAAATGACGGCAGCAGCGAGGGATGAATGTTGAGCATCCGGCCGTACCAGCGTTGCACGAATTCGGCCGTGAGCAGCCGCATGAAACCGCCGAGACAAATCAGCTCGACGTGATGCTGACCGAGCGCGGCCTGCAGTTCCGCCTCGAAAGCCGCGCGGTCCTTGCCGAAGCGCTTGCTCTCGATGGTCAGCGTCGGGACGCCGCTCGCGCTGGCCGTCGCGAGGCCGCCGGCATCGGCCCGGTTGGAAATCACGACGACGATCTCGGCCGGGAAATCCGCAGCCTTCGCCGCATCGATCAGCGCGGCCATATTCGAACCGCGTCCGGAAATCAGAATGGCGACGCGGCGTTTCATCGCGCCAGATCGAGGTGACCGTTATAGACCACGCGGTGCTCGCCCTCAGCCTTGATCACCTCGCCCAATAGCGCGACGGTTTCGCCGCTTTCGGTGAAGACGTCCGTCACCTGTTCGATCGCATCCGGCTTGACGATGGCGATCATGCCGATGCCGCAATTGAAGGTGCGCAGCAGTTCGAGTTCGGCGATGCCGCCCTGCTCCGCCAGCCATTTGAACACCGGCAGCACCGGCAGCCGCGCGAGGTCGATGCCGACGCCGAGATGCTTCGGCAGCACGCGCGGGATGTTGTCGGTAAAGCCGCCGCCGGTGATATGGGCAAGGCCCTTGACCGCGCCGGTCTCGCGGATCGCACGCAGGCACGATTTGACATAGAGCCGCGTCGGCGTCAGCAGCGCGCCGCCGAGCGTCATGACCGGCGAGAACGGCGCCGGCGCGTCGAAGCCGAGCCCCGATTGTTCGACGATCTTGCGCACCAGCGAAAACCCGTTGGAATGAACGCCCGAGGACGCGAGCCCCATCACCGCATCGCCGACGGCGATATCGGGCAGCGGCAGCAGCGTGCCGCGCTCGGCCGCACCGACCGCAAATCCGCCGAGGTCGTAATCGCCGTCCTTGTAGAGGCCGGGCATTTCGGCGGTCTCGCCACCGATCAGCGCGCAGCCGGATTCCCGGCAGCCTTCCGCGATGCCGGCCACGATCGCCGCGGTGGCCTCCGGATCGAGCTTGCCGCAGGCGAAATAATCCAGAAAGAACAGCGGTTCGGCGCCCTGGACCACGAGATCGTTGACCGACATCGCCACCAGATCGATGCCGATGCCGCCGTGCAGGCCGGTCTCGATCGCGATCTTGAGCTTGGTGCCGACGCCGTCGGTGGCGGCGACCAGGATTGGGTCGGTAAAGCCCGCGGCCTTGAGGTCGAACAGGCCGCCGAAGCCGCCGATTTCGGCATCGGCGCCGGCGCGCGCGGTGGCGCGAACCATCGGCTTGATCATATCGACCAGACGGTTGCCGGCATCGATGTCGACGCCCGAATCTGCGTAAGTGAGGCCGTTTTTACGGTCGATCATGCTCGATTCCAGATGATGGCGGCTGGTTACGTCGGAATCCGCTCGTGCGCAATGGCTCGCAACCGGACCCCGCCTATACTATGTACACAGGAACCGGCTCGCTCCGCAAAGGGCCGGATCTATCGTGAAATCAGGCCGATAGCCGGGAAGCGCCGCGTTGAGCATTCCAAACATCATAACGTTGGGCCGCATCCTGCTGGTCCCGTTTATCGTCTGGGCGATTGCCTCGAACCAGCTCGAGATTGCGTTTGCGATTTTCATCATCGCCGGGGTCAGCGATGCCGTCGATGGTTTCCTCGCCAAGCGCTTCAACATGTCGAGCGAACTGGGCGCCCTGCTCGATCCGGTGGCCGACAAGGCGCTGCTGGTCTCGATCTATATGGCGCTCGGGATTTGGGGAGCGATCCCGCGCTGGATCGTGATCCTGGTGGTCTCGCGCGACATCATGATCGTCGGCGCCGTGATTGTGTCATGGTTGTACGGCAAGCCGATCCCGATGAAGCCGCTGATGGTGTCGAAGCTCAATACGGTCGCGCAGGTGGCGTTTGCGGCATTGGTGCTGGCCTCGCTCGGTTTCGGCTTCGATTCGGCGCCGTACGATCTCATCCTGATGGGCTTTGTTACGGTCTTTACATTGCTTTCCGTATCCTTCTATCTCGTGGAATGGGCGCGGCACATGAGCACGATCGAAGGCAGCTAGGCTTTCGAGCGTCAAACGCCAGCCGATGGCAAGCCGGGTGAATCCCGGCATGGAGTGATTGCGTGGCAGGCCGCGTTCAACCTCGTCAGCTTGCATTTGCGTTGCCGCATGCCGAGAGCCTTTCCCGCGATAATTTTCTCGAAGGGCCGGCCAATGCCGCCGGCCTCGCGCTGGTCGATAGTTGGCCCGACTGGCCCAACCGGGTCATGCTGCTGGTGGGTCCCGAAGGTTCCGGCAAGAGCCATCTCGCCGCGATCTGGGCCGAGCAGGCCGGCGCCCGCCTGACCAGCGCGCATGCGCTGACCGCAGCCGAAGTTCCCGGCGCGCTGGCGACCGGCGCGCTTGTCGTCGAGGACCTGAAATCGGCTGAATTCGACGAACGGGCGCTGTTCCATCTTTTGAACCTGGCGCGGGAAGACGCCGCCTCGGTCCTGATCACCGCGCGTATCCCGGCCTCGGCGCTTGAGATCGAACTGCGCGACCTGCGGTCACGGCTGCGCGCGATACCGACCATCGCGCTGTTGCCGCCGGACGATCAGTTGCTCCGGGCGCTGATCGTCAAGTTCTGCGCCGACCGCCAGTTGATCGTCGACGAGACCGTGGTGAGCTTTCTCGCCACCCGGATCGAGCGGTCTTTTGCCGCGGCCCGGCAGGCCGTGGAGCTTTTGGATACCGAGGCGCTGCGGCTCGGCCGCCCGGTGACCCGGGCGCTGGCCGCCGAATTGCTGCGCAATGCCTGATTGCCGGGCCTGACACCCCGCCTTCCCGGCCCGATCCCGGGCCGGCTCGCGCCTTGACGGCGCCCGTCGCAGGGACATCAATGTCATCGAAACGTCACCGCAGTAACACATGGTTTGCGGGCGTTTGCCGCAAGCTGTGCTGCCTCTCGCCTCAAGATGGATCGAATTCTAATGGAATCCGAACAAGTCATTGTAATTAAAGAAAAAGAAGAGATTACGCAGGCTGTACCGGCGATCGCCAGCAGCCCCGAACGCTTCATCAATCGCGAACTGTCCTGGCTACATTTCAACCGCCGGGTGCTCGAGGAATCCGTCAACTCCGGCCACCCCTCCCTGGAGCGGGTCAGGTTCCTGTCGATTTCCGCCAACAACCTTGACGAGTTCTTCATGGTCCGGGTCGCCGGCATCAAGGCCCAGGTGCGCGAAGGCATTACCGAGCGCAGCCCCGACGGCCTGACCCCCTCCGAGCAGCTGGCGCTGATCAACGAGGCGGTCTCCAAGCTTGCCAACGACCAGCAGGCGATCTGGCGCGACCTGCGCGGAATCCTGTCCGGCGTCGGTATCGTTCTGATCGATGGCCGCGATGTCACCAAGACCGAGCGGGCCTGGATCGAGGATCATTTCCTCCACAATATTTTCCCGCTGCTGACGCCGCTCGCGATCGACCCGGCGCACCCCTTCCCGTTCATCCCGAGCCTCGGCTTTACCGTCGCGCTGCATCTGGCGCGCGTCGCCGACGGCAAGCCGATGAACGCGCTGATCCGCATGCCCGGCAAGATCGACCGCTTCATCCGCATGCCCGCCGGCAAGGATGGCTCGGTGCGGCTGATCACGCTGGAGGAAGCCACCGGCCTGTTCATCGGCCGGCTGTTCCCCGGCTATACCGTCAAGGGCCAGGGTGCGTTCCGCATTATCCGGGATTCCGAACTCGAAATCGAAGAAGAAGCCGAAGACCTGGTCCGCCTGTTCGAAACCGCGCTGAAGCGGCGGCGGCGCGGATCGGTGATCCGGCTCGAAATCGAAGCCAAGATGCCGGACGAGTTGCGCGCCTTCGTGCAGCACGCGCTGTCGACCGCCCCCGACGAGGTTCTGCTGGTCGATGGCGTGCTGGCGATGAACGAATTGTCGCAACTGACACGGCTCGACCGTCCCGATCTTGAATTCGTGCCCTATGTGCCGCGCCATCCCGAGCGCGTGCGCGATCATGGCGGCGATATCTTTGCCGCGATCCGGCAGAAAGACCTGATCGTCCACCACCCCTATGAATCATTCGACGTCGTGGTGCAGTTCCTGCAGCAGGCGGCGCGCGACCCCGATGTCGTCGCCGTCAAGCAGACGCTCTATCGCACCTCGAACAACTCGCCGATCGTGCGCGCGTTGGCGGAAGCCGCCGAGGCCGGCAAATCGGTGACCGCGCTGATCGAACTCAAGGCGCGGTTCGACGAGGAAGCCAACATCCGCTGGGCGCGCGATCTCGAACGCGCCGGCGTGCAGGTGGTGTACGGATTCATCGAGCTGAAAACCCACGCCAAGCTGTCGTTGATCGTGCGCCGCGAGGGCGGCAGCCTCACCACTTACGTCCACACCGGCACCGGCAATTATCACCCCGTCACCGCGCGCATCTACACCGACCTGTCCTACTTCACGTCGGATCCGATCATCGGCCGCGATGCCGCGCGCGTCTTCAACTACATCACCGGTTACGCCGAGCCGAGCGACATCGAAAAGATGGCGGTATCGCCGCTGACGCTGCGCAAGCGCATGCTCGAACATATTCGCGGCGAGACCAATTACGCGCGTCACGGCAAGCCGGCGGCGATCTGGATGAAGATGAACTCGCTGGTCGATCCTGACATCATCGACGCGCTGTATGAGGCATCGCAATCCGGGGTTGCGATCGAACTGGTGGTGCGCGGCATTTGCTGCCTGCGGCCCGGAATTCCCGGGCTGTCGGAGAACATCCGCGTCAAATCGATTATCGGCCGTTTCCTGGAACACGGCCGAATCTACTGCTTCGGCATGGGCCAGGGCCTGCCCGGGGCAAAAGCGGCTGTGTATATCTCGTCCGCCGACATGATGCCGCGCAACCTCGACCGCCGCGTCGAGGTGCTCTGCCCGCTGCAAAATCCCACGGTGCATCAGCAGGTTCTCGAACAAATCATGGTCGCGAACCTGAAGGATACCGAGCAAAGCTGGCAATTGTTGCCGGACGGGTCTTCAACGCGTATGAAGGCCGCGAAAGGCGAAGAGCCGTTCAATCTGCACAACTATTTCATGACGAATCCGAGTCTGTCTGGCCGTGGAAAGTCGCTCAAGGAATCTTCGCCACGGCATCTCACGCGCCGCAACGAACGTCAGCAACCGTCATAAGGGATTTACCCGGTGAAGCGGCCGCGCAAACGCGCCTCCAGCGTCGCGGTCATCGACATCGGTTCGAACTCGGTGCGTCTCGTCGTCTACGCATCGATGGCCCGCAGTCTCGTGACCATCTTCAACGAGAAGGCACTGTGCGGGCTGGGCCGCGAAGTCCAGAGCACCGGCCTGTTGGCGCCGGACGCGGTGATGAAAGCCCTGACGTCGCTGCGGCGGTTTCACGCCTTGTGCAAGGTGCAGAAGGTCGGCCGGGTCTACGCGATCGCCACCGCCGCCTGCCGCGACGCCACCAATGGCCCTGATTTCATCGCCAAGGCCGAACGCATCTGCGGCGTGCCGATCGAAATCCTCTCGGGCCCGCGCGAAGCCAAATTGTCGGCGCTCGGCGTCGTCTCCGGCGTTCACAACCCCGACGGCATTGTCGGCGATCTCGGCGGCGGCTCGCTCGAATTGATCGACGTCCACGGCAATCGCGTGCGCAGCGGCGTGACGCTGCCGCTCGGAAGCCTCGCTTTGCTGGACGCCTCGCATAAATCGCTCAAGCGTGCCGAACGTATCGTGCGCACCGATCTGGCCGGCGTGATGCAGCTCAAGGCCGGCCGCGGCCGCACCTTCTATGCGGTCGGCGGCACCTGGCGTGCGCTGGCGCGCATTCACATCGTCCAGAGCGGCTATCCGCTCCGGGTGATGCACGGCTATTCGATACCGGCCGCGGACGCGCTCGATTTCGCGCAGCGGCTGCGCCGGCTCGCATCCGCCAACATGCTCGCCAATATCGAGGTCATCGCCGATGCACGGCGGCCGCTACTGACCTATGCGGCGCTCGTGCTCGAATACATCATTCGCGTCGCCAAGCCGAAAACCATCGTATTCTCGACCTTCGGCGTGCGCGAAGGCCTGCTCTACGAGATGCTGCCGCAGACCGAGCGCGCCAAGGACGGATTGATCTGCGCCGCGCAGGATCTGAACCAGTTATTGTCGCGCTCCGCGCGCCACGCGCAGGAACTGATCGGCTGGACCGATCGTCTGGTCAGGGTCGCGAAGCTGCGGGAGACCGATGAAGACCGCCGCATGCGCCACGCCGCCTGCCTGTTGTCGGACATCGGATGGCGCGTGCATCCCGACTATCGCGGCGAGCAGACGCTCAATCTCATCACCAACGGAAATTTCGGTTCGATCGGCCATCAGGGACGGGCGTTTATCGCGCTGTCGGTGTTCTACCGCTACGCGGGCCTCAGCGAGGAAAACGAGCCGCCGGCGCTGATACGCGAACTGGTGCCACCGGCCATGGTCGAGCGCGCGCGTGTCCTGGGGGCGGCATTCCGGGTTGCCCATCTGGTGTCGGCCGCACGACCGGGCGTGTTGCCCGCCACGCACTTTCGAAGCGGCAGCCGCAAGCTGATGCTGGTGTTCGAACACCGCCTGGTCGATCTGGTCGCCGATCGCGTTGGCAGCCGCTTCAAGCAGCTGGCGCGGCTGGTCGGCCGCTCCGGATCGATCGTGCGGCGCTAGAACCCGATCGGTTCTGATTGAATCAGAACCGGCCTCCAGGTTTTTGTTTTGACGCGTTTTTCTTCACCCGAACCGGCTGCCACGGAGCCTGTCATCGGGCGCGCATTCGCGCGACCCGTTGGCTCGAAAACGCTAAAGTCGCCACGAAAATGTTCCATCCGGCGGTAAAATATATCGGTAGGCCCCGGGTGCGACCGTGGCTAACGTCGCAGCAGCACTTTACCGGAGAACATGGCCATGGCCGACTACAGCGCCCTGTCATTGACCGAACTGGAAAACCGCATCGCCCTTGTCAGGGACAATATCCGGCAATTGATCGAGCAGGCCGCGGGCGCCTCCGGTGATCGTAACGAAGAGCGGATAGCGGAACGGCTCGAACATCAGAACGCCGAACTCGAAGCCTTGTCCAAGGCGCGTGACGCATTGTCGGCCAAGCATTAGCTGATCGTGTCAGCGGCACGATCCATCGCACCCGCCTCGCCCGCAGGCGACAATACGGGCCGTTCGATCTGACGCAGCCTGCGCCGACGCCAGAGCGTCCCTACGACCAGCACCAGGATAACGCCGACGACACCGCATGCGATCTCGCCGCCATTGCCGCCTTGCGCGAAGCGCGATGTAAAACCGAGCGACGCCGATAGTGCGTCGAGCCTGGCGCCGAATGCACCAGCGAAAAACGTCTCCAGTTTGGAATGAATGGCCGGATCGGTCGCGGCGACGTCGCCGGCGATCCAGCCCAACAGCGTCGCTCCGACCCATATCAGAATCGGCAGCCGATTGAGCAGCGCCATGATCAGCGCGGCACCCGCGACGATCAGGGGGACGCTGATCGCAAGTCCCAGGATCAACAGCGGCACGCTGCCATTGGCGGCTGCCGCAACCGCGATGACGTTGTCCAGACTCATCACGATATCGGCGACCACAACGATCCGCACGGCCGCCCAGAGATGCGACGCCGACTGCAACTCTTCCTCATCCTGTTCGGGCACGAGGAGTTTTGCGGCGATCACGATCAGCGCCAGGCCGCCGACCAGCTTGAGGTAGGGCAATTCCATCAAGGTGGCGACGATGCCGGTAAAGATGATGCGCAGGACCACCGCAGCACCGGCGCCGAGGATCATGCCCCACAGCCGCTGCCGCGGCCGAAGCCCACGGCATGCAAGCGCTATCACGAGCGCATTGTCCCCGGACAACAGCACGTTGATCCAGATGATCTCGGTGAGAGCCACCCAGAATCGCGGATGATGGACTTCACCAAGGAATTGCCCAAGCATGACGCTGATTGCGGACGGATCGAAAAGTTCCGAAAACCAGGTCAATCGGACCTCCAGCAAAGACTGCACCTGCCTTCGCTAGCGCAAAAGGGCGCGGACGTGTGGCGGCTATTTGTCGCGAATCCAGATGAGGCAGATGCGCTCGCGCTTAAATCGCGGCAGGCGCTTCCATGGCGCGCAGCTTGCGCCGCCGCCAGATCGAGCCCACCACCAGCACGGTGACCGCGCCGAGAATCGAGCAGAGATATTCGTCAACGTCGCCATCGAGACGGATATGCGGCGACCAGTTGAAGATCGATGAGGTCGCATCGAAATTGAAGGCGATCTGGCCGTCGAGAATTCGCTGCAGCAAGGGATGATCGGCCGGATCGGTCGCGATCACATCGCCGGCGATCCAGCCCAGCAAGGTCGCGCCGAGCCAGATCAGGATCGGAAACCGGTCCAGCACCAGCATGATAAGGGCTGCGCCCGCGATGATCATGGGGATGCTGACGGCGAGCCCCAGGATCAGCAGCGGCAACTCGCCATTGGCGGCTGCGGCAACCGCGATGACGTTGTCGAGGCTCATGACGATGTCGGCGATCACCACAATCCGGATCGCATGCCACAGGCTGGTGCCGGCGGTGACATCGTCGCCCTCGCCTTCCGGGACCAGGAGCTTGGCGGCGATCACGAGCAAGGCAAGACCGCCGACCAGTTTCAGATAAGGCAGCACCATCAGCTTCGCGACGATGCCGGTAAAGGCGATCAGCAGGATCACGGCGATGCCGGCCCCGATCGTCATGCCCCAGACGCGCTGCCGGGGCGCGAGACCGCGGCAGGCCATCGCGATGACAAGCGCGTTGTCGCCCGACAACAGCACGTTGATCCAGATGATCTTGCCGACCGCGAGCCAGAATGTCGGTGACTGCAGATCGGCCTGGAATTGCGTCAGCAACGCGCTGACGCTGGCGGCATCAAAGACCTGCAATAGCCCGTTCACAGCCCGCCCCTGTTGGCCGGACGGCCCTCGCGGCTGGTTTCAGCGGAAGGGCGCGCCGAAATCAGCGTCAATTAGCCGACGATCTCGTTGCCCGAGAAGAATTGTGCGATTTCGATCGCCGCGGTCTCGGCGGCATCCGAACCGTGCACCGAGTTCTCGCCGATCGACTTCGCATGCAGCTTGCGGATGGTGCCGTCGGCAGCCTTGGAGGGATCGGTTGCGCCCATCACGTCACGATGTTTGAGAACAGCGTTTTCGCCCTCGAGCACCTGCACCACGACCGGCGCGGAAATCATGAAATCGACCAGTTCGCCGAAGAACGGCCGCGCCTTGTGAACGGCATAGAAGGTTTCGGCCTGCTCACGGGTCATGCGAATGCGCTTCTGCGCCACGATGCGAAGGCCGGCTTTCTCGATCAGGGCGTTGATCGCGCCGGTCAGATTGCGCTCGGTCGCGTCCGGCTTGATAATCGAAAAGGTGCGTTCAATCGCCATAATCTCGTCCTTGAAAACCGCTGATGGGAGTTGCGGGGCTTATATCGGCGCCATCGCGAGACGGCAAGCGATCCGGCGAAATGGCCTCAATCGCGTAAGGCCGGGGCCATCCGGCGATGGCTTCCATGCCCAAAATTACAGCGATTTCATCCAGATGAACCCATTCTGAAATAAGCGTACCGGTCCGGTTCACGTGATCCCGCCTAACCTGCCGTCAACCGAATGCCGCCTAGCCTGAAGGAGGCATCCGGGAACGCGATGGCGCTGGTGGCGCCGAACCTCGAGGAGATTCATCATGTTTCGCAAACTGTCGCTTGTTGTATTGGCTGCGGCTTCGCTTGGTATGGCCGCGTTGGCGCCGACCTCCGCCTCGGCCTGGGGTGGCTGGCATGGCGGTGGCGGTTGGCACGGTGGATGGCACGGCGGCTGGGCTGCTCCACGCTTCTATGTCGGCGGGCCCGCTTATTACGGCTATGGTTATGGCTACGGCGGCTGCTACGTGCGGCGGCTGGTCCCGACTCCCTGGGGACCCCGTTGGCGCCTGATCAACCGCTGCTACTGATCTCGATCGACCGATTAGGCGTCGAAAAGCCCCGGCAGCGCCAGCGCCGGGGCTTTTTTTCTCAATTTTTGGCCGGAACCATTCGGCGGGCTTTCACTCCGCCTTTACCAGCCGCGCACGGAAAGTGTCAGTTGAGCGAAACAATTCCCGCACCTGCGACTTGATTATGCAATGTGCACGCAAACAGTCCGAAGCAGACCCTGATGATGAACAAACGACTCAACGATGACAGCGAGATGATGGATCCGACGACCAGCCGCTCGATTTGCAATGCCGTCGGCGAGCGGCTGCAACGCGATCTGCGCCCGGACGCCATGCCACCGTCGTCGCACCTGGAACATCTGCTGGACGAGCTGCGGCGGCGGGATGAAAGCTCCAGCGGAACCAATCGGATGCATCGCGGTTAGCGGGGCGGTTCGCGACATTTTACGCACAAACGGGTTGCGTTTGGCGGCGTGTCCGGTGACAAGGCCGGATGCTTTCAATCACCGACATATCGATCCGGATCGCCGGACGGCTGCTGATCGACAATAGCTCCGTGCAGATCGTACCAGGCGCGCGCGTCGGCTTCGTCGGCCGCAATGGCGTCGGTAAATCGACCTTGTTCCACGCCATCCGCGGCGAGTTGCCGACCGAAACCGGCAGCATCAGCATTCCGCCGCGCTGGCGCGTCGGCAGCCTCGCGCAGGAAGCGCCGGACGGTCCGGAAAGCCTGATCACCGTGGTGCTGAAGGCCGATCTGGAACGCGAAGCATTGCTGCGCGAAGCCGACACCGCGCATGATCCGACCAGAATCGCTGACATCCAGACCCGGCTCGTCGATATCGACGCCCATTCGGCCCCTGCCCGCGCCGCCGCCATTCTGAGCGGTCTCGGATTTTCCACCGCCGACCAGACCCGATCCTGCTCCGAATTCTCCGGCGGCTGGCGGATGCGCGTGGCGCTCGCAGCGACCCTGTTCGCAGCACCCGATTTGCTGTTGCTCGACGAGCCGACCAACTATCTCGATCTCGAAGGCACGCTGTGGCTCGAGGATCATCTTGCGAACTATCCGCGCACCGTGATCGTCATCAGCCATGACCGCGATCTGCTCGATACGTCGGTAGATCAGATCCTGCATCTCGATCGCGGCAAGCTGACGCTTTACAAAGGCACCTATTCGTCGTTCGAGGAACAGCGCGCGACCCGCGAAATGCTCGACGCCAAGCACGCTAGGCGGCAGGCCGACGAGCGCAAGCGGCTGCAGGACTTTGTCGATCGCTTCAAGGCCAAGGCCTCGAAAGCACGCCAGGCCCAATCCCGCGTCAAGATGCTGGAGCGAATGAAGCCCGTCACCGCGCTGGTGACACAGGATGTGCGCGAAATCAGCTTTCCGACGCCCGAGAAGATGCTGTCGCCGCCGATCATCGCGGTCGACGATGTCTCGGTCGGGTACGATCCGAAAAAACCCGTGCTCAATCGCGTCACGTTGCGCATCGATACCGACGACCGCATCGCCCTGCTCGGCTCCAACGGCAACGGCAAATCGACGCTGGTCAAGCTGCTCGCGGGCAAGCTGCCGCCGTTCTCCGGCCACGTCACCCGCGCAGAAAAGCTCTCGATCGGATATTTCGCCCAGCATCAGGTCGATGAACTCAATCTCGACGGCTCGCCCTACGATCACGTCCGCAAGCTGATGCCCGATATGCCGGAGAGCAAGGTACGCGCCCGCGTCGGCGCGATCGGCTTCTCCGGCAAGGCCGGCGATACCGTGGTCAAGAGCCTGTCGGGCGGTGAAAAAGCGCGGCTGCTGTTGGGGCTTGCGACCTTCTTCGGCCCCAACATGATCATTCTCGACGAGCCGACCAACCATCTCGACATCGACAGTCGCGCAGCACTTGCGGAAGCGATCAATGAATTCCCCGGCGCGGTCATCATGGTCTCGCATGATCGTTATCTGATCGAAGCCTGCGCCGATCAATTGTGGGTCGTGGCCGACCATGCGGTCACCAACTATGACGGCGACCTCGACGATTACCGGCGCATGGTGCTGTCGGCGCGCGGCATGCGCACCAATTCACGTGACCGCAACAACGAGCGTGGCAACGGCCGCGACAAGCCGCAACGCGCCAAGGGCGAAAAGCGCGTGCCGCTGAAGCAGAAGATTTCCGATGCCGAAGCCGAAATCGCGCGCATCAACGGCATTATCGCGAAAATCGATACAGCGCTGGCGCTGCCGGATCTATTCACGCGCGATCCGAAGCAGGCGGCCCAATTGAGCAAGGCCCGCGCCGGCGCGGCCAGCGCCTTGCTGCGCGCCGAGGAACAATGGCTGGAAGCCAGCTCGCAATATGACGAGGCGGCGGGTTAATCTGATTTGGAATTGATCGAAACGACGCGTGCGGCGGCGGTCAGGTCGCCGCCGGCTTCGGCTTCTTCTTCGCGACCTTGGCAGGCTTCGGCTGTACCACCGGCTCGGGCCCACGCTCGATCGAGGTCAGACGCCCAGCGGTGAACGTATAGATCCCGGCGCGTTGCCCCTGCGAATAGGTGATGGCCGCGACCCGATCGCCGCGCGAATTGTTCGACAGATTGACGCTGCCAGGCGCGCCAATGCCGCGCACGACGTCGCATTCGGTATGACCCAGCGCCACGGTACCGGTTGTGCTCGGCGGCGGCGCGCCAGCCGCACCATCGGTCAGGGCGTTGGCGTCAGAGGGTCCGGCCGGCGGCGCCATGCCGGGGCAAAGGCCGTCTGCACTGACCAGATCTTCCGCCGTAATCGGCTTGTTGGGGGTCAGCGGAGGCGTTTCGATCGACACGTTGCTGATGCTCAACCTGCCGGTGCGCGAAAACCACTGCGCATCCTTGGACAGCAGATCGGACTGAAACATATCGCCCGCCCCGCCCGCGCAGCCCGCCATAAGGGGCGCGGCCAGAAGCAACGCCAGCAGCGGTTTTCGATGAGCGTTGTTGTCTCGCACGATAAATTAAGTTCCTGGAATTGAGTTCCTGCCTCAGACCCTAAGCGACTGTCCCACCATCACTTTGCGGCATGACCGTGGCTGTGGGCAAGCCCACGCGCCGAAACCTCAGATTATCATTAATTGCCGTGAATCGCTATTGCCGTCGTTGCCACCGGCCCCGCTCGTCGGCCTGCCAGTAGGTAACCTCGAAGCCACGCGCCTTGCAATCGGTCCAGGCGCTGCGCGCCGCCGCAAGCGCTTCGCCGTCATCGCCGTTGAAGACCAGCACCAGCCGTTGATAGCTCTCCGAATCGGCCGGCAATGCGGCGTTATCGACCAGAAACCTGACATTGGCCCGGTTCGGATTGCCCTCCTCCGCGATCAGCACAATCGGCTGCTCGGGCGCATCGCCGACACGCCATGTGGCGTGCGGCAAGAACGAATCGTCGCGATAGGTCCACAGATGGGCGTCGAGCGCATCGGCGCGCTCCTCCGAAGTCGACTGCACGACCACGCGCCAGCCGCGCTCGAGTGATTTCTCGAGCAACGGCGGCAGCACGTTTTCGAGCGTCATGTCCTGCAGATGGTAGAACAGAACTTCCGTCATCCGGCTTCGGCTATCTTTCGGCTATTTCTTTGCTATTTGCCCGCTATTTCTTGGCTTCGTAATAGTCCGCGACCAGGCGCTCCAGCAGGCGCACGCCATAGCCCGAACCCCAACTGTGATTGATCTCGGTCTTCGGCGCCCCCATCGCGGTTCCCGCGATGTCGAGATGCGCCCAGGGCGTACCGTCGACGAAACGCTGCAGGAACTGCGCCGCGGTGATCGAACCGCCATGGCGGCCGCCGGTGTTCTTCATGTCGGCGAATTGCGAGTCGATCTGCTTGTCGTATTCGGGACCGAGCGGCATGCGCCAGACCTTTTCGCCGGTCTCGATTCCGACCTTCGAGAGCCGCTCGGCCAATTCGTCATTGTTGGAAAACATGCCGGCATGCTCGGTGCCGAGCGCCACCATGATCGCGCCGGTCAGCGTGGCGAGATCGACCATGAATTTCGGCTTGAACTTCCTGGTCACGTACCAGAGCACGTCGGCCAGCACCAAGCGGCCCTCGGCGTCGGTGTTGATGATCTCGATGGTCTGGCCGGACATCGAGGTGACGATGTCGCCGGGACGCTGCGCGTTGCCATCCGGCATGTTCTCGACCAGCCCGATGGCACCGACCACATTGACCCGCGCTTTACGCGCGGCGAGCGCGTGCATCAGCCCGACGACGCAGGCCGCGCCGCCCATGTCACCCTTCATGTCCTCCATGCCGCCGGCGGATTTGATCGAGATGCCGCCGGTGTCGAAACAGACGCCCTTGCCGATGAACGCGACCGGCGCATCGCCGCGCTTGCCGCCGTTCCAGCGCATGATCACCGTCCGGCTGGGCTGCGTCGAGCCCTGACCAACGCCGAGCAGCGCGCCCATTCCGAGTTTCGTCATCGCCTTGACGTCCAGCACTTCGACATCGACGCCGACTTTTCGTAGCTGCGTGGCGCGACGGGCGAACTCCACAGGATAAAGTACGTTCGGCGGCTCGTTGACGAGCTCGCGCGCCAGGATCACGCCATCGACGATATGCGCGTCGGGGGTGAAGGCTTTGCGTGCCGCGCCGGCGTCTGCGACAGCCAGCGAAACGTCGGCGCGCAAGGCGGTGTCCTCGCCGTCTTTCTTCTTGGTCTTGTAGCGATCGAATGTGTAGGCGCGCAGCCGCACGCCCGCGCCGATCGCGGCGGCCTGTTCCGGCTTCATGGCCGCATCAGGCAAATCGGCGATAACCGTCACGGCATCGCCGCCGGCGCGCAGTTTGCTGGCGATCACGCCGCCGAGCTTGAGAAAATCATGATCCTTGATCGCCGACAGCTTGCCGATGCCGACCACGATCAGGCGCGAGGCCTTGAGGCCCTGGGGCGCCAGAATATCCAGCACCGCGCCGCTCTTGCCCTTGAACCGGTTGGCCGCAGCGACGCGCCCAACCAGATCGACTGCCGTTCCCAGCGCCTTGCGGGCCGCGGCGCCGAATTTCAACGAGTCGTCGCAGAACACGACGAGAATGCCGCGCGAGGCGGCGGAAAACGGGACGAAGCCGACCTTGACGGCGTCGGACATGGGCAAATCCTCCAAAAATCAGGCTGTAACCGGGCGGGAAAACCCGGTCGATGTTCGCTTTGGCGGGGCTGCACGTCCGTCAAGAGCATCTTCCAAGACAACTTCCTCTGCACTATGGCCTGCCCAGGTGCGCAAAGCCAAGCGCCCGTGGCCGGAAGGCCACATAAGGTGAATTATTAACCATATCCTAAGGGTGCCACGGCGCAGCCATTTTGTTGACGGATCAAAGGGATGGTAGTGAGACAAGTGGGGCTGCCTGGAGCAGCGCGGCGCGACCATAGGGGATCCTGATTTCAGGATTGGTCGCAAGCCGCGGTTCCAGTTAAGGTTGGGATCGTACGGAGACGATGGGGTCGATCGACAAGTATATCTTTCGCACGACTCTTGGGTCGTTTGCGCTGGTCCTGATTAGCCTGACGGGCGTGATCTGGATTACGCAGGCGTTGCGCGATATCGACCTGATGACCAGCCAGGGTCAGACCATCCTGACCTTCCTCGGGGTCACCAGCCTGGTGATTCCATCGCTGTTGAGCATCATCGCGCCGATCGCACTGATGATCGCTGTCTCCCACACCCTCAACAAGCTCGCCACCGATTCCGAAATCATCGTGATAAACGCAGCCGGCATGTCGCCATTCCGGCTATTCCGTCCGTTCCTCTATGCCACCTGCGTGGTGGCGGCGATGGTCACCTTCCTCTCCGCCTACATGGCGCCGGACGGTTTGCGACGAATCAAGCAATGGAACGCCGACATCACCGCCGACGTGCTGACCAACATCCTGCAGCCCGGCCGATTCGCGCAGCTCGAGCAGAACCTCACCATCCGCATCCGCGAGCGCAAACCGGGCGGATTGCTCGGCGGCGTGTTCGTCGACGACCGCCGCGATCCCAAGGAACGCGTCAGCATCTACGCCGACCACGGCACCGTGCTGAAAAACGACAGCGGTTCGTTCCTGATTCTCGAGGACGGCAATCTGGAGCGGCTGGAAGCCGACAAGACCGATCCGGCCATGGTGGCGTTCGGCCGTTACGCCTTCGACATGTCGAAATTCTCCAACCACGATCAAAGCGTAGCGCTGGGGATTCGCGAACGCTATTTCTGGGAACTGCTCAGCCCCGACGAAAACGATGCGATCTACAAGCAGTTGCCCGGCCAGTTCCGCGCCGAACTGCATGATCGCTTCATGTCGCCGATCTATCCCTTTGCGTTCGCCGCGCTGACCTTCGCCTTTCTCGGCACGCCGCGCACCACGCGTCAGAGCCGCAACTTCTCGATCGGTGGTTCGATTCTCGCGGTGTTCGGCGTGCGGATGATCGGATTCGCCTGCACGGTGATGGCAGTGAAATCGGCTATCGCCCCGCTGGTGCAGTATCTGACGCTGTTCACGGCGATCGGCGCCGGCATCTGGATCATCATCGCAGGCGTCGTCATCGAACCGCCGCCTGCGCTGCTGGAAGCCATTAATAAATCCAACGAACGCCTGCTGCGGCTGTTCCGACGTCCGGCCGCCGCATGAGCATGATGACCAACACGCTCGGGCGTTACTTTGCCGGTCGATTCGTGATGTCGGCGCTGGGGGTGTTTATCAGCATCTTCGTGCTGCTGGTGCTGGTCGATTACATCGAGATGGTGCGCAAGACCTCAGGGATCGCGTCGGCTTCCGCGATCATGGTCGCGGAAACATCGCTGTTCCGGGTGCCGCAATTGCTCGAAAAGCTGATGCCGTTCTGCATGCTGATCGGCGCCATGACCTGTTACCTCGCGCTGTCGCGCCGGCTGGAACTGGTGATTGCGCGCGCCGCCGGCGTCTCCGCCTGGCAGTTCATCGCCCCGGCGCTGGCGAGTTCGATCCTGCTCGGGATCATGGCCACCACGCTGTACAATCCGATGTCGGCCAATCTGCGCGAGCTGTCGAAGAAAATGGAGGCCGAGATCATGGGTTCGGCGCCCGGCGGCGGCGGCATCGCGGACGCCTCCGGCTTCTGGCTGAATCAGATCAACGACGACGGTCAAACCATCATCAATGCCGCCCGCAGCCAGCAGCAGGGTGTGCGGCTGACCGGACTGACGGTATTCACGTTCGACAACGCTTTGCAGTTCCAGCAGCGAATCGAGGCCCGCGAAGCCACCCTCGAGGACGGCTACTGGCTGTTCAAGGGCGTGCGGCGCTACTCGCTCAACGCAGCACCGGTCGAGCAGGAAAGTTTCAAGCTGCCGACCAGCCTGACGCCAGCCCAGGTGCGCAACAGTTTCTCCACCCCGGAAACTGTGTCTTTTTGGCAACTGCCGGGCTATATCCGGTCGTCCGAAAGCACCGGATTCGCGACCGCCGGCTACCGGTTGCAGTACCACAAGCTCATTGCACAGCCGTTTTTGCTGGCTGCAATGGTGATGTTGGCCGCTTCCGTGAGCCTTCGGTTCTTCCGTTTCGGCGGCGTGCAAAAGATGGTTTTGAGTGGCGTGGGCGCAGGCTTTCTGCTCTACGTGCTGTCGAAAGTAACTGAGGATTTGAGCAAGGCTGAGTTGATGAATCCGATCGCTGCGGCGTGGTTGCCCGTGTGCGTGGGCGGCCTCACCGGCTTTTTGGCCTTGCTGTACCAGGAGGACGGGTAGTGGCTGTTGTCGCCGCCCGCCAAGTTAGGTTGTCCGCGTTCCGGCGGTGCGCATCCGTGCGCCGTCAGCGTACCCTCTTGGCCGCCATTCGTGGCCCCATTGTCGCATTGATTGTCGGGCTGATCGGCGCCGGCGCGCTCGGCGTGGCCGTGAGCACCCCCGCTGCGGCGCAAGGTTTCACCTACAACCCGATCCCTGCCCGGCCAAAGCCGCCGAGGACCGCCAGCGACGGGCAGATGCTCGTCCAGGCGGTCGAGGTCGACTACGATTACAACAACTCGCGGGTGTCGGCGGTCGGCAACGTGCAGATGTTCTATAACGGGACCAGCGTCGAGGCCGACAAGGTCATCTACGACCAGAAGACCAAGCGGCTGCACGCCGAAGGCAATATCCGCATGACCGATGCGGACGGCAAAATCACCTACGCCAACATCATGGATCTGAGCGACGACTATCGCGACGGATTCGTCGATTCGTTGCGGGTCGACACCGCCGACAACACGCGCATGGCCGCGACCCGCTCCGACCGCAGCAGCGGCAACTACACGGTGTTCGAAAACGGCGTCTATACCGCCTGCGCGCCCTGTAAGGACGATCCGAAGAAGCCGCCGCTGTGGCAGGTCAAGGGCGCACGCATCATTCACGACCAGAATGAGAAGATGCTCTATTTCGAGAACGCCCAGCTGGAATTCTTCGGCGTTCCGATGGCGTACATGCCGTACTTCTCGACGCCGGATCCGACCGTGAAGCGCAAGACCGGATTCCTGATGCCGGGCTTCTCCTCGTACACCGCGTTCGGCTATGGCGTCGAAACGCCGTTCTACTGGGCCATCGCGCCGGACTATGACGCGACCTTCAACCCACGCTTCACTACGCAGCAGGGCGTGTTGTTCCAGGCCGAATTCCGCCAGCGGCTGCTGAATGGTTCGTATCAGATCCGCGCTTACGGTATCGACCAGCAGGATCCCGGCGCCTTCGCCGGTCAACCCGGCGATCGTCAATTCCGCGGCGGCATCGAAAGCAAGGGCCAGTTCGCGCTCAGCGACAAATGGGTATGGGGCTGGGACGGCGTTCTGCTCTCGGACTACTACTTCATGTCCGACTACCGGCTGGCCCAGTACAAGGACCCGCTGGGCTCGTTCCTGAACCTGCCGACCGAGGCGATCTCGCAGCTTTACCTGACCGGCGTGGGCAATCGCAGCTATTTCGACGCGCGCACGATCTACTATCTGAGCTTTTCGGGCCTGCAAAATCAGGTGCCCGTGGTCGCCCCGGTCATCGACTATTCGAACGTCATCAACCACTCGGTACTGGGTGGCGAGGTCAGCTACAAAGGCAATTTCACCAGCCTGACGCGTGAAACCGCGGCCTTCGATCCCACCACCGCAACCGCGCTCGCCAACGGCACCTGCCTGCCGACATCGGCCGATCCGGCCCAGAACATAGCGCGGCCAAACTGCCTGCTGCGCGGCATGCCCGGCACCTACACGCGCGCCACCGGCGAAGTGGATTGGCGCCGGTCGTACACGGATTCCTGGGGCGAGATCTGGACGCCGTTCGCAAGCCTGCGGGCCGATGCGATCGACGCGTCGATCTCCAACCAGCCGGGCGTTTCGAACTTCCTTCCCACCGGCGACACCCAGGCGCTGCGGGTGATGCCGACGGTCGGCCTCGAATATCGCTACCCCTTCATCAACATTCAGCCGTGGGGCACCACGACGATCGAGCCGATCGCACAGGTCATCATTCGTCCCAACGAACCTGATGCAGGCAAGTTGCCGAACGAAGACGCGCAGAGCATGACCTTCGACACCTCGAACCTGTTCAGCGTCGACAAGTTCTCCGGCTATGACCGCGTCGAAGGTGGCGGCCGCGCCAATGCCGGCGTGCAGGCCACCACGCAATTCGACCACGGCGGCACCGTTACCGCGGTGTTCGGACAATCCTACCAGCTGTTCGGCCTCAATTCCTTCGCGGTGGCCGACGCAAACAATACCGGAATCGACTCAGGTTTGGACAAGCCGGTATCGGACTATGTCACCAGCCTCTCGTACTCGCCGAACCGAACCTATACTTTCTCCACCCGTGCGCGACTGGATGAAGCGACCGGCAGCGCCAACCGGCTCGAGGTAGAAGGCCGCGCCAATTTCGATCGCTGGTCGCTCAGCATGCTGTACGGCAACTATGCGCCGCAACCGGAACTGGGATATCTGACGCGCCGCGAGGGCATTCTCACCAGCGGTTCGGTCAAGCTGGCCGCCAACTGGGTGGTGACCGGCTCCGCCCGGTGGGATCTTGTCGCCAACCAGATCAACCAATATGTGATCGGCGCCGGCTACGTGGATGACTGCTTCGTGCTGGCGGCCAACTACGTCACGTCCTATTCCTATGCTGCCGGCGCTACGCCGCCGGTGCTGACTCACGCATTCATGCTGCAGATCGGTCTGCGAACCATCGCTCAATCCTCCACGACGGCGGGCGGCGGGCAGATTCAGTAAATCCGGGATCGGCACGCGATCGGCAAACGAACTACCGGCGCGTTCCGGATCCCTTTCTGATCGGTTGACATAGCGACGATGATCATGACGACCACATTGCTTCAGCGGCTTCCACGGCTGGTCTCTGGTTGTGCCGTGGCCTTCGCAGTGGCCTTGGCCCTGACGACGGGCGCAACGCCGTCATATGCGCAATCCGTCGCCGTCATGGTCAATGGCGAGCCGATCACCAATTTCGACATCGAGCAGCGCACCAAGCTGGATTTCCTGTCGACGCACAAACAGCCGACCCGGCAGGAAGTGATCGAGGAACTGATCGATCAGAAAGTGAAGATCAAGGAAGCGAAGCAGTTCGGCGTCGACCCGTCCTCGTCCGACATCGACGCATCGTTCGCCGAAATGAGTTCACGGATGCGGATCACGCCCGACCAACTGTCCAAATCGCTGGAGAGCCAGGGCATTCGCCCCGACACGCTGAAGCAGCGCATCAAGGCCGACATGGTTTGGGCCGGCCTGGTTCGCGGCCGCTACAAGGAGAGCCTCCAGGTCGGCGAGCGCGAGGTCAACACTGCCGCCCAGACTCAGGGCGCCCAGGGCGATGCCGGCGACAACAAAGACGACAAGGTCGAGAGCTTTGAATACAAGATGCAGCCGGTCGTCCTGATCCTACCGCGTGGATCGTCACCGAGTGCGATCGAACTCAGGCGCAAGGACGCCGAAACCCTGCGGTCCCGCGTGCAGACCTGCGACGAGGCGAACTCGTACTTCAAGTCGATGCAGAACGCCGCGATCCGCGAAGCCGTCACGAAAACCTCGGCCGATATCCCGGCCGCCCTTCGTCAGGTGCTTGACAGCACCCCGATCGGGCATCTCACTCCGCCCGAGGTGACAAAACAGGGCGTCGAGATGGTCGCGCTGTGCGGCAGAAAGCCCACCACGGTCGATACCCCGCAGAAAAAGGCGATCCGGGAAAAGATGTTCGCCGAGAAATTCGAAGCGAAGTCGAAGGCGTATCTGGCGCAGATCCGCAAGGCCGCGATGATCGAATATCGTTGATGCATGGCAAAGCCCCTCGCGCTGACCTCAGGCGAACCCGCCGGCATCGGGCCAGACATCACCATCAAGGCGTGGCTGCACCGCAGTGAACTGAAGCTTCCGCCGTTCTATTGGCTCGGCGATGGCGGCCTGCTGCGTGACCGAGCGAAAACGCTCGGACTGGATATCAGGCTTGCCGACGTCAGGCCTGAGGATACGCTCGCGACCTTCCCCGATGCATTGCCGGTGGTGGCGACCGGCTCGATCGCCAAAGCGCGGCCCGGGCTGCCGGACGACACCAGCGCGGATGCGGCGATATCATCGATTCGGCAGGCGGTCGCCGATGTTGCGGCCGGACGGGCCGCCGCCGTCGTCACCAACCCGATCGCCAAGAGCGTGCTCTATCGCGCCGGATTTCCTCATCCCGGCCATACCGAATTCCTCGCCGAGCTCGCCGCTTCGGGCGGTCGTACGCCACAGCCGGTGATGATGTTGTGGTCGCCCGCTCTCGCCGTCGTTCCCGTGACGATCCACGTTCCGCTGCAGGAGGCGATTACGCGGCTCACGCATGATCTCATCGTTTCCACCGCCCGCATCGTGGTTGCGGATTTGAAGGCCCGTTTCGGGCTTGCCAATCCGCGCCTCGTGCTGTCCGGCCTCAATCCCCATGCCGGGGAGGACGGCACGCTCGGCACCGAGGAGTTGGAGATCGTGACCCCGGCCATCGAGACGCTGCGCGCGGACGGCATCGACGTCAGGGGACCGCTGCCCGCCGACACGATGTTTCACGACGCGGCACGCAAAACCTATGACTGCGCGATCTGCATGTACCATGATCAGGCGCTGATCCCGATCAAGACGGTGGCATTCGACGACGCGGTCAACGTGACGCTGGGATTGCCGTTCATCCGCACCTCGCCGGATCACGGCACCGCCTTCGATATCGCCGGAACCGGCCGCGCCAACCCGTCGAGCCTGATCGCCGCCCTGCGGCTTGCCGCCCGCATGGCGCAGCAATCGGCATGAGCGCGATCGATGACCTCCCGCCACTTCGCGAGGTCATCCGCCAGCATGCCTTGTCGGCGCGCAAATCGCTGGGGCAGAATTTCCTGCTCGACCTCAACCTCACCGCGCGGATCGCGCGTGCGGCGGGTCCGCTCGAAGACGCCACCATCATCGAGATCGGCCCCGGTCCGGGCGGGCTGACCCGCGCGCTACTGGCGTTGGGCGCGCGGCGCGTCATCGCCATCGAGCGCGATCAGCGCGCGCTCGGGCCGCTCGACGAGATTTCAAGGCGCTATCCCGGACGGCTCGATATCATCTGCGCCGATGCCACCCAGTTCGATCCACGGCCGCTGCTGGGCGACGTCAAGGCCAAGATCGTCGCCAACCTGCCCTACAATATCGGGACCGCGCTGCTGATCGACTGGCTGTCGATCGAGCCGTGGCCGCCCTGGTATGACATGATGGTGCTGATGTTTCAGCGCGAGGTCGCCGACCGCATCGTCGCGCGAGAAAACGCCGAGGCCTATGGACGGCTCGGCGTGCTCGCGAACTGGCGCGCCGAGACAAAAATCCTGTTCGACATTTCGCCTGCGGCCTTCGTGCCCCAACCCAAAGTCACCTCATCGGTGGTGCGGCTGATCCCCCGGCTTGCGCCGGAGCCGTGCGACCGCCGGGCATTGGAACAGGTCGCCGCCGCGGCGTTCGGCCAACGGCGCAAGATGCTGCGCCAGAGCCTGAAGTCGCTGTCGGTCGATCCTGTCAGGCTGGCGGCCGCCGCCGACGTCGATGTGACGCGGCGCGCCGAGACCATTTCGGTCGCTGGCTTTGTTGCCATGGCCCGGGAATTGACCAAAATACGCAACGAAAACACAAATACTGTCTAAGGAGAAAACCTATGGGGCTGATGCGCCGTCAATCGCTCGTCAAATTCGATGCGCCCTTGTGCGAAACCATCGTCGACGCACCGAAGCCGCAAGGCAACGAAGTGCTGGTCCGCATCGAACGCTGTGGATTGTGTCATTCCGACCTGCACATCCAGGATGGCTACGCCGACCTCGGCGGCGGCAAGAAGCTCGATACCACGCGCGGCATGACGCTGCCCTTCACGCTGGGGCATGAGATCGCCGGCGTGGTCGAGGAAGTCGGCCCCGACGTCTCAAAGGACCTGATCGGCAGGAAGAAGGCGGTTTTCCCCTGGATCGGCTGCGGCCAGTGCCGCGACTGCATCAACGGCGACGAGAATTTGTGCGTCAAGCAGCGCTTTCTCGGCGTCGCCATCGACGGCGGCTTCGCCAGCCACGTGCTGGTGCCGGACGCCAAATATCTGCTGGATTACGACCCGCTGCCGGTCAACCAGGCGGCGACGCTGATGTGCTCGGGCGTCACCGCCTATGGCGCGCTGAAGCGCCTGGTCGACCGGCCCCGGCAGCGCAATCTGCTGCTGATCGGGCTCGGCGGCGTCGGCATGATGGGGCTCGCGTTTGCGCAAGCCATGTTCAAGCAGAAAATATCGGTCGCCGATTTGAGCCCGGCTGCCCGCGAGGCGGCCTTGAGCAATGGCGCCGCCGTTGCCTACGATCCGGCCGAGCCCGATGTGGTCAAGCGAATGATCAAGGAGAGCGAAGGTGGCTTCGACGAGATCGTCGATTTTGCCGGCAACGAAAAATCCATGGCCTTTGCGGTCTCGGTCGTGGCGCGTGGCGGCAAGATCGTGGTCTCCGGGCTGATGGGGGGCAATTTCAGCCTGCCGATGGTGCAATGGATCTACAAGCGCATGACCATCGAAGGCTTCATGGTGGGAACGCTGGCCGAGGCCGAGGAATTGATGGCGCTGGCACGCTCCGGCAAGATCAAGCCGACGCCGATGAAGGAAGAACCGATGGCCGACGTCCAGAAATGGATCGACGAACTGCGGGCGGGGAAAGTCGTGGGTCGTATCGTATTGAAAAACTGAAGCGGAGCGGTGCTGCAGGACGTTCCCGGCGAAAGCAGGTGGGCGCGGATAGCGCAGACTTGCCTGAGGCAGGGAACGCCGCAGAAATAACAATAAGGCCCGGCTCCGGTTCAATCGGAACGAAAGGGTTCAAGCTTCGCGATTTGATGGAGGGAGACGCTGATGGCTTCCGAAGATCATTCGAAGCTCGCCGCATGGGCGGCGCTGGTGCTCGCCGTCTTCACGGCGCCGGCGCTGGCTCAGAAACAATACGGCCCCGGTGTCACCGACACCGAGATCAAGATCGGAACCACCACGCCCTATAGCGGACCGGCCTCGGCCTATGCGGCCGGTGCGATCTCCGCCACCGCGTTCTTCGCGATGATCAACGATCAGGGCGGCGTCAACGGCCGCAAGATCAACTACATCAGCCTCGACGACGCCTACAGCCCGCCCAAGACGGTCGAGCAAATCCGGCGGCTGATCGAGAGCGACGAAGTGCTGTTCCTGGTCAACCCGGTCGGCACCGCCACCAACATGGCCGTGCTTAAATACATCAATCAGAAAAAGGTGCCGCATCTGTTCATCGGCACCGGCGCTACGGTGTTCAACGATCCCGAGCATTATCCGTGGACGATGAGCTGGACGCCGCATTACGCCTCGGAAGGCGAGATCTACGCCAAATATATTCTGTCGGTAAATCCCAACGCCAGGATCGGCATCCTGTCGCAGAACGACGACCTCGGCCGCGATTACATCCTGGGATTCAAACGTGGGCTCGGCGACAAGGCCGCAACCATGATCGTCTCCTCGCAGACCTACAACACCAGCGATCCGACCGTCGATTCGCAGGTGGTTTCGCTGAAGTCCTCGGGCGCCGATTTCTTCCTGATCTTCTCGGTGCCGAAATTCGCGGCCCAAGCCATTCGCAAGGCCTATGACATCGACTGGCACCCGCAGGAATTCGTCTCCAGCGTCGGCTCCTCGATCGCGGGCGCGATCCGACCTGCGGGCTTCGATGCGGCCAAGGGAATTATTTCCGCGGCCTACCAGAAGGATCCGCACGATCCGCAGTGGAAGGACGATCCGGCCATGCAGGCCTGGAACGTCTGGATGGACAAATACAATCCGCGCGTCGACAAGAGCGACTATTACGCGCCTTACGGCTACAATATCGGTTACGCCGTCGTTCAGATCCTCAAGCAGTGCGGCGACAATCTCACCCGCGAAAATATCATGAAGCAGGCATCTCATCTGGACATGGAATTGCCGCTGCTGCTGCCGGGCATCCGCCTGAAGACCACTCCGACCGACCTGCGCCCGATCAAGCAGATGCGGCTGGTGCGCTTCGATGGCCAGCGTTATGTGCTGTTCAGCGACGTGATCGAAAGCAATTGATACCGGCCGCACGGCTCGGGACGCGATCCAATGGCTGTACGAGTCGCTGGAGCTCGACCAAACAATAGCGTCCTGCCGTTTGTTAGGCTGAATCCTGCCGCATTTGCGCCGCGGCGGGAGCCCCAATTATGCCCTGCCCGCTCCGGAATTGCGGCGTATTGCGACCCAACTCTTTAACGACATTTGGCCCCGCGACGCGTTCAGTATCATCGCCGGGAGCAGCACATGCCAAACCGAACCGTGAAATTCGTTTCGGCCATCATCGTAAGTTTTATAGCAGGCGCGCCTTTCGCCGCCATGTCACAGGGTGCTCCGACCACCGCGGACAACTGCCTGACGAGCCCGAAGAAGGACGCGCCGCAGGGCAGCCATTGGTATTACCGCATCGAGCACCCCTCCAACCGCCATTGCTGGTATCTGCGCGCCGAGCAGGCTGCTTCGTCAAACGTATCAACAAACGTATCGACACCAGCATCAGCGAAGTCGCCATCGCCGAACACAGCGGGCGCGATGCCGGGCGCGGTCGCGAATGCGCGTGCGGAACTGATGTCGTCGCAGATGCGCGGCTATCCCGACGCAAGCATCGTCACCGGACAAGTGCCCGCAGCGGCTACCGGCCCTGTCGCGAGTGCGGACAATCCTGCACCAGCAAATGTCCAGGATGCGAACATGCTGCGATCGGTCGTGGCTTCGCGCTGGCCCGGCCAACTGGCCGCCAATACGCCGGCGGATCCGGCACCGGATACAGACGATTCGAACGCCAGCGCGCCATCAGACGCCGTCGTGACACCGCAGCCTCCCGCCGCCCCCGTCCTCCCGCTCACGGCTGCCGAGGCCCCATCGGCAAAGCAATCCAGCTCAACCCAGATGCTGATCATCGCCATCGTCGGCGCGCTCTCGGTCGCGGGCCTCGCGGCAAGTGCGGTTGGATTTGGTGGCCGGCGAAAAAACCCCACGCGCCCGATCGACGGCGATCGCCGCGCGATCTGGGAGGCAACGTTTAACGAAGGTCCGGTGCCATCGCCCTTCCCGGCCGAAGCCGCATCGCGACCGCATATCGGCCTTCCCAAGGAATTGCGTGAAACTCGTGAAACTAACGATTCCGACGACAAGATCGCCGAAATGCTGGCGCGGCTGGCCCGAAGCGCGCAGGCTTGAACAATCGGAATTATTTTTCGAGTTGCTGCTGCAGCTTCCGCACAAACGTCGTCAATCCGGTGCGGCGTTCGCGCTTGAGCCGCTCGGCCTTCAGGATCGATTGCACTTCGGCAAAGGCTTCATCGATCTCGTGGTTGATGACGATGTAATCATACTCCGCCCAGTGGCTCATTTCATGGCTGGCGCGGCTCATGCGTCCCCGGATCACTTCGTCTGAATCCTGGGCGCGGGAATGCAGGCGCTTTTCCAGATCCGCAGCCGATGGCGGCAGGATGAACACCGAGACGACATCCGCCCGCGCCTTCTCGCGCAACTGCTGGGTGCCCTGCCAGTCGATGTCGAACAACACGTCCTGTCCGGCCGACAGCGCGGATTCGACCGGCAGGCGCGGCGTGCCGTAGCGATTGTCGAACACGGTGGCCCATTCGAGCAATTCGCCCTCCTTGGCCATCGCCTCGAATCTGGATTTATCGACGAAGAAATAGTCGCGGCCATCGACCTCACCCGGCCGCATCGGCCGTGTGGTCGCCGACACCGACATTTTCAGGCCGGGCATCTTGTCGATCAGCAGGCGCGACAGCGTGGTCTTTCCCGCGCCTGACGGTGACGACAGCACGAACATCAGTCCGCGCCGTTCAACTCCATGCAGGCCAATTCTATCCGGGACTTGGCCACCAGCGCTCATCGATCACTCCAGATTCTGAACCTGCTCGCGAAACTGCTCGACCACGTTCTTCATCTCAAGACCGGTATTGGTCAGTTCGAGATCGTTGGACTTGGAGCAGCAGGTGTTGACCTCGCGGTTGAATTCCTGCGCCAGGAAATCAAGCCGCCGTCCCACCGGGCCGCCCTTGCCGATCATCTCGCGGACCTGCGAGATGTGGGAGGCGATGCGGTCGAGTTCCTCGCGGATGTCGGCTTTGGCGGCGATCATCAGCGCTTCCTGGTTGAGCCGGTCGGAATCGAAACGATCGGAAGCCTCCAGCAGCGCGGCGACCTGCTCGGCCAACCGGGCGCGGATCGCCTCCGGTTTGCGGCCGGGGGCGGCTTCCGCCTTCTTCGCCAGTCGCTCGATCTCGTCCATGCGCTGGCCGAGAATTTGCCCAAGCGTTTCGCCTTCGCGCCGGCGCATCTGCACGAGGTCGCTAAGCGCCTGTTCGAAGCTTGCCGCGGCAGCGGCTTTCGCCGCCTTGTCTTCTTCCTCGCTGCTTTCGGGCTCGACCACCTCGATGACGCCCTTGATCGCCAACAGGCCGTCAATGCTCGGCGCGACGGCGTCGATCCGGCCCGCAAGCTCGCCCGCCACCCGCACGATCGAGGACAGCACGTCCTCGTTGATCCGGACCGTCGACGCGGCATTGGCACGCTTGACGTTCAGATTGGCGTAGACCGTGCCCCGCGACAGCAATTCGCCGGCGCGCTTCTTGGCCAGGGCTTCGAGCTCATCCCATCCGGGCGGCAGCCGCAGGCGTAGGTCAAAACCCTTGGCGTTGACCGACTTCAATTCCCACTCGAACGTATAGGGTCCGCTGGCGCCGTGGCTTCGCGCAAAGCCGGTCATGCTCGAAAGCGCCATTGCGTCAACTTCTCCTGATGGGGCAGCGTGAGATTCGCAAACCTGTGGGCTGCGATCTTAAAGCGTTTTCATGCGAAGTGGAATTCGGTTCCGGCGCGGTGCCGGATCCCATTATTGCTGAACCACCGGCGGCGATGCCGTCGATTGCGCCGCGCCCTGCCGGGCCGGGGCGCGCGCGGGCTTCTTCGGCGCGGCCGGCTTGGGCGGAGTCGCCGAGGTCGCATCAGGCGGCGCAGGGCTCGCAGCCGGTGGCGGATCGTCGGCCGGTTCCACCGTGTCGTTCTGAATCTGCTTTTCCATCGCCCGCAGCTTGGCGACGTTCTTCTGATGCTGATCGTAGGTTTCGGTGAAGCTGTGGCCGCCGGTGCCGTCGGCGACAAAGAACAGGTCACGGGTGCGGGCCGGGTTGGCGGCGGCCTCAAGCGAGGCGCGGCCCGGATTGGCGATCGGCCCGGGCGGAAGGCCGTCAATCACATAGGTGTTGTAGGGCGACGGCGCGGTGATTTCGCTGCGCTTGATCGGCCGCCCCAGCGTCCCCTTGCCGCCGACCAGGCCGTAGATGATGGTCGGATCGGATTGCAGTTTCATTTTCTGCCTGAGACGATTGACATACACCGCGGCGACCCGGCTGCGCTCATCGGCCTTGCCGGTTTCCTTCTCGATGATCGAGGCCAGCGTGACCAGTTGTTCCGGCGTCTTGACCGGAATATCCGGGTTACGGCGTTCCCATACTTCGGCAACCAGACGCTTCTGCGCCTGCTGCATCCGCGAAATCACCTGATCGCGGGTGGTGCCGCGGGGAAATTTGTAGGTTTCCGGCAACAGCGTGCCTTCGCGCGGGATTTCGTGAACGGAGCCGGCGAAGATGTCGTTTTCGGTGAGTCGCGCCACGATCTGTTCGGACGTCAGGCCTTCGGGGACAGTCACCGCGTGCTGAACCACCTTGCCATCGACCATGGTGCCGACGACATCGCGCAGGCTGGCGTTCTTCTGGAACTGATATTCGCCGGGCTTGAGGTCGGCGCGGGCCTTCAGCGCAAACACGGCGCCGATGAACGCCCAGCGGTTATTGTCGATCACGCCCTCGCGCTGCAGGATATCGGCGATGTCGCTCATGCCCGCGCGCGGGGGAATGTTGACGACCTTGTCCTCCTGCAACGGACCGGCCGCCTCGAGCTTCTGCCGGCCGTAGAAATAGGCGGTGCCGGCGCCGATCATCGCGACCAGCAGGAGGGTAATGATGGCATTGCCGACCACGACGAACGGATTGCGGGCACGCTCGGACCGCTTGGGCGGCGGCGGCACCTGCTCGGGCTCCAGCGCGGCGCGCGGCGACCTCGGTGAAATGGGCGGCCTCTCACTCATCGATGCAACCTAAATCCTGTCGGTTCAATCGTGGCCCCCGCAAATGTCGCTTCGGCCGGTAGTGTTCGCCCAAAGCTAGGATTTATCACCGAATGCGGCGAAACGGTGGACTTATCTTTTAATGACGCGTCAGCTGACCACGCGTTGCATGATCACGGATGCATTGGTGCCTCCGAAACCGAACGAATTCGACAACGCAACATTGATCTCGCGTTTGCGCGAGACACGCGGCACGAGATCGATCGCCGTTTCCACCGAGGGGTTGTCGAGGTTGATGGTCGGCGGGGCGATGTTATCGCGAATCGCGAGAATACTGAAAATTGCCTCGATCGCGCCGGCGGCGCCCAGCAGATGTCCGGTCGATGATTTGGTCGATGACATCGACACCTTGGACGCGGCATTGCCCAACAGCCGCTCCACGGCGCCGAGTTCGATCTCATCGCCGACCTGCGTCGATGTGCCGTGCGCGTTGATGTAGTCGATGTCGGACGCCACAATCCCGGCGCGCTTCATCGCCGCGCTCATGCTGCGGAAGGCTCCATCGCCATCGGGCGTCGGCGACGTGATGTGATAGGCATCACCGGACAGACCGTAACCGGTCACTTCCGCATAGATCCTGGCGCCGCGATTCTTCGCGTGCTCGTATTCCTCGAGCACCACGACGCCGGCGCCCTCACCCATCACGAATCCGTCGCGGTCCTTGTCGTAGGGGCGCGAGGCGCGTTCCGGCGTTTCGTTGAAAGCGGTGGACAATGCGCGCGCCGCGCAAAAGCCGGCCATCGCCAGCCGGCAGATCGGCGATTCCGTGCCGCCCGCCACCATCACGTCGGCATCGCCGAGCGCGATCAGCCGGCTGGCGTCGCCGATCGCATGCGCGCCGGTCGAGCAAGCCGTCACGACGGCATGATTGGGACCCTTGAGGCCGTGCTCGATCGAGACGTACCCCGAAGCCAGGTTGATCAGGCGGCCTGGTATGAAGAACGGCGAGACCTTGCGCGGTCCCCGCTCCTTGAGCAGCAGCGCGGTATCGGCAATGCCGGACAGACCGCCGATGCCGGAGCCGATCATGGTGCCGGTGGCGCAGCGGTCTTCTTCGGTGGAAGGATGCCAATCGGCGTCGTCGAGCGCCTGACGCGCCGCACACATCGCAAAGACGATGAAGTCATCGACCTTGCGCTGATCCTTCGGCTCCATCCACTGGTCGGGATTGAACGTGCCGTTGGTGCCGTCGCCCCGGGGGATCACGCAAGCGATCCGGCTGGTGAGATCGGAGACGTCGAACGTATCGATCAGCCTGGCGCCGCTCTCGCTGTTGAGGATACGTTTCCAGGTCGGTTCGATGCCGCAGCCGAGTGGCGACACCATGCCGAGGCCTGTCACGACAACCCGCCTCATATCGATCACTCCAGTCCCGACTTCGCGGTCCACAACAAGAAGCCGGTGGACCGCTTGATCACGGCCCGTCCGGCTTCGTCAGTACCGCGCGGGGACGTCAGCTTTTCGCGTTCTTTTCGAGAAATTTGGTGGCGTCGCCGACGGTCAGGATCGTCTCCGCCGCGTCATCGGGAATTTCGCAACCGAATTCTTCTTCAAACGCCATCACCAGCTCGACGGTATCGAGGCTGTCGGCGCCGAGGTCGTCAATGAAGCTCGCGTTGTCGACTACCTTTTCGGGTTCGACACCGAGGTGTTCGACCACGATCTTCTTTACCCGCTCGCCAATCTCACTCATCGTTCAACCTCGTGCTTGTTCCATTGGACCCGTCCCTGAGACGATACGAGCCATCGTGATCGTTAAGTTTTCTTCTGTCACGCATCGACCTGACGCGTATCGACTGGATTTGGCTCCGTCGTGGCCGAAAGGCTGGCGCACAACGGCGGGCTCCGCACGGCCAATATACAGGGTTTCGAAATCCTGCAATGGCCTTCTTCGCCCATCCGGTGGTTCGGTTATCACACTTCCCAAGTCTTGACTATAAGCCTCAATCGTCCTTCGAAAACAAGACGTTCGCCTTGCTTCCGGGGCCGCCCGCCGGCTCAAATCATGGCCATCCCGCCATTGACGTGAATCGTCTGTCCCGTGACATAAGCGGCTTCGTTCGAACTGAGATAAACCGCCGCAGCCGCAATATCTTCGGGCGTTCCGAGCCGCGCCGCAGGAACTTTCGACAGAATCGTTTCGCGCTGCTTGTCGTTGAGCACATCCGTCATCGGCGTTGCAATAAATCCGGGTGCGATGCAGTTGGCGGTGACGTTGCGCTTGGCGTATTCGGCGCCGAGCGTCTTGATCATGCCGATCAATCCGGCCTTCGAGGCGGTGTAATTGCCCTGCCCCGGATTGCCGGTGACGCCGACCACCGAGGTGATCGCAATGATGCGGCCGAAGCGCTTGCGCATCATCAATTTGGTCGCAGCCCGGGCGAGGCGGAAGGTTGCGGTCAGGTTGACCCTGATGACCTCGTCCCAATCCTCGTCGCGCAATTGCACGAACAGATTATCCTTGGTGATGCCGGCATTGGCGATCAGGATATCGACCTGACCCATGGCTTTTTCAGCCGACGGCACCAGCGCCTCGACTTCGGCGGCGTCCGACAGGTTGCAGGGCAGCACATGAACCCGCTCGCCAAGCTTGCCGGCGAGTGTGTCCAGCACCTCGCGCCGCGTTCCGGAAATGGCCACCGTCGCGCCTTGCGCGTGCAGCGCCTGCGCGATCGCACCACCGATGCCGCCAGTTGCACCCGTGACAAGCGCCGTCCTGCCCGTCAGATCGAACATCTTACTCTCCTCCCGCCCCTCAATGCGCCGCAGCAAGCGCGTCTTTTGCCGTGGCGATATCGCCGGGACCGCCGACCGACACGCCAACCGCACCGTCGGCGATGCGCTTGACCAGCCCGCTCAACACCTTTCCGGCGCCAATTTCGAAAAACCGGGTCACGCCCTGGCTTGCCATATAAGCCACCGATTCGCGCCAGCGCACGGTTCCGGTTACCTGCTCGATCAGGCGGCGACGGATTTCGTCGGGGTCGCTGATCGGCGCGGCCAATACGTTCGAGACCAGCGGCGAAGCGGGCTGTCTGATCGCGACATCCGCAAGCGCCTTGGCCATGGCATCGGCCGCCGGCTGCATCAGCCGGCAATGGAACGGCGCCGATACCGGCAGCAGCATGGCGCGCTTGGCGCCTTTGGTTTTGGCAATGTCGAGCGCCCGCTCGACCGCGGCCTTGTCGCCGGACACCACGACCTGGCCGCCGCCATTGTCATTGGCGGCCTGGCAGACCTGTCCCTGAGCGGCTTCTTCCGCAACCGCCACCGCGGCTTCGTAATCGAGGCCAAGCAGTGCGGCCATCGCGCCAACGCCGACCGGGACCGCCTTCTGCATCGCGAGGCCGCGGGTGCGCAGCAGCCGCGCGGTGTCGCCGATGCTGAGGCTGCCGGCCGCGGCCAGCGCGGAATATTCGCCGAGCGAATGGCCGGCCACGAAGGCGGCATCCCGCCCCACCGAGAAGCCGGCTTCGGTTTCCAGCACGCGCAGCGCCGCCAGCGAGACCGCCATCAGGGCCGGCTGGGCGTTTTCCGTCAGCTGCAGGGTCTCGGCCGGGCCGTCCCAGATGACCGCGGTCAACTTCTCACCCAGCGCCGAATCGACCTCCTCGAACACCGCGCGGGCCGCCGGAAACGCGTCGGCGAGCGCCTTGCCCATACCGACCGCCTGCGAGCCCTGGCCCGGAAAGGTGAATGCTGCCGTCATTGAGAACCCTGAATGTCACAAATGAAAGAAAGTTGCGCCGTAAGACACTGCCGGAGCCCGTTATGTCAAGCCGCGATCGGTTCCGGGCAAATCAGGAAATGCCCCTAAAATAGACCTGCTTTCCCTTGCCATCCGGCCCAAAATCCTTATAAACCGCGCCATCCGTGGATCCCGGCCGGGAGCTGAACGGACGGTCTCAGCAATCTCACCTTTTCGGCGATGTTGATGTGGCAGGGCCAGTCGGCCCGTCGTCCCGTGCTTCCGCCTTCTGAGCATATCGAGTCCTTTCCGAAGGGTTCGAAGGGCTTGCCGCCGGGAACCGCGCTAACATTGGAAAGGACACCCATGCCTCTTTATGAGCATGTTTTTCTCGCGCGTCAGGATGCGAGCACCCAGCAGGTCGAAGAGTTGACCACCCAGATGACCGGCATCGTCGAAGGACTCGGCGGCAAGGTCGTGAAGATGGAAAACTGGGGCGTACGCTCCCTCACCTACCGCATGAACAAGAATCGCAAGGCGCACTTCGTGCTCCTGAACATCGACGCTCCGTCGGCCGCGATCGCCGAGATCGAGCGGCAGGAGCGGATCAGCGAAGACGTGATCCGTTATCTCAGCGTTCGCGTCGAGGAGCACGAGGAAGGCCCGTCGGCGATGATGCGCAAGGCCGATCGCGACCGTGATCGCGATGACCGTGGCGGCGGCTTCCGCGGCGACCGCGAAGGCGGCTTCCGTGGCGATCGTGACGGCGGTGGTTACCGCGGCGATCGTGGTCCGCGCCGTCCGCGCGAAGATGCCGAAGTAGCGGTTGAGGAGTAAGAATCATGGCTGAAGCTGGTGCACGCCGTCCGTTTTTCCGCCGCCGCAAGACCTGCCCGTTCACGGGCCCGAATGCGCCGAAGATCGACTACAAGGATTCCAAGCTGTTGATGCGTTACGTGTCCGAGCGCGGCAAGATCGTGCCGAGCCGCATCACCGCCGTCTCCGCCAAGAAGCAGCGTGAACTCGCGCGCGCCATCAAGCGCTCGCGTTTCCTCGGGCTGCTGCCTTACGTGATCCGCTAAACGAACCTGTCGCTCCGCTGCGTCAACGCGGCGGAGTGACATCTTGCTATTAATTCATAAGGCTTCCGGGTCGTCCGGTTGCCGATGGTTGGGGTTCACGAGAACCTCTAACCGCTCGGAAAGGAGCGGGACAGCTGATGATCACGATCGTCCTCATTGCCATTGCGGCCGGCAGCGCGTCGGCGCTGATGTTCGCCTCGATGGTATCGGGCGCGCTGATCTCGGTGCTGTTGCTGTATCTCGCCCCATTGCCGCTGATGGTCGCAGCCCTCGGCTGGGGACCGCTCTGCGCCACGATCGGCGGCATGTCAGCGGCGATCGGCCTCGGCGCGATCTTCGGCCTTCCTTATTGCATCGCCTTTGTCGTCGCGATCGCCCTGCCCGCCTGGTGGCTCGGACATCTCGCGCTGCTCGGACGTCCGGTGCCAAATGCGGTCGCATCAGGCGACGGCGCATCATCAGCGGCGCCGGTGCTGGAATGGTATCCTGTCGGCCGCATCCTGATCTGGATCACGGGCTTTGCCGTGCTGACCACGATGGCGGTGTTGCTGACGCTGGGCACCGATGCCGCGACCATCACCGGCATGATCCGGCGGGGCGCCGTCCTGATGCTGGGTCCGGATGAAGCTGCCAACGGCGAAGCCAAGCGCGGGATAGATGTGCTCGTGAAGATCGCGCCGGCCGCCGCCGCGATCGTTGCCATGATGACGCTGACGCTCAATCTCTGGCTCGCCGCCCGGATCACGGCGACGTCGGGACGATTGCACCGGCCCTGGCCCGATCTCAAAGCCACCGCGTTGCCACCGATGATCCTTGCCGTGTTGTCCGCGGCGATCGCGTTCTGCTTTGTCGGCGGGCTGCTCGCGATCCTGGCACAGACCGTCGCCGCGGCGCTGGTGATGGCTTACGCGCTGGTCGGCTTTGCCGTCCTCCATACCGTGACGCTGACGTTGAAGAATCGCGCGCTCTGGCTGAGCTGCAGCTACGCCATTGTCACAGTGTTCGGCTGGCCGATGCTGGCGATGGCGGCGCTCGGTCTTGCCGACGCCGTGTTCGGCCTCAGACAACGCTATTTGCGAAGCAGGCCGCCGCCGCTGCCCGCGGCATGAACTCGTCAATCCAACTCACCTCTCAACCCACACTTCATCACACATCAAAGGAGAACGAATATGGAAGTCATTTTGCTGGAACGCGTCGCCAAGCTCGGCCACATGGGTGAAATCGTCCGCGTCAAGGACGGATTTGCCCGCAATTTCCTGTTGAAGCGCGGCAAGGCGCTGCGCGCCACCGCGGATAACCGCGCCAAGTTCGAGGGCATGAAGGTCGAACTCGAAGCCAACAATTTGAAGGCCAAGGGCGAAGCCACCAAGGTCGCCGAGAAGATCGACGGCCGCAACGTCGTCGTGCTGCGGCAGGCGTCGGAAACCGGTCAGCTGTTCGGATCGGTCAGCGTCCGCGACATCATCGCGTCGTTTGAGGCCGACGGCGTCACCATTGCCCGCAGCCAGGTCATGCTGGACGCCCCGATCAAGACCATCGGCAAGCACACGATCTCCATCGCCGTGCATCCGGAAGTCGAAGTCAGCGTCAGCGTCACCGTTGCCCGCAGCGCCGATGAAGCCGAACGCATCAACCGCGGCGAAGACATCTCGACCCGCCAGGAAGACCAGGACGCCGCCGCCGAAGCGCTCGCTGCCGCCGGCGAATTCTTCGATCCGGAAGCGCGCCGCGACGAGGAGCCGCAGGAAGAAGAAGCCACCGAGAAGTAAGGCTCCTTACTTACAGCGATATCAGCAACCAAGCCCGGCCCTGTCAGGCCGGGCTTGAAATTTTTGCCGGTCGACTTTCAATGTGCAGCTACCGCGTGTCAGTTCGGAACTCTCCGCACCGACAAGGGTCATGAATCCCGGCTCGCAGGCGCAGGAGTTTTAGGTCGGCGTCAGCGCGCGAACCGCGCAGGTGATCAATGTGTCAGCCTGGTCCCTCGGATCGGAATCGTCGCGACCCGACAGCCACGCGCGGCAGAATATCTGCGCAGGTCCGATGATCTGGCTGTAGAACAGCACCGACATCATCGGCAGCAATTCGCCGCGCGCGATCAGCGGTGCGCGCCAGCGTTCGATGCCTTCGGCGAGGCGCGCGTTACGCGCACGCTGCGCATCGCGGACCTCCTCGGTCCATTCGTTGCGGAAAATCTCAAACAGGAACCGCGCTTCAGGCCGGTTGTTCACGACCCAGCCGAGATGCGCGTGAATCAAACGGCTGATGCCGTCGCGCGCGCCCAAAGGAGCATCGATCGGAGCGTCGAGCGCGGCCAGCACCGCGGCGTGATAGCGTTCCAGCGTCTGGAGAAACAGCGTGCCTGCCAATTCCTTCTTCGATCCGAAGAAGTGAAAGAAGCTGCCGTTTGAAGCGCGCGCCCGGGTGCGGATGGCCGCGACAGTCGCGCCCTCAAAGCCGTCACGGTCAAACACCGCCAATCCGGCCGCCAATAAATCCTCGCGCGCAGTAGTTGCCACGACGGTGCCCTCGATAGACCACAACTCTAGAGTGTTACTCTAGATCGGGTCAAGCGCGGCTGTGGTCCGGAAACGCCTGATGCTAGCGCGAGATGGGCGGCTCGGGCGGTCCCGCCGGAGCAGCGGGCGCCGGGGGCGGCGCTGGAGCGGCGGCAGGCTCTGAGGTCGCGGATTGGGCGGTCGGAGGCGCAGCCGGAGCAGCAGGCTTCGCTGACGGCGTCGATGAAGCGGTCGCAGGCTCGGATGTGGCCGCCGGAGGCGCGGCAGGCGCCGGTGTGACCGGCGGCACCGGATCGGCGCGCAGCTCCGGGGTCTGGCCAGCGGGCTCTTTCGGAGCGGTCTCTTTCGGGGACTCAACCTTGGCGGTGTCGGACTTGCCCGTCGCGGACTTGCCATCGTCCGACGGCTTGACGCTCTCGTCTTGACGCTCTCGTCCTTGACGGTTTCGCCGGCAGGCTTGTCTTCCTTCGTCGCCGCGGCAGAAGCGGGCTCTTCCTTGCCGCTATCGGTTTTGGCGGCATCGCCCTTGTCGCCCTTGTCGCCCTTGGGCATTTCTTCGACCGGTTTGCCGCGCTTGCCCAACCGCTGCCTGGCGGTGAGTTTGCGGCCGTCGGGACCCCGTTCGCCAGCCTCGCGGGCGGCAGCTTCACCCTCGGCCGGTTTCGCTCCCTCTTCCGCCGGTCGCGCCAGCCGCCTGGTATTGCGGCCCTTGCGGCCGCCTTCTTCGCGCGGCGAAATTCCATCGGCATCCGGCTTCGCTGCCTGTTGCGGTTCGGCCTCCGGCTTGGCCGGCTCCCGCGAGGCGCGAACGGGACGACCCTGGCGGTCAAGCTGTTGGGGCGGACCGCCGGGCTTGCCTTCGGACTTGCCATCAGAAGATTTGGCATCCTTGTCCGGCTTAGCCTGGCCCCCGCCATAGCGGGTGTCGGTTGCACCGTTGGAAATCAGGAACGAGCTGAGAACCCCGGCCATTTCGGGGCTGGTGGTGTAGTGCTGGCGCAGGAAGCTCGGCAGCGATCCCGCCGGCACGCTCTTCAGCAGGCCACGCGGGCTCTTGTGGCACGCGGTGCAGGTCCCTCCGAAAATCTGCGAAGGACTTTTGCCGGCCTCGAGATTTGTTGCCTGCGCATCGGCCGGGGCCGCCGCGAAACAGCCGATCAGAAGCATCACCGTCGCTAAAATGAGCGCTCGGCTGAACATTCTCAATTCTCCAAAATAAGGAAATCGCTTCCAGCGTCCTGATTGCGGCATCGATGGCGGCGGTCACCTTTTAGCCGATTATGCCGCGAATGGAAGCGCGCATGCATATGGCGCGAAAACGTGACCGCGGCGTTCTGGAATATCCGCTTTGTGTACAACGCACTAGCGAACATGAAAGTTGAATATTATTATATGTGGAGCATCGGGGGGAACTGTCCCGACGGCGGACAGGTTACCTCCCACGGGATCGCTTGCTTTGGTGGTTTCGATGGATCGTTTATTGCGTTATTTCCTGGCGCAGTTCATTCGCCGCGGTTCGATGACATTCACGACCGCGAGCGGGGCCAAGTTTACCTGCGGCGATGGGACCGGCGAACCGGTATCCGTCCGGTTCCTCACCACAGAGGCCGAACGGAGGATATTGCTCAACCCCGAACTGGCGCTGGGCGAGATCTATATGGATGGCACGTTCGTCGTCGAGCAAGGCTCGATCGCCGATGCGCTCGCGATCCTGCTGAACCAACCCGAGATCTTGCCGCGCTGGGCCAAGCTGCAATGGTGGCTGCGTTACCTCGCCCGTCACATCCAGCAGTTCAACCCGCCCGACCGCTCGAAGAACAATGTCGCGCACCATTACGACCTCGACGGCCGGCTCTATTCGCTGTTCCTCGATGACGACAAACAATACAGCTGCGCCTACTTTGAAACGCCCGACGCCAGCCTCGACGAAGCCCAGCTCGCCAAGAAGCGGCATCTCGCCGCCAAGCTTTTGGTCAGGCCGGGCGACCGGATTCTCGACATCGGCTCGGGTTGGGGCGGACTTGGCCTGTATCTGGCCGAGGCGACCGGAGCTCACGTCACCGGCGTCACGCTCTCGACCGAACAATTGCGGGTCTCGAATGCCCGTGCCGCCGAAAAGAATTTGACGCGATCGGCGCAGTTTCTGCTGCAGGATTACCGCGACATTCCCGGGCCGTTCGATCGCATCGTGTCGGTCGGCATGTTCGAGCATGTCGGCGTCGATTTCTACGAAGCCTATTTCCGGCGTTGCGCCGAGCTTCTGACCGATGACGGCGTCATGATGCTGCATACGATCGGCCGCTCCGACCCACCCGATGCCACCAATCCCTGGATCGCGAAATATATCTTCCCTGGCGGCTACATCCCGGCTTTGTCGGAAGTGATCCCGGTGATCGAAAAGGTCGGGCTATTGGTATGCGACATCGAAATCCTGCGGCTGCATTACGCCGAAACCCTGAAAGCGTGGCGCGAGCGTTTCATGGCACGACGGGACGAAGCCGTGCGGCTCTATGACGAGCGCTTCGCGCGGATGTGGGAATTTTATCTGGCGGCCTCGGAAATGTCGTTCCGCAAACAGAACCTGATGAATTTGCAGATCCAGATCACCAAGCGTCAGGGCGTGGTGCCGATGACGCGGGACTATATCGGGCGCGAGGAAGCCAAACTGCGCGGCATCGAGCGCGGCAGGCGGCCGCGGCTGCAAATCGCAGGTGGATAGGCAAGTGGAGGGACAAGGATCGGTTGGCGTCTGCGGTTTAGTTCCGCAGGCTGAAATCGGAGGCCCGCCGCGCATGCCAATACGGATAGGGTGCCGCCGGCCGCGCCAACTGCAATCTCAGCGCAGACAAAATTGTGGGATCGCAGGGTATCGCGCGCATGCCAGGACGAGACACCCGCTCCCGAGAAACCTGCTCCATGGTGTCGATCAGCGTCAACAGCCACGCGCGCTCACCGTCGCCGGATCGCCACGCTTTGGCTTGGTGAGGCCTGACTTGATGACCCATCGCCTGGTTTCCCGTCCGTCGGTCCTGCCGAGACCAATCCCGGCACCCGCAAACTGTTCCCGAAGACACTAGCCTCGACAAAATTCCGTCGGATGTGATCTGGTTCACAAAGGGGCGGGCCCGCCTGCCCTAAACCTTCGGAATGACCCAGAAATCACCCCAACCGTCGCTTGATCCGCACCGCGACATCGGTACCGATTACATCTTGATCGCCACCGGCGTCGGGGCCGCCGTGATCGCGCTGATCTATCTCCTGCTGATCTGATCAGACCGGAGACCGCGGCTCGCGCCGCTCGTTGCCCCTGTTAGTGTGTGTGTCGCCTCCGCCGAAAGGTTCACATCGCACCACAACATTCTCGCCTTGGGCATGCGACCGGAGGTCGCTCCGCGAAATCGTTCACGAAACCCGTCAAGCATCGCGCATCCCGGGTCAGCGATTCATCCACATTTTAATGAACAGTGCATAAGCGGCGAGCTTTGCTTTCGCTTTGCGTGAGACAGGCGCTTTATCGCCGCCCCGCATCCGACTAAAATCCCAGAATACTCAAGCGCCATGGCCCTGACTGATTCGAACGTCCTCAAACTCGCTCCCGACGCGCCGAATCCGGCCTATCGCAGCGCGCCGCATAATATCGAGGCGGAACAGGGTCTGTTGGGCGCTATCCTGGTCAACAATGACGCATTCTACCGGGTTTCGGATTTTCTCGAGCACAAGCATTTCTTCGAGCCGATCCATCAAACCATCTACGAGACCGCCGGCAGCCTGATCCGGATGGGCAAGGTCGCGACCCCCGTGACGCTGAAGACCTTCCTCCCGGCCGAAACCGACATCGGCGGCATGACGGTTGGCCAGTACCTCGCGCGCCTTGCTTCCGAAGCAACCACCATCATCAACGCCCAGGACTACGGCCGGACGGTTTATGATCTGGCGCTGCGCCGCGATCTGATCCGGATCGGCGAGGATATGGTCAATGTCGCGTTCGACGCACCGGTGGATTTTGCGCCGCGCGCGCAGATCGAGGATGCCGAGCGCAAGCTCTACGAGCTGGCCGAGACCGGCCGCTATGAAGGCGGGTTCCAGCGCTTCTCGCAGGCGATGAAGGTCGCGCTGGACATGGCCGCCAATGCCTACCAGCGCGACGGCAAATTGTCCGGCATCGCAACGGGCCTGCGCGACCTGGATACCAAGATGGGCGGACTGCAACGGTCCGATCTGGTCATCCTCGCCGGCCGTCCCGGCATGGGCAAGACTGCCCTTGCCACCAACATCGCCTTCAATATCGCGAAGGCACATCAAGCCGAGGTTCAGCCTGATGGCACCATGAAGTCCGTCAATGGCGGCATCGTCGGCTTCTTCTCCTGCGAAATGTCCGCCGAACAGCTCGCAACCCGTATTCTCGCGGAACAGACCAGAATTGCGTCAAGCCAAATCCGCCGCGGTGGAATCAACCAAAGCGAATTCGACAAAATCCGGGACTATACGATCCAGCTCGAGCAATTGCCGTTGTTCGTCGACGAAACCGGCGGCATTTCGATTTCGCAATTGACGGCGCGTGCCCGCCGCTTGAAACGACAGAAGGGCCTCGACATCCTGGTGATCGACTACATTCAGCTTCTGCAGGGCTCCGGCAAACGCTCGGATAACCGCGTGCAAGAGGTCACCGAAATCACGACCAATCTGAAGTCGCTCGCGAAAGAGCTCAATATTCCGATCATCGCGCTTTCGCAGCTGTCGCGTCAGGTCGAAAACCGCGACGACAAGCGCCCGCAATTGTCCGACCTGCGTGAATCCGGTTCGATCGAACAGGACGCCGACGTCGTAATGTTCGTGTACCGCGAGGAATATTACCTTGCCAACAAGGAGCCGCGCCCCGGCACGCCGGAACATGAGAAGTGGCAACTTGATATGGAATTGGCGCTCGGCAAAGCCGAAGTCATCATTGGCAAGCAACGCCACGGCCCGACCGGCACCGTCGAATTGCATTTCGAAGGCCAGTTCACCCGGTTCAGCGATCTGGCGCAGGACGGCCATCTGCCTGATAGGACTTATTAGCTCCCGGTTACGGGGTTACCTCTGCCGGCCTTATTCTCTGAACGGTTGAACCGGCCGGTGCGGGCGCGTAAAACTGTGGCATGAACATCGCTTCAGACCCGAATTCGATCCCGGCAAGCAACCTGCTTTCGCCGGAGGCCAACCAGGCCGCCGCGCTTGCGACCGCGACCGGGGTGCTCACGGTCGATCTCGACGCCATCATCGCCAACTGGCGCAAGCTCGAGAAAACCGCAGTGCCGGCCGAATGCGCCGGGGTGATCAAGGCCGACGCCTATGGCTGCGGCGCCGAACAGGTCGCGCGCGCGCTGTCAGGCGCCGGCTGCAAGACGTTTTTCGTCGCCACGCTCGATGAGGCCCGCGTGGTCCGCGCCGCCGTGCCGTCGGCAGCACTCTATGTGCTCGATGGTTTCTTCCAGAACAGCGGCGACGCCTATGCCAAGATCGATGCGAGGCCCGTGATCGGCGATCTCAACGAACTGGCGGAATGGGACGTGTTTTGCCGGCGCTCCGGCTGGGCCGGCGGCGCCGCCATTCACATCGACACCGGCATGAACCGGCTCGGCCTGACGCTCACGGAAGCGCAGGGCATCGTGCCCAGGATCAACGCCGGCGATCACGGCATCACGCTGGTGATGAGCCACCTCGCCTGCGCCGAGACCCTCAACCATCCGCTCAACAGCAAGCAGGTCGTGGCCTTCCGCGAGATCGCCAGCCTTTATTCGGGCGTGCCGTCCTCGCTGTCGAATTCTTCGGGCGTGTATTTGGGCGCGCAATTTCAGTTCGACATGGTGCGTCCGGGCGCAGCACTCTACGGCATCAATCCGACGCCGGAAGCCGACAATCCGATGCAGCCGGTGGTCGAACTGAAGGCCCGCATCGTCCAGATCCGCAATATCGAGCGCGGCGAAGGCGTCGGCTACGGCGGCACCTGGACCGCGCGGCGGCCGACCCGGCTGGCGATCGTCTCCGCCGGTTATGCCGACGGCTATTTCCGCGCCGCCAGCGCCAATGACGGCACCCGCGGCGCCGAGGTCGTCGTCGCCGGCAAGCGCTGCCCGATCGCCGGCCGCGTTTCGATGGATTTGATCGCGGTCGACGTCACGGATTTGCCGAACAACGCCGTACGGCGCGGCCATATGGTGACGCTGATTGGCGAGGGCGTCACGGTGGATGAGCTCGCGCATCATTTCGGCACCATCGGCTACGAGGTTCTGACCAGCCTCGGCCGCCGCTACGCGCGGATCTACAAAGGCGGCACCGCGCCGCCACCCACGACGCAAGCCTCAACCGAGACGCCGCCGGCCGATGGCGCGGCTACCACCAGTTAACAGCGCGCTCTATTTCTTCGTGACGTCGATGGTCTTCCGGCAGCCGCTCTAACTTATTATTTGAGCGTGATCTCCGCGCAAACGCTTCGCGTTTGTCGCAGGGGAAACCGGTATCCACTTTTCCGGATCATGCTCTGTTACATGAAGATCGCGACATTCAATATCAACAACGTCAACCGGCGCCTGCCCAATCTGCTGCGCTGGCTGCGCGCCGCGAAGCCCGACGTGGTGTGCCTGCAAGAGTTGAAATCGACCGACGCCGATTTTCCGGTTGGCGCGATCGAGAAGGCCGGATACGGCGCGGTCTGGCACGGCCAGAAGACCTGGAACGGCGTCGCCATCCTGGCGCGGAAGACCGAGCCGGTGCTGATCCGCACCACGCTGCCGGGCGATCCCCGCGATCACGAAGCGCGTTACATCGAGGCCGCCGTCAACGGAATCCTCATCGCGTGCATCTATATGCCCAACGGCAATCCTCAGCCGGGGCCGAAATTCGACGCCAAGCTGAAATGGTTCAAGCGGCTGCAACGGCATTCGCAGAAATTTCTCAATCAGGAGATTCCGGCGGTACTGGCCGGCGATTACAACGTCGCGCCCACCACATCCGATATCTATCCGACGCGGTCATGGGACAAGGACGCGTTGATCCAGCCGGAAAGCCGCGCGGCATTCGCCTCATTGCTGGCGCAGGGTTGGACCGACGCAATCCGCACCCTGCATCCGTCAAGTCAGATGTTCACGTTCTGGGACTACAAGCGCAACCGCTGGCCGCGCGATGCCGGGCTCAGGCTCGATCATCTCTTGCTGAGCCCGGCCCTCGCCCCGCGTCTGATCAAAGCAGGCGTCGACCGCAAACTCCGTGGCGAAGAAGGCGCCAGCGATCACGCCCCGGCGTGGATCGTGCTGAAGTAACCGGCGATGGCAAAATGCGTCGTCACATCACCAAAGACTTCGTCGATGACATCACGGACCCGTAGACCGCCACCTGCTGCCAACGTGCTGTCAGCAGCACGTTCCGCGGCCGCTCGTGATGCGAGCCCACCGCCGCGGCAGCCCCGATTTGCGCTGCCGACGCCCTGTGAAAGTTGCTAGGCTTTCCGTTCCCGTCGGACCGAATCATAGAGGTAACGACTGTTGGGCTTCCTCTTCGTCCTCATCATCGGCCTGTTTGCCGGCACCATCAGCGGCATTGTCGGCACCGGCTCCTCGATCATCTTGATGCCGGTTCTGGTCTATCAATATGGACCGAAGGAAGCGGTCCCGATCATGGCGATTGCGGCGGTGATGGCGAATTTGTCGCGCATCCTCGCCTGGTGGCGCGAGGTCGATTGGCGCGCCTGCGCGGCCTATTCGATTCCGGGTATCCCAGCCGCGGCGCTTGGCGCGCGCACCCTGCTGGCACTGCCCTCGCATGCGGTCGATATCGCCATTGGCCTGTTTCTGATCGCGATGGTTCCGGCGCGGCATTGGCTGGCGCGGCACCAGCTCAAGATATCGCTGTGGCATCTGGCGGTCGGCGGCGCCGTGATCGGCTATATCACCGGCATCGTGGTCTCGACCGGGCCGTTGAGCGTGCCGCTGTTTCTGTTCTACGGCCTTTCCAGGGGCGCGTTTCTCGCCACCGAAGCAGCCAGTTCGCTTGGCCTTTATGTCAGCAAATCGGTGACCTTTCAGCGCTTCGGCGCGCTGACGCCGGATGTCGCGATCAAAGGCCTGATCGCGGGATCGTCGCTGATGGCGGGCGCCTTCATCGCCAAGCCGTTTCTGCTCAAGCTCGATGCCGATGTGTTCCGGCTAGTGATGGATGGCATCATGCTCGCCGCCGGACTATCTATGTTATGGAACGCGTATTCCTCCTGACCGCGACTCACCCTCCCCATGGCCAAGAACACCCTTTCCTTTGTCTGCCAGAATTGCGGCGCGGCCTATAACCGCTGGCAGGGCAAGTGCGAGTCCTGCGGCGAGTGGAACACGCTTAGCGAGGAGGACACCACCGGCGCCACCACGATGCCGGTCTCAATCCGCTCCAAGCGCAAGGGCCGGCTGTTCACGCTGGAGACCCTGACCGGCAAGAGCAACGACGCCCCTCGCCTGCCCTCCGGGATGGCCGAACTCGACCGTGTCACCGGGGGCGGCTTTGTCCGCGGCTCGGTGCTGCTGGTCGGCGGAGATCCCGGAATCGGCAAATCGACGCTGTTGACCCAGGCCACCAGCCTGCTGGCGCGCGCCGGCCACCGCGCGGTCTACATTTCAGGCGAAGAAGCCGTGGCGCAGGTCCGGCTGCGGGCCGAGCGCCTGGGACTTGCGGACGCACCAGTGCAGCTCGCCGCCGAAACCTCGGTCGAGGACATCGTCTCCACGCTGTCGGAAGGCGCCGTACCGCGGCTGATCGTGATCGATTCGATCCAGACCATGTGGACCGATACGGTCGAATCCGCCCCCGGCACGGTGACGCAAGTCCGCGCCTCGGCCCAGGCATTGATCCGTTTCGCCAAAAAGTCAGGTGCTGCGATCATTCTGGTCGGTCACGTCACCAAAGACGGCCAGATCGCCGGCCCCCGCGTGGTCGAACATATGGTCGATGCCGTGCTGTCGTTCGAGGGCGAAGGCTCGCAGCATTTCCGTATTTTGCGCGCGATGAAGAACCGTTTTGGGCCCACCGATGAAATCGGCGTGTTCGAGATGACGGGGCTTGGCCTGCGCGAAGTCTCGAACCCGTCCGAACTGTTCCTGTCGGAACGCGACCTCGGCAGCCCGGGCACGGCGGTATTCGCCGGGATCGAAGGCACCCGTCCGGTGCTGGTCGAATTGCAGGCGCTGGTGGCGCCGACCACGCTCGGCACCCCGCGCCGGGCGGTGGTCGGCTGGGACCCCAGCCGGCTCTCGATGGTGCTGGCGGTGCTGGAGGCCCATTGCGGCGTGAAATTGTCCGGCTACGACGTCTATCTGAACGTGGCAGGCGGCTTGCGGATCCAGGAGCCGGCGGCCGATCTGGCCGCCGCCGCCGCTTTGGTGTCGTCGTTGGTTAATGCGCCGCTACCGACCGATGCAGTCTATTTCGGCGAGATTTCTCTCTCTGGCGCGGTCCGTCCGGTGGCGCAAACCTCGGCCCGGCTGAAGGAAGCCGCCAAGCTTGGATTTGGCCGCGCTGTGCTGCCCGAATCGGCTCGCGGCGACGTCGGGGGTGACGCCGGGCTGTCGCTCACGACCGTCGGCGGTTTGACCAGCCTGGTGGCGGATATCGCAGCCCGCGGCAGCCCCAAGGGAAATCGGCAGGGAACTCGGGAAGAAAATCGGGCAAACCGGGGGGAAACCGAGGGCGAGACCAGCGAAAATACCCCTGAGAAAAATGCCACACCTGCCAGATTCCGGCGCGACGGACGCTAGACAAGCGTGACCTTGTCCACCCCCGCCGCTATACAACCCGCGCAAGGCGTGGAGGCGCCCATTTACGGCCTTGCGGGTGGTGCCATATGCCCGTCACTTAGGGCGGCACCGACAAGCCGATTCGCGGTTTCGAATTCACGAGCGGACCTGACCAGCCGATGCCCATAACAATTCTCGATCTCGTCCTGCTCGGAGTGATGCTGATCTCCGGCCTGCTCGCGATGGTGCGCGGCTTCATGCGGGAGATCCTGTCGATCGCGGCCTGGGGCACCGCCGCGCTGGTCACGCTCTACGCGTTCGGCAAGCTGCTGCCGACCGCCAAGACCTATTTCAACAACGATACGGTCGCGAGCGTGGTTGTCGTCGCCGGTGTGTTCATCGGTACCCTGATTGTGGTTTCCATCATCACGGTCAGGATTTCCGACATGATCCTGGATTCGCGGATCGGCGCGCTCGACCGCACGCTCGGCTTCCTGTTCGGACTGGCGCGCGGCCTGCTGATCGTCGTGGTCGCCTTCATGTTCTTCAGCTGGCTGGTGCCGGACAAGCAGCGGCCGGATTGGGTCACCGGGGCCAAGTCCCGGGTCGTGCTGCAGGGAACCGGGGATTGGTTGATGTCGCTCTTGCCGGATGACCCCGAAAACACCATCTTGAAGAGATTCAAGAAGAATAAACCTGAAGACGAGCAAACTGACACCGACCCGGCGGCGCCGGCGACTGGTGATGGCTACAGTAAACCTGCCCGTGACAGCCTGAAAAAGCTGATCGAGAAACCCACGGGCCGTTGACACCTGGCCAAAAGAGAGGCGCGATGGACTGCAAACAGAGCCCTTCCGATGACGCCGACCAACTCGACCTAAATCGCGGGCAAAGTCCTGGGCAAAATCTTGGGATCGAATTGCAGGACGATCTCGAAGGCGACACGCTACGCGAGGAATGCGGCGTGTTCGGTATCTTCGGCCACCCGGAAGCCGCCGCCATCACCGCTCTCGGATTGCACGCCTTGCAGCATCGCGGCCAGGAAGCCGCCGGCATCGTCTCCTTCGACGGCACCCGATTTCACAGTGAACGCCGGCTCGGTCTGGTCGGCGATACCTTCTCCCGCCGCGAAGTGATCGAGCGGCTTCCCGGCAGCGCCGCGGTCGGCCATGTCCGCTATTCCACCACAGGCGCGACCATCCTGCGCAACGTGCAACCGCTGTTCGCCGAGCTCAATGCCGGCGGCTTCGCGGTCGGCCACAACGGCAATTTGACCAACGGACTGACCTTGCGCCGCGAACTCGTGCGCAACGGCGCCATGATGCAGTCCACCACCGACACCGAAGTGATCCTGCATCTGGTCGCGCAGTCCAAGCGCGCCCGCTTCATCGACCGTTTCATCGAAGCCTTGCGCGCGATCGAAGGCGCCTATTCACTGGTGTCGATGACCAACAAGAAGCTGATCGGCGCGCGCGACCCGCTCGGCATTCGCCCGCTGGTATTGGGCGAACTCGACGGCTGCCCGATCCTGGCGTCGGAAACCTGCGCGCTCGACATGATCGGCGCCAAATATGTTCGCGACATCGCCCCCGGCGAGATCGTCGTGTTCGACGAGCACGGCGCCCACAGCCACAATCCGTTCCCGCCGAAACCGGCGCGTCCCTGCATCTTCGAATACATCTACTTCGCGCGGCCGGATTCGATCGTCGGCGGACGCTCGGTCTACGAAGTCCGCAAAGCCTTCGGCGCGCAGCTCGCGCGCGAAAGCCACACCGAAGTCGATGTGGTAGTGCCGGTGCCGGATTCCGGCGTGCCCGCCGCGGTCGGTTACAGCCAGCATTCCGGCGTGCCGTTCGAACTCGGCATCATCCGCAACCATTACGTCGGCCGCACCTTCATCCAGCCGACCCAGAGCGTGCGCGAACTCGGCGTGCGCATGAAGCATTCGGCCAATCGCGCGGCCATCGAAGGCAAGCGCATTATCCTGATCGACGATTCACTGGTGCGCGGCACCACGTCGAAAAAGATCGTGCGCATGATGCGCGATGCCGGCGCGCGCGAAGTGCATTTCCGCCTCGCCTCGCCGCCGATCCTGTACCCCGATTATTACGGCATCGACCTTCCCGATCGCGGCGGCCTCTTGGCCGCAACCCACTCGCTGGAAGAGATGCGCGAAATCATCGGCGCCGAACTCGCTGGCGTTCCTGTCGATCGACGGCATGTACCGCGCGATGGGCGAACCGGGCCGCGATCCCGCCAATCCGAAATTCTCGGATCATTGCTTCACTGGCGCCTATCCGACCCACCTCACCGACCAGACCCAGGTCGAGCCCCAGCCGCGGCAATTGTCGTTGCTGGCGGAAGCGAGCTGACGCGAAGCGGATATACAGCCTGATTTTTTGTCATGGCCGGGCTTGTCCCGGCCATCTACGTCTGTAAAACGCACGACATGACAAATTCCCTCACCTCCCGTATTGCGCTTGTCACCGGCGCCTCCCGCGGCATCGGCTATGCCACGGCCCTCGCGCTCGCCAGGGCCGGCGCGCATGTCGTGGCGGTGGCCCGAACGCAAGGTGGCCTCGAAGAACTCGACGACGAGATCCGTAAAGGTGGCGGCAGCGCCACGCTGGTGCCGCTCAACCTGACCGATTTCGAGGGCATCGCGCGTCTCGGCGCGGCGCTGCATGAGCGCCACGGCAAGCTCGACATTCTCATCGGCAATGCCGGCATCGGCGGTCCGTCTTCGCCGCTCGGCCATATCGAGCTGAAGCCATGGAACGACGTGATGGCGATCAACGTGTCGGCGAATTTTCAATTGATCCGCTGCATGGAGCCGCTGCTCCGGCAATCGGACGCTGGCCGCGCCGTATTCATCACGTCGAGCGCTTCCAGCAAGGCGCCGGCCTATCGCGGCCCCTACTCGGCCTCAAAGGCCGCGCTGGAATCGCTGGTGCGGGTGTGGGCCGCTGAAACCGCCTCGACGCCCGTTCGCGTCAACCTGTTCAGCCCCGGCCCGATCCGGACCCGGATGCGCGCCGCGGTATTTCCCGGCGAAGACCCGATGACGCTCGACACGCCCGAACAGGCTGCGGAATTTATCGTTCCGATGTGCGCGCCGTCGTGGAGCGAGACCGGCAAGCTCTATGATTACAAGACCCGCACGCTGCTGAGTTTCCGCGGCCCAGCATAACGCTGTTCACGTCCCAGGCGCTGCGCCGCGGCCGGGGGCACGCCGCACCTGACACCCGCCCTCCTCACGAGCGACTGCGCCTCCTAAGCCGGAAAACCGCTTGGGTTCGCCCCAAGGTGACGTTCATACCGCCGAACTCGACACCGGCAAACGTATACAGAACGTCAAACTGACCTCGGACGCGCTATGGTCGGCGGCATGGCCGCGGTCGGCCCCCGGATTTCCGACCTGAAGCTCAACAATGGCCGCATCATCGACGCTATCCGTGGCAGGTCAGCCGCGAGCCGCTAGCGTCCATAATACAGCGTCAGACATTTAGGCGCATTGCCGCGGACACTGAGAGCGAACACTATTGGTTCCAGTGCCGGATAAGGCTTCACGAAGAAAGGCGGCCGGCCATCACAGATGGAGGGATGCCATGACGAAATTACCTGCGCGGCGTCTTGCTGCGCTGATTGCGGTCGCCGGCGTCGGCTTTGCCGCACCTGCCTTTGCCCAGGACAAGACTATCAAGATCGGCGTGCTGAACGACATGTCGAGCCTTTACGCCGACATTGGTGGCCCGAATTCGGTGGCCGCCGTCAAGATGGCGGTTGAGGATTCAGGTCTCACCGCAAAGGGCTGGAAGATCCAGGTGTTAAGCGGCGATCACCAGAACAAGCCGGACATCGGCACCAACATCGCGCGGCAGTGGATCGACAACGAGAAGGTCGACGTCATCGCCGACACGCCGAACTCCGGCGTAGCGCTCGCGGTAAGCAACCTCGTGAAAGAGAAGAACGCGGTGCTGCTCAATTCCGGCGCCGCCACCGCCGACCTCACCGGCAAGGCCTGCACGCCGAACACGATCTCCTTCACCTATGACACCTATATGCTGGCCAACGGCACCGGTAAGGCGTTGACAAAAGCCGGCGGTGATAGCTGGTTCTTCCTGACTGCGGACTACGCCTTCGGTCACGCCCTAGAGCGCGACACCAGCGCGGTCGTCACCGCCAATAGCGGCAAGGCGCTGGGCGGCGTGAGGCATCCGCTCAACACCTCCGACTTCTCCTCCTTTCTGCTGCAGGCTCAGTCCTCGAAGGCGAAGGTGGTTGGGCTTGCCAATGCCGGCGGCGACACCACCAACTCGATCAAGCAGGCGTCCGAATTCGGCATCGTCTCCGGGGGCCAGAAGCTGGCGGCACTCCTGCTCTTCATCACCGACGTGCATTCGCTCGGGCTGAAGACCGCGCACGGCCTGACCTTCACGGAATCCTTCTACTGGGATCTCAACGACCAGACTCGAGAATGGTCAACGAGATTTGCAAAGGTGTCGCCGAAGGGTTTGATGCCGTCGATGACGGTGGCGGGAAACTATGCGGCCGTGCTGCATTACCTCAAGGCACTGGAAGCGCTGGGCGGCAATCCGCGTGACGGCGCCAAGGTCGTCGCAAAGATGAAGGAACTGCCGACCGACGATCCGCTGTTCGGCAAGGGCCCACTGCGCATCGACGGCCGCCGCATCATTCCCGCCTATCTGTTCGAGGTGAAGAAGCCCGAAGAGTTGAAATATGCATGGGACTACTACAAACTGGTCGCCAAGATCTCGCCGGAAGACGCGGCGAAGCCGCTCGAAGCAAGTGATTGCCCGCTCGTGAAGAAATAGTCGCAGCCGCACGGTGAGCAAAGGCGCATTTGCGCCGTTGCCCGCCCTGCAGTCACGGGAAGATGGTGGGCACGCTCGTGCTTTGCCGACACTGCGATTTCCTGCGCGCGCGCTCGTGAGCTTTCGCGCGCCGGCATGACATCCGGTTGCGGGCGCTCGCGCTCGCCATGAGGATTCCGTTACTTCCTCAAGTTGTAGCCGTGGTCCGATGTCTCCTATCGGCAACAGAACCGCTCAATCTGCCGCGGGTGGCGCCCAATCCAAGGCCAGTGACGCCCAGTCCAAGCCGATTTTCCCGAACCCAGTAAAACGCCAGCTCAGATTGCGAGAGAGGGCTGTCCCATGAAATTCATTGTCGCGGTTATGGCCGGATTGTTTGGCGCCACGTCGGCCATGGCGGCCGATCTTCCCGCGCGCGTCTACACCAAGGCGCCTGCCTTCGTGGACCCCGGCTACAACTGGTCCGGCTTCTATCTCGGCGGCAATATCGGCTATAGCTGGGGCAAATCCAACGATACCTCCGCCTTCACCAATGGCGCGGGCACCACGCTCTCGACCAGCATCGGCAGTTCCAACCTCGACGGTGTCGTGGGCGGCGGCCAGGCCGGCTACAATTGGCAGGTGCAGAACTGGGTGTGGGGTCTTGAGGGCGACATCCAGGCCACCGGGGAACGCGGCAGCCGCGACATCAGCTGTCCCGTCGGCCTCTGCACCCCCTCGACGGTCCTGCCCGGCTTCCGTGCTCTCGTGATCCTCGTGCCGGGCGCTGCGGTACCGGCGTCGCTCGATCAGAAGATCGACTGGTTCGGAACGGTGCGGGCGCGCGCCGGCGTCCTGGTGACGCCAAGGGTGCTGTTCTACGCCACCGGCGGTTTGGCGTATGGCGAAGTCAATTCCCGCGAGACGATCGGCGGGTCGTCGTTCTCCGCCTCGGACACCCGCGTGGGCTACACGGTCGGCGGCGGCATCGAAGGCGCGATCGGCGGTAACTGGACCGCGAAGCTCGAATATCTCTACGTCGATCTCGGCCGGACTTCCGGATCGTTCGCAACCGCGATCCCGGCGTTCGGTGCCGGCGTCGTCGCCAACGGGACGCTCACGAGTTCGTACAATTCGCACATCACCGACAATGTGCTGCGGGTCGGCGTCAACTATAATTTCCGATAGAACGGTCCGCCCGCGTCGCTCCGTTTCTCCAAATCTGCCAATTAAATCTGTTTAATCCTCACCCGGTGTGAACCGGGTCACGTAACCATGCGACCAACTGACGCTGGAGGTGATCGGGAGTTCAGGTCGAACGCATGACGGACGATGAGATGAAGACGCTCCGAGTTTCGACCGGAGCCTTGCTCGGTGACGGCGACCTGGATGCCTTTCGCGAAATCTTTGGACGCGAAATTCTCGGGATCGAAATCGATCCACTCGATGGCCATCCGCTCAATATCGATTTGACGTTGCGGTCGCTGCCGGGTTTCGCGATGGCGACGGGATCGTTGTCACCGATGCGCAACCGGCATACCCGTGCGCTACTCGACAATGACGATGTCGTCCTCGTGGTGATGCAGAGTGGCGTCGGCGAAGTCAGTCAGTATGGCCGCGTCGCGACCATCAACGAAGGCGAAGCCGTGCTGACGGCGAACGGCGCCGAAGCCACGTTCACCGGGCTAACATTGACGCGGGTCATCAATTTGCGCCTCAGCCGCAATCTTTTGACACCGCACGTCGCCGATATCGACGCCCTGGTGGCGCGGCCGATTCCGAAGGACAACCGCGTCCTGCGGCTGATGGTCGGCTACGCCAACATGCTCAACGACCAGGACGAACTCGCAACCGCGGAACTGCGCCGCATGGTCGCCACCCACATGCATGGCCTCGCCGCGCTGCTGCTCGGCGGCGACGGCGGCCTTGGCCTGCACGAACAAGGCCTGCGCGCCGCGCGGCTGAGGTCGATCAAGGACCATATTCGCGACCGGATCGGAAACCACGACCTGACGCTCGCCGATGTGGCGCGAAGCCTGCAAATCTCCGAAAGCTATGTTCGTCAACTGCTCGCGGAAAACGGCACGACGTTCACCGATTTTGTGCTTGGCGGGCGACTGACGCGCGCGCATCACATGCTGGTCGATCCCCGCTATGGCGACCGCAGCATCAGCGCGGTCGCCTATGAAGCCGGTTTCGGCGACCTGTCTTATTTCAATCGCACCTTTCGCCGCCGCTACGGCGCGACGCCCTCGGACATCCGGCACGGTGCGAGGAGCGTGAAAGAAGATCGAAGAAGTTAGTCTCTGCTTCGCATCGCCGCGGTTGCACGCGCCGCGAGCAGCAGTGCCATCACCAGCAACGCGGACGCCAGCAGGAACGGCGCTCCCGGTAATTTCAGGGGCGCCTGCGCGCCGATGAAATAGGCGAAGGTCAGTGTGAACAGAAACGGGCCCAGCAATTGCGACACGCTCTGCACGCTGGAGGTCGCGCCCTGCAATTGCCCCTGTTGGTCCGGCGCCACCAGCCGCGTCGTCAGCGCCTGGGTTGCCGCGCCCGCGACGCCCCACAAGGCCATCACGGGAATGCCGATCCAGAACAACGGTCCGCTCGGCGCTGAGCCAAAAATCAAGAACCCGATTGCACCCGAAGCAAGCCCGAGCAACAGCGCGCGGCGCTCGCCGAAGCGTTTGACAATCGGACCGATCCCCGCGCCCTGCACCGCCATCGCGCAGATGCCGACCATCGCGAGCGTCAGACCGACGGTCTTCGCATCCCAACCATAGCGATAGGTCGCATACAGCACGAAGGTCGACGGCAGCACCACATGGGCAAGCTGGGCAATGAAATTCACCACCGACAGCCGCGCCAGGATCGGGTTGGAACGCAGCAGATGCAGCGCGCCCAGTGGATTTGCACTTTTCCAGCGGAACGGCGAGCGGCGATCCCGCGGCAGCAACTCCGGCAGGATCAGCAATCCATAGAGCGCATTGGCAAGGCTCAGCGCCGCCGCGACCCAGAACGGCAGCCGCGGATCGAAGCCGCCGAGCAGCCCACCGATCGCCGGCCCCAGAATAAATCCGGCGCCGAAGGCAGCACCGATCTTGCCGAACACCGCCGCGCGCCGCTCGGGCGGCGTGATATCGGCAATATAGGCAAACGCCGTCGAGACGCTCGCCGACGTAATCCCGGAGATGACCCGGCCGACGAACAGCCATGTCAGGGACGGCGCCAGCGCCATCAGGACGTAGTCGAACGCCAGCCCGAAATTCGACAACAGCACCACCGGCCGCCGGCCGAACCGATCCGACAGGCCGCCGAGGATCGGCGAAAAGAAGAACTGCATCAGCGCCCAGGCGGTCCCGAACAGACCAAAAATCCGCGCCGCGCTCGCGGTGTCGTTATCGACAAAGCTCTCCACCAGCTTGGGCAGGATCGGCATGATCATGCCGAGTGCGAACATGTCCAGCAGAATGGTGACGAAGATGAAAGCCACCGCCCCGCCGCGCGCGATGGGGACTCCGGCCAGGCTCTCGGGTTCGACCGCCTCGTTCACGACGGCCGCTTGCGTTTGTGCGCGAACGGGTTGGCCTTTTCGCGCAGCGCGATCCGGATCGGTGAGCCCGGCAATTCGAAGAACTCGCGCAAGGAATTGACGAGATAGCGCAGATAGGATTGCGGCACCGCGTCGGCGCGCGAGCAGAACAGGATAAAACTCGGCGGCCTCGCCTTGGCCTGGGTGATGTAGTTCAGCTTCAGCCGGCGGCCGGATACCGCGGGCGGCGGATTGTTGTCGACCGCCTGCTCGAACCAGCGATTAAGTGCCGCGGTCGGCACGCGCTTGTTCCAGACCGCGTACGCCTGTTCGATCGCGCTCATCAGCCGGTCGATGCCCTCGCCCATCAGGCCGGACACCGCTACCACGGGCGCGCCCTTGACCTGCGGCAGCAGATGATCGACGTCGGTGCGCAATCCCGAAACCAGGCTGGATTGCCGTCCCATCAAATCCCATTTGTTGGCGGCGATCACCAGTGCACGGCCCTCGCGTTCGATCAGGTCGGCGATCCGCAGGTCCTGTTCCTCGAACTTGTTCTGCGAGTCCATCATCAGCACCACGACTTCGGCGAAGCGCACGGCGCGCAACGCATCCGCCACCGACAGCTTTTCCAGCTTCTCCTCGATCCGCGAGCGTCGCCGAATGCCCGCGGTATCGAACACGCGAAATTCGCGGCCCTGCCAGGTGATCTCCACCGAAATGGAGTCACGCGTGGTGCCGGCCTCGGCGCTGGTCAATAGCCGCTCTTCACCGAGCAGATGATTGATCAGCGTCGACTTGCCGGCGTTGGGGCGGCCGACGATGGCGACGCGAATCGGCCGTTTTGCAAAATCATCATCCGTCTCGATGATGTCGTCGTCGTCGAATTCTTCCTGATCATCCACCGGCTCCGGCATCAGGCCGCGAAGCGCGTCGTAGAGATCGCTCAGACCCTCGCCATGCTCAGCCGAAATCTGGATGGGATCGCCGAGGCCCAGCGCATAGGATTCCATCGCGCCGATTTCGCCGTGCTTGCCTTCGGCCTTGTTGGCGACCAGCACCACCGGCTTGCTGGCGCGGCGGGCGAAATCGGCGAACGCGCGATCGTTCGGCGTCAGGCCGGCGCGCGCGTCGATCACGAACATCAAGGCATCGGCAAGCGCGATCGCCGCCTCGGTCTGCTCCTGCATCCGCGCGGTCAGCGAGCCCTTGGCGCCTTCATCGAGGCCGGCGGTGTCGATCACGGTGAATTCGAGATCGCCAAGCCGCGCTTCGCCCTCGCGGCGGTCGCGGGTGACGCCGGGTTCGTCGTCGACCAATGCGAGCTTTTGCCCGACCAGTCGATTGAATAGCGTCGATTTACCGACATTGGGCCGGCCTATAATGGCAATGGTAAAGGACATAAAGGATTCCTGCGCGCTCTGGCGCGTCATTCCGTAAAAGTGTGCTGCGGTTTTGCTCCGCGATCAAGTTGCGCCCAGGTTCACGCCCAAGTTCACGTCGATGGCGCGGATATAAGTGCGCCAACGATTGGACCGGCGCGCGTGTCAACGCGATGAAAAGATCAGCGCTGGAAGTTATTGCTCGGCAGCGGCGCCGGGAACGGGGCGGCAGATTGTTGTTGCGCCGGTGCGGCGGGCTGCGCGGCTTGCTGATCCGGCGGCGGCGCGGTGGTGCGCTTGCGAACGATTTTCTTCGGCTTGGGCGGCGGTGGCGCGGCAGCCGTGGTGTTCTCTCCCTCAGGCGCGGCATTGGGGTCCGGCGCTGCGTCGGGATCGGCCGCAGCGGCGGGCGCCGGCGCTGGAGCCGTGCTGGCCGTCGCCGCCGGCTTGCCCTTCTTGCCCCCGGATTTCGCAGCCTGCTTCGGCTCTTCCGGAGGCGGCGCGGGAGGCGCAGCGGCAGCGGCGTTCTGCTGATCGAGCTGCTCCTGGGCGGAACCCTTGTACAGGTCCTTCGGCACGCCCTGCTCGAGGCCGGGAACGCCGTCCGGGAAAACCGGCTTGCGCTCGCCCGGGAGCTTTTTCTTGGTGTCGAGGAAATCCAGCAAATCGGTCGGATCAAAGCTGCTCAAGCCGCCACCGCCGCAGCCGGCCAGCGCGCCGGAAAGCGCGACAAGAACCGTGGCAGCGATCAGACGTTGCGACAGGCGCATGGTCGATTTCTCACTCAAGTTTTTTCCGCCGTCAGCTTTTCGCAACCGGGGGCAGCAAGGCCTGCAGCGCTTCGGCGCGCGAGCGAAGGCCCGGCGGCGTCTCGCCGTCGTTGGCAATCATATCCAGCCATTTGCGCGCCGCTGTCGTATCGTTGGCACGCCAGGCCGACAACGCCAGCAGCTCACGCGCCGTATGGCGAAAGGTCGCGCCGGGCGCCGTCGAAGGCTCGAGACGCGACAGCATGTCGGGATAGCTTGATGTTTCCACGAGCAACTGCGCGCCGCGAACCCTGGCAAGTTCCTGCTCCAGCGCGCCGACGCTGCGGTCGGCCGCGATGTCGTCGTACAGCTTGACCGCCGCCTTCGGATCATGGCTGGCGACTTCGCCGCCCGCGCGCAGCCGCGCCAGCAGGCGATATCCCGACGGCGCGGTGGCAGCCAGGCTGTTGAAGGCCGCTTCGGCCTCGGCATGCTTGTTCGCTTCGGAGAGTTCCACGGCCTTGTCGAAGGCAACACCCGCTTCCGCAGCCTTCTTGCCCTCGACATATTGATAGCCGCGCCAGCCGCCGACCGCGGCGATGACCAACAGCGCGAAGGCGACGATGTAGATCGAATATCGATCCCACACCTTCTTGAGCTGATCGCGACGGACGTCCTCGTCGACTTCATCAAATAATTCAGACACTTAAGGTTATCCAATCCCCGATAGCCACGCCGAATCTCATCGATTGGCGTGCCCTTTGTCCCCCGTCTGGCGGCGGCGATACCCTAGCGATATGGCGGTGGCAAGGCAAAGCTATCGGCCCCCGATACGGCAATATTTTCTTCGTTAATTCAAAGCGATGCGGGCCACGAAACGCGGCCAAGGCGATTTTCGTCGAGCGGCGCCAGCGATCGCTCCGGCAGCGTCAGCGGGCTAGCGGCGGCTCTCGAGGGCAGATCGGCGTCAAACCCCGCCCGGCTGGACGTAGCAAAACACGTGGCCTGCGCGGCTCAGGAATACGATGCCGTGGCCGGTCGGATTCGATTTATCCCATTTCAGCTTGTTGTTCGGGATTTCGATTTCGGTGCCGACGTCGACATGCGGACGCCGACGCGGTTCATCCGGCCTGTCGTCGGTGATGATCACGTAGGTCTTGCCGTCTTTGACGTGAACTTCGTCTGCCCAATAAGCGTCCGCCTCGCCGCAACATGAGGCGTTCGGTACGTCGGGTTGCATCAGCGCTTGATACCACTCCCTGACCGCGGGATCGACCGACTCCCACTGCCCGAGGTCACGGGCATTCGCAACGCCAATCATGGAACCCAACACCAGGCCGAGGACTATGCGTTTCATCGCGCACTCCTGAGTTTTCCCAGCGTGTCAACAAAAGCAATGTTCGTGCCGCGAATCGGATAATTTTATGGACAGTTCCGCGCACTGCACAAAAAACGATGTGCGCTTTGCAACTTAGGCGTTCGACTTGAGCGCGAACGTTTATTGCGTGCCTGCCAGCGCATCACGCAATTGCCGCTTCATCACCTTGCCATTGGCGTTGCGCGGCAGCGGTTCCGCCATCAGCGCCATCGTCTCCGGTACCTTGTAGTCGGACAATCGCTCCGCGCACCACGCGCGCAAGGCCTCCGTGCTGACATCACTATGACGCGTCACGATCACGGCGTGGACGCGCTCGCCCAGCACCGGACATGGCCTGGCAATGATCGCGCTCTCGACCACATCAGCGTGCCCGGCCAGCACGGATTCGACTTCGGCAGAATAGATCTTCAGCCCACCCCGGTTGATCATGTCTTTCTGGCGATCGAACACGCGGACGAAATTCTGCGCATCGACCGAACCGAGATCGCCCGAATGCCAATACCCGCCGGTGAAACTTTCCGCCGTTGCGTTCGGATTATTCCAGTACCCCTTGATGACGGAACCGCTGCGAATCCACAGTTCGCCGATCTCGCCGCGCGGGACTTCGCGGCCTGCGGCATCCACCACGATGATGTCGGCGCCGGGACACGGCAGCCCGACGCTGTCAATGTGGGCCGCGGTCAATTCACCGGGCATGATGGTCGACGGCGAAGTGGTTTCGGTCGCGCCGTAGCAGTTCATCAGCCTGAGTCCGGGGATCTTGGCATCCAGCCTCTCGATCGTGGCCACCGGCATGGGTGCGCCGCCGAAGCCGCCGATGCGCCAGCTCGACAGGTCGTAACTGTCGAAATCCGGCTGCAACAGGCAGAGACTATACATCGCCGGCACCATCACCGTGTAGGTGACGCGCTCGCGCGCCGCTACCTTCAGATAGGCCGCGGCCTTGAACTCGGCCATGATGATCAGGGTGCCGCCACAGGCCACCATGGTCATGATATTGGCGACGACGCCGGTGACATGCGCGAGTGGGACCGCAGCGATCGAGCGATCCGCTTCGGTGAGTTGCAGGCAGGACACGAATATCATCGAGGAGTGGATGACATTGCAATGTGCGAGCATCGCGCCCTTGGGCCGCCCGGTGGTTCCGGACGTATAGAGGATCATCGCGGTGTCTTCTTCACCGACATCCGCCGGCGGCCGCGGGGGCGCGAGATCAAGCAAACTGGAAAACCGCGACAGGCGCACGTCATCATCGACGGCAATACGATGCAGCACATCGGGCACCTCGTGCGCGTCGGGCACGCGGTCGGCTAGCTGAGCTTCATGGATCAGGAGTTTGGCGCCGCAGTCGGTCAGCACATACGCGATTTCGGGCTTTTGCTGCCGGGTACCGAGCAGGACCGTGACCAGCCCGGCATGCGCGGCGGCAAACATCGCCAGCACAAATTCGATGCGGTTGCCGAGCAGCACGGCCACCCGGTCGCCGCTCCGTAAACCCAGCCGGTGGAAGCCTGCCGCGATTGCCTCGGATCGTTGCACCACCTCGCGCCAGGTCATCCTGGTATCGCCGCAGACCAGCGCCTCGCGGTCCGGATGGCGCGACGCCGCATCCGAGATCATCGCCCAGAGATTATTGGGCCGTTCGCAAAACACCGGCACCACCCGGTCGCCGAAGCGCGCCTGAAGCTGCATCGGGGCAATCGAAAAATGCGAACAGTCCATCGTGGCGCCTCAGCCTTTGGCCTTCATGCCATAGACATGCTCCGGGCCCGGGAACGCCCGCGCGCGCACATCGGTGGCGTAGCGTTCGATCGCCGCCTCGATCATCGGACCGAGATCGCCGTAGCGCCGGACAAATTTCGGCGTTCGCGGCGACAGCCCGAGCATATCCTCCAGCACCAGCACCTGGCCGTCGCAGGCCGCGCTGGCGCCGATGCCGATGGTGGGGATCGCGATGGTTTCGGTGATCTTCCGCGCCAGCGGCTCCGCAACCGCCTCGACCACGACCGAGAACGCACCGGCCTGCGCCACCGCGACGGCATCGTTTTCGATCGGCTCCCAGCTGCCCTCCTCGCGGCCCTGGGCGCGGAACGAACCGAGGGTGTTGATCGACTGCGGCGTCAGGCCGATATGGCCCATCACGGGAACGCCGCGTTCGCTGAGAAACGCGATCGTCTCCGCCATCCGCACGCCGCCCTCGAGTTTCACGGCGCCGCAATGGGTTTCTTTCAGGATCCGCACCGCGGAATGGAACGCCTGCTCCTTCGAGGCTTCATAGGAACCGAACGGCATGTCCACCACCACCAGCGCATGCTGCGAGCCGCGCATCACGGCATGCCCCTGCAGGATCATCATCTCAAGCGTCACCGGCACGGTGGTCTCGAAACCGTGCATCACATTGCCGAGGGAGTCGCCGACCAGGATGACGTCGCAATAACGATCGACCAGGGCCGCGGTGTGCGCATGATACGATGTCAGCATCACGATCGGCTCGCCGTTCTTGCGGGCGCGGATATCGGGGGCCGTCTTGCGCTTGATGGATGATTGAATGGACACTTTAAGCTCCGAACACGGCAACGCCGATGACGACGGGGTGAAACACAAAACCAAGGGCGAGATAGGCGACGACTCCGACCGCGATCGCGATCACGTCATTGCTGCGGCCGCCGACCGGGATCGGCGGCGCGCCGACATCGGTGCGGTGCTTGAGCGAGATCCGGTCGAACACGGCCCATCCCAGAAATGAGCCGAACAGGATGATGGAGCCGAGATCGCCATTGGCGAGCAGATGCGCCGCCGCCCACAGCTTGACGCCGGCCAGCATCGGATGCTTCAGCGCGGTATAGATCCCGCCGCGGATGTAGGACGCCACCACCAGGATCACCGCCGGCAGCATCAACGCCTCCGTGATGTGCTTGAACGCGGCCGGCGGATGCCAGATGTCGATCATCCCGGCGGCGCGATAGCTGGCAAAACCCCACACGATCAGCGCGAGGCCCACCAACGACGCCAGCGCATAGAAGGCCTTGTAGCCGCCCTCACCCAGCGAGACGACGAACCGCGCGCGCAAATCACGCTGGGTCGTCAGCGTATGCACACCGAGGAACAGCACCAGGCCTAGGATCATCACCGATAGCCCCAAGATTGTCCTCCATGGCAGGCCGGCCGTTCCGGAACCCGGGTATCACTTTTGGGCCTCAAGCCGCAATGCGCCAAAGGGTGTCAGACGCGCTCATCGACACGCTCCACGGCGACACGTTGATCCCGTGATTTCGGTCGCCTAATTGGCGAAAGCCTTTTCGGCGGCAGCCAGGATGTTGTCGTTGGGCTGTTTCGTGCAGTATTGCGACAAGGCTTTGGTCTTTTCGGTAAAGCCGGTGGGGTCCAGTACCGGGGAGTTGTTCTTGTGGCCGAAATAGCCGCTCAGCCAAAAGAGAAAGGGACCTCTGTCGCTCGGCGTGGTTTTCTCCCAGAACTGGTCGCAGGTCATGGCCGAAAAATCGACCGGCGGCAGCACTGTTTTCTGGGCTTTCGCTTCATGAAGCGAGCATATGAACAGAACCAGGCACAGAACAGCCGCTGATTTCATGACGTTTCCCTTGCGTTTCATTGACGCCCACCGATACGGCTGCACGCCGCCTCCGTGCAGACTTACCCATGCGCAGCCTTTTTACCAGCGACTTTACGCATGGCGCCATTGCCGGGACTATCGCAGCGCGTCACGGCTTTCCCGACTGTTTTTCCAGTTCGCGATTGTCGACATAGCGGATCGCAATCGGGCGGCCGGCGAGTGCGCCGCCGAAACTGTCGGTGAACTTCAACGGCACGCAGGCGTCGAGCGAAGCGTTGATCGCCTTCAGATAGGTCGCGCGGATATCCGCCGAGGTCCCCACGGTCGCAAAAGTCAGGCGCGGGGCCGCGATGATTGCACCGTCCCGCTTGAAGCTGAAACGCACCGTCATCTGCATCCCCTCCGTCGCGGTCTCGACTGAGGGCGGCGACCAGCAGGACCTCAATTCGGCAAAGAGATCGCCGATGGTGTCGAGGTCGTGGTCGGGTCTTGTGTATTTAGCCTTGTCGTCTTCCGATGGCACGCTCTCGATGGTGAGCTGCAGATTCTCGCCATAGGGATAGTCGATCTCGGGAATGCAGGGGCCGTGACTGAGCACGCTGCAAAACGACGGCGTGCACGGGCGCCCATCCAGCACGCTGCAGGGTGCGTGCGAAAACGGCGTGGCATCGATCTGATGGCGCCGTCGCGCCTCGGCCGAACCCGCCGCCAGCATCAACGCGGTGGTAATGACGAGAAAGATAGCGAAACGTCCAAGCATCACGCCGGTCCTCGAAAAGCAACATAGCCAAGATGATGCATGAGGCGGATGCTATCAAGCCCGGCGCCGTTCACATCCACGCGTTCGTCGCGACGGTTCCGCGATCGGCGGCGCGCTTACTTCGCGTCTTTTTTCTTCACGTCCTTGATGCTGGAAAAGACGATCCCTTCGGCGCGCTCCTTGGTGTAGCCGAGATAGAACTCGTTCTTGGCCAGGAACACCGGATCGCCATCGACGTCATCGGCGACGCCGGAATTGTTGGCGGCGACGAAGGCATCGAGCTTCTTGCGGTCGTCGGACGAAATCCAGCGTGCCAGTTGAAACTCGCTGACTTCGAATTCCACCGGCAACGAATATTCGGCATCGAGCCGTGCCTTGAGCACGTCAAGCTGCAGCGGGCCAACCACGCCGACCAAAGCGGGCGCGCCGTCGCGCGGGCGGAACACCTGTACCACGCCCTCCTCCGACATCTGCTGCAGTGCCTCTTTCAGCTTCTTTGCCTTCATCGCATCGGTCAGCCGGACGCGGCGGACGATTTCCGGCGCGAAACTCGGCACGCCGACGAAGGTCAGATCCTCGCCTTCGGTCAGGGTATCTCCGATCCGCAAGGTGCCGTGATTGGGAATGCCGACGACGTCACCGGCAAAGGCCTCGTCCGCCACCGAGCGATCCTGCGCGAAGAAGAACTGCGGACTGGAGAGCGACATGTTCTTGCCGGTGCGCACCAGCTTCGCCTTCATACCGCGGCTGAGTTTTCCCGAGCACAGCCGCGCGAAGGCGATGCGGTCACGATGGTTCGGATCCATATTGGCCTGGATCTTGAACACGAAGGCGCTCATGCGCGGCTCGGCGGCCTCGACCCTGCGCAAATTGCTCTCCTGCGCGCGCGGCGGCGGCGCGAATTTGCCGAGGCCTTCCAGGAGATCGCCGACGCCGAAATTGCGCAGCGCGCTGCCGAAATACACCGGCGTCAGATGGCCCTCCCGGAACGCCGCGAGATCGAACGGCTGGCACGCCTCCGACACCAGAGCGAGTTCGTCCTTGATGGCGCCGACATCGAGATTGGCGTTGCGGCCGGCGAGATCGGCGATGTCGATCTGCTGCGCCGCGCCGGTCTTGGCGCCGCCGCCTTCGAGCAGACGCACCCCGCCATTGGTGACATCATAAGTGCCGAGGAAATCGCGGCCGCGGCCGACCGGCCAGGTCATCGGCGTGGTGTCGAGCGCCAACGTCTTTTCGATCTCGTCGAGCAGATCGAAGGTGTCGCGGCTCTCGCGGTCCATCTTGTTGATGAAGGTGATGATGGGAATGTCCCGAAGACGACACACCTCGAACAGCTTGCGGGTTCGCGCTTCGATGCCCTTGGCGGCGTCGATCACCATGACGGCGGAATCGACCGCGGTCAGGGTGCGGTAGGTGTCTTCGGAAAAGTCCTCGTGGCCCGGCGTGTCCAGCAGGTTGAACACCAGATCATCGAATTCGAAGGTCATCACCGAGGTGACGACGGAGATGCCGCGTTCACGCTCGATCTTCATCCAGTCGGAACGGGTGTTGCGGCGCTCGCCCTTGGCCTTGACCTGGCCGGCAAGATTGATCGCGCCGCCGAACAGCAGCAATTTCTCGGTCAGCGTGGTCTTGCCGGCGTCCGGATGCGAGATAATCGCAAACGTCCGCCGGCGCGCGACCTCGGTCGCGAGCGGCGAGTGGGAAGGTTTTTCGGCTGAAAGGGCTAGGTCGGACATCTGCGAGCCTGTGGCAGGGAAACCCGGCCGGATCAAGGAGGAATGCGTGTTCTCGGCCGCTCCATATAGGGATTCCGCCACCGAACTCCAATCGCCGGACGCGGCCTAGCGCGCAACCAGCGCCACCGCCCAATAGGCCAGCGCGGCCACGATCGCGGCCGCCGGGATGGTGATGACCCAGGCATAGACGATCGAACTGGCCACGTTCCAGCGCACCGCCGACACCCGCCGCGCCGCGCCGACGCCGACAATGGCGCCGGTGATGGTGTGGGTCGTCGATACGGGGACCCCGAGAAAGGTCGCGATGAACAGGGTCGCGGCACCGCCGGTCTCGGCGCAAAAGCCCTGCATCGGCGTCAGCTTGGTGATCCGCAGGCCCATGGTGCGGACAATTCGCCAGCCGCCCATCAGGGTGCCCAGCGCCATCGACGCCTGACACGCAAGCACCACCCAGTACGGCACCGAAAATTCGGCGCCGAGATACCCTTGCGAGTAGAGCAGCACCGCGATGATGCCCATGGTCTTTTGCGCATCGTTGCCGCCATGGCCCAGGGAGTAGAGCGAGGCGGAGGCGAATTGCAGGATCCGGAAGGCACGGTCGACCGCGAACGGCGTCGAGCGGACCGAGGCCCAGGACACGATCGCGACCAGCACCAGTGCCAGCAGAAATCCGGCCAGCGGCGACAGCACGATCGCGAGCAAGGTTTTCGACAGGCCGCTCCAGACCGCCGCCGAGATGCCGGCCTTGGCTACGCCGCCCCCGACCAGGCCGCCGATCAGCGCATGCGAACTCGACGAGGGAATTCCCAGGCCCCAGGTGATCAGATTCCAGACGATCGCACCCGTGAGGGCGGCAAAGATCACCCGCGGATCGATCACGCTGGGTTCGATGATCCCGGTGCCGATGGTGTGCGCCACATTGAGGCCGAACACGCCGAAGGCGATGAAGTTGAAGAACGCCGCCCAGAACACCGCATATTGCGGCCGCAGCACGCGGGTCGAAACGATCGTCGCGATCGAGTTGGCGGCGTCGTGCAAGCCGTTCAGGAAGTCGAACAGCAGCGCAACCGCGATCAATCCGATCAGGATGGGCAGACCTAGCGTGGCATCCACGGCGCGGCCCTGCCCTATACCTGTTCGATTACGATGCTATTGATCTCATTGGCTACGTCGTCGAAGCGATCAGCGACTTTCTCAAGATGGTCATAGATCTCGGCGCCGACGATGAAATCCATCGCGTTGGCCTCCCGATGCTTGAGGAACAGTTCCTTCAGCCCGATATCGTGGAGATCGTCGACCCGGCCTTCCAGCTTGGTCAGTTCTTCCGTGATCGCGGTCAGCAGCGAGACGTTTTCGCCGATCGACTGCATCAGCGGCAGCGCGCGGCCGACCAGATTGGCGCATTCGACCAGCAGCGTGCCGATTTCGCGCATCGGCGGCTCGAAGCTGCGGACCTCGAACAGCATCACCGCCTTGGCGGTTTGCTGCATCTGGTCGATCGCGTCGTCCATCGCCGTGATCAGGTTCTTGATGTCGACGCGGTCGAACGGCGTGATGAAGGTCCGGCGCACCGCGGTCAGCACCTCGCGGGTGATGTTGTCGGCATCATTTTCGAACTGGTTGACCCGCTGGCAATGCAGGGCGGTCTCGTCCCCACCCTTGAGCAGGTCCTGCAACGCCAAGGCGCCCTGCACCACCGTCTGGGAATGCCGGGCGAACAGAACGAAAAACCGCTCCTCCCTGGGCAGAAAGGCACGAAACCAGCGCAGCATCTGACATATCCACGGCTTAAAAAATGGCGGCCAAGGTAGCCGTCACATAAGTGTCATAAACGATTTATCGGTGAAGCGGCACCGGTAAGCCGGTCATCCACCGCTTTGTGCCGGCCGGAAACGCCCGGGAACCGGTCCGCTCATAGCGACCGACGCAACAGATGCGCGATTTCGCCAATGATGCCGCGGCGGAACGCCAGCACGCAGGCCACGAAGATCACGCCCTGGATCACCGTCACCCATTGGCCGTATCCCGCCAGGTATTGCTGCATGGCGGTGATCACGAACGCTCCCACGACCGGACCGAAGATGGTGCCGAGACCGCCAACCAGCGTCATCAGCACGATCTCGCCCGACATGCTCCAGTGCACGTCCGTCAGCGAGGCGTTTTGCGCGACGAATACCTTCAGCGAGCCGGCAAGTCCCGCCAGCGTCCCCGACAGAATGTAGGCCAAGAGCTTGTACTGGTCGGTCTTGTAGCCGAGCGAAATGGCGCGCTGCTCGTTTTCCCGGATCGCTTTCAGGACCTCGCCGAATGGCGAATTGATGGTGCGGAAGATCAGCAGGAAGCCGAGCAGGAAGCCCGCTAGAACGACGTAATACAGCACCGTCGGGTTCGCGAGATTGAGGAACCCGAACAAACGCCCCTGCGGAATACCCTGGATGCCGTCCTCGCCATGGGTGAACGGGGTCTGCAGATAGATGAAATACAGCAACTGCGACAGCGCCAGCGTGATCATCGCAAAGTAGATACCCTGGCGGCGGATAGCGACAAGACCGGTGACGACGCCGAGGGCCGCCGCTCCGGCGGTGCCAACCAGAATGCCAAGCTCGGGCGACAAGCCCCACACTTTCAGCGCATGCGCCGTGATGTAGCCTGCGGTGCCCAGAAACATCGCATGCCCGAACGACAACAATCCGCCGTAGCCGATCAACAGGTTGAAGGCACACGCCAGCAGCGCAAAGCACAGCGCTTGCATCACGAAGAACGGATAGACGCCGGTAAACGGCACGATCAGCAAAAGCGCCGTCATGATCACAAACGCGATCATCTCGTCGCGGATGGCGCGCGGGGTTGCGGCCAGGGTGTCGTCTGTCAAGGCTGTTGTCATGTCAGTTCGCCCGTCCCGTCAATCCAGAAGGCTTCACCAGCAGCACCAGCACCATCAGGACGAATACCACGGTGTTGGAAGCTTCCGGATAAAAGTATTTGGTCAATCCCTCGATCACACCCAGCGCAAAGCCGGTGATGATCGATCCCATGATCGATCCCATGCCGCCGATCACGACCACCGCGAACACCACGATGATCAGGTCAGCACCCATCAGCGGCCGCACCTGGTTGATCGGCGCCGACAACACGCCTGCCAGCGCGGCAAGGCCGACGCCAAGCCCGTAGGTTAGCGTGATCATCCTGGGAACGTTGATGCCGAAGGCGCGCACCAGCGTCGGGTTTTCCGTGGCAGCGCGCAGATTGGCGCCGAGCCGCGTCCGCTCGATCAGGTACCAGGTGGCGATACACACCACGAGCGAGAAGATAACGACCCAGCCACGATAGATCGGCAAATACATGAAGCCGAGATTCATGCCGCCCTTGAGCGCATCCGGGATCGAATATGGCAGGCCGGAGGACCCGAAATAGTTCTGAAAGACGCCCTGGATGATCAACGCCATCCCGAATGTCAGCAATAACCCGTAGAGATGATCGAGGCCGGCCAGCCATTGCAGCAGCGTCCGCTCCAGGATCATGCCGAAAATCCCGACCGCGACCGGCGCCAGGATCAGCGCCGGCCAATAGCCGATATCAAGAAGATTCAGCAGGAAGTACGCGCAGAACGCACCCATCATATAGAGCGCGCCATGGGCGAAGTTGATGATGTTGAGCATGCCGAAGATCACGGCAAGCCCGAGACTGAGCAGCGCGTAAAACGAGCCGTTGATCAATCCGACCAGAAGTTGGGCGTAAAGGGCCTGCATCTATCTTTCTCGCTCAATCTCGCGAAACAAAACGCTCGGCGGCGTCAGGCCGCCGAGCGCCGGGGGATTATTTCTTCAGCAACGGACAGGTGCTCTTGTCCAGCGGGGTAAAGGCTTCGTCCGCGGGAATGGTCGCAACCAGCTTGTAGTAATCCCAGGGAGCCTTGGATTCCGAAGGCTTCTTGACCTCGAACAGATAGGCCGGGTGAATCTTGCGGCCATTGGGCTGGATGCTGCCCTTGCCGAACAGCGGATCGTCGGTCGGCATTTCCTTCATCTTGGCGACGACCTTGGCGCCATCATGCGGATTGCCCCCAAGCGCTTCCAGCGCCTTGAAGTAATGCAAGAGACCCGAATAGACGCCGGCATGTACCATGGTCGGCATGCCGTGGTTCTTCATGCGATCCTGGAAACGCTTGGCGAAGGCGCGATCCTGATCGTTCATATCCCAGTAGAACGTTTCGGTGAAATTGAGGCCCTGCGCCGTGTTGAGACCGAGCGAGTGAACGTCGGTGATGAACAGCAGCAGTGCTGCGAGCTTCTGACCGCCGGCGGTCAGGCCGAATTCAGCAGCCTGCTTGATCGAGGTCGTGGTGTCGGCGCCGGCGTTCGCAAGGCCGACGATCTTGGCCTTGGAAGCCTGCGCCTGCAGCAGGAACGACGAGAAATCCGACGTGCCGAGCGGATGCTTGACGCCGCCGAGAACCTTGCCGCCGGCCGCAAGCACCGCCGCGGTGGTGTCGCGCTCAAGGGCCGCGCCGAACGCATAGTCGGCGGTCAGGAAGAACCAGCTGTCGCCACCGGCCTTCGCCAGTGCCGAACCGGTGCCATGCGCCAGCGTGTAGGTGTCGTAAGTCCAGTGAATGGTGTTCGGCGTGCACTGCGCGTTGGTCAGGTCGGAGGTTCCGGCACCGGAATCGATGAAGACCCCGTTTTTTTCCTTCACGATGTTGCTGACGGCCAGCGCCACGCCCGAGTTCGGAACGTCGACGATGACGTCGACCTTGTCGACGTCGAACCACTGCCGCGCGATGTTGACGCCGACGTCGGGCTTGTTGAGATGATCGCCGGAGATGATGTCGATCTTCCAGCCTTTGGCGGTCAGACCGGAATCCTCAACCGCCATCTGCGCCGCCAGCGTCGAGCCGGGACCGCCGAGATCGGAATAGAGACCCGACTGGTCGCTCAGCGCCCCGATCTTCACCGTCTTGTCCTGCGCGAACGCAAGATTACCGGCCGAGAGCGCCAGCGCCGTTCCCAGCAACAGCGCCGAAATCTTATTCTTCATGTTGGTCTCCTCTTTCCATTCTTTTTCGTTGTTTTCGGATGCCAGATTTTTGGACGCCCGGTTTCCCGAGCGCCGAATTTTCAGACGCCGAGATAGGTGTGAAGCTTGTCCATGTTGGCCGACAGCTCTGAATTGGCAAAACCGTCGATCACCTTGCCATGCTCGACGATGTAGTAGCGATCGGCGACCGTGGAGGCGAAGCGGAAATTCTGCTCGACCAGCAGGATGGTAAAACCTTCCGATTTGAGCCGCGCGATGGTGTGGCCGATCTGCTGGATGATCACGGGCGCGAGCCCTTCGGTCGGCTCGTCCAGCATCAGGAAGCGCGCGCCGGTACGCAGGATCCGCGCAATCGCCAGCATCTGCTGCTCGCCACCCGACAATTTGGTGCCCTGGCTGTTGAGGCGTTCCTTCAGATTTGGAAACAGGTCGAAGATCTGCTCCAGCGACAGGCCGCCGCTGCGCACCACCGGCGGCAGCAGCAGATTTTCGCGGACGTCGAGGCTGGCGAAAATACCGCGTTCCTCCGGGCAAAACGCAACGCCCATCCGCGCGATCTTGTCCGATGTCGCCCGGATAATTTCCTTGTCGTCGAAACGGACCGAACCGGTGCGCTTGCCGATGATCCCCATCACCGATTTCAAGGTGGTGGTCTTTCCGGCACCGTTGCGCCCCAGCAGCGTGACCACCTCGCCGGCGTTCACGTTGAAGTCGATGCCGTGCAGGATGTGGAACTCGCCGTACCACGCCTGCAGATTCTGAACCGACAATACCGGCTTTCCGGCGCCGGGCACGATCGCCGTGGTGGTCTCGGCCATTTTCAAATCAGCCATGACCGGCCCCCAGGTAAGCTTCCTTGACGCGTTCATCCTTGGTCAGATCGGCATAATTGCCTTCCGCCAGCACGCGGCCGCGCGTCAGCACGGTGATGATGTCGGACAAATTGGCGACGACGCTCAAATTATGTTCCACCATCAGGATGGTGTATTTCGCCGAGATGCGCTTGATCAAGGCGGCGATCTTGTCGATGTCTTCGTGGCCCATGCCGGCCATCGGCTCGTCGAGCAGCATCATTTCCGGATCGAGCGCCAGCGTGGTCGCGATCTCGAGCGCGCGCTTGCGCCCATAGGGCATCTCGACCGCCGGCGTATTGGCAAACTCACTCAAGCCGACATCATCGAGCAACTCGCGGGCGCGCCCGTTGAAGCGGTCGAGCACTGTTTTCGAGCGCCAGAAATCAAACGAGTGGCCGTGCTGACGTTGCAAAGCGACCCGCACATTTTCCAGCGCGGTCAAATGCGGGAACACCGCCGAAATCTGGAACGAGCGCACCAGCCCGAGCCGCGCCACGTCGGCCGGCGCCATCGCGGTGATGTCCTGCCCCTTGTACATGATCCGGCCGGCAGAGGGGCTCAGGAACTTAGTCAGCAGGTTGAAGCACGTGGTTTTTCCGGCCCCGTTGGGCCCGATCAACGCATGAATGCTGCCGCGGCGGACCCGAAGATCGACGTCGCGAACGGCAAAGAAACCCGCGAATTCCTTGGTTAATCCGTGGGTTTCGAGAATGAACTCATCGGCCAATAACATTTCCCCCGTCAGCCATCCTCGCGAGTCCCGTCGCGCGTGGCTAATTTTTTCCTAACCGGCAGTTTTCCCGAAGACGCCTTGGAAATCCGTCTTTAGGCTGCCGCCTCCGGGCCGGAATATGCCGTCAATGGCGCGGTTTACGCAAGGTCGAAAGCTCGTCATGCGGCGTGCGCCCTGACGCCGCGGCTTCGCCATTAGTCGAATTGTTCAAGGGGCACGATCGGCGGGTTTGCCCGAACTTTCGCCATCCCCGGCCGAACCGGACGCCAAGCATCCATTAACGGTATTTCCATCCGTTTTCGCCTTTTTCATCGAAAATTTGCGGATCCCGCCGATGGTTAGGTGTTTTGCATCGAGATCGGATTGCAGCCGTCATGGCATCCACAGATATTGCCCCGCTGGAGATCGCAGCTCCGGATTTTCAGAGCGCGAACCCCACGATCGTCAAATCGATCAGGCAGCGCGATCTGCTCAACACCTGGTTGCGGCTTTATGCCCGCGACCAGCGCCCGCCGCGCATGGACGAGTATCAGCCTGCCCGGCTCGCCGATGAACTTCCCGACCTGGTTTATATGAGCGCCGACACCGCGCAGGAGCCGCCACGCTTGATGATCGACAGCGATGGCACGCGAATGTCGACCGCCTATGGCTACACCGGCAAGGGCCGATATCTCGACGAATATCTCGGGGCCAGGCTCACGCCGATCGTGATGCCGGTCTATTACACCTGCATCGAGCGCGCGCTGCCGGTCTACACCATCGCCGATATCGATGACATCTACGGCCGAATCGTCGCATACGAGCGGCTGCTGCTGCCCTTTTCGGATGGCGGCGATGTCAGTCATATTATCGCATCACTGAAGACGATCAGTGAAGCCGGCAATTTCGATATCCGGAATTTGATGCGGGGGAACCACACCTTGCCGACGCCGAAGCTCCGTGCCGTTATCGATCACGACCTGTTCCACCGCGCGCCCGGACGCATTCCGGCGGGCGACGTGATCGAATTCAGCTAATTCGAAATGGAATTTACGAGCGCCAATCCGTCGGTGGTCCGATCCGTCAAGCAACGCATCCTGCTTAACGCGTGGTTGCGGGCTCGCGCGGCGCCGCGGCAGCGTGTCCTGCCCTGCATCCGCGATTATCAGCCCGATCATATCGCCGACGAGATACCGGATATGATGGGATTTGACGTCGCCGGCAGCGACGACGATGCGCGGTTCCTGATAACTCAGGAAGGCGCGCGACTGGCCGTCACCTATGGCAACGAGCATATCGAACCCGCCAAGCGGACCAACCGCTATCTCGACGATGCCATCGACCCGACGCGATATGCGTGGGTGCTATCCTGTTACCGAACCTGCCTGGCACGAAAGCGGCCGATCTATTCGGTTTCCATGGTGGCGGATGCGGACGGTAAGGAAGTCTCCTTTGAGCGGCTGCTGCTGCCGTTCGGAAATGCCGATGTGGTCGAGCAGATCGTCGGCTCCTACAAGGCCATCAGCATCGAGGGCCGCTTCCAGATCAGCAACCTGATGGCCGTCAAGCCAGGGGCCCCGCCTGTCAGCGTCCTCAACGCCGTCATCGATCTCGATTTCGTCCGCACTCCTGTGGCGCGCGACATCTCCGACGACATCATCGAAATCGACTAGGCTTTCTTCGTTGCGGATCGCGATGATGAGGCAACTTCCTTGGCGTAGATCTCCGGCTTGAAGCCGACCAGCAATTTGGAGCCGGCTTCCAGCACCGGCCGCTTGATCATCGAAGGCTGCGCCAGCATCAAGGCGAGCGCCTTGCGCTCGTTGAGGCCTTCCTTGTCGCCGTCGGGCAATTTGCGGAACGTCGTGCCCGCGCGGTTGAGCAGCGTTTCCCAGCCGACCTCATCGGACCAGCGCTTGAGCTTGTCCTTGGCAACGCCTTCGGTCTTGTAATCGTGAAAGTCGTACGCCACGCCATGGCTGTCGAGCCAGGCGCGGGCCTTCTTCATGGTGTCGCAGTTCTTGATGCCGTAGATGGTGGTGGGCAAGCTGGTTTCCCCTCTTCCGCGTCGCTGCCGGCATCATACATCGAACCGCCAGCGTGCAAGATGCGCGTGCCCGTGCAAGCTGTGGATCAGTACAAATTCATTCACGGTCCAGCGGATCGGCTCAACCGGATACTCGTCGATCGCGCGTTTCCCGTACAACAGCGTGACGTGCGGCGTAAAATCCCTGATCGCGCGGCGCCCCATCCCCTTTTCCGCGACCGCCGCGCCGAGCACATGCCCGAGCGATTTCAATCGCTCCGACGTCTCGTCACCCAAAAGCACCAACGGGCGATTGCCCACCCCGCTCCGGAAACTCGCGGTGCGATTAAATGAAACTTCGAACGGGCTCATCTTGACGCCGGCGACCGCCTCGCAGGCGTGTCGCGCCACCTGCTCGGACCAGCGACCGAGAAACAACAGCGACACGTGCAAGCACTCCGGCAGGATCAGCTTGCCCCTGAACCGGTGCGCCCGCTGCAGAATTCCCGCGAGCCGATGCATTTTGGCCGCGGAGTCAAAATCCGGAACCGCGGCGAAAAACAGTCGGCCGCCATCGCTTAAACCGGAGTCCATAACGCCTTACTCACCCGAAGCATATCTATAGAACAAATCATGAACATTTGGGAGTGTAAAGCGAATTATTCGCATCCCGCGGAAAGCCTCCCGCACCGGCGACGTGTCAATGCGCAGCGCCAAGCGGTGGCACGAATTGCGTAGGCGCGTGCGTACCGCTGCGTGCACGCATCGCAGCGTCGCGCCATCAGAGCTTTTAGGCAGAGCGCGCGGCCGAATCTGGCATAGACTTGAACCAGGCATAGATTCGCGCTCCACGCGTGCCGGGATCGACCATGGAATTTACCCTGCTGTTTCTCGCCATCTTCATCGTGATGCTGGTGGCATGGCGAGGTCCGCGCCCGCTCGCGATGGGCCTGTTTGCCGCCGTCCTGATCGCCTGCGTCGCGACCTATCTGCATCACGCCACCGACGTGCTCAAACTGTCGTTCTGAGGGGGACGCGCATGACCCAGACACGCGCGATCGCCCTGAATGCCCTGAGCCTCTACGCCCTTGCGCTGCTGTTGGCCGCGGCGTTCGCGGCACAACTGCTGCTGGGCGAACTGCCCTGCCCGCTGTGCCTGCTCCAGCGGATCATGTTTGCAACCCTCGCCATCGGCCCGATCCTGAACATCCGCTTCGGGCCGCGCCCCAGCCATTATGCAATGTCGCTGCTGGCGGCCGTCGCCGGCGCCGTCGTGTCGACCCGGCAAGTACTGCTGCACATCATGCCCGGCGATGCCGGCTACGGCTCGGCGCTGCTGGGCTATCATTACTACACTTGGGCGCTGATCGGCTTTATCGCGGCGATCGTCTTGCTCGCCGCCATCCTGCTGTTCGATCGCCAGTTCGAGGATGACGCCGCAGCATCACCGCTGGCCGGCAATTTGTTCGGTTATGCCGCGGTGTGCCTGGTGATCGGCCTCACCGCGATGAATGTGGTCTCGGCGTTTCTCGAATGCGGGCCCAGGGCCTGCGCCGACAATCCGGTCGTGTACGAACTACTCAAGCGGTGAGACGGCTGTCACGGCCGCTTCGGAATATCGAGCCCGCGCTGCACCGCCGGTCGCGCCAGCCCGCGCTCCAGCCACGCCGGCACATGTTTGAAGCTATCGAACGCAACCAGTTCGCGCGCGCCGTAGAAGCCGATCAGATTGCGTACCCAGCCCAGCATTGAAATATCGGCAATGCTGTACTCGTCGTCCATGATCCATTGCCTGCCGTCGAGGCGGAGCTCGATCACGCCGAGCAAGCGCCGGGATTCGGCAACGTAGCGCTCGAGCGGCCGCTTGTCGGCAAACTCCTTGCCGGCGAATTTGTGGAAGAATCCGACTTGGCCGAACATCGGCCCGATCCCGCCCATCTGGAAATGCACCCACTGGATGGTCTCGTAGCGCCGCGCCGGATCCGCCGGCAGCAGCTTGCCGGTCTTTTCGGCGAGATATTGCAGGATGGCGCCTGACTCGAACAACCCGAGCGGTTTGCCGCCGGGCCCGTTGGGATCGAGAATCGCGGGAATCTTGCCGTTCGGATTGAGCGACAAAAACTCCGGTGTCTTCTGATCGTTTTTGTTGAAATCGACCAGATGCACTTCATACGGCAGCCCGATCTCTTCCAGCATGATCGACACTTTCACGCCATTCGGAGTCGGCAGCGAATAAAGCTGCAACCGGTCCGGATGCTGCGCCGGCCAGCGTTGGGTGATCGGGAACGCGGAAAGGTCGTACATTATCATGCCCGTTATCATCGGCGCCCAAGCCGCGTGGTCCAGACAGCAAGGATAGGAGATCGCGTGCCCTCGCGAAAGTTGTTTTGCGATCCATTCGCGAAAGCGCAGCGATCAATCGATGTCAGCCGAAATACCTTGCAAGTATGCTTTTATCGACCTTGCAAATATAAGTGTATTTCGGATTGACCACCTGCGTGCAGCGCGCTTCCGCGATCTGGCCGAGCAGCATATACCCCTCTGCCGCCGGAATTTTCCATTCGTCTTCGAGCCAATAGACCATTTCCTCGAAGGCGATACGCATCGCGTCTTCAAGCGGTCGCGCGCAGCCCAGCGTGCCGATATGGGTCGGCGTCTCGATGCGCGGATGGCCCAGCCGCGCCGGAGCCTTGGTCAGAGATACTTTAACGGTAAGCGTCGCCGCGATCTCTATGGCGCCCATTCCGTTGCATTCGCCGTCTCCCTGTATCGCGTGACAGTCTCCGAGGAAGAGATGCGCGCCATCCTTGTTGACGCGAAGCATCACAGTGTTGCCGGTCGTGATCTCCTGCACATCGAGATTGCCACCATGCGGACCATTGTCGACGGTGAGCACGGCGCCATGCACCGGCGCCACGCCGATCACGCCAATCATCGGCTTCACCGGCAATTTGAGATGTTCGTTCCAGTGCACCAGATCGTTCTTGACCTCGACCACCCTGGTCTGCATGCCGAACTCCTTGCGCCGAACCCAATCGGGAAACATGCCGATGCCGGGCCAAAGCGCGGTGAAACCCATACTGTCGAGTTCCATCTTGACGATCTCGACCTTCAACATATCGCCGGCCTTGGATCCTTTCACCTCGATCGGCCCGGTCGCGCCATTTACGAATGGAAAGGTCACGTCGGCTTCCGTCAATTGCTGGCCGAGGTGGCGGATCGTCCCATCGTTGGCGTTGATCGCGCATTGCACCACGAAGGTCTCGCCGGGATCGACGCTGGCGATGAACGTGTCATCGCCCGAAAGCGCATATTTGATATTGCCGGCTTTAGTGACGCACTGGGACATCTTGATCTCCTGAGGTCGGGTTTACTTTCAGAGAATGCGGCGCCACGGCATCAAAAGACGCTCGATCCTGCCGACCACAAATGTCAGCAGCAACGCCAGCGCGATCGTTGCGACGAGTGCAGCAAAAACCTTCGGGATCACATAGAGCGAACCCGCTTTGAAAATGGCGTGGCCCAGGCCCTCGGACGACGACATAAACTCGCCGACGATCGCACCGATCAATGCGAAACCGACGGTAAGCTTCAGCCCGGCGAAGATATCGGTCAATGACGCCGGCACCACCAGCTTGCGAAATATCTGGAATTTGGAAGCGCCGAGCGTCCGCATCAGATTGATCTGATCGGTATCGACTCCTACCGCGCCCTTGTACGACGTGACCAATGCCACGATCACGACCGACAGCGTTGACATTGCGATCTTGGAAACGAGGCCTGTCCCGAACCAGATGATGATGATCGGCGCCAGCGCGATGATGGGAATAGAACCGAGCGCGATCACGAATGGCTCGACCACGCGGGAGACGAACCGCGAGTACCAGAGCGACAGTCCGATGACGGTGCCAAAGAAATTGCCGACGAGAAAACCAAGCAACGTCTCGAGGCCGGTGACGTAGCTATCGCGCCACAAGCTGCCATCGCGCGCCATCTGGCCGAGGAATCCTGCGATCGCCGAAGGCGAGCCGAACATGAAGGCGGCCTGCTTGTTATTGGCGGTCAGGTGATCCCACACGCCCAGCAACACCGCCAGCAGCGCAAGTTGTGTCATCAGAATGCCGGCGGTCGTGCGCAACCGGCGTAACCGCGGGCCCTTCGATAAAGAGGGTCCCTGCAGGGAAGAACCGGTGCGGTCCGCGCCGCTGTCCGCGTCCGCCGTCACTGCAGCACAACGTCAAGATCGGCCCAGATGCGCCGAACGAACTGAGTGAAATCACGGCTCTCGCGCGCCGCCATCATATCGGTCCGATCCGCGCCCAACGCGATGTCATACACCGCCTTGACCCGGGTCGGCCGCTTAGAGAGCACGATCACGCGATCGGCCAGCGAAACCGCTTCCTCGATGTCGTGGGTAATAAGCAGAAGCGAACGTCCTCCGGTGCGAACGAGTTTCGCCGTGTCGCTCTCGATCAGCAATTTGTTCTGGAAATCGAGCGAAGCGAACGGCTCATCGAGCAACAGCACATCAGGCTCATTGACCAGCGTCCGTGCCAGCGCCACCCGCTGCCGCATGCCACCCGAGAGCGTCGAGGGGTAATGATCCGCGAAACCATGAAGTCCGAGTTGATCGAGCATCGCACGGCTGCGCTCCTCGGCCTCTCCGGTTGCCACGCCGCGAATTTCGAGGCCGAGCATCGTGTTGCCGAGCGCGGTGCGCCATGGCAGCAGCAGATCCTTTTGCAGCATGTAGCCGACATTGCTCGGCTGACCGGTGATTTCGCGGCCATGCCAGCGAATGCGCCCCGAGTCCGGAGCCAACAGTCCGCACAGCGTATTGAGCAACGTGGTCTTGCCGCAACCGGAGGGGCCGACAATGCTGACGATCTCCCCTTTGCCCAAGGTCAGACTAAGATCGCCAATGACCGGGACGACCCGGCCACCGACCTCGTAACTCTTGGCAACGCGCTCGACGACGAGCGGTGTTTCGGACCGGCTGCCCGTCATTTCAGGCTAGCGACCGCCTTTTCGGCAAAACTGTTATCGATGATCTGATCGAACGGAACCGAACCCTTGGCGTTGCCAAGATACACCTGCATTTCCATCAGGTTTTTCCACTGATCCGGCTTGGTCACGACGGACTGGGCCGGGATCAGATATTTGAGCTCGGCATCGATCGCCTTGTCGACCACCTCGCCCGGCAGATCGGGAAACTCCAGCCGCGCAACCTTCTTGGAGAAGTCAGGATCGGCATAGGTCTTGCGCGAGGCCGCCTCGAACGAGGTGACCAGCGCCTGCACCATCGCCGGATCTTTCTGGATCGTAGTGGGGAGCACCATGATTCCGGTGTTGCAGAACGGGCCGATATAGGTCGAGAAGTCGAACACAACCTTGGCACCCTGGGCTTCGGCCGCGGCGACGCTGGGCTGATAGGCGATGGCGATATCAGCCTGGCCCGCGAGCATCGCAGCGATTTCGGTGCCGGGGTTGACGGGAACGATAGTCGCATCGACGCCGACCTTGAGACCCGCCGATTCCAGCAAGCGCTTGGCGACGCTGTAATTGGTGTTTGGCTCAGGCGAGGTGACGATCTTCAGCCCCTTGAATCCCTTGGGATCGGTGATCGGCTGCAGCGTCTTCGAGACACCAAAATAATGGGCGCGCTGGACTACCGTGCCCACCACCACGCCGGGACCGCCATTCTCACGCGATATCTGCGCCATTGTCGCATCGCCGATCGCAAAATCCGCTGATCCGCCCAGCACGGCCGCGAAGGTCTGCGTGTCGCCGCCGGCGGCGCTGACCTTCATGTCCAGTCCGTTCTTTTCGAAAATGCCGGCGTGCATGCCGACATAGAGGTTGATGTATCCGAGATTATGAACGGCCTCGCTGAAGTGCACCTCCTTGAGAGGCGCCGCGGCGGCGCGCCTTGCGCCCGCGATCGGGCCGATGGTCATACCAGCCGCGACAGCCGCCGACGTGCCCAGGAAATCACGACGGCTAATCGAAAAACGACCGGCGGTGAGAAATCGGCGGACTGTATCAGCCATGGCTCAGAACTCCTCCAAGGGGTGCGCGAATGGAAACCATGCTAAGCGGAGGTACGGACGAGCAGCAAGAACAAAGAACCGACAGCGAATGATTGAACCAGTGCAACACCAATCATTACGTCACTGTTGCGACATTATCGGCAGCGCACGAGATTGCTTTACGCGTGCAAACTGAGCGAGAACACAGCCGGATAGCCGGAATTTCACGCGCCTCGGCGTGACGTCGCGTTGACATGATGGCCGCCTAAAAAAACAGCTACTTCCCGGGCGTGACGCGCGCCATCCGAGTTCACGGATTGACACGCACCGAGGCAAATCGGCCGGTCAACGCTCCGCCGCATTTTTCCGCGGCTATATCGGCAGCCCGCCGTTGCTCGCGCGCCTTGTCACGCGTTGGAAGCATCGCAGGCTTTCCGTCCGGGGTGGGGTTGGCTGCCGGCCCGCGCAACTGCGCAAACAGATTGCTGACCAATACCCGCAAACGCACGTTCTCGACTGCCAGATGCTCCAGTTGCATGACCGCCGGCGCATTGAGACCGCCAAACCGCCTACGCCAGCGATAGAAGGTGCGAAGCGACACCCCGGCAGTCGCACAGATTTCGGCAACCGCGATCCCGGTGCTCGCCTCATACAGCAGATGAAGAATTTCGCTCTCGGTAAATCGCGATCGTCGCATCGGATTGACCCCACTGGATTCCGGCGCCTGCGCTGGTTTGGGTCACGATGGTCCCCAATTCCTGACGCCGACGACCGCCAGCATATCCTCATGCCGCCAAAAGTCATGCGCAAGCTTGCCGCTGGTTGTCAGCGTGGAGGCAACTTGTTTCGGGCCAAACCGTCTGGTTTGGTTGCCTGTCCCACCCCGGAGAAACTCATGGCACGCCACCACGAAATTCCCGCCACGCCGGAAAACATGGTATGGGGATACCTTGATGGCCAAACTCGCCCGGTGCTCTCCATCAATTCCGGCGACACGGTCACGCTGCACAGCTTTCCGGCTGGCGGCAAGGAAACGCTGCCGGAAGACTTGACGCGGGTGCCGGCCGATTACTTGCACGCGCTGGAAACGCTTGTCCCGGGACCCGGTCCGCATTTCATCACCGGACCGGTGTATATTCACGGAGCGCAGCCCGGCGATGCGCTGCAGATCGACATCATCGATGTGAAAGTGCGGCAGGATTGGGGTTTTGTTTCCATCTTGCCGCTGCTCGGTACGCTGCCGGACGAATTCACCGATTACGAGACGATCCATCCGGTGATCGATCGCGCCCGCAATGTTTGCGTGATGCCCTGGGGAAGCGAACTTCCTCTCGCCCCCTTCTTCGGCATCATCGCGACGGCGCCACCGCCGAGTTGGGGACGCTGCGGATCGCCGGTGCCGCGGGCGTTCGGCGGCAACATGGACAACAAGGAACTTCACGCCGGCACGACGCTGTATCTGCCGGTTTTCAACGAAGGCGCGCTGTTCTTCGCCGGCGACGGCCACGCCGTACAGGGCGACGGCGAGGTTTGCATCACGGCGCTGGAAACCGGCGTGACCGGAACGTTCCGGCTGTCCGTGCGCAAGGATATGGAATTGACTTGGCCGTTCGCCGAAAATGCCACCCACTTCATGTCAATCGGCCTCGATGAAGACCTTGATGATGCCGCCAAGCAGGCGGTGCGCGAAATGGTCAAACATCTCTGCGCGCGCACCAACCTGACGCGCAACGAGGCCTATATGTTATGTTCGCTGGCCGGCAATCTGCGGGTCACTCAACTCGTCGATGGCAACAAGGGGATTCATATGCTGCTGGCAAAGTCGCATCTTTAACGCCGGTGCGCCGTTACTGGATTCCGTCCCCCTTCTACGTAACTTTCTGCAACCAGTTTTTCACCCACGACTCAAATTGGTCGGGCTAGTTGTCCTCCAGGCTGACGATGACAGCGGCGTTAGCGATGACGATGGAGTCGCCGCCCTGCTCGGCCGGGATCTCGAGCCCGCCTTTGACCGCGGTAACCGTCACCGTTCCATAAGGCAGCTCCTTCGCGACCGCTGCCGTGTCGACCGCTTCAGGATTCGGCACGGCGATGGTGACATCGACAAACATGTCCTTCGATGTCTTGCCCACCATGCGAAAGAACCCGAGGCTGGAATGGCGGATCGCGTCCGACACCGCGCGTTTCGCGGCCTTGGTCGCATCGCGGCCGTGGACATCAACGCCCATGCCCATCTCGGTAATACAGCGCACGCGTGCCATCGGGTTCTCCATGTTGTTGTTCGTTTGAGGGAGATAGTGGTCGGCTCTTTCCATCGTCCCGGGCGGCACTGACGTCAAGTTGCCCTCGCTTCGTCTTTTCTGCCGTTGCCACAATTGCGCACAAGGCCGGACGAGATTGCGAGAGATGCCCGCCTTCTCAGGATGAAAAAATAAATACATTAGCCTTGACTAATATATTAGCCACCGCTAATTGATCTCTCATGATTGAAGCAACCGCCGTCGATACCGTCCTGCGCACGCTCGCCGATCCCACCCGGCGCGCGGTGTTTGAGCGGATCACACTGTCCGAGGAGATCAGCGTGGCCGAGCTGACGCGCGGCAGCGGCGTGACGCAGTCGGCGATCTCGCAACATCTGCGCCTGCTGAAGCAGGCCGGCCTGATCACCGATCGCGCGCAGGGCCGCAACGTCTTCTATCGCTGCGAGCCAGAGGGGCTCGCCCCCTTGTTCGACTGGATGAGCCATTACGGCGTGTTCTGGCGCGAGCGGTTCGGCAACCTGCGAACCCTGTTGAAGGAGATCGATCCATGAACGAGACCGCATTGAAGTCCCACACCCAACAGATCGTGGTCGACGACGTGTTCCCGCACGCGCCGGAGACGATCTGGAAAACGCTCACGAACGGCGAGCTGATGGGCCGCTGGCTGGGAATGGCGCCGACCGGGTTCGAGCCGGTAAAAGGCAAGCGCTTCACCTATCAGACCACGGCGGCCGGCGCATGGGACGGCGTCATTCACTGCGAGGTGCTGGAGGTGATCCCGAACCAACGCCTCGCCTATTCGTGGAGAGGCGGACACGAAGCCAACGCCGGATACGGCTCGCGGCTGGATACGGTCGTGACGTTCACGCTTTCCAAGACGGAAAACGGAACGCGGCTTCGCCTGGTCCATTCCGGCTTCGTGCTGCCGCAGAACGAGATCGCTTTCACCAACATGGGCGGCGGCTGGAAGAAGGTCGTGCCACGGATCGGCGCCCTCGCCGGCGAGCCGCATTGACGCGACGGCAAGATCATTGCCGGGAATTCTCGTCGCGCGTTGTTTCGAAGTTTGTACGGAACACAGGGAGGTGCTGCGATGTTGGATATTTTGCACAAGGTCGGAATCAAATCGTCCACCCATGACGTCTACAAGGCATTGACCACGCGCGAAGGACTGTCCGACTGGTGGACGACCAGCACGCAGGCGGAAGACAAAGCCGGCGGCGCGTTGCAATTTCGCTTTGGCGATCGTGGCGGGTTCGACATGAAGGTCCTCGAACTCGATCCCGACCGCCGCGTGCTCTGGCAAGTCGTCGAAGGCCCCGAGGAATGGATTGGCACGAAAGTCGATTGGGAACTCAGACAGGAAGGTGACTGGACCCTGGTCTTCTTCAAGCACCAGGGCTGGAAGGAGCCGGTGGAGTTCATGCACCATTGCAGCACCAAATGGGGCACCTTTCTGGTCAGCCTGAAATCGCTGTTCGAAACCGGCAAAGGCGCGCCCTACCCAACGACATCAAGATCGACAGTTGGGAATGACGTTGCTCCAGCCAAAGGAGAACGATGATGAACGACCACGCCATCGCAACCCGCGAGCAGTGGCTCGCGGCCCGGCTCGACCTGCTGGAGGCCGAAAAGGAATTCACGCGCCAGCGTGACGCGCTGACGCGCCGCCGAATGGCCATGCCGTGGGAGCGCGTCGAGAAGGTCTACCGGTTCGAGGGGCCGAAGGGCGCGCTGTCGCTCGCCGATCTCTTCGACGGACGCTCGCAGTTGATCGTCTATCACTTCATGTTCGCCCCCGACTGGAACGAAGCCTGCAAGTCATGCTCGTTCTGGGCCGACAATTTCAGCAATATCCCTGTTCATCTGAACCATCGCGACGTGACATTTACCGCCGCCTCGCGCGCGCCGCTCGCCAAGATCAACGCTTACAAAAAGCGGATGGGCTGGAATTTTCCGTGGGTCTCGTCGGAGGGAAGCGATTTCAATTTCGACTACCAGGCGTCGTTCGCGCCGGAACAACTCGCCAAAGGCCAAGCGTACTACAACTATCGCATTCAACCGAACACCGTGTCGGACCAGGTTGGCATCAGCGTTTTCGCCAGAGACGAGCGCGGCGAAATGTTCCACACCTATTCCTGCTACTCACGAGGCGTCGACATGCTCAATGGCGCCTATCATTACCTCGACCTGGTGCCGAAGGGCCGCGACGAAGACGACCTGAAGTTCTCGATGGCGTGGGTGCGCCGGCACGATCAGTACTGAGTGGATGGATGGCAACTCGGCGCGTTTTATGCCGTGGCGGGCCTGGCGCCGAGCGCCAACACCAGATCTGCTTCAGCGGCGACATAACGAACATAGCGATAGTCGCGGATAAAGCTGATCAGCCCATCGCCCCATTCGAGCCACATCAGATAGCTCGGCTTTGGATCGTCGCGGCTCTCGAAGACGGCGATCACCTCCTGGTCATCAAGCCAGGCTGGGGCAAGCCACACACCATCCATCCTGGCGTAGATGCTGAAGAACATTCCGACGTCAGCGCGGCCGATCCGAAGCGGATGTGTGGCCTGGTTGAGTTTGACGTCGTCGGCCAGCAGCGCCCGCAGCCCGGCCCAATCCTGCTGGTTGAAGAGCGCCACATAGCGCGCCACCGCGGCGGACGCCGGCCGCGCGTTCGGAAGCCGGTTATCGCGCGCATTGATCTCCCGGAGCCGCGCTCGTCCCCGCGCCAGGTGCCCCTTCACGGCATCGACGGTGAGGTCGAGCAGCGCACCGATCTCGGCCAACGGCTCGTCGAGCACGTCCTTCATAATAACGACGCTGCGCTGGAGGATCGGAAGCTCCGTAAAGCGCGATACCGCGGTCTTGACCGCTTCCTGGCGCATCAGCATCTCCACGGGATCAGGGGTGGCCTGGTCGGCGACGTCGTGGGCCGCCTCGATCGGCTCGGCCGCGCGGATCGCCCGGCTTCGCAACAGATCCAGCGCACGGTTGTGCGCGATCCGGAACAGCCAAGGTCGAAGCGACGGCGCCTCGTCCAACTCGTCCAAGGCGAGGAAGGCCCGCGCAAACGTATCCTGCACGACGTCCTCGCCGTCGATGACCGATCCCATCAAGCGCGCGCAGTAGCGGTGCAACTCGGGCCGCAACTCGCCGGCCAAGGCAAGGAGCCGAGCCCGGCGGTCCGCTTCTCCGCCGCCTACAATATTGGCCGCGAGCGCGGGCACGCCGGGTAGATGATTGGGTTTCATGACCGAATTCCCGGATTTGGCGGTGCGTGGCTTCAATCCGCCAGCCGCTCCATCATGGTGACGCCCGTGTCGCCCGACAACCCGAAAGCAAAGCCCTTGGCATGCGTGGGGTCGTCCAGCACGGTCACCACGTTCTCGCCGAAGTCCCTCGGCGGCATCGGCGCCCCGAAGCGGGCGACGAACGCCTCGGGCTCGATGTTCATGGCCCGTGCATAGGCGCCGGCAGCCGTGTCGCCAATCCCGGTGCCCAGAATCATCTGCCGCGGGAGAATAGTTTGGAAGCAGATGCCGAACTGCCTTTGTTCCGAAACGCGATTGGCGTACTTGGCCATGAACCAGAGCATGCGCTTGGCGCCGCCATAGCCGCCAGACATCGGCGACCCGTCCACGGCCGCGCCGCTCGACACCACCAGCACGCGGCTCCCGGGCTTGAGCGGCAGGTTCAGCGCGCCCTGCAGCCAATGGAGCCCAGCTTTGACGTCGTGTTCCCAGGGCGCGGTGAAATCCGCCCAACTGATCTGGTCCAATCGCCCCATCGGCGGCTTCGCCCCGGCGTTCAGTGCGAGGATATCCGGGCGGACCTCGGCGAGGATTCGGTGCGCGGCGGTCTCGTCCCGGACGTCCGTAGCGATCGTGGAAACGCCCAGTCGGGTCCGGACGGCCTCGAGCGCATCCGATTGGCGCGCGACCACCGTCACCCGGGCGCCCTGACCCACAAGCGCCTCGACCAGCCCGAGGCCAAGTCCGCGGCTTCCGCCGGTGACGACGACATTCTTATTCTTGAGGCTCATGTACTCTGCTCCAGTGGCTGACTGTAGCTAGGACGGTCGAGGCACCCGAAAGGAGTCACAGCGCGGCACGAGCTGGACATTGATTTATCGCTGTGCCGACGAGGCAATCAGTTCGCGTGCCGGCACATCTGTCCACATTACGCCAGCATCGGCGTAGGCTGCGTCTCAGCCTTGGGAAACGGCCTGAAGGTCAACGCGATCAGGAACGCGCCAAGTCCAACGGCGAAGGAACCGATATAGAGCCAAGCGTAGCTCGCAAAAGTGTCGTAGATCAAACCGCCGGCGACCGGCCCGGTCGCCATGCCGAGGCTGCCGGCCATCGCGCTGCCGCCGATCACGGTGCCCATCATCCGCATCGGAAAATTCTCGCGCGCCAGCACCGAGTAAAGCGGCATGGTGCCGGCATAGATGAAGCCGAACAGCGCCGCCACGGCGTAGAACGCGGAAAGCTCGCGCACGAAGACGTAACCGAGCGCGCCGAACGCCTGTGCGAGCAAGCCCGCGACCAGCACACGCTTGGCGCCGAAGCGGTCGCCGAGCAGGCCGAACGCGATCCGGCCGCCCATCCCGGCCAGCCCTTCGACGCTGTAGATCGTGACGGCCGCCATCATCGGAATGCCGCAGGTGACCGCATAACTCACGGTGTGGATGATCGGACCCGAATGCGTGGCGCAGCACAGGAAATTGGTCGCGAGCAGGATGATGAATTGCGGCGAGCGCAGCGCCTGCGCCAGCGACATTTCCGCTGGCGGCGCGTCATCGCCGGCCGGGACGGATTGCTCGACCGCCGGCGGGCGGCGCACCAGCAGCGCGACCGGGATCATGATGGCGGCGACCACGGCGGCCACGATCTGCATCGAGGTTCGCCAGTCATGGTTCGAGACCAGCCAGGCGGCGAGCGGCGACATGATCAACGGCGCCATCCCCATGCCGGCCGACACCAGCGAGACCGCGAGGCTGCGATGGGTGTCGAACCAGCCGGTGACGCAAGCCATCATCGGCGCAAAGATCGCGGAGATCGAGCCGCCGACCATCAGTCCGAACATGATCTGAAACGAGAGCAGCGACGACGCGTGGCTGGCGAGCGCCAGGCTTGCCGGCAGCACGATCGACCCGGTCAGCACCACCGGCAGCGGCCCGAACCGGTCGGACAACGTGCCCCAGATCATGCTGGTGAACGCCATCGCGAGGAACCCGATCGTCATGGCGCTGGATACGCCGGTGACCGACCAGCCGGTCTCCCGCGCGATCGGCTGCAGGAACACCGGCAGCGAGAACATGCCGCCGATCGCGACACAGCCCAACACGCCGCCAGCCGCGACAATCACCCAGCGATAGTAAGAATTGGTCATTCCTGGTCTCCCAAATAGCGCTCTCTGGGTGGAAGACGAATGGGCGGGGCTGAAGCCGACACAAATATAGACGGGCCAGTGATTTTTTTCGACCGCGATATCGGCAGTCTCTGCTGACCATCGCAAGCCAAGTCCGGGCTAAGACACGGTCGCGCCGGCGGCGAAAGCCGGAACCGCTTTCGATTGAGGACGCAGCAGCAAATAGAATGCGGCGACATGCGTGATCATCAGCAGCGGCACATAGATGATCGGGATCGCGTAGGCGGCACCGAACTCCCCGGCCAGCGCTGGAAGATCGAGCTGGATGGCGTGGTAATAGTCGATGATGATGTCGACCGCGCCCACGAGATTGAAGGCCAGCACGAACAGCCAAAACAACGGACGTATCCTGACGGTGAGCAGCGCCAGCATGGCGAGTATTCCGGTGGCGAAGTCGGTGTAAGCCGAAAAGGTGGCAAAACCCGCCGGCAACTTGGCGCCGACCACGCCGGGAAGGATGAAGACGAGCCCGAAGAAGCGGAAGCTGTGCAAGGTGGCGATGGCGCGATGCGCCTCGATCCGGTCCATCGATCTGAGCCTGGGCCAGACATACACGCCGAAGCAAAGCAGCCACGCGACATAGCCGAACACGAGATGGATTTGGAACAGGGTTTCCGGCGACATGTGATCTCCTGTCAGGCCTCGATGGACGCGGCCTTTAATACCGTGGCCGACCGCGCTGCTCTGATGTGCCGGCCAGATCTACGGCCGCTTCCGGTGAGCGACTAGTTGCGATAATGTCGATGGGTCATGAAGCAGAACTTCACAGTCAGGCAAGGCGCGCTCGACGGCGTGGAAGCGTTCCTGAGCGTTGCCGAGCACCGCAGTTTTCGCAAGGCGGCCGCGCAACTCGGGGTAACGCCCTCGGCCATGAGCCAGGCGATACGCACGCTCGAGGCGCGCGTCGGCGCGGCGCTCTTCATCCGCACCACGCGCAGTGTCGGCCTGACCGAAGCCGGCGACCGCTTCCTGTCGCGGGCCAAGCCCGCGTTCGAGGAACTCGTCGCCGCAAGCGAGGTTGCGCGTGACCTCGGACAGCGGCCGGCCGGACTGTTGCGCCTCGCGGTGCCGCGTGCGGTGGTGCCGATCGTGCTGGAGCCGCTGGTCGCATCGTTCTGCGCTGATTATCCCGAGGTCGAGGTGGAGATCGCCGCAAGCGAAGCGATGGTCGACCTCGCAGCAAGCGGGTTTGACGCCGGCGTCCGGATGGGCCAGTTCATCGCCGCCGACATGGTCGCGGTGCGGCTGACCCCGCCGTTTCGCTTCATCATCGTCGGCAGCCCCGCCTACCTCGCCCGCAGCGGCAAACCCGAACGCCCGGACGATTTGCGCCAACATGCATGCCTGAGATTGCGGCGATCCAACGGCGCGATCGCGCTATGGTCGCTCAACGACAACAACCGCGCCATCGAGATTGCGGTCTCGGGCCCGCTCATCGCCAACGACTTTCCCACCATGCTCGGCGCAGCGGTCGAAGGCGTCGGCCTGGCGCAGGTGCCTGCCCCGATCGCCACCGCCCTGGTGAAAGCGGGAAAACTCGTGCAGGTGCTGGCGCCGTTCGCACCGATGGGGCCCGGTGTGTTTCTCTATTATCCCGGCCACCGGCAACTGATGCCGAAGCTGCGCGCGTTCATCGATCACGTCAAAGCGCGCTCAAACGCCGGCGACAAGGCCCGCACGCGACGATCGCCCATCGTTGGCTAGAATGGGTCATTTCCGGTCTCCCATACGACAGAGCTCATGCCCATCCGCACCATTATCAGATACCCCGACCCTCGCCTCGCGTTGCCGGCGCAGCCCGTCACCGCGTTTGACGGCGCGCTGCGCGAGCTGGCCACCGATCTGCTCGAGACCATGCACGCGGCACCCGGTATCGGGATCACCGCGCCGCATATCGGCATTTCGCTGCGGGTCGTGGTGCTCGACCTCGATCCGATCGACGGCGCGCGGACCTATGTCAATCCGGAGATCATCTGGGCATCGCCCGAGATGATCATGCACCAGGAAGGCAGCGTCTCGATGCCCGGCATCAACGACGAGATCAGGCGTCATCAGCGCGTCCGGATCAGCTATCACGACATCGACGGCAATGCGCAGACCGAACAATCCGAAGGCCTGCGCGCGGTCTGCCACCAGCATGAAATCGATCAGCTCAACGGCCTGTTCTGGATCCAGCGATTGTCCCGCCTCAAGCGCGAGCGGCTGATCAAGCGCTTCGAGAAGGTGTCGCGGGGTTGAGGCCGATTTCGCGGAATACGCCCCCTTTCCCGCTCCACGTCACTCCCGCGACTATTTCAATTGCGTATTGGCGATCGGCATGATCGAGGCGACGTGCCAGCCGTTCGCGTCGTGAACGAATGTCTGGCTGATCAGGAACTTGTTGTCCTGCGATGGCTGGCCCGGCAGGCCTCGCGTGAAAACGATGGGGACCAGAATCTGCATCACGTCGTTCGAGATCACCGCGACATGAAATTGCGACATGTCGGGTTCGAGATGCCAGGTGCCCTGGTAATACTCCCTGAAGCGATCGGCGACCGCATCCCGCCCTCTGTTCTCGACGTTTCGTCCGAACCAGAGCATATCAGGCGAATCCCAGAGCATGGATTTCACGCCGTTCACATCATGCGCATTCTGCGCGGCGACGAATTTGGTGAAGAACGCCCGCGCCTCGGTTTCATCCGCGGCGGCGGATGCCTGCCCGCCCGCTACAGCCATCATGAGGACAGCGAGAACCGCGGTCACGGCCCAAAGACCTCGCGTGGATCGTTTCAGCTGACGCACCGTCGCAGGCCGGCTATTCATAGCATCGCTCCTATTAATGATACTCATCATGATTACATTCATGATATGCATCCTGTATAAAAGTCAATCGATTTGGAGGCGCGCACGTGAAAGTGAGCAGGCAGCAGGTTGCCGAGCACCGGGCCCGGATTCTGGACGCCGCCGCGCGGCTGTTCCGGCTGCGCGGCTTCGACGACGTCACCGTGGCCGACGTGATGAAGGAAGCCGGCCTGACACACGGCGCGTTCTACGGATACTTTCCGTCCAAGGAAGCGCTGATCGCGGAGGCGGTCGGGCAAGCCCTGCCCCCGGCTCCCGACAAAGCCAGCCCGCGCCGCCCGGCGGCGGATTATGCCGACGGTTATCTCAGCGTCCGGCATCGCGACAACAGGGCCACCTCCTGCCTGTTTTCCAGCCTGGGCACGGAAGCCTCGCGCGGCTCGGCTGATCTCCGGCACAGCATGACGGAGGCCGTCCGCAGCCGGATCAATCATCTCAGTGTCGAGGCGGATGGCGACACCCCTCACGAAAAGCGGCGCGCAGCGATTGCCGCCTGGTCGGCCATGGTCGGCGCGATGGTGCTGGCTCGCCTGGTCGACGACGAGCGGCTGTCGAAAGAAATTCTGAAGCAGACACGCGCGTCATTGCCGCTGAAATAGTCGGGCGTCATGGGACGAGCAGCAGCTTGCCCGTAGTCTTGCGGCTCTCCATGTCGGCATGGGCCCTGGCCGCATCCGCCAGTGGATATTCGCCACCAATCCGGACTCTGAGCTTCCCTTCCGTGATCCAGTCAAACAGCTGCGCCGAGCGGGCGCGCAGCTGTTCCGGCATATGGATGTGGTCGAGGAAGACCGCGTAGCCGATCTTGATACTTTTCGGCAGGCTCATGATGTTGAGCGGCCCGGGACCGCCGAGGACGGGGCCATACCAGCAGAAGACGCCCGATCGGCGCAGCACGTCGAGCGACCCCTGGAAGGTCTTCGGCCCGGACCCGTCATAGACGACATGCACGCCCTCGCCGTCTGTCAGGCGGAGCGCCTCCTCGGCGAAGCGGCCCTCGGCGTCGACGATGACGTGATCGGCGCCGGCCTCCTTTGCCGCGGCCACCTTGTCATCCGACGACACCCGTCCGATGACATGGCCGCCCCGCAGCTTGACGATCTGGGTCAGCAGCAGACCGAGTCCGCCCGCCGCCGCGTGGACAAAGGCGACGTCGCCGTAGTTACGGTGACAGTGCACTTAATGCGCCTGGCGCCGCAACACCGCGCTGCGATAACCGCCATGGGACATAAAAATTGAGTTAAGTGCACTGTCACCGTCCTGGTCCTGTCACCGTAACTCCGGTTGGGGGGTGGGATGCCGTCTTCTAGCAGGCTTACAGGGACATGCCGCCGTCGACAGTCAGGCTGGCTCCGGTCATGTAGGCGGCCTCTGGACCGGCCAGATAGGCCGCCAACGCGCCGATCTCGGAGGGAGCCCCTACGCGGTTCAACGGGATCATCGGCTGAACTTGATCGATGTGCGCGGCGGTCATGTCGGTCAGTATCGGGCCTGGCTGTATGTTGTTTACAGTGATGCCACGGGGCGCGAGGTCCAGCGCCGCGCACTTGACCAGCATGGCCACCGCTGCCTTGGTCATCGAGTAGACGCTGGAGCCGGGGAAGGCCTTCACGGCGGTGTTGCTGCCGATGGTGATGATCCGCCCGCCCTCCCCGACCCGGGACTGGGCCGCCTGCATCGCCAGGAAGACGCCGCGCAGATTGACGGCCAGCCCTCGATCCAAATCTTCGAGCTTGATCTGGTCGATGGTCCCCAACGGCAGGATTCCGGCGTTGATCACCGCCACGTCGAGGCGGCCGAACCGATCGAACGCCGCCTCCACCGCCGCGCGGATTTCGCCTGCGTCTGCGCTGTCGGCCTTCACCGCCAACCCCTGCATGCCGAGCGCCTCGATCTCGGCAACGACCTCCGCCGCCTTTTGCGGCTGGGAGACGTAGGTCAGGGCCACGTGGGCGCCCTCGGCCGCAAGCCGCTTGGCGACGCCCGCCCCGATGCCGCGCGATCCGCCGAATACGAGGGCAACCTTGCCTTGGAGCGTCTTTTGAGGGTGCATTTCTAATCTCCGTTCTTGACTGAATAATCCATAAATGGCTGCGCAAATCACCCGACCGGGTTGCGATGGCCTACCTCGGCGTCAGGCGGTCTATGATCAATGCTTCGCCTGGACCCGCCACCGGGTCGGGGCGCTCGACATAGTCCAGCATCTCGCGGCCGCCCGTGCCGTTCATCACAATAGCTCTCATCGACTTGCTCCTATCTTGAATGATTGTTCCATAATTGGTCAAAAAAGGGGTGCTAGCGCAGCGCCCTGAGCGCCATGTCGGCGAGGCCGGTCAAGGCCGCGCGGTTGGCGCCGCCGCGCCCGGCGACGCGGACGCCGGCGATGTTTGCGATCAGAAACTCGGAAGCCCCCTTAGAGTCGAGATTGGACGCCACGTCACCGTCCCGCTGCGCGTCGCGGACACGGGCGGCGATCGCATCGCGCAGGGTCTTGGCCACCGGCGCCTGGTCCTCGGCAAGATCGGGGCGGGAAACGCCGAACTCACAGATTGAGCCGACGCCCAGACAAGGCTGGCAGGCCGTCTCGACGACCCGACGCAGCATCGCTTCGATCCCGTCGATGGCCCGAACGCCGCTGCGAAGCGCCTCGAAGTGCGCAGCGCATTCGCTCATCACATAGCGCCGCACCGCCGAGCGGTAGAGCTGCCACTTGTCGCCGAAGGTGTCGTAGAGGCTCTGGCGTCCGATACCCATGGCGTTGACGAGCATCTCCGCCGAGGCGCCCTCAAACCCGTGCTCGCGGAATACGCCGATCGCGCCATCGAGCGCCGTATCCGCATCGAATTCCCTTGGTCTTGCCATGAGGGTCTATCTAGTCGATCTGGAACGATCATTCAATATTAAAATTCGAGCCACGCCCTGGTCGTGATGGTCCGCTTCAGAAGGCAAACGGCAGGTTGTGGCGAACCTGCAGCGACTCGATGAGCCACTGTCCCTCCACGCGGACCAGCTTCTGCGTGTAGTAGCCGAACTCGATCGGCGTGATCGTCCCCATCGCACCCGCAGCACCGGCCGGCCAGCCGCTCGCCGGCTTCGCGTCACCGAGGACGCTGAAGACCATGAACTGGGCGTCGACCGTCGCGCGGTCTCCGTCGATGTCGATCAGCAGGCCGTCGGTGGCATTGTGGCTCCAGCCCCGCGGCGGGTGCGGCTTCATCATATGCGTCGTCGCCTGGGCGATCGCCTCGCGTCCTGCGATATCCCCGATCACCTCGGGCTCCCCGTCGGGATTGTTGTTGTAGAAGATCGTCACGCGCGCCTCGGGCGTGAAGAGCGCCGCCATGGCGGCGCCGTCGCGTCGATCGTGAGCCCGAACATAATGGGCGAGAACCTGTTGCACGGCCAGTTCGTCAGACATCGGAATCTCCGTTCGTTAATCGTAATTGTCATCGATACATATTGTCGGCTTGATATGCAACAATAATTGTTTCATATTGTAGACCTATTCGAAAACGCTCCTGGGCTGACGCCGCGCCATGATCGATGTCCGGTTTCCGACAGCTCTCCAGTTGATGCTCAACCTCGCGCTGGCCCACGCGGAGGGTGTCGCGCAGTTGAGTTCCACTCAACTGGCCGGCGCGCTCGGGACAAACCCGAGCCTGGTCCGCAAACTGTTGAGTCCCCTGGCCAACGCCGGGCTCGTCCGATCGAGCTTTGGCCGCGACGGCGGCATCCGCCTCGGTCGGCCGGCGGACGCGATCACCTTGCGGGAAATCTACAGCGCCGTGCTCGGCGAGAAGAGCCTCTGGGCGCCGCGGGCGGTTCCCCACCAGTGTCTCGTGAGCTCCAACGTCGAACGCTATTTCGTCGACTTGGCCGCCAAGGCGGATGACGCCGTCCTGAAAACGCTTGAACACAAGACTCTGGCCGACTCCCTGTCCGAGCTGCGGATCCTGGACGCCGCCCGATAGCCGACATCGTCATGTAAATTTCTTCGACGGTTGAAGCGCAGGGCGTTCCGATTCAATTGTCAAAGAACCGTCGGGCACGCCCGCTCGATCTCGCGGCACGATGCGCCCGAGTTTTGCAAATTCATTGGCCCATCGAAAATGAGGGCGCAGGCGACCCTCAAGAGAGGGCGCAGGGAAAGCCGGGTGCCCGTTGCACCCGTAGCCCCGTGTGCAAAAGGTAGTAAGCACACGGTGGTCGACCACAGGTTCGCCGGAACACCCGGCCTTCCCTGCGCAATGGTTTTAACGGTTTCCTTCGTGCTCTCCCCGGTGACCGGCTTGATTGTCACCGTCATCCGCGTGATGCGAAGCATCATCGCAAACTTGACGCCAGCGCCGGGGCGTCAGGACCACACGACTTCGCCGTCCGCAGCAACATCGCTCGTCGCACACCATTGGCGTGCCCGACGCTGCCGCGTCCACCGCATCCCTGCCCAACGTCCGTGACGATCGCGAAACGCCCCTCTTGGTGGGCACGGGATAGCGCAAATAGGCCGGTGATTTGGGTCAAAAGGGAAGCAGAATATTTTTGCGCCCGAGGCTGGACAGGTTTTGCTGATTTGCCCGACGAGGCAAATAATTCTTGTCTCTGCCCACATCAACGCCTGCGCGCTGATCGCCTTGAGTTTGTGCTCGAGCTCATGAGCCGTGGTGCCGAACCCACGGAAGGTTGTTCATTGCTGCAGGAAGGCGAGTGCCTGCTGAACGAAGACAGCGTGGTGCTGGAAGATGCCGCCGTGCCCGGCGTCAGGGAAGATGCTCAATTGTGCATTCGGCAGCCTACGAGCGAGCTCGAATGAATTGAACGACGGCACCATCACATCGTCATCGCCATTGACGACCAGGACAGGATGCTGAACCGTCCCCAGCTTCGTGGCATCGCCCTGTCCCCAGGCCTGGATCGCCGCAAGCTGAGCCTGAACGGTTTCGTCGCGTACGGGTGCGTCGAGGTCCTTCGTGCGTTCTTTCAGGCGGCGCAGGAAGTCGTCGGCTGCCGCCTGGCCGTTGCTCGTCTGTGTAAAGAACAGAAAATGCTTCGGATGCTTGTTGGTGGCACCTGCCTTGCCAAACGCGTCCTGCAGAACGGGACCGACATTCGCGATGCCTTCGCCGCCCGCGGGGCCGGTTCCCGCGAGAATAATTTTGCGCACCAGACCAGGTTGCTGTTGCGCGATGACCTGAGCGACGAAACCGCCAAGCGAGAAACCGAAGAGATCGACTTTGCCAAAACCCAGAGCGCCTATGAACGCGACGGCATCCTGAGCCATCTCCTCGACCGTTTTGGGAGCAGAGCCCCCGGATCCGCCGACCCCGCGATTGTCGAACGCAATCACGTGGTGCTTTGCCGCCAAGCCATCCACGACCCTCGGATCCCAATCCTCCAATACCGCAGTCAGATGGTGAAGCAACACCACGGGAACGCCGCCCTTCTTCCCAATCTCTCGGAACACGAAGTTCGTACCGTTCACATCGGTTGATTTGGTCGGCGCATTTCCAAAGGTCGTGCTCATCGTGTTTCTCCTTCGCGAGGCTAGATGACGATCGCGACGGATTGTCGATAGAATACGGTCTTTATATGTCGATTGTCATTCTATAGATCAAGCGCGTATCGCGTTACGTCTGTAACGAGAGATGCTCGCGACGAGCGGTGCCGTTCAAACAGCTGAATAGAGTCGAGGTCGTTTGGGCTGTTGCTTCTTGTGACGCCGGCTTATGCCGCGGATACCCCCCGGCGTCATCAAGACAGAGATAAAGATCGGAGTGATCAGCGCCCCTGACCGAGAGTTTGTGCCACGCCGCTGGCGGCTGCGTGCGCGATCCCGTCGAGCGTCCTGTGAAGGCGCAAAGCGTGCGCGAAATCCGGTGCCGTTGCGCCCGGTGAGCCATCCCGGAGATCGCGGGCGAAGGCCGCATAAAGCCGAGCAACATTGGCGCCAGGCCCTTCGAGGGAGCCGGTGCCAAGGTCATATTCCAACGGAATGTCCAGCGGAGCCACAGCGGCATCCTCGCCGCGCCCGCCGAACAGGTTTGGAGCAAGCACCTGCAGGTTGCCGACCGGCGAGGTCAGGACCAGATCGCCATCGCTGCCGTTGATCTCCCACCGGAAATTCTCGCCGCGCGACGTGCCGCCGCGATAGAAGATCGACGCGACGGCCCCGCTTTCCAGCGTGGCGGCGATGGCGAGATGATCCGGCGTGGTGGACTGGATATCCTGTTCGGTGTCCGCCAACCGGATCACGGGATTACGCACCGCGCTCGTCGCACGGACATCGGTCAGATCGCCAACCACGAACTGCATCGCGTCGATTGCGTGCATGACGGGGACGGAAAGCAGGCTCGCATTGCTCTGCGCATCGAACATATAGGTGTGGGCGCTGTCGCTGACCGTCGTCCAGGCAATGCCCGAGCCAACGATGGCCGTGCCTAGCACCTTCCCGACATAACCCTGCTCCACGAGATCGCGCGCATAACGGATCGAGGGTGCCATCCGGGCTTGCAGGCCAATCAGCGTCCAAAGATCGGTCTTAGTGACTCGCGCAGCAATATCCGTGGATTGAGCAATATCGACGCCCAGCGGCCATTCCGACATGACCATCTTACCCGCCGCGACCGCTTGCGAGATCAGCGCGTGATGATGCGCGAGCCTGACGGTCACCACGACGAGATCAACGTCAGGACGAGCAATTAGGAGCGACGGATCGCTGTAGGCCGGGACACCATAAGCATCTCCGGCAGCCTTGGCGGACGCTTCGCTAGAGGTGGCGACAGCGCGCAACTCATAGTCCGGCAAGCTGGCCAGCGCAGGAAGATGTGCAGCCACCGCCCAACCAGGGCGCAATGGGCTCGCACCAATAATACCAACACCAATCTTACTCATGACAAGTCGGCTCCTTGGAAAACCGTGGCCTCCTTAGTATCGCTTTGATATCTAGCGTAAAGTATGCACCTTAAAGCGACCACGTAACCTCAAGGTGACTTGGACAATGAAATCCGACGGCAGCGAATTCGACCGGCTGCTCCTCGACCAGATCGCTGACCGGTGGAGCATCCTCGTCCTGGGCGCTATCTGCGCTGCCGGAGGCACATTGCGCTTCAACGAAGTGCGCCGACGGATCGATGGCATTGCGCAAAAGACTCTCACACAAGCCCTGCGCCGGCTGGAGCGAAACGGCATCCTGGAGCGCAGGATCATCGACACCGCGCCGCCTGGCGTCGAATATATGGTGACCCCGCTCGGCCGATCGCTCGATAAACCCTTCGCGGCCTTGAATGCGTGGACCATGGAGCATGCCGAGGCCCTGCGAGCCGCGCAGAAGGCTTTCGACGAGCGGCATGGTTCGGTTTCAGAACGACGAGGATGAACCCTTCGGTGTTTTTGGGGCACGACTTGCAAAGGGCCAGCCGTCGTACACGCAAGACGAGTCACCGGTCGGCCACACCTGATTCCGGAATGAGCGGAGGCGAGGCCGACCGGGTACTGCTTTCAATCCGTCATGCGAAATAGGTGCTGTGGGACAGATCTTTCCACTGCCCATATTCAGCTCGCCGCTCGTCCAGCTTCGCCGTGATGGCACCCCAACTGTCGGCGCCCATGCTGAGCCGCTGGGGCATGTCGCCCGACTTCACCAAGTTGACGAGTATTTCCGCCATGCGATCAGGATCACCCGGCGCGTAAACGCCGTCCTTGTCATTCAACAGCATTCCCATGACCGCGTGCGCGGTAGGGTCATAGGCGTCGATCTTCGGGCTTCGCAGAGTGCGTTCGACGATACCGGTGCGGAAGCCGCCTGGCTGGATAGACAGCACCTTGATGCCCAGCGGAGCGACCTCTTGAGACAAGGCTTCGGTCAAACCTTCGAGCGCGTGTTTTGACGCGCTGTAATAGCCGAGCGCGGGCATGGAGACGACACCGTTAAGGGACGACACGTTGATGATCGTCCCGCTTGCCCGGGCGCGCATACCAGGCAGAACTGCCCGGATTGTGCTCGCGACGCCGAACACATTCGTGTCGAACAGCGTCCGGATATTTTGCTCCTCTCCTTCCTCAATGGCTGCGAGATAACCAAGCGCGGCGTTGTTCACGAGCACATCGATACCGCCATGCCATTTCTCGGCGGTGGTGATCGCAGTCTTGATCTCGGATGGTTTGGTCAGATCCATTGACAGGGGGAGCACGGCGTCGGGATGGGCTTCGGTCAGCTTCTCGAGACGAACTTTGTCCCGCGCGGTAACAGCGACACGGTGGCCGGCGCGCAACGCCGCATTCGCGACCGAGGCGCCGAGGCCGCTTGATGCGCCGGTGATGAACCAGGTTTGCGTACTCATAGTTTCCTTCTTTTCTCTATGTTGCGGGCTTTCCAATCGGCCGGCCGGCGTCCGCTCAAGCGTTGACGCCAACAATCATCGGGCCGTGGCCACGCCAGTATCAGGTCGGTACTCAGTGTAAATAATGCACTTTTAGGCGACTATGTAACCAGAAGGGAACTTCCATGTCCGCTATGGCACGCGACGCGTGATCGGTAGATCGAGTTCAAGCGGGCCGCTCACTTCGAATTGTTGCCAAGCCATGGAGTTACGGTGAGTTACGGTGACAGTGCACTTAATGCGCCTGGCGCTGCAGCACCGCGCTGCGCTAACCGTCATCGGACATAAATAATTGAGTAAAGTGCACTGTCACCGTAACAGTTTAACCTTGGAGAGGACGACAGTGCCAGGGCACCAAATCATTTAATTAATTGGCCGCGCCATTTGCCGCGCGTCTCCTTCTCGTCACCAGCGGCAGTGAGTTAGTTTAGTGCACTGTCACCGTAATTACGGCGAAAGGCCCGTCGATGACCGTGCGGCCGGGACCATCGAACGCAATACGCTTGCCCTGCGAGGACGGCTTGAGACCGTCTGCGGCAAGCAGGATGCCGGCATTGCGCAGCTCATCATTGAATTTGCCCATCGCCTCCATCGCCTTCCTGGTCTCTGCCGTGCGGAGAAAGCCCTTTTCACTCTCTTCGGTAGCCTTTACGAGCAACCATCACCCGCATCGTCTGTCTCCCTGCTTTAGCCGGCCTCATCGGCTTGACATCGGAACGACGAACGAGGTTTTCGAAGGCCGACATCGTCCTGCAAATTCTTTTCGACGGTTGGGCCGCGGGGCGCGAATGGCTGCTTCCAGGTCAGGGATCGCGATGGCGCGATGACCGAGATGGGGCGCAATGCAGACCAGCCTGTGTGCGCAACATTTTGCGCTACAGCCCACTCGCTCTCTGAAGGTGATTACATTGTCCGACGATTGGGAGCAGCGTGTGTGGCGAATGAGCGAAAGCGTAATCTGCCATCTCGCAACTCGACGGAGCATGTGGTCGATTACGCCTGCGACTAATCCACCCTACGAGCTCAATCGTCGCCGGTGGAGTTTACGCTGACAGTGCATTTAATGCGCTTGGCGCCGCAGCACCGCACTGCGGTAACCGCCATCGGACATTAAAAATAGCTAAGTGCACTGTCACCGTAACTGGCAAACCGTCAATAAGTGTCGCTCTTAATTTCAAAGGGGAATTTCGCCTTTCGTAAAATTTCTCGCTTCACAATCTATCGGTATCCAGGTCAGCCCTTTCGGTGGACCCCTATCGGCTGAGAACGATGTGGGTGGCGTGATCGGTCGCCTGATGTTCGGTGACGCGGTAGCCGAGCGCCGGCAGGTCGATCCCGGCGAACATCGCTTCGCCCTGCCCGAGCACGACCGGGGACAAAGCGAAATGCAGCTCGTCGATCAGGCCGGCGCGAAGATATTGACGCACCGTCTCGGGGCCACCACCAATCTTCACGTCACGGCCCTTGGCGGCGAGCCTCGCCTTCTCCAGCGCCGCCTCGATACCGTCGGTCACGAAGATGAAGGTGGTGCCGCCGTCCATCTCAATCGGATCGCGCGGTTGGTGCGTCAGCACGAAGGTCGGCGCGTGATAGGGCGGATTGTCGCCCCACCAGCCCTTCCAGCTCTCGTCCGGCCAGGGACCGCGGATCGGCCCGAACATATTGCGGCCGAGGATGAACGCGCCGAACCCGTCCATTGAACGATGCGCGTAGGCCTCATCGACGCCGTCCGAGCCGCCGTCCTTACCGATCATTGCCCGGAACATACGCGTACCGAACATCCACTCGTGCAGTTCCAGCCCGCGCTTGCCGAGTGGATTTTCAAGACTTTGCTCAGGCCCGGCTCCGAAACCGTCGAGCGAGATCGAAAAGCCCGCAACGCGCACTTTCGTCATGACGAACCCTTCCATCTCTTTCGGGATCGAGGATTGAAGCAGTATGGGTCGTTACCTGGCTCATGACGATGTCCGGCGCCCATCAGTATCTATCGAGCACGCACATTACGCTTGAGCATTCCAAGACCGCCGATAGCCGCCTTTTCTACTCCCCCTCACTCCCCCTCACTCCCACTCAATCGTCCCCGGCGGCTTGCTCGTCACGTCATACACCACCCGGTTGACGCCCTTGACCTCGTTGATGATCCGCGTCGCGGTGCGCGCCCAGAAACTTCATGTCGAACGCATAGAAGTCCGCGGTCATGCCGTCGGTCGAGGTGACGGCGCGCAGGCCGACGACGTATTCGTAGGTGCGGCCGTCGCCCATCACGCCGACGGTCTTGACCGGCAGCAGCACGGCGAAGGCCTGCCAGATATCGTCGTAGAGACCGGCCTTGCGGATCTGGTCGATATAGACGGCGTCGGCGTTGCGGAGGATGTCGAGCTTTTCGCGGGTGATCTCGCCGGGGCAGCGGATCGCGAGGCCCGGGCCGGGGAACGGATGCCGGCCGACGAAGATTTCGGGCAGGCCGAGTTCGCGGCCGAGCACGCGCACTTCGTCCTTGAACAATTCGCGCAGCGGCTCGACCAGCTTCATGTTCATGCGCGCCGGAAGGCCGCCGACATTGTGGTGCGACTTGATGGTCACCGAGGGGCCGCCGGTGAACGAGACACTTTCGATCACGTCGGGATAGAGCGTGCCTTGCGCGAGGAAATCCGCGCCGCCGATCTTCTTGGCTTCCTCATCGAACACGTCGATGAACAGACGCCCGATGGTCTTGCGCTTCACTTCGGGGTCGGTGACCCCTTCGAGTTCGCCCAAAAACACTTTTGAGGCGTCCACATGCACCAGCGGGATGTTGTAGTGGTGCCGGAACAGATCGACCACGGTCTTGGCTTCATCCAGCCGCAGCATGCCGTGATCGACGAACACGCAGGTGAGCTGGTCGCCGATCGCCTCGTGGATCAGCACGGCGGCGACCGCGGAATCGACGCCGCCCGACAGGCCGCAGATCACCCTGCCCTTGCCGACTTGCGCGCGGATCTTCTCGATCGCTTCCTCGCGGAACGCGCGCATGGTCCAGTCGCCGGTGAGGCCGGCGACCTTGCGCACGAAATTGCGGATCAGTTTCGCACCATCCGGCGTGTGCACCACTTCGGGGTGGAACATCAGGCCGTAATATTTGCGCGTCTCGTCCTGGATCACCGCGAACGGCGCATTCGGCGACACGCCGGCGACCGTAAAGCCCGGCGGCATCTTGGTGATGCGGTCGCCATGGCTCATCCACACCGGATGCTTCTCGCCCATGCCCCAAATGGAATCGAACAGCGAGCTGGCGGCCTTGACCTCGACATCGGCGCGGCCGAATTCGCGATGATGGCCGCCCTCGACTTCGCCGCCGAGCTGGGCCGCCATCGTCATCTGGCCGTAGCAGATGCCGAGCACCGGCACGCCGGAATCGAAGATCGATTGCGGGGCGCGCGGCGAGCCTTCCTCATGCACCGATTCAGGTCCGCCGGAGAGGATCACCGCTTTCGGCTTCATCTCCTTGAAGGCGGCGTCAGCCTTCTGGAACGGCACGATCTCGGAATAGACGCCCTCCTCGCGCACCCGGCGCGCGATCAGTTGCGTCACCTGACTGCCGAAATCGACGATCAGAATCTTGTCATGCGCCGAGGCCACTGAAGGCGCCGACTGGCTGGCTGGCTGTGCTGCTGTCATGGCTAGCAAATACGCGACGGGGGACAGGCTCGCAACCGCACAAACCGGGGACCCACATGCTTCTGCGGGCATGGACAGGAGTATATAGGTCAGTATGATTGACCTAGTTTACTCGATGGCCTGCTCAATAAAGCCGAGCTTTCGAGTTCGTCATGCCCGGGCTAGTCCCGGGCATCCACGTCTTTGCTGAACTTGAGCAAGGCAAGACGTGGATGGCCGGGACGAGCCCGGCCATGACGAACTTAGTGGCTCAGCCCAGTTACGCCTTCTTCAGCACCGAGACGAAAAACCCGTCGGTCCCGGTCCGGCGCGGCGTCATCAGCCAGCCTTCCTCGGATTGAAGCGCGGCTTCGGCAAACTCTTCGGCCTTGTCCCACAACACCGTCGCGGTCTGGCTCGGCGGCACCACGGCGAATTCCGGATGGCGGCCGACGAACGCCCGGACCTGCTCGCCGTTTTCCGGCGACAGCACCGAGCAGGTGATGTAGGCGATGCGGCCGCCCGGTTTGACGAGGCCGGCGGCGCGATCCAGCACTTCGATCTGATCCTTCAGCCGCACCTCGAGCGCGCCCGGGCGCATCCGCCATTTGGCGTCGGGATTGCGCCGCCAGGTGCCGGTGCCCGTGCAGGGCGCATCGATCAGCACCAGATCGGCGGAGGCGTGGATGTCGGTCAGGGTGTCGGTGTCGCCCTTGGGGGTGCGGATGTCGGCGTTGTGGACGCCCGCGCGCGACAGCCGCTCGTAGATCGGCGCGAGCTGCCGCTTGTCGTGATCGGTCGCGATCAGCCGGCCCTTGCCCTGCATCATCGCGGCCAGCGCCAGCGTCTTGCCGCCGGCGCCGGCGCAGAGGTCGATCACCTGCTCGCCGGGTTTTGCCGCCGACAACAGGGCCGCGAGCTGCGAGCCCTCGTCCTGCACTTCGATGGCGCCCTTGATAAAATCCTCCTCGGCGTGAATGCCGGGATTGCGGGCGTCGGCGCCGAGTTCGATGCGCAGGCCGATCGGCGACCACGGCGTCGGCTGCGCGCCGAGATGCTTGATCGAGCCCATGACCTTCTCGCGTTTGGCCTTCAGGGTGTTGACGCGCAGGTCGAGCGGCGCGCGGCTCGCCATCGCGGTCGCCTCGGCGACCCGGTCGTCGCCAAAGACTTGCGCGAGGTAGCCGTCGAGCCATTCCGGATAATCGCCGGCGATGTGCGCCGGTGCGTGCGTCCAGCGTGCGCGACGTCAGCGCCGCGCGCTCGGCGGAGGTCAGGGGTTCGGGCGCAAAACGCTCGCCGTGGCAGAGGTCGCTGATGGCGTCGGCGTCCATGCCGCGTTCGAGCTTAAGCATCCCGAGCACGCGCGCCCGCGGCGTGTCCTGCTCCATGATCCAGGCGCTGGAGGCGCGCCGGCGCAGCACGTCCCAGATCAGGCCGGAGATCGCGGCGCGGTCGCCCGAGCCGGCATAGCGATGCGCGGTGCCCCACTCCTTCAGCGCTTTGGCCGCCGGCACGCGTTGCGCGTCGATGGTTTCGATCAGTTCAATGGCGGCGGAGAGCCGTGCGGCGGGAGTCATTAAGGCCTTTCAGTTCAAATCGTTGGACGTGGAAGCTGCATCAGAGCAGCAACAGGATCTTCAGCGCGAAATACAGCCACATCGCGAACAGCACCAGCACGCCGGCGAACCACGCCATGCCGCGGTGCTGCACATTGTTGGACGTGACGAATATGCCGGCATGGGCGAAGCGGGTGATCACGAATACCCAGGACAGCAGCACGATCACAAGATCGGCATGGCGCAGCGGCAATGCCAGCGCGATCAGGATGTAAAACAATACAGGCACTTCGAACTGGTTGCTGAAGCAATTGCCGAGCTGGGCGGCGCCATCAGGCCAATTTGGCTGGCCGACCGCGACATCCCTGAGCTTGACGTCGCCGCCCTTCAGCGCGCGGGTGCGGGTCGTGGCCATTCCGAGCAGCAGCGCGAATGTGAGGCCGACCAGCACGAAGACGGGCAGCAAAACCCATTGAACCGACATTGGAATCCTCCCCCGGATTGAGCGCAAGCCCCCGCTATAGCGACCGCGCCTGCCCCTGACAATGAAGTGATCGGGAAAGGCGCCGTTCCCGGTTGAACCGCAAGCGGCCGTTCCGAGACCAACGTCAGGAAGGTTCCCGTGATTTTAGCTCGAATCGGCCCAGACGCCGGGTGACTGCGATGAACCTGATACCGGAATCCGTGAGCTCGTTTTTGACGGCGATCGCCAACAGCATTGGCTCGCTGCCGTTGTTTGCCGGTGACAATCCGGACGGCACGCTCGGCATGCTGATGTCGGCATTGGCCGGCATCGCCGCCGCGCTCGCGGTCGCCATCCTGCTGGCGGTGTATTTTCGAAGCGGCTACCGCACGGGTCGCGATATGGTCCGGCACGGATTGGCGGCCGCCGCGGTGCTCGGGCTACTCGCCTTCGTGGCCTACGACATGCGCCACACCGCGCTCGATCATCCCGGCATCAGCCCGGCAAAACCGGAGGTCGAGATTGAGGTCCCGCTGCCGAAGGCGGCGGTGACCCGTTTCGCCGAGGCCGACATGCGCATCCCGGGCGCGGCCTGACCATCACAGGCGAAGCGACAGCATCACGGACGCAAGGCGTTGGTCTTGCGTCATCGCGCTGTGCTAGGAAATCGCATCAGCGCCCACACTCCCTCCCCCGAGAAACAGCATGCCTTCCCGACATCCTATCCGTTCGATCCGGTCCGCGTTGCGTCTGATCGTGCTGTTGGCCGCAACGGCGCTGCTGGCAAACCCGGTCCGGGCCGCCGGCCCGATCGTCCGTGATGCCAACACCATCCAGCTCGGCGACGTCACCTATCGGCTCGACGGCGTCGATGCGCCGGAACTCGATCAGGTCTGCATCGACGACCACGCCGATCCCTGGAGCTGCGGCGTCGACGCGCGCGATCAATTGACCCGGCTGGCGGGCGGCCACTCAATTCACTGCGACGATCTCGCGCCTGACAAGGCGCATCGAAAGCGCCATCTCGGCCTCTGCACCGTCGAAGGCGAAACCGTGAGCCTGAACCAGCAGCTGATCCGGCTCGGCTTTGCGATGAACTTCCAGCCCTCAAAGAGCCAGTTCGACAAGGACCAGGCCGCCGCCAGGGACGACCGCAAGGGGATCTGGAAGGGCTGTTTCGTCGCGCCACAGGAATTCAGGCTGGGCAAAAAGGACGGTGCCCTGCTCGGCGGCGCCTGCCGCGCCGACAAGGATCGCGAAATCCGCAGCGTGTTGTTTCCGCAGGATCTCGCGATGCCGCCCCGCTGCAGCATCAAGGGCAAATTCGCGGTGCGCGCCCGCGTCACCGGCAATGTCGGCATTTATCAGTTGCAGGGCTGCCGCGGCTATCCGACGCTGACCCAGCCGGATCGCTGGTTCTGCTCCGAGGACGACGCCCAGGCCGAGGGTTTCAGGCGGGCCTATAATTGCAGGGCGAGCAAGTAAGCCAACGCGGAATTATTCATCGCTGCATCCGCATGAGCTGATCGATCGGCATCATGTTGTGATTGAGGTTCGCCATGATCCACAGCGAGCCGCCGATCACCAGAATCACGATCAGCAGACCGAAGGCGAGCGCCAGCACGTTGTTGGTGTTATCAGCGCCGGTGGTGATGTGCAGGAAGAACACCAGATGCACGCCCATCTGGGCGATCGCCAGCACCACGATGGCGACGGGAATGCTGGGCTCCCAGACAAGGTGGGTGCCCGCGACAAAAAACGACGTTGCCGTCAGCAGGACGGCAAGGCCAAGGCCGACGACATAGCCGGCCAGACGCGGGCCAATCCGGACTTCTTCCTCCTCGCCGGGCGCGAGGTCGATTTGATCGTGCGGATGATGGATGTCGGTCATGTGCCGCTCCCGAGCAGATAGACCACCGAAAACACCGCGACCCAGATGATATCGAGCGCGTGCCAGAACAGCGCGAAGCAAGCGATGCGGCGCAGGATATCGGCCCGGAACCCCTTGGCGACCACCTGCGCCATCATCGTCAGCAGCCACAAGACACCGGCCGAAACGTGCAGGCCGTGGCAGCCGACCAGCGTGAAGAACGACGACAGGAAGGCGCTGCGCGACGGCCCGGCGCCGCGCGCAACCAGATCGGCGAACTCGCGGAACTCGATGAACAGAAAGGCGAGGCCCAGAGCACAGGTGACCGCCATCGCCACCTGGAACCAGAACCGGTTGCGAACATCGGCGGCGATGCTGGCCATGCCGCAGGTAAAACTCGACAGCAGCAGGCAAGCGGTTTCGATCGCGACGTTCGTCAGGTTGAACAGTTCGGAGCCGTGCGGTCCTCCGGCGGTCTCCCCGGACAACACGGCAAAGGCCGCGAAGAAGCAGGAGAACATCACCATGTCGCTGAGGATAAAGATCCAGAAGCCGTAGGCGGTCACGATCCGCTTCGGCGCCGGACCCGGATGTTCCGTCACCTCAAGGCCGTGCACCTGGTACGGGTCATGCGTGATGGTCACCACTGTCACGACAATACTCCCGCGGCGCTGACCATATCGCGCCTTTCGCTGATATTCTCGCGGTCGATCCGCGCGACTTCTTCCGCCGGAATTTGATATTCGTCATGGTCGCGCCAGGCGAACACCACGAAGGTCGCGAACGCGCCGATGAATCCCGCGATCACCATCCACCAGATGTGCCAGATCAGCGCGAACCCCATCACGGTGGCGAAAAACGCGCAGACGAATCCGGTCGGCGAATTGCGCGGCATCTCGATCGGCTGGTATTCGGTTTCGCTCTTGTCCGCGAGGGCCCGCCTGGCGTGCACCTTCATGGCCCAATAGGCGTCCTCGCCGCGCACATCGGGCAGCACCGCGAAATTGAACACCGGCGGCGGCGATGCGGTGGCCCATTCCAGCGAGCGCCCGTCCCAGGGATCGCCGGTGCGGTCGCGCAATGCCTCGCGGTCGCGGATGCTGACAACAAGCTGCGCGATCTGGAATATGATCGCGATCAGGATCAGGATCGCGCCGAAGCCGGCGAGCAGCAGCCACGGCCGCCATTCCGGTACGTCGTAATGTTGCATGCGCCGGGTCATGCCGAGAAAGCCAACGGCATACAGCGGCATGAAGGCGACGTAGAAGCCGATCAGCCAGAACCAGAACGCGGCCTTGCCGAGCCCCTCATGGAGCCGGAAGCCGAACGCCTTGGGAAACCAGTAAGTGTAACCGGCGAAGGCGCCGAACAACACGCCGCCGATGATCACATTGTGGAAGTGAGCGACCAGGAACAGGCTGTTGTGCAGCAGGAAGTCGGCCGGCGGCACCGCCACCAGCACGCCGGTCAGCCCCCCGATGATGAACGTCACCATGAAGCCGATCGACCACAGCATTGGCGTGGCGAAGCGGATGCGGCCGCCATACATCGTGAACAGCCAATTGTAGATCTTCACGCCGGTGGGTACCGCGATGATCATGCTGGCGATGCCGAAGATGGCGTTGACGTCGGGCCCGGCGCCCATGGTGAAGAAGTGATGCAGCCACACCATGAACGAGATGATGCAGATCGCCATGGTCGCCAGCACCATCGAGCGGTAGCCAAACAGCGGCTTGCCGGAGAACGTCGAGACCACCTCGGAGAAAATCCCGAACGCCGGCAGCACCAGGATATAGACCTCGGGATGGCCCCAGGCCCAGATCAGGTTCATGAACATCATCATGTTGCCGCCGGCTTCATTGGTGAAGAAATGAAAGCCGAGATAGCGGTCGAGGATCAGCATCGCCAGGGTCGCGGTCAGGATCGGGAACGCCGCGATGATCAGGAGATTGGACGCCAGCGTGGTCCAGCAGAACATCGGCATGCGTAGATAGTTCATGCCCCTGGTGCGGATTTTCAGCACGGTGGTCACGAGATTGATGCCGGCGACAAGCGTGCCGATGCCGGAGATCTGCAGCGCCCACAGATAATAATCGACGCCGACGCCGGGCGAATAGGTCAATTCCGACAAAGGCGGATAAGGCAGCCAGCCGGTTCGCGCGAACTCGCCGACGACCAGCGAGACGTTCACCAGCAGCGCGCCGGTGGCGGTAAGCCAGAATCCGACCGAGTTCAGCGTCGGAAACGCCACGTCGCGTACACCGAGCTGCAGCGGCACGACCAGGTTCATCAATCCGATCACGAACGGCATCGCGACAAAGAAGATCATGATGGTGCCGTGCGCGGAGAAGATCTGGTTGTAATGCTCCGGCGGCAAAAATCCGTTCGAATTAAGCGCCAACGCCTGCTGCATTCGCATCATGATGGCGTCGCTGAAGCCGCGCAGCAGCATCACCATCGCCAGCAGCGTGTACATCACGCCGATCCGCTTGTGATCGACGCTGGTGATCCACTCATGCCAGAGATACGGCAGATGGCCCCTGACGACGACCCAGACCAGAACGGCCAGGATCGCGACCAGCACCACCGCGCCTGCGACAAGCGGGATCGGCTGGTCGAACGGGATCGCGGCCCAGCTGAGCTTACCGAGCATCGGCGGCTCCAATTTTCGCCGTCTGCTCCGGCCCCGGCCCCGGCGCGATGCGCTGGGTCGTGATCCCCAGGAACAGTTCCGGATCCGTCAATCGAAAGAACATCTTGTCCTTGGGCACGGATTGCTTGATCAGTTCCTGGTAACTGTCGGCGTTCAGCGCCTGATCGCTCTTGGCGGTCTTGCTCGCCCAGTCGGAAAAATCGGTCTGCGACACCACGTGCACGTCGAACATCATGTCGGGGAAACCATCGCCGCTGAAATGCGAGGACAGGCCCTGATAGGTGCCGACCTCATCGGCGCGCAGCCAGAGCCGGGTCGTCATGCCATTCATGGTGTAGATCATGCTGCCGAATTGCGGGATGAAAAAAGCGTTCATCACGCTTGCGGATGTCAGCTGAAAATTCAGCGGGGCGCCGACGGGAACGGTCAGCGTATTGACGGTCGCGATCCGCTGGTCCGGGTAGATAAACAGCCATTTCCAGTCGAGCGACACCACCTGGATGGTAAGGCTCTGCCCCGTCCCCTCAACAGGTTTGGCGGGATCGAGCTCATGGGCGCCGATCCAAGCGACGCCGCCGAGCAGGATGACGGTGAGCGTGGGGATCGACCACACCACGAGCTCGATGCGTCCGGAATGGGCCCAATCTGGCAGATAGGTCGCGCGGGGATTTGATTGCCGAAACCAGAACGCGAACGCGAAAATAGCTGCGATCGTGGGCAGGACGATCGCCAGCATGATCCCGACGGAATCGATCAGGATCGTCTTTTGGGCGGCAGCGATCGGACCTTGCGGATCGAGGATGTTCATCGGCGCGCCAATCCCGATTTCCTACCGGCCGCAAGGATAGCACGGAACGACGATTAGTCGAATCGGTAATTCCACCCGATCCACTTACAGAGGCTGCGGCCCATGACATCCTCGAGGTCGTTGCCCTTCAGCCAGGACAATTCCTCAGTAAAGAATGTGACACATTGACGATAGCTGCAGGGCATTCGGGTGATGTCGGTGCCCCAGAACATCCGCTTCGGTCCGAACGCGTCGAAGATGCGATGCAGGCCGTCCTGGATATTGCGAAACGGATAGCCTTGCGTCGAATAATGCGGCGCGCCCGTCGCCTTCACCGCGACATTGGGCAGTTTTGCCAGTGCCAGCAATTCGTCGAGATGAACGAAAGCCTCGGCATCCTGGCCATGACGATTAAGGCCGCAATGATCGATCAACAGCCGGAGGTTCGGATGGCGTTCGGCGATCTCGCGAAATTTCGGCAGGAACAATCCGCCCATCATTGCGAGCGGCAGTCCTTCCTTCGCCGCGGCGGGCCATAGCCATTCGACCTCGCCATCCATCAACATCTTTTGCTGCACCGGCTGCAGGAACGGCCAGCGCAGGCCCATCATGCCCGGCTGGTTGCGCCAGCCATGAATGAGTTCACGGTTCTCGGGCACATCGAGCGCAAACTGGCCCATGATCGCGAAACGATCCGGGTATTTGCGCGCCGCCTCGATCGCAACTGCATTGGAATCCGGATCCCAGCCGCCCGGCGGATGGATCAGCGCGGCATCGACGCCGGCGTCGTCCATCTCCTTCAACAGTTCCTCGGCCGTGAACTTCTCGACCTTGCGATGCAGGCCGGTGGTCGGCATCACCGTCTGCGACCAGATGTGCACCTGCGCGTCGATGATCTTCATGCATTCCTCCCCGCGAAATTTGATTTTCATTTTTTTGACGTCGGCTACGGATACTATCTGCAGCGGAAGGAATATGGCACGCCTGAATTTCGCCTGACCCAGATTTCCGACACCCATCTTGCCCGCCGCCTGCCCCGCCTGACCGATAATTCGAATGGCTGGCGTCGCAACTTTCCAGAACAGGCGGTAAACCGCTGGCCCGACAATTTTGAAGTCCGCCACGTCAGGGCGCCGGGCCAGATCGATAACGATCTGGATTCGCGGCTGGGTACCGCTGCGCAGAACTAGGGTCTGCAATCCCAAAACAGGCCGACGACATCGCCACGTTATCTCTGCTATGACCAAAACAGCGGACGCGTTGCCGGCTTATGGCCGGCCGCGGACCAGCCAAAACAGAGGGAACGCAGCGATGAGGCCCGAGGACGATTCCGGCCTGGCCGGCAAGGTTGCACTCATTAGCGGCGGCGGTGCTGCCGGCGACGGTATCGGCAATGGCCGGGCCGCGGCGATCCTGCTGGCGCGCGCCGGCGTCAAGGTGCTGGTGGCGGATCGCGATCTTGCACTGGCCGAACGCACCGCCGAAATGATCCGCACCGAAGGTGGCACGGCGGCAGCGATGGCCAGCAACGTCACCAGCGAAGCCGAATGCAAAGCGCTGGTCGAGGCCACCGTCGATCGCTTCGGCCGGCTGGATTATCTCGACAACAATGTCGGCATCGGCAGCCGGGGCAGCGTCGTCGACGAAAAGCCCGAGGAATACCGGCGGGTGATGCAGGTCAATGTCGAGACCATGTTCCTGCTCTCGAAATACGCCATTCCCGCGATGATCAAAACCGCCAGGGGCGGCGCGATCGTCAACATCTCCTCGATCTCGGCGCTGCGGCCCCGCGGCCTCACCACCTATACGACCTCAAAGGCCGCGGTGATCGGATTGACCCAGGCGATGGCGGTTGATCACGGCCGCGACAATATCCGTGTCAACTGCATCTGCCCCGGCCCGATGTACACCCCGATGGTGTATGCGCGCGGCATGAGCGATGCGGCGCGCAAGCAGCGCGCCAATGCGTCGGTGCTGAAGACCGAAGGCACCGGCTGGGACGTCGGCCACGCGGTCAAATTCCTGCTGAGCGACCACGCCCGCTACATCACAGGTCAAGTGCTGGTGGTCGACGGCGGCGTCACGCTGCAGGCCCCGGAACGCGAATCGCAACCTCGTTAAAATTATCAACGGAGAACCATCCAGATGGCCCGCCTGCCCTATCTCGAGGCCGATCAGGTCGCCCCCGAATATCGCGACATGCTCAAGCGCAACACCAACCTGCACAAGCTATTGGTCAACTCGCCCGACATGGCGCGCGCCTTCAGCGGCATGGGCGGCTATATCCGCTTCAAGAGCAAGCTCGATCCGCGCTTGCGCGAATTGGCGATCCTGCAGGTCGGCTGGATGGAGAAGTCGGAATATGAATTCACCCATCATGTGAAGATCGGCAAGGAATTCGGCGTCACCGACGACGATATCGTCGGCATGATGGCCGAGACCGAGGGCAAGCCCTCCAAACTCGAGCCGCTGGCCAAGGCCATCCTGAAAGGTGCCCGCGAGATGGTGCGCGAACTCGCGATGTCGGATTCGACCTTCGCCGAGATCAAGCAGGAGCTTTCCAACGAGCACATGACCGATCTCGTGCTCACCATCGCATTCTATTGCGCGGTGGTCCGCGTGCTCGCCACCATGAAGATGGACAACGAGCCCTATTACAAAGAGGTACTGCAGCAGTACCCGATCCCGGGAGTGAACTGACATGCGTTTGCAAGATCGCGTCGCCATCGTCGTCGGCGCCGGACAGTCGCCCGGCGAAGGCATGGGCAACGGCCGCGCCACCGCGCTGACCTTTGCGCGCGAAGGCGCCAGGGTGCTGTGCGTCGATCATCACCTCGACTCGGCGCAGGAGACCGTCGACATGATCGCGGCCAAGGGCGGCACGGCGGTCGCCTTCAAGGCCGATGTCACCAAGGAGGCGCAGCTCAAGGCGATGGTCGCCGACGCGCATGGCCGCTGGGGCCGCATCGATATCCTGCACAACAATGTCGGCGTCAGCCTCGCCGGCGGCGATGCCGAACTGCTCGACATCACCGAGGAGGCGCTCGACCGCTGCATCGCGATCAACCTCAAGAGCTGCATTCTCGCGGCCAAGCATGTGATCCCGATCATGCGCGCGCAAAACAGCGGCGCCATCATCAACATCTCCTCGATGGCCGTGATCACGACCTATCCCTATGTCGCCTACAAGGCGACCAAATCGGCGATGGTGGCGTTCACCGAGCAGCTCGCCTATCAAAACGCGAAATATGGCATCCGCGCCAACGTGATCCTGCCCGGCCTGATGAACACGCCGATGGCGGTCGATACCCGCGCCCGCGAGTTCAAGAAAACCCGTGCCGAGGTCGAGGCCGAGCGCGATTCCCAAGTGCCGTTGCGCAAGAAGATGGGCACCGGCTGGGACGTCGCCAACGCCGCCTTGTTCCTCGCCTCCGACGAAGCCAACTTCATCACCGGCGTCACGCTGCCGGTCGACGGCGGCGCCAGCGTGCGGAGAGGTTAGCTCGGTGCGGACTTCTGCGACGTGCCAATGCGGAAAGGTCAGGTTCGAGGCAGCCGGACCGCCGATCTTGACTGCCGCCTGTTATTGCACCAGTTGCCAGGAAGCCGGACGTCAATTTGAGCGGCTGACTTCCGCGCCACCCGTCCTCGATACCGATAGCGGGACAGGCATGGTCCTGTATCGAAAGGATCGGGTGCAATGCGTGATGGGGCAAGAGCATCTCCAAGAATACCGGCTCAAACCTGAGTCGCCCACCCGTCGGGTCGTTGCCACCTGCTGCAATTCGGCCATGTTCCTCGACTTCACGCGGGGGCATTGGCTCTCGATGTTCCGTAACCGCTTTGGAACGGGCGCGCCGCCAGTTGAGGTCCGCATCATGACAAGAGAACGGCGCCCCGGCGTTGAGCTCGCCCATGACGTACCGAACTACAGCGGTCACTCCGGCAAAGCGATGTTGAAGCTGATCAGGGCCTGGGTTGCGATGGGCTTCCGCAAGCCCGAAATCGCCTGGGGAAAGACGGTCCGTAGCGCGTAGCCCGCATGAGCACTTGCGATATGCGGGACCACGAGACCGACCCGGATGTCGCGGCGCCTGTCATCGGGCGCGCATTCACGCGACCCGGTGGCGCGTCCAGGCTACGCTTTACTAACTCGTCCTTCGCAAACTCACCGGGCGCGTCTTGACCGGATCGAGCAGCGACCAGTCGCCCTGCTCCAGTTCATATCCCTTCGGGAATGGCGCCCGCAGCTCCAGGCCGAGCGAGCGCAACACGCGGTCGTCGCGGTAATAGCATTGCAGCACCACGCGAACGAGCGTGGCGGCGGCAGTTCCGCCCGAGGCGCGAAATTCCTTGGCCACCGTTTCGCGCCGTGCGGCGTCCAGCTTTGAAAGCGGCATCCCGGCGAGCCGCGCCAAATAATCGAGCGCGGCGCCGACCACCGGCGCGTCGCGGCCGAGCGTGGCCAGCATGTCGGCCTGAATGGCGGCGTCGTCGGCGCCGGGCACATTGTATTCGGTGCTGGCTGGAATGATCATCGCGGCAACGGCCCGCAGATCGTCGCGCTGGACTGGAGTGAGAATTGTTTCCACGGACATGACAGCCTCAATCGAACAAATTGGCGAGACGCTGCTTCATCTGGTCGGCAACGTAGAGCGCGATGGCCTGGATCGTCGAGGTCGGGTTGACGCCGCCTGAGGTCACGAACACGCTGCCGTCGACGATGAACAGATTCTTCACGTCGTGCGACCTTCCCCATTCGTTGACCACCGATCGCTTCGGATCGGTGCCCATCCGCGCCGTGCCAAGCAGATGCCAGCCGCCATAGAGGATCGGAGAATTGACGCAGATGTCGGTCGCGCCGGCCGCGGCCAAAACCTGCTTGGCCCTGATGATGCCATGTTCCATCATCTTCGCGCTGTTCTCACTGATGGTGTAATCGACGCGCGGCGCCGGAATGCCGTGGCTATCCTTTAGCACCGGATCCAGCGTGACACGGTTATGTTCCTCCGGCAGATCCTCGCAGATTGCCGACGCGGCAATCCGGTGGCCGTTGAGCTTGCGAAAGACGCGGTGGTGATCCGCTCCCCATGGCAGGATACCCTTGGCCTCGCTGGCGACGGCTTCGAACACCGGCCCGGCACCACGGCCGAACTGGATGGCATAGCCGCGCACGAAGTCGCGCGAAGGATCTGTCTCGTAGAATTCCTTGCTCCAGAGACATGTCGGCGGCGCGCGGTTACTGTCGGTCGGCTCTTCGACATAGCCGTAGACCTGGCTGTACGGATGAAACATCAGGTTCTTGCCGACCAGTCCGCTCGAATTGGCCAACCCGTTCGGGAAACGCTCGGAGGCCGAGTTCAACAGCAGTCGCGGCGTGCCGATGCCGTTGCAGGCGATCACGACGACTTCGGCAGCCTGGAATTGCTCGACGCCGTCCTTGTCGTAATAGATCACGCCTGATGCCATGCCCTCGTCATTGGTGACGACCTCGCGCACCCGGCAATGCGTGCGCAGCTCGACACCGGCGCGCAACGCCAACGGCCAATAGGTGATGTCGGTGCTGGCTTTCGCGCCCTGCGCGCAGGCCGGCGTGCAGTGGCCGAGGTTGATGCAGCGGGCCCGCCCCTCGTAATCCATGGTTGCGACCGTGGTGTCCGAAGGCCACCAGTGCCAGCCGAGCTTATTCATGGCCTTGCCAAGGATCGCGCCGGAGCGGCCGAGCGGTTGCGGCGGCATCGGCGGATCGGTCAACGGCGAGGCCGGATCGCCTGATAGCCCGGAGGTGCCCATGATCCGGTCGTTCTCGGCAAAAAACGGCGCCAGCGTATCGTAATCGATCGGCCAGTCGTCGGCGACGCCATCAAGCGTCTTGACGCGAAAATCGGACGGATGCAGGCGCGGCCAATGCGCGGTGTACATCACCGTCGAACCGCCGACACCGTTGAAATTCACCACCTTGATCGGCGAATGATCGTCGTTGATGGGGTAATCCTCGGGCCGGGCGCGGATGTTGGGGCTCGGCGAATAGTCGCCGTAGAAACGCGCCTCCCAGTCTCGCGCCGTGCTCGGATATTCGGCCTGACTCATCCAGCCGCCCTGATCGAGGCAGAGGATATGCATCTTGGTCTCGGCGAGGCTCCACGCCACCGCGGCGCCGGAGGCACCGGCGCCGATAATCAGGACATCGACGGGTTTGTTCATTCCCGCTCCGTTTTTTTGATGGTCCGATCGGGGGTGAACCTGATGGCTAGGCTTTGTCGGGTCCGACGCGCACCAATTGCTTGCCGAAATTGGCGCCCTTCAACAGCCCCATGAAGGCGTCGGGCGCACTGTCGAGGCCTTCGGTCACGAACTCACGGTGCTTGACCTTGCCCTCGCGCACCCACCCCGACATGTCGCGCAGGAAATCGCCATGCCGCGCGGCGAAATCGCTGACGATGAAGCCGCGGATGGTCAGGCGTTTGGTCAATACGGCGCGCATCATCGACGAGGCCCATTTCGGCGCATGGGCTTCGGTGTCGTTGTAATGCGCGATCAGCCCGCAGACCGGCACGCGCGCGAACGCGTTGAGCAGCGGAAACACCGCCTCGAACACCACGCCGCCGACATTCTCGAAATAGACGTCGATGCCTTTCGGGCAGGCTTCCCTGAGCTTGGCGGCCAGTTGCGGATCGCGGTGATCGAGGCAGGCATCGAAGCCGAGTTCTTTGGTCACATATTCGCATTTGTCCTTGCCGCCGGCGATGCCCACGGCGCGGGCGCCCTTGATCTTCGCGATCTGGCCGACCGCCGAGCCGACCGCACCCGAGGCTGCGGCGACGACGACGGTTTCGCCTGCTTGCGGTTTGCCGATATCGAGCAGCCCGGTATAGGCGGTCATGCCGGGCATACCGAGCACACCCACCGCCGCCGAGACCGGGCCAAGTTTGGGATCGATTTTCGTCAATGCCTTGCCATCGGACAGCGCATGGGTCTGCCAGCCCGCGCGCGACAGCACGATGTCGCCCTTGGCAAAACCCGGATTGTTCGAGGCGACCACCTCGGAAACCGTACCGCCCTCCATCACGCCGCCGATCGGCACCGGCGCGGCATAGGACGGCCCGTCGCTCATGCGTCCGCGCATATAGGGATCGAGCGACAGCCAGATGGTGCGCAACAGCACCTGTCCCTCGCCGGGTGTCGGCAGCGCGTATTCCTCGACACGGAAATCCGACGCCTTGGGCTCGCCGACGGGGCGCGAAACAAGAACGACACGCTTGGCCTGGGACACTGGTTTCCTCCGGTTTTTATTCATTCGACGATAGCATAGCGCAAAAAATGCCGCGCGATACTACGCCGTGATTTTTGCCAGCGCCGCGTCGAACGCCGCAGCCGCGCTCGGCAGGTCCTTGAACGACCGGATCAGCCGCGTCTCCTGCGCGTCCTTTTCCGAAATCCCCGGCCGCACTTCCACGAAAGACTTGCCGCCCTCGATCATCGCGACCGGGCCGCTGACGTGAAACTCGTGGGCCTCGATCGGCGCATCCTTTAACAGCCAGACGCCCAAGGTCACGATGTCGTTGCCGAGCCGATAGGAAATATAGCGATCGACCGCGACCGTGCCGTCGCGCTGCGAGCCGCCGAGCTTGGCATAGCCTTTTGCGTCCAGAAGCTTGTGCGAACGAAACCCCTTGACGCCGGCCGACTTCGCCTTGGCGGTCTCTTCCGAGAGATCATATTTCTCGGCCATCTGTTTGCCGACTTCAGCAATCTCACCCGCAACCGTGTGCTCAAATTCCTTTAGCTCGGTGCGCGGCTTGGCGGCCTTGCCGGGTTTTGCCGCCTGGCGCTTTTCGATCTCGGCGGTGCATTTGGCGACCAGATCGGTGGCGGATTTTCGTTCCGCATTCGCAAGCAAAGTTTTCAGATCCTTGTCTGCAAGTGCGGCAAGCTTTTCGTCCGACCAATCAACCATAAGACCTGCTTCTCTTTTCGGATTGTGTTGCGATACATCGTTTGAAGAACGCGGCACCGAGACGTGCGTGACGCGCATTCGTGCCGGAACCGGTGCTGCCTTAGGCCAACGCTATCCCGTTTCGCGCGCGTTGTGGCGGCCGCTTTTCCGGACCATGCACTAGCCGGCGCCCGGATAGTTCGGGCTTTCGCGGGTGATGGTGACGTCGTGGACGTGGCTTTCACGCAAGCCCGCGCCGGTGATGCGGACGAATTGCGCCTTGGCATGAAACTCGGCGAGGTCTCGCGCACCGACATAGCCCATCGCGGCACGCAAGCCGCCGGCGAGCTGGTGCATGACATTGCCGACCGGGCCCTTGTACGGCACCTGGCCCTCGATGCCCTCCGGCACCAGTTTCAGCGTATCCTTGATGTCCTGCTGGAAGTAACGATCGGCCGAGCCGCGCGCCATCGCGCCCACCGAGCCCATGCCGCGATAGGCCTTGTAGGAACGGCCCTGCCACAGGAACACTTCACCCGGGGTCTCGTCGGTGCCGGCCAATAGCGAGCCGACCATGGCGATGTCGGCACCGGCGGCGAGCGCCTTGGCGAGATCGCCGGAATATTTGATGCCGCCATCGGCAATCACGGGAACGTTGGCCTTCTTCGCGGCCTCGACCGCATCCATGATCGCGGTCAACTGCGGCACGCCGACGCCGGCCACGATGCGCGTGGTGCAGATCGACCCCGGACCGATGCCGACCTTGATCGCGTCAGCACCGGCATCGATCAGCGCCTGCGCGCCTTCCTGCGTCGCGATATTGCCGGCAATCACCTGCACGGCATTGGACAGCCGCTTGATGCGGTTGACCGCCTCCAGCACGCGGGAGGAATGGCCATGCGCGGTGTCGACCACGATCACATCGACGCCGGCATCGATCAGCCGCTCGGTGCGCTCGTAACCGCCCTCGCCGACGGTGGTCGCGGCCGCGACCCGCAGCCGGCCCTGCGCGTCCTTGCAGGCGAGCGGATGGGCGACAGCCTTTTCCATGTCCTTGACGGTGATCAGCCCGACGCAGCGATATTGCTCATCGACCACCAGCAGCTTTTCGATGCGGTGCTTGTGCAGCATCCGCTTCGCCTCGTCCTGGCTGACGCCTTCGCGCACCGTCACGAGGTTTTCATGCGTCATCAACTCGGAGATTTTCTGGCGCGGATCGGTCGCAAAGCGGACGTCGCGGTTGGTGAGAATACCGACCAGCTTGCCCGGTACGCCCTTGCTACTGCCGGTCACCACCGGAATGCCGGAAAATCCGTGATCGTTCATCAGCGCCAGCGCATCCGACAGCATCGCGTCGGGGCCGATGGTCAGCGGATTGACCACCATGCCGGATTCGAACTTCTTGACCTGCCGCACCTGGGCGGCCTGGCCATCGACGTCGAAATTGCGGTGGATGACGCCGATGCCGCCCGCCTGCGCCATCGCGATCGCCATGCGCGCTTCGGTGACGGTATCCATCGCGGAGGCGATGATCGGAATATTGAGCGGGATGACGCGGGTGACGTGGGAGCGGATATCGGCCTCGGAGGGCAGGATGTCGGAAAGACCGGGCCTGAGCAGCACATCGTCAAACGTATAGGCTTCGCGAATCCCCTGAAGTCCCTGCACTGTCGCCATTACCAACTCCATTCGGCGGCCTGTCTGCCGCAATTACCTCGGGATAAGCACCTTCTTCGGCGAAGCTAGTGGCTTCACCGGCGAATCGAGCCCATCGGTAGGGTTGGCGGCGGTCGATAGCATGGCGGGCAGTTAAATCAAAGCGTTTGCCAGCCATGCACAGGGTTTTTCAGGCCCGCACGCCCTTCATTCCGCTGCCCGGCAGGAGCGGTCCGGCGGCGGGCCGGTCCAGCTCTGCGCCTGCCGCAGGGTCACGATGATTTAGGCGTTTTCCGCGGTTCCGCAATAGCTTGTGCGACAATGGAGTGATACAGCCCGGGCTCACATCCCCGTCTTCTCCTCCCCGAATCCTGATGAACAAAGAACGCCTGATCCCGCTCATCGTGGCCACTGCCTTGTTCATGGAAAACATGGATTCCACGGTCATCGCAACGTCACTTCCGGCGATTGCGGCAGATATCGGCACCAGCCCGCTGACCCTGAAACTTGCGATCACCTCCTATTTGCTGTCGCTCGCGGTGTTCATTCCGGCGAGCGGCTGGACCGCGGACCGTTTTGGCGCGCGGATGGTGTTCAGTGTCGCGGTCGCGGTCTTCATGGTGGGGTCGATCGGGTGCGCGCTGTCGTCCTCCGTCACCGATTTCGTGATCGCGCGCATCGTGCAGGGTTTTGGCGGGGCGATGATGACGCCGGTCGGCCGGCTCGTGCTGTTGCGCTCGATCGACAAGAGCGCACTGGTCAATGCGATGGCGTGGGTGACGGTGCCGGCCCTGGTCGGGCCCGTCATTGGTCCGCCGCTCGGCGGTTTCATCACGACGTATCTGACCTGGCACTGGATCTTCCTGATCAACATTCCGATCGGATTGCTCGGCATCGTGATGGCGCTGCGCTACATCGATCCGATCCGCAGCGAAAACCCTGAGCGTTTCGATCTCTACGGGCTGGTGCTGGCCGGAATCGGCCTTGGCGGCATCGCGTTCGGGCTTTCGGTCGCGGGCCTCAATCTGTTGCCATGGAGCGCCGTCATCGCGCTGGTCGCGGCCGGCAGCATCTCGATGACGCTCTACGTGATCCACGCCCGGCGGACCGCCTCGCCGGTGCTGGATTTTGCGTTGCTGCGTTTGCCGACGATGCGCGCCAGCATCATCGGCGGCTTCATGTTCCGGCTCGGCATCGGCTCATTGCCGTTCCTGCTGCCGCTGTTGCTGCAGACCGGATTCGGCCTGTCGCCGCTGCGCTCCGGCCTTGTGACCTTTACCTCGGCGGCTGGCGCCATGGGCATGAAGACGCTGGCGGCACGCATCATCCGCACCTTCGGCTTTCGTAACATCATGACCATCAACGCGGTGGTGAGCTCGGTCTTTCTGGCGGCCTGCGCGCTGTTCACGGTCTCGACGCCGTTGCTGCTGATCATGATCCTGCTGGTGGTCGGCGGCTTCTTCCGCTCGCTGCAATTCACCGCGATCAACACCCTCGCCTACGCCGAAGTCGAGCCGGACCTGATGAGCCGCGCCACCACGCTGGTCAGCGTCAACCAGCAATTGGCGGTGTCCGCCGGCGTCGCGGTCGGCGCGGCCTCGGTGGAATCGACCATGTGGCTGCATCATGTGAGCGAGCTGAACGCGAGCCTGTTCGCACCGGCCTTTATGGTGGTGGCGGTTATTTCGACGCTGTCGGCGTATTTCTTCTGGGAGATGCCCTCCGACGCCGGCCATCAGGTGTCCGGCCGCGGCGTGATCGTGGTGCCCTCACCCGAGCGCGACGCCGAACCGGAAGAGACCGCCGCCACCGAAACCGCCAACGCGCGGGATCAGAAGCTGGGCTGAGCCGATAGCGCGTAGACCGCGGTGGGCAGGCAAAGCCAGCGCGGCAAGATGGACCGCCGGGATCAGCGTGCGGAAACAGACGCCGCCGCGGCGCGGTCCGCGATATCAGGTCTTTTCAGGTTCAACCGGACAAGGCTGTTCTTCAGCATTGCTTCGTCCAGTCTGCCGTCAGCGGATGCGCTGAGCGCGCAATGATACATGCGGTAGAACTGCAGGCCGTCATAGGCGACCAGCAGCAAATCCACCCCGGCATTGAGCGCTTCGGTGACGGCCGCACAGACGCCGTGCTCGTAGATCGGGCCCATCACAAGGTCGTCGGTAATGATGATGCCCTGATAGCCCCATTGATTGCGTATCAAGTCGTTGATCACGCGCTTGGAATGCGACGCCGCCCGCGCCGGATCGATCGCCGTGACCGCGACATGTCCGACCATCAGATAGGCATTCGAATGCGCAAGAGCCTGGCGGAACGGAAGCCAATCCGATGCCTCGAGTTCGGCAACCGGTGCCGCGAGATCGGCGCGAAAATGATGGGTATCTTCCCGGACGCGCCCTAACCCAGGAAAATGCTTCACGGTGGCTTCGACGCCGGAGGCTTCCAGGCCCCGCGCATAGGCTGCCGCGATATCGCTCACAACCTCGGGATCCCCCGCGATCGCGCGGCGGCTGATCAGGCTGTTGAAGTCGAGCGGATTGGACGCTTCAGTTCGAAGCAGATCGACCACAGGCGCGAAATTCAAGGTGATCCCGAGCAACGCCAGCTCGCGACCGTGGATGCGGCCGTACGCTTCGGCCTTCGCTGACCGTTCTGCCGGCGGCAACGCCGCTAGCGTCGCGAGCGCCGGCAACGATGTCAGCGGCGGCGATAGATGGGAAACGATGCCGCCTTCCTGATCGGCGGCGACGATCAGTGGCGGCAGCCCCGCTTCGATGCCGGATGGTCTGAAGCCGCGCGATTTCCGATCTCAGCGCGTCGGCCGAACGCCCCCCGATATTGTGCCGGGTGACATAGACGCCGCCGATCAGCCCCTTGGCTGCGAGTACAGAGATCTCCCCAAACGAAGAGTACCCGACGACAAAATGCCGTCCCAATTCCTGCGCGCGCGGGCCATCGGCCTGAAGCACGGCGTGCTTGCGCACATGAAAGACCGTCACCGCCGATGCCATCGCCACCGGCGGCAGGCACCACAGCAGGACCAGAAGTTTTGCGGCGATGCCGCCGCGGCGCCAATATCCGCAGCCGACCACCACGGCGATCCCGGCGAGTTCGCCGACCGCCAACGCTACATCCCCCCAGCCGCGGATCAGCACGAGATAAGGATCATAGAGATTGGCGCTGACAAAGATGAGGATGGGCGCCACACACCAAAGGGCGATCGTGGCGAGACGTGTGAGCATGCAAGACAGCCGCGTTGCGACGGAGGCCGATCAGCCGGCCTCCGCGAAACGTCAGATATCAGAGACTTTGTGTCGCTTGCGTGTGCAGATCCGCGTTTGCACAAAACCTGCAAGACAATCCTGAAATTCTGCCAGGGCAGAACGGCAGCCCCGTGGCGAGCTTAGCCCGCGACCACGCGCAAGGCGGATCGCCTCCGACGACTCTAAGATTGCTTCGGCGGCCCACCCCGAAAGCCGATCGCGAGCACGTAGCGCTCGGAGGAATCCTGCCGGCTCGAGGCCGGCTTGACGTGCTTCACGGTCGCGAAATCACGCTTGAGCTGCGCCAGCAGATCGGCGTCGGCGCCGCTTTGAAATACTTTTGCGACAAACGTGCCGCCGGGATTGAGCACATCGGCGGCAAACGCGGCGGCGCCTTCGACCAGACCGAGAATGCGCAGCTGATCGGTCTTGCGATGACCCGTGGTGTTGGCCGCCATGTCGGACAGCACCACATCGGCGCGCCCGCCCATCATCGCAATCAATTTCTCTGGTGCGTCGTCGGCCAGGAAATCGAGCTGCGCAAAGCTGACGCCGGGGATCTCCGGCATCTCCAGCAGATCGATCGCGACGACCTTGCCCTTGCCGTCAGCCGCACCGGTGCGCCTGGCCGCGATCTGGCTCCAGCCGCCGGGCGCCGCACCGAGATCGACCACCGTGATGCCTTGCTTCAGGAAATGATGCTTGTCGTCGATCTCGAGCAGCTTGTAGGCGGCGCGCGAGCGATAGCCGTCCCGCTTGGCCTGCGCCACATAGGGATCGTTGAGCTGGCGCTCCAGCCACAGTTTCGATGAAAGCTTGCGCTTGCCGCCAGTTTTTACCGTGACGTGCAGCCGGCCGGTCGTGTCTTTCGCCATATCGGTTTCTATCGTCATTCCGGGATGCGCCGCAAGGCGCAGACGCGGAATCCCAGGATTCCCCGATGTGCAATTGCACATCTGAGGTTCGCATCTTCGATGCGCCCGGAATGACCCTTAATGTGTGCCGAGAACGCCGTCCTCGCGCATCATCTCGACCAGCATGCCCTCGCGCAGGCCGCGATCGGCGACGCGCAGCCGCGGCAGCGGAAAGGCGTTCCGGATCGCATCGAGGATGGCGCAGCCCGCCAGCACCAAATCGGCGCGCTCGACGCTGATGCAATGATTGTCGGCGCGTTCCTGATAGCTCATGGCCAGCAGGCGCGCGATGGTCGCGGTGATATCGGCGTTGTTCATCCAGATGCCGTCGATCCGGCGGCGATCATAGCGAAGCAAATTGAGGTGCACGCCGGCCAGCGTCGTCACCGTGCCCGAGGTGCCGAGCAGATGCATGTCGCTGGTATCGCCGCCATGCTCGGCCGCGAACGGAGCGATGTGTTTGGCGACTTCCTGCACCATCAGCGCATAGGATTGCGGCGTGACGTCCCGGCCGCCGAAACGCTCCGCCAAGGTCACGACGCCAAGCGGAATCGACATCCACGCCTTGATCCGCGGCGTGGCGTTCGGATCGGTCGGATCGCGCTCGATCCGGACCAGTTCGGTCGAACCGCCGCCGATGTCGAACAACACGGCACCGCGCCCGTTTGGATCGAGCAGCGGCGAACAGCCGAGCACCGCGAGGGCGGCTTCGGTCTCGCGGTTGATGACTTCCAGCCGGATGCCGGTTTCGGCGGCGACGCGGTCGCGAAAACCGCTGGCGTTGGAGGCCGCGCGGCAGGCTTCGGTTGCGATCAGCCGCAAGCGTTGGGCTTTGCGGGTCTGGATCTTGTCCCGGCAAATGCTCAGCGCGCCGATCGCGCGTTCGATCGCGGCGTCACTGATGCAACCGGTCGCCGAAATCCCCTCGCCCAACCGGATGATCCGGGAGAACGAATCCACCACGCGAAAACTGTCGCCGGACGGACAGGCGATCAACAGCCGGCAATTGTTGGTGCCGAGGTCAAGCGCGGCATAGACACCGTTTCCTGCCCCCGGCGAATGGCCCGCTTCCGGCAAACCGTGTCCCAGCAAGCTTTGCTCCAAAAAGCCTGGACCCGCCGCCGCGACCGATTCTTGCGGGCTCTCGCTGGGCGCAAGGCCATCGCGAAGCCGCGTATCGTCGTTCATCAAACTGTCTTTCCGCGGCCAATCGTGGCCGGCGAGGATTCCATTCACAGAAACTTTAGCAGCGCCGGCCCCGGGCGCAACAGCGAGCAACATAGGACCATGTCCAATCAGGCGTTGTCGTTGGGGTGTTGCTGGTTTATTTGGAGGACAGGCCCGCAAATCACGCAAAAATCGGGCATTTCAGGTCCCCCACATGCAAGATCACACTTCCCCGTCGTCGCTTGAAAACGCTATCGCACTGCAAAAATACGGGGTCGGACAGCCGGTCCGGCGCAAGGAAGACGACACCCTGGTGCGGGGCAAAGGCAAATACACCGACGATTTCAGCCTGCCCGGGCAGACCTATGCCTGGATCGTGCGCTCCAGCCACGCCCACGGCATCATCAAGGGGATCGATACCTCCGCCGCCAAAGCCATGCCCGGCGTGCTGGGCGCCTGGACCGGCGCGGATCTGGCACCTGCGAATTACGGGGCCTTCACCTGCGGCCTGCCGCTGAAGAGCCGCGACGGTTCACCCTTGCTGCAGACCAACCGCATGGCGCTGGCGACCGACAAGGTGCGCTATGTCGGCGACCCCGTGGCCTTTGTGGTCGCGGAAACGCTGGCGCAGGCCCGCGACGCGGCGGAAGCCGTCGAGCTCGATATCGAACCGCTGCCCGCGGTGACCAATGCCGAGGAAGCATCCAAGCCTGGCGCGCCGCAGCTCTACGATCACATCCCGAACAATGTGGCGCTCGACTACCATTATGGCGACACCGCCAAGATCGATGCCGCGTTTGCCGGCGCCGCCCACGTGACAAAACTCGATATCGTCAACACCCGCGTCGCCGTGGTGTCGATGGAACCGCGGGTCGCGATCGGCGCGTATGACAAGACCAGCGAGCGGTTCACGATCCAGGTTCCAACCCAGGGCGTGTCGGGCAACCGCGCCACGCTGGCCAAGATCCTGAATGTTCCGGCCGAGAAGGTCCGCATCCTGACCGGGAATGTCGGCGGCTCGTTCGGGATGAAGAACATCAGCTATCCCGAATATACCTGCATCCTGCATGCGGCGAAGCAGATCGGCCGGCCGGTCAAATGGACCGACGAGCGCTCGACCAGCTTTTTGTCGGACAGCCAGGGCCGCGCCCAGATCATTCATGCCGAGCTCGCGCTCGACGCCGAGGGCAAGTTCCTCGCGGTTCGTCTCAACGGCTACGGCAATCTCGGCGCCTATATCAGCGGCGTGTCGCCCGGGCCGCTCTCGCTCAACACCGGCAAGAATCTCGCCAGCGTCTATCGCACCCCGCTGCTTGGCGTCGACATCAAGACCGTGCTGACCAACACCACCCTGATGGGCGCCTATCGCGGCGCCGGACGCCCTGAAGCGAATTATTACATGGAGCGGCTGATCGATCGCGCCGCCGACGAGATGGGCATCAACCGGCTCACCTTGCGCAAGCGCAATTTCATCAAGCCCGCGCAGTTGCCGTTCGCGGCGGCCTCCGGCGTCACCTATGACAGCGGCGATTTCCAGGGCGTGTTCAACAAGGCGCTGGAAATCTCCGACCATGCCAACTTCGCCAAGCGCAAGAAAGAGAGCCGTAAGAACGGCAAGCTGCGCGGCATCGCGGTCGGCTCTTATCTCGAAGTCACCGCACCTCCGAGCGGCGAACTCGGCAAGATCACATTCGAGCCTGATGGTTCGGTGAAACTGACCACCGGCACGCTGGATTACGGCCAGGGTCACGCCACGCCGTTCGCGCAGGTGCTGTCCGCGCAGCTCGGCGTCCCCTTCGACAAGATCACGCTCGAACAAAACGACAGCGACCTCGTGCGCTTCGGCAACGGCACCGGCGGTTCGCGTTCGATCACCGCCACCGGCCAGGCGATCGTGGAATCCTCGGCGCTTGTGATCGCCAAGGGCAAGCAGGTGGCCGCGCATCTGATGGAAGCGTCCGAAGGCGACATCGAATTCGCCAATGGCCGCTTCACCATCGCCGGCACCGATCGCAGCATCGACATCACGGAGCTGGCGCGGCGGACACGCGAGGGCAAGATGCCCGAAGGCGTGCCCTCCTCGCTCGACGTCGATCACAACACCAAGGATACGCCGTCGACCTTCCCGAACGGCTGCCACGTCGCCGAAGTCGAGATCGATCCTGAAACCGGCATCGTGCAGGTCGTGCGCTATACCGGCGTCAATGATTTCGGCACCATCGTCAATCCGATGATCGTCGCGGGCCAGTTGCATGGCGGCGTCGCGCAGGGCATCGGCCAGGCGCTGATGGAGGAAGTCAGCTACGACGAAAGCGGCCAGCCGATCACCGGCTCGTTCATGGACTACGCGATGCCGCGCGCGGGCGACATTCCGCTGATGGAAGTCGGCGATCATCCGTCGCCGGCAAAATCCAATCCGCTGGGCACCAAGGGCTGCGGCGAAGCCGGCTGCGCCGGCAGCCTCGTCTGCCTCGTCAACGCGGTGGTCGATGCGCTCTCGGAATACGGCATTTCGCACATCGATATGCCGCTGACACCCGAACGGGTCTGGCGCGCGATCCAGGACGCGAAGAAGACGAAGGCGGCGTAAAAACCGCCGAACTAATCCCGGAGTTTCGTCACGTCATGGCCGGGCTTGTCCCGGCCATCCACGTCTTTGGCGGCAAAGAAAGACGTGGATGCCCGGCACAAGGCCGGGCATGACGAACTTGAAAAAATACCGCGTATCCGCGCCCTACGCCGCCGCGCGTTCGCGTGGCTGGTAGATCGCGATGTGGTGGCAATGCGCCAGCGGCGTCTTGCCGTTGGCGACCACGAGCGCGTCGAGCTCGACAAAAAGGTGACCCTTCTTCTCGTAATTGCCGATCACCTTTGCCCGCGCGGTGATTTCATCGCCGGCCTTGCCCGCCGACAACAATTGCATCCGGCTGCCGACGTGGATCCAGGGGCCGAGGATGGCGTTGTCGACTAGCACCTTGTTCATCACCTTTTGCAGCACGCCGGGATGACCAAGCCCCTCACGCGTATAGATCGGATCGTGTTCGCGGATATCCCTCAGATATTCGCTCGCCGCATCGCCGGCCCAGGCACGTGGCGCGCTGCCGAGCCATTTGCCCGCTTCATACGACGCAGAACTAACCGGCCGCCGCTCGGACACCGCTGGCGTGTCGCTGTAATCCGACAGCGAGAATGACGGCGCGGAGGCCGGCAGCGACGCCGTCCCGGTGGCGCAATGCTCGCCTTTGCTTTCGACGTCGATCGACAGCACGCCATCGCTTTCGCTGGCCGTCACGTCGGCAAACTCGCCATCGTAGACCGGTTTGACGAAGCGCGCTTCGATCAGGCCGCGCTCAAGAAACGCCCGGCCCCATTTGGCGACCGGCATGTGGATCATATAGGCCAGCACATCGACACCAGGTACCAGCCCGCCGCTGAACCCGAACTTCCGCGCGACGGTGTCGTCGTGAATCTTGTTTTCCGATTGCTTTGAGGTGTTGAAGGCCGACACGCGGTAGGTTTCGAGCGGATATGTCATGCCTGTTCCCTGATTTCGGCTATTTTTCTGGCCATAATCCTACGCCAACAAAGTGCAGTGGCAAGCTGGTTTCACTGGGTGTTTCCCTCGCATTTTCGCGGGCGATGGAGTACCACCCGGCACGACCGCAAACAGCCCCATACCCCCAACCGATGACGTCCGATTTGACCATTACCCGCATCTATGTCGACGCCGACGCCTGCCCCGTCAAAGACGAGATCTATCGCGTCGCGGCCCGGCACGCCTTGCCCGTCAGCGTGGTCGCCGGCAATTTCATTCGCGTGCCGCAGGACCCGATGATCGAGCGCATTGCCGCGGGTTCCGGCATGGACGCCGCGGACGACTGGATTGCGGAACGCGCCGGCAGGGGCGATATCGTTGTCACCTCCGACATCCCGTTGGCGAGCCGCTGCGTCAAAGCCGGCGCCGAGGTGATCGCCCCGAACGGCAAGCCGTTCACGGAAGCCTCGATCGGCATGACCCTGGCGGTTCGTAATCTGATGACCGATCTGCGTTCGTCCGGTGAGGTCACCGGCGGCCCCAAATCGTTCGCACCGCGCGACCGTTCGACATTCCTGTCGGCGCTCGATCAAACCATTCGCCGCATCCAGCGCCAGCAGGCCACCCAGCCTGCCTTAAAACAAGATTGAAGTGAGCCTATGGCGCCCCCACTGATTCAATTGAAAGACATCAAGCTGACCTTCGGCGGCACGCCGTTGTTGTCAGGCGTCGAATTGTCGGTATCGACCTGCCGAACGCGTCTGCCTGATCGGCCGCAACGGCTCCGGCAAATCGACGCTTCTGAAGATCGCGGCAGGCCTGGTCGAGCCCGACAGCGGCAGCCGCTTCGTACAGCCCGGCGCGACCGTCCGCTATCTGCCGCAGGAGCCGGATTTCACCGGCTTTGCTACCACGCTGGCCTATGTCGAAGCTGGATCTGGCGCCGGGCGATGATCACTACCAGGCCCGTTATGTGCTGGAGCAGCTCGGGCTACACGGCGACGAAGATCCCGCCCATGTCTCCGGCGGCGAGGCCCGCCGCGCCGCGCTGGCGCGCGTGCTGGCGCCCGAGCCCGATATCCTGCTGCTGGACGAGCCGACCAACCATCTCGATCTCACCACCATCGAATGGCTGGAAAGCGAACTCGGCAGCCGCCGCAGCGCGCTTGTCATCATCAGCCATGACCGCCGCTTCCTGTCCAACCTGTCGCGCTCGACCGCGTGGCTCGATCGCGGCCAGATCCGGCAGATCGACCGCGGCTTCAGCGCCTTCGAAGCCTGGCGCGACGAGGTGCTCGCGGAGGAAGAGCGCGACCAGCACAAGCTCGACCGTAAAATCGTCAACGAAGAGCATTGGCTGCGTTACGGCGTGTCCGGCCGCCGCAAGCGCAACGTCAAGCGGCTCGGCAATCTCTATGCGCTGCGCGAGCAGCGCCGCGACTATCGCGGCGCCGCCGGCAATGCCAACCTTGCCGCCGCCGAAGCCGATAAATCCGGCAAGCTGATCATCGAGGCCAAGGGTATCAGCCGGACGTATGGCGATCGCAAAATCGTCGATGATTTCTCGATCCGGGTGCAGCGCGGCGACCGCATCGGCATCGTCGGGCCGAACGGTGCCGGCAAGACTACGCTGATCGAAATGCTGACCGGCGGCAAACCGCCGGATAGCGGCACCATCCGGTTCGGCGCCAATATCGAAATGGCGACGCTCGACCAGCACCGCGAAAGCCTCGATCCGAAATCGACCTTGGCCGACGCGCTGACCGGCGGCGGCAGCGACAATGTGATGGTCGGCGGCAAGCCGAGGCACGTCGTCAGTTACATGAAGGACTTCCTGTTCGCGCAGGAACAGATGCGCACGCCGCTGGAAGTGCTCTCCGGTGGTGAACGCGGCCGGCTGATGCTGGCGCGCGCGCTGGCAAAGCCTTCCAATCTCTTGGTGCTGGACGAGCCGACCAACGATCTCGATCTGGAAACGCTCGACGTGCTCGAGGAGATGCTCGGCGATTATGAAGGCACCGTGATCCTGATCAGCCATGACCGCGACTTCCTCGATCGGGTCGTGACCTCGGTGATCGTGCCCGAAGGCAACGGCGTCTGGACCGAATATGCCGGCGGCTATACCGACATGTTGAAGCAACGCGGCGCCGATCTGAAGCGCGAGGCCGCAAAGACCGCTGCCGACGACCGCAGGGAATCCGGCAAGGGCACCAAGGCCGGTGCATCTTCGGGCGCGTCAAAACGCAAGCTGAATTTCAACGAGAAGCACGCGCTGGAAACGCTGCCGAAGATGATGGCCAAGCTGCAGGCCGAAATCGCCAAGCAGCAACGGTTCCTCGACGATCCCAATCTCTACAAAAAGGATCGCAAGAAATTCGATTCCGCCTCCGCCGCGCTGACCACAGCGCAGAAGGAATTGCAGGAAGCCGAAGATAAATGGCTTGAGCTTGAAGTGTTGCGCGAAGAGATAGAGAGCGCCTGACCGATGACCACATCCCTCGCCGCCAAAATCGCCCGTGAATATGGCACGCCGGCCGCCGTGATCGACATGGACCGGGTCGAGCGCAACATCGCGCGGATCCAGGCCGCCTGCGATGCCGCCGGGGTCGCCAACCGGCCACACATCAAGACCCACAAGAGCCCGATGCTGGCGAAGATGCAGGTCGCCGCCGGCGCCAAGGGCATCACCTGCCAGAAACTCGGCGAGGCCGAGGTGATGGCCGAGGCCGGGATCGACGACATCCTGATCAGCTACAATCTGATCGGCGACGAGAAGATGGCGCGGCTGGCCGCCTTGCAGGGCAAAGCCAACATGACCGTCGCCGCCGACAATTCCGTCGTGATCGCGGGCTTGCCGCAAGCGGCGGCGATCTCCGGTCGCCCGCTTACCGTGGTGGTCGAATGCGACACCGGGCGCAAGCGCGCCGGGGTCGAGACGCCGGCCGAGGCGATCGCGCTGGCGCGCGAGATTGCGGCCTCGAAGGGGCTGACCTTCGGCGGCTTCATGCTGTACCCGACCGAGAGCGGTTGGGCCGACGCGCAGAAGTTTTTCGATCAGGCTTTGGCGGGCATCCGCGAACACGGACTTGATGCGGCGATGGTCTCGACCGGCGGCACGCCGAACCTGAAAAATGTCGGCAAGCTCAAGGGCGCCACCGAGCATCGGCCCGGCACCTATATCTACAATGATCGCATGCAGGTCGCGGCCGGCGTCGCCGGATGGGACGATTGCGCGCTGAACATCTATTCCACCGTGGTCAGCCGCGCCGGTCCCGATCGCGGCATCCTCGATGCCGGCTCCAAGACGCTGACGTCAGATACCGGCGGCGGCCTCGAAGGCCATGGCCTGATCCTCGAACATCCCGAAGCCAGGATCGCGCGCTTTGCCGAAGAGCATGGCTTTCTCGATCTCGCCCGCAGCAATACAAGGCCCAATGTCGGCGATGTCGTGCGGATCGTGCCCAATCACGTCTGCGTCGTCGTCAACATGATGGACGAAGTCGTGATGGTGCGCGGCGACGAGATCATCGGCATATTGCCGGTGGCGGCGCGGGGGAAGTTGCGATAGCCAAATCCGCCGACGTCATCCCCGGGACGAACGCGGTGCGTTCGCCCGTGAGGTGCGCGCCATCTTTGGCGCGCCTCGAAGGATGTTGTTCAGTGTCATTCTTGCGGCCATCCTTCGAGGCGCGCAAGAAAGAGCGCGCACCTCAGGATGACGGCTTGGACTGCAACCACTTCAACACGCCCCTGCCCGCCGCCGCACCCGTCGCAAACGACGCCTGCAGCAGATAGCCGCCGGTCGGCGCTTCCCAGTCGAGCATCTCGCCTGCCGCAAAGACTGCCGGGCAAGCGGCGGATCATGAAGCCATCATCGAGTTCGTCGAATGAAATGCCGCCCGCGGTGGAGATCGCGCGCGCGATCGGGGCGACGCCATTGAGCTGAACCGGCACCGCATTGATCCAAACGGCAAGCTCGGCTGCAGGGAGGGACGAAAGCGATACGCCCGAGGCCATCGCCGCCTCCTGCAACAATCCGATGGCGACCGGCGACAAATGCGCGACCTTGCGCAGCCAGTTTGAAAATGACTGTTTTGCTCGGGGCACTGCCAGTCGCGCGGCCAAGTCGCTGCGGTCGAGATCGGGCCGTAACGCAATATGCAACGTCGCTTGCCCTTGTTCGAGCACAGCTTCCCGCAGCGGCGCCGACAGCGCGTAGACCGCGCCGCCTTCGATCCCGGCCGCGGTGATCATCGCCTCGCCGCGCACGGTGTGCGCGCCGAACGACAGCGAAATGCCTTTCAACGGCTGCCCCTCGAAGCGACCGCGGAAGATGCCGGACCAGGCAACTGTGAACCCGCAATTGGCCGGCCGCAGCGGTGAGATGGTCACGCCCTTCGCGGCGAGCGCTTCCACCCACGAACCATCCGAGCCCAGCCGTGGCCAGCTGGCGCCGCCGAGCGCCAGCATCGTGGCGCGGGCCTCGACCGCGCGCTGGCCGTCAGGCGTTTCGAACGCAAGATGTCCCTCATCGTCCCAGCCGGTCCAGCGGTGGCGTAGCGCGAATTGCACGCCCTTTGAGTCGAGCCGCCGCAGCCAGGCGCGCAGCAAGGGCGAGGCCTTGAACGCCTGCGGAAACACGCGGCCGCTGGAACCGACGAAGGTCGGCTGGCCGAGTGCCGCGCTCCAGTCACGCAGGATATCAGGCGGAAACGCCTCGATCGCTGTTTTGAGACGCGGCGTCGCATGGCCATAGCGCGCGAGAAATTCTGGCAGCGCCTCGCTGTGCGTCAGGTTGAGCCCGCCGCGTCCGGCCATCAGGAACTTGCGGCCCGCCGAGGGCATGGCGTCGTAGACGGTGACGCTCGCGCCGCCGTTGACGAGCACTTCGGCAGCCGTCAGCCCGGCGGGACCGGCACCGATGATGGCGACTTGGGTTTGGGAGGAATTCAATACCAACACCGTCATTCCGGGATGCGCCACTTGGCGCAGGCCCGGAATCCATAGCCCCTGTGCCGTTGTTCCGCATGAACATTACTGCAGGGGCTATGGATTCCGGGCTCGCGCAAGAGCGCGCCCCGGAATGACGAACTCAAGCTCATCCTCTACAGCTTCACGCCCGCTTTCGCCGCGGCTTGCTCGACATATTTCTGGGTCTGCTGGAACGCGCCTTCAAGCGCTTTTGCGTTGGACATGTCGCTGATTTCCTTGAAATGCGCCGCAACCGCGTCGGGGGTCCATTCCGATGCCGGCAGGTTGACGCCTTCGGTTTCCAGGATCTTGATGACAGCGAAAGACCCTGCCCCTGCGCCCATGATGGTGCGGGTCGGCGCGTCCTCGCTGAGCAGGAATTCCACCGCCGGCGTAATCGCCTCCGGCTTCATCAGCGCCAATGCCTGCGGCGGCAGCAGTTCTTCCGTCATCCGGGTCGCGGCGGTCGGCGATATCGTGTTGACGCGGATGTTGTTCTTGCGGCCTTCCTCGGCCAGCACATTCATCAGGCCGACCATGCCGGTTTTCGCCGCGCCGTAATTGGCCTGGCCGAAATTGCCGTACAGGCCCGACGACGACGTGGTGACGACGATGCGGCCGTAATTGCGCGCACGCATGCCTTCCCACACCGCCTTGCAGCAGTAGAACGTGCCGGTGAGATGCACATCCAGCACCTTGGCGAAATCGGCGATCTCCATCTTGGCAAAGGATTTGTCGCGCAGGATGCCGGCATTGGCGCACAGCAGATCGACGCTGCCCCACTCCTTGGTGGCACGCGCCACCATCGCGGTGACCTGCTCGAAATTGGAAACGTCAGCGCCATCGGCCATCGCGACTCCGCCGGCTTTCCTGATTTCCTCGACCACCGCCTCCGCCGGGGTCAGCGATCCGCCGGTACCGTCGCGGGCGCCGCCGAAATCATTGACCACGACCTTGGCGCCGCGGCTTGCGAGCCCCAAAGCATGCGCGCGTCCAAGTCCATTGCCCGCGCCAGTGACGATGGCGACGCGTCCGTCAAATCTGATTGTCATGATTGTAATTCCCAAAGTTCAAGCGAAGTAAATCAAGCCGATCCAGTCGGCCACCAGCGCGGGCTTTTCTTCGCCCTCGATCTCGACGGTGACATGGGTCAGCGACTGCAATTCCTTGGGCTTGCGCAGCTTGGCTTCCGCCAAGGTAAAACGCCCGCGCACCCGCGAGCCCGAACGTACCGGCGAGATGAAGCGCAGTTTATCAAAACCGTAATTGACGCCCATCGTGGTGCCTTCGATGACCGGCATCACCTCATAGGACATGATGCTCATCAGCGACATCGTCAGAAAGCCGTGCGCGATCGTGGTGCCGAACGCGGTTTCCATCTTGGCGCGCGCGGGATCGACATGGATAAACTGATGATCCTCGATCACATCGGCATAGACGTCGATCCGCTTCTGATCGACCATATGCCAGGAGGACACGCCGACTTCCCGGCCGACCATCTTCTGATAGGCCTCCAACGAGATCGGTGGCTTCTTCCAGACTTCATTCATTCGTTCATATCTTTCTTTCAACTTTCCGTGGATCCGGCCGCCCGCAGCTTTTGCAGCTCCGGAAAATCCTCTTCGCGGAATTCCTGTCCGCGCAGCGCGTCGCTGCGGTCATTGTCATGTTCCAGCCGGCGCAACTGCACCCGGCGGATTTTTCCGGAAATCGTCTTCGGCAATTCCGTCACCAGTTCGATCTTGCGGATGCGCTTGAACGGCGCGAGCCGCGTATGCAGATGCTGGAAGATCGACAGCGCGGTTTGCGCCGACCGCTCGGTACCCGCTACCAGCAGCACATAGGCTTTGGGGATCGCGAGCCGGATCGGATCGGGGCTCGGCACCACCGCGGCCTCCGCGACCGCTTCATGCTCCAGCAGGATGCTTTCAAGCTCGAACGGGCTGATCCGGTAGTCGGACGATTTGAAGACGTCATCGGAGCGGCCGACAAAGGTCAGATAGCCCTCGTCGTCGGCGAACACCACGTCGCCGCTGCGATAGAGATCGCCATCGGCGCCGCTCAATTTGCCGTCCTCACCCTGATAGCCCTGCATCAGGCCCGCGGGCCGGTCCGCGTCAAGCAGCAGACTGACCTCGCCTTCCTTGGTCACGTGGCCGTCGCCATCGGTGATCTGCACGCGATAGCCCGGCAGCGGCCGGCCCATCGATCCGACCTTGACCTTCTGGCCCGGCGAATTGCCGGCCAGCGCCGTGGTCTCGGTCTGGCCATAGCCGTCGCGGATGGTCAGGCCCCAGGCCGCCTTGACCTGATCGATCACCTCGGGATTGAGCGGTTCGCCGGCGCCGCAGACTTCGCGCAAGGAGACCTTGAAGGTCGCCAGCTTCTCCTGGATGAACAGCCGCCACACCGTCGGCGGCGCGCATAGCGTGGTGACGCCGCAGCGGCCGATGGTCGCGAGCAATCCCTTGGCGTCGAAGCGCGGCTGGTTGACCACGAACACGGTGGCACCGGCGTTCCAGGGCGCGAAGAAACAGCTCCAGGCGTGCTTGGCCCATCCCGGCGAGGAAATGTTCAGATGCACGTCGCCCGGCTGCAGGCCGAGCCAGTACATCGTCGACAGTCCGCCGACGGGATAGCTGCGCTGGCTGTGCCGCACCAGTTTTGGTTTCGCCGTCGTGCCCGAGGTGAAATAGAGCAGCATCGGGTCGTCGGCATGGGTCGGACCATCCGGCTTGAAATCCTCCGGAAAAGTCGCGGACTGCTCGAAGGGCAGCCAGCCTTCATGGCTCGACGACGCCCCGACCACGATACGGACCAGCTTGTCGCCGCCGAGGCCTGCGAATTTCGCGACCTGATCCTGTGAGGCCACCACGACCCTGGCGCGGCCACGATCGAGTCGATCACGCAATTCATCCGTTGTCAGCAGCGTGGTCGCGGGGATCACCACCGCGCCGAGCTTCATCGCCGCCAGCATGGTCTCCCACAACGGCACGACATTGCCGAGCAACAGCAGCAGATGATCGCCGCGCTTGAGGCCCTGCGCACGCAGGAAGTTTGCCACTTGATTGGAACGGCTCGACAATGCCGAGAAGGAAAGTTTCGTCTCTTTGTTGCTGCCGGCATCGACGATCCACAGCGCGGGACGATCCCTGCTGTCGGCGTTGCGCGCCAGCTCCGCATCGAACCAGTCCAGCGCCCAGTTGAACGGCACCGGATCCGGCCAGCGGAAGCCTTTTACGGCGACGTCGTAATCGGTTCGGTGTTTTAAGAGGAAGGCGCGCGCCTCCTGGAATGTGGTCATGGCGTTTCAGCCTTTCCCGGCAAGGCTGCGGACGTGCTGAACGATCCCGGAGAAATCAACTCCGCCATGTCCGGCCGCGTCGAACGCCTTGTAGATCTCCTGTGCATGCTTGCCGAGCGGGGTCGCGGCGCCGGCGGCCTTGGCGGCGTCCTGCGCCAGCGTGAGGTCCTTCACCATCAGCGCCGAAGCAAAGCCGGGCTTGTAGTCGTTATTGGCCGGCGACGTCGGCACCGGACCGGGCACCGGGCAATACGTCGTCAGTGACCAGCATTGCCCCGACGAGGTCGAGGCGACATCGAACAGCGCCTGATGCGACAGGCCGAGTTTTTCGGCGAGCGCAAAAGCCTCGCTGACCGCGATCATGGACACGCCAAGGATCATGTTGTTGCAGATCTTGGCGGCCTGCCCTGCGCCGGCGCCGCCGCAATGCACGATCTTCTTGCCCATGTTTTCCAGCACGGGCTTTGCCGCGGCGAATGCCTTGTCCTCACCGCCGCACATGAAGGTCAAGGTCGCTCCCTTGGCGCCACCGGTGCCGCCCGACACCGGCGCATCGACGGAAGCAATGCCGTGCTTGCCCGCCAGCGCATGCGCCTGCTTGGCGCTTTCAACGTCGATGGTCGAGCAGTCGATGATCAGGGCGCCCTTGCCCATCGACGCGATCACATCGCCCCAGACGGACAGCACATGCTTGCCCGCAGGCAGCATCGTGATCACGACATCGGCACCCTTGACCGAGCCTGAAGCGCTTTCCGCGATCGAAGCGCCGTCGCTTTTGGCCTGATGGCGCGAGGCTTCCACCAGATCGAACGCCGTCACCTTGTGACCGGCCTTGACCAGATTGGCGGCCATTGGTCCGCCCATATTGCCGAGGCCGATGAATGCGATATTGGCCATCTCAAATTCCCTCCATCCGCGCGTTTCTATTTTGATTGCTCGAATTTCAACTCGTCAGCCCTGATATCGGCAAAGTAAGGCGCGACCATTTCCGGCGTCACATCCTCGATTTTGGCGGGCGACCATCGGGGGTTACGGTCCTTGTCGATCACCGCCGCCCGCACGCCTTCGCGAAAATCGTCGCTGGCAAACACTTGCAGCGCCGCGCGATATTCCCGCACCAGGCATTCCTCCAGCGAGGATGAACCGCGCGCCAGCCGCAACAGCTTGAGCGTCACCACCATGCCGCGCGGCGATTTCTCACCCAGCGTTTTCAGCGCCGACGCGGCCAGTTCCGAGCCGTCGCGCTTCAGGGCTGCGACGATATCTTCCATCCGATCGTAACCGAACCAGGCATCGATGTTCGACTGCATGGCCGCCACGGGACCTGAGGTCTCGCCGGTCGCGAAACCGTCGATTACAAGCTTGACCTCGCTTGATGTCGTGCCGGGGCGGAGTTTGGTCAGCACCTCGCGCAAGGCCGCAAGTCTGGCCGACGGCACCACCGCGTCGGCAAAGCGGGCATAGATCGCATCGGGGCCGTTCAGTGTCTGGCCGGTCAATCCAAAATAAGTTCCGATCTCGCCCGGCGAACGCGACAACAACCAGGTGCCGCCGACATCGGGAAAAAAGCCGAGCCCCACTTCAGGCATCGCCAGTTTTGTTTTCTCGGTCACGACGCGATGCCGGGCATGCGCCGACAGACCGACCCCGCCCCCCATCACCAGCCCATCCATGAAGGCGACGTAGGGCTTTGGAAATTTCGCGATCCGCGCATTCATGACGTATTCCTGGCGCCAAAACCGCTTGCCGAGATCGCCGCCGGCGCGCGAGCTTTCATAGAGCCCGCGGATATCGCCACCCGCGCACAGCCCGCGTTCGCCCGCTCCTTCCAGCACCACCGTCGCGATCGCCGGATCGGCTTCGAACCGATCCAGAGCCGCGTCGATGCCTTCAGACATTTCCAGCGTCATGGCGTTGATCGCCTTCGGGCGGTTGAGCCGGATGATGCCGGCCGAGCCCTCGCGCCGAACGATCAGATCGCCGTCTGCATCCGCAACGGCGGCAATGGAGGCCGTCATCGTGCGCCCTCGATCAGCTTGCGCGACACGATCAGCCGCATGATTTCATTGGTGCCTTCAAGGATCTGGTGCACGCGCAAATCGCGCACGATCTTCTCGATGCCATATTCGCTGAGATAGCCGTAGCCGCCGTGGAGTTGCAGCGCCTGGTTGGCGACCTCGAAGCCGACGTCGGTGCCGAACCGCTTGGCCATTGCGCACAGCATGGTCGCATCGGCGTCCTTGCGGTCCAGCGCCGCAGCCGCGCGCCAGACAAACGTCCGAGCCGCCTCCAATTCGGTCGCCATGTCGGCGAGGCGAAATTGCAGCGCCTGGAATTCGTCAAGGCGTTTTCCGAACGCCTTGCGCTCCTTCATATAGGCCAGTGACTTGTCGAGCGCGCATTGCGCGCCGCCGAGCGAACAGGCCGCGATGTTGATGCGGCCGCCATCGAGCCCGGCCATCGCGATCTTGAAGCCGATGCCCTCGTCGCCCAGACGATTGGCGACCGGCACGCGCGCATTCTCGAAAATCACCGCGCGGGTCGGCTGCGCGTTCCAGCCCATCTTGCGCTCGATAGCGCCGACCGACAGCCCCGGCGTATCGCCCTCGACCACCAATGTCGAGATGCCGCCCGGCCCCTCGCCGCCGGTGCGCACCATTACGACATAGAGGTCGCTTTGGCCGGCGCCGGAGATGAACTGCTTCTGGCCGTTGAGCACATAATGATCGCCGTCGCGTACCGCGCGGGTGCGCAGCGCTGCGGCGTCCGATCCCGATCCCGGTTCGGTCAGGCAATAACTCGCCAACAGTTCCATGGTGCACAGCTTCGGCAGCCATTTATGACGTTGGGTGTCGTCGCCATAGGCATCGATCATCCACGATGCCATGTTGTGAATCGAGATGAAGGCCGACACGGTCGGGCAGCCCTGCGCCAGCGCTTCGAAGATCAATGCGGCGTCGAACCTGGTCAGCGCCGAGCCACCGACGTCGTCGCGGATATAGACGCCGCCCATGCCGAGCGTCGCCGCTTCGCGCATCACATCGACCGGAAAATGCTTCTCCTCGTCCCAGCGAACCGCATGCGGCGCGATTTTTTCGGCGGCAAAGTCCCGCGCCATATCGCGAACCGCAAGCTGGTCCTCGCTGAGAGCGAACTGCATCCGTTATCCGCGTCTATCCTCAGAGTATCACCGTCATGGCCGGGCTTGTCCCGGCCATCCACGTCTTCCGTGCTGCAACCTTCAAGTCGTGGATGCCCGGGTCACCTAGCGCGAAGACGCGCTTCTGCCCGGGCATGACGAATTAAAGAGATCACGCCCCGTCAGTTCATCGTCGGGATCGAGAACTCCGCGCCTTCCTTGACGCCCGACGGCCAACGCGAGGTCACCGTCTTGGTCTTGGTGTAGAAGCGGATCGAATCCGGGCCGTGCTGGTTGAGATCGCCGAAGCCGGACTTCTTCCAGCCGCCGAAGGTGTAATAGGCGATCGGCACCGGGATCGGCACGTTGATGCCGACCATGCCGACATTGACCTTGGCGGCAAAGTCGCGCGCAGCGTCGCCGTCGCGGGTAAAGATCGCGACGCCGTTGCCGTAGTCGTGATCCGACGGCAGCGCCAGCGCTTCGGAATAATCCTTGGCGCGCACCACCGACAGCACCGGCCCGAAAATCTCTTCCTTGTAGATGCGCATGTCCTTGGTGACGTTGTCGAACAGACAGCCGCCAAGGTAGAACCCCTTCTCGTAGCCCTGCATCTTGAAGCCACGGCCATCGACCGCGAGCGTGGCGCCTTCCTTGACGCCGATATCGATGTAGTTCCGGACCTTGGTTACAGCCTCCGCGGTGACCAGCGGACCGTAATCGGCCGATGGATCGATCGAGGTGCCGATCTTCAAGGATTCGACACGTGGAATGAGCTTTTCCATCAGCCGGTCGGCCGTGGTCTTGCCGACGGGCACCGCGACCGAGACCGCCATGCAGCGCTCGCCGGCCGAGCCATAGCCCGCACCGATCAAGGCGTCGACCGCCTGATCCATATCGGCATCCGGCATGATGATGGCGTGATTCTTGGCGCCGCCGAAACACTGGCAGCGCTTGCCGCTCGCGGCAGCCCGCTCATAGATGTATTGAGCGATCGGCGACGAGCCGACAAAGCCGACAGCCTTGATATCGGGATCGTCCAGAATGGCGTCGACAGCTTCCTTGTCGCCGTTGACGACATTGAGAATGCCGGCCGGCAGACCGGCTTCGATCATCAGCTGCGCCAGCATCATCGGCACGCCGGGATCACGCTCCGAGGGCTTGAGGATGAACGCATTGCCGCAGGCGATCGCCGGGGCGAACTTCCACATCGGGATCATCGCCGGGAAATTGAACGGCGTGATGCCGGCGACCACGCCCAGCGGCTGGCGCAGGGAGTAGATATCGATGCCGGGGCCCGCGCCTTCGGTATATTCGCCTTTCATCAGATGCGGAATGCCGCAGGCGAATTCGACCACTTCGAGGCCGCGCTGGATGTCGCCCTTGGCGTCGGGAACGGTCTTGCCGTGCTCGCGCGCCAGCAGCTCCGCGAGCTTGTCATAGTCGCGCTGGGCCAGTTCGAGGAATTTCATCATGACGCGGGCGCGGCGCTGCGGGTTGGTGTTCGCCCACTCGACCTGCGCCGCCTTGGCGTTCTCGACCGCGGCGCGAACTTCGGCCTTGGACGCCAGCGCCACCTTGCCCTGGACGTCGCCCGTCATCGGTTCGAAGACGTCAGCGGTTCGTCCCGACGTGCCCTTGACCTCGCGGCCGCCGATAAAATGTCCAATTGAGCGCATGTGTTCCTCCAAGGCTGAAGAGCCGATTTTGGCGGCATCTTGCAGTCTTTACGGCGTTTGGAAAGGGGCCTCTCGGCGCGGCGGTTTTGCGAAAATGCGTGGATGCGCCGCAATCCCGGCGCATTCATCCAGGGCTTCGACCAATTGCGTAGGCCAATACCTTATGGCCTAGGCCTCAGGTCGCCGGCGCCTGTGCTTCAGGCCGATCAATTCCGGGCCGGGGCCGCTGCTTTCTTGGAGGTCGGCTTCCTGGCCGGCCGTTTCGGCGCCGCCGCGCGGCCGAGCACGGCCTCGCGTCCGGCGGCAAGAATCTCCTCGGAAAACTCCCCGGTGCCGGCGACGCGGGCCATCACCAGCGTACCCATCATGGTCGCGATCGCCGACATCGCCTGCTTGCGCGCCGCCTTGCGCGAAATATCCGGGATCTGATCCGCCATCATGTCGATCATCTGCTCCAGCTTGGCGGCGAACGCCTTGCGGGTCTTGGGGCTCTCGCGGGCGATTTCCGCGCCCAGCGCCGGGATCGCGCAACCGTGACCGGGATCGTCGCGATGCACCGGGGTCAGATAGGAATCGACGATCATCGCCAGCCGCTTGTCCGGCGGCGTCGCCTCGCCGATCTTTTGCCAGCGCTCGGTGGAGCGATCCATCGCATGGGCAAACGCCTCAATGACCAGCGCTTCGCGCGAGTCGAAATGGGCATAGAACCCACCATGGGTGAGACCGGCATCCTTCATCAAATCGGCGACACCGATACCATGGGCACCCTTCTCGCGCAGCCGCACCGAGGCCCGCTTCACGATCCGGGCGTGGGTTTCGAGCTTATGTTCCCTGGAATAGCGCATAGGTGGTCCTATTAAATGTTTGCAGTCATATAATAACACCGGATACTGCAAAAAACTCCACCTTGTTTGGTGCGGCTGATATTCGCGGCTGGCTCTCCGGAGCCGGCCTGCCGCCTCATTGCCATCATCGCGCCGGGCCCGTCACCGGTCAAACCCGCGCGCCCCTTGACAAGCCTGGGGATTGCCTCGGAAGTGACACAAAGTATGCTGGCGTCCCCATGAATGCGAGACCTTCCATGCCCATGCTCAATCCCCATTGCGGCGTTGATCGCGATCCGCGCGGCGTCGTCCGGCTGACGATCAGCAATGCCGGATCGCTCAACATCCTGGGAACACCTGTGATCAACGCCGTCCGCGAAGGATTGGAAACGCTGGCAAAAGACCAGGACATTCGCGTGCTGGTACTCGCAGGCCAGAGCGAGAAAAGCATGATCGGCGGCGCCGACATCAAGGAGATGGCGAAGCTCGAACAGAAATCGGCGGAGAAATTCATCACGGGCCTGCGCGACCTCTGTGAAGCCGTGCGGGCGTTTCCGGCACCGGTAATCGCGCGGATGCCGGGCTGGTGTCTCGGCGGCGGCCTCGAAGTCGCCGCCGCCTGTGATTTCCGGGTCGCCGCCCACGACGCCAAATTCGGCATGCCGGAAGTCCGGGTCGGCATCCCCTCGGTTATCCATGCGGCGCTGCTGCCGCGGCTGATCGGCTGGGGCCGCGCCCGCTGGCTGCTGATGACCGCCGAAAACATCGACGCCCCCACCGCCTTGGCCTGGGGATTGATCGACGTGATGGCGCCGCAAGGCGGCCTCGATGCCGCGGTCGAACACACCATCGCGATGCTGCTGGAATGCGGTCCGGGCGCGCTGCGGGCGCAAAAAGACCTGCTCCGGCAATGGGAAGAACTGCCGCTCAAGGAATCGGTCGACGTCAGCATCGGCGCGTTCGGGCGATCGTTCGTCGGCGGCGAGCCGCAGCGGCTGATGCAGGGTTTTATCGATAGAAAGCGATAAGTTCGTCATGGCCTGCGAATTCGTCATGCCCGCGCAGGCGGGCATCCAGTAATCACCACCGTCAGTGTCTACTGGCTGCCCGCCTCCGCGGGCATGACGGCCTTATCCCATCACGACAAATTTAGACCCTCAGCCGCCGTTGCATTTTTTGCGGCGCATCATATGATGGTTATAATCTAAATTCACATCGCGATATCGTAAGGAGCACCGTCATGGCCACAGCTTCCGATCCGGTCGTCATCGTTTCCGCCGCCCGCACCCCGCTGGGCAAGTTCATGGGCGATCTGGTGCCCTTCAGCGCGCACAAGCTTGGTTCCCATGTGATCGGCGCCGCGGTCGAACGCGCGAAGCTGTCGCCCGAGCGGATCGATGAGGTGTTCATGGGCTGCGTGCTGCCGGCCGGACAGGGCCAGGCGCCGGCACGCCAGGCCGCCCGCGGCGCCAAGCTGCCGGACGCGACGGGTGCGACGACCATCAACAAGGTGTGCGGCTCCGGCATGAAAGCGACCATGCTGGCTCACGACATTATCAACGCCGGCTCTGCCGAGATCGTGGTGTCCGGCGGCATGGAGAGCATGAGCAATGCGCCCTATCTGCTGGCGAAGGCCCGCGGCGGCTATCGCGCCGGTCATGACCGGATCATCGATCACATGATGATGGACGGTCTCGAAGACGCCTATGAGGTCGGCCGCTCGATGGGTGATTTCGGCGAACAGACCGCGGAGGCCTATCAATTCAGCCGCAAGGACCAGGACACCTACGCGATGGAGACGCTGACCCGCGCCCGCAAGGCGGTGGAGAGCGGCGCGTTCCAGGCCGAGATCGCACCGCTGACGGTGACGGAAAAGGCCGGTCCCCGCATTATCGGCAATGACGAGATTCCGCTCAAGGTGGATCCTGCCAAAATCCCCGGATTAAAACCCGCGTTCCGCGCCAATGGCACCATCACACCGGCGGCGTCTTCCGCGAATGCCGACGGCGCGGCAGCGCTGGTGTTGGCGCGCCGCTCGCTCGCCGACAGCGATGGCCTGCCGGTGCTCGCCGAAATCAAGGGTCACGCCACCCACAGCCAGGAACCGCAATGGTTCACGACGGCCCCGATCCCGGCGATCCGCAAGCTGCTCGACAAGGTCGGCTGGAGCGTCGGCGATGTCGACCTGTTCGAAATCAACGAAGCCTTCGCCGTGGTACCGATGGCGGCGGCGCGCGATCTCGGCATCCCCCGCGACAAATTGAACATCAATGGCGGCGCCTGTGCGCTGGGTCATCCGATCGGCGCCACCGGCGCGCGGTTGATTGTCACGTTGCTGCACGCGCTCGAGGCAAAGGGCCTGAAGCGCGGCATCGCTTCGCTGTGCATCGGCGGCGGTGAAGCGACCGCGATCGCGGTGGAGCGCATCGTGCACTAGCATTCGCGGCTGATTATCTTCGTGGCGTAAATCGTCTGGGATATGTCTGAAAACGAGGGAACTATGCCCTTTCGGTCAGGCTACCGTTACGTCAGAATGTACTGCTCAAGCAAACCAAACAGAACTTCTGGGGCTCAATGATCTCGAATTGGCTGTCCGCCGTCCTCGCCCGTCGTAACATCCATTACGGCTGGGTGATGGTCGGCATCACCTTCCTGACCGCGCTGGTCAGCGCCGGCGCGGTCGGCGCGCCCGGCGTCTTCATCGTTCCCTTGCAAAAGGAATTCGGCTGGACCACCGCGCAGATTTCGTCGGCGCTGTCGATCCGGTTTATCCTGTTCGGCCTGATGGCCCCGTTCGCGGCGGCCCTGATGAACCGCTACGGCCTGCGCAATGTGACGCTGTCGGCGCTGCTGACCGTGGTCGCGGCGCTGATGCTCTCGCTGGCGATGACGCAGGTCTGGCAATTGATTTTGCTTTGGGGCGTCGTGGTCGGCATCGGCACCGGCATGACGGCGCTGGTGCTCGGCGCCACCATCGCCGCACGCTGGTTCAACGCCCGGCGCGGATTGGTCGTTGGCATCCTCACCGCGAGTGCGGCGACCGGACAGTTGGTGTTCCTGCCATTGCTGGCGCACCTCACCGAAGTCATGGGCTGGCGGACCGCACTTGGGCTGATGTGCGGCATGCTCGGCGTTGCGGCGTTTGTCGTATTGATGGTGATGCGCGACCGCCCGGGCGATCTGGGTTTGCGGCCGTTCGGCGATGACGGCAAGCAGCCGCTGCCGGCGCCCATGCCGAACAACGCACCGATCATGGCGGCAGCGCTCGGCACGCTGCGCGACGCCTCGAAGACGCGCGTGTTCTGGATCCTGTTCGCGACCTTCTTCATCTGCGGCGCCAGCACCAATGGCCTGATCCAGGTGCATCTGATTCCGATGTGCCTCGATTTCGGCATTCCGCAGGTGCAGGCCGCAAGCCTGCTCGCCGCCATGGGAATCTTCGATTTCTTCGGCACCATCGCCTCGGGCTGGCTGTCGGATCGCTACGACAACCGCTATTTGCTGTTCTGGTATTACGGGCTGCGCGGCCTGTCGCTGGTGTTCCTGCCCTTCACCGACTTTTCGTTCTACGGCCTGTCGCTGTTTGCGATGTTCTATGGCCTCGACTGGATCGCCACGGTGCCGCCGACGGTGCGCCTGACCGCACAGCGTTTCGGCCCCGAGCGCGCCAATCTGGTGTTCGGCTGGATCTTCGCGGGCCACCAATTGGGCGCCGCGACCGCCGCATTCGGCGCGGGTCTGTCGCGGACGCTGCTGGCGAGCTATCTGCCGGCGTTCTTTGTCGCCGGTGCGCTGTGCCTGTTCGCCTCGCTGATCACGCTGGCGATCTCGCGGCAGCCGAAGCCCGTGGTGGCGTAGGGACGAAGGCTGGCCTCATCCTGAGGAGCGGCCTCTTGGCCGCGTCTCGAAGGATGATTTCGTCGCACCTCATGGTTCGAGACGCGCGCAAGAGCGCGCTCCTCACCATGAGGACCGAGGGCTTACGGCCGGATCGTCATGTTCGTCGCCGGGCCCGGCGTGCGGATCGGTTCGGCGAGACGGGCAAATTCGCACAACAGCGAGCGCGTCTTGCGCGGATCGATGATCTCCTCGACCCAGAATTTCTCGGCCGAACGGAACGGCGAGCGCAATTTGTTGAGCCGGTCCTCGATCTCTTTCAGTTTCGCCTTGGGGTCTTCGGCGGCGTCGATGTCGGCGCGATAGGCCGCCTCGATGCCGCCTTCCAGCGGCAGCGAGCCCCAATAGGCCGACGGCCACGCATAGCGCATCGAGAACCGGTCCGCGGGCTGATGCACCACGCCGGCGACGCCAAAGGAATTGCGCACGATGATGGTGCACCAGGGCACGGTGGTCTGGTTGACGGCGGCCATCGCACGCACGCCGTGACGGATGGTGGCCGCCTTCTCGGCTTCGAGCCCGATCATGAAGCCAGGACAATCCATCAGATACACGACCGGTAAATGGAAGGTCTCGGCGAAATCGACCCAGCGCACCACCTTCTGACAGGCTTCTGCGGTCCAGGAGCCACCGTAATGGAAGGGATCGCTGGCCAACAGCAGCACCGCGCGGCCTTCCAGCCGCGCCAGACCCACGATCATCGAGCGGCCGAAATTGGCGTTCATCTCGAAGAACGAGCCCTTGTCGACCACGGCGTCGATGATCGGGCGCATCTTGTAGACCTGGCGGCGACTGCGCGGCACGGCCGCTATCAGGCTTTCTTCCGCGCGTTCCGGATCGTCGTCGCAAGGTAGCGTCGGCGGCAGGTCATAGACCGACGACGGCAGATAGGACAGGAAGCGCCGCGCGCAGGCAAACGCCTCCTCTTCGGTGTCGACGGCATGATCGACGCCGCCGGCACGGGTCTGGATGTCGGCGCCGCCGAGTTCCTGTTTGGTCAGGTCCTGGCCCAGGCGTTTGACGACCGGCGGTCCGGCGACAAACATCGCGGAGTTCTTGGTCATCACCGAATAGTGGCTCGCCGCGAGGCGCGCGGCGCCGAGGCCCGCCACCGACCCCAATCCGAGACCGACCACCGGCACGCGGGCCATGTTCGACGTCGTGTACCAGTACCAGCGGGTGCCGCCGATGCCGCCGGGCAGATTGGCCGCGCCCTTGGTTTCGATGGTTTTGACCGAGCCGCCGCCGCCGGAGCCTTCGATCACCCTGATGATCGGCAACCGGAAGTCATGCGCCATCTCCTCGGCCATCAGCGGCTTGGCCGAGATCGAGGCATCGGCCGAACCGCCGCGCACGGTGAAATCGTCGCCGACCACGACCACCGTCCGGCCCTCGACCTTGCCGCGGCCGAACACGCAATTGGCCGGCGTCAGATGTTGGAGTTCGCCGCTTTCATCGTACTCGCCGACGCCGGACACGGCGCCGACCTCATGAAAGCTGTTCTGGTCGATCAGCTTTTCGATACGTTCGCGAACGGTAAGCCGGCCCTGGTCGTGCTGACGCTTGACCTTGTCAGCGCCGCCCATCTCGCGCGCGAAGGCTTCCCGCCGCGCGAGATCGTCGAGCTCCGGCTTCCAGTTCATTCGTACCCTCCGTCTTGATAATCTTATTATTATGCGTTGATACCGGAAGCGGCTTGCTCTCCATCCGAGCCGTGAAGATATCTCCGTCGGCGCCTTCGAGCAGACCGGCGATGGCGGCGCTCAATTCCAGCAGCCGCGGCGCGACCTCCCGATGCAGCCGTGCCTCATCGTACATCGCCGACAAGAGGCCGATCGTGACCACCACGAACGTCTGATATTGCGGCGACCACACCGGCACCGCGAGGCCATTGATGTGCGGGCTCCATAATCCGCAGGCGACGACGTAGCCATGTTCGTGCAGGAAGCGCCGATTGCTCTCGATGCGCGGCCGCAGCAATTTGGCGCTCTCGGGAATTTCACGTTCCATTTCCGCGATCAGGGCATCGCCGATATCGGCGTCCAGTGCGGCGACATAAGCGTGGCCCGCGGCGGTGGTGGCCATCGCAATTCGACTGCCGGTGCCCTCGTGCAAGCCGAGCGCATTGGCCGCACGGCCATGTTCGAGATAGACGAGATGAAAGCGATCCGGAATCACGAAACCGACCGTGCCCGGCAATTGCTCGGCGACCTCCTGTAGTCGCTGCCGGATCAGATTGCGCAACTGCAAGCCGCGCATCATCGAGGTGCTCATTGCCACCGCGCTCGGGCCGATGCGGTATTTCTGGTCGCGCGGCAGATAAACCAGCTGACCCATCCGCGTCAGCGTGTGCGTCAGCCGCGACACGGTCGATCGCGGCAAGCCGCAGCGATTGGAAATTTCGAGATTACCTAATCGTGCCTCGTGACCTTCGAAGCAGCGCAACACATCGAATGCGCGTGACACCACCTGGATCACATCGCCCTCGCCCGCAAGATCACTGGCAAGCATTCCCTGCTTGCTGAGCCGCTCCGAACGTCGTCCCATGCCCTGTCCAATTTCGCTATGCGGAATAAAATTCCACTTGCGGACAAAGCTACCTCAGGCAATCTGCGGCGACAACAGTAAGCCGAGGGCGCCCGCCCTCTCGATGCGTGTATTCCGTATACCAATCGCGCGGCGCTGTGCCGGAGAGTGGAATGCCAGAAATCAAGATCGTGACCGAGGTGGCGGGACGCGTTTGCGCGCTGCCGGTTGACGTTGGCGGAAGCGTCGGCGACGGCGACGACATTGCATTTGTCGAAGCCATGAAGATGGAGATCCCGGTCGCGGCGCCCGCTTCCGGCAAACTCAAATCGCTGCTCGTCAAGCTGGACGACGTAGTCGCAGAAGGACAGGTTCTCGCCATTCTCGAGACCTGAGCGCCTCGTTTCTGGGCAAAATCGGCATGCGCTATTTTCGCTGGCGCGAATAAAGGCGCTCGCGCCGGTTTCAGTGTGGGCCGATGCGGCGTAAAATCCGCGCGCGCAAAACGTTGCGCGTGTGGAATCAGCCATGAATATCTCGCCATCGGCCCCGATCCAGAAAGCCAATCATTGGGCCGACGCCAAAACGCCGTTGCTGCGGTTCCTCGACCGCTGTCATCAGGAATTTTCCGCGGAAAACGGTGGCGCCGTCGCCGACTATATTCCGGAACTCGGCAAGGCCGACCCCGCGCATTTCGGCATCAGCCTCGCCACCATCGATGGTCACGTCTATGAGGTCGGCGACAGCCGCATCCCCTTCACGATCCAGTCGATGTCGAAGCCGTTCGTGTTCGCGCTGGCACTGGATACGCTCGGTGCCGAACAAGTCGAGCGCGCGATCGGCGTCGAGCCGTCGGGCGATCCCTTCAACTCGATCCGCCTCAATGCCGACAACCATCCCTTCAACCCGATGGTCAACGCCGGCGCGATCGCATGCTCCGGCCTGATCCACAAGGCCAAGGGCTCCGGCGCGTTCGACTATATCCGCCAGGCGCTCGGGCGGTTCGCCGGGCGCGAACTCGGCATCGATGAAGCGGTCTACGCCTCCGAAAGTGCCACCGGCGACCGCAACCGCGCGATCGGCTATCTCCTGCGCAATTCCGACGTCATTACCGACGATGTCAGTGCCGTGCTGGATGTTTATTTTCGGCAATGCGCCGTGCTGGTGACCGCACGCGATATCGCCGTGATGGCCGCCACCCTGGCCAACCGTGGCATCAACCCGGTGACCGGCGAGCAGGTCATGACGCCCTACGCGATCTCACGCACGCTTTCGGTGATGACCAGCTCCGGCATGTACGATTACGCCGGCGAATGGATCTATCGCGTCGGCATTCCCGCCAAAAGCGGCGTCGGCGGCGGCATCCTGGCGTCGCTGCCGGCGCGGCTCGGGCTCGGCAGCTATTCGCCCAGGCTCGACAAGCACGGCAACAGCGTGCGCGGCATCAAGGTCTGCGAAGCGCTGTCGTCGCATTACGACCTGCACATGATGAATTGCAACGACAACGCCCGCAACAGCATCATCGCCGATTACGACCTCGGCAAAAGCTCGTCACGCCGCAGCCGCCGGCCGCACGAGCAACGGCTGCTCGCCGCCCATCATCATGACGTCCGCATCATCGAATTGATGGGCACGCTGACATTCTCCAACATCGACTATGTGTCGCGGCAGCTCGCGGCCAAACCACGGCCGTCCTTCATTATCTTCGACCTGCGCCGCGTTGCCGTGATCACGCGGCCGGCCGGTCGCCTGCTCGCCGAGGGCATTCGCGAACTCGCGGCTTTCAACGTCACCGCGATCCTGTCCGGCATCGAACGATCCTCGCCGACATGGCAGGCGATCGGCGAATGGACCGAGGGGATTTCGAACCTGCGCAACTTCCGCCTGCTCGACGATTGCATCGAATGGGCCGAGGACCAGATCGTCTACCGCTACAGCGGCGCGATCGACAGCCATGAAATGACCGAGTTATCCGAACAGCCCTTGCTCGCGGGATTGAGCGCGCAGGAACTGGCCGATCTCGCCACGCTGGGCACCATCCGCAGCTATGAAGCCGGTACGGCGATCATCACCGCAACCGAGCCGCCGGTGTCGCTGTTCTTCCTCAAAAGCGGTGTCGTCCATGTCAGGCTGCCGAACGGTATCCGGATCGCGACACTCTCCGCCGGCATGGCGTTCGGCGAAATGGCGCTGCTGGAATCGCATCGCTCCGCCGACGTGCTGGCGGACAAATCCGTCACCGTGCTCGAAGTGCCGCTGGCTGATTTCCAGCGGTTTCGCGAGAAGCATCCGCGGATCGGCGAACGCATCATGCGCAATCTGGCGCAGCTGCTCGCCGACCGCCTGATCGTCGCCAACACCAAGGTGAGCCTGCTGACCGCGAATTAGAATGTCCGGGCCGCCGTTCCTTTCAGACCACGTCAGCTACCGGCTGCATGTCGATCGAAAAGGTTTCCAGGAATTTCGACGTCATGATGTAGAAGCCGACCGAGAGCTGCAATTCGACCAGCGCCCCGGGCGTCAGCTTGGCCGCGATGGCGTTGAACGTCGCATCGGTCGGGCGGCGCAGCTTGACGATTTCATCGGCAAAGGCGAGCGCCGCGCGCTGCACCTCGTTGAAGCAGGTGGCGGATTGCCAATTCTCCAAGGCGGCGTTTTGCTCGTCGGTGACGCCGACATTCTTGCCGATGCGCTTGTGGGCCACGATCTCATAGGGAGCTTCGCAGAGAATGCCGGTGCGCGTGATCGCGAGTTCACGCACCACCGGATCAAGTTCGCCCTTGTTGCGGATCGCGCCGCCGAGCCGGCAATACTGCTCAAAGTAAGCAGGCGAATGCGCCATCATGCGGAAGATGTTGGCGTTGCGGTTCTTGCCGAGGATTTCGCGCGTGCGGTCGTTGGCTTTGGCGGGATCGCTGTATTCAATACGGGCCATCATTCACCTTGGTTTTCCAGAACTTGTTATTGATTTTATCGGGCTTTAGCTCCGGCCGGAACCCTATCCGGCGGCTGACGCGAGAGCAACACGCGCGAGAGTTAGGTTCTGATTCAATCAGAACCTAACTCTCGATTCTTGTTTTGACGCGTTTTCTTCACGCGAACCGGTATCCACGGAGCCTGTCATCGGGCGCGCATTCGCGCGACCCGTTGGCTCGAAAACGCTCCTGGGTCAAAATGCCGCCGCATTGCTGTTCGACCTTGGCACAGTCGATATTCGCCGAGTGGGGACTCATCAAAGCGGATACTCGTCGTGGGGTGTTCCGAGTAAAACATAACTGAGCTGTCGGGCCTTTTCAGGCAACGATGACTTATGCCCGAGTTTAGGGAGTTAGACGTGAAGGAAGCCACCAAAAGGGCAGCCTCGGAAGCGTTCGCGCAAATGCTGGCGGTGACGGCCATGCTCGTCATCGCCGGCATCATCTTCTACTGGCGGTAAAACCCGCCATTGAAGGCGTACATGCATTGAAGCAATCCGGTGTTTGTTGCGTGTCTCCGGATTGCTTCATACCACGCCTCGAAAATCCTTAAGTCCCATTTGGCGCCATCTCATTTCGACCTGACGAAATAAGGAACCAGACGCCCGGTAAACAGCTCGAACCGCGCGATGACCTTGTCGCCGATCGCAAGATCATGGTCGCCATGGGCCATCATGCGAAAGCCTTCGGCGGCATCGACGAGAATGATGTTGTAGGGCACATGCGCGCGGGTCTCCGGCGTTGCCGCCCGGCACACCAGCGAGGTGGCATATACCGTGCCCTCGCCGCTGGCGCGTTTCTCCACCGGATCGGGCGCGCCGCACGCCGCACAGAAGCTGCGGCGAAAATATTGCAGCCCACCACAGGCGGCACAGGCTTGATAGACGATCGCAGGCTCGCCCTTGGTCCAGTCCGCCAGTGCTTGGTTTGCCGCTCATCGCACCCGCTCCAGGAACATGCTGACATGCGAGGACAGCACGCCGCCGTCGCCATGCAGCAGCGCGATCGAGGCATCCCGCACCTGGCGATTGCCGGCGCGCCCCGTCATCTGCAGATGAGTTTCCACCAGATGCGCCATCGCTCCGCCGACGCCGCAATGGCCGTAGCTCAGGAGGCCGCCATGGGTATTGAGCGGCATGGCGCCATGACAGTTGAAATATCCGGAACGTACCCGCGCCGCCGCCTCACCGCGTCCCGCGAGCCCGAGGTCTTCTAGCAGCATCGCCAATGTGATCGTGAAGCTGTCATAGATTGCGGCATAGCGCACATCGGATATCGCGACACCGGAAGCCGCCTTCGCCTTGGCGATCGCGATTTCAGCGCCGAGTTCGCTCAGCGCGGGCGCGGCCGTGACATGCTGATGGGTATGCGCCTGCGCGCACCCCATCACCCGCACGCCGGCCTCGTTGGTGCGTTCGCGGCTGATGACAAAGGCGGCGCCACCATCCGACACCGGACAGCAATCCAGCAGTTTTAAAGGCAACGCCACCGGTTTCGAATTCATCACGTCAGCAACGGAAATGGCGTCGTGAAATTGCGCGCCGGGATGCGTCAGCGCATGCTTGCGCATCAGCACTGCGAATTCGGCCAAGTCTTCTTGCGTCACGCCATATTCGTGCATGTAGCGCGTGGCGACCAGGCCGTAATAGGCCGGGATGGTTGGGCCCAGCGGCACCTCGTACTCGGGATGGCCAACCTGCGCCAGCGCCAGGATCGAGGCGTCACGGCTCTGCCCGGTCAGCCGGTTCTCGCCACCGACCACCAGCACGTGCTTTGACAACGCCGGCATCGACCAGCTGATGCGCCAGCATCGTCATCGCAAGGCCTGTCGCGCCGCCGACCTGTACGGCGTGCGCGTAGGACGGACGAATGCCGAAGTGTTCGGCAAACACCGTCGCCAGCATGATGTGCGGCGAGACCGTGCTGTAGCCGCAGAGAATGCCGTCGATGTCCGCGCGCTTCAGCCCGGCATCGGCGATCGCAAGCTCGGCGGCCTGGCTCATGAGATCGAGCGAGGACGAGCCTTCATGCTTGCCATAGGATGTCAGACCGACGCCGGTAATGAAGCTCATATCATCCCTACAGTTCGTCATTCCGGGGCGCGACGAAGTCGCAGCCCGGAATCATACCCCGTGTTGTTGTTCGGCGAAACGCTGCCAGGGGTATGGATGGGCCTTCGCAAGAGGCGCATCCCGTGCGCAATTCGCATCCACGCCTCAATACGACTTTGGCATCCCCAGCACCTTCTCGGCAATAAAGCTGAGAATGAGCTGGGGGCTGATCGGGGCGATGCGCGGGATCAGGGATTCGCGCAGATAGCGTTCGACGTGGAATTCCTTGGCATAGCCGAAGCCGCCATGGGTCATGACCGCCTGCTCGCAGGCGTGGAAACCGGCTTCGGCCGCAAGATATTTCGCGGCATTGGCCGCCGGTCCGCATGGCAGGTTCTGGTCGTATTGCCAGCCCGCGGACAGCACCATCAGCCACGCGGCCTCAAGCTCCATCCAGTTCTTCGCCAGCGGGTGCTGGATGCCCTGGTTCATGCCGATCGGACGGTTGAACACGATGCGGCTTTTGGCATAGTCCGAGGCGCGCTTCAGCGCCACCTGCCCCAATCCCACCGCTTCGGCCGCGATCAGGATGCGCTCGGGGTTCATGCCGTGCAGAATATACTCAAAGCCGCGGCCTTCCTCGCCGAGGCGATCCTCGACCGGGATTTCAAAATTCTCGAAGAACAGTTCGTTGGAGTCGACAGGCTTGCGGCCCATCTTCTCGATCTCGTGCACCGCGACGCGCTTGCGGTCGAAATCCGTGTAGAACAGGCTCAAGCCCTGCGTCGGGGTCTTCACCTCTTCCAGCGGCGTGGTGCGCGCCAGCAGCAGGATCTTGTTGGCGACCTGCGCGGTCGAGATCCAGACCTTCTGACCGTTGACGATGTATTTGTCGCCGCTGCGCACCGCGCGGGTCTTGAGCTGGGTGGTGTTGAGGCCGGTGTTCGGCTCGGTCACGGCGAAGCAGGATTTGTCGGCGCCGGAGATGATCGGCGGCAGCATCCGCGCGCATTGCTCCTTGGTGCCGAACACCACCACCGGATTGAGCCCGAACACATTCATGTGCACGGCGGACGCGCCGGACATGCCCGCGCCGGATTCCGAGATCGTCCGCATCATGATCGCAGCGTCGGTAATGCCGAGACCCGAACCGCCATATTCCTCAGGGATGCAGATGCCGAGCCAGCCGGCATCGGCCAGCGCCTTGTGGAAGTCGGAGGGGAAACCGCCCTCCTTGTCCTTTTTCAGCCAATAGGCGTCGTCGAAGCGCGTGCAGATCTTCCCGATCGCGTCCTTGATCAATTCCTGATTGGCCGACAGCGCGAAATCCATAGGTCCTAGTCCTGTATGCTGGGCGCGGGCTTGGTGACGCCGTCCCGTATCAAGCCTGCGATTTCATCCGCCGAGAAGCCGGCCTCGCGCAGAATTTCCTCGCTGTGTTCGCTCAGGCGCGGCGCCAGACGCTCGGGTTTTGCGGGCGTGTCCGACCAGGTGGCGGGAACACGCATGCTGCGGATTTCGCCTTCGCTGGGGTGATTGACCACGGGAAAGAAATTCGTCGCCTTCAGATGCGGGTCGGTCAGGATGCTTTCGAGATCGTGCATCGGCAACGTCGGGATATCGGCCTTGTTCAGTAGCTCGGTCCATTCCGCGGTGGTGCGATCCAGCATCATCCGCGCCAGTTCGGCATAGACCACGTCGATGTTCACGGCGCGCGCGGCAAAGGTCGAGAATTTCGGATGGGTCCGGAGATCGTCGCGCCCCGTCGCCTTGAAGAAGCTATCCCACTGCTTGTCATTATAGACGATCACGCAGATATAGCCGTCGGATGTCTTGTAGGGGCGGCGATCCGGCGACAGATGCCGCGCGTAGCCGCCCTTGTCGAGCGGCGGCTCATAGGTGAGCCCGCCCATGTGATCGCCCATCACGAAGCTCGACATCGTCTCGAGCATCGGAATATCGACGCGCTGGCCGCGCCCGCTGCGCTCGCGATGAACCAGGCTGGCCAGGATCGCGCCGACGGCGTGGGTGCCGACGATGCGGTCGACCAGCGCGTTCGGAACATAACGCGGCGTGCCGTCGCCGGCGATCGCCATCAGATGCGCCAGACCCGAGCCGCCCTGGATCAAATCGTCATAGGCGGGCTTGGCCGCATAGGGCCCGTCCTGGCCGAAACCGAATACGCCGGCATAGATCAGGCGCGGATTGAGTTCCGAGACACACGTCGTAACCGAGTTGCAGCCGGGCCATCGCCTGCGGCCGCACATTGTAGATCAGCACGTCGGCCGATCCGATCAGCCGCAGCACCGCGTCGCGGCCGGCGGGATTCTTCAAATCGAGCGCGATGCTGCGCTTGCTGCGGTTGGTGTTGAGGAACACCGGGCCCATGCCGGCATGGCGGGTCGGGCCGATCTGCCGCGTCACGTCGCCGTCGAGGCTTTCGACCTTGATGACATCGGCGCCATAGTCGCCGAGCATCTGGGTGGCATAGGGCCCCATCAGCACGGTCGTCATGTCGATGACCTTGATGCCCTCCAATGGTCCCATGTTTCGCTTCGCTCCCGGTTTTCACATGCGGCACATTTGGCTCCGCCGTTCGCGGGTCACGTAAGGGCAGGCCACGGACAATATCAAGAGCATCCGACGTATGGGGGTATGCGCGGCCCTCCACATTCAGTGTCGTCCCGGCCTGACGCGCAATTGCGCGTAAGGGGCCGGGACCCATACGCCGAGGAGTCGCAAGTAAACAATGGAGTCGAGGCCCGGAGCAACAACGGACGCCGGGGGTTATGGGTCCCGGCCTTCGCCGGGACGACGTTCCAAGAAATCCGCTCTCAATCTCAGTCTCCTCTATCTCGGACGCGCGTCCGCGCCCCGCGGCGCGATGCGCCCGAGCTTTTTAGGAAGTCGCCCGAAGAGGGACCCTGGCGCCGACCCTCAAGAGGGCGCGGCGCGACCCTAAGAGAGGGCGCGGGGAATGCCGGGTGCCCGATGCACCCGCAGCCTCGTGCGCGCATGGTAGTGAAAAATGCGCACGAGTATTCACAGCGAGTTCACCGGAATCGCCCGGCATTCCCGCACGCAATGGTTTTAACGGCTTATTTCGTGCTCTCCCCGGCGATCGGCTCTTTTGCCGCCGTCGCCTCGCGGATTTAAGGTTTTGTCCGGCCCGGTTGAGCCGAACGAACCTCCGCGAGACTTGACGCCAGCATCGAGGCGTCAGGACCACACGACTTCACCGTACGCAGCCACCCGTCTTCGCCAAAAGGCTTCGCCGGGCTTGGCGCCATTCGTCTTGCGTGCCGGAGATCGCTCACGGAGAGCAATCCGCCCTGCGATCCCATCGCACGCCTGACGCTGCCGCGTCCACCGCATCTCGTCCCGCGTCCGTGACGATCGCGATACGCCCCTCATGTGGGACGAGACGGCTATGGATAGGCCGGTGATTTGGGTCGGAATGAAATGAAAATATTTTTCGCTATGGGACTCGACAGCGGCGACAACACCAAATCTAGCCCGTCGGGGCGCGACTTTTTATATTTAGAGCGTGAACCCATATTCAAAACTGTCGACAGATGTCTGCTTCAGCGCGCATTCCGGACTCACGTCCGACGTTACGGCGCTTCCGAAAAGTGCCATGAACGGCCGGCCGAAACGTTCTAATTTAACGGAGGCAGCCGATCATTGAAGAAACAGAGGTAAATCAACATGAAACAGCAAGATCTGCCATTGACCCGCAGGGGATTGAATTAGACGGGCCGTGATACGTCCTTCGGCATTTTTGAATTTTGCGGTGGCCACGTAAGCAGCGGTTGTGACCTTGCCGTTTTGAGTCGTGTAGGAGACGTTGGAATCGCCTTTCACCTCACCCAAGCTTAGCATGGGACCAAGCTTCGATAATTTTTGAAATAGCTGGTCTAGTTGTTCTGGCTTTTCGTTGATGATCTTTAGGAGCTGGGGTGACGACCGTTCCAACAACTCATCCTTTGACCAAGTGGAAATGATTGCGGGAATATTTTCCTCGACATATGCCTTACTCGATGCATCCAGGCCTCGCCCCTGGTATGCGGCGTACCCGAAAAAGCCCGCGACGAGGAGAACAAGAACAAGAAATAGACCGCCAATAATTGAAAGGAATCTCTTCAATGTGTGCACCTCGCCGCGATGCCTTCCAGGTCACAATTCATGGTTGCGCACAATAACGTCGGATCCCTTTTCGCGAGGTAAAAAAGTCAACTTCCCTTGGCGCGTGGTGAATGCTCGGTAAATCGAACTCTTGTTGAATTCTTTGCTGGTTAGTTCTCTCTTCGATGTCCGCTTCGGGTTCAAACGCGAAAGACTCAGCAAGAGCAAATAATTTCTGCTTCACCCCGACGAACGGTCATTATCAAGCAACACAACGCACTGGCTGGGTGGAGCCAACGGGTCCGGCCTTCGGCCGGCCCGATGATAAACTCCGCCATACCCATCAACTTCGTCTTTGAAAGCGATAGGTTTCGCGAAGGGCTCGACCCATCGAGCCCTACAATCACCGTCGTCCCGGCCTGGCGCGCAATTGCGCGTGAGGGGCCGGGACCCATACGGCGAGGAGTCGCTATATTTAGAGATGGAGCTAAAGCCCTTAGCGACAATGCACACAGGGGTTATGGGTCCCGGCGCCTTACGCGCAATTGCGCGTTAGGCCGGGACGACAAGACCCGCTTACTTCGCCGGCTCCAGCACCGAGACGTAATTCGCCACCGCGGCGCCGCCCATATTGAAGATGCCGGCGAGTTTGGCGTTCTTGATCTGCATACCCTCGGGCGCCTGACCGACCAATTGCATGGCGCTCAGCACATGCATGGAGACGCCGGTGGCACCGATCGGGTGACCCTTGGCCTTCAATCCGCCGGATGGATTGATCGGCAGCTTGCCGTCCTTCTGGGTCCAGCCTTCCTTGATCGCGCGCGCGCCCTGCCCGCGCGGGGTCAGGCCCATCGCTTCATATTCGATCAACTCGGCGACGGTGAAGCAGTCATGGGTTTCGACAAAGGAAAGATCTGCGAGTTCGACGCCGGCCTTCTGCAGCGCCTGCTGCCACGCCACAGTGCAACCTTCGAACTGCAGGATGTCGCGCTTCGACATCGGCAGGAAGTCCTGGGCGTGCGCGGTGGCGCGGATGTTGACGGCCTTGCCCATGGTCTTCGCCGTCTCGGCATCGGTCAGCACCAAAGCCGCCGCGCCGTCCGATACCAGCGAACAATCGGTGCGCTTCAGAGGACCTGCAACGAACGGATTCTTCTCGCTCTCGGAACGGCAAAAATCATAACCAAAATCCTTGCGCATCTGCGCGTAAGGGTTGGCGACGCCGTTCTTGTGGTTCTTGGCGGCGATCATCGCCAGTGCATCGGACTGGTCGCCATATTTCTGGAAATAGGCCTGCGCGATCTTGCCGAACACGCCGGCGAAGCCACCGGGGGTGTCGCCGTCCTCCGGCAGATACGATGCCTTCAAGAGGTTCTTGCCAATCTCGGGTCCGGGTGTGCGCGTCATCTGCTCGACGCCGACCACCAGCACGACCTTCGCATTGCCCGAGGCGATGGCGCGGATGCCCTGATGCACCGCGGCCGATCCGGTCGCGCAGGCGTTCTCGACCCGGGTCGCCGGCTTGAAGCGGAATTTCGGGTCGGCCTGCAGCACCAGCGATGCGGTAAAATCCTGCGGCGAGAACCCGGCATTGAAATGCCCGAGCACGATCTCGTCGACATCGCCGGCGGAGATACCAGCGTCGACCAGCGCTTCATTGGCGACGCGGACCACGAGGCTTTCGACGGTCTCGGTATCGAACTTGCCGAACGGCGTATGCGCCCATCCAACGATGCTGGCGGTCATGATTGTTCTCCCTATCCTGTCTGGACGGATTGCCTGTTTGGACGGATTTGTACCCTATCGCGTCACATACTTCACGCCGGTTTCAGCAATTTCATGGCTCGGTTGCAGATCGCGGTGATGCCAGCCCAATTGCCGGACCTGATGTCGGGCGCCGGGCACAGCCAGGAACCGCCCACCGCAACCACGTTCGGCTCACCGAGCCACGATGCCGCATTGGCCTCGCCGATGCCCCCGGTCGGGCAAAACCGCATATCCGGAAACGGCCCCGCCAACGCCCGAAGCGCCTTGATGCCGCCGGACTGCTCTGCCGGAAAGAATTTCACCAACCCAAACCCGTGATCCAACGCCAGCATCAGTTCGGATGAAGTCGCGATACCCGGCGCGAACGGCAATCCACTGGCCGCCGCAGCTTTCAGCAGCTCGGGCGTGCCGCCCGGGCTGATGCCGAATTTGGCGCCGAGCGATTGCGCGCGCGCCAGATCATGCGGGTTCAGGATCGTGCCGATCCCGACGATGGCGTCCGGCACCTCGGCGATAATGGCTTTCGCGGCCTCGATCGCAACCGGCGTCCGCAGCGTCACTTCCAGCACGCGCACGCCACCGGCAACCAGCGCTCTCGCGAGCGGCACGGCATCCTCGCGCCGTTCGATGGTGAGCACCGGAACGACACGGGCCGAACTCAGCAGCGTCGCGAGTTGTCCGCTGTTCGCCGGGGGCGGTGATGCAGCGTTCATGAAGGCACCTTTCGCAAGGACGGCTGAGTTAGGAGGGCGCGCCGGCATCGCCGAGCGCGGGATGATGGCGCCGGGATGGCCGACCACGACACCCGCGAGGCGGTGCCCGGCGCGAGAGGCCTCGATGGGATCCGAGCCTGCCAGTCGCGCGGCGATATAGGCTGCGGCAAAGCTGTCGCCGGCGGCGGTGGTATCCACTACGTTTCCGACGATGGGCTCGGCTTCGATGTGGTGCAGCCTGCCCTCAAACCGCACGATGCTTTTGGGCTCGCTCAGTTTCAGCACCGCTTCGGGGTTGAAGATGCGCGCCATCATATTTTCCGGGCTTTCGTCGGGATATAGCGGCAGCAAATCCTCGGTCGACGCCAGCACGATGTCGGCAACTTCGAACGCGCTGACATAGGCCACGCGTGCCGCATCGAGATCGGGCCAGCCCCGCGCGCGGAAATTGGTATCGAAGGCCACGCGCGCGCCGTGTTGCCGCGCCTGCTGGAGTGCCGCGATCAATCGCGCGCGTCCTTGTTCGGCAAAAATCGATAGCGTGATGGCCGAGAAATAAATCACCTCATAATCGGCCAGCGGCTTCAGAATATCCGCAGTCGCAGGAAGGTCCATCAGGCTGCGCGCCGCCGAATTCTCGCGCCAGTGAAAGAAGCGGCGTTCGCCATTGCCGTCGGTCCGGATCATATAAAGACCCGGCAACTTGCCGGGCAACCGCGCCACACGCTCGGTGCCGACGCCTTCGGAAGCCCAGCCCGCGATCATTTGATCGCTGATGGGATCGTCGCCGAGCGCGGTGACATAATCGACATCGATGCCGAGACGCGCGAGATAGACCGCGGTGTTGAGCGTATCGCCGCCGTAACCGCGCGCGTAGAGGCCGCCTTCGGCCTCCCGCAACTCGATCATGCACTCGCCGATGCAGGCAACCGTGGTCATCGCCGCATCCGTAACGGTTCGCGCAAGACGACGCTAGGCGGCGAAGGTGCCGCCCAGTTCGTCCTCGATGTGAATCCGGATGATGTCGTCGAAGGTCTTTTCTGACGTGGTGAAGCCGAGCTTGACCGCTCGCTTGGCATCGAAATTCCGCGGCCAGCCGTCGACGATCCCCATGATGAAGGGGTCGGGTTCGCGCTTGATCCGCGCGGCCACCTTGTCGCCCGCCACCCGCTTCAACGCGGCAATCTGTTCACCCACGGTCGCGGAAAGTCCGGGCATGGTGAGGTTGCGGCGCGCGCCGGCGATGGCGGTGTCCATCGTCGCGGCATGGAGCAGGAATCCGACCGCCGAGCGCGGCGTGGCGTGCCAGTGACGGACCTCCTCCGAGACCGGCAGGATCGCTTCCTTGCCGGCCAGAGGTTCGCGCAGGATGTTGGAGAAGAAGCCGGAAGCTGCCTTGTTGGGCAGGCCGGGACGGATGCAGATGGTCGGTAGCCGGATGCCAATGCCGTCCATGAAGCCGCGACGGGAATAATCGGCCAGCAGCAATTCACCGATCGCCTTCTGAGTGCCGTAGCTGAGCAGCGGCGTATGAAAGAACTCGTCGCCGATCGCATCCGGAAACGGCGCACCGAACACCGCAATCGAGGACGTGAAGACCACGCGGGGCTTGTAGCCGCCGCCGATCAGCCTGACCGCATCGAGCAGCATGCGCGTGCCATCGAGATTGATCCGGTACCCCTTGTCGAAATCGAGCTCGGCCTCGCCGGAGACGATCGCCGCCAAATGGAAAATCACGTCGGGCCGGTCCGCCACCAGCTTTTCGGCAAAGCCCGCCACCGCGAAATCGCCCGCCACGATATCGACCGGAAAGCCCGGCTTGGCGAGGGTCGCCGGCGCCACCACGTCCTGCAGCGTCATGCGGGTGATGTCGGCCTTGCCGAGACGCCCATCGCGCAACAGCCGCTCGACCAATTTGCGGCCGACCATGCCGGCCGCGCCCAGAACCAGAATATGCAAGTACCCAACTCCTTGTTGATTTTGTTCTCTGACGCGGGGCTCTCGCGTCTACTCTTTCACCGCGCCGGTCATCGCCGATACATAGTGCTCGACAAAGAACGCGTAAAGAATGACCAGCGGCAACGAGCCGACCAGCGCGCCCGCCATCAGCGAACCCCATTTGTAGATGTCGCCGTCGACGAACTCGTTCACGATCGCCACCGGCACCGTCTTGTTCGGGGTCGATTGCAGGAAGGTGAGCGCGTAGATGAACTCGTTCCAGCACAGCGTGAAGGAAAAGATGAAGGCCGAGATCAGGCCGGGAACGGCCAGCGGCACCACGATCTTGGTCAGGATCTGCCAGCGCGACGCGCCGTCGATCAGCGCGCATTCCTCGAGCTCATAGGGAATGGTCTTGAAGTATCCCATCAGCAGCCAGGTCGAGAACGGAATCAGCAAGGTCGGATATACCAGGATCAGCGACAGCGGCGAGTCGAACAGGCCATAGGCCTGGATCACCGAAGCCAGCGGAATGAACAGGATCGACGGCGGCACCAGATAGGCAAAGAAGATGAGCACGCCGACCGCTTCGGCGCCCTTGAACCTCAGGCGCACGATGGCATAGGCCGCCAGCACGCTGGCGGCGATCGACAGCGTGGTGGCACCCACCGCCACATACATCGTGTTCCAGAGCCAGCGCGGATACTGCGTCTCGAACAACAGCTTGCTGATATGCTTGAAGGTCGGATGGATCACCCAGAACGGGTTGTACTTCTCCATGTCGATCAGCTGCTCGTCCGGTTTGATGGACGTCAGGCCCATCCAATAGAACGGGAACAGCAGCACCACCAAAATCACGAACAGCGGCAGATAGAGCGTCACCAGACGGCGCGGCAACGACTCCAGATAGCTCATGCCATCGCTATCGTCGCTCTGCGTCGAGGCCGGCGCTTTCGAGGGCAAGACTGAATCAGTCATTGTTCGATCCTTGCTGCCATTTCCGGCGCTGCATGCCGAACCAGGAAATCGCGATCGCCGCCGCCAGGAACGGGATCATGGCGGTCGCAATCGCAGCGCCCTCACCGAGCCGGCCGGAGATGATGCCGCGCTGATAACTCAGCGTCGCCATCAAATGCGTGGCGTTGACAGGACCGCCGCGCGTCAGCGCCCAGACCAGCTGGAAATCCGTAAACGTGAACAGCACCGAGAAGGTCATGACGACAGCTATAATCGGCGTCAGGATCGGATAGGTGATGAAGCGAAAGCGTTGCCAGTTGGTGGCGCCATCAAGCGTTGCCGCTTCATACAGCGACGGTGACACGGTCTGCAGGCCGGCCAGCAAGGTGATCGCCACGAAAGGTACGCCGCGCCAGATATTGGCGAAGATCACGCTGCCGCGGGCCAAATTGGCGTCGCCGAGGAAATTGATGTTGTGGTCGATCAGGCCCATTTTGATCAGCGACCATGAGATGATCGAAAACTGTGAGTCGTAGATCCACCAGAACGCGATCGCCGACAGCACGGTTGGTACGATGAAGGGGATCAGCACGATGGAACGGATGATCGCCTTGAACGGCATATGCCGGTTCAACAACAGCGCGAGATAAAGCCCGATCACGAATTTGATGGCGCTCGCGATGATAGTGTAGAGCAGCGTATTGAACACCGAGAGCCAGAAGATCGAGTCATCCCACAGCCACTGGTAGTTCTCGAGGCCAACGAAGATCCCGGTGCGGCCGATGCGTTCGTCGGTAAAGCTCATCCAGACGCCGAGGCCGAGCGGATAGGCCAGGAACAGGATCAGGAACGCTGCCGCCGGCAGCATGAACCACACCGCCATCCAGTTGCGGTTGACCTTGAGCCGCGCCCAAAGCGACGGCGTGTGCGCGCTGGAGGCCTGAGCCTGTGCCGGCGCCGATGTCTGAAGGGTCGTCATGCCGCTCCAATTCCAAACCGGAAACCGACGCCCGGCTAACGGACTTTCGCCGGGCGCCGTTCCGATTTCTAGATAAAAATGAGCCGGCGCGGAAGACCGCGCCGGCAATCCCACTTAGCGGAAGATGCGCTTGGCGGAACGTTCCGCCGAAGCCATCGCCGTCTTCACGTCTTCGCGACCGGTGCAGTAATTCGCGAACATGTCGACGACGACAAAGTCGGCGATCGCCGCCGCGGCGTTTTCACCCATCTTGCCGATACCCGCGGGTGTCTGCGCGGTCTCGGCCACATTGCGGTACGGCGTGTTCTTGGGGTCCGCAGTCCAGATCGGGTTCTTCTCGAAGCCGAGCAGGAACGGCGACAGATAGCCCTGCGCCGATTCAACCCAGGGATCGAACTGCGTCGGTTCCATCATGAAGGCGGTGAACGCTTTGCAGGCCTGCGGGAACTTGGTGAAGTTGTAGACCAGGATCGGGAAGCCAAGGTGCAATTCGCGCGTCTTGCCGTCGAGACCCGCCGGAAGATGGGCATGATTCATGTCTTCGGCGATCTGCGGATTTTCCTTTTTCGCCGTGACATAGATCGAGATGCCGTTGGTGGTCAGGTAAAGCTGGCCAGCCAGGAACGCCTTGTTGTTGGAGCTGTCGTTCCAGGACGCGGTGCCCGGAACGAAATTGTCGTAGAGCCCCTTCACATATTCCAGCGCCTTAGCGGTTTCCGGTGAGTTGATGACAACCTTGTTGTCCTTGTCGATCAGATTGCCGCCATGGGCCCACAGCGCCCAGTGCAGCCAGCCATTGGCGTCGCCCGAGGCGTGGCCGAGCGCAAAGCCAGCCGGCGTGCCGTTCTTGTTCAGACCCTTGATCAAATCGGCAAAGCCGCCGAGATCCTTGGGGAATTCCTTGTGGCCGGCCTTTTCAGCCGCGGCAACGCGGTAGTTCACCAGACCGCCGGTGGCGGCAACGGGAACGCCGATCCACTTGCCCTCAAACTTGCCGTAGGCCTCACCCGAAGCCGACCAGCCGCCGCACTTTTTGCCGAGATATTCGGCGACGTCCGACATGTCGGTGCATTTGTTCGGGAACAGGAACGGCAGCGTATAGAGACCCCAGACCATATCGAGGCCCTGCCCGGTGTTGGCCGCGACCGAGGCCTTGGGCTGGATGTCGTCATAGGATTCGTTCGATACGTTGATGGTGACGCCGGTCGCCTTCTGGAAGGCATCGACGATCTTCATGAACGCGACGTCTTCGGCTTCAACGAAGCGCTTCCAGCGCAACAGGTTGATCTTGGCGCCCGCTTCCGGCTTCCACTGCGCGGTCTGCGCCCATGCCTTGGCGTAGCCCAGCAATTGCTCGCTCGACATCGTTGCCGCGGCGGCCAGCATGGTGGCGCCGCCCTTGAGCAAGGACCGCCGATCCGGTGTAAACATCGTCATCTTGCGTATTCTCCCTGTTTTATTGGTTCTTTGATCGACCAATTGCTTCGTTGAACGTTATAGCCGCTTGCCGGTGGCTTCATCGAACAAGTGCACCAGCGACGGATTGGGCTTGAGCCGGACCTTGTCGCCCGGGCTGAATTGATGGCGCTCGCGGAACACGGCGACGACCTGCTCGCCGCCGAGTTTGGCAAATACCTGCGTCTCCGATCCGGTCGGCTCGACGACCACGATCTCGGCTTCGGCACCGTCGTCGGCGATCGTGAAGTGTTCGGGTCTGACGCCATACACCACGGCTCGGCCGTCGGAATTGGCCGGCGCCGAGGCCAGCGGCAACTTCAGGCCGTTCGGGCCTTCGAAGGTGGCGCTGCCGTTCGCCTTCACTTTACCTTTGAGGAAATTCATCGCCGGCGAGCCGATGAAGCTCGCGACAAACTGGTTGTCCGGGCGATCGTACAGCTCAAGCGGCGAACCGATCTGCTCGACGATGCCGTCATGCATCACCACAATCTTGTCGGCCATGGTCATGGCCTCGATCTGGTCGTGGGTCACATAGACGGTGGTGGTCTTCAGCCGCTGATGCAATTCCTTGATCTCGGTACGCATCGCCACGCGCAGCTTGGCGTCGAGGTTGGACAGCGGCTCGTCGAACAGGAACACCTGGGGATCGCGCACGATGGCGCGGCCCATGGCGACGCGCTGGCGCTGACCGCCCGACAATTGCCGGGGATAACGGTCGAGCAGCGGAGTCAAATCGAGGATCTCGGCAGCGCGCTTGACGCCTTTGCCGATCTCGTCGGAACTCGCTCCGCGCAGCTTGAGCGAAAATCCCATGTTGTCGGCGACCGTCATATGCGGATAGAGCGCGTAGTTCTGGAACACCATCGCGATGTCGCGCTCTTTGGGCTGCACATTGTTGACCACGCGGTCACCGATCGAAATCGTTCCGGAAGTGATGTTTTCGAGCCCCGCCAGCATTCGCAGCAGGGTCGACTTGCCGCAACCGGAGGGACCGACCAGAACCACGAAAGCGCCGTCCTCGATCGGAATCGACACGCCGTGCAGGACTTCAAAGCCACCAAACGATTTTCGCACGTCGCGAATTTGGACCGACGACATCCACTTCCTCCCTGTAATCCCTGGCGGCCCACGACGGATGCCGCCACCGTCCCGTTTATTTTTCTTCCTGTTTCGGGCTGATCCGAAATCTGGCCGGACTGACAGTGTCCGCATTTTATATGGTTTTGGCAATTGTTCGATTAGCAATCCTTTGGTAGCGCTGTCAATATCGGTTTGTCCGAGCAATTGCCTGTGATATGAGCGCCTGATGGGACGAAAACGCACGAAACCCGACAAGATCCGGCTCACCGAAGTCGCCAAACTTGCCGGGGTGAGCCCCATCACGGTGTCGCGCTTCTTCAGGAATCCCGAAGCGCTGTCGGTCGGCAAGCGCGTGCGCGTTGAAAGCGCCGCGAACGAACTCGGCTATGTGCCGAACCTCGCCGCACGCGCGCTGGCGTCGCAACGGACCGAAGTCATCGGTGTTCTGATCCCCTCGCTGACCAACAACGTCTTCTCCGACGTGTTGCGCGGCATCTACGATGCGCTCGATGGCAGCCGTTACAGCATCCAGCTGGCCAATACGCGCTACAGCATCTTCCAGGAGGAAAAACTGCTGCGCCTGTTCCTGGCGCAAAAGCCGGCCGGGCTGATTGTGACCGGAATAAATCAAACCGCCGAATCCCGATCGATCATGGAATCGGTTGCCTGCCCTATCGTCCAGATCATGGAAATTGGACCCAGTCCGATCGATATGATGATCGGATTCTCGCATTATGAAGCCGCCAAAGCAGGCATTTCCCACCTTCTCGAGCAAGGCTATCGGCGCATCGGATTCCTCGGCGCGCGGATGGATCCACGGGTGCAGCGGCGGCTCGAAGGCTACCAGGCCGCCATGAATGACGCGGCCCTGTTCGACCCGCGACATGTTGTGACAACGGCCACCCCAAGTTCTGTCACACTGGGCGGCACGCTGTTTGCCGATCTCCTGGCCAAAGCTCCTGATATCGAGGCGGTGTTCTGCGGAAATGACGATCTCGCTTTGGGCGCCTTGTTCGAATGTCAGCGCCGGCACGTGTCGGTTCCGGAGCAGATGGCGATCGTCGGCTTCAACGACCTCGAATTCATGTCCTCCACGGTTCCTACCCTGACCAGCGTGCGTACCAACCGTTACGAGATGGGCAGGGACGCGGCCATGATGCTGATCGAGGCCGTCGATGGCCGCCGGCCGGAGCAACCGGTCGTCGATCTCGGATTCAGTGTCATGAAACGGCAAAGTTCGGCCCGGCGGACCTGAGGCCGCCGCCATCGCCCGCAAAGGCCCTAAAAAGAATAATTTGGTAGCGCAACCATTCTTCTTGGACTAACGTCGAATGCGCCCGAGATGACGAAATGCAGTGGTCGCTTTCGGGTTTGTAAGGCGTACGATGTTGCGCAAGGTAGCCCTCAACGGACTATAAGAGCCTCAACAGACGATAAGAGGCTGCATAGCGGGAGAAACGAATGAAAAAAGACCTCACCAACGGGCACGACAAAGCTGGCAACGGCAAGGGCCGCAAACTCCGCTCCAGCGAATGGTTCAACAATCCGCATAACCCCGGAATGACCGCGCTCTACCTCGAGCGTTACCTGAATTATGGCCTGACCCGGCACGAATTGCAGTCCGGCAAGCCGATCATCGGCATCGCGCAGACCGGCAACGACCTCTCCCCGTGCAATCGCCATCACCTTGAACTGGCGCACCGGGTACGGGAGGGAATCCGCGCCGCCGGCGGTATTGCGATGGAATTTCCGATGCATCCGATCCAGGAGACCGGAAAACGCCCGACCGCGGCGCTGGATCGCAACCTCGCTTATCTCGGACTGGTGGAAATCCTGTTCGGCTACCCGCTCGATGGCGTGGTGCTGACCACCGGTTGCGACAAGACCACGCCCGCCTGCCTGATGGCCGCCGCCACCGTCAATATGCCCGCCATCGTGCTGTCGGGCGGACCGATGCTGAACGGCTGGCACCAGGGCAAACGCACGGGTTCGGGCACCGTGGTCTGGAAGGCGCGCGAAGAACTGGCCGCCGGTGAGATCGACTACGAGGAGTTCATGAATATCGTGGCCTCTTCCGCGCCGTCGGTCGGCCACTGCAACACCATGGGTACCGCCTCCACGATGAATTCGCTGGCCGAGGCGCTCGGCATGTCGCTGCCGGGCTGCGCTGCGATCCCCGCCCCTTACCGCGAGCGCGGCCAGATTGCCTATGAGACCGGCACCCGCATCGTCGACATGGTCTGGGAGGATCTGAAGCCCTCCGACATCCTGACCCGCAAGGCGTTCGAGAACTGCATCGTGGTCAATTCGGCGATCGGCGGTTCTACCAACGCGCCGATCCACATCAATGCACTGGCGCGGCATATCGGCATCGAGCTCACGATCGACGATTGGCAAAAATACGGTCACGAAATACCGCTGCTGGTGAACATGCAGCCGGCCGGCTTCTATCTCGGCGAGGAATATCACCGGGCTGGCGGCGTGCCGTCCGTGGTGCGCGAATTGATGGCGCACAAGCGCATCCACGAGGATGCACTGACCGTCAACGGCCGCACCATGGGCGACAATTGCCGCGAGGCGCCGAAACCCGACAATGATGTGATCTGGGGTTACGACAAGCCGCTGGTCAAGGATGCCGGCTTCCTCGTCTTGCGCGGCAATCTCTTCGATTCCGCGATCATGAAGACCAGCGTGATCTCCAAGGAATTCCGCGACCGCTATCTGATCACCCCTGGCGATCTGAACGCGTTCGAAGGCCGCGCCATCGTGTTCGAGGGGCCGGAGGATTATCATCACCGGATCGAGGATCCCTCGCTCAATATCGATGAGCACTGCATCCTGTTCGTTCGCGGCACCGGGCCGATTGGCTATCCCGGCGGCGCCGAAGTCGTGAACATGCAGCCGCCCGCCGCGCTCATCAAACGCGGGATCCTGTCTTTGCCGTGCATCGGCGACGGTCGCCAGTCCGGCACATCGGGTTCGCCCTCGATCCTGAACGCGACGCCGGAAGCCGCCGCCGACGGCGGGCTTGCGATCCTCAAGACCGGCGACAAGGTCCGGATCGACCTCAACAAGGGCAGCGCCAACATCCTGATCTCGGACGAGGAGTTGAAACGGCGCCGCGCCGAACTCAAGGCCAAAGGCGGCTTTCCGATTCCGGCCAACCAGACGCCCTGGCAGGAACTCTATCGCTCGACCGTCGGCCAACAGGCCACCGGCGCCTGCATGGAATTCGCCACGCGCTACCACGACATCGCCGGCAAGGTCGGTGTCGCGCGGGATAATCACTAGGCATTCGACAGCCGCTTCGTCGTCCCTGCGTTCGCAGGGACGACTGGTTCGAGCATATATCCAAAACGAAAACTTATTAGGAGAACGACATGGGAGACCGCCTGAAAGGCAAACGCGCATTCGTGACCGCCGCCGCGGTCGGTATCGGCCGCGCCTGCGCGTTGGCCTTTGCACGCGAAGGCGCCACGGTTTTCGCGACCGATCTCGACGAAAGCAAGGTCGCCTTGCTCACCAAGGACGGCGTGTCCGAAGTGGCGCGGCTCGACGCGCGCGACAGTGCGGCGGTCGCCGCCATGGCCAAGCGCGTCGGCAAGGTCGATATCCTGCTCAATGCTGCCGGATTCGTCCATCACGGTTCGGTGCTCGAATGCTCCGATGAGGACTGGGACTTCTCGTTCGACCTCAACGTCAAATCGATGCATCGCACGATCCGGTCGTTCCTGCCCGCCATGCTCGAAAAAGGTGGCGGTTCGATCGTCAACATCTCCTCCGCCGCCGGCGTGTTCAAGGCCGCGCCCAATCGCTACGTCTACGGTGCGACCAAGGCTGCGGTCGCCGCGCTGACACGCGCGGTCGCCATCGACTTCATCACCAAGGGCATTCGCTGCAACTGCATCTGCCCCGGCACGATCGAGACGCCCTCGATGCTCGACCGCGCCGCCGCCGCAGGTCCGAACGGCCGCGAGATGTTCATCAGCCGCCAGCCAATGGGACGGCTCGGCACAGCCGACGAGATCGCCTCACTCGCGGTTTACCTCGCCAGCGACGAGAGCGCCTTCACCACCGGCGTCGCGCATATCATCGACGGCGGCTGGACGCTTTAAAGGGGTCCTCATCCTGAGGAGCTTGCGAAGCAAGCGTCTCGAAGGATGAGGGATGTTTGCATTCATGGTTCGAGACGCGCGCAAGAGCGCGCTCCTCACCATGAGGGTCACCAAGAATGAAAGGATCTCCCCCATGAACAAGATCGATCTGAACGGCCGCTGTGCCGTCGTCACCGGCGGCGCGCAGGGTTTTGGGCGCGCTATCGCCGAGCGTTTTGTGGCCTCCGGCGCCAAGGTCGCGATCTGGGATCACGATTTGCCGCTCGCCGAAAAGACCGCCAAGGAAATCGGCAAGGAAATCGGTTCTTCGGTCACCGCATTCAAGGTCGATGTGTCCGATCTGGCCGCGGTCGAAAACACCCGCGACGCCACGCTGAAAGCACTCGGCAAGATCGACATCCTGGTCAACAATGCGGGCATCGCCGGCATCAACAAGACGGTCTGGGAAACCGACCTCGAGGAATGGCGCAAGGTCATGCGCATCAATCTCGACGGCCCCTTCATCTGCTGCAAGGCGATCGTGCCTTCGATGGTCAAGCAAAACTACGGCCGCATCGTCAACATCGCCTCGATCGCCGGCAAGGAAGGCAACCCCAACGCCGCGCACTACTCGGCCTCGAAGGCCGGCCTGATCGCGCTGACGAAATCGCTGGGCAAGGAACTCGCAGGCCACGAGATCGCGGTCAATGCGGTGACGCCTGCCGCCGCCAAGACCGCGATCTTCGACCAGCTGACGCAACAGCACATCGACTTCATGCTGTCGAAGATTCCGAAAGGACGGTTCGTGCTGGTGGAAGAACTCGCGGCGATGGTGGCGTGGCTCGCCTCGGAGGACTGCGCGTTCTCCACCGGCGCCGTGTTCGACATTTCCGGCGGACGCGCAACCTATTAGGCCCCGGCCGAAAGCGGAGGCGTCATGGTCAGGGAAGGCGGATGTCTGTGCGGCGCAGTGCGCTTCAAGGCGATGGGTGCGCCCGTCAACGTCCGCATCTGCCACTGCCGCAACTGCCAGAAGGCGATGGGATCGCCGTTCTATGCGCGCGCTCTGTTCGATCAGAAGGCGCTTGCCATCGAAGGCGAAACCGCCAGCTACGCCTCGTCGGAGCGGCTCGACCGGGTGTTCTGCCCGCGCTGCGGCACCCGGCTGTTCTCCCGGCGCAAGGACGGCACCATGGCGGGCGTCGCTTTGGCCGTTTTCGATGACCGCCACGCCTTTGCGCCGACCGAACACATCTGGGTCAGCGAGAAAATGGCCTGGGTGACGCTAGAGGATGGTTTACCGCAATATCCGCAGACGGTTCCGGGCTGACGCTTTTACGTGCTAGCGTCGCGCGATCAGTTCAACCGGGCGGGGACATCGATTGCTTCAAAACAGCACAATCTATGCGGTGTCGGTCTGGGTCCTGCCGGTCGTGATCGCCATCACGTTTCATGAGGCGGCCCACGGCTTTGTCGCGCACCGGCTCGGCGATAACACGGCCTGGCAGCTCGGCCGTGTCAGTTTCAATCCCCTCAAGCACATCGATCCGTTCGGCACCCTGCTGCTGCCGGCGATCCTGCTGTTGTCCAATTCACCGTTTCTGTTCGGCTATGCCAAGCCGGTGCCGGTGAATTTTCGGGCGCTGCGCCATCCCCGCCTCGACATGGTCTGGGTGGCGCTGGCAGGCCCGGCGACCAATATCGCGCTGGCGCTGGTCGCCGCGGCGGCCCTTCACCTCCTCGGCTTTGCCCCCGAAAACGCCACCCAATGGATCTTCGACAACCTGAAAAACGCGCTTGTTATCAATGTCGTGCTTGCCGTTTTCAACATGCTTCCGATTCCCCCGCTGGATGGTGGCCGGGTCGCCGTCGGGCTCTTGCCGAACGCACTCGCTGTGCCACTGTCCCGCCTGGAACCCTATGGCATGCTCATCCTGATCGGCCTTCTGATCCTGCTTCCGATGCTCGGCACCCGGCTCGGTCTAAATCTTGATGTTATTTCATCGATACTGCGGACGGTGACCGGCTATGTAATCCGGCTACTACTCCTGGTCACCGGCAACGCGTAGTTGTTATCCAATCATCCGCCGCCTGACGTATCTGAGGCCATTTTGATCAAAGCTGCCGACATGATGATTGCGCGCCGTGCCGATACCAAGGCGCGCGCGGATTTCGCGACCTGGAAGATGATGGCCAAGCTGAACGGTGCCTCCGCCCTGCCCGCCGAAGCCCAGACTTTCCTGGCCAGCTACAAGGAGTTGCTCAAGCAGCTGCCGGAGGCGGAAGCGAGCGACGCCACCATCAATCTGATGTACCGCGCTTACTACGCGGAGATGGGCGGCAAGGGCACGCCGCCCGACGTGCTGACGCATGTAAGCGAACCGATGACCGACAACGTCACGGCCTTCAAACGTCCAGCCCCGCAAAAGGCCAAAGCCAAAAGCGGCCCGCAGGCCAAGCGCCCGCTTCCCGCCGCCTTGATCTTTGCCTGCCTGGCCGTGGTCTATGTCGGGATCCGATATTACTGGCGCTGACAGGAGCGTTAGCGGAAACGCTTCAACCTGTTCCAGAGACGGTCGAGCGGCATACGCAAGTCGCGGCAGATAAAGATCGGGCGGTCGTTCTCGTAGCGCATGGTGTAGGGGTTACCAAAACTCCCGATATCTTCGATCGAGCCGCAGATCCGCCGCCACGGCTCGGCATTGCCACCGACGTGGATGATCAGCGAACCATCATGACCGCGTGGCCCCCAGAGCCAGTATTGATTGTGACCGCTCAGCGCCGGCGGTAGCCCGTCCTCACGGCCGCAGACGTCGAGCGCTGCCGCCTCTCCGTAATTCGATGCCAGGATCGCGACGCGGGCCTGGTCTTGCGGCGGCAATTGACGAACCACCGCCGCAACCTTTTTCTCCAGATCGCGCCAGCCGTCATCAGGACCCGATGCGGGCCATTTTACCGCAGCGGCTAGGCGGCCCTGACAATGCAGGGCATACTGGCTGCATATTTTCTGGCTTAAGCCAGGAAGAACCTTGGGAGGGGGAAATGAAACAATTAGTTGCAGCGTTGCTGCTGACGACAGGTCTGGTGTTGGCCGGCAGTGCGGCGGCCCAGGAGAAGCTCGACAAGGTCGTCAAGGTCGGAAGCCTCGGCGATCAATCGGGACTCTATCAGGATATCGGTGGCCCCGGCTCTGCGGTCGCCGCGCAAATGGCGATCGAAGATTCCGGGTTGCTGGCCAAGGGCTGGAAGATCGATCTGATCTCGGCGGATCATCAGAACAAGCCGGATGTCGGCGCCAACATCGCCAAGCAGTGGATCGACGTCGATAAAGTAGACGTGTTCGTCGATCTCGCCAGCTCCGGCGTCGGCCTTGCCGTTGCCAACGTCGCGAAGGAACGAAACGTCGTCAACCTGAATTCCGGTTCGGCGTCGTCCGATCTCACCGGCGCGCAATGCTCGCCGAACACGGTGCATTGGGTCTACGACACCTACATGCTCGCCAACGGGACCGGCAAGGCGCTGGTCAAGTCGGGCGGCGACACCTGGTTCTTCCTGACCGCGGATTACGCATTCGGACAGGCGCTTGAACGCGACACCAGCGCCGTCGTCACCGCCAGCGGCGGCAAGATACTCGGCGGCGTCAAGCACCCGCTCAACAATGCGGACTTCTCCTCGTTCCTGCTGCAGGCGCAACACTCGAAAGCCAAGGTGATCGGCCTTGCCAATGCCGGCGGCGACACCACCAACGCGATCAAGCAGGCGGCGGAGTTCGGCATCGTCGCCGGCGGCCAGAAGCTGGCGGGCATGCTGATGTTTATCACCGACGTCAACGCGCTCGGCCTCAATGTCGCGCAGGGCCTCAACTTCACCGAGACCTTCTACTGGGACATGAACGACCAGACCCGCGCCTTCACCAAACGCTTCAATGAGCGGTTCAAGAAGAACCCGCCGACCATGGTGCAGGCGGGCGTCTATTCGTCGCTGATCCATTACTTCAAGGCGCTGGAGGCGCTCGGCGGCAATCCGCATGACGGTCGCGCCGTGGTTGCCAAGATGAAGGAGTTGCCGACCGACGATCTCTTGTTCGGCAAGGGCTCGATCCGGATCGACGGCCGCAAGATCCACCCGGCCTATCTGTTCGAGGTGAAGAAGCCCTCGGAATCGAAATATCCGTGGGACTATTACAAGCTGATCGCCACCATCCCGGCCGACGAAGCCTGGCTGCCACTCGAGAAGAGCGTCTGTCCGCTGGTGAAGAAAAGCTAACCAGCAAACTGGCGTAGTGATGCAATCGATTGCCTTCCTCTCCCCTCGCGGGAGAGGAAGGCAAAGCTGAATCTGACCTTTGACCGTGACCGCTTACCCGAAAATCGCGTAAGCAGTATCAGCTCTTTTTCTTGAAATCCGACGGCCGGAACAGCACATCCTGCGTAAATTCCAAAGTCTCGTCAGCCTGCGCCGGAGGCGGCCGCGGCACGGGATCGGACTTGCGGAACATCTCGAGCGCCGCAGCGTCGTAGGCCGCGTCGCCAGAACCCTGCACGACCCGCGTCGAGACGATATGCCCGAACCGATCAAGCACGAATGAGACCTTGACCTTGACGATCTCCTTCCGCGCTTTTTCGACTTCGGGATAGCGCAGATGAAGGTTGAGGTAGGCCGCTAGCTGGTGCTGCCATTTCGCCACCATTTGCTGCGCGTCCTTGCCGATGCCCTGGTGAACAACCGTCGGCGTATTGGACTCGCGTGTGCCTTCGATGTTCTGCCGCGCGGTGGCTTCCTGCGCCACGGACTCTTCCGATGCCGAGGTCTGCACCGCGGCGACTTTCGGATCGTCTTCCTTGGGCTTGGCGTTGTCGGTCGTCGTCACCACCCGATCGGGGTCTTCGGTTTCGGTGGGCGTATCCTTCGGCAGCTCGGTTTCCTTGACCTCGGCCTTCTGCTCGGCAAGCGCGGGCGATGCCACCGAGGCGTCGGCGTCCGGTCCGGCCGGAAGATCGGTTTCTTCGGCACTGGCCGAGGTGAGCTCGATACCGATGTCGCCCTGCGCGCCGAGATAGTCGGCGTCCTCATCCCCCCGCAGATGCGCGAACGCCAGCGCGCCGCAACCGACATGCAGCACGAGCGCACCCACCGCCGCCAGGATCCACAGGCGCCGCGATGGCTTTTGTTCGGTGTCGAGGTCGGTCATCTCGAATCAGCCACCGTTCAGGGGGTTGGATTTGCAGGCGCGGATGGCGGCGAGGCGTCGGGATTCGGAACGCCTTCCAGCGCCACCAGCTTGATCTTGGTGTAGCCCCCGGCGCGCAGGATCTCCAGCACGTCCATCAACTCGCCATAGGGCACCGCGCGGTCGGCGCGGAGGAAAATAGCACGATCCTTGCTCGAGTCAGGCATGCCGTCGAGCGTGCGAACCAGATCGACTCGCTTGACCGGATTCTCACCGACCGCGACCGCGAGATCCGGCTTGATGCTGACATAGGTCGGCTTGTCCGGCTTCTTTTGCGGAGTTGCGGTCGACGACGGCAGATCGATCGGGAGATCGACGGTCGACAGCGGCGCCGCCACCATGAAGATGATCAGGAGGACCAGGATGACGTCGATGAACGGCGTGACGTTGATCTCATGGGTCTCCCCGAAATCGTCGTCGTCGAGATCGCTGTCGGAGAGCGAAATGGCCATCGGCTACTCCGCTGCGCGCGAATGCGCGCTGCCGTGGCTGCGATCGAGATCGCGCGACAACAACCGTGCCGCCGCACCCGACGAGCGGCTGACCAGTTCCATGTAGCCCTTGGTCACCCGCGCGAAGTGATTGTAGATGATGACCGCCGGGATCGCCGCGACCAGACCGAACGCGGTCGCGAGCAGCGCCTCGGCGATGCCGGGCGCTACCACCGCAAGGTTCGTGGTCTGCGATTTCGAAATGCCGATGAAGCTGTTCATGATGCCCCAGACGGTGCCGAACAGACCGACGAACGGCGATGTCGCGCCGATCGTCGCCAATAGTCCCATCCCGGTCCTGATCCGGCGCCCTTCGGCGCGGACGATTTCGCCAAAGCTCGATGCGGCCCGTTCCTTGATACCCTCGTCGCTGGAGATTCCTGCCGACGCCCGCGCTTCGCCCATCGCCGCGGCGAGCAACCGCGACAACAGGCTATCCTTGGCGCCCAGCGCGAATTGTGCCTCCGCCAGCGACCGCGCCTCGGCGATCTTGCGCAGCGCCCCGCGCAGTTTGCCTTGCGCGACCGACAGCTCGATCATCTTCGCGATGAATACCGTCCATGTCACCAGCGAGGCAAAGGCCAACCCGACCATCACCGTCTGGACGATGATGTCGGCATTCTGGAACATCAGCCAGGGCGACAACTCCTTGAGCGCCACCGGCGTCGATTTCAGTACCTTGCCGGCACCATCGGCCGGTGGCGCCGACGCATCGGAAGCGGCCGGTGCGGCAGCGGGTTGAGTGGCCGCCACGGGTGCAGGGACCGGCGGCGCCGACTGAACTGGCGCCGGCTGAACTGGAGCCTGCTGCACTGCAGCGGCGGGCTGAGCCGCTGCCGTGGGCTGCGCGGCCGTGACGGGCGGTGTGGCCGTGACGGGCGGTGTGGACGGCACTGCCTGCGGCGCGCCTTGGATTGCCTTCTGCTGCGCGAGCACAGGCGACAGCATCGCCAACGCGACGATGCCAGCAAAGGTCGCTCGAAACCAAGTCGCTCGAAACAATGATCTCTTCATACTTCAGCCCAGTAGCGGATCAGATTGTGATAGATGCCGGTCAATTTGACCGTTTCAGGGTCATCGCGCCCAAGACGCTCCACCAGGGCCTGAATAGCGGTGTCGAGGTCGTAGATCAGGCTGCGGGCATGGGCATCTCGTATCATGCTCTGCAGCCAGAAAAAAGACGCAACCCGGACACCCCGGGTGACCGGGGTGACCATATGCAAACTAGACGCAGGATAAACTACGAGATCGCCGGCCGGCAGCTTGATTTCATGGGATCCATAGAGGTCTTCGACGACAAGTTCGCCGCCGTCGTACTCATCCGGCTCCGATAAAAATAACGTGACCGACAGATCGGTGCGGATGCGCAGGCCGGTCAAATGATCGCCGCGCACGGCATTGTCGACGTGGATGCCGAAATGGTGACTGTCCGCTGCTACGTAGCGATTGAACAGCGGCGGAAAGATATGGAGCGGCACCGCCGCCGAAATGAAGCGTGGATTGGCTGTCAGCGCCGAGATCACGCGGTTGCCAAGCTTGCGCGCCGTCTCACTGTCCGGCGGCAACTGCTCGTTTCTTTTTACAAGAGCCGATTGCGCGCCGGCCGTCGAGCGGCCGTCTTCCCAGGCGCACTCATCCATGATGCGGCGGAAATCCGCCACATCGCTTTTGCTCAGGACATTCGGAACGCATGTCAGCATCGCCCGACAATCAGAATCTTGCCGAAATCTGCAACGCCGCCGTGCGCCCAGGTGCTTCCAGAACGAACGGCAACGCGCTCTGGTACAGGGCGGTGTAATAGAGCTTGTTGAAGATGTTGTTGACGAACAGCTTCGCGGTCCAGTGTTGGTCGATCTTCGCCTCCGCGAAGGTGTCGAAGCGCCAGAAGCTCGGCAGCGACGTGCCCTGGTTTGCGGCAAGCAAGGTGCCGCCGTACATCTTCGAACGATACACGGCCTGTCCGCCAACTTCCCATCGGTCGTCGATCTGATACTTGCTAAGCAGGCTGAAGGACTGATTGGCGATGTTGGCGAGCGGCAGACCAACGTTTGTGGGGAATAATGCAGGGTTGGCCGAAGGAACCAGCGACCTCGTTACCGCCGACTTCATCAGTACCAGGCCGCCGAACACGCTCCATTTGTCCGTGATCTTGCCGCTGACTTCAAGATCAACGCCGCGGATTTGATAGGCCGCGCCAGCGCTGACGCAGGAAATCGTGCCCACGCCGTTGGTCGGATAGGGACAGCCGGGGACCGGGGCTGTCTTATTAGCGTTCACCGACTCACGCGCATTGGTGACATCGGTCTGGAACAGAGCGCCACTCACGAGCAAATGGCGGTCAAACAATTCCCATTTGTTACCAACCTCGATCGCCGTGTTCTGCATTGGCCCGAAGATCTGGTTTGAGTTGCCGTTGAGGACGGGCGCCAATCCTCCGTAATTCGCGCTGGTGCCGTCAAATTCAGAACCCACTGGGTCCGACGACGTCGCATAAGCAACATACACGCTGGTAATCGGCAGCGGCTTTAACGTGAGGCCGAGGTTGAAGTTCGGCATCCCGAAATCCGCAGCTTGCGCTCCCCAGGTGCCCCCGATCCCGTTCACTGTGCCAAAGCCGCTGGCTTTGATATTGTAGTCGTCGTACCGGATCCCGCCATTGAGGATCAGCAAATCACGGTAGTTGGCGGTATCGAGCAAATATCCACTCGCGGTGTCGATGGCGATCTGCGTGGGCAATCCGGTAAGCCTCGGCGTGCCGAACGGCTGAAACGTGAGTTGGGGATTGAAAATGCTGACGTTGTTGAACGAGCCGGGGCTGGTGGAGGTGTTGCCCACCGTTTCCGAAGTCAAGCCCGTGTAGGTATCGATGCTTGAGGTCTCCCGGGAAATCTCCACACCCGCAAGCGCGGTGTGATGCCAGTCGCCGGTCGTAAACTTGTAGGTCGCCTCAGTCTGGTTCGCGACGACCTCGGTCGGCTGATAGCGGCTCTGCGGGTTGGCAGTCAGCGTTCCCGCCGCATAGTTCGGTGTCTCCGGAATCGTGCCAATGTAATTCAACGTCGAACGCGAAGCCCTCACCTTGTCGCTGATAACGAGATCGGGCGTGATCTGGACTTCGGTGTTGATGGTGCCGAGATCCTGGTGGACCTCGAAGAAATCGCGATTGACGAAGCCGTAGAAATTGTTGCGATTGACGCCGAAGTCCGGCGCTGGCCCGCCGGCTGTAGTCGTATATAGACCGGCGGCGTTGGTCGGACCCGGCCGATAATACGGCACGCCGAAGTCCGGCAATCCGTGGATGTCGGTGTGAATGTAGTTCGCGTTCACCTTTACCGCGTCAACCGGTGCCCACTTCAACGCCACGAAGCCGCCGCCGCGATCGTCGGTGGTGTAGCTCCGGCCGGCGACGCTGGCGTCCTGGAACAGGCCGCCAGCGCGGATCGCCAGGGTCGGGCTGATCACCTGGTTGACGTCGAGCGTGACCCGCTTGGTGCTGTCGGTCGCGAACGTCGTATCCATGTTGTAGAATGACTTTTCGGTGGTCGCCTGCTTGGTGACGATGTTGATCGCACCGCCTGTGGTGCCACGGCCGGCAAACGATGAGCCTGGTCCGCGCAGGATCTCGATCTGCTCGGTGAAGAAATTCTCGCGGACGCTGACGCCGGAGTCGCGGACACCGTCGATGAAGATGTCATTGCGGGTATCGAAGCCACGAACGAAGAACCGGTCGCCAAAGGCATTGCCACCCTCGCCGGTACCGAGCGTCACGCCGGCGGTGTTCAGCACCGCCTGCTTCAACGATGTGGCGTTCTCGTCGGCCAGTACTTCCTTGCTCAGCACCGTGACGGTCTTCGGCGTGTTCAACAACGGCTCGGGAAATTTGCCCGACGCCTGAATGTGATCGACCTTGTAGGGCGCCGCCGCGTCCGCATAGGGGTTGCGATCGGGGCTCAGCGTGCCGGCGTTGGGATACGGCACCGGTGCGGCTGCCGCCTGTTGCGACCGCCGCGCCGCGCGCCGCAGGGCATTGCGGGCGCGGATCTGGTCCGACGTCGGTTTCGAGACGGTCGGACGCGGGCGCGTGACGGGAGCATCGACCGTCACCGGCGGGAGGTTTGATTGTTGCGCTTCGGCGGTACCGGAGAAGGAAGCCACGGCCATCAGGCCCGCGACTGCCGACACCTTGCGGCCGGAATAATTGTCGAACGTTTCGCTGACCGAGTTCAGCGCTGCGTTCGAACGCAGCGACCTCGGCGTCTTTGCCTTATTCATCCTAACTCGCCCCTTAACCAAAATGCGATCTGCTCACGTGGATCATTCACGATGAGCGCCCGCATGTTGGTTATCGAGCGAGAAAAATCGGGTCAATGCGAATACGGCGGCGAAGTGTTTGAATCTGTCCAGTTAAAAACGATTCTAAATCGTAGTTTGAAACCGTTCTAAATTCAGATTTGAAGCGTTCTAAACTAAAGCAAGAAATGCCTGCAAATCAGGCCTTTTTTGCTTTTCACGATGGTGTCGTCAATCGGTGCTGGGCGGCTTCATCAGCGAGAACAATTCGTCGACGGTTTGTTGCGCAACCTGTCGCACGCGATCGGTGTTTTCCATTCCGGCGATGTTGACGCCCTTCACCACCGCTCGGATCTCGTCGCGAAAGTCAGTGAGAAACCGCAGGGGATCGCGAGACTCATTGGCGACGCGCGCGATCAAGCCTGTGATCAATATCTGAGACGCAAGCATGCGTCCGTTCAGTTCATCCATGATGGTCTCCGGCTGACGGCTGGTTCGGCGTTAGGTTCGCGCGGTGATATGGACGACGCCCGCCCTGGTGACAACCGGAACACCCGATGCGCGATTTGGAATCCGTCGGCGCGATCAGCCATTGGGCAAACGCATACGATCTGCCGCGATTGCTTGCGCGCTATCCACGGGTGATGTGCTGCCGGTCAGCCGCTACTTGCCAGCTACTTGGCCGCGACGTCGTCAGGCTCTGCGAGGCCCTTGATCCGGTCCTTGATCGCCTGGAGCGTTTCGAGAGTGGTCTGGATCGCCTCCGAGGAGACATCCTGCAGCACGGTTTGCGCAATGGAAGCGCGCAGGCTGTCGAGATCGTCGACCAACTGACGGCCGGCCGCCGTCAGGAACAACCGGTTGGCGCGTCGGTCCCGGGGGTCATGCTGCCGCTCCAGCAAGCCATGCTCGACCAGCCGGTCAAGCAAGCGCACCAGCGAGATCGGTTGCAGTTCAAGCACATCCGCCAGATCGACTTGCGACAGCCCTTCCTGTTCCCGCAGCCGGAACAGCACGATCCACTGCGCCCGGGTCGTGCCGCGGCCCTTGGCGCGATGATCAATGTAGTTGCGCAAGAGCCGCGAGCTCTCCACAAGTTGCGCGACGAATTCGAGTTTTAAGTCGAGAACCATGGGCTTTCCGGGTCCCCAAACCTGTCGAAATGTTTAGGATTCTCGAAGGATAGTGTGTTTACACATTAAGTGCACGCATATTATATCTGGAGTGCCAAAACCAGTTTGAATACGTTACAATTTCTTTATTTTTGAACCGGCGGGCCTTCTCGGGTAACAACGAGCTAACATGAAAAAATCGCGCACCATTATCCGGGTTTCATTGATCGTAGCGGTTGCGGCCGCAGGCTATTACGGCTGGGACCGCTACCAGAGCGGACAGGAGGCCGCGGCCAAGGCCGCCAGCGCACAGAAGTCAGCGCGCAACCCCATCCGCGTCAGCACCGCGCCGGTCCAGAAAGCAGACTTTCCGGTGTATCTGACCGGGCTCGGAACCGTGCAGGGTTTCAACACGGTGTTGGTGCGGACCCGCGTTGATGGCCAGATCGACAAGGTCGCCTTCAAGGAAGGCCAGATGGTCAACCAGGGCGACTTGCTGGTGGAGATTGATCCCCGGCCCTACCAGGCAACGCTGGATCAAGCCAAAGCCAAGAAGGTCCAGGACGAGGCCAATATCGCCAACGCCAATCTCGATCTGCAGCGCTTCACCAAGCTCGGCGAATTCGCGACCAAGCAGCAGACGGACACCCAGCGCACCACGGTGCAGATGCTGACCGCGCAGATCGCGGCCGATGAAGCGGCCATTTTCAACGCCCAGACCCAGCTCGATTATACCCAGGTCAAATCGCCGATCTCGGGCGTCGCCGGCCTGCGTCAGGTCGATATCGGCAACATCGTCAATGCATCGACCCAGACGGGTATCGTCACCATCGCCCAGATCGAGCCGATCGCCGTGATCTTCACTGCGCCGGAAGAGCAGCTTCCCTACATCAACGAGGGCCAGGCGGCCGGAGCACTCAAGGTCATCGCCATCACGACCGACGGCAAGAAGCCGCTGGCCGAGGGAACGCTGTCGGTGGTCAATAATCAGGTCGACAGCACCAGCGGCACCATTCGTCTCAAGGCGGTGTTCGAGAACAAGAACCACGCATTGTGGCCCGGCCAGTCGGTCTCGACCCGGCTTCTGGTCAAGACGCTAAAGGACGCCACCGTGGTGCCCGATGATGCGATCCAGCACGGCACCAGCGGACTCTACGTTTATGCCGTCAATCAGGACAACAAGGCCGAGTTGCACAAGGTCAAGGTCAGCGCGTCGATCGACGGACGCTCGGTGATCGAAGAAGGTCTTACGCCGGGACAGCAAGTGATCACGGCCGGCCAGTACAAGGTCTCGCCCGGCAGCCTCGTCAGCACAGCGGTAGCCAGTTCCGATCCGGCGCAATCCAAGGTTCAACAAGAATGAGCGACGGGATTTCAGCACCGTTTATTCGCTATCCCATCGGCACTTCGCTGATGATGGCCGGCATTCTCTTCGTCGGCCTCGTCGCCTATCCGCTGCTTCCCGTAGCACCCCTGCCCCAGGTCGACTTCCCGACCATCCAGATCACCGCGACGTTGCCGGGCGGCAGCCCGGAAACCATGGCCTCCTCGGTGGCGCAGCCGCTTGAGCGCCAGTTCGCGCAGATTCCCGGCATCGCCCAGATGACCTCGACGAGCTATCTGGGAACCGCCGCGGTCACGATTCAGTTCGACCTCAACCGCAGCATCGATGGCGCGGCCAACGACGTGCAGGGCGCCATCAACGCTGCCAGCGGCCAGTTGCCGAAGAATCTCCCCTCGCCGCCGACCTACCGCAAGGTCAACCCGGCGGACTCGCCGATCCTGCTGCTGTCGGCAACATCGGACTCGCTGCCGCTGACCACGGTCAGTGACGCGGTCGATGCCCAGCTCGCCCAGCAGATCAGCCAGATTTCCGGCGTCGCCCAGGTCACCATCGGCGGTCAGCAAAAGCCGTCGGTCCGGATCCAGGTCGATCCGGCAAAACTGGTCGCCAAGGGCCTGTCGCTCGAGGACGTCCGCAGCCAGATCGCGATCACGACGGTCGATAGCCCGAAGGGCAACATCGACGGAGCGACGCGCGCCTATACGATCTACTCGAACGACCAGTTGCTGGACTCCAAGGACTGGAACGACGTCATCGTCGCCTACCGCAACGGCGGCCCGTTGCGTATCCGCGACATCGGCAAAGCGGTCACCGGACCGGAAGACGCCAAGCAGGCGGCCTGGGCCAACGGCAAACGCGGCGTGTTCCTGGTGGTGTACAAGCAGCCGGGCGCCAACGTCATCGACACCGTCGACAAGATCAAGTCGCTGCTGCCGCGGCTGGTCGCCGCGATCCCGCCGGCGATCAAGATCGAGGTCATCAGCGACCGTACCCAGACCATCCGCGCCGCGGTCTCCGACGTTCAATTTACGCTGCTGCTGACCATCGCGCTGGTCGTGATGGTCATCTTCGTCTTCCTGCGCAGTTTCTGGGCCACGGTCATTCCGACCGTGACGGTGCCATTGGCACTGCTCGGCGCCTGCGCCCTGATGTGGGTGTTCGGCTATACGCTCGACAATCTGTCGCTGATGGCCTTGACCATCGCCGTCGGTTTCGTGGTCGACGACGCCATCGTGATGCTGGAAAACATCACGCGCTATATCGAGGAGGGCGAGAAGCCACTCGCCGCCGCCTTCAAGGGTTCCAGCGAAATCGGCTTCACCATCGTGTCGATCAGTATCTCGCTGGTCGCGGTGCTGATCCCGCTGCTGCTGATGGGCGGCATCATCGGCCGCCTGTTCCGCGAATTCGCGGTGACGCTGACGATGACGATCTTCGTCTCGATGGTGGTGTCGCTGACGCTGACGCCGATGATGGCGTCCCGCTTCCTGCGCGCGCACAGCGAAACCAAGCACGGCAAGTTCTACGAGTGGAGCGAGCGGGCGTTCGACGCCATGCTGCACGCCTATGAGCGGGGCCTCGACGTCGCCATGAGCTGGCGGCGGACCACGCTCATGGTTTTCTTCGCGACGCTCGCGCTGTCGGTTTATCTCTTCGTCATCATTCCAAAGGGCTTCTTCCCGCAACAGGACGTCGGCCTGATCTCGGCCACGTCTGAAGCCTCGCAGGACATTTCCTTCGAAGCCATGAAGCAGCGCCAGGAAGCGCTTGGCGACATCGTACGTGCCGACCCCGACGTCGCGACCGTCGCGATGAACATCGGTGGTAGCGGCCGGGCCGGCAACAACGGCAACATGTTCATCACGCTGAAACCGCGCGACGAACGCACGGCCAGCGCGCAACAGATCATCACCCGGCTGCGTCCCAAGCTCGATAAAATCGAGGGCGCAAGGCTGTTCATGCAGGCCGCGCAAGACGTGCGTCTCGGCGGCCGTCCGACGCGAACGCAGTTCGAATTCACGCTGCAGGATGCCAATCTGGACGAGCTCAACGAATGGGCACCGAAGATTCTGGCCAAGATGCAGACGCTGCCCGAACTTCGCGACGTCGCGACCGACCAGCAGAGCTCGGGCACCACGTTGCAGCTGAACGTCAATCGCGACACCGCGTCACGCTACGGCATCCAGCCGCAGTTGATCGACGACACGCTGTATGACGCGTTCGGCCAGCGCCAGGTCACGCAATATTTCACGCAGCTCAACAGCTATCACGTGATCCTGGAAATCCTGCCCGAGCTGCAGGGCAGCCTCGACACCCTCAACAAGCTCTACATCAAGTCGCCGCTGACCGGCGAGCAGGTGCCGCTGGCGACGTTCGCGACCTGGAGCAGCGTGCCGGTCCGTTCGCTCTCGATCAGCCACCAGGGCCAGTTCCCGGCCATCACCATCAGCTTCAACCTTGCCCAGGGCGTGGCGCTCGGTCAGGCGACCGACGCGGTGCAGAAGGCGATGACCGACCTCGGTGCGCCGGCAACGCTCAATTCGAGCTTCCAGGGCACCGCCCAGGCGTTCCAGCAATCGCTCGGTACCGTACCGCTGCTGATCATGGCCGCACTCGTCGTGGTGTATCTGATCCTCGGCATTCTCTACGAGAGCTACATCCACCCGCTCACGATCTTGTCCACGCTGCCTTCGGCCGGCGTCGGCGCGCTCGCGATCCTGATGGCGTTCGGATACGATTTCAGCCTGATCGCGTTGATCGGCATCATCCTCCTGATCGGCATCGTCAAGAAGAACGGCATCATGATGGTCGACTTCGCGATCTCGGCCGAGCGCGACGAGCACCTGTCGCCGGAAGACTCAATCCGGAAGGCCGCCCTGCTCCGCTTCCGTCCGATCATGATGACGACGATGGCCGCGATGCTCGGTGGCGTGCCGCTGATGCTGGGCACCGGCACCGGCTCGGAGATCCGTCAACCGCTTGGCTATGCGATGGTCGGCGGCCTGATCGTGAGCCAGGCGCTGACGCTGTTCACAACGCCGGTGATCTATCTCTATCTCGACAAGCTATCGAACATGTTTGCGGGCCGGGGCCGATCTGACAATGCCGATCAGGATCGGCACGCCGACGCGCACGGCGCGATCAAGGAAGCCGCCGAGTAACCTGGCCGAGTAGTTTGGCATCGTTCACGCACCGGCACATCCGAAAAGACCTTCATTCTGGAGCCGGCTCAGTGATGATTTGCATCCGATACTTGTTGCTTGCGGCGGTCACGACTTTCGGACTGAGCGGGCTTGGCCATGCGCAGCAAGCGCCGAAATCCAAAAGCGCGCCGCAGACGGCGCAGGCCCCAACACCGGCCCCGCCCGCCGCGGCCGCTGAGCCTGCGCCTGCTCCCGGCTGGGCCGCGCGATGCACCAGCGCGAGCCGCAACGCGCCGCTGGAATGCGCGATGGAGCAGACCGCCGTACTCAGCAAGACCGGACAACTGGTCGTGCTCGTCAACATTCGCGTGCCCGCCGATACCCATGCGCCGGTCATGCTGGTGCAACTGCCGCTCGGCCTCAACCTGCCGGGTGGCGCCAAATTCCAGGTCGACGATGGCAAGGCCGCCGATCTGCCGATCCAGACCTGCGAAAACCGCGGCTGCTACGCCAGCGCGGCGATCGCCCCCGATGAGCTTGCTGCGCTGAAGGCAGGCAAGCAGATGAAGGTGTCGTTCCAGACGATGAACAAGGAAACGATCACCATTCCGATGCCGCTGAGCGATTTTGCGCCGGCTTACGACAAAATCAAATAGTCGCTGATTATTGTCGCGGCAGCGGTCTTCTGCTGCTGCTGGAAGCCGAGATGAAGAAGTAGACTAGCCGGTGCCGAGATAGACCTTCTGCACCTGCGGATCGTTGGCGAGATCGGCGGCGGTGCCGGACAACACGCTCTTGCCGACCTGAAGCACGGTTGCGAAGTCAGAGACTTCCAGCGCGAGTTCGATCGACTGCTCGGCGAGCAGGATGGTCAGCCCTTCCTGATGCAGAAGCCCGAAGGTCTCGTACATCGACTCGACCACCGCCGGCGCGAGCCCCAGCGAGGGCTCGTCCAGCATCAGCAGCTTGGGGTCGCTCATGAGCGCCCGCCCCACCGCCAGCATCTGCCGCTCGCCGCCGGACATGGTGCCCGCGCGCTGGTTGCGCCGTTCTGCAAGTCTCGGGAATATCTGGTAGACACGTTCAAGCAGAGGCTTCGTGCGCGCCTTGTCACGCAGCGGCGTAGCGCCAAGCATCAAATTGTTCTCGACGCTCTGCTGCACGAACAGCCGCCAACCTTCCGGCGACAGTGCCAGACCCTTGCGTACGATCGAGAACGCCGGCTGGCCGCCGATCTCCTGTCCGCCAAATGTGATCGAGCCCGAATGCACAGGGATGAGCCCGGCTACGGCGTTGAGCGTCGTGGTCTTGCCGCCGCCATTGGAGCCCAGCAGCGCCACGACGCTGCCCTCGGGCACTTCAAGCGAAACGTCGGACACACCGATCAAGTCGCCGTAGTGGACCTCGAGATGCTCGATCTTGAGCAAAGGATGCGGTCATGTCGCGGGCCCGCCCATCAATTCGATCGGCGTATGGCCGGCGGCGGCCTTGGCGGCGCGCTTGCCGAGATAAGCCTCGACAACGGCCGGGTTGCTGGTGACCTCGCGCGGGCTGCCGCGGGCGATTTCCTTGCCCTGGTGAAACACCACCACGCGCGTCGCCAGCGACATGATGACTTCCATGATGTGCTCGACGATCACGAGCGTGATGCCGGAACGATGGATGTCGCGCACGAGATCGATCGCCAGCTGCACCTCGCGCTGGGTGAGACCGGCCATGGCCTCATCGAGCAACAGGGCCTTGGGCTCGGTCGCCAGCGCACGCGCGATTTCCAGCCGCTTGCGGCCGGGCGTGCCGAGCGAGCGTGCCGGCGCGTCGGCCAATTTGCTCATGCCGACCCGCTCCAGCACTGCGCGAGCTTTGGTTTCCGCTTCCGCGCGATGCGAAGTGCGCAGGAACGCGCCGATCATCACGTTCTCCAGCACCGACATGCCTTCGAACGTCTGCGGCACCTGGAACGTGCGGGCCAGCCCGAGCTGCGCCCGCCCCTCCGGCGTCATGGCGGTAATATCATGGCCTTCGAACAACACTTTGCCCGAGGTCGTCTCCAGATCGCCGGTCAGACAGTTGAAGAAGGTCGACTTGCCGGCGCCGTTCGGCCCGATCAGGCCGAGAATATCGCCCTGCTCCAGCGTCACGGACGCCGCATCGACGGCCTTGAAGCTGCCGAACGCCTTGGTCACCGCGCGCGCTTCAAGAAGCATGGGGCGCTCCCGTGACAGCCGGCGCATCCTGCGTTTTGGCGCGCTTGGCCCAAAGCCGGTTGATCAGGTTAAGGATGCCGCCCGGTTGAAAGCGCGCGATCAGCACGATGATGGCGCCGTAAACGACAAAGGTCAGGCCGGCGCCCTTGCCACCGAGCAGGTTGTTGGAGATTTCCTCCAACGGCACCAGGATCGCGGCTCCGACCAGCGGGCCGAACAACAGGCCGGCGCCGCCGAGCGCCGCCATGATCAGCATCTTCACCGAGATCAGGATGCCTAGACCGGATTCCGGATCGACGAAGCCGAACATCGTCGCATAGAGCGTGCCGGCAATGCTGGTGAGACCGGCGCTCAGCATGAAGGCGTAGAGCTTGACCCGGCTCGCCGGCGCCCCCAGCGACCGCGCCGCCCGCTCGGAATCGCGGATGGCGCGCAAATAGAACCCCATACGGCTGTCGGCCATCCACCAGGTGATGCCGAGCGTCAGCACCAGCAGCGTCAGGAACAGATAATAATACGGCAGTGCCGAGATGAAGGAGAGATCGAATACATTGCGCGGCACGGTCGGCCCGCTGAGGCCGACACCGGCGCCGAGATATTCGGTGTTGGTGACGACCAGCCGCACCAATTCGGCGACCGCGATCGTGGCCATGCTGAAATAATGCCCTGATAACCGCAGCGTCGGCACACCGATGATGGCGGCAATCGCAACGCTGACGATGATCCCGACGGGAATGCCAACCAGCGGCGATAGCGCGAAATGGGCGTAGGCGCCCATCGCCGCATAAGCCCCGCAACCAAAGAACACGACATGCCCGACCGACACTTGGCCGGCGTAGCCGCCGACGATGTTCCAGGCGGACGCTGCGATCGCATACAGCAGCACCAGCGCGCCGAGCCGTTGCTGGAACGGCGTCGAAAACAACAGCGGATAAGCGATGACCAGCGCGAGCGCCACCGACGGCCACAACAAGCGTCGCATCACGTCTTCCCCATCAGGCCCTGAGGCCGGAACCAGAGAAAGCACAGGAACAGCGAATAGACGACGATGTCCTTGTAAACAGCGCCGATCCAGTACGCCGACAGGGATTCGATCACGCCAATCAAGAGCCCCGCGACCAGCGCGCCCGGCACGCTGCCGAATCCGCCCGAACGACACTGTGACGAAGGCAACAATCCCAAGCGTCTCGCCGACCGTCGGCACCACGTAAAAGAAGGTCGCGATCAACGCGCCGGCGATACCGGTGACGCCGGCCGCGATCGCCCAGGCGATCGCCTGCATGCTGTCGGGACGAATCCCCATCAGCTGCGCGGCGGAGGAATCTTCAGCGACCGCCAGCATCTTCGAGCCCAATGAGGTGCGTGTCAGCAGGATATGCAGCCCACCGGTCACGACAAGCGCGACGACGCCCGCCAACAGGCGGGAGGCCTGGATCCTGATCCCGAACACATCAAAGGTGCCGCCGACGATATTTTCCGGCAGCGACAGGAAGTTGGCACCGAACCACCAGAATGCCGAGTAACGCAGCAGCAGCGCCAGCCCGAAGGTGCCGAGGATCTGCGCCAGCATCGGGCCCTTCATGATGCTGCGGATCAGCGCGAAGTAAACGATGATGCCAAGTGTCGCCAGCAGCAGCGCCGCGACGGGCACGCCGACCGCGGGACCGGCGCCAAACAACGCCCAGATCACGTAGGCAACGTACATGCCGAGCATGACGAAATCGCCATGGGCGAAATTGACGATATTCATCATGCCCCAGATCAGCGTCAGGCCTGACGAGAACAACGCATACACCGCGCCCAGCAAAAGGCCGCCGACGATCACCTGAACCAGAATGGAAGACATGAAGCCGCTGGTCTTTTCGATTGGGCGGTTGCTACCGGGATCTCCCCGGCGATCACTCGCCAAGGCTAGAAATCGTCAAGGCTGGCCGATCGTCCACGCGAACGCCGGTTGTCGCAAGATCAAAAACAAGGCGGGGATTGATGCTCTCCGCCCTGTTTCGTCACCAGCCCTTGTAGGGGGTTACGGGCGCCTTCTCCGCATTGGCCTTTGGCCAGACCGCGACGTAGTTCTCGCCGTCCTGCAGCTGAATCACGAGGCCGGACGCCAGGATGTTTTGTCCCTTGTCGTCGAACTTGACGCCCTTGTAACCCATCATCAGCTGATCGGGCTTGAGATCGGTCGCCTTCAGCGCCGCCTGGATCTTGGCGGGATCGGTTGAACCGGCACGATCGATCGCTTCGCAGAGCACGAAGAAGCCCTGCATCTGCCGCGCGGCCGTGTCATCCATCTCGTCGCCGCTCCGCTTCTTGTACATGTCGGCGATGATGGCGGTCGGCGAGCCCGGAGGACCGACGCTCCACGACGAGCGGTTGAAGACGCCCTGCGAAATCTTGCCGACCGCCTTGATGAAGGAAGGATCGGAATAACCGGAATCGTCGGCGATGATCATCGGCGGCTTGTAGTCCAGCGCCTGCATCGTCTTCTGATACAGGATCGCATCGGAGGCGTAGGCGATCATGATCACGACGTCGGGCTTCTTCTCCTTGAGCTGCAGCACCTGGCTCTGCACGTCGGTCGCGTTGACCGCATAGGCGATATCCTGGGAGACGCTCGCACCGTTCTCCTTGAACACGCTGGTGATGACGCTGGCGACCGAGGTGCCGTATTCGGTGTTGTCGTGCACCAGGGCGACATTGTCGGTCTTCGCCCCGGCGGCTTTCATGTCCTTGAGGAAATCGTAGTAGATCCTGGCGAAGTCCGCCGCGACCGGCGTCACGCGGAAGAACCATTTGAAGCCGCGCTCGGTGAGATTGGCGGCCACCGATTCGCCGTTGACGAAGGGAATGCCGTATTTCTCGGCGATCGCGCTCGCCGTCAGCGTGATGCCGGACTGGTAGGCGCCCGTGAGCGCGACCACCTTCTCCTCGGTGATCAGACGCAGCGTCTGGTTCTGACCCGTCGCCGGGCTGCCCTGGTTGTCGGCGAACACCACTTCGACCTTGGCGCCGCCGAGACCCGCGAGGCCGGCATTCTTCGCCAGCGGGAAATTGCCGAGCTCGGGATGGGCGTTATTGATGATGTCCATCGCGGTCTCGATCGCGAACTTGGCGTGGACACCGGCGCTGGCGGCGCCGCCGCTCAGCGGAAATACCGCACCGATCTTGACGGTCTTGTCCTGCGCCAACGCGGGACCGGCCAATGCTGCAGAAATCGAGGCAGCACAGAGCAGCCCGAGGACATGCTTAAATCTCATGTTGATTGTCTCCGAAACGTTCCCAACCCATGTGGCTCGAGGCCGCCCTGCCCCGTCCGTTTATTATTTTTGGACGCCCAAGCATCGCATGCCGCTTTCGCAGGGGCAAGTTGCCGCCCCCAGATCAGCCGCAGACAAATCATCGCGGGTTCGGTGCCCCCAAGCGCCGGCCTACGAAGTGCCCCCGTCTTAGGCAGCGTTGGTCCCGACATAAACGGTGTTGCTGGCGCCGGGATCGCCTTGCGCGTCATTGAACGTCACGACATGCGCCGCTGACGTTGCGAAAACCCCTGACAGCACGGCATTGAATGCTTCATCCGGCGGGTCATTAGACCAAAGTGCAAAGACACCGCCGGGCTGCAGATGTTCGGCCAGGCTGGCAAGCCCGGCAGGCTCGTAGAGCGCGGCATGGCGCGGATGCAGCAGCTTGCGCGGCGAGTGATCGATGTCCACCAGCACCGCGTCGAAACGGCGGCGCGGCGCCGCCGGATCGAATCCGTCAGCCCGGCCTGACATCGCAAAGAAGTCGCCCTGGACGAAGCGGCAGCGCGGATCGCCGGTGAGTTGCTTGCCGAGCGGCAGCAATCCCTGCTCGTGCCATTCGATGATCTCGGGAAGCGCATCGACCACGACCAGGGATCGCACGCGCGGATTCTCGAGCACGGCCTGCGCGGTGTAACCGAGCCCGAGGCCACCGACGACGACATCCAGATCCGTTCGCGTCAATTCGGCCAGTCCGAGCCGCGCCAGCGCGATCTCCGCGACCGTGAACAGGCTGGACATCAGGAACTCGTCGCCGAGTTTGATCTCGTAGATGTCGACGCCGGACGATAGCTGGCGTCGCCGCCGCAGGCTGAGCACGCCCATCGGCGTCGGCCGGAAGTCGAGTTCCTCGAAATATACGCTCATTTGCCACGGTCCTGACTGCGGCGCCCGCGGCGTCGCACATGGCCGCGGCTTCACGGCTTTCGCGCCCCAACAAGCGCATCGCCGCGCGCTTGCCAAGGCCCGGACTGAACAGTAGAACGGCGCCAGCCCGGCGGGGCAAACGCGAATCCCGCCGCAGCCGATTGCCGCCCGACAGACAATACAAGCTATTGATTCTGCACGGTAATTCTTGGGGAATGGTGTAACGGTAGCACAACAGACTTTGACTCTGTTTGTCTAGGTTCGAATCCTAGTTCCCCAGCCAAATTTCTCTTTCAGAACAATGACTTAAAGATAGAACGGACTCATTCAAAGCACGTCTTGCTTTGCAAAAACTCATGGCTGCGCGATCTCGCGGCGCCATGCACCCGAGTTCTGCCGGGGTTCACCCTCGAAAAATGGAGGGTGCCGTGCGATCCCCAAGGAGGGACGCAGGGAATGCCGGGGTGCGCGCTGCACCCGCGGTCTCGTGCGCAAGGTGCGCAAGGAAATGCGCACACGAGCATACAGGTTCAGCGGAGGCATCCGGCATTCCCTGCGCAATGGTTTGACGGCTTATGCCACGCTCTCCTCGGCGACGAATTCGTCTTGTCACCGTCGCCGGCGGATTGAAGCGACTGCCCGACCCGGTCGGGTCAGAGGTCGCTACCGCCGACTTGGCACCAGCAACGGGTGTCGGGACCACATGGTTTTGCCGTACGCTCAAACGCCGTTCGTCCTGCGCGCCCACTGCCGCTCACGAGGTTCAACCCGCCCTGCGATCGCCCTGGCGCACCGACGCTCTCGCGTCCACCGCATCCTGTCCCACGTTCGTGACGACGCGCGACCGCCCCTCTTGCCGGAACAGGACAGCCGGAGATAGGCCGGTGATTTGGGTTATTTGTGAAGTGGAATATTTTTTGTGCGCGGACTGGACTACCCAAATCAGTTTGATTTGGCTCACGAAATTAGTTTTTCGCGCATGCGGTCCGGGGCCGTCGGACGGATTAGCGCAGGCGTAATCCGTCGGCGCGAATTCATCACGCAGCCCGGAGCAGCGAATTACGCCTCGCTCAATCTCCGCTACGGGCTCAAGACCTCGCAAGCCGATGGCGACAGCAAGAACTTGCGGGCCATTATCGACGCGCTCGCCAAGGCGCACAGCATCCCGGCGAACTACCCGCCGCGTTGATTGGGCTAGGCTGCGAATTTGAGAGCCGCCTCCGGGCGGCTTTTTATTGAGCTCTTCATCGGCATCGGGACGGATCCACCGGTCATATTTTCCAGTTTCTGGAAGATTGACGGCGGTCATTTCTTCTATATATTGGAAGATACTTCAACCCGACTCAGCAATTAAAAAGTAACCTGACAGCAAAAGAAAGCAACCGAGGATCAACAGCGATGTCCACAACCCTCAAGCAGACAGAGCAAGTCGTAATGCTCGCAATATTGCGAAAGCAGCCCGACGCGTATGGCGTCTCTATCTATGGGGAGCTCGAAAAGCGCTTAGACAAAGAAGTCCCGATGGCGACGATTTACGCAACGCTCGAAACCCTCGAAAAGAAGGGCTTTGTAAAAAGCAAACAAGGCGTGGCGACCGCAGAGCGTGGTGGACGCGCGAAGATGTTTTTTGAAATCACTGGCAAGGGCCAAACAGCCCTAAATGCCTCCCTTCAACAGCTCGACCGCTTGCGGCAGGGCACGAAACTAGCAGGAGCTATGGCGTGAAGTGTACGTGGATGACCACAGAAAGTGGCGACGAAACTGCCGATTTCGTGCAGGTATACATCACCTTTAATGGTGGCGGGACAGAATCCCTCGTGGTCAACGGACTTCCGTCAGAAGCGTTTGCCCGTGACCGGATGATCGGCGAAGCCGTCCACATGTTCGTGTCAAAATGGGAAGATACAAAAATCTTAGCTGATTTGACCGCTGACCTTGAACGGGTGATATCGATTACCGAACGCGCGTCCACGTCACCGCCCATGGTCGCAGAATTTCTCATCGCCTGCTTGGCGCCTAAGAACTCCGCACAAGCATTGCTCGGCGATCTTGATGAGCTATTTCAAGAGAACGCCGTGCGGTTTGGCGAACGAAAGGCCCGCCGGAAATATTGGATGCAGGTAGCAAGCTCCTTCATGCCGTGGTTGAAGCGGTTTGTCGTTACGGTTGTTGTCGGTTACATCCGCTCGAAAATCGGCATCTGATTCCATCGATTACGCCACGTCGAACGTCCGATAGTGCAACGGATCGTTGAACCCCGGCACGAGCTCGCTTCGATCGCGCTGATTTCGCCAGTGAGCGAGAGTAAGCCGACCGGCCACGCGGCGAGCCTCTTCGCCGGCTAAAAGCCGCGCCGTGATCCGCTCGCCGCTGTTCGTACGAACCGGAGCGCCGCCTGCGTCGACCAGCCTCAGTACGTCCCCCACGACCGTATAGAATCCGATCTCGCAGGAACCGACGTCGCCAGGGCTGTTTGGATTGCGGGTTGTGACGGTGACCTCATAAATTCTAAGCATAGCCCGCCGACGAACTCAGCGAACAGCTTCACAATCCTTCGGTTCTGGAGAATTTCAAACCATTGGCTGGGAATCGCTCAGAATTCCCAGTTCCTCAGACGCCCTACTATCGTCTAACAACTTCAAAGGCTTATAGCAGTAAATTGAAGCCGAATCGAGTTCCCTAACGAAGCATTGCCGCTCGAAATCGCCCGGACTAGCACCCCCGAAACCCACATTCGGTGGCGGCGTTGACGAGCGGGACGGCAGATCGGCTTTCAGCCGTGATACGCAAACAGCTCGATCGGGTCGTTGAAGCCGCGCACCGGATATTCGCCGACGCGTTCGAGATCGAAATCGCGTTCGACGAAGTCGGCGAACGCGCGGGACAGCAGCACCCTTTTCCCCAATTGTTTGGTAAGGCTTTCGAGACGCGAAGCCATGTTGACCGCAGGACCGATGACGGTGAAGTCGAGCCGGGTGCGCGACCCGATATTGCCGTACATGACGTCTCCGACGTGGACGCCGATGCCGTAATTCAGCGGCGCACGACCGGTTTCGCTGTTCCTTTCGTTCAGGGCAACCATGGCCTGACGGGCTTCGGCCACGGCACGCAACAGATTTGCGCAGGCCGACGGCTCGCTGAGCGGAAAAATGGCGAGCAGACCGTCGCCGATGAATTTCAGTATTTCCCCGCCATGTCGCGCAATCGGCTCCGACATCGCGTCGAAATAGCCGTTCAGGAGATCAATGACGTCATCGCGCGGCCAGTTGTCGGAAATCCCCGTGAAATCACGCAGATCGCAGATCATGATGGCGGCGCGTACCGTCGTCCCGCTTCCGCGCCTGGTGGCGCCGGCCAGAATGAGCTCGCTGGCGTGCGACCCGACATAGGTTTCGAGCAGCGTCCGCGCCAGCCGGTTCTTCATGCGGATTTCACTGACCAGCGCCAGCGCCGGCAACAGTTTCAACAGGCCGGCGATATGCGCGTCGTCGAAACCTCCGGGCCGGTCGGTTGCAAAGGTCACCATGTGCCGCTTGCCGAGCGTATGGTACAGCGGCCACGCCACATAGTCGGTCAGGCCTTTCGCCCGCATCTCATCATAGACGGCGTGCTTGCGGCCCAATGAGGGATCGCGATCGAGATTCTCGCGTACCTCGGTGGCACCGTCATGGATTTCGTTGGCGGGACTATCGATATATTCGGATCGCTCTCTGACATCGTAGTCAACTCTTGCAAGCTCGGCCTCGCGCATCCCATCGGCCCACATGATCCGGGCGCCCAGCCATTGCGGATGGTAGATCAGGAGATGAAGCGACGCCCGCTTGACAGGAATGCCCGCTCGCTGAAGCCGGACACACAGCTCAGCGAAAATATTGTCAATGAAGCGCTCATCGCGCGTGTCGTTTGTCAGCCAGTGCACGACGTCGCTGTCAGAATGCGCGGTAACGGGATCAATGTTTGGCGGCGCGTTCATATCTTGCTCCTGAGCAGTGACCCGGATCGACGGTACCGGATATGTCGTGTCCCCGATCGACGGCGTCAATGGACCAACATATGAGACGTGACTTGCAGTCAGCTCGTGAATTCTCGACGGGCTGAGCGTACGCTTGCCACGATGTGCGCATGCACCTCCGACACCCTGCGCGTATGATGGGTGTCGGGATGCGAAACCAGCCAGTAGTTTCGCACGAAACGGATCTCTGGCAGCAACCGCTTGAGCTCCGGAAATCGTCGTGCGGCGTAGTCGTGCAATATTCCCACGCCGTGGCCACTCCTCACCGCCTCCATCTGCGCCACCACGCTCCCGCACTCGTAGTGCCTGGTCATGACTTTTCCGAGCGCGGAGGCGTAGTCGAGCGCTCGACTGTAGACGAAATCCTCGACATGCGTGACGAAGAGATGGCCGGCGAGATCGGCCTGTTTCCTGATTGGTCCCAAGCGCTTCAGATAACTCTCAGCGCCATAGACGCTGAGCGTGTAGTCGGTAAGCTTTTTGACAATGAGGCGGCCCTGCTTGGGACGGTCCAGCGTGATCGCAATGTCGGCCTCCCGCCTCGACAGCGAGAATGTCCGCGGCAGGGGAACAAGTTGAATGAGCAGGTCGGGATGCCGTGCGGCAAGCGCGCCAAGCTGGCTGGCAAGAAAGTAGTTCCCCAGTCCATCGGGAGCACCGACGCGAACAGTGCCTGAGATTGCCTCCGACGATCTGCCAAGGTGAGCGCCGACCTGAAGGAATTCCGATTCAGCCCGCTCCGCTGCGGCGACGAGGGCCTCGCCTGCGCTTGTCAGGACGCAGCCCGTCGTGCGCCGTTCGACCAACCGGGTTTTCAATTCCTGTTCGAGGGCGGTGAGTTGCCGCGCCACGGTCGCATGGTTCACGCCCAAACGCCTGGAAGCACCGAGAATCTGACCCGTGCGGGCAACCTCCAGGAATATGCGGATACGATCCCAATCCATCGACTTCAATTTCTGCACAACAAATCCGCGATAGTTATCGTTGATGTGCAGACTTTAACATTTCATATCCGGCTTGTGCAAACAACAAGGAAATAATCGTGGTCACGCAAGTCAAGCATTACATCGATGGCAAGCAAGTCTCTGGCCGCAATGAGCGGACGTCGTCTGTCTTCAATCCCGCGACAGGTGAGCAGACGCGGTCAGTGCCGGTCGCGAACGCCGCGGATGTCGCGGATGCTGTCGCAGCGGCAACAAAGGCCGCGCCGGGATGGGCGGCGACGACGCCCTTGCGGCGCGCCCGGATACTCAACCGATTCCTCAGGATTCTCGAAGAGCGTATCGACGAACTCGCGGAAGTCATCGTCGCCGAGCATGGCAAGGTCCACTCGGACGCCGTCGGTGAAATTCAGCGCGGTATGGAAGTCGTGGAATTCGCGACCGCCGCGCCGCAGCTGTTGAAGGGCGAGCTTACCGAGAACGTCGGAACTCACGTCGATAGCTACTCGACGCGTCAGCCTCTCGGCGTGGTCGCCGGCATTACCCCGTTCAATTTCCCTGCGATGGTGCCGATGTGGATGTTTCCTGTCGCGCTTGCCTGTGGAAACGCCTTTATCCTGAAGCCGTCCGAACGAGATCCATCGGCGTCGGTGATGGTCGCGGAGTGGCTCAAGGAAGCGGGCCTTCCCGATGGCGTATTCGGGGTGGTCCATGGCGACAAGGAAACCGTCGACGCGCTGCTTCATCATCCCGACATCTCCGCGATCAGTTTCGTGGGATCGACCCCGATCGCGCGGTACATCTATGAGACGGCCGCGACGACAGGAAAGCGCTGTCAGGCGCTGGGCGGTGCCAAGAACCACATGATCATCATGCCCGATGCCGACATGGACCAGGCGGTCGACGCTCTCATGGGCGCCGCTTTTGGTTCCGCCGGCGAACGTTGCATGGCGATTTCCGTCGCGGTCCCGGTGGGCGAAACGACCGCGAACAGGTTGATCTCGGCGTTGGCGCCGAAGATTCGCGGCCTCAAAATCGGACCTGGCACGGATCCGGAAGCGGAAATGGGCCCGCTCGTCACCAAGCAGCATTTGGACAAGGTCCGCGGCTACATCGACGCCGGTGTCGCCGAGGGTGCACAATTGCTCGTCGACGGTCGTGGCTTCAAGATGCAGGGCTACGAGGACGGCTACTTCATCGGCGGCTCGCTGTTCGATCATGTCACTCCGAACATGAAGATCTACAAGGAAGAGATTTTCGGGCCGGTCCTGGCTGTCGCACGTGCCCCCGACTACGACACCGCCGCACGGATGATCAACGAGCACGAATTCGGCAACGGCACATCGATCTTCACCCGCGATGGCGATGCGGCTCGGGAATTTGCGCACCAGATCAAGGTTGGCATGGTCGGCATCAACGTGCCGATCCCGGTGCCGATGGCATTCCATTCGTTCGGTGGATGGAAAGCGTCGATCTTCGGCGACCACCACATGCACGGCCCGGAAGGCGTTCGGTTCTATACCCGGCTGAAAACGATCACGAGCCGCTGGCCAACCGGCATTCGTGCGGGGGCCGAGTTCGTAATGCCTACCATGTCTTGATTGCAACGACTGGCCCGCTGCGCATCCACGCAGCGGGCCAGCGCGCGGGCTCATCCCCCTCCTCCGCGGCTTCGATCCATAGATCGGCCTCCCCGGTCAAATCTCTCCGCAGATTCAAATGTCAAACAGCCGGGGCGCGCGATAGCCGCCCGCGGGCGCCGATCGCGCGCCCCGAGTTGATGCCTTCGTGAGCCCTCGAAAGAGAGGGCGCGGCGCGCCCCTTAAGAAAGGGCGCGGGCGACCCTCAAAGAGGGCGCGGGGAATGCCGGGTGCTCGATGCACCCGCAGCCTCGTGTGCGCTTAAGTAGTTGGAGTATGCACACGAGTATTCACAGCGGAGGCACCGGAACATCCGGCATTCCCCACGCAATGGTTTTAACGGTTTCCTTCGTGCTCTCCCCGGCGACGAATTCCTTTTGCCACCGTCGCCCCGCGAATTGACGGCGGGTCGAGACCCGGTTGGGCCGATCGCGCCTCCGCAAGACTTGGCACCGGCAACGGGTGCCAGGACCACACGACTTCGCCGTCCGCAACATGGCCGTTCGTCTGACGCGCCCGGATCGCTCACAGGTTTTGACCCGCCCTGCGATTCCGAAATTTCGCGCACGACCGCTGTCGCGTCCACCGCATCCCGCCTCCACGTCCGTGACGATCGCGATACGCCCCTCTCATTGAGGCGGGATGCACGAAGAAAGCCACCGATCGTGCCTGAGGAAAAGCGAATTATTTTTCGCGCGCCAACTGGACGACCCAAATCAGCTTGATCCGGCTCACGAAATTAGTTTTTTCGCGCACGCGATCGGCGGCGCCTGGAGCGTCGTCACCGGCACGCGATCGCGGAGATTTTGCCTGTCGGGCAAATCAGTTCAGCTGCGGACGCACGGTGGCGACTGGACGCTGCTCAAGGGGTTCGTCGAGGTGAGAGCGGCGCGAAGTCAGACAGCCCCATTTGAACCGGGCCGCGGATGCGCAGGCTGTACGGCGCAAAGCTGGTGATCGTTCGCCTCGACCGCCTGCCCCGTGATGCGCACTTCCTGCCTGGCCTGGACAAGGCAGACGTGGATGTCCTGACCGCCGACATGCCGAACGCGCACCGTTTGACCGTGGGCATCATCATGGGCATGATTGCTGAGAACGAGCGCCGCCTGATCAGCATTAGGATCAAAGGAGGCACTCAAGCAGGTAGCAATTCCGAGCTAGAAACGAGACCAAGATTTCTTATTATGAGGATACTTTCGAAGATGTTTAGTGAATTTCTCTTTCGTTTTTGTAATCGCAATCATGTTTTCTTCACTGCATTGGTCGCTCTCCTGGCTTTGCAGCCGCTAGTCGCTCGGGCCGACCAATGCGATGACGCGTGGGCGCGCCACCAGCGCGGGACCCCCGAGATAAAAGCAGCCATAGCAAGGTCGGCCAGCGTGAATTTGTTCGCTACCGACGTAGACGAGGTGCAGAAAGATAAATGCGATACCGCAAAGGCTAATGATGATCTCAGTCAATTAGTTCTCGATAGCGCTAGACAAGTAGAGCAAGCCTGCGCAGGCCGACGCAAGCTCGTTTGTGATGTGGCCTGCCAGGAGAAAAGCCTGTCTGAAAGCAAGAAAAAGACCGCCTACGAGTGCAGTCCTGCTGCTCTGGATGCGGCTCGAAAAGCCGATCAGGCTGAGAAAAACCAACAAGACGCAGAGCGCAACGTAGAGATGAAAGTGCAGAACGCTTGCATTAGTGTAGCGGCTGCGGACACTTTTCCTGATCTCCCGCACGACAGTGATTACAAAAAAGATGTCAAGCTTTGCAACGCGAACCCCAAAACATGCAAAAGCGTCCGGGAAGCTTTGAACGGGCAAAAATGGCCGTCGGACCTTACCTGCGGTGGCTGATGACAGCGAGCGCCATTAGGGAGCGCAAGCGCGGCCCGATGGCAGGCTCCGGCGTAATCCGCCAGCACGAATTCATCACGCGACTTTTCGAACCAGAGCGGCAGATTACGCTTCGCTCAATCCGCCCTGCGCGCTCGACTTCAAGCTACGCTCCCGCAGCTTGACCATGACCTGCAGTGCGAGGTTTGTTGGCGTCGCGATGCCGAGCTCAGCGCCTTTTCGCACGACGTAACCATTGAGATAATCGATCTCCGTGGTCTTGCCTCGCGCCAGGTCCTGAGCGGTCGATGAGGCCTGGCTCGGCATCCTCACGCCCAAGTCGAGGGTTTTTTCGAGAATGTCCTCCGGCACCGCAACGCCGCAAGCACGCGCGACGGCGACGCATTCCTGCACGACGTTGCGGATCACATCGCTGGCGCCCGCAACGTCCAGCATCGGGCCATAGGTCAATTGCGGAACCGCCGACAAAGCATTGTAGGCGCAGTTGGTGATCAGCTTTTGCCAAAGAACTTCCGCGACGTTGTCGGCTATCTTCGCCGGATTCCCCGCTTCGACAAACAACCGCGCCAATCCCGCGCTGCCGGGCGCTGCGCCGATGATCAATTCACCACTTCCGTGGTGTCTGACGTGACCCGGCCCCGCCATTTCCGTGCCGAGATAGACCACTGTCGGGATCACCGTCTGGCCGATCGTTTTTTGTAACCGTTCTGCGTTATCGACACCGTTTTGCAGGCTGAGTACCTGCGTGCCCGGCTTCAGATATGGAGCCATGGAAAGTCCGGCACTCTCGGTATCCTGCGATTTCACGCAGAACAGGACGAGGTCCGCTCCCGCAACGGCGGAGGCATCTGTGGAGGCCCGGATCGGAATGTATCCCCTGAACGTCTTGCTCTCGAGAAGCAAGCCGTCTCGGTTGACGGCATCAACATGGACGGGCCGCCCGATCAGGACAACGGAATGACCGGCTTGGGCCAATACCGCGCCCAGGTAACAGCCGACCGCCCCGGCACCCATGATTGCGACATTCATGATCTACACTTCCACCGAACCCGTCGAACTCAAGGACCTTAAACAGCATCGTGGCTTTGCCAAGTTCAGGCGGTTCGACGATCGCAGCAGCAACCGGGCGACTTTACGGATATAGATCGGCTAGCAATCGCGGACGATATGCGTCAGTTCGTCGCGAACACCGCTTTCCACGGGGCTGCGAGATATTTCGCGAAGGCCGCGGCCATTGCCGATCGCGGCGCCGCTACTCACGCGATCAGGTCGTGATGCAACGCATGGAAGGCGACGCCGATCGCGACGGGGCTGTCGGCGACATCCCCGTGGCCGGGGAAATGGAAGGCATCCGGCGCCGCATCGGCCGGGCGAGGCTCACCGGCTTCCGAGAACGACCCGAGCCATGAATCATGCGGACCGGCCGCTGCGGAAGGATCGGCCGACGGAGCGTTTGCGCTCGCATGCTGGAGGTCGGCATCGTCCTTGAACCGGAACGAGGAGGAATTCGCCTGGCGGAGGAAATCGTGGAGGCCGGCGTCGTCGGCGCCCTGGATGGTCACGGTCACCGTCTGGGCCGTTCCGTCGATGGTGGTCACCGTGAACGTGTCGGTCAGGGCGTCGCAGGCGTTCAGCGCCTTGACCGCGGGATTGCCCTCATCGAGGACATACGTCCAGGTGCCGCCGGCCGTCATCGTGAAGCTGCCGTAGCCGTGATCGCTCGCCTGCGGACAGGTCACCGCCGCGAACGTGTTGTCCGGATTGTCGACGTCCCTGTCGGTCAGGGTGCCGCTCGCGCTGGGCGGAGGGTCGCAGGATTTGCTCGGCTCGACCACGCACCCGCGCGTGTCGCCGCGGATGACGGCTGCGTCGTTGCTCCCTTCGATCGTGATGGTCACCGTTTGCGCGGTTCCGTCGACGGTCTTGACGACGAAGGTGTCGGCGAGCATCTGGCCCACGTTGAGCGCCTGGACCGCGCAATTGGCGTCGTCGAGCGCGTAGGTCCAATGCCCGTCGGCGGTCATGGAGAAGCTGCCGTAGCCGTGATCGCTCGTCTGCGGAGAGGTCACCGCCACAAAGGTGTTCGACGGGTTGTCGACGTCGGTATCGGTCAACAGACCGGTCGCAGTCGGGTCGCCGTGTGTGGTGTTGTGGACCCCGCCCGCCTCGACCACGTAACCGTGCGTGTCCCCGGAGACGACGGCCGGATCGTTGGAGCCTTGAATGGTAACGGTCACGACCTCGGGAGTGCCGCCTATCGTAGTCACCGTGAAGGTGTCAGTCAGCGTCTGGCTGGCGTTCAGCGCCTGGACTGCGGGATTGCTGTCGTCGAGCGTGTAAGTCCAATGCCCGTCGACGGTTATGGTGAAGCTTCCGTAGCTGTGGTCGCTCAGATGCGGCGAACTCACCGCCGTGAACGTATTGGCCGGATCGTCGACGTCGGTATCGGTCAACATCCCGCTCGCCGACGGAACGCCGTGCGCGCCGGCGGCGGCCTCGACGACAGATCCGATAGCGACTCCGGACACCACGGCCGCGTCATTCACGCCGTTGATGTCCACCGTGAAGGTCTGGCTCGCCGACGCCAGGCCGTCGGAGGCCGTGATCGTGAAGTTGTCCGTGGTCGGCACCTTCAGCGCGTTGATGGCGTCGTTGTTCGGCACGTAAGTGTAGGCGCCGGTCACGCTGTTCAGGTACAGAATCCCGTACGAACCGGGCTTCTCAACGTCGTAGGTAGCACCGGCGATCAGGACCGGGCCGACCGCGCCGCTCGCGATGCCGAAGGTCGGCGCGACGCCGGAACCGAAGCTGGCGGAGAAGCTGCCGACGCTCGCGGAGAATTTGTCGAATGCGACCGTGTCGACCTCGACCGGGCTCGACCCCAGCGTCAGCGTCGGCGGCGGCGAATGGATGAAAAGCGTATCCGGAACGAAACTGGCAGGGACCAGCGCGGGAAGGGAGTTCTGCGGCACAGGCCCGTCCGGCACGACGAAGTTAATCGGCTGCGGCGCCGGGTCTGCCGTTTCGCCCGGAGGCGTGCTGGAACCATGCGGCCCGTGCTCCCTGGCGTAGTTGGCGAGCACGTCCTGCTGTTGGGCCTGCAAGTCCTCCATTCGCGCGGTGCTGTTCGCGACCTGGGCGAAACTGACCGAGGACCCGGTCTTGGTAAGGACGACCGTCTGCTCGGGGTCGTCGACGACGATATGGCGCGGCACGGCCTCCTTGGTGACGAGCTCGAAGGAGCCGTGCTCGAAATCCTTGTAGGTGATGGTGCCGTGGTCGAACAGGGTGACATCCGGATCTGCGGCCCGGGCCTCCTTGAACGCGGAAAGGATCAGCGCGACGAAGGACAGTCCGCCCGCCCATCCGGCGCCCGCGACAGCGGCCGATCCGTCGGCGCCATGGCGGCTGCGGACGCGTGGTGAAACGCGCCGGCCCGGCGTCAGCCGAAAGCCGCTGAAGACCCGTGCGAGAAACATACTAACGCCTCGCATGTTGCCGCTTCCACCGAAGCGGCCGAACGAACCTTACGAGTGTAAGTTTATCCGCGAGGTCGCAGTTCGACGCGACGCCCCCGCGCCTGTCGTCCCGACCTCCCGCTCACGAAATATTGAGGCGATTCGGCGCTCCGAAATGCGCCATTTTGTTGACGGGGAGCCGTCTGGAAGGGCGTCGGCGACGACTAAAAAGGAGTAGTCCGCCGCCGCGATCTGATCCGCCGCGCGGCTCTGCTATCATTCCGTAGGGGGCGAAACGGGCTTTTGAACGGGAGGAGATCGATGGACGAACGCACCACGATCGCGGGTCTTTTGGGCCTCTTGCTCGCGCTGGCAGGCTCTCCGTCGGATACCGCCCGGGCACAGGACATCAGGCCGATCGGCAAAGTCGTGACCGCCGTCGGCAAGGTGACGATAGAGCATGCGAACGCCACGGTCGTTCAGGCCAGAGTGTCCGACGACCAGGCCGGCGCGAAGGTCGGCGATCCCATCTACCGCGGCGACGTGATCAAAACCGGTGCCGACGGCCGGGTCGGCATCAACTTCGCCGACGACAGCTCGTTCAACCTGTCGAGCAACGCCAGCATGGAGATGAATGAATTCGTCTACGACCCAGCCGGGAAGTCCAACTCCACCCTCTACAGCCTGGCCAAGGGTACGTTCACCTTCGTCGCCGGCAACGTCGCCAAGACCGGCAGCATGAAGGTCGACACCCCGGTGGCGACAGTGGGAATACGAGGCACCACGCCTCACATCGAGATATCCGACGACGGCACCGTCAGGTTCTCAACGCTGATCGAGGAGGGCAAGGACAGCGTCATGAAGCGCAGAGCCGCGCCCGCCGCGGCCCCGGTACGGGAGCGGAGGGCCGACCGCGGACTCGGCATCTGCCGCGGATGCTGAGGACGCGACTCGTCGTCGCCGCGCCAATCCTGGTCCTGCTGCTCGCGCCGGCGACAGCGCAGCAGCCGAAGGCAGGGCAGTTCAGGAATGTCGAACTTTGCAACGGCGCCGCCTACCCGCCCGAGACGAGGATCGAGGCCTGTTCGGCCTTCATCGAGGGCCGCCGGGGCGGACCTTCGTCCCTGGCCACCGCCTACAACAACCGCGGCATCGCCTACGCCGCGAAGGCGGATTACGACCATGCCGTCGCCGACTTCGAGAGCGCGATCGCGATCGACCCCGCCTTCGTCAAGCCCCTCAACAACCGCGGCGCGACGAGACTGAAGAAGGGCGAATACGACGCCGCGATCGAAGACTTCGACCGGGCCATCGGCCTGCAGCCGGCCTACGCCGGCGCCTTCGCAAACCGCGCCGAGACCTGGCTGAAGAAGGGCGACTATGCGCGCGCGGAGAGCGACTATGCTGCGGCGACCCGTCTGAATGCGGACATGGAAGGGGCCTGGAGCGGCCTCTGCTGGATCCGGGCGGCGGCCGGCGATCCGCAGGCCGCCATGGAGGCCTGCGACAAGGCGATTGGGGCGGGCGCGCATACGGCCTCGACCTACGATTCCCGCGCGCTCGCCCGCCTGAAGGCTGGACGCCCCGACGCCGCGATCGCCGACTACGATGCCGCGCTGCGCATCGACCCGAAGCTCGCGAACGCGCTGTACGGCAGAGGACTTGCGAAGCTCCGAGGCGGCAAGACGCCCTCGGGCGAGGAGGACATCGCGGCCGCGAAGGCCCTGCGGATCGATATCGCCGAGGAATTCGCGCGCTACGGCGTGCAGTAGGCGTCGCGATCCGCAGCCATCGCCGCACCGTTGACGACGAAGCTGGCGCCGGACAGCGCCTGGAGTGTTGCGGCGAGTTCTCCGTAACTCTGCGGATCAGTTCGTCGCGAACACCGTCTTCCACGGGGCTGCGAGATATTTCGCAAACGCCGAGGCCGGCACCGCGAGGCGGAAATCGCCGAGCACGTGCGGCCACACTTGCCCCGCGCCATACAGCAGCACGATGCCGTTGGCGGTGGTTTGTCCCTTGGCGTAGGTCAGCGCGTAATTCTTCAGCTTGTCGGGATCCGCGCCGATGCCGTCCTTGGCGACATCCGCATCCGGTCCCGGTTGCTGGCCGCTGCGCTGGATATAGGATTTGGTCCAGGCTTTGGTCGCCGCGTCGGCGATCACCGCCAACGCGGCTTTGGTCTGATCCGGCGCAAACAGCGCCTCGATGGGTAAGGCCCGGTTCGCTTTCTTGTCCCACACCAGGGTCTGAAAACCCTGATTGGGATGCGCGGCGCCGGTGTCGGCATTGGTCTCCGCCGAAAGGCTCAGCACGGCGTCGCTCTCGAAGGTCACGCGCCAGATCGTGTCGATGCTGTAGGGCTGGAAGCTCGGGTTGTCGTCCTTGTCCTCCTTGGCATCAGTCTTGGCCTGATCGGCGTCGGCCTTGTACAGCGCCAGGATCTTGTCCTTGAGCGGCGCGATCGTCATCGCGGTCGCGGGCACCCGTAAATGCAGTTCAACCAGCGGTGACTTGTCCGTCGCGTCGTAATCGGCGGCCGACGCCGGCGCGGCCGCCAATCCCAAAACGCAAGCGGCGGCGAATAATTTCAGCTTCAAAGCCAGGTTCTCCCTCAGGCAGACGCGCGAGCGCAATCAGGAACAGGTCGTGTCCATATTGGTGCAGGCCTCTCGGGTCCAGCCGGTGCCTTTCTTGACATGCACCTTGAGGAAATCACCCCAGCATCCCAGCAGGTCCACCTTTTGCTCGCCGGCGGCATGAAGATCAAGCGGGCTACTCTTGACGTCATGATCCCCGTAAATCGCGCCATCATTATGCATCCCGCTGACGCCGACCACGCTTTTATGCAGATAGCCCCTGCCGTGGAACACGACTTTCCCGTCCGGCCCCAAATCAGCGTTGATGAGATTGGCGCGATCGATCTCGTACCAATCGCCTGATAGCCCGGTGATGTGGACCGCGATCCAGCCCTCGACATTGGGATTGCTCAGCGACGCGATCACCGCCCCGCCCGGCGCAGCCCGGACATTGGTGCCCTTCGGATCGGTATCGGTGATATCGACGGTGACTTTACAGGCTTGTTTCTCGGCGGTCTGGGCCAGAGAGCTCATGGTGGGCGCCAGCGCCAGCAGCGCCACGACGAAAGCAGGCAGGATTTTCATTGGGATTTTCTTTGACGTTGGGTTTGGGAGTTCTGATCGCGCCGGAGGAGCGTCACCATGCCTTGGTCGGAGTCCGCCGCGATCCGGTTCAAACACGCCCAGGAAATCTGAAAGGTTAAATCCGGGGCGCTCAACTCAGTGCGCAAATCGAACGCTCTTTCTGCGCTGCGTGACGGCGCGCGCCAACGTATCCAGGGCTTTGACGGTCGTATCCCAGCCGATGCATCCGTCGGTGATGCTTTGCCCGTAGCAGAGCTGCCGCCCCGGCATATGCGTCTGCCTTCCCGCGACTAGATTGCTCTCGATCATCATGCCGATGATGCAGCGATTTCCGGCCGCGATCTGATCGGCCACCGCATTGACGACATTGGGCTGGTTTTCCGGGTCATAGCCGCTATTGGCATGGCTCGCGTCGATCATGACACTGCGATCGAGGCCCGAAGCTTCCATCGCGTGGCAAGCGGCTTCGACATCGGCGGCTTCGTAATTAGGGGCATGCCCGCCGCGCAGAATGATGTGGCAATCGGCATTGCCTGTGGTGGCGGCAATCGCCGATTGGCCGTCCTTGGTCACCGCCAGGAAATGATGCGGTTGCGCCGCCGCCTTGACCGCATCGACGGCGATCTTCACCTTGCCGTCGGTGCCGTTCTTGAAGCCGATCGGACAGGACAATCCGGACGCCAATTCACGATGAACCTGGCTTTCCGTGGTGCGTGCCCCAATCGCGCCCCAGGCGACCAGATCGGAAAGATATTGCGGTGCTACGATATCGAGGAATTCCGAGCCCACGGGCAAGCCGAGTTCGTTGATCTCCAGCAAAAGTTTGCGCGAGATCCGAAGACCGTCATCGATCCGAAAACTGCCATCGAGATCGGGATCATTGATGAGCCCCTTCCAGCCGACGGTGGTGCGCGGCTTGGCGAAGTACACCCGCATCACGATCTCCAGCTCGCCGGAAAGACGATCCCTGACCGCACGCAGGCGGTGCGCGTATTCCATCGCCGCAGCAGGATCATGAATCGAACATGGGCCGACCACGACGGCCAGCCTGTCATCGCCATGATGCAAAATGCTGCTCAGCGCGGTTCGCGAATTGGCGACCGTCTCCAATGAATGTTGCGTTTGAGGAAATTCGTCGATCACCCGCTTCGGGGTGATCAGCGCCTTGATTTCGCGGATACGAACGTCGTCGGTCGAGGGTGTCACGTGAAGTCTCCTTGAATGGGAGTCTTCTGGGGGCACAAAAAAAGCCGCCAGGAGACTGGCAGCTTGTTGAACACGATTGGCTTGATGTCAGATCAAACGCGTCCCTTCCGCTGCCCGGGGCTTTGGAAATAGTTAAACCAGCTATAAAACAGGTTCGAGGCGTTGATCATGGGGGCGCTATCTAACTTAAAGAAGTGCCGCTGTCACGGCTTTTTATCGCGGTCGCGGCCGATGCCGGTAAGGCGTCCCTCATGCGCCAGGGGCGGCGTGCCGTGGGTGTGGCAGTTGTGGTTGCAAGCTGGGTCGCAGCGACGCGTAGCCCTCGGCAATCGCTATGGAGCCGTCCACCACAACCCGGTACCGGGCGACTTGATCGATCGTCAACTTTATCTTAGCTTGAACTTAATTTGGCCAAATATGATTTCAGTCGAGGATATATAGATGCTCGTTTTTCGAGGTTACGGCATACTTTCCGTTTTCATCGCATTTGGATTTGCTCTCGCTTTCGCTTACCTGGGGTATCTGTTTCCAAGCGTGCCGCATGCTAACTTTTTTCAATATGGCGTAGCTTTGGGACTGATCGTCGCGGCCGTTGTGAACTGGTTTGTGGGACGATCCCTGAACAGCGGCATGCGAGAGTCCAAAGAGAATGTCCTGAAACGACACTCCTTGTTTTTCCTTCCGATGGAGTGGTGGTCAGTGGCGATGCTGCTTGGAAGCATCTTCTTTTTATCGGTGGCTCGGGAATGATAGGAGGTTTCCGCCATATCGGACGATAAGTCAGCGCATTGTAGAAGTCAGAGCAATGTAAATGCAATCCATTTACTCCCCGGCACGCGCATCGGCCGCCTCGCTCTTGATATTCTTCATCCTCGTCATGGTTCTTCTGGGCAGTGAAGCCCAGTCCGCACCTGCCAGCCTGTCTACGATCGGCCTTCCAATCGCGCTGGCCTCCACCCTGTATTTTTCAGTCCGGTGGATCTCGCTTGCTCGCTCGTCGCACCAACCACAACGCTCGCTGCCGGCGGGATCAACCGTTTCCTTCGATCCTGCTGCCCCGCGCGGCTGGACGACGAGCGCGCAGGACCACGCTGCGAAGGTTGAAAACACGGTTGCAGCCCTCGGCAACGACGAACTGATTGCAGTTTACGTTCACCCCGACAGTTCGTCGCCGGTCAGGGCGCAAGCGTCGCAAGAACTCACCTCTCGGGGAATAACCTCCGACGATATTGGCGGCTGGATGCCATCAGCTGAACGGCTGTTTGTGCCCTCCGCGTTGCAAGGCGCGTCGCCGCTGCCCGCTTATCTCGCAACGGTGCGTATCCGGACGACATTGATGGAGTTGGCGCGATTCTTCCTGATCGCCGGAGTGGCCAATTTTTTTGTAGTCTACCCAATTTTAGCGAACCTCAATCTTCCGCTGTGGCTCCACGCGCCCGAGCCGGTTTGGCTGCTCTCCACTTTTATCGCGCTGATTTTTCATGACTGGACAAGAAGAAATACAGGCTTGATCGTTCTTGCGCTTGCCTTTGGCACCATGGTTCTCACCGGGTTGCGTTTCTGGACCGGACCCGATGGCTGGATATTTCTAGGCGCGGGATACGCCCTGCTTTTTGCCGCCTCTATCATCAGCCGCGGCAAACGGGCGCGCATTCTCCTGTTGCGGCCATTCGGCAAGGCGACGATGAGTACCGCCCTGGAGCGCGTCGCAAGACGATACGTCGGACCATTCGGGTCGGTATTTACCCTGTCCGATCGCAATTTCCGGCCGAGCCTAACGCTCGACCTCCTGAAGCTGTTTGGTCAGATGCGCCACTTCGTGGCGCCGCTTTTGAGGCCGTCCCTGAGGGTCGCCAGCGTCTGGAACGATGCGTCGTACCGCGGCCTGGCCAGCACGCTGGCGAACAACGCAATTCTCGATTTCAAGAGCGTGTATTCCGGCGGCCAGGCATTCAATGTCGCCAGTGCGAACAACTGGTGGAAGAATTGCATCGACCTGCTGTTACACTCTACCGACATTATCGTGATGGATATATCGCGGGTTCAGGACGGCTCGGCCTGGGAGATTGTCAGACTGTTTCGCCGCGATGCGCTCGACCGCACCATTTTCATCGCCCATGTCGATCATACCGAACACGCACAGCAGGCGCTTGAGAAGCATCTTCCAGCAGGAGCTTCGCCGCCAATCCTGTTGTACGGCCAAACCGGGCAATTCATGCAGGCGGAACAGTTCGAACAGGCGATTGAAGAAGCGCTCTCGAAAGCACTTTCGCGAACGGAGCCGGGTGAGTCCCCTGCAATCCGGTAGGCCGCAGCGTCAAGACTTGAGAGGACCTGGGACAGATCTGGGACCTGGGACGCCATGCCCTATTTCAGTCCGATCGTGATCCCGGTTCTAGCGTTTCGAATCCCAATATCCTAAGACAGATTATTGATCGACGATGGCCACCCCGCGCCTGCCATCGCCACTTCGCTTACAACCGTCCATGTAGTTTTTAACGAATGGTTTCTCCCACAGTTCCTTCGCCCTCCTTTCGGGTCGGCGTCACAGGCACCAGAAAGCTCGATCCCGCGATCGAAGTCGCCGTGCGGGCTGAAGTGCTCAAAGTATTGACCTTGATAAGGGACACCATCGCAGGGATTGCCGGGAAGCCTGACCCGGAATTAGCTGGCTCACCAGCTTCCGGCAGCGGCTCGCATCCGGTTTTGCGCCTGGTGTCACCATTGGCGGAAGGCAGCGACCGGCTAGCCGCAGAGACCGCGCTCAAGGCGGGATACACGCTGTACAGCCCGCTGCCGTTTCCAAGGCAGGAATACGAAAAGGATTTCCCGGCATCGGCCGGCGAATTCCAAAGGCTCTTGTCGCAATCGACCGTCCTCGAACTCGACGGCACGCGGGAGTTAGCTACCGACGGTTATCGGGAAGTTGGACGCTTCGTCGTTCGCAATTGTGATTTGCTGATTGCGGTCTGGGACGGAGCCACGGAACGGGGCCCGGGCGGAACCGCGGAGATCGTGCGTTTTGCAGCAAATCTGAAAGTTCCGATCTGGTGGATTCGTCCTTCAGGCTCCGCGCCCCCAAGCCTCGTGGATAGCTCGCACGCGCTGCATACGGCAAGGCTCGGCACGAGCACCGACAATGCGGATACCAAACTCGTGGACTATATCACGAGGCTCGTCACCCCGCCCCGCGTCGGAGGGGTCGAACATATCGGAACTTTTGGCCGTGTGGCTCACCTGCTTGTTCGTGCCACAGGCAAGGACATCTCCCCGCTGAGCGACTTTTTGTCGGAGGCCGACCTCCAAAAACGATCGATCTGGCGAACCTATTCGAACACCATAAGCTCGCTCATCTCCAAAGCGGTAAAAGATCAACGCCCCTCCGCCGCTCCGCCAGACACCTCCAGCGAGCCCAGTTGGTGGCTTCCGTATTTCAAGGCAGCCGATCGCCTCTCCGAGGGCTATGGAGATCGCTATCGATCGTCGTACGTGCTGATCGCGATCTTCGCTTTCGTCGCCGTCGCAACGCCGGCCGTCGGCAACGTATTGCCCGCGCATTTCGAGGTGCTGGTCGAACTCATGGAGGCCGTTGCACTGGCTTCCATCGCCGGCCTCGTGATTGCGAATTATTTTTATCGATGGCACGAACGGTGGATATCGTATCGTCTACTGGCCGAACTTCTACGCAAGCAAGCCACCCTTTGGACGATCGGCCGGTCTCTTCCGCTCGAAGATATCTTGCAGGCAGTGTCCGCCTCTGCCGATGATGAGGACGCCGCTAAATTGCCGCGGGAAGCCTGGATTGCCTGGTATTTCGCAGCGGTCGTGCGCTCTGCTCCGGTACTGGCCGGCAGTCTGGCTGCTCAAAGAAGAGAGGCGGTCGCAAGTGCCGAGGCGCTGATCGAAGAGCAAATTCGATACCATCGCTGGCGAGCGGCGAGCAGCAAGGCGGCGGCATCCGGCATTGAGAAGATCGGAGAGCTGTTCTTCTTCTTCACGGCCACAGTCGGCTTCCTCAAGATAGGATTGCTCTTTTCAGGGCACGCGGGCAGCCCCGTCGAGTGGCTGACAGCGTTCGGAGCCTGCCTCTCGGCCCTGTCCGCTTCCTTTGTCGGGCTCCGGACTTATTCCGAGTTACCTCTTTTAGTTCAGCAATCTGCACGTATGATCAAGATTCTGAAGAGTTCGGCGCTCGAGCTGGCGGCCATCGACCTGGACGAGCCTGCGAGCTCCGTGCAGATTGGCCGCGTGATGAACGTCTTGACCCTTTCGATGATGCAGGACGTAACCGGCTGGATGCAATTATTTCGGATCAAATCGGTAGAAGCCGCTTGAGCGGATTGCTGAATTATATTTTTTCGTGAGTTCAAATGACGATCTCATCTGGCACGGAGAGTTCTTCGCGTGACCGACACCTCTTTGGCGCGGGACCCAAGCGCGTTTTGTCGATCGATGGCGGTGGCGTACGCGGCGCAATTTCGGTCGCATTTCTCGAAAAACTCGAGAAGATCATCGAGGAAATAGAAGGCAAGCCGACGCTGCTGTGCGACTGGTTCGATCTGATCGGCGGAACGTCAGCCGGCTCAATCATCGCCACTGCGCTTGCCCTTGGGATGAGAGCTTCCGAAATTCGAGAGCTCTACACGGCGCTTGCGCCGGCTGTGTTTCGCAAGAGATTTTGGCGGTTCGCCGGATTTCGAGCCACCTTCGACAAGGAAAATCTGGTCAGAGAGCTTACCAAGTTCATCGGAGTCCGCACGCTTGGCTCGCAGGATCTGAGGACAGGGCTTTGCATCATCACAAAGCGCCTGGATAGCGGCAGTGCGTGGATGCTAAGCAATAATCCAAAATCCCGTTTCTGGGAAACGCCATTGGACAAATCGTTCGTGGGCAACAAGCATTACTCGCTTGTCAACATTGTGCGTGCCAGTGCGGCTGCTCCACACTTCTTTGATCCCGAAAGCATTGAGATCGTGAAGGGCGAACAGCCTGGTCTCTTTATTGACGGTGCACTCACGCCGCACAACAATCCCTCCTTTCAACTCTTCCTATTGGCTACCCTGCCGCAATTCGGCATTTCATGGCCTGCAAGCCCGCGTGAATTGACGATCGTTTCAGTAGGAACCGGATCGTTTCGGGCGACGGTCCGGGCTAGTGACCTGAGATGGACCGGAAACATCGGGATGACGTTGGCCGCACTGACGGCGCAAATGGCAGAGTCTCAGAACCTCATCGCCACACTGATGAACTGGCTCGGTGAATGCCCAGTCGAGTGGCCCGTCAGTAGCGAGCTTTCGGACCTGGGCGCGACCACGCCTGCATTCGGCTCGCTGTTCAGATACCTGCGCTATGACGTGCTTCTTGAGCAAAAATGGCTGTCCGACGCGCTTACGTTGACGCTCGATGCCGGTCGGTTGAAGTCTTATCGCCGTATCGACGTGCCGGCAAATATCCCCTACTTCTACGAGCTGGGTGAGAAGGCAGCCGAATTGCAGATGCAAAGGGGGCATCTCGCCGGAATCGCACAGTAACCTCACTGGCGTAACATTCGAGGAGCTATCGTCATCCAACCGAATATTGGTTGAATGGAATCGACTGGCCACCCACAGTCGCTGTCACGGCTTTTTTGCGATTTCAACCGGCGGCGTGCCGTGGGTGTGGAAGGACTCGATGGTCTTCAGCCCCCAGGCCTGGCCCTTCTTGCGCTCTTCCTCGGTCCATACGATCGGCTTCCAATCCGGCGCCAGGATAAGCCGCGCCCCCGCATTGGCGACTTCGACCCGGTTGCCGCCGGGTTCGTAGACGTAGAGAAAGAATGTCTGCTGGATGGCGTGCTTGTGCGGACCGGTCTCGATATGGACGCCGTTCTCCAGGAAGATATCGGCGGCGCGCAGGATTTCCTCGCGGCTGTCGAGCGCGTAGGTGACGTGATGAAACCGGCCGGGCGTGCCGGAATGATCGCGTGAATAGGCGAAGTCGTAACTCTTGTTCGACATCGTCATCCACATCGCAGCTTCCGTGCCGTCGTTGAGCACGATCTGCTCGGTCAGCCGGCAGCCCAGATAATCCTCGAAGAAGATCCGGTTCGCCCTGATATCGACCGCGAGGCAGTTGAGGTGATCGAGGCGGCGCACATTGACGCCGCGCGCCGGAAAGCGCTGCGCCTGGTTTTTCAGCGCGGGCTTCAGCTCCGGTGGCGCCTGATACCATTCGGTCTCGTAATAGAGTTCGATGACATGACCGTCGGGATCCCGGCAGCGAAACGCCGGCCCCTGCCCCATGTCGCCATCGGTCCAGCCGATGTCGAAACCCGATCCCTTCAATGCAGCAACCCGCCGCTCCAGCGCCTGCGGGCTGCGGGCGCGCAACGCCATATGCTCCATCCCGGAGGTTTTCGACGCCGTAAGCTTTAAGGAATAGCGCTCGTAATCGTCCCAGCCGCGCAGATAGACCGACTCGCCCTTGCGGCCGCTGATGGTCATGCCCATCACGTCGACGAAAAACTTCAAGCTCTCGTCGGGTTTTGGCGTCAGCAATTCCATATGGCCGAGATGCGCGAGATCGAAAATCGGCTCCGGCTGCATTGGCTTTACTCCATGCCGATCAGCTAGCTTAGTGACCGCGTCAGATCGTCGAATAATTCCTCGACCGCAAAGGCCCGCGGAATAAGCCCCTGCTGCGCGGCATAGTGGCTGATCATCGCCAGCGAGCGGCTGATGTCTTCCGGATTGAACTGCGCCGGCGCCCGCGCAGCACTGGCCTGCAACATCCGGAAAACTTCGCGCACCGCATCCGGATGCGAGCGCGACAGCGCCTCGCTGACGACCACCATATGGTTGATCGGCACGACGTGGTGCTTTGCAGACCAGGATTTCTCTTCGCCGGTATCAGGAAACAACGGCTTCAAACCGGGGCGCTCGACCTTCTCGCCCAGCACGGCATCGAGTGCGCCATCCAAAAGCATCTGGATGATCTCCTTGCCGGCAGGCGCCCGCTTCGTCGTGTCCTTGTATTCGGCAACATGGGCATCCTCGAACGTGACCCAGTCGATCGAATTGAGATCCACGCCGTAATCATTGGCGAGAATCCCGCGCAGCCACGCCCCGGTCGTGGTGGTGAAGGACCGAATGCCGACGCGCTTGCCATTGAGGTCGGCGGGTTTCAGCGTGCCCAGCCTGGCATTGTAAAGCGCGTAACCATGCTGGGACCGCCAGACCACCACGTTCGGCAACAGCACCATCGGCTTGCCGAACGATTTCGCCATCAGATAGGTGACGATCGCCATCTCCGAAACGTCGAAGGCGGCCTCGCGCACCATCGGCTTGAAGCCTTTATGGGCCGGCGAATAGTCCGCGAAATCGAACGAAATCAGATCCGATGCGATCGATCCGTCCTTCAGTGCGGCTGTGCACGGATGGGTGCCAAGCAAGGTGCGCAGCCGCATCGTCATCAGTCGGACTCCAGCTTATCGACATAGACGAGACCCGCTTTCGCGAGCGCCTCGCGCATGTTGTACATGTCGAGCCCGAGTTCACCGGCGGCGAGCTTCTTGCGCTTGCCCTCCTCGTCGGCGTGGCGTTTCTCGCCTTTGGACACGACGTCACCGATATCCTTGCGTCGCACCACAACCACGCCGTCGTCATCGGCGATCACGGCGTCGCCCGGCTCGACATTGACGCCGGCGCACACCACGGGAACGTTGACGGCCCCCAAGGTCGCCTTGACGGTGCCCTTGGCCGAGATGGCTTTCGACCACACCGGAAAGCCCATCTCGCGCAGCGACTTCACATCGCGGCAGCCGGCATCGAGGATGAGCCCGACCACGCCGCGCGCCTGCAGCGCGGTCGCGAGCAGATCGCCGAACATGCCGTCGGTATTGTCGGCGGTGCAGCCGACCACCAGGATGTCACCGGGTTTGCACTGTTCGACCGCGACATGGATCATCCAGTTGTCGCCGGGTTGCGTCAGCACGGTGACGGCGGTGCCCGCGGCTTCGCCGCCGGCCCATGCCGGCCGCATATAGGGCTTCATCAAGCCGATCCGGCCGTAGGCCTCGTGCACCGTCGATGCGCCGAGCGCGCCGAGCCGCTTGACGATCGCGGCGTCAGCCCGCTCGATGTTCCGGACAACTACCGTCTTCATACCAGTTCCTCCAACGCCATCGGAAATAATCGCTGATAGGCCTCGCCATAGGTCATGGCCTTGCCCGAATTGCGGCCGCCCTGCATGCCCCGCTGCAGCGCGACACGCTCGTAATACGCCCACAAATGCTTTTGTGCCGCGAGAATCTCGAACGTCTTGCGCTTGATATCCCAGACCTCATCGATGTTGAGGATCACCTGCGGCTTGAAGTTGCACATTTCGGGCTGATGCGGCTCGAACAAAAACACCGGCGGCGCGGCGTAATTGTAGTCGGCCTGCGGCTTGTGGCCCATCGCCTGCGCCACGATTCGCGCTTCCTGCGCATAGGCCGCGGCGGCCGGGTGGTCGACGTTATATGGGTCTTCCAGCGAGTGCGTCAGCACGAAACTCGGATTGAGTTCGCGGTAGATGTCGATCAGCCGCTCCATATGGGCCGGCGTCAGATGCAGCGGGTAATCGCCGGCATCGAAGAACTCGATTTCGGCGCCGAGTGCTGCGGCCGCCCGTTCCGCCTCATCGCGGCGGCCGGCCTTGACCTTCTCCAGGGTCATGCCCGGCTGCTTCCAGGCGAATTGGGATTCGCCGCGCTCTCCGAACGCCAGGCAGACGATCTTGACCCGGTAGCCCTTTTTGGCGTGAAGCGCGATCGCGCCGCCGGCGCGCCAGACGAAATCGCCCGGATGCGCCGAAACCACCAAACCCGTCTTTGTCATTGCCGTCCCTTTGTCATCGCCGTCCCTTCCGCATCGCTCAATTCCTGAAAATGAATTTATGCCGCCGTCGCATCAAAGGCAAAGTTCGATGCGATGCGCCCACGCACCCGCTGCCATGCGATCAGCGCCGGTGCCCCCCGCCGGGGTCAGAACCGCCTTTTCACTTGGCATTGGCCGGCGCATGCAGGTGCAGCAAATCGGTCCGCCAGTGCACCGCGATCGCCATCAGCATCGCAAGGCCGGCGGCGACATAGAGCGTTGCCGTGGCGACAAAGCCGACATGGTCGATCAGGCTGCCGGCGGCCAACAAGCCGATCGGCAGGCCATAAATCGTCAGCATGCGCACGCCCATGACCCGGCCGCGGAAACGCTCGCTGGCGGTGCGCATCAGGATCACCGCGATCGTGATCATCGACATGCTTTGCGATATTCCGGCGATCGTCAGGCTACACATCGCGGCTGGAATGCTTGGCATGCGCGCAAATAGCAGCAAGGTGAGATACCACGTCGCGGTCGTGGCTATCATGAGCCGCGCCACCCTGACGCTACCGACCACACTCAGCGTCACCGAACCGATCAGCGAGCCGATCGCAAAGGCGGCCGACAGATAGCCGAGGATCGTCTGGTTGCTGTCGTAAATCTCCCGCGCGATATAGGGCAGCAGGCCGTTGGTGAGGGGATAGGCGGTCAGATTGGTGATGAACGCAATCCAGATCGCCGCCCGCATCCGCGGCGAGGTCCAGACATGGTCGACGCCCTCCCTCAAATCCCGGAACGGCGAACGCTGCAGCGCGCCACTGACCGATTCAGCGGAAGGGCGGCGTTCCGCAGGCACCACGACGCAAAGCGTCAGCGCGGTGCTGATCACATACAGGCTGACGATCACGACATAGGCCGGCCCAAGGCCGGAGCCGGCGAACAATCCGGCGCCGCTCAAGCCGCCTGCGATGCGCGCCAGATCCATCGTGGTCCGGGAAACCGCGATCGAGCCGATCAATTGATCATGCGGCATGATGGTGGCGACCAGCGCACCGCGCACGCCAAGATCCGACGGGCGAACCAGCCCCATCAGCGCTGCGATGACCAGAACATAGGAGGCGTTCAGATGGCCGCTCAGCGCCAGCGCCATCAGCGTCGCGGCCAGCACGATATAGGACGCGCGCATCGCGGCGAGCAGATCGCGGTGTCCGATGCGATCGCCGATCACGCCGAACAGCGGGGCAAGCAGCGTGCCGGTGTAATTGAGAGAGGCGAACAAGGTCAGCAGCAGCACCGAGCCGGTCTCGACCAGCACATACCAGCCGAGGATGATCGTCTCCATCTCGAACGCCCACGACGTCAGGAGGTCGGAGGGCCACTGGAAACGATAATTCCTGGTCCGGAAGGGTGCGAATGCGGACGGCCGCGCGAATTCGCTCAAAACTCGATGCCGCGGCTCATCGCGCTCCACCCTGGTCTGTTTCTTGTTATTCAGGAAATGACTTCCTGTAAGCCGGTACAGCCTAACGTTGCCATCGTGGCTGTCAATCAGCGCGGATGCTTGGGAGCGATCCCGCGACGTCAGGTGCACCGAATGAGTCCCGCGCCGCCACCGGGCAGGCTATGTTGCGTCCCGACACAAGGTTAGGAATTGACGCCGGGTATGATGATATCTCCCATTGATCATACCTTCCGCCGGACAAGGGGCCGCCATGCAACGCATCACCATTACGCTCGACGATGATCTGATGGAGGAGCTCGATGCCATGATCGCCGAGCGCGGCTATCAGAACCGCTCCGAGGCGATCCGCGATTTCACCCGGGCCGGCATGCAGCAGGCCGCGCAGGAAAAGGGAAAATCAGGCGATTGCGTCGCAGCCCTGGTTTATGTCTATGACCATGCCGCGCGCGATCTGTCGCGCCGGCTGGTCGAGAACTATCATGGCCACCATGATCTCTCGCTGGCGACGCTGCATGTCCACCTCGACGATGACAATTGCATGGAGGTCACCGCCCTGCGCGGCTCCGGCGCCGAGGTGCAGCACTTCGCCGATCACATCATCGCCGAGCGCGGCGTCAAATACGGCCGTGTGGTGATGATTCCGACGGACCCCGGCAAGAAGACCGGCGCGCGCAAGCGCGGCGGTCATCGGCATTCCTGAGTGGAGCGATCGATCACCGGCGCGCGGACCGAACGCGCCGCACCCAAGCCCCTACCTCTGCGGCATATCCGTCGGGATGATGGTCTGGACGATGGAGGCATCCAGCGCTTCGTAGTCGTGAAGCCCGATCGTGGCGTAAAGCTCGGCGCGCGTCTGCATCTGATCGATCATGTTATGGGTACCGCCGTCCCGCTTCAGCGCCGCGAACAAATTCTGCTGCGCCTTGTTGGCGACACGCAGCGACGACACCGGCCAGATCACCATGCGGTATCCCATCGCCTGGAATTCCGAAGCCGTGATGAACGGCGTCTTGCCGAACTCCGTCATGTTCGCCATCAGCGGCACATCGGGCACAAGGCGCGCAAACTCGGCGAACATCGCCGGTGAGATCATCGCTTCCGGGAAGATCGCGTCGGCGCCGGCCTCAATATAAAGCTTGGCGCGCGCCACCGCGCCGTCCATCCCCTCGCTGGCGGCCGCGTCGGTTCGGGCGATGACATAGAGATGCCGGCGGGCCTTCGCCGCCGCGGCGACCTTGGCCGCCATGTCATGCGCCACCGCGAGCTTCTTGTCGTTGAGATGACCGCATTTCTTCGGCAGCAGCTGATCCTCGATATGAACCGCGGCGGCGCCGGCGTCCTCGAACGTCCGCACCATGTTCATGACGTTGAGCGCTTCGCCGTAGCCGGTGTCGCCATCGACCAGCACCGGCAAACCGCTGGCGCGCGAGACCTGGCGAATGAAGAATGCGACTTCGTCCATCGTGATGATGCCGAGATCCGGCAGGCCCATCGACGCCGTCATCGCCGCGCCCGACAGATAAACCGCCGGAAAACCGGCATCTCGCGCCTGAAGCGCCGCCATCCCGTTATGCGTGCCCGGCATCTGCAGGATGCCCGGCTGTTGCAACAGCTCACGAAAGCGAATTCCGGCCGGCTGATCGGCCAGGGTTGAACCGACAAGATAGCTCATCGCATGCTCCACAGGGGTGGCCGGGTTGTGCCGCCGATCCTAGCACACCTCTCGCCGCACGAATGTGGGCTCCAGGTTTGCAGCCTTAGGCGATCATCTCGACCTTGCCATCGCCGAGGCGATAGATCGCGCCGACGATCTTCAGCTTACCCTGCTCGACGGCGGCGCTGAGGATCGGCGTCGCCGATTTCAATTTGGCGACGTTATCGACGACGTTGCGCTTGATCGCATTCTGGAGCTGGTCACCGGGCTGATCCATGGTCGCTTTGACGGCCGGCGCGATGTTGGCGACCAGCGACGGCAGATGGCCGGGCAGCGTGGTGTTGTCCTTGAGCGATTTGATCGTCGAACTCACCGCGCCGCAGCTTTCGTGGCCGAGCACGACAAACAGCGGCACATGGAGGATCGCGGCGGCGTATTCCAGGCTGGCGACGGTGTCGTCATTGGCGAAATTGCCCGCGACCCGGCAGACGAACAGATCGCCCCTGCCGCTATCGAAAGCGTATTCGGGGGCGATACGGGAGTCGGCGCAACTCAGGATTCCCGCATAGGGATTTTGCCCGCCGACCAGCGCCTCGCGTTCGGCCTTGAAATCGTGGCGCCGCGATCTGCCTTCGACATAGCGGGCGTTGCCCTTCATCAGGCGGTCCATCGCGGCATCCGGTGGGATATCGTTCTGCGGCTTGGGCGACGCCTTGGTATCCTTGGCGAAGGCCGGCGACCCCAACGCAAGGCTGGCTGCGGCCCCGCCGACCGATTGAAGGAAACGGCGCCGTGAGGTCGCCGCGATCACGCTGGCTTCATTGGCACAACATCGGGTGCACATGGCTTTCCCCTACGAATCGATCGTTCGTTGCGATCCCGACAGAATACCCGTTCCGGCTACAACAAGCATCCGTATTTCGCGGTCCGCGAACTGATCGCTACTGGTCACCCAGGAAGTGAAGGATGGCGAAGTTGAATTGCTCGGGGTCCTGCAGAAACGCGAAATGACTGACATCAGGCAGAATCAACAGCCCTGCGTGCGGGATTGTTGCCGCGATGTATTCGGTGTGATCGCGCTTGATGGCCTCGTCATGATCGCCGTCAACCACGAGGACCGGCGTGTCGATTTCCTTGAGTTGGGCATCGCTCCAATTCGGCTGCTCGGCCCACATCCTGCTGATCTGCTCAACGAAGGCATTGTAATCGTCGGGCGTTGCCGACAGCGTCCGGTATTCGCGGCCGGCGCGTTCGATATAGGCGGCAAAGGTCGGGTTCTTCTCAACGCCGTCCTTGACGCCCGACGTCACGGTGTTGGCCGCAAAGGCAAACACTTTGCCTATTCGATCCTTGTAGCGCATCGCGAGGTCCAGGCCGAGAATTCCGCCGTCGCTCCAGCCGACGATATCGGCTTTGGGAATTTGCAGGCTGTCCATCAGAGCGATGACATCGTCGGCCATCAGATCGTAGCCGTAGGGCCGCGCATCGCGGGTGCTGCGGCCATGGCCGCGGCTGTCCATCAGGATGACGGTGTGATGTGCCGCAACGGCCGGCACCTGATTGCCCCAATAATCGGTATTGGCAAGACCGCCGTGCAAGAAGATCACCGGCGAGCCGCGGCCGTAGATTGCGTAATGAATGCCGATGCCATTGACTTGCGCCTGGCCGCCGCGATCGGTCGCGATCGGCGCAGGCGTCGGCGGCAATGTCTCCCATCGCTCATTGGCCAAAGCCGGCCATGCGACGAGGGCAACAAGGGAAGCGAGCCAGAAACCGCGCATGACCTTCTCCCGCCTGAATCCGATCATCAACTTACCGCCGTTTGACAGGCTGTGCGAGCCGAGCCCACGCGCGGGTTTCGCTTTCGGAGCGTTCCAGCGTCCGGGGACGATCTCCGTATCCGGGTCCGCCTCCGATCAGCCCTCCTGCCGGATTGGTAAACCAACCGTTAAGCCGAATTCGCCATGCGGCCGGAAGACGCGCCGCAGCCTATCGGTTTTCAGCAATATTCAGCAACAAGGCGGTCAAATCACCTTGTCAGAGCAAATACCGGTCAAGATGCCGCGGATTTTACGAAGCCCGGAACCACCCCGCTTAACCGTTTCTCCAACCCCAGCCGCCATAGTCAACCCAACGCAACGGGACTCAACTAACGGACTACAGATCTGTGACATCCTTCGGACGAGTAATTTCGGTGCGCGGATCGCTCGCCCGGGTCGGACTGCTGGCGAAAACCCAGATGGCCGCCTCGGAAGTCAGGGCCACTGTCGGCCGTTTCATCAGCATCCGTTGTGCCAATTCCACCATCGTCGCCATGATCACCGAGGCCTCATGCGAGAACCTGCCGACGTCGGATATCTATATCGCCAGCGCATCGGTCGATCTGCTTGGTGAAATCATGGGCGCGCCGGACCGTCCGAAATTCCAGCGCGGCGTCACCAATTATCCGACCATCGGCGATGCCGTCGATCTGATCACCAATCAGGAGCTGCGCACGGTCTATGCGCCGAGCGGATCGGACCAGATCAATGTCGGCACCCTGCAACAGGATCCGTCCGTCATCGCCTATGTCGACATCGAGGAAATGCTTTCGAAGCATTTCGCGGTGCTTGGTTCGACCGGCGTCGGCAAATCCAGCGGCGTCTCGCTGCTGCTGAACGAGATCCTCCAGTCGCGGCCAAACCTGCGGGTGTTCCTGCTCGACGTCCACAACGAGTATGGCCGCTGCTTCGGCGACCGTTCGCTGGTGCTCAATCCGCGCAACCTGAAACTGCCGTTCTGGCTGTTCAATTTCGAAGAGATCGTCGACGTGCTGTTCGCCGGCCGCCCCGGCGTGCCCGAGGAACTCGACATTCTCGCCGAAGTCATTCCGATGGCAAAGGGTATCTATACCCAGTACCAGAACACCGATCGCGTCGGCTTGAAGCGCATCGACCCCAAGCAGGTCGGCTATACCGTCGACACGCCCGTGCCCTATCGGCTGGTCGATCTGATTTCGCTGATCGACGAGCGCATGGGCAAGCTCGAGAACCGCTCGTCGCGCATCATCTATCACAAGCTGATTTCGCGCGTCGAAACCGTGCGCAACGATCCGCGCTACGCCTTCATGTTCGACAACGCCAATGTCGGCGGCGACACCATGGCGGAAGTCATCAGCCATCTGTTCCGGCTGCCCGCCAACGGCCGGCCGATGACCGTGATGCAGCTCGCCGGCTTCCCGGCCGAAGTCATCGATTCCGTGGTCTCGGTGCTGTGCCGCATGGCGTTCGATTTCGGACTTTGGAGCGACGGCGTTTCGCCGCTGTTGTTCGTCTGCGAGGAAGCCCATCGCTACGCCTCCGCCGACCGCAATATCGGCTTCGGACCGACCCGCAAGGCGGTGTCGCGGATCGCCAAGGAAGGCCGCAAATACGGCGTCTATCTCGGGCTCGTCACCCAGCGCCCGGCCGAACTCGACGCCACCATCATTTCCCAGTGCAACACGTTGTTCGCCATGCGCCTTGCCAACGACCGCGACCAGGCGCTGCTGCGTTCGGCGGTCTCGGACGCCGCGGCCAACCTGCTGTCGTTCGTGCCCTCGCTCGGCACCCGCGAAGTGCTGGCCTTCGGCGAAGGCGTCGCGCTGCCGACCCGGCTGCGTTTCAAGGAAGTTCCGGTGCATCAACTGCCGCGCAGCGAGGCCACCATCTCGACGGTGCCGTCGGCGTCTGCCGGCCACGACATGCATTTCGTCAGCGCCGTGCTCGAACGCTGGCGCGGAGCCACCTCGCATCGCGACGTTCCCAACGACCCGGCCATCAACGATCGGCCGGCCGCCCGCACGGTGGAGGCGCCGATGCTGCAACCGTCGATGGGTCTCGATCCCGACCGTTTCTCGCTGCTGAAAAAGCCGCTGCGCTGACCGCTCAAAGCCGTCGGTAAGGCGGCACGCCCGTCCCCCGCGCGCGCTTTGCGCGCAACACCGTCATCGACTATGGTTTGGGCGCCCGCATCCCGCGGCCGCGCGCCGGAATCCTTGAGATGACCCAGACCCCGAAACGCTTCCCAGCGCCCCCGATCGACACACTGCCGGAGGATATCCGCACCCGCCTGCTCGCGGTGCAGGAAAAATCCGGCTTCGTTCCGAACGTGTTCCTGACATTGGCCTACCGCCCCGACGAGTTCCGGGCGTTCTTTGCCTATCACGACGCCCTGATGGACAAGGACGGCGGTCTGACCAAGGCCGAGCGCGAGATGATCGTGGTCGCCACCTCGAGCGCCAACCAGTGCCAGTATTGCGTGATCGCGCATGGCGCGATCCTGCGGATCAGGGCGAAGAACCCGCTGATCGCGGATCAGATCGCCGTCAACTACCGCAAGGCCGATATCACGCCGCGCCAGCGCGCCATGCTCGACTTCGCGATGAAGGTCAGCCTCGAGGCGGGCAAGGTTTCCGAGCCGGATTTCGCCGATCTCGCCAGCCACGGCTTCAGCGACGACGACGTCTGGGATATCGCCGCGATCTCGGCGTTCTTTGCGCTGTCGAACCGGATGGCGAATGTCACCGCGATGCGCCCGAACGACGAATTCTACCTGATGGGCCGCTTGCCGAAATAGGCGGCCGACCGCAGGGCCAGATTTCGGATCAGGCTCTAATCGTCCGTCGCCGGTCCGCACCAGCCGGGCAGATAGACCGCGTCCTTGCTTTTCGCGAAAGCCAGGGCCTTCTCCATCGATCTGGAGAAATTCTCGTCAACGCTTTTGCGCGACATCTTTCGGCGCAGAAAATCCGCCCACAGGAATTCGCTGAACGGCGTGGTGTCCTTGGCGAAGCCGCCGGCGCGACGCAATTCGCCGGCAAGGCTGCGGAACGGATCGTCCTTGAGGCCGGGCACGGCCTTCGGAAGATCCTTGAAATGGCGGCGCTCGCCCTTGGCGTCGTAGGGATAGACCCATCTCTTGTTGTCCATCACCCCCCAGAACGCGTCGCGCTCGACCATGGAGAGATCGCCGATGACGGTGACGAGAATGTCCTTCACGCCTTCATCGTGAAGCGCGCGCGCGAGATGATGATGATCGACCACGTAATAATGTTCGTCGGGACCGAGCACGACCGGAATCATATGTTTGCCCAGCAACTCGCCGCGCTTTTTCTCCGATTTGTGCTCCCGCCAGCGCTCGCGCTTTTCCTTGACCTCGCGCATTCCCACCGTCATCTGGGTCGGACGCAGCGAAAGAATCGGTATGGGCTTCAGGATCGGTTCGCGCGTGTTCGCCATGACTTGAACCCCATCTCCAACAGGCAAAAATCTCGCTTAAATTGCCGCGATTATGCCATGATAACGCAGGCAGTTAAAAGCCTTTGCGCGAGCGCTTTTGAGAGATCTGGAAGATGTTCAGGAGCCGGAAAGAGCGAGCACCGCACGAACAGGTCGTCAGATTTGGCGGCCGCGAAATCATCATCAGTGAAGGCCTTCATCTCAGCTTCTGGGGCGACATCAGCCATCGCTGCATGACCGCCACCTGGCCGGCTTTCATCGCCGGCGCCGCGCTGGTGTTCATCGCCTTTAACGCGGTTTTCGCGTTTTTCTACTGGATCGGAAATCAGCCGATCGCCAACGTACCCGGCGGGGCCTATATCGATTATCTCTATTTCAGCATCGAGACGCTTTCGACCGCCGGCTACGGCGATATGCATCCGCAAACCCATTACGGGCATTTTATCGCGACGGTTGAGCTGTTCACGGGCATCTTCTCGATGTCGTTGATGACCGGACTGATCTTCGCGCGGTTCTCGAGACCGAATGCGCGGTTGATGTTCGCGGACAATCCGGTGATTTCGAACCACGAAGGCAAGCCTACCTTGATGGTGCGCCTGGCCAACGAACGACACAACATCATCGGCAATGCCACCGCCAAATTGTGGCTGCTCAAGAATGTCGTCACCGCGGAAGGTGGATCGTTTCGGCGATTTTACGAGCTGCCGCTGATGCGAAGCGAGCATCCCGCGCTGGCGTTGAGCTGGACGCTCTATCACATCATCGATGAAGACAGCCCCCTTTATGAACAGACTGCCGAAGACCTCGATGCAACGAGCGTTTCACTGGCGGTGGTGGTGTCCGGGTATGATGTTGTTGCAGCGCAAACCGTCCACGCACGACGATCTTACAACCACGCCGCCATTCTGTTTGGCCGCAGCTACGTCGATATCCTCGGCACCCAGGATGACGGCCGGCTCCGGCTGGACTATGGCAGGTTTCATGACACCGAGGAGATGTAGCCTTGTTAGGTGCTTTCCCCTCAACATTTTCTGGGACAGGCGCCGCGAGCGTGCTAATTTGGCTTAGGATTCACGGAGCTGGCAGCAGTGAAAAACCAGCGGCCCATTGCGGCGGAAGAAGAGCATCGCGTGCTCCAGTTTCGGCCACGTAATCCGGCGCTCACGCCGGGTTGGCGGCGGGACCTGAGTCCACAGGCGCGGCAGGAGAACGCCCGGCAGGAGCCGAACGACCTGTCGCGTTATGAGCAGCCCCGGGATGAGCCCGATGATTTCCACCATCGCATGCTGGCAAATATCGCCGCCTTTGCCTTTACCGTCGCTTTGACCGCGATCGGAATATGGCTTACCATGAGCATCGCCGATCTGCGCAGGACGCAGGATTGCGTGCTGATGGGGCGGCGCGACTGCGTGCGTATTTCCGCGCCGTCGATCTAGCCGAGCCCGGCTAACCGGCCGCGCTGCGCGAACGCATTCGTCAGCTCCGAGTGAGCGCGAGCAGACCAGAAACGCGCCCGGCTTAACTGCATTTCCCACCTGCTGAATCAGATTCCGTATCAGGAGGTACAGCACCAGCCCGTGCTGTTGCCGCCCAGGGTTCATAACCCTGATTATCACCGGGGACCGATCTCACCCGAGATGTTCGTTCCGTTGCGTTTCTGAACGCCTCCCTGGTCCGGGCCGCCGCCCTGGCGCGGATTTTCTGCAATGTCGGAAAAGGCGGGCTTTTAGCGCCGGACCGGCGCCTGGAGGCCCGGGAATGCGATTCCCGCGGATCCGGCCCGGCCGGCCGCCTCCATTGAACTCAGGGCGGGCCTCCGATATACGGGCAGTCGACTCCGGATGGTGGACAGGGCGTTTCCGGACCCGGTGCCAGGCCGCCTGGCCGCCATTGAATTTATCCTCAATATATCAAAGGCTTAGTGATGTCATCCACATTCGATCAGGTCGCAACGATTATCGCTGAAACCTGCGACATACCGCGCGATACGATCACGCCGGAGAGCCATGCCATCGACGATCTGGGGATCGACAGCCTCGATTTTCTGGATATCGCGTTTGCCATCGACAAGGCGTTCGGGATCAAGCTGCCGCTGGAAAAGTGGACCCAGGAAGTCAACGACGGCAAAGCCACCACCGAGCAGTATTTCGTGCTGAAGAACCTCTGCGCGCGGATCGACGAACTGGTCGCCGCCAAGAGCGCGAGCGCCTAATCGCGAATCATGCATCTCGAATATTTCAAGCTGATTGACCGCATCGTCGACCTCAATGTCGCCGAACGTACCATCACGGTCGAGGCGCATGTCCCCGAGACCAACACGATCTTCGAGGGGCATTTCCCGGGCCACCCCATTATGCCCGGCGTCTTGCTGATCGAGGCGATGGCGCAGAGCTCCGGCTGGCTGCTGATCGCGCTGACGAAATTCGAGCGCATGCCGTTTCTGGCCGCGGTCAAGGAAGCCAAGATGCGCAGCTTCGTCAAACCCGGCGACCTCTTGAAAATCGACGCCAGCGTCGTTCACGAAGGTTCCGGCTACGCGATCACCGAAGCGAAGATAAGGGTGAACGGCGAGCTGAGGTGCAACGCGACAATCACGTTCGGCGTTGTCCCCTTCCCGCATCCGGACCTGCGCAGCCACATGGACGCTGAGGCCAAACGCATCGGTTTTCCGCAACAGGCCATTGGCAATGACTGAGACGAAATCTTCAATTCCGGCGTCGGCCGAAGTCTGGATCACAGGCATCGGTCTTGCCACTTCGCTCGGCGAAGGGCTGGACGCGAACTGGGACGGACTTAATCAGCGCCGCGTCAATGTCGACGAGAAGCGCTTTGCACCTTACGTCGTGCATCCCCTAGCGCCAGTTAATCTCGACACCCAGATCCCGAAAAAGGGCGACCAGCGCCAGATGGAAGCCTGGCAGCGCATCGGCACCTACGCCGCGGGGCTGGCGCTGGATTCAGCCGGCGTCAAGGGCAACAAGGAAGTCCTGGGACGAATGGACATGATCGTCGCCGCCGGCGGCGGCGAGCGCGATCTCGCGGTGGACAGCAACATCCTGAGCTTGAGAGCGAAAGGCAATTCGGCTCCCGGCTTCCTGAACGAACGGCTGATGAACGACCTGCGGCCGACGTTGTTTCTGGCGCAGCTCTCGAACCTTTTGGCCGGCAATATTGCCATCGTGCATGGCGTGACTGGAACGTCGCGCACGTTCATGGGCGAAGAAGCCGCCGGTGTCGACGCGGCGCGGATCGCGCTGGCGCGCATCGCCGGAGGGCAAAGCGACATCGCGTTGATCGGCGGCTCGCAAAACGGCGAGCGCAAGGACCTCCTGGTCCTCTATGAATTCGACGACTTCAATCTCAAGAACAAATTTGCACCGGTGTGGGCGCGCAGCCAGAACGCCGGTTTTGCGCTGGGTTCGGCCGGCGCGTTTCTTGTCATCGAATCCAAAACGCACGCCGAAGCGCGCGGCGCCAAACCTTATGCCCGCCTGACCAACGTCGTCGCCGATCAGGCGCGACGCAAGGCCCCCGGCGAGGTCACGACGACCCTGGACAAATTATGGTCGAAGCTCGGCAGGCTCGACAGCGCAGGCGCCATCATCACCGGCGCGACCGGCGCCGAACCGGTGACGTCGGAGGAGTTGGCCTTTATCCGCAAGCATCCGGATTTCGCGGTGCGCGCTACCGGCACCGTGTTCGGCCACACCATGGAAACGCAATTTCCACTGGGTATAGCGCTCGCAGCGCTTTCGATTTCGCGCGGCGCCTTGTTCTCCCCCAACGATTCAACCGCGCTGGAGGTTGAAATGTCGAAACCTCCGACCCAAATTGTGGTGATCGGAGCCGGTCACTGGCGCGGCGAAGGCATGGCGCTTGTCGAAGCGGTGAAGTGAACACGGCGCGGAATTGGCGGGGAAAACATGACAGCTGCGCGCGATAAATTCGGCAGGCCAATCGTCGTCGTGACCGGCATGGGCGTGGTGACATCGCTCGGTTCCGGCAAGGCCGATAATTGGGCGAAACTCACCGCCGGCGAATCCGGGATCCGGAGCATCACGCGCTTTCCGACCGACGGCCTGAAGACCTCGATGGCCGGAACGATCGATTTCCTGCCGGTGCACCCCTCTTCCTCAACCGACCTTTCGGAACGGCTGGCCGATATCGTCGCCGAAGAAGCCATTGCGCAATCCGCGATCGGAACCAAAGGCGATTTTCCGGGGCCGCTGTTTTTGGCCGTGGCGCCGGTCGAGATCGAGTGGCCGCAGCGGCTCGAGTTGGGACACGATACCGGGAAGACCGAGTTCGACTACGACGATCTGCTACGGGTCAGCGGCGGCGGCAAATACATGCGCTATCATCGGCGTTTTCTGTTCGGTTCGGTAGCGGACTATCTTGCAGAGAAGTTCGGCACCAAGGGATCGCCGATTTCGCTTTCGACAGCCTGCGCATCCGGCGCAACTGCAATCCAGCTCGGCGTTGAAGCGATCCGCCGCGGCGAAACCGATGCCGCGTTGTGCGTTGGGACCGAGGGCTCGGTCAATCCAGAGTCGCTGGTCCGATTTTCTCTGCTGTCGGCGCTATCCACCCAGAACAATCCGCCGCAATCGGCATCAAAGCCCTTCTCGAAGAACCGTGACGGTTTCGTGATCGCAGAAGGCGCCGCAGCTCTCGTCCTGGAAAATTATGAATCCGCAATGGCACGCGGAGCCACAATTCTCGGCGTCGTGGCCGGCTGCGGTGAACTGACGGATTCGTTCCACCGGACCCGATCAAGCCCCGACGGCAAACCGATCATCGGCTGCGTGCGCAAGGTATTGGCGGACGCCAGCATGGAGTCCGATCAAATCGACTACATCAACGCCCACGGCACCGCTACGCCGGAAAACGACAAGATGGAATATTTGGGTATCTCCACGGTGTTCGGCGAGCGCGCCAAACAAATTCCGGTTTCCTCGAACAAATCGATGATCGGCCATACGGTTTCGGCGGCAGGTGCTGTCGAAGCCGTCATCTCGCTGCTGACGCTCGAGCACCAGCGGATTCCGCCGACCATCAATTACGACGTCCCCGATCCCGCCATTCCGTTCGACGTGGTTCCCAACAAGGCGCGCGACGCCCGCGTCACCGCCGTGATGTCGAACTCATTCGGCTTCGGCGGCCAGAACGCTTCGCTGATCCTGACGCGCGAGCCGATCTGAGTGTCCGGCAAGATCACCGTCGGGTTCTGATGCATCCCCTGCTCGCCCGCACCAGGGCTCGTCTGCGCGCGGGCACCAAGTCGCTCGGCAGCGCCACGGTGGGCGCACTGACCATCGGCCTGCTGCGCACCACGCGCTATTTCGATCCGATCAAGACCGCCGACGCATTCGGACGCATCACGCGCCTGATCGGCCCAAAGCTGCGCGAGCAGCGGATCGGCCGCGAAAATCTGACGGCCGCCTTCCCGGAAAAATCGCCTGAGGAAATCGAAACCATTCTGGCGGGTATCTGGGATAATCTCGGACGCATGGGCGCCGAGTTCGCCCACCTCGACCATATCTGGGACTACGACCTCAACCATCCTGAGAAGCCGAGCCGCATTGAATTCTCCGCGCGAACCAAGGAGCTGTTTGACCAACTCAGGGATGACGGCAAACCTGCGTTGTTTTTCGCATGCCATCTGGGCAGTTGGGAACTGCCCGCGTTGGGCGCCGTTGCGCACGGGCTCGATGCGGCGATTCTTTACCGGCGACTGAACATCGAGGCAGCCGATCGCGCCATCGAACAAATTCGCTCGGTCAACATGGGGACGCTGATCCCGGCCGGCCGGAACGCCCCGCTGAAACTCGCCGAGGCCCTGCAGAAGGGTCAGCACGTTGCGATGCTGGTCGATCAGTATTTGACCGGTGGCGTCGAGGTGACGTTCTTCGGTCGCAAGACCAGGGCCAATCCGATGCTGGCGCGGCTGCGGCGGCAAATCGAATGCCCGATCCACGGCGTGCGGATTATCCGCCTGCCCAACCATCGCTTTCGCGCCGAACTATCGGAGGAAGTCCCGCCGGTGCTGGATGCCTCTGGACAGATCGATATTCAGGGAACGACCCAGGCGGTCACCTCGGTGGTCGAGGGCTGGATCCGCGAATATCCGGATCAGTGGCTGTGGCTGCATCGCCGCTGGCGATAGGCGCACGCGCTCCTCACCGCCCCGTCTTCACCTTGGTCCAGAGACGGTTGATAATGCGCTGGGTGGCGGGATCGCGCGCGGTGATCACGAACAGCTTCGCCAGCGTCGCATCGTCAGGATAGATATTCCTGTCATTGAAAATTTTCGGATCGATCAGCTTCTGGCTTGCCAGATTGCCATTGGCATAGGACAGAAAATCCGAATTCTTGGCCGCGACATCGGGCCGATAGAGATAATTGATCAGCTCATAGGCCTCGGCGACATTCTTGGCATCGGCGGGAATCGCGAGATTGTCGAAAAACATCTGCGCGCCTTCCTTCGGGATGGCATAGCCGATTTCGATGTCGCTTTTGGCTTCGGCGGCGCGGCTGCGCGCCTGCATGATGTCGCCCGACCAGCCCACCACGAAACAGATCTCGCCGGTCGCGAGCGCACTCAGATATTCCGACGAATGAAACTTGCGAACATAGGGCCTGATCTTGAGGATGAGATCGGCGGCCTTCTCCAGGTCGGCCTGCTTGGTCGAATTAGGATCAAGCCCGAGATAGCCCAGTGCCGCGGGAAAAATATCGTCGGCGGAATCCAGCATGTGGATGCCGCAATCCTTGAACTTGGCCAGGTTCTCCGGCTTGAACACCATGTCCCAGCTGTCGATCCTGGCGTCGGGCCCGAGGATTTTCTGCACCGCCTTGACGTTGTAGCCGATCCCGGTGGTGCCCCACATGTAATTGGCGGCGTAGCTATTGCCGGGATCATAGGTCGCAAGCCGTTGCGTCACCACCGGCCAGGCATTGGCCAGATTGGGCAGTTTCGACTTGTCGAGTTTTTGAAAGACATGCGCCGTGATCTGGCGTTGCAGGAAATAGGCGGTGGGAACAACGACGTCGTAACCGGATTTTCCCGCCAGCAACCGGGTCTCCAGCGTCTCGTTGGCGTCGAACGTGTCGTAGACGACCTTGATGCCGGTTTCCCTGGTGAAGTCTTCCAGCACCCCCGGCGCCATGTAGTTCGACCAATTATAGAAGTTGACCGTGCGCTCCTGCGCTTGCGCAGGCAACGTCGCGGCCAGCAGCGCCACCGCCAACGCGGCCACGAACCGGATATGGATGCGGCGGAAGCGGCGCGTCATTGGCTATCCCTTATCGGCGATGGATCGCGTCCGACAGCCGCTCCAGCGCGGTGTCGAGCGTGGCGTCCTTTTTGGCGAAGCAGAACCGCACCACCGAGGTCACCGCGTCCTGCTCGTAAAAGGCCGAGACCGGAATCGCCGCCACCTTGTAGTCGGTCACGATGCGCCGGCAGAAGGCTTCGTCGGTCTCGTTCAGCCCGAGCGGCGACAGATCGACGGTGAGAAAGTACGTGCCCTGCGAGCGCAGCACCGGGAAGCCGAGGCTCTCCAATCCCTTGCTCAGGCGATCGCGGCTGCGCGCCAGATCCTTGCGCATGTCGTGGAAATATTCCGCCGGCTTGCCGAGACCATAGGCCACCGCGGCCTGCAGATTGGGCGCGGTGGTGAAGGTGAGAAACTGGTGCACCTTTGCCGCGACGCGCAGCAGCGGCGGCGCGGCGCAGACAAAGCCGATCTTCCAGCCCGTCAGTGAAAAGATTTTTCCGGCGGAGCCGACCTTGATGGTGCGGTCGCGCATTCCGGGAATGGTGATCAGCGGAATATGCTCGCGGCCATCGAACACCACGTGCTCCCAGACCTCGTCGCAGATCGCGATCGTGTCGAACTCCTGGCAGAACCGCGCCAGCAATTCGAGGTCCTCGCGCGGATACACCACCGCGGCCGGGTTGAGCGGATTGTTGAACAGCACCGCCTTGGTCTTGTGGTTGAAGACGCTGCGCAGCATCTCCTCGGAAAGCCGCCAATGCGGCGGTTCGAGCCGCAACAGCCGCGGGATGCCGCCGGCCTGGCGGATGATCGGCAAATAGGAATCATAGACCGGCTGGAAAACAATCACTTCGTCGCCGGGCTCGACCACCGCCAGGATGGCGCTGGTAAGCGCTTCGGTGCCGCCGGAGGTCACCATCACCTCGGTCATCGGATCGAGGTTTAGCCCGTGCCAGCGCCCGTAATGCGCCGAGATCGCCTGCCGCAATTCCGGAATACCCATCATCGACGGATATTGATTGTAGCCGTCCATCGTCGCGTCGGACGCGGCGCGGCGAATGTCCTCCGGACCGGGATCGTCCGGAAAACCCTGGCCGAGATTGATGGCGTTGTTGTCGCGCGCTAGCTGCGACATCGCCTCGAAAATGGTGACGGGAAGGTCGGCAAAGACCTTGTTCATGGACGTCATGGGAGCGATCAGCCGCCGGTCCTGGTTGGCATTCCCGCAGCCTTCCAGCCCAGAATGCCGCCCGCCAGATGCTTGTCGTACGGCAGGCCCGCAGCCTGCGCCGCCAGCGACGCCGTCACCGAGCGCTTGCCGGACCGGCAGGCGAAAACCACCTGCTTACCTTCCGGATCCGGAATATTTTTCGGATCGAAGGTCGACAGCGGAACAACGACACCGTCCGGATAGGCTTCGACCGCCACTTCATTCGGCTCGCGAACATCGACCAGCAGGTAACGCCCCTCCGCGATGCCTTTCGATACCTCTTCCGGCGTTAAATCGTGCACCTGATGATCCGCCACGCTAATCCTCCCAACGATCCATTGCTGAGGGGTAAATCGGCCGCGCCGACCACCCGCACTTCGGCGGCCAAAGTCGCCTCTCGCGCGCTGAAAATCAAGCGCTAGAACGCTGTTTGGAAACGCCAAATGGCGAAGCTAGACCGTAACCTGCGTTCCGACTTCGACCACCCGTCCGGTCGGAATCTGGAAATAGTCGGTGGCGTCGTTGGCGGTGCGGCTCAGCGCGATGAACAAATGATCCTGCCAGCGCGGCATGCCGGAATGCGCCGCCGGCTTCAGCGCCCGCCGCGACAGGAAGAACGACGTCGACATGATATCGAACTGCCAGCCGAGCTTGCGGGCGATCGCCAGCGTTCTCGGCACGTTGGGCGATTCCATGAAGCCAAACCGCAGCGTCACCCGGGAAAATGTCGCGCTGATCTCCTCCATCCGCACCCGCTCGGACGGGTCGATCCGCGGCGTCGGCGCGGTCTCGATGGTGAGAATGACGTTCTTCTCGTGCAGCACCTTGTAGTGCTTCAGGCTGTGCATCAGCGCCGTCGGCGCGCTGGCGGGATCGCTGGTCAGGAATACCGCCGTGCCGGACACCCGCTGCGGCGGCCGCTTCTCCAGCATCGCCACCAGATCGGCCAGCGGAAACTCCAGCTTGCGCGATTTTTCGAACAGCAGGCGGCTGCCGCGCCGCCACGTATACATCAGCAGCATCACGACGGCGCCGAGCGCCAGCGGCACCCAGCCGCCCTCGAAGACCTTGAGCAGGTTCGCGGCGAGGAAGGTGAGATCGAGGAATAGAAACGGCGCGATCAGCGCGGCGGCGGCGATCGGCGACCACTTCCATACCCGCCAGATCACGACGAAACCCATCATCCCCGTTACCACCATGGTCCCGGTCACGGAGATGCCGTAGGCCGACGCCAGCGCGCTCGACGAGCGGAACATCAGGACCAGCAGCATCACGCTGACCAGCAGCAGCATGTTGATGCGGGGAATATAGATCTGGCCGGAATGGGCTTCCGAGGTGTGGCGGATTTCAAATCGCGGCAACAGACCGAGCTGAATGGCCTGACGGGTCAGCGAATAGGCGCCGGTGATCACGGCCTGGCTTGCAATGACGGTCGCAACCGTCGCCAGACACGACCATCGGCAGCAACGCCCAGTCCGGGAACATCAGGAAGAACGGGTTCTCGACGGCGTGCGGATCGCCGATCAACAGCGCGCCCTGCCCCAGATAGTTCAGCGCCAGCGACGGCAGCACGATGAAGAGCCAGGCGGTCTGGATCGGCCGCTTGCCGAAATGGCCGAGATCGGCATAGAGCGCTTCAGCGCCGGTGACCGCGAGAAACACCGCGCCCAGCGTGACGAAGCCGATGATGCCGTGATGGAGCATGAACGCGACGGCATGCAGCGGATTGAGCGCGAACAGCACTTCGGGGTGGCGCATGATCGGGGTGATCGCCGCGATCGCGATCACGGCAAACCACACGCACATGATCGGCCCGAAGAAGGCCGCCACCTTTGCGGTGCCGCGCGACTGGACCGCAAACAGCGCAAACAGGATGACGACCGTCAGCGGCACGACATAGGGATCGAAGGTCGCGGTGACGAGTTTGATGCCTTCGATCGCCGAAAGCACCGACAGCGCCGGGGTGATGACCGCGTCGCCGTAGAACAGCGCGCCGCTGATGATGCCGAGCAGAACGATGGCGCCGGCGCCGTTGCTGACCGCGCGCTGCGCCAGCGCCATCAGGGCCAGCGTCCCGCCCTCGCCGTGGTTGTCCGCGCGCAGCAGGATCAGCACGTATTTCAGCGTCACCACGACGATCAGCGCCCACAGGATCAGCGAGATCACGCCGAGCACCGCCTGCGGGTCGACACCGGCGGTCGGACCGCTGCCGCTGGCGGCGATCACGGCTTCGCGCAGCGCGTAGAGCGGGCTGGTGCCGATGTCGCCGTAGACGACGCCGATACTGCCCAGCATGAGCCCCTTGAAGCCGGCCGTAGAATGGGCGTCGCCATGACCATTGGCCGCCGACGTTTCCGCGGCGGGAGTTAGGGCATCAGTGGTCATGGAAGTTGAGGCCTCAAAATGCTTCACTGCACAATAGCAAAGCGCGGCGGCATATAGCCCTGCGTACAGAGCATAGCCTACGCCGATTCTGGGCCATGGCCATGCGACATTTGCATGACTCTTGGCCCGCGCAATGTGCAGGTACGTCAGATGGTGACCTGGGTCCCAACCTCAACCACCCGGCCCGTCGGAATCTGGAAATAGTCGGTCGCATCGTTGGCCGAACGGCTGAGCGCGATGAACAGATGATCCTGCCATTGCGGCATGCCCGACTGCGCCGACGGCTTCAGCGAGCGCCGCGACACGAAAAACGATGTCGCCATGATGTCGAACTGCCAGCCGAGCTTGCGCGCGATCACCAGCGCCTTCGGCACGTTCGGGGATTCCATGAATCCGAAGCGCAGCCGGACGGTCGCGAATTTATCGCTGATGGTTTCCATGCGGACGCGGTCGGCGGGATCGACGCGCGGGGTTTGCGCGGTTTCGATCGTCAGGATCACATTGTGCTCGTGCAGCACCTTGTTGTGCTTGAGATTGTGCAGCAAGGCGGTGGGAACGAAATTGGGATCGCTGGTCAGGAACACCGCGGTGCCCTTGACGATATGAGGCGGACGCTTTTCGAGGCTCTTGATCAGGTCCGTGAGCGGAACCTCGATGCGCCGTGTCTTGGCGGTCAGGATCGCGGCTCCGCGGCGCCAGGTCCAGATCGTGGTCGCCATCGCCACGCCAAACAACAGCGGCACCCAGGCGCCTTCGAACAGTTTCAGGAGGTTGGCGCTGAAGAAGGTGGTATCGACGACGACAAACGGAACGATCAACGCCGCCGCCGTCGCCGCGCGCCAGTTCCACAGCTTCCAGATCACCACAAAGCCCATGATGCCGTCGACGACCATGGTGGTGGAGACCGCGATGCCATAGGCGGAGGCGAGCCCGCTCGAGGTCCGGAACAGCAGCACCAGCAGCAGCACACCGATCAGCAGCAGCCGGTTGACGCGCGGCAGATAGATCTGGCCGGCATGGGTTTCGGAGGTGTAGCGGACCTCGAAACGCGGCAGCAAACCAAGCTGCACGGCCTGCCGGATCAGCGAATAGGCGCCCGTGATCACCGCCTGGCTCGCGATCACGGTGGCCGCCGTCGCCAGCACGACCAGCGGCAACAGCATGATTTCCGGCACCATCCGGTAAAATGAGTTCTCGATCGCCGCAGGATGGGACAGTACCAGCGCGCCCTGGCCGAAATAATTGATCAGCAGCGACGGCAGCACGAAATAGAGCCATCCGGCCTGAATCGGTTTGCGGCCGAAATGCCCCAGGTCTGCATAGAGCGCCTCACCACCGGTAACCGCGAGGAATACCGCGCCCAGCGTCACCAGCCCGACCGTGCCATGCGACAGCAGGAATTCGATTCCGTACAGCGGATTGATCGCGGCCAGCACCGACGGATCGTCGCTGATGTGAATGAGGCCCATCACGGCGAGGCAGGAGAACCAGACCACCATCACCGGCCCGAATGCCGAGGCGACCCGCGCGGTGCCGCTGCTTTGCACCGAGAACAGCACGACCAGGATGAAGACCGTCAGCGGCACCACATAATGTTCCAGCGCCGGCGTCGCGAGCTTGAGACCCTCGACCGCCGATAGCACCGAGATCGCCGGCGTGATCATGGAATCGCCGATAAACATCGACGCGCCGATCACGCCCAGCGCCAGCAGCGGCCAGCTTCGCCGCCCGACGGCCCGCTGGCCCAGCGCCATCAGCGACAATGTGCCGCCCTCGCCATGATTGTCGGCGCGCAGCAGCAGCAGGACGTATTTCGCGGTGACGACGATAAAGAGCGCCCAGAGGATCAGCGAGAGCACCCCGAGCACGATGGCCCGGGTGATCGGCTGGCCCTGCGCCGCCGCGCCGACGGCCTCGCGAAAGGCGTAGAGCGGCGACGTACCGATGTCGCCGAAGACCACGCCGATGCTTCCGAGCGTCAGCGCCCAAAAACCGGTCGTGACCGACCCCTCACGGGCTTCGGTGGATGTGACGCTCACGGTCATCGCGCTGGAAAACGCTCTATCGGTTGATTTGATCCGGGCCGGCTATCGACGCTTGCGGGAAACCTGTCAACCGATCGACCATAGCACCGCCGATCATGCCAGCCGTGCCGGCAAAGCCACGCTTTGCGGAATATTTGACGGTAATAAGGTAGCGATATTGATCAGGGCTTCAGGTTTGGCGGCAGTGCCGGATCTTCGCGCATCAGCGTGATGGTCACGCGGCGGTTGGCCGACAGCGACGGATCATCTGGAAAAAGCGGCTGGGTGTCGGCCTTGCCGGAGACCGCAAAGATGTGGGCCGGGGGCAGCCCTTCCCGCTCGAGGATCTGGCGAACCGCGTTGGCACGGTCGGCCGAAAGATCGAATGCGCCGTAGTCGCTTTGCGACGGCACGAAGCCCGACGCGGTGTGACCGGCGATCGCAATGCGCAGCGGCGTCGCCTTGAGCGGGGCTGCGAGTTTCTCGATCAGCCGGCGGGTGCGGTCGTACGGCACCTTGGAGCCGTCGGCGAACATCGAGCGCCCATCCTGGTCGACGATTTCGAGATTGAGGCCCTCTTTGGTCTCCTCGAACATGATGTGTTTTGAAATTTCGGTCAGTTCGGGCATGTCCTGCAACGCCTGGCGTAGCGAGGCCGAGGCGAGCGCGAACTCGCGGTCCATCTTCAGCTTGGCGCCGGAGGTCGCGGAGTTGTCGGCTTGATCCGGGGTCGGCGTGTTGGACGCATCCTCGGGATTGATGTGCGCGGAATATTTCAGTTTCGGCCGCGTCGGCAGGCCGTCGGATTCGATGATGCCGGAATAGCGCTTGTCGGTCTGCACGCCGAACGCGTCGCGCATCGAGCCCGCGACGATCTTCAGCTTGTTGTTGTCCATGGTGGAAAACGCGACGAGCATCACGAAGAAGCTCATCATCAGACCCATCAGGTCGGCGAAGGTCACGAACCAGCCGTGGCCTCCTCCATGCGCGTCGCCACGTTTTTTCTTGGCCATGGTGCTTTTTCCGGACCGCGATCGGCCGTGTTACGCCGGGACCGGCTCGCCTTCTTCGTGACGATGCTTTTCCGGCAGATAGGCCAGCAACATTTCCCGCACCAGCGCCGGGCTCTTGGAATCCCGGATCATCAGGATGCCGTCGATGATCAGCGTGCGGTTGGTTTCCTCGTCGAGCAGCTTGCCATGCAGCTTGTCGGCGAGCGGCAGACAGAACAGGTTGGCGACCAGCGCGCCGTACAGCGTCGCGAGCAGCGCGGTCGCCATGAACGGGCCGAGCTTCGAGGGGTCGGTCATGTTGGCGAACATCTGCACCATGCCGATCAGGGTTCCGATCATGCCGAACGCCGGGGCGCAGTCGCCGATGGCGCGGTAGATCTTGCTGCCTTCGTCGAGGTGCATCAGGAAGTTGTCGCGGTCGCGCTCGAGGTTGTCGCGGATGAATTCGAGGTCGTAGCCGTCGGCGACATAGCGGATTCCCTTGGCCAAAAATGGCTCTTTGGTCTCGACCTTCTCCAGACCGACCGGCCCCTGCTTGCGGGCGATCTCGGCAATGCCGGCGAGTTCGTCGACCAGGTCGCGCGCCGAGAGCCGGCTCATGGTGAAGGCGAACTTCGCGCCCAACGGCAGACCGTGCAACATCACCCCGAGCGGAAAGCGGATCATGGTGGCGGCAATCGATCCGCCGAAAATGATGATGATGGCGTGCTCGCTCCAGAACATTTCCAGATTGCCACCCATCAACATGATCAGGGTGATGACGCCCAGGCCGCACGCCAGCCCAACGCTCGTCATGATATCCATGGGTAACTCCAACGCGCACGCAAACGTCCGGCCATCCTGGACGGAGGCGCGGCTCATCCTGAGCCACGTGAAGCGACCCTACGTTCCCGCCATTAAAGACGCGTTACCGAATTCGGTAGGCATAACAATTGGTTAACAAAAGACTAGAAACCGTGCTCGCCGGCAGGGATGACACCCGTCGATCAGCGCCCGGCGCTGCCGATAGCCCCATGCTTTCAATGCGATCGCGCTTTGGCGGACAGGGATCGGCGGGCGCGGCCGACGGGCGCGCGGTCAGCGCATCGTCCCCTGCTCCATCGCAAGCTCGGCCTGCAGGCTTTCGAGATCACGATAGATCGAAGCGACAGCTAAAACGCGGCCCTTGCTCTTGTAGCGCAACAGGCAGTCCCGTTTCGAAATCTCCCCGTCGATGACGATCTCATCCCACGCCTCGGCATGGCCGACATAATTGATCGGCACGTCGTAATGCTGGCTCCAGAAGAACGGCACCGCGTCGAACGCTTCACCGAGTCCCAACATATTGCGCGCGGCGGTCTGGCCCTGGCGCTCCGCCACCACCCAATGCTCGACCCTGATATTCTCTTTCGAATGCGGATCGGGCCAACGCGCGATATCGCCGGCGGCGAAGATTCCGGGAGCGCTGGTTTCAAGGAATGCGTTTACCGCAACACCGCGGTCGACCTTGAGACCCGCCTGTTCGGCCAGCGCCAGGCGCGGACGCACCCCAACGCCGACGACGACCAGATCGGCTTCCAGCACGCCGCCGCTTTTGAGCGTCGCGCGCTTGCCGTCGATCGCGGTCACGGTATCACCGAGATGGAAGACGACGCCGTGTTCCTCGTGCAAGGCGCGGACGAAATCGCCCATCCCGGGTCCCAGCACGCGCTCCATCGGCCGCGGCTCGGGCGCCACGACATGGACCTCGATCTCGCGCGCGCGCAGCGCGGCGGCAGCCTCCAGCCCGATAAAGCTGGCGCCGATCACGATGGCGCGGCGCGCGCCGCTGGCGGAAGCAATGATCGCCCGGCAGTCCGCCAGCGACCGCAAGGTATGAACATGCGGCTGATCGGCGCCCGGGATCGGCAACCGCACCGGTTCGGCACCGGTCGCCAACAGCAGGCGGTCGTAGGAAATGGTGCTGCCGTCAGCGATGGCGACGTGGCGCGCTTTAACATCGATGGCGGTAACGCTGGTTTTGAGCCTGATGTCGATGCCGGCTTCCTGATAAAAATCGTCCGGGCGCAGCGGCACCCAATCCTCTGGTGCACTGCCGGCGAGATAGTCCTTTGACAGATTGGGCCGATCGACAGGCGCGGCGGTGTCATCGCTCAGCATCACGATGCTGCCCTGGAAATCCTGCCGCCTCAGCATTTCGGCCGCGGCGAAGCCAGCCGCGCCGCCACCGACGATCACGATGTTGCCGGGTGCATCGGCCGGCGCCTTGCCGCGCGGCTTCGGCTGCTCGCGCAGTCGCCGGACGAAGATGCGGCCGCTCTCCTGTTCGACCTGCCAAACCGCAAGCGGGCTCAGCGCCGGCGCACGCGTGGCCTCGCCGGTACGCAGATCGAAGCAGGCATGATGCCAGGGACAGCGGATGCCGTGACCGACGACGAGCCCCTCGGCCAAAGGTCCGTGATAATGGCTGCAATGCGCGTCGATCGCGAAAATCTCGCCTTCCGAACGCACCAGCAGAACGTCCTGGTCGCCGACATGCCCCAGCAAGGTCTCGCCGGTGAAGTCGTCAGCGGATACACCTTTTGCAAGATCCGGCCCCGACGGGGGCGCCTGTTCGTCAGCCATGTTTTACTCCGCGAGCAAAACGGTTGCGGGACTTCGATGATCTTAGCACGAACCGCAGTGGCTTGGGTTTGTTCCAGAAAGTACCGCCATATTCAGGTATGATCAACGAAGCGGCCTGCGCCGCAACACTCAGTCGTCAGACGCCGAGATAGCGTTGCAGGACTTCCGGCTGGGCCTTGATCTCCTGCGCCGGGCCTTCGTGAACAATGTGGCCATTGTTAACGATGTAGATGCGCTGGGCGAGCGACAGCGTCGCCGCCAGGTTTTGTTCGACCAGCACGATGGTCTGGCCGGCGGCCGCGAGATCGCTGCACGCCTTCATCAGGTCGCGCACGATGATCGGCGCGAGGCCCTCGAAGGGTTCGTCAAGCAGGATGATCTTGGGATCGCGCACCAGCGCGCGCGCAATCGCCAGCATCTGCTGCTCGCCGCCGGACAAATCGGTGCCGCGGTTGCCGCGTCGCTCCTTGAGCCGCGGGAACATCTCGTAGACGCGGTCGAGCGGCCAGCGCTTCGAGGCCGTCAGCCCGGCGATGATGAGGTTTTCCTCGACATTGAGGCTGCCGAATATCCGGCGGTCTTCGTGCACGAGCTGCATGCCCGCTTGCGCGATGGCATGGCTCTTTCGCCCGGCGATGTTGACGCCGTCGAACATCACGGTGCCCGAGCGTGGCGTCACCACCCCCATCAGGCTTTTCAGCGTCGTGCTCTTGCCGGCGCCGTTGCGGCCGAGCAGCGCCACCACCTCGTTGCGTTCGACCCGCAGCGAGACGTCGAAGAGGATATGGGAATCCCCATAATAACTGTTCAGGCCGTTGACCTCGAGCAAGCTCATGCGTCGAGCACTCCATGCACGCCGCCAAGATAGGCTTCCTGCACCGCGGTACTTTTCTTGATTTCGTCCGGCGTGCCCTCGACCAGGACCCGGCCTTCCTGCAGCACGGTGACGCGTTCGGCCAGTTCGAACAGCGCATCCATGTCATGATCGATGATGATCATGGTGCGATCCCGGCTGATCGATTTCAAGAGCTTGACGGTTTCGACGCGCTCGCGCGGGCTCATGCCGGCCAGCGGCTCATCCAGCAGCAGCAGGCTCGGCGAGGTCGCCAGCGCCAATCCGATTTCCAGCCGGCGTTTCTCGCCATAGGCGAGTTCCGACACCGGAGTATCGGGCCGCGACGAGAGATTGACCAGAGCGAGCGTGCGCTTCACCTGCTCGTTCAGGCCCGGGATGCTGTCGAGACTGCGGAACAGATCGAGCCGGAACTTGCCGCGCAATTTGGCCAGCGCCGCGATCACGACGTTCTCGCGCACGGTCAATCCCGTGAACAGCTGGTTGACCTGATAGCTCTTGGTCAGGCCGTGCTGGCACACATCGGTGACGCTGGTGCCGGTGATGTCCCGTCCCTCGAACATGATCGTGCCCGACGTCGGCGGGACTTCGCAGGTCAGCATCTTGAAGAAAGTCGATTTGCCGGCGCCGTTCGGACCGATGATGCCGCGCAGTTCGCCACGATTGACCGTGAAATCGATGTCGCTATTGGCGACCAGGCCGCCATAACGTTTGGTCAGGCCGGTGGCCTGCAGGATGGGGCCGGAAGAACCGTCGCGCGTGGCCGCGGGCTTTGGCTTCTCGGCAACCAGCGCCTCCATGGCTTTCGCGGCGTCGACCTCCGGCACCGGCGAGGATTCCTCCGGCTCGGCATGTTTCGCGTGCTTGCCGGTCATCCGGCCATAGAGGTCCTCGATGCCGCCAATAATGCCGCGGCGCAGGAAACACACCAGCAGCACGAAGATCACGCCGAGCACGAGCTTCCACGCCGCACCGAGCCCGAGCGCGGCCTGCAGGAAGTCCTGCAGGAACAGCCAGACCGCGGCACCGACCAGCGGGCCGAACAGGGTGCCGCGGCCGCCGATCGCGGTCTGCATCACGAGTTGCCCCGATGTGTCGAAGGTAAACGCATCCGGCGGCATGAACGCCTGCAGCACGCCGAGCAAGCCACCGGCGAAGCCGGCATAGGCCGCCGCGATCACGAATGCCGTGAGCTTGTAGGCGTGGATGTTGTGGCCGACGGCGGTGGCCCGCAGCGGATTGTCACGGATCGCGCTCAGGACCGCACCGACCGGCGAGCGCACGATGCGCAGCGCGATCACCACGCCGATGAAGTAGCACAGCGCGAGGAACTGATAGAGCGACCAGCCGGTGGTGAAGTGGATATTGACGAAGCCGAGATCGAAGCTCGGCGTCGGTACGCCGGGCAAGCCGTTCTCGCCGCCGGTCCAGGCCGACAACGGATTGAACTCGACGAAGAAGAACACCTCCGCGATCGCCACCGTGATCATGGAGAAATAGATGCCGGTGCGGCGCAGCGCGATCAGCCCCACGAGATAACCGACCACGGCGGCCGAGATCATGCCGATGATCAGCGCCAGCATCACGTTGGGAAATCCGGCGCGGGTCAACAGATAGGCCGCGACGAAACCGCCGGTGCCATAGAAAGCCGACTGGCCGAACGACAACAGCCCGGTAAAACCGAACAGGATGTCGAAGCCGAGCCCGAACAGGCCCCAGACCAGGATCCGGTTCACGGTGTTGGGGGCGAAGCCGAGATGCGGCAGCACGAACGGCGCCACGATCAGGCCGATCGCCGTCAATGTCTCGATCAAAAAGGGACGTTGCTTGAGCATCAGATGACCACGTTCATTCGCGGCCCTGCGTGCCAAGCAGGCCATGCGGCCGGACCACGAGCACCAGCACCATGGCCGCGAACAGCATGACGTAGGCGTAGCCGGGATTAAACATCGCGGTGATGCTGATGATCTCCCCGGCGATCAAGCCGCCGAGAATGGCGCCCGGAAACGATCCGACGCCGCCGATCACCACCACCACAAAGGTTTCGACCAGGATGTCATCGCCGACGCCCGGCGTCAGCGAAACCACCGGCGCGTTGACGATGCCGGCAAATCCGGCCGCCATCGCGCCGATGCCGAACACGATCATGAACACGCGGTAGACGTTGATGCCGAGCGAATCGACCATCACCGAGTCCTCAATGCCGGCGCGCACGATCATGCCGAGCCGGGTCCGGTAGAGCACCACGAACAGCGCGCCGAGTGCAGCCGCCACGATGCCGACGACCGCCAGCCGATAGGTCGGATAATACATGAAGCCGAGCGAGGTGATGCCCTGGAACAGCGGCGGCGGCGGCACCAGCTTGGAGTCGCTGGAAAACACCAGGCGAACCAGTTCGACGAAACAGATGCCCAGCCCGAAGGTGACGAGCAGCTGATCCTCGTGCGGACGGTGATAGAAGTGCCGGATGATGACGCGCTCCATCACCACGCCCACGATCATGACGAACAGCGAACCGGCGATCACCGCGACGATGAACGAACCGGTATACTGGAAAGCGACATAGCCGGCATAGCCGCCGAGCATGAACATCGCGCCATGCGCGAGGTTGAGCACGCCGAGCGTGCCGTAAATGATGGTCAGGCCGGAACTGATCAGCGCCAGCAACGCGCCCAGCGCCAGACCGTTGAACACCTGCGAAATGAAATTCGGCCAGTTAATCATGAAAGACGATCGCAGGATCCGGTTGGACGGCGGACGTAAGCATCATGCGTGCTAACGTAAAAATGGCGCCGCAGGAAGTGCCCCGCGGCGCCAAACTTCAGATCTCCTCAGGTGTAGTCGCCGAGCTGGCAGCCGAAGGCGTCCGGCTTCTGCATCAGGCCCTCGCCGGGAACCACGTCGAGCACCTCATAGAAATCTTCCTTGCCCTTCATGTCCTTTTCCATCTTGCCCTTGACCAGGATCACGGGGCGCACGCACTGGTGATCTTCCTTGCGGTAGTGCACGTCACCGACCAGCGACGGAATGGTCTCTGCCTTCTCATAGGTCTTGATCACGTCGGGCGGATTGAAGCTGCCGGTTTCCTCGATCATGCGCGCCCATTGGGCAAAGCTGATGTAGGAGTTGGCGGCGCCCCACTCCGGCTTGTAGCCATACTTCTTCTCAAACGCCTCGTTGAACATCTTGGCGAGCGGATACTTGTCTTCGATGGTCCACCAATAGTCGGTCGCCGAATAGACGCCCTGCATCAAGCCGCCGGTTTCGCGGGCCAGGAACGGCACCTGGTAGGGCACGATCAGCTTCATCTTGTCGAGCACGCCGAACTGCTTGGCCTGCTGGATCGACAGCACGGCGTCGTGTCCCCAGTTGACGTTGATCAGGAGATCGGCGCCGGAATTGGCGACGTTGAGCAAATAGGACGAGAAGTCAGGCGCACCGAGCGGCGAGATCTGGTTGGTGACCGTGGTCCATCCGGCGGCAGCCGTGTTGTCCTGCATCGACTTGGTGACGGTGTGACCATAGGTGTAATCCGGCGTCAGGTAGGCAACCTTCTTGTCCTTGCCGAAGGTCTTGACCAGCAGCGGGCTGATCGCCGCCGCAGCGGTCTGGCCGTAGAAGCTCTGGCGGAAACCGTAGCGCACGCAGTCCTTGCCGGTGGTGTCGTTGGAGCCGGAGATGCCGCACACGAACAGCACCTTTTCGCGCTGCGCCAGCTTGTTCAGGGCGACCGCCACGGCGCTCGAAGTGCCGCCGGTGATCATCATCGCCTTGTTCTCGCTGATGAAGCGCTGCTGCGCCTGCACCGCCTCGTTCGGCTTGGCGGCGGAATCCGCAACGCCATACTTCAGTTCCTTGCCGAGAACGCCCTTGGTGGTCTTGGGCGAGATCTTCTTGATCAGTTCATGACCGCTGTTGATATGCTCGATGGCGAGTTCATAGCCCTTCAGCTCGTCTTCACCCTGCACCGCATAGGTGCCGGTGCGCGGCACGCTGATACCGATGAAAACCGAGGAGCCGGACGAGCCGGCGGGATAGGTCCCGATCGCGGGCGCTTCGTCGGCGAAGGCCGGCAGGGCCATCCCTGCGGGAAGTATCGCGCCCCCGGCCAATCCGGCGGCGGACTGCAACAGCTTGCGACGCGACACCACGAGGCCGGAATCCTGTCCGGCAATAATCTTTCTCACGACCGATCCTCCCAATTTTTATTGTGACACAACCGGCAACAGCCGAGCGTTCAGACGATGCAGCGCCAACGCTGGCGGCCTCATTCAAAGGGGCACGTTGCGGGGGGTTGCTTGGGCGGCATATCGCTCGACGATATGTCCCCCTGTCAATGTCACTTTCGTCGCAAACAGAGCGGTTTGTTCGGTAAATCGCATGGCTGGTATGGGCATTTGCCCGCATATTGTGCACCGCGAACGGCCGGCTCCTATCCGGATGGGAAGGTGGCCATCGCGTCCCATCGTCGCCCATCCGGCGTCGGCCGAACTATCAGCTTGAATTAAGTGGGCGGTTGGTGAATTTGGCTGCAACGAAAAATGTCAGCGCGCCGGGCGGCACAATGGCCCGGGATCAAGCGCCTGTCGGGGGGACGAGCGGGCGTGGACGGCACTATCTTTCTATTTCTGCTGCAGGACGGCATCATCAACGGTGCGGTCTATGCCCTTGTCGCGATCGCGACGGTGCTGGTGTTCGCGGTGACGCGCGTGATCCTGGTGCCGCAGGGTGAGTTTGTCGCCTTCACCGCGCTGACCATCGCCGCGCTCGAAAACGGCCGTGTCCCGTCAACGCCGTGGCTATTGCTGGCGCTCGGTTGTCTCGCGGCGGCCTCGGAGCTGATACGTCACTTTCGCGAACTGACGTTGCGGCGCGTCGCCAGGATCGCGTTGTTCGATCTGGCGCTGCCGATCGCCCTGCTCCTGCTGACGCGAACATTGGCGCCGATGAAGCTGGGCCAGGCCACCAATATTCTGCTGGCGATCGCGCTGATTACGCCGATGGGCCCAATGCTCTACCGCATCGCCTTCGAGCCGATCGCCCATTCCAGCGTGCTGGTGTTGCTGATGGCCGCGTTCGGCGTGCATTTCTCACTGACGGGATTGGGCCTGGTGTTTTTCGGCCCCGAGGGCACCGGCACGGCGCCGTTGTCGTCGGCCTCGTTTTCACTCGGCGATCTCGTCGTCACCGGCCAAAGCGTCGCGGTCCTGATCGTCACAGCACTGCTGCTGGTGCTGTTCGCGCTGTTCTTCGGGCGCACGCTGCTCGGCAAGGCCTTGCGCGCCTGCTCGTCGAACCGCGTCGGCGCCCGCTTGGTCGGGATTCCGACATCCGCTGCGGGCCAAATCGCCTTCGCGCTGGCCGCCCTGCTCGGTGCGGTATCCGGCGTGCTGGTCGGCCCGTTGATGACGGTGTTTTATGATTCGGGCTTCCTGATCGGATTGAAGGCCTTTGTCGCGGCGATCCTCGGCGGCCTCGTCAGCTATCCGATGACGGTGCTGGCCGCGCTCGGCGTCGGATTTGCCGAAGCGTTGTTTTCGTTCTGGGCCAGCAACTTCAAGGAAGTGCTGGTGTTCACTCTGATCATTCCGGTTCTCGCCTGGCGCTCGGTCTATGCGCCGCACGCCGAGGAAACCGAATGAAATTTTCACGCGGACCCATCATTCCCCTGATCTGCGCCCTGGCGATCCTGATCGTGCCCTTCACGGGGCTGTTGCCGGATTACTGGATCACGCTGTTCAACTATATCGGCATTTCCAGCCTGGTCGCGATCGGCCTGGTGCTGTTGACCGGCGTCGGCGGCATGACGTCGTTCGGACAGGCGGCCTTTGTCGGCTTCGGCGCCTATACGACCGCGGTGCTGACGGTGCAGTTCGGCGTGTCGCCCTGGCTGACGCTATTCGCTTCGCTGGCCGTGACCATGGTCGTCGCCGGCCTGATCGGCGCGATCACGGTACGGCTTTCCGGTCACTATCTGCCGCTCGGCACCATCGCCTGGGGTATCGCGTTCTTCTATCTGTTCGGAAATATCAGCTGGCTCGGCGCCCACGACGGAATGAGCGGGATCCCGCCGCTGCAGATCGGCAGCCACGCGCTGATCAATCCGCGCGATTATTTCGTGGTGGTCTGGATCGCCGTCGTGCTCGCGGTGATCGCAACCCAGAATCTGCTCGGCGGCCGCGTCGGCCGCGCCATCCGCGCGCTTCGCCGCAGCACCCGTGCGGCGGAGGCCTTCGGCGTCAACACCGCCGCCGCCAAGCTGATGGTGTTCGTCTATGCCGCGATGCTGGCAGGCCTTGCCGGATGGCTGTACGCGCATTTCCAGCGCTCGGTATCGCCGGGTCCGTTCGGCGTCACGACCGGCACCGAATATCTGCTGATGGCGGTGCTGGGCGGCGCCGGCCGGGTTTACGGCGCCATTCTTGGGGCTGTCGGCATCACCTTCCTGCGCGACCAGTTGCAGAACTTCCTGCCCTGGCTGATCGGCAATACCGGCAATTTCGAAACCATCGCCTTCGGCGCCATCCTGGTGCTGATCCTGCAGACCGCGTCGAACGGCATCTGGCCGATCCTGTTCGGGCCGCCGCCCGCGCCGACGCCGCCGCAGCCGCGCGATGGCAAGACCACACCGGCACGGCTTCTGCCCGCGCCGGGAACACCGCTGTTGCAGGTGCAGGATGCACGAAAAATATTCGGCGGCCTCGTCGCGGTGAACGATGTCAATTTCGACGTCCAGAGCGGCCGCATCATCGGATTGATCGGCCCCAACGGCGCCGGCAAGAGCACGACGTTCAATCTGATTACCGGCGTGCTCCCCTTGAGCGCCGGCCAGATCCAGTTCGAAGGTCACGCGCTGCGGGCGCAGACCCCGCAACGCGCCGCGTCGCTCGGATTGGGCCGCACCTTTCAGCATGTCGAGATCGTCGCCGATATGAGCGTGATCGAGAACGTCGCACTCGGCGCGCATCTGCTGGGTCGCGCGGGCGTGCTGCGCGCGATGCTGCGCCTCGACCGCGCCGAGGAGGCCTTGCTGTTTGCCAACGCGCAACGCCAGCTCGACCGCGTCGGCCTCGGCGAGGTCGCCTTCAGGCCGGCCGGCACGCTGGCGCTGGGCCAATTGCGGCTGGTCGAGGTCGCGCGTGCGCTGTGTCTCAATCCGGTATTGTTGCTGCTCGATGAACCCGCGGCCGGCTTACGCGTCGGCGAAAAGAAGGCGCTGGCGCGGCTGCTGCGCGAGGTCCGCAGCGAAGGCCTCAGCGTGCTGCTGGTCGAGCATGACATGGATTTCGTCATGAGCCTGGCGGACGGGCTGGTGGTGCTCGATTTCGGCACCAAGATCGCCGAGGGAATCCCCGCCGATATCCGGCAGCATCCCGCCGTCCTCGAGGCCTATCTTGGAGGCGTGTCATGACCGCGCCTCTGCTCGACGTTCGCGATCTCTGCGTGTCCTATGGCCGCGCGCAGGTCGTGCACGACGTTTCGATCGCGGTCACGCAAGGCGCACTGGTCACCGTGATCGGCTCCAACGGCGCCGGCAAGACCACGCTGCTCAACGCCATCATGGGGTTATTGAAGGCCCGGGGCCGGATCGGCTTCCGCGATATCGAGATCGGCGCGGTGCCGCTGGAAAGCCGCGTGCAGTCCGGCCTCTGCCTGGTGCCGGAACGCCGCGAATTGTTTGCGGACATGCCGGTCGAGGACAATCTGTTGCTCGGCGGCTTCCGGCGCTCGCGCGCGGAACGCAAGCAGACGATGGACGAAATTTACACCCGCCTGCCGCGGTTGAAGGAGCGGCGGCAGCAACTGGCCGGAACGTTATCGGGCGGCGAGCGCCAGATGCTGGCGATGGGCCGCGCGCTGATGGCACGGCCGGTACTGCTGATGCTCGACGAGCCGAGCCTGGGATTGGCGCCACGGATCGTCCGCGACGTCTTTCACATCCTGACCGACCTGCGCAAATCGGGCGTTTCCATCCTGCTGGTCGAGCAGAACGCCCGCGCGGCACTCGAAGTCGCCGACTATGCCTATGTGATGGAGCTCGGCGTCATTACGACGCAGGGCTCTCCGGCTGATATCGCCGGAGATCCCAGACTGGTCGAAAGTTATCTCGGCCTCGGCGGCAATGAGTATTAGGATAAGAAAAAACCGGATTAACAAACAAAACAGAGGGAGACGTCATGTTGGGAAACAAGAGCTGGATGATAGCACTTGCGGCCGTGGTGCTGAGCATTGGCAGCGCGCAGGCGCAAATCAAGGTGGGCATCACCATGAGCGGCTCCGGGCCGGGCGCCGCACTGGGTCAGCCGCAGACCAAGACGGTCGCGGCATTGCCGAAAGAAATCGCCGGCCAGAAAATCACGTATTTCGCGCTCGACGACGAGTCGGATCCGACCAAGGGCGCCCAGAACGCGCGCAAGCTGATCACCGAGGAAAAGGTCGATGTGCTGATCGGCTCGTCGCTGACCCCGGTCAGCCTGCCGATGATCGATATCGCCGCTGAAGCCAAGACGCCCCTGCTCTCGCTCGCCGCCGCCGCCGTTCTGGTGGCGCCGATGGATGAGAAGCGCAAATGGGTGTTCAAGGTCGTCCCCAACGACGACATCATGGCCAACGCCGTCCTCAAATATATCGCCAAGTCGGGCGTCAAGACGCTGGGCTATATCGGTGTGTCCGACGCCTATGGTGAAGGCTATTACAAGGTGTTGAGTGAAGCCGCGCCCAAGCTCGGCATCACGCTGACGGGCCATGAAGTCTATGCCCGCAGCGACGCCAGCGTGACCGGCCAGGTGCTGAAGATCATCGCCAGCAAGCCCGACGCGGTATTCGTCGCATCCGCCGGCACACCGGCGGTGCTGCCGCAGAAGGCGTTGCGGGAACGCGGCTACAAGGGACCGATCTTCCAGACCCATGGCGTTGCCACCGAGGAGTTCATCAAACTCGGCGGCAAGGATGTCGACGGCGCGATCTTCACCGGCGAGGCGTTTACCGTTGTGAACGATCTGCCCGCCGATAGCCCGTTCCGCAAAACCACCGCCGCTTTCGTCGACGCCTACAAGGCCGCCAACGGCAACATCCCCTCGATCTTCGGCGCCCATCTCTGGGATTCGATGACGCTGGTCGAGCACGCCATTCCGGCCGCGCTGAAAGTGGCCAAGCCCGGCACCGAGGAGTTTCGGGCCGCATTGCGCAGCGAGATCGAGAAGACAAAGGACCTCGCGCTCAATAACGGCCTTTCCAACATGACGCCGGAAAATCACAACGGCTATGACGAGCGGTCGGCGTTCCTGATCGAGGTCAAGGACGGCGCGTTTCGTCTTGTGAAGTAAGTACGCCGCGGCCATCTCTCCCTCTCCCCGCGCGCGGGGAGAGGGTTGGGGTGAGGGGGCGCCTCTCCAAAATAGACCTCGCGGATAGGCCCCCTCACCCGGATCGTAAGAACGATCCGACCTCTCCCCGCACGCGGGGAGAGGTGGTGAACTCGGACGCGCGATTTCAACCGAAACAAAGAAACACTGCCTGGATCTAAGCCAGTCCCGTCAGTTCCAGGCTCAATGCTCGCAATCTTTTGCGCGCGGTTGGATCATAGGCCTGGGGGTTGGCTTGCGCTTCGTGCATGCCGTTGAAAAATAATCCGCTCCTGCCGGCCATGTCGTCACCGACAGCCAGATGCAGGATCGCCTCGCCGCCCTGCTCCACCGTGCTGATCGGCGTGATGCCGCCTTCCCGCACCATCGTGGTGTTCATGTAGGTTGCCGGGTGCAGCGAATTGACCGTGACGCCGGATCCCTTCAGCTCATTGGCGAGATCGATGGTGAACATGATCTGCGAGAGCTTGCTTTGCGAGTAAGCCCGCCCGCCATTGTAACCCCTGGTGATCATCACGTCGTCGAAGTCGATCGGGTGCTGGCCGAGCGAGGCGACATTGACGATGCGCGACGGCGCGCTTGCCTTGATCGCGGGCAGCAGCAGATAGGCCAGCAGGAAGCCCGAAAGGTAATTCACCGCAAACCGCAATTCGTGCCCGTCCGCGCTGGTGCGGCGTTCGGCGCCCAGCGTGCGCGAGCCGATCCCGGCATTGCTGATGAACAGATCGAGCCGCTGGTGGTCGGCAAGCACGGCCTCCGCGAGCTGCCGCGCTCCCGACAGCGATGACAGATCGGCAGGATAGAAGGTTGGCTCTGCGTGCCCTTGCCGGCGGATGTCGTCGGCAAGGCTTTTGGCGCGTTCTTTATCGCGGCCATGGATCAGGACGTTGGCGCCGGCGGCCGCAAGCCTGGCGGCGACATAACGGCCGACGCCATCGGTCGAGCCGGTGATCAGGACCGTCTTGCCATCCATCTTCATCGCCGCGCTCCGTGATCCGCGTCAGTGAATCTCGGCCGATTTCTTCAGCGCCGCCTTCAGCTTTTCGAGCGTGAAGTCCGGGCTGCGCGCGATTTCCAGGATTGGCGTCTCGCGGCGGCCGCAGAGTTCGGCCGCGTCCGGAATCTTCGCCGCGATATCATGCGGGATCACGATGGCGCCGTGACAATCGGCGTGAATCAGATCGTCACTGCGCACGGTCATGCCGGCGACGCGGACCTCGCCGCCGAAGTTCTCGGCATGGACCCAGGCGTGCGACGGTCCGATCGAACCGGCCAGCGCCTGGAAACCCGGCGCCCATTGCGGGATGTCGCGGATCGATCCGTCGGTGATGACACCGAGGCAGCCCAGCGCCTTGTGAACGTTGCTCTGCACCTCGCCCCAGAACGCGCCGTAACCGACATCGGGACCGTCAATGTCCTGAATGACGGTGATCCGCGGCCCCTGGCCGGTGCCCATATATTCGTAATACTCGATCCGTCGCTTGGACTGTTCGGCGGCCGGAAGGTCGGATTTCAGCACCGAGCGGATCGTCACCGTGCGCGCATAGCCGACCATCGGCGGCAAATCAGGAAACGGGCACACCAGCGGCTTGGTGGTATAGCCGATCAGCCGCCGCTCCGGCGCCACGACCTCCATCGCGTTGCAGATTGTCGGCGTGTCATAGCGACCCAACGCCTCAAGCAAGGAAGCGGGCAGCGGCGCGGATGCGGATGTCGTCACGGCGTTCTCTCCTGATTTTCAAGGACGGCCGTTTCCTGAAGGCCGTGCAGGACAGCCTATACAAGACAAACGCGCGATCGGCAAAAAACGGAAAAGGCTTTTGATGGCCGCAGGCGGCTTCAATTCAGCCGGGTCGGCCGATCGTCCGGCTCGGGCCCGGACGCGGGGGAAGCGAATGGCGCCGCCGGACTTGCCGGCGCAGCATCTGCGGGCATCGCGGCTTGCGCCGCGGCCCGGCGCTCATGGTCGCGATAGGATTTCCATCCCGCCGGCAGACTGAACAGATACAGCACCGTGCATGCCGAGAGGATGTACCAGGGATAGCCGATCAACAGCGCGATGAAGAAGATCACGGAGACAAAAACCGGCAGCACCATTTCCGGCGGCACGCGCATGCGCACGGTCTTGCCGGAGAACACCGGCAGCCGCGAGACCATCAGGAACGCGATCACCAGCGTGTAGAGCGCGGTCAGCACCGCCGGCGGGTGCGGTACCCCGAGGAAGGCGAGATAGATCGGCAGCAACACCGTGATCGCGCCGGCGGGCGCCGGCACGCCGGTAAAATAATTTGCGGCGAACGGCGGCTTGTTCGGATCGTCCATGGTCGCGTTGAAGCGCGCCAGCCGCAGGCCGCCCGAGATCGCGAACACCATCGCCGCGATCCAGCCGCCATTGCCGAGTTCATGCAACTGCCAGAAATACAGGATCAGGCCGGGCGCCACGCCGAAATTGACGAAGTCCGCGAGGCTGTCGAGCTCGGCGCCGAATTTCGACTGGCCCTTGATCATGCGCGCCACCCGGCCGTCGAGGCCGTCGAGCACCGCTGCGAACACGATCGCAGCCACCGCCAATTCCATCCGCCCTTCGGTCGACAGGCGGATCGCCGTCAGCCCCGCGCAGATCGCCAGCAACGTGATGACGTTGGGCACCAGCATGCGCACCGGGATCGGACGAAACCGTCGGCGGCGTAATTCGGGATATCTGGGATCGGCAGGCATCTGCATGATCACCCATATATAGCAAATACCGGGCTCCCTCGCCATCGGCATGGGAACCCGGCGGTTTCGGCCGTGTTCGATGGTTAATTGGTCCGGTAGGTCCGGCCGGCGTCGCTAAGCCTGAAATCGGCCAAAATGGTCTCGCCGGCCACCGCGGTCTGGCCTTCGGAGACCAGCGCTGTCGTTCCCTCCGGCAGATAGACGTCGAGGCGCGATCCGAAGCGGATCAAGCCGAACCGCTCGCCGGCGCCGATCTGTTGCCCCTCGCGAACGAATGACACGATCCGTCGCGCCACAAGCCCGGCGATCTGAACGACACCGATGCGGCCGTTATTCGGCATCGAGATGACAAGCGAATTGCGTTCATTGTCTTCGCTCGCTTTGTCCAGTTCGGCATTGATGAAGGTGCCGGGCCGGTAGGCGATGCGATCGATCCGCCCCGCCACCGGACTGCGGTTCACGTGGCAATTGAACACGCTCATGAAGATCGAGATGCGCAGCAGCGGCCGATCGCCCAGACCAAGCTCGGCCGGCGGCAATACCTGCGCGATCAGCGAGACGCGGCCATCGGCCGGCGCCACGACGATGCCCTCCCGCACCGGCGTGACCCGCACCGGGTCGCGAAAGAACAACGCGCACCAGACCGTCAGCACCGTTCCGATCCAGCCGAGCGGCGTCCACAGCCAGAACAGAATGAGGCTCCCCAGCGCGAAGCCACCGATAAACGGATAGCCTTCCGGATGAATCGGCGGAATCTGCGCGCGGATGGAATTGCCAATGGACATCAGGTTTCACTATCTTTCCCCTCTCCCCATGCGAGAGAGAGCGATTTTAATCATTCCGCCGCGGCGGGGGTCGTCAGCGCGTCATCGACCGGAGGCGGCACGCGGTTCGGCGCGTCGTTCTCGTCGTCGATCCGTGCCAGTTTCTCCCGCGCTTCCTCAGCCTCGCGCTGCCGGTTCCACATACTGGCATAAAGCCCGCCTGTCGACAAAAGCTGTGCATGGGTCCCGCGTTCGGCGATCCGGCCCTGGTCCAGCACGATGATCTCATCGGCGCCGATGATGGTCGATAGCCGATGCGCGATCACCAATGAGGTGCGGTTGCGCGACACCCGCTCCAGCGCGCCCTGAATTTCGTGCTCGGTATGGCTGTCGAGCGCCGACGTCGCCTCGTCGAGCACCAGGATCGGCGGCGCCTTGAGAACCGTGCGCGCGATCGCCACGCGTTGCTTCTCGCCGCCCGATAGTTTCAGGCCGCGCTCGCCGACCTGGGTCTCGTATCCCTTCGGCGACATCCGGATAAAACCGTCGATCTGCGCCAGTTGCGCGGCCTGCTCGACCTCGGCGTCCGTCGCATTCCAACGTCCGTAGCGGATGTTGTAGCGGATGGTGTCGTTGAACAGCACGGTGTCCTGCGGCACCATGCCGATCGAGGCCCGCAGCGAATCCTGCGTCACCTGGCGGATGTCCTGGCCATCGATCAGGATCCTGCCGCCCGAGATGTCATAGAGGCGGAACAGCAGCCGCGAAATCGTCGACTTGCCGGCGCCGGAGGGGCCGACGATCGCAACCGTCTTGCCCGCCGGAACCTCGAAGCTCAGTCCCTTGAGGATCGGGCGCTCGGGATCGTAGGAAAAGCGCACGTCGTCGAAGCGCACATTCCCTGACGTCACGATCAGCGGCTTGGCCCCCGGAATATCCTGGACCTCAGGGCTCTTTTCCAGAACCACGAACATCTTCTCGATGTCGATGATCGCCTGCTTGATCTCGCGATAGACCATGCCCATGAAATTCAGCGGCTGGTAGAGCTGGATCATCATGGCATTGATCATGACGAAATCGCCCACGGTATTGTGGCCCGCGCGCACGCCGATCGCGCACATCAGCATGGTTACGGTCAAACCGACGGTGAAAATGACTGCCTGCCCGGTATTGAGAACCGCAAGCGAGGTGTAGGTCTTCACGCTGGCGCGCTCATAACCTTCCATCGACCGGTCGTAACGGCTGGCTTCGCGCGCCTCGGCACCGAAATATTTCACCGTCTCGTAGTTCAATAGCGAGTCAATCGCCTTGGTGTTCGCATCGGTGTCGGATTCGTTCATCTTGCGGCGGATCTCGATCCGCCATTCGGTCGCAATATAGGTGTAGTACATGAACAGCACGACCGTGATCAGCGTCGCGACCAGATAGCGCCAGTCGAATTTCCACAGCAGCACCGCCATCAGCAGCGCCACTTCGACGATGGTCGGGACCAGTTGCAGGATCACCATCCGGACAATGGTCTCGATTCCGGTGCGGCCACGCTCCAGCACGCGGGTCAGCCCGCCGGTCTTGCGCTCCAGATGAAAGCGCAGCGACAGCTCGTGCATGTGCACGAAGGTGATGAAGGCAAGCTTGCGCACCGCATGCATCGCCACCTTGGCGAAGATGCCGTCACGCCATTGGGTGATCACCGCCATCAGGATGCGCAGCGCGCCGTAGCTGGCGGTCATGATCAGGGGCGACGCGATCAGCCACAGTTCCCAATTCGACGATTGCACGGGCGCGCTGTCCGCTCCGGTCAGCGCGTCGATCGCCCATTTGAAGGTGAACGGCACCGCCAGCGTCGCGACCTTGGCGAGCAGCAGCAACACCACCGACCAGACCACGCGCATCTTGAGATCGGCGCGATCGCCCGGCCAGATATAGGGCCACAGATGCGCCAGTGTGCCGATCAGGGTGGCCCGTTCGACGGATTTGTCGGCGATAGGCAGCGTCCCGGCGGCCCTCCCGGACGAATCAGTATGAGCCATCAGCAAAAGCCCGGGGCCAATCGGCGCGCCCATTCGGCGCGGCCTGTATTTTTCCATTCATTCGCATGCGGTCTCATATAGGCCGTTCCAGCTCGCCGAACACCCTCGTGTGGCTATTGTTTCTGTGATTTCCGCCGTTTAGGGGTAAATTCCGATTTCTTCCACAGCACGGCGGTCTTGACGCGGTTTACGCTGCAGTGCCACATGGTGGATATGAGCAAAATCACAACCGTATGTGTCTATTGCGGCTCCGGCCCAGGCACAAATCCACGTTTTGTCGAGGCCGCCGTCGAACTGGGCAAGGCCTTGGCCGAGAACAGCATCCGCCTGGTCTATGGCGGCGGTTCGGTCGGCCTGATGGGCGCGGTCGCCAAATCCACCTTGGATCACGGCGGCTCCGTCACCGGCATCATCCCGGATTTTCTCAAGGCCAAGGAAAATGCGCTGGCGCGCGTTCAGGAAATGATCGTCACGCCGGACATGCATGAACGCAAGCGGCTGATGTTCGAACGCTCCGACGCGTTCGTTGCTCTGCCCGGCGGCATCGGCACGCTGGAAGAACTGGTCGAGCAACTGACCTGGCAACAACTCGGACGCCACAGCAAACCGGTGCTGCTCGCCAATATCGACGGGTTCTGGGAACCGCTGCTGACGTTGCTGGCCCATATGCGCTCAACCGCGTTCATCCGCCCCACCATGAGCATCGATATCCTCAAAGCCGAACGGGTCGCCGATATCCTGCCGCGGCTGCGTGCCGCCGCGGCGCTAGCGCCGGCCGGCACCGAGGCATTGGCGCCCGAAGTCGCGCGCAGGCTTTAGGTTCATGGCTTAGCGTCACTCGCCCGGAAGCGTCACGCTTCCGGGAACGTCACCGCTTCGATCCGGTTGCCGTCGGGATCCAGGACGAAGGCTGCGTAGTAACGCACGCGGTCGTGCGGACGCAGGCCCGGCGCACCGTCGGACAAACCGCCGGCATTCAGCGCCGCCGCGTGGAATCCATCGACCTCGGCGGTCGATTTCGCCCGCAGGCAAATGTGGCTGCCACTCTCCGGCGAAACCTGCGCCATAGCGGCGCGCAGGTTGATCCAGAATTCCGGATAGCTCTTGCCGAAACCGACCGTGGCAGGCCGCGTCACCAGGCGCGAGAGCCCGAGCGCGCCCAGCGCCGCTTCATAAAAACGCGCGGCGCGTTCGAGATCGCGGACGCCGACGGAAACATGGTCGATCATGGACGGCCCTCGCCTCACGCCGGCGCGGCGGATTTCACCAGCTTGTAGATCACCGAATCCATCAGCGCCTGAAACGATGCGTCGATGATGTTCGGCGACACCCCGATCGTGGTCCAGCGTTCGCCGGCCTCGTCCTCACTCTCAATCAGCACCCGCGTCACCGCTTCGGTGCCGCCATTGAGGATACGCACGCGGTAGTCGATCAGCTTCAGGCCTTCGATATATTTCTGGTATTTGCCGAGATCCTTGCGCAGCGCCACGTCGAGCGCGTTGACCGGACCGTTTCCTTCCGCCGCCGAGATCAATTTCTCGCCGGCGACGTCGACCTTCACCACCGCCATCGCCACCGTGACGCGCTGGCCGTTGGCGTTGTAGCGCTGCTCGACATTGACGTCGAATTGCTCGACCTGGAAATATTCCGGCACCCGCCCGAGCGTCCGCCGCGCCAGCAAATCGAAGGATGCATTGGCGGATTCATAAGCGTAGCCCGCGGCCTCACGCTCCTTCAATTCGTCGACCAGCCGCGCCAGTTTGGGATCTTCCCTGGTGTAGACGATGCCGGCACGGTCGAGCTCTGCCATCACATTGGAACGGCCGGCCTGATCGGAAACCAGCACCTTGCGGTGATTGCCGACGGATTCCGGCAATACATGTTCATAGGTCTGCGGGTCCTTCAGGACCGCGGAGGCATGAATCCCGGTCTTGGTGACGAACGCGCTTTCACCGACATAGGGCGCGTGCCGGTTGGGCGCGCGATTGAGCATGTCGTCCAGCGTCCGCGACACCTTCATCAGGGTCGCCATCTTGTCCGGCGACACCCCGATCTCGAAGGCGTCGGCAAACTCGCGCTTCAGCCGCAAGGTCGGAATCAGCGAACACAGATTGGCGTTGCCACAGCGTTCGCCGAGCCCATTGAGCGTGCCCTGGATCTGGCGCACGCCGGCCCGCACCGCGGCCAGCGAATTGGCGACTGCCTGCTCGGTATCATTGTGCGCGTGGATGCCGACATGATCGCCGGGGATCTGCTTGATCACCTCGCCGACAATGGTCTCGACCTCATGCGGCATGGTGCCGCCATTGGTGTCGCACAACACCACCCAGCGCGCCCCGGAATCGTAAGCCGCCTTGGCGCAGGCGAGCGCAAACTCGGGATCTTCCTTGTAGCCGTCGAAGAAATGCTCGCAGTCGAGCATCACTTCGCGGCCTGCGGCCTTCGCCGCCTTCACGCTGTCGCGGATCGAGGCCAGGTTTTCTTCGTTGGTGGTCTCGAGTGCGACCCGCACCTGATAGGCCGAGGATTTTGCGACGAAACAAATCGCATCGGCCTTGGCTTCCAGCAGCAGCGCGAGGCCCGGATCGTTCGAGGCCGAGCGGCCGGCCCGGCGCGTCATGCCGAAGGCGGTGAAGCGGGCGTGATCGAGTTTTGGTCTCTCGGCAAAAAATTCGGTATCGGTGGGATTGGCGCCGGGATAGCCGCCCTCGACATAGTCGATGCCGAGTTCGTCGAGCATCCCTGCGATCAGCCGCTTGTCATGCAGCGTGAAATCGACGCCGTTGGTTTGGGCGCCATCACGCAGCGTGGTGTCGAACAAATACAAGCGTTCGCGGCTCATGATTGGCCTCCGGGCGCCGCAGCATCGGCCAATGTCTTCTGCATCGTGGTGTTGGCAAGCCACTCACCGTTGACGGTCACGGTGTTGCGTTGCTTGCCGACATAACCACGCTTGGCGAAAAACACCTGCGCGTTGTCGCTGGCATCGACCGTGAGGCTTTTGGCGCCGCGGGCGCCCGCAAGCTTCTCAAGCGCATCACATAACACCGACGCGACGCCCTGCCCGGCCGCGCTCGGATGCACATAGAGCATGTCGATGTGATCGGCGCCTTTCAAGGAAGCAAAGCCGACCGGCGAATTCTGCAGCGTGGCGATCAAGGTGAGCTCGGAGGCTAAGCGCTTGCCGAACTGCTCTTCGTCATCGGCCGCACTCGCCCAGGCTTCCTGCTGCGCCTCGTTGTAATCCTCGCCCGTCAACTCCTCGATCGCGGCCACAAAGATCGCCGCCAGCACGGGCGTGTCCGCCGCGAGAAACGGCCGCAACGCAGGTTTGGGCAGTGCCTGTCCCATCACCGCGCGACCTCCCAGGTGGTGCCTTCCTTGGAATCCTTGATGACAACACCCATCGCCGCGAGCTGGTCGCGGATGCGGTCGCTTTCGCCAAAATCCTTGCGCGCGCGGGCCGCGGTGCGGTCCGCGATCAAGGCATCGATTTGCCTGGCGTCGATGCCGCTTGCCTTTTGCTTGCGCTCGTTCCACGCCGCCGCACTCTCGGACAGGAAGCCGAGCAGCCGCAGCGAAGCCGCAAAGGCATCGCGGTCGCGTTCATTTCCGGAAGCCGCATGATTGCGCAAGCCGTGCAGTGCCGCGACCATCTGCGGTGTGTTCAAGTCGTCCGAGAGAGCGTCGATCACGGCGTCGGAAGGCCGCTCGCCCTTCATGTCGGCCGCGACCCAGTACCAGTCGTCCAGCGTTTTGGCGCTCTCTTCCAAACTCTTCAACGTCCAGTCGATCGGCGAGCGATAATGCGTCTTCAGCATATTGAGACGCAGCACCTCGCCCGGCCAATCCGCCAGCACCTCATTGATGGTGACGAAATTGCCGAGGCTCTTCGACATCTTCTCGCCTTCGACCTGCAGGAAGCCGTTATGCATCCAGTAGTTCGCCATCGTGGACGTGCCGTGCGCGCAACGCGACTGCGCGAGTTCGTTCTCATGATGCGGAAAGATCAGATCGAGGCCGCCGCCATGAATGTCGAACACGTCGCCGAGATAAGCCGCACTCATCGCCGAGCACTCGATATGCCACCCCGGCCGTCCCCTGCCCCACGGACTTTCCCATCCCGGTTCGTTTTCCGAGGACTGCTTCCAGAGCACAAAGTCGGCGGGATTTTTCTTGTGGGCATCGACCGCCACGCGCGCGCCGGCCAGTTGCTCGTCGAGCCTGCGGCCGGACAGCGCGCCGTAATCCGCCATCGATTGGGTGTCGAACAGCACTTCGCCGCCGGCTTCATAAGCGTGGCCGCGCGCGATCAGTTGCCTGATCAGCGTCACCATATCCGCCTTGCCGTCGGGGCGCGGCAGCACGAAATCGGTCGCGCGCGGTTCGAAGGTCGGCGGCAGGCAACCGAGTGCGGCGACGTCGGCATGGAACTGGGTCGCGGTCTTTTCCGTGACCTTGCGGATCGCCTCGTTCAGCGGCAGGCCGGGGAAATCCCGCACCGCGCGGTCGTTGATCTTGTCATCGACGTCGGTGATGTTGCGGACGTAAGTGACGTGATCCGCGCCGTAGATGTGCCGCAGCAGGCGGAACAGCACGTCGAACACGATCACCGGGCGCGCGTTGCCGATATGGGCGAAGTCATAGACCGTCGGTCCGCAGACATACATGCGCACGTTGTTGGGATCGAGCGGCACGAAGGCGCGCTTCTCCTTGGTCAACGTATCGTGAAGGCGTAGTTCCATGGATACCCGTCCCTTGCGGCCGGGCGTCCAGTGATCTCATGTGAGAAAAGACGGCCTCAGCCAGCGAATCGCTAGCTCATAATCTCGCGGCAAATGCCGCAAATGGCGAGGAAACCGTTCATTCCGGCACCATGCGGCAGCCAGGGGGATCGCGTCAAGGCCGAAAGGACCGATTTCGGCCACGATCCGCCGATACCCGCAGCCGCCATGGTTAATCATTCTTAACCTTTTCGGCTTATCGAATGAGGGCTTCCCTCTCATTCATCGGTGCAGCATGCGATCCCTCTCGGCGCTCCTGGCGTGTGTGTTTCTTCTCGGTGCCTCGGCTGCGTCGGCGGACAGCCGGGTTTTCATCATTGAAAACCAGGCCGACGGCTATGGCGTCGATCAGTGCCTCGCCAAGGGCGAGAAATGCGGCGCACATGCCGCGCTGTCGTATTGCCGATCGCGGGATTTCGCGCAGGCCTCCTCCTATCGCCGAGTCGATCCGGACGAAGTCACGGGGGCGGTTCCCAAATCCGCCGGCAGTTGTGACCACGCCGGTTGCGGCGAATATGTCGCGATTACCTGTCAGCGCTGAACCGTTATCCTCTGGGGCTGTCGCCGTGCCACACCGGCGCCCCGGAAACGACGTGACGCTGCCCCGAGAAGCGGCTATTGGGAAGCCGCGCTGGCTGTCTGATTTCCAGCCCGCGCGGAATCGTCCTGATGGCCGGATATGCCTGAAACGTTGAACATCCCCTTCTCCAAATGGCTTCTGGCTTGCGTCGTGATGCTGGGCGTCACTGCGCCCGGCGTGGACGCCTGGGCGCAGATGAACCCGAATGCGCCGCCGCCCGGCCAGGCAGCACCGGCCAATCCGATGTGCCCGCGGCTGGAAGCGCAATTGGCGAGCATCGATCGCGGCGGCAGCAGCGGCGACCCGGCCAAGGACGACCAGATCCGCCGCTATCAGGATGCCGCGACCAAGCAGCAATCCGAACTTGATCGCGTGACATCGCAGGCCAAGCGGCAGGGCTGCGACAGCTCCGGTTTCTTCTCGCTGTTCTCGGGTCAATCGGCGCAATGCGGTCCGGTCAACACCCAGATTCAGCAGATGCGGGCCAATCTCGATCAGATCACCAGCAGCCTCGAGCGGTTGCGCACCGGCGGCGGTGCAGATCGCGACAATCAGCGCCGTTCGGTGCTGACCGCGCTGGCGCAGAATAATTGCGGCCCGCAATACGCCGCCGCGGCGGCGCAAGGCCCGGGCAATTTTCTCAACAATCTGTTCGGCGGCAATCCCGCCGGCCAATCCAGCGTACCGAGCGCAGATCTCGGACCGCAATCGGGAACCTATCGTACGGTCTGCGTCCGCACCTGTGACGGCGCTTATTTTCCAATCTCCTTTGCCACCGTGCCGGGACGCTTCCCCGACGACGAAAAGACCTGCAAGGCGCTGTGCCCGGCGGCCGAGGCCACGCTGTTCAGCTACCGCAATCCCGGCGAAGACATCAATGCGGCGGTGTCGATCAGTGGCCAGCCTTACACGGCGCTGCCCAATGCGTTCCGCTTCCGCCAGGAATTCAATCCGTCCTGCGCCTGCAAGGCCGCCGGCCAGACCTGGTCCGATGCCTTGCAGGGTGTCGACGACAAGGCCGCCGCCGAACAGCAGGGCGATATCATCGTCACCGAGGAGAGCGCGAAGAAGATGTCGCGCGTTCCCAGCAAGTCGGCGCCTGCTTCGGGCAAGAAGGGCGCCGCATCTCCGGCAACCGCTGCAACCGCGCCGCCGCCCGACGATTCCGCCAACGCTCCCGCGCCGAGCACACCGGCGCCAGCGGGCGACAAACCAATCCGCTCGGTCGGTCCGACCTTCGTCCCCGCGCGTTAACACGCTGTCGCGTCCCCGCGCGCTGACGAACCGCCCTCACCCCTCGAATGCTTCCGCCGATCCCCTGCTCGCGCGCGACACCAGCGCGTGGTCGGGCTCGGGCAACGGCTTGCCGAGGTCGCGAAACCGGTTGGTGATGGGATAGCGGCGGTCGCGCCCAAAGTTCTTTTCCGTCACCTTGACGCCCGGTGCGGCCTGCCGCCGCTTGTATTCGGCGATGTTGAGCAGACGATCGATCCGCGCCACGACGTCGCGCTCGAATCCCTCCGCCACGATCGAGGCCAGCGGCTCTTCGCGTTCGACCAGCCGTTCCAGGATCGCATCGAGCATGTCGTAGGGCGGCAGCGAATCCTGGTCGGTCTGGTTTTCGCGCAGTTCGGCGGTCGGCGGCCGCGTGATGATATTGACCGGAATGACCTCGCCCGACGGACCCAGCGCGCCTTCGGGCTTCCATGAATTGCGCAGGCTCGACAGCCGGAACACTTCGGTCTTGTAGATATCCTTGATCGGATTGAATCCACCGTTCATGTCGCCGTACAGCGTGGCGTAGCCGACCGACATTTCCGACTTGTTGCCGGTGGTGACGACCATCGCGCCCGTCTTGTTGGAGATTGCCATCAACAGCGTGCCGCGGGTGCGCGCCTGCAAATTCTCTTCGGTGATATCGCGCGGCAGGCCGGCGAAGGTGCCGGACAGAATTTCCTCAAAACCATTCACCGCCTGCGCGATCGGCAGCACCTCGTAGCGGATGCCGAGCGCGGCGGCGAGCTTGGCGGCGTCGTCGAGCGAGACCTGCGCGGTGAAGCGAAACGGCAGCATCACGCCGCGGACGCGGTCGGCGCCGAGCGCATCGACCGCAATCGCCGCGCATAGCGCGGAGTCGATGCCGCCGGAGACGCCCATCAGCACGCCGGGGAATCCGTTCTTGACGACATAGTCGCGCAAGCCGAGCACGCAGGCGGCGTAATCGCCCTGGTCGCCTTCGAGCAACGGCGCCACCGGCCCGTCGCAGCGCCAGCCGGCGTCGGTCCGATTCCAGCGCAAGGTGGTGATGTTCTCTTCGAACGCCGGAAGCTGGGCGGCGACCGAAAGATCGGCGTTCAGCGCGAACGACGCCCCGTCGAACACCAGTTCGTCCTGGCCGCCGACTTCATTGAGATAGATCAGCGGCAGCCCGCTCTCGGTGACACGCGCCACCGCGACCGACAACCGCACGTCGTTCTTGTCGCGCGCGTAAGGCGAACCATTGGGTACGATCAGGATTTCCGCGCCGGTCTCGGCCTGGCACTCGACGACGTTCTCGTAGTCGACGGATTCCTCGACCCAGATATCCTCGCAGATCGGCACCCCCACCCGAATGCCGCGGATCGTCACCGGGCCCGCGGCGGGTCCGCGCGCAAACAGGCGCTTTTCATCGAACACGCCGTAATTCGGCAGGTTGGCCTTGAAGCGCAGGGCCGCGACGCGTCCGCCATCGAGCAACGCGGCGGCGTTGTAGAGCTTGCCGTCATCGACCCAGGGCGTGCCGATCAGCATCGCCGGGCCGCCGTCGGCGGTCTCGCGCGCCAGTTCCTCGATCGCCGCGCGACAGGCCGACTGGAACGCCGGCTTCAGCACCAGATCCTCCGGCGGATAGCCGGCGATGAACAATTCGGACAGCACCACGAGGTCGGCGCCGTCGGCCGCCGCACGCACGCGCGCCGCGCGCGCCTTGGCGGCGTTGCCGGTGACATCGCCGACCGTCGGATTGAGCTGGGCCAGCGTAATCAGAAATTGAGAGGCGGGTTCGGTCATTGACGGATCGTGCCTTGCGCGGGCGGAAACTGCAATTGCATGCTTTATAGAGCGCCCATGCGCTCCGCGATGGCGAAGATCCAGAACAGCCCCGCCATGACCAGCGCCACGCCGACCGCCGCGGAGCCCATGTCCTTGACGCGGCCGATCTGGGTATCGTGCTCGGTCGTCAAGCGGTCGGCCAGCTTCTCGATCGCGGTGTTGAGCAGTTCGACGATCAGCACCAGCACGACGGCGGCGACCAGTTCGATCCGGCGCATCACCGTGACGCCGATCAGCCACGCCAGCGGCAACGCCAGCACGAGCGCGACCAATTCCTCGCGAATGGCCTGTTCCGACCTGATCGCGAACGCCAGGCCGTTACGCGAATTGATCGTTGCCCGCCAGAACCTCAGCAACTCACAGACCCGCTGCGGCCGGCATCGGCGTGATCCTGTTGCCGCGATCCTGCTTGAGCAATTCCGCGATCAGGAAAGCCATGTCGATCGACTGTTCCGCATTCAAACGCGGATCACACACCGTGTGATAGCGGTCGCTGAGATCTTCATGGCTGATGGCCCGTGCGCCGCCGATGCATTCGGTGACGTCCTGGCCGGTCATTTCGAGATGAACGCCGCCGGCGTGGGTGCCCTCCGCCGCGTGAATGGTGAAGAACGAGTTCACCTCCGACAGGATGCGGTCGAACGGCCGGGTCTTGTAGCCCGAGTTCGAGGTGATGGTGTTGCCATGCATCGGATCGCACGACCACACCACCACGCGGCCTTCGCGCTGCACGGCACGGATCATGCCCGGCAGATGGTCGCCGACCTTGTCCGAACCGAAGCGGTTGATCAGCGTCAGCCGTCCCGGCTCGTTGTCCGGATTGAGCACGTCGATCAGCTTCAGCAATTCGTCCGGCTTCAGCGAGGGGCCGCATTTCAAACCGATCGGGTTCTTGATGCCGCGGAAATATTCGACATGGCCGTGATCGAGCTGGCGGGTACGGTCGCCGATCCAGATCATGTGGCCCGAGGTCGCGTACCAGTCGCCGGTGGTGGAATCGACCCGGGTGAACGCCTGCTCGTAGCCGAGCAACAGCGCCTCATGGCTGGTGTAGATATCGGTGGCGCGCAATTCCGGATGGCTCTCGAGATCGAGGCCGCAGGCGCGCATGAAATTCAGCGCGTCGGAAATGCGATCCGCCAGTTCGCGGTAGCGGCGTGACTGCGGGGAATCCTTCAGGAAGCCGAGCATCCATTGATGCACGCTGCCGAGATTGGCAAAACCGCCGGTTGCGAAGGCGCGCAGGAGATTGAGCGTCGCCGCCGACTGGCGATACGCCATCAGCTGGCGCTGCGGATCCGGCGTGCGCGATTCCGCGGTGAAGGCGATATCGTTGACGATGTCGCCGCGATAGCTCGGCAGTTCGACGCCGTTGACCTTCTCCATCGGCGACGACCGCGGTTTTGCAAATTGACCGGCGATACGGCCGACCTTCACCACCGGCAATGCGCCGGCATAGGTCAGCACCACCGCCATCTGCAGCAGCACGCGGAAGAAATCCCGGATGTTGTTGGCGCCATGCTCGGCAAAGCTTTCGGCGCAATCGCCGCCCTGCAGCAGGAAGGCCTGACCCGCGGCGACCCGTCCGAGCGCCTTCTTCAGGTTGCGGGCCTCGCCTGCAAAAACCAGCGGAGGAAATGTCGCAAGCTGCGCCTCGACGTCGGCCAAAGCCTTCGCGTTGGGATAGTCGGGTACTTGCAGCACCGGCTTGGCGCGCCAGCTATCTGGTGTCCACCGCTCGGACATGACGTTAACTCCTGAGCAAAAACCGCTACTTATGGGGTGGGTGCGGAAGGCCGGGTTATACACAGGCCGGTGGCGGACCGCTATCGGATTTCTGGCTTCAGATACAACCCCTTGCGGCAAAAGCCAAATTCGCATTTGCTCGGCAGGCGCGAAAGTACAGGGGTTATCGCGGTGGCCGAGGCTGCGCTGGACGATTTTTTCATCGACGACATCAGCTTGCCCGCTACGGACGGATTTCTGCTGGGAGCGACGCTGTTTTTGCCGCTCGGCGCCAAGCGTCACGCCGTCCTGATCAATTCCGCCACCGCGGTGCCGCGCAAGGTCTATCGCGGCTTCGCCGGCTATCTGGCGCGGCGCGGCTGCGCCGTGCTGACCTATGATTACCGCGGCACCGGCGGCAGCCGGCAGATGTCGCTGGTCGGCTACAACCAGCCGAAATCGCTGGTCGGCTTCAAGGCCTCGATGTCGGACTGGGCCGCGCTCGATGTGACCGCCGCGGTCGCCTGGATGCGCGAACGCTACAAAACCCTGCCGCTCGCCTATGTCGGGCATTCCTTCGGCGGCCAAGCGCTGGGCCTGCTGGCCAACAACAACGAAATCTCGCGGGCCTTGCTGGTCGCTTCGCAAGCGACCTACTGGAAGCTGATCGCTTCGCCGGAGCGCTATCGGATCTATGCCATGCTGAATTTCATCGGCAGTCCGCTCACCAGGTTGATGGGTTATACGCCGGGCTGGACCGGTGCGGGCCAGGATTTGCCGAAGGGCGTGTTCGAGCAAGGGCTCGGCTGGATGATGAACAAGCGCTACCTGTTCGACGATCCCAATCTCGGCGCGTTGCAGAATTTTGCGAACTACAAGGGCGCGATGCGCGCGCTGTGCATGGCCGACGATCCCTGGGCGACGCGCCCGGCGGTCGAACTGCTGTGTTCGGGATTTACCTCGATCCAACCTGAGATCCTGACCATCGCGCCCGCCGACGCCGGTGCCAGCAAGATCGGTCATTTCGGTTTCTTCCGCTCCGAACACCGCGACACGCTCTGGCGCGGCGCCGCCGAATGGCTGCAGGCGACGGAGTGAGCGGATAGCCCTGCGTTGCAACGCATCCAATCGCGCCATGGTTCGAGACGGCGCTTCGCGCCTCCTCACCATGAGGACTTTGCTGGCCTCATCGCTAACGACCATGAGGGCTTTGCTGACCTCATCCTGAGGAGCGCGCCTCTTGCGCGCGTCTCGAAGGATGCGCCACAACAAGACACGCTGGATACAACTCCGCATTCTCGCGGCACGATGCGCCCGAGCTTTGCAAATTCATCTGCCCAGAAATCAGAGGGCGCAGAGCGATCCCAAGAGGGACGCAGGCGACCCCAAGAAGGGCGCAGGAAACGCCGGGTGCGCGGTGCACCCGCAGCCCGTGTGCAAAAGGTAGTAAGCACACGGTAGTCACCACAGGTTCACCGGAACACCCGGCGTCTCCTGCGCAATGGTTTTAACGGTTTCCTTCGTGCTCTCCCCGGTGACCGGCTTGTTGTCACCGTCATCCGCGTGATGCGAAGCATCATCGCGCACTTGAACGCCAGCATCGGGGCGTCAGGACCACACGACTTCGCCGTCCGCGATCTGCGCTGTTCGTCAAAAGCGCCTTCGCGTCCACCGCATCCCATCCCAACGTTCGTGACGATGGCCAACGCCCCCTCGTGAGGGATGAGACGGCATGGAATAAGCCGGTGATTTGGGTCGGAAGGGAATGAAAATATTTTTGCAAACGGGGCTGGACAGGCAAATCAGTGATTTGCCGTCGGGCAATCCAGGCCCTTGCGCCAACGCTTGTATTCGCTGAACAGCAGATTACGCTATCGATCATCCACGCCTCGCGATCTCGTCGGGCGTTCGTCGATTGGGGAGAATTCATGCGTATTGCGGTTGTCGGCGCCGGAGGCGTTGGGGGCGGGTTTGGTGCGGCGCTGGCCAAGGCGGGGGCCGATGTCACCTTCATCGCGCGCGGCGCACATCTGGCCGCCATGAAGAGCCAGGGCCTGAAGATCCAGGGTGGCCGCGGCGAGACCCATCTGGTGCCGACCCAGGCCACCGACAATCCCGCTGACATCGGCATCGTCGACATCGTGCTGTTTTGCGTCAAGCTCTGGGACGTCGAAAGCGCGGGTCAGCACATCAAGCCGCTGGTCGGCCCCAATACGGCGGTGATCCCGCTGCAAAACGGCATCGACGCCGCCGAGCGGCTGACCCCGATCCTCGGCAGCAACGCCGTGATGGGCGGGGTGGCGCAAATCAGCGCATCGATCACAGGACCCGGCGTGATCCAGCAGGTCGGCACCTTCATGCGCATGATCTTCGGTGAACTCGACGGCAAGCGGAGCAAGCGGGGCGAGGAGTTGCTGGCGCTGTGCCTGAAGGCCGGCTTCGACGCCACCTTGAGCGAGCAGATCCTGACCGATCTGTGGATGAAATTCATCCTGCTCGCCACCAACGCCAGCATCACGGCAGCGACGCGCCAGCCGATCGGCAAATTGCGCGACGATCCCGACATCCGGCCGATGTTCATGGCGGCCTATCAGGAAACCATCGATGTCGGCCGCGCCAGGGGGATCACCCTGCCCGGCAATGCGCTCGACAAGGTTGTCGAGTTCAATGCCCACGCGCCGCCCACGATGAAAGCGTCGATGGCGCTCGATCTCGATCGCGGCAACCGGCTCGAACTGCCCTGGCTCGGCGGCAAGGTGGTGCAGCTCGGACGCGAGCTTGGGGTCCCCACACCAACGCACACCACACTGTACGCGATGCTGAAGCCCTACATCATGGGCGCGCCTGCCTGAGCGCGACGTATTAAATCGCAGACGGTGACGACCCGGGCGCCAATGCCCCTCCTGTCATTCGATCCCGTTCGTCACGCCAGGCGTCTTGCTCCTGATTTTCTCGGTTGCGGTTGGCTTGCCGACAGCGCCTGCACTACCCGGCATTCGGCAATACGTCCGCCCTTGCAAGCGGCGAGCGTATTGCGAAGCTCGTTACGCAGCTTCTTCAGCGTGGCGATTTTCTTTTCGGTCGTGGCGAGGTGGCGCGCGACGATATCGTCGACTTTCCCACACGGACTATCGCTCTGCTCGGCGAGCCCCAGCAGCTCGCGTATTTCTGCGATCGAGCAGCCCAATTCACGAGCCCGCCTGATAAAGCCGAGACGACGCACGTGGTCATCGGTGTAGCTTCGGTAATTCCCGGATGTCCGCGGGGGTGCGGGGAGCAGTCCGATTTGCTCGTAATAGCGGATGGTTTCGACCTTGATCGCAACCGCGTTCCCAAGCTGTCCAATGCTCAGCGCTTTCGGTTTCTGCACGGCTTGACCCTGTAGTGGCTAGAGGGTCTATGATACCATGGAAGGTGCCTGAAAAGGCGCCTTGCCTGAGAAAGTGACCGCGACAATGAGCGCCAACTGTTGCCATCACTGCGACGAACATGTCGACACCGACGCGAGCCAAAACGGCGCCATCCGGCGCGTGTTGTGGGCAGCCCTTGCGATCAACGCGGCGATGTTTGCGGTCGAGACCGGAGCGGGCCTTGCCGCAGGTTCGGCCTCGCTGCAAGCCGACGCCCTCGATTTCTTCGGCGACACGGCGAACTATGCGATCAGCCTCTTCGTTGCCGGCATGACGCTGCGCTATCGCGCCATGGCTGCGCTTGCCAAGGGCGGAACGATGGGCCTGTTCGGGCTGTGGGTGCTCGGCATCACCGTCTGGCATATCTGGAATGGTACGTCGCCCCAAGCCCTCACCATGGGGGCAGTCGGGCTTGCGGCGCTTGCGGCCAATGCCGCGTCGTTCGGTCTTTTGTGGGCCTATCGTGCCGGCGATGCCAATATCCGTTCGGCGTGGCTTTGTACCCGCAACGACCTGCTCGGCAATCTTGCAGTGCTGCTGGCCGCGCTCGGCGTGTTCGGCACCGGCACTGGCTGGCCCGATCTCATCGTCGCCGCGATCATGGCCGCCCTCGCCCTCCAGGGCGCGGGCGCAGTCATACGACATGCCCTTGCTGAGCTACGCTTCGGGCACTCAACACGCGCACTTACTGCCGAATAGGTCTGGTAATCCTGGACCATGCGATGAAAACGGCCCTGGTATTTGTGGCACTCCTGATGTTACCGGCCGTAGCCGGTGCCGAGGAGCTTGAAACCACCCATCTGTTCGGCTTCACCCTCGGTTCCGATGTGAACAATGTCGGCGAGAAGGAGGAGGAGCTCGAAAACACCGGACGCTTCGGCAAACGTGACGGCAACTACACCGCTCTGTCATCCGAACTGGGCGTCAAATTCATACCGTTCGACAATTTTTCGATTGAACCCGAGGTCAGCTTTGCCCGGCATGATATCTCGGGAGTGCCTGGCTTGGACAATCAGAACCAAGCGGCGTTCGACGCATTCACCTTCGAAACGAGGTATCGCGTGCTTGAACGCGAGCGCGGGCCTTTTGGCCTTACCCTGGGATTTGATCCGCACTGGAACCGGATCGATGAAATCGGCGGACAGCGAGCCGACGATTTTGGCGCGCGATTCCTGATTATCGTCGACAAGGAATTGATCGAAAATAGACTATTTGCAGCCGTCAATCTGGTTTACGAGCCGGATGCCGAACGGTCGGGCATCACGGGCGCATGGCAATCTCAATCCGATTTCGAGACATCGGCGGCACTGTCGGTGCAACTGCGGCCCGGGTTTCTGATTGGAGCCGAGGCACGCTACCTCAGTGCTTACGACGGGCTCGGCTTGAACAGCTTCGCTGGCCACGCACTATTCGCCGGTCCGACCCTCTATTGGAAAATCTCCAAGCTTTACTGGATGTCCGCCGCGTGGAGCGTGCAGGTCGCGGGCCACGCGGCCAACGATACGAGCCCGCTCGATCTCACTAATTTTGAGCGGCAGCAGGCGGTGCTCCGCTTTGGTTACAATTTTTGACATTCATTCGATCGTAAATCATGCGCCCGAAGCCGACCCGACGCGGCATCGGCGTCAGGAATACCGCATCAAGGCCTGGCCGACGATACGGACAGGGTCGGCCTGACGCTTGGCACCCGCCGTCAGGAGCTGGCCAATGCGCGCGGAATCAAGGTTCATTCAAAAAATCCAGGCAGAGGAAATCGATCGGAAATATCAGGCCAGCAACGGCATTGCCCACCAGCCGGGAGGCATAGCTCCCGAAAAACATCAATAAATAAAGGGCTTTACATCCGGAAATATGTGGACACGATCGCAGCCTCAGGCCGCACGGGTGGCCGCGCCGCGACCCCTATTTCGCGGTGTCCTGTTCGCGGACCTTACGATTCATCGCTGCGGCCTTTTTGTGATGCAGGAATTCCGAGCGGAAATGCCAAGAGGGAAATGCCAAGAGAATGCCGCCCCACTGGCAAACTTCCGACACACGATCACGGCGAAAAAGGGTAATCCGACATGACGCGTCGCGACGGCCGACACCCGCTTAGGTGTTACCGTCGCGCAAATATTTTAAGGGGGCTCTCGTGTCGCAAAAGATCATTTTCCGATCGATGGTGCTGGCCTTCGCCTTGATGGCGTTCCCTGCTTTCGCACAGAGCAATCCCGCACCACAGGCCGCCCCGCCCGCCACCAATACCGCCAATGCGCTGACACCCGACCAGGCGAAGCGGGCGCTCGAAACGCTGCAGGACGACAGCAAGCGCGCGCAGATGATCGATACGCTGCGCGCGATCGCCAATGCATCGCCCGCGAGCGTCTCACCTGCGAATGCCTCGCCTGCTAGTGCCTCGCCACCGGCACCGGCTGCAGCCCCCGCACCGCAATCCCCGATCCCGCTCACCGCGGACAGCCTTGGCGCCCAGCTGTTGCTGACGGTGTCCGAACAGGTCGGCGATATCTCGCACCAGATCGCCGACGTCGCACGAACGCTGACGCACTTTTCGGCGTTCTATTACTGGATCGTGCGAACGGCCAACGATCCTGCCGCCTATGATCAGTTGCTCGATATCGCCTGGAAACTCGCGCTGGTGTTCGGTTGCGCCTTCGCCGCCGAATGGTTGATCTTCCGTGCCATCAAGCGGCCGGTGGCGCTGCTGGAAGCCCGGCTTCCGCAGGAAATATCTGCCGCGGCGCAGACGCCCGATATCGCCGACCCGCCCTCCTCCGCGGCTGACGTCGCCGCGGAGCCCGAACTGCAGCAACGGCGGCTCAGTCTGGCGCGCGCCTGGCAGTCGCTGATCCGGCTGCCGTTCGTGCTGGGACGTCTGCTGCTCGAACTACTCCCGGTGCTGGCGTTTGTCGGGGTCGCCACGATGCTGTTGGGCACCGAGATCGGCGAACTCGCAACCACCCGGCTGGTGATTTTCGCGGTGGTCAACGCCTACGCGCTGTCGCGCGGCTTGATCTGCATGACGCGGGCGCTGGCGGGGCCTTTCGGCCTCATCAGGGTTCGCGCCGAAACCGCGGCCTATATCGAGATCTGGGCGCGGCGCATCGTCGGTGTCGCGGTCACCGGCATCGCCTTTGCAAATGTGGCGCTGCTGCTCGGCCTGCATCGCGCCGGCTACGCGGCGTTGCTGCGGCTGGTGCTGCTGATCGTCCATCTGTTTGTCGTCGTCATCATCCTGCAGTGCCGCCGGCAGGTCGCCGACGCAATTCGCGCGCCAGCCGGCCGCGAGGGCCCGGCTGCGAGGGCGCGCAATCGCATCGCCGGCCTGTGGCACTATCTGGCGATCGCGCTCGACCTCGCGTTGTGGGCGGTATGGGCGCTGAATATCCGCAACGGCTATGCGCTGCTGCTGCAGTATTTCGTCGGCACCGTCGCGGTCGTGCTGATCACGCGTCTCGCGACCATCGTGGTGCTGAGCCTGATCGATCGCGGTTTTCGCATCAGCCCGGATATCCTGCAGCGCTTCCCCGGCCTGGAGGCCCGCGCCAATCGCTATCTGCCGCTATTGCGCAAAATCGTCTCGGCCGTCATCGCCGTGATCGGCTTCGTGGCCCTGCTGGAAGTCTGGGGCGTCGACGCCATCGTCTGGTTCTATGGCGGCCAGATCGGCAGCCGCCTGCTGTCGGCGGTGGTGACGATCGGCATCGCCGCACTGGCGGCGGCGGCGATCTGGGAGGCCAGCAACGCGCTGATGGAGCGCCAGCTCAATGCGCTGTCGCGTGACGGCCATTACGCGCGCGCCGCACGCTTACGAACCTTTCAGCCGATGCTGCGAACGGCGCTGTTGTGCGTGATCGTCGCGGTGGTCGGCCTGACCGCGCTGAGCGAAATCGGCGTCAACGTCGCGCCGCTGCTGGCCGGCGCCGGCATCGTCGGCATCGCCATCGGCTTCGGCTCGCAGAAGCTGGTGCAGGACCTCATCACCGGGCTGTTTTTGCTGCTGGAGAACACCGTGCAGGTCGGCGACAACGTCACGGTGTCCGGCCTGTCGGGGACCGTCGAAAACGTTTCGATCCGGACCATCCGGCTGCGCGCCGGCGACGGCTCGGTGCACATCGTTCCCTTCAGCGCGGTGACGACGCTGACCAATTCCAGCCGTGGCGCCGGCAATGCCGCCGTCAGCGTCAACGTCGCCTACAAGGAAGACACCGACCGCGCCGGCCAGATCCTGAAGGATATCGTCACCGAAATGCGCAAGGAAAGCGAATACCGGCAGGCGATCCGCGGCGATCTCGAATTGTGGGGCGTCGACAAGGTCGACGGCACGATGGCCTCGATCGTCGGCCAGATCCGTTGCACCGACAGCGGCCGCTGGCCGGTGCAGCGCGAATTCAACCGCCGCATGAAGCGGCGATTCCAGGAATGCGGCATCGAGATCGCGTCCGCAAGCCAGACCATCCTGATGCAGGTCCCCGCACCGGCCGACATCGCCGCGGATGCGATGCCGCGACGGGCAGCGGGTTAGAGCGATTGGGTTGAGCCAACGGGAGTGTCATCATCCGGCTTGACCGGATGATCCAGTATTCCAACGCGGTCCGTATCACCGGCAGCGGTAATTACTGGATACTCCGCTTTCGCGGAGTATGACGTCGTTGGTGGTGCACGCGCCGTGCTCGAACGCGTACGACAATGCTACGCGGGCTTGCCGTAGCTGTAGAAACCCATGCCGGTCTTGCGGCCGAGCCGGCCGGCGGCGACCATTTCCTTCAGCAGCGGCGCCGGACGATATTTCGGGTCGTTGAAACCCTGATAAAACACCTCCATCACCGACAGCATGGTGTCGAGGCCGATCATGTCGGCCAACGCCAATGGGCCGATCGGATGGTTGCATCCGAGTTTCATGCCGGCGTCGATGTCCTCGGGCGTCGCCAACCCTTCCTGGACCGCAAAGATCGCTTCGTTGATCATCGGGCACAGGATGCGGTTGACGGCAAAGCCCGGGCTGTTCTTCGCGGTGATCGATACTTTTCCGACCCGCTTGGCAAACGCCTCGGCCTTGGCGTGCGTGTCGTCCGACGTCTGCAGGCCGCGGATCAATTCCAGGAGCGCCATCAGCGGCACCGGATTGAAGAAATGCATGCCGATAAAGCGGTCCGGACGGTCGGTGGCCGCCGCGAGTTTGGTGATCGAGATCGACGAGGTGTTGGTCGCGACCAGCGCCGCCGGCCGCAGTTTCGAACAAATGTCCTTCAGGATCTTGATCTTGAGGTCTTCGTTCTCGGTCGCCGCTTCGATCACCAGATCGCAGTCGGCGAATTTGGCATTGTCCGTGGTGGTCGCGATGCGCGCCAGCGCCGCGTGCCGGTCGGCGTCGGTCATCTTCTGCTTGTTGACCAGCCGCTCCAGGCTGGAAGACACCACCGACATGCCCCGCGCCAGCGCGGCATCCGAGATGTCGACCATGGTCACATGGAGACCGGCTGCCGCACAGACCTGCGCGATGCCGTTGCCCATCGTCCCCGCGCCCACGATACCAATCGATTCAATCATTGCTCGCGTCACTCCATTCCCAAAAATGCCGTCTACCATCGTTACCAGAGCGCCAAAGCAGCGCTTCGCGCTGCGTCGCGTCCGGGATGCTACTCCGCAGCTTCCCGCACATAGCGCGCGGTCGGCGTGCGCATGGTCACGAGTTCTTCCGCGGCCGAGGGATGCAACGCGAAGGTGGCATCGAAATCGGCCTTGGTCGCTTTCATCTTGACCGCGATGGCGACGGCCTGGACGATTTCGGCGGCGGTGTCGCCGACAATATGGCAACCCACGACGCGGCCGCTGCTGGCGTCGACCACGAGCTTCATCAGGATGCGGGTGTCGCGGCCCGACATGGTCGACTTGATGGGGCGGAAATCGGTCTTGTAGATATCGACGTGGCTGAATTGCGCGCGCGCTTCCGCTTCCGTCAATCCCACCGTGCCGACTTCAGGCTGCGAGAACACCGCGGTCGGAATGCTGCTGTGATCGACCTCTACCGGACGCTTGCCGAACACGGTATCGGCAAACGCATGACCCTCCCGGATCGCAACCGGGGTAAGATTGTGGCGGTGGGTGACGTCGCCGATCGCATAGATGTTCGGCACCGACGTCTTCGACCAGGCATCGACGGCGATGCCCCCATTATGCGGATTGAGCGCAACGCCGGCCTTCTCCAGCCCGAGGCCGTTGATATTCGGATGCCGTCCGATCGCGAACATCACCTTGTCGGCGGCGATGCTCGATCCGTTCGACAGATGCGCGGTGAAATCCTTGCCGTGCTGGTCGATACTCGTGACGGTGCAGCCGGTCAGGATGGTGATGCCGGCCATCTCCATCTCCTTGCGCAGATGGACGCGGACATCCTGGTCGAAGCCGCGCAGGATATTATCGCCGCGATAGACCACGGTCACATCGGAGCCGAAGCCGGCAAAAATGCCGGCGAATTCCAGCGCGATATAGCCGCCGCCCTGGATCACGATCCGCTTCGGCAGTTCCGGCAAATGAAACGCCTCATTGGAGGAGATCACATGCTCGATGCCGGGAATCGCCGGTCCATGGCTGGGGGCGCTGCCGGTGGCGATCAGGATCGTTTTCGCCGTGACGGCCCTGCCGTTGGAGAGACGCAGCGTATGCGCATCCTCGATCACCGCACGCGCCTTGACGATTTGCACGCCGGCTTTTTCGGCGTTCGAGGTGTAGATGCCTTCGAGCCGGCCGATCTCCTTGTCCTTGTTGGCGACCAGGGTCGGCCAGTCGAAGGTCACGGGAGGAATGGTCCAGCCGAATCCGGCGGCGTCCTCGATCTCATGATGAATGTGCGAGCCGATCACGAACAGCTTCTTGGGGACGCAGCCGCGGATCACGCAGGTGCCGCCCATCCGGTACTCTTCGGCAATCATCACCCGCGCGCCATAACCGGCGGCGATCCGGGCGGCGCGCACGCCGCCCGAGCCTCCTCCAATCACGAAAAGATCGACGTCGAACTCAGCCATTCAAAGCCCGCCCGCGTTGGGTGACCGGATCAGATTGCCTTGATCAGATCTGCTTGCCGCGCTTGCGCATCTCGGAACGGAATTCACCATTGACGGTTTCCGCGAACTGCTGCGCCCACTGGTTCATGTAGCCCATGCTCATCTGGATCGCCTTCGGCTCGGTCGACAGCAGCTTCTGGCCGAGCGGCGATTTGTAGAACGCCACCAGATCCTTCAATTCCTGCTCGGTGAACTGGCCGGCATAGACCTGCGCCATGCCCTCGCCGATTTCCTTTTCGCGGCCGTTGAGCTTCTGCGCGACGATCACCGCAACCTCGTTCAGATCCTTCTGGTAGTTGAGATTGCTTTGCAGCAACTGATCCTTGGTCTGCTGCACGATGTTCGGCACCGCCGCGGCGTACATGGCGCTGGCATTTTTCATCGCCAGGATTTCCTTGGCAGCGGCAATCGCGCCAGGGGACGCCGGCTTGTCAGCCGTTTGAGCCCCTGCCGGCGCGCCAGCCAGCGCCAGACCCAGTACCAGGCCCGCGGCCGACAAAATTCTCGTAAGGCTCTTCATTCCTGCTCTCCTCGATTGCGGCATTACCGCCGTTCAACAATGCGAATTCTCAACCACACGAATTCCCTTGGCTCCGGCCAATATCGCCGTGCGCGCAAGACCAATGAACAGCCCATGTTCGACCACGCCCGGGATCACATTCAGCAATCCCGCCAGGCGCGGCGCATCGGTGATGCGTCCAAGATGGGCATCCACAATCCAGTGGCCGCCATCGGTGACGAAAACGTGACCGTCCTTGCCCTTTCGGACCCCCATTTGCCCGGAAACGCCGCTCTCGGCAAATGCCATGGCCATGGCGCGCTGCGTCGCCGCCAGGCCGAACGGAATCACTTCGACGGGCAGCGGAAAGCGGCCGAGCACATCGACCCATTTGGACTCGTCGGCGATGACGATCATGCGATCGGACGCCGCGGCCACGATTTTTTCGCGCAACAATGCGCCGCCGCCACCCTTGATGACGTTGAGCGCCGGATCGATCTCGTCTGCGCCGTCGACCGTCAGATCAAGGTGATCGATGGCGTCGAGCGTGGTGAGGCGAATGCCGCAGCGCTCGGCATCGGCGCGGGTCACCTCTGACGTCGGCACGCCGATCACGTCCAGTCCAGCGCGAACCCGCTCGCCCAGCAGTTCGACAAAATGCTTGGCGGTCGAACCGGTGCCGAGGCCAAGCTTCATGCCGTCGCGGACCTGCTCGAGCGCACGCGCCGCCGCTTGCCGTTTGAGTTCTTCCATATTCACGCGCAGGCCTGTGTTTTGGAAACCGCTGCCGATCGGGCGACCGGGGTGTCCGGCGGGGGCATATCTAGCGTCGTTTTGCGGAGAGGAACAGCATTATAGCCCCCGATCCCGCCGTAAATGATCACTTCCGGGGATGCAGACACGCCACCTTGCACCCCACCTTGCAAGATGGCGCCGGGACCGCTAGCGATCCCCGATGAACTCCGTTCGCACTGTTGTCTTCGATCTCGACGGCACGCTGGTGGATACCGCGCCCGACCTGATCACCGCCCTCAATTTCGTGCTCGACCGCGAGGGCATGCCGCCGATCCCGCTAAAATCCGCGCGGACCATGATCGGCGCCGGTGCCCGCCGCATGATCGAGCGCGGCCTGGAGGCGGAGGGGCGCGTGGCAAGTCCCGCCGACATCAGCCGGCTGACCAGCGATTTCATCGATTATTACGCGGCGCACATTGCCGTTGCCTCGCGCCCGTTCGATGGATTGGAAGCCGCGCTCGATGATCTCGCCGCGCGCGGCTATCAATTCGCGGTCTGCACCAACAAACTGGAATGGCTGTCGAAGAAGCTGCTCGACGAACTCGGATTGACCCCGCGATTTGCCGCGATCTGCGGCGCCGACACGTTCGGGGTCTCCAAGCCCGATCCGGTGATCCTGCAACAGACGGTGGCGCGCGCCGGCGGCCGGCTCGCTTCAGCCGTCATGGTGGGCGACGCCGGCCCGGACGTCGGGGTGGCCCGGCGCGCCAATATTCCCGTCATCGGAGTTGAATTCGGTTACACCGAGGTTCCCATCGCCGACCTCAAACCTGACCTGCTGATCGGCCATATGCGGGATCTGCCGGCCGCCGTGGAACGCCTGATGGCGCGCGAGAAAATAGCCTAACTATATGATATATAATCTATAATTTATAGGCACTTGGCGAAAATTAACCATCACTTAACGATGAACTTCCTCACGGTTGCGCGACTGTGCCGAGGCTCCTATGGTCGCCGTGGGGATTGTGGCAGTTTGCCGCAGTATAGAGTGACGGATTGATCATGCGTCGTGTCATCGCGATTGCCGCAGCCGGATTCAGCCTGGCCGGCTGCTCCTCCTTTTCCATGGGTGACTACTTCAAGTCGACGCCGCCGACCGTGCAGGTCCAGCTCGACTCGCAACCGCAAGGCGCCAATGCCCGCACCTCGATCGGACCGAGTTGCAAGACCCCCTGCTCGGTCACGCTGCCGATCACGCCAGAAACAACCGGCGTTTCGGTCACCTATGAGCTGAACAAGTTCCTGCCGACGACGGTCCAAGCCCTGATCACCCGGAACCCGGATGACTCCTCGATCAAGGTCGACCCCAATCCGGTGGTTGCGGAACTGCAACCGGCCGGACCGCCGCCGAAGGCCAAGAAGCAGGTCATGCGGCCAAGAAAGCCCAAGCCGCCGAAGGGCGCCGCTGCAGCGCCACCAGACGCGGATTCGGCGTTCCCGGCGCCGGCCCAGGCGGCCCCTCCTCCTCCGCCCCCACCGCCGCCGCAGCCCACACGCTGATCGCACCGCACGAAGCGGGGTCCGGCAACGTACCGATTGTATGCAGGTGGCATGATGCATACATTGTGACTGCAAAGCAGCCGCCATAGGCGTATGGCGGCGTGCTGCAGTGACAAGGCCGGTTGAATGAACGGACCCGTATTGTTGAGTCCCCTCGCATCGCTGTCGCGCCCGATGACCGACCCGTTCGGCCGGTCGATCAGCTATCTGCGCGTGTCGGTGACCGACCGCTGCGACCTGCGCTGCTTTTATTGCATGTCGGAAGACATGACATTCCTGCCCAAGGCCGATTTGCTCACGCTTGAGGAACTCGACCGGCTATGTTCCGCCTTCATCGCCAAAGGCGTGCGCAAGCTGCGGCTGACCGGCGGCGAGCCGCTGGTCCGGCGCAATGTGATGTCGCTGGTGCGATCGCTGTCGCGCCATCTGGATTCCGGCGCGCTCAACGAACTGACGCTGACCACCAACGGCTCGCAACTGGCGCGTTTCGCCGCTGAATTGCGCGATTGCGGGGTACGCCGCATCAACGTCTCGCTGGATACGCTCGATCCGGCAAAGTTCCGCGCCATCACGCGCTGGGGCGATCTCGACAAGGTGCTGGCCGGTATCGAGGCGGCGCGCGCGGCAGGTCTCGCGGTGAAGATCAACGCGGTGGCGCTCAAGAACATGAACGAGGAGGAAATCCCCTCGCTGATGCAGTGGGCGCACGGTAAAGGCATGGCGCTGACCCTGATCGAGGTGATGCCGATGGGCGACATCGGCGAAGGCCGCATCGACCAATATGTGCCGCTGTCGCTGCTGCGCGCCCGCCTGGCCCAGCAATTCACCCTGACCGACCTCCCCGATGATACCGGCGGGCCGGCCCGCTATGTTCACGTCGGCGAGACCGGCGGCAAACTCGGCTTCATCACGCCGATGACCCATAATTTCTGCGAGTCCTGCAACCGGGTGCGAATCACCTGTACCGGCACGCTGCACACCTGCCTCGGCCACGAGGATGCCTCCGACCTGCGCAAGCCGCTGCGGGCCTCCGCCGACAATGAGCTGCTCAGCGCTGCGATCGACCGCGCCATCGGCCTGAAGCCCAAGGGCCACGACTTCATTATCGATCGCCGCCACAACCGCCCCAGCGTCAGCCGGCATATGAGCGTCACCGGCGGATAATTCGTACCTGCCTCCTGCCTGCCTCGCGGCCGCCTTAGGCCGGACCGAAGCCAAAATTCCTCCACGATATCAACAAACTTCCGATTGACGGCGGTGTTGTGCGCTGGTTTGGTGCGGCGGCTTCATGCTGGCCCGACTGGACAGGCCGCTGCGTCCGATGCGCGGCCAACACAGCAGAAGAGCCGTTGGGGGAGATGTCGTTGCAATTGCTCGCAGGAATGAGCCGGTTCTTCAGATGAAGACTGGCTTTGCGCGTTCTCGCCACGCCGGCGACGCAACATTTTTTGAAACGATCGGCACGGCCTGATGGCCAGCGCCGGGGAGAAAACGATGCGCCCATTGCTGGCAGTCAGCACTGCTATCGACCAGATCAACGAGAAGATCGGCTACGTCTGCAATTTTCTGGTGCTGGCCGCCTGTCTCGTCAGCGCCGGCAACGCCATGATCCGATACGCCTTCAGCTACTCCTCGAACGGCTGGCTCGAACTGCAGTGGTACATGTTCGCGATCCTGGTGATGTTCGGCGCGTCCTATACCTTCAAGCGCAATGAACATGTGCGGGTCGAAATCTTCTATCTGTTCCTGTCCGAACGCGGCCAGCTCTGGCTCGACCTGGTCTGCACGCTGTTCTTCCTGATCCCGGCCTGTCTGCTGCTCAGCTATCTCTCGTGGCCGTTCTTTCATCAGGCTTACGCGGTCGGCGAGATGTCCGGCAATGCTGGCGGTCTGATCCGCTGGCCGATCAAGTTTGTCATTCCGTCCGGCTTCGTGATGCTGGCCTTGCAAGGCGTCTCCGAGGTGATCAAGCGCATCGCCGCCCTGCGCGGCGAGGTCACGATCGACGCGAAGTACGAGAGGCCGACGCAATGATTACGTTACAGACGATGCCGCCGATGATGTTCGGCGGCCTGGTCATCGCCATGCTGATCGGATTCCCGGTGGCGTTCACGCTGGCCGCGGTCGGATTAGGCTTCGGGTTTCTGGCGATCCATCTCGGCTTCTTCGACATGAATTTCCTGCAGGCGATTCCGGGCCGCGTGTTCGGCAGCGTGCTGTCCAACGAACTGTTGCTCGCGATCCCCTTCTTCACCTTCATGGGCGCGATCCTGGAGCGCTGCGGCCTCGCCGAAGACATGCTGGATTCGATGGGCCAGTTGTTCGGACCGATCCGCGGCGGTCTCGGCTATTCGGTCATCCTGGTCGGCTTCATCCTCGGCGCCATCACCGGCACGGTGGCCGCCCAGGTGATCGCGATGGCATTGATCTCGATGCCGATCATGATCCGCTATGGCTACAACATCCGCTACATCACGGGCGTGCTGGCCGCGTCAGGCACCATCACCCAATTGGTGCCGCCGTCGCTGGTGCTGATCGTGCTGGCCGACCAGCTCGGCAAGTCGGTCGGCGACATGTATCTCGGCGCCTGGGGCCCGTCGATTTTCCAGATCTTCCTGTTCGCCGGCTACACCTTCGTGCTTGGCATGTTCAAGCCCAGCTATCTGCCGCCGGTGCCGAAGACCGAATTGACGCTGACCGGCTGGCCGCTGTGGCGCAAATGCCTGATCGGCATCATCCCCTCGGCAGTACTGATTTTCGTCGTGCTCGGCACCATGATGATGGGACTGGCGACACCGACCGAAGCCGGCGCCATGGGCGCGGTCGGCGCCATCGTGCTGGCGGCGATCCACAGCAAGGATTTCAGCACGATGGGCCGCAAGGTCCTGATCACAGGCGTGATCGCCGGCGGCATCGGCACGATGGTCGGCATCTTCATGACCGAGGGCCTCATCTTCAAGACCGCCTTTGCCATCACCTATCTCGCGGTGGTGTGGATCTGCCTCGAAGCCGTCCGCATTCCCGAACTGCGCGACCTGATCAAGCAGGGCTATGAGACGACCATGCGCATCACCACCATGGTGACGTTCATCCTGATCGGCTCGACCTGCTTCTCGGTGGTGTTTCTCGGCGTCTCCGGCGGCGTCTGGCTGGAGCACCTTCTGACCTCGCTGCCGGGCGGCGTCTGGGGCTTCCTGATCTTCATCAACCTCTTCATCTTCTTCCTGGCGTTCTTCCTGGATTTCTTCGAGATCGCCTTCATCATCCTGCCGATGATCGCGCCGATCGCGCAGAAAATTCTCGGGCCCGTGGTCGGCGATGGACCGGCGCTGATCTGGTTCGGCGTCATGCTCTGCGTCAACATGCAGACGTCGTTCATGCATCCGCCGTTCGGATTTGCGCTGTTCTATCTGCGCGGCGTCGCGCCGAAGGAAGTCAAGAGTTCGGATATCTACTGGGGCGCCCTGCCCTGGGTCGGCCTGCAAGCCCTGATGGTGTTTATCGTGATCGCGTTTCCGATCACGGTCACCGGCCTGCTCGACAAGCCGGCGAACGTGGATCTGAACAAGGTCAAGATCGACGTGCCGCAGATCGACCTGCCGCCGCTGGATTTCGGTCCGCCGGCCAAGCAATAGCGATCGGCGTTGTATTAACAAAAACCCCGGAGCTTTCGCTCCGGGGTTTTTCGTTGGTCGGATTATCAACGAGCCCGTAGCTCGCATGAACCCTTGCGATATGCGGGATCAAGAACAAACCCCGGATATCGCTCCGCTCATCCGAGCTACGACGCTACCCCATCAGGTCTGCGCGTGGCGCGCCATGAAGTTATCGTAGCCGACTTCGGCGACCTGGAACCACTGGTAGCCGGTGCTGGAATACGCCGTGATCGACTCATAGATCTTCTTGAAATTCGCGTTGGTCGCCGCGACTTCGTTGTTGAGTTCCTTGGTCGCCTTGTAGCTCGCCTCCATGATCGGCGGCGAGAAGCCGTGCAGCTTGGTGCCGCCGGCCAACAGCTTCTTCAACGCGAGCGGGTTCACCGTGTCGTATTTCGCCATCATCCAGTTGTTGGCGTAGTGACCGGCCTGCTCGAGAATGTTCTGGTAGTATTTCGGCAGCGCGTTCCACTTCGTCGAGATTGACCATCGCGAGCAGCATCGGGCCGCCTTCCCACCACCCCGGATAATAATAATGCGGCGCGACCTTGTAGAGGCCGAGCTTCTCGTCGTCATAGGGACCGACCCATTCCGCGGCATCGATCGTGCCCTTTTCAAGCGCCGGATAGATGTCGCCGCCGGCAAGCTGCTGCGGCACGCAGCCGAGCTTCGCCATGATGCGGCCGGCGTAACCGCCGATGCGGAATTTCAGCCCTTGCAGATCGTCGACGGTGTTGATCTCCTTGCGAAACCAGCCGCCCATCTGACAGGTGGTGTTGCCGGCGAGCAGCGAGGTAACGTTATAGCTCTTGTAGAACTCGTTCAGGAGTTCCTTGCCGCCGCCCGTCATGTACCAGGCCTGATTGAGGCGCGCGTTGGGACCGAACGGAATGCACGAGCCGAACGTGAAGGTCGGATCCTTGCCGAAATAATAGTATGACGCGGTGTGCCCCATCTCGACGGTGCCGTTTTGAACGGCGTCGAGAACCTGCAGGCCGGGAACGATCTCACCGGCGGCAAAGGTCTGGATCTGGAATTTATTGTCGGTGGCTTCGCCGACCGCTTTCGCCATCTGCTCGGCGGCGCCGTGCAGGGTGTCGAGCGATTTGGGCCAGCTCGTCGTCATGCGCCATTTGATTTCCGGCATCGATTGCGCGATCGCCGGTGCGGCCATCGTCGCGGCACCCGCGACGCCAATTCCCGTGACCTTGATAAAATCTCTTCGCTTCACGTCGTTTCCCCTCTGATGATGACCTCTTGGTTTGAGTCTGATCTTCTCGGAAAACCGGTTTCCGCTTTTCCGGATCAGACCGTAGCCTTCGTTTCGAGGCTTCAGCCGAGCATGGAACATCCGGCTCCCGATTTCCATGGCGAACTGGCGTATCGCAACGCAAAAAAGCCCGGCCTCCTCTCTCGGAGACCGGGCTTAGTTGCGACGATTTGAAGCGGAATTAGCCGCGCGTGCGCGAGCGGATCATGAAGCTGTCGAAAGTGTATTCGGCAACCTGCCACCACAGATACTGATCGGAGCGATAGGCCTGCATCGCGTCGATCGATTTCTTGAAGTCGGCGTTCTGCGCGGAGATTTCGCCCCACAATTCGTTGGTCGCCTTGAGGCAGGCTTCCAGCACTTCGTTGGTGAAGGGCCGAAGCTGGGTGCCACCGGCAACCAGGCGCTTCAGCGCGGTCGGGTTCTGCATGTCGTAACGCGCCGCCATCCAGGCGTTGGCGTTGGCGGTCGCGTTGGTGATCACGGCCTGATAATTCTTCGGCAGCGAATTCCACTTCTCGAGATTGCAGAACGCGTGCACCGTGGGGCCGCCTTCCCAGAAGCCCGGGTAGTAGTAGTATTTCGCGACCTTCTGGAAGCCGAGCTTCTCGTCGTCATACGGTCCGACCCACTCGGCCGCATCGATGGTGCCCTTTTCGAGCGCGGGATAGATGTCGCCGCCGGCGAGCTGCTGCGGCACGACGCCGACCTTCTGCAGGACCTGGCCGGCGATGCCGCCGATCCGGAATTTGAGGCCGGACAGATCGGCGACGGTCTTGATCTCCTTGCGGAACCAGCCGCCCATCTGGGTGCCGGTGTTGCCGCAGGGGAAGCCGATCACGCCGAATTTCTTGAAGAACTCGTTGCCGAGTTCCATGCCGCCGCCCTGGTACCACCAGGAATTCTGCTGCCGCGCATTGAGGCCGAACGGCACCGACGCGTAGATCGCAAAGGTCGGATCCTTGCCGACGTAGTAATACGAGACGGTGTGGCTCATCTCGATCGTGCCGTTCGAGGTCGCGTCGAGCGCCTGCAGGCCAGGCACGATTTCACCGGCGGAGAACACCTGAATCTGGAATTTGTTGTCGGTCATTTCCGCGACGTATTTCGCGAACTCCACCGCGCCGCCGTAAATGGTATCGAGCGACTTCGGGAAGCTCGACGTCATGCGCCACTTGATCTCGGGCATCGACTGCGCGATCGCCGGCGAGGCCACCGCCGTGGCGGCGGCACCGACTGCGGAAACTTTCAAAAAATCACGGCGCTTCATTCAGGCTTCTCCTTGGTGGGGCATTCCCAGGTTTTCTGGAGTATTTGTTCCGGCGAGGCGATCGCTGCATCGGCCGAACTTGTTATGGCGGGGCTTTATCACGGAAGTCGGGCGGCGAAAACGCAACAAAGGCATGACACCACAGATTAAACGAAAGTCGCATATTTCGGCAGACGGGCTTAGCTGCGCTGGAATCACTCAAGCCGCGGCAATAACGCCCTGCAGCTGCTCGCGGACCTTGGCCCCGATCGCGCGATAGATGGCGGCGTAAGGACCATCCGGCTCGCTTTCCACCACCGGTGTTCCCGAATCCGAGGTGGCCCTGATCGACATGTGCAGGGGAATCTCGCCGAGGAACGGCACGCCGAGCCGCTCGGCCTCATGCCGCGCACCGCCATGACCGAAGATGTCCGATCGGGTGCCGCAATGCGGGCACTGGAAATAGCTCATATTCTCGACAATGCCGAGCACGGGGACATTGACCTTCTTGAACATCGCGAGCCCACGCCGCGCGTCGATCAGGGAAAGATCCTGCGGTGTCGAAATAATGACCGCGCCCTTGAGCGGCACGTTCTGCGCGAGCGTCAGTTGCGCATCGCCGGTGCCGGGCGGCATGTCGACCACGAGGACATCGAGCGTGCCCCATGCGACGTCCCGCAGCATCTGGGTGATCGCCGACATCACCATCGGCCCGCGCCAGATCATCGCGGTCTCTTCCTCGACCAGAAAACCGATCGACATGATCGCCAGACCAAAACGGACGATCGGAATCATTTTCTTGTTGTCGTCCAATTTCGGCTTCTCGCGGATGCCGGTCAGCCGCGGCACCGAGGGCCCGTAAATGTCGGCGTCGAGCAGGCCGACCCGCAGACCGAGATCGCGAAGCCCGAGCGCCAGATTGAGCGCGGTGGTCGATTTGCCGACACCGCCCTTGCCGGACGCCACCGCGATCACGGCCGAGATGCCGGGAATTTCCGCCTGCTTCGCCATCGGCGATCCCGGACTTTGCGGCGGCCGATGCGCGGCGACGGGCTGCACGCCATGACCATGACCATGGCTGTGGCGGCGCCGGTGGTGGCGGCGGCGCGGCGCCGGCCTTGCGTTCGGCCGTCAGCGCGACCATCGCGGTGGTGACGCCGGGAATGGCGCGGACGGCGGCTTCCGCCTGCGCCCGGATGCTTTCCCAGGCGCGGGCTTCCGCGGCGTCGACATTGATCGAGAAAAACACCTTGCCGTCGCTGACCGAAATCGCCGACAGCACATTCGCGTTGGTCAAGGCGACGCCGCGTGGCGACATCACCTTGGCCAGCCCATCAAGAACCTGCTGTTGCGTCACGCTCACGGCGCATCTCCTGGCGCCGTATCGGTTCTGATTGCATCAGAACCGGGCGCATCTTTTGTTTGACGCGTTTTCTTCACGCGAACCGGGGTCCACTTCGCTCGAAAACGCTATCGCTAAAACCGGATGCGACCCTTAAAGCGTTACAGCCCAAAAGGCTACCTCGCTCCGATGTCATCGGCGCGTTCGGAGGGAGCGGCAGCGCCCTGCTCCTTGGCTGCCTCGTAGTTCAGCTCAATCATGACGCCATTGGGGTCGTTGACGAAGATCTGCCAGAGATCGCCGCCGGGAACCTGCCGCGCGTCGTGCTGGAATCCTCCAGACTGCAGCCGCTGCTTCATGCCGGCAAACCCCCGGCTGATGAAAGCCACGTGATGAACGACCCCGGAATCCGGCTTTTGCGGCTCGTCGGTCCTGGAGATATCGACCAGATGCACCACCGGCTTGCCCTCCGAGTACATCCAGGCGCCCGGGAAGGCAAAGTCTGGCCGGGGACCCTTCTCCAGGCCCAGGACATCCTCGTAAAAGCGGACCGTATCGTCGAGTTTCCGGGTCCGAATGTTGAAATGATCGAGCACCCCGACGCTCACGCCCATGCGATGCACTCCCTTTTTTTGTGAAGTTCGTTTTGAGGGTTCGATCCTAGCACAAAACCCCAGGCCGCGGGCAAACGAACCCGTTGCCCGGGCAAACGAAGCCGTTGCCCTCCGTTGGGCAGAGGTTATGGTGCGCGCTCCCTTAGAACCGCCCGGCCCATCCCATGTCGCCGGCAAGATCCCAAGGTAAAAAGCCCCAACGGGCAAACGATAAGGTAGCAACCATGGCTAAAGTCGCTTTTCTAGGTCTCGGCGTGATGGGTTTCCCGATGGCAGGGCACCTCGTCAAAAAAGGTGGCCACGAGGTGACGGTCTACAACCGGACCGCGGCCAAGGCCAAGGAATGGGCCGACAAATTCGGCGGCAAAACCGCAGCTACGCCAAAAGCCGCCGCCGAGGGCCAGGATTTTGTCATGTGCTGCGTCGGCAATGACAATGATTTGCGTTCGGTCACGCTCGGCGCCGATGGCGCGTTCGCCGGCGTCAGGAAAGGCGCGACGTTCGTCGACCACACCACCGCATCAGCCGAAGTCGCGCGCGAACTCGATGCTGCCGCCACCAAAGCCGGCTTCAAATTCATCGATGCGCCGGTCTCCGGCGGACAGGCCGGCGCCGAAAACGGCGTGTTGACGGTGATGTGCGGCGGCAGCGCCGACGCCTATGCCGGCGCGGAGCCCGTGATCGCGGCCTATGCGCGGATGTGCAAGCTGCTCGGACCGGCCGGCTCCGGCCAGCTCACCAAGATGGTCAACCAGATCTGCATCGCGGGGCTGGTCGAAGGCCTGTCCGAGGGCATTCATTTCGCCAAGAAGGCCGGCCTCGACATTCAGGCCGTGATCGACACCATCTCGAAGGGCGCCGCGCAGTCCTGGCAGATGGAGAACCGCTACAAGACCATGAACGAAGGCAAATTCGATTTCGGCTTTGCGGTCGAATGGATGCGCAAGGATCTGTCGATCTGTCTCGCCGAAGCGCGGCGCAACGGCGCCAATTTGCCGGTGACGGCGCTGGTCGATCAGTTCTACGCCGAAGTCGAGAAGATGGGCGGCAAGCGCTGGGACACATCAAGCCTGCTGGCGCGGCTGCAGCGCTGATCCCTTCCACGCGAACAAAGATTAGCATTTCGTCATGCCCGGGCTTGTCCCGGGCATCCACGTCTTTGGACTTGAGCATGATAAAGACGTGGATGGCCGGGACGAAGCCCGGCCATGACGAACTTTGTGGACGATCGCTGAACAGACCGGCCAAAAGTTAATTTAACCTCCCGTTAACGAGATTCTCTCGCTCTTTAAGGCCCCTCTTAATGATTTAGAGCGACAGATAGACAATGCAAAAAGCCCGCGCGGTTCGCGGGCAGGATTTGTGCTGTTTGATGAGTAAACCCGCCGACAAGCCCGAGATTGTCCAGCTTCCGGCGGAGACGCCGATCGCAGTACCGGTCCACAATCGCCGTGCAGCCGCCCAGCGGGTGCGCGAGGCACGCGACCGGTTAACGTCGACCAGCGGAACCCGCCCCGCCTTCGATCGCGAATTGCTCCGGCAATATGCCCAGACGCGGCTGTCGGCGTCCTATGTCGTCATGCTGCTGGTGGTGGCGACCGGCCTATTGTTCGGTTTCTGGATGCAGCCGATCTCGGCGGCGGCCTGGACCGGCGCGATGCTCTGCATCCACGCGGTGATGATCCGCAATTGCCGCCGATTCCTGGCGGAACCGCCCTCGCTGACCGCAACGCGCAAATGGCGGACACGTTTTATCGCGCTCGATCTGCTGTACGGGCTGTGCTGGACCGCGATTCTGATCCATCCGGCCAACCCGGACATGACATCAAACACGCTGATGATGTTCCTGATGCTGCTGGTGATCGCGGTGTCGAGCATGCTGGCGGCAAACCTGCCGATCGCAGCCCTGGTCGCCACCGCGCCGGTCACCGCGGCGATCGCGCTCAACCTCGTGCTGACAGGCACGTTCGACAATTACGTGCTCGCGCTGCTCGCCATCGCCGCCGAAGGTTACTTCGCGCTGTTGGCCCGCCGGCTGCATTCGACCACGCTCGACACGCTGGAGGCGCGCGCCGAAAAGGATGCGCTGATCGGCGAGCTCGAACAGGCCAAGGCGATTTCGGACGAGGCACGCCATCGCGCCGAATCCGCCAACGTCGCCAAGTCGCGTTTCCTGGCGCAGATGAGCCACGAACTGCGCACGCCGCTCAATGCCATCCTCGGATTTTCCGAGGTGATGAAGAGCGAGATCTTCGGCGGTCACGCGGTGCCGGTGTACAAGGAATATTCGGCCGACATCCATAATTCCGGCGTTCATCTGCTCAATCTGATCAATGAAATTCTTGATCTGTCGCGGATCGAGGCCGGTCGCTACGAACTCAACGAGGAAGCCGTCTCGCTGGTGCATGTCGTCGCCGACTGCCATCATTTGCTGAAATTGCGAGCGTCGAGCCGCGGCATCACCATTCACGAGGTGTTCGAGCACGGCATGCCGCGAATCTGGGGCGACGAGCGCGCGACGCGCCAGATCGTGCTCAACCTGCTGTCGAACTCGATCAAGTTCACGCCGCAGGGCGGCGAGATCTGGCTCAAGGTCGGCTGGACCGCATCCGGCGGACAATATCTCAGCGTCAAGGATACCGGCTCCGGCATCGCCGAGGACGAAATCCCGATCGTGCTGGCGTCGTTCGGCCAGGGCTCCAATTCGATCAAATCCGCCGAGCAAGGCGCGGGCCTTGGCCTGCCGATCGCGAAAAGCCTGATCGACATGCATGGCGGCACTTTCACGCTGAAATCAAAGCTGCGCATCGGCACCGAGGTGATCGTCACCTTCCCGCCGGAGCGGGTGATGTCGGCGCTGGCGCCGATGATCGAGGAAACCGCGCCGCCGCTGCAGCCGGAACCCACGGTGCCCGAGGAGAAGCGCCGGGCCCGGAACAAGCCCATCATGAGCGCGGGGACCGGGTTGTGATTGGGGTGCTTGCACAAACCAACGAAACCATTTCAAACTCCGTCAATGAGCAAAGAAACGCCGTGCGTCGCAGTCTGCATGATGGATCCCAGAACCAGCCTCTGTCTGGGCTGCGGACGAACGCTTCCGGAGATCGCACGCTGGCATCGCATGGACAGCGCGGAGCGTCATGCGGTGATGGCGCTGCTGCCGGCGCGCATGGCCGACGCCGGACTGGTGCAGTTGCAACCGGCAGCCCAATCGAACGCGGACTAGGCGCCCTTTATGCGGGAGGGTCGCTGTGAGCCGCATCCTGCTCGTCCTCATCATGCTCGCGGCGACCGCCGGCGCCGTGGTCGCCTATGGCGATCCGAGCCGGATCGCGCGCGCCGGCGATACCGTCTCGGGCCTATTACGCAAGCACGCCACGCCGCCGGTGCGTGCCGTCGAGATTGCACGCGGACAGGGCGGCGAGTTCGCGCTGCATGCCAGGATCAACGGCGTCAACGCACCGATGGTGATCGATACCGGGGCGACCTCCGTGGTGTTGACCTATGAGACGGCGAAGGCGGCGGGCCTGCCGCTGGAGCTGCTCGAATATGACGTCGACGTCGAAACCGCGGGCGGACACACCAAGGCGGCGCGGCTGACGCTCGATCGCCTGGCGATCGGCAAGCTGGTCGAGCGCTCGGTGCCGGCCCTGGTGGTGCCGCACGGCCAGATGAAGACCAACCTGCTCGGCATGAGCTTTCTGGACCGGCTGGAAAGCTGGGAAGTGCGCCCGGACCGGCTGATGCTGCACGGCTATCCCTGAGAAGGGATCTACGCCGCGATCGCCGCCTTGGTGCGATCCTCAACCAACGCGATCGCATCGCGCAATACGTGCACACCAGCGCCCGGCTTGACGCCATTCTCCGCGAGGTGACGGCGGAACGCCCGCGCACCCGGCACCCCATGAAACGCGCCGACGAAATGCCGCGTGATCGAATGCAGACGGGTGCCTTGCGCGAGCTCGCGCTCGATATAGGGCACCATCGCCTCGAACACGTCTTTCATCGCCGCATGCGGCGGCGTCTCGCCGAACAGTTCGGAATCGACCATCAGCAATCGCCAGGGATCGTGATAGGCGGCGCGGCCCAGCATAACGCCATCGACGTGACCGAGATGGCCCCTCGCCTCGTCAAGGCCGGCGATGCCGCCATTGATGATGATGGGCACATCGGGCATCGCGGCTTTCAGCCGATAGACCCTGTCGTAATCCAGCGGCGGGATGTCGCGATTTTCCTTCGGCGATAATCCGTTGAGCCAGGCCTTGCGGGCGTGCACGATCAACGCGTCCGCGCCGGCGGCGACCACGTCGCGCGCCAGCGTATCCAGCGCCACTTCAGGATCCTGGTCGTCGATCCCGATCCGGCACTTGACCGTAACAGGCACACGCACGGCGCGCTTCATGGCGGCGACGCCCTCGGCGACCAGTTGCGGCTCCGCCATCAGGCAGGCGCCGAAGCGGCCATCCTTGACCCGGTCCGACGGGCAACCGACATTGATGTTGATTTCGTCGTAGCCGAAATCCTCGCCGATCTTCGCCGCCGTCGCGAGGTCGCGCGGATCCGAGCCGCCGAGTTGAAGCGCGACCGGATGTTCACTGCCATCGAACCCGAGCAACCGCTCGCGATCGCCATGGATGATGGCGCCGGTCGTCAACATCTCCGTATAAAGCCGCGCCCGCCGCGTCATCAGGCGATGGAACACACGGCAATGCCGGTCGGTCCAATCCATCATGGGGGCCACGGAAAATCTCATATTTTTATCAATCACTTAGTTGCCATTTTGGATTGGACAGATCGGCATTGCGGATAATTATATCACATGGATGAAATCCCTGGACTTTCCATATCCGTCCGATCCAGCCATGGCCGCGAAAGAGCCGGAGCCCACCTAGCGAATCCAGTCTTTCCGGCTATATTACTGGAAATACCCTGGAGGCTCCGATGGGCGACTCACAGAAGCGTGCAATCCAGAATTATCGGTCTCGCCTCAGCGAGCGCGGCTTGGCGCGTTTTGAGGTGCTGGGGCTCGACAGCGACCGCGACCTTATCCGATCGCTGGCACGTCGACTTGCGGATGACGGTCCCGATGCAGCCCGGATTCGAGCGACCATCAATCAGACGATTTCCGGCGAGCCGCCGAAGACAGGCGGCATTCTTGCCGCTCTTCGCCGCTCTCCCCTTGTCGGCGCTAATCTCGACCTGAGCCGCCCTCACGTCGAAGGACGCAAGATTGATCTGTGACACGGTATCTTCTCGACACCAATATCATCAGCAATGTCATCAAGCCGGAGCCTTCACAGGCCCTGCTGGCGTGGTTGGGTGCGCAGAAGGACGACGACCTCTTCATTGCCTCATTGACCGTCGCTGAAATCCAACGCGGCATCCTGGAGAAACCACCTGGGCGTAAACGCAGTGCGCTTGATACTTGGTTCAGCGGGCCAGACGGCCCGCTGGCTCTCTTTGCCGGCCGCATCTTGCCGTTCGACGAACGAGCTGGCCTGCATTGGGCGCGCCTGATGGCCGACGGAAAGACGGCAGGCCGCCCGCGCAGTGAACTCGACATGATCATCGCGTCGATCGCAGCCGCCAACGACTGCGTCGTGGTGACGGACAACGAAACGATTTCGTGGACATCACGTTTGTGAACCCATTGCGAGGAAATCCTTAATAGACCGCTTCGTCGGAACATTTTCGGCAAGACCGGCGCGCCCTCGGACGATCAGAATCAATGTCGACGGATCGAGAAAGGATTCAGACGGCCTTGGTCAGCGCGCCATCGATGATCAGGTTGGTCCCCGAGACGCGGCTCGCGATTGGGCTCGCGATGAACACCACACCGGCGGCGACTTCCTGAGCTGTCCCCATCCTTGCGGTCGGATTCAGTGACATCGCCGTCTTGAAAAGGTCAGGCGAATTGTTCTCGATATTCTGCCAGATGCCACCTTCGAAATAAGTATTGCCGGGGGACACGGCGTTGACGCGGATGCCCTTGCCGATCAACTGGTTGCTCAGTCCCTTGGCGTAGTGAATTAGCGCCGCCTTGAACGCACCGTAAGAGCCCGCGGCAAAATCGATTTCGAAGCCGGATACGCTGGAGACGATGACGATCGACGCGGATTTGGATTTCTCCAGGAACGGAAGCGCAGCGGCGACGGAATTGACCGTGTGCATCATATCGACACGAAACGATTTTTCCCAGGTTTCGGCGGTGTTGCCGACGGCAAGAGCACTCACATTACAAACGATGGTGTCGATGCCGCCCAGTTCGCCGGCGGCATCCTCGACCCATTGCTTGAGCGCGGCGGGATCGCTGACGTCGGTCGACCGGCCCCACGCCTTGACGCCGGTGGATGCCAGCGTCTTCACCACCTTGTTCACTTCGTCGGCGTTGCGCGCGCAGATCGCAACGTTGGCGCCTTCGGCCGCAAACATTTCCGCAACCGCGAGGCCGATGCCTTTGCTGCCGCCGGTAACCAAAGCGTTCTTGCCTTTTAATCCGAGATCCATCGCTCTATCTCCCTATTCTTTACGCGTGCTGGCGCCGGTGCTTTCGGTATCGCTTGGTTGCGCCGGATGTTCATCGCGGTTGTGCAATTTTCGTTCCACCACACGATCTGTGGAGGCGTCCGCGAAAAGCGATCACCCGCTTGCGTTAGGAGGCGACGTCGATCAGCGTTTCCAGCAATCGCTTGAGGTCCGCGGTGGCGCGGTTGCCGTAGTTTGCGACGATGTGGGTTTCCTGACTCTGTGCGAGCGAATTCAGCCGCCTGGTCAGCTCCCTGCCCCGATCGGAGATATACATCAGAACCTTGCGTCGATCGTCCGGATCCTGGGCGCGGTAGACCATGGCGTCGGACACCATGCGATCGATCATCTTGGTCAGTGTCGGATGGTTCAGCAGCACGACCTCGGCAAGATCCCCCATCGAATGTCCGTTACCGTCGGAGAGGACCTTCAGGATACGCCATTGTTCGATCGGTACACCTTCCTGGCGCAAGCGCGCTTCGAGCTGGCGGTTGATCTCTCGGCTGGCCTGCGCGAGCAGGTAAGCGAGATGTTCGGTGATCGGCGTGTTGTGGGAAGATTTGGCCACGGATCTGACTTTATGATGAGGAGGTTTCGCGATAAGTGCGCTTGGTTGTGAGGGCTTGGTCGTGAGTATTCAGGGAAAGCCGTCCGCCTCGGCGTTGAGGCGAGCTGATTCTTCAGCACAGTTGCTTGATCTATATGCATGGCAATTGTTGAATATTCAATATTTTCCGTTACTGTCTACCCAAAGGTAAAGCCAAACCAGCGCCGGCCGATGGTCGAGCCCGGAACATTGTGGCCGCCGCGATGGTGAGAAATCCGAGTGAAGGACGGAGCGAGTAGTGAGCGTGGGGAACCCCGACCGGGGATAGCGGCTTGAACGCCACCGAATGGCGACGCTATCGCTGCGGTAGCGGATGAGGAGATGGGCGCGATGTCATCCTTGAGGAGCATGGGACAAGCCGGCGGGGTACCCAACCCTCCGCCCTGGCTCTTCGAGGGCTTGCCCGACGTTTCGGCCTTCGGATGCCTCGACGATGCGGCCGATGCCGGCGCGCTACGCTCTCGCCGCGATCACGGAAAACTTCGAGTCGCCAATTTCGTCGCATTGTCCGGGTCCGCCGGCATCTGGGGACCCGCGGCAATCAACAGCGCACTGCTCGCCGCGTCCGAAATCAACCGGCGCGGCGGCGTGCTGGGCCGAGAGATCGAACTGGTGTTTCACGACGCCGGCGGCGACATCGACGATATTACGTGCAAGGCAGTCGAGGTCGCCGAGACCGGCGATGCCGATATCATTATGGGATCGCACATCAGCGCGGTGCGAGTCGCGTTGCGGAAAGTGTTCGCCGGACGAATTCCCTACATCTACACCCCGGTTTACGAGGGCGGCGAACGCACCGCCGGGGTGATGGCGATCGGTGAAACCCCACGCGGCCAATCGCGCCCCGCCATCGAATGGCTGGCCGACGTCAAGCGCGCCTCGCGCTGGTACCTGATCGGCAGCGACTATGTCTGGCCCTGGCTGTCGCACCGCGCCATCAAGAACTACATCCGGAACGCCGGCGGAAGCGTCGTCGGCGAGGAATTCGTGCCGCTCGGGCAACATCAGCATGACGCCCAGATCAGCCGGATCAAGGCGGCCAATCCTGACGTGGTGCTGATCTCCCTGATCGGAACCAACAGCATCACCTTCAACCGCGCCTTCGCCGAGCACGGGCTGGCCGCGAAAATGCTGCGCCTGGCCGGCGCCATGGATGAAACCGTGCTGCTCGGCATCGGCGCGGATAATTCGGAGAATCTTTTCTGCGCGTCCGGCTATTTTTCCGGTCTCGATACCCGCGACAATGACGCATTCCGCCTTCGATACGAGACCGCGTTCGGACGGAGCGCGCCACCGGTCGGGTCGGTGGCGCAGTCGAACTATGAGGGACTCCGCTTCCTCGAGACCGCCGCGGCACACGCCGGTTCTGTCGATACGCGAACGTTGCAAAGGGCCACGAAGAGCTTCGCCTATCACGGCGCGCGCGGCCAGGTCGCGCTGCATAATGGCGGCGCTAAAATGCCGATCTACCTTGCCGAAGCCTGCGGCCTCGACTTCGATCTGATCAAGCAGTTCTAAGCTTGCGCGCCGCCCGGCGGGGCCGAACACGCGGCCAGCGAAATAATACTTGAAAAGGAAAATATTTCCGTTTCTACTGATTGGAGTCTTCGGCGCTCCCCGCGTCGATCCGGCACGCGCGAGAATCCCGTCAGCTCGTTGCCCACCATCGTGCAAGAAATCAGGAGAACGCCTCGTGACAGTCACCCTTCCCACGCCTGATCAGTTGCTTGCCGTCGCCGACCAATGTGGCCTGGCGCTTACGAACGAAGATGTCGCGTCGTTTCGCGGACTGCTGCAGGGATCGATCGATGCCTATAACATCGTCGCGGCGATGCCGGATGAAGTGCCCATCGTCAAATATCCGCGCACGCCGGGCTATCGGCCGGCCCCGGAAGATAATCCACGCAATGCCTGGTATCGCAAATCCACCGTGAAGGGCGCCGCTGGCGGCAAGCTCAAGGGCAAGACGGTGGCGCTAAAGGACAACATCATGCTGGCCGGCGTGCCCATGATGAATGGCTCGTCGACGATGGAAGGCTACGTGCCAGACTTCGACGCAATCATCGTGACGAGGATGCTGGACGCCGGCGCCGAAATCGCCGGCAAGGTGCATTGCGAGCATTTTTGCATGTCCGGCGGCAGCCACACCAATTCGGTCGGGCCGGTGCACAACCCGCACAAGATGGGATATTCGGCCGGCGGGTCGTCATCCGGCAGCGGCGTCGTGGTCGCGCTTGGCGAAGTCGACATGGCGATCGGTGGCGACCAGGGCGGTTCGATCCGGATGCCGTCATCGTTCTGCGGCACTTATGGCATGAAGCCTACCTGGGGGCTCGTTCCCTACACCGGCATCATGCCGATCGAGGTGTTCGTCGATCACACCGGACCGATGACCTCGAACGTCGCCGACAACGCGTTGCTGCTCGAAGTCATCGCCGGCGACGATGGTTACGATCCACGCATCAAGTCGCCCGAGGTACCGAATTACACCAAGGCGCTGGGCGGCGGCGTCAAGGGCATGAAGATCGCGATCGTCAGGGAAGGCTTCGAGCAGGCGACCGCCGAAGGCGCGGTCAACGAGAGCGTCAAGGAAGCCGCCAAGCGCTTCGCGAGCATGGGCGCCAGCGTTGAGGAGATATCGATTCCGATGCACCTCGCCGGGCCGGCGATCTGGACGCCGATTGGCGTCGAAGGCATGACGCAGACCATGATGTATGGCGACGGCTATGGTCTCAGCCGTTCGGACTTGTATTCGACTTCGCTGATGGATTTCCACCGCGGCTGGCGCGGACAGGCGGATTCGCTGTCGGAAACCACAAAGCTGTTTCTAATGCTCGGCACCTACATCAACAACAATTTCGGGCCACGCTTTTACGGCAAGGCCGTCAACATCTCCCGACGCCTGACTGCGGCTTACGACAAGGCGTTGGCAAATTACGACCTGCTGCTGATGCCGACCACGCCGATGAAGGCCACCCCGCTTCCGCCGGCCAATGCCAGTCGGGAAGATTACATCGGCCGCGCGTTTGAAATGATCAGCAACACCGCGCCGTTCGACATCACCCATCACCCCGCGATGTCGCTGCCGTGCGGCATGGTTGATGGCCTTCCGGTCGGCCTGATGCTGGTCGGGCGTCACTTCGACGAAATGACGATCTATCGTGCGGCCCATGCGTTCGAGCAAGCGGGCGACTGGAAGAGGATGTGACATGTCGGCCGCCGCGACGCCGGTAACAGCCCATGGATAGCTGGTTTATCGCCCTGTTTGAAATCCTGAGTTTCGGCGCGATCGTCGTTCTGGTCGTACTGGGACTCGGGGTAATCGCCAGCATGATGGGGATCTTCAATTTCGCCCAGGGCGAATTCGTCCTTCTCGGCGCCTACGTCACCTATCTCGTTCACAGCGCGGGGCTGCCGGTCTGGCTCGGCATGGCCGCGGCGCCGATCGTCGTCGGCGCGCTGGGTTTCGTGTTGGAGCGCCTGATCGTACGGAGATTCTATGCCGCGCCGATCGTCGCCATGCTCGGTACCTATGCGCTCGGGCTGATCATCCGCGAGAGCGTGCGTGGCCTGATCGGCGGACTCTATCTGTCGGTTCCCGAACCGATCGGCGGCTCGGTCACCCTTGGCAGCCTGCATTTCTCGGCGTGGCGACTCGTGATCGTGGTGATCACCATCGCCGTGATGATGGGAAGCTACATGCTGCTCGCACACACATCGTTCGGCCTGCGGATTCGCGCCTCGCTGGAAAATCCAGCACTGGCGCGCGCCTCCGGTATTTCCACCAACGCGATCTATGCCGCCACCTTTGCGTTCGGCGCAGCCCTTGCCGGGCTGGCGGGAGCGCTGATCGTGCCGGTGTTCACGCTGTTTGCCGATCTAGGCATCCGCTTCCTGATCCAGGGCTTTGTCGCCGTCATGGTGGGAGGGGTCGGCTCCTTCGCCGGTCCTGTCGCGGGGGCCGGACTGATCGGCACGCTGAGTGCCGCGCTGCCCTGGGTGATGTCGCCGGTCGTCGCTGACGTCCTCGTGTTCGTTCTCGCTATTATCTTCATCAAATTCCGGCCGCAGGGCCTGATTTCCGGAAAAGGGATCTGAAGCAATGACCAACGATGATAATCGCCTCAGCCGCCGCCGTTTGCTGAGCAATTTCGCCTTCGCAAGTACTGCGATCGCCACCGGCGCGGCGAGTTGGGTGATCCGTCCTGACTGGGCCAACGCCGCGGCCGGACCGATCAAGGTCGGCATTGCTACCGATCTTACCGGCCCGATCGGCTATGCCGGCAATGCCGACGCCAATGTCGCGCGCATGGTGGTCAAGGAGATCAACGACGCCGGCGGCCTGCTAGGACGGCCGCTAGAATTACTGATCGAGGATACCGCGTCGAACGAGTCGGTCGCGGTCGGCAATGTCCGCAAGCTGATCCAGCGCGACAAGGTCGATGTGGTGCTCGGCGGCGTTACAAGTTCGATGCGTAACGCGATCAAGGACGTGATCGTCTCACGCGGCAAGACGCTTTACATCTATCCGCAGCTTTACGAAGGCAAGGAGTGCACGCCCTATCTGTTCTGCACGGGCCCTACTCCGGCGCAACAATGCGATGAATTCATCCCCTGGCTGATCAAGAATGGCGGCAAGAAATTCGCATTGCCGAGCGCCAACTACGTCTGGCCGCATACCCTGAACGTCTATGCGCGCAAGGTAATCGAGGCCAACGGCGGCGAAGTGGTATTCGAGGAGTACTACCCGCTCGACCAGATCGACTTCTCGTCGACCGTCAACCGCATCATCTCGAACAAGGTCGACGTGGTGTTCAACACTGTGATTCCGCCGGGCGTCGGTCCATTCTTCAAGCAATTGTCGGAGGCGGGCTTCCTCAAGAACGGCGGTCGCCTTTCCTGCGTCTACTACGATGAGAACACGCTCAGCATCAATCAACCCAGCGAGATCGAGGGGCTCGCGAGCTGTCTTGATTATTTCAAGGCCCTGACCCCGGAGGATCCGGTCAGCGCCAGGATCCAGGCGGCGTACGACAAGCAGTTTCCGGGCACGTTCCTGTTCGCCGCCGGCAGCGCTGCGACCGGGACCTATCGCGGCCTCAAACTCTGGGAAGCCGCGGTCAAGGAAGCCGGCAACGTCGAACGCGACGCGGTCGCCGCCGCGCTCGACCATGCCAAGATCGCCGAAGGTCCGGGCGGGCCGGCTGAAATGGTGCCGGGCCAGCGGCATTGCAAGATGGAGATGTATACCGCGGTGGCCAAGAACGGCACCTATGAGGTCGTCGCGCGCAGCGCGGGCCTCGTAGATCCAAAGGAATGCTAAGCGGCCGATGACCGAAACTCGATCGATCCCTGCGTCCCCGTCAACGCTTGAATTCGCGCCGTCGGGTACCCACGCCGCCCGGCGCCGCACGGTGCTGCCCATCATCGAACTCCTCGTGCTGGCGTTCGCATTGCTGTCGCCGCTGGTGCTGCCTGACTATCTGACGATCTATGCGACGCGGATACTGATCCTCTGCCTGTTCGCGCTATCGTTCGACCTGGTCTGGGGCTACGCCGGCATCATGAGCTTCGGTCAGGCGCTGTTTTTTGGCACCGCCGGATACGGCGTGGCACTGATTGCACGCGACCTGAACATCGCCTCGCTGTTCGTGGTGCTGCCCGCCGGTTTCGTCATCGGCCTGGTCGGTGCGTTGTTGCTCGGCGGCTTTTTGCTGTTGGGGCGCCATCCCTCCAGCGTCATTTTCGTCTCGCTCGGCACCCTCACCGGTTCTTACGCTGCCGACCGGCTGGCGCGGGGATGGTATTATCTCGGCGGCCAGAACGGCATTCCTTCGATTCCGCCGATGACGGTCGGAGGGTATGAACTCGACGAGGGGCCGGTGTTCTATTATCTGGCGCTCGGGATCCTGCTCGTTGTTTATCTCGGCTGCCGCTTCCTGGTGCGGTCGCAATTCGGGCTGGCGCTCGCGGGATTGCGCGAGAACGAGCAACGCATCACGTTCTTTGGCTACCGGGTGCAGCATCTGAAGGCGATCATCTTTTCGGTCAGCGGCGCGATCGCGGGCCTTGCCGGCAGTCTGTACGCCTTCCACGAAGGTTTCGTCTGGCCAAACATGCTCGGCGTGGTGATGTCGACGCAGGTGGTGCTCTACGTGCTGTTCGGCGGAACCGGCACCCTGATCGGGGCCGTGATCGGCACCGTGGTGATCGAAGCCGTCAGCTTCTGGCTCTCCAACAATTATCAGGACGTCTGGCCGATCCTGCTCGGCGTATTGTTGCTACTGGTCATCTTGTTCAGGCCTGCCGGCCTGATCAGCCTGATCCTCGATGAGCGCGAGCGGGTGGGCAACTTCGGCCGCGCGCAGAAGCGGCCTGCAGCGATCCCGATCGAGGGAGGCTGCGATGGCGCTGCTTGACGCCCGTGGTATCGTCAAAACGTTCGGAAAACTGACGGCGCTCAACGGCGCAGACCTGAGCATAGCGGAAAACGAATTCCACGGCCTGATCGGCCCGAACGGTTCCGGCAAGAGCACGCTGATGAAATGTGTCGCCGGTGCCGAGGCGCCGACCAGTGGAACGATACATTTCGCCGGGCGCGATATCACCGGTGCGTCTCCGTCGGAACGCGCTCGCGCCGGTATGAGTTTCAAATTTCAGATCACCAGCGTCCTGCCGACGCTGACGCTTTACGACAACATCCTGCTGGCGCTGCAAGCCAAGACGTCGCTGACCGGACTGGTTTTCTCACGTACCCGCGGGACATTGCACGACAAGGTGATGGGAATGCTGGAGCAGTTCCGGCTCGCCGATCGCGCCGATGCCCCGGCCTCGGCGTTGTCGCATGGCCAGCAGCAATGGCTCGAAATTGCCATGGCACTCGCGTCCGAACCGAAACTGCTGTTGCTGGACGAACCGACAGGAGGCATGAGCCTGGAGGAGCGACGAGTGACCGGTGAGCTATTGCAGCCGATCAAGGCCTCCTGCTCGCTCGTCATCGTCGAGCACGATCTCGACTTCATCCGCGATATCTGCGATCGGCTCACGGTGCTCGACCAGGGCGCCGTGCTCGACAGCGGATCGGTGCAGGACATCCAGTCCAGCCACAAGGTTCAGGAGGTATACTTACGCCGTGCCTGACGATAAATTCCTCAACGTGACCGATCTCGACGCCGGCTATGGCCGCAGCCAGGTGTTGTTCGGCGTCAACCTCGAAGTGCCTTGGCGCGGCTGCGTCGCTATTCTGGGGCGCAACGGCGCAGGCAAGACCACCCTGATGAAGACCCTGATCGGCGAGTTACCGTTGATCGGCGGATCGGTGCACCTTGACGCCCGCGACGTCGGGCGGCTGCCAACCGAACAGCGCGTGCGCATGGGCTTTGGCTATGTGCCGCAAGAGCACTCGGTGTTCGCGCGGCTCTCGGTCCGCGACAACCTGGCGGTCGGCATGCTGACCAATCGCGACAGCAGAGCGGTGGATCGTGTCCTTGAAATCTTTCCGAAGCTTGGATCGCGGCTGGACCAGGCCGCGGGCACCCTCTCCGGCGGTGAACGCAAGATGCTGGCGATCGCGCGGGCGCTGCTGTCCGATCCCAAGGTGCTGTTGCTGGACGAACCGACAGAAGGCGTCTGGATCGGCGTGATCGAGGAAATCATCGAACGCCTGATCGTGCTGGCCAGGGAAATCGCCGTGGTGATTGTCGAACAACATCTCGATCTCGCGATGCGCGTCGCAAGCCGGGCCTATGTGCTCGACCGCGGACGGGTGGCCCTGTCAGGTCCCTCGCGAGAGGTCGGTGATGACCCCAGATTGCTCAGGTATCTCGCGCCATAGATAAAGCGTTTGAGTGACTCTTGAGACTGTCAGAAAAACTGCATTTGGGATCGATTTGGGTGAACAGCCACGGTGGAATTGAATTTCCCCGGGGTGGCATCGGAAGCTGGCGGCTTGCAGCGCGGCATGATCCTGAGCGACGGCGCGAGCGATGCGGGATGAGCGTGCTGCGTTTGGTCGCGTACGCAAAGCGGCACTTGAGATTCCGGCAGAGGAAGGTTTATAAGGCGGCTGTTGAGCTCGCCTTTTGACGGCGGCCACACTGACTTGAAGGAAGATCCCGCTAACCTTCAATTTAGTCCAACTAAACCTCTGTTTAATGGTGCCGGCGGTTGGCCGCACCTATTCTTGGCCTAAGCAGCCCGGCCGTGGTTTCTCTCTGGCGCGGCATCGTATGGTTGCCAAGCGGACGGTTTCGCGCAGCCTTACCTTCTCCCCCCCGCTGAGGCAGGCGGGAGCCGTCCGTCTCTTTTCTTTCGGATTTCCGAGGTGTGCTGCGACTCCCGCCTGTTTCTCAACAGCCGGTCTTGCAACGCAGCGACAAGGCCCCGAATATCCAGGCCACTACCAAAGTCCGCCGCAGCGTTGTCGAGCGCGTGAGCTTCAGGTAGCTGCATGAGATGCTTCCCCCTGAGCGATTAAGCAGGAGTTCCACTCTTCTGCCGACCTTGGGGATACTTGCGAGGCCTCGAGACAAAGGGGCTATGCCTTCGTCAACATGATTTATACTTCGCATTTGACCCGTTGCTCGCGTCGGCCCGGCCCTATACTTGGTCCAGTCGTGAACTCTAGCCTAGTCTGAGCAACGCAAATGACTCGATCCTACAGAGGCTGTTTCGAATGTCGTGTTGGTTTGGGATACCTTATACCTTGATTTAGCAGCGGGTGGGCTCGCTGCGGACGCGCTCAAAACCCCTTCCAGGAAGCCATCGCGGGCGGTGCAGGTTTTAAGTCACGTAACGCCACACCAGCGCTCACCGTCCTACTGACTGGTGCCGCCGCAGATGTGGCTTCAGCGCAGCCTCGAGGCAGCTGATCAAGGTGGGTCCAGCGAAAGGCTTGGCCAGGAAGCAAATGGCGCCCGCCTTCAGCGCGCGGGCGCGGACGCTCTCTTCAGGAAAGGCCGTGATAAAGATAAACGGCGCGGCGTACCCATGGGCCCGCATATGGGTCAGAAGGTCCAAGCCGCTCATAGCGGACATCTGCACATCGGCAATGACACATAACGATTCGTTCAGTCGGGCAGACTGCAAAAACTCCTCGGCCGACGCGAATGTATCGACGAGATATCCATGCGAGCTGAGAAGATTAGTGGTCGCGGCCCGGACAGATGCATCATCATCAATGACTGAAATCACCGAAAGTACTGACAAGACGGCCTTCCTGAAGTGAGAGCAAGGCGCTTGCCTTGGCACCGCGCCCAACCAATAAATGCGCCATGAATCGACGTTGCAAAACCATACTTAAGTTTGTGTGGGCTGACGTTTACTTCCGAGGGTTTCAGCCATTCTCACCAGATCCGCTAACGACTTCGCTCCCATTTTCCTCATGATATGCCCGCGATGGAGCTTTACAGTAATCTCGGCAAGTCCAAGTTGGGCTGCTACCTGTTTGTTCATGAGGCCGGAAGATACCAACGCCAAAACCTCCCGCTCGCGGGGAGTCAGGGTCTCAAAAAGGGCCTGCAAATGCGCGACCATCTTGTCAGCTTCGCGCCGCTTTCGATCCCGTTCGATCGCCGTCACCACGGCATCCAGCATCTCTTGTTCGCGAAACGGTTTGGTCAGGAAATCGACCGCTCCGCCCTTCATGGCCCTGACGCTCATCGGAATGTCGCCATGGCCGGTCATGAAAATGATCGGAATGTGAATGTTCGCCTTGGCCAGTTCGGCTTGGAAATCCAGGCCGCTCAATCCGGGCAACCTGATGTCAAGGACCAGGCAGCTGGCGACATCCGGAAGCTTCATTTGCAGCATTTCGGACGCCGAACCGAATAGCTCAACCTGCAGCCCCACCGATTGAAAGAGATTACTGAGCGCTCTGCGCATCGACGCATCGTCGTCGATAATGACAACGATTGGCTCCCTGGCGCTCGGCGGATTCGTGCGATGATTTCGGCCGCTCGGTCATGATGCATCCTCTTGATGCAAGGGCAGGACGAATTGAAACTTCGCACCGGCTCCCTCGTTGCCGGAAGCTGACAGACGTCCCCCGTGAGCCTCCACGATTGAACGACAGATCGAGAGCCCCATACCCAGACCGCCGGGCTTGGTGGTGAAGAAGGCGTTGAATAGCCGGCTTGCGTTCTCAGCCGAAATTCCGATGCCGCAATCCGTTACGCTTACGAAATACTCGGCGCATCTCGTCCTGGCCCGATCGGATCACCAGTTCGCGCGGCCGACCCGCCACCGGCTGCATTGCTTCGATGCCATTCATCACCAGGTTGATAATCACCTGCTGCAGCTGGACCCGGTCACCAAGGATCTTGAGCGGAGCCGGCGCCAATTCCATTCGCAACGAGATCCGGTGGCTGATTAACTCGCGCTGTAGCAGCGTGGTGACCTCCCTGACGACATCGTTGACGTCGAGCGGAACCTTCTCTGTGCCAGTCTTGTTCGCGAGCGCCCGGACACGTCGGACGACCTCGCTCGCACGATTGCCGTCGTCAATCGCCCATTCCGCCGAGCGGCGCGCTGCGGCCAAGTCGGGAGGGTTGCGGTCGAGCCAGCGTAGACAGGCCTCGGCGTTGGCGATGACAGCGGCAAGGGGCTGGTTCACTTCATGCGCAATGGAAGCCGTCAATTCCCCCAGCATGGTGACGCGTGTAACATGTGCGAGCTCCGCCTGCGCCTTGCGCAGCGCTTCTTCGGCAAGTTCCACGCGCATCGTCGCTGTAACATTGGTGCCGGTGCCCCGATAGCCGAGGAAATTGCCGCTTGCGTCATGAATCGGCTTGCCGCTTGTTCGGACGTATATCGGAGATTCACCTCCATCAACAGTGTACACGAAATCGCGAAATGGCTGACGGGCATCGATCATCGCCTGGTGCATTCGCCATTTTTCCGGTTCCGTTTCGATATCAGTAGCAATGTCCCAGCGAGACAAGACCGGCCAGACTGAGCGCGCCGAAACGCCAATATCACTGACGTGTTCCGATATGCGGGTCACCCGATGATCCGTTCCGTGCTCCCAGAAGCCAATCGGAGGCCGTTTCGGCATAATCGCGAAAGCGCTGCTCGCTCTCGCGGAGGGCCTGCTCGGCCCGCTTGCGGTCCTCGATGTCGGTGGACGACCCGTACCATTTGACAATGTTGCCCAACTCATCGCGCAACGGCACGGCTTCGAACAAAAACCAGCGATATTCACCATCGAAACGCCGGAGCCTCGCTTCAAGGCCGCCTGGCATACCGGACTCCCGTATTGCACTCCACTTCGCCAGCATGCCCTTCTTGTCGTCAGGATGAAAAGCGCGAGGCCAGCCGGTTTCGGCCTGGTCCAGTGAGAGGCCCGTGTAGTCAAGCGCCGGTTGATTGAGGAAATCAGGGACTCCGTCCGGTCCGGAGCGCCAGACCAGCGTCGGGATTGTATCGATCACCAATCGAAGGCGATCCTCGGATTTCTTGATCTCGTCAAAGGCCTTTTGCAGCGCGTCCTTTACGAGGTTCTGCTCGGTGACATCGATATGCGTTCCAACCAATTCGATCACGTCACCCTCGCTATCAACGACCGGATGCCCCACGGTATGTATGCGCTTTATCGAACCATCCGGAAGAACGATGCGATAATCGACTTCGAAGTCCGTTTTCTTCCGGACAGCCTGCCGCACCACTTCGATAATCCGGTCTCTATCTTCGTGCTGAACACGATCCCATAAGGGTTGCTGTGATACAGCGTCCTTTTCCGGATCGAGCCCAAACAGGTGGTATACTTCGGCCGAACGATACACGAACTCTCCGCGGCGCACGTCCCAGGCCCAACTGCTCGTGTGACTCAAACGCTGGGCTTCGGCCAAATAGGCCTCGCTACGTCGCAGCTTCCGTTCCGCTTCCCTTACAATCGTCACATCCGTCATCGCCCCAACAAACTCGATGTCCACCCGTTTCTTCTCTCACAGCGCGAGCTACCGCGTGGACGTATTTTACAGAGCCATCCGGCATCAACAATCGATATTCATGGTCGAAATCGTTGCCGTCACTGGACGCCCGCTGGACCGTCCTTTGCACGGCGGCGAGATCTCCAGGATGGGTGCGTTGGAAAAGAAGCTCCAGGCTCGGTCTCGCCGTTCGGTCGTATTGCAGAATTCTGAACGTTTCATCTGACCAGAATATCTCTCCGGTCGCGATATTCCATCCAAAGCTTCCGGTACGGCTTAACTTCTGCGCTTCGGTCAAATTCATTTCGCTGTGCAGCAATGCGGCTTCGATCCGCTTTTGATCCTTCGTCGCCGTCCACAGATCATCGCCGGAAAGACGAAGAGCTTCCGTTGTTTTTCTCCGCGACGAAACCATCAATGAAACAACGATGGACGTAACAAAAAACAGGATGAGACGCGGTACCTCCGAAATATCCAGAACGAATGGATTATTCTTCCAGGTAAATGAATCGATGGGAGGCACCAGGTAATAGTGGAAAGCCAAAATGGCGAGTGCAATCGCCACCAGCGCCGGGCCGAAACCGCCAAACCATGCCGTGAAAATAACAGCGCACAACATCGACGATGCGATGGCTGCTGCATGCAGTTGACGTGTTATGAGTTCCGTAGCAACTATCGCCACGGCGACCGACAAGACCGCCATGGCATGGTAAGAAAGCGTTCGCGGCTTTGGCCGCTGAGGTGGGTCAGGTTTAATCATTCTCCGCACCCGTCCACTTCGGAGGAATGAGACTGCTTGACGGCCGGCGAGTTGCTTCGCGATGGCACCCAACCGGGGTGGGTGAACTCCCGCAATTAGTCCTCCAACTGCGCATCATTCCGCAATGCACCAGAGCCTTCGGCGAATAGTATTAGAGCATTTCGGAAGGTAGTCAGCAATTCGTTCCGGCTTCAATCGGTACGTCGCGGCGGTCCTGACCGCCCATCGACTTGCACGAGCGCTGACATGGACCCTCACCTTTAAGGTACTGGAACATGAGGGCGCGAAAGCACGCACCACAAACTTCCGTATAGCTGCTCCGATCCCTTTCGGTATCGCGCGCTTACCTATGTACGATTGAGACACCAGTCTTAATCTCCCTAGTTTCGGTGCCAATCGGAAAAGCCGATTGCAGGTGACAGCATGTCCACGACCTCGGGCAACGAGATTGAACACAACTGCAGCGTGACCAAGGGCCCCCACCACGTATCTGCTCCCTCGGCACGCGACTTCGTATTGGCGCAGCCGTTTACTGCTTCGCCCTGGGAGGCGGCACATGAGAGTCAAGGTCTGCTCACGATGTCCCTATACCCCGCGAGACCTGGCGGGTTATTACGATCCCGACGGGATTCTTCATCTCTGCGCGAAGTGCGACGGCAAACAGGGGGCTAGCACCAGTCACCACCCACGCAAGATCCACAGGAGCCAGCAATGCGAAACATTCCCCAACATCCCTGGAACGGCGCAGCCAAGCGTTGCGCAATTTGCGACGGAAGATTTGGCCTCATACGGCACTACTCCTGGCGAACCGCCCTCTGCTCAAAGAAGTGCGTTGACCGCTTCAAGGCACGCCAGGAAGGCGACCGCAAATGGTTACATCGACTTCACGCCGCCTGACGATTGCAACGAAGCTCTCGCGGCACTTTTCCAACGTTCGGGATTCTGGAGCAAGGAGCCTGAGCAGTGAACGTCTTAGGCACACTCCTCCTGGCGGACTGTCTTTGTTGCATGTTGGCGACGCGCGTCCAGGCGCAGGCTGAACAAAGTCGGGCTGGGCTGCACCATCACCCGCCGCAGGACCGGCTGCTGCACGAGAAATTCTATTCAACATGGCGCATGCCCGATCATCCGTTTGTTAGCTGTTGCAATGATGCGGACTGCTATCCGACCGAAATCAAGTACGTCGATGGCAATATCTACGCAAAACGCAGAGAGGACGGAAAGTACATTCCCGTTCCAACGGAAAAGGTCGAGCGGAATCTAGACAATCCGGACGGCAGAAATCACCTCTGCGCTCCACCACCCGATGCTCTCCATCCGTCCGATACGGTGTTCTGCTTCACATTGGGAGGCGCCACGTGAGATTCATCCTGGTGAATGGGAGGGCGCCTCGCCTGCGATCCTTCTGTGTGATGTGCGATCAGCCGGTCAGAGCGAGCTACCTGCGAGAATTCGGAACGCACCTCATCTACTGCGACCAGGATTGCTACGCGGCTCATTGCAGCGGCACCGTCCTGCTTCTCGAAAATCGAGCAATAGCATCATGAACAATCCGGCCGCGTCCATCCCTCCGCCTCGTTGAGCCACTACTCCATTTTCCCGGCGACGTTCTTAAAGAACGACCCCCGGCGCCTTCAGCTTGCTGCCAAGCCAATGAGAAATCTTGCGCCACGACCCGTCAAGGGCCTTGGACCCCAGGAATAGGCTCAAATGGCCGCATGGTTCCGTCATCTTCTCCAGCAATTCGGCCGGTGTGCCGACCAGCTCTGCTGTTGCGAACAGCTGATCGACCGAAATGACCTCGTCATTGCTGGCCGCGAGAAGAAAGATCGGTGCGCGAAGCTGCGCCAGATCGACCTGTTGCCCAAGCGCGACAAAGCGCCGTTCAGCGATCTGATTTTCCTTGAAGAGCCATTTGACGACTTGAAGGTAAAATACCCCGGGTAAATTGAGCGTTTCGGCATACCACTGCCGAAATCGGTCACACAATTCACGCCCTCGCGCCGAGTCGAGGTCCGGCGGATTTTGAAGAACCGCCTCCGCGTCATTGAAGCCCGATGAGACACCCCAAGGTCCAAGCATGCGGTCGCCATGTACAATGCCCTCTCCTTCCCGCACAAGCTCGTCAAACATCCTGAGCGGAACATCAGCGACGAAACGGGATAGCTGAGATTCAGCGGCCGCAATGTCGATCGGCGCGCCGACGAGCACCAGCCTCCGCACCTTTTTTGGAAAGCGCGCGGCATAGACCAATGCCAGCCAGCCGCCTTGACACAAGCCAATCAAGTCAACCGGAGGTCCAAGTTCGTCTACCGCAACATTGAGGTCGGCAAGGTAGTTGTCGATTGAAAAGTAACGTGTCTCCGGGGTCGCAGACCGCCAATCGGTAACAAACACGCGCGACAAGCCACCCTGGCACAACGCCTCGACTACGCTATGACCCGGAGCAAAATCCGCAATGGTTGCACCGTGTAGCGCATAGGGTGCACAGATGAGTGTCGCACGCCCGCCTGTGTCTGTGGAAAAATTACGCAATCGCATCGATGCGAGCTCAAGGGCGACCGTATTCGAGGTCGTCCATGGCAACGACAAATGACCCGACACATTTGGCTTCCCCGATACCGACGACATGATATCTTCAAGAAACCGCACGTTCGCCTTCGCCGCCAGCGCTGCCGCGGCAAGCGGCCAGACAAGAAAGGATTCTAGGGGCGAATCCGACCGTGACATCCCGATCTCAGCTCTTGGCTGCTCTTCTGGCGCGCTTTCCTCATGCTTCGAATTCATGGACCCAGCTCGATTCTGTGGGCAAGTCTGGCCTCGGGTCGACGTCCCGTTTCTACGGATGCCGCTCAACAGCGTCCGTTGTCAGACCATCTTGCCGACAATGGTCGTCATGTCTGCCGCCGAAAACGCTCGTAACGATTCGGTGCGGACGTTGCCGAGCCCGCCAAGGCTCAAGCTAAGCGACAAGGCGGACAGACTCATCTGGCGCTTCGACGATTGTCACGATGTCATACCGTCCCTGCGTCCAGAAAATCTCCTTCACGGTCGCTCCAAACGTTTTCGCCAATTGCCTGAAGGCTTCTGCCCGTTTCGGAGAGTCCTTGGCGCTGCGGATTCCTTGATCGGTGAACTTCGCAAGAACGACATAAGTTACCATGGTTATCCTCCCTGGTTAGGATCACTTTCCTATTACTGCGTCTCGCCGTAGCCCAGATTCCCACCGATGGTCCAAGTGCTTCCGATAAGGTCACTTCGCCGCCTCCGGTCGTGCGGCGAGATGAGTGAGCAGATCCGTCGGCAGCGGAAAGACTATGGTTGAGGACCGCTCGCTCGCGGTGTCGTGCAGGGCTGCGAAATAGCGTAACTGCATCGCCTGTGGTTCGCGGGCCAGAAGTCGGCCAGCCTCGACGAGCTTCTCGGCGGCCTGCTGCTCGCCTTCGGCATTGATCACCTTTGCACGCCGCAACCGCTCGGCCTCGGCCTGCTTGGCGATCGCGCGGATCATGTTTTCGTTGAGATCTACATGTTTGATCTCGACATTGGTCACCTTGATGCCCCAGGCGTCGGTTTGCTGATCGAGGATCTCCTGAATATCGGCGTTGAGCCGATCCCGTTCCGCCAGCAGTTCGTCGAGTTCGTGTTTGCCGAGGACCGAGCGCAGCGTGGTTTGCGCGAGCTGGCTGGTCGCGGCCAAAAAGTCCGCGACCTTGATGATCGCTCGCTCCGGGTCGACGATGCGGAAGTACAGGACGGCGTTGACTTTGACCGTGACATTGTCGCGCGTGATCACGTCCTGCGGCGGCACATCCTGCACCACGACCCGCAGATCGACCTTCACCATCTGCTGCGCGAACGGAATGAGAATGATGAGACCGGGGCCCTTCACCCCGGTGAAGCGACCCAGTGTGAAGACGATGCCGCGCTCGTATTCCCTCAGGATGCGAATCGCCGTCGCGAGAAACATGACGACGACGACGACGAGAAGAAGATAGCTCAGATAGTCGAACATCATCGCACACCTCCTTCGCTGGCGGTTTGTGCTATTCGACGCCGCACCACAAGCGTCAGGTCCTTGATGCCGGCCACCTCGACCATCTCCCCGGGTGTAAGGGCTTCCACCCCGTGGGCTTGCCAGCGCTCCCCATGAGTAAAGACGTGACCTTCGCTGCCGGACCAGTCGAGAACTTCGGCAGGCAGACCGCGCATGGCCTGCCCCCCGACCCGGGCCGGGTTTCTGCGGGCGCGCCAGAGCGAGCCGAGTACGACGACGGTCAGACTAACAATCATCGCGATCGCGATGATGACGACCGCCCATGACAGCTGGTATCCCGGGGCCTCGATCCTGAACAGCATGGCGGCCCCGAGGAGAAACGCGGCAACGCCGCCAAGGCCGAGAACCACGGTCGGGTTGAAGATCTCGACCACCAGGAAGGCGATCCCCAGAAACATCAAGGCCAGGCCAACGTAGTTGATCGGCAGCATGTTGAGGGCATAGAGGCCGAGCAGCAGACAGATCGTCCCGACCACTCCCGGCACGATGGCGCCCGGGCTGGAGAACTCGAAGATCAGACCGTAGACGCCAACCATCAGCAGAATGAAAGCGACGTTGGGATTGGTGATGACCGACAGAAGCCGGATCAGCCAGCCGGGATCAAGCCGCTCAATCGTCAGGCCCTTTGTCGCCAACTGCCGCGTATCGCCACCTGCAAGCTCGACCGTGCGGCCGTCGATCAGATGAAGCAGTTCGGTCAGGTTGCGCGCGATCAGATCGATCACCTTCTCCTGCAATGCGCCGCTGGCGGAAAGACTGGCAGCCTCGCGCACCGCTTTCTCGGCCCAATCGGCGTTGCGCCCGCGCAGTTCGGCGAGGCTGCGGATCAGCGCGACCGCATCGTTGGTCGCCTTCGCCGTCATGGCATCTTTCAACGCAGGCTGCGCATCGTCCTTTTTGTCCTTGCCGTCCTTGTCTGGGGCGCTTCCTGGCAGACCCGGTAGCGGGCCGCCGATCTGCACTGGCGTCGCGGCGCCCAGATTGGTGCCTGGCGCCATGGCCGCGATATGTGTTGCATAGAGAATATAGGTGCCCGCGCTCGCCGCATGGGCACCGGATGGAGCGACATAGCCAATGACGGGAACGGAGGACCCGAGCACGTCGGCGATAATCTCGCGCATGCTGGTGGCGAGGCCGCCTGGTGTGTTCAGACGCAGGACAACGATGTCGACCCTCCGCTCGCCGGCCGTTGTCAGTGCTTCCTTCACATATCTGGCGGTTGCCGGACCAATTGCCCCGTCGACCTCGATCATCAGCGCAGATCTACCGCTCTCCTCCGCTGACACGAACGTGGGAGAGGCAAACTGGACAACGGCAGCAATTGCCGCAACGAGGGCCGCCTGCACCATTTTCACGGCAAGACTCCCCAATAAAACGATACATAGGGGCGGTCCTCCCGCGCCTCAATAGGACCGACGCGCGCGGGCTGCTGATCGCCACCAGACCTCGGCGCAGGCGGGGTAGATAGAGAAGCTGAAACTGAGCTTTCGCCTCTACCGCAAGAGCGAAAGAATCCGACTTCCTCCGACGCGCCAACCATGCTGCGGGCGCGATATACCTCTCGTCCCCTGCAGCTCTAACGAACGCGGCATACCGCGCCCTCTTCGTATTCTCCGCCTGCGGCACTGCGCCACGGGCTCCGGACGATGTGACCCGTCCCGCGTACAAGCTTTTTTGGTAAAGTTCATTACCGTCGGCGGGCATCCTAATAACGCTGCTGCCGCTGTGATTTTTGTTACCCAGTGCAAATTGCCAAGGGCAACAAAATGGTTTCTCATGCAAGCTGGATAACGCGAAACGCTCCTTCGCTCGAACCCTTCGGCATGCTGTCGCTGTTGAGCGTGCTGATTGCGGTCCCCGCATTCCTGATGATCCGCGTGCTGGAGCCTGGACTTGTCCTGCCTGCGTTCAGCATTCTGCTTTTCGCGGAAGCAACGATCGCCGCCATCGTGGCCAGTTCAATCCACGTTCAAGGAAATTCGGATAATCCAACGGTTTGGGATATTGCCGGCGCCTTCACCATGCTGGGTTGCGCAGCGGCAATTTTTAGCGAACCGGATCAAGTGGCGCAGTTTTTCGAGCAACCGGTCGAGCAACATCCGGATACGCCACCATAGGCGATAGGAGACAGTCACCAGGCCGGGCCCCTCTGGCAGCCAGCAGGCTGCGATGTCGGACTGGAGTTAAGTTGGAGTGGCCCCGTTTTGGTATTGCGGCACGGGATTTGCGGCACGTATCGGTGAACCCTATTACGCACCTGCGCATTGCAAAAACCTCGCATCGAATGAGGGGCCGTTCTCCCGGCAAAAAGGGGAGCGTGACCCGTGTTTGAATTTCTCAGCGCAGATGTCCTGACCGCACTCTTACAGGTCATTCTGATCGACCTTGTCCTCGCTGGCGACAACGCCATTGTCATCGGCCTTGCTGCCGCGGGCCTGCCTGAGACGCAACGAGGCAAAGCGATTCTGATCGGCATCGTCGCCGCAACAGTGCTTCGCATTCTGTTCGCCGGGTTGACGACGCAAATTCTGCAGGTAGTCGGCCTCCTGTTCGCGGGTGGGATTCTGTTGTTGTGGGTCTGCTGGAAAATGTGGCGAGAGCTACGCGCTTCCGCCGCAGAGCCGATCAAGGCGATGGAGGCTGCCGGGGCGGCTGCGGGAACAGATCCCGAAGGCAAGCCCCGGAAAACGCTCGCCCAAGCGACCTCGCAGATCATCGTGGCCGACGTTTCCATGTCACTTGACAACGTCCTCGCCGTCGCAGGGGCGGCGCGCGAGTATCCAGTGGTTCTGATTTTCGGCCTGATACTTTCGATTGCGATGATGGGCGCAGCCGCTTCTTTCATTGCGGGCCTTCTGCAAAAGCATCGCTGGATTGCTTACGTCGGACTAATCGTCATTCTCTACGTCGCCGTCGAGATGATCTATCGTGGAACCCTGGATATCATGAAGGTTGCGCTAGTATGAGATGACGCACCGTCGTGTTGTTTTTTTCCTGATGCGATCCATTAGAGCGTCAATTGCCGTAAAGATAAGTCGGCAGCCATAGCGTCATGCCGGGCCAGAGATACATGAATACCATGCAGAGGATAACGATCAGCATGTAGGGCATCATGCCGGAGAATATCTGGTTAAGGGTAACATGGGGCGGAGACACGCCTTTCAGATAGAACGCCGACATCGCCACTGGTGGCGACAGGAATGCCGCCTGCAGATTGACAAAGACCAGCACGCCCCACAGCACCGGATCGATGCCGAAGTGCTTCAGCATCGGCAGAAAGATCGGCACGAAGATCACGATGATCTCGGTCCACTCGAGCGGCCAGCCCAGGATGAAGATGATCGCCTGCGACAGGATCATGAACTGGACCGGCGTCAGATTGAGGGAAAGCACCCAGCTTTCCAGCAGCGCCTGACCTCCCAGAATCGCAAACACCGCCGAGAACAGTGCGGAACCGACGAACAGCCAGCACACCATCGATGTGGTCTTCGCGGTAAGGAATACGGCCTCCTTGGTGCGTTTCCAGTCGAGCGTCCGCGCCTGGAATGCAAGCAGGAACGCGCCCGCCGCCCCAACCGCCGCGGATTCGGTCGCGGTCGTAATCCCGAGCAGGATCACCGCGAGCACCACCACCGTCAGGATGCCGAGCGGCAGGACGGAAGAAATCAAGAGCAGCAGCACCTCGAACTGTTCGGCTTCCATGGTCCAGTAGTAATAGAGAAGCATCAGCGCAAAGATGGCCGCCGTAATCGCGAAGTAGGTATAGAATTCAGGCGGCGGACCCGCTTCCGCAGGCGCAGCCACGATCTGCTTGCGCAATTCGGCACTGCCCATTTGCTGCAAGGCTTCCGGCTCGCCTGCTTTTGCGGCCGCATCAGATTGCTGGACTGATCCGCCGAGTTCCTGGAGCTTCTCTTCCGCTGGTTCGGCGCCGGGCTCCTGCAGCTTGCCGGTCTGCACGCGCTCCACCGTGACAGCCGATTGCGCGACCGGCTGCTGATGAATCACCACGTACCACCACGCCCCCCACAGCGTGATCAATGTCAGCACCAGGGGCACCAGTGCAAGCCCGAGGTTCCTGAGCAACGCCCCATAACTCGGGCGCACGTCGTCGATCTTCATATTCAGCGCCCTTGCCGGGGCGACGGCAGCCGCCACAAGCGCGGGCAACATCTTGCGTGAGTAAGCCTGCTGCAGCTGCCTCACCCACGGCCTCACCGGAACACGGGTTTCGCTCTCCGGAAGTTTTGGCGCGATCTTCGGATTGAGAAGCGCCCAGCCAATGATGTAGACGAGATACAGGAACGCCAGGAAGAAGCCCGGAAACATGGCCGCCGCGTAAAGCTTGACAACCGACTGTCCGGCGACCGCGGCGTAGACGATGATCATCACCGATGGCGGAATCAGAATACCCAGCGTGCCGCCGGCCGTGATGACGCCGGAGGCGAGCTTCACGTCATAGCCCGCCTTCAACATCGGATTGAACGCGATCACGCCCATCAGCACCACGACGGCTCCGACCAATCCGCTGGCGATGCCCCAGAATGTGCAGACAATGAGCGTCGCGACCGCCAGCGATGCCGGCACGCGCCGGAATGCCAGCTGGATGCTGTAGAACATCTTGTCCACCAGCGCGCCGCGTTCCATCACGTATCCCATGAGCACGAACAGCGGAATGGAGATCAGAACGTCGTTGGTCATCGCGCCATAGGTGCGCTGAACCATGAGATCGAAGATATGATTGTCGGTCCACGACTCACCGGTCCTGTGGTAGGCAAAGAAGCCGAAAAACATCCCGAGGCCCATCAGCGTGAAGGCGGTCGGGAAGCCCATCATGATGACGGCCACGATGAGCCCAAGCATCAATAGACCAAGGGCCGGATCGCTCATCGATTCGAATCTCCGCCCATGCCGCGTTGACGCGCGCTCTCGTCGATCACCTGCGCGCGCTCGATCGCCATCTTGCGCGCTGCTTCATCGACGTACTCGCTGTGTGCAAGCTGCTCCTCGACGACGTCGATCTCGGTGACGTCCTTCAACCGGGCCGGCCATGCGCCCGTCTTGAGACAGACGATGCAGCGCACGATCTCGGCGATACCCTGCAGCATCACCAGCGCGCCGGCCAGCGGGATCATGGCCTTGAAGTGGTAAACCGGCGGACCATCCGCAGTGACGTTCGAATGCTCGTTGATACGCCATGAGTCGGAGGCGTAGTCATAGCCCGCGTAAACCAGCGCTGCGATTCCGGGGATGAAAAACATCACATAGAGCGCGAGATCGAGGCTCGCCTGCATCCGCGGCCGCATCGAACTGTAGAGAAAGTCTCCGCGGACGTGGGCGTTCTGCGCCAACGTATATGCCCCGCAGATCATGAACAGCGTGCCATACAGCATGTTCGAGGCGTCGAAAATCCACGCCGTCGGCATATTTATCATGTAGCGCTTGAATACCTCGACGCAGACAAGGGTCATCAGCCCGATAATCAGCCATGCCGCGGCCTTGCCAGTCCACGTGCTGATGCCGTCGATCATATACAGGAAGCGCTGCGCGCTCATGTGTGGCCGCTCGGTACGAGGATGATCGCTTTGCGAGACAATATATTTTGCGAGAGAGTACAGAGCATCATCCGGGATCATTCCGGATGATGCCTTGATTACGTATTATCAAATCTTCTTCGCGTTCGGCCCGAAGTAGTGATTGTACACCATGCGGCGGCTTACGACCGTGTCCTGCTCCCACTGCGTCGCCCGCTTGGCGAAGGCCAGCTGGGATTCGACGACTTCCTTGAACATCGGGTTTTCCGCGGATTTCTTCGCCACGACCTCGTCGTAGACATCAAGCTGCTTCTGGAGTACCTGATCCGGCGTTTTGTAGAACCTGACCTTGTCCTTGGTCTGCATCTCGACATAGTCTTTCGAGTACCGGTCGATCGCTTTCCAGGACATATCCGCGCTTGCGGCATCGGCCGCGTTGGCAATGATCGCCTTCATCTTTTCCGGCAGTGCGTCATACTTCGTCTTGTTGAACAGGATCTCGAGCTGCTCGGCATTCTGATGGTAGCTCTGCAGCATGCAGGTCTTGGAGACATCCGGGAAGCCCAGAATTCGGTCCGATGTGGCATTGTTGAATTCTGCCGCATCCAGCAGGCCGCGGTCCATCGCCGAGACGATTTCCCCGCCAGGCAGTGCGTTAACCGCGGCGCCGAGACCGGTGAACACGTCAATGGAAATGCCGACGGTCCGGAATTTCACGCCCTGGAAATCTTCGGCTTTAGCGATAGGCTTCTTGAACCAGCCCAGCGGCTGCGTCGGCATGGGCCCGTACGGAAACGAGACAACGTTCGCACCGATCGATGCGTACAGCTTGGTGAGCAGCTCTTTTCCGCCGCCGTACCTGTGCCAGGCGAGCAGCATGTTGGCGTCCATCGCATAGCCGGGGCCCGACCCCCATAATGCCAGCGCGGTCTGCTTGCCGTAGTGATAGGCCAGCACGCCGTGTCCGCCATCGAGCGTCCCTTTCGATACCGCATCGAGCAGGCCGAAGGCCGGAACCACCGCACCTGCGGGAAGAACCTCGATCTTGAGGTCGCCTCCGGTCATGTCGTTGACCTTCTTTGCGTAGTCGAGCGCGTATTCGTGGAAAATATCCTTTGCCGGCCACGTGCTTTGAAAGCGCATGCTGATGGGGCCTTGCGCATTGACGATACTCGGCACGGCGATTGTAACGGCGGACCCCGCCGCAGCCACCTTCAGAAAGTGGCGACGAGTCGAGGACTCGTTTTTGGTTGGTGTGGTCATGGAATTCCTCCTCCCTGTGAACCGCTCCCCCTGCTGAGCCGGTCCTTGGGTGGACCAGTCTTGAATGATTAGCTATCAACCAAAGGCTTGCGGAAGGCTTTGGCAAGGTTGGACGCGATGATGCGACCCTAGGACGCGCCATCCGCACGTCTGCAGCAGGTCCTCGCGGTGAAAACTTGGCGACGTGCAGAAGCGGCCGGTTGCTCACCCGTCACCCTGCGTCGCAAAGCCGCAATGACAAGCACCGATCGACTCCTGCGGTCGCGCGTTGAGAGTGACGGGCGAAGAAAGAACTAGCAGGTAGCGACGATCATGCGTGCGCTCGGCCCTCGCCTTACAGCATTTCTTCTCGGCATTTCGGTGGTCGCGGCGAGCGTGGGCTCATCTGCTCAGGAGCACAGAAGGCCCGGACCGCCTGCGGCCGCGGCCCGACCCGCGGCACCGCCGCCCGCCATGGCTCGTCCTGCACCGCCGCCCGCCATGGCCCGCCCTGCGCCGCCTCCGGCAATGGCTCGTCCTACGCCACCTCCTGCCATGGCTCGTCCCATGGCTCGTCCTGCGCCGCCGCCCGCCATGACCCGCCACGCACCGCCTCCGGCAATGGCGCGGCCCGCCGCCCCGGCGTCGCGTCCGGCTCCGCCGCCACAGCGTCCGGCGATGGCACCGCGTCCGACGCCACAAATTGCTGCACCGCCGCGGCCGGCCGCGCCGCGAATCGCGGCACCGTCGCGCCCGAGCGCACCGCCCTCTCCGGGCGCGTCCCCGCCGCAACAGGAGCGGACCGGCCAACGCGAGCAGCACATCCAGCAGCCGCAGCAAACCACGCAGCAGGAGCGCCCGCGCGACATGCCTTCGCGCCAGAGCGTGCAGCGCCAGGAGCGCATCGATCGGTTGCAGCAGCGCGTGCAGCGACTGCAGTCGCAACAGCCGGAAAGCCCGCGGGCGCAACGCGCGCAGCAACGGTTGCTGCAGACAGAACAGCGGCAGCTCCAGCGTGAGCAGCGTGTGCAGCAGCTCCAGCAAACCGCGCAGGAACGGCAGCGCGACATGCTTTCGCGCCAGGGCACGCAGCGCCAGGACCGCATCGATCGGTTGCAGCAGCGCGTGCAGCAGCTGCAGTCGCAACAGCCGCAAGGCCTGCGGGAGCAACGCGCACAGCAGCGCTTGCTACAGACACAGCAGCGCCTGCTCCGGCACGAGGAAAGACTGCAGCAACGTAATCTGGCGCGCCAGCAGGAGCTCGGAATACAGCCTTCGGCTGGGCGCGCCGCCGCTGTTGCCGCGGCGCAAGCTGCCGCACGGGGGCGATTTGCAGCGCGCTTCGCCAGTGCCGACCCGCAGGCCGAGGGAGCACGGGCAGCTCGGCACCACGGCTGGGCTCCCCGTCACGCCTGGCGGCGCGGCCTGCACGCGACGTTTGTGCCGTGGGCCGGCCACGTGTTCTGGCCCTATGCCTATTCCGACATTTTCGAATATACGTTCCGGCCCTACGCGTACGAGCCCGGCTATTGGGCATACGCTTACGATGACTTCGTCGATACCGTGTTCTGGGGCGCCGAAAGCCCGTATTCCGCCTACGCCAGACTCGGCCCGACTGAATATCCGGAGGGTAACGGCGCCACCACCGGCTCTCGACCGCGCGACCGCTCAGGCGTGAGCCAATCAGGCGTGAACCAACAGGATCTCAGGCAATTGTGCGGCGATCCTGATAAGGGCATCACCGCCTGGCCGATTGCTTCCATCGAGCAGGCGGTACAGCCGACGCCCGAGCAGCGCGCGTTGCTCGACGAACTGAAGAGCGCGGCCGCAAAGGCTGCCGATGCGTTCAGGGAGTCTTGCGGCGGGTCGTATGCGATGACTCCGCCCGGCCGCCTGCAGGCGATGACGAACCGCATCAGCGCTACGCTCGAGGCCGTGCGGATCGCGCGGCCCGCGCTGGAGAAGTTCTATAACTCGCTCAGCGACGAGCAACAGGCACGCTTCAATGCGCTCGGCCCCAATATCGGCGAGCGCTCGCAACGGCAGCCGCAGCAGGAAGCGAACGCGCCGTCTGATACCTGCGGCGAGCCGAAGTCCAGTCTGACCCAACTGCCGATCGAGCGGATTGAGACCGTGATACGCCCGGTGGACACACAAAAGGAAGTGCTCGACCGTCTACGCGAGGCGACGGAGAAGGCCGTTCAAGGGCTGCAAGCTGCCTGCCCGGACAGCACGCCGCTCACGCCGGTCGGACGATTGGAGGCGATGGAAAAGCGGCTCGAGGCCATGATGCAGGCAGCCAACCTGGTGCAGCCGGCATTGGATGAGTTCTATGCGACGCTGAGCAGCGAGCAGAAGGCGCGCTTCAATACGCTGGGACAGTTCGCGGGGCCCTGATCGCAACCTGTCCCGGCAGACCGCAGCTTATGTTACTCCCGCCGATGATCCGCGCAACAATAACTAGGACAAAAACAACTAGAACCTGAGTAAAGGCCCCGCCGGTGTGTGCGCGGGGCTTTTTCATCGAGCGCCTTTTTCGCGGCCGAGAGCCGCGAGAAAAAAGATGTGCAGGGCATGGCGGCCCTGCACATCCGCGACGTTGTTATGATGCGGTTCTGGGCTCGATCGGTTCCCAGATGCTGATTTTACGAGTCTCCGGCATCAGGAAGAGCGCGAGCACGAAGCACACCGCGGGAACTACGATCGGGTAGATCAGCGCGTAGCCGATGCTGCCGGTGGCCGCGAAAGCTGCCGAAGTGATGAACGGCACCAATCCGCCACCCCAGCCGTTGCCGATGTGATACGGCACCGACACCGACGTGTACCGAATCCTGCCGGGAAAGTATTCCGCCAGAAACGCCCCGACCGGCCCATACACCATCCCGACGTAGCAAACGAGGATGAAAATGATGAAGATCGCGATCGGATAGTTGATGTTGCCAGGCTGCGTGACCGTTCCCAGCCACAAATACAGCGGATAGTAGGTGATCGCGGCGAGCAACATGCCTCCCAAGATCACCGGCTTGCGGCCGATCTGGTCGGACAGCCAGCCAAAGAAGATCAAGCTCGGCGTTGCAATGAGCAACGCAGCTCCCACGATGTAGGCCGAGGTCAGCGCGTCCACCTTGGAAACCTGCTGCAGAAAGTACAACGCCCAGAACTGACCGCTGTACCACACCACTCCCTGCCCGATCAGCACGACGGTGGCGATCAATATGTATTTGATGTTCGAGCTGAGGAAGGCCTCCTTCCAGGGGTTCCTGGTCATCTGCCCCCTGGCCTTGATCTCCTGGAAGATCGGCGTCTCCTGGAGTTGGAGCCGGATGTAGATTGCGACGGCCACCAGCAGGAACGATATCAGGAACGGAACGCGCCACGCCCATTCGTCGAATGCTTGATTACCGAAATAGGTGCGCGTCGCAATGATTACAGCCAGCGACACCACGATCCCGAGAGTTGGAGAGGTCTGCAGCCAGCCGGTGTAGTAGCCGCGGCTTTCGTCCGGCACATGCTCGGCGACGTAGGTGATGGCGCCGCCATACTCGCCGCCCAGGCACAGGCCCTGGATCATCCGCAAGCCGAAGAGAATGAACGCGGCGGTCAGACCGATCGACTCGTAGGTCGGGATCAATCCGATCGCGCCTGTGCCCAGCCCCATTCCGCTGAGCGTAACAAGGAACGTATACTTGCGGCCGACCCGGTCGCCCATCCATCCGAAGAGAAACGCCCCCAGTGGACGGATCAGGAATCCTGCGGTGAACAGCGCAATCGTACTTAGCAGGGCTGCGACCGGGTGGGATTGTTCAAAGAACTTGACCGACAGAACTGCGGCCAAGCTGCCGAAGATATAGAAGTCATACCATTCGATGACGTTTCCCACGGACGCAGCGACAATCACGCGGCGGAAATCTCCCGGGACTTTGAATTGCCATGTGTGGCTCCTATTGTTTCAAGGCATTGCCTCCAATTTTTCAGCGCTTTATTTTCTCGCGGAGCAAAGTTCGTGCGTGACGTTTACAGGCGCGAATTGTGAGTACGTCCGCAACGCCTGGCCTCAGGGGAAATTTGAACCACCCGAGGAGAGCTCCAACGGCCCTTCGGCACCGCGAGCCACCGCTGCTTCCTTCCCGTCTGTCCGGGAGCGAAAGCGCGGAAACAGTGTAATTCCTAACAGAACTGTCACCTTATAAGACTTTTGGCTCAATCGAACCGAGCCAGGCGCGAGGGACCATCGCTGAAGTCAGCAGATTGGCTGGTCGCGATTCAATGATGGCGCGGGCCAACTCAGGTCGTAATAGACTTCGCGATTCCAGCTCGCGCTCTCCGCCAAATATCTTTGTACGCGATCCATTCGCGTGGCTGGATCGACCTCGCACAGCGCAAAGGTTCTAAGGACGATCCGAACCGAACAGGTATTCAAATTAGTTGCCGGCTGCACCGCGCATCGCATGCTTAGTCAATCGCATAGATTTGCAACGAGATGAGCCGCGGCACTCCTCTAATAAACGGCAGAACCGAAATGGGCCGCAGTCCGCGGCAAGCTTTCACATGCATCCGAACATCCCTCCCGCAACGCAAAATTCACAGTAAGCCACGCGGCTGGAAGCCATCTTCAGAGCGACCGGCCGCGACATGATCGTCAACACCGACGCATGGATGCCGGTCGATCAAAACCGCACGTACCGTCGCGGACAACAGCTACGTCATGGCTTGTTGGCTCATGTTCGTGGGCCCCTGCTAATTTGTCGTAACGACAGTCCACGGTGCGCGTCGGCGACTGAAGTAGGCGAGATGAAGGTCGCAAGCAGAAGGGCAACTAATCTGATCGCTTTCCTTAGCAAAGAATCTACCAGCAGATCGAATGAGTTATTCACAAAAACGGGGCGCGACGACTGCTAAATATAGCCCGATATCCACACCGTCCCGTGCCCGAACAATTTCGTTTTAGCATCACATTGCAAACACGATATGTAGCCAAGTTGCTCGTGGGTGGGATAGTTACCAAGCAGTACGATAATCAATCATGAGTGGTTGTCCTAATTAGTTACGCGTGTCCACGATCAGGCGCGGGACGTCCGCTTGGGTGATCCCTACATCTACCAATGAATCCGCTGACATCTACCAACAGATAAAAGGAACGGGACTAATGGTTTCACTAAGCACTTCACCGTTTTCCGCGTCATCCAGCTGGAATACGCAACTTCCAGCGAATTCGAGCTTCACAAAGCTGAATTGGCCTGGTTCGACGGGGTATAATTACAGTGTCGCTTGGGACGCCTATTCGCCGGCCGTCTACGTGGCGTCCTCTTCCGATCCGGTTGTTCAGGTCAGTCATCCCGCAGGTTGGGGATATCCCGCAGGCACGGTCAGCGTTCACATGCCGGCGGCCGCCAACGGTGCTGCTGGCACCGACGGCGAGCTGGTTGTTATCGATGGCGACGTCGCCTACAATTTCTGGCAGTTCAAGCGAACGAGTACCACGTCTGCGACGGCTGTCGTCATACGGAGCCGAAAATGTGGTCACTGGCGATGGATGGGGCACCAAATCGCCGTTTCTCAGCGCGGGTATCTACGGCTGTTGGCGCGAGCGAGTTGGGCGGACTTCTGGTCAAGGCTCAAACGGATAGCGGCTCGATCAACCACGCATTGCAGCTCGTGGTCGATTCCAAGCTTGCGACGCCCGGCTTCACCGGCCCTGCGATCGCCGGCGACGGCAGCAGTTCAAGCGGCATCGTAAAGGAGGGACAGCTTCTCGCGATCTCGCCGAACACGCCAATGCCGTCCGGACTCTCCAAGCTCGGCCAGGAAGTCTTCACGGCGATGCAGAAATACGGCGCGTACGTCGTCGACGTTGCCGGTGGAGTGACCAACATTCGTGCGCAGGAGAATGCCTACGACGATGCGACAATGACAGCGTTGTGGCATGATATGGGAAATATCACGCCGCTGCTTCAAGCCGTAACCCCTGGCTCAGGCAGCGCATCGGGCGGGACAGGCTCGACGCCGCCGGTCACCACCCCGCCGGTCACGACGCCTCCGGTGGTCACGACGCCGCCGGTGGTCACGACGCCGCCGGTCACAACGCCGCCGGCAGCTGATACCACAGCGCCGACGTTGCAATGGGTCGCTGCCAACGGCCAAGGAGTAACCAACGGCACCGGCACGGTCGGCGCCGGCGGCACCGTGCGCTTGTCGCTCAACTTCAGCGAGGCGGTTAACGTTACCGGCACGCCGACCTTGGCGCTGAACAGCAACGGCACCGCCAAATATGTCAGCGGCTCCGGCAGCAACACCCTGCAGTTCGATTATACCGTCGGGGCAGGCCAGAGCGCCGCTGACCTTGCGATCACCGGGTTCAACCTCGGCGGGGTCAAGGATGCAGCGGGCAACGCCGTCAATCTCTCGGGCGCGCCGACCCAGCCGGCCGGAACGCTCGCCATCATCGCGTCGGGCTCGCCGACGAATCCCACTCGCCGACGAATCCCACCGCGCCGACCAATCCCACCGCGCCGACCAATCCCACTGCGCCAACGGATCCCACTGCGCCGACGTTGCAGTGGGTCGCTGCCAACGGCCAAGGAGTAACCAACGGCACCGGCACGGTCGGCGCCGGCGGCACCGTGCGCTTGTCGCTCAACTTCAGCGAGGCGGTTAACGTTACCGGCACGCCGACTTTGGCGCTGAACAGCAACGGCACCGCCAAATATGTCAGCGGCTCCGGCAGCAACACCCTGCAGTTCGATTATACCGTCGGGGCAGGCCAGAGCGCCGCTGACCTTGCGATCACCGGGTTCAACCTCGGCGGGGTCAAGGATGCAGCGGGCAACGCCGTCAATATCTCGGGCGCGCCGACCCAGCCGGCCGGAACGCTCGCCATCATCGCGTCAGGCTCGCCGACCAATCCTACTGCGCCGACCAATCCCACTGCGCCGACGCATGGCACTGCGCCGACGTTGCAATGGGTCGCGGCCAACGGCCACGGAGTACACAAAGGCACCGGCACGGTCGGCGCCGGCGGCACCGTGCACCTGTCGCTCAACTTTAGCGAGGCGGTGAACGTCACCGGCACGCCGACCTTGGCGCTGAACAGCAACGGCACCGCCAAATATGTCAGCGGCTCCGGCACCAACACCCTGCAGTTCGACTACAAGGTCGGGGCAGGCCAGAACGCCGCTGACCTTGCGATCACCGGGTTCAACCTCGGCGGGGTCAAGGATACAGCGGGCAACGCCGTCAAGCTCGCGGGCGCGCCGACCCAGCCGGCCGGAACGCTCGCCATCCATACGACAGCGCCGACGGCAGTCACCAATGCTGCGGTCACTGCGGCGCCGAGTGTTGTGTCCACAACGCCGCCAATTGGCGGAAGCCCGAACCTTGCGGGCGTCCCGTCTGGTTTCGGCAACAACAACACGACTCTTGGCTTTACGGCCAACACCGCTTCCGCCAGCGGAAATTCGACGCGCAGCCGATGGGATGCTCGCCTCGAGGATGGCCTTGTTCAACCAGTACATGGCCTCAAGCTTCGCCAACCCTGCGCCTGCGGCAGGAGCGCCGCCGCAACTGGCGGCGTTGGTCAACATCATCCAGACGCTAGCGAGGCCACGCGGCTGAATTAGCGGAGCGCTGCGAAATTCGGCCTTCATTGCCGTAAATCGACGCGCTCCAAGCCGGTGAAAACGGCTTGCGCGCCAAGCAAAAACTGGCGCGCAAGCATTTAAGATATGGGGACAACGAACTGTTGGAAAATCCTTCCGAAGATACTCGTCCATCGCCTGACGGTGGCTTAAGCGCGCTCGTTTTCATGCTGCGCAGTCACGGCGTTAGCGTCGATGCAGACCAGATTCGGCATCAGTTTTCCGGAGGCCCGATTGGCGTCTCTGAGATGATCCGCTGCGCGAAGGGCCTGGGCCTTAAGGCCCGCTCCGTGAGAACGGATTGGTCGCGGCTGGAGCGGACGCCGCTCCCAGCGATCGCCGCGTTGCGCGACGGGAGCTTCCTGCTGCTTGGCAGGCGCGGCGACGATCAGATCCTCGTCCAGGTACCTGATGCGCCTCGGCCGGCCATGATGTCGCGCGGTGAACTCGAAGCGGCCTGGGACGGCCGGCTCGTGCTGATGACGAAGCGGGCGTCCCTCACCGACCTCGCCCGCCGGTTCGACATCACCTGGTTCATGGGCGCCATTCACAAATACCGGTGGCTCCTGGGCGAGGTTCTGATCGCGTCGTTCTTCCTGCAGCTTTTCGCTCTCGTCTCGCCTCTCTTCTTTCAGGTCGTCATCGACAAAGTGCTGGTGCATCGAAGCATGAGCACCTTGGACGTCCTGGCGATCGGGCTCATGGCAATCGCCCTGTTTGAAGCAGTCCTCGGATTCCAGCGCACCTACCTCTTCTCGCACACGACGAACCGGATTGACGTCGAGCTTGGCGCCCGGCTGTTTCGCCATCTGCTGGCGCTGCCGATTAGCTATTTTCAGGCCAGGCGCGTCGGCAACTCAGTCGCGCGCGTTCGCGAACTGGAGAACATCCGCAACTTCCTCACCAGTTCGGGACTGACGCTCGCGATCGATCTTTTCTTCACGATCGTGTTCATCGCGGCGCTGTTCTTCTACTCGCCGCTGTTGGCGTGGATCGTGGTGGCCTCACTACCCATCTACGTCGCCATATCGGTGGGAGCGACGCCCCTCTTTCGAAGGTATCTCGACGACAAATTCGCGCGCGGAGCGGAGAACCAGGCATTTCTGGTCGAGAGCGTGACTGCCGTCGAGACGCTCAAGTCGATGGCGGTCGAACCGCAACTGCAGCAGCGCTGGGAAGAGCAATTGGCCGCCTACGTCGCGGCGAGTTTCCGCGTTCTCAGTCTGGGCAACACGGCGAGCCAGGCCGTTCAGTTCATCAGCAAGCTGGTGACCGCGGCCATTCTGTATATGGGCGCGAAGCTGGTCATAGCGGGCGACCTTTCCGTCGGCGAGCTCATTGCCTTCAACCTGCTCGCAGGGCACGTCAGCTCCCCCGTTCTGCGATTGGCGCAGACGTGGCAGGATTTCCATCAGGCACGACTATCGATCGCACGGCTCGGCGACATTCTCAACACGGCGCCCGAGCCGACCTATAATCCGAACCGGATGGCGCTTCCCTCGATCCGCGGCGATATCACCTTCGAGCACGTCACCTTTCGCTACCGGATAGACGGTCCGGAGATTCTTCACGACATCAATTTGGACATTCCGGCCGGACAAGTGATCGGTATCGTAGGCCCCTCCGGGTCCGGCAAAAGCACCTTGGCGAAGCTCGCGCAGCGGCTTTACCTGCCCGAGTCCGGCCGCGTGCTCATCGACGGAGTCGATGTCGCGCAAGTCGACCCGTCCTGGCTTCGTCGTCAGATAGGCGTGGTCCTGCAAGACAGCATCCTCTTCAACCGGTCGGTCCGCGACAATATCGCGTTGGCGGACCCCGCCCTCCCGACCGAACGCGTCATAGCGGCCGCCACTCTGGCCGGGGCGCACGACTTCATCCTCAAGCTTCCCGACGGCTATGATACCATCGTCGGCGAGCGGGGCGGCAGCCTGTCCGGAGGGCAGCGGCAGCGGATCGCCATCGCCCGTGCTCTGATTACCGATCCTCGCATTCTCATTTTCGACGAAGCGACGAGCGCACTCGACTACGAGAGCGAACACATCATCCAGCAGAATATGACGCAGATAACGCGCTCGCGGACCGTGCTTATCATCGCCCACAGGCTCTCCACCCTGCGCATGGCGGACCGCATCGTCACCATCGAGCGCGGCCGGATGATTGAGGATGGCACGCACGAAAAGCTGATCGGGAGTGGCGGCCGGTATGCGGCCTTGCATCGTCTCCAGTCCGGGTTGCAGGACATCACAAGCACGACCGGCCAAATGCCTTATCGATCCAGTTCAAGACGATCATCATCGTCATTGGTCACACTCGCGGAGCAACACGTATCCTCTATTCGCAGCCACGAACCTCATTGAGGGACAGAAATTATAGACTTTTCATGAACGCTCCTCTGGAGCACACCGCATCACACTTATCTCTTCGAGCAGGACACGCCGCAGCCAGGCGAACGCTATGAACGCAAGATCAAACGACGACTCCGGACTTTGGGCTTTGCAGGCTCTGCTGCGCTTGCGCAGCGTCACTACGACGGTCGACGAACTTCGCCATCACGTTGGCCAGGGCGCCGTTGGCATTGGCGAGATGCAGCGCTGCGCGAAGGCGTACGGTTTCGCCGCACGCTTCCGGACGACCAGTTGGGATGACCTTGCCGCTCTCCCGCTACCTGGCATCGTCGGTCTGCAAGATGGGCGCTTCCTATTGCTGGGTAAAGTCAATCACGAAAAGGCTCTGGTCCTGGCGGCGGGTGCCGAGCGCTCGACGGTGATGACGCGAACGGAATTCGAGGCGTTATGGGACGGCCGGCTTATCTTGTTGGGACCGGCCGGTGCACTCACCAAGCTGATGCGGCGCTTTGATACCGCCTTGTTGTCGCCAGCACGCAAGAACCTGACGACGGCGCTGGCAACGACCGCGCAATACGGCGCCAGCGGTACCCGCACCGCGATTGTCCGCTTTGTCGCCCACTCCCGCACGCTTCAGAATGCGGTCGCACGGTTGCCCGACGAAAAGCGCATGCGGTCCGACGAGCTTGCCTTCCTGCCAGCCGCACTCGAGATCGTTGAGACACCGCCCTCCCCGATCGGCCGGTCGATTGCATTCAGCATCATCGCGGTCTTCGGCATAGCGCTGGTCTGGTCGTGCATCGGCACCGTGGATATCGTGGCGCTCGCTCCCGGCAAGATCATTCCGAGCGGCCGCACGAAGACAATCCAGCCGTTCGAGACCGGAGTCGTGCACGCGATTCAGGTCCGTGACGGTCAGAGCGTCAAAGCGGGCGACGTCTTGATCGAGCTTGATACGACCGCGATCAACGCCGAACTCGGACATTTGCAAGGCGATCTAATGGCCAGTCAGCTCGACATCGCGAGGCTGCAGGCTGCGATCGCCAACAAGGACGACCCGCTGGCGGCCTTCAATCCGCCGGCGAACGCTCCCGCTGACCTCGTTGACATGCAGCGCGGGTATCTCGTCAGCCAAAGCAGCGAACAGAAGGCCAAGCTTGCGAGCGTAGACGGTCAGCTGGCGCAAAAGGCCGCTGAGCGCGGCACGATTCAGGCCTCGGTTGACAAGCTGAAAGCCACCATCGCGCCTCTCCAGCAACGGGTCGAGATTCGCGAGCAGCTATTTCAAAAGGAATTGGGTTCCAAGATAACCTATCTGGCCGACTTGCAGGATCTCGTCAGTCAACGTCAGGACATTCTGGTCAACCAAAGCCGAAACAGCGAAGCGGATGCCGCGATTGTCGCGCTGACGGAAGTCCGCAGCAAGACAATTGCTGAATACACGCGCGGCCTGTTCGACGAACTTGGAAAGGCCCAGCAAAAAGCGTCCGGACTGCGCCAGGACATCATCAAAGCCGAACAACGCCGAAGCCTGCAAAGACTGACGGCGCCGGTCGATGGAATGGTGCAGCAGCTCGCGGTTCATACGATCGGCGGCATTGTCACGCCGGCGCAGACGCTGATGCTGCTCGTTCCAGCCGAAAGCCGGCTGGAGATCGAGGCCATGGTTTCCAATCGCGACATCGGCTTTGTGAGCGCCGGCCAGGACGCCGCGATCAAGATCGACACATTCAATTTCACGCGCTACGGATTGTTGCACGGTACGATACTCGGCGTTTCGCAAGATGCCATAACACGCGACAAGCCCGGCGACGGGACAGGCGACAAGACGCTTGGCTCCGAATCCAGCAGCAGCGAACCCCGGGGCCAGGAGTTGCTCTATTCCGCGCGCATTTCGCTCGATCGCACGCAGCTGGAGATCGAGGATAAATCGGTCAATCTTTCCCCCGGCATGGCTGTGACAGCCGAGATAAAAACCGGCAGGCGACGGATCATCAGCTACCTGCTTTCGCCCCTTACCCGCTATCGGCACGACAGCCTGCGAGAGCGGTAGACGCCGTGCCGTAACCGCACGGCAGGGCCGTCAAATTGGCCCGTTCGGAGCAACTCAGCTTTCGACTTTCAAACGATCCATTGTGTCGAGCCTGGGCCCTGATTTGACCCCAGGATTGCACGCGTCTGATTGTCGGCACCAATCTCGTCGACACTCTCGATTGTGAGCAACGCGGCAAGTCGCGAGCGAGCCCGATTGATCCGACTCTTGATAGTGCCTGTCGTGGCTTGACAGATCGTCGCCGTATCCTCGTAGGAGAGCCCCGCCGCACCCACCAGCAGCAACGCCTCGCGCTGGTTGAACGGTATTTCCCTGAGGGCCGCGCGCAATTCCTTGAATTCCAGCGCGCTTTCCTGCTCCGGCGCCGATCGTAACGCATGGGCATACGCGCCGTCGGCATCCTCCACCTCGTAGCGGCGTTTCCGAATCTCCGACAGGAAGCAGTTTCGAAGGATCGTCGTCAACCAGGCGCCGAGGTTCGTGCCTGGTTGGAAGCTGTCAATCCTGGTGATGGCGCGGAGCATTGTTTCCTGCACCAGGTCATCCGCCTTGTCGGCGCTGCCACAGATGGACATGGCGAAGGCGCGTAAGTTGGGCGCCAGCGCAAGCATTTGCTGTTGGACGGTTAGCGCACCCGCCTCTCCTCCATTTTTCGTGCAGTCGTCTCTGTCGATCATCATCAGCCTCCCAGTTACTGGTGTACTCGCCTGGCAGGTCCCTCACTTGCAAGCGAAGCCGGATGCGGACACGCGCGGGATCGCACGAGTCCTGCCAACATCGCTTACTTCTGCGCCTTCGTTTGAGTGGTTATATTGCGTGGTCCAAGCTGCTCCAGACCCAGTGCTGTTGTGGGGATGATGCTCCTCTGCACTCTGAGTACGTCTCCCGGAAGCAGCTCGGTGTTCTCGTCCGCCTCGATCGTCTGCGCCTTCCCATCCTGGACGCGAACGACCGTCAGACTGCGCGCCTCGGCCACGCCGTCCGAATTGCCTACCAAGAGTCGGCACGGTGAGCTGCGCTTCAACGAGAAGGCTCTGGTTGGTCTCGAACTTGATGCCGACCTCATCGAGATCGATCCGGGTCTTCTGTAGTTCAGCGGTCAGATTCGCATTTCGGTCGCTCTTGAGATCAAAGATCTTTTGGTCGACCTGAGATATGTTCTGACGCGAGCGCAAGATGAGGGTCTGGAAGCCCTGCTCGTTCATCTCGAGCTGCGCCAGCATGCGCTCCACGCCCATTTGACGAGTGGCCGTTGTAAGACCCTGCCGTACCAGACCTTTAACGTCCTTGAGTTCATTGCTAACGCTGTCGTATTGTATCTTGTTGGCCGCGATCTGGCGCGACACCGCCTCGATCTCGCGCTCATAGAGGCCCCGGTTCTGCTCCAGACTTTCGATCTGGGTCTTCATCGCCTCGACGCGGATGCTTAAGAGCGACCTCTCTTCATCGATCATTTGCGACAATGTGCTGTCCTTTTGCGACTGCCGCACAAGCTCGGCGGGAAACGACACATCGGGGCTCATCATGAGCTCGGCATTCACGCGAGCGCGGTGCGCGACGAGCTGGTAATATCGCCGGACAAGATTGCGCAGCTCGCCCCTGATATTGATGGTGTCGCGCCCGATCTGCATCAGGCCGGGATCGTTGAAGCGCAGCCATCCTCCGGCAAAGCTGACCGCCTGGAGAACGGTCACTCCCGGACGGAACGGGTATTCGCCGGGCTTTTGAACATCGCCGAGGACGTATACGGGGCGCGACTGCAGGACCTCGACCGAAGTCCCGGGCTTGTCCGAAAGGCCGGCCCGGATAAATCGCTCCGAAATCCGGCTCGCGACATCCTTGGTCGAGAAGCCATCGACCGAAATTTCGCCGATCGCCGCTATGGAGATCGTCCCGTTCGCACTGACGGAGTATTCGCCGCTCAATTCCGGATATTGGAATATCTTGATCTTGAGCCTGTCGTCAGCGCGAATTACGTAGTCAGCTGCAGCCCATATCGTGCTGCTGCTCAGCATATATAAGGCAATCAGCGCAGATCCGATAATGCCTATCCATCGATGCCCTGGTTTCATCACCGCACCTCTTCGTTTGATCGGTCATCCGACCGCTCGTTCAGCAGGTATCAAGAACTCGACCGGATAGCGTCGGGCCACAAGCGCAGCCTCCGCCTCCCAGAGTTTGTCTCCGAATTTTCCGATCATCCGGTCGTCCACCATGTTCAGGACGGCGCCAATGAACTCGGAAGGTGCAACGCCTGACGCCGCGATTGCCCGCTCTAGCCGGTCGAATTCCGTGCTCCCCCATTTTATGACGAGCAGAATTCCATCGAGATCCTGCGCGGCCACCCGAAACTCCAGGCCCAGCTCAAGCGACGGCAAGTTGATAACAACGAGGTCGTAGACGCCAAGGCAATCCGGGTCGCAATGCATCCGCCACGCCGCAGCATCATGAGCGCTACCCGCGTGGTCGAGTTTGAGAACATCGAGCCCGGTGCTTTCATCCCAAACGATGCCACTGCGCAGGGGGCGCTTATCAGAGGCGCTCTCGATTTTCCGGGGCTCGTTCCCCGCAAGCGACCTTTCGCTCTGACCTGCCTCAACGAGCAGGACTTTTTTCCGGGAGAAGGCCGCGATCTGCGCGAGATACTTCGCGACAGTTGTGGCGCCCTCCTGTGCGACCACCGAGGTTATTCCAATGGTCCGCGCCTTCGACGCGGCGATCGCCGTCATCGTCCGGCGAAGTGTCTGATCCAGCATCGCGTTCGGCCGGAACTGCCCTGCATCCGCAGGCCCCCGTGCAGACGTCGGCCAACTGGCGCCGATGGGCAGACACCGCCGAAGCCTTGGAATAGCACCGATGCACTCCAAGCCGAGATACTCGACCTGCGCAGCAGTACGCACCGTGCGGTTCATCAAGTCCAGTATCAGCGCGAATGCCGATCCGACGGCAAGGCCGGAAACCAATGCCGCCAGGATGACAACGATTTTTCGCGGCCCATCCGGCCGGTCCGCCGCACCGGCGGTCGTCATGACGTATGCGTTCGGGCCCAGCCCCTGCAGCCGCTCCCGCAGCAGCGGCGAACGGCTGCCTTCTTGCTCCGCGCTGACACGCGCCTGGAGCGCAATCTGGCCGATTGCATTTGCGATCCGTTCCGATTTGTGTGGATTGGAGGTGGTGGCGCTGACCAGTATGGTATGACTGGTGCCGACCCTTTTTGCCGTGATATTCTTTTCCAGAAACTCGATAGCGTGCTCCAGCTTTGTGCGGCTAACATCGGACGTCGATTCCGGCCCGCGAAAGAGCCTTTCGCCCAGGGCGTGAAACACCGTCCGAACAGGAACGATCTCATCATCATCGGCGAGATTCAGCGCACCGACCACCTTGGCGAGCATGCCGCGCGACTTAATGATCTCGATCTCGTTCTGCACCTGGGTGAGGTCGGCGCGCCCTGATGAAATGACCAGATCCGGACCGGGCTGCAGCTGCCTGACATAGACCAGCAACTGCGTCGCGGACGTGTACTTCGCCGGCTTGAGCACAACGATCAGCAGACCGGCGAGCAGGAATAGCGCGCCACAGCCGACGATGAGTCTGTAGCGGCGACGGAGGCTCAGGAATCCGAACGTCCTTAACGGTGAGCGCTCGCCAAACATGGGACTTCCAATCTTCATATATCGTTTAACGCTCGAGCGGAGACAAATGTCTTTTTTAAATAGCGTGTCTTTTTGAAATAGCGCCTTTTCGCATCCTCACTCGCTCGACCTCGTCCCGGGCGGCGGAAACGAGCCCGAACCAATGAAACCAAATCAATGTCACTGCAGCTTGGCAGCCGTTGGCACGAGGGACGGAACGGCACGGGCGCCCGGCTGAACCAGTTCCACCCGTTCGGCGTCCACCACGCGCGCGGCCCACATCCAGACAAGGATCCGATTCCATATCTCCCAGTTCATACCTTCCATAATCAGCTCATAATCCTTCCGGCTCAGCCGCCGGATCAGAAGCTCGGCTACAATTCGTGACCTGTCGCCTTTAAGATCGGCGGGACTGCCGCCGGCTCTGAGAAGATCGGGACCAGCGAACAGCCCATCGTCCGCCATCTCGCTGTCCGTCTTGGGAGGCGACTTCACTTTCGCGTTCAGCGCCTCGGAATACAATTCGTTGCGAGAAACGTATTCGCCGCTCTCAAGCCGTTTCAGAATGCTGGTTCGAACCGCCGGTGGTGTGGTCTTGGAGAGGTAGACGCGAAGCGTCGAGGGAACCATGAGCGCGACGAGCTTGGTATTCGTATCAGCCTCACGGGCGAGTTTCATGAGGTCCTGCGCGGTCCTTATTTTAAACTCGCAGGCCTTCTCGACCCATTTCACGAACGCACCGCGAGGCAGGCTTTCCTTGATGCGGAGGAGCTCGCGCCCGATCTCAACCGCATGCTCCGTGGCCGCACGGCGGAGTGACTTGATGCGCTGCGCAGCTTCGTCGAGCTCCGTAGCGGAGAGTTCCGTCTTGACCAGCATGTTAACCCCTCGCCCAGCTTTCCAACAAGAAGACTATGCCGGGACTATTTCGCGGAGAAGCAAACGAAGGGATCTAGCGGAGCACAAAGGGAGTACTCCCTTCGAGCTAGATACTGGCAAATTAACCCTACGGACGGCGGACTGCGCGCGCATTCCCGCCCCGCACATCAACGATCGCGCGGGCTCCCCTCGATGATTAGAAGCTGATCGACTGACGGAACGCGATGACGGATAGCGATTCTCAGGATTATCAGAGCTATTCGACCGTAACCGACTTGGCGAGATTTCGCGGCTGGTCGACGTCCGTGCCCATGATGGCGGCCGTATGATAGGCGATCAACTGCAGAGGTATCGAATATACCAGCGGGGTGACGGTCGTGGGCATTTCCGGCATCGTTATAGCGGTCACCGACTGCAGGGTCGCCTCACGAGCTCCTCGAGAGTCCGCGACAAGGATGATCCGCCCACCGCGCGCCGAGACCTCGTGCATGTTCGACATGGTCTTCTCAAACGCCTGATCGCTGGGTGCGATCACCACGACCGGCATGGTTTCGTCGATCAACGCGATCGGACCGTGCTTCAGCTCTCCCGCGGCGTAGCCTTCGGCGTGTATGTACGAGATTTCCTTGAGCTTGAGCGCACCTTCGAGCGCGAGCGGAAATGAGGTTCCTCGGCCCAGATAGAGCACGTCCCGGCGCTTGGCCAGTTCGCGCGCCAACAGCTCGATCTTGGGTTCCAGGGTCAGAACTTCCGCGACAAGACGCGGAACGTCCATCAATTCGCGAACGAGCTGACGTTCCTGCGCTTCGGTTATCACGCCGCGCGCGCGTCCGGCACCGATTGCAAGGCACGCCAGCACAGCGAGCTGGCAGGTGAACGCCTTGGTGGATGCGACACCCACCTCGGGTCCGGCAAGCGTCGGCATCAACACGTCGCTTTCCCTGGCGATCGTCGACGTCGGCACGTTGACGATCGAGAGAATGTGCTGCTCCTTTTCCCTGGCGTAGCGCAGTGTCGCCAAGGTATCGGCGGTTTCCCCGGATTGCGAGACGAACAGCGCGAGATTACCGGGTTCAAACGGTACGTCGCGGTAGCGGAATTCGGAGGCGACGTCGATGTCCACCGGCAGGCGCGCAAAACGCTCGAACCAGTACCTCCCGATCAGGCCTGCGTGATACGCCGTCCCACAGGCTGCAATCGACACGCGCTTGAGCGCGCGGAAGTCAAATGGCAATTTTTCCGGCAGCGCGATCCTGCCTGCTGTTGTGTCGATATGATGGGCGAGCGTCCGGGCGATCGCGTCGGGCTGTTCGTGAATCTCCTTCGCCATGAAATGGCGGTGATTGGCCTTGTCCACCAGATACGCGGACGCGTCCGCTCGGACGACGGCGCGGTCCACGGCGGCGCCTGTTGCATCATGGACCTCCGCGCCCCTGCGCCGGATCACAACCCAGTCCCCGTCCTCAAGATAGCTGATAGCGTCGGTAAACGGCGCGAGCGCGATCGCGTCGGACCCGAGATACATCTCGCCCTTGCCGTAGCCTATCGCAAGTGGCGACCCGCGGCGGGCACCGACGAGGAGATTGTCTTCGCCGGAGAACAGGAAAACGAGCGCGAACGAGCCACGCAGCTTTGGCAGCACCGAACGCACGGCCTCGACCGGATCCCGTCCTTCCTTGATTTCCGCGGTAACCAAGTGAGCAACGACCTCGGTATCGGTATCGGTCGAAATAATCACACCGGTTTTTTCCAAATCACCGCGCAGCTCGTGAAAATTCTCTATGATCCCGTTGTGGACGACCGCGACACAGTCGGTCGCGTGCGGATGCGCATTCGCCTCGTTGGCGCGGCCATGCGTCGCCCAGCGGGTGTGGCCAATCCCGATCTTGCCCTCGAGTGGCTGGCGCGCCAGGCAGCGCTCAAGATTGAGCAGCTTTCCCTCCGCGCGCCGTCGCGTCAGCTGGCCTTTCTCGAGCGTCGCGACCCCCGCTGAGTCGTAGCCTCGGTATTCCATCCGCCTCAACGCATCCACCATCCGAGGCGTGACGGGGCCACGCCCGACCATTCCGACGATACCGCACATGTTCAACCTCCGTTAATCAGCGACAGGAAGCTGCGCGCCTTCAACCCGCGGCGCTTGTCCTTCTCAGGCGCGCCGCCGGCTTTGAGTGCCCGGTTGAGCCGCATGCGCCCGGAGACCATTTGAACCGTGTTCTTCGGGTTCAAGAGCAGGTCGAGCAGCTTCGAGGCCACGCCCATGGAAAGCTTGCGCTTGTCGAGCCGGAAGCCCAGCTCTTGAAGCCTGCCGATGTGGTAATTCCAGAAACTCTTGTCCTTGCGCTTGAGTGCGCTCGCAGCCAGATACGTGTAGTACTGGTCCAATAGTTCTCCGATGCGGGCCTCGCGTTCCTGGTTAGTCAGATACCACTCACCATAAACCTGGCAGTCGCTGATCGCCGCCGATACATACGCATTCATTTCTAGAGAAGCGGTCGTTGCCCTGGGGCCATGGATGCGTTCGTACGCCAAGATCTGGTGCACAAAGCCAAAATCGGCATATCGCAAGTGCTCGTAACAGGCACTGGTATCCGCTTCTTGCGTCGGATTCGGAAAGAACTTATCGGTATTCCGAATCAGATCGGACCGATACAGAACCGAGGTCGGGTTCCCAAATACCGCCAGCACGCCAAGCAGGTGGATCCGACAAATCTCTCGTCCGGAAACGACCGTTTGCGAGTACGGCAAGCCGACGTTCCGGGTGTACCATATGCCATCGCCTCCACTCAGTTGATACGCTCCGACAATGCCCACAGATGGATTCGCCTCGGCAAGCGCCACCATGCGGTCAAGGCACTCGGGAACGATCCAGTCGTCCGCCGAAACCACCTTGCAATATTTGCCCTTCCGGAGAAATGAGGCCGAAGGCTCGATTGTGGCTGGCTATGATCGGTAGCAGCGTCTCGTTGCTGTAGACACGGATGCGACTGTCCCGCCGCTGATACTCCTCGGCGATCGCAAGAGTGCGGTCATCGCTGCAGTTGTTGACGATAACGTATTCCCAGTTCTGGTAGGTCTGGGACAGGACACTCTCGATACACTCGCTGAGGTATTTCTCACCGTTGTATACCGGCGTTACCACGCTGACTAACGGCTGATTTTGCATGCTCATTTAGCGCTCCGTACCGAAATCAATTGTCGGTCTTCTGTTTGAGTTTCAGTGCTTGCTCGAAATAGGCAGTCAAGCTGCGAATCCAGAATGGCTTGGCATTGTTCGACGTGACGGCGAATGCGCGCCTTAACGTCGTTTCTGTTCGCGACCAGGCGATCGAACCCGCTCGTCAGCCAATCCGCGTCGGACTTCGTAATGTCGACGCAATACTGCGACAGCCCCATGTCCTTCATCAGGGTTGTGACCTTCGGATGCGGCGCCAAAGCGAGCGTGGGTACATTCAGCAGCGAAGCAAAAATTACCCCGTGAAACCGGCACGTCACGTAACAGTCCACACGGGAGAGCGCAGCACACAGATCTTCGACGCCAGAGATGGTTTCTTGCGTGACACGGCCTGTGGCGAGAGCCGGATAGCGCTTGTGAATGGCGGCATCGAGATCGTCGATCGCTGACGAGTCGAACCAGATATCGCTGCTGAAGAGTTTGATCCGATGTCCGCGCTCAAGCATCCGGCCGCCGAATTCGGTCAGGGCGTCAATCAGACGCTGATAGTTCGAGTCGTCGGCAACCCAGTGGCGGGAGGAATCGCCATAGGGCATCGGCGCTATGCCTATCACCAGTTCCTCTTTTGACTGAGACTGCACCGTCGCAAATCCGTCCGGCAGAGGAAGGCCCCAGACGGTGTCGGCGACGACGCTGGCGTTTCCCCGGAATCCGATTTTCCTGAGCAGTTCGCTCGACGCGCGATCTCGCAGCGAGATGTAGTCCGCCATGGCAAGCGTACGCCTGACGAACCAGCGGCTCAGGGAAGCGTCCAGCGGGCCCGCACCGCTGTTCAGGAAGATGCATTTGGCACGACCACACTTGGCGAGAAGTGTCCATTTGAACATCGTATATGGAAATGCCCAGGGGCCACCCCAGTCAAGAAGCTGACCGCCTCCGCATATGATGATCAAGTCGAAGTCGCAGACGAAAAGCAGCGACCGGATTAGAAACATGATCTCGCGAATAAATCGAGCGGGCCCGACAATCATCGCATTTCTGATTGCCCTGGCGGCCCGAAACAGAGGTCCGGCTTTCTTGAAGCCCGCTTTCAGCTTGTCCACATAACCGACCGGCTCGGCCGTACGCGACGCAGAGGACCATTCGCGTTTGAAGGGATAAACACTTTGCCGCATCGGAAAGCAGGGAATTCCGTGCCGTCGCGCTGATTCCTCGGGATCCATCGACAGACCGGCGAGGTAAGCCCCGGGCGACCGGATCTTGATGTGCTGAAGCACCGTCGCGAGAGAGGCCTCATCGCCCAGATTGCCGGTGCCGCAGTGTGACAGGAGCGCGATCCTGCTGTGCTCCGGAAGCGAGAGACGCATGGCCCGGGCACGGCCCGCCTGCGCCGACCATCCCCGATTGAGGGGTTCCGGGACACAAGCAATCGTCTCGGTATCCTTGGTCACGAGGCCAGCCTTTTGCCGCCGTATGCAGCGATCCGCGAGATCGCCCTCCCCGCCGCCGCCTCGCCGCTCTTGAAGCTCTCATCCGTCCACATGTACCCCCAATCGCCGTATCGGCCGCAATACGAGATGCCGATATCATCGAGATAGCCATGAACGGTCTTGAGGGCGTCCGCGCGTTCGAGATCGAAGATGATGTTGGCGTAGGGAAGATACATCGCCTTGCTGAAAACAACTCTATCGCTTTCACGCAATAATCCGCAGCGCAGGAGATCGGCCCTGACCGGGTCAATCCAGTCGTCGGGCGAACCGGTAAACGGCCGGTACTTGTCGGAGAAATAGATCTCGGCCTGAATGCTTCCCATCCCCTTGGGCGCGTTGTTGGCAGATAGCATGTGCGGGAAGCCAAGCCGCGTGAAGCAAATGTCCTCGTCGTAAAAGTACGACATGTGGGCGCTGGACAGATCCTCGCGATCTACCCCGATGTTCACCAGCACACACGACGAGCACGCAAGACGCCGTGACGCTTCAAGCACGTCGCGCGGCACGCCCCTGATCATACGAATGAGATCCGGAAGCGGGACTGACGACACCAGGCCGTCGTACTGGGTGCGCACGCCGTTGGAGAATTCGAGCTGCTTAATCCGCGGATCGACGGACACCAGTTCGTGGTTCAGCTTGATATCGCCGAGCGTCACGAACTTATTCAGATAGTTGACGAACCCGCCCTGCTTCGGATACCGGAAGTGCGTGATGTAATGAATGTCCGGTGACGAGGCGGAGATGGCACCGCGCAGCACTTCCTCCAGGCTCGGCCGATAGATCCGCGGCCCCAGCCAGTCGGTGCTCATGTTCTCGGCGGTCGTCAGATGGTACTTGCGCGTATACTGTTTCGGGAAGAGCTCCGCGAACGTGGTGCCGAAGCTCGACACCAGCCAGTCGTTGTAGTTCTTCACCGGCCGTTCGGGCTTTTGCCGTTCCTCGACGAAGTCGGCAATGACCTTTACGATTACATCCTCTGGAAGGCCATGCAGGTGGAGCTGGACCGGATGCTTCGGCCAGTAGCCACGCCAGTAATTGTTCAGGCTGATCTGGATGGTTTCGTAAAGCTGATCGACGCTGTCAGCGAACAGCCCCTGAATACGCTCATCTTTGGTGAAAGAGATGTGCGGTCCGATGTCGAAGACAAAGCCCGGCTCGTGACGGAACGACATTGTGTGGCCGCCATAGTACGAATTCTTGTCGTACATGACCGGCTTGATGCCTTCTTGCTGGATTCGGCGAGCCGCACCGAATCCGGCCATCCCAGTTCCCAGAACGACGATGTTCGGCATGAGGATGACTTCCTTTTGTTGCGGAGTAGCGGTTGCGGCTAGCCTTCGACTGTTGAGAGCAGAGGGAAGTCCGCGACCATGTTCGATCGCGCTGCAGCGTTCTGCTCAACACGATCCCGTAGAAGATTCTCGTAGCGCTCGATCTGCCGGCGCGTGACGGCCTGGACATCGTCGCCGGCGCAGAACGCCTGATACCACTCGACGATCCACTCGAGGCCCTGCGCCAGAGGCAACACCGGCTGCCATTCGAGACCAGCCATCGCCTTGGACGTGTCCAGCCGCAGGAGTTGTGCTTCGGCAGGGTGTTTCCCGCCGTCGGGCATCCACGAGGCACCCTCGCCCCACGACGCCGCCAGCGTGTCGGCGATCCACGACACCGGCTTTGCGTCCGATTGAGCCGGACCGAAATTCCATCCTGAGGCGAAGCGCGAACCCTCCTCGGCGAGCTTCTCGCACAGCAGGAGATAGCCGTGCAGCGGCTCCAGCAGGAACTGCCATGGACGTATCGCCACCGGGTTGCGGATACGGCAAGGGCGGCGATCCATGAATGCCCGGATCAGATCCGGGATAAGCTGGTTCGCGGTCCAGTCACCGCCTCCAATAGCATTGCCGGCGCGCGCGCTGGCCAACGCGATGCCTGGCGGCGACATCGCGTTCGCCGAAAAATAAGAGTCCCGATACGCGCTGGTGACCAGTTCGGAGCATCCCTTCGAATTCGAATAAGGATCGTGACCGCCCATCGGGTCGCTTTCACGATAGCCCCAGACCCATTCCTGGTTGGCGTAGCACTTGTCGCTCGTGACATTGAGCACGACGCAGGGCCGCTTGAGCTGACGTACCGCCTCCAACAGATGGACCGTTCCCATCACGTTCGTTGCATAGGTTTCGACCGGCTGCTCGTAGCCGTAGCGAACGACGGACTGCGCGGCCATATGAATGACCACTTCTGGATCGCATTCGGCGATCGCCGACTTCAGACCCGCGAAATCGCGCACGTCGCCATGGATCGAGCGGATACATTCGCCAATGCGCGCTCGCTCGAAGAGGCTTGGTTCGGTCGGGGGCTCGAGGGCATATCCGGTCACATGGGCGCCCATCGCATCAAGCCACAGCGAGAGCCAGCTGCCCTTGAAACCCGTATGGCCGGTGACGAAAACCCTGCGGTACTGCCAGAAAGAACGGTTCAGCATGACCGGTTTAACTCCCCGTTCGCTAGACTTGTCATCAGACAGACCCGACGAGCACGGGCCGCGGTGATGCGTGCGCTCTTCGCTTCAGCACTGGCCATCGCACCTGCTGTTCGCGCCAGAGTGCATCGACCCGGCGTCCGACGGGTAGCTCGACATCATCGAACGAAACGACGTCGTCCTTGCTTTTGTCGCGCCGCAGCACGCAGTTCTCCGAAAGGCTGATCGGCAACGCTCCCGAGGCGCGCGCCTCGATGGTGTTCTCGATCAGACCGTAGGCACAGAACCCGCCGACGCCATCGAGACGTTCACCGGCCTTGAGATCCCGCTTGGCAACCGTCACGACTTCGCAGACCGGACCGCCCATCGGCGCAACGGTCGGATCGCGATGAATGACCGCTCGGCCTATGGTCGACGCGATCTGGATATGGGGCAGATGAAACGGCGTATAGAAGACATAGAAAGGGCCATTGCCGAGCTTATAATAGGCGAGTTGTGCCTTTTTCAGCGGGGAGTCTTCGTGGACGACGACAAAGGCACCCGTGTGCGGCGCCGCGCCCAGCGCATAATCCACCAGACCCGTGTCAAGCATCGCGTCCGCAGGCAAACGTTCCGCAATCTCCCGAACGTCTTTACAAGACGGCCCATACATTCCGCGGCGGCCGGCGCGAAAACCTGTCGCGTTGGCCAGAACCGTCGTTTCCATCGACAGCTTCGTCGCGTCCGCGAACGAGGTGACTTTTCTGGGATCCTGGTCGTTCTGCTTGGCGAACGCCCGCTGAGTGTCCGGATTGCGGTAATAGTCGACCATTCCCTTGATATTGCCCGCCGCAACCGGACGTAAACCCAGGGTCCTGAGATAGCGCAGCAACGTCATGGCGACGCCGGGCTCATCCCCGTCCGTGTTCGTCAGAACCACGCCGGCCTGGAGCGCGCGTTCGTTCAGGATGGGGCCGAGCAGGGAATCAAGCTCGGCATTGACCATCACCACGTGCTTGCGGTGATCGATCGCATCAAGAACCACGGCAGCGCCAGCTTCGATCGTACCGGTCACTTCGACGATGACGTCAATGTTTTCACACGCGGTCAGGAGAAACGGATCTTCCGCCACAACCGGCGTGCCGCGCGCGATGGCGTTTTCGGCCTCCCGAACCGATGACACTCGGACCCAGCCCTGCACATTGGCTTCGCGCAGAGCTCGTTCCGCGTTCTCCAGTGTCCTGTTGGCGATCGCGACCAGGCGCATACCCGGCACCGGCGTTCCGAGTTGAAGTGCGATCGCGCGGCCGGTCGCACCAGCCCCCACCATGCCTACACGGATCGGGCGCCCGGCGGCCTCGCGCACCTGCAGAACAGTATCAACAGCCATTTTGATCTCCCTCGAATGCGATCACGCCAGCAATAGTCCGTCCGACGTGGGCCGGTCGCGCAACGAGTGATCTGACATCGGCCAGTTGCGATCCTGCTCGGACATTTCGGTCACGGCCAAAGGCCACTCGATACCAAATGCCGGGTCATCGAAACGAACGCCTCTGACGGCGATCGGAGTGTAGAAGGCCGAGGTCATGTAGTGCATCTCGGTGTCCGCCTCCAGCGTCTGGTAACCGTGCGCGCAGCCAGGCGGGAGATAGAGCATCCTGCCATTCTCGCTGCTCAGTTCGACGCCATGCCATTTTCCGTACGACGTCGACTGAGGTCGCAGATCAAGAACGACATCGAATATCGCGCCTCGGGTACAGCGGACGAGCTTCGCTTCGCTGGCCGGCGCCACCTGAAAGTGCATGCCCCTGACCGTCCCGCGCGTCGTACTAAAACCGAGGTTGGCCTGGACGGGCTCAAACTCAATCCCGTGTTCGGCGAATTCCCTGACGCACCAGGCACGCATGAAGCGTCCGCGCGTATCCGCATGCGGACTAGGCTCGATCACCATCGCACTCGCAACACTCGTGTTCAGGAAGTGCATTTGTCGCCCCTCAACCTTCGACCGCTTTCCTATATCTTCACAACGTCCGGCAGATCAGCGTGTTCCGGCGCCGAGCGCGTCGCACTAGGTGCACGGCGCCGTCTTTGCGGCTCGAAACAGATCGAGATACAGATGCAGAGCCTGCCCCGCCATCAAGAACAGTGCTGCGACATACACCGCGCCGAACACACCGATATCCAACGCGAGCCTTAACACGGGCGACAGTGCAGGGCCGCACACGGAGTGCACTGCAAATCCGGCCACCGCCGCGGCAACGCTCGCGGCCAGCGGATGCGACAGCGCCGCAAGAATCTCGCGAAGGCGAACGCCCGTACCGTGCAGCGCCCAGGCGGTAATCGGGATTACCTTGATCACCATCATGGTGGAATAGGCCGCAGCAACGCCAAGGGGGCCGTATGGCAATCCTACGACAACGGCTGCGAGCATGAGCGGCGCAGATAACAACGCGATGTAGGCTCCGCGCCTGATCAGGCCGAGCGAATTGAGCAGCCAACCGAGCGGATTGGAGATCGCGAACACCAGAATCGTCGGCGCGAGAATCCGGAAGATCTCGGCGGCGGGCGCCCATTTTGGTCCCAGAATCACGACGATCAGATCGTCCGCAAAGAGCGCGCACACAACTGTCAGAGGCAGCGTCAGCGTGACGACGAGAGAATATCCCTTGAGAAAATATCGCCGGAAGCGATCGAGATCGTCTTTGGTCCGCGACAGTGCCGCAAACGCGACCTCGCCGATGGTCGAGTTCAGATTGTCGCCAGGGAAATTGATCAGGTGAAAGGCCCGCCCATAGAGTCCCAGCGCCTCGGTTCCCCACACGCGGCCGAGAAGCAATTTGTCGACGTTGATCGCGAAATACGAGACAAAGCCGGTCAGCGTCGTCCCGCAACCAAACCGCAGCATCGACCAGACTGCAGGCACCATCTGCGGCCAGCCCGGAATCCAGCCGGTCGCAATCCACAAGCCGATGGTCGTGGCAATTGGAAGCGTAAGGGTCATCGATACCAGGGCCCAGTATCCGTAGCCGGCCATCGCCATTCCGACCGACACGACAGTCCCAATCAACAAGGCACTGATTTCGATTATCGCGGATACGCCGAACAGCATCCGCCGTTGCAGCATCACGCCATGCTGGATGCCCGCGCCCGTGACGATGAACATGATTCCGATGACTTGCATAATCGCAACGAGTCGCGGCTCGTGATAAAATCTGCTGACAACCGGCGCGGCCACGATCGCCGCCAGCGTGAGCAACCCGCCGAATGCGACATTCATCCAGAACAGCGCCGTCGACTCCTTCTCACTCAGGGAGTCCCGCTGGATTGCAGCTTGAAACAGCCCAAAACCGCCGAACATGTTCAGCACGCCGGTGAATGCCGTCACCATGGTGACCAACCCATAATCTGTCGGGTCCAGAAGCCGGCCCAGGATCATGATCGAGAGAATGCGAATGACGAAACCGATCCCTCGTGCACCGACATTTATGATTCCGGCGCGTATTGTCCTGCCCTTCAAGTCCTGCATTGGCTTTCCATCGCTAGAGTTTAGAGCATCAGCTTGCGGCCATAAAACGCCTCGGCGTAGCCGCTGGGAGCGTTGCACTCCATTCCCCGCAGCCGCATCAGCGACATGAAGGTTTCGCGTTCAAACCAACGCTTGTCACTTTGGGACTTGAAGGTATCGACAATCAGGCTCACCTTCTTCTCACAAACGTCTGTCGAGAGCGGCACGAAGACACTGGGCCGCCCCATGTCGCCGTCGTATTTCGGGATTTCGTATTCCAGGATCAGATGATCCCTGAACGTGTTCCAGGTCAGATCTGCGATCAGCCGATGATCCTGATGCGCATCCTGCCGGTTGTGGGTGAAGATGATGTCCGGCGACACCTCGCGTTTGATTTCTTCGAACACGTTCTTGATGTCGGCGCCGGCGAAGGGCATGTACCCGTCCCGGAATTCCTTCAGGATAACTCGCTTCATGCGCGACGGATCGACGAACTGCTTCGCCGCGCTTGCCGCCTCAAACCCACGAACGCCTTTGGTGCTGAACACGACCCAATGAAACTCGGCGTCCTGACGCTCTGCGGCGAGCTTCAACACAGCCCCGCCGCAGCCGATTTCGATGTCGTCGGAATGGCACCCCAGACACAGAATCTGGAGCGGACCCTCCCCGCCTCCGTCCGGTTTCAGGCGAAGCATGGTCATGCCACTTTCGCCGGCGGTCGATACGACAAGGCCGTGGCACGCTCGTTCCACACCTTCCACGGCGGCCGGCCGTCGTTGAGTTCCTCGAGGCGCTGCTTGTCCTTGAACGTATCCATGCACTGCCAGAAGCCGGTGCACTTATGCGCCAGAAGCGCCTGCCGCTGGATCAGCCGCTCGAACGGCTGGTGGACCAGCTCGTCGCCGGCATTGATGTAGCTGAAGATCTCGTTCCGGAACACAAAGAAGCCGCCGTTGATCCAGATATCCGACTGGCTCAGGGCCGACACCTCGGCGATCTTGCCGTCCGGCGACATCTTGACGATATCGAAACTCGCGGTCGGCTGCACCAGAAGCAATGAGCCGATGGCGTCGCTGTTGCGCATCTCGTCGACCATCGTCGGAAGGTGCAGGTCGCTGAGGCCATCGCCGTAGTTCGCGAGAAAGAACTCTTCGCCCTCAAGATACGGCTCGACGGCCTTGAGGCGCTCGCCGATCGTCGCGTTCAAGCCGGTTTCGACGAATGTGATCGTCCAGTCGTCGCTGTCGCGACTGACGAAGTCGATCTTCTTGCCGCCCTGCGACCAAACGAAATCGTTCGAGATCGACTCGTCGTATCGCAGGAAATAATCCTTGATGGCGTTGCCCTTGTAACCCAGGCAGAGAATGAACTCCCTGTGGCCGAAATGCGCATAGTACTTCATCAGGTGCCAAAGAATGGGGCGCGATCCGATCTGTACCATCGGCTTCGGGACATCGTCGACATATCCCCTGAGCCGCATTCCAGCGCCACCGCAAAAGAGTACGACTTTCATATGGCTCTCCTTCTGTGAATTCTCCCCGCGACCGTTCGCCGGGAGCGATGTGTCTCAAGACGCCGTCGCAACTTTCAATTCCGCTGCAAGCTCGTATCCGTAACATCTCATCAAATCGTCGTCGGCCATGTTGAGCACGACGCCGACGAATTTCGACCGCGCCTCGCCGGCGGACCGCAACGCCTGCCGGACGAGTTCGGATTCGGTCGCGCCCCATTTCACGACGAGCAGAAAGGCGTCCAACGACTGAGCGGCTCGCGCGAACGTCCGGGCCGGCCGCGAGCGCCGGCATATCGACGATCACGAGGTCATACGAACCCGCTGCGTTGTCGAGAATTCCATCCGGCAATGCCGGGGCGATCGAATAAATATCGCCATCGGACGGTTCGCGGAGCGGAAGAACGTGCAGCCCCGTCCGCTCCTCCACGATACCATCGAGCACGCTTGGACGCGGACCATTGCTCGACCAGGCTGGAACGCGCGATATGTTCACCGCCCAGCGCGAAACGGAGCGGTTATCCGATACGCCGTCGATCAGCAGCACCCGTTTTCCGGAGGCCGCGACGGCTTGCGCAAGCGCGATGGCGAGCGTCGTTGCACCTTCGCCAGGCACCGTGGACGTGACGCCTATGGTCCGCACATCCCGTGCAGCGACGCTTCGAGTATGGTCGCCGACAGGCGCCGCAGCTCCTGGTGTTCCAACGCGTACGAACGCCGCGCGATACGATCCTCGGCCACGATGCCTTTGTCTTCCTGGCGACGGATGATGCCTAGACACTCCATACCAAGAGCGTATTCCACCTGCCCGGCGCTGCGGATCGTATCGTTCATCGCATCGCGCAGAATGGCAAGTGCCGCACCGACGCAAAGGCCGAGCAACGCCGCGCCGATTGCGATCAATACCGCGGGTGGCCCGTCAGGCCTGATCGGTGGCTGCGCGTCTGAAACAAGGAATGCGCTCGGGCCGAGACTTTGATAGAGCTCGCGCAGCGCCGGCGAGAGCCCGCATCTGACGCACGAACAAGCTCCTGTAAATAGATGCGGATTACCGCGTTGACGACGCGCGCCGCCTTTGTCGGCTCCGACGCCTTGTAGGTGACGGTAATCATGTGGCTCGTTCCGACCTGCCGAACGCTGAAGTTTTCGGCTCAGCGTATCCAATGCGGCGCTGAAGGCAGCACCTTCTTCCTGAGCCGAAGCGGTCGTATCCGAAGCACCATTCGGCGATACCGAAAGGGCGTAATCGTCGGCGAATTCGGTGTCGTTGTAGAGCTTCAAGGTTTCGACGGTCTTGATCAGAACGTTGCCGGATCGAAGCAGCTCAATTTGGTTCTGAACCAATGGAAGGTCAGCGCGGCCCGGGCAGGATCGCGAGATCGGAACCTGTCTGAATTTGCCTGATGTAAACCAGCAACTGGCTGGAGGCGGTGTATGTCGTGGGCCTGTACGCGGCGTAAAGAAGCCCAATCGTCAAGAACGCGATGGTGCTGAATGCCAGCAGCTTTTTGCGGCTGCGCAGGCTTCCCAGGCCGAAGGACGGTTTCGCCAAAGCCTTTAGCCGGTGGTCTGGCTTCCTCCGAGACAGGAACGACCAGTGGTTTGCTTCTTGTGTCCAGCATGCTCGTTTCAATCAAAAAGGAGACGTCGTTCCTATGCCCGGTCCGTGCTAGCAGACTGGTGAATGGCAGCGTCATGGTCAGGAGATCGCGCTGCGGTGACCGTCGAATGGCCAACACTCGCCCCTAGCCCTCAGCCTGCCCTTCGCTTGCCGGTAGCAACTTTCCATACGGCAAACGCCGGGTGGCGACCCATGTTCCGGCACGCAGGCAACTGGCTCTCTAAAGTATCGCGCCGAGCAGAAGGGAATACGGTCGCTGACGCCTTATTTGCGTGGGCGGCCGACAGCCCATCAGGCCAACCATCCGGTTTCGCATGGTTGCGCGGCGCAATTGCCGCTTGCTCTCGTCGCCGATTGGAAAGCCGGCATCACTCTCGGACCTGACTATCTCAGCCGATATCGCGTTCGCCGGGCTGTTTGCGGGCGCGGACGCCTTTTCTTCATTGTAGACCCACGCGCAGATCGTCCCCATGACGAACCAGAAGTACCAATTGAATGAAAGATAGAAGTGCATGTTGTCCGAGTAACACTCGAGCACGTAGCCGATCAGAATGCACGATATGATCAGGACTCCGGGCGGATCATGTCGCCGCCCCCTCAGGATCTGCCGCGCAACCGACCCCAGCAGCCAGAGCCAACGCGAACACGCCCAGCAGGCCCATCTCAAAGCCGGTCTGCAGATAGAAATTGTGACCGTCGATCCCTTCCGGACCGATCAGCGGAAAGAAGCTCGGCGTGGATGGCTTGAATGACTCAAGGCCGTGCCCCAGGAGCGGCTTCTCGATAATCTGCGGAATGGCGGATTCCCACAGAGCCTGACGCCACTCGTACGAATTCAGTCGCGTGCTGTCGTTGAGCTGCGTAAAGCTGTCGACTTCCGTCGCCTCCGTGACGTCTGTCAGACGGTCGATCACGCTTGGATTGGCGGCAACCAGCACTGGTATCAGCAGAAAGCCCGCGAGAAACTTTCGGTCGATCCGGAATGCGTAGACGATAAATATCAGTCCGCACGTCATCCAGGCGCTGCGCGTCTTCGTCAGCATGAGAAGAACAATGAGGAAGGGAATGTAGAGCGTGACCAACAACCGGACCTGTGGCGTCACGCGGATGATCCGCGACGACCGCACATAGAGCGCCAGTCCGAGCAGCAGCACGAGGTAGAAGGCATAGATATTCGGGTGCGAGAACGTGCTTTGCAGGCGAAATTCCGCCATGTCGGACAATCCCCGCGCAATGTCCACGAAGGCATAAAGCGAAGGGATGACGGACGAGCCAATCACCAGCATGACGAACCGCGAGACGTCGTGCGGGCGAGCGCCAGATGAAGAACGGAATGACGAAGAATGACCAATAGGACAGAAGGACGAGCGCGAGCCGCGCCGCGGCGATGAAGTCCGGCGCATAAAGCGTCGACGCAAACGCGATCAGCAGGAACGGGCCCCATATGCCGACGACCGAAGAATGGTGCGGTCAACGGCCACTGCGCCAGCAGCGCGAACGCAATCGAGATCGCCAGTACATTGAGTATCGCACCAACGCCCATCGAGCCGTCGTCGCCGCCCAGCAGATTGAAGATCGGATCGGAAGACGCCCTGGTCAGCAGGATTCCATACACGACGGCGCGCAGCAGTCTCCAGACCACCTCGTTGTTGGCTTCCCGAACAGAGAGCGTCGGCCAAGCATGATGCACGAAGCGCGGAGACTTGCCGGCGCGTTCAATAACACTGGAGCGGGGCACGTGATTCATGCTCTCAGTGCTTCCGCTTCGGTGCCGACATAAGAGTGGCGCACTTCCGTTCGACACGCGTCGCGAATCGGCTGAATCCAGGCCTCGGCCTCACGGCGCCACGCTACCGGAACTTCCGCGGCCGCACGCGACCGGCCCGAGCCGATCGGTCAGGCGCGGCGCAATGAGTGCGGCGGCCGACACGCGGAAGCTCACGCCAGCGGCGGTGCTTGAACGCGAGGCTCGTGAATATGGAAGCGGCCTGCAGTCCCGATCCACCACGCAGGAGCTGCTTGGCGAGATAGCGCTCGTGCGACGCCTCCTCCGGCTTGGCGCCATGCTGGGCCGCAAGCGCGGCATATCGGTCGACGATGATCGAGCGGCCAGTCCGCATGCGATTGACGTCCATGGACAGGCTCTGCGCTGCCCAGACGATAGGCTATTAGGGGGCGATCGACTGCCGCAAGCGGCGAATGCTGAGCCAGCTTGATCCAGACGTCCCAATCTTCGGAGCCTCGCAAGCGCGGGATCGAAGCCGCCAATCTCGCGCACCAGGCTGAGCTCCGCGATCACTGACGACCCCGTCGGGATCGTGTTGACCTCCAGCAGATCGGGCAAGGACTTCGCCACCTTTGACACCGTGATGTCCGATGATCTCAAGGCGCTCGTCGACCACCACAACGCCCGTGCAGCCCCATCGCGCGGAGCTCGCGCGTAAGGCAGCAAGCTGCGACGACAGCTTGTCCGGCGCCCATAGATCGTCATCGTCGCAGAAAGCTACCCATCGTCCCGACGCGCTGTGCGATGCCGGCATTCCGCGCGCTGGAGATGAAGCGCGGCGACTCGTGGTGCACGATCTTGATTCTCGAATCGGTCGCAGCGATGCGATCGAGCCAAGGTCCGGTTCCGTCGGTCGAGCCATCGTCGACCACGACAAGCTCGAGCGACACGCCCTCCTGGTGCAGGATCGAGTGGACTGCCTGAGCGACAAGCTGCCGGCGGTTGTGGGTCGGAACGACGACGGTGACATCAACCACGGAAATGCCTCTCATCTATTCGGCGCGCGAGACCGGCTCCGCCCCGGCCCGAGTACGCGGACAGAAGCGTGATCACGTTGCCTTGTCTTATCTCGCGCCCGGCGGCAGGCATCGGGACGCGTCCTGAAACAGGCTCATCAACCCGATCGGCTTGATCGATACGGGCCTGGCTCCTCGAATACAGGTCGCACGTCTGTTTGTCCTCTGAAGAGATCGGCAAGCTTCCGGCACTCCTTGGCGATATCGTGCTGTTCCAGTACGCGCTTGCGTCCCGCCGCACCCATGGTCTCTATGAGCGCGTCGGGCGCGTTCAGGCATTGCTTGATCGCATGGGCGAGGTGCTCGACGCTGCCGGCCGGCACGAGCCAGCCGCAGGTCTTGTCCGTGACGAGTTCCGGAATGCCCGCGACGTAGGTTGTGACGACCGGGCGGCCGAGCGCCAAAGCTTCCATCAAGACGACAGGCAGCCCCTCGGCGAAACTCGGCAAGATCAGTGCCCTCGCCCCCCGCAACCGGGCGCGCACCTGGGAATTAGTCAGCCAACCGGTCAGTTCGACGTGATCCGCCAGCCCAAGCTCGCGGATTCTGCGCTCGATTTCCGGCCGCAGCGGCCCATCGCCGGCGATCGTCATCTTGAACTGCACGCCCTCCCGCGCCAGAACGGCGAGAGCGCTGAGGAGAACGAGCTGACCTTTCTGCTCGCTCAGACGCCCCACAGTCACGAGCTGGGTCTTGGAAACGATGCTCGATGGGCGCTGGATGAGGAAATCCGCATCCAGCCCGCATCGCACCAGCTTGATCTTCGGCCACTCCGTCGGCGGAATCCAACGGCAGATCTGGCTGCCGGTGAAGGAACTCACGACGCAGACGAAGGCTGCGTGCTTCACCTTTTCCGGCAGACCCCAGATATTCCGGCCTGTCGAACTCGTCGGGGCCATGGACCGTGAAGCTGTAAGGGATGCCGGTCAGGATATGACACAGCATGGCGACTTCCGCGCCATTGGTCCCGAAGTGAGCATGAATGTGTCGCACGTCCTGCTCAACCACCCACCGCGCAAGCACGAGCGCTTCGGCCAGATAGGCCAGATGGAAGAGTGCCGGCCGGCTCGAGCGCCTCATCATCTTGATAGCCGCACGACCGGCCCTGGCGAGAGCCCTCGGATCTTGCCTCACCGCATTCACGAACGCCGAAACAAACTTCGTGATGTTCCCGTCAAGAATATATCTCGTGCGATTCCTCTCGCCGAGATCGGCCGCATCTACCAGCTTGCGGTCGTTTCGTCGCAGCGAGACACGAAGTACGGTGATGTCATTTCGCTCAAGCTCGACGATTTCGCGTCGAATGAACGTGTGGGAAACGGCGGGGTACTCAGAGACAAAATAACATACTCGCATTGATTTTCCTGCTATCGCTTAGTAGGCGTTGGTATACGCACTCTTCAAGACGACCGTCATAATCATGATCTTCAGATCGAAGAAAAACGACCAGTTGTCGACGTAATATAGATCGTGCTCGATCCGCTTCTGCATCTTCTCTAATGTATCTGTTTCACCCCTCAGGCCATTCACTTGCGCCCAGCCGGTGATCCCCGGCTTCACGTTATGGCGCCGGAACATTCTGCGGATCTGGTCGGCGAACATGTCATTGTGGGTCACGGCGTGGGGCCGCGGTCCAACCATGGACATCTCGCCCCTCAGGACATTGATCAGTTGCGGCAGTTCGTCGATGTTCGTTCGCCGAATCATACGTCCGACACGCGTGACCCTTGGATCGTTCCGGGTGGCTTGATGGAACTGATCGCGTGAATCGTCGAACGTCGTCATGCTCCGGAATTTCAGGACGCCGATCGGATCGTTGTTGTACCCGTGGCGCGTCTGCCGGAACAACACCGGGCCCGGTGTATCGAGTTTGATCAGAACGGCGACGATCAGGAACAGCGGCCAGAGCAGTACGAGCAAGGCGGCGGCCGCGACAATGTCGAAACTGCGCTTGAGCAGCCGATCCCGCAGCGAACTCGGACCGCAGAGCAATTCCAGCACCCGGAGCTTGCCGCAGCTCCCGATACGGCTTTGCCGCATGAACTCCGTCATTTCGATCGGCAGAAGTTGTATCCGGACCGGAAGTTCGGAAAGAGCCGCAACGGCGTTCGTCACGACCGCCATATTGTCCGCGCCGAACAGGATCAGAACGGCGTCGATATGCAACATTCTGCATTCACGCCGGATTTTCGCCAGCTGCGCGTCGAATGAAACTACGGAGCGGCCACCCGGAAGATTATAGCACCGCACGATCTGGTCGTGCCGCACCGAGAGCCGCTCATGAACATCTCCGATCCTGCCGGCGCCCGGCATGACAAGTACGGCCATGCTCTCGCGCCGCCATTGCCCGCGCCAACGAACATGGTCGATGACCTGCCACAGGATCGTTCTCACGGTGATTTGACCGAAAAGCGCGGCCAGCAGCTGCGCCAGGAACGTTCCGCGCGAATATCCGCCGAGATGGTCGACGACAAACCCGGTCGTCAGAAAAAGCACGAAGGCCAGGCCAATTGCCGCACCTCCTCGCGAGCGGCCGTGCTCGTTCCATTCTGGCCCCAGCAAATCGTATTGGTTATCCGCGATACATATGACGAAATAGAGTGCCGCCACCGCGACAGACGCCCACGCGTAGCCGGCTTCTTTCGGGATGGCGCCGTACGCCAGAGCATTGTACGCGAGGAACGCGCCATACGCGCACAACGCGATCACAATCATCTCGACCGTGGCCACCACCGCAGTCCAAAACGCCTGCGTCCTTCGCCCTCCGGCAATAGCAGGAAGGTGTGCGGGCGAACGGAAAATGGTGTCGGTTGACATGAGCTTTTCCGGTGCAGTTTGTCTGAAGGCCCCGTGGCGCGTCGTTCCTTGGCCGACGGCCACATAGCCTCAATGCACGCAGCGGGCATCGGTTCTTTTTGTTTAGTCGTACGGCCAGGAAATCAGCGCGGCGTAATTTCACACACGCCGATAAGCGCAACCAGTTGCGCTTTGGCCAGCTTTCAAATGCTGGCTCTTTCGTCGCACTCGCGCGACTGCGGGGCGATTTAAAGACTCAACGTCTGTCTTGTCGCGACTCCTACGGCCGGCGCTGCGCCGTAACAAACCATCCATTTCAGAAGTTACCCATCAGGCGATCTTCAAGCGCACGACGACACAATCGTCGATGCGACACGTCCGTTTCGAATCGCTCCATTCGACTGAGGGAGTTTCCGATGTCAGATACGGCGCTGCACAGACCACCTGAAGTAACCCTGCCTTTCGACCGATCGGAGCGGACAACGTCGCGCCGATCAACCCGCATCCTGAACGGTCGGTTCGATCGACTCTCGGCAGATCAGGTAGTTGACGAACTGATCCATACGATTCACGCGGGACAGCGCGGTACACTCTGCACCGTAAATGTTGCGATCCTGATGATGATGCGGTCGAACGCGCGTTTGCAGCGCTTCGTGAACTCCGCGAAGTGGACGGTGGCGGACGGCCAGCCGCTCATCTGGGCGTCACACCTTACACGGCGGCCGTTGCCGGAACGCGTCACCGGCATCGATCTTATCGATCAACTGTGCGCACGCGCCGTGCGGGAAAACATCGGCGTCTATTTCCTCGGGGCAAGCGACAAGATCGTGCGTGCAACAGCCGACGCACTTCGCACCCGGCACCCCGGCCTGGACGTGCGCGGCTACGCCGACGGCTACTTCGGCCCCGACGAGGCTCCCGCCAGAGCTCGGGCCGTGGCGGCAAGCGGCGCCGAACTTCTTTTCGTCGCCATGGGCGTGCCGCGGCAGGAATGCTTCATAGAAGACGAATGGGAGCACTTTGGCGCGCGGGTCGTCATTGGAGTTGGCGGCAGCTTCGACGTCATCGCGGGCCTCCGCAAGCGCGCGCCGCTGCTCATTCAGCGGGCCGGACTGGAGTGGGCGTATCGCGTCGCCCAGGAGCCGCGCCGGCTGTTCAAACGCTACTTGACCACCAATTCGCAGTTCATCGGCTTGATGTTCTGGACCGCGGTCGCGACGGCAGTTCATTCCTGGCGCAATTCCTGGCGCACCATTCCGCGAGTTTGAGCGAGGATTGCAATGACATCACGCAAACGGCTTCTCGTGGTCATGGGGACGCGACCCGAGGCAATCAAGCTCGCCCCGCTCATCCTGCGCGCCAAGGCTGATCCGGAGCGATTTGAAGTTCTGGTCGTACGTACAAGCCAGCATCAGGAAATGCTCGATCAGGTCGTCGAGTACTTCGATCTTCCGATTCTCGCCGACTTGAACATCATGCGCCCCGATCAGAACCTCGCGCACGTGACAATCGCGGCTCTTGAGGGCCTGCAGCGCGTGATCGCCGAAACCCGGCCCGATGTCGTCATCGTCCAGGGAGATACGACGACGAGCTTCGTCGGCGCGTTGGCGGCATTCTACGAGAATACGCCGGTCGCCCACGTCGAGGCCGGCTTGCGAACATACGACAAGCGCGAGCCGTTTCCGGAGGAAGTTTATCGCCGTCTCACGAGCGTCATTGCTGACTACCATTTCGCACCGACCGAGGTCGCTCGGCGCAACCTGCTCCTCGAGAATGTGGCGCCCGAGACGATCTGGGTTACCGGAAACACGGCGATCGACGCGCTCTTGCTGACGCTGAAGAAGGCCGCGCCACCCGCCGAAGCCGTGCGGGATTCATCACCCGTGCTCCTTTTGACAACTCACCGTCGCGAGAACCACGGCGAGCCGATGCGCCGCATTTGCGCGGCGATTCTCATCTTGCTTCAGCGTTTTCCCCAATTGCGTGTGATCTGCCCTCTTCACTTAAGTCCGCGCGTGCGCCAGGTCGTCTGTCCGATGCTCGGTTCACATCCGCGCGTACGGCTTGTTGAGCCGCTGGGTTACGAGCCGTTCGTATTGGCGATGAACAACGCTCACATCATTCTTTCGGATTCCGGCGGGGTCCAGGAAGAAGCGCCTGCTCTCGGCAAACCGGTTCTTGTTCTTCGCAACACGACAGAGCGTCCGGAAGCCGTCGAGGCTGGAACAGCCCGCCTGGTCGGGACAGAGGTCGACGCGATCGTTTCGGCTTGCGAGCAACTGCTTACGGACCCCGACGCGTATCGCGCGATGGCGCAGGCCAGAAACCCCTTCGGCGACGGCCACGCGTCCGAACGGATTCTTGATGTACTTGCCAAATCTCTTGTCGGCGTCGAGCGCCGCGAGAAGGCCGATCGGGCCCGGGCAGTCGAGGGTTTCCCGCTCGGAGTCCGCTTGCCAGCCGAGCCCCAGGTCAGCGCTGGCCGTTTCGCCGCCACTCTGCACGAGCGTACGTCCGCGCAAACGCCTTCAGATCAGTTATGGCCGAACGACCATAACGGCGGGCGCAAAGACGTAGTGTTGGGTGGGGCCGACGTACCCGAATGATCGAGGCGCCCATGGTTGAAGCAGCCAATCTTGCTTTGTTGGTGCTCGCGGTCGCGATGGCGGTCCCGGTGCTGTTCCTCGCTGTGCAGTTGGGCGCCGCACTGCTGCCCGGCCAAGGCGTCGGCTCGGGTATCATCCGCACCCTGCCCGCGCATCGCCGTGGTGGTGCCCGCTCACAATGAAGAGGCGATCATCGCGCGGACGGTCGGCTCGATCGCTGCGCAACTCCCGCCGAATGGGCGGCTGCTGGTCGTCGCCGATAACTGCACCGACAGCACCGCAGCAGATCGCCTCGCGGGCCGGCGCCGAGGTAACCTTACGGCGGGATGCGAACCGCATCGGAAAGGGCTACGCACTGGACCGAGGCGTTCGCATCCTTAGCGCCGATCCACCACAGGTCATTATCTTCGTGGATGCCGATTGCGAAGTTGGTCAAGGCTCGCTGGAGATCCTGGCAAAATACTGCGCATCGACGGGGCGCCCGGCCCAGGCTCGGTACTCCATGCTGCCCCCGCCGTCGGCAAGTTCGGCCGACAAGGTCTCGCAGCTTGCCTGGGTGATCAAGACATTGGTGCGGCCATTAGGGTCCGCCCGGCTTGGGTTGCCGTGTCAACTGATGGGCTCCGGGATGGCCCTGCCCTTCGAGATAGCGTGTCAGCTCAACTTTGCGACCGGGCATCTCGCGGAGGACCAGAAATTCGGCGCCGAGCTGGCACTTATCGGTAAGCCTGCGCACTTCTGTCCGCAGGCATGGGTTCTCAGCCAGCTCCCACAGGGAGAATCCGGAAAGCGCCAACAACGCACACGATGGGAGCACGGACATCTCGCGATTATCGGCGAATTCTTCCTGCCCCTGATCGGACACGCCATCTCAAGACGAAGCCTGAGGATACTCGCGTTCGCTCTCGACCTGTGCATCCCTCCCCTGTCGCTTCTCGCGCTGCTTCTTGCCCTGACCGAGGCCACAACTCTGTTATGGTTCGTGGCGACGGGCTTGGTCAGCCCGCTCGTTGTCTCCTCGGCTGCGCTGGCCTGCCTTGTTGTCTCTATCAGTGCCGCGTGGTGGCGCTTCGGGCGAGGCGCAGTTTCGCTGCGCGAACTGACAGCAGTGCCTGGCTATTGCTTACTGAAGATTCCTTCGTTCGTCCGCTTCTTCGTCAACCGCCAGATCGACTGGATCCGGACCGAGCGATGAGAGAGATCGGCCGATCGGCTTGATGCTGCTTGCGACCGGTTGATGTGCCTCTTTCGGAAAACGCGAGGCCATGAAATTCTTGTTGAGCACCATTTGGAAGGATGACTCCATGATGTCGCATCGTGTGCGGTCTCGACGTTTCCGCTCTCATTTGAAATCTCTGGCTCCGCTGGCGCTGGCAGGCGCGATCTTGGTGCCATACCACACCCCCGCCCCGGCCGAGGGCGCCCGCCAGAACCGGGCCGAACAGTTCGTGATCGGAGAACGGCCTTTCGCCGCATCATCCTCGTGGAATACGCCGATTGCAGAAGGAGCCGTCTACCAGAAGGTCGACTGGCCAATCTCGGCTCGCTTCGGCGTGGCCTGGAACAGCTACTCTCCGGCCATCTACGCAGCATCGAATTCTGACCCGGTCGTATCCGTCCAGTGTCCGCCCGGCTGGGGATACCCGGGAGGCATCGTCAGCGTCCGCATGCCACCCGACGCCGACGGCGCTGTCGGCTCCGATGGCGAGTTGTTGGTGATCGACGGCGACGCCGTGCACAATTTCTGGCAATTCAAGCGCCTCAACCTCACCGAGGCGACCGCTCGATCTTACGGCACCACGAACGTCATCAGTGGCAACGGCTGGGGACGAGCATCCCCGTTTCTCGGCGCCGGCATAGTTGCAACCGGTTCAAGCCAACTCGCCGGCATGCTCATTCAAGAGGAGACGGATCGCGGCGAGATCACGCACGCTCTTCAGATCTCCATCGACATGGCTCTTGCAAAGCCTGGTCACACCGGACGGGCGATTAGCGGTGACGGACGCAATCCAAATGGCCTGCTTCAGGAGGGGCAACGCTTGGCGATCCCGCCCACCGTAGCTATGCCGCAAGGGCTATCGCCTCTCGGACAGAAGGTCTTTCGCGCCTATCAAAGATACGGCGCTTTCGTCATCGACGTGGCTGGAGGGGTGACGAACCTGCGGGCCCAGGCGAATGCGTATGATCGCGCAACGATCACGGCGCTACGAAGGGATGTGCCGCGGCTCACGCCGATGCTCGAACGCGTGGAATACGCGGATTAGCCAATGGGTCCGGTTCCCCTCGCGACTAGCGCGGAACGCATTTTGCGCAGTAATTGTGTCCAAACGAACGATAGATCGAGTACGACGATTCTCGTCCTACACTAAGACGACGCGGGTTCGAAATTGCACAGTGGTTCAACATCGCCTGTGAACACATACCCGACGCCGCGGACAGACTTGATCAATCTTGGCATCTCGGATCGGAAATCGATCTTTCGCCTCAGCCGAGCTACGTGTCCGTCGATTGTGCGGTCCTCGGGCGACCAGTTACGGCCCTTGAGTGCGTGCATCAATTCGTCCCGGGACAGGATGCGAGCCGGCTGCCTCAAAAAACTTGAGAGAAGACCGAATTCGGCATCGGTTAAATCGATGGTCTCGCCATCTGCAGTCTTCAACTCGCGCCGCGGAACGTCCAATATGCAACCGTCAAATTTGTAGCGCTCCGCGGGAACACCGACGAAATTGTCGAAGTCTTCTGCAACGGATTCCAGTTCGTAGCGGCGCAGGACGCTACGAGCATGCATGAGCACCTCTTGAATGTGAAACGGTTTGACGATGTAGTCGTCGGCACCTTGCTCCATCCCGGCGACCCGCACGAATACATCGCCCTTCCCGGTAATCATGACGATGGGGATGTTATGCTGCGCTCGGGCCTCTCGAGCCAGCTCCAACCCATCCTCTCCACCAAGATCGAGATCAAGCGTAATTAGATCGATGGAGCCCGTCTCAAGACACCGCAGGAGCTCAGCCTTGTTGCTGGCTTCCGACACTTCATAGCCTTCTTTTTCCAGGCCACGTCGAAGGATCGAGCGAATAGCCGGCTCGTCATCCACGACCAGGATTCTAATCGGTGACTTCGAATTCATTGACCATCGCATAGCAGCACGAATCTCGATACTCGCGGTGTGCGAAGCGTCCGTGCGACGCCGAAGGCAACAAAAAGGAAACGCCCGGCTGTACGGACAATTCGCGTAATATTTTCGCGAGCACTAGTGAATGCAATGCCGAAGCCAAATGATCGTAGAATAGTCGACGTCGAGAGAAAGCAAGCGGCACCTGCACACTCTAGATCGCGAATAAGAATTATGTCGTCCTTCACTTCAATTATCACTTTTTAGCGGACTCCTTGCGCGAAATCAATAAAGCAATGCCCCCTCGTCAGCTGAGTTCCGCGGGCGAATTGTCGCGCTGCCGCAATCATTTAGGGAGCCAGCAACGGAACTTAACTAAGTTCCGGGCTGATCCCTTTCCGAGGGCAGGCCGAAATGTACGATTTCGGGACGCCTTGCCTGCAACCCTGAAGCGCCCAGCGGACGAGGGATGACAGCTCCTTACTCTGCCATCGATCCTCTTCGCGGCTTTTTCCGCTTCGGACAGGCGTCGTCCTTCTCCACGATGTCGACGACTGGCGCAGCTGTAACTTGCGCGCTGAGAATGGTCCAATATCGAATACCGACGGGCGTGCACCTTGGAGGACATGCACCCGATCAATCGCAAAAGCGATTGTCGGTCAAAACCAGATCTACCTTCCATCCGGTCGTGTTTTCTTCACCGCTGCCGAGCAGCTCGCTTCTCAGTCTGGCACGCCAATCGAATATGAGCCTTGCCCTTCGGGTGAGCAGACCAAAGATGGCGCTCCTCATTGCTTCGTCTTTCTCGCGCTCAAGCATCAGCCGACGTATGATCTATTTGTCTTGCGATATCTCAGTCGGCAATGGATCATCATGTGCGACGATATCGATCTTGTAGCCGTTGCCAATCTGCAAGCAGCTTGCAGCGACTTCACCTACCGGCAAGACCGAGGCGAGAGGCGGCGCTATGTCGTCTTTCAATGCGAGAATATCATTCCCCTGCTTGCTCATTGCCCACATGGCGGCCTGGGTACGGTTTCGAACCTGAATCTTGCGAAGGATCGCCTTGACATGAGCTTTTACGGTCGCTTCGGCAATATTAAGTCTGCGCGCGACATGTTTGTTTGAGTCACCTTCGATAATACATCGCAGGATAAATCTTTCGCGTTCCGACAGCCGAGGCTCGTGTTCGCGCTCTTCCGTCGCTCCGCCATGTCCATTGTTGCACGCGCTGTAAGTGCCTCTAGGGGGCTCTTGCGTTTCCTTACCGATGAGCCTCAGCAATTCGCAGGGCAGGACCATCTCGCCGAGCATAACAAGCTCGAGTGCCTTGATGAACGCTTCGCACGTCTGCACGTTGACGAAGTATGCGTTCGTGCCCGCGTGAAAGGCGGACAGCAGCTCCTCTAAACTGAGATGGTCGGCGAATAGTGCCACCTTGCCGTCAGGAAACGCGGCCTTGAAGTGCTGAATTTGTTGAATTGCACTGCTGAGGTCGTGGCTACATTCGACAATGAGGAGACAAGTCCGCTCTGCGAGACCGTCCAAGTCAATCTTCCGAATGTCGTCCTCAGCTGCGACGATCCGGAAATCCGTTAGGTCGAGCGCTCGTGCAATGCCTTCACGCCGCAAGGTACGAGGCCCAACAAGAATTGTTTGTGTAGCGGGCTGCACGATATGACCTATTTACGCAATTACACTAAAAACTTTGAACTATTTGTTAATCATCACTTTCTCCATGGGACCAATCAAGGTTGAATTTGTGAAGATATGTACGCGCCGTCGGTTAACTCGCCACCTTGAGGTGGTTCGAGCCCGACGGCGGGACAATTAGTCACACGCCACAGGTATTGGACGACCTTTGACGATAGAAGAGACGGGACTGCAGGAAGAGGGCCATCGTGAAAGCTGTCGATGAAATGACCTTGCGGGTTTCCTTGGCAACCGCGACGACGTTGGTGAATGTATCTCGACCCGGATCGAGATCGATCAATCGAGCTTCCGATTTGCGAATTCCAAATGTCGGTCTCGATGCAGCCGAGGCTGACGAGACACGACTGCGTCCCTTGTTGCTATAGACACATGGGCAAGTAAGCGCCCGCAGGTCTTGGCCAACCTCGCCCGGCTCGACCGCTCCCTGACGGATAGTTAACTATAATCAGGCCTGGAAATAAATTCAGTCCGGTAGCCGACATAAAGTGCGAAATTTCTAATTGGGCACTTGTCTAACTAATTAGGACATCCGCTTTCGCGAGTAGGACAGTCCATTTCGAAAAACGAGCGTGAATAATGCGCTCCCCATCCAACGGCGTCATTGATCCAGAGATTATAGCGGATGCAACTGCGGACGCGGCCGGGTGAACGAGGCGCGGCCGCGCTTGAGGCCCCATAGCGGCTGCGCCAGCGTTGCGATCGCTTCTGCCGGCGCGTGTGCATCGATGCAGACGAGATCGGCCGGGCCTCCGATCTTGATGCCGTAATCGTCGAGCCGCATCAGCCGCGCCGCGGCACCCGTGATCATGTCGAGGCAGCCGACCAGATCGGACGGCCGCGAAACGTGGCAGACGTTGGCATAGAGATTGGCCATCCGGATCAGCGAGCCGTCGCCGTAGGGCGTGAACGGATTAAGCACGTTGTTGGTCGAGATCGAACAGGTGACCCCCGCCTCCCGCAGCGGCCCGGCCGCGACCACGCCGCGCGGAATGGCGTGATCGTGGCTGCGGCCCATTAGATGCAGATCGGTCGAGGGCAGGATCGTCACGGCGACGCCGGCGTTAGCGAGTGTGGCGGCGATGGCGCGGAAGCGATCCGGTGGCAACAGTGACATTTGCGTCGCGTGCCCGACCGCCACCCGGCCGCCCCAGCGATATTCCTCGGTCTTGCGGCAGACATATTCGATCTGCATGCCGTCCGTGGTTTCACCGAGGTCGAGATGCATATCGATTTCGGCATCGAAATCGCGCGCGATTCTAAAGATGCGATCGATCTGACCGCGCGGGTCGGTGTCGAAATACGGCACCGCGCCGATGGCGCGTGCGCCGCGGCGCAAGCCCTCGATCAGCAATTCCTCGGTGCCGGGATTGTTGGTCAGTCCCTCCTGCGGAAACACGCAGAGTTCGACATCCATCCCCCAGGCGTAATCGCGCGCCAATTGCTCGACCGCATCGAAACCGATCATGCCGATGCCCGGATCGAGTTCGACATGGGTGCGCATGTGCATGGTGCCGTGGCTGATGCAGCGCTCCAGGGTCTTTTTGCCGCGCGCGTAAACGTCCTCGACGGTGAATTGTGTTTTCGCCGCCGCAGTGATCCGGACGGCTTCGGCGACCGTGCCCTCCTCGATATGGCAACGATCCATGATGCAGGTCTTGTCGAGGTGGATATGAGTCTCGATCATGCCGGCTACGACGAGGCAGCCCGCGGCGTCCAGTTCAGGCGCGTCGGCGCCGAGATCGGCTGACACCGCCGCGATCCTTGCGTCCTGAACGCCGATATCGACGACACGAAGCGCGCCCTCCTGCAGGACGCAGGCGTTACGAACGATCAAATCCATCAATTCACCACAGCGGGATCGGCACCGAGATAGGCCTCATCCAGTTTCGTATCACGCAGCTCCTCGGCACGGCCCTCTGTGACCACGCGGCCGCCGCCGAGCACATAGCCGCGATCGGCAATGGCTAGCACATGATCGGCCATCTGATCGACGATCAAAAGCGTCATGCCCTCGTCCCGCAATTTGGCGAATTGCCCGAACAATTCGTCTGCGACCGCGGGCGCCAATCCCAAAGACGGCTCGTCCAGCAGCAGCATATCCGGCCGCGCCAGCAGACCGCGAGCCACCGCCAACATTTGCTGCTCACCGCCCGATAGCAGACCGGCGGCCGTATGAAGACGCGGCCGCAGCCGCGGAAACCGTTCGAGCATCGGTTCGATTTCGGCCAGTTCGAAATCGTGTCGGCGCGTCGCGCCCAGACGAAGATTCTCGGCAACCGTCAGATGCGGAAACACCTGGCGTCCCTCGGGGACCAGGATCAGGCCGGCGCGCGCGACCAGATGCGCCGGAAGTTTCGTCAAGTCCGCGCCGCCAAAGTCGATATTGCCCGTGACGGGACGCAGCAGACCGCTCAACGCCTTCATCAGAGTCGACTTGCCGGCGCCGTTGGGGCCGAGCACCGCGATGGTCTCGCCTCGCCCGACCTGCAGGCCTACTCCGTCGAGCACGCCAAGCGCGCCGTAGCCGGCATTCAGTTCGCGGACCTCGAGCACGGAAGCGCCGGCCTTTCGGATGACCGTCGGACGCGCCAGCGTGGCGCTGCCGAGATAGGCGGCCTTGACGGCGGGATCGGCACGAACCACCGCCGGCGTGCCGGCGGCGATGCGACGGCCGGCATCCAGCACCACGATGTCGTCGGAAATCGACATCACCAGCGACATATCGTGCTCGACCAGCACGACGGCGAGCCCGGCACGCGCCAGGCGCTGCAGCAAGGCCCCCAGTTTGGCGGTATCGACATCGTCGAGGCCGGCGGCCGGCTCATCCAGCAGCAGCACCGCAGGTGCGGTGCCTAGCGCGCGCGCGATCTCGATAAGCCGGCGATCGACGTGCGGCAGCGTTGCGGCCAGCCGTGTTTCCGAGCCGGAATAGCCGACCAGCGCCAAGAGCGATCGCGCCAGATCTGTCGACGCGTTGCCGCGCCAGGCGCCGCACAACAGCCCGAGGCGGATATTATCGATCACACTGAGATTGCCGAACGGCTGCGCGGTCTGGAAGGTGCGCGCCAGACCGTTCTGCGCGACCTCATAGGCGGGCCTGGCGGTGATCTCGTTGCTTCCGACTTTCACTGTGCCGGTATCGGGCGCTTGAAAGCCGCTGACCAGATTGAGCAAGGTGGTCTTGCCGGCGCCGTTGGGGCCGATCACGCTGGTGATGCGGCCGGCTTGCGCCTTCAGATCGACGCCCGCGACCGCAACGACACCACCGAACGCGACGCGAACGCCTTGCGCGACCAGATCTCCGCTGGAGCCTGCGATATGAGCGAGTGCAAGCTTGATGTCCGGCGACGACGCCGGAACAGATTCCGGCGGCTTGATAAGGCGCGCGATGGCCCCGGCGATCCCGCCCGGCGCCAGCCAGAGCACGACCAGCAGCCCCGCACCGAACACCAGCAGGCGATATTCGGCCAGGCTCGCAAGCGCCTCCGGCAGCAACACAACGACCGCAGCGCCGAGCAGCGGGCCGAGGGTGCGACCGGCGCCGCCAAGCACCACGACCAGCAGAAACAGAATCGATTGCGAAAACGGAAATGAGCTCGGCGCAATGAAACCGGTCAGCGCCGCTTGCAAGCCACCGGCAAGACCAGCCGCCGCCGCCGACAGCACAAAGGCCACCGTGCGCACCGGTAACGGTCCAATACCAATGCTTCGCGCGGCCGCCGGCGCCGAGGCTGTTGCCTGCATCGCCAGCCCAAGCGGGCTTTGCACGAACCAATAAAACGAAATCAGCGCCAATGCGCAGAAGCCGCACGCGAGCAACGCGGTGCCGCCGGTACTAAATGGCGCCGGAATGCCGGACAGGCCGCTGGCGCCGCCGGTGAGATTTTGCCACTCCACCGACACCGACTCGACGATGAAGCCGAATGCGATGGTGACCATCGCAAGATAAGGCCCGGTGACGCGAAGCGCGGGAATCGAGAGAACGGCCGATATCGCGGCTACCAGCAGTACCGCGAGCGGCAGCGCTTCCCAGAAACCAAGCCCGGCCTTGGTGGTGAGAATGCCGACGCCGTAAGCGCCAAGCGCGAGAAATCCGGCCTGCCCCAAGGACACTTCGCCGGCGAGGCCGAGCAAGACGTTCAGGCCAACGCCGACCAGCGCGGTGGTCGCCAGCGTCCCCAGCAAATATCCGTAATAGCCGGGCGCAAACAGGCAGACGGCCGCCGCCGCGGCGATCAGGATCGCGCTTCCTGCGATGGTCATCGCCTTCATGCCAAGGCCTTCATACACTCGCCTTCATACGCGCCGCTATACACGCGCCTTGCTCCGGCTGCCGAACAATCCTGACGGCGCCAAGGCAAGGGCTGCGATGACAGCAGTGAATGTCACGATCTGGGTGCTGGAAGATCCGAGCCAGGTCGTGGCGCAGGCTTCCACCAGACCGTAAGCGAGGCCCGCAATCACGACGCCCCAGGGATTGGTCAGACCGCCCAATATCGCGACCGCAAAGGCCTTGATGCCGAACAAGGTCCCCATGTCGTAGGCCACATTATACAGCGGCGCGATCAGGATGCCGCCGATCCCGGCCAGCAGCGCCGCAGCCGCATAGGTCAGCGCGACCAGACGCGTCACGTCGATGCTCATCAGCCGTGCCGCATCGGGATTATCGACCGCCGCGCGCAGCTTCAGCCCGAGGCCGGTCCTGACCATGCCGAGATGAACCAGCCACGCCAGCCCCAATCCCACCACCGGAATCAACACCTGCAGCGGGAAGATGCCTACCTTGCCGATCACCCAGGGATCATCGGCCAAAGACGACGGCAGTGCGCGCGGTTCCTTGCCAAAAAACACCATCGCGACATTGTCGAGCACGATGCCGAGAGCAACCGTCGCCATCAGCCAGGAATTGGTGCCGCGCACGACGAACGGCCGCACCGCGATCCGCTCGACGATCAACCCCCACACCGCGCAGGCGAACAGCGCCACCGGCACCGCAGCCAGCATCGGCCAATGCAGGCTGACCGCCAGCGCGTGGCAGATCACGGCCCCAAGCATCACAGAGGATCCTTGCGCGAAATTCACCGTGCCGGACACGGAGAATGTCAGCGTAAAGCCAAGTGCGATGAGGCCGTAGATACTGCCGAGGCTGAGCCCCGAGACGAGTGCGGTCGCGAGCATGAGTTATCCGGTGATGGGCTCGATCTGATCTCCGTTGTAACGGACCATCACATAATCGTTTTCATTGAGGGCGTCGTGGTTTTCGTCGGTAAAGGGTTTGGTGTAGTTCTTGATCAGGCCCTGATAGCCGTCGATCGCCAAAAACCCTTCGCGCAGTTTGGGGCCTTCGCTGGAGCCGGCCTTGGTCAGCGCCAGCGCGGTGAGTTGCATCGCGTCGTAGGCGTTGGCGACGCCGACCGGCGGCGTCACGTCGCCGGGGCCCTTGATGTCAGGATATTTCGCCATCAGCGCCGCGAGCACGCGCTTGCCGACATCGTTCTGCGTGCCGAAGAAGCTGTAGGTCTGCACGAAATGCACCTTGCTGGCCCAGGAGCCGGCCAGCTCCGGGAAACGTCCGCCGGAAATGCCCCAATGCGAGATCACCGGCACAGCCCAAGCGGACTTCTGCAGCGATTTCACCACTTGCGCGCCCGGCGCGGCGTTGCCGACCAGGATTACCGCATCGGCGCCGGCATCGCGCAGCCGCTGCAGTTGCGGCGTCATGTCAACGTCCTTGTCTTCGAATTTCTCCGCGCCCGCGAGCTTGATGCCGGCCGCACCGGCGGCTGCAGTCAAACCGCCAAGATTGGATTCACCCCAGCCATTGTTGACCAGCATCAGGCCCGGCGTCTTCGAACTGAAGCTCGTCATCGCGTGCTTGATCAGCGCGCGGTCGACCAGAACGTCGACGGCGGAGACGCGGAACGCGTAGTTTGGATTGGCGCCGTTGCGGGTGATGTTGGTCGCCGCCGCCCACACGCCCATGAACGGCACCTGCGCCTGGTTCACCAGCGGCACGATGGCCTGCGAGACCGGGCTGTCGATGCCACCGAACAGGATCGCGCAGCCTTCCTTGTCGATCAGTTCGCGCGCCGCGGTCTGGCCCTTGGCCGGGTTCGATTCATCGTCGCGACGCACCAGTTCGAGCATCCGCCCGCCCAGCACGCCACCCTTGGCGTTGATCTCATCGATCGCGATGGTGAGGCCGCGGGTGATCCCCTCGCCCGATTTGGCGGATTGTCCCGATAACGCCGCAACCAAACCGATTTTGACCGGCTCGGCGGCAAAGGCGGGACGGCCAATGAGGCTTCCCAAAGCGAGACCGGCGGGAATGGCGAGAGCTTGGCGGCGCGTTAGCTTGGATGGCATATCAGACACTCCACGTTCAAAGGTTCATTTGGAAGAAGCTTTTAAAGTTCAGGCCCGGTAAATCCGAAATAGCAGATGCGGGCACGGTCTCAAAGGGCGGCGAGCGGACAAGGGAACCATGATGCCCCCTTGCACGTGTAACATCAAACGGTACCAACGATGCCCTCGATCAGATAGTCGGTGTGTTCCAGCGACGGATCATAGAGCCCGGTGTCCTTGTTGGAGATCAGCTTGCCGGTGTTGCTCTTGATTTCGCCGGTGAAGATCGGTTTGCCCGCCTTGAGGTCCGATATCGCGGCCATCGCGGCGTTCCTGCCGGCTTCGCTGGCGCCGGCGCCGAACGGCGAACTCGCCACCATGTCCTTGTCGTAACCGCCGATCACCATGTTCGGCAACTTCTCGCCCTTGGCGATCATGGCGGCGAAGCTCTTGTAGATCGTGCCCCACTTCAGTTCGGCGCCGGTGATGAATCCCTTCGGCGCCAGATCGGCCTGGTTGGCGTTATGGCCGCAACTCTTCACGCCGCGCTTCTCGGCGGTCTCGATCACCACCTTGGGGCTGTCGATGTGACAGGCGACGATGTCGCAGCCGGCATCGACCAGCGCGTTGGCGGCTTCGGCCTCGCGCACCGGCAGCGACCAGTCGCCGGTGACGATGAGTTGCACCGTGACGTTCGGATTGACCTTGCGTGCGCCGAGCATGAACGAGTTGACGTTGCGCAGCACCAGCGGGATCGGCTTCGCCGCGACGTAGCCTATCTTGTTGGACTTGGTCGACAGCCCGGCGGCGATGCCGTTGACGTAATGTCCCTGATCCAGATAGCAGAAATAGCCCCCGGCGTTGGTCGGGTCCTTGCCCTCCTGCCACAGCGAGGTCGGGTGACGAAACTCGATCTTGGGATATTTCTTCGCTTCGTCGACCATGAACGGGTTGAAATAGCCGAACGAGGTCGGAAACAGCAGCGTGGCGCCATCGATGTTGATCATCGACTCCATGGTCTTCGCCACCGCGACCGTCTCCGGCACATTCTCTTCCTCGACCACTTTGACGCCGGGAATTTCTCTGAGCGCCTGGGCGCCGACCGCGTGGGCCTGGTTCCAGCCGTAATCCTGTCGCGACCCGACATAGATGATGCCGACGGTGACGCCGGCGGCGAGCGCCGGATCGGCCCGCCCCGAGAGGATGAACGGGCTCGCGGCGGCAGCGCCCAGGAACGAGCGGCGCGATAACAAATATTTGGTCATGAACAATCTCCCTGAAGGCTGACACCTGGCTGATGCGACATCAGCGGGGCACGGTGGGTGGAGGTCATTTCGATGCTCGCTTCCTGCCCTTCGGCAGCCGCGCGACTTTCGATGGCGTGACGTTGTCCTCGACATAGCGCGACAGCACGGTGCCGAGATCGAATTGTCCGTCGCGGTCCTGGTCGAGCATCGCGCGATGTTCAACCGCGCCGAGATGGTGATCCATCACCGCGATCGCGGCCGCCGCGTCACGCCCGCGCAAAGCGGCGACGATTTCGCGATGCTCGCTGACGGCGCAATCGGCGGAATGCGGCCGGCCATAGAGCGCCAGGATCAGCGACGTACGCGACACCACCTCGCCGAGATAGCGGGCGAGCAAGGCGTTGCCCGAGAGCTCGCCGAGCTTGGTGTGGAATTCACCCGCGAGCCGGATCGACACCCGTTCATCGCCGCCCTTGCGCGCAGCGTCCTCCTGGCGGACGTGTCCCTCGAGCTCGGCGCCGAACTCGGCGCGCCAGCGCAAGATGACCAGTCGCACCACCTCGCGCTCCAGCGTGCGGCGAACTTCAAAGACTTCCTTCGCTTGTTCCAGCGTCGGCTTTGCCGTGGTTGCGGTACGACGCGGCGGCGCATCCACAAGGCCTTCGGACTGCAATTGCGCCAGCGCTGCGCGAACCAGGGTCCGGCTCATGCCGAAGCGTGCGCCGAGTTCGTCCTCCGGCAGCTTGGTGCCCGGCGGCAAAGCCTGCTCGATAATGGCCTGCCGCAACGCCTTGCAGGCGAAATCAACGCGGGTGGATTTCTTGCTCATCCGGGATGGCTCATCCGAAAACGCCGTCAGGCTTTCGGCGCGTCCGATCTCGCGCCTCGGCGCATACGATAATTCGGTATTTGGTACACACGATGCGGGAATTTTGTTCGACGCGCTCGAAGATTCGGCAGCACATCGCCTAAACTTTGCGCTTCGAGAAGCCTTTAAAAGCAGGAATAATCGGAAAGGCGCCCGCTTTGCACGGGGCGTATTCGCCAGAAGTGGTCCATCAAGCGACCTGAATGAGCATCTCAGAACGCAGGTTATAAACCTGATCCTGTATACAGTTTAAGGAGCGCCAATGGCCGAGACGGTGGTCAAACTGCGATTGAACCAGCAGCAACTGGAGCTGATCGATCGCACGATCGCGCAAGGCGTGGCGCCGGACCGCGTGGCGCTGGTGCGGCTGGCGCTTCATGAATATGCCGCCGCGCGCAAGACCGAAGCCCACAAGAGCGGCATGGAGCAGGCGCAATGACCGGCCGCCAGATTATCTCCGAATTCGTGATGGAGCCCGGCACCGGCAAGGCGATCGAACTGCTGAAGGGGCAGATCCTGCGCATCGAGCAGGTCGAGGGCGGCCAGTGCGCCGACTTCAACTGCTTCAATCTGCACGACTACAAGGAGTTCATGCATTGCGGCCGCACCCGCACCGTGCACGGCTTTCACCCGACCACCGGCACCTTCATGTGGTCTGCGCCGCCGCGCGAGCGCGCGATGCTTTATATTCTGGAGGATACCGTCGGCCGCAACGACGTGCTGTTCCCGCGTTGCAGTGCCTATGTCTATGAGGCCGCCTACGGCTTCGCCGTGCACACCAATTGTCACGACATCCAGGCCGAGGCGCAGCGCGAATACGGCCTGACGCCGGATGACGTGCACGACTCCTTCAATTTGTTCATGTGCACCGGCGTCGACGATGACGGCCACGCCTTCATGACGCGGCAGACCACCAAGCCCGGCGACTATGTCGATCTGCTGGCGCTGATGGATGTGCTGGCGGTGCCCAATGTCTGCGGCGCCGACGTGATGAAGACCAGCAATTTTGCACTGAAGCCGCTGAAGCTGACGGTGTTCGCCGCAACCGACGCCGATCTCGCCCAAGTGCCGAAGACACCGATGCTCGCCAGCCAGCGCACGCCAAAGGATTTCCGGAATCCAACCATCAAGACCGACCGGCCGTTGCGGCGCGATCCGGCCTACAAACCGGAATTCCCCAACACGCCGATCGTGGTCACGGACCTCGCGGTTTCGCTTTCCCCCGAAGAACTCGCGATGTTCAACGCGGTCAAGCGCAGCGATATCTATGGCGAGGATGATGCCGCGGCGTTGCGCGACCTCCTGTTCTCCTGGTGGGAGGAACGCTTTCTGCAGGCCCATGCCGGCGCCCCGTCGATCGAGAGCACATGATGGACGCCATCGCGACACCTGACGCTGTTACGTTCGACTTCCGGACCCTGTCGGCACGCGACCGCTACAAATTGATGATCGGCACCGTGGTGCCGCGACCGATCGCGCTGGTAACGACGGTGGATCCCGAAGGGCGGATCAACGCCGCGCCGTTCAGCTTCTTCAATTGCCTGTCGGCAGATCCGCCGATCCTGGCGCTCGGGGTCGAGAACCACCCTGACATGTCGTTCAAGCACACCGCGCTCAATATCCGCCTGACCGAAGTATTTACCGTCAACATCGTATCGCGCGCGATCGCCGAGGCGATGCATGTCTGCGCGGTGCCGTTTGCCACCGGCTGCGACGAATTGCACGCGGCAGGACTGACCGCGATGCCGGGCACGGTGGTGGCCTCGCCCTGGATCAAGGAGGCGCCGGCGTCGTTCGAATGCCGCCGCCACGTCACCCTGGAATTGGGAAAATCGCGCCAGATCATTTTGGGTGAGATCGTGTTCGCGCATTATCAGCGCGACATCATCGATACCGACCGGATGCGGATCGACCCTGCCAAACTCGACGCCATCGCCCGCCTCGGCGGCGATACCTGCACCACCATCCGCGACCGCTTCGAGATGCCGACGCCGACGCTGGCCGATTTCGAGGCATGACCGGGCGCCGCACCATCATTCGCGGCGGCCTCGTCCTCGACGCGGACGGCGAAGCTACGGCCAAGGACATGCTGATCGAGGATGGCCTGATCCTGGCGATCGACAATCCCGGGTTCGGCGTATCCGACGACGCCGAGGTGATATCGGCCGATGACCGGTTGCTGATGCCGGGCCTGATCAGCGCGCACACGCATTCGCACGGCGCGCTCAATCGCGGCGCGGTGGACGACAAGGTCTCGCTCGAGATGTTCCTCACCGGTGCGGGGGCCAGCACACGGTCGCGCGGCATCGACGATAAGTATCTCAGCGCGGCGCTTTCCGCCGCCGAGATGATCCGTAAGGGATGCACCGCATGCTTCGACCTCACGGTCGAATTCCCGGGTCCCTCGCGCGAGGGCATTTCCGCGGTGGCCCGCGCCTATCGCGACGCCGGCATGCGCGCGGTGGTCGCCCCGATGATCGCCGACCGCACCATCTATCAGGCACTGCCGGGTCTGCTGGAAGCGTTGCCAGACGAACTACAAGCGCAGTACGCCGGACTCAAAGCCGCGCCGTTCGAAGCCACGTTTGCGGCCTGCACCGACATCCTGGCGAATTGGGAGTTCGATCGCCGCTACATCCGGCCGGGGCTGGGCCCGACCATTCCATTGCATTGCTCCGACGAATTCCTGATCCGATGCGCGGAACTGGCGCACGAGCACCGGGCGCCCTTGCAAACCCATCTGGCGGAATTGCGCGCACAGGCCGCGATCGGACAATCCCGCTACGGCAAGAGCCTGGTCGGGCATCTCGATCACATCGGCTTTCTGTCCGAGCGCCTCAGCGCGGCGCACGCGATCTGGCTCGACGACGATGACATCACCCGGCTCGCCTCCGCTGGCGTCAAGGTCGCGCATAACCCGTCGAGCAACCTTCGGTTGGGATCGGGCGTGGCACCGGTGCGCCAGATGCTGAGAAGCGGCGTCACCGTTGGAATCGGCACCGACGCCAGCAATACGTCCGACGGGCAGAACATGTTCGAAGCGACGCGGCTCGCCTCCTATCTGTCGCGGATCGAGGGCCCGGTCACCGATCACTGGCTTTCCGCGCATGAGGCGCTTCATCTGGCGACCGAAGGATCGGCCAAGGTACTCGGCTTCGACAAGATCGGCCGACTGGCGCCAGGCTACGAGGCCGACATCGTCTTCCTGCGGCTCGACAGCCCGCATTTCGTGCCGCTGCGCGCGCCGCTTGTTCAGACGGTATTCGGCGAGAACGGCGCTTCGGTCGACACCGTCATGATCGGCGGACGTGTGGTATTTCACGGCGGCAAGCTTTTGACGCTCGATGAAGCCACGCTCCGGCGGCAAGCCGGAGAAGCCGCCAACCGGTTGGACCAGGCCGATGGCGGGCCAATAGCCTCGACGGCCATGGTCGCGCGTTTGGTCGGCGCGTTCTGCGCAGCGCAAGGCTGTCTCGGCCATCCGATGCCGCGAAAGCTGACGCTCACTTGCGAGAGCTGACCGCTCCCTCCCTGGTGTCCAGGAATCAAGTCCCCGTCCCGCCTGCACGGCTCCGGAGCCGGATTCTCGCGCTTTCGGGCCGCCAAGCATCTCTGAAAAGGTTAAGCTTGCTTAACTCACTTGCATACAACGTAAAAAATAAGCTCATATTTTAATCTGCAATTTCTTTGCTCAATAATTGAACGAAGGAATTTTACTTAGTAAAATACAACAATATCAATGCCTTAAAAATATATGAGACCATAATAGGCATTGGCACGAAGATTGCGAATCTGGTCGTGGGCTCCGCCGCTTCGGGCGAAGCCGCGGGGTTTAGCGGCGGTCCGTCCGCCAGAGGAGCAACCAATGGATTTTGGCAGGATTTCAAGGCGGCATCTCTTGCAGGGGGGCGCCGCGTTGACACTCGGATCGGCTTTGGGCGTGCGTTCCGCCGCCGCAGCCGACATGACGATCGGCTTCATCTATGTCGGATCGCGCGATGACTACGGCTACAACCAGTCGCACGCGCAAGGCGCCGCGGCGCTGAAGAAACTGTCGGGCCTAAAGGTGGTCGAGGAAGAAAAAGTCCCCGAGACCGATGCGGTCGAGAAGACCATCGAGTCCATGGTCAATCTCGACGGGGCGACGGTGCTGTTCCCGACTTCGTTCGGTTACTACAATCCGCACGTGGTCAAGATGGCCGCCAAGTTTCCGAAGCTGCATTTCGAGCATTGCGGCGGCTTGTGGAGCGACAAGGATCCGAAGAACGCCGGCAGCTATTTCGGCTATATCGACGAAGCCCAGTACATCTCGGGCATCGTCGCCGGCTACACCTCGAAAACCAGCAAGCTCGGTTTCGTCGCGGCCAAACCGATCCCGCAGGTGCTGCGCAACATCAACGCCTTCACGCTCGGCGCCCGGCTCGCCAATCCGAAAGCCACCACGCAGGTGATCTTCACCGGTGACTGGTCGATGCCGGTCAAGGAAGCCGAAGCCACCAACAGCCTGATCGACCAAGGCGTCGACGTCCTGACCTGTCACGTCGACGGACCGAAGACCATGGTCGAGAACGCCGCGCGCCGTGGCGCGATGGTCTGCGGCTATCACGTCAACCAGTCGCCGCTGGCGCCGAAGGCCTATCTCACCGGCGCCGAGTGGAATTGGGAAGCGCTGTATCCGAAATTCGTCAAGATGATCCAGGCCGGCGAGGCGATTCCGAACTTCTACCGCGGCGGCCTCAAGGAAGAGATCGTCAAATGCTCGCCCTATGGCGAGGCGGTTTCGGCCGAAGCGCGCAAGCATGCCGACGACATCAAGGCCAAGCTGGTCGCCGGAACCTACACCATCTTCAAGGGTCCGATCGTGGACAACAAGGGCAAGACCGTGATCGCGGCCGGCACCGACCGCGGCCAGAAGGATCCCGAACTCGAGAAGATGGATTACTTGGTGGAAGGCGTCATCGGAGCCACTTCATGACGACAGACGTGGCGGAGCCCGTTGATACCGTCGCCAAAGCTCCGGCGGCCGATCCCGGATTCCTCCAACGCTACGGCACGTCGATCGAATACATCCTCATTCCGAGCGCGGCACTGATCGCCGCGCTCGGTGTGTTCGGCATATTCGTGTTCCTGTTCGGCAAAAGTCCGCTCGATCTCTATTTCTATATGTACCAGGGTGCGTTCGGAACCTGGTTCTCCTGGCAAAACAGCCTCACGCGCGCTGCGCCGCTGATCCTGACGGCGTTGTGCGCGGCCCTGCCCGCGCAACTCGGAATGGTCATCATCGGCGGCGAAGGTGCGCTACTGGTCGGCGCGCTCTCCGCCACCGGCGTGGCGCTGCTGCTGCAATCAGCCCCTCCCTTTGTGGTGCAACTGGCGATGGTTTGCGCCGGGATGATCGGCGGCGGCCTCTGGATCATGCTCTCGGGGGGCCTGCGGCAATTCCGCGGCGTCAATGAAACGATCTCAAGTTTGCTGTTGGTCTACATCGCGCTCGCTATCCTCAACCATCTGGTCGAGGGACCGATGCGCGATCCCGCCAGTCTCAACAAGCCCTCGACCCGCGAAATCGGCGCCGCCAACATGATCGGCTCGATCCCCGGCACCGACGTGCATTGGGGCCTGGTGTTCGGCATCATCGCCGCGATCGCATCCTACATCCTGATCTATCATACGGTGTTCGGCTTCGCCGCGCGCGTGGCCGGCGGCAACATCCGCGCCGCCAAGATCGTCGGCCTCGGCGTCAGCAAACTCATCCTAACGATCTGTTTCCTGGCCGGCGCATCTGCCGGGCTCGCCGGCATGGTCGAAGTTGCCGCCGTGCAAGGCCGCACCAACGCCAATCTCGCTGCCGGCTATGGCTTCACGGGCATTCTGGTCGCGTTCCTGGCGCGGCAAAATCCGCTGGCGATCATTCCGGTTGCGATCCTGCTCGGCGGCATCAGCGCCAGCGGCGGCTTGCTGCAGCGCCGGCTCGGCCTGCCCGACGCCTCGGTACAGGTGCTGCAGGGAATCATCTTCGTGTTCGTGCTCGCCAGCGATGCGGTGTACGGACGAATAGGCTTCCTGAAAGGAAAATCCTGATGGCGGACGGAACGATTGGACTCTGGACCGTACCGCTCGCCGTGTTCGGCGGCGCCATCCGCGTCTCGACGCCGTTTCTGTTCGTCAGCCTCGGCGAGTGCATCACCGAGCGCTCCGGGCGCATCAATCTCGGCCTCGAGGGCACGCTGGTGATGGGCGCGATGAGCGCCTACGGCATTTCCTATCTGACGGGATCGCCCTGGCTCGGTGTGCTCGCGGCCGGCGTTACCGGAGCGCTGCTGGGCGCGCTGCATGCCGGCATCTGCTCGCTGCCGCGGGTCAACGACGTCGCGGTCGGCATCGCGCTGATGCTGTTCGGCACCGGGCTCGCCTTTTATCTCGGCAAACCGCTGATCGAGCCCACCGCGCCGCGACTGCCTGCGATCGATTTCGGCTGGTGGAGCGATATTTCCCAGGTTCGCGCCGCCTTGCGTATCAACGTGCTGTTCCTGATCGGCGTCGCGCTGGCGCCGATCCTTTACTGGGCATTTCGCACCACGCGCTGGGGCCTGCTGATCCGCACTGCCGGCGAAAGCTCCGACGCGGCGCGCGCGATGGGCTATTCCGTGCTCGGCATCCGGCTGCGCGCCACCATGGTCGGCGGCTTCCTCGCCGGCATCGGCGGCTCGTTTCTGTCGCTGTTCTATCCCGGCAGCTGGAACGAAGGTCTTTCCAGCGGCCAGGGCATCACCGCGGTGGCGCTGGTGATCTTCGCGCGCTGGGATCCGATGCTGTGTCTATGGGCGTCGCTGGCCTTCGGCGGCGCCGCCGCCCTGGGCCCGGCGCTGCAATCGGTCGGCGTCACCTCCGGCTATCATCTGTTCAACGCCGCGCCCTACATCCTGACGCTGGCGATCATGATCATCACCTGCTCGCCGAAGCGTACGTTGACCGGAGCGCCGGCCGAACTGTCGATCACCAGGTAATTTCCAATCGCACGAACAGGATACACCCAAGGACAAACCCATGGCCGAGCGCTTCCTGAAGTCCGAACCCTATGCGTGGCCCTACAATGGCGATCTGCGGCCGCAAAACACTGCGCTCATCATCATCGACATGCAGACGGACTTCTGCGGCGTCGGCGGCTATGTCGACAAGATGGGATATGATCTTTCGCTAACCCGGGCGCCGATCGAACCGATCAAGAAATTGCTTGGCGTGATGCGCAGCCAAGACTTCCACATCATCCACACCCGCGAGGGTCATCGCCCCGACCTGACCGACCTGCCCGCCAACAAGCGCTGGCGATCGCGGCAGATCGGCGCCGGGATCGGCGATCCCGGACCCTGCGGCCGGGTGCTGGTGCGCGGCGAACCCGGCTGGGAGATCATTCCCGAGCTCGCCCCGCTGCCGGGCGAACCGATCATCGACAAACCCGGCAAAGGCTCGTTCTGCGCCACCGACCTCGAGCTGATGCTGCGCCTGCGCGGCATCGAGAACATCGTGCTGACCGGCATCACCACCGATGTCTGCGTCCACACCACCATGCGCGAGGCCAATGATCGCGGCTTCGAATGCGTCCTGATCGAGGATTGCTGCGCGGCCACCGACAAGAGCAATCACGAACACGCGCTGAAGATGATCAAGATGCAGGGCGGCGTGTTCGGCGCCGTCGCCACCTCAGGGGCGTTTATCGAGGCCGTGTCATGATCATCGGCGAAACGCCGCTCCCGGACGGCCCGCTCGGCGTCGACGCCGTCGCGGTGACCATGAAATTCGGCGACTTCCTCGCGCTCGACAAGGTCGAACTCAAGGTGCGACCGGGTTCGTTCCATGCGCTGCTCGGCGAAAACGGTGCCGGCAAAAGCACGCTGGTGAAATGCATCATGGGCTACTATCACGCCACCGAGGGCGACATCCTGGTCGGCGGCCGCGAGCAGGCGATCGCCAACCCGAAGGACGCCCACGCGCTCGGGCTCGGCATGGTGTACCAGCATTTCACGCTGGTGCCGGCGATGACGGTCGCCGAAAATCTCGTGCTGGCGCGCGACGACGTGCCCGCGATCGTGAACTGGGCCAAGGAGACCAAGGAACTCGAGGCGTTCCTGTCGCGGATGCCGTTCAAGGTGCCGCTCCATGCGCGGGTTTCCGACATCTCCGCCGGCGAACGGCAGAAGTGCGAAATCCTTAAGCAGCTTTATCTCAAACGCCGCTTCCTGATCCTGGACGAGCCGACCTCGGTGCTGACGCCGGCCGAAGCCGACGAAGTGCTGGGCATGCTGCGCGCCATGGTGGTCGCCGGCGACCTGACGATCCTGATGATCACCCATAAATTCCGCGAAGTGATGGCGTTCGCCGACGAGGTCACCATCCTGCGCCGCGGCAAGCTTGCCGGTCACGGCCGGGTCGCCGATCTGACGCCGGACGATATGGCGCGAACCATGATCGGAGCCGAAGAATTGACGGTGCAGCCGCCGCGGACCGGCGAAGTCACCGCGGCGCGGCTCGAGCTCGACAAATTGAACGCGCTGGACGATGCCGGCGCCGTTGCCGTGCACGATGTCTCACTATCGATTCGGGGCGGCGAAATTGTCGGCATCGCCGGCGTTTCCGGCAACGGCCAGCGCCAGCTGGTCGAAGTGCTCGCCGGCCAGCGCGAGGCCGAGAGCGGCGAAGTCCGCGTCATCGGCGAGGTCTATCATGCGAGCCGCGAGGAAATGCGGCGGCACAAGATGTCGCTATTGCCGGAAGAACCCCTGAAGAACGCCTGCGTCGGCGGCATGAGCGTCGCCGACAACATCGCGTTCCGCGAATTCGACCGTGCCCCGTTTGCGCGCGGCGGCTGGTGGCTCAACCGCGCCGCATTCCGCGCCGATGCCGAGAAGAAGATCGGGCTTTACAAGATCAAGACCCGCACCCCGGATACGCCGATCTCGGCACTGTCAGGCGGCAATGTGCAGCGCACCGTGCTGGCGCGCGAACTCGGCGGCGACGTCGAAGTCCTGATTGCGGCCAATCCATGCTTCGGGCTGGATTTCGCGGCGGTGGCGCAAATCCACGCCGAGATCATGGCGGCGCGAAACCGCGGCGCCGCGGTGCTTTTGGTCAGCGAGGACCTTGACGAGTTGCTCGAGCTTTCCGACCGTCTGGTGGTGATGTTTCACGGCCAGTTCGTTTATGAGGCACGTGCCGGCCAGACCGACCTCACCGAGATCGGACGGCACATGGCGGGGCATTAGTGAGTGACATTCTCAGTCCATCCGGGCGCGACGACCATTTCCTGCGCCGCTCGTTCGATGTCGCGCGCCGTGCGCTGACCCACGGCAACCATCCCTTTGGCGCGATTCTAGTTGCTGCGGACGGCACCGTACTGATCGAGGCCGAGAACGGCTACATGCCTGATCATGACGGCACCGCCCATGCCGAACGGCTGGCTTGCACCGAGGCCTGCATCACCCTGAGCCCCGATGTGCTGCGCAACGCGACGCTCTATTCGTCGGCGGAGCCCTGCGCGATGTGCGCAGGCGCGATCTATTGGGCCGGCATCGGCCGGCTGGTGTATGGCCTCAGCGAGCACCGCCTGCGCGACATTACAGGCAATCACCCTGAAAATCCGACCTTGAACCTGCCCTGCCGCGAGGTGTTCGCGAGCGGGCAACGATCGACCGAGGTGGTCGGGCCGTTGCTGGAAGATGAAGCCGGGGCGCTGCACGACGGCGTCTGGCAAAAGTAGCCTCGAGCCCATTCAAAACGCGCCCAAGAGAGACGTGGATGGCTGGGGCCGGGATCTCAGATCGTCTAGCGCGAAGACGCGCTTCGCGCTTTGCCCGGCCATGACGAACGGTAGTAGCCTTGGGTCGCGACCGTCGGCCCCCTCAGCGACGCAGCTCTCGATACTTCGGAATAAAGAAAATGGCGCCGCGGGTGTTCGCGACGCCATTGCTTTCACCTGGAGGTTAGTCAGGCGGTTAGAACTTCACGGTCACGCCGGTGTAGAGCGAGGACTTGGTGCAGCTGTTGGTGCTGGGGGTGCCGGGTCCGCCGAGGGTGCAGACGCCCGGAGCGTTGTTGTGGTCGAGGCCGAACTTGTTCTGCCAGTAACGATAGGCAACCCAGACGTCAACGAAGTGAGTGTACTTCGGTCCCCACACCAGCTTGGAGGCGTCGAGCGTCAGACGGATCGGTTCAGCGTTCAACTCCACCTTGGTGGCGGTACCACCACCGGCGAGGCCGAGCGGCTCGTTCTGGTTGCCCTTCGGCCCGTACCAACCGGCACGGCCGCTGATCGAGAACACCTGCATGTTCTCGGGCAGGAAGCCCAAATCCATGTAGTAGTTGGTTTCCACTGCCCAGGTGGTCTTGAAGTCGGTGTTGCCGTCGGCGATGCAGCTGACGCCCGCAACCGGACCAGCAAAGCCACCGCCGCACTGATCAAATGCGTTGTGGTTGATTTCCTTATAGGCCAAAGGCGCTACGTTGAAGTAACCCTTGTAAGGCAGATCGAACTGGAATTGCAGACCGGCGACGAAATCGCGCTTGGCCGGAGCCAAATAGGTGTTTTCCGAGTTGGCGTCGGCACCAACCTCGAACGAGATGTTATGCAGAGGCCCCATGCTGAAGGCCTTGGTGTTCCAGATTTCATTCCAGCCGAAGGTGCTGCGGAACAGGCCATAGATTTCGGTCGCGCCGGCGCAACTCGCGGGCGTAAGCGGACCGCCGAAACCACCGGTCTGCACTACGCCTGCGTTGGTGCAGGGAGACGCCGGGTCATTTTTGTCCGACTTGAACATCGAAATCGTGAAGAAGTTGGTGCCGTAAGCCCACGCATCGAAGTGGGTGAACGAGTAGACCGACTTGGCGGTCTTGCCGTTGATAGCGCCACCCGGCTTGGTCGAGAACGCGCCAGGATCTGTACCGGTGAAGATGTAGGAATAGCTGACCCGGTCGTCGATCACGAGGAAGAAGGGAAGATCGGCGACCGGCTTCGCCTTGGCCTTAACGGGCAAGTCTGCCGCACTGGCAAAGCTGGTCGGCGCGACGGTAGCAAACGCGGCAAGTGACAGCGCCGCGGCTGCAATTGCTTTGGTACGGTAGGACATTCTGAAACCCCTAGTTAGCGAGCAAAAAAACGATTAAGGTCCTTGGCGGTGACACTTGTCCGAAAACGTGCGAACCGCGAAGCCTCAAGTTTTTCCATCGTTTGCCGCAAGTTTCATCAAGCACAGCCGGCGCATCGGCGGCTTGCATACAATGGGTCTCGAAAAAGTGATCTTGCAAAAGACGTTGCCGCGTCGCCGTGAAATCAAGTTACCCCCAGTTTCATTGGCTTTTTGCGCCGATTTTCGCATTGCGAGCATCGGTGGGTTGTTTCCCGTGCGATGTTCTCTCGGCGCTCCACTGGATGGAATGATGCTGCTCATATTCGAAGCAGGACTGATCTCGCCGTTCCGATTTGCGCGAACCGTCACAATTCTGCAACAGGTTGTTCGAACCAATGAGGCCTGCGGAAACGTTCGGCGGTCGATCGAACTTAATTAGTTCGATCGAATCACTTGCTTCCCTCGACTTTCCTCCTTTGGCATCTGGTTGCCGAAGAACTGAGCAAAGGTTGGCGCTTTTTCCCTACTTACAGCAGCGCTCAAATTAGCTCAGTATTGAGGCAGTCATTCCCTCGCAACCGTGACCGCGAATGTTAGACCCGACGCCTGCCGGCCCTCGTTCTGGCGAAACGCCGTTACTGCAGACGGTCGCCCTGACCAAGCGCTACGGCACGTTCCTCGCCAATGAGGCGATCGACATCGATATCTGGCCGCAGCAAATCCACGCGCTGCTGGGCGAGAATGGCGCCGGCAAATCGACCCTGGTCAAGACCATCTATGGATTGATCCAGCCGAGCGAAGGCGAAATGCGCTGGCAGGGCGAGAAGATGGTGCTCGCCGGACCGTCGGAAGCCCGCGCCCGCGGCATCGGCATGGTGTTCCAGCACTTTTCCCTGTTCGACAACCTCACAGTCGCCGAGAACGTCGCGCTCGGGCTCGACGGCAAGGAATCCTTCAAGGACATGTCGGCGCGCCTTGAGGAAGTATCCAATATTTACGGGCTTCCGCTCGATCCAAGGCGCGAGGTCTGGCAGCTCTCGGTCGGCGAACGCCAGCGCATCGAAATCGTCCGGGCCTTGATGCAAAATCCCAAATTCCTGATCCTCGACGAGCCGACCGCGGTGCTGACCCCGCAAGAGGCCGATCAATTGTTCGTCGTGCTCGATCGCCTGAAGGCCGAGGGTCGCGCGATCCTCTACATCAGCCACAAGCTCGAAGAGGTGAAGCGGCTCTGCGACACCGCCACCATCCTGCGCGGCGGCAAGAAGATCTCCACCTGCAACCCGCAATTCGAGACCGCCGCCTCGCTCGCGCGCATGATGGTCGGCGCCGATATCAAGCAGGTCAAAGCTTCCGCCGGACGACGGGTCACGGTCCCGCGCCTGGTCGTCAACGATCTCAGCCTCGAGCCCGACGATCCGCATGGCGTTCGACTTCAGCATATCTCGCTCGAACTCAGGGGTGGTGAAATCTTAGGCATCGCCGGCGTCGCCGGTAACGGCCAGGACGAGCTTTTCGCCGCACTTTCGGGCGAGCGATTGTCCCAAGACCCTGGCACGGTGGTGATCGACGGCATCGCCGCCGGCCACCTGTCCATCACTCAGCGCCGCAAACTCGGCGCCGCCTTCGTGCCGGAAGAGCGGCTCGGCCATGGCACGGCGCCGCGTATGAAACTGTCCGAGAATGCGTTGCTGACCGGACATGCCGCCAGCGGCATGGTGCAGCACGGTTTCGTCAACACCGCCGCGACGCTCTCGACGGTCGACCGCGCCACCGAGACCTTCGACGTGCGCAAGGCCAAGCGCGATCCCGAAGCGGCCAGCCTGTCCGGCGGCAACCTGCAGAAATTCATCGTCGGCCGCGAAATCCTGCGTAATCCCGCGGTGCTGGTGGTGAGCCAGCCGACCTGGGGCGTCGACGCCGGCGCCGCCGCCGTGATCCGGCAGGCGCTGCTCGATCTCGCCGCCGCCGGCGCCGCCGTGCTGGTGACGAGCCAGGACCTCGACGAGCTTGCCGAAATCACCGACCGCATCGCGGTGATGTTCCACGGCCACCTCTCCGAGCCGATGGCGACCGCGGATGCCAGCCGCGAGAAGCTCGGTCTCCTGATGGGCGGCAGCAGTCTCGAGCCGAAGGAGGCCACGCATGCAGTTCGTGCTTGAGAAGCGGGCCGAGCGATCGAACACGATCGCTCTGATCTCGCCACTGATCGCGATCGGCCTGACGATCGTGACCATGAGCATCCTGTTCGTGATCCTGGGGAAAAACCCGATCCTCGCGCTCGGCGCCTACTTCATCGCCCCCCTGACCGACAGCTATTCGCTGCAGGAAATCGCGGTCAAGGCGACACCGCTGGTGATGATCGCGATCGGCCTGTCGCTCTGCTATCTCGCCAACGCCTGGAACATCGGCGCCGAAGGACAATTCCTGATCGGCGCCGTCGCCGGCAGCTGGCTCGCGGTGAAGACGCAAGGCACCGACGCCGGATATTGGGTGTTGCCGGCGATGCTGCTGCTCGGCGCGGCGGCGGGCGCGCTGTACGCGCTGATACCGGCGATCTGCAAGATCAGGTTCGGCGCCAGCGAAATCCTGACCAGCCTGATGCTGGTCTATGTCGCCGACCTCTTCCTCGATTATCTCGTGCGTGGCCCATGGCGCGATCCGGCCGGGTTCAACTTCCCGACCACAGCGGAATTCGACCCGGTCGCGACCGTGCCGGTATTGATTTCAGGTGGCCGCCTGCATCTCGGCGCCGTCATCGCGCTGGCCGTGGTGGCCGCAGCGACCGTGCTGCTCGGACGCACCATCAAGGGCTTCGAGATCCGCGTGGTCGGCGCGGCTCCGCGCGCCGCGCGGTTCGGCGGCTTCAATTCCAACCAGTTGATCCTTCTGACCTTCGCGATCTCGGGCGCCCTCGCCGGCCTTGCCGGGATCATCGAGGTGGCGGGCCCGGTGGGACATCTGCAGCCCGGCATTTCCCCCGGCTACGGCTTCACCGCGATCATCGTCGCGTTTCTCGGGCGGCTGAACCCAGTTGGAATATTAATTGCAGGCCTTTTCCTCGCACTCACCTTTATCGGCGGCGAACAGGCCCAGATCGCAATGAAGATCCCGTTGGACGTGACCAAGGTATTTCAGGGCATCCTGCTGTTCTACGTGCTCGCCTGCGATTCCCTGATCCTCTATCGCTTCCGGCTTATCTTCGCATCCCGGCAGGTGTCCAGTGGAACTGGTTGAAGCCATCATCCTGTCGGTGCTGGCGGCCTCGACGCCCCTGCTGATCGCGGCCACCGGTGAACTGGTGACCGAGCGCTCCGGCGTTCTCAATCTCGGCGTCGAAGGCATGATGATCGTCGGCGCGGCCTGCGGCTTCGGCGGCGCCTGGCTCACCGGTTCGGTCTTTATCGGCGCGCTCTGTGGAATTGTTGCGGGAACATTGCTGTCTCTGATCTTTGCGCTGATGACGCTCGGTCTTGCGGTCAACCAGGTCGCCTCGGGATTGGCACTGACGATCCTTGGCGTCGGACTGTCGGGCTTGATCGGCGCCGGCTTCGTCGGCGAGAGAATTAATCCGGCCGTGCATCTGCACGTTCCCGGCCTGACTGAAATCCCGCTGGTCGGTCGCATCCTGTTCGGCGAGGACGCCTTCGTCTATTTCTCGCTGGCGCTGGTGGTCTGCGTCTGGCTGTTTCTGTACCGGACCCGCGCCGGGCTGATCCTGCGGGCCTGCGGCGACAATCACGTCTCCGCGCACGCGCTCGGTTATCCCGTGCTTCGCATCCGAATGTATGCCGTGATGTTCGGCGGCGCCTGCGCCGGTCTCGCCGGCGCCTATCTGCCGCTGGCCTATACGCCGTTCTTCATCCCGGGCATGACCGCCGGCCGCGGATGGATCGCGCTGGCGCTGGTGGTGTTCGCGTCGTGGCGCCCCGGCCGTCTCGTGCTCGGCGCGTATCTGTTCGGCGCCGTGACGATCCTCCAGCTTCATGCACAAGGCTGGGGCATCGGCGTGCCATCGCAATTCATGTCGGCGCTCCCGTATCTCGCGACAGTGATCGTCCTTGTTCTGATTTCGCGGACGAGAACCGGAGGCTCGACCGCCCCTGCCGCTCTGGGAACGGTGTTCGTGCCCGATCGATAGACAGTCATACCCGACGCGCGCGCGATGGGGCGCGGGTGCGTCGGGAGTTACAGTCCCCCACGTCAGTAATCGGAGAAACATATGAGAAAGATTCTCATCGCCGCAGCGGCAGCGATGTTTGCCTTCGGAGGAAGCCTGGTCGGCGCCTCCGCCGCGGACAAGCTCAAAGTAGGATTCATCTATCTCGGACCGGTCGGCGATTTCGGCTGGACCTACCAGCATGAACTTGCACGTCAGGCCCTGGTCAAGGAATTCGGCGACAAGATCGAGACCACCTATCTCGAAAACGTCAGCGAAGGTCCGGATGCCGAGCGTTCGATCGAGCAATTGGTCCGAGCCGGCAACAAGCTGATTTTCACCACGTCGTTCGGTTACATGGACCCGACGCTCAAGGTGGCCAAGAAATATCCCAACGTGCATTTCGAGCACGCCACCGGCTTCAAGCGCGACAAGAACATGTCGATCTATAACGGCAGGTTCTACGAGGGCCGCTACATCCAGGGCGTTATTGCCGGCAAGATGTCGAAGGCCGGTGTGCTCGGCTATATCGGTTCGTTCCCGATCCCCGAAGTGATCATGGGCATCAATGCCACGATCCTCGGCGCGCAGACCGTCAATCCCAACATCAAGGTCAAGATCATCTGGGCCAACACCTGGTTCGACCCGGGCAAGGAAGCCGACGCCGCCAAGGCGCTGCTCGATCAGGGCGCTGACGTGATCATGCAGCACACCGACAGCCCGGCCGCGATGCAGATCGCATCCGAACGCGGCAAGCTGGCATTCGGCCAGGATTCCGAAATGATCAAGTTCGGACCGAAGGCGCAGCTCACCTCGATCATGGACAACTGGGCGCCCTATTATATCGAACGCGTCAAGGCCGAGCTCGATGGCACCTGGAAGTCGGAGGATTTCTGGGGCGGCCTGAAGACGAAGACCGTGGTCATGGCGCCCTACACCAACATGCCTGACGACGTGAAGAAGCTGGCTGAAGACACCGAAGCCGCCATTACCGCGGGCAAGCTGTTCCCGTTCAAATGCCCTGTTATCGGCCAGGACGGCAAGGAAGTGGAGTGCAAGGGCGATGGCCGCCTCGCCGACGGTCAGGTGCTGGGCATGAACTTCTACGTCAAGGGCATCGACGACAAGATTCCCGGCAAGTAACGCCGGGCTATCTGCAGAGACAAAGCCCGGGCGTCAACGCCCGGGTTTTTTTGTTCGCTGGTCACTTACCTCGGCCTCATCCTGAGAGGCCGTGAAACAATCGGCGTCCTCATCCTCAGGAGCGGCGTCTTCGCCGCGTCTCGAAGGATGGAGTATGGCACAGTATGGTTCGAGACGCGCGCAAGGGCGCGCTCCTCACCATGAGGGCGTGCCAACTATCTGGCCTGTTACCCCGCCTGCATCGCATGCGCGGCAGCGCTGTGGTCTCGGATCAGGCCTGAAACATCGAGGCCCGGGATGGCGCCGTCGATGACCGCCCATTTACCGCCGACCATGACGCGGTCGGCGCGGTGCGCGCCGCACAGTACCAACGCGGCCAGCGGATCGCCGTGGCCGGAGAAGCGCAACTCATCGAGCTTGAACATCGCCAGATCAGCCGCCTTGCCGACTGCGATCTCACCAAGCTCAGGCCGACCGACGCAGGCGGCCGATCCCTTGGTGGCCCAGCGCAGCGCGTCCTTGTGGCTGACGCGGCCGACGCCGTAGCGCGCGCGCTGTAACAGGAATGCGGCCCGCACTTCCTGCATCAGATTGGACTCGTCGTTCGAGGCAGAACCATCGACCCCCAACCCGATCGCCACCCCCGCCGCTTCCATGTCGCAGACCGGGCAGCAGCCCGACGCCAGGATCTGGTTGCTGCAGGCACAATGGCTGATGGTCGTCCTGGCCTTGCCGAGCCGCTTCATCTCGTCCGGATTGAAAAAGATGCCGTGCGCGAGCCAGGTCCGCGCATTGAGCCAGCCGCATTGCTCGAGATAATCGAGCGGCCGGCAGCCATGCATCTGCTCGCAGAATTTGTTCTCGTCTTCGGTCTCGGCCAGATGGGTGTGCAGGCGGACGTCGAGTTTTTCGGCAAGCTCGGCCGTGGCGCGCATCAGCGACGTCGTGACCGAGAACGGCGAACACGGCGCCAGCGCGATCTGCACCATGGCGTCCTCGCCACGCTGATGATGCTTGGCGACCACGCGCGCGCTATCGGCCAGAATTGTATCTTCGTCCTGCACCACGCTGTCAGGCGGCAACCCACCGTCGCGCTGCGACCGATTCATCGAGCCGCGCGTCAGCAACACCCGCACCCCCAAACGCTTGGCGACCCCAACCTCGATATCGACGGCGTCCTCAAGTCCCGCCGGGAAGACGTAATGGTGATCGGTCGTGGTGGTGCAGCCGGACAGCAGCAATTCCGACATCGCGACGGTAACGCCGAGTTCGAGGTTTTTGGGCGTCAGCCGCGCCCAGACCGGATAGAGCGCCTGCAGCCACGGAAACAGTTCGCGATCCAGCGCCGCCGGTAGCGCCCGGGTCAGCGTCTGGTAGAAATGGTGATGGGTGTTGATCAGTCCCGGCAACACCACGTGATCGCCGGCCTCGAAGAACGCGGCGGCGGTCGCGGGTTGACCGCCCTTGGGCACCAGTTCGACAATCCTGCCGTTTTTGACGACGATGCCGCGTTCGGCTCCTTCGGCGAAGATGGCCAGCGGGTCTTTGATCCAGATCGCGTGGGTGTGGTCCATGGTCTGCGGCATCTCCTGGGATAAGGTTCAACGGTGCCCCTTCCCTTCCTACCCTGCAATTCAAAGACCAACCGGAACTTTTCCGAAATTGGCGTCCGTCTTGCAAAGCAGTTCCGAGCAAGGTTCATCGCGTTGAAATCATACGAGTATCCATGGATTTGAACACCATTACCGAGATCGCCCACCCGCAAAGCCGGGAACAGCTGCCGCTTTGGACGGCAGGCGATGCTTGGCTGGCGGGCGGGACCTGGTTGTTCTCGGAGCCGCAGGTGCATCTGGCCCGGCTGATCGACCTCACCGACTTCAAATGGCCGGCTTTGACCGTGGACGCGACCAGGCTCACGATCGCGGCGACCTGCACCATCGCCGAGCTCGACGGCTTCATTTGCCCACCGGAGTGGATCGCAGCCCCCTTGATCAATCAATGCTGCCGCGCCTTCCTGGCCTCGTTCAAGATCTGGAAGACCGCGACCGTCGGCGGCAATCTCTGCATGTCGCTGCCGGCCGGCCCGATGATCGCGTTGACCGCCGCGCTCGACGGTATCTGCACCATCTGGAAGGCCGATGGCCACGAGCAGACCATCGAGGTCGTCGACTTCGTCACCGGCAACCAGCGCAACGTGCTGGCATCGGGCGATCTGCTGCGGCAGGTCGATATTCCACTCGCGGCGCTGAAACGACGTTCGGCGTTCCGGCAGATTTCACTAACCCCGGTCGGCCGCTCCGCGGCCTTGCTGATCGGCAGCCTTAGTAGCGAGGGCGGATTCGTGCTGACGGTGACGGGATCGACCAAGCGGCCGATACAGTTGTCCTTTGCAGGCATCCCGCGTGCGGACGAGTTGCACGACATGATCCTGCAGCGGATCCCGGATATGCTCTACCACGACGACGTCCACGGCAAACCGGTGTGGCGCAAGCACATGACGCTGCGGCTGGCTGAGGAAATCCGCACCGAATTGCAAGGCCCGCGCAGCGAACTACAAGGCCCGGCGCGGCCATGACCTTTCAGATCAACGGCACGGAATTCTTCGAAACGCCGCAAGCCGGCCAATGCTTGCGCACCTTCTTGCGTCAGCTCGGCCAGTTCGGCGTCAAGAAAGGTTGCGACGCCGGCGACTGCGGCGCCTGCACGGTGCTGCTCGACGGCGAACCGGTGCACAGCTGCCTGATCCCGGCGTTTCGCGCCGACGGCCATGCCATCACCACCATCGAAGGCCTCGCGCCCGCCGGTGGCATCCACCCGATGCAGCAGGCGTTTCCTCGACGCGCAAGCATTTCAGTGCGGCTTCTGCACCGCGGGTATGATCCTGACCTGCGCGTCGCTGAACCAGGCGCAGCGGCAGGATTTAGGCAGCGCGCTGAAGGGCAACATCTGCCGCTGCACCGGCTACCGCGCGATCGAGGACGCGCTTCAAGGCAAGACCAACATCGAGGAGGCCGACGCCGGAACCGCCTTCGGCCGCAGCCTGCCTGCCCCCGCCGGCCCGCAGGTGGTGCGCGGCGCGGCGCGCTACACGTTCGACGTCGCGATGGAAGGCATGCTGCACATCAAGATGCTGCGCTCGCCGCATCCGCACGCCAGGATCATCTCGATCGACAAGAGCGCAGCATTGGCCGTTCCCGGTGTCCACGCCGTGCTGACCCATGAAGACGCGCCGGACCGGTTGTTCTCAACCGCGCGGCATGAAAAAGACTGGATGGACCCCGACGACACCCGCGTGCTCGACACTGTCGTTCGCTTCATCGGGCAAAAGATCGCTGCCGTGGTCGCGGAGACCGAGGCCGCCGCCGAAGAAGGCTGCCGCCGCATCAGGATCGAATATGAAATCCTGCCCGCGGTGGTCGATCCCGCGCGGGCGATCGCCACTGGCGCGCCCGTGATTCATCCCGACAAAACGCCGGCGCATCGCGTCAGCAACGCGTCACGCAATATCGTCGCAGAAACCCATGGCGAGTTCGGCGATGTCGCCAGCGCGCTCGCAACGGCTGCGGTGACCTACGAGGGTACGTTCACCACGCAAAGGGTGCAGCATGCGGCGCTGGAGACCCATGGCGGCCTGGCCTGGCTCGATACCGACGGTATCCTCAACGTACGTTCGAGCACCCAGGTGCCGTTCCTGACGCGGCGGGCGCTGGCGGACATCTTCAATCTCGCGCCCGACAAGGTGCGTGTGTTCTGCGAGCGCGTCGGCGGCGGGTTCGGCGGCAAACAGGAAATGTTCGTCGAGGACATTCTGGCAATGGCCGCGCTCAAGACCGGACGTCCGGTCAAGTTCGAACTCACGCGCGAAGAACAGTTCATTTCCACATCGACCCGGCATCCGATGCGTGTGACGGTAAAGGCCGGCGCCGACAAGGACGGCAAGTTGACCGCGCTGCAGCTCGATGTACTTTCCAATACCGGTGCGTATGGCAACCACGCGGGCCCAGTGCTGTTTCATGCGGTCGGCGAATGCATCGGCGTCTATAATTGCACGAACAAGAAGGTCGACGCCGTCGTCGCCTATACCAACACCGTTCCAGCAGGCGCCTTTCGCGGCTATGGCCTGCCGCAGACCTTGTTCGCGGTGGAAGCGGCGATCGACGAACTGGCAAAACAGCTCGGCATCGATCCGTTCGATATGCGCCGCCGCAATGTGGTGAAGCTGGGCGACCCGATGCTGTCGCCCCCCGAATCCGAATATCACGATGTGCATTACGGCTCCTACGGCCTCGATCAATGCCTTGATCTGGTTGAACGCGCGATGAAGGACCCCGGACCGAAGGTTGAGCTATCGCCGGACTGGCTGACCGGCGACGGCATCGCGCTGACCATGATCGATACCGTGCCGCCGGCCGGGCACTTTGCGGACTGCAAGATTGCGCTGCGTGACGATGGCGGGTTCGAACTGACCGTCGGCACCGCGGAATTCGGCAACGGCACCGCCACCGTGCATCGCCAGATCGCCGCGACGGCACTGGCGACCACCGTCGACCGGATCAACTTGCGGCAATCCGATACGGCGAATGGCGGCCACGATACCGGCGCCTACGGCAGCGCCGGTACCTTTGTTGCCGGGCGCGCGACTCAGGCGGCGGCGGAAAATCTCGCGCGTGATCTGATCGCGTTGGGATCGCACATCGCGGGCGTTGACCCGGACGCCTGCACGCTGGAGAAAGACTCCGTCATCTGCGGCCGGCAGCGGCTGTCCTATGCTGAACTAGCCAAATCCGCGCGCGGCAACGGCCGGACGCTCGCCGCCAACGGCACCTCGGAGGGCTCTCCGCGTTCGGTCGCCTTCAATGTGCAGGGATTTCGAGTTGCGGTGAACAAGGCCACCGGCGAACTCCGGATCTTGCGCAGTGTCCATGCCGCCGATGCCGGCAGGGTGGTCAATCCGATGCAATGCCGCGGCCAGGTCGAAGGCGGCGTCGCGCAATCGCTCGGCGCCACGCTCTACGAGGAAATGGTGATCGACGATGGTGGCCGGGTGATCAATCCGCAATTCCGCAATTATCATCTGCCGTCCTTTGCCGACATACCGCGCACCGAAGTGTTCTTCGCCGACACCACCGACAGCATCGGGCCGATGGGCGCCAAGTCGATGAGCGAAAGCCCCTATAATCCCGTGGCCGCCGCGCTCGGCAACGCCATCGCCAATGCCACCGGCATCCGCTTTACCTCGGTGCCGTTCAAGCCGGACCGGCTCTTCCCGGCGCTGCATGAGAAATTCGGGTCGAAGGCCTGACCGCAGGGCAATAACGCTACGCACAAGGGAGCTATATCCGTTCGTGCTCTCACCCGCCGTCATCACCAAGCTCGGCTTTATCCGTGACCTCGTCCAGCATCCCGGGGCGCCGATACCGAACGTCGCGGACGAAGCGCAATCGCCTCACGCCGTTTTTGCAGCGTAAGTCGGCTCCAGTCGCGAACGCAGGAATTCAGCACCCGATATCGGTGCATATTTCGCTGGCCGCTCCGGGCTGGTGCAGGTCGGCAGACAGGCGACCACCGCATCCGGATTGGGATCGAGGAAGAACGCGACCGAATAGCGATCCACGCCCGGATTGACCACCTTATGCGGCGTCGACACATAGACATCGTTCGACCACCGCATCAGGCAATCGCCGATATTGCAGACGAAGGCGCCGGGCATCACGGGCGCGTCGAGCCAGCGGCCCGACCGGTCCTGAACCATCAAACCGCCGACGGCATCGGTCGCCAGCAGCGTAACATTGCCGTAGTCGGTATGAACGCCGGCGCCGAGTTGTCCGCCGGAAAGCGGCTTTTCGCTGGGCGGATAATGCAGCAGACGCAGCGTGGCGTTGGGCCGGTCGAGCTTGCTCTCGAAGAAATCAGGATCGAGGCCAAGATCGAGCGCGAAACCGCGATGCAAATCGCGTCCAAGCCGCCAGACCTGGTTGAAATAATCCAGCATGGTGGCGCGAAAGTCGGGCATCTCCGGCCACAGATTGGCGGCCCGAAACGCCACGCCGGCCACGAGTTCGGGATCGTCGGGCGCCAGTTCGAGCCCGATATTGAAGGCTTCCTTGACATCGGGCGGCTTGCCCGGATCAAGCGTTTCACCACCCAGCCGGATGTAACCGCGATTGCTGCCGGGGCCGTCAAAGGAGACGGCGTCGCGCACCGAGGCCGGACCGGTAAAGAACGCGGCGGACGTATCGAAAACGCGCTTCATCAGCTCAGGCGGCACGCCGTGGCCGGCAACATAGAAGAAGCCGACCTCGCGGCACGCCGTGCCCAACGCCCTGGCGACATCGCGCGCCTGCTGTGGCGAGCCGTCCACCAGGGCAGCGACATCAATCACCGGAATAGCGCTCATATGCATCTCTCGGCCGTCACCGGGCTGAAAACCGGCTGCCTGCGTTTCTTCTGGGAATAACCGCCTCGCGCCGTTTTCAGCCCCGTCCCACCGTGCATTCGATCTGGCCGTGCGGTTCATCGGTCGGCAGAAAGACGTCGTTGTTGTTATCCAGCCCGAACGCCGAGAGGTTCATCGGGATGAAATGCATGTTCGGGCAGGCCATGCTGATCTCTGAAATCTCCGGCACCGCGGCGAGCACGGCCTCCCCCATCCGGTACAGGCTGTCCTGTACGCTGGCGCTATAGGTCATGCTGAATACTTCCAGCGCCGTCGTGAGGATCTTGGCATTGGTCGCCGGATAGCTCGCGGGCTTACCCGACCATTTCCATGACGCAACCATGCTGGTCGCGCACATGCGGTCGTTGGTTTCCTTGATCGTGGTGTAGGGGTCCATCACGTATTTCTCCCAGCCCGACTGGGTCGACTTCATGAAGGTGAAGCCATCGATGCCAGAGGTCATCGTCGATCCCTGGCGCGTCGCGTTGACTTCGACGAACGGCTTGCCGTTGCTGTCGAGAATAAAACTATGCGGATGCGGTTCGCCCCCGAAACTCAGGCGGCTCCATTTGGTTTCGTGAGCCGTGATCGCGGCCGAAATCACCTGCGGATAGGTGTCGAGATATTTCTTCGCCAGCACCTGACAGAACTCTTCGGTGTTCAAGCCGGTGTTCTCGCGCGCCACGATATTGACGATGTTCTTGACGGTGTCGGTCGATACCGAGTTGCTGTTGTCGGCGTGGGTATAGGTGCGGGCGAAATCGCCCTCGAGCATGGCCTGGACGTTGAGCTGGCTGACCTCGTGCCGCTCGCCATCGCGATGGATCCGCATGACGCGAACCCGGCCCTTTCCATACTTGTTCTTGATAAGCGGCACGCGCGACCTCCAGTTCGACCGGCCGCGTTGCAGCAATCTTACTACGCGCCGGTTGGGACAGACAGACAGCCGGATAATGAGCAACGTTCGTGCCACCGGGCAAGTGGATCGAGCAGCGTGACCCGGTTTTGGCATGCCCCTTGTATTTGATCCCCTGGCGACACGAGCCGGGGGGCCCGCGCCAGGAGGATCTGCCAATGAGCACTGAAATCCATCCGGTCGACCAGATATTGCCGACGCCTCGCCTGCTGGCGCTGGGACTGCAGCATGTGCTGGTGATGTATGCCGGCGCGGTCGCGGTTCCCTTGATCATCGGCCGCGCGCTGAAGTTGCCGCCTGAGGACGTGGCCTTCCTGATTAGCGCCGATTTGTTCGCCTGCGGCCTGGCAACGCTGGTGCAGTGTATCGGCTTTCCCGGGGTTGGCATCCGGCTCCCGGTCATGATGGGGGTTACGTTCGCGTCCGTCGGTCCGATGCTGTCGATGGCCGCGGCCCCCGAGATCGGGTTGCTCGGCATCTATGGTTCGGTGCTGGCTGCCGGAATCTTCGGCATCGTTGCCGCGCCCTTCATCAGCCGGCTGCTACCGCTGTTTCCGCCCGTGGTGACCGGCACCATCATTCTGGTGATCGGCATTTCGCTGATGCGAGTGGGTATCAACTGGGCCGGCGGCGGATTGCCGACCCTGACCAAGGTGGTCGACGGCGTTCCCGGCGCATTCCCCAATCCGGGCTATGGCCAACTCCAGGGCCTCGGCATCGCGCTGTTCGTGCTGCTGGTGATCCTCGGCCTGATCAAATGGGGTTCCGGTTTCGTCGCAAACGTCTCCGTGCTGCTCGGTATCATTGCGGGAGCGATCCTCGCCAGCATTCTCGGCGTGATGCATTTCGACAAGGTCGCGACCGCATCCTGGGGCGCGATCGTGATCCCGCTGCATTTCGGCGTGCCGCAATTCCATCTGGTGCCGATCGTCACCATGTGCATCGTGATGATCGTGGTGATGATCGAGTTGCTCGGCATGTTCCTGGCGCTCGGGGAGATCACCGGCAAGACCGTCGATCGCAACGCGCTGACCCGTGGCTTGCGCGCCGATGGCGTCGGCACCGTTCTCGGCGCCCTGTTCAATACGTTCCCCTACACCTCGTTCTCGCAAAATGTCGGGCTCGTCAGCATCACCGGCGTGCGCTCGCGCTGGGTGACGATCACGGGCGGCTGCATCATGCTGGTGCTCGGCCTGCTGCCGAAAATGGCCGCATTGGTCGAAGCCGTGCCGCTGGTGGTGCTTGGCGGCGCCGGCCTCGTGATGTTCGGCATGGTTGCGGCGACCGGCGCGCGCATTCTCACAGGGGTTGATTTCAAGAATAATCGCTTCAACCTGTTCGTGGTCGCGATATCAGTCGGCTTCGGCATGATCCCGCTGGCGGCGCCGAATTTCTTCCGCAATCTGCCGCACGATCTGCAACCGTTGCTGGAGTTCGGCATCCTGCTGTGTGCCGTGGTCGCGGTGCTCTTGAATGCGTTCTTCAACGGCGTCGGCAGCAAGGCCGAAGCGGAAGCCGATGCGGTCGTTGCAGTATCCTCGGCGCAGCACGTGTGACTCAGTCATGGCCGGACTTGTTGTCCCGGCCATGACGAGGATGGGCTAATGCCTGGCTCTCAACTGCCCCGGTAGGTCCCATAGCTCCAAGGCGTGACCAACAACGGCACGTGGAGATGGCCTTCGGGATCGCTGACCGAAAAGCGCAAGGGGATCTGATCGAGGAACGGCGGATCGGACATCGCAACGCCACGCTCGGCGAAATAAGGCCCGACCTTGAAGGTCAGCTCATAACGTCCGATCGGGACCGGACGGCCACCGATCAAGGGCGCATCGGTACGGCCGTCCGAATTGGTGATCACGCGTGTCACGACGCGGCTAAGGCCGAGATCGGACAGTTCGACGAGTTCGACCGCAATGCCGGCGGCCGGCCGGCCACTATGGGTATCCAGCACATGGGTCGATAGCCGCCCGTGCACCTTCAGCCGGTCTGCCGAAACCACCAGTTGATCGATGCGAAGGGCGGCGATACGGCAGATTTCCTCGATCGATCTCTGTGTTTCGGTCGCGATATCGTTCGGCAGGCGACGCTCAAAGTCCCGCAGGATCGAATCCTTGGTGTGACGGCGAACGCAGACGATGTAGGGGAAGCCGAACTTGGCACCGTAGGCATTGTTGACGCGCTCGAACGCCTCATATTCAGCGTCCGACAGCCGGTCGAGGCCCACGCTGTTCTGTTCGGCATTGGACTCCTCGGTGAGCCCCGCGGCGCGCTGTGTCTTGTTGGCGAGATCAGGATGCGCCTTGATCAAAGCAAGGCGAAGCTCGGGTGCTGCGCGATCGACGGCGGATTTCATTGCGTCGAACAATTGCGTCACGCCGGCAAACGGCCGGGCGGCCGCCGCCTGTTCGGCGATCCATGGCGAATATTCGAAGATGTTCGCCAGCGCTGCGACGAAGTCGTCCTTGCTGCAAATGTTCAGATCGGAAAGCTTCTTTTGCGACATCGGCGCGGTCCTATCGGGCGCTTGGAGCATTGGCGGCCAAATGCGCGAGGTTGGCGTGCCAATGCTGCGCGATCTGCAACCGGGTCGGTACCCACACCCGTTCGTGTCCGGCGATGTAATCGAGGAACCGCATCAACGCCGCCGCGCGGCCCGGACGCCCGACGATCCGGCAATGCAGGCCGACCGACATCATCTTCGGCGACGTCGCGCCCTCGGCGTAAAGGACATCAAAACTGTCCTTGAGATAGGTGAAGAACTGATCGCCGCCGCCAAAGCCCTGCGCGTTGACGAAGCGCATGTCATTGGCGTCGAGGCTGTAGGGAATGATCAGATGTGGTCCCATCGGACCCGCGATCCAGTACGGCAGATCGTCGGCATAGGAATCGCAGGAGTACAGGAAGCCGCCGGCCTCCAGCACCAACCGCAATGTGTTGATCGAGGTCCGCCCGGTGTACCAGCCGAGCGGGCGCTGTCCGGTGGCTTCGGTATGCACGCGGATCGCATCGGCGATCTCGGCGCGCTCCTCGGCTTCAGACATATCCTTGTGCTCGATCCATTTCAGGCTATGGCTGGCGATATCCCAGCCGGCCTCCTTCATCGCCGCGACCACCTCGGGGTTTCGTTTCAACGCGGTCGCGACGCCGAACACGGTGGTCGGCAACTTGCGCTCGGTGAAGATGCGCCACAGCCGCCAGAAGCCGGCGCGCGAGCCATATTCGAACATCGATTCGATATTGGCGTGGCGCTGCCCAGGCCAGGGCTGCGCGCCCAGCACGTCGGACAAGAACGCTTCCGAGGCGCGGTCGCCATGCAGGATGTTGTTTTCACCGCCCTCTTCGAAATTCACCACGAACTGCACCGCAACGCGGGCATTTCCCGGCCAACGCGGGTTAGGCGGGGTGCGGCCGTAGCCGTGGAGATCGCGAGGGTAATCGGCGTCAGCCACTTAAGATTCCTCGAACCGGATTTTCTGCGCGCCCTTCCAAAGTACCGCCTTGCCGAAGGTAGCGAGATTCTCAAGGCCCGAGGTCAGCGTGATGAAATGATTGCCCGCGAGTTGCCCCATCTTGCTCGCGAAGTGCACGCCGCCATAGGCCAGCAGGATTTCGGTTTCACTGATGCCGCCAGGATAGAGAATGATCTGGCCCGGCGCCGGATAGCTGGTGTGGTTCTCGTAGGAGACGCCAAAATCGAGATCGCCGAGCGGCATCCAGACGCCCTCACCGCTCCAGCGGACATGAATGGCCTGGCTCTCGAACGGCATCGCCTTGCGGAACGCCGCGACGGTCTTCGGCGCCAGCTGTTCTTCGAAGCGGGCTTCGAAGGTGAAGTCACCGGCACGGACAAGGAGTTTGCTCATTCGGCTTTTCTCAGGACAGGTTGGGTCGAGTTCGGCGCTGCCGCCGAGACGAAGCAAGGAACATTCCATCGAACGCTCGGCCCAAAGGCCTGAAGCAGGCGCCTATTGGTCCGGTCGCTTGCGTTCATAGGACAGGCCGAAAATTCCGCTGCGCTGCACTTCCGGCTCCGGCGGCGGTTCCGGGGCGGCCTCCGCCTGTGGCGGCGGTGCTACCGGCGCCGGCAAGGTTTCGCACTTCATCGAATAGACCAGGGTGCCGTTGGCGGTGCGGCCGATTGGCGCGCAATTGTCGATGCGCGCAGTCGCGTTTTTGGGCGTAATCTTGGGTGTGATCGTCTGCTGTGCACAGACAGGTGAGGCCGTCAACAGAACGGCAAATATCAGTATCTTCATTGGTTTTTCCCGCAACTTACGCCCCCTTCCGGATTAGATCGGGTCTAGTATGACGAGCCTATCAGGCGCAAGCCGGTGATGGCTGCTGAATTTTTAGCCTAAAATTTTTTTGGCCATTAAATTTGCTCGCCGCTTCGTGATGGCCGGCCCCGTAATAATCATACGGACCATCGTTATCTCCTTTCCATGCGCAGATTCGCGAGACGCCCATGTCTCGCAAACAACGAGCGCAAATCTGGGAGACATACAATGCAAAAGACCATTTTGACCCTATTGGGTTCAGCGCTAATTGCCGTCACCGCCGTGCAGGCTGCCTCGGCTGCCGAGCGTCATCGGGTTCATCGGGCCGACCGCGCACAAGTGCGGGTGAGCGAGCCCGTTCGTAACGCCAACGCCTATGTCCCCGCGCCGGCCTGGACCAACCAATCGCGCTGGTTGAACTATGACGGCGCGCTTTCGGCTCCCGCCGGTCGCTAAGTCGAACCGAGTTCAAGTTGCATAAAGCCGGCCGCGCACCGCGGCCGGCTTTATGGGTTGTGTCGCTCACTTCGACTAGTTCCAGCCGAAAGCCGGTCGCCGAAGGCGCGTAAAAAATTAGAAGCGCTGTCGGCTAATTATCATTCGGATCGTTCAAAGAACATTGGAACGTGTTCGATAGCTTCTCAACGATGGTGGCATGATGCGCCGTTGTCGCTCGTGACACCGCACAAAGTTGCCCCCGCGTCCCGCCTTGTCGGCGTTTTACACCGTCAATGCCGGAGGTCGCACGCTGCAACACGGTTGAGGTCGGCGAGGCGGTGGTCCGCGCTGGCTCGAGAATCGAGGCTTGCGACCAAGTCGAGCAGGCGTTGAAAGGCGCGATCCGCGGCCGCGACAGGTAAAGGTTCCTCGTCAAAAGCTTCGATATAGCTGCCAACGAGGCCACTCAGCAAACGGCACAAGGCCTGTTGCTCGGGCTCGTCCGCGCTCAAAGTTGCGAGCTTTTGCTGGAAGGCGCGGAAGGTCCGCAAGCCATGATGCTGCTGCGAAAGCCACTCGTGTAAGTCGTTCATGTCAGCCTCTCCAAATCATAGAAGAAGCTACGGACTTATACAGCCGGCCAAGGTTTCGCTCCATAGTGAATTCTGCATCCCTGCGCCGCCGGCAATGCAGCCATCCGCTGACAATAGCCGCAGATTGAGCGTCGTGTGTCCGTAAGATTTCCAGAAAACCAAGCGACGAACTATCAGATGACGCCGACAGAAGCGGCCCGACCCTCAATTTGCCTACGGGAAATGCCAGCCTATCCACAAGTCCCGACGCGAGACATGCCTGCGCGGCCGCAGTCAGTAATCGCGCGGCCATCGTCGGTTCGACAGCCACCATTCGTGACGCCGTATATCGTATGGCCGAAGAGGCAGGCGCATCCTATTTCATTGTGCAATTCTCGTTCGGCGACCTGACCCACGAAGAGGTCAAGCGATCGGCAACGATCTTTGCCCGCGAGGTAATTCCCTCAACACAAGATCGTCTGGCTCGAGTAAGCTAGGGTTGCCTTCATTCACCCGGAGTAACATATGCGGAGATTTTTTCGGATACCGTTTTTGACGGCGTGCGTTTTAAGCGCGGCGTTCGCTCACTCCGCGCCAAGTTTTGCCGCGGACCTGCCGGAGGCTTGCGCGAGCGACAAGGCCGCCGTCACCGGCGGACCGCTACCGCCGCCGGACTCCGAAACAGTGGTGATCCGCTGGCTCGGCAATGCCAATTACGAATTTGCCTACAAGGGCAAGGTCTATCTGTTCGATACCTATTTCGACCGCACGCCGCGAAGCCATAAGCTCGGCTTCACGGCCGCCGACGTCAAGACAGCCACGGCGATTTTCGTCTCGCACGCGCATTTCGATCATATTTCGGATATCGGCCCTGTTTCGCGACAGACCGGCGCACCTGTGGTCGGCGCACCCCTCACTGCCGAAATCGCCAAGAAGCTTGGTACGCCGGAGCAGCAGATCGTCGTCGCCAAGGGCGGCGAGAGCATGAAATTCGGCGACGCGACGGTCGAGATTGCGCTCGCGCAGCATTCCACCATCCAGCCCGGCCTGATCGACATCTACGCGAGCCTTTACAAGAATGACTCGCCTCCATTTACAGATGAGGAGAATAAGGAGTTCGCGGAAGTGCGGTCGCGCGGTACCTTCGACCCGAAGGTCATCACCGAAGGCACGCTGGCCTATGCGCTCACCTTCCCTTCAGGTTTCAAGGCCGTGTTGATCGGCAGCTCCGGCCCGATCACGTCAGGCGTGCGAGCGCTGGCCGAAAAGCTGGGACCAGTCGATGTCGCCATCGTCGCCTATCAAGTGCATGCCATCGCCGACACCCAGATTGAATACACGTGGCCCATCATCGCGCTGTTCAAGCCAAAACTGTTCCTGCCCGCGCATCACGATTCTGCGCCGCCCGCCTGGGTCGATCTCGGCCTCGAACCGCTGTTCGACAAGCTCCGCGCCGAGATGCCTGGCACCGCCTTCCTCGCGCCGCTCTACCGCTCGCCGATCTGTGTCGCGGCGGCCGGACCTGACAAGGGCAAGGTTGTATCCTTCAGATACTAGATAGAAAGCTCGGTCTACACCGGCTGGCGGTGCAAGCGGCGCTCCGCCGAAATCTATTGTCCGGATGGCGTACGGATGCCGTGCCAGGCGTCACGCACCTGATGGTAGTGGACCTCGGACAGATAGTCCGGCGTGTTGAGGTTTAACGTATGCACGTCGAGCCTTCCGACGGCACTGAGCAAGGTGTAGGAGGAGATCACCCGGTCGTGCTGGGCCTGGATTTGCCGCGACCGAGCGTTGGTCAGATCCTGCTGCGCATTGAGAACATCGATGGTGGTCCGCTGCCCTCCCTGCGCCTCGCGCCGCACGCCCTGGAGCGCGACATCGGCCGCCTGCACCTCGGACTCCGCCGCCGTCAGCGCGACCTTGCTCCCCTCATTGGTCACCCACGCGCTCGCCACCGCGGTTCGCGCCTGATTTCTGACCTGCTGCAGCACGAGGCGGCTCTGCGACGTCAATTCCTTGGCTTGCCGGGTCTGCGAGGCCGCGGTCCCGCCATCGTAGATCGGCACGTTGATTTGCCCGATGATCGAGGCCTGATCGGTGGCGAAGGTCGAGAGCGTGGAGTCCGAGTCCTTGGATCGGCTGACATTGGCCTGCGCCGTCACGGTCGGCAGCAGGCTGCTCTCCGCGACCTTGATCGTGGTTTGTGCGACGTCGACATCGAAGCCGGCGGCGACAACCGCCGGATGCTCCTTGCTCGCCACTTCCGTGGCTTCCTGGAGACCGCCGGGCGAAAGCCGGTCGACCGGCGAGGCCGCTAGCAAATGCGACGGGGCGTCGCCGATTACTTGCGTATAGGTGGCCTTGCTGATGGCCAGCGCTACGTCAGCGGCGTTGAGATCGGCCAGCCCCCGGTTCAAACGCGCTTCGGCCTGCGCCACATCGGTCGGCGTCACGTCGCCGGCGTCGAGGCGCTTGCGCGTCGTGCCCAGGATTTCGCGTAGCACCGCGACGTTGGTTTGCTGGGCTTGCAGCAATGCCTCATTGGCGATGACGTTCATATAGGCAGTCACGGCGTCCAGCAGCACGCCCTGCCCGACATTGCGCAGCGCCTCGCGGCCCGACTGCACCTGCAATTCGGCGACTCGCACGCTGTTGGCGGTCTTGAAGCCATTGAACAGAACCTGCGTCACGGTCACGCCGATCGTCCAGGGACGCAACGTTGCACCCTGGACGGTATTGTCGGGCAAGAGATTGCGCACCGCCTGCAGGCCGGCGCCAAGACTGGCCACGACCTGAGGCCGGTAGCCGGCCAGCGCCTGTGGCACATTCTCGTCGGTGCCGCGCTGCCGCGCGCGCTCCGCATTGAGCTGCGGATTGGATTGATAGGCCTTTACCAGCGCATCGCTCAGGGATTCCGCCGCCGCCGGGCCGGCCAGCAGGACGATGACGACGCCAGCCATCAGCAAAGCGCATGACGAAGCTGCCTTGCTGCGGACAAGTACGCTACCGGCGGACACGACATTACTCACGATCGACCTCGATCACTGCATTCGCTCATCATTCCGCGGGCGCCAGTTGGCCATCCCTGATCAGGTCCGGTTGGCGCCGCCGCGAGAACATCGAAATCAGCGCCGGCAAGGTGACGAGGATGACGATCGGCGCGAGCATCATGCCGGCCACCACCACGACGGCGAGCGGCTTCTGCACCTGCGAGCCGATTCCGGATGAGGCCGCGGCGGGCAACAGTCCGATGCCGGCGACCACGCAGGTCATCAGCACCGGGCGAAGCTGAAGCTCGCCGGTCCGCAGGATCGCCTTGCTGCGTTCCATGCCGAGGTCGATGAGCTGGTTGTACTGCGACAGGATGATGATCCCGTCCATGACCGAAATGCCGAACAGCGCGATGAATCCGATCGCGGCGGAGACGCTGAACGGTATGCCGGTCACCAGCAGTCCGAGGATACCGCCGAACACCGCCATCGGAATCACGCTCATGGTAAGCGCGGTATCCACAAAGGATCCGAAGTTGAACCAGATCAGCATCGCGATCAGCGCCAGGCTGATCGGTACCACGATCGAGAGCCTGCGGATGGCGTCCTGCAAATTGCCGAACTCGCCGACCCATTCGATGCGTGAACCCGCAGGCAGTTGAACCTGGGCCGCGACCTTTTCCTGCGCTTCCTTGATCGCACTGCCGAGGTCGCGCTCCCGCACCGAGAACTTGATCGGCAGATACCGCTCCTGCTGTTCGCGGTAGATATAGGCTGCGCCCGACACCAATTTGATCGACGCGACCTCGCTGAGCGGCACCTGCGTGACGCCGTTCGGTCCTTGTGCGCCTACGCGCAAATTCTGGATCGCCTCCGCGCTGCGGCGGTACTCCGGCGCCAGCCGCACGATGATCGGAAAGTGACGGTCGCTGCCGGGCTCATAGAGGTCGCCCGCGCTGTCGCCGCCGATCGCGGTCCGGATCGTGGTGTTGATATCGCCGGGCGACAGACCGTAGCGGGCGGCACGCGCGCGATCGACGTCGATCTGGATCGTGGGCTGTCCCAGCGAAGTGAACACCGCCAGATCGGTAATCCCCTGTACCGTGGCCAGCACTGATTTGATCTTGTTGGCGGTGTCGGTCAGCGCCTGCAGATCGTTGCCGTAGAGCTTGATGGAGTTCTCGCCCTTCACGCCCGATACCGCTTCGGAAACGTTGTCCTGCAGGTACTGCGAGAAGTTGAACTCGACGCCGGGAAACTTTTCCTGCAATTGCGCGAGCAGCTTGGCGGTCAGCTCATCCTTGTCTTCCCGGTCCGGCCACTGCTTTGCGGGCTTCAGCGGCGCGAAAAACTCGGCATTGAAAAAGCCCGCCGCGTCGGTGCCGTCGTCAGGCCGGCCATGCTGCGACACGACCGCTTCGACTTCAGGCCGGGCGGCGATCAGCTTGCGCATTTCGTTGACGTAGGTGTTGCCTGCCTGCAGCGAGATCGTCGGCGGTAGCGTCGCCCGAATCCAGAGATTGCCTTCCTCCAGCTTGGGCAGGAATTCCAGGCCGAGAAAGCGGACCGCGATCACCGTCATCACGATCAGTCCCGCCGCCCCCACCAGCACGATCCGCCGGCTGGCCAACGAACGCGCCAGTACCGGCATGTAGATGCGGTGCAGCAGCCGCATGATGAACGTTTCGGTCTCCTTGACGTGCGCCGGCAGGATGATCGCGCTCAGCGCCGGCGTGATCGTGAATGTCGCCAGCAGGCCGCCCGCCAGGGCGTAGGCATAGGTCCGGGCCATCGGGCTGAAGATATTGCCTTCGACGCCGCTCAGCGTGAACAGCGGCAGGAATGCCGCAATGATGATGGCGGCGGCAAAAAAGATCGAGCGCGATACGTCAGCCGCCGATGCCAGAATAGCATTATGCTTGATCACCATCGTTGTCCTGGTGGAGATCGTGGCGTGCTCGTCGTCCGAAAGCCCATTGCCGTGCGCCAGCCGCCGGAAAATGGCCTCGACCATGATGACGGTGGCATCGACGATCAGGCCGAAATCGATCGCGCCGACCGACAGCAGATTGGCCGACTCGCCGCGCAGAACGAGAATGCTGACCGCAAAGAACAGCGCGAACGGAATCGTCGCGCCGACGATCAAGGCGCTGCGCAGGTCGCCGAGAAACAGCCACTGCAGAAACACGATCAGCCCGATGCCGACCACCATGTTCTCGAGCACCGTCCGGGTGGTGGTCTCGATCAGGTCCTTTCGGTCGTAAATGCGCTCGATCCGCACGCCCGGCGGCAGAATAGTCGAATTGTTGATGCTTGCGACAAGCTGCTCGACCCTGGCGATCGTCGGCGAACTCTGTTCGCCACGCCGCATCAGGACGATGCCCTGGACAATATCGTCATCCTGATTCTCGCCGGCGATACCGAGTCGTGGCTGCTCGCCGACGGTAACCGTCGCGACGTCCCCTACCAGCACCGGCGTTCCGCCATTCGACGAGATCATGGTATTGGCAAGGGCATGAACGGAACGGATCAACCCAACGCCGCGCACGACGGCCGATTGCGAACCGATATTGACGGTGTTGCCGCCGACATTGACATTGGCGTTGCTGACGGCCTGCAGCAGTTGCGACAGGGTGAGACCGTTTGCCACCAGCTTGTTGAAATCGACCTGCAGCTCGTAGGTCTTGGTCTTGCCGCCCCAGCCCGTGACATCGATCACTCCCGGCACGACGCGGAATCGGCGCTGCAGGATCCAGTCTTGTATCGTCTTGAGATCGAGGACGGAATAATTCGGCGGACCGACCAGCCGGTAGCGATAGATTTCCCCGATCGGACTGAGCGGCGAAATCTGCGGCTGGGCGTTGTTCGGCAGCGGCCCAAGTTGCGACAGCCGGTTCAGAACCTGCTGCAACGCCTCCTCATAGGTATAATCGAAGGAGAACTGCAATTTGACGTCGGACAAACCGTATAGCGAGATCGTCCGGATCACCTTCAGATTCTTGATGCCGGCAACCTGCGTCTCCAGCGGAATTGTGATGTAGCGTTCGATTTCCTCAGCCGATAGCCCTGCGCTTTGGGTGACGACATCGACCATCGGAGGGCGTCGGATCCGGATACGCCTCGATATTCAACTGCTGAAACGCCACCAGGCCGCCAATGAGGACGGCTGCGAACAGCCCGACCATCAGAAATCGGCGATTGACAGCTATAGCGACGAGACGATCCATGTGACCAGACTTTGAGAGACGCTCGTGAAGCGCGTTAGCTGCCGGATGCGGCCCGATCGATGAACAGGCTGCCGCGGGTGACGATCTTCTCGCCAGGCGCCAGATTGGCTCGCACCTCGACTAGATCGCCGTTGATCAGGCCGGTCTCGATCTGACGTAGCTCGATCGATTTGTCGTCGTGAACCACCCACAAACGAACCTTGTCGCCTTCGTAGATCAGCGCCTGCTTCGGCACGCCGACCGCCGGACGATCGCCGCCGGAATAGATCGTCACGTTGGCGAACATCTCCGGTTTCAGCAGCCCGTCTTGTTGTCGATGGTGGCACGAACCAATAAGCGGTCGGGTCGCAGGGATCGATCGCCGCCGAAACGTAATCGATGCGCGCCTTGAACTCGCGACCCGGCAATGCCAGCAGGGAGAACACGATATCCTGACCCACGACCACATCGGAGGCTTCGCTCTCGCGCACAAAGGCGGTCAGCCAGACCGTCGAGAGATCTCCGATTACAAACACGGGATCGGTGGCGCCGGTGCTGATAAACTGACCCGGCCCGACTTTGCGCTGGATGACCGTGCCGCCAATCGGCGAATAGATCGGCGTGTCGGCGCTCATCTGTCTGGTCTGCTGAAACGCCGTGATCTGATCTTCGGAGCGGCCGAGAATGCGCAACCGGTTATGCGCGGCCTCCAGCGCCGTCTCGGCCGATCGCATGTCGTTTTGTGCCGTCGACAAATCGGCCTGCGACTGCTGCCAATCCTTCAGCGGAACGGCCTTGCCGGCATAGAGATCGTTGGCGCGCTTCTCGACGATCTGCGGCCAGATTGAGGGTCGAGCGTGCCTTGTTCACCGCGCTCACGGCTGCGATAAAATCGTTCAGGCCCTGTACCGTGTCGGTGGCCTCGACGATGAACAAAGGCTGACCGCGTTCGACGATGTCGCTCGGTTTCGCCAGCAGCTTCGTCACGCGGCCCGCATAGGGCGAGAAGATCGGCGTCGAACTGTCTTCGTTGACAGCGATTTTTCCTTCGGTGACGTGCTCACCACGAAATACCTGCGCCGACACCGGTTCGACGGTAAGAGCCGCCCACTCCGCAGCACTTGGTATGTATCGCGGAAGCCCGGTTCGCTGCTGGCTCGACAGATCGGAAGGGCTGACGTGCTGCGCCCGCATCCGCGCCACGCCGAAATAAGCAAAGCCGACGCCTGCCGCCAGCAGCGCAGCCGTTATCGTCAGCCTTCTCCAACTAAATATCTGGGCGATCTGAAGAGCCAAGTTTGTTCTACTTATCCGGTTTGACGTTGAGCAGTATCTAAATCGCGATCGACAGACACGCCCGGACCCGGACGCACGCGCCGCGATCGAGAACGCCTGAAATCATTTGCAGGGCCTTACGCCTATTGGCTTGCCCACATCGGATTTTTCGGGCCGCCGTAGTACCGCATGGTCGGACTATCGCCGGGCCACTGCGTCGCACCGGACATGGACGTTCCGGTGTCGCTGACGCATCCGGCGACCGCGACGCAGAGCGCAGCAACCGCCAGCAACGTTCCGGCGGACTTCATCCAGACTGATCTCGACACATCGTCCTCTCTTTCGTGACCCATGCCGGCCGCTTCGACGCTTGCGGCCGGCATCGGCTTTCTTGTGACGTCAGTACTTCGCGACGACCGGGCCGCCGAACTTGTAGTCCAGACCCAACGTCACGACCGAATAGGTATTGGCGACGTTAAACGGAAGCGCGCCGTTCGGCGTCAGGACCGGCACTCCGGCGCGGGTGTAGGTACCGAAATCGTAGTAGCGGTATTCGAACTTGCCGATCAGATTGTTGGTTATCGCGTAAGCGATGCCGGCGCCCGCCGTCAGGCCACTGCGGTGATTGTCGAACTGATCGATGCCGATCCCTGGATTGGTATTGGTATGAACTCAAATCGCCATACGCCCAGCCGCCGGTGAAGAACAGCATCAGGCGATCGACCGCGATGCCGCCGCGGGCGCGAAGCGTGCCGCCCCAACGCAGATCGGTCGCGTCATTCGAACCAAGCGCGAAATTATCGTTACCCTTGATGTCGAACCAGGAAAAATCACCTTCGACACCGAACACGAAGTTGCCGCTCTGCACGTTGTATCCGGCCTCGCCGCCAGCGAGCCCGCCTGTGCGAGGAGTAGTTGACGGTGAAATTCGCGAACCCCGCCGGTCCCAGCGCGTTGTTGAGATTGTGGTTGCCGTAGCCGTCGCCGCCGAACACGCCGACATAGAAGCCCGACCAGTCGTAGGCCGGTGCCGCGATCGCAGGCGCTTTCGCATACATCGGAAGGTCCGCTGCCAGCGCCGGCGCAGCAAAACCCAGCACGCCCAGTGATACCGTCGTCAAAAGAATTCTTTTCATTGTTATCCCCTATCGAATTGTTCCGATGGCACGCGTGACGGCCAGCGCCGTCACGCGATGTCAGGCATCAGAAGTGAATGATGATGTCCGCCGAACCGATCAGGGCGAAGTTCTTGGTTGGCGCGATGCCGAGGTTTGAGTTGCCGTTGAAGGCATTCGCATTCAGCGACTTGTAGAACGAAACCTCCGGCCGGATCTCGATCTGCGGCGAGAACCAGTGCTGCCAGCCGATGCCGGTTTCGACATAGGCCGTCTTGACGCCGGTGCGCTGTCCCTGCTGGTCGTCGAAGTACTCCACGCGATAGGAGATGTTGTCGAGCTTGGTCGGGCTATAGCTCAGATAGGCCAGGTAGGTCTGAACTGATGCCGTACAGGAAAACGCAGTCGGTGCGTTACACTGCGCGAGGAACGGCGAATTGAACGGCATGGATTGCGGCGAGAACGGCGTGCCCCGCCGCGAAGAAGGCAGCGAGCGCAGCGGGATTGTTCGCGTTAGGCACGCCATTCTGGTGCTCGTTATAGGTCTCGAACGAGATGTGCCACTGGTCGTTGAACTTGTGATAGGCCGTTATGCCGTACCATTGCAGGTTGTTGTAGCCCCATTGTCCGCCATTGATTCCGTTGGCGACGAACTGAATGCTGTCGTTGCCGCTATCGGTCACGTAGCGAATGCCGCCGGTGACGCTCGGTGTCGCACCGGGATCCTTCGGCATGGTTGAGTCGGGATAAAGCGCATTCCGGGAACGGGTTGGCCATTTGTTGGCCCACGTGCCACGGCATCGCCTCGGTGCCGACCGTGACACCCAACTGCAGCGATCCAGTTCTTGGTCGCGGCCAGCGTCGCGTTGATGCCGGTGTTGGTGTAGTTGTCGAACGTATAGGTCATCGAGTGCGTGTACATGTAGTTGTTCGGCGCAAGCTGCGCCTCGATGTCCGGAATTGAAATGTATCGACCGAACCGGATCATCAAGCCCTTCGGCGAGCTGCGGAATGAACACCTCGCCATAGGCCATCGGGATGTCGTAGCCGTAGTTCTCGTTGTGGTTCAGAAGCTGATTGCTCCACAGCCCGTATGCCGTGGTGTAGCGATAGTTCTCGCCGATAGATCGGCGCGAGTCGGAAACCCCAGTCGACGTGGTCTTTCTGCACCGTGTCCGGCAGCCGCTCGATATAGAGGACCGCCTGATCGAGCTGAACCGTGTTGGGGTTGTAGTCGTAGGCGGCCGGCGCATTGCCGCCGCGCACGGTGTTGGTGCTGAGGTTACCGCCCGCGTTGACCCAGCCGTAGACCTGGATGTGCGAATCGTTGAGCGCCTGGCCCGCGGCCGTATTGCCCAGCGCCGCCATCAGCGGACTGTCGACCGAACTTGGCCGGGTCACGCCGAGTGCGCGTCGAGCCGCCATAGGGCCACTCCGTGAACGGCATGGGCGGAATGCTTTGCGGGGTCGCCGGCCAATCGTCGCGGCGGCCCGGAGGCGCCTTCGGATCGGACGGCGCCGGCTTCATGTCCCCACTCGAGCCTGTAGTAATTGATGAAGCGGGTGAATGAAGTCACTGCCGAGATAGGAATCGAGACAAGAATAGTTCTTGTAGGGATCCACCGCGCCACCCGCACAGTTGGCAGGCGCCTTGAGTGGGACGTTGGCATCAGCGGCCATCGCACCGTCAATAAAGCCGATCGCGATCAATGACGCGCTCGCCAGAAGAATTCTTTTCATAGTCTTGCCCCAAGTTGTTGATACAGGCGCCGAGCGCTCTTGTGGTTTCGTGAACCATTGCGGCATGTTTCGTTTGGCGGACAAATAAAATCGATGCGGTTATCCGCGGCGATTCATAAATTAAAAATATCTAAATTCGGATTGTTACCGCCATTTGCACACACAACAGACAACTGCTCCATGCGTTGCTCATGTGAAAGGCGAAAACACATGCAGGAATTGGCATTGCAGCGCGGTAAAACCGTTACGCCGCGGTAAGTTTTCATAAACCTGTTGTAGAAAAGCCGCAGCGGCAGACGACGAGCTATTATTTCTCTATGTAAATGACGGCGATTGCGTATCGAAGATATATGGCGCGCGCCGCTATGCTTGCATCGGGTGCTACTTTATGCGCGCGATGCAGGACAAGACGATGGAATTCAGAGCAACCGTTCCGAGCAACGGCGCGGCACGCGCCAGAACAGAGACGCTCGATCTTGGCGCGTTGCCACCAACCCTCGTTGCACAATGTCGGGGCCTGATCGAGAGCTACCACGACATTCATGGCTACGCCTGCCTGCCCAACATGCTCTGGCACGCCGAGCTCGAAGGCTTCATCAAGAAGAATCCGTGTCTTCGCCAAATCCTGAGAAAAGCGTCAACGACCAGAAGCGCGAAGGTCTCCAACAAGGGCTTTGTCGAGATCGCAACGGCAATACTGTCACTGGAGATATTGGCGAGCGACTTTGCCAGCTGGAGCGCGATGTTTCCGGAAGCCAGATCAATGGCCAACGCGCTGCTTCGGATGCGGAGCGCGCGGATGTTCCTGATGGAGTATTATCTCTATCCGCCCAAGCACATCAGCCCGGCGATCCTGGCCGCCCTGGCCCCTCCCCCCAGCCAGCCGCCAGGCGAGCCCGGATGGCAGGGCGCTTCAAGCCCCGAGCTAGCCAGCCAGCGGCTGGCCCTCAATTACGCCAACGCCCTGCGCGACGAACTGAAGCGCGAATCGGCTCTCGCGTTGCCGGCATCCGGTTGGGCGTAGCCGGAGCTTCGAATCGCCGGCGCAAGCACCAGGTGGTCGAAAATCCAGTGCGTCCCCGCGGCTGGCGATGGGTTCCTTATGGCACCCCAAAACAAATACTATGATTTCTATATATGACAGCCCCGCAAACAGCATAGCTTTCCTACATCGATTTGGACGATGTTGGCGGCGCTGGGTAGTTAACGACATCAGGACGATGCTTGGGGCAAGGCCAATAGACGGCTCATTCAGAGTGCTGCGGCGTGCGATCGCGAGCCTCGAGTGTGCGCAGCTTTGTGTCTTTCTCGGGTGTTGTGGGGCCTGATTGTCCCGCGCTCGCAACGAGGCGCCGCGGCGATAATCATTGATGTTTTGCTACGAAAGCGGGCTTCTTGAACACTCATCGGCCGATATCGGACTGCCTCGCGAGCGCGAGCGCGGATTTTGCTGAAGACAGGCGCAGCGTCTTTCCGCAAGTCGACGACGCGATGCCTTCTCATCGCTTCTTCTCAGCCTATGTATTGCCGCTGCTGAAGGCGCTCTCATGCGTTTGTCTGGCGACAGTCGGCCTGCTGTTGCTCGACCGTCTTCTCCCGATCACCCTGTTCCCGATTGTCTATTTGATTCCGGTGGTGATCGCGGCCACGCAATGGGGCACAGGGCCGGCGATTGCCGCGGCGCTCGCCGGGGGCGCGGCCGCCGATTTCTTCTTCTTCACGCCGTACTACAGCTTCAGGATCGACGATCCGCAGGAAGTGATCGATCTGCTGCTATTTCTTTTTGTCGCGCTCGTCAGCGGCCATCTGGCATCGCGGCTGCGAAGTGAGAAGGACGCGGTCCGGCAGCGCGAGACTGAACTGCAATATCTTTACGAGTTCTCGCGACGGCTGGCGGCTTGCTTCACGATCCCCGACCTGATTTCCGCCATTCAGGATTATCTGAGCCGTAGCATCGGCCAGCCGGCCACCTTCCTGGTCGCTCGAACCGATGGACATATCGAGGCGGTTGAAGGCGATGCCGCACCGAAGGAAGTCGAAGCCAGAGTTGGAATGATGATCGCAAAGATCGGGCTTCCGGCCTGCACGATCCTCGACGAGCCGACCCGCAGCGTCTGGCTCCTGCAGGCCGTACACTCCGAGACGACCGTTCACGGTGTCATCGCGGTCAATATCGGCAGCGATTCGCCGGCCTCGATCGAGGCGAGGAAGAATCGCGTCGAGGCCATGCTCGAGGAAGCGTCTCTGACCCTGCAGCGGCTCGACATCGGCAAGGCGATGGATGACGCAAAACTACAATTGCAGGCACAATTGCTGAAGGATGCACTCCACGGCATGCTGTCGCACGAATTGCGCTCGCCGCTCGCAGCGATTCAGGGCTCGGCGAGCGTGCTCGGATCAGCACATCAGGTGCGAACGGATCATCGCCTGCACTCGTTGACGGAGGCGATCGCCGACGAAGTACAAAGGCTCGACGGATTCATCCAGAACCTCGTCAACACCGCCCGGGTTACGACCAACAGCGTCCAGCCGCGGCTCGAATGGACCGATCCGAGAGATATCGTCACCGCCGCGATCGGGGCAAGGTCCCGGCGCCTGGCCAAACACCGGATCCAGATGCAGTTCGACGATGATCTGCCGCTGGTCAATGTCGATTCGGCACTGATCGAGGAATCATGCGGCCAGCTCCTTGACAACGCCGCCAAATATTCTCCACCGGGCACCGCAATTTCGGTCAGCGTGCGGGCCGCAGAGGCGCGCGTTACGCTGTCGGTTTCCGATCAAGGCGTCGGCATCGCGCGGCACGAGCAGAACAAGCTCGGCCAACGGTCGTTTCGCAGCCCGCGCCACCGGGAAACCATTCCCGGCTCCGGGCTCGGCTTCTGGATCGCGTCGACCTTCATCCGGGCCAACGGCGGCAACATTGAAATCGCCAGCCATGGTGAAGGCCTTGGCACCACCGCATCCATCGTCCTGCCCGCCTGCTGGGTGGAAGATTCCGGTTTGACGGCTTTAGCCAATGAGTAAGTCGGCGAACGTCGTGCTCGTGATCGATGACGAGCCCAAGATCAGGCGGTTTCTTCGCGCCGGCTTCGAACTCAACGGTTTCGTCGTCCAGGAGGCGGAGAACGCCGCGGAAGGCCTGAAGGCCGCGACGTTCAATGCGCCCGACCTCATCGTCCTCGATCTGGATTTGCCGGACCTTCACGGCGGCGAAATTCTCGAGCGAATCCGGTCGTGGTCGAATGTTCCGATCATCATATTGTCGGTGGAATCGAGCGAGGAACAGAAAGTCCGGCTACTCAAACTGGGCGCGGACGACTACGTGGTGAAACCGTTCGGCATCGCCGAGTTGCTGGCGCGCAGCGAATCAGCACTGCGCCGATATTTCAAAAGCACCACCGAAAACTCGGTCGTCACGGCCGGCCCCCTGTCGGTCGATCTGGTCACCCGATCGGTTTTGCTGCACGACCAACAGATCAGGCTCACACGAAAGGAATATCGCCTCATCCACGTGCTGGCGACCCATGTCGGCCTCGTGGTCACCCACGACAAATTGCTCAAGGAAATCTGGACCGGAAACCAGCGCGACAACATTCAATATCTGCGAATTCTAGTGCGCAAATTGCGGCAGAAAATCGAAACCGACCCGAATGATCCGCGCCTTCTCATCACCGAGTCCGGGGTCGGCTATCGGCTCCAGTCCCGGCTGGAGGAGAGTTCGACGGCTTAGAACCATGGCGCCTCGTTATGTGACACGGAGATCCTATTACGTTGCCGTTTCCCGAACCGAGGAACGCAACTCATGGCGCTGGGAAATACGTCGCAAAAGAAGCGCTATGGGCGTGAAATTATGGGAAGGCGGCTTCCGAAATTACCAGGATGCTCAACTGGCAGGGAAGCGTGCGCTGGAAGATTTTCTGAACGGGTTATCCCTTCTGGCCGGTACCAATTAGCCTTTCGGCGACCGATTCCGGTTAGCGCCCAAGTCGAATACACAGTCCTCGGTCGGGTCGGCGCTGGAATGGTATTTGCTTGAACGCGACAACCGAAATGGAATGCGGAAACGATGTCGCGGTGACTTTCATTGTACACTCCTCAAGAGGCGACAAGATCACGACAACCGTCCGGCTAAACGTTATTGCCGCAATCGCGAAGGCGACGCACTCTCATCGACGAAGGCTGGCAGGTCTTCATCACCGATTCCGACGGCACCCGATACCACCCGTCCGATTTCGACAAACTGGCGTCGTCCGGACACGCAGCGGACCGGAACACGCAGCGTCGGGAATAATACATAAAAAATATATTTTCTTCGGCGAAAGGCATATGCTTTGCCCGAATCAGGCAAGCGTCGTGCAATTTCTCGTTGAACCCTTCACCTTTTTGGGCTTTCAGGGCCAATACTGGATGCTCATCGTCGTCGCGATGATCGCGGCCTACGTCCTTTTTGCCTGGAAGACCGGTAATCGAAAGTAGCCGTTCACGCCGCACTTGCTTCACACCCGGGCTAGCGACGTCCTCGTATCAAGGAACAGAGACGAGCGACGCTTCAGCCGGCCAGCGGCGTGGCAAATCCCGCGACCATTTTGACGAGATCGGCCTGCCGATCCACGCCGGTTTTCTCAAACAAGCGCCCGAGCTGCGTTTTGACTGTCGTGGCCGCGATGCCCAGCGCCTGCGAAACTTCCGGCACCCCTCCTACCTCCACAATCGCAAGGAGCACCCGCAGTTCGGTCGGGATCAGCTTGTAGGCCCTGCCGATAATAATGCCGGAAAGCGATGATGTCTCCAGCGACAACTCGTTTCGTCGTCACAGAACCCTCAACCAAATGCTCAAAATTGCATTGATATCCGGGTCCGCTTGGTGACCCGACGCCGGATCGTCGGGCAGCGTGACGCGCGTTAACGTTTGCTGCCAAGCTGCTGGCGCCGTTGCCATGGCCCTGCTGATGTCTTTACCAGCGCATTGTCGTAGAGATACGCGGTCGTGCAGGCATGCTGCGGCATCAGAAAAACGCGGTCTCCGACCTGGAGTTCATCGGCCTCGACGACGGTATGCTCCTCGTTCATCGAAATGATCTTGCCTGACCAGCGAAAGCGTTCCGGGATCGGCTTGTCGGGCGAAACCGCCTTCGAGCCGGCGTCCAGCGTCGCCGTCCCCGCATGAACCGAGACCACCGTGGCCAGCACGAAAGCGGCCGGCTCCCAACCGAGATCGGCGAGTTCGACATCGTGCTGCGAGCTCGAATAGGTCCAGCTTCCCGGCGATACATAGCGCGTCAGCTCGCGCGGCCACAGATTGAAGGTATAGCTGCCGCCAGCCACGACGTCGGACACAACGCCATCCGCGCGCAGCAAGGCCTGCAAATCCGACACTCCCTTGGCGATATTTGAGACCTGCTGCTTACGCGCTTCGCGATCGCCTTTGATGTGACCATCATAGACATGCCATCCCGCGAAGCGGGCAAATTTGCCGATTTGTGACGCGAGATCGAGTGCGACTTTTGAAATCGGCGCACCGGTCCGTCCCATCCCGGGATCGAGATCGACACGAATATCCACATTGTCGTCCTCGGCGCGGAGCTGCGCTTTCCAGACGCCAAGCCCCTGTTCGGAGTCGACCATGCCCGTTAGCCGCGCATCTTTGTAGGTTCGCGCCAGCGACAGAAATCGCGTGAGATTGGCGGGACTGACGGCCGGATACGCCCAGGTGACGCGCTTCGCACCAGCAGCCAACGTCATTTCGACTTCTGCCGGCGTCGCACATTTGAACGCCTCGACGCCCTGCGCCATCAGCAATGTCACGACCCAGGGCGCGCGGTGCGTCTTGACGTGCGGCATCAGTCGCTCAATGCCGCCGCAGGCTTCCGCGGTTCGCGTGAGATTGTGCAGCACCTTGTCTTCAAAGACGACGAAGCATGGCGTCGATACCTGCTCGTCCGGTCGTGGGTACCGCGCGTGAATCGTCTCGATGACGTCGGCTTGCATCTTCTCGCTCCTCATAGAAATCAGCTCTGCCGCCCGGCGCTGCCTTCACGCGATAACCGCCGCGATTTCCTCCAGCAGGATCGCGTGTTGCTCCCACGGAATTCGATCGACGCTCATCTGCGGCCGCCCCGGACTGTCAACCCGGCTATCGTCGACCGCCTGTCCGGTCTCGACGGCCGCAGTCAGCAGCCGATGATCCATCTCGCGATTGAAATGACGCAACAGCGCGGCGGCCTTCTGCGGCCGTAAGCAAGCCATCGCAGCGAGAAGTCCGTAGCCGCCCCAATTCGAAACGCCGGCCACGATGAGGTGATCGGCCGGCGTCGTCGCCGCGATCACGCGGCCATTCGGTATTTCGGTTTCGACGATGTTTTGCGGCAGCGATCCCATGCCGATCTCATTGCCGCCATCGCCAATGCCGATGGTGGTCCAGCGTCGCTGCCAGGTCGGATCATCGAACAACAGATGCAGCGGCGCCGTCTCGCGCGACATATCCCAGCCATGCTCACGATGCGGCTTGCCATCCGCGGCCGGCGACACCCGCTCGATGGCGATCAGATGCGTGATCGGCCGGTCCGCGCTTTCCAGCGATTTCCGCAGGCGGCGAACCGACCTTTCACTGGTCGCCGTCACCTCGAGATCGACCTGCTCCGGAACGGCATCGACCACCGCCCACACCGCCTTGGCGCAAGGCGCGTCGGTGATCACGGTCACCGGCACGCCGGCGCTGGCCAGGCCCGCTGCGAGATGCCCCATCCCGATCAGCCCATCCGTCTCCGGCGATGGCGGCGTGGCGTGCTGGATGAAAAATCCAGTCACGATGCCGACATGGGCATCCGGGTTGTCCATGATCGAAGCCGCTGCCTTTTCCAGATTTCCCTTCATCAGCTCCGTCATGCGCGTGATGTCGCGCTTGACCTTGCGGCCGACGATCGCCTCGATTTGATCGATCTTCTCACTCATTTTGACACCATCTCAGTCATTTATCTCGCGCATATCCAGAGCATGTAACGATACAACGAACGCAGCCGGCGAAAACCTCGATGCTTGCCTGCAATCGAGCTACGCCGCAGTCGCCCTTACGCCGACCGCGTTACAGAACCTCGGCGGCATATTTGTCGAACAGGCGCTGGACTTCACCGTTCGCGGTGATGAAGTTGCACCAGGAATCGAGAAAATTCTTCCAGGCGACGTCGCCATGCCGGATCATCCAGGTGTTCGGGCGCTTGTCGAAGGCATTCTTGGCATCGACGATCGTCGCCCAGTCCGGATTTCGCTTGGCGAGCGCAACCGCCTCGGTATCGCCCACGATGCAGGCCGTGACGCGGCCGGCGCGCACGGGTTCGGCGGCCATCGAATACTGGCCGGCGACGGCCTGGAACTTGGCCTTGGGGAACAGCGGCGGCATCCGCTGCTCGTCGCTCGAGCCAGCATTGACCGAAATCGTCACGTCCGGGTTGTTGAGATCCGCGGCGGTCTTGTACTTGTCGGCATCCGCCTTCCGGATCACCGCCAGGCTGCCCTTCGACCACAGCGGGCCGACATAGTTGCACACGGTGGCGCGGGGCACGGTATAGGATGCCGAGGAGCCGAACATGTCATAGTCGCCTGAACGCAGGCCGATCGTGGAATTGGCGAAGGTTACCTCGTGCCAATTCACGGTCATTTCAAGTTCCTTCGCCAGATTATCGACGAGTTCCTTGAAGACGCCCTTCAACTCCCCGCTTTTTGCGTCCTTGTAGAACCACAGCGGAAGCTGCGCGTAGCCGACCTCGAGGGTTCCGCCTTTCTTGACCTTGGCCAGCACCGACTTCGGATCGATGCCGGACTCCAGAAGCTGCGCATGCGCATCCTGCATCGCGCCGGCGAGCGTCGCGGCGCCGACGCCGGCCGCGAGGGCGCCGGTCAGCAGAGAGCGCTTGGAGAGATCGAACTGATCTTGCATGGTCATACTCCTTGAGGGTTTACGATGGACATTAGTCTTCGGACGCACGGAGGGTTGCTATCGCGCATTCGCCAATCCAAACTTCGCTTGAAAATGAACATAGGCGTAGTTCGCTGCCCGGGAAATTCCGAACAGAAGAATGAAATAGATCAGAGCAATTGTCGTCAGGACTTCGATCGGCTCGTACCACTGATTGACGATCTTCAACCCCTGGTACATCAGGTCGGAGATCGCGATCACCGAGACCAGCGTCGATGATTTGACGACGACGGCGAGCTGGTTGATCACCAGCGGCGCAATCACCAAGGCGACCTGAGGCATCTCGATCCGCGACACGATGCGCCATCGGTTCATCCCGACGGCAAGTGCGGCCTCGCTCTGGCCTTTCGGAAGTCCCTCGAAGCCGGACCGGAATGTCTCTGCCAGATACCCGCTCGACTGCAATGCCAGGGCAATGATGCCGGCGCCGGTCACCGTCTGTGGAAACCCGAAGATTTCCGGCCACACATAATTGACCCACAACAGCTGCACCAGAATGGGAGTAGCCCGGCAGAACTCGATATAGGCAATTGCGATAGCCCGCACATAAGGCACCCGCATGCGTACGAAACAGGCGATCAGGCCCAACACAATCGCCAGCAGAAATGCCCAGAAGCAGACGTAGATCGTCACCCAGAGGCCGTCGAACAGCGCACCGAGATTGGCCAGGACGTAGCGGTTGAAGTTTTCAAGCATCGCTCATGCCCAACCCCGGCGGCGCCACCGTTCGGTCAAGCGCTGGAACAATTGGGTCGCGCAAATGATGACGACGCAATAGAGCAACGCGGCCCCGGTGTAGAGCGGAACCGGCCTCATCTCGGCGACGCTGATCATCGAGACCTGGTACATGATGTCCTGCACCGCAATCAGCGAGACGATCGTGGTCGCCTTGAACAGCGAGACCAGTTGATTGACCGTGTCGGGAAGCATCCGGCGCACCGCCTGCGGCAGCACGATGCGGCGCAGCGTCGTGAATCCCGACATCCCCAGCGAGAGCGCGGCTTCGGTCTGGCCATAGGAGACCGAGCGCAGGCCGGCGCGCACCGTCTCCGACAGGAAGCCGCTATAGGCAACGCCGAGGCCAAGGACGGCGGCCACTTCGGGGCTGAGATTGACCTTGCTCCCCACCACCTTGCCGATGATCAAGGGAAGAACGAAGTAGACCCACACCAGCAGCACGTATTCCGGCGTATTCCGGAAAAATTCGGCATAGGCAACGGCGGCCCAGCGAATAATAGCGTGACGACTGAGGCTCGCCGCGCCGACGACAAACGCGAGCACTGCCGCCAGCACGGCGCTTTCGGCAAAGATGATGACGTTGCGCAGCAGCCCTGTCAGCAGAACGACGCGGTACTCCCAGAACAGCCCGGGGTCGAACGCGTTATGCAGGGCGGCCAACACCGGCGGCTAACCAAGTGCCGACGAAATGAACCGCTGGCAGCGCTCGCTGGACGGCGCCCCGAATACCTGCGCCGCGGTGCCATCCTCCTCGATTTTCCCTTCGTGCAGAAAGATTACCCGGTCCGACGCGTCGCGCGCGAAACCCATCTCGTGGGTGACGACCAACATCGTCATTCCCTCCCGCGCCAGGTCGCGCATTACTTCAAGCACCTCGCCGGTCAGTTCGGGATCGAGCGACGACGTCGCCTCGTCGAACAACATCACTTTCGGCTGCATGGCCAGCGCACGCGCGATCGCAACCCGCTGCTGCTGGCCGCCCGACAATTTGGCGGGATAAGCGCCTTCCTTGTCGAGCAAATTGACCTTGGCGAGAAAGCGCCGCCCGACGTCAGCGGCTTCCTTGCGCGGCATGCGCTTGACCTGAATCAGCGCCTCGATCACGTTTCCCAGTACCGTCATGTGCGGCCACAGGTTGAACTGCTGAAACACCATGCCGAGTTTCGTGCGCATTCGCGCAATATCCTTCGGCGACGGGCCCGATGTGCGCCGGCCGCCGGCCGTCGATGGCCCGATCGCTTCGCCATCGATCACAATATCGCCGGACGTCGGGCGTTCGAGATAATTCAGGCAGCGCAGAAAGGTACTTTTTCCAGAGCCGCTGGCGCCGATGATGCTGAGCACCGATCCCGGCGACACATCCAGCGTGATGCCGCGCAGCACCTCCGAAAGTCCGAACGACTTGCGCAAGTCCTTTACCTGGATGATCGGTCGGCCCGCGTCCACGACTAACTCTCCAACACCATTCGGCGGCCAGCGCCCGCGCGACTTCCGAACGGCAGATTGAGCGCCAGGAGCTCGCACATGATCCGTTGCGCGATCCCGTTGTTGCAAACGATATATGTCACGTATACTTTGTCAACGACGCGGAAATGCACGCACTGCACAATTTGCTCGCAAGAATGATCGAAGAACAGGCATCGCGCAAACCGATGAATCGAGCAAGCTGTTGGCAAAGCCCGCAATTCGGCGTCGCCTGACGATAACAACCGGTCTGCCGAAAGCCGTTCAGGCGCGACAGATTGCTGCGGACCCACGGAGAGAGAAGCCATGACACCTTCCGAGACCGACGATATGCCGATGCGCCGGCGGCCACTATTCGCACGGCCTTCGCGCCGGCGACTTTATCTATACGGCCGGGCAAGTACCGCGGGATTCCAAGCGGAACGTGATCGGCACCACGATCGAAGAGCAAACCGCCGCCACTCTCGAAAATGTCGGACGCGTGCTGAAGTCGTTCGGAGCCACATTCGACCATGTCGTCAAAGCCACAGTGCATCTCTCCGACGTCGCCAACGCGCCCCGCTTCAACGCGGTCTATGCGCGCTATTTTCCAAATAACAAGCCCGTCCGCACGCTGACCGGCAGCCAGCTCAACGGCGTGCTGGTGGAGGTGGATGTGGTCGCGTATCTCGGCCCGGTAACGACAAGTTAGGCCGCGAGCGCTCAGGTAGAACCTGTTGGCAAGAGGACACGCATGAAGCGTTCAAGGACCGTCAAACAGCCGGTTGGCGCACGAAACAGGCCGGGCGCTGCGCGCAGCCCGAGCAAGCGAAGCTCGCGCAAGACCGCGCAGGAGCCGCGTGAGGCATCCCAAACGGACGCAGCGGTCGACCTCATCCGGTCCAAGATCATCGATATGAGCCTGCAGCCGGGAAGCCGGCTCGACGAGCCGCTGCTGCGAAATCATTTCAAATTGGGACGAACTCCCGCGCGCGAGGCCATCAATCGGCTGGTCGCCGAAGGTCTCGTCAATATTTCCCCAAATCGGGGCGGCATGTTCGTTCGCGGCCTGGATTTCGTTGAAATCGGCGAGGTCATCATGGCCTACCAGTTGGTCGAAACCGTGCTCGCCCAGTTGTGCAGCTTCGACGACGACAGCCTGGTTGCGGACCTCGAGGAAATCCAGGCGCGCTACACCCGCGAGGTCCGGGGAAAGGCATTCCTCGGAATCACGTCGGTGAATGAAGAGTTTCATTTGCGGATGCACCGCTCGATCGGCAACGCGCTGTTCTACGAGTTCGCCCTTTCAACCCATCGTCACCTCCGGCGCCTGCTGGTGTTGATCTACAAGATCGAGAACCGGGAACAGAACGTGCTGGAGGCGCAAATGGAGATCAATCTCAAAGAGCATGTGCGGATTATCGATGCGATCAGAGGCGGCGACCGCGCGGGCCTGAGCCAGATTCTGCCGGCTCATGCGCAACAGGCGCAGACGCGGCTTGCGCGGATCCTGAGCGAGGAGCGCGTTCCACCGCTCACCGTGGATCGATTGCTGAACGAATTTTTCGCCACGAAACGCAGTCGGCAAATGGATCGAGCCTGACAAATTCAGGCGACGGCGCTTTCAGAACTGACCTGCGATCGTCAGACGGACGGCGAGCGGCTCGATCGGGTGCAGGACGTAGTCCATGACGCCGTTCTGGCACACCGCTGCCGGCGCGGTCTGAACGGGGTAGCAAAGATTGTAGAGGCTGTCGGTTTTGATCAGCGATCCATACGCATAGGTGATCTGGTTGGCCTGGGTGTTGAGCAGGTTCAGAACGTCGAGCTGAATTCGCCAGCCATTGTCGAGCCGATAGCCGATGCGCCCGTTGAAGATGCTGGCGGCCGGCGATCGGAACGCATTGTCTTCGGTGAGCGGGCTCGACGCCAGATAGCGCCAGCGCAAGGCGCCGAACCAGCCGGTCTTCTCGCCCAGCGTGATGCCCGCGGAGGCCACCATGGCCGGCGCATTGGGAATGTAATTGCCGGGCGCATTCCCGATCTGCGCCTGAGGAAAGCCAGCCAGCGATGCATAAAGCGCGGCCTGCTCGTTGTCATAGCCGACAAATCGGGCATGGGTCGCCGCGACATCGGCATCCAGCGCAAGCCAGGGTCTCGGGCGGTAGGTGTTGGTCCATTCCACCCCATAACGTCGGCTCGGCCGGCTCGCCGACGTGTCGCCGGCGTCGCCGTTGAACACGATCTCGGAATCCTGGTCGAGCACGAATACGCTGAGCGAGGAATCCAGCCCGGGAATCAGTTTGGTGCGGACGCCGGCTTCCGCGCCTTTGGTTCGCACCAGCAGCGGCGACGACGATAGTTTCGTGGCCGGATCAACCGGATCTTCGGTGATGGTGGTGCCGCGCGCGTCGTTGCTGTGCATCCCCGTCCCCGCGCCGAAGAACAGCTCGGTCTTGTTGAACGGACCAAATACTATCGTGAATTTAGGGCTGCCGATCGCAGCACTCGAGCTGCCCGAATTGTTCGCATCGAAAATCGAGTTGACCGTTGCCGCGTAGTAGTCGCCCCGCCAGCCCAGCGTTGTCCTCAGCCAGTCGGTCCAGCCCACGGTGTTCTGCGCATAGACACCGACGCTCGCCTCCCCGACCTTGTCGCTGCGAACATTCGACAGAAACGCCCGCTGAAAGGTGTCGGTCAGCCCAAGATTGATGTCGTCGTACCGGGTCTGGACGCCGAATGTGGTCTGCATCGGCAGGCCCGCGAACGCCCCGTTGAGGGTTCGCGACGCATTAGCGCCAGCCATGACGCGGTCGTCGTGCTGGTGAAACTGATCGCCGAGCAGCGGATTGGCGAGAAAGTAGGTGAAGTCATTGTAGAGATCGAGTTCGCTCTTCACGATGAACGCATTGGCCTTCCACGATCCGGCGTCGTCGGTTCCCGCGGCCCGCGCCGACAAGGCAAAACGGTCGGTATTGCCGCCATCGCTCGGGTCTTCCGCGCCATAGAGCCCGATCTGTCCGGAGCTGATCGCGCGCTGCGGCACCTGATCGGTCGAATTCCATCGGTTCGAATAGGCCATTCCAGTAATCGAAAAGCCGTCCAGCGCCGTTCCCTGGGTGTAACGCAGCAGGCTGTTTATCTTTTGCATGTCGTCCGGGTGAACCCAGGGTCCGTCGTAGGTGCCGACTTCGCCCGCCGCCAGCAGCGTCCCGTCGCCGACCCTGGTCGATCCCATGCCGAATATTCTCTTGTAGCCAAAGCTGCCCGCGGTGATTTCGGCAATCGACTTATCGACGCTGTCGATCAGGCCGATATGCAGATTGCCCGCCGAAGCGAAATCACCTTCATCGGCAAAGTACGGCCCCTTTCGGATATCGAGGGTGTTGACCGTCTCCGGCATCAGCCAGTTGAGATCCGCATAACCCTGACCATGGGCATGGGTGCGCATATTGATCGGCACATCGTCGACCCAGATCGCCAGATCGGTGCCATGATCGAGATTGTAACCACGGAGGAAATACTGGTTGGCTTTGCCCTCGCCGCTGTGTTGCGTGACGATCAATCCGGGCACAGCCTCCAGAAGTTCTCCGGGGCGGGTCACCGGGCGCGCGTTCAACTCCTCGCCGGTCACGCTGGTCTGGCTGGCCATATTCGGCTGGCCGACCGGTCCCGAACCGACATTGGGCGCGCCGGACGCGGATAAAGCCGGTTGGGGTGCATCGACAACGGCTCGTTGTTGCGAGGCTGATTTCGGTCTCCGAGCCATGTGCTTTGATTGTCGATACGGCTTAGGCTTTTGGATCGGCGCCTGCACCGTGACGTCAGGAAGCTGGTTGCCTGCCAGGACACCTATATCCTGTGCAACGCTGTACGATGACACCGCAGTCATTCCGGCGAGAACGGTCCCGGCAAATCCGAATTGCCACTTCCCTGCTCTCCCGATCGGCGAAAGCCAGGACCGGAAATAACGCATCGCCCGTCCCCAAACGCGGCTTCCTGTAACGAGGACATGCGAGGGAGGATGACACGTTCAGCCGATAACGGCCGAGCTGATGCGCCGGCATCGCTGCGCTTACTCGTATTAACCTGACGCTGGCATGCTCGGTATGATATTGTCAATAAATTATCATACTTCCGATCGCCACCAGGAGATCGCACTGCCACGCGTCGCGAGCGGTCCAGGGGCTCTCCGAACTGGATCTCTGCTTTTTGTCCCTGGCGCTTCTGCGGCCGCGTTCTTGCTGTTTTGAATTTTATATCGTGTCCGTTATCGTAGATCGGAGACCGCCGGTTGATCGGTACGTCGCTCGCAACCGGAACCGTGAACAATAAAATCCAACGAAGAAACGCCCCCAGAGGCTGCCCGGCTGGTACGATTTTTGCTGGTTGCTGGCGAGCGCGATCTCCTCTATGGGAACTCGGGCCCATAGCAGGGGTTTTGTGCGACAGGCGCGTATCCGCAATCGGATCGAGCCGCGCGTGACACCAAAACATGCCAATCACAATTGCCTGAGTAAAAAGGGACGCGATGTTTTACAGATGCCTGACGACCTCGATCACGGGCCTGGCGGCTATTTGCCTTTCTTCCGCCATCACGTTTGAAGCGAGGGCCGATGCCGCGAGCTGCCCGGCCACCATTCCGTTCGGCCTGACCACGGCGTTGACAGGCAATACGGCGCTGCTCGGCATCCAGGCGCGCAACGGGGTCGAATTCGCGGTCGATGAAATCAACGCCGCCGGCGGAATCGCCGGCAAGAAGGTGGCGCTCTCAACCGAAGACACCGGCGCCTCCAGCACCGACGCGCTCAACGCGATGAACCGCATCCTCGAAGGCAAACCGCTGGTGATCTTCGGTTCCATGATCAGCCCGCACATATTCGCGCAAACCGAAGGTGTCACCAAATCGGAAACACCATTTCTGGTAGGCGCCACCAACGCCAAGGTGACGGCACAGGGCAGCAAATGGCTGTTTCGCACCCACGTCCATGACGGACAATTGGCGGATCTGATCCCGCAATATCTGGTGACATCGCTCAAGAAGACAAAGCCCGGCATCATGGCCGTGGCCGACGATTACGGTCTCGGCGCCTCCAAGGGCATTCAGGCTGCGCTCGAGAAGCTCAAGGTCGCACCGGTGGCGGTGACATCCTACGCGCCGTCGGACAAGGACATGAGCGCGCAATTGCTCGAGATCAAGGACAAGGGCGCCGACAGCCTGATCCTGTTCGGCCGCCCGGCCGACGTCACGTTGGTCATGAAGCAGATGAGCGATCTCGGCATAAAATTGGTCACCATCGGCAACGCCAGCATGGTCGCCCAGACCACGCTCAACAATCTATCGGCCGACGAAGCCGACGGCAGCTATGCGATCGGCGGCATGATCCCGCAGACCTCAAGCGATCCCAAGATTCTTGACTGGGCGAAGCGCGTTCAGGACAAGTACAAAGTGCCGGCGGATAATTTCACGGTGGCCTATTACGACACCGTCTACATGCTGAAAAACATCATCGAAAAGGTCGGCTGCGACAAACCGGCGATCCGCGATGCGCTGGCTGCGACCAAGGACTGGAAGGGCATGCTGATCAGCTACCAGGCCGATGCGGTGGGCGACATGGCGCATACGCTTGGCATCTACCGCAACAAGGGCAAGGTGCCCGAGTTGGCCGGCCCGATCAAAGAACAGGGTTATTGATCCTTCATGGGTCAGCTTGTCGTCAACGGCCTGGCGCTCGGCAGCATCTATGCGCTCGTGGCGCTGGGCCTGCTGTTGATCTTCAACACCGTGCAGATCGTCAATTTCGCACAGGGCCAGCTCCTGATGCTCGGCGCCTTCATCGGCATCAGCTGTGCGGTGACGCATGAGTTGCCGGTGGTGATGGCCTGGGCCGTCACCATGGTCGCGATGGCGATGGTCGGCCTCGTGTTCATGGTGCTGGTCTATTTTCCGTTGCGTGGACGGCCGGCCTTTCTGGTGATCCTGACAACGATCGCGATGGGGATCGTGCTGGAAAACCTGGCGCTGATCGTCTGGGGACCGCTGCCGGTTTCGCTGCCCTCCCCGGTTCGCGGACCGCCGCTGCGGTTCGCCGGCGTGGTCATCTCGATGCATCAGCTCTTCATCTTCGCGACGCTCGCGGTGATCCTGCTGCTGCAGTTTCTGTTCCTGACCAAGACCCGGTTCGGAATCCTGATGCAGGCGACCGCGCAGGATCTGCATACGGCCCGGCTGGTCGGCATTCCCGTTAACCGCACCATCGCCGTCGCCTTCGCCTTCGGCGCTGTGCTGTCGGGGATCGCGGGATTGCTGGTCGCGCCGATTTTCCTGGCCGAGCCGACCATGGGTGGCAGTCTCGGGCTGAAAGGATTTGTGGTCAGCGTGATCGGCGGCTTCGGCAATCTTCCGGGCGCGGTGATCGGCGGGCTGTTCCTTGGGCTGATCGAAACCTTTGGTGCGCGATATATCTCGTCCAATTTTCGCGACGCCTATGCCTTCATCGTCATGATCGCGGTTCTCGTGGCCTGGCCGCGCGGCCTGTTCGGCGAGAAGAGCGGCGAGAAGGTCTGAGATGAAGAACTGGCCTCTTTGGGCGATAAGCGCCGCCGTGTTAGCCCTGCCGATCATCGTGCGAGACGGCTACATCCTGCAATTGCTGAACATCGCCATTCTCAACGCCATCGTCGTGCTCGGCCTGAATTTCGCAACCGGCTGGACCGGCCAGATCAATTTCGGTCAGGCGGCGTTTTACGGGCTTGGCGCCTACACCACGGCGATCGCGACCAAAGCTGGCTTGCCCTGGATCGCAACGCCGTTTCTCTCGATCGCCGTCGTGATCGCCGCAAGCCTGGTGCTCGGCCTGCCGACCTTGCGCCTGCGCACCTATTATCTGGCCATGACCACGATCGGGTTCGGCGAGATCATCCGGTTGATCATCGTGCATTGGGAGCCGGTGACCGGCGGCACCTCGGGGTTGCGCGAGATCCCCGGCATCAGCGTGCTCGGATTTGGACCGCAGGGACAAACGCAGCATTATTATTTTCTGGCCGCAGCCCTGGCACTCGCGCTGCTGGTGGCCTCGCGCATTCGCAACTCAAAGCTCGGCCGGGCGATGATCGCCACCCGGGACAGCGAGATCGCCGCGGAGCAAAGCGGCGTCGATACCATCAGGACCAAACTGCTGGCCTTCATGATCGGCGGCATCTATGCAGGCCTCGCAGGATGCCTTTACGCCTCATCCATCCGGTTTGTCAGCCCCGACAGTTTTTCGGGTATTCAAGCGATTCTTTTGATGACCATGCTGATCGTCGGTGGAATGGGTTCGATCGCAGGCTGCGTCATCGGCGCGCTGGCCCTGACCATCCTGCCGGAGACGCTGCGGTTCCTCGGCCAATGGTACCTCGTACTCTACGGTCTCGGCGTGATCGTGGTGATCGTGCTGGCGCCGGGAGGCCTGGCATCGCTCGCCGCGCGGCTGCAACCCAAACGGGCGGGTGCACATTGACTTCCGATCCGATCCTGAAGGCGCGCGGCATGACGCGGCGGTTTGGCGGCCTGGTCGCACTCGATGGCGTCGATCTCGACGTTCCCAGCGGCATCGTGCAGGCGATCATCGGGCCGAACGGCTCGGGCAAGACCACGCTCCTCAATGCGTTGAGCGGTGCATCGCATGCCGATTCCGGCTCGATTCGCATCGGCGGCAATGAAATCTTTCGCCTCAAGCCGCATCGGGTCGCGCGGCTGGGCCTGAGCCGGACGTTCCAGAACATCCGGATCTTCGAGAATCTGAGCGCGATCGAAAACGTAAAAGTCGCTGCCGCCTGCCACGCCCCGACATCGCTGTTCAACATCGTGACATCGAATGCGCGGCAGAAGCAGACCGAGGCCGAGATCGATCGAGCCTCGCGCGACGCGCTTGAAATCGTCGGCCTAGCGGCCCGAGCCGACGATCGTGCCGCGCAATTGCCCTACGCGCAGCAGCGGCTGCTGGAGATCGCCCGCGCGCTGGCGTCGAAGCCGAGCATCCTGCTGCTCGACGAACCGGCGGCCGGAATGAACATGACCGAGAGCATGTCGTTGCTCAGTACCATCGCCGGGCTCAAGCGGAGCGGAATTACGATTCTTCTGGTCGAACACAATGTCCGGCTGGTGATGGGAATCAGCGATCGCGTGATGGTGCTCGATTTCGGCAAAAAGATCGCGGAAGGAACGCCGGCAGAGGTTCAGCGCAACCCGCTTGTGATCGAAGCCTATCTCGGCCGAAAGCACGGTCATGCTTAAAGTCGACAATCTCCACGTATCCTACGGCCATATCGAGGTACTCAAGGGTATCTCGTTCAGCGTCGATATCGGCGAGATCGTCGCCTTGATCGGCGGCAACGGCGCCGGCAAGACCACGACGCTGAGTACGATTTCCGGACTGGTGCGTCCGCGCTCCGGAACCATCGCCTGGAAGGGCGAACATATCCAGAATATCCCGATCGAAGCCATCGTCAGCTCGGGCCTCGCGCATTGCCCCGAAGGCCGCCGCATTTTTCCGGGCCTGACCGTGCTGGAAAACCTGATGACGGGAACCGCGTCGCGCCGCTACAAGCGGAGCGAAATCGATCAGGATCTCGCGCTGGTGTTCGAGCTGTTCCCGCGCCTCAAGGAACGCATCAAGCAAGGCGGCTGGTCGCTCTCCGGCGGCGAGCAGCAGATGCTGGCGATCGGCCGCGCCCTGATGAGCCGTCCCAATCTGCTGATGCTGGACGAGCCTTCGCTCGGTCTGGCGCCGATCGTGATCGAGCAGGTGTTCGACCGGATTGTCGAGCTCAATAAACGCACCGGCCTTGGCGTGTTGCTGGTGGAGCAGAACTCGGCGATGGCACTGGAAATCGCCAGCCGCGCGTTCGTGCTGGAAACGGGCACGATCACACTATCGGGCCCCTCCGCCGTTCTCGCGGACGATCCACGCATCCGCGAGGCCTATCTGGGCGGTTAACCCTCCAGATTAGACTTACGCCTTCGCCTTTCCGCTCGGGGTCGAAGCGATCTTCCTGTCGGACCGGGTCTACTGCATGACGGCTACGCTAGGCTCCATCAAGGCGGAGATTCCGATTCCGCTGGAACGCCCACGCCAGCAATCGATGATGATGTCATCGACAAATTGCCGCTTCGTCCGGCCTTCACGGATTCGCGAAGATGGCCATCAATCCATCGACATCTAGCACGCGCTTAGGCATGGTACCGGGGTGTGCTCCCTCCACATGGACGGAGCACATGCTCGCAAGCAGAGAAGAGATAATTGGCCATGGATCACCGCCCCCAGATCAAGATGTTCGGAATTTCTGGCGCTCAGCCGCCTCGTTTCGGGTCCGCTGTGCGCTGAACCTGAAGGGTTTGCCCTATGTCGAAGAGATGATCGACATCGATGTCGGCGAACAATACGCCCCGGGCTACAAGCAGGCCAACCCGCAATCGGCAGTGCCGACGGTTATCGTCGATGACGGACCTCCACTGACGCAGTCGCTGGCCATCCTCGAATATCTGGACGAAACATTTCCGCAACCCGCGCTGCTGCCTGCCGACGCGCTTGGCCGCGCCCGCGTGCGCTCGCTGGCGCTGCTGTTCGCCGCCGATCATCACCCGCTGATCGTTCCGCGCATCCGGCGCTATCTGACTGATGTCCTCATGGTCGACGACGCCAAGCGCAACGACTGGATCAAGCACTGGTTTAGCGAGGGACTTTCGCAGGCGGAAGCAAGACTGGCCAACGATCCCTTGACCGGCCGTTTCTGCCACGGCGATACACCGACCATCGCGGACCTGTGCCTGATCAGTCAGGTGATGGGCGCGCGAGGCTTCAAGGTCGACGTGACTGGCATGCCGACCGTGGTTCGCATCGCCGATGCCTGCCTGGCGATCGACGCCATCGCCAGGGCCCAGCCGTTGCGGCAACCGGGGGCTCCGCAATCGCACTAGCTAGCGACGCGACGGAGCCGGCGGCTATGGATGCGATTGATCGTGCTGGCCGGCGACCCATACATCGCTTTGCTTGATCTGCTCGATGAGCGCCTGCGGATCAAATTTCCGCAAATTCGCAGGCATCTCGAATGACTGGGCGGGCTGCGGTTCGTCGCGAACGTTCTCGGCTGTGATGATGGCGCCGTCCTCTGTCTTGATTCGCAGCGGGAATTTGCGCGCCGGATCGATCCAGCCAAGGAACTCCGGGCCCGAGGCCGGGACCGCACGGTAGCCGATGGCGCTACGCGTGCCGATGGTCTGCCTCACCGGTGCGTTCGCAACGCCAGTCACCCTGCCCCGAAACGCCGGCCAGTTTCGCCATCGCCTGCCATTGCAGGCATGGATTGTCCGGGTCGACCGGGACGAACATTCGGGTCAGCCGGCTCGATTGCTTCGCGTCCATGAAGATCCGCGCCCCGGGCCGCACAAAATAGGCGGTCGGCTTTGCCCCGTCGATCAGGAAGAAGCCGTCGGCGAGTTCCGGCGTTTCCAAACGCACCTTGTCATCGAACACGCGCAGCTTCCCCGCGGGCGCAGCCGCCGCGCCGTCGTGCGCCATGATAACGAGGTCCGCGGAAAACTGCTGCGCGTGTGCCGTGGCGGCGTTACCGAGCACGAAGGCGGCGACAGCAAGCAGGCCCAGCCATTTCAGGCTGGACGGCCAAACAATCATCAAGGCTTTAGTCATCGTCGAAATCCACTGCAGGAAAACCCACCGCACAAGACGGCGTACGAAAAGCAGCGCCGACCGAGGCCATCAGGCTCGATCGGCGCCACCTCAACAGAAGTCAGATCACGACACTGCCGCGATCTGCGGGAGATCACTCAGTGTAGGGCTGAGTGACCGCGTGGCTGAAGTCGAACGCGTCGAACAGATCCGCCAGCGCCGGGCTGTTGGTCGGCACGTACGCATTGTTCTTCTTGAACGTCGGGTTCGGCAGGTTATCGCGGCTGCGGTTCGTGAGCGGCTGGAGGTTCCAGTTGCGTTCGATGAACTTCAGCAGCGAAACGTGATCGCCGTAGTTGTGATAGACCTTTCCGCCGGTCGAATACGGCGAGAGGATCAGCAGCGGCATGCGCGGTCCGTCGCCGAAGAAGTCGATCGACTGGATGAAACCCGAGTCCCAGTAACCACCGGCCTCGTCCCAGGTGATGAACACGGCGGTTTCCGCCTTCAGCTTCGGATTGGCGTCGAGTGCACTGAGGACGTTGAGCGCGTAGGCTTCGAACAGGTCGACCTTCGAGCTCTGCGGATGACCGTCGAGCAGACCGTCGGGCTTGCCGAACGACACCGAAGGCAGGGTGTTGTTCTGGATCGCCGTGATCAGATCGGCAGTATCCTTGATATGCGCGGACCGGATGGTCGGGTCGGCCATGATCGAGGTCGCATACTGGAACGGATTGCAGATCTGGCAGTAGGCCACGCCGAGAGCGTGCGCCGGATCGGCAATCGCTGCAGCCGTGAGGTTCGGGTTGGTCGGGTTCGCCGCAACCGCAGCATTCGAGAGCGCCACGGCGTCGTTATACGCGCCGCCGTAGTAGGCCCACGAAATCTGCTTGGCGATCAGAGCGTCGCCGATGGTCTTGACCGGTGACGGCGGGAGTGTGCCAGAGCCAGCGGCTGCCAACGCACCATTCGGCAGGAAGCCGGGGTTGGTGTTGTCGAGCATGTAGTAGTGGTTGGGCTGGCAGTTCGGCTCTGCCGCATAGGGCAGGTTTTCCAGGTAGCTGACGATCGGCTTGACGCCAGGCTGGAACACGTCAGCGCAAGCGCTGAAGTTGCCATCGACCGTGTACTGGTTGACGGTGCCTGCTTTCGGATTCGGGTTCGCGATCACGTTCGCCGGCGGCGTGGTCGGGTTGCCCTTGCCGTCGCTCCAGAACCCGGCGTCGCCGGTACCGAGCATGAAGTGGTTGGCGCCGGTGCCACCATGGAACGACTGATGGAAGTTGTCGCTCAGGGTGAAGCGGTCGGCCAGCATCTTCAGGATCGGAGCCTGCTCCTGCTCCACATTGTAGAACCCCATCGAGTTGCCGAGGCTGTTGTTGCCCGCCTGGAAGGTCGACATCACGAAGGGGAACAGGTCGTTCTTGCAGCCCGAGCTGTTGGTCTTGGTCGCGTTGGCGACGCTGCAATCGTCCTGCTGCCAGTCCGTGTAGAAGCGATGCGTGGTGTCGCCGGTGTAGTCGTCGTCGGTGAGCTGAGGACCCTGCATCGGGAACGGCCCCGCCAGAGTTCCGGCACCGGGAACGCGAGTGTCCAGCGAATTGGCCGGCAGGCCGGTCGCGCCGGTGGTCAGAATGTCAGCGGATTGCGGATCCATGTCCTTTTCGACGTTGGCTTCGGCGATCGCTCTTGAATGGAGCGCCGGTATCGCTCTGCACCGCCGGCGTGCCTTCGGTGTTGGGCTGCGGCATCGCGTTGGTCGGGCCATAGGGCGTCTTCGAAATCGTCGGAGCGCCGATGTAGTACGACGGCTGCGCCGCGACCGAGAACTGCTGCGCCTGGGCGAAGTTCGGGCCCGGCGTGCCGTCTTCGTTGACGATGCCCTTCGACAGCAGGTTCGAGATGGTCTCGTTCTTGCCCTTCGGCTTGTACACGCCGAAGGTGTGATCGAGGCCGCGGTTTTCACCGATCAGGACGATGACGTGCTTGATCGGAGAAGCGGTCTTCACCCCATCGGACGAATTGCCACCGCCGTTACCGTTTCCTTTGCCGGGCTTCCCGGAGTCCTTCTCGAGAAGGTTATCGACCTTGTTGATGAAGCGATTGGGATGCGAACGCAAATCCCAGCTGCTTCGACCCATATTGCTGGCGGCGTAACCCGCCGTGGCAACTGCCACCATCGACACGACGCACAGCGCCGTCGTCGTTTGCCATTTTCTCAGATTCAGTTTTGGTTTCATTATCGACCCCAAGGGTTAAGTTAACGATGCATCAGATAGTGGGGCAACATGACGCAGGCATATCGTTGCTGTGAACGCGCAAAAGATTTTCAGAATGATTCCAAAATTTCTCGCAGAAATATTTGTATCGCGGTCCTCTCGCCATTTTTGAAAAGTGATTTCTACTTTCATTCGTCACTCACGCGCGCGCGAATGCTTTTCGACGTCCAAACGGACGATGCACGCATCGACTGATCTGCGGAGAACGCGTATTTTTCAGCGACTATCCAGCGCTGACACTGATCATGAAAGGTCGCGCGCCGTTCATACGCGCGACTGATTCGATCAGATCGAACGCGATATCTCGCGTTTCGAGGTTCTAGTGCGGCAAGTGCTTCGACTGCATCACCTGGCGCAGCGCCGCATAGTGCGAATCATGAACGGCGGGATTGAACAGCGACCACGGTTCCGCGCCGGCCAGAAGTGAGGGCACTGCCGCCGCCATGAGATAGCGATAATTCCTGTAGTCTGTCGTCGCGTCAGCGGTCCGGCCATCGGCAACCGCCATATCGATTCGCCGCAAGCTGAGCACAAGCTCCTTGAGCGCATTGCGAGCCTGCACGCGTTCCTGCTCGCCGCCCGACACGCTGGTGTTCTTGCGGTCGGGATATTGCTCGGTCAATTCACGCAACTCAGAGCCGATGGTATCGACCGCCAGCGAGACGATATCCTTGTCGCCGGCCGGAATCGCGGTCCCGAGCACCGTGGTGAAATCGTTGATTTCCTTCAGTGATGCACCGGCGCCGTCATGCTCATAAGGCTGCACGCCATCGCCCACCGCGGTGAGATAGGCGACCAGATCCTGGCGGTCCTGCGTCGACAGTCCGAGATCGAACACCCGATCGAAGTGAGCGACCACCTGATCGTAACTATCGAAGCGGCCGTCATGAAAATACGGCGCGTTGAAATCGGCGTTACGCAATGTCGGCGTCCTGAACAGGCCGCCCGAGCCGACATCATGTTGCTGATGATCGCTGAACACACCTGATGGCGTGTGACAGCCGGCGCAGCTCAGGCTTGCATCGTGCGGGAACGGCTTCTTGAACAATGCTTCGCCACGACGTTCCGATTCGGAGATCTTCCCCGCCAATCGCCCACCGGGACCGAGGCTCGGATTGGGCAGGAAGTCGATGTCCTCGATGTAGGCGACGATGGCGTCGACGATCACCGGCGACGGCTCCGGCCCGGCAAACTCGTTGACGATGACGTTGTGAACAAAATCGTGCAGCGACGGCATGCGCCCGTCGAAACCATAGGGCGCGAGATAGCGCGCGCCGCGCAGGCTCGGAATCCGGACCGGGTCGAGCACGAGATTGTCCGCCTTCGGGTTGAACAACGGACCCGTGGTGTCGAAATTGCCCGGCCGTGTCGACATTTTCGGCATGAACAGCTTGGCGTTGCCGGCGCCATTGACGTGGCAGGTGCCGCAACTGACATTCGCCTGCCGCGCCACGCCACCGAGAATCCGCGGCGAGCTGAAGGCCAAATTGCCGAGACTGATCATATAGGACTTGCCGCCGGCAAGTTCGGACCGGAACACTTCGCGCGGCTTGTCGAGCGCGTCTTCATTGAGTTCGGTTCTCGGAGGCAATGTCGTCTGATCGCCATCGACCGGAAACGCCACGACCCGTCCGTGCGGACCTGCGAGCAGAACACCAAGCGCCAGCGTGGCGATCCAGGAACGGCGCATGATCATTGCGATTTCGCCTCGAGGGTGGCGCGCTGCAGCCCCAGTTTGATGGATGCGCTCTGCAGCAAGATCACAAGTTCCTCGCTGGCACGCCGCAGCTCGGAAACATCGATGCTCGGCAGGTCGTGCGCCGCGACGATCACCTTCAGCCGCTCGATGCGGGCAGCCACCCCGTCCGCGAGCTTGGCGTCAGCGGTTGTCAGCGCCGTCGAAAAGATCGTGCGATAAGCAAAATCGATACCGGCGACGTTGTTGCGCATATCGTCCAGCGAGGTGCCGCTGATGCGGGATTCGCCGCCATCGGCCTTGCTCTCGCCGACCTCGTAAGCCAGCCGGACAATGCCGTCGAGCAATCCCTGCGGCGTCAGCGCCATGTCGCGAAGCTTGCCGTGCAAATTATCCAGATGTTCGACCAGCGCGTCCGCGTCTTTCCCGGCATCGGTGCGGCCGGCGCCGAATAGTCTGGCTTCGATGGCATGGAACCCGCTGTTGGCGTTGGGCCATGCGTCGATCTGGGCGTCGAGTTCGGGGACGAACCCTGCGGTGAAGACCTCGGAGCGCTCCCAGCCCGCCCGGGCCGAAATCCAGGCCTTCTTTGCGCCCGGCAGATCGTTGGCCGCGACGCGGTCCCGCAAATCTCGCGCGCCCGCCAGCGCCTGGCCGATGCCTTCGATCATGTAGGGGCGATATTTTTCGGCGGCATCGTCGAGCGGCGCAGCAATCGTTGCACGCAAGCCGGTTCCCAGCACCAGCAATGCAACACACACTGCTACTCTCACATCGATCATCGTCTTCGCAACCATTGGCTTGATATCGCGACCTTGAAATCGTGCAGCCGCGGCGGGCAGTCACCAGCGCGCAATATTGTCGGCTTCCACTGCTGTTTTGTGACGGGATCGTTTCAGTCGGTGATTTTCTACAAAACAAAAAAATATTCGCGGCGGAACAATATGCGCGAGAAAAAAACTGATCGGCTCACTATGATTTGGTCGTTGCAAAAATATTTTGTTCGTATTCCCGTCATACGATCGATCCGGGATCGCCGCATCGGCCTTCTCGCGACGACTTCTCGCATATCCGCAGCGCTCACATGTTCGCCAACACCGACGCCATGCCGTTTCTTGGGTTTTTCGTACCGCTCAGCCTGCTTTGCGGCGCGATTGCGTTGATCGATATTCGCCGTGGCATCATTCCAAACGGACTGAACCTGTCGATTGCCGGCCTCGGCCTGTTGAAAGCCGTCATTGCCGGCGGCGCGATGGCCGGTGTCGAGGCCGGATGTACGGCTGCCGCGATCGGCTTTATCTTCTGGCTGTTGCGGCGGCTCTATTTCGCGTTGCGAAAAACCCAGGGCCTCGGCCTCGGGGACGTCAAATTCCTCGCCGCGGCCGCGCTGTGGATCGGCGTCCGCGGGATTCCGACATTGTTGCTGATCGCCACGCTGACGGCGCTCACTGCGGCCGGCAGCCTGCAACTGGCCGGGCGGGGTATGACACGTCAGACGTCCCTGCCCTTTGGGCCATTTCTGGCGATCGGCCTGCTGCTAACCTTGATCCTGCAGCAATTTCTCAGCGCGGTTTGACGCCCGCGGCCGAATTCAACACACGCACATCACCGCTGTGTCACCGCGCTCACGGGAACCAGGCGAACCTCGCCGTCCTGACCGCCCGGTTCCGGCAGAGTCAGCACCGCCGAACGTTCATCCTTACCCATCGTCACTTCCCGGCCTCGTATCGTCAGCAGCTTCCAACCCTGAAAATCCTCGCCGACCTTTAAGCGCAACGCCGCTTTAGTCGATTGGTCGATAAAGATGCCAAAGCCTTCGCCGCCGCTGGCGATGGTGCCGACCAGGGCAAGCTGAGGTGGCTGGATCTCCTTCTTCCGCGGCGTCGGCCTGACAACAGCCGGCTCTGCAGCAATAGCGGCCGGTGGCGGCCGGCGCGACGGCGAGAAAATCGGGCGATCCCGTGTTCCCGACAATTGCGTCAGCGGAATGCCCCACAGCGGATTGGTGCTCGGCGTCCGCGCCGGTGCTGCCGGCGGCGCGACAACGCGCACCGTGGTGACGGGCTCTGCGGGCGCGGGCACCACCACCGGAGGTCCGGCGGATTTGACGTCATCGGTGAGATCCTTATCCAGCGCGTCGCTCGACGACGGTGTGGAGGCGACACCTCCGTGGGCCGATAGCGCGAGCAAAGCGAGGGCGACTGCCAGTCTGCGCATCATTTCGTCCCCCGCCATTGTCCGGATACCTCGATCAGGACGCGCAACCTGCCGCTTCCCGTGCCGGACTCGCTGAGCGGCGTCTGTACCACGAGTTGATCGACGAACAGAAACGGCATGCCCGCCTCGAGGTCGTAAAGCAATTGCTGCAATTGCGGCTGGTCGATCTCGCAGCTTGCGATCATGCTGAGAAATCCGGCCCGGGTCTGCGTTCCCTGCAGGTCGAGCTGGGTTGACAGCACGTTACCGCCGAATTTCACCACCGCGCCGGCCACGCGTTGCAGCAGCGCCGCACCCGCGACGGTGACGGTCGCGCCCTCCAGGTAGGCCGAACCCGACGGCATCGTCCCACCGGGCCCCCCGCCGACACTGGGGGGCCTGCGGCCTTCGAGCTGTTCCAGCATGGTCGAGGCTGCGGTCACCTCGCCACGCTGGTCGATGACATCGACGATCGATGTAACGACGCTGAACAGCAGCACGGTCACAAGACCGGCATAGATGGCGGCCGCCAAGATTGGCGACGCGATGATGGTTTTTTTCGACGCAGCGAAAGTGTTCACGTGCCGGATCCAAAATAAGCGGTGATATGGGCTTCGATATGGAACCGCTCGCCCGGCTCGTTCGCCGCGCGCGTGGTCGGCGCAAAGAACGTTGCCCGGGTGAACTGTGGCGATTGTTCCATCAGTCGAATCAAAGACGGCGCGTCCTGCGTCATGCCTACCACCTGGACCTTGTCGCCCTCGATCCGCAGCTCCGTCACATAAGTGGTGTCCGGCAATGCGCGCGAGATCGCCTCCAACACCATGATGCTCGACGGCGTCGTCTGCTTGCGCTTGGCGAGCAGGCCAAGTCCGGATCCCGTGGCATTCGAATCGAGGCGCAACGCGGCGCGGCGCTGCGAAATCTGCCGTTGCAGCTCGCTTTGCTCCGACTGCATCGAATTATCGAGATAGGCAGCGATCAATAGCGAAGCCGCGGCGGCAGCGCCGGTGGCGAATAGCACGCCGCGCAACAGGCGTGGCACGCTCAGGGCCGCCCCGACGGCGCTTTGCAACGGTTTGTCGAGCAACTTGATCCGAGCCGATGGATCGGCGCCGATGGAAGCCGCGCCGTACATGGCGATAGACGCCGCATCCAGCGTCTGGACGAACTGTAGCAGCGGTTGCACCTTGGTCTTCGAGGTCGCGGCAAAGGTCACCTCGATCCGCTCATTCGCGGCGGTCGTGGGCGGGCTCCAGCCGAACAGGGCGTCGTTGACGGTCCAGGGCGTCAGACGGTCGATCTGCGCGCGGATCATACCGTCGAGGAAAGCGCCCGCCTGCGCCGGAAAGTCGAGCGGACAAACCATCACGTGACTGGCCGGCAGTTGCGCCTCGACGCGGCTGCCGCGAAACGCCGCCACCCAATCCATCGGCAATGACGGCTGCGGTCTGCCGCCATCAAGACGAAACGAGATATCGGATAACGCCGGCGCATTCTTCGATGCCGTCGCCCTGGCGGTCAACGTGCCGTCCTCGCTTTCGTCGAGCAATATCCGTCGCGAACGCACGAAGCGGCCGATGGCGGCATCGACGGCGCGGGTGACGGAGGCGATCCAGTCGCCAAACAGTTCCTTGAATTCATCTGTCAGTGCCATCACAGCCTCCTGCGCTTCAAGGCATTGCTGGGCGGGGCAACGTCATCCTGCCAGGACAGCACGCGATAGGGTTCCACTTTGTCTCCGAGCGCGATCACCACTTCCGACGCGGCACGGCGGCCATCCTTGAAATTGATCGCCGCCTCGACCCGGTAGCAGGTGCTTTTTGCCACTGTCGAGTCGTTCGGTGCCGGAGCGGACGGGTTCCCCGCCGCTGAGGGATCGGCTGACAGGGTATCTTTCGGCTGGTCCGAATCCTTTTTGGGCAGTGCCGCGATGACTTCGGGCGCAGCGATCGCGCGATCGACGTCGGACGATCCGTTGAACACCGTCACGAACGGCAAGGCGCGATCCACCAGCGCCGGTGGCAGGCCCACGACGAGGGCAAGCTCGCTGGCATGCGTAAACAGCGACTGCCGCGGCGGGTAGTTCAGTCCCGCCGCACGATAGAGCGCTTCCTCATCGTTCGTGCTACCGGGCGTAGGGCGGGTCCGCCAGCCGACGATGCGGTCGGCGTCTTCCTTCGCAGCTTCCTTTTTGGCGCCGAGCCCGGCAAACAGGCTGGCGAGTATTTCCTTCGGTGCCAAATTCAAATCGATGCGAGCGGCTTCGGAGGTGAAGGTTACGAGAACCTCCGCATCGTCCATTTGGAAGTGAAACGATCCGCGTGGCGGACGCGCTTGGTCGCCAGCCAGGGTGAGCTGATAGGCCGTGAGCTCGAGACTGCCGGATACCAGCGCCTCGGTCTGCAGCGATGTGTCGTTGACCGCCAGCGCCTGCGCCGAGGCGGACAGATACACCGAATAAATCACCGCCAACGCCGACAGCGCCATCAAAATCCAGAGCACGGCGACGATCACGACGCCCTGCTCGGAGGAGGACGCCTCGGCACGATTCCGTATCATGGCGTCCCTCCCTGCCCCACGGCGGCGACCCGGCCCGCGTCAGGCCCGTTGGAGGGAGATCCCGTCTTGTCGTCCGTCTTGTCTTTCGCTTTGTCGTCGCAAACGCCATCCGGATGTACACAATCACTGGGCACCTGGACGTGAACCGGTGTGATCGTCGAAACCGACAGGACGCGCTCGGTACCGGCCTCGCGAACCGTCAACCGGATCATGACCGGCAGCTTGTCCGCGCCGCGCCAGGTGCTTTTCCATTTCCGGTCCGGACCGGCATAGGCAAAGGACAACCGGAACGGCTTGCGCAGCAGCACCACCGGGTCGCCGAAGTGCATTTGCTCCGACAACGACGATTCGGATGGCAGCGGTGTGAACTTTGCGCGCGAGCGGACCGTGACAAATTCCTTGCGATCAGTGGTCTCGCCGAGACGCACCACATCCAGCCCGGGTCCGACGTTGGGTCCGAGCGCCGTGCGCACGAACGTGACGGATAATTCCGAGCCGTCGAACAGCGGCTGGCGCGAATCGCGATTGGCGGGAACATACTCGGCCGCGGCGAGATCGGCCCCGATCCGTTGCAGCGCTATCCCGATCACTTCGCTGCGCTGGATGCGGTCGACGCCATGGTTCCAGTTCGGCAGCCATTGCGCGGTGATGCTGGCGAGCGCCGACAGCACCAGGCCCATCAGCGCCAGTGCTACGATGGTCTCGATCAGCGTAAAGCCGGCTTCGCCGGCGCGATGCTCGTCGATCCCGGCGGTCATTGCGAGGGCCTCGGCATCAGGCGAACAGTGCGAATGTCCGACACCGCTCCGGTCGGTGATTTGACGCGGACCCGGACGAGTTCGGGAACCCAGGGAACGTTCGCGTCGGGCACGGTCCAGCCGCCGCCGAGCGCTGAGACGTCGACGGTCCAGCGGTAATTCTCGGTCTGTCCCGATGAAGTTCCGGGGCTGAGGTCGGCACGCGGCGGAATACCCGTGGTCATCACCGTGCGCGCGGTCTGCATCAGCGCGACATGCTGCTCCAACGACCGCACCCCGCGTGCATTGGTTGCCATCAGCGAGCCGATCGCAACCAGCGAGACAGCCACCAGCGCCAGCGCGATCAGCACCTCGATGATGGTGAATCCGGCCTCGCCGTTGTCAGTTGCTGGCGGTGTCACGGGGCGTAACCTCGATCCTTCCGGTCAACCAATTGACGCGAATTTCATAGCCGACATCGAACCGCGTCAGCGCGATGGCGCCGCCGCAGGACGTGCCATTGGCGAAAAAACTGATGGTCGACAACGCCGCCTGCCGCCTGCAGGTCTCGGGCAGCAGCGCGTCGAAGCGAACGTCGTCGGGAATCACGACCACAGCCCGCGAGGTGCCGGAGCGGATCGCGCGCGCCTCCGCATCGACCAGCGTCGCGACGCTGGTCTGGCGCCGGATCGCGGCATTGCGATCGATTTTCAGAAGGGCCGCGATCTGCAATGCGTAGGCCTGCAGCCGCGACCGCGACGTCTCGTGCGGAATGAACGGCAACAGCACAGCCGCCAGCAGCGCGATGATGGCGAGGACGCACACCATCTCGAGCAAGGTAAAGCCGTGCTGTCCGGAATCACTCATTCTTCGCGGTCGTGTTGTCGAGCGAGATATCGGCGGCGACCCCGCTGCCGCCTTCCTGACCATCCGATCCATAAGATATGATGTCATAGGGACCGTGCTCCCCCGGCGAGCGGTAGACGTAGCCATGGCTCCAGGGATCGTTGGGAACGTTGCCGCCCCTCAAATAAGGACCATTCCAGGCACCGACGCCCGGCGTCTGCTTGACCAGCGCCGCCAGTCCTTCGGCCGTGGAGGGAAATCGGCCGGCGTCGAGGTAAAACAGGTCGAGCGCGCTCGCAAAGCTCTGCAACTGGATCTTCGCGGCCTTGACCTTGGATTCGCTGAGATAATTCAGCACGCGCGGTCCGATCAGGCCCATGATCAAGCCGATGATGGTGATAACCACCAGCATCTCGACCAGCGTGAACCCCTGTTCGCCGTCATCCCTCCGGCGCGTGTCCAGCACCGGCGTCTCTTGGTGCCCGACGAAAAATCCGCTGATGGTTTTGAGCGATATCATGATGAACCAGCCTTTGATCTAGTTGACGAGTTGCGTGACCGACAGCAGCGCGGTCATGACCGACACGATCAGCCCGCCGACGACCGTGCTGATGGTGACGATGGCGAGCGGCCCGACGATGCCGACGACGCGGTCGAGGCTGCGCTGTAATTTCGCTTCGTAAAACTCGGCGACCCGGCCTGCCAGCGGCGGCAGTTGCCCGGTTTCCTCGCCAAGCCGCAGCATGCGCACCGCCATCGGCGGCAGGCTGCTCGCGACCGACAGCGCGTCGGACAATTTGCCGCCGTGACGGACGCGATCGGCGGCCGCGGTCCAGCTGTCTTCGCTGCCCGTCACCGCCATGATGTCGACCAGGATGCGAAGGGTCGCCGTGAGATTGACGCCGCTGCCAAGCAGGACGCCGAGATTGCGGCAAAACAGACTGGTGCGATAATATTGAAAGATGCCGCTTATGCCTGGCGTGCGCGACAACGTGTTCATGATCAAAGCATGCGCGCCGGGGCGGCGCAGCAGCCACCAAACGCCCGCGATGACCGCAGCCGAGCCAAGCAGTGCGGCGGTGGCGTTGGCGCGCAAAAAGTCCGACAATTTGATGAAGGTACTCAGCGCGGTATCCGACTTGGAGCCGAAATCCTGCAGCACCGCCGAGAATTGCGGCAGCACGAACAGAATAAAGAACAGCATGACGCCGGCGGCCGCGACCAGCACGAAGGCCGGATATTGCATCGCGTCCGTGAGTTTACGGCGCATCAGTTCGGATCGCGCCCGCTCCGCGCCCAGCATCTCCAGAACCTGGTCGAGCGTGCCCGAGACTTCCCCCACGCGCACCAGCGCGCCATACATCGGCGGAAACAGCGCCGGGTGCTCCGTAACCGCGTCTGCCAGGCTCTCGCCGGAAAGCAGCGCGGCGCGGAGTTTTGCGACCACAGGGCGCAATCGTCCGACATCGGAGTCGCTCGACAGCAGTTCAAGCGCGGCGTCGAGCCGGGCGCCCGCTTTCAGCAACAGCGCCAGATCCCGCGTGAAGGTCGTGATTTCGGCCGCACTCGGGCGGCCGAACCAGCCATAGCCGCCGGAGGCCGCCCGGGCGCCCCTGTCTTCGATGGTCTCGATCGGCAGCAGCCGCAAATATTCGATCCGGCGCGCCACTTCCGCCGAGGTCGGCGCCGAGAGCGTGCCGTTCACGATCTCGCCGTTCTGCGTCAGGGCCCGGTAGCGATAATTCGGCACGCGCTTACCTCACCGTCGTGACGCGGAGGATTTCGGCAGGTGACGTCAGGCCGGCGCGGCACTTGGCGATGCCGTCGTCCAGCATCGTCGTCATCCCGGCCCGGATCGCCATCTCGTCGATCTTCAGCCCGTCGGTCTTTTCGCCGATCAATTCGCGAAGATCGTTGGTCAGCTCCAGCACTTCGAACACACCGAGCCGGCCGCGATAGCCGGTGCCGCCGCAGCGTTCGCAGCCGCATGGTTGCTGCAGCACTTCTCCAGCCTGAAAGCCGAACGTCACCAGCCGCGGATCTTCGGCCAGATCGGCCTCGGCCAGGGCGCGCGGCGATTTGCAGCGTTCACACAATTGGCGAACCAGCCGCTGCGCGATCACGGCCCGCAGCACCGATCGCAGCAGATAGCCTTCAACGCCGAGATCGAGCAGACGCGGCACCGCCGCCGCCGCGGTTTCGGTATGCAGGGTGGTCAGCACCAGATGCCCGGTCAGCGCCGCATGGACGGCGACATGCGCCGTCTCGGAGTCGCGGACTTCGCCGAGCATGATCACATCGGGGTCCTGGCGGACGAACGAACGCAACGCCGCGGCGAAGGTCAGTCCGATGGCCGGCTTGATCTGCGATTGATTGACACCGGGGATTTCGTATTCGACGGGGTCCTCGATGGTCAGGATCTTGCGAATGGGCTCGTTGAGGACCGACAGGATGGTCGCAAGCGTCGTGGTCTTGCCGCTGCCGGTCGGGCCCGTGATCACGATCATGCCGTGCGGCAGCTTCAGCAGTCGGCGCAGCGTGGCATCGTCATCGGCTGAAAACCCGAGCTTTTCGGCCACCAGCAGGCCGCGGTCCTTGGGCAGGATACGGATGACGGCGGATTCCCCGTGCTGGGTCGGCATGATGGCGACACGGATATCGACGTCGGTGCGCCCTGCCCGCAGCCGCGCGGCGCCATCCTGCGGCAGCCGGCGCTCGGCGATGTTGAGGTTGGCGACGATCTTGATTCGGGAAATCACCGCCTGCGGCAGCACCCCGGCCGGCGCCGCCACCGGCCGCAGCAGGCCATCGATGCGCATGCGGACCACGAGCCCGGTGGAAAACGGCTCGATGTGGATGTCGCTGGCGCGTAACTCCACTGCCTTTTCAAGCAGATCGCTGACGGCCCGCACCACCGGTGCACCGCTGGCGAGATCCCGCAGGGACTCGATATCATCCTCGCGCGGCAGCGACGCCGCGCTCCCGGCCGGATCGATATCGTCCTGGTCGAGGCGCTGGTTGAGGACGAGCGCAATATCCTCCGATGTCGCCACTCTTATCGTGACGCCCGGGCCCAACACGATCTGGGCCGCGCGCTGTGCTGCGATATCGGTCGGGTCCGCCACTGCCAGCGTGGCCCGCCCTTCGGACGATTGATAGGGAAAAACCACCATCTCGCGCAGGAATTGCTGCGAGAACGACGCCACCAGCGGCAAAGCCGCGATCATTTCCTGCAGCGAGACGCGATCAAGCCCATGGAAACGTGCGGCTTCATCGGCAAACTCGTTGGCCGAGAGGTCCACGAGCTCCCACAGCTTGACCTGACGGCGATCGGATCCGTCATGGCCGGCGGCTTCGCCACGGTCATCGATCGCCGTCAAATGGTTGCTTTGACGCAGATATTCCACGAACCGCGAGGACAGATCGCTGGCCATTTGTCTTTCCGGTCGTGCCACTTTTGAGAAGGATGGTTATTGATCCGAAGTATGACAGCCGTGCGAACCCCATTGTGTTCAAACCGCTCAAAAAAAATTGTGAGTTCGAATTCGCCAACAATTGCAACGCAGTGTGTCCCGAAATCAACGCGTGATGAATTGATTGATCGGCGAACACCGGACGAAATTATTTCTGTCATGAAGCGGCGCTAGGTATGCCCGTAGGTATCAAGGATCGTCGCGAACGAGCCGCGTGCCCCACACACACACACACACTCGGAATGGCGGAAATTATGGTACGCGTCGGCATGCTGGGCCGGTACCGGTTAATCGGTCGCAGCGTTTGCGCTGCCTTTATATTGTCGTCGATGGGCCTCTTGGTGTCGTGCAATTCGGCGACCATGGGTACGACATCGACCGCCGACGGCGCCCAGATGGACGTGGTCGACAAGGTGCGCTCGCTTGACCTGTTGCCGCGCCAGCCGCAGGCGACGAATGCCGCCCTGCCGACATCGGGTGCAAACGGCAGCAGCCGCCCGGCGATGTATGAGGGCACGGAGGTGACGGCCGTCTCCGACGAACGACCGCAACCCTCATCCAGCGGCAACGGCTTCGACCTCAATTTCGAAAACACCCCGGTCGCCACCGTCGCCAAGGTGGTGCTCGGCGATATTCTCGGCGTCGGCTACACCATCGACCCGCGCGTCCAGGGCACCGTAAGCCTGGTCTCGGTCCGGCCGGTCGCCAAATCCGATATCGTCTATGTGCTGGAAAACGCCTTGCGGCTCAGCGGTGTGGTCCTGCTGCACGACACCGCGGGCTATCGCCTGACGCCGCTCGGCGATGCCGTGGGCGCCGGAAGGGTCGATGCGGCCAGCGCCAGTCCGGAACCCGGCTTCGGGGTGTCGGTCGTGCCGCTGCAATATGTGTCGGCGCAAACGCTGTTGAAGCTGATGGACAGCTTTGCCACCAAGGCCGGCACGGTTCGCGCCGATGTCTCGCGAAATCTGCTGCTGATTCAAGGCACCGGCGCCGAGCGCCGCACCGCCGTCGACACCGCCCTCAGCTTTGACGTCGACTGGATGCGCGGTCAATCGGTCGGCATCTTCCCGGTTTCCAGCGGCCCACCCGCACCAATCATTGCCGAGTTGGAAAAGATCGTGGATTCCGGCGAAAACGGCCTCAGCCAGAACGTCATCAAATTCCAGCCAATCGCGCGCCTCAACGCCGTGATGGTGGTCAGCAAACGACCGGAGATGCTGCGCACGGCCGCAACCTGGATCAAGCGACTCGACCGCGCCGACACCGCGCGAACATCGGTTCACGTCTATCACGTGAAATACGGCGAGGCCCGCCAGATCGCACGGGTGTTGACCGACATGTTCATCGGCGGCTCCTCCTCCGGCCTGCTTGACAGCGCCGACAGCCAGATCGCACCGGGATCGGGCACGTCGGCAACATCCAGTGGCCTGTCTCTCAATCCCAACGCATCAGCGACCACGAACGGCTTCGGTTCGGGTTCGGGTTCGGCTTCGGGTTCGGGCTTAGGCTCGGGCTTCGGAGCCGGCGGCGCATCCGGAACCGCTGCGCGCCCAGGCGCGGGAGGTGCGGGCGCCGGCGGCAACGGCGCGCTCGACGCCGGGCGCGGCGCCAGTTCCGGCAACGGCCAACCGGTATTGCAGGACGTGCGGATCACGCCTGACACCGTCAACAATACGCTGCTGATCTATGCCGATCAGGCCAATTACCAGATCATCGAAACCACGTTGCAGCAGGTCGATCAACCGCAGTTGCAGGTCGCGATCGACGCGACCATCGCGGAGGTCACGCTCAACAACGATTTGAGCTACGGCGTTCAATCCTATCTGACCAGCAAAAATCTCGGATTGAAACCGAACACTGGTTCCATTCTCGGCACCCAGGCGACGACCGCGCCCGCTACCACCATCGATCCGACGACGGGGCTCGCTTCCGTCGCAGGTTCAGTCTCCAACGCGTTCATCAACCGCGCCTTCCCCGGTTTCAACTTCCTGGTCGGCTCCGAAACCCAGCCAAGCCTTATCCTCGACGCGCTGCACACGGTCACCAGCGTCAAGGTGCTGTCCAATCCGTCGCTGGTCGTCATCAACAACCAGACCGCCACGCTACAGGTCGGCGACGTCGTGCCAGTGTCCACCGGCAGCGCCAACGTGCTGACGACCAGCAACACCGTCGTCAACACCATCGACTATCGCAACACCGGCATCATCTTGCAGGTGTCTCCGCGCATCAGCGTCAACGGCGATGTCCGGCTCGAAATTGAACAGGAAATCAGCAGCGTATTGCCGAGCACGCCAGCGAACAACCTGACCCCGACGGTGTCGGAGCGCAAGGTCAAGAGTTCGATCTCGGTTGCGACCGGCCAGACCGTATTGCTGGCCGGGCTGATCAGCGAGCAGCAGAACGGCACCCGCGCGGCACTTCCGATCCTCGATCAGATTCCCGGTCTCGGCGACGCCTTCGGCCATCAGGACAATTCCACGGCACGCACCGAGCTGATCATTTTCATCCGGCCGCAGATTATTCGCAACGGCTCGGACGCGCACAACGTGGCCGAAGAACTCCGATCGAAACTGCGTGGCGATATCGCGACAACATCGACAAACAAGGCGATTACGACCAGTGTGCACTAATCGCGAAATGAAGGATTTTGTTTCACCGACCGTGCGCCGATCCGTCTCGGCGCTGCTGCTGGTGGCACTCGCGGGCATCGCCACAACAATAAGCGCGCATGCCGACGCGCTGTCGCGCGGAACCGCGGCCTACTCCCGCGGCGACTACAATCGGGCGGCCCGGGAACTGGAGCCTGTGGCACGGCGCGGCAACGCCCGGGCGCTGGCCCTGCTCGGCTTTCTCTACGAACATGGCTTCGGCGAGCCGCAAGCCTATCCTGCCGCGGCCGACCTCTACGCTGAGGGAGCCGTGCGCGGCGATCCGTTCGCCCAGGCCATGCTCGGCCTGATGTACGACAAGGGTCACGGCGTCCCCCAGGATTTCGTCCTCGCCTACAAATGGCTCAATCTTGCGGCGGCTCATGCCACCGGGCGTCCGCGGGACGTTTACGCCAGGCTGCGCGACGCGGTCGCATCGAAGATGTCGACCAACGAAATCAACGAGGGACAGCGGCTCGCTCTGTACTGGACGCCGGGCGCGAGGTAACCAGGCTCGGCGATTTCAGCGCTCGGCGAACGCCTTCTCGACCACGAACTGCGCCGGCTCGCCGTGATTGCCTTCGACAAAGCCCCTGTCCGACAGCAACGCGCGGGTGTCGTGCACCAGTGCCGGGCTGCCGCAGATCATGATGCGGTCATGTTCGGCCTCGAGCGACGCCAGACCAATATCGCTGAACAATTTGCCTGATGTGATCAGGTCGGTGATGCGGCCGCGATTGCGGAAGGGGTCGCGGGTCACCGTCGGATAATAGATCAGCTGGTTACGGACGAGTTCGCCGATCAATTCGTCGTTCGGCAATTCCTTGGTGATCATCTCGCCATAGGCCAACTCGGCGACCCGGCGGCAGCCGTGCAGCAGCACCACCTTCTCGAAACGCTCATAGGTTTCGGGATCCTTGATCACGCTGAGGAACGGCGCGAGCCCGGTACCGGTACCTATCAGATACAGATTGCGTCCGTCTTCGAGGTTGTCGATGACCAGCGTGCCGGTCGCCTTGCGGCTGACGATGATCTCATCGCCTTCTTTCAGATGCTGGAGGCGCGAGGTCAGCGGACCGTCCGGAACCTTGATCGAGAAGAATTCGAGCCGGTCCTCGTAATTGGCGCTGGCGACGCTATAGGCCCGCAGCAGCGGCTTTTCGCCGACCTTCAGGCCGATCATCGTGAACTCGCCATTGCGGAAACGGAACGACGGATCGCGGGTGGTGGTGAAGCTGAACAGCGTGTCGGTCCAGTGGTGAACGCTCAACACGCTTTCCTGATTGAAATTGCTCATTGTTCCGCTCCCGGAGGGCCGATTTGCGAGGTGCAATTCATTCGTATACGATCGTTTGTATACAAATGAATAAACCGGCTTGATCCCGGCGTCAAGCCGCGGGCATGATGCTCACCGACCCCGCGAAGGCCTTGAACGAAAAGGACAAACCGATGGCCCATGACGCCCCCCAGGCAACCGGCCCGAGCAAGCTGGTGATCCGCAATATCGGCCTGCTGCTGTCAGGGGCGATGGAAAAGCCGATCCTGGACGCCGACACCATCGTGGCCGAGAACGGCAAAATCACCGCGATCGGCCGCGCCAAGGAGGTCGATACCGATGATGCCACCACCGTCGTCGATGCCAACGGCACCACGGTTGCGCCCGGCCTGATCGACAGCCACGTCCACCCCGTCGCCGGCGACTGGACCCCGCGGCAAAATCAAAGCAACTGGATCGACAGCTATCTGCACGGCGGCGTCACCACCATGATCTCGGCCGGCGAAGTGCACATGCCCGGCCGCCCCCGCGACGTCGTCGGCCTCAAGGCGATGGCGATTTTCGCGCAGCGCGCATTCTGGACGCTGCGGCCCGGCGGCGTGAAGGTTCACGCCGGCGCGCCGGTGATCGAATGCGAAATGGTCGAGGATGACTTCAAGGAATTGGCCGCGGCCGGGGTCAAGCTGCTCGGCGAAGTCGGCCTCGGCGGCGTCAAGGACGGCCCGACCGCGCGCAAGATGGTGGGCTGGGCGCGCAAATACGGCATCCAGAGCACCATCCACACCGGCGGCCCCTCGATTCCCGGCTCCGGCCTGATCGACAAGGACGTGGTGCTGGAAGCCGACACCGATGTGGTCGGCCATATCAATGGCGGCCACACCGCCCTGCCCGACGACCAGATCCGCTGCATCTGTGAAGGCTGCAAACGGGGACTCGAGCTGGTTCACAACGGCAATGAACGCTCGGCGCTGTTCACCTTGCGCACCGCGCGCGAGATGGGCGACCTCAGCCGCATCATCCTCGGCACCGATGCGCCGGCCGGCTCCGGCGTGCAGCCGCTCGGCATCCTGCGCATGGTCTCGATGCTGTCATCGCTCGGCGACATTCCTGCTGAACTCGCATTCTGCTTCGCCACCGGCAATACCGCCCGGATGCGGGCGCTGGACTGCGGCCTGATCGAGGTCGGCCGCTCCGCTGACTTTGTGATCATGGACAAAGCCCAGCATTCGCCCGGCAAGACCATCCTCGACAGCGTGCAGCTCGGCGACCTCCCCGGCATCGGCATGACCATCATCGACGGCATCATCCGCACCCAGCGCAGCCGCAACACACCGCCGGCGACGAAAGTGCCGGAGATTGTGAGCGGGCATTGATGACCCGTCATGTCCGGCCATAGTAGTCTGCCTTGCGCAGACTACGTAGACTTGTCTGCGATGCCGGGCATCCACGTCTTTCAACCGTGAAAGCAAGACGTGGATGGCCGGGTCAAGCCCGGCCATGACGAACTACGGGATCATCGCAACTTCTCCAGCACCCCCATCAGCATCTCGCGCTCCTTCGCATCGAGCGGGGCCAGCGTCTCCCTTGTGATCGCCAGCGCATTCGGCGCGGCTTTCTCAACCAGTTGCTGGCCTGCGCGGGTGATGCTTACCAGCAAACGCCGGCCGTCTTCCGGATCGGGGCTGGTTTCGGTCAGGCCCCGGGCGGTGAGCCGGTCGATCACGCCCTTGATGGTCGCGACATCCATCGCGGTGAGCCGCCCGAGCTGGTTCTGCGAACACGGCCCGGTCTCCATCAGCTTGGAGAGCGCCGCCCATTGCGTCGGCGTCAGGTTGATGCCGATTTCGCGGGCGAAGATCGCGGCATGGCGCTGCCACACCTGTCGCAGGATGAATCCGATCTGCTCGTCGAGAATGTACGACGGCTTGGCCGGTTTGACGCTTCGTTTCGCCGCGACGTTCCTGCCCATTTAAATATCCTCGTTGCAGGTTGTCACAGCGACAGGTGCGCGTCGCGGATATCCGGACGCGCGTCGAGTTCGGCCATCGTGCCGCCGAAACAGATCCGGCCGCGCTCGATGATGTAGGCGCGGTCCGAAATCAGCCGCGCGAAATGCAAATTCTGCTCGGAGACCACAATGCTGACGCCCTCCTTCTTCATCGCGAGGATCGCATCGACCATCTGTTCGACGATCTTCGGCGACAATCCTTCCGAGGGTTCGTCCAGCAGCACCAGCGACGGATTGCCCATCAGGGTCCGCGCAATCGTCAGCATCTGCTGCTCGCCGCCGCTCATGCGGCCGCCCGGCCGGTTGCGCATCTCGCCCAGGTTCGGAAACAGCGTGAACAGTTTTTCGCGATCCCAGAACGGTGCGTTCGGCCGCTTCGGCTGGCGCCCGACTTCAAGGTTTTCCTCGACCGTCAAATCCGTGAAGATGCGCCGCTCTTCCGGAACGTAGCCGAGCCCGCCGCGCACGATCGCATGGGTCGGCTCCTTCGAGACGTCCTTGCCTTCGAACACGATGCGGCCGGAGCGCTGCGCGACCAGGCCGACGATCGAACGAAAGGTGGTCGACTTGCCGGCGCCGTTGCGGCCGAGCAACGCCACGACCTCGCCGTCGCCGACCTCAAGCGCGATATCGAACAGGATATGCGCCGGGCCGTAATGGCTGTTGAGGTCTTGAACGCTGAGCTTCATGTCGCAGCACCTTCGTGGTGGCGCGCATCGTACATCAGGCCGCCGCCGAGATAGACGGCGCGGACCTGTGGATCGTTACGGACTTCCTGCGGTAACCCTTCCGCAATCAGCAGGCCGCGATTGAGCACGATGATACGGTCGGCATGTTCGAACACCACATCCATGTCGTGCTCGGTGAAGAGCACGCCGATCGAGTGCTCCTTGGCGATCCGCGCGGTCAGCCGCATCAGCTCGATGCGTTCGCGCGGCGCCATGCCCGCGGTCGGCTCATCCATCAGCAAGAGCTTGGGCTGATTGGCGAGCGCAACCGCCAATTCAAGCCGCTTGAGATCGCCATAGGCGAGTTCGCCGCACGGACGCTCGGCATAGCCGTCCATCCCGACCAGTTCGAGCAGACGCCCTGCTTCGGCCTTTTCAAAGCCCGGCGTGGAACGCCAGAGATTGAACAATTGCCTGCCATAAGACACCAGCGCGACCTGCACGTTCTCGCGCACCGTCATGGTCGGAAATGTCGCCGTGATCTGGAAGGTGCGCCCTACTCCCATCCGCCAGATCGCTCGCGGCTTCTTGCCCGCCGTATTCTCGCCGAGCAGATTGATCCGGCCGCTGTCGGGAACCTTCTGGCCGTTGAGCATATCGAAGCAGGTGCTTTTTCCGGCGCCGTTGGGACCGATCAGCGCCAGGATTTCGCCGGCGCGAAGCTCGAACGACACCCCGCGCACGGCGTGCACGCCGCCATAGGATTTGGTCAGGCCTTCGACCGACAGCAATGTGGGCACGACGCTCATTCGGCGGTCTCGATGCTGGAGGCGAGCAGCGCAGTCTTCGGCGAAGCCGGCGGGCGGCGATTGCGGATGGTTTCCAGCACCCCGACGATGCCCTTGGGGAATGCCACCACGATCAGGACAATGAAGCCGCCCAGCACCAGTTTCGAAAGATCGGTCTGGCTTACCAGCCAGATGTTGAGCGCCTTGTAGACGATCGCACCGACCACGGCGCCGGAAACGGTCTCGACGCCACCGAGCAATACCATCACCAGTGCATCGACCGAGAGCGAAATGCCGAGATTATCCGGGAATACGCTGCCCTTGAGATAGGCGAACAGCGCACCCGCGATGCCGGCGACGGTGCCCGCGATCACGAAAGCCGTCCACTGAATCCGCTTGCCATTGATGCCGATGGCCTCGCTGCGAAGCGGCGAGTCCCGCGTGGCGCGAAGCGCAAAGCCAAATGGCGAAAACACGATGATCCGAAGCCCGGCGACCACAAGGGCTGCGACCCCGAGGGAGAGCCAGTAGAAATGCGACGGGCTCGCCGCCCATTTCTCGGGCCAGACGCCGAGAATGCCATTGTCGCCGCCGGTGACCGTGACCCACTGGAACGCGATCGACCATACGATCTGCGCGAAGGCCAAGGTCAGCATCGCGAAATAGACGCCGGACAGTTGAACGGCGAAGAATCCGAACACGGCGGCGCCGAGACAGCCCAGCAACGGGCCGAGCAGCAGGCAGACGATCATCGGCAACCCCGCCATCTTGGCGAGCAGCGCCACGCCGTAGGCGCCGAGACCGAAATAGGCGGCGTGGCCGAACGACGCGAGCCCGCCGACCGACATCAGGAAATGCAGGCTCGCGGCGAAGATCACGAACACGGCGATTTCTGAGCCGACCGTCAGCGCGTAATTGCCGCCGACCAGCGGCAACGCCGCGGCCACGATCAGCGCAGCCAAGGCGATCAGCCGTTCGGTTGAGTTGAGCGGACGCCAGGGATTGACGGTCAGCCCCGGGGTGCGGCGCGCAGCCGCTTCCGGTTTGCCGAACAAGCCCCAGGGACGGACGATCAATACGACGGCCATCACCAGGAAAACCAGGATGATCGAGATCTTCGGAAAAATCAGGATGCCGAATGCATTGAGTTCGGAGACCAGCACCGCCGCGACAAAGGCGCCGATGATGCTGCCGAGCCCGCCGATCACCACCACCACGAAGACGTCGACAATGATCCGCAAATCCATCGCGTGATGAACCGCGTCACGCGGAATCTGCAACGCGCCGCCAAGTGCCGCGAGGAAAACCCCGACCGCGAACACGCTGGTAAAAAGCCATTTCTGATTGACGCCGAGCGCCGCCACCATGTCGCGGTCCTGCGTCGCGGCGCGCACCAGAACGCCCCAGCGCGTGCGCTGGAACAACAGCCACAGCACCCCCAGCACGACCGGGCTGAGCACGATCAGGAACAGATCATAGCTCGGAATATTCTGGCCGAAGAAATTGACCGCGCCTCGAAAGCCCGGCGCGCGGCTGCCGAGCAGATCGTCCGGTCCCCATCCCAGCACCACCAGATCCTCGACCATCAACGTCAGGCCGAAGGTCGCCAGCAGCTGGAACAATTCCGGCGAATGATAGATCCGCCGCAGCAACGCCATCTCGACCAGCGCACCGATCGCAGCCACGATCAGCGCCGCCGCGACGATGCCGCCCCAGAATCCGAGCGCACCGGAAAAACGCTCGGTCAGCGAGAACGCGACATAGGCGCCGAGCATGTAGAACGCGCCATGGGCGAAATTGACGATCCGCGTCACGCCGAAAATGATCGACAGCCCCGACGCGACCAGAAACAGCGACGCCGCGCTGGCCAAACCTGTCAGGAACTGGACGACATAAAAGGCCATGGGCGGTCCGGGTTAGTGCGTCGTGTCGGTGCCTGGCTCCATCCTTCGAGAGGGCGCTTCGCGCCTCCTCAGGATGAGGCCTCCTTCTTCACCTCGCCCCGCTTGCGGGGAGAGGTCGGATTCGCCCTTGCGATCCGGGTGAGGGGGTACAGGGGCATCAACTGGCGCAGGACTCGCGGTAACGCCCCCTCACCCCAACCCTCTCCCCGCAAGCGGGGAGAGGGAGAGGCAACTCACTCCTTCGGGCGGAGCTTTTCGACTTCGGCATCGCTGGGCAGATAGTCCGAACCCTTGCGATACGACGTATCGACCATGATGCCCTTGCCGTCCTTCTGCGAGGTCTTGCCGATGAAGGCGCCGAGCGTCGATTGATGGTCGATCTTGCGGAAGGTGATCTCGCCGAACGGTGATGGCACCACGATTCCTTCGGCAGCGGCGATCAGCTTCTCCGGATCGGTCGAACCGGCCTTGGTCAGGATCGCCGCGGCCGACTTGATGGTCTCGTAGCCGACGATCGAACCAAGCCGCGGATAGTCGTTGTACTTGGCCTGATACGCCTTCAGGAACGCATCATGTTCCGGAGTCTTGATCGAGTACCAGGGATAACCGGTCACGATCCAGCCCTCGGGAGTTTCATCCTTCAGCGGATCGAGATATTCCGGTTCGCCGGTGAGGAAGCTGACCACCTTACGGTCCTTGAACAGGCCGCGGGTATTACCCTCGCGCACCAGCTTCACCAGATCCGCGCCGAAGGTGACGTTGAGGATGGCTTCCGGATTGGCGGCGGCGACGGCCTGCACCACGGGGCCGGCGTCGATCTTGCCCTGCGGCGGCCACTGCTCGTCGACCCACACGATATCGGGGCGCTTCTCCGACATCAGCTTCTTGAATACCGAAACCGCCGACTGGCCGTATTCATAGTTCGGCGCAATCGTCGCCCAGCGCTTCGCCGGCAATTTCGCGGCCTCTTCCACCAGCATCGCCGCCTGCATGTAGTTGGAAGGACGCAAGCGGAAGGTGTAGCGATTGCCCTTGGACCAGGTGATGGCGTCGGTCAGCGGCTCGGCGGCGAGAAAGAAAACTTTCTTCTCCTTGGCGAAGTCGCTGACGGCAAGGCCGATGTTGGACAGGAAGGTGCCGGTCAGCATCGCGACGTTTTCGCTCGACACCAGCTCGTTGGCGGCGGTCTGCGCGTCGGCCGGCTTGCCGCCGTCGTCCTTGGAGACGACCACGAGCTTCTTGCCGTTGATGCCGCCGGCGGCATTGATTTCCTCGACCGCGAGCTGCCAGCCCTTGCGATAGGGCTCGGTAAACGCCGGCAGGAGCGAGTAGCTGTTGATTTCGCCGATCTTGATTTCGCTTTGCGCCATGGCGGAATTTGCCATGCCGGAAAACAGGATCGCCAATCCGGCGCCCAGAATATATCCGCCGTAATATCTACTCGCTCGCATCCTCATGCCCTCCAGTGTTGAAACAATTACCGTAGACCGTCCTCGCCCTTGACTTCCCTAACCGTCAAACCGCCGACCCGCGGCAGCGGCCGGCCGCTGTCGGTCACCGCGACCGCGACCATGATCTCGTTGGCGCGCGGCGCATCGTTGATCTGCACTTCCATGCCGTCGAAATGGCTGCGCACGAAGGCCGCGTCCTTGTGACCGAGCGGAATATCCAGCGTGGTGCCGGGACCGCTGCGCTTTTTCGACGACGGGATCAGCGCGGCACCCTTGCTCAATACCTTGCGCACCGGCGTGCCCATCTTGGGATGCAGGATCGCGGCCGCATGTTCGAGTTCGCCGTTTTCGCCGACCGCGGCCGCCTTGCCGTAGCTTTGCGCCTTGGCACCGTCGATGCCGAGTGCGGCCACCGCCCGTTTCGACAGCAATTCGCCGAGTTCCTCGCCAATCGCAATCAGCGGCGAGAGATCCTCGACATATCTGCCGGCAAAGGGATTTTCGATCACCGCGATGGCCGCCGCGCGCCGGGTCGGCGGCGTGATCGCCTGCCCCATCTCCAGATGGGTCTCTTCCACCACCGTGACAATCTTGCGAATGATCGCGCTCATCCTTGTCCGCCTTCTCGAATGACAGTGTTGTCAGGGTCAAGCATGCATCGTCTCCGGCCTATGCTGACGCAACGCCTCCGGGGCGCCCAGCTGGTTTCGGCTCGTGCCGACCACCGCCGTCTTGCCCATCAAACGCAACGTGGCGCCCTCGATCAATCCCGACAAAAGGTGCTGGCGCGCACGGGCGGCTCCGGCCTCCAGCGCCGCTTCGATCTCACTATCCGACAATTCACCGACGTCCCGTGTGACAAGACGCGCCCCGAGATCGCTATCGGGCTGCAACTCGCTGGCGGGAATGCGGACAATGCCGGGGTGATCGGGCAAATCGACGGCGTTGGCAATAATGGTGGCGGCGGCATCCGCCCCTGCTGCGGTTCGAGCCAGCACCGTGACCGCGTCGGCGATGCCGAGCGAGAAACTGCGGCCATGACGCCCGCTGGTGGCGATGCCGCGCGCAGCGTCATCGGCATCGACGACCAGCGTTCGCATCACGCCAGACTGGTCCGGCCGGTCCATCAAACCAATCGAAAACCGCTGACCATCGGCCAGATGCAACGCGATGTCGCCGCCATTGTTGACGTAAGCGCGCTCCAGCGTTGCCGCATTCAGCATCGCGCCCAAAATCTCCTCGGCGACGGCGCCCGCGACGGCGGCCATCGGGGTGATGAAATGCTCAGCGGCGAATGGCGCGACCGCTTCATGCATGCGGCGTGCGACCACACCGCGCAGTGAGCACCGCTCGGCATCGGCCGGCCGGCGCAATTCCGTCAGTTCCTCGCAGAGTCGATCCAGCAGGCCGGTAAAGCGCCGGGCCGCGGCCTTATATGCCGCGCGAATATCGACCTCATTGCCGCTTGCCTCCACGATCAGGTCGATCGGACCGTCCTGCAAATGCAATCGCTTGCCGTCGGCGAGCCACGCGATTTGCGGGAGCCGCGTCATGGCTGCCGCCCTGATATGACAGGCATCTGGCGAATTTCGGTGTTGTCCTTCAGCGACGCCAGCGGGCGCACATAATCCATGTGGCCGCCGAGCGCGGCGTAGTCGGACAGTTTTAACGTGAACTCGATCGGCGCAACCAGCGCCGGGGTCGGAACATAGCCGAAGGCGCCGGCCGGCATCTGCGTGACATCGACCATGAAGGTGATGCCCCCGCCGGGCCAGACATAGACGGGCGCACCGCCGCTGGTGACCCGCGTCAGCGAATCCTTCACCGAACGCGTCAGCCGCACCGGATTGTCGGTCACGCCGGCGCGCAACGATCCCCCTGCCCCGCCCATGAACAGCACGGTGCACAGCGCAGGCTCGCAGTTCTCCTGGATGCGCTCGACCGATAGCTTCAGGTCGGGCGGTATTTGTTTCTCGACCGGCTTCAACGCCTCGTCGAGTTCATAATAAGCGGCGTGCTCGCCCGTGGTCGACACCATCAGCATCGTAGTCCCGGGACGCGCGGTCTTCGGGTCGAACGGCCCGAGCACCGACAGCGGATCGGAGATCTTGGTGCCGCCCCAGCCGGTGCCGGGTTCGGCGACCTGGAAGTAACGCCCTGGCGTCGAGCGCCGCCCCTTCATCTTGATTCCGGTATCGGGAATATCGAGCAGCTTGCCGGCCTGGTGTTCGCTGAGCACACCGGTGATGTGGTCGTCGACCACCACGACCTCGTCGACCTTGCCGTGCCATTGCTTGGCGAACATGCCGATCGTCGCCGAACCGCAGCCGACCCGCATCCGCTCTTCGGCGATGCCGTTGACAACAGGCGGGTAGCCGGCCTGCACCACCACGGTGGCGCCGCCGTCGATGGTGAGTTCGACCGGCTTGCAGTTGCTAAGGTCCATCAGCGCATCGCAGGTGACGCGGCCTTCTTTCTTTGAACCACCGGTCAGATGATGGACGCCGCCGAGCGACAACATCTGCGAACCGTATTCGCTGGTGGTGACATGGCCGATGGCCTCGCCCTGCGCCCGCACGGTTGCGGTTTCCGGGCCGAGATAGCGATCGGTGTCGATCTTCACCTTGACGCCGCAATAACTGAAGATGCCTTCGGTCACCACGGTGACCATGTCGACGCCATCGATTTCGGAGGACACGATGAAGGGCGCCGGCTTGTAGTCGGGATAGGTGGTGCCGGCACCGATCGCGGTGACGAAGATGCTGGGCTCACGCACCAGCGTGCCATCCCAGTCGCCGCCGGCCTGAAACGGCACCAGCCGCCCGCCATGCGAGACCGCGCGCTCCAGCACGATATGCGGATCGACGCGAACCAGTTCGCCATCATGATTGGCATATCGATCGCAGGCGCCTGCCGCACCGGGCTTGATGTAGCACATCACCGGGCACGCATCGCAGCGTATCTTGTCGCCAACAGGGGCGGTCGTCGGTTCGGTCACCATGAACAACCCGTCGCCGGCGTCAGTGCCGGATCAGCCAAATCGGTAACGACGCATCTTATATCCGCGGCGAGGATCGTACTAATCTTTCGCCGCCGGAGATTTTGTTTGTGTACGAACGATGTTGCGCGTAGGCCGAAAGCCTGTCAAGCTTCCTTTCGATCAGGAAATGCCGTTGCCGAATAAAAAATCAATTGCCCGGCTGCGTTGTTCATAAACCGGGCAAAGCACTGCACTGCACTGCGGCATCAGTCGCTTGCACGTTTGTATGCAAACGGTATCCTCGCCGGAACTTAGGAGCATGACGGGCTTAGGGAGCATGACGCAGACCACAACCCGCCTCACCGTCAACGGCAGAACGCACGACGTCGATGCCGCTCCCGATACGGCGCTGCTGTATGTGCTGCGCAATGATCTCGAATTGAACGGCCCGAAATATGGCTGCGGCCTCGGCGAATGCGGCGCGTGCGCCGTCCTGATCGACGGCGTCGCAGCGCGTTCCTGTGTCATCCCGATCGAAGGCTGCGTCGGACATGACGTGCTGACGCTCGAAGGTCTCGGCAGCCGCGAACATCCCGATCCCGTGCAGGAAGCTTTTATCCGGGAACAGGGCGCGCAATGCGGTTATTGCCTGAACGGCATGATCATCAGCACCAAGGCGCTGTTGACGCGAACGCCGCAGCCTTCCGAAGCCGAGATAATGGAAGCGTTGCGATATAATCTGTGCCGATGCGGCGCGCATATTGAAATCATGCGCGCGGCGATGCGGGCCGCAGGCCGGCCGGTCGAGGCCCGCGACTGATGGCGGCACCCGATATTTCTGAACATCGCGAACCGCCGCAGGGGTCGCACTCCCCGGGATCGCTATCCGTCGTGCGGCCCTCCGCGACGGCAGGCCATGAGACCTTCATCAAAATCACCGCCGACGGTTCAGTGACCGCCTATAACGGCCACGTCGATCTCGGGACCGGCATCCGCACCGCGCTCGGACAGATCGTCGCAGAAGAACTCGACGTGTCCTTTGCCCGCGTCATCGTCGTGCTCGGCGACACCGCGCGCGTTCCCGATCAGGGGCCGACCATCGCCAGCGAAACCATCCAGATCACGGCGGTGCCGTTGCGCAAGGCCGCGGCGCAGGCCCGGCTGTTCCTGCTGACGCAAGCCGCGGCGCGGCTTCAACTCCCCGTCAGCGATCTCACCATCGAAGACGGCCTGATCCACGGCCACGACAACCGCAGCGTCAGCTATGGCGAGCTGATATCAGGCGAAGCCATCCGGCTTGAACTGGCCGATGACGTCGCGGTGAAGGATGTCGGCGCCTACACCATCGTCGGACAGTCGGTGCCGCGCGTCGACCTCCCGGCCAAGGCCACCGGCGAACTGGTCTATGTCCATGATGTGCGCGTGCCCGGCATGCTGCACGGCCGCGTCGTCCGGCCGCCTTATGCGGGGGTCGATGCCGGCCCGTTTGTCGGCACCAGCCTGATCGCGGTCGACGAATCCTCGGTGCTAGACATCCCCGGGCTGATCGCGGTCGTCACCATCGGCGACTTCGTCGGTGTTGTTGCCGAGCGCGAGGAAAACGCCATCAGGGCCGCGGCCCGGCTCAGGGTGAGCTGGAAGCCGACGCCGACATTACCCGATCTGAAGGACGTCGAGACCGCGCTGCGCGCCAATCCGTCGCAGCCGCGAACGCTGATCGACAAAGGCGATGTCGACGCCGCGATCGCCGCTGCCGCCAAGCCGATGCAAAGAACTTACGTCTGGCCGTACCAGATGCACGGCTCGATCGGACCGTCCTGTTCGGTTGCGGATTATAACGACGGCCGTATCACGGTATGGTCGGGCACCCAAAATCCTCACATGTTGCGCGCCGAGCTCGCGCTGCTGGCCGATCGGCCGGAAGCGGAGATCGAAATTATCAGGCTGGAAGCGGCCGGCTGCTACGGCCGCAACTGCGCGGACGATGTGTCCGCCGATGCGCTGCTGCTGTCACGCGCGGTCGGCCGTCCCGTTCGCGTACAACTGACCCGTGAACAGGAGCACGCCTGGGAGCCCAAGGGCACCGGACAATTGATGGACGTCAAAGGCGGACTGAACGCCGACGGCAGCGTCGCCGGTTACGACTTTGTCACGCGCTACCCCTCGAACGGCGCGCCGACCCTGGCGCTGTTGCTGACCGGCAAGATCGCGCCGGAGCCTGCCGTGTTCGAAATGGGTGACCGCACCGCGATCCCGCCTTACGATTACGATCATTTGCGCGTGGTCACGCATGACATGCCGCCCATCGTGCGCGCCTCGTGGCTGCGCGGCGTCTCGGCGCTGCCGAATACGTTCGCGCATGAATCCTATATCGATGAACTCGCGGCGGAAGCCGGCGTCGATCCGATCGAATATCGCCTGCGCTATCTGAAGGATCCGCGCGCGGTCGATCTCGTCCATGCCGTTGCCGAGCGCGCCGGCTGGACGCCGCGTCCGGTGCGGCAGGAGCCGGTCGCCGAAGGCGATATCGTGCGCGGGCGCGGTTTTGCCTATGCGCTATACGTGCACAGCAAATTTCCGGGCTATGGCGCGGCGTGGTCGGCATGGATCGCCGATGTCGCCGTCAACAAGGCGACCGGCGATGTCAGCGTGACGCGCGTGGTGGCCGGCCAGGATTCCGGCCTGATGATCAATCCGGACGGGGTCCGGCATCAGATCCACGGCAATGTCATCCAGTCGACCAGCCGGGCGCTGATGGAAGAAGTCTCGTTCGACCGCCATTCGGTGACGAGCCGCGAATGGGGCGCCTACCCCATCATCAAATTTCCGGACGTGCCCAAAATCGACGTGCTGATGTTGCCGCGACCGGATCAGCCGCCGCTCGGGGTCGGCGAATCCGCCTCGGTGCCATCGGCGGCCGCGATCGCCAATGCAATTTACGACGCGACCGGCGTACGCTTTCGCGAACCGCCATTCACGCCGGAGCGGATCCTGCGGGGGTTACGCGGCGAAGATCAGCCTGTGCCGGAGGCGCTGCCGGCGCCTGCGCCATCAGCCGTTTCGCTCGAAAAGTGGCGGAATCCGTTTTCCGGCCGGCGCGGGATATTTGCGAGTGCCGCCGCTTTATGTGCGGCCGTGGTCGGCATCGGCGCCGCCGTGCTGCCGTGGCGCGCGATCGCGCCGATCGCCCCACCTGATGCCTCGGTCTATTCGGCATCGACGCTGGCGCGCGGCCGGCAACTCGCAGCACTCGGCGACTGTGCGGTTTGCCATACCAATGCGAATGGCATCCTCAACGCCGGCGGCCGGCCGCTCGATACGCCGTTCGGGATCATCTACAGCACCAACATCACGCCCGACGTCGCGACCGGTATCGGCGACTGGTCGTATCCCGCCTTCGAGCGCGCGATGCGCGAGGGCATTCATCGCGACGGGCGGCAACTCTATCCCGCGTTTCCCTATCCGCATTTTGCCAAGGCGACTGACGCGGATTTGCAGGCGCTCTACGCTTATCTGATGGCGCAGACGCCGGTGCGTGCCGACAATCCCGAAACCACGCTGGCGTTTCCCGTTCAGCTTCCGTCCGCTGCTGGCCGGATGGAACGCGCTGTTTCATCAGCCGCAAACGTTCCAGGCCGACGCGACGAAATCCGAGACGTGGAATCGCGGCGCCTATCTGGTCGAAGGCCTCGGCCATTGCGGCGCCTGTCATTCGCCGCGCAATGCGCTCGGCGCGGAGAAGGCCAACGCCTATCTGGCCGGCGGCCTCGCCGAGGGCTGGGAGGCGCCGCCGCTGACGTCGCTCTCGCACGCGCCGATCCCCTGGAGCGAGGATGAGCTGTACGCGTATTTGCGAACCGGCGAATCCCGTTTTCACGGCGTCGCCGCCGGACCGATGGCGCCGGTGGTGAAAGAACTCACCGCACTGCCGGAGCAGGACATCCGCGCCATGGCGGTCTATCTCGCCTCGTTCAACGAGACCGCGATCGATCGACCGGCGCAACAGGCGCTCGCCGTGCAGCTCGAGGTGTCGACCGGCACCCGGACTGCGGCGGCTTCGTCGGCCGGCGCCCGCCTCTACCAGGGCGCCTGCGCGGTGTGCCATGAGGTCGGCGGCGCGCCGTTGTTCGGCAGCCGGCCGTCGCTGGCGCTCAACAGCAATGTGCACAGCGCCATGCCCGACAATCTGATCCAGATCGTTCTGCACGGGATTTCCGCGCCGGTTTCCGGCGATCTCGGCTACATGCCCGCCTTCAAGGACAGCATGAGCGATGGCCAGATCGCCGGCCTCGTTTCGTTCCTGCGCCAGCAATTCGCCCCCGGCAAGCCGCCCTGGACCGGCCTGGAGGCGGCGGTCAGCCGGGTCAGGCTGGTCACCACGCCCTGAGCTTTCTCAGGCCGACCGGCCGGATTGGGCCTAGCTGCAGGCTTTTTGGCGGGTTACGGTTGGGTCCATGACAGTCACCGATATTGCCACGCGAACCTATAATCACGGCTGGCGGCTCGATCCGATCGTGCGCAGCCTGCTCGATACCGATTTCTACAAGCTGCTGATGATGCAGATGATCCGGGAATTCTACCCGGACACGCGCACCACCTTTTCGGTGATCAACCGCAGCAAGCATGTCCGGCTCGCCGAAGTCATCGATGAAAACGAGCTTCGCGCCCAGCTCGACCACGCCCGCTCGATCCGCTTCAGCAAGAAGGAGCTGATCTGGCTCGCCGGCAATACGTTCTACGGCAAGACCCAGATGTTCTCGCCGGATTTCATCAACTGGCTCTCGACCTTCCGCCTGCCCGAATACGAGCTGCACAAGGTGGATGGCCAGTATGAGCTGCATTTCCACGGGCCGTGGACGCACACGACGATGTGGGAGATCCCGGCGCTTGCGATTCTCAACGAGCTGCGTTCGCGCCACGTGACCAAGGGTCAGGGCCGGTTCGTGCTCGACGTGCTCTACGCCCGCGCCAAGGCCAAGCTCTGGACCAAGGTCGAGCGCCTGCGCAAACTGGACGGCCTGCGGCTGTCCGACTTCGGGACCCGACGCCGCCACGGCTTCCTGTGGCAGCGCTGGTGCGTCGAGGCCGTCAAGGAAGGCCTCGGCCCTTCCTTTACCGGCACCTCCAACGTGTTGCTGGCGATGGACAATGATCTCGAAGCGATCGGAACCAATGCGCATGAATTGCCGATGGTCGCCGCAGCACTGGCCAACGACGACGCCGAATTGCGCCAGGCGCCGTATCGGATCCTCGACCAGTGGCGGCACACCTATGGCGGCAATCTCCTGATCGCGCTGCCCGATGCGTTCGGCACCACCTCGTTCCTGCGCGACGCGCCGGAATGGGTGGCGGACTGGACCGGCTTTCGCCCGGACAGCCTGCCGCCGATCGCCGCCGGTGAGGAAATCATCAAATGGTGGAAGCAGAAGGGCAAGGATCCCAGGGAAAAGCTGCTGGTGTTTTCCGACGGGATGGATGTCGGCTCGATCGAGGAGACCTACCGGCACTTTGCCGGCCGGGTCCGGGTCAGCTTCGGCTGGGGTACCAACCTGACCAATGATTTCACCGGCTGCGCGCCGGATGGCTCCGCCGATCTCGATCCGATCTCGATCGTCTGCAAGGTGACGTCGGTCGATGGCCGGCCCGCCGTAAAACTCTCCGACAATCCGGAAAAGGCCACCGGCAGTCCTTCGGAGGTCGAACGTTATCTGCGCGTGTTCGGCAATGCAGGCCGCGTGCGCAGCCCGGTGCACGTTTAGCGCTTATTTATTTTGACGCGTTTTCTTCACGCGAACCGGCGGCCTGTTCGCTCGAAAACGCTATCAGGAACGCCCGGAGCGCGGCGATAGCGGGCCCTGCGGCGAAGGCCCGATCAACGCGGACACCGCAAAGGCTGCGATCGCGAACCAGACGGTCAGCCAGAACCCGTCGATATAGGCCAGCGTATTGGCCTCACGCTGCACGATCGACGCGAGCAGGCCGAGCGCCCGCGCCGGCGCCTCCGAGCTGTCATGGCTCGAAAAATATCCCGCCATCTTCGCCAGCGTCCGATTAACATCGATGCTGCCGTTGACGATGTGCTGACCGATGAAGTTCGAATGGGTCTGCTCGCGCACCCGCAGCCACGTCGCCATCAGCGAGATGCCGGTTTCGGCGCCGCCGAGCCGCACCACCTGGATATAGGCCGCAAACGCCGTCGCCCGCGAGGGATCGGCATTGGACAGCAGCAACACGACAAGCGGCGTCAGGGTGAACGTCTGCCCCAGCGATTGCAGCAGCGCCATCGGCACGAAATCGCCGAGCGACCAATCATGCGTAAGTTGTGTACCCAACAGACCCGCCACCGCGAACGCGGCCAGTCCGATCATCAGCACCACCCGCGCATCAAACCGCCGCATCAGGAATATCGAGAGTGGCAGCAGCACCACCATCGGCAGGATCACATAGGTCAGGAATAACGGCCCGGTTTGCTCCGGCCGCAATTGAGCCACGACGATCAGAAAGTTCGGCGCCAGCGACGAATTGGAAAGGCTGGTCAGCGTGTAGAGAAGAATTACGACGAGCCCAAATCCGACGTTGCGCGAGAACAGCACGTTGGCATGGGCCCAGGGCTGGCGCACGATGGTTTCATTGACGAAGAAACACAGAGTGAGGAAACCGCCGGACGAAAGCAGCGCCACGACCGTTCCCGACTCCAGCCAATTCAGCCGGTTGCCCTGGTCGAGGCCGGAATAGATCATCGCCATCCCCAGTCCGAGCAATAGCATGCCGGCCCAGTCGGCCTCCTCGAGGAGTTGGTAATTCACCTTCTCATGCGGCGTGCCGAGATAGACGAACAGGCCCATCAGGGGAGCGATGAAGACATCCTGCCAGAACATCCATTGCCAGCCGGGATGTTCGACATAAAAGCCGACCGCGGCGATACCGGCATTCAGCGAAAACCCCACCCGGATTGCATACAGCGAAATCGCCGGCAGCCACCAGCGCGTCGGCAGATTGCGCAGGATGATCATCAGCGTCGCCGGAACGAACGTGCCGAGCAGCAGTCCGTGGATGACATTGAGGATGAGCAGCACGTTGAAATCACGCGCGAACGGAATAGCCAGCGAGATCAGGGCATAGACCAGGCTCGGAATCGCAAGCACACGGCGCAACCCGAATGCGGTCGCAAGCCACGCCACCGCCGGCGCGATCATGATCTGCGAGGCGGTCGCGGCTGTGCTGAGCCAGGCGCCCTCGTCGAACGTCAGACCCAGCGCGCCCTTGAGGTCCGGCAGGGCGATCGTGAACAGGCGGCTATCGAAATTGGCCAGGAACGCGCCCAACAGTACCGCAGCGACCGCGAACATCGGCCGGTGCGACACCTCGCCGGTGGAGACCGGGCCCGCTTCAATGCATTTGGCTTCGGCCATTTTCTTGAACTCACAAGGCGATTATTTTGGCAGTTATTTTGCGCCATCCTCGACATGGATACGGGTGACGGCCGACATCCCCGGCAACAGCCGCTCCAGCAATGGCTGGCCCTTGTCGAGCGCAATCCGGATCGGTATGCGCTGAACCACCTTGGTAAAATTGCCGGTGGCGTTGTCGGGCGGCAGCAGCGCGAACTGCGATCCACTGGCCGGCGAAATGCGCTCGACCCGGCCGTGCAGGGTTTGATCCGGAAAGCTGTCGACCGTGATCTCGACGGGCTGGCCCGGCCTGACCCGGGTGAGCTGGGTCTCCTTGTAATTGGCGATCACATAAACATCCGGCAGCGGCACGATGTTGATGAGATTGGTGCCGATGTTGACGTAATCACCCGGCTGCACCTCGCGCTCGCCGACCACGCCGTCGAACGGTGCCACGATCTTGGTATAGCCGAGCCGCAGCTTGGCGGCCGCCAGCGTGGCCTGTGCGCCCAACACGTCGGCCGCCCGCTGCTTCTTGTCCCCGGCAAGCACTTCCAGTTGATGGCGTTGGGCCGCGATCAGCGCCCGGTTGGTGCGGACGTCGGCCTCGGCCTTGGCGTTCTCCGCAACCGCTTGCTCCAGCTTTTGCCGGGTCCCCGCCTCGGTCTGCGTCAAGGTTTTCTGGCGGTCCTGCTCCTGCTGCGCCTCGACCTGAAGCGCTTCCGCGGACGCCCGCTGCGCCTCGGCCTGCGCAATCGTGGCGTATTGCAGCTCGACCTGGTTGGCGAGATTATCGAGCGCGGCCTTGGCAGCCTCGACGGCGGCCTGCGCCTGGGCCACCTGCGCCTCGTAATCGGCAGGATCGATCTGGACCAGCAGATCGCCGGCCTTGACCCGCTGAAAATCCTTGAAGGCAACCACGAGAACTTCGCCGGCGACGCGGCTGCTCAGCTTGGTGGTTTCGGCGCGAACATAGGCGTCGTCGGTGGTCTGCACCGCGGCGCCGCCGACCCAGGCATCCCAACGCAATGTGGCCAGCACGATAAAAAACAACGCGGCAAGGATGGCAACCAGCGGAAGCGCCAAACGGCGCAAGGCGTTTTGCAAGGCCGGACGAGAAGCAGGCACCGCCGGTGATTCAGTCTGAGCCATTGTTATTGACCGATGTTATTGACCGATGTCGAGCCAGGCGAATTTGCCGTCGGCGCCCAAGTGGAATTTGAAGCAGGGCTTGAAATCGTCCCAGCGATCGGAGTGAAACGAGCCATATACATCCAGGCCATTATTGTCGAATGATCGATGCTGGTAAAGCGTTCGTGACGGAGGGCATCGTTGGAGAAGCCGGCGAAACTGCGCGGGCTGCCATCATCGGCCAGCCTTGCGTCCGCGGTGACGAACGTGAGCCATTACTGCGACGTCTGCTTTCGAAGCTCCGCCACGTCCTTTGCCGTGATCGCCGATGCCTTGGTGCCGAAGCGTGCGGTGACGTAATTGGTCACGGCGGCAATCTCGGCGTCGGAATGACTGGCGCCGAACGCCGGCATCGAAATCGCACCCGCGGGCGATCGCCGCGTGGTCCCGGAAATCACGATCTGCGCGACATTGGTGGCGCCGGGATCGTTGACCGCCCAGGCGCCCGTCAGGGTCGCGAAGGGCGAGAGCGAACTTTCGCCGGTCCAGCCGTGGCAACTCACGCACGAGCCCTCAAACAGCATCTTGCCGTTCGGATCCGGCGTTCCTGCCATGATCTTGTGAGAAGGCGAGGCCGGCGGCGCACGGGTCGCGGGCAGATCGGTCGAACCTACCGCCGGGACCGTGCGCAGATATGTGACCAGCGCCTTGATATCCTCGGGGGTCAGCTGGCTAAAGCTTTCGTCGACCGCCTCGCCCATCGGGCCCGACGCCGTACCGTGACCGGTCGCGTGTCCGACGGAAAGATAGGAGACGAGATCCTCGTCGCGCCAACCGCCGATCCCGGTGGTCTTGTCCGAACTGATGTTGAAGGCGCGCCATCCCGCCGTAATCGCACCGGCAAATTTCTGCCGGTTATCGAGCGCGAATGCGAGGTTTCGTGGCGTGTGGCATTCGCCGCAATGCGCCAGCGCCTCCGCAAGATACGCGCCCCGGTTCCATTCGGCGCTCTGCTGCGCGTTGGGTTCGAAGCGGCCGTCGCGATTGAACAGCACGGTCCAGAACAACATGCCCCAGCGCTGGTTGAACGGAAACGCCAGCGTATTGGCAGGTGCAACGGCACGAACCGGCGCGAGGCTGAACAAATAGGCCTTGATCGCCAGCGCATCGGCGTCGGTCAAATAGGTGTAGGACGTGAACGGCATCGCCGGATAAAGCGACGCACCGTCGCGGCGCGTGCCGTGCTGCACGGCATTGAGGAAATCGCGATCGCTGTAATTGCCGATGCCGGTCTCTTTGTCGGCCGTGATGTTGGTGGAATAGAGCTCGCCGAAAGGCAGCTTGAACACCAGCCCGCCGGCGTATTCCTTGCCGCCACGGGCAGTATGGCAGACCATACAATCCGCGGCCCGCGCCAGATATTCGCCGCGCTTGACGATATCTTCCTTGGCGAGCGACGCGGGAACGCCGGTCGGATCGGCGCCTTTGAAATCCGCCAATTTGACGCTGGATCCGCCGGCGAAGGCCAGCGGCCCCGGGCCGCGCAGATACCAGACAGCGCCGGCCACGGCGATCGCGGCAACCGCCGCGGCGCCGAGCAGATAGCGGCGCCCGGCTGTCATGCTTTCCTCCCTGCCGCGATCAACTTGCGCTCGATCGGGAGCCTGCGCAGCGCCACGCCGGTGGCCGCGTAGATGGCGTTGCGCAGTGCCGGCGGCCCCGCGGTGCAGCCGGCCTCGCCGATGCCGCCGGGCGGTTCGCCGCTCTTGATGACATGCACCTCGATGTTCGGAACCTGATTGATCCGCAGCATCCGGTAATCGTTGAAATTGGATTGCTGCACGCGGCCCTTGTCGATGGTGACCTCGCCATAGAGTGCTGCGGTCAGGCCAAAAATCAGACCGCCCTGCAACTGGGCGGCGATGGTATCGGGGTTGACCGCAATCCCGGTATCGACCGCAATCGTGACACGGCGCAGATAGACCTCGCCCTGGCTGTCGACCTCGGCCTCCACCACCGACGCGATGTAGCTGCCGAACGACGGCTGCACGCTGACGCCGCGGCCGACGCGCGGCGGCAAGCTTCCGCCCCAGCCGGACTTCGCCGCGACGAGATCGAGCGCGGCCTGCAATCGCGGGGACTTGCCGAGCATGTCCCGTCGAAACAGCACCGGATCCTTGCCGGCCTTCCGCGCCAGTTCATCCATGAAGCATTCGATGGCGAACACGTTGTTGTTGGGACCGACGCCGCGCCAAAAGCCGGTCGGCACCGCCGGCGGTTCGGCGCGGACATATTCGACGCTGATGTTGGGAATATCGTAAGGCGTATCCGCGGCGCTATCGATCGCATCGATATCGATGCCTTTCTGGAACGCCGGCGGCAACCAGCGGGCAAGAATCGCCGAACCCGTGACGCGATATTTCCAGCCGACCACCTTGCCTTCGGACAGGCTGGCGGTGATCGTATCGCGATACACCGGGCGGTAGATGTCGTGCTGGATGTCTTCTTCGCGGGTCCAGACCACCTTGACCGGACCGTCGACATGCTTGGCGATCCGGACCGCCATCACCACCATGTCGGGCTCGAGCCGGCGGCCGAAACCGCCGCCGAGCAGATGATTGTAGACCGCCACTTTCTCGACCGGAAGACCGGCGGCCTTCGCCGCTTCCGATTGAACGCGCGAGACAATCTGCGTGCCGGTCCAGACTTCACAGGAATCCGGCTTGAGATGAACGGTGCAGTTCAGCGGCTCCATCGCCGCATGCGCGAGAAACGGCAGCTCATAAGCCGCCTCGTATTTCTCTCCGATTGCGAGGCCCTTGGCGACATCGCCCTTCGACAGCGCCACGGCGCCGTCCTTTTCGCTGGCGGCGCGCAGATCGGCCCAGATGTCATTCGAGTTGATGTTCGCGTTGGGTCCCTCGTTCCAGCTGATGACGAGGGCTTCCACACCCTTCTTCGCCGCCCACATGTGATCGCCGACCACCGCGACCGCATCGTCGAGCACCACGACTTGCCGGACACCCGGGATCTGTTTGGCGGCGCGGTCATCGACCGATCCCACCTTGCCGCCGAACACCGGGCACGCCGCCAGGGTCGCAAACTTCAGGCCGGGCAGGATCGCATCGATCCCGTACACGGCTTTGCCATTGACCTTGTCCGGGGTGTCGAACCGCTTCAGCGGCTTGCCGATCAGGTTGAAATTCTTCGGATCCTTGAGCGCGACATCGCCCGATATCTTCTGCGTTTCAGCCGCCTCCGCCAAATCGCCATAGCCGAGCCGCCGTCCGCTCGCGGCGTGAACGACCGTGCCGTTCGATGTCGTGCAACTGGCGGCATCGACCTGCCATTGCTGCGCGGCCGCGCCAACCAGCATGGCGCGCGCCTGCGCGCCGGCCTTGCGCAGCGGCATCCAGAACGCCCGGACCGAATTCGAATTGCCGGTGACCTGCAGGCCAAAGGTCGGATTACCGTAGAGCTTGTCGTTCGGCGGCGCATGTTCGAGAAACACGCGGGAGAAATCCGCGTCGAGCTCCTCGGCCAGGATCATCGCAACCGCGGTGTAGATCCCCTGCCCCATCTCGACTTGCGGCATCACCAGCGTGGTCAGGCCGGTCTTGTCGATCCGGATGAAGGCGTTCGGCGCAAACTTGCCGGTGGGATCGTCGGGCGGCTGCAGCGGCTCATTGACCGCCGCGCGGACGGGGAGATGGAAGGCGACCAGAAACCCGGCGGCCAATCCACCCGCAAGCACTCCGCGGCGCGAAACTCCTTCCAGGACCGTGCTCGGCTTTGTCATGGCTCGAACCTATGTTCCACGCTCAGCGGCGGCCTGCTTGATCGCCGCCCTGATGCGCACATACGTGCCGCAGCGGCAGATATTCCCCGCCATCGCGGCGTCGATGTCGGACTCATCAGGATTGGGCGTCGACGCCAGCAAAGCCGCGGCGGACATGATCTGGCCGGACTGGCAGTAACCGCACTGAATGACTTCCAGATCGAGCCAGGCCTTCTGCACCTTGGCGCCGGCGGGCGTGGCGCCGACGCCTTCAATGGTCGTGATCGCCTTGTCGCCGACCGCTGCGATCGGCAGCATGCAGGAGCGAACCGGGGCGCCGTCGATATGCACCGTGCAGGCGCCACACAGGGCAATGCCGCAGCCGAACTTTGTTCCGGTCATTCCGAGCACGTCGCGCAGCACCCAGAGCAGCGGCATGTCGTCAGGGGCATCAACGCTTGTCGATTGTCCGTTGATTTTTAAGATCATTGCCACGATCAGACTCCATGATCATGATCGGCTTTGACCATCAGTCTAGCACCGATTTCGGGTCGCCGCAGCCCCTTTAGATTGCAGTCGTCATATTCAATGGCAGGGTTCCCGCGGCATTGCAGGGGTGCTGGCCGCGCGATCGATCATGACGCGCGCATGCCCGAGCTCCGGTGAAACGGAGCCCGGGCGAAGGGCACTAATTTTTGGCAGGTGTGCCCTGCGTTCTCGACTATTTTATTCTTATATCGGCTACGACTCGCTTTCCGCACCGGCCAGCGCCGCGATCGCCTGATCGATGGTGATGCTGCCTTTGCGCGCGTGCGCGCCGCGCTGCGCAAAGTCGATCCAGCCGGCATTGAAACCATCCAGCATCTGCATCCGCGGCGTCGGATGTTGCATACCCTGCGCGAGAAACAGCGCTTCCCAGTCTTTGCGGGCCACGATCTCCGATTTCACCGGCCAACCCAGCGCGTTGGCAAACGCCTCGGCAATATCGTTGGGCGAGACCCGGCGCGGGCCTTCCAATTCCACCACCCGATGTCCGCTGCAGTCCTCCAACAGCAATTCCGCGGCGGTACGGCCGACGTCGCCGGTCGCGATCATCGGGAACGGCTTGTCGAGCGGCTGCAGATAGCTCGGGATCACGCCGCTGCTGCGCGCCGGTTCGACATCCCAGGCGGCATTCTCCATGAACCACGCCGCGCGCAGGAACGTCACCGGCATCGGCAGGTCGGCGAAACTCTGCTCCAGCAGGCCGAGCTGGTTGAGCAGATTGGGGTGCGAGGCCTCGGCCCCGATCGTCGACAGCACGACGACCTTCGCAGGACGCGCCTGCGCCAGCGCCGCGTGAAGTGCCGCGATCATGGCACGCGCTTCGGGAAAGCCGGGGCTGGGATCGAACACCGGCGGAAGCATCACGAACGCGCCCTCGACACCGCTGAAGGCCCGCGCCAATTCGGCTGCATCGCCGCTGTCGGCGACGGCGATTTCGCAGCCCCGTCGCGACCATTCCTCACCCTTGGCGCGATCGCGAACGACGACGCGGACCGATTTGCCCGCGGCCAGCAAGGCACGGGCGGTTACACCACCCACTTTTCCGGTGGCTCCAGTGACAGCAAACATTTTGGTTCTCCCGATGTGGACGAAAGCATTTTCGATGCGCGTTCATGCCACTTCGGATGATTTGACTGAAATGCATATCTGTCACATTATTACTGACTGTAATTCATCAATGGGTGATGACATGGATGGACGGCTTCTGACCGGCGTCACGGTGCTCGATGCGGTGATCGAGAGCGGCGGCTTTTCGCGCGCCGGCGAAGCCTTGGGAATTTCTCCCTCGGGCATCAGCCATGCGATCGCACGATTGGAAGCCCGGCTCGGCGTTCGCCTGCTTGACCGCACCACAAGGGCGATCTCGCTAACCGACGAAGGGCGCCGCTTTTATGAACGCGTTCGCCCTTCGCTCGATGAAATCGAGGAAGCGGCGACCGATGCCTCAGGGGCGGCGGCGAAAGTCCGCGGCCGGTTGCGCATCGACATCGATCCGCTGTTTTCGCGTCTCGTGCTCGCCGGGCATCTCGGCACGTTCCTCGAGCGGCATCCCGAACTCAGCCTGGAGACGATTACCCGCGACCACGTCGGAGACCTCGTCGCCGACGGGATCGATGTCGCGGTCCGGTTCGGCGAGCCGCAGGGTGCATCGCTGGTATCGCGCAAGCTGGCGGATGTCAGGGTGCTGACCGTAGCGACACCCGAATATCTCAAGCGCCGTGGCCGGCCGAAGGTGCCGCAGGACCTTTCGAACCATTCCTGCATCGACTTCCGCGATCCGCAGACCGGACGCCCCTACGATTGGGAATTTCATCGCAAGCGCAGGATTTTGGCAGTGAAGATTTCAAGCCGGCTGTCGCTGAGCGATGCCGGCACCATGCTTACGGAATGTCTGGCAGGTACCGGCATCTGCCAGGTGCTGGCGCTGGCGGTGCGGGATTTGCTCGACCAGGGACGTCTGGTGAACCTGTTTCCGGACTGGCCCGACGAGACGTTTCCGCTTTACGCGTTATATCCGTCGCGTCACCATCCGCCGGCGAAGGTGCGCGCCTTCATCGAATTCGTCCATCGGCTGGCGCGCTGAGCGCGGGCATCGATCATTGGTACGCCAGTCCGACGTCAGCATGCCGACGAGCGTCTTCGTCATTGATGAATGATACGCGAACGAAGTACGCAGGCCGGGCCTAGAGCCTGATCGGTTCTGATTGAATCAGAACCGGGCTCTAGGTTTTTGTTTTGACGCGTTTTCTTCACGCGAACCGGCTGCCACTTCGCTCGAAAACGCTATAGGCGCCGACAAAAAAGCACTCGATCCCGCGCCCGTGACTCAGAGAAGCCGCTGGCGTGGCTTGTCGCGCTCTTGTTCTTGTTGGGCTTTAGTGATTGAATTTAGTTGCCTGACAGGATGCAGCGGGGATTGCCATGCTCGCAAAGCTTATCTGCGCCGTCGTTACATCTGCTTGCGTGATCGCATGGGCTGGAAATGCACGTGCAGAAATATTGATCACGACTGCGGCCATATCGCGCGGCGAGTTAACAATCGTCGGAAGGGTCAGGCGCGTGCGCGAGCCCATCGTGCATATTAAAATCAGCCCAAGCAAAACAGTGCAAGTCGAGAGCACTTCGACTGGAGGGTTTCGTTGGATCGGATCTGAGTTCCCATCCACTTGCCTGGTCGAAATTACCTCCGGAGAGGATAAGAGAGAAGTGGTGATACAAAATTGCGGCCTCCCCGGACCTGCCGGTCCTCCGGGGCCCGCAGGTCCTCCGGGACTTGCGGCCCCCGGGACCCGCAGGCCCCCCGGGCGCGATGGGTCCGGCCGGACCGAAGGGAGATCCCGGCGAAGCCGCCAAGCAATAAATCACACCACGAACGCAGTGCATCGCGCCCCCTGGCAGAGCTTTTTTACCGAGGAAAACGTGAAAATCATTCCGCTACTAATTTTTCTTTGCGTGCTGTCCTGGGAGGCAAGCGCTGCACCTGCGACGCATAAACCGTCAGCATTTTGGGGGCATGGTTCAAGCCACCATCAAGGAAAGACTGTTCGACCTCACACCGGGCGGCGCAACCTCTCGACCCATCCCGAGCGTCGGCGTCGCGATGGGACGTGACCGAGTTCGCCGCGTTCCGCGACTGGCTGCTGGCCGAGATCGAAACGGATCGGATGAAAACGCCTGAAGGACCTACCCCTGTCAGGGGTTCACGATTGGGATCTAATCTTCGTCATTGAGGAAGATACGCGGAGCCGCCCTAGGCGCCGACGTCCGGCAGGCTGGCAGCGGCGATGGCGACGATCGCAGCCAAACGGCGTCCGATCCGCGATGGCGTGCTCCAAAATAAAATCGCTGCTTGTTGCATGTCACTCATTCCCGTGCGCGGCGGAACCAGCGTTCCGCCAAAACCCGTTGCGCACGATGGAATGTGGTCCGAGCCCCCTGATGTGTCGAGGGCACCGGAAAAATAGCAACAGGGCCATCGCCCGGTCGGCCGATGGCAGTGGTTTTGTTGCCGTGCAAAGCCCGGCGGCGGAGGAAATTTTCTCCTCCAGAATGCGGTTAACGGCCGAGGCCGTCAGCCTGCGGAGAATCCGCCGCGGCGGTCAGGCCGGAGAGAACCCAAAGGCTTTCTCGAACCGCTTGACATAGGCCGGCCAGACCTCGGGATTGATGATCCGCGGCGGCCGCTTGCCGTCGAGCGCATCGAGCACCTGCTCGGCCGCGATCCGCCCCATGTTTTCGCGCGCCTCCTTGGTGACTCCCGCGGTGTGCGGGCTTGCCAGCACATTGTCGAACTGCAGCAGCGGATGGTCCGGCGGCGGCGGTTCCTTGGCCCAGACGTCGAGACCGGCACCGGCGATCTGCTTGTTGCGCAGCGCGTCCGCAAGCGCCGCCTCGTCGTGAATGAAGCCGCGCGCGGTCGTGATGAAGTAGGCATGCTTCTGCATCAGCGCGTATTGGCGCGCACCGATCATGCCGCGATTGTCCTTGGTCAGCGGGCACGAGATCGACACGTAATCCGAGCGGCGCAGCAGATCATCCAGCTCGACCTTCTCGCCGCCGCGGGCCGCCATCTCGGTCGCCGAGAGATAGGGATCGTAGGCCAGCACGTTCATGTGCAGCAGGCCCCTGCAGAGTTCGGCGATACGGCGGCCGACATTGCCGAGCCCGACGATGCCGATGGTCTTGCCCTGCGCCTCGGTGCCCATCAGGGCGTTGCGGTTGACATTGGCCTCGCGCCGCAGCGTGCGATCGGCTTCCATGATGCGCTTCGACAATGTCAGCAGCATGCCGACGGCATGTTCGGCCACCGAATTGGCGTTGCCGCCGGACTGATTGACCACGACCACGCCGGCGGCCGTGCAGGCATCGACATCGACGGGATCAAAGCCGGCGCCGTTGCTGGAGACCAGCAGCAGGTTCGGCGCGCGGCGCAACAGGTCGGCGTTGGCATGGAAATGGGGCGCGAGTTCATCCCGCGCGGCGCCGATCTGGTAGACATGCGCGGCGGCCAGGATCGGTGCCGATACCTCATCCGCAGTCTCGTTCTCGAGCCGGTCGAGCCGCACATCGGCGCGCGCCCGCAGGATGTCGGCATAGATCTCATGGGCCAGATATTTGACGTAGAAGACGCGCTTGTTGTTGACGGACATCGTTGGCGGAACCTCGGGTTGGAAATGGATCGAGCGCCGCCACGGCGCACGCGCGTAATGGCGGCAGGTTTGAAGGCCTGACGTTTAAGGAGCGGCAGAGAGCATCATTCGGCCTTGATGCCGGCGGCGGTGATGATCGGCCCCCATTTGTCATAGTCGGCATGGATCTTGGCATCGAACTGCTCGGGCGAACTGCCGATCGGCGTCGCGCCGAGCTTGCCCAGGCGCTCTTTTACGCCTTCCGTATTCACCGCGGCCACGAAGTCATGCGCGAGCTTGGCGACCACATCGGGAGGCAGCTTGGCCGGACCGAGCAATCCCCACCAGACTTCGGTGTCATAGCCCGGCACGGTTTCCGACAGGCTGGGCACATCGGGCAGAAACGACGCCCGCGACGCCGTGGTGACCGCCAGCGCGCGGACGGTGCCGGCCTGAAGCTGTCCGACCGATTCCGGTCCATTGTTGATCGACAGCGGAATCTGTCCACCCAAGAGATCGTTGATCACAGGCAGACCGCCTTTATAGGGAATGCCGGCAATGTCGATCTTGGCGAGATTCTTGAAAAGCTCGCCTGCCAGATGCGTCGACGTGCCGTTGCCGGAATGGCCAAAGGACAGGCTTCCCGGTTTCGCCTTGGCCGCGGCAATGACATCGGCGACCGTCTTGAACGGAGAATCCTTACGCACCAGCAGGATGTTCGGTGACGACGCCACTAAGGAAATCGGCGTGAAGTCCTTGAAGGTGTCGTAGGGCAGCTTCGGATACAGAAATGCGTTGGTGGGATGACCGCTGGCGACCAGGATGAGGGTGTAGCCGTCCGGCGGCGAGGTCACCAGCGCCTGCGAGGCGATCACGCCGCCGGCGCCAGGCCGGTTTTCAATGACCACCGACTGGCCCCATGTTTGAGAGACCGCATCACCGAGCGTGCGCGCAAGGATATCGACCGCGCCGCCCGCGGCGTAAGGCACGAAAAGGTGCACGGGCTTGGACGGAAATGCCGACTGCGCGGAGACGCTGCCGCCGGCGGCCAGAACAGCCATTGCAGCCGCAAACATCCGGAACCAGTTCGCCATCACATCCCTCCCCGATCATCTTGTTACCTGCGTTATCGCATGCCGGCATGCCCGGGGCATCGCCACGCAATGCAGATCACGGTAACGTCGGGACATGTTGACAATCCCGGCGATCGCGTCAAGTTGCGGCACCTCGACGGGACCGCGCGCGGTCTTGTTGCGGCAACAACATCGGCGCAGGCGACAGGGAGAATTCGATGGCGGCAGCCGAGGCAAACACAGCTTCCCAGAGTTCGGAAACGACCTGGCATGGCGTGGTACTGCAAACGCTCAAGCGCAACGACATCCGGCTGGTGCCCTACGTGCCCGACCGCGTGCTGACCAACCTGATCAAGAACATCCACGCCGACCCGTTCTTCACGACGTTCCCGACCTCGCGCGAGGAAGAAGCCGTCGGCATCGTCTCCGGCGCGTGGATGGCCGGCATGCGCGGCGCGGTGTTGATGCAGACCTCGGGCTTCGCGACGCTCGCCAATGTGCTGGCCTCGCTGGCGATCCCCTATCAGATCCCGCTGATCATGTTCGTGTCGGAACGCGGCACCCTCGGCGAGTTCAATTACGGACAGTCGCTGGTCTGCCGCACCATGCGGCCGGTGCTCGACTCGCTGGCGATGGAGCATCATACCTGCACGCGGCTCGACGAATTCGAATTCATCGTCGATCGATCGATCAAGCAGGCCATCACCACCCAGGCGCCGGTGGCGTTGATCCTCTCGCCGCTGCTGACCGGCGGCAAAGTTCTCGACAAGTGAGCGATCAGATGAACACGCAAGCCAACTCCCCTGCCCGCAACACCAAGATCATGAACCGGTTCGATCTCACTTCGCGGCTGGTCGCGAAGCTGAAGAACGAGGAAGCCGTGGTCGGCGGCATCGGCAATACCAATTTCGACCTGTGGGCCGCGGGCCATCGCCCGCAGAACTTCTACATGCTGGGCAGCATGGGCCTTGCTTTCCCGATCGCGCTCGGCGTTGCCCTGGCGCAACCGAAGCGGCGGGTGTTCGCGCTCGAAGGCGACGGCTCGCTGCTGATGCAACTGGGTTGCCTGGCGACGATCGCAACGCAGGCACCGAAAAACCTCTGCATGGTGGTGATGGACAATGGCGTCTATCAGATTACCGGGGCGCAGCCGACGCCGGCCGCCGCGGTCGCCGATCTCGTCGCCATCGCTGTCGCCTCAGGTCTCACCAACAGCGCCTGGGCCGCCGACGAAGAAGATTTCGAACGCCTGCTCGATCAATCGCTGACGGCTTCCGGGCCGACGCTGATCGGCGTGCGCATCGACGACAAGCCGGGGACCGGGCAGACCCGGCGCGATCCCGTGCAGATCCGGGAGCGCTTCATGCATGGCCTCGGGGTTCGCCAGCCGCTATAATCGCCGGGCGGCCCGGCCGTTAACCACTGGACGCCCGTCGACCCCTGTTAACTACACGACATTGCAAGTTCGCGTGAAAGCAAATGCAATCCCGCCAAATGTGATATCCCGCCCCGATGACAATCACCCTCAGGATCATCGCCTGGCTATTGGCCGCCGCGGTCTCATTCGCCACCTTGGGTCCGCCCGGCTACCGGCCGCACTCCAGCCTCGGTCAGGACGGCGAGCATGCCCTCGCCTTCATCCTGATCGGCGTGGTCTTTGGCCTGGCCTATACCGAACACCGGCCGCGCGTGGCGCTGATCGCCGTGATCATGACCGGCGCGATTGAAATCCTGCAGTTCTGGGCGCCGGGACGCCACGCCCGACTGGAGGACTTTGTCGTCGACGCCCTGACCGCCTGCCTCGGACTTGCGGTTGCCGCGGCACTGGATTGGACCATGCAGCGGCTGCGTACGATAAACGCCACCTGACCCGCAAATTACGTCACCTTGCGAATGTCATTCCGGGGCAGCCCGCAGGGCTGAACCTCAGATGTGCAATTGCACATCGGGGAATCCAGAGATGATCAACTCGAGATTCCGGGGTCGCGCTACGCGCGCCCCGGAATGACGAGCTAAAGCACAGCTTACAGCAGGCCCGCGCCGCGAGCCCATTTGTACTTCGCGCCGAGCACCTCGACCGGCAATTCGGTCGAATAGGCGTAGGCCGGAATGCCGTTCTGGTAGAGATATTCGGCGGCCTCCTCGACCTCGACGTCACCGGCGAGCGAGGCGACGATCGGCTTCACGAAGCCTTTCGCTTCCATCTCCTTCTTCACCTCGACCATGTTGCGGGCGAACACCATCGGCGGCGTGACGATGGTGTGCCAGTAGCCGAGGATCAGCGCGTGGATGCGCTCATCCGACAGGCCGAGCTTGACCGTGTTGACATAGGTGATCGGCGGCTCGCCGCCGGTGATGTCGACGGGATTACCGGCGGCACCGAACGGCGGGATGAACTTGCGGAAGGCCGCATCGAGGTCCGGCGGCATCGCCATCAGCGACATGCCGTTGTCGACCACGGAGTCCGACAGCAGCACGCCTGAACCACCGGCGCCGGTGATGATCAGGATGTTCTCGCCCTTCGGCGTCGGCAGCACCGGCACGCCGCGCGCGAATTCGAGCAATTGCCGAAGCGAGCGGGCGCGGATCACGCCGGACTGCTTGAGCACGTCTTCATAGATCTTGTCGTTACCGGCGAGCGCGCCGGTGTGCGACGAAGCGGCCTTGGCGCCGGCCGAAGTGCGGCCGGCCTTGAGCACGATCACCGGCTTCTTCTTCGAAACCCGTTTGGCGGCTTCGGCGAAGGCGCGGCCGTCCTTGAGGTCTTCGCAGTGCTGCGCGATCAGATTGGTGTTGGGATCCTGCTCGAAGAAGGCGAGCAGATCGTCCTCGTCGATATCGGACTTGTTGCCGAGGCCGACGATCGCGGACACGCCCATCTTGGCCGAACGCGAGAAGCCGATGATCGCCATGCCGATGCCGCCGGACTGCGACGACAGCGCCGCATGGCCCTTGACGTCATACGCAGTGCAGAACGTGGCGCAGAGATTGGCCGGCGTATAATAGAAGCCGTAGATGTTCGGCCCCATCAGGCGGACGTTGTACTTCTTGCCGATCTCGACGATCTCGGCCTGCAATTCCGGCGCGCCCGCTTCCGCGAAGCCCGATGGAATCAGCACCGCGCCCGGAATCTTCTTCTCGCCGCACTCGATCAATGCGCCCGCGACGAACTTCGCGGGGATTGCGAACACCGCGGTGTCGATCACGCCGGGCACATCCTTGACGCTCTTGTAGGCCTTGTAGCCGAGAATCTCCGAGGCCTTCGGGTGGATCGGATAGATGTCGCCCTTGTAGCCGCCGTTGATCAGGTTCTTCATCACCGAATTGCCGATCTTGCCGTCTTCAGCGGAAGCGCCGATCACGGCGACCGCTTTCGGCTGCATGATGCGGTTCATCGCGGTGACGATTTCCTCGGTCGGGCGCGGCGCCGGACGCGGCTTGTAGTCGAAGTCGACGACGATGCGCACGTCGGCGGCGATCGCGTCGGCCTTGGTGGCGAACACCGGGTTGAGATCGAGTTCGACGATTTCCTGGAAATCAGTGACGAGCTGCGAAACCTTGACGATGATGTCGGCCAGCGCGTCGCGGTTAGCCGGATCGCCGCCGCGCACGCCCTTGAGCATCTCGCCGGCCTGGATGCCGTCGAGCATCGACAGGGCGTCCTCTTTGGTCGCCGGCGCGAGCCGGAAGGTGATGTCCTTGAGGACCTCGACCAGCACGCCGCCGAGGCCGAAGGCCACCAGCTTGCCGAACGAGCCATCGGTGATCGAGCCGATGATGACTTCGGTGCCGCCCGCCAGCATCTGCTGGATCTGAATGCCTTCGATCTTGGCGTCGGCCTTGTACTTCTTGGCGTTCGCCAGAATGGTCGCGTAATTCTTTTCGACGTCGGCGGCGGTCTTGACGCCGACCATCACGCCGCCCGCTTCGGTCTTGTGCAGGATGTCGGGCGAGACGATCTTCATCACCACCGGGAAACCCATGCCGGTCGCGATCTTGACGGCTTCATCGGCGGATTTCGCCACCCCTTCCTTCGGAACCGGAATGCCGTAGGCGTCGCACACCAGTTTGCCTTCCGGCGCGGTCAGGCTGGTGCGTTTATCCGCCTTGACCAGATCAAGTATTTTCCGAACCGATTCTTTAGAACTCGACATTGGCTTCCTCCGTGAAGTCGCTTTTCATTTCAATAGCGCCCGCGCGCCCCAGGATCATGACAAGACCAGACCCTGGTACACCCTCAATCCGTCGTAACCGATCGCAAACCGCGCATTCGCTGTGGCGCGCATCCGGCTTGCGAAGAATTCGCCCGTATGGCATTTGGTATGCCAGAAACAAGATTGTCAAGGCAAGCTGATGTAGAGAAATGGCGAAAATAACGTCGCCTTGACATCGTGGCATCTGGTATGCCAAAAATAATCAGGTATTATTCTGTTAGAAGACGTCTCCCTCAGAGGAGATCAATCGTGCCCGAACGGAAACAAACCAAGGCGCCGCCCACCATGGCCGAGGCAGACATTACGATTGTCCGGATCGCGCCGGAGACGAGCTTCAAAAACAAGGCCTATGAGGCGTTGAAGGAAGCCATCCTCAAGATGGACATCTACGCAACACCGGAACCGGTCATGCTCGACGAACGCGCGTTGTCGGAGCGTCTCGGCGTCAGCCGCACCCCGATCCGCGAAGCCATCGCGATGCTGGAGCAGGATGGCTTCGTCAAGACCGTGCCGCGCCGTGGCATCGTCGTGGTCCGCCGCACCAAGAGCGAGATCGTCGACATGATCCGCGCCTGGGCCGCGCTGGAAAGCATGGCGGCGCGCCTGATCACCACCACCGCGCGCAAAAAGGACATTTCGGCGCTGCGCGACTTCTTCAGGGATTTCGGCAAGGACCGCCTGCCGCAGGATCACGTCGAGGAGTATTCCAAGGCCAACATCGCCTTTCATCAGGCGCTGATCTCGCTCAGCGAGTCGCCGGTGCTGGTCGACATGACCAACGACATCCTGCTGCACGTTCGCGGCTACCGGCAGTTGACGATCGGACGCGTCGACCGCACCGCGGTGTCGCTGCCCGAACATCTGGCCATCATCGAGGCGCTCGAGGAGCGCAACACCGAACTCGCAGAAAAGCGCGCGCGCGACCACACGCTCGGCCTTGCGGCCTATGTCGAGGCCCATGGCCAGGAGTTGTTTTAACCGGGCCGTTTCGGCCCATGCTTTCAGAGAACCTTGCTAACGCTACACATCTTCACGCTGGACGGGGACAGACCAAAACTTCGTCCACACCAAGAAACGATCAGGGAGAAGCGGAATGTCCGCAGCAGTACAGAACATCGATGCAAAGACCGCCGAAACGCAGCAGGAACTGACCGACGGTTTCCATCTCATCATCGATGCGCTCAAGCTCAACGGCCTCAATACGATCTATGGCGTGCCGGGTATTCCGATCACGGATTTCGGCCGCATGGCGCAGGCCGAAGGCATTCGCGTGCTCTCCTTCCGCCACGAGCAGAACGCCGGCTACGCGGCCTCGATCGCGGGCTTCCTCACCAAGAAGCCGGGCGTGTGCCTCACCGTGTCGGCGCCCGGCTTTCTCAACGGCCTCACCGCACTGGCCCACGCGACCACCAACTGTTTCCCGATGATCCTGATCTCGGGCTCGTCCGAGCGCGAGATCGTCGATCTGCAGCAGGGCGACTATGAAGAAATGGACCAGCTTGCGATCGCGAAGCCGCTCTGCAAGGCGGCGTTCCGCGTGCTGCACGCCGCCGATATCGGCATCGGTCTGGCGCGCGCGATCCGCGCCGCGGTTTCGGGCCGTCCGGGCGGCGTCTATCTCGATCTGCCGGCCAAGCTGTTCGGCCAGGTGATGAACGCCGAGGCCGGCAGGAAATCGCTGGTGAAGGTGATCGACGCGGCACCCGCGCAGATCCCCGCCCCCGACGCCGTCAAGCGCGCGCTCGATGTACTCAAGTCCGCCAAGAAGCCGCTGATCATTCTCGGCAAGGGCGCGGCCTACGCGCAGGCCGACGATGCCATTCGGGCATTCGTCGAAAAGAGCGGCGTGCCGTTCCTGCCGATGAGCATGGGCAAGGGCCTTCTCCCGGACACACACCCGCAATGCGCGGGCGCGGCGCGCTCGACGGTGCTGAAGGACTCCGACGTCGTGATGCTGATCGGCGCGCGGCTTAACTGGTTGCTGTCGCACGGCAAGGGCAAGACCTGGGGCGATGCCCCGAAGCAGTTCATCCAGATCGACATCGAGCCGAAGGAAATGGACTCCAACGTCGAGATCGTCGCACCGGTCGTCGGCGACATCGGCAGTTGCGTCTCGGCCATGCTCACCGCGATGGGCGGCAACTGGCCGGCGGCGCCCGCCGACTGGATGAGTGCGGTCGCCAAGAAGCGCGAAGAGAACGTCGCCAAGATGGCGCCGCGCCTGATGAACAACAACTCGCCGATGGACTACCACGGCGCGCTCGGCGTGCTGCGCACCATCATCAAGGAACGCCCGGATGCGATGCTGGTGAACGAAGGCGCCAACACGCTCGATCTGGCGCGCGGCATTATCGACATCTACCAGCCGCGCAAGCGCATCGACGTCGGCACCTGGGGCATCATGGGCATCGGCATGGGCTACGCCATCGCCGCCGCGATCGAAACCGGCAAGCCGGTGCTGTGCGTCGAGGGTGACTCGGCGTTCGGCTTCTCCGGCATGGAGGTGGAAACCATCTGCCGCTACAAGCTGCCGGTCTGCATCGTCATCTTCAACAATGACGGCATTTATCGCGGCACCGACACCAACAGCGCCGGCGAAGATCCCGCGCCGACCGTGTTCGTCAAAGGCTCGCGCTACGACAAGATGATTGAAGCCTTCGGCGGCGTCGGCGTGAATGCGACGTCTCCGGACGAACTGAAGCGCGCCGTCAATGCCGCAATGGATTCAGGCAAGCCGACGCTCATCAACGCCGTGCTCGATCCGGCCGCCGGCAGCGAGTCAGGCCGCATCGGCAACCTCAATCCGCAAAGCGTGCTTAGCAAGAAGAAATAGACAATCACCCGTCGTTCCCGCGCAGGCGGGAACCCAGTAATCGCCGAGCTATCGTGAGATGAAGGCCGTGCCCGACTGAAACCATAGGGATTACTGGATGCCCGCCTTCGCGGGCATGACGACAGCGAAAAAATGCAAATATAGATATCAAGGAGAGAAAAGATGACAAAGGCGCTGAAGGGCGTTCGAATTCTCGATTTCACCCACGTCCAGTCGGGACCGACCTGCACGCAATTGCTGGCATGGTTCGGCGCCGACGTGATCAAGGTCGAGCGCCCCGGCGTCGGCGACATCACGCGTGGTCAATTGCAGGATGTGCCGAATGCGGACAGCCTGTATTTCACCATGCTCAACCACAACAAGCGTTCGATCACGCTCGACACCAAGAACCCGAAGGGCAAGGAAGTCCTGACCGCGCTGATCAAGAGCTGCGACGTGCTGGTGGAGAATTTCGGCCCCGGCGTGCTCGATCGCATGGGATTCCCCTGGGAGAAGATCCACGCCATCAACCCGAAGATGATCGTGGCGTCGATCAAGGGCTTCGGTCCCGGACCCTACGAAGACTGCAAGGTGTATGAGAACGTCGCGCAATGCACCGGCGGCGCGGCTTCGACCACGGGCTTCCGCGATGGGCTGCCGCTGGTCACCGGCGCGCAGATCGGCGACAGCGGCACCGGATTGCATCTGGCGCTCGGCATCGTCACCGCGCTGTACCAGCGCACCATGACCGGCCAGGGCCAGAAGGTCACCGCCGCGATGCAGGACGGCGTGCTCAATCTGGCGCGCGTCAAGCTGCGCGACCAGCAGCGGCTCGCGCACGGACCGCTGAAGGAATACAGCCAGTTCGGCGAAGGCATTCCGTTCGGCGACGCCGTACCGCGCGCCGGCAATGATTCCGGCGGTGGCCAGCCCGGCCGCATCCTCAAGTGCAAGGGCTGGGAGACCGATCCCAACGCCTACATCTATTTCATCACCCAGGCGCCGGTCTGGGAGAAGATCTGCGACGTCATCGGCGAACCCGGCTGGAAGACCCATCCGGATTACGCCAAGCCGCCCGCCCGTTTGTCGCGCCTCAACGAGATCTTCGCGCGCATCGAACTGTGGACCATGACCAAGACCAAGTTCGAGGCGATGGAAATCCTCAACAAGGACGACATCCCCTGCGGACCGATCCTGTCGATGAAGGAAATCGCGGAAGACCAGTCGCTGCGCGCCACCGGTACCGTGGTCGAGGTCGATCACCCCACCCGCGGCAAGTACATTTCGGTCGGCAACCCGATCAAGCTGTCGGACAGCCCGACCGAGGTGCTGCGCTCTCCGCTGCTCGGCGAACACACCGACGAGATCCTGCGCCAGGTGCTCGGCTTCAGCGACCATCAGGTGGCCGAGATCCACGATTCCGGCGCGCTCGATCCGCCGCGCAAGCAGGCCGCCGAGTAACCAACGGCCATCCATCGAGGCTCAAGATCAAGGCCGCCGGTATCCGGCGGCCTTTTTCTTGATCTGGATTTCCGATCACCCTATTTTTGCTGCACTGCAAACTCGGCCATGCTGCTATGCAAACAAAGCGGTTGTTTCTGGTATCTGGTATACATAATTTACCCCTCAGAACGCAGCGCGCCGCTGCCCGATATTCAAGGGGACAAGCATGTCCGATACCACCTCGTTTCGCCTGACCGCCTCCACCACCCTGTTCGGCCGCCTGATGGCCACGATCGACCGCCTGCTGATGGCAAGCGCCAGGATCGCGATCCGCAACGGCGATCTTCCCCGCATCGGGCTCTAAACTTCACGCAGTACAGCGTTTTCAGCATCTCTGCTTTCCGTTCTGCACTCCTCCCAAACTCCAAATGGCCTCGATGTTCGAGGCCATTTTTTTTCGTTGCATCTCTGCGGGCATCGAACTTCACGGCAAATAACGCGGTCCAAAAGTCGTGCGTCAATTGCGCGCTGCGCGCTTCTGTCACTTTGAGCCTTGGCATATCGAATACAAGATGGCCGCGCAGCGCTCGCAATGACCCAGAGGCGCGCGTCGGGAGGAGCTATGACGGAGATGGTGCAGGCGACGGCCCCCATGGCCGGGCGTGTGAGCGACACTTATCGATGGACACAGTTGGCGATCGGCGTCGCCGCCATGGTGATGATCGCCAATTACCAATATGGCTGGACTTTCTTCGTCCCCGATATCCAGAAACAATTCGGCTGGGACCGCGCCTCGATTCAGTGGGCGTTCACGCTCTTTGTGCTGTTCGAAACCTGGCTGGTGCCGATCGAGGGCTGGTTCGTCGACAAATACGGCCCGCGTCTCGTCGTTCTCATCGGCGGCATCCTTTGCGGCATCGGCTGGGTGATCAACGCGTAGGCCACCACGCTCAACGCCTACTATCTCGGGATGATCGTGGCGGGGATCGGCGCCGGCGCCGTCTACGGCACCTGCGTCGGCAACGCGCTGAAATGGTTTCCTGACAAGCGTGGCCTCGCCGCGGGAATCACGGCGGCCGGATTCGGTGCAGGCTCGGCACTGACGGTCGCGCCGATACAGGCCATGATCAAGGATTCCGGCTTCCAGACCACCTTCCTGTACTTCGGTCTGGGACAGGGCCTGATCATCGTGCTGCTCTCCTTCTTCCTGTTCGCGCCGAAAGCTGGACAGGTGCCCGCGGTAATGGCCAATGCCAACGTGATCCAGAGCCGCCGCAACTATCTGCCGACGGAAGTCCTGCGTCAGCCGATCTTCTGGCTGATGTACTTCATGTTCGTGATCGTGGGCGCCGGCGGATTGATGGTGACGGCCAATCTCAAGCCGATCGCCGTCGACTGGAAGGTCGACAGCATTCCGGTCACCCTGGTCGGAATGACCATGACGGCGGTAACATTCGCGGCCACCATCGATCGAATCCTGAACGGGTTGACGCGGCCCTTCTTCGGCTGGATCTCCGACATGATCGGCCGCGAGAACACGATGTTCATCGCCTTCGGGATTGAAGGGGTCGGCATCTGGGCGCTGTACATGTTCGGCCACGATCCGGTCTGGTTCGTGATCCTGTCGGGCCTCGTGTTCTTTGCCTGGGGTGAAATCTATTCCCTGTTCCCGTCGACCTGCACCGACACGTTCGGTTCGAAATTCGCGACCACCAATGCGGGCCTGCTGTACACCGCCAAAGGCTTCGCAGCGCTGCTGGTGCCGATCGCGAACTACATGCAGCAGTCCTCCGGCAACTGGGACAAGGTGTTCATCATCGCGGCCGGCGCCAATATTCTGGCGTCACTGCTCGCCATCGTCGTCTTGAAACCGTGGCGAAGACGCGTGGTGGCGCAGGCGACCGCAACCGCATAAGCCGATTAAGTTCGTTACGAGATAGCGCCGGCTCCCAGGGGCCGGCGCTTTTCCGTGCGCCTGCTGCAAACTCAGGGTTGCCGAACCCAGTGGAACCCGGAGATATTGACCGAATGGCCTAGCCGATATGCGGCGCCGCAACAGAAGAAGCGCTTGCATCTTGGAATATAATATACCAACTTTCGGCCAATGCTCGCGACTATAGGTCACAACTTTGCGACACTAGGTCACAATCAAAGAGCGCGCGCTTGGGAGGATCCATGGTTTCCAGCACAAACACCACCGCTCCTGCGGCACCGTTGTCCGGCAACTTCCGCTGGTTGCAATTGGCCATGGGCATCGTCTGCATGGCGATGATCGCCAACCTGCAATATGGCTGGACGCTGTTCGTCGACCCGATCGACGCGAAATATCACTGGGGCCGCGCCGCGATCCAGTTGGCCTTCACGCTGTTCGTGGTGACGGAAACCTGGCTCGTCCCGGTCGAGGCCTGGTTCGTCGACAGATACGGTCCGCGGGTCGTCATCATGTTCGGGGGCGTCATGATCGCCCTCGCCTGGATCCTCAACTCCTACGCCGACTCGCTGGTGATGCTTTATGCCGCGGCGATCATCGGCGGCATCGGCGCGGGATCGGTCTACGGCACCTGCGTCGGCAACGCGCTGAAATGGTTTCCGGACCGCCGCGGTCTTGCCGCGGGCGCCACCGCCGCCGGCTTCGGCGCGGGTGCAGCGATCACCGTGGTGCCGATCGCCAACATGATCGCCGCGAGCGGTTATCAGCACGCCTTCCTCACCTTCGGCATCGGCCAGGGCGTGATCGTCTTCCTGATCGCGTTCTTCCTGCGCCAGCCGTCACAGGCGATGCCGGCGAAAAAGAAGCAGCTCAATCTGCCGCAGACCAAGGTCGACTTCACGCCACCGCAGGTGCTGCGAAGCCCGATCTTCTGGGTGATGTATCTGGTGTTCGTGATGGTCGCCGCCGGCGGCTTGATGACGGCCGCCCAGATCGCGCCGATCGCGCACGACTTCAAGATCGCCAATGAACCGGTCGGCATCCTGGGCTTCCAGATGGCCGCGCTGACCTTTGCGATCTCGCTCGACCGCATCTTCGACGGCTTCGGCCGTCCGTTCTTCGGCTGGGTGTCCGACACGATCGGCCGCGAGCACACCATGTTCATCGCGTTCGGGACCGCGGCGCTGATGCTGCTGACGCTGTCGGTCTACGGTCACATCCCGATCGTGTTCGTGCTGGCGACGGCGGTGTATTTCGGGGTGTTCGGCGAGATCTACAGCCTGTTTCCCGCAACCTCCGGCGACACCTTCGGCGTCAAGTACGCCACCACCAATAACGGCATGCTCTACACCGCCAAGGGCACGGCCGCGCTGCTGGTGCCGCTGGCGAGCATCATCGCCAGCAGCTACGGCTGGCAGGCGGTGTTCGTCGTCGCGGTTGCCCTCAACGCGACCGCGGCGCTGATGGCGATCTTCGTGATCAAGCCGATGCGGCGCGCCTTCATCCTGGGCCACGAGGCTCCGGCCGAGGCCGGCGCACGCGACGCCAAGACCGCCTGAACACGGCCTGAACGACCGCCTGATCTCAGCACATCGAATTCGAAGAGGCGCACTCCGGTGCGCCTCTTTTTTTGCCCGAACTAACTGGGATACCAAATACCACAATGCTCTGCCGAAGCCTGTCACACCGGTGGTTTCCGTCCGGCCCAGCGACGCCTCGATCAAAGAACGTCAATATTACTGCCTATTTCTTTAATCTGATGACCGGTTGATTTCGCCAATACCGAATTGACAATTGGAATAATGTATACCAGAATTGTCGTATTGGAGACGTTCCAATGGTTGACCTGAAGGAGGTTGCGATGAAAGTCGGAGACATCCTGCGCAAGAAGACAGCGCGCGTTGCGACGGTTCGCATGAACGAGACCGTGGCCATCGCCGCCCAACTGATGCGCACCAGCAATATCAGTGCGCTCGTGGTCAAGGACGTGGTGCGGACCGAGGGCAACACCGCGGTCGGCATGTTTACCGAGCGCGACGTGGTGCGTGCCATCGCCGAGCACGGCGCGGCCGGCGTCAATCTGAAGGTCTCGCAGCTGATTTCAGTGCAGCAGCTGGTCTCCTGCACCTCAGCCGACACGCTCGAACATGCGCGGCGCCTGATGAACCAGAACCACATCCGGCATTTGCCCGTGATCGACAATTACAGCCTGATCGGCGTCGTCAGCATCCGCGACATCTCGACTGCGTTCGACGAAACGGTCAACGCCGAGCGATCGGTCGCCTGAACAACTAATTCCGGTCCAGCCGCCATGACCGGCTTTGAGCCATCGCTCGAAGCCGGACGCGGACCCCTGTTCGAAAATTTCAGCCCTTTTCATTCGCACTCGTCAGGAAGATTTCCATGAAAGTCTGCATCTACGGCGCCGGCGCGATCGGCGGATATATCGGTGTGCAGCTGGCGCGCGCGGGCGCCGACGTCAGCCTGGTGGCGCGCGGCGCGCATCTGGCGGCGATGCGCGACAACGGGCTCACACTGCTGATCGGCGATCAGACCCATGTGGTGCGGCCGCGCTGCACCGATAATCCCGGTGAACTCGGCCCGCAGGATTTCGTCATCGTCTGCCTGAAGGCGCATTCCATCACCGGCGCGATCGAGGCGATGCGGCCGCTGCTCGGCCCGCATACCCGCATCGTCACCGCCGTCAACGGCATTCCCTACTGGTATTTCTACAAGCATGGCGGCCGCTACGAAGGCTCGACGCTGGAGAGCATCGATCCCGGCGGCGCGGCAATGGAACGAACTCGGCCCCGAGCGCGCGATCGGCTGCATCGTCTATCCCGCCACCGAGATCGAGGCGCCCGGCGTGATCCGCCATGTCTATGGCGATCGCTTTCCGATCGGCGAACCCTCCGGCGAAACCAGCGCCGACGTCACGCGGCTGTCGGCGCTGTTCACCGCTGGAGGCATGCAGGCCCCGGTGCTGGATCGCATCCGCGACGAGATCTGGCTCAAGCTGTGGGGCAATGTCTGCCTCAATCCGATCAGCGCGCTGACCCACGCCACGCTCGACGTGATCTGCTCGGATCCCGCGACCCGCGCGCTGTCCAAGGCGATCATGCTGGAGACCCAGGCGATCGCCGAAACCTTCGGCGTCAAGTTCCGCGTCGATGTCGAGCGGCGGATCGAAGGCGCGCGCAAGGTCGGCGCGCACAAGACCTCGATGCTGCAGGACCTCGAGCGCGGCCGCCCGATGGAAATCGATCCGCTGGTGTCGGTGGTGCAGGAAATGGGACGCCTGACGCAGATTCCGACGCCGGCGCTCGACGCCGTGATGGCCCTGGTCGCGCAGCGCGCCAGCATCGCGGGACTTTACACGGGAATTGTCCGCCCTGCGGAAACCAAAGCCGCCGCTTTTGCATGATGGCACTGTGATGCCTGCCGCCCTGCCCGGTAGACTTTTGCCGGGCCGGACGGCATCCTGCCCCCTGAAAAACCACACAGCCGGCGCGCAACGATCCGCCGCGGGCTCAAGGAAACATTCAGGGGGCGGCCATGATCAAGACGCGCTTTACCGAACTCGTCGGCGTCGAGCACCCGATCGTGCAAGGCGGCATGCAATGGGTCGGACGCGCCGAACTGGTCGCCGCCGTCGCCAATGCCGGCGCGCTCGGCCTGATCACCGCGCTGACCCAGCCGACGCCGGAAGACCTGACACGCGAAATCGCGCGCTGCCGCGATCTCACCGACAAGCCGTTCGGCGTGAATCTGACCATCCTGCCCTCGATCAAGCCGCCGCCTTATGCGGAATATCGCCAGGCCATCATCGAGGCCGGCATCAAGATCGTCGAGACCGCCGGCAACAAGCCGCAGGAACACGTCACCGAATTCAAAAAGCACGGCATCAAGGTGATCCACAAATGCACCAGCGTGCGCCACGCGCTGTCGGCGGAGCGCATGGGGGTCGATGCGATCTCGATCGACGGTTTTGAATGCGCCGGCCATCCCGGCGAGGACGACACCCCCGGCCTGATCCTGATCCCCGCCGCCGCCGACAAGGTCAAGATACCGATGATCGCCTCCGGCGGCTTTGGCGACGGCCGCGGCCTGGTCGCCGCATTGGCGCTCGGCGCCGAGGGCATCAACATGGGCACGCGCTTCATGTGCACCAAGGAGAGCCCGATCCATCAGCTGGTGAAGGAAAAGATCGTCGCCAATGACGAGCGCGAGACCGAACTGATCTTCCGCACCATGCGCAACACCTCGCGGGTCGCCAAAAACGCGATCAGCACCAAAGTGGTGGCGATGGAAAAGGAAGGCGCCAAATTCGAGGACGTGCGCGAACTGGTGGCCGGCGCGCGCGGCAAGATGGTGTATGCCTCAGGCGATGCCGACGAAGGCATCTGGTCGGCCGGACAGGTGCAGGGCTTGATCCACGATATTCCGACTTGCGCCGAGCTGGTGTCGCGGATTATCCGTGACGCCGAAGCCATCATCCGCAGCCGCTTCGAAGCCATGTTGTCCGGCGGCCGCCGGCAAGCCGCCGAATAATCCCCTTTCCCGCCCTTAAACCGAGAACAAGAAAATGAAAGCTTTTGTCTACGGCGCCAACGGCGCTGAGATCACCGACGTCGCAAAACCCTCGCCGAAGGGCACGCAGGTGCTGGTTCGCGTCCGCGCCTGCGGCCTCAATCGCGCCGATCTCGGCATGACCAAGGGCCACGTCCATGGCAGCGCCGGCGGCGTCGGCACGGTGCTGGGCATGGAATGGGCCGGCGAGATCGCCGAACTCGGTCCCGACGCCAAGGGCGTCAAGGTCGGCGAACGCGTGATGGGCTCCGGTGGCGCGGCGTTCGCCGAATACGCGCTGGCCGATCACGGCCGGCTGTTCCGCATTCCCGGCAATTCCAACATGAATTTCGAGGAAGCCGCCACTTTGCCGGTGGCGCTCGCCACCATGCACAACGCGGTCGTCACCAACGGCGCGCTGCAGCCGGGACAAACCGTGCTGATCCAGGGCGCCAGCTCCGGCGTCGGCCTGATGGCGATGCAGATCGCAAAGCTCAAGGGCGCGAAAATCGTGATCGGGTCATCGACCGATCCGATGCGGCGCGGACGCTTGAAGGAATTCGGCGCCGACCTCGCGGTGGATTCCTCCGATCCCGGCTGGGTCGACCAGGTGCTGAAGGCCACCGATGGCGAAGGCGTCGACCTGATCGTCGATCAGGTCTCGGGCAAGCTCGCCAACCAGAACCTCAAGGCGACCAAGGTCAAGGGCCGCATCGTCAATGTCGGCCGGCTCGGCGGCACCCATGGCGATTTCAATTTCGACCTGCACGCCGCGCGCCGCATCAACTACATCGGCGTCACCTTCCGCACCCGCTCCATCGAGGAAATCCGCGAGATCTTTGCCGAGGTGCAGAAGGACATCTGGCCCGCGGTGGAATCGCGAAAACTGCAACTGCCGATCGACAAGGTGTTTTCCTTCGACGACATCGGCAAGGCATTCGACCGCATGGAAGCCAACCAGCACCTCGGCAAGATCGTGGTGACGCTGTAGGGCGGCGGGCACCTGATGCAGATGACATGCGCGCGAGATTTTTTTCATTCCGTGCTGCCCGCGCATGACGTTTTCGGCTTTACCGTGACCTTTTCAATGAGTCGTCCCTGCGAACGCAGGGACCCATAACCCCTGGCGCCCGTGGTTACGCAAGGCGTCAGCTCCGATGCACAAAAGAGACGACACGGCGTATGGGTCCCTGCGTTCGCAGGGACGACGTGCTGCGGGGTTGAGCGAAGCGAAACCCATCAGCGTCATAAATTGCAATTGATGGGTATCGCGGAGTTTATCATCGGGCCGGCCGCAGGCCGGACCCGTTGGCTCAACCCATCCTGCGCGCTGAGCACGGCCATCGTCGTTCCGCGTCTCCTGGCAAGCAGGCAAGCTTAGAAGATAGCCTCGATCCCCTTGCGGCGGATCACATCCAGCAATACGAGCGCCGGACCCTTCGGCCGTTTTTCGCCGCGTTCCAGCTTCGAGACATAATCCGCCGTCAAATTCAGATAGGTCGCAAAAACAGCCTGACTGACGTGGCACTTTTCCCGGAGTGCTTTGATTTCTTTGCCCGTGAGCGTAACGGCAATTGCCGGCGCCATTCCGACATGCCGCATGGTGATTTTATCATGGGCGGCTTTGGTCAAAAGGCCGCTCTTTCGCATATCGCGCGCGGTTTCCACCAGCTCTTTGGTTAGACGACTGGTCTTATTCTTTGTCTTTTTTGTTTTCGCTGCCATGTTGCACCTCGATTAAAGTACCATCCTTCAGGGCTTGCGCGATTTTCTCTTCGGCGGCGTCCAAAAATGAAGCGACGATCTCCCGCAACGTCATCATTTCTGCCTCATCGATATTCTCACGCTCGTTTTTGGCAAAGGCGAAACAGAAAGATCGCCCGATCGGAACGAATTCCGATGATCATGCGAAAACCACCTCGCCTGCCCTGCCCCGGTCTGGCGACCCGCTGCTTGATGATCTGACCGCCAAGGTCAGCATCAACCAAACCCCGGACGGCGCGATCGACGGCGTCGATCAACCTGTCATCACTAATTCCGTGCTGCCGTGTAAACTTCGCAAGCGTTTTGGTCTTGAAAATACGCATAAGCGCGCTTCTCTAGTTCCATAAACTATAGTTTTATGACCTATATTTCAAGAGAAACTCGGCCGGGAAACTCGTGGTCGATATGTCGCCTTGACGCGCGTCGGTCGTCTGTTGTTCAGCGTCGAACCATCTAGGCGGTCGCGACATCACCAGCTACGCCCGCCCAAAACCCGTTGCTCCGCCGGCTGTTCTTTCTTGATCCGGTCGCGCTGCGCGCAGAGGTCGTCGATCTTGCTGTGCATCCGGCTGAGCAGCAGCTCGGCCGACGCCGTGCAGATGCCTGCCCGCTGCAGCTGCAGGATTTCCCTGCGCTGGCGTCCCACCTGGACGCGCATATGTTCGATTTCCCGTCTGATGAAGTCGAGGTCCGGCATCGTCACCTCCCGAAAGGCTCGATGCCATCGAGAACAAACCAAGAACAGAATACAAGCCGCTAGGGATAGGTGCTCCGCCCCCGGAACCCCCCAAGCCGCCCGCGACCCATCAATGTCATAAACTGCAATTGATGGGTATCGCTCCGCTCAACCCATTCTACGCGCTGCACCAGTGAGGTGTTTACTCCGCTCGCAAGCGCGCAGCATCGAACCGCAAATAGCTCTCCAAATTCATGGAGTGCCGCCTTCGGCAACCTTCTCGTTCTCGCCCCTCGCCCGCACTTCGATTTGAGCGAAGAGCTCCATGAGCGCTTCATCGTTTGGCAACGGCCGGGGCATTGCTTCAAGCAAAGCAGCAAGTTCACCGTATGGCGCCTTGTACTCGCCAGCATCAAGAAGATTCAGTGCCCGCTGGGCCACATTAATCCAGTATACTGCATCCCTTTTTGATACGTCTGATGGATCAGAGCTGACCGTATCTCCATTGAAATCAACATAGATGCCCCTCTGACGTTGCCGTTCGGCCTCACCGCTAGCAGCAGCTATATCTTTTTTTGCCCATCGCAGTTCGATCCGGAAAATCGTGACGGCGTCGTTATCAAGCTGATCCAGCGCGCCCTTGTTAAGTTCGATGACCTTGTCCCGAGCAAGTTCCGGTATCGGCCTAGCAACAAACTCGCTCAGCAGCTTTGCTCCAGCCCTCGATTCATCGAGCATTGCTTGGAGCTCCGGCGGAAACTCCGGCCGTTCGATCCCGTACTTTTGAAGAACAGAAGCCATTAGTACGAAGCTCGCAAGAACTTGCCGAGCCTGATGCCAGCTCGGTGTCATCTTTGGCTTAGATGCTTCGAGTTCAACATAGTGGCCCTTGCCAACTTCTTCGAAAGCTAGAATTGCCAGCGCCACGGCTGCACCAGCACTCCCGTGGTCGAGCATGACCTGAGCGTCGCTCAGGAGTCGACGACAGTTTGCGACTATGGTTGGGACTATCTTATCGGACATTCCGACCGGTCCAACCTCACACATAATATTTGAATGGCTGCCGCTCTGCGCCCTTTGCCGAGCCCATCGTAAGGACCTCGCCAACCATTTTCGCAAACCGAACCGTTACAGGAAGGCCATCGTTGTAGTTGCAGGAATTGTAGTTGATTTTGGTCAAACCCATAATGTCTTCGAGTATCCGCGAAAGCTGAGGCATCGCAAGCTTGCTGCGTAGTGCCGTAATGAAGAGCGGGTTTGGTGTTTCGGGGCCGATATAGGTGTCGAGTTGCGGCACTAGCCGTTAGTCCACAGGTAGGCGTTTCTGCTGTTTAAAATGAGCGCCGTGCCTCGCAAGACCGGGTAGTCACCATCACGAAACAATTTCGCTTCGCCACCCGTAGTTCGAATACGCACGCCCACCACATTCGTCGTAGAAGGTGCGGCCGCTTCGAACGCCTTCCATTCATCGTCGTTAAAAGATGTTTGGCCGTGAATAAACAGTTCTTTCGGCGCACAACTGTGTTGCTCCTTGTACGTTTCGAGCACTTTTACAATCAGATCTTTCGCTGCATCAGGCCGAAGATGATACTCATGGTCGCCTGTCTTCCACGGCCCATTGGCCCCTCGGAACACAACGCCGTCACCCTCCGTAAGAGAACATCTGCGCGGCGCAACATGCGTGATCGTTAGGATCATTGGGAAGATTTTTGTAGACGAGACCGACATAACAGACGCCCGGCCGAACAGCTGCAAGCTTCCAAGGAGGCTTGGGTTAGTTCTTGTAATACAGGCCCGTTGCGAGATTCCAGGCGACGGTGGCTACGTCTTGTGTACGTCTAAGTGGATATCCAGCCTTATTCTTGAATGCATCGGGGGCGAGAGTTGTCTCGCGCAAAATCTGGGTCGGCGAAAGCGTCGGAATTCAGCTTTCACTTGCCGGTGAAAATCCGGAACATCGTCAAAGAGTTCTTCGTCGGCAATGACTTCACGCAAGAGCGGAAGATCGGATCGGGCACGCTGGCGCTTTAGGAAATCACCTTTTTCCATCGGCAAGCCGGTCCGTCGCGCGTTGGGCTTGCATCGATCGTAGATGATCTCTGGTACTACAAGAATCCAAAGATCTATCGTACGTTCATCATTATCACGGTGTTTGCGTGTCTTATCGGCATATAGCTTTACGACTTTTTTCACTGCTTCGTGAAGGTTCAAGATACGCGTGGCCTGATCGATTGCGCTTAGATCGAGCGGATAAGCTGCGAAGTCCGTATCGTTGAGTGAAATTCCGAAGGCTTCTTCTAGGCCAGGAAAATTGGCAAGATGAAGCCGATCCTGCTTCTCGCCTTTGCCTGGCGGAGGTACGTTTATGTGACTCTTCATCCGCTTTGCCCAGTTACGTAAATGGGTGATGCCTTCGGATGTCCCAATCACTCCTATTCGGACCTCTCTGCTCTTCTTCGCTTTTTCGTGCGGACCATAGAGGAAGAGCCCATCTTTCGGATGCGGCGTTGTTTGCCGAAATCCGAATTCCAACAGGGGTTCGTTCAGGTGCAGAACTTCGAGCGACTGTTCCGGGTGAACGGTCATGGCTCTCTCCTCCGGCTCCGGCCGACCCAGCATGTTGTTTCGTCCTGCTCCTCATCTTCATCCGCAAGCTGATCGGGGAGAACCGTGCTTACAGGTGACGAGAATAACAGGGGTGATGCTTCAAGGCCACGCTCGCATTTTCTGCCAAGCGCAAATTGATGGATGATCCCTCACCGGAAAGAAGCTCCAGAAACGCAAGTAGCCGACCGTGCCACTGCTTGTTTCTCCACCCCTTGCATACAGTGCGCCGCAGGCGGTGTTGTTCTTGGCTTCGCTGAGTGCGTCTGCGGCCTCGTTGTCCTTCACTTCCGCGAATAAAACACGCGACTTCAATTTGAAATGTGGGAAAGGCCATAATGCCGGAAGGCGCCGTCACGCCGAACTGCCAAACGTGACCTTTGGCTATGTTGCGGAGCATTGAGGATCGACGCTCGCCCTGGCGACCCCAAGGAATCTTTTTGCCGATCGCGGCCAGATCCCTGCCAACGTGGAACCCTATCGCAGCTGAATATTGGTATTCAAGAAATTCCCGTGCTCGGCAAAATTCAATCCACGACTGGCGCATCATCGAATGGACGATGTTCGAAGCATCCTGCTTTTGGATGCCGGCCGCCGGTAGGCCCTGTTCGACGAACTCCATAAGCGGCACCGCATGCTTCGAGACAAGCTCCCCCACTCCGGAGAAAGCAGCGTTGACCTCGTCGATGGACTGAAACGTGACAACGCCTTGCTGCATGAGAACGGTAGGATATGGGCATTTCGTGCATACAGACCCAAGTGCATTGCGGTCCACCATGCCGCTCGGTTCGTAGTAATTGATGAAGTCGGGCGTCTCGGCGATTCGGGAGCCAGTTAGACGTAAGGCGCTCCGGTTCTTGCTTCAGCGCAATCGCGCCACGCCGTCGATAAATCTCCCAGTTGGGATTGATGACTGCATTTTCAACATCGCACGGCACCTTCTGACGTTTCAGAGCTGTTGAAAGCTTATCAAGGCCGTCGGCCCACCCCCCTGCAAAATCGATGTATTGAAGGCCGCCTATGCCGAAAAGCTTTTTGCAATGCGCTCGAAGCCGAAGCGGAATGATGAAGCGCGGATCACCAAGTTCCTTTGTGAGATCGACGCCAATTTCAATCTCTTCCAGAACGCCTGCAGCGGCTAAAGTGCTGTCCTTGCAACAGAGCAGCATCTTGATCCCGCGATTTTGGAGCGTTGAAGTGATTTCCTTCGCCAACGATCGCCGGGTTCGAGAGTGAGGATGTCTGCAAAGACCTTGTAACCTGCGGCCTCCAACTTTGGAGCAAGCCACAGAGCAAATTCATCATCGCCGGGCGTGGCCTTGCTGACAAAAAGGATATCACGGACGGGCTTCGGTTCAGTGCCTCGTCGCGGTGGATGGGTGGGTTCGTTCAAAACCGCTCCTGCCAATTCGGTAATCAGCAATCGTATACTGTTAGTTGCATATCGCCTCGCGTAGGCAAGTCCGTCGCCCTGCGCGCCCCGCTCAATTTACTAAGCCAAATCAACTTGATGCTACTGGTCCAGTCCTCTCGCTAAAAACATTCCCCTTCCCTTCGAACCCAAATCACCGGCTTATCCCTCCCGTCTCACCCCACACAGAGGGGCGTATCATGATCGTCACGAACGCGGGGTGGGATGCGGTGGACGCGGCAGCGTCGGGCGCGTGAGGGGTTCGCAGGGCGGGTCTCCCGTGCGCGATTGACCTGCGCGCAGACGAACGGCGCTGATGCGGACGGTGAAGCCGTGTGGTCCTGGCACCCGTTGCTGGTGTCAAGTTGGCGATGGTGTGGCGAGCCCTACCGGGATTCGCCACACGGAATTCGCTGACGACGGTGACAAGACGAATTCGTCGCCGGGGAGAGCGCGGAGTAGACCGTTAAAACCATTGCGCAGGGAATGCCGGGTGTTCCGGTGAACCTGTGGTGACTACCGTGTGCTTACTACCTTTTGCACACGGGCTGCGGGTGCAGCGGGCACCCGGCATTTCCCTGCGCCCTTCTGTTTTTCTGGGCGGACTTGCCGTTAACAACTCAGGCGCAGTGCGTTGTGAGAATGCCGAGTTATATCCAGTCGTCATCGTCCGGCTTGACCGGACGATCCAGTATTCCGAGGTGTCAGTGATGGAAGCGAGAGGACGCGGCGTACTGGATCCCCCCGGTCCTGGTGCGCAATTGCGCACAGGCCGGGGGATGACGGTTGTGGTTGGTTCGAGTTTGAATCGGAACAATTCGCAACAAACCTGCTCCTGCAAATCACTCGCGTTAGCGCTTCTGATCCGTCCTTTGACCTTCCATCTCCCGCTGCTAAAGCATCGCCATGAGCCAACTCATTCACAGCCAGAAATCCCGCGTCGCGGCGATTTCGATTTTCGCCAGCGCCGGCATGGCCGCGGCGAAATTCGTCGTCGGCATCGCGATCGGCAGCCTCGCGCTGATCTCCGAGGCGCTGCACTCGTCGGTCGACCTGGTGGCGACCGTCGTCACCTGGATGGTGGTGCAGGTGTCCGACAAGCCGGCGGACGACGAACATCATTACGGCCACGGCAAGATGGAGAGCCTGTCGGCGCTCGGCGTGATCGCGATGCTGTATGTGCTGGCCGGCGGCATTCTGGTCGCGGCCTATGGGCGCCTGCGCGAAGGCGCGCCGCCGCCGACGCTGTCGGTGATTCCGTTCGCGGTGCTGCTGCTCGATATCCTCGTCAATCTCTGGCGCGCTTCTGCGCTGCATCGCGCCGCGCGCGATACCAAAAGCCAGGCGCTGGCCGCGGACGCGCTGCATTTTGCCTCCGACGTGCTCGGCTCGGTCGCGGTCATCGCCGGCCTGGCGCTGTCCGGGCTCGGCTATGCCTGGGGCGATGCGGCGGCTGCGATCGGCGTCGCATTGGTGATTTCGGCGCTCGGTTTGCGGCTGACGCGGTCCACCGTGGAAACCCTGCTCGATCGCGCCCCCGACGGCGTCGCCGGGAAGGCCACCGCCGCAATCAAGGCGGTGCCCGGCGTGGTCGATGTCACGCGGCTGCGGGCCCGCATGGTCGGCCCCACCCATTTCATCGACGCCACCGTCCAGGTGCCGCGCACCTATCCGATCGACCGGGTCGAGGAAATCAAGCGGCAGGCGCAGGCCGCGGTCGCCGCCGCGCTCGGCAATGCCGACCTGACGTTTACCGCGGTGCCGGTCGCGCGCAACAATGAGAGCATCCGTGAACGCATCATGGTGATCGCGCGCAATTCGGGCCTCGCCATCCACCATGTCACGGTGCACGACCTCGGCGGCAAACTGACCGTCAGCATCGACCTCGAAGTCGACGGCGAGATGGCGCTGATATCAGCCCACGACATCGCCCATGAGTTCGAACGCCATATCCGCGACGAGTTCGGCGACGATGTCGAGGTCGACACCCACATCGAGCCGCTGGAACCGGAATTGCCTGCCGGCACCGACGCCGCGCCCGAGCGGGTCGAGGCCATCAGGGCGGCGCTGACCGGTTTTGCCGCCGACGGCGCCATCCATGACGTTCACAATGTCCGGGTGCGCGACACTGACGCGGGCGAGATCGTCAACTTCCATTGCCGCGCGGCACCCTCGATGAGCGTGATCAAGGTGCACGAGAACGTCGACGAGATCGAGCGCGCGCTGCGCCGCGCGTTCCCGACCGTGAAGCGCGTCATCAGCCACGCCGAGCCGCCGCACGCGTGAGAACGATTACCGGCCTCATCCTGAGGATGAGGTCGGAGATAGTTTCACGGCCTCTCAGGATGAGGTCACAACCGCGAAACACGCACGTTCCCGTTTCGGACTCACTTATGCGACGTTTTGCGCGCCTCAATTTTCCGTTGGACAAGATTTTTTTGAATTAACGAATTGTTGACTCTCGACAGAGCGAGCAAAGTGGATTCAAATCACTGCGATTCGGAAGTACGTGGGGCTGCTTCCGGACAGTTTGAAAAAGCTTATTTTTTCGGGGGTTTTAAGGCATGGCGCGCGCACACGCGGCGAACGCATGCGTCCAATCTGATTCGATCAAGGGATTGGCGCAATCGATCGCGAAACCGGCCTATCATCGGCTCCTCACGGCGGAGCCCGCGCTTCGCCGCGCCGTCCCAACTTTGATCATCGCCTTCCTGATCACCATCTGCCTCGGCGCCTTCGTCCAGGTGGTGGATCAGAACCGGCAAAAGCGCGCCGCGATGAAGCGCGACCTCGCCGCCGTCGCCGATGTGCTGGCCGAACGCATCGACCACCTGACATCGGCAGCAACTTCCGAAAAGCCAATTCGCGCGTCGTCGTTCGAGCGTCTGCAACTGCTGCTGCCCGATCTCATTCCGGGCTGGGGCCGATCCGCCGGCCGCCATGTGATCGTGACCGGCCCCGACGCGCATGTGCTCGCCCGCCTGCCGATCGATGGCGCCATCGGCGATACCGCCGCCCTGCTCGACATCATCAACGCCACGTTGCCGCGGCCCGAAGCCGACCCCTCCTCGCAGGCCGCCGACATCACGCTGCCCGACGGCAATGGCGCGCTCGCCATCCAGCGCGGCATCCCATCGCTGGCGGGCCAGATCATCGTCATCCAGGAAAAGGTCGATCCGTTGTGGGGATCGGACGCCGCTTTGTCGGTGACGCTGTCGGCGACCACCGGCTTTGTCGTCCTGATTCTGGGCTTTGCGTTTCACTGGCAATCGACCCGCGCCCGCGAAGGCGACCTCATCAACGACGCCGTCCGCGGCCGGATCGACACCGCACTCAATCGCGGCCGCTGCGGATTGTGGGACTGGGATTTGTCGCGCGGGCGGATTTTCTGGTCGCAATCGATGTTCACGCTGCTCGGCCTCGACAGCCGCAGCGACCTTTTGACGTTCGGCGAAGTCAACGCGCTGGTGAAGTCGGACGATATCGATCTGTTCGAGATCGCCGATCAGTTGATCGCCGGCAAGATCGACCACATCGACCAGACTTTTCGCATGCAGCACACCGGCGGGCACTGGATCTGGCTGCGGGTCCGCTGCGAACTCAGCCAGGGCGCCAGCGACGCCGGCCTGCATCTGATCGGCATTGCCGTCGACATCACCGAGCAAAAGAGCCTCGCCGAAAAGACCGTGGAGGCCGATCTGCGGCTGCGCGATGCGATCGAGACCATTCCGGAAGCGTTCGTGCTGTGGGATGCGGAAGACCGCCTGGTGCTGTGCAATTCGCACTTCCAGCGACTGCACAAATTGCCGGATTCGGCGGTGACGCCGGGCACCTCCTACGAGACCGTGATCGAAGTCGGCAGCATGCCGGAGGTTCGCACCCGGCTGCAGGAGACTTCGGCCCAGGCGCCGGGCGCCCGCACCTTCGAGGCCCAGATCGAGGACGGCAGCTGGCTGCATATCAGCGAGCGGCGTACCAAGGATGGCGGCTACGTTTCGGTCGGCACCGACATCACCCGGATCAAGGAACACGAGCAGAAACTGGTCGACAACGACCTTCGCCTGCGCGCTTCAGTGACCGATCTGAAACGCTCGCAGACCGCGCTGGAACGCCAGGCGCTCGAGCTCGCCGACCTCGCCGAAAAATACTCCCAGGAAAAGAACCGCGCCGAGGAAGCCAACCAGACCAAGTCGAAGTTCCTGGCCAATATGAGCCACGAGCTGCGCACGCCGCTCAACGCCATCATCGGATTTTCCGAGATCATGGGCAGCGGCATGTTCGGCACGCTCGGCTCGGAGAAATATCAGGAATATTGCCACGACATCCTGACCAGCGGCCGCTATCTGCTCGAAGTCATCAACGACATCCTCGATATGTCGAAGATCGAGGCCGGCCGCATGCAGCTCGATATGGAGCCGCTCGAGCTGTCGCGGACGCTGCAAGAGTCCATGCGCGTGGTGTCCGGCCGCGCCGACGACAAGAACCTCGTGCTCGACGCCGACATCGAAGGCACCGGTCTGATGGTGGCCGATCGCCGCGCGATCAAGCAGATCATGGTCAACCTGCTGTCGAACGCCGTAAAATTCACCCCTGACGGCGGCAAGGTGGTGGTGCGCAGCCGGATGCGAAAGGACGCGATTCATCTGATGATCGCCGACACCGGCATCGGCATCGCGCCGCAATCGCTGACGCGGCTCGGCCGGCCGTTCGAGCAGGTCGAAAGCCAGCTCACCAAGACCTATCATGGCTCGGGGCTCGGGCTCGCCATCGCCAAGTCGCTGACCAATCTGCATGGCGGATCGATGCGGCTGCGCTCGCGGCTCGGCACCGGGACTGTGGTATGCGTCTCGCTGCCGCGCGATGGCCGCAAGGCCAGAGCGAAGCCGGATATATCGGCGGCGGCCTAGGGTTCGAGCGTTCTACGGTTCGAGCGTCGGCGCGACCTCACGCGCGATCTGCGTCAACGCCGCGATCAGCGGCGTCAGCGGATCGCGCTGCGGAACGACGAGGCCGACGCTGTAGGTCACCTCGGGATCGACGATCGGAATGGTCCGCACCGAATCCGACAGCCCCAGGGTCTGGGCCAGCCGCGCCGGCATCACGCTGGCCCAGCGTCCGGTCTTCACATGGGTGGAGAGCACGATGATTGAATTCGACGTCAGCGTCGGCTTCGCCTCGACGCCGGCGGATTTCAGCGCGCGGTCGATGATGCGGCGGTTTTGCATGTCGGGGGTCAGCAGGCACAGCGGCACCTGCCCGACCTCCTTCCACGTCACCTGGTCGCGATCGCCGAACATGCCGTCCGGCGCGGTCAGCAGGCGGTAGCTTTCATTATAGAGCGGGATCGAACGCACTTTGCCGAGCGGTTCATTCTCCAGATAAGTCAGCCCGGCATCGACCTCGAGGTTTTCCAATAACCCCAGCACCGCGATCGACGTGCACGACACAATCCGAAACCGCACATCGGGATGTCGGGCGCGGAAGGGCGTGGTCAGGGAAGCAACCATGCCGAGCGCGGTCGGGATCGCGGCAATGGCGATTTCGCCGGAGAGACCCTCTTTGAGCGCGTTGATTTCCTGCCGCATCGCGCGGGCGTCGCCGACGATCCGCCGCGCCCAGTCGAGCGCCCGCTCGCCTTCCGGCGTAAAGCCCTGGAACCGGGAACCGCGTTGCACCAGCATGACGCCGAGGATTTCCTCAAGCTGCTTGAGGCTCGTCGACATCGTCGGCTGGGTCACCCCGCAGGCCTCCGCGGCCCGCCCGAAATGGCGTTCCTTGGCCAATGCGAGCAGCAGTTCAAGCTTGTCGATCAAAAAGCGTCCTTCCCAAGATATTCCGCCCAACGAATAACACGGCCGCCGTCAGACCCATACGTCAAAACGCCGCGCCAGAGCCCGACAATTCGAATTTACTATCGCTAGATTTGTCATCCGAATTGATCGCGTTTCCGTATCGCAGCATGAGACGGCTTTATTGATTCTGGATCGATTCCAATTCAGATCAGGGTGGTAATAAGTCCCTGATAGAGAACGCGTATGCAGTCAGTTTACGAACCGTGGGATAGCGCCCGCGGCGCCGAAATCATCGCCGAGCACACCCATCTTGAAGGTGCGACGCTGGTGATCCTGCACGCACTGCAGGAAGCGTTCGGCTACGTGCCGGAGCCCGCGATCCCGATGATCGCCGACGCGCTGAATTTATCGCGTGCCGAGGTCCATGGCGTGTTCACGTTCTATCATGATTTCCGCCACGAACCCGCCGGCAAGCACGTGCTGAAGCTGTGCCGCGCCGAAGCCTGCCAGGCCGCCGGTGGCGACGCGCTGGCGGCGCGTGCGGAAGCCAGGCTCGGCATCGCGCTCGGCAACACCACGGCAGATCATCGCGTGACGCTCGAGCCGATCTATTGCCTCGGCCTGTGCGCCACCGCGCCATCGGCAATGCTCGATGGCCGTCTCGTCGGACGGCTGGATGAAGCGCGCATCGATGCGCTGGTGGCGGAGGCGCAGCGATGACCCTTCGCATTTTCGTATCCCGCGATGCCGGAGCGGTCGCCGTTGGCGCCGATGAAGTCGCAATCGCCTTCGAGCAAACTGCGGCGAAACGCGGCGTGGCGGTCGAGATCGTCCGAACCGGTTCGCGCGGCCTGTACTGGCTGGAACCGATGGTTGAAGTCGCGACGGCCCAGGGCCGCGTCGCGTTCGGCCCGGTGACGGACACCGACGTCACCTCCGTACTCGATGCGATGATCGCCGACGGCGCCCATGCACTGCGGCTTGGCATCACCGATGAAATCCCCTGGCTCAAGCGGCAGACCCGGCTGACCTTCGCGCGCTGCGGCGTGATCGATCCGCGCTCGGTCGAGGATTATCGCACCCATGACGGCTACAAGGGCCTTGAGCGCGCACTGACGCTCGGCACCGACGCTATTCTCGCCGACGTCACCACGTCGGGACTGCGCGGCCGCGGCGGCGCCGGATTTCCCACCGGCATCAAATGGAAGACCGTGGCGCAGACCAGCGCCGATCGAAAATACATCGTCTGCAATGCGGACGAAGGCGACAGCGGCACCTTCGCCGACCGCATGATCATGGAAGGCGATCCCTTCGTCGTGGTCGAGGGCATGACCATTGCGGGCATCACCGTCGGCGCCACCAAGGGCTACATCTACATCCGCTCGGAATATCCCCACGCCGTCGAAGCGATGAACGCGGCCATCATGGCCGCCAAACGCGCCGGTTTCCTTGGCAAGCGCATCTGCGGCTCGGCGCATGACTTCGATCTCGAAGTCCGGGTCGGCGCCGGCGCCTACGTCTGCGGCGAAGAGACGTCGCTGCTGGAAAGCCTCGAAGGCCGCCGTGGGCTGGTCCGCGCCAAGCCGCCGCTGCCCGCGCATAAGGGCCTGTTCGGCAAGCCCACGGTCATCAACAACGTACTGTCATTCGCGGCGATTCCCTTCATCCTCGCCGGCGGCGCCAAGGCCTATGCCGATTTCGGCATGGGCCGCTCGCGCGGCACGATGCCGATCCAGCTCGCGGGCAACATCAAGCATGGCGGCCTGTTCGAGATCGCGTTCGGCATCACGCTCGGCGAGCTAGTCGACGACATCGGCGGCGGCACCTTTACCGGACGCCCGGTGCGCGCGGTGCAGGTTGGCGGTCCGCTCGGGGCTTATTTTCCGCGCGAACTGTTCGATACCCCGTTCGACTATGAATCCTTTGCCGCCCGCGACGGCCTGATCGGCCATGGCGGCATCGTGGTGTTCGATGACAGCGTCGATATGTCGAAGCAGGCGCGCTTTGCGATGGAATTCTGCGCCGTCGAATCCTGCGGCAAATGCACGCCGTGCCGGATCGGTTCGACCCGCGGCGTCGAGACCATCGACAAGATCCGCGCCGGCGAACGCGTCAGCGAGAATATCGCCGTGGTCGAAGACCTCTGCAACACCATGAAATTTGGTTCGCTCTGCGCGCTGGGCGGGTTCACCCCCTACCCGGTTTTGAGCGCGCTGAAACATTTCCGGGAAGATTTCGGCTCGGTGCCCACGCGCCTGCAGGCCGCGGAATAAGGAGACTGTCATGTCGCTGATTCAGGAAACCGATTTCGGCACGCCGCGCTCCAGGTCCGAGACCATGGTCACGCTGACCATCGACGGTCAAAGCGTCACGGTGCCCGAGGGCACGTCGATCATGCGCGCGGCGATGGAAGCCGGCACCCAGATCCCAAAACTCTGCGCCACCGACATGGTCGACGCGTTCGGCTCCTGCCGCCTGTGCCTGATCGAGATCGAAGGCCGCGCCGGCACGCCGGCGTCCTGCACCACGCCGGCGATGAACGGCCTTGTGGTTCACACCCAGAGCGACCGGCTGAAGAAGCTGCGCAAGGGTGTGATGGAGCTCTACATCTCCGATCATCCGCTGGACTGCCTGACCTGTGCGGCCAACGGCGACTGCGAGTTGCAGGACATGGCCGGCGCGGTCGGCTTGCGCGACGTGCGCTACGGCTATGAAGGCGAAAATCATGTGTTCGCCAAATCCAACGGCGCGCCCAACGCGGCCTGGATGCCGAAGGATGAATCCAACCCCTATTTCACCTACGATCCCTCGAAATGCATCGTCTGCTCGCGCTGCGTCCGCGCCTGCGAGGAAGTGCAAGGCACTTTCGCGCTGACGATCTCCGGCCGTGGTTTTGATAGCCGGGTCTCGCCGGGCATGAGCGAGAGCTTTTTAGGCTCCGAATGCGTGTCCTGCGGTGCCTGCGTGCAGGCCTGCCCGACCGCGACGCTGACCGAGAAGTCCGTGATCGAGATCGGCCAGCCCGAACATTCCAAGGTGACGACCTGCGCCTATTGCGGCGTCGGCTGCACCTTCAAGGCGGAAATGCGCGGCGAGGAAGTCGTGCGCATGGTGCCGTACAAGGACGGCAAGGCCAATCGTGGCCATTCCTGCGTCAAGGGCCGCTTTGCCTGGGGCTACACCACGCACAAGGAGCGCATCCTCAAGCCGATGATCCGCGAGAACATCGCCGATCCCTGGCGCGAAGTGTCGTGGGACGAGGCGTACTCCTTCGCGGCCGCCAAGTTCAAAGGCATTCAGGAAAAATACGGCCGCGATGCGGTCGGCGGCATCACGTCGTCCCGCTGCACCAACGAAGAAACCTATCTGGTGCAAAAGCTGATCCGCGCCGGCTTTGGCAACAACAACGTCGACACCTGCGCCCGCGTCTGCCATTCGCCGACCGGCTATGGCCTGTCGACCACGTTCGGCACCTCGGCCGGTACTCAGGACTTCGACTCGGTCGAGGATACCGACGTCGTGATGATCATCGGCGCCAACCCGGCGTCGGCCCATCCGGTGTTCGCCTCGCGGTTGAAGAAGCGGCTACGTCAGGGCGCCAAGCTGATCGTGATCGATCCGCGGCGCACCGAGATGGTGGAATCGCCTCACGTCAAGGCGCGGCATCTGCCACTGATGCCGGGCACCAACGTTGCCGTGTTGACGGCATTGGCGCATGTCATCGTGACCGAAGGCCTCGTCGACGAAGCCTTTGTGCGCGAACGCTGCGACTGGAGCGAGTTCGAGGATTGGGCGACCTTCGTCTCCGATCGCAAGAATAGCCCCGAGGCAACGGCGATCATGACCGGCGTCGATCCGAACGCGTTGCGCGAGGCGGCGCGGCTGTTCGCGACCGGCGGCAATGGCGCGATCTATTACGGGCTCGGCGTCACTGAACACAGCCAGGGCTCGACCACGGTGATTGCTATCGCCAACCTCGCAATGGCGACCGGCAACATCGGCCGTCCCGGCGTCGGAGTGAATCCGCTGCGCGGCCAGAACAACGTGCAGGGCTCCTGCGACATGGGCTCGTTCCCGCACGAACTGCCCGGTTATCGCCATATCTCGGGCGATGCGGTACGCGACCAGTTCGAAGCAGCCTGGAACGTCAAGCTCAACCCGGAACCGGGCCTGCGTATCCCCAACATGTTCGATGCGGCGATCGAAGGCACCTTCATGGGCCTTTACGTTCAAGGCGAGGACATCCTGCAGTCCGATCCCAATACCAAGCATGTGGTGGCAGCGCTGTCGGCGATGGAATGCGTTATCGTCCACGATCTCTTCCTCAACGAGACCGCGAACTACGCTCACGTCTTCCTGCCCGGCTCGACTTTCCTAGAAAAGGACGGCACCTTCACCAATGCCGAGCGTCGCATCCAGCGCGTGCGCAAGGTGATGACGCCACTCAACGGCTTCGCCGATTGGGAAGTCACCATCGGCCTCGCCAAGGCGATGGGTTTTGAGATGCACTACAATCATCCCTCCGAGATCATGGATGAGATCGCAGCGTTGACGCCGACCTTTGCCGGTGTTTCCTACGCCAAGCTTGATGAACTCGGCTCGGTGCAATGGCCCTGCAACGAAAAGGCGCCGGAAGGCACGCCGGTGATGCACATCGGCGGCTTCGTTCGCGGCAAGGGCAAGTTCGTCATCACCGAATACATTCCGACCGACGAGCGGACCGGTCCCCGTTACCCGCTGCTGCTGACCACCGGGCGTATCCTGAGCCAGTACAATGTCGGCGCCCAAACCCGCCGCACCGAAAACGTTGTCTGGCACAGTGAAGACCGGCTCGAAATTCATCCGCACGATGCCGAGCAGCGCGGCGTGCGCGATGGCGACTGGGTGCGCCTCAAGAGCCGCGCCGGCGAAACCACATTGCGGGCGGAGATCACCGACCGGGTCGCGCCGGGCGTGGTCTACACCACCTTCCACCACCCCGACACACAGGCCAACGTGATCACCACGGATTATTCCGACTGGGCGACCAATTGCCCGGAATACAAGGTCACGGCGGTGGAAATATCGCCGTCGAACGGTCCATCCGAATGGCAAAAAGCCTATGACGAGCAGGCCCGCCATTCGCGCCGCATCGCCCCCGTCGTCGAAGCCGCGGAGTAATCGTTGCGCGATCCGGTCCGTACAGTTGATCGCAAGGTCTGGCGCGAGGGCGGCCCCAACCAGGGCAGCCTCGCCGGGGGCACGCGCATCATTCCGGAAGAGACTGCGATTGCGCTGACCTACAATGGCGGGACCTACGCCGTGATGATGGGCACCCCCCGCGACCTCGAAGATTTCGCGGTGGGATTTAGCCTCAGCGAAGGCATCATCCAGTCCCCCGATGATCTCGACTCGCTGGATATCGTGGAACTCGACGACGGCATCGAACTGCGGATGTGGCTCGCGCAGGCAAAAGCAGACCGCCTGAGCGAACGGCGCCGGCATATCGCTGGCCCAACCGGCTGCGGCCTGTGCGGCATCGATTCGATCGCGGAAGCCGTTCGCCCCGCCGCGATCGTCGCGCCGGGCCGATCCTTTTCGCCGCGCGAGATCATGGCGGCGATGCAGGCGATCCCGCCGCTGCAACCGATCAATATCGAGACCCGCGCGGTTCATGCCGCCGCGTTCTGGATGCCCGCGCACGGCATTGTCGCCTTGCGCGAAGACGTCGGTCGCCACAACGCGCTGGACAAGCTCGCCGGCGCGCTGGCGCACGAGAAACTCACGGCCGGCGAAGGCATGGTGCTGCTGACCAGCCGGGTTTCGGTCGAGATGGTGCAGAAGACGGCCGCGATGGGCGCGCCACTGATGGTTGCCGTCTCCGCTCCGACCGCGCTCGCCGTCCGCATGGCGGAGGCCGCCGGCATCACGCTCGCCGCCGTCGCGCGCGCCGACGGCTTTGAAGTCTTTACCCATCCAGGCCGGATCGTGCCTGGAATGACGACGCAGGGAATAGTCGATGTCGCCTGACCGATTGATCTACATGGCCAACCAGATCGGCCAATTCTTTAGGAGTCAGGGCCACGACAAGGCGGTCCCCGGGATCACCGATCACATCCGGAAATTCTGGGATCCCCGGATGCGGACGGCGATCCTGGCACATCTCGATGCCGGCGGCGCCGGGCTGGACCCGAACGTATGCGACGCCATCGAGGCACTAAAGAAAGCCTAAGCCCTGCTGCGCGAGGGCGGCGTCCACCGCGCCATCGCCGGGAAACTAGCTGCCTTTACCGACCAGGGCCGAAAACACCCGGCGCACTTCGGTCTGGGTTTCCCTCACCCGGGCCTCGAGCGATGAGAAGTCCGGGGCGTCGCCGGCGCGCGCCATCACCCGCAAGAGGTCGTCACCGGCAACGTCCGGCTTGAACTTGCCGGTGACGCAGAGCCGCAGGATTTGCGTGAGATCATGATAGAGGCGGGCTGCGGAACGCAGGATTTCCGCCGAAGCTTGCGGCAATACGCCGAGCCGTGCGGCGTTATCCAGCACCTGCAGCGTATTGACGTCGAGAATGTCCGGCTCGCCGGCAGCGTGAACCAGCTGGAGATATTGCGCGATGAAATCGATATCCACCAGTCCGCCCGCGGCGTATTTCAGGTCCCAGATATCGTTTTCACCCTTCTCGAGTGCGACGGCGCGGCGCATGTCCGCGACGTCGGTCGCGACAATGGCCGCATCGCGCGGCCGGGTCAGCACCTCCCGGATGATCGTTTCGATCTCGCGACGAAACGCCGGTGACGACGAGATCACGCGAGCCCGGGTCAGCGCCATGTGCTCCCAGGTCCAGGCTTCGTTTTCCTGATATTGCGCGAAGGAATCGAGACGCGAGGCCACGGGTCCGGCCCGGCCGGACGGACGCAACCGCATATCAACGTCATATAGCACGCCGTAATTCGTCCGCGTCGTGAACGCGCTGATCAGCCGCTGGGTGAAGCGGGCAAAATAATGCGCGCCGCTCAGCGATCGCGCACCGTCGGAATCCGGCTCTTCGTGATCGAAATCATACAGCAGAATCAGATCGAGATCGGACGTCGCGGTCATCTCCCGGCTGCCCAGCCGGCCCATCGCCAGGATGGCGGTTTCCTGTCGCTTGATGCGGCCGTGCTGGGTCGCGAACAGATCCGTCACCAGGCCATGAACGGTGTCGACGATGCCTTCGGCGACATCGGCGAAGGCGACGCCGGCCTGCGAGGCCGATACGGTGCCGGACAGAATCCGCGTGCCGATCAGGAACAGGCTTTCCTGACCGAACAGGCGCAGCCGATCGAGGAACTCCTCATAGGAATGGGCGTCCGCCAGGGTCGCCGCGAGGCGCACCGACAGTTCGCGCTGGTCCGGCATGGCGCCGAAGAAGCGGGGATCGATCAAGCCGTCCATGAGCTGCGGCTGCCGCACCAGCATGTCGCCGAGGCGCGGCGCCGCGCCCAGAATAAGCGCCACCAGCGCGACCAGATCCCGGTTCTGGCTGAGCAGCGAAATCAAGCGCCCGCCACGCTGCAGCGCCGCGAGGAAGCGGTCGAATGCCGTCACGGCATCGTCGGGCTCTTCGGCATCAGCCAAACCTGCGATCAGCGCCGGAACGAATTCGATAAAGGCGCTCCGGGTCGATTCCGTTCGGAACACGCGATAATCGCCGACCATCCATTGCCGCACGGTCTCGGCGACCTGGATCGGCTTCTTGAAGCCAAGCGTCGTCAGATAAGCGAGCAGCCGCGGATCGTCCGGGCCGGCGCCGTAATCGGCCGCCGGCAGTTTCGCGGTGCCGGTTGGATCGCCCTCGAACAGCTTGCCGTAATGCCCCTGCACGACGTTGAGATGGCCAAGCAGGTCTTCGGCGAAGGCGGCACGGCTGTCATAACCGAAAAAGCGCGCGAAGCGCTCCATCGCTTCCGTGCTGGCGGGCAGCGTATGGGTCTGCTCGTCGGCGACCATCTGCAGCCGATGTTCGACCCGCCGCAAGAACAGATAGGCCGCCGACATCTCGTCGCGCGCCTCAAAGGTGATCCAGTTGCTCGACGCCAGCACGTGAAGCGCTTCCAGCGTCGGCCGCACCCGCAACTCCGGATGCCGGCCACCCGCGATCAATTGCTGGGTTTGCGCGAAAAACTCGATTTCGCGGATGCCGCCGCGCCCGATCTTGACGTTGTGCCCTTCAACGGCGATGTCGCTCTGGCCGCGATAGGTCTGCATCTGCCGCTTCATGTCGTGCACATCGGCAAGTGCTGCGAAATCCAGATGCTTGCGCCAGACGAACGGCGCAATATCGGCGACCAGCGCATCGCCGGCTTTGGCATCCCCGGCGCAGGGCCGCGCCTTGATCATGGCAGCGCGTTCCCAGGTTCGCCCTTCCCGCGCGTAATAATGCAGCGCGGCCTCGGTCGAGATCGCGACCTGCGTTGAAGCGGGGTCCGGCCGTAAGCGCAGATCGACCCGGAACACGTAGCCGTCGCCATTGCGCTGCTGCAACAGCCGGGACAGGCCTTGCGTGACCCGCACGAAGAACGGCTGCGGCTCGATATCGGGCGCCAGGGTCGGCGCAGCGGAATTGAAAAATACGATCAGATCGATGTCGCTGGAATAGTTCAGCTCGCCGGCGCCCATCTTGCCCATTGCGAGCACAATCAGACCGCTATTTTCCTCGGGGTATTCGAGGTCCGGCGGCGAGATCTTCGCGCGCGATGCTTCCTGTCGCAGCAGATAGCGCAGCGCCGATTGCACGGAACGGACCGCAAGCTCGGTCAGCGCCGACGTGACCCGCATCGCCGGCCAGACGCCACCGATGTCGCACAAGGCAATCAGAAGTGCTGCTTCCAATTTCATGCGGCGGAGACATCGCATCGCATCCGCTTCACTGCCCGAAGCCGATACGTCGCGGCAGGTAGCGTCGATCAGCGCGGCCAAATGCGCGTCGGGATCGCAGTTCAGCAGCCGGATCAGGCGCGCGGCATCGGCGCGGATCAGGTCGAACAGATAGGGCGAGGCTTCCGCGATGCCGAAAAGGATGGCGCCCGCGCGGGGAAATGTCGTCGCGCATTGGCGAATCGCAGCCGCCTGCCCTGGCTCGAGATCGACGAGCCAGCCGGCAAACCGTTGTTCTGCTTCAAGGGGAACGGACAGACGCGGCCCGTCCACGAATCGCGCGGCCAGGCAGCTTGAGTCCGCGTTATCAGCCGCGGAGGAATTCATGCCACCTTCTGTGGCACATCCTGTGTTTGAGCCGCAACCCGGTCGCTGGCCCCGGCCCGGGCCGGGATCGCCAGCGTCGCCCGCAATCCGGGATGGGCGTCGGCAAGCCTGAGATCGCCGCCATGCAGCGTCGCCACCGCCGACGCCAGGCTGAGCCCGAGCCCGGAACCCGGCAAGGTGCGGCTCGTCTCCAGCCGGACGAATCGTTCCACCGCGTGTCCACGCTCCGTTTCCGGAATGCCCGGCCCATGATCGGTGACGCTGAGCAGCACCTGATCGCCGTCGCGCCGCGCTTCGATCAGGATTTCCTTGCGATCGGCGCTCGCCACGGCATCCGCGCCCAGCGGTTGCGGCGCCGGTACCGGCTTGCCGTATTTGATCGCGTTCTCGACCAGGTTGGCGAGCGCCTGGCTGATCAGTTCGCGGTTGCCATGAAGCGGCGCCGGCGCGGTCTTGACATGCAAGGTCATGCCGTCGTCTTCCGCGAGCGGTTCGTAGAGCTCGTGAATGCCGTTGGCGACGTCGGCGGCGTCGAAATTGTCCATGTTATCGCGCGCCTGCCCGGACTCGGCGCGCGCGATCATCAGCAGTGCGTTGAAGGTCCGGATCAAGCCATCGGATTCCTCGATGGTGCGCTCCAGCGCGGAACGATATTCGGCCTCATTGCTGGATTTCGCCAGCGCGTCCTCGGCGCGATTGCGCAACCGCGTCAGCGGCGTCTTCAGATCGTGGGCGATATTGTCGGAGACTTCCTTGAGTCCGATCATCAGCGCTTCGATCCGCTCCAGCATCGCGTTGAGGTTTTCCGCCAGCCGATCGAGTTCGTCGCCGCTGCGCCCGACCGGCAGCCGCCCGCTCAAATCGCCGGCCATGATCCGCTGGGTGGTGCCGGTCATGGCATCGATGCGCCGCAACACCCGCCGCGCTACGAAGATGCCGCCACCCAGGCCGAGCACGATCACGATCAGCAGCGACCACTGCGCCGCCTTGGCGACGATGCCGAACAGCCGCCGCCGCTCGTCGAGATCGCGTCCGATCAATAGCCGGAAGCCGCTAGTCAGCTCGGTGACGCGCACCAGCGCGCGATGATCGGCGTTGTCCTGGTCGTCAAGCCGGCGATAAGCCGTCTCGGACCAGCCGGACGATCCCATCACGCCCGGCGCCAGCGAGCCGACATTGCCGGCGATGGCCTGCCCGGTCGGCGTGGTGACGAGGTACAGATTGGCGCCAGGACGCAAAGCGCGGTTCTCGATCGTGAAGACGAGGCCGCGCAAGCCGCGCCGGGCGAAGATGTCGCTGATCTCGCCGGTTTCCGCATTCACCGTACTGGTGATCTGCTCAGTGATCAGCCGGCGTGTGTTCCAGGCGAAATAGCCCAGCAGCGAGGCCGCAAACAGCGCAAACAAAAACAGATAGACCAGCGTCAGACGAAACGCCGTGGTGCGTATGAGTTTACCGAATGCCGTCACGGATCATGTACCCAGCTCCGCGGATCGTATGCAGCAAGGGCCGTTCGAAACCCTTGTCGATCTTGGAGCGCAGCCGTGAAATATGCACATCGATCACGTTAGTCTGGGGATCGAAATGATAGTCCCAGACATTTTCCAGCAGCATGGTTCGGGTCACCACCTGGCCGGCGTGCTTCATCAAATATTCCAGCAGCCTGAACTCACGCGGCTGCAGCGTCAGTTCGTCCTTGCCGCGGGCCACCCGGTGCGACAGGCGATCGAGTTCGAGATCGCCGACGCGATAGGTGGTTTCCTCGGCCGGACCACCGCCATGGCGGCGCGACAGCACCTCGACCCGCGCCAGCAGTTCGGCAAACGAATAGGGTTTTGGCAAATAGTCGTCACCGCCGGCACGCAGGCCCTTGATGCGGTCATCGACCTGTCCGAGCGCGGACAGGATCAGCGCCGGCGTGCGATCGCCCTTTTCGCGCAAGGTGCCGATCAACGACAGGCCGTCGCGTTTCGGCAGCATGCGGTCGATCACAAGCACGTCGTAATCGCCGCTTTCGGCCAGGGTCAGCCCCTCCTCGCCATCGCTGGCGAGATCGGCAACGTGACCGACTTCGCGAAACGCCTTCACCAGGTAGTCGGCGGACTCGCGGTCGTCTTCTATGATCAAGAGGCGCATATGGGGATCGGTTGCAATCAAGTGAGCCAGCCTTCTGTCACCATGGCGCGGGCGGCATCATCATGCAAGGCGACCCGACACCTCTAATCTATTTGTTTGAGTATGATCTGCGCGCAAACGCTTTTTGTTCGTCGCACGGAAAACTGATCTTCCCTTTTCCTTTAGCCGAAAAAAGCGGGCGGTGAAGCTGGGGGGACCTCACCGCCCTTTGACCTTCCGACGGAGGGGGGCGTATTCCACCGGAAGGAACCTGAGGGAGCGAGCTTTTGGCCCGCCCCCCGGAAAGAGCCGTCGGCGGGGGCGACAATGCCGGCGACACCCTCCATCTCGTCAACGCTCTGAAACGTCAGCCTTTCGCCAGCGGTACCGCGACGAAGCGCGACGACCCGCCGCTCTTGATCCGCATCAGAACGCTATTCTTGTTGTCGGCGCGCGCGGCATTGATCGCCTCGCGGACGTCTCCGGCATTGGCAACGGTCTTGCCGGCGACCTCGAGAATCACGTCGCCTTCCTTGAAGCCGCGGTCGGCAGCGGCACTCTTCGGATCGACTTCGGTCACGACGACGCCATCCTTGCCGGCGCCGGCGACGCTATTGGCGGGCGCCACCGTCATACCGAGCTTGGGCACGTCGGTACCGCGGGTAGCGCTTCCCTTGTTGTCGTCATTATCGGTATCGGCCTTGGCCTCGACCGTATTCGGAAGCTGACCGAGGGTCAGGTTCACGACCTTGTCGGTGCCCTTGTGCAGAACGTTGAGCTTCACCGAATTGCCGGGCGCGAGGCCGCCGATGGTACGGGCGAGCTCACGGGCATCCTTGACCGACTCGCCGTTCACAGCGGTGATTACGTCACCTGATTCGATGCCGGCCTTGGCTGCCGGGCCGTTGGCCTGCGGCTCCGCGACGAGCGCGCCTTCGGCCTTCTTGAGGCCGAGGCTGTCGGCGATATCGGCCGTCACGGGCTGAATCTGCACGCCGATCCAGCCGCGGCTGACCGTGCCCTTGTCCTTGAGCTGCGCGATCACGCTCTTCACGGTCGACGCCGGGATCGAGAACGCGATGCCGACACTGCCGCCCGACGGCGAGTAGATCGCGGTGTTGACGCCGATCACTTCGCCTTCGGTGTTGAAGGCCGGGCCGCCCGAGTTACCCTTGTTCACGGGCGCGTCGATCTGGATGAAATCGTCATACGGGCCGTTGCCGATGTCGCGGCCGCTGGCCGAAACAATGCCGGCGGTCACGGTGCCACCGAGACCGAAGGGATTGCCGACCGCGAGCACCCAATCGCCAATCCGCGGCTTGCCGTCGGACAGCTTGGTGAACGGGAAGTCCGAGGCACCTTCGACCTTGATCAGCGCCAGATCGGTACGCGCGTCGGTACCGATCACCTTGGCCTTGAAAGTCTTGCCGTCGTCGGTCGTCACTTCGACCTTGTCGGCACCATCAACCACGTGATTGTTGGTCACGGCGTAGCCGTCAGCAGAAATGAAGAAGCCGGAACCCTGGCCGGTCACCGCGCCGCGTCCACCACGCGGGCCGCCGCGCAGACCCGGGGGCAAGCCATCCGGTCCACCGAAGCGGCGGAAGAAGCGCTCCATCGGGGAGCCCGGCTGGAATGGCGAATCGTCGTTGCTGTCGTCCTTGGCGACCTTCTCGTTGATGTTGACCTTCACCGAGATGACCGACGGCTTCACATGCTCGACAATGTCGGCGAAGCCAACCGGCTGCGCGACCTTGCGCACCTCGTTGTTGACCTGCGCATGCGCCGGGCTGGTGAAGATATCGACGGGGCCCTGCGAGGAGCCGAGACCGTAAACGGCGACGCCGAGACCGGCGACAACCGAGGCCATCAAGGCAAACTTGCGTGCAGAAAACAGCGAGCGTCGGCGCTCCTGATAAGACGGAAGCGAGGACAAATCGGTGGGACGGTCGGTCATATAGAAAGTCTCCAGAGCCTGAAACGGCGGTGCCAGGGGCAAGCACCTTGTGGATCTGAAGATGGGTATTTTCGCCTTACAGCGCGCTGGCGGCGGGGTTAAACTTTTGTAATAAAGCGCAAAACCAATGCGGCAGTTTATCGCAGGGCGAAAACGGTTTATCGCAGGACGAAACAGTTTGTCGCAGGGTGAAAACGGTTTGTGGCAGGAACGAAAATGGTTATCGCCGCGCAAAGCGGCCAATCACCGGTGAAAACCGACTAATCACGGGGATTACGCGGGATTATCCGGCAACGGCTCTTCGGCGATGAGCCGTTGCAGCCGCGCTTCTTCTTCCGCCGTCAATGTAGCCGTGGAACCATCGCCGGCGACCACCGATTTCGAACGCCGCCGGCCATACACCCACAGCGCAAGTCCGCCTCCGGCCAACGCCAGCGGCGGCAACAGCCATAGCAACAAGGTGTGGGACTCCAGGCGGGGTTTCAGCAGGACGAACTCGCCATACCGCGCGACCAGAAAATCGAGCACCTGCGCATTGCTATCGCCCGCGGCGATCCGCTCACGCACCAGCAACCGCAAGTCGCGCGCCAGCGGCGCCTCTGAATCGTCGATCGACTGGTTCTGGCAAACCATGCAACGCAGTTCGCGCGACAGATCCCGCGCCCGGGCTTCCTTGACCGGATCCGACATGATCTCGTCGGGCAACACCGCATAAGCGGCGGACGATCCGATCATGACAGACAGCGCAAGCGTGCAGGCCAGAATATGCTTCAAGGAATCACTCCGCCGGCTGCAGCGCGCGCGACGCCCGCGCGGGCTTCGGGGCCCCGACGCGCAGCCGCCGATCCGACAGCGACAGCATGCCGCCGAACGCCATCAGCACCGGACCGAACCAGATCAGCAGCACCATCGGCTTGTGGTAGATGCGCACGGCGATCGCACCGTCGGCGGAGGTATCGCCGAGCGAAATATAAAGCTGGCTCGCACCGCGTGTCAGCAACGCCGCTTCGGTCGTGGTCGAGCCGCGCGTGGTGAAACTGCGCTTCGACGGCGTCATGACGCTCAATCGCCGGCCGTCGAGACTGACCTCGAATTGCGCCACCATTTCGCGGAAATTCGGTCCTCCCCGTTGCGTCACGCCGTCGAGCTTCAGCTCATAGCCGGCGACGTGGGCGACATCATCGGGTTTCATCGACCCGATATATTCGGTGTTCCAGGTGGTCTCGCAGACGATGCCGATCAGCGCAATGCCGACGCCGGCATGTGCGAACACGGTGCCCCAGGACGCCCGAGGCAATCCCCGGGCGCGCCGCAGCGCGATCGCGAGGGGCATGCGGAACAGGCCGGTGCGCTCGACCAGATCGCTCAACGCGCCGGCGATGACGAAGACGGCCAACCCGATCGCAAGCGGCGCGAAGGCGCTGCCGCCGCGGGTCCAGGCCCACACCACCGCGATCACGATCAGGGCAACTACGCCGGCTGCGAACAAGCGCTGCGCGGCGCCGAGCAGATCACCGCGCTTCCAGGCCAATAGCGGTCCGAACGGCACCGCTATCATCAGCGGAACGAACAGCGGCGCAAAGGTCAGGTTGAAAAACGGCGCGCCGACCGAGATCTTGTCGCCGGTGATCACTTCCAGCGCTAGCGGATACAGCGTTCCGATGAATACGGTGGCGCAGGCGGTGGTGAGGAACAGATTGTTGAGCACCAGCGCGCCTTCGCGCGAAATCGGCGCGAACAGGCCGCCTTGTTTCAACGCGGAAGCCCGCCACGCATAGAGCGAAAGACTGCCACCGATGAAAACGCAGAGGATCAGCAGGATGAAGACGCCGCGTTCGGGGTCGGTCGCGAACGCATGCACCGATGTCAGCACGCCCGAGCGCACCAGGAAGGTACCGAGCAGCGACAGCGAGAAGGTCAGGATCGACAACAGGATGGTCCAGACCTTCAGCGCGTTGCGCTTCTCCATCACCACCGCCGAGTGCAACAGCGCGGTTCCCGCCAGCCACGGCATCAGCGAGGCGTTTTCGACCGGATCCCAGAACCACCAGCCACCCCAGCCGAGCTCGTAATAGGCCCAATACGAGCCCATCGCGATGCCGAGCGTCAGGAATATCCACGCCAGCAGCGTCCACGGCCGCACCCAGCGCGCCCAGGCTGCGTCGATCCGGCCCTCGAGCAACGCCGCGACCGCGAACGAGAACGAGATCGAGAAGCCGACATAGCCGAGATAGAGCATCGGCGGATGTACGGCGAGGCCGATATCCTGCAACACCGGATTGAGATCGCGGCCCTCGATCGGCGGATTGGCGATCCGCAGAAACGGATTCGAGGTGATCAGGATGAACAGATAAAACGCGCTCGCGATCCACGCCTGTACCGCCAGCACATGGGCGCGCAGCGAAAGCGGCAGATTATTGCCGAACGCCGCGACGAGGCCGCCGAACAGCGCCAGGATCGACACCCACAGCAGCATCGAGCCTTCATGATTGCCCCAGACGCCGGTGATCTTGTAGATCAGCGGTTTCATCGAATGCGAATTCTCGAACACGTTGACGACCGAAAAATCGGACGTGACATGCAGCGTCACCAGCGCTGCGAACGAGCCACCAACAAACAGAAGCTGCGCCAGCGCCGTCGAGCGCGCCACGTTCATCAAAACCGGATCGCGCAAGCGCGCGCCGAGGATCGGCACCGTCGACTGGATCAAGGCCAGCGCCAGCGCCAGCACCAGGGCGTAATGTCCGGCTTCCGCGATCACTGCGGCACCCCTCGCGTGGCGCCAGCACTTTGGGGATTGGCGGCACTTTGATCGGCCTGCGCCGCCTGGGATTTATCGCCGTAATCGTCTTTCCAGTGGCCCTGCTTCTTCAGGGCGTCGGCGACGTCCTTGGGCATGTAGGTCTCGTCATGCTTGGCGAGCACGGTATCGGCCTTGAAGACGCCGGAGGCATCGAGCGCGCCTTCGGCGACCACGCCCTGCCCTTCGCGAAACAGATCGGGCAGAATTCCCTTGAAGGCCACCGGCAGCGTGGCGCTGCCGTCACCGACCTTGAAGGTGACCGCGAGATCGGCGCCATGCACCAGCGACCCGCGCTCCACCAATCCGCCCAGCCGGAAACGCCGGCCCGCTGGAATATGTTTCTCCGCCACCATCACCGGGGTCGAAAAGAACACGATGGAGTCGCGCAACGCGTTCAGCACCAGTGCCGCCGCGACCGCAAGCACCGCGAGCGAACCGCCAATCATCGTCAATCGCCGCTGCTTGCGCGTCATACGTGCTCTCTAATCGTGCGGATCGGCATCATGTCTATCCATCGAGCCCGAGGTTTCTCAGGCCCTCATTGAGTTGCCGTAGCCGCTCGGCGTCATTGGCGACGGCCTGACGCGCATCCGACAGCGCGCTCCTGGCCTTGTCGCGGTCGCCCATCACCATATAGGCCCGTACCAACCGCAGCCATCCCTCGACGTCATCACCATTTTGTTTCAATCGGCTGGCGAGACGGTCCACCATGGTGTGGATCATCGCGGTCCTGTCCGCCTCGCTCATGTCCTTGGCCGCGGCCATCGCACCGTCGGGCAATGCCGGCGCGGCGACTCCACCGACGCGGACCAACGCCGCCTGCACCAGCGGACGCCACGGCGCATCCGGCGGCGCTTTTTCCAACATCCCGCGCCAGATCGAGGCGGCCTCGGTGCCACGGCCATCCTGCTCGGCCGCCAGGCCCAGGAAATAGCGCGCCTTCACCTCTTCCGGGTCCAGCGCGACCGCGCGTTCGAATTCGGCCTTGGCCTCCGACGTGACCACGCCGCCCGCCGCGCCAGCCATGGCTTCGCCGAGATCGGCCCGGCGGCCGGCACTGTCGCCGTTATAAGTGATCGAATTGTGATAGGCGCGCACCGCATCGTCGTAGCGGCCGATCCGCACCAACACCGGCGCCAGCACGTTCCAGCCGCGGCCATCGGTCGGATTTTTCTCGAGATGCGCCTCGACCTGCGCCACCAGATTGTCAAGCGGCTGGGTGGTGTCAGCTGCGCGGGTGCGCGCGGCCAGCGGAAAATCGCCGAGCTGCGGCGACCCCAACGGGAGGTAAAAAGCCACCGACAGGACCGGCAACCCGACCAGGGCGATCGCCGCCGCGGTGCGGCGCAGCCTGATGTTCGATGCGGTCGGCGGCGCGCGCTGCTGGTCGGCCGCGGCGAGCAGGCGGCGGCCGATTTCGACGCGGGCGGCCTCGGCCTCGGAAGCACCGATCAGCCCCGCGGTGAGGTCGCGATCGATCTCGGCAAGCTGATCCTTGTAGACCACCGCCTCACTGGCATCATTTCGCGACCGGCCGCTTCGGCCCAACGGCCAGAGCACGGCAAAAATCGCCGCGGCCGTCATCAGCGCGAACACAAACCACAGCGTCATCAAGCAGGTTCCGGTGAAACGGCGCCCCAAAAAACAAGCGCCGATGCGCCGCTTTACACCACGGGCGGCAAGCCCGGCAATTGGCAATTATCGCCTGGAATTGGCTCTCACCGATGCCCCGGGGAGACCACAAAAAACCGTGATCTAGCCCGAGATCTAACCAATATAAAATTCGCAGCTTTGCGCGGCAGGCTCGCCATGCCCGTTGAGGGCTTTCAGATAATACGCCCCCGCCTTGATCGAATCCGGCAACCTGATCCTCAGCCAGCCGTTCGGGGCTGGGGTGGCGATCGTGGTAACGGGATCGGACAATTGCTCACCGCTGGCCTTGTCGACCAGAACCACCTTCGCCTTGAGCATGAGATTGCGGTAGGTCGCCGAGATGACGCGGTTTTCAAGTTCAACGAATTTGATGATCGAGTTCATGCCACCGAAGCTACGTTCCTCACTTCGGCAGGTCAACCAGAAATAGTATTTGAAAATTTATACTATCTTTTTATCCGGCGCGCGACGATTTGCGTTCGCCGGTGACGGCATTCTCGGCCGCCCGGCTCATCAAGGACGCGTAGTCATGGCCGAACAGCACTTCACAGAAACGAATCGCGGCCTGGACTTGCATCTGCCGGTAAGGCCGCGTCTTGTGATCGCCGCTGCGCAGCGATTGCACCAGCGCCTCGGTGGATTGTTCGACATATTGCTGCAAATCGGAATAGGTCCGCAGCGTCACTTCATTGATCGCGAGTTCGCTCGCATAGGTGCGGCACACCGCAACGAAATCGATCAATGACACGGTTTCATCGACCTCCGTGGAATCGACCTTGGAGGCGATCGAGATGTCCTTGTCGGCGCGCTGGCGCAGGATGCGCCGGACGCGTCCGGGAACGCTGTCGATTTCCGATTGCAGCGTATTGGAAATTTCCGCCCGGATCGACGTCAGCTGCTTGCCCCATGTCGAATCGTTGCGCAGGTCGAGTTCGGTTCGCAGACCGCGGACGCCGTCATGCAGCGTCTTGAGATGCTCGGAGACGTTGTCAAAATGGCCACGCCTGATGTCGGTCCGCAATACAGCGGCAAGGTAGGACAAATCGTGCAGCGCCATGGTGACCGCGACGCCGTAGGGTGTGGCGGCGACGCGGATTTCATCGTCGGACGCGGCCATCCTGATCGCAACGCGGATGATTTGCCACGGCGCCGACAGCCGCACCATCACCAGCGACAGCGCGAACGGCAGCAGCTGCGGCGTCTGCAACGCGGGAACATTGAGCGAGAGGCCGACCGAGGCGATTTGCGATTCCGCGAACAGCCTGAACTGGCTCGGCAGCCGCCCGTTGAGCGTCTCGAGCGCCTCGCGGACCTGCAGCAGCGAGCCGATCGGAACCAGGTCCTCAAGCACGTCGGGTCCGCCGACGCGGGCCAGCCCCCGTCGATCTCCGTCCGCAACAAGCTTGGCGATGGCTTCCCCTGCGGCACGCTGGAAGGCGCGGACCGCGGCCTCGAGCGCAGGCGACTTCTCGGTGTCCCGCGCGCCGTCGAGCGCGACCTCAAATTCGAGGGCCTGATCGGGCGCGCCGTCGCGGATCAGCCATTGCCAGACCGACTGCAACGAGGAGCGGCGGATCTGACCCGGCCGGCGGGGGAAATTGCCATCGACCAGGAATGGTTCCAGCGGCCGGAACACAAGCCGCGCCGGATCGCCGGTACGCGGTCGCGTCGGCTCATCGGTCCCGCGCACGATCTTGCGCAATTCCTCGAGCACGAACGTGGCGACGGTCGCGTCTTCGCCACGCTCTATGGCGCGTTCGAACTCACGCATCAGCAGCGCCTGCGACTGCGGCGGAAGCTGTGCGAGATACTCTCTCAGCCGCTCGTTCGGTGTCTGACCCATGTGCCCGGATGCACGTCTATATCGGCGAGCGGCAAATGCGCCCACTGATCATGATAAAAGCCCCGGCGTTAAGAAGTCGTTTAGGAACTATCGGCGGCACGGCGTCTTTTGTCCGCGTTTTGACTGTTTTGGCCGGAATATCACACACCCGGCAATACCAGTTCCGCGCGCAGCCCTCCGATCGGCGCGCTGCCAAGCGAAAGGCTGCCGCCATACAGGGCCGCCAAATCGACCACGATCGATAGCCCAAGACCGGAACCAGGCTTCGACTCATCCAGCCGCTGGCCGCGGCGCGCCACCTGCGCGCGCTCCGCCGCCGAAAGCCCTCGCCCGTCGTCATCGACGATGACCCGCAAGAGCGGGCCGGCGCCGGGCTTGACCGGCCGTTCCACCCTCACCTCAATGAACACGCGCGAAGCCGCCCATTTACAGGCGTTGTCGACGAGGTTACCGGCCATTTCCTCAAGATCCTGCTTCTCGCCGCGAAACCTGGCCTGGGCGTCGGCCACGACCTCGATGACGACGGCGCGATCGCGATGGATCTTCTCCATGGTCCGGCGCAGCGCCTCGATCGCGGGTGCTACTTCAGTGACTGTGCCGATGATGGTGAGCCGCGCGGCGATCCGCGCCCGCTCCAGATGATGCGCCACCTGATCGCGCATCACATCGGCCTGCTCCAGCACCTTGGTCGCAAAGGGATCGGCGCCGTGCGCGGAAGCTTCGTTGACGATGACCGACAGCGGCGTCTTGATGGCGTGGGCGAGATTGCCGACATGGGTCCGCGCGCGCTCGACGATCTCCCTGTTGGCGTCGATCAAAGCGTTGGTCTCGCGCGCGAGCGGCGCGATTTCGACGGGAAACTCACCCTCAAGCCGTTCGGCACGGCCGGAGCGAATGTCGGCGATGGAATCCGAGATGCGCTTCAACGGCGCCAGGCCGAAGCGGACCTGGAAGATGGTGGTCAGCAGCAATACGATCGTCAGCGCCGCGAACGTGCCGCCGAGGTAATAATCGAAGCTGCGCGTTTCGTCGAAAATCTCGGTGGCGTCGCCGGCCACGCTGACCAGAAACTTGCCGTCGGCGCCGAGATCGACCGGCCGCTCCACCATGCGCAGGTTTTGGCCTTCCGGGCCGTCGACATAGCCGAGGCGCACCCCGGCGGCGGTCAATTCGGCGCTTTCGTCGAGCTTCGGCAGCTTCTTGTCCCACAGCGAACGCGACGCCCGGGTCTCGGCCTTTTCGCTGTCGGTTCGGGTGATCTGCCAGTACCAGCCGGACAGCGGCAGCTCGAACAGCGGTTCGCCGAGCGACTGGAACTGATGATCCGGCGGCTCGTCCGGCGTCGCGACTTCCGCGATCAGGGTGCGCAGATAGAGATTGAGGCGGCGATCAAACGCGCGCTCGGTCGCGTCGCGATAGACCGACGACAGCACGATGCCGGTGATGACCAGGATCACCACCACCCATGCGGTCGCAGACAAAAACAGCCGGGTAGCGAGCGAGCTGCCGCGCATCAGAACATCGCCCCGAAAATCATGGCCGCGGGCGGAGGCCCTATCGATGGGCGCCGGTTTTCAAACGGGATCATGACCGAACAAGAGGACAAGTCCGGGAACTGATCAATAGCCGATATCGAATCCCCCGGGATCAGGCATTGGCTGCCGGGGGCGTCAGCAGATAGCCGAGCCCGCGTACGGTCTGGATGATGTCGACGTCGAGCTTCTTGCGGATGCGTCCAACGAACACCTCGATGGTGTTGGAGTCGCGATCGAAATCCTGGTCGTAGAGGTGCTCGACCAGTTCGGTGCGCGACACCACGCGCCCGGTGTGATGCATGAGGTAGGCGAGTAGCCGGTACTCGTGCGACGTCATCTTGATCGGGTTGCCGGAGACGCTGACCCGGCCGGTGCGGGTATCGAGCGACACCGGACCGCAGGTCAGCTCGGACTGTGCATGACCGGTCGAGCGGCGCAGCAGCGCGCGAATGCGGGCCAGGATTTCCTCGAGATGAAACGGCTTGGCGACGTAGTCGTCGGCGCCGGCGTCGAAGCCCTGCACCTTGTCGCTCCAGCGGTCGCGCGCGGTGAGGATCAACACCGGCATCACGCGGCCGTTACGGCGCCATGCCTCCAGCACCGAGATGCCGTCCATTTTCGGCAACCCGATGTCGAGCACGACCGCGTCATAAGGTTCGCTGTCACCCAGGAAGTGCCCCTCTTCTCCGTCGAAGGCGCGATCGACCACGTAACCAGCGTCGGTCAGCGCCGTGGTGAGCTGGCGATTGAGATCGGGGTCGTCTTCAACGACGAGCAGGCGCAAGCTGGTCTCCAAATCTGATCGTGGCGGTAACTGATCTCTAAATGATGCTCACGCGCGTGAATGGGCAATGAACGAGCACGTACCGCAATGTTACTTTTTCTTCACAACTGCAATTTCTTCCAGACAGCCCAACGGTTTCCGGTCACGCCCAACAGGTTCGGCCGATGTCGCTCGGAGCGCCCGCAGGTTCCGTGCTGTACCGCACGCCTAACGTGGCGAATCGAAAGCCCCAATAGGTTGCCGCTCCGCCATGTTAGACGGAGTTTCAAATTGTCGCACCCCGACTGGACGGACGATTGTGGTGTGGAGATTTCGGCACGTTGCGAACTGGAGCCCCCTTGCACACGGCCACGGCGCGGCCCCGCGTGCTGCTCGTCTTGCGCGGCTCAGGTACGGAAGAACACAAACCAGAGGACGCCCAGGATCAACACCGCAAGGCCGGTGGAGGCCGCAAGCAGGGCCAGCACCGACGGGCCGGGCTCGGCCTGGCGTGCCTCGGTCGGGGTTTCGACGATCTGCTCATGCTGTCTGGTTGCCATGGGGAACCTCATTGCGTAAGTGCCTGTAACGCCAGCTAATGCCTCGACACCACCTGCCGAAAGCAACGCTCGATCGGGAATGATGTTCCGGGTTTTCAGCCCGCCAAATTCGGCCGCCGGACCGTGCAAAAGGCCGCCGCGTGGCCTCGGAACGATCCGTCCCGGCCACGGTTAACGCCGTTAGGAGATTCCCCGCAGGATTGGTTTAAATTCGGGTCCCCCGGTGGTACCCTCCGCGGTGGTCTGTAGCGTTTCGGAGTATCCCATGGCCCCCCGCGCCAACTGGAAGGGCTTCCTGCGCCTTTCACTCGTGACCTGCCCGGTCGCCCTGTATCCGGCGACGTCGGATACCGAAAAAGTCAGCTTCAACCAGATCAACCGCAAGACCGGCCATCGCATCAAATATGCCAAGGTCGATGCCGACACCGGCGAGGAAGTCGCCGCCGACGACATCATGAAGGGCTACAAGATCGACACCGACACCTATATCGAAGTCACAAAAGACGAACTCGACGACATCGCGCTGGAGTCGACCCGCACCATCGAGATCGACGAGTTCGTTCCAAAAACCGATATCGACAACCGCTTTCTGATCCGCCCCTATTACCTCGTGCCGGACGGCAAGGTCGGCCACGATGCGTTCGCGGTAATCCGCGAAACCATCCGCAGCATGAACAAGGTTGCGATCGGCCGTGTGGTGCTGACCAACCGCGAGCACATCATCGCGCTGGAACCGCTCGACAAGGGCCTGATGGGTACGCTGCTGCGCTATCCCTATGAGGTACGCGGCGAAAAGGAATATTTCGACGACATCCAGGACGTCAAAGTCACCAAGGATATGCTGGATCTGGCCAAGCACATCGTCGAGCAGAAATCCGCTTCGTTCGAGCCCGACCAGTTCGAGGATCGCTACGAATCCGCGCTGGTCGATCTCATCAACCAGAAACGCAATGGCCTGCCGGCCACGGCAAAGGCTACGCCGAAATCAGGCGGCAACGTCATCAATCTGATGGACGCGCTCAAGCGCAGCCTCGCCAGCGAGAAGCAGGCCCCTGCCAAGGCCAACACGAATACCAAAGGCAAGAAGCCGAAGAAGCGCGTCGAAGGTCAGCGCGAAATGCTGCTGCCGATCAGCGGCGGCGGCAAACGCGCCGCCAAGGAAACGGCCAAGGAAACTTCGAAGCCAGAGCCGAAGAAGGCCGCACGCACGCCGGCGGCCCGATCGAAGAAGGCAGGGTAATTCGACGCTGGATCGCGGTAGCCTACGATGCCGTGGTCGACGCCGTTCGACGAGCCGATTGCGCTACGCGGCGAGCGCAAACTTGTCACGCTGCAGCAGGCCGCCGACTACATCATCAGGCTGCCCGACGCCAAGCAGCAGCACCCGCACTGGCAGCTTGCGGTCGAAAACCTGATCAACGCGGCCGAGACCGGCGGCGGCTGGCTGATGTTCGCGCGGATCGCCATGCTGCGGGCCCTGAATGGGGACGGCAAAGGCCAGTGACGGCGCTTTTCGATCACCCCGGCGCTTGCGCGCGCGGTGTCTATTTCAGCGAGCTGTTGATCGACGTAAATTTGGTATTGAGCTGGGGCCCGATGCCTTGGACGGTGCCGATAATCGCCAGCGCGATACCGCACGCAATCAGGCAATATTCGATGGCGGTAGCGCCGGATTGGTCGCTCAGGAACCTCGAAAACAGCCGACGCATTCAAAACTCCCGCTGACGCGCGATTCCGCTCTCCCACGCCCAATCCTTCTATGTCCCATTATTTCACGCCGCTGCCTCCGAGGGAATCTCGATGGGCGCGAGTTGCCGGCATGTCGATCAACACGCTAAACGAGCGGTTAAGACCGCGGCCGGCCTTTCCGCCATACACCCATACCGCGCGCTTCCGACGCCGTTTGACGTGAACCGGATGGCGCGATCAGTAGTCATACGGGGGAGAAAATTTACTTCCGGTTTTGCATCGGCTTTGCACGATGGCCGGATCGGAATCCCCGAGGGGTGAGCGAACATGTCGGCGCAAGAACGGGAATCGAAAAAAAACTTTATCGCCATCCTGAGCGACAGCGCCGAAGAACAGCGCGCCGTTGAATCGCTCGCGAAATCCGATCGACCTGTCAGTCGCGCCTTCCTTCATTTGATGGCTGCCCTACTGAGCCGCGGCGTGAACGCCAGGTAGTTTATCCCGGCCACTATTCGAACGGCGGTGTTCGTCCGCAACCACCGCCCCCTGCCCGAAATGATCGCGCCGCCACCGGCCGAGATGCAAAACAGGATACCAGAGCTTCGCCTGATAGCTTGTGCGCACGCTTTACCGATCGACGAATTCCTGTTCCAACTAACCGATCAGGCCGAGCCCAACATCGGCTAGTACAAGGGAGGACCAGGCATGAAGCTCGGCACTGCGATTGCAGAAATCATGAAGCGCGAGGGAATCGAGATTCTCTGCGGCTATCCGGTCAATCACCTCATCGAGCATGCGGCCGCTGCCGACATCCGGCCGGTGATGGTCCGGCAGGAACGCATCGGCCTGCACATGGCCGACGCGATCTCCCGCGTCACCTCCGGGCGCACCATCGGCGCCTTCTGCATGCAGCACGGCCCCGGCGCAGAAAACGCCATGGGCGGGGTGGCGCAATGCTACGGTGAATCCGTGCCGGTGCTAGTGCTGCCGATGGGCTATGCGCGCCGCATCGCGAACATCGAACCGAATTTCAATTCCAGCCAGGCGATGAAGGCGTTTTCGAAATCCTCCGAGCCGATCAATATCGCCGCTGAAGTCGGCAATATTTTTCGACGCGCTTTCACAAAACTGAAGAACGGCCGCGGCGGTCCGGTCATCGTCGAAATCCCGGCCGATATGTGGAACGAGGAAGTGCCGGAGCCGCTGAACTACACGCCGGTGCTGCGCACCCGCTACGGCGCCGATCCCGTGCATGTGAAAGAAGCGGCAGCGCTGCTGATCGGCGCCAAGCGGCCGGTGATTTATGCCGGCCAGGGCGTGCATTACGCGCAGGCGTGGCCACAACTGAAGCGGCTGGCGGAACGGCTTGCGATCCCGGTGACGACGAGTCTCGGCGGCAAGTCGTCCTTTCCGGAGACGCATCCGCTTTCGCTGGGTTCGGGCGGCCTCGCGGTGCCGCGCGCGGTGCCAAAATTCCTGGGCGAAGCCGATGTAATCTTCGGCATCGGCTGTTCGTTTACGGAAACCTCGTTTGGCATCGCAATGCCGAAGGGCAAGACCATCATTCATTCGACGCTCGATCCCGCGCATCTCAACAAGGATGTCGAGGCCAGGATCGGGCTGGTCGGTGACGCCGGCCTGGTGCTCGATGCGCTGCTCGACGAGGTCGGCAGAACCGTGACGTCGGATCGCGATGCCAGCGCCGTCGCCGCCGAGATCTCAGCGTCACACAAGGAGTGGCTGGCGAAATGGATGCCCAAGCTGACGCACAACGATGCGCCGCTCAATCCGTATCGCGTATTGTGGGACCTGCAGCACACCGTCGATATCAAGAACACCATCATCACTCACGACGCCGGCAGCCCGCGCGACCAGCTCTCGCCGTTCTGGAAGTCGGTCGAGCCGTTGTCCTATATCGGCTGGGGCAAGACCACGCAGCTTGGCTATGGCCTCGGGCTCGCCATGGGGGCCAAACTGGCAAAACCAGACAAGCTCTGCATCAATGTCTGGGGCGACGCCGCGATCGGCTTTACCGGCATGGATTTCGAAACCGCGGTGCGCGAACGCATTCCGATCATGTCGATCCTTTTGAATAATTTCAGCATGGCGATCGAACTGAAGGTGATGCCGGTATCGACTGAAAAATATCGCTCGACCGATATTTCCGGCGACTATGCCGCGATGGCGCGCGCCTTCGGCGGCTATGGCGAGCGGGTGACGAAACCGGAAGACATCATCCCCGCCATCAAGCGCGGCATCCAGAAGACCCAGGAGGGCATCCCCGTGCTGCTGGAATTCATCACCAGCAAGGAGACCGAGGTTTCAAGGCCCGGCACCTGAACCCGGGGACTTCGTTTCGGCGATCGCGTCCGGCACTTGAGCGCCGGCGATCTTTGACCAATACTCCGATACTGGCTATCTGGGCAGGCAATTGTCGGCCGGCATGGGCGTGCCATGATCCAAGCCGATGCAGCCGGGTAAGGGGCGAACGGATTTGAGCGAATGACGGCGCTTCCGCAGGATGTGGTGGCAGACCTAAGCCGGCTGGTGGCCGAGCTCGAACAGCGCCTCGATTCCAGCTTTGCAGCGCACGATGCGGCAATCGCCCAGCAAACCGCAACCGCTGAGGAAAATGCCCGGCTACGAGCCGAACTCGGCATCGCACGGGATCGCCAGAACGCCAGCGCCGACATCCTGAGTACCATTGCCGGCACCTCGGGCGACGCCGACCGCTCGCTGCATCAGATCGCCGAGACCTCCATGCACCTGTTTGGTGCCACCAGCGCGACGATCCAGATCGCGGAAGGCGACGGATGGGAAAAGACGATCCGCGTCGGCGACAGTTCAAAGCGCGTCGGTGCTGGCGTTCCGGAGTCCCAACTCAAGATCGGCGGCCATAACATGCCCGGCACGATCGTCGCCGAGAACCGGCAGGTCCACGTCCCCGACCTCAACAATGTCGATCCCGCGATATCGGACTGGCCAGGTCTGCCCCACGTGCGCGCCGCCGGCACGCGGTCGATGTCCGGCTCGCCGCTGCGGAGCAAGGGCAAGGCGATCGGAGCGCTGATCGTCTACCGTGACCGGCTAGCTCCGTTCAGCAATGAAGAACTCGCGTTGCAACAAAGCTTCGCCGATCAGGCGGCGATCGCGATCGAGAACGCGCGGCTGTTCAACCAGACCCGGGAAGCGCTGGAACGACAGACCGCGACCGCCGACATCCTGAAGGTCATCGCCAGTTCGCCGTCCGATGTGCAGCCGGTGTTCGAAGCCATCGCCACCAGCGCCAACAGGCTGATCGGCGCCCTCTCGACCGCCGTGTTCAGCATCATCGACGATGCGGTGCATCTGTCGGCTTTCACGCCGACCAGTCCCGCGGCCGATGCCGCCTTGCAATCCTCGTTTCCCCAGCCACTGACGGGACCAGCCTGGGCCGAAGCGATTCGCGACGGCGAGATTTTTCACATCCGCGACGTCGAAATCGAATGGGCGGCGCAGCCTGCCATGCAGGAGCTAGCGCGGATGCGCGGCTATCGCAGCCTGCTCGTCGTGCCATTGTTACACGACAAAAAAGTGATCGGTACGATCAATGTTTCGCGAACGGAGCCCGGCGAATTTGCTGGCCATCATGTGCGATTGCTACAGACCTTCGCCGACCAGGCGGTGATCGCGATTGAGAACGTGCGCCTGTTCGACGAGGTGCAGGAAGCAGCGCTGCAGCACCAGACCGCAACCGCCGACGTGCTCAAAGTGATCAGCCGTTCGGTCTTCGATCTGCAGACGGTGCTCGATACGCTGGTGGAGTCAGCCTACAAACTCTGTGGCGCCAGCCTGGGGCTTCTGTATCTGCGGGGCGATGAGGCCTTCGAATGCAAGGCCACCGCCGGCACGGGCGTCGCGCAGGCGAACCTGCTGTTCAAGGGGCGCCCGATACGGGCGGGCCGTGGCACGGCCGCCGAACGCGTCATCATGACGGGAGAGGTGCAGAGCATCACGGACTTCTTCGAAGATCCGGAGTTCGACCCCAAGGTCAGGGAGGCCATTCGAAACGCCACCGAGCAGGATTCGAGCCTGGGCCAGCTTCGATCGACGCTGGCGGTCCCGATGACGCGCGACAACGCTGTTGTCGGCGTCATCGTGATCGCGCGTTCGCAGGCCGGTCCATTTCCCCAACGCCAGATCGAGCTCTTGCAGACCTTCGCCGACCAGGCCGTGATAGCGATCGAAAACGCGCGTCTGTTCGACGAGGTGCAGGCGAAGACCCGCGATCTCACGGAAGCGCTGACCTACCAGACCGGCAGCAGCACCATTTTGCGGGTGATCGCCTCGTCACCGACCGACGTCCGACCGGTTCTCAAGGCGATCGTCGAGAGCGCATGCGAATTGTGCGCGGCCGACGATGCGCTTGCGACCCTGAGAGAGGGCGACGATACTCGTGTTCCAGACGCAACACGGGTCAATTCCGGTCGTCTGGGATCGACAACCCATCGATCGTCACGGGGTGGCCGGTCTCGCGATGATCGACCGCGCGCCGGTACATGTGCATGACCTTCTTGGGCCCGAAGGCGAACAATTCCCCCGGGCCCGGGAGTTTGCGCGCCTGACCAACGTTCACACCGTTTTGTGTGTGCCATTGCTGCGCGAAGGCGAAAGCATCGGCGTAATCGTGCTTCGGCGCACCGACGTGCGGCCGTTCAGCGACAAGCAGATCTCCTTGTTGCAAACCTTCGCCGACCAGGCCGTGATCGCCATCGGCAATGTCCGCCTGTTCGACGAGGTGCAGGCCCGCACCAGGGAGCTTGCCGCTTCGCTCGACGAATTGCGCACCGCGCAGGATCGGCTGGTGCAGACCGAAAAGCTCGCTTCGCTCGGCCAGCTCACCGCCGGCATCGCGCACGAAATCAAGAACCCGCTCAATTTCGTCAATAATTTCGCAGCCCTCTCGGCGGAATTGACCGGCGAGCTGACCGACGTGCTCAAGCCCGCCCCGCTCGACGACAATATCCGCGAAGAAGTCGAAGAACTGACCGGTATGCTCAAGGGCAATCTCGAAAAGGTCGTCCAGCACGGCAAGCGGGCCAACTCCATCGTCAAGAACATGCTGTTGCATTCGCGCGAAGGTTCGGGCGAGCACCGGCCCGCGGATATCAATGCGCTGGTCGATGAAAGCCTAAACCTCGCCTACCATGGTGCGCGCGCCGAGAAACCGCAGTTCAACGTTACCCTGCAACGAAATTTCGATCCGAACGCCGGCATGATCGAGATGTTTCCGCAGGAAATCACCCGCGTCTTCCTGAACCTGATTGCGAACGGCTTCTACGCCGTCAACAAGCGCAGGACCGATAACGAGGATTTCGATCCTGTGGTCAGTGCCACCACGACGGATCGCGGCAACCACGTCGAGATCCGTATTCGCGACAACGGCACCGGCATTCCGGATGAGGTGAAGGAGAAGATGTTCAACCCGTTCTTCACGACCAAGCCGGCCGGCGAAGGCACCGGGCTCGGCCTGTCGATGAGCCACGACATCATCGTGAAACAACATGGTGGCACGATCGAGGTCGTGACCGAACCGGGACAGTTCACGGAATTCACCGTCGTACTGCCGCGCACCTGCAATCCCTCAAGCAAGACCTGAGGTCAGACGTGAGCGTTTTGGTTTAGTGGTTGACGACGAGCCCGACGTCGAGGCGATCGATTTTTACCGTACTCAGAAGCGAAATCGATACGCGGCCGGCGCAGCCGGTTTGAGCTAACGCCCTATTCCGTCAGCGGCACCGATTTCTTGGCCGGCCCCTCCAGCGGCCTTTCTTCCATCAGCCCGATGCACAGCGCGCCGGTGGCCAGCAGCACCGCCGCAGCGGCGAACACATAGCGGAACGCGATGATCATGTCGGAGGCGGAAATCGAATTCACCGGGCCGCGATGCTCACCGCCCAGCGAAATATCGGCGCCGAGCGCCATCAGCAGGATCGCGCTGAAGGCCGCCACCGTGAAAGATGCCATCAGTGCGCGGAAGAAATTCATCGCCCCGGTAATGGTGCCGACCTGTGAACGCACCACCGAATTCTGCAGCGCGACCACGCTGATCGGAAACGTCGTACCGAGCCCGAGCGCGAACACGGCCAGCAGCACCAGCAGCGCCCATAGCGGCAGCGGCACGAATGTGAATACACAGGCAACCAGCGCTGCGCCCGTCAATCCGATGATCGCCACCCGCTTGTAGTGCGTGGCGCGCGCCATGGTCTGGCCTGCGATCGCGGCACCGCAGGTCGAAACGGCCGCCAGCGGAATCAGCGCAAGTCCCGCCTCGCTGGCGCTGAGGTGGTAGACCACCTCGTAATAAAGCGGCAGATGCACGGTCAGTCCGATCATCGCGCCCATCGCGCAACCGCCCGCGGCCATCGCGTAGGGCGCGACCGTTCCACCCAACAAGGACAGCGGCAGGAACGGCTCTTCGGCATTTCGGGCATGCCAGACAAACGCGAACGCCAACGCGATCGACGATCCGAGCATCGCCATAATGGTCGGCGACAGCCAGAGGAAGCGGTTGCCGCCCCAGGTCAACACCAGCATGAACACCACCGCGGACGCCATCAGCAACACACCGCCGACCCAATCGACCTTGCGCATGCGGTGGAACACCGGGATCTTGCCCATCTTGGGCAACAGCAGCGCCAGCGCGCCCAATCCCAGCGGCACGTTGATCCAAAACACCATCGACCAGTGCAGATGTTCGGCGAACACACCGCCGAGCACCGGTCCGCCGATTCCGGCCGCGGTCCATACGCCGCTGAAATAGGCCTGGTACTGGCCGCGCTCACGCGGCGTCACGACGTCGGAAATCACGGTTTGCACGATCGGCATGATGCCGCCGCCGCCGAGCCCCTGCAGGCCGCGCGCCAGGATCAGCACCGGCATGTTCGGCGCGATCCCGCACAGCACCGATCCCGCGATGAACAGGCTCAGCGCGGCGATGATCATGGCGCGGCGGCCGTAAATATCGCTCAGCGTGCCGAACACCGGTGCTACCGCGGTCGACGCCAAAAGATAGGCCGTGATCACCCATGACAGGCTGGAGACGTCCTGGAACTGGCGCCCGATCGTGGGCAGCGCGGTCGCGACGATGGTCTGGTCCAATGCGGCCAGGAACATCGTCAGCATCAGGCTCATCAGGATGGTGCGGACCTCGCTCTGGGTCAGCGGCGTGCGCGGCGCAAGCGGCGGCGCCTCACTGAGATCGAGGACCTCGGTCGTGATATGGGAGAGCTCGCTGGCGAGTTCGTCGGACAATATCTGGTGGTCGGCAGGTTGACCGCTCTGCCGTTCGAACTTGTTCATCAGGCGTATGATTTGCTGCACGGCGCTAAAAGCGCGAAGGAATCGTTCTGTCGCCCGTTATGTACGCGGCAAATCCGTCTTGCGGCAGCGGGTTGGGCGCATGGGTGCCTCCCGCAAAGCACAATCGCAATCGCGTGATCGGATCAGGGCGGATTTTTCAGGATTTAGGCCGCTTTTTGAGCCGGGCCCGCTTCGGCAACAGCGCCGGCCACTGCACGATATGGTCCTCGAGATCGGCATCCGCGATCTCGTTTTCGGTACCCTGCACCCGCCCGCGCACGGAAACCCCGGCTTCATGCACCGTATCGGGATCGCCTGAAATCAGGGGATGCCACCAATAGAGGTCGCGTCCCTCCGCGACCAGCTTGTAGCCGCAGCTCGGCGGCAGCCAGTTCAGGGTACGGACGTTTTCAGGGGTCAGCCGGACACAGTCCGGAACCTGGTCGGAGCGGTTTTTGTAGTCCTTGCAGCCGCAGGTGCCCGCATCGAGCAATTTGCAGGAAACGTGGGTGAAATAGATCTTGCCGGTATCCTCGTCTTCCAGCTTCTCCAGGCAGCACCGCGCGCAGCCGTCGCACAGGCTCTCCCATTCGGCGCTGGACATCTCTTCCAACGTCTTGGTTTTCCAGAAGAATCCCTCTTGACCCGAGGGCGGCTTGGAAGCGGCGGTCATGCTGTCAAAAGGTTCCGGAGGGTAACGGCTGCAGCCGTTCTAGGGGCTGCGGTGGCAGCGCGGCAAGGGGCGTTGTCAGACAGCCCACAACGGGTGTGCGCGACGTTAGCCTTGCCGATCAATATCACAGCAGCACCATTGGTTTATCGCCCCCGCTCGGCTACAAAACCAGCGAGTCCCCAACGGCGTCGATACGCCTTGTAAAGGCGCCTTGGGTTTGCCGCAACACTTCCGCAAAACGTCTTGATGGTGCCCAGTGGGCACCCGAGCGCTTTCGAACTGACCAAGGGCCCCGGTGCCTCAGATCCTGCCGCCGAAATGGAAGCAAAAGATCCAGCACTTCTTCCTGGATCTGGACGCGCGCATCGACTCGACCCTGTTCTCGTCCGGCAAAGGCGCGCGCGAGCTCTATGAGCGCTATTCGACGTTCATGGATCGCTTTTACGTCGGCCGCTGGAAGCGCTGGGTGTTCATCGAGCCGCTGTCGGAGGCCGCGACCATCGGGCTCGGTGGTCTGATCCTGATGCTGGCGCTGGCGGTGCCGGCGTTTCGCGAAACCGCCGACGAGGACTGGCTGAAGAAGTCCGATCTCGCGGTGACGTTCCTCGATCGCTACGGCAATCCGATCGGCAGCCGCGGCATCAAGCACAATGACTCGATCCCGCTGGAAGATTTTCCGGACAATCTGATCAAGGCGACGCTGGCGACCGAAGACCGCCGCTTCTACGACCATTTCGGCATCGACTTCCCCGGACTGGCGCGCGCGCTCGTCACCAACGCGCAGGCCGGCGGTGTGCGCCAGGGCGGCTCGTCGATCACGCAGCAGCTGGCAAAAAACCTGTTCCTGAGCAACGAGCGCACCATCGAGCGCAAGGTGAACGAAGCCTTCCTGGCGATCTGGCTGGAGACGCGGCTTACCAAGAACGAAATTCTGAAGCTCTATCTCGACCGCGCCTATATGGGCGGCGGCACCTTCGGCGTCGACGGCGCCGCGCATTTCTACTTCAACAAGTCGGCGCGCGACGTCAATCTCGCCGAAGCCGCGATGCTGGCCGGCCTGTTCAAGGCGCCGACCAAATACGCGCCGCACATCAACCTGCCCGCGGCCCGCGCCCGCGCCAACGTGGTGCTGGATAACCTCGTCGATGCCGGCTTCATGACCGAGGGCCAGGTGTTCGGCGCACGGCGCAATCCCGCCACCGCGGTCGATCGCCGCGACGAGAATTCGCCGAACTACTATCTCGACTACGCGTTCGACGAGATGCGCAAGCTGGTCGACACCTTTCCGAAATCCTACAATGAGCGTGTCTTCGTGGTCCGCACCGCGATCGACATGAACGTGCAGCACGCCGCCGAAGACGCCATCGAAAACCAGTTGCGCCAATTCGGACGCGATTATCACGCGACCCAGGCTGCGACCGTCGTCTCCGATCTCGACGGCGGTATCCGCGCGATGGTCGGCGGCCGCGACTATGGCGCGAGCCAGTTCAACCGCGCCGTCGACGCCTATCGCCAGCCCGGCTCGTCGTTCAAGCCTTACGTCTACACCACCGCGCTCTTGAACGGCTTCACGCCAAAATCGATCGTGGTCGACGGCCCGGTCTGCATCGGCAATTGGTGCCCGCAGAACTACGGCCATTCTTATTCCGGCGCGGTGACGCTGACCCAGGCGATCACCCACTCGATCAACGTCGTTCCGGTCAAATTGTCGATCGCGCTCGGCGGCAAGGCCGGGCCGAAAGCCGGCCGCGCCAAGATCGTCGAAGTGGCGCGCCGCTTCGGCATCACGGCGCCGCTGCCGGACACGCCGTCGCTGCCGATCGGCGCCGACGAAGTCACGGTGCTCGAACATGCCGTGGCCTACGTGACATTCCCGAACAAGGGCCGCGCCGTCACGCCGCATTCGGTGCTGGAAGTGCGCACCGGCGCCGGCGATCTGGTCTGGCGCTTCGACCGCGACGGGCCGAAGCCGCGGCAGGCGATCCCGGCTTCGGTTGCCGCCGACATGGCGGGCATGATGAGCCACGTGGTCAGCGAAGGCACCGCGCGGCGCGCCGCGCTCGACGGCATTCCGACCGCCGGCAAGACCGGCACCACTAACGCGTATCGCGACGCCTGGTTCGTCGGCTATACCGGCAACTTCACCTGCGCGGTGTGGTACGGCAACGACGATTACTCGCCGACCAACCGGATGACCGGCGGCGCACTGCCGGCACAGACCTGGCACGACATCATGGTCGCGGCGCATCAGGGCGTTGAGGTCAAGGAACTGCCGGGCGTGGGCATGGGCACCAAGCTGCCGACGCCGCCCGCGAATGCCGCGACGGTCGCGGCCAACGGCGCGGCGCCGAAGGTTCTGGATATCAAGCCCGGACCGCCGCCGGTGCTCACCAGGCGCGGCGCGGATATTCTGGTGCAGGTCGAAAAAATGCTCGACGATGCCGCCAAAACCGCTGGTGGCGTGACCTCAAGCGATCCGACCAAGCCGGCCAAACCAGTGTCGTCGACCTCGCTCGCCTTCCCGGAAAGTTTTGCGGCGGCGACGCCCGGCGATCCCACTGCATCAGCCCCGCGCAAGAACTGACCGTGCGGCTGATCTTCACCACCTTGCTGGCGCTCGTTCTCGCCACCTTCGTCGGTCTCGGCGCAACGTGGATGACGGCGACACGCGGCACCAATTTCGGCACACTGAAGATCGGCGCGTGGACCGCACGCCCCAAGACCGGTACCGCCGATGTCGATCCCTATTCGCGCGCCTCGATCGCCCGCAGCGGCGATCTGCCGATCGGCCAGGGCGACGGCGTCGCATTCCTGGCGACGACGGATGACCGCAAGAAGCCGCTCGATGGCCGATGTGACGTGGTCGTCAGCGGCGTGACACCGGCCGCACGATTCTGGACATTGTCGCTCTACGACCAGAAGGGACATCTGGTCGCCAATTCGCTGCAGCGCTACGGCTTCACCAGCCAGGAAATCATTCGCGGCGCGGACGGCACCTTCGAGGTTCGGATCGCGTCGCGGTCGCGCGCCGGCAATTGGCTGCCGACCGGCGGCATCGAGCGTTACGGACTGATGCTGCGGCTCTACGATACGCCGGTGGGCGTGGCGACGCGAACGCCGCGCGACGCGCCGATGCCCTCGATCGCGACGGTGGGGTGCCCGTGATCCGGTTATTGTTCACGATTATCGCGGGCGTGCTGCTGGGCGGCGTCGTACACCTCGTCAGCGTGCTGGCGCTGCCGCGGATCGCCAGCCAGGATGCCTATTCGCGGCTGACGCCGATCACCAAGCTCAACGCCGTCACCGCGCTGCCACCAGCCGATCCCGGCAATACGCTGATGCCGTTCATGGACCCGGCGTTCGCAACGGCGATCTGCCGTTATGATCTGTCCGGCGGCCCGATCAAGCTCGCGGTGCCGGTTACACAATCCTACACCTCGGTGTCGTTCTATACCCGCAGCGACGTGGCGTATTACGCGATCAACGACCGATCGGCCGGACGCAAGGTGATCGAACTCGATCTGATGACCGAGGCGCAGCACGCCGACCTGCCGGAAGACGAGGACGTCACCGCGGCCGACCGGCTGATCATCGATTCTACCCAGCACCACCGGGTTGATCGTGCTGAAGGCGCTGGCCGCCGAGCCCGGCCTGATGCCGCAGGCGCAGGCGGCCCTCGCCGCCTCGAGTTGCCAGTTGCAGACCGAACCGCCCGCGAAGCAGGTCGGACCCGCCGCGAAGCGCTGAGCGCAGCGCGAACGATTGCTGCGAAAATAGTTAGCCGCGCAAGCTTACCGCGTGACCGATCATGCCCGGATGGGCCGCGGGTTACGGATTCACATTTCAAACAGCGGCGCCTTCTTACCTCGCCCCGCTTGCGGGGAGAGGTCGCGAGCGCTTGCGAGCGGGTGAGGGGGCGTTTCAACAAAGCCGGACTCGCGGAAAGGCCCCCTCACCCGTCGCGCATCTAACGATGCGCGCCGACCTCTCCCCGCAAGCGGGGCGAGGTGAAGCCGCAGACGCCGTTCGCAAACATAACTTCGCGATCTCGCGGCACGTTACGCCCGAGTTTTGCTGGAAAACTCTGCCCTCTTCCGTCAGAGGGCGCAGTGCTACCCCAAGGGGAGCAGGCGACCCTCAAGGGAGGGCGCAGGGAAGACCGGGTGCGCGCTGCACCCGCGGTCTCGCGTGCAAAGACAGAGAGAAAGACGCACACGAGCATACAGGTTCAGCGGAAGCAGTCCGGCCTTCCCTGCGCAATGGTTTTAACGGTTTCCTTCGTGCTCTCCTCGGTGACCGGCTTTCTTGCCACCGTCATCCGCGTGATGCGAAGCATCATCGCGAACCGGTAGCCTGCATGAGCCAACGGGTCGCGCGAATGCGCGCCCGATGACAGGCTCCGCGACATGCAGGAGCACAGAACAAAGTCCCGGATGTCGCTTCGCTCATCCGAGCTACGCGCTGAATTCCCTGTGTCGCGAAACACGGTGATCGACCCCGATCAACCGCTTCGACACTGCCCTACCCGCGCGTGCTCAGCGCGTGCCCGATCACCGGCCGCGCCGCGACCGGCGGATTGGCGGTTTGCGCGGCGAGTTCGTTGATCAGGCGGTCGGCGTCGGCCGCCATGTTGTCGGGCGCCTGGATCACCAGCCGTTCCAGCGCCCAGCGGTAGGAGGAGATCCGCCGCTCCAGGCACTGCTGCACCCACTGCACGATCAGGGTGTTCTCTTCCATGCGGGCGACCGCGTCGGCGCGCTCGCGCGGCGACAATTCGGAAACGTGAGCGAGGCTGGCGTTTCGCTTGCGGTCGAGATCGAGCACGCGGATGGCGGACGCGAAGAACGGCTCGAAGCGCGTGATGTCGTCGCGCACATCGTCGATCAATTGGGAATAACGCGACGCATCCGAACGGTGCGGCTCATCGATCAGCATGCGGCCATAGGCCGAGCGGTCGAACCCCGGCGCACCCTGCCGCCACGGCGAGGGCAACGGCTGGTAATCGCCGAACACGCTCTTCCATGCGGGGCGCGAATGCGGCGGCTCGATCAGGGGATAAGCGAGATCGCGAAGCTGGCGCTCATAATCGGTAAGCTGGAATTGCGAGGCGTGCAGGCCGACGCTTCCCGTCACCTCGCCGCCGATCCAGCGGTGCATGTCGTCGTTACGAAAATCTTCGCGGGTGCGGCCGAAATCGCCGCCGCTGCAGCCGCCGAGCGCGAGGCTCAGCAGGATCAGTGTCAGCCCCGACGATGAAATCGAAACCCGCCGTCCTGTCCGGATCGGAAAATACGTCTCCGGCATTTTGAAATGTCCGATTGTTTAGCGCCGACGGCGCCGGCGTCCGGGAGCGGCAGTGCCTTCTTCCGGTCCGCGGCCGCCGCTGGTTTCTTCGGGGGCGCGTTCGATGCGGACGACGGGGAGGATCAAGATGGTGCCCATATCTTTGCGCGAAATGGCTTCGCGCGGACCGCCATCGATGGTTGAGCCCGGCCGCCGCGAAGCCGCATCCGCCGGAAATTCAAGGATGGTACCCATATCAAGCTCTCTCTCGTCGCGGCTCTGGCCTGATTTGGCCGGCGACTGAGCTTCATTAAGAACAGGACGTGGTTAACGGCATCTTAATTTACTGTTGCCGCGCCGCATCACTCGCGACAGCCGCTGGCGCAATAATAGCGGGAAAACCGCAACAACTTTTCACGCCTTGTTTTCCTTAACGAGCCATTAAACGAACCTGCATAGGCTGGCCGGAGCATTTCTCAGTCGCGTACACCAGACATGACCGCAGCCCCGCTTTTCCCCGGTTTCGATGGGTTGATGACGTTGTCCCGTCGGGAAGGCGTCGATATTCGTCCGACTTTGCTGCGGGTGCTGACCGACCTTTACGTTCAGGCTCGCGCGCACAGCGAGGACGAGGCGCGGCAGTTCATTGAGCTGACCTCGCGCCTGATCGATCAGGTCGACGACGCGACGCGCGCCGCGGTCCGGGCGCGGCTTGCGGTCTATCCGGGCACGCCGATCGAAGTGTTGAAGAAACTCGGGCTAAGGCCCGCGCCATCCGGGCAGCGCATGCCGGCCGCCCCCGAGATTGCCGCGCCGCCTGCGCCAGTCGCGCCGCCGATCAAGGCGCCGACCGATGCCGAACTACGGATGGCGTCGAATCTGTCGATGCAGCCGAAAGACGCCGCCGAGATCAGCGACATGTTTTTCGGCGCCAGCGCCAGCGAGCGCGGGCAGATCCTGCATAATCTTGCGGAGACGCCGCTGCGGGCGTCGGCGCGGATCCCGGCCGCACGCGCCGCGCGCGCGATCGAGACGCTGGAGATGGCGGCGTTCGCAGCCGACATCGAAAACTTCACGCTGGAACTCGGCGAGGCGCTGATCCTGCCGTCGCGGATAGCGGCCCAGGTGGTCAACGATCCCGGTGGCGAACCGCTGGCTTGCGCCGCGCGCGCGCTGGACATGCCGAGCGCGGTGTTTCAGCGCGTCCTGATGTTCCTCAATCCCGAATTCGGATCGTCCGTCACCAACGTCTACCGGCTGTCGCGGATGTATGACCGCTTGAGCGAACGATCCGCGCTGGTCATGCTGGCGGCGTGGCGCGGCTCCACCATGGCGGTGACCCGCGCCAAGTACCAGCCATCGCTATACGACGACGAACGCCATCGCGCCCGCGCGGCGGCTGGCCAGATCCGCCCCGCAGTGCAACCCGGCTCCAGCGTCGCGCCACGAACCGGCTCGAAGAACTCGGGGCGGTAGAGCGGCACGAATTTAGGCCAGGACGTAGCGGAGACGGATCATTCTCCCTCTCCCCGCTTGCGGGGAGAGGGTTGGGGTGAGGGGGCGTTTCACCAAGTTCTGACTCGCGGCTCGGCCCCCTCACCCGAAGCCTTCGGCTTCGACCTCTCCCCGCGCGCGGGGAGAGGTAAGCTGACGGTGCGCTTCGACTCAAATCAAACGCATCCCGCTCGCCCCTCTAGCTCAGCTCTTCGCCAGATCGAGGAAATGCCGCCCTGCCCGGTCCTCGGTTTCGACGATCCAGGCATCCGGATCGAACCGCAATTCCTTGATCAGCCGCTCCTCGACGGAAGCTTCCGGCTGCGGCGATGTCGCGGTGAACAGCCGCTCGACCGGGCGGCTTTCATCGTAAACCGTCTGCGGCGCCGGCGCGTACAGCACGGCGTTGCCGTCGAGCGTTGCGACCTTGACGAAGACCGCGCCGGCCTCCTCCGCGCCGCGCTTACGCACGGCGCCGAAGATCCCCTCGGTCTGGCAGCGGCGCAGATACGCGGCCACCCATATGCTGGATTTCAATCGCATGAAGCGGACGATATAGGCCAGCGCTGAAGCCGAAGCCAGCGCCGAATGGCCGCGCTTAGGCCGCCGCCGCCATCCCCCGCGGGTTCAGGACGTATTCCTTGAGCACATTGCCGGTCAGGTCGACCTCGACCAGCGAGACATCGTAGCTCCAGAGATCGGCGAGATGCTGCAGCACGCGCTTGGTATCGGCCTCGTTCAGCCGCGCGCCCTTCACCACGGCATGGCGCAACATCAGCCGGCGATCGCCGGCCAGATCGACATCGATGACCTCGATGTTCGGATCGATGAAGCCGACGTCATATTGCTTGGACAGCTCGCGGCGAACGCGACGGAAGCCGCGCTCATCGTGGATGGCATCCACCTTGATGCCTTCGGTGATCTCGGGATTGTCGTGCAGATGGAACATCCGCATATGCCGCATCAGCCGCGGGCTGAGAAACTGGCTGATGAAGCTCTCATCGCGGTAGTTGGCCCAGATATCCCGCAACACCGCCATCGCGTCACCTCTTCCCGCGATCTCCGGAAACCACTCGCGGTCCTCGGCGTCGGGATTCGTCACGATGCGCTCGATGTCCTGCATCATCGCAAATCCGAGCGCATAAGGATTGAAGCCGGAAAAGCGCCGATCGTCGAAGTCGGGCTGGAACACCACATTGGTGTGCGATGACAGGAATTCGAGAAAATTGCCGTTGGAGAGCCGGCCCTGCTCGTGCAGGCGAGTCATGATCCGGTAATGCACGTAGGTCGCGGTCCCCTCGTTCATCACCTTGGTCTGGCTTTGCGGATAAAAATACTGGGCGATGTGGCGAACGATCCGTATTAGCTCACGCTGCCAGGGTTTCAGGCGCGGCGCCGTCTTCTCCAGGAAATACAGCAGGTTTTCCTGCGGCAGCCCCAGCAATTTGCGGCGCATCTCCGTGTTGAGGGACGCTTGAGTCTTGACCGGCCCGGTCGGAACCGTCCGCCACAGATCGTTGAAGGCGCCCTCCTCGTGCTGACGGCGTTCGTCGGCACGCTTTTCCTCGGTGCGAAGATCGAGCTTTTTCTTGCCGGGATAGCGATCGATGCCGTGCGACATCAATGCGTGGGCCGCGTCGAGCGTCTGTTCGACCGCCAGCCGGCCATGCCGCTCCTCGCATTGGGCCACATAGCCCTTTGCGAAGTCGAGATAGTCCAGAATGCCGTCGGCATCGGTCCACTGCTTGAACAGATAATTGTTCTTGAAAAAATGGTTATGGCCGAACGCGGCGTGGGCGATCACCAGCGTCTGCATGGTCGCGGTGTTTTCCTCCATCAGATAGGAAATACACGGCGAACTGTTGATCACGATCTCATAGGCGAGGCCCATGAATCCCTTGCGGTAGGAAGCCTCCTGATGGGCGAAATGCTTGCCGAACGACCAGTGCTTGTAGAACAGCGGCATGCCGACCGAAGAATACGCGTCCAACATCTGCTCGGCGGTGATGACCTCGATCTGGTTGGGATAGACATCGAGCCCCAGCTCGGACAGCGCAATCTCCTCGCAGGCGTCATGGACACGCTGCAGTGTCCGGAAATCCCAATCCGCTCCCTCAAACAACCGCTCGGAGGTTTCGGTCATGGTGCAGTCTTCTCCTGCTTGCCGCGACGGTGGAACAGATCATGGAATACCGGGAAGATCTCGCTGCGGTCGCTGACCTTTCGCATCGACAGCGGCGCGCCGTCGGCACGCAAGCGTTGATAGAGCGACCACAACGATGAATCGGACAGATCGAAGGTGTGACCGCCGCTCTCGCCGACTTCGAGATAGGCAAAGAACTGACTGACCGGCAGGATCATCTCGGTCAGCAACCGGCCCGCGACCTCGGCGTCCGAACTGGAATTGTCGCCGTCGGAGGCCTGCGCGGCGTAGATGTTCCAGTCGGAGGGGCGAAACCGCGACCGCACGATGTCGTGCATCGCCTGCAGCGCACTCGATACCAGCGTGCCACCGGATGCCGGTCCGTGGAAGAAGGTCTCCTCGTCCACCTCCTCGGCGCGATCGGTATGGCGAATGAAGACGATCTCGACGTGGCGATAACGCCGTTTCAGGAACACGTAGAGCAACATGTAAAACCGCTTGGCGAGGTCCTTCATGTGCTCGGTCATCGAGCCCGACACGTCCATCAGGCAGAACATCACCGCCTGTGCCACCGGTTTCGGCGTGGTTTCGAACCGCCGGTAGCGAATGTCGATCGGATCGATGAACGGAATCCGGCGAATTTTCGCCTTGAGCGCGTCGATCTCGGCCATCAACTCGGCGCGGCGCGCTTCATCGCAATCGGCCGCCTCGGCCTCGAGTTCGGCGATCTGTTCCGGCCGTGGCCGTCGCAGCGCCACCCGACGCGCCAGCGCGAGACGGACGGTGCGGCTCACGGAGATATTGGCCGGCGAGCCCGAGGTGGCGTAACCGGCCCGGCGAATGCCCTCGCCTTCCGCTTCGGCCAGCTTCCGCTTGGCGAGGTCGGGCAGTTCCAGGTCATCGAGAAACAGATCGACGAATTCGTCCCGGCTTAACACAAACCGGAACGCATCCTCGCTATCGCCTTCGCCGGGATCGGAGGCCTTGCCGCGCCCCTCTCCGGAACGCGGCAGCATGTCGCCCTCGACGAACTTCTTGTTGCCCGGAAGCACCATGTCGCGGGTGCCGCCTTCGCGGCGGAAGCGCGGCTCATTCATGCCATCGAGGGGGATGCTGACTTCGCCCCCTTCGAGGACATCCTTGATGTCGCGCTCCTGCGACGATTTCTTGACGGCGCCTCGCACCAGTGCCTTGGCTCGGCGCAGAAAGCGCTGACGGTTCTCGAGAACTCTTACTGCCCGGATTAAGGCGCCGATCAACAATGTGCATGGCGGCTTTTTACATCCTTCTCAACCTGCCTGTTTGACCCGCATGTACCATTCGACCAGCCGGCGAACCTGGCGCTCGGTATAGCCGCGCTCCACCATCCGCTCGACAAACTCGCCGTGCTTCTTTTCGGTCTCGCCATCCTTCTTCGAGCCAAACGAGATCACCGGCAGCAGGTCTTCGACCTGCGAGAAGATCCGCTTCTCGATCACTTCCCGGATCTTCTCATAGCTGGTCCAGCCCGGATTCTTGCCGCCGTGCTGAGCCCGCGACCGCAGCGAGAATTTGACCACCTCGTTGCGGAAATCCTTCGGGTTGGCGATCCCGGCCGGCTTTTCGATCTTGGTCAGCTCCTGATTGAGCAGCTCGCGATCGAGCAGTTGGCCTGTGTCGGGATCCTTGAAGTCCTGATCTTCGATCCAGGCGTCGGCGTAGTCAACGTAGCGATCGAACAGGTTCTGGCCATAATCGGAATAGGATTCGAGATAGGCTTTCTGAATCTCGTGGCCGATGAACTCCGCGTAACGTGGCGCAAGCTCGGCCTTGATGAATTCGAGATAACGCTTTTCGACCTCCTCCGGCAGTTGCTCCCTGCGGATCGCCTGTTCGAGCGCATACATCAGATGCACCGCATCGGCGCCGAGTTCCGAGGTGTCGTGGTTGTAGGTCGCGGCCAACACCTTGAAGGCAAAACGGGTCGAAGCGCCGTCCATGCCCTCGTCAACACCGGCGGCATCCTTGTATTCCTGCACGCTGCGGGCTTTCGGATCGGATTCCTTCAGGCTTTCGCCGTCATAGACCCGCATTTTCGCAAACAACGTCGAGTTCTCATGCTTGCGCAAACGCGACATCACGGAGAACCGCGCCAGCGTCTCCAGCGTGGCCGGCGCGCACGGCGCCGAGGCGAGTTCCGATCCCGAGATCAGCTTCTCGTAGATCTTCTGCTCCTCGGTGACGCGCAGGCAGTACGGAACCTTGATGACGCAGATGCGGTCGATGAAGGCTTCGTTGTTCTTGTTGGTCTTGAAGCTCTGCCACTCGGATTCGTTCGAGTGCGCGAGAATGATGCCGGTAAACGGAATGGCGCCGATGTTTTCGGTGCCGATATAGTTGCCTTCCTGCGTCGCCGTCAGCAGCGGATGCAGCATCTTGATCGGCGCCTTGAACATTTCGACGAATTCAAGCACGCCCTGGTTGGCGCGATTGAGGCCGCCGGAGTAGCTGTAGGCATCGGGGTCGTTCTGCGCGAAGGTTTCCAGCTTGCGGATATCGACCTTGCCGACCAGCGAGGAGATGTCCTGGTTGTTCTCGTCGCCGGGCTCGGTTTTCGCGATCGCGATCTGCCGCAGCCGTGACGGCTGGATGCGGGCGACGCGGAATTGCGAGATGTCGCCGCCGAACGCTTCGAGGCGCTTGTAGCACCACGGACTCATCAGACCATTGAGACGACGGCGCGGAATGCCGTACTTCTCTTCAATCATCGGCCCGAGCGATTCCGGATCGAACAGACTCAAGGGGCTCTCGAACACCGGGCTCAATTCGTCGCCGGCCTTCAGCACATAGATGGGGTGAACTTCCATCAGCGATTTGAGCCGTTCGGCCAGCGAGGATTTGCCGCCGCCGACCGGTCCGAGCAGATAGAGGATCTGCTTGCGCTCTTCGAGGCCCTGCGCCGCATGCCGGAAGAAACCGACGATGCGTTCGATGGTTTCTTCCATGCCGTGAAAGCCGGCGAAGGCCGGATAGGAGCGCATGGTACGGTTCAAAAAAATACGGCCAAGGCGCGGGTCCCTGGCCGTGTCAATCATCATGGGTTCGCCGATCGCAGCCAGCAACCGTTCCGCTGCATTGGCATATCGGAGTGGATCGCCTCGACACGACTCCAGATATTCAGCCATCGACATGTCGGTCTGACTTCGAGCTTCGAAGGACCTGGCAAATGCGTTGAACAGAGAATCGTTGTACATGATCCCTCTCCACATATGGTTCGCTGCACTACTGGACGCTTCGCAGAATCCTTCGCCTACCGGGCGCCAACTGCGATTTACGAATCAGCATCAGCACATACGCGATTGGACACCCTCGGGACTCTTTGGTGCAATGCACAACATAGGCAACAACGTGAGTCATAAACAGGCAAATGGTGATTTTTTGGGCGAATGATACCTCCGTCTGCGAAATTGTGATTTATTTCTAAAGCATGTGCCCGGGCCGTCACAGCCGTATAATTGCGGAATCCGCGCGGCAATGATGCGGCAGAATACCGCGCGATGCGTGTCAAGAAAGCGCATCAAACAAAAATCTAATCGATCGCGTGACCGATCATCGCGGAAAGTTCGCGCACCATGCGATCCGTCATTTTTCCGGTCGCCGGGATCTTGCGGTCGCGTTCGAATTTGGCGATCGCGGCCTGGGTATCGGAGCCGATCGTGCCGGTCGGCTTGAGCTGGCCGTAGCCATATTCGGTCAACGCACGCTGCACCGCTGCCACGCGGCGCGAACCGCCCGGAGCGAGATTGCCATCGGCGCGAGAGGCAACCGGAATCGACGCCGGCGGTCGCGGAATCGCTGACGTCGATACCGGCGCGACACTTGTCGTCGCCGGCGCGACACTCGTCGTCGCCAGCGCAGCGCTTGTCGTCGGCGGCGCGACACTCGTCGTCGCCGGCGCGACACTTGTCGTCGCCGGCGCGGCGCTTGTCGCTTTCACCAGACTGGTCAAGGGATCCGTGGCCCTCAAATCCGAAGCCTTGAGATCGGACGCTTTGGCATCGGCAGCTTTGGGCTCGACCGCCTTCGGCTCCACCGGGGCTGCTTCCGACTTGATCGCTTCCGCCGGACGCGGGCGCGGCAACGGGTTGACGGATGACGGCGATCCCGGCGCCGGCAGCGTCACGACCGAGCCGAACATCGGCGAGGGATGCGGGCCCGATTGCAGGAACAGCGCATTGGCGACGATAGCGCCGATCGCCGCGACCGCCAGCGCGCCGGCCACCATGTCCTTCGGGCTGTGCAGCAGGGCGCGCATCACCAGACCGCGTTCGGCTTCCGCTTCGATCGCAACCGCTTTGGCGCCACGGCGGCGGCGCGGGGTCTCGTCATCATCGGCAGTTCGCTTAGGCACTTTTCTTCACCTGAAGGGGTTGGTCCGCTTGTCCCGATCGCAGCGCCGGCGTGAGCGTTGCGATATTGCTCGACGGTTGCGCCGGCGGCGTGAACACCAGCGGCAGTACGACCGTTACGGTGGTTCCTTCGTCGACCTTGCTCTGCACCGACATCTCGCCGGCATGCAGCCCGACCAGGCTTTTCACGATCGACAGCCCGAGGCCGGTGCCTTCGTGGCGCCGCTGATAGGTCTTGCCGGCCTGGAAGAACGGATTTCCGATCCGCTTGAGATCGTCGGCGGCGATCCCGACGCCGGTATCGCTGACCCGCAACATTAGCCGCGATCCCTCGACAGCGGCGGAGACGGTCACGGTGCCGCCGCGCTCGGTGAACTTGATGGCATTGGACACCAGATTGAGCAGGATCTGCTTGAACGCGCGCGGATCGCCGGTCATGTCGGGCAAATCCGGGTGCGCACGGGTCACCAGATCGATGCCGTTTTCGCGCGCCTTCAGCGCCAGCAAATTGCAGCAATTGAGCAGCGCCGTGCGCGGCGTAAACGGCTCCGGCGAAATTTCGAAGCTGCCGGATTCCATCTTCGACATATCGAGGATGCCGTTGACCACCGACAGCAGATGCTGGCCTGAATCGTTGATCAGTTGCGCATATTCCTTGCGCCGCGCCGCATCGAGCATCAGCGCGTCTTCCTGAACGATCATCTCGGAGAAGCCGATGATGGCGTTGAGCGGGGTGCGCAGCTCATGGCTCATGGTGGCGAGGAAACGGCTCTTGGCCGCGTCGGCCTGTTCGGCCGCGGTGCGCGCCACATCGAGCGCCTGCTCCTGGACCTTGCGGTCGGTGACGTCGCGCATCACGGCCACGACTTCGGATTCAAGCGAAGCGGACATCGCGGCCGACTGCTCCAGCGGCCGGCAGCGCATTTCGACCCAGATGAAATCGACCGAATTGCTCGCAGCCCGCTCGCCACCGCGCGGCAGATCGCGCCTGATGCGAAATTCGACGCTGCGTTCCTCGCCGCCGCGCGCCGCATCCGACAATGCCGTGAGATAGGCCGGCCGATCGGCGACATGGACGCGATCGAACAGGCCATGACCCAGAAGCCGCGGCACCGGCGCGCCCAGCATGGTCTCGGCCGCGGGCGAAATGAATTGTACCGCGCCGTTGCGGCTGTGACGCGAGATCACGTCGCTCATGTTGCGCGCCAGCAGCCGGTATCGATCCTCCTCGACCGAAAGCAACGACACGCTGGTCCGCGCCAGCGATTCGGCGCTGAAGGCGAGGCCCGCGGCATAGAACGTTCCCGAGGCGACGCCGAACGCCATGCAGATGCTGCGCAACAAATGGCTCGAATCCGGGGCCGGCAACATCTCGAACTGGCCGAGCAGGATCAGCAGGACGGCGCATCCCAGCGCCAGCGCGGACGCAAATGCGACCAGGCGGCGCGATGCCGACAGCGCGGCTTCGAGCGGAATGACGACCAGCCAGATCGCGGCAAAGGATTCGATGCCGCCGGTGCTGACGGCCACGGTCATGACCAGACCCGCCAGTGCCAGCGAGGACAGCGCGTAGGCGCCTTCATAGCGGCCGGTGCGCGACAGGAACCAGGACAGCAGGATCGGCGCGATCAGCCAGGCGAAGGCCGCGACCTCGAGCGCGGTCGGCGCGCCGCGCATCGCGAGATAGACCGGGAACGCCGCAAGCGCCGCCAGGCTGCCGAGCAGCCGCGGCGCGATGAACGCGCGGTGGCGCGCACGCGTCAGCACGTCATAGCGCGCCGAAGGGTGCAGCAGCGCATCGAGACAATCACGGATAATGTTCAAAACTGTCACGGCTCTCGCGCTTCGGCTTGTTCGTCAAACAGACGCGCCGGAACGCCCCCTTTATCGTTGCGCCACCGTGTCAGAGCGACATTAAGCGAACGCTAAGGCGCCACGGCCCGGACCTCGGGAAACGCGCAGCAACACGTCTTTGCCGGGCTTTCCCGGGCCCAGGAAACGCGCATTCAATCCAGATGGTGAATGGCGGGTTTCCGCAGGCACCGCGGTATGGTTTCGAAATGGTGGATGCGCCGGGTGCGGCGTTTTTGTCGCGAAAGTCCGCATCAATTGAAAATTTACGCCGAATCAAATGAGTCGAATTTTTCGCGAATTTTCGGCGAATTAATCTCAATGCAAACACTTGCGATTTATCGACCGCTGCTAGGCAGGGGATTGCTTGCGCGCGATCAGGCGCAATTGAAAAGAGACGGCTAGGGTCGCAAGATGTTTTTTCTGCTCCGCATGGCGTTCTGGCTCGGGCTGGTGCTCGTGCTGCTGCCAAGAGAGAAGACACCTGAATCGGAAAAGCTGCCGCAGATCGGCGCGTCGGAAGCCGTGTCGGCGGCGACCGCGGCGGTGTCGGATATGAGCCAGTTCTGCAAGCGCCAGCCGGCCGCATGCGAAGTCGGCGGCCAGGCCGCAACCGTGATCGGGAAGCGCGCCGAGGACGGTGCGCGCAAGCTCTATCGGATCATCACCGACAAGAAGGCGCCGGATCATACCGGCTCGATCGGCAGCGTTGAGAGCACTGACCCCGCGCTCGCGGACCAGGCGCCGCGCGATACGTTGACGCCGGACGATCTGGCTGCGGACTGGCATGCGCCGCCGACGCCGTGAGCGGCGAATTCGGCCGGAACAACTGCCTTTTTAGCACTCTGAATATCGCTTTCGATCGCCGCTGATCCTATATAGAGCGCTGACATTGAGCGCGGGACGCGATGACGATCGACGAAATCAGGGATAATTTTGCGCTGCTGGACGAGTGGGACGACCGCTATCGGTACGTCATCGAGCTCGGCCGTACGCTCGATCCGATGCCCGAAGCCGAACATTCGGCTGTTAACAAGGTACAGGGCTGCGCCAGCCAGGTCTGGCTCTCGAAGCAGCTCGACCGTGACGACCCGAGCCAGCCGACGCTGAAATACCTCGGCGACAGCGACGCCCATATCGTGCGCGGGCTGATCGCGATCCTGCTGACGCTCTATTCCGGCCATACGCCGCAGCAGATTCTCGCCACCGACGCGATCAAGGTGTTCGACGAATTCGGATTCCGCGAGCACCTGACGCCGCAGCGCTCCAACGGCCTGCGCGCGATGGTCGAGCGCATTCGCTCCGACGCACGCGAGGCGCTTGCCGGCGCCTCCTGAAGGAGGCAGCAGGTCAAGCCGCGCAGCAAGCCGCGTTGCAAATAGCGCCGTGCTACTTTCGCCGCCGGCGCTGTTGGCCGAGTCCCATTTTTTTCGCCAGTTGCGAGCGCGCCACCGCATAATTCGGCGCGACCATCGGGTAATCGGCCGGAAGGCCCCATTTGTCGCGGTACTGCTCCGGCGTCATGTTGTATTGCGTGCGCAGATGCCGCTTCAGCGACTTGAAGCGCTTGCCGTCCTCCAGGCACACCAGAAAATCCGGCGTCATCGACTTCTTCACGGACACCGCGGGCTTGGCCGGCTCCATCGGCGTTTCGACCCGGCCGGTCGATACCCGCTGCAACGCCGCGTGAATCTGGCTGATCAAGGCCGGGATTTCGGCCGCCGGGGTCGGATTATTGCTGAGATAGGCGGAGACGATATTCGCGGTCAGGTCGATGAAGCTTTTGCCGGCGGGGTCGGTCATGGCCTGAACCTTTCGACGGTCTCATGCACGTGTGAAAACGCTGTTATCGAACAGTATCCACCAGCTTCTATACGCTGAGGGAATCGTCGACTACTTGAGGAATATGAGCGAATTGCTGCCGGGCTGACAAGAACAACAATGTTATATTTTTGCAAGCCGGTTCCGCTTCGAAATAAAGCGCCCGCTTAGGTGCGCTGATCGAGATGGGCGCGCAATTCGTCGATCGAAGCGAACCGCATCATGCCCTCGGGCATTTGCGCCTCGATCGAGCCGTCGGAATACAACGAATAGGCCATGCCATCGACGACACCGGACTTGAGCACGGTGACCTGTGGCGGTTCCTCGTTTCGCCCGGCCGGCGCCTGATCAGCGCCAGCGGCATTTGCTTCAGCTGATGGCAACGGCGGCGTGCGGCTGCGACGGGACACGTCGACGCTGCGCGGGCGCTCCGACTGTGGCCAGGCATCCTCGAATGTCGCAGGCGGCGCTTCGCTCGGCTTCGGCGGGGCAGCAGGACGCGGATCGGCCAGTCCGGGATCAACCGTTCGCCCTTCGGCGCGTTCGCGTTCCTTCCGCGAGGTCGAGGAAAACAGCAGATTGCGCCGCTGCTTGGGCGCGGGTTCCGCAGGCGCCGCCGGCGGCGTCTCATTGCGCCCCCGGTCGCGCGAAGCGGTTTCCTCGTGCCAGGGCGGCGGCGCGGACGGTTGTGTCGCCGGTTCCGCATCACCAGGCCGGTGCGCGCCCGGCTGATTGAACATGAGGCCATCATCACCGGACGCCGGATCGTGCGGAGCGAGGCTCGCGGCAGGTTGCGGGAAAAGCTCCCGCGGCGGGACGACGCCAGATCCAACGCCAAGTCCAAGCGACTGCATGGCCCGCTTGAGTTCCCGGACGGCAACCCACAACGCCAGCATGATCATGCCGGCGCACGCTGTGATCACGCCGGCGAGGATCTCGGTGTTGCCAAAACTGAATTCCTTCACCGGAATTCCGAAAGCAATCCCGAGCAGTCCCGCCAGTAAAAAGACAATTCCTGCGATCAACAGCGCAACTAACATCGAACTCACCCCACCTGCGCTGGAATGTCGCGCAGCCACCAACGCCACGATACCGTCATATTGTGTGCACCGCCAACCAGCAATTGAGAGGGAAGTTCCACCCCAAAACCGGCCTAATAGACACCACAATAACCCTTCGGACCCTAATTTTCGCCCAACGTGCCGGGTCTTCAGGATGGGTTAACTCTTTGAAATGTTGCGATGCACTGGGCAATTGCGCCACAATTCTCAATTACCTCGAAAGGGAACTGCGCTATATGGATGCCGGGGAATGAGGCCCAAAAGCGCCAACTCAGGGCCATAGGGACGCCGGGTTACCAATAGCCATGTCATCAATCACGACGTCGACCATCGATACGCCCACCCGGCGCTCGGTGGAGCGAACCTGCGATGACCTCGCCATCCTGGTATTGGCCGCGGTTGGTTTGATCGCGAGTCTGACTTTCCGCGACTACGGATTGGGCTGGGACGATTATACCCACGCCGAATATGCCGACCTGCTCCTGAAGATGTACGGTTCCGGTTTCAAGGACACCGGCGCGCTGTCGTTTGCCAACCTCTATATGTATGGCGGTGGTTTCGACATGGCGGCCGCGCTGCTGCACAAGGTCATCCCGCTCGAATTGTTTGAAACCCGCCGCCTGCTCGGCGCCGTCGTCGGCCTGATCGGGCTTGCGGTGACGTGGCGGCTCGGCCGCCGCGTCGGTGGCCCTTTCGCCGGCCTCGCCGCGCTGCTGCTGCTGGCGCTGTGCCCGACCTTCTACGGACACATGTTCATGAATCCAAAGGATGCGCCGTTCGCCGTGGCGATGGTGATCCTGATGCTTGGGCTGGTCCGGCTCGCCGAGGAATATCCCGCGCCCTCGCCGTCGACGATCCTGATCGTCGGCGTTGGTGCCGGCCTGTCGATCGGCTGCCGCATCCTGGGTGGGCTCGCTCTGCTGTACGCTGTCATCGGTTTCATGCCGCTGTTCCTGGACGAATTCCGCACCCAGGGCGCGCGTGAGTCTATCAGACGGTTCGCACACGTCTTCTACGTGCTGCTGCCGGGCCTCGTGCTCGGCTACCTCATCATGGGCCTGATCTGGCCATGGTCGGTCATCGAACCGGGCAATCCGTTCCGGGCCCTGACCTATTTCTCCACCTTCTTCGAGAAACCGTGGAAGGAAATGTTCGATGGCGCGCTGGTGTCGGTGCCGGACATGCCCTGGTCGTATCTGCCGACCTTGTTCGCGCTGCAACTGCCCGAAGTGCTGCTGGGTCTTTTCGTCGCCGGTGTCGTCGGCTCGCTGACGTTGCTGTCGCGCGGCGACGTGACGGCCCGCCGCAAGACCATCCTGTTGATGCTGACGTCGGCGGCAACGCTGCCGCTGTTGATCGCGATCGTGAAGCGCCCCGCGCTGTACAACGGCATCCGCCATTTCATCTTCGTGATTCCGCCGATGACGGTGCTGGCCGGCGTCGCGTTCGCATGGGGCATGAACCGGCTGAAGGACAATCGCCGCCATTGGCAGCCCGCCGCGGTGGCCATCTTCGCGTTCGGCTTGATGCTGCCGCTGACCGAAATGATCCGGCTGCACCCCTACCAATACACCCACTTCAATCATATTGCCGGCACCGTTCGCACCGCCGACAGCCTGTTCATGCTGGACTATTGGGGCCTGGCCTTGAAGCAGGCTTCCGATGGCCTGCGCGACGAACTCAACGAGCGGCAGGAATCGCCGCCGCAGGGCCGCAAATGGAAGGTCGCGGTCTGCGGGCCGCAACGTCCCGCGCAAGTCGCGCTCGGTCCCGATTTCACCATCGGCTGGGACAGCCATGCCGCCGACTTCGCGATGACGCTCGGCGAATTCTACTGCAAGGGCCTGACCGCCCCCGTGATGGTGGAGATCAAGCGCGACGATGTGGTATTTGCGCGCGTCTACGACATCCGTGGCCGCAGCATTTCCAGCCTGCTGTCGATTCCGGCGCCGTAGGGCAAACCTCCCAGTCAACCCTATCCTGCAAAACATGACTGCCACGCCGGGCGGGAGACTTGCTGCGCGCAGGTTGCGGGACTAGCCTGAGCGTGAAAATTAACAGCCCACACGGAGCAAGCGGTTATGTCGCCAGCGGAAGCACGCCTGAAGGAAGTGCCGTCGGAGATGACGGAAGCGGAATGGGCCCAGCGGGTCAACCTTGCCGCCTGCTATCGCCTGATCGCGCATTACGGCTGGGACGATCTGGTCGACACCCACATTTCGGCACGGGTGCCGGGACCGGACCATCACTTCCTGATCAATCCCTACGGCCTGATGTTCGACGAGATCACCGCGTCCAGCCTCGTCAAGGTCGACCTCCACGGCAACCAGCTCACCAAGAGCCAGTACAGCATCAACCCCGCCGGCTTCACCATCCATTCGGCGATCCACGAAGTGCGTGAAGACGCCGGCTGCGTGCTGCATCTGCATACGCCCGACGGCACCGCGGTTGCGAGTTGCGTGGAAGGCCTGCTGCCGATGAACCAGACCGCCCAGCTCGTCACCTATGATCTCGCCTATCACGACTATGAAGGCATCGCGCTCGATCACGACGAGCGGCCGCGCCTGCAAAAGGATCTCGGCACCAAGAACCACATGCTGTTGCGCAACCACGGCACGCTGACGGTCGGCCGTTCGGTCGCCTCGGCCTTCGAGCGCATGTTCCATCTGGAACGGGCCTGCACCATGCAGGTGCGCACGCGTATGCTGGGTCCGACCGCCTATCCGGTCGAACAGGCCGTGATCGACAAGAACACCGCCGTACTCGCCAACCCCGACCGGCAGGAACTGCGCTCGACAATGCTGGTCTGGCCGGCGCTGCTTCGCAAGGTCGAGCGGCTTGATCCCAGCTACAAGAATTGAAATTTTCAAAATTCCGCTGTAGATTTGTTCTCAACGACCTCTGCACTTCGAATCCAAACGCCGCCCAATTCCGGGCGGCGTTTTTGTTTTGAGGCATTGCCGTGCGGGGTCGCACCTCGCATGTAGATGATAACGGCCCCCGGCTTCCTTGCGCGCGTCGCGCGGCGTCAGACGTCGCTTTGCGTCGGGCCGCACCACTTACGTCAAGCGGCGCGTACCGAGTTGAGGAACTTGCCGACCTCGAGCTTGAGCCGGTTGCTGTCTCCGGATAGCGACTGCGCCGCCGACAGAACCTGCGACGAGGCCGAGCCGGTCTCGCTGGAGCCGCGCTGCACGTCGATGATGTTGGAAGAGACCTGCTGGGTGCCTTGAGCGGCTTGCTGCACGTTGCGAGAAATTTCCTGCGTTGCCGCGCCCTGCTCTTCCACCGCCGCGGCAATGGTCGACGAAATCTCGGCCAGCTTTTCGATGGTGCCGCTGATCTCCTGGATCGCACCCACCGACTCCTGCGTCGCCGCCTGGATCCCGGTGATTTGCTGACCGATCTCGCCGGTGGCCTTGGCGGTCTGCTCGGCCAGCGCTTTCACCTCGGAAGCCACAACCGCGAAACCGCGGCCGGCCTCGCCGGCGCGCGCCGCCTCGATAGTAGCGTTCAGGGCCAGCAAATTGGTCTGCCCTGCGATGGTGTTGATCAGTTCGACCACATCGCCGATGCGGGCCGCCGCCTTCGACAATTCGCTGACTCGATCGTTGGTCTTGTGAGCCTGGCCGACGGCCTCATTGGCCATCCGCGCCAATTCCTGGACCTGACGGCTGATTTCGTTCACCGACGACGTCAGTTCTTCGGTCGCCGACGCCACCGACTGCACATTGGCGGAGGCTTCTTCGGACGCTGTTGCAACTATCGTCGTCAGTTCCTGCGCGCGTTCCGCCGTCGATGTGAGCGTGCTGGCGGAAGCTTCAAGTTCGGTCGAAGCCGACGACACGGTTTCGACGATTTCGCCGACCGCATTTTCGAAGTCATCGGCAAGCTTGATCATGTCCGCCTTGCGCTGCTGGGCCGTTCGAAGTTCGGCGTGCTGCTGCTCGGCCTTCAGGCGCTCGACTTCGAGCCCGTTTTTCTTGAAGACCTCGACGGTGCCGGCCATCTCGCCGACTTCGTCCTTGCGGTCGAGCCCGGGGACAACCACGTCGAAATTTCCGCCGGCAAGCTTCTGCATGCTGGAGTTGAGACCCGAAAGCGGACCGGTGATGCTGCGCGCAATGAAGAACGCGATCACGAGGCCAACCAGTGCCGCCAGGCCGGCGACAATTTCCTGCATGGTTATCGTGACGGCGATTCGGTCCTTAGCCTCGTGAACGCTCTTGGTAAAACGCTCCTCGATATCGGCCTTCGCGGCTTCCAAATCGCCAGTCGTCTTTGTGACCAACGGGACGATGGCGTTGTAGAAGAGTTCGTCTCCGAGCAAAAGGTTGGTCGATGTCTTCTCAAACGCGTCGGAGTATTTGCCAACGCCTGCCTTGATCGTCCCCAACATCGCCGCAAGATTGGGCGGCAGGTCGGCCTTTTCAAGTTCCGCGATCTGTTGCCGAACCTTCTCGAGGTTGGTCTTGAACGTCGCGATGCCCTTTTGGTCGCGCGTGGCCAGCATCCGCCAGTTCGCGACCCGGAGCAGGAGAATTTTGGACTCAAGCGCCTCAGCGCCGTGAGCGAAAGGCGTCTTATCCGCGGCGTCCATCAATTTCTGGACATCTCCGGCCATCTTGTCACCCTCGGTGAACAGTAGTTCGCGGCCCGTCTGCATCTGTTTGATTGCGTCGCCAATGGCAGCACGCTTCGTCTTCACCTCGGCCATCGCGTTGCTGCCGGCCCGGTACATCGCGCGCCGCTCATCCAACGTTGCTGTTCTGGTGGCCTCCGCGAGAAGATCCGCTGTTCTTGCCAGCCGCTTCTCGGTCTCCGCGAAGGATGCTTCATCCTGGTCGAAAATGTAGCGCAGAATGGAGCGTCGGAAGGCCTGCAGCTCGGTCAAGATCTCGCCCGCGCGGACTGCATTTGCGGTTTGCGAGGACATCGTCTCGACGTTAGCTTGAATCACCCATAGCTGCCACACCGCAAAACTCGCGAGCGCCACACCGAACAAAACCAGCGCACCAAACCCGCCATAGAGGCGGCCGCCAATTCGAAGATTGAAAAACGACATGGGATAAGTCCTTACCAAGCACCGGGCTGAAACCGGAGAGACGAAATTCGCCGTTACCGGTCGGATGAGATTCGCGTGTGGAGGCACGCCCCTAAAGGGATACCACTCGTAGTTCTACTTCTTGGTTAATCAGTTCCCCGTACGAATACTGAAATTCGAACGGGCTTCGCGCGATTGCCATGTGGCGCACGGCTATTTTGTTGCTATTAAAAGCGCGGCCAAATCGATATCAGCTTGCTATGCCAACTTCGGCAGATGATCCACGCTGTGATTTCCACACAGGCAATCCAGGGTTGGCGCGCAAGGCATGTTCGACTTCAGCGACATCAAATGGCCGACATGTCGTTACGGACTCGCGGCTTTTGCGCAGGCCGACTGGCTGAGCGGAAAAATGGCGGGCAGTCCGTGGCCGATGATTTTCAGCGAGAGATCCCTGGACAAGCGGATCCGCTGAGCTACTGCAACAACGCCTCGCTTCGCAAAGCCACCCGGCGCCTTGGAAAACTCTGCGATTCCGTGCTGGAGCCAAGCGGCCTGAAGGCGACGCAGTACAGCCTGCTCACGCAAATACATGCCCTCGGCCACCCGACCATGGCCGGGCTCGCCAACAGTCTGCTGATGGATTTGTCCGCCATGCGTCATTCCCTGGGGCCGCTGATCCGGGATGGGCTTGTCCGGCTTCGGGTCGACGCAAAGGACCGCCGGGTCAAGCGAGTGGTCTTACGACCGCCGGCGTGGCGAAATTCAAGCAAGCCATGCGGCTCTGGCGAAAGGCGCAAGGCCGCTTTGAAAAGGCGTTCGGCTCCGCGCGCGCGGCGAAGCTCCGCTCTGAGTTGAAGTTCCTGACCTCCGAAGAATTCGAGGAAGCCTTCTAACCGGCCGCGACAGGTCTCTGACGACCGATGCCTTGCTTATGTCGGCGGTTGACCGAGCGACCAGCGGCTACTCCGGGACTGCCTGCCCGGAACCGCCAAGTTCGGCCGGAAAGTCCTTCAGTTTCGGCAGACCGTCGCGGATCGGCAACACGGTTTCCGCGTAATTGACGTGAACGCCGGGCGTGAACTCGAGTGTCGGAATTGTCGCCACGAAGACGTCGACCAGGCCGATCGGCGGATGATCCGTCATCAGATGGCCGCCGCATTTCGCGCAATATTTGCGCTGGCTCAACGCGGTCTTCTGAAAGCTCGCGACATGCTCGGCGCCGGCCGTAATCCGCACCGCGTCCGGTTTCCAGAGGCTGAAGGCGTTCACGGGCCCTCCTGACCAGGAACGGCAGGAACTGCAATGGCAATAGCCCATCGCCTCCGGTGATCCCGTGACTTCAAGTTTGACGGTGCCGCAAAAGCAATTTCCAGAATGAGACATGTTTCTTCCTTTCAGGATGATCGGCAAAGACATTGATGATGGTAATGTTATTCCTTGGTGAGATAACGCCAGGGCAACAGCATCGACACGCGCTGCTTGTAGCGGCGGTAATCGTCGCCAAACATTTCGACCAGATCGCGCTCTTCCAGAAAGATGCCGACGAAGATGTAGGCTGTGGTCACCGCGGCGAACAGCAAATGTCCAACCGACATGGTGGGCGCCGCCCAGAACGCGATGACGAAGCCGAGGTAGATCGGGTGCCGCACGAATTTGTAAAACAGCGGCGTGCGAAAACGCGGCGCCGGCGAACTCGAGACCGCCGAGATTGTTGGCGACCTGATGCAATCCGAACAGCTCGAAATGATTGATCAGAAAGGTGCTGCTCAACACCATCAGCCAGCCGCCGAACGATATGGCCGTGATCGTCGCCGCCATTTCCGGCTCCTCGATATGCCAGAGAATTGCGGGCATCGGACGCCACTGCCAGAACAGCAGGATCAGCGTCAGGCTGGCGAACAGCACGTAGGTGCTGCGCTCCACCGGCTTCGGCACATATTGCGTCCACCATTGCTTGAATTGCTTGCGCGCCATCAGGCTGTGCTGCACCGCGAACAGGGTCATCAGCAGCAGATTGACGATAAGCGCTTCAGCTGTTGACGAGACCCGGCCGCTATCGATCGTCTTCGGTACCACCAGGCCCGCGACGAAGCCGACGGCATACAGAAACGCGACAAAAAACACCAAATAGGCGACGAGCCCGTAAAGAAAGGCTGCTAATCTGAATATTCGATTTCCCGGCACCGCTGGGCCGAACGTTTGGGTCTGGGTCATCATCGTCTCCAGTTCAGACAAACGAGATCGCGACGGTTGCAGGATGCCCGCAAGGGCGGCCGCAAGACTTTGTCCGGCGCTTGATTTATCCCTGAGACAGACTTGATTATTTCTTGAGAGGTTTATTCCCGAAGATCCGCCAATCGGAGCCGATGTGCAGTTCGTATTCGACCATCACACGCTCGACACCGAGCGCCGCGAATTGCTCCGCGGCGGCGCGACGGTTGCCATGCAGCCGCAGGTGTTCGACGTGCTGCTCTATTTGCTGCAGAATCGGGAACGCGTCGTCAGCAAGGACGACCTGATCGCTTTGGTATGGCACGGCCGGATCGTGTCGGACTCGACGCTCACCAGCCGAATCAACGCCGCACGAACCGCGATCGGCGACAGCGGCAGGGACCAGAAACTGATCCGGACCATTGCGCGAAAGGGCTTTCGCTTCGTCGGCGCCGTGACCGAGCGGCTCCACGATAGTCCGCCGGCCGACGCGCCGCCGACGCAAAGCCGGCCGCACCCGGTGTCGCAACTGCCCGACCGTCCCGCGATCGCGGTGCTGCCTTTCAACAATATGAGCGGCGATCGGGCACAGGAATATTTTTCCGACGGGATCAGCGAGGACATCATCACCGCTTTGTCCAAGCTGCGCTGGCTGTTCGTGATCGCGCGCAATTCATCCTTTATCTACAAGGGCAAGGCCGTCCATCTGAAGCAGCTCGCCGAGGACCTTGGCGTGCGCTACGTCGTCGAGGGCAGCGTGAGAAAGGACGGCGACCGCGTGCGTATCACCGCCCAGCTCAACGACGCGACAACCGGAAGCCACATCTGGGCCGACCACTATGACCGGAACCTCACCGACGTTTTTGCGGTTCAGGACGAGATCACGGACGCGATCGTCGCCACGATCGAGCCGAAGATCTATGTCGCGGAAGACTCCCGGGCCAGGCGCAAAGCCCCCAATAGCCTGGACGCGTGGGATCTGGTGATGCGGGCGATGTCGCATTTCTGGCGGGTCACCCGGCAGGACAACATGGTGGCGCAGGCGCTGCTCGAAAAGGCCGTTACCATCGACCAGCATTACGGCCAGGCGCTCGGCTTGCTCGCCACCAGCCATATGTTTGGCGTTCACATGGGTTGGGCCGATATCACCAAAGCGGCACCGGTCGCCGAACGCGCCGCACTGGCGGCCACCGCGTCCGACAGCCAGGACGCCTGGGCACATAACGCGCTGGCCAGCGTGTATTTCTCGACCCGACGGCTCGACGCTTCCTTGGCCGAATATGAACGGGCGCTGCAGCTCAATCCCAACTTCTCGCTGGCGTACGGCTATTACGGATTGGCCCTGACCTATTGCGGGCTCTGGCAGGAGGCCTATGAAGCGGCACGGTATGCGTTAAGGCTGAGCCCGCGCGATCCGTTCTCGGCGATCTACTACGGCGTCGCCGCTTACGCGCAGTTCGTCGGAAAAAATTACCAGGACGCCATCAATCTTTCGCGCGAAGCCATCCGGCAACGCGGTGATTTTGCCGGCGCCTATCGGGTGCTGACGGTTGCCGCCGGCATGGCGGGACAAAATGAGGTCGCCGCGGCCGCGCTGAAAGAGTTGCGCCGCGCCCAGCCGAATATCTCGCTGGCCTGGATCGCCAACCAGTTGCCATGGAAGCTGGACTCCGACCGCGAGCACTATCTGGAAGCGTTCCGCCGGGCGGGATTGGAATAGCTTGGTCGACCGCCCGCCGGGCAGCAGCCCGGCGCGCATGTCCGTGGAGTCTTTCAAGAGGTACGAGGGCCGTTGCCATTGGTCAGTATCGATCGGGATGCTGCAACTGCGCGCGTGTCTTCGCAGCCTCGTCCAGGCCGTGTTCGATCTCGCCGCGGCAGATCCCGATGTCCCTCAGTTCCCGGTCGCTGAGTTGGCGCAAGGCAACGCGCTCCGCCTGACGCTCGTGACGCGCGATCGCAGCGGCGACCAGGCGATCCACAAGGCGGCCTAACCACACCAGAAAACTGCCAATCCTGGTCGGATATGGTTCTGTGACCGGCGGATAGCGGGGAATATTGAGTACCGTCATATCTGGATCCTCCAAAAAAATTGGATTTGATACCTCCCATCCCTACCCGTTGCGGCGGAGCAAGACTTTCAGGGAATTACGATTTTTGATCCAAATGCCCTTGAGATACTCTTGAGATGCGCCCGCTTTGGTGGACGCGAGCGCGTCATCCCGGCAGGTCCGCGAGGTCGCGGATCGGGACAGATGGCATCAGATGCGGCCTTGTTTGCGCCGACACGTGCCGCGCCAGCACCCACGCGACCTCATCCGCGTGGGTCGAAATCATGAAATGGGCGGCACCGCCGATGGTAACGGCCGAGGCCTTGGTGCATTGGGCCAGCAACTGGTTGGTTCGCCGAATGGCCGGATGGCTGTTCTCGCCCCACAGCACCAGGCTGGGGATATCGATTTTGGCGAGCGACGCCCGCGTCAGCTGGCAGCCATACGCGCTTGCCCAATCCAGAATATTGGCCCCTGTGGTTTCAATGGCGTAATGGCGAACGCGTGGCGGCCAGCCCGCAAACGTGCCTGCACCGCCATAGAAATCGATCATCTGCTCGATCGCGTTGCGGTCACCCGCCTGGAACAGGCTGAAATAGATATCGGTCATTTCGCGGATGGCGCGATACTGCGTGTATTCTCCCATTTGCCGCAATATTTCCGGCGCGGGAGCCTCAAGGATCGCCAGACTTCAGCAATGGTACCTTGTTCCGGAGCGCGACGGCGAGCGCGCTGAGGCCGCCAAAGGAGTGGCCGACGAGATGCACCGGACACGCCGCGCGCCGAATGACCGCCTCGAGAATTTCCGCTTCATGACCGATGTCGCTATCGACAAGGGTGCGGCGCTCGGCGGTCCCGCCATAGCCGAGCAGGCTGGTCGTGACGCATCGGAAGCGGTTCTGCCATCGGGAAACGATCGGCCGCCACGCGGCGCCGGTGCTGCAGGAGCCCGGCACAAGCACGATGGTCGGCCCCTGCCCGCTCTCGTCATAGTCAATATTGCCGCGCCGCTGTTCGATCATGATGTTTTCAAATCTTTCGCTCGTTACGACGAGGGCACCACCGCGCCGGCCGCGACCGCCGGATGGCTGAACCGCCATTCGGCGATCAGCCATCCGCGTCGCTCCCGTAAGCGACGAATGCGTTCAGCGCCTGGTGATGACGACTTCCAGATATTGACTCGGCACGATCATGGTACCGTCGGTTGCGGTATTCAGGCGGCCGATCAGCGCCAGCAGATCATGGCTGAGCCCTTCACGATTTGTTTCGTCGAGCGCCGCAAAGGCTTTCAGCATCGGGCCGTAATAGCTCCTGAATATCTGCAGGAAATGATCGGGCGAATGATAGCGGAACGTGAAATGGCGGCGCTCGGCCTTGATCGATTCGGCTGACGCTTCGAACATCTCGCTGATGCGCGACCGCGTGCCCCAAAGTGCCGGTGATCTTGCACCGGCCGGCGGCGGCAGGTATTGGCCGAGCGTCTTGAAGAGCTGACCGATGAAGCCTTCCGGCGTCCAGTTGGCGAGGCCTATCTTGCCTCCGCGCTTGCAAACCCGCAGCAATTCGCTGGCCGCTTTATCCTGATCGGGCGTGAACATGACGCCGAAGGTCGAGACCACGATATCGAACGCCGCGTCTGCAAACGGCAGCGCCTCGGCATCCGCCACCTGGAACTCAACCGGCAGACCTTCCGCTTTCGCACGAAGCTGTCCGCGTTCGAGAAGGCTCGGCACGTAGTCGGTCGATACGACATCGCACCAGCGGCGCGCGGCCGCCAGGGTCACATTTCCATTTCCGGCGGCGACATCCAGGACCTTCTGTCCCGGCCTGACGTCGAGCGCCTCGCACAACTCTTCGCCGACGATCTGCAATGTCGTGCCGACGACGGCATAGTCACCCGACGACCAGGCGGCATACTGTTTGGTCTTGAGTGCCGCGAGAACCGTACTGGAATCAATCGCAGTGGGCTTGGCCGCGGCGCTGGTTGCGGTGGTCATGTTTTGCTCCTGTTTCACGCTGCATGGAACGCGGATGATGCCGGACCCGCGACCAAATGACTTTGTCCTGCGCTTGACTTGTTCTTGAGACAGCCTTGATTATTCCTTGGGGTGGGCAGCATGAATTTGAGGCCCAGCGGTGCAATTTCTCTTTGCCGATCACACACTTGATACCGAGCGGCGTGAGCTGCGCCGCGGTTCGCAGGCGATCGCCGTCGAGCCGCAGGTGTTCGACCTGCTGGTCTATCTGGTGCGGAATCGCGATCGCGTCGTCAGCAAGGATGATCTCATCGCCTCGGTCTGGGAGGGCCGCATCGTATCGGAATCGACGCTGACCAGCCGCATCAACGCCACGCGGACCGCGGTCGGTGACAACGGCAAGGACCAGAAGCTGATCCGCACCGTCGCCCGCAAGGGCCTTCGCTTCGTCGGCGCCGTACACGAGGACTCAACCGGCGTTAAGCCGGCGCCCGTAATGTTTCAGCCGGACGACGCCCCGCTCCAGCCCGTGCTGCCGTCCGACCGACCGGGCATCGCCGTGCTCCCCTTCACCAACATGAGCGGCGATCCGGAGCAGGACTATTTTTCCGATGGGATCAGCGAGGACATCATCACCGCGCTTTCCAAGTTGCGCTGGTTCCTGGTGATGTCGCGCAACTCTTCCTTTGTCTACAAGGGCAAGGCTGTCCACATGAAACAGGTCGCCGAGGAACTCGGCGTCCGCTATGTGGTCGAGGGCAGCGTGCGCAAGAGCGGCGAGCACCTGCGCATCACGGCGCAGCTCAATGACGTCACCACCGGCAGCCACATCTGGGCCGAGCACTACGACCGCGATCTCACGGATGTATTCGGCGTCCAGGACGATATCACCGAGTCCATCGTCGCCGCAGTCGAACCGCAACTCTACGCCGCGGAGAGCTTTCGCGCGCGACGCAAACCGCCCGACAGTATGGATGCCTGGGACCTGGTGATGCGGGCCTTGTCGTTTTATTGGCGGGTGACCCGGCAAGACAACGTCGTTGCGCAGGCGATGCTCGAGAAGGCGATCGAGATCGACCCGAATTATGGTCAGGCGCTCAGCGTGCTCGCCACCAGTCAGACCTTCAGCGCCCATATGGGCTGGGCCGACATGGCGACGACGGCACCGATTGCCGAGCGTGAGGCGCTGGCGGCGATATTGGCCGATAGCGAAGACCCCTGGGCACATCATGCCTTGGGCTGCGCTTATTTGTTCACGCGGCGCTTCGACGATTCGCTTTCCGAGTTCGAACTGGCGCTGCAGCTCAATCCGAATTTTTCGCTGGCGCAGGGTTACTACGGCCTGGCGCTGTCCTATTGCGGGCACTGGGAGGAGGCCGACCTGGCGGCGCACCGTGCGCTGCGGCTGAGCCCGCGCGATCCGTTGTCTGCGCTCTATTACGGTATCGCCGCCTATGCGCAGTTCATCGGGCGCAACTACGACGAGGCGATACGTTATTCCCACGAAGCCCTCCGCCAGCGTAGCGATTTCGTCGGTGCCCACCGGGTGTTGACGGCCGCCTCGGGCATGGCTGGGCACACCGAAGCCGCGGTCGCCTTGCAAGAGCTGCGACGGGCCCAGCCAAATATTTCGCTATCCTGGATCGCAACCGAGATGCCAATGGCACGCGAGGCCGACAAGGAGCATTACATGGAAGGATTGCGTCGCGCGGGATTGAAATAGCGAGGCGTCAGCGGATTCTCGAAATCGTTTCGGCGGCGGGAATCCGCAAGCTTGCGACAAAATCGGCACTTGGCCGAAATCGGCGGCCCTGGGCCAATCCTTGATGCCCTACCTGCGATCAATCTGACTCGATGACGGCAACGACGACAAACAGCAAAGGAGGCTAGCATGCGTGAACCAAATCCTGACAAATTGAACGCACTCGTCGGCAAGCTGGTCGGCGACCTCGGCATCGCGCTTGGCGGCGCCAGCATACTGCTCGGCGATCGCCTCGGGCTCTACAAGGCGATGGCGGACGGCGCGAAGGTCACTCCCTCCGAACTGGCCAAGAAGACCGGCCTGCATGAGCGCTACGTGCGCGAATGGCTATCCGGCCAGGCGGCGTCAGGATATATCGATTATCACCCCGAAAAGAACGCGTTCTCGCTCTCCCCCGAGCAGGCCATGGCGTTCGCCGAAGAGGGCTCGCCGGCTTTTTTCGCCGGTGCCTTCGATGTCGTGCAGTCCACCTATCTCGACGAACCCAAGGTCGCCGAAGCCTTTCGAACCGGGAAAGGCGTTGGCTGGCACGAGCATTCCAAGTGCCTGTTCTCCGGCACGGAACGTTTCTTCAGGCCGGGCTATAACGCCAATCTGGTCTCGAGCTGGATTCCCGCGCTCGAAGGCGTAGAGGCGAAACTGAAAGCCGGCGCCAAGGTGGCGGATGTCGGATGTGGCCACGGCGCCTCCACGATCGTGATGGCGCAGGCCTATCCGAATTCAGAGTTCTTCGGGTTCGATTACCACAAGCCGTCGATCGAACGCGCCAAGGTGCTGGCGCAGGAAGCCGGCGTGGGAGACCGCATCACGTTCGCGCAAGGCACCGCCAAGGATTTCCCGGCGAAAGCCTATGATCTGGTCGCCTTCTTCGATTGCCTGCATGACATGGGTGACCCCGTCGGCGCGGGCAAGCATGTCAAGGAAACGCTGACCAAGGACGGGTCGTGGATGATCGTCGAGCCGTTTGCGCATGACAATCTGAAGGACAATCTCAACCCGGTCGGGTGCATCTTCTATCACGCATCGACCTTCATCTGCACGCCGGCATCGCTGTCTCAGGAAGTCGCCCTCGGACTCGGCGCCCAGGCCGGCGAATTCAGGTTGCGTCAGGTCGCGACCGAAGCAGGCTTCAACAGCTTCCGCCGCGCCACCGAGACGCCGTTCAACATGATCTTCGAGGTGCGTTCCTGATTGATCAACACGTAGCCCGCATGAGCGGAGCGATATGCGGGACCACAACCCGGATATCGCTTCGCTCATCCGGGCTACACCCTACGAACTACTTCGGCACTTCGGCCAAGGCCGCGAGAATCCGCGCCCAGGAGCGGATGCCCTTGTGAAAACTCTTGAGGTCGTATTTTTCGTTCGGCGAATGGATGTTGTCGTCGTCGAGGCCGAAGCCGACCAGCAGCGTGTCGAGACCGAGCGTGCGCTTGAAGTCCGCCACGATCGGGATCGACGCGCCGGAACCGATCAGCAGCGCCTCCTTGCCCCACTCGTCGGTCAACGCGCGCTTGGCTGCGGCCAGCGGTTTCATGTTCCAGTCGAGCGCAATCGCAGGGCCGCTGGAATGATCGCCGAATTCGACGCGGCAATCCTTTGGCAGCCGCGCGGTGACGTACTCGCGAAACGCCTTGCGGATTTTCGCAGGCTCCTGTCCCTCGACCAGGCGGAACGAGACCTTGGCGGAAGCTTCCGCCGGGATCACGGTCTTTGAGCCTTCGCCGGTGTAGCCACCGATGATGCCATTGACGTCGCAGGTCGGGCGCGAGGAGATCTGCTCGATCAGCAGACGGCCTTTCTCGCCGGCCGGCACCGAGAGGCCGATCGGCTTGAGGAAACTGTCGGCGGTGAGATTAAGCTTCGACCACTGCGCCAGGATATCCGGCGGCAGATCCTTCACCCCATCATAAAATCCGGGGATGGTGATGTGGCCGTCATCGTCAAACAGGCCGCCGAGAATACGGGTCAGCACCCGGATCGGGTTTTGCGCGCCGCCGCCAAAAATGCCGGAATGCAGATCGCGGTTGGCGGCCTTGATCCATACCTCTTCGTAGAGCAGGCCGCGCAGCGAGGTCGTGATCGCCGGCGTGTTCGGATCCCACATGCCGGTGTCGCATACCATGGCGTAGTCCGCCTTGAAGTCCTGCTTGTTCTGCTCCAGGAACGGCACGAAATTCTTCGAGCCGACTTCCTCTTCGCCCTCGATGACGATGGTGAGATCGACCGGCAGCGAACCCGTGACCGATTTCCAGGCCCGGCACGCCTCGACGAAGGTCATCAACTGGCCCTTGTCGTCCTGCGCCCCGCGCGCGACGATGATCTTGCGGCCATCGGCATGGTCGGTGACGACGGGCTCGAACGGCGGGCGATGCCAGAGATTGAGCGGATCGACGGGCTGCACATCATAGTGACCGTAGAACAGCACATGCGGCCGTCCGGAATCCTTGGCACTGCCGTTAGCTTTGGCGACAATGGCGGGATGACCCGCGGTCGGGCGGACTTCAGTTGCAAACCCCAGCGACGCGATATCTTTGGCGAGATGCTCGGCGGCCGCCTTGCAATCGCCCGCAAAGGCCGGATCGGCCGAGATCGACTTGATCCGCAACAGCGTGAACAGACGCTCCAGGCTGTTATCGAAATCGGCATCGATCCGGTCGAGGACCGGTTGCAGTTGCGCGGTGCTGGACATTTCCGGTCTTCCCCTGGGTGAGTTGGGCTACGCCTTCATATGAGGTTGTAACGCGCCTGACGCCACGGGCAAGGCGCCGGCCGTGACGTCGGAGGATTTCGCGTCCGACGGCGGATGCAGGATGTGCCAGACCAATCCGCCCGTCATCACCACCGTCGCGGCAAGATTGTTCCCGTAGGCCTGCAAATCATTCGGGAAGATCGGAAACGACAGGCACATCAGCAATCCGGCGACCGCGAGCACGGCCCACGTCCCCAGCCGGACCGCGGCGCGCGGGTCATAGGCGGCGCGGTGGATCAGGATGGTCATCGGGAAGAACAACCACATGAAATAATACTGCCGGGCCAGCGGCGAGGCCACCGTCATCAGGCAGAACAGGATCCCGAGTTCCTCGGCATCGGAGCGTGGCGTACGCCGCGCGCGCGAGGGCATCACCGCGATGTAGCCGAGCCCGATCAGCAGCGATACCGCGACCACGATCAGGTTCGCGGTCTTGAAATCGAGATCGACCAGATTCATGAAATGCGGCGGCTTGGACGGATCGTCCTGGTCATAATTGACCGGGCGCGTCAGCCGATGCGTCATCGCGATGATGGATTGATTGACCCACGACCAGTTCTGCTCGTCGCGTTGCCCGAACCCCTTTTCCGAAGAGGTGCCGACCATTCCCTGGTACCAGGTTTTCAGCTCCGTGATATTGTGCTGGAAACCGCGCACCGGCGCGGGGACAACGAACAGGAAAATCCCGACAAAGATCGCCATGCTCGCGGCGGCGACCCACTGCCTGCGCCACAGCAAATAGGGAAACACTGCCACGGGGAAAACCTTGATGGCGGTGGCCAGCGCGAACATGCTTCCCGCCATCCACGGGCGTTGGTGCTGCAGCAGCCAGAACCCGTACAGCATCATCGCCAGCAGCACGAGGTTGGGCTGCCCGAGGTCGAACATGTCGAACACAAAGGATACCGTCGCAAAGCCCGGCAGCGCATAGAGCCACGGACCGGGTGTCCGCCCCGAACCCGTCATCGCGTGGGAGAATTGCGCCGTCATCCACCACGCCGCGGCGTTGAGAAACGCCAGGCCGGTGTAGAGAGACAGCTTGCCGAAATAGCTGGGTATCGCGAGCAGGACCGCCGGCAGCGGCGGATAGATGAATTCAAAATAGGCCCGGGGGTCGCTGGGATAGAGGTTGTTTCCCTGCAATACCTGCTGCCCCGCCCAGAACCAGAGCGGGTAATCCTTGGTCTTGCCGTGGCCCCAGATTTCCGGAACGAGGACGTCGGCGGTCAGTGCGATGCAGCAGACCAGAAAAAGAATATCGAGCGGTGCTCGCAACGACGGATATCTTAGCACACGCGCCTTTCAATGAGTTCGAAGGAAAATCATGCAAATCGGAGAAAGATCATGTCGCGGTAAAGCGGCGATCAGGGAGTTTAGCGCCGCAGCAGGCCGCCGAGCGTACCCCGGACCAAGGCGCGGCCGACCGAGCCGCCGATCGAGCCGCCGACCGATTTGCCGAGATCGGCAACCACCCCGCCGACCACTTTGTTGGTCACCGAGCGCGTGACGTTTCGCGCGATCAATTGCCCGGTCGACAATCTGCCGCGGGATACGTTGGTGCCGAAAATCGTACCGACGATCGCCCCGAGATGTCCCAGGATGCCGCCAACGCTCCCGCCGTCCGCCCCGTCGGCGGGCGCCGCAGTCCCGGCCAGACGCTTCTGAATGATCTCATAGGCGGATTCGGCGTCGATCGCGGTGTCGTATTTGCCCTTCACCGGGCTCGCATCCATGATCGCCTTGCGCTCCTCGGGCGTGATCGGTCCGATCCGCGCCGAAGGCGGCCGGACCATGATCCGCTCAACCATCGCCGGCGTGCCGTTGCCTTCCAGGAACGACACCAGCGCTTCGCCCTTGCCCAATTCCATGATGACCTGGGCAGTGTTGAGCTTGGGATTGGGCCGGAACGTCTGTGCTGCCGCGGCGACCGCCTTCTGGTCGCGCGGCGTAAAGGCCCGCAAGGCGTGCTGGACGCGGTTACCCAATTGGCCCAGCACCGTGTCGGGCACGTCGATCGGGTTCTGTGTCACGAAATAAACGCCGATGCCCTTGGAGCGGATCAATCTTACCACCTGCTCGATCTTGTTCATCAGCGCCTTCGGCGCATCATTGAACAGCAGATGCGCTTCGTCGAAGAAGAACACGAGCTTGGGCTTCGGCGGATCGCCGGCCTCGGGCAGTTCTTCGAACAGCTCGGACAGCATCCACAGCAGGAACGTGGCATACAACCGCGGGCTCTGCATCAACTTGTCCGCGACCAGGATATTGACGATGCCCCGGCCGTCCCGGTCGGTGCGCATGAAGTCCTTCAGCGACAACGCCGGCTCGCCGAAAAACTTGTCGCCACCCTGGTTCTCCAGCACCAGAAGCTGGCGCTGGATAGTTCCCACTGTCGCTTTGGTGACATTGCCGAAGCCCTGCGCGGCCTTGCGGATCGCGGCCAGCGCATCGTCGTCGTCGCCCTTCTTGCCGGTGTCCGGCACGATCGCGTCCAGCAGCGCCCGCAGATCTTTCATGTCGATCAGCGCAAGACCGTTGTCGTCGGCGACCCGAAAGGCGACGTTGAGGACGCCCTCCTGGACATCGTTGAGATCGAGCATGCGCGCCAGCAGCAACGGTCCCATTTCGGTGACCGTGGCGCGCACCGGATGGCCCTGCTCGCCGAATACATCCCAAAAAACCGTAGAGAACTGGTCCGGCTGGTAGGTGAAACCCATATCGCTGGCGCGCTTGACCAGAAAATCCTTGGCCTCGCCGACTTCGGAGATACCCGAAAGGTCCCCCTTGATGTCAGCTGCAAAAACCGGAACGCCGGCGCGCGCGAAGCCTTCGGCCATGACCTGCAACGAGACAGTCTTGCCGGTTCCGGTCGCGCCGGTGACGAGGCCGTGGCGATTTCCAAGCGCCAGCGTCAGCCAGGCCGGCGCTTCGCCCTTGCCGATGAAAATCTTCTCGCCGGTGTCGGCCATCTTGTCGTCGGACGCAGCCATCGCATCGCCTCTTCGCGCATCAAGGGTCGCGCATCAAAGGTCTTGGGCGCCACCCACATAACCATACTGCATCTTGCAAGTGGATTGAAACCATTCAGCGGGCCTAACGCATCTGCCGCCCGCCGGTTTCACAGCTTCCGGGTTTCCCCGGGGGCGAGGCCAAAGCGACGATACGCTGTGACAAAGTGTCGTGGTTTTGATGTTCGCTCTTGCATCGCGGCAACACTCGCAGCGCGATCGAAGCTGAATTGCGCTCCGGCATGCGGTGATCGCTTGTAATTCACGACGCAGAAGATCAAGATAAAAACACAATCAAGGAGCCGGCAAGCAACCGGTGAGGCGGGGCACATGGACGAATTGATAGGACGGTTGGCTGCGAAAGCCGGCATAGAGAATGCTGTCGCGGAAAAAACCATCGGCATCATCCTGGGTTTCCTTCGCAACGAGGGGCCCTCCGACAAAGTCCAGGTCTTGATCGACCATATCCCGGGCGCAGAAGCCGCCATCGCCGCTTCCAGCAGTGGCGGCGGTCTCAGCCGCTTGATGGGTGGCGGGCTGATGGCGCTCGGCACCAAGCTGATGGCGCTTGGTCTGGGCATGGCCGAAATTCAAAACATCGCGCGTGAACTTTTCAGGTTCGGCCGCGACAAAATCGGAGCGGAACAGATGGGCGAAATCATCGCGGGGACGCCGGGCCTGAGTCAGTTTGCCTGAGAGCGCAGTCCGCTTAAGCACCTTTTTTCATATTGAGTATCATGACATATCCCATCTCCGAGATTGACGGCCTGACGGCCTTCACGGCGTCCAAACTGAAAACGCTTGGCATTCGCACTACCGACGGGTTGCTGGAAGCCACCCGCACCGTCAAAGGGCGCAAGGCGCTCGCCGCCCAGACCGGCATCAGCGAACAGCAACTGCTCGAATGGGCGAATATTTCCGACTACATGCGGATTCCCGGCATGGGCAAGGCCAAGGTCGGGCTGGTGCGCGCGGCCGGCGTCACCACGGTTCGCGAACTGGCGCTGCGTAACCCGGCCCGGCTGGCGCAGAACATGAAGGATGTGAATACCAAGCGGAAACTCGTCCGGGTCTTGCCCTCGGAAAAGTCAGTCGAGCAACTGATCGCGCAGGCCCGCAAGCTGCAGCCCAAAATCACCTACTAGGCAAGATTACTTCCCGGACAGACTCGTTCCGAAACAGGACCGGTCCGGAGAACAAACAGCCTGTATTTCAGGCTGGCTGGATCCGGCCTCGCCGGCGCTGTTTCGGCCCTGTCCCGCATCTTGACTCCCATGCGGGGACCGCGCAAAGCGACCGCATGATCGCGACCACCTCCAGACCGAGCCCGTCAGGATCTGCCACCTCCGGATCAGCACCGATGGCCGCCCCGGCGGGTCATCCGGTGTTGCGGGCCCTGCTCTCGCGGCCCACTCCTGCGGTCATGGGCGTGCTCAACGTGACACCGGATTCATTTTCCGATGGCGGCCAATTCATCGCCCCGGAGCATGCGCTGGCGCAGGCGCGGCGGATGATCGCCGAGGGCGCCGATATCATCGACATCGGCGCGGAATCCAGCCGCCCCTACGGCGCGCAACCGGTCTCGGCCGATGAGGAACGGGGACGGCTGCGGCCGGTACTGGCCGAGATCGTCGCACTCGGGATTCCCGTATCGATCGACAGCATGAAAACCTCGGTCACCGCCTGGGCGCTGGAGACCGGCGCCGCGATCGCCAATGACGTCTGGGGTCTGCAGCGCGACCCGGACATGGCAGCGCTGGTGGCCGAGCGCGGTTCGCCCGTGATCATCATGCACAACCGCGACGGCGCCGATGCCAGCCTCGATATCATGAAGGACATCGCCGCTTTCTTCCAGCGTTCGCTGGATATCGCGGCCAAGGCTGGAATTTCCGCCGGCAGTATCGTGCTCGATCCCGGCATCGGCTTCGGCAAGACCCAGGAGCAGAGCATGACGGTGCTGGCACGGCTGGACGAACTGCTGGTGTTCAACCTGCCGCTCCTGGTCGGCGCCTCCCGCAAGCGCTTCATCGACAGCATTACGCCGTCAGCACCAGACCAGCGCCTTGGCGGCTCGATTGCGGCGCATGTGATTGCGGCAAAGAGCGGCGCGCGCATCATCCGAACCCATGATGTCGCCGAAACGGTGCAGGCGTTGCGGGTAGCGGCCGCGATCGGGGACAAACGATGAGCGATACGATCTTCATCACCGGCGTCGTGATCCACGCCCGCCATGGCGTCATGGAACATGAGACCGAGGTCGGGCAGCGCTTTGTCATCGATCTCGAACTCTCGGCCGATTTGTCGGAATCCTCGCGCACCGATCGCCTCGCCGACACCGTGTCCTATTCCAATGTGGTCGCGACCGCGACGGCGGCCTTCAAGGACGTCAATTACAAGCTGCTGGAGCGCGCCGCGGGCGCCGTCGCCGACGCAATCCTGACCACGTTCGCCCGCATCAGCGCCGTCAAGGTCACCGTTCACAAGCCGCACGCCCCGATCGCCGCGATCTTCCACGACGTCGGTGTAGTCCTGACCCGCACGCGGCAACCACCGTCGCATGGCTGAAGCATCGCATGGCTGAAGGATTACATGGCTGACGTCCTGATCGCGCTGGGCGGCAATGTCGGCGATGTCCGCACGACATTCCGCAAAGCGATCGCCAATATCTGCGGCATGACGCAAGCAGCGCTGCTGGCGCGATCGTCGGACTATGCCACCCCGCCCTGGGGCGAACTCGACCAGGCCCGTTTCATCAATGCCTGCATCGAAATCGATACCAGCCTCGATCCGCACGCCCTGCTGTTCACGCTGCACAAGATCGAGAAGAAGTTCGGCCGCGACCGCGCCCACGAAACCCGCTGGGGCCCGCGCACCCTCGATCTCGATTTGATCGCCTATGACGATGTGTCGATCGACAAGCCGGAACTGACCTTGCCGCACCCCCGGCTGTTCGAGCGTGCCTTCGTGCTGGTGCCGCTGGTGGAAATCGTGCCCGATCGCCTGATCGCGGGCCGCGATATCAGGGCGGCGCTGGCCGGGCTGTCGACCGACGGTATCGAGCGGTTGCCAGAGCTCGCGGGTTAAGCAAACGGGGCCGAAAACAACCGTTTGGCTTGGCCGCCTCGACGTGGCAATTTCCGTCCAACTTAGAACAGCGGCCCTGCGGGAGTACCCTGCCGAATGACCACCGACGACCTACGGCTGGCTGCGGATTTCGCGCCCGCAAGCTACGACGACTGGCGCAAGCTGGTCGATGGCGTGCTGAAGGGCGCGCCGTTCGAAAAGCTGGTCGGCAAGACCTCCGACGGGTTGCCGATCGAGCCGATCTATCGGCGCGCGGAAGGCGTAACCCCAATTCCAGGCCGCGCGGCAGCCGCGCCCTGGCAGATCATGCAGCGGATCGATCACCCCGACGCTGCACAGGCGAACGCGCAGGCGCTGCACGATCTCGAAAACGGCGCCACCGGGCTTTCGCTGGTATTTGCCGGCGCCAATGGCGCCCACGGCTATGGACTGGAACCGACGGCCGAAGCGGTGGCGCGGGTTCTCGACGGCGTGTTCCTCGATGCCGGCATTGCGATCGAACTGCTGGTCGGCCCGCAGTCGCGGATGGCGGCGATTCATCTCGCCGAATATGTCAAAGGCCGGGGCATCGCGCCCGCCGCCTGCAACATCCGTTTTGGCCTCGACCCGATCGGCGCGTGTGCGGTCTGGGGTTCCAGCCCCTACGCCTGGGCCGCGATCGTGCCGGCCGTCACCGGCGCGATCAAGGGGCTCACCGCGTTGGGATTCAAGGGCCCGTTTGCGGTTGCCGACGGACGGGTCATTCATGATTCCGGCGGATCGGAAGCGCAGGAACTGGCGTTCGTGCTGGCAACCGGCGTCACCTATCTGCGCGCGCTGGAGAGCACCGGGGTTGCGCTCGAGGATGCCCGAGACTTGGTCTATGCGCGGCTGGCCGCCGACGCCGATCAATTCCTGACCATGGCGAAATTCCGCGCACTGCGGCTGTTGTGGGCGCGCGTCGAACAGGCTTGCGGCCTGACGCCGAAGCCGATCTTTATCGCCGCCGAAACCGCCTGGCGCATGCTGACCCAGCGCGACACCGACGTGAACATGCTGCGCTCGACCATGGCGACGTTTTCCGCGGGCCTCGGCGGTGCCAATGCCATCACGGTCCTCCCGCATACGCTGGCGCTGGGATTGCCCGATCCGTTCGCGCGGCGCGTGGCGCGCAACACGCAACTGGTGCTGCTGGAAGAGTCCAATCTCGCCAAGGTGTCGGACCCCGCGGCCGGCGCCGGCGGCATCGAGACCTTGACCCAGCAACTCTGCGAAAGCGCTTGGTCACAGTTCCAGGAGATCGAGAAGGCCGGGGGCGTCTTCGCCGCACTGGAGCAGAACCTGATCCAGCGCAAGGTGGCGGCGACACGGGCCGCGCGCGAGACCGGCGTCGCCCGCCGCAAGACGGTGCTGACCGGCGCCAGCGAGTTTCCCAATTTGCGCGAGGCCCGCGCCGCGGTGCTGGATGCCAAACCAGTGACGCTCGATCCGTATGGCGAGGCAAAACTCAAATTCGACGCGCTGGCGCCGATGCGGCTGGCGGCGCCGTTCGAGCGCCTGCGCGACAGATCGGATGCCATCCTGAAAACCAGCGGCACCCGCCCAAAGGTCTTTCTCGCCAGCCTTGGCACCACGGCCGACTTCACCGCCCGCGCCGCGTTCGCCAAGAGTTTTTTCGAGACCGGCGGCATCGAGGCCGTGGATACCGAGGGATTTGTCGAGCCGGCGGCCCTCGCCGCGGCCTTCAAGGCGTCCGGCGCGGAACTGGCGTGCCTGTGCTCCTCCGACAAGATGTATGCCGAGCACGCCGTCGCGGCCGCAAAGGCCCTTCAAGCCGCCGGGCCCGAGCATATCTATCTGGCAGGCCGGCCCGGTGAACAGGAAACGGCGCTGCGCAATGCGGGCGTCAGCGATTTCATTTTCGCCGGCGGCGACGCGCTGGCGATGCTCGAGGAAGCCTGGCGGCGGATGGAGTGAAGCATGACCGAGGCGAGCAAACCTGTCCTGACCGGCGGCTGCCAATGCGGCGCCGTCCGCTTTGCGCTGACGGGGCTGCCGGCCAAGATCAGCATCTGTCATTGCCGGATGTGCCAGAAGGCCTCCGGCGCACCGTTCGCTTCCTTCGCCGACATCGAACATGCCGATTTCGCCTGGACCCGCGGCAAGCCCGCGGCGTTCAAATCCTCTGACATCGCGGAACGCGATTTCTGCGCCGCCTGCGGTACACCCCTGAGCTTTCGCCGGATCGGCGGCCCCAGGATCGAGATCATGACCGGCGCGTTCGACCGCCCCGACCGGGTGGTGCCGACGCGGCAATATGGCACCGAATCCCGGCTCGGCTGGGTGGTCGGCCTCGCCAACCTGCCGAGCCAGACCACGCTACAGAATTACGGACCGGAAAAGACCAATGGCATCGTCAGCCACCAGCATCCGGACCATGATTGAGCCCGCGCCCCCCAGCCGTCATCCGTGCTAAGATGGTACCCATGAGCCGAATACCTGATTTTTCGACGATCGCATTCGAAAAAGCCGCTGTCGCCTCATCGGCCGGCGGCGCCGAACCCTGGCTCACGCCCGAAGGCATCCTGGTAAAACCCGGCTATGGCGAAGCCGATCTTGAAGGCATCGATTTCCTCGATACATGGCCCGGCATCGCGCCTTTTCTGCGCGGCCCCTACCCCACGATGTATGTCAACCAGCCCTGGACCATCAGGCAATATGCCGGGTTCTCCACGGCGGAGGATTCCAACGCGTTCTACCGCCGCAACCTCGCCGCCGGCCAAAAGGGCCTGTCGGTGGCGTTCGACCTTGCCACGCACCGCGGCTACGATTCCGATCATCCGCGGGTGTCGGGCGACGTCGGCATGGCCGGTGTGGCGATCGACTCGATCTACGACATGCGCACGTTGTTCGCAGGGATACCGCTCGACCAGATGAGCGTGTCGATGACCATGAACGGCGCGGTGCTGCCGATTCTCGCGCTGTTCGTTGCCGCCGCCGAAGAACAGGGCGTTCCGCCGGAAAAACTCTCAGGCACGATTCAGAATGACATCCTGAAAGAGTTCATGGTGCGCAACACCTATATCTATCCGCCGGCACCCTCGATGCGGATCATCTCGGACATCTTTGCGTACACCTCGCAGAAAATGCCGAAATACAATTCGATCTCGATCTCCGGCTATCACATGCAGGAAGCCGGTGCGACGCAAGACCTCGAACTGGCCTACACGCTGGCCGACGGCGTCGAATATCTGCGCGCCGGTCTTGCCGCCGGCCTCGATGTCGACCGCTTCGCGCCGCGATTGTCGTTCTTCTGGGCGATCGGCATGAACTTCTTCATGGAAGTGGCGAAGATGCGCGCCGCGCGGCTGCTGTGGGCCAAGCTCTTGAAGCAGTTCAATCCGAAAGATCCGCGCTCGCTCAGCCTGCGCACGCATTGCCAGACCTCAGGCTGGTCGCTGACCGCGCAGGACGTCTACAACAATGTGATGCGCACCACGATCGAGGCGATGGCGGCGACGCAAGGCCACACCCAGTCGCTGCACACCAACGCGCTCGACGAGGCGCTGGCGCTGCCGACGGATTTTTCGGCGCGCATCGCCCGCAACACGCAATTATTCCTGCAGCAGGAAAGCGGCACCCCGCGCATCATCGATCCCTGGGGCGGCTCGTACTATGTCGAACGCCTGACCCACGATCTCGCCGCCAAGGCCTGGGGTCACATCCAGGAGGTTGAAGCGCTCGGCGGCATGGCCAAGGCGATCGAGGCCGGCGTGCCCAAACTAAGAATCGAGGAAGCCTCCGCCAAGACCCAGGCGAGGATCGACGCCGGCCGGCAGGCGGTGATCGGCGTCAACAAATACAAGCCGGTCAATGAGGCGCCGCTCGACGTGCTCAAGGTGGAGAACTCCACGGTGCGGCGATTGCAGATCGACAAGCTGTCGCGACTGCGATCCGAACGTGTGCAGAAGGATGTCGACGACGCTCTGGCGGCGCTGACCCGCAGCGCCGGCGAAGGCAATGGCAATCTGCTGGCGCTGGCGATCGATGCCGCGCGCGCCAAGGCCACCGTCGGTGAGATTTCGGACGCGATGGAAAAGGTATTCGGACGGCATCGCGCCGAGATCAAATCCATCACCGGCGTCTACAAGCGGGAGGCGTCCACCATGTCCAACCGGGTCGAAAAAGTGCAGGCGCTGATCGACGCCTTCGAGGAAGCCGAGGGCCGCAGGCCGCGCATTCTGGTGGCCAAGATCGGCCAGGACGGCCACGACCGCGGCCAGAAGGTGATCGCATCCGCGTTCGCCGATGTCGGGTTCGACGTCGATATCGGGCCGCTGTTTGCGACCGCCGATGAGGCGGCGCGGCAGGCGGTCGAGAACGACGTGCATATCCTCGGCGTCTCGTCGCTGGCGGCGGCACATCTGACCGCCGTGCCGGAGCTCAAGGCGGCGCTGAAGAAGCAGGGCCGCGAGGACATCATGATCATCATCGGCGGCGTGGTGCCGCCGCAGGATTACGACGCACTCTACAAGGCCGGCGCCGAGGCGATCTTCCCGCCCGGCACCGTCATCGCCGACGCCGCCGAGGAGCTGATCCACAAGCTCAATGCGCGGCTCGGGCATAGCGAGGCGGCGGAGTAGCTGGTAGAGTGGCAAGGTCACGATCCAGGTCAGACATGACGCGCGAAGAGATCATTGCAACGATCCGGAATAACGCTGCGGCCCTCAGGGCCGAAGGCGTGACCAAGCTTGCCATTTTCGGTTCACGTGTGCGCGGCGACAATCGTCCTGACAGCGACATCGATGTACTTGTCGAGGTCGAGCCCGACGCATCATTCTCGCTCCTCAACCTGATCGGCGTCGAGCATATCATCGGGGACGCGACGGGGTTACCCGCGCAAGCCACCATGCGGCGATCCATTCCGCCTCGCTTCGCTGAGCGAATCGCGGACGATATCGTCGAAGTTTTCTGAAGTGCAACCAACTCTCGCCGAACGGATCGGCCATATCGCAACAGCGATCGGTGACATCCGGGATATTGTGGCAGGGCAAACGCTCGAAAGCTTTGCGAACGATCTGGTAAGCCGCATGGCGGTCGAGCGGCTCCTTGAAATTATTAGCGAAGCGTCGCGATTTATCCCGCCAGACGAAAAGGCCCAAGAACCGAATATCAATTGGAGGCGGTTAGCCGATCTCGGGAATTGGCTGCGCCATGCCTATCATCGGACCGACGCAGGTCTGCTATGGGCGATGGTCGAGGACGACCTCGAACCTCTCAAAACCTTCACTGAACGCATCACCAGGAAATCTAACCCTTGACCTTTTTTAGACAGCGTTACGCGAGCTGGAGCATTGTGTTGCTGTCGTGCTTGACAATGACGCAAGCGGCCCTCGCCGCCGACCCCAAGCCCGATGCCACCATCAAGAACAAAAACGTCGAGGCCAGCGTCTTCCTCGACGACAAGATCAAGGCTAATCCCGCGCTCGCCGCAGACTGCCTCGCCGAGGGCAAAAAATGGATCGACAAGAATGCCGCGGAGGCGGCGGCCTCGCGCAAAACGGACCCGCAGATGTTTCGCAACGGCGCATGGACCACGGAGCGAAAGTACGAGACACGCTCGGTCGTCGACGATCATTATATCAGCATCGTCAGGTCCGACTACACGGACACGGGCGGCGCCCATCCCAACACGGATGTCGACACCATTTTGTGGGACACAACCGCGAAAAAGCGCATCAGCATCCGGCCATTCTTCGCGGAGACGGCCGATAACGGTCCGACCATGAAAGCGCTGGTGAAGGCCGTGATCGCATCGCTGAATATCGAGAAGAAGAAACGCGACGCGACCGAGACCGCGACCGCCGAATGGTACAAAGGCCTCGAGCCGAAACTGCTCAAGATCGGCGCGGTGACGCTGGCGCCCTCGACCGTGTCGGGCAAAAGCTCCGGCCTGACCTTCCATTATCCGCCCTACGCGGTCGGCCCCTATACCGAGGGCGAGTATGTCGCGTTCGTGCCATGGGAAACCCTGAAACCGTATTTGACCCCGGAGGGCGCAGCCATTTTCGCCGGCGCCCGGCCCAAGGGCGACGATGACGACCAGCAATGACCGGCCGTCATCCGCTTGATATCGGCCAACTGACAAAAGACCTCCGCTCAGGTCACCGCGCGGCACTGGCACGCGCGATCACCTTGATCGAAAGCCGGCGCAGCGACCACCAGGCCACCGCGCGCGAGCTGGTGCAGGCGTTGCTGCCCAACACTGGCACAGCGATCCGGGTCGGCATCACCGGTTCGCCCGGGGTCGGTAAATCCACCACCATCGACGGCCTCGGGATGTTCCTGATCGAGCGCGGCCACAAGGTCGCGGTGCTCGCGGTGGACCCCTCCTCCGCCCGCACCGGCGGCTCGATCCTCGGCGACAAGACGCGGATGGCCCGGCTGTCGGCGTCCGACGACGCCTATATCCGTCCCTCGCCGGCGTCCGGCACGCTCGGCGGCGTCGCGGCCAAAACCCGCGAGGCCATGCTGCTGTGCGAGGCCGCGGGCTTTGATGTCGTGCTGGTGGAGACGGTCGGCATCGGACAATCCGAGACCGCGGTTTGCGACATGACCGATTTTTTCCTGGCGCTGATGCTGCCGGGCGCCGGCGACGAATTGCAGGGCATCAAGAAGGGCCTGGTCGAACTCGCCGACATGATCGCGGTCAACAAGGCCGATGGCGACAACATCAAGCGGGCCAATCTGGCGGCGGGCGAATATCGCGGTGCGCTGCACATCCTCACCCCGCGCTCGGAGCATTGGCATCCGCCGGTCGTGACCTACTCGGCGCTGACCGGCGCGGGTATCGCGGACCTCTGGCAAAAAATTCTCGATCACCGCACCGCGATGCAGGCGTCAGGCGATTTCGCCGAACGACGGCGGCAGCAGCAGGTGAAGTGGATGTGGTCGATGCTGGAGCAGCGGATGATGGCGCGGCTGCGCGCCGATCCGGCGATCCGCGCCAAGGTGAAAAAGACCGAAGCCGAAGTCGCCGACGGCCGCATCACGCCGGCGCTGGCGGCGGAGCAGATCGCGGAGATGTTAAGGTGAAGGATGCCTCATGGTGAGGAGCGCCCTTGCGCGCGTCTCGAACCATGCGGGGCAATGCAGAACATCTCATCCTTCGAGACGGCGATAGGAAGCGCCTTCTCAGGATGAGGTCTCCCGGTTGAACGAAGAGGGTAAATTGTCCAACAAACCTCGCATCCTCATCACCGGTTTCGAGCCGTTCCCGGGCGCGCCGTATAATCCGACGCAACCGCTGGTCAGGCGGCTGATGCGGCTGCGCCGGCCGGCGTTGGCCGATGTCGAACTGTCGAGCCACATTTTTCCCGTCACCTACGGCGCGGTCGATCGGCAATTGCCGGAATTGCTGACGCAACATCGGCCGCAGGCGCTGTTGATGTTCGGCCTTGCCGGGCGCACATCCTGGGTCCGGGTCGAGACCCGCGCCCGCAATGCCGTCACCATGCTGTGGCCCGACGCCGGCCACACAAGGGTGCGCAAGGGATCGATCGCCGGCGGCGCCGATGCCATGATGTTCGGTCCCCACACCGCCAGACTGCTGCGCGCCGCGCTTGGCGCCGGCATCGATGCACGGACCTCGCGCAATGCCGGCAGCTATCTCTGCAATTATTTGAGCTGGCGGGCGATCGAGGCGACGGGCCGCGACGACGGCCCCAACCTCGCGGCCTTCATCCACGTTCCGCTGCTGGCGCGCGAGGGGGCGTCGCCAGTTGCAGGGCGGATCACGCTCGACGAATTGGTTGACGCCGGCGAAGCCATGCTGATGGAGATGGTAAAGCTGACGCGGGCAGCAGCCTTGGCGTAGCCCGCGATTAACCCTACCCCCAATAATCCCGCTGTTCCGCCCTCGCCTTCACCCGGCCGGGCCGTATTTTTGCGTTACTGCCAGACACTGGCAGATCTTGACGCGGAGAGATGACGCGCGTCGCCGCGGGAGCAAATGGTCATGGACCTCAATCGCCGTCATCTGATCGGAGCATCGGTTACGGGCGTCGCCGGCGCGCTGGCCGTGGCGCCGGATGCGGCGCGTGCTGCGCCGCTGACCTCGACGCTCGGGCGCGATGCCACGCAATACGGTGTCCGGCCCGGGATCCCTGAGGACCAGACACGCAACCTGCAGCGCGCCATCGACGAAGCCGCCCGCGCGCAGGTGCCGCTGGCGCTGCCGCCGGGAATCTATCGCACCGGCATGTTACGCCTGCAGAATGGCACTCAACTGGTCGGCGTGCGCGGCGCGACCAGACTGGTTTTCAACGGCGGCGCATCGATGCTTCAGGGCGAAGGCGCCGGCAGCGTCGGCATCACCGGCATCACGCTGGACGGCGGCGGCATTCCGCTGCCGACGCGGCGCGGCCTGATCCATTGCCTCGGCGGACGCGATATCCGCATTCTGGATTGCGAAATATCAGGCAGCGGGGGCGCAGGCATCTGGTTCGAACAGGTCTCGGGCGACGTCAGCGGCAACATCATCACCTCAACGGCTTCCACCGCCATCGTCTCATTCGACGCGCAGGGCCTGATCGTGTCGCGCAACACCATCCAGGGCACCAACGACAACGGCATCGAAATCCTGCGTACCGCGCTTGGCGACGACGGCACGCTGGTCGCGGATAACCGCATCGAGGACATCAAGGCCGGTCCCGGCGGCTCCGGACAATACGGCAACGCCATCAATGCGTTTCGCGCCGGCAACGTGATCGTGCGCGGCAATCGTATTCGCAACTGCGATTATTCGGCGGTGCGCGGCAACTCGGCATCCAACATCCAGATCACAGGCAACAGCGTCAGCGACGTCCGCGAGGTCGCGCTGTATTCCGAATTTTCGTTCGAGGGGGCCGTGATTGCCAACAACACCGTGGATGGCGCCGCGTTCGGTGTCTCCGTTTGCAATTTCAACGAAGGCGGACGTATCGCAGTCGTGCAAGGCAACATCATCCGTAATTTGCGGCCGAAGCGCCCGATCGGCACCGCGCCTGACGACGATGCCGGTGTCGGCATCTATGTCGAGGCCGACAGTTCGGTCACCGGCAATGTGATCGAGAACGCCCCGTCATTCGGCATCATGGCCGGCTGGGGCAAGTATCTCCGCGACGTCGTCATCTCCGGCAATGTGATCCGCAAGGCCTTTGTCGGCATCGGCGTGTCGGTGGCGTCGGGCGCGGGTACCGCTTTGGTCAACGCCAACGTGATTTCGGAAACGCCACGCGGCGCGGTGGTCGGTCTCGATCACGCGCGCCCGGTCACATCGGATCTTTCCGCCGACGGCGCCCAACGCTTCGCGCAGATCGTGATCGGGACCAATTCGGTGAGAATATAGTTTAAGAAGTCTTGACAGAAAGCCGACGTCATCCCCGCGTAACGGCTTCGCCGCTATCGCTGGAGGTGCGAGCCCTTGCGAGCCTCGAAGGATGATGAAAGCGGGAATCTTCGTCTACATGCTACGATGCGCGGACGGCTCTTATTACGTCGGCAGCGCAACGGGGCAGGATTTAGCGCCACGCATTGATCAGCATAACGCCGGCTTGTATCCGGGTTATACGTTTACGAGACGCCCGGTCGTTCTCGTCTGGTCAGAGTACTTCGATCGGATCACAGACGGAATTGCGGCCGAGCGCCAAATCAAAGGCTGGAGTCGCGCAAAAAAAGAAGCACTGATGCGTTCCGACTGGGCAAGCTTGAGCCAGTTGGCTCGCCGACGTGCGGGGCGGAAGTTATAGCAGAACAGCATCCTTCGAGGCTCGCAAGAGCTCGCACCTCAGGATGACGTTTTCCCGTCTCGACTTTTCGCTCCGGCTACAGCCTGTTGCGCAGCAGAGGGTAGCGTTCCTGCACCGAGGAGATGATGTCGAGCGTCAGCGTTGACGCGCTGTCCAGCACCGGCTGCAGGGCCGGCTCCGGGATCATGTCAGCGACGGGCTGCTGGTCCGGTTCGAACGCCGGGGCATCCACCGTTGGCACGGAGCGCGCGTTGCCGGACGAAGCGCGAAGGGCTTCCAGGCCGGTCGGAACAACCGACGGCACCGGTTCGGCCGTCAACGCCCCCGACTGCAACGAAAACGGATGAATGCGGCGCGGCTGCGCGTCTTGCGGCAGCGTCGTTCGCGCGCGGCCGAGCCAGGAGATATCGAGCGCATAATTCTCGCGGGATGCCTCGCGCGTCAGCAAATTGCGCCAGGTCTCGACCGCGGCCTTGGCTTCCCGGATATTTTCGAGAAATGCAGCTTCGCTGTGATAGCGGCGCCAGCGTCCGGTTTCGAACAGTTCGGTCAGGTGTTCCAGCCGCCGCTCTGCCAGACTGCACCAGCGTGCAACGATATCGCGGCCACGAGCCACGTCTTGTCGATGTGTCATAAATCTGCCCGCAAGGAGAGTAACGGACGCTGACGCAACCGAACGAATCACTTGGACGTGACAGTGTTATTCTGTGGAAAACTTTCCCATTGTCCAGTGAGCGCGCCTGTTACGCGCCGCTAATCGTCAAAAACCCGGGAAAGTACGGTTATCCTGCCTATGAACGGTCAAGCCACCGCGCCGGCATGGCGGACCTGCGAATGCGGCTGACGCAAGAACAAGCGTCAACCTGTGAGCGTCAGAACGAAGTTGTTCTGAAAATATCTCTTGGAAAAATATCTCTTGGAGAAACAGGCTCTGGAGAAACACCCCCTGAAAGCGAAAGACCCGTCCGGGGGGACAACCGGACGGGTCAAGCTATATGGGCGCTGGGGTGGATGGGCGCTCGCGCCGGATACAGCCTCGTTGGGGAGGGATTACCGCTCCCACATCAGTTGGTCGTGGGTGGCTGGCGAAACGTTCAAAGCACCGGCCAATTTTTTTAACTTCCTGGCAGGATTTTGCACGCGGCAAATTATCGCGCAGCGGCGGGATGATCGGCATCGCTGGATGCTGATTTTTCTACCGCCATGGCCGGCTGATTGAGCGCCCGTGTGGGCGGAACAGCTTGTGGATCCAGACTTTTTTGCGGTTCCGGCGCTGTCTGCGGGTTCAGGATCTTGTCACCAGATGTTGGATCCGACGCCGTTGCCACCGGCATGGCGGGTGCGGCAACGGCCGCTGTTGCCGCCGCATAGGCATCGGCTTCGCCGGCGCCGAACAGATCGTCGCGGCCGGGCGCGCCGAGATCCCGGGCGGTCTTCATCAGGGTCGCGCGCACTTCGTCCGGCTTCAACGCTGGATTGCGTTCCAGCAGCAGCGCCGCGATGCCGCTGACATAGGCCGCGGAGAACGAGGTGCCTGACGTCATCTGGTATTTCTCATCCGGCGCCGGCAGGAAGATATCAACGCCCGGCGCCGCAACGGCGACATAGCCGCCACGGTTCGACGCCGCGAACAGCCTGTCGTGGTCATCGGTGGCGCTGACCGCGATCACGTTTTCATTGGCCGCCGGATAGAGCGGCGGGGATTTGGCGCCGGCATTGCCGGCGGCGGCCACCATCACGATGCCCTTGGCAGCAACGGCAGCGATGCCGCGCTCGATCAGCGCATCCTTGGGGCCGGCAAAGCTCATATTGATGATCTGCACGCCGTGCGAGGCGGCATAATCGAGGCTCTTCAGGATAACAAAGGAAGAGCTCTCCGCACCGTTCTGCGCCACGCCGAACGCGCGGATCGCCAGGATCTTTGCCGCAGGCGCACTGCCCATCAATCGCGCGTGCGCCACGATCGCGCCGGCGATGCCGGTGCCATGGACGTGCGGGCCTTCCTTGCTACCGAGCGCATCGAAGGAGGAAGCGATCGAGCCTGCGAGTTCAGGATGTTTGACGTCGATGCCGGAATTGATCACGGCAACGCTGACGTTGGCACCGTGGGCCAAAGTATGCGCCTCGGGCAGCCGAAGTTTCGGCAGCGCATATTGCGCGGGATCGCCTTCGGTCAACGCGGCCTTCTGAGCTTGCAGGTCATCTTGCAGGATATAACGGAAGTTCGGCTGCGCCGAGCGGACACTGGCCTCGGTCGCGAGCTCGCGGCGCGCGGTCTCCAGCGGGCGGCGGTCGGTGACGCGGAACAGTCCGATGGTGCCGCCGATCAATGGAAAATTCTGCGAACTCCAGACGGACGAGGCCATGACGCCGCGCCAGTTCATCGGCCTGGGCGCTGGATAGCGAGCCGTCGATCTCGGCGACGATTTCATTGGCCACGGTGCGCTGGTTGAGCGCCGCCTGCGCCACGTCCCGGCGGGGGCCGCGGACCCTGCCACCGGGCCGCGCACTGCCACCGCCCCCGCCATCGGCGAAGGCATCCGGCGGATAGCCGCATGCGGCGTCGCCGCCGACGTCGTTGCACAGCGGATAAAGATTGGGCGAGGTGTGCAGATAGGGCAGCGTCGCCCGCACGCCGATCCTCGGCACCGGCCGCATGCCCGAAATCCTTGCGCCAACTCCGGCCGTGGAAATGTTCGGCGTCGATCTGCCGACATTGGTCACGACCCTGCCGGCAATGTTGGGATTAACGCGCGCGCCGACGTTGGGATTGATCCGCGTGACCCGCGGACCGATGTTGAAACTCGGCGTCCGCATGATGCTTTGCGCATGAACCGCCGAACCATCGGAACACGCCACCACCGCGGCAACGGCGACCGTCAGTGCCAGGGCCGCCCCGCGCGCCTTCATCCGCCAATTGGCACGATTCACCATGAGACCTCGAATTGTGTCAGCGAAAGGCTCTGGTTCGACGCGGCGCTGCTCCGCTTACGGCGTCGCGACCGCCAGATTGACGATCTTCTCGCCCTTGAGCTTGTTCATCAGGGTAGCGATATCCTCCTTGGACATCGCCCGGGTGCCGAACTGCAGCCGGAACATGCCGCCATGGGCATCGACGATCGAGGCCTGATAATTGTCGAGCAGCGCATTGATGTCGGCAACGCGGGCATCCGGCGCGAAGCGCACCAGCGCGCGCGGCGCTTCCGGCCCCAACGAGCGGGTGATGGGCCCGTCCGTGCTCAGCGACGCGGTCTCGAACGACGCCGGGCTGGTTCTTCATCAGCACCGCACCGATCACACCGGCCTGCAGCAACAGCGCCAGTGCGCCGAAGCTCGCCGACCAGGCCAGCGTGCGCGGGGAAAGCCTGGCGAAAAACCCTGAAAACCGCGACGTGATGTTCAACGACATCGAGGCCTTGCGCGCCGGCTCGCCGTCGATCGCCGCGAACAGTTTCGTCATGGCGCGCGCGGACGGCGCACCGAGGCTTTCGTTGAGACCGATGGTTTCGGCGTATTCCTCCTGGATCGCGGCATATTGCCTGGCGAGATCGGGATCGCTCGCCAACGCGTCCTCGACGCGTTTCGCGTCGCGCGCATTCAGCGTGCCGGTGGCATGCCAAGGCAACAGCATTTCGATTTCACTGGGCTCTTGCTCCAGTATTTTCTTCATTGCCATCATGGCCAGCCTCGCTCCACGCCGGCTGTCTTGAGCAGCTCGGCCAGTTTTTTGCGTGCATAAAACAAGCGCGTCTTCACAGTGTTTTCCGGAATGCCGACGATTTCGGCTACCTCTTCCACGGATTTCTCGTGGTAGTAGACGAGATCGACGATCTCCCGATGTTCTGGCGAAAGTACACTCAGGCACTTGCGCAACGCTTGACTGGTATCCTTCTTCTGCGCCGTCACCTCCGGATCGTCGGAATCATCCTCGATCGCATTGGCGGCCTCGTCGTCCAGCTCAACGTCTTTCCGACGACGCAGCGCGGAAAGCGCCTTGAATCGCGTAATCGCCAGCAGCCAGGTGGAAACGGCGGATCGGCCCTCGAATTTGCCGGCCTGGCGCCACACATCGAGAAAAACCTCACTGATGAGATCTTCCGCAATCTGTTCGTCCCGAACAAGTCGTAACCCGAAGCGGAACACCCTGACGTGGTGCCTTCCGTAAAGCACCTGCATGGCGAGCCGGTCGCCTTGAGCAATCCGCGCGATCAGGACGTCATCCGAAGCCGCCTGTGTCGCACTCAATGGCCGTCTCGCAAGGTTGGTCGGGTTGGGCTGCCGGGTGGTTCGAAGGAGAGGGCAAGATTCTTGGAATTATCGCAACAGCGTGACGTCATTTGTGACATACCGCACAGAAGACGGTAATAAAGTTTCTGCTGAGCATCCATAGGTGATCGAAGTCGAAAAATTGGTATCATAATACTGCAATGCTTTCCTGGAATTCCCCGCAATTCGGAGCCGACCTTAGCAAGGCCCGCTCCGTAGCACAGCATTTTGCGTGACCCGCCGTTGCCGGTCGGCTGGCGGATGGTCGGCCCCTCGCAACGCTACCCCGATCCGGCAATATTCCCTTGCGAAACAAAGGGAAATTACGGACTTCGCCACCCTCAATTTGGCGCCAAAAGATACCAAACCTAAAGGCTTTCCCCCGTAGATTTTTTGTTGGGTTCCACCAACGGCGAGATCATGGGCACCGCTGCGTCCTTATTCCTGAATCCGATTGCGGACGGCGCGGATACCAAGCCGACGGCGAAGGTACGGTTGCGCCGCGCCCAGCAGCGCCGCCAGATCCAGGGAATGATCGGCGCCAGCTATGTCGTCGATGCCGCGGTCCTGCTGCTTTATGGCTATGCCGGCACGATACCGCTGACGATCGGCCCTGCTTTTGCCGCCTGCGGCCTGACCTTGACCGCCTGCACCATCGTGCTTTCAGAGCTCGGCTTCAACGAGCGCTTCACAGACCATTATTTGGTCACGCCGAATTCGACCGCCAATCTGCTGATCATGCTGGCCTTCACCTGGATCGCGCCGGAAGTCGGCGTGATGTTCCTGTGCACCCTGTTCGCCGTGTTCAGTTTCGGCTCGCTACGCTCCACGCCGCGGCAAACGATGATGATCTGGACCGCGATGGCGCTCGGGCTGTCCTGGCTGTTCCTGCTCACCGACAAGCCGATCGCGATGCCGCACGGCACCTATCTCGAACGCGTTGCCACGATGCTGGTGTTCGTCCTGACCATCGGGCGCTGCATGTTCGCCGCGATGTTCTCCAGCTCGATGAACCAATCGCTCTACCAGAGCGGACAGAAGCTCAAGGAAGCCTACAAGCGTATCGAAGAGCTCGCCGAACTCGACGAGCTGACGGGGTCGTTCAATCGCCGCTGCATCATGCGGATGCTGGACGAGGAACTCGTCCGCACCGCCCGCAGCGGGTCGCCCTGCTCGATCGCGCTGATCGATCTCGACTGGTTCAAGCGCATCAACGACGCCTACGGTCATCCGACCGGCGACGAGGTGCTGAGAACGTTCGCCATCACCATGTTCGCCAATATCCGCAGCGTCGACCGGTTCGGCCGCTACGGCGGCGAGGAATTTCTGCTGGTGCTGCCCGACATGACCGTGGACGGCGCCGCGCGCGCCCTCGACCGGCTGCGCGAGATCATTGCCGATCTCGACTGGAGTGCATTCTCGCCCGGCATGCGCGTGACGATTTCCGCCGGCGTCGCCACGCGGCGAGCGGACGAGACGCCGGACACATTTCTCGCGCGCGCCGACAGCGCGCTCTATTCCGCCAAGGCAAAGGGACGCAACCGGATCGCCTGCGCCTGACCAGACCATTTTCCTACCGGGGACGAAGAAACCGTCGCCGGCCGATATACCCGAATGCTCCAGGATAGAGTCATGAGTTCGAAAACCGCCGCCTCTCCCGAAAGTCTGCTCGACGAATTGCAGACCACACTCGCGCACGGCACCGTCGCGCGCCGCGTCGAAACCCTGCGCCGGGTGACCGACCTGTTCATCAACGGGGCGGTGGATTATTCGGACGAACAGGTCGGCCTGTTCGACGACGTTTTCCAATGCCTGATCGTTCACATCGAAACCTCGGCGAAGGCCCTGCTCTCCAACCGTCTCGCCCCGATCGACACCGCGCCACCGCAGACCATTCGCGCGCTGGCATTCGACGATCTGATCGAAGTCGCCGCTCCCGTATTGTCGCAGTCGGAACGGCTCGACGACGACGCGCTGATCGAGACCGCGCGGACCAAGAGCCAGGCGCATCTGATGGCGATCTCGACGCGGCGGGTGCTGAGCGGCGCGGTGACCGACGTCCTGGTGCTGCGTGGTGACGACGACGTCGTGCAGAGCACCGTCAACAATCCCGGCGCGGAATTTTCCGAGCGCAGCTTTACCCGGCTGGTCAACCGAGCCGATAGGGACGACGATCTCGCCACCTGCGTCGGGCTGCGTCCGAGCATCCCAAGACATCTCTATCTCAAGCTGCTCGCGAAGGCGTCCGTGACGGTGCGGGCCCGGCTCGAAGCCGCCAACCCGCAACAGGCGGAAGAGGTGCCGACCGCGGTGCGCGAGGCAACGCAACGCGCCCGCTCGGCACCCTCAGCCGTTTCGAAGGAAACCGCCATCGCCCATGCGCTGGTCAGATCGCTTTACGAGGATGGCCGTCTCGACGAGTATCAGGTCGAGGCGTTCGCCGAGGCCGGTGCGTTCGACGAAGCCAATGCCGGGCTCGCAGCGCTCGCCAACGTGTCGGTCGCGATCGCGGAAAACATGATGATCGAAACCCGCGCCGAGGGCGTGATGATCCTGGCCAAAGTCGCAGGCCTGTCGTGGTCGACGGTCAAGTCGATCATCTTCATGCGCGACGAGCTTTCGGGCGGCGAACCGACCGATATCGGGGCCTGCAAGGATACCTATGAGCGGCTGCGGCCCTCGACTGCACAGCAGGTGCTGCGCTTCCACCGCATGCAGCAGACATCGGCGGCGTAGGCCGCGGCACGCGCATCCGCCCGGGCGATCAGAGTTCTAGAACCGCAGCAGCCTGGAGCCGGCCAGCGCGCCGATCGCCGCGACGAGCGCGGTCGCGACCGTGTACCAGGTCGCGACGAACAACGGTGAATTGTCGGTGCAGTGCGAGGCATACAGCGTCGCGGCAAATCCCGCCGACAACATGCCCGCGATCGCGCCGGCGACCGCCGGCCGGGTCGGCGCGCCGTGACGCAGGCCGAACAGCGCCCCCGCCAATAGCGGCAGCGACATCAGTGGAATAGCCATCACGCAAACCCGCGAATTGTGACCAACCAGGCGGGTCATCATCGGCAGCCGCTGCGGCATCATCATCTCGCCGCCGATTCCGGCCGCGAGAATTCCAGCCGGCACCAACAGCAGCAGCGCCCAGCCGCGCAGCAGGGCTTCCGGCCGCGACAGATGCAGGCTGACCGCGACGGCCGAGATCCCCAGCGCCAGCGTCACCGCGAACTTCAGATCGAAGAACGGATTATGCATCGCGCTCATCACGTCAGGGCGAACCCCCAACATCGCGACAAACATCAGAACCGAAACCGGCGCCGCGGCGACCAGCGCCAGCGTCAGCACGAAGCCGACCGGCCGTGCGCGCTGGGTGTTATCGGCGGCCAGGGTTCGAATGAGTTGATCGGTTTCCATGATTATTGTTCCCGCAATTTGGCGGTGAGACTGGCGAGCGCGCGGTGCAGCGCCACGCGCACCGCGCCCTCGCTCATGGCGAATTTCGCCGCGGTATCCTTGATCGACGCGCTATCGACGGCGATCGATTGCAGAACCTCGCGCTGCCGGGTCGGCAGCGACTGCAATTGTGCCGCGACCTCGCTCGCCGGCGCGATTTCGGCGGCGGGCTCGCTCGGGATCGTCTCGGCGAAATCATCGATATTGACGAAAATGCGCCGGCCACGGCGGCGCAACGTATCGATCAGCTTGTTGCGGGCGATCGCAAACAGCCATGGCGCAAACGGCGCGTTGACGTCCCAGGTATGCCGTTTCAGATGCACCGCCAGCAAAATGTCCTGCACGATATCCTCGGATTGATCGACCGGTTGCCCAGCCCGCGCCAGACCGCGGCGCGCCGCAGCCCTCAACACCGGCGTGACGGCCCGGAGCAGACGATGATACGCAGCATTGTCGCCTGAAATGGCCAACCGCATCAGGCCAGTCCATTCACCTTCACGTTCGCGCACGTGCGCTCCCACACTGCAATTCGGTCGATCTTTCAATTTGTTACGCCCGAGGGCTGTAATCACGAAGTCGTGATCAAAACATCCGGGAGTCCAAGGAAGGGCCGGGTGCCAACGGGAATCGCGACGATGAATTCGGCACCCAAAGGCTCATAACACCGATCGGCCCGGCTGGCATCCGCAACGACCCTCACAAGGAGTCCGCGCGAAAGCCGGTGCAATTTGTTCATGCAATTTTACAGGATTGCCCCGTTTTCGCCTGCACCCGCCCGAAGATTCCCTTTTTTTGCCCCGGTGTGGACATGCCGTGGGGTCTCATTCCTCAACTGGGACTGGCAAAAAAATGGGGATGCCAACATGAACAGCAAAGCCAGCGGGCGCTCGGCGTTGATACTCGCAACAGGGCTCTGGATCGGCTTCGCCGGGCCATCGCAGGCGGCCGGCGATACAACCGCAAGCGCCACACCGGACGCTGTAGCGTCGTCGACCACGACCGACAATTCCGCCAAGCACGCCTCACGCCACCCGAGGAAGTCCGCGCATAAATCCGGCAAGGTGGCGGATAAATCGGCCGACAAGAAAGCCGGCGACGCCGCGACCGGCGATGCCGGCAACCCGGCGACGGTCCCATCGGCCCAGATGCCGGTATCTGTTGCCAATGCCAACGCGCAACTGCCGGCCAGCGATGCGCCCGCCGCCAATACGCCGGCCGCCAACGCACAAGCGATGTCCGATCGCGCCAACACCATCCTGCAGACCGCACCCGGCAATTCGGCCGATGCGCAGCCGGCGAACAGCGCGCCGATCGTTGCATCCGATCAGCTCAACGATGTCGACCGTGCCCTGCAAGCCACCGCGCCGCCGGCGGCGCCGGTGGCGTTGGCTTCCGCCGCCGCACCCGCGGTGACGGCGAGCCCGCCTCCCGCCGCGGCCGCCAGCAGCGATAACTCGACCTGGGACCAGACCTCGCTGATCGGGAAAATCTTCATCGGCTTTGGCGCGCTGCTGACGATGGCCTCGGCCGCGCGGATGTTCATGGCGTGATTTATCGGTAGCCTTATCCACCTTCCCGGACGCTGTGCGCGCGTCCGGGAGGAACCTTGCCCACTTGAAGCCGGTCCCGCCAGCGGGCACATTGCCTGCGAAAAATCAGCAGCGGGATCTGGTCATGGGCACCTTCGAACACATCATTGTCGAGAGCAAAGGCGCGGTCGGCATCATCACGCTCAACCGCCCGAAGATGCTCAACGCGCTGTCGTTCGGCGTATTCAAGGAGATCGCCGCCGCGGTCGACGATCTCGAAGCCGACGACAAGATTGGCTGCATCCTGCTGACCGGCAGCGAGAAAGCCTTCGCCGCCGGCGCCGACATCAAGGAAATGCAGCCGAAGACCTTCATCGACATGTTTTCCAGCGACTTCACCGCGATCGGCGGTGACCGGGTCGCAACCTGTCGCAAACCGACCATCGCCGCCGTCAGCGGCTACGCACTGGGCGGCGGCTGCGAACTCGCCATGATGTGCGACATCATCATCGCGGCCGACACCGCCAAATTCGGCCAGCCGGAAATCACGCTCGGCACCATTCCCGGCATCGGCGGAACGCAGCGGCTGACGCGCGCGATCGGAAAGTCCAAGGCGATGGACCTTTGTCTCACCGGCCGGATGATGGATGCCGCCGAAGCCGAACGTTCCGGCCTGGTCAGCCGCGTTGTGCCGGCCGACAAATTGATGGAAGAGGCCTTGGCCGCGGCGGAAAAAATCGCCGGGATGTCTCATCCCGCCGCCGCGATGGCCAAGGAAGCCATCAACCGCGCCTTCGAGACCCCGCTGTCGGAAGGCATGAATGTCGAGCGTAATCTGTTTCATTCGACCTTCGCACTGGAAGACCGCTCCGAGGGGATGGCCGCGTTCATCGAGAAGCGCAAACCCGTCAACAAGAACAGGTAGAGGTTGGCTCATTTTAGCCGACCGGCGGCGTCATCCTGAGGTGCGCGCTCTTGCGCGCCTCGAAGGATGGCCACGAGCACTGCGCTGAACAGCATCCTTCGAGACGCATCGCTGCGCGATGCTCCTCAGGATGACGGCGTTGCTTGCGGCAGCGATTAGCAAAGTCTATCCCGCCCGGCTTCGCACTAGCGCAGCACCAACCAGTGCGCGGTAGCCGCGCTCGGACCAGGTTGCGGGCCGATCCAGCCCGAGCCGCGCGAGGCATTCCTCGTCGGACGCATCCGGCGTGCCGGTCAATCCCTGCCACAACAATCCGGCGAGGCGTCGTGGCACGCGCTGCGCGTCCTGCAGGACTTCCAGCGCGGGGATCAGCCGCTGTTCGACGTCGGTAAAATCACTGCCGAACGGGAACGACGGCAACAGTCCGGATTCGCGCGCCGGCTTTAGCGCGGCCGCAATCCGTTCAGGATTGTTGTCACGATGGGCGGCCGCAATCTCGTAGTTGCGCGGCAGCTTGCCGGCATCCTTGGCCTTCCGCATCAGTTCGTCCTGAAAACGGGAGTCGGCGACAGAAAGCATCGCCGCGATCACTTCAGCGTCGGATTTTCCCCTGAGATCGGCGACGCCATATTCGGTCACGACGACATCGCGCAAGTGCCGCGGAATGGTCTCGTGACCGTAACTCCAGCGGATGTTGGATTGCGTCCTGGCGCCGGCCGGCCGCGTGGCTTCGACCGTCAGGATCGAGCGCGCGCCCGCAAGCGCGAAGGCCTGCGCCACGAAATTATACTGGCCGCCGACACCGCTGACGACCTGGCCGTCTTCGAGGCCATCGGAAATCACCGCGCCCATCAAGGTCGCCATCATCGCATTGTTGACGAAACGGGCGTCGACGCGTGCCCGGCGTTTGCCGTCCTCGTCGCCATAGAGTTCGTTGGTGAATGACACCGGCATCATCTGGATTCGCGCGATCTGATCGGGCGCCATCTCGCGCAAGGCGCGATAGAATGATTTGGGACCGAGAAAAAACGCGCCATGCAGTACGACGCCATCGACCTCGCGCTTGAGAATGCCGGCGTCGATCAGGCCCAAAAACGCCTCGAACAGCATCTCGCTGACGCCGTAGAGGCCCTTGTCGAACGCCCCGGTGTGCAACTCCAGTGCCGGTTCCGTCGCCGGTTGCAGCCGCTTCATGATCGCGTGAAACTGGGCATTGTCGCGATGGCGGATGATCAGCCCCTGCGCCAGCGCGTCACCGACCTGTCCGATGCCGATCTGCAGCGTCCCGCCGTCGCGCACCAGGCCCGCCGCGTGAAGACCGATGGCGTATTTGGTATCGGTGATCGGCTCGGACGGCGGCGCGAACAACGGAAATTCGGTCGCGGGCCCATCCAGAATGGCGCTGAATTCCTCTGACGGCAGATCCCCCGCCCCCGACATGAACGGCAGTTCGGAATTGACCTGGCCGATCAGCCTGAATGACGCCGCGCCTTGCGCCCGGGCGCGCAGGACGTCCAGCGTGGTGTCGGTATTACAGCTCAGGCTATAGCGCGTGACGCCGTCGACCACGCGTTTGGCGACCAATTGGGGAACGACATTCAACCCCCGCGCCAACAGATAGGATGCGGCGTGGGTATAGTTTGCCGAAATGTAATGTTGCTGCGCGAACGGCACGTGCAGCCATTTTCCCGCCAGGAAGAAAAATTCGATCACCCGGACATTGGGCGGGAGCGCCCCGGCATGCAGCGCATCGGCATAGGCCAGATCGGGATAGCCGCCGAACAGGCGCTCGATCACGGGCGTAATGAAGCGCCGCTCGAGCAGGTTCGAGGGCCGCGGCTTTTCCAGCGTCAACGCGGAAAACAAGGTCAGATTAATGCTTCGATCGGCGGCGGCACGCGCATAGAGCGCGTTGATGATGTGGTTGGCCTTGCCGAGCCCGAGCGGCAGTCCGACCACCAGATTGGTTCCGACATCACGGATGATGTCCTCCGCCATCGCGTCGGGATCGGCGAACAGTTTCGGCATTCAAGGGGGCTCGGGCAAAAGACGACATGCCAATGCCCGGAATCGGACGCCGGCGATCCAGAACTATAGCGTATTTGCACCGGATATTCGTGTGTGACGGATTGTTGCCGGATCCCGGTCTGTGACGTACCGGCAACAGCGCAGGAATCAATTCAGGGGGTTACTCTGTCGGGCGGTTTGCCTGTGGCGGCGACGGCCTCTAAACAGGTAAACATGATGCCGGCGTCGGCGGGGGCGGACGGCCGGGGTTGCTGCAGGATCAAATGGTTGGCCGTGCCACCAGGATTAGCCAATTGGGCAGGCACATGCTTCGATCGGGCATCTGCCTTGGCGTCGTGAGCTGCCTTATCGTGACTTGCCTTGGCCTGGCGGCATCAGCGGCTTCCGCTGAAAGCCTGCCCGAAGCGCTCGCAAAGGCCTATCAGACCAATCCGCAGCTCAACGCGGAACGGGCGCGGCAGCGCGCCACCGACGAGAACGTGCCGCAGGCGCTGGCGGGCTATCGGCCGCAGATCATTGCCAGCCTGAGCGGCGGATTGCAGGCGGTGCGCAATTTGCTGCCCGACAATACCGTGCAATCCGCCACCCTGAAGCCGTGGATCATCGGGGTCACGGTCACGCAGACGCTGTTCAACGGATTCAAGACGGCCAGTAGCGTGCGCGTCGCGGAATTGCAGGTGCAGTCCGGCCGTGAAGCGTTGCGCAATGTCGGCCAGGGCGTGCTGCTCGATGCCGTCACCGCCTACACCAATGTGCTGGCCAATCAGTCGCTGGTCGAGGCACAGCGCACCAACGTCTCCCTCCTGCAGGAAACGCTGGCGATCACCCAACGGCGCCTCAAGGCCGGCGACGTCACGCCGACCGATACCGCGCAGGCCGAGGCCCGCCTGAGCCGGGGCCAGGCAGATCTCAATGCCGCCGAGGTCAGTCTGGCGATCAGCCAGGCGACTTATACACAGGTGATCGGCAATCCGCCCGGCCCGCTGCGCGCGGCCGACAATGTCGACCGCTATCTGCCGCGCAGCCGCGACGACGCGACCACCCTCGCCTTCAAGGAAAACCCCGCAGTTCTCGCCGCCAGCTTCGACGTCGACGTCGCCTCGACCAACATTCACGTCGCCGAAAGCAGCCTGATGCCGACCGTTACTCTGCAAGGTAACGCCAGCCACAGCGTGGATTCCGATTCCACGCTCAGCACCTTCAGGACCGACCAGGCCTCGATCGTCGGCCAGGTCACCGCGCCGATCTATGACGGCGGCACCGCGGCATCACAGACCCGGCAGGCCAAGGAAGTCACCGCGCAAAGCCGGCTGGTGCTCGACCAGGTTCGCAACCAGGCCCGTACCGCGGCGCTGGGTGCGTGGGTCGCCAATGAAGGCGCAAAAGTCGCAGTGACGGCGTCCGAATCCGAAGTGCGCGCCGCGACCGTCGCGTTGGCGGGGGTACAGAAGGAAGCCCAGGGCGGGCAGCGCACCACCGTCGATGTGCTGAATTCCGAAGCGGATCTGATCGGGGCGAAAGCGCGACTGATCGGCGCACAACGCGATCGCGTGATCGCGTCCTACACGCTGCTCAGCGCCATCGGCAGGCTCGACGTCAAGACGCTTGCACTCAACACACCGGATTATCTGCCGGAAGTGCATTACCATCAGGTGCGCGATGCGTGGCAGGGCCTGCGCACGCCGTCGGGACAGTAAGCCAGTTAGACAAGATTTGGCCGCTCACGCGCCGGCGCTCTGACTTTTCCATCTGACGATCCGCTTGGCCCTTTCCACCCAACACCGCACTCGGTACTCTCGCATCAAGACCGCGGCGAGCAACGCCCGGCGTAGAAAACGGGGAGAACGCCATGAGGCATTTGCTGAGCGCTATGATCTTGACCGCCGGCATCGCCGCGCTCACCTGCCCCGCCGCCGCGAAAGTCGTCAAATTCGAAATCGCGCGGGTGGAATCGCCGGCGTTCGAGGGACGGACCTTCGGCACCGTCGGGACCTATGACCGGATTATCGCGCGGGCAACGGTGGCCGTATCGCCCGATGACCCCCACAACAAAATCATCGTCGACCTCAACCGCGCGCCACGTAACGCGCAGGGCCTGGTCGAGGCCGTGACCGATGTTGAAATCCTGCGCCCCACGGCCGTCGCCAACGGCAACCGCCGTTTATTTTATGAGGTGCTCAATCGCGGCGGCAAGCTTGGCCTCGCGCTATTCAATGACAATCCGGTCGTCGTCAACGATCTCGTCAAGGCTTCAGACGCCGGCAATGGCTTCCTGATGAACCGCGGCTACACCGTGGTCTGGAGCGGCTGGCAGGGCGACATCGTGCCCGGCGCAGGACGAATGACATTCTCGCCGCCGGTTGTCGCCGATGTCACCGGCCTGGCCCGTGAGGAGTTCGTGTTCGACCAGCTGGATAATCCCGCCAAGGCAACGCTGAGCTATCCGGCCGCCGATCTCGATCCTGCGCATGCCAAGCTCAACGTCCGCCAGCGCGAGACCGATCCGCGCTCGACACCTCCCGGCCTCGAAGCCAAATTCGACAGCCCGACCACCATCTCGATCACGCGGCCCGAAGGTTTCGACGCCGGCGCGATCTACGAATTCATTTACACCGCCAAAGACCCCAAGGTGATGGGCCTCGGCTTCGCGGCCACGCGTGACATCGTCTCATTCCTCCGCAACGAGACGGCGGATGCGGCCGGAAACGCCAACCCCGTTGCCGGCCGGATCGACCGCGCGATCGGATTTGGCCTTTCGCAAAGCGGCCGCTATCTGCAGGATTATCTTTATCTCGGCTTCAATGCCGACGAGGCCGGCCGCACGGTGTTCGAAGGATTGATGCCGCATATTTCCGGCGGCAAGAAAACCTTCACGAATTATCGCTTCAGCCAGCCCGGCCGCTCGCCCTATCAGCACGCCGATATGCTGTATCCCGGCGCGGATTTTCCGTTCACCTATCCCGTCACCACCGACGCCCTGACGGGCAAGACCGACGGCTTCCTGGCGCGCTGCCTTGCCGAGGGCAACTGCCCGAAGATCATCAAGTCCGACAGCGAGATCGAATTCTATCAGCAGCGCGCTTCGCTCGTGGTCACGGACACGCAGGGTAACGCGCTCGATATGCCGGATAATATCCGGCTGTTTTTTCTCTCGAACCTGCAGCACTTCGCGCTGGCGAACGCCAAGCCTGAGCTGGTGAAGACCTGCGCGTTTCCGACCAATCCACTGAACGCCGGCCCGCCGGTGCGCGCTCTGCTGACGGCGCTCGACAGCTGGATCAGCAACGGCACGCTGCCGCCCGCCAGCCGATATCCAAGCCGCAAGGACGACACCCTGGTGACGCCGGAGATCGAGGCCGCCAATTATCCGCGCATTCCAGGCTTCGCCTATACCAGCCGGATGGCCCGGCCTGCGGTGATCAAGTCCGAGGCGATGCCGCCGTCGAAGGGCGCCGACTATCCGGTCTTCGTGCCCAGGACCGACGCCGATGGCCGTGACATCGCCGGACTGCATCTGCCGACGCTGGAAGCGCCCGCGGCAACCCACACCGGCTGGAACCTGCGCAAGGCCGGCTTCAGCGAAGGCGAATTATGCGAGAACAACGGCAGCATGATTCCGTTCGCGGCGACGCGCGACGAACGGCTGAAGGCCGGCGATTCACGACTGTCGATGGCCGAGCGTTACCCCAATCCAGGAGACCGCGCCGCCGCGATTGCCAAGGCCGCGCAGCAATTGGTACAGGACCGGCTGCTGCTCGAGGAAGACGCGAAATTGTTCGCCCCGGGCGTCAACTAGATTTCACGACCGTCATTATCGACTGTCTGGACCTCATCGGGTTGAACGAGCAGATGAAAAACTGCCGTATCCATATCGTGGGTGCATCGGGGGCGGGCGCGACCACGCTTGGCCGTGCGCTGGCGGATGCGCTGGAGATCCCGCATCACGATACGGATGACTATTTCTGGCAGCCGACGGTTCCGCCCTATCAGACGAAGCGCGACATCGCCGACCGTTTGCGGCTGATGCGGGAAATCTTTCTGCCCCGCGCGGATTGGGTGCTGAGCGGATCGCTGGAGGGCTGGGGCAACTCCATCGTCCCCTATTTCGATCTCGTCGTGTTTCTGACGACACCGACCGCGCTGCGGCTTCAGCGTCTGCGCGCCCGCGAGGCGATGCATTTCGGCGCCGACGCGGTCGCTCCCGGCGGCTGGCGCAACGAGGCGTGCGAAGAATTCATCGAATGGGCGTCGCATTATGATGACGGCAGCCGCGAGGGCCGCAACCTGGCGAGACACGAGGCGTGGCTCGCCACCTTGTCCTGCCCTGTGCTGCGTCTCGACGGATCGCGGCCATTGTCCGAGCTGGTCGCGGAGGTCCGTGCTATCCTATCCTGAAAACAAAAACAGGAAGCCAGGGAGTGAGCCATGCTCAGCAGACGCCATCTTCTTATCGCCTCGATCGCGGCCGGAGTAACCATGCCGAACCGGAATGCCCTTGCAACAGCATCGCAACCATCAACGCCGGTGAATTTCGACGTTGCCGCCGGCGCCACCGATTGCCATACCCATATTCATGGCGACCCTGCCAAGTTTCCGTTCTTCGCCGGCCGCGCCTATACGCCGGAACTGGCCTCGCCCGAGGAAATGTCGGCGCTGCACAAGGCCCTGCATATCGAGCGCGTCGTCATCGTCACGCCAAGCGTCTACGGCCCCGACAATTCCGCCACCCTGTTCGGCATCAAGACACGCGGGGCGACCGCGCGGGGCGTCGCCGTGATCGATGACAAGACACCCGAGAGCGATCTCGATGCCATGAACGCTGCGGGCTTTCGCGGCATCCGGCTCAATCTCGCCACCGGCGGCACCAGCGATCCCGCTGTTGGACGTCAGCGGTTGCAAACCGCGATCGAACGGGTCAAGTCCCGCAACTGGCACATCCAGATGTTCACCAGTCTTGCGATGATCTCCGCCATCAAGGACATCGTCGCCGCATCCCCGGTGCCTGTTGTGTTCGACCATTTCGGCGGCGCGCTCGGCGCGCTTGGTCCGGAGCAACCGGGCTTTGCCGATCTGCTGGCGCTGGTGCGGTCGGGCAAGGCTTACGTGAAAATCTCCGGCGCCTATCGGGCTTCAAAGCTCGGGCCCGATTTTCCCGACGTGGTGCCGCTGGCGCAGGCGCTGATCGCCGCGAATTCCGACCGCATCATCTGGGGCACCGACTGGCCGCACCCGAATTCAACCACCCCGCCCGGCAGCAAGCCGACCGATCTTACGCCGCTGTTACAGATCGACGACGGCCGGCTGCTCAACCAGCTGCCGGTGTGGGCGCCGGATGCCGCGATCCGCAAAAAGATCCTGGTCAACAATCCGGCGCAGCTTTACGGGTTCTGAGCGCAATACTACCGGGCCCGGCGCGAGAACAACGAGATCAGCACCGGCAGCGTCACCAGGATAACCAGCGGCGCCAGCATCATGCCGGTGACCACGACCACCGCGAGCGGCTTCTGCACCTGCGATCCAATGCCGGCCGACAACGCCGCCGGCAGCAACCCGACGCCCGCGACCACGCAGGTCATCAGCACCGGGCGCAGCTGCAGCTCGCCGGTGCGGATCACGGCCCTGATCCGATCAAAACCTTCGTCGATCAGCTGATTGTACTGCGACAGGATGATGATGCCGTCCATCACCGCGATGCCGAACAGCGCGATGAATCCGATCGCGGCGGAAACGCTGAATGGAGTGCCCGTAATCAGCAGGCCGAGCACGCCGCCGAAGATCGCCATCGGGATCACGCTCATCGCCAACAGCGTATCGACCATCGAACCGAAATTAAACCACAGCAAAACCGCTATCAGCGCGAGGCTGATCGGCACCACGATCGATAGCCGCCGGATGGCGTCCTGCAGATTGCCGAATTCGCCGACCCATTCGACCCGCGATCCCGGCGGCAGCTTGACCTGTTCCTCGACCTTTTGCTGGGCTTCCTGGATCGCGCTGCCGAGGTCGCGCTCGCGCACCGAGAACTTGATCGGCAGATAGCGCTCCTGCTGCTCGCGATAGATATAGGCCGCACCCGAAACCAGCTTGATCGAGGCGACCTCGCTCAGCGGCACCTGCGTGATGGTGCCGTTCGGTCCGGGCGCGCCGATCCGCAAATTCTGGATCGCCTCGGCGCTCTTGCGGTATTCCGGCGCGAGCCGGACGATGATCGGGAAATGCCGGTCGCTGCCGGCCTCGTAGAGATCGCCGGCGGTATCGCCGCCGATTGCGACCTTGATGGTGGCGTTGATGTCGCCCGGCGCCAGCCCGTACCGCGCGGCCTTGGCGCGATCGATATCGATCTGGATGGTCGGCTGGCCGAGCGAGGTAAACACTGCGAGATCGGTGATGCCCTGCACGGTAGCTAGAACCGACTTGATCTTGTTGGCGGTCTCGGTGAGCGCCTCCAGATCGTTGCCGTAGAGCTTGATCGAGTTTTCGCCCTTCACGCCGGAGACGGCCTCAGAGACGTTGTCCTGCAGGTATTGCGAGAAGTTGAACTCGACGCCGGGAAACTTGTCCTGCAATTGCCCTAGCAATTCGGCGGTGAGTTCGTCCTTGTCATGGGTGCCGGGCCACTGGCTGGCCGGCTTGAGCGGTGCGAAGAACTCGGCATTGAACAGGCCCGCCGCGTCGGTGCCGTCGTCGGGGCGGCCATGCTGCGACACCACCAATTCCACCTCGGGGCGGCTTCGGATCAGCTTGCGCATCTCGTTGACATAGGCGTTGCCGGTCTCCAGCGAAATCGTCGGCGGCAAGGTTGCGCGGATCCACAGATTGCCTTCCTCGAGCTTGGGCAGGAATTCGAGTCCGAGCAGGCGACCGAGCACAAGGGTCATGACCACGAGCCCGATCGCGCCGCCCATCACGATCTTGCGGTTTTCCACCGCCCAGTTCAGCACAGGGACATAGAGCCGGTGCAGGAAGCCCATGATCCAGGTCTCGACCTCATGCACATGCGCCGGCAGCACGATCGCGCTCAAGGCCGGCGTCACCGTGAAGGTGGCGAGCAGGCCGCCGGCCAGCGCGTAGGCATAGGTCCGTGCCATCGGCCCGAAGATATTGCCCTCGACGCCGCTCAAGGTGAACAGCGGCAGGAACGCGGCGATGATGATGGCGGCGGCAAAGAAGATCGATCGCGACACGTCGGCGGCGGCCGACAGGATCGCGTGGCTCTTGATGCCCATCGTGGTGTCGGTCGAGATGTGGCTCTGCTCGGCCTCCGAAAGCGCTATGGTTTGCGATAGCCGGCGGAAGATCGCCTCCACCATGATGACGGTGGCGTCCACGATCAGTCCGAAATCGATCGCGCCCACCGACAAAAGGTTGGCGGACTCCCCGCGCAGCACCAGGATGATGACGGCGAAAAACAGCGCGAACGGAATGGTGGCGCCGACGATCAGCGCGCTCCGAAGATCGCCCAGGAAGATCCACTGCAGCAGCACGATCAGGAGGATGCCGACCACCATGTTGTGCAGCACGGTCGCGGTGGTGATGTCGATCAGGTCCTTGCGGTCGTAGATCCGTTCAATGCGGACGCCCGGCGGCAGGATGCTGGAATTGTTGATCGAGGTGACCAGTTCCTCGACGCGCTGGATGGTCGGCGAGCTCTTCTCGCCGCGGCGCATCAGCACGATGCCCTGTACGATGTCGTCGGCATCATTGAGCCCGGCGATGCCGAGCCGCGGCTTCTCCCCCACGGTAACGGTGGCGACATCCTTGACCAGGACCGGATTGCCGCCGCTCTGCGACACCATGGTACTGGCGAGGTCGTCGATCGAACGGATCAGGCCGACGCCGCGCACGACCGCGGATTGGGTACCAATATTGACGGTGTTGCCGCCGACATTGATGTTGGAATTGCCGACGGCCTGCAGCAATTGCGGCAAGGTCAGGCCATTGGCGACCAGTTTGTTGAAGTCGACCTGCAGCTCGTAGGTCTTGGTCTTGCCGCCCCAGCCGGTGACGTCGATCACGCCGGGCACCGCGCGAAACCGGCGCTGCAACACCCAATCCTGCAGCGTCTTGAGGTCGAGCACGCTGTAGTTCGGCGGCCCGACCAGGCGATAGCGATAGATTTCGCCGATGGCGCTGGTCGGCGAAATACCCGGCTGCACGTTGCCCGGCAATGGCGCCAGTTGCGACAGCCGGTTCAGCACCTGCTGCAGCGCCTCGTCATAGGTGTAGTCGAACGAGAACTGCAGCTTGACGTCGGACAATCCGTACAGCGAGACCGTGCGGATGGTTTTCAGGTTCTTGATGCCGGCGACCTGGGTCTCGATCGGAATGGTGATGTAGCGTTCGATCTCCTCGGCCGACAATCCCGGGCTTTGCGTCACGACGTCGACCATCGGCGGCGTCGGGTCGGGATAGGCTTCGATATTGAGCTGCTTGAACGCGATCAGACCGCCGATCAGCACGGCGACGAACAGACCCACCATCAAATAGCGGCGATTGACGGCAATGGCGACCAGACGATCCATTCAGATCGGAGCTTTCAATGGGCTGAGGAGGAAGGAGCGTCCGAACGCGAAGTCCGCTTCACCTGACATCATCCTCTTGAGCGAACTTTGTGGGCGGATTGGGATTCGGATTTAGAACACTAGCTGCCGGAAGCGGCGCGGTCGATGAACAGACTGCCTTTTGTGACGATCTGCTCGCCGGGCTTCAAATTACCTTGCACTTCCACGAGATCGCTATTGATCAGGCCGGTCTTGATCTGGCGCAGCTCGATCGACTTGTCTTCATGCGCGACCCAGACCCGGACCTGGTCGCCCTCATAGATCAGCGCCTGCTTCGGCACGCCCACCGCCGGATGATCGCCGGCGGAATAGATCGTGACATTGGCGAACATTTCCGGCTTCAGCAGGCCAGCCTTGTTGTCGACCGTGGCGCGAACCAATAGCCGGCGCGTGCCGGGATCGATCGCCGCCGAAACATAATCGATGCACGCCTTCAGCGGACGGCCCGGCAGCGCCAGCACATTGAAGGAGATATCCTGGCCCGCCGACACCATCGCCGCATCGCTCTCACGCACGAACGCCGTCAGCCAGACCGTGGAGAGATCACCGATCACGAAGACGGGATCGCTGGCGCCGGAGCTGATGAATTGCCCGGGCCCGATCTTCCGCTGCACCACGGTGCCGGCGATCGGCGAGTAAACGGTGGTCGAGGGATCGAGGTGGCCCTTGTCCTGAAAGGCCGCGATGGCTTGTTCGCTGAGGCCGAGAATTTGCAGTTTGTTGCGCGCGGCTTCCAGCGCCGTCTGCGACGAGCGCATATCGTTCTGTGCCTGGACCAGGGTTGCCTGCGACTGCTGATAATCCTTCAGCGGCACCGCCTTGCCCTCGAACAGATCCTTGGCGCGGGTATCCTGCAGTTGCGCCAGATCAAGCGCCGACTTGGCCTTGTTCAAACCGGTCAGCGCCGTGATGAAATCGTTCTGCGCCTGCACGGTGTCGGCGGCCTCGATCACGAATAGCGGCTGTCCCTGCGTGACGGTATCGCCGGGCTTGGCCAGCAGGCGAACCACCCGGCCGGTATAGGGCGAAAACACCGGCGTCGCGCGATCCTCATCGACGGCGATCTTGCCTTCGGTGACGTGCTCGGCCCGGAAATTGTGCTCGGTCACCGGCTCGATCGTCAGGCTCGCCAATTCGGCCGGCGTCGGGGTGTAGCGGCCCAATCCCTTGCGGGACTGGCTCGAGACATCGGAATTCAGCGGCGGCGCGCCACCGATATGCATGAAGCCGAACAGGCCAGCACCGGCAAGCACCAGCAACGCCGCGCCGATGGCCATATTCTTTCGGCTAAGCAATTGCGATTGCTGGGTAATTTCAGACGACATGGAATCCGGTCAACTCGGCGATGATTCTGGCGGTGACTGCCTCATCGCGGCGCTAATAGTGCCCATTTGACGTTTCAAACAAACTAAAAATGCCGGTTATCGGGGCCGATTTGGTTAAAAATCCGCAAGGCTGGAGCGAAGACTAACGCCGGATGCCGGCGCCTCAGGGACGTGCCGGCCATTGCGGCGGATGACTGCCGAGCGGCATCGCCGGACGCTGCCAAAATGCCGGCGTCTTCGCCAAGACAGCCGAATGGCGCACCGATCGCAGCGGACCAAAGCCCGACGGCAGGTCTTCGATCAAGCGCTCCACCGTCTCCTTGTCGTAATCCGCTGTCGCAAGACCGCCGGGCAGGCGTCCGAGATTCCATAACCAGCGTCCGGTCTGCGCCAGCGAGACCCGGACGTGCCAGCTGCCGCCTTCGCGCGATTGCCGCGCCCGCGCCATCATCGCGCCGAACGCCATCAGGTAGCCGGAGGCGTGATCAAGCATCTGCGCCGGCAATTCCTTCGGCCCCTCGACCCCGGCGGCCTGGCCTTCGGCGTGATTGAAACCGGTCGAGGTCTGCACCAGCGAGTCGAAGCCGCGGCGCTGCGCCCATGGACCGGCATGGCCATAGGCCGACAGCGAGACATAGACGATGCCGGGATTGATCTTCGCCGCCTCGTCAGGCGAAAAGCCTGTGCCCGCGATCGCGCTCGGACGGTAGCCTTGCGAAAATATGTCGGCCTCGGCGAGCAGACCGCGCAGCACGCCCCGCCCCTGCTCGCTCTTGAGCTCGACAAAACTCGTCAGCTTGCCGCGGCCGGTATCGATCGTCAGCCACGGGATCGCCGGCAAATCGGGACCGGAGATCAACAGCACATCCGCGCCATGCGCGGCCAGCGTACGGCCCGCCACGGGGCCGGCGATCACGCGCGACAAATCCAGCACGCGCAGGCCGGCCAGCGGGCGATCACCCGATGGCCACGGCCGGGGTGCTGCGTCGCCGATCTTCTCGATCGACAACACAGGCTGTTCGGCGAGCGCCCGCCCGTGCGGCGAAGCCGACCATTCCTGGTGCGAGCGCATCATCGCGACAACGCCGCCCGCATCATAGGCCGCGGTCTCGAACGCCTCGGCGTCCCATTGCATCAGCGCGGCCTGCACCGCGTCGCGCTCCGGCTCGCAGTTCAACACCTTGCAGACGGCATCGCGATGGTGCCTGAAATTGGTGTGCAGCCGCACGAAGCGCCCGTCGCGGGTTTTGTAGACGCCGGCGATGGCGTCCCAGGTCGGTCCCGGCGGTTTGCCGTCGACGCGCAGATAGCGCTCGCTGCGGCACTCGACGACGGCATGGCGCATATCGACCGCGACATTCTGCGATTGCCCGCTGCGCAATTTCCAGATTTGCGCGGCGGCCAAACCGGCCGCGGCGATGCTGGCCTGCGCCGAGGCGCCGACGCGAAACGACGACGGCAGTTGCGGCTCCTCGCCCGTCAGCGTGACATCGTCGAGTGCGGCGACGTCGCCGCCTGCAAGGGTCCACAGATCGGCCAGAATTTCGCGCGGCGCTTGCATGGAGAGAACTCCTCGGGGACGTCGCGTATTATCAGCCGAGGGCCAGCGTCACAATATTACAGACCGTCATCGTCTGCATTGCCATCATTCCGGGATCTCTCAACAGCAGACACACGCCCGCATTCCCGCGACACACTGCGCCCGAGTTTCTGCAAAAACCGTTCGCCCGAAATAAAGAGGGCGCAGTGCGATCCCAAGAGGGACGCAGGGAAGACCGGGTGCCCGTTGCACCCGCAGCCCGTGTGCAACAAAAAAAGCACACGGTAGTCACCACAGGTTCACCGGAACACCCGGCCTTTCCCTGCGCAATGGTTTTAACGGCTTATATCGTGCTCTCCCCGGCGACGATTTCGTCTTGTCACCGTCGTTGGCGAATAGGGCTCCGCGCGAACCGGTCGGCTCGCCTTCGCCTCCGCCAACTTGACACCAGCAACGGGTGCCAGGACCACACGGCTTTGCCGTCCGCGACCTGCATCGTTCGTCTGAGCGCCAATATTGATCGCTCACGGTCACCCGCCCTGCAACCAACTCCTGCGCACCGACGCTGCCGCGTCCACCGCATCCCGCCCTACGTTCGTGACGATCATGATACGCCCCTCTATTGGGCGGGACGGTTACGCAGATGCCGGTGATTTGGGCAAAAGGTAAAGCCGGATATTTTTCTCAAGGGGGCTGGACAGCCACATCGCTGATTTGCCTCGTCGGGCAAATCACTCGGCAGCCGCGGCGTGCGCTTCAACGCGCGCTGTCATCGGCCAAGTTTCTGTTTGCGCAGCAACGTCTCGGCTTCGCTAGGGCGTGGACTCATCAGCGCGCAGCCCAAATTCGGATTGACGCGAGTTTCACGAACGCCAGGTCGTTGGTTGCGAGGCGCGCAACACCTCGAAATTTAGCATCCAATTGATCTCATTTTTCAATCAATTATATTACAAAATATCGTTTCTATAATCAATGATGGCCTCCTACCTTTCGCTTCGAGGACAGCGAATGAGATTCGTCGCCACTCACACTTGAGAAGGAGATAGTGATGATCCCGATCAGCTTGACTTCCAGCGACCTATCCAATGCGAAGCTGACGCCCCTCGACCGCGCGAAGCAGCTCGCAGCAACGCTGCTGTCCGAACGCAGTGAGGCATCGGGAGCGTTGGTCGCGCGGCAATTGCGCGAGGCGCTGCCCGCTCTCGACGCCAGCGATCGGCACGGCTTCCAGCGCTATCTCGCCACGAAGTTCCAGCCCGACAGAGCGGCGCTGCGCGCGGCGGCCGCGCGCTATCTCGCCGACGGAACGGCGGAAGCCGCGGCCGCTCTCGCGCGGGCCGCCGATCCGCCCCGCCAGGAATTGCTGCGGCGAATCAACATCGCACCCGGGGGCACCGGCGCGCTGATCGCGATGCGCAGTGAAATTGCCTCATGCCTGCGCGGCGAACCGGAACTGAAGCTGCTCGACACCGACCTCAAGCATTTGTTCGCCTCGTGGTTCAACCGCGGCTTTCTCGAGCTGCGGCGGATCGACTGGCAGTCCCCGGCGGCGGTGCTGGAGAAGCTGATCGCCTATGAGGCGGTGCATGAGATCAAGGGCTGGGACGATCTGCGGCTGCGCCTTGCGCCCGATCGCCGCTGCTTCGCATTCTTCCATCCCGCACTTCCCGGCGAGCCGCTGATCTTCGTCGAAGTCGCGCTGGTGCAGGGGCTGGCCACAGCGATGCCGCCGCTGCTCGCACGGGAGACGGATGAAGAGACCGCACGGGCGCAAGCTATGTGCGCTGATACCGCGATTTTCTATTCGATCTCCAACTGCCAGGACGGCCTGCGCGGCATATCGTTCGGCAATTTCCTGATCAAGCAGGTGGTCGAGGAGTTGCAGGCGGAGTTTCCGCAGCTGAAGCGTTTTTCCACCCTGTCGCCGGTACCGGGCTTCCGGCGCTGGCTCGGTCAACGGCTTGCGAATGGAGGCGATCCCGATGCCGCGTTGTTGCCCGAACTCGAACGCGACGGCTGGTGGAATGACCCGGTGCAGGGCGAGAAGCTGCGCGCCCCCCTGCTGCGGCTTTGCGCCCGCTATCTGACGCGGCAACCCTCGATACGCATCGACCCGGTAGCGCGCTTTCACCTCGGCAACGGCGCACGGCTCGAACGGATCAATTGGCTCGGCAACGCCACACCGCGTGCGATCCAGGAATCCTTCGGCATCATGGTCAACTATCTCTACGACCATGACAGCATCGAGGACAACCATGCGGCGTTTGTGCGTGACAGGACCATCGTGCGTTCGCCCGATGTCGACGCCCTGCTCGAAACTTCTCAGCCGGATGAAATCACGCAACTGATCCTGGAGGCTGCCGGCCAACGCCCATGAGGTGAGAGAAAAACACATCGGACATGTTGCCGGGTACCAGTTTGAGATCCGTACATCCTACGTGTGAAGGGCAACGATAATGAATATCCTGAACATAGTGGCCTCGCCGCGAAGAGACAAATCCGCGTCTACCGCTGTCGTCAATGCATTCCTCTCGGAATATAGAGAGCGCGTTCGCGATGTCACAGTTGACAGGCTGGATATTTGGCAAGAGCAACTTCCCGAATTCGACGCGGAAGCAATCGACGCCAAATACAAGGGTGTCTCCGGCAAATCCATGACGCCGGTCGAGACGGCAACATGGGCAAAGATCAAGGAGTTGGCCTCACGCTTCCAACGGGCAGACTGCATCGTCCTGGGCGTACCCATGTGGAATTTCTCTGTCCCTTACAAACTCAAGCAGCTGATTGATCTGTCTTGTCAAAGAAACATGCTGTTTACGTTCGACGGAGAACTATGGACCGTCGTTGAGCATTGATAAGGCTTTCGTCGCGTATGTCAGGGGACAAAGCGATGAGGCAGGGTTCAAAACTGTCTCTCAGCCTGGCTTCAAATATCTCAGCGGTTACGTTGAGTTTTGGCTACAGTTCATAGGCGTCCGCAGCGTTGTGTCGCTTGCCGTCGAACACACTTGGGATGGCCGCGCGGTCGACATGATCGAGGCGGGAAAGAGACAAGCCGCGGCGTTGGCGAGGCAATTTTGACTACTGTCGCGTTCAATTCAGGGGCTGCACCAAAGGAGCCAAGAACGATGAAACGTTTCGGATCTGCCGCTTGGAACGGCGGCCTACGTGAAGGCAAGGGCTCGGTCTCGACCGAAAGTGGCGCGCTGGAAACCTATCCTTATACGTTCTTCAGCCGCTACGGTGAAAAGCCGGGCACCAATCCGGAGGAGCTGCTTGGGGCGGCTCACGCCGCCTGTTTCACTATGTCGTTCGTCAGACTACTCGGCATGGCGAACTTCGTCCCGGAGCAGGTCGACAGCAAATCGGAAGTCGTCATCGACAAGGACGACGATGGCTTTTCCATCACCTCGGTCCATCTCACCGTCACCGCGAAGATACCAGGTATCGACCAGGCCGCGTTCCAGTCAATCGCCGCAAAAGCAAAGGCCGGTTGCCCTGTCTCCAAACTGATGAAGGTCGAGATTGGCTTCGGAGCCACTCTCCTCTCGTGAGTCTGCGCTGACGGGGTGCGCAGGGTGGATCGCCGCGCTGCGCGCCTCTTATCAGAGTGGGATGAGATTAGGCTTGGGCTAAGGCGTGCGCGGACTCAGCGCATCAACGCAATTGGTACATCCTAAACCGTGGAAACTGGAGATGCCGTTTGTAACCTTCACCGTCCGCAGCGGCCTCAGCGCCGCCGACAAATCCCGCTTATCGGAGGCAATGTTAGAAGCCCAGGTGGCCGCCGGCTATCACCGAGCCGACCGCTTTCACCGGTTTCTCGAGGTCGACCCGGATGACCTTCTGGTAGATCCCCGCTTTCCCGACTACGCAACGGACAGAACCGATCGGTTCATGGTCGTTGAGGTAGTCATCTCCAGCGGGAGCTCGACAGGAACCATCGCCGCCATTGCGGACGAAGCGGTCAGACTGTTCGGCGAGCGCCTACACCTCGCGCCTCAGGACATCCTATTCATCTTCCACGAGGTGGAACCGAACCTCCCGCGCTTTCCTGCTGCGTCGATCGGCGAGAGGCGAACGCAGTCACGCCGGCTTCGGTCATGAAGAAGTCGCTGACCTGCTGGAGCCATTTGATGACCGTCCCATCGGAATAAAGCTTGCTCCGTTCGCGTGACGAAAACATTTTTTGCGCCTCAATACTTGCGAACCATCGGCTTGGCCGAGGGCGGCGGCTCCGGTGCCTTCGGCGTGACCGCGAAGGTCACCCAGGTCGACCATCCCTGAGGCCGGTTTTGGACTTCAATGTCCGCAAGTCCCTTCAGGTTGAGATAACCCTGATAGTCGCCGACCGGGAACAGAAAGCCAATCTGCGGACCGATGCCGACCGCCATGCCTCGGAAGCCGCCGAGCTTCGCCCCAGGACCGGAGTCGTCCGTGATCTGCTGGAAGTAGTAGCCCGCCACGCCGATCAGCACGTCCTTGCTGATGAACTGCGAGGCGGCCCAATCGAGGTGCGCATCGATGCCGTTCTGATACTGCAGGTCAGAATTGGGCGAACTGTAGGTGAAACCGCCGACAATGGAGAATTCATGTCCGGTCTTCTGATCAAGATAGGTATAGCCCGCGCCGGCATCGACACCGCCGAAGCCGAAGCTCAAGTTGGCCAGGCGACTGGAGTCATAGGTGCCGCTTGGAATGTTGCCGGCGATATAGACCATCTCGTTGTTGACGCCCTGATTCCATTTTAGCGTGCCTTGATAGAAGACGTCTGACACCGTTGTGCGGTTGTCGAATTTGTTGCCGGAGACCGTGTTGCCCAGCGGGCCCGTCAGCGTGGCACCGATTCCCACGCCGATATTTCCAGGCGCCGCCAGGACGGTGAAAGCCGCCTGTCCACCAAGGACGGGCGTGGGCGAGGTGTAGGTGATGCCCTCGACCAGCGCGTCGGCATGCGCATTGAGGCCGGCAACGACGGTGCCGCCCCCGCCGCCACTGGTCACAAAATTCTTTCCGCCGCCGGCACTCATCTGCAGATGAAGATAGATCGCCGAGTAGGCCCAGCCCGGTACGGTTGGGGTCGCAGCCAAGCTGCCGAATGTGCCGGGCAGCCAGAAGCTGACACCGCCGGCGTCGGCGCGCGCCTTTTGCGGCAGGACGGCGAGCGCGAGTGCGCACAAGCCACCCAAGGCGATGAAGTTGCGATGTCTGGCTCGTGTCATGGCTGCCTCCGTCTTGCCCCCGGCCGGCTTGTCGCCGCCCTATTTCGGTTGCCGTTTCACGCCTTGCTCACCTTCGATCCGCCGATTCGCGCTCATTCTAGTCGGTTTTCCGGTCGCCCTGTAGTTGCAGCTGCAAGTATCCAGGCTGTGGTGCGAGGGGGACTGCGCATGCCGGCGGCCTCTCAAAAAGGGTTCACATAGTTGATGATCGCGATCTGGCGCAGGATCACGCGCCGGACCACATGCGTCGGCTTCAGGTGCTCGGTGTAGATTGCCGCAGTTCCGGTCGTACCGGCCGGCAGATTGCGCGCCGCCTCCGCGTTATCGAGCCGCACGCGCACCACGAAGGGCGCGGCCTCGATCGCCCTGGGCGCGACCGCCGTACCCGAGGTCTGCGTCTGGCCCGTGGCGATCGCCTGCAGAACGCTCTCGACCTTGCCGCCGTAGATCCGGCCCGGCGCGAATTTGAAGGTGACCTCGACCTCCTGGCCAGGCGCGATGTAGCGCGCGTCGATCTGGTTGATCTGGACGCCGATGATCGTGTTCGAGGTGTCGATGAAGGCCATCACCGGCGACAGCGGCAGGTTCGCGACCCGCGCACCCTTGCGCAGCGCCAGATTGGTGACGTAGCCGTCGGCCGGCGCGCGCACGGTGGTCTTGTCGAGATTCCACTGCGCGCCCTCGAGCTGGCCGGAGAGCTGGTCGACCTCGGACTGCCGCTGCTCGACATCGAAGCCGCGGCCGGAATCGCGCTCGAACAATTGCGTCATCTGCGCGAGGCGGGTCCTGGACAGTTTGAGCTGTGCATCGATCGCCTTGACCTGCGCGGCATAGGGCGTTGGGTCGATCTTGAACAGCACCTCGCCAGCCTTCAGCGGCGCGTTGGCCGCGACCGGCACCTCGGTCACTTCGCCGGCGACATCAGGCACGATCGAGACGGCATTGCGCACGACCAGCGCCGAACCCTGTGGTGCCCCCCACCCCATCGGGATCAAGAGGCCGAACATCGTCAGCAGGATCACGAGAAATGGCGACGCCTTCCAGAACAGGTTGAAGCGCACGATGTTGAAATGCACCAGGAGGAACAGCAGCACCAGATAGGTGTTGATGATTGCGACGGCCATCACGCATCTCCCGATCCGCGCGGTGTGGGCACGTCGACATAGGCCCAGATGAGGGCGAGTGGCCACAATGCAAAACCGAAGAACAGCGTGATCCAGCCGGCGACCGTCACGGCCTGCGCGTAGGGATGGTTGCGCGATTTCGCAATGTGCCCGGGCAGCCAGCCCGCGATGCAGAACACGCCGATCGCGCTCGCAACGAGAATGATCAGCACGATCCAGGCGAAGATGTCGTAGCCGGACATCGCGCGTTCCTTCACTGTCTTCCTATCGTCTTGCCGTCGGCGCGCTGCACCGGCGGCGGCGTCCACGCCCCGTCGAGGACATCCGCCTTCGGCCAGTACGCACGGACGTAGAGTGAAAAGTCGCCTTTCGGGGCTGGTAGCCAGTTAGCGCGCTGCACCGCGTTCGAGGGCGCATCGGTCTGCACGTAGATTGTGAGCGAGCCGTCGGCGGCAGGTTTGAGATCCTTGTTCTTGGTGCCGACCGAGAAGCGGTTGATCGGGTTGGCGACAAAGAAATGGTGCTCGTTGTAGATCGAGAGCGACCAGAAGCCATTCACAGGAGGCGTGCTGTCCTTCGCGAACGTCACGGTGTAACGGTTGGAGTTGTTGAGCCGTGCCCCCGAGGCATCGAGGTCCTGATAGAAATATTTCGTTTCGTTTGGCGAGTTCACCAGGATGTTCGATTTGGCCACCGCCGTCCGCGTGAAGTAGTCGGTTCCGAACGCCGACTCATTGGAAATGGTGCTCCAATGGTGCGGTAGCTGCTGGCCGTAGTTGCGGAACTGAAACAACGGATTCACCAGCTTCTCTTCGGCATCCTTGGCGGCCTCGATCATCGCCTGCTTAATTTTTGAGTTGTCCCTGGCGGCAGCCAGTACGGCGAGCACCTGTGCATAGCGCGCCTCTTCGCCCGGCAGCGGCGGCGCATCGGCGAGTACCGCCGGAAGCTCGTCGAAAAACTTTTCAGGGAACACCCATCGCGTTTCTTCTTCCCCGTGCGGGGCGCCGGCAACTTTGGGCAGCTTGCTCCACTCGATGCTTTTCATCCGCCCGTCAAACTCCGCGAGCGGATACATCGCGATACCGGTCAGCACGCCCTGAATCGCGCGCTTGTCTTGCGCCGTGTCGTCCTGGAAGACGCGCGGCGCAATAAGGCCGGTATTGCTCGGCGCGCGGAATACGCGGGTGATTCCCTTCGGCACCTCACCATTCCAGTTGGGCCCGACAAGGAGGTAAAAGCCGGATACGGTGCCGTACATCTTGCCGAGTTGGACGAAGCTGTCGGTGCGCAAATCGACAATCTGATAGACCCAGAAGCGATCGCCGAAATCCGGCACTTGAACCACCACCGGCGAAACATCCAGTGTGATCATGCCGAGGCCGTAGACGACGTCCTGGTTCGGGCACGCGACATTGCGTTCTTCCGGATCGACATAGTCCGTTAGCATGGTGAGCCGGTTGAGCGGCGCCTCGAGCAACGGCCCGACATACCTCTGTTCCGTCATCTTCGAGAACGCAAGCCGGCGGTTATAGATATTGACCAGCGGCCAGGCCCAGAAGAAGGAGTCGCGCGCGACGTGGGCGGCGTAGGCCTCCGTGATCTTCACCCGTGTGTCGGGGCCGCTCGGCATGGCGCGAGCCCAATCCGGCGACGGCGGCAAGGGCTGCGGGTTGAGCGACGACGTCGCGGCGTGCGCGACCGATGTCGGACCGCCCGCGAGCACTGAAGCGATCGCAAGCGTGGTTCCCGTGAGCAGGATATTTCTGCGGTCAGGATCTGCATCGGTGGTCATGGTGTGCTCCCGGAATTGACAGGTTTGATTTACTGGCCCGAGACTTTCTCGACGTCCGGCAGCGTCCACACCTTGTCGAAGAGTTCCTTCTTCGGACCGTAGAGACGGAACATCAGCTCGAACTTGCGGGCGGGATCGGTCGGTATCCAGTTCGATCTCCTGCCCGGCCGGCGCCTTCGGGCCGAGATAGAGGTCGACCGAGCCGTCGGCATTCTTCTTCACGTCGGAAGCTGTTCGACGCACGGCTGGCGCGATCGACATTCTTGATCAGCGCGTGGGTGTCGCGGTCGTACGCCGTCAGCGACCAGTACTGCTCGATCGGCACGTTCGGCGGCACGTGCAGACGATAGGTCTTTGCGCCATCGTAGCTCTCGCCGTCCTTGTCCTTGATGTTGATGAGGTAGAACTGGCCGGCGCCCAGCCGCTTGATGCCGATATAGGCGTAGTGATAGGTGATGCCGCGCCAGTCCACGGGATAGGCGTTCGGGCTGTCGAAGTTCTCGCTCGCCGCCTTGAGCAATTCTGGATGCGCCGGGAACGTCCAGTGCGTGCCCTCGAAGAATGGCGGAAGGCCGGCGTCGTATTTCGCCGCCATCCACGCATGCGCTTCGCCGACGCCGTCCTTCGAGAGCCTGCTTCGTCGCTGCGTCGGGCGCAAACGGCTTGCCCTTCTCGATGCCGATCGAGCGCAACTGATCGATCATCGCGCGGTCGCGACCCAGCCACGGTTCGCTCTGCACCATCCGGTCGAGATGGACGAAGAAGCTATCGTCGTATCGGATGGTCGTAGTCGAACAGGACATCCTTGACGTCGGTGAAGACCGTCGCGGCGGGTTCGATGCCTGCGAGAGCGGATAGACCTTGATCTGCTTGGCGTAGGCGATCGACTTCGCAACGTCCGCGTCGGCGTGGCTCTTCAGGTTCGACCTGATCAGGGCGTAGCTGCCCCAGGTATCCGGCCGCAGTGCCTCGTAGCCCGCCGGCACCTGCTCCTTGTAGTCAGGCGGCAGCATCAGCAATTTGACGCCCGCGCCCTTGTCGACGCCAAGCAGTCCGGCATCCTCCAGCGGCTCCTGCCAGACATTCACGATGTTGGCGTTGAGCGAGCCGTTTGCATCCGCGGGCGGAATCTCGATCACGATCGGCCCGACATCCTTGGTGTTGAGGAACGTCATGAAATAGAGCGTGTCGGGATTGGGCGTCAGCGTCTGGTTCTTCCAGTCGAGCGGCTTGCCCCAATAGATCACCTGGTTCACCTTGCCCGGCGTCTTGGTCAGCATTTCCTGAAGCATCAGGTCGTAGTTGACGACCGGCATGCCCCAGATCACGGCCTCGACGGCGCGGCTGCGCGCCAGCCGCTCGTCGGGCGACGGTCGTTTGCGCGAGTGCGGGCCCGCAAGACAGGACAGGGCAAGTGCAGATATAACGACTTTACTCATCGTATTCCTCCTTCACGAACATGGTTCCGGCAGTCCGTGCGGCTCGAATGCTTCTCCGGAAAACCTTTTTCCAGTCCTGCTTCATGTCGACGACGGTCCAGCCTTTCGCCGTTGCCTACGTCCAGCGCCTTGTCGAGCTTGCCGATCTTCGATTGCCGGTGCGTAGGCGTATTCGACCGCTCGGCATCGGTGTGATGGCACGATGCCTGTCAATCGGGCGACCCGCGCCCGCCGTCGTCCACTGCAGCATCTGCAGGCCGAGAGACAAACGGCCACCCGGTCCATCGAAGGATAGACCGGGGGCACGGCTTACAACGCATTTTGCAGTTGCTGTTCGATCATCCTGTTCAGGTTCCCGGCACGGATCCGGTCGAGATCCAGTCCCTCGGTCAGCGCCTTCTTTTGCTTCATGGTGTCCAGCGTGCTTTCCATGATGTTCGCCGGATTGAAGCTTGGCGGGAACGAGCGTGGCGGGAATTCCTTGAATGTCGCCACGAACTGGAAGACATCGTCCATCGCGCCGTAGACAGACCCGACATGGTTCAGCTGCCAATCCCAGAAAGTGTTCGACGTGATGTCGGCCCGTTCGAACGGGTCCTGCATCAGGTTGAATATCTTCTGCAGCCGCAGCGTGGTGAAGGGCTCAGCCCACAGACCCATCGTTCCCTGCACGCGCTGCTCGGAGAAGACGTACTTGTAGTCACCCTTGCTGAAAGCCAACGAGCAGACCGTCGTCGTCGGAATAGAAGAACCTGGTCGCGGGCGCTCTTGGTGCCGTTGTTGTTGGCCGCGGTGCCGCTCACGTTGCGCAGGAACGCGGACTGGTCATAGCCGTCGAGATGGACCTTGTAGTTGATGCCGTTGGCCGTGTAGCCGGCTTTGAGCTTGTTGACGATGTCGGGCTCACCCGCGATGGCGCAGAACGTTGGTATCCAGTCGTTGTGGCTCATGATCTCGTTGCTCACCGTGCCCGGCTTGATGGCGGCCGGCCAGCGCACCAGGCAGGGCACGCGGAAGGCGCCTTCCCAGTTGGTGTTCTTCTCGCTGCGGAACCAGGTCATCGCGCCGTCCGGCCAGGTATTCATGTGGGGGCCGTTGTCGCTCGAATAGACGACGATGGTGTCGTTCGCGATGCCCATGTCGTCGAGCGCCTTGAGCAGGGTGCCGACCGTATCGTCGTGCTCCATCATGCCGTCGATGTATTCGCTGTCGCCGTGGGTGTAGCGGCCCCGATGATCGGCGCGAACGTGGGTTCGCAGATGCATGCGCGTGCCGTTGAACCAGACAGAAGAATGGCTTGCCCGCCGATTGCTGCCGCTTCATGAAGTCGATCGCCGCAGCCGAAGTCTCGTCGTCGACCGTCTCCATGCGCTTCTTGGTCAGCGCGCCGGTATCCTCGATGGTCTGCTTGCCGACCTTGCCGAAGCGCGGATCGACCGTCGGATCATCCCGGTCGGTCGCCTTGCATTTGAGAACGCCGCGTGGACCGAACTTGGCGAGGTAGGCGGGGTCCTTCGGATAGTCCGGCAGTTCCGGCTCCTCCTCGGCGTTGAGATGATAGAGGTTGCCGAAGAACTCATCGAAGCCGTTCACGGTCGGCAACGACTCGTTACGGTCGCCGACGTGGTTCTTGCCGAACTGTCCCGTCGCGTAGCCGAGATTCTTGAGCAGACCACCGACCGACGGATCCAGCTGGCTCATGCCCATCGGCGCCCCGGGAAAACCTACCTTGGTCAATCCGGTGCGAATGCCGTGCTGTCCCGTGAGGAACGCCGCGCGGCCCGCGGTGCAGGACTGCTCGCCGTAGTAATGTTGCATCTTGAGGCCCTCGCGGGCGATGCGATCGATGCTCGGGGTCTCGTAACCCATCAGGCCGTTCGAATAGGCGCTAATATTCGCGATGCCGACGTCGTCGCCCCAGATCACGAGGATGTTCGGTTTGCGACCGGATGACGGAGGCGGAGTCGCAGCAGGGGAAGCCGGCGCGGCCTTTTGCGCCTGCGCCAGCGCCCCGGAGGTCATCGTCGCCGCTGCCATCAGTGCCGATGAGCCAAGCAGGATATTGCGGCGGCTGAGTGCGCGATCTTCCGTCTCGTTCGATGGCGCTTCGTACGAATCTCGTCCTTTTGTGTCGTCGGGCATTTCCGGCTCCTTCTTCACTATGAGGACTGACAATTCCTTATCCCGCCGCGGGCGCCCTCCTTACGCAACGGAATCCGACGTGGCTGGTCGATGTATCGATCGGCTCGGCGTGACGCGCCGCCGGGCGATAGCGGCGGCAGTAGTTTGGCGCGCACAGGTGCGAGCCGCCTTTGAGCACCTTGCGGGGAATCCTGATGTTCGGCAGGCGGGGGTCGTAGCTGCCGTCCTCGCGCCCGCCGCGCGGATTTTCGGGAATGCAGCAAGCCTTCGGCGCATCGGCCTCGTGCTTCGTCGACCACCAGTCCGAGGTCCATTCCCAGACATTGCCGATCATGTCGTGCAGGCCGTAGCCGTTCGGCGGAAACGCTGACACCGGCGAGGTGCGCTCGTAGCCGTCCTCGTGCAGGTTCTGCAGCGGAAAATTGCCCTGCCAGATGTTGGCCATGTGCACGCCGCCGGGCGTCAATTCGTCGCCCCAGGCGAACTCGGCGCCGTCGAGGCCGCCGCGCGCGGCGAATTCCCACTCGGCCTCGGTCGGCAGATCCTTGCCGGCCCATTTTGCGAAGGCCAGCGCATCGGAGAATGACACGTGCACGACCGGGTGGTTGTCGTGCACGTTGATGTTGCTCTTCGGCCCATAGGGATGGCGCCAGTCGGCACCCTGCATGAAGGTCCACCACTGGCTCCAGTCACGGAGATCGAAGGTCGATTGCGGCCGCACGAACACCAGCGAGCCGGCGTAGAGCATGTGCGGCAACGCGCCGGGATAATCTTTTGGATCGGGCGGGATCTCGGCCGTGGTCCTGTAGCCGGTCGTCATGATGAACCGCTTGAACTGACGGTTCGTCACCGGCGTGCGGTCGATCCAGAAACCATCGACCGTCACCCGGTGCGCCGGCGCCTCCTCCGGATAATGAGCATCGGAACCCATGTGAAAGGTGCCGCCGGGAATCCAGACCATGTCGCCGGTCCGGCTATCGTCCGATGGACGATCGTTTCGCTCGATGTCGGTGCGCAGCAACGTCATGGCATTTCCGCCAATTCAGTTCGAGGAGCATTACTACGGACAGACGTCCCAAAAACCCTGCGTCCGGCTTGGATCGGTGTAGTACCAGCAGTAACCCGGTGCCGGCGGCGCGCCCGCGTCCTGCACTCTTTGGAGCGCAATTGTCAGCATCGTACGCAATACCTCTCACCGAGGACTTGCATACGCGTGCGTCAACAATCGCCGAAAGCTAAAGGAATTTCAAAGTGGTGTGATGTGCAGTTTGTGCCAAACCGCGCCAGAGCAGACTGAGAGGCTAAATGCGGGATTTAACGGATAGATCAATTCGTTGATTTGATGCGCACTTAAGTCTTTGGATAATTTGGATGAAAATTGTCGATGCCGGCTGCGGCGAGGTCTTGAAGCACAACGCGGCGCGCATTTTGTCACAGGGGATGAATTACGTTGTCGCCCCGGAGGGGTTGTGCCTAGACTTGATGGGCTGTGATTTGCGCTTATGCGCTGGGCCATTCTCGCCGGCGCGATGTTCTGTTCGCTCGACACTTCAACACCGGCGGCCGAAGAACCACGGCCGCGTATTTACTCGGTTCGCGCGGACGGTCCCGATTGGAATCGACATAAACAGCCAGTCCACGCCAGGAAAATAGTCTAGGCCAAATTCTAGAGGACGCTTCGCGACATGGGCCGGCTCCTTCAGGTCAACACCTGCAGCCTGGATAGCTTCGAAGGTCTTCACCAGGCGATTCGAGGATCGCATGTCGAGGTGATGCAACTCGGACGCGGAAAGTTTCGCGGTGCATTGAGCCACGTCGGGATTGGAGACTTTTCTCTCAGCATCGGTTCGTTTTCAGTCGGAGTACGCACCCAGCGCGTTGCGACCGACGACAAGCTTGTCATCGGGATGCTGCTCAATTCCGAAGATCGCGTGACCCATTGGTCTTTCGACATGCGACCGGCGGACGTGCTTGTGATGCCGCCCAGCACCGAACATGACGGAATCTTCCACGGTGCCGCGTCTTATGCGGCGATCCGGCTCGACCTGACCGAGGTCGCCTCCCTGTTCAAGGGCGAGCCGAGGCTGAGCGATCCTGCGACATGGATCAAAAAGAACCATTATCGGGCCGACAGCTCGATCAATGTTGCGTCAACGAGCCGGCTGCCTTTGATCGTTTCCTACCTGGCGCGGCAACAGGCAACGCTATCCGACAGCACCGTCGATTTCTGGAAGCGATTGATCGTGGACACCGTAACAGGGACGATCTCACATTCGCTCCCAGCCGACACCAACGGACCTCTTCCTTCGGCAATGCGACTGGTTCGGAATGTCGAGAATTATCTCGACGCGTCCGGCATCCGGCCCGTTCATATCTCGGAAATCTGTGCGCATTTCAACGTTTCGCGGCGAAGTCTGCATCGCGCCTTCTACGATGTTCTTGGCCTCGGACCCGCGACGTTCCTGCGCCACAAACGTCTCTGCGCCGTTCGTTTCATTCTCAGAGAGAGCGATCCAGCGACAGCCACGGTTGCCGGGGTGGCCATGCAGCAAGGTTTCATCGAACTCGGGCGTTTTTCCCACTACTACCATTCGCTGTTCGGTGAATATCCTTCCGAAACGCTCGGTGGCCGAGGGTCTGGCACCGGCCGGTCGATCGCCTCACGCGTCTCCTAAGCAACTCAATCGGGCTTATGCCGCTACTCGACCGTGGACAATTCGAGAGACGCCAAGGGAACATCGAGCGCGTAAACAAAACCGCTCGGTTCATAAGTGAGCTTGACGTTACCCTTGAGCTGCCTGCCGAGAGTTTCGATCAGTCGCGTACCAAAACTCTGTCGGGTGGGAGCCTGGACGGTCGGGCCGCCGTGCTCCTTCCAGACGAATTGCAGCCGCATGGCTTCATCCACGACCCAGCCAATGGCAACCCGGCCGGTGGGTATCGACAGCGCGCCAAACTTGGTGGTGTTGGTGCAGAGCTCATTGAGGGTCATGGCGATGGCGATGACGGCGCCGGACGCGATCTGGACATCCGGCCCCTCGATGGAGAATTTCGCCACGTCCGGATTATCAAACGGCTCGATGGCGCCGCGGACGATCTTTCGCAGGTCCGCGCTGCTCCATCGCGCCTGCAACAGGAGATCGTGCGCCCGGCCGAGCGCCAGCAACCGGCCTTCGATCGCCTGCTGCGCTTGCTGGGTACTCGAAGCATTGCGCAGGCTTTGGGAGGCAATCGCGCTCACCGTCGCAAGCGTGTTCTTGATGCGATGATGAAGCTCTTCCAGGATCAGCTTTTGCAGCCTGTCGGCCACTTCGCGCTCTTTGGCGTCGACGCCGGCCTGCGCAAGCAGGGTTTCGGCACTCAGCTTCGCCTGGGTCAGCAACAGCCTGAGACTGACGTTCTCCGCCGTCAGCACCTCCTGGGCAGAGCCCGGACCGGACACCACATCGACGGCTTCTCGGTCATGGTCGATTTTGAGCATGGGCAGGCTTATCACCTTCTGTGCGGTTTCGCTGATATGTTTCGCGCACAAGGTCGTGGTTGCCACCCCTCAAGGGGCCACCTTTGGCCTTTTTGGACCAAGATCAGGCGATTCCGATCATATTCTGCATTTCCGCGATCATCTGGCCAGATTCCAGCGGCTTGCCGAAGAACCGGCTATCGCGCGGGATTTGGATGCCCGACAACTCCAATTGCCCGGACACCAGGATGATCTTGAGCAGCGGCCAGCGTTCGTGAACGGCATGTGCCAACTGGAGCCCATCCATGCTGCCCGGCATCTGGATGTCGGTAAACAGCAGCGCGATATCGGACCTTGCCTGGAGAATGGCAAAGGCCTCGTCCGCATCCACGGCTTCGACCGAGGCATAGCCGGCGTCTTCCACCATATCGATCGCCCGCATGCGCAACATCATGTCGTCCTCGACGACGAGCACGATTGGCGGAATGAGCGCGCCTTCCAGAACCATCATGACGGAGCTTTCGGAAATGGAAGCCATTCAGCGACGCGCTGTTACCAAACGCACTTCCCGGACCATCACATCCGAGCCGCCGTTACGCAAGCAAGATGCATCGAAGTTGGGCCAAACCTGACTGGAACAGGCGCCTGCAGCACCGCCGGAAGCCAATCGATCTGCCTTGGCGAAGGCAACGGCCTCGTCGGCTTTCACCTGTGGGGCAAAGCCGGGCAAGGCAATTACCAACGCTCCCAGCAGCGCGAAAAGCGCGAGGGCCGTGAAAGATCTGATCATTTTTGGGCTGCTGACTGTGGCTGTCGCCAATCCCACCAAGCTTGGGGATCGGTTGACAACAGAGCCAGTGATGCGAAGTTCCGCTGACGCGGATTATATTCGTATTGATCTTTATCTTCCCATGAACGCCGGGGAAACCTCGCTTTCGCGCGCCGCGCAGATGTCCCCTGCGCAGGCGTTATCTTGCGCCGGGCCGTGGTCTGCGCTGTAAGGGAGCGTTTTTGCGAGCGCTGCCCGAGGATATTCCCGATCTCATGACCGAAGTCACTTCTACGCCCGCGGGCCTGGCGCCGCCCGCCAGGCGATCCTTTGCGGCGATGCGCCACGGCGGCTTCCGTGCCCAGTTCGTCACCTATGTGCTCGCCATGATGGCGGACAATATCGAGCATGTGATCAGCTACTGGGTGGTGTTTCAGAAATTCCATTCGCCGGCGCTCGGCGGCTTTGCCATCGTCGCGCACTGGCTGCCGTTCCTGCTGTTCTCGGTGGCGTCAGGCGCACTGGCGGATCGATTCGATCCGCGCCGCGTGATTCAGATCGGCATGGGCCTGTTCATTCTGGCCTCGCTGAGCTGGGGCTATTTCTTTGTCACCGACTCGCTGCAGATGTGGCAGGCGATGCTGATCCTGGTGATCCATGGCTGCGCCGGCGTGCTGTGGCAGACGCCCAATCAGTTGCTGCTCTACGACATTGTCGGCCCTTCGGACCTGGAGAGCGCGGTGCGGCTGAACGCCATGGCGCGCTATCTCGGCATACTGGTCGGCCCCGCCGTGGGCGGCGCGATCCTGCTCGCGCTCGGACCGGCGCATGGCATCATGCTGAACACGATCTTCTACCTGCCGCTGGTGCTGTGGCTGGTGAAGGCGCCCTATGGTCCGCGCTTCCGCGCCGGGTCACCGCCGCCGCGCCGGGCCGTGCGGGGACTGGCCGACATCCTGCACACCATGCGCGACGTCAGGCAGCATACCGTCATCGTCTCGATGACGCTGCTCGCGGGCGCCGCATCGTTCTTCGTCGGCAACGCCTATAGCTCGCAGATGCCGGGCTTCGCCAGCGATCTCGGCCATGGCGATCCCGGAATGTCCTACAGCATGCTGCTGGCGGCCGACGCGGCCGGCGGCCTATTGGCCGGTCTTGCGCTGGAAGGCCGCGGCCTGTTGCCGCCGCGGCCGCGCACCGCGATCATGCTGGCATTATCGTGGTGTGCCGCGCTGATGGTCTTCGCGCTGTCGCGCAGCTACGCGCTGGCGTTGTGCTTCCTGTTCGCCGCCGGTTTCCTGGAACTGTCGTTCAATGCGATGGCGCAGAGCCTGGTCCAGCTCAATGCGCCGCTCGACATGCGCGGCCGTGTCATCGGCCTGTTCAACATGGCGAGCCTCGGCCTGCGGGCCTTCAGCGGGATCTCGGTCGGCTTGCTCGGCAGCGTGATCGGCATTCACTGGTCGCTGGCGCTATCCGCGCTGGCGACCATGATCGTGGCGGGCGGATTGCGGGCCATACGGTGACGCCTGCCACGACGCGCTCGGGCCGTCAGACAAATCCGACGCTCATATCGAGCCCACAGATCGCCAAAAACAGCGAAACGACTATGCCGGTCTCACAAAAGGTGGCGATGGTTTTGAATGTTTCCATCTCGGCCTGATCTGCCGACAATTTTCGCGAACGCAATTTTACGACAGCCGTCATTAGCGACCTCCCCGACAACGTGATGGTTTCAACATGCCGTGGCGTCGGATAGGGTGCGCGCGATCAACAGGGGAACGACATGAGTATGTCCGCTATTTTCGCCCAACTCGTCGCACTGCTCGGCGGCATTGCGCTCCGCTGGCGCCGGCTGCAGGGCGCCGGTGCCCATACGCCGGCCTGGGGCAGCGCGCCGGTGGTGCCGGAGGCGAAGCCACAAGGCGCCATTCCGACGCTGAAGATGCCGACGGCCAAAGGGTGGAGCGAAGGGCACAAGCCGGTGGCAGCGCCGGGGCTTAAGGTCAATGCGTTTGCGACCGGCCTGAAACATCCACGCTGGATCAATGTGCTGCCCAATGGCGACGTTCTCATTGCCGAGTCCAACCAGGTCGCCGGACCGATCAGGAGCATGTTCAGCTACGCGATGCAGGCGACGATGCGGCGGGCCCGCGCGCTTGGCGTCAGCGCCAACCGCATCACTTTGTTGCGCGACACCGACGGCGACGGCGTCGCCGAACGGCGCGAGACTTTCATGGAGGGGCTGAACCAGCCGTTCGGCATGGCGCTGCTCGGCGACACCTTCTATGTCGGCAATACCGACGGCGTGATGGCCTTCCCCTATGTGGCAGGCGCCGACCGCATCACCGCACCAGGGCGGCGGCTGACCACTTTCAAGCCAAGCGGGCATTGGACGCGGAGTCTGCTGCCGAGCCCCGATGGCAAGAAACTCTATGTCGGCGTCGGCTCGCTCACCAATATCGCCGACGAGGGCATGGCGGCCGAGGAAGGCCGCGCCGCCGTCCACGAACTCGATCTCGCCAACGGCACGAACCGTATCTTTGCCGGCGGCCTGCGCAACCCCGTAGGCCTCGCCTGGGAGCCGACCACCGGCGTGCTCTGGACCGTGGTCAACGAGCGTGACGGCCTCGGCGACGAGACACCGCCGGATTATCTCACCTCGGTGCGCGAAGGCGGTTTCTACGGCTGGCCCTATTGCTATTGGGGGCAGACGGTGGACGATCGGGTACCGCAGGATCCGGCCCTCGTCGCCAAGGCCATCACGCCGGACTACGCGCTCGGCGGCCACACTGCATCGCTGGGTCTGTGCTGGTTGCCGGCCGGCGCGCTTCCGGGTTTTCCGGAAGGCATGGCGATCGGCCAGCACGGCTCCTGGAATCGCAGCACGCTGAGCGGCTACAAGGTGGTGTTCGTGCCGTTCGCCAACGGGCGTCCGGCAGGTCCGCCGCGGGATATCCTGTCGGGCTTCCTCGCACCCGACGAGAAAGAGTCCTACGGACGGCCGGTCGGCGTCACGCTCGGCCCCGACGGCTCGCTTCTGGTGGCGGACGATGTCGGCGACGTGATCTGGCGCGTGACGGGCGCGTAGAGCATCATGCGTTTGATTTGAATCGCGGCGCGGTCCCTTACCTCTCCCCGCGCGCGGTAGGGCTATCGCATATGGTCGTATCGATGCGGTTTGGCCTCGCACACGCTCTCAGCGGGTCGTCCCTGCGAACGCAGGGACCCATAACCCCTGGCATCAAAAGTAGAAAACGGCCTCCGCCGCGGCGCTAGAACGAGGGTCCTCGCCGCCGCGATGAGCGCCATTGCGCTCACGCTGGGGTCCCTGCGTTCGCAGGGACAACTCGTTGAAAAGACCACGCAAAACCGAAAAGTCTTACGCGTAGGCAACACTGAAAACTGCATATGCGATCGCCCTGCGGGCAAAGCGGGGAGCGTAGCCGCGAACCCGGCTGTCTGGAAGGGCGCGAAGCGAGGTAAGCGCCGGCGAGCGGCTCGATTCAGACCTACTGCGGTGCGCGCAAAAAGCCAGGGCGGCGCTTCATTTGTTTGAAGCGCCGCCCTGTGTTGTGTTCGATGTGGACGCTCGAGCGCGAAGTCCTAGCCGCGTTCGAACGCCGTTCTGCCGAAATCAGGCAAGGTCAAAGCGATCTGCGTTCATCACCTTGGTCCAGGCCGCGACGAAATCCTTGACGAACTTCTCCTTCGCGTCGCCGCTCGCATACACTTCCGCAAGCGCCCGCAGCTGGGAGTGCGAACCGAAGATCAGGTCGGCACGGGTGCCCGTCCACTTGACCTGCTTGGTCTTGCGGTCGCGCGCCTCGTACACCTCATCGGAGCCGGCGGCCGGATCCCAGACGGTGTTCATGCTGAGCAGGTTGACGAAGAAGTCGTTGGTCAACGTGCCCGGCTTGTCGGTGAACACGCCGTGCTTGGACTTGCCGGTGTTGGCACCGAGCACCCGCAGGCCGCCGACCAGCACCGTCATCTCCGGCGCGGTCAGCGTCAGGAGTTGGGCACGATCGACCAGCAGCCCCTCGACCGACATCGGGTGCTTGCCGCGGATATAGTTGCGGAAGCCGTCGACGGTCGGCTCGAGGGCGGCAAACGACTCAACATCGGTCTGCGCCTGCGATGCATCCATGCGGCCCGGCGTGAAGGGGACCTTCACGTCATGGCCACCGTCCTTTGCGGCCTTCTCGACCGCGGCGACGCCGCCAAGCACGATCAGGTCGGCGAGCGAGACCTTCTTGTCACCCTTCTGCGCCGCGTTGAACTCCTTCTGGATGCCTTCGAGCTTGGACAGCACCTTGGCGAGTTCCGCGGGCTGGTTGACGTCCCAGTCCTTCTGCGGGCTAAGACGAATGCGTCCGCCATTCGCGCCGCCGCGTTTGTCGGAGCCGCGGAACGTCGAGGCCGACGCCCAGGCGGTCGAGACCAGCTCGGAGACCGACAGGCCGGCACCGAGGATCTTCGTCTTCAGCGCAGCAATGTCCTGCTCGCTCGCCACTTCGTGGTTGATCGCCGGAATCGGATCCTGCCAGAGCAGTTCCTCCTTCGGCACCAGCGGGCCGAGATAGCGCGCGATCGGGCCCATGTCGCGGTGGGTCAGCTTGTACCAGGCGCGGGCGAACGCGTCGGCGAACTGATCCGGGTTCTTGTGAAAGCGCCGCGAGATCTTCTCGTAGGCCGGGTCGATTCGCAGCGACAGGTCGGTGGTCAGCATGGCCGGCGCGTGACGCTTCGACGGGTTGTGCGCATCCGGCACCGTACCGGCGCCGGCGCCGCCCTTCGGGGTCCATTGATGGGCACCCGCGGGGCTCTTGGTCAGCTCCCATTCGTAGTTGAACAGATTGTCGAAGAAGTTGTTGCTCCATTTGGTCGGCGTCGTGGTCCAGGTGACCTCGATGCCCGAGGTGATCGCGTCGCCCGCGATACCCGTCGCGTATTTGCTCGACCAGCCGAGGCCCTGCTGCTCGATCTGGCCGCCTTCCGGCTCAGCGCCGACCAATGTCGCATCGCCAGCGCCGTGGGTCTTGCCGAAGGTGTGACCGCCGGCAATCAGCGCGACGGTTTCTTCATCGTTCATCGCCATGCGCGCGAACGTCTCGCGGATGTCGCGGGCCGCGGCGAGCGGATCCGGCTTGCCGTTCGGGACCTTCCGGATTGACGTAGATCAGGCCCATCTGCACGGCGCCGAGGTGACCATGCAATTCACGGTCGCCGCTATAGCGCTCGTCCGCCAACCACTTGGCTTCGGGACCCCAGTTGACGTCCTGCTCGGGTTCCCAGACATCGGCGCGGCCGCCGGCGAAACCGAAGGTCTTGAAGCCCATCGATTCCAACGCGACGTTGCCGGCAAGGATCATCAGGTCAGCCCAGGAAAGCTTCTTGCCGTACTTCTGCTTGACCGGCCACAACAGCCGGCGCGCCTTGTCGAGGTTGGCGTTGTCAGGCCAGCTGTTGAGCGGAGCGAAACGCTGCTGGCCAGCGCCGGCGCCGCCGCGGCCATCGCCGATGCGATAGGTGCCCGCACTGTGCCAGGCCATGCGGATGAACAGCGGACCGTAATGGCCGAAATCGGCCGGCCACCACTCCTGCGAATCCGTCATCACGGCATGCAGGTCCTTGATGACCGCATTGAGATCGAGGCTCTTGAATTCCTTGGCGTAGTCGAATTTCTCGCCCATCGGGTCCGAGAGGTTCGACTGCTGGTGCAGAATGCCGAGATCGAGCTGGTTCGGCCACCAGTCACGGTTCACGGGTTTGCGGGTGCCGTGCGCTACCGGGCATTTGCCGGCGCTCTCACCATCATGTCCGTCCATATTTTTTTCTCCGTTCTTGACTACGTTAGGTGACTACGTTGGTTGGACTGTTGCGTGGACAAGGACCATGAATGTCTTGGAAGTCCAAGCTCTTGGAAGTCCAAGTTGCTTGGAAGTCCAAGTGCTGGAAGTCCAGTCCGGAAGTCCAGCTTCATGGTGCGAATCGACAGCTGCCTCTGATGTCCTTATCGCCAGATGTCTCCTGGAACATGACTGTCCTGAGACACATCGGCCAGAGGCGCCGGGCTGCTCCTTGTCTCCCGTCAGGCCCGTGTACCACAGCCGCTTTATCAGTTTAAGTTTGATTTTCTGATTGCGGTGATAAGATGACGTTATGATCAACCTGACGCTCAAGCAGCTCCGGTACTTCGAGGCGCTGGCCCAGCATGGCCATTTCGGACGCGCGGCGGATGCCTGCGCGATCTCCCAGCCGGCGCTGTCGATGCAGATCAAGGAACTGGAGGAGCAACTGGGTGCCGCTTTGTTCGAAAGGGGCGCGCGACAGGTCCGGTTGACCAGCTTCGGCGAGGAATTCGCCCTGCGCGCCCGCGGCATCCAGCGTTCGGTCGACGAACTCGGCGATTTGGCGCGGGCCTCGCGGGACCGGCTGATGGGACGGCTGCGGATCGGCGTGATCCCGACCGTCGCGCCCTATCTGCTGCCGACCATCATCGGCAATCTCACCCGCAAATATGCCGGCCTCGATATTCACGTCCGCGAGACGGTGACGCCGAAGCTGATTCTGGAACTGGCGGAAGGCCGGCTCGATACCGCCATCGTGGCGCTGCCGGTCTCCGAGCCTTCGTTTGCCGAAGTGGCGCTGTTCGCGGAGGATTTCGTGCTGGTCCGGCCGGGCGAGGATGAGGGCAAGCCGATGCCCAATGTCGAAGCGCTCGGTGAAATGCGGCTGCTGCTGCTGGAAGAAGGGCACTGCTTTCGCGATCAGGCGCTGTCGTTCTGCAACCGGCATTCGGCGCTGCCGCGGGAGTTGCTGGATTTCAGCTCGCTGTCGACGCTGGTCCAGATGGTCAGCGCCGGCATCGGCGTCACCCTGATTCCGGAAATGGCGGTAGCGGTGGAGACACGTTCCGCGTCGGTGTCGCTGGCGCGCTTCAAAAATCCAAAGCCATCGCGAACCATCGGCATGATCTGGCGCAAGACAAGTCCGCTCGCCAAACAGCTGCTGCAGATTTCCGAAGTGGTTCGTCACTCCGCCGACGCGTTGCGCAAGCAGCGCAATCCGGCTGCACCGATCGCGCAAACGCCGGGCATAAGCAGGATATCTGGCCCGATGATCCGCTTCAAATCTGTTTCAACGCCCTGCCACCCACGACGCGAAAGTCGATTTGGCCGATCAGATCGGAACGGAGCTTTTCGGCTGCGCTGATGGCAACCATCGTCTGTTGCAATGTGCTGGCGTTCGAGCCGAGTGATACGATACCGCCCAACACGACGGCAATCGAACCGAGGCCGACCTGAACCGATCCGAACAAGCCGAGCATCATGAGGAAGGGTAATGCCACACCGATGGCAATCGCCAATTTCGAAACCAGGATGATCTTGCGGCATCGCTCAGCGACCTCGGTAAGCTCCTCAAGCTGAGCTTCGATCCGTGAAATCTCGTCGCTCTGACTTTCCTCGGCCATCAATTTCGAATTCAGCAAGGTTCGCTTATCGGGTCAATGAAAATCCCGCGAGCGCGGCAGGATGCGGACGTTGCGCGGATGGCGGATCTTCTGGGCGGGGTTATCCGGATGATCGCGGCGGTCGTCATTGAGCGGTTCGATCAGCGCGGGGCCCACGGGCACAAGGCGCTTTCGGCTGAAGGAATCATTGGCGAGGCCGACCAGATCATGCGAGCGGTCGAACAGGCGCTGGGCGACCAGATGCGTCACGTGCTCAGGGCTGCTCTGGATATAGCCCTCGACCAGGATCAGCCGCGCGCCCATCACCTCTTTTCGAAACTCCGCCATCACCTTCGGCCACACCACGATATTGGCAATGCCGGTTTCGTCCTCCAGTGTCATGAAGACGACGCCGTTGGCGCTGCCCGGACGCTGCCGCACCAGCACGACACCGGCGCAGCGCACCCGCCTGTTTTCGTTGCGATGAGCAACCGCCTCGCAGGCCACGACCCCCTCGCCGGTGAACATCGGCCGCAAGAATTCCATCGGGTGGCCCTTCAGCGACAGCCGGATGGTCTGGTAATCGGCGACCACCTGTTCCGGCAGCGGCATCGCCGGCAAGGCTTTTGCCTTTTCATCGGGCAGTTCGCGCGCCGCGGCCACTTCAAACAACGGCAACGCCACATCATCGGGCAGCCGCCGTACCGCCCACAAGGCAGCGCGGCGATCAAGCCCGATCGAGCGAAACGCATCGGCATCGGCAAGCTGAATCAGCGCGCGCTTCGGCAATCCCGTTTCGCGGGCGAAATCCTCCAGCGAGGTGAAGGGGCGGCGGGTTCGAGCGGCAACGATGCGCTCGGCCCAGTCGTCTTCCTCATTGCTATTGCTTAAAAACGCCTCCCCCCGAAATGACGCTTGAATTTTCTTCAAACCCACCTCGTCCGGATCGGCCCATTTGAACCCATCGATCTGACGAAAGCCCAGCCGCACCGCGCAATACTCGTTGTCGCCCTCCTCCAGCGTGTTCTGCGCAAAGCTGTAGGACACATCGATCTCGCGCACCTCGACACGATTTTTGCGAGCATCGCCGACAATCTGTGCCGGCGCATAAAAACCCATCGGCTGCGAATTGAGCAGCCCGCAGCAGAAGGCGTCGGGATGGTAATGCTTCAGCCATGACGAGACATAGACGAGCTGGGCAAAACTCGCGGCATGGCTTTCCGGAAAACCGTACGAGCCGAATCCCTTGATCTGATTGAAACAGTTTTCCGCGAATGCCCGATCGTAGCCGCGCGCGGTCATGTTGCCGACCATCTTGGCTTCGAATTTGCCGATGGTGCCGACATTGCGGAATGTCGCCATCGCGCGGCGCAGCCCGTTGGCCTCTTCGGAAGTGAATTTCGCGGCCTCGATGGCGATCCGCATTGCCTGTTCCTGGAACAGCGGCACGCCAAGGGTCTTGTGCAGCACGTTGCGCAATTCATCCTTGTTGCCGCCCTTGGGGTACGGATATTCGATATCCGCGGGATTCATTTTGCGGCGCTTCAAATAAGGGTGCACCATGTCGCCCTGGATCGGGCCCGGCCGCACGATCGCGACTTCGATCACGAGATCGTAGAAGGTGCGCGGCTGCAGGCGCGGCAGCATGTTCATCTGGGCGCGGCTTTCGACCTGGAACACGCCGAGCGATTCACCGCGGCACAGCATGTCGTAGACCGGCTTTTCATCCTGCGGGATCGTCGCCAGTTCCCAGCGCTGGCCTTTATGTTTGTCGATCAGATCGAAACATTTACGGATGCAGGTCAGCATGCCCAGCGCCAGCACATCGACCTTCATCATCTTCAGCGCATCGACGTCGTCCTTGTCCCATTCGATGAAGGTGCGGTCGTCCATCGCGGCATTGCCGATCGGCACATAGGTATCGAGCCGGTCCTGCGTCAGCACATAGCCGCCGACATGCTGCGACAGATGCCGCGGGAATTCGATCAGCTCGGTCGCCAGCTGCACGGCTAGTTCGATCATCGGATTGTGCGGATCGAGCCCCGCCTGCTTGACCTGCATTTCGTTAAGGCCGGTGCCCCAGCTTCCCCAGACGGTATCGGCCAGTGCCGCGGTAACGTCCTCCGTCAGCCCGAGCGCCTTGCCGACATCGCGGATCGCCGAGCGCGGGCGATAATAAATCACGGTTGCAATGATCGCGGCGCGATGGCGGCCATAGCGCCGGTAGACATATTGCATCACCTCCTCGCGCCGCGAATGCTCGAAATCGACGTCGATATCGGGCGGCTCCAATCGCTCCTTGGAGATGAAGCGCTCGAACAATAGATCGACCTTGGTCGGATCGACCGAGGTGATTTCGAGAAAATAACACACGGCCGAATTCGCCGCCGATCCCCTGCCCTGACAGAGAATATTCTGGCTGCGCGCATACCGCACGATGTCATGCACGGTGAGAAAATAATGCGCGTATTTGAGTTCGGCGATCAGATCGAGTTCCTTGCGCAAGGTCGCGCGAACCGCCGGATCGATCGAGCCGGAGAAATATCGATCGGCCCCCGCCCATGTCAGATCTTCCAGATGCTGCTGCGCGGTCTTGCCCGGTGGCACCGGTTCGTCCGGATATTGATAGCGGAGCTGGTCGAGCGAAAAATGGATGCGGCTTGCGAACCGCATAGTTTCGGCGATCGCCTCCGGCATATCGCGAAACAGCCGCGCCATTTCCTGCGCCGGCTTGAGATGGCGTTCCGCATTGGCTTCCAGCCGCCGGCCGATGGCGTCGATGGTGGTCTTCTCGCGGATACAGGTCAGCACATCCTGCAGCGGCCGGCGCGCAGGATGGTGATACAGCACCTCATTGGCGGCGAGCAGCGGTACGCGGGCGGCGGCGGCGACATGACCGAGCCGCATCAGGCGGCGGCGATCATCGCCGCGGTACAACAGGCTCGCCGCCAGCCACACGCCCTCGGCGCGGCTGTCTCTTAATCGGTCCAGGATCTTCAAGGCAGCGGCCTGCTCGAAGCGATGCGGCAGCGTCAGGACCAGAAGCTGGCCTTCGGCAAATTCAAGGAGATTTTCGAATTTCAGATGGCATTCGCCCTTCCCGACCTTGTTGAGATCGTCGCCTCGTTTACCCAGGGTAAGTAGCTGACATAGCCGGCCGTAAGCTTCCCGATGCCGCGGATAAACCAGGATATCCGGCGTGCCATCGATAAAGACGATGCGCGAGCCGATCAGCAATTTTGGTTTGTGGGTTACCTCTGGATTTTCGAGCTCCTTGTAGGCCCGCACCACGCCGGCCAGCGTGTTGTGGTCAGCAATGCCGATCACGGGCAGACCGAGTTCACTGGCCTGATGCACATAGGCCCGCGGATCCGAGCCGCCGCGCAGGAACGAAAAATTCGTGGTGATGCCGATCTCGGCATAACCTGGTGCTGGCTCAACGCCTGATACACTCATGCGAACAGCCCATGCATGAACCAGTTGGCGGGAACTGGCTCGCCCTTTTCGTCGGCGAGTTCGTGGCCGTAAAGGCCGTCGCGGTAAATCCAGAAGCGCAAGCCGGCATCGTCCTCGACGCGAAAATAATCCCGCGTCAGCGTTGCGCCGTCCTGCTTCCACCATTCCATCGCGACACGTTCGGGACCCTCGACCCGCACCACCACATGGTTGGCGCGCCGCCATGTGAATTGGTGCGGCGGTCCATCCGGAACCATCGCGAACGGCACCTTGATCGGCTCCGGCTTTTCGAACAGCCGCAGCGGCCGCAATGGCGGTTCGCTCTCGACCCGGACCGGCCACGCCGCCTGCATCGCAGCCGTCAGATGATGCTGCGCTGATACAGCCATCACCGCGCGTTCGGGAATGTGCGTGTCCTGCGGCAGATGCACGACCACGCGCTTGCCGCCGATGCGCGCGGCGATCCGATCGATCAGATCAGCCAGTTCGTCATTGTCATGCACATTGGCATCGAGATCGTGCTGCTGCTGCACCACGATTTCGGTGCGGCTGGCCGACAACCGAATGAGATCGAAGCCGAAACCGGGATCGAGCGGATCGCGCAGGGCATCGAGCCGCTCGCGAAACAGCCGATCGATGATCGCGCTTTTGGTCACGGGCAAGCCGGTATCCACGGCGATCGCACGCACAACACCATCGGTGCGGAAGAAACTCGCTTCCAGCCGCCGCGCGCCCTTGCCCTGCTTGTCCATCGCCGTCACCAACGTTTGCGCCAGCCGGGATAATGTCGCCGCAATCACCTCATCGGTCGCCACGGGTTCGGCAAAACGTTTCTCCACGATGTAATCCGGCAGCGGTTTTCGCGGGCTGATCGGGGCATCCCCCTGCCCCAGCGCATGCTGCAGCAAGGTGGTGAAGGCAGCGCCAAAGCGCGCGGTGATTTCGTGGGGTTCCCGCGAAGCCACATCGCAGATGGTCTTGAGCCCGGCGCGGCGCAGCCCGCGGCTGATGGCTTCATCGGCGCCGAGCGTGAATAACGGCAACGGGCTGACCGCATCGGCTTCCTCGCCATGGCCCACGATACGGCCATGGACATGGCTGCGCAGGGTTCGCGCGCAGACGGAAGTGCCGGCGATCGCGGCACTGACGGCAAAGCCCTGCACCGTCAATGCGCGGCACACCAGCTGCATCAGAGCTGCTTCGCCGCCGAACAGATGCGCGCAGCCGGTGATGTCGAGAAACAGGCCATGCGGCGGATCGAGCGCCACCAGCGGCGTGAAGCGATCGCACCAGTCGGCGATGTCGTTCAATAGTTTGAAATCGGCGGCTTCATCGGCATCGAACACTTTTAAATGCGGGCAGATCGCCCGCGCATTGGCCAGCGGCAAACCGACTTCGAGGCCAAAACGGGCGGCGGCATCGTCCAGCGCATGGATCTGCAGCGCGTTGTTTTGCTTGGCGACAACGATGCTCGGTTCATCATTGGTGTTGGTATCTTTACCCGGCGCGCCGCTGTTGCGCCGGAGTTCGCGCTTGATGCGATCGATGGGCAGCCGTGGCAGCCACAGGCTGAGAATACGCCGCGGGTTCGCTGAAAAGGCACTCATCACATTTCCATTCCATGATCCATCGCCCGACCGGGCCGTGACGATTACGAACGAGCTGCGCGTCGAACACAGGCGCGCCCCAGGCACCCCAAGCCGCCGCAGGCCGTAGTGCCGCCGCAGGCCCCAGTTGAGATGTTGGCGGCGAATGCGCCGCCTGCACGATCCATCGGGTCTCCGCTGTCGAGGGCGATGGCTCCGCCGCAACGCGCAGCACCAGACAGGTGACGCCGGAGGCTTGCGCTGCCAATGTCAGCTTGCGGCTGGCGACGAGATCGAGCTGCCGCGCTTCGCCCCAGACTTCCAGCACCACGGCCCCCACCGCATCGCAGGCGAGCGCGTCGGCCGCCGTCCGCAATGCATTATCCACGTCGGCCGCGCGCACACTCACCAACCGTCGCGGATCGAGGCCGAGTTCGGCCAGCCCGCTCATCGACAGCGCGCCGGATTCGATTTCGGAAAAATCCTGGCGCACCCACACCAGAGGGCGCTGTGCCGTCAGCCGTCCCGCGAAGCCCGCGACGAAACCGGTCGCCGTGCCGCTCTGTCGTCCCTCGGAAAACACTTCATGCATCGCGCCGATGGCGAGCCCGCCGCGCAGCATCGCATCGGCGCCGGCATGGCCGAGCGCCACCCTGTTGAGGGCATGCGTTTCGCCATGCGTCTCGAGGCGTTCGATGCGCCCTCGCAAATTCGCAAGCGTGTTCGTGCGTGCGCCGCTCATGCGCCGCTCCTCGGAAAAATTTGATGCCAGTGGGTTCTCTGAATGAACCCGAAGCTGGCTCATTTGTTCATGATATGTTCTAATATAAAGCTAACAGGGCCGGTGGAGTCAATCGAATTGGCGCTTCAGGCGATTCAGTAGTGGAATCAAGGGGATTCAGCGATGGATGTGGAGCGCAAGCTGGAGATCCTGGCGGATGCCGCCAAATACGACGCGTCCTGCGCCTCCAGCGGCACCGAACGGCGAGATTCCAGCGACGGCAAGGGCATGGGCTCGACCGCGCCCGGCATGGGCATCTGTCATTCCTACGCGCCCGATGGACGCTGCATCTCGCTGTTGAAGGTGCTTCTGACCAACGCCTGCAATTACGACTGCCTTTATTGCGTCAACCGCACCTCCAGCAATGTGCCGCGGGCGCGCTTCACGACCGACGAAGTGGTGAAGCTGACGCTCGATTTCTATCGCCGCAATTATATCGAGGGGCTGTTCCTCTCCTCCGGCATCATCCGCAGCGCCGACTACACCATGGAGCAAGTGGTCAGCGTCGCGCGGAAACTACGCGAGCAGCATCATTTTCGCGGCTACATCCATCTGAAGCCATCCCCGAGGCCGATGATGCGCTGATCACCGAAGCCGGCAAATATGCCGACCGTCTCAGCATCAACATCGAAGTCCCGGAGGAAGCGAGCCTGGCCAAACTGGCGCCGGAAAAAGATGTGCGCGCGATCCGCCGCACCATGGGCCGGCTGCGCCTCAAGCTCGATGAAGCGCAGCAGGATCAAAAGACCGCGACCAAGGCAAAGCCGCCGCGCTTCGCCCCGGCCGGCCAGAGCACGCAGATGATCGTCGGCGCGGATGCCGCCAACGACAAGACCATCCTCGACACGTCAGCCAATCTCTACGGCTCCTACAAGCTCAAGCGCGTGTATTACTCCGCGTTCAGCCCAATCCCGGATGCCAGCCGCGCGTTGCCGTTGAGCGCACCGCCTTTGGTTCGCGAGCACCGGCTTTATCAGGCCGACTGGCTGATGCGGTTTTACGGTTTTGACGCCGATGAAATCGTCGACCCGGCAGAAGGCATGCTGTCGCTTGAGATCGATCCGAAGCTGGCCTGGGCGCTACGGCACCGCGGCCGCTTCCCGCTCGATATCGCCAGCGCCAGCCGCGAAGATCTGCTGCGGGTGCCCGGCTTCGGCACCAGGGCGGTCGACCGCATCATCGCCAGTCGCCGCCTGACCTCCATTCGCGTATCCGATCTGGCGCGGCTGCATATCCCGGCGAAAAAGGCGCTGCCGTTCATCGTTCTCAGTGATCATCGGCCCGCATCGCATCTGCTTGACGATGCGAAGCTGGCGGAGCGGTTTCGACCAGCAGCTAAACAACTGGGGTTTGGATTTTAGCGTGTGCAACGGATGCAAACGTCATCCCTGCGTAACGGCTTCGCCGTTATCGCTGGAGGTGCGAGCTCTTGCGAGCCTCGAAGGATGAGTTCGCGGCACATCCTTCGAGACGCGGCCTAGTGGCCGCTCCTCAGGATGACGGCAAAACGTGTAGCGGGAGAGTAGAACGATGCATCTCATCACCCTCGATAGCGAAACCGATTTCGAAGGCTGGCGCAAAGCTGCGCGATCGCTGGTGCTGCACGAGATCACGCCAACCGACGTGACATGGATCGTCGAAGGCGATGCCTCCGAATTGTTCGCGCCGGCGGCCGAAACGCTGCCGCTCGAAACCCCACAGGGCACCTTCTCCGTCTCCGCCAGATTCGTCGAACTCGCCCAATCCGCGATCCTGCATCGCGATCCCGAGCGGTTTGCGATCCTGTATCGGCTGCTGTGGCGGCTGCACGGCCATCATCATCTGCTGGAGGTCGCGACCGATCCGGATGTCGCGCTGGTGACCGCGATGGCCAAGGCCGTGCGCCGCGATGAACACAAGATGCATGCCTTCGTCCGCTTCCGCGAAGTCGGGCGTGAACAGAAATCGCACTACGTTGCCTGGTTCGAACCCGAGCATCACATCGTCGAACTGGCAGCACCCTTCTTCGCCCGCCGTTTCGCCGACATGCCGTGGTCGATCCTGACGCCGGATGCCTGCGCGCATTGGGATGGCCATGCCGTCTCGATCACGCCCGGCGTCAACAAGGCCGATGCACCGACCGAAGACCGCCTGGAGGAAACCTGGCGGCGTTACTACGCCAGCATCTTCAATCCGGCCCGGCTCAAGGTGAAGGCCATGCAGACCGAGATGCCGAAGAAATACTGGCGGAACCTGCCGGAGGCTTCGTTGATTAAACCCCTGATCGCCGGCGCCGAACGCGCCACCGGCGCAATGATCGCCAGTGCCGCCACCGAACCGCATAAATCGCAGAAACGGTTGGAACCTTCGATGACAAGCCGACGAGAGGCCTTAAGGAGCGATATCGAAACCGGCGCAATCGCAAGCTTGCGCGAGGAAGCCGCCGGTTGCCGCGCCTGCCCGCTCTGGAAGGATGCCACGCAGACCGTGTTCGGCGAAGGCCCGCCGCACGCCCGCATCATGCTGGTCGGCGAGCAGCCCGGCGACAAGGAAGACCTCGCCGGCAAGCCGTTCGTCGGACCGGCCGGACAGATGCTCGACCGCGCGCTGCAGGAAGCCGGCATCGATCGGTCAAAGGTTTACGTCACCAACGCCGTGAAGCATTTCAAGTTTGTGCCACGCGGCAAGATCCGCCTGCACCAGAAGCCTGGTACGCCCGAGATCCGGGCCTGCCGTCCATGGTACGAACGCGAACTGGCCGCGATCAAACCCGCACTCGTCGTGGCCATGGGCGCCACTGCGGCGCAAAGCGTGTTCGGAAGGATCACGCCGATCAACAAGAACCGCGGGCAATTGATCGCGCTCGAGCATGGCATCCAGGCGCTGGTGACGGTGCATCCATCCTATCTGTTGCGATTGCCCGACGCCGATGCCAAGGCGCACGAGTATCAGCGCTTCGTCGACGATCTCAGGATAGCCGCGGCGCTGTTGAAGAAGGACGCGCACGCGGCTTGAGCGACGCACTTCATTTTTTGCGATGCGACGAACGCGTATTTCATGGTGAAGCGTAACTAAATACCGGCTTGATCGGACCTCTCGACCTCACCTTCGCGCAATGTTCCAGCGATTCCAACAGGAAAGCTGCGGAAATTAGCTGCTTCGGTCGGCTCGTCTCCACTCAATTCAATGCCCTGAAAACACACGACTTTCGCGCCCGTTTCATGTGGCCGTCATATGCCTCACGCATTGTCCGCCCATCGAATTCTGGGGAGTATTAACTATGGCTGATGTTGCATTACCTGGCTCAATAGAACCGGCCGCCCACAAAGGACCCAAGCTCGACGGGGCCGTCAATCCGCTTCAAGGCATTATTTATCTCGGCGTGATCGCAGCCGCGCTGCTGTTCGTCGCCTACAGCATCTATGCCGACGTCGATGCCACCGGCACCCGCGTCACCTCCTTTTTGCCCTATCTGCTGCTGCTCGTCGCGCTGTTGATCGCGCTCGGCTTTGAATTCGTCAACGGCTTCCACGACACCGCCAACGCGGTCGCCACCGTGATCTACACCCGCTCGATGCCCGCCAACATCGCCGTGGTGTGGTCGGGCATGTTCAATCTGTTCGGCGTGCTGCTCTCCAGCGGCGCCGTCGCCTTCGGCATCGTTTCGCTGTTGCCGGTCGAACTGATCCTGCAGGTCGGCTCCAGCGCCGGCTTCGCGATGGTGTTTGCGCTGTTGATCGCGGCGATCATCTGGAACGTCGGCACCTGGTATTTGGGCTTGCCGGCGTCAAGCTCGCACACCTTGATCGGTTCGATCATGGGTGTCGGCATCGCCAACGCGCTGCTGCGCGGCCGTAGCGGTACTTCCGGTGTGGACTGGAGCCAGGCAGCCGGCATCGGCAAGGCGTTGTTGCTATCGCCGCTGTTCGGATTCGCCCTGGCAGCTTGCCTGCTCTTCATCCTCAAGGCCGTACTGGCGAAGGCCACCCCGGCGCTGTTCGGCGAGCCCAAGGGCGACCAGCCGCCGCCGTGGTGGATCCGCGGCATCCTGATCCTCACCTGCACCCTGGTGAGCTTCTTCCACGGTTCGAATGACGGTCAAAAGGGCATGGGCCTCATCATGCTGATCCTGATCGGCACCGTGCCCACCGCCTATGCGCTCAACCACGCGCTGCCTGACAGCCAGATCGCGGCCTTCACCGCGAATTCGATCGCCGCCAGCCAGATCATCCGGGGCAAGGCGTCCGGCTACAGCGTGATCGGCAATCCGCGCCCGGCCGTGACCAATTATGTCGCCGAGCACCAGATCAACGAGGGCACCTATCCCTCGCTCGCGGTTCTGGTCGAGGACATCGGCAAGCAGGTCGCGCAATACGGATCGTTCTCCAAGGTGCCCTCCGACCTCGTCGGCAACACCCGTAACGATATGTACCTCGCTTCAGAAGCGCTTCGCTTCCTGATGAAGGACAAGGAAGCCGAGCTTAGCGCCGATCAGGTCTCCACCCTCAACGCCTACAAAGGCTCGCTCGACAGCGCGACCAAGTTCATCCCGTATTGGGTGAAAATCGCGGTGGCTATCGCGCTCGGCCTCGGCACCATGATCGGCTGGAAGCGCATCGTCGTGACCGTCGGTGAGAAGATCGGCAAGACCCATCTCACCTATGCGCAGGGCGCCTGCGCTGAAATCACCGCGGCCATGACGATCGCGGCGGCCGACGGTTACGGCCTGCCGGTGTCGACCACCCACGTGCTCTCGTCCGGTATCGCCGGCACGATGGCGGCGAACGGGTCGGGATTGCAGTGGTCGACCATCCGCAACATCGCGCTGGCGTGGGTGCTGACCCTGCCGGCGGCGATGATCCTGTCGGGCTGCCTGTACTTCGTTTTCTCCCACTTGTTCTGAGAGAGCCGATTGGCCTGCCGCGATCGGCGGCAGGCGGCAGCAACAAAAAGCCCGCGCCGATGGCGCGGGCTTTTCCTTTGGCTCTTTTCTTTCGTAGCTTTGCGAAAGATGTCGCCGGCGGCGTTACGCCGCCAGCGTGTTCTCGACCAGCTTGACCCAATATGAGGTGCCGAACACGATCGCCTCGTCGTCGAAATTGTAGGCGGGATGGTGCAGCCCGGCGCTCTTGCCGTTGCCGCAGAAGATGAACGCGCCCGGCCGCGCCTCGAGCATATAGGCGAAATCCTCCGCCCCCATCATCGGCGGCATTTCGTGGACGTTGCCGTCGCCGGCGATTTCCTTGGCCACCCGCGTCGCCACTTCGGTCTGCGCCGCGTGATTGACCGTCACCGGATAGCCGCGCTCATACACCAGATCGATCTTGGCCCCGGTGCTCTGCGCCACGCCCGCGACCACCTCGCGCACGCGCTTTTCGACCAGCTTCCGCACGTCCGCGGTCAGGGTCCGCACGGTGCCGCGCAAGATCGCGGTTTGCGGGATCACGTTGCGCGCGTTGCCGGCGTGGAATTCGCAGATCGACACCACAGCGGCTTCCAGCGGGTCGACGTTGCGCGATACGATCGACTGCAAGGCCGTGATCAGCTGCGAGCCGACCAGAACGGAATCGATGCACAGGTTTGGCCGGGCCGCATGGCCGCCAAGGCCCTCGATCTTGATATCGATGGCGTCGGTGGCGGCCATCAGCGGACCGGTGCGAATGGCGAACGAGCCGACGGGAAGTCCCGGACCGTTGTGCATGCCATAGACCTGTTCGATGCCGAAGCGGTCCATCAAACCGTCCTTGATCATCGCGGCAGCGCCCGCCCCGCCCTCTTCGGCCGGCTGGAAGATCACCACCGCGTCGCCGGCGAAATTCCGGGTCTCCGCGAGATAGCGCGCCGCACCCAACAGCATCGCGGTGTGGCCGTCATGGCCGCAGGCGTGCATCAGGCCCGGGTTCTTGGAGGCGTAAGGCAGGTTGGTTTCTTCCACGATCGGCAGCGCATCCATATCGGCGCGCAACCCGATCACCTTGAGGTCGCCCTTGCCCGCCGGCTTGCGGCCCTTGATGACGCCGACCACGCCGGTGCGGCCAAGGCCGGTGGCGACCTCGTCGCAGCCGAACTCCCGCAAGCGGTCCGCGACGAACGCCGCCGTCCGATGCACGTCGTAGAGCAATTCGGGGTGTTCATGAATATCCCGGCGCCAGGCCTGAATATCCGGTTGCAGATCAGCGACACGATTGATGATGGGCATGCGAAGTCTCGGGTGAGAGCCAAATATGACCCCCTTGTCTAGCACGCGGTTGCGTTCAGCCCAACATTCTCCGGCAGGAAATAGAGCTATCAGGAAAACCGGGCTTGTCGTGGCTATCCGCGTCTGACTAATAAAAACCCGGGAAAGACGTGGGCCCGGTAAGGCCGGGATGGCGATCCTTTTACGTTGGGCGGAATTCAGGGATGACGAAGCGGCTAGAAGGCGATTTCGACTATATCGTCGTGGGTGCAGGCACCGCCGGCTGCATCATGGCCAACCGTCTGACGGCCAATCCGGCCAACCGGGTCCTGATCCTGGAGGCCGGCGGCAACGACAACTGGATCTGGTTCCACATCCCGGTCGGCTACCTCTTTGCGATCGGCAATCCCCGCTCGGACTGGATGTTCAAGACCGATCCGGAAGCGGGCCTCAACGGCCGGGCGCTGGCCTATCCGCGCGGCAAGGTGATCGGCGGCTCCTCCGCCATCAACGCCATGATCTCGATGCGCGGGCAAGCCGCCGACTACGATCATTGGCGACAGCTCGGCCTGACCGGCTGGGGCTGGGACGACGTGCTGCCCGCGTTCAAGGGGCTGGAGGACCATTTTCTCGGCGCCAGCGAACATCACGGCACCGGCGGCGGCTGGCGGATCGAAGCGCCGCGATTGTCCTGGGCCGTGCTCGATGCGGTGGAGAAGGCCGCCGAGGAAATGGGGATCCGGAAAACTGCGGATTTCAACACCGGCAATAATGAGGGCGTCGGCTATTTCCACGTCAACCAGAAGCGCGGCCGCCGCTGGTCGTCGGCCCGCGGCTTTCTGAAGCCGGTGTTGAACCGTCAAAATCTCCGGCTGGAAAAGAACGTGCTGGCCGATCGGCTGATCATCGAGAACGGCCGCGCGGTCGGCGTGCGCTTCATCCAGGATGGCGAGGTCGTCGAGGCCCGCGCGAAGGGCGAAGTGATCCTGTGCGCGGGCTCGATCGGATCGATCCAGGTGCTGCACCGTTCCGGCATTGGGCCTGCGGACTGGCTGGCGCCGCTCGGGATCGAGACCGTGCTCGACCGCCAGGGCGTCGGGCGCAATTTGCAGGACCATCTGCAGCAGCGCGCGATCTACAAGGTCGAGGGCATTCGCACCCTCAACGAGACCTATTATTCGCTGGTACGTCGCGGACTGATGGGTCTCGATTACGCCTTCCGCCGCCGCGGCCCGCTGACCATGGCACCGTCACAACTCGGAATTTTCACGCGATCGGATCCGCGCCGCGAACGCGCCAACATCCAGTTCCACGTGCAGCCGCTGTCGCTCGACAAGTTCGGCGATCCGCTGCACCGGTTTCCCGCCATCACCGTCAGCGCCTGCAACCTGCAGCCGACCTCACGCGGCACCGTGCGCATTCGCTCAGGCCAGGCCGACCAGGCACCGTCGATCGCGCCGAATTATCTGTCGACCGACGAGGATCGCGAGGTCGCGGCCGACGCGATCCGCACCACGCGGCGGCTGATGAAGCAGGCCGCGCTCGCGCCCTATCACCCCAGCGAATTCCTGCCGGGCCCGTCGGTCGGTGACGACGATGCGTCGCTGGCGAAAGCCGCCGGCGACATCGGCACCACGATCTTCCATCCCGTCGGCACCGCCAAGATGGGCACCGCCAGCGACCCGATGGCGGTCGTCGACGAGCGCCTAAGGTTTTACGGACTGGCCGGCCTGCGCGTCGCCGATGCCTCGGTGATGCCGACGATCACCTCGGGCAATACCAATACCCCGACCGCGATGATTGCGGAAAAAGCCGCCGCGATGATCCTCGCCGACAATCGATAGCGCGTTAGCAAAAAGCCGCCGACGGCAAAACACCAGGCGCCTGCGAGCAGCGTCCCAAGGCCAACGCAATCCGCTCACGGAATCGTCATCGGACCATCCGTCGGCTTTTCCGCTGATTCCGGGATTTCCGGGAATAAACCCGCCCCCCGCCCGATCACCTCCCGGAACCCAATCAAGGGTCCATGGAGATGGCGATGAGCGAGTTCGATCACGATCACAATCAAGGGCAGCACAAGGAAGAACCTGGTGTCAGCCGCCGCCGGGTACTGGAATGCATGACCTGGGCCGGTACCGGCGTGCTTTGGACGATTTCAGGCGGCGTCCCCCGGTCGCTGGGGCTTGTGGGCTCGGCAATGGCGGCGGAACCGGCCGGCATGACCTTCCTGCAAATCAGCGACAGCCATGTCGGCTTCGACAAGCCGGCCAACCCGAATGCGCTGGGCACCCTCGAAGAGGGCATCGCCAGGATCAAGACCATGCCGATCAAGCCGGCCTTCATGATCCACACCGGCGATATCAGCCATCTGTCGAAGGCTTCCGAGTTCGACGACGCCGAACGCATCATCTCGCAGGCCAAGCTCGACGTGCACTACGTGCCGGGCGAACACGATTTCCTCGACGAAGAGATCAAGCTCTACAAGGATCGCTACGGCAAGGGCACCAAGGGCGCCGGCTATTATTCATTCGACGCCAATGGCGTTCACTTCATCGGCCTCGTCAACGTCGTTGACCTCAAGGCCGGCGGTCTCGGCAATCTCGGCGCCGAGCAGCTTGAATGGCTGGAGCAGGACCTCAAGGGACGTTCGAAATCGACGCCGATCGTGGTGTTCGCGCATATCCCGTTGTGGACGGTTTACCCGGAATGGGGCTGGGGCACGGAAGACAGCGCCCGCGCGCTGGATTACCTCAAGGGCTTCGGCTCGGTCACGGTGCTCAACGGCCACATCCACCAGGTGATGCAGAAGGTCGAAGGCAACGTCACGTTCCACACCGCGCGTTCGACCGCTTTCCCGCAACCGGCTCCGGGCAGCGCGCCCTCACCCGGCCCGATGAAAGTCGCCGACGACAAGCTCCGCAGCATGCTCGGTGTCGCCAGCATCAACTTCAAGCGCGGCGATCAGCGCCTCGCGATCATCGACACCCCGCTGCAAGGCTGAAGGAAACCGTGATGATATCGGCCACGATCCGTAGCCTCGGCGCCAGACTAGTCGTCGCCGCCGCACTCTCTTTGTATCTCGGCGGCGCTCACGCCGACGAGGTCAAGGTGACGATCGACAACTTCACCTTTACGCCCGCTGAGCTCAAGGTGAAGGTCGGCGACACCGTGACCTGGACAAACCACGACGACATTCCCCACACCGTGGTCGCCGCCGGCAAGTACCGGTCCAAGACGATGGATACCGATGGGACCTTCTCGTTCACGTTCACGGCGGCCGGCGATTACAAGTATTTTTGTTCGCTGCATCCGCGCATGACCGGGACGGTGAAGGTTGAATAGCGGCCGAAATCAAGGCATCACATTGGTGCCCGGCCGGCCGATCGATGCCGGCCGGGCACCCGCATTTACAGCAACAGCCGGGCAACGGGCGATGCCGTTCAACAGTTCGGGCGAAGACTACGAAAGGGCGCAGCGCTTTCGCGATGCGGCACTTCCGTATCTCGACGATGCCTACACGCTTGCGCGCTATCTGCTCCGCAATGCCGACGACGCCGAGGACGCCGTGCAGGAATGCTATCTGCGCGCCCTGAAGCATTTCGACAGCTATCGCGGGCCGGCGATGAAACCGTGGCTGTTCGCGATCCTGCGCAACGTCTGCCGCGCCGAATATGCGCGGCGCGCGAGTTCGCCGGCCACCGATATCGACGACATACCCGAAGGCGCGGAGCAAACACCTTTATGGCACGAAGTGCAGGACACGCCGGAGACGCAGATGTTGCGCGAGCGCGATGCGTCGGCGGTCCAGAAGATCGTCAGCGCGCTCGGCGAGCCGTTCCGGGAGACTTTCGTATTGCGTGAAATTCACAACCTGTCGTACCGCGAAATCGCCGACATCGTCGCCGCGCCGGTGGGCACCGTGATGTCCCGCCTCGCGCGCGCCCGCGCCATGCTGCGATCGGCATGGATGGCGCAAGAGGAGCAACAGAAATGACCTGCGATGAGGCAGAGATCCTACTTCACGCGTTGATCGACAATGAGCTCGATGCCGGGCACGCCCGCGACGTCGAAAAGCATATCGCCGGCTGCCCGGACTGCGCCGCGGCGCTGGCCGCCTATCGCGAGATGAGCAAGGCCGTTGCCGGCATGAATTTGCGATATGCCGCGCCGGCCGGACTGCGCCAGCGCATCGAGGCATCGCTGCCGCGACCAACGCCGCAAACGCTTGTTACACGCGCGCTCGCGCCGGACCGGCGCTCGGTGCTGCGGGGCTTCGCCATGGGATCGGGGCTGTCGGCACTCGCCGCCACCGGCCTTATCGCCATTGTCATGCGCAATGATGGCGAACAGCGCGTTCTGTCGGAGGTCGTTACCGCGCATCTGCGCTCGCTGCAGGCCGGCCATCTGATCGACGTGGTTTCGACCGATCAGCACACCGTCAAGCCCTGGTTCAACGGCAAGCTCGATGTGTCGCCGCCGGTGGTCGACCTCACCGCGCAGGGCTTTACCTTGATCGGCGGCCGGCTCGATTACGTCGATGCCCGGTCGATCGGCGCCGTGGTCTATCGCCGGCGCCAGCACATCATAAACTTGTTCGTCGCCCAGACCGCCAATACCGAACGTCATGCGGCCAAAATGGAAACCATGCAGGGCTTCAATGTCCGGCGCTGGAGCGAGCAAGGCATGAACTTCTGGGCGGTCAGCGATATCGGCCCCGACGAACTCGCCGAATTCGGCGAGAAATTCGAGGCCGCGCTGCCAGCCAGCAGCTAGTTGAAGTGTAGCCCGCTGCTCGTCCTGCGGGCTATTGCATCGCAGCGGGGAACTTTGAGCGGCTGAAAAAGCGGCACGGGGTGTGATTTGGACATTGCTTCTTCGAAAAGCCGGGACCTAATATCGTGATGCAAGGTCGCTCAGACAGGAGGCCACCATGAACCCCAGGGGAGCAGTATTTCAGCCCGAGCTAATCGCATTGATGAGGGCGGTCCTCGATGAGGCCGCGCTGACGATACCCGAGCCGAAGCGCACGTCAGCGATGAAGGCCGAGCTTGCATCTCACATTCTTGCGTGCGCCGCGAAGGGCGAGCGAGACCCGGCAGCGCTGAAAATGTCTGCACTCATGGCGGTCGTGGAATGCACGCACTATTCCCACGACATCTCGGTCGAGCGACGAGCCGTTTAGCGAGCGTAGCCCGGATGAGCGAAGCGACATCCGGGTTTGTAGTCCCGCATATCGCAATTGCTCATGCGGGCTACGCGCCGGATTGCGTCGTCGCAGAGCTTTTTTCAACCGGCTGAGTGTCTTGCTGTCTACGCCGACTTCCGCACGGCGTTATCGACCAGCGTCTTGCCGAGCGACCAGATCGCGCCGGGGACCTTGTGGCTGGAGGCGATCACTTCATCGAACGCTTTCTCGATCCAGCCGCAATCTTCCTCGGTGATGGTCAGCGGCGGCAGCAGCTTGATGGTGTGGCTGCCGTGGCCTGAGACCTGCGTCAGGATCTTGTGATCCTTGAACAGCGGCACGGTGATGAGCTGGCAGAACAGGCCCTTGCTGGCGGTCTCCAGCACATTCCACGACGCTTTCAGCCGCAACGATTTCGGCGGCCCGAACTCGACGCCGATCATCAGCCCCTTGCCGCGAACCTCTTTCATCAGTTCATAACCCGGAACCATTCGGGTCAACGCCAGCCGAAGTTCGGCGCCACGCTTGGCGGATGCTTCGATCAGCTTTTCCGACTTGATCACCTCAAGCGTCGCGATACCCGCCGCCATCGCCAGATCGTTCTTGGCGAAGGTCGAGCCGTGCACGACCGCGCGATCCATCCGGTTGAAGATCTTGTCGAAGATGCTCTTGCGCGTCAGCAGTGCGCCGACCGGGACGTGGCCGCCCGACAGCGCCTTGGCGAGCAGCACCATGTCGGGCTCGACATTCCAGTGCTCGACCGCGAGGAAGCGTCCGGTTCGACCGACGCCGGTCTGGATTTCATCGGCGATCAGCAGCGTGCCGTATTTCTTGCAGAGTGCTGCGGCGCCCGGCAGGAATTCGTCGGTGGGCATGTTGACGCCCTTGCCCTGGATCGGCTCGACGATAAAGGCGGCAACCTGGCGCGACGACAGCGCCTGCTCGAGGGCGGCGAGATCATTGAACGGGATCGGCGTGCAGCCCGGCAGCAGCGGCTCGAAACCGCCGCGGAAGTTGGCATCGTCGGTCAGCGACAGCGCGCCATAGGACAGGCCATGAAAGGCGTGCGCGCAGTACACGATGCCGGGTCGGTCGGTGGCGCCGCGCGCGAACTTGATCGCAGCTTCGACACATTCGGCGCCGGAGTTGGCAAAAAACACCTTGTCCAGGTAGGGAACATATTCGAGCAGCCGCTCGGCCAGTACCCCGGCCAGCGTCGAGACATCGAGTTGCACGAGATTGGGCAGATCGCTGTCGAGGACGCTCTTCAAGGCCTCGCGCAACGCCGGATGATTTCGGCCAATCGCAAAAACGCCAAAACCGCTCAGTAGATCGAGATAGCGAACATCGTCGCGATCGAACAGGTACTGACCTTGGCCCTTCTTGAAGCCGACATCATAGCCGATCGTCTTGAGTACGCGGACGAGTTGTTCGTTCAGGTATCGAGTATGCATGGAACTGCGCTGCGACTGCCGGTCCACAAACATCTCGGAAACGTCTAGATTCGGATATAACATCAGCTACATACTTCGGTTGATGGTCGTTTCGTCAACTGAAAACACTCAATGCGGCGTTTTGCCCCTCGATTTTGACCATCTCCTTAAGCATAGGTTTAACACCATGTTGCACTGCCCACGATACGTCATGCGCACAGTAGCATATTCCGGAATATTTTTGGCAACAGGTCTTGCAGGCCTTGCATCTGCTTTGGCCGCAGATCCGACCGGTGATTGGAGGGTGCAGGACGGCGTCGCCAACATCCGTGTCGCCGAATGCAATGGAAGCATGTGGGGCGTCGTGGCCTGGGAGAAAGTTTCCGGCGGCCAGGACAAAAACAATCCCGATGCTTCAAAGCAGAACAGGCCCACTTTGGGAATGCCGATCCTGCTCGACATGAAGAAGAAGCCGGGCCTCGATCAGTGGGAAGGCCAAGTCTATAATGCCAAGGACGGCCAAACCTACAGCTCCACGATCAAGCCCGTCGGCACCGATCAACTTGAGATTCAGGGCTGCGTGCTGGGCTTTCTCTGCGGCGGCGAAACCTGGACCCGGGTAGCGCCGCCGATCCCTTCGAGTCCGGTCAACAGCATGGCCAAGAGCTCGTCGAAAACCACGGCCGCGCTGCCCAAAACCGGTGCAGCCGCGCCGAAGCCCCCCGGCCCCGCCAACCCGGCCGCCAAGATGCCCGGTCAGAAGCTGGCCACGGCGCATCAGGCCGACGCGGTCGGCGATATCTGCCTAATCCCTGACATCGCGCGGTTTGCCCATTAGCGCGGGCTGAAACAACAACACCGCGGCCAATGTCGTGAGCAGCGAGAGCGCCAGCAATTTGCCCATGCTGGCGGTACCGGGATGACTCGATAGCCACAGGCTGCCGAAGGCGGTGGCCGTCGTCAGCGCACTGAAAAAGATCGCGCGCGTCAGGCTCGATTGCAGCAGGTTTGTTCTGCCGGCGCGCCACGCCGTCACATAATAAATCTTGAAGGCGACGCCGACGCCGAGCAGCAGCGGCAGCGCGACGATGTTGGCGAAGTTGAGCGGCATCCCGATCAGCACGCAGATTTCCAGCGTCACCGCGCCCGCCACCAGCAGCGGCACCAGCGTCAGCAGCACGTCGACGATCCGCCGCAGTGCCAGCCACAGCAGCACGCTGATCACGATCAGCGCCCACAGGCCGGCGTGAATGAAGGCCCTGACCACCGTTTCGCCGGACTTCAAGATCGATACCGGGCCGCCGATCGCGTTCGGTTCGGCCGTAAGCACCGCGCCGGCGAATTTGCGCAGCGTGTCGTTGTCGTTGGGATCGCCGCGCGGCAGCGCCTCGACGCGCTGCAGGCCATCCTTGGTCTTCCACGCATTGACGAGTTCGGGCGGCAGCGTCTGCAAGCTGACCGGCTGGGCCTGCAGCAAATCCTTGAGTTGATCGAGCACGATCTTCAGCGGCTCGACAAAGATGGCCTGGGCCTTCTCGCGCGTGGCCTGATTGGACTCCGCCAGCTTGGCCAGCGCATCGGCCAGCCGCCGCGACGCCACCGCGCCCGGCCCCTTGGCATCGCCGGCGGTCTTGCGCAGGTTCTCCACCGTGCTCTTCAAGGCATCGACATTCTCGGCGTCGGAGGGCGCCGCATCGATCGAATCGGGGTTGAGCGCGGGATTGAGAATCTTGGCACCTTCGGCGATCAGCTTCAGCTTGGCCGGCTGGTCTTGCGGCACGAAACTCGCCAGCGAGCGCGCCTCGAGGACCTCCGGAAGCTTCTCCAGTTTGGCCTGGATTTTCCTGGCGTCTTCGTCCGAATTCGTCATCACATTGATGGCGTTGGCGCCGGTGTTGGGATCTTTTCGCAGGTCGAGGAAGGTTGCGATCGACTCGGCCTTGGGACTGCGCAGATTGATCGGATTGAAGTCGAACCTGAGGAAGTACAGCAGCGGCAGGCCGGCCACGCAGATCAGCAAGGTGCCGACGATAATGATCACGCGATGCTTTTCGAGGAAGTGATCGAGCGGCGCCAGGAAGGCGTAGCCGACCGGCTCCTTTTCGCCGGGCGGATTAAGCAGGGTCAACATCGCCGGCAGCACCGTGATGCTCGACAGGAATGCCACCAGCATGCCGACGCCGGCGATCTCGCCGAGTTCCGAGACGCCCTTGTAGTCGGTCGGCAGGAACGACATGAAACCGGCCGCCGTTGCCATCGCAGCAAGCGACAGCGGGATTGCGACATATTCGGCGGCCTTTTCCAGAGCCAATTGCAGATTGTCGCTCTTGAAACGTTCCGAACGGTAGCGGACGCTGAACTGAATGCCGAAGTCGACGCCAAGCCCAACGAACAGAACTGCGAACGCGACCGACAGCAGGTTGAACGAACCCACCATCATCAGGCCGGCCGCGGTGGTGATCGACAGTCCGATGAACAGGTTGACGAACACCGCGAAGATGATCTTGGAGGAATGCAGCGCCATCCACAGGATCAGCAGCACCACGAGCACGGTGCCGATACTGTTGACGACGGCGCCGTCCTGCACGGTGGCGAATTCTTCGTCGGCCATCGGCACCGGTCCGGTGAGCCGCACGCGCGCGTGGTATTTCCCGGCGAAGTCGAGATCCTTCGCGGCCTGCCGAATCGCGTCGGAGGAGTCCTTGCCGGGCTCCAGCGCGTTGAAGTCGAGGATCGGCTTGAATTCGATGAAGGCGCGCAAATCCGAAGGTGCCAGCGGCTTGTCGCTGGTGAGTTGGCGCCAGGAGAAGGTCGCGGCGCCGTTCTTCAGGATGTCTTCCACGGTCTGCGCGATGTAGTTGAACGGCCGCGCGGTGCTGTCGAGGATAAGCTGGCCGCGCTTGACGCCGGAGAGTCCGGTTTCAAGCGCGCCGGTCAGGCCGCGGATCGAGGGATCGCCGGCCATGATCTCGATCAGCGGGGCTGCCGAGGCAAACTGGCCGGTCAGTTCCTTCACCTCGGCCTCGGGCAAATATAGCAGCCCGTTTTTTTCAAAGAATTCGCCGGCTCCGAGCGGCTGCAGGGACGAAAAATGCTTGGTGTCACCGGCCAGCTTCTGCGCCAGCGCGGCGCTGGCGGCGCTTGTCAATTCCGGCGTCGGGGAGTCCACCACCGCCAAGGTTGTGCTGTCGCGGTCGAAGGCCTTGTCGAATTGATTGTCGCGCTTGCGCCAATCCAGTTTGGCCGAGATCAGCGTGTTGATGTCGGTATTGATCTGGAAATTCTGGCTGGTGTAGTAGCCCGCGGCTATCGCCAAGATGAGCGCGGCGAGGACAGTAAGAGAGGCAAACCGCGTACAAGATTTAACGATCGATATGACAATACTTGTCAGCACATCTATTCTTTCTGATGTCGGCGCTTGCCGGAAACGCCCGCTGTCTAGCGGAGTTCTGACGGTCGATCTAATGTTGTTTTTGGCGGTTTTCCTTCAAGCAACGCACAGATAACGCAAAACATGCCCAAATCGTGCCCGCGGGCGGTATAATGCGGATCGGCCCGCAATAAAGTGACACACAAGTGAGGATTCGGTAGCTTCCCGCCACAGCGGCCCTGCCAGAATACGTATTATGTTACCTTTTTCTATCAACCATGGCCGATCCTTTTTGTGATCCGGCTTTCCTAGCCAATCATTTTTTGACACAAAGCCCCGTACATCCATGCGCTTAACCGCGGATGGGTATGTGACGCGGGTCATGGTGCGGATATTGCAGATATTGCGCGTGTCCGATGACACATGAACATACAACCTTGAGAGTGGTGCAACTTGCTTAACGGGCGTCCCATGGAAGTGTTTCTCGCGCAGCCGCGCGGATTTTGTGCAGGCGTCGTGCGTGCCATCGAGATCGTCGAGCGCGCGCTCGAGAAGTACGGCCCGCCGGTCTATGTGCGCCACGAGATCGTGCACAACAAATACGTGGTCGAGAGCCTGAAAAACAAAGGCGCGATCTTCGTCGAGGATCTGTCGGAAGTGCCGCCCCGCGCCGTGACCGTATTCAGCGCCCATGGGGTGGCGAGGAGTGTCGAGGAAGAGGCCGCGGCGCGCGGCCTGCCGGTCCTCAATGCCACCTGCCCGCTGGTGACCAAGGTCCACAACCAGGGCAAGCGCTATATGTCCAAGGGCCGGGCGCTGATTCTGATCGGGCATGCCGGCCATCCCGAGGTCGAGGGAACCATGGGCCAGGTTCCCGGGCCGGTGCTGCTGGTCCAGAATGTGGACGACGTGGCAGCGCTAACATTGCCGGTGGATACCCCGGTGGCCTACATTACCCAGACCACCCTGAGCGTGGATGACACAAAAGACATAATTCTGGCCCTCCAGCAGCGGTTTAAAGATATTCAAGGCCCGGACATCCGGGATATCTGCTATGCGACACAGAACCGCCAATCTGCGGTAAGGGACCTGAGCAAGCTTGTCGACGTGATCCTGGTGGTGGGGGCCACCAATAGTTCCAACTCAAATCGTCTGCGCGAGATCGGCACCGAAGTGGGTGTTGCGAGTTATTTGATTGCCGACGGCAGCGAGCTGAACCCGGAATGGCTGAAGGGCGCAACGGCCGTCGGCATCACTGCGGGCGCCTCGGCGCCGGAGGTTCTGGTCGATGACGTCATAGAGGCCTTGAAGCGTATCGGACCGGTTTCGGTCTCGGTGCTTCCGGGTCGGGAAGAAAACATTGAATTCCGGCTTCCGGCCGAACTAACGGCGGGCTGATCCAAGCGGGGCTGATCCACCACTACTCTCCCTGAGTCCAGAAAGAAAATTCGTAATGGCAATACCGTTCTTCAAGGAAATGCGTATCGGCAGCTATCTGATCAAGCAGAAGCTGCTCGGCCGAAAGCGTTATCCGCTGGTGCTGATGCTCGAACCGCTGTTTCGCTGCAACCTCGCCTGCGTCGGCTGCGGCAAGATCGACTATCCGGACGCGATCCTCAACCGCCGCATGTCGGCGCAGGAATGCTGGGATGCCGCCGACGAATGCGGCGCGCCGATGGTGGCGATCCCCGGCGGCGAGCCGCTGATCCACAAGGAAATCGGCGAGATCGTGCGCGGCCTGGTGGCGCGCAAGAAGTTCGTCTCGCTGTGCACCAACGCACTGCTCCTGGAAAAGAAGCTCGATCTGTTCGAGCCGTCACCCTACCTGTTTTTCTCGGTGCATCTCGACGGCCTGAAGGAACACCACGACAAGGCGGTGTCGCAGAAGGGCGTGTTCGACCGTGCCGTCTCCGCGATCAAGGCGGCGAAAGCGCGCGGCTTCACCGTCAACGTCAACGCCACGATCTTCGACGGCCACGCCGCCGAGGAGATCGCCAAGTTCCTCGACTTCACCACCGAGCTCGGGGTCGGCGTTTCGATGTCGCCGGGCTACGCCTATGAGCGCGCGCCCGACCAGGAGCACTTCCTGAACCGGACCAAGACCAAGAAACTGTTCCGCGACGTGTTCGCGCTCGGCAAGGGCAAGAAGTGGAACTTCATGCATTCCGGCCTGTTCCTGGACTTCCTGGCCGGCAACCAGAACTATGAATGCACCCCGTGGGGCATGCCGGCGCGCAATATTTTCGGCTGGCAGAAGCCCTGCTATCTGCTCGGCGAAGGCTATACCAAGACCTTCAAGGAACTGATGGACACCACGGACTGGGAAACCTACGGCACCGGCAAATATGAGAAGTGCGCCGACTGCATGGCGCATTGCGGCTACGAGCCGACTGCTGCCAACGCCGCGCTGCTCAACCCGTTGAAGGCGATGTGGGTGGCGTTCCGCGGTATCCGCACCACGGGCCCGATGGCGCCGGAAATCAGTCTCGATAAGCAGCGCCCGGCGCAGTACATCTTCTCGGCCGAAGTGCAGAAGCGCCTGTCGGAGATCCGCCGCGACGAGGCTGCAGCGGCGCAGCAAAAGGCGTCGACGGCCGCATAAGCCGACGATATCGAATCAAGACGGCACGAATCAAAACAGGGCGCGATCTGATCGCGCCCTGTTTCATTTGAGATGGAACTGTTCGCCCGAAGGGCTACGCGGCGGCTTCCAGTTCCGCCGCGGCGAAGTCCGCGGTGACGAGATCCCCGACGCCGAGCAGGAAGCTGCGGCAACCGCGCAGGCTGCGCAGCGCGCGGTTGAAATCGATCCCGGTGGAGACCAGCGCGCGCAACGACATCGGGTTGCGCGCCACGCCACGCAGGACCTTGCGCAGATCAATATCGCCGTTGGGCTTGATCGCGCTCATCGCGATGGCCGGCAGCGCACGGCTGGCGGGGTCGCTGATCACGCGCAGCGCCGCGAACGGAAGGCCCACTTCAGCGGCATAGGCGGCCGCGATATGGCTCTCCATATCGACCGCCGCAGCGCCGGTCTCCGACCACAGAGCGGCTTTTCCGGCGCGGGCGCCGATCACCTGCTCCACGCCCGCAAGACCGCCCCTGACCACGCGCCGGCGCTTCAGCGCCACGCTGGCGATCTGGCTCTCGTTCAGTGGCAGCTCGGCGAACCACCGCGCGTCGCCTGCGAGCACTTCGGTCGCCACCACGATATCGCCGGATTTCAGCGCAGGATCCAGTCCGCCGGCAATGCCGAAGCTGATCACACCCCTGAATGAGGAGGGATCGAGCGTCGCCAGGAGCGACCGCAATTGCCGGGGATCGCTACTGCTGCAGATGACGGCCATGCCAGGACCGGCTGCGATGCGCGCTTCCTGAACCAGCCCCGTCACGATTAGTACCGGCCGCGGGTCAATTCGACCACCCGCGGAAACATCGTCCCCCGCCTCCAAAGTCACATCCCGACCCCTACCACCCTGCTGTTGGTGCTGTTCAAATTTCGATACCGCGCTAGCGCCCAGAGCGGAAAGAACTTCGAATAGCCATGATAACGCAGATAAAACACCCGCGGAAAGCCTGTTGCCGTGTATCGCTGCTCGTCCCAGAGTCCTTTTTCGGTCTGTGTGCTTTTTAGGTACTCCACACCCCGTAGAACCGCGGGATTCTCGATCTCACCCGCTGCCATCAATCCAAGCAAAGCCCATGCCGTTTGCGAGGCCGTGGTGGGAGCACCGTCGAATCCCTTGTAATCCAACCGGTAGCTGGTGGCGTCCTCGCCCCAGCCACCATCGGTGTTCTGGATCGAGATCAGCCAATCCACCGCCTTGCGCATCATCGGGTCCTGATGGCTGACGCCGGCGGCATTGAGCGCTGATAGCACCGACCAGGTTCCGTAGATGTAGTTCAGGCCCCAGCGGCCATACCACGATCCCTCCGCAAGCTGGGTCCGGCGCAGATACTCGATTCCGTCGGCGACCGCCTTGCTGGTTTGCGCGGTCTCGCCAAGCTGCGCCAGCATCGAGACGCAGCGCGCCGTGACGTCCTCGGTCGGCGGATCGAGCAGCGCGCCGTGATCCGAGAACGGGATGTTGTTGAGATAATATTCGAGGTTGTTGACGTCGAACGCCGCCCAGCCGCCGTCGCGACTCTGCATGCCCTCGATCCACTCGCGGCCGCGGGCGATCGCGATGTCATATTCAGGGCTTTGCGAGGCGCGCCGCGCGCGATCCATCGCCATCACCACGACAGCGGTATCGTCAAGGTCGGGATAGTAGTCGTTGTTGTATTGAAAGGCCCAGCCGCCGGGCCGGACGTTCGGACTCTTCACCGCCCAGTCGCCCTTGACGTCCAGCACCTGCCTCGGCAGCAGCCAGTCGAGCCCCTGCTTGGCCGAAGGCAGCGCCTGTTCGCTGCCGGCTTCGAGCATCGCATGACAGGTCAGCGCCGTATCCCACACCGGCGACACGCAGGGCTGGCAATAGGCCTCGTGCTCACCGATCACCAGCAGTTTGTCGAGCCCCCGTCGCGTGACCGCGCGCGGCGGATAATCCGCTGATTTACCGAGCACCTCGTACATCATCACGGCATTGGCCATCGGCGGATAGATCGCGCCGAGCCCGTCCTCGCCGTTCAAGCGCTCCTCGATGAAGGCGACCGCGCTGTCGATGGCGCGGGCCCGCAGCTTCTTCGGGAACAGCGGCTCGATCGCCCGCAAGATGCCGTCGAGGCCGCGGAACAGCAGAAACCAGCCCCAGCTCTGATGCGGCGCCTTGGCGGTCATGCCGATCGAATGCGGCGGCTGCAGGAACAGCTCATCGATGCCAATGCCGCTGACATTCTTGGCACGGGGTTTCAGCGCCGCCAGCACCATCAGCGGCACGATCGTGGTGCGCGCCCAGTACGAAATCTTGTTGAGGTGGAACGGCGACCACATCGGCAGCAGCATGATCTCGACCGGCAGCACCGGCACGCTGCGCCAGGTCATCACCCCGAACATCGCCAGCATGAAACGGGTGAACACGTTGCTGTGGATCGCGCCGCCGCGCGCGCGGATCGCCTCGCGCGCCCGCACCATATGCGGCGCATCGACGGAATCGCCGATCATCTTCAGGGCGAAATAGGCCTTCACGCTGGCGCTCATCTCGAAATCGCCTTCGTGCACGAGCGGCCAGCCGCCATGCGCGCCCTGAACGCGGCGCAGATAATTGGCGATCTTGCCTTCCAGCACGGCATCGACCGGCTCGCCCAGATAATGGCGCAGCAGCACATATTCCGCCGGGATGGTGCAATCGGCTTCCAGCTCGAAAACCCAGTGTCCGTCGGGCTGCCGCATATCAAGCAAGGCGCGCGTCGCCGAATGGATGCTCGCCTCCAGGGCAGCATCGGTCCCCACGCCAGCGGTGTTATTGCCGGAAGGCATCTTGCTCGACATCCCCGTTATTATCCGCGCCCGGTCAATCGGAACCGTGCGCTGTCTCACCGATCAGGCCTGCCCGATTAAGCCTGCCGAAGCACCAGATCGGCGGCACGGTCGCCCGACCGCACCGATCCCTCAATGGTGGCCGGTAAGCCCGTATCAGTCCAGTCGCCGGCGAGAAACAGGTTTTTCCAATTGGTCACCGGACCCGGCCGCAAGGCGTTCTGCTCCGGCGTCGCCTCGAATGTCGCGCGGCGCTCGCGCACGATCTGCCAGGGCGGCAGTTCGCCCTGTACGCCGCCGGCCTTGCAGATGTCCCGCCAGATCGCCTGCGCCAGTTCCTCGCGCGGCATGTCGACCAGACGATCGGCGCCGCTGATGGTGATTGACAGCCGCTGCGGGAACGCGAACAGCCACTCGACCAGGCCACCGACGACGCCAAGGATCGGCGGCAGGTCCTTTGGCGGATCGAAGCGGAAATGCGCATTGACGATGGCGCGGAATTTCGTTGGTGTTTTCAGGCCCGGCAACAGCGACGCCGCGGGACGCGGCGGCACGGCCATGACGACCGTATCATCCGGCGTCAGCGCAATTTTATCGTCGCCGAAATTCAACTCGCTGACGTGGTCCGCCGACATGGCAAAGCCGCGCAGCTCATGGCCGAACCGGACGCTGGCGCCTTTCGCCTCGAGCAGCTTGATCGCGGGCTCGACCAGCACCGCGCTCAACCCCTCGCGTGCGATCAGCGGCCGGCAGGCTTGTCCGCCCGCCAGCAAGGTTTCGCGCACGATTGCACCGGCAAGGCCCGCGGAGCCTTCGGGCGGATCGACATTGAGCGCGGCCAGCAGCAGCGGCTGCACCAGCCGCTGGTACAGCGTCCCCTCGCAGGGAATCGCATCGCCGACCAGTTTGCCCTGCCCGGCCCAGATCAGCGGCGCCAGCTTCAGATAATCCAACAGGCCGGTGTCGGGAACCCGACGCCCCTCATCGAACACCCACAGCGGCAGCCGGCCATCGCCGAGATCGAGCTGCCAGCGCTGGCCCGTCGCGATGTCGACGAAGGGAAATTGCGCGCGCTTCGGCCCGACCAGTCCCGTTTCGGTGCCGATCGATCTGGCATAGGCGACCGCATGGCGGTTACCCGAAAGCAGCAGATGATTGCCGTTATCGATGGTGAGATTGGTTGACGCGTCGAAATACGACCGGCAACGGCCGCCCGCTTGCTGGGTGGCTTCGTGGACATGCACCTTGTAATTCGCATTGGCCAGCCGAACCGCAGCCGACAAGCCCGAAATCCCAGCGCCGATGATATGAACTGTTTTTTGCATTTTTATCTAAAGAGAAATCAGATGAAAGCGTAACGAAGAATAATGGCGATACGGGCCGCCTTGTTGAGGCGCACGGCCGGCCGCGGCAAGGCAAAGCCGCGCTCGACCAGCAACTCCAGAATGGCCCGATAATATTTCGACATGATCCTGGGCGCGCGCACGACGCGGCGCGGGTTACGCTTCATGACTTCGTCGGCTTTCTCGAAATGCGCCCGCGCCCGCTCGATCAGCGGCGCGCAGACTTTCGGCAGCGCCGGATCGGCCGTGACCTTGAGCGGATCGTTCGACGTGATGCCGGCGTGCAGCAGACCTTCGAGCGGCAGATACAGCCGGCCGATGCCGGCATCCTCATCGATGTCGCGCAGGATGTTGGTCAATTGCAGCGCACGGCCCAGATGATGCGCCAGCAGGATGCCGTCATCCTCGGAAAGACCGAACACCCGCACCGACAGCCGTCCGACCGCGCTCGCGACCCGGTCGCAATACAGATCGAGCGTCGCCATGTCAGGCGCGCGGATATCCTGCGGGATATCCATCTCCATGCCGTCGATAATGGCCTGGAAATCCTCGCGCTTGAGGTCGAAGCGGCGCACCGAGGCGACGTAATCCGTCAGCCGCGCCGGCGGACGCCCCTGATACAGCGCGTCGATATCGTCGCGCCATTGCTGGATCGCGGCCAGTCGCACCTCGCGCGGCCCGTCGGAGTCGGCGATATCGTCGACCTGCCGGCAAAAGCTGTAGATCTGAAACATCGCCTCGCGCTGCTCGCGCGGCAAAATCCGCATCGCGGCGTAGAACGAACTGCCCGAGGCGGAATTCCCGTAACTCGGATTGGCGACGGCGGTGTCGAGCGTCATGCGCCGGCCGCCGGATTGGATACGGGCCGGCGTCCGACGGCGCGCCGCGCCATTTCACCGGCCATTCCGCCAAGGCTATAGGCGAGCAATTCCGTCGGGCCGAGATGAACCCGCTCGCTCAGGGGATCGCGCACCTTGAGCATGCGGACGATTCTGTCGGCGAAGCTCTGGATCACGGAGATCTCGAGCCCGAGCCGGAAATCCTTTACCTCGGCACTCAGCGATTTGCTTTCGTTGAGCAGCGCTTCGGTTCGTACCGCAAGCGCCTGCAGGCATTGCAGCAGCGGCGCCGGCGCCCGCTGTTGCCCGAGTTGTTCGACCGATGCGCCCGCCGCGGCAAGCGCGTCGCGCGGAAGATAGACGCGGTTGAGGTCCCGATAATCCTTGCCGCAATCCTGCAGATGGTTGTTGATCTGCAAGCCGGCGCACAGCGCGTCCGACGCCACCCAGGTCGATGTGCTCTCGCCGTGGACGTCGAGCATGAAGCGTCCGACCGGCATCGCCGAATAGCGGCAATAATGAATCACTTCGTCCCAGTTCTCGTAACGAAGCTTGGTCACGTCCATCCGGAAGGCGATCAGCACGTCGAGCGCATGGCGCGGCGGCATCGAACGCTCCGCCAGCGCATTGCGCAGATTGACGGCTTCGGGCTGGGTGTCGCCCTTGCCCAGCAATTCTGCTTCGAGCAAATCGAGATAGGTCAATTTGTCGCGATCGCCGAGCGTGGCGTGATCGGCGATGTCGTCGGCGGTCCTGACGAAATTGTAGAACGCGAGAATCAGCGCCCGGTGACGCCGGTGAATAATCCACGACGCGACGGGAAAATTCTCGTCGCGGTGGGTTTTGCCGGATCGCAGGTCGCTCGCGGTGGTCATCAAGAACTGACTACATTCGTCGGGGTGAATTCGCGCGCACCGATCATCCGCGCATGCGGACGGAACGCGCCCCCCATATAGGGGAATACGTCACCAAAACCAATGCCATCTGCGATCGCTCGCAAATTCCGCCACGTCCGAAAATCAAGCCCGTGACGGGTCAGCCCAACGGACGCCCCGTCGCCGATAAGGCTTACTGACCGTGGTTTTTCAGCACCTGGTCGCAGGCCTTGCTCAACTTCGGGCGATTTTGCTGGAGGCAAGCCAGAATGGTGAAGTCACCCTGATCGATCACGGGACGGCAGAAGCGCTGGACATCGCGCGAACAGGCCGCCTGCTCTTCCGGGGTGCCGCTGCGTGCCGGCTGCTGCTGGGCCATCGCGGTGGTGGAAACGGAGATCGACAACAGGGCGAGAGCGAGAAAAAACTTATGCATCGTGTTCCTTCAATGGTACCGCGGGGAATACCTTGTCCCGGATAGCACAACGCCGACGGGAAAGATGATTCAGATTGCAAACGCCACGAACCGCGGCGACGAACAAACCAAAAGCGCTGGTAAATGCGGCCAAATTTACGGCGGCCGCTTCCCGAATACCGGGCCCTGCGCGCCAACTCAATGACGCTCATAATTGATTGATATTACACGCCAATTTATTGGGCCGTTTTTCGTCCCCCTGTTGATGTGAACAAGCCCGGCGACCAGCTTTGCGCGTTTCGGCCAAAGTCATGCGAATATCTGAGGCTTTTTTTGACCTGACGACATGAAAAATGTCGTTCACCTGCGTACGGTTTGTGTATTTTGCGACTATATCCATGCCGTGGTGAAGGGGGTTAGCGCTATTTGCAGTGCCGCGGGGGCCCATTCGGCTTTTGAACCTAAGCTACTACGGCGACACTAAACCTTCGATGCTGCGAGACGTTTCCTGCAAAGAACGTCAATTTGAACGGGAAAATCAGTATGAAATTGTTTGGGCAGGCGATCAAGGCAGCCACCGTTGGCGCCGCCCTGATCGTGTCGATGTCGGCGAGCCACGCACAGTCAGGTCCTTTTGTTGGTTTCGACGGATCGTGGTCCGGCAACGGCACGGTTTCGCTTTCCGACGGAACCACCGAGCGCATCCGATGCAAGGCCGACTACAAGGTCAACGGCACCGGTTTAAATCTGAAGCAGAACCTGCACTGTGCCAGCGATAGCTACAAATTCGATTTGAGCAGCGACGTCACGAGCCAGGGTGACCGCATCTCCGGTAACTGGAGCGAGGCGAGTCGGAACGTATTCGGCAATCTGCAGGGCACCGCCGGCGGTGGCCAGATCGACGTGTTCGTGGAAGCTTCAGGATTTGCCGCCAATCTGACATTGCGGACCAGTGGCAACCGGCAGACCGTTCAGATCAACTCCAAGGGCGAGATCCGGGGCGTGAACATTACGATGGTCAAGAGCTGACGCCGCACTTCCTGCGACGCGCCGAGAGCCTTTCAAATAAAAACCCCGTTCCGAACTGATCGAAACGGGGTTTTTCATTGACTATTTTTGCGGTGGTTCAGCCTTGTTGCGATTCCACCGGCTTGGCGTGACGGCCGGTTCCGCGAATCCGATCGGACAGGTTGATCAGGAACATCGCGGTCGGACGCAGGATGAAGAGGTCCGCGACCAGGGCCGAGACCATCGCAAACGCGCTGAGCCAGCCGAACAGGCGCAGCGACGGCAGATCGGAAAACACCGTCACCACAAGCCCGCAGGCCAGCACGACCGTGGTCAGGATCAGCGCCGGACCGACCAGCACGGTGGCGCGTTCGACCGCCAGTTCCGGACTGACGCCGGGCGTGGTCTCGAGCCGCAACCGGTTCAGGAAGTGAATGGTCGCGCTGAGCCCCAAACCAAAGGACACGGTCAGCGCGACGACGCTGGCGAACTGCAATCCCTCGCCCATCAGATAGAGCAATGTGCCCGACAGCACGACCGGGAAAATACCCGGCAGGATGCAGGAGAACATCACCACCACCGAGCGGAAGGCGAGCCCGATGAAGATCGCGACCAGGGCGAATTCGACCGTCAGCCCTCGATTGAGCTTTTCGATCATGCTGGCGCTGTTGCGTGCGGCGATCGCGGAAAGGCCGGTAACGGCAATTTCAAAGCCCGGATGCTTGGCGCGGACCGCGTTGAGCGCGCCATCGAGTTTCTCGACCACCGGCAGGATCTGACTGGAATCGAGATCCGGCACCCGCCCCGAAACCACGACGGCGTCCTGATCAGCCGAGATGAAGCGGCGCACTAGATGTTCCGGAATCAGGCTGACATATTCCTTGAGCGTCGCGACGTCGGAACTGCCGGCCTTTTCGGCCAACCAGCGGCGCAACGTCTCCAGCGACCAGACGTTGCCGACCCCGGCCGCCTGCTCGACGGTGGCGTGAACATCCGCAATCGTCTGCAAGGTTTCCGGTGCATAGAGCGAGGCGCCCTTGGGGAATTCGACCAGAACGTCGATCGGATTGGCGCCGGTCAGCTTGGCATCGAGCCGTCCGCTCGCCGCCACCGCCTGCTGCTTGTCCGGCACCTGATCGGCAAGCCGGTAACGCGGCTCCAGATTGGCGTAGACAATCCCGAGGCCGGCGACCAGCAGCACCGCGATCAGGCTGAACAGCCCGGGGCGGCTGACCATGCGGACCGCGATCCAGTAACAGAAATTGCGCAACGCCTGCACGCCGGCGTCGGCGGCCTGGAATTTGACCGCGAACATCTTTTCGTTGCGCACCAATAACACGCCGAAAACCGGTACCAGCGACAGCACCGCGAGCAACGCGATGATGGTGGCGGCCAGTCCCGCCTCGCCGAATTTCCGGATCAGGTCGGAATCGGAGAATTGCAGCGCGATAAACGAGATGCCCGCGGTGCCGTGGGTGAGCACGCAGGCGGGTCCGACCACCAGCACGGCGTTCTTGAACGCGGTGTATTTGTCCTGTCCGGCGATCAGCCGATCTCGCGCCGCAAAGGTCAGCTGCATCGAGTCCGAGAAGCTGATCACCATGATCAGCGGCGTCATCACGTTGAGGAACATGTTGAGATTGAAATTGGCCCATCCGAGGACCCCGAGCGCCAGCAGGATCGCGATCATCGGCGGGAATGCGGCCACCACCATGAACGACCACTTGCGGAAGAAGATGATCGCGATCACGCAGCCCGCCAGGATACCCAGGATGTTGTAGGTCAGCCCGTCGCGCTCGACCGCGTTGCGGATCTCGAGCTGCATCACGGGAACGCCCGACAGCTCGGCTTTGAGGCCGCTGTCCTTGAGGTCCTGGGCCATCAGCTTGCGGATATCGCCGACGGTCTTGCCGAGCTTGTTGCTCCCGACCACCTCCGGTTCGAGCGACAGCACGATCAGCGCCAGCGTACCGTCATCGGACAGCAGCTTGCCGCGGATGATCTCATTGGATTTGACGGTCTCGACGAACTTGTCATAGTCGGCGCCTTGCGGCAGTTCGCTCGGGAACAGCGCCGCCGGCAGCTTGCCGGGCGCCGGCGCCTGTCGCGCCGAGAACAGCGAAATCAGGCCGCGGGTGCCGTCCACCAGTTGCAGGTCGGTGACGAGATCGCGCATCTTTTCAAGATTGTCGCGCGACAGCAGCGTCTTGCCTTCGACCACCACCAGCACGTCGAATTCCGTTGCCGGGAAGCGCTTGGTCTCGGCTTCGTACTGCTTGTAATCCTTGGAATTGGACCGGAACAACTGGCTCAGCGAATTGTCGATCTTGATGCGCTGGATGCCGAAGATCGCGCCGATGATCAGCGCGACCAGAATGATGCAGGAGACGATCGGCGCCCGGACCGCAATCAGCCCGATTTTCTCCAGGCCGAAGGCGATGCTGGTTCCCGTCGGCGGCTGCTCGATCTTGTCCATATGGACTGCACTGTCGGTATTCTTGTCGAGCATGGCCTATCCGATTCTCACATCAGCTCAATGTATGTAGCTTAAGTGTGTATGTAGCTTAAGTTCCCGGGCGCGAATAAGGCCTCAAATCGGCCGTGGATGGGTGTCGCTAGCCCTTGAAAACAATACGGAAAATTCGTCGAACGCGGTTTAGCAGGTCTGTATACCTTCTCGCAAGCGCACCCCACCGCACAAAATCGGTATCCGGCAGTGACATCGGTCTCAAATCCCGGATTTATCAGGCTGGCCCGAATTTGTAGCAATGTGCTGCGGCGTTCCGCCGCCGCTTTCATCCTTCAGCGCGACGCCGGTGACTTCGCGGACCAGACCCTCGCGGACCAGCCACGCGATCTTTGCGGCGGCCTCATCGTAGCCAAGTCCAGCAGCGTGGATGTTGGAAATACAATTGCGCGCCGCATCGGTCAGACCGATTCGGGGCCCGAAGGTCAGATACGCACCCAGACTATCGGGGGTGGACAGGCCCGGCCGCTCGCCGATCAGCATCAGCAGCATGCGGGCGCCGAGGATGGCGCCGATCTCGTCGCCGAGCGCAACCCGCGCGCCGGCTGCGACCACGGTGCAGCCGATCTCGATGCCATCGGATGCCAGCCGCGGAATAAGGCTGCGGATCAAGGCGACCGCGTGCGTATTGACCGCCGATGGCGACAGCCCGTCGCCGACCACGATTGCAAGCCGGCACGGCGCGCCATTGCGGCTCGCCAGCAATTGCTGTGAAGCCTCGTCGAGCATCCGCCCCAAATCAGGACGCCGCAGATAGTCCTTGCGGTCGCCGGCGCGGCTGCGGACATCCGCAGCCTCCAGGCCGAGATCGCCAAGGCCCTGCATCAAGCCCGCCACATCAAAGGCGGTGTGAACGGCATCGCGGGCGCGCGCATGATCCAGGGTAAAGGCGAGCAATGCCTCGGTCGGCAGGCCGGCGCCGGCCCGGCCAAGCCCGACGCGCGCCGGCGTCAGATGGCGCAAATCCCGCAGCGTTCGCCCCGCCGGGACAGGTGTCATCGTCATGTCGTTATTGCCACGTCGTTGATCACCTCCGCCGGAACATTACTCCGCGGGCACGGAGGCTTCCTGCAGTTTGAGCGAGTAGTAGGAGGCGTTGGTCTGCCCGCCCGATGCATCGCGGGCAAACATGATCAGATGATGCGCGACCAGGATCGAGGCGATGAGATGTTCGATCTCGCCACGCGCCAACCGCCGCAGCGCGAACTTCCAGAACTCGAGCTTGTAATGGCCGAGGACCCCGACCTTCCAGAAGATGTTGCGCAGCATCGTCAGGCCGAGCTTGATATTTTTCCACGACGCCTGCTGCGGCGACCGCGGCGGCTGAAACCGCTTCGGATAGGTCTCGCGGATCTGGTACTCGTAGCGCTCCAGCAACTTGGCGGGTTCGTAGGCGCTGCCCATGCACGCGCGCCACGAGGTCACGACATCGTCATAGGGCAAGCGAAAATCGACGTTGGAATCGCGGCTCTCGTCCTCGATCAGCCGGTTCTCGCGCTTCAAGCGGTCCCACAGCGGCGTTTTCGGCAACGCTTGCAGCAGATTGATGGTCAACAGCGGAATTTGCGACGCATCGACGAATTCGAGCAGATGCTGCCCGGTCTCCGGCTTGTCGGTATCGAGGCCGAGAATGATGCCGGACACCACCTCCATGCCAAAGCTATTGAGCGTGTGGATTGCTTCCATGATGGGAACCATCATGTTGTGGTCCTTGTGCATCGCCTTCAGCGCCACCGGGTCCGGCGTCTCGATACCGCAGAAAATGGTGCAGAAGAACGCTTCGCGCATGCCGGCCAGGATTTCGGGGCGCTTGGCGATGTTGAGCGTCGCTTCGCAGGAGAAGCGCAGCACATAGCCGGTCTTCTTCTGCCATTCGATCAGATGCGGCAGCAGGTCGAGCGCGGCCTTGCGGTTGCCGATGAAATTGTCATCGACGAAATAGACCGACCCCATGATGCCGCATTCCAGCAGCTTGTCGAGCTCGGCGGTGATCTGCTGCGGGCTCTTCAGCCGCGGATTACGGCCATAGAGTCCCGGGATGTCGCAGAACTCGCACTGATAGGGGCAGCCGCTCGAATACTGAATGCTGCCGAGGAAATATTTCGGGATGTCGGCGAGTTCATAGGCCGGAATCGGAAACTGGGTCATGTCGAGGCGGTCGGCCGTCTTCAGCACGACCTGCTGCTCGGGACGGGACGGATCGCGCGCCAACCGCGCGATCAGATCGTTGGTCGCGTCGCCGAGTTCGCCGACATGGAGATAGTCGAACGAGGGATAATAGTCCGGGCAGGCGCTGACCGAGGGGCCGCCGATCGCGACCGCCAGATCGTAGGCATGCGCGCGCCGGCAGATTTCGTTCATCTGCTGACGCTGGATATGCATGCCGCTCACCAGCACGGCTTCCGCCCACTCGAAATCTTCCGGGGTCGCTTCGCGGATATTCTCGTCGATGAAGCGGACCGGCCAGTGCTCGGGCAGATAGGCCGCGATCAGCAGCAGCCCCTGCGGCGGCATGAAGGCCTGAACGCCAGCGGTCAGGGGGTAGGCATACTCGAATGTGCCAAAAGAAGACGTGTAACGTGGGAAGACGCACAGAATGCGCCGTGCGTTCCCTATGCCCTCAGCTCGCATCCAATTTCCTCTGCGACCACAAACCTGTAGTCGCTCAACAGTGAAGCACGTTCGAAGCTGGGCTACAAATTCTTCAACATTGTGGCAGCCATGATTCTGGCGAATATACCCAACCCGCAAAGCGCAGATTGGTTGCGGCGGCGCCGCTCACCGGTGTCACATCTCAGGAGATCAGCCGAGACGCGAAGTCCGGCAGCAGCCCGCTGTTTCCGGCCAGCCGCGCGTTGGAATCGGCAAGGCCGGCCCGAACCAGCCATTGGTCGAACTCCGGCGCCCGCTTCAGCCCGAACAGTTCGCGGACATAGAGCGCGTCGTGGAACGAGGTGGACTGATAGTTCAGCATGACGTCGTCGGCTCCGGGCACCCCCATGATGAAGGTGACGCCGGCGGCGGCGAGCAGCGTCAGCAGATTGTCCATGTCGTCCTGGTCGGCTTCGGCGTGGTTGGTGTAACAAATGTCGACCCCGAGCGGCAGGCCAAGCAACTTGCCGCAGAAATGGTCCTCCAGCCCGGCGCGGATGATTTCCTTGCCGTCGTAGAGATATTCCGGGCCGATGAAGCCGACCACGCTGTTGACCAGCAGCGGATCGAAGGCGCGCGCCACCGCATAGGCGCGCGCTTCCAGGGTCTGCTGGTCGACGCCGTGATGGGCGTTGGCGGATAACGCGGAGCCCTGCCCGGTTTCGAAATACATCACGTTGCTGCCGACGGTGCCGCGCTGCAGCGACAATCCGGCCTGATGCGCCTGCCGCAGCAGCGCCAGATCGATGCCAAAACTGCGGTTGGCGGCCTCGGTGCCCGCAATCGACTGGAACACCAGGTCGACAGGGCAACCCTGCTCGATCAATCCAAGCGTGGTCGTGACATGGGTGAGAACGCAGCTCTGGGTCGGAATCTGCAGCCGCCCAATGATGTCATCGAGCAGCCGCACCAGAGCGCCGATCACGGCGGGATCGTCGCTGGCCGGATTGATGCCGATACAGGCGTCGCCCGATCCCAGCAGAATGCCGTCGAGAACCGATGCGGTGATGCCCTTGATGTCGTCGAAGGGATGGTTGGGCTGCAACCGCACGCTCATCCGCCCGCGCAGCCCGATGGTGTTGCGAAACCGCGTGGTCACCGCGCATTTTTTCGCAACCTGGATGAGGTCCTGGTTGCGCATCAGCTTTGAGACCGCGGCGGCCATTTCCGGCGTCACCCCGCGCGATATCTGCTGCAGCACGTCACCGGTGGCCGCGTCGGAGAGCAGCCAGTCGCGGAAGGAGCCTACCGTGAGCGACGCGATCGCCGCAAACGCCGACACGTCATGGCTATCGACGATCAGCCGGGTGACCTCATCGTCCTCATAGGCGATGACGGTTTCCTGCAGGAACTGTTTTAAGGGAACGTCGGCCAGCGCGATCCGCGCCGCGATCATCTGCTGGGCGCTGTCGGCGGCGACCCCGGCCAGCCGATCGCCCGAGCGGGGCGGCGTGGCCTTGGCCAGCAAATCCCTCAGATCGCCGAAGACGTAACTCGTGGCATCGATGACGTGGCGATAGACCATGGCAACTCCGAAGCCATCATGGCTTCAACGCACGATGGTGAGGCTCAGACAGTATCATCTTCGTTTGACGGAGGTTCAGCCCGTAAAATCGGCTCTGTTCGGCGCTGCGAAGCGCGGCGTCATTCGGCCGCGAACGCATGCGATTGCCTTGCGGGAATCTTCTTTTCATCTAAATTACTGATACTGCTGATAATTTTGTTGTCACAAATGGTTCGTGGATTAAGGATTTGTCCATGAAGATTCTGCATAATTTTTAGACGGCCGAGCATGCGGTCTCATTGAAGAGACCACGATGCCCCAACAAACACATTCCCCCATAACCACTTTTCCGTCAGGACCCCCATGTCCAGGCTTTCGCTTGCGGCCAAGCTATATTCCGTCTTCGCCTTGTTCGCGGTCCTGACCGCGGCCATTACCGCACTGTCCGACTACAATTCCCACCGGAATGCCGAGCTCACGGAAGCCGTCGAGACCGCCAGCCGTGCCGCGCTCAATGTCCAGCACGTCAATTCGCTGGTCTATGCGGTGGTGATGGAATCCCGCGGCGTCTACATGTCGACGGACCTCGCCACCGTGAAGAAGTATGGCGACGGGCTGCTGAAGTTCAACGACCAGCTTATGTCTGTGGTCAAGAACTGGGAGTCACTGGTGCAGGCCGATGATTCCGAGCAGTTCGCAATCTTCAAAAAGCGGATCGACCAGTTTGTCGAATTCCGCAGGGAACTGGTTCGCCGTGGCCTCGAGATCGGTCCAGCCGCGGGGCGCGAATGGGGCGACAACGACGCCAACCGTGAAGTGCGTTCCGCCCTCAACAAGGATCTCGACGCGCTGTCGAAGGTGTATGCCGAACGCAGCAAGCGGCTGTCGCTGCAGACCGATGCCAGCCAGCAGCTGGCCTTTCTGCTGACCTGCCTCGGTGGGCTTGCGCTCGGCGTGGTCGTGATCGGCGTACTCATCATCGCCCGCTCGATCGCCCGTCCGCTGTCGGTGATCACCGCAACCATCAAACAGGTCGCAGACGGCGCCGACCATGTCGAGGTCCCCCACACCGAGCGCGCCGACGAGATCGGCGGGCTGGCGCGCGCTATCCAGATCTTCAAGGAAGCGATGGACCGCAACCGCAATCTTAATTCGCAGGTGTTGCAGGACTCCGAGGCGCGGGAAGAACGGGCCCGGCATATCGAGCAATCGGTCGAAGCCTTCCGGGAAGCCATGGAGGGCGTGGTGCGCGCCGTCACCGACAGCGCGTCGTCGATGCGCGATACCGCACAGTCGATCTCGAAGGTGGCTTCGGACGCGAACGGCCAGGCTGTCGTCGCCGCCGGCGCGACCGAACAGGCTTCCCGCAGCGTCAATGCCGTTGCCGGCGCCGCCGAGGAGCTGTCGGCCTCCGTCGAGGAAATCAGCCGGCAGGTCCGCCAGTCCGCCAGCGTGGTCGAGCAGACCGGCCTGCGCACCGACAAGTCGGTGACCGAAATCGAGAGCCTCGCGGCCGCGACCCAGCGCATCGACGGCGTCCTCAATCTGATCCAGAGCATTGCCGAACAGACCAATCTGCTGGCGCTCAACGCCACGATCGAAGCGGCCCGGGCCGGCGACGCCGGCCGCGGCTTCGCGGTGGTGGCGCACGAGGTCAAGGCACTGGCGGAGCAGACGGCCAAGGCGACCACCGAAATCGGCCAGAACGTCAGCATGATCCAGACCTCCACGCGCAGCGCCGTCGACGCGGTGCGCGAGATCGGCAGCGCGGTGCGCGACATCAACGACGTCACCTCGAGTATCGCCAGCGCCGTCGGGCAGCAGGACGCTGCAACCCGCGAGATCTCGGTCAACGCGCAACTGGCCGCCCAGGGCAACGAGACGCTGGTGGTCAATATCGGTTCGCTCAGCGATGCGATCGGCGAGACCACCAAGGCTGCGAGTTCGGTGCTGTCGGCATCCACCGGCCTGACATCGACAGCGGAAATCCTGTCGCGCGAAGTCGAGCAATTCTTCCGCGCGCTTCGTGCCGATCCGCATGAACGCAACGGCGAACAGGCGCCGCCGCGCGCTGCGGTGGGCTGAGAAACTGCGACGACGGGAAAATCCGTCGTAGCAAGCGACGACCTCCCTCATTCCACCAGGATGACGTCGACCGCCACGTTGAGCTTTTGCTTCCGCGATCCGACGATGATGCCATCGACCGGCGAGACATCGGAAAAATCCCGTCCCACCGCCAGCACGATGTGATCGTTCTCGACCAGGATGTCGTTGGTCGGATCGAAGCCGATCCAGCCCATCTCGCCGCACCACAACGAGACCCAGGCATGGGTCGCGTCGGCGCCTTGCAGGCGCGGTTTGCCGGGCGGCGGAATGGTGCGCAGATAGCCGCTGACATAGGCCGCCGGCAGTCCGAGGCCACGCAGGCCTGCGATCATCACATGCGCAAAATCCTGGCACACGCCGTGGCGCTTTTCGAACACCTCGGTGAGCGGCGTCGAGATCACGGTCGCTTTCGGGTCGTACTTAAATCCGGTGCGAATGCGGTGCATCAGGTCGACCGCGCCGGCCAGGATCCCGCCTCCTGCGGGAAAGCTCGCGGCGGCATATCCGGTGACCGATTGAAGCACCGGCACCAGATGGCTCGGGAAGACGTAGCCGACCGGCGACGCCGGCCCGAGGCTGGTGGCGGCAAACGCGGCGTCACGCACACTCTCCCAGGCGGGGCTTGCCGCGTCGCGCGCAGGCGCTTGACGGAACACCGAGACCCGCGATTTGGAATCGACGCGCAGGGTGCGGTGCGGGGTCTCGATCAGCACGCTTTCGGTATGGGTCCCGAAGAAGTCGCGCCGGACGGTGCGGTCCGCCGGCTGCGGCCGGATATCGACGGTATGCGAGACCAGCTGCTGCCCGTCGCCGCTGCGTGGCTCCAGCCGCAGCGAGCATCGCGCAAAGCTGACCGGACTTTCGTAAGCGTATGTCGTGACGTGACGGATGTCGTAGATCACGCGAGGCCCGTCAGCTTCTCGGGCCGGCTCGCATTGGGACCATGCGGGAAATAATGCAGGCCGATCGAGTCAGCGAGGTTGAGCAGATCCTGCTCCAGCGCAAACAGCGTCTTGGTGTCGAGCGCTGTGGCCTCCGTCGTCGTCAACGTCGCCTGCAGGCTGACCGCGAGGCGGCGCGGCCGCTCGATCAAGCCGCCCTCTTTCAGGGTCGGCAGGCCAGCGATGTGATCGTTGAGCGCGAACACCTGGAATGCGACCGATCGCGGATTATAGGGATCGAGCACCACGAGGTCGCGCACCGGCGCCAGCAGCGGCCCGACCAGATAGCGCGAGCGATAGGTGATCTGGCAATCCACCAAGGTCAGCAGAATGTCGAGGTCCTCGTTGCCGGCCTCGTCATAGGCGAACTGCCGCGCGAAACGCAGCGTGTTGATCGCGCGCTCGGCGCGGCGGCCCATTTCGAGGAAGCGCCAGCCGGCGGCACGGTTCATGTTCTCCTGCGCGAGCCCTGCAAAACTCGCCAGTTCCTGCAGCGTCAGCTCCGCGGCGCTGATAACGCCATCGTCATCGTCGACCTCCTGCGCCAGGCGTTCGGTCATCTCGGTGATGACCTGCCAGGCGTCCGGCGACAGCCGCTCGCGCAGCGAGGTTGCGGTCCGCTGCGCGGTGCGCACCAGCGACAACGCCGAGCCGAATTTCTCCTCGCTCTGCAACGCTTCGGCCGCGATCCGCGCCGGCTGCGTCCGCGAGGCCTGCGATATCGCGCCCCAGGCCACCAGCAGCCGCTGAATGCGTTCGACCGAAGGCAGCGCGGCCGACGGTCCCTTGCCGGGATCGCGCTGGGTGCCGAGCGCCCGGATCAATCGCAGCGTCGCCTCGGCGCGTTCGAGATAACGGCCCAACCAAAACAGGTTGTCGGCGGCACGGCTCGGCACTACGCCGGCGACGCGCCGGATCCGAACCGTGTCGCCGGCCGGCAGCAGCGTCGACGGCGGCACCGCCCGGTCGGAAACCACCCAGACATCCGCGGCGCGGGCGCCATCGCCCATCGACACCGCGCGGGCGTCGGGCTGATCGGCGATCCGGCAAAACCCGCCCGGCATGATGGTCCAGCCATTGGGCGTCGCGGCGGCGAACACCCGCAGCACGAAGGGGCGCGGCGTGATCCGGCCATTTTCCCACACCGGCGTGGTCGACAGCCGCACCAGTTCCTGGCCGACATAGTCGATGCCGCGATCGCCGATCGCGGTCTTCAGCCGCTCGCGCTCGCTCGGCGACAATTCGCTCGGCAAGATCGGTCCGTTGCCGGGAAAACCCGGAACGCTTCGGCCATAGGCGCCTTCGATCGCGACCCGGTCGAGCCGCGACAGCACTTCCTCGCGCGCATCCTTCTGGCCGCACCACCATGTCGCGATGTGCGGCATCTTCAAATCTTCGCCGAAGAAACGCCGACTCAAAGCAGGCAGGAAGCCCAGCAGCGCGCGGGATTCCATCACGCCCGAGCCCGGCATGTTGGCGACGACGACGCCGTTCTTGCGAATCACATCGATCAGGCCGGGCACGCCGAGCTGCGAGGCGGCGTCGAGCTCCAGCGGATCGAGCGAATTGGAATCGACGCGGCGCAGCAGCACGTCGAGCCGCTTGAGGCCGGCGACGGTGCGAATATGGACGCGGTCACCGCTGACGGCGAGGTCGTCGCCCTCGACCAGCAGGAAGCCGAGATAACGCGCCAGCGTGGCGTGTTCGAAATAGGTCTCGCTGAATTGGCCCGGCGTCAGCAATCCGATCCGCGGCTCGTCGCGATCGGCGCCGCCACGCAGGCTGTCGCGGAACGCCTCGAAAAACGGCGCGACGCGCTCGACATTCATCGACTTGTAGAGCGAGGCAAACGCGCGCGACAGCACCAGCCGGTTTTCCAGCGCGTAGCCCGCGCCGGACGGCGCTTGCGTGCGGTCGCCGAGCACCCACCAGCGTCCATCGGGCCCACGGCCGACGTCGGCGGCGTACAGGTTGAGATAGCGGCCACCCGGCGGCTTGATGCCGCACACCGCGCGCAGATATTCGGAACTGCCGGCGATGGCGGCCGCCGGCACCGCGCCCTCGGCCACCAGCCGGCCCTCGCCGTAGAGATCGCTCAGAACCAGTTCCAGCAATTGCGCCCGCTGCACGATGCCGGCGGTCAATTGCTGCCACTCGGCGTCGTCGATCAACAGCGGCAGATGACTGAGCGGCCAAAGCCGGTCGGCGGTCTCGCCCGGCGCGCGGTAGGAGACGCCGGCCTCCCGCAGATGCCGGTCGGCGGCGCCGAAACGGCGCTCGATATCGGCAGGCGTCAATTCGGCGAACGCGTCGAAAAACCGGGTCCAGACCTCGCGCGGCGACCCGTCCCCGGTCAGGTATTCATCGGGAATCCCTGGCAGCCGGGCATAGCCGCGCGTCCACTGCGCCACGCGCCGGTTGGCTGGACGGGCCTTGCTGCCCTGGCTGCTGGCCCCGCCGCCTGCGCCAGTGCCTCCTCCAGCGTTTCCTTGGCCGGGGTGTCCCGCCATTCCAACTCTCCTGCCCCAAAACCCCGTTCTCAATGCAGGAGCGGCGTTCGCAAGTCGAGGGTCAAGGGAAATTCCAGTGTGCGTTCTTCCCGCGGCGGATCGACCCTGCCCGGGGTATGGCCGTGGTCCTCAAACCGGGCCAGCCGCCGCGCTTCCGCCTCGTAGGAATTGACCGGCTTGGTCTCGTAGTTGCGGCCGCCCGGATGCGCCACGTGATAGACGCAGCCGCCGAGCGAACGGCCGTTCCAGGTATCAATTAAATCAAATGTCAGCGGCGCGTGCACCGGGATGGTCGGATGCAGCCCGGAGGCCGGCTGCCACGCCTTGAAGCGCACGGCCGCGACCGCCTCGCCGGATCGGCCGGTTGCCGTCATCGGCAGCCGCCGGCCGTTGCAGGTGACGACGTGACGTCCCTCGACAAAGCCCTCGGCCTTGATCTGCAACCGCTCCACCGACGAATCGACATAGCGCACGGTGCCACCGGCCGAGCCTTCCTCGCCGAGCACGTGCCACGGTTCGAGCGCCTGACGCACCTCCAGGCTGACGCCGCCATGGTGGACGAGCCCGAACGCCGGGAAGCGAAACTCGAGCTGCGCGGCATACCAATCCGGCGAGAAATCGTAACCGGACTGCTTGAGTTCGGCGAGCACGCCGAGAAAATCCTCCCAGAGGAAATGCGGCAGCATGAAGCGGTCATGCAGCGTGGTGCCCCAGCGAACGAAATTGCCCTGTTGCGGTTCGCGCCACAATTTTGCGATCAGCGCCCGGATCAGGAGTTGCTGCGCCAGCGACATCCGCGGATCGGGCGGCATCTCCAGTGCGCGGAATTCGACCAACCCGAGCCGGCCGGTGGTGCCGTCGGGCGAATAGAGTTTGTCGATGCAGATTTCGGCGCGGTGGGTGTTGCCGGTGATGTCGACCAGGATGTGACGGAACAGCCGGTCGACCAGCCACAGCGGCGCCTTCACGCCCGCCGGCGGCACATGGGCCAGCGCGATTTCCAGTTCATACAGGCCATCATGGCGCGCTTCGTCGATGCGCGGCGCCTGGCTGGTCGGGCCGATGAACATGCCCGAGAACAGATAGGACAGCGACGGATGCCGCTGCCAATACAGCACCAGGCTCTTCAACAAATCAGGGCGGCGCAGGAACGGCGAATCCGCCGGATTGCTGCCGCCGACGACCACGTGATTGCCGCCGCCGGTCCCGGTATGGCGGCCGTCGACCAGAAAGCGATTGGCGCCGAGCCGAACCTTGGCGGCGTCTTCGTACAGACCGAAGGTGATATCGACCGCTTCGCGCCAATTTTGCGCGGGCTGGATATTGATCTCAATCACGCCGGGATCCGGCGTCACCTTGATGACTTCGACGCGTGGGTCGAACGGCGGCGGATAGCCTTCGACATGCACCTGCATCTGCATCTCTTCGGCGGTGGCTTCGACGGCGGTCACCAGTTCGAGATAGTCTTCCAGTTTCTCCACCGGCGGCATGAAGGCGCAGAGAACGCCGTCGCGAATCTCGATCGACATCGCGGTGCGGACGCCGCCGGATCGGATCTGCTGCTGCTGCACCGCCTGCTGCGGCGCGGCCCCGGCCGGCGCGGTCGCGTCATAGACCGGCAATGCCTCGCGCGGCTCCAGCGGATCCTGCTCGACGATGTAAGGATATTCCTCCGCCGGAATATGCGGCAGCGAGGCGATCGGCAACCGCAGGCCGAGCGGCGAATCGCCCGGCGTCAGGAAAAGATTGCCGCGGCGCAGTTTCCAGCGCTCGCTTTTCCAGCGTGTGGATGATTTGCCGGCGTCGGCATTCCAGCGCTGGATCGGCAGCACAAAACCTTTCGGCGTATTGAGCCCCTGATCGAACACCCGCGCCATGCGCGAGCGTTCTTCCGGATCGGACAATTTTAAATCGCTGGGATCGACGTTGGGCGGAAGCCCGGCTTCCCTTTGCAGCCAATGGCTGGGGTCCTCGAATGCCGGCATGATGAATTCGGAATCGACGCCGAGTTTCTTCGCCGTACCTTCCGCGAAACGCTCGGCATCCTTGATCTCAGCCGTGCGCGGGCTCTCGATCTTCGCAATCAGGTCCGAGTTCTTCCAGATCGGCACGCCATCCTTGCGCCAATAAAGCCCGAACGCCCAGCGCGGCAGGCTTTCGCCGGGATACCATTTGCCCTGGCCGTAATGCAGCAGGCCGCCGGGCGCAAAGCGGGTGCGCAGACGGCGGATCAGATCATCGGCGAGACCGCGCTTGGTGGGGCCGACCGCGGCGATATTCCATTCCGGTGATTCCAGATCGTCGATCGAGACAAAGGTCGGCTCGCCGCCCATGGTCAGGCGCACGTCATGCGCTTTCAGATCGGCATCGACCTGTTCGCCCAATTTATCGAGCTTCGCCCAAGCCTCATCGGAGAACGGCCGTGTGATCCGCGGCGCCTCGCGGATGCGCTTGACGCTCATGTCGAAAGCAAAATCGACATTGGCAAAACCCGCACTGCCGGAGATCGGCGCGGCGGAACGGTAATGCGGCGTCGCCGCGACCGGGATATGCCCTTCGCCGGTCAGCATCCCCGACGTGACGTCGAAGCCGATCCACCCTGCCCCCGGCAGATAAACTTCGCACCAGGCGTGCAGATCGGTGAAATCGTTCTCGACCTCGCGCGGCCCTTCGACCGGATCGATGTCAGGGCGCAACTGGATCAGATAGCCGGACACAAAGCGGGTCGCGAGACCGAGATGCCGCAGCGCCTGAATCAACAACCACGCCGAGTCGCGGCAGGAGCCCGCGCCCGAACCAAGCGTCTCTTCCGGCGTCTGGATGCCCGGCTCCATGCGGATGAGGTAGCGAATTTTCTTCTGCAGTTGCGCGTTGAGATCGACCAGGAAGTTGACCGTGCTCGGCGCCTCCAGGGGAATCTCCGCGAGATAAGCATTGAGCAGCGGTCCGGATTCAGTCACGGCGAGATAGGGCGCAAGCTCGGTCTTGAGATCGTCGGTGTATTGAAACGGAAAGCTCGCCGCATAAGGTTCGACGAAGAAATCGAACGGATTGACCACGGTCATCTGCGCCGTGAAGTCGACCTCGATCTTGAGCTCGCTGGCCTTTTCCGGAAACACAAAGCGGGCCAGCCAGTTGCCTTGCGGATCCTGCTGCCAGTTCACGAAATGATTTTCGGGCTTCACCTTGAGCGAATAGCTCAAGATCGGCGTGCGCGTGTGCGGCGCCGGGCGCAAGCGTATGGTTTGCGGACCGAGGTCGATCGGACGGTCGTATGTGTAGTGCGTGACGTGATGTAGTGCGACGAAGATCGACACGGACTGACAACTCCAGCAGCTTTTTTAAGCAGAACACCGGTTCCGGTATGGATCAAGCATTAACAACGGGCAGCGGTTGCCTATGAGGGCGGCGGAAAAGCGCTCAAGTCATCCCGCGTCATCCCCGCGAACGCCACCCCATGCACCACCTCATCCTGAGGAGCGGCCTCGAGGCCGCGTCTCGAAGGATGCCCGCAAGTAGGCTGGCGGCAAGGTCTGAGCAGAGCAAATCATGGTTCGAGACGGCGCAAGAGCGCCTCCCCACCATGAGGTCGTCGCCCCCTTCAAACATGCCTCTCCTTCTCGCCGCGCGATGCGCCCGAGTTATGCCAGGAACTTCCGCCCCAAAGGGCGCGGCGCGCCCCTCAAGAGAGGGCGTGGCACGACCCTCAAGAGAGGGCGTGGGGAATGCCGGGTGCCCGATGCACCCGCAGCCTCGTGTGCGCATGGTAGTGGTAGATGCACACGAGTATTCACAGCGAGTTCACCGGAATCGCCCGGCATTCCCGCACGCAATGGTTTTAACGGCTTACTTCGTGCTCTCCCCGGCGATCGGCTGTTTTGCCACCGTCGCCTCGCGGATTTAAGGTTTTGTCCGGCCCGGTTGAGCCGAACGAGCCTCCGCGAGACTTGACGCCAGCGTCGAGGCGTCAGGACCACACGACTTCACCGTACGCAGCCACCCGTCTTCGCCAAAAGGCTTCGCCGGGCTTTGGCGCCATTCGTCTTGCGTGCCGGAGATCGCTCACGGAGAGCAATCCGCCCCGCGACCCCGTCGCACGCCTGACGCTACCGCGTCCACCGCATCTCATCCCGCGTCCGTGACGATCGCGATACGCCCCTCATGTGGGACGAGACGGCTATGGATAGGCCGGTGATTTGGGTAAAAACGGAATAGAAATATTTTTCGTTATGGGGCTCGACAGGGCGACTACACCAAATCTAGCGCGTCGGGCGCCCACCGACCTCGCGGCCGTGCTGCTCGGGAGAAATGCAAATCGACGCGCACCCGCGACGACTGAGCCCAGCCAACACCGGCTATCCAAGGAAGTTCTGATTAACGTCGGCCGCGCCGCGCAGATTCAATCGCGGCGACGTCGATTTTCTTCATACCCATCATGACATCGAATGCGCGCTTCGCCTCATCGCCGCCGGCCGCCAGCGCCTCTGTCAGCACGCGCGGCGTGATTTGCCAGGAGACGCCCCACTTGTCCTTGCACCAGCCGCATGCACTCTCCTGGCCTCCATTTCCGACAATGGCGTTCCAGTAACGGTCGGTCTCTTGCTGATCATCGGTAGCGATCTGAAACGAGAAAGCTTCGTTATGCTTGAACACGGGACCGCCGTTGAGACCGATACAAGGGACGCCCGCGACTGTGAATTCTACCGTCAGCACGTCGCCTTCCTTGCCGGATGGGTAGTCACTGGGGGCGCGGTGGACGACACCAACGGCGCTATTGGGAAAGGTTTCGGCGTAGAAGCGGGCCGCAGTCTCTGCGTCCTTATCGTACCACAGGCAAATCGTGTTCTTGGCCATTGCTTGTCCTTTCATCCGCGCCTCCATTTCCTTTTGAACCGGCAGATCGCCTCATCGTTCCAATGAAAAGCCTCCTGAAAGGGCCGCAGAGCGGTTTGAGCCGGAGACGTAACCCGCCTTCTCTCGACACGATAAGTCGTCCTCGTACAAATTAGACCGTGGCGCCATGCTCTGAAGTGGCAGTTACGGCTTCGCCTCCGACCTGTCCTACGGCCTTCAACGATACCCATCTATGTCGTCGATGAAGCGATGCTTTTGCGATGAACTCAACGCATCCCACGAGTTCGCAATCCAAACATGACCGCATTTGTGAAATCTGCCGCAAACCTACTTCATTGCCTTTCGCATCACACTTTCGATGTAGGCGGATTTGGCGTCGGTATATGCCTCGCGATCCGCCCGATGTTCGGCGGCAAGTCGTCTTTTAAGCCGCTCGTAGGTCCCGGCTTCCTCCGGATGGGCGCGCAGATAGTCTCTGAACGCCAGCCGCTGCCACATCTCTCCATGCGCCTCGGTCACATGCACATGGTGGGAGCGCCTCGATCCAAAGGGCGGCATGCCCTTAACGAAGAACATCCGATCCTTCTTCGGATTGTCGGCCCAGTAAACGTAATCAAGATTTCGAAGGGCTTCGACGTAGGTGGCTTGCGCGTCTGCCAATGATCGGACTGCAATCAGGATATCTATGATGGGCTTGGCGGATAAACCGGGAATGGCCGTACTTCCGAAATGCTCAAGTCCCATGATCAAGGACGGATCGAGTATGGCGCGCAGCCGTTTGGCCTCTTCGTCGAACAATGCCGGCCAGCGCGGATCGTAGTTGACGATCTCAACCTCATCCATCTGCTTAGGCTCCATGACCCAGCCGCTTGGGCCTCGTCATCGGACAAGCGGCGTTCCTCGCCGGGGAATGTGTACGAAATATTGGACGAAACCCAGCAGAGCGACAGGCTACTCAGCCGCAATTCCAGACCGGCCCGATCGGTGTCTGCGTCCAGCACGGCCCATAGCTGCCGCCATTGTAGCGACCGCCGCCATTAAAGCCGGGCCGGCCGAAATAGTACCTGTTGCCATCGTACCCGTAGTAATGCGGAGTGGGGTAAATATACCAGGGGCGCCGGTCGCGGCGCGCGCCACGCAGCACGGCCGCTTCCTGGCGATAGAGCGGAAGGCTGTTGCTCAGCGGCTGGTGATAGCCCGGCAGGAAGCCGTAGCCATGCCAGTGTGACGCCGGCCGCTTATGAATTGGCGCCGCCGGCGCGACGACCGGCAGCAGCGACAGAACGATAGCAATGGATAGACATATGATGCGCGACATCAGCGCACAATAAACAGTCGGCTGTGGGAAGGCCATTCAAATCCGAGTGCGCATTTTCGTGGCCTCATCCGGGCCTGGCAGTCGAAGCGTCATTCCGGGATGGTCCGGAGGACCAGACCTCAGATGCGCAATTGCGCATCGGGGAATTTCGAGATTCTCAGATGTGCAATCGCACATCGTAGTTCAATGCTTCGCATCGCCCCGGAATGACGGAGCAGGTCTACATCGTCGCGCCAAGCACCCAGGGCGCGAATTCGGCGCCGCCGAAGTCAAAGCTTTCGCTCTTGGTCGGCTGGCCCGAGGCGGTCTTGAGCATCAGGTCGAAAATACGCTGGCCGCATTGCTGCACGGTTTCCTCGCCGTCGAGGATGGTGCCGCAATTGACGTCCATGTCGTCTTCCATGCGCTTGTACATCGGCGAATTGGTCGCGAGCTTGATCGACGGCGCGGGCTTGCAGCCGAACACGCTGCCGCGGCCGGTGGTGAAGCAGACCAGATTGGCGCCGCCGGCCACTTGTCCGGTGGCCGCGACCGGGTCGTAGCCGGGCGTGTCCATGAACACGAAACCCTTCTTGGTGACGGGCTCGGCGTAGTTCAGCACGTCGACCAGATTGGTGCTGCCGGCCTTCGCCATCGCGCCCAATGATTTTTCCAGAATCGTGGTGAGGCCGCCGGCCTTGTTGCCGGGGCTCGGATTGGCGTTCATCTCGGCGCCTTCCCGCTCGGTGTATTCTTCCCACCAGCGCATCAATCCGACGAGCTTTTCGCCGACCTCGCGGCTGACCGCGCGGCGCGTCAAGAGATGTTCGGCGCCGTAAGTCTCCGGCGTTTCCGACAGGATCACCGTGCCGCCGTGCCGCACCAGCAGATCGCTCGCAGCACCCAGCGCCGGGTTGGCCGAGACGCCGGAATAACCGTCGGAGCCGCCGCATTGCAGCGCCACCGTCAATTCGCTGGCCGGCACCGGCTCGCGCTTGACGTTGTTGGCGTCCGCCAGCGCCTCGCGCACGAAGGCGACTCCCGCTTCCACGGTCTTGCGGGTGCCACCGACTTCCTGGATGTCCATCGCGCGCAGACGGCCCGCCAGCTTCTGCTCCTGCATCAGGCCGCCGATCTGGTTGACCTCGCAGCCGAGGCCGAGCACGACCACGGCGGAGAAATTCACATGCCGCGCATAGCCGCCGAGGGTCCGGCGCAGCAGCGCCAGCGGCTCGTCCTGCGTCATGCCGCAGCCGGTCTTGTGGGTCAGCGCGACCACGCCGTCGACGTTGGGAAAATCCGCCAGCGGATTATCGCCGGTGAACGGATTTTTCTTGAAGATATCGGCGACCATGCCGGCGACATGCGCGCTGCAGTTCACCGAGGTGAGGATGCCGATGTAGTTGCGGGTGGCGACGCGGCCGTCGGCGCGGCGGATGCCCTCGAAGGTCGCGGGCAGATCGAAATTCGGCGTCGGCGTGACGTCGACGCCGAACGCATAGTCCTTGGCGAAATCGCCCATGCCGCAATTCTGGGTGTGGACATGCTGGCCCGGCGTAATTGGCACGGTCGCAAAGCCGATGATCTGGCCGTACCGGCGGATCGGCTCGCCCACCGCAATCGGCTTGATCGCCACCTTGTGGCCGGCGGGAATGCGTTCGAGCGTGGTGACGCCATCGGCCACCACCATGCCCGGCGGCAGGCTCGAGCGCGCGATCAGCACGCCATCATCGGGATGCAGGCGAATGACGGGTGCTGGGGTCATCTTAAATCTCCTGAGCTTTGACTGCCTTCACCTCTCCCCGTCCTTTTACGGGGAGAGGTCGGCGCGTAGCGCCGGGTGAGGGGCGAGGCACTGCGCCAATGCTAGCACAACACTCGCGGGAAGAGCCCCTCACCCCAACCCTCTCCCCGCAAGAGCGGGGCGAGGGAGAAGCAAGTTACGCCTTGCCGCCGGATTCCTTGCGGGTCTGGGCGATCTGCATCTTGGCGTAGGTGGCCATCAGGCCGCTTTCGTTCGACAGGGTCACGAGCTTGAAGCCCATGTTGATCGCGCGCACGGCGCCGTCGGCACCGGAGCAGTGGATCCCGGGATAGAGGCCGCGCTTGCCGCACTCCTTCACGATCTTCTCGTAGATCTTGAGGATTTCCGGCTCGTCGCGATCGAGTTTTGGTACCAGCCCGTAGGAGAAGCCGAGGTCGGAGGGGCCGATATAGACGCCGTTGATGCCTTCGACGTCGAGGATCGATTCCATGTTTTCGATCGCGGTCTTGGTTTCCATCATCGGCAGCAGCACGATCTCGTCGTTGGCGGTCTGCTGATAGGTGCCGGCCGAGCCATACATGCCGGAACGGATCGGACCGTTCGAGCGGGTGCCGCGCGGCGGATACTTGGAATATTGCACCAGGTTTTCGGCTTCCTGCTTGGTGTTGATCATCGGGCAGATCACGCCATAGGCGCCGCCGTCCAGCACCTTGCCGATGATGCCGGGCTCGTTCCAGGGAACGCGAACCATCGGCGTCACCGGATGGCCGTGCATCGCCTGGAAGCACGTCACCATCGACTGGTAATCCTGCACACCGTGCTGCATGTCGACGGTGACACTGTCGAAGCCGCATTGCGCGATCACTTCGGCCGAAAACCCCGACGGGATGGCCAGCCAGGCGTTCACCACGGCTTTGCCGGAAGCCCATACCTTCTTGACGTTATTAGCCACTCTTTGTTCCTTCCCTGTTTGGTACCGTCGTCATTGCGAGGAGTGCTGCGATGAAGCAATCCATTATTTTTGCAGTTCTGGATTGCTCTGCTGCCTGCAATGACGGCCGTCAGGAGTCAGCCGCCGCCCGCTGAATGCTGACTTCGCTGATGCCGACCTCGCGGACGGCATGCACTATCGCCGCCCGGCTATCGTCAGGCAAGGGTGCGCCGCACCTAAGCGCTGACTTTGGCGTGGCCGCCGAGATAGGCGGCGGCAATGGCCTCATTGCCCCACAATTCGTCGGGCTTGCCGCCCAGCACGATGCGTCCGGTTTCCAGCACGTAACCGTGGTCGGCGACCGAAAGGCCCATGCGCGCGTTTTGTTCGACCAGCAGCACCGTGGTGTTGCGGCGGATCTCGGAGATGATCTTGAACACCGCCTGCACGATCACGGGCGCTAAGCCCAGCGAGGGTTCATCGAGCAACAACAGCCGCGGCTTCGCCATCAGCCCGCGCGCCACCGCCACCATCTGCAATTGGCCGCCCGACAAGGTCCAGCCGAGCGAGGAGGTGAATTTGCGGATGTCCGGAAACAGGTCGAACATCGCATCCGCCTCGCGCGACAATTCGGAACTCGCGACGCGCCGGTTCGACGCGCCGAGCATGATGTTTTCCTTGACCGTCAGGCCCGGAAAAATCCGCCGCCCCTCCGGCACATGGGAGATACCCATCCGCACGATCGCTTCCGGCCCGAGGCCCGCGATTGACTTGCCGTCGAACAGGATGTCGCCGGCCGCTGGCTTTGCCAGACCGGAGATCGCGCGCAGCGTGGTGGATTTGCCGGCACCGTTGGCGCCGAGCAAGCGTCACCACCTGCCCGGGATCGACCGATAGCGAGACGCCACGCAAGGCTTCGATTTCGCCGTAGCGAACGACCAGATCGCGAATTTCGAGCAGCGCCATTATTCGGTTCCGAGATAGGCGGAGACGACATCGGGATGGCGCAGCACCGCCATGGATTCGCCGTCCGCGATGCGGCGTCCGAAATTGAGCACGGTGATGTGCTGGGCCGCTTCCGAGACCAGCGTCATGTCGTGATCGATGATCAGGATGGTCAGCCCTTGCGCAGCGATGCGCTTGAGCAGTTCATGCAGCTCGAGTTTTTCGGTCGAGTTCAGACCGGCCGCGGGTTCGTCGAGCAGCAGCAAGGTCGGGTTCGCCGCCAGCGCGCGGGCGATCTCGATCAGCCGCTGGTGGCCATAGGAGAAGCTCGATATCAACTCGTTGGCGCGGCTGCCGAGGCCGACGAAGGTCAACGCTTCCATCGCGCGTTCGGTCAACGCGTCACCGCCGCCCTCGCCGATCATCTTGTTGCCGGGCCGCTCGGCGCCGATCTCGACATTCTCCAGCGCCGTCATCGAGCGGAACAGCCGGATGTTCTGGAACGTGCGTCCCAGCCCCGCCGCCGTGCGCAGATGTGGCGGCATGTTGGTGATGTCGGTGCCGTCGAGCACGATCTTGCCGGCGGTGGCCTTGTAGAGGCCGGAGAGCACGTTGAGCGTCGTGGTCTTGCCGGAGCCGTTCGGTCCGATCAGCGCATGAACGCCGCCGCGCCGAACCGCGATATCGACGCCATCGACCGCTTTGAGGCCGCCGAAATATTTCGCGAGACCCGTCACCTCGAGCACGATGTCGCCGCCGACGGTGGCGGGCTTCAACTGCAATAACGCAGCGGCCGGAGGCGTCCTGGTCTTGCTGCGCAACCGATCGAGCCCGACGCTGACGAAACCCCAGATGCCGTCAGGCATGAAGCGGATGATCAGGATGACGAACAGGCCATAGATCGCGAGATAAAGCCCGGGAACGCTCTTGAGGAAGCGCAGCCATTCCGGGATCAGGATCAACAGGCCGGTGCCGATCGCCGATCCGATCGGCGACGCCACGCCGCCGAGCAGCGACATGGTCAGGAACACGATCGATTCCGCGAACGAGAACTGGTCCGGGCTGACGTAGGCAAAGCCACCGGCGAACAGGCCGCCCGCGAGGCCGCCGAGCGCCGCGCACAGCGCGAACGCATAGACCTTGGTGCGGAAGATATCGATGCCGTTGACGCCGGCGGCGAGTTCGTTGTCGCGAACCGCGCGCATCGCCCGCCCCAGCCGGGTATGCGGCAGATGCCAGACGCAATAGCCGACGATCGCGAGCATCGCGACGCAGAACGCCAGATAACTCTGCGACGTCGCGAACAGCGCCGGCCTGCCGATGTTCGAAACGCCATCCGGACCGTGGGTCAGCGCGATGTCGTTGATCATGACCAGCGTGACGATCTGCTGGAACGAGATCGTCACCATCGCCAGATAATGACCGCCCAGCCGCAGCGTCGATGCGCCGAGGAACGCGCCGGCGGCGAGCGCGATCACGCACCCCGCCGGCAGGCAGACCCAGTAGCTCAGGTGAAGGTCGGTGGTGCCGATGCCGACGGCATAGGCACCGAAGCCGAAGAACGCGGCCTGCGCCAGATTGATCTGCCCGCAGAGGCCGAGCACGACCGAGAGACCGAATACCGCGATCGCAAAGGTCGTCGCCTGCATCAGGATGTTGAGGATGTAGCCGTCGAATTCCATCTTGGCGGCCAATGCCACCAGGATCGCCGCGGCGATGAAATACGGCAGATGCCGCAGCAGCAGCGGTTTCGATCGCACGACGTTTGCCGCCACCGCCATGTTTTCGGTCATGTTTTCGCTGGGCGCGCTCATGCTTTTTCCGCCACGCGTTCGCCGAAGATGCCTTGCGGCCGGAAGATCAGGAAGAAGATCAGCACCAGGAAGGCAAATCCGTCCTTATAGGGCACCGAAACATACGCGGCGCCAAAGGTTTCGATCACGCCGAGCGCGAGCCCGCCGATGATCGCACCCGCCACGTCGCCGAAGCCGCCGATGATGGTGGCGGCAAAGGCTTTCAGCGCAATCGTCGATCCCATCTGGATCGACACGAACAGCACGGGCGCGACCAGGATGCCGGCAAGGCCGCCGAGCATCGCCGAATAGATGAAGGTGATCATGATCATGCTCGAGACGGAGATGCCGAGCAGCGAAGCCATTTCCTTGTCCTGCGACGTCGCCTGCAACTTCTTGCCGAGCATCGTACGTTCGAAGAACCAGTAATTGAAGATCACCAGCAGGATGGTCACGGCGATGATCAGGAGATACTGGCTGTCGAGATAAACCGGGCCGAGCTGAATGCCGGGGGTGTCGAACCATCCCTGCAGCACCTGCGGCTGCGGGCCGTAGATCGCAAGCACGGAATTGGCGAGCAGGATCGAGGCGCCGATGGTCGCGATGATCACGGGAAGGAAGGTGCGGTGGCGCAGCGGATAATAAACCCCGAGATTGAAGATCATTCCGAGCAGCGCCATGCCACCGAGCGACAGCAAAAACGACAGCCAGTACGGCCATCCGAGATCGACCGAGAAAACGACCATCAGATAGGCCGCGACCATCGAGAATTCGCCTTGCGCGAAATTCACGACGTTGGTGGCGCGGAAGATCAGCACGAAACCGAGTGCGACCAGCGCGTAGACGGCGCCGATGCCGATACCGGTAAACAAAAGTTGGAGGACGAGATCCATGACAAGCGATCGGTAAGAGGAACGAGGCGGTTATTCACCGTTGAAGCGGCGGCCTCCTCGTCATTGAGGAGGCCGCCGGCCGCGATCAGTCGTTGAACTCGATGTGCTTGTCGAACACGATGTTGCCCTTGTCGTTCTTCACGACGTTGTAGCCGTGCAACCCATCGCCGTTCTGGTCGAAATTATATTCGCCCTCGGCGCCCGGGAATTTCTTGGTGGCCAGGATCGCTTCGCGGATCTTGCCGGGATCGGTCGAGTTGGCGGTCTTGATCGCGCCCGCCAGCACGTTGATCGCGTCGAACGTCCAGGAGCTCTGGTTGTCCGGCGCCACCTTGACGGAATCGCGGTAGATCTTGCCGAACGCCTTCGAACCCTCGCAGGAATCCTCGGCATAGTCGGCGACCCCGTAGGTGCCATAGAGCGCGGGACCCGCGAGCTTCAGCGCGGTGATGTTGGTGATCGAGGGCGAACCGACCCACGGAATGTTGACGCCGAGCTGGCGCAACTGACGGCCGAAAATACCGAGGTCGTTTTCGAAGGTGAAGTAGGAACCGAGAATGTCGGCGCCAGACTGCTTGATCGCCAGCACGACCGGCGTGAAGTCCTGGCTCTGGTTGGCATAACCCTGGTCGAGCACCGAGGGAGCGCCGAGCTTCTCCAGCGCGCCGCTGAGCGCCTTGCCGCCGGCGGTGCCGAACGCATCGGTCGAATGCAGCACGGCCCACTTCTTCTTGCCGAGCGTGTTGACGCCGAACTCGGCGATCACGCGGCCGGAATAGCTGTCATTGGGACGGCAGCGGAACAGCCATTGATTGCCCATATGGGTGAGGTTCGGATCGGTACCGCCGATCATCACGGGCTTGCCGAGCTTGAGCACGTCCGGCGCCATGGCATGGACCTGGGTCGAGCGGATCGAGCCCAGGAAGCCGACGATATCCGGCTGCGAGGCGAGCTTGGAAAACGCCAGCACGATGCCGGGGTTGGTGGTCTGGTCGTCTTCGACGATCAGTTCGAGCTGCTTGCCCATCACGCCGCCGGCCTTGTTGACGGCTTCCAGCGCCAGCTTGGCGCCCTTCACGGCGTATCCGCCGGATTCCGCGGCCGGGCCGGTGATGGGGGCGCACATGCCGATCTTGAGGGTCGCGCCCTGGGCGCGTGCGCTTCCGATAATGTAAGGTGCGGTAATACCAACCGCCAAACCAGCGGCGAAATCGCGTCTCGTAAGCTTCATTCAATCCTCCCTGCGGCCGGGCTTCTTTGTCGGCCTTATCTTTGTGTTCAGCCGTCCGTGAGGACGCAAAACTGGGTGCGTATCTACGGACTCTTTGGCTCCGAGTAAATTGATATCCCAGCGCTTTCGACTAACGACGCAGACGCCGCTCCCGGATCATGCGGACCCGGCCTATTCCGGCGCCGCCCAAATTCATGACGGCATGGATTTGTGCCGAAATATCGGGCAGTGGGCTCGACCGACTTGTTCGGGCTCCATATCCCGTTACTCGTCCACCTCGGCATCTCCTTGATCGGTGGCACCCATCCCCGCAAGGCTGCCCTCAAGCGTGCGGAGCATGTCCTGCAGCTCCGCGAGTTTGCGGGCACCGTAGCGCCTGGTGATGGCGGCATAGATCGCTTCCGACGAGGGCGCGACCGCCTCGATCAATTTCAAGCCCTTCGCCGAGATCGAAACCACCGCGCGGCGCAGATCGGTTTTCGCCGCCTTGCGTTCGATCAGATGGCGCGCTTCGAGATCGCGCAGGATGCGCGACAGGCTTGGGCCCAGCAGAAAGGCGACATGCGCGAGCTCGGTGACCTCGATGGCGTCGACCGCCGCCAGCGCCCGCAGAATTCGCCATTGCTGCTCGGTCAGGCCATGATTGCGCAGCGAGGGACGAAACTGCCGCATGACAGCTTCGCGCGCGCGCAGCAGCGACATCGGCAGCGAGCGGGAAAATTCCCGCATCGGCACGCGATGCGTATCCGCTTTCGAACTGCCTGGCTTGGCGCCGCCTGTCTTGGAGCCGCCCGTCTTGGAAGAATTCTTCCGCGTCATCATGATTATCCGCAAAAAAGTGAGCGTCTTGTTGCAGCTTCCACAACGCGATTATTTTTTGCATCGCAACAAACATCAATGGATTTGATCCGAACCATTTAACATGTTAATCATTTGTCCGCATCCATTTTCGCCTCACCTCGCGCATCCGCCCCATCGAAACCCGCAAAGGCGACACGATTCAGACCGATTATGGACCTTACGGCACCGTGAGCTGTTACTTCACCTGATACGGCCTGCAAAACATGATCAGGAAATCCTCGGGAGGGATCCGCCATGCCGCATTTCACGCTTGAATATTCCGCCAACCTCGAAGCGCGCGTCGATATGGCTGAGGTCGTCGAGGTCGTGCGCAAGGCCGCGGTCGAAACCGGGATCTTCCCGATCGGCGGCATTCGCGTCAGGGCCGTGCGGTGTGAGCATTACGCGATTGCCGACGGCAATCCGGATCTCGGATTCATCGCCATGGTGCTGCGGCTCGGCGAAGGCCGTGATCTTCCGACCCGCCAGAAAGCCGGCGAACACGTCTTCAAGGCGCTCTCCAGCTTCCTCGATCCAGTGTTTGCGAAAAGCAAGTTCGCTCTGTCGTTCGACATCCAGATCAACGACAAGGAGATGAGCTGGAAGCGCAACAACATCCACGAAGCCTTGAAAGTGGAGGCGACCGCCCATGGATAAGGTCACACCGAAATCATCCGATGTGTTTGCCGCCAATCGCGACCGCGCCGCACCGCTATTGGCCAAGCTGAGAGAAGAAGGCATCGGCCATCTGATCGATGGCAAGGTGGTGCCGTCGATCTCGGGGCAGACGTTTGAAACGAAGTCGCCGATCGACGGCGCAGTGCTGGCGTCGGTGGCACGCGGCAATGCCGAGGACATCGACCGTGCCGCGACATCAGCGGCGCAAGCCTTCAAGTCCTGGCGGGACATGCCGGCCGCCATGCGCAAGAAACTGCTGCATCGCGTCGCCGACGCCATTGAAGATCGCGCCGACGATATCGCGGTGCTGGAATGCATCGACACCGGACAGGCGCATCGCTTCATGGCCAAGGCCGCGATCCGGGCGGCGGAAAACTTCCGCTTCTTCGCCGACAAATGCGGCGAAGCCCGTGACGGCCTCAACACGCCGAGCGACGAGCACTGGAACGTGTCGACCCGGGTGCCGATCGGCCCGGTCGGCGTGATCACGCCGTGGAATACGCCGTTCATGCTCTCGACCTGGAAGATCGCGCCAGCGCTTGCCGCCGGCTGCACCGTGGTTCACAAGCCGGCCGAATGGTCGCCGGTAACGGCCGATCTGCTGGCAAAACTGGTCAAGCAGGCCGGCGTGCCCGACGGCGTCCTCAACACCGTGCATGGCATCGGCGAGGAAGCCGGCAAGGCGCTGACCGAACATCCCGCGATCAAGGCGATCGGCTTTGTCGGCGAAAGCGCCACCGGTTCGGCGATCATGGCGCAGGGTGCTGCGACCCTGAAACGCGTGCATTTCGAACTCGGCGGCAAGAACCCCGTGATCGTGTTCGACGACGCCGATCTCGACCGCGCGCTCGACGCGGTCGTGTTCATGATCTACTCGCTCAATGGCGAGCGCTGCACGTCGTCGAGCCGGCTATTGATCCAGCAAGGCATCGCCGAAAAATTCATCGAAAAACTCACCGCGCGCGTGAGGGCGTTGAAGGTCGGCCATCCGCTCGATCCCGCGACCGAAATCGGGCCGCTGATCCACGAGCGTCATCTGCAAAAGGTCTGCTCCTATTTCGATGTCGCGCGCAAGGATGGCGCGGTGATCGCGGTCGGCGGCGCGCCGCATGACGGCCCCGGCGGCGGACATTACATCCAGCCGACGCTCGTCACCGGTGCCAACGCCAGGATGCGGGTAGCGCAGGAGGAAGTGTTCGGACCGTTCCTGACCGTGATCCCGTTCCGCGACGAAAACGACGCGATCGAGATCGCCAACGGCGTCAATTACGGCCTCACCGGCTACGTCTGGACCGGCGACATGGGACGCGCGCTACGGGTGGCGGATGCGCTGGAGGCCGGCATGATCTGGCTCAATTCGGAAAACGTCCGTCATCTGCCGACGCCTTTCGGCGGCATGAAGTCATCCGGCATCGGCCGCGACGGCGGCGACTACTCGTTCGACTTCTACATGGAAACCAAGCACGTCTCGCTCGCGCGCGGGACGCACAAGATTCAGAGACTGGGAGTGTAACCGTCATTCCGGGGCGGTCGCGCAAGCCCGGACTCGGATATCCCGAGCCAATGTTCGAGCTGGCTGCAAGAGCACGATCCGGTCCTGCGCCATCGCACGGAACGAAGCAATTCGTACGAACTCGAGGACACCACATGCCCGTTCCGCAGCACATCTTCGATCCACCCTTCAACATCATCCGGTCCAGCCATGTCGTGCTCGACGTGACCAATCTGGAAACCAGCCGCGCGTTTTACGAAAACACCGTGGGGCTGCATGTCGAGGACCGCGACGACAACGCGGTGTACCTGCGTGGCAGCGAGGAGCACCAGCATCATTCGGTGGTGCTGCGTAAAGCCACGACAGCGGCCTGCAACCGGCTCGGGTTCAGGGTCGGCAATGACGGCGATCTCGACAAGGCGGCGGCGTTCTTCTCGGAGAACGGCATTACCTATGCATTCACCGATCAACCATTCCAGGGCCGCACGCTTCAGTTTACCGATCCCTTCGGCTTCCAGATCGAGCTCTACGCGACGATGGAAAAACGTCCGCATCTGCTGCGCCGCTACGATCTCTACAAGGGCTGCCATCCGCAGCGCCTCGACCATTTCAACGTGTTCGCCGCCGAAGTTCAGGGCACCGTCGATTTCTACGCGCGGCTTGGATTTCGCCTGACCGAATATGGCGAGGAAGACGGGCCGAACGGCCGCATCGCGGCGGCGTGGATGCACCGCAAGGGCAATGTGCATGATTTCGCCATCACCAACGGCAAGGGCCCTCGCCTGCACCATTTTGCATTCTGGGTGCCGACCGCGATGAACATCCTGCATCTGTGCGACGTGATGGCGTCCAGCGGCTATCTGAAAAACATCGAGCGCGGACCCGGCCGCCACGGTATTTCGAACGCGTTCTTTCTGTATGTGCGCGATCCCGATGGCCATCGCCTCGAGCTCTACACCAGCGACTATTTTACCGGCGATCACGACCACGAGCCGTTGCGCTGGTCGCTGAAGGATCCGCGGCGGCAGACATTGTGGGGTGCGCCGGCGCCGCGCTCCTGGTTCGAGCAGGGCTCGCCATTTACAGGCCAGGCCGTCCGCGAGCCGCAATTCGTCGCCGACGTCACGATTGCGGATTAGGCGCCATGGGGCTCGACGAAAACAGACGTTTAGGGTCGTCCCGGCAAACGCCGGGACCCATAACCCCTGGCCTCGGCGAATTGCAGAAGGCATCTGCTCCATTGCAAAAACGAAATGACACGGCGTATGGGTCCCGGCGTTCGCCGGGACGACGTCCCTCAAGAACCCCGTTAACGGCCTCCCTCGCCATCATCTCACTGCTAGGTTTGGTGCTTACCATGTCGCCCAATGCAAAGGCCGCTGAACTCCAGATGATCGCGGGCGGCTCCATGACGGGGCCGCTGAAGCAGATCGTTCCGCAATTCGAACGCGCGACCGGCCACAAGCTGGTCATTCACTTCGATTCCACGCCCAATCTGATCAAGCAGGCGACGTCAGGCGCGCCCCTCGATCTCGCGCTGGTTCCGGTCGACGTGTTCAAGGACGCGGCCGCAAAAGCCCGTTTCGTCGCCGGGCCCACCATCGATATCGCCCGCGTCGGTTATGGCGTCATCGTCCGGTCAGGCGCGGCCAAACCCGACATCAGCACCCCCGAGGCGTTGAAGAAAACCCTGCTCGCCGCGCAATCGATCAGTTCTGTTCCCACCAGTGCGGCCGGCGCCTATGTGCTGAAAGTGTTCGATCGCCTCGGCGTCGCCGAGGAAATGAAAGCCAAGATCAAGCCGCAGCAGTTGCCGGATCAGATCGCTCCGGCGGTTGCCAAGGGCGAGGCTGATCTCGGGGTATTTCTGATCAACACGCTGATCGCCCCTGGCGTCGATCTGGTGGGTCCGTTTCCCGCCGAATTGCAGCAGGAGCTGGTGTTCACATCAGCGGTATCCGCCGACAGCAAGGAAGCTGACGCCGCAAAGGCCTTCATCGACTATCTGCGGACGCCTGCTGCCATCGCCATCATCAAGGACGCCGGCATGACGCCCGGCTAAAAGCGGCCGCCATCCTTTCACGACCGGTATTGGACACACATCATGGCTTCAGCGCGTATCGCAACCTACTCGATCGGCGGCTCGACCAAATACGGTGCGGTGACCGACGGCGGGGTCGTCGATCTCTCGACGCAATTCGGCAAGGAATATCCGACGCTGCGCGAGGCGATCGCGGCCGGTGCGCTGGCAAAGCTCGCCGAGCACGCGGCGCGGCGTTCGCCGGACCATGCGCTCGACGCCATCACCTGGCTGCCGCCGATCCCGGCGCCTGAAAAGATCATCTGCATCGGCGTGAACTATCCCGATCGTAACGCCGAATATAAAGACGGCCAGGACGCCCCGAAATATCCCAGCATGTTCCTGCGCACGCCGCGGTCCTTTGTCGGCCACAATGCGCCGCTGGTCCGGCCCAGGGCCTCGTCGCAGCTCGACTATGAAGGCGAACTGGTGCTCGTGATCGGCAAGGCCGGACGGCACATCGCGGAGGCCAGCGCGCTGGATCACATCGCGGCGGTCACGCTGTGCAACGAGGGCACGATCCGCGACTGGGTCCGCCACGCCAAGTTCAATGTCACGCAGGGCAAGAATTTCGATTCCACCGGCAGCCTCGGTCCCTGGCTGGTTCCCTACACCGGTGAATCCCAGATAGCCGATATCCGGCTGTCGACGCGGGTCAATGGCGAGACGCGGCAGGACGATCGTACCGGACGGCTGATCTTCGGTTTCCGTTATCTGCTCAGCTATATCTCGACCTTCACCACGCTGGTGCCCGGCGACGTCATCGTGACGGGGACGCCGACCGGCGCCGGCGCGCGGTTCGATCCGCCGCGCTACCTCAAGCCCGGCGATGTCATCGAGGTCGAAGCCGATGGCGTCGGCGTGCTGCGCAACGGCGTGGTCGACGAAGTTTTGTGACCTTCTCGAGCGATTGGACAGGACCATGACTTCCACTTCCGGCGGCGAAGCCATCGTCAACGGCCTGGTCGCGCACGGTGTCGACACCGTGTTCGGCCTGCCCGGCGCACAGATCTACGGGTTGTTCGACGCGTTTCATCAGGCGCAGCTCAAGGTGATCGGCGCGCGCCACGAGCAGGCCTGCGGCTACATGGCGTTCGGCTACGCGCGATCCTCCGGCAGGCCCGGCGTATTCAGCGTGGTGCCGGGCCCGGGCGTGCTCAACGCGGGGGCTGCGATGCTCACGGCCTACGGATCGAACGAGCCGGTGCTGTGCCTGACCGGCCAGGTGCCGACCGCGTTCATCGGCAAGGGCCGCGGCCATTTGCACGAGATGCCGGATCAGCTCGCAACGCTACGGTCTTTCGTCAAATGGGCGGAGCGGATCGAATATCCGGACGCGGCGCCAACGATGGTCTCGCGCGCGTTCCAGGAGATGATGTCGGGACGCCGCGGCCCGGTCGCGCTGGAGATGCCGTGGGACGTGTTCACCCAACGGTCGGCGGTGACGCCCTTAAAACCGTTCGACTTGTTTCCGGCACCGCAGCCCGACCCCGACCGGATCAAGGCCGCCGCCGCCCTGATATCGGGCAGCAAGACGCCGATGATCTTTGTCGGCAGCGGCGCCATTCACGCCCGCGACGAAATTCTCGAGCTGGCGGAACTGATCGACGCCCCCGTGGTGGCGTTCCGCAGCGGACGCGGCATCGTCAGCAACGCGCACGAACTCGGGCTGACGATGGCGTCGGCCTACAGACTGTGGCCGCACACCGATCTCATGATCGGGATCGGCACCCGTATGGAATTGCCGACCACGTTCCGCTGGCCGTTCCGTCCCGACGGCCTGAAATCCATTCGGATCGATATCGACCCGTCGGAAGTGCGGCGGCTGGCGATCGACGCATCCGTGGTCGCGGACGCGCAAGCCGGCACACGCGAGCTGCTCGCCGCCGTCCGGAAGCAAGGCTACAGCAAGACCAGCGGCCGCCGCGCCGCGATCCGTGACGCCTCGGCAGCGACGCAGAAGGAGATCCAGAGCATCCAGCCGCAGATGGCCTATTTGAACATCCTGCGCGACGTACTGCCGGCCAACGCGATCGTCACCGACGAAGTCTCCCAGGTCGGCTTCGCCTCCTGGTACGGCTTCCCGATCTACCAGCCGCGCACCTTCATCACCTCGGGCTATCAGGGCACGCTCGGCTCGGGCTTTCCCACCGCGCTCGGCGCCAAGGTCGCCAACCCCGACCGCGCGGTGGTCGCGATCACAGGCGACGGCGGCTTCATGTTCGGCGTGCAGGAGCTGGCCACCGCCGTGCAGTTCAAGATCGGCGTGGTGACCTTGGTGTTCAACAACAACGCCTATGGCAATGTGCGGCGGGACCAGCGCGAACGCTTCGACGGCCGCGTGGTGGCGTCCGATCTCGTCAATCCCGATTTCGTCAAGCTTGCGGAGTCCTTTGGCGTCAAGGCATGGCGCGTGACGTCGCCGGATCATTTCCGCCCGGCACTGGAGCAGGCGCTGGCCGACGGCGGGCCATGCCTGATCGATATCGAAGTGCCGACCGATTCCGAGACCAGCCCCTGGAAGTTCATTCATCCGGCGAAGCCGTAAGCGTCCCTCTTCTCCTTCTCCCCGCGCGCGGGGAGACGAGCGAAGCTCGCTCTTAGAAGGTCGGGATGAGGGGGCGTCGAAGCAAGTCGCAGCCGCTCAATTTGGAGAAACGCCCCCTCACCCGCCGCGCTACGCGCGTCGACCTCTCCCCGCACGCGGGGCGAGGTAAGCAACGGCATTCCGCAATGACCGTCAGATAATCTAAACCCTTCTCACCTTCAGCACGCTCTGCTGAACCCGGAACGCGGCCAGCACCAAGAGGCCGGCGCCGGCGACGGACCAGCAGGCCACCGGCGCCCAGTGCAGCAGCGGAGCGTATTCGGGAATCTTCTGCAGACCGCCGGCGACCGCCGCCATTCGCGCGAAGTGTCCCAAGCGCCAGCGCCGAAAACACCAGCCCCAGCACCTTGCCTTCCGCGCCGCTGTCGCCGAGCGCCAGCGCCGCCGAGATCGCCGACATCAGCATGCAGCCCCAGGCCGCACCGGCGATGAACTGCGCCGCAATCAGCGTGTTGAGGTTGCCGGCGAGTTCGGCGCCGAGCACCGCCAGCGCGCCCAGCAGCCCGGCGGTTCCCATCACGATCAACGCGCCGCGGCGCTTGACGACCGCGCTGGCTGGAAACATCGCGATGTTGAAGCCGATCCAGAATACCGGCAGCAGCCATTCGAGATCGGACGGCTTGGCGAAACGCAGGAAGAACGGTCCGCTATTGATGCTGAAATGCAGCTGATAGCCGAGCGCCAGAAGGACCATCGAGGCAATGAAGATGGTCGACACCTTGCCGAGCGGCTGTGCCGGCGCGCGGGGTGCGGCAGCCGGCCTGGATTGCTGCACGACGCCGTGCTCGACGCGCGACAACGCCAGCGCGGTGATCAGCAGCACCACACTGGAAATGACGAAGGGAAGCCGGGCATCGACATTGCGCAGCACGACGCCGAGATAGGGCGACACTGCGCCGGCCAGACCGTAACCGAGCATGACCAGCGCCGACAAAAACGGGATCGACGGTTTTGCGCTGTATTTTCCCAGCAAGGTCAGCGGTGGCGCGCGCAACGCCGAGGAGGTGATCGCCCAGATCACGATCAAGCCGATGAACCAGATTTGCGCGCCCGGACCGGTGCCGGCCACGAACGGCAAGGCGACAAAGGCGGCGCATGAAAGCGCTGTCAGCGCACCAACGACAACGCCGAGGCGCCCAACGACGCGCGCGAGCCGATCGGCGAAGATTCCCATCGCGGTGTCGGTGATGGTGAAGATGGCCTGATCCATCATCAGGATCAGGATGACGGCGGTCGGCGCGATGCCGACCTTGGCCGCGAGTTGCGGCAGATAGATCACATAGGTGGTCCAGCCCAGCGTGAAGACAAATTGCAGAATTGCGAGATAGACGCCGGTGCGATTGGCGCTCGCGGTCTCGGCATCCGCTGGAAACTCGGTACTGCTCATCGTGCCCTCGCGCGCCAAGCATAACCGAAGGGCGCCTGGTGAACAGCAATTGCCCGCCGCCGCGACTTAAATGAGGCAATTTGCCCCGGCTTTGCACTGGCCCTAGCGTGCCCTGCGAAACGTCAAATTGATGCGTTGCCGGCCCATCCGGGGATGCTCACCGTCGGCGAGCGGCGCCACGCCATGAAACGCCAGCCGCGCCGGGCCGCCCCATACCGCGATGTCGCCATGCTCCAATCTATAGCGCTGGGTCTTGTCGCTACGCTGCAATCCACCGAACAGAAAGACCGCGGGCAAGCCGAGCGACACCGACACGATCGGCGCGCCGAGATCGCCCTCGTCACGATCCTGATGCAGCGACATCCGCGCGCCCGGCTGGTAGCGGTTGACCAGGCACGCATCCGGCGCAAATCCGTCAAAGCCTGCTTCTGCCGCGGCCTGCTCGGCCAGCGCTCGGAATGACGGCGGCATCGGCGGCCAGGGTTTACCGGATTCGGGATCGGCGCTGTCATAGCGATAACCGCTGCGATCGGTGACCCAACCGGCACTGCCGCAATTGGTCATCGCCACCGACATCTGATGACCGCCCGGCGTCAGCATGTGACGAAACGGCGCCTGCGCGACGATCTCGCGCAACGCGGCGATCAGGTCGTCCTCGAGCGGTTTTGCAAATCCGCGCAACAACAGCGCGCCTTCGGCGATCGCTTCGCGCGCGGGCCGCACATCCGGCAGGCTTGCAAACAAATCCACGTTATGACCCGTCCATCAATTCATCTGCGTCAAACAGCTCGTGCTCACTTCGCATCGTGAAAGATCACGCCGACGGTATGGCGATGGCCGGAACGGATCCGGCTGACGCCATGGCGCAAATTAACCCGATAAACACCGCGCGTCCCCTGCACGGGACGGTGATGCACAGCAAACGCAACCGCATCGCCTTGCGCCAGCGGCACCACTTCCGGGCGCGACTGCATCCGCGGCCGCTGCTCGGTCAGCACGAATTCGCCGCCGGTGAAATCGCGGCCGGGTTCCGACAGCAGGATCGCGACCTGCAGCGGGAACACGTGCTCGCCATAGAGATCCTGATGCAGGCAATTGTAGTCGCCGGCCTCATATTGCAACAGCAGCGGCGTCGGCCGGGTCTGACCGGCCTCGTGGCAGCGCTTCAGGAACGCTTCATGCGCGGTGGGATAGCGGATATCGATCCCCATCGCCTCGTTCCAGCGATTGGCGACGCCGTTGAGTTTTGAATAGAGCACGGGCCGCAATTGCTCGATCAGGGATGGCAGCGGATAGGAAAAATATTTGTACTCGCCGCGGCCGAAGCCGTGGCGTCCCATCACGACCCGGCTGCGGAAATGCGCATCGTCAGGATAAAGCGATGTGATCGCGCGGCACTCATCCGGCGTGAGCAGATTTTTCAGCACGGCGCACCCCTGCGCGTCGAGATCGCCGGTCGCCTGAGCCCAGTCGAGAGCGTCGATGCGGGCGGGAATGCTGGAGATTGCTAATGGCGCGCCTGCGCGTTTGGCAACGGACATGCTGGGCTTTCCCTGAAATCACAATCGTCATTCCGGGGCGCGCGAAGCGCGAGCCCGGAATGACGGAGAATGACCGTAATCCAGGACGCTTTACCACCCGATTCCCGGCAACGCCGTCGTTCAGCCCAGCACCGGCAACTCGATCACATCATACGCATGGCGAATGCTGCGCTTCAGCACGGGGTCTTCGCTGCCGGAAACTTCGATGCTGCCTGATCGATCGCCGGGTCGGCGCGCCGCGATCC
>CAWAWU010000003.1:0-844692 GCA_963785945.1 uncultured Alphaproteobacteria bacterium
AATTGGCGCATCGACGGAGAGACAATTGCCCTTTCCCTCCGTCGCTGCTTGCAGAGGCCAAATCAGCGCCGGCTGGCAACGCGCCGCCGATCCGGCGCTTGTGTGATCGCCTTGATGATCGAGAGGAGTTCAGCTCGCGTGTCGATCCCGGCGAACTCATCGGCCATTTGCGACGCACGCGAACGATAGTTCGGCGTATCGAGCACGGTCCGAACGGCTTCGCGCAGCGCCTGTGGCGTCGGCTGGTTGACCGCGAGATCAATTCCAACGCCAGACCATGCGACGCGCACGTTCACGCCGGCCTTATCCTCGGTCAGCCCTGCGGTGACCAGCGGAATTCCGAAGCTCATGGCCTGATTGACGCTGCCATAGCCACCGTTCGTGACGAAGACGTCGACCCTGGGTAGCAACCATTCGAACGGCAAGTAACTGGCGATGCGTGCGTTGGCTGGAATTAAGCCGGGTATCGCCTCGATCGGGCGCCCTCCGGCCGTAGCAACCACGAGCAGGTCAGGCTCGTTCGCGAGCGCAGCCAAAGTCGGGCCAATCAGGAGGTCGAAATTGTGATTTGCCACCGTTCCCTGCGTGACCAGCACGACCTTACGTGAGCCGTCCAGTTCATGTGCCCAAGGCGGAAGCGGGGCCTGACTGGGAATGATGGGAGGGGTGCCGATGAAACGCACGGCAGGCGGAATGTCCCGCGGAAACTCGAAGCCTGGAACCGTCAACTGCAGATAGGAATCTGGAAGTTCTACTACTGCGTCGAAGGGCGGCGTCACCAATGGTCCAACACCGAAATCCGCCAGGATCTGATTCAGGCGGCGGCCCACCGGCTGATCGACAATTCTGTCAAACTCCCGTGCGATAGCCGCGTATTCATCGCGCTGTTCCGGGGTTACCGCGGGCGGCAAGCCGGCAAAATGGGGCGCGCCATCCTCGCGACGCCAGTGCAGCAGCGATGTGCCGCAGAGAACGATGGGGGGCCGTTTCGAGCGCGGCCCGAGCAGCATCGGCAGGGCGCCGAAGAACATGTCGTCGCCGATGACGACATCTGCCGGAAAATCCCGCAAGGCTTCTTGCAAACCCTGGTGTTGCGCGGGAACGCTGTCGATGAAGACGCGTTCCACGGCGATGCGCAACCATTCCGGCCCCGGAGGTGTGTTCTTCAATTCGGGAACCTTCGAGTGAATGTCTTGCGGATCGAAATCGGCACCTGCGGGAAGCGCGCGGAATTTCATCCCCACGCCTTCAACGCGGCCGCGCAAGGCCGTACCCGTCAGGCCAACGACCTCGTGACCCTCGGCAATCAAGATGCGCCCGATCGCAAGCAGCGGATTGAGATGGCCCGTTGCGGGAGTCGAGGCGATGAGAATTTTCATATGATCTTGTCCTCTGATTGTACAGAATGCTCGGTGGTGTCCAGTTCGAGCGGCTATTGAAGTGATGCGGCAGCGTCGGCGAGTGCCGGAATGTTCAGACGCAATACTTCCCATGCCGTGGCAGGCGCCCTACCCCGCATCGGGCACATAACGGGATGATCAGCCAGCTGGAAGATGCGGGCCATCATTAGGCCGGTATTGGCATGCTCCAGTCACGTCAGCGCGAATTAAGTAGCGAACATTCCCGAAACGCTGAAAGCCATCAGCCGACGGAACCTTTGCGGGTTGAATGATGGAGTTTCTCATGGCGGTCTCCTTGAAAGCATCTGAGCAACACGCTCCAATGTGTCCTTCGGACGAAATGCAGCTTTCGCAACCAACTCACGCGGCTGTGATCCGAACTCCTGATGCGAGGGTTTATTTTTCAGATCGGCGTGACGAGAGCCGATAGATGATCGTGGAAGAACGCGAACGGCTTTGGACAGAGGCTATGCACGCCGAGCGGCGCGGCGACGTCGTCGCCTATGAGCGCATGCTCAAAGAGGTTGCGACGGCCTTGCGTCGATCGCTTGCGCCGCGTCTCATTCGGGTGGGTCTCGGCGCAGATGAGGCTGAAGATTTGGTGCAGGAAATACTCATCGGCCTGCACGGCAAGCGGAATTCGTGGGATCCGGCACGCCCGTTCCTGCCATGGTTGCACGCAATCGCTCGCTACAAGCTCATCGACTTCATGCGCCATCGCCGACGCGACATGCGGCGGCGTGTCGATCTGGCTCTTGAGGATTGGCTCGAAATCGTCGAGTATTCGCCTCACGAGGCCAATCGCTCCACGTGGGAGGTGGATCGGCATCTTGCCGTGTTGCCCGTCAGCCAACGCAAGATCGTCCGCGCGATCGCGCTCGAAGGCGCATCCGTCCGCAGCGTCGCCCAGGGCCTTGCGACCAGCGAGGGCGCGGTCCGGGTGACGCTACACCGCGCGATCAGGCGTCTTATGGACGCTGCAGATACTACTCCGGCGATCGAACCGAGGAACGTGCATGACAAGCACCGATGATCTCATCCGCTCCCTTGCGAGCACGGCCGGCACGCGGCGGAGCGCATCCCTCCAGGTCGCCTTCGCGATCACCTGTGCCGCGTCGCTTGCCTTCGCAGTCCTTCTTCTCTTTACGATCATCGGCATCCGCCAGGACTTCGCCGGCATGGCGGTCCGCATGCCCTTCGCGTTCAAGGTTGTCTACACGGCCGCTCTGGTGGTGGGAGCGTCGGTCGTAGCGCTCTACGCCGCGACGCCCGGCGCATCCGCGACCGCGCTATACGCTTTATCGCCGGCGGTCATTCTCCTGGCTTGGGGCGTCATATTCGATCCAACCGGTTTTCCGATCATGGGGAAGACCGACAATGCGGTTGCCATCTGCGTGGGCCGCATTCTTTTTCTTTCGCTGCCAGCCTTGATCCTGACCTTCGTCTTCATGCGGAAAGGCGCGCCGACGCGGCCCCTCTTCGCGGGAGCAGTCAGTGGAATGCTTTCCGCATCTGTTGGGGCCCTGGCCTATACGCTCGCATGCAGGAATGACGGCATGGCCTTTGTCGCGATATGGTATGCAGTGACCTGCGGCATCATGGCGGCCATTGGCGCCATCGTCGCGCACCGTGCCCTGCGCTGGTGAGGTAAAGGCGTTGGGTCTGTGTCGATTCAACCCGGGTCAGGAAGCCTCATCTTTGACTCCTGGAGTGCTGGGTTGGCCCAAAAGAACGTGTCGACCTCGGCCTTGCGCTTTAGCTTCGAAGGGCCGCGGATCTTCATTGAAGCACGCGTTACCGGAACTTGAGGCGGCCTTCAGGGGCGGGGCGACAATATCGTGTAAAGATCGTCGAACAGCGCAGGACCCGTAATTCGAGTGCCGAGTTTGTCGGCGAGGGCGGCCATCTCAGCGGGTTCGGTCCCCGCGTGCCTTCGGAACAGCTCTTCGAGTCCCCCGGGGGTAAAGAGCACCAGCATGTGGAGGGGAGTGTCTTCGGAAGGATTGCACCAGGCATGTTGTACGCCTTTGCCGATGGTGATGGATGCACCGGCACCGACCTCCGCCCGACTGTCTCCATTCGCGATCAACGCTTTACCCTCCAGAATAATGAAGTGCTCCTCCTCATTATCGTGAACGTGCATGGGCACGCCGTTTCGAGGGTCCGCGACAACCTCCAGCATCGAATAAGCACCGTTCGCTTCTTCTGAAGTTGTGCGAATGATATAGCGTTCTCCGCGGGTGACCTCCGACCACTCGTCCTCACGCTGATGAGCGTTCGCAAGTTCTTTGGACGATTTTTTCAGATTCATCTCGCTTACCTTCCTGTTTTGCCGCGGGACCAAACGCCCCGAAATGCTGCGTCAGGGTTCCTTGGGCTGCCTTCCTCTTGTATTCGGCGGAGCGGTGCAGCTCCCTCCAGAACAATTCGTTGCCATTGCGCCGATCATTACAGGAGCGGAGCAACTTTTTTTTGCACGAAGCCATGGCTCACGAGTCCGTGACGATGTTGCGCTGCGTCCTCTTCGGTCGAACTGGTCTAGGGAACGTGATGTTCCGAAGGCCAAGCACGGAGTTTGATCGATGAAGAAGGCGAGGATGGTTGCGGCATTGGTCGTAAGCAGACTCGCAGCAACACTCAGTGCAGCGAACGCCCGGACTTCTCCGCCAATCGAGGCGCGTAACGTTGTTTTGGTGCGCGGCTCCGGTTGGGCTGAGGTTATTTCGCGCCTTCAGGCGGCCAATCTCAAGGTGGCTGCCGTACAGAATCCGCTGTGCTCGCTGGAGGATTCTCGCACCACCCGAACGGCGGCTCTACGCCTCCAGCCAAACGACCATGACCTCTGAACAAAAGATTCAAGGGAAGTCACCATGAACTATGCAACTTTTCCCGCCCTCAGCTTTGGCATTTTTGATCATTTGGATCATGCGGGCGGGAGCCTTCGCCAGCAGTACAGCGACCGATTGGAAATCGCCGAGGCGTGCGATGAGGCCGGCTTTCGCGCCTATCACGTCGCAGAGCATCATGGGACGCCCCATGGTCTGGCGGCCTCCCCCAACTTGTTCTTGTCCGCCGTAGCGCAACGCACCAGAAAGCTGAGGCTCGGGCCGTTGGTGATGCTGTTGAATCTCTATCACCCCCTGCGCGCTTTCGAAGAGATCTGCATGCTGGACCAGCTGAGCGGGGGCAGACTCGATCTTGGTATTGGCCGCGGCGCCGTCCCGCTTGAGCTTTCGTTTTTCGGCGTTTCGGCCGCAGAGGCACAGGACCGCTACAGCGAGGCGGCCGAGATTGTTATCAAGGCCATGGAAACCGATACCCTTACGTACTTCGGCCGCCATTTCAGCCTCTCCGACGTGCCGATCACGCTCGCACCCATCCAAAAGCCCCATCCGCCGCTGTGGTATGGAGCGATGAAGCCGGAGACAGCCCGATGGGCTGCGGAGAACTCTATCAATATTGCTTGTGTCGGAAAGAGCAGCGCGATTCGAGCAATTACGGACGCGTATCGGGCACACTGGAAAGCGCGACCAACGCAAGATATGCCGCTGCTTGGCATGGTTCGCATTGTGGTGATCGCGGGGTCCGACGCGGAGGCGCGTGCTCTGGCCGCTCCTGCCTATGCACGCTGGTTCAGGACATTCACCTTCCTGTCGCGCACCCGCAATTTGCCCGTTCCGCCGAACCTGCCGACGTCGTTCGAGCAAGCCTTGGACGACGGCTTCTGCCTGGTCGGATCACCTTACACCGTGCGGGAAATGCTTAAGAGACAGGTCGTCGAGGCCGGTGTGACATACGTCATGTGTCAAGTCGCTTTCGGAGACCTGCCGCTCGCTGCATCGCTCCAAACGATCTCGATCATGCGATCGACCATCATTCCCGATTTGGCGCGGCAAGTGCCGGAATTCGCGGAGGGTGAGCAATCATTGAAGACAGTGCCGCCGCTGCATTCGATCGCACATCAATCGTGAAGAAGCTCGCAGCTATAGAAGGTGCCGGACTCGATACCGCGGAGCGTATCTTCAGCGCAGCCATCGAGCGCTTCGGTCGAAATCGAGCCGCCGGTGTCTTTTCCAAGCCGAGTATTAACCATTCTGAAGCTACGAATAAATTGGGGACGAATAAGAATCCGTTGATTTTATTGCGCAAAGCGCAACGCGAGTGTTGGCGATCCCGGCATGACTCGAACATGCGACCTACGGTTTAGGAAACCGTCGCTCTATCCGGCTGAGCTACGGGACCGAAGCACCCGCCAAAGCAGATGCGGGAGCCTGACTGCTCCATAGCAGAGCGGCGCTCCGATCTCCAGCCTCTCGACGTCATTCCAGCCCGCCTGTTGCAAAGGACGGCGGGATTTTGGGCGTTTGCCGCGCAGGCCGCTTGCCACCGCCGCGCGCCCGGGCGAGGATCGCCCACCGGCCGCCATCGGGCGATGCCGGGTTCGTTCGGACGTCAAGATCCGACACCAGGAGAAACCACATGCTTTCCTCAGTCCGCTTGCGCAGCGTTGCGGTCGCCGCTGCGCTTTTCGTCGTTGTCCCCGGCGCCTTCGCTGAGGGGCCGGTCGCCACCAAACCGAAGGAGGCCGGCTTTTCCACCGAAGGGCTGGCGCGGCTCGACGCCTATATCAAGAACGAGATCGCCGGAAACAAGATTCCGGGCGCCATCATGATGATCCAGCGCAACGGCAAGACCGCCTATTACAACAGTTTCGGCGTCCGCGATCCCGGTACCAAGGCGCCGATGACGCCCAATACCATCTTCCGTATCTATTCGATGTCGAAGCCGATCACGACGGTCGCAGCGATGATGCTGGTCGAACAAGGCAAGTTGCAGCTCGACGATCCCTTGTCGAAATACATCCCCGCCTTCGCCAATGTCAAAGTCGGCGTCGAGAAAAAGGGCGAGGACGGCATGACGGTGCTCGATACCGTGCCGGCCAAAAAGCCGATCACGATCCAGGACCTGATGCGCCACACTTCCGGCATCACCTACGGCTTCTTCGGTGAAGGCATGGTCAAGAAGGCCTATGTCGACGCCCATCTGTTCTCCGATGACGTCAACAATGCCGAATTCGCTGAGCGGGTTGCAAAGCTGCCGCTGGCCTATCAGCCGGGCACGACCTGGGATTACAGCCATTCGGTCGACATCCTGGGCCGGGTGATCGAGGTCATCTCCGGGAAATCGCTCTATCAGTTCGAGAAGGAAAATCTGCTCGATCCGCTCGGCATGAAGGACACCGCCTTCTACGTCACCGACGACGCCAAGAAATCCCTCGTGGCCGAGCCGTTTCCGAACGACCGCACCATCGGCAACGACGCTGTCATGAACGACCCGCGCGTGCCGCAGAAATGGGAATCCGGCGGCGGCGGAATGGTGTCGACGATCGGCGACTACGCCCGCTTCGCGCAGATGGTGCTCAATGGCGGCACGCTCGACGGCAAGCGCTACCTCAGCCCGAAGACCATCGCCTATATGGGCTCGAACCATATCGGGCCGGGATCGGGCGTCGTGCCCGGGCCCTATTATCTGCCTGGCCCGGGCTTCGGCTTCGGACTTGGCTTCGCCGTTCGCACCGAAGCCGGCGTCAACCCGGCGGAGGGCTCGGTCGGCGAGATGAGCTGGTCAGGCGCCGGCGGCACCACCTTCTGGGTCGATCCAAAGGAGAACATGTTCGTGGTGTTCATGGCGCAGACGGTGTCACAGCGCGGCCGCTTGCGGGTAGCACTGAAAAACATCGTCTACGGCGCCTTCGACAAATAGGCGCGCTTCGGGCAGCGCGTCCTCTGAACCCGTGAGTTCGAAGGACGCGCCGCCTGAGCGCAGCAATCTGATCCGATCCTGTTCTGCAAACACCGACTTCGCGCGACAGCGGCGCCGGCGTTCGCGAAACCTCCGAGCCGGCCAATCCGGATTCACCGTCTTTGGTAGAACCACGGGCGCTTTGAGCCAACTATAGCTCGAAAAGTTCCGATTTTCAGATGATGCTGCGGGTTCCAGACAGTCGCCCAAAGCGACCAGTTCCGCAGTTTCCCGGCTTTCGGCCGTAAACGCGTAGATATACTAGTCAAACAATTCTCAACCCGCGGGATACGGCCGCATCGAAATTCAAGGGATGAACAACTATGTGGGCCACTCTGGAACGCCTGTTGGATTCGTCCATGTTCTCCCCGCATGGGATTTGCCTGCTTTGGGAGCCGGAGCTGATCTGGCTGCATGTCGTCTCCGACGCCGTCATTGCCGCTTCGTATTTTTCAATCCCGTTCGCGCTGGCCATCGTCGTCTCGAAGCGGCGTGATTTCCAGTTCGGCTGGATCGGATGGTGTTTCGGGGCCTTTATCATGGCGTGCGGCCTCACCCATGTGTTTTCGATCTATACGTTGTGGGTGCCGGTTTACGGCATCGAAGGCATCGTCAAGGCCATCACCGCGATCGCGTCTGTTATTACCGCGCTGGTGCTCTGGCCGCTGATTCCGAAGATCATCGCCATTCCATCGTCGGCCCAGCTTCGTCACGCCTATATGGCGCTCGAGGAAGAAGGAAAGCAGCGGCGCGGCGCCGAGACGCTGCTGCAGCGCTTCCGCGAAACCGAGGCGACGGAGACGCAGATCAGACAGGCCCAGAAGATGGAGGCGGTCGGCCAGTTGACCGGCGGCATCGCGCACGACTTCAACAACATTCTCACCGTTATCACGGGAACGATCGAAATCCTGGCCGATGCGGTCGCCGACCGGCCCGAGCTGGCCGGGATTGCAAAACTGATCGACGATGCCGCCACCCGCGGAGCCGCCCTGACCCAGCATTTGCTGGCCTTCGCCCGCAAACAGCCGCTGCAACCGACCAGTGTCGATATCAACGCGCTGATCGTCGATACCGTGCAGCTTCTCAAACCCGCGATCGGCGAACTCGTCAGCATCGATTTCCAGCCCGGGGAAAATGTTTCGCCAGCGCTGGTCGACCCGAGCCAGTTGGCGACGGCTATTCTCAATCTGGCGCTGAACGCGCGCGACGCGATGCCGAATGGCGGCCAGCTCCGGATCGAAACCACCAACGTCGAATTGCAGGACAATGCGGTCAGAACCTTCGACGGCCCGGCCGCCGGCAAATACGTGATGATCTCGTTCGCCGACACCGGCCATGGCATCGCGGCGGGTGACCTGAACAAGGTATTCGAGCCATTCTACACGACAAAGGAAGTCGGCAAGGGCACCGGGCTGGGTCTCAGCATGGTGTATGGCTTCGTCAAGCAATCCAACGGACACATCACCATTCAGAGCGAGAAGGGTCTTGGGACGACCATCCTGATCTGTCTCCCGCAAGCTGAAGCCGCGGCGACGCAGCCTGTGGGCATCGACCTTCCGGAGCCGACCCGGCAAGGTCACGAGATCATTCTGGTGGTGGAAGACGATCCGCTGGTGCGCACCTATGTGCTCGCCCAGATATCCAGCCTCGGTTACCGCACGCTGTCGGCCAGCAACGGGCCGGAGGCGCTCAACGTGCTGCGCAGTTCGGAACCGATCGATCTGCTGTTCACCGACATCATCATGCCGGGCTCGATCAATGGGCGCGAACTTTCGATCGAGGCCTTGAAGCTAAGGCCCGATCTCAAGGTGCTGTTCACGTCGGGCTATACCGAAAACGCGATAGACCACGATGGCCGGCTCGATCAGGGCGTTCAATTGCTCCGGAAGCCCTACCGGCGCGCCGACCTCGCCAACATGATACGCGCCGCCCTGATGGGCCGCGGCGTCAGTTTTCTCAAAGAAACAGCATAGCGCCGTGGGTGTCGATGTGCGACGGCGCTATTTCAAAAGCCCGCCGCGCTCGGCAACAAGGCCTGCGATCGCTTCGCCTGCTTCACCGGCTTCGCGAAATCCGGCGATCACGCCCAGGCGATCGGTGGCCGGCCGGTTCTGGCTCATCTTCCATTTGCCCTCGATGCGGGAAATAACAATTTCCACGCCGACGATGGCGCGCATCTGCGCCGTCACAAAGTCGGCCGGCGCATCGTCGACTTTCCACGGCTCGGCGCGATGGCTTTCACGGCTGCGCGTCAGATCCTCGATCTGACGGCGCAACCAGGCGTCGTCGTTCATGACGCGAGGGCGGCCCCAGGCATGCACCGTGGCGTAATTCCAGGTCGGGACGACCTTGCCGGTTTCGCGCTTGGTCGCATACCAGGACGGCGTGACATAATCCTGCGGCCCCTGGAACACGACCAGGCACTCCTCGACCGCCTCGAGCTCGCGCCATTGCGGATTGGCACGCGCGATGTGAAGCCGCAGCGTGCCCTTTTCAGATCCCTCCGGGTCCAGCAGGAACGGAAACGGATTGGCGATCAATCCGCCCGGTCCCGCCGTAATCAACAGCCCCAGCGGATGCGCCCGGATCAGTCCGTGCTGAACCTCGATCCGGTCCTCGCGAAAAGCGGGTGGCTGGTACATGGGCGTGGCCTTCGATCTCATTTCCTGCGATCGAGCATATCAAATCGCAGGCATAATCAAATCGCCCTGAGCGGGCACCTAATATGGCCCCCGGACCGGAGCCAGCCGTGCTATGCTGAGGCGTCCGGCCCTCGCAGCTTGGCAGCAACATGTCCTCTTCAGACGGTTCGACCGGCGCAGCAGACCTGTCCCGTGGCAGTTCTTGGAGTTCTCCTGGCAGCTCTCCTGGCAGCCGGACAAGAAAGACCTCGCCGTTTCTGGTGCTGGCCGCCGGACTGTTGATTTTCGCGGCCGTCATCTGCGGCTATCTCGTGATCACGCGGCCGACGACCTTGCGCATTGCGGTCGGGCCGCCGGGCAGCGACGACCAGAATCTGGTTCAGGCGCTGGCGCAGAATTTTTCCCGCGACGGAAACTCGATCCGGCTCATGCTGGTTCCGACCGCGGGTCCGGTCGACAGCATCGCCGCGCTGCGGGCCCGCAAGGCCGACCTTGCGGTCGCACGCGGCGACGAGGAAATGCCCGATGGCACCGAATCCGTCGCCATCCTGCGCAAGAACGTGGTTGTGCTGTGGGCGTCGCCGCACAAGGGCGCGAAGAAGCAAGCCAAATCGAAGATCAAGGGCATCGATGATCTCACAGGTCATCGCATCGGCGTGGTCGGCAGAACGCAAGTCAATGTGACGCTGCTGCAGGTGATCCTGAAAGAATCCGGCGTCGATCCCGACAAGGTCGCGGTCGTGCAATTCAGTGTCGACCAGATCGCCGCGATGCTGAAGGATCCCACCATCGATGCCTTCATGACGGTCGGCCCGATCGGCAGCAAGATCACATCGGACGCCATCGCCAGCACGGCGCGCACGCGGAGCGAGCCGACATTCCTGCCGGTCGACGTGTCCGAGGCGATCGCGTTGCGGCATCCGCTGTACGAATCCGAGGAAATCCCCGGCAGTGCCTTCTCGTCCTCACCGGCCCGGCCCGAGGACAAGGTCGAAACCGTTGGGGTCAATCATCTGATCGTCGCGCCGAAGTCGCTGTCCGAAAATACGGTGGGAGCCTTTACCCGACAGCTGTTCGCCGCCAAACCCGCGCTCGCGCGGGAAATACCCAGCGCGTCGAAAATCGAAAAGCCCGACACCGACAAGGATGCGGCGCTGCCCGCGCATCCCGGCGCCGCGGCTTACATCGACGGCAACGAACGCACCTTCATGGACAATTACAGCGATTATATCTGGGGCGCGGTGCTGCTGTTCTCCGTGCTCGGCTCGGGCGTTGCCGGCTTGCGCCACTATATCAAACGCGACGAGCGGCGAATGAATATCCTGCATCGCGAGAAATTACTTGCCGCCATCGGCCAGGTGCGACGGGTCGATTCCATCGAAGAACTCGACGCCATGCAGCACGAGGCCGATGAGTTTCTCCGCGAGACGCTGCAATGCTACGATGACGGCGCGATCGAGCAGGCCGACCTCGCCGCCTATAGTCTTGTGCTCAACCAGTTTCATAACGCCGTCGTCGACCGCCGCGCGGTCATCGGCGTCAACTCTGCCAATGTGCCTCGCATGCGCGCCAGCTAGAAACGTGAGCCGGAGCATTGGAATAGAAAGCCGTTACTCCAACAAGTTACATTTGGATGTATCCTGTGTCACACAAGTAAAAAATCTCGCAAGGCGTGCGGGAAAAGCTGTTTGTTCAGGGGTGACAAGCCGCCCGATAATGGCGACAATCCTGCGCAGATTCTGCTGCATGAGATCGTCTCTGTTGGGAATCGTTCAGGAAAATCGTCTGTGACTGCATCGCGTTTGTTCATCCTGTTGATTGCCGCGACCGCCGGTTGCATCGCCTTGCAACCATTGCGCGCACATGCGCAGTGGTGGTCGCGCGCGCCCGTCGATTTCGAGGACTGCGCAGACACCGCCGAGAAAGCCACGACCAAGGAGGCCAAGGCTTCCGCGCTTGCGGCATGCAACGCGAAATTCGCCGGACGCCGCAAGCCGGGCGGTGGCTATACCTATTTCGATTTCATGCAGGACCGCAGCTTCGACATCGCGGGCCCGAATCCGACGCCGGAAGAGCAGAAGAAAATCGATCAGCAATACACCGAGTATCTCGACAATCAGCGGCGCAGCAGCATCGCCGCCGCGTTCGCTGCGAAGCAGCAGCAGCAGAAACAACAACAGCAGCAAGCACAACCGGTGACGTTCCGAAGCGAGACCGAGAAGGTTCCGCTGCCGGTGCAAGCGCCCAACAAGCGCGACGCCGCGGCCGAGCTCAAAGCGCGCGCCAAGGCCGCCGAATGCGCGCGGCATTCATTCTCCTGCGAATGGCCGCGGCTTTCCGAGAGCATCAAGGATCTGAAGAAAGCGCTGTTTGGTCCCCCGACCGCGACCAAGGCCAAGCGCGGCTAGCGCACGTACGGATCGTCAGCGTGCCGCCGCCGGAACAGTCGCAGGCCGGCACGGTACCGAGCCGATCGGCGTGAAGGTATAAACCGCCTCGCCGTTCTGGTTATAAAGAGTCCACTTCACCAAAGCGACGCCCTGAGGCTTTGTCCTTGACGGCGTCAGGCCGACAACCTCGCCCTCGAGATGGAGGATATCGCCGGGTCTTACCGGCAACATCCAGCGAAGCCCGTCGACCCCGAGGCCAATGAGTGGATGGGGACCAAACGGACGAATTTGCACGGCCAGGTTCATGGCGATGGCGGCGGTGTGCCATCCCGATGCCGCCAGTCCCTTGAAAATTGTTTTTTGGGCCGCTTCATCGTCCAGATGAAACGGCTGCGGGTCAAATTTGGCCGCGAACTGTTTGATCTCATCTTCCGAGATTTTGACGGACTCACTTTTGAAACGCATTCCCAAAGACAAATCTTCGAACCACTCGATCATCGTCGGCTCCTCAGATCACGCAGTTGCGCCGCCGGCGGCATGTCCCCTGTTTAAATAGCCTATTTTGAGTTGGCGAGCGGCATCTATCTTAGCATCGACGATGCGCTCCTTCGACAGCATATTCCGGGCCATCTTCCCGTCCCCCATCATGACCGCTAAATTCTCCACCGTATCCGCTGGTAATTTACGATAGGATCGTCCCCGTACGTTCGAAGGCGACGTCAATGGCAATTCACGCCTCCCTGCATAACCGGGTCCGTTTCGCGGTTGCTGTACTTTCGGCGGCGGCACTTTCGCCGATTTGTTCGTTGCGTGTCGTGCATGCGGCCCCGCCGGTGGCCGACAGGGTGACTCTGAGTGAGTCGACGATGACTTGGAGCACCGTCAAATACGCTGCTGATGCGGAGAACGGATTCGTCAACGGGTCGCTCGACAAGAACACCATCGTCGATCGCACGTTCAGAACCTACGTGCTCGAGAATCGTTATCTGAAGGTAACGCTGGTGCCCGAATTCGGCGGGCGCATTCTTTCCATCATTTACAAGCCGACCGGCCATGAGCAACTTTATCGCACGCAAGTCGGCGTGCCCTACGGAATGACGGGCGGCACTTTTTATTATGACTGGATGATGGTGCTTGGCGGTATTTTCCCCACCTTCCCGGATGCCGAACACGGCAAGACATGGCTGAAGCCATGGGATTTCATGGTCCTGAAGCAGAGTGCCGGCGAAGTGACGGTGTCGATGTCGCTGAAAGACGATTTCGCCTATAGCGCAGCGCCGAGGCAATTCAGACGAGGCTCGACAGGCATCGAAGCTGCGACCACCATCACGCTGAAAGCCGATCGCGCCGCACTCGATACGCGCGTGGTGCTGAAAAATCCGCAGGACAAGGCGATCGACTATGAATACTGGACCTGCACGACGCTCGCGCCGGGATCGGATCCGCAACACCCCAGGACGACCGGCGGCGCCGAAATCATCGCGCCGATCCAGGCCTACAGCACGCCCAGCTGGTCGGCCAATTTGGCCGAGGGCGATCAGAGCTTAGGGCCAGGGCAGAGCCGCTTCGAACAACTGCGCTACTTCAGGAATTGGCCGACGATGGGCATCGCCTACGCCGCGCCCGACATGCAGGGCGGCAATTTCTGGGGCGTGATCAACCACGACAACGAAGAGGGGATCATCCGCATCGCCGACAACACGGTCACGCCGGGCCTGAAAATGTGGACCTGGGGATTTCCCTCGTTTACGAACCAAACCGACGCGCGCCAGGACCCGAGCCCAGGGCAGCCATACGTCGAATTGTGGGCGGGGGTGTCGGACCAATTTTTTCACAGCGCCAGCTTTGCCGCGCGCGGCGAGGTTTCGATTCCGGAAACCTACAGCCCGACCGTCGGCATGAGCAACGTGACGCATGCCAACGAGAACATCCTGGTCAATCTTGCGGCCGACGCATCGAGCGTGAGCCTGCAGTTCTTCAGTATCGAGCCGGCCGCGCCGTTGCGCGTCACGTTGAAACGCGGCGAGGCAATATTGTTCGACGACGCTGTGAAGGCCGACCCGAAAAACGGAAATGGCATAGCCGCGGCAATGCCTGCCGGCGGCAGCGGTGAGCCAATACGGCTGACGATCAGAACCGCCGGGGGCAAGGAGCTGATCGCGGCCGAGACGACAATCAAGTAAATTCCAGGCTCGTACGTCCAAAACGATACCTTCAACCGGGAGCCCGGACATCCCGTACTTTCGAGATTACCCCGCACGATCGGTTGGCAGGGCGACGAAGGCATCCTTGATACGCCAGCAACCGCGTAAAATTGACGCACTGAGCTTCCGTGTCGTCTCGGCGCGAGAGAACTTGCCAGTTGGCTCACAAACTGGATAACCTCCAGTCTGTCTTTCAGGTTCAGAAGCAGAACCCGTTTAGTAGCTCAGGACCGAGCGCGCCGTCAGGTTCGCTCGTCTTTTCTGAAGGTTCTTCGCCGCCAATAATCACCGTAAAGCTCGAATCGCTGATCATAGCTGGACCTGTTCGCATGACGAAGACTATCGAACAAATAAGAAGCCTGCTGCTCTCGGCAGTTGACCTCAGCCGGGAAGCGAATTGTAAGCTTTTGACTCATATTGTGGAAATTGCGCTCGCGGAATTATCGGAGCTCAGCCAAAAATCCGCGCCTGAAAAAATATCGCACCGGACCCTGATTTCTGTTTCCGAAGATCGCTCCCCAGAGGTCATCGGCGGCTGGAACTGGGATATTGCCAATAAAGTGGTTTACGCCGATCCCGACGTTGCGCTCATTTACAACGTCACGCCAGATGCGGCCGAACGAGGCATTCCACAAGACGAATTTGGTGCCGCCATATATTTCGACGACATGCCGAAAGTGGCGCAAGCTGTGACTCACACCCTTTCCGAGGGTGGCGGATTCAGCGTCGTCTATAAATTGGTGCAAGCAGACGGGTCTCTGAAAGCCGTCCTCGCTGTTGGTCGCGCTGTTTTCAAAAATGGTGTTCCTGTAAATTTCAAGGGTACGATTATCGACGTCACTGATGATGATGCTCGTCGAGAACCCGGCATGAAGTATAGGATATCCGAAGCCCCGCCTCATCGCGCTCGCGGTTAGCAGCGCGATCTGCGAGCTGGCCTTGCTGCGCCTTGCTCCAGCAGTGACCGCTAATTAACGGATCCCCGGCTGCTGGATGTAACCGACCCCGAGCGACAGGCTGAGATTCGACGTCGGCCGATATTCGACGCCCGCATGCGCACCGTAGGCCGGCACCGTGCTGGACATGGCGTCGAAGGGAGCCAAAGCGCTCCCGAAACTGGTCTTGTAGTTCAAGGTGTCGAAACCGGCATAGACCGTGAGGGGCAACCCGCCCCCGTCCGTGCCTTGGAAGTTGTAGCCGAACTGCACGCCCTGGGAATCAAGCGAGCGCGAATAGCCGAAGCCATCACCCTGGTTGAAGCCGTTCGGGGTCAGTGCCGTGCGGCCACCTCCGGCGCCGACAAACCAGCCGTCGGAAAAATTGTAACGCGAATAGGAAAAGCCGCTGCCTCGGGCGTCACCGCCGCTAAAGCTCGGAAAATTGCCGTAGGTGTTCCAACTCTGGCCGTCCGCCAGATTGCCACCAAAGCCGAGAGGCCAGCCTGGGGTCCAATAGGTTAGCGGCGCAGCCTGGCCATGGGCCGCTTGACCGCCCAGACTGGACGCGGCCAATACCAACGCGAGAGCTAACCTGCTCGAGAAAATGGACATCCACGCTTCCGCCATTTGTCGTGGAATTATACCGCCCGGACGTCAAAAATGCCAGTGCGGCACCACTGGCCGCCGCATCACCAAAGCGCTCCACGCCTATGGTCACTCGCCGTTGAAGTAGAGCTCACGTGCCGTTGCGCCGAAGATCTTCGCGCGCGCGGCGGCGTCGGGTATCGCATCGACCAGCCAGTCGATGGTGGCCTGATACGGGAACTGCCCCTCATGGCCGACAAACGGGCAGTCGCTGGCCCACACCAGCCGATCGGGGCCCGCCACCTTAAGAAGCTCGCGCGCATATTCCCTGGCCTGTGGCCCGAGCCGGTAGCCACCCGACACCTTGACCCAGGTGCGGCCCTTGTCGATGGAGCGCAGCAGCGCCTTGAAGCCTTCGCTGTTGACGCCGGATTTCGGATCGGGGCGGCCGAGATGATCGACCACGATCTTGACGCCGGAGGCCTCCAGCGTCGGCAGGATTTTCGGCAGGTCCTCGCCCTGGACATGGGGATGAACATGCCAGTCGAGATCGGCGAGGCGACGAAACAGCGCCCGGTAGTCGAAGGTGGTGATGTCGGGAAGCTCGGGTAGTCCGATGAAGGGAAGCCGCACGCCGACGAAGCCGTCGCGGCTCATCGCCTCCAGCTCAAACCGTTCCATCGGGCGCCTGAAGATCGCTGTGGCACGCAACCGCGCGCGGTGAGCGCGGACCGCCTCCAGCATGTAGTCGTTGTAGTCGGCCCATGGGCTTGCGGCCGCGATCACCGCGCGGTCGATGCCGTTCCGGTCAAGGGTCGCGATCAAGTCCGCGTGGGTGAAGCTGTAGGTCGGCGCGTGACGTGGATTGTCGGTCAGCGGCATGTCCGTGGTGAAGACATGCACATGGGCGTCGATCTTGAAACTGTCGGGCATGGGAAACTCACTGCGGTTCGAGGCCGACCTTCTTCACCACGGCGGCCCACATGTCGATATCGGATTTGATCCGCGCACCCAGTTCCTCCGGCGGTCCCGCGACCGGCTCGCCGCCGAGTTCGATCAAGCGCTTCCGGAAGTCGGGATCGGCAACGATCGCGCGGACGTGGCCGTTGAGGAAGGCGATGATGTCGGGCGGCGTGCCGGCCGGCGCCACCAGCGAGTTCCAGCCGTCGACCACGGCGTCGAGGCCGCTCTCGCGCAGCGTCGGCACATCAGGCTGCAGCGACGAACGCTTGCTGTTGGCAGAGGCGATGGCGCGGATCTGATTGGCGTCGATCGCCGACTTCAGCGCCGCGTAGGTTTCGACGCCGATCTGAATATCGCCGCGGAGCAGCGCGGTCAAAACCTCGGCGGAGGTGCGGTGCGGCACCACCGTCATCGGAATACCACTGGTCACACGAAGCAAGTCGCCGGCGACGTTCTGGGTACTGCCGGGATTGATCGTGCCGACGTTGAATTTTTTGGGGTCCGCACGCGCGGCGTCGAGCGCATCCTTGAGCTTTTGGATCGGCGAGTCCGCTCTTACCAGCAACAGCAGGTCGAACTGCGCCATGGTTGCGATCGGTGTAAACGCGGTGGCCGGATCGAACGGCATCGACTTGAGCAGCGACTTCGAGAGCGCGATACCGCTCGAGAATACGAACAGGGTGTAACCATCAGGCGCCGCCGAGGCGACGGTGTTACCGGCGACAACTCCGCCGGCGCCGGGCCTGTTCTCAATCACCACCTGGGCGTTGGCGCGCTGGGCCAGTTTCTCCGCCAACAGGCGAACGGTGATATCGGCAAAGCCGCCCGGCCCAAACGGCACCACGATACGGATGGGCCGGTCGGGGTAAGCGGCCTGCGCGCTCGCCGGGATGAGGGATACCGCGCCGAGCACAAAGGCGATCAGCACGGCCGCTGCTCTCTGAAGCAATACAGCCCCCTCGAATTTCCCCCGCCGCCCCGGTCCGGATGCGGCCAGGCGATCGATTATTCGACATGGAATATAACCGCGATGCCGCGCAGGTCCACCCTCGCGTGTTTGGCGGACAATTTCACCGGGGCAGCGGCGCCGTCGCCATAGTCGCTTTGCGCATAGAGCGGCGTGGATTAGTGCCTATGCCGGACGTGACGCCGCGAAACCGGGCGCGAGATGGGTACGGCAGGTCGATAGATCGTCGCCGAGGCGGCGCGCTGCTCCTGCAACCTGGCATCATATCCCGGCGATGGCGTCACCGTTGGCGGCGCGGCGTGCAGCGCCGAGGCTCCGCCACATCCGATGACGATTGCAACCACTGCACAAAATCGCTTCATCGCATTCGTTCCGGTTCGTTGCTGCTTCGCGGGGCAACAAGCGTTCACGGCCGGATCTGTTCCGGCGTCAGCCCGGGCGAGCCATGGCCTGCGGTCTCGGCGCTTTTAATTAACTCGACAATGCGACGCGACAGCGGCGCCTGCAACCCGTGCCGCTCGGCGATCTCGACGATGACGCCCTGCAGATAATCGACTTCGGTGCGGCGGCCGCGCTGCAAATCCTCCGCCATCGACGAGCGCGCCTGCGGATCGATCTTCATGGTGCGTCCGAGCAGCGCCTCGAAGATCGCATCGGGCAACCTCAATAAAGACGGCGTCCAGCTTGACGGGATCGGCGTCGGCGACACCGGCTTGATCCCCTCGGCGCGGATCGCGGCGAGGCCTTCGGTCATCTGATCGGCAAACAGACGGCGCCACGCGCGCTGCGCCAATTGCTGCCGCAATGGCACGCCGGCCAGCGCGTTGAGCGCGTTGTTGAGATTGACCAGCAGCTTGCCCCATTGCACGCCATCGATGTTATCGGAGGCGCGCATCGTCAGGCCCGGCACCGACAATCGATCGGCGGTGCGGGCATCATCCTGCTCGATCACGATGTCGCCGGAGGTGGCGCGATGAAATCGTCCCGCGCCCGGCGCCACCACATTGAACGGCACCATTCCGGCCAGTACACGCCGGCCCGGCAATCGCGCCCGCAACACGGCGACATTGCCGACGCCGTTCTGCAGGCTGATGACGACCGCGTCCGGCGGCGCATGCTGCGCGATGATGTCGGCGATTTCAGCGGTATCGGCGCTTTTGACGGTTACCAGCACCACGCCGACATCGCTAAATATTTTGGGATCTTCCGACAGTGTCAGGCTATCAGAGGCAATGGTCTGTTCAAAGCCCTCGAAGCTGGTCAGCCGCAGGCCGTTCTGTTCGATTTCCTGGATCACGCGCGGCCGCGCCAGTAACGCGACCTTCCGCCCCGCGGCGGCGCACATGCCGCCGACAAAGCAGCCGATACTACCGGCGCCCGCTACCCCGATCGTGCTGTCAGCGATCATCCCGCTTTCCGTCCGTTGCCCTCAACTAATGTCGTTAGCAGAGTTTTGCCGCCGCCGCCCAAAGAGCCTGGCGCGGTGCGGCGGCCTGCGCCTTGTAACCGTCATGGGGCGCCAGTATGTTTCAAGCGGCGGGGCTCGTAGCGGCAGGAGAGAACCATGGGTTTACTTGACGTACTCAACGGCATGCAGAACGGCCCGCGCGGCCCCAGCAATCCGAACGCACAATCCAGCGGCATGTCACCAATGACCATGGCGATTCTGGGCCTGCTGGCCTGGAAGGCGGTCAAGCACCTGACCGCGGACAGCGGCCAGCCGAGCGCAGCTCCGGCGCCGGCTCCCTCGCCCACAGGCGGCGGCATGGGCGGTGGCCTCGGTGACATCCTCAAAGGCAATCTCGGCGGCCTCCTTGGCGGCGCCGCCGCGGGCAGCGTGATCAGCGGCGGGCTCGGCGACCTGCTCAAGCAATTGCAGCAGAACGGCCATGGCGAAACCGCCAATTCATGGGTCAGCCCCGGCCCGAACAAGCAGATCGCCCCGAACGATCTCGCCAAGGCACTCGGCGCCGATCAGATCAACGGGCTGATGTCACAGACGGGCCTATCCCGCGACGATCTGCTGTCGGGCCTCAGCCAGCAATTGCCCGGAGTGATCGATCACCTGACGCCGGAGGGACGGGTGCCGACCGAAAGCGAATTGTCGGGCCGGCTCTGATCCCGGTCGCTGTCGCGGCACTATCGGCGGAGTTTGGATTTTTCCAGGAGAAGGACGCCAGCCATGTTGTATATTTTGATCGTGGGCATCGTTGCCGGAATTATCGCACGGCTGATCTCGCCGGGTCCGAACAATCCAAGCGGATTTATCCTGACCGCCGTGCTCGGCATCGCCGGCGCGTTCCTCGCCACCTTCGTCGGCCAGATGATCGGCCATTACGGTCCCGACCAAGGCGCCGGCTTCATCACCGCGACCATCGGCGCGCTGGTGGTGCTGTTCATCTGGAACCGGCTGGTCGCCCGCCGCGTGATTCCGGATATCGGGAATAAGTAAACAGCAGTTTCCGTCATTGCGAGAACGTAGCGACGAAGCAATCCAGGAGCGGCGCGTATTGACGCCCTGGATTGCTTCGCTGCACTCGCAATGACGAATTAGGTAACCAAATGCGCGCCGGCGTCCATGCGGACGACTTCGCCGGTCATGTTGCTCGACGCCGGCGTGGCCAGGAAGCACACCAGTTGCGCGACGTCTTCCGCCGTTGACGCGCGCTTGAGCGGCACCTTTGCCACCACGGCATCGCGAACCTTGGCAGCACCTTCGACGCCACGGCCCTTGGTGAACCATGGCGTGTCGATATAGCCGGGGCATACCGTGTTGACGCGGATCAATGGTGCCAGCGCGCGCGCCAGCGAATAGGTGATGGTGTTCAGCGCGCCCTTGCTGGCGGCATAGGCGATCGACGAGCCGATGCCGCTGATGCCGGCGACCGACGACACGTTGACCACGGCAGAAGCGCGGCCGGAGGCCTTGGCGCCGGCTTCGAGCAACGAGCGCGCGGCACGGACCATCTGGAACGGGCCGATGGTGTTGACGCCGAACAGCCGCTGGAAATCTTCTGCCGACAGGCCGTCGAGATTGTCATGCGCCATATGCTTGGTGGTGCCGGCATTGTTGATCAGCGCATCGACCCGGCCCCAGGACGCCGCCGCCGCCACGATCTTCTTGCAATCCTCGTCGCGGGACACATCGCCCTGCACGACGGCAATTTCGGCGCCCGCCTTGCGGCAGAGATCGGCGGTCTCCTCGGCCTCCTTCTGGCTGGAGGAATAATTGATGACGATGCGCGCACCGCCCTTCGCCAGAATGGCCGCGGTCGCGGCACCAAGGCCGGACGCCGAACCCGTGATAATCGCGCACAAACCGTCGCCAGAAGTACCTTGGGACATCCGCATTTCCTCTTTTTGATCTTGAGCAGCCCCGCTGCGTGCGATGCGCGGTCTACCATATCGTGGCGCGGTTTGCCTGCAAATCCGCCAAACTCCGTTGGGCGGAATTATTGCAGATACCACCGACACTTATGCCGGGTTCGCAGGCTGCCCTACCGACATCGCGGCTTGTCATGGCACCGGCTTTTCGCCATCGTGCGGCCCAAGAAACGGTCGCACGATGGTTGGGCGCGGAAGCCTTGCGCTGGTGTGTCCAGATTGAAAACGAGGAACGCTGTGGCGGAGAGTGAAAACATTGTTGCCGAGACCGCGGAGAAGATTTTCGCGGATCTCGCCGACGCCCAAACCATCAACCATGACAAGAAGGGCGAGTGGAAAGCCCCGCTCTGGCAGGCGCTGACCGAGGCCGGCCTTCCCTTGTCATGGGTGCCGGAAGATTGCGGCGGCTCGGGCGCCAGCATGGCCGAAGGGTTTAGCGTGCTGAGCGCCGCCGGCCGCTTCGCGATCGCAGTACCGCTGGCCGAAACGATGCTGGCGGGATGGCTGCTGGCGCAGGCCAAGATCTCTTCGCCCGATGGCGAGATGACGGTCGCGCCCGCAAGCCCGAAGGACCGCATCACGCTCAATGCCGACGGCAGCCTGTCCGGCCGCGCCCGCGGCGTTCCCTTTGCCAAGATGGCCAAGCACGTCGCCGTGCTGGCCAATGGCGCGAATGGCCTCTCGATCGCGCTGATCAAGGCCGGCGACTGCCGGATCGAAGCCGGCCTCAATCTCGGCGGCGACAACAACGACACCGTCACCCTGGACAAGGTTGCGCCCGTTACCATCAAGCCGGCGCCGAAGGGGTTCGACCATACGGCGCTGTTATTGATGGGCGGGGTGGTGCGCAGCCTGCAGATCGCCGGCGCGCTGGAATCCATGCTCGATATCAGCGTGCGCTATTCCAACGAGCGCGTCGCGTTCGAGAAGAAGATCTCGAAATTCCAGGCGGTGCAGCACAATCTGGCCCGGCTCGCCGGTGAATCGGCGGCGGCGCTGGCGGCGGCGACTTCTGCCGCGGATGCCATCGCCAACGCCAAATCATTCGATGACGAAGTGTTTCTCGAGGCCGCGGCGGCCAAGATCCGCTGCTCGGAAGCGGCCGAAAAAGGCGGCGGCATCGCCCATCAGGTGCACGGCGCGATCGGTTTCACCATCGAGCACATCCTGCATCGCTATTCGCTGCGGGCGCTGGCCTGGCGCGACGATTTCGGCTCCGAGAGCTATTGGGCGGTGGAGCTCGGCAGGCTGGTGGCCGCGCGCGGCGCCGACGAGCTGTGGCCGCTGGTCGCCTCACGCTAACACTTAAAGCCTGCACGAAAGTCGAGATTCAACATGACCGCAGCCCTCCGTTTCGATCCAATCCGCCTGCCGCCCGAGTGCGAAAAGCTGCGCAAGGAAGTGCGCGCTTTCCTCGCCGAGGAAATCGCCGCCGGCACCTTCGACCCCTACAAGCCCAATCGCGAAGACACCGACGTGCCGGAATTTTCCCGCAAGGTCGGCGCCAAGGGCTGGCTCGGCATGACCTGGCCGAAGAAATACGGCGGCCATGAGCGCTCGTTCCTCGAACGTTATGTCGTGACCGAGGAAATGCGCGTCGCCAACGCGCCGACGCGACGCTTCTTCGTTGCCGACCGCCAGAGCGGCCCGGTGCTTTTGAAATACGCGCCCGAGAACATCAAGATGGACATCCTGCCGCGCATCTGCCGCGGCGAGGTCTGTTTCGCGATCGGCATGAGCGAGCCCAATTCCGGCTCCGACCTGTTCGCGGCCAAGACCAAGGCCACCAAGACCGACGGCGGCTATCTGATCAACGGCACCAAGATCTGGACCTCGTCGGCCCATATCGCCGATTACATGATCGCGATCTTCCGCACCTCGCCGCCGACCAAGGAAAATCGCCGCCATGGCCTGACGCAATTTCTGGTCAAGATGAAGCAGCCGGGCATCCAGGTGAACCCGATCGGCCAGATCACCGGCCAGTACGAGTTCAACGAAGTGGTCTTCACCGACTTCTTCGTGCCCGAGGATCACGTGCTCGGCGAAGTCGACGGCGCCTGGAAGCAGGCGACCTCGGAGCTGGCCTATGAGCGCTCCGGCCCCGAACGTTTCCTGGAAACCTACTACGTGCTCACCGAACTGGTGCGCGCGGTCGGCAAGAACCCGGATACCCGCAGCGCCGAGGGCATCGGCCGTCTGGTGGCGCAATTGCACACCATGCGGCGGATGTCGGTGTCGGTCGCCGGCATGTTGCAGGCCGGCAAGGAGCCGGTGGTGGAAGCCTCGATCGTTAAGGACATCGGCACGGTCTGGGAGCAGCAATTGCCGCACCGGGTGCGCGATCTCGCCGCCTTCGTCGAGGAAAACGCCACCAACCGCGAGACGCTGGAAAACCAGCTCTCGTTCGCGATCAAGACCGCGCCGAAGCTGACGATCCAGGGCGGCACCACCGAAGTGCTGCGCGGCATCATCGCGCGCGGGCTCGGCCTGCGCTAGACGCGCGGCCTGCACTCATTCAAAAAGGAAACATCATGGCAAATTACACTGATATCGGCGTCGAGAAGCATGGTCACGTCGGCCTGATCGAAATCCGCAAGCCGCCGCTGAACTTCTTCGACGTCTCGCTGATCAACCAGATCGCGGACGCGCTCGAGGAATTCGACAACGACATCGAAATCCGCGCCTCGGTGCTCGCAGCCCAGGGCAAGGCGTTCTGCGCCGGTGCCAATTTCGGCGATCCCGCCCGCCAGGAGCAGGAAGAGCGCGCCAAGAACGATCCGGCGTCCAATCTGCCGATCAACCATCTCTACGTTCAGGCCGTGCGCATTTTCCGCAACAAGAAGCCGATCGTGGCGGCGGTGCATGGCGCGGCCATCGGCGGCGGCTTGGGCCTCGCGGTGTCGGCGGATTTCCGCGTCACCTGTCCTGAAGCGCGCTTCGCCGCGAACTTCACCAAGCTCGGTTTCCATCCGGGCTTTGGCTTGACCGCGACGCTTCCCGATCTGGTCGGCCAGAACAATGCCGAGCTGATTTTCTACACCAGCCGCCGCGTCACCGGCGAAGAAGCCTATCGGATGGGCCTCGCCAATGTCTGCGTGCCGCAGGACCAGGTCCGCACTGAGGCGATGAAGCTCGCCGCCGAAATCGCCGAATGCTCGCCGCTCGGCCTGATCTCGACCCGCGCCACCATGCGCGGCAACCTCGCCGACCGCGTGCTGGCCGCGACCAACCACGAACTGGTCGAGCAGACCAAGCTGCGCGCCACCGAAGACTTCAAGGAAGGCGTCAAGGCCACCGCCGAGCGCCGCGTCGCGAATTTCAAGGGGCGGTAGCATTTACCTCTCCCCGCGTGCGGGAGAGGTCGGATCGCCGGCGATGCGAAGCATCGTCCGGAACGATCCGGGTGAGGGGGCGTATCAGCGGCTGTTGAGACGCCCCCTCACCCCAGCCCTCTCCCCGCAAGCGGGGCGAGGGAGCGCGCTGCCTCTGTTGAGCGGCAGCCGAGCTGCTGGCGCTGCGGCGCCCCGAACTAACTCTTCCCCACCACCAACGCATCGACGATCGTCACACCATACCCTTCCGGATGCACGAGCACCGGATTGAGTTCGATCTCGGCAATCTCTCCGCGTGCGTTCGCTGCCAGCACCGATATTTGCGAGATCAGTTTTGACAGCGCCGGGATGTCGGTCTTCGCCGCACCACGGAAACCGCTGAGCAAGGGGGCGGCCTTCAGTTCGGCCAGCATCGCGCTCGCTTCCGTCGCGCTCACCGGCGCGGGGCGATAGATCACGTCCCTGAACAATTCCGTGGTGATGCCGCCGAGGCCCACCATGATCATCGGCCCAAAGGTCGCGTCCGTCAGCGTGCCGACGATGATCTCGACGCCTTTTTTGGCCATCGGCCCGACCAGCACGCCCTGGATATCGGCGCTGGGACGATGCTTGCGCGCGTTGTCGAGCAGCAATTGATAGGTCGAGAACGCTTCGCCCTTGGTGGTGATGTTGACGCGCACGCCGCCGACTTCGCTCTTGTGCGGGATATCGCGCGACTGGATCTTCATGACCAGTGGAAAGCCCGCTCTGGCGATCGCGGCGTCCAGCCCGTCACGTTCGGTCACCAGCACTTCGTCCGGCAGCGCGATGCCGGCGTCGCGCAACAGCGCCTTGCTGTCGGATTCCGACAAGGTTGGTGATTTCAAATGCGCGGAAAAATCGCGCACCGGCAGGACTGCCGCATCCGCCGCCGGAGGCAGCTTGAACTTTGAATAATCGTGCAGCCGCCGCATCGCGACACCGACATGGGTCAGGCCCGACAGGATCACCACACCCGATTTCGCGAGTTCCCGCCGCGCAAAGTCCGAGGGCAACGTGTAGGAATAGAACACCACCGGCTTGTTCTGCGCTGATATCACCGGCTTCAGCTCGGCTTCGTTGAACGGCATCCGGGTTTCGCTGGAGAACGACATTATCACCAGCGTCGCGTCGACTTCGTTCGACGCATCGAACAGTTCGATGCTCTTCTGCAATCCGCCGCTGCTGACGCCCTGCGCGGTCACGTCGACGGGATTGCCGGCTGCGCCATAGGACGGCATCCATTTTTTGATCTCGGACTGGATGCCTTCCGACAAGGAAGGCACCTTCATACCCTGCATGGATACGGTGTCGGCCCCCCAAATGCCCGCGCCACCGGACACGGTCAGCACCGCGACGCGATCGCCTTTCGGCAGCGGATTGCTGGCGAGCACCGCGGCGATGGTCACGGCCTCGTCCATGTCGTTGGAAACAATGAAGCCGTATTTGGCGAACACAGCGTCATAGGCCGCCGACCAGCCGGCCATGCTCGCGGTGTGCGAGGCCGCCGCGCGCTGGCCCGCACCCGAGCGGCCGACCTTGGTGACGATCACCGGCTTGCCGACCTCCGCCGCGCGTCTGGCTGCGGCCACGAATTTATCGACGTCGCGGATACCCTCGATGAACAGCAGGATCACGTCGGTGGACGCATCCTGCACCATGTATTCCAGGAATTCTCCGGCGCCGAGATCGCTTTCATTGCCGGCGCTGACGCAATAGCTGATCGCAACGCCCAGCGCCTTCGCACGATGCTTGATGGCAAACCCGATGCCGCCCGATTGCGCGACAACGGCAATCCGCTTCCTGGTGGCAACCAGCGGCACATGGCCCGGCTTGACATCGACGGTCGGACTGAAGGTCGCGGCGACCTTCTGCACCTCGCTCATGAAGCCTTCGGCATTGGGACCGGAAATCCGCATTCCCGTGCGCTTGGCGATGGCCACAATCCGGTCCTGCATCGCCGCACTGTCGCCGCCCTCCTCTGCGAAGCCGGAGGAGATGATCACGCAATTCTTGACGCCAGCCGCGGCGCACTCTTCCAGCGCACCGATCACAGCCCGCGCCGGAATGATGATGATGGCGAGGTCGATCGGCTGACCGATCTCGGTAATCGACTTGAAGCATTTCAGCCCGTCGATATCGCCATAGTTCGGATTGACCGGATAGATCTGCCCCGGAAATTCGTTCTTGCGCAGGAACGCCAATAGCCGCCCCGGAATCTTCTCATGGTCGCGCGAGGCGCCGATCAGCGCGATGCTGCCGGGCGCGAAGAAACTGTCGAGGGGATGGGACATTCCGGACCTTTAAACGCTGCCTTGAATTACAATCTCGTCATGGCCGGGCATAGCCGTCTGAAGGACGGCGTCGCTTGCGCTCGCCTATGCCCGGCCATCCACGTCTTGCTTGCTGCGCGATGCTCAAGACGTGGATGCCCGGGACAAGCCCGGGCATGACGAAATCTTGAAGGCTCGTTTCCGTAAGATGTTCACGCCGCGAGCTGGAATGTAACGCCGCCAATCAAGAAAGTATCGCCGGAGACTTCATAGCCCTTGGCGGTGGCAGCATGGCGGACCGCGGCGATATCCGCGACCCGGAATGTCAGCCCGCTCATGATCTCGGCCGCACCCTTGACGAAGCGAAAACTGCAATTCGGCAGTTTCAGTTCCGGCGTACCGCCCTCACCCTGGCTGACGGCGACTCCGACAATCCTGCCCCAATGCGCAGCCAGATCCTGCGGCTCCGGGCTTTGCATTTCGACGCCGATCAGCGCCTGCGTCACATCCTTGGCGATCGATTTCTGCCAATCCGGGCCCGCGGGCGGATAGGGCCCGAGAATGTCGTCGCTGCCTGCGGTGTGGTTGAATTCGATGAAGGCGGCGCGGCAATCGCGCGGATGCAATTGCACGCCGCGATAGGGCGCGTGATCGATCACATTGGTGGTGCGCACGCCCAAAGTCTTGGCGTGCGCGCCGCGTTCGTCGGGATCGTCGCAACAGAAGATCGCCATATAGCCGCCGCGGCCGCCGGTCTTGTCGATGAAACGCCCCGCGGCGGTGCCCGGCTGAAACGGCGCGACCACTTCCAGCAGGATGGTATCGACCGGCAGCAGCGCATTCTCCAGGCCGTATTTCTCAACGTTACCGTCGCGGTAACAGACCTTCAGGCCCATGATTGCTGAGAGATCGCCAATCAGCGGCTCCAGATGCGGCGCCACCAGACAGATCTGCCGCAATCGCACGTAGCCGGCCATGTCAGCGCTCCCAGCCGTCAATGCCCGTGAAACACCGGCTTGCGCTTCTCGACGAACGCTTTGGCGGCTTCCTTGTGGTCGGCGGTCTCGCCGGCGCGGGAATGATGGATCGCTTCGCCGTCGAAACAGGCTTCCAGCGACATCGTCTCGGCATTGTTGATGTTGCGCTTGATGTACCCGAGGGTCACCGACGGGCCCTGCGCCAGGGACATCGCCAGTTCATGGGCCGCGGCATCGACTTCGGCGTCGGGAACGACCTTCGTGACCATGCCGAGCGCGAGCGCTTCCTGTCCGCTCAAGACCGGCGACATCAGATAAAGCTCGCGCGCCTTGGCGCTGCCGAGCATCTGGGTCAGGAAGTAGGTGCCGCCGTAATCGCCAGACAAACCGACCTTGGCGAAAGCGGTGGTGATCTTCACCGAGGCGCTGGCGACGCGGAGATCGCAGGCCAGCGCGATCGACAGCCCGGCGCCCGCAGCGGCGCCATCGACCTGCGCCACCACCGGCTTGGGCAGCAGATGCAGCAGGCGAGAGACTTCCATGCCGCGACGGAGATTCGCCATCTTGGCTTCGAACGGCAGCGGCGCGCGCCCTGCCGCCATCGACTTGACGTCGCCGCCGACGCAGAAGGTGCCGCCGGCGCCCTTGAGCAGTACGGCGCGAACGTCGTGATCCTCGCCGGCGCGGCGCGCTGCCTCAACCAAGCCCTGGGTCATCTCGGGATTGAGCGCGTTGCGCCGATCGGCCCGGTTCATGGTGATGGTGAGCAGGCCGTTTTCGAGATTCTGGAGCACCATGTCTGTCATGCGTTTTCGCTTTCGTTGTTGTTGTTGGTCGAATTGTAATTTTTCACGCCGTCATTGCGAGGAGCCACCGGGTCTGGCCTTCGGCCAGCCCGACGATAAACTCCGCGACGAAGCAATACAGTCTTTCTTCGTTACTCTGGATTGCTTCGCTCCGCTCGCAATGACGAAAGGCTATTTCTTCACCAGCGGGCAGCGCGATAATTCCAGTGACTGGAACGCCTCATCGCCGGGAACGGTCGCGAGCAGCTTGTAGTCGTCCCAGCGCCCCTTGGATTCCGAGGGCTTCTTGACCTCGAATAGATACATGTCGTGCACCATGCGGCCGTCCTCGCGGATGCGGCCGTTCCTGGCGAACATGTCGTTGATCGGGGTGTCCTTCATGATTTTCATCACCGCGGCCGGGTCGGTGGTGCCGGCGGCCTTCACGGCCTGCAGATAATGCAGCACCGATGAATAGACGCCGGCCTGCGCCGAGGTCGGCACCCGCTTGATGCGATCCATGAAGCGCTTGGAGAAGGCGCGGGTGTCGTCGTTGAGATCCCAATAGAACGCTTCCGCCAGCAGCAGGCCCTGCGCGGTCTCGAGGCCAACGCTGTCGATATCGGTAACGAAAGCGAGCAGCGGCGACATCTTCTGGCCGCCCTTCATGACGCCGAATTCGGCGCCCTGCTTGATCGCGTTGATGGTGTCGCCGCCGGCATTGGCGAGCCCGATCACCTTGGCCTTCGAGGCCTGCGCCTGCAGCAGGAACGAGGAGAAATCCGAGGTGTTGAGCGGATGCCGGACGCTGCCCAGCACCTTGCCGCCGGATTTCAGCACCACGTTCGTAGTGTCCTTTTCCAAATCCTGGCCGAACGCGTAATCCGCGGTCAGGAAGAACCAGGTATCGAGGCCGGATTTCACCGCGGCAAGCCCGGTCACATTGGCCTGCGCGAAGGTGTCGAACACGTAGTGCACGGTATAGGGACCGCAGGCTTCGTTGGACAGCCGGATCGACCCGGGGCCGGAGAACATGATGATCTTGTTGCGCGCTTTCGCGACCTCACCGGCCGCCAGCGCGGTCGCGGACGCCGCGACGTCGAAGATCATCTCGACGCCCTGACTGTCGAGCATGTCGCGGGCGATGTTGGCGGCAAGATCCGCCTTGTTGAGATGATCCGCCACCACGATCTCGACCTTGCGGCCGAGCACTTCGCCGCCGAAATCCTCGACCGCCATTTTGGCAGCCATCTCGCTGCCGGGTCCGGTGATATCGGCATAGAGACCGGACATATCGAGGATGCCGCCGAGTTTTAACGGCGGCTTGCTTTGCGCCATCGCTGATGTCGCGGCCAGCGCCATCAGCGATGCCAAGACACCGGAAAATACCCGTTTCATGCAGCCTCCCTATGGCCGTGCCGTGTTGCCGGCGACCTTGATTTCTGTTGCGGCAATCATGCCGTATGCCATGCGCAGCGGCAAGGCGCCGCCGCCCCCCGCGAAAGCTGTGTTTTTCCGCTAAGCGGAATGCACTGTTTATGAGAACATGGCGTCATGTTTCTGTCGGCGATATCAAACCGGTTTCGACGCGCGCGCCGTGCAACGATCGCGCTCTCGGTCCCTGTGATCGCGGCGTCACCTGTGATCGCGGCGGCACTCGTGATCATAGCGTCACTCGTGATCGCGGCGGCGATCGATCCCGCGATCGCGGCCGGATGCGCGTTCGCCCCGCAGGGCGAAGGCCGCGTCACCGAGGTGATCGATGCGCGCAGCTTTCGCCTGGACGACGGCCGCGACGTCAGCCTGATCGGCATCGAACCGGTCCCGGCCACCGACACCAACGCGAACCGTGCCGCGGCATTGGCCGCGATCATTGGAGGTCACGAGGTGACGCTGCGCGGCGACGACGACACGCCAGATCGCTACGGCCGCCAGCCGGCCTTTGTGTTTATCGGTTCCTCCGACACACCGGTGCAAGCCACGTTGCTGGCGCAGGGCGCGGCGCTGGTCGCGGCCACTGTGGCGGACAAGGAGTGTGCGGCGACCTTGGGGGCGGCCGAGGCTTCGGCACGGATCGCGAAACGGGGAATCTGGGCCGATCCGGCCGTCATAAAAAACACTGAAAGTCCGGGCGATATTTTGGCCGGGATCGGGCGTTTTTCGGTTGTCGAGGGCAAGGTTTTGTCGGTTCGGCAAGCCGGGGCAACGACTTACTTGAATTTCGGGCGGAACTGGACACGGGACTTCGCTGTGACTATTCCAAAGCGCATGATCCCCGTGTTCGAGGGGGCCGGAATCATGCTTAAGTCCCTCGAAAATCGACGGATTCGTGTCCGCGGCTGGATCGAGGCGCGTGGCGGCCCACGAATTGAGGCGCTCCGGTTGGGGCAGATTGAACTGTTGGGCGAGAATTAGCTCGCTCCAAATCGAGTGACGACGGTGTCGGTGTCAGAGTGTGCGGGACGGCGCGAGACCAGACTGAACCGCCGCCTTCGGGCTGCGGCCGTTCTGCTGTGCGCAAGCCTCATACTGGCCGCTTGCGGGGACGTCGGCCGCTTCCAGACCGCCAATTCGCCGGCCACCCCGACCCCGGTCATCAAGCCCAACCATACCGTCACCCCGACGCCCGCCGCGGAGCGCGAGCATGAACGCATTCTGTCGTCCTATGGCGGCGCCTATGACGATCCGCAGCTCGAAGCCCTGATCGGCAAGACCGTCGACCGGCTGGTCGCGGCTTCCGATCGTCCCGATCAGGCCTACAGGGTCACGATCCTCAATTCCGGTGCCGTGAACGCGTTCGCGTTGCCGACCGGCCAGCTTTACGTGACCCGCGGCCTGATCGCGCTGGCCTGCGACACCTCGGAACTATCCTCGGTGTTGTCCCACGAGATGGCGCATGTGCTGGCCAAGCACGCCGCGATTCGTGAAGACCAGGCGCGGCAGGCCGCCGTCGTCACCAAGGTCGTCACCGACATGAGCACCGATCCCGATCTGACCGCGCTGGCGCTGGCCAAGACCAAATTGACGATGGCGAGCTTCTCGCGCCAGCAGGAATTCGAGGCCGACAATATCGGCGTCGGCATTTCGGCCCGCGCGCATTTCGATCCCTATGGCGCGTCGCGCTTCCTGACCTCGATGGAGCGCAACGCCGAACTGAAGGCGGGCAGGGCCTCGGTCGACCCGCGCGCCCAGGACTTCCTGTCGTCGCATCCGGCAACGCCGGAGCGGATCCAGAGCGCGCAGGCCAGCGCGCGGCAATATTCATCGCCCGAAGGCGGCGAGCGCGACCGCGAAACCTATCTCGCGGCGATCGACAACATCGTCTATGGCGAAGACCCGAGCGAAGGCTTTGTGCGCGGACACCGCTTCCTGCATCCCAAACTCGGCTTCACCTTCAGCGCGCCGGATACGTTCACGCTGGATAACACCGCGCAGGCGGTGATCGGCGTTCGTGAGGGCGGCTCGCAGGCGATGCGCTTCGATGTCGTGCGGGTGCCGTCCGAACAGTCGCTCGGCGACTATCTCAATTCGGGCTGGATGGAGAATGTCGACAAGGCCTCGACCGAAGACATCACCATCAACGGCTTCCCGGCGGCGTCAGCCACCGCGCACGGCGATCAATGGGAATTCAAGGTCTATGCGCTGCGCTTCGGCAGCGACGTCTACCGCTTCATCTTCGCCGCCAAGCAGAAGTCCACCGAGAGCGAACGCAACGCCCGCGAGACCGTGAATTCGTTCCGCCGGCTGACGCTCGAGGAAATCCAGGCCGCCCGTCCCTTGCGCATCAAGGTGATAACCGCGCAACCCGGCGACACCGTGGAATTGCTGTCGCACCGCATGGCCGGCGTCGACCACCCGATCGAGCGCTTCCGCGTCCTCAACGGCCTCGACTCCCGCGCGCAGATCAAGGCGCGAGACCGGGTGAAGATCGTGGTGGATTGAGGCAACGAACGCGGCCCTCAACGATTTCGTCATTCCGGGGCGCGCTTTTGCGCGAGCCCGGAATCCGTACGCCCTGCGACAGCGTCTGGATGTCGAACTTCAATACAGGGGGTATGGGTTCCGGGCTCATCGCTTCGCGATGCCCCGGAATGACGAACTTTGTGATCTCGGTCGTCCGAAACAAAACCTTCGTCGTCCCGGCCTTGCGCCGGGACCCATAACCCCTGGCGCCGGTGGTTATAGAAGGCGTCTGCCACAATGCACAAAACGAGACGACACGGCGTACGGGTCCCGGCGCCTTACGCGCAATTGCGCGCCGGGCCGGGACGACGGGCGGATGAGTTTCGCCTAACCACGCGCGCAAAACAAAAAAGCCCGGTCTTACGACCGGGCTTTTTCTTATCTCAATCCGATAAAACCGCTTACGCGGCCTCGTCGGCCACGGCAGTGTCGTCGCCGTCGCTGTCACCATCGGCGTCCGCGTCGGCATCGCCTTCCGCGCCGGCCTCGGTCTCGGCCTTGGCACCGCGGCGCGGGCTCTTGGCGAGCTGGCCTTCGATTTCCTTGACCGCTTCGGTCTCGGTGACGTGCTGCACGACGGCGATCTCGCGCGACAGGCGATCGAGGGCGGCTTCGTAGAGCTGCCGTTCGCTGTAGGACTGCTCGGGCTGCGATTCGGAGCGATAGAGGTCGCGCACGACTTCGGCGATCGCAACGATATCACCCGAATTGATCTTGGCTTCGTATTCCTGCGCGCGGCGGGACCACATCGTGCGCTTGACGCGGGCGCGGCCCTTGAGCGTCTCCAGCGCGCGCTTGACCAGCGCCGGCTCCGACAGCTTGCGCATGCCGACATTGGCGACCTTGGCGGTCGGCACCCGCAAGGTCATCTTGTCCTTCATGAAATTGATCACGAACAGCTCAAGCTTGGCGCCGGCGATTTCCTGCTCCTCGATGGCCAGGATCTGGCCAACGCCATGGGCGGGATACACCACGAATTCGTTGGTCTTGAAGCCCTGGCGCTGGGTCAGCGCCTTCTTCGGCTCCTCGACGCGCGGAGCGGCAACCGCCGGCTTGGCGGCGACGGGCTTCGCAGCGGCGGCAGCCACCGGCTTCGAGACAGGGGCTTTCACAGGGGCGGGCTTCAGGGGAGCCTTGGGAGCGGCGACTTTGGGAGCGGCGACCTTCGAAGCAGTGGCCTTCGAAACGGTCGCTTTCGCGGCAGTTTTTGCAGTCTTGTTTGGCATTGCGCTTCTTTTGTTTTTCGAGGATTTTGCAGCCGTGGCCTTGGCGGCGGCCCGGGTATCCTTGGCAGAAGTCCGGACACGGCTCTTGGTTGCACTACGGCTGACCGCAGCGGCTTTTTTGGAACCCTTGGTAATACTCTTTTTACGCGTTTTCTGTGACACAGCCTGCGCGCGGAACTGCCACGCCCCTGTTCGATGTTTTCACGGGAACCTCTGACGCCACAGGATACGCATGGCTGGGTTCGGCTTGTATTGTGCCTAATATAGCACAAATTCCGCAAAAATCAATGATTTAGGCGATGTGGCAACAGCTTACGGGCCGTTTCGGACCTATCAATCCGGATTAGGGTTAAGTCGGCGGGTGGCGAGGCTTGAAAAGCCTCACCAAAGCGTGACCGAATAATTAGTCACCGGTACCCGGCGCCGGAGAAAAATATTTCTCGAACTTGCCTTCGACCCCCTCGAACTCCTTGGCGTCCGCCGGTGAGTCCTTCTTCTGGGTGATGTTCGGCCAGCTCTTGGCGTACTCGGTGTTGACCTCGAGCCACTTCTCAAGGCCCGGCTCGGTATCCGGCTTGATGGCGTCGGCAGGGCATTCCGGCTCGCACACACCGCAATCGATGCATTCATCGGGATGGATGACCAGCATGTTGTCACCCTCGTAGAAGCAGTCCACCGGGCAGACTTCAACGCAATCGGTATATTTGCATTTAATGCAGGCTTCAGTGACGACGTAAGTCATCTAGTCCAGTCTCCGAGGCTCCGAAACGGTCAATTTTGAGAGGTTTGCGTAGCGCATGAACCCCGCAGCCGCAAGTGAAGCGCGGCACACCCGCGAGGGGTTTTTGTGCAGGCCTGTTGTTTAATTGCAGATAGCTATTCCGGCTGATTCTGCAAATCCGGCGGCTTCAGATCATCATAGAGCACGCGTGCCGCCGAGGCGTCGCCGCGGCGCTCGGCAAACCCGATCACTTTGAGGATGCGGACGCTGTGATCGAGCCCGATGGTCAGGACATCGCCGGGCTTGATGGCATGACCCGGTGATTTCTCGCGCACGCCATTGATGCGGACATGACCGGCCTCGACCAGCGCGGCCGCGCTGGTGCGAGCCTTGACCACCCGCGCATGCCACAACCATTTATCGAGACGCTGGCGCTCCAAACGACACCATTCGCAACAAACCTAGTCCTTGCGGTTGCCGGCGAGCTGCTCCTTAAGCGCGGCCAGTTTGGCAAACGGCGAATTCGGGTCGATCGGCCGATCGCGCTCGCGCGGTGCGGCGCTGGTCGCCCATTGACGATGCGACGGACCGCTGTCGCGCTTGTCGCGCCCGCCCTTGTCGCGGCCACCGAAATCGCGGCCGCCCTTGTTGCGGTCGCCGCCTTTATTGCGATCGCCGTCGCGATTCCCCTGGAACTTGGGCCGATCGCCCTTCTCGCGGTCCTTGCCCTCAAAACGCTCACGCGGCGGACGGTTGCGGTCATTGCGTTGGTCGGGACGCTGATCGATGCGCGCTTCGGCCGGCGCCGGGGCGCCATCCGCGGGCGCTGCCGCAGTAACGCCAGGCGCGTCGGTACGCGGCTTGCGGAACTCGTTGTTGCGGCGGCCGCGCCGGTGATGCTCGCGCTTCTCGCCGGCGCCGGCTTCGCCTGCGGCCGGCGCGCCGTCTTGCGCGACGGGCTGATTGCCCTGATGGCGTTGATGGCGGTTGCGATCGTGCCGCGGGCGACGCTCTTCCGAGCGACCGCCGGGCCGCCAGACTTCGATCAACTCCGGCGTTGCGGGAGCGGCATCGGGCGCAGCCGCGGCGGCTTCAGCGGGGGCCTGATCTTGCGGCGCTTCGGATGTTGCAGCCTCAACAGAGGCTGCAGGTTCCTGCGCGGCTTCGGCGGGCGCGGTTTCCTCTACAGGAGCGGCTTCAACAACGGCCGCTTCGACTACTGGAGCTTCAACCGGCGCCGGCTCTTCAACTGGGGGTGCCGACGGTGCCGCAGCCTCTTCAGCCGGCGGCGCATCATGGGTTACTTCAGCGACAGCGTCGGTCTCTGCAACAGCAGCGGGTTCCGACGCGGCAGCCTCAGCCGTCGTCACGGCTTCCGCCGACGCCGCTTCTGCAGATGCATTCTCGGCGGCGAGCGCCTCAAGCACCGCCGCTTCCACGCTCGTTGCTTCCGCGGGCGCTTCCACCACCACGGGCACTTCCACCATCACCGGCTTCGGCGGCAAGGGCGCGCGTTTCTCGCTGCGATAGCCGAGCGCGCGCAGCACCGAGGCAAAATCTTCACCGGCCGAGCCGGTCAGCGAGGTCATCGCCTGCGTCACCACAAAGCTGCGGCCGTCGAACGCGCCGGCGGGCTTTTCACCCGGGGACGATTCGCGCCACGACAAAGCGGGACGAATGAGATCGGCGAGACGTTCCAGGATGTCGACGCGCACCGCGCGCTCGCCGCATTGCTTGTAGCCGAGCACGCGATAGGCATCGCGCGGCAACGCCTTGTCGACCGGGAACGAGGTCCGGCCGCTGCCGGCCAGATGCTGCGCGCCTGACAGCGCGGACATATCGACGTTGTCCTGCTTCTGCGCCCACAACAGCGACGCCAGCGCCCGCGCCGCGGGTTTCAACAGCGGCGGCACATAGATGTGATAGGCGCCGAACCGCACGCCGTATTTGCGCAATGAGGCGCGCGACGGCTGATCGAGATCCTTCATCTCGGTGGAAATTTTCGCGCGCTCCAGCACGCCCAGCGCTTCGATCAGCTGGAACGCAATGCCGCGCGCGATGCCGGTGATGTCCTCGGCCTTGGTGAGATCGAACAGCGGCCCGAGCAGTTTCTCGATATGCGTCTTCAGCCACAGATCGAGCCGGGCCTGTACCGCTTCGCGCGGCGCGCCGTTGAGGCGGTCATCGGAAATGATGCGCAGCCGCGGATGCAGCGCGTCGTCGGCGGCGACCAGTTTGGCCACCGCGTCGCCGGTCCAGCGGAGGGTGCCGTCGGACGCCAGCACGAACTGATCGTCCGGCGCGGCGGCCAGTTTTTCGGCACGCGCGTCGATTTCGCCGGCCAGCGCCTTCTGCGCGGTCGCCTGCAACGCTTTCGCATCGGATCCGGCTTCCGCCGCGTCTGGCGCAAAGGTGAATCCATCGAGGCGGCCAATCACGTGGCCTTCCACGATCACTTCGCCAGTCTTGCCGATTTCCGTATTCAACACCGTGTTCTCCCGCAGGCGGCGCATCAATACACTGGTACGGCGGTCAACGAAACGCTCCGTAAGCCGTTCATGCAGCGCATCGGACAATTTATTTTCAACGTCACGTGCGATCCCCTGCCAATGTTCGGGGTCGGCCAGCCAGTCCGGGCGGTTGGCGACGAAGGTCCAGGTCCGGATCTGCGCGATCCGGGCCGATAGCGTGTCGATATCGCCATTGACGTTGTCGGCCTGATCGACCTGGGCTCTGAACCAGGCATCGGGAATCCGGCCCTTTTGCATGAGAAAACCGAACAAAGTGGTAACCAATTCGGCATGGGCGGCGGGCGCGATCTTGCGGTAATCCGGAATCTGGCAGGCGTCCCACAGCCGTTCCACGGCCGCAGGGCCTACCGCCATGTCTCGCACATCGGCGTCGCGCGCGGCGTGATCCAGCACCCGCAGATCCTCGGCGATCGGCGCCCGGGTCAGCGCCTCATGCGACGGCGACAGCGCCAAAGACACCTGCAAAGCGCCCAAGGAAGTGAAATCCAGCCGCGAATTGCGCCATTGCAGCACTTTCACGCTCTCGAACGTGTGATTCTGCAGCGCATTGACCAATTCCGGCTCGAACGGCGCACAGCGGCCAGTGGTGCCGAAGGTGCCATCCCGCGTGGCGCGGCCGGCGCGGCCGGCGATCTGCGCGAATTCGGACGGATTGAGCCTGCGGAATTGATAACCGTCATATTTGCGGTCGGAGGCGAACGCGACGTGGTCGACGTCGAGGTTCAGCCCCATCCCGACCGCGTCGGTGGCGACGAGATAATCGACGTCGCCGGACTGGAACATCGCCACCTGCGCGTTGCGGGTGCGCGGGCTGAGCGAGCCCAGCACCACCGCGGCGCCGCCATGCTGGCGTTTGATGAGTTCGGCGATGGCGTAAACTTCATCGGCCGAGAACGCCACGATCGCGGTGCGGCGCGGCTGCCGGGTGATCTTGCGGTCGCCGGCGAATTCAAGCTGCGACAGCCGCGGCCGCGTCACAATGCTGGCGCCGGGCAACAACCGCTCGATGATCGGGCGCATGGTGGCGGCCCCCAGCAGCAGCGTCTCGTCGCGGCCGCGCCGGTGCAAAATGCGGTCGGTGAAGACATGGCCGCGCTCGAGATCGGCCGCGATCTGGATTTCATCGACCGCCAAAAACGACACGTCGAGATCCCGCGGCATCGCCTCCACGGTGGACACCCAATAGCGCGCCTTCGGCGGCTTGATCTTCTCCTCGCCGGTAACCAGCGCCACCGCGTCGGCGCCGACCCGGTCGACGATCTTGTTGTAGACCTCGCGCGCCAATAGCCGCAGCGGCAGGCCGATCACCCCCGAGGAGTGCGCGACCATCCGCTCGATCGCGAGATGGGTTTTGCCGGTGTTGGTCGGCCCGAGCACCGCGGTGACGCCGGCGCCGGGCGCCCTGTCATTGGAAAACAAGTTTTGCGAGAAAAGCGGCGGAGGAGACGAAAAGGCCATGATTTCAGGTAGTTTCTGCGTCGCTTGCTTTGAAGAGGTGTCTCACTATGCGACGTCTCAGGGGTCGCGGCTTAAGCTCTGGAACGAGTCCGGAACGAATCGCGCCCGAATCGCTGACTCAACCCAACTCCTGAAACGTTCACCGCAACATCTCGCACTCATGATCCCCAGCGGCACTAGATCAAGTCTTGAGCGGTCCCACAAGCGACGGTTTTTCGACGAATTCGTTACGATTGGCGCGGGGCGGGAGTCGAATCAGAAGTGGAGCAGAGTCAAGCGTGATTCCGGTGGTTGTGATGGTGGCGCCTCTCCCTCTTGCTGCTCCCCTCCCCCTTGCGGGGTCGAGACGAGCGAAGCTCGCTCTTAGGGGTCGGGGTGGGGGTTCAACGAGCACTGAGCTTGTAGCCACCCCCCACCCCGACCCTCCCCCGCAAGGGGGGAGGGAGAAGAAAGAGCTCACTGCGTCTTCACCGCATGCGGCGGCGCCGCTGATGTGACGAACTCGGTGGCTTCCAGCATCGCGGGGCCGAGCGGGGTCGGCACTCTCATGCGATAGGGAATCAGCATCCGGGTTCCCGCCAGCGGCGCGAACGCGATCTCCATCTTGCGCTCCGCCGAGAGATATTTGATGACCGGGCGATCCGGGATGTAGCCCGACACCGGCGTGAAATAGAGCGCGCAGACCAGCACCGGGCCCTGATAGCCCTTTTCCGCCTTGACGGTTTCCATCCGCTTGAAATCGAGCTTGAGATCGTAGCGCATGCGGCCGTCGAAGATCGCAGCCCCGGTGCGGCAGGAATCCGGCGCCATGATCTCGCCATTGCCCGGCACCCGCAGGATCGCGCCGGTCATCGGATCGTAGACGCCGTGGCGCTGCGCATCGGTGACGGGAACGCGGTCGGGATCAACCGGCGGTTCCGGCTCGATCACGAACTCCTTCACATAGCCGTTGACCAGCGCCATCCGGATGGTTTCGGATTTCTTCGAGGTGGTGGTGGTCGCGGCATAGCCGGTCGAGACCAGCGCGCCGTTGACGATCCGGCCCTGCGAGGCGCTGCTGCCGGAGCCGCCGGCGAAGGCTTTTAACAGCCCCGCGGTGCCGCCGGAGGCCGCGGCGGAAAACGTGTCGTCTGATATTTCGATGGTCCAGGCGCCGCGGCCGACGGGAATCCCGGCCAAGGTCGCCTCATAGCGCGCGTCGAGCCGGCCCTGGGCGTGCGCCGGATGCTGCGGAACCAGCAGCATCACCGCGGCCGTGCACAGCCCGCCGAGCGCCCGCAGCCAAAAAACGGCGGAGAAAGGCGGCATCCTGCTGGCGGTGGTCACTGACTGAGTGTCCTCAACGGCGCGCGATCGGTCATTCATCTGGCAATACTATCCGGCAAACCACCAACCATGCGTATGCCGTTTCAATCAAAATTCGCATGGGGTTTTGGCTGGGATTTGGCGCGCATTTGAACAAATGCGCCGCACCGCCTGCCGGAAAATCCATGTTTCCTGATTTCGGCGTCGAATACGCCGTTTATATGATGCACTTAGGCGCGGTTTACAGAAGCCGGGCCGGCCTGTTAAGGCTTGGGAACACTGATAAAACCGGCTTTCCCCCACTGCATTTGCCGCTTCCAACCTTGACGCCCGGAAAGCCAGCCCCTATACGTCCGCGGTTCCCGAGAAGGACATGATTTTGGACCCCCGGACCGGCCCTTATAAAAGGGCGGAGATCGGGGATGGCAGAGGATTTTTTGAAATGTCGCGTCGCTGTGAACTGACGGCCAAGGGCCCGATGGTGGGCCACAAGGTCAGCCACTCGAACATCAAGACCAAGCGCCGGTTCCTGCCGAACCTGTGCAACGTCACCTTCATCTCGGATGCGCTCGGCCGCAACGTGCGCCTGCGCGTCTCGACCAACGCGATCAAGAGCGTCGACCACAATGGCGGCCTCGACGCCTTCCTGCTCAAGGCCAAGGCCGACGTCCTCTCGCCCCGCGCGCTCGACCTGAAGCGCGCGATCGAGAAGAAGCTGCCGAAGGCGGAGTTCGTGAAGAAGGCGAGCTAAAGTTTAGCTGCGCTGCACTAGCGGTTTAGAATTTTGAACGGCCGGGTCGAAAGACCCGGCCGTTTTTGTTTTGCCGCAGCGAATCGACTGATAGTTCGCGAATTCGCAGCCTTGTGGCGCAAAGTTTAACGCGGGGCACATCCGCATCGATATCCCCAATCATGCTTGGTATGCGCGAACCGATAGCAATTGTGAGTGTTTTCTTGAACGATCCTGATTAAATCAGGCCCCCCAAGACTTTCCGCTAACTGCCAAACACCCTTTTTGTCGAGCCGCATCAAGGGCACTTGATGTCGAATTGCTCCCACTCGACATATTGATTGCGGTTTCAACCGCCTTCATCGAAACGTCTCGGCAATCAGGATATCCGGAGAATTCTGTCTCGCTTGTTCCACAGACGAGCGTGCTGATGTTCCTCCGAAATGCAACACTTCGCCATCGAGAGCATGATGAGAATTTCGGCCCGGAATGTACCGGGACCCAGCTCGATACGCTCACCAGGAATCGGGATATAATCGGCAGGAAGTGATGTTCTTCGCAATCTGTCCGATCAAAATCAAGTTCGATCACGTAGTCGGTCCGAGATGGGCTTTCAGACTGGATTCAAATTGGCGATGGCTTCTCGTACAACTGGTCTGCAATCCATCTCGATGAGGTGCTTCTGACCGTATCGGAAAGCCAAGCGTACAATCCACGCTGCTCCAGGCCGAACAAGACGCAAGCGCGGCGGCGAGGTCGAGGCGGTCTCAGATATCACCGAAAGTGACGGCGCATTTCTCGGCACACTCAAAGTGGGTAGCCATTCAAGAACAGGCTTCCTGTCAATGCACGCGACGCATCCAACCAGGAACAAGATAACGCTGATTTGAACATCGCTGATGATTATCCGAACTGGAGATCTGCACAATTGCATGGCAGAGCTGAGCGATGATAGCTTCGTCGCGAAGCGAACATTCGACCTGTCGCGAGTCCTCAAATGTCGGATCTTCGAATGCAAAATGCTTCCGTCAGACTCGACATCGCTCGGCGACGAGTCGTGTCCTCGAGGATCGGACCCACCGGAGACGGCGAACCGGTCTGACCCTCAGACAAGCTCGAGTTTAGACAGGTCTCGGATCTGCCGCATAAGAAGCGTTCGTCAAGCTATCGACACGTCTTCCGAATGGCACGCTTCCAGCTGTGCGACGGAGCTGTGAGTCTCTCGGAAATCAGGCGGGGCTAGACGGTCAGCAACGGCTCGCCGCACGTTCGCGAGTCAGGGTCGACTTACCGATAGACGGCGAATCTGGAGCCTTTGACGAAGCTATATCGTCATTAGACGACGTATCGCATGATGAATAGCTGCCGAAGCTCGAAGCGAGCGCTTCGATCGATTCACGATCAGAGTGTTACCGTTACCGAGTCAAGCCGAAACAGGGCATCCTTCCTGTCCGCTTGAATCGATGACATATCTGACGCGCGTGCCGGACATGAGTTTTCCTTTCGATCATCCCCGCCGCCGCAGTCCTAGCGCCTTCCCGCGACGGTTGCTGCATCGCAGAGCGCTTCCTTTCCCTTGCCACCCCTTCCCCGCACTGATTTGCTTCCTCCGTCGAAGCCTCCGCCCCTCGCGGGCCCTTCGATGCAAAAAAAGCAAAACGACACCAGGGAGAGAGACCGATGAAATGGCAAGCGCTCGCCGCCGCTGCTTTGTTTTCGTTTCTTGCAACATCCCACGCCGCCGAGAAGAAATACGGGCTTGGCGTCACCGATACCGAGATCAAGCTCGGGCAGACCTCGCCCTTCAGCGGGGCGGCGTCGGCGTATAGCGTGATCGCGAAGGCGCAGGCCGCCTATTTCAAGATGATCAACGACAAAGGCGGCGTGAACGGGCGCAAGATCAATCTGATCACGCTGGATGATGCCTACAGCCCGCCGAAGACGGTGGAGCAGACGCGGAAACTGGTGGAGCAGGAGGAGGTGGCGGCGATCCTCAATCCGCTGGGCACGCCGACGGGTCTATCGGTGCGCAAATATCTCAACGACAAGAAGGTGCCGCAGCTGTTCGTCGGCGCCGGCGCCACGCTGTGGGGCGATTACGAGCATTACCCGTTCTCGATCGGCTTCCAGCCCTCCTACCAGGCCGAGACCGCGGTCTATGCGAAATATTTGCTGGCCAAGATGCTCAAGCGGCTTGATCGACTTTCTGTTTGAGGCTGCGCCAATTCCACGGCAACAGCTCGTCGAGCCTTTGAACAGGATGCTCGGCGATGCGCGCCAGCACGTCGGCGAGCCAAGCCTGCGGATCGATGTCGTTCATTTTGGCGGAGACGATAAGGCTATACATGATGGCGGCACGATAGCCGCCACGATCGGAGCCGCAGAACAGCCAGGACTTGCGGCCCAAAGCGATACCGCGGACGCCGCGTTCGGCGGCATTATTTGACAAGCAGATGCGACCGTCGTCGAGGAAGCGGGTGAACGCGGTCCATCGCTTGAGCATGTAATCCATCGCCTTGGCAACATCGTTGCTACGCGAGAGTTTGGCGCGTTGCTCGCGCATCCAGATTTCCAAATCGGCGACCAGCGGTGCGCTCAATTCCTGGCGAACCGCCTTGCGCCGGTCGGCGCTCTGGCCGTTGATCGCTCGCTCGATCTCGAACAGAGCGTCGATCCGGCGGACCGCCTCCAGCGCCAACGGTGAGATCACGCCCGGCGTCTTGCCCTGGGCCTTGCGCCGCGCGTTCTCGGCCAGATCAGCCATCACGAAGAATGGACGCCGACCATGCACCCAGCAGGCCGCTTCCAGAATCGGACCAGGCGTGCGGCCGCCCTCGTAGAGCTTGGTATAGCCGCCATAAGCGTCGGCCTGGAAGATTCCGCTGTAGTTGGCCAGATGCGCCTGCGGATGTTCACCCGCGCGGTCGCGCGAGTAATAGAACACTGCACCCGGTGGTTCAGGCCCGCCAAACGGCTTGTCATCGCGGACATAGACCCATATTCGACCGGTGTCAGTCTTGCCTTTGGCCAAGACTGGCACCCAGGTGTCGTCCCCATGCAAGCGCTCGGCGCTCATGACGTGGGCTTCGAGCCTTTTGAACAACGGTGTCAGTGCGGCCGTGCAGCCGCCAACCTGGTCGGCCAGGGTCGACAGGCTAATGGGCACGCCTTCCCTGGCATAGCGCTCCGCCTGCCGGTTGAGCGGCTGATGCTGGCCAAATTTCTCGAACAACACCATCGCCAGCAAGCTTGGTCCGGCCCAGCCGCGGGCAATGACATGGAATGGTGCTGGCGCCTGGCTGATCTTCTCGCAATCCCGGCAGGTGAACTTCTCCCGGACGTGCTGGATCACTTTCCATTGCCGCGGAATCGATTCCAGCGTTTCGGTGACGGTCTCGCCCAGTTTGCGCAGCCGCTCCCCGCCGCAGCAAAGGCAGGTCGTCGGCCCAGGGACGATGACGCGTTCGCGCAGCAGATGATCCGGGAACGGCTGGCGCGACGGCCGCTTGCGCGTGAACGATGCCACGGTCGTCGTCGCGTTCGCGGTCCTGGCGGCGGCCATTTCCGCCGCCAATTCGTCCTCCGTTGCCGAGGCTTCGAGTTCTTCCAGCGTGAGCTCAAGCTGATCAAGCAACCGGGCGGTGCGCTCGGAACGCGGGCCATAGCGATCGCGGTTGAGCTTTTCGATTTGCAACTTCAGATGCGCGATCAGCGCCTGGTCGTCGGAGGCCCTGGCTTTGGCAAACGCTGCGTCCGTCTCCGCGACAATCCGTCTGCCACGCTCGGCAACCAGCGCGGCTTTCAGTGCATCGATATCATTTGGCAGCGATTCAAGGCTGTCACCCATCCTCAGATAGAATCACAAAAGCCCAGATTTGGCGCGGATTTTTTGCAAACTCTCGGGATTATTCCGCAGCCTATCCCGCGCTCTGCGGCCGCCAGGTGTGTTGTGGATTTCGCCAGTCGATCGCCTCCAGCAAATAGCTCATCTGAGCCGCGGTCAGCGCCACAACACCATCCACTGTCGCGGGCCAGACAAAACGGCCACGGTCCAATCGCTTCGCATAAAGCGATAGCCCAACGCCGTCATGCCATAGGGCTTTTATAAGTGAACCGGCGCGCCCGCGGAAGACGAACACGTCGCCAGCAAATGGATCACGACCCAACCCCTCCTGCACCAGCAATGCCAAACCCTGCATGCCCTTGCGCATATCGGTGTGACCGGTCGCGATCCAAATCCGCACGCCCGTCGCGACCGGGATCATCGCCGCTCCAGAACTTTGAGCACCCGGGCCAGCGCGGCGACGGATGCCGGACGCCAAGGTGGCGCTGTTCTACCAGAACGACGACGCCGGCAAGGATTACGGCAACGGCTTCAAGAAGGGCTTGGGCGCAGAGAACACCGCCAGGATGGTGGTCGCGGAGGCGACCTATAAATCGACCGATCCGACCATCGACAGCCAGATCGTGAGACTGAAATCAAGTGGCGCCAACGTGCTGTTCATGCACGCGATCCCCAAGCAGGCGGCGCAGGCGATCAAGAAGATCGGCGAGATCGGCTGGAAGCCGGACATCTTCTTCCTGGCGGCGACCTCGACCTCGATCGCCTCGGTGATGAAGCCGGCCGGCTTCGAGCACGGCCAGGGCATCATCTCGTCCTACACCAACAAGGATCCGAACGATCCGCAGTGGAAGGACGACAAGGATGTGCAGGACTGGTTCGCTTTCATGAAGGCCTACATGCCCGAGGGCAATACGCAGGACCAGCTCATCGTCTACGGCTATGTGGTGGCGGAGGCCACCGTGCAGGTGCTCAAGCAGTGCGGCGACGATCTCACCCACGAGAACATCATGGCGCAGGCGGCGAACCTCGACATCGCGCTGCCGATGCTGCTGCCCGGCATCCGGCTGAAGACCTCAAAGACGGATTATTTCCCGATTCAGGCGATGCGGCTGCAGCGGTTTACGGGGGAGACGTGGCAGCTGTTCGGCGATACGATCGGCAATGATTGAGGGGGAATGTTCTGCCTGATCTTTTCAACGGGTCGTCCCTGCCTGGCGCGCAATTGCGCGTAAGGCGCACGGACCCATAACCCCTGGCCTCGCCGCGATGAGCGCAATTGCGCTCACGCCGGGGTCCCTGCGTTCACAATGCGTTCACAGGGACGTGAGAAGAGCGTTTTGCAAAACCATTGGTGATCCATATCACTATCCCCCTCCGCCACGACACCAATATACTCAACGCGTACGGTTGGAAGGGAACCATGACGCTTCGTGACATCGTCGGCTCTGCGATCGTGACGGCCGTCCTCATCGCTGCTGCGGCGACCCCCGCTTGCGCCGAGCCCGCCACCGTCTATTTCCCCAGCGCCGACGGCCAGACCCAACTGGTCGGCTATCTCTTTGCGCCGACGACGCCGGGGCCGCATCCGGCGGTGGTGCTGCTGCATGGCCGGGGCGGGCCCTATTCGGCCAAAGTCAAAAAAAATTGCACGCTGGTCGCCGAGGGCACGCCATCGGATTGCAATGCGTCGACGCTGTCGATGCGGTATGAAAGCTGGGGCGAATATTGGGCCGCGCATGGCTACCTCGCGCTGGTGCCGGACAGCTTTGGGCCGCGCAACAAGGGCCACGGCTTTGCCCGCTTCACCTTCGCCCGCTTCACCTTTGGCCACTTCATCCATGACGATCCCGATCGTGTCGACGTCGACGAGCGCACCGTGCGGCCGCTCGATGCCGAGGGCGCGCTGAAGTTTCTGCAGGCGCGCCAGGACGTCACGCCGTCGCAGATCTTCCTGCAGGGCTGGTCGAACGGCGGCTCTATCACGCTAAACGTGATGTACCGGCAGGCGCAATCCGCATCGCCGGGCTTTCACGCCGCGCTGGCGTTTTATCCGCGCTGCGCGCGGCGCGCGCTGATCTCCGGGGATTACAAGACGGTCGCACCGGTGACGGTGTTCCTCGGCTCCGACGACAAGCAAGTCTCGCCGATCGTGTGTCATCGCGTGCTCGATCCGGCGGCGGTCCACGGCAGCGCGCTGACGCTGGTCGACTATGCCGGCGCCACGCATGATTTCGACAATCCCGACCAGAAGCGCCAATCCGTCCCCGCCAACGCCGCCGCGCGCGAGGACGCGCTGAAGCGGGCCGCGGAGATTTTCGCGAGGTAGAAAGTAAGCACCTCGTCATGGCCGGGCTCGTCCCGGCCATCCACGTCTTGCTTGCTGCGACGCTGTTAAGACGTGGATACCCGGAACAAGTCCGGGCATGACGAACTTTAGCGCAATCCGCCTGACGCCGTTCCCCGGATGCTGCGCAGCGCGCCGCTCGTGTCGGGAAAATCAGCAGAATCAACGTCCAGCCCCGCGCGCAAAAATTTTTCGCTTCCCTTCGAGGCCAAATCACCGGCCTATTTCGCGCCGTCTCATCCCTCACGAGGGGGCGTTGGCCATCGTCACGAACGTTGGGATGGGATGCGGTGGACGCGGACGCGCTTTTGACGAACAGCGCAGATCGCGGACGGCGAAGTCGTGTGGTCCTGACGCCCCGATGCTGGCGTCAAGTTCTTGAGAAGCAAGCTTCTCAGGGATGACGGTGACAACAAGCCGGTCACCGGGGAGAGCACGAAGGAAACCGTTAAAACCATTGCGCAGGAGACGCCGGGTGTTCCGGTGAACCTGTGGTGACTACCGTGTGCTTACTACCTTCTGCACACGGGCTGCGGGTGCACCGCGCACCCGGCGTTTCCTGCGTCCCTCTTGGGATCGCTCTGCGCCCTTCATTTTGGGCAAACCAATTGTATGGCTCGGGCAAATGGTGTCGCGAGAATGCGGACGCACGTCAGCCACAACCGTCATGGCCGGGCTTGTCCCGGCCATCCACGTCTTACTTTACGATCGTATCAAAGAGGTCGTCCCAATCCGGGTTTGTTGCAACGATAGTTCGGACTTTCCACGCGCGTGACCAATGTTTGATGTTGTGCTCGCGTTGAATGGCGTCTCGGATATCGTCGAAGCGCTCAAAGTAAACAAGTGTTTTCAATCCGTGTTGCTTGGTGAAGCCGTCGACAAATCCAGAACGATGCTCGAATACTCGACGAACGAGATCGTTGGTCACGCCGACATACAGGATGCCGTTTCGACGGTTCGTCAGAATGTAAACCCAGCCGCCTGCCATACTGAAATGCTTTTAAGACGTGGATGGCCGGGCATAGGCGAGCGGAAGCGACGCCGTCCTTCAGACGGCTATGCCCGGCCATGACGAACATTAAAGCAAACACAGCATCGCGCCATCCCCGCTCTTCACCTAATGCGGCGCCGCTCCAACCGGCGGCGGCACGGTCGGCGGGCGTTGCAGGAAGGTGATGGTGGCGAACGCGCCGATCCAGGAGCCGGCGGCGGCGAACGCGACGTAGATCCAGTTCTCGGTGTAGCTGATCACCGCATAGGACGACAGCAGATACCAGAAACTGCTCCAGGTCGCGGCCGGTATGCGGCGGCGGGCGACGACGGCGGAGGTGAACATGACATAGACCGCATCGGTCGCGGCCGTCGCGAGCACGACACCGGCAGCGGTCAGGACATTGATCGAAGACATCGGAGGCCTCCCAGAGGAAGCGTCCATGATGGCGATGCGGGGGTGGGAAAGTCCAGTGCCCCCTCGCCGGACAAAGGATGGGATTATGCATCGCATGGTTCGAGACGGCGCAAGAGCGCCTCCTCACCATGAGGCCGGTATAGACCCTCATCCTGAGAAGGCCCGCAAGCGCCGTCTCGAAGGATGGAGTTTGGAAATGAGCGCGGTCCGGACGGACGACTTTTTCCCTTCTCCCCTTGTGGGAGAAGGGAAAGAGAAAGTCTCGTCGTTCCGCGACCTACCTGCCGCCGAACGTGGTCTTGCCGAACAGTTCTTTCTGGGTCGAGGGCTGCGAGCGCCAGTATTGCGGCGGGGCTTCGACCTGGCCGCCGAGTTCGGCGGCGGCGTGCCAGCCCCAGCGCGGATCGTAGAGCAGGCCGCGTGCGAGCGCGACCATGTCGGCGCTGCCGGAGGCGATGATCTCCTCGGCCTGCTTGGCTTCGGTGATCAGGCCGACCGCCATGGTGGTGACGCCGGTCTGTTGTTTGATCTCCTTCGCGAACGGCACCTGATAGCCCGGCGACAGCGGAATCTTCTGCAGCGGCGAGGCACCGCCGGACGAGGCATCGACCCAGTCGACGCCGCGCTTCTTCAATTCCCTGGCGAATTCGACGGTCTGCGCGAGATCCCAGCCGCCCTCGACCCAATCGGTCGCCGACACTTTGACGCCGATCGGCTTGTTGTCGGGAAATGCCGCGCGCACCGCGTCGAACACTTCGAGCGGATAGCGCATCCGGTTTTCCAGGCTGCCGCCATATTGATCGGTGCGCTTGTTGGAGATCGGCGACAGGAATTCATGCAGCAGATAGCCGTGCGCGCCGTGCACTTCGATCGCGTCGATCCCGAGCCGATCGGCGCGTTTGGTGGTCGCGACGAACGCGTCGCGAATCCGGGTCAAGCCGGCGGCGTCGAGCGCGGTCGGCGCCGCCTCGCCTTCCTTTTGCGGCACCGCGGACGGCGCCACCGGTTGCCAGCCGCCCTCCGCGATCGGAATCAACTGGCCACCGTCCCAGGGCGTGTGGCTCGATGCCTTGCGGCCGGCATGGGCGATCTGCATCGCCAGCGCGGTCTTCGAATGCTTGCGCACCGAGGCGATGATCGGCTTCAGCGCGGCTTCGGTGGCGTCGTTCCACAACCCGAGGCAGCCCGGCGTGATGCGGCCGATCGCTTCGACATGGGTGGCCTCGAAACAGAACATCGCCGCGCCCGACAGCGCCAGCGTGTTGACATGGGTGAAGTGCCAGTCATTGGCCTCGCCGTCGATGGCCGAATACTGGCACATCGGCGCCACCATGATGCGGTTGGCAAGCTTGAGGCCGCGCAACTCGATCGGAGAGAACAACATGCTCATGGGGAAATCCTGATCGGAGGGAGGGCTGATGTCCTCCCCTATCTAGCGACGCGGCGGGCTTTGCTCAACCACCGGCTATTGCTTGATGCCGGCGGCCTTGATCACATCGAGGTTGACCGCGGTCTCGCGTTTGACGAGATCGTCGATTTCAGCGGGCGTCATCGGCGACGGTTCGACGCCGAGCTGCTTCAGGCTGTCCTGCATCGCGGGCTCGGCCAGCACCTTGACGCCGGCGGCGTGCAGTCTCTCGACGACATCGGGCGGCGTCTTCGCCGGCACGAACACGCCGAACCAGATCGCGCTGTCGGCGTTTTTCAGGCCGATCTCCGGCGGCGCCGGCACGTCGGGCAGATCGGCGACGCGCTTGTCGGTCGACACCAGGAGCGCGCGGACCTGACCGGCCTTGATCAGCGGCAGCGCGGTCGCGAGCGGGCAGAAATAGAAATCGACGCGGCCGCCGATGATGTCGGCGATCACTTCGGCGCCGCCACGGTACGGCACATGCGTCGCCTCGATGCCGGCGGCGAGGCGGAACTTCTCGGCGCTGATATGCACCGCGCTGCCGATGCCGACCGAGCCGAACGAGATCGAGCCCGGCTTGGCCTTCGCGTCGGCGATGAATTCCTGCACGGTTTTCCACGGACGCGACGGCGGGATGATCATCACATTGGCGCTGGAGCCGATCATCAGCACGCCCTTCAGATCGCGGCCGGCGTCGAAGGTGAGATGGGGAAAGATCGCGGGCGCGATCGTCAGCGCGGAAGAATGCGCCAGCACGCTGTAGCCATCGGGATCGGCTTTCACCACCTGCGCGGTGCCGAGCGTGCCGCCGGCGCCGGGGCGATTTTCGACCACGATGGGCTGGCCGAGTTCCGCCGACAGATGATCGAACACGACGCGAGGCACCACATCGGTGGCGCTGCCGGCGCCGAACGAAATCGTCGCCCGGATCAGCCGCGACGGCCAGGTATCGGCATGCGCGGCGGCGGCCGCCAGGCCGGAGAGGACACACATTGTCGTGAAGAATTTGAAGGACTTGAACTTGGTCATCTACGCTCCTTTTTGCAGGGTCTTACGCCTGCAAGAACCATTCCGCCATCCGTCGTCCCCGCGAAGGCGGGAACCCATAACCCCTGGCGACGTTACTTGCAAAAGGCAGCCACCACACGGCCGAAACGAGAGGCCACGGCGTCTGGGTCCCTGCCTTCGCAGGGACGACGAACTATTCCACCAGCGTGAATTGCAGCAACAGCGTGCGCTGGATCATCGAGAAATTGTCATCGGAGACCAGCGTCAGCACGGTGTCGCCTTCCGGCGTCACGAAGCTGTCGATGCCTTCCATGTTGTCGATTTCATTGCCGAGATCCGCCTCGAAAATCGAGGGCCCATCGACCACGGCGCCGGGCGCGACCGATTTGAGCGGGATGTTGCGGATACGAATGCCGACGCCGTTGACCAGCGAGAATTTCCGCTCCAGCACCAGCAGCTCGCCGGACGGCAGCAATGTCGCGTCGCTGATGTCGAAATTGTCGGTGCGGCGAACGCTGAATTGCCCCGGGCTCGGGCCGCCGACCAGGAACGCGATCAGATTGCCGCTGGCATCGAGGCCGCGTTCGGACAGCGCGATCAGCGTGCCCGCCAGCGGCAGGCCCCTGGGCACCATCACCAGCGCTTCGAGCCCCTTGTTGAACGGCAGCTTCTTCACCGCCGTCGGCATCGGCACCACTTCCGCCAGCGCGCGGGTAAAACCTTTGCTGAAATCGAAGCGCAGCACCATGTTGACGCGTTCGAGCCCGATATAAACCAGCGAGCCGTCGAGCGCGATCAATTCGGAATCGAACCAGCCACGCGCGGTGATCGGCTTGCCGTCGGGCCCGAGCATCGGCGCGGCCTCGACATCGGCGAGCCCGGTCATCTCGGTGCCCTGGTAGACGATGCGGCCGGTGAACCAGCTGCCCTTGTCGCTGAAGGAAATGAAGCGCTCGCCCTTGCTGTCGAGCCGCAGCCCCGACAGTCCGCCGAAGCCGCGGAACGGCGAGGTCAGCACCAGCCCGCTGCGGTATTGCAGCGCGCCGAACCGCACATGCGAGCGATCGCGCGGATCGAACGAGGCGATCGGTCTCGCATTGACGTCGATCGAGACCGGGGCGGTGACCGAATATTCATCCGGCGCGAGCGATTTCGCCGCCGGCGGCGCCGCAAACTGCGCCCGCGCCACCCCGGGCATCGCGGCGAATGACAATCCGGCGATGCCGGATTGAAGGAGGCTGCGGCGGGAGGGCGCCGATGCGTTACGCCTCATGGTGAGCAGGCGCATCTTGCACCGTCTCGAACCACGAGAGGCGGTCTCTGCCCGCGATGGCTCATTCTGTTGTTTCTACGAATGCAGCCTGCGGCGACGGCCGGCCGGCGCCGGCGCGGCGCCCTGGGTTTCGCTGAACAGTTCGGCGAGCTTTTCGGTGATGGCGCCGCCGAGTTCTTCGGCGTCGACGATGGTGACGGCGCGGCGGTAATAGCGCGTAACGTCGTGACCGATGCCGATCGCGATCAGTTCGACCGGCGAGCGGGTCTCGATCTCCTCGATGATGTGGCGCAGATGGCGCTCCAGATAATTGCCGGGATTGACCGACAGCGTGGAATCGTCCACCGGCGCACCGTCGGAGATCATCATCAGGATCTTGCGCTGTTCGGGTCGCCCCAGCAGCCGCTTGTGCGCCCAGTCGAGCGCCTCGCCGTCGATGTTTTCCTTGAGCAGGCCCTCGCGCATCATCAGCCCGAGATTTTTCCGCGCCCGCCGCCACGGCGCATCGGCGGATTTGTAGATGATGTGGCGAAGATCGTTGAGGCGGCCGGGATTGGCCGGCTTGCCCGCAGCCAACCACGCCTCGCGCGACTGGCCGCCTTTCCAGGCCCGGGTCGTGAAGCCCAGAATCTCGACCTTGACGCCGCAGCGCTCCAGCGTCCGCGCCAGAATGTCGGCGCAGGTCGCCGCCACCGTAATGGGCCGGCCGCGCATCGAACCGGAATTATCCAGCAGCAGCGTCACCACGGTATCGCGGAACGTCGCTTCCTTTTCGTTCATGAACGACAGCGGATGATAGGGATCGGTCACCACGCGCGACAGCCGCGCCGGATCGAGCATGCCTTCCTCGAGGTCGAACTCCCAGGCGCGATTCTGCTGCGCCATCAGGCGGCGCTGCAGCCGGTTCGCCAGCCGCGCCACGATGCCCTGCAGATGCGCGAGCTGCTTGTCGAGATAGCTGCGCAGCCGCTCCAGTTCGTCGTGGTCGCAGAGATCCTCGGCTGCGATCACTTCGTCGAATTTCGGCGCGAAGGCGTGATATTCCGGCCCGCGCGGTTCGTTGGCGCCGCGCGAATTCGGCCGCGTCGCTTCGCCTGGCGTCTCGTCGTCGCCGAGTTCGCCATCGTCGAACGTATCGCTGGTCGACGCCTGCGCGCTCTCCATCGCGCTTTCCGACATTTCGTCCGTGGTCGCCTGCGCCTGATCGGCGCTCATCTCCTGCGCCGCGTCGCTGTCGGGCGAGCCTTCGGCGCCGGACTGGTCGTTTTCGCCGTCGCGGCTCTCGTCCTGATTATCGTCGTCCTCGCCGTCGGCATTGGTCTCGTCGCCGAGATCCAGCGCCGACAGCAGATCGTGCACGAGATCGCCGAACTTGGCCTGATCCTCGGTGACGCGGCTGAGCTGATCGAGCCGCTGGCCGACCTTGTCCTCGAGCACGGGACGCCAGAGATCGACCATCTTGCGGGCCGCCGCGGGTGGCGCGAGCCCGGTCAGCCGCTCGCGCACCAGCATCGCCAGCGCGTCGGACAAGGGCGCATCGGCGCGGTCGGTGATCTCGTCGAACTTGCCGCGATGAAAATGGTCGTCGAGCATCGCGGTGAGATTCTTCGCAACGCCCGCCATGCGCCGCGAGCCGATCGCCTCCACCCGCGCCTGCTCGACCGCCTCGAACACGCCGCGCGCCTGCGGATTGCCCGGCATCAGCTTGCGGTGCACTTTCGGATCGTGACAGGCGAGCTTGAGCGCGATCGAATCGGCATGGCCGCGCACGATCGCCGCATCGCGCTTGGTCATCTTGCGCGCTGGTTCCGGCAGCCGCGCCTTGCCCGGTGCCAGACCCGGACGCTCGGCGGCAAACGTCACTTCGAGTTCGGGCGCCTTCGCGATGGCGCGCAAACAGGAGGTGACCGCGCGCTTGAACGGCTCGGTCGGCGCTTCCTTTGATCCGGTACGGAATTTGGTGTTGGACGTTGTCATTCAGCTATTGCCTCACCCGGGTCGTCCCTGCGAACGCAGGGACCCATAACCACTGGCGGTCATTGTTTCTTGCGGGCTTGGGCTCCGTCTCTCTACGAAAGTCCTCGCCGTATGGGTTCCTGCGCCTTACGCGCAATTGCGCGCCAGGCAGGGACGACAGCTTACGATCAACGCCACGTTCACCGACGACTCCGCCAGTTCGACGTTGAAGCAGCGCTGATAGAATTCCGCGACCAGCGGCCGTTCCAGTTCGTCGCATTTGTTGAGGAAGGTGACGCGGAACGCAAAGCCGATGTCACCGAAGATGTTGGCGTTCTCGGCCCAGGTGATCACGGTACGCGGGCTCATCACCGTCGACAGGTCGCCATTGGCAAACGCGTTACGGGTGAGATCGGCGAGCCGCACCATCTTGTTGACGATGTCGCGGCCTTCCTGGGTGCGATAGTGATGCGCCTTCGCCAGCACGATCTCGACTTCCTCGTCATGGGCGAGATAGTTGAGCGTGGTGACGATCGACCAGCGGTCCATCTGACCCTGGTTGATCTGCTGGGTGCCGTGATAGAGGCCCGAAGTATCGCCGAGACCGACCGTATTGGCGGTCGAGAACAGGCGGAACGCCGGGTGCGGCTTGATCACCTTGTTCTGGTCGAGCAGCGTCAGACGGCCGGAGACTTCCAGTACGCGCTGGATCACGAACATCACGTCGGGGCGGCCAGCGTCATATTCGTCGAACACCAATGCGATATTGTGCTGCAGCGCCCAGGGCAGAATACCGTCGCGAAATTCCGTGACCTGCTTGCCGTCGCGCACCACGATGGAGTCCTTGCCGACCAGATCGATACGGCTGATGTGGCTGTCGAGGTTGACGCGCACGCAGGGCCAATTCAGCCGCGCTGCGACCTGTTCGATATGGGTCGATTTGCCGGTGCCGTGATAGCCCGTGACCATGACGCGGCGGTTGTGCGCGAAGCCCGCGAGAATGGCGAGCGTCGTGGCGCGATCGAAGCGGTAATCCGAATCGATATCGGGCACGTGCGGGTCGACTTCGGAATAGGCCGGCACCTCGAGGTCGCTATCGATGCCGAATACCTGCCGGACCGACACCTTCATGTCAGGCAAACCGGTAATTTCTGGCGATTTGGTCATGGCGGCGGTCGTCATCAATCCTCCGACGGTCCCGGGCGTTCCCGAAACCAGCTTTGCTGTATGGCTGCGGATGGGGGCTTTTAGGAACCCTAGCAGAGAGCAACGGCCGGCAGAAGCCCGCCGCTCAATCAAAGTTCCGTTGCCTTATCATCAAGATAGACGCTGGACACGGTTTTTGGAAGGCTGCCCTGCAAATCACGCTGTGCTTTCAGCGGCTGAAATTTAGCCATCCCGGGCGGGCCATCGATTTGATGGCACTTTCTGCCCCCGTCGCTACTTATGTAAGGTCCCGCTGTAAGGTCCCCGCCGTACCCGGCCCTCACGCCAGCCCAGGAATTGTGTGACTTCCTTTATTGATCCATTGGTTGCTTTCGTCTCGGCCCATGCATGGCTCGGCTATCTCACGCTATTCCTTGCGGCGTTGCTGGAAGCCGTCCCGATCGTGGGCTCGGTGGTGCCGGGGTCGACCATTATCCTGGCGCTCAGCGCGCTGGTTCCGGGCGGGGATTTGCGGCTGGAATGGGTGCTGCTGTGGGCGGCCGCCGGCGCGCTGCTCGGTGACGGAACCGCGTTCTGGATCGGGCACCGCAGCCAGCGCGAGATTCTCAACAAATGGCCGATGGCGAATTATCCCGGTGTGATCGCGCAGAGCGAGGCGTTCTTCAATCGTTGGGGCGCACTGGCGGTGTTCTTCGCCCGCTTCGTGCCGCCAATCCGTGCCTTCGTGCCAATCACAGCCGGCGCCCTCGGCATGCCGCCGATGCGCTTTTACGCCGTCAATATCCCGGCGATCTTGCTGTGGGCACCGGCGCATGTGCTGCCGGGCGTACTCGCGATTTCCGCGTTGCATGAATATGGCGGTCTGCCGCACCACGGCGGGATAGCCAGGCACTACTGGATCCTCGTGGTGATCGGCTGCGCCTTGATCGGGGCGCTGGCGCTCTGGTTCGTCCGTCGCCGCAATGGCGGCGGGATCATCGAGCCGGCGCGGAAGCACTGAGCAATGAAAGCTTCGTCGTCCCTGCCTACGCTGGGATGACGAAAGCGCTATGCCCCGCGAACCACGGTCTTGAGATAATTATATGCCTTGATGATCTCGATCAGGCGGTCTTCGGTGGAGCGATCGCCGCCATTGGCGTCGGGATGATGCTGTTTGACCAGCGCCTTGTATTTTGCCTTCACAGTTTCCAGCGTCGCGTCGGGCCCAAGCCCCATCACCTGCAGCGCCTTGCGCTCGGCATTCATGACTTTGCGGGTTTCGACCTTGGCTTCGGCGCCCGGTCCGGGCCGCCAACTGCCGCGACCATTGAGCTCGCTGAACATGGCGAACGGATCGGCGGCGCCTTCCAGTTCGGCCTCGGCGCTGCGCTTGCCCTTCTTGCCGGCGGTGTTGGCGCCCATCTTCCAGGTCGGGCGATGACCGGTCAGCGCATCCTTCTGGTAGCGCGCAACCGCATCGGCGTTCATGCCCTGGAAGAAATTATAGCCCTGATTGTATTCGCGGACGTGATTGAGACAGAAGTGCCAGTACTCCCGGGAATTTTCCCGGCCCTTGGGCGCGCGATGCGGGCCCTTGTTCTTGCACTCGGGCCATTCGCACATGGCGGCTTCTTCGCGCGCCTGTGCCTGCTGCTTCGCGCTCAGCTTGTTGGGCTTGATGCGAATGGAGTCGAAAAATTTGGATGAATCAATCGGCATGGCTGACTATGACAACGCAATGCGAAAGGCTTCAAGTCTTGACATTGCGAATACCTCACTCCTGATCTGCCATTGACGAATTGTGATCACGGACGTAATGCCGCAGCCATGACCAGCGATCAACCCGTCAAGCACGCTATCATAAACAAGTTGCGCGAAGCTTTCACACCGGAAAGCCTCGACGTCATCGATGAGTCACATCTGCATGAGGGCCATTCCGGCCACAGGCCGGGCGGCGAGACACACTTCAGGATCTATATCGTATCGCGGGCGTTCGAAGGGAAGAGCCGAATCGAACGCCATCGCATGATAAATACCACGCTATCCGCGGAACTCGCAGGCTCCGTGCACGCGCTGGCGATCAAGGCGCAAGCCCCGGGAGAAGGCGGCTAGAAGCCGCCTATTATTCAGTCAGCCAAGTGCCTCCGGTCAGGCCGACACCTCCGCCATCACCTTGCGCACGGCCGGCCGTTCCAGCATCCGGCGGCGATGATCCATCAATTTTGGATAGCGCGCCAGATCGAGGCCGTCGCCTTCCATCCATCCCGACAGCGTGAAGAGATAGGGATCGCTGACCGTGAAGCTGTCTCCCATCGCCCACGGCCCGTTGAACTGGCGCTCGATCAGATCGAAGCAAGCACCGACGCTTTCCGGAACCTTGCGCTTCATCTCGGCGATCGCGGCGGGGTCATCGGCCCATCGCGTGCCGCGCCCCTTGTGAGCATGGGCGACGTGAACGGTGGAGCAGAGATAGCTGTTGAAGGCCTGCATCTGCGCGAAGGCAAAGGGATCGGCCAGCGGCGCAAGATCGGCTTTCGGATAGCTTTGCGCGATGAACACCAGGATCGCGGGCGTCTCGGTCAGCACGCCGCGATCGGTGACCATCGCCGGCACCCGCGCTTTCGGATTGATCGCCTTGTATTCCGGACTTTGCTGCTGGTTGGCCGCGAAATTGAGCCGTTCGGCCGTATAGTCCGCGCCAGCTTCTTCCAGCACGATGTGCGAGGCCAGCGAGCAACTGCCCGGAGAGTAATACAGCTTGATCATGGGTCTGTGGTGTCCGTCTGTTCCGTCGCCTACCGGCAAATGCTGCGATGATACCCCAATTTAAAACGCCGTGCCTGCCCGTTTCGGCTTTTTCTCTTCGACCTCGGCGTCGCGTGGCACCGCGACGATGCGCAGCGCCGTGATGCGGTTGCGCTCGCGGCGCAGGACGCGAAAGCGGAAGCCGTGGAAGGTAAAACTTTGCCCGCGTTCGGGGATCGAACGTGCCTCGTGAATCACCAGGCCTGCGATGGTGGTTGCCTCTTCATCGGGCAAATTCCAGTCCATCGCGCGATTGAGATCGCGGATCGGCACCGAGCCATCGACCACCACCGAACCGTCCGGCTGGGCGCGAACGCCGGCCACCACCACATCCTGCTCGTCGGAAATATCGCCCACGATTTCTTCCAGGATATCTTCCAGCGTCACGATGCCTTCAACTTCGCCGTATTCGTCGACGACGAGCGCGAAGTGGGTCTTGCGGCGGCGGAACGCCTTGAGTTGTTCGGACACCGAACGCATCTCCGGCACAAACCACGGCGGCAGCGCGATGGTCGAGACGTCGATCTTGTCGGTGTCACCGTCGGCAGTGCGGATCGCGCGCAACAGGTCCTTGGCGTGCAGCACGCCGATGATATTTTCCGGCTTCTCCCGCCACAGCGGAATCCGCGTATATTCGCTGGCCAGCACTTCGCGCACCAGTTCTTCCGGCGGCAGGTCGGCGTTGATCATCACCATTTCGGTGCGATGAACCATCACGTCGGAGACCTGGAGTTCGCGTAGATCCAAGAGGCCGCCGAACATGTCGCGGTCATGCTTTTCGACCTTGCCCTCATGGTGCAGCAGATCGACCGCGCCGCGCAGGCGTTCGGTCGGCGACAGGATCGGCTGGTTGGCGCCGATCTTGATGCCGATCGCGGCCATCAACGCACGCACCACGGCCTCGATCACAGTGAGCAGCGGCCCGAACAGGTGCACCATCAAGGTCATGGGGCGCGCGACCAGCAACGACACCCGGTCCGGCGCGTTGATGGCGATGGTCTTCGGCAGCACCTCGGCGAAGATCACCACCATCACCGTCATGACGCCGGTGGCGTAGAGCACGCCGACATCGCCGAACCACGCGGTGAAGATGCCGGTCGCCAGCGCCGAGGCGCCGATATTGGCGATGTTGTTGCCGAGCAGCAGCGCCCCGATCATCCGCTCGCGCATCGCAAACAGCCGCGAAACGAACAGCGCCTCACTATTGCCCTGTTTCGACAGGCGCAACATGCTGGCGCGCGACGCGCCGGTCAGCGCGGTCTCGCTCGCCGAAAAGAACGCGGAGATCAAAAGACAGGCGAGGACGATCGAAAGCGTAATCCAATCCATGGGCAATGATCACTTCATTCGTCGCTGGAGCGATGCCGGGAAAAACTGTTTGAGTTTTTCCCGGCGGCTCGCAATCATACGCTGCTTTTGCCGGCCAGCTTGCGTGCCAAAAAGTCGCGAACCAGCGCGGGTTCGACGTCTGACGAGATGACGGCGCGCCCGACCGCTTCGAGCAAGATGAAGGTGAGCCGGCCGCGCTTGACCTTCTTGTCCTGCGCCATCAACGCCATCAGCGCATCGGCGTCGGCGAGGCCCTCCTGGGCAAAGCCGGCGATGTCCCGCAAATTCGTCGGCAAGCCTACCGCGGCAAGATGACGTTTGATGCGCGCCGCATCGGCCTCCGCGATCATGCCGAGCTGTGCGGAAAATTCTGCCGCCAGCACCATGCCGACGGAAACGCCTTCGCCGTGGAACAGCCGGTCGGAAAATCCGGTGGCGGCTTCCAGTGCATGGCCGAAGGTGTGGCCGAGGTTGAGCAGCGCGCGTTCGCCGGTCTCGCGCTCGTCGCGCGCCACGATCGCGGCCTTGGCCCGGCAGGAGGTTGCGATCGCGTGTTCGCGCGCGGCCCCGCCCGAGAAAATGTCGGTGTGATTGGCCTCCAGCCAGCCGAAGAACGCCTCGTCGCCAAGCACACCGTATTTGGCCACTTCCGCGTAGCCGGCGCGAAACTGGCGCGGCACCAGCGTATCGAGCACCGCGGTATCGGCGACCACCAGGACGGGTTGATGGAAGGCGCCGAGCAGATTTTTCCCCTTCGGCGAGTTGATTCCGGTCTTGCCCCCGACCGACGAGTCGACCTGCGCCAACAGCGAGGTCGGCACCTGCACGAAATCAACTCCCCGGCGAAGGATCGCCGCAGCGAAGCCTGCGAGGTCACCAACCACGCCGCCGCCGAGCGCAATCACCAGATCGTTGCGCTCGATTTTGGCCGCGATCAGCGCTTCGCTGACCTTCTCGAGCCCGGCGTAGCTCTTGGAGCCCTCACCTTCCTCGACAATGATCCGCGACGTCGCAATGCCAGCTTCCGCCAGCGCCGCCTCGGTCGGCTCGAGCCAGTGTTTTGCAACCGTGCGATCGGTGACGATGGCGGTGCGCGCGCCGGGCCGCAGAGCGGCGATACGCGAACCCAACGATGGCAGCACGTCGCGGCCGATGACAATGTCATAGGCGCGATCGCCGAGCGCGACGTCGACCGTGATCGAGGCGGAATGTTTCAGCGGCGCGGTCATCCAGTGGAATCCAATCTATCGGAAGTGGGTGCGGTCGCAGCCCCGCCGCACAGCCTGATATGCAAGGCCTCGATGCACTCATCGACGATTTTTTCGTGCGGCACGTCGCGCGACCAGATCGTAAGGTCGGCAAATTGATAGAACGGTTCGCGCTCCCCGATCAGCCGCGCGACGGTCGCCGCCGGATCCGCGGTCTGCAGCAGCGGACGGTCGGCACGGCGCTTGACCCGGCGCATGATGATGTCGGTGTCCGCCTTGAGCCAGATCGAGACCGCCTGACGGCGAATGCGGTCGCGGGTATCCTCGCGCAGGAAAGCGCCGCCGCCGGTCGCAAGCACGCAACCCCCACCGTCGAGCAACCGCGCGATCACGCGCGCCTCGCCGTCCCGGAAATGCGGCTCGCCGTGGGTTTCGAAAATATCCGGTATCGACATGCCGGCCGCGGCCTCGATCTCGGTATCGGCGTCCAGGAACGGCAGCCGCAGCCGCGCCGCCAAACGCCGCCCGATGGTCGACTTACCGGCCCCCATCATGCCCACCAGCACGACCGAGCGCGTTCCCAGCGCCGACACGATGTCGGTCTCCTGGGAAGTGCTCGTCGTCGCCGGTAAGGTCGTCTCGGGCATCAAAAAAGCTCTGTCGCCACAGGGATAGCGGCGTTCCACGCCACCTATACTACCCCGGCCGACAGCCTTGCCAGAGACTCTTGCAACCGGCAGGGGAACATGTTGGTAGTCAGGCGCGCCCATCCCGATGATTCAATGGTCAATTCGCCCCTGAGGCTCGCTGATGCCCAGCCTGTTCCGCTTTCTGACGGCCGTCGCCATCATCGTCGGCATCGTCTACGGAGCCATCTTCGCGCTGGCTAATTTCGTTAACCCGAAGCCGCGGGAAATGACCGTGACCATCCCGGCGGATAAGTTCCTCAAGAAATAGCGGGTAGGGTCTCGGAATGCGTTCCAGGACCAGAATTGCCAAGACCAAAGATGCCAAAACCTCCGGCGCCAGCACTTCGGACGCCAGACTGATCGGTCTGTTCATCGACATGCTCGCCGCCGAACAGGGCGCCGGCGCCAACACGCTCGACGCCTATCGGCGCGATCTGGAGGATTTCTCCGAATTTCTCGGGCCCACCGGCCAGAGCTTTGCCACCGCCGAAACCCAGGCGCTGCGCGATTATCTCGCCGACCTCGACGGGCGCGGTTTCAAATCGTCGAGCGTGGCCCGGCGGCTGTCGGCGATGCGGCATCTGTTTCGTTTCCTGCTCAACGAGCGGATTCGCGGTGACGATCCCGCGGCGATCCTGTCGGGCCCGAAGCGCGGCCGCGGCCTGCCCAAGGTGCTGTCGATTTCCGACGTCGACCGGATGCTGATGCGGGCGAAGGAACTTATCACCGCGCCAGACGCGTCCGCCACGCAGCGGCTGCGCGCGATGCGGCTGTATTGCCTGCTCGAAGTGCTGTACGCCACCGGCTTGCGGGTGTCGGAACTGGTTGCGCTGCCGCTCTCGGCGTCGCGGCGCGACGCCCGCATGATCGTGGTGCGCGGCAAGGGCAACAAGGAACGGCTGGTGCCGCTCAACGAAGCCTCGCGGCAGGCAATGGCGGATTATCTTGCGGCGATGGAAGCGCAGAAGCCCGCCGGGAAGAAGGCCGCGCCAGCCTCGAAATGGCTGTTTCCCTCGTTCGGCGAGAGCGGCCATCTGACACGGCAACATTTCGCGCGCGACCTGAAAGAGCTCGCGGCCGCCGCCGGCCTCGCGCCGCGGCTGGTCAGCCCGCATGTCCTGCGTCATGCGTTTGCCAGTCACCTGCTGCATAACGGCGCCGATCTGCGCATCGTGCAGACGCTGCTCGGCCACACCGATATTTCGACCACCCAGATCTACACCCATGTGGTCGAGGAGCGCCTGAAAAGCCTGGTGCGCGACCTGCATCCCCTGGCGGAGAAGTAGCCTGATGCGCCGACGCCTTGACTTCGACGCCTTCTGCCGTGAAAGAGCCGTTCCCGCCTGTGCTATCGCTTCGGGCACTTCCACAAGACGGACCCTGTCAGAACGCTCGTTAACTAATTGAAGGAATTTGATTTCTTCACACACCCCGAAACCGTTTCGCCTCCGGGCAGGTTCCTCCTTATATTGGTTTGATGCCGGACCCCATGCGCTCCTATCTGGATTTCGAAAAACCTGTCGCCGAACTCGACTCCAAGGTCGATGAATTGCGCGCGCTGGCTGCGACCGGCAGCGACATCGGCGAGGAGATTGCGCGGATCGAGGACAAGGCCGCGCAGGCGCTGAGCGACCTCTACGCCAGTCTGACGCCGTGGCAGAAAACGCTGGTCGCACGGCATCCGCAGCGGCCACATCTGAGCGATTTCATCGGCGCACTGATCACCGAATTCACGCCGCTGGCGGGCGACCGCAAGTTTGCCGAGGACGAAGCGCTGATCGGCGGGTTCGGCCGTTTCCGCGGCGAGAGCATCTGCGTCATCGGCCAGGAAAAAGGCGCCAGCACCGACTTCCGCATCAAGCATAATTTCGGCATGGCCCGCCCGGAAGGCTACCGCAAAGCGGTTCGCCTGATGGAAATGGCGGACCGGTTCGGCATCCCCGTGTTGTCGGTGGTCGATTCCGCCGGTGCCTATCCCGGCATCGGCGCGGAGGAACGCGGACAGGCCGAGGCGATCGCGCGCTCGACCGACGCCTGCCTGTCGCTGGGCGTGCCCAATATCGCGATCATCACCGGCGAAGGCATGTCTGGCGGCGCCATCGCCATCACCACGGCCAACCGCGTGCTGATGTTCGAACACGCCATCTACAGCGTGATCTCGCCGGAGGCCGCGTCCTCGATCCTGTGGCGCGACGGCACCAAGGCCCAGGAAGCCGCCAACAGCATGAAAATCACGGCGCAGGACATGCTGCGCTTTGGCGTGATCGATTCGATCCTCAAGGAGCCCGCCGGCGGCGCCCATCGCGATCCCAACGCCATGATCGCGGCCACCGGCGACGCCATCGCGCTGGCGCTCACCGACTTGCGCAATCTGCCGCCCGAGGCGATCCGCCAGCAAAGGCGCCAGAAGTTCCTCGATATCGGCCGCAAACTGGGCTGAACGGCATAGCCGGCCCCGTCCCGCGGTGCCGAGGCGGGCTGCTCCCGGCAATTTTTGAGAAAATCAGCGATTTCGGCCGCAATTAGGCCCAGACGCCAATATTTAACCTCTGTTGACTATGCCTGAGGCGGAGCCTTCGGCGACACCCTGATCGGCTTGCGGGCAGGGGGGCCAAAGGATAATATTTTATTGAATGGCTTCAGGGCGCGGATGCCATAATCGGGCTGCGGGATTGCCCACCAGATGCGGCACTTTGGGGTGTGGAGCTTTGGTTTGATTTATCGCTCGCTGGTTCGCGCGCTCGCTCTGTCGGCTGCATTGGCGGCCGGTGCGCTATTGGCCGGCTGCAACACCGACGAAGTCTCGCTCGCCACCAACGCCAAGGCCAACCAGCCGGTCCCCCCAAAGCTCGTCGCCGCGATGGTCGAAAAGGACATGGATCTGCAATCGCCGATCCTGGTCCGGCTGTTCAAGCAGGAAGCCGAGCTGGAGGTCTGGAAGCAGGATCGTTCCGGCCGCTTTGCGCTGCTGAAGACCTATCCGATTTGCCGCTGGTCGGGAGACCTCGGACCCAAGGTCCGCGAAGGCGACCGCCAGGCGCCGGAAGGCTTCTATTCGATCTCGCCGGCGCAGATGAATCCGCAATCGGCTTACTACCTTTCGTTCAACACCGGCTTCCCCAACGCCTTTGACCGCTCTTTGGGCCGCACCGGGTCGGAGCTGATGGTGCATGGCGATTGCTCGTCGCGCGGCTGCTACGCGATGACCGACGAGCAGATCGCGGAAATCTATTCGCTGGGACGGGAATCGTTCTTCGGCGGCCAGCGCGCGTTCCAGTTCCAGGCCTATCCGTTCCACATGACGCCGGTGAACATGGCCAAGCACCGCAACAATCCGAACATGCCGTTCTGGCGCATGATCAAGGAAGGCAACGACCATTTCGAGGTGACCAAGCACGAACCGAAGGTCGACTTCTGCGAGAAGAAATACGTGTTCGATGCCGCCAAGGCGCCGAACGCGACCCGCGATCCGGTATTCGAGGCTTCCGGCAAATGCCCGGCCTATGTGATTCCCGATGATATCGCCGACGGCGTGCGCGAAAAGCAGCAGGCCGACGACGCCGAGATGACGCGGCTCGCCGCCAAGGGAACGCCGGTCGCCCGGATGAATACCGGTATCGACGGCGGCATGAACAAGGTGTTCGCCGCGGCGCTGCCGAACGGCGACACCGGATTGTCCGAGGGCGGCCAGGGCCAGGGCCTTTCGCTGGTGCGTGAGCGCCTGCCGGGAACGATCCCGATCGATCACGTCAATCCGCCGCATTCGCCGTCGGACAATCTCCTGGCCGGCGCGCCGGAAGAACCGAAGATCGCGGCACCTGCACCGGCCGCGCCCGCGACGCGTGTGGCTTCCGCTGCGCCTGCGGAACAGTCGGGCGGCTTCTTCAGCAACCTCGCCCGCAAGGTGGGCTTCGGTAGCGCTACCGCCGACACCACGGCCAGCGCCCCACCGCCGCCAGCACCTGCGAAGCCGAAAGCCGAAGCCAAGCAGAAACCCGCCAAGCCTGCGGAAACCAGGCAGGCCGCCGCCAAGCCGGCGCTGAAGCCGTCGGTGACGGATAACCCCTCGACCGCCGCCGCAGCACCCGCGCCGGCCGCCCAGAACTCTATGGTTGCCGGCGCTCAGCCGATCGTGCCGACGAATTCGTTCGACAACCGCTTCTCGGCGACGAAGTAATTTCTCGACTTCGCGCGATACCGCAAAGACCGTCATCCCCGGCTTGACCTGGGATCCAGTACGCCGCGAGATATCGCTTCGATCACCAACGCCTCGGAATATCGGATCGCCCGCTGTCGCGGACGATGACGGCTGAGAGGTTCGTCGCAAGCCTTCTCCGCATCAGGTGCATTCAAGTCGGTCCCTTAGAGCATGATCCGGAAAAGTGGAAACCGGTTTTCCCTGCGACAAACGCGAAGCGTTTGCGCGGAGATCATGCGTAAACATAAAGATAGAGCGGGATGACGATTCGAAGATAAGTCATCCTGCTCTAAGACATGCGCCCGCGATCTCGCGGCATGAAATGTCCGAGCGTTGCGTTAGCTTTCGACCCTCCACCCTCCTGAAAGCAGAGGGCGCAGGGAAAGCCGGGTGCGCGCTGCACCCGCGATCTCGTGCGCAAGTGGGTAAAGAAAGACGCACACGAGCATACAGGTTCAGCGGAGGCATTCCGGCTTTCCCTGCGCGATGGTTCTACCGGTTTACCTCGTGCTCTCCTCGGTGACCGGCTTTCTTGCCACCGTCGCCCCTGAGAAGCTTTGCTTCCCGAAAGCTTGACGCCAGCATCGGGGCGTCAGGACCACACGGCTTCGCCGTCCGCACAGCGCACGCTCGTCTTTCGCGCGCATGGCGTCCACCGCATCTCACCGCAACGTTCGTGACGATCGCGAGCCGCCCCTCCTTCGGGTGAGACGAGCCAATAAGCCGGTGATTTGGTCTTCAAGTGAAGCGGAATATTTTTCAAGACGGGACTGGACAGGTTTTGCTGATTTGCCCCCGGAGAGGAAAGCGGACCATCTCTTCGAGGGGAAATGGACGACCCGATCACGTGATCAGCATCAGTCAGAAAAACTCAGCCGCTGATAAAGCCTGTAGCTCAACAGCCCATAGCCAACGCCTTCTGAGTTGTCGGATCTACCGGCAACTCAGAGGCAGCCGAGTGTTTGAAGTCGCACCCTAGCCGTAACGCCCGTGGCAGTGCTTGTACTTCTTGCCGGAACCGCACGGGCAATCCTCGTTGCGGCCGACCTTGCCCCAGCTCGCCGGATTCTTGGGATCGCGATCGGGCGTGGCAGCGGGCACCAGCGAGGCGCGGGCGAACGCCATTTCGTCCTCGCCGGTGTTCGGATCGAATTTGTGCGCTTCCATCGCCGGCAATACCGGCTGCTGCTCTTCCGGCGGCACGATCTCGACCCGCATCAATTGCGCCGTCACGGCCTCGCGCAGATGCGTGATCATCGCCTCGAACAGACCGAACGCTTCCGATTTGTATTCCTGCAGCGGATCGCGCTGGCCATAGCCACGCAGGCCGATCACCTGACGCAGATGATCGAGCATGATCAGATGCTCGCGCCACAGATGATCCAGCGTCTGCAGCAGGATCGTCTTCTCGACGTAACGCATCACGTCGGGGCCCCATTGCCCCACCTTGGCGGCCATGTGCTCGTCGACGCGCTGTTCGATACGCGACAGCAATTCCTCGTCGGCGATGCCCTCTTCCTTGGCCCACTCGTCGACCGGCAGGTCGATGTCGAGCACGCGCTTCAGTTCTTCCTTCAGCCCGGCGATATCCCACTGCTCGGCATAGACATGCTCGGGCACGTGCTTGGTGACGACGTCCTCGACGAAGGCGCGGCGCATATCGGTAACGGTCTCGGCGACGCTTTCGTCCTTCATCAGGTCGATGCGCTGGTCGAAGATCACCTTGCGCTGGTCGTTCTGGACGTTGTCGAACTTGAGCAGGTTCTTGCGGATATCGAAGTTGCGGGCTTCGACCTTCTGCTGCGCCTTCTCCAGCGCCTTGTTGATCCAGGGATGGATGATGGCCTCGCCCTCCTTGAGGCCGAGCCGCGTCAGCATGGTATCAAGCCGGTCGGAGCCGAAGATCCGCATCAGATCGTCTTCCAGCGACAGGAAGAATTTCGAGCGCCCGGGGTCGCCTTGGCGGCCGGACCGGCCGCGCAGCTGGTTGTCGATGCGCCGCGATTCATGGCGCTCGGAGCCCATGATGTAGAGCCCGCCCGGCCGGGTGACGGTCTTGGCCGGCTTCGAGCCCTTCGCAGGCTCGATCTCGACGACGTCTTCCGCCTTCAGCACGATATTGCGGAAGTGCTCGATATCGGCCTTGATCTGCTCGATCTTGGCGGCCTTCTCGGCCTCGTCGGTAATGTCGGCGGTCTCCTGCTGGATCCGCATGTCGAGCGAGCCGCCGAGTTTGATGTCGGTGCCGCGGCCGGCCATGTTGGTCGCGATCGTGATCGCGCCGGGCACGCCGGCTTCGGCGACGATATAGGCTTCCTGCTCGTGGAAGCGCGCGTTCAGCACCGCGAACAGTTTGGCCGGCTTGCCGGCACGCGCCGCGGCGTACAGCTTCTGCATCGAATTTTCGTTGCCGAAATCGATCTGCCGGTAGCCGTGCTTCTTGAGGTATTCGGCGATCACCTCGGATTTTTCGATCGAGGCGGTGCCGACCAGCACCGGCTGCAGCCGCGCGTTGGCGCGCTCGATCTCGGCCAGGATCGCGGCGTATTTCTCGTTCTGGGTGCGATAGACCTCGTCGTCCTCGTCGAGACGCGCCACTGGAACGTTGGTCGGGATTTCCACGACCTCGAGCTTGTAGATGTCGAACAGTTCGTCGGCTTCGGTCAGCGCCGTGCCGGTCATGCCGGCGAGCTTCTCGTACATCCGGAAATAGTTCTGGAAGGTGATCGAGGCCAGCGTCTGGTTTTCCGGCTGAACCTGCACGTGCTCCTTGGCTTCCAGCGCCTGGTGCAGGCCCTCGGAATAGCGCCGGCCCTGCATCATGCGGCCGGTGAACTCGTCGATGATGATGACCTCGCCGTCGCGGACGATGTAGTCCTTGTCGCGCGTGAACAGCGAATGGGCGCGCAGCGCCTGGTTGATGTGGTGGACCACGGAGACGTTCTCGACGTCGTAGAGCGATTCACCCTTGAGCTGGCCGGCGTCACGCAGCAGGGTCTCGATCTTCTCCATGCCGGCTTCGGTCAGCGTCACCGTGCGCTGCTTCTCGTCGACGTCGTAATCGGTCTTGTCGAGCTTCGGCAGGAAGGTATCGATGGTGTTGTAAAATTCGGAGCGGTCATCGAGCGGGCCGGAGATGATCAGCGGCGTGCGCGCCTCGTCGATCAGGATCGAGTTCGACTTCGTCGACGATGGCGTAGAAGTGGCTGCGCTGGACCATGTCTTCCAGGCGATACTTCATGTTGTCGCGCAGATAGTCGAAGCCGTATTCGTTGTTGGTGCCGTAGGTGATGTCGCAGGCATAGGCCGTCTTGCGCTCATTGTCGTCGAGACCGTGTACGATCACACCGGTGGTGAGGCCGAGGAAGCCGTAGATCTGACCCATCCAGCCGGAGTCGCGGCTGGCGAGGTAATCGTTGACGGTAACGACGTGGACGCCCTTGCCGGCCAGCGCATTGAGGTAGACCGCGAGCGTCGCCACCAGCGTCTTGCCTTCGCCGGTCTTCATCTCGGCGATGTCGCCTTCATGCAGCACCATGCCGCCGATCAGCTGGACGTCGAAATGCCGCTGGCCGAGGGTACGCTTGGCCGCCTCGCGTACCGTGGCGAACGCTGGAACCAGGATGTCGTCGAGGGTCTTGCCGCCGGCGAGCTGCTGCTTGAATTCGGCGGTACGCGCCTTCAGCGCCTCGTCCGACAGCGCCGCGATCTCGGGCTCCAGGGCGTTGATGGCGTCGACACGGGACTGATATCCCTTGATCCGCCGGTCGTTGGGGGAGCCGAAGAGCTTGCGGGCGAGCGCGCCGATCATACCAAATTCCTGTCTTTGCGGTTCGGCGTTGCAGCCATGACGTGGTCTACCAGTCTACCTATCAACTCATCGTGACGCGTCGCGGATCCCGCCCCGATCCGGGGGTATCCGCCAAATGAGTGGGAATTCGGCTATCCGAGGTTCAAGGGCCAAAACGCAGCTAAATAAGCGCCATCGCCATTGGCCCGGTTTCGCAGAGATATGGCTGGGTCCGAGCCTTGTCAACGGCACGAAACTGTCACGTTTGTCGGGCAAAGCTGTCAAGGATTTCATCATTCTGACAGACTTTTCGCGTTGCCAATGCCACGTGATTGGGCGAGTGTCCCGCCGCCTCAAACAGCCCCATAAGGATTTTCCATGACCTCCTCGTTCCCGGCAACGAAAACCGGCCTGCGCCTCGCCTCTGCGGCCGTCGCGGGCTGTCTCGCGATGGCCTTGATGGCAGCAACCCCGGTGCGCGCCGAAGACGCGAACCCGGTGCTCGCCAAGGTTAACGGTTCCGAGATCCACCAAAGCGACATGGCGCTGGCCGAAGAGGAACTGGGACCGAGCCTCGACAAGATGGACCCCGCGACCAAGCAGGAAAACCTGCTGGCGTTCCTGATCGACATGAAGATCGTCTCCAAGGCCGCCGAGGACAAGAAGGTCGAGGACAACGAAGAGTTCAAGAAGCGGCTCGCTTTCGCCCGCAACCGGCTTTTGATGGACAGCCTGCTGGCCACCGAAGGCAAGGCTGCGACCACCGACGAGGCGATGAAGAAGGTCTATGAGGACGCCGCCAAGCAGATCACCGGCGAGCAGGAAGTCCATGCCCGGCATATCCTGGTCGAGACCGAGGACGAGGCCAAGGCGGTCAAGGCCGAGCTCGACAAGGGCGCCGATTTCGCCGAACTCGCCAAGAAGAAATCCAAGGATCCCGGCGCGTCTGACGGCGGCGATCTCGGCTTCTTCACCAAGGAGCAGATGGTGCCGGAATTCTCCGCGGTCGCGTTCGCGCTGGAGCCGGGCAAGATCTCCGATCCCGTGAAGTCGCAATTCGGCTGGCACATCATCAAGGTCGAGGAAAAGCGCAACCGCAAGGCCCCCGACTTCGAACAGGTCAAAGCCCAGATCGAGACCTATGTGACCCGCAAGGCGCAGGCCGATTACGTGGCCAAGCTGCGTGAAGGCGCCAAGATCGAACGGCTGGACCAGGCCGCCAATACCCCCGCCCCGGCAGCAGCACCCGACGCAGCCAAGGCGCCGGAAGCCGCCAAGGACGCCAAGCCGGCCGACGCCGCAAAGGACTCCAAGATGGCGCCGGCGAAGAAGAAGTAAAAATTCGCTGTCACTTCTTCGAAGCCAATAGTATTTACGATCGGGATGGCCGGGCTTTGCCCGGCCATCTACGTCTTGGGCTCCAACATCTTGGGCTCCGGCCGTAGCGGCCTATTTCATCCTGTCGTTTTTTGGAATTGCTCATGTCATCAGCCGTCTCCCCGCTTGCCCCGACCGACGTTCCCGACATGCCCGTCATATCCGGCGTGAAGCTGGCGACCGCGTCCGCCGGCATCCGCTACAAGGGCCGTACCGACGTGCTGCTGGCGGTGATGGACAAGGGCACGGCGGTCGCCGGCGTCTTCACCAAATCGAAATGCCCGTCGGCCCCGGTGGAATGGTGCCGCGCCAAGCTCGGCCGCGGCCAAGCGCGCGCGCTGGTGGTGAATTCCGGCAACGCCAACGCCTTCACCGGCAAGACCGGGCGGCAGGCGACGACGCTGACGGCCGCGATCGCAGCCAAGGCCGTCGGGTGCAGCCCCAATGAGGTGTTTCTCGCCTCCACCGGCGTGATCGGCGAACCGCTCGACGCCACCAAATTCGACGGCGTGCTCGGCACCTTGGCCGAACAAACCGTTCCCGGTGAATGGATGGGCGCCGCGAAGGCGATCATGACCACCGATACCTTCCCGAAGGTCGCGACCGCGACCGTCAAACTCGGCAAGGCCAAGGTTACGATCAACGGCATGGCCAAGGGCGCAGGCATGATCGCGCCCGATATGGCGACCATGCTGTCGTTTATTTTCACGGATGCACCGATCGCAGCGGGCGCATTGCAGGCGCTGCTCAAGAACGGCGTCGAGGACACCTTCAATGCCGTCACCATCGACGGCGACACATCGACCTCGGATACGCTATTGGCGTTTGCGACCGGCGCGGCGGCTGCGAACGGCGCGCCGAAAATCAGCCGCGCCAGCGATCCGCGCCTGAAAGCCTTCACCAAAGCCTTCAATGCCGTACTTGCCGATCTCGCCGAGCAAGTGGCCCGCGACGGCGAAGGCGCCCGCAAGCTGGTCGAAATCATCGTCGAGGGCGCCAAGACCAAGACGTCGGCACGCAAGATCGCGATGTCGATCGCAAATTCACCGCTGGTGAAGACCGCGATCGCGGGCGAGGACGCCAATTGGGGCCGCGTCGTCATGGCGGTCGGCAAGGCCGGCGAGCCGGCCGACCGCGACAAGCTCTCGATCTCGTTCAACGGCATCCGCGTCGCCAGCCGCGGCGCGCGCGATCCGTCTTACGACGAGACGGAAGTCTCCAACGCGATGAAGAACCCGAAAGTCCAGATCAAGGTCGCGCTCGGCCTCGGCAAAGGCCGCGACCGCGTGCTGACCTGCGACCTCACCAAGGAATATGTCGCGATCAACGGCGACTACCGGTCCTGACCTCGAACGCATCGGCTCCGCATGGCTGATTTCAAGCTCACCCTCGTGGCCGCGTGCGCACTGGTCGATGCCGACAAGCGCGTGCTGATCGCGCAGCGCCCCGAAGGCAAGGCGATGGCGGGGCTATGGGAGTTTCCCGGCGGCAAGATCGAACCCGGCGAACGGCCGGAGCAGACCTTGATCCGCGAACTGCATGAAGAGATCGGCATCACCGTGAGCGAGGCGTGCCTGGCGCCGCTGACCTTTGCGAGCCACGCCTATGAAACCTTTCACCTGCTGATGCCGCTCTATATCTGCCGGCGCTGGGAGGGCGAGGTGGTCGCGCGCGAAGGCCAAACCCTGACCTGGGTCCGCGCCAACAAACTGCGCGACTACCCGATGCCATCAGCGGACATCCCGCTGATCCCGCATCTGATCGATTTATTGATGTGAAGACGTGATCCGCGCAAGATCGCCGTTGTCGCTGGAGGAGCGGCGCGCAGCGGCGTCTCGAAGGGATGGCTCCAATCGTGGCCATGGTTCGGAGGCGCGCAAGAGCGCGCTCCTCACCATGAGGTCAGAACCTTCCGCTTACTTCGGCGCTCGCTTCACCGCCGCTTCCAAACTCGCTTTCGCCGAGCCCGGCTTCAATGGCTTCTGCTGGCTCTCATGCGGCGCCCAGCCGGATAGCCAGATCACGTCATAGGTGGCGCGGATGCGGCCATCGGGATCGGCGAAGCGTTCGCTGTAAATCTGCGCCATCCGAAGCAACGTGGCGCGGCGGGTCGGCGTCCGTCGCCGCTCGAACAGGATATTGGTCGCACCCATGCGCCTTAAATCCTGCATCAAACCGAACGCACTGTCGTAACGCACCACGACGCGGTCGACGTCGGTCACCGGCAAGGCGAACCCGGCGCGTTGCAGCAGGCCGCCGATGTCGCGCAGATCGGCAAACGGTGCGACGCGCGGCGACACTCCCCCCTCGCATTCGGCTTCCGCTGCGGCAAAGGATTGCCGCAGCTCAGTCAGCGTATCGCCGCCGATCATCGCCGCCAGCAACAGCCCGTCCGGTTTGAGCGCGCGACGGATTTGCGTGAGCACGCCGGGCAGATCGTTGACGAACTGCAGGGCAAGCGCGGAGACGGCAAGATCGAGCGATTCCGGCTGGAACGGCAGCACTTCTTCCGACGAGCCCTCAAGCCCCAGATGGGTCAGTGTCTTGACGCGCTCGCGGATCGGTCCGCGCAGCACGTCGCCCGGTGTCCAGACATCGGCGACATCGGAAAAATCCCGCAACACTGCTTGCAGCCGCTCATCGATATCTTCGGCGACCCGGTCCAGCAGGAATTCGGCCGCCCCGAGTTTGCGCGCGCGGCGTTGCCGCGCCTGCAAAAGAGCGCGGTCGAACAAAACCGGGGCGGCACTGGGGTTCGAAGCCATGCCGGGTTGGTACGCCTGTCTGCCTGTGTCTGGCAATCACCGGCGCTCTTGAGGCTTGCGTGGTCAGGCGCTAGCCTTTGTCCCATGGACGCCGAAGCCTCTCCCTCCCGTTCGATCTCCGGCCATCTGCGCGGCGCGCTTCGGCTGGCGCGGGGCGCGTGGTCGCATGCGGCACGGCTCGCGCTCGACATTGCGCTGCCGACGCTGTGCGTTTCCTGTCGCGAACCGGTCAATGGCGAAGGCGTCTGTGCCAAATGCTGGGCCAAGCTGTCGTTCATCGCGCCGCCTTATTGTCCGCGGCTTGGCATTCCCTTTGTCTACGATCCCGGCCCCGAACTGCTGTCGATGGAAGCGATCGCCAATCCGCCGGCCTATCAGCGCGCCCGCGCCGCGGTGCGCTATGACGATGTCGCGCGCACGCTGGTGCATGCGCTGAAGTACCAGGACCGCACCGATCTCGCGCCCGCGATGGGCCGCTGGATGGCGCGCGCCGGTCGTGAACTGCTCGAGGGGGCCGACGCGCTGGTGCCGGTACCGCTGCACTGGCGGCGCGGCTGGAGCCGCCGCTACAACCAGTCCGGAGCGCTGGCGCGGGTGATCGAGCGGCAAAGCGGCGTCAAACTGGCGTCGGAAGCGCTGCGGCGGGTGCGGCCGACCCAGCAGCAGATCGGCCTGTCGCGGTCGGAGCGGGCGAGCAATGTGCAGGGCGCGTTCAAGGTCGCTCCGGAGCGGAAGGCCGATATTGCCGGGCGCCGGGTGATTCTGGTCGACGATGTCCTGACCTCGGGCGCCACCGTGGACGCCTGCGCGCGGGCGCTGCTGCGCGCCAAGGCGGTCCAGGTCGACGTGCTGGTGTTCGCGCGGGTTGTGGACACCCACAAAGCTCCCATATAATTCAGACACTTCGACCGTCGATCTTAGCAAAGCCGAGCGCCATGACCGCTGCCATCGAAATCTACACCCGTCCGGGCTGCGGCTATTGCAGCGCCGCCAAGTCGCTGCTGACACGCAAAAAAGCCGCGTTCACCGAATACGATGTTGCGACGGATCCAACATGGCGTCAGCAGATGTTTGATCGCGCCGGCGCCGGTTCGACATTCCCGCAGATCTTCATAGGCCAAACCCATGTCGGCGGCTGCGACGAACTCTATGCCCTGGACCGCGAGGGCAAGCTCGACGGAATGCTCGCAGCCGAAAAGGCCACCCCATGAGCGCTGACCTCTCCTTTACCGCTGCGATGGTGCAGATGCGCACCGGGCTGTTGCCGGAACCGAGCCTCGAACAAGGCACCAAGCTGATCCGTGAAGCCGCCGCCCAGGGCGCCGATTATGTGCTTACCCCCGAGGTGAGCAACATGATGCAGTTAAATCGCAAGGCGCTGTTCGAGCATCTGGCCGCCGAAGAGAACGATCTCTCGCTCAAGACGTATCGCGCGCTGGCGGCGGAACTGAAGATCCATCTGCATATCGGCTCGCTGGCCCTGCGCGCTTCGCCCGAGCGGGCGGTCAACCGTTCGTTCCTGATCGGACCTGATGGCGGCGTGATCGCGAGCTACGACAAGATCCATATGTTCGATATCGATCTGCCCGGTGGCGAGAGCTATCGCGAATCCGCCAATTACCAGCCCGGCGAAACCGCCGTGATCGCGGACCTGCCGTGGGGCCGCATGGGGCTGACGATCTGTTACGACGTGCGCTTCCCGGCGCTGTATCGAGCGCTCGCGGAAAGCGGCGCGTCGTTCCTCGCCGTGCCCTCCGCCTTCACCCGCAAGACCGGCGAAGCGCATTGGCACACGCTGCTGCGCGCCCGCGCCATCGAGAACGGCTGCTTCGTGTTCGCCGCCGCCCAGGCCGGCCTGCATGAGAACAAGCGCGAGACCTATGGCCATTCGCTGATTATCGCCCCGTGGGGCGAGATCCTCGCCGAAGGCGGCGTCGAGCCCGGCGTGTTCCTGGCGAAGATCGACCCAGCAAAGGTCGAGACCGCGCGTAAAACCGTGCCGTCGCTGCAGCATGGAAGGCGCTTCAGCGTCGCCGATCCCAAGGCGGGCCCCGAACATCTGCATCTGGTGCGGGGATCATCTGCATGATCCACTACAATCTACGCTGCGAACGTGGCCATGCGTTCGAAAGCTGGTTTCAGAGTTCGGCAGCCTATGAGTCCCAGGAAAAGCGCAAGCTGGTGAATTGCCCGGTCTGCGGCTCGGCCAAGGTCGAGCGCGCCATCATGGCCCCGCGGATCGTCGGCAAGAAAGGCCGCGACAAAGCCGAACCCGCGCCCGTGGCGGCCGCGCCCGCGGATACCGCTGCCTCCACGCCGACGCCGCTGTTGATGGCGCAGGAGCGCGAGTTGCGCGCCAAGCTCAAGGAATTGCGCGACCACATCGTCAAGAACGCCGACAATGTCGGCGAGCGCTTCCCCAATGAAGCGCGCAAAATGCATTATGGCGACATCGAACACCGCCCGATCTACGGCGAGGCTTCCCCCGACGAAGCGCGCGCCTTGATCGAGGAAGGCGTCGAGGTTTCGCCGCTGCCGGTGCTGCCGGACGATCGAAACTGACGCCGTCAAGACTTAGGCATGGCCGTCGTGCTTCTCCTGTCTGAGGACCGTCCATGAGCCCGGACACTTACCCTTCCTGGTTAGGCTGGGCCCTGCTCTCGGCCGCGTTCGCGGCGCTGACCGCGATTTTCGCCAAGATCGGCGTCGAGGACATCAATTCCGATCTCGCCACCTTGATCCGCACCGTGATCGTGCTGATCAGCCTGTCGCTGATTTTATTTGCCACCGGTCAGTTCAACCAAATGGGACCGGTCTCGACCAAGAGCTGGGTGTTCCTGCTGCTCTCGGGGCTTGGCACCGGCGCTTCCTGGATCTGCTATTTCCGCGCGCTCAAGCTCGGTCCCGCGACGCTGGTCGCGCCGATCGATAAATTGAGCGTGGTGCTGGTGGCGCTGTTCGGCGTTGTCTTTCTTGGCGAACGGCCGTCGTTGCAAGGCTGGCTCGGCATCGCGCTGATCGCGGCGGGCGCGGTGCTGATCGCGTTCAAGCGATAGAGCTACACTGCCACCAATAACCCGACGCCGACCACGATCAGCGCTATCCCTGAAAGCTCGCGTACCGAGAGTGGCTGCTTGAAGGAATAATACGCCACGCCCTGCGCGAACAGCACCTCGACCAGCGCCAGCGTGCGCACATTGGCGGCGGCCGTGAGCGCGAATGCCAGAAACCAGAATTGCGAGGCGAACGCGCCCATGAAGCCGGCGAAGATCGAGGGTTTCCAGAGGCCGATAATTTTCTTCAGCACCTCCGGCGCGCGCGCCAGCAGATAGATCGTCAGCACCAGCGTCTGCACGAACAGCCCGAACACCAGCGTGTAGGACGCTGCCGTCACGAACGAGACGCCGGGGACGGTGATGATGGCGCCGCGAAAGCCGATCGCCGACAAGGCAAAGGCCGCCGCCGCGACCAGACCGATGATGGTCGGCTTCAACTCCGCAAAGCTTTTCTCGGAATTCGGCCGCAGTGCGGTGACGACCACGCCGATGGTCGCGATCAGGATCGCGATCACCTTCAGCGCCGTCAGATGATCGCCGAGGAACACGAATCCGAAGATCGCGGTCTGGATCGCCTCGGTCTTCAGATAGGCCGTCGTCACCACGAACGAGCGGTCGTTCATGGCGAGCAGCATCAGCCCGGTGGCGATGATCTGGCTCAGCGCACCCAGCATCAGCCACGGCCAGAACGCCGCGGTCGGCCACGGCACGGCGTCACCGGTCGCTACCATCACCACGCCGAAGAAAATCAGCGAGAACGGAAAGCCGAACAGGAAGCGGATATTGGTCGCGCCCCAGGTTCCAAGCGGCCCCGTCAGGCTCCGCTGCATCGCATTGCGCGCGACCTGCCCGAGCGCGGCAATGACGGTGAAGGGAATCCAGAGCGAGGCAATGCTGAACATTGGGAGGGATTCGGCTCAAGCTTAAGGGGGCGGCCACCGTGCCGGTCGCAGCCCGCGCGGTCAACCGGAACGGCGCATGACAGGATTGCGCTGAACAAAAGAGCCTGCGTCGTCCTGCGTTCGCAGGGACGACGCAGTTAGCTTAAACCGCGCCCTCGGCGATCACCATGTAGTTCACGTCGGTGTCGGAGGAGAGGCTCCAGCGGTCGGCAAACGGGCTGTAGACCACACCGGTTTCGTCGGTAATGACCAGTCGGTTGTCGAGCAGATGCTTCGCCAGTTCGTCGGGGGTGACGAACTTGTCCCATTGATGGGTGCCGCGCGGCAGCCAGCGCAACACATATTCGGCGCCGACGATGGCCAGCGCAAAACTCTTCCAGTTACGGTTCAAGGTCGAAACCACCATCATGCCGCCGGGCTTGAGCATTGCCGCGCAGCGGTTGAGGAACATGCCGACATCGGCGACATGTTCGACCACTTCCATCGCCAGCACGATGTCGAAGCGCTCGCGCACATCCATCTGCTCGACGGTGGTGCAGCGGTAATCGATCGACAGATGCGCCTTGTCGGCGTGCAGCTTGGCCGCCGCGATGTTGGTGGCGGACGGATCGACCCCGATCACCTGCGCGCCGAGCCGGGTGAATGGCTCGCACAACAGCCCGGCGCCACAGCCGATATCGAGGATGCGCAGGCCGGACAGGCAGCCCAGGCTTTTGACATTGCGTTCGAACTTGCGGCAGGCGGCGTCGCGGATATAGGCCAGCCGCAGCGGATTGATCTTGTGCAACGGCGCCATCTTGCCGTTGGGATCCCACCACTCGTCCGACAGTTTTGAAAACTTCGCGATCTCGGCGGGATCGACAGTACCGCCGGACACGCCGGGAGCATTGGCAGGGAAATTTTGTCCCGAATTTTGCTGCATGGCCATGGATGAGCGCGCTGCTCCCTATCGCGCGGTGATGTGATTGCGGAAGTCGAGCGGCGAGGCAATGGTCTTGATGGTCTCGGCGCCCTCACCGACCCCGCGCACCGTGACGTCGCCATAGTTCATCAGCCGGCCGAGGATGCTCTGATTAACATCGACGCTCTCGACCTTGTCGAGGCTCATCTCGAAGGTGCGGCGCTTGATGAAGCCAGTCTTGTGGACAACCCGCAGATTGGTGACGTCGGTTTCGGTGGTCCAGCGGTGGAACCAGGCGGTCAGCATCTGGTACAGCGCCAAAAGGGCTGCGATCGCCGCCAGCGCCAGGCAGACCAGCGTCAGCGATCCGTCGACGAAAACCCGCGACACGACAAGGAAGAAGATCGCCACCGCGCCGGCCCCGATCGCCGGCAGATAGAATATCCAGTGCGCGTTGGTCGAATACAGCACTTTCTCGCCGGGCTGCAGGATATCATCGATATAACGCCCCATCGCTTCAGCCTCAATTGTCCCTATTTTCCAAATTCTTGCGGTGCTCTTGCAGGCGCCCTGTAGCGTTGCCAAAGATCGCCCGCGGGGCGGCGGAGTCCGGTTGCTTGTCCCCAACCGCGCCGTTATGTATACGCGCCTTTTGGCTGGCGCGCGCGGTTTCCGTGGGCGCCAAACCAATTACCTTGTCAGGGAATAACCAACCGTCATGGGTCGCCTCGTCATGAAATTCGGCGGCACGTCCGTCGCCAACCTCGACCGCATCCGCAACGTCGCGCGGCATGTGAAACGCGAGGTCGACGCCGGTCATGACGTCGCCGTGGTGGTGTCGGCGATGGCCGGCAAGACCAATGAATTGGTGGAATGGTGCCGCGACGCCTCGCCGATGCATGATGCGCGCGAATACGACGCCGTGGTAGCCTCCGGCGAACAGGTCACCGCGGGGCTGCTGGCGATTGCGCTGCAGGCGATCGGCATCCAGGCGCGTTCCTGGCAGGGCTGGCAGCTCCCGATCAAGACCAGCGACGCCCACGCCTCGGCGCGGATCCTCGATATCGACGGCACCGAGCTGATCAACCGGTTCAAGGACCGCAAGGAAGTCGCCGTCATCGCCGGCTTCCAGGGCATCAATCCGGCGACGGGGCGAATCACCACGCTCGGACGCGGCGGCTCCGATACCTCGGCGGTCGCGATGGCGGCCGCGGTGAAGGCCGACCGCTGCGACATCTATACCGACGTCGACGGCGTCTATACCACCGACCCGCGCGTGGTTCCGAAGGCGCGCCGGCTCGACAAGATCGCCTTCGAAGACATGCTGGAACTGGCCTCGCAGGGCGCCAAGGTGCTGCAGGTTCGCTCGGTGGAACTCGGCATGGTGTATAACATGCCGATTTTCGTCCGCTCCAGCTTCGACAAGCCCGAAGATATCGACCCGCACGGCACGCCGCCGGGCACGCTGATCTGCAGCGAGGAGGAAATCATGGAAAATCACGTCGTCACCGGCATCGCTTTCTCCAAGGACGAGGCCCAGATTTCCGTCCGCCAGATCGAGGACAAGCCGGGTGTCGCCGCTTCGATCTTCGGGCCGCTCGCGGACGCCGACATCAATGTCGACATGATCGTGCAGAACGTCTCCGAGGACGGCAAGACCACCGACCTCACCTTCACCGTCCCGGCCTCCGACTATAACCGCGCCCGCGACACCATCACCTCGGCCAAGACCGCGATCGGCTACGCACGCCTCGACAGCGCCACCGATGTCGCCAAGGTCTCCGTGATCGGCAGCGGCATGCGCAGTCATGCCGGCGTCGCCGCCAAGGCGTTCGCGGCGTTGTCCGCGCGCAATATCAACATCCGCGCCATCACCACCTCCGAGATCAAGTTTTCGGTACTGATCGATGCCGCCTACACCGAGCTTGCGGTGCGCACGCTGCACACGCTGTACGGTTTGGACCAAGTTTAGAAGAATTTTCCCTTAGCACCCGCAGCATTGTACCAAAACGGACGCCTCTGCCGCTGGCAGGCGTTTTGCTTGGCAAAACAAGCCTCAATTCGCTATACGGCCTGAAGGGCGGGCCGCCGCGAACTGCGACACGGTTTCGGCACTCCGATTCGGCCGGTTTGCCTAGCTTGTACCGGCGTCGAATAAATAAAATTGTTGATTTGTTTGAGCTTAACGCCAGCTCCCGGCCACCCGGCGGGCTGGCTTCGCGGAGGAGGATTTTAGCGAATGCGGAGCGCGTCGGGAGGCCCCCGCGTCTTGTTGAGACGGCTCCGCGAGACCATGGCGGAGCAGGTCTCAGCCCAGGAACGGCTGGACAAGATCGTGGTGCTGATCGCGGCCAATATGGTGGCCGAGGTCTGCTCGACCTATGTGCTGCGCGTCGATAACACGCTGGAGCTCTACGCCACCGAAGGCCTCAACCGCGACGCCGTGCATCGCACGGTCCTGAGCGCGCATGAGGGCCTGGTCGGCCTCGTCGCCAGCGAAGCCAATCCGCTCAATCTGAGCGACGCGCAAAACCACCCGGCATTCTCGTTCCGCCCCGAAACCGGCGAAGAAATCTATCACTCCTTCCTCGGCGTTCCGATCCTGCGCGCGGGCAACACGCTCGGCGTGCTGGTGGTGCAGAACCGCGCCAAGCGCACCTATGTCGAGGAGGAAGTCGAGGCGCTGCAGACCACCGCGATGGTGCTGGCGGAGATGATCGCCTCGGGCGAATTGTCGGCGCTGGCGCAGCCCGGCGCCGAACCCGCCGCCCGGCACTCGCTGCACAAGACCGGCGCGATCCTGTCCGACGGCATCGCGCTCGGCCATGTCGTGCTGCACGAGCCGCGCGTCGTCATTACCAATTACATTGCCGAGGACCTGCCGAAGGAAATCAAGCGGCTCGACACGGCCCTGGCCAAGCTGCGGGCCGATCTCGATCGCATGCTGGAACGCGGTGATGTCGCCGACGGCGGCGAGCACCGCGACGTGCTGGAAGCCTACCGCATGTTCGCCAACGACCACGGCTGGTCGCACAAGCTGCATGAAGCGGTCGCCACAGGCCTGACCGCGGAAGCCGCCGTCGAACGCGTGCAGTCCGACACCCGCGCCCGCATGTTGCGCTCGACCGATCCCTATCTGCGCGACCGTCTGCATGACCTGGAAGATCTCGGCCATCGCCTGATGCGGCAGCTGGTCGGACAGGATCACGCGCCGTCGCGCGAGCAGCTCCCCGACAACGCCATCCTGATCGCCCGCGCGATGGGCCCTGCCGCCCTGCTCGACTATGATCGCAAGCGGCTGCGCGGATTAGTGCTGGAGGAAGGCACCGCCAACTCGCACGTCTCGATCGTGGCGCGTGCGCTCGGCATCCCCGCGGTCGGCGAAGTGCCGAATGCACCTGGCATTGCCGATCCTGGAGACGCCATCATCGTCGACGGCACCTCGGGCGAGATTTACATACGTCCCTCGGCGGAGATCGAATCGGCCTATGCCGAGCGGGTACGCTTTCGGGCCCGGCGGCAGGCGCAATACGCCACGCTGCGCGAAAAACCCTGCGTTACCAAGGACGGCCAGCCGATCGAGCTGATGATCAATGCTGGGCTGGCCATCGACTTGCCGCATATCGATGACACCGGCAGCGCCGGCATCGGGTTGTTCCGCACCGAACTGCAATTCATGGTCGGGCAAAGCCTGCCGCGCACCTCCGACCAGCTCGCCTTGTATCGCACCGTGCTGGACGCCGCCGGTTCGAAACCGGTGACGTTCCGGACGCTCGACATCGGCGGCGACAAGGCGCTGCCCTATATGGAAGCCGTGATCGAGGAAAATCCCGCGCTGGGCTGGCGCGCGATCCGGCTTGGTCTCGACCGTCCCGGCCTGCTGCGCGGCCAGATCCGCGCCTTGCTGCGCGCCGGCGGCGGCCGTGCGCTGCGCATCATGTTTCCGATGATTTCGGAAGTCGCCGAGTTCGATCTCGCCAAGGGCATCGTCGAGCGCGAACTCACCTATTTGCGCCAGCACGGCCATGCGCTGCCGGAACGGGTCGACGTCGGCACCATGGTCGAGGTGCCGGCGCTGCTCTACCAGCTCGACGAACTCTTGAAGAAAGTCGACTTTGTCTCGGTGGGCTCCAACGATCTTTTCCAGTTCCTGTTCGCGGTCGATCGCGGCAACGCCAAGGTCTCAGAGCGCTTCGACACCATGTCGGCGCCGATCCTGCGCGCGCTGCGCGATATCGTGAAAAAGGCGCAAGCGGCGAAAAAATCCGCCTCGCTGTGCGGCGAGATGGCATCGAAGCCGATCGGCGCGCTGGCGCTGATCGCATTGGGTTACCGTTCGCTGTCGCTGTCGGCCACCGGCCACGGCCCGGTCAAGGCGTTGATTCTCGACCTCGACGCCAAAAAAGCCGAAGCGATGATGATGCCGTTGCTCGATGCGCCGTCCGGCAGCGTATCGATACGCCAGAAGCTGATCGAATTCGCCGAAACGGAGGGACTTTCGTTGTAGCGGCGCTCCTGATCCGTTGCCGCGCCCTCTTCGCCATTCGAGACCACACCATGTCGATGCTCCCTGAAGCCAAACTTGATATCCTGCTGGCGCACCATGCCTCGCTCGAGAACGAGTTGCTGGGCCAGCTCAGTTCCGAAAACTATGTCCGGATCACGCGCGAACTCGCCGAGCTCAACCCGCTGATCGACGCGGTCAAAGCCTACCGCGCCGCCAATGCCGAAATCGCCGGCATCGATTCGCTAATCGCCGATCCCGCCACCGATCCCGAGATGCGCGCGATGGCGGAAGCCGAGCGTGAAACGCTCGCGGCGCGTAGCCTTGAGCGGGCCCAGGAGATTCGCGTCGCACTGCTGCCCAAGGACGCGATGGACGATCGCAACGTGATGCTGGAAATACGCGCCGGCACCGGCGGTGACGAGGCCTCCTTGTTCGCGGGCGATTTATTCCGGATGTATGAGCGTTTCGCGGCCCTGCAGGGCTGGAAGGTCGAGGTGATCTCGGCCAGCGAAGGCACCATGGGCGGATACAAGGAAATCATCGCCGAGGTCCGCGGCCGCGGTGCATTCGCCAAACTGAAATTCGAATCCGGCGCGCATCGGGTGCAGCGCGTGCCCGACACCGAGACGCAGGGGCGCGTCCATACCTCGGCGGCGACGGTCGCGGTATTGCCTGAAGTCGAGGAGGTCGACGTCGATATCAAGAGCGACGATCTCAAGATCGAGACCATGCGCGCGCAGGGCGCCGGCGGCCAGCACGTCAACAAGACCGAATCGGCGATCCGCATCACCCATATTCCGACCGGCATCGTGGTGATGATGCAGGACAGCCGCTCGCAGCATAAGAACCGTGCGTCGGCGATGAACATCCTGCGCTCGCGGATCTACGACGCCGAGCAACAGCGCATCGACGCGGCGCGTTCGGCCGATCGCCGCGAGAAGGTCGGGTCCGGCGATCGTTCGGAACGCATCCGCACCTATAATTTTCCGCAAGGACGCGTCACCGACCATCGCATCAACCTCACGCTCTACAAGCTGCCGCAGGTGATCGCAGGCGAAGCGTTGGGCGAACTGATCGATGCGCTGACAACGGAACATCAGGCCGCCCAGCTCGCCGCCCAGGGCGCCGCGGCGTGAGTGTCGAGAGCACTGTATTGTTTTAGCCGTACCCTATCGTCGTCCCTGCGAACGCAGGGACCCATACGCCGTGTTGTTGCGGTTAAGCACCGGCGCTAGAAAGAGATGTCCGTTGAAGCGTTTCCCCGAAAGCAAATGCCAGGGGTTATGGGTCCCTGCGTTCGCAGGGACGACGCGGGATTTGTTGTGGCGTTTCGTGCATCGGAGGAATGCCGCGTGACGGATTCCTTCGATGGGAAAACTGTCGAGAGTGCGCGACGCGCGCTGACGGCCCGTTTCAAAGCTGGCGCCATCGATTCGGCCGAGCTCGACGCGCGGCTGCTCGCGGGGGCTGTGCTTGGCCTCGATCTGACCGGGATGATGACGGCGGCGAACCGGCTGCTGACGACCGAAGAATCCACGCGCCTCGAACAATTCGCCGACCGCCGTTTGAGAGGCGAGCCGGTCGCGCGGATCCTCGGCCACAAGGAGTTCTGGGGGCTGTCGTTGCAGCTGACGCCAGCCACATTGGTGCCGCGGCCCGATACTGAAACGATCGTCGAACTCGCGCTGGAGATGCTGCGCGCCGATGGCGACACGAATCGTCCGCTTCGCATCGCCGACCTCGGCACCGGTTCGGGCGCAATCCTGCTGGCGCTGCTGTCGGAATTGCCGGGCGCGCAGGGATTCGGCACCGACATCTCGGAAGCAGCATTGCAAACCGCGCGCGACAATGCCGCGCGGGCAGGATTGGCCGATCGCGCGAACTTCATCGCCTGCGATTACGCAGCCGGGCTCACCGGTCCGTTCGATCTGATCGTGTCCAATCCGCCCTATATCCGCTCCGCCGATATCGCAGGTCTCGCCGCCGAGGTGCGGGATTACGACCCGATGGCCGCGCTCGACGGCGGCGCCGACGGGCTCGATGCCTACCGCGCACTGATCCCGCAAGCCACTTGTCTTCTCGTGCCGGGCGCCGTCCTGGTTGTGGAGGCCGGGCAAGGCCAGAGCCGCGACATTGAAGCTTTGATGACGGCCGCAGGGTTAACGCAGGAGCGGCCTCCCAAAGCCGATCTGGCAGGGATCGCGCGGGCGGTCGCGGGCCGAAAATTGCCCCCATAAAGCCTGATTAAGGTGCAAAAAAACCTCTTGGAATATCCGGCGGGAGCGACTACCTTCCGCCTACAACGTCGGTCCAGGGTTGATGGCCCCGTAGGTGCCCTTGAGGGATATCGCGGGTGAAGGCCAGAGTTCTCAAAGCGAGAGCCCGCCCCGATTGAAAGGTTCCAAAACGCAGGTCCAATTGAGCGCGATGGCTTTAGAGAGCTGCGCTGCTGCCGACCGCAAAGCGAACGAAAGCCTGATATTGCGCTTGATACTTCACGTGAAAAACCAGGGCTTGCGAAGACTTGGGCTTGTTTTGGCAGGCTGAATGATTTGGCGCAGCCAGCGGCGAGCGCTGGATTGTTGGGGAACGCGTCTTTGTTGACTGCGACATATTGCAAAATCCGGATGAAATCGAACGGCACCGCGCTTGTGCCGGGGACGCGCGCCGCATCCGGCGCAGCGACAACGATACCGACAATCCAAGGCGTTTAACGCAAGGCTTCAATCTCAGGATTTCGACCTCAACGCTTCGATATCAAGGCTTCGATCTCAAGGTTGGTAACTTCAGGGCTGGAATAAAGGCAAGACATGAGAAACGGTCAGAATAACAACAAGCGGATGCGTAACCGGAATAACAACAACAATAATAATAACAACAATAACAACCGGCGCGGCCAGAACCCGATGACCCGGGTGTTCGAGTCGAACGGACCCGACATCAAGATTCGTGGCACCGCATCTCACGTCGCTGAAAAATACGTGCAGCTGGCGCGCGACGCCCGCTCTTCCGGTGATCCGGTGGCCGCCGAGAACTACTACCAGCACGCCGAGCATTACTTCCGCCTGATCGCCGCGGCGCAGGAACAGTTCCGCCAGAATCAGCCGCAGCCGCGCACCGAGAACGAAATGGCCGCGGAGGACAGCGACGACGAAAGCGAGAATTTCTCGAACTTCGGACAGGAGCCCGGCTTCGTTCCGGCGCAACCGCAGCCGTTCGTGCCGCGCGACAATCAACCACGCGATCACCAGCGCGACAACGGCCAACCCTATCAGCCGCGCGAGCAGCATCCGCCTCGCGAACACAACCACAATCGGGATCGGGATCGCGATCATCGCCCGCAACCGCAATTCCAGCCGCAGCCGGCGTCTCAGCCGCAGCCGGTGATTCCGGATACCGTCGATCGCCTGCCTTCGTTCATCACCGGCCCGCAGCCGCAGATCAATAGCGGCTCGGCTGGCTTCGAAGGCGGTGAACGTTTCCCGCCGCGCCGGCGCCGCCGGCCGCACGGTCCGCGCCCCGACGGCATGGCCCCCGCGCCGGTAACACCGGGTGACGATTTCAACCCGGGCAATGAGTAAGCGTTAAGTCCGCGCACGAGAACACAATCTGGGAACGTCATCATCCAGCACCGGGCCTCGCCTTCGGCGAGCCCGATGACAGGCTCCCGCGGATGATCCAGGATTCCGCGAATTTAGACTTTAACTCGACGCCTCGTATTACTGGATGCCGCCTGCGCGGGCATGACGCGTCATCCCTTCAGCGATGACGGCACCAGCACCGGCCGCAAGGCGGGAATCAGCCGCGTGCGTTCGCGGTGCGCGGGAATCGCGCGATAGACCTGCTTGGTGGCTTCGACGATATGGACGCCGGCGAATGGCAGCGACAGCGCCGCGCCGACGCGCTCCCATGCCATCGCCGAACGCAGGAACCAGCCCCCGGCCACCGGCGGCACGAACAGCGCCTCGCCCCAGCCGGTCGGCGTGAACCAGGTCTGCCGCAGCAATTCCGTGATCTGCGAGCGTGAGTAGGGTCGGCCATGGCCGAACGGCGTGTTGTCGGTGCGCGTCCACACCCCGCGCCGGTTTGGAATAACGGCCATCATCCGCCCCGACGGCGCCAGCACCCGCCACACCTCGCGCAGCAGGCCCTCGGGATCGTCGGAAATTTCCAGCGCATGAACCAGCAGAATGCGATCGACCGCAGCATCCGGCAACGGCAGCGAGAACTCGTCGACCAGCGTTGCGAGCGTCGGCCGCGCGGTCGGCCACTTCAGGACGCCCTGCGCCGCCGGCATGAAGGCGATGCAGCGCTCGCTGTTTTCACGAAACAATCCGAGATAGGGCGTGGGATAGCCGAGGCCGAGCACCCGCTGGCCCTGCGCATCCGGCCAGCGCGCCTGAATGCCGCGATTGATCAGCCGCCGCGCCACAATGCCGAGGCGCTGCGAATAGAAATCGCGGAGATCGATGACGTCGATGGTCATGAATCCAATCTAACATGCCGCCGGGCGCTTGGGTGCGTCCAATATCGCCTTGCGCATTTGGCGTTAACGCCATAATTCCGGACTATATGTGGCTGGGGTAGTGTGCCCGCCCTATCCGGACGATGGAGATATCATGGCCGCCGAAATCCGCTTGTTCCCCTGCCTCACCGACAATTTCGGTTACCTGATCCACGACCCCGCCACCAAGGCGACGGCCTCGATCGACGCCCCGGAGGCCGCCCCGATCCTCAGGGCGCTGGAGCGCGAAGGCTGGACGCTGACGGACATCCTGATCACCCATCACCACCATGATCACGTCGGCGGTGTCGCCGAGCTGAAGCAGAAATACGGCTGCCGGGTGGTCGCGCCGCACGACAAATCCACCAAAATCGCCAATGTCGATCTGCGCGCGGCCCAGGGTGACGTGCTCAAGGTCGGCAGCCTCCTGGCGCGGGTGCTGGAAACGCCGGGCCATACGCTCGACCATATCAGCTACGTCTTCGACAATGAAAAGGCGCTGTTTGCCGCCGACACGCTGTTTTCGATCGGCTGCGGCCGGGTGTTCGAAGGCACCTATCCGATGATGTGGGAATCGCTGTTGAAGCTGCGGGCGCTGCCCGACGATTTCAATCTCTATTGCGGCCATGAATACACCACTTCGAATATCAAATTCGCCCTGACCATCGAGCCTGACAATGCCGCCCTCAAGGCCCGTGCCGAGCAAGTGACAAAGCTGCGCGCGGCCAATCAGCCGACCATTCCGGTGACGCTCGGCAACGAGAAACAGGCCAACGTGTTCCTGCGCGCCGACGACCCGGCGGTCGCCGCCAGCGTGCGCATGAAGGGCGCCAGCGCCGCGGAAATATTCGGCGAATTGCGCGAACGCAAGAACAAGTCCTGAGCAACCAATCCTGATGGGCCCGCAACCGACAGCGGCCGACATCATCGCGCGGCTGGACCTGCGGCCGCATCCCGAAGGCGGGCATTATCGCGAGACGTTTCGCGATGTCAGATGTGATGCCGGCGGCCGCTCGTTTTCGACCGCGATCTACTTCCTGCTGGCGCGCGGCGAACGCTCGCACTGGCATCGTATCGACGCGGTCGAGGTCTGGCACTATTACGCCGGCCATGCGCTGACCTTGCAGATCGCCGACGATACCGGCCAGCGCAGCTTCAGGCTCGGTCCCGATCTTGGCGCAGGTGAAGTACCGCAGGCCATCGTGCCCCCGCACGCCTGGCAGGCCGCCGAAAGCAGCGGCGACTGGACGCTGGTCGGCTGCACCGTCGCACCGGGATTCGATTTTGCGACATTTGAGATGGCGCCGAAGGGGTGGGAGCCGGCGTAAGGAACGCAAACAAAAATCGTTTCACCGCTTCCAGATCATATCCTTTGCTGCGATCAAACCGCCGCCGGCGATCAGCACGGCGGCGATGGCAATCGCCGCGCTCGGCTTGGCGAACCCTGCGAGAATCAAAAACGTCGTCGAGAGCAGCGGCGTGGCGTAGGACGCCGCACCAAGCACGCGGATGTCGCCGCGCTTCATGCCGATATCCCAGGCAAAGAACGCCGCCCCCACCGGGCCAACCCCCAGCGCGACGATGGCGAGCCATTGCAGCGTCGTTTCCGGCCACAGCGTGGTCTCGACCATACTGTGGACGAGTGCGGCCAATACTGCCGTCGCGAGACAGAAGCCGGCCACCGCGTCGGTCGGCACCGCCTTGAGCTTGCGCGACATCACCGAATAGGCCGCCCACACAAAGGCGGCGACGAAGGCCGCGGCAAGGCCGGGGATCTGGCCCGGCGCGACACCGCCGCCGCTGTTGCCGGCGAACAGCAGCACCGTGCCGGCGAGGCCCAGCACGGCGCCGATGATGTGGTGCGCGGCCAGCCGCTCGCCGGGCAAGAACGCCGAAAACAGCACGATCAGCAGCGGCCAGAGATAATTCAACAGGCCCGCTTCGGCCGGCGGCGCAAAGCGCAGCGCGAGGAAATACAGTGCGTGGTATCCGAACAGTCCGCCGACGCCGACGATCCAGGCGAGAGGCGGCTGCTTCAAGGCGGAGAAAGCGGCCGGCCGCCAGATGAAGCTTGCAAACGCAACCGCGGCCCCGATCGCGAAGGTCATGGCGGCGAGCTGAAACGCCGGAATCCTGCCGGTCGCCACCGTCATCACCGACAACAGCGACCACATCAGGATTGCGGTCAATCCGATCAGCGTGGCGGTGCGGGGGGTCATCAAGTCATTCCGGGGCGCGGGGGTACCGAGCGAACCCGGAATGACCGCGTCAAGTCAACTTACACCTGGTACTGCCCGCCGTTCACCGTGAGCGTCGAGCCGGTGATAAAACCCGCTTCATCGGCGGCAAGGAAGACCACCGCACGCGCGATCTCCTCGGGCTCGCCGAGGCGATTGACCGGAATCTGCGGAATCACGTTCTTCTCCAGCACGTCCTTCGGCACCGCCTGCACCATTTCGGTGTTGATGTAGCCGGGACAGATCACGTTGACGGTGATGCCACCCTTGGCGTTCTCCAGCGCCAGCGCCTTGGTGAAGCCGATGTCGCCGGCCTTGGCGGCCGAATAATTGACCTGGCCGAACTGGCCTTTCTGACCGTTGATCGAGGAAATGTTGATGACGCGGCCGAACTTGCGGGCCCGCATGCCCTCGATCACCTGACGCGTCACGTTGAACAGTGAACCGAGATTGGTGTTGATGACCGAATTCCATTGCTCAAGCGTCATCTTGTGGAAGGCGGTATCCTTGGTGATGCCGGCATTGTTGATGAGAACATCGATCGGGCCGAGATCCGCTTCGACTTGTCTGACGCCCACGGCGCAGGCGTCGAACGAACTGACATCCCATTTGTAGACGGGAATGCCGGTATCGGCCTTGAACTTTTCCGCGGCGGTATCATTACCGGCATAGCTTGCCGCGACCTTGTAGCCGGCGTCTTTCAGCGCCTTGCTGATCGCGGCCCCGATGCCTCGCGTACCTCCCGTCACCAGTGCAACACGTGCCATTTCGATTCCCTCCCTTGGATGAACCTTTTTTATATGCCGGAAATGTCCGGTCTTTGACGTGCCTTCCAGACGAAAATGCCCGGCGCGAGACCGGGCATTTTAATTTTATCAGCGTGAGCCTGATATGACAGATGATCTTTTCATCGTTTAGCTCATCCCGCTGCCCATTGTTCAGTCGCGTGCAATGCACATCGCGATGCCCATGCCGCCGCCGATGCACAGCGTGGCCAGGCCTTTTTTCGCGTCGCGCTTCTGCATTTCATGCAGCAGCGTCACCAGCACGCGGGCGCCGGAAGCGCCGACCGGATGGCCGATCGCGATCGCACCGCCATTGACGTTAACCTTTGACGGATCCCAGCCGAGGTCCTTGTTGACGGCACAGGCCTGCGCCGCGAAGGCCTCATTGGCCTCGATCAGGTCGAGATCGCCGATAGTCCAGCCTGCCTTTTTGAGGGCGGCACGGGAGGCCGGGATCGGTCCGGTGCCCATGATCTTGGGATCGACGCCGGCCTGACCCCACGACACAATGCGGCCGAGAACCTGCTTGCCTTCCTTGGCCGCCTGCTTGGCGGTCATCAGCACCACGGCGGCGGCGCCGTCATTGATGCCGGAAGCGCTGCCCGCGGTCACGGTGCCGTCCTTCTCGAACGCCGGCTTGAGCTTGGCCATCGCATCGAGGGTCGCGCCGTGGCGCGGATATTCGTCGTCGCTGACGATGATGTCGCCCTTGCGGGTCTTGATGGTCACCGGGACGATCTCGTCCTTGAACTTGCCGGCCTTCTGCGCCGCCTCGGCCTTGTTCTGCGAGTGGACCGCAAACTCGTCCTGCTGCGCGCGGGTAATCTGATATTGCCGGGCGACGTTCTCGGCGGTGTTACCCATGTGATAGCCGTTGAAGGCATCCCACAGCCCGTCCTTGATCATGGTGTCGATGAACTCGAGGCCGCCCATCTTGACGCCGCCGCGCAGATATTGCGCGTGCGGGGCCATGCTCATGGATTCCTGGCCGCCGGCGACCACGATGTCGGAATCGCCGTTGAGCAGCGCCTGATAGCCCAGCGCGACGGTGCGCAGGCCGGAGCCGCACAGCTGGTTGACGCCCCAGGCCGGGCTTTCCACCGGAATGCCGGCGGCGATCGAGGCTTGGCGGGCCGGGTTCTGGCCCTGCGCCGCGGTCAGGATCTGACCCATGATGACTTCGGAGACGCGGCCCGGCTCGATGCCGGCCCGCTCGAGCGCAGCCTTGATGGCGACGGCGCCGAGATCGTGGGCCGGGGTGGTGGCGAACGCGCCGTTGAAACTGCCGACCGGGGTGCGGGCGGCGCTGACGATGACGACATCGTCTGACATGGGCATCTCCTTTTAAAGGGCTTGGGCTTGAGGCTTCTTGACGGCGGGCGGCCGAAATGGCGGGCCTGTCTCTCAGAGCTATCCTGTTAACGTAGTGATCAAGTGTCAATCGGCCAGAGGACGAAATCGCGCCGCAGCGCATTCAAATTGGACCGGTTGGGGGGTTCCTGAGCAGTACCGGTGCTTTGGAATTAACCGTGCCGCACAAAACGGTAGCCGAACCCCATTGAAAATGCTTATTTTGCTGCGTTGCGTTGCTCGTCTACCCTTCGGCAATGCCGTCGGGTTCCCGTCCTCGGTGTGCATGTGTGAGCCAATGGCGAAAACAGACCAACCTACCACGATCAAGAAATACGCGAACCGGCGGCTCTATAATACCGGTACCAGCACCTATGTAACGCTCGAGGATCTCGCGGCGATGGTGAAGGACGGCGAGGACTTCCTCGTCTATGACGCCAAGACCGGCGACGACATCACCCGCTCGGTGCTGGCGCAGATCATCTTCGAACAGGAAAACAAGGCCGGGCAGAACTTGCTGCCGACCACCTTCCTGCGCCAGCTGATCCGCTTCTACGGCGACAGCATGCAGATGGTGGTGCCGAAATATCTCGAACAATCCATCGACACTCTGACGCGCGAACAGGAAAAATTTCGCAAGCAGCTGACGACAACCTTCAGTGGAACGCCGTTCGCGCCGCTGGAAGAGCATGTTCGCCGCAACATGGAATTGTTTCAGCAGACCTTCTCGATGTTCAAGCCGTTCGTGCCGCCGCGCGGCGGTGTGCCGGCCACCGCCGAACCTGAAAAGGTGCCGGAGCCGGCTGCGGAAGCGGACAACATGGACGAGCTCCGCCGTCAGATGAAAGAGATGCAGGATCGCCTCGACCGCATGTCGAAAGAAGCGAAGAGCGAGTGATTCGGTTTGTCGGTCGATCAAGCTGGAGACGCGCGGCGTTGCCGCGTCTCTCATCACAAGGATCCGACTTCGCGCCTGGTATGACGACTTCATCCTGAGAGGCCGCGCTGTTGCGCGGCGTCTCGAAGGATGGACCACGACACGACTACTCATTCTCGCGACTCCATTCGCCCGAGTTTTGCCAATCGTTTCGCCCTGAAAACAGAGGGCGCGGCGCGCCCCTTAAGCGAGGGCGCGGGGAATGCCGGGTGCCCGTTGCACCCGCAGCCCGTGTGCAAAGGGTAGTAAGCACACGGTAGTCACCACGGTCGCACCGGGATCACCCGGCATTCCCGCACGCAATGGTTTTAACGGTTTCCTTCGTGCTCTCCCCGGTGACCGGCTTGATTGTCACCGTCGCCGGTGTGATGCGAAGCATCATCACCGACTTGAACGCCAGCGCCGGGGCGTCAGGACCACACGACTTCGCCGTCCGCGTCCACGCTGTTCGTCAAAAGCGCATCCGCGTCCACCGCATCCCGCACCCAACGTCCGTGACGATCGCGAAACGCCCCTCTCATGGGGCACGGGATGGCGCGGAATACGCCGGTGATTTGGGTCGGAAGGGAAGCGAAATATTTTTCGAGCCCCATCTGGACGACCCAAATCACGTTGAAAGAACTAAGAAAACTCTTCTCACTGAGACATCCAAAATCCGAGAGTTCATACCGCGTGATTCGAGGTTTCGTTTGCTCGCTTGAATCGCGCTCAAACCGATGCCTCGGCAAGCTTGCCAGCTCCCTGTCCAGCGGCTGCTAGCTACTACCGTGCCGAGCACCGCCAGGACTGCTTGCGCTGGGGATTGGGTTTGCGGGCCCGCCAAATTCTCCGCAAGGCGAGCTACCGTAATTGTCCACCAACGCCCTGTATGGTTGATCCGCTAGGAGAGGTGTTAATGAAGCTGTTGCCAGAGGGGTTGAGGGCGCTATTCGCCCCCGCTGCAGCACTCCCCGCGAGTGTGCTTACGCCTCCCACGCCCGTCGTTATCCCGCTCATGGCTCCGGTGTTCGCGGAGCCCGACGCCGGAGCGCCTGCGGCTGAGTTCGTGCCCGGAAGAGAGGAGCCAGTTTGCGCAAGCGCGCACTCGCTGGATACAGCGAGAGCCGTCGCCAGCAGGATTGTTCCAAACTTCATGCGTCATCTCCTTCTTCTAGGACCTGAGAAAATGGTGGACTAGGCGCAGGAGTCAGTCAACGAACGTAGTTTCACAAGCGAGAGAGCTGATTGGGAGTAGTTGTGAACCTCCACCGAACGCGTCGCGTTGGTGACTGGCGCGAACTGCGCGGGGTGCGAGACCTGCTGTGCAGGAATTGATCGAATAAGATGACTTTGGTCCGGGAACATCCGCCCTCGACACTGCACCTATTGCGGGACGAAGCCGGAAGCTTTCACAATGCCTTCCCATCGCTCCATATCCGCTTTGAGAAAATTGGCGAGTTCGGACGGCGTGCGATAGTCGGGCGAGATTCCATTCTTGGCCAGGAGCGCGATCACATCCGGCATTTCCACGGCTTTGGCCACCGCGCTGCTCAGCACCTGGACATCGCCGGTCGCGATGCCTTTAGGACCCAGCAAGGCGAACCAGGTGGAAATATCCAACGCTGGATATCCGGATTCTGCAAACGTCGGGACGTCGGGCATAAGGGCCGCCCGTTCCGAACCGGAAACCCCAACCACCCTTGCTTCGCCGGATACGTAGTATGGAAAAGCGGTCGTAATCGGCGCGAACAGCAATTGGATTCGGCCGGCCAACAGATCAACCACCGCTTCCGTCGTACCTTTGTAGGCGATGGTCTCGATGCCGACGCCCATTTCCCTGTTCAAGACTGAAAGAAGGAAATAACCCGTTCCGCTGCCCTGCCCTCCATTGAATTTGCTTGGCTCCTTCTTGAGCAGATCGATCAGCTCACGGACGTTTTTCGAAGGAACAGACTTGCTCACCATCAGCGAGTAAGGTTGTGTCGCCAGCATCGCGATCGGGGTGAAGTCGGCGAGCGAGTATGTTGCGCTCAACATCGTCCATCTATTGACAGAAAAACTCGAACTCGCCACCGCCACGGTATATCCGTTGGGTTCGGCACGCCTCGTCGCTTCCATCGCGATGTTGCCAAATGCGCCCGACCTGTTGTCGACGACAACGGGCTGTCCCAGATAATCCGACACCTTTTTTCCGACGACGCGTCCGACGACATCGTTTCCCGTGCCTGGTGGAAAAGGAATCAGCATGTTGATGAGCTGGGCGGGATAGGATCGCTGAGCCTTTGCCAGTCCACCTACACACGCCAGCGCGGAAATAAACAGGGTTCGTCGAGTAAGAGACGGAGAAGTCAAGAAGCCAAAGCTCATATCTCAGCCTCTTCAAGCCTGTCCCGCTTTTTGCGATTCGTCCCCGAGGCAGACGACACGACTCGCATGCGCGATTTATTGTTGGCGACTAACTGGAGCCAGTCGCATCACTTTGGGCTCAATATTGTCTACAATTCGGGGACCACACTAGGCTGCAAGACAGCGCTGTCAAGAATTACATCGGCATGAGGACCTTCGACGCGAGGCCACCGTCTTGTGTGGCCGATCTCACCCCGGAGACCTCCTGCTTGGAAAAACGCATCCTGAGATTCAAGCGCAACATTCCTCACCCCTCAGGTGGCTGCCCTCCGTTGGATGCGCGGGGTGGCGTAAACGCGCTCGAATACGTCCTCGGTTCGCCGCGCCATGATCTGCGGGGTGTAACCGGCCGCATATCGTCGCAGGGCATTCTGTCCGAGGCGCGCAGCTTCATCGGGGCTCTGAAGAAGTCCCAGGATCGCGCTCGCGAGCAAACCGGCATCGCTGCGTGGAAGCACGATGCCTGTTTCACCATCGATAACCAGTTCGTGTATCCCTCCAACGCGTGTCGTCACGACCGGTTTTCCGAGAGACATGCCTTCCAGCAATGCGATCGGAGATGAATCGAGGGAGGTCGGATGGACATGGATATCGACGAGAGACCAGATGTCGCCGATGCTGCCCGGATAAGAAATGATGCGGACACGGTCGCCGATCCCTCGGGCTGCAACCATCTGCTTAATGCGGTCCAGATAGTCCAGCCCAATGCGGTCGTAGCCGGGATAGCCACTCAATAGAAAAAACGCATCGGGCTCTTGAGCAAGCACAACCGATGCGGCTTCCAATAGCAGATCCTGTCCCTTGTACGGTTGGATGCGGGCGATCTGGGATACGATTTTTGCTTTAGAGGGGATATCTAACTCGATCAGCAATTCTTCCTTCGATCGCTGTGCTCGCGGCGGCTCGATTCCGTTGGGAACACAATAACCCGGCGGCGGAAGAAACATCCACTGGCGCATGTCATCCAAACAAGCGACAGAGTCACAGATCAGCGCGTCAACCAGAGGATATATACTGCGGGATAGCGACCACACCCGCGATCGAGAAGCCCGATAATTTATATTCGGAAAGTAATTGGTCGAAACCACCGCCCTCACACCGGCCAGCCGACCCGCCAGCGTCGCCACGACCGTGCCCGTGTCGCACCGCCCCTCGACGATATCAATTTTTCTCTGTTTTAATATTCTTGCCGTCCGGGAGACGAATTGAGAGAATTTTTTGACCTTATCCATCTCACGACGCGCGGCAGATCTATTATCCTGGTGTTGGAAAGCGTAAGGCAGCCCTAGATCAACTGTTTCCACGTCGAGAGCCATAAACCGATGCCAGATGGGTCCCCACAAAGCATCCATTTCTGAGCCGGCTCTGCTGCCGCTGATGACCAGATGATCAAAGCGTTCACGGTCGCGAGCTCCCAAATATGCAAGTAATCGGTTTTCATCTCCCCCGATATGCAGGAACGGGCTGATCGAGGCCACCTTTAAACGTCGCGTCATGACCTCGTCCTAACGTGGCTCCAGGATACGCGGCTCCAAGATACGCGGAAGACAAGCCGCGCTCTGCAGTTGAACGTCTGAGCGGGAGATAATCTTTCGATGAATTTCCTAACCCGCAGGCGACGCAAGAGGGCAAAGCACAATGGTAACTTCAGTGTTGGAGAGCAGACGCCGAAGGCGCTTCTACCTCGAACTGTTTGACGATGATCTCCTGTTCATTCCGGGAAGGGGTGAGATGTATCGGCATCCCGGTTTCACGGCTGGGAGTTGTTCGAACCCACAGTTCGGCTCGTGACCACGCAGCCTCCAGAACATCGTCTGTTGCGTCATCGATAATGATAGTATCCCCCGCGCTCTGAATGCAGACCAAATTCAGAAATCCCCGTCGCATTTGGCGCACGCTCGGAAGTTTCGGCCTGATCTGATCGAAACTTATCCAATAGCGGCGGCAGTCTGGCGTGAGATAACTCCCGATAATGCCTTGCAGATCATCAATTTGAAAATCTTGAGCGGAAGTAACAGCGCGACTGATCTCGTTCTCGACCAGCATGCCCAACAGAACAGCTTCACCATGCGCGAGCGCGAAGACCGATTCCTCTTCGAGTAGATGGGCAAAGGCGTGCCCATAATTAAGAACCCTTCTGGAAGACGTTTCGAAAGGGTCTTCCTGAAGAAGGTTCAATTTCGAGGAAACGCAGTCCAAAACGAGCGCAGAAAGGTCCATGGGGCCTTTTATGAAATGCCGTTCAAATGCCGCCGCATCAGACGTGGCCAGGACCTTAATGGCTTCGGCGAGGCCGCAAATGATTTCTCGCTGCCCAAGCGTGTCCAGAAGCAGCGGATTGCAAAGCACAGCGTCGGGGTGATGAAATCCGCCGAGCAAATTCTTTTCTTTTCCGAAATTAATTCCATGTTTCCCGCCGATGGCGGCGTCGATCTGCGAAAGAAGCGTACTGGGTATTAGTATGAGCGGCGTTCCGCGCCGCATCAGACTGGCCGCCATCGCCGCCACATCCAGAACCGCTCCGCCACCTATGGCCAGGACATGCCCATGCTTGGGAAGTTTCGCTTCAGCGAGAAAATGCAGGATCTTGAACAACTCCTGGGGTGCCTTGCATTTCTCCCCGCCCTCAAGAAGCATTATATCGGTGCACGCCGCCGCACTCAGCAACCGCGCGACCCGTTCTTTCTGTGCCGTACGGGCGCCTGCATCAATAATCGCGACCGTCGGGCTCGTTTCACAAATTTTTTGGAGTTCATTCAGGACTATCTCGTCTTCGCCAACGATATAGTCAGTCGCTGTCGTTCTCGTTGTATTGAAATTGCGCAAAGCCATGAACCGCTCCTTTTCGTCAGGGCATCTTCTGGCTTGGGCTGCGCGATAAATAAAAATGCTTCTAATTGCCCAAACCGTAGCTACACCGGCAGGGACGCTCGGCAACTGGTGGTTATTTAGCGGCCACAAACAGGTGAAAGTAAAGTCATTTCAATCGAAAAATTTTAATCGAAAACTTGCGGACTGGGCTCGCAGCAATCGAGGTCCCGTTAGCACGTCCGCTATTGGCGAGCAGTTTCGTCGAAGGTGCTGGGCCATCAGGGCTACTCCAAGATATCCCTGCAGATAGGGCTGACAATCGATAATCCCAGCTAGTTCATTGGCGGCGAGTGCATCGAGGCTTGTCGGCGTAACGTCGAAGGTGACATGTAGTGGAGGGGTTTTATATATTTTGATCGACGCGCTGAGCAGATCGAAACCCGGCGGCCCGAGAGTGAGCGCGGAAGCAAAAGAGCGGCGATTTAGCGCGGCCTCTATCTGCCGTGCCACATTCGCCTCAAGCGTATCAAGAGCAAGGATTTCGGCAGCCCAGCCCAATTCGGCCATCCTGCCGACAAAGCCTTCAATGCGTGCGGCGTGACAGCTGTTTCGAACGCGGTAATGATCGAGTACCAATGATGGACCGGCCGCTCCCAAGGCGATCAAATGGTCAGCGGCAATCCTGCCACCCTCATAATCATCCCCTCCAACGCGAAACACCGTCGCCAACCGTTCACCAACGGGTCGCCGATCAAAAGTGTTGAGGACGCCAACCGCGAGTCCTCCCTGAATCGCATCTTTCAGGAGGCCGTGCTGCTGCTCGGGAGCAGGTAGAGTAGTAATTAATCCGTCGGGCCGCATGGCAATGGCTTCCCGAGTCAGTTGGAGCAATGCGTCGATTGAATAGGTCTCGGGCCGGAGATGGCGAACAACGCATCTCGCGTCGCGCCCACTTTCGGAAAGACCCGCGACAAACGGCTCCCAGAATGGATCTCCGAGGAGATCATGCGTAAGTGCGACCAATTGCATGACTTACCTATCAACTGATTAGAGGACACCGACCAGATGATGCGTTAATATGCGCGAGAAACTCCATCAGGGAAATGGGTTGGTGTCCCTGCGTGCGGAGAAGAGGCGGCAAAATAGTCCTTCGTGAAATAGTCCTTCCTGAACACGGCTATTGTTGTCTCTTGTAAAGTCGCGAGTGCAAGGCCGCGAGGTCAGAGCCATAGGTCGAGCGATGGATGGGAGCGATCCGAACATCCAAGGTCGTCTCTGTGCGCACGGTTGCGCAGCGACCTTGCGCGTATCAGGCGATTGGTCCGTTTGGTCGCCGTACCAGATGCCGACAGGTGCCGCTTGAGCTGGATCGGCCTGATCATGGCAGGCGGCGACGGCACCCGCATGGCGCAATCGGGCATCCACGTTCGCAAGCCTCTCGCTCCAGCGGTTGGCGTCACACTGCTGGAACGAAATCTATGGATGCTGGCGAGAGCAGGCTGCCGTCAGATTGCAATAGCAACTTCAGCTCGAGCAGCGGTCGAAGAAAAACCCTTTACGGACGATCTCGCACAGCGGGCCGCGTCGATCGGAATAGCTGTAGAGCTCCTGGTTGAGGAGCAGCCGTTAGGCAATTTCGGCGCAGTCACACGGCTGTCGGGTCGTGACAAGCCCGTCGTGGTGGTCTTCGCCGACAATCTGACCACACTCGATCTTGGCGAACTTGTCCGCGTTCACGGCCAATCCAAAGCAGCCCTTACCCTTGCGGCGCACAACGAACTATTTCGAATGCCCTATGGGGAGTTGCGGGTGCGGCCGGACGACACTTCTCGACTGCTGACTTATGTCGAGAAACCTTCGTATGAGATACTGATCAGCAGCGGCATCGCCGTTATCTCTGACGGAGCGCTCAACCTGGTCCCGCGTGAGACAGCGTTGGGCCTTTCGACGGTTTCCAACATCCTTATCGATGGCGGGCGCTCGGTTCATATCCACCGGCACGCTTCCCCGTGGGTCGACGCTAACGATCGTAATGGATTGCGTGCCGCGGCCACCCTGGTCCAGCAGGAGCGCGCAATCCTTGAGAGCTGGTGGGTCGGGCCGCTCAAAGACGAAGGCGTTTTAACTCTCGTCGCAGCCGACGGTCTGTTGACTCCCCACGAGTGGTTTACCGACGTCTCGCTTTCGGAGTGCCGGAGCAAGCCAGCCTGGACTTTTGATGCGCTCACCAGCAGCGGCGTGGTCCGAGTGCATGCGATTCTGTCGGAGTCCCGCGTACGGGGCGGGCATCCCTTGCCGCCGGATCTTGCCGGCCCGATTGCAGCACGGCTAAAGGCGACATCCCCTGTCGCGCAGGCGGGGTCATGAAGATCGCCATCACCGGAGCCAATGGCTTCTTGGGCCGGGCGCTCACCAACGCGGCGAAATGCCGCGGCATCGATGTGGCCGTTCACTTTGGCCCGCCGCCGGCGAACGATGCCGTGACCTCGGACCATCGCGAGGAGGTCGATATCTGTGACGTCAATTCACTTGCGCTTCTCTTCGTGGGGGCCGATGCGATCATCCATCTTGCCGGCCCGAGCGACGTAGCTGGTTCGTTCCGGGATCCTGCGGAAACAACCAGAGCCCATGTTGCGGGGACCGCCGCTGTTCTGGACGCGGCGCAACGGTCGCAGGTCGGCCGCTTAATCTATATTTCCTCGGCGGAAGTCTACGGTCGCACTGATGGTGTGCCGATTAAAGAGACGGCGGCGCTTTTGCCGCTATCGCCCTATGGCGCGGCAAAGGCGGCTGCGGAGCTGCTGGTTGCGACAGCTTTGCGTCGCGGCGGGCTCGACAGCGCAATCGTGTTGCGCCCGTTCTCCGTTTATGGCCCGGGCGGGCGAACAACGAGCGTTCTTGGCCGCATGCTTGCCCAGATCCGGCGGCACGAACCATTACGCGTTTTCAGTACTCGCCCGGTCCGCGACTACGTGCACGTTGACGATGTGGCGGCGGCCATCCTGTGCGCATTGTCCTATGACGCGTCCGGTCTGCTCACCGCGAATATCGCGAGCGGCCAGGGAATCAGTGTCGGCGAACTGGGAAGAGCGCTTGCCACACTCACCGGATCACCTGCTGGCATTATCGAAACTCCTGATGCGGATCGTCCGCTTAGTCACGACATCAATCATCTGGTCGGAGATGCATCGGTAGCGGAAAGCGAGTTGGGCTGGCGGCCGACGATCGATCTGGCAACCGGCCTCCGCCAATGCCTGGACGCCGCCGAGGTCGCCTCATGACTGGCCCGGTGCTGATCACCGGCGCTCAAGGCTTTGTGGGCCGATATCTTGCAGCCGCCCTGCAGAGAGACGGCCGCAACGAGGTGGTCGGCCTCGGGCGATCGTCGGCCGACCCGGCTCGTTTTACGCACCAGGTAAGCTTCAATCGGACAGCCTTACCGGCGCCGGTGCCTCTCGGAATACGCCCTTGCGGGAACTACAGATATGTCCAGCTTGACCTTACTGACGAAGCTGCGGTGCACGCTCTCATCGCCCAGATACGACCCGGCATCGTGTTTCATCTCGCGGGCTCGCTACGTGATGAGTTATTCGACGCGCTGCTATCCAATAATATCCGCGCGACTCATAACGTTTGCAGGGCCCTGGTAGAAGTCGGCGGCGCTACACGTCTGGTCTTTGCGTCATCGGGGTCAGTGTATGGTGATCTCGGGGCGGGCGGCGCGCCGCTGCGTGAAAGCGGAGCTACTCGCCCCATCGACCTCTATTCTGTCACCAAGCGCGCCAGTGAGGACATTGTCAGAGTATTCGGCTCTGCAGCCGGCATGACGGCCATCATAGCGCGCATTTTCAATGTAGCGGGCCCCGGTCAGGAAGAGCGCCACCTCGTTGGCAGGGTTGCGAGCCAGATTGCGGATGTGCTGCGCGGGACGGCGCACGCGATTCGCGTGGGACCTCTTGTGACTTCCCGCGACTTCATCGACGTCCGCGACGTTGCGACTGCACTTGTCACGCTTGCCGAAAATGGAACGGCCAATTCGATCTATAATGTTGCATCCGGCCAGGAGATCGAAGTGCATCGCATCGTGGACCATCTCTTGAAGGCGACGGGAGACAAGCGTCCAACCATCGAGCAACTCGAAGGGCGCCGCACCGACTTCTCTCGTCAAATCGTGGATGTCTGCGCATTGAGCGCGTGCGGCTGGAGGCCGACATTCACACTTCAGCAGAGTTTGGATGACGTGTTGCGCTACTACCTCGAACTCGGACGAGGTGCAGATGGCTGAGATGCTCGGCGTTGACGTTGGCGGCTCCAAGATCCTGGCCCACGTCGGCAACGGCCCCCCACTGTGGTCGCGTCGCATCCAAAATAGCCGTTCCTGCGGTCCTGCCTTGCTCATTGAAACGCTGCTTACCCTGGTCGGCGAGGCGACGGCAGCCGGCCACGCGATAAAGGCTGTCGGCCTTGGCTTTCCAGGGCTGGTCGATCGAAATTGCGGTCATGTGCGTTCGTCGGTGATTTTGGATGGCTGGCGGAATGTGCCGCTGACCGCTCTGCTTGAGAAGCGACTGGGCATCCCCGTCGCGATCGATAACGACGTCAATTGCTACGCATTGGCGGAGCTTGCGCTTCGCGCTCCGCGCCCTTCGTTTCTGCTCGTTAGCATAGGGACCGGGATTGGCGGAGCCTTGGTGCTGGACGGCCGCCTCCATCGCGGAGCCTCTGGCCTGGCTGGCGAGATAGGTCACATGGTTGTGCGGACAGATGGGCCGGCCTGCGAATGCGGCCGACGAGGTTGCCTTGGAGTTATGGCCGGAGGGGAAAGTATTCAGCGCGCACTCGGCATCAGTGCCGAGGTGCTGGAACGACGGGCTGCGGCCGACGATCCGATCGTCCTCAAAGCGGTGTCGTGCGCCGCTGGCCTGGTTGGAGAGGCGTTGGCGAGTGCGCTGAATCTTTTGGATGTTGGATTAGTCGTCCTGAGCGGCGGGCTTGCAAGCCATTTTATCCCGACTGCGACGCGTGTAGCGCGGGCGCACGCATTCTCGGAAATTGCCACCGACACGATATTCGATCTGGCGCGCGCGGGGTCTGGCGGTGGCGCGGCCGGAGCGGCTTTGCTTGCGCACTCGGAATGGGAGCGGCGCCATGGCTGACCGGCCCGTCCTGACGATTATCGGCGGCGGGGTTTGGGTCGCGGCGCTCGTCGAGCAGCTGCTGGTCACGATCAAGGAACAGGCCTTGGAGATTCGCCTGGTTGCCCGAGACCTTGATCGATTGGGGATCATCGCCGACCACTGCCGTCGTATCTCAATTGGCCGGGCAAATTGGCGTATCCTGCCGCAAACTCTCGATGCCGCGCTCGATGGAGCAGACATTTGCGTACTGCTGTTGCGAGTTGGCGGGTTAGCGGCGCGTCAGCTAGACGAAAATTTCCCGAGACGTTTCGGACTGATTGGAGACGAAGGGCTCGGCGCTGGCGGTTACGCTAATGCACTGCGAACGTTACCAACCATGTCAACGATCGCGCGGAAGCTGGCCGTTGCTTCGCCGGACGTTATTGCCATCAATCTGGTAGCTCCACTTGGCATGACGACCCGCGTGCTTTTGGAGCAAGGGCTAAATGCTGTCGGACTTTGCGAATTGCCAATAACAACCGAACGCGCGCTGCGGAAGACGTTCCCGCCGGATAGATCTGTGCAAGCACTGAACTTCACCGGCCTCAATCACCTCGGCTGGTTTTGGCCGCCTAGCGTCGATTTGTCATTGTTTGAGCAAGCGGCGGCGGCCCGGTTGGTTGACGAAGACGTCCTCCGCAATTTCGGTGCTGCTCCACTTTATTACTACTACAAAATATTCAATCGCGCAGCAGCACGCGCCTTGGGAGTTGCTGACGGCGCGGGTCGGGCAGAAGAGCTTGGTCAGATCTCAGCCGCGACCCTTCGCGAATTCAGCTCCGGCGTGCTTCGCCCTCCGTCGCTTCATAAACGTATGATGCCATGGTTTAACGAGGCTCTGGTGCCGATGCTCGGTGCGCTGCTCGATGGAGGGTGCTGGCACGGCTTTGCGAACTTGCGGTCAACAGTAGATACCGATTGGTGTGCGGCAGATACGGTTATCGAGGGAAGAGCGACTTTGGAGCGAGCGTCGTTGAGGCTGGAGGCGGTGCCACGGCCGACCAACGCCAACCTGATTCGTTTTCTCAGGTCGGCGGCGCATGCGGACGCTTGCATTTACCGAGGGGCCTTAAGCGGCGATATAGCGCGGAATGTGCGCATTGCCCTGGAGGAGGGCCCACTCAATCCCCCTCGAGCCGATCTGCCTGAGATAACCCGCGCGATCTGTGAAGCAGGAGGGCGGTTTCTTCCCTGATCGGAAGAACCATGCGCAGCAAAGCGAACGTTCCCCGTTCACTCCAGGTTTATGGGTTCACGCCCTAGCACGCCGCCGGCAACACCACCTCGGTCGCCGCGCTCCATGGACGCTCCGACGACGCCAGCCCGATCAGGCGGCCCTGGATGTAATCGCAGCCCCAGTCGCGCAGCATCGCGGCTGATTCTTCATCCTGAACCCATTCCGCGACGGTCTTGATTTCCAGCCGGCGGGCAAGATCGATCAGGGTTTGCACAAAGGCGCGGTCGTCGGCGGAGCGCGCGATGTTCTGCACGAAGGCGCCGTCGATCTTGACGATATCGACGCCGAGCTTGCGCAGATTGCGGAACGACGTGTAGCCGGCGCCGAAATCGTCGATCGCGATCCGGCTGCCGAAATTCTTCAACCGGGTGACGAAGCCCCTGATGTCATCGATATCCTGGATCGCGACGGTTTCGGTGATTTCGACGACCAGCCGTTCGCCGACCCCGGGACTGGCGCGCATCAGCGACTCGATCGTTCTCCACCAGTCCGGATCCATCGTCGTGTCGGGCGAGATATTGAGGCTGAGCTGCACGTTCGGCGACGCCGCGAGTTCGGCGACCACCAGCTCCAGCACGCGGTGATCGACCAGCCGGATCAGGCCGAGGCGCTCGGCGACCGGCACGATGTCCGGCGCCAGCAGCATCTGGCCGTCGCCCTGCTCCATGCGGACCAGGCACTCGTAGAATGCGGTATCGCGCGAACGCGCTTCCACCACAGGCTCGAACGCCATCACGATGCGCCGCTCGTTGAGCGCGGTGACGATCTCGTCGGTGACACGGATATTGACCCGGCGCTGCGCGTCGCGCTCGACATTCGGGCGCCACAGCGAAAACGATCCGGCGCGGCGCCGCTTCGCCGTATCGAGCGTTTCTTGGGCGCGGTTGATCGCCTCGTCGGTGTTGCGCGCGTGGCGGGGGATGCCGACCGCACCGATCGATGCGGTCACCGACACCGGCCCGGATTTGGTCGGCACCACATCGTCGCGAATGCCGGCCAGGAAGCGCTCCGCCGCGACATTCATGTCGTCGACGGTGCAGTTTTTCAGGATCAATCCGAACTTGTTGCCGGAGAAGCGACCGAGCACGTCGCCGGCGCGCAGCCGCGTGCGGATGCGCTGGGCGACTTCGGCAATGACGGCGTCGGCGACATCGAAGCCGAAGGCGTCGTTGATCCGTGCCAGATGGTCGATGCCGATCAGCATGAAGGCGCAGGTCGAACGGAAGCGCGTCACTTCCTCGATCGTCTCGGCCAGCGCCGCGATCAGATGCGTGCGGTTGAGCTCGCCGGTCAGGGGATCGTGGCGCGACAGCTTCAGGAGCTGCTCGTCGCGGGCGTGGCGCTCGTTGTTAAGGCGGATAACGCCCTGCGCGCGCGCCGGCTTGCCGTCGGGCCCGGCGAACCAGGTGCCGGATTCCTCGATCCACAGCACCGGCGCCGATGTGCTGGCCCGCACGCCATATTCGATCCGGTAGGGCGCGCCGTCCCCGCCGCGCGCAAGCGGCGACGGGCTCAGCGCGTCGGTCCGGATCGAGCGTACCGGCTCGATCAGCTTTGCGAGCTCGGCGCCGCTGGCAAACGCTTCCGGCGGGATATCGCCAAAAACGGAAGCGGCGTGATCGCTCCAGGTGATCGCGTCGGTGGCGATATCCCAGACAAAGGCGGCCTGGCCGAGCAAAGCGAGGATGGTGGAAGCTTGCGGAGCAGCCAATGTCACAGTCGCCTCGTTTCGGGACACCGCCGAAGTGATTCTCGGCCCACAGGATAGGGCCAATTGTGCCGCCGACCCATTAATAATCTGGAAACCATTACAAACGATGGCGCGGAACGATGTCGGTGGCGCCGGCATGTCCTTTGCCGGCCTCGACCCCGCCGCCTGCGCATCCTGGCGCAGCCCTTGCGAAGAAAGGATGACGAGGGGACGAACGTCCCGGAACGAGACAGATATCGGAAACGGATTGAAGATGCTGGACGGTGATCAGGCGGATCAGATGGTGGACGTCAGCGTCGCCGAAGACGCTGCCCCCGCCTGCACGGCACTGGTGCCGGTGGTCCCGACCACGCAATGGTCGCGCGGCCGGCCGCTGCCCCGCCCCAACTCGATCTTCGTCACCCATCTGATCGCGAGCGCCGAGCAGGTCCCGCAGACGTGCAGCCTGCGGCGCGCCTCCGCTTCCGACGCCAACGCCGCCTACACCGCGAACCGGCATCCCATTGTCAGGACCGGCCTCCGCGAACGGCAAATCGTCTGATTAAAATCGTGAGTTAGCGCGGCGCGTCTGGCGACGGCGGCGTACCGGTGCCCGGCTGCAGACCGGGAGACGGTACTTCCGGCGAGCTAGTGCTGGCGGCAGACGCAGCACTCGAGGCAGATGCCGAACTTGCGGCGCCCGGTGCGGGATGATCCAGCAGCACGGATTCGGCGACTGAGGCGGCGGCCGGCACCGAAGTCGTGGCGGCGGGTGCAGCTACAGGAGCAGGAGTTGGCGTGGGCGTGGGCTCGAATTGCGGCTCGACCACCGGCGTTTCGGTTTTGTCGAACTTCCTGGCGTTCTTGCGGGAGACGGCGGGCGCTGACGCGGCCAGCGCGCTGCGCCGGGTGCGCAAGGCGATGCCCGACAGGAAGTCCACCAGCGCCAGCAACGTCAGCAGAAAATAGGTCGAGGTGCCGAATCGCGGCCACAGCACGAATTCCGCGGCCGCGGCGCCGAACACGATCAGCGACAGCAGATGATCCATCAGATATTTGGCGCCGGGACGGGCGCCCTTGATGACCTCGAACATCAGCATCAGGACGCCGAGCGCGAGCAGGATATCGCTGAGCGTCACCGGCCACTCGGTGCCCGACATCAAGGTCAGCTTCACGATCGGCTCGGCGAAAGACACGCCGGGCATCAGGAAGACGATGATGTTGTAGATCGCGACCGGAATCAGAAGCAGCGGAAAACCGACCATGGACATCGGCGAGGCCTTCTTTTCGAGCGGGAGAATCAGCAATTCTCGGGCGCACCCTGGATACCCCAAGGGATACCCTAGGATTCGCCATCGGAACCGTCTTATCTCACCCGTTGGCCGAATTCAGGCAGGCTTTGAGCGTTTGCACCGGACCGGGCGTTAGGCCACGGAGCCGGCGCCCGGGCCGGTAGCCCGGGCATCCCACGCTGCGATCAGGATTCTTTCTTCTTCAGGACCTGGCGGCCCTTGTACATGCCGGTTTTCAAATCGAGGTGATGCGGACGGCGCAATTCGCCGGAATCCTTGTCCTCGGCATAGGTCGGCTTCTTCAGGGCATCGGCCGAACGGCGCATGCCACGCCGCGACGGCGATGTTTTTCTACGGGGAACGGCCATATCGGTATCCTCTAGGGGTGGTGTCGGGCATCGTCCGTAACCGGACGGCTCAGCGCTTTCGCACGCGAGCTAAAATGCGGATAAGGCCGCGCTTATAGAGGATGAGGGTCCGCAAAGCTAGAGCGTCGTCAGGCCAAAATGGCCCGAATCCGGCTTAAAATGCCCGACTTTCGTGCCAGCAGCGCTGCAATCCGGCTGACTGGGCCCGCGCCGCATAGGTCCCAGCCAGACGGCGCACCCCGGGGCCGGGATTACGGGCGCTGCGCTTGATCGGGTTGGGAAGGATCGCCGCCAACAGCGCCGCTTCCCGCGGCGACAGGCTGGAGGCCGAATGGCCAAAGGCGTACATCGCGCCTGATTCCGCTCCGAACTGGCCTGACGGCCCCATTTCGGCGATGTTGAGATAGATTTCCAGGATCCGCTGCTTCGGCAGCACGAAGTCGATCCACAGTGCCAGCGGCAGCTCCAGCGCCTTGCGGACCACGCTGCGGCCCGGCCACAGAAACAGGTTTTTCGCGACCTGCTGGGTGATGCTCGAGCCACCGCCGCTCACCTCCCCCTCCTCGGCGTCGTCGATCGCATCCTGCAGGGCGTCCCAATCGATGCCGTGATGGCTGCAAAACTTGGAATCCTCGGAACCGACCACCGAGCGCGGCAGATAGGGTGAGATCGCGTTGAAATCGGTCCACTGCCGCGACATCGGCGCGCCGGTCAGCCGCTTCCAGGCCATCAGCGCCGAAACCGGATGACCGGCGCGATACAGCGGTGCCAGCACATAAGGCAGCAGCAGAACGACCAGCAAAATCAGCAATAACCTTCGAGCAATGCGCAAAATTGGAGGTTTCTGGTTCGACCGTCGCCTAATTGGACCCGACCTGCGTGACAACTCCATGATATCAAGCGGTTTTTCCAGCGCTTTTAAGGCGCGCCCTCCTCCCGGCTTGGAATTGACGAAGCCGATCCCATAACCGATTGTCCGGCCAAATTGACTCTGGAGCTATTCTTTAATGACCACCGCTACCGCCGACTTTTCCAAGCGCCTGGACCAGACCGCCGAGGATACCGAGGCCCTGTTATCGAAATTACTCTCCGACACCCTGCTGCCGGACGAGATCGCGCGCCCCAAGCGGCTGATGGACGCGATGCGTTATTCGTCGCTCGGCGGCGGCAAGCGATTACGGCCGTTTCTGGTGGTCGAAAGCTCGGCCGTGTTCGGTGTCGCGCGCGAGGCCGCGCTGCTGGCGGGCGCCGCGCTGGAATGCATTCACTGCTATTCGCTGATTCACGACGACCTGCCGGCGATGGACAACAGCGATCTGCGCCGCGGCCGTCCGACACTGCACAAGAAGACCGACGACGCTACCGCGATCCTCGCCGGCGACGGGCTGCTGACCCTGGCGTTCGACATCATCAGCCGGGACGAGATCCACAAGGACCCCATGGTTCGGCTGTTGCTGACCCGCGCGCTGGCGCGGGCGTCGGGCATCGGCGGCATGGTCGGCGGCCAGATGCTCGACCTCGCCGGTGAAGGCCGGTTCGGCGACCGCGAACCGGTCGACGTGGCACGTCTGCAGCAAATGAAGACCGGCGCGCTGTTGCGCTACGGCTGCATCGCCGGCGCGATCCTCGGCCAGTCCTCGCCAAAAGAATATCAGGCGCTCGACGATTACGGCCGCGCGCTCGGCGAAGCGTTCCAGATCGCCGACGATCTGCTCGACGTCGAAGGCGATGCCGCAGCCCTCGGCAAGCAGACCGGGCAGGATGCCGCGCTCGGCAAGACCACGTTCGTCACCCAGCTCGGAATCGATGGCGCCAAGCAGCGCGTGCGCGATCTGCTCGCGCGCGCCGATTCCGCGCTCTCGATCTTCGGCGCCAAGGGTGAAGTGCTGCGCGCCGCCGCGCGCTTCGTCGCCGAACGCAAGAATTGAAGCCATCGATGACGGGCAAGGAAGCCGACGACGCGCTTGCCCGTTTCCGGAAGATGTCCAAGCCGGTCCGTCTGATCTATGGGCGGCCGCGCACGTTCTTTGCCATCGCGGTCGGAATCCTGGCCTATGCGCTGTTGCCGGCTTCATTGCGCCAGGTCACGCGCGCGCTGCTCGGCTGGGACATCTGCATCGCGGTATATCTGCTGCTGGTGTTCATCATGGTGGTGCGCAGCGGGCTCACGCATATCAAGCGCAACGCCGCGCTGCAGGACGATGGCCGGTTCGTGATCCTGATGGTCGCAGCGCTCGGCGCGTTCGCCAGTGTTGCCGCGATCGTGTTGGAACTCGGCGCCTCACACCACAGCGCGCCGGCGCTGACGCTGGCGACCGTGACCATCGCGCTGTCCTGGGCGGCGGTGCACACCATCTTCGCGCTGCACTACGCGCACGAATTCTATCGCGGCGCCACGCCCGGCGGCCTGCAATTTCCGAGCGGCGACCAGCATGAAAACGCCGACTATTGGGACTTCGTGTATTTCTCGTTCGTGATCGGCATGACCGCGCAGGTCTCCGACGTCGGCATCACCGACAAGACCATCCGCCGCACCGCGACGGCACACGGCATCGTTTCGTTTATCTACAACACCGCGCTGGTGGCATTAATGGTCAACATCGCTGCGAGCGCGATCTAGTACAACGTTTCCGCAGTTAAAATCATGTCAGGACAATGCCTGGGCCTCATCCTGAGGAGCGCGCATCGCGCGCGTCTCGAAGGATGGCCGCAGATGACGGCGGTGCCAGCTGTCATCCTTCGAGACGCCCGCCGTAGCTACGCTACGCCGGACTCCTCAGGATGAGGTTGAGCGGTGCGTGAACCGACTAGTTTTGCGGAATCGATCCTCACGGGCACCTGCCCGACATGATGGCTTCATTCGTGTTGCAACCCAGCGCGCGTTCCACGCCCGTCAGCGGCCGTGCCTGTTGGCGCGGCGGTGCGGCGCCATAGCCTGTGTCGTAGCCCGGCACGGCGCGTTCATATCGATCGGCGCGGTTGAGGCGTTCGCGGCGGCTTCACGCCGGTCATTGCGTTCACGCGATGCGGTCGGGGTCTTGGCACGCCGCTTCTCGCATTCATTGTCGTCGTTGAGGAACGATCCTTCTGCGCAGACGATCTTGCTGCAGCGTTCGCCATCGGCCTTGAAGCCGTGCTCGCAGACCAGCGGACAGACCCGCGACGATTTCTGCTTGATCGCATCGAGCGTATCGAGGCTCGCGGTTTTGACATCAAGCCTGGTTCCGGCGCTGCGGTTGAACAGTGTCAGCGAGCGCTGCGACGCCGCGTTCCACTCGCCATCCGCCGCACCGGTCAGACAGCCAACGCGGCGCAACTCGATCTGCACCGACTTGTTGACGTCGGCTTGCGGTGTCGGCCCGGGCGTCAGCGCCGCAATATTGGTCTGCGGCGGATTGGCCGGGGCGTCGGCGACGGCGCCATTGCCCGCCGCGATACTATTGTTCGCGGCCCGATTGCCGGACACTGTCGAGGCAGCCGCCGTTTCAGCAGCGACCCGCTTGCGTTCAGCATCGGCAGCCTGGTCGAGCGCAACCTGCTTGGCCTTTTCGGCGGCAAGCCGCGCCTGCTCCGCAGCCTTGACGTCCGCTTCGGCTGATTTCAGTTGCTGCGATGTCTGCGTGCCTCCGGCCGCCAACCGTGCCCGCTCCTGTTCAGCAAGCCGGGCTTTTTCGGTCGCCGCGACCCGGACTTCTTCAGCCGCAATCTTGGCCAGCTGAATCCTGGCCAGGTTGGCGTAGAACCCGTCAGGATATTGCGCCACGAAAGCGTTCAACGCGTCCTTGTTGCCGACCTGAAGCGCGAGTTCGTAATCGCGGCGCGCCTCGGCCTGCGGATTTGGGGCGGGCGCGGCCGGCGCTACCACGGGCACCGGCACCAGCGGCAAGTCGTCGCCGCCGAGCGAACCATAGACGAACGGCTCCTGCCGATTATTGGTGGTCTTCAACACGTCGTCGCGCACAAATCCGAAGGCGCGGCGCACATCGAGCCCCGGCGTCGTCAGATGTTTCGACAAGGCAATGGTGAACGGGCTGTTCTTGCTGTCGCCATCCATCGCCGTCGAGCCGGCCTTGGCGGAATAGGCGATCAGCGTATTGGGGCTCGCCGGCTCGACCTGGGCAAGGCCGCGTCCGATCGCGCGCGAGGCAAGTGTTCGCTTCATGGATTTGGCGAACGGATTGTCGCGGCAGGCGTCGAGGATGACCAGCCGCAACTGCTTGGCCGGTTCGATCGAGACCAGCACGCGGTCCAGCGAAAGCGCCTCGTCGTAGACGTCGGTGTCGCGCTCCAGCTTCGCATCGACCGGGATCAGATAGTTGGTGCCGTCGACCTCCATGCCGTGGCCGGCGTAATAGATCACCGCGATATCGGCGTCGCGGGCGCGGTCGGCAAAATCACGCAGCGCACGGCGCATCTCGTTCGCCGGCAGATCGTGCCGCGAATCGACGACATCGAAACCGGCGTTCTTCAACGTGGACGCGATCACCGCGCCATCGTTGGTGGGGTTCGGAAGCAGCGCCACGTTTTGATAGGCCGAGTTGCCGATCACCAGCGCCACGCGCTTCGCGGCCCAGGCCGGCTGACACAGCAGCAGTAGCGCGGCGGCGAGAAAAAACCGGTGCAATTTTGGCAATCCAGGCGACTTGATCATGACGCTTTCACCAAATACGGGCCTTTAACACGGTGGCCAATCTATCAGAAGCTGCGCCAGCCTTTGTGAGCCAGGTCACCCGTTTGGCCCGGGTGGATCACAACGTCGCAGGCCCGCGCAAATAAAAAATACCTTGGTCTGTTGGTCACGCCAATCGTCATCCGGTTCACGCTTTGCCAATCACGTTTTTTGCGTTTCCAGGCGGATTGCGCACGGTTTTCGGTCGAGCGCGGCGTCGACGTCGACAGACTGTTCCACCATCGCTGGAATCAGGCCGGCGAGGCCTATCAATTGTTCGACAGGCAGGTCGATGGCAAAGGCGTGTTCTTGATGTAGAGATAAGCAATCATTCCGAGACGCCAGATAACGCAAACAAGGAGCACACCCGTGAGTCACGATCGTTCCACCGTCGAAGCCGTGGTCGCCCATTATTTCGACGGGCTGTATGAAGGCAATGCCGACAAGCTCGGCGCGATCTTCCACCCCTCGGCCGATTTGCGCTGGGTGGAAAAAGGCGAGCTGCAGGTTCTCAGCGTGCCCGATTGGCTCGATCGGGTACGAAAGCGCCCCTCCGCCAAGGCCGAAGGCAAGCCGCGCGAGGATTTCATCGTCACGATCGACCGATCCGACGCGGCAACCGCCTTCATCAAGGTGCGTTGCCAATTGCCGCCGCGTTATTTCACCGACTATCTGGTGGCGATGAAACTGGCCGACGGCTGGCAGATCGTCTCGAAATCCTACCGCTACGATTTACGCGAATAATTTGCGCCTTCCGCGGCATTGACCTTGCGGGGCTTCCGGGCAAATTGGCGGGGTAATGGAAGCCAGGTTCCAGATCTTTCTGATTTTGCTGGCGGTGCTGGCGGGCACCGCGCTGCTGGCGCGGCGCCTCAGTGTTGCGCCGGCGATCCTGCTGCTGTTGGCCGGTATCGCGCTCGCTTTCGTGCCGGGCGTGCCATCGCTGGAATTGCCCCCGGAACTGGTGCTGCTGGTGGTGCTGCCGCCGCTGATCTATTCCGCCAGCGTCGCGATGAGCTGGCGCGAATTCAAATCCAATTTGCGCCCGATCATCCTGCTGTCGGTCGGTTGCGTAATTTTCACCGCCTGTGCGGTCGCCGCCGCGACCCATTATCTGATCGGATTGCCGTGGAATGTCGGCTTCCTGCTCGGCGCCATCGTGGCGCCGCCGGACGTCGTGGCGCCCCTCGCAATCGCCCGCAAACTCGGGCTGCCGCGCCGGATCCTGGTCGTGCTGGAAGGCGAAGGGCTCGCCAACGATGCCACCGCGCTGATCCTGTATCGCTTCGCGGTAGTGGCGATCTCGACCGGGGCATTCTCGCTAACGAAAGCCACCGGCACATTCGCCGGCATTGTTGCCTGCGAGGTGCTGTTCGGCGCGGCCGTCGGCTGGTTGAGCCTACGAGCGCGGCACCGCGCGCGCGATCCGCAGATCGAGATCACGCTATCGCTGATCACTCCCTATATCGCCTATTGGGTGCCCGAGCATTTCGGCGGCTCCGGCGTGATCGCCACCGTCGCCTGCGGGCTCTATATGAGCTGGAACGGCCCCTTGCTGATTTCCGCGGCGACCCGCCTGCAGGGCATCTTCTTCTGGGACCTGGTCATTTACATGGTCGAGGGCCTGCTGTTCCTGCTGACCGGCTTCCAGATGCGGGCGTTGTACGAGAAATCGAAAGCGTTTCCGCTGGATGAGATCCTGTCCGCGACCGCTTTGGTCGCGGTCATCATCATCGTCGCGCGTTTTGCCTGGGTGTTCGCGGCGACCTATTTGCCGCGGATGCTGAGCAAACGCATGCGCGAACGCGATCCGTACCTGTCATGGCAAGGGGTGTTCGTCATCTCCTTTACCGGCGTGCGCGGTGCCGTCTCGCTGGCAGCCGCGCTGGCGCTGCCGCTGGCGCTGCCCGGCGGCGAGGCCTTTCCCTATCGCGACCTGATCCTGTTCGTCGCGTTCGGCGTCATCCTTATCACGCTGATCGGATTGGGACTGGGGCTGCCGCCGGTGGTGCGTTGGCTCGGCATCGCCCAGGCCGGACGCGACGAACATGTCGCGGAGATCGAATCGGAAATCGCGGCCCGGCGCGAGGCGCTCGGCGCGGCGCTGGCCTCGCTCGACGCCATCACCGACGACCGCGAATTGTCCGACGAGGTGGTCAAGCTGTTGCGCGCCCGCCACGAGACCCGCGCCAACCAGCTGCCGGACTCACTTGATCCCCAGGTCGATGATGTCACGGCGGCGGGAATAGACCTGACGCGGGAGCTGATCGGCCAGGAACGGAAATTCATCCACGCGCTGCTGCGCGACGGCAAGATCACCGACGAAATCAGGCGGCACATCGAGCGCGATCTCGATCTCGAGGAAGCCAGCCTCGCCAACCGCGAATACCGTCAATGACGCGGCTTTAAAACAAAAGCTCAGTGTCGTCCCGGCGAAGGCCGGGACCCATAACCCGAGGCGTTGCGTTGCAAGCGAACGGCATCTGCCCGCATTGCCGAAAACGAGACGACACGGAGTATGGGTCCCGGCGTCCGCCGGGACGACGCCATGGATGGGTCGCCCCTACTCCGCCGCCGCGTTGTGCCCGGGGCGTCCGGCAAAGCCGGCGGCATCGCCGAACCGCTCGATCATGACCGCGGTCAGGTCCTTGGCCTTGTGGGTCACGCAGGCGCCGGAGCGCACGGTGTAACGATCCTGATGGGCGAGATGCGAGGGCGGCTGGCCCTGCTGCAGCGCGCGCGCCGCATCCATCACCAGCTTGCGGAAATGCAGGATGCCGAGATCGGTCGGGCCGAGATGTTCGCGGGTACGGTCGGCGATCGGCCCCTGGCTGTCCTGCACGGCGGCATCCTGCTCGGAGACGCCCTTGATGCCGGTATAGCTGCTCGTCTTCTGCAGTTTGCGGTCGATCAGATAATCATTCGCCTTGTTGCGCAGCGGAACGTAATTCTCGTCGACCACCGACATCACGCCGTTGCCACGCTCGTAGCCATCGCGCTCGGCCTGCGTCAGCGGGCGCTCCGGATTCCACGCATAGGTGTAGATCCAGCAACTGGTATCGGTCACCGGGACGAAACTCTGGCCGAAAATATTCTCGCCGGGCATCGAACTCGGTGCATAGGCATGAACCGGCATCAGGAACTGGGCGATGCGCCAGTAGATGTTGTCGCTGCCGGTGAGCCTTCCGCCGGCGACCGTCAGGCCGGCCGCGTGCGGGTTGATCTTGATCACGGGCCGCGGATCTTCGGCGATCCATCGCATGTGGTCGGTCGCGACCCGCGTCAGCGGATTGACAAAGTGCTTCTTGATATCGAGGATTTCGTTCTCTTCCTTCTCGAAGGAGAGATGCGCGAAGGTGAAATGCGCGGTGTCGATCGAGCCTTCCAGCGCCTGCACCCAGTTGCAGTCCTGCCATTTCTTGGTGACGTAGCGGTGCGAGGCCGGCACCAGCGCCATTTCCAGCGCCGGCAGTTCAGGCATCGCATCCGCCGGGCCCATATAGGCCCAGATCATGTCGCCCCATTCGCGCACCGGATAGGACTTGATCCGGATCAGGTCCTTGGCATTGAGATCGGGATAGGACGTCGGCATATCGACGCAAGCGCCTGACGTGTCGAACTTCCAGCCATGATAGACGCAGCGGATGCCGCATTCCTCGTTGCGGCCGAGCCAGAGATTGGCGCCGCGATGCGGGCAGTATTGATCGATCACGCCAACCACGCCGCGTGAATCGCGGAACGCCAGCAATTCCTCGCCCATCACCACGATCTTCCTGGGCGGCCCGTCGGCTTCCGGCAATTCCTTGGACAACAGCACCGGCATCCAGAAGCGGCGCAGCAACTCGCCCATTCCGGTGCCCGCATTACTCTCGGTCAGGAATCGATTGTCTTCGGCGCGGAGCATGGCTGTCCTCCGGGGGTATTATTTTGCTTTTGCCCAAGATTGACGCAGGCCAAAGCCTCCGTCAACGCGTGTTCGACACCGACAACACCACATCGATCACGACTGGGTTGTGGGAAATCCGGCAGGTGCTAGTGTTCCCCAAAATAAGACGACCCAGGGGAGGCCACATTGAAGAAGAACTTGATTTCGCGCCGCAGCGTTCTCGCCGGCACCGCCGCAGCCGGCTTGTACGGGCTGACGGGACCAGGGGCCCATGCGGCCGAGGTGAACTGGAAAAAATACGCCGGCACCACGCTCGAGGCCAACCTGGTGAAGGGCCCGCGCGGTGAGTTGCTGCAGAAATATGCCGCCGAATTCACCGAGCTGACCGGCATCAAGGTCGAATCGGAAATCATCCCGGAACAGCAGCAGCGGCAGAAGGCCGTCATCGAACTGACCTCCGGCAAGCCGAGCTTTGACGTCATCCATCTCAGCTACCACGTGCAGAAGCGGCAATTCGACAAGGCCGGCTGGCTCGCCGATCTCACCGGCTTCATGAACGATCCGACCATGACGACGCCCGATCTCAAGGTCGACGATTTCTCCGCCGGCGGTTTGAAATTCGCCCAGAACGACAAGGGCGAAATGCATTCGCTGCCGTGGTCGGTCGACTATTTCATTCTGTACTGGAACAAGGAGATCTTCGCCAAGAAGGGCGTCGCACTGCCCAAGACATTCGACGAGATGGTCGCTGCTGCAGAAAAACTCACCGATCCCGCCGCCGGCATCTACGGCTTCACCGGCCGCGGCCTGCGCAATGCCAACATGGCGCTGTGGACCAATTTCTTCCTCAACTATGGCGGCGAGTTCCTTGACGACAAGGGCAACATCCTGACCGACGGGCCGGAGGCGATCGAAGCCACCAAGATGTATCAGCGCCTGATGAAGTCGGCGCCTCCGGGCGTCGCCGGATTCAACTGGATGGAATCGATGGCCTCGCTGACGCAGGGCCGGGCCGCGATGTGGATCGACGCCAGCGGCTGGGCGCCACCGATCGAGGATCCCAACGCCTCGCGCGTGGTCGGCAAGATCGGCTACGCGGTGGTGCCCGCCGGACCCAAGGGGCAATATTCGTCGACCTATGGCGACGGCATCGGCATCGCCCAGACCAGCACCAAAAAGGAAGCCGCCTATCTCTATTGCCAATGGGCGGTCTCGAAGACCATGGGCGCGCGGTTGCTGCAAAGCGGCGGCGGCGTGCCGTTCCGCAACTCAATCCTCAACGACGAGACCGTGCGCAAGGGCGTGAAGACCCAGGAGTGGCTGGACTCAGTGGTCGCTTCCGCCAAGATCAGCAAGCTCGGCCTGCCCATCATCGTGCCGGTCGCCGAATTCCGCGACATCGTCGGCGCGGCGCTGACCGCGACCTTATCGGGCGCCGATCCCGCGACCGAGTTGAAGAAGGCCAACGATCAGTTCCGGCCGATCCTGGAGCGCAGCGAAAAGGCGTGAGCGAAGCAGCAGCGACAGCACGGCAGCCGGCTCGAACGGAGCCTGCGGCGCAGGAAATTCGCGGGTGGGAACGGCCGTCTTATTGGCCGTTCATCGCGCCGGCGTTGACGGTGGTGCTCGCCGTCATCGTCTTTCCCTGGGCCTACACGATCTGGATGAGCCTGCACGAATGGAAGGTCGGCTCGCCGCCGACCTTCGTCGGCCTCGCCAATTACATCCGGCTGCCGAGCGATGCGCGCTTCGTCGAATCGATCGGCCATACGCTGGTCTATACCGCGCTGTCGGTGGTGCTGCCGGTGGCGCTGGGCACCCTGGCGGCGGTGGTGTTTCACAACAAATTTCCGATGCGCGGTTTCCTGCGCGGCCTCTTCATCATGCCGATGATGGCGACGCCGGTCGCGATCGCGCTGGTCTGGACCATGATGTTCCACCCGCAATTGGGCGTTCTGAATTATCTGTTGTCGCTGGTCGGCCTGCCGCCGCAGCTCTGGGTGTTTCACCCCGATACCGTGATCCCCTCGCTGGTGCTGGTCGAGACCTGGCAATGGACGCCTCTGGTGATGCTGATCGTGCTTGGCGGCCTCGCCGCGATCCCGACTGAGCCTTATGAGAGCGCGCAGATCGACGGCGCCACCCGCTGGCAGACGTTTCGTTACATCTCGCTGCCGCTGATCATGCCGTTTCTGTTCATCGCCGGCATGATCCGGATGATTGACGCGGTGAAGAGCTTCGACATCATTTTTGCCATCACCCAGGGCGGGCCCGGCACCGCGTCGGAGACCATCAACCTCTACCTCTACAGCGTCGCCTTCGTTTACTACGACGTCGGCTACGCCTCGGCGATCGTCGTGGTGTTCTTCGCCCTGATCGTGGCGCTTGCGGGGGCGCTGTTGCGGCTGCGCCAGACCACGCATTGGAACGATACCGGAGGCAGCACATGAGCCGAGTCCGGGAACTGCTCGGCCGCGCCGGGCTTGCGTTCGCGCTGCTGGTGATCGTATCGCCGGCGGTGTTGTTTTTCCTCTGGATGCTGTCGCTGTCGGTCAAGTTCGAGATCGATAACGCGTCCTATCCGCCGGTGTTCATCCCCGAGCATTTCAACTGGGGCAACTACGCCACGGTGCTGTCGTCGAACCGGTTCACGACCTATTTCATGAACAGCCTGATCGTGACGGGGGCGGCGACCGCGTTCGCGCTGTTGGTCGGGGTGCCCGCGGGCTACGGCCTCGCCCGGATGCGGGCGCACAAGGCCGCGATCGTGATCCTGATCGCCCGCATCACGCCCGGCTTGTCCTATCTGATTCCGCTGTTCCTGCTGTTCCAATGGCTCGGCCTGCTCGGCACACTATGGCCGCAGATCATCATCCATCTCGTGGTCACCGTGCCGATCGTGATCTGGATCATGATCGGCTATTTCGAGACCACGCCGATGGAGCTGGAGGAATCGGCGCTGATCGATGGCGCCAACCGCTGGCAGATCTTCCGCTACGTCGCACTGCCGATCGCGCGGCCCGGCATCGCGGTGGCCTTCATTCTCGCGGTGATCTTCTCCTGGAATAATTTTGTGTTCGGCATCGTGCTGGCCGGACGCGAGACGCGAACGCTGCCGGTCGCGGTCTACAACATGATCTCGTTCGATCAGCTCAGCTGGGGTCCGCTCGCCGCCGCTGCACTGATCGTCACCCTGCCGGTGCTGCTGCTGACGATTTTCGCGCAGCGCCAGATCGTGGCCGGACTGACCGCCGGCGCGGTCAAGGGCGGGTGAGGTTTCTCACCTCAGCAGCGCTGTCACACCGGCCGTTCGCCCTTCACCGTGACGCGGGTGCCGGCGCGGGTGTGCGGCCAGTAATCCCACATCGCGCGGTGCTGGGCGCAGCGATTGTCCCAGAACGCGATGGCGTTTTCGCTCCAGCGGAAGCGGCACTGGAACAACGGATTTTCCGAATGCTGGTAGAGATAGGCCAGCATGGCGTCGCTCTCGTCGCGCGGGACGCCGTTGATGTAGCGGGTAAAGCCGCGGTTGACATAGAGCGCTTTCTTGCCGGTCACCGGATGGGTGCGCACGACCGGATGCTCGGCGCGCGGATATTCCGGCCGGTCGGCGACGCCGTAATTGGCGTAGAGCCCGCGATAGGTCGATTCGCCGTCATGCAGCGCGGTGAGCCCGTCGAGATAGGCCTTCATCCGGTCCGACAGCGCCTCATACGCCGCGTACATATTGGCGAACAGCGTGTCGCCGCCGCGCGGCGGGCATTGCTTGATGTAGAGGATCGAGCCCATCGGCGGCTCGACGTCGCAGGACACGTCGGTGTGCCAGCCCTCGCCATTGGCGCGCGGTGAATCCTTGTCGGCATAAATCTTCATCAGCGCCGGATCGTCGCCTTCATGGGGGGCGGCGGGGTGAATATGCAAATCGCCGAATTTGCGGCCGAAGGCGAGATGCTGCTGCGGCGTGATGTGCTGATCCCTGAAGAAGATCACGAGGTTTTCGGCCAGCGCGCGATGGATTTCGTCCATCTGCCGGTTGGAGCGCGCTTCGTCGGACACCAGTTTTCCGATGTCGACGCCGGAAATCTCGGCGCCGATGATCGGCGTCAGCTTTTCGATCGTGATGGTCTCGTAGGGTTCGCCTTCATCGGCGACGTGCCGATAGCGCGGTCCCTGCTTGCCGGACAGCGAACTCATGCGCGTTCCCCCATTGGTTCGAACACGATCCTTCTTTTGCGGGATCGTGGCTGGTTTGTTATTCGGCCGCCGTCACCGCTTCCGCCGGCTTCTTGGCTCCGGCGCCGTAGCGCTGATCGATGTAGTCGATCACCAGCGCCTTGAAGTCGGCGGCAATCGACGGGACCGCGCAAGGTGCGGAATTTCTGGCCGTCGACGAACACCGGGGCTGCCGGGGTTTCGCCGGTGCCGGGCAGCGAGATGCCGATATTGGCATGCTTGGATTCGCCGGGACCGTTGACGATGCAGCCCATCACAGCGACGTTGAGCGCCTCGACGCCGGGATATTGCGTCTTCCAGCCCGGCATTTCCTCGCGGATGAAATCCTGAATCGAGCGCGCCAGTTCCTGGAACGTGGTCGAGGTGGTACGGCCGCAGCCGGGGCATGCCGCCACCAGCGGCACGAAAGTGCGGAAACCCATGGTCTGCAGCAATTCCTGCGCGACCTGAACTTCCAGCGTGCGATCGCCGCCGGGCTCCGGCGTCAGCGAAATCCGGATGGTGTCGCCGATGCCGTCCTGCAGGAGAATGCCAAGCGCCGCCGACGAGGCGACGATGCCCTTCGATCCCATGCCGGCCTCGGTGAGGCCGAGATGGATGGCGTAATCCGAGCGCGACGCCAGCGTCTGATAGACCGCGATCAGGTCCTGCACGGCGGAAACCTTGGCCGACAGGATCATCTTGTTCTTGGGCATGCCGAGTTCTTGCGCCCGGGCCGCCGACAGCAGCGCCGATTGCACCATGGCCTCGCGGGTCACCGCGCGAACGTCCTTCGGCGCCGGAAGCAGCGCGTTCTCGTCCATCAGCTTGGTCAGCAGTTCCTGATCCAGCGAACCCCAATTGGCGCCGATGCGCACCGGCTTGTCGTTCTTGTTGGCGATCTCGATGATGTCGGCGAACTGGGTGTCGCGCTTGTTCTTGAAGCCGACATTGCCGGGATTGATGCGGTATTTGTCCAGCGCCTCGGCGCAAGCCGGATAGTCCGTCAGCAGCTTGTGGCCGATATAATGGAAATCGCCGATCAGCGGCGTGGTGATGCCGCGCTTGCGCAGGCCGTCGCGGATATGCGGCACGGCGGCAGCGGCCTCATCGCGGTCGACCGTGATCCGCACCATTTCGGACCCGGCGCGCGACAAGGCAGCGACCTGGGCGATGGTGCCGTCGATATCGGCGGTGTCGGTGTTGGTCATCGATTGCACGACGATCGGCGCGCCGCCGCCGACGGCGACATTGCCGACCATGACCTGGGTGGTTGTATGCCGGGCCCGGGGGCCGGCGACGTCGTCTTGCGGGAGTTTTTCGAGCTTGTTCATGGGCTCACAATTATCAGGTTTTGATGATATTCACCAAGGGAACGGCGGAAGCCGCATTGGTCTCACGGAAACGTTAGTTTTTCTCTTATGTTTCAGTGGTTTATTTGGGCCACCGGGGCCGGACGCGAGGGCCGGGGCCAAGCGATCTGCACCCGCTATATTGGACAGGAATCGCGGGATTGAAAGGGGAAGTACCCAATCGAGGGCTGCCTTTTCATCAGAGGTATCGCTTCATTTGAGCATGATCCCGGCAAACGTCTCGCGTTTGTCCCGGGGAAACCGGTACCCACTTTTCCGGATCATGCCCTAGGATCAGGCAAACAGGAGGGACGCGAGGATGCGGCAGCACAGCGAGCTGATCACCACGGCGGAACTCGCAGGCTGGCTCGAACGGCCGGATCTGCGCCTGTTCGATTGCACCACCTTTCTCGAACCCGCCCCCAAGGGCAGCGACGTTCCCTATATTGCCGTGCCGGGAAATCACACCTTCGAGGCCGGGCATATTCCCGGGGCGGATTTTCTCGATCTGCAGGGCGAATTCTCCGACCAGAAGACGGAGCTCCGCTTCATGATGCCGAAGGTGGCCCAGCTCAAGGCTGCGTTCGGACGTCACGGCATCGATGCCGACAGCCGCGTGGTGCTCTATTCGATCGGTACACCGATGTGGGCGACCCGGTTCTGGTGGATGCTCAAATCGCTCAGTTTCGAGCACGCAGCGGTGCTCGACGGTGGCTTCGACAAATGGAAAGCGGAGGGCCGCCCTATCGAGACCGGGCCTGCGAAAAATTATCCGGCGGCGATCTTCGCCGCGAAATCGAAGCGCGGCTTTTTCGTCGGCAAACAGGACGTGCTCGCCGCCAAGGACGATCGCGGCACCGTCATCGTCAACGCGCTCAGTCCACAATTCCACCAGGGCCTCGAACCCAGCCGCTATGGCCGGCCCGGACGCATCCCTGGAAGCTGCAATGTGTCGGCGGCAACGCTGCTCGATCCCTCGACAAGAACCTTCGTGCCGCTCCCCGAGGCCGAAGCGAAATTTGCCGCGCAAGGCGTCCGCAAAGACAAACGCGTGGTCGCCTATTGCGGCGGCGGCATCTCCGCCACCATCGATTTGTTCCTGCTGCATCGGCTCGGTTACGACAAACTCGCGCTCTATGACGGCTCGATGGGCGAATGGGCCAAGGATGCCTCGCTGCCGGTCGAGACAGGTTAGAACCCGGCTTTCGCGGACGATGGCGGCAAGGTGTGACGCGATCGTTCTCAATCGTCATTGCGAGCGCACACGGTGATCTCAATTTTGGATCTTCGGATATTCTTCCGAAGGACATGCGGACCAACGCGTGATCGCAGCATCTTCGATTTGAACCGATCCGGCATCCCTATCGTCTCATTCACATGCTGGTCGTGCCAGAGCGTCGAATGCGAATCCTTTTTCTGTCTCTGCTGATCGCAATCGCGATCTCATCGGGCGCGGCGGCAAAATCGTGCGGCGGTGAAATACCGGACCTCGACGAGCTGCGTCAGACCATCAGGGCCGCCAGCGAGCAACGGCCGATTTCCATCAGTTTTCGCACCAAGGCCGACGGCGTGCAGCTCTCGCAGCCCCTGCGGCGGCAATATCCGGACGAGATGACGATCATTCTGCAGTATCAATTCCGGGATCTCGACGTCGGTGCCGATCGTTTGATGGTCAGGTTGGAATTCAAGGGAACCCCGGAAAGAATTACCATTCCCTTCAATGCCATCAGCGCCATCTACGATCCGTCGGTAAGGAAGTGCTAGAACACGTCCCTATCCGCTCGTTAGCCGGCGACATCGCTGTCGAGACCACACTTATCTAGCCAAGGAAGGTTGGCCCGAAGCCCGGGCCGACCTCCCTGTCGCCCCAACCCAAGGAGCTGAACATGAGCAGTGTGCAGAAGAATACGCTGCGAGCGATCGCCGTGGCGTTGCTGATCCTCGGAAGCGGTTTGGCCCCGGACATGGCGCAGGCTCAGCAGGCTGGAATCAAGCGCACCGACCTGCAGCGGCACGATCTCAGCGCCCCTGGGCGCGAGGCGGTTCAGGTCCGCGTCGACATCGAACCGGGCGCGGCGTTCGGCCGGCACACCCATCCGGGCGAAGAGATCATCTACGTGCTCACGGGATCGATCGAGTACCAGATCGAGGGCAAGCCGCCGGTGACGCTCGGGGCTGGCGACGTGCTGTTCATTCCGGCCGGGACGATCCACGCGGCGAAGAATGTCGGCAGCGTCACCGCGAGTGAGCTCGCCACCTATATCGTCGAAAAGGGCAAGCCGCTCCTCACCCTCGTGAAGTGATGCGTGTTGCGCGGGTCGCGCGCTGGAAGAATTACGAAAAGGGGCGAGAAGCGGCCGCCGCCGCATCGCCAACCGATAGGGATTGAGTTTATCCAGAGCCTATATGCGTAAAGCCGACGGCGAGGCAACACTGCGGCTGCGGGAGCCAATTGGCCTCATCGATCCATCGCCGCGATCAGGGAGGCGATCTCGATGGTCGCGAAGTTGCAGAAGGTGTCCGAGACCGCATAAGGGAAGATGATCTTGTCGCGATGGCGCATCGCGCCGCAGGTATAGACGACGTTCGGCACGTATCCTTCGCGTTCGGAAGGGTCGGGACGCAACAGCGGCTCGCGCAGGCGGGCGAGCACCTTCGACGGATCCTTTTTGTCGAGCAACGCCGCGCCGATCGAATATTTCCGCACCGGGCCGACGCCGTGGGTCAGCAGCAGCCATCCTTCATCGAGCTCGATCGGCGATCCGCAATTGCCGATCTGCACGAATTCCCAGGGATAGCTAGGCTTCAGAATCGGCTGGCCGCCATCCCACGTGTAGAGATCGTCCGAGTAGATCAGATAGAGGTTTTCGTTGTCCTGGCGCGCGATCATCGCATATTTGCCGTCGATCTTTTGCGGGAACAGCGCCATGCCCTTGTTGCGCGCGGCGCTGCCCTTCAAGGTCGATAGCCGGAACGATACAAAATCGGATGTCTCGATCAGCTCTGATCGGATCGCCCTTCCGCTATAGGCGGTGTAGGTCGCGTAATAGATTTTCTTCCCTGCATCACTGAACTGCACAAAGCGGGCGTCCTCGATCCCGTTCGACTGCGCTTCGGTGACCGGAAAGATCACTCGCTCGCTGATATCTTCGCCCGCCGTGAAGCTCACGTCGATATCGTCGCCGCCTGCGCCCGATGTCAGCCTGACGACATCGGGGCTGGAGGCAAGACGCGCCGTCCGGTCGATGCTGACGGCCCCGTCTGCCGCAATAAATCCCGAGCGAAATGTCAGGGAGGACACATGGCCTTCGCCGACGGCACGAAGGCTGAGGATGAAGCGAAGGCTACCTTGCGGCGTTCCGGACTGATCGGGGTGCGCCACGATACTTGGATTGAAGAGTGCCGAGGCCTCGAACGAATATTCGTTGAGAAAATAGGCACCAACGAGTTGCCGCTGCACCTGCGTGAACGCGGCATGATCGGCCAGCGCATCTTCCATCTCCGCGGCGCGTGCCTCGAAGGTCTGCAGCAAATTGCGGTGACGGCCGAGGAAATTCTCCAGAACATCGGCCAATTGACGGTCCGCGGCTTCGGGCTCGAGCGCGAGAACCCGTTCGACGATATGGTTGGCACGGGTCTTGTCGGTCGGATTGAGGTCGCGCGGCTCCGTTGCCGGCTTGAACGGCCGAACGATCACGCGGGTCGGATCGGGCCGCAGATGAAGCGCCTGGCGATTAAGGAAAGGGAATTCCGGCAAGACGGCCTCTGACTGGTTGAAGAGAGGGAATAGCGATCGGCGCCGTCAAGCGACCAGCGGAGCAGGCTTGGCGCGGCTTTCGCTCAAGCGGGCGATTTGTCGAATCTCGGAAAGACCGAGCAGGTACGACACCACGGATTCTCCCCCGCGGTTCTCGTTGGGACGGTCGGGATGCAGGCCATCGCGGCAGCTTCCGGTTTCCAGGTCGACCAGCGAGACCGACAGATCGTTGCTGCCGAGGAACCAGGCGAATACCCGCGCGGCTTCGGCTTTCCATTCGGCATCATGATCGGCGCGCCACGCAGCGAGGCAGGCCGCGATGGTCGCCGTGGCCTCCAGCGGCTGCTGGTCGAACGGCCGTGGCGGTTGGCGCCTGTCACCAAATCCCACCGTGCCGACCGGCCGGAACTGGCCCTTGGCCGAAGTTTGCCGGGTCACAAGCCAGCGCAGCGACTTCAGACCGGTATCGACATAACGCGATGTCTTGCTGGCGATGCCGGTCATGATCAGCGCTTGCGACAATCGGGCGTTGTCATAGGCGAGCCCCTCCTCGAACCAGACCCAGTCGCCGGTTGCGACGGCATCAAAAATCGAGATCAATCGATCGGCCAGCAGGGCACGGAGACGGATCGCGCGGATATCGTCGGCAACGGCCGTGCAGTAGGCATCAAGCCCGAGCAGGACAAAGGCCCACGCCCGCGGCGAGCGAAAGCCTTCGACAGCGGCCATCGCTTCGGAAAACAGCGATGCAGCCCATGACCGCCGCGACAGATTGGCGTCGGTGAGCGCGCATACGCCGAGCGCCCAGAGCGTTCGCCCGTGGCTGTCCTCCGATCCCTCGTCCTCCAGCCAGCAGCGATTGAAGCCCATGAAATTGCGGAACCGTTGCGTCCCGGGATTCCAGGCGTGCTGGACAAAGGCGGCAAATCGCGCCGTCAGCACTTCCGGCAACCGCTGTTCGCCCGGGTTATTGAGGGCGCAGGCCACCAGCAGCGCGCGGGCATTGTCGTCGACGCAATAGCCGTGGGCGCGATCCGGCACGCTGTGAACGGCATGCTGAAACAATCCGGTATCGTCGCACATCGACAGGAAATGATCGAGCTGCATCTCCGGCGGCGCGCGGCTGTCGCGCAGCAGCGTGTTGGTATCCGAGCGCGCGATGGTCTTGAGCCGATGCCTGCGGCCGGCATTTTCAAACACCGACATATAGCGCTCGGCGGTCCGCTCCCAGGTCATGGAGCGGCTGCTCGAATAAGCGCGCTTGCGCATCGCCTGCCGCAGCACGTCGTTGGTCAAGAGCTTGGCGATTTCAACGCCGAGCGCGGCAGCGTCGCCGAACGGAACCAGAATGCCGCGGCCGTCGGCGAGCAGTTCGCGGGCGTGCCAATACGGGGTGGAAACGACGGCTTTGCCGAGCCCGAAACTATAGGCAAGCGTGCCCGACGTCATCTGGGCTTCATTCAGATACGGCGTCACATAGACGTCGGACATCGAGATGAAATCGAGCAGCGTCTTCTGATCGACAAACTGATCGAGAAACACCACGTGATCCTCGACGCCGGCCTGGCGCGCATGCGCCACCAGGCTCTCACGATAGGCTTCGCCCTGATCGCGCACGAGGTTAGGATGCGTCGCACCGAGCACGACGTAAACGGCGTCGGGCCGGGTTTTCAGGATCGAAGGCATCGCGTCGATCATGACTTCGATGCCCTTGTTCGGCGACAGCAGGCCGAATGTCAGGATCACCGACTTGTTGCTGAAGCCGAGCCGGGCCTTGGCCGCGTCAGGCTCGACGAATGCAAATTCCGGAATGCCGTGCGGAATGATTTCGATCTTCTCGTCGGGGACCTGATAGACCGAGCGCAACAGCTCCCGGCCTTTTTCAGCCATCACCACGACCTTGGATGATGCCTCGACAATCTGCGCGATGACCTCGCGCTGGGCTTTCGTGGGTTCGGACAAGACCGTATGCAGCGTCGTCACGATCGGAATGGTCAGGCGCGACAGCAGGGTCATGATCTGACCGCCCGCTTCGCCGCCGAAAATGCCGAATTCATGCTGCAGGGAAACCGCCTCGAACCCGCCGCTGTTCAGGTATTCGGCGGCGCGCACATAATCGTCCGGCCGCTCGTCGTTGATCTGGAGACCGACCGTGGGCGGGTAATCATAGACCTGGCCGTGATCGGTCATCGCCACGATGACGGTTTCCAGATCGCCGCGCGAGGCCGCAACGGCGCACTGCAGATCGGTGGTAAAGGTCGCGATGCCACAGCGGCGGGGCAGCGAGTTTCCGATGAACGCGATACGATTTACAACGGCCAATTTGGCGTCTCCGGTTGTTTGAGCGCGGCATGCTCTGGCGAAGTCGGCACCAGCGGGGCGCACGAAGAAGCATGTGGTACGTGGCCGGCAGTGCTGCGCTCGCTCAGCGCATCGGGATTTACGGTCGGGCCGGGATAGGCCAGTAGCGCCTTCAACCCCTCCGCACCGACCTCGATGTCGGCACGGTCGGCTTGCAGGAAAACAGCGTCCCCCAGCGCCAGCCTCGTCGAGCCGAGTTGGGCGTGACCTTCGATCGCCAGAAGCCAGGTCTCTCGGGGTGCATCGAGCATCCAGACCGAACCCGGAGCAAGGTCAATTTGCTCCAGGACAAAGTGAGGATTGACCGTGAGGGCCGTTCGCGCATCGCTCAATCGTTCGGGAGGCGATTGAATTTCGCGAGGCCCGGCGGTTGCCACGACGACGGCGTTTTCGATGTGCAATTCGCGTTGCCGCCCATAGTCAAACAGCCGGAACGTGGCGTCACTGTGCTGCTGGATTTCGGCGAGAACGATGCCGGCGCCGATCGCGTGAATGGTTCCGGCAGGAATGAAAAAGACGTCGCCTTGATGAACCGGGTGCCAATGCACGATGTTGGCGATCGAGCCGTCGGTGATGGCCGTTCGCAACTCGGCCGCGGAACGCGGATAATTCAGTCCCACCGCGACCTTTGCGCCAGCAATGGCGGAGAGAATGTACCATGCTTCGGTCTTGCCGTTGGCAAGCCCGATCGACCGCGCGAACGCATCGTCCGGATGAACTTGAATCGATAGCGGCTCGGTGGTGAAGAGCAATTTGAGCAACAGCGCCGTTTCAGGCGGGGCGAGGCCTGGGCGCTCAAACCACAATTCGCCGATCGGGCCGCCGCTCGTCGACGCCTGGCTCCACGGACGCAGATCGGCGCCGCCCCAGGGCTTCGGCTTGGTTCGCACGATGGCGTGTTCGATCGTCAAGCGAGCCTCCTTACCTCTGCTGGCGCTGCGGACTGAACGGGACAATTGAGCCGTGCAGCCTCGCGGCGCGAGGGCGGCGCGATTAGTCTTTGGCAGTCCGTGCGGGACGGGGGCCGGTCCAGGCGGGAAGCGCGTCCCATTCGGCCCAGCGCATGCGGCGCTCTTCGTCGCCGACTTTGACAAACACAAAGGGCGCGTCATCCTGCCCGGTCTTCGATCCGGCGAAGGTCGCGGGAAGTCCGTTTGCGTTCCTGATGGTTGCTGTATTTGCCATGCCGTCTACCGCCTGCTGGGTTGAGGCGGGAGCGCAATGCTCTCAGTCACCGGTAACAGCCGAGGGCGGGCGGTGATCTCAGGCATATAGGAACTCGCATGCCCAATAGCGAGGCGAGGACGCCGGCCAAATCCGCTTTATTAGCGGTATCTTTAAGCCGGCATTTCTCTATGGTTGGAGGCCCTGACGTCCGAATCGACGAGGGACATATTTTCAATCTCAACCCTGACCTGCCGATCCCTTTTTCGGAAGGGTTTTCGGCTATCGGATGTCGCATGGTTTCAACGGATCATTTCCGGCAAGAGATTCGATCCCGGTTCCAATTGGCGAGCGCGCAAGGCCGGAAAGACCTGACTATCGAGTGTGGCGAACTGTACTGGTCCGTCAGCAAGCTCCCGGTGTTTGATCCATGGATGATCTTCTGTTGCAACGCGATGCGCGCCGAAATGGCCACGACGGATCGTTTGATCTTCGATGACAGCAAGGCAAGCCTGCTGACGATCCACTATGCGCTGCCACGACAGCAAAAGCCGCCACCAAAATCGAATTAGGCCCGGTTGGGAGGAACGCGATGCATGTGCAGGCCGAACGCAGCAAGCGAAGCCAAGTTGTCGCAGATCTGGCGCCGTGGATATCCGATCAACTCAACCGGTGGCTCTGATGACCAGTTTGTCGTTGCTGCTGTTCCAGAACGGGTTGCCCGATCTTCCAGTGGTGCTCATCGAGCCTCATCGAAATCACGGCGGGATCTGGCGCATCAAGTTCAGCTATGACGCCGACCAGCCGCTTTCCATGAGTGCCGGACAGGCGGCGTCATTGGCGACGGATCTGCATCAAATAGGCGAAGACCAGCTGGCTGGCGAGATCGATGACGCGGTCAGAAATGCGACGCGTTATAGCTCGATGTGAACGGACTTATCCGCTCGCCGCGTGCAGATTAGGTCGCGCTGGATCACCCGCATTGAAGTCATTGCAGAAGTCTGCGCAATGGACCGTGGCTGATCCAGCTGCAATGCCGGTATGGATGTGCCATCGCCGGGTTGTCGCCTCATGCGGCCTCCACCGTCTCGAAGCCTTCGAACTGAGGGTGCCCCAGGTAGAGCGGCTTGTTTTCGCCGGCTCGGGCATGCGCGGCGCGGAACGCTTCCGACCGGGTCCATGCTTCAAAGGTGGCGCGGTTCTTCCAAACCGTGTGGGACGCATACAGCGTGTGATCTTCGGCTTCTGGGCCCCTTAACAGGTGGAAATCGACGAAGCCCGGCACCTTGTCGAGATGGCTGTCGCGTGACAACCAGACATTTTCGAATGCGGCTTCAGACCCCTTGGTCACCTGGAAACGGTTCATGGCGATAAACATCTGAAGTCTCCTGATGTCGTTTGCGATCCCATCCGGCCGCCGAGTTTAGCTGCAATCGGCCTGCCGATAAATCCGCACCGGCGATCGAAGTCGCTTTCGCCGACTATTGCTTTCCTGCATTGCCGGCGGGTTCCACAATCTGCTGATCGACGACGCTCAAACGCCCGGGCAGCGTCCCGGAGCGCAACAGCATCGCGACGGTGTTGGCGTCTTCCAGCGTGAAGTTGCCCGATATCTGGCCTGAGCCGCCAAGGATCGGCTCCCGGATGACGGCCGCCGACAGCACACGGTCGTCGACAACGACGGCGAATGCCCGCCCGATATTGGCCGCGGTGATCTCCGCGAAGCGCCGGGCGCCATGCGCGTTGAACCGGAACGACGCGATCGGCTGGTCGCTCTGAGGCAAGAACCCGGGGGCGGCATCGATGATATCGTCACCTTCGATGGCGATTTCCTTCAGGACCAGATCCGGCGCATTGGTCTTGAACTCGTACAGCACTTCGGATCCCGCCGGCGGGGCGGCTTTCAGCGCTTCCTCCGCACTCATCGACATATCGATCATGCGGAAGGCGACATGCGCTCTCCTGCTGAACATCGCGGCCACGCGTCCGGGATCGGTGATGCCGGGCAGCAGCACCTTGATGCGATCGGGCCCGTCGGGCTGCAGGCCAGCCGACATATGGCTGTTGCGCAAGCCTTGTTCGATCATCTCCAGCGATTGCCCGCCCAGTTCGTGCAGGCGCTCGGCGAATCCGGACTCCGTCGGCATCAGCCGCATCAGGCCATCGCCGCCATCGGCGACGCTGATCGCCGGTGGGCGTGGCGGCGTGCCTTCCGCTGGCGGCATCAGCTTGCTTACGACCAGTTGCCGATTCTTCGGGTCTGCGATCCGGACATCGACGCCACCGTCATGCATCGTCAGGCCGGAAAACGGGATGCGCCCCTCGCGCACTATTCGATACAAATCATCCCGCAGCCCCGTCACCATCACGTCACGCAAGGCATCGGAATCGACCTTGAACAGGATGCGGGACCCGCCTTGCTTCTCGATCGCCGTTTCGGCACGGGCCGCGATCGCCGCGCGCATCTTGTCGAGTTTCTGCGCATCGTCGGACGCCGGCGCCGCTATCGCCGGCCATGCGGCGGACGCGAAGATGAAGGCGACGACAAGCGCTGTCATCCTGGCCCGCTTGTTCATGATTGGCGTCCTTTCTTCCGATTGTAGGGAGACGCCTTGGATTTAGGCCGCGGGCGTGCCGGTCCCTTGGTCTTGCCAACCCGTGCCAAGGTTCAACCGCGCTGGCGCCGGTTCGCTCGCCGCGTGAAGATGAATCACGCCGGAACGTTGGGATCGGGCACCAGCTTCGGATCCGGCTTGTTGACGAAATAGAGCCCCGCGATCACCAGCAGCGCCGCCGCGCCGAACGCCAAGGTCAGCGTGTCATGCATGATGAAATAGCTCGCCGCGACTCCGAACAGCGGCGTGATGAAAGTGAAGGCCGACAATTTGCTGGCGGAATAGGTCTTCACCAGCGCGAACCACAGCACGAAGGTCAGCCCCACCACCCAGACCGCCTGATAGGCCAGCAGCGAGATCGCCAGCGGACCCGGAGTATGCGTGATGGCCTCGCCCGAAATCCAGGCGGCAAAACCCAGGATCGGAATCGATAACGCCACCTGATAGCCGAGCGCTTTTTCCGGCGCCGCGTTGCGCAAGCTTGTGCCCTTGGCCACCAGCGTGGTGGCCGCCCACAGCGCGCCGCCGCCGACCACCATGAGATCGCCGAGCAAGACGCTGGCATCGACATCCGGCTGCGGCACGCCGATCGCGAGCGCGACGCCGGCGAAACTCAGGCCCAGTCCGCCCCATTGCAGGGCAGAGAGCCGCTCGCCCAGGAACTGGTAGGAACCAAGCGCCACGAAGAACGGCGCGGTGTAGAGAAACACCACCGCGCGCGACGCCGAGGTCAGCAGCAGCCCGCGAAAGATCAGCACGAACTCCACGCCGAACAACAGCCCCGCGAACAGCCCGGGCCCGAGCGTGCCGTCGCGCGTGAAGAACCTGACGCCGCGCAGCCAGCCGATGGCAAGGATCACCGGCAATGCGCCGGCCGAGCGGATCATCGCCTGCAGCATCGGCGGCACGTCGGGCAATGCCAGCTTCACCGCGATCTGATTGAAACCCCAGCTCAGGCACAACATCAGCATCAGCGCGATGGCGCCCGCGCTGAGCGGACGCCCGGCGGATGGAACCAGTTGATTTGACGGCATCGATCCTCGTGGCCGGCTTGGCGCCGCGTTGTCGTTATCGCGTTATGCTCGTTGGCAGTGCGCGCAGGTGCCGGTGATCTCGACCACGGACAGTTTCGGCATGAAGCCGGTGGAACGTGCCGCGGCGTTAAGGCTTTGCGCCACCGGCGCGGCCGGGATCTCGCCGACCGAACCGCAATGCTCGCAGATCAGGAACGCCACCATGGCCGCCGCATCATGGTCATGCGCGCAGGCGAGGTAAGCATTGCGGCTTTCGATGCGGTGAACGAGACCGTTGTCCATCAGGAAATCGAGCGCGCGATACACCGTGATCGGCGCCGGCCGCGGCATCGATTTGGCGAGTTCGTCGATCACTTCATAGGCGCCGAGCGGCCGGTGGCTGGACGACAGCGCCTGCAGCACCTGACGCCGGATCGGCGTGAATTTCTGCGCCCGCTTCTCGCAGACCCGTTCCGCATGCAACATCGCGTCCGCGGTGCAGCGGTCGTGATCGTGGCCGGGGGCCGGAAAGGTCGGTTTGGCGGCTGTCATGCCGCCATGATGTAGCATTTCGCCGCGCAATCCCAAATCCGGTCTTCCAATCTCCGGCGCCTTTTTTCCGCCACACGCTGTGAGCCGAGCCATGTTCCTTGGGCGGATCAGCTCTCCATTAACCTGCCATGATAAATTCATAAGCTAGCTTATTATATGGAAGCTTACGGAGAATAAGGTCCAATGCCCCGCGGTCCCGTGGACATGAACTTCCTGTTTACCCTCGGTGAAGTGCAGCGGCTGATGCGGCTTTATGCCGACAAACAGGCCTCTCGGTATGGCATTACCCGCGCGCAATGGGCGGTTTTGGCCAAGGTCGAACGCGCCGAGGGCATGACGCAATCGGAACTCGCGGAACAGATGGAAATGCAGCCGATCACGCTGACCCGGCTGATCGACAAGCTCTGCGACAACGACTGGATCGAACGCCGCGGCGACGAAACCGACCGCCGCGTCAACCGGCTTTATCTGCGCAAGGCGGCACGGCCGCTGCTGGGGAAATTGAGCGGGCTCCGCTCCGAACTGACCGCCACCGCGCTCGACGGCATCAACCCGTCGGACGCGTATCGCCTTTTGGCCCAACTGGAATCGATCAAGGAGAACATCCGTAACGCGATCCAGACTCCGGCCGACGAACCTTCCAAGAAAGAACCACGTTATGGCTGATCCCGTTCTTAAATTCCCGCCCGAACAGAAGGGCAGTCCCGCCGATCCGGCCAAGAACATTGCCGCGCAACCGAAGCGCCGGCTGATGGCCGGGCTGCGGCGCTACCGCCGCACGCTGCTGCTGGTGGTGCTGCCGATCGTAGCCGTGATCGCCGGGCTGGTGTTCTATCTCAGCGGCGGTCGCTACGTGACCACCGACGACGCCTATGTCGGCGCGCAGAAGGTGCTGATCACGCCGGATATTTCCGGCAAGATCGAAAAGGTCGTGGTTCGCGAAGGACAGCTCGTCAACAAGGGCGACGAATTGTTCGAGATCGATCCGATTCCGTTCCGGCTCGCGGTCGACCAGGCCAAGGCGACGCTCGAACAGGCCAAGACCACCTACAACAATCTCGGCGCCAACCTGAAGATCTACGATCAGATGGTCGATCTGATGCAGCAGTCGATCGACCTGAAGCAGAAGGACGTGGATCGCAAATCGACCTTGGCCAAAAGCAGTTTTGGTTCCCAGCTCGACCTCGACAACGCCTCGACCGCGCTGGTGACCACGCGCGCCGAAGCGGCGTTCGTGCAGCAACAGCTTTCCAGTGCCAAGACCCAGCTGCTCGGCGACGCCAATCTGCCGCTCGAGCAGTTTCCGCCCTATTATCAGGCCAAGGCGGCGCTGGCGCAGGCCGAGCGCAACCTCGATCACACCGTGATGCGCGCGCCGATGACCGGCATCGCAACCCAGGTGGACCAGATCCAGCTCGGCCGCTTCGTGATGATGGGCGCGCCGGTATTCAGCGTGATCGACATCGCGCAGCCCTGGGTCGACGCCAACTTAAAGGAATCGGACTTCACCCATGTCGCGGTCGGGCAGCAGGTCGACATTGACGTCGACGCCTTCCCCGATCACGCCTTCAAGGGCACCATCGGCTCGCTGAGCCCCGGCACCGGCGCACAATTCGCGATCCTGCCGCCGCAGAACGCCACCGGCAACTTCGTCAAGGTGGTGCAGCGCGTGCCGGTGCGAATCTATTTCGACAGCAATGACAAGTACGTCCAGAAGCTGAAAGCCGGCATGAGCGCCTATACCACGATCGACACCGGCCATCAGCGTTCGCTCGCCGCCCTGCTCGGCCTGTCGCACGCCGCGGCAAGCCAGGACTAACCGGCCATGAGCACGGGTGCCGCAGCGCCGATTGCCGTTCCCGGTCTGCGCCGGAACATGGTGACGATCTGCGCCATGACCGCGACCATCATGCAGGCGCTGGACACCACCATCGCCAACGTGGCGCTGCCTTACATGCAGGGTAGCCTTTCGGCGTCGCAGGACCAGATCAACTGGGTGCTGACCTCCTATATCTGCGCCGCCGCGATCATGACCGCGCCGGTGGGCTGGATCGCCAACCGTTTCGGCCGCAAGCGCATCTTCATCCTGTGTTCGGGTGGCTTTACGGTCGCATCTGTCATGTGCGGCGTGGCGCAGGACATCAACCAGATGGTGCTGTTCCGGCTGCTGCAGGGCGTGTTCGGCGCGGCGCTGGTGCCGCTGTCGCAGGCGGTGATGCTCGACTCCTACGCGCTGCATGAGCGCGCCAAGGCGATGTCGATCTGGGGTATGGGCGTGATGATGGGCCCGATCATGGGACCATCGTTGGGCGCGTGGCTCACCGAGACCTATTCCTGGCACTGGGTGTTCTTCGTCAATATACCGTTCGGTATTTTCACCGTGCTCGGCCTGTTGGTTTTCATGGACGAGACCAAGAAAAATTTCGAGCTGCGATTCGACTGGTTCGGGTTCCTCGCGCTCTCGGTCGGCATCGGCTCGCTGCAGATCGCACTCGACCGCGGCGAACAGCTCGGCTGGCTGGAATCCAACGAGATCATCGGCGAGTTCATCGTCTCCGCGATCGGCTTCTATTATTTCTTCGCCCACTCGTTCACCACCTCGAAGCCGTTCATCCAGTTTGCGATCTTCAAGGACAAGAATTTCGTCGGCGGCTGCGTGTTCATGGCGGTGATGGGTCTCGTGCTGTATTCGACCATGGCGCTGTCGTCGCCCTATCTACAGAACGTGATCGGCTATCCCATCATCACCGCGGGCGTGCTGCTGGCGAGCCGCGGCTGCGGCACCTTCGTCGCGATGATGCTGGTCGGCCGCCTGATGCGATATATCGAGGCGCGCACGCTGATCATCAGCGGGCTCAGCCTGACCGGCTTGTCGCTGTTCTACATGACCGGCTGGACCGATCAGACCGGCGCCCCCGAGATCGTCACGATCAGCATCATTCAGGGGTTCGGCTTCGGGCTGGTGTTCGTGCCGCTCAGCACGGTGGCGTTCCTGACGCTGCCCAACCATCTGCGCACCGACGGCACCTCGATGCTGACCCTGATGCGCAACGTCGCCAGCTCGATCGGCATTTCAATCGTCATCGCGCAACTCACCGAGGGCGGCCGCCGCGACTACGCCATCCTGTCCGAGCACATCAACCCGTTCAATCATGCGATGCAGATGCCGAACGTGCGCGGCATGATTGACCTCGGCACCAATGGCGGCCGTGCGCTGGCCGACGCGATGGTCGCGATCCAGGCGCAGATCATCGCGTTCTCGCAGGATTATCAGCTGGTGATGTTCTTCATCCTGGGCTCGATCCCGCTCGCGATCATGATCGGCTCGACCAAGGCCGCGCTGCGCAGCCAGCAGGCCACGGCGGAACACGCGGTGATCGACTGACCGGCATTCGGTCGGTCCCGCCCGCGTTCGCGAAATCCTGCCTCAACAAACAGTGATCCGTCGCGGTCGCGACAGCGCTCGCCGATTTCCGGTTGGTTCCTATCTGCCTTGCATCACGCATTGGGAGATATCGGAATATGGCAGGTTCGGCACTCGTAGTTGGCGCCAGTGGCATTGTCGGCAACAATCTCGCCCGGCGCCTCCGTGAACGAGGATGGCAGGTTCACGGACTGGCCCGGCGCCCCCCGACGGAAATCGATGGCGTTACACCGGTGACGGCCGATCTGCTGGACCCGGCAGCGCTTCGCGCGGCCTTGCAGGGACTGAAACCCACCACCGTGTTCATCAGCAGCTGGCTGCGGCAGAAAACCGAGGCTGAGAATATCCGGGTCAATGCGGCGATGGTGCGTAACGTGCTTGACGTGGTTGCGAATGCCGGCTCGATCAAACATGTCGCACTGGTGACCGGGCTCAAACATTACCTCGGACCGTTCGAGGCCTATGGCAAGGGCAAGCTGCCCGCGACGCCGTTTCGCGAGGATCAGCCGCGGCTCGATATCGAGAATTTCTACTACGCGCAGGAAGATGAAGTATTCGCCGCGGCGAAGCGGGACGGCTTCGGCTGGAGCGTCCACCGGCCGCATACGATCATCGGCTATGCGGTCGGCAACGCCATGAACATGGGCGTGACGTTGGCGGTTTATGCCACGATCTGCCGGGAAACCGGGCGGCCGTTTTCGTTTCCGGGCTCCGCGATGCAGTGGAGCGGCCTCACCGACATGACCGATGCTGGATTACTGGCCCGGCATCTCGAATGGGCCGCCACGACCGAGGCCGCGCGCAACCAGGCGTTCAACATCGTGAACGGCGATGTGTTTCGCTGGAGCTGGATGTGGACCCGGCTGGCCGATTGGTTCGGCCTGCAGCCGGCGAAATATTCCGGCGAAGGGATGCCGCTGGAGCGCCAGTTAGCCGACGCGGGTCCGGTCTGGACCGACATCGCTCGCAAGCATCGGCTGGCGGAGAACGATCTCGCCGTGCTCGCCTCAGCCTGGCACACCGATGCCGACCTTGGCCGCCCGATCGAAGTGGTGACCGACATGAGCAAGAGCCGCAAGCTCGGATTTCTGGATTATCAGGCGACCGACGACAGCTTCTTCAAGCTGTTTGCGCGGCTGCGCGAGGCGCGGATCATCCCTTGAATATGGGTAAGGCCACGCGCGGCACCGCTGAATTCGCTGCACTGGTTCGCCTAAAGCATGATCCGGAAAAGTGGGAACCGGTTCTCCGAAAAGATCACGCGTAAACAAAAAGATAGAGCGGGATGACGATTCGAAGATAAGTCATCCCGCTCTATTGGCTTGTCCGCTCCATCTCCGCTCCCAATAACATATTACGAAATGAAAAATACCAGTTGATTTAATCATTACCCGGTGTTTTATGCCCTCAGATAACGCGAAATGCGACCTGAGGGAGGCTGGAATGGCTGACACGGTGCTGGTCCTGAACGGACCCAACCTGAATCTGTTGGGGGTTCGAGAGCCCGAGATTTACGGCAAGGAAACCCTCGCCGACATCAAGCAGCGCTGTGTCGAGCGCGCCAAAGGCCACAGCCTCGACGTCGACTTTCGCCAATCCAATTCTGAAGCAACCCTGATCGATTGGCTGCATGAGGCCCGCAACACCATGGTCGGTGTCGTCATCAATCCGGCCGGGCTTTCGTTTCACTCGATCCCGCTGCTCGACGCGCTGAAGATGTTCGACGGACCCAAGGTCGAGGTCCACATCACCAACATCCACAAGCGCGAGCCGATGTACCAGAAGTCGCTGATGTCCCATGGCGTGACCGGCGTGATTGCCGGCCTTGGCGGCCTCGGTTACGCGCTGGCTGTCGATGCCATCGCCGAGCAGGCCAAGAAGTAGCCTGCAACTGAAGCGCTGGTTTCGCGCGGCCGATATGGCCGTGCCGGCGCAACCCATCAACGACATAAATCATCAGGGGAGGACGTCATGCAGATCACTCGACGACAATTGGGAACTGCTGCGATCGGCGCCGCGCTGCTGGCGCGGGGCACGTCGGCGCGGGCCCAGGGCGCCAAGGTCAGCCTCAAGGTCGGCGGACAATTTCAGGCGACCCATCCAGCCTCGATGGCGATGGAAGAAGCCTGCGCGGACATCCGCAAGCAATCCAGCGGACGGATCGACATCCAGTTCTTCCCGAACGCCCAATTGGGTTCAGATGCCGCGATGCTGACCCAGGTCCGCTCCGGCGTGCTCGACATGATGACGGCCTCGGGCATTTCGATGCAGGTGGTAGCACCGGTCGCCGGCATCAGCGGCATGGCGTTCGCCTTTGCCGATTACGATCACGTCTGGCAGGCGATGGATGGCGATCTCGGCGGCATTATCCGCGACGGCCTCGACAAGGTCGGGCTCTATGCCTACCCGAAAATTCTCGACAGCGGCTATCGCAACGTCACCACCAGCACGCGCCCGATCACAGCGGTCGACGATTTCAAGGGCCTCAAGATGCGGGTGCCGCCGAGCCCGGTCTGGGTCTCGCTGTTCACGGCGCTGGGTTCCTCGCCGACCTCCATCACCATCAACGAACTCTATTCGGCGCTGCAGACCAAGATCGTCGACGGCCAGGAGAATCCGCTCACCGTGATCGAGGCCGGGAAATATTACGAGGTGCAGAAATATTGCTCGGTGACCGAGCACATGTGGGACGGCCTCTGGATCATCGCCAACGGCAAGCGCATCAAGGCGCTGGCGCCGGACGATCAGGCCATGATCACCAAGGCGTTCGAGGCCTCGACGTTGAAGCAGCGCACGGAAACCGCGCGGCTCAATGTCGAGCTGGAAGCCACGCTGAAGGGCAAGGGCCTGGAGTTCAATCATCCGGACAAGAAGCTGTTTCGCGACGCGCTTTCCAAGAGCGGCTTCTATGCGGAGTGGAAAGGCAAATACGGCGCTGAGCCCTGGAAGATCCTGGAAAAATATTCCGGCCCGCTCGCCTGAGGGTGACGCGATGCTGTCTCTCGGGAGCGATTAGATGCAGATCGAACAACCCGGAGACGGCCCCTCGCCACGCGCCAGGACAGCATGGGTGGCCCGCCTCGACCATGCGTTGGGTGTGCTGATCGAAATTCCCACCGCGCTGCTGGTGCTACTGGAAATCCTTGTCCTGCTGGCCGGTGTGATCTCACGCTACGTGTTTCATCATCCGATCATCTGGTCGGATGAACTGGCCTCATCGCTGTTTCTCTGGCTCGCGATGCTGGGGTCGGTGGTGGCGCTGCGCCGCAGCGAGCATATGCGGATGACCGCCTTTGTCGGGCTATTGTCGCCCGCGACCCGGGCGCTGCTGGACGTCGTGGCGATCGTGGCGGCGCTGACCTTCTTTTTCCTGATCATCGATTTCGGCTTACGATTTCGCCGTCGACGAAATTCCGGTGACGACGCCGGCGATGGAAATCTCCAGCGCCTGGCGCGCCACCGCACTGCCGGTCGGCTTCGCCTTGATGATCGCGATCGCGCTGTTGCGGCTGATCGAGGTCGGCAACTGGCGCCACGTGGCGGGATCCGTGCTGGCGAGCGCGATCATCGTCGGCGCGCTGGTGCTGCTGCAGCCGTTTCTCGAAAATCTTGGCAATCTGAATCTGCTGATTTTCTTTGTCGGGCTGGTGGCCCTGCTGGTGTTCACCGGAGTGCCGATCGCCTTCGCGTTCGGACTGGCCACGTTCGGCTATCAGGCGCTGACGACGGCAACGCCGATCGTCGTGGTGGTGGGCCGCATTGAGGAGGGAATGTCCAACCTCATCCTGTTGTCGGTGCCGCTGTTTGTTTTTCTCGGCCTGCTGATCGAAATGACCGGAATGGCGCGGGCGATGGTGAATTTCCTCGCCAGCCTGCTGGCGCATGTACGGGGCGGCCTGTCCTATGTGCTGATCGCCGCGATGTACCTGGTATCGGGCATCTCGGGATCGAAGGCGGCCGACATGGCCGCTATCGCGCCGGCGCTATTCCCGGAGATGAAGGCTCGCGGCGCCGAGCCCGGTGAGCTGGTGGCGCTATTGTCCGCTACCGGCGCGCAGACCGAGACCATTCCGCCGAGCCTGGTGCTGATCACCGTCGGCTCGGTCACCGGCGTGTCGATCGCCGCGCTGTTTACCGGCGGGCTGCTTCCGGGCGTGGTGGTGGGGGCGATCCTGTGCCTCGTGGTGTGGTGGCGCAATCGCGGCGAGGATCTGTCGCACGTCAAGCGTTCCTCCGCGCGCGAGATCGGCTGGACCTTCCTGGTCGCATTGCCGGCGATCGTGCTGCCGTTCGTGATCCGCGCCGCCGTGATCGAAGGCGTCGCGACCGCCACCGAAGTCTCGACCATCGGCATCGCCTACTCGGCGCTGGCCGGCCTGATCATCTATCGCAAATTCGACTGGCGGCGGATTTATCCGATGCTGGTCGAAACCGCCGCACTGTCGGGCTCGATCCTGCTGATCATCGGCGCCGCCACCAGCATGGCCTGGTCGCTGACGCAGTCCGGCTTCTCCAAGCAGTTGGCCGCCGCCATGACCGGCCTGCCCGGCGGCATCCCCACCTTCCTGCTGGTCTCGATGGCGGCTTTCATCGTGCTCGGCAGCGTGCTCGAGGGTATTCCTGCCATCGTGCTGTTCGGTCCGTTGCTGTTTCCGATCGCCAAGCAGGTCGGCGTGCACGAGGTGCATTATGCGATGGTCATCATTCTCGCGATGGGCATCGGATTGTTCGCGCCGCCCTTTGGCGTCGGCTATTATGCCGCCTGCGCCATCAGCCGCGTGCATCCGGACGCCGGGCTGAAACCCATCATCGGCTATATGATCGCGTTGGTCGTCGGCCTGTTGCTAGTCGCCTTCATTCCCTGGATATCGATCGGATTTTTGAACTGAGATTATCCATGCCCGATCCGTTGCCAGGACAGCAGGCTCCGATGCCGGAGCAAGAGATTGACCTCTTGGTGATCGGCGCAGGCGCTGCGGGCATGACCGCGGCCCTGGTCGGCGCGATCGAGGGATTGCGCACGGTGCTGTGCGAGAAGACCGGCATGGTCGGCGGCACCACCTCGACCTCCGCCGGCACGGTCTGGATTCCCGGCAGCCACCAAAGCGAGCAGGCCGGCATCCCCGACTCCATCGAAGACGCCAAAACCTATTTGAACGCCGTGATCGGCCCGTCCGGCGGCAATGCCGGGCGCGCGGCTTTCCTGAATACCGGCCCAACAATGCTCGATTATCTCGAAGCCCACACCGATGTGCGGTTCATTCCCGCGCCGGCGCATCCGGATTATCAGGATCGTCCCGGCGCGGCATTCGGCGGTCGCGCGCTGGGCGCGGCTCCCTTCGACGGCCGCAGGCTGGGCCACGACTTCGCGCGCGTTCGTCCGCCGCGCCCGGAATTCCTGGTGCTCGGCGGCATGATGGTCGGCAAGACGGATATTCCGTTGCTGCTGGCGCCGTTCGGCTCGCTCACCGCACTCAAGCATGTGATCGGCCTGATCGGACGCCATGCGCTCGATCGTCTGCGCCACAAGCGTGGCACGCGCCTGATCATGGGCAATGCGCTGGTCGCGCGCCTGCTTTACAGCCTGCGCCGCCGTGACATTCCGCTGTTGTTCGAAACGCAACTCGAGCAGTTGATCGTCAGTGGCGGCCGGGTCACCCGCGCGGTGTTGCGCGACCCGCAGGGACCGCGCAGCATCCGCGTGCGCAAGGGCGTGGTGCTCGCGACCGGCGGCATCGCCTGGAACGAGCAGCTCCGCACATTGTTGTTTCCGGAACCGGCCCGGCGCTTCTCGCTGGCCCCCGAGAGCAATAGTGGTGACGGCATCGCGGCGGCGCTGCAGGCCGGCGCAGGCCTCGACGACAACATGCAAAGCCCGGCGCTGTGGATGCCAAGTTCGGCGATGCAGCGTCCCGACGGCACGGCGTCAGTGTACCCGCACATCATCCTGGACCGCGCCAAGCCAGGGCTGATCGCGGTCAACAGCGCAGGGCGCCGATTTGTGAACGAAGCCGATTCTTATCACGATTTCGTCGCCGCCATGTTGCGCGCGCACCTGACCGTGCCGAGCATTCCCGCGTTTCTGATTTGCGACGGCAGTTTTATCCGGGACTACGGCATCGGCCTCGTTCATCCCGGCACGCGCGACCTCGGCCGGTTCCTGGAGAGCGGCTATCTCACGCGCGCCGATAGTCTTGCCGCCCTCGCCCAAGCCATCGACGTCAATGCGGAGGGCCTGCAGGACACCGTCGCGCGGCACAACGCTTTTGCACACTCCGGGGTCGACGACGAGTTTGGACGTGGATCGAGCCCGCTCAACCGCTTCAACGGCGATGCCGATCACAAACCCAATCCCTGCATGCGCCCGATCGGTCCCGGTCCGTTTTTTGCGGTGGCGGTCTGGCCCGCCGACCTTGCCGGCAGCGCCGGGCTGCACACCGACGAGAACGCCCGCGTGCTCGACCTGAACCAGCAGCCTATCGACGGGCTCTACGCCGCCGGCGCCGACGCCGCATCGATCTTTCGCGGAACCTATCCCGGACCCGGCACCATGATCGGGCCAGCGCTGGTGTTCGGCTGGCGCGCTGCCATGCATGCCGCCGGAAAGCTTGGACAATGACGGTGCGCCCGATCCAATCGTTCGTTGAAGCCCGGCACCTAGCATGCGATTATAGATTTAGGACACGAGGAGACGTCCGTTGCTGACCAACACGCCATCCGCCGAGACGGTCGGAGAATTGGCCTATCGCCGAATCCGGTCGGATATCATTTTTGGTGTTCTGCTGCCCGGACAAAAGCTCAAGCTTGAGAAAATCAGCGAAAGCTACGGCACCAGCATCACTACGCTGCGCGAACTGCTGAACCGGATGTCATCGGAAGGCCTGATCGTGGCCGAAGGCCAGCGTGGCTTCGAGGTCGCGCCGGTTTCCGCCGATGAGTTCAAGCAGGTGGCCGCGCTGCGGCTGCTGCTGGAAAATCATGCCATCGCGCAATCCTTTGCCGCCGGCGATCTCGATTGGGAAGGCCGCGTTGTTTCCGCGCATCACAAGCTCGCCGTGATGGAGCGGCGCATGCTGGCGAGCGGCAATCGCGATCAGGAACTCTGGAAGCGCTGCGATTGGGACTTTCACCACGCGCTAATTTCGGCTTGCGGCTCGGACGTGCTGCTCGACACCCACGCCTCGATCTATGACCGCTATCTGCGCTACCAGATGATCGCGGTGGTGTTCCGCGGCGAGATCGCCGCGCGAGAGCATCAGACGTTGCTGGAATGCGCGCTGGCGCGTGATGCCAAGCGCGCGCAGGACATCATGGTTTCCCATATTCAGGGATGCGTCGAACACGCCCTGAAGGAAGACGCCGCGGGCATCTTCAGCAAATCGCCGCGCGGCGCGCCGGTGGTTCGCGCGCTGAAGGTGGTCGCGCCGGAAACGCCGACGCCGGCATCTTCGGCCACGAAGAAACCGCGCTCAAAAGCGTCGCGCGAAACCTGACTTCAGACGTCGAAGAACGCCGTCTCGTTATCGCCCTGCAGGCGAATGTCGAACCGATAGACGGCATTGCCGTCGCTTTTCTCGCGGGTCGCGATCAAGGTGGAGCGGCGATCGGCCGGCACCAGCGCCATCACGGGATCGGCGGCGTTGGCGGCCTCGCCGTCGAAATAAATCCGCGTATAGAGATGCAGCAACATGCCGCGCGCAAAAATCGCGAGCAACAGATGCGGCGCCTGCGGCTGGCCGTCGGGATCGGGCACCGAGCCGGGCTTGATGGTGTCGAACGCGTAGTCGCCATTGGCATCGGTGCCGCTGCGGCCGAACCCCTTGAACGATGAATTCGGCAGCGCGCGCTTGTCCTGCGGATCCGAGAAGCGGCCCTGCGCATCGGCCTGCCAGATCTCCAGCATGCAATCCGGCACCGGCGCACCGTCGCCGTCGAACACCCGACCCTCGACGCGAATCCGCTCGCCGGAAGTATCCGGCGTGACCAGATTGTTGGTGAAGGCGTCGTTCCAGGCGTATTGGCCGTTCGGCGTCAGCCCGTATTTGAAGAACGGGCCGACGGTCTGCGATGGGGTCAATCCCTTCAAGTTTCCCTGCATGCTTCCCACCTACCTGGTCTCCATCGGCGTGGCGTCGTGGCCGCGCAGCACAATGTTGAAGCGGTAGCATAACGCCCAATTCGGCTGGGTATTCTCCAGGTCGAACGACGACACCATCCGCATCCGCGCTTTCTCGTCCGGCACCGAATTGAAGATAGGGTCGAACTCGAACAGGGGATCGCCGGGGAAATACATCTGCGTCACCAGACGCGAGATGAAGGAATGGCCGAACACCGAGAAGTGGATATGCGCCGGCCGCCAGGCGTTGTGATGATTGCCCCAGGGATAGGCGCCGGGCTTGACCGTGATGAACTTGTAATAGCCCTGCGCGTCCGATTGCGCCCGGCCCGCGCCGGTGAAGTTGGGATCGAGCGGCGCCGGATGCTGGTCGACGACATGGATGTAGCGGCCGCAGGCATTGGCCTGCCACAACTCGACCAGCACGTTCGGCACGCCGCGGCCGTCTTCGTCGAGCACATGGCCGTGCACGATGATGCGCTCGCCGAGCGGCTCGCCGGTGTGCTGGATGGTGAGATCGTGATCGTTCTCGCGCACCGTCTCATGGCCGTAGACCGGTCCGGTCAGCTCGGTCAGCGTGTGCCGCATCGGGATCAGCGGCTTTTGCGGCGAACGTTTCAGCGTGCTGCGATAGCCCGGCGACAACCGCGGCGGATGCGCCGCAAGGCTCGAGACGGGATAGGAAAGGGTCATGGGCAGATCCTCATCAACGCCGTCATTCCAGGATGCGCCACTTGGCGCAGGCCCGGAATCCATACTCCCTGTCGTGGCTATGGATTCCGGGCTCGCGCAAGAGCGCGCCCCGGAATGACGAAAGTTTAATTCAGTTTCTCGATCGCCATGGCAACGCCCTGGCCGACGCCGACGCACATGGTGGCGAGCGCGCGCTTGCCGCCGCGCTTCTCCATGCCGTGCACCGCCGTCATCGCCAGCCGCGCGCCGCTCATGCCGAGCGGATGGCCGAGCGCGATCGCGCCGCCATGCGGATTGACGAAATCGGCATCGTCCTTGACGCCGAGCTGGCGCAGGCAGGCGATGCCCTGCGAGGCAAAGGCTTCGTTGAGTTCGATCAAATCGAAATCGCTGATCTTGAGACCGAGCCGCTCCATCAACTTGCGGGTCGCCGGCACCGGGCCGATGCCCATGATGCGCGGCGGCACCCCTGCCGAAGCGAGGCCGAGAATGCGCGCGCGCGGCGTCAGGCCGTGCTTCTTCACCGCGGCTTCCGAGGCGAGGATCATCGCGGCGGCGCCGTCATTGACGCCGGAGGCGTTGCCGGCGGTGACCGTGCCGGGATTGCGCACGATCGGCTTGAGTTTGGTCAGGCCTTCCAGCGTGGTTTCGGGACGCGGATGCTCGTCCTTGTCGACGGTCACGGGACCGGCCTTGCCGCCGGGAATCGCGATCGGCGTGATCTCCTCGGCGAAATAGCCCGACGCGATCGCTTGGCCGGCGCGCTGCTGCGAGCGGATCGCGAACGCATCCTGGTCGGCGCGCGACACCTGGAATTCCTCGGCGACATTCTCGCCGGTCTCGGGCATCGCGTCGACGCCATATTGCGCCTTCATCAAGGGATTGATGAAACGCCAGCCGATCGTGGTGTCGAAAATATCGGCCGAGCGCGAAAACGCTTCCGGCGCCTTGCCCATCACGAACGGCGCGCGGGTCATCGATTCAACGCCGCCGGCAATCGCGAAATCGATCTCGCCGGCGCGGATCGCACGGCCGGCGGCGCCGACCGCATCGAGGCCCGAGGCGCAAAGGCGATTGAGGGTCTGGCCGGGAACCGATTCCGGCATGCCGGCCAGCAGGAGCGCCATGCGCGCCACGTTGCGGTTGTCTTCGCCGGCCTGGTTGGCGCAGCCGAAATAGACTTCATCGACCCGGGACCAGTCGAGGTTGGGATGCCGGGCCATCAGCGCCTTGATCGGGGCCGCACCCAGGTCGTCGGCGCGCACCTTGGCCAGCGAACCGCCGAAGCGGCCGATCGGGGTCCGGACGGCATCGCAAATAAATACATCACCCATCGAATCTCTCCCTGAATGCCGCGTTTCCGCGCTGAACGGCTGGATTGACGGCGAGTTTTAGGAGCGCCTTGGCGGCAGGTCAATTGTATCAGGCGCGCCAGCGCCGCTTTCGCGGGAGGCCCCTCATGCTGGCATGGCGGAGGTCATCCACATGGCGCGCCCGGAGGGTGGAAAACCCTGATATCGGTGCAAACCGCATAGGATCGGGCGGCGAAATTTTGTAGTTTGCCGCCCAATGACGATCCAGCAATCCATCCCCATGCCCGCAGATTCCACACCGGCCACGGAAGCCGCCGCACCCGAAGCTTCCGCCACGGAAGCTCCCGCGCGCGTCACGCCGATGATGGAACAATATCTTGAAATAAAGGCCGCCCATCCCGGACTGCTGTTGTTCTACCGGATGGGCGATTTCTACGAATTGTTCTTCGAGGACGCCGAAATCGCCTCCAAAACGCTCGGCATCGTGCTGACCAAGCGCGGCAAGCATCAGGGCCTGGATATCCCGATGTGCGGCGTGCCGGTGGAACGCTCCGAGGATTATCTGCATCGGCTGATTTCGGCGGGCCATCGCGTCGCCGTGTGCGAGCAGACCGAAAACCCCGCCGAGGCGCGTGCCCGCGGCAACAAGAGCGTGGTCCGCCGCGGCGTGGTCCGGCTGGTGACGCCGGGCACGCTGACCGAAGACACGCTGCTGGACGCCAAGGCCAATAATTATCTGCTGGCGATTGCGCGCGCGCGGGCATCCGCCGGCGGCGACCGCGTTGGGCTGGCCTGGATCGATATTTCGACCTCCGAATTCTCTGTCACGGAATGTTCGGTCAGCGAACTTTCTGCGACCCTGGCGCGGATCAATCCCAACGAGGTGATCGTCACCGACGCGCTGTATGGCGATGCCGAGCTCGGACCGCTGTTGCGCGAATTGCCCGCGGTGACGCCGCTGACCCGGGACTATTTCGACAGCGCCACCGCCGAGCGGCGGCTGTGCGATTATTTCGCGGTCGCCACCATGGACGGCCTGTCCGCAATGTCGCGGCTGGAAGCGACCGCCGCGGCCGCCGCCGTCACCTATATCGACCGCACCCAGGTCGGAAAACGCCCGCCGCTGTCGCCGCCGACCCGCGAGGCCGCCGGCACCACGATGGCGATCGACCCGGCCACCCGCGCCAATCTCGAATTGACGCGGACGCTCGCGGGAGAGCGCCGTGGATCGCTGCTCGACGCCATCGACTGCACGGTGACCCCGGCCGGCTCGCGCCTGCTGGCGCAACGGCTTGCGGCGCCATTGACCGACAGCGCGGCGATCGCGCGGCGGCTCGATGCGATCGCCATCTTCGTAGCCGACGCTGCCGTGCGCGACGACATCAGAGCTGTGCTGCGTACCGCGCCCGACATGTCGCGCGCCCTCGCCCGATTATCGGTCGGACGTGGCGGTCCGCGCGATCTCGCCGGCCTGCGCGACGGCATCCTTGCCGCCGACCAGGCGCTGGCGCATCTGGCGCGGCTCGACGCGCCGCCGCCCGATGTGGTTGCGATCATGCAGGCGTTGCGGCAGCCTTCGCGCGAGCTGGCGCGCGAATTCGAGCGCGCACTGGCCGAGCAATTGCCGCTGATCAAGCGCGACGGCGGCTTTGTTCGCGAAGGTTATGAGAGCGCGCTCGACGAGACCCGCAATCTGCGCGACGCCTCGCGCCTCGTGGTCGCCGCGATGCAGGCGCGCTACGCCGAAGACACCGGCGTCAAGGGTCTCAAGATCCGCCACAACAATGTGCTCGGCTATTTCGTCGAAGTCACGGCGCAGCACGGCGACCGGCTGATGACCGCGCCGCTGAACGCGACCTTCATCCATCGCCAGACCCTGGCCGGCCAGGTCCGCTTCACCACCTCCGAACTCGGCGAGATCGAAGCCCGGATCGCCAACGCCGGCGACCGCGCGCTGGGGCTGGAACTCGAAATCTTCGATCGGCTCAATGATAGGGCGACGGCGGCGAGCGACGATCTGCGCGCGGCTGCGCACGGCTTCGCGCTGCTCGATGTCGCGACTGCGCTGGCGAAACTCGCGATCGACGACAATTACGTCCGGCCCGAAGTCGATGGCTCGCTCGGATTTGCCATCGAGAGCGGCCGGCACCCGGTGGTCGAGCAGGCTTTGAAGCGCGACGGGCAGCCGTTCATCGCCAATGCCTGCGATCTGTCGCCGGGGCCGGCACAGAAATCGGGCCAGATCTGGCTGATCACCGGCCCGAACATGGCGGGCAAATCGACCTTCCTGCGCCAGAACGCGCTGATCGCGCTGATGGCGCAGATCGGCAGCTTCGTGCCGGCGACGCGGGCACGCATCGGCATCGTCGACCGGCTGTTCTCCCGCGTCGGCGCCGCCGACGATCTGGCGCGCGGCCGTTCCACCTTCATGGTGGAGATGGTGGAGACCGCGGTCATTCTCAATCAGGCCAGTGAACGTTCGCTGGTGATCCTCGACGAGATCGGCCGCGGCACCGCCACCTTCGACGGCCTGTCGATTGCATGGGCATCGATCGAGCATCTGCACGAAAGCAACCGCTGCCGCGCATTGTTCGCGACGCATTATCATGAACTCACCGCGCTCTCCGCCAAACTGCCGCGGCTGTTCAATGCCACCGTGCGGGTCAAGGAATGGCAGGGCGACGTCGTGTTCCTGCACGAAGTGCTGCCGGGCTCGGCCGACCGCTCCTACGGCATCCAGGTCGCAAAACTCGCAGGGCTGCCGCCCGCGGTGATCGCGCGCGCCAAATCGGTGCTGGCCAAGCTCGAGGCGCAGGATCGCGGCCAGACCGCGAAAGCCCTCGCCGACGATCTGCCGCTGTTCGCCGTGCCGTCGCGCGCCGCCGCCGAACCGGCAGCGCCGAGCGAAGCGGAAATGCTGATCGATGCCGTGAAGGCGCTGCACCCCGACGAGATGTCGCCGCGCGACGCGCTGGATGCGTTGTATGCGCTGAAGGCGAAATTGCCGAAAAAATAATTTTGTTCGCCGTTATCGCGGACGCAACGACGCGCGCTCCCTCATCCTGAGGAGCGGCCACTTGGCCGCGTCTCGAAGGATGCGCCACGTCGACTCATGGTTCGAGACGCGCTCCTCACCATGAGGAACTATTTCAGCGCCACCTTCCTTCGCCCGTTCCACCACAGCGAAAGATTCCAGCTCACGCAGGTCGCGAGCGCGAGCGTAAGCCCCAATACCGAGCCCAGTTGCGGTGCCGTGACATGCAGCACGGCGAGCGAAATGCCAAATCCGAGCAGGCCCCAGCCGCTATTGGCGACAACGGCCGCGGTCGCAGGTCCGCCGATGCGCGGGTGCAGGATCAGCATCATGCTGGAGAACACGATCGGGAAGATCGCAAGCATGCCGCTGATCTGGGGCCCGACCCAACCCGACAGGGTGACCACCGTCGCCACCAGGGCCGCCACCAGCGACGCGCGCAATGGAATATCGTACCAGCGGCGCGTGATCAGCGGCATTCTGACGTGCCGGAAGCGCGCCAGCAGCGGGATGCAGATGCCATATGCGACCAGATTGGCGGCCAGACCGCCGACGAGCGACCAATGGATGGTCCGGGCCATCGCCGCCAGCGTGACCCAGACCGCAGCTGCGCACATCCAGCTTACGATGGCGGTACAGCGCTGCGCCAGGACGGCATAGACCAGACCGAATACGATGGTGATGGCGTTGACCGGCAGACTGGCCAGCGCCCCCGCGGCGATGAACGCCGCGTCATGATCCTGCGCCAGAAACACGTAAGACGGCCCCGCCGAAATCGGTAAGGTTGCCACCAGCGCGCCGATCACCGGCCCCGAGCGCTCGGTGATGATCGAGGCCGAGACCACAAACGCAGCCGTGATCGCCATGCGCAGCGCGAGTGTCAGGAGAAAGATGAGATCGGGGGGCATGAAAGGCAAAATACCCGCGTCGTCCCGGCCAAGCGAGCTCTTGCGAGCGCGAGCCGGGATCCATAACCACCATAGTTGCGATCAAGCAGGGTGGTCAAAACAAGTAACGCTTTGAAGCGCGCTCGAACGAGAGGGCACGACGTATGGGTCCCGGCGCGCGCAAGAGCTTGGCCGGGACGACTGCTGCCTCACACCCTTTGCATCGACACCGAAACCTTCGGGCCGTTCTTGATGGTCTGGTAGACCACGCAATAGCGCTCGGTGAGTTTCAGCAGCAGATCGAGCTTGTCCTGCGGCGCGTCGGTGCCGACGTCGAAACGAAGCCGGATTTCGGCGAAACCGACCGGCGCTTCCTTGTCGACGCCGAGCGTGCCGCGAAAATCGAGATCGCCTTCGGCGATCACATCGCCGGTCTTCAGCGGAATTTCGATCGCGGTCGCGACCGATTTCAGGGTCACGCCGGCGCAGGCGACCAGCGCCTCGAGCAACATATCGCCCGAGCACAGTTCCAGCCCGGATCCGCCGGTCGCCGGATGCAGGCCGGCGACGGCCAGCGCCCGGCCGGTTTCAACCTTGCAGGCAATGCCCTCGTTCTCGATCGAGCCCTTGGCTTTCAGGGTAATCATCGCGGATTTCGGATCGGTCTTGTAGCGATCCTTGATCGGGGCCTGCGTGGCGCGGAGTTCGGCGGCGTCCATTTTTGTCTCTCCCGGAGTGTATGCGGTATCGGATGTAATGGGTCGCAACGCCCATGTCACCATCCGATCTAACGACCTCAGGTCACCACCACATCGCCTCGCCGGTGGTCGATTTCTCTTCGCGGTCGGGCACGTTGCGATCGAGCGAGCGATCGAGCGCGGTCAGCACGCGGCGTTTGAAATTATCGAACAACGACGAGTTGCGGTCGCGCGGCCGCGCCAGATTGATGGTGATTTCCTCGAACAGCCGGCCAGGCCGGGGACGCATCACAAAGACGCGATCGGACAGTACCACGGCTTCATCGACGTCATGCGTGACCAGCACCAAAGTCGGCCGGGTGTCGGCCCACAGATCGAGCAGATGATCCTGCAGGTCACGCCGGGTAAACGCATCGAGCGCGGAGAACGGCTCGTCCAGCAGCAGCACTTCCGGCTGCGGCACCAGCGCGCGCGCGATCGCGACGCGCTGCGCCTGCCCGCCGGACAATTCGCGCGGCCACGCATTGGCCTTGTCGGCAAGGCCGACCCGCGCCAGCGCGCCGGCGACTTTCTCGCGCCGGATATTGGCAGGCAAGTCCTGCAGGCCGAAGCCGATATTGTCGGCCACGCTGAGCCAGGGCAGCAGCCGCGGCTCCTGGAAGATGATGCCGATTTTCGCATGCGGCGCCGATATCGCTGTTGCGTCGAGCGTCACGCTGCCCGAGGTCGCGCGATCGAGGCCGGCGATGGCGCGCAGCAAGGTCGACTTGCCGCAGCCGGAGCCGCCGATGATGGCGACGATCTCGCCAAGCTTGACCTCGGCGGTAAAGCGCTGCAGCGCGTTGACCCCGTTGGGATAGACCTTACTGAGGCGATCGAGCACCAGCATCACGCTGCTCCGCTCTGGCGACCGAACGCATCCTGCCAGCGCAACAGCGGCGCAAAGCCGATCTCGATCAGCCAATCGGTGGTCTTGCCGAGCACGGCAAAGATCACGATCGCGGCCAGGATCTGCGCGGGCTTGCCGAGTTGCTGGCCGTCGATCAGCAGATAGCCGAGGCCTTCGGATGCGCCCATGAATTCGGCGGCGACCACGAACATCCAGCCGAGCCCAAGACCGACCCGCAACGCGACGACATAGGCCGGCAATACCGCGGGCAGCAGAATACGGCGGATCATCGCCGGCCCGCTGAGACGAAAAATGCGACCGACTTCGACCACCTTGCGATCAACCGAAAGAATCGCACCCATCACGCCGAGATAGACCGGGAAGAACACCCCGACCGCGATCAGCGCGACTTTCGAGGTTTCGAAAATGCCGAGCCACAGGATGAACAACGGCACCCAGGCGATCGACGGAATCGCGCGCAACGCCTGCACGGTGGGATCGAGCAGCCGGCGCGCCAGCCCCCAATAGCCGGAGATGGCGCCGAGCAACGTGCCGGCGACGACACCAAGGCCAAAGCCCGCCAACACCCGCGTCAGCGTCGCCACGATATGGCGTACGAGTTCACCGCTGCGGGCCAGTTCGACGATCGTTGCGAATATCCTGGTCGGCGGCGGCACCAGCCGTCCATTGGACAGGCCGAGCCAGACCACCACCTCCCAGACCAGCGCCAACCCGATCGGCAACAACAGCCCGAGCGCCGGCCGCAGCCAACGCCGCAGCCGGCCGGGCGCGGCAGACGCCGGCTCGGTTTCGGTCTGTGCAGGTGCGGACAATTCAACCGTCATGGCCATAGCAAGAACGCTTCTCGCGCGGGATTGCAAGGCGGTGGATCCATCCACTGCGTCGTCCCCGCGGACGCGCGGGGACGACGCAATGTGTTCAATCAATTCGCCGGCAGCGGAACCCGGTCGTCGATCAGCGCGTCCAGCGTGGCCTTGACGTCGACCTTGGCGTCGATCACTCCGGCTTGCTGCAGTGCAATGCCGGCGGCGAGGATGGACTCGCGTTGCGGCGCGCCGATCCGGTTATGGGTCAGTTCGGTGCGCTCCTTGAGCTGCTTGTCGACCACGGCGTCCGGCAATTTGGTGACGGCGACGAACGTCTTCTTGAGGTCGTCGTAATTCGCCACCGAATATTTGCGCGCCTCCTCATAGGTCGCCAGCACGCGGCGCACCACGTCGGGATAGTCCTTCAGGAACTGCTCGCGCACATTGAGGATGCCCCAGGTGTTGGCGGCCGGATCGCGGAAGAACAGTTTGGCGCCGTCCTCGATCTCGGCCTGTGCCATCATCGGGTCGAGCCCCGCCCATGCATCGACATCGCCGCGGATCAGCGCGGTCTTGCCATCGGCGTGCTGCAGCAGCACCGGCGTGATGTCCTTTTCACCGAGGCCGGCGCCGAGCAGCGCGCGCACCAGGAAGATGTGCGGATCGGTGCCGCGCGTCACCGCGACGCGCTTACCCTTGAGGTCGGCGACGGTCGCGATCTTGGAGTCCTTGGTGGTGACCAAGGCGGTCCATTCCGGACGCGAAAAGACATAGATCGACTTGATCGGGTTGCCGTTGATCCGGGCCACCAGCGCCGCGGAGCCCGCGGTCGAACCGAAATCGATCGAGCCGGCGTTGAGGAATTCGAGCGCCTTGTTGGAACCGGCCGATTGCACCCAGACGATGCTGATGCCGTCCTTGGCGAATTCCTTCTCCAGCAGCCCCTTCTGCTTGAGGATCATCGACACCGGATTGTAGGTCGCCCAGTCGATGTGAATCTCCTTGAGCGCGTCGGCGGCAGTGGCGCCGCCGGGTATCAGCGTCCAGACTGCGATCAGCGCCGCCAAAGCGCGCCGTGAAATCCTGGCCATGGTTTCAGCTCCCCTCAAAACCGCTGCAAAAACAGATTTTATTTCAATTAGTTAGGCAAGCAAATCAACAGGAAAATACGCACGCCCCAGGCCCCGCCGCGAGAACAGCTTTGCTAAAAATGCACCGAATGCAGCATGGAGCCACTGTTATCCCACAATCGCCCGTGACAGCACCGGCCGCGTCCGATATCGGGATAGATCATGGACAGCGTTGTCATGGAAAACACCCACGGAGTGGACGACCGTTTCGATACCGCGCGGATTACCGCCGCGGTCGATGCGCTCGCGGAAAAGCATGCCGGCCGCGAGGATGTTTTTCGTGCCGCGCTGGCGCAATTGCTCAAGGCCGAGATGCTCGAGGCCCGCGCGGTGGCGCAGAAGGTGCTGTTGAAGGATCGCCACGGCCGCCGCTGCGCGGAACGGCTGTGTTTCGTTCAGGACGAAATCATCCGCATCCTCTACGCCGCCGCCACCCATCATCTCTATCGCTCGCCGATTCCCACCGGCGCCGAACGCATGGCCGTCGTCGCCACCGGCGGCTATGGCCGCGGGCTGATGGCGCCGGAATCCGACATCGATCTGTTGTTCATCCTGCCTTACAAGCAAACCGCCTGGGGCGAGCAGGTCGCGGAAGCCATTCTGTATTGCCTGTGGGACATGGGCCTGAAGGTCGGTCACGCCACGCGTTCGGTCGATGAATCGATCCGGCAGGCGCGCGGCGACATGACGATCCGCACCGCGATCCTCGAGACCCGATTCCTGACCGGCGACCAGCCGCTCTATGACGAACTGGTGGGACGGTTCGACAAAGAGGTCGTGCAGGGCACCGCGGCCGAATTCGTCACCGCCAAGCTCGCCGAACGCGAGGAGCGTCATCGCCGCGCCGGGCAATCGCGCTATCTGGTCGAACCCAACGTCAAGGACGGCAAGGGCGGATTACGCGACCTGCATACGCTGTTCTGGATCGCGAAATATGTCTACCGCGTGCGCGAGACGGATGAGTTGCTGGAGCGCGGCGTCTTCGACGCGCAGGAATACCGCACCTTCCGCCGCTGCTCGGATTTCCTGTGGTCGGTCCGCTGCAACATCCATTTCTTCTCCGGCCGCGCCGAGGAGCGGCTGTCGTTCGATCTGCAGCGCGAAATCGCGGTCAGGCTAGGCTACACCTCGCATCCCGGCATGCAGGATGTCGAACGCTTCATGAAGCACTACTTCCTGATCGCCAAGGACGTCGGCGATCTCACCGCGATCCTGTGCGCGAAGCTGGAAGACCAGCAGGCCAAGCCGGCGCCGGTGCTGAGTCGCATGATGGCGCGGTTGCGGCCCAGCACCAAGCGGCGGCGCGTGCCCGAAAGCGACGATTTCATTATCGACAACAACCGCATCAATCTCGCCGCACCCGACATCTTCAAGCACGACCCGGTCAATCTGATCCGGATCTTCCGGCTGGCGCAGAAGAACAATCTGGCATTTCACCCTGACGCGATGCGCACCGTGACGCGGTCGCTGAAGCTGATCAACACCCAGCTTCGCGAAAATCCGGAAGCCAACCGGCTGTTCATGGAGATCCTGACCTCGAACGATGCCGAAACTGTGCTGCGGCGCATGAACGAGACCGGCGTGCTCGGTCACTTCATCCGCGCCTTCGGCAAGATCGTGTCGATGATGCAGTTCAACATGTACCACCATTACACGGTGGACGAGCATCTGATCCGCTGCGTGGGCTTCCTGCAGGACATCGAGCGCGGCGGCAACGAGGAATTCACCGTCGCCAGCGACCTGATGCGGAAGATCCGCCCCGAGCATCGCGCGGTCATCTACATCACCGTGCTGCTGCACGACATCGCCAAGGGCCGGCCGGAGGATCACTCGATCGCCGGCGCCAAGGTGGCGCGGCGGCTGTGCCCGCGGCTCGGCTTCAGCGCCGCCGATACCGAAGCCATCGCCTGGCTGATCGAGCAGCATCTGACCATGTCCACGGTGGCGCAATCGCGCGATCTGTCGGACCGCAAGACCATCGAGAATTTCGCCGCCGTGGTGCAATCGGTCGAGCAGATGAAGCTGCTGACGATCCTGACCACCGCCGATATCCGCGGCGTCGGCCCCGGCGTCTGGAACGGCTGGAAGGCGCAGCTCCTGCGCACGCTGTATTACGAGACCGAGCCGGTGCTGACCGGCGGCTTCTCGGAAGTCAATCGCGCGCGACGCATCGCGGTGGCGCAGTCGGAATTTCGCGCCGCCTTCACCGAATGGCCGGAGCAGGAACTCAACGCCTACGTCTCGCGGCACTATCCGGCGTACTGGCTCAAGGTCGAATTGCCGCGCAAGCTCCGCCACGCCCGCTTTATCAAGGCCAATGAACAGGCCGGCCACAAGCTGGCGATCAATGTCGGCTTCGACGAAGCGCGCGGCGTCACCGAATTGACCATCCTGGCGGTCGATCACCCCTGGCTGTTGTCGATCATCGCCGGCGCCTGCGCTTCCGCCGGCGCCAACATCGTCGATGCGCAGATCTACACCACCACCGACGGACGCGCGCTCGACACCATCGCGATATCGAGGGAATACGACCGCGACGAGGACGAAGGCCGGCGCGCGACGCGGATCGGCGAAATGATCGAGGACGTGCTGGAAGGCAAATTGCGGCTGCCCGAAGTGGTGGCGCGCCGCGCCGCAGGACGCGGCAAGACCCGGCCGTTCGTGGTCGAACCGGAAGTCACCATCAACAACCAATGGTCGGATCGCTACACGGTGATCGAGGTGTCCGGCCTCGACCGCCCCGGCCTGTTGTATCAATTGACCACCGCGATCTCGAAGCTGAACCTCAACATCGCCTCCGCGCATGTCGCGACCTTCGGCGAGCGCGCCCGCGACGTATTCTATGTGACCGACCTGCTCGGCGCGCAGATCAATGCGCCGACGCGGCAGGCCGCGATCAAGAGCGCGTTGATCCACCTGCTGGTGCATGACGAAGCGGCCGCGCAACCTGCGGCATGACCTCAGCCAAATTATATCCGCATCGGTTGCGTCATGATCGACGCCACACCTCGTAGTGTCACGGTGCCGAGGTTGGCATCCGCTTTGCATAATCCAAACTTGGATATGACAATTGCCGGAGCCAGGAGGCCTGATGTTCGTTACGCTTGTTGCCGTTCTCTGCCATGGGTTGTCGGGAGCACCCAACGCTTGTGTCGAAGAAATCATCACCGACAGCTCAAAAAGCGACATCACTTTGCAAAGCTGCATGATCCAGGGGCAGATCGGCGTGTCAAAATGGATGTCCGAGCACCCGATCTATCATTCTGACTGGACACTCCAGCGCTACAAGTGCGCCGCCGGCCATTACGAGTTGCGCGTCAAGGCATGACCTGAAATCGCCGTAGGGCCAGCCCATCGATTCCGGCGGCGCGACCGAGGCGAAAACCGATCGCTGCGCGGCGCACGATTTCGAGCCTCATCATTTTACCGGAAATGCCGAATTGTCCATCGCCCCGATCCGGTGGAGCGTGCTAGCATTAAGCATGCTCCAGGGGGAAACGCCGGATGATCTGGATCGCCAATTTGATGGTGGCGCTGGTCGCCGCGCTGCATGGCTATTTCCTGGTGCTGGAGATGTTTCTCTGGACCAGGCCGCTGGGCCTGAAGACATTTCGCAATTCGCCGGAAAAGGCCGCCGACTCGGCCGTGCTTGCCGCCAATCAGGGGTTGTATAACGGCTTCCTGGCCGCCGGCCTGATCTGGGGGCTGGTTCATGGCGTCCCCGCCTTCGCGTTTCAGATCAAGACATTCTTTTTGCTGTGCGTGATCGTGGCCGGTATTTACGGCGCTGCGACCGTCAGCCGCAGGATCCTTTTCGTGCAGGCGGCGCCCGCCGCAATCGCGCTGATCCTGCTTTGGTTGGCGTAAGTCGTTTGACGTAAGTGCCGCGGCCCCGCCGGCCGCAACTTCTTGCATTGCCACATCCCTTCATCCACTATCCCCGGTAGCGATGGCGACCGGCCGGGACTGAATGAAGTCCCCCGGAAAAGACCGTCGGCACAATCCCAAGGATGAGGAACGCAGAGACATGAGGAACGGCATTTTTCACCTGCTTGCCGGAACGGCGGTCGCGATTGCACTGTCGGCATCATCGGCCTACGCGCAGAAGAAATACGACAGCGGCGCGACCGACACCGAGATCAAGATCGGCCAGACCAATCCGTTCAGCGGCCCGGCCTCCGCCTATGCCACCATCGGCAAGACCCAGGCGGCTTATTTCAAGATGATCAACGATCAGGGCGGCGTGAACGGCCGCAAGATCAATCTGATCCAGTATGACGACGCCTACTCGCCGCCGAAGGCGGTCGAGCAGGTGCGCAAGCTGGTCGAGAGCGACGAGGTGCTGCTGACCTTCCAGATCATCGGCACGCCGTCGAACGCCGCGGTCCAGAAATATCTCAACGCCAAGAAAGTGCCGCAACTGTTCGCGGCCACCGGCGCGTCGAAGTTCACCGATCCGAAGAATTTTCCGTGGACGATGGGCTTCAACCCCAACTACTTCGTCGAAGGCCGCATCTACGGCCAGTACATCATCAAGACCTATCCGAACGCCAAGATTGGCGTGCTCTACCAGAATGACGATCTCGGCAAGGACTATCTCAACGGCATCAAGGCCGGTCTCGGCGACAAGGCCGCCAGCATGATCGTGTCGGAAGCCTCCTACGAGGTCTCCGACCCGACCATCGATTCGCAGATCCTCAAGATCAAGGACGCCGGCGCGGACCTGTTCTTCAGCGCGACCACGCCGAAGCAGGCGGCGCAGGCCATCAAGAAGATCGCCGAGATCGGCTGGCATCCGGTGCAGATCGTCGACATCAACGCCACCTCGGTCGGCGCGGTGATGAAGCCGGCGGGACTGGAGGCCGCCAAGGGCGTGATCAGCGTCAACTACGGCAAGGATCCGCTCGATCCGACCTGGAAAGACGATGCCGGCATGAAGCGCTATTTCGACTTCATGGCGAAGTATTATCCCGATGGCGACAAGGATTCCAACTTCAACACCTACGGCTATGCGACGGCTCAGCTGATGGTCCACGTGCTGAAACAGTGCGGCGACGATTTGACGCGAGAGAACGTCATGAAGCAGGCGTCCTCGCTGAACGGCGTCACCACCGACATCTCGCTGCCGGGCATCAAGGCCACCACCACGCCGACCGACTATCGCGTCAACAAGCAGTTGCAGATGATGAAGTTCAATGGCGAGCGCTGGGAATTGTTCGGCCCGATCCTGGAGGACACCGGCGCGGCCGGCTGAACTCCGGCGCGCAGTTTGTTTGAAACGGTTGATCGGCGGTCTCCTCGAGCCCGCCGATTTGCTTGTGTGGGCCGCTACTTCGGAATTTCGCCAAAGGTCTTGCCGACCGGAAGCACCGCGTGCCGGATCAGCCGGGAATCCTCGACGCCGGCCTGTCGATGTTTCACCGCCTCCCGGTAGACCGGATCGCGGATCATTTCCGCGAACGCCGCCACGCTTGGATATTCGGCGATGAAGCAGTGATCCCAGCGCTCTTCCGACGGCCCGATCAGCATCAGTTCGAAGCGGCCCTGCCAGATGATCCGGCCGCCCAGGCGCTCAAACACCGGACCGCTTTCCCTGCCATAGGCGGCGTAAGCTTCCGCGCCGGTCGCCTGGCGGCCGTCCGGATACGCCGCCTGCTGGCGTAGCCGGACCAGGTTCAGCATGTGGATCGGGCCGGCGCGATCGTCGGCCTTGAACTGCGCGAATACTTCCTTGGTCGGGTCGATATAGCCCATGCCGTGCCTCGTTTCCAAAGTTCGCAAAACCAAAGGTGCGTTTTCTGGCATGCGCTTCGGCGCGCCGCAAACTGCGAGAGGTTGTCGCACGCATGGAACTCCGGGCAGCTTTGGACGCGGATAAGGCTGCGATTCCCGGCGATTCGGCTGACCCGGGACCCGCGCCGCCGCACCTCCTAATCACACGTTAATCTCTCAGTAACCGGCCCTTAAACTCCGAACGTTAGCGTGCGCGATGTCGGCGTGGGCGTAGTTGCGGATGGCGTTGGGGCGGAAAAAAAGCGGCGGACGCAAGGAGCCGCTATTCGGGCTGGCCGCATCGCTGAGCGAATTGCGGCTGGGGCCGCAGGACCGCGTTCCGAACAGCGACAGCAAGCCGAAGAAATCGCCCGCCAAAAGCAAGCCCGACGACGACGACGGCGATGAACCTGCGCCCGAGCGCAAACCGCGCGCCAGCCGCAGCGGCGCCAAGCGCCGGTCCAAGGGGCGCGGCCGCCTGAGCATCGCCCGTCTGTTTTATTGGGGCGCCGTGCTCGGCCTGTGGGGCATGATCGCGGTCGTCGGCGTCGTGATCTATGTCGGCGCGCATCTGCCGCCGATCCAATCGCTGGAAATTCCGAAGCGGCCGCCGACCATCCAGATCGTCGGCCTCGACGGCAGCGTGCTGGCGTCGCGCGGCGAAATGGCCGGCGCCAATGTCGCATTGAAGGATCTGCCGCCCTATCTGCCGAAGGCCTTCATCGCCATCGAAGACCGGCGGTTCTATTCGCATTACGGCGTCGACCCCTGGGGCATTTTGCGCGCGGCGGTGACCAACGTCCTGCATCGCGGCGTCTCGCAGGGCGGCTCGACCTTGACGCAGCAGCTCGCCAAGAACCTGTTCCTGACGCAGGAGCGCACCATGCAGCGCAAGCTGCAGGAAGCCGAACTGGCGCTGTGGCTGGAGCGCAAGCATTCCAAGGCCGAGATTCTCGAACTCTATCTTAATCGGGTGTATTTCGGCTCTGGCGCCTACGGCGTCGAAGCCGCCGCGCAGCGTTATTTCGGCAAATCGGCCAAGAACGTGACCGTCGCCGAAGCCGCGATGCTGGCCGGCCTGGTCAAATCGCCGTCGCGGCTCGCGCCGAACCGCAATCCGGAAGGCGCGGAGAAGCGCGCGCAGATCGTGCTCGCGGCGATGGCGGACGCCGGCTTCATCACGGACGCACAGGCCAAGGCCTCGATCGGGCACCCGTCCTATAGCGTGAAGCCGGCCGGCGCCGGCACCGTCAATTATGTCGCCGACTGGATCGGCGAAGTGCTCGACGATCTGGTCGGCCAGATCGACCAAGACATCACGGTCGAAACCTCGATCGATCCGAAGCTGCAGAGCACCGCCGAAGCCGCCGTGATCGACGAACTGGCGGCGAAGAGCGTCAAGTTCAATGTCAGCCAGGGCGCGCTGGTGGCGATGACACCGGACGGTGCGGTGCGCGCCATGGTCGGCGGCCGCAATTATACCGAGAGCCAGTACAACCGCGCGGTGACCGCCAAGCGGCAGCCGGGCTCATCGTTCAAGCCGTTCGTCTATCTGACCGCGATCGAGGCCGGCCTGACCCCGGACACGATCCGGCAGGACGCGCCGTTGAACATCAAGGGCTGGAAGCCCGAAAACTACGAGCATCAATATCTCGGCGCGGTGACGCTGACGCAGGCGCTTTCGATGTCGCTGAATACGGTCGCAATACGGCTCGGCCTCGAAGTCGGGCCCGCCAACGTGGTGCGTACCGCGCATCGGCTCGGCATTGCATCGAAGCTCGAGCCCAATGCCTCGATCGCACTCGGAACTTCCGAAGTGTCGTTGACCGAACTGGTCGGCGCCTATGTGCCGTTTGCCAATGGCGGCCAGGGCATCACGCCGCATGTCGTGCTCAGGATCCGCACCGCCGCGGGCAAGATCCTCTACGCGCATTCACCCGATCAACTGGGCCAGGTGATCGAACCGCGCAATGTCGCCATGATGAACACCATGATGCAGGAAACCCTGATCAGCGGCACCGCGCACAAGGCGGAACTGCCGGGATGGATGGCGGCCGGCAAGACCGGCACCAGCCAGGATTTCCGCGATGCCTGGTTCATCGGCTACACCGGCCATCTCGTGACCGGCGTCTGGCTCGGCAATGACGACAACTCGCCGACCAAGAAAGCCACCGGCGGCGGGTTACCGGTCGAGATCTGGTCCCGCTTCATGCGCGCGGCCCATCAGGGCGTACCGGTCGCAGCCCTGCCGAACTCGCAGGCGCCGGGCTTCTTCTCCGGCGTCGCACAGGCTGCACCGCCATCCGGCGGTCTCCAACCGAGTCCGCAGGTCACGGCGTCGCAGATCACCGCACCTAACCCGTCACCGGCCTCGGCGTCACTCGCACCGTTGCCGCCGGCCAGTGGGTATCGGCCGCCGCCGGCGCGAGCCTCGACCTCGGCGCGACCGGAAGCGGCGGCGGGGTTGGACGGTTGGCTGGTCCAGCGGCTGTTCGGCGGGCAATAAGCCGGACCGCTTGATATCGCGCACCGCACATCATCATTGCCGGCCGTCATACTCCGCCACCGGTCTCGCCTTCGGCGAGCCCGATGACAGGCTCCAGCGGAGTATCCCGTAGGCTGCAGCATCCGAGTTCTGCGCCGGCGCCCTGGAATACTGGATCGCCCGCTTTCGCGGGCGATGACGGTGGTGATTGTTGCTACGGCGACCGAGTGGACGGAGCTTTCGGCTAATCCTGAATCCCATAACGATGCAGGTCATTGCCGTGGGTATCGAGCCAGGTCTTGGCGCGTTCGACCGACGGGCAAACCTTGGCGACCACGCGCCAGAACCGCGCCGAATGGTTCATCTCGACAAGATGCGCCACTTCATGGGCGGCGAGATAGTCGAGCACGAAGGGCGGCGCGAGCACCAGCCGCCACGAGAACGACACCGAACCCGCCGAAGTGCACGAACCCCAGCGGCTCGATTGATCACGGATCGACACCCGCTTGACCCGGACGCCGAGTTCCTCCGCGTAAGCCAGCGACGCCTTCTGCAAATCCTTGCGCGCTTCGCGCTTGAGATAATCAAGCACGCGCCGTTCCATGTGCTCGGCACCGCCGGCGACGCACAGGACCCTCTCGCCGCTGTCGCGGGTTTCGGTCCACACCGTGCCGCGTTCGCCGGCGCGATGCACGATGCGATGCGGAACACCGCGCAACGGCACCACTGTACCCGACAGAAATGGCGCCGCTTTCGGAAGACGGCCAAGGCGCGCGGCGATCCAGCCGCCATGCAGCCGCGCAAAGTCCTTTGCCTCGGCGATGGTGCCGCGCGGCGGCATGGTCAGGATCGCTTCGCGATCGGTTGGATGAATGCGCAAGGTGTATCGCCGCGCGCGGCGATGCCGACGCACCCTGATCGAGTAGATTTGGGAGCCGTGTTTGACCAAAAGAGTCGAAGGTTCGGCAGGCCGCCGATAGAGAAGCGCGCGAGTAGCCATGTCTGAGAGTCCGGGGGGCAGGAGTTCGCCCGGATTCTGCCACATCCTCAGCCATTGAAATCGGCCGGCGCAAAAACAAATCATTTGCCCAATATACAGGGGCTGACCGGTTAAGGGACCTCTACAGGAAGGGGCTGGAACAAAAAATTAGAGGCTCAAAACCGCCCTTGCGAGGCACTTAAAGATTGAAAGCTGGCTCATTCCTTCAGGAGGCGATGAATCCGGATTTCCTTGGCTAATTCAGGGGCTTATCCGGTCGATCGAATCGGCGCCCGAGCCATCGCGATCTCGCGCCAATGCGCGCGAGATCACATCAAAAAGCGGATTTATTCCGCCGCAGCGGCCAGAGAGGGCTTCGCACTTGCCGACGACACCATGAAATCAGAAATGCGCGGCACGATTTCCGATTTGAAGCGCGATCCGTTGAACACGCCGTAATGTCCGACGCCCTTTTGCACGTAATGTACCCGGCGATCGTCGGGAATTGCGCTGCATAGTCCGTGCGTTGCTTCGGTTTGACCGAGGCCGGAGATATCGTCGTTCTCGCCTTCCACCGTCATCAGCGCGACGCGGGTGATCTTCGATGGATCAACCGGCTTGCCGCGATGAGTCATCTCGCCCTTCGGCAGCGCATGCTTGACGAAAACGAGATCAACGGTCTGCAGATAATACTCCGCGGTGAGATCCATCACCGCGAGATACTCGTCGTAGAAGTCGCGATGCTTGTCGACCAGATCGCCGTCGCCCTTCACCAGATTCTTGAACAGGTTCTTGTGGGCGTCCATGTGGCGATCGAGATTCATGCTGATGAAGCCGTTCAGCTGCAGGAAGCCCGGATAGACGTCGCGCATCACGCCCGGATGCGGGAACGGCACCTTGCTGATTACATTGCTGCGGAACCAGTCGATGCCGCGTTCGGCCGCGAGATTGTTGACCGCCGTCGGATTGCGGCGGGTATCGATCGGGCCGCCCATCAAGGTCATCGAAACCGGCACATAGGGATCATGCTCGGCTTCCATGATGGAAACCGCCGCCACCACCGGCACCGACGGCTGGCACACCGCGATGATATGCATGTTGCCGCCGAGGACGTGCAGCATCTCGATCAGGTAGTCGACATAGTCCTCGAGGTCGAAGCGCCCCGCGGTCAACGGCACCATCCGGGCATCGGACCAGTCGGTGATGTAGACTTCATGGCTCGGCAGGAAAGCTTCGACCGTGCCACGCAGCAAGGTCGCGTAATGGCCGGACATCGGCGCCACGATCAGCACGCGTGGCTGCGGGCTCCGCAAGGGCCGCGTCAGCTTGCGATCGAAATGCAACAACCGGCAGAACGGCTTTTCCCATACGACGCGGATTTCGATCGGGGTACGAACGCCGCTGACTTCGGTGCTGTCGAGGCCCCATTCCGGCTTGCCGTAGCGGCGCGTGGTGCGCTCGAACACTTCGCAGCCGGCGGCGATCGATTTGCCGAATTCGGTTTGCGACCAGGGGTTCAGCGGATTCTGAAACAGGATTTTCGTCGCGTCGGTCACGGCACGCGCCGGATTGAGCGACGCCTGCATCATTTCATACATCCAGTACATCGGCGTGGTCAGCGCCGGACTGCCTTCGGCCACCAGCGGCGGTGCGCCGCCGAACTCACCAATCGCCATCTAATTTGGTCCCTTTTGCATCGCAGCATAGTGCCGAATGCGTAATAATGCGTCAATGCATAGATCGGCATATCTATGGGCTCTAAAAGCCCCAGATATCGTAAATATCTCAATTCCTTGGGATAAGTGGCGTTATTCGCCACCCTGGATCAGCGAGCCGTGCCGGCGGGCACTGCGCAAAAGCGCAAGAAATATCGCAAATGACGCGATAAACAGCACCACGTTGATGGCGAAGGACTGGATCATCAGGTCGGCGCGAAACACCTGGTCGGTCAACAGCGCCCGCATCCCCTCGAACACATAGGTCGGCGGCAAGCACCATGCGACATATTGCAGCCAATGCGGCAGCACCGTCACCGGATAATAGATACAGGCCAGCGGCATGATGCCGAACATCAGCGTCCAGACAATGCTCTCCGCGCCGAGGCCGTTACGCAGCACCAGGCCCGAGACAAAAATCCCGATCGACCAGCTGGTGAAAATCAGATTGCAGAAGAAGGCGATCAGCGGCAGCCCGACGCTGTAGAAATTGAAGTTAAAGAAAAACAGCGCCAGCAGCGTCATCGGGATCACGCCGATCGCGAGCCGGATCAGGCTCATGATCATCAGCGAGATCAGGAATTCGATCGGCTTCAGCGGACTCATCATCAGATTGCCGAGGTTGCGCGCCCACATCTCCTCCAGAAACGAGATCGAAAAGCCGAGCTGTCCGCGGAACAGGATGTCCCACAGGATCACGGCGCCGATCAGCGTGCCGCCGGCGCGGGCGAAAAACCCGGCATTCTGCGAGATGAAGCTTTGCAGAAATCCCCAGGTGATGATCTGCAGCGCCGGCCAGTAGATCAGCTCCAGCAGCCGTGGCCATGACGACATCAAAAGATACCAGTAACGCTGCACCATCGCGCCGATGCGGTGCGGCGCGATGCCGCCATGCGTGATCCGCCTGCTTAACGCTTGCTCGCTCACGAAGTAGCCTCCTGAGTGCGGCCGCGCGCGACATCGAGAAACACTTCTTCCAGCGTCGTGCGGTTGTAGCGGGCCATGATCCCGTCGGGGCTGTCGTCGTCCTCGATGCGGCCGCGCTTCATGATGATGACGCGGTCGCACAGCCGCTCCACCTCCAGCATGTTGTGCGAGGCCAGCAAAATGGTCGCACCATGGGTCTTTCGGTAGGTCTCGAGATGCTGCCGGATCCAGTCGGCCGTATCAGGGTCGAGCGACGCCGTCGGCTCGTCCAGCAACAACAGGTCCGGTTGATTGATCAGTGCTTTCGCCAGCGCGACGCGGGTTTTCTGCCCGGCCGAGAGCTTGCCATTGGCGCGGTCGAGGAAATCGCCGAGATCGAGATCGGCGGCCAATTGCGCGATGCGGTCGCGCAGATTGGGCACAGCATAGAGCCGGCCGAAGATCGTGAGGTTCTGCCGTACCGTGAGCCGCATCGGCATGTCGACATAGGGGCTTTCGAAATTCATCCGGCCAAGCACCTCGGCGCTTTGCTCGGGCATCGCGGCACCCAGCACCTGGATGCGCCCCGAGGTCGGCAGCACCAGCCCCATGATCATCGCGATGGTCGTGGTCTTGCCGGCGCCGTTGCCTCCGAGCAGCCCGGTAACGCTGCCGCGCGCAATGCGGAACGAGATATCGTCGACCGCGCGGGTGGCCTTGTAGAGCTTGACCAGATGAACGACCTCAATCGCCGCGGATCCGGCCGGATCGGCGGCGGGCAACGGGAGCGATGCTGTATCGTTCGCGGTCATACCGGCCGTTCATTGGGCTATCATGGCGGCGAGTGCAAGGTTTCGAGTTCGTCATGGCCACAAGACCAAGCCGATTTGTGATCGGAACCATGCACGGCTAAGCTGCAGACATGACCGACGTTGCCGCCTCCGATTTCCGCCATCCGCGCCGCTATGTCCGTCTGGATACGATCCTGCGGCTGCGCTGGCTCGCCGTGCTCGGCCAGTTGGCGACGATTTTCATGGTGGTGCAGGGGCTCGAATTCGAGGTCGAGGTCGTCCCCTGCCTGAGCATCATCGGCCTGTCGGCTTTGCTCAATCTGGCGATGCAAATCGCCTTCAATCCGATGCAGCGGCTGGAACCGGCCTATGCGGCGGCATTGCTCGCGCTCAACATCATCGAACTGGCCGGGCTGCTGTTTTTCACCGGCGGGCTGGAGAATCCGTTTTCGTTCCTGTTTCTGGCGCCGGTGTTGATTTCCGCGACCGCGCTGCCGGTCCGGCTGACCATTGCGCTCGGCATTCTCGCGGTGGTTAGCGCGTCAGTGCTGGTCTATTTCCATCTGCCACTGCCATGGGACGGTGACGACCCCCTGACGCTGCCGCCGATCTATCTCGTCGGCGTCTGGCTTTCGATCGCGGTCGCGATCGGCGTTACCAGCCTCTACGCGTTCCAGGTGACCGAGGAATCCCGCCAGCTCTCGGACGCGCTGGCCGCCACCGAACTGGTGCTGACGCGCGAACAGCATCTGACGCAAATCGACGGCCTCGCCGCTGCCGCCGCCCACGAACTCGGAACGCCGCTATCAACCATCTTCCTGATTTCGCGCGAGCTGGAGCGAACCATCGCTGACGACAGCCCGATGGCGGCCGATCTCAAAACCCTGCGCGAACAGGCGCAGCGCTGCCGCGATATTCTGGCCAAGATCACACAGCTATCGTCCAGCGGCGCACCATTCGATCGCATGCCCTTGTCCACGCTGATCGAGGAAACCGTGGCACCGCATCGCGATTTCGACGTCGCGATCAAGGTGCGGATTGCGATCGGGATGACGCGCGAGCCCGTGGGCATGCGCAATCCCGCGATCCTTTATGGCGTCGGCAACATCCTGGAAAACGCCGTGGATTTTGCGCGCACCGCGGTGGAGGTGAACGCCTCGTGGAACAACGAAACGGTCGAGATCATCATTTCCGACGACGGGCCGGGGATCGCGCCCGACATGTTGAAGCGTATCGGCGAGCCTTACTTGTCGCGGCGACGCAGCGCAGATGAGACCCAAAGCGGCCATGGCGGCCTCGGTCTTGGGGTATTTATTGCCCGCACGCTGCTGGAGCGCACCGGCGCCAAGGTATCGTTCACGAACCGCATTTTCCCGGATCATGGCGCGGTGGTAACCATCATCTGGCCGCGCGACCGCTTCGAATCCGGGGAAACGTCTGTCGAACCAGTATCTTAGAACGTTTCTTAATAACTCAACCAAAAGCTTAATCGACTATTGGCGGCCTTGGCAGCGCCAGATTGTACGCCATATGATGAGGGTGTGATTAGGTTGTCCGACAGGAAGGTACCCAGCCGTGAACGCCATCGCCGAGTTAAATGACCAAGTTGATCGCTCACTCCTGATTGTGGAAGACGATAAACCGTTTCTGGAACGCCTGTCGCGCGCGATGGAGACGCGCGGCTTCAACGTGACCTCCTGCGATACTGTGTCCGATGGTCTGGCGCAGATCGGCAGGGCCGCGCCCGCCTTCGCCGTGGTGGATTTGCGATTAGGCGATGGCAATGGTCTCGACGTGGTGTCGGCATTGAAGCGCAAACGCCCCGAAGCGCGCGCAATCGTGCTCACCGGCTATGGCAATATCGCCACCGCGGTGACCGCGGTGAAGATGGGCGCGGTGGATTATCTCTCAAAGCCCGCCGACGCCGACGATGTCGTCGCAGCACTGCTCGCGAGCGGCACGGAAAAATCCGAACTGCCGCACAATCCGATGTCGGCCGATCGGGTGCGTTGGGAACACATCCAGCGCATCTATGAAATGTGCAGCCGCAACGTCTCGGAAACCGCCCGGCGGCTCAACATGCATCGCCGTACCCTGCAACGCATTCTGGCAAAGCGCGCGCCGCGGTAAGCCTGCTCCCTAGAATTCGCCGTGGCCCTGCGGATCGACCAGCCGGTTGATCCGCTGCGCGGCGGCCATCGCAAAACGCACCGTCATCTGCTTGCGGGTCGGCGCCGGCAAACGATGCTCCGGTGCTTCGCAATGCATATGCGCGCCGTAGGCGTCGGCGACTATCAAACCGGTTTGTTCGGGAAATATTTCGCACGGCATGTCCTGCGTGAACGCAAAGAACAGCCGGTCGCAATGTGCGCGATACTCATGCCATTTCTGGTCGGCGCGCAGATCCTCGATCGATGACTTGATCTCGACGATCCAGATCTCGCCGCGCTCGTTCAGCGCCACCAGGTCGGCGCGCCGTCCCGACGGTAATGGCAATTCGCTGATGCAGGAAAAGCCGAGCGACCGTAGCAGCCGCGCGGTGCCACGTGCGATCGCCAGCGCCGTTTCCGACTGACGGCCGTCCGGCGGCGGTACAATATTGATCTGGCGGGCGCGCGATTCCATGGCGCAAAGCATAGGACGCAACCGGCCAAAGGGAAACGCGGTTTTCACTGAAGCGCCAAACGGCCGGGAACCCGCGGAACCGCCAAGGCTTATCCGTGGGCCGCTGACGAATTTGGGCGGACCGACGAGGGCTGCCCGGCATGATCGACGACCTCTGGTACAAGAATGGCGTGTTCTACTGTCTCGCCGTCGGCACCTATATGGACGCCAATGGCGACGGCATTGGCGATTTCAAAGGCTTGGTGCGGCGGCTGGATTATCTGCAGGGGCTCGGCATCACCACAATCTGGCTGATGCCGTTCCAGCCGTCTCCCGGCAAGGACGACGGCTACGATATCACCGACTATTACGGCGTCGATCCGCGCTACGGTACGCTCGGCGACTTTGTCGAATTCACCCATGGCTGCCGGCAACGCGGCATCCGCGTCATCATCGATCTCGTCGTCAACCACACTTCCGATGCGCATCCCTGGTTTCGCGACGCGCGAAGCTCAAAGGATTCGCGCTATCGCGACTGGTATGTCTGGGCCGACAAGAAGCCCGCCAATGCCGACAAGGGCGTGGTGTTTCCGGGCGTGCAAAAATCCACATGGACCCGTGATAAGCAAGCCAAGACCTGGTACTTCCATCGCTTTTACGATTTCCAGCCTGATCTCAACACGTCGAATCCGCACGTGCAGGCGGAGATCCTCAAGATCATGGGGTTCTGGATTCAACTCGGTGTGTCCGGCTTTCGCATGGATGCGGTGCCGTTCGTGATCGCAACCAAGGGCGCCAAGGTCAAAACGCCGGTCGAACAATACGACATGCTGCGGGCGTTTCGCGAGTTTCTGCAATGGCGGCAGGGCGACGCGATTATCCTGGCCGAGGCCAACGTGCTGCCGAAAACCGATATGGAGTATTTCGGCGACGACGGCGACCGCATGCAGATGATGTTCAACTTCCACGTCAACCAGCACCTGTTCTATGCGCTGGCAGCTGCCGACTCGCGGCCGCTCGCCGAGGCGCTCAAAGCCACCAGGCCGCGCCCGGCCACGGCGCAATGGGGATTATTCCTGCGCAACCACGACGAACTCGATCTGGGACGGCTGACCAAGGCGCAACGCGACACCGTGTTCAAGCGCTTCGGTCCCGACAAGAATATGCAGCTTTACGACCGGGGCATTCGTCGCCGGTTGGCGCCGATGCTCGGCGGCAACCGAAGACGTCTCGAACTCGCTTATAGCCTGATGTGCACGCTTCCGGGCACGCCGGTGATCCGCTATGGCGACGAAATCGGCATGGGCGACAATCTCGATTTGCCTGAACGCAATTGTGCCCGTACGCCGATGCAATGGTCGACCGAGCCACATGCCGGATTCACGGAAAGCGACCGGCCGTGCTCACCCGTCATCGACGAGGGCCCTTACGGCTTCCAGCATGTCAATGTCGCAAAACAGCGCCGCGATGCCGACTCGCTGCTGAACTGGACTGAGCGCATCATCCGGATGCGCAAGGAAGTGCCGGAGATCGGCTGGGGCGACTTCAAGGTGATCTCTGCGCGGGATCCGGCGGTTTTGATCATCCGCTACGACTGGCGCAACAATTCCGTTTTGTTCGTGCACAATCTCGACGAAAAGCCGCGTGAAATTTCGTTCGCATCGGGCATTCCCGGCGATGCCGGCAAGCTGTTGGTCAACCTGCTGTCCGAGGATCACAGCCGGGCAAACGGCAGCGGCCGGCACAAACTGATGCTCGAAGGCTATGGATATCGATGGTACCGCGTCGGCGGGCTGGATTATCTCTTGAAGCGCAGCGACATCGATACCGATGCAGCAGGCAATGCAGGTCACCCGGCCTGATCGTTCGACTTGCCGATAATCACGCCCTCATTGCCGCGCAGATCCAGCACGCCCTCGACACTTTCACCCTTGCGGTCGAGGAACGTCGACAGCAGAATTTCATTGCCGAATCCGATCGCGCTCGAGGTGACCGAGGCAGGCTCGGCGCCGAGATTCAAGGCAATGATGAGCGCCTCGCCTTCCGCGCGGCGGCGATAAAGCAGCAGGTCGCCTTGCGCTGCAACCGGTTCATAGCTGCCGCTGATCAGTTGCGGCAATTGTTTCCTGAGCTGGATCAGAGCCCGATAGAGCGTGAGGATCGAACCGGTATCCGCATCGAGGTTGACCACGTTCTCGTGCGGAAAATCGCTCGCCAGCGGCAACCATGGCGTCGCCACCGAAAAACCGGCATTGCGCATCGCGTTCCATTGCATCGGCGTCCGACAGCCGTCGCGTCCGACGCCGATGCCCGGGACGTTCTTCTCGAAGGGATCGCGCACCTGATCCGACGCAATCGCGACCTGATGCATGCCGATCTCGTCGCCATAATACAGTGTCGGCGTGCCGCGCAGGGTCAACAGCAGCATCGCCGCGACGCGCGCCTGCTCGGCGCCGACCCGGCTTGCGACCCGCGGCCGGTCGTGATTGCCCAGCACCCAGTTCGGCCACGCCCCAGGCGGCAATGCCTTTTCGTAATCGCCGATGATCTTTTCGATCGAGCGCGCACTCCACAGGGTCGAGATCAATGCGAAGTTGAACGGCATCTGCGCGCCACGCAAATCGTTGCCGTAATAGGCGACCAGGCGCTGCAGCGGCAGATAGATCTCGCCGATCAGCACGCGGCCATCGAACTCCTCGGTGACCCGGCGCATCTCCGCGACCACCTCATGCACTTCCGGCTGGTCCGTGGAGTACTGCGTCAGGATCGTTTCATGCGGCGGGCGGCCGTCGTGATAATGCGGATTGGGTGGATTGTCGCGGAATTCCGCGTCCTTGATCAGGTGCCAGATCACATCGACGCGGAAGCCGTCGACGCCCTTGCGCAACCAGAACCGCATCACGTCGTAGATCGCCTCGCGCACTTCCGGGTTGCGCCAGTTCAGGTCCGGCTGCTGGGCGAGGAAGGCGTGATAATAATATTGTCCGGTGGCCTCATCGAACGTCCAGGCGCTGCCGCCGAACTCCGACAGCCAGTTGTTCGGCGCGCTGCCGTCGGGCTTCGGATCGCGCCACAGGTACCAGTCGCGTTTCGGATTATCGCGCGACTCTCTCGCTTCGATGAACCAGGGATGCTGGTCGGACGTGTGGTTCGGGACCAGATCGAGGATGATCTTCAGGCCCGCTTCGTGAGCTGCCATGACCAGCGCGTCGAAATCCTCCATGGTGCCGAACAGCGGATCGATCCCGGTATAATCGGAGATGTCGTAGCCGAAATCGGCCATCGGCGACGGGAACACCGGCGACAGCCAGATCGCGTCAATTCCGAGTTCACCGAGATAGGACAGCCGATTGACGATACCGGCGAGGTCGCCGACCCCGTCGGCATTGGAATCCTGAAACGAGCGCGGGTAGATCTGATAAAAAATGCCGTTCTGCCACCAGGAATTGCTGATTTGATCCATCTCGCCAATCATCCCCCATGTCGCGCTAGATTTTGATTTGACGCGTTTTCTTGACGCAAACCGGTAGCCACTTTGCTTGAAAACACTCTAAAGCGCGATAACGCCCGAGGCCGCAGACTGGTTCAGATTGCACGGCGGGAAGATGACGGAGCCGGGGCGGGTCAGCGGCTTTTCACCTAATTTTTGCTTGGCGGAACGTCAAAAATCGGCATTGTGCGGCGATGGCAAATGAAACCGAGACCAAGTCAAAGGCTGGCGCCGTCATCATTCCAGTGACGCTGTTCGAGCAGAACTGCACCCTGATCTGGTGCGAAGCCACCAAAAAAGCCGTGGTGATCGACCCTGGCGGCGACGTTCCGAAGATTTTGCGGGCGATCAAGCAGTCCAATGTCACGGTCGAGCAGATCTGGCTGACCCACGGCCATATCGATCACGTCGGCGGTGCCGCGGAATTGCGCGATGAACTGAAGGTGCCGATCGAGGGCCCGCATATCGACGACAAATATCTGCTCGACAATGTAGTCTCGAGCGGCGCCCGGTTCGGCATGACCGGCGTGCGCGATTTCGCGCCGGACCGTTGGCTCAATCAAGGCGATCAGGTTTCCATTGGCGAACTGACCTTCGACATCCTGCATTGCCCCGGCCATTCCCCGGGCAGCGTGGTGTTCTACAACAAGGAATTACACTTCGCCCATGTCGGCGACGTACTGTTCAACGGTTCGGTCGGGCGCACCGATCTGCCCGGTGGCAGCCACGAGACGCTGATCAAATCCATCACCGAAAAGCTGCTGCCGCTCGGCGACGATGTCAGCTTTGTCTGCGGCCATGGCGCCGGCTCCAGCATCGGCCAGGAGCGGCTGACCAATCCGTTCCTTACCGGCGAGATGTAAGGCCACGTCCGTCGAATTGAACGCAACCCATAGCGTTTTCGAGCCAACGGGTCGCGCGAATGCGCGCCCGATGACAGGCTCCGTGGCCGCCGGTTCGCGTGAAGAAAACGCGTCAAAACAGAAATCTAGTCCGACACCATGGTGCGAACGCGCCGCGACAGGTTGCCGAGATCGAACGGCTTGGTGATCATTTCCATGCCGGGCTGCAGAAAGCCGTCGGCGATTGCCGCGCTCTCGGCGTAGCCGGTGATGAAAAGAATTTTCAGGCCGGGCCGCATCTCGCGGGCCTGATCGGCGAGCTGGCGGCCGTTCATGCCGGGCAGGCCGACGTCGGTCACCAGCAGGTCGATCCGCGCATCGGTGCGCAGGATTCGCAGGCCCGCCGGGCCATCGACCGCCTCCAGCGTGCGGTAGCCCTGCTCGTCGAGCATCTCGAGGATCACCCCGCGCACGACGGGTTCGTCTTCCACCACCAGCACGGTTTCGCCGGTGGCGGCTTGCTGTGCCTTGGCGCCCGCCGCGGCATGCTCGGCCACGTGGTCACCGCTGTGACGCGGCAGATAAATCTTGACCGATGTCCCCCGCCCGATCTTGCTGTCGATAGTGGCGTGACCGTTCGATTGCCGGGCAAAGCCGTAGATCATCGATAGCCCAAGCCCGGTGCCCTGCCCGATCGGCTTGGTGGTGAAGAACGGATCGAAGGCGCGCGCCGCCACCTCCGGGCTCATGCCGGTTCCCGTGTCGGTGACATCGATACAGATATATTCGCCGGGCGAAAGCGCCGGCGCGCCGGTGTTAATGCCGTCAATCCGCGCGTTCGCGGTCGAAATGGTGATCTTGCCGCCACGCGGCATCGCGTCACGGGCGTTGATGGCGAGGTTGAGCAGCGCGCTTTCGAGCTGATTGGGATCGCAGAGCGTGGTCCATAGACCGTCCGAAGCCACGACCGCGAGATCGATGGTCTCGCCGATGGTCCGGCGCAGCAGATCCTCCAGCGACACCACGAGTTGGTTGGCATCGACGCCTTTCGGAATCAGCGGCTGCCGGCGCGCAAACGCCAGCAGGCGATGCGTCAGCGCCGCGGCGCGGTTTGCCGACGTCATGGCGGCATCGATGTAGCGTCCGACGTTTTCGGTGCGCCCCTGATTGAGACGGGTCTGCAGCAGGTCCAGCGATCCGACGATTCCCGTCAGCAGGTTGTTGAAGTCGTGCGCGATGCCGCCGGTGAGCTGTCCAACGGCTTCCATCTTCTGCGATTGCAGCAACGCCTCTTCGGTCGCCCTCAGGCGTTCGGCCGCGGCTTTCTCCGCGGTCACATCGCGCGCGACCGCGTAGATGTGGTCCTGGTCGGGGACGCCGGTCCAGGACAGCCAGCGATAAGAGCCATCCTTATGACGGAAACGGCTTTCGAATTTGACGGTGGCGTCGCTGGTGCCGAGTTCTTTGATGCGAGCCCGCGTGGTCCCGTCGTCGTCAGGATGCTCCAGCCATTCCGATGTGCGGTTCAGCAATTCGGCCTCGCTCCAGCCGAGCGTTCGGGTCCAGGCCGGGTTGATGGTTTTCCAGATGCCCTTGCGATCCGCGACCAACAGCAGATCCTGCGAGACGTTCCAGATCCGGTCGCGCTCGCGGGTTTTCTCTTCGACGCGCTCCGCCAGCGTCGCGTTGAGATCGGCGAGCTGGTCCGCCAGGTTGCGGAAACGCTCTTCGCTCTGCCGCAAGGCCTGCTCCGCCATAACCTGCTCGGTGACGTCGCTATGCGCGCCGACCAGACGGATGGCCTTGCCGTTGGCATCGCGCTCGATGGTGGAGCGGACCGAGATCCAGCGTGTCTCCCCGTCACTGGGGCGAATGATCCGGTATTGCCCCGTGTATTCGCGGGCCTTGCTCGCGACGGCATCGCGGAATTTCTTCTCGGTGGCTTCGCGATCCTCAGGATGGATGCGCCGGACCCAGTCTTCGTGGGATTCATGGGCAGCGTCCGGCGGCAACCCGTGAATCAGCAAATATTCCGGCGAGCGGCGGTTGCGAAAGCCCGTTCTCAGATCGACCTCAAGGCCGCCGATCCGGCCAACCGCCTGTACGCGGGCGAGTTCAGCCTCGCGTTCGCGCAGCGCCTTGGCGGCGAGATAATCGCTGGTGACGTCGCGGCACACGACGAGCACACCACCGACGCCATCATCTTCGTCGATCGGGCTGAAGCCGTAGGTCCAGTAGACCTGCTCCAGCCTGCCGTGGCGCGTCACCGGAACGAGCTGGTTCTCGTGCCAGGTCGCACCGCCACCGCGCATCACCTGCTCGATCTGGGGACCGATGATGTTCCAGATCTCAGCCCAACATTTCCGTCCGTCCTGACCCAGCGCCGCCGGATGGCGTTCGGGGCCCATGGTCTGGCGATAGCCGTCATTATAAAACTGAGTGAGATTCGGACCCCACCAGATGAACATCGGGTGGTTGGTGTTCAGCACCAGCCGCACTGCGGTCCGCAGACTTTGCGGCCAGGTCGCCGGCCGGCCCAAAGGGGTAAGCGACCAATCATGCGCCCGCATCAATGCGCCCATCTCCCCGCCGCCGGCGAGGAAATCCGCAGAACTCGGTACGTTGATTTTCAACATCAGGAGCTATCGGAGGCCAATTCAGCCCAAATTAGCAGCCGGAACTTAACCGCCTGTCACAATCCCAACAAACGCGCGGCCGGGGAATTAGTTCAAATTTATTCAGCAGAAAATGGAACAAAATCATGGGCCGGCGCCGCCGGCGTTAACCACACCACCCGGTCAGAAGGCCGATAAATCCGCACATCGGATGCGAGCGGCATACCGGATGCCGCCACGCCCCCTCATTTCATGAGGCTTGTTATTTCATCAGGCCCGCAGCCGTCAGGGCACGGGTAATGACCGCGCCGACGTCAATCGCCCGGCGTGGCGGCTGAGGCGGCGTCTCCGCGGCACGATGCAGTTTGGCAAGCGGCTGGAGCACCGTGGCAATATCGGCCGTTCGCGGGGCTGCCGGAGCAGATTGGGGAATGGGCTTGGCCGCCGGTTTCGGAGTTTCCGCGGCGCGGGGCCGGCTGATCCGCTCGGTCAAACCAAAGAAGCTGGCGATGTGATGGGAGGACGAGATTCCGGTTTCGATCAGGAAGGCGCCTTCCGAACCATATCGCTCGTCGTTTTCGGCGACGCCAAGCGGCGTGCCATGCGCCATGTCGGTGATGGTGTAGGATTCGACAATGGTCTCGCCATCCGCGTTCCACCACACCTGGCGCGGATAGCCATCGACGATCCCGCTCGACATCGGCGTCGCCGGCAGATCATGCAGATCAAGCCATTGCTTGACGATCTCATTGGCGTTCGCGGGATTGACGGTGCGGTCGGCGCTGCCGTGCCACACCGACAGTTTCGGCCACGCTCCCTTGTGTTCTGACGCGCTTCGCACCAGATCCCCCAACTCGCCGGCCGGTCGCGCTGACGATTGCAGCATGCCGTTCAGGGCTTCCCGCAGATTGGTGGCAACACCGTACGGCAGACCTGCGATCACAGCACCGGCTGCGAACACTTCAGGATAGGTTGCAAGCATGACCGAGGTCATCGCGCCGCCGGCGGAAAGCCCGGTGACAAAGATGCGATGGCTGTCGATGCCATGATCGCTCACCATGCGCGCGATCATCTGCCGGATCGAACAAGCTTCGCCGCGATCGCGGGCGATGTCTTCCGGATTGAACCAGTTGAAGCAGCCCTGGCCATTGTTCGAGCGCTGCTGCTCCGGCATCAGCAATGCAAAGCCGTAATGCTCCGCAAGCGCCGACCAGCCGGCACCGACATCGTAGCCGGCCGCGGTCTGACCACAGCCATGCAAAACGATGACAAGCGCCGGCGGCTGTTGAAGATCCTCGGGAACGAACGAAAACATCCGGAGATCGCCGGGATTGGCGCCAAAACCGGTAACTTCAGTCAGCGGACTGCCGGCACCGGGCGTCAAACTTCGCGCGAAATCTCCCAGACCATTGATTTGATGCAGCTTTGGCAGATTTCGCAGAAACTCAACATTTTTAGCAAGAGACACCGGCAGCTCCTTGGCGAGAGACTTCTATTAAGCCCACCAAGACCAGATAGTTGCTGCACTGCAAAATAAAAAGGATGTGTACTGTCTTTCCCTAATAGGTTGTGGCAAACGCGACCCGATGTGCCTGATTGCGTTTCAGACGACGACGCGCCGCATCCCGGCCAGGAATGCCGCGCAAGCGGCAATTGACAGCGCAAACAGCGCCAATGCCGTCAACAGAGCGGGAACTGCCGACCTGATCGCCTCGATGGAAAAAAATACCGCGCCGATTGCCGCCACGCCGGCGGCGTTGGCGATTTGTGACGTCGTGCCATACATCCCCGCACCCGAGCCTGCGCTGGCCGGCTTCACCGTGGAAAGCACAACACCGGATAAAGGCGCCATCACCAGCCCCTGGCCATAGCCGAAGACGGCCAATACCAGCGCCAACAAAACTGGGCCGGGCTTTTCGATGCTCGCGACCGTCAGCGCCAACATCGCAAGACCGGCCATCTGCACCACGCAGCCCTCGATCAGCACCAGCGTGCCGCGATGCTTGGCGCGCGCGCCACTGGGCCGCGAGGCGATCACGAATGTCAGCGCCAGCGGCACGAACACCAGACCCGCCTGCAACGGCGGAATCTGCAAGCTCTTCTGCATGAACATGGTCACGACCAGATAGAACGACAGATTGGCGGAGAAGAAAAAGAAAGCGGCGTACAGACCGCGCATGAAGGCCTTGTCGGACAACAGCGCGAGATCGACCAATGGCAAGCCACCGCGGCGTGCGACCGCGCGCTCGAGCCGCAGGAACGCGGCAATGATGACGACGCCCAAAGACATCACCAGCCAGACCCACGGCGCCCAATCGAGATCGTGACCGAACAATAATGGTCCGATCAGACATACCAGCCCACAAAACAGCACGACCGCACCGGGCACGTCGAGCCGGGTGCCGGGACGGCGCGGCACCGACGGCATGATCCGCCAGGCCGCGGCCGCGATGAGAAGCCCGAACGGCACATTGACAAAGAACACCGCGCGCCAGCCGAGACCTGCGAGATCGGATGTCACCAGCACGCCGCCGAGCGCAAAACCCGCAGCACCCGCCAGGCCCAGCACGACGCCATAAATGCCGAAGGCGCGGCCACGCGATGCGTCTGAAAACAACAGATGAAGCGTCGCCAGCACTTGCGGCACCATCATCGCGGCTGTGGCGCCTTGCGCCAGCCGGGCCCCGATCAATTCAGGACCGGATTGCGCCAGGCCGCACCACAGCGACGTCAGCGTGAATCCGAGCACGCCGGCGATGAATATGGTTTTGGTGCCGTAGATGTCACCGAGCCGGCCGCCGGTGACCACCAGCGTCGCATAGGCGATAAGATAGATCGCGATCACGGCCTCGATCTGCGCCGAGCTGGTGTGCAATTCGATCGCGATGGTCGGAATCGCGACGTTGACGATGAAGGCATCGACGCCGAACATGAATTGGGCGGCGACGACGATCGCGAGCACCCACCAGCGGCGCGAGGTTTCGACGGGAGTTGAAACCATCTGATGCATGCGAAACGGCCTCGGTGTTTGCGATCTGATGCATCGGACCATCCCAGCTTCCGGTCATGGCTGCGATTACCCCGGAGGTAAGAATTCGCAGGGATTTTGGCCCGATCGCATGGCAATCACCATTTTCCAGATTCTCCCGCTCCCATAATGATATGAACGCGATTGGTTCCGCGCGCGACCAAGCCGCACAGGTTTTGCGCAAGGATCCTTCATGTCTGTCCCATCAAAGCTGCTGGCCGCACTGGCGGCGACGCTGGCCATTTCGCTTGCCAGCGGTGCATCCGCCAAAACCAGGCATGTCCGGGCGAAGCCATCCGAACAAGCGCAGCCACAGCCACCGGCTCCGCTGCCCAGACAGATCATCCCGGCGAAAGGCGTGCAGCCTTTGACGCCGGAATTGGAGCAGGCGCTAAAGCCGAAAGACAGTTTCAAGGAGTGCGAATTCTGCCCGGAGATGGTGGTGATCCCGAAGGGCTCGTTCGTCATGGGCACGCCGGCCGACGAGCCCTATCGCCTCAAGGGCGAAGACCCACAGCATATCGTCAACATTCCGAAGCCGATCGCGGTGGGGCGTTTCAGCATCACGTTTGACGAATGGGACGCCTGTCTGGCGGATGGCGGTTGCGGCGGCAACAAGGGTGACGACGGCGGATATGGCCGTGGCCGCATGCCGGCGGCCGGGATCGATTTCGAGGCCGCCAAATCCTACCTCGCCTGGCTCTCGCGCAAGGTCGGCCGCACCTATCGTTTGCCCAGCGAATCGGAGCGCGAATACTTCACCCGCGCCGGCACCACGACGCCATTCTGGTTTGGCAAAACCATTTCCAGCCAGAACGCCAATTATGATGCCAGAAACAACTACCCCGGCGGCCCCTACGGCGAAGCCAGCAAGGGACCAAAGCCGGTCGACTCCTACCTGCCGAACAAATTCGGGCTGTACCAGGTCACCGGCAATGTCGAGGAGTGGACCGAAGATTGCTACAACAAGCGCTACAACGAGGACACGCCGAGCGACGGCTCGCCATGGCTTGAAGGCGACTGCACGCGGCGCATGCTACGCGGCGGCGGGTGGATGGGCGTGGCCCTCGCCCAGCGCTCCGGCAGTCGCAACAATTTCCCGGTCGGCACCCTTAACAGTTTTCGCGTGGTCAGAACACTGGCCGTGCAGCCATGAAAGCGGTGGCGAGAGCGCGGATGTAGCGATGCTCAGCGCATGCGACCATCGCTCGCAGGAAGATGGAGGAAATTCCGGGCGACGGCATACTCCCGCTTGGCCTGCACAGCATCCATGTCCAGGCGTGCGCTTTCCGCGATTGCCTTGGCTGTTTCCAGCCCGTAGTTTGCAGGCAAGCACATAACAAAAGCAAAGCCCGGAGAGAAAACCCATGGCGCGCCTCAAGTTCGGAGCCTTCCTCGCCCCGCATCACCCGATCGGCGAGCATCCGCTGCTGCAATTCCGCCGCGACCTCGATTTCGTCGAGCAGATCGACGCGCTCGGTTTCGACGAGTTCTGGTGCGGCGAGCATCACTCCTCAGGCTGGGAGATGATCGCCTCGCCGGAGATGTTCCTGGCCGCCGCCGGCGAGCGCACCAAACGCATCAAGCTCGGCACCGGCGTGATTTCGCTGCCCTATCACCACCCCTTCAACGTCGCGCAGCGCATGGTGCAGCTCGATTATATGACGGGAGGCCGCGCCATTTTCGGCTCCGGCCCGGGCGCGCTGGCCTCCGACGCGCACACGCTCGGGATCGATCCGATGACGCAGCGCGACCGTCAGGACGAAGCGATCGCGATCATCCGCCGGCTGTTCAAGGGCGAGCGCGTTACCGCCAAGAGCGACTGGTTCACCATGAACGATGCGGCGCTGCAGCTGCTGCCGCTGCAGGAGGACATGCCGTTCGTGGTAGCGTCGCAGATCTCGCCTTCGGGCATGACGCTGGCCGGCAAATACGGCATCGGCATCATCTCGCTGGGCTCGATGTCGACGCAGGGCCTGATGGCGCTGCCGACGCAATGGGGTTTTGCCGAAGACGCCGCCAGGAAGCACGGCACCACTGTCAGCCGCTCCGACTGGCGCGTGCTGTTGAGCTGGCACATCGCCGAAAGCCGCGAACAAGCGCGGCGCGAAGCCGGCGCCGGATTGCTGCGCTGGCACAATGAATATACCGTCGGGACGCTGCAGCGGCCGGGCGTGCAGCCGTTCACCTCCCCCGAGGACGCGATCGAAAAGACCGCTGGCGGCGAAAATGCCGCCTCCACCATCGGCACCCCGGATGATCTGGTCAAGACCATCAAGAGCCTGATCGATGTTTCGGGCGGCGTCGGCACCATCGTCGGCTTCGTGCACGACTGGGCCAACCCGGAAAACACCCGCCGCAGCTGGGATATGGTAGCGCGTTACGTGGTGCCGGAGATCAACGGCTATGTCGCAGGCCTGCGTAAATCGCGGCAATACCTGGTCGAGAATCGCGAAGTGTTCGAACGCGCGGGGCAAGCCGTGATGGCGAAGATCATGGAAAACGACAAGGCCGCCGCCGCACTTCCCTTGACCGGCCCCGGCCGCGTCGCGATCCCGACCATCAACGCGCCGGACCTGCAAAAGGAAGCCGCCAAGCGCAAGGCGTGAGGGCGGCAAGTCAAAGAAAAACTATCGTCGTCCCCGCATTCGCGGGGACGACGCCGATGTGCCGTTACGCAGCAAACAAACTTACTTGCCGTAATAATCCTGCACGGTTTCCCACGCCACCGTTTGCAGGAAATGCGCGGTCGGCTCGTCGAGCCCGGCGAGATAGGTATTGCCGACCGGCGAGCGGCCAGTGAGCGCGGCGAACGTCGTGCAGGTGGCAAGATAGGTTCCAGCTAAACTCGGATGCCGCTTGTCGACGGCATAGAGATTGAGTTCAGACTGCTTGCTCAGCGCGCGTGCAAAGGCGAGACCTGCCGGGATCACCAGCGCGTTGTTGGCATTGCCTGCGACCGTATACGCCTCAGCCAATTGCGCGGTCATCTCCGGTTTGTCGGCATAGGCCCAGGACATGAAGAATACCGGCGTTACGCCGTGGGCGCGCACGATGTCGGCGTCTTTTTTGGCGAATTCGGTGAATACCGATTTCAGCGTCGGATGGATCGGGCATTGGCTGCAATCCATCATGACCGCGGCATCGAAGAGCTTGCCAGGCTTGTTGAAGACGACATTGTTGTGGTCATCGAACGAATAGCGGCCGATGGCGTCGGGCCGGAAATAGCTCTCGACATCATGCCAGTCGAAGCCGGAACCGCCGATCGTCACCATGGTAGTGCGATAGTCCTGCTTGTGCTCGGGGTCGGCGGCCTTTTCCATCAGCGAGAGGTGTCCGGGCAGCCCGTTATTGTAATAGAAGAAGCTGTTGCCGATGAAAAGTTCGCTCTTCGGGAAATCAGGACCGAGGGTCTTCACCAGCGGCCTGGTTTGCGCCTGCGCCGCCATTGGCCCGATCACGATTGCGCCGATCGCGGCCACCATCAGGAATATCGCACCTGAAATCCTCGACATATCGGTTCACTCCCTGCTCGGTTTCGTTTTTTCTACCGCGCTGCCCGCGGCGTTGTTTCGTCTTATAGACCGGCCTAAATCCGTCCGGAAGGGGCCGCGCGCCTTTGCACCGCGACCACAACACGCTATTTATGGATGCGGGCGATGTGATCTTGTACATCACGTCGGGATCAACCGGAGCGATTGCCATGTCGATGCAAACTGTGGCTTCCCCCGCGATGGCCTTCACGCCGCCGAAACGCAATTCGCTGACGCATATTCCCGGCGATGAAGGCTGGCCGATCATCGGCAAGACCCTCGATGTGCTCGCCGATCCCAAGGGACAGATCGAACGCTCCGCCGCGAAATACGGCCTGGTCTATCGCAGCCATATTTTCGGCGAGACCAGCCTCGTGTTGCTCGGGCCCGAGGCCAACGAACTCGTGCTGTTCGACCAGGCCAAGCAATTCTCCTCGACGCATGGCTGGGGCCGGATCCTCGGCCTGCTGTTCCCGCGCGGGCTGATGCTGCTCGATTTCGAGGAGCATCGCCTGCATCGCCGCGCGCTATCCGTTGCGTTCAAATCCGGGCCGATGAAGTCCTATCTCGCGGCGCTCGATACCGGCATCGCCGGGCGGGTTGCGCAATGGAAAGCGAAGCCGGGACCGATGCTGTTTTATCCGGCGATGAAGCAGCTCACGCTCGATCTCGCGGCAACCTCGTTCCTCGGCGCCGAGATCGGTCCGGAGATCGACGAGATCACCCGCGCCTTCGTCGACATGGTGGCCGCCTCGATCGCGGTGATCCGCAAACCGCTGCCCGGCACCAAGATGGCGCGCGGCGTCAAAGGACGCGAGCGCATCGTGGCTTACTTCTCGGAACAGATTCCGATCCGTCGCGCCAAGGGCGGCGAAGATCTGTTCTCGCAGCTGTGCCACGCCACCCATGAAGACGGCGCGTTGCTGTCGACGCAGGATATCGTCGACCACATGAGTTTCCTGATGATGGCGGCGCATGACACGCTGACCTCGTCGCTGACGTCGTTCGTCGCAGCGCTGGCGGCCCATCCGGAATGGCAGGGCAAGCTGCGCGAAGAGGTCGCCGGCCTCGGCATCGCGCCCGGCGATCCCACCACCTTCGATAATCTCGAAGCCATGCCGCTGTCTGAAATGGCGTTCAAGGAAGCAATGCGGATGAGGCCGCCGGTGCCGTCGATCCCGCGCCGGGTGATCCGGGACGTGACGTTCAAGGGCTATGCGATCCCGGCCGGCACCATGGTCGGTGTCAATCCGGTATTCACCCATCATATGCCGGAGATCTGGCCCGACCCGGAAACCTTCAATCCCTTGCGCTTCACTGAAGAGGCACAGCGAGCGCGCCATCGCTTCGCCTATGTACCGTTCGGCGGCGGCGCGCATATGTGCATCGGATTGCACTTCGCCTATATGCAGGCGAAATGCTTCGCGCGGCATTTCCTGCAAAATCTCACGGTCTCGCTGGAGCCCGGCACCACGCCGGACTGGGCAATGTGGCCGATCCCCAAGCCGCGCGACGGATTGCGCGTCGTAATCTCGCCGGCCGGATAGGAACGCTCAATCAAGCCAACGCAACCTTGCGTCCATATCGCCACCTCCGCGCCGCCGTCCGCCCGGTGCAGCCCACGGCTCCAGACCTCTATTCGAGCAATGTCGTAAGCTGCGCGCCCTCGTCGGCAACAAACACCGCGATCAGTTCCGCCGGTTCGGTGTTGCTGGCGTTCGCCGACACCAGATGGGTGGCTCCCGGCGGCTCGAAGAACGACTGGCCCACCTTGAAGGTCTCGACCGGACCACCGCCCAGCTGTGAGCGGATCTCGCCTTTGGTGATATAGGCGGTGACGGAGCCGGAATGCCGATGCGGGCGGGTAAATCCGCCAGGACCATAGAATACGCGCACGATGGTGACGCGTTTGCCCGGTACGTTGGGCAAGGCGTAAGAACCGATCGGCTCGACGACATCGAGCGTTGACCCCGTGGGCTCACCCGTCGCACATAACGGCTCGGAAATGATCGAGACCGCGTCCATCATCGACGGCAACGCCTTGCCGGCCGCAAAGGCGCAGGCGAGACCCGCGACAATGGCCAGATAGAGCGGGCGACCGTCACTGCGCGTGATCGACGTAGCTGATGTTGCGAACATTGCGATCCCCTTTCGGTCGTCATTCCCCGATGTGCGATTGCACATCGTGGCTCGATGCTAACGCATCGCGCCGGAATGACGATCTTAGTTTACCCCTTGCCTTGATCGAACGCCTTGCGCAGTGCGACGTAGCCCTGTTGCTGCTGGCTCCAGTTGCGGCCGCCGGTGATGGCGCCATCGATCACCAGATCATGACCGTTGATGAAGCTGGATTCGTCGCTGGCGAGAAATACCGCAGCATGCGCGATGTCCTCGGGCAATCCGGCGCGCGGGATCGGCTGCGCGGTCTTGTAGACCTCCCGCATCACATCCGGCGTCTTCTCCGCCGCCTCGACCGACAGGCCGAGCGCCTTGCCGAAGATGCCGGTGGCGATCGCGCCCGGCGAGATCGAGTTGACGCGGATGCCCGCTTCGCCGAGCTCCATCGCCACGCATTTGGTGAGGTGAATGACGGCTGCCTTGGCGGCCCCATAGACCACCGAGGAGGAAAACCCGGCGAGCCGTCCGGCGATGCTGCCATTGTTGATGATGCTGCCGGAGCCCTGGCGGCGCATATGGGGTGCGGCATGCTTCATCCCCAGCATGACGCTGCGCACCAGTGTCGCCATCGCGGCGTCGAAGCGATCGACCTCGAGACCTTCGATACCGCCGGTCTGGGCGGGGCCGCCGGCATTGTTGAAAAGGCAATCGATGCGGCCGAATTTTTCTACTGCCTGGGCAATCAGCGCCCGCATCTCTTCTTCAACCGTGACATCGGTCTGACGGAAGACGCAGGCCGCGCCGAGCTTCTTCGCCAAGGCCTCGCCCTCAGGCGCGCGACGCCCGGCGATCACGATTTTCGCGCCTTCGGCGACGAATATCTCGGCCGTCCGCAAACCAATGCCGCTGGTCGCGCCGGTGATCACCGCAACCTTGCCGTCAAGCCGTCCCATAGGATCCTCCCCTGATTCCATCTGTCTTTGGTCCAAATATCCCCAGACCTCGGGGACAAAGCAAGCGACGCTTTATTGCGTTGGCGCGGGATGCGCTGGGCCCCAACCCGCGCGTTTTACTCTATGCTTGGCCTTATTTTGGATCAGCTGATCGGGCTCAACTGACGCATGACGAAATGGATCGACGAGTTTCGGCGGGGCTGGCAGGGAATCTCGCAACCATCACTACTTTTCAGTGTCGGATTTGCCATTTTCTGTCTCGCCCTCGCGACACTCGCCCGATGGTGCCTTTCCCTGATCCGGCCGGATGTATTTTTTACGCCTTATTTTCCGGCCGTGTTCTTTGCCGCTGCGTTTGGAGGCGCGCGGGTCGGGCTCGCAACCGCACTGCTCAGCGGCGTGCTGGGGGTGAGCATCAATTTCAGCAACACTTCTACCGATTCTGCCCGGATCGCGCTGCTGGCGATCTTTCTGGCGGTATGCGGCCTCACGATATGGGGCATCGAGCACTATCGGTCGGTCGCCACGCGTCAGAGGGATATCGCCAAGCGCCTGACCCAGGAAGAGGAATACCGCAAGCTCGTCGTCAATGAGCTGCAGCACCGGCTGAAAAACAAATTATCGACCGTTCACGCCGTTCTTCATCAGGTCTTGCATAATCAGCCGCAGATCTGGGCCGCGATCGATGGCCGGCTACGGGCGCTGTCGGCGACCGACGATCTGATCGCGCGAGTCGATGGCAGCGGCTGCGACATCAAGGATCTGCTGCTCTCCGAACTCGGGCCTTACGGGCACGTCCGGTTTACCCTGAACGGCGATCCACTGTTTCTTCCCGCCAAACTGGCGGTCAGCCTTGCGCTGATATTTCATGAATTGGCGACCAATGCCGGTAAATACGGCGCGTTCGCCGCCACGCGTGGCTTATTGCAGGTGTCGTGGACGATGTCGGACGATCGTCTCACCATTGTTTGGGACGAAACCGAGGGTCCGCCGGTCGGCCCGATCGGCGAGGCCGGATTCGGCACCAAATTGCTGAATTCCGCGCTGAGGCCGTTCGACGGCCGGACCGAAATTTCCTTTCTGAAGACCGGCATCCATTGCACGATGCAATGCCGCATCCCAAAAGGTGACCTGCCCTAGATGGTGTAGGCGATCCGCCGCACCAATGGACATTCTGATCCGCCGTTGACACTCTGTTAATGACAACTGTCCGCGACCGGATTGAAATCGGCAAGCCGCTCGCCGTGTCACAGTGTTTTTTGTTTCCGCTTAACCAAACCTAAGAGAGAGATCGGCAAGCTGCGCGGCATGCAAAGCCGTCATCATTTCAATCTGCAGACTGCCGCACCCGACGACGCGCATGAAGGCGCCGCCGACGGCGAACTCGGCATGCTGCGGGATATTTTCAAGCAATTACCTACCGGCGTCACGGTTCAGGACGATCAAGGCCATTTCCTGCTGATGAACGACGCTGCCGCCGCGCAGCTCGGAATTACCACGGCCGCAGTACCCTCGGCGTCGAAAGAACTGGATCATCGCCGGGAAACTGGTCTCGAAGTGCTGCGTTCGGGCCGCACAGCCGCCGCCGAGGAAACCATCACGCATGGCTCGGTCAAGCAGGTCCTGCTCACGACCCATCGGCCGGTCCAGATCGCCGACCGCCGTCTGTTGCTCTCGAGCTCCGCCGACATCACCGAATTGAAGGCGGTCGAAGATCAACTGTTTCGGTCGGCCTATTATGACGAACTGACCGATTTACCGACCAGGCGCGTGATCGAACACCGCGCCAACGCCCTGCTGCGTCATGAAGACCCTACGGCCAGGTTCGCGCTGGCTTTCCTCGACATCGATAATTTCAAGCACATCAACGATTATTACGGCCACGGCGCCGGCGATACGCTGCTGGTCGAGCTTTCCAAGCGTCTTGGACTGAATTTGCGCGATTCCGACATGCTGTCGCGGATCAGCGGCGATGAATTCCTGTTGCTGCTGAATCCGATCCAGAACGAGCAGGAAGTGGCGGAATATATTCACTTCACGCTGCAGCGGCTGAAGGCGCCGTTCTTCATCGATGGCTCGGAGATATTTGCATCGACCTCGATCGGGGTCAGCCTTTATCCCGAACATGGCCGCAGCTATGAAGAGCTGCGCCAGAACGCCGACATTGCGATGTACCGCGTCAAGAGCGACGGCAAGGGGGCCGCCGTATTCTTCGATGCCAGCATGGAACGCGAAGCGCTGGCGCGGATGAAGGTCGAGCAGTCGTTGCGGCTCGCTATTCTGGAAAAACGATTTTGCTGCGCCTTCCAGGCCAAGGTCGACATCCGGACCCAGGCCATCAAGGGCATCGAGGCGCTGGTGCGGCTTCGCGACGATGAGGGCGTCATTCAGGCCCCCGGCACTTTCATCAATCTCGCGGTAGAACTTGGCCTGATCGACGAGCTGACGCATCTGGTGCTGGCCGAGATTGTACGATCGATCGACCTGATCAACGACACCTTCGGTCACGACACTTCGATCAGCATGAATGTCGCGGCGAAGCAGGCCGGCAATCCGGAATTCATGCACTCGCTGGCGCAGGCGCTCGAAGCGACCGGCTATCCCGAACGCTTCATGATCGAGGTGACGGAAGACGCCTTCGTCACCAAGAGCCATTTTCAGGCCGAAATCCTGCCGATCTTCCGCAAACTGGGGGTCGGAATCTCGATCGACGATTTCGGCATCGGCTATTCGTCGCTGTCGGCACTCGCCGACATCACCGCCGACGAGATCAAGATCGACCGCTCCTTCATCACCGACATCCATAAGCGCCCGCGCAGCCAGGGCATCCTGCGCGCGATCGAGTCGCTGAGCGAAGCGCTCGGCATGACCGTGATCGCGGAAGGCATCGAGTCCTACGAGGAGCTGGCTTATCTGCAGGCCGCGACCAAGATCCGCTACGCGCAGGGCTATTATTTTTCCCGGCCGATATTCCTGGAAGAACTCAAGCCGGTGGTTCAGATCCTGAGCGAGACGCGTTTCAGTTCGGCAAGCCGGCCGATCGAGCAAGCCCGCCCGGTCACCGCGCGCGGCGAGCGCTATCGCCGCTGAGCGGCGCGAGCTGAAGTTGCGCTCGCGCCATCGCCGTTTCGAATGACATCTGTTTCAACAGATCTTATTTCGACAAGGCCGGCAACGGTGCCACGCTGTCATTCGGCGCGCCCGCCTGCATGGTGATCAGCGTCATCGAGACCAGATCGTAATAGCCGATGATGCCGATGATATCCATCACACCGCGCTCGCCGAATCTGTCGGCCGCCGCCTTGTAGACGGCATCGGTGACCTTCTTGTCGCGATAGAGCGCGGTCGCGAGATCATAGAGTGCGGCCTCGTCATCCCGCATATTGTCGGGACGCCGCCCGGCCGAGAGGTCGCCCAGGATCTTCGGGTCAAGGCCGGCCTTCAGCGCCAGCGGATAATGCGCGAACCATTCATATTGCGCGGTCCATTGCCGGGCCGTGATCAGGATGGCGAATTCACTCAAACGCGGCGCCAGCGTCGTATTCCAGCGCAGATATTCCGAAAGCGCCGACAGCCGCGGCGCCAGCTCGGGATTGCGGATATAGGCGCGGTAGGGCGGCGCGCCGAATTTGGCGTTGCGCGGCGGGGCGGCGATCATGTCGGCCCATGCCTTTTGCGACGGCGACAGCTCATCGGCCTTCAATGGCGCAAAGCGGGGGATGTCTTCGGCGCGGACTGCCTGCACCGACGCGATCAACGCCGCCATGCAGACGACGGCCAACAGCTTTTTCATCGTTCTCTCCCTGATATCGCGGGCTTCCGCCGCGTTGGCCTTGCCGGCCCTTTCGCCAGATTATTCTTATGGAGATTTGGTTCAATGGGCTATAATCGCGACGCAGACCCATTGCAAAAGGTCATCGCATGCCCGCCGTTTCGATTCTGCTGAACATCCTCTGGATCCTGATCGGTGGCGCGTGGATGGCATTCGGCTGGCTGATCGCGGCCGTCATCATGGCGATCACGATCATCGGCCTGCCCTGGGCGAGGGCCGCGTTCAACATCGCGGTCTACACGTTGCTGCCGTTCGGCCAGAAGGCCGTCAGCCGCGAGCATGTCACCGGCCAGCACGACCTCGGCACCGGCCCGCTCGGCCTGATCGGCAACATCATCTGGCTGGTGCTGGCCGGCTGGTGGCTTGCATTGGGGCATCTCGTGACGGCGGTGGTGCTCGCCGTCACGATTATCGGCATCCCCTTTGCCTGGGCGCACTTGAAGCTCGCCGGCATCGCGCTGTGGCCGATCGGCAAGGTGATCGTTCCGGCCTGAGCGCGCGAAAATTCTACAGTTCGCGGTCCTTGATCCCGGCTTTGGCATATAATTCATTGATGTGCTTCTTGACCTCGGGATGCACCGTGTCATCGGCGGGAAGATGCGCCCAGCCGGCTTTGCCGCGCGCGTATTGCCCGATCACTTCGTCCTGATCCGACGTGGCGCCGCTGATTCCGTAGCAGCCCACCATCTCGTTGCCCTTGAACACGGGCGCCGCGCCACCCGATGCCGCGACACGGCCGTTCGACATCACGGCCATCGCAATCATCAATTGCGGATTGCGTTCCTTGAACCATTGCTGGATCACCAGTCCGTCGGGGAAACGCGGCGACATCGACCGGAACGCCGCCACCGTATAGGCCTTGGCCCAGGCGGTTTCCGGCGTCACGAAGCCGGCATCGTCCATCCGTTCCAGCGCGATCAGATTGCCTTCGGGGCCGACCACCGCGATGGATACCGGCACGCCCATCTCGTCCGCTTTCTCGATCGCCGCCTTGATGAATTCGCGGCATTCGACCGCACGCAATTTTGCCATGTGAGTTTCCTTTTTGCTTTTGAGATTGTTTGACCAAGACTATTTGCGAAGTCCCGCCGCCGCGACGACCGAATTCCATTTTGCGGTTTCGCTGGCGATGTAGGCGCCAAACTGTTCCGGCGTGCCGCCCTTGATATCGAGACCCGCGGTGTGGAGCTGTTTGATCACATCGTCATTCCTGAGCGCCTCGTCGATCGCACGCGCGAGCTGGCCGATGATTTCGGGCGACGTGCCCGCGGGCGCGACGAATCCGAACCACACGCTGGTGTCAAAGCCGGGAAGCCCGGCCTCGGCGACGGTCGGCAGGTCCGGCGCGGCGGAGGCGCGCTGCGTCTCCGAGGATGCCAGCGCCTTCAATTGCCCGGATTCCACGTAAGGCAGCACCGTCGATGCCGGCGAAAACATCACCTGCATCCGCCCCGCGATCAGATCCGTTACCGCCTGCGCACTGCCGGAATAGGGCACGTGCGTCATCCTGGTGCCGGCCATCATGTTGAACAGTTCGCCCGACAGATGCGGCGAGGTGCCGACACCGGACGAGCCGAAAAATATCTGCTCCGGCTTGGCCTTGGCCAGCGCGATCAGCTCTTTCACCGAGCTGACGCCGGTCGAGGGATGCACCACCAGAATATTCGGCGAGGACGTGGTGTAGACGATCGGCGCGAAATCCTTGGCGAAGTCGAACCCCAGATTCCTATCGATCACCGCGTTGATCACGTTCGCGACCGTGCCGATGAACAGCGTGTAGCCATCTTTCGGACCGCGGGCGACCTGCTCGGCCGCCACGGTGCTTCCGCCGCCTGGCTTGTTTTCGACGAAGAACTGCTGACCCATGGTCTGGGACAGCCGCTGTCCAATAACCCGGGCCGTGAGATCGGCTGCGGCGCCGGGGCCGAAGCCGACAACGATCCGCACCGGCCGGGACGGATAGCGATCCTGCGCAACGCCGGCAGCGGGCAGAGCGAGCATCAGCGCCAGACCAAAACAAAGGCTCAAGACCCGCATCGTTTTCCTTCCCTGACTTTTCTTTGCGGTGGTCTATGAACCATGCCCGGCCCGGAGTCCAAGGGGCATGCCGGCAGCGCTATCAGTTGCTGGCCGAACCTCCGCCGGCGAGGGCTTCGCGCATGCGCCGATCGAAGGAGACTGGAACGGGCTCGAGTCCGCCATCGATCAGCGCCACCGTCCGCGCCATCGGCGAGGTTCTGACGGTCGGCAGCCGCTCGGTCCGTTCGGCAAAACGCAGCGCCAGCGCCGCGAGCAGCGCTTCCGCGATCGCCGGGGTATCCTCCACAAGGCTCTGGTAGGCTCCACGCGTCAGCACCAGCACGCTGGTGTCACGGATCGCGACCACATTGGCGGTACGCGGGACATTGGCGAAGAAGCCGATTTCGCCGACCAATTCGCCGGCGCGGAGCTCGGCGAACGGCAGCGAATCGCCGCTCCGGTGCACCGCGAGCGCCCCGTGCAGCACCATAAACAGGGAATCCGACGGATCACCTTGCGCGACCAGCATTTCCTCGCGCACGAGATCCCGGCGAACCATCGCGCCAAAGGGTCTTCGCGCAGTTCGGAACTGAGCGTTCGAAACAGCGCGAAGTCCTCGGATCCGTTTCACCAGCTAAACGGCGCATTTGGTCGGTTCATTGACCTTATTCTACCGCCAGCCGGTCTTTGCCGCGAGCCTCATGGAATTGGCACCTACGGCGAGCCCTGCGGACTTACCGTTGCCGTGGCCCTGCCAATCGGCTAAATGAGGCCCCGATGCACCCGTAGCTCAGCTGGATAGAGCGTTGCCCTCCGAAGGCAAAGGTCACACGTTCGAATCGTGTCGGGTGCGCCAGTAAATTCAAAGGCTTATCTGATTTCAAGCTGCCCAGGTCAGAGCGCGGGTAAGCCGCCTAGCTGCATGTTTGCGCCGCCCATCAGATCGGGTTGGATAACGCGTCCTTTGAGCGAATGCTGGTAGACTACCCGGTGGCCCGGCGCGGCTACGCCGCCCGGACTGTTGCGAGAAAACTCTCGACCTCTTGCTTCAGGCGCTCGGACTGCTTTGCGAGTTCGCCGGCCGAACCGAGAACCAGTTCGGCGGCAGTTCCCACCTGGCCCGATGCCTGCGTCACGCCGGCAATGTTTTGCATGACCCCCTGCGTGCCCTGCGCGGCCTGCTGCACGCTGCGAGAAATTTCTTTGGTCGATCCACCCTGCTCCTCCACCGCGGCGGCAATCGTTGTGGCGATCTCGTCGATCTGCCCGATGGTGGCGCCGATCTCGCGAATCGCCCCGGCCGTTGCCCCGGTGGCGTCGCGGATCGCCTGGATCTGATCGGTGATCTCCTCCGTCGCCTTCGCGGTCTGGGTCGACAGCGCCTTCACTTCGCTTGCCACCACGGCAAAGCCCTTGCCTGCCTCGCCGGCGCGCGCGGCTTCGATCGTTGCATTCAAGGCCAAGAGGTTGGTCTGTGCAGCGATGTTTTGAATGAGCCCCATCACCTCGCCGATCTTCTGTGTCGCCTCCAGCAACCCTTCCACCATTACATTGGTGCGGTCGGCCTGAGCAACGGCGCTTTGCGCTATCGATGCCGAGTGTGCAATTTGACGGGAGATTTCCTGTCCCGATGTCGAAAGCTCCTCGGCTGCGGCAGCCACGGTCTGCACATTCGCCGTGGTCTGTTGCGCGGCGGCGGCGACGGTGGTGCTCTGCTGCGTCGTCTCCTTCGCAATTGCGGACAGCGATTGCGCCGAGCGCTGCATATTGGTGGCTGCTGAAGCGGCCCCGGCAACAATTCCGCCGACACTTTTCTCGAACTCGGCCGCGATCCGGTTCATGGTCGATTTCCGTTCTGCCACGGAGTGAGCCGTCGCCTCCTCCCGCTCTGCGCGGAGACGTTCGGCGTCAATCAACCGATCCTTGAAAACGGCCAGGCTGCGTGAGATATGGCCGATCTCGTTACGACGCTCAACGAACGGAACTTCAACGCTCAAGTCACCCTTGGCCAAGCCGTCCATGACGCCGCATATCCTACCGAGCGGACGAACCAGGCCGCGACCGAGGGCGAATGCGGCCAATCCCGCGATGAGCAACCCCGCCAGACCGCCCGCGGCGATCCGGATGGCGCGGTCGAACACCACCGCGTCGATATCGTCGGTATAGACGCCTGCCTGGATTGCGAGCAGCTTGTCGCCCTCACCATAGCCGCCTGCATAGGTGAGCTTCGGCAGCTCGGGACCACCCGTCGCTTTCGGCACCTGGTATTCGAGGTAACCCCCGCCGGAACGGGCTTTGCCCACGATATTTTGAATCAGCAACTGGCCCTGATTGTCTTTGTAATCCCAGCGATTGACATTGATGTATTTGGGATTGGCGTGCACATAGGTGACGCCGGCATTGGTGCTGCCGGCGCCGTAGATTCCGAGATAGTCACCGGAATTGCCCCAGCGCATTGCGCCGATCGCATCGAAAGCAAGCTGCCGTGCTTCCTCCGCTGAGAGCTTGCCGGCTTTGGCTTTTTCGTCGTAATTCGACAGGACCTTCTTCGCGGCCTCGACCAGATCGAAGACCTTGGTCCGACGTTCCTCGATGACGGTATTGCGAAGCACCATCACTTGAGCTGCTAGCGCGGCGACGAAGACAGCACTCAAAACCGCGATGATCATCGCAAAGCGATTGTAGACAGTAAGATGTCGCATGAGGGTGCCTTCATGACAGAAGCGATCAGCGACAATATTTCGTTACCAGTTAAGGCTTTGTTGAGAACGCGCAGGCCGGGAGGGCCGCGGGCGCGCAAATCGGGGCCATCCGTTTCTTCAACCCATGATGGTTCACATACCGCGCCGCTCGAGGCAGCACTGATGCCCAGCCCATTTCGCTGCATCAAGCTGTGTCGCGTAAATTGACGCAGTGATTCATGACGCAGACATTTGACGCAGCGAGATGCCGGAACGGCCTGAGCAGTGGGTCAGCAGCGGCCGGGAATCAGGGGAAACTTGCGGAAATGACCGCAGCCTCCAAATCAGGCCATTTTTGGCCTAATAGTCGGAGCCGGTCACACGTTCGAATCGCGTCGAGCGCGCCATTTCGGTACACGTCTGCGAACCCGGAATCCCACCCCTTCAGAACGTCGTCCATTTCGGTCATGCCGTCTTCGATCAGCCGATAAAGCCGCTTGAGTTTGTCGTCGGCGTCTTCGCGCACCGAGAGCGGCAATTGACCGCCGAACTTTGCGCTATGGGGATAACCCACACGAGCCATTTCATTCGTTCGGGCCATCCAGTGACCTCTTCTTCGGCGCCATTTGCGGACCGAGAGGCGGTTGCGGTGCGGTTATCTCGAACCTGACGCCACGAGGGACGTGCGACAACCCCTCACCACGTGTAGCGGACGACGCCCTTGCCCGCGTAACTGCGCGTCACGTCGGAGAATTCGCCCTCGAAGGTGGCGGCGGCCGACCAGCCGTTCAGCCATTTCACTTCGACGGAGGCGGTGGTGAGTGCGGAGTCGCTGGCCTGGGCGGCGCCGTTGACGACGAAGGATGCGCCGGGCAGCGCCTGGAAGGTGGCGGCGATGGCGCGGTCGGGGTTGAAATCGTGCGCCCAGGCGGCGCGGCCTCGCACGGTGAGGATCGCGTTCGGCAGCGCGAAGGATTTGTCGGTGCGCAGGCCGAGTTCCGAGCGGGTGTCGGTCACGCTCTGCGACCCATAGGCCAGCGCAAACCCGTTGCTGCCGGCGAGCGCGGATTCCGCATAGGCCGGCAGATCGAAGGTGGTGAACTGGCCGGCGGCGTACGGCGTCAGGCCGACGCCGCCGATCCAGGGGCTGACAAAACGGTAGCCGCCCTCGATACGGCCGGAGAACGCGTTGGCGTTGAACTCGGCATGCAAGCGGTCGGTGCCGGCGACGGCGACGGTGCGGTCGGTGGTGACGTCCTGCCAGCCATACGCCAGCGCGCCGCTGATATAGGCCGCGCCGACATCGTGCCTGATGAAGGCGCCGGCCTGGAACAGGTCGGACCGCCCGGTGCCGCTGTTGGCGACAGAGAAATTGGTGCCGCCGCCGGCGAGCGCAAAGCCGGCGATGGTGAACGGCGAGAAGCGGTAGTCGGCACCGACGGCGGCGCCGAAGATCCGGCTGGTCGTGCTGTTGGAGCCCACCATCGCGTTGCCGTCGGTGGTCTGCGAGCCACCGAAGCCCGCGGTCCACGTGCTCCAGCGCGCCTCGAACGACACCGGCGGCGCCTTGGTAAACATGCCGTAGGCGTCGCGCGCGCTCTTGCCGCGCTTCTTGCCGTCGGCCGCGTAGGCGCTGGCGCTGTCGTTTTCTTCCGCGAACGGCGTCGCGCCCGGTGCCGGCGTCGCGCCCTCGCCGCGCCCGGCGATGAAGGGATCGAGCAAGAGGCCCATGAACTGCGTCATCGCGTTGAAGGTGGTCTGCTGGCTGCCGGTCGCGGTCTCGCCGGAAAGCTGCGTCAGCGCGCCCGGAAGATTCGCCACCGGCAAATTGCCGAGCGTCAGGAATCCGGCGGGGAGCGCGCCGCCGCCGGCCAGTCCGGCGTCGATCGCCTTCGCCACGTTGACCTGATTGACCGTGGCGGAGGCCGGCAGCACCGCCGCGAACGAGGGTGCCGAGACCGTGAGGAACACATCATGCGCGTCTTCGGTCAGGATCGGGTTGCGGGCGAATGCCGTTTCCACGATCGAGGCCGAGGTGAACGCGCCGCTGATGGCGGTCGCGGTGAGGATGGTGAAGGTCTCGGCGTGGGTGAACGGCGCCGTCGCCGTCACCTGCACGGTGCCGCCGCTGAGCGCTGCGGTGCCCGCCACATTGACGAGGCTCGCCCCCGACGGCGCGATCGTGGTCGCGAGGATGCCGCCGGATTGGAATGTGAGATTGCCGTTGACGTTCAGCGTGCCGATCGTGCCGGGCACGCCGCCCTGCACCGCGCCGCCGCTGGTGATGACAACGCCGTTCGCCGTCGTCAACGTCCCGGTGCCGGCGAGCGTGCCGCCGGCATTCACCGTCAGCGTATCGGCCGTGAGATTCCCCGTCACCGCGAGCGTGCCGCTCTCGACCGTGGCGGCGCTGCTGAAAGTCGAAGTGCCGCCCAAGGCCCAGACCCCCGACGCCTGCACGTCGAGCGTGTTGAAATTGACGAAATTGTTGTTCGCCGTGCCGGCGCCCTGCAGGATCAGGGCGTTGGTCGCCCCCGCGAACGTGCTGCCGGCCGCGGTGCCGTTCAACACCGAGCCGGTCTGCAAGGTGAGCGTTTTGACGCCAGCGCCGCCGAACCGCACCGAATAGGTTCCGCCGGTGATGGTGCCGGCGTTGGTCACCGTGGCGGTGCCAGAAATATAAACGCCCGTTACGGCACTACCGGTGATCGTGCCCCCGGCCTGGTTGGTGACGCTGCCGCCGCCCCGGAGCAGAATGCCGTCGCTAGCCGGCCCCGTCCCGGTGATGCTGCCGGCGTTGGTTACCGTGCCGGCGGCGCCGAAATAAACGCCGATCGCAGAAGCGCTGATCGAGCCCCCGGCCTGGTTGGTGACGCTGCCGCCGCCTAACAGCGAAACGCCGATTCCCCCGGTGATGCTGCCGGTGTTGGTCACCGTGCCGGCACCGCCGAGAATACGAACGCCGTATACCGTACCGCTGATCGCGCCCCCGGCCTGGTTGGTGACGCTGCCGCCGGCGGCCAGCGAAACGCCGTCGCCCAACCCAAACGCCCCCGTCCCCATGATGGTGCCGGCGTTGGTCACCGTGCCGGCGGCGCCGGCGATCAAGACGCCGTCGCCACCGCTGATCGTGCCCCCGGCCTGGTTGGTCACGCTGCCGCCGGCGTGGAGGTAAACTCCGTTTCGAGTTCGTCCCGGTGATGCTGCCGGCGTTGGTCACCATGCCGGCGCCGTTAGCAACGTAAACGCCATACGCACCGCTGATCGTGCCCCCGGCCTGGTTGGTGACGCTGCCGCCGGCGGTGAGGGAAACAGCTGCGGCCGGCCCCGTGATGCTGCCGGCGTTGATCACCGTGCCGGCGGCGCCGCCGCGAATGTCAACGCCGACGCCGACGCCGCCGCCGCCGCTGATCGCGCCGCTGGCCTGGTTGATGACGCTGCCGCCGGCGTCAAGTAAAACGCCAGATGCTACCGTCCCGGTGATCGTGCCGGTGTTGGTCACCGTGCCGGCGGCGCCGGAAATCTCAACGCCGTACCGATGACCGCTGATCGTGCCCCCGGCCTGGTTGGCAACGCTGCCGCCGCCGTTGAGGACAACGCCGTCGAGATTCGTCCCGGTGATGCTGCCGGAGTTGGTCACCGTGCCGGCGGCGCCTAAAATCTCAACGCCGACGCTGCCGCCGCTGATCGCGCCGCTGGCCTGGTTGATGACGCTGCCGCCGGCGTCAAGCAAAACGCCAGATGTTCCCGTCCCGGTGATGGTGCCGGTGTTGGTCACCGTGCCGGCGGCGCCGAAAATATAAACGCCGATCTGATTCCCGGTGATGGCGCCGAAGTTGTTCACCGTGCCGGCGGCGCCAAGGAAAACGCCGTATTGCGCACCGCTGATCGTGCCCCCGGCCTGGTTAGTGACGCTACCGCCGGCACGGAGCAAAACGCCGACAAAATTCGTCCCGGTGATGGTGCCGGCGTTGGTTACCGTGCCGGCGGCGCCGAAAATATAAACGCCGATCTGATTACCGCTGATCGTGCCCCCGGCTTGGTTGGTGACGCTGCCGCCGTCAAGGAAGTGGACGCCGTCGGCACCACCGCTGATCGTGCCCCCGGCCTGGTTGGTGACGCTGCCGCCGGCCTGGAGGAAAACGCCCTCGACGTTCGTCCCGGTGATGCTGCCGGCGTTGGTCACCGTGCCGGGGCTGCCGAAAACAGCAACGCCGATCTGATTACCGCTGATCGTGCTGATCGTGCCCTGGTTGGTGACGCTGCCGCCGGCGCCGAGGTCAACGCCGTATTGATTCGTCCCGGTGATGCTGCCGGCGTTGGTCACCGTGCTCGGCGAGCTGAGATCGATGCCACTAGCTGCGCCTGTCACAGTGCCGTTGTTGGTCAGCGTCCACGGCACGGTGTTGTTGCCATCGATCGCGTCCCCGGCGGTGGGGTTCAGCGTGGTGCCGGAATTGATGACGAAGGGATTCTTGGCGGGGTCGAGATTGTAGGTCGTGGTTTGATTGCCGATAACGGTTTGCGCGCTCGCCCCGCTTGCGAGCGAAACCCCGAGCGCGAGTGCTGCCGCCGGAAGCGTCAGGCGCGAGGCGTTGCCCAACAGTTGCGCCCGCATCGCGCCGAGCAGGGACGCGCGTTGTGCCGTTACTGCCCCGGCGCTGACGCGCTGTCGATCAAACCCGCCGCTACCGAAAACCATCAATAATGCCCTGCCCAAAGCTCTGAGCCAGCTCTGTCAATCTAAACGATAGCTGTCAAAAGGCTTCTACCCGGGTTGCCGGCCCGCCGCTGTCCCCAAATAGCAACAACAGGAAGTTGTTTTGCGAAGCCGGCAGAACCCGCGCCTTGGTCACCACGTATGTCGCAAAAGTCACGCCTTAGCTGGATATCCGGGCGGGCGCACGGACGCAACCTACGCGCGCCGGATAGTTTTGCGTATATTTGGGAAAACTCGACGCCGACAAAGGCCGCGCTCTCGATCGGCCCCTCGCGCTTTGTATTCGATTTATGAAACCTGGTCGATTTTGGATTTGAAGTTCCGCCGCGCGCGTGCTGCAACAGCCCGGCAACGTCAAACACACCCGCACGGTAGCTTCCCGATCATGTCACCATCGCCACCACAAGCTCCGCTCGTCGATTCGCTTTGCGCCTGCCGCAGCGGATTGCGGAGCGAGCGCTGTTGCGCGCTCGATTGGAGCGTCCCGCCGCTCGCCTGCGCGGGAAACACCCGAGACCGACCGCGCACGCGCAGCGCTTGGCGCCGGCAACACGGTTGAGGCCGCGCGGCTCCTGATCGATGTTCTGGACCGGTTTCCGCGCCATCTCGGCGCGCTGACGCTGCTGTATCAAATCCGCAGCGCCGAGAACGAGGCGATGGCGGCGGAAGCCTTGCTGACCCGGATCGTGCGGCTCGACCCCAACGATCTCGCCGCGACGCAGGCGTTGGCCTCGCTGCTGTTCGGCAAGGGCGCGCTCGCCGAGGCCGAGATCCACGCCCGCAACGCGGTGCGGCTGGCGCCTGCCGACAGCCAGTCGCACAACCTCATGGGCATGATCATGACCGAGGCGCAGCGGCCCCAGGTCGGCGAGCATCATTACCGCCGCGTGATGGAGCTCATCAGCCAGCCCAACGCGATTCTTTGCGCCAATCTCGCCTGGAACCTGAAAAACCAGGGCCGCATCGAGGAGTCGCGGCAGCTCTACGAACAATCCGTGCGCCTCGATCCCAACGTGTTTCAGACGATCTACGGTTGGGCGCGCATGGAGGAAACCGATCGCAATTTCGCGCGCGCCGGCGAACTGCTCGATGCCGCCGAACGGCTGTCGCCCGGCAACCGCACCGTGCGGCTGGCACGTGCGGTGCTCCACGGCCGCACCAAGGATTACCCAAGCGCGGTCGCGATCCTCGACGCGATCGAACGCGCGCCCGATGGCGGCGGCCTGGGGCCGCTCGAATGGACGGAGAAAGGCCAGCTGCTCGACAAGATGGGCCGCTACGAGGAAGCCTTCGCCGCCTATGATGCGGGCAAGCGTACGCTGCGCGAGATGACCGGGCAAAGCTATCTGGCCGACGAGGCGCGCGGACTGGTCGAGCGGCTTCGTGGCTTCTTCACCGCGAGCCGCCTGAATATCCTGCCGCGCGCGAGCGTGCGCAGCGACGTCGCGCAGCCGATCTTCATCGTCGGCTTTCCGCGCTCCGGCACCACCATGGTCGAGCAGACGCTGACCGCACACCCGCGCATTTCGGCCGGCGACGAGCTGCCGACCGTCAACGAGCTCACCGCCATGATTCCGCGCATGCTCAACAGCCCGCTCGCCTATCCCGAGGCGTTCGCCGATCTGTGGCTCGGCGATCAGGTCGAAGGGCTCGACAATCTGCGCGACTATTATCTGCAGCGCGCCCGCCAGCTCGGCGCGCTGAAGAAGGGCGCGAACTGGTTCACCGACAAGATGCCGCTCAACGAGACCCATCTCGGGCTGATCGCGCTGATGTTCCCGGAGGCGCCGATCATCCATCTCTTGCGCCATCCGCTCGACGTCGTGCTCTCGGTGTTCTCCAACCATCTGACGCACGGCTTTTATTGCGCCTACGATCTGGAGACCATCGCGCGGCACTATGTGCTGGTGATGGGCCTGGTCGAGCATTACCGGCGCGAGATGACGCTGCGCTACCTGCCGGTCCGTTACGAGGACATCGTCGCCGATCAGGAAAGCCATGTCCGCAAGATGCTGGGCTTCGTCGGCGCCTCTTTCGACAAGCGCTGTCTCAATTTCCACGAGAACCGCCGCTACGCGCGCACCGCCAGCTACGCGCAGGTGACGGAAAAACTCTACGACCGCTCCCGCTACCGCTACCGCGCCTACCTCAAGGAACTTGCGCCGGTCATTCCGATCCTCGAACCGATGATCTACGCGCTCGGATACACGATTGACTAGGATGGATATCGACGAGGACGCACGCCATCCGCTGCACCGTTCGGGCGTGGCCCATTTCCGACGCGGCGAGATTGCGCAAGCGATCGAGTCCATCGAGCGCGCGCTTGCGCAAGGCGCCGATCCGGCCGTGTGTCATCGCGACCTCTGCGAAATGTGTCGCGTACAAGGCCAACTCGACCAGGCGCTCGGTCACGGCCGCTGCGCGGCCGAACTCGGTCCGAACGATGGCGACGCGCATTATAATCTCGGCCTCGTGCACTACGATCGCGGCGAGATCGCAGACGCGATCGCGTGTCTCCGCCGCGTCATCGCGCTGGCGCCGGACCACGCCGGCGCGCATTTCGAGCTGGGCGAAGCGCTGCTGCTCGACGGCGACTACCGCGCCGGGTGGGAGGAGTTCGAGTGGAGCTTCAAGATGCCCGGCGTGGCGCCGCCGATGCCGCCCACCGACAAGCCGTACTGGCAAGGCGACGTGCTGGACGACGGCACGTTGCTGCTCGTCGCCGATCAGGGTTTCGGCGACGCGATCCAGTTCATGCGCTACATCCCGCGCGCTGCGAAGCGCTGCCGCGATCTCGCGATCGCCTGCAGCGCCGAAATGGCGCCGCTGATCTCGCAGCTTCCCGGCAACGCCAAAATTTTCCGGCTTTGGCGCGATGCGCCCGCCTTCGATTGTCACGCAAGGCTCTCAAGCCTGCCGCGGTTGTTCAAAACCGAGACTCGACACCATTCCGGCGCAAGTGCCCTATCTGCGCGCCGATCCGGCGCGCGCGGCGCATTGGAAAAAGCGTCTCGGCACGCTGGCGCCCGCCGGCTATCGGCGCATCGGCGTGGTCTGGGCGGGGCGTCCCGAACATGGCAACGATCGCAAACGCTCGATGGCGCTGAAACAACTGGCGCCGCTTGCCGCACTCGACCGCGTCGTATTGGTGTCCTTGCAGAAGGGCCCCGCCGGCGGCCAGATCGGCGGCTACTTTGGCCCGGCGCCGTTGATCAATCTCGCGCCGGAGATCGGCGATTTCGTCGATACCGCCGCGATCATCGACGCGCTCGATCTTGTCGTCACGGTGGATACCTCGGTCGCCCATCTGGCCGGCGCGATGGCGAAACCGGCTTGCGTGCTTTTGCCCTTCGCACCGGATTGGCGCTGGTTGCGCGAGCGCCACGACAGCCCGTGGTATCCGAGCCTGCGGCTTTTCCGCCAAAACCGTCCGGGGGATTGGAGCGATGCGGTTGCAAGCCTGGCGCAATTCATCGACAAGCATTGAGGTCGGCTGTTCCACGCACGATCCGGTTGATCAGGCTGGAATTTCAATTGCATACGAGTTCGTAATTTTGCTCTGAACGGCGCGCCAAATGGCCCTTATTCCGGACAAAATAGCGTTCTTTCGCATTCAACGATGGCGTTTTGGCCGCTGATGGCTTAAAGCGTCGCCACTCCATTCACATTGGCCCGGCTGCCCGGCTTCGATTTCGAAGCCATCAGGTATTTCCGGCCAAACACGAACCAAGATCGGTCATCCCGTGACATTCATGCCCACAAGCCCGCCGCTCGCCCGAGCGTTGGCGGAGCGCCATTACGACCAGCCGACGCCGGTTCAGACCGCCGTGCTGGCGGACGACGCGGCCGGCCGCGACCTGCTGGTTTCGGCGCAAACCGGCTCGGGCAAAACCGTCGCCTATGGGCTGGCCATTGCCAATGATCTGCTCGGAAGCGCCGAGCGGTTCGAGCGCGGCGCCGCACCGCTCGCCTTGATCGTCGCGCCGACGCGCGAGCTTGCGTTGCAGGTGCATCGGGAACTGGAGTGGCTCTACCAATATGCTGATGCGCGGGTGGTTTCCTGCGTCGGCGGCATGGATCCGCGCCGCGAGCAGCGCGAACTGGCCGCAGGCGCGCATATCGTGGTCGGCACGCCCGGACGGCTGTGCGACCATCTGCGCCGCGGCCGTCTCGACGTCTCGGAATTGAAGGCGGTCGTGCTCGATGAGGCCGACGAGATGCTCGATCTCGGCTTCCGCGAGGATATGGAATTCATCCTCAAGACCACGCCCGCCACCCGCCGCACGCTGTTGTTCTCCGCGACGTTGCCGCGCGGCATCGTCGCGCTGGCCAAGCAATATCAGCAACAGGCGTTTCGCGTCGACGTCGCGGGCGACGAAGGCGGCCACGCCGACATCGAGTATCGCGCGATCCGGATCGCCGCCGGTGACGTCGAGCACGGCGTCGTCAACGTGCTGCGCTTTTTCGAATCGCCGAGCACGATCGTGTTCTGCAACACGCGAAATGCGGTCAATCATCTGCAGACGGCGTTGCTGGAACGCGGCTTCTCGGTCGTCGCACTATCAGGAGAATTGACGCAGAACGAACGAACCCAGGCGTTGCAGGCGCTGCGCGATGGCCGAGCACGCGTCTGCGTCGCCACCGACGTGGCGGCGCGCGGCATCGATCTGCCGAACCTCGACCTCGTCATTCACTCCGATCTGCCGAATGACGCGGAGGTGATGCAGCATCGTTCCGGCCGCACCGGCCGGGCCGGCCGCAAGGGCGTCAGCGTGCTGTTGGTGCCGCCGGCGCGACGGCGGCGCGCGGAATTGCTGCTCAATCTGGCCGGTATCGACGCCATCTGGGGCAAGGCGCCTGGCGCCGACGAAATCCGCAAGCTCGACCAGGAGCGGATGTTGCAGGACGCGCTGTTCGCCGAAGCAAACACCGACGAGGATCTGGTGCTGGCGCGCGCGTTGCTCGCCGAGCGCTCGCCCGAGGACATTGCCGCAGCGCTGGCGCGGCTTTATCGGGCGCGGCTGCCCTCACCGGAAGACATTCTCGATCCCGATCAGGGCGGCCGTTCCCGTGACGATCGCGGCCCGCGGAAGGACGCGCGCGCGCCGCGCGGCGACGAGCGCGACACCCGGCCCCCATCGAAGTCAAAGAAATCGATGCGCAACGGCATGGCCGAAGGCAGCGTGTGGTTTCGCGCCGCGATCGGCAAGCGCAAGAATGCCGAAGCGCGTTGGCTGCTGCCGATGATCTGCCGCCGCGGCGGCATCGATAAGCAGGACATCGGCGCCATCCGCATCCACGACACCACAACCGAGTTCGAGATTTCCGAACGGGTCGCCGATTCCTTCGCCGCGAAGATCAAGCGGCCCGACAAGGAAGACAACATCCGCATCGAGTTGCTGACCGATGCCCCGGCCAGCCAGCCGCCGCCGGAAAAGAAATGGCAGGCGCCTCGGCGCGAGGACAAGCCGGCCGATCGTGGCCCGCGCCACAACGATCGACCGCGCGAGGAGAGAGACTCCAGGCCGCACGGCAAGCCTCCCCGCGAGGCCAGCCATAGATTTGACAAGGAATCTGGCCCCAAGAAGAAAGCGGAAGGCAGGGATTGGCCCGACAATGCCGGGCGACCGCGGCATCCCGGCGCGGCACCTGAAAGGCCGTCCTTCAAGAAGAAGCCAAAGAAGAAGAATCGCCACGGCTGACGATCGCGGATCGCGCGGTTTCACCGGCGAAGTCCTCAAACGGCGTGAGAACACCGTTTGGACCACTCTGGAACAGACCATGCTTGAAGTGTTTGAGACGGATCTGCTCGAACTTGAACAACAAGGCAGATTGCGCGCGCTGCGCGGGCGCGCCGGAGCTGATTTCACGTCCAACGACTATCTCGGGATGGCCGAGTCGGACGAGTTGAAGCGCGCGGCCGAAGCGGCCATCGCACGCGGCGTGCCGGTCGGCTCGGGCGGATCGCGGCTGTTGCGCGGCAATCATCCTGAACATGAGGCGCTCGAAACTGAAGCCGCGGCCTATTTCGGCGCCGAGACCGCGCTTTATTTTGGCGGCGGCTATGTGGCCAACCTCGCCATCTTCTCGACGCTGCCGCAACGCGGCGACCTCGTCATCCACGACGAATTGATCCACGCCAGTGTCCACGAGGGGCTGCGCCGTGGCCGCGCCGATTTCGTGCGGGTTCCCCATAACAATGTCGACGCCTTCGATTCCGCAATTCTTCGCTGGCGCGCCAAGGGAGGCACCGGCCGGCCCTGGATTTCGGTCGAGAGCCTTTACAGCATGGATGGCGACAGCCCCGATCTCACGGCGCTGCTTGCCGTCGCCGACCGTCACGAGGCCATGCTCGTGATCGACGAGGCGCACGCGACCGGTGTGCTCGGACCGCAGGGCCGCGGGCTCGCCGCCGGCTTCGAAGGACGCGAAAACGTCGTTACCTTGCACACCTGCGGCAAGGCGCTCGGTACCGTCGGCGGATTCGTGCTGGCGCCGCGCCCCATCCGCGACTTTCTGGTCAATCGCGCCCGCCCCTTCATCTTTGCAACCGCCCCGTCGCCCTTGATCGCTGCGATCACCCGCGCCGCGCTCGAGATATCCCGGACCAATCCGGAACGCCGGGAACAGCTCGCCCGGCTGGTGGGATTCGCCGGTCACGAACTTCGCCGCCGTTGCGGCATTGAGGCCTCCGGCACGCACATCGTGCCCGTTATCATCGGCTCCGATCGGGCCGCTGTGAACGTGGCTGCGTGCCTGCAACGCCGGGGCTTCGATATCAGGGCGATCCGGCCACCGACCGTGCCGGAAGGAACCGCGCGGCTGCGCATCGCGCTTACGACGGCCGTCAATGAGACAATCATCTCGGATCTGTTCGCAGCACTCGCCGAGGACATGCGAGCCGCCGCATGAACAAACGCTTCGTTGTCGTCGGCACCGATACCGGCGTCGGAAAAACCACCTTTGCCGCGGCCCTCGCCGGCGCGCTGGATGGCATTTACTGGAAGCCGGTCCAGGCCGGCGATCTCGACCAGACCGACACGGATGTCGTGCTGCGGCTGTCGGGTCTTACCCCCAAACAGATACTGCCCGAGGTCTATCGGCTGAGGACGCCGGCCTCGCCGCACCTCGCCGCGGAGATTGACGGCATCACGATCGACCAGGAGATGCTGGTCCTGCCCGATACCGAACGGCCGCTGATCGTCGAGGGCGCCGGCGGCCTGCTGGTGCCCCTGACGCGAGAGATCACCTACATTGACGTCATCGCGCGATGGAATATTCCGGTGGTGCTGTGCGCGCGGACCACGCTTGGAACGATCAATCATTCCCTGCTGTCGATCGAGGCGTTGCGTACCCGCAGCATCGCGCTGCTCGGCATCGCTTTCATCGGCGACGAGAGCCTCGAATCCGAACGCATCATCGTCGCCATGGCGGGCGTGAAGCGGCTCGGACGTCTGCCGCATCTCGCACCACTGACCCGTCTTACGCTGCAGGACGCCTTTATCAGTCATTTCCACATCGCCGACTTTCTGAAGGACGACGTATGATGCCTTCGAAGTCTGCGGTATGGCATCCCTTCACCCAGCACGCCGTCCAGCCCGAGGCCACGCTGATTTCAGGCGCCGAGGGGGCCTGGCTGCAGGCGCCCGACGGCCGCCGTATCTTCGATGCGGTGTCGTCCTGGTGGGTGGTGACCCATGGTCATCGTCATCCGCACATCGTGCAGGCGATCAAGAACCAGATCGATCGTCTCGATCAGGTGATCTTTGCCGGCTTCACGCATGAGCCGGCGGAAACCCTGGCACGCCAGCTCATCGCGATCACGCCGCCGGAACTCGAATACGTCTTCTTCTCGGACAGCGGATCGACCTCGGTCGAGGTCGCCCTGAAAATGGCACTCGGTTTCTGGCGCCATCGCGGCGAGAGCCGCCACCGCATTCTGGCGCTGGAAGGCGCCTATCACGGCGACACCATCGGCGGCATGTCGGTCGGCGAGCGCGGCGTGTTCAATGCGTCCTATGATTCCCTGCTGTTCGATGTCGAGCGGCTTGCCTTTCCTCACGCCGGCTCGGAACAGGCGACGCTCGATGCCTTGGAGACCGCCTGCCGGAGCGGCACGATCGCCGCCCTCATTGTCGAGCCCTTGATTCTCGGCGCCGGCGGAATGCTGATCTATCCACCCTGGGTTCTGGCGGAAATGAAGCGGATTTGCCGGGCTTATGATGTGCTGTTCATCGCCGACGAGGTCATGACCGGATGGGGCCGCACCGGCACGCTGTTCGCGTGCGCGCAGGCGGACGTGACGCCCGATATCGGGTGCTATTCCAAGGGACTGACCGGCGGTTCGCTGCCGCTCGCCGTGACGCTCTGCCGCGCGGATATTTTTGAGGCGCATTTTTCGACCGACCGGACCCGGACCTTCTTTCACTCCAGTTCCTACACGGCCAATCCGGTGGCTTGCGCCGCCGCGGTTGCGAACCTCGAAATCTGGCAAACCGAACCGGTGATGGCGCGCATCGACCGGATCGCCGCCACGCATAAAAGGCGGCTGGATCGTTTTCGCGGCGATCGGCGCTTCAGCAACGTCCGTCAGATCGGAACCATCGCAGCGCTGGATATCGTGACGTCAGACGCGGGCTATCTCGCCACTATCGGCCCTCGGCTTTACCAGGAGTTTCTGGCGCGAGATATGCTGATCCGGCCGCTCGGCAACACGATCTACCTCATGCCGCCTTATTGCAGCAGCGATAGCGAGCTTGATGCTGTCTACGACGCCATCGACGAAGTCGTGGCGCCGTAGAACATCAACTCATTGCCTGTTTTGCCAGATCAGACGGAAGTCAAAAACTGGCTCACGGATCACGCCGCGCGAACGGTGTCCATGAACTTTCCGACCTCGCGCTTCAGCCGGCTGCTCTCGTTCGACAGCGACTGCGCGGCCGAAAGCACCTGCGACGAGGCCGCGCCCGTTTCGGCGACGCCGCGCTGAACATCGGAGATGTCGGCAGTGCCTTGCGAGGTGCCTTCCGCGGCGCGCTGTACGTTGCGGGAAATCTCCTGGGTGGCGGCGCCCTGCTCCTCGACCGCGGATGCGATGGTGGAGGAAATTTCCGAAATACGGGCGATGGTCGCGCCGATCTCCTTGATGGCCACCACCGAATCTTCGGTGGCCGACTGGATATCCTCGATTTGCTGGCTGATCTCGCCGGTGGCCTTGGCGGTCTGCTCGGCCAATGTCTTCACTTCCGCGGCGACGACGGCAAATCCGCGGCCGGCTTCACCGGCGCGCGCCGCCTCGATGGTGGCATTGAGCGCCAACAAGTTGGTCTGGCCCGCGATGGTCTTGATCAGATCGACCACGTCGCCGATCCGCGCCGCGGCCTGCGACAACTGGCTGATCCGCGCGTCGGTCTTTTGCGCCTGGTCGACGGCCTCGCTGGCAATACGGGCGGAGGCATCGACCTGGCGGCCGATCTCGACCACGGAAGACGCCAGTTCCTCGCTGGCGGCAGCCACCGAATGCACGCTGGTGGAAGCGTCGCTCGATGCATTCGCCGCGCGCTGGCTGACCTTTTGAACGGTGTCAGCGGTCTTGCTCAGGGTGACAGCCGATGATTCCAGCTGGCTCGCGGCGCTGGAAACCAGCGTGATGATTTCGCCGACCTCGCTTTCGAACTGGTTGGCAAGACGGTTCATGTCGGTCTTGCGCTGCTCGGCCTGGCGGCTCTCCACGGCCGCCTGCTCCTGGCGCAGGCGATTGGTCTCGATCATGGCGTCGCGGAACACACCTACCGTGCGCGCCATCTGGCCGATTTCGTCCGACCGGTCGGCGTTGGCGACGGGAGCCTCGAGTTCGCCTGCACTCAGCGAGGCCATGCGCTCCTTGAGGCCGGAGAGCGGCTTCACAACGCTGCGCGTGATCGCCCAGGCGATCGCCATCGACAGCAGCATCAGGATGGCGATCACGACGGAAGCGGTCCGGACCATCGACCAGAACGACGCATCGATCGCCGATATGTACTGCGCCGTTCCGATCATCAGATGCCACGGCGCGAAGCCACGCCCCCAGGCGACCTTGTCGAGCGGCGTGGGATCGGCGCTGCTGCGCAGAAACGTATAGCGAACCGCGGCGCCGGCCCCGCCCTCGCGGGCGATATCGATCAGCATCGAGGCAAAGGGAAGCCCGCTGGCGTCCTTGAGGTTGCGCACATCCTTGCCAAGCAACGTCGAAATGCCGGTGGCGACGCAGATCCCGGTCTCGATGTCGTAGATGAAGACGTAGTTGGTGTGCCCTTCATACCAGACCGAACTGGCGACCGCGAAGAACTTCGCCTTGGCTTCCTCCTCCGTCATCTTGCCCGCGGCCGCCGCTTGCTGAAAACCATCGGCGACCTGCCAGATGGCATCGACAATCGCCTGTGCCTTCTCGGTCCGTTCGGTGATCAACTGGTTGCGCGCGACCAGCAGCACCGATGTCGCGACCAGCGCCATGCAAATGGCGCCGACGATGGTCATGGTGGCCAGCTTTGAGGCGATCGAGCGGTTGGAGAATAGCTTAGACAGCTTTGACATCGGGATCCGTTCAGTGCGCGACGCCCAAGGCGCCGTTCGTGCGATCTGTGGTAACGGGCTAAACTAGAGACGAATCGTTAACATCCGATTCACTTTCGTCCGCGGCATAAAAATACAGCCCGTCCCACCGGCCGACGCAACGATACGGGCGAGCGCTTCAGCGCTCGTTAGCGATATTCATCAAGGTAAACGACCGACTCAAGTTGACGCGGGACACCTGCCGATTAGACCTTGTTCTGCAGTGGGGGTTGCGGTGCAGCCTCGAAGCCATCTCAAGCCAGCAGGTGTTTCCATGTCTCGCGTTACCGCCGCTCTTTTCGCCACCGCGATCCTCGCTGCAGCCATCCCGACCGCCGCCTCCGCCGGTTGCTATAGCTGCTACGTGCCGCCGCAGCCCTGCGGCACCTGCTATCAGCAGCAGGTCGTTCCCCCGCAGTATCGCACCGTCGAGGAAACCGTGATGGTTTCCCCCGGCCGCACGATCGCCCACCGCACGCCGGCGCAGTACCGCACCGTGATGGTGCCGCGGACCGTGATGGTTGCGCCCGAAGGCGTTGCCTATGAACAGGTCCCGCCGCAATACGCCACGCAAGAGCGCATCCAGATGGTGTCCCCCGGCTATAGCTACTACGCGCCGGTGCAGCCGCGTTGCAGCTCCTGCGGTGGTTACGGTAACGGCTACTAATACTAAGGCCGGACTTCCGGTCGGATGAAACGGGTTCGGGTCTTCCAAGGCCCGAACCACTGACGCGCAACTTCTTTCGGGCAATGCTCTCGAATTGCCGTCGGGGCCGTCGGCTGAAGTTACACCGCTTCCGGCGCTGAAGCGCGTTGCCGGTAGAAGCCTTTGCCGAATCCAATGGCGGGCACTTCGATCAAGCGCCACGACAGATAGGCCGCCGGCGTCGTCAACAGGACGGCCACTATTGTGGTCAGGATCGTGACCGCGGAAATCGCCATTCCATGGGCGTAGAGGCCCAGCGGATCCAGCAAACGGATCGCGAAGCTGATGCCCAGCATGTGCAGCAGATACAAACTGTAGGAAATGGCGCCGAAAAATCTGGCCGGCCTGGCGTCGAGCGGCCTGAACAACGCCGCGGACGGCTGCCAAACCAGCAAAATGATAAAGATTGCCGCGGCGAGGCATTCCAGCATCGTAACGATGCCCGACTGATGCCGCGATCCGCAAATGCAGAAAACGATGATCGACAATGCGGCCACTGGAGTCGTCGCGTTCCGGCCAATCGCTGCAGCAACCCGCTCGCCGCGAAAATGGACCAGGCAGCCGACGACGAATGCATGCAGCGGCGTGAGGTTGGTGAAACCTCCGAACAGATTCACGTACGCCCCCCAAAACGAAAGCGCGAACAAGACCGCGATCACAGCCCAAAGCGCCTGCTCCCCGTTTCTCTTGAACAGCCATACGCTGAACCAGATCAACGGGGTTGCCGCGCACTCGACCGTCATCGACCACATCGGCCCGTTGATGTCGGATTTTATCAAGAGCATGTTGAGGAGAACATTCGCTGGCGAAAAATTCGCCTCATAGCCGACATAAATTCCGAACTTCCAATGCAGAAACGCCAACAACCCAACGACCGACGCGGCTGCCGGGAATAGCCTGAACACACGGTTGCGGACAAAACGGACCGGATCGGGATTGGCATCCAGCGAACGCGCCAGAACGAACCCGCTGATGACAAAGAACGCGACTACCGCGCCGGTGCCATTCAGGGCCGCCGAAAGGACCCGGTAGATCACCGCGTCGGCCATGCCATGCGGAGCACTCGCCGACATCAAGCCCGCGACGTGGTAGCCGACGACGCACAACGCCGCGACGCCGCGCAAGGACTCGATGCGCGGAAGAAATTTCACGGATGAAGAGGAAGGGACGAAATCCGACATGCCGCCCTTGGTATCAGTACTAGGCGATCGAGAACAAGAGATCTTCAGGTCGATCGAAATATTGCTTTACGGCCCCCTCATGCGCCGCCGTTCAAAATCAATTCCCGCACCGCTTTCGCAAAACCTTCGGCCTGATTGCTGTCGGTGACCGCGGATGCCTGCGACTTGACCTCGTCGCTGGCGTTGCCCATGGCGATGGAAAATCCGCTCTTGCGGAACATCAGGACATCGTTAGGCATGTCGCCGATGGTTGCGATCTGCTGCGGCGAAATGTTCCGCAGCTTTGCAAGGCTCAGCACCACCGCGCCCTTGTTGGCCTGCGGATGGGTGACATCGAGATAATAGGCTTGCGAGCGCGCGGCGCTGGCCCGCTCTCCCAGCCTCTGCTGCGCCAGCTTCTCGCACGCGGCGACCTTTTCGAGATCGTCGGAGACACCGACGATCTTCACGGTGTCCTTGAGATGCGCGTCGGTGAAGTCGCTCACGACCTTGGCGTCGAACTTAACCGTCCACGCCTCGCGTGCGACATGAGGCGCCTTGGCGTCGCGGATCAGCCACTCTTTTTCCGTATATAGCCAGGCGTCGAGACCCTGATCGAGAATCAGCTGCAGCGTTTCCTTGGCGGCCGCAAAATCGAGCAGATGGCTTTCGATCACCGACAGGTCGGGATTGACGAAGACGCCGCCATTGAAGCCCGCGATGGCGCCCTCGAGCTTGAGCGGCGCGATCAGCATGCTCATGCCACGTGGCGGCCGGCCACTCGTGAGCGCCAACGTGATGCCGGCCTTGCGCAATTCCTGCGCGGCGGCCACCGCCTGCTCGGTCAATACCTTGTCCTGCGTTACCAGCGTGCCATCGACGTCTGCCAGCAGCAGCTTGATGTCTTTTTTGCCGTTCATCGTCTTGATCCATCCTGTCGGAGTTGCAGCGGCCGGCCGGTCAGACCGGCTTGACGACCGCGACCTGGAAGTCGACGCCTTGCCAGCGGTTTTGTTTCGGCCAGAACATCGTGAAGCGGATGATGCCGTCGTCGGTCAGGTCAGCGGTTGGCAGATCGAGCCGATACAGGCCAAGGCCGGTCGGAACCGTCAGGCTATCGGCGATCGTGTTCCAATTATCGGTCGACCAATGGATCCGCGCCTCTTCCATGAATTCCAGCCGCAGCACCCGGCCACGCGCGACGCGCGCGATCGGCAAGGTGAGCTGCCAGACGATCGGCCCCCGCGGCGGCGCGTTCTTGATGTACCGGTTAAGCGTCTGCGGCGGCATGTCGAACACCGCGCCGTCGCGCAGCGAGCGCAATAGCTTGATATGTTCGGCATGCGCCCAGACCAACGGCATCGCGCTGCCGGAGGGACGGCCGAGAAACAATTCCTGCCGCGGAACGTCATCGCTGTCCCAGATTTGTTCGGGGATCAGGCCGCCTGAACTCGCGGAGGCCTCCAGTGCGGCGAGCAGCCGCCGCGCTTCGTCCGGCCGGCCCGCCGCCAATTCGTAATGCGCGCGCTCGCCGGTCAACAGCGGCCACAGCCGGCCGATGCCCGAACCGTCGAACGGTGCGCCGTCTTGATGCTCGCCATAGCCGTCATCGTTGTAGCGATACCAGTAGGAGCCCGCCGGCAGGTCACGCCGAAGCAACGAGTTGATCGCCTTCACGGTATTGAGAATGCGCCGGTCATCCGCGGCGCGCAGGCCAAACCGCACCAGCGCCAGCGCGTCGGGGCTGATCAGAAGCCCGGCTTCGAGCGCTTCATTGGCGTTCGGCCGGTTTTTGATCGGAATCAGCCCGTGCGACCGCGCATGGGCGTCCCCGGATCCGTAACCGATGCGCATATAATAGCCGTCAACGCCGAGCCTGCGCGAAATTTCGGTATCGCTCGCATAGGCCCAATCGTCGATCTGCTCGTTCCAGCCATCGGCCGTTTCGGTCAGATATGTCGCGATCGCGCTTTCGCCTGCCGCTTCCATGGCGTCGGCGGCGGCGAGCAGCGCGGAGATCTCGACCGCGATGGTGAAGGCTGAGTAGCCGCCGTCTTCTTCCCAGCGATCCTGTTGCGTCGCGGGTCCGTTGCGCACGATGTAGCCCGCCGCAGCGCGGATCATGCCGATATAGCGCGCACGGTCCGCGGGTTCGATCGCGCCCGCCCGCAGCAGCATGTCGTAAAGCAGAATCGGAAAGCCGGTCTCGTCGATCTGGATGCCGCCCCAATAAGGCCGGCCATCGAGCCAGGAATTCTGCGACCAATGGCCATCCGCCTCCTGGATCGCAACCAGATAATCGAGCACGGACTTCGCCGACGCGGTGGCGCCCGCGGCCAACAATCCGCCGGCGGTTTCGACGAGGTCGCGCGGCCAAACCAGATGATAGCCGCCGAGATCGTCGTCGCTTTTGGAAAAGCCCCAGGGAATTGAAAGGCTCGCAATGATGGCGCCCGAGGCCTCGTCGCGATGCGTGGCCAGCACCGCCGTGCTGACGCGGTAGCGATTTGGTCCGGTAGGATCACGCGGTTCGTCGAGCGGCAGCAATTCGGCCTGCTTTTGTCGCCAGCCTTCGCAATAATGCTCGAGCGCAGCCTGCAGCGGTTGCTGCAGGCTGAGCAGCGCGCGTAATCCCGCTTCCTCGGGCAGCGTTCCGAAACCGATCGCAAGCACGGCGCGCCCGTCATGCGCAGCCAGATCGAGCGTCCCCGAAATGGCGACATTGCCGTTTTCAGCTCGATCGAGTTCCTGCCGCAATCCCTGGCCGCGCGACAGGCTCTGCCAGCCGTCGGAAATTCCGACAAAGCCGGCCGAACGCGCCAGCCACGGAACCGATGACGCTACCGCGAGCGAAGCTCCGCGACCTTCGGCGAACAGCATCTCGCTGCCTTTGAAATTGCCGCACCAGCCGGTGTTATCGGCGCCGGCATTGACGAGATGCGGCGCGATGAGGGCGTGGACCTGATAATCGGATAGCGTCCCTGCCAGCGCCTCGAAGTGGATCTGCTGCAGCACCACTTCGCGCAAGGGATCCGAGAAGACCGTTTTGGAAATCCGATAGCGGCCGTCGACGGCGGTGTTGACCAGCCGAAACGCGGGAACGCCGTCTTCGATCATCTCAACGGTTTGGCTTGTATCGCGCTTCTCTTCCGAAAAATATCCCTTGGCGGTGACGATGAATCCGAAATCCCTGATACAGGCGGTATCAAGCCGCGGCGCGTAGATTTCGTTGAGTATGCCGTGGCTGACGGTGAACCAGACGCGGCTTTCCGCGCGCGCGGCCGTGCCCACCGCGCTCTTGGCGCTTGATGTCCAGCGCGGCGCAATTCCACGTGGTCCTGTAAAGTCGGTCAAACGTCCAAATCCCGTTTTACAAGCAAATCCTGTTTTATAAGTGTGCCTTTCGGAAGTGTCCTTTTCGAAGCCGACGTTGAAGCAGGCTGACGAACACGGCCTTTCACGATCCCATCACAATTTCGCCAGTCGATGCTACCGTTGCCCGCGCGGGGATGCGAACAAAAATCCAGGAATAGTGACATCGTTCACATAACAATGAAGCGCTTGCTCTTATTCTCGGCGTACCCGAATGGGAGTAAAGGCAATGACATGGACCTTTTGGACCCGTAAAGCGACCGTACTCACCATCGCAATTCTGGCCGTCGCCGGAACCGCGGCATTTGCTTCAGTCGGATTGACCCGGTCGGAACCGGTTGCCAGCGCGATGTTGAGCGACCAATGGCAATGCACCAAGACCGCGGGAATCCTTACCGTCTGCACCAAGAAGCCCGGTTGAGCGAGACGTAGCTGCCAGCGGCACCGGTAGGGTTTGCTGCTGTGGGGCTTTTATCGCTGCAAGGCAAAGGCGATGCTTTTGCAACTCAGACCCCCGCTATTCACCTGCCGGATTCTGTGGAACTGTGGAACATTGCTGCCTCTCCTATCGGTCGAGGCACCTCGCGATGGCTATTGCTGCATTGTCTGGCTGGACCAGCGAACAAAGGCACGTCGTCGCGGCAAGCTTTCTCGGATGGTCGCTGGACGCATTTGATTTCTTCCTGCTGGTGTTCGTGCTGAAGGACATCGCCGCGGAATTCCAGGTCGATATCACCTACGTCACGCTGGCCCTTTTGTTGACATTGGCGATGCGCCCGGTCGGGGCGTTCCTGTTCGGCCGCGCCGCCGACCGCTGGGGCCGCCGGCCGGCCTTGATGGTCAACATTCTCTTGTATTCGCTGCTGGAGTTCGCGTCGGGTTTCGCGCCCAGCCTGACCGTGCTGATCATCCTCCGCGCGCTGTATGGTGTTGCGATGGGCGGCGAATGGGGCGTCGGCGCATCGCTGACGATGGAGAGCATCCCACCGCATGCGCGCGGATTCGTCTCGGGCCTGCTGCAATCGGGCTATCCGGCCGGATACTTCATGGCCTCGATCGTCTACGGCGTGCTGTTTCCCTATATCGGCTGGCGCGGCATGTTCATGGTGGGCGTTATCCCGGCGCTACTGGTGTTTTACATCAGGCGTAACGTGCCGGAATCGCCGAGCTGGAGCAAAGAGGCGACGGTCGAACGCGGCAGCACGCTGGATGTGCTGAGATCGCACTGGAAGCTCGGCATCTACGCCGTCCTCCTGATGACCGCGTTCAATTTCTTCAGCCACGGCACGCAGGACATCTATCCGACATTCCTGCAGGTGCAACACAAGTTCACGCCGCATGTCGTCAGTATCATCGCGGTGGTCTATAATATCGGCGCGATCTGCGGCGGCATCCTGTTCGGTACGTTGTCGGAACGGTTCGGCCGGCGGCGCTGTATCGTTATCGCGGCGCTGCTTACGCTGCCGGTGATCCCGCTATGGGCGTTTTCGTCCGGCCCCGTGATGCTCGCGATCGGCGCTTTCCTGATGCAATTCACGGTGCAGGGCGCGTGGGGCGTGATACCGGTGCATCTCAATGAATTGTCGCCGGATGCAGCGCGCGGCACGTTCCCCGGATTCGTCTATCAGCTCGGCAATCTGCTGGCATCGGTAAACGCAACGCTGCAGGCCAGCATCGCCGAGCATTTCGGCGGCAATTATGGCCTCGCGCTGGCGATCGTCGCAGGCACGGTCGCGATCATCATCGCAGGGCTGACCGCCGCCGGCACCGAAGCCAAAGGGGTCGTCTTCGCCAAAGCAAAACCGGCCGCGGCCTAGGGCCGGTTACAGAAGCGTGAAATCAGCGAAGGGAACCGCACTAAACGATAATTGTTGAACGTCAAAATGGAGGAATCCATGAAAACATCGACCATGAAAACATTGACAGTCGGTTGCGTCGTTCTCTCGACCCTGTTTCCGGTGGCGGCGTTCAGCCGCGGCGGTGGGGGCATGGGCGGCGGCATGCACCACTCGTCGTCGTCGTCGACCGGCGGCGCGTCTGGCACCAGCCCGATGGCGCCTGGAACCAACTCCGCGGGCACCGCACTTTCATCTTCCGGGACCGGCAGCGCCGCAAAGGGCGCCGCGCTCGGGACGGGCGATCCCATCGTCGATCAGGAGGACCGCAAGGCCGCCCGCATGATTTCGTCGATCTGCAGAGGTTGCTAAAGGCGTTGCTGACCGAAACACGCCGTTGATCGGCGCGATCGATCGCGTCGCTTTGCGCGCTCAGTCATTGTAGTCCGGATAATACCGCCGGCCGTGCCGGCGCGGTTCGGGCGGCGGCTGCCGGAACGCGACCCGAGGATTGATGTTGCAGTAAAGATTGCGTCCGGAGGCGGCCGCCAAGCATGCCTCGTAGCTCGGATAGGAGCAATCGCCCGGGATGCCCAGTTCTGCGCCCTGAATGCAAAAGGGATAGTCGAATGCGGCGGCCGAACCCGTGCCGGCCATCGTGACGGCGCTCGCCGACAACAAGCCAAATAGTCCCAACATCACATGGCGCATATTCATATCCTCCGCATCAACATTGAGGGCTTTACCGCTGCCTTGCGATCAAAACAAGGCGGCTGCCCGTTCACGTTTCCGGGTGTGTCTAGTCGATCCGCAGGCCCGCGAACTTCACCACCTTTTCCCATTTTTCGGTCTCGGCCGCGATCATCTCGCCGAAAGCCTCCGGCGTGCTGATCAAGGGATCGCCGCCGAGTTCGACCAGGCGCTTCTTGACCTCAGGATCGGCCAGCACCGCATTGATCTCCTGGTTGAGCTTGGCGATGATTTCCGGCGGCGTCTTCTTCGGCGCGCCCATGCCGAACAACGCGCTCGCCTCATAACCCGGTACGGTTTCGGCGACGGTCGGCACATCAGGCAATTCGGGAGACCGCGTTGCCGTTGTCACCGCCAGCGCGCGGACCGCCCCGCCTTTGATGTGTCCGATGATCGACGGCATGTTGTCGAAGATCACCTGAACGCGGTTGCCGAGCAGATCGGTGATCGCCGGCGCCGCCCCCTTGTAGGGCACGTGCAGCATCTTGGCGCCCGACATCGCCATGAACAATTCGCCGGACAAATGCACCGAGGTGCCGTTTCCCGACGACGCCATGTTCACCTTGCCGGGATTGTCCTTCACATAGGCAATGAATTCGGCGACCGTCTTCGCGGGCACGCCGGGCGCGACCGTCATCACATTCGGCACCCGGTTGAACGAGGCGACCGGCGCGATATCGCGGATGAAATTGAAGTTGAGGTTGGCGTATAGCGAGGCGTTGACGAAGTTTGCCGGATTGATCAGCAGCACCGTGTAGCCATCGGGCGCGGCATTGACCACCGATTCGGTGCCGATATTGTTGCCGGCGCCCGGCTTGTTCTCGATCACGAATTGCTGGCCCATCCGCTCGGAGAGTTTCTGGCCGATCAGACGTGCGATGATATCGGTGGCACCGCCGGCCGGATATCCGACGACGAAGCGAACCGGCCGGGTTGGATAATCCAGCGCGGAAGCCCCGCCCGTCGACCAGACCAGAGCCGAGAGGCCCATCGCGACCAGACCGATCGCAGCGCGACGTGATGCCATGCATTTTCTCCCTGCTGTCTTATACGACCAGCGGCCGCGGTTCGTTCTTGTTGAATTGACGCCGGCCCGCGTTGTAACAAACAAAGCCGGACGCGGCCAGTGCGGCACCCCCGTATCGAAACGCGACGAAAGGATAATCCATGCCGGTCAAAGTCCATGCACTGGACCATATCGTGATCAATGTTTCCGACGTCGCGCGCTCCGCCGAATGGTATCGAAAAATCCTTGGCATGGAGATCAAGGTATTCGACCCGGGCCAGGGCAAGCCGACGCGCACCTCGCTGATTTTCGGCAACCAGAAAATCAACGTACGGCCGCGCGGCGCCGACAAGGTGGAATGGTTCACCGCGGACCATGAAGCCGCCGGCAGCGACGATCTGTGTTTTCTGACCGGCGCGACGCCGCAGGAGGTGGTCGCACACCTCAAGGCGTGCGGCGTCGCGATCGAGGAGGGTCCGGTCGCGAAGCAAGGCGCCATCGGCACGCTGCGCTCGGTCTATTGCCGGGATCCCGACGGCAGTCTGATCGAGATTTCGTCGTATGAGGACGGGGCGGACTGAGAAAATAACAGCGTCATTCCAACAAAATATACGGCGTTCACCCGTCGGGTGCGCGCTGTTCGAGATTAGGGTTGGTCATTCCGGGATGGTCCGCAGGACCAGACCCGGAATCTCGAGATTCCCCATGCGCCATTGCACATCGTAGTTCGATGCTCCGCATCGCCCCGGAATGACGGCGCGAATACCGCGCATTTGATCATCTCGTGATCCAGTGGCACACATACTCCCAAGCAAAGTTAAAGCAGCCGATAAGGCCGCGCGGGAGGAAGCATGTCGAACACACACAGCGCGCCGGGTGTGGTGGGGCCGTTTGCCGGGATGGACGTGCCGTGGCTGTTGCGGATGCGAAGCCAGACGCGGAAAGATCATCCGTTTCTGATCTGGGCGCCGTTCGAGGCGCCGGCGTGCAGCTGGACTTACGGCGAATTCCACGAGCGGGTCGGCGCGCTGGCCGCGGGCCTCGTCGAACGCGGCATCAAGCCTGGCGAGTACGTCCTGATTCATTTGGACAATTGCATCGAGGCCATGCTGGCCTGGTTCGCCTGTATCGAGCTCGGTGCCATCGCGGTCACCACCAACACCCGCTCGGCTCCTGCGGAAATGGAATATTTCGCTGGCCATTGCGGGGCGGTCGCCGCGATTACCCAGCCGGCCTACGCCGGCATGGTCTCGGCGCATTGCCGGAACTTGCGCTGGCTCGCGGTGATTTCGCACGATGCCGGCGCTGCGCCCGCGCAAGGCGCCGCCGCATCACGCGGCGACCGTTTTGAGTCACTATTCGCCGACAGCGCTGACCGGCCGCGCCGCAGCATTGATCCCGCCGCACCCTGCAGCGTGCAATATACCTCGGGCACCACGTCGCGCCCGAAAGCGGTGCTGTGGACCCATGCCAATGCGCTGTGGGGCGGCAAGATCAACGCATCGCATCAGGATCTGCACGCCGGCGACGTACACCAGACCTATCTGCCGCTGTTTCATACCAACGCGCTGGCCTATTCGATGCTCGCGACCCTGTGGGTCGGCGCGACCTGTGTGATCCAGCCGCGATTTTCCGCCAGCCGGTTCTGGCCGGTGGCGCTCGAGCACGGCTGCACCTGGACCTCGACGATACCGTTCTGCATGAAGGCCCTGCTCGAGCACGAGATCCCGAAGCAGCATAAATTCCGGCTGTGGGGCACCGCGGTGTGCGAGCCGCCGGCCTTCGCCGCATTCGGCATCAAGATGATCGGCTGGTGGGGCATGACCGAGACTATCACCCACGGCATCATCGGCGAGGTCGATCAACCGAACACGCCGATGTCGATCGGCCGGGCAGCGGCGGAATATGCCATCCGTATTACCGACGACGACGGCAGGCCGACCGCGGTCGGCGGCACCGGCAACCTCTCGATCAAGGGCGTGCCCGGGCTGTCGCTGTTTGCCGAGTATCTGCACAACGAGAAGGCCACCACCGAGAGTTTCGACGAGCACGGCTATTTCATCACCGGCGATCGGGTGACGCTGCTCGAACACGGCTTTGTCAAGTTCGGCGATCGCGCCAAGGACATGCTGAAAGTCGGCGGCGAGAATGTCGCGGCTTCCGAGATCGAGCAGGTGATCGCGGTGGTGCCCGGCGTGCGCGAGGCCGCTGTGGTGGCAAAGAAGCATCCGATGCTCGACGAGGTGCCGGTGGTGTTCATCATTCCACATGCTGGCGTCGATGGCGCGCCACCGGAATTGCACGACACCGTCATGGCCGCATGCCGCAGCGCGCTCGCGGACTTCAAGGTGCCGCGCGAGATTCGGTTTGTCGACGAGATGCCGCGCTCGACCCTGGAAAAGGTGGCAAAGGCGGAATTGCGCAAGATGCTGGGTTGAGACGAGCGCGGTCCAAAAAACAAAGGAAACAACATGACGGGCTTCTCCTCGCATTCAACCCGCTTGATCGGTGCCCTCGCCGTCGTCGCCGCTTTATCTCTACCGGCCGGCATCGCCTCGGCGCAGTCGGCCGACACCGTGCTGTTCAACGGCAAAATCCTCACGGTCGACAGGGATTTCTCGGTGCAGCAGGCTTTGGCGATCGCGCATGGACAGGTGCTGGCCACCGGTTCATCCGCCGCGATGAAAAAACTCGCGGGCGCCAAGGCAAAATTGATCGATCTCGGCGGCCGCACCGCTATTCCGGGCTTGACCGATGGGCATATCCACGGCATCCGCGCCGCGCTGACATTTGGCACCGAGGTCAACTGGATCGGCGTGCCGACGCTCAAGGAAGCGCTGGAGAAGATTCGCCAGGCCGCCAAGGCGCAAAAGCCGGGCTCGTGGATCGTCGTGGCGGGCGGCTGGACCGAGGAACAATTCGCCGAGAAACGGCGGCCGACCACTGCGGAAGTAGCCGCCATCGCGCCGGACCATCCGGTCTATATCCAGCATCTCTATGACTGGCTGCTGCTGACGCCACAGGCGATGGAAGCCCTTGGCATCCACGGCGATTCGGATGTCACCCCCGGCGGCAAGCTTGAACGCGACGGTGACAACAAGCCGACCGGCGTGGTGATCGCCAATGGCAACGCGCTTGGCAAAATCTTTGACAAGCTGCCCAAGCCGACGATGCAGCAGCAGGTCGACGGCTCCCGCAAGTTCTTCACCGAGATGAACAGCCTTGGCATCACCGGCATCGTCGATGGCGGCGGGGTCAGCATGTACCCCGCCAACTATCAGGCCGTGTTCAGGCTATGGCACGACAGGCAGCTCACGGTGCGGGTCGCCTATCACCTTTGCGCGCCGAAGCCGGGCAGCGAACTTGCCGATCTGCAGAACCTGACGCAGTTGCTGCCGCAGGGGTTCGGCGATTCGATGCTGCACTTCAACGGCCCCGGCGAGATTCTGGTCTGGGCCGACTGGACCGACGGCGACATCACGCCCGACGGCAAGGCGAAGCTGGCGGAATTGCTGCGCTGGGCCGCCTCGAAGAGCTACACCATCCAGATCCACTGGAACCCCGACCGCACCGTGGATAATTTGCTCGATATCGTCGAAGACCTCGAAAAGGATTACCCGGTTCGCGACCTCCGCTGGACCGTGCTGCATCTCTACAACGCCTCCGAGGACCATCTGCAGCGAATGAAATCGCTCGGTCTGGTCTGGGGCGTTCAGGACGGCCTTTATTTCGGCGGCGAGCGGCTGCAGCACGATGTCGGCGCCGATCAGGCCAGGATGATGCCGCGGATCGCAACGGCCATGAGGCTGGGCCTGACCGTCGCCGGCGGCACCGACGCGCACCGCGTGTCGTCCTACAATCCGTTCGTTGCGTTGCAATGGTATCTCGACGGCACCACGATCGGCGGCACGCAAACCCGCGGGTCGGACGAAGCGCCGAGCCGCCAGCAGGCGCTGACCATGTACACGCGCAATTCCGCCTTCATGGCCAATGACGACGCCAGACGCGGGACGCTCGAACCCGGCAAGTCAGCCGACCTGGCGGTGCTGTCCGCCGATTACATGACCGCGCCGGTCAAGGAAATCGGCAATATCCGATCGCTGCTGACGATGGTCGGCGGCGACGTGGTGTATGCGGCAGCGCCGTTTGCGAAGTGACGCCGGCCGGCGTGCACTAACTTCGTCATTGCGCAAAGCCCGACGCGCCAACCCCTCAAGAGCTTCCCATCGCCACCGGCCGGAATGCCTGGAGCAGATGCTGGTCGAGCTTGCCGCCCATCTGCTCCATGACTTCGAAAGCCTTGGCGTGGGTGAAGGGCAGCCGGTAGGCGCGCTTCTCCACCAGCGCGGCATGGATATCCACGATCGTGGTCAGGCGCACGATATCGCTGATCTGATTGCCGCTCAGTCCGTCCGGATAGCCGGTGCCATCCAGAAACTCATGATGGTGCAGGATCACGTCCAGCATTTCGGGCGGGAAACCGCCTTGCGCGGCCAGCGCGTCGTAGCCCAGCCGCGGATGCTCGCGGATCGCGCTCATTTCCTCAACATTGAGAACGCCCGGCTTGTCCAGGATGGCGACGGGGACAAACGCCTTGCCGACATCGTGCAACAACGCGGCGCGCGCCAGCCGCCGCTGGTCATCCTCACGCATGCCGAGATGCTGTGCGAAGGCCACCGCGAAACCGGTGACAAACAGGCAATGGCGATAGCTGTCGGTGTGATGGCAGCCGACGGTCGTCAGCCATTCCCGCAGCGACGAGTGCTTGATGGCCCTCAGGATCTTGTTCTCGGCCTGCACGATATCTTCCAGCGTCAGCGGAACGCCCGCCGGAAGCTTCTCGAATATCTTGACCATCACCGTATGGGCGGCAGCGATACCGGTGTTCAGGGTCTGGCCGCGATCCGTCGCGTCGTAGCCGTCACTGTCGGGAAATGCGGAACGGATGCGCGCCAGGATTGCCTGCGCATCGAAGGGGCGCGCAATCGTATCCGTTGCGCCCAGCGCCCAGGCCTGCATCGAGCCGTGGTGAAGCGCGTCGGCGAGAACGAACAAACGCGGCAACGGCCGGTAGGCTTCGGCACGCAGCTTGTTGCGCACCAGTTGCACGCTTTCGGCGGAACGCAAATTGATATCGACCACGATACCTGACAGGCCGGCGGCGGGCGCGTCGGGAATATCTGATGTCGAGATGGTATCGACCTCGCTCACGGATTGAAGAATGTCGGCGAGTTCACTGCTCTGATCGCTTCGATCCGACGCCAGCAGCAACCGGCGTTTGGTCAAAGTCTTGTTCGCGAGGGCGTTCATGGATCCTCTTTGACTTGCGGCAATTGGCCGTAGCAAAGACTACCTCCGGGTGAGTTCCTTACGGCTTAAGAGGCGTCGTGAACGCGCACCTACCGCGAAACGTACAAATTTAATGAAGTTGCGTTGTGCGCTGCGGCAATCGGCTATAACCGGGCCCTCGATCAAATTGCACGGGCGCCGACACCCCACCGCTTTTCCGCATTTCACAACGGCTGACGGATCGCGCTAGGATAAGGCCACGCAAGGTTCCTCCAGGACGCGGCCAGGAAATCCCAAAATGCCGAAGCTCGATCGCGACGGGGTCAAGATCTATTACGAAGTTCACGGCAGCGGCCCGCCACTGATCCTGACCCACGGCTATTCGTCGACATCGGCGATGTGGAACGGGCAGATCGAGGCGCTGTCGAAACAGCATCAACTGATCCTGTGGGACATGCGCGGCCACGGCCAGTCCGATTACCCCGCCGATCCGGCGGCCTATAGCGAAGCGCTGACGGTTGCCGATATCGCGGCGCTGCTCAACGAGGTCGGCGCGGCCAGGGCGATCGTCGGCGGGTTGTCGCTCGGCGGATACATGTCGCTGGCATTTTATCGGGCGCATCCCGAACGCGTCAGCGCACTGCTCATCATCGATACCGGGCCCGGCTTCAAGAAGGACGACGCCCGCGAGGTTTGGAACGGGCGTGCGCGCGCCACCGCCGACCGCTTCGACCGCGAGGGCCTCGATGTGCTGAAATCCGCCAGCCGCGAACGCTCGACGGTGAGCCACCGCGACGCGTCGGGCCTCGCCCGCGCCGCGCGCGGCATGCTGACCCAGCGCGATGCGAGGGTGATCGAGGTGCTGCCCGAGATCAAGGTGCCGTCGCTGGTGGTGGTCGGCGCCGATGACACGCCGTTCCTTGCCGCTTCCGACTATATGGCCGCGAAGATACCCGGCGCCAGAAAAGCCGTGATCCCGTCCGCCGGCCACGCCGTCAACATCGACCAGCCGCAGGCGTTTATCGAGGCGGTGATGCCGTTTCTCGACGCACTGCCGCGCGCTGCCGAAAAGGTGGCCTGATCGTGAGCAGGTTGGTGCGCGGTGCGTTGCTGCTGGTCGCGCTGTCGGCGGGATGCGACCCCGCCGCCTATGCGCAGCCGCTTCCGCCGCTGGACACCGCGCGCTCACCGCCCTTCACCGCGACCTTGTCGAACAATACTCCGCTGGCGATCGGGATGAACGTCGAAGACACCTCGCGGGCGCTGGGGACAGCGTTGAACTATGTCAGCGGCCGTCCGGGCGACGAAATCTTTTTGGCGTTCCGCAATATCGGCGGCAGCGGATTGTTCTTGCACAAGGACCGGCTCTATCTGCAGTTCCGCCGCGGCAGGCTGGCCGGCTGGAAAGGCGATTGGGGTCAAAACTGGATGTGGCAATAACCGCGCGGGCCATGTCGCCAGGATAATCGCGAAGACGATCAGCGCTCAACGATACCAACCTCGACAACTGCAACCCCCAACAAATGGATCAACCGTGGGACAAGATATCAAACTGAAGGCTTCGGACGGTTTTCAATCGGGCGGCTATCGCGCCGACCCCGCAGGTACGCCCAAGGGCGCCATCGTGGTGATCCAGGAGATTTTTGGCGTCAATCATCACATCCGCGCGGTCTGCGACCGTCTCGCCGGCGCCGGTTATGTTGCGATTGCGCCATCGATCTTCGATCGCATCGAACCCAACTTCCAGTCCGGCTACTCGCCCGACGAAATTGCCGTCGCGCGCAAATTCGTCGCCAACCCGGATTGGCCCGCCATGCTGCTGGACACCCAGGCAGCGATCGACGCGGTCAAGAGCGTCGGCCCGGTCGGAATCATCGGCTTTTGCCTCGGCGGCAGCGTCGCTTATGCGGCGGCGACAAAGCTGACGGGGTTGTCGGCAGCGGTCGGCTATTACGGCGGCGCCGTGGTTCGCTTTGCTGACGACAAGCCGAAGGTGCCGACGCAATTGCATTTCGGCGAACAGGATCACGGCATTCCGCTGACCGACGTCGACACCATCAAGGCCAAGCAGCCCGAGGTCGAGGTCTATGTGTATCCGGGCGCGCAGCACGGCTTCCATTGCGACGAACGCACCAGCTACGACAAGGCCAGTTCTGATATCGCCTGGCCGCGCAGCCTCGACTTCTTTGCCAAGCATATGAAGAAGTAGAGCGGGCGACCTCCGCGCATCCTGACATCATCATTCCGGGATCTGCGTCTTCGCATGGACCCGGAATGACGGTGAAGTTGGTTCAGAACCAGCGTTCACCGACGAGGACGGTATCGCCGGGATTCAGCGGCGTGCCGAGCGGCACCACGACGCGGGATGAGCCCGCGCCGTCGGTATGGGTCAGCGTGACAAGATCACGCCGTGCCCGCGGCGAGAAGCCGCCTGCGATCGCGACCGCGCTTTCGACGCTCATATTGGGCACGTAAGGATATTGGCCGGGCGCGGCGACCTCGCCCAGGATAAAGAACGGCCGATAGGATTCGATTTCCACCGCCACCGACGGGTCGCGGATGTAGCCGTTGCGCAAGCGCCCGGTGATTTCGGATGCGAGGCCCGCAGGCGTTCGTCCGCGCGCCGGTACCGCGCCGATCAACGGCATCGTGATCGAGCCGCCGGCGTCGATCGCATAGGTGTTGGTGAGGCCTTCCTGGCCATAGACCACGACCCGCAGCTTGTCGCCGGCATCGAGCCGATAGGCGGCATCATAGGCGACCGGCATCGGTGCGGCCGCATACGCCGCCGCAACGGGAGCCGCGACAGGCGCAGACGCATAATTGCTTGGGCGTGATGAAGCAAAACTGGCGCGAAGCGCGCTGATGGCGCCACCGCCATCATTCGACGACGCCGCGACATAGCCGCGCGGCGCTGCGCCATAGGGTTGGCCGTAAGCCATGTAATCGAGATCGCTCTGCGGCTGCGCGGTCGCAACCGGTCCGGACGTGTGCATGCAGCCCGACAGGCCGAGCGCAGTCATGGCGGCAATGATCGGCAATCGAAACGCGCGCGCAACCCGCACTGGAGCCATCCCTCATAGCGAGACAGCCAGAGTCTTGCACCGGTTATGGTTAACAAATCGTATGTAGCGGGATGAGATGCCCGGGCCGCGGCAAGGTCCGGCGCCGCATCAGTTCCTGGAATAGCCGATCAGCGGTTTGCGTGGCCGGAACAGCAACATCAGCAGGATGCCCGCGACGCCCATCACGGCAAACACCGGCTGATCCAGCAAAATCCTGATCACGCTGTTCCAGAGCCAGGGTGCATGGCTCTCGACCCAGGCCCGGAACGCCTGTTGGCTGGACTGGTTGATATCGTTCCAGAACTCGCCGAAACGGGTGAACCGCAAGGTCTGGTCGGCCACCCAGCGGGCGCCGTCATAGACCATGAAGACAAATCCACCGGCCAGCAGCAACAGCCCGACAAGCCGGAAAAAACCGCGGATCATCCGTCACCCTCTATTTCCCGCGCCCCAAACGCTGTCAGCCATTACCGGGGTGGCGGGAGAAATTCAACCTCATCAGCACCTTATCGGCGCGCCTGGGCCGGACTTCCCGGTTCCGGAGCGGTCGGAAGGCGTTGACGCTGCCAAGCGCGCCCTCTATAAGACCGGCAATGGCGGCGGGCGCAATCTCGCCGCCGCTATTCTTTGAACGGCGCCATCAAGTGAGCCTTTTCGCTCCACGAATGGCATCCAGCGAGAATATCCGGAAATACACCAGCGTCGATCACGTGGTTGAACGGCCGGCGCGTTCAAGCCCGAGCACCCACGACCGATCACCGCCGAAGGAATTTGAGAACATGGCCAATACCACTTCCGCCAAGAAGGCGACCCGCAAGATTGCCCGCCGCACCATCATCAACAAGTCGCGTCGTACCCAGATGCGCGGTGCGGTTCGTACCGTCGAGGAAGCGATCAAGAGCGGCGACCGCGACGCGGCGCTGAAGGCTTTCGCCAGCGCGGAGCCGGAGTTGATGCAGGCAGCGCAGCGCAACATCATTCACAAGAACAACGCGAGCCGGAAGGTTTCGCGCCTCGCCCATCAGATCGCCAAGCTCGCCAAGTAATCCGACAAGTAAGCTGGCCAGGCCATCTGTTTCGCGCCACTCGTTCGGCGTGAAACGAACGAGCTGATCAAATCTGATTTTCGTCAAAGCCCGGCTCTGCCGGGCTTTTGTTTTGCGGGTCGAATTGTCTCATTGCCGCACACCTACCCGCGTGTCATGTTTTTTCCCGTAGTTCTACGTGGTGCAATTTGCTGCACCCATGATGCTGTGAACACGCGCGAGAAAATCCGGTCGTTACGCGATCGGGATGGGATAGCGCTCGGCTTCGATCTGAAAATACCGAGCGGGAGTTACCCTGAAAAACAATCGCGAAAAACGACGCTTCGCTAATCACTTATCCACATAGCGAGGCCAAGTGGTTCGAAAAGCCACCGCCGCGAGATCAAACGTAAAAATTTTGTGAAAAATTTTCGCGATCGCGCGGAGATTTGTGACAGTGCCTGCTTTGCGCGATTCTGTGCGCTGATTCAAAAACTTGCTTTCGAGTTTCGCAATTGCAGCGCGGCAACATCGGCGAAGACTCACCCGCGAACCGCGAATCAACGGATTGTCAGAAGTTGTGCATAGTGTATTTCTTTACTCGTTCGCGGCGCCCACGGTTCTCCAGATCAGCGCGGTTTGAGAATTAGGGGCGGACGTGCAAATCGGCGGCGGTGTGCACGTAGCGACGTTTCCAATCGATGATCGGGTTGAAACTCATAGCAATATGAGGACGGCGGGTCTGTGTCGAAATTTCTCAAGCGAGCCTTCGGGCCTCGCTCGCGATAACAAGAGAGATACGCACGAGCCGACGAATCCAGCAGCGCGGAAGCGAAACGCGTGAACGTTGAGGCAGACGGGTGAGGGTGTCCGGTTAGCGGCTGAACGATTTTGAGTTTCAGACGTTGCCGACCGAATTTGAAACATATGTGGAATGACAACTTGCCGTGGGCAACCGCGGCGGGACGGGGAGGTTGTATGCTTTACGAAATCATCGCGGCGGACGATCAGATTTCATCTTTGAACGACACCGTATTGGATGCCTCGGACGCGGCGAGTCCGCGTCCTCCTGCGCGTGCTCCGGACAGACCGTCGAGTACGCGCTGACCTCGCGGAAGCCCCTCTTTTCCAACCAATGATTTGCCACGCGGCGTTCCGCCGAACGGCTGGTCTATGGCTGGAGACGATGCCCCGCTTGAGGTCACGCCGCGCGGAACCCCGCACGGCGTTTTCATCAACCCACCAATTACTCTTTGCAGAGAAGTCATCGGACAATGTCAAATATGGAACAGGATCGCTGGTCACGCGTGAAGGGTCGATTGCGCACGAGCGTGGGTGAAGACGTCTATACGAGCTGGTTCGCGCGGATGGACCTCGAAAGCGTGCAGGACGAAAGCGTTCGGCTCTCGGTTCCAACCCGCTTCCTCAAGAGCTGGATCCAGGCCCATTACGCCGAACGCGTGCTCTCCTGCTGGCAGGCGGAGATGCCGGAGGTACACCGGATCGACCTCACCGTGCGCACGGCGATGCGATGCGCGGCACCCACCAAGGATGCGCCCGCGCCGGTCGATGCGCGCCGCACCGAGCGGCCCGACGGCCGCGCTGCGCCCGAGTTGCGCGCCACCGCGATCGCGCCGGTTTCCGCCAGCCATGATGCGCTTGGCGGTTCGCCGCTCGACCCGCGCCTGACCTTCGGCAGCTTCGTGGTCGGCCGTTCCAACACGCTGGCGCATGCCGCCGCCCGTCAGGTCGCAGAAGGCCGGCGCGGCGACAGCGTGATGTTCAATCCGCTCTACATCCATGCCGGCGTTGGCCTCGGCAAAACCCATCTGCTGCAGGCGGTGACCTGGGCCGGCAATTCCGGCAGCGAGCGCAAGGTGCTTTACCTCACCGCGGAAAAATTCATGTACGGCTTCGTCGCGGCCCTGAAGACGCAGACCGCGCTTGCCTTCAAGGAAGCGCTGCGCGGCATCGACGTGCTGGTGATCGACGATCTGCAATTCCTGCAGGGCAAATCGACCCAGGCGGAGTTCTGCCACACGCTGAACGCACTGATCGACGCCGGCCGCCAGGTGGTGATCGCGGCCGACCGTCCGCCGTCCGATCTGGAGAGCCTCGATGATCGCGTGCGCTCGCGGCTGGCCGGTGGCCTTGTGGTCGAGATGGGATCGCTCGGCGAGGAATTGCGGCTCGGCATTCTCAAGTCGCGCGTCGCCGCCGCGCGCGCGCATCATGCAACCTTCGACGTGCCGGAACCGGTGCTGGATTATCTGGCACGCACCATCACCCACAATGGCCGCGATCTCGAAGGCGCGATCAATCGCCTGCTGGCGCACAGCAAGCTCAACGCCCAGCCGGTGACCCTGGAAATGGCCGAGCGCGAAGTGCGCGACCTGATCCGCCCGCAGGAACCCAAGCGCATCAAGATCGAGGACATCCAGCGCGTGGTGGCCCGGCAGTACAATGTCAGCCGCTCCGACCTGTTGTCGTCGCGCAGAACCGCCAATGTGGTCCGTCCGCGCCAGGTCGCGATGTATCTGGCGAAAACGCTGACACTGCGTTCGCTGCCCGAGATCGGCCGCCGCTTCGGTGGACGTGACCACACCACGGTATTGCATGCCGTGCGCAAGATCGAAGCCCTGGTGTCGAAGGATGGCACACTCTCCGAAGAGGTCGAGTCGCTCAAACGCCAGTTGCAGGAATAAGAGCCTATTGCCGGCCATCTGCGGTTCGGCAGCAGTTCCTCACGGCCCGTTCCGGCAGATGCCAGGACGGGCCGTTACCATTCAGATTGCCCGCAAAACGTGGGGAACGGGGTCACGCGTCTCTTGCGCTGGCGCGCCATCCGCGCCAACTTGGGCACCCCCATGGGCTTGATCAAATCCAGCTTTGATCGGGCCTTTCGGGTCTCAAAACGCCCGGCGCGCCCCTTGGGCCGCCCGGCTTTTCCATCTTTCGGATCAGGCGGGTATTGCAATGAAGGTTACCGTCGAACGCGCGCAACTCCTGAAATCGCTGGGGCACGTCCATCGTGTGGTCGAGCGCCGGAACACCATTCCGATCCTCGGCAACGTGCTGGTTCGCGCCGAGAGCGCAAGGCTGTCCCTGAAGGCGACCGATCTTGACCTCGAAGTGACGGAAACGCTGGCGGCGGAATCCGCAACCACCGGTTCCACCACCGTGCCGGCGCATATGTTCTACGACATCGTGCGCAAATTGCCTGACGGCGCCCAGATCGTGCTGGAAGCAGACGGCGATCGCTCGATGCTGGCGATCCGCGCCGGCCGCTCGCGCTTTACCCTGCAGACGCTGCCGGAAAACGATTTTCCCGATCTGGCCGCCGGCGACATGACACATTCGTTCACGCTCGCCGCCTCCGACGTGAAGCGGCTGATCGATCGCACCCAGTTCGCGATCTCGACCGAGGAAACCCGCTACTATCTCAACGGCATCTATCTGCATGCCGCCGGCACCGCCACGGCCGCCACGCTGCGCGCGGTCGCCACCGACGGGCACCGTCTCGCCCAGGTCGACCTACCCTTGCCAAAGGGCGCGGCCGGCATGCCCGGCGTGATCGTGCCGCGCAAGACCGTCGGCGAAGTGCAGCGCCTGATCGAGGACAACGAGGCCGAGGTGCAGATCGAATTGTCGCAAGGCAAGATCCGCTTCACCATCGGCAATGTGGTGCTGACCTCGAAGCTGATCGACGGCACGTTTCCGGATTATGGCCGCGTGATCCCGCAGAACAACGACAAGGAACTGGTCGTCGACAAGAAGGATTTCGAGGCCGCGGTGGACCGCGTCTCGACGATTTCCAGCGAGCGTGGCCGTGCGGTGAAACTGGCGCTATCCGCCGGCAAGCTCGTGCTGTCGGTGACCAATCCGGATTCCGGCAGTGCCACCGAAGAGCTCGAGGTCGAATACGCCTCCGATGCGCTCGATATCGGATTCAACTCGCGCTATCTGCTGGATATCGCGGCCCAGATCGAAGGCGAGGTCGCCGTACTCCGCCTCGCCGATCCCGGCTCGCCGACGCTGGTGCAGGACAAGGATTCAAAGGGCGCACTCTACGTGCTGATGCCGATGCGGGTGTAGGGCCCTTTGTTCGAGCCGAAGCTGATTAGATTGCGTCATGGCCGGGCTTGTCCCGGCCATCTACGTCTTGAACGACGCAAATACGTGATGTCCGGCAATGACGACTGAGATTGCATGACCCCTTCCCGCATTCATCGCCTTAGCCTGACGCATTTCCGCAATTATCGTGCGGCGAGCCTGCAGACGCGGGGTGATGTGGTGGTGCTGGTCGGACCGAACGGCGCCGGCAAGACCAATTGCATCGAGGCGATCTCGTTTCTGTCGCCGGGGCGCGGATTGCGCCGCGCAACGCTGGACGACGTCGCCGACGTCCAGGGCGATGGCTCGTGGGCGGTATCCGCCGAGGTCGAGGGCGCGCTGGGCCTTGCAACCCTCGGCACCGGCATCGATGCGCCGGGCAGTGAAGCCGCCGCCACCAGCCGGCGCTGCCGGATCGACCGCGAGCCGGTAAGTTCCGCCACCGCCTTTGGCGATCATCTGCGCATGGTCTGGCTGACGCCGTCGATGGACGGGCTGTTCACGGGGGCCGCGTCGGAGCGGCGGCGCTTCTTCGACCGGCTGGTGCTGGCGATCGACAGCGAGCATTCGGCGCGGGTCTCCGCGCTGGACCGCTCCTTGCGATCGCGCAACCGCCTGCTCGAGGTGCGCAATTTCGACGATCATTGGTGCGACGCGATCGAACGCGAAACCGCCGAGCTCGCCGTCGCGGTTGCGGCGATGCGCGGCCAGACCCTGACGAAACTGGCAGCGATGCTGCGCGCCCGCGGCGCGCAATCCGCATTTCCCTCCGCCGACATCATGCTCGATGGCTGGATGGAAAACGCGCTGATGAACGAGCCGGCTACTTCGGTAGAGGATCGCTACCGCGACATCCTGCGCCAGGGACGCGCCCGCGACGCCGCGGCGGGCCGCACGCTCGATGGTCCGCATCTCACCGATCTGCAGGTGATCTACGCGCCGAAGAATATGCCGGCCCGCGACGCCTCCACCGGCGAACAGAAGGCGCTGTTGATCGGGCTGGTGCTGGCGCACGCCAATCTGGTCGCCGAGATGACCGGCATCACGCCGCTCTTGCTGCTCGACGAAGTCGTTGCGCATCTCGATCCGAACCGGCGCAAGGCGCTGTTCGACGAGCTGGCCAAGCTCGGCGCCCAGGTCTGGATGACCGGCGCCGACCCCGCGGCCTTCGCCGATATCGGCCCGTCAGGCGAAATTTTCGACGTCGAAAACGGCCGGATCGCGCCGCGTCACTAGCCGAAAACGAGGGCCCAAATCACGCTTTTTCGAGGCCGCCGAATCGGCTTCCGGACGCCTTGAAAAACCATCAAAAAATCCCATTTATTCAATAACTTGTTGATAGAGCCTTTGCGCTAGGCGCATGGGCTCTTTCATGGCATAAATAAGCCAATCAGCGCCTGATTTTGCGCGGCTGATTCGGGACATCCTCGAAGGCATCACATGACAGAACCAGCCCGGCAAACCACCGCCGACACTGAGCATTCCGTTCCCGTCGAATACGGCGCGGAATCGATCCGGGTTTTGAAAGGCCTCGACGCCGTCCGCAAGCGGCCAGGCATGTATATCGGCGATACCGATGACGGTTCCGGCCTACATCACATGGTCTACGAAGTCGTCGACAACGCCATCGACGAAGCGCTTGCCGGCCACGCCACCGCGGTCGAAGTCGTGCTCAACGCCGATGGCTCCGTCACCGTGCGTGACGACGGCCGCGGCATTCCGGTCGACATCCACAAGGGTGAGGGCATTTCCGCCGCCGAAGTCATCATGACCCAGCTGCATGCGGGCGGAAAGTTCGACCAGAATTCCTACAAGGTTTCCGGCGGCCTGCATGGCGTCGGCGTCTCCGTCGTCAACGCGCTGTCGAGCACGCTGCAGCTTCGGGTGTGGCGCGACGGCAAGGAGCATTTCATCGAGTTCGCGCATGGCGACGCGGTGGCGCCGCTGAAGGTGGTCGGCGACGCCAACGGCAAACGCGGCACCGAGGTGACGTTCCTCGCCTCGAAAGAGACCTTCACCAATGTCGAATATGATTTTGCGACGCTCGAGCATCGCCTGCGCGAACTCGCGTTCCTGAATTCCGGCGTCAACATCGTGCTGTCCGACATGCGCCACGCGGTCGAGAAGCGCGAGGAAATGCGCTATGACGGCGGCGTCGAGGAATTCGTCAAATATCTCGACCGCAACAAGAAGGCGATGGTGCCCTCGCCGATCATGATCGCAGCCGACATGAACGGCATCGGGGTCGAGGCGGCGCTGTGGTGGAACGACAGCTATCACGAGAACGTACTGTGCTTCACCAACAACATTCCGCAGCGCGACGGCGGCACCCATCTGGCCGGCTTCCGCGGCGCGCTGACGCGTCAGGTCAACGGCTATGCCGATGCCATCGCCAAGCGCGAAAAGATCGCGCTGACCGGCGACGACTGCCGCGAAGGCCTCACCGCGGTACTTTCGGTAAAAGTGCCCGATCCGAAATTCTCCTCGCAAACCAAGGACAAGCTGGTTTCCTCGGAAGTCCGACCCGTGGTCGAAAACGTCCTCAACGAGGCGCTGGCGTCGTGGTTCGAGGAACATCCTGCGGAAGCCAAGGTCATCGTCGGCAAGGTGGTCGAGGCCGCCGCCGCCCGCGAGGCGGCGCGGAAAGCGCGCGAACTGACGCGGCGCAAGGGCGCGCTCGACATCGCCTCGCTGCCCGGCAAGCTCGCCGACTGCCAGGAAAAAGATCCGGCCAAATCGGAACTATTCATCGTCGAGGGTGACTCGGCCGGCGGCAGCGCCAAGATGGGCCGCAACCGCGAATTCCAGGCCGTGCTGCCGCTGCGCGGCAAAATCCTCAATGTCGAGCGCGCGCGCTTCGACAAGATGCTGGGCTCCGAGCAGATCGGCACGCTGATCACCGCGCTCGGCACCGGTATCGGCCGCGACGATTTCGACCTTTCCAAGCTACGCTATCACAAGATCATCCTGATGACCGACGCCGACGTCGACGGCGCGCACATCCGCACCTTGCTGCTGACGTTCTTCTTCCGCCAGATGCCGTCGCTGATCGAGGGCGGGTTCCTCTATATCGCGCAGCCGCCGCTCTACAAGGTGACGCGCGGCAAGTCCGAGCAGTATCTGAAGGACGAGCGCGCACTGGAAGATTATCTGATCGAGACCGGCCTCGACGATTGCGTCTTCAAGCTGGCGACCGGCGAGGATCGCAGCGGCCGCGACCTGCAGGCGCTGGTCGAGGATGCCCGCGCGATCCGCGGCGTGCTGCACAATCTGCACAGCCGCTATAACCGCAGGGTGGTCGAGCAGGCGGCGATCGCCGGCGTGCTGAGCCCGAGCATCACCGGCGACGTCGCGACCGCCAACGCGGCCGCAGACTATATCGCGCGAAGGATGGATGCGCTGGCCGATGAGGTCGAGCGCGGCTGGGTCGGGCGTTTCACCGAAGGCGAAGGCTTCTCCTTCGAGCGCACCGTGCGCGGCGTCAAGGATGTCGCCATCATCGACGACGCGCTGCTCGGCTCCGCCGACGCGCGCAAGCTCGACGATTATGCCGCTAGGCTGCAGGAAGCCTACCCGAAGCCCGGCCTGCTGCGCCGCAAGGATACCGAAACCGCGATCCACGGCCCCGTCAGTCTGTTCGAGGCGGTGACCGACGCCGGCCGCAAGGGCGTGGCGCTGCAGCGTTACAAAGGCCTCGGCGAGATGAATCCGGCCCAGCTCTGGGAAACCACGCTCGACACCAATGAGCGCTCAATGCTGCAGGTCAAGATCAAGGAAGTCGACGAGGCCGACGACATCTTCACCAAGCTAATGGGCGATGTGGTCGAACCGCGCCGCGAATTCATCCAGGATAATTCGCTCAGCGCCACCGTGGACGTGTGAGCCCGTGCCGCCCATTCAGTACATCGTCGAAGGCGGCCACCGGCTCACGGGAACCATCGAACCGTCCGGCAACAAGAACGCCGCGCTGCCGATCATCGCCGCGGCGCTGTTGACCGAACATCCGGTGACGCTGGAAAATGTGCCGCGCATTCGCGACACCGAAACACTGGTGGAACTGGTCCGCTCGGTGGGCGCGGCGGCCGAATGGCGAAGCCGCAACACGCTTGCGATCCATGCCAAGGAAATTCGCGCCGCCGATCTCGATCCGGGCCTCTGCGCCCGGATCCGGGCCTCGATCCTGCTGGCAGGCCCGTTGCTGGCCCGCTGCGGCGAGGTCGCACTGCCGCCGCCCGGCGGCGACGTCATCGGCCGGCGGCGTCTCGACACGCATTTTCTCGCCTTCGAGCAGCTCGGCGCCACTGTCACCGCGACCCACCGGCTCGAATTCCGCGCCACCCGCCTGACCGGCGCCGATGTCTTCCTCGACGAGCCCAGCGTCACCGCAACCGAAAACGCACTGGTCGCTGCCGTCGCCGCGCACGGCACCTCCCATCTGCGCAACGTTGCGTCCGAGCCGCATGTGCAGGACCTCGCGCATTTCCTGGTGGCGCTCGGCGCGCAAATCGAGGGCATCGGCACCAACACCATGATCGTGCACGGCCCCGCGACGCTCGGGGCCGCCAACTATTCGATCGGTCCCGACCACATCGAAGTGGGCTCGTTGATCGGGCTTGCCGCGGTGACACGCTCGCCGATCCGCATCGCGCGCGCTGGCGTCGAGCATCTGCGTTCGATCCGGATGGGCTTCGAGCGGCTCGGCATCGTTTGCGGCGTCGAGGGTGACGACCTCGTGGTGCCCTCCAATCAGACGATGAAGATCCGCGACGATTTCGGCGGTCATGTGCCGAAGCTGGAAGACCAGCCATGGCCCGCCTTCCCGGCCGATCTGATGTCGATCGCCATCGTGACCGCGACCCAATGCGACGGCGTGATCCTGATGTTCGAGAAGATGTTCGAATCGCGGATGTTCTTCGTCGACAAACTGATCTCGATGGGCGCTCGCATCGTGCTGTGCGATCCGCACCGCGCCATCGTGGCGGGGCCGAGCCGGATGCATGGTGCGTCGATGATCTCTCCCGACATCCGCGCCGGCATGGCGATGCTGCTGGCCGCGGTGTGCGCCGAAGGCACTAGCACCATCAACAATGCCGACCAGATCGAGCGCGGCTATGAGCGCATCGATGAGCGTCTCAATGCGCTCGGCGCCAAAATCACCCGGGTGCCAGCGCGGAGCGGATAGCGTCGGATAGCCGACACACTTTCGGCAGCCGATGGTGCTATTCTCGTCTCATGACCGCCCTTGATAAGCTTGAACCGGCATCGATCGTCCCGCGTACGCCGGCGGCCGGACATCATCTCGCGGAGGAACTGAGCGAGACGTTGACGCTCGCGGTGCCGATGGCGCTGACGCAACTCAGTCAGATCGCGATGATGGCGACCGACCTCGCCTTCATCGGACGGCTCGGCAACGAGGCGGTTGCCGCGGCCGCGCTGGCGGGCACCGTGTACTTCGTCAGTTTCACCATCGGAATGGGGCTGGTATCGGCGGTGGCACCGCTGGCCGCGCAAGCCTTTGGCGCCCGCGATCCGCATCAGGTGCGGCGTGCGCTGCGAACCGGGCTTTGGGCCGCGCTGTTGATTTCGCTGCCCATCATGCCGTTCTCGCTCTACGGCGAGCACATCCTGCTGGTGCTGGGCCAGGCACCCACGGCTGCGCATCTGGCGCAGCAATATCTGTTCGGCCTGGTCTGGGGCGTGACGCCGGCGCTGTGGTTCATGGCGATCCGCGCTTTCATGGGCGCCGTCAGCCGGCCGCAGCCCGCGCTGTGGATCACCCTGGGCGCGATCCCGGCCAACGCGTTGCTGGTGTATCTCTTGATCTACGGCGAATGGGGGCTGCCGCGGCTGGAATTGTTCGGCGCGGGACTGGCCACCACGATGGTCAATTTCGGCACGGTGCTGGCGAGCCTCTGGTTTGCCACGCGCCGCCGCCCGTTCCGGAAATATCACGTGCTCGGACACATCTGGCGCATCGATGGGCGATTGATGCGTCAGCTTGTCGGCATCGGCGCGCCCATCTCGATGTCATTCATGATGGAGTATGGACTGTTCTCTGCCGCAGCGCTCTTGATGGGCCTGATCAGCACCACCGCCTTGGCCGCGCACCAGGTCGCTTTGCAGGTCACGGCAATCCTGTTCATGGTACCGTATGGCATCTCCATGGCGGCTACCGTCCGGGTCGGGCACGCGGTCGGCCGCAACGATCCGAGCGCGGTCAAGCGCGCTGGCCTGGTCGCGATCCTGCTTGGGATCGTGCTCGTCGCCGGCTTCACCCTCGCCGTGATCGTGGGCCGGTTTGCCATCGCGCGGCTTTTCTTCGGCGTCGCGGAGGATGCAAGTGCTGCCGTCGGGCTGACCGCCAATCTTCTATTGATCGGCGCCACCTTCTTTATTGCCGATGGCGTCCAGACCATCGCGGCCGGATCGCTCCGCGGCATGAACGATACGCGCATGCCGCTGTTGTTTGCCGCCATCAGTTACTGGCTGATCGGATTTACCACGGCGTGCCTGCTCGGTTTCCGGACCGAACTTGGCGCCTTCGGCGTCTGGATCGGGTTGTCGGTCGGGACCGCTATCTATGCGACACTTCTGATCTTGCGTTTCCGCCTGCTGGCGAGCAGGCTTGCCTCATGATCAGGGTTCACGAGGTCGCGCCCCAAATTGACGCCGGTCCGCTCCTGTCGGGCGCGCAATTCGTCGATGCCTTCCGTGTCGATCTGGAGGGACGCGCCCTCGACGCCCGCAATGCCGCCGAGCGCATGATGGGCCACTCGCCGGCATGGATTGAAGCCCTGCTGACGCTGCGCAATGTTCTGGTCGCGCCGTTCGGCTTGAAAACGTCAGGCCATCGCGAGAACCCGCCGCGAGAAACCATCGGCCTGTTTCCGGTCCTGACCCAAACGCCGGAGCGGCTGGTCGCAGGCTTCAACGACAAGCATCTGGATTTCCGCGTCGTGGTCGACGTCGTTGCTTCCGGGGGTGATGCAGAAGCCGGCCAGCAGGTGACCGCGACAACGCTGGTGAAAACCCACAATATGTTCGGCCGCCTCTATCTTGCGATCATCCTGCCGTTCCACCGCCTGATCGTGCCGGCGATGCTGCGGAAGGTTGCGGTAGGCTACCCGCGCGGGCCATCTGGCGCATGGAAAGCAAGGGGCTGACCCGCCGTTGGCGCAGGTTGACGGCGCGCTTCGGCAGCCGTACCAAAATTGCAACGAGAACAACGAGGCAACGCCGAGACACGCCATGGCCAATGAAACCGCAACGCTCGCCGCTTACGTCGCCAACCTGAAATTCGCCGATATCCCGCCGGAAGTGTTGGAACGCGCCAAGGCGCTGACGCTGGATTTTCTCGGCAGCACGATCCGGGCGCGGCGCGATGCGGAATCGACGCCCTCGCTACTGAAGATGCTCGAAGCGCTTGCGCTCGACAGCAAAGGCGAGGCCACCGTATTCGGCGACAGCAAGACCTGGACCCCGGCGGTCGCGGCCTTGCTCAACGGCGCGCTCGGCCACTCCCTGGATTTCGACGACACCCACGCTGAATTCCTCGCTGCACGCCAGCGCGCCGGTGGTTCCGGCCGCCTTCGCGGTCGGCGAACTCGTCGGCGCATCGGGCAGCGACGTGCTGACCGCGATCGTGGCCGGCTATGAAGTCTGCTGCCGCCTCGGCAATGCGCTCGATCCCACCTCACATTATGCGCGCGGCTTTCATCCGACGGCGACGGCGGGAACCTATGGCGCCGCAGCCGCGGCCGCGAAACTGTTCGGCCTTTCGAAAGAGCAGATCGTCGCCGCGTTCGGCGTTTCCGGCAGCCAGGCCGCAGGCTCGCTGCAATTCCTGGTCAATGGCGCCTGGAACAAGCGCTATCAGGTCGGCGCCGCCGCCATGAACGGCGTTATCGCGGCGACATTGGCGCGCAATGACTTTGTCGGCTCGAGCGAATCGATCGAGGGCAAGCATGGCCTGCTGGTCGGCTACAGCGACAATGCGCATCCCGACAAAGCCGTCGCGGGATTAGGGAATGTCTATGAAACCATGAAGATCGGCATCAAGCCCTATCCGAGCTGCCGCTATACCCATGCCGCGCTCGATGCACTGATCGCAATGCGGCGCGAACACAATCTCACGCCGGACCAGATCAAGCGGGTCGAGATCGGCCTGCATCGCAACGGCATCACGCTGACCGGCGATGCCGCCACCAAGCGGCATCCGACCTCGATCGTCGGCGGACAATTTTCGATGTTCTTTACCGGCGCGGTCGCCCTCGACCAGGGCCGCTTCGGCTGGGACGATTACGAGCGGCTCGGCGATGCCGCGGTGGACGCGCTGGCGGACAAGTTCGACGTGGTGCAGGACGACCGGCTTGAAGTCGGCCGCACCCACCCGTTCGGCGCGCGCGTCAGCATCACCACCGACGACGGCGTGCATGAGCGGCTTTATGCCGACCCCTCCGGTGAACCGACCTCGTTCCCGGATGCGCAGGCGATGCAGCAGAAATTCCTGACACTCGCCCGCCCGGTCCTGAACGGCCGCGCCGACCAACTGGCGGATGCGATCCTGTCACTGGAGCGATTTGATCGGGTCGAGCAGGCCACGCAACTCGGACGGCAATAAACGCAATATTCCGGCGCCAAATATTCCAGCGCTATGAATCGCCATCGCGGAGCCAGCACGCAGGCTGGCATCGAAAATGGAAAGCAGCATCGCGTGATGCCCGATCCCGCGCGCTGATGCGCGCCGCACTAATTTAGTGCAGCTCGCCCGCCGGTTCAATTCTTCGAGGGAGCCCGCGCATAATCCGGCCTGGAGAGAAATCGCTCATCCAGGTAACGGCTGACCAAGACTGCGGATCTCTCGTCCAGATGGACTCCATCGGCCCACCGCAACTCCGACCGATCAAGATTCATCGGAAGCCATCGGCCTGTATCCGGGAACGCCCTGTGCACGATCTCGCTCGTAGTCCGCGAAGCGCGCGATGCCTCGATCGGTGCCGCGTAGGGCATTTCCATCAGCAAAACACGGGCGCCGCGCTGCTCAAGCGCGTCAATCAGCTTACTGATGGTTTCAACGTTTTTCTTCACGATGGAGATCGGATATTCCTCCTTCATTTGCTGGATCGCACGATCGACATAGACGTGATTGTCGAAATCGCTGGGCGGTTGCTCAAGCAACCGTTGCAGCGAAGCCTCGACCTCGGCGTGGCTCACCGGAGCATGGATCCGATTCTCATAGGCAGCGACCGCGGTCCGAATCGGGCGAAAGAACAGCCCATGGCGGCCCTCGTGCGCCGAAAAACGCTCCACCAGCGCCGCGTCAGGCGGGCGCGATAGCACATTGGTCTCGACGATGATCATTTTAGGGATTTGCGGCTGGCTGGCGACGATCTGCAACCCGGTAATGACAGACCCTCCTGCCAACGCCAGATTCCGCAGCCGGGGTGTTTCAAAATACTCTTCCTTGAGGCGGAACGTCAGCGAACTGCCGGTTAGAACGATGTCGGGGATCGGATTATCGACATATCGGTTCAAGGTGACGAGCGCGCCGTCTCGCGCGGTCGTCGCAGGTAATTGCAGGCTATGCCCAAATCGCGCGGTCGCGATGCCGCAGGCGATAAATATGAGCGCGGCCGACAAGCTGCATTTGCCAAACCAGGCCGGCACGTTCGACTGCATCTCAATGCCTTCAAAACTGGAAATAGATGAAAGCGCTTTCGGGACCCGCTTCCAGGTATGCGAGCGCCCCGAGAACGCCGTAAGCGTACGGTTCCCACCTTCGCAGTTCGCCCTCAAACAGCGAAGCCCCACGAAGGTGCTGCAGCATAACAGGCAGGGAATATAGCAGCGCGAGATTGTAGAATAGCTTTGGAGGATTCGGATTGGTGTTTGCTGTGAACATTCCGGCGAGATAGCCAAGCGCGTGGTCGAAATTCGGCAGCTTGAAGAAAATCCACAGCATCGTGACGAAAAAGAATACCACGGCGACGCGCAAAGCTCTCAAGGGAGCCGAGTCGAGAGCTTCCAGGAAGTTCAAGAACGGCCGCTCGATCACAAGCAGAATTCCGTGAAACAGGCCCCACGTCAGATAGCTGAACCCCGCCCCATGCCAGAGGCCGCCCAGGCCCATGACGATCATCAAATTGAGATAGGTGCGAAATCTTCCATGCCGATTGCCGCCTAGGGGAAAGTAGAGGTAGGTGCGTAACCAGTTCGACAATGAGATGTGCCACCTCGTCCAGAATTCCGAAAAGGACGCCGAGAGGTAAGGCAGGTTGAAGTTGATCGGGAGGCGGTAGCCGAACAGCAGAGCAAGCCCGATCGCGATCGCCGAATAGCCGAAGAAGTCCGCATAGATCTGATAGCTGTAGAGAATGACAAGCAGCCAGCGGTCCTGGGTTTGCAACGTCTCGTACAGAGGGAAGTCCATATAGGACGTCATCTCATTGAGATTGTTGGCCACATAGAGCTTGAAAAAGAATCCGGTCAAAATCCACTTTGCGGCGTCGATGAACGGTACATCCGAGAGCCGCTTCGGCTCAATTTGCGGCATGAACGCGCCGGCGCGGGTGATCGGTCCGGAAACGAGTTGAGGGAAGAAGATAATGTAAAGAAAGATGTCGGCAAGCCGCGGGACAGGCGCCGTCTTGTCCCGTGTCAGGTCAACCAGCAGGCTGATATTGTGAAAGACAAAAAAGGATATTCCGATCGGCAAGGGCAGTTTCAATAGGAAGTCGATCGCAGCGCTATCGACAAGCATCGGTGCTTTCGGATCAAGAAACAGGAATTTGTACTTGAAGAAAGCCAAAAGTCCGAGATTGAAGATGATGCCGACAGGCAGCCATCGATGCTGGCGCAATGTCAGGATCAGGAAGAGATAGGTTCCGCATACGGCGATCGCCAGCAGCGGCAAGAGCTCGGGCTGGCCATATCCGTAGAAAAAGAGACTGGCAGCGACCAGCAGCTGGACTTGGAACGGCCGGAACGGCGGTAAGTAGTAGGCTCCAAAAACAATCGCGGCAAACACACCGAACTGCCACGACGTAAAGGTCATGTACCGAGCCCCAGAGGAGGAAGCCCCATGCCATGCCCCAACGTCGATTCCCAAGTCAAGCCGCTACGATAGCCGGTAGCCTGGGCCGGCATTCGCTAAAGGCAACGATGGTGATAATTGCGCACAATCGACGAATTCCTGCTATCGTCGGCTGCAAAAAATCAGGAGCATCGGATGAGCTGGCTTCCCTCCAATGACCCCATTCTAGGCGATCCGCAGTCCTGTGAGGCGCTCGAACTGGTGATCGTGCCGCGTACCCGCGACCTCGGCGACGGCTTCGAGGTGCGGCGGGCGCTGCCGCATGGCAAGCGCCAGATGGTCGGCCCGTTCATCTTCTTCGACCATTTCGGGCCGGTTCAGTTCATTGCCGGCAAAGGCATGGACGTGCGGCCGCATCCGCATATCGGCTTGGCCACCGTGACCTATCTGTTCGACGGCAGCATCATGCACCGCGACAGCGAGGGTAATATCCAGGAGATCCAGCCCGGCGCGATGAACCTGATGACGGCCGGCCGCGGCATCGCCCATTCCGAGCGCACCCCCGAGGTTCAGCGCCGCGACGGCCAGAAGATGCTGGGCCTGCAGAGCTGGATCGCGCTGCCGGCCGGTTCCGAAGAAATCGCGCCCTCGTTCCAGCATTATTCCGCCGAAAGCCTGCCGATGGTTACCGATCGCGGCTTTACGGCGCGCATCATCGCCGGCAGTGCGTTCGGCGCGAAATCGCCGGTGACGATGGTGTCGCCGTGGTTCTATACCGAGGTCACGGCGGAAGCGGGCGTCAGCCTGCCGCTCGATCCCGATCACGAGGAGCGCGCGATCTATGTGGTCGACGGCGAAATCGAGATCGCGGGTGAGCGCTATGAGTCACCGCGCCTGCTGATCTTCCGGCCCGGCGACCGCATCACCGTCAAGACCCTGAAGCCGACGCGGATGATGTTTCTCGGCGGCGATGCGCTGGAAGGTCCGCGCCACATCTGGTGGAATTTCGTCTCCTCCAGTAAGGACCGGATCGAGCAGGCCAAGCAGGACTGGAAAGCCGGCCGCTTCGCCCATGTTCCCAACGAACACGAGTTCATTCCGCTGCCGGAGTGAATTCATTCCCTCTCTTGTCCCCGCCGCCTCGCATGCGCGAGGTGGCGTATCCTATGAAAGCTTGATTGATGAACACGATGCTCGCCAGCGATCTTCCCCTGCCCCGGATTGGACGCGGCAAGGTCCGCGATATCTATGCCGTCGGCGACGATCGCGTGCTGCTGCTCACCACCGACCGCATCAGCGCCTTCGATGTGGTGATGGCCGAGACCATCCCGATGAAGGGCGCGGTACTGACCCAGATCAGCGCCTGGTGGTTCAAGCAGCTCGAAGGCGTGGTGCCGCATCACATGATCAGTGCCGATGCCGATACCATCATCACGCAAGTGCCAGGGCTGCAGGGCCATCGCGCCTCGCTGGCCGGCCGCGCGATGTTGTGCAAGCGCACCACGGTGTTCCCGATCGAATGCGTGATCCGCGGCTATATCTCGGGCTCGGCATGGAAGGAATATGCCGCACAGGGTACGCTGGCCGGCGAGAAGCTGCCGCAGGGCTTGCTCGAAAGCGGCAAGCTCGAGCCTTCGATCTTCAGCCCGGCGACCAAGGCCGAGACCGGCCACGACGAGAACATCACGGTTGGACGGATGCGCGATATCCTCGGCGATGAGGTGACAACGACTTTGGAGAGCATGACCCGTGCGGTCTATACGCTCGGCGAAAAGATCAGCCGCGAACAGGGCATCATCATCGCCGATACCAAGTTCGAATTCGGCCGGGATGCCGACGGACGGATCATCCTGATCGACGAGGTCATGACACCCGACAGCTCGCGCTTCTGGGCGGCGGATGTCTACAAACCCGGCCGGCCGCAGCCGAGTTTCGACAAACAGCCGCTGCGCGATTACCTCGACGTGGAGCGCCACGCCGGCCGCTGGAACGGCGACGCCCCGCCGCCGCCGCTGCCGGCCAGCGTCGTCGACGCCACCAGCAAGCGCTATCTCGAGGCTTATCGCCGCGTCACCGGGACGGATCTGAGGATCGCAGGAGGCACTTGATGGCGCTGACCGCCGGGGAGATGCTGCGGCCGCGTGGCGGCCGCAGCGACAAGGGTTAATGGCGTCGCAACGGTTCTCCTGGCGCGAGTTCCACCACAACCCGAAATTGTGATGAAAATATTGTTGTCCCGGCGCGCTGTCGTCGTCTACCACTGACACGGCTGTCAGGGGTAGATGTGGGCGTGGTCGACCAATCCATCATTCTCGTTCCGAAATTGCGTCCGAAGTTACGCGCGGCGATTAACGACGTTCTCGGCGGCGGCGCCGCCAGCGTTCTGACCATCACCTTCGGCCTGTCCTACTCGCTGCTGATCTTCACCGGCCCGCTGGCGCCGTTTTTGTCCTATGGCGTCGCGGCGACCTTCATCTCATCGGCGGTGCTTGCCACGGTGATCGCGCTCGGCAGCTCGTTCCGGTTCGCGGTCGCGGGGCCGGACAGCACGACCGCGGCGATGACCGGGATATTGGCGTCCTCGCTGGTCGAACGGGTGATCGCGGCCGATCCGAGCGCGCCGCTGCTGGCGCCGGTTCTCATCACGCTGTCGCTCTCGGCCATCGTGACCGGTATCGCGCTGTGCGGCTTTGGACTGACGCGCATGGGCCGCGCGATCCGCTATGTGCCTTATCCTGTGGTTGGCGGCTTTCTCGGCGCGACCGGGTTCCTGATCGTGCTGGGCGGAATCCGCGTCATCACCGGCATGCGCCTCCAATTGGGGACGCTGGACCAATTCGCAAATCCGCTGACCCTGTCGGAACTGACGGCGGCCGGTACCATGGCGCTGGTGCTGTACCTGACCTGGCATCGATCGCGCAGTCCGTTTGGTCTGCCGGTGATCCTGATCGGCGGCGTGATCGTGGCGCATATGATCTTCTGGTTTGCCGGTGTCTCGCCGGCAGAGGCGCAGGCTTCGGGCTGGACCTTTCAGCCGCCGCCGCATGTTTCCTTCATGCTGCCCTGGAGCATCCAGGAAATCAGCCATTATCCCTGGTACACCCTGCCCGACCTCAGCGGCAATTTGATCGCCGTCATCTTCGTGACGGCGTCGAGCACCCTGTTCAACACCGCGGGCATCGAGGTCGCGACCCACCGCGAGGCCAATCTCGAGCGCGAGTTGAACGTGACGGGCGTCGCCAACATGCTGACGGGGATGCTGGGCGGCTACACCGGCTGCATTTCGGTCAGCCGGACCGTGCTGAATTTCAACGGCGGCGGCTCGGGACGGCTTTCCGGCCTGACCGTTGCCGCGATCTCCGCGCTGATGCTCGCCGTTGCGCCGATGCTGCTTGGCTTCATGCCGAAATTCGTGCTCGGCGGCCTGCTGCTTTATCTCGGCGCCGATGCCCTGCACAAATGGATCGTGGAATCGCGGCATCGACTTTCGAAGACCGAATATCTGTCGCTGCTGGCGATCATCGTCATCATCGTGCAATGGGGCTTCATCGCCGGCATCCTGATCGGGGTCGTGATCGGCTGCGCCACGTTTGCGCTGAGTGCCGCCCGGATCGACTCCATCAAATACAATTTCGACGGCTCGGAATATCGCAGCTCGCTGGACCGGTCGCGCGACGACCAGGCGTTGCTGTCGGCGCATGGCCGCAATATCCAGGGCCTGAACCTGCAGAGCTATTTGTTCTTCGGCTCCGCGAACCGGCTGTACCAGCACGTCAAGGCACTGCTGGCACGGCACCCCGAATGCCGTTTCCTGGTGTTCGATTTCAAGCTGGTTACCGGCATCGATTCCTCGGCCGCCTACAGCTTCGCGCAGATCAAGCGCACCGCGCATGATCGCGGCATCCGGCTGGTGCTGGTGCATCTGCCCGCCGCCGCCGAAAAGGCGCTGCGTTCGAGCGAGTTCATCTCCAGCGAGGTCAGCATCGTCGCCGAACTCGATCACGCGCTGGAATGGTGCGAGAACGAAGTGATCGCCCAGCACCAGGGCCGCGAACAGGAAGAGGCCAGCCTGCGCGACTGGTTCACCCAGATTCTGGGCGACGAACGCGACGCCACCGCGCTGATGCACCATTGCCAGCGCATCGAGGTCGAGGCCGGCGATACCATCGTGCGCGCCGGCGATCCCGCCGATTCCATGCATTTCATTCTGGAAGGGCGCGTCGGGATCATGATCCCCGCGGGCGAGGACCGCACCACGCGGGTGCGAAGCCTCGGCCGCTACACCACGATCGGCGAAATGGGCCTGGTCTCACAGGCGCCGCGCAGCGCCACGATCCAGGCCGAGGTGGCCAGCATTCTGTACGTGCTGAGCGCCGAACAATTCGAGGCCATCAAGACCGACGATCCCACGCTCAGCCAGAAACTGTTGACCTATTTTGTCACCGTGATGGCCGAACGCCTGAGTTTTGCCAACCGCACCATCGCGGTGCTGCGAAGGTAATAAATGTCGTCCCGGCGTTCGCCGGGACGACGCGGATGGCGCCTAGACGCCCGCCATCATCACGTATTTGATCTCGACATATTCTTCCATGCCGTGACGCGAGCCTTCGCGGCCGAGGCCACTTTCCTTGACGCCGCCGAACGGCGCCACTTCCGTCGTGATCAGGCCGGTGTTGACGCCGACCATGCCGGACTCCAGGGCTTCGGCAACCCGCCAGACCCGGCCGAGGTCGCGCGAGTAGAAATACGACGCCAGCCCGAACGGCGAATTGTTGCACATCGCGATCACATCGGCCTCGTCCTTGAACTTGAACACCGGCGCCAGCGGGCCGAAGGTTTCCTCCTGCGACACCAACGCGTCGGTCGGCACGTTGGCGAGTACGGTCGGCTCGAAGAACGTGCCGCCGAGCGCATGGCGCTTGCCGCCGGTGACAATCCTGGCGCCGCCCTTGACCGCATCGGCGATGTGCTTCTCGACCTTGTCGATGGCCTTCATGTTGATCAGCGGCCCCTGGGTCACGCCTTGCTCGGTACCGTCGCCGATCTTCATCGCGGCGGCCTTCTTCGACAGCTTCTCGACGAACTGATCGTAGATCTTTTCCTGGGCGTAGATGCGGTTGGCGCAGACGCAGGTCTGACCCATGTTGCGGTATTTCGAGACCATCGCGCCTTCGACCGCCGCATCGATATCGGCATCATCGAACACCACGAACGGTGCGTTGCCGCCGAGTTCGAGGCCGAGTCGCTTCACCCCGACGGAGGCCTGCTGGTAGAGGATCTTGCCGACCGCGGTTGAGCCGGTGAAGCCGACGAAGCGTACCGCCGGATGCTCGCAGAGCACCTTGCCGATCGGCGGCGCATCGCCGGTGACGATGTTGAACACGCCCTTGGGCACGCCCGCCTTCTCGGCCAGCGCCACCAGCGCCAACGCGCTGAGCGGCGTTTCATTGGCGGGCTTGAGCACGACGGTGCAACCCGCAGCCAATGCCGGCGACACCTTGCGGGTGATCATCGAGTTGGGAAAATTCCACGGCGTGATCGCGCCGCAGACGCCGATCGGCTGCTTGATGGCGAGAAGCCGCGCATCCGGCCGCTGGGTCGGAATGGTTTCGCCATAGACCCGCCGGGCTTCCTCGGCGAAGAACTCGATATAGGCGGCGCCGATATCGACTTCGCCGAGCGCTTCGGCGAGCGGCTTGCCCTGCTCCGAGGTCAGGATCAGCGCCAGATCCTCGCGGTTGGCGATGATCAGTTCGAACCATTTGCGCAGGATATTGGAGCGCTGCTTGCCGGTAAGCTTGGCCCAGCCGGGAAATGCCCGGCTGGCGGCCTCGACCGCTTGGGTGGTGTCCGCGGCGTTCATTTGCGGCACTTTCGCCAGCTCGACGCCTGTGGCGGGATTGTTCACCGGAAACGACGGCGTGCCGGTCCAGGCACCGTCGATGAAGCATTGGTCGCGCAGCAGCGAGGGATCTTTCAGGCGGTCGCGCAGCGAGGGCGCGGAAGCGTTTGAAGCACGTGCGGCGGCAGTCGGGGTCATGGCGTTACTCCTTCGGGGCTCTTGGAGGGCTTTTTGAGATTAGGCCGGAATATAGGTCCAAACCCGCCGCAATACACCGGGCGCAAACGACCGGCTGCTTCAACCAATCTTGAAGGCTCGGTTCTTGAAGGCTCGGTTCAGGCCGCGCCGCTCATATAGGTTTCGCGGCGGCCGATCATGCGTTCCGCGGCGGCCTTGGCATCGGCCTTGGATGACGTCGCACAAGTGCGATATTCGAGATCCGGGGTTTCAGCGGTGTCGCGCCGGCTGAACCAGGATTTGGAGCCGATCGGCAATAGCGACAGCGCCTGGGCGACGTTCTCGACGGCACCGAAAGAGTGCAGCGCACCCGTTCCTGCGTAGCGGACTTCATAGATGCCGGGGCTGATCGGGGCCTCGATGTTCTCACCACGCCCCGCGCGCGGATACCGCTTCCATTCGCTCCAGGTCGAGATCATCCGACTCTCCCGCACACTTAATTTGCTAGCATTTTTATTGAATTACATGTCCAGCGCCGACTATTTGCGCCGAAATCCGAACGCCTTACAACTAAAATCGTGTCCAGCTTTAATCCTGAATCAGCATAGCGTTACTGTAACAGCCGGTCATGGACGGTCCCGGCCCATCCACCGCAAATTATGGGCCTGCGCTGCCGTGGGGTCGCCCATTGGCCGGCTGTGGCGATCACGAGATCGCGATTCCAGCGGCAATAGGCCGCCCGGCCTTGCGAGGCGCGCCTCCCCGGAGGAAGATCGGCGACTTCAAAAAAATAATCGGGAGGTGCCCATGCAAAGCAAACCAGAGATCGATCAGCTGCTGCGTCAGATGGCGGACGCCAAGCAAATCCCCGGCGTGGTCGCGATGGCCGCGACCGGCAAGGACGTCATCTACCAAGGCGCGTTCGGCAAACGCGACCTGTCCACGGACGTCGCGATGACGCCGGACAGCGTGTTCTGGATCGCTTCGATGACCAAGGCGATCACCACTACCGCCGGCATGCAACTGGTCGAGCAGGGCAAGCTGTCGCTCGACGAGCCGATCGGCAAGGTCTTGCCCGATCTCGCCGCGCCGCAAGTGCTCGAAGGTTTCGACGCCAAGGGCGAACCGAAACTGCGGCCGGCGAAGAAGCCGATCACGCTGCGCCATCTCATGACCCACACCGCGGGCTTCGCCTACAATATGTGGAACGGCGACATGGTGCAGTATCTGGAGAAGACCGGCACGCCCGCCGTCACCACCTGCCAGAACGCCGCGTTGAAGACGCCGCTGATGAGCGATCCAGGCACGCGCTGGGAATATGGCACCAATATCGATTTCGTCGGCAAGGCGGTGGAAGCCGCCAGCGGCAAACGGCTCGATGGCTATCTGCGCGACCATCTGTTCGCGCCGCTCGGCATGGGCGACACCGGCTTCAAGATCGGCGAAGCGCAGCGCAAGCGGCTGGTCGGCATGCACCAGCGCAACGCGGACGGATCGCTGACGCCGATTCCGTTCGAGCTGGAGCAGGAGCCGGAATTCCACATGGGCGGCGGCGGCCTCTACGGCACCGCCGGCGATTATCTCAAGTTCACCCAGATGATCCTCAACAAGGGAAAAGGCAACGGCAACCAGGTGCTCAAGCCCGAGACGGTCGCGACGATGGGGCAGAACCACATCGGCGAACTCAACATGGGCAAGATGACATCGGCAGTGGCCTTCGCCACCAACAATGTCGATCTCTACCCGGACATGGTGAAGAAGTGGGGCCTGAGCTTCCTGATCAACACCGCCAAGACGCCGGAAGGCCGCAGCCCCGGCAGCCTCGCCTGGGCGGGACTTGCCAACACCTATTACTGGATCGATCCGGCGCGCGACGTCGCCGGCGTGATCCTGATGCAGCTGCTGCCGTTCGCTGACGGCAAATGCCTGGAAGCCTTCGCCGGCTTCGAGCGCGGCGTCTATGCCGGGCTCGATGCGGGACAGAAGGCCGCCTGACCAGCCTCGGCCGATATTCGCCCTCGTGCTTCCTGACAGTTGCGCGAGGGCGGATTTTTCGTTCGAATATCTCGCTCTGGGTTTGGAGAAACCGGTTTGACCGACAAAGCCGATAGCTATGTATGCGGCATTGCCGATGCGCCGCTGCTGGGCAACACCATCGGACACAGCCTCGATCACGCCGCGCAAAATTGGGCCAATCGCGAGGCGCTGGTTTCGCCAAGCCACAATGTCCGGTGGAGCTGGAAGGAATTGGCGGAACGGGTCGACGCGCTGGCCGCGGGCTTTCTCGCGCTCGGCCTCGAACGCGGCGCTAGAATCGGAATCTGGTCGCTGAACCGGCCGGAATGGACGCTGACGCAGTTCGCCGCCGCCAAAGCCGGGCTGATCCTGGTCACCATCAATCCGGCCTATCGGCTGAGCGAACTCGAGTTTGCGCTGACCAAGGTCGGCTGTGCTGCGATCGTCACCGCGACCGCGTTCAAGACCAGCAACTATATCGAGATGTTGAACACGCTGCTGCCGGAACTGGCGAAGGCCACGCCCGGCGATCTCCACGCGGCCCGGTTGCCGCAATTGCGCGCGGTGATCCAGATCGGTGGGCCTGCCGCTCCCGGCACGATCGCCTTCGAGGACGTCACGCGCATGGGCGGCGCGCGCCACAAAGCCGAACTGGCGACGCTTGCCGCCACATTGCAGTTCGACGATCCCGTCAACATCCAGTTCACCAGCGGCACCACGGGATCGCCGAAGGGCGTCACGCTGACGCACCACAACATCCTCAACAACGGTTACTTCGTCGGCCGCGCAATGCGCCTGACCGAACAGGACCGCATCTGCATTCCGGTGCCGCTGTATCATTGCTTCGGCATGGTGATGGGCAATCTGGCGGCGGTTACCCTGGGCGCCGCGATGGTGTACCCCGGCGAAGGCTTCGATCCGCTGGCGACGCTGCAAACCGTGGCGCAGGAAAAATGCACCGCTCTCTACGGCGTGCCCACGATGTTCATCGCCGAACTGGACCATCCTCAATTTTCCAAATTCGACCTGTCGTCGCTGCGAACCGGCATCATGGCCGGTGCGCCCTGCCCGATCGAGGTGATGCGGCGCGTCAACGAAGCGATGAACATGCGCGACATCACCATCGCCTACGGCATGACCGAGACCAGCCCGGTCAGCTTCCAGAGCGCCACCGACGATCCGCTGGAGCGCCGGGTATCGACCGTCGGCCGCATCCATCCGCATGTCGAGGTCAAGGTGGTCGATCTCGAAGGACGCGTGGTGCCGCGCGGCGAACGCGGCGAACTCTGCACCCGCGGCTACAGCATCATGCTGGGCTATTGGGACGAGGCGGAAAAGACCGCTGACGTGCTCGACCGGAACGGCTGGATGCACACCGGCGACATCGCCGTGATCGATGACGAGGGCTATTGCAACATCGTCGGCCGCATCAAGGACCTGGTGATCCGCGGTGGTGAAAACCTGTATCCGCGCGAGATCGAGGAGTTTCTGTATCGCCATCCGAAGATCCAGGACGTGCAGATTTTCGGCGTCGCCGACCAGCGCTATGGCGAGGAACTCTGCGCCTGGATCAAGACAAGGAGCGGCGAAACCCTGACCGCCGACGAGGTTCGCGGCTTCTGCCAGGGACAGATCGCGCACAACAAGATCCCGCGCTATGTCGAATTCGTCGACGAGTTTCCGATGACGGTCACCGGCAAGATCCAGAAGTTTTTGATGCGCGAGGCGGTCGAGACCCGGCTCGGGTTGAAGGCGGCGAAGACGGCGTGAGAAAGATGGACGGCATCGAGTCTCTTTGCCTAGAATTTTCGGACAGTACGACATATGCGTTCCCATCCCCTCGCTCTCAGCAGGTCGTCCCTGCGAACGCAGGGACCCATAACCCCCAGCCTCAAAATTGAAAAAAGGCCTCCAGCGCAACGCTGAAACGAGACTCCTCGCCGCCGCGATGAGCGCAATTGCGCTCACGCTGGGGTCCCTGCGTTCGCAGGGACGACTCGCTGAAAGACACACCTTCGCGATCCCGCGGCGCGATTCGCCCGGGTTCTGCATGAAACTTTCGCGCCTTATGAATAGAGGGCGCGGTGCCACCCCAAGAGGGGAGCAGTGCTACCCCAAGAGGGGAGCAGGGAATGCCGGATGCCCGATGCACCCGCAGCCTCGCGTGTAGTAAAAAACACGCGAGTTAGTCACCACAGGTTCACCGGAATCACCCGGCATTCCCTGCGCAATGGTTTTAACGGTTTCCTTCGTGCTCTCCCCGGTGATCGGCTTATTGTCACCGTCGCCCCCAAGAAGCTTGCTTCTCAGGAACTTGGCGCCAGCATCGAGGCGTCAGGACCACACGACTTCGCCGTCCGCAAGATCAATGCTCTCGTCAGTAGCACCGCTTGCGTCCACCGCATCCCATGCCCAACGTAGCTGACGATCATGATACGCCCCTCTGGGGGGCACGGGATGGCGAGAGATATGCCGGTGATTTGGGTCCGCGGGGAAGGAAATTATTTTTGGGAAGGCGACTGGACAGGTGGAATCACCTTAAAGACATTGACGAAATTAGCGCGGGCCTAAAATAGCTTTGACGGCCATCGTCTGCTACTGTCAGGGCTGTCAAGCGTTTCCGGCTCCGGCCAAATGCGCCTCTGCTGCACCCGCTGAGCCTTGTTGCCCTCCGCGTGCCAACGTACTCGGCCGGCGGTCGCGGGCTTGGTCCGCCCAGTCCGTTCTTCGACGATCCTACCAACGCTCCAGTCTCCGTGCCGCGCGGATTTACGACGAGTGAGCGCGCTACTCTTGCCCATGATCCGGCGCGCCGTCGTCCCGGGTTTTGAGCGCGACCTTTCATGTCCTGGAATTATGGTGACAGCCGGCTAATAATCAGCGAATTGTCGGCTGCGAAACACGACGTTATGCTGATCGAACGTCGCATCCATACCAGCATTTAGCCCCCGACCGGAATTTCTCCTGGGAGTATCTAATGACCGCCGTTCGTGGCTCCGCCGCCGCTCTAACAGGAGCAGCGAGCGGAATCGGTTCTGCGTTGGCGATTGAGCTTGCGGCCCGGGGCTGTGATCTAGCGCTCGCCGATCGCGACGAGGCTGGCTTGCTGGCAATCGCCGCCGACATTGCCAGGATGGGAGCGCGGAGGGTTACAACCCATCACATCGACGTTGCGGAGCCCGGCCAAATCCAGGATTTTGCGAAAGCAGCTCTTTCCAGCCATCCCGGCCTCAATATTCTGATCAATAACGCCGGCGTGGCCCTGATCGGAAACTTCGACGAGATCGACCAAGCGCAAATGGATTGGCTGATGGATATCAATTTTTGGGGCATCGTGCACGCCACGCGGGCTTTTCTGCCGCATCTGGCGCAGCAGCCGGAGGCTCATATTGTCAACCTCTCAAGCGTCTTCGGCATTATCGCGCCGCCAGGCCAGACGGCTTATGCGGCAGCGAAGTTCGCAGTGCGCGGATTTTCCGAAAGTCTGCGCCATGAACTCGATGCGACAGGAAGTTCGATCCACGTTTCGCTGGCATATCCCGGTGGCGTGGCCACCAACATTGCCCGTAACGCTCGCCCAGGAGCAGGAATTACCGATCCTGCGCGCCGTTCCGAGGCGCTGGAGCGATTTGATAACGCGGCCCGGACGACCGCGCCAGCCGCCGCGCGATGCATCGTCGATGGCATCGAGCATAACAAGACGCGCATCCTGATCGGTTCCGATACGAAGTTCGTCGATATCTTGCAGCGGTTTCTGCCTGGAACGTATTGGAGAGCATTGGCAAACATCTTCAACAAGCGCACCCGGCCGGGGGTAAAGCACAGCTAGGAGCTCGTGCAACCATGCGCACAACATGACAAGTTACAGATTTACTGCAAAGTCGCCTTCCCGACTCTATTTTTTCGAAATCCTTGGGGCAGCTAAATCGTTGACTACGACGAAAACGGAAATAAAGTATTCGCCTATTACTCCTCAACTTACTCCTCAACAAAGCCAGGTTGTGATGCGCTTTTGCAAGTACCGCTGTTTTCTGGCGATGTTTTTCCTTTTCTTGCAGCCGTCTTTTCTGCTGGCTGCGCCGGTTCAACCGCGCCCTCCTCATCCGCATCAACGCGTCTATTTGTTGCGTGGCTTCATGAACGTGTTTTCGTTGGGAATGGATCAATTGGCTGACGAACTGCGCCGTCGAGGCATTGATGCAGTCGTCGCAAACCACACTCTGTCAGGAGTTTACGCCAATGAGGCAATCCGCGACTGCAGGGCGGGACAGATAAATTCGATCGCCATCGTCGGTCATTCGCTGGGAGCCACTGCCGGCGTTGGCATGGCGGATCAGATCGGACAGGCCGGGTTGAAGGTCGGGCTGGTCGTCACGGTCGATCCGATCTCACCGACCGCGGCTCCCGGCAACGTGAAAATCCTGAAGAATTTCTATATCTCCGATGGAGTTGGCAAAACGGTCGGGGCCGCTCAGGGTTTTCATGGCTCCTTGCAGAACATCGATGTGAAGGGTGAAGCCGGTATCGGTCATGTCGCGATAGCGAGTTCGGCGCATGTCCATCAGCAAGTGATGAGATACATCGCGGCAGCAGCGGCCAACCGATGCCAATAGTCTGATGCCAAAGGCTGGCCGCACGTTGCGGTATCGGCCGGAAAGCTCTCGCAGTGCGGAAACCGATGAGCCTCTTCCGAATGGAGAAGCACGAAATTTCCGGCTGCGAATCGTTGGGAATTTTCGTCGATGATTCGCAACCGTTTCTGCTGCTGGGCTGGAACGACCGGTTTCCGACCTGCAGCGCGACCTGTCTTTGATTGCCGTTATGCCGCCAATATCGGGCCATACGTCGGATGGCTCTTTGCGAGCAGACTTGATAGTTAACCAACCTGGCGGCAATACCGCAAAAGCGCCAGCAATGCCGCAAAAAATCATGTCATGGACTCTCTGGCAGTAGACCGTAAAAGCCGCCGTGACCGCCGCGTGTGCGTGGTGGGCGCCGGGCCGTGCGGTCTGACGACGGTCAAAAATCTTCTCGCTGCCGGCGCAAACGAGATCGTTTGCTATGACGATGGTTCCTTTATCGGCGGCAATTGGGTGTTCGACGAACAGTCAGGCCGCGGTAGCGTCTACGACGCCACGCATCTCATCTCCTCGAAACGACTTTCCGAGTTCGAGGATTTTCCGATGCCCCCGGACTATCCCGACTATCCTTCGCACCGGTTGATGAGGGCGTATTTTGAAAGCTACGCCGCCCATTTCGGTTTGATGCCGTACATCCGGCTGCGGACGCGTATCGAGACGGCAAATTTGGGGGCTGACGGAAAATGGACGGTCACGATCTCGGACGGGAACGGCACGACCGATCAGCAAGTCTTCGATGATTTGATCGTCTGTTCGGGACATCACCGCGATCCGTTTATTCCGGAGGTCGCAGGCGAGTTCACCGGACAAGCCTTGCATGCCCGCGATTTCAAGCGCGCGGCGCCGTTTCAGGGCCGGCGGGTTCTGGTCGTCGGCGGCGGCAATTCCGCCTGCGACATTGCCGTCGATATCGGAAGGGTGGCTGCGCATACCTGCATCAGCATGCGCCGCGGATATCATTTCGTTCCGAAAGTGATGCTCGGCCGTCCAAGTGATGTGCTGTATCAGCGATTTCGGCGGCTCGGTCTGCCGAGAACGTGGACCCGGTATCTCGCCAATGCTTGGGTGAGGTTCATCGTCGGCGCGCCGGAGAAATACGGATTGCAGCCGCCGGCCGGCCGCCTGTTCGAAACGCATCCGACGGTCAGCTCCGACGTTCTGAGCGCGTTGCGCGACGGCAGGGTGTCGGCGCGCGTCGGCATCGACCGCATTGACGGAACCACGGTTCGCTTCAAGGACGGTCGCTCCGAATCGTTCGACGCCATTGTCTGGGCGACGGGCTATCGCCAGAAATTTCCGTTTCTCGATCCCGGCCTGGTCGACTGGAGACCCGGCGAACCACCGCCACTTCTACTCAAGATGATGCACCCCCGTATCGCCAGCCTGTTTTTCGTCGGCTTGTTTCAGCCGATCGGCTGCATCTGGCGGCTTGCCGACTACCAGGCGCGGATCGCGGCGCTGCAAATCACGGGACGGTTGCCCCGGCCGATCGATATCGAGGGCCGCATTCTCGATCAGATCCGCACGCCGCATTGGCGCTTCGATAGCGCGCCACGCCACGCGCTTGAAGTCGACTATCACGATTTCCGCCTCGAATTGCGCAAGGAACTGGCGACCGCGGTTCAAACCGGAAGCAATCGCGCGTGAACTGGCTTGCCAACATACGGACGACCTCCGCGATCACAGCCCTGCTTTCGGCCTGCACGCTTTGGAGCGGCAGCACGCCTTCGATCGCGCGCCATGTCACGGTTTTGAATCGATCGGTTGCCCCGGACGCCGTCAGTCAACCCGAACCGCCCCCGCTGGGGCACGCCTACCTGGTTCGCGGCATCCTGGGCTTGCTCTTCTCGCGTGGCATGAACGGTCTGGCCGAACACCTCCAGCAGGACGGCGTTACCGCCGACGTCTATGATTTCACGTCTTGCGACACCGTCGCCGAAACCGCGCTGAAGGATTATTACGAAGCGCCGGCTCCAATCGCGTTGATAGGGCATTCAATGGGCGGACGCTGCGTGCTGCAGGTCGCGTCGAAGCTTCGGGATGCGCATATCCCGGTCAGTCTGCTCGTCACTGTCGATCCCGTGCATGCCAGTCCCGGTGTCCCGGCCAATGTCGAGCGGTACATTAATATCTTTCTGTCGGACAGCTTGCTGGGTGGCGGCGATGTGAGGTCGGAACAGGGTTATCCGGGCCACTATGCGAGTTTTGATCTCGCGACCCACGCCGACGTGTCCCACATCACGATCGATAAATTGGCTATCATCCACGACCAGCTGATCGCCAAGATCGTCCGGCTTTCGGTGACACCATCGAAAGCCGAGGGCGAGGCGGCGCCGCTTCACTACGTCGTTCCTCCTGACACTCCGATCGAACTGTGGGACAGTGGCATTCCCGTGTTCGTCCGTCCGGGCGATACGTTGCGGACGATCACGGAGGCGCATCGAGTGCCGCTTTGGTCCATCACGCAGATCAATCCTGGAATAAGCGACCAAAATCTGGTTCCCGGCGAACGCATCATTGTTCCGCGGCATCTGCTGCCCACAAATGCCATACCGAGGCCGCCGCAATCCAGGCGTTGAAGGATACCGCTGGAAGGATACGGCTGACGAAGCGAAGCAATGTCCGGCATTGGGGCCGTCGAGACCGGCTCGAAGGCTCCGAGATGATGCTAATTTAGTCAATCCAATCCTTGAGACCCCGGATATCTCTAACTACGGTCAACCCGATAATTGAGGTGTTTGGGATGTCGGGGCCGTCTGCGGCCCTACACCCGTGGCCGACGATAGCCGCGCGGCGTGACGTTGACGCGGATGAGAGGATTAAATGTCCCCGCCTGCAACCGATGGTCCTTTGCTGCGCGCCATCGAGGCGATCTACGACGCCGCGCCCGAGCCGCAGCGGTGGCCCCTCGCTTTGGGCGCGATTGCCGAATGTTTCGACGACGTCGGTGCGATCCTGATCTGGCACAAGAATGACGGCACGTTTGGAACGATCGTCTCCGAATCGCTTGCGGCAGCCCAGAAGGACTACGAGGAAAACGGATGGGCGGCGCGCGATATCAAGGCCATCCGGGCCCAGCAGTTGGGGTATTTCTTCAGCGGTGAACCGTTTGCCGATCGCCACATCGGGTTTGACGAGGCGATGAAGAACCATCCGTGCAGCGTGGAGTTTTTCGACAAGCATGGTTTGGGATTTGTCGGTGCGGTTGCGGTATCACCCGATCCTCACGTCGGCGTCGTGGTTGCGGTGCAGCGCGATTCCAGGCGCAAGCCGCAATTTTCCGACGAAGAACTCGAGACGTTGAGAAATATCTCGCGTCATATGGAAAAATCGCTGCGCCTGTCGGTCAGGCTGCTCAATGCGGAGGTCACCAATCTCGGGCTGGGCGAGGCGCTGGCGCGGATCGGCATCGGCGTCTTCGCCCTGGACTCGCTGGGCTGCGTGATATTTTCAAGTCCGGCCGCCCAGCGGTTGTTGGGAGACATGCTGTACCTGCAAAAAGGACGTTTACGGATCGGTGATGCCAACACCGGCACAAAACTCGATGAAGCGATCGCCCACACGATACAGGCAGCACCGCCCGACCTGATGGCGGACCCGAAACCGATTCTGGTCGAATCCGTCGCTTCCAGCCGCCGGCTCGCGATCTACCTGCTGCCGGTCCTGCAGCCGGACCTCGCGGAACAATTCCTGACCCATACGCGCGCGATCGTGCTTGTCATCGAACAGAAACTCGACGAGCCGGCAGATCCGGCAATCGTGCGCGATCTGCTCGGCCTGACGCTTGGCGAGGCCAGAATCGCGGCCATGGTTGGAGCCGGGGTGCCACCGAAGGATGCGGCCGAACGACTCGGGATCGCCGAAGACACCGCCCGTAATGTTCTCAAGCGGGTGTTCGCCAAGACCGGTGTGTCCCGGCAGAGCGAACTCGCCGCACTGCTGGCCAAGATCGTTCTGCGCTAGATTCCAATACTCGCCGGTGTTGGGTGTCCACCAGCTTCTGGATCGGAAAAGCCGGCACCGCGATGACGCCGTCGACGGACATTACTTGATCTAGATCAATCCCGAGGAGCGGCGCAGGATCAAGGTTGCGCTGCGATCTAACGGCGAAAAAGGGAGATAACAATGTTGAATGCTAAATTCCTGTTCGGCCTCGCTTTGTTTATTCCGATTTTTGGCCTCGCGATGCCGGCAGAAGCACAGAAGAGAGACGTTAATTCGATACGTGCTGAATGTTTCAGGCAGGCGAACGCCGCTGCCGCGAGTGCCGGGGTTGGGGCGGCTGCCGGGACCACTGGTGAACGTAACGCTATGGGTTATTCTGCCTACCGCGCTTGCGCGCAGAAGAACGGCATTCGACCCTGAGAAAGGGACGTCTCTTAATGCAGATCAGCTACCGGAGCATACACGAGAGACCGCCTTCGGGCGGTCTCTTTGTTTTCGGGTTAGCGGCGTCGCCGTCGTTGAAGCGGGAGCCGATCCACGCGACCCGTTGGCACTTTTGCCCGGACAGGACGAATTGATCGGCCTTGCTCGATCGCGAGGCCCACCTACACCGGCAACCCGTGCTTCTTCGCCAGCTCCTTCAGCGACGTCTGCGGCCGCGCGCCGATGTGCTGGATGACTTCGGCCGCGGCGAGCCCGCCGAGCATGCCGGCCTTTTCGTAGCCGGCATTGCGCACCAGGCCGAACAGGAATCCGGCCGCGAACAGGTCGCCGGCGCCGGTGGTGTCGACGAGCTTCTGGATCGGAAAGGCCGGTACCGCGGTGACGCCCTCGGCCGAGGCCACGACGCAGCCTTTTTCGCTGCGGGTGACGACGCCGAGTTTGACGTCCTTGCGCAATTGCGTCAGCGCGGTGTCGAAATCCGAGGTCTGGTACAGCGAATGCAATTCGGCTTCATTCGCGAAAATCAGATCGGCGGTGCCGTTGCGCATCAGGCCGAGGAATTCATCGCGATAGCGATCGACGCAAAATGAATCCGACAGGGTCAGCGCGACCTGGCGGCCCGCGCCATGCGCGATCGTCGACGCCTTCACGAAGGCTTCTTTCGCGCTCTGGGGATCCCAGAGATAGCCTTCGAGATAGACGATCGCCGAAGCCGCGATCTGGGCTTCGTCGATATCGGCGGGCGTCAGATCCTGCGCCGCGCCGAGATAGGTGTTCATGGTGCGCTCGCCATCCGGCGTCACCAGGATGTAGGAGCAACCCGTGGCCGGGCCGCTGGCGGCAGCCTTGGTCTCGAAGGCGACCCCTGCAGCGCGAATGTCATGGGTGTAGAGCCGGCCGACCTCGTCATCCCTGACCTTGCCGACATAGGCCGCCCGCGCGCCGAGATTGGCGATGCCGACGATGGTGTTGGCCGCCGAGCCGCCGGACATCTTGGTCGCCGGGCCCATGTCGCGATAGATCGAGGCCGCGCGGGTCTCGTCGATCAGCGCCATGCCGCCCTTGGTCATGCCATGGGTGGCGAGAAAACCTTCATCGGTCTGCACCAGGACGTCGAAAATCGCGTTACCAATCCCGAGCACGTCGTATTTTGCTGAAGTCATTCAATGCAGTCCTGTTGCGCCGATGGCGATTGCGGAGAAAATCCACCCCAAGCCCGTTAACTAACGGCAGCGGCCTATCACGACAGGCCCTGCGCCAGCAAGCAAGGCTGCTATACAAGGCCTGATGATCCGCTCCTTTCTCACGGTATCGACGGGAACGCTGGCCTCGCGGCTGCTGGGATTCGTGCGCGATTCCATGATCGCCGCACTGCTCGGCGCCGGCCCGGTCGCCGATTCGTTCCTGGTGGCGTTTCAGCTGGTCAATGTGGTCAGGCGTCTGTTGAGCGAGGGCGCCCTGAACGCAGCACTGGTGCCGGCCTGGCTGCGGGTGCGCGACGCCGATGGCCCGGCCGCGGCTGCAGCCTTTGCCGGCCGCGTGCTCGGCACCGTCAGCGCGGCATTGATCGCTGCCGCATTATTGATCGGCGTGCTGATGCCGTTCGTCATCACGGCGCTGGCGCCGGGCTTCGCCGGACAGGCGACGCTGACATCAGCGGTCGATGACGCGCGCCTGATGCTGCCTTATCTGGCATTCGCCGGGCCGGTCACGGTGATGATGGCGCTGCTGAACGCGCAGGGATATTTCACCCTGACGGCATTCTCGCCGCTGTTGTTCAACATCGCCTTGATCGGCGTGATGGTCGCGCTGCTCGGCTGGCCGCAGGACGGCGCTACCGCTGCGCTGGTGATCGCCGCGACCGTCGGCATTGCCGGATTGCTGCAATTGCTGATTCTCGTGCTGCGCCGTGGTGACGGCACCGCAACGCCGCTGCGCGTGGCGTTCGATCGTGAGATGCGCGGCTTTTTTGCCAAGGCGGTTCCGGGCATGATCGCAAGCGCGGGGCCGCAACTGCTTATCGTTGCCGCCGCGATCATCGCCTCGTCGTCGCCCTCGGCGGTGTCGTGGCTTTATTTCGCCAATCGCCTGATCGAGCTGCCGCTCGGGATTGTCGGCGTCGCGATGGGCACGGTGCTGGTGCCGGAGCTGACGCGCGCGCTTCGCGGCAACGACAAGGCATCGATGGCGCATGCGGAATCGCGCGGCCTGGAACTCGCGGTGGGATTGGCGCTGCCGGCGACGCTCGGACTGATCGCGCTCGATGAGCCGATCGTACGGCTGCTGTTCGAGCATGGCCTGTTCAGCGCGGCCGATACCGAAGGCACGGCGCGGGCGCTGATCTGGCTGGCGCTCGGCCTGCCCGCGCATGTGCTGGTGAAGGCGTTGTCGCCGGCCTTCTTTGCGCGCGAAGACACCGCCACGCCGCTATGGGCGACGCTGAAGGGAATCGCCGTTGCGATCGCGGTCGCCCTCGTGCTTGGCCGCTTGTTCGGCGCCAGCGGGATCGCGGCCGCGATTGCGCTCGGCGCCTGGAGCAATGCGTTGTCCCTGATCCGGCGGGGTGCTGCGACCTTCGGCTTCGCGATCGATCCCGCCGCGCGGCGGCGGCTGCCGCGGATCGTGCTTTCAGCGCTTTTGATGGGCGCGTTGTTGTGGCTGACCGCGCATTTCGCGCTGCCGCAAGTCGAGACTATTCACGGCTTGGCGCAGGCCGCCGCACTGCTGGCCCTCATTGCCGGCGGCATCGCATTTTACGGCCTGTTGCTTGCTTTTTTGGGTGTAACCGGTTGGCGCGAAACGCTTAACGCGGTCCGGCGGCCCTCGCGGAGCGACTTGCGCGCGTAAGGCGCACATGGCAAACGACGGCGCAGAACAGCGGGAATTCCACCATGGCGATCGTTGAACGGGTTTTTTCGGGCGTCCAGCCGACCGGTAATTTGCATCTCGGCAATTATCTCGGTGCGATCGTCAACTTCGTGAAACTGCAGCAGACCCATAACTGCCTGTATTGCGTGGTCGACATGCACGCCATCACGCAAGGGGTGGACGTCTGGGGAGGGCCGGCGGAACTCGCGCGCAACACGCGGGAGGTGACGGCGGCGTTTATCGCCAGCGGTATCGATCCGAACAAGCACATCGTGTTCAACCAGAGCCAGGTTTCGGGACACGCCGAACTGGCGTGGATATTCAACTGCGTCGCGCGGGTCGGCTGGCTCAGCCGCATGACCCAGTTCAAGGAGAAGGCCGGCAAGGATCGCGAGGCGGCATCGGTGGGCCTCTACGACTATCCGGTGCTGATGGCGGCCGACATCCTGCTCTATCGCGCCACCCATGTGCCGGTCGGCGAGGACCAGAAGCAGCACCTCGAACTGTCGCGCGACATCGCGCAGAAGTTCAACAACGACTTCGGCGATTCGATCCGCAGCCACGGCTTCAACGACGGCCTGTTCTTTCCGCAGCCGGAGCCGCTGATCACCGGGCCGGCGACGCGGGTGATGAGCTTGCGCGACGGCACCAAGAAAATGTCGAAGTCGGATTCGTCGGATAATTCGCGCATCAATCTCACCGACGATGCCGAAACCATCGCGCAGAAGATCCGCAAGGCCAAGACCGATCCGGAGCCGTTGCCGTCGGAGGAAAAGGGTCTCGACACCCGTCCCGAGGCCGACAACCTGGTCGGCATCTATGCGGCGCTGTCGGGTCGCAGCAAGCAGGACGTGCTCGGCGAGTTCGGCGGCGGACAGTTCTCCAGCTTCAAGAACGCGCTGGTGGAGCTTTGCGTCGAAAAACTCGCGCCGATCGCCTCCGAGATGAAAAAGCTGGTCGCCGATCCCGGCCATATCGATTCCATCCTGATCGACGGCGCCAATCGCGCCCGCATCATCGCGGACGAGACCATGCGCGCGGCCAAGGACATCGTCGGCTTTATCCGCAAGCCCTGAGGTTCGACGGCACTGCAGCACGCGAGCCCTTTGCGGCGCGCTTGTCTGGTATGGCCGCGCCGTGGCAGCATGCCGCCTGCTTGACGCAGCCCGGGACATTGCATGACCGCCCAGCGACGAAGCTACGAGACGGGTCACAAGCCGAAATGCCTTGTCATCGTTGACGACACCGCGGAATGGGACCGCGCGGTCTATTATGCCAGCCGCTGGGCGATGCGGGTCGACGGCGGGGTGGTGATGCTGCGCATCATCGAGACCGAAGAACAGAACCAGCAATGGCTCGGGGTCGCCGATATCATGCGCGCCGAGGCCCAGGACGACGCCAATGCCGCGCTCGATCGCGCCGCCGGCCGCGCCAACGGCATCGCCGCCATTACGCCGGAGCGCGTGATCCGCGAGGGCGAGGCCACCGAGCAGATCCTCGACGTCATCGACCAGGACGTCGACATCACGATGCTGGTGCTGGCGGCCAATCCCGGCCCGGAGGGCCCCGGCCCGATCATCACCATGATGGCCGGCGTGGTCGGCTCGTTCCCGATCCCGGTCACGATCGTGCCCGGGGATTTGAGCGACGAAGACATCGACGCGCTCTCCTGACCAGGCCCGCCTGAAACGGCCCGGAAACCGCCCAATTGACGGGAATTGCAGGTGTTTTTCAGGTTCGCCGGACTTGATCGTGCGTTTGCGGTCGCCATCTGATAAGGAACCTTACGCGCCGGCCTTGAACCGGCGACGCCGGAGAAACCCATGTTCATCCAGACCGAAGCCACGCCCAATCCCGCTACCCTGAAATTCATTCCCGGCCGCACAGTCCTCGACAGCGGCACCATGGAATTCGTCAATCCCGAAGCTGCCGCGCGCTCGCCGCTCGCCGCCAAACTGTTCGGCGTGCCCGGCGTCACCAGCGTGTTCTACGGCTCCGACTTCGTCACCGTGACGAAGGACGACAGCGACTGGCAGCATCTCAAGCCGGCGATCCTCGGCGCGATCATGGAGCACTACATGTCCGGCGCGCCGCTGTTGGCAGACGGCAGTGTCGCCAGCGACGAAGCCGCCGATCAGGAAGACGAGTTCTTTAGCGAAGGTGACGCCGAGACGGTCGCCACCATCAAAGACCTGATCGAAACAAGGGTGCGGCCGGCGGTCGCCAGCGACGGCGGCGACATCACCTTCCGCGGCTTCAAGGACGGCATCGTCTATCTCAACATGAAGGGCTCCTGCGCGGGCTGCCCGTCGTCCACCGCGACCTTGCAGCACGGCATCCAGAACCTGCTGAAGCACTTCGTGCCCGATGTGGTCGAAGTCCGGCCGATGTGATGATCTGATCGGCCATATCCGTAGATGAATTCAGAGGATTTTCGTCATGGCCGGGCGTAGCCGTCCGAAGGACGGCGTCGCTTCCGCTCGCCTATGTCCCGACCATCTACGTCTTGTCTTGTATAAAAATAAGATAGACGTGGAGGCCCGGGAGCGCCGACAAGTATACGTAGTCTGCGCAAGACAGACTACTATGCCCGGGCATGACGAGAACCGAAACCAATGCTGATCCTCGCCATCGACACCGCGCTCGATGCCTGCTCCGTGGGCGTGCTCGACACCCGCGCCAGCAAGCTGATTGCGCAGGAATCGCTGCCGATGAAGCGCGGGCATGCCGAAGCGCTGATGCCGTTGATCGCCCGCGTGATGAAGCAGGCGTCGCTGGCCTTCACCGCACTCGACCGTATCGCGGTGACCACCGGACCCGGCAGCTTCACCGGCCTGCGGGTTGGGCTTTCCGCCGCGCGCGGCATCGCACTGGCGGCCGGCAAGCCGGTCGTCGGCGTGACCACGCTGACGGCCTACGCCGCGCCCATCGTCAGCGCCAATAGCGCGGCACCGGTGATCTCGGCGATCGATGCGCGGCATGATCATGTCTATGTCCAGGTGGTCGCCGGCGACGGCAGCCCCTTGATGTCGCCGCGCGTCGCCGCGATCGAGGAGGTGCTTGCCGCCCGCCGGTTTGGCGTGCCGCATCTGGTCGGCAACGCCGCCGGGATTCTCGCCGAGCGCTGGCCAAAGGAAGCGCCGGCGCCGTTTCAGGTCGATGCGTCCGCTGCGCCCGATATTACCTGGGTCGCCTGGCTCGGCGCCGCGGTTAGTCCGGAAACCGCACCGGCCCGGCCCTATTACCTGCGCGCGCCGGACGCGAAACCGGCCAAGGACATGCTGCAGAAAGCTGCGCAACCCCCGGCCTCATGATGGCGTGGCTTTCCGGATGGTTTGGCGGCGGCCCCGCCGCCGTCGAGCCCGCGTCGATGCGCGATGCGCGGCGCCTTGCTCAGTTGCACGGAGAATCGTTTCACCGCGGATGGGGTGAAGGCGAATTCGAGACTATGCTGACCGAGCGCAACACGCTGGTGCACCGCCTGCGGGCGGGCGGCAAAATCATCGGTTTCGCGGTGTCGCGGATGGCGGCGGACGAAGCCGAAATCTTGTCGATCGCGGTGTCGGCAAGCCATCGGGGTCGCGGCCTGTCCCGCGACCTGTTGCTGACCCATCTGGGGCATCTGGCAGGCCGCGGTGTGCGCACCATATTTCTCGAAGTCGAGGAAAATAACCAGCCGGCGCGCCGGCTCTATGAACGGGCCGGATTTAGCGTCGTGGGCCGCCGCGAACGCTATTACCAGCAGTCCGGCGGGGAACAATTGAACGCCCTGTTGATGCGCCGCGACTTGTCGTAGCGCTGGCGCGGTGGCACAAGTGGCTCGAATATGACGTGCGCATGATGCCGTCGCCAAACCACATTTTGGCGGATCATGTGCTTCTCCAAGGCGAAGATCATGACGGCACTGAAATCCACGTCCGCGCTCAAGGCCACCGGCATCGAAGCGCGCTGCGCCGCCACCGGCATGCGCATGACCGAGCAGCGCCGGGTGATCGCGCGCGTGCTGGCGGAAGCCGTGGATCATCCCGACGTCGAGGAATTGTACCGCCGCTGCGTCGCGGTGGACGACAAGATTTCGATCTCGACGGTGTATCGCACCGTAAAACTGTTCGAAGACGCCGGCATCATCGAGCGGCACGATTTTCGCGAGGGCCGCGCCCGCTACGAGCAGATGCGCGACAGCCATCACGACCATCTGATCAATCTGCGCGACGGCAAGGTGATCGAATTCACCTCCGAGGAAATCGAGAAGCTGCAGGCCGAGATCGCGCGCAAGCTCGGTTACAAGCTGGTCGATCACCGCCTTGAGCTTTATTGCGTGCCGCTCGACGACGACAAGTCCTGAGCAACCCGGTTCGCGTGAGCAAGACGCTGCAAACCAACCGCGGCAATTTCGATCTCGTCATCTTCGATTGCGATGGCGTGCTGGTCGACAGCGAACTGATTTCGTGCCGCGCACATGCGCAAATCCTGTCCCGTCACGGCTACGCCATCACTGAACAACAGGTGCTCGAGCGATTTCTCGGCGTCTCCGATCGCGAAGCGCGCCTGACCATCGAAGCCGAGAGCGGCCGCGCTCTGCCCGATGATTTCGAAGCGCAGGTCAAAGCGGCGACCCTGCAGTTCTATGCCGGCGATTTGCGCGCGATCGCAAACGTCGGCGACGCGATCGCCGCGATCGATCTTCCGAAATGCGTGGCATCGAGCGGCACACCTGAAAAAATAAGACACGGCCTCACTTGCGCCGACCTCTACGACATCCTCGCGCCCCATATCTTCTCGGCAACGCAGGTCAAGCGCGGCAAGCCCGCGCCGGACCTGTTTCTGTTTGCGGCGGAGCAGATGCGGGCGTCGCCTGCGCGATGCGTCGTGATCGAGGACAGCATGCCCGGAATCACCGGTGCGCTCGCCGCCGGCATGAGCGTGCTGGGCTTTTGCGGCGGCAGCCATTGCCGGCCCGGGCACGCCGACAAGCTGCGCGCCGCCGGTGCCGCCACCATCTTTGACGATATGCGACAATTGCCGACATTGATCGCGGCCGAAGCCGCTGCGGGCTCATAGACGCTCCGCACCCGGCGCCGAAGAAACTGGACGCATGTGACCCACCTCACAGTGGCCGTCAAAGCGCTGGTCTAATTTATTGCGGCCGGCAATCGACCGGCTCGAACCGGGATTATTGGGGTCGGTAAAGACAGCGAACAGGCCAAAGGCCCGTAAAATCCAGCGTTCTTTCTCGCATTTGTGCCGGTCCGTAGCCGGCCACCGGCCCCCGAAACGGCGATTTCGCGACGGTCTGACGCTGGATTTCCGGCGTTTTGGCCTATAACTGAGGGCCGATATCGACCCGCGCGCCGTATTGGCGCCACGTCCAACCCGCACGCAGGTTCCATGAAGCCGCCGCGCAAGCTGCATATCAAGTCCTATGGCTGCCAGATGAACGTCTACGATGCGCAGCGCATGGTGGACACGCTGGCGCCGGAAGGCTTTGTCGAGACCGCAACCGTCGACGACGCCGATCTGGTGATCCTCAACACCTGCCACATCCGCGAAAAGGCTTCCGAGAAGGTCTACTCAGAACTCGGCCGGCTGCGTGTGGTCAAGGACGAAGCGGCGCGCAACGGGCGCGAGATGCGCATCGCGGTAGCCGGCTGCGTCGCGCAGGCCGAAGGCCAGGAGATCATCCGCCGCGCGCCCGCGGTCGATGTGGTGGTCGGGCCGCAAAGCTATCATCATTTGCCGCAACTGCTGGCGCACGCCAAGCGCCACGGCCGCGCGCTGGAGACCGAATTTCCCGTCGAAGACAAATTCGGCTTCCTCGCTCCGCCAAAGCCTGCGGCGATCCGCGCGCGCGGCATTTCGTCGTTCGTGACGGTGCAGGAAGGCTGCGACAAATTCTGCACCTTCTGTGTGGTGCCCTATACCCGCGGCGCCGAGGTGTCGCGGCCGGTGGCGAAGATCGTCGATGATGTCCGCAGACTCGCCGACAGCGGCGTCCGCGAGATCACCTTGATCGGGCAGAACGTCAATGCCTATCACGGCCAAGGTCCTGATGGACGGATCTGGTCGCTCGGCGATCTCATGTACCATCTCGCCGAGGTGCCGGGCATCGTGCGCCTGCGCTACTCGACCAGCCATCCCCGCGACGTCGACCAGACCCTGATCGACGCCCACCGCGACTTGCCGGCGCTGATGCCGTTCGTGCACCTGCCGGTGCAATCCGGTTCCGACCGGATCCTGGCGGCCATGAACCGCAAGCATAGCGCCGAGGATTACCGGCGGGTCATCGACCGGTTTCGCGCGGTCCGCCAAGATATTGCTTTCTCATCGGATTTTATCGTGGGCTTCCCCGGCGAAACCGAGGAAGATTTTGCCGCGACCCTCGCTCTCGTCACACAAATCGGATACGCTGGCGCTTATTCGTTCAAATATTCGCCGCGGCCAGGGACGCCGGCGGCGGACCTGCAGGAGACGGTGTCAGCGGCTGAGATGGACGAGCGATTGGTGCGGCTCCAGGAATTAATCGACAGCCAGCAATCGGCCTTCAATCAGGCTGCGATTGGCCGCACGGTCGACGTGCTGTTCGAACGCGCTGCCCGCAATCCCGGCCAGATCGTCGGACGCACCGCTTATCTGCAACCGGCGCACGTGATGGCCTCGCCCGATGTCATCGGACAGGTCCTGCCGGTGACCATCGAAAGTCTCGAGCGCTACAGCCTGCTGGGCACGCTCGCATCATCAGCCCATCCGCAGCCCGCATTTTCTCCTCCATTGCATACGGGAGCCTGAACCCTTGCCAAAAAGTGCATCGGATTCGTCTTCACTCGCTCCCAGCCGCAAACTCGACCGCGACATGCAAGTCCCACCCGAAACCCAGGTCGTCATCGACTTCGATGACAACAAGGGCGCATCGGCGCTGGTCGGGCCCTACGGGCAGAACCTGGCGTTGATCGAACGCCGGCTCGGCGTGGTGGTCGATTCCCGCGGCAATCACATCACCATCGCCGGATCGCGCGACGGCTGCGACGCCGCACGGCGCGTGCTGGAGACGCTGTACGCCCAGGCGACCCAGGGCCACGATCTGGCGCAGGGCGATGTCGAAGGCGCCATCCGCGCCGTGATCGCGCAGGGCTCGCTGTTCGAATTCGACCCCAAATCCGCCAAGCAGGCATTCGACACCATCAATCTGCGCAAGCGCCCGGTGCGGGCGCGCACCGCCGCCCAGGACGCCTATATCCGCGCGCTCAAGCGTCATGAACTGGTGTTCGGCATCGGCCCCGCCGGCACCGGCAAGACGTGGCTTGCGGTGGCGCACGCCGCGCAATTGTTCGAGCGCAAGGAAGTCGACCGCATCATCCTGTCGCGGCCCGCGGTGGAAGCCGGCGAACGGCTGGGCTTCCTGCCCGGCGATTTGCGCGAGAAGGTCGATCCGTACTTACGGCCGATCTACGACGCGCTGTATGATCTGATGGATTCGCGGGTGGTCGAGCGCGCGCTGCAAACCGGCGAGATCGAGATCGCGCCGCTCGCCTTCATGCGCGGCCGCACCCTGACCAACGCCGCCATCATCCTCGACGAAGCGCAGAACACCACGTCGATGCAGATGAAGATGTTTCTGACCCGGCTCGGTGAAAACAGCCGCATGATCATCACCGGCGATCCCAGCCAGGTCGATCTGCCGAACGGCCAGGCGTCCGGCCTCGCCGAAGCCGCCAAGCTCTTGGATGGGGTCGAAGGCATCGCCCAGGTGAAATTCACGGCCGAGGACGTCATCCGCCATGAACTGGTGGCGCGGATCGTCGCCGCCTATGAAGGATTGCCGCAACGAGCGGCAACCGCCAAATCTTGATGCGAACATTTTACGCCGCGCGCGCTGGGACCTGTTTCCCATCGCCGGAGAAATTCTAGTCCGATGGCGCCTGTTGCCCTTCCAATATCAGACGTTCTCGTCGTCGCCGATTGCTGGCTGGCGCAGCCGGACGTCGAACCCGTGATCCTTCGCGCCATCGCAATGGCGGCCGAGATCGCCGACGCCGACCATGGCGAAGCCGAACTCGCGGTCATGCTGACCGATGATGCCGGCATTCGCACCCTCAACAGCAACTGGCGCGGCATCGACAAGCCGACCAACGTGCTGTCGTTTCCCGCCTTGCCGCCGACCGGCCCTGTTGGTCCGGACGATGCGCCGCGCATGCTCGGCGACATCGCCATTGCCTATGAGACCGTGCGCAAGGAAGCCGATGAGGAACAAAAGCCGTTCGATCACCATCTGAGCCATCTGGCTGTCCACGGCTACCTGCATCTGATCGGCTACGACCACGAAAACGACGCCGACGCTGAAGCCATGGAGAGCCTCGAGACCGAGATTCTCGCACAGCTCGGCATTCCCGATCCGTATTCTGATCGAGATCCGCATACGGACCGGGAGCGGATGGACTGAGATGCCGGACTCCGACCCTACCCACGACAATCCGAAAGACACCCGCAATTTGCCGGCGGTGGTGCAGGACGGCGAGGTCATGCGTCCGGCCGCCGACAACTGGCTGGTGCGCGCGATCCGCACGCTGTTCGGCTGGAAGCCGGGCTCGGTGCGTGACGATCTGCAGGTCGTGCTCGATGCCAGCACGCCGGACGAAGTGGGCTTTTCGGCGATCGAGCGCACCATGCTGCGCAACATCCTCGGCCTGCACGAACGCCGCATCGCCGACGTGATGATCCATCGCGCCGACATCGTCGCGGTCAAGCGCGACATTCCGCTGGGCGAGTTGATGAGCCTGTTCGAGAGCGCGGCCCATTCGCGGCTCGTGGTCTACAATGAAACGCTCGACGATCCCGAAGGCATCGTTCACATCCGCGACCTGCTGGCGTTCATGACCGCACGCGCGCGCGTGACCGAAACCGGCAAGGCGAAGCGCAAGAAGGCCTACCCCGCGGGCCTCGACCTGCGCGCGGTCGATCTCGCGCTGCCGCTTGCCGAGGCCAATATCATCCGCAAGCTGATCTTCGTGCCGCCGTCGATGCGCGCAATCGACCTGTTGGTGCAGATGCAGGCCTCGCGGATTCATCTGGCGCTGGTGGTCGACGAATATGGCGGCACCGACGGCCTGGTGTCGATCGAGGACATCGTCGAACAGATCGTCGGCGAGATCGACGACGAGCACGACAGCGACGAGCCGCCGTCGATCGTGCGGCAGCCGGACAATTCCTTCATCGCCGACGCGCGTGCCAGCCTCGACGACGTCCGCTCGGTGATCGGCGAGGATTTCGTCACCGGTGAAGCCGGCGAGGAAGTCGAGACGCTGGGCGGCTATCTCGTGACCCAGGTCGGGCGCCTGCCGGTGCGTGGCGAGGTTATTTCGGGCCCCGGCACCTACGAAATCGAAGTACTCGATGCCGATCCGCGGCGCGTCAAGCGGCTGCGCATCGGGACGCGCAAGGAACGTCCCGCGCCCCGCACCCAGCGTGAGACCCGCCGCCGGGAAAACGCGCCGGACGCAAATCCCGCGCAGGCCAATGACAACACCAGTTCGCCATCGGCCGATGGAGCCAGTTCCTCGTGAGTGCCGCGAATAAGCTCCGCGCCGCGGGCCTTGCGATCATCCTGGCCTGGGGATGGAAGCGCGCTGCCATCGCGCTCGTCGCGGGCGCATTGTCGTCGCTGGCGATGGCGCCGTTCAATGCATGGCCGGTGCTGTTCCTGACATTTCCGGTCATGATCTGGCTGATCGACGGCGCCGGCGCCGGACGCGCGCGCGGCGTGCCCGCAGCAGCGATGGCCGGCTGGTGGTTCGGCCTCGGCTATTTCGTCCCGGGCCTATACTGGATCGGCTACGCCTTCCTGGTCGATGCATCGACCTTCGCATGGTTGCTGCCGTTCGCGATCCTGGGTCTGCCGGCCTATCTCGCGCTGTTCACCGCGTTCGGCTTCGGCTTCGCGCGCTTGATCTGGACCCGTGATGCGTCGCGCGTGCTCGCACTCGCGGCAGCGCTGACCGTGGCTGAATGGCTGCGCGGCCACGTGCTGACCGGCTTTCCGTGGAACGCGTTCGGTTACGCCCTCACGGAACCGTTGGCGCTGGCGCAAACCGGATCGCTGATCGGGCTGTGGGGCCTGACTTTTCTGAGCGTCGCGATCTTCGCCAGTCCGGCCGTGCTGATCGACGGAACCTCGCGCGGGCGCAAGCCGTGGATTGCGCCGGCGCTGGCCCTGCTGCTGCTCGTCGGCATGGGGATTTTCGGCGTGGTTCGCCTGACGCAGCGGCCGACGAAACTCACCAACGTCAAGCTGCGGATCATGCAGCCCAATCTGCAGCAGGATGTTCGCTTCAACTACTCTGCCAAGGCAGAGGTGATGCAGAAATATCTGACGTTGTCCGATCGCGCGTCGGGTCCGCAATCCACCGGCGTTCGCGACGCCAACGTCCTGATCTGGCCGGAATCGGCCTTTCCGTTTTTCCTGACGCGCGAAGCCGACGCGATGGCGCAGATCGCCGACCTCTTGCCGAAGGGGACCGTGCTGATTACCGGCGCGGTGCGCGCGCCGGATCTGCCGCCCGGCGTCAAGATCACCCGCGCCTATAATTCGATTTACGTCATCGACCATGACGGCAGCGTGCTGTCGGTCTACGACAAACTGCATCTGGTGCCATTCGGCGAATATTTGCCGTTTCAGAACTGGATGGAGAGGCTCGGCTTCGAGCAGCTCACCAAGGTTCAGGGCGGCTTCATTCCAGGCTCGGTTCGCCGCACGCTGGACATCCCGAATGCACCGCACGCGCTACCTTTGATCTGTTACGAGGCTATCTTTCCCGGCGACATTGCGTCGCGCGACAATCGGCCGGGATGGATCGTCAATCTGACCAATGACGGCTGGTTTGGAATCTCGACCGGCCCCTATCAGCATTTGCAGCAGGTGCGGCTGCGCGCGATCGAGGAAGGATTGCCGGTGGTGCGCGCCGCCAATGACGGTATCTCCGCGGTCATCGATCCTCTGGGGCGGATTGTCGCGCAGCTTGGCCTCGGCCTCGAGGGTGTGCTGGATTCAAGCCTGCCGTCTGCGATTCCGCCGACGATCTACACCCGCACCGGTGACATCCCCGCCGCGATTTTCGTCGCCTGCGGCCTGATTTTCGCGATCCGGCGGCGCGCGGCGAAACGAGCTTCCTGACCTCGGCCAATTCATGTTTGGTTTGGATACCGCTGGAAGCCAGGCGCGCGCTGCGTCTCCGGTTGACAGATTAGCCTTCATTCGCAATCTGGCCACAGTAATGACGAATAAATTCAGCCGATTGAATTCAAATTGTTCGCATTCCTGATCGGCCTCCCGGCTGAATTCGATGATGCTTACTCCACGGCCGATGCATTTTCGTTTTGCCTCATCCCCTCGCGTAGTCTCAAGGAGTGTTGGAGATGTCGACCAAAGCGCCCAATCCTGTCGATAAATATGTCGGCAGTCGTGTGCGCATGCGCCGCATCATGCTCGGTATGAGCCAGGAAAAGCTCGGCGAAGCATTGGGCCTCACCTTCCAGCAGGTTCAGAAATACGAGAAGGGCACCAACCGGGTCGGTGCCAGCCGCATTCAGCAGATCTCCGAAATACTGCAGGTGCCGGTCTCGTTCTTGTTCGAGGGAGGACCGAGCGGCGCCGCGAGCGCAGGCGGCTTCAGCGACAGCGCTTCGCCCGCCTATATTTCCGATTTCCTCGCGACGTCGGAGGGGCTGGCCTTGACCCGTGCCTTCACCCGCATTTCCGACGCCAAGCTTCGGCGCAGCATTGTCGATATGGTCGAGCAGATCGCCGCGCGCGAAGGCCCGGACCGGCGCTGAGATCGGTCGTTTTGATTTGCGAGACGTTTTGGTTTGAGAGACTTGGAAATCTGGACTATGCCGTCATGATGTTCTTTCTGAAGGCAGCATATTCCGATGACCGCCCCCTCCAATCCCTTTGACGCCAGAGCCATCCTCGACGGCATCCGCCGCTGGGTCGAGATGGAAACGCCGACCGAAGCCCCTGATCACGTCAATCGGCTGGCGACTGTGGTCGCGGACGGCTATCGCGATCTGCCTGCGTCGGTCGAGCGTATCGCGGGACGCGACGGCTGCGCCGATCATCTCGCGGTTCGCTCCGCATGGGGCCAGGACGCGCCGGGCATTCTGGTGCTGAGCCATCTCGATACGGTGCATCCACTGGGATTCATCGAGCGGCTGCCGTTTCGCATCGATGGCGACAGCGCGTTCGGCCCCGGTATCTACGACATGAAGGGCGGCGCCTATCTGGCGTATCATGCGTTCCGGCAACTATGCGCAACGCCCGAGCGATCACCGCTCGGGGTGACCCAGCTTTACGTTTCCGATGAAGAGATCGGCAGCCCGACGTCGCGCGCGCTGATCGAGGCCGAAGGCCGCAAGGCGAAATATGTGCTGGTCACCGAGCCCGCGCGCGATGGCGGCAAGATCGTCACCGGGCGCAAGGGCGTCGCGCGCTTTGAGGTCTTTATCAAAGGCGTCCCGTCCCATGCGGGCACACGGCCCGAGGACGGCCGCAGCGCGATCCGCGAACTCGGCAATGTCATTCAGACGCTGGAAGCCATGAACGACCTGAAGCGCGGTGTGACCGTCAATGTCGGCGTCGTCCGCGGCGGCACCAAGCCGAACGTCATCGCGGAAGAGGCTTACGCAGAAGTCGACATGCGCGTTCCGACCATCGCCGACGCCGATGAGCTGGTGCCGAAAATCCTGAACCTGAAATCGCGGACCGAAGGCGTCAGCGTCAGGGTGACCGGCGGACTGAACCGGCCGCCTTACGAAAAGGGCAACGCGGGCGCCGCCCTTTTCGAACATGCCAGGACGCTGGCCGGCGAGCTCGGCTTCGAGCTGGCGGATACCGTGACCGGCGGCGGCTCCGACGGCAATTTCACCGCACCTCATACCGCGACGCTGGATGGCCTCGGGGTCGACGGCAAGGGCGCGCATACCCATTACGAGCAGATGTATATCTCCTCGATCGAACCGAGGGCACGGCTGTTGCATCGTCTCTATCAGACGCTGCGATGAGCAATATTCCGCGCGATACCCGGGATCACGATACTTTGGATCGCGAACCCTTGCCCGAGACCGACGCGGATCGCCGGTTCTTCGGCCGCCGCAAGGGCCACAAGCTACGCGTCCATCAGCTCGACCTGATCGAGCAATTGCTGCCGCGGCTGGCGCTCGACATCGAAGGTCCCGGCACGTCGAAGCCCGCGGATTTCGCCGAACTCGCCGAGTTGTTCGACCGGCCGGTTGGCGACGTCAGGCTGGAGATCGGATTCGGCGGCGGTGAGCATTTGATCGCGGAAGCACAGGCCTTTCCCGATGTCGGGTTCATCGGCTGCGAGCCCTATGTCAACGGCATGGCGAAGATCCTGGCGCAGATCGAAACCCACAACATCAGCAATATCCGGTTGTTTGCCGGCGACGCCGCCGAATTGCTGGCATGGGCGCCGCCGCATTCGCTGGCCCGGATCGATCTGATTCATCCCGATCCATGGCCGAAGCGACGGCACTGGAAGCGGCGCTTCGTGCAGGACGCAACCGTTCACGCGATGGCGCGCATCCTCAAGCCGTCGGCCGAGTTTCGTTTCGTCAGCGATATCGATGATTACTGCGCCTGGACGCTGGCGCACCTGTTGCGCTCGCCCGAATTCGCCTGGACCGCGGAGCGGGCCGACGACTGGCGCCTGCCATGGCCCGGCTACACCATGACGCGTTACGGCCGCAAAGCTGAGCGCGAAGGTCGCAAGGCGGGCTATTTCCGGTTTCGCAGGATGAGCTGAGGCGCGACCTCACGCCGAGGGGCGGCTTTTCCAGAAATCGACGACGCGCTCTGCCGTCGAGGGCATCAGGCGCGTGAAATTCACCCGCGCGTTCTCGATATCGGCCGGTGCCGCGATCCGGTTCGGTCCGAGCCGCAGCAGGATCAACGCGCGCACGGTCGCCCATTCAAGACCGATGGTCTTGCCGACGATCAGGATCGGGTCGTGACGGTCGCCGGAAATCAGCTGGTCGAGCGTCGCGATCTTCACCGCCGACATCGCGGACAACGCGGCAATCGATTCCTCGTATTTGAAGCTCTTGGCAAACCCGAGCAATGCGGCCTCATTCAGTTCGCCCGCACTATGCAACGCCAGAATCGTGCGCTGCGCCGGGGCGAAATTGCGTCGGCTTTCGACGACCTGGCGGACACCCGACAGTTCGCTGATCGCGACCTTGATCTGCGCCTGCCGCTCCGGCTTGACCACATCGAGCAAGCGGCGGCGCACGATGTCGATCGAGCCGTCGATCAATTCCTTCAACTGCGGCGCCGATAGATCGGCGCGCTGGCCGACCGCAAGCGTCAGGACGCCATCATGGCTGGCGCGCTTGATCAGCGTCGAATATCCGGTCTGCGAAAATGCCGCGCCGGCATTGCCGGCGGCGCGCCGCACCACGTCGCGGTCGCCGCGACGCACGATGACGTCGGTGAGATCGGAGGACAGCGTTGGCCGCTCCGACATCGCCAGCAGATGTCCCTGGCCCTTGAGGCGGGCGATTTCGACCAGCGCCTGGTCGTCGATGACAGGCGAGCGGCGCAACAGCGGACCGGCGATCGCGACTTCATCTTCGCGCGCCAACTGCCCGACCAGCCCGCGCGGCGCGTTGACCAGCAGCGACAGGCGCTCGGCGAGTTCGGCGCGCGCGGCCATCTCGGTGTGGGGAACGAGACCAAGCAGAATGCCGTCGAACAGATCGATGTGGTCGGGCCGGTATTTCGCCGCCCCCGACAGGAACAGTTCGGCGATCCGACGGGTGGCGTCGGCCAGCCGTTTGGGATCGCCGTGCCTGACGATCTCATCGAGCCCGGGGATCAACGAAGGTGCGACGGCCATCCAACCTACTTCTCCGCCGAATCCCTGACGGGAATTCGCGGTCACGGGTGCAGGAATTCCATACCCGACGGCGCCGGAGAATTTTCGGCAATTTGCGCAATTTAAGTGGGCTTGGTGAAGGAAGGGTTAGGTTCTCAGTTCCCCGAAACGGCCGTAAAATCGCGCTTTAAAGTCCCGTGGGCCTTGCCGGAGAGCGCGAAAACCGCTATATCGGCCGCAACTTATGGTTCTCATATACGATCGCGTATTGAGAGTGGGCCCTTCGGGACCCGCTCTTTTTTATTACCCGAACGGACCCGGTGCGGACGATAGCGCTGGCCGGCTCGGTCAGCCCAACCGGACGCAAGCTTGAGGCCCGGCCTCACCCGAACGCCCGCTAAACAGCTCAAGTTAGACGCATTTTGACCCTGGACATGACTGATCCAACTGCTGGTTCCGTGGATATCGATCTGCTTGCCGAGCCGCGCCTGGTGGTCGAGCCCGGCGTGGCGGCACGGGTGTCGGCGGTCGCCGGTCCGGTGTTGCAGGGCATGGGCTACCGGCTGGTGCGGATCAAGATATCGGGCGAAGCCGGCTGCACCGTGCAGATCATGGCGGAACGGCCCGACGGAACCATGCAAATCGAGGATTGCGAGGCGATTTCAAAGGCGCTGTCGCCGGTGCTCGATATCGCCGATCCGATCGAACGCGCCTACCGGCTGGAGATCTCCTCGCCCGGGATCGACCGTCCGCTGGTGCGCCGCTCGGACTTCGAACGCTATACTGGTCATCTCGTGAAGGTCGAAATGGCGGTCGCGCATGAGGGCCGCAAGCGCTTCCGCGGCACGCTCGAAGGCGTCGAAGGCGAAACTATCCGGCTACATCGCGATGACATACGCGCCGGCGAAAATGCCGATGTCATACTGGTGATGGAAGATATTTCGGATGCACGGCTGGTTCTGACCGACGAGCTGATCGCGGAATCGATGCGGCGCGGCAAGGCCGCCGAGCGCGAGCTGCGGCAGAATCTCGGACTTGAACCGCCGCCTCCGCCGCATGCCAAGAAGAGCGATCCTGCAAAGAGCAACAAACCGAAGTCGAAATTGAAGGCTACAGGCGACCGCAAAACGCCGCCGAAAAGCCCGCCGAAGAACACCAAGGAACACCGTCTGGCCGCAGAACGAGCGCGGCGGGGCGAAATCGATCCCACTGAAGGAGACTGAGCCATGGCAGCTGTCAGCGCCAATAAACTTGAATTGCTGCAGATTGCAGACGCCGTCGCGCGTGAAAAATCGATCGACCGCTCGATCGTGATCGCGGCGATGGAAGATGCCATCGCCAAGGCCGCGCGCGCCCGCTACGGCAGCGAGACCGACGTCCATGCCGAGATCGACGCCAAGAAAGGCGAACTGCGGCTGTCGCGCCACATGCTGGTAGTCGAGCAGGTCGAGAATTCGTCGAACCAGATTTCGCTGATCGACGCCCAGCGCGCCAATCCGGGTGCGCAGGTCGGCGACACCATCGCCGACACGCTGCCGCCGCTGGAATATGGCCGCATCGCGGCGCAGTCGGCCAAGCAGGTCATCGTGCAGAAGGTGCGCGAGGCCGAGCGCGACCGGCAGTACCAGGAGTTCAAGGACCGCATCGGCGATATCGTCAACGGCATCGTCAAGCGCGTCGAATATGGCAGCGTGATCGTCGATCTCGGCCGTGGCGAAGCCATCGTGCGCCGCGACGAGATGCTGCCGCGCGAAGTCTTCCGCAACGGCGACCGCGTCCGCGCCTATATTTTCGACGTCCGGCGTGAAACCCGCGGACCGCAGATTTTCCTCTCCCGCACCCATCCGCAATTCATGGCGAAGCTGTTCGCGCAGGAAGTGCCGGAAATCTATGACGGCATCGTTGAGATCAAGGCGGTCGCCCGCGATCCCGGGTCGCGCGCGAAAATCGGCGTGATTTCAAGGGATTCGTCGGTCGACCCGGTCGGCGCCTGCGTCGGCATGCGCGGCTCGCGCGTGCAGGCCGTGGTCAACGAGCTGCAGGGCGAGAAGATCGACATCATCCCGTGGTCGCCCGATATCGCGACCTTCGTCGTCAACGCGCTGGCGCCGGCGGAAGTCGCCAAGGTCGTGATCGACGAGGACCGCGAGCGGATCGAAGTCGTGGTTCCCGACACCAATAACCAGCTGTCGCTGGCGATCGGCCGCCGCGGCCAGAACGTGCGGCTCGCCTCGCAGCTGACCGGCTGGGACATCGACATCCTGACCGAGCAAGAGGAATCCGAGCGGCGCCAGGCCGATTTCGAGAATTCCACGCGGGTGTTCATGGAAGCGTTGAACGTCGACGAAGTGGTCGGCCAGTTGCTGGCGTCGGAAGGCTTCACCTCGGTGGAGGAACTGGCGCTGGTCGATGTCAGGGAATTGGCCGGCATCGAAGGTTTTGACGATGAGACTGCCAACGAACTGCAGACTCGCGCCAAGGAATATCTGGAACAACTCGAGACCGAACTCGAAAACAAACGTAAGGAACTTGGTGTGGATGACGCATTGAAAACAGTGCCCGGCGTTACTTCGAAAATGCTGGTGAAATTTGGCGAGAACGACATCAAGACCGTCGAGGACCTGGCCGGTTGCGCCACCGACGATCTGGTCGGCTGGACCGAGCGCAAGGAAGGCAGCGAGCCGACCAAGCACCCCGGCATTCTCGATGCCAACGAAATCTCGCGCGACGATGCGGAGAGCATGATCATGCAGGCGCGCGTTATCGCCGGCTGGATCACCGAAGCCGATCTCGCCAAGAAGGCCGAAGCGGCAGAAACGCCTGAAGACCAGCCGGTTTAAGGGCCGTGCTTCGCAACACTGAATTCCGGTTCTGCGCCCAGACCGTGCGCAGATGAAAAGGCAGACGCACCACGCATGCTTGCTATTGCTGACCCCGATCTCGACAACGGACCGCGGACCGACAGGTCCGCGACGATGCGGATGTGCGCGGTCACGCGGCAAGTGCGGCCGATCGACGAACTGATCCGGTTCGTCGTCTCGCCGCAAGGTGAGGTTGTGCCGGACCTGAAACGCAAGCTTCCCGGACGGGGAATGTGGGTTTCGGCCTCGCGCCAGACCGTTGCGGAAGCGGCCCGCCGTAACCAATTCAGTAAGGGATTCAAGCGGGAGCTGCGTGCTTCGCCGGCGCTGGCGGCGGACACCGAAGCCCTCTTGGTCCGCAGCGTGATCGAAGCCCTCGCCATGACCGCCAAAGCGGGTCAGGTGGTATCCGGCTTCAGCAAGGTCGAAGGCGCAATCGAACAGCGCCAGATTCAGGCCCTGATCCACGCCTCCGATGGGGCTCCCGACGGAATCCGGAAATTGGACGCCCTGATCCGGCCAAATGCCGCGGATCGCGCTGAATCGCGTGAAATTCCCGTCGTCACCGTGCTGACGTCGGAACAATTGGATTTGGCACTAGGCCGGTCAAATGTGATACATGCTGCCCTGCTCGCGGGCTCGGCGAGCAAAACGTTCCTGTCACGCAGCCAGATCCTGGTCCGATACCGGATGGCGGACGACGACAAGACGGCTGGCCATGCGGCCAAGAATACGGATGAGAATTCGTCGATACAGACCGTGCGGACAAGCACGACGCAACAAGATTAGGACTGCTGAATGGTTGATACCAAAACGCCTGGCGACAAAACACTGAGTGTCCCGAGCAAGACCTTGACGCTGAAGCCACGCGTCGAGACGGGCACCGTGCGCCAGAGCTTCAGCCATGGCCGCACCAAACAGGTCGTGGTTGAAAAGCGCGGCAAGCGCCGTGTTGGCGGCGATGGCCCCGCGACCGAAGCGGCCCCCCACGTGCCCGAACCGGTGGTGGCAAAGGCTGCGCCTGCGGCCCCCGTGGCAAAAGCCCCGGTCGCGCGTCCCGCCGCGCCGCCGGCTCCGCCGCGCAGCAATTCGGGCGTGGTGCTGCGGACGTTGACCGAGGACGAACGTTCCGCGCGTGCCAGCGCGCTCGCCGACGCCAAGATGCGGGACATCGAAGAGCGCCGGCTGGCGGAAGAGGAAGCCAAGCGCCGCAACAGCAAGGAAGGCATCGAGCAGGCCGAACGTGAGGCCGCCGAAGCCCGCCGCAAGGCGGAGGAAGAACGCCACCGGCTGGACGAGGAAGCCAAGCGCAAGGCCGAATTCGAAGCCAAGAAGCGTTTTGGTGAGGCCGAAGCCAAGGCTGCCGCGGCAGCCGCTCCGGCCCGTCCGGCGACCACCGCAGCCACCAAAGCCGCAGTGCCGCCGGCGCGCGCGCCCGGCGTTGCCGCCGACGCCAGCGACGAGGATGAAGGTCCGCGCCAGATTCGCCGTGGCCCCGGTGGCGCCGTGCGCCCGGCCGCCCCGCCCAAGACGACCGCGAAGCCCGCGCCGCAAAAGCAGCGCGGCCGCCTGACGCTGGTCACCGCGCTCAACGCCGATGACGTGCGCGAGCGCTCGATCGCATCGTTCCGCCGCCGTACCCAGCGTCTGAAGGGGCACGCCGCCAACGAACCGAAGGAAAAGCTGATCCGCGAAGTGGTGATCCCGGAAGCCATCAACATCCAGGAACTCGCCAACCGCATGTCCGAGCGCGCGGTCGACGTCATTCGGCTGCTGATGAAGCAGGGCGCGATGCACAAGATCACCGACGTGATCGATGCGGATACCGCGCAGCTGATCGCCGAGGAACTCGGCCACACCGTCAAGCGCGTGGCCGCGTCCGACGTCGAAGAGGGCCTGTTCGACACCGTCGACGACTCCACCGATACCGAACCGCGTTCGCCCGTCGTGACCGTGATGGGCCACGTCGACCACGGCAAGACCTCGCTGCTCGATGCGCTGCGCCATGCCAATGTGGTCTCCGGCGAAGCCGGCGGCATCACCCAGCATATCGGCGCCTATCAGGTGACCTCGCCGGAAAGCGGCAAGAAAATCACCTTCATCGACACGCCGGGCCACGCCGCGTTCACCGCGATGCGCGCCCGCGGCGCCAAGGTAACCGACATCGTGATCCTGGTGGTCGCGGCGGATGACGGCGTGATGCCGCAGACCGTCGAGGCGATCAATCACGCCAAGGCCGCCAAGGTTCCGATGATCGTGGCGATCAACAAGATCGACAAGCCCGACGCCAAGCCGGAGCGCGTGCGCACCGAACTGCTGCAGTACGAAGTGCAGGTCGAATCGCTCGGCGGCGACGTCGTCGATGTCGAGGTGTCCGCCAAGAACAAGACCAATCTCGACCGGCTGCTCGAAATGATCGCGCTGCAGGCCGAACTGCTCGACCTCAAGACCAATGCGGAACGTCCGGCCGAAGGCACCGTGATCGAAGCCAAGCTCGATCGCGGCCGCGGCCCGGTCGCGACCGTGCTGGTGCAGCGCGGCACGCTGCGGGTGGGCGATATCATCGTCGCCGGCGCCGAAATGGGCCGCGTCCGTGCGCTGATCAACGACCAGGGGACGACCATCGACCAAGCCGGCCCCTCGGTGCCGGTCGAAGTGCTCGGCTTCAATGGGCCGCCGGAAGCCGGCGATCGGTTGGCCGTGGTCGAGAACGAAGCCCGCGCCCGTCAGGTCACGAGCTACCGCGCCCACCAGAAGCGCGAAAACGCCGCTGCCAGCATTTCCGGCATGCGCGGTTCGCTCGAACAGATGATGTCGCAGCTCAAGACTTCGGGCCGCAAGGAATTCCCGCTGATCGTCAAGGCCGACGTGCAGGGTTCGCTGGAAGCCATTCTGGGCTCGCTGGAAAAGCTCGGCACCGACGAAGTCGCTGCCCGCATCCTGCATGCCGGTGTCGGCGGCATCTCGGAATCCGACGTGACGCTGGCCGAGGGCTTCAACGCCGCCATCCTCGGCTTCTCGGTGCGCGCCAACAAGGAAGCTGCCGCGGCCGCCAAGCGCAACGGCATCGAGATCCGTTACTACAACATCATCTACGATCTCGTGGACGACATCAAAACCGCGATGTCCGGCCTGCTCGCGCCGACCCTGCGCGAAACCATGCTCGGCAATGCCCAGATCCTGGAAGTGTTCAATATCTCCAAGGTCGGCAAGGTCGCAGGCTGCCGCGTCACCGATGGAACCGTGGAACGCGGCGCCAATGTCCGCCTGATTCGCGACAACGTCGTGGTGCACGAAGGCAAGCTGTCGACGCTGAAGCGTTTCAAGGACGAAGTGAAGGAAGTGGCCTCCGGCCAGGAATGCGGCATGGCATTCGAGAACTACGGCGACATGCGTGTCGGCGACGTCATCGAGTGTTATCGCGTCGAGACGATCCAGCGCAGCCTGTAAGTTCGAGCCTTACAGCTTCGCAAGATCCAACGTTAGTTAGTTGTCGTCATGCCCGGGCTCGTCCCGGGCATCCACGACTTGAAAACATCTCAGCTCGAAAGACGTGGGTGGCCGGGACATCTCGCGCGAAGACGCGCTTCGCGCTTTTGCCCGGCCATGACGAATTCGTTTTCGAAGGACGACAATGCCCAGTCACCACAAGAAGAGCTCCGCCCCCGGCGGCTCGCAACGTCAGTTGCGCGTCGGTGAAACCGTGCGCCATGCGGTTGCCGACATTCTGTCGCAAGGTAGCGTGCACGATCCCGCGCTCGAGGGCCACATCATCACGGTGCCCGAGGTGCGAATGTCGCCCGATCTGAAGCTTGCAACCGTCTATGTGATGCCGCTCGGCGGACGCGACACGGAACTCGTGATCGAAGCGCTGGAGCGCAACAAGAAGTTCCTGCGTGGCGAAGTCGCGCGGCGCGTTAACTTAAAATTTGCGCCTGACCTTCGCTTCCGCGCCGACGAGCGATTCGACGAAGCGGAACGGATAGAGAAATTATTGCGAACACCTGCGGTGCAAAGAGACCTCGCACCCGATTCGGACGAAGAATGATGATCGTGACCACCGCAAACAACACCATCGAAGCGCCGATCGGCGATTCGAACGCGATTGAAAAAAATATTTCGGAAAAAAATATTTCTTCCGAGCCCCGTCACGACGCGCCGCGGCCGCGCGCCGGCAAGCAGCCGCGCCAGAACAATCAGCCGCGCCGCGACAAACGCGATGTCCATGGCTGGGTCGTGCTCGACAAGCCGATCGGGATGACCTCGACCCATGCGGTCGCGGTGGTGAAGCGGCTGTTTTCTGCCAAGCGCGCCGGGCACGCCGGCACGCTCGATCCGCTCGCCTCCGGCGGATTGCCGATCGCAATGGGCGAGGCCACCAAGACGGTTCCGTTCGTGATGGACGGCCGCAAGCGCTATCGCTTCACGGTCGCCTGGGGCGAGGAACGCGACACCGACGATACCGAGGGCCGGGTGGTCAAGACCAGCGACCTCAGGCCCGCCCCCGAGGCCATTGTGGCGTTGTTGCCGCGCTTTACCGGCGTGATCGAGCAGACCCCGCCGCAATATTCGGCGATCAAGGTCCAGGGCGAGCGTGCCTATGATCTGGCGCGCGACGGCGAAACCGTCGAGCTGAAGCCCCGGCCGGTCGAAATTCACCATTTATCCCTTGTAGAACAACCAGATAGCGGCCATTCGACGTTCGAGGCCGAGTGCGGCAAGGGAACCTATGTGCGGGCGCTGGCCCGCGATATCGGCCGACTTTTGGGCTGTTTTGGCCATATTTGCGCGCTGCGGCGGACCCTGGTCGGCCCGTTCGGCGAAGCGGACATGATTCCGCTGGAACAGTTGGAGGCTTTGTGCGATAGAGCCGCGTCTGGCGAGGGAAGCCTCGCCGACGCGCTTTTGCCCGTTGAGACCGCGCTGGACGACATCCCGGCACTGGCCGTCACACGGGCGGATGCGGCAAGGCTCCATCGGGGCCAAGCCGTTTTGTTGCGCGGACGGGATGCGCCCAATAGTAGCGGCACAGTCTATGTCACGGTGGCAGGCCGGCTTTTGGCCCTCGCCGAAATTGGCAATGGCGAACTCATCCCCAAGCGCGTGTTTAACCTGACCGGACTGACTGCCAGTTCGGCTCGCAACAATGAAAGTGTTTGACGATGTCGATTACCGCCGAACGTAAAGCGGAAGTCATCAAGACGAATGCCAACAAAGCCGGCGACACCGGCTCGCCCGAGGTTCAGGTCGCGATCCTGTCGGAACGCATCAACAACCTCACCGGGCATTTCAAATCCCACGTGAAGGACAATCATTCGCGCCGGGGCCTTTTGAAAATGGTCGCCACACGCCGTTCGCTCCTCGATTACATCAAGAGGAAGGACGAGGCGCGTTACAAGGCGCTACTTGAAAAGCACAACATTCGCCGTTGATTTGTTAGCTTACGCGCGCAGTTTGCGCGCGTTTTCGCATGGTTTTCCGGAAAACCGGACTTTCGATTTTCGAAAGACGATCATGCGCAATCAAGAGCATGTTTTTCGAAAAGATCATGCTCAAACACAACGTCCAGCAGCAATCCGGCCGCTGGGCATAACGGGCAAGGTGCCCGTACGACCCGAAAGGATGGACGCCATCCGAAATATAAAAACCATGGCAGGATCGCCGGATGCTGACCCGCGTGTCAGCGTCTCGCAATCTTGCGCATGGTTTTTGTATTTCAGACGTCCGTTTCTTTCGTGAACCCATGAAAGAAAATCACTATGTTTAATGCTCATTCAGTCGAAATCGACTGGGGTGGCCGTCCCCTCAAGCTGGAAACCGGCAAGATCGCCCGTCAGGCCGACGGCGCCGTGATGGCGACCTATGGCGAGACCATTGTTCTCGCCACCGTCGTCGCCGCCAAGGCACCGCGCGAAGGCGTCGACTTCCTGCCGCTCACCGTCGACTACCAGGAAAAGGCGTACGCCGCGGGCCGCATTCCCGGCGGCTACTTCAAGCGCGAGGGACGTCCGACCGAAAAGGAAACGCTGGTTTCCCGCCTGATCGACCGCCCGATCCGTCCGCTGTTCGTCGATGGCTGGCGCAACGAAACCCAGGTCATCGTCACCGTGCTGTCGCATGACATGGAAAACGATCCCGACATTCTGGCACTCGTCGCCGCCTCCGCGGCACTGACGATTTCCGGCGCCCCGTTCAAGGGCCCGATTGGTGCTGCCCGCGTCGGCTTCGCCAACGACGAATATGTGCTCAACCCGACGCTCGACGAAATGGTCGAAACCCAGCTCGACCTGGTCGTCGCCGGCACCAGCGACGCGGTGCTGATGGTGGAATTGGAAGCCAAGGAGCTGAACGAAGACATCATGCTCGGCGCCGTGATGTTCGGCCACCGGCACTTCCAGCCCGTCATCAAGGCGATCATCGAACTCGCCGAGAAGGCCGCCAAGGAACCGCGCGACGTCAAGATCGTCGACGAAAGCGCGCTGGAAAAGGAAATGCTCGGCCTGGTCGAAACCGAGCTGCGCTCTGCCTATGCCATTCCTGTCAAGCAGGACCGCTACGCCGCGGTCGGCAAGGTCAAGGAAAAGGTGATGGCGCACTATTTCCCGGAAGGCCAGGAGCCGAAATACGACAAGCTCCGCGTCGCCGGCGTGTTCAAGGAACTGGAAGCCAAGATCGTTCGCTGGAACATCCTCGATACCGGCAAGCGCATCGACGGCCGCGACGCCAAGACCGTGCGCAACATCGTCGCCGAAGTCGGCGTGCTGCCGCGGGCCCACGGTTCAGCGTTGTTCACCCGCGGTGAAACCCAGGCGATGGTGGTGACCACGCTCGGCACCGGCGAGGACGAGCAGTACATCGACTCGCTGGCGGGAACCTACAAGGAGCAGTTCCTGCTGCACTACAACTTCCCTCCCTATTCGGTCGGCGAGACCGGACGTCTCGGCGGCACCAAGCGCCGTGAAATCGGCCACGGCAAACTGGCCTGGCGCGCGATCCATCCGGTGCTGCCGCCGCATCACGAATTCCCTTACACGGTGCGCGTGGTCTCCGAGATCACCGAGTCCAACGGATCGTCGTCGATGGCGTCGGTCTGCGGCGCCTCGCTGGCGCTGATGGATGCGGGCGTTCCCTTGAAGCGGCCGACCGCGGGTATCGCGATGGGCCTGATCCTGGAAGGCTCGCGCTTCGCGGTGCTGTCCGACATTCTCGGCGACGAGGATCATCTCGGCGATATGGACTTCAAGGTGGCCGGCACCGAGCAGGGCATCACCTCGCTGCAGATGGACATCAAGATCGAGGGCATCACCGAGGAGATCATGAAGGTCGCCCTCGGCCAGGCCAAGGATGGGCGTATTCACATCCTCGGCGAAATGTCGAAGGCGTTGACCAACGCCCGTGCCGAGCTCGGCGAATACGCGCCGCGCATCGAGACCTTCAAGATCCCGACCGACAAGATCCGCGAAGTGATCGGCACCGGCGGCAAGGTGATCCGCGAGATCGTCGAGAAGACCGGCGCCAAGGTCAATATCGAGGATGACGGCACTGTGAAGGTCGCATCCGCCGACGGCGAATCGATCAAGGCGGCGATCAAGTGGATCAAGTCGATCGCCTCCGACCCCGAACTCAACGCGATCTATGACGGCACCGTCGTCAAGGTGATGGAGTTCGGCGCCTTCGTGAACTTCTTCGGCGCCAAGGACGGCCTGGTTCATATCAGCCAGCTCGCTTCGGCGCGCGTGCAGAAGACCTCCGACGTCGTCAAGGAAGGCGACAAGGTCAAGGTCAAGCTGCTCGGCTTCGACGATCGCGGCAAGACCCGGCTGTCGATGAAAGCCGTCGATCAGGTCACCGGCGAAGATCTCGAAGCCAAGCAAAAGACCGAAGCCCCGCCGCGCGAAGCCGCCGGCGAGTAAACCTCGCTCCAACCAGAACAACGAAGGGCGGCCGAAAGGCCGCCCTTTTTTTGTTTGTGGCTGCTTGCCCGACGGATGCCTTGCGCGCCTGATCTGATCTGCGCTATCGGCGATGAGGCAGGGAGACAACTCCATGACTTCACCCACCATCCGCGCCGCCCGCGCCGACGAATATGACGAGATCGCCCGCGTCTGGATGGACAGCTGGGTCTCCACCGGGCTCTCGGAAGCGAGCCCCTTTCTGCTAGCCAATCTGCGGGCGCGCGTGCGCCATGAGATCGAAAAGGGCTGGAGCCTGTTCGTCGCCGACGATCGGGGAACCCTGGCGGCGATGCTGGCGCTGCATCTGCCCGAGCACTATCTCGACCAGCTCTTTGTCGCGCCGGAATATCAGGGCAACGGTCTGGGCCGGGAATTGCTCGGCTTTACGCGAACGCATCTGCCGGACGAGATCTGGCTGCGATGCGTGCGCGAAAACGAAAAGGCATGGCGCTGGTACGAGCGCGAAGGCTTTGCGTTCGAGAAAGAACAGGCCGAGCCGATGACCGGATTTGTGATGAAATATTATCGATGGAACAGGGAAGGATCGATCCGATGATGAAGCTCTATTGGGCACCGCGCTCGCGTTCGTTCTCCGCGCTCTGGCTGATGGAAGAAACCGGCCAGCCTTACGAGCGGGTGCTGACCGATATCACGTCAGGCGCGCAGAAGACGCCGGAATACCTCGCGATCAATCCGATGGGCAAGGTGCCAGCCCTGAAGGACGGCGACGCCACGATGGCGGAAGCCGCGGCGATCTGCGCCTATGTCGCCGAGCGTTATCCCGAAGCCGGACTGGCGCCCGCATTGGGTGATCCGATGCGCGCTAAATATCTGTACTGGCTGTTCTTTGCGCCGAGCTGCATCGAGCCCGCGATGGTGCAGATAGCAACCAAGATCGAGATGAATTCGGTGTCGGCGGGCTGGGGCGACGCGCAGCGCGTGTTCGACGTGCTCGACGCCGCGCTGGCGAAAGGACCGTGGATTCTCGGCGAGAATTTTTCCGCCGCCGACATCGCAATCGGATCGGGACTGAATTTCGCGGTGCGGCTGTTCAAGATGGTGCCGTCGCGGCCGTCGTTCGACGCCTACGTCGCGCGCTGCATGGCGCGCCCGGCGTTCCAGCGTGCGGAGAAGCTGGCGGCGGGATAAATCGCCGAAGACGGCGAGCACAGGATGACGAACCGCCCTACTCGCCCTTCAGCTCTTCCGGCCGCGGCATCGAGATGACGCTGTAACCTGAATCGACGTAATGGATTTCGCCGGTCACGCCACCGGAGAGATCCGACAGCAGATACAGCGCGGAACCGCCGAGTTCCTCCAGCGTCACACCGCGGCCAAGCGGCGAATGCTTCTGCATGAACGCAAACATCGCGCGGGCATCGCCGATGCCGGAGCCGGCCAGCGTGCGCACCGGGCCGGCCGAGATCGCGTTGACGCGGATCGCGCGGCGGCCGAAATCGGCGGCGAGATAGCGCACGGAAGCTTCGAGGGCTGCTTTCGCGACGCCCATGACGTTGTAGTTCGGCATCACCTGCATGGAGCCGCCGAAGGTCAGCGTGATCATCGAGCCGCCGGTCTCCGGCATCAGCTCGGCCGCGCGTTTGGCGAGCTCGGTGAAGGAAAAGCAGGAGATCAGCATGGTGCGCGAGAAGTTCTCGCGCGTGGTATCGGCGTAGCGTCCCTTCAGCTCGTTCTTGTCGGAGAACGCGATGGCATGGACCAGGAAATCGAGTTGGCCCCATTTGTCGCGCAGCGCCGCGAACACGGAATCGACGCTCGCGATGTCCTCGACGTCGCAGGGCAGCACCGTATCGACACCGAGCGATTGCGCCAGCGGCTTGACGCGCTTGCCGAGCGCCTCGCCCTGATAGGTAAACGCGAGCTCGGCACCCTGGGCATGGAGCGCCTGCGCAATGCCCCAGGCGATCGAATGATCATTGGCCACGCCCATGATCAGGCCGCGTTTTCCCTTCATCAGGTCCTGCATCGTCTTGCCGCCTTCTCTTTCGTCAGGCCCGGATTTTTCCGGGCACCCGCGCCTTTTCGCGCCTAGCATCGCTTAAAGACGTGGATGGCCGGGACAAGCCCGGCCATGACGGTAAACATTTAAATTCGCCAGAAAAGCTCACGCATCCATGCGCCGGAACACCAGCGTGGCGTTGGTGCCGCCGAAGCCGAAGGAATTCGAAAGCACGGTGCCGAGCTTGGCATTGTCGATGCGCTTGCGCACGATCGGCATGTCGGCGAACACCGGATCGAGTTCGGTGATGTTGGCGCTTTCGCAGACAAAGCCGTTGTTCATCATCAGCAGCGAATAGATCGCTTCCTGCACGCCGGTGGCGCCAAGCGAATGCCCGGTCAGCGCCTTGGTGGCCGAAATCGGCGGGCACTTGTCGCCGGTGCCGAACACCTTGCGGATCGCCTCGATTTCCGGCGGATCGCCGGCCGGTGTCGAGGTCGCGTGCGGATTGATGTAATCGATCTTGGTATCGACGGTCTCCATCGCCATGCGCATGCAGCGCTCGGCGCCTTCGCCCGACGGCGCGACCATGTCGTAACCGTCCGATGTGGCGCCGTAGCCGACGATTTCACCGTAAATGCGCGCGCCGCGCGCCTTGGCATGTTCGAGTTCCTCGACCACCACGACGCCGGCGCCGCCGGCGATCACAAAGCCGTCGCGGCTAACGTCATAAGGCCGCGAAGCGGTTGCGGGCGTGGCGTTATATTTCGATGACATTGCGCCCATCGCGTCGAACAGCACCGACAGCGACCAATCAAGCTCTTCGCAGCCGCCGGCGAAGATGATGTCCTGCTTGCCGATCTGGATCGTCTCATAGGCGTTGCCGATGCAATGGTTCGACGTCGCGCAGGCTGACGAGATCGAATAATTCACGCCCTTGATCTTGAACCAGGTCGCCAGGGTCGCGGACGCCGTCGACGACATCGCCTTCGGCACAGCGAACGGTCCGACGCGCTTCGGTCCCTTGCTTCGCGTGATATCGGCGGCTTCGACGATGGTGCGGGCCGACGGGCCGCCGGAGCCCATGATGATGCCGGTGCGCACGTTGGAGACATCGCTGGGCTCCAATCCGGAATCCTGGATCGCCTGCTCCATCGCGATGTGATTCCACGCCGCACCTTCGCCGAGAAAGCGCATCGCGCGACGGTCGATCACGTCAGCCGGATTTAGCGTCGGCGCGCCCTGCACCTGGGAGCGGAAACCCATCTCGGCATATTTGTCCGCTCGCGTGATTCCGGACTTCGCCTCATGAAGGCTCGCAAGCACTTCCTGGGTGTTGTTTCCGATCGAGGAGACGATGCCCATCCCCGTGATGACAACCCGCCTCATGATCGCCTCGCCCTGTCGTTTCGTTCTTGTGTGATGGTTGCCGTCATCGCGAAAAACCGCCTGGTCAGCCGAACAGCTAGCTCACGTTCCCGGCTGCAATGCGGCGCCCTGCTTGAACAGCCCGACCTTCAAATCCTTCGCGCGATAGATAATATCGCCGTCCATGGAAAGCCATCCATCGGCAACCCCTAACACGAGCTTTGCTCGCATCACGCGCTTGATGTCGATGTTGTACACAACCTTGCGGACGTTCGGCAGCACTTGACCGGCAAGCTTCAGTTCGCCGAGCCCCAACGCCCGGCCGCGGCCCTCACCGCCGACCCAGCCCAGATAAAAACCGACCATCTGCCAGAGCGCATCGAGGCCCAGACACCCCGGCATGACCGGGTCGTTCTTGAAATGACAGCCGAAGAACCACAGGTCCGGCTTCACATCGAGCTCGGCGCGAACCAGGCCCTTGCCGTATTCGCCACCGGTTTCGGAAATTTCGCTGATCCGGTCGAACATCAACATCGGAGGCAGCGGCAATTGCGCATTGCCAGGGCCAAACATCTCGCCCCGGCCACAAGCCAGCAAATCCTCGTATTCGTAACCGCCGCGCCGATCCAGCATGCCTGCCTAGCCTCTCTCAAAATCCCGACGGAATACGCTCGGACCCGTTTCGCGCGGGATGCGCCATACCGCAATTCGGCGCTGACGCAACATCAACCTGCGGCGGCCGGTATTGGCCCATGCGGAAATCGCATGGGCGGGTCCGCGCGCTCTCTATCATAGGCCTTGCGGGTGGCAAAGCATCACAACAAGGGTAAATTACCACATCTGGCCTTGGATCCAGCTGAATCGACACTCGATCGGCACTTGAACGACAGTTGGGCTCATTTTAACCCTCGGTCGGTGCTAGTTGCGAAAAACTTGCATCTAAATCGGATATTTTCTATATTCCGGTGGAATAATGCCGAGAGCATGAGTGGTGCCTGACGTGGACATGAACGACGACGCTTCAGAGTTGAATGATGAGGCTGTCATGCGGGCAGTCCATGGTGCAACGCACCAACCGGCGTTGACCGGTTGCCCGTGGCACGACGTCAACGAAATGCTGCAGGCAGCGGGCCTGCGTCCGACCCGCCAACGCATGGCGCTGGGCTGGCTGTTGTTCGGCAAGGGCGCGCGCCATCTCACCGCGGAAATGCTCTACGAGGAAGCTACGCTGGCCAAGGTGCCGGTGTCGCTCGCGACCGTCTACAACACGCTCAACCAGCTGACCGATGCGGGTCTGCTGCGCCAGGTCAGTGTCGACGGCACCAAGACCTATTTCGACACCAACGTGTCGGCGCATCATCATTTCTATCTCGAGAACAATCACGAGCTGGTCGACATTCCGGACCCGCATCTGATGCTGCAGAAGATGCCCGAAATCCCCGAGGGCTACGAGATCGCCCGGGTCGATATGGTCGTCCGGCTGCGCAAGAAGCGCTAAGCGCGCTTTCTGTCGTCCCTGCGAACGCAGGGACCCATCACCCCTTGCATCTGTGAATTAGGGAAGCGTTGGCCACGCAATGCTCCGGCGCGACTCCTCGACGTATGGGTCCCTGCGTTCGCAGGGACGACGATGAGTTGGAGTAATTCCGCAGGCGGCCGACTTCAATCCACCTTCTCGTCGGCGTAGACACCCCACAGCCGCTGCTGCTGGATCCAGCCATCGAAACCGTTGCCGTTGACGTGGCACCAGCCTGACGCGCAGCGCTTGACCTGGGTGACGACGCCGGCCTGCAGACGCGCGGCGACCGCGCTGGCTTGATCGGCGCTATCGTAGATCGGCGCCAGTTCGTCCCTGCTCTTCATGGTGACGACGGCGGTGCGCCTGCCCGACAGCAGCGAGTGATAGACCCAGCCTTCGGCGCCCTCGGAATCGCGCACCCGGCGCCAGTTCTCGAATTCAGCCGTGATTTCGACCGGCAGCCCGGAGCGGGTGTAGACCCACGCGACATCATTGTCCTTGGTTGGACCGGCCCTGACATTCACATGATCGGATTTGAGGCTGACGTAACGCGGCACCGGCAACCCGCTGGTGGTCGCGGCCGCGTCCTTGGCCGAAAATCCTGAGCTGACCGACGCGCCCAGTGCCCCGCCCGCGAGCACCACCACGCAACAAAAACGCCCCCACGCCATCAACTCGTCTCCTGCCGAGAACCCAACTTAAATTCTTTGAGTTGAACCATTTGGAAAATGCCGACCCTGCCCCCTGCGTGCGGGTCCCCTCGGCGCCTCATTTTGGGGGTTCTTGTCACTCTGCTGGCTTCTTGTCTTGGCCCGGCCTTCTGCTAGAGAGGACGGCACGCCAAGGAAAACGCCAATATCGGGAACCCCACGGAAACGCCGGGACCGCACTGCACACCGGCAGTGTCGAACAACCGGGTTAATGAGGCCTGAACAAAGCCTCACAAGAGCAGGACATGTCGGTCAAGAAAAAGCCCCTCGTCGTCGTCACACGCAAGCTGCCGGACTCGATCGAGACCCGCATGCGTGAGCTGTTCGACGCCCGGCTCAATCTCGACGATGCGGCGCTAACGCCGGATCAGATCGCCGAGGCGGTGCGGACCGCCGATGTGCTGGTGCCCACCGTGACCGACGAGATCACGGAAGAGATGCTCAAGCAGCCGGACTGCAAGCTGAAACTGATCGCCAATTTCGGCAACGGCGTCGACAACATCGACGTCACGGCCGCGCATGCGCGCGGCATCACCGTGACCAACACGCCAAAGGTGCTGACCGAAGATACCGCCGACATGACCATGGCGCTGATCCTGGCGGTGCCGCGGCGGCTGATCGAAGGCGCCTCCATTCTCACCGACGGCAAGAGCTGGCCGGGCTGGTCGCCGACCTGGATGCTCGGCCATCGCATCGGCGGCAAGCGCCTCGGCATCATCGGCATGGGCCGGATCGGCCAGGCGGTGGCGCGCCGCGCGCGCGCGTTCGGCCTGCAGATCCACTACCACAACCGCCGTCCGGTCGCGCCCAAGATCGCCGAAGAGTTGGGCGCAACCTATTGGGAAAGCCTCGACCAGATGCTGGCGCGGATGGACATCATCTCGGTGAACTGTCCGCACACGCCGGCGACGTACCATCTGCTGTCGGCGCGACGGCTGAAACTGCTGCGCAAGGAGGCCTACATCGTCAACACCGCGCGCGGCGGGGTGACCGACGAGGACACGCTGATCAAGCTGATCGAAGCCGGCGAGATCGCCGGCGCCGGCCTCGACGTCTACGAGCACGAGCCCGCGGTCAATCCGAAGCTGGTGCGGCTGGCAAAAGCCGGCAAGGTCACGCTGCTGCCGCATATGGGCTCGGCCACGATCGAAGGCCGCGTCGAAATGGGCGAGAAGGTGATCATCAACATCCGCGCCTTCCTCGACAATCACAAGCCCCCGGACCGCGTGCTGCCCAGCATGCTGTGACGGTCGGCGGCGGGTGAGGTGTCCCGGACGCGGTGCAGCGTGGCGCGTTTACGCGCGTCTTCGACGCGCTATGGCTGCTCCGTTCCGGATCATGTTCTAGCGATGCCCGCTCAAATCGGTGATGGCAGGCGCGTCACCATTGAGCGGGTTCGCGGGATCGCGACGATAGCGCAAGGTTTCGAACCGCATCGCGCGCGCATCCAGCATCAGGAGCCGCCCGACCAGGCCCTCGCCAAAGCCGACGATCTCGCGGATCGCCTCCAGCGCCATCATCGAACCCATCACGCCCGCCAGCGCACCCATCACCCCCGCCTCGGCACAGGCCGGCACCGTGCCAGGCGGCGGCGGTTCGGGAAACAGGCAGCGATAGGTCGGGTTGAATTCGCCTTCCGCGTTTTGCTCATGGGCGCGGATCGTGGTCAGCGATCCATCGAACTGGCCTAGCGCCGCGGTGATCAGCGGCTTGGCGGCCAGGAAACACGCATCCGAAACCAGATAGCGGGTTTCGAAATTGTCAGAACCGTCGAGCACCAGATCATAGCCGCCGATCAGCGCCATCGCGTTGCCGGCATCCAGCCGTGTGCTGTGCGCTTCAAAACGGACATGCGGATTGAGCGCGTGAATCTGCTCCGCGGCGCTGTCGGCCTTGCGGCGGCCGATATCGGGCGTGGTGTGGATGATCTGGCGCTGCAAATTGGAGAGCGACACATGATCGTCATCGACCACGCCGAGCGTCCCGACGCCGGCCGCCGCCAGATACATCAATGCCGGCGCACCGAGGCCGCCCGCGCCGATCACCAGCACGGACGCCTCTTTCAGCGCGAGCTGGCCGGGACCGCCGACTTCGCGCAGCACGATATGGCGGGCGTAGCGTTCGAGTTCTTCGGCACTCAGCATCTTGAATTACTTTCTCCAGCGCGCGTCTCGAACCATGGAAGATGTACATCATCCTTCGAGACGCGGCCAATGGCCGCTCCTCCAGCGACAACGGCAAAGCCGTTGCGCGGGGATGTGACGGCATTCCCAATGTAGCCTTGAACCATCACGCGGTTGTTGCCTACCAAGCAGATGTGCTTAATTGCGCGCGCTTCAATGGTCCCGGGATGTGTCATGAGATCGATGCTGACAGCAACATTGATATTCGTGGCCCTGATATCAGTGACCCTGGGAGCCGCCCAGCCACCAGCCTTCGCGCAGATGACGGCGCCAACCACCGGCGGCGCGAAGCCAAAGGCGGTCGCCACGACGCCGATCCGTCCCCCGGCGTTGCAGACGCCGGCCGATACCGCCAATGCGATGGCGCAAGGCGAGCGTCTGGCGCTGCAATCGGATCTCGCCTGGGTCGGCCAATATAACGGGGCGATCACGGGTGAAGTCAGCGACCGCATGGTCGCCGCGATCAAGGAATTCCAGAAGGCGCGCGGCGGCAAGGAAACCGGCGTGCTCAATCCGCAAGAGCGCGGCGTGCTGGCCGACACCGCGAAGCGGCGCCGGGACAATGCCGGCTGGAAGATCGTCACCGATGCGGGCACCGGCGCCCAGCTCGGCATCCCCGGCAAACTGGTGCCGCAACAGACCAGCGACGCCAACGGCACCAAATGGAGTTCGCCGACCGGCACCATTCAGGTGCTGCTGACGCGGCGCAAGGAAGCCAATCCGACCACCGCAAAACTCGCCGATCGCGAAAAGAAGGAGCCCGCGGGACGCACGGTCGACTATACCGTCGTGAAACCGGATTTCTTCGTGCTCTCGGGCTTGCAGGGGCTGAAGAAATTTTACGTGCGTGGCACATTCAAGGGCGACGAGGTCCGCATCCTCACCATTTTGTACGATCAGGCCACCGAGAATACCGTCGAGCCGGTCGTGATCGCGATGTCGAGCGCGTTCAATCCATTTCCGTCGGGAGCGCAGATCGCAGGATCGCTGCCGCGCAAGACGGTTGAATACGGCACCGGGATTGTGGTCAGCGCGGATGGCGCTGTTGTCACCGACCGGCAGGTCACCGACGAATGCATCGCGATTACGATCGCAGGCTTTGGCAATGCCGACCGCGTCGCCGAGGACAAGGATCATGATCTCGCGCTGCTGCGCATCTATGGCGCACGCGGTCTGACGCCGCTGAACATCGCCGCAGGGGCTACGAAATCCGCGCTTGATCTGACCGGCATTGCCGACCCTCAAAACCAGGGCGGCGGCGCGGCCGTCAGCAGCGTCAAGGCATCGGTCGCAGCGATCGGCAGCAGCAGTGATCTCGCATTGTCGCCGGCGCCCGGGCTAGGTTTCTCCGGCGCGGCCGCGCTCGACAGCGACGGCAAGTTTGCCGGCGTCGCGCTGTTGAAGCCGCTGATGGTGGCGGGTCCCCCGAACGCCGTGCCCGCGGCACAGGCCGCGTTGGTCTCATCGGATACCGTGCGCGACTTTTTGAAAGCAAACGGCGTCACCGCGTCGGGCGGATCAACGGATGCCAAGGCGTCTGTCGTTCGCGTGATCTGCGTAAGGAAGTAAGTCACCCTTCGTCATCATCCGCGAAAGCGGATGATCCAGTATTCCGCGCGGCTCCGGTTCCATCACTGACGTCGGCGATTACTAGATACCGCCCTCGCGGCTATGACGGCAGTCAAAGCGGCAGTTACTTCACTCCAGCCCGAACCTGACTCCCGCACGCGCCAAGCCGCCGGCGAGGCCGATCGGCGTGCCGTCGGCGCGCCAGCAGGCGGCGCCGCTCAACGTGCCGTCGTCGTGGAACTGGATCGCGTTCATGCCACCGGCCACCGTCGGCACCGGCACGACCTTGTGCCCCCAAGAAGTGAGCTTGGCGCGAACCGCTTCCGGTACAGCGAATTCGACTTCGAGCGCGTTGCCTTCGGTCCAGATTCGCGGCGCCTCGACCGCTTCCTGCAGGCTCATGCCGTGATCGATCAGATTGATCAGCGCCTGCAGCGCGCTCGGGAAGATCCGCTTTCCGCCGGGCAGGCCGAGCGCATAAGCCAGCTTGCCATTGCGCAGCGCCATCATCGGCGACATCGACGTCGTGACGCGCTTGCCCGGCGCCAGTGACAGCGCATGGCCCGGCCGCGGATCGTACAGGTTCATGTAATTGTTCGGCACAGCGCCAAGGCCTGGAATCAGGATCTTGGCGCCGAACAGATTGTTGATGGTCTGCGTGGTCGCGACCACGTTCCCCATCGCATCCGCGGCGGTCATATGCGTGGTGTGCGCGCTTTCGAGCTGCGTGACGCCGGCACCCCATTTTTGCGCGCGCGCCACATTGATCGCAGCGCGGCGTTCGCCGGCATATTGCTTCGAGGTCAACCGCTCGACCGGCACCCCGACGAAATCAGGATCGCCGCTCGCGGCGGCCCGATCTGCAAACGCGATCTTCAACACCTCGGCCAGCAGATGGATCGTCTCTGCGGTGCCGAAGCCTGTTGCCGCGATGTCGTAGCCTTCGAGAATATTCAGCATCTGGGCGATGTGCACGCCGGAAGCGGCCGGAGGCGGCGGGCCGAGAATTTCCCAGCCGCGATAGTCAGCCCGGATCGGTGCGCGCTCGACGGTTTTGTAGGAGGTCAGGTCCTGGCGCGTGATGAACCCGCCATGCGCCTTCATGTAGTCGGCCAGGATGTCGCCGAGCGGACCGCTATAGAGCGCCGCTTCGCCGTGCTGCGAAATATATTTCAGCGTCTCCGCGTATTCCGACTGCACCACGCGCGCGCCGGCGCTGAGCGGTTTGCCATCAGGCAGATAGATCGCTGCGATCGGCTTGTCCTTCAACATCTCTTCGGCGCCGTCGGTGATGCATTCGTGCAAATAGGGCGTCGCCGCATAGCCGCGCGAGGCGTGCTTGATCGCCGGCTGCATCACGTCGGCGAGACTCATGGTGCCGAACCGGCGCAACGTCTCGCACCAAGCTTTCAGCGAGCCCGGCGTCGCGACCGCCTTCGGACCGTTGAGATTTTCGTTGTCCACGGTGTCGAACACGTCATGCGCCGAGCCCGGCTTGGAGCGGTAGGTGTCGGGCTGCACCGCCAGCGGCACGGTGCTTTGGCCATCGATGAAGCGATGGCTGCCGTCGGCCAGGCGAATATGCGCCATGCCGCCGCCGATGATGCCGACCATCATCGGCTCGACCACGGTCAGCGTGAACAAGGTTGCGATCGCCGCGTCGATGGCGTTGCCGCCGGCGGCCAGCATCTCCGCGCCGGCGGCCGATGCCAGCGGATGGTTGCTCACCACCATGCCGCGGCTGCCCGAAGCAGGCAGCTTCTGGCAATTGAAAACCGTGCCTGCGCGATCCCGCCAGTTGTTGGTCATGGCTTTGTGCCTCCCTGTTTTGTTTATTTCTGACATTTCGGGCACCAGAACGTCGAGCGGCCATTCTGGGTGAAGCGCTTGACGATGCCGCCGCAACCGCCGCTCTGGCATTTCTCGCCTTCGCGGTCATAGACCTGGAACGAGTGCTGGAAGTAACCGAGCTCGCCTGACGTCTGGCGATGGTCGCGCAGCGACGAGCCGCCGGCCTTGATGGCCTGGTTCAGCACCGCGTGAATCGCCGTGACCAGGCGTTTGGCGTGATCGGTCGGCTCGTGCTTCTTCGTTGCCAGCGTCGCCGCCTGTCGTTTCGGCGACAGATGCGCGCGAAACAGTGCCTCGCAGACATAGATGTTACCGAGACCCGCGACCACGCGCTGATCGAGCAGCGCGGCCTTCAGGCTGGTCTTCTTGCCCGCGCAGGAGCCCGCCAGCATCGCCGCGTCGAATTCATTGCCGAGCGGCTCCGGGCCCAGGCCTTTCAGCAAGGGCTCCTCTTCCAGAGCGTTGCGGGCGATGATTTTCATGTAACCGAAACGGCGCGGATCGTTGAAGATCACGGCTGACCCCGACGACATGTGAAACACCACATGATCATGGGCGCGATCATCGCTGCGCGGGTGATGGAATTGCCCCGGCGTCTGCTCGCCGTGCTCTTTCAGCACCCGAAACGAGCCCGACATGCCCAGATGCATCAGCAGCACGTCGCCCGAGGCGAGATCGGCCATCAGATATTTGGCCCGGCGGCCGAGGCCGGTCACGACCTGGCCGTCAAGCCGCGCGGTAAAGTCTTTTTGAAAGGGAAACCGCAGATCGGCCCTACGGGCCTCGGCTTTGATGATTTTCGATCCTTCCATGGCCGGTTGCAGGCCGCGACGGACGGTCTCGACTTCGGGTAATTCGGGCATGGAGGCGTTCACCTTGTGGGCCTGACGTGATAGCGCCATTGCGGCGGGCGCGCTATGGTCCGGTGATGGAGATAGTTTGATGGATCGGCCCGACCAAACCACGCATTTCGGCTTCCGGGATGTCCCTCTGGGGGACAAGCAGACGCTGGTGAACGATGTGTTTCACAGCGTGGCGAAGCGCTACGACCTGATGAACGATCTGATGTCGGTCGGGCTGCATCGCGCCTGGAAAGACGTGATGATCAACGCGCTCAATCCGCCGCGGGGCGATGCGCCGTTTGCGCTGCTCGACGTCGCCGGCGGCACCGGAGATATCGCCTTTCGCGCCGCCAAGGCCTCCGGCGCCGGCTTCCGCGCCACCGTCTGCGACATCAATTCCGATATGCTGGCGGTCGGCCGTGAGCGCGCGATCGCGCGCCATCTCGACGATCAGGTCTCGTTCGTCGAAGGCAACGCCGAGGCGCTGGCTTTTCCCAACGGCGCGTTCGACGCTTACACCATCGCGTTCGGCATCCGCAACGTGCCGCGGATCGACCTCGCGCTCAGCGAAGCGTTTCGCGTGCTCAGGCCCGGCAGTCGATTTTTGTGCCTGGAATTTTCCACCGTCGATGTACCCGGGCTCGACCGGATCTATGACCTGTTCTCGTTCAAGGTGATCCCGCCACTCGGCCGCGCCGTAACCGGCGACGCCGAATCCTATCAGTACCTCGTCGAATCCATCCGCAAATTTCCGCGGCCGAATGCGTTTGCCGAGATGATCCGCGCGGCGGGCTTCTCGCGCGTGTCCTGGCAAAGCCTGTCCGGCGGCATCGTGGCGTTGCATTCGGGCTGGCGTCTGTGATTTCTGCGTTCACGCACATCGCGCGGCTGGCCCGCGCCGGCTTGGTATTCGCGCGCGAAGGCGTGTTCGGCACCGTCGATCCGAGCCTGGTGCCGCCGCCCGGGCAATTGGCGCTGCGCCTCGCCCGGCTGATCGAGCGCCCCGGCGCCAAATCCGGTCCGCGGCTGTCCCGCGCGCTGACACAACTGGGCCCGGCCTATCTCAAGCTCGGACAATTTCTGGCGACGCGGCCCGATGTGGTCGGCGTCATCATGGCGCGCGATCTCGAAAGCCTGCAGGACCGGCTGCCGCCGTTTTCGCAGGCCGAGGCTGAAGCCGTCATCGCGACCTCGCTGGAACGGCCGGTAGCGCAAGCGTTTGCAAGCTTCGGGCCTCCGGTCGCCGCGGCCTCGATCGCACAGGTGCATCGCGGTGAAACCGAGCGCGACGGCGTCCGCATCCCGGTTGCGGTAAAGGTGCTGCGCCCCAATGTCGCCGCGCGGTTCCGCCGCGACCTCGGCGATTTCTTCTATGTCGCGCACAAGGCCGAAGCGCATTCGGCGGATGCACGGCGGCTGCGGCTGGTCGAAGTCATCAATACGATGTCGCGCTCGGTGGCGATGGAGATGGATCTGCGGCTCGAGGCGGCCGCTTTATCCGAGATGGCGGAAAACACCCGCGACGATCCGGATTTCCGAGTGCCCCGCGTCGACTGGGATCGCACCACGCATAACGTGCTGACGATGGAGTGGATCGACGGCATCGCGCTAAGTGATCATGCGCGTCTCGCGCAGTCGCAGGTCGACCTGCCCGAACTCGGACGCAAGGTGATCCAGAGTTTCCTGCGCCATGCGCTGCGCGACGGCTTCTTTCATGCCGACATGCATCCCGGCAATCTGTTTCTCGACGATGCCGGCCGCCTGGTCGCGGTCGATTTCGGCATTATGGGCCGGCTCGGCATGAAGGAACGCCGGTTCCTCGCCGAGATTCTGCTGGGCTTCATCACGCGGGATTATCGCCGCGTCGCGGAAGTGCATTTCGAGGCCGGCTATGTGCCGGGGCATCATTCGGTGGAGAATTTCGCGCAGGCGATCCGCGCCATCGGCGAGCCGATCCACAATCGCACCGCCGAAGAAATTTCGATGGCGAAGCTGCTGACGCTGCTGCTGGAAGTCACCGGCCTGTTCGACATGCGGACCCGCCCCGAGTTGATCCTGCTGCAAAAGACCATGGTGGTGGTCGAGGGCGTTGCGCGCGGCTTCGACCCGAAGCTCGATATGTGGAAGACCGCCGATCCCGTCGTGCGCGAATGGATCGAACGCAATCTCGGTCCGATCGGACGCATCCAGGGCGCGATGTCCGGCGCCGGCGAGATCGGCCGGGTGCTGACGGGGCTACCGGCGATCGCCACGCGCTCGGTGGCCGTGCTGGAGCAGCTGGAGGCGATGACCCGGGAGGGGCTGACGCTGTCCCCGGAGACGATTGCCGCGATGAGTCGGGCCGAGGGCCGCAAGAGCCGCTGGCGCACCGCCGCACTTTGGGTCATCGCCGCGACCTTTATCGGGATCTTGCTGGCCGTCCGGCAAATGTGATTGCAATGCGGTCGAGAAATGATAGCATTGCTATCATTTTGTCGGAAGCCGCCCATGGCCAGCCTGACCATCCGAAAACTCGACGACACCGTCAAAGCCTATCTGCGGCTGCGTTCGGCCCATCACGGCCGCTCGGTCGAGGAGGAGGTTCGGGTCATCCTCGGAGAGCTTATTCAGGGACAGCCCCAAGCCGGCTCGACAAGCTCCCTTCCCGCTGCCGCGGCTCCCGCGCCCGTTCCGCGGCCCGCCAGCGCGACCGGCGAGGCCCGCGTCACCCTGATCATCGGGGGCGGGATCGCGGCCTACAAGGCGCTGGACCTGATCCGGCGGCTGAAGGAGCGGCGCATCCATGTCCGCTGTGTCCTGACCAAGGCTGCGCAGCAATTCGTGACGCCGCTGGCCGCAAGCGCGCTGTCGCATGAGCGCGTCTATACGGATCTGTTCGACCCCGAGAGCGAGTTCGATGCGGGCCATATTCGCCTGGCGCGCGAAGCCGATTTGATCGTGGTGGCGCCGGCGACCGCTGATCTCATGGCGAAAATGGCGCAGGGCCACGCCGACGATCTCGCCAGCGCGGTTCTGCTTGCCGCCAATCGTCCGATCCTGCTGGCGCCGGCGATGAACCCGTTGATGTGGAACAACGCCGCCACCCGCCGCAATGTCGCGCAGCTGCAACGCGACGGCGTCGCCATGATCGGCCCCAATGCCGGCGAGATGGCCGAGGCCGGCGAGGCCGGCGTCGGGCGGATGGCGGAGCCCACGGAAATCGCTGGCGCCGCCGAGCGCCTGCTGCGGCCGCCGCAACCGCGCCCGCTCGCCGGCAAGCGGGTGCTGATTACCGCAGGTCCGACCCATGAGCCGATCGACCCCGTGCGCTATATCGCCAACCGCTCTTCCGGCAAACAGGGTTTTGCCATCGCCGCGGCCGCACAGGCCGCCGGCGCCGAGGTCATCCTGATCTCGGGACCGGTCGATCTCAACGATCCCGCCGGCGTCATCGTGAAGCATGTGGAATCGGCGCGCGACATGCTCGACGGCGTGCAGGCCGCCTTGCCGGCGGATATCGCGATCTTCGCCGCCGCCGTCGCGGACTGGCGAGTTGCCAATGCCGGCGAGCAGAAGCTGAAGAAAACCTCCGCCGGCATGCCGCCGCTGCAGCTGGTCGAAAACCCCGACATCCTGGCCACGATCTCGAAACTCGGCGATAACAGGCCAAAGCTCGTGATCGGCTTTGCCGCGGAGACCGAACATCTGATCGAAAACGCCAAGGCCAAATTCGCGCGCAAGGGCTGCGACTGGATCGTTGCCAATGACGTCTCGCCGGCGTCGGGCGTGATGGGCGGCGACCGCAACACGGTTCATCTGCTGGCGCGCGAGGGCGCGGAAGTCACGGTGGATTCCTGGCCGGTGATGACCAAGGAGCAGGTCGCGGCCGCATTGGTGGCGCGGATTGCAAAAACGCTGGAGAAGAATTTGTGAGCGCTGCCGTGAAAGTCGATATCTGCCAATTGCCGCACGCCAAGGGTCTGGCGCTGCCGGCCTATCAGAGCATTCACGCCGCCGGGCTCGATCTGCTGGCCGCCGTGCCGGAAGACGCACCTTTCGTGCTGGCTCCGGGCAAACACGGACTCATTCCCACCGGACTGACGATCGCGCTGCCGCCGGGCTATGAAGCCCAGATCCGCCCCCGCTCCGGGCTCGCGGCCAAACATGGCGTCACGGTGCTGAATTCGCCGGGCACGGTGGATGCGGACTATCGCGGCGAGATCGCCGTGCTCCTGATCAACCATGGCGACGCGCCGTTTCCGATCCGGCGCGGCGAACGTATCGCGCAAATGGTGATCGCCCCCGTCACGCAGGTGGAACTCGTCGCGGTGACGTCCCTTTCGGCGACCGAGCGCGGCAGCGGCGGCTTCGGTTCGACCGGGCGCTGAAAACGCATTCATTTTGATGAAAATCACGGCGATTTGACGCGCGGCGGCATTTTTTCGCCGCGCCGTTTTGCGTTCACGGTCTGGACTCTTACCGGCTGACTCCCGATGGGGATATTGTCAGTCGATTCGCGAACGGCGGGTATTCGCCGGGCGTATTGTTGTGCGGTTTGGGGCAATCTATGTCGGGCGTGATCGTGTCGATGCGTCGGACGCTGCTGTCGTGCACATCACTGGCGCGCAACGGCCTGATAACGCTTGGCTCGACGCTTGTCTGCATCACGCCGGGTCACGCCGACGCACCGGTGCTGCTGCACAAGCTTTCCAACATCGTCGATCTCAACCACCAGGAATTCGCGGTGCTGACCACCGCACTGGCGCTGCTCGGCTTTTCGGTGGTGGCGGCGATCCTGTTGATGCGGACGCGGGTGCGCGCGACCCGGAACGAAGAGCGGCTGCGTTCCGACATTCAGGGCCTGCAGATCGAGGCCGACCGTTTCCGGGCCCTGCTGTTCGCCGAGCCCCAGATCCTGATTTCATGGGCGGCGGGCGACAATCGTCCGGAAATCAGCGGCGACATTTCATTGGTGCTGCCGCAGGATGCGCCGGCGCATCAGCCACAGCGCATTCTGGCGTTCGGAACCTGGCTGCCCCCGGAACCGGCGCTGCGGATGGATCATGCGGTCGACGCGTTGCGCGAGGCCGGCGAAGGCTTCCTGCTTAATATCACCACGTCGAATGGCCACGCCTTCGAGGCGATGGGCCGCGCCATCGGCGGCCAAGCCATTGTCCGGATTCGCGAACTCGGCGGGTTGCGGCGGGAACTCGCGGAAACCCATCTACGGCACAAGGCGCTGTTGGAAGAAACCGAGATGCTGCGCGGTTTCGCGGCCGCAGCCCCCTGGCCGATCTGGACCAAGCGGGCCAACGGCGGGCTTGTTTACGCCAACGCCGCCTATGCGCGGGCGACCGAAGCGACCAGCGTCGCGGATGCGATCACGCGCGACCTCGAACTGCTCGACAGCGCCGGCCGCGGCGAGATGGACCGCACGCTGAATGACGCCGCGGTGTTCACGGCACGGCTGCCGATCGTGGTCGGCGGCGAGCGCCGCTTCTACGATGTCCATGCGCGCAATGTCGAAGGCGGACGCGCCGGCATCGCCATCGACGCCAGCGAAGCCGAGGCCTTGCGTGACGCGCTGGTGCGGATGGCGGAAGCGCATCGCCGCACCCTCGATCAATTGTCGTCCGGCGTGGCCGTGTTCGACGGCCAGCGCCGGCTCGCGTTCTACAATGATTCCTATCGCCGGCTGTGGGATCTGGATCGCGCCTTCCTCGACAACAACCCCGATGATTCCAGCGTGCTCGACCGGCTGCGCGCGGCGCGCAAGCTGCCGGAGCAGCCGGATTTCCGGGCCTGGAAGGCCAAGCTGCACGAGGCCTATCGGGCGGTCGACCCCAACAACGATACCTGGTATCTGCCCGACGGTCGCACCGTCAGCGTGGTCACCACCCCCAATCCGGAAGGCGGCGTCACCTATCTGTTTGACGACGTCACCGAGAGCTTCGATCTGGCCCGCCGGTTCGACGGCCTGATCCGGGTCCAGCGCGAGACCCTCGATAATCTCGCCGAGGCGGTCGCGGTGTTCGGCAGCAACGGCCGCGCGCAATTGTTCAATCCGGCCTTTGCCAAAATGTGGAAGCTGTCACCAGAGGCGTTGCTGGAACAGCCGCATATCGAGACGGTCGAGGCCTGGTGCCGGCCGCTGTTCGATGATTCCGACACCTGGCGAACCCTGCGCGGAGCCATTACCGCGATCGAGGACCGCGTCGCGGTGCCGCTCAAGCTGGAACGCAAGGACGGCAGCGTGCTGGACTGCATGACCATGCCGCTGCCTGACGGCGCCACCATGCTGACGTTCCAGGACATCACCGACACCGAAAACGTCGAGCGGGCGCTGCGCGAACGCAACGAAGCGCTGGAAACCGCCGACCAGATGAAGGTCGATTTCGTCCACCACGTCTCCTACGAACTGCGCTCGCCATTGACCACCATTATCGGCTTCGCGCATTTCCTCAGCGACCCCGTGACCGGGCCATTGATGCCGAAACAGGCCGAGTATCTCGGCTACATCACCGCGTCGACCAACGCGCTGCTGGCCATCATCAACAACATCCTCGATCTCGCCACCATCGACGCCGGCGCGATGTCGCTCAATCTGGGCTCGATCAATATCCGCAAGACCATCGAAGCCGCGGCCGAAGGCATCCAGGACCGGCTCGCCACCGATCGCATCGCACTCAAGGTGGATGCCGATCCCAATATCGGCAATTTCGTCGGCGACGAAAGCCGCGTGGTGCAGGTGCTTTATAACCTGCTCGCCAATGCGGTCGGCTTCTCGCCGCACGATTCGGCCATCACCATCAGCGCCCGGCGCACCGAGCACAATATCACCTTCAGCGTCACCGATTCCGGCCCGGGCATCCCGCCCGACGTCAAGGACAAGGTATTCGACTGGTTCGAGAGCCATTCCAACGGCTCGCGTCACCGCGGCGCCGGCCTCGGCCTGTCGCTGGTACGCTCGTTTGTCGAACTGCATGGAGGCAAGGTGCGCGTCGATTCGATCGTCGGCAAAGGCACGACTGTGACGTGCGACTTTCCGATCGACCAGAACGCGCATCGCAACGCCGCGGAATGATCGCCCACGTCACATTCTCGCTCGCGCTGCCGAACGAGACCGCGACCGCGGATCTGATGGCCGATCTCGCGCTGCTGATCGGCCCCGGCGACGTCATCACGCTATCGGGCGACCTCGGCGCCGGTAAAACCGCCGCCGCGCGGGCCATGATCCGCTATCTCGCCAGCGACGATGCGGTCGAAGTGCCAAGCCCGACCTTCACGCTGGCGCAAACCTATGAGCTGCCGCCTTTTCCGCTGGTTCACGCCGATCTCTACCGCGTCAACGATCCGCTGGAGCTGGAAGAGATTGGCTTGTCGCCGCTGCCCGAAGGCACCGTGGCGTTGATCGAATGGCCGGAGCGCGCGCCGGATGCGCTGCCCGACGACCGCATCGACATCGCGCTGAGCCATCGCCCGGCGCTGGGATCGGCCGCACGGGCCGCCGAGATCACCGGATACGGCAAGGCCGCGGCACAGGTCTCCCGATTGAAGGCGCTACGGCAGTTTCTGACCGGCGCCGGTTATGACGACGCCAGGCGTCAGCGCATGGCCGGCGACGCCTCGACGCGTTCCTATGCGCGGCTGTTTCGCGACGACAAGGCCGTCATCCTGATGAACTCGCCGCGGCGTCCCGACGGACCCGCGATCTATGACGGCAAATCCTACAGCGCGGCGGTGCATCTGGCCGAGGACGTCAGGCCGTTCGTCGCCATCGCCAACGGCCTGCGCGCGCGCGGCTTCTCCGCGCCGTCCATTCATCACGCCGACCTCCAGGCGGGATTCCTGATCACCGAGGATTTCGGCAGCGCCGGCGTGATCGAGGGCGAGCCGCCATCGCCGATCACAGAGCGATATCAGGCCGCGACCGACGTGCTGGCGGCGCTGCATCGCGACGCCTTGCCTGAAACGCTGCCGCTGACGCCGCAGACCAGCTACGCCATTCCGACGTTCGATACCGACGCCATGCTGGTCGAGATCGGATTGATGCCGGAATGGTATCTGCCGGACCGCGACGCGGAGCCGACCGAACAAATCCGCGCGGAATTCTTCGCGATGTGGCGCGAGCTATTGGACACGACCACAGCTGTGCCCAGGACGTGGGTGATCCGCGACTTCCATTCGCCCAATCTGATCTGGCTCGATGAGCGCGCCGACATCGCCAAGGTCGGCATCATCGACTTCCAGGATGCCGTGCTCGGACCGGCGGCCTACGATCTGGTGTCGCTGTTGCAGGATGCTCGAATCGATGTGCCCGAGCAGATCGAGCTATCGCTGCTGACCCGTTACATCAAGGCGCGGCGCGTCTCCGACGAGAATTTCGATCCGGCGCAGTTCGCCGAACTCTATGCGATCATGTCGGCGCAACGGAATACGCGGTTGCTCGGTACCTTTGCGCGGCTCAACCGGCGCGACGGAAAGCCGCAATATCTGCGCCATCAGCCGCGGATCTGGACCTATCTCAACCGCTCGCTGGCGCATCCGGCGCTGTCGGCGTTTCGCGATTGGTATACCGCCCACGTCCCCCCGCCGGTTGCGTAATTTACCAGTTGTTAGCCGCCATTCCTCTAATCTGCGCCGGCCCCTGACGGCATCGTTGCGCGGGGCAGCTTGCGTGAGGGCGGAACGAAAGCATGATGGCAGAGCGGCGCAAGGGCGAACGTGTGACGTTCGAACGCGGCATCGATGCACATATGATGGGCATCGACGGCACCTGGCGGCGCGACTGCAAGATGGCCGATGTCTCCGAGAGCGGCGCGAAGCTGACGGTCGAGGGTTCCGTCGAGGGACTGCATCTGAAGGAATTTTTCCTGCTGTTGTCATCCACCGGCCTCGCCTATCGCCGTTGCGAGTTGTCCTGGGTCAATGGCGATCAGATCGGTGTCACTTTTCTCAAGCTGGGCGAAAAGAAGAAAAAGGGCGCCAAGCGCGCTGCGGCAGAAGCCTGATTTGCCTGGTTCCGGTCGCACAACCGTCATGTCGGACGGCTAAGGCCTGAGTGATCGATGCGGCGCACGAATCGCCCTGATCGCCGTGATAGAATGGCTGTAGTTTAAGTTGCTTGCGCGTATTCTGATCGCAAAGCCGGTATCCGCTGCGGCGGAACACGCGCTGCAACCGTAGTTCGAGAAAATATCCGAGATGTCCGTTACTCCCACCAAAGCCATGGTCCTCGCCGCCGGTCTCGGCGTGCGCATGCGGCCCCTGACCGATCATATGCCCAAGCCGCTGGTGCGCGTCGCCGGCCAGCCGCTGCTCGATCACGTGCTCGACAAGCTCGCCGCCGCCGGCGTCGTCGAGACGATCGTCAATGTGCATTATCTGCCTGACCAGATCATCGACCATGTCGCGGGACGCACAAAGCCCCGCGTCATCATCTCCGACGAGCGCGACGTCGTGCTCGGTACGGGTGGCGGCGTCGTCAAGGCGTTGCCGCTGCTGGGCGATGCGCCGTTCTTCCACGTCAACGCCGACACGCTGTGGATCGACGGGGTGCGGCCCAATCTGGCGCGGCTGGCGGAGGCGTTCGATCCCGCGCAGATGGACATCCTGCTGTTGATGGCGCCGACCACCAGCAGCATCGGCTATGGCGGTCGGGGCGACTACGCCATGCTGCCCGACGGCGCCTTGCGCAAGCGCAAGGAGCATCAGGTCGTCCCGTTCGTCTATGCCGGTGCCGCGATCATGTCGCCGTCGCTGTTTGCGGATGCGCCCGCGGGCGAGTTCTCGCTGACCAGGATGTTCGACCGCGCCAACGAGCAGGAACGGCTGTTCGGGTTGCGGCTCGACGGCGTGTGGATGCATGTCGGAACCCCCGACGCGGTCGAGGCCGCCGAAGAGGCGTTTCTGGAGAGCGTGGCCTGAGCCAGCCTTGCCGGGATTGAAACCGCGACGGCGGTACCGATTTGATTTTCAAACAGCGCATTCAGCGCATACCCGCGAAGGCGGGTATCCAGTATGCCGCGAGTCTCGATTCCATCGCTGGCGTCTCGGAATACTGGATGTCCGCCTTCGCGGGCATGACAGGGAGATATACCTTCGCGTTCTCGCGACGGCATCCGCCCGAGTTTTGCAAATTCATTCCGCCCCAAAAATAGAGGGCGCAGGCGACCCTCAAGAGAGAGGGCGCAGTGCTACCCCAAGAGGGGAGCAGGGAAGACCGGGTGCGCGCTGCACCCGCGGTCTCGCGTGCTTGGAAGCAGATAGCAAAACGCACACGAGCATACAGGTTCAGCGGAGGCAATCCGGCCTTCCCTGCGCAATGGTTTTACGGCTTATTTCGTACTCTCCCCGGTGATCGGGCTTTCTTGCCACCGTCATCCGCGTGAGGAAGCTGCTTCTCACGAACTTGACACCAGCGTCGAGGTGTCAGGACCACACGACTTCGCCGTCCGCGAACGCTTGCGCTCGTCTGACGCAAACTCCACGTCCATCGCATCCCACCGCGCGTGTCGTGACGTGCGCAACGCCCCTCTCGTCGGGTGGGATGGATTCGTTCTGAGGTGTGTCTAGTACCAAGGTAAAGCGGAAAATTTTTCGCTGACGGGCTGGACAGCTTTTGGTGATTTGCCCGTCGGGTCAATTGGTCGCAGCCGAAAACGGTAGTTCGTCCTTGTCAGCTGTTGAGTCGCGCGAGAATGCGCGTTCGATCACGCAGCGACCAGTTTAGTGCACTGTCATCGAAATCCGAAATCGAGGAGCAAAGCGGCTGTGGCGCAGAGCGGCAGCGACTTCGGCTTTTGGACCCAAAGCGGCCTCGGAGTCCTGCGCGACTCATTGGTGCGAAGCATGGTCGGCATCAATCGTGACAGGGTCCTCGCTGTCGATGTATGTCAGGTTATCCATCGCTCGGCCGGTCCAGACTTTTACTGTGTTGTCGAAACCGCGCTCGCTAATGGAATATCCAGGATACCCTGGGCTCCAATTCATTAGAGATACTCTGCCGTCGCAGTCACCGATGCGTGCTGAACGGTAAGCCTGAAGCGGCCTTGGATCGCCATTAGCCTGTTTACGCCAATCCGATAGACGAGGAGCGTCCAAGACGATCTGCTCGGGCGTTAGGCCGTCAACTTCAACGTCATATTTATTGTAATACGGCTCTGCCAGGACAAAACCAGCGACCTGTCCAGGAAACGCTCCCGCTATGCGCCAATGACGGCGTGCATCGGCAGTGCGTGCTACAAGGACAACACGCGACGAACCCTTGAGACGAAGATCGACAAGTGGTCGTTTCCGACCATTGTAATTGCGGTAATCGTAGATGCCCACGACAACTTCATCCGGGTGCACCTCTATGGCCCGGCAATCCGGTACGGGATCAGCAGACGCGTAGTCCGCCATCTCGAAACGGCTGGGGCCACCGGGGTTCTGATCGTCGCCAAGACATTTCTGCCACACGAGATCGCTGATCACATAGGGCGGTGGCTGGTGCAGCTTGGTAAGCGTCAGTTGATAGCCGTTCTCAGGCGCCACTCGCCCCATGGCGATGATGCAATGGTTCTCGTCTCGCGTGACCTTGATCGTCTCGGGGACGAGCACGGTAGCCTGCCGGAAGGCTGCACCCGTCTCGTGGTCCAGGCGAGGGAGGGGCGTCGGCCGAACCATCACGAAATCGATTCCGAATTGAGGCTGCCACTGCGGGCTGAACCGCGACTGATACTTTGCTCGTACTTTACCGAGTGCGGCCTTCGCCTCTGCCGCATTTGCCCGACGCAGGAGTCCACGATCTATGAGCTGCGCGAAACCCGGCCATCCATCAAGCAGTACGGGCTTCCGCAGGGGAGCATCAGAAATCGTTTGTTGCGGGTCAAACGAATGGACTTGGGGTAAAACAATGTTCCGCGGCCAACGGATCGGCGTCGCTGCGCAGGCGAGGCCAAAACACGGAACGTCCTTCGGCGGATCATAAGGCTGGATAAACGCACGCACATTGGCGGACGAGCCAGACGCGCGCGCCGCTTTGCCCACAGCCGTGAAGCATAAGCGCGACTGTTTAAATGCAACCTTCTCTTTCGAAATACCGTGGACAGCGACGTGCCCGCCAGCTTCAATTCCATACACCTTGCGAACCCGGTCGACTGCACCAGTCAAGGACACAAGCAGGTCGGTGTCTGCAGCAATCACCACGTCAAGTAATGGACCGGGCTCTAGCTCCACCGGAACGAAGCTCGTGTGACCGATCTCCGGCCATTTTTCGCCGCCGAAAACGACATCGGCTACCAAGTCTCGGCGCCGCCCCTCGAGGTAAACGACGTAAGGCTCATCTCCTGGGACCGAGCCCAACCCGCATGCGGCCGTAGAAACAATTTCCGGCCTGAATAGAAGCGCTGCTGCGAGCAAAAGACCCGCGACTACCCCTAAGACTATTTTCCGGAACGACATGATGGAACCGAGGTTACTCCTATTTGCAATAGCAACCAGAGATTGATGAAGACATCGTTCTGCTCGTGCTATTTTCTTTTCTAGTTTCATCGATCCCTAATCAATCGTGCTGTGAGGCGATCTATTTCGAACCTCGCGCATCATGTTTCCATTAAGGTCTCCTTCTGGGCCACAAAGCAGAAATCCCGAACTACCCGATTGATGTCTGCTTTCGGGGGCAAAGCTGACATGCGAAGGGACACGATTACCTCCAATTTATCAGTACATGTCCGCAGCGTTATCTATGCCATGATGCGCTGAACCCCGAATCAGGAAGCCCATGCGCGTTTTTAGCGTCCCCGTCTCCGTGCCGTTCCTGCGCAGCGTCATCGCCGCGCTGGTGGATGGCAGGCTGGTCGATGGCTTCGAGGCGCGCGCCAATCCGGAACGGCTGGCGCAGGCGACGCTGTATCTGCCGACCCGCCGCGCCGGACGCATGGCGCGCGAAATCTTCCTCGACGAATTGAACACCGACGCCGCGGTGCTGCCGCGCATCGTCGCGCTCGGCGATATCGACGAAGACGAACTGGCCTTCGCGCAGGCGGCCACGCCCGGATTGGCCGCGCTGGAAATTCCGCCGGCCATGGACGGATTGCAGCGCCGGCTGTTGCTGGCGCAACTGATCGCGGCATGGGCGAAGCAAATCAGGCCCGGCGATCCGACGCAGGCGCCGCTGGTGACCGGCGGCCCGGATTCGACGCTCGCGCTGGCCGACGATCTGGCGCGGCTGATGGACGACATGGTGACGCGCAAGGTCGACTGGCGCGCGCTCGACAGTCTGGTGCCGGATGCGCTCGACAAGTATTGGCAACTGACGCTGCAATTCCTGACCATCGCGCGCGATGTCTGGCCGGCTATCCTGAGCGAGCGCGGCCGGATCGAACCGGCGGCGCGGCGCGACCAACTGATCGAGGCCGAGGCCGCGCGGTTGACGATAAGTCATGAAGGTCCGGTCATCGCGGCGGGCTCGACGGGTTCGATGCCGGTGACGGCGAAATTCCTCCACGCCGTCGCCGCGCTGCCGCAAGGCGCGGTGGTGCTGCCGGGGCTCGATACCGACCTCGACGAGGACGCCTGGCAATTGATCGGCGGCGTCCGCCGGGCCGATGGCCAATTCACCACGCCACCGGCCTCCAACCATCCGCAATTTGCGATGCATGCGTTGCTGCAACGGTTCGGCATCAAGCGCGGCGATGTCGAAATTCTGGGGCAGCCGGCAAGCCACGGCCGCGATGTGCTGGCGTCCGAGGCGATGCGGCCCTCGAACGCCTCGGCGCAGTGGCACGCCCGGCTGGCAGAACCCGACACCATCGAGAAGATCGCCGGCGGCATGAAGGATCTGGCCGTGATCGAGGCCGCCAATCCCGAGATGGAAGCGCTCGCGATCGCAGTCGCGATGCGCGAGGCGCGGCATCTGAACAAATCGGCGGCGCTGGTCACACCGGATCGCGCGCTGGCGCGGCGAGTGATGGCGGCGCTCGGCCGCTGGAATCTGCTGTTCGACGATTCCGGCGGCGACGCGCTGATGGACATCTCGGCCGGCATTTTCGCGCGGCTCGCAGCCGAGGCGGTGGCCAGCCAGCTGGAGCCACCGACGCTGCTGGCGCTGCTGAAACATCCGTTATGCCGGCTTGGCGGCGAGCAAGGCGCATTCAAGCGGGCCATCGAGACCCTGGAACTGACGCTGCTGCGCGGGACGCGGCCACAGCCGGGAAGCACCGGCCTTGCGCGTGATTTTGTCCGTTTCCGCGAAGAACTCGCCAAGCTGCGACGCCGCGAGCCCTCTTCGCTGCACGGCTCCGAGCCTCGAACCAAGCTCCACCACGACGATCTCGACGAAGCCGAGCGGCTGATCGGCCTGTTGCAGGCCGCCCTCAAGCCGCTCGAAAGCCTCGCATCCAAACCATACGATTTTGCCGACCTCGCCGAACGCCATCGCACGGTGCTGATGGAATTGTCGCGTGATCAGGACGGCGTGGCGCTGGCCTTTGAAGGTCATCAGGGATCGGTGCTGGCGTCCGCGTTCGACGATCTGCTCGGCGAACAGACGCCGAGCGGCCTGATGGTCGCACTCGGCGATTACCCGCAGGTGTTTCAGACCGCGTTCGGCGATCGCGTCGTACGTCGGCCTGAAGTCGCGAATGCGCAGCTCCGGATTTACGGTCCGCTGGAAGCCCGGCTGACGCAATCCGATCGCGTCATTCTCGGCGGACTGGTCGAGAGCGTGTGGCCGCCGGCGCCTCGCGTCGATCCGTGGCTGAGCCGGCCGATGCGGCATGCGCTCGGCCTCGATTTGCCGGAGCGGCGCATTGGCCTCTCGGCGCACGACTTCGCGCAATTGCTCGGCAGCGAGGAAGTCATCCTTAGCCACGCCGCGAAGGTTGGCGGCGCACCTGCGGTGGCTTCGCGCTTCCTGCACCGGCTCGAGGCGGTCGCCGGCGACGAACGCTGGAAGGCGGCGATCAAGGCAGGCGAGCACTATGTGCGCTTCGCCGCGGAACTCGACCGCCCTGACGAGGTCAAACCCGTCGAGCAGCCCGAGCCGAGACCGCCGCGCGCCGCCCGGCCTTTAAAACTGTCGGTCACCGCGATCGAGGACTGGCTGCGCGATCCCTATACGATCTACGCGAAATATATCCTGCGGCTGGCGCCGCTCGATCCCGTCGACATGCCATTGTCGGCGGCCGACCGGGGTTCGGCAATCCACGACGCGCTCGGCGAATTCACGCAAACTTATGCGACCGAATTGCCCGACGATCCGGCGCGGGCGTTGCGCCTGATCGGCCAAAAATATTTCGCGCCGCTGATGGAGCGCCCGGAAGCGCGCGCGCTATGGTGGCCGAGATTTCAGCGTATTGCCGGCTGGTTCGCCGGCTGGGAAACCGTTCGGCGCGATGACATCAGTACCATCGCCGCCGAGATCCAGGGCAATATTTCGATCCGCCTTGACAATGAGCGCACGTTTACGCTGTCGGCACGCGCCGATCGCATCGAGCATCGCCGCGACCGCACCTACGCCATTCTCGATTACAAGACCGGGCAGCCGCCGACCGGCAAGCAGGTACGCATGGGATTGTCGCCCCAACTCACGCTGGAAGCCGCGATCCTGCGCGAGGGCGGCTTTGAAAACATTGCGGCCGGTAGCTCGGTCAGCGAGTTCGGTTATGTCCGGCTCAGCGGCAACAATCCGCCCGGCGAACAAAAGCCGCTGGAGCTCAAGATCACGCGAAGCGAACAGGCGCAACTGCCCGACGAAGCGGCTGATTATGCGCGGCAGCAGCTCGAAGCGCTGATCCGCAAGTTCGAGGACGACGCGCAAGGCTACACCTCGCTGAACCTGTCGATGTGGTCGAACCGTTACGGCAGCTACGACGATCTCGCCCGTATCAAGGAATGGTCCGCGGCCGGCGGCCTGGGGATCGAGGCATGGTGAAAGCGCCGCGCCCGATTCCCGACGCCGTGCGCGCCACCCAAGCGCGCGCGTCCGATCCGACCGCCTCGGCGTTCGTCTCGGCCAATGCCGGCTCCGGCAAGACCCATGTGCTGGTGCAGCGGGTGATCCGGTTGCTGCTGAGCGGCGTGCCGCCGGAAAAGATGCTGTGCATCACCTTCACCAAGGCCGCCGCCGCCAACATGGCCGAGCGGGTATTCTCGACATTGGGCCACTGGGTCACGCTCGACGATACCGCGCTGGATGCCGCGATCCGCGAAGCCGGATTACCGCAGCCGAACGCAAAATTGCGCTTGCGCGCCCGCGAATTGTTCGCCTGCGCGCTGGAGACGCCGGGCGGCCTCAAGGTCCAGACCATTCACGCGCTCTGCACCCGGCTGCTGCAGCAGTTTCCGTTCGAGGCCAACGTGCCGGCGCGTTTTTCCGTGCTCGACGATCGCGACCAGACCGAGATGATGGAGCGCGCCAATCTCGCGGTGCTGCTGGATGCGTCGCGCGATCCCGACAGTGCTGCGGGCCGCTCCTTGAACATCGCGATGGCCAGTGCCGCCGACGTCACCTTCAAGGATGTGGTGCGCGAGGCGTGCCTCAGCCGCGATCACTTCATGGCCTGGACGGATACGGCTGGGCATGCGGATGTCGCGGCGAGGCAGATATCCGCTGCGCTGGGCGTCGACCCCCACGACCGCATCGAAGACGTCGAACGCGCGATCGTCGATGGACCGTATCTGCCGCGCGAGCAATGGAATGCAATCGCAACCGTGCTCAATACGAGCAGCGCAGCCGACCAAAAGCAGGCCGACCGGCTTCGTGGAGCCTTGGCATCATCCGGCGCGACGCAGGTCGATGATTATCTCGGTGTGTTCCTCACGGATGAGAGCGAGCCACGCAAGTCCCTCGTGACGAAGAAATTCACTGATAACAATCCGGCGATCGCGAGCCGCTTTGAATCTGAAAGCTCGCGCATCGGTCCGTTGATCGAACGTCGCCGCGCGGTGACGACCCGCGACCGCAGCCAGGCGTTATTGTACATCGCGACCGCGGCGGCGGCGAACTACCGGCGCGAGAAGCAGGAACGCGGCCTGCTCGACTTCGACGACCTGATCGACAAGACGCTGGCCATGCTGGATGGCGGCGCCTCGGGCTGGGTGCATTACAAGCTCGACCGGGGCGTCGATCATGTGCTGATCGACGAGGCGCAGGATACCAGCCCCCGGCAATGGGACATCGTCGCGCATATCATTTCCGAATTCACGTCCGGTGCCGGCGCACGCGACGGCGTCACCCGCACGGTGTTCGCGGTCGGCGACGAGAAACAGTCGATCTTTTCGTTTCAGGGCGCGGCACCCCGCGAATTCGACAGCCGCCGCCGCGGGCTGGAAAAGAAGTTCATCGATGCCGGGCTGAAGTTCGATCCGATATCGTTCACCTATTCGTTCCGCTCGGGACCGGCGATCCTGCAATCCGTCGATCACGTGTTTCGCGACCAGGCGATCTACCGCAGCATTCATTCGGCCGACAGCGGCTACCCGATCCATAACTCGCTCGCCGACGCCGGCCCGGGGCTGATCGATCTCTGGGAGTTGCAGGTCCCCGACGGCCGGCAGGATCTCGAAGGCTGGCGCGCGCCGTTCGATGCGGTGTCCGAGACCAGCCCTGAGGTTAAACTCGCCCGGCGCATCCAGACCGAGATCAAATCATTGATCGAACAGGGCACCATGACCGGCAGTCTCGGCCATCGCCGGCCGCTGCGGTATGGCGACATGCTGGTGCTGGTGCGGCGACGCGGTAACGCATTCGATGCGGTGATTCAGGCGCTCAAGCACGCCAATATTCCGGTCGCGGGCGCGGACCGGCTCAAGCTCACCGAACATATCGCGATCATCGATTTGATGAACCTCGCCGACGCGCTGTTGCTGCCGCAGGACGATCTGGCGCTCGCGGTCGCGTTGAAAAGCCCGTTGTTCGGCCTCACCGACGACGATCTGTTCACGCTGGCCTGGCAGCGCACCGGATCGCTGCGGCAAGCGCTGAGCCAGCACGCCGGCACATCGCCGCAATTCAGGGACGCGCTGCGGCGTCTCGAAGCCTGCGAGCGCCGTTTCACCATCGAGACGCCGTTTGCATTCTATGCCTGGCTGCTCGGCGGCGACGGCGGCCGCCTGCGGATATTAAAACGGCTCGGGCATGAGGCCACCGATGCGCTCGACGAGTTTCTCGAGCTGGCGCTTAGCTATGAACGCAAGGCGCCCGCCTCGCTGCAGGGCTTCATGGCGTGGCTGCGCGCGGCCGATACCGAAGTGAAGCGCGACATGGAAATTACCCGCAACGAAGTCCGCGTCATGACCGTGCACGGCGCCAAGGGCTTAGAGGCACCCGTGGTATTCCTGGTCGACACCACGACGTCGCCGTCGGATACCCAGCGGCTGCGGCTGATCAACCTGCCGCAGGGCAATGCGGCGCCGAATGCTTCGCGCGTCGTGGTCTGGGCCGGCCGCAAGGCCGACGATCCGGCCAATGTCGCGGCAGCCCGCACCGCGATGCTCGCCGACACCGAAGACGAATACCGCCGGCTGCTCTACGTGGCGATGACGCGCGCAGCCGATCGGTTGATCGTGGGCGGCTGCATGCCCGGCAATGTGCGAACGGTCCGGGCATTCTCCTGGTACGATCTGATCGACAAGGGCCTGAGCAACTCAGGCTTGGAGCTGCAGGAGTTCGAGAAGGCCGGGGGCAAAGTTAGGCGCTATTCGCGGCCCGAGGATGTCGCCGTATCAGCGACTCCAGCCGTTGCGCCGGAGGCGGCCGCGCCGATCGCACTGCCGGCATGGCTTCGCAGCTCGGCGCCGCCGGAAGCTCCCGCCGACAATCTGTTGCGGCCCTCCGACCCCGCTGAGGATGAAGGCCATCGGGTTAAAACCGGCGAATCGATCCGGGAGCGCGCGCGAGCGCTGCAGCGCGGCACGCTGGTGCATAGATTGCTGCAATCGTTGCCCGATCTCGCCAGCGAACGACGCCGTGACGCGGCGCAGCGCTACCTCGAACGCAACGCCGCCGATTGGACCGAGGACGAGCGCGAGGCGCTGGCAGGTCGTGTTCTGGCGCTGATCGACAACCCCCGCTTTGCCGAGGTGTTCGCGGCCGGAAGCCGTGCCGAAGTCTCGATCGTCGGCCGGCTGCAGCGCCTGGCAGGACCCAAGGCGCTGGTTTCAGGGCAAATCGACCGGCTGGTGGTGACGCCGTCAGAGGTCCTGATCGTCGATTTCAAGACCAACCACGCCCCGCCCAGCCGCTTGGCCGAGGCGCCCGCCGCCTATCTCCGCCAGCTCGCGCTTTACCGTGCCGTGCTGACCAGGCTCTACCCGGAAAGGCCCATCCGCGCTGCGTTGTTGTGGACCGAAACCCCTGAATTGATGGAGATTTCCGCCCCCGCGCTGGACGCTGCACTGGCATCCTATCATGTCGGCGTGAGCGAGCTTGACCCGGCAGGACCGCGTTCATAGGTTTGTTGCTATGATCGCCGCGCGATTCTCAACCCGCGCTTCTTTTCAAACAAAACGAGGTAATTCCCATGGCCGTTGGCAAGGTTTCTGACGCCGATTTCGAAGCCGAAGTGCTCAAGGCGACCGGCCCGGTGGTGGTCGATTTCTGGGCGGAATGGTGCGGGCCCTGCCGCATGATTGCACCCGCGCTCGACGAGATTTCCGGCGCGATGGGCGACAAGATCAAGATCGTGAAGCTGAACGTCGATGAGAGTCCGAAGACGGCCTCGAAATACGGCGTGATGTCGATCCCGACCCTGATGATCTTCAAGGGCGGCGAGATGGCCTCCCGTCAGGTGGGCGCGGCTCCGAAGCAAAAGCTGCAGCAGTGGATCACGGCTGCGGTCTGATCTGTTTTCAAATAGTCACTTTTGAAAACGGCCGGCGAATAGCCGGCCGTTTTGTTTTCAGATGGCAGGGATCCTAGCGCGGTGGCGTACCGTTGGCGGCCAGCACGGGGCCGGCAAGATACAGCGATCCCGTGATGATGATGCGCGGCGGAACCTCGTAGGCCAGCCGCGTCAGCGATCGCAACGCCGCTTCGACTCCGGGTGAGGTTTCCACGCGCATGCCGAGCGCCCGCGCAGCATCGGCAAGCCGGTCCGTCGGCATCGCGTTGTCACGATCGGGGACCGGCACCGCGATGATATGGCGCGTCAGCCCGGCAAAGTTGGCGAGAAACGCGCCGGCGTCCTTGTTGGCCATCATGCCTGAGATCACCACCAGCGGGCGCGACACCCGCTCTTCCAGATCGCCCAAGGCCGCCGCGGCGACGCGGCCGCCTTCGGCATTGTGTCCGCCGTCGAGCCATAGCTCGGCACCCGGCGGCGCCAGGTCCACCAGCGCCCCCGACGCGAGACGTTGCATCCGCGCCGGCCATTCGGCGTTGACGATGCCGGCCTCGAACTCGGCGATGCCGATCCTGAAGGTGTCGAGCGCGCGCAGGGTCGCGATCGCAAGTCCGGCGTTGTCGAACTGATGCCGGCCGAACAGCCGCGGCGCCGCCAGATCCATCAATCCGCGATCGTCCTGATAGACTAGGCGGCCGCGCTCGACATTGACGTGCCATTGTTGCCCGGCCGCGTGCAGCGGCGCGCGCAGCCGCGCCGCCTGCGCCTCGATCACGGCCATCGCCTCCGGCGCCTGTTCGGCGATGATAGCCGGCACATGGCGCTTGAGGATGGCAGCCTTCTCGGCGGCAATTTTCGCCAGGGTATCGCCGAGGAACTCGGTGTGATCCATGCTGAGCGGCGCAATGATTGTGGCCAGCGGCGCGTCGATGACATTGGTCGAATCGAGCCGGCCGCCGAGACCGACTTCCAGCAACGCCACATCGGCGTCATGCTGCGCGAACAGGCAGAACGCCGCCGCGGTCTCGATTTCAAAAATGGTGATCGGCTCGCCCTTGTTGACCCGCTCGCAATGCTCCAGCGTTGCACGCAATTCATCGTCGCCGACCAGCACGCCGCCGCCGGGCCGGCCGAGCCGATAGCACTCGTTGATCCGCACCAGGAAAGGCGAGGTAAAGACGTGGACGCGCAGGCCCGCCGCTTCCAGAATCGCGCGCAGATAGGCGATCGTCGATCCCTTGCCATTGGTGCCGGCGACATGGATCACCGGTGGCAGCTTGCGTTCGGGATGATCGAGTTGCTTGAGCAGCCGATGCATCCGGTCGAGACCGAGATCGATATCGCGGGGGTGAAGCGCGGACAGCCGCGCGATCAATTCGCGGAGCGGCAGCGACGGTGTGGCCGCAGGCGCGTTCACGCGTGCGGCGCAGCCGGTGCGACATCCGCAGCGGATACGATCTGGGCCGGATTGACAACGCTAACGGCTTTCGGCGCGGCTTCGATCGCCGGGGACTTCATCAGCAACCGGCACAGCCGCGCCAGCGTCGGCCGCATCTCGTGGCGATGCACGACCATGTCGATCATGCCGTGGTCTTTCAGATACTCCGCGCGCTGGAAACCTTCCGGCAGCTTTTCTCGGATGGTCTGCTCGATCACGCGGGCGCCGGCGAAGCCGATCAAGGCGCCGGGCTCGGCGATCTGCACATCGCCCAGCATGGCGTAGGAAGCGGTGACGCCGCCGGTGGTCGGATTGGTCAGCACCACGATGTAGGGAAGTTTCGCCTCGCGCAGCATCTGCACGCCCACTGTGGTGCGTGGCATCTGCATCAGCGACAGGATGCCCTCCTGCATGCGGGCGCCACCGGACGCCGCGAACACGATGAAGGGTGACTTCTTCTCCAGCGCGAGTTCGAGCCCGCGCACGATCGCCTCACCGGCCGCCATGCCGAGCGAGCCGCCCATGAAATCGAAATCCTGCACCGCGATCACCACGCCGGCACCCTCGAGCTTGCCGAAGCCAACCTTGACCGCATCGTTCAGCCCGGTCTTGGCGCGCGCATCCTTGATGCGATCGGCGTATCTTCGCTCGTCACGGAATTTCAGCGGATCGGCGGTCACTTCGGGCAGCGCGATGTCGTACCAGGTCTCGTTGTCGAACACCGATTTCAGCCGCGCTACCGCGCCCATGCGCATGTGATAGTTCGAGCCGGGGATCACGAACTGGTTGGCCTCGACGTCCTTGTAGAACACGAGCTGCCCGGAATCCGGGCACTTGATCCACAAATTCTCCGGGGTCTCGCGACGCAGGATGTTGCGGATTTTCGGCCGGACGACGTTGGTGAGCCAATTCATGGTTCGCTCCGAATCGCGATCGCGCAAGCGACCGCCGTCAAATATATGGCGGCCCGGGCAGACCCCGGCAAGCCGCTATGTCCCCTGCAATTGTGGCTTATTCCGCGGCCTGTTTGGCGCCCCGGACGCCCTGGGCCAGCGAAGCCACGAGATCGACCACCGCACCGACCGTTTTGGCCGTAGCCCGGTCCTCGGCGTCGAGGGTGCCGCGCAAGGCATCGACCAGGGCCGTCCCCACCACCGCACCGTCGGCGCTCTCCGCGATGCCACGGGCATTCTCCGGTGTCCGGATGCCAAAGCCGACGCAAACCGGCAATTGGGTATGGCGCTTGATGCGGGAAACGGCCTGGCCCACGACCTTGGTATCGGCGCTGGCGCTGCCGGTGATGCCGGTGATCGAGACGTAATAAACGAAGCCCGAAGTATTCGCGAGCACCGCGGGCAGCCGCTTGTCGTCCGTGGTCGGCGTCGCCAGCCGGATGAAATTGAGCCCGGCCTTCATCGCCGGCAGGCACAATTCGGTATCTTCTTCCGGCGGCAGGTCGACGATGATCAAGCCGTCGACACCGGCGCTCTTGGCATCGACCAGGAATTTGTCGACGCCGTAGATGTAAATCGGATTGTAATAGCCCATCAGCACCAGCGGCGTGGTGTCGTCTTCCTTGCGGAAGCCGCGCACCATCTCCAGCGTCTTCTTCAAGGTCATGCCGGCCTTCAGCGCCCGCAATCCCGCCGCCTGAATCGAAGGCCCGTCCGCCATCGGATCGGTAAAGGGCATGCCGATCTCGATGATGTCGGCGCCGGCCTTCGGCAACGCCTTGATGATATCGAGCGACGTCGCGGGATCGGGATCGCCGGCCATCAAAAAGGTAACGAAGGCCGAGCGGCCCTGCTTCTTCAACTCGGCAAAACGTGCATCGATGCGGGTGGTCATAGGGTGGCGTTCGCTGTGCTATACCTCTCCCCGACGGGGAGAGGTCGGCTGCGCAGCAGCCGGGTGAGGGGGATGGACAAGTTCAAGGCCAGAGCTCGAAACCTGCGCGCCTCGCAAACGAGTGCCGAAGCCAAGCTTTGGCAGGCGCTACGCAATCGACGATTGGCACGGTGGAAGTTTCGCCGCCAACATTCAATCGATCGATACGTGGTCGACTTCGTGACACTGGACGGAAAACTGATTGTCGAGGTTGACGGCGTGACGCACGCCGAACCCTCGGAACTCGCGAGAGACAAAGCCCGGTCCGATGTGCTCGAAGGCTGCGGCTTCCACATCGTCCGGGTTACAAATACCGACGTGTACGAAAATCTTGAGGGTGTCCTCGAAATGATCGAAGGCACGCTCCGATTGGACTGAAGACCCCTCACCCGGTTGCTACGCAACCGACCTCTCCCCGGCGGGGAGAGGTGAAGCAAGCAGCTGTGTTGGAAAATCACTTCTTCCCCCGCAGGATATCGCCGACTTGCGGCACGTCCTTGTCGCCGCGGCCGGAAAGATTCACCACCATCAAATGGTCCTTTGGCCGTTTCGGCGCCAGCTCCATCACTTTCGCGATGGCGTGCGCCGGCTCCAGTGCCGGGATGATGCCTTCGAGCCGCGACAGCAACTGGAACGCGGCCAGTGCTTCGTCATCGGTGGCGGACAGATAATTCACCCGGCCGGTTTCGTGCAGCCAGGAATGCTCCGGACCGATGCCGGGATAATCCAGCCCCGCCGAGATCGAATGCGCGTCCTGGATCTGGCCGTCTTCGTCCATCAGCAGATAGGTGCGGTTACCGTGCAGCACGCCCGGGCGGCCACCGGCGATCGAGGCCGCGTGCAATTGCGTCAGCCCATGGCCCGCGGCTTCGACACCGAAAATCTCAACGCTGGGGTCGTCGAGGAACGGATGAAACAGCCCCATCGCATTGGAGCCGCCGCCGATACATGCGATCAGCGAGTCCGGCAGACGGCCCTCGACTTCCTGCATCTGCGCGCGGGTCTCGGTGCCGATGATCGACTGGAAGTCGCGCACCATCATCGGATAGGGATGCGGGCCGGCCACCGTGCCGATACAGTAGAACGTGTTGTGCACGTTGGTGACCCAGTCGCGCAGCGCCTCGTTCATCGCGTCTTTCAAGGTGCGCGAGCCCGATTGCACCGGGATCACCTTGGCACCCAGCATCTCCATGCGGATCACGTTCGGCTGCTGCCGCTCGACATCGACCGCGCCCATATAGACCACGCAATCCAGGCCGAACCGGGCGCAGAGCGTCGCGGTGGCCACGCCATGCTGGCCGGCGCCGGTCTCGGCGATGATGCGCTTCTTGCCCATCCGCCGTGCCACCATGATCTGGCCGAGCACGTTGTTGACCTTGTGCGAGCCGGTGTGATTCAGCTCCTCGCGCTTGAGATAGATCTTCGCACCGCCGAGATGTTCGGTGAGGCGGGCGGCGAGATAGAGCGGCGACGGCCGGCCGACATAGTTCTTGAGGTAACCGTTCATCTCGGTCTGAAACGCCGGATCAGCCTTGGCGTCGGCGTAGGCCTTCTCCAGATCGAGGATCAGCGGCATCAGCGTTTCCGCGACAAAGCGGCCGCCGAAAATACCGAAATGCCCGCGCTCGTCGGGTCCGCTGCGGAAGGAATTAGGCAGGTTTGGATTCATCGAACCATCAACTCTTCGGTGGCGCGCGCGGCGCGGATGAAGTCGCGGATCATGTCGGGATCCTTGAGACCGGGCGCGCGTTCGACGCCGGACGACACATCGACCCCGCCGGCGCGCGTGACGCGCAAAGCTTCCGCGACATTGCCGGCGTTAAGGCCGCCGGAAACCATGAAGGGCAGCGTGAGATCGAGCTTCTCCAAGAGGTGCCAGTCGAACACCGTTCCGAGACCGCCGGGCCGCGTGGCGTCCTTCGGGGCACGGGCATCGAACAGGATGCGATCCGCCACCGCCGCGTAGCCGGCCAGCGGCGCCAGATCCGCCACGGTCTCAACCGGGATGGCCTTCATCACCTGCAGGCCGAAGCTCTGCCTGATGTCGCGCAGCCGCGCCACGGTTTCCTTGCCGTGGAGTTGCAGGATGTCCGGCCGCAGGGTCTCGACGATGTTGGCGAGCGTCGCGTCATCGGCATCGACCGTGAGCGCCACCTTGACGGCGCGGCCCTTGGCTTGCCGGCCCAGTTCGCGCGCTATCTCCAGGCTGATATGACGGGGCGACGGCGGAAAGAACACGAACCCCACCATGTCCGCGCCGGACTGCAGCGCAACATCCAACGTCTCCGGCGTAGACAGGCCACAAATTTTGACGGTCAGGGACATGTTCGACATACGGGTTAAAGGGCCAACGGCGGGCCGTGGACCAGGCGCGAAAAAACCAGGCGAATTTGGCGGGGTTCTACAACGTCGCGCCCTGCTTGTCTCGCCCGGTGGCACCATATCCGCCCCCCTGCGTCAACGCCGGAAAGGGCGGCACGCTGCCCCGCTGGGCGACCGCCGCGGCGTGCAGATCGGCCAATTGCGCCCGCGCCTGCCGCGCATCGGCTTCGTGCTGACGTGCCGCGCGACGCCAGCGCCGCTGCCGGAACCAGGTCATGGAACTGCCCGCCACCACGCCGATCATCGCCATCGCGATGATGACGATAAACAGCGGCAGCCTGACGGAAACCGACGGGTCGGTGGAATTGAACGGATCGAACGACACCGTCACGAAGTGACGATTGGCGACCGCGAAGACGACAAAGATCACGCCAAGGGGGATGACAACCACAGCCGTGAAGAATTTTCGCATGACCATCTCTCACATCGATGGAGATCGGCGGAACCATATTCCGCAAAGCGGCATCTTGTCACAACCGGACTATGCGATCCGGAATGCTTACGCGCCGGCCTCTTTACGCGCCAGCTTCGGGCGCGTCGCCGTCACGGTTCAGCCGCTCGCGCATTTCCTTGCCGGTCTTGAAGAACGGCACGCTCTTCTGATCCACCGGCACATGCGCGCCGGTCCGCGGATTACGCCCGGCGCGGGCCGGACGATGCTTCACCGAAAATGCGCCGAAACCGCGCAGTTCAACCCGATCGCCGCGCGCCAACGCAGCGACGATTTCATCGAGGATCGCGTTCACAATATTCTCCACATCCCGCTGATAGAGATGCGGGTTGTGTTCGGCGATACGCTGAACGAGTTCGGATTTGATCATCGAGACTGGGACCCGGGAAGTGCAGACATGCATTTCCGTGAAAATACCTTGAACTGTCAAGACGCTAAATGAAATTTGGGTGCCGCGAAAGCACGTGACAAATGGCCCGACCCGGGATTGTGACAACACCCGCAATGCGGGAGAACGCGGGTGAAGCCGGATTTATACCACTCAATTGGACCCGGCCGGCTGCCACAACGCCAGCATGCCATCGAGACCGAGGCGATCGACGCCGGCTTGCTCGACCTGCCGCGCAATCGAACCAAAGCCGAGCGCGTCGAGCGTAATGGAAGCCGCTGTTTTCAGAAAAGTCAGATCGCCGAAGCGCGGCGCCAGCTTGTAATCGCGCACCGGAAGATCAGTCTTCACGCCTTTTTGCGCCACCAGCCAGGCGACAGCCGTTTTCTCATCGCCAAGCTGATCGACCAGCTTGAGATCGACGGCCTGATGGCCGGTGAAGACGCGGCCATCCGCGACTTTTTCGAGCAAGGCGTCATCCATGCCGCGCCGCTCTTTCACCAGCGCGCGAAACCAGGCGTAGGAGTCCTTCACCAGCGAATCCAGCGCCGCGCGGGCTTCCGGGCTGGTGGGCTCGAATCCGTTAGGCGCGGCCTTGAGCGGCGAAGACTTCACTTCCTCGACCTTGACGCCGACGGTCTTCAGGAGATCGGTGAAATTCGGAAACTGAAACAGCACACCGATCGAACCGACCAGCGACGTCTGCTGCGCGACGATGTGATCGGCGGCGATGGCGGTGATGTAACCGCCGGACGCGGCCAGGCCCTCGACGACCACCACCAGCGGCTTCTTCGCCTTCAGCCGCGACAATGAGTCGTATAGTTGCTCGGAGCCGGCCGTGGTGCCTCCGGGCGAATTGATGTGCACAATGACCGCCGCCGCCTTCGAGTCCGCCAGCCGCTCCAACGCCTCGACGCGATCCTGGTCGCTGCGGATCAGGCCTTCGATCGTGACGCGGGCAATCGAACCCGAGGCCGTCAGGCCGCTGCGCCCGCCGGGGCTCACGAGCAGGCCAACGGCAATGATCGCCGCGATCGCGACAAGAGCTGCGGCCACGCGCCAGAACGTCAGCTTGCGGCGTATCCTGCGGCGATCGACGATCACATCCGAATCCAGCGACATCGATATTCTCCTGAAGTCATCAGCGCGTTTTGCATTCGTAAGCTGACCAACGGGTTACCTGATTATATCAATTGCGATGCAATTTGAAGAAAACAAGGCTCGACTCGCCTGTCGTCCCTGCGTTCGCGGGGACGAAGAAAAAGGCCCCGGTCGAAACCGGGGCCCTGATGATGCAAACCGAACCGACAAAACTTACTTGTCGCGGTTCTTCAGCGCGGTGCCGAGAATATCGCCCAGCGTCGCTCCCGAATCGGAGGAGCCGTATTGCGCGATGGCTTCCTTTTCCTCGGCGACTTCGAGCGCCTTGATCGAGACCTGCACCTTGCGGGCCTTCTTGTCGAACTGGATCACCCGCGCATCGACCTTTTCGCCAACGGCGAAACGCTCGGCGCGCTGATCGGAGCGCTCGCGCGCCAGTTCAGACCGCTTGATGAAGGTGGTGAAGTCGGTGCCGGCGATCTTAACCTCGATGCCGCTTTCCTTCACTTCGAGCACTTCGCAGGTCACGACCGCGCCCTTCTTGACGTCGCCCGGCTCGGCGAACGGATCGCCTTCGAGCTGCTTGACGCCGAGCGAGATGCGCTCCTTTTCGACATCGACGTCGAGCACCACGGCCTTGACCATGTCGCCCTTCTTGAAGTTGTCGATCACCTGCTCGCCCGGAAGCTTCCAGTCGAGATCGGAGAGATGGACCATGCCGTCGACATCGCCCTCGAGTCCGAGGAACAGACCAAACTCGGTCTTGTTCTTGACCTCGCCCTCGACGGTCGAACCGACCGGGAACTTCTCGATGAACACTTCCCAGGGATTGCGCATGGTCTGCTTGAGACCGAGCGAAATCCGGCGCTTGACGGAATCGACTTCCAGCACCTGCACTTCGACTTCCTGCGAGGTCGAAACGATCTTGCCGGGATGCATGTTCTTCTTGGTCCACGACATTTCGGAGACGTGGATCAGGCCTTCGATGCCCGGCTCCAGTTCGACGAACGCGCCGTAGTCGGTGATGTTGGTGACGCGGCCGGTGAAGCGCGCATTGAGCGGATACTTCGCCTCGATGCCCTGCCACGGATCGTCGAGCAGCTGCTTCATGCCGAGCGAGATGCGGTGGGTCTCGTGGTTGATCTTGATGATCTTGACCTTCACGGTCTGGCCGATGGTGAGCACTTCGGTCGGGTGATTGACCCGGCGCCAGGCGATATCGGTGACGTGGAGCAGGCCGTCGATGCCGCCGAGGTCGACGAACGCACCGTAATCGGTGATGTTCTTGACGACGCCGTCGATCACCTGACCCTCTTCGAGGTTCTGCACCAGTTCCTGGCGCTGCTCGGCCCGGGTCTCTTCCAGCACGGTCCGGCGCGACACCACGATGTTGCCGCGGCGGCGATCCATCTTGAGGATCTGGAACGGCTGCGAGTTGTTCATCAGCGGTGCGACGTCGCGGATCGGACGGATATCGACCTGCGAGCGCGGCAGGAAGGCCACTGCGCCGTCGAGATCGACGGTGAAGCCGCCCTTGACCTGATTGAAGATGACGCCGTGAACCTTCTCGTTGTTATTGAAGGCTTTCTCGAGCTTGCCCCAGCTTTCCTCGCGGCGCGCCTTGTCGCGCGACAGCACGGCTTCGCCCAGTGCGTTTTCGATGCGGTCGAGGAACACCTCGACTTCGTCGCCTACCTTGAGGTCGCTTTCGCGGCCGGGCCCATTGAATTCGCGCAGCGCCACACGGCCTTCGGTCTTCAGGCCGACGTCGATGACGGCCATGTCCTTTTCGATCGCAACAACGATACCCTTGATGACGGAGCTTTCCTGCAGGTTGCCACCGGCAAAGGACTCGTCGAGCATCGCGGCAAAATCGTCGCGGGAAGGATTATAGAAGTAGCAGTCGAAGCCATTTGTTCTCCAGATGCGGGTATCGCCGGCCGTTCGGGTTAAGGGGCGTATCGCGCGTGAAGTGTCAGGGTTCCGCAAACCCTAACGACCGCTCGTCGCGACGAAAAATCGCGAAAGCGGGCCGGCAGCATGCCTGCACGTGAGATACGTTTGCTGGCGCGCATTCCGCAAAAGTGGGTACCGGTTTTGCGAAAAGAATGCGCGTTACGTCATGTCCGGAGCCTGAAACGAGCTTGTCGACTTCAAGAACCTGGAGCGGGCTTTCCTCCAATGACGGCAGCGGTTCAAACCGGCTGCCGGCCCGCTCGGACGGCCTCGATAATATCGACGGCGGCCCGGACGCCGCCTTCTATATCCAAATGCGAGTTATCGAGCAAGTAAGCATCCGCCGCTGCCTTTAAGGGCGCTGTGGCGCGATTGCGGTCCCGTTCGTCGCGCTTGAGGATATCGGCCAGGATCACGGCTTCGTCGGCATCCTCGCCACGGGACCTGGCTTCCAGGGTGCGACGATAGGCCCGGATTTTGGGGTCCGCGACCACGAAAATCTTCACGTCGGCATCCGGGCAGATCACGGTACCGATGTCGCGGCCATCCAGCACCGCGCCGGGCGGGAGGGCGGCGAATTGCCGCTGAAAATTGACCAGCGCTTCCCGCACCTTGGGGATCGCCGAGACCACCGAGGCGGCATCGCCGACTTTTTGCGACTTGAGGGCCGGATCGCCGAACTTTTCCGGGTCCAGCTCCATCGCCACGGTGACCGCGCGGGCCTCATCGGTCAGCTCGGCGCCGGCGTCCAATAACGTCTTGGCCACCGCGCGGTAGATCACGCCGGTATCGAGGTGGCGCAAGCCGTAATGCTGGGCGAGCCGCTTGGCGAGCGTCCCCTTGCCGGACGCCGCCGGCCCGTCGATCGCGATAATCATGAGAACTCCGCGCCGAGCGAGCGCATCATCGGAATGAAGTCCGGAAAGCTGGTGGCGATGAAACCGGTGTCGTCGACCTTGACCGGTTTGTCGGATGCAAGCCCCATCACCAGTGCTGACATCGCGATGCGGTGGTCCATATGGGTGGCGACCAGACCATCGCCCACGACATGGCCCTTGCCTTCGACAATCAGGTCGTTGCCGGAAATCTCGACCTTGACGCCGTTGACCCGCAGCATCGCGGCGGTGGCTTCCAGCCGGTCGGATTCCTTGACACGCAGTTCCTGCAGGCCACGCATGATGGTGGTGCCTTCGGCGAATGACGCGGCGACCGCCAGCACGAGATATTCGTCGATCATCGACGGCGCGCGCTCCGGCGGCACTTCGACGCCACGCAATTTCGAGGCGCGCACCCGGAACTGGGCCATCGGCTCGCCGGCATCGCCGCGCACATGACTTTCCTCGATCGAAGCGCCCATCTCGCGCAGCGTCGTGAACAGCCCGGTGCGCAACGGATTGGTCATGACATCGGACAGCACGATGTCGGAACCTTCAACGATCAGCGCCGCCACGATGGGAAACGCCGCGGACGATGGATCGGCCGGCACCACCACCTCGACGCCGTGCAATTCGGGCTGGCCCGTCAGCGCGATCTTGCGGCCATGGGCGCCCTCGGCGGTCGAGACGATCTGCGCGCCAAAATGTTTCAGCATCAGTTCGGTGTGGTCGCGGCTGGCTTCGGTCTCGATCACCGTGGTGACGCCCGGCGCGGCCAGGCCGGCGAGCAGCACTGCGGATTTGATCTGGGCCGATGCGACCGGCGTGCGGTAGAGGATCGGCAGCGGATCGCGCGCGCCATGCAAGGTCAGCGGCAGGCGGCCGCCCTCGCCGCTGGCGCCGGTTCGGGCCCCCATCAGCTCCAGGGGATCGAGGATCCGCCGCATCGGCCGGCTCCTGAGCGAAGCGTCGCCGTCGAATATCGCCGTGATCGGGCAGCCGGCCACGGCCCCCATCACCAGCCGGCATCCGGTGCCGGAATTACCGAAATCGAGCGGATTGTCGGGCTGCGCGAAACCAGCCACCCCGACCCCGCGCACCGACCAGGCGAAATCGCCGGTTCGGTCCACCTTGGCGCCCAAAGCCTGCATGGCCTTGGCGGTGTTGAGGACGTCTTCGCCCTCCAACAGGCCCGAAATCCGGGTTTCGCCGACCGCCAGCGCCCCCAAAATCAGGGCGCGGTGCGAAATCGACTTGTCGCCGGGGACCCGGACCTTTCCGGCCAGGGGGCCGCTCGCGCGGGCCTCCAGTGGGGTCGGATGATCGGCAACGTGCTCGGAATGGGTCAAGATTGTGTCCTCTGCGGCGTCGGCGGGCAGCGCGGCAGGTACCACATGGGCCGGGTCGCGTCACGCCACTGTCGGTATCCTGCAAAGCGGCTATTGACAGCAGCGCTTCAACTAGCCAAGTGAAGCACCGTTTTTCAGAAATCCCCAGGATTCCACACGTGGCCAAATCCGATCTCGGAACCAAACGCATTTGCCCGACCACGGGTAAGAAGTTTTATGACCTCAACAAGAATCCGGTGATCTCGCCCTATACCGGGGAGGTCGTGCCGATTGCGCCGGTGCCGCCGCCGCGTACCCGCGCCGACGCCGCCGCGCGCGCAGCCGCTGCTTCCGCCGCCGCATCCGCCGAGGCCACGCCGGAGCCCGCCGAGGCCGAAGAATTGGTCCCGCTCGAGGAGGCCGACGCCGAAGAGAATTCGGGGAAGGTCAAGGCCGTCGTTCCCGAGTCGGAAGACGACATCGAGATCGACGATACGATCGAAGACGACGATGATGACGATTCGACCTTCATCGCCGACGAGGAAGAAGGCGACGAGGACGTCACCGACATCATCGGCGACGTCGGCGGCGACGAAGAGACTTGAGATCAGCCCTGATCTGTGATCAGGGTTTCGTCCCGCGCGTCGCCCAAGGCGTGCGGGAAGCATGATCCGGAAAAGTGGCAACCGGTTTTCCGAAAGATCATGCTAAAAGGCTAAGAGTTTAGGGGCCATAGCTCAGCTGGGAGAGCGCTTGCATGGCATGCAAGAGGTCGGCGGTTCGATCCCGCCTGGCTCCACCACGCTTCGCCCTTCGGGCTACGCGTGGCGCAGCCGCGCACGGCCCGAAGGGCGAAGCGTGCCCGGCATAGCCCGAAGGGCGACGACGGGCTGAGTTCATCAAATCAAAATAGCGATAGAATAGACCATCACTTCACATATGCTCTCCACGCTCGGGCTACGCGTGGCGCAGCCGTGCACGGCCCGAAGGGCGAAGCGTGCCCGGCGTAGCCCGAAGGGCGACGACGGGCTGGAGGATACGTGTGGTACGTCTACATCATCCGCAGCATTGATTTTCCTGAACAGGAATATATCGGCGCGACAGCAGATTTGAAGCGGCGGCTGTTGGAGCACAATGCCGGTAAATCCACCCACACCGCCAAATTCAAACCCTGGAAACTGGCCTGGTATTGCGCCTTCCCCGACAAGTACAAAGCGCTGGCGTTCGAGAAATATCTTAAATCCCACTCCGGCCGAGCCTTCGCCAATAAACGCCTCTGACGCCCCTACTCCTCCCCCAGCACCGCATTCAGCCGATCCCTTAGCGCGACGATCTCGTTCTTCATCGCCACCAGTTCACCGACCGAGCAGGCTGACGCCGCGAGAATCGATTGCGGGACCGCCTTGGCTTTCTCGCGCAGCGCGTGGCCCTCGCGCGTCAGTTCGATCAGCACCTGGCGCTCATCCTCGGTGCTGCGGGTTCGCTTGACCAGGTCCGTTGCCTCCAGCCGCTTCAGGAGCGGCGTCAGCGTGCCGGAATCGAGGAACAAACGCTCGCCGATATCCTTGAGTGGAATGTTGTCACGCTCCCACAGCACCAGCATGACAAGATACTGCGGATAGGTGAGCCCGAGCCGGTCGAGCAACGGCTTGTAGACGCGGTTGAAGGCGTGGGCGGCCGAATAGACCGCAAAGCAGATCTGATTATCCAGCCGCAGGGCCTGTTCCGCTGCGAGTTTCCTGACCATGTGCGTTCTCGTCCTATCCTGCCGGATGCGGGTTCATTGTGGGTCTACGGGGCCGCGGATTCAATTGCGAACAATTAAATGTGAGGTCACGGATTTTATATTGTACACAATCTAATTGTCTGCAATACATAATCCATCGAAATCGAAACCAAGGGAGACCACCATGTCTGTGAACGTGCTCTACAAGACCAGCGCCAAGGCAACCGGCGGCCGCGACGGCCATGCGGCAACCCTCGACGGCGCGCTCGACGTCAAGCTCACCACCCCGAAGGAACTCGGCGGCGGCGGTGGCGCCGGCAACAATCCCGAGCAGCTGTTCGCCGCCGGCTATGCCGCCTGCTTCATTGGCGCGATGAAGTTCGTGGCGTCACAGGGCGGCCCGAAGGTGCCCGGCGGACGCGTCGGTAACCTCGACCGTCGGGATCGGCCCGCGCGCCGCCGGCGGCTTCGGCCTCGATATCGATCTCGCCGTCTCCTTGCCTGGCCTTGCACGTGCCGAGGCCGAGGTTTTGGTGGAAAAAGCCCATCAGGTCTGCCCCTATTCCAACGCCACCCGAGGCAATGTGGATGTACGCCTGACGGTTGTGTGATGAACGCCGCTGAACGGCTCGCCGAAACCATCGGCGGGCCGTTCGACGGCTGTCCCGTCATGCGCCTGTGCGCGAGAAGGCATTGCCGCCGCGTCCGAAGACCGATAGCTCAGGAATTCCATTCTCACCTTGAGCGAAGGTTCTTTCCATGAGTTCAGAAGCGGCTCCCGGCGCGATGACCGGACTGCGCGTGATCGATCTCACGCGCGTGCTCGGCGGACCCTATTGCACGCAAATCCTCGCCGATCACGGCGCCGACGTGATCAAGGTCGAGCCGCCCGCCGGCGACGAAGTGCGCGACTGGGGCCCTCCCTTCCATGAGGAGGATGCCGCCTATTTCGTCGGCATCAACCGCAACAAGCGCTCGATCGGATTAGACCTCGCATCCGAGGGCGGCCGCGTCGTGCTGATGAAGATGCTGGAGAGCGCCGACGTTCTGATCGAAAACTTCAAGCCGGGCACGCTCGACAAATGGGGCATCGGCAACGACGTGCTGCGCGCGAAATTCCCAAAACTCGTGCACTGCCGGATCTCCGGCTTCGGCGCCGACGGGCCGCGCGGCGGCAATCCCGGTTACGATGCCATCATCCAGGCCATGACCGGGATGATCAAGGCCACCGGTTCAAAGGAAAGCGGCCCGATGCGGATCGGCGTGCCCGTGGTCGACATCACGACCGGGCTTTATGCCGCGATCGGCATCCTGATGGCCCTGTCGGAACGGCAGCGATCCGGCCTCGGGCAATTCCTCGAGACCACGCTGTACGAGACCGGTCTTTCGGTCATGCACCCGCATGCGGCGAATTATTTCATGCACGGCAAGCCGCCGCAGCTCACCGGCAACGAGCATCCCAATCTCGTGCCTTACGCGATCTTCCCGACCCGCACCGACAACATCTTCATCGGCGTCGGCAATGACGGCACCTTCCGCAAGCTGGCCAAGGAAATCGGCAAGCCCGAGCTCGGCACCGATCCGCGTTTTGCGCGCAACAAGGACCGCATCGCCAACCGCGATGCGCTGCGTGCCGAACTTGCCGCCGTGTTCGCCGAATACGATGCTGCCCCGCTGTGCGACCGGCTGCTGGCCGCGGGCCTGCCGGCCGGACCGGTGCAGTCGATCGACCAGGCGCTTACCAGCGCCCACACCGCACACCGCGGCGACGTCATCGAAAAGGACTGGTACAAGGGCGTGGCTTCCCCGATCCGCATGACACGCACCAAGGCCAGCCTGCGCCGCACGCCGCCGAAATTCAGCCAGCACACCGGCGGAGGTGCTGTCGGAGTTCGGCTACTCCAAAGCCGAGATCGGCGCTTTGGTCGCGAAGGGTTTTGTCTGCGGCTCGGAGCGGAAGCGCTGAGCGTTGCGTTTGGTCGTCCCGGCAACGGGGCGACCTGACGGCGCGGGCACTGCGGCCTGGGCAGGTTTTCCCGCATGTTTTTCTTTGTTCGTTTTCTTTGTCTACTTTTTCCGCCTATTTTACCGCTTCCTTGGGCAGGGCTTCCCCCGTACCATCCGCCTGTTTATACAGTCATTTGCACGTCACCCCGCGCTGTTAACGCGCGAAAGGACGATGACGGTCCAACGGGAGGAATTTGATGGCTCTTCGACAATTCGGCGCTGCCTCGGCAGTCGCTGCCATGGTTGCGCTCGCGACACCCGCTCACGCGGTGACCGAGATCCAGTGGTGGCACGCGATGACCGGCCCGAACAACGACGTGGTGGTCAAGCTCGCCAACGATTTCAACGCCTCGCAAAGCGACTACAAAATCGTCCCGACCTTCAAGGGCAGCTACGCCGATACGCTCAATGCCGGGATCGCGGCGTTCCGCGCCGGCAATGCGCCGGGCATCATGCAGGTGTTCGAGGTCGGCACGGCGACCATGATGGCGGCAAAGGGCGCCGTCAAACCGGTCTCCGAGCTGATGAAGGAGCAGGGCGAGAAATTCGATCCGACGTCCTATCTGCCCGCGATCACCGGCTACTACTCGACGTCCAAGGGCGAGATGCTGTCGTTTCCGTTCAACTCGTCAAGCATGGTGATGTGGGTCAACCTCGACGCGTTGAAGAAGGCCGGTATCGACACGCCGCCGAAGACCTGGCCGGAGGTGTTCGCCGACGCCAAGAAGCTGCATGCGACCAGTCCGACCTGCGGCTTTTCCTCGGCCTGGGGATCCTGGGGCCTGATCGAGCAGTTTTCCGCGTGGCATAACGTGCCGATGGGTAGCAAGGCCAACGGGCTCGATGGCTTCGACACCGTGCTTGAATTCAACACCCCGTTGGAAACCAAGCTGCTGGAAAACATCGTCGAGCTGCAAAAGGACAAGAGCTACGACTATTCCGGCCGCACCAACACCGGCGAAGGGCGTTTCACGTCGGGCGAATGCCCGATGTTCATGACGTCATCGGCGTTCTATCCGAACGTCAAGGCGAACGCCAAGTTCGCCTACAATGCGATCCCGATGCCGTATTTCCCCGACGTCAAGGATGCGCCGCAAAACTCCATCATCGGCGGCGCTTCGCTGTGGGTGATGAGCGGCAAGTCGCCTGAAGAATACAAGGGAATTGCAAAATTCTTCACCTTCCTGTCGGACACCGATCGTCAGGTCTATCTGCACGAGGTGTCCGGGTATCTGCCGATCACCAAGGCGGCTTACGAAAAAACCAAGGCCTCGGGCTTCTATGAACAGAATCCGATTCTCGAGGTCCCGCTGAAGGAGTTGACCAACAAGCCGCCGACCGAGAATTCGCGCGGCCTGCGCTTCGGCGGCATGGTGCAGTTGCGTGACGTCTTTGCCGAGGAGATCGAGGCGGCGCTCGCCGGCAAGAAGCCGGCGAAGGAGGCGCTCGATACAGCCGTGTCGCGCGGCAACGCGATGCTGCGGCAGTTTGAGCGCACCGCCGTCAAGTGACGGCCACCGAGAGGCGAATGGTGAGTAGCGAATAAAAAATTTCCCTATTCGCTACTCACCAGGCACTATTCGCTTCTTGGCTCAGCGGGGGTCCATGGAAAACCGGGCGATCTTTTCAGGCAAGCTGCTGCCCTGCCTTCTGATCCTGCCGCAGCTTGCGGTTTCCCTGATCTTTTTCTACTGGCCGGCAGCGCAGGCGCTATGGCAGTCGTTCCTGGTGCAGGACGCCTTCGGGCTCTCGACCGAATTCGTCTGGTTCGAGAATTACGTCAGCCTGCTGCAGACCCCTGAATATTATCATGCGATCGCGGTCACCCTGGTGTTTTCGGCGCTGGTGGCGTTTTTCTCGCTCAGCTTCGGTCTGCTGCTTGCGGTCATGGCCAACCGCAACATCCGCGGTGTCCAGATCTACCGCACCTTTCTGATCGTGCCCTACGCGGTGGCGCCGGCGGTAGCGAGCGTACTCTTCATCTTCATGTTCCAGCCCGGCCTCGGCATGATCGCCCGCGCGCTGCAGCGCAACGGCATCGACTGGAATCCAGTGCTCAACGGCACCCATGCGATGATCCTGGTCGTGATCGTCGCGGTGTGGAATCAGATCAGCTACAATTTCCTGTTTTTCCTCGCCGGCCTGCAGGCGATCCCGAAAAGCGTGATCGAAGCCGCCGCGATCGACGGCGCGCGGCCGATGCGCCGTTTCTGGACCATCATCTTCCCGCTGCTGTCGCCGACGACGTTCTTTCTGATCATCGTCAACATCACCTATGTTTTCTTCAACACGCTCGGCATCATCGACACCGCGACCGGCGGCGGCCCCAACGGCGCCACGCAAACGCTGGTCTACAAGGTGTTCCAGGACGGCAAGGTCGGCACCGATCTCGGCGGCTCGGCCGCGCAGTCGGTGATCCTGATGGTGATCGTGGTGGCGCTGACCGCATTCCAGTTTCGCTATGTCGAAAAGAAAGTTCATTACTGAGCCCCATGATCGAGCATCGCCGCTTAGGAAATTTGCTGCCCCATCTGGTTCTGCTGATCGGCGTCGCGATCGTCGCCTTTCCGGTCTATCTCGCCGTGATCGCCTCGACCCACGACAACGCCGTGATCGCCAACGGCCAGATGCCGCTCTATCCCGGCACGCATGGCCTTGAGACCTACTGGAACACGATCGTGTCCGGCACCGGCCGGACCACACGGCAGCCGGTCGGCAGCATGATGCTGAACAGCCTGATCATGGCGCTCGGCATCGCCGCCGGCAAAATCGCGATCTCGATCATCTCGGCCTATGCGATCGTGTTTTTCTGCATTTCCGTTCCGGATGACGGCGTTCTGGACCATCTTCATCACGCTGATGCTGCCGGTCGAGGTGCGCATCTTCCCGACCTACAAGATCACCAGCGACCTGCACATGCTGGATTCCTACGCCGGCCTGATCCTGCCCTTGATCGCATCGGCCACCGCAACGCTGCTGTTTCGCCAGTTTTTCATGACAATCCCGAAGGAGCTGGTCGAGGCCTCGAAGATCGACGGCGCCGGACCGATCCGGTTTTTCTGGGATACGCTGCTGCCGCTGTCGGTCACCAACATCGCGGCGCTGTTCGTGATCCTCTTCATCTATGGCTGGAATCAATATCTCTGGCCGCTGTTGATCACGACGCGTGACGACATGCAGACCATCGTCATCGGCATCAAGAAAATCATCGACGTGCACGACGCATTGACCGAATGGCAGGTCGCGATGGCGACCGCGGTGCTCGCGATGCTGCCGCCGGTCGCGGTCGTCTTGTTGATGCAACGCCTGTTCGTCAAGGGCCTCATCGAGACAGAGAAGTAAGATGGCAAACGTCACGCTTCGGCACGTCACCAAGACCTATCCCGGCGGTTTCGAAGCCATCAAGGGCATCGACTTCGCGGTCGGCGACGGCCAGTTCTGCGTGCTGGTCGGCCCGTCCGGCTGCGGCAAGTCCACGCTGCTGCGAATGGTCGCGGGGTTGGAAACCATCACCGGCGGCGAGATCGATATCGGCGGGCGCGTCGTCAATCAGATCGAACCGGCCGAGCGCGACATCGCGATGGTGTTCCAGAATTACGCGCTCTATCCGCATATGAGCGTCTACAACAACATGGCCTACGGCCTGCGCAACCGCCGCATGGGCGAAGCCGAGATCAAGACCCGGGTCGACGAAGCCGCGCGCATTCTCGAACTCGGCGCCATGCTCGAGCGCAAGCCCGGGCAATTGTCCGGCGGACAGCGCCAACGCGTGGCGATGGGCCGCGCCATCGTGCGGCAGCCAAAAGTGTTCCTGTTCGACGAGCCGCTGTCCAATCTCGACGCCAAGCTGCGGATCGCGATGCGGGTCGAAATTCGCAAATTGCAGCGGCGCTTGAAGACGACGTCGATCTACGTCACCCATGACCAGCTCGAAGCGATGACGCTGGCCGATATCCTGGTCGTGATGAATGGCGGTCAGGTCGAGCAGATCGGCAACCCGCTCGATATCTATCAAAAGCCGGCAACGACTTTCGTGGCGTCCTTCATCGGTGCGCCGCCGATGAATTTGCTGCCGCTGCAATCCGACGAGCTTAGATCGCAATTGGCCGGCCATGGCGGCGCCGTCGCGGCCGAAGCCGGCATTCTGGGAATCCGCCCCGAGGATTTTACGGCTTCGAACGGTGCGGCCAACGGCATCGCATTCGATCTCACGGTGGAGGCGGTCGAGCGGGTCGGTGCCGAGACCTATATCTATGGCGCACGGCAGCGCGAGGAACAGGCCATTGCCGCCAATCCCGGCGAGCTGCCGCCGGGCGAGGTGATCGTGCGGATTCCCGGCGCCACAGCACCTGCGATCGGCGAGCGCATCCGGGCGGTCGCGCCACCCGAAAAACTGCATTTGTTCAGCGCCGATGGCCGCAAACGGATCGAGCGCTAATTGGGCCTGCTGGGGGAACTCGCGTTAACCATCCTGAACCTTCCCCGGGCTCCGCCTTGCCGGCTCCAATGCCGCCCGAATCCGCGGTTGATGGGTTTTGTCGTGGTTGCAGAGGTGCTTGAACGTTCGTCAAACCATGCCCATATTGCTCCTTGACCGGATGGCAAATCCGCCAGAAGGCCAAAAATGGGGTGCCGCAAGGGCCCCTCAAAGTCGCTTCGAGAGGGCTTTGTAATGTCTCGTGTTCCTTCGTTATCCAGTCCGTTCCTGCTTGGGTTCGACGAAATTGAGCGTGCGCTCGATCGCGTCGTCAAAGGCGCCGACGGTTATCCTCCGTACAACATCGAGCGTTGCGACCGTGCCAACGGCCAGCCCGAACGCCTGCGCATCACGCTGGCGGTCGCTGGCTTCACGCGCGATCAACTCGATGTAACCATTGAGGAAAACCAGCTCGTGATCCGGGGCCGCCAGCAGGACGACAAGGCCCGGCAATACATCCATCGCGGCATCGCCGCGCGCCACTTCCAGCGCACCTTCGTGCTGGCGGAGGGGATGCTGGTGCTGGGCGCGGATCTGAAAAACGGGTTGTTGTCGATCGATCTCGCCCGGCCTGAGCCGGAAAAGGTCGTTAAGACAATCGCTATCAATGAACACGAATAATGGAACGAGTAGCGGACTCGACCGCTTAGTCTGACAGAGGAGTCGAGACCATGAGTGAAGTGAGTGTTACGTTCGAACCCGAAAGCGTCACCACCGAGGCGCTGGCCCATCTCGGCGAAGGCCATATCGCCTACGTCAAGCAGGTCCGCTCCGAAGACGTGCCGGGACTGTTTCCGCAGGCGCCGAAAATCGCGCCGGGACTTAAGCTGTTCGCGCTCCATGCCGCCGACGGCACTCCGATCATGCTGACCGATAGCCGCGAAGCGGCGATCGCGAATGCATGGAGCAACGAGCTGCAGGCCGTCAGCGTCCACTGACGCCGTACTTGCTGTCGCTACCCCGGCGCGCGCCGGGGTTGTTGACGGCGAGGTGGCTATTGCTGAATCGACCACGTGAATTTCGACGCGCGGGCCGCTGTCCTGATCCGACCGGCCCGCGTTTCAGTTTGTGACGTGACCAACCAACGCCAGGCAAGCGCTCAAGGAGACCACGGAAGCCATCGTCGTGAACAGGATCGTTCCCGATGTCACGACCGCCTCGCGCTTATAGAACTCGGCGATCATGAACGGCCCGGTGCCGGTCGGCAACGCCGAGAGCAGCACCACGATCGCGGCCGGGACCGGCTGCAGTCTGAATATGCCGTAAGCGCAAACCGCAACGATCGCCGGCTGGATGATCAGTTTCAATGCCGTGAGGGTGATGGCAACCGGCCGGCTCGAGCGGCTGCCGCGGTGCTCGGCGGCAAGAAACAGGCCCAGCGAAACCAATGCGCAGGGGCTGGCTGCACTGCCCATCATATGCAGCACGGTCTTGGCGGCGTCCGGAACGGGCGTATGGAATGTCGACCAGATGAGGCCCAGCAGCGGCGCAACCAGCAATGGATTACGGATCAGCGCCTTTCCGACCTTCGCTAGCAGGCGATGCGCCCGGCGCTCGGTTTGCAGACCGATCTCCACAAAGACGATCGCGACCGCGAACAGGACGCTGACCGTCATGATGGTTGCGATCGTCACCAGCGCCAGGCTTTGACGCCCAAAGATCAGCTCGCAGAGCGGAAACCCGATATAGCCGACATTGGCGTAGCCCGCGTTCAGGCCGTCGATCGACGCGTCCGTCAGATGATGTCCATTCGCAACCCGATAAATCAGCGTGCCGCCGAAAATGACGACCACACCAATCGCAAACGACGCGATAAATCCGGGCTGCCACAACGCCGGCCAGTTCGCCTCGGCCATCACCTGAAACAGCAATGCGGGCAAACCGAGATAGACCACAAAGCGGTTGAGCTCGGAGCTCGCGGTAGGACCAAACAACCCCAAGCGGCCACAGGCGAAGCCCGCCGCGATGACGGCAAACACAGGGCAAATCACAGACAGAGACGTAAGCATCACGGAATCCTTCAGTTCGATGGCCTTTTGACTATCGAACCGGGCTATTCCATTCCAATGCTGTCTAGGCTAATCCTGATACCTTCAAGGTATGACAGGCGATGGCACCCTCGCTCAATCAGTTACGGTATTTCTGCGAGTTGGCTGACGTCGGCAATTTTGGTCGTGCCGCCGCTCGCTTGCACATGTCGCAGCCGCCGCTGAGCCGACAGATCGCGGCATTGGAGCAGGATCTCGGCACCGCTTTATTTGTTCGTTCGCCGAAAGGCGTCGCCCTGACCGCAGCCGGGCGTCAATTCCTGCGGGATGCAACCGAAATTCTTCAGCGCGTGGCGCAGGCAACGCGCAATGCCGCAGCCACGGGACACGGAGAAGCCGGATCGTTCAGCATGGGCTTTACGATGTGCTCCGCCTATAGCGTCGTGCCGGATTTGACCCGGCGCTACAAGCGGGCCTTCCCCAACGTCGATCTGCGTGTCCGCGAACTGCTGCCAAACGCCCTTGAAAGCGGCCTGAAGGATGGCGTGATCGATATCGCGATCAGCTTCCCCATCGGCGAAGGTTCGCACTTCGAGGCTCGCCCGTTGATCAGGGAGCCGCTCGATCTGATCTTGCCGGAACGGCACCCGCTGGCGAAATCAAGAAAGATCAAAGTAGAGGATCTCTCGCAGGAGCGGTTTCTCATCGTCCCACGCGATCAGGTACCGTCGCTTCATGAGAGCATCATCCAGCGTTGCCGGGCGGCCGGCTTTGATCCGATCATCGGGCTTGAGGTCTATTTACAGCAGACCATCGTCAACTTCGTTGCCGAGGGACTTGGGATCGCCTTCGTACCGGCGTCGATGCAGCGCTCGCAGATCAAGGGCGCCGTCTTCCGAAAAGTCGCGGAGCCGCCGATGATCGACCAGCTTTTATATTGGTCGCCGGCCAACAAGAACCCCTGCCTCGACGGATTTCTCGCGCTGGCGCGGATGTGACAGCAGAAGCCGGAACGGTCGCTTTTGAGGAGTGGCACGGGTCCGTCGTTAGAGCATGATCCGGAAAAGTGGATACCGGTTTTCCGAAAAGATCATGCTCCAATAAAGAGATAGAGCGGGATGAGGATTCGAAGATAAGTCACCCGCTCTAGGCTGCGTGAGAACTAAACGCCGCATGGCCGAGGCTGCATTTTCTCACGTGAGGAATGCTCAGGCGGTGTTTGACCAGGCAAACCACACGCGCTAGGTCTTTCGGCGATGGGAATGGCGTTTCCCAACACCCGCTACAGGCGGGTTTTTTGTTGCCCGAGACGCCGTGACTCAAAGTTGCATTGTTCAGAGATCGAGGATGCACTCGCGAAGCCGGATTCGGCCTTCGACCTGATGCAAAACGAAGTGAGGACCTCTCATGCCCGCCTATCGCTCACGCACCACGACCCATGGCCGCAACATGGCAGGCGCGCGCGGCCTGTGGCGTGCGACCGGCATGAAGAACGAGGATTTCGGCAAACCGATTATCGCGGTGGTCAACTCGTTCACGCAGTTCGTACCCGGCCATGTTCATTTGCAGCATCTCGGCCAGCTGGTGGCCCGCGAGATCGAACTCGCCGGCGGCGTCGCGAAGGAATTCAACACCATCGCGGTCGATGACGGCATCGCGATGGGCCATGACGGAATGCTCTACAGCCTGCCCTCGCGCGAACTGATCGCCGACAGCGTCGAATACATGGTCAACGCGCATTGCGCCGATGCCATGGTCTGCATCTCCAATTGCGACAAGATCACGCCGGGCATGCTGATGGCCGCGCTGCGCATCAATATCCCGACCGTGTTCGTATCCGGCGGACCGATGGAAGCCGGCAAGGTGACCATCAAGGGCAAAACCCGATCGGTCGACCTCATCGACGCCATGGTGGCCGCCGCCGACACCTCTGTCAGCGAGGCCGACGTCGAGGTGATCGAGCGCTCGGCCTGTCCGACCTGCGGCTCCTGCTCCGGCATGTTCACCGCCAATTCCATGAACTGCCTGACCGAAGCGCTGGGTCTCGCGTTACCCGGAAACGGCTCAATCGTCGCCACCCACGCCGACCGGCGCGACCTGTTCGTGAAGGCCGGTCATCTGATCGTCGATCTGGCGCGCCGTTACTACGAAAAGGACGACAAGCGCGCGCTGCCGCGCGAAATCGCAAGCTTCAAGGCGTTTGAAAACGCCATGACGCTCGACATCGCGATGGGCGGATCGACCAACACCGTGCTGCATCTGTTGGCCGCCGCACATGAGGGTGAGGTGCCGTTCACGATGGCCGACATCGACCGTCTGTCGCGCAAAGTGCCGGTGCTCTGCAAGGTCGCGCCGAGCGTTGCCGACGTGCATCTCGAAGACGTCCACCGCGCCGGCGGCGTGATGGCCATCCTCGGCGAACTCAACCGCGCGGGCCTGCTGACCACCGACTTGCCGGTCGTGCACAGCGAGACGTTGGCGTCGGCACTCACATCCTGGGACGTCATGCAGACATCGAACGAAAAGGTGATGGGCTTTTATCGCGCAGCACCCGGTGGTGTCCCGACGCAAACCGCGTTCAGCCAGAAGGAACGCTACGACGAGCTGGATGTCGATCGCGCCAAGGGCGCCATTCGCGACGTCGCCCATGCCTTTTCGAAGGATGGCGGCCTCGCGGTGCTGTCAGGCAATCTCGCGCTCGATGGCTGCATCGTCAAAACCGCCGGGGTCGATGAGAGCATCCTGAAATTCTCCGGCCCGGCGCGGGTCTACGAAAGCCAGGACGCGGCAGTCGCCGGCATCCTCGGCAACAAGGTGAAACCGGGCGATGTCGTTGTGGTCCGCTATGAGGGACCGAAGGGCGGCCCCGGCATGCAGGAAATGCTTTATCCGACCAGCTATCTGAAATCGAAGGGCCTCGGCAAAAGCTGCGCGCTGATCACCGACGGCCGGTTTTCCGGCGGCTCGTCGGGCCTGTCGATCGGGCACATCTCTCCCGAGGCGGCCGAAGGCGGCCTGATCGGCCTCGTCAGGGATGGCGACCTGATCGAGCTCGACATTCCCAACCGCACGATCAGGCTCGCCGTGGATGAGGCGGAGTTGTCACAGCGTCGCGCCGCCATGCTCGCGCTGGGGGCAAAAGCGTGGAAGCCGGCAAAGCGCGATCGCAAGGTGTCGACGGCCCTCAAGGCCTATGCGGCGCTGACGACCAGTGCGGCGCGCGGCGCGGTGCGCATCGTGGAAGACTAGAGCCTGGTCGGTTCTGATTGAATCAGAACCGGGCTCCAGATTTTTGTTTTGACGCGTTTTCTTCACGCGAACCGGCTGCCACTTCGCTCGAAAATGCTATGGGCGATTGCTCGGTTGACGACATCGACAGGCGCGTGGGAAAATCTCATGAACGATCACGCGCTGCACGCCGTCACGTCAGACGACATCGCGCGCACCGAGCCGCTGGGCCAGGCGCTGCTGGCGCTCAACAACGCACATGCGCAGGAGCTGTCCTGGCTGGAGTCGGAGCGGCTGGAATATCTGGTGGGTGAAGCCTTTTTGGCGCGGCGGATCGGCGACCTCGATGCCTTCCTGCTCGCCTTCGATCAGGGCGCCCGTTACGACAGCCCGAACTATCTCTGGTTCCGCAACCGCTATGAGCGCTTCGTGTATGTCGACCGCATCGTCGTGGCCTCGGCTGCGCGCGGACGTGGCTGCGCGCGGCGGCTTTATCATGACCTGTTCGATCACGCGCTCCGCGCCGGACACGATCGTGTTTTCTGCGAGGTCAATTTATCCCCGTCCAATCCGGTCTCGGACGCATTCCACGCGGCATTGGGATTTGTCGAAGTCGGCACCGCTGAGGTCGGCAACCGGATTGTGCGATATCTCTCACGAGTACTGTCCGAGAGCGATCGAACGCCCGCACCGCATTAAGCTTGATGCTTCAGCCTAAAAATCGAGTTCGGTTGCGAGGTTAACTTCGCACATTATCAGTTCGGCTGATTTTACGTCGCGCCGGCCGTATGCAGGTTTTTCCGCCTACGCCTACGCCGCCGTCGCCGGCGGCAAGGCCAGCACCGAGTAGATCGCTTGCGCGTCGCGTGAGGCCCGCAGCTTCTTGGCGACGTCCTGGTCGCGCAACAACCGTGCGATCCGGGCCAGCGCCTTCAAATGATCGGCGCCCGCGCCTTCCGGCGCCAGCAGCAGGAACACCAGATCGACCGGCTGGCCATCCATCGCTTCGAAATCGATCGGGCGCTCGAGGCGGGCAAACAGACCGAACAGCTTTTCGAGCTTGGGCAGCTTGCCGTGCGGGATGGCCACGCCATAGCCTACGGCCGTGGTTCCGAGCTTCTCGCGTTGCAGCAGCACCTCGAAAACCGTGCGTTCGTTCTGCTCGGTCAGCAGCGCGGCCCGCGCCGCGAGTTCCTGCAGCGCCTGCTTCTTGCTGTTAACCTTCAATGCCGGGAGAATCGCCTCGGGTGCGACCAGATCGGTAATCGTCATGGGGCGTTCCGAGGTGAATTTAAACCGTAGGGTTGCGAAATAGGTTTTAAAGCGGCGGCGTCAAGAAGAGAGACACGGGAGGCGGGTTTATGTCCGGGTCCCTGCTGGTGGGCTTCTACTCCAACGCTTGACCGGTGCCAACTGCTACAAGGTCGTTTCTCGGGCTGTCCTTGGCCCTATCCTTAAGAAGCGGCGGACCATAGGGAGAGGCCCAAAAGGCGTCAATACCGGGAACCCCCTATCCCCCGCCGTTAACGGTGGGTGGGTCGATCCAGCCCACATTGCCGTCCGCCCGCCGGTAGATGATGTTCACCCGGCCGCTTGAGCCGTGCTGGAATACCATGCAGGTCGCCCCGGTCAGATCGAGTTCCATGACCGCTTCGCTGACCGACAGCCGTTTCAGCGACGTCGTCGCCTCGGCGATGATCACCGCGTTATAGCTGTCGACATCGTCCTCGCCATCATGCGCCGGTGCCTCGATGACATAGCTCGGCGCATCCAGTGTCGGCGCGCCGATTTCCGCCAGGGCTGCGGAAGCCGCATAGGCCTTGCGGGCGGAACGATCCTTCAGCCGGCTCTTGTAGCGGCGCAGGCGCTTTTCCATCATCAGCAGCGCTTGATCGGCGCTGGTATACGCATCCGTTGCGTTGGAGTCGGCTTCCAGCGTGATGCCGGAATCCAGATGCAACGCACAATCGGTTCGGAAACCGAAGCCATCCTTGCTCAGCGTGATGTGGCCGGAATAATTGCCGTCAAAATATTTACGCAGCACTTCCTCGGTACGCCCGCTGACGCGGTCGCGGAGCGCCTCGCCGATGCTGATGCTTTTTCCCGAGATGCGAAGGGTCATGGTCAGGGCCTCGCTAGGTTCTGGACAGAACCGACACTATTCCGATTTCGCCCGCACGCAATCAGACTGGCGCGGGGTCGCGGGAGCGGTCGGAAGATGCGGCAGGCGCGGAGAGGGCATTGCCAAGCATGCTCTGTTTGTCGCGGCGGCGCTGCACCGAGGACGGGATCCGCATTGCCTCGCGGTATTTCGCGACGGTGCGGCGAGCAATATCAATTCCCGTCTCGCGCAATCGTTCCACAATGGTGTCGTCGGACAGGATCGACGTCGGATCTTCCGCATCGATCAGCTGCTTGATGTGGTGACGAACGGCCTCCGCCGAATGCGCCTCGCCACCATCGGCGGACGCGATCGACGCAGTGAAGAAATACTTCAATTCAAAACTGCCGCGATTGGTCGCCATGTATTTGTTGGCGGTGACACGCGACACCGTCGATTCATGCATCTGGATGGCGTCCGCCACCGCCTTGAGGTTGAGCGGTCTCAAGTGCGCCACGCCGTGGGTGAAGAAGCCGTCCTGCTGGCGCACGATTTCGGTCGCGACTTTCAGGATGGTGCGGGCGCGCTGATCCAGCGCACGCACCAGCCACGTCGCATTCTGCAGGCAATCGGTGAAATAGGACTTGTCGCCATCCTTGCGGATGGTCTTCGACAGCTTGGTGTAATAGACCTGATTGACCAGCACACGCGGCAACGTGTCGCTGTTGAGTTCGACATGCCAGCCGCCATCCGGGCCGGGCCGCACATAGACGTCCGGCACCACGATCTGCATCCGCGTCGCGCCGAACTTCAGGCCCGGCTTCGGATCAAGACGGCGGATTTCACCGATCATCTCGGTGATGTCATCATCATCGACGCCGCATAGTTTCCGCAGCGCGGTGATATCGCGCTTGGCCAAGAGATCGAGATGTTCGACCAGCGCCTGCATCGCGGGGTCGTAGCGATTGAGTTCGCGCAACTGGATCGCCAGGCACTCACTCAGGTTTCGCGCGCAAACGCCGGGCGGATCGAATTTTTGCAGCACGGCAAGAACGCCTTCGACGTCCTTTTGCGAAGCCCCGAGCCGTTCGGCCGCCTGTCCGAGATCCGGCGGCAGGTAACCGGCGTCATCCACCAGATCGATCAAATATTGCCCGATCATGCGCTGCGCCGGCGCCGTGAACGCCACGGCGAGCTGCTCGGCCAGATGACCGCCGAGCGTGGTCTCGGCGGCAACGAACGCCTCGAGGTTATATTCGTCGTCGTTGGAGGCGCCGCCGCCCCATTCGGTGTAGGCCGTCGGCGCGGCGTCCTGCGCGGTCCGTGCGGCGGCCTCGGCCGGCTCCTCGGAAAACACATTGTCCAGCCCGGTATCGAGGGTCTGTTCGATCTCGGTACGGCTGCCGAGATCGTTGTTCAGCCATTCTTCCTGGACCGGCTCGAAATTATCGCCGGCCGCCCCGCTGCCGGCCTCGGAATGATCGCCACCCGCCTCGTCGCCATAATTTGCGTCGTCGGAACCGGAAAACTCGGCGCGCTCCGGCACGGGCTCGCCCGCCACCGGGGGTTCGGTGCCGTCATTGGCGCGATCGAGCAACGGGTTCCGCTCCAATTCCTCCTCGACAAAGGCCGAGAGGTCGAGATTGGATAGCTGCAGCAGCTTGATCGCCTGCATCAGCTGCGGCGTCATCACCAGCGACTGGGACTGGCGGAACTCTAATCTCTGCGTCAGCGCCATGAAGGCAAGAACCGTTCCTGAAAGTGGTCCGATTCTTGCTTAAACTAGTCCAAAGCCGATGTACACGGCTTGACGAATGCTAAAAATGGGCTAGAGGCGGAATTCCTCGCCAAGGTAAAGGCGGCGTACATCCGGATTGTTGACGATCTCGTCCGGGCTACCCTCTGTCAAGATCTCACCGGCATAGACGATATACGCACGATCGGTCAGTCCGAGCGTTTCGCGCACGTTGTGGTCGGTGATCAGCACACCAATGCCACGATTGGTGAGATGGCGGACCAGATCCTGAATGTCACCCACTGCGATCGGATCGATGCCGGCGAACGGTTCGTCGAGCAGCATATAGTTCGGCCGGGTCGCCAGCGCGCGCGCGATCTCGACGCGCCGACGCTCACCGCCGGACAGCGCGATCGACGGCGTCTTGCGCAGCCGTGTGATATTGAATTCATCGAGCAGCGAATTGAGTTCCGCCTCGCGCTTTTTCTTGGACGGCTCGACCACTTCCAGCACCGCACGAATATTCTGTTCCACGGTGAGACCGCGGAAGATCGAGGCTTCCTGCGGCAGATATCCGATCCCGAGCCGGGCGCGCTGATACATCGGCAACTTGGTGACGTCGTGGCCATCGAGCTCGATGGTGCCGCGATCGGCGGGGATCAGACCGGTGATCATGTAGAATACGGTGGTCTTGCCGGCACCATTCGGCCCAAGCAAACCCACGGCTTCGCCGCGGCGCACATAGATGCTGACGCCGCGCACCACCTGGCGGGTGCCGAAACTCTTTTCCACGCTATGCACAGCCAGATAGCCGGCTCGTGTCGCCAGCCGCGGCGCACCCGCGGCGCCATTGGTCTTGGCCTTGGACCGCGGTTTTTCGGCCGGCGGCGGCTGCTCGGCGCGTGGCGCAGGCGGATCAATTCGTGGCACCAGGGTATCGCGCGCGATCGGCGGCGCGTCGCGCACCGGGTTCGCCAGCATGTCGCCGAAGGAATCGCCAAGCGCGGTGATGTCTTCGCGCGAGCGCGCGAATCCTGTCCGCTTCGCCGGGCGCCGACGGAACATGCCGAGTAAATCCACCATCGCCGCTTTGCTTAGCCTTTCACGGTGATTCCGCGATACGCCCGCCGCTTTCGATTCGCGCACGAAGCATGAATGAATGGATGTCTCTTGCCCAGCGTAACACCCCAATTTCGAGGTGCTGCCCCGTCGCCGGTTCGACCGTAGATACAGGCTGGTGCGGCAAGCTTCAACCGCACCGCCTGCAGATAGAATGCAAGTGACTGATATTATTTCGGTTTATTTGCGGCAGGTGCCCCGGGCGCAGGTGCCGGCGTCAGACCGGGAAGTCCCGGCCCGCCCTGGCCGGACGATTGGAACAGGCCCTGCACGCGACCACTGTCGGATTCGACCCGCGACACGCCGGTCGTCATGTCGACCATCAGCCGGTCGCCGCGCAGCACGTTCTTGCCCTGGGTCAAAACCACGCCGCCGAGCATGGTGACGAGATTGGTCTTGGTGTCGAACACGGCGGTTTCGCCGGTCACGACCTGATCTTTCTGGGTGACCACGACACTGCCGCGGGCTTCCAGCCGCTTGATCGACGAAGCCCCGCCGGGACCGGGCGCAGCGGCCGGGATCGGCGCGCCTTTGGCCGGAGCGGCCTTGGCATTGGCATTGGCTGGTGTCGCGGCCGGAGCCCCGCCCGCGGGTGCGCCGGTCGATTCGTAGAACACCACCAGCGTCTTCGACGTCATGGTGGTGTCGCCCTGGATCACCTTCACATTGCCGGAGAACGTCGCTTCTTTTTTCTTGTCGCGCATCTCGAGCGTGGCGGCTTCGATCTGGATCGGCTGGTCGCGATTCTGCGAGAAGCCCTGCATCGCGTTGGGCACGCCCTGTACCGCACTCTGCGCAAAACCGTCGCCCGCGGTGAGCAGCGTCAACGCGAGCGCAAATCCGCAGACGTAATTTGCGATCTGCCTGATGGTCGTGCCGCGCGGAGAAAGCATCATCATGAACATCATTTCGAGTTGGCGGACTTGCCGGGTCGCGTCTTGGCGAGATGGGCCGGCGCGGGCGGCGCTTCCTGTGCCGCCGGGCTTGCGGATGCGCTGGGAGATGCGTCCGGGGTGGCGCCGCCGAGGTTCGTATTATCGAGATGCATCACGACGTTGCCTTCAAATCGGATGACTTCGCCGCCGCCGGTGATCCGGAGCCGGTCGGAGGAGAGCGTTCCGTTGGTCAGTTTGACGTCGACATGCTGGTCCGACGTCACGATCCCCTTGCCCATGTCGACAAACGCCTGCTCCAGGCGCGCTTCATAGCCGGAAGAGGTTTGCAAAAAGATATCGTGATGCAGGTCCAGCAACTGGTCCTTGGTGTTCATCAAGCCTTCGCGCGCATCCAGCGTAACGGTGGTCTGGTCTGCGTTCAGGACCTTGGCGCGCAAGGTCCGGAGATCGAGATGATCCGGATCGGTCACATCCTGGGTCGCGGTTTTGGCCCAGACGTCATACGGCCGCCGATCGGTCGCGGTGTAGCCGGACAGATGCGGCGCTTCCATCGTGATCTTGGTGCCGGAAACGACGAGGTTGCCCATGTCGAGCGGCAGCTTGGGCAGCAGCATCCGGAACGGGTTGAACACCGACACCAGGACGATCGCGGCCATCGACAGCAAGACCACCGCCGGAACCGCGACACGCAGAATCCGCACCATTCGGCTATGGCGCGCCGCGATGGCAAAGCGCTTGTCCATTCCGGCTTGATAGGCTGGGACTTGAACCGAATTCACCGCTGCTCCAAAGCGCTGGCGCCGTTAACGTATGATCCGCCTGCCTGTGACGTATTGGCGGAAAAAATCAGGCGCGCCCTCGATCGTTCAACGCCCGATCAACGGAGACATAGGATCGGCCAGGCCGGTGTCCACTTTTGCTGATCGCGCTGGCCCTATTCTATCCGGGATCGCCTGATGATGCAGCCCGCGTCCGCACCCCGACGCCCGGCCCACGAAGCCCTGAAAATCCCTGCCCAAGACCCCCCGGGCAAAAACCTCGCGCCAAGAAGCTTGTTCAAAGACTCTTGCCATGAGTGTGACCGAAACGGGGCGGCAAAGCGCCACAGGCGCTGAAAGCGCGCTTCCGGCGATTTACGAATGCGCGAAAATATCTTCGGTATCCCAGCCTTCCAGATCGAGCCTGGCGCGCATCGGCAGGAAGTCGAAGCAGGACTGCGCCAGTTCCATGCGCCCCTCGCGCGCGAGCATGACGTTGAGCCGGTCGCGCAGCGCGTGCAGATGCAGCACATCGGACGCGGCATAGGCCAATTGGGCCTCGCTCAGCGCCTGCGCGCCCCAATCACTCGATTGCTGCTGCTTCGACAAATCGATGTTGAGGACCTCCCGCACGAGATCCTTCAGGCCATGGCGATCGGTGTAGGTGCGGCACAGCCGCGAGGCGATCTTGGTGCAGTAGACCGGCTGCGGCATCACCCCAAGCCCGTTGTACAGCGCGGCGAGATCGAACCGGGCGAAGTGGAAGATTTTCGTGATCTTCGGATTGGCCAGCAACGCTTTCAGGTTGGGCGCGTCGGTGTGATCCTTCGGGATCTGCACCACATCTGCGGTGCCGTCGCCGTTCGACATCTGCACCACGCACAGCCGGTCGCGATGCGGATGCAGCCCCATGGTCTCGGTGTCGATCGCCACTGAATCGGTATAGCGGGACAGATCGGGCAGATCGCCGCGGTGCAGGCGGATGGTCATGGTTTCTGTGAACCTCGTCGAATCGATGCCAACCAAGCTACCGCCCAAACCCGCGGGAGGCGAGCGGTAGCAATGCGGTTCAGGGCCTGAAATAGGGCCTGAACCGTGGTTTTACAGGCACATGATACGGAGGTCCATGATACCGGAATCCTGGACTATTGGGCGCGGAGCTGCCCGATGGCGCTGAGCCAGTTTTCCATATGGAAGGTTTTGGCGATCCTGCCGTCCCGGATGGTCTGGATGTCGACTGCCATGATGCGAAAGCTCTTGCCGGAATGCGGCACGCCGAACAGGTCGCCTGATGGCGTGCCGGTCACTTCGCCGCGCACGATCACCCGGTCGCCCGCCACGAGCATCTCCTTGATGTCGAATTTCATGTCCGGGATCGTGTTGGAGAAGTTCGAGACCACCTTGATCGAGGTGTCACGGCCCCAGCATTCGCCCGGCAAATAGCCGGCGCAGGATTCGTAGTCCTCGGTGAGGATCTGTTCCTGGATCGCTTTGACGTCGCCCCGGATGGCGACGTTGAACAGGCTGTACCAAGGCGTGATCGCGGCGCGGGCCTGCGCTTCGGTGAGTTGGGTCATGGCGGTGTTTTCCTTGGTGTTTTCCTCGGCTTTTTCCTGATGGCTGACGGGGATTTGCGGCGTCTGCGCGCGCGCCGGAGCGGAAAGGATCGAGAGAGTAGCAGCCAAAATTAATATGTATGTCATCCTACATATTATGAAGGTCGACATACCGATTTGCAAATGATATTTTTGAGTATGGCCAAAGCTGCTGATTCAAAAGGGAAAACGCTGGCAGCCGCGGCGAAACTGTTTCGCCTGCAGGGCTATCACGGCACCGCGCTGCATGACGTTCTGGCGGCCGGCGGGTCCCCGCGGGGTTCGCTGTATTTCCATTTTCCCGGCGGCAAGGAGGAAATCGGCGAAGCTGCGCTGACCCTGGCCGGCGAGGCCGTGAGGCAGGCCATCGCGCACGCTGCCGAGACATCCGAGAGCGCCCTGACGTTTCTGACCCGCGTGGCGCGCGGCATGGCGTCCGATCTGGAGAAGTCGGGCTATCAGGAGGGCTGCCCGATCGCGACGACGGCGCTGGAAACCGCCGCGCAATCCGACGTGCTCGGCGCGGCCACGCGCGGCGCGTTTCAAAAATGGGAAAACGAAATCAAGCGCGGGCTGCAGCGCTTCGGCATGTCACCTGACGAAGCAGAGGCGGCCGCAACCACGGTGCTCAGCCTGCTCGAAGGCGCGCTGCTGCTGGCTCGAACCTATCGCAGCCTCGAGCCGATGCATCGCGCCGAGCAGGCGTTGAAGCTGCTCCTGCGCAGCGATCGACCCATCTGACCGATCACGATTTCGCCAGGTTGCGTTTGGACAACGTCTCGCCTGTTTTGCGTTGTTGAACACAGCGTGCTTCCGCTTCGCGTCATCACGGTGCAATCGCGCTCGATCAACCCCATCTATGGCCGGCCGGTGCGCGGCGTTCGCCGCCGCACGGTACGTCTTTACTGTTTTGCTCTCGAATGAGTGTCATGACCGAACAAACGCTTGCAGCGCCTATCGACGATCCACAACTCGCCAGCGGTTTTTCGCGCTACCAGTCGGCCCTGGTCGCGTTGCTGGCGTTTGTCCAGTTCACGATCATTCTCGACTTCATGATCATGTCGCCGCTCGGCGCGATCATCATGCCCGCCCTCGACATCACGGCCGCACAGTTCGGCGTCGCGGTTTCCGCCTACGCGTTCAGTGCAGGCATTTCAGGCATCCTCGCGGCGGGCTTTGCCGATCGCTTCGATCGCAAGCGACTGCTGCTGTTCTTTTACGTCGGCTTCACGCTCGGAACAACGCTGTGCGCGCTCGCACCGACCTTTCACCTATTGCTGCTCGGCCGTATCGTCACCGGGCTGTTCGGCGGCGTGATGGGCTCGATCATTCTGGCTATTATCACCGACCTGTTCGCGTTGCGCTTGCGCGGGCGCGTCATGGGCTTCGTGCAAACGGCGTTCGCCGCGAGCCAGGTGCTGGGGATTCCAGTCGGGCTTTTCCTGTCCACGCACTGGAACTGGCACATCTCGTTCGCAGCACTTGTCGGCCTTTCGATCGCCGGGATGGCCGCCGTGCTGGTGCTGATGAAACCGGTGAACGGCCATCTCCTGCTGAAGCAGGACACCAACGCGTTCCGGCATCTGATCGCGACCATAGGGGAGCCGCGCTACACTTTGGCGTTCGCGGTGACGACGCTGCTTGCGACCGGCGGATTCATGCTGATGCCGTTCGGCAGCGCCTACACGGTGAATAATCTCGGCATCGACATCGCGCATTTGCCGACGATCTATCTGGTCTCCGGGCTGTTCAGCATTTTCATCGGACCGCTGGTGGGGCGGGCCAGCGATGCCTTCGGCAAGTTTCCGACCTTCGCGTTCGGCAGCATTGTCTCGATCGTGATGGTGCTGCTCTATACGCAGCTCGACCATTTCGGCCATGTCACGCTGATCACCGTCATCGCGGTCACCGTCCTGATGTTCGTCGGCATCTTCTCGCGCATGATCCCGTCGCAGGCGCTGATTTCGGCGATCCCCGAAGCAAGCCAGCGCGGCTCCTTCAGCGCGGTCAGCGCTTCCCTGCAGCAGCTCTCCGGCGGCCTCGGCTCGGTGCTGGCCGCGGCGATCATCGCGCAAAATGCCGACGGCACGCTCCGGCATTTCGACCGGCTCGGCTACATCGTGGTGGCGACCTCGCTGGTCTCGCTCACGCTGATGTATTTCGTGCAGAAGTCGGTCGCGAAACGGGCCGGCAAAGCATTTGTGTGAGGGCGGCCGCTGATCGGCCGCGTAACGGCCAAGCGGGCCGTTTGGGGGGCGACGGCAGACAGTCCGAAGGACCGTCTGTGGGCTCGTACGCCGTATCGGCACCAAATAATGGTGCCCAGGAAAGGACTCGAACCTTCACGGCCGTTAAGCCACTGGCACCTGAAGCCAGCGCGTCTACCAATTCCGCCACCTGGGCCCGGGCCGGTTAGTATTGATCGGTCGCGCGCTTGTCAAATTGATGAACCGCACGCCAAATATGCTGCGCGCGGGACATGACGGCGCAGCGCGAAAGCGCTAAACACCCTACGAATCCATCGACTTTGGCGGCAGGCGACCCCGGGAACAACGATATGGCATCGAATCAGGACACACTGGTCACGGTTTTCGGCGGATCGGGCTTTCTGGGGCGAAACGTGGTCCGTGCGCTGGCCAAGCGCGATTACCGGATCCGGGTCGCGGTGCGGCGGCCGGAGCTGGCCGGGCACCTGCAGCCGCTCGGCAAGGTCGGCCAGATCCATGCCGTCCAGGCCAATTTGCGCTATCCGGCCTCGGTCGAGGCGGCGATGCGCGATTCCCACGTCGCCATCAACCTGGTCGGCATCCTGGCCGAGGGCGGCGCCCAGACGTTCGACGCGGTGCAGGCCAAGGGCGCCGCGACGGTGGCCCAGGCCGCCGCCGCTGTCGGGGCCCGGATGGTGCATATTTCCGCAATCGGCGCCGACGAAAATTCGCCCGCGGGCTATGCCCGCGCCAAGGCGGCCGGCGAAAAGGCGGTGCGGGCCGCGATCCCGGCAGCCACCATCCTGCGGCCTTCGATGGTGTTCGGGCCCGAGGATCAATTCACCAACCGCTTCGGCGCCCTTGCCCGTCTGTCGCCGGCGCTGCCGCTGATCGGCGGCGGCGTGACCAGGATGCAGCCGGTCTATGTCGGCGATGTCGCGACCGCGGTGGCCGATGCTGTCGATGGCAAGGCCAAGGCCGGCGCAACCTACGAACTCGGCGGCCCGGAAGTGCTGACCATGCGCGAGATCATGGAGATCATCCTCGCTATCACCGGGCGCGATCGCACGCTGGTGTCGTTGCCGTTTGGATTGGCGAAACTGCAGGCGACATTCCTGCAATTTGCACCCGGCGCGTTGAAACTGACGCCGGATCAGGTCGAGATGCTGCGATCCGACAATGTCGTGTCCGATACCGCGAAAGCCGCCGGCCTGACCCTGGAGGGACTCGGCATCACGCCAGACTCGCTGGAAGCCATCGCCCCGCAATATCTCTGGCGTTTCCGCGCGTCGGGACAGTTCCAGAAGAGCGCGTAAGAAAAATTCTCTCGTCGTCCCGGCCAAGCCAACGGGTCCGGCCACTGGCCGGCCCGATGACAGGCTCCGCCGCGAGCCAGGACCCCAGCGTGAGCGCAATTGCGCTCATCGCGGCGGCGAGGAGTCTCGTTTCGGCAATGAAGCAGACGCCGTCTACTCCAGCTCGCGCCAGGGGTTATGGGTCCCCGCCTTCGCGGGGACGACCAGCTGTTAGGGCGCCGTTAGGACACCGCAGCGTCTACCTGCCCAGCGCCAGCGCGATCAGGCCGAGCGTGCCGACGATGACGCGCCACCAGGCGAACAGCGTGAAGCCGTTGCGGGTGACGTAGCTGAGGAACGTCTTCACGACGATGAGCGCCGTGATGAACGACACGACAAAGCCGATCGCGACAACGCCGATGTGATCGGCACTCATTTCGCCGCGATTCTTGTAGAAATCATAGGCGAACGCACCAATCATGGTCGGGATCGCCAGGAAGAACGAGAACTCAGCCGCCGCGCGTTTGTCGGCCCCGAGCATCATCGCCGCGACGATGCTGGCGCCGGAACGCGACACGCCCGGAATCATCGCCATGCACTGCGCGATGCCGATGGTGAGATACATCGGCAGCGGAAACTTGGTGGCGTCGTGTTCGTGCGGCTTGTGATCGAGCTGATCGACCCACAGCAGGATCGCGCCGCCGACGATCAGCGAAAAACACACGACCCACGGGTTGAACAGGAACTCCTTGATGTATTTGCCGGCGATCAGGCCGATGACAACAGCGGGCAGGAATGCCACCAGCACGCCGATGACGAACCGCCGGTCATCCGCGTTGGTGAACATGCCAAGCGCCACCCGCCACAATTTGACGAAATAGATGGCGAGAATGGCCAGAATCGCGCCGAGCTGAATCAGCACGGTGAAGCTGTTCCAGAAACTGCCTTCGCCGAGATTGAAGAAACGTTCCGCCAGCAGGAGATGCCCTGTCGAGGACACCGGAAGGAATTCCGTGACGCCCTCGATAATGCCGAGTATCACCGCCCTCAATGCATCAGACATCATGATCGGGTCCCGTTATAATGAGCCAAAAAGGCCGGGTTCTTCTCGCTTATTCGCCTCCCTGCCGCAATCGCAAAAAACACCAAAACTCAGGTTGCCTCGTTCCCCCGCTTAGGTAGTTTGGCCGCGCTGCTTGCGTCATGCGCGCCGTCACCGGCGGTGACAGTTTCTTAAGCACCACAAAATTATCAAGGGCTCATGTTCACGCTGTACCATCATCCATTCTGTCCGCATTCGCGCTTCATCCGACTGGCGCTGGGCGAACACGGGCTCGATCTGCGGCTGGTGGAAGAACGGGTGTGGGAACGGCGCGAGGCGTTTTTGGCGCTCAATCCCGCCGGTACCACGCCGGTGTTGATTGCCCAAGGAATTCCCGCGGTCCCCGGCGCCAGTGTGATCGTCGAATATCTCGATGAGGCCCATGGCGCCGCGATGGATAATCGCCGGCTGATGCCGGACACGGTGGCCGAGCGGATCGAAGTGCGCCGGCTGATGGCGTGGTTCAACGAGAAGTTCTTCGAGGAAGCCTCCAATCCGCTGGTCACCGAGCGCATCTACAAGCGCTTCATGAGCGAGGACAATGGCGGCGGCGCGCCGGCGGCGGAAGTGATCCGTGCCGCCAAGGCCAATGTGCGCTATCATCTGGCGTATATCGGCTGGCTGGCGCAAACGCGGAATTATCTCGCCGGCGATCAATTGACCTATGCGGATCTCGCCGCCGCGGCGCATCTTTCGGCGATCGATTATCTGGGCGACGTGCCATGGATCGAGGACGACGCGGCAAAGGCGTGGTACGCGCGGGTGAAATCCCGCCCGTCGTTCCGTCCGCTGCTGAGCGAATGGCTGGCGGGCGTGCCGGCGTCTCGCACCTACGTGGATCTCGACTTCTGAACGCGGCCACGAAGCTCTCGCCCGCCGACCTGAAGACCGCACTCACCCACGAAGCGCGCGCGCTTGGTTTCGATTGTGCCGCCGTGACCGGTCCCGATGCGATCGCGCAAGCCGCGCACCATTTCCGCGCCTTTCTCGATGCCGGCGCCCATGGCGACATGGACTGGCTTGCCGCGCAGCCGGAGCGCCGGATGGATCCGCGCGTGCTGTGGCCCGGCGTCCGTTCGGTGATCATGCTCGGCGTCAATTACGGACCTGACGAAAATCCGCTCGCGATCCTGCAGCAACGCACGCGCGGCGCGATTTCAGTCTATGCGCAAGGCGACGATTATCACGACGTGATCAAGAAGCGGCTGAAGATGCTGGCGCGCTGGCTGGTCGCCGCAACGGCCGCGGAGGTGAAAGTATTCGTCGATACCGCCGCCGTGATGGAGAAGCCGCTGGCGCAGGCCGCGGGACTGGGCTGGCAGGGCAAGCACACCAATCTTGTTTCGCGTGAATTCGGCTCCTGGCTGTTTCTTGGTGCGATTTTCACCGCGGCGGATCTGCCGCGCGACGCAGCCGAGATCGATCATTGCGGCTCATGCCAGGCCTGCCTCGATATCTGCCCGACCGCGGCGTTTCCAGCCCCCTACAAGCTCGATGCGCGACGCTGCATTTCCTACCTCACGATCGAGAGCAAGGGACCGATACCGCACGAATTCCGCAAGGCGATCGGCAACCGCATCTATGGCTGCGACGATTGTCTCGCCGCCTGCCCGTGGAACAAGTTCGCGCAAGCCGGCCGCGAAACCAAACTCGCCGCACGCGACGCCTTGCGCGCGCCTGATCTTGCTGAACTGGTTCGGCTCGACGACGCGGCTTTCCGGGCGTTGTTCACGAAATCGCCGGTCAAGCGCATCGGCCGTGATCGATTTATCCGCAACGTGCTGATCGCGATCGGCAACGCCGATGACACCGCTCTGGCCGACGAGGCGCGACGCCTGCTCGAGGATGAGAGCCCGCTGGTTCGCGGCGCCGCGGTTTGGGCGTTGTCGCAACTGATGGCGCCTGACGCGTTTCGAGCGCTTGCATCGGACAGAGTCGACGTCGAGCGTGACGAGAGCGTGTGCGCGGAATGGCGTCTTTCTGAGTCGGATGTTCCGCCCTCATCCTGAGGAGCGGCGTCGGAGTTTATCATCGGGCCGCGCTTTGCGCGGACCCGTTGGCCGCGCCTCGAAGGATGCGATGCATGTGGCCCATGGTTCTCCAGGCGATGCAAAGCATCGTCCGGAGACGGCGCAAACGCGCCTCCTCACCATGAGGACTTTCACGAAGCGACCCTTGATTTCACCGCGCAGAATCCGTCATGGTTCCGCGTCATGACAAATCAACCGTTCTTCACGCACGATCCCGTCCACGACGCCTACATCCCGACCCCGGCCTCGAACGGCCCGTGGGACCCGAAATCGCTGCACGGGCGCGTCATCATCGGCCTGCTCGCGTTCGTCATCGAACAGCGCCACGGCTCCGATGATTTCGTGCCGGCGCGGCTCACGGTGGACATGTTTCGCCTGCCGGGCTTTGCGCCGATCGAGATCAAGTCGCGCATCATTCGCGACGGGCTGCGCATCAAGGTGGTGGAGGCCGAATTCATCTCGGGCGGCGTCAGCATGGCGCGCGCCTCCTGCCAATTATTGCGCAAGACGGAAAATTCCCAAGGCACAGTCTGGACCACGCCGAACTGGGACGCGCCGGCGCCCGCGGATATTCCGGCCCCCACCGATCCGCGCCTTGGCATGAACGGCAAATGGACCACGCGTCCGATCACAGGCGCGATGGGCACCGTTGGCCCGCGACGGCTATGGATGAGCGAAGTGCGCGACCTCGTCGAAGGCACCGCGCTGACGCCGTTCGTGCGGGTCGCGGTGGCGGCGGATTTCGCCAGCCCGTTCGCCAATGCCGGTGATCACGGCCTCGGCTACATCAACAGCGACGTCACGCTGTATCTGCATCGGCTGCCGGTCACGCAATGGATCGGTTTCGAGGTGGTGAACCACCACGCCACCGAAGGCATCGCGATCGGCGAGTGCTACCTCTACGACGAGCAGGGCCCGATCGGCTCCTCCACCGTAGCCGCGCTGGCGCAGCGCAAGCCGATGGCCAAACCACCGCCGCCGTAAGTCGTACACTCCGTTATTCCGGGCGCGCGTTAGCGCGAACCCGGAATGACGGGAAACTCACCCCTTCAGATGCCGCTTCATTTCCGGGCGGGCCTTCAAGGCAGCGCCCTGCTTGGCGGCAATCCTGGCGATGCGCTCGGGCGCAAAGTTCATGTCGACGAAGCCGGGCGTCGTGTTGGCGACTTCGTGGTATTCGGTGATCTTGCCGTCGCGAAGCTTCATGATCGCGACGCCTTCGAACATCGCGCGCGCTCCCTTCGCTTCAGGCAATGTCGAGCGATAGCTGAAGGTGTAGCGCGCATAGAGCGTCTCGCCGTCGCTGACCGGCGCATGCATGTCCCAGCGAAAATCCTCAGCCGTGCGATAGAACCAATCATCGACCATGTCAGCGATCTTCTCGCGGCCTGCGAACGCGCCGTAGAACACGTCGTGATAGACGCCATCTTCGGTGAACAACTGCGCGAACGCCGCGCCATTACGCTGTTCGACCGCGTCGCAAAACGTCCGCAGCATGGCTGATGGGTTCATGGTGTTGCCTCCCTTGCTTTCGGCCATCCTTCGAGGCTCGCCGAAAACGGCGAGCACCTCAGGATGACGTTTTTACGTGTCGCCGTCACCCTGAGGTGCGCGCTCTCCCGGCAGCGCACTTGCGCTGTCCGGTGCGCCCCTCGAAGGGTGGCGACGCTAACCGATCTCCGCCACCGCCGCGATGATCCGGGCGATGTCTTGCGGCCGCGACAGCCGATGATCGCCGTCCTGGATCATGGTCAGCACCACGTCGTCGGCTGGCAGCCGCTGCGTCAAAGCAAATGCATGTTGCCACGGTACATCCGGATCCTGCGCGCCCTGCAGGATACGCACCGGGCAGCCGACCTCGAGGGCGCTGTTGAGCAGCAGGTGGTTGCGGCCGTCTTCGATCAGCGCACGCGTGATTGGATAGGGATCGCCATAGGCCGATGGCCGCAGCCACACGCCCCTGCTCTCGATCTCCTGGCGAATCTCGGGTGAAAAACCCTTCCACATCAGTTCTTCGGTGAAATCGGGCGCCGGCGCGATCAGCACCAGGGCAGCCAGCGACGCCGGGCTTTGCGCCCGCCGCGCCATCGCACGCGCCAGCAACAGCGCCATCCAGCCACCCATCGAGGAGCCGATCACGACCTGCGGGCCGCTGCAAAACTGATCAAATACCGCCAGGCTCTCCTCGAGCCAGCGCCCGATGGTACCTTCGATGAATGCGCCGCCGGATTCGCCATGGCCCGAATAGTCGAACCGGACGCAGGCGCGGTTGCGCTCGGCCGCCCACACATCCAGCGCCAGCGCCTTGGTGCCCCTCATGTCCGAATTAAAACCGCCCAGCCAGAACAGCCCCGGACCGCCGCCAGCGCGGGCACGAACGGCGATGCGGCGGGCGCTATCGCCTTGACCGAGCTCGATGAAGGCTGGTTCCTGATCCGGCGCCGATGGTTGGGTCATGAAACTTTCATCTCGTAAGCTGCTTGCCTTCGGCTGCTGTTTGCTGGAGGCCGCCGCGTCCGTCAACGGACACCGGGTCGCGGTTGACGGCGCTTGCGGAGGGCGCCCGTGCGCTCTATGTGGGCAGCTCTGAACATTTCGCACTGGTAAGCGTTGCCCGGCGTGACCAAAATGCCTCGCATTTGACGGTTTTCGAGCACGCAAGTGCGAGTTTGCTTGCCCGTTGAGCCTTATTCCTTCAAACTATCCGCTTCGTTCACAACTTTGGAGAGTTACCCATTCGCCGTCCCAACAGAGCCCCGCCCGCCGCAGCTAAAGACGGGCCGCGCACCAATGATGAAATCCGCAACGCACAGATCCAGCTGATCGATCAGACCGGCTTGAACCACGGCACCGTCGAGACCGTGGCCGCCATCAAGTTGGCCGCCGAGGCCGGCATGGATCTCGTGGAGATTTCGCCGAATACCAGCCCTCCCGTCTGCAAGATCATGGACTACGGGAAATTCAAATATTCGGCGCAGAAGAAAGCCGCCGAAGCCCGCAAGAAGCAGAAGGTCGTCGAGATCAAGGAGATCAAGCTGCGGCCGATGATCGACGATCACGACTACGACGTGAAGATGCGGGCGATGCAGCGCTTTTTCGAGGAAGGCGACAAGGTCAAGATCACCTTGCGCTACCGTGGCCGCGAAATGGCCCACCAGGAAATCGGCACCAAGCTGCTCGACAAGGTCAAGGCCGATGTCGCCGAGTTCGCCAAGGTCGAGCAGGATGCGCGCTTCGAGGGACGTCAGGTCGTGATGGTCCTGGCGCCGCGCTGATCCTTCGGCATCGTTGAGTTCTGAATTTAGTTCGAGAATTTGAATGTGGCCCGTCGGAACATCTGGCGGGCCGTTTTCGTGCGACGCTAAAAACTTGAGCTCCGCGTCGCCTGCCAGCTACCGCTGCACCTGTCGCCGGTGATGATTCCGCTCCAGCGGCCGCTGCCTGAATTGCCGACCAGCCGTCCGCTGCCGCTGGCATGCGACGCGCCGACCGAAATGTTGACCGCCACCACGCCACCCCGGCTGATGCCTCCGGTGACCTTTCCTCCGCCCGCCGAGGAGACCCTTCGGCCGGATACCGTAAACGGGACGCTGTTGGTCGAGCTGCAATTACCCGTTTGGGTGGAGAACACCACGTTCCAGATGCCATCATAGGCCCCGACCCTTGCGGCCGGCCTGGCGTAGGCGCCGGGCGAGGCTCCGATCACGGCGGCCACGGCGCCAGTGAGCAAGATCTGCTTCGAAGCCTTGGAGCGGCTGGAATCGACAAAAAAGGTAATAATTCTGGCTGAAATGGTCATTTTTCCCTCGTTTTCGGGGCGCGCCGCCATCGACGTTCGACAATTTGTCGGGGGATCCGGCTCTACGGTTCAGCGTTGCCAATTTCATTGGTCTCTGTCATAAGCCCGGCTTCATCGCCCGGCTGATCAAGGGCTGCCGTGTCGATGTCCGTGCGGGCTATTTCATTTCGGAAATATCTTAGCACTTTCAACGCTCTAACGAGCATTTTAGCCGACCGAACGCCTTCACGGGCGTTTTCGTGTTGCGGCCATAGGAGAGCCAAATGCCCAAGCTGAAGACGAAGTCAGGCGCTAAAAAGCGCTTCAAGGTGACTGGCACCGGCAAAGTGATGTCCGCTCACGCCGGCAAGCGCCACGGCATGATCAAGCGGACGAAGAAGCAGATTCGTCAGCTTCGCGGCACGCGCGTGCTGTTCAAGACCGACGGCGATAACATCAAGAAGTATTTCTTGCCGAACGCCTGATCGCGGTCGCGTTTCCACTTGAGCCGAGCCGCGTCCGCGCGGCGATCCGTCACCCAATTTTTCATATGAAGGAGACTAGTCATGTCTCGCGTTAAACGCGGTGTGACCTCTCACGCCAAGCACAAGAAAGTCTACAAGGCCGCCAAGGGTTTCTACGGCCGCCGCAAGAACACCATTCGCGCCGCCAAGGCCGCCGTCGACAAGGCCGGCCAATATGCGTTCCGCGACCGCAAGCGCAAGAAGCGGACCTTCCGCGCCCTGTGGATCCAGCGCATCAACGCCGCGGTTCGTCCGTTCGGCATGACCTACAGCGTCTTCATCAACGGGCTTTCCAAGTCCGGTATCACCGTGGACCGCAAGGTGCTGTCGGATCTCGCCATTGCCGAACCGGTGGCGTTCCAGGCGATCGCTGAAAAGGCCAAGGCCGCGCTCGCGGCGTAAGCTTCCGATCGCTGCTTCACGTCTGACAATTCCGGTGTCATGCCCCGCGAAAGCGGGGCATCCAGTAACCACCGACCTACATCTTTGACCCCGGGGGTTACTGGATCATCCGCTTTCGCGGATGATGACGGCCTCGTTTTGCCGGACCGCAAGTGCGTTCCCAAAAGGTGGCCGTTGCCATGACCGACCTCACTCAACTCGAATCCCAGATCCTTTCCGACATCGTCGCCGCAAGCGACGAGGCGGCGCTTGAAGCGGTGCGGGTTGCCGCCCTCGGCAAGAAGGGCTCGATCTCGGCGCTGCTGGCAACGCTCGGCAAGATGTCGCCGGACGAACGCAAGACGCAGGGTGCGGCGATCAATCTCGCCAAGGACAAGGTCAGCCTCGCGCTCACCGCGCGCCGCGACATCCTGAAATCGGCCGCGCTCGATGCGCGGCTGGCGTCCGAGACCATCGATGTCACGCTGCCGTTGCGCGAGGCGCCCGCCGAGCAGGGCCGCATTCATCCGCTCAGCCAGGTGATGGACGAGCTGACGACAATTTTCGCCGACATGGGCTTCGCCGTCGCCGAAGGTCCCGATATCGAGACCGACGACTACAACTTTACCAAACTGAATTTCCCCGAGGGCCATCCGGCGCGGGAAATGCACGACACGTTCTTCTTCAATCCGAAGGAAGACGGCTCGCGCATGCTGTTACGCACCCACACCTCGCCGGTGCAGGTGCGCACCATGCTGACGCAAAAGCCGCCGATCCGGATCATCTGCCCGGGCCGCACCTATCGCATCAACTCGGATGCCACGCACACGCCGCAGTTTCACCAGGTCGAAGGCCTTGTGATCGACAAGGGCTCGCATCTCGGCCACCTCAAATGGATCCTGCACGAGTTCTGCAAGGCGTTCTTCGAGGTCGACAACATCAACATGCGATTCCGACCGTCGTTCTTTCCGTTCACCGAGCCGTCGCTCGAAGTCGACATCCAGTGCCGCCGCGACAAGGGCGAGATTCGGTTCGGCGAAGGCGAGGATTGGCTCGAAATTCTCGGCTGCGGCATGGTGCACCCCAACGTGCTGCGTGCCTGCGGCATCGATCCCGACGTCTATCAGGGTTTTGCCTGGGGCATGGGCATCGATCGCATCGCGATGCTGAAATACGGCATGTCGGATCTGCGGCAGTTGTTCGACAGCGACGTGCGCTGGCTCAGCCATTACGGCTTCAAGCCGCTCGACGTCCCGACGCTGGCGGGAGGATTGAGTTCGTGAAGTTCACCCTCTCCTGGCTGAAAGAGCATCTCGAGACCGACGAGCCGCTGGAAAAACTCACCGACAAGCTCACCATGATCGGGCTTGAAGTCGAGCATATCGAGGACAAGGCGAAAGCGTTGTCCGCGTTCTCGATCGCGCGCGTGATCTCGGCCGAGCAGCATCCCAACGCCGACCGCCTGCGCGTCTGCATGGTCGATACCGGCAATGGCACAGCCCCGGTGCAGGTGGTCTGCGGCGCACCGAATGCGCGCGCCGGCCTGATCAGTGTGTTTTCGCCGCCCGGCACCTTCATCCCCGGCAAGAACATCACGCTCGGCGTCGGTACCATCCGCGGTGTCGAAAGCCGCGGCATGCTGTGCTCGGCGGCTGAATTGCAGATCTCGGAAGATCACGACGGCATCATGGAATTGCCGGCCGATGCGCCGATTGGCGCCGGCTATGCGCAATGGGCTGGCCTCGGCGATCCCATGATCGAAATCAATCTGACGCCGAACCGTCAGGATTGCACCGGCGTGCACGGCATCGCGCGCGATCTTTCCGCCGCCGACATGGGCAAGTTCAAAGACCCCGGCATCAAGCAGATCAAGGGCGAATTCCCTTGCCCGGTGAACGTCACGGTCGAGGACGCCACCTTGTGTCCGGGCTTTGCGCTGCGGCTGGTGCGCGGCGTCAAGAACGGCCCGTCGCCGGAATGGCTACAGCAGCGCCTGACCTCGATCGGCCTGCGTCCGATCAATGCGCTGGTCGATATCACCAATTTCATGACCTACGACCGCGCCCGGCCGCTACATGTGTTCGATGCGGCGAAGGTGAAGGGCCATCTCGCCGTGCGCCGTGCGCGCGACGGCGAGACGCTGCTGGCGCTCGACGGCCGCACCTACACGCTCGATCCGAGCGTCTGCGTGATCGCCGATGATCACGGCGTCGAATCGCTCGCCGGCATCATGGGCGGCGAGGCCTCCGGCTGCGACGAGAACACCACTGACGTCCTGATCGAATCCGCGCTCTGGAACGAGATCAACATCGCGCAATCCGGCCGCAAGCTCGGCATCAATTCGGATGCGCGCTATCGGTTCGAGCGCGGCGTCGATCCGGCCTTCATGGTGCCGGGTTTGGAGCTCGCGACCAAACTCGTCATGGAGCTGTGTGGCGGCGCGCCATCGGAGAATATTGTCGTCGGCAATGCCTTCGGCGATGACCGCCTGATCGATTTCCCGCTGACCGAAGTGAAGCGCCTCGCGGGCATCGAAGTCCCGCTCGCGGAAGCAAAGCGCATCCTGAGCCATCTCGGTTTCATGGTGGCCGGCAGCGGCCCGGTCGTGAAAATCGCGGTGCCCTCCTGGCGCACCGACGTGCACGGCAAGGCCGATATCGTCGAGGAGATCGTGCGTATCGTCGGCGTCGACAAGGTGCCGATGACGCCGTTCGAGCGCGGCGACGCACCGCGCAAGCCGATCCTGACCGCCATTCAATTGCGCACCCGCCGCGCCAAGCGCGCACTCGCCGCCCGCGGCATGGTCGAGGCGGTGACTTGGTCGTTCATTTCGAAACCATCCGCCGAATTGTTCGGTGGTGGCCAGGCGGAACTCGCGCTCGCCAATCCGATCGCATCCGACCTGTCGGACATGCGGCCGAGCCTGCTGCCGGGCCTTGTCGCCGCGGCGCAGGCCAACAACGACCGTGGTTTTCCGGATGTGGCGCTGTTCGAGGTCGGACAGATCTTCAAAGGCGACAAGCCCGCCGATCAGTTGATCGCTGCCGCCGGAGTGCGCCACGGCTTTGCATCCTCCAAGGGCATGGGGCGGCATTGGTCGGGTACTGCCAGCGCCGACGCCCTCGACGCCAAGGCCGATGCGTTTGCGGTTTTGTCCGCCGCCGGGGCGCCGATGCAGGCGCTGCAGATCGTACCGGGCGGCGCGAGCTGGCTGCATCCGGGACGATCCGGCACCATCCAGATCGGCCCGCAAAACATCCTCGGTTATTTCGGCGAGCTGCATCCGCGCACGCTGGAGGCACTCGACGCGGATGGACCATTGATCGCGTTCGAGGTCATCCTCGACCGGATTCCCGACGCCAAGCAGAAGCCGACACGCGCCAAGCCGGTGCTCGAACTGTCGGCCTTCCAGCCGGTGTCGCGCGACTTTGCCTTCATCGTCGATCGCAGCGTACGAGCCGGCGATATCGTGCGCGCGGCACAGGGCGTCGACAAGAAGCTGATCACCGGCGTCACGGTGTTCGACGTCTATGAAGGCAAGGGCATCGACGATGGCAAGAAGTCGATCGCGATTGCCGTGACGATCCAGCCCCGCGAAAAGACCCTGACCGATCAGGAAATCGATGCGGTCGGCACCAAGATCGTCGCGGAAGTCACGAAGAAGACCGGCGGCAGCTTGCGGGCATGACCTCGAAGGGTTCGCAGCTTTCACCTGACGCCCTGCCTCCCATGTCACGGGGATGAGCCTCTCCGGCCTGATCCCGCCTGACGTGAGCCTCACTGCGGCCATCGCGATTGGTGTGATCGCCTTTGTCTCGGGAACGGCGCGCGGGTTTTCCGGCTTCGGCTCGGCGCTGATTTTCATGCCGCTGGCGAGCAGCATGGCATCGCCGCGCCTGGTCGCGGCGCTGCTGCTCGTGATCGATTTCATCGCGGCGGCTCCATTGCTTCCGAATGCGTGGCGGCAGGCCGACCGCAGCGCCACCGCGGTGATGGCGGCGGGCGCCTTCGTCGGCGTGCCGATCGGAACCTGGTGCCTGAGCCAGTTCGATCCGGTGACGACGCGCTGGATCATCTCCTGCTTTGTCGGCGCATTGTTGCTGTTGCTACTCTCGGGCTGGCGCTATCGCGGCAAGGATTATCCGGCGATATCGGTGGGCATCGGCGGACTGGCCGGTTTTTGCAGCGGGCTGGCGCAAACCGGCGGCCCGCCGATCGTCGGCTACTGGCTCGGCCGGCCGATTGCTTCCGTCATCGCCCGCGCCAACATCCTGTTGTTTTTCGGCGCTTCGGATTTCTTCTCCCTTGTGAGCTATGCATTCAGCGGCCTGATCACATCGGATTCGATCCGGTTCGCGCTGCTGGTCGGTCCGATCTATGGGATCGGTGTCTGGTTCGGCAGTCGGTTGTTCGGCCGCGCCAGCGAAACACTGTTCCGTTCGATCTGCTATGTCTTGATCGCGGCCGCGGCCATCATCGGCCTGCCGGCGCTCGATGGCGTGCTGCGCTGATCAATTAACCGGTGAGAACGGCGTCGCCGTGCGGGACGGGGCGCGACGGCGGCGTTTGCCGACCGGTGCCGGCGCGGCGACGGGATCGGTATCCTTCAGCGCGCCGATTTTTCGCAACGCCGCATCGGCCGCGCGTTCGCCGCTTTCCCAGGCGCCATCGACGGTGCCCCACAGCGTTTCGTGGGTCGCCTCGCCCGCCAGGAACAGGCTGCCGATCGGTTCGGTCAGAATTTTTCGCGACGGTTGCGCGCCCGGCTCCGCCGATGACATCGCGCCGAGGATGAAGGGCGCCGCGTTCCAGCGCGTCGCGCTGGTTTTCTTGATGCTCGCGGCGATATCGCTGCCGAACAATTTGGTCAGCCATTCCACCGCGAACGCCGCCATCGCTGCTTCGCCCTGTGCCGACAGGTCACGGCCGAACGAGCCCGCGACGTCGAGACAGCACAGCGACGATCCTCCCACATTGGCAAACAACAGCGCCGTCCGCGTCGAGGTGCTTTGTTCGATGATGACGTCATCGCGCGAAAGCCCGAGCGGATTGCCCGCCAGTTGCAGCGCGATGCGATCGTAGCTGCCGAGGCTCAGTTTCGACGCGGCATCGAGCTGGCGCTTGGGAATGTCGGGCGTGAACTTGATATTGCCCGCGACCAGCACATTGCTCGACACCGTGATGATCGCCGCGCGCGCCGCGATCTTGCCGGCGGGTGTTTCCACCGTGACATCGCGCCCGCTCCAGGTGACGCGGTTCGCGGGCGTCGACAAGGCGAGCGGCACGTCACCACCGAGCTTGGTGATCAATGTGCCGAGCCCCTGACGGCAGGCGATCACGGCATTGCGATCCTGCGCGCGCGACCGGTCGATCACGGACACGTCCTTCAGATCCTTGCCGGTGGCGTTGGCGCCGAGCATGAATTCAGCCGTCCCCGCCCAATCGCCGAGGTCCTTGGGCAGCGCGGATGCGCAGGATACGTCGGCCTTGCCGCGCGAGGCGTCGTCGATCGCCCGGTTGGCGCGCACCAAAGCGGCCAGGAACTCCTCGGTCTCGCCGGCGCGCGCATTGCGGCGGCCGATGCGAATTTTCTGGCCCAGTGTCGCCGGTGCGACGTCGAGCCCGACGGTACGCGCCAGCTTGATCATCGGATTGGTGTCGGGATTGTGCATCCAGCGTGCGCCGCGATCGAACGGCACCTCGTAGGTGGTGGCATCGGTGACGCAGCGGCCGCCGATCTGGCCGGACGCCTCGACCACGATCACCTTGCGGTTCGCGGCCTGAATTCGCCGCGCCGCGGCGATGCCCGCAGCGCCCGCGCCGATCACGACAATGTCAGTCTCGCGCGGCAACGGCGCGCTCAGGGCGCGCGCGCCGAATGCCGGCGTTACCGCAAGGCCTGCGGCCGCCGACAGGAAATCGCGGCGCGTCATTGTCATGGCATGGTTTCCAAATGGCTCGATCGAGATTGCGGCCCGGGATGCGGGGATTCCGGAACAAGCGTTACGCTCGCGGCACCGGCGCCGGGAACCGGCCTGAACAAAAACCTTAGTCGAATCATAAGCTTCCGGCGTCTCTTCGGATCGCCAAGACCGGCGGCAACGGCAGCGAATTCGGTATTCCGAACAGCCATGAACTTGCCGCATCCAGGCGCGGGCAGCAACCGCCATGGTGAATCAATCATGATTGAATGGCCGCATGCATGAACCAAATTGCAACGGCTTTCGACCATGCTAATGAAAGGGAAAAAGCGGCCGGAAAGGCCCTTGGGGGAAGGCTACCATGGGCATCGTGCTCGATACCGTCGGCCAGTGGATCGCGAGCTACCTGCAAAAGGAAGTTCCGGGCTATGAGCCATTCACGCCGAGCGATCCGGAACATCTGCGTGGCGTCATCGACCAGGGCGACGTGCTGCTGGTCGAAGGCAACAACCGGGTTTCCGGGATCATCAAATATCTGACGCAGTCCACCTGGTCGCATGCAGCCCTTTATGTCGGGCCGATCGACGGTGCCACCGAGCCGGACGGCGAGCCGCACGTCCTGATCGAGGCCAATATCGGCGAAGGCGTCACCTCGGCGCCGCTGTCGAAATATTTTCCCTATCACACCCGCCTCTGCCGCCCGGTCGGCCTATCCTACGAGGACCGCACCACGGTGTGCCGCTACGCCATCAACCGGATCGGCTTCGGCTACGACACCAAGAACATCGTCGATCTGATGCGCTATCTGATCCCGCTGCCGGTGCCGCAGCGCTGGCGGCGGCGGATGATCGCGTTCGGTTCCGGCGATCCCACCAAGATCATCTGCTCGGCGCTGATCGCCCAGGCGTTCGACGCCGTGCGCTATCCCATCCTGCCCAAGATCACCCGCGCCGCCAGCAAGAAGGCCCGGCGCGAAATTCTCCACATCCGCGATTCCTCGCTGTACATGCCACGCGATTTCGACATCTCGCCCTATTTCGAAGTCGTCAAACCCACCATCGTGCACGGCTTCGACTACACCGCCTTGCACTGGGCCGACAAACAGAAGCCGCTCCAGGAGGTAGCCGGCGAATTCGGTGTGTTTCCAGAAACGATATTCGCGCCGCCGCTCGTTCCTCAAGCGCCTGACCAAGAAACGCCGCTTCCGGCTGCAGAAGTAACGCGCGACTCGCTCGAGCGAACGCCGGTGCAGCGCCAGGGATCGGAACTCGCGGCGTAGGTTTGATATCCTTTCTAACGCAACAGCTCCGCCGTCATCCTGAGGTGCGCGCCCTTGCGCGCCTCGAAGGATCGCCGCAAAGCACCGCGCTGAACAAATCCTTCGAGGCTCGCCGAAGGCGGCTCGCACCTCAGGATGACGGCAGCTTACGTCTCGAGGTCTCCGGGGAAGTGTTCGATAAGTTTACGGCACGACTCCACGATCTCGCGACATGAAAGCGCATCCGCGTCCACCGCACCCCATCCCAACGTTCGTGACGATCGCTATGCGCCCTCGTGAGGGGTAAGACGGCAATTGCCCACCCCTCAGGCCGCCACCGCCGACTTTCGGTCCGGCAGGCCTGCGCGCGCCAGCCCGCCATAGAGCTGCTCGCCCGGCATTTCCGCTTTCAGGATCGAGCGTACGGCAATCAGCCGGTCGATATCGATGCCGGTGGCAAATCCCTTGCTCTCGCACAGGAATACGAGATCCTCGAACACGACGTTGCCGGTGGCGCCCGGCGCGAACGGACAGCCGCCGAGACCTCCGAGCGAGCCGTCAAGGATACGCGCGCCGGCGTCGAGCGCGGCCGACGCATTGGCGATGCCCATGCCTCTGGTATCGTGCAAATGCACGCAGACCGGCTTTGATCCCGCAATCCGGACCACCGCCTTGGTCAGGTCACCGACCTGCTTCGGCCCGGCATAGCCGACGGTATCGGCGACCACGACCATATCGACACCAGCCTCGTACAGTTTTTCCGCCAGCCGGATCACTTCGTTCGGATCGACGGCGCCGACGATCGAGCAGCCCAGCGCCATCGAGATCGCGGCATTGACGATCGGCTTGTGCGAACTGGCATCACGCAGTTCGCACAAATGCCTGACATTGGCGACGGCGGAATCACGCGAGCGGTTGGCGTTGGCCTGGCTGTGCTCTTCGGTCGCCGAGACCACGGTCGCCACTTCGGCAACGCCGGAGGCAAACGCTTCAATTGCACCGCGTTCATTGAGCGTCAGCGCAACCCCGTGCGCCCCCGGAAGCGACGCGACCGTCGCAACGACGTCGCGCACATCGACGAATTGCGGGAAGGTTTTCGCGGGTAAAAACGAGCCGACCTCGAAATGCCGCACGCCGGCGGCGTATTCGTCACGCACCCAGCGTTGCTTGGCCGACGTCGACGGAAATTTTTTCACCAACTGCAGGCCATCGCGCAAGCCGACCTCGCGCAGGACCACGCGATCACTGGGATAGATATCCCCGACTTTTGTCATGCGAGCCTCCCTGCGACCTTGTTGATTGGAGATGATTCTTTCGACCCCTGCTGGTCGAGTTCGGCGCGAACCGCAGCGGTATCGCCGCCGAGCACCGGCACTTTAAGACCTTCGCCGAGATTGCTGCCGTTCCACTCCACCGGGAGCGCGGGAACACGAAACGGCTTGCCGTCGGCATTGACGTTATGGACGAGGCCGCCGGGGCGCAGCACGTGGGGATCGTGCAGGAGATCTTCCGGGCGATTGATCGGCGAGAAGCAGATATTGAGCCGGTCGAGCTTGGCGGAAAGCTCCGCGACGTCCCAGCGTTTGATTTCCGCGGCGACGCGCGGAAGAATCCTGGCGCGCGCCATGATCCGCTCGGTGGTGTTGGTCAGCGTCGGATCTTCGGCAAATTCCTTGAGACCGAATTCCCGGCAGAAGCTTTGCCAATGGCCCTCGGTCACTACACCGATGAAGATACGCTCGCCACCAGCGGTATCGAAAATATCGTAGACCGGCCACGCATGTTCGCGTTCCGGCATCGAGCGCGGCTTGTTGCCGGTCATTTCATATTCGACCATGTGCTGGGCGACCAGGAACAGGCAGTTCTCGAACAGGCCGATGCGGATGTCCGCGCCTCCGGTGGCGCCGCTACGCTTCTGGTAGAGCGCGGCGAGGATCGAGATCACGCCGAACATGCCCCCCATGATGTCGTTCGCCGACGAACCGACGCGCTGCGGTTTCGCCTGGGTTCCGGTCATGGCGGCAAGGCCCGACATCATCTGCACCACCTCGTCCAGCGCCGGACGATGCTCATACGGACCGGACAGAAAGCCCTTGTGCCCGGCAACGATCAGGTGCGGATATTTTTCGCGTAGCTGCTCGGGGCCAAGCCCCTGCTTGTCCAATTGGCCGTCGCGAAAATTTTCCAGGAACACGTCGGCGCTGGCGAGCAGCCGGTGCATGGTGTCGCGGTCTTCGGCTTTCTCGAAATCGAGCATCACGCTGCGCTTGCCGCGGTTGAACAGCGGAAAGAACGACGTGCCCATGCCGCCGAGGCTGCGGGTCTTGTCGCCCGCGGGGGGCTCGACCTTGATGACCTCAGCGCCGAGCTGCGCCAGGATCATGCCGCAGGTCGGACCCATCACCATGTGGGTCATCTCGATGACCCTTACCCCCGCCAATGGCAGTTCCTTGGGCAGTGCCGTCCCAGTCATTTCGTCTCCCGTGTTCGTCCGGTTTTCGATCTCGTCACAGACTAGGCTTTCAGGGGCCCGCTGGAAAATAGTATCTGGGGAACGGTCCATTCACGTCTGCATAACGCAAATGCGTGGCGGCCGGCCCGCCAGACCCGAGGGTGGCCCTCCCCGTACTCTTGCCTAACTTGGCGGGCATCTCTACCTCTGCGGCTGTAGTTGTTACAGAGGCCTGACCATCATGCTGGACGCCGCCGTCAAGGCGCTATCGCAAATCCTGTCGCCGCCGATGCGCTCGATCCTGTGGCGATCGATCGGGCTTGCGCTGGTGCTGATCGCGGTGCTGGCGATCGGCCTGCAACGGGCGTTGAGCTGGTTCGCGACTTATGGCGAAGCCTGGGCCGAGGCGATGCTGGGCCCCGGCTTCCATACGCCGATCAACCTGCTGGCGTGGGTCATTTCGATCGCCGCCGGTCTCGGCGTGGTGCTCGGCGCGGTGTTCCTGATGCCGGCGATCACTTCGCTGGTGGCCAGCGTGTTCGTCGATGATGTCGCCGACCATGTCGAGCGCGAACATTATCCGGCAGAGCATCCGGGAATGGCGCTGCCGCTCGGTGTCGCCATTCCCGAAGGCATCAAGACCGCGTTGCTGACGATCCTGGTTTACTTGATCGCGTTGCCGTTCGTGTTCGTCGCCGGCGCCGGGTTCATCGCCTTCTTCATCGCGACCGCGTGGCTGCTCGGCCGCGAATATTTCGAGCTCGCCGCGATGCGGTTTCGCTCACCGGCCGAAGCGAAGGCGATGCGCAAGCACAATGCCGGTATCGTTTTTACCGCAGGCCTCGTGATCGCGGCATTCGTGTCGATCCCGATCGTCAATCTGGCGACGCCGCTGTTCGGCATGGCGTTCATGGTGCACATGCACAAGCGGCTTTCCGGCCCGCGGCCGGAATTGATCGAGCCGAAGCAAAGAAGCAGCATGCCGACGGCTTGAGGAAGCCTCCAAGTTCAATCTCGTCATGGCCGGGCTCGTCCTGGCCATGACGATTTCCCCTCAACGCTGCGTCACCAACGGACAACCGGCTTCGGCCATCGGGCGGAAGGCCTGATCGCCGGGAATGGTGGCCAATATTTTGTCGTAATCCCACGGACCCTTGGATTCCGCCGGGGTTTTGACCTGCTCGAAATACATGTCATGCACCAGCCGGCCGTCTTCGCGCAGATGGCCGTTCTTGGCGTAGAAGTCGTTGACCGGCATCGCGCGCATCTTCGCCATCACCGCCTTGGCTTCATCAGTGCCGGCCGCCGCGATGGCCGCGAGGTAGTGGCGGACCGCCGAATAGGCGCTGGCCTGCGCCATGGTCGGCATGCTGTGCTGTCGCTCAAAGAAACGTTTCGACCAGGCCCGGGTTTCGTCATTGCGATCCCAATAGAAAGCTGTGACGAATTTCAGGCCCTGCGCGGCCTGAAGCTGCATGCTGTGCACGTCCGAGATGGTCACCAGCAACGCCGCCATGGTCTGGCTCTTGGTCAACCCGAACTCATTGGCTTGCTTGATGGCAGTGACCATGTCGCCGCCGCCATTGGCGAACGCGACCACCTTGGCGCCTGACGCCTGGGCCTGCAGCAGATAGGAGCCGAAATCCGAGGTGCCGAGGGGATGTCGCACGCTGCCGAGCACCTTGCCGCCGGCGGCCTTGACCGCGGCGGTGGCGTCGGCCTCCAGTGACTGTCCGAAAGTGTAGTCGACGGTGATGAAGAACCAGGTGTCCTGGCCTTCGGCAACCATCGCCTTCGCGAGGCTCGTGGTCAGCGCGTAGCTGTCATAAATCCAGGAGGCTTCGGTTGGCGTGCAGTTTTTACCGGTGAACGCGGTACTTCCAACCGCGCCGGCGATCGCGATGCGGTCGCGATCGGCGGCGAGTTGCTCGACAGCGAGCGCCACCGCCGAATTATCGAAGCCGATCGCCATGTCGACCCCACCGGTATCGAACCATTGCCGGGCAATCGCCGCGCCGACATCGGACTTGTTCTGGTGATCGGCGAACACAACCTCGACAGGCTTGCCAAGCACGCTGCCGCCGGCATCTTCCACCGCCATGCGTGCGGCCGTGACCGTGCCGGGGCCACCGGCATCGGCGTAAAGCCCGGACTGGTCGTTGAGTACACCGATCCGGACGACATTATCGGAGATTTGCGCGCGGGCGCTCGATGTGTGGAGACAAACAGCCGTCAAGGCCGCAACAAGCCAAAGCTGGCGTCGCATTGCGCTTCTCCCGTTTTAAGTGGTCCTTGATCCGGACCTTGGGTATCAAGCGTAAGCGCGGCAGAAGTCGCACACAAGCTCTGCGGTTGACCGAAGATGTCGCGACAAGGAAATTGCGCCGGAATCGGCGCGCGCGCGATCTAGACCGTCTTCTCCGGCCAACGGCATAGATCGTTGATCAGGCACAGCTCGCAGCGCGGCGAACGCGCCAGACAGGTGTAACGGCCGTGCAGGATCAACCAGTGATGCGCATGCAGCATGAATTCCGCCGGAATCACGCGCTCGAGACCGAGTTCGACTTCGAGCGGTGTGTTACCCGGCGCCATGCCGGTGCGATTGCCGACGCGAAATACGTGAGTATCGACCGCCATGGTGTGCTCGCCGAACGCCATGTTGAGCACCACGTTGGCGGTCTTGCGGCCGGCGCCCGGCAGCGATTCGATCTCTGCGCGGGTGCGCGGCACCTCGCTGTTGAATTCGGCGATCAGCTTTTCCGACAGCGCGATGACGTTCTTGGCCTTGTTGCGATAGAGCCCGATGGTCTTGATGTAATCGCGGACTTTCTCTTCGCCGAGCGCCAGCATCTTTTGTGGCGTGTCGGCCACCGCGAACAGTGCGCGCGTCGCCTTGTTGACGCCGGCGTCGGTCGCCTGCGCCGACAGCACCACGGCGACCAGTAGCGTGTAGGGATTGAGATGTTCGAGCTCGCCCTTCGGCTCCGGATTGGCTTTGCGAAACCGGCTGAAGACCTCATAGACCTCGGCTTCGGTCCAGGGCTTTGGCGTCTTTGACGTGAGCGATTTTTTCGCCGCGCCGAGCCGCGCCGGCTTCGGTTTGGCCGCCGTCGCTTTTGCCGGAGGCTTTTTCGCTGACGTCTTTTTGGGCGAAGGCTTGTTAGGGGAAGGCTTGTTAGCTGAAGACTTGCGGGTGATTTTGGCCATGATCCCGGGTATACTGAGCCGCCATGACCGCAGGCAATGACTTTGATCCGGCGCCGGCTGAGCCCGAATTGTTTTCCGCGCTGCTGACGCCACATCGTTCGCTCAACCGCACCGGTTTCCTGGTGCTGATGGCGTTTCTCAGCGTGGTCAGCTTCGCCGCCGGCTTTGCGTTCTGGCTGATGGGGGCCTGGCCGGTGTTCGGCTTTTTCGGCCTCGACGTTCTCCTGATCTACTGGGCGTTCCGGGTCAATTTCCAGCGCGCCAGGGCCACCGAGGAAATTTTGGTGACGCCTTCGGAACTACGGGTGCGGCGGGTCAGCCACCGCGGCCATGTGGTCGAATGGGTGCTCAATCCGCTGTGGGTGCAGCTTGACCAGAAGACCCACGCCGAATTCGGTATCGAGAAGCTTTATCTGGTCTCCCGGGGCCGCCGGGTTTCGATCGCGAGCTTTTTGGGGCCCGACGAAAAAGCAAGCTTTGCCAAAGCCTTATTGGCAGCTCTGCAAGCCGCTAAGCGCGGCCCGACCTATAATCCGGTGGGTTAAGCGGTTGTTCGGAAATCGGGTGGTTTGAACCCCGCGCAGGTCCTACATCAGGCAGCATGATGAACCTTGCAATCAACGACCACCGCCTCACCAAGCCCGGCCCGCAGGACGCCGCGCTGCGCGACTATGATTCGGTGCGGCGCGCCATCGCGTTCATTTCGGAACATTGGCGCGCGCAGCCGACCATCGAAGCGATGGCGGATGCGGCCGCCGTGACGCCTGACGAGTTGCACCTTCTGTTCCGCCGCTGGGCCGGGCTGACGCCGAAAGCCTTCATGCAGGCATTGACGCTCGATCACGCCAAGGGCCTGTTGCGCGATTCGGCCAGCGTGCTCGATGCCGCGCTGGATTCCGGGCTTTCGGGCCCCGGACGGCTGCACGATCTGTTCGTCACCCATGAGGCGATGTCGCCGGGCGAATGGAAGAACGGCGGCGCCGGCATGACCTTGCGCTATGGCTTCCACCCCTCGCCGTTCGGCACCGCGATCGTGATCGCCAGTGGCCGCGGACTGGCCGGGCTTGCCTTCGCCGATCCCGGCGGCGAGCCGGCATCGTTCGCCGACATGAAGCGACGCTGGCCCAACGCAACCTATGTCGAGGATCATGAAGGCACGGCGCCGTTGGCGCAGCGGATCTTCGATACGAAATTGTGGCGTCCGGACCAGCCGTTGCGCGTGGTCCTGATCGGCACCGACTTCGAGGTCCGGGTCTGGGAGACGCTGCTGAAGATCCCGATGGGCCGCGCGGTCTGCTATTCCGATATCGCAAGCTACGATCAGCAATCCGAAGGCCTCACGCGCGGTCGGTGCTGCGGTCGGGCGGAATCCGGTATCGTTCGTGGTGCCCTGCCATCGCGCGCTCGGCAAAGGCGGCGCGTTGACCGGCTATCATTGGGGTATCACCCGCAAGCAGGCGATGCTCGGCTGGGAAGCGGGACAGGTGGGATTGCAGTAGCGGGAACGTCCTGTGCGTGCGCGCAAGGCGCGCGTTATCGAAGACGTCATACTCCGCCACCGGGTCTCGCCTTCGGCGAGCCCGATGACAGGCTCCAGCGGAGTATCCAGTCATCACCGCCGTCAATGAAATACACCGCTCTGGAATACTGGATCATCCGGCCAAGCCGGATGATGACGGCGGAAGCGCTTACGCTGCCAGATCGAGCTTCGACGCCACGGTGGCGTCGGCGTTGAGGCGGTAGATCACGGGAACGCCGGTCGCGAGTTCACGCTTGAGGATTTGTTCCGGCGTCAGTTTCTCCAGCACCATGATCAGCGCGCGCAACGAATTGCCGTGCGCCGCGACCAGCGTGCGCTCACCACGCAACACGCCGGGCAGGATCTCCTGCACGTAATAAGGCAGCGTGCGCGCCAGCGTGTCCTTCAGGCTTTCGCCGCCGGGCGGCGGCACGTCGTAGGAGCGGCGCCAGATCAGCACCTGGTCCTCGCCCCATTTCTTGCGGGCGTCGTCCTTGTTGAGGCCGGAGAGATCGCCATAGTCACGCTCGTTGAGCGCGAGGTTACGGGTGATCGGCAATCCGGTCTGGCCGATTTCGGTGAGCATCAGATCGAGCGTGTGCTGCGCGCGCGTCAGCACGGAAGTATAGGCGATATCGAACGATAGCCCCTGCGCCTTCAACGTGCGCCCGGCTTGCCTGGCCTCGGCGACGCCTTGCTCGGTGAGATCAGGGTCTTTCCAGCCGGTGAAGAGGTTCTTCAGATTCCATTCGCTCTGGCCGTGGCGCACGAGCACGAGAAGGCGATCGCTCATTGCTTTCAGTTCCGTTTTTTGTTGGTTGGGCATGATCTTTTCGGAAAACCGGTTCCTACTTTTCCGGATCATGCTCAGGATTCGGTCTCGCCGAGACCGAGCACATCGGCCATCGAATACATGCCGGGCGGCTTGCCATGCGCCCACAACGCCGCCTTCAGCGCGCCATGGGCGAAAATCATCCGATCCTCGGCGTGGTGCGCCAGCGTGATCCGCTCCGACGGCCCGGCAAAGATCACGCTGTGATCGCCGGCCGCGGTGCCGCCGCGCAGCGAAGCAAACCCGATATCGCCTGTCCGACGCGCCCCGGTCAAGCCGTCGCGGCCGCGCGCCGAGCGTTGCTCGAGCGCGATCTTGCGGCCCGCCGCGGCGGCCTCGCCCAGCATCAGCGCGGTGCCCGACGGCGCGTCGATCTTGGACTTGTGGTGCATTTCCAGAATCTCGATGTCGAAACTCTCGTCGAGCGACTGCGCCACCCGCTTCACCAGCGCCGCCAGCAGATTGACGCCGAGGCTCATATTGCCGGACTTCACCACGATGGCGCGCGAGGTGACGCTCTTGATCACGGCGTCATCCGATGACGACAGGCCGGTGGTGCCGATGACGTGCACCAGCCCGCGCTGGGCCGCGATCGCGACATTGGCGATGGTCGCCGCCGGTACGGTGAAGTCGAGAATGCCGTCGGCATTGGCCGACAGCGTCCACAGATCGCCGGACAGTTCGACACCGTTCGCGGGCAGGCCCGCCAGTATGCCGGCGTCCTTGCCCAGCAGTTCAGAGCCCGGCGCCTCCAGCGCGCCCGTGAGCACCGCCCCCGGGGTTTCCGCAATGACGCGCGTCAGCGTCCGGCCCATCCGGCCGCCAGCCCCTGCAACGATCAACCGCATGTCGGCCATGGTTTTACCTCTTCACGCCCTATAGCCGGGACCGGCAGTTCCGGCAACCAATCCGCCCCTTTCGGGTCAGGGTTGCTGGCCATCATAGCCCTCGATGACGATCAATTCGGCGGTCGAATGCGGCTGCCGCACCTTGATGTTGGCCTGATATTCCGGCGAATTGTAGCAGGCCATCGCCGTCTCATAGTCGGGAAACTCGATCACCACGTTGCGCGAGCGGCTTTGACCTTCGACGCCGGTGAACTCGCCGCCGCGCACCACAAACCTGCCGCCGAATTTCTTGAAGATCGCCGCATTGGCTGCGGCATAGGGCTTGTAGCCTTCCTCGTTGTGAACATCGACGCGCCCGATCCAGTACCCTTTAGCCATCTGTCTTCTCCCTGTTGCTAAGTTAAGCCAGCGCCGCGTCAGGCAAGTGCTTTGGCGATCTCGGCCTGGATGGCGTCCGCGGCGGCCTTGGGATCGGCGGCTTCGAGCACCGGCCTGCCGACCACGAGATAATCGGCGCCGGCGGCAATGGCGCGGGCCGGCGTCATGATGCGCTTCTGGTCGCCGGTCGCCGAACCCGCGGGCCGGATGCCGGGTGTCACCAGATGCATCTGGTGGCCGACGATCTTGTGCAGCGCGGCTGCCTCTTCCGGCGAACACACCAGGCCGTCGACGCCGAGCACCTGCGCCTGCTGGGCGCGGGCTTCGACCAGATCGGAGACGCCGAGGCGATAACCCGCCGCATGCAGATCGCCGTCGTCGTACGAGGTCAGCACGGTAACGGCGAGGATCTTCAAATTCGATCCCGCGCGCGCCTCGACCGCCGCCTTCATGGTCTGCGGATAGGCATGCACGGTCAGGAAGGTCGCGCCGAGCCTGGCGATGCTCTCGACGCCGCGCGACACGGTGTTGCCGATGTCATGCAGCTTGAGATCGATGAAGACTTTCTTGCCTTCACCGGCGAGGCGGCTGACCATCGCGAGACCACCGGCGTAACCGAGCTGATAGCCGATCTTGTAGAAGGTGACGCTGTCACCGAGCCTGCCGACCATCGCTTCCGCGGCCGCGACGTCAGGCAAATCCAACGCGACAATCAACCGGTCCCGGGGAGCGATATTGGTCTGCTGCATTTCACCTCACATCATGCGTTGGGAAAATTCGATCAGTTGCCGTACCAGCCCCTTCATGGCTTCGGCGTCGGGTGGCTGTTTCAACCGATCCATATCATCATAGGCTTCGGCTGCGAACGACAGCGCAAGCTGGTTCGGAATGACCGTCGCCTGGCAGGCCGACAGGATCAGCCGCAGCGCCGCCAGCGCGCGCGTCCCGCCAAGCCGGCCGTGCGAGGCTGCCGCGATCGCAAACGCGCGCTCCCCGAACACCTGGCCCCGCGTCTCCCCGGAATCCTGCACGCGCGACACCCAGTCGATCGCATTCTTGAGCAGCGCGGGCACCGATGAATTATATTCCGGCGTCACGATCAGCACGCCATGATGCGCCGACATCATGCGCTTGAGATTGATCGCATGCTTCGGCACGCCCGATTTGGCTTGCAGGTCGCCGTCATAGATCGGCAGCGGAAAGTCGGCGAGCGAGATGCGCGTGACCTCGGCGCCGGCCTGCGCGAGTTCGACGGCGATGGTCGCCGCCAGCCTCGCATTGAGCGAGCCGGTGCGCAGCGAACCGGGGATCACAAGGATTTTCAACGCGGCCATGATTTTGATCGTTCAGGGCGAACCGGTTTTTGTTTCGACGCGTTTTCTTCACGCGAACCGGCCGCCACTTCGCTTGAAAACGCTATAGGGCGCCAGGCAGTATCAGCCCTTGCGATACACCCAGACGCGGGCCGGCGGAAGATTCATCCAGATCCGCTCGGAAGCCTCGGTCGACACGCCGGGCAGCGATTTCGGGATCGGCGGCGCCACCGAATAGGTGAACTGGACGAACGGCGCACCGGGCGCCAGCGCCAGGAAGGCATCGCGGATCAATTTCAGGCGCGTCAGCATCGGCTTGGTCACCAGCGGCAGGCCGGAGACCACGGCGGATGCGGGAACGCTCAGGACGTCCCAGAGCGAGTCGCGCAACTTATAGGCATCGCCCTGCACGACCTTGGCCTGCGGATAGCGATCGCGCAGCAGCGCGCAGAAACCCGGATTATATTCCACCAGCACGAGGCGCTTCTGGTCGATACCGCGTTCGATCAGCGCATTGGTGATCGCGCCGGTGCCGGGCCCAAGTTCGACGACCGGCCCCGACGAATCGACATCGATATATTGCGCCATGGTGCGCGCCAACACGCGTCCCGACGGCATCACCGCGCCCATGTGCAGCGGCTTCTCGATCCACGAACGGAGAAAACGAACCTCGTCGTCGAGACGGAGAGGCTTCTTCAACGCGCGCACGGACGATTGCAAAGGCATTGTCGCTACCAGGCGGGACCGCGATCGGGCGGCATGTCAGAATATCGTCATAAAGACGTATAGGTCGCGGCCGAAACGGTCAAGCCGAATGGCCTCATGCGCGGTCTGCGGAAGTGTGCGTGGTTCGCGATAAGACCATGCGTTGTTTGATTTTTTGGCGCAGTCCGACGCCGGACCACGCGGCTTCTGACCGCCGCGTCAGGTATTGGCGCGGTTGCCGAAGAAATCCTTGACCTTGGTGAAGAAACCCGCAGCCTCGGGTTGGGTTGCACCGGACGATAATTTTTCGAACTCGGCGAGCAACTCCTGCTGCTTCTTGGTCAGATTTTGCGGCGTTTCGACCATGACCTGGACATACATGTCGCCGGTCTGGCGCGAGCGCAGCACCGGCATGCCCTTTGATGCGATGCGGAAACGCCGGCCCGATTGGGTTCCACCGGGGATTTTCACCTTGGTCTTGCCCTTGTCGATGGTCGGCACCTCGAATTCGCCGCCGAGCGCCGCAGTGACCATCGAGATCGGCACGCGGCAGTGCAGGTCGGCGCCATCGCGCTGGAAGAACTGATGCGTCGCCAGCGACAGGAAGATGTAGAGATCGCCCGAAGGACCGCCGCGAACGCCGGCTTCGCCTTCGCCGGCCAGCCGGATGCGGGTGCCGTCTTCGACGCCTTGCGGAATATTGACCGACAAGGTCCGCTCGCGGGTCACCCGTCCCGAGCCCGTGCAGGAGGGGCAGGGATCCTCGATCATCTGACCGCGGCCCTGACAGCCCGGACAGGTTCGCTCCAGCGTAAAGAAGCCCTGGGCCTGCCGTACCCGCCCCTGGCCACCGCACATCGAGCAGGTCTTCGGCTTGGTGCCGGCCTTGGCGCCGGTGCCGGAACAGGATTCGCAGGTGACCGACACCGGAATCTCGATCTGGGCGGTCTTGCCGAGGAAGGCCTCCTCCAGCGTGATTTCCATATTGTAGCGCAGATCGGCGCCGCGCTCGCGCCCGCCACCGCGTCCACGCTGCCCGGCCATGCCGAACAGATCTTCGAAAATATCCGAGAATGACGAGGCAAAGCCCGCGCCGAAGCCAGGACCGCCGCCCCCGCTGCCCTGCTCGAACGCCGCATGGCCGAAGCGGTCATAGGCGGCGCGCTTGTCGCCGTCCTTGAGCACTTCGTAGGCTTCGTTGATTTCCTTGAAACGGACTTCGCTGGAGGCATCGCCCGGATTCTTGTCCGGGTGCCATTTCATCGCGAGCTTGCGGAACGCCGCTTTCAGCTTGGAATCGTCCGCGTTCCGTTCAACTTCCAGGGTTTCGTAATAGCAGCGCTTGGTGGACATCAGTCAGATCCGCCCGAAATTCCAAAGCTGACGCGTTGTGTCAGCGGAGCGAGTTTTGCCGAAGGAAGGCGCATTGAAGGATGCCGCCTCCAGCTTAACGAAAAATGACCCCCACCCCATTGAGACGCAGCGCAGGCGCTCTTTGGAATGGGGGTCATGATACCAGCCCGCTTAGGCGGATTTCTTGTTGTTCTTGTCGTCGTCGACTTCGGTAAACTCCGCGTCGACGACGTCATCCTTGGCGGCATCCTTGGCCGCATCGGCTTCCGCCTGCTGCTTGTACATGGCCTCGCCGAGCTTCATCGAAGCCTGCGCCAGCGTGTTGGTCTTGGCCTTGATCGCCTCGGCGTCGTCGCCCTTCAGCGCTTCCTTCAGATCGCTGACGGCGTCTTCGATGGCGCGGCGTTCACTGTCCTCGACCTTCGAACCATGCTCGGCCAGCGCCTTCTCGGTGGAATGCACCAGGCTGTCGGCGTGGTTCTTGGCATCGACCGCCTCGCGGCGCTTCTTGTCCTCGGCCGCATTGGCCTCGGCGTCCTTGACCATCTTCTGGATGTCGGCATCGGACAGGCCGCCGGATGCCTGAATCCGGATCTGCTGTTCCTTGCCGGTCGCCTTGTCCTTGGCCGAGACGTTGACGATACCGTTGGCGTCGATGTCGAAGGTCACCTCGATTTGCGGCATGCCGCGCGGCGAGGGCGGGATGCCCATCAGATCGAACTGACCGAGAACCTTGTTGTCGGCCGCCATTTCGCGTTCGCCCTGGAAGACGCGGATGGTGACGGCGTTCTGATTGTCCTCGGCGGTCGAGAACACCTGGCTCTTCTTGGTCGGGATCGTGGTGTTGCGATCGATGATGCGCGTGAACACGCCACCCAGCGTTTCGATGCCGAGCGACAGCGGGGTCACGTCGAGCAGCAGCACGTCCTTGACGTCGCCCTGCAGCACGCCGGCCTGGATCGCGGCGCCGATAGCGACCACTTCGTCCGGGTTGACGCCCTTGTGCGGCTCCTTGCCGAACAGCTGCTTCACCACTTCCTGGACCTTAGGCATGCGGGTCATGCCGCCGACCAGCACCACTTCGCCGATTTCGGCAGCGGTGAGACCCGCGTCCTTCAGTGCCTTGCGGCACGGCTCGATGGTCTTCTGGACGAGATCGTCGACCAGCGCCTCGAACTTCGAGCGCGTCAACTTCATCGTCAGATGCTTCGGTCCGGTCTGGTCGGCCGTGATGAACGGCAGATTGATCTCGGTCTGCGTGGTCGACGACAATTCAATCTTGGCCTTTTCGGCGGCCTCTTTCAGGCGCTGCAAGGCCAGCTTGTCGTTGCGCAGGTTGATGCCCTGCTCTTTCTGGAACTCATCGGCCAGATAGCTGACGAGCCGCATGTCGAAGTCTTCACCGCCGAGGAAGGTATCGCCGTTGGTCGACTTCACCTCGAACACGCCGTCGCCGATCTCGAGGATCGAGACGTCGAAGGTGCCGCCGCCGAGATCGTACACCGCGATCGTGCCAGTTTTGGTTTTGTCGAGACCGTAGGCAAGAGCAGCCGCGGTCGGCTCGTTGATGATGCGCAGCACTTCGAGGCCGGCGATCTTGCCGGCATCCTTGGTGGCCTGACGTTGCGCGTCGTTGAAATAAGCCGGAACGGTGATGACGGCCTGATCGACTTTCTGGCCGAGATGGGCTTCCGCGGTCTCTTTCATCTTCTGCAGAATGAAAGCGGAGACCTGCGAAGGCGAATAGGTTTTGCCATCGGCTTCGACCCAGGCATCGCCGTTCGATGCCTTGACGATCTTGTAGGGGACGAGCTTCTTGTCCTTCTCGACCATCGGGTCGTCATAGCGGCGGCCGACAAGGCGCTTGACCGCAAAGAAGGTCCGCTCGGGGTTGGTCACCGCCTGGCGCTTGGCCGGCTGGCCGACGAGGCGCTCTCCGTCATCGCTGAAGGCAACAATGGACGGGGTCGTCCGCATGCCCTCGGCGTTCTCAATGACCTTCGACGTTTTGCCATCCATTACGGCGACGCACGAATTCGTGGTGCCGAGATCGATCCCAATGACCTTTCCCATGGTCCTCATATCCTTCTTTTTGCGGCAGGTTGGCTGGGCCCTGACGGCGCACCTAACCGAACCCCCAACGATCAAATACTCGCGATATTGCGACGGTGAGCCTCATATAGGAGGGGGGGCAGGGGCTGCAAGGACTGAGCGCAACCTTGAGCCCCTAAAACCCATCCCCGTGAAAGATAGTGTCGATATCCGGCAAGGCCGGGCCATGGGCACGCAACACCTTGAGGCAGGCCGGCACCAAGGCGCCATACCAAGTGCCCATACCAGTACCCTTGGGACACCCGTTCGGCATCCAGCAGACGGCCGGTTAACGGAACGGAATTGCACCAGATCGCCCCATGGCCGCCTCTTAAATAGCTTCTTGGCCTGTTGCTGGAACGGCAAAGCAGCTAAAAGCAGCCGGACCGGACACGTGGCCACCCCGCCCGACCCGCATACAACCGACCATTGAACGGCCTCAATGCCAACCCAGTAGATTTTTCATGAAGCTTATTCGACTTTTGCGACTCTTGTCCGCGGCCGCCTTGCTTGTGGCTACCTTCAGCCCCGCTCTTGCCGCGGATCCGATCTTTCCCCCGGGGGTCCGGGTCGGCATAACGCCGTTAGTGGGCCTCATGCCCGCCAAGACATTCGCCGGATTTGAAACCGAAGACCACGGTGTCAAGGTGCTGGTGGCCGAGCTTCCGGCCGACGCCTATGCCGAGGTCATGAATGCCTTCAAGGCGAATCCGGCCGGCACCGCCGGGGTCAAGCCCGAGAGCATCGAGACCGCGGCCGGCACCGCCTATTACACCGTCGAAGCCGGCATGAACGGCACCACCAGCGTGAAGCGCTATTCGATGATTCTGCCGGGCGGCACGTTCTCCGGCTATATCGCCGTGCAGATTCCCGAGAACGTCGCGAAAATCTACACCGATGAAGCGGTGCGGCAGATGTTCGCCACGGCCGTGATCCGCAAGCAGGTTCCGGTCGAGGAGCAGCTTGCACAATTGCCGTTCAAGCTCACTGCGCTCGCCGATTTCAAGAATGTCCGCACGCTGGCGCCCGGCGCGGCCATCATTCTCGCCGATGCCGATGAAACGACCGGTTTCGAACCCGCCCCCTTCATGGTGATCGGCCTGATCGGAACCTCACCGGCACAGCAGGAAGATCGTGATCGCTTTGCGCAGGAGACCGTGATGCAAATTCCCGGCGTGCGGGAGGCGCGGATCACGATGTCCGAACCGATCCGGATCGACGGCAGCCCCGGATATGAGACGCGCATCAACGCCGTCAGCGGCAAGGACAATACCGCCGTGACGATCGTGCAATGGCTGCGATTCAGCGGCTCGGGGGTGATGCGGATCGTCGGAAGCGCGCCGCGCGATCAATGGGAACAGGCGTTCCCGCGTTTCCGCGCCGTGCGTGACGGAATCCAGCAGCGCTGACTTCCAAGGCCGCCGATTCGAGGCTGCCCAACATTCGATCCGGTGCCGAGCCTCAATCCGCTTTACGCTCGTCTGGCGATTTGATTTGCTTGCGCGATGTTTACAGGGAACAGCAACGCCATGTTGGATCGCAGGCGAATTCTGGCCGGTCTCGGCACGACAGTTTTCGCGGGCTTCATTTCAAGCGATATTCGCGCGGCCACGCCAATCAAGCCCGATGACGCCTCGGCGCTTTTGGTCATCGATGTGCAGAATTGTTTCTGCCCGGCGGCAGCCTGGCCGTAAAGGACGGCCGGCTTCGAAACCTATGTGGTGGAAGATGCCTGCCGCGGCATCGACACCCAGGGCTCGCTCGCCAAGGCCTGGGCCGATATGGCCAAGGCCGGTGTCAAGCGGATCCAGTCCGCCGATATCGCAGTCTAATTCTGTTCCGAAGGCGCGGCAGCCGCAGCCTTCGCGCCGCCCTTGGAAACACCAACCAGAGCCGGCCGCAGCACGCGCTCGCCGATCATGTAGCCGGCCTGGACGACCTGAACCACCGTGCCTGATGGTACCGATGCATCGGGGACCTCATACATCGCCTGCTGGAAGTTCGGATCGAACTTCTCGCCGGAGGGATCGAACTTCTTGACGCCGTTTTTCTCCAGCGTGTTGAGCAGCGATCGCTCGGTCAGTTCGACACCATCCATCAGCGCCTTCAGGCCGGGATCGGCCGAAGCCTTGGCCTCGGCCGGAACGGCATCGAGTGCCCGCTGCAGATTGTCGGCGATGTCGAGAATGTCGCGCGCAAAGCCGGTGATGCCGTAGGTCCTCGCGTCGGACACTTCCTTGCTGGTACGCTTGCGCAGGTTTTCCATTTCCGCCAGCGTCCGCAACATCTTGTCGCGCGATTCGGCGGCTTCCTTCGTCAGCGCCTCTACCGAGCCCTCCTCGGGATCGTCGGGCATGATGTAGGGCTTGGAAACCACGGGTTCGGCGGCATTCGCCGGATCGTCGTTTTGCCGGTTCGGATCGGTCATGGATTACCTTCTCGAGAAAATCGCGTCTGGGTCAAATTGTGGAGCTGCAGGCCGGGATATCGTGCTTTGAGCGCCGAAAATCAAGCGCAACCCGGCCTGATCTGCCGGATCAGCCGCCCAGCATTTGGCTGACGATGCGGGCGGCGTAGTCCACGGTCGGGATCACCCTCGCATAGTTCAGCCGCGTCGGCCCGATCACGCCGAGTACGCCTACGATATGACCGGCACCATCGCTGTAGGGGGCGATGATGGTCGAGGAACCGGACAGCGAAAACAGCTTGTTTTCCGAGCCGATGAAAATCCGTACGCCTTCGGCGCGTTCCGCGCGGCCCAACAGATCGATCACGCCGCGTTTGGTCTCGAGATCGTCGAACAGCCGCCGGACCCGCTCCAGATCCTCCAGCGCGTGCAGATCTTCCAGCAGATTGGCGTGACCGCGCACAATCAGTTGCCGGTCTTCGTGCTCGCCACCGGACCAGCTCGCGAGGCCCGCGGCGATCACCTTCTGCGTCAACTGATCGAGTTCGGCACGGTCCTGCGTCAGCGCGGTTTCGAGCTCGAGACGCGCTTCCGCCAGCGTCCGTCCGCGGATCCGCGCATTGAGAAAATTGGTTGCCTCCGTCAGCGCCGACGAAGGAACGCCAGGTGGCAGCGTCAGCACGCTGTTCTCGACCTGGCCGTCCTCGCTGACCAGCACCACCAGCGCCTTTTCCGGCTCCAGCCGCACGAACTCGATGTGTTTCAGCCGCGAATTGGACTTGGCGGTCAACACCACCGCCGCCGCGCGGGTCAGGCCGGACAGCCGGGTCAAGGCTTCGCCGAGCGCCGCCTCGACCGATTGCGCCCGGCCTACCGACGCAAGCTGGGTCTGAATCGATTGCCGCTCCGGCTCGGTGAGATCACCGACCTGCATCAGGGCATCGACGAAGAAACGCAAACCGAGTTCGGTGGGCAGCCGGCCAGCCGAGGTATGCGGCGCGTAGACGAGACCGAGCTGCTCCAGATCCGACATCACGTTGCGCACCGAAGCCGGCGACAGCGGTACTGCGATCAGGCGCGAAATGTTGCGCGAGCCGACAGGTTCGCCGGTCGCGAGATAACTCTCGACGATTTGACGAAAAATGTCCCGCGAGCGCTCGTTGAGCTGGGCAAGGCCGGCATGCGGCGCGATCAGGCCGATCGGATCGTGGTGGGCCAATGACTACTCCCTCACAGCTTTCCCTAATCTGTCGATCCGGGGGCCCCATGACAAGCCGCGATTGCTGCCGAAAAGGGCAGCGAGGGGACTGCCAAGGGCCTTGCCGCACCCCGCTCCCCCTCCTACAAGCACCGCCAGTCATTAACTGCTGAATTTTTCCGGAGGATTCCCATGCGGCCAAGCCGCCGTGCGCCCGATGAACTGCGCCCCGTGTCGCTGGAACGCGGTGTCGTCAAATATGCCGAGGGTTCCTGCATGGTGAAATTCGGCGACACCCATGTGCTGGTGACGGCGACGCTGGAAGAACGGCTGCCGCCATGGCTCAAGGGCCAGGGCCGGGGTTGGGTCACGGCCGAATATGGCATGCTGCCGCGGGCCACGCTGGAGCGCACCCGTCGCGAAGCCTCCGCCGGCAAGCAAAACGGCCGTACCGTTGAGATTCAGCGTCTGATCGGCCGTTCGCTGCGCGCTACCGTCGATCTGGTGGCGCTTGGCGAACGCCAGATCACCGTCGACTGCGACGTGATTCAGGCCGACGGCGGCACCCGCACCGCCTCGATCACCGGCGCCTGGGTCGCCTTGGCCGATTGCATCGGCTGGATGAAAAACCGCAACATGATCAAGGGCAACGTGCTGCGCGACAATGTGGCGGCGATTTCCTGCGGCATCTATGGCGGTACGCCGGTACTGGACCTCGATTATGCCGAAGATTCCGAAGCCGATACCGACGCCAATTTCGTCATGACCGGGGATGGACGCATCATCGAGGTGCAGGGCACCGCGGAAAAGACTCCGTTCTCGCAGGACGAGTTCCTGGCGCTGATGGCCCTGGCGCGCAAGGGTGTGGCGCGGCTGGTGGATCTGCAAAAAATGGCCGTGGCGTGATTTTAGATCACGCCCGAGCTGTCGTAGGCTAACGCGCACATGCCCCGTCGAATCACCGGCCGATTAGTGATCGCGACCCATAATCCCGGCAAGCTTGCCGAGATGCGCGAGCTGCTGGCGCCCTACGGCATCGAGGCGGTGTCGGCGGGCGAACTCGGCCTGGGCGAACCCGATGAGACCGGCACGACCTTCCAGGCCAACGCCCGGATCAAGGCGATCGCCGCGGCGCAGGCATCGAAGCTGCCGGCCTTCGCCGACGATTCCGGTCTCGTGGTCGATGCGCTCGACGGCGCACCCGGGATCTACTCCGCGCGCTGGGCCGGACCGGCAAAGGATTTCACCGCCGCGATGACGCGGATCGAGCGCCTGTTGCAGGAGCGCGGCGCGACCACGCCCGACCAGCGCAAAGCGCATTTCGTTTCCGCGCTGTGCGTAGCCTGGCCCGACGATCATCTTGAGGAAGTCGAGGCTCGCGCCGACGGCACGCTGGTATGGCCGCCGCGCGGCAGTGCCGGCTTCGGTTACGATCCGGCGTTTCTGCCCGACGGGCACAGCCGCACCTTCGGCGAGATGACCAGCATCGAGAAGCACGGCCTGCCGCCGCTCGGCCTCGGGCTGTCGCATCGCGCCCGCGCCTTCGTCAAACTGGCGGAGATTTGCCTTGAGCCGCGCTGACCAGGAAGCCTTCGGCGTTTACGTGCACTGGCCGTTTTGCCTGTCGAAATGCCCGTATTGCGATTTCAACAGCCATGTCCGGCACGCCCCCATCGACGAAGAACGTTTTGCCCGCGCCTTTGCGCGCGAGATCGAAACCACCGCGGCACGCTCGCCCGGCCGCGAGGTGTCGTCGATTTTCCTCGGCGGCGGCACGCCGTCGCTGATGCAGCCGCAGACGGTCGGCGCCATTCTGGATGCGATCGGAAAGCACTGGCGCGTCGCCGATGATGCCGAAGTCACGCTGGAGGCCAATCCGACCAGCGTCGAGGCCACGCGGTTTCGCGGCTATCGCACCGCCGGCGTCAACCGGGTCTCGCTCGGCGTGCAGGCGCTGGACGACGCGTCGCTGAAAGCCCTTGGACGTCTGCACACCGCGCGTGAAGCGCTCGATGCGGTCGCGATCGCACGCAGCGCGTTCGATCGCTACTCGTTCGATTTGATTTACGCGCGGCCCGACCAGACCCCGCAGATGTGGGCCGATGAATTGAAGCTGGCGATCTCGGAAGCCGCCGAGCATTTGTCGCTGTATCAGCTCACCATCGAAGAGGGCACGCCGTTCTTCGGCCTGCACGCCGCGGGCAAGCTGAAAACACCTGACGAGGCCGTGGCGCGGGCGCTGTACGACGTCACGCAAGAGGTCTGCGCGCAGCAGGGCCTGCCGTCCTACGAGATCTCCAACCACGCGCGCCCCGGCGCGGAATGCAGACATAATCTGGTGTACTGGCGCGGCGAGGAATATGCCGGCATCGGCCCCGGCGCGCATGGCCGGCTTGATATCGATGGCACCAGGCACGCGATCGCCACCGAGAAGCGGCCCGAAGCCTGGCTGATGCGGGTCGAGTCCAGCGGACATGGCGTCGTCACCGACGATCTCCTCAACAGCGAAGAACGCGCCGACGAATTCTTGCTGATGGGGCTGCGCCTCACCGAGGGCATCGATCCCAAGCGCTACGCGGCGCTGTCGGGCCGCACGCTCGATCCCAAGCGCATCGCGCTATTGCGCGAAGAAGGCGCCATCACCGTCGATGTCGACGGACGGCTGCGGGTCACACAGGCCGGATTCCCGGTGCTGGATGCCGTGGTCGCGGATTTGGCGGCGTAACTTACGCGCCAAAACTTTTTGGCGACCCCGCCACCGGCACGCCGCCGCCCGAACCCACGCGCATCACCGCCAGGCCGCGTTCGTTGGTGCCGTCGGAACGGAAGCGAAACAGCCCGTCGATGCCGGCAAAGCCGGACGGGTTGGTCAGCACATCGGGTGAAAACCGTTGCTGTCCCTGCGTCCGTGCCAGTGCCGCGACCAGCGCCACCGCGTCATAGGCCAGCGTCGCGGTGCGCACCGGGTCGGAACCATATTTGCCGCGGTAACGCCCGGAAAAGCTGCGGAAGCCGGACGGATCCGGCGCCGCATAAAGCCCGCCCTGCAGATTCGGGCTGGCGAATACCCGCGGATTGTCCCAGAGACCGGTGCCGAGCAACTGGATATTCTTCAGGTTGGCGCCGGCCGCGGTCAATGCATCGGCCATCGCCACCACCGAATCGCCGTCGTCGGCAATGAACAGCGCGTCGGCCGAACCGAGTGCCTGTGCCACGTTCCGCGCGGCGCTGGCGCGATCAGCACCATATTTTGCCAACGACACGACGCGTCCGCCTCGACGGCCGACGGCCTGCTGGAACGCCGCCTCCACCACATTGCCATAGGCGTTCTCGGGCAGCAGCGCGGCAAAGGATTTCTTTCCGATGCTGGCCGAGTATTCGACGATCCGGTTGACGTCGGACTCCGGCAGGAAGCTCAGCAGATAGACACCACGTCCGGCGATGCTCGAATCGGTCGAGAACGCAATCACCGGGACGCCGCGGGCGCGCGCCAGTTGCGCCGTCGCCGGGACCGACAGGGCGAACAACGGACCCAAAATAATTTCCGCGCCCTCGTCGAGCGCCTGCTGGGTGCCCTGTTGCGCCCCTTGCGAACTGCCGCCGTCATCCTTGATCAGGAGCTGGATGTTGGGATTCTGGAATTCCGCCAGCGCCATCTCGGCGGCATTTTTCATCGACTGCGCCGCGACGCCGGCGTTGCCCGACGCCGACAGCGGCAGGATCAGGCCGACCTTGACCTGCCCGTTGCCGAAGGCCTGCGGCTGCTGCTGTGGTCCGGCCGGGCCGGGCGCAGCTTCGGGCTGTGACGAACTGAACGGATTGGAGAATTGGTTGAGGCTCTGCTGCACCCCGGCGCAGGCCGAAAGCAGGGGCGCGCCAAGGATCAAACCGACCGCCGTCCGCCGGGTCGCCCCGGCAGGCTTGGCCCCGCGGGACCGGGTTTCCCCAGCCGGAGGCTTGGTATTGAGCGGGCCTACCATCACTTCTCTTCTCTTGACCGACCGAAATCGGCCTGAACGTCACCCTCGCAGCGATCAGGGGCGTGGATTCAGGCATATTGTCGGCGAATAGTTAACCAAAACAAAAGGATTATGCCCCTGTGACTTAACCGCCAATCGCAGGATTTTATACCCTCAAGCCGATGCGCAGCACCGCCGCCTGCCTTCGAGGCCACCCCGTTGTGGCGCAAGCGCTGCGTCCCCTCTAGATTGGGACGATGCGCGCAAAAGCCAACTCCATATACGGATCGGAAGACGCCGAGGGTCCGGCCGACCGGACATTTTCCCTGGGCGGCCACGTCCTGACCGCGCCGAAAGCCGCCCCGGGCCTGCATCTGGTCGCGACCCCGATCGGCAATCTCGGCGACATTACCTTGCGCGCGCTGGAAACCCTCGCGGCCGTCGACATCATCGCCTGCGAAGACACCCGAATCACCCGGCGCTTGACCGAGCGCTACGCGATCTCGGCGCTGCTAAAACCCTATCACGAACATAATGCCGCGCTGGCGCGGCCGAAAATCCTGGAACGGCTGGCGCAGGGCGCCTCGATCGCATTGGTCTCGGATGCCGGAACGCCCCTGATCTCCGATCCCGGCTTCAAGCTGGTGCGCGAGGTCTGCGCGGCGGGTTTTCAGGTCATCGCCCTGCCTGGGCCTTCCTCGGTGCTGACCGCGCTGGCGGTGGCGGCACTGCCGACCGACCGGTTTTTCTTCGAAGGCTTTCTGCCGCCGAAGCAAGCCGCACGGCGGGCGCGGCTGACGGAGCTGTCGCGGATCGACGCCACGTTGGTGATGTTCGAATCCGGCAACCGCGTGCAGGACACGCTGGCCGATCTCGCCGGCATCATGGGCGACCGCGACGCCGCGATCTGTCGCGAACTGACCAAGCTGCACGAGGAGATCAAGCGCGGGCCGGTGTCGCAACTGGCGTTAGCGGCCGATACGCTGGAGACCCGTGGCGAATTCGTGCTGGTGATCGGCCCGCCCGTGGGCACCACGGTCATGGCCGCCGATGAACTGGACGAGCTGTTGCTCAATTCGCTGCGGCACGACAGTGTCAAGGATGCTGTCGCCCATGCGGTCGAGCTGTCGGGGCGGCCGCGGCGCGAGATCTATGCCCGCGCGCTCGAACTGTCGAAGCGGCGCGACGCGGAAAATGACGATGGCCAAGCCTAGCAATACCAACGCTGGCGACATCGGCGCCGAAGCCAAGACGGCCAGGGTGGCAGCACCGGCGCGTGTCGCGGCGTTTCGCACCGGCCTCTCAGCGGAAGCCCGCGCCGCGGCCTATCTGATGGCCAAGGGCTATCGCATCCTGGCCAAGCGTTTTCGTACCCCTGTCGGCGAGATTGACCTGGTGGCCCGGCGCCGCAACGTGGTCGTGTTCGTCGAGGTCAAGGCGCGGGCCACGCTCGATGACGCCGCCTACGCCGTCACGCCGCGGCAGCAGCGCCGCATCATCGACGCCGCCCAGACCTGGCTGATGGCGCATCCCGAACATGCCGAATTTGATCTGCGTTTCGACGCCATGCTGATTGCGCCGCGGCATCTGCCGCGCCATCTGTTAGCAGCCTTCGACGCCAGCACCTGAGACCCCCATAACCTTGCGGACCCCCACATGAAACTGAATGTCGCCGTCCAGATGGACCCCATCGCGCGTATCAACATCCGCGGCAATTCAACCTTTGCGCTGCTGCTGGAGGCGCAAAGGCGCGGCCACATGCTGTCTTATTACACGCCCGACAAGCTCTCGCTGCGCGGCGAGGAGCTGGTCGCGCCGGTCCAGGTGCTGACCGTACGCGACGAGGTCGGCGATCACTTCACTTTGGGCGAGCCCAGGCGCGAGCCGCTCGCGGCGTTCGACGTCGTTCTGCTGCGGCAGGACCCGCCGTTCGACCTCGCCTACATCACCTCGACGCATTTCCTTGAGCGTATCCATCCCAAGACGCTGGTGGTGAACGATCCGGCCAGCGTGCGCAACGCGCCGGAAAAAATGTTCGTGATGGATTTTCCGCAGCTGATGCCGCCGACGCTGATCTCGCGCGATCTCGACGAGATCAACGCGTTCCGCGACGAGCACGGCGCGGTCGTGATGAAGCCGCTGCACGGCCATGGCGGCGCCGCGGTATTTCGCGTGATGCCGCAGGACATGAATTTTGGATCATTGTTCGACATGTTCTCGGTGACGTTCCGGGAGCCCTGGGTGATCCAGCGTTTCCTTCCCGAGGTGAAGCACGGCGACAAACGCATCATCCTGGTCGATGGCGAGTTCGCCGGCGCGGTCAATCGCGTGCCGGCCGCGGACGATCTGCGCTCCAACATGGTGCGCGGCGGTGCGGCGCAAGCCACCGAGCTGTCGGCGCGCGAACGCGAGATCTGCGCGACGCTCGGCCCGAAGCTGCGCGAGCGCGGATTGTTGTTCGTCGGCATCGACGTGATCGACGGCAATCTCACCGAAATCAATGTGACCTCGCCGACGGGAATCCGCGCCATCGCGCGGCTCGGCGGTCCCGACGTCGCGGCGAAGATCTGGGACACGATCGAGGCGAAGCGGGCGAAAGCCTGATTCAGCGCGGCCCGACAAAGCATCGCCATTATTGAAGCCATCGCGCGCGGGTTTTCCCGCGCGCCGCAACACCAATTCTCACGGCGCCAGCGCCGCGGATTCAATCTCAAAAGCATAACGCTTCGTTTACCATGGAGACAAAACTCTAAATACCTTCGGCAAAGTGTTCCGCCTCTCAAGATGGCTTACACTTTTGCTGCTGCTTACTCCTGCCCAGGGAAACGCTCGGCTGTCACCGAGCTTTCCGGCGTAAGAGTAGTCAGTAAAGCGTATGTACACCGCACGTATTATCGTCTTGATCATCGCCCTCGGGGCTGGTGGCATCGCCGCGTATCTCGCAAGCGGCAACGCTCCCGACAACAAGCCTCAACTGGCCGAGCCGGCCGCGCAACTGCAGACCGTGGACGTTCTGGTTGCGAAGTCCGACATCGGCCTCGGCCAATCGGTCAAGCCCGAGGATGTGCAATGGCAGGCCTGGCCGGCGTCGACCGCCAGCGGCACTTTCATTCGTCGCAGCGAACGTCCGGACGCAACCACCCAGATCGTCGGCTCGATCGCGCGCTCGCCATTCATCGTTGGCGAGCCTATTCGCGAACAGAAGCTGGTGAGGGCCAACGGCTCCGGCTTCATGGCCGCGATCCTGCCGACCGGCATGCGCGCCGTCTCCACGGAAATCTCGCCGGAGACCGGCGCCGGCGGCTTCATTCTTCCCAACGACCGGGTCGACGTCATTCTCTCCAAGCACGAGAAGAATCCGGATGCCCGCGCCGGCAGCAGCGACATCATCGACTCGGAAACCGTCCTGACCAACATTCGCGTTCTCGCGATCGATCAGGCGCCGAAGGAAAAAGACGGCCAGACCAACCTGGTCGGCAAGACCGTGACTCTCGAGTTGAAGCCCGAGCAGGCCGAAACGCTCGCGCGCGTACGCCAGAGCGGCACGCTGTCGCTGGCGCTGCGCAGCATTGCCGATATCAACATCGTCGAGAGCAATGCCGAGGATCAGACGCGCAAGCGCGGCGATAGCGTCAACGTGATCCGCTACGGCGTCTCGACGCCGACGACCGCACAGAAGTGACCAAGACACAGAAGTGACTAAAAGGACGACCGAAATGTACTGCAGGGGAATTCAGCCGATGGCGCGGGCCTTATTGTCTCGCGTCCTGTCGTTCTCAGCCGTCACCGCGCTGACGCTCAATCTGGCCCTGCTGCCCGTTACGGCAAGCGATTCCCGCGCCGCGGAAGCAAGTGCCGTCGGCAGCCAGAAGATGCGCTTTCTTGCGCTCGGCATCGGCAAATCCGTGGTGATCGATTTGCCGCACGACATCAAGGACGTGCTGGTCGCCAATCCAAAGGTTGCAAACGCGATCGTCCATTCGGCGCAACGCGCCTATGTCATCGGCTCGGAGGTTGGCCAAACCAACATCGTGTTCTTCGATTCCGATGGCCAGCAGATCGCCGCCTATGACATCGCGGTCACACGCGATCTCAACGGCGTACGCGCCGCGCTCAAGCAGACATTGCCGAATGCCGATATCCGGATCGAAGGCCTCGGCGACGGCGTGGTGCTGACCGGTTCGGTCTCCAGCCCGATCGAAGCGCAGCAGGCGGGCGATCTTGCCGCGCGGCTGGTTGGGAGCGCCGATAAGGTCGCCAACAACATCGCCGTCCGAAGCCGCGATCAGGTGATGTTGAAAGTTACTGTCGCCGAGGTCCAGCGTTCGGTCATCAAGCAGATGGGCATCGATCTCAGCGCCAAGCTGAATGTCGGCAACTCGGTCGTGACCTTCAACAATGCGAACCCGTTCACGGCGAACAACGGGCCGCTCGTCCCCGGCAACGGTGTTGGCGGATCGTTCGGCACCAACCCGTCAGTTCAGGCTACGTTGCGGGCGATGGAAAGCGCAGGTCTGGTCCACACTCTGGCCGAACCGAATTTAACGGCGATTTCCGGCGAGTCCGCGACCTTTATCTCCGGCGGCGAATTTCCGATTCCGACCGGCGTGACCTGCCAGACGTCGACCTCGGGCACGATCGGACAATGCGTCCAGACGGTCAGCTTCAAGAAATTCGGCATCTCGCTCAACTTCACGCCGGTGGTGATGTCCGAGGGACGGATCAGCCTGCGTGTGATGACCGAAGTGTCGGAAGTCTCCAGCGAGAACGCGCTGACCGGCGGTGCCGGTGGCACGACGATTCCCTCGATCAAGACCCGCCGCGCGGAAACGACGCTGGAGATTCCGTCGGGCGGCTCGATGGCGATGGCCGGCCTGATCCAGGAGCAGACCAAGCAGGCCGTCAACGGCATGCCCGGCATCGACTCCATACCTGTCCTTGGACAGCTTTTCAGAAGCCAGGACTTCGTCAACAACGAGACCGAATTGATGGTTCTGGTGACGCCCTATGTGGTTCGCGCGGTTGCCCAGAAGGAACTGTCGCGCCCGGATGACGGGTTTGCGCCCGCATCCGATTCCCAATCAGCGCTGCTGGCCCGCATCAACCGGATTTACGGCGCGTCCGGCCGCGTCGAACAGGTCGCGGGCTGCCCGTGCAACTTTGGCTTCATCACCGACTAAACGGAACGACCCGTCCACTACGGGAACGAGGACAGAACGATGACAAAGAAAATGCCGATCGATGGCCATCGAAGCCTGTGCCTGCTGGGCGCCCTCATTGGTCTTTCAGTCGCGCTGGGCGCGTGCACCAATACCGGCGGAGAAGTCATAACGGCGAGCGTTCCCGACGATTATCGCCTGCGTCATCCGATCGCGATCGAGGAGCGAAATCAATCGGTCGTGGTTTTCGTCGGCCACGCACGCGGCGGCCTATCGGCATCCCAGCGCGCCGATGTGATCGGGCTGGCGCAAAACTGGCGCCATGAAGCGACCGGCGCGATCATTGCCGATGTGCCGGTCGATACGCCGAACGCAGCAGCGGCGGCGGACACGTTTCGTGAAATTCGTTCGCTGCTGGCGGCATCCGGCGTACCGCCGCACGGGATTACGGTCCATCACTATCATCCGGACGATCCCCGGCTGTTCGCGACGATCCGGCTGAATTATCCGAAAATTGCGGCTGTCGCCGGACCCTGCGGTCTATGGCCCGACGATATCGGACCGTCGATCGACAACAGGAGCTATTCCGAAAACAGGGAGTATTACAATTTTGGCTGTGCCAACCAGCGCAACCTCGCGGCGATGATCGACAACCCGGCCGATCTCGTGCAACCGCGGCCTGAAACCCCGGCCTACACGGCGCGGCGTACCGAAGAATTCGACAAATATCGCAAAGGTAATTCGACCGCGACCGTCTACCCCGATGGCGACAAGGCCAAACTCAGCGACGCAGGCAAATGATCCATCACATCGATCAAGATCACGGAAGAGCCGCACCTCACGGCGACCGCGAACGATCACATCGCGCCCGCGCCGCGCATTTCGGTGCAAGCCTATTGCGAAATCGAGCACACCGCGGCCGTGGTGCGCGCGGCAGCTGACGATCGTCGCCTCGGCAAGGCCCGTCTCTCGGTTCATATGGGCGGCATGGCGGCGGCCATCGACGCCTATCACACGATGCCGACGCCGAACGTGATCATCCTGGAATCCGAAGACCGCAGCGATATTCTGGCCAACCTCGATCAACTCGCAACCGTGTGCGACGCCGGAACCCGCGTCGTCGTGATCGGCAATCCCAATGATGCCGCACCCTATCGCGAACTGGTGCGCCGGGGCGTCAACGACTATGTCGTTGGACCGGTCGAGACCATCGATGTCGTGCGTTCGATCTGCAGCCTGTTCTCGGCCTCGGAGGCGGTAACCTCCGGCCGCATCATCGCGGTCGTCGGCGCCAAAGGCGGGGTCGGCTCATCCACCGTCGCCCACAACGTGGCCTGGGCGATCGCCCGTGACCTCGCGCTGGATTCCGTCGTCATCGATCTCGACCTCGCGTTCGGCACCGCGGGCCTCAATTATAATCAGGATCCGTTACAGGGCATCGCCAACGCGGTGTTCTCGCCCGACCGGCTCGATACCGCGGTTGTCGACCGCCTGCTGGCGAAGCGCACCGAGCACCTCAGCCTGCTGGCGTCGCCGGCGTCGCTCGAACAGGTCTACGATTTTGGCACCGACGCGTTTGATTCGATCTTCGATACCTTGCGCATGACCACCCCCTGTATCGTGCTTGATATCCCGCACCAATGGTCGGGATGGACCCGGCGTGCATTGGTCGGCGCGGATGATATTCTGATCGTTGCCGAGCCGGATCTCGCCAACCTGCGCAACACCAAGAACATGCTGAACATGCTGAAAGCGTCGCGACCCAACGACCGCATGCCGCTGTATTGTCTCAACCAGGTCGGCATGCCGAAGCGGCCGGAGATCGACGCACGCGGATTCGTCAAGACGGTCGAGAGCCAGCCGATCGCTTCTATTCCGTTCGACTCGCGCATGTTCGGCATGGCGGCCAATAACGGCCAGATGATCGCCGAAATCTCGGCCAATCACCGGATCGCCAAGACCTTTCTGCAGATCGCGCGACGGCTGACGGGCCGCGCCGATACCAAAAAGCCGCAGCGTTCCCTGATCTCGCCGATTATGGATCGGTTCCGCGGCAAGAAGACAAGGAAGATTGTTGCGTGAGCCGTTTCCGGATCGTGTTCTGATCGGTCAGGGACGGCGCCAGGCGGCGTCGATCGTGCAACCGATCACTTTCGATGAATCATTTGGTCTGCTCGGCAGCCGCGATCGGTATCTTCCCGCCGTCCGGATGCGCGTTATCGTTCTTCGACAGCAATCGTCTCAGATAGGTCACGTTCGCCGCCGCTTCCTCCGGCGTCCGGCCGGCCTTCACGATGGTCTCGGCCTCGGCAAGACGACCCTGCAGACCGACCGCTAATGCCAGATTCAACCGCACCCGCGGATCCGCATCCGCATGGCTGTTGGCGCGGCGCAGGGTTTCCTCCGCTTTAGGCAGGTCCTTTGAAAGAACGTACGAAAGCCCAAGATTCGACAGCACCGACGGTTCGTCGGGCGCGATTTTCAGCGCACTGGTGTAATACTGACGCGCTTCGTCATAACGGCCGAGTTGATCGAGCGTGGCCCCTTGCGCCGACAGGATCCGCCAATCGGGATTATCCGGGCTGTGCGCGCGGCTGAGGACGTCGAATGCTTCCTGGAAATCGCCATTGTCCGCCAGCGCCCGCCCAAGGCCGGCGAGAAGCGTCCTGTTATCGGGATTGGCGATCGCCGCTTCCTGGAGCACGGCGACGGCCTGGGCCCGCTGCCCTCGAGCTCTGAGCGCTTTTCCGTACGCCAACGCCGCGTCGGCGTCCTTGTGGTTGGCGCGAAAACGCTCGCCGTCAGCCTCCAGATCTTGCCGGGATCCGGCCGCGGGGCTTGCTTCGGTTTTCTCACCGAGCGACCCCGTGATGTCGGACATACCAGCGGTCTGACAGCTACACAGCCCGACCACCAACATTGTGGACAATGCCGTGGACGCAAAACGTCTCACGAAGCGATCTTGTTCGGGCAGCCATCGACGCATGTACTTCGACCTGTGGTCAGCAACAGGTTCGAAATGCTCACAGTAACCCTAAATTCCGGTTAAGCTGACCGGCTTCCGTTCAATTCGCGGTAGGGCTCGCCCGCCTGGTTACTGCTGACGTCGGGTGGCGGGCTGTAATCCCAGTCTAATCGACGAATTCGGCGCCGAATTCGCAGCCGATCCGCCATGCCAGCCGACATTGGCGCGTATCGCCGGTCGACAATGTAATGGTGAAATTGGAGGGGATTTCGGGATACTCGGCAACCACCTTGACGCCACCCCTCGATACGTCCGTGATCGTGCAGTCACGCGGCAATGAGCCGATCCCGAACTGAATCTTCGCGACCCTTCGGCATTGTTGACGTTCGCTTGCGCGTCGATTTACCAGCATGTCGATCCCTCGTCCCGCTCACTCAAGGCTGAGCCCTTGCGAATGGTTTTACTGAGGAACTGTTGGAATACCCCTAGCGGAATTGTTCGCAATCTATCTGTTATCTCTAGATTGTTTTTACCGACCTGGTTCGGCCGGCGCGCGAGCGCGAATCCGCAATCAGCAAGTTCATCGAGATCGACGCGACTTCGTCGACCGCGCCAACGGCATTGGGAAGCCAAGAAGCAGAAATCGTCAGCTCAAAATTTAATGTCGTCGGCATGTCCGCATCGGCCGCTGCATTTCCCGCGCCTGTTCGGCGCCGATCACCAACCACCCCGCGAACAGGACCGGTAGCGGCAGTAGCAGCATGACCGCGTGGTGCATCAGATAGCCCCAGAGGCCGGTGCAGGAAATGCCTGCGGCCGCAGCCGCGAGGCCCACAAGACTCCACCGCAGCCAGATATGATTGCGGACATATCCGAACACCCGCGAAGGCGCCCGGATAAAGGCTCCCGGCTCAGTTCGCGTCGCCGAGATGCCGCCTCCGATCCGTTCCATCACCGTTGTCACCTCTCAGCTTTTCTACGGGTCGACGGCTTATCTAATCAGCCCGGACCCGATCGAACACCGCGAACATCGTCGCTGTTCCCGTAATGTTCTTGCACTCTTTCTCGCCTTCCGCTACCCTCGATTGCGGGAAGAGGGGCAGCATGGTCCAGCGGGTTTCCACCGTCGCTTTTGAGGGGATCGAGGCCCGCAGCGTCGACGTGCAGGTGCAGGTCGCGCCGGGATTGCCGGCGTTTGCAATGGTAGATCGTCAATGACAAAAATGAGCCTCTCCGACTGCACCGGACCCTATTTTAGTCGCCCGCTATCCCCTGATTTCAAAAATCGACTTTAAAGGGCATCGGCCACCACCGAGGTCGCGACAGTGGGCCGGATCAGGCCACCGACCGCCGACTTATCCACCATATCCCCCACATGTGGTGTACGTGAGCAAAAACACGGACTAAGCCTTGACGGAATTGACAACAACCCTCAGGCTTCAGGGAACCTAAACGAACGAAGCCGCCAAACCCTGCCAGGTTCAACGGCTTCTGCAGTTCTGGTCCGCTACTTACCCCGCGAGACAGGTGAAGCGGGACACGGGTCGTTACGCACTCCGGATAGAATTGGAGATACAGCCGGTGGTCAAGCCTGTCTCGCAAAACACAGGTGATAATTATGAACGCCGTTACCAAGACACAGACCGCCCAGATCAGCTGCATTAACAAGAGCGACCGCTACAATCCCCACGAACGGATTACCCACGTAGGTGGGGTCGCCGGTGGCGGGTGGCGGATCACACAGGAAGACGCCATTGTCCTGATTGAGACGCGGCAATGGGATTTCTGGGTGAAGCCTCCCGGTGCTGATCCCGTGTGGGTGGTCGTCGCCGTCAGCCGTTTTGGCAATAAGTACCTCAAGACGCAGTCGGACGGGGAGCAGCCGAATAATCTGCTGTCACTCCCCGAGTGTCCGAAGGCCTGACGGTGATCCTCAAGGTTGCCGTCACGACGTGACCTCCGGGCGCGCCGGTTTTGCCTGTCCTTGCGACACCGGCGTCGCCCCATGCTCTCTCCGCTGGTTTCTGTTCACAACGAGAAGGTTGAAAAGTGCGCGTAGATTTGGCGCGGTCGCATAGGTAATCCGTGGATGCGTTTGATGCCATCCCCAGCCCAACCAGCGGTTAGGCGTAACGGCTACCTACGGCCTCCCGCTGGGGCCCCTTGGGGCATCGGCGGCAGAATGCCATGCGGGCACCTGTTTCCACCGGCTCGGGCCATTGGGGCCCCCAAACCAGTACTTTCAGCGGAGTGCACCGCCCTGTTCAGCCGAGCAGAGGCCAAAGGCTTTAGGCGTCGATTTTTGAAAGGGGCCCCGTATCGAACCCCACCCAAGGGTCCCATGCCCGGCCGGAGTCCCTTTGGGCGTTCCGCGCCCCCGCTTAGCTAAGCAGCAGGAGCCATCCGCCGACGCAACGCCGTGTCTCGTGCGGGTACACCGTAACGATACGAAACGGTCCGGTGGATAGTTCATTGAATACTTCGAGGAACGGCTTGCGCCAGTTCATTGAATGGTTTCTAGTATCACCATGAACGAATCAAACAAGGGATTTCCGTCGAACGAAGAACTCGATGCCGAGATTGCCGAAGCCTATGCTGAATTGCTGGAAGCTCTCAGCAAATATACTGCCAAAGTGCGGCGACGCGGCTGGTCTGGCGGCTGGGATGTTGGCTACCCCAGTGGCAGAAAGAGCGTGTTAGACGCTCTTGATAATCGGCTTACCGAAACTCCAGCGCCGCGAGCACCTGTTCCGCCTGTTGATGCGAATATAACTCGCTTGAGCAATCTGGTCGGCATCGCCGGAATTACAGCGGCCGATAGTGTTCTCAACTTCATCACCAAGTTCCCCGGCAAGAGGGGTGTTGAGATTGCGCAGGCGTTGAGCAATGCCCTACCCGAACGCACAGTTCGGACAGCACTGCACCGGCTCAAGAACAAGAAGATTAAGGTCGTGAACGGCGGGTGGTACACCATCGAGGCTGCCCCCGCCGATTCATCGAGTACGTCGTCAACGGAGGAGGAATAACAAATGCCGCCTCCATGACCTCGGTCCAGCGCGCCGCGACAAACCAACTTGCGACGCTGGTAAGACCCGAGAGTTGGGCTGAGAGGAAAGGCGCTTGCAACGCCCTCCTCCCAGTGGGTTTCCCCATTCTCTCTAAGTGCCCTCGTGGTGGAATTGGTAGACACAGCAGCTTTGGGAGCTGCGGCCTGCACGGTATGTCGGTTCAAATCCGGCCGGGGGCACCATTTCTTTATATAACACTGCTGGACTCGCCGTCAAAGGCGGGTTTTCGTCGCGGTTAAGCCCAGCTTCTCAGAACATGCGGGCGGCAGGCTTGCAAATCAGTTCATATGAGACATTAAGGCCCGGCGACATCTGCGTTGCTTGGAGCGCTCCGGTGACGCGATCCACAGTTCCCCATATAGAGACCTTAATCCCAGAGGTTGTGGTTTCGTTGAATGAAATCATGTCGGCATTCACACTGGTTATCCCTACATTATAGCCGTTAAACGCCACACTATGCGTGTTTACCACGACGCCCATTTTGCTGATCGGATCGGGTTTATCGCTACCCGCCATCGTCATTTTCCCATCGCAGGACAGCGTAATCACCGGGTTATTAGTACCGGCAGTGGCGTCGCTGCATATCAATCCCGTCAGGACGACCGCCAATGTGAAGATGTAGCCCCGCGCCATCGTAGCCCCTCTTGCCCCTTGATAAGCCTACATATCCAGATGAATACCGAGGCTCAATAGGGGCCGCTGCGGGTACAGGTCGGAATACCGCGCCTCCGACCTAACGCGCACTGCTGCCTTCGGTCGGACGGCCGCCGACGCCTTTAAGCTCGCTGAGTGAAGCCGGGTGGGCCGGGTCGGGTAAAATAGGGTTCGGTGCTCGATAGGGGACCCGCAAATTTCCCAACGGACCACCCTGCACGGGCCGTGTTTCCCATTGACGAAATCACCTGAACAAATGATGTCCGCCGGCCGCGGCAATCTCCAGCGCGCGCTTGGCGCTTTCCTGGCCCTTGATGTCGCGCAGATCGAGCAACTCGGCCTCGCGCTCGCGGACTTTTGGCGACGGACGCGACAGCACCTGCGTGCCTTTGAAGTGATTGGCGATCTGGATCAGCGAATTCGCGGCGATGATCTGGATATCCGGGCTCGCCCACGCCGCCTCGGCGCCGCACGCCGCCGGACAGATCAGGCCTTCGTCCCGGGAATTCGCGCCGATCGCCGCCGGCAACGCGCCCGCGACCGGGGCAATCGATCCATCGAGGCCGAGTTCGCCGAGCACCGTAAAGCCGTTGAGCGCATCCGGCGGGATGGCGCCGATCGCCGCCATCAGGCCAAGCGCGATCGGCAAATCATAGTGGCTGCCTTCCTTGGGCAGGTCGGCCGGCGCGAGGTTGACCGTGATTTGGCGCGCCGGCAGTGCCAGCCCCGAGGCGATCAGCGCCGAACGAACCCGCTCGCGGGCCTCGGACACCGCCTTGTCCGGCAGTCCGACGATCGCCATTGCAGAGTGTGAATGCCAAGTCTGTACGGCAGCATCACACGGAGATTGCAATGGAATTGAGGAACAGCATTATCCTTATGGCTCTCAGGACGGCCGTTCGGTTCGCGTGGGGGATAGCACGTTCGGCACGGGCTTTGCAGGCCCTTGGGGAGCACATTGAGTGTGCTGTGGGTCGGCAAGCGGTCAGGCTGCGGATTCCGATTTATTCCGGCCGGGTATTCCGACGTGAAGCCGGCCACCGTTCCGATTTGAAGCCGGCCACCATTCCGAAATGAAGCCGGCCGCCATTCCGATCAATTTCCGGCCGGGTTTCTGAGAAGGTCGGCGTTTTCGTTTGGGTCAGTCCCTCGGGCATCAAGTCCCTCGTTGAAAACGAGGGGACACGGATGCCGGCCAAGAGAGAACTGACCATGCGACAGATACGACAAATGCTACGGCTTGCTCGTGACGGGGTGAGCGCCCGGGAGATCGGACGCACGCTCGGCGTGGCGCGGAGCACGATCCAGGACAATCTCAAGCGGGCGGCAGTGGCCGGGCTTGCGTGGCCTTTGGCTGGCGACCTCACGGACGCCGTTCTTGAACAACGTCTGTTCGCCCATGCCGGCGTCAAGCGCGGGTTCCGCCGGCGCGCCGAGCCGGATTGGGGCTCGCTCGCCTGCGAACTCAAGCGGCCTGGCGTCAATTTGATGGTGCTCTGGGAGGAGTATCGCGCGGTTCACCCAGGAGGCTATGGCTACAGTCGCTTCTGCGATCTGTTCCGGGAGTTCGAGCGGCGCCTGTCGCCTACCATGCGGCAGGACCATCCGGCCGGCGACAAGGTATTTGTCGATTACTCCGGCAAGAAAATCATGATCGTCGATCGCGCAACCGGGGTCGTGCGTGAAGCGGAGATCTTCGTCGCCGTCCTTGGCGCCTCCAATTACACTTACGCCGAGGCGACCTGGACGCAGAAACTGGCGGACTGGATCGAGGCCCATGTCCGCATGTTCCGCTTTTTTGGCGGGGTGCCGCGGCTTGTGGTCCCCGACAATCTGAAGATCCGGCGTTCACAGGGCCTCGTTCTACGACCCTGAAATCAATCGCAGCTACGGGATGATGGCGTCCCATTACGGCGTCGGCATCCTTCCGGCACGGCCACGAAAGCCCCGGGATAAGGCAAAAGTGGAAGCCGGAGTGCGTTTTGCCCAGACCTATATCCTCGGGCGGCTTCGCCGGCAGACCTTCTTCTCGCTGGCTGAGGCGAACGCGGCAATCGCCGCCGCGCTGGAGCGCATCAACGCGCACGTCATGCGCCGGCTTGGCGTCAGCCGCCGGCAATTGTTCGAGACCGTCGAGATGCCTGTCTTGGCGTCGTTGCCGGATGCCGACTATCAGTTTGCGGAATGGCTCCTGGCCCGCGTCTCGCTCGATTATCATGTCGAGGTCGACGGCTTCTTCTACTCAGTTCCACACGGCCTGATCCGGGAGCAGGTCGACGTTCGCGCCACCACCCGGACCATCGAGCTGTTCCATCGGGGCTTGCGTGTTGCGGCTCACCAGCGCCGTTATGGCGGCCGCCGGCACGGCACGGATCCCGATCACATGCCCAGTGCGCATCGGCGTTACGCCGAGTGGACTCCCGATCGATTCCGGCGCTGGGGGCGATCGATCGGGCCCAACACCGAGGGGCTCGTCCTCGCCATCCTGGCCAATCGGCCTCATCCCGAACAGGGATTCCGGACCTGTCTCGGCGTGCTCCGGCTGTTCAAGGATATTGATCCCGAACGCGCCGAGCTGATCGCGGCCCGCGCGGTCGCGGTCAGCGCACTGACCTACAAGAGCATCGCCTCCATCATCGCCAACAAGCTCGAACGCAGTTCTCGCGATACCGAGGACGCGATCATCGAACATCCCAATCTGCGCGGCCCCGGTTACTTCCATTGAAAGGATTATCCAGCATGCTGACCCATCCCACCCTCGACCTGCTGCATAGCCTCGGTCTCCACGGTATGGCCAAAGGCTTCAAGGACCTCGATGCCCAGCCCGAAGCGCGCAGCCTCGAACACGCCGAATGGCTGGCTTTGCTCCTGGAACACGAGAAAACGCTGCGCCAGCAAAAGCGGTTCGAAAGCAGAGCTCGGGCCGCCAAGCTGCGTCATGCTGCTTGCGTCGAGGATGTCGATTACCGCGCTATCCGCGGCCTCGACCGCGCGCTCTTTCTAAAACTCGCCGCCGGCGACTGGATCCGGGCACGACATAATCTCCTCGTCACCGGGCCATGCGGCGTCGGCAAGAGCTGGCTCGCTTGCGCCCTCGGCCACAAGGCTTGTCGGGACGACTTCTCCGTTGCGTACCATCGCGTGCCGCGTCTCTTCACCGCCCTCGCACTCGGCCGCGCCGATGGCCGCTACACCAAGATGCTGCGCGCTATCGCTCGTCTCGATCTGCTCATTCTCGATGACTGGGGACCAGAGCCGCTCGACGCCGACCAGCGCCGTGATCTGCTCGAGATCGTCGAGGACCGATATGAAGCTCGCTCGATCATCGTCACCAGCCAGCTGCCCGTCGACCGCTGGTACGAAATCATCGGAAATCCCACCATCGCCGACGCAATCCTCGATCGCCTCGTCCACAACGCCTACCGCATCGAACTCAAAGGAGAGAGCCTCAGAAAGCAAAAGCAATCCACTCTCGATCAATCGGTCACTTGACCTTCTCATCCCTCAACGACATCATCAAATCGACCCATGCGATTGACGCCAAGGGTGGCCGGCTTCCGATCGGAATACCCGGCCGGCTTCAAATTGGAATGCATGGCCGGCTTCGTCGGTACCCGCAGTCAGGCTGCGGGCAGTACTGGAACCGCTGATTGCCGAACGCTATTCCGCTTGAGGCACACCCATGGATGCCCTTGTCCGTACCGAGGAACCCCGCGCGTATTCCTACGTCCGCTTCTCCACCCCGGCGCAGGCCGCTGGAGCGAGCTTGCAGAGGCAAGCGGAGAGAGCAGCCAAATACGCTCAGGAGCACGGCCTCCAGCTCGACACTGAGCTGAACATGCAAGACCTCGGCGTTTCCGCTTTCAGAAGCAAGAACGCCCGCACAGGGGCTCTCGGTGGCTTCCTTGAGGCCGTTCAGAAGGGCTATGTCGAACGCGGCAGCTATCTGCTGATCGAGAACATGGACCGCTTGTCGCGTGCGGACATCATGCACAGCACAAGCACTCTTTAGCCAGCTGGTTGTCAGCGGCATCAACGTGGTCACGCTCACCAACGGCGAGGCCTACTCGTTAGAGCGCCTCGAACGCGAGCCAGAGGCCATATTGCTCGTCGTGTTGGAATTGATCAGGGCGAACAAGGAGAGCACCCGCAAATCACAACTGATCGGGGACGCCAAGGCGCGGAAGAAGAAGCGTCTGATTGAGCACGGGGTGGAGGGCAAACCTTACACCCGCCAGACGCCCGCATGGATCACGTGGAATGATCAGGACAAGTTATACGAACTGATCCCAGAGCGGGCTGCCATCGTGCAAGAGATTTTCAAGCGTACCGCAGATGGTGAAGGCCTCGGGCGCATTGCGAAGGACTTCAATCAGCGTGGTGTCGAGACATGGAAACGAGGAGGGAATAGCAGGACGGCGGATCACTGGCGGCCCAGCTACATCCGCAAGATGCTCACCAGCACGGCACCGATAGGGACTTTCACACCACACACCACCACCCATGATGAGACCACACGGGCACGCAGGGATGAGCCCATGACACCCGTGGAGAACATGTTCCCTGCGGCGGTGGACGCCGACACCTATTGGCGGGTGAACCGCAAGTTCAGCACCTCAGCACCCCGAGGGCGCAACGCGCAGCAACCAGCAAAGTCGCTGATAGCGGGGATCGCGTTCTGTGCGACGTGCGGACACGCCATCACGAGGGTTTCCAAGGGTGGCTACGTTTACCTCGTGTGCTCACGCGCCAACATGAAAGCAGGGGCCTGCAAATACTTGGCGGTGCGCTATGACAGTGTCGACAAAGCACTGAGAGATAATGCGCGACGGCTCATCAAAGAGGCACCACGTGGCAAGAGCACAGCGGCATTGGAAAAGCAGATTGACGAATTGCAGGCCAACACGGATGCAGCGGAACAACGCGTGTTCGACATGGCGGACCTCTACGCGCAGGAAAGAAGCCCGACAGCGAAACGTAGGCTCTCTGACATGGAGAGGGAGCTAAAGGAATACCAGAAACAGCTGCGGGACCTGAGAGCGCAGAGGGACACACTGACCACCGCCAGCGTCAAGGATAGGTTGAAGGCGGTGGAACGCGCGCTGACCGGCAACGAGGATGTCACGGAGGTCAACAAAACACTTAGGGATGCCATGCGCCGTATCGTGGTGGACCCCGCGCAGGGACGCCTCTGGATCAGATGGCATCACTCAGAGGAGATACAGGGAGTTCTCTTGATTACCCGGCACATGAGCTTCGAGGAGTTGAGAGAGACGGTACCACCGATGCACGCGCTATTCCCCGAGAAGACGGACACCAAGCCGCTTTGACCGGACACCCGCCAGATCGAAAACACTGAACGACCGAGAAGAACAAGCAGCATGAAAATCCAAAGCAACAGCGCACCTGCCACAACACGAGCGCCATGGGACATACAGCCCAAACGCATCACAAAGGCAGACATCAAGATACCCAAAGACAGCGGACAGACGGTCGAGCAGCTACAGACCGCGATGGATCGGGGCAGACTAGGAGCAGAAGGACCCGCACGGCGCACCGTGGCGCGTGACGCTCTTCACGTCGCTGAGACCGTCTTTCAGTGGCGCGGTGATCAACACAGGGACCAGTGGACCCGCACGAACCATATCCACACTCTCGCGAAGGCAGTCCGAGACGGAGACCTGCTGGACCCCTTGCTGGTGCTGCCGGTTGGGGACCGCTTCTACGTCATCGACGGACACCACCGCCTTGCAGCGTACGACACCGCTGAGTGGACCAAAGGCATTCCGGTGGAAGTGTTCGGCGGGAACCTAACGGAAGCTCGGGTGCGAGCCCTCTCCAGTAACGTCAAGGACAAGCTCCCCATGACGGCGCAGGCCAAGAGCGAGGCCGCGTGGCGGATCACCAAGGAAAACCTTGGAGACCTCAAAGCAAAGCAGGTAGTCGAGCTGACGGGCGTGTCCATGCGTCAGGTGCGGTCCATGCGGCAGGTCTGGAGGGAGCTGAACGACCGCGATGGGATCGACCGCGACACGCTCCCCCAACTGACATGGAAGAACGCGCGGGACCTCTGGGAAGGTATCCCGGTGGATCGCGACTTCGATCAAGAGACCTGGAAGGAGCAGAAGGCGCAGCAGGTCGTCGACCTGATCAACCGGCACAACGTCACGCTGGGACTTCTGCAGGACATCGAGGTGACGGCCTTGGCCCTGCGAATGCTCGATGAGAAGCTACCGGAAGCGTTGATTGAGCAATGGGCGGGGGATCACCCAGAGCTGATTTCAGATTTGGCCGCCCGTATAGCCAATCCACCGGGGGACATAGAGTTCTGAGGTGCAAATACATGGCGTGCATTTTGCACCCCGGACCTTGGGTTCCCGAGGGGAACGATTGGGCCGAAACGGTCCTAAAAGTTTATGAGCGGGTAGGAATTGTCGGAGGAGTGAGGCGGTGGCCGACGCCCTTTCAATTCACAGTGCCCGGGTTCCGCGTAACAACGTCGAGAAAATAATCCGCAAGATAGGTTGTGTAGTAGTAGGTAATTGAAACATACCAGAGTTCGGCCTGCTCAACTTCGCGAGTAATGTTTACACGCTGCAGTAATCCAAGCGAGACGAGCACCTCCATATCCGTCTCCACGTCCATCGGGCTCCGTCCCTCTGGACAGTCCTCCATGGTCCACTCCCAACTGCCATCGGGGGCGGAGGTACTTATGTGGCAGCCCGCAAGAGACGCTCCCCGCTGCCTGAAGGTTGCTGCTATTTTCTCGCCCAGTCCTTCAGGACTTGGCTGGTTATCTAATTCTTGGTTTAGCAGTTTGACGATGTCGTATTGAGCAAAGAACTGGAGATGATCACCCTTCGGCTTCTCGAACACGATGTGGTGTAAGAGCCGAGCTTGGTGTCCATCGAGTTCTCCGATGATGCCCACGTACCGAGGCAGTACTTGCTTAGAGGTAGCAGCAGACACAAGAAGGTTGGCCCACATATCGATCATAAAATCGTCGCTTGCCTCTTCCTGCGAGCCCTTTTCGAGCAACGGAACTAGAACCTTCAGAGGAACTGGCGAAGTCGGTGAACCTTCCACTGCGATACGCGCTGCTGCACGACGAGCGATTTCAAACCCGACTTCTTCGCGGTGAAGACGGATCAAATCTGCCTTCAACCCGCGCATCTCCGACCAAGGCCGAATAAGGTCCGTGATTGCATCTACAAAACGCCCAGTCGCGGCTGGAGGCACCTCAGTTTTGACTTCGAGATTGGCCTTAGCACTCACCTCGACCTTCACCGGCATATCTGGAAGCTCCAATGCCCCCTCCTGTGTTCAATCGTCGCTGCTTGAGCGCGTTCGCCATTAGGCGTGAATGAGTATCAGCGCGTACGGGTCGCAGACATTTGCCGGAGTTCGATCCGCGCGTGCTGGACTCGCTGCGCCAGCCGCTGGAGAACGGCGAGGTTTCGGTGTCGCGCGCCAATCATCGCGTCACCTATCCGGCGCGTTTCATGCTGGTGGCGGCGATGAATCCGTGCCGTTGCGGCCACGCCTTCGAGACCGGCTATTCCTGCAAGCGCGGCCGGATCGAGCGTTGCACCGGCGATTACCAGTCGCGCATCTCGGGCCCGCTGATGGATCGCATCGATCTGCGCATTGAAGTGCCTGCGGTGACCGCGACCGATCTGATCCTGCCGCCGCCGGCGGAGGGATCCGCCGAGGTTGCCGCCCGTGTTGCCGCCGCGCGCGACATCCAGTTGGCGCGATACGCTGCCGCGGGCCTCAAGCACATCCGTACCAATGCCGAGGCGCCGGCGGCGCTGCTGGAAGACATCGCCAAGCTCGATCCGCAAGGGACGAAATTGCTGCGCGATGCCGCCGAGACCATGCGGCTGTCGGCGCGTGGCTATCACCGCGTGCTGCGCGTCGCCCGCACCTTGGCCGATCTCGACGGCGCCGACAAAATCGGCCGGCTGCATCTGGCCGAAGCCTTGTCCTACCGCGCCCTGGCCGAGGACGTCAGAAGCGCTGCCTGATCTCAGGCGTGGTTAATGCCATCAACTCCTCAGTAACGAGTTTTGTTTACCCTCTGCCAACCATAAGGCCCGGTGTATTGCGGGCGTTGGTTGAGCGAGTGGCGTATCATGTTGCGTTTCAAGATTCTGGTTTCGGTGGTTCCCTTGATGGTGGCCGCCATCCTCGCCCGCATCGAGCTGGTGCCGGGCGCCCGGCCGTGTATCGCCGTCGGCGACCAATCGGTGCAGATCGCATCCGCGCCCTGGCATGCCGACCTTCACGTCAGCTTCACCGATGATCCGAACGCGGCAACCGTACGCGTCGAGGTCGCCGACAGTGCCGAGGCCGCCGACTTCGCCGTGGTCGATGATATCGACAGCGCCGAGGACAATGCCTGCGAAATCAACGCGGCGACCCAGTTCATCGCAATCTCCACCAAGGCGTCCGCAACGGCGCCCGTCATCTATCTGACCCATGAAGGCCCGGCCGATTACCGGATCTTCGTCAAGTCGAAGACCTTCACGGTGCGCGACGCGGCGGCCCTGATCGTCGGTGCCAGCGGCGGCCATTCGCACCTCACCGCGGCTTCGCTCTGAGCCCGTTGAGGTTTCGTTAACCCTGTTCTCATCGCAGGGCGTGAAGGCCTCTCGCCTCAAGCACTTCGCAAGGTCGCCACCGCATCGTCGTCAGCACGCGCCGAGATCGCGCCAACGGCAAGTTCAGGATAGTCGGGATGGGGAAGAGTTTCCGGATCAGGATGCGCATCCGCCGCTTCACGCGTCGGCATCCCTGGCTTGTGATCGCGCTCCGTTCCTTCATGGTCTTCTCCGCTGCCTTTGGCGGCGCCTATGGCTTCATCGCCGGCAGCCGATCCGAACATTCCGGCTATGATCCTCATGCCTTCGCGATCGGCGCCAGCTTCCTGTTCGCGCTCGCCTGCGTCGCGCTCGCGACCTTGAGCATGCGACTGCGCTGGATGCGCCGGAAGATGCGCAAGCTCGCGCTGCACAATGAAGCGCTGGCCGACCGCAATTGGGAGCTGAAAGAGGCCGAGGAGCGGGTCCGCAGCATGTTCGAATCGCAAGGCGACCTGATCGTGCTGCGCGATTCCGCAGGCCGCATCACCTTCGTTAACGACGCCTATTGCGAATTGGCCGACCGGTCGCGCGAGGCGCTGATCGGCAGCCGCTTCGCACTGACCATCCTCGAGCAGGGCGACGCCGCGATCGAAACCAGCGGCACGCGGATTCACGACCAGAAGATCGCAGGCCCGCTGGGACCGCGATGGGTCGCGTGGCGCGAGGGACTGGTTCGCACCGACGCCGGTCAGCCGGCGGAAATGCAGAGCGTCGGCCGCGACGTCACCGATCGCACCGAAACCGAACGCGCGCTCGGCGAAGCCCGCGACCATGCCGACGCCGCCAACCGCGCCAAGTCGCGGTTCCTGGCGATGGCCAGCCATGAAATTCGCACCCCGCTGAACGGCATCATCGGTATGAGCGGGTTGCTGCTGGACACACCGCTGACGCCCGAGCAGACCACCTATGCCAAGGCGGTGAAAACCTCCGGCGACGCGCTGATGTCGCTGATCGAGGAGTTGCTGGATTATTCCAAGATCGAAGCCGGCAAGATTGACCTCGAACATCGCCCGTTCGCGCTGACCGGCCTGATCGAGGACATCACCGAATTGCTGGCGCCGCGGGCGCAGGCGCGCAAGCTCGAGATCGCAGCCTATGTCGATGAGCGGCTGCCGGCGGAAGTGATCGGCGACGCCGCGCGGCTGCGGCAGGTGCTGCTCAATCTGGCCGGCAATGCGATCAAGTTCACCTCGACCGGCGGCGTGGCGCTGATCGCCGAGCCCGGGATCTGGCCCAACGAAATCAGTTTCCTGGTGCGCGACACCGGCATCGGCATCGCGCCGGAGGCGCAGCAGCGAATCTTCCGCGAGTTCGAGCAGGCGGACGATGGGATCGCCCGCAGCTATGGCGGCACCGGATTAGGCTTGAGCATCAGCGAGCGCATCGTCAAGCGCATGGGCGGTCGCATCACGCTGGAGAGCAAGCTCGGCGTCGGTTCGACCTTCGAGGTTTCCGTGCCGCTGGCCGGGTCCGACGCGAGCGGCCAAAAGCCTTTCGTGACACCCGAACTGACCGGCCAATCGATCATGCTGGTGGCGCCGCAAACCATTGAAGCCTCGCTGATCGCCCGGCGGCTGCAGCGCTGGGGCGGCCAGACCTGCATGGTGTCGGACATCGCGGTGGCGGAAGCGTTGCTGCCGGAACGTTCCTGGCAGGCCGTGCTGCTCGATCATGCCTTTGGGCTCGCCGAGGTCGAAACGCTCGGCGAAGCCGCGCGTATCCACGCGACGCAGCGGATCCTGATGTTCACCCCGGCCGCGCGCCACGACCTCAAGCTCTCGTCGGCTTTCACGGGCTATCTGGTGAAGCCGTTGCGCGCCGCTTCGCTGGCGGCCCGTCTCACCAGCGCGCCGGAAATCGCAGCCCCTGACATCGCCGGCGATCCCCTGATCGATCTGCCGGAACAGGCCGAGGCGGCGGCCGCCGCGCCCGTGCGCGGGCTGTCGGTGCTGGTGGCGGAGGACAATGAGATCAACGCGCTGTTGATGCGTTCGCTGCTGACGCGGCTCGGACACCACACCGTCATCACCACCAATGGCGAAGCGGCGCTGGAATCATGGCTGGCGGCGAAATCCGCCGGCGCGCCCTATGATCTCGTATTGATGGATATCCAGATGCCGCAGCTCGACGGCATCGAAACCACCAAACGCATCCGCGCCCGCGAGGCCGGTCAATCGGGCCGGCCGACGCCGATCCTCGCGCTCACGGCCAACACCCTGGTGGAGGATCGTTACGCCTGCTTCGAAGCCGGCATGGACGGCTTCCTGGTCAAGCCGCTCGACCGCGACAAGCTCATTGAGGCGCTGGCAGGCCTCGCCGCCTCACGGCATATTGCGGCGTAAGTTACAGCCGGCGCAGCGCCACGGTTTCGACGACGTGATCCGCGCCCTTTTTCATGATCAGGGTCGCACGCGGCCGGGTCGGCAGGATGTTGTCTTCCAGATTGGCGAGGTTGGTGCGCTCCCAGATCGCGATCGCGGTGGCCGTCGCCTCTTCGTCTGATAACAGCGCATAGCGATGGAAGTATGATTTCGGATTGAGAAACGCGGTATCGCGCAGGGTCAGGAAGCGCCGGACATACCAGTTTCGCAGCACCGATTCCTCGGCGTCGATGTAGACCGAGAAGTCGAAGAAGTCGGAAACCACCGGCACGGCCTTGCCGTCGCGCGGCAACCGCCCGGTCTGCAACACGTTGACGCCCTCGACGATGAGAATGTCGGGCCGGTCGACTTCGATCCACTCGTTCGGGATGATGTCATAGGTCAAATGCGAATAGACCGGCGCCCGCACCGGCCGGCGGCCGGCTTTGATGTCGCTCAGGAACGACAGCAGCGTCGGCAGATCGTAGCTTTCCGGAAAGCCCTTTTTCTGCATCAGGCCCTGCCGTTCGAGCACGGCATTGGGAAACAGAAAACCGTCTGTTGTCACCATGTCGACTTTCGGCCGCGGCGACCATCGCGCCAGCAGCGCCTGCAGCACGCGTGCGGTGGTCGATTTTCCGACGGCCACCGAGCCCGCGACGCCGATGATATAGGGCATCTTGCGGTCCTCGATGCCGAGGAAGCGCCGCTGCGCGAAATACAACCGCTGCATGGCGTCGACATAAATCGACAGCAGGCGCGACAGCGGCAGATAAATCTCCTCGACCTCTCTCATGTCGAGCCGGTCATGCACCGAACGCAGCGCCGCGATCTCGTCGGCTTCCAGGGTCATCGGGGTATCGTCGCGCAGCCGCGCCCACTGCTCCCGCGAAAACACCCGGTACGGATTATATTGCTGGTCTGCCGCGCGAATATCCATGACGCCCGCCTCTAGTCGCGCTTGCGCGCCGCCTTTTCTTCCAGACCCGACATGCCCGTGCGCAGCGCCAACGCGGCTTCGACATCTTCGAGAGCGATGCCGCGCGACTTCAACAAGACCAGCAGATGGAACAGCACATCCGCGCTTTCGGCGATCAGATGCTCCCGGTCATTTTCGACCGCGGCGATAACGGTCTCCACCGCCTCCTCGCCGAACTTCTTGGCGCAATGCTCGGCGCCCTTGTCCAGCAGCTTGCGGGTGTAGGACGCCTCGCCTCCCGACGCCGCACGGGCATCGATGGTGGCGGCAAGATCATGGACCGTAAAACGCGGCATCAACTCAACTCACACGCGTGCCCCTGAAATCGGGGGGCGTTGATTTATTTGACTTTTAGCACTTCCGTCACAAAGAGTCGTCAGGGATCGAGCCGCATCGGCAACCCGGCGCGGACCATGTGGTCCTTGGCCTGGCGGATGGTAAATTCGCCGAAATGGAAGATCGACGCGGCCAGCACCGCGGTCGCATGACCCTCGCGGATACCATCGACCAGATGGTCGAGATTGCCGACGCCGCCGGACGCGATGACCGGTACGGGGACACTGTCGGCGATGGCGCGGGTCAGCGGCAGGTCGAAGCCCTGCCGGGTGCCGTCCCGGTCCATCGAGGTCAGCAGGATTTCACCGGCGCCGAGCGAGACCACTTCCTGGGCATATTCGATGGCGTCGATCCCGGTCGAATTGCGGCCGCCGTGGGTGAAGATCTCCCAGCGCTCCCCGCCGGCGCGCTTGACCCGCTTGGCGTCGATCGCCACCACGATGCATTGCTCGCCGAACTTCTCGGCGCCTTCCTTGACGAATTCGCGGCGGCTGACCGCAGCACTGTTGATCGACACCTTGTCGGCGCCGGACCGCAACAGCACGCGAATATCGTCGACCGTGCGAACGCCGCCGCCGACTGTCACCGGCATGAAGCAGGCTTCCGCGGTGCGCCGGACCACGTCGAGCATGGTGCCGCGGTTCTCATGCGTCGCGGTAATGTCGAGAAAGCAAAGCTCATCGGCGCCGGCGGCATCATAGGCGATCGCCGCTTCGACGGGATCGCCGGCATCGCGCAAATCCACGAAATTGACGCCCTTCACGACTCGGCCGTCCTTGACGTCGAGGCAGGGGATCACGCGCACCTTGAACATAAAAAACTCCTAAGCCGCGGCGCGCGCGTTGCGGATCAGCGCCAACGCCGCCGCGGCATCGAGGCGGCCGTCATACAGCGCGCGGCCCGCGATCGCGCCGGCCAGTTTCTTTGCCCGCGGTGTCAAGAGCGCCTTCACGTCCTCGATCGAAGCAAAACCACCGGAAGCGATCACCGGGATCGAAATGCTCTCGGCCAGCGCAATCGTGGCGTCGAGGTTGAGCCCTTTCAGCAAACCATCGCGCGCAATGTCGGTAAAGATGATCGCGGCGACGCCCGCATCCTCGAACCGCTGCGCGATTTCGAGCGCGGTGACCTCCGATGTCTCGGCCCAGCCCTGCACCGCCACCTTGCCGTCGCGCGCGTCGAGGCCGACCGCGACGCGGCCCGGGAATTGTTTCGCGGCGCTCTTCACCAGTTCGGGATCGCGTACCGCCGCGGTGCCGATGATGACGCGCGCCACGCCCTTGGAAAGCCAGGCCTCGACGGTGGCGAGATCGCGGATGCCGCCGCCGAGCTGCACCGGCATCGTGATCGCCTTCAGCATGCCCTCGACCGCCTGCGCATTGACCGGCTTGCCGGCAAAGGCGCCGTCGAGATCGACCACATGCAGATATTCAAACCCCTGCGCCGCGAAGGCCCGGGCCTGGGCTGATGGATCGAGGTTGAACACGGTGGCGCGCGCCATATCGCCTTGCTCGAGACGCACGCATTGGCCGTTCTTCAGATCGATGGCGGGAAAGAGAATCACGGCTTCCACTTCAGAAAGTTCGAAATCAGCGCCAGCCCAAAGCGCTGGCTCTTCTCGGGGTGAAATTGCGTGCCGATCGCGGTGTCCTTGCCGACGATGGCGGTCACCGGGCCGCCGTAATCGGCGCGCGCCAGCACATCCGCTTCATTGGCGGCATTGAGGTGATAGGAGTGCACGAAATAGGCGTGGCGGCCTTTCGGCCCCAGATCCAGCCGCTCCAGCACCGGATGGTCGCGCAGCACGTCGAGCGTATTCCAGCCCATGTGGGGAATTTTCAGATTCTCCTCGCGCGGCGCGATCTTCTCGACATCGCCGGCGATCCAGTTGAACCCGTCCGTGGTGACGTGTTCCTTGCCGCGCGTCGCCATCAACTGCATGCCGACGCAAATGCCGAAGAACGGCCGCGCCTTTTTGCGCACCGCTTCGGTCATCGCCTCGAGCATGCCGTCAACCGAATCGAGGCCTTTGCGGCAATCGGCAAAGGCGCCGACGCCGGGCAGCACTATGCGATCGGCGCGATACACCACTTCCGGATCGCGGGTCACGACGATCTTGTCCGGGTTTTCCATGCCCCGCGTCGCGCGCTCGAACGCCTTGGCGGCCGAGTGCAGATTGCCGGAACCGTAATCGATGATGGCAACGCTCACCGCGAGGCTCCCGGTTGCGGAAACAATCCGATGATCTCGCTCTGTGCTGACGACGGCGGCTTCGAAAATGGCTGTCCCGGAATATCGCGTGTCGGCGGCGGTCCGCCGCGATCGGTCGCCCATTGATCGTTGCTGAGGCCGCGTTGCCTGGCGGTCCAGCGATCGAAGAACCGCCGCTCGGCGGATTCCTCATCATCAGCCACCACGATGTCGAGCTGACGCCAATTGCGCCGCGACAGGGTCCAGCGCTGCAAGCTTGCGGCTTCAAATCCCATCAGCAACGCGATCAGCACATTCACCAGAAAGACAGATCCACGGCCGGCGCCGAGCGCCGTCATGGCGACATCGATTGCCGCCAACACCACCAGCCAGCCGATCAGCGCCAGCCACAGCCGATGCGCCACAAGCCACAACGGGCCGAACACAAACGCCCGGAAGTGAAACCCGTCACGCACGAAAGCGAATTTGTCGGTCGCGACGATGCTGGCATCGGTCGCGACAGGGGCATGAACCGTGTAGACCGGCATCGGTACTCTCCGCCGAGAACAGATCGTCAGCCGCCGAGCTGACCCTTGGTGGATGGCACTTCACCCGCGGTGCGCGGATCGATCGCGACTGCGGCGCGCAGCGCCCGCGCCAGACCCTTGAAGCAGGATTCGGCGATATGATGGCTGTTCTCGCCATATAGGGTCTCGACGTGCAAAGTCACGCCGGCGTTGATCGTAAAGGCGTTGAACCACTCCCGGACCAGTTCGGTATCGAACTCGCCGACCTTGTCGCGCGGGAATTCCACCTTGAACACCAGCACCGGTCGCCCCGAAATGTCGATCACGACGCGCGACAGCGTCTCGTCCATCGGCATGTGGATCGAGGCGTAGCGCGTGATCCCGGCCATGGTGCCGAGCGCCTGCTTCACGGCCTGGCCGAGCGCGATCCCGACATCCTCGGTGGTATGGTGGTGGTCGACGTGAAGGTCACCCACCGCCTTGACCGTCATGTCGATGCGCGAATGCCGCGCCAGCAGATCGAGCATATGGTCGAAGAATCCGATCCCGGTCGCGACGTTGGATACGCCGGTCCCGTCGAGGTTTACCGTGACCTCGATATCGGTCTCTTTGGTCTTGCGCTTGATGGTCGCCGTGCGCATGAAAAGTGCTTCCCGTCCTAGAGCGGGATTACTAACCCCGCTCTCATTCATTGTTTAAGCGGAAAACCGGTTTCCACTTTTCCGGATCATGCTCGAAAAACGCGGCCCTTTTAACAGGCTCCCCGGGCCTTCGCTACTGCGGTATGGGCTGCCCAGGGACGAACTTGGGCTGAACTTCGGCCTATGGTGACCGGAATCCGGCCAAACGGCCCTGCACATCGTCCCGATTGTAACCAGACCGGCAAACCCCTAAATCCTGACAACACGAGGGTATTCCATGCACGCTTCACAGACGGAATCGCCGGTTTGGCACGGCACGACCATTTTGACGGTCCGCAAGGGCGGCAAGGTCGTGATCGGCGGCGACGGACAGGTCTCGATCGGACAGACCGTGATCAAATCCAATGCCAAAAAGGTCCGAAAGCTCGGCAAAGGCGACGTGATCGGCGGTTTTGCCGGCGCCACTGCCGACGCCTTCACGCTGTTCGAACGGCTGGAGAGCAAACTGGAGCAATATCCGGGACAGCTGACCCGCGCGGCGGTCGAACTCGCCAAGGACTGGCGCACCGACCGCTATCTGCGCCGGCTCGAGGCGATGATGATCGTCGCCGACAAGGACGTGTCGCTGGTCCTGACCGGCACCGGCGACGTGCTGGAGCCGGAGGCCGGCGTGATGGCGATCGGCTCCGGCGGCAATTACGCGCTGGCCGCCGCCCGCGCGCTGGTCGATACCGATAAGGATGCCGAGGCCATCGTCCGCCGCGCGCTCGATATCGCCGCCGACATTTGCGTCTATACCAACCGCAATGTGACCATCGAGACCTTGCAGGGCGGCTGACCGATGGCGCCGGTCTATGCGTTTTGGCCGATGACGTCGGATCATCTGCCGATGATCCGGCGCTGGCTGGAGACGCCGGAGGTGGGGCGCTGGTGGGGTGAGCCGGACGAGCAATACGCGCTGGTGAGCGGCGATCTCGATCATCCGGATATGGATCAGTTCATCGTCGCGGCGAACGATCATCCCTTCGGCTATATTCAGTGCTACGCGCTCAGTACCTGGAATCAGGGTTTTGGACCGCAGCCGATGGCAACGCGCGGCATCGACCAGTTCATCGGCGAGCCCGAGATGATTGGCCGCGGCCATGGCTCGGCCTTCATCCGGCAATTCGTCGAAAACCTGCTAATATCTGGCGTTCCGCGGATCGTAACCGATCCTGACCCGGAGAACATTCGTGCGGTGCGCGCCTATGCCAGGGCCGGCTTTCAGAGCGATCGCATGGTCGAAACGCCGGATGGGCCGGCGCTGCTGATGGTGCGAAATCCGTGACGCCTGACAGCAACGATGCCACCATTCCCCCGCGTACACCGACGCATTGGATTGTGATCGCGGCCGGCCTGATCGCGATCCAGGCATCGATATTATACGCGATGGGGCGGCAGCCGATCTGCCCCTGCGGCTATGTCAAGCTTTGGCACGGTGTGGTGCAGAGCTCGGAAAATTCGCAGCACCTCACCGACTGGTACACGTTCTCGCACATCATTCATGGCTTTCTGCTGTATGGCGCGACCTGGCTGTTGCTGCCACGGCTACCATGGCCGGCGCGCCTGATGGCCGCCATGCTGGTGGAAGGCGGCTGGGAAGTGGTCGAAAATTCCAACTGGATCATCGAGAAATACCGGACCACCACCACATCCCTGAATTATTTCGGCGACAGCATCGTCAACTCTGTCTCCGATACGTTGTCGATGGTGGTGGGCTTCCTGCTGGCACGCAAACTGCCGGTCGCGCTGACGATCGGACTTGCGCTGACGTTGGAAATCCTGGTCGGGCTCCACATTCGCGACAACTTGACCCTGAATATCATCATGCTGATCCATCCGTTCGAGACGATCCGGCAGTGGCAGGCCGGGCCGCCGATCATCTGACCTCTACCAACTTGTTCTCGTGCCATTTTGAACCTAACTAGGACTCATGACCGACTTCTCCCCCCGTGAAATTGTTTCCGAACTCGACCGCTTCATCGTTGGCCAGAGCGACGCCAAGCGCGCCGTATCGATCGCGCTACGCAATCGCTGGCGGCGGCTGCAGCTTACCGGCAGCTTGCGCGAAGAGGTGCTGCCGAAGAATATCCTGATGATCGGGCCGACCGGCGTCGGGAAGACCGAAATCGCGCGGCGCCTGGCCAAGCTCGCCGGCGCGCCCTTCATCAAGGTCGAGGCGACGAAATTCACCGAGGTCGGCTATGTCGGCCGCGACGTCGAACAGATCATCCGTGATCTCGTCGAAGTGGCGATCGCACAGACGCGCGAACGCAAGCGCAAGGACGTGCAGGCCCGCGCGCAGCTCGCCGCCGAGGAACGTGTGCTCGACGCTCTGGTCGGTGCCAATTCGAGTGCCGCGACGCGCGATTCGTTTCGCAAGAAGTTGCGCGCCGGCGAACTCAACGACAAGGAAATCGAAGTCGAGACGCAATCCTCGGGTGGAATGCCGATGTTCGAGATTCCCGGCATGCCCGGCGCGCAGATGGGCGCGATTTCGATCGGCGATATCTTCGGCAAAATGGGCGGACGGACCAAGACCCGTCGCCTGACCGTCGAGGGCTCGCACGAGATCCTGATCAACGAGGAATCCGACAAGCTGCTCGATAGCGATCAGTTGGTGCTGGAAGCGATCAATGCGGTCGAGAACAACGGCATCGTGTTCCTCGACGAGATCGACAAGATCTGCGTGCGCGACGGCCGCAGCGGCGGCGACGTTTCGCGCGAAGGCGTGCAGCGGGATTTGCTGCCGCTGATCGAAGGCACCACGGTGTCGACCAAGCACGGCGCGGTCAAAACCGATCACATCCTGTTCATCGCCTCCGGCGCGTTCCATATCGCCAAGCCGTCCGATCTGCTGCCGGAATTGCAGGGCCGGTTGCCGATCCGGGTCGAACTGGAAGCCCTGAGCCGCGACGACATGCGCCGCATCCTGACCGAGCCCGAAGCGTCGCTGATCAAGCAATATATCGCGCTGATGCAGACCGAAGGCGTGACGCTCGACATCACCGCCAGCGCCATCGACGCGCTTGCCGATGTCGCGGTCGCGGTCAATTCGACGGTCGAGAATATCGGCGCGCGGCGGCTGCAGACTGTGATGGAGCGCGTGCTCGACGATATTTCGTTCGCGGCCCCCGACCGCAACGGCGAGACCATCCAGATCGACGCCGACTACGTCCAGAAGCATGTCGGCGATCTCGCCAAGAACGCGGATCTGAGCCGGTTTATCCTGTAAGAGGGCACATCAGATTGTCGTCCCTGCGAACGCAGGGACCCATAACCCCTGGCGTTCATTGTTGCAGCGGGCTTCTGCTCGCGTACTAAAACGAGAAGACATGGCGTATGGGTCCCGGCTCGCGCTTCGCTTGGCCGGGACGACGAAAGATTGCCGTGGAAGCATCGGCCATGTGATAGTCGGCACCTGATTTGAAGATTTCCGGTGCTGAATGAATCCGCGGTTATGGCAAAACCCCTGGCGCTTGATGCTGGTCGTCAATGTCGCCGTAATAGTCGGGGTTTTCCTCCACAAGATCGCGCTGCCGCCTTACGTCCCCTACATCCATTTGCTGGCCGATTATCATTTCGGCTTCACCAAACGCGCGCTGATCGGCGCGATCGTTGCGCTGTTCTCCGCAAAGGTCCCGGTCTGGCTGGTGTTCGCGCTCGGCGGCGCGGCCTGGCTGGTCACGCTCGGCCTGTTCCTTCAGCTGTTCCGGCGCACCTTCGGCTTCGATGACCGGCACATGCCGCTGTTCGTGTTCATGGCGGGCTCGCCATTCTTCCTGAAGAATTTCATGCATACGCTGGGGCATTTCGACATCTATGGCTGCGCGCTCGCAATCGTCCTGCTGCTGATGCCGACGCGCTCGGTCGCGTTCGTACTGTGCGCGGCGCTGTTCTCGATGATCCTGATTCTGGTCCACCACATCCATTTCCTGATGTATGTGCCGACCATCAGCCGTCATCGTGGTGCTGCGTTATTACCTCGTCCAAGGCGTGAACCGCGCCAATGCGCTGATTGGTCTCGCCGCCATGGCCGGCGTCGTCCTGTTGTTCCTTGCCGCGCAATTCTATGGATCGATGCCGATCCCGGAGGCGGATTTCGTTCGCTATCTCCAGAGCAAGATGGCCGATCCGTCGCGCACCGATCTCCTGAGCTTCGGTTATATCTGGTATCAACCGCTGTCGAAGGAGTTCAGCGACACCTGGGCGCGGATGCCATCGAACCTGCTGGGCGTACCGGTGTTTGCGTTACTGATCTGGCTGCACACGCCGTTGTGGCGCTATTTCGCCGACCTGATCCGCGCGCTTTCAAATGATGTCCATCGCCGCGTCGTGATCGCCGCGCTCGTGCTGGTGAGCGCGGCCTATCTGATCATCTTCATGACCGTGTTCGACTATTCGCGCTGGATCTCGAACTGGGCGGTCTGCATGTTCCTGATCCTGCACGCGGTGAAGACGTTGCCGAACTCTCAGGTCATCGCTCCGATCTCGGCGAAAGACCAGAAGACCACGATATTCGGCTGGATCGTGACGCTGGTGCCGCGCGTCGGAATCGTACGCCCATTTTAGAGCCTTTTTATTTTGACACGTTTTCTTGACGCGAACCGGTAGCCACTTCGCTTGAAAACGCTCTGGCTAAATTCTCATTCGCCTGATCCGCACGTAAAGCGCGCCGGCGCCGCCATGGCCGATATGCGCTTCCTCAAACCCGACCACCAGGGTGCGGAATTCCGGCAGGCTGAGCCATTGCGGCACCTGGCGGCGCAGCACGCCGCGCTCGGACTCTGGCCCCATTTTGCCCTTTCCGGTGATGACCAGCACAAATGTCAGGCCGTCGGCGTGGGCGCGATGCAGGAAATCCGACAGCACCCGATGGGCGCGGGTCTGCGTCATGCCATGCAGATCGAGCCGCGCATCGATCTCCTTTCGGCCACGCGAAAGCTGCGAACGCTCGCGGCGTCCTAGCGGCGCCAATGGCGGCGGCGCCGGTGGCAGATCAGGCTTTGCCGGCTGCATCGGTTTGGCGTGCGAGGCCCGCGGCGGTGCGGCAACCGGTTTTGCCACAACCGGCACTTCAGTCTGTAGAGCGGCTTTCACCAGGCGAGATTTTTTCCGCAACGGTTTGGTCTGCTTTGCGACGCTTTCCCACAGCGCGCGCTCCTCCTCGCTCAGCGCACGCTTGCGCCGGGGTGGATCGACCAGTTCGGGAATGACGCGAGGACGCTTCATTGGTTGTTGCGATAATACCGGCGGCGATGATGCCGCCGCTCACGGTCCGGTTTGATGTCCGGCCGCGCTGCCGGCAGCGGCACGGTCTTGGCGGCATCCACCGGCGTCGGCGACGAAGCCTGGGTTGCCGCAGGTGGTGGCGTTGCAGCGGGGGTCATGTCCTTTTGATCCTTTGGCGCCGCAACTTGCGGAAACAGCCTGGCGATTTTCGCCGACGGCCTCGGATCCGGCAGCGGCATCTTGCGGCCGAGCGCGGTCGGATCGAGACTTTTCGGCACCAGCATCACGAAGTTCATATTGTTCTTCAGGCGACCCGACACCCGCGCGGCATCGGGGCCCGCGCCGAAATAAAGATCCGCCCGTGCCGGGCCCGTGATCGCCGATCCCGTGTCCTGCGCAATCATCAGCCGGCGAAACGGCGTTTTCGACTGTTCGGACTGGATCGGCAACTCGCCCGCGATGAAAAACGGCGTGCCATAGACATGCAGCGATTTATCGACCGCGATCGAGCGGCCCGGCGTCAGCGGCACGCCCTGCGCGCCCACGGCCTCATCCTTGTCGGACAGCTGCACCTCGCGAAAGAAGATGTAGGAGCGATTCTGCCGCCGCAAATCCTGGGCGCCATCGGGGTTCTGCTCCATCCAGTCCCGGATCTTCTGCATCGACATCTGTTCTTTCGGGATGATGCCCCGATCGATCAGGACGCGGCCCACCGGGGTATAGGGATAACCATTATGCGCATCGTAATTGATGCGGATGGTCGAGCCGTCCTCGAGACGGACCCGCGCCGAGCCCTGGATTTGCGCAAACAGCAAATCAGTCGGGTCTTTCAGCCAGCATATTTCAAGGCCGCGGCCGGCAATGGCGCCATCTTCGATCTGGGCACGATCATAGTAAGGCACGAGCTTGCGCCGGCCGATCTTGCGGAACACCTCGCCCTTGTTGGGCAGTCCGACGGCATCCTGTTTGAATCCGCGCACGAACAGATTGGACGGCCGGCGATAGACCGGCACGGTGTAGACGTCGGTTTTGGTTCGCGACCCATCGACGATCGGCTCGTAATAGCCGGTGACAAAACCCGCATCCTCGCCGAGCCGCGATATCTGCAGCGGCAGGAAATGTTGCTCGAAAAAGGCCCGCGCCTTGCTGCCGTCGGTGATCTCGCTCGCGCGCGCCGCACGACAGGGATCACGTAAGGAAATTCCCAGCGCCTTCGAATCGGTGGCCGGGCCGGTCTGCGCTACGATCGCCTTGCAGCTGGTGCGAAACGCCTGGTAGGCGGCGAGCTGGTCGTCATCGTTCCAGCCGGCGATATCGGCCCACGCCAGCGGGGCATATTGGCTGCCGGTGATCACGAGCGGAAAGCCCAGTTGGGGATAGGGCAGATGGCGGGTCCGCGCGCCGTCGGCGGGCATCGGGGCGAGCGACAGGCTTGCGGCGATCGCCACCGCCGCGACGGCGAATTTCACGCCGCCTTTGGATTTGAAATTCCTGATGCCAGCTTGCAGCCCCCGCTGCAGGAACTTCAGCGTCGTGGCACTACTGGGCGCTACCCGTGCCCACCAGCTTCCAGTTCGGATCTCGTGAAGTAACGTCACGGGCAAATGTCCAAACATCGGTAATGTCGGCGACCTTATCCGGATTGCCGTCGACGATCGTGCCGGCCTTGTCGCGGGTGACCGAAATCATCTGCGATACGAAGCGGACGGTCAGCTGCGCCGCCCGATCCCGCGCTTCCGCACCCACGAGTTCCGCCTTGTCGATCGAAACGAAGCGGGTTTCGGTCTTTTGCTCGTGTTTCTCGCGATCCTTGATCGCGAACTCGAAACTCTCATACACTTCGGATGACAACAGATCCTTTAGAGAGCGGCGATCGCCATTGGCGAAGGCGAGCACGATCATTTCATAGGCGCCCTTTGCGCCGCTGATGAAATGCTGCGGATCGAACGACGAATCCTGCGCGGCGATCGCATCCAGTCCCTGGGCCAGCGGCGTACCTGTTTCGGCAAGCCCCTTCCAGCGATCGGTAGGCGGAACGACGTCCGCCGTCGGAGCCAGCGGTGCCTGGTCGATCACCGTTCCCGGAATCGGAACCACGTTATTGTCCTGCGCGCCCTGCACGACATTGCGTGCCGTGCGATCATAGGGCGGCCGCTCGTTCCCGGTGCGCTGTCCGAGGACGTTGCGCAAGCGCAGGAAAATGAAGACCGCCAGCGCCAGGAAGATGATGGTGTAAATATCCACGTCGCATTCGCTTTCTGATTCTCACGCCGGGATCCGGCGGTAGAGCGCTTCCCCTTCAAGGGACGGCAAAGATTACCTCATGGAATACGTCTGCAGCATGTAGGCATAAAACTATGCCCAGCCAATGGCGCGCTTTTGGCATGAAAGGCTATGCCGGTGGAAACAGGCTAAACCAGTGCTTGCGCCCGGTCACCACGGCCTTCTTGTACTCCGTTTTTGCCGCGAGGGGAAATCCGATGATTTACCGGAAATCGCGCATATTCAACAATTTAGGGCCCACTCTCGTGGCCCGCCGGACGGTCGTTTTGGGGGCTTAGCCGGCCACGCCTTGGGGCCCCCTGCGCAGGGGGCGGCGGATGGTCCCACCGTCATCCTTGTGGAATGGCGTAGCCCTATGATAGCCACTCGCCCCGACAGAGGCCCTTTCGCCCTTCAAGCGAGTTCAGCCGCAACCCGGTTCCTGCTCGCTTGAAACGTTCCAGGAGAGATTTCGATGACCAACGGTAACGGCGCGCCCCCCGAGGCGGCTCCTTCCCCCCAGTTGAACGTGCTGGCACAGTACACCAAGGACCTGTCGTTCGAAAATCCGAACGCGCCGGCTTCGCTGGGACCCCAGCAGCAGCAGCCCGCGATCAACATCCAGATCAACGTCAACGCCAATAATGTCGCCGAAAACGAATTTGAAGTGGCGCTTTTGATCGAGGGCAAGGCGGAAAACGCCGGCAAGGTGCTGTTCAGCTTCGACCTGACCTATGCCGGGGTGTTCCGGATCGTCAACGTGCCGCAGGAAAACCTGCACCCGATGATCATGATCGAATGCCCGCGGCTGTTGTTCCCGTTCGCGCGCGAAATCATCGCAACTTCGGTCCGCGATGGCGGCTTCCCGCCGCTGATGCTCGACCCGGTCGATTTCGTCGGCCTGTATCGCCAGAACATGGCGCGCCAGGCCGCCGCCGCAGAGGCTGCGCAGGTCAAGCCGAGCTAGGCGACCGGCTCAGGCGCCCAGAAAATCATTCCAGATCGGCTTGTCGCCGAGCGTGGCGACAAAGGCCCGGTGCGCGGCGCGATCCTCGTCCGAGAGTCGCGGTGCCAGCGGCTCGGTCCGCTGCCGCCGCGGCATTTCGCCAATTCCCCCCGGCCGGGTGTCGCGAACTTCCGCCGCCAGGATCAATTGCGACTGCCGCGCCCCGATCAGGTCGATATAGACCTCGGCGAGAAGCTCCGAATCCAGCAGCGCGCCGTGTTTGGTGCGGCGGGAATTGTCGATCGCATAACGCGAGCAGAGATCGTCGAGACGGTTCGAAACGCCCGGGTGTTTTCGTCGCGCCAGCAACAGCGTATCGACCAGACGCTCCCGCGAAATCGCCGGCCGCTTGATGCGATCGAGTTCGGCATTGATGAAGCTGATGTCGAACGAAGCGTTATGGATCACCAGCGGCGCATCGCCGATGAATTCCAGAAATCCTTCCACCACTCCTGAAAACAGCGGCTTGTCGGCCAGGAACTCGCTGGAAAGCCCGTGCACGGCGAAAGCTTCCGCCGGCATATCGCGTTCCGGATTGATGTAGACGTGAAAGGTCTGGCCGGTCGGCATCCGGTTGAAAATCTCGACGCATCCGATTTCGACCAGCCGATCGCCCCGCAGCGGATCGAGGCCGGTGGTCTCGGTGTCGAGAACGATTTCGCGCATCAGTCAGAACCGCAAGGGAGTGAAACCGGGGAGGCGGCGAATCAGGCCCGCCGCCGCGGCATCTTACCAGCCTCGTTCAGGATGTCCCGGATGCGCGCCCGCACCGGATCGAGCCCGTGCGATGTATCCACGATAAAATCCGCGCGTTTGCGCTTTTCGGCGTCCGGCAGCTGCCGCGCCAGAATCGCGTCGAGCTTTTCGCCGGTCATGTTGTCGCGCGAGAGAATCCGCTGGCGTTGAACCTCGGGGGATGTCGTTACCACCACCACCGCATCGACGCGTTTTTCGCCGCCGGTCTCGAACAACAGCGGCACATCCACCACCGCGACGGGCGCACCGGATCGCTCGGCATCCTCAAGGAATTTTTGATGGTAGGCGCGCAGCATCGGATGAACGATCTGCTCCAGCCGCTTCATCGCGGCAGCGTCGTGCACCACCTGCGCTGACAATTTCGTGCGATCGACCTTGCCGTCAGCAGTCGTGCCGGGAAATGCGGCCTCGATCGCCGGCGCCGCTTCGCCTTGATAGATCATGTGAACGGTTGCATCGGCATCGTAAACCGGGACGCCGGCCTCAGCGAACAGTTTTGCGGTGGTCGATTTCCCCATCCCGATCGAGCCGGTCAAACCCAGAATGATCATGGCAGCGTCACCATCCGCATCAGCCTCTATACCGCAAGCAGCCCTTCGCCGCGAAAAAACGCCAGCAATGGCAGCAGCGGCAGGCCCAAGATGGTGAAATGATCACCTTCGATGCGTTCGAACAAGTGGATGCCGAGCCCCTCGAGTTGATAAGCGCCGACACTGGTCGTCACGGCCGCGCCGGCTTCATCGAGATAGGCATCGATCTCGGCCTCACTGAGTTGCCGCATCGCCATGCGAGCAACGGAAACGGTTTCGAACAGGATCTTGCCATCGCGCGCAACGGCAACGGCCGAATGAAGCTCATGACTATTGCCGGCAAGGCTGCGCAATTGATCTGCGGCCTGGGCGCGGCCCGCGGGCTTTGAGAAAAGCTGTTTTGCCAAGGCCAGTGTCTGATCCGCGCCGACGACAATTCTATCGGGCTGACGCGATGAGACCCAAAGCGCTTTTTGCCGCGCCAGAAGCGAGGCGATTTCACCCGGCTCTGCCAGGCCAGAGTCCCGTTGGATCTCCCGCTCGTCGATCCCGGCCGGGATAGCTTCAAAGGCAATGCCGGCATTGGCCAACAGCGCTTGCCGCGCGCGGCTTTGCGAGGCCAGTATCAACGGGAGTTTTCCGCGCCAGACGGTCATTGCTCCACGATTATTCCGAAAGCTGCTGGCGTTGCCGGTCCGCCATCAATTTCAGGATCGCAGCCGAGGTTTCCTCGATCGATCGCCGCGTCACATCGAGCAACGCCCAATTGAATTTGGCGCTCAGCTTGCGCGCAAACGCCACTTCATCGGTCACCGACTGGCGATCGATATAGTCGTCATTGCCGGCGCCGGCGCCGATGCTCAGCAGCCGGTTCTGCCGGATCTGGATCAGCCGTTCCGGGGTCGCATGCAGGCTGACCACCAGCGGCTTTTTCAAATTCTCCAGCTGATGCGGGATCGCGATGCCCGGCACCAGCGGAACGTTCGCGGTGCGAACGCCGCGGTTGGCGAGGTAGATCGAGGTCGGCGTCTTCGACGTGCGGGATACGCCGACCAGCACCACGTCGGCCTCTTCCAGGCCTTCGACATGCTGGCCGTCATCGTGAATCATCGTGTAATTCAGCGCATCGATGCGCTTGAAATATTCCGCATTCAGCGTGTGCTGCGCGCCGACCCGGCCCGTCGTCGCGGCACCAAGATAGGCCTGAAATAATTGCATCACCGGGCCGATGATCGACAGGCTCGGAATGTTGATTTCCTTGCACTTGCCTTCGAGCCGCGCGACCAGATCCTTTTCCAGCAAGGTGAACAGCACAATGCCGGGCGCTTCCTCGATCTCATCGAGCACGCGATCGAGCTGCTTCTGGCTCCGCACCAGCGGATAGACATGTTCGACCGGGGTCACGTTGGCGTACTGCGCCGCCACTGCGCGCGCCACCGTGATCAGCGTCTCGCCGGTCGAATCGGAGACCAGATGAAGATGAAAATAATTGCCGGTCGTGGGCACGGTGGACCCTGTGTATCCTGTGAATCTCTGTGGAGCTTACCCGACAGAATCGGGGTCGGACCTGCGGTTCCGGGATAACCCGGCTTTTTCTTCACAGGGCTCCCATCGGGAATAAGTTATTCGACGTCCGGAATGATAGTGGGGTTATGTGGACTTGTCTCTTCATAAACCGACCACGGAACGACGCAAGCGCTTGAAGCCAGTGGCGTTATTCGAACAGCCACAAGTGCCAGCCGAATTGTTGATGAATGTGCACAAGACAGGAAAATTCCGGGACAGTGTTTTATGAGTCCAATCCACGGCTACTTAGACTCAAACTTAAGATTCTAATAATATTGTTTTAGAAAAGGGCTGCTTGCGGATATGTCTCTGTTCGAACCAAGTCATGGTGGTCGGCAACGCTGAGATCGGCTGAAACGTTTCAGCTTCGATCCGACCGATAACCTGTTTGCAAACGAGTGAGGCATCCGCGGTGTACGAATGGATCAAGGCGCTGCACATCATCGCCGTCATCGCGTGGATGGCGGGAATGCTCTATCTGCCGCGGCTGTTTGTCTATCATTGCGAAGCCGAGATCGGATCGAAGCAGTCCGAGACGTTCAAGGTGATGGAACGGCGGTTGCTGAAAGCGATCATCAATCCGGCGATGATCGTGACGTGGTTGGCCGGGCTCTACCTGGCGTGGTCCGGTCACTGGTTTTCTGCCCCGTGGTTGCACGGAAAATTGTTGCTGGTGGTGCTGCTGTCCGGTTTGCACGGTTTTTTTTCTCGTTGCGTGAAGGATTTCGCCGCCGACCGAAATCAGCGAAGCCAGAGATTCTATCGGTTTATCAATGAGGTACCGACCTTGTTGATGATCGGGATCGTTATTTTGGTAGTGGTCAAACCGTTTTGACGATGTTGATTCCTGACAAAAGCAGGTGAGCATCGCTTTGGACCTCCTTGCAGAGCGCAGCGTGATTTTCTATATTGTTGAAGTCCCACCCCACGCAGGCGGATGTGGTTGCGCGTCGGCTTCATTGTTGAGCCGGCCGTCACATCAGGTTTGAAGCCTCACCGGCACTTTCCTCGCTCAGACCTGCGGACCATCCTGATTTCGCGTCCGCATTCCCTAAAGCCACCTAGCACCCCCTCCCCTCTTAGTTACTCCACAGGACCACCCCAATGCGGGAAATTAAACTTCAAGACCTCAAATCCCAGACGCCGGCTGAGCTCGTCACGTTTGCGGAGGAAAAAGGGGTCGAAAACGCCAGCACCATGCGCAAGCAGGAGTTGATGTTCGCCATTCTCAAGCAGCTCGCGATTCAGGAAACCGACATTATCGGCGAAGGCGTCGTCGAGGTTCTCTCCGACGGCTTCGGATTTCTGCGCTCGCCGGACGCCAATTATTTGCCAGGCCCGGATGACATCTACGTCTCGCCTTCGCAGATCCGCCGCTTCGGTCTGCGCACCGGCGATACCATCGAAGGCCATATCCGCAGCCCGAAGGAAGGCGAGCGCTATTTTGCGCTGCTGAAGGTCAATACGCTCAACTTCGAAGATCCGGAAAAGTCCAAGCACAAGGTCAATTTCGACAATCTGACCCCGCTGTTTCCCGATCAGCGTTTCCGGCTCGAGCTCGAAGATCCCACCCGGAAAGACTTGTCTGCAAGGGTTATCGACATCGTCGCGCCGATCGGCAAGGGCCAGCGCGCTTTGATCGTGGCGCCGCCGCGCACCGGTAAAACCGTGCTGATGCAGAACATCGCGCACTCGATCACCGCCAATCATCCGGAATGCTATCTGATCGTGCTGTTGATCGACGAGCGGCCGGAAGAAGTCACGGACATGCAGCGCTCGGTGAAGGGCGAGGTAGTGTCCTCCACCTTCGACGAACCGGCGGTGCGTCACGTCCAGGTCGCCGAGATGGTGATCGAGAAGGCCAAGCGGCTGGTTGAACACGGCCGTGACGTCGTGATCCTGCTGGACTCGATTACCCGCCTGGGCCGGGCCTACAACACCGTGGTGCCGTCATCCGGCAAGGTTCTGACCGGCGGTGTCGATGCCAACGCGCTGCAGCGGCCAAAACGCTTCTTCGGCGCCGCGCGCAACATCGAGGAGGGCGGGTCGCTCACCATCATCGCCACCGCGCTGGTCGATACCGGCAGCCGAATGGACGAAGTGATCTTCGAAGAATTCAAGGGCACCGGTAACTCGGAACTGATCCTGGATCGCAAGGTCTCGGACAAGCGGACCTTCCCGGCGATCGATATTTCACGCTCCGGCACCCGCAAGGAAGAGCTGATCACCGATCCGCAGTTGCTGAAGAAAATGTATGTGCTGCGCCGGATCCTGAATCCGATGGGCACGATGGATGCGATCGACTTCCTGCTCGACAAGCTCCGCAACACCAAGAACAACTCGGAATTCTTCGATTCGATGAATACCTGAGCCAGCGGACGGTTTCGGAAGGGCGCCGCGGCGAGAGCCGGGCGCCCTTTTTCGTACCGCTCCAAATATCCATGCTGCGCAGTTTTGCTGCAGCAAGGGTGCAATATGGCGAAATCGGCGGTGGTGGAGCGTGCCTGCCGCAAGTATCTGATATCGCTGAGGTCTAGCGCCTCGGCGGCTTTAAGTCGCTTGCATGGGCGTGATCGGTGTAGCAAAATGCTGCGGAAATGCTGCAGTTTATTAGTGCATCGCACAAAAAGCCTCATCCAGCTTTGAGGCTACGCAATGGCAGCAAATGGAGTCCGGCGCCGCGAGCGCTGATGACGCCCAGCGTCGTGGATGTCCAATTCTGTCGAACAGATGCAGGTCGTCGCAGCAAAGCTGAGAACATCGAGCAATGTGAGGCAATTAGAGCTGCCCCGACATAAAGCAGCGCCCCCATTCAGTCGTGCGATTTGCTCGCGCTCCGGCGCCAGGCAACCGGGAAGTCCGCTCATGATGGATTGGCCGGCAGGCGGAATCCGCAGGTTTTGAGGTGTGATGAGCCACCGGGATTGCTGCGCTTGGTGCTGCAGCAAAATGCTGTAATTATTGTGCGGCGCACAATGGTCGCGGCACTAGGCTCGCATTGCCGTGCGTTCGCGCTCTTGAATTGCTTTGCCTCTTTGAAAAGTCGGAGGCAAATAGGCGATGCATCCACGGGAACAGACCATTTTTGCCCTGTCGTCCGGGCGAGCGCCAAGTGCGATCGCCATTGTGCGGATGTCGGGTCCGGAGGCTGCCACAGCGGTGACCGGGCTTGCCGGCAAAGTGCCGCCGCCGCGGGTCGCGACCCGGGCCGTGCTGCGTGACACGCATGGACAGCCGATCGACGATTCGGTGGTGCTGTGGTTTCCGGGACCGGCCAGCGCCACCGGCGAGGATGTCGCCGAGTTTCACGTCCATGGCGGCCGCGCGGTATTGGCCTCTTTGTTCGCCGCGCTCTCGAGCCTGGAGAATGTGCGGGCGGCGGAGCCCGGCGAGTTCACCCGGCGCGCCTTCGAGAACGGCAAGCTTGATCTGACCGAGGCCGAAGGTCTCGACGACTTGATCCATGCCGACACCGATCGGCAGCGGCGCCAGGCGCTGCGTCAATTGAAGGGATTGCTTGGCGACAAAGCGCGCGACTGGCGTGAGCGAATCATTGCAGCGTCGGCGCTGATCGAGGCGGGAATTGATTTTTCCGATGAGGGCGACGTCTCGGCCGAATTGATCGCACCGGCGCGTGCGAAAATCGAATCGCTGTTGGCGGAAATCGAAGAAGCCCTGGCGGCACAGGGCAAAGCTGAACGGCTGCGGGACGGGCTGGTGGTGGCGATCGCCGGACCGCCGAATGTCGGCAAGTCGACCTTGATCAATCAACTGGCGCGGCGCGAGGTTGCGATCGTCTCGCCCCATGCCGGCACCACGCGCGACGTGATCGAGGTGCAGCTCGATCTCGACGGTTATCCGGTGACGGTGATCGACACGGCCGGGATTCGAGAGACCGAGGATCCGGTGGAGCAGGAAGGCGTGCGTCGCGCTCGGGCACGGGCCGCGGAAGCGGATCTAGTGCTGTGGCTGTTCGATTCGGCAATTTCAGCGCGGCCGGAGGAAGCGGCCGCACCGTTATGGATGGTGCGCAACAAGATCGATCTTGGCGCCGATAGCTCCGGTGCGGACTTTGAGATTTCGGCTGATCGAGGCGATGGCATTCCCGCGTTGATCTCGTCCCTGGTCGGTTTCGCGCAGGATTTCTTTGGCGGCGACGAGGGCGGCTTGATCACGCGGGATCGGCAGCGGCAATTGCTGCAGCAAACTACACGGTCGCTGCAACGCAGCATTTTGATGTTCGAGCAGGGCGAGGAACTCGCCGCGGAGGATTTGCGGGCGGCTGCTTATGCGCTGGGCCGGCTATTGGGCCGGGTTGATGTCGAGGATATCCTGGATGTGATCTTTCGGGAATTCTGTATAGGGAAGTAATATTTCTTAGTTCATTTCTTTATTCATTCCTATGACACTGTTTCACGTGAAACAAGTTACCCTGGGAACCGAGCCCCGGCTTCTGCCCACGCGCTGTTTCACGTGAAACACCGCGATCGACAAATTTCCGACTTCCTGACGCAACCGTCTCCGGATAGAAGTCTCGCATGATTTCCGCCCCAACATCGTTTGACGTCATCGTCATCGGTGGTGGCCACGCCGGGTGCGAGGCCGCCAGTGCCGCGGCGCGCATGGGCGCGACCACCGCGTTGGTCACGCATCGATTCACGACCATCGGCGCGATGTCCTGCAACCCCGCGATCGGCGGGCTCGGCAAGGGTCATCTGGTCCGCGAAGTCGATGCGCTCGATGGCTTGATGGGCCGGGTCGCTGACGCCGGTGGTATCCAGTTTCGGATGCTGAACCGACGCAAGGGTCCGGCGGTTCGGGGCCCGCGCGCGCAGGCCGACCGCAAGCTGTATGCCCAGGCGATGCAGGCCGCGATCGAAGCCACCGCGAACCTTCTGACGATAGAGGGGGAGGCCGACGAGCTGCTGGTCTCAAACGGCCGGGCCGTCGGCGTTCGCCTGGCCGATGGCCGGGAGCTGCCGGCCGCCGCGGTCGTTATTACGACCGGCACGTTTTTGCGCGGGCTGATCCATCTCGGCGAACGGAACTGGCCCGCGGGCCGGGTCGGCGAGGCGCCGGCGCTGGGGCTTTCGGCCTCGTTCGAGCGCGCCGGCTTTACGCTCGGACGCCTGAAGACCGGCACGCCGCCGCGGCTCGACGGCACCACGATCGACTGGTCCGCCGTCGAGATGCAGCCCGGCGACGATCCACCGGAGCCGTTTTCGGTGATGACCGACCGGATTACGACGCCACAGATCCAGTGCGGCATTACCCGCACCACGCCGGCCACCCATGAGGTGATCCGGGCGAATGTGCATCGTTCCCCGATGTATTCGGGGCAGATCAAGAGCAGCGGGCCGCGTTATTGCCCGTCGATCGAAGACAAGATCGTTCGCTTCGGTGATCGTGATGGACACCAGATATTCCTGGAGCCGGAAGGTCTCGACGACAGCACGGTCTATCCAAACGGCATCTCGACCTCGCTGCCGGAAGAAGTGCAGTTGGCGATCCTGGCGACCATTCCGGGCCTGGAGCGGGTCCGTATGATCAGGCCCGGTTATGCCATCGAATACGACCATATCGATCCGCGCGAACTCGATCCGACCCTGCAGACCAAGCGCTTGCCGGGGCTGTTCCTGGCCGGCCAGATCAACGGCACCACGGGCTATGAAGAGGCCGCGGCGCAGGGGATCGTTGCGGGTTTGAATGCCGCATTGGCGGCCGGAAGCGCCGATCCCATCGTGTTCGATCGCGCCGACGGCTATCTCGGCGTGATGATCGACGATCTCGTGACCCGTGGCATCACCGAGCCGTATCGGATGTTCACGTCGCGGGCGGAATATCGCCTGACCTTACGGGCCGACAATGCCGATCAACGCCTGACCGACAAGGGAATAGCCCTTGGCTGTGTCGGAGCCGCGCGTTCGCAGCACCATCGCGCCAAGATGGCGGCGCTGGATGCCGCGAAGTCGCTGGCGAAGACCCTCTCGATCACCCCGAATGAAGCCGCCAAGCACGGCCTGGCGCTCAATCGAGATGGTCATCGCCGCTCGGCCTTTGAACTACTGGCCTATCCGGAGATCGGATGGGCCGAGTTGCGCGGGATCTGGCCGGAATTGTCAGCCATTGACCCATCGATCGCGACCCATCTCGAGATCGATGCCAAATACGACGTCTATCTCAAGCGCCAGACCGCCGATGTCGATGCCTTCCGTCGCGATGAAGGCCTGGTGCTTGACCGATATCGATTATGCCGATGTGCCCGGGCTCTCCAATGAAGCCCGATCGAAGCTTGAGAAGGCACGGCCGCGCACGGTCGGGCAGGCCGGGCGACTCGATGGTCTGACACCGGCGGCGCTGGGTATCCTGGCGGCCTATCTGCGAAGAGAAGCACGACGCAAGGCGTCAAAGGCGACGGCGTGAGCTGTTTCACGTGAAACAGGACCGGGCTTTCACGAATGGCGAAGGCCCAGAGATACCCGGCGCTACGTTTCACGTGAAACAGATGAGGGGAGCGATACCCAATCCTATTCGTTCACGGGAGCTGCTATTCGTCATGGCCGGGCTTCGTCCCGGCTATCCACGTCGTTCCCGCTTAAGCGCAGTAAAGGCGTGGATACCCGGGACAGGCCGGGTATGACGAACTCTTCGAAAGGGCTGCTTTTTGCGTCAGACTTTGAGATATGCGCGACCAAAGCACGGCCGATTCAAGCTGGGAGACCTGCCGAGGCCCGACTATCTCAAGGTAACGGCTTAATCAGGAAGATCGATGTCCAACTCGCCCAAACACACCAGCTCCCCGGTGCTTCCGTCCGATAAAGCGGCGGCACTCGCGTTGACGCCGGTTTCACGCGAAACAGAGGCGCGGTTGGATCGCTATGTCGGCCTGCTGCTGGAATGGCAGGCCAAAACCAATCTGGTCGCGCCGTCGACGCTTCCGCATCTATGGACCCGGCACATCTCGGATTCGCTGCAGCTTTTGGCGCTGGCGCCGACGGCGAAGGTCTGGGCCGACTTCGGCAGTGGTGGCGGCTTTCCCGGCGTAGTGCTGGCTTGCGCGCTGGCGGAGATTCCCGGTGCGATGATCCACCTGGTCGAGCGCAATTCCAAGAAGGGCGCTTTCCTGCGCGAAGCGCTGCGCGTTACCAACGCGCCAGGCAAACTTCACCTGACGGATATCGGGGATAGTGTGGATAGTGCGGTTGGCAGCGTTGATTGCGTCACCGCTCGGGCGGTGGCTCCGCTACACCAACTCATCGGTTTCGCCGAACCCTTGGTGAAGCGGGGCGCAAAAGCCTTGTTTCTGAAGGGCCAAGATGTAGAGGCGGAATTGACCGAAGCCACTAAATATTGGAATATCAAGCCACAATTGCATTCCAGCCGCACCGGCGGACACGGCTGGATCGTCGAGCTCGACCAGATCGAGCGGCGTAATCCGTCCTCCAGAGCCCATGGCGCATCAGCATGACCGTAATTGATCAAGTATATCAAGAGGATAGGGCGCCAAAGCCGCCCGGCCATCCGCGCATTTTGTCGCTCGCCAACCAAAAGGGCGGTGTCGGCAAGACCACGACCGCGATCAATCTCGGCACGGCACTGGCGGCCATCGGCGAGCGTGTGCTGATCGTCGATCTCGATCCGCAGGGCAACGCCTCGACCGGTCTTGGCATCGATCGCCGCAGCCGCAATGTCTCGACCTATGACGTGCTGATCGGCGAGGCGCCGCTGCGCGATGCCGTGGTGGCGACCGCGGTGCCCCGGCTGCATATCGCCGCTTCGACGATGGATCTCTCCGGCCTCGAACTGGAATTGGGATCGACGCGCGATCGCGCCTATCGGCTGCGCGATGCGATCGCGGCGCTCAACATCAACGCCACCGATGAGACCGACTACACCTATGTGCTGATCGATTGCCCGCCGTCGCTCAATCTTCTCACCGTCAATGCGATGGCCGCATCCGATGCGATCCTGGTGCCGCTGCAGTGTGAGTTCTTCGCGCTCGAAGGTCTGTCGCAATTGCTGCAGACCGTCGAGCAGGTGCGCTCGACCCTCAATCCGAATTTGTCGATCCATGGCATCGTGCTGACCATGTTCGACTCGCGCAACAATCTGTCGAACCAGGTTGTCGCCGATGTCAGGCAGTTCATGGGATCCAAGGTCTACAACACCATGATCCCGCGCAACGTCCGCATCTCCGAGGCGCCGTCCTACGGCAAGCCGGTGCTGGTGTACGATCTCAAATGCGTCGGCAGCGACGCCTATCTCAAGCTTGCGACGGAAGTGATCCAGCGCGAGCGCGAGCTGCGCACGCATTGAGAAAAACCACCATCCTTCGAGGCTCGCCAAAGATGGCTCGCACCTCAGGATGACGACAAGAATCGCAGCGTCATCCTGAGGTGCGAGGGGCAAGCGCCCCGAGCCTCGAAGGATGATTGAAAAACACGGCGTCTAATTTGGAGTGCTACGAGTGAATCCAAGGGAGCTGGCGATGGCCGATGAAGCGCGTTCCCGACTGGGCCGCGGTCTTGCAAGTCTGATCGGAGATGTCGGCGGCGAGGCCGCGCATCACGAACGGCCGCGCGCGCAGCGCAAGGTGCCGATCGAATTCATCAAGCCCAATCCGCGCAATCCGCGCCGCGAATTTCCCGAGGCCGAACTCGGCGAGCTCGCCGATTCGATCAGGCAGCATGGCGTGATCCAGCCGATCGTGGTGCGTGCGGTCAAGGGCGCGCAGGATCGTTACGAGATCATCGCCGGCGAGCGCCGCTGGCGCGCCTCGCAGATCGCGGGTCTGCACGAAGTGCCGATCGTGCCGGTCGAGGTCAGCGACAGCGATGCGCTCGAGATCGCGATCATCGAAAACGTGCAGCGCGAAAATCTCAACGCGATGGAAGAGGCGCAGGGCTATCACGCGCTCGCCAATGAATTCAAACGCAGCCAGGACGAGATTGCGAAAATCGTCGGCAAGAGCCGCAGCCATGTCGCCAACATGATGCGGCTGACCAAACTGCCCGCCGACGTCCAGGCCTATATCGCGTCCGGCCAGTTGTCGGCCGGCCACGCGCGCGCGCTGATCGGCGTGCCTGATCCCAGTGCGGCTGCCAAACGCATCGTCGAGGAAGGTCTCAATGTGCGCCAGGCCGAAGCACTGGCGCATGAGGAAGGCGTGCCGGTTCGCAAAGTCCAGAAGCCGCGCGCCGGCGCCAAGGCGAAAGACCCCGATACGGTCGCGCTGGAGAAGCGCGTCAGCGACGCGCTCGGCCTGGCCGTCAGCGTCGATCACCGCGATCCCGGCGGCACCGTCGTGATTCGCTATCGCGACCTCGATCAGCTCGACGAGGTGGTGCAGCGGCTGGAAGCGAAGAGTTAGCTCACCCTCGACGTTTTGCGTTCACCGCAATCGACAGCAGCGTGCGCTGCGCGATCACGGCCGCCAGCGAGGCTTGCTTGCGCATCTCCAGTGCCGCGACGGCGAGCTGCTCGATGATAGCGACCAGCCGCGCCGCATTGAAATAGCGCAACGCTATCTCGACATTGGCCTTGCGCGAAAAGTGCAACCGGGGAAAGCCGCTGTCGAGCAGCGTCGACACCGGCGTTCCCTCGGCTGCCGCGAGCGCGGTTTTATGCAGCCATGCCGCCTGGCGCTGGGCTGCCGAAATGATCATGCCGGGGTAGGTGCCGGCGACCATGGCCTTGGCGAATTCGGTTTCGACCAGGTCCGGGCGTCCGGCGAAGGCGCCGTCCACGATCGGATCGATCTTTAATTCGGAGGCGTCGGCGACGACCGCCATCACATCCTCGAGCGTGACTTCGCCTTTGCCGTGCGCATAGAGCGTGAGCTTGCGCAATTCGTTGCGTGAGGCCTGACGGTCGCCGCCGAGCAGCGCCGTCAAAGAGGCGCGCGCATCCGCCGCGATGCGCAGGTTCGAAGCGCGCAATTCGTCGTCGATGAGTTTCGCGAGGTCGCGCTCGCCGTCGGGATAGCAGGCGATGGCGACCGCGGTCTTGGCGCGCTCGCATGCTTTGCGCAGCGGTGATTCCGGCCGCAACTCACCGGCCTCGATCACGATGCGGCAATCCTTGATCGGCGAATCCGCCAGCGTGTCGATGCCGCTGGCGAAACTGCGCGAGCCGGCGCGAACCCTGATAGCGCGGCGGCCGCCGAACAGCGGTACCGTCATCGCCTCATCGACCAGCCGCGACGGCTCGGCCGAGAGTTCGTCACCGTCCAGTCTCACCAGTGAAAACGGATCGTTGGGATCGTCGACCGCGGAGGCGAGCAGCGCATCGGCGCGTTCGCGCACCAGGCCGGCATCGGGACCGTAGAGCAGGATGATGGGGCGGCCGGCATCCGGCCGGGCCAGGAAAAGGTCGATGTCCCTGCCGCGAAGCGCGACCAACTCAGGTTCCGGCGTAGAAGAAGGATGCCAGCCGGGTCTGGATATGATCGGCGATTTCTTCCGCGGCGCGATCCTCGGCATCGCGGTAAGCCCGGGCGCGCGAGAAACGCTGGTAGCTGCCCGGGATATCATAGGAGAGGTGCGAGAACGTGGTGCCGGTCATCACCGACTTGTCCGTCGCAATCTCGACCAGATTGTATTGGGCATCGATTCCCAAATTCTCGGTAGTAGGTAGTGCGGTGGTCGGATCGATGATCAGGTCCGAACGGCTACTGCTGAACTTGATCACCAGCTTGTAAAGCGGTGGAGCACCGGTGGCATTGCCGTAGAGCTTGAATGCCAGCGCGTTGCGGATGGCTACCCCGACGCGGGCTTCCCGCGACGCGTTGGGCTTGTCGATGGGTGGAAGGTCCACCGTCAGCAGCTTTTCGCGCAGGCCGGGCGAGCCGTCGGTGTGTTCGGCATACATCGGCTGGAAGCAGCCGGCCGTCAGCGCTGCGAGGGCGATGATGGCCAGAAGCCGAGCGGCGATGCCAATTCTAGCCGACGACATTCACGATCCTCTTGGGCACGATAATCACTTTGCGGACAGCCTTGCCGTCCAGGGCCTGTTTTACCGTATCGAGCGCCAAAACGGCAGCCTCAATTTCCGGATTTTGGGCCTGGCTCGCCACTGTGACCTCGCCCCGTTTCTTGCCGTTGACCTGAACCACCAGCGTTACCGTGTCTTCGACCAGCAAATCTCGTTCGATTTGGGGCCAATTCGCCTCCGAAACCAGGCCCTGCTGCCCCAGCACCTGCCAGCACTCTTCGGCCAGATGCGGCATCATCGGCGAGAACAGTTGAACAAGAATGACAGCGGCCTCCCGGACGGCCCAGGCAAGGTCCGGCGACGGCGTGCCCTCGCGACCCAGAATTTCGGCCAGCGCGTTGGCGAATTCCCGGATATGGGCGAGACAGACGTTGAAATGCAGCTTTTCGATACCGGTGGAGACCTTGTCCAGCGCGCCATGGGCGGCCTTGCGAAGGGCCAGCGCGTCGGAACCGAACGCCGCCGGCCGTGCCGCCGGAGCCGACTTGGCGATTTCGGCCGATTCATTGACCAGCCGCCACAGCCGTTGCACGAAGCGCGAGGCGCCCTGGACGCGTTCGTCGCTCCAGATCACGTCGCGGTCCGGCGGCGAATCCGACAGCATGAACCAGCGCGCGACGTCGGCGCCGTAGGTCGCGATGATATCGTCGGGATCGACGGTGTTTTTCTTCGACTTCGACATCTTCTCGATGGCGCCGATCGCGACCTCTTCGCCTGATGTCAACAGCGTCGCGCGCTTGCCATTGGCGCCGGTCTCGATCTTCACTTCGGCCGGCGTGACATAGGCGCCGTCGGCCTTCTGGTAGGTCTCGTGCACCACCATGCCCTGCGTGAACATGCCGGCGAACGGCTCCTTCATGCCGATATGGCCGGTGGCCTTCATCGCGCGGATGAAGAAGCGGCTGTACAGCAGATGCAGGATCGCGTGCTCGACGCCGCCGATATATTGATCGACCGGCATCATCCGGTTGACCACATCAGCCGTCGTCGGCGCGTTCTCGTTCCAGGGATCGGTGAAGCGCGCGAAGTACCACGACGAATCCACGAAGGTGTCCATGGTGTCGGTTTCGCGGACAGCCTTGGCCCCGCATTGCGGACAGCTGACGTGCTTCCAGGTCGGATGATGGTCGAGCGCGTTGCCGGGTTTGTCGAAGCTGACATCCTCGGGCAGCACCACCGGCAGATCCTTATCCGGTACCGGCACGACATCGCAGGTCGGGCAATGGATCACCGGGATCGGACAGCCCCAATAGCGCTGGCGCGAGATGCCCCAGTCGCGCAGGCGGAAGTTCACCTGCCGCTCGGCGACCGGCATGTTGCCGCGCACGGTGGCTTCGAGCCGTTTTGCCACCTCTTCCTTGGCGTCCGCGATCGTCATGCCGTCGAGGAAGCGCGAATTGATCATGCGGCCGTCGCCGTCATAGGCGGTGTCGGTGATGACAAATGTCTTCGGATCCTGGCCTTCCGGGCAGACCACCGGAATGTTGCCGAGGCCGTATTTGTTGACGAAGTCGAGGTCGCGCTGGTCGTGCGCGGGACAGCCGAAAATCGCGCCGGTGCCGTATTCCATCAGCACGAAGTTCGCGACGTAAACCGGCAGCTTCCAGTTTTCGTCGAACGGATGGATCGCGCGGATGCCGGTATCGAAGCCCTGCTTCTCGGCGGTGTCGATGATCTCCTGCGCGGTGCCGATACGTTTGACGTCGGCGATGAACTCGGCGAGCTTTGGATTCTTCGCCGCCGCGGCCTGGGCCAGCGGATGGTCGGCGGCAATGGCCATGAACTTGGCGCCGAACAAGGTGTCAGGCCGCGTCGTGAAAATCTTCAATTCGCTTTCGCCGGCGGGCGAGGTTGCCGAATCGAGCGCGAAGCGCACCAGCAGGCCTTCGGAACGCCCGATCCAGTTGCGCTGCATCAGCCGCACCTTGTCGGGCCAGCGGTCGAGCGTGTCGAGCGCGTCGAGCAGCTCCTGCGAGTACTTCGTGATCTTGAAGACCCACTGGTTCATCTCGCGCTGTTCGACCACGGCGCCGGAGCGCCAGCCGCGGCCGTCGATCACCTGCTCGTTGGCGAGCACGGTCATGTCGACCGGATCCCAGTTGATCTTGCGCTTCTCGCGCTCGGCGAGTCCGGCGCGCAGAAAATCCAGGAACATCTTCTGCTGATGCTTGTAGTAAGACGGGTCGCAGGTGGCGAATTCGCGCGCCCAATCCAGCGACAGCCCGATCGACTGCAGCTGCTTTTTCATCGCGGCGATGTTGTCGTAGGTCCACGCCTTGGGCGCGACCTTGCGCTCGATCGCGGCGTTTTCCGCCGGCAGGCCGAAGGCGTCCCAGCCCATCGGATGCAGCACGTTGAAGCCCTTGGCGCGCATGAACCGCGCCAGCACGTCGCCCAGCGTGTAGTTGCGGACGTGCCCGATATGGATGCGCCCGGACGGGTAGGGGAACATCTCCAGCACGTAATATTTCGGCCGCGGATCGTCGTTTTTGGAGGTGAAGATCGCTTGTTGGTCCCACTGGCGTTGCCAGCGTGGCTCGGATTCGCGCGCGTTATAACGTTCGGAGGTCATGGAATTGCAGGACTTTTCGGTGGCCCGAGGCCGTTTTTCGGAGACGGCGGACTAGGCCACAAAAGCGGCTGCGGGGTCAACGGGTTGGACGGTCCGGGCGATGCCCAGCCGGATCACTTTATGCCGTGCGGAAGGGAAGGGTCGGGCTAGCTCGCCATCGCCATCGAGCCGCCGTCGGTAACCCGGACAAAGCCGTGTTCGACCACGGCATTACGGCCACGATGCTTGGCGGCGTACAGCGCCGCATCGGCGGCTTCGATCAGGTCGCCCGGCCGCTGCGTACCGTCGGGCCTGGTGCAGGCCACCCCGACGCTGGCGGTGACGATTTGATGCTTCGAGGTGCAATGAGGCATTGCGAGGCTCTCGATCGCCGACCGCACCTGCTCACCGATTTCCAGCGCCCGGGTCGCGTTGGTGTTCGGCAGCAGCAGGCAGAACTCCTCGCCGCCATAGCGCCCGGCGAAGCCCATGGTATCGGCCGCGATTCCGGCCAGCGTCTCGCCGAGCCTGGTGAGACAGGCATCGCCTTCGGGATGGCCATAGGTGTCGTTGAACAGCTTGAAGTGGTCGACGTCGATCATCAGCAGCGACAGTTCGCTGTCATATTGCTGCGACCGCATCCATTCGAAATCGAGCCGGCTCTGGAAGCCACGCCGGTTGGCGAGGCCGGACAGCATGTCGATCGAGGCCATCACGGTGAGCCGGTCGTTGGTCGCGACCAGTTCGCGTTCGCGTTCGCCAAGCTGCGCGGCCATCGCGTTGAAGGCACGCGCCAGCGGCACGAATTCCGCCGGCAGCCGGCCGCGCGCGGCGCGGGCCGACCAATCGCCCCCGCCGAAGCGCTTGGCCGTCGCCGCCATGATCTCGATCGGGTGAATGATGAGCTTCTCGGCGGCGACCAGCGCACCGAGCAGCACGAACAGGCAGACAAAGCCGAGTTGCAGATAGGCGGTGCGGATGTCGCGGTTGATTGCGGCCGACACCTTGGTCTCGTCGATGCTGACGATCAGGCGCGATTGTGTACCGGGAATCCGCGCAAAGTTCACCGTACGTCGCGAGCCGTCGGCGGCGACGAACGAAAGCGATCCGTCCGCGTGGTCTGAATCGATCGCCTTGTCGGCGATGGCGGACAATAGAGGTATCTTGTCCAGCGCGCGGCCGACCATGCTGGCCTGATCCGCCGGCGCGGCCATCACGATGCCGGTGCTGTCGATCAGCACCGCCGAGATCCCGGGACGGCCACCGAGATCGCCCATGATCTTCGACATCCAGTCGATATTGACGCCGGCCACGATCACGGCGTCCGCATCATCCTTGATGGCGGAGACCGGATAGGCCGCCATCACGATCGGCAGGTCGGTCGCCATCGAGAATAGAAAGTCACTGAATACGACGTCGTGGGCCTCGCGGGCCTGTTTGAGATAGGCGCGTTGGCTTAAATCGAGGCCGACCAGCGAAGGCCGCGTTGCGCACTGCACGTGTCCGTCGCCGCCGACGATCATCAAAGCGCGAATCCAGGGCAGGTTGACCGGCAGGCTGGCGCGCAGAATGTCGCAACTGCGGCTGACGCCGCCCGCTGACGCGCGAATATAGGCCGCGGACTTCAGCATCGTCCCGACGGATGTAATGACTTCCCGCTGGGTGTCGGCGCTGTGCACCGCCAGCTCGGAGAATTCCTGGGAGGCGTGGGCAAGCTGCTTGCCGCGGGCGTCTTCGAGCGATCGGGCGCGGTCGAGCATCAACGGCGCCACCAGGATCAGCGCCAGCAAAGCAAGCCGCGCACGGATTCCAAGCAGCTTTTGCAGCTTGGCTCTTTTACGATTGAATGTGAAACTCGACATCGTTATGCCCCAACCCCACATGCAACATAGCGGGAAGGGTTCAAGAAGCCTTTCCTGAACTAGGTAAAATTCGACTTACTCCGTAAATCTACGATCGGTGGACGCCATGGCGACCGAAAATCCCTCGCCGGTAACCCGGCCTTTACCAAGCGCGCTCGCTTCGGTGGAGGCGGACATCCAGCGCGCGTGCAGCGAAGCGCGACGCGATCGCGCGTCGGTCACGTTGATCGCGGTGTCGAAAACATTCGATGCGGACGCGATCGCTCCGGTTATCATGGCCGGACAGCGCGTTTTCGGCGAAAATCGCGTGCAGGAAGCCAAAGCGAAGTGGCCAGGGTTAATGTCGGCCTACCCCGGCATGGCCTTGCATCTGATCGGACCGCTGCAATCCAACAAGGCCAAAGAGGCGGTGGCGCTGTTCGACGCCATCCATTCGGTCGACCGTCCGAGTATTTGTGAAGCGTTAGCCAAGGAAATCGATTCTCAAAAACGGCGCCCCGAATTGTTCGTTCAGCTCAACACCGGCGAGGAGCCGCAGAAGGCCGGCGTGGCGCCGGCCGAGGCGGACGCCTTCATTGCCGGCTGCCGCGAGAAATACGGTTTGCAGATTTCCGGCCTGATGTGCATTCCGCCGGTCGAGGATGCGCCGGCGCCGCACTTCGCGCTGACGGCGAAGATCGCCGCGCGCAACGGGCTGAAGAACCTGTCGATGGGCATGAGCGCGGACTTCGCGATCGCGATCCAGTTCGGCGCCACCCATGTCCGGGTCGGCTCGGCGATTTTCGGGCATCGGTGAGGCCGCGCGTTCGTCTGCATCCCTCGATGGCTCGCCAGCGGCGTGCAGGATGAGATAATCGACCCGCGCCTAGCTGAATGCCACCGATACTTTTCCGAGCGAACCGAAATCGGCGGCGAACAGATCGCCGGATTGGATCGGCAATGGCGGGTGGCAGGTGCCGGTGGTGACGATCTGCCCTGCCTTGAGCGTTACGCCGAGCTCACGCAATTCATTGGCAAGCCAGGCCAGCGCTATCAGGGGATCGCCAAGCACGTTCTTGCCGTGACCGATATATTGCTGGCCGCGCAGCGCGATGACTGGTCGGTGTTCGACGAGATCAAGCGCACGCCAATTCGCTGACGTCGGTGGGCCCAGCACGAACAGATGCGCGCAGGCATTGTCGGCGATGATCTGCGCGGCACCGGCACTGACGAAATCGGAAAACCGCGAATCCGGAATCTCGATCGCCGGATGCAGCGTGCCGACCGCGTCGAGGACCTCCTGCACGGTATAGGGCTCTGATCGCGGCGGCAGGTCCCTCGCCATGCGAAAGGCGAATTCGGGTTCGCCGACGCGCATTTCGTTTCCCGCCATCGAGGCCGTGCCGCCATCGGCAATCACGGTTTCGGACAGGATGCGCCCCGCCATCGGGCCATCGACATTGATGTGCTTTTGGCCGGCTTCGCTGGTGGCGGCGATCTTCCAGCCGAACAACGCACCTGCCGAACTCTGTTCGATCGCGGCCTGGATCGCATAACCTTCGGCGCGGTCGCGCGGCCGTTGCGACGGTTCGAGCGCGGCAAGCTTGGTGCCGCCGCGCCAATGCGCCATCAGGGTCTGCGAGGCGGCTGCGATCTCTTGTCCGTCAAGCATGGCGTTGGCCTCCGAGGGTATCACCCGATCACGATTCGGGTTTGCGGACCAAGTCGCTGCAGCAAGCGCAGCATCGCCGATTGGGTCATCGAGATGCAGCCCGCGGTCGGCGAAAAATCCCTCCGCGCCAGATGCAGGAACACCGCGCTGCCGCGGCCGGCGATGCGCGGCGCGGCGTTGTGGTCGATCTCGACGATGAAATCATAGAGGTGGTCGTCGCGTGTGAGGCGGTCGCCGCCTTGATCAGGACCGAGTCGCATCGGCTGGTTGTAATGGCGGCTCGCCGGGTCCTCGCACCAGGCGTCTTCGGGCCGGATCGCGCGAACCGGCAGGTAGGTCCGGGGCCGCGGGTGCCGGTCGGCCCGCCACCACAGCTGCAATGGCCGGAAGATGCCTTTCGGCGTGCCGCCATCGCCTTCCCATTTGTTGGCCTTGATGCCGCCGCGGCCGAGCGCGACCGGCACCGTCAGCCCCCCGGCCGTGAGCCAGCCGCGGCGCGGATTGCCGGCGGCGGCGCGAACCCGGATCATCGCCGCCGGGCCATCAGCCGGAGTCATTTCAGAAACCATTGAAATAACTTGCCTTTCCGTGGGAATCGGCGCTCCTCCGATGAGCGGAGGGACAAAAAGGCGCATTCGCCGCCATTACAGGACATTCATCCAAATCCCTGCATATTCTGGAGTACACTGCGTTTCGGCTTGTGAATCTGTAACAGTCTCCTACTTCAAGACGAAACTACACTGACGAATCAAGCTCCCGCCCCAGGACTCGGCTGAAGGCGCTTCGGCTGCAGAGGATTGTACGACATGGCCAATGCCCGCAAAATTCTGATCGTGGATGACGACACCGATCTGCGCGACACGCTGGTCGAGCAGTTGTCGCTGCACGAGGAATTCGAGGCCTCCGCCGTCGACACCGGCGCCAAGGGCGCCAACGCCGCCAAGGCCAATGCCCCCGATCTGGTACTGATGGATGTCGGATTGCCGGATACCGATGGCCGCGAAGTAGTCCGCAGCCTGCGCAAGGGCGGCTTCAAGGCCCCGATCATCATGCTGACCGGGCACGATACCGATTCGGATACCATTCTCGGGCTCGAATCAGGCGCCAACGACTATGTCGCCAAGCCGTTCCGGTTCGCCGTGCTGCTGGCCCGGATCCGGGCGCAGCTTCGCCAGCACGAAGCCAGCGAAGACGCGGTGTTTTCGGTCGGCCCCTACAGCTTCCGGCCCGGCTCCAAGATGCTGACCGGCGCCAACGCCAGGAAGGTAAGGCTGACCGAGAAGGAAACCGCGATCCTGCGCTTCCTTTACCGGGCCGGCCAATTGCCGGTGTCGCGCGAGACGCTGCTGCAGGAAGTCTGGGGCTATAATTCGGGCGTCACCACCCACACCCTGGAAACCCATATCTACCGTCTCAGGCAGAAGATCGAGAAAGACGCCGCCAATCCCGAGATACTGGTGACCGAAGCCGGTGGCTACAAGCTGGTGCCGTGATACGATTCGGGCGACGATTCGCAATTAGCGCGCCCCGATCACCGGTTCTAAATGTCGATCGAAGATGATGTTGCCTTGCTTGAGCGGGTCCCGACACTGCGCGTGTTGGGGGAAGCCGCACTGCGGATGCTCGCGATCGGCTCCGAGCAGCGCGATTTTGCGCGCGGCGATCTCCTGTTCGCGGCAGGCGATGAAGCCGATGCCGGATTTGTCGTTCAGCGCGGGGCCTTCCGGATCGAGGATGGCAACGGCGCCGAAATCGTTGCGGGTCCGGGCACGCTGATCGGCGAGCTCGCGCTGGTGGTCGCGATGCCGCGGCCGTCCACCGCAACCGCGCTGGAATATTCCTCGGTGATTCGGGTCGCGCGCAGCCTGTTTGCCCGCGTGCTCGAAAGCGACCCCGTCGCCGCGCGCCGGCTGCGCGACGAATTCGCCAACCGCACCAGCCAGATTGCCAGCGATATCCTGATGGCCGGCGCGAAGCTGAGTACTTAGCTTTTCGCGATCTTACGCACTTCGCTTCGTCGTCCCTGCGCTCGCAGGACGGCGAGATGTAACTATATTTCCAGCGTCACCGTCACCGGCACATGATCGGACGGTCGCTCCCAGCTCCGCGCGTCGCGCGTGATCCTGAAATCGCTGACGCCGTCCTTGAGCGCGCGCGATACCCAGATGTGGTCGAGCCTCCGGCCGCGGTCGCCGACGGTCCAGTCCGCGGCACGGTAGCTCCACCACGTATAGACCTTCTCCGAGAGCGGGATGCGGTCGCGCGCGACGTCGATCCATTCACCGCTGGCCTGCGCGGCCAGCAGCTTCTCGCATTCGATCGGCGTGTGCGACACCACTTTCAGCAATTGCTTGTGTGACCACACATCATTCTCATGCGGTGCCACGTTGAGATCGCCGACCAGAATGTGCCGGTCATCGCCGTGCGGATGCAACGGCTCACACGCTTTCATCTCGTCGAGAAAGCTGAGCTTGTGCTCGAATTTCGGATTGAGGGCGGGATCCGGAATATCGCCGCCGGCCGGAACATAGAAATTGTGCAGCACCAGCGGCTTCGAGAGCTGCGCGCTGGCGCCGAACTCGACCGAGATGTGACGTGAATCAAGCTTGTTGCAGAACGTCCGGATGTCGGTTTTCTCGAATGGCAGTTTCGAAATGACCGCGACGCCGTGATAGCCCTTCTGCCCGTTCAGCGCGACGTGCTCGTAGCCAAGACGCTTGAAGCGCTTCAGCGGAAAGGCATCATCGATGCATTTGGTTTCCTGCAGGCAGAGCACGTCGGGCCGCACCGATTTCAGGAATTTGGCGACGAGATCGATGCGCAGCCGCACCGAATTGATATTCCATGTTGTCAGGGAAAAGCGCATCGGACTGATGTATCAGGCCATCGGCAGAAAGACACGCCTCATCCCTCGAGATGTATGCACCGTGCATATGAGGCTTGAGGATAAGGGATTCAGCCTGGCGAAGTTGGGTAGACCGTGAAGTCGATCTTGAACAGATTGGGATCGACCTTCTTGGTGGTATCGAGATTGTAGACCGCAACCGTAGTGTCATAGCCCTGCGGATCGGTCACGGTCCACTGCTTGAGCTGTCCGTCCTTGGCGCCGATCATCAGCATCAGGCGGCTGGTGCCGATCAGCGCCTGCTTTTCTTCGATAGTGACGCTGACGTACAAATCATCAGCCGTCACGCTGACGACGTTGGTGTCCTTCATCAGATCGATGCGGTCCGACAGCAAATACCGCAGCGGCGTCTGCGACAGCGGATAAATGTCCTGGGTCACAAGCTTGCGATCACGCACCGCCACTGACGATCCGTCGGCAACGATCTCGATCGGGCTCGGCGGATCATATTCGAAACGCACCTTGCCGGGCTTCTGAATGTAGAAATCGCCCTTGGTCTTGCTGCCGTCGGGACCGACCTGCACGAAATTTCCGACCAGCGTCGACAGCGAAGACAGATAGGCGCTGACCCGCGCGGCCTGCGCCTTCTGGTTGGCGTCGAAGGTGGCGAAAATATTGGCCGGCACGTTGCGGCGCGGATCGGGAATCACTGGCTCAGGGGGTTGCGTTGTTCCCGTGGTCGCCGGACCGCGCGCTTCCGAGGTGCTCATCTGGCCATCGCGGCCTTTTGGCGCAGGCTTCGGCACCGGCACGCTCTGCGCGGAAGATGGCACCACGACGCTCAGCATGAACGCCGCGGTCAGCATCCCCACGCCAGTGCGCAGGCTGCGATTCGCGAATGGCTTTGTCATCGGAAACTTGGAATCTCTATGCAACGAGTTGCCCCGCCAGATTGTCAGCCGTTTTATCGTATTTTCGGTCAAGGCGGATATCGTTTTTCCGTGAGAATATTATTCCAACGCCGGCCATCCCAGGCCTGCGACACGTATCAGAAGCCGCTTTCTTCCTCTTCGACCAAAATCTCGCGCTTGCCGGCATGGTTAGCCTGCCCAACGATGCCTTCAAGTTCCATCCGCTCCATCAGTGAAGCGGCGCGGTTATAGCCGATTTGCAGCCGGCGCTGAATGTAGCTGGTGGATGCCTTGCGGTCGCGCTTGACGATCGCCACCGCCTGCGAGAACAGGTCGCCGCCGCCATCGCCGCCCATGCCGGTGGCATCGAATACCGCGCCGCCTTCGTCGGTCGGCTCTTCCGCGGTAACCGCCTCGAGATATTCCGGCTGTCCTTGCGTCTTGAGGTGACGCACCACCTTCTCGACCTCTTCGTCCGAGACGAAGGGGCCGTGGACGCGGCTGATGCGCCCGCCGCCGGCCATATACAGCATGTCGCCCTGGCCGAGCAGTTGCTCGGCACCCATTTCACCGAGGATGGTGCGGCTGTCGATTTTCGAGGTGACCTGAAACGAGATGCGGGTCGGGAAGTTCGCCTTGATGGTACCGGTGATGACGTCGACCGACGGCCGCTGCGTGGCGAGAATGACGTGCAGGCCGGCGGCGCGGGCCATCTGCGCCAGGCGCTGCACGGCGCCTTCAATATCTTTGCCCGCGACCATCATCAGGTCGGCCATTTCGTCGACGATGATCACGATATAGGGCAGCGGATCGAGGTCGAGCTTTTCTTCCTCGTAGATCGCCTTGCCGGTTTCCTTGTCGAAGCCGGTATGAACGGTGCGGGTCAGTTCCTCGCCCTTGCCCTTGGCTTCGACGAGGCGCTGATTGTAGCCGTCGATGTTGCGCACGCCGAGCTTGGACATCTTCTTGTAGCGCTCTTCCATCTCGCGCACGGCCCATTTCAGCGCGACCACGGCTTTCTTCGGATCGGTCACAACAGGCGTCAGCAGATGCGGGATGCCGTCATAGACGGACAGTTCGAGCATTTTCGGATCGACCATGATCAGGCGGCACTGGTCCGGGCGCAGCCGGTAGACCAGGCTCAGGATCATGGTGTTGATGGCAACGGATTTGCCGGAGCCGGTGGTACCGGCGATCAGCATATGCGGCGTGCGCGCGAGATCGATAATGATGGATTCGCCACCGATATTCTTGCCGAGGCAAAGCGGAAGCTTTGCCATCGAGTCGTCCTTCACGGACAGCAATTCGCGCAAGTAAACCTTTTCGCGATGCGCGTTCGGCAATTCGATGCCGATGGCGTTGCGGCCGGCGACGACCGCGACGCGCGCCGACAGCGCGCTCATCGAGCGTGCGATGTCGTCGGCGAGGCCGATGACGCGCGACGATTTGATGCCGGGCGCGGGCTCGAGCTCGTACAGGGTCACGACCGGGCCGGGATTGGCTTTGACGATTTCACCGCGCACACCGAAATCCTGCAACACGCCTTCCAGCGCGCGCGAATTGTTGTCCAGCTCGGATTTGCTGAGCGGCTGGCGGTCGGAAGCTTTTGGCGCTGTTAACACCGATACGGATGGCAATTCGAACTTGCCGGCCGATTTGCGCGCGGGCGGCCGGGCGGCAGCCTTCTTGCGCGGCGCGCGAGCGGCGGGCGCCTCCTCCTCGTCGTCTTCTTCCTCTTCACCGTCCTCGAAATCTTCCTCGGCCTGCGGCGCCAACGAGGGCGCCGCGCGGCCGCCGAGATTGGGTTCCTGACGTTCGAACGCGGATGCGCTCTTGGCCGGCGTGCTTGCAACCAGCGAGCTGTAGGCCCGCGACAGCATCCAGCCGAGCCGCGCCTTGGCGCTCATCGCGGCATGGAACAGCCATCCCAAAGAGACCGAGCCGCCGTCGCTTTCGTCTTCCACGAACGGCGCGTCGTCGTCCTCGATCGACGTCAATTCCTCGTCCTGCGGACGCGAGCCGAGGCCGCAGGCGATCAGGAATGTTGCGGTCATCGCCACGCCAAGCGCTGCTCCGTAGACCAGGCGATAGAGAAATCCGGGCGCCCCGAGCACGACGGCCGGCGCGCGCAGCAGCGCGTCACCGACGACGCCGCCAAGTCCGGTGGGCAATGGCCAGGCGCCGCCATGCGGCCAGCAGCTGACGAAGCCTGCCGAGATCACCGTGCACAGGATCCAGCAGGCGATCCGCAGCGCTTCGCGGTCGAAGGTGCGGTGGGTCAGCATGCGCCAGCCCCACACCGCCACCGGCAGGATCAGCATGATCGCGCCGAGGCCGAGAATCTGCATCAAGAGGTCGGCGCCGATCGCGCCGGGATAGCCGACGATGTTGCGGATCGCGCGCGACGTCGCGTGGCTCAAGCTTGGATCCTGCACCGACCAGGTCATCAGCGCCGCCGCCGCCACGCCCGCCAGCGCGATCAGGCCCAACCCGGCGACTTCGCGCAACCGCCGCGCCAGCGCTTCGCGGATCGAGGCCGGCAACTGGCCGACCAGGGGAATGACACGTTCGATCGCTGGCATGCTCATGTTGACCTGCGATTAATCCAGAATTTCGACCAGCCGGTGCAACGCCTCGGCTGTTGTTTCGCCGTCCGCGACCAGCGCCAGACGAATGTAGCCGGCGCCGGGATTGCTGCCGTCGGGCTGTTGCCGCGCCAGGTAACTGCCGGGCACCACGCGCACGCCGGCGTCCTTGTAGAGTTTCACGGTCGCGGCTTCGTCTCCGCCGCGCGCCGAGACGTCGAGCCAGACGCAGAAGCCGCCGGCGGGCCGCACATAGCCGTAGCGGCTGCCGAGGATCTGGTCGGCGAGATCGAACTTGATGCGGTAGAGCCTGCGGTTCTCTTCGACATGCGTTTCGTCGCTATAGGCCGCGATCGCGACATGCTGCAGCGGCACCGGCACTTGCGGTGCGGCGACGTTACGCAGCTCGTGAAACATGGCGAGAAACTTCTTGTCGCCGGCCGCGAAACCGACCCGCATGCCCGGCAGGTTCGATCGCTTCGACAGCGATTGGAACGCGACCACGTTGGTGAAGTCGGGCCCGGCGGATTCCAGCGCGCTGCCAGGGGCCTGCTTGGTGTAGATTTCCGAGTAGCACTCGTCGCTCAGGATCATGAAGCCGAAACGGTCGGCGAGCTGTTTCAGCCGGCGGAAATAATCGGGTGACGCCACCGCGCCTTGCGGGTTGGCCGGCGAGGCGATGAAGATCGCCACCGTGCGCGCCAGCGTGGCGTCATCGAGCGCGTCGAGATCCGGCAGGAACCCATTGGCTGGTGTGGTCGGCAGGTAGATCGTCTCGCAATCCGCGGCGCGTGCGCCGGCGCCATAGGCGGGATAAAATGGATTGGGCACCAGGATCGCCGGCCGGCCCTTGCGCTCGCCGACATAGCGCGCGGCGGTGATCGCCGCGAAGAACAGTCCTTCGCGGCTGCCGTTGAGCACCAGAAGCTCGCTTTCCGGATCGATCGGGCGCGGCAGCTGGAATCGGGTCGACAGCCAGTTCGAAGCCGCCCGCCGGAACGGGTCGATGCCCTTGGCGATCGGATAGCGACCGAAATCGGCGATATGCTTGGCCAGCACGGGGGCGACGAACGCCGGAACCGGGTGCTGGGGCTCCCCTAACGATAGTGTAATCAATGGCTTAGCTGGCTGATAGGGCGCCAAAAGTTCGGTCAGCCGGGCGAATGGCGAGCGCTCGCTCTCCTGACTGCCGGGGCCTTGCGGCGTGCGGGATGAAGCGGTCGTTGCCATCGGTGAAATGCCAGCACTCCTGAGGCGGCCGATCGAACGTCGTGGCCAGCCGGAAAAGGATCAGAACCACCATAGATACGGCGAGGTTAAGACGCGATTAACCATCGGCCGGCGGTGCTGATCCAGTGCTTATTTCGCAAAAGAAAGGGGCTCCAGCTTGCGCTGGAGCCCCTCAACGGTCCGGGCATTGCCGGGTATGTGCCCGAACCGTAGTTCTGGGCGCGATCTCGTGAGATCGCGCCCCGGGAGAACCCTTACATGTTGTAAGCGCGTTCGCCGTGATCGGAGATGTCGAGACCCTCGCGCTCCTCCTCGACGGTCGGACGCAGACCGACGATGATGTCGACGAGCTTGTAGAGGATCGCCGAACCGATGCCCGACCAGAGCAGCGTCGCTCCGACCGCCTTGCCCTGCGCGATCATCTGGGTGACGAAATCGTAGGTGCCGGCATTGTTTCCGGTGATGTTGGTGTAGTCGGTGATGCCGACGCCACCGAGGGCGGGATTGACCAGAATGCCGGTGCCGAGCGCACCGATGATTCCGCCGATGCAGTGGACGCCGAACACGTCGAGCGCGTCGTCATAGCCGAGCGCGTTCTTCACCGTGGAGACGAAGAACAGGCAGATCGGCGAGACGATCAGGCCGAGCACCAGGGCGCCGATCGGACCGGCGTAACCCGAAGCCGGCGTAACCGCCACCAGACCCGCAACCGCGCCGGAGCAGATGCCCAGCAACGAGGGCTTGCCCTTGACGATCCATTCGGAGAGCAGCCAGGACAGCGCCGCACCCGCGGTGGCCACCATGGTGTTGACGAAGGCCAGCGCCGTCGTGCCGTTGGATTCGAGGTTCGATCCGGCGTTGAAGCCGAACCAGCCCACCCAGAGCAGAGAGGCGCCGATCATGGTCATGGTCAGCGAATGCGGAGCCATCAGGTCCTTGCCGTAGCCGGTGCGCTTGCCGATGATCAGCGCGCCCACCAGACCGGCGATGCCGGCGTTGATGTGCACGACCGTACCGCCGGCGAAGTCGAGGGCACCAGCGCCCGCGAGCCAGCCGACAGCGCCGGTGACTTCGTCGAGCTTGGCCTGGGCCGCCGTCTTGGCCGCACCATCCGCCGCGGCGGCAAGCGCCTTGGCAGCAGCTGCGACGTCATCCGGAGCGGCGACGTACCAAACCCAATGCGCGATCGGGAAGTAGATGAAGGTGACCCAGAGCAGGATGAACAGCATCACGGCCGAGAATTTGATGCGTTCGGCAAAAGCGCCGACGATCAGGGCCGGGGTGATCATGGCGAAGGTCATCTGGAACACGAAGTAGGCGAGTTCCGGAATGACAACGCCGTTCGAGAACGTCGCCGACGTCGAGTTCGCATCGATGCCGTGCATGAAGGCTTTGGTGAAGCCGCCAATGTAGGGCGTCATGCTGCCGCCGTCGCCGAACGCGAGCGAGTAGCCGTAGAGGGTCCAGATCACGCCGACCATGGCGACAATCGCGAACACCTGGGTCAGCACGGACGCCATGTTCTTGGTGCGGACGAGACCACCATAGAACAGCGCGAGGCCGGGGACCGACATCATCAGAACGAGCGCGCTGGACACCAGCATCCAGGCGGTATCGCCCTTGTTGGGAACGGCCGCAGCCGCGGCGGGCGCCGCTGCCGCTGCGTCAGCCGCAGGTGCAGCAGCCGGCGCCGCAGTCTGAGCGATCGCGGCGTCGACGAAGCCTACGGCGCAGAGCGCTCCTATGGCGAGGACTGCCCAGCCCGCGGGGGTGGGACGTTTGAACGTCATTTGTTTTACTCCTGATTGAATAATGTTGAGCGCGAAATCAAAGTGCAGCGGCATCGGCCTCGCCGGTGCGGATACGAACCGCATGGTCGAGGTTGATGACGAAGATCTTGCCGTCGCCGATCTGTCCGGTCTTTGCCGCGGACGTGATGGCGTCGATGGTCTTGTCGACCTGGTCGGAGGCGATCGCGACCTCGATCTTGATCTTGGGCAGGAAGCTCACCGCGTATTCAGCACCACGGTAGATTTCCGTATGGCCCTTCTGACGCCCATATCCTTTGACTTCCGTCACCGTGAGACCATGAACGCCAATGGCGGTCAGGGCATCGCGGACTTCTTCGAGCTTGAATGGCTTGATGATCGCCATAACAATTTTCATGGGTCCTATCCCCGCTTGGGCCCGGTCCAGACGCAACCGGGCGTTCTCGACTGAGGTTCACCACGCGGAGAGAATTCACTACGCGGGCACAGCCACGACCCATAGAATCAAATGCCGTGCCAGATCGGGCGCGTTCCCTAACGGGCTATGAACGCGGGCGTTTTCGGGCTTTGTGGGAAAGGGGCGAAACTGCGCTATTCGGTCGCGCCCAAAGCCTAGCCACACATGGTTAAAATCTAGGCGTGACAGGCTCTCGACATATTCGTGCCCATGCGAAGGGCAGGCAAGAGGTAACAGGGTGGGTTGGGTAGTCTATTTTACTGCAATGCCTCGCCGTGCTGCGAAATGTCAAGGCCTTCCAGTTCATGCTCGCGGGAAACCCTCAGCGGCACGAACACGCTGACCAGCTTCAGCAGCACGAAGGTCACGCCGGCCGACCACACCAGTGTAACGGCGACGCCGTAGAGCTGGATCAGCAATTGCCGCGGATGCCCCTCGATCAGACCGGAGGTCCCGCCGATCGCGGCGGTGGCGAACACCCCGGCGAGCAGGGTCCCGACCAGGCCGCCGACGCCGTGGACGCCGAACACGTCGAGGGAATCGTCATACCTGAAGCGATGCTTGAGCCAGGTACAGGCCCAGAAACACGCCAGGCCGGCGATGACCCCGATGACGATGCCATGCCAGGGCGAGACGAATCCCGAGGCCGGTGTGATCGTGCCAAGGCCCGCGACGGCACCGGAAATCATGCCGAGCACGGACGGCTTGCGCCGGATCGACCATTCAATGCCGCCCCAGGTCAGCGCGCCGGCGCAGGCCGCGAGGTGGGTCGCGATGATCGCCATCACCGCGCGCGAGTTCGCCGCCAGCGCCGAGCCGCCATTGAAGCCGAACCAGCCGACCCACAACAGTCCGGTGCCGACGACCGCGAGCGAAAGATCGAACGGCGAGAGATTGTCGGTGCCATAGCCATGGCGCCGCCCCAACACCGTCGCAGCCACCAGCCCGCCGACGCCCGCGGACAGATGCACCACGAGGCCGCCGGCAAAATCCAGCACGCCGGCAGCACCCAGGAAACCGCCGCCCCAGATCCAGTGCGCAAGCGGGACATAGACGAACACGAACCAACCGATCGAGAACAATAGATAGGCCGAGAATCGCATGCGGTCGGCGACCGAGCCCGCCACCAGGGCCACGGTGATGATCGCGAAGGTCATCTGGTAGAGCATGAACAGCGCTTCCGGAATCGTCTTCGCGGCCGGATTGACGCTGTTGAGGGTCATGCCGGCGAGAAACCAGCGATTCAGCGTGCCAAGCCATGGGCCGTTGCCGACGAACACCAGCGAATAGCCGAACGCCACCCAAAGAATTGAAATCATGGTGACGGCCGCAAGGCTCTGCGCCATCGTCGCCAGCACGTTCTTCTTGCGCACCATGCCGGAGTAGAACAGCGCCAGTCCCGGTATCGTCATCATCAGCACGAGCGCCGTCGCAACGATCATCCATGCCGTATCGGCGCCGTTGATAACTTGCGATTGCGCGAACGCCGGTGTCGCAAACATCGTCACAAGGCCGATCGGCGCAGCCAACGCCGCGGCCCGACCCAACAGTGCCCCCATGGTATTTCCCCAGCCGTTTCTGACTTAGTGGATCGCATCCGGCGTCGTTGCCGGTTGCGACGGAGGTGCCGCGATCCGGAGCGCCGGATTCCGATGAGGATCTAGAGTGCGTCGCTGTCGGTTTCTCCGGTCCGGATCCGCAACGCGCGATCGATCGGTGTCACGAAGATCTTGCCGTCCCCGATCTGGCCGGTGCGGGCATTCGCGGTGATGACTTCAACCGCCCTGTCGGCAATATTGGATGCGACCGCGATTTCGATGCGCAGTTTCGGCAGGAAATTCACGACATATTCGGCGCCGCGGTAGACCTCGGTGTGGCCTTTCTGGCGACCGTAGCCCTTGACCTCGGTCACGGTCATGCCGCTGACTCCGATCGCGGTGAGCGCCTGGCGCACTTCGTCAAGCTTGAAGGGTTTGATAATGGCGACAACGAGCTTCATGGTCAGGCCTTCGCTTCCCGGGTCCCGAAAGGTTGGTCATGCCCGGAGCTGCGTTTCCACAGGCCCCGGCGGTTTCAAGTCTGGCATCTTTTTGTGCGATTGGCACAAAAAGTTTGCAGGGCCAACCGAAAAACGATGACGGGCGCCGGGTTCTGTTTGATAGTCTCCTCGTTTTGGGGGGTCTTGCCTCCCGCCGGAGTGAATAATTTCCTGAACTGCAATTTCAGCGCAGCCGTACGACCCCATTACTTAAGGAAATAAAATGTCGGACCGACTCTGGTTTTATGCCGCTCAGGGCCAGCAGCAGGGCCCTTTCCCGGAAGCTCAGCTTCGCAGTCTCATCGCCAGAGGCACCGTTACAGCGGATACGCTGGTCTGGAGTGAGGGCATGGCCGGCTGGCAGCGCGCCGGGGAAATCCCCGGCCTGACGCCAGGCAGCGGTTCACGCCCACCGTCGGTTCCGCAACCGGGCGGCCAGATGGCCGGGGCCGGTGACTACTATAGCAGTGCCGGCGGCCATGATGATGGCGGCGGCTCGCTCTCGATCGATTTTGAGATCTTGGAGTTCACCTGGCGAAGCATCGTGCTCCTGATCGGTCTTGTCTTCATTATCCCGGCCCCCTGGGCCATCGTTTGGTACCTGAGGTGGATTGTCCCGTGTGTGCGCGTGCGGGGACGGCCGAACCTCAGTTTCGAGGGCCAAGCGATGACGCTGGTCCCTTGGTATTTCGGCGCCATTGTTCTCGTTATCGGCGGTGCCCTGACGGGCATTCACTTGATCAACAATCTGATGTTCTTGGTTCAGATTGCGCTCTACTGGCTTTTCCTCAAGTGGTTCGTTGCGAACCTCGCATCAAACGGACAGCCGCTCGGGTTCAGCTTCTCTGGTTCGTTCTGGGCCTATTTGGGATGGTCTGTTCTTACGGCGATCTCCGTCATCACCATCATCGGCTGGGCCTGGGTCTACGTTGCCTGGATCCGGTGGTTTTGCCGGAATATCCAGGGCTCCCGACGTGAAGCTATCTTCAACGGCACCGGACTGGAGTTTCTTTGGCGTTCGATCGTGGCCGTGATCGCCAGCTCCTTCATCATCCCGGCTCCGTGGATGTATCGCTGGATGTCACGCTGGCTGGCGTCACAGACGGTTCTTGTCGAACGACATGCGTAGGAAAATGTGTGAGCGTTACCTGCGTTCGCGCAGCGAGCCTTCCTGCGCGACGGACGCCACCAGCGTGCCGTCCTGCTTGAAGATCATGCCGCGGGTCAGACCGCGCCCGCCCTGCGCGCTCGGCGAATCCTGCGCGTAAAGCAGCCATTCGTCGGCGCGGAACGGGCGATGAAACCACATCGCGTGGTCGAGGCTGGCCGGCATCATGCGCTTGTCGAACAGCGTGCGGCCGTAACGCGCCATCGCCGCATCGAGCAGCGAGAAGTCCGACGCATAGGCCAGCGCGCACATATGCAGCGCCGGATCGTCGGAGAGTTTCGAGGCGGTGCGGATCCAGACGTGGATGCGACCGTCGTCGATCTTCTGGCCGAAATAGCGGCCGAGCTCAACCGGGCGCAATTCGATCGGACGGTCGGATTCGTAGTAGCGGCGGATGAAATCCGGCATCTCGCGGAACATCGGCTGCTTCGCCACCTCTTCGGCGGTGAGCTTTTCCGGTGGTGGCACGTCCGGCATCTTGTCCTGATGGTCGAACGAGGCGTGTTCCTCGGCATGGAACGACACCATGATCGAGAAGATGGCGTTGCCATGCTGGATCGCGGTGACCCTGCGGGTCGAATAGCTCTTGCCGTCCCGCAACCGCTCGACCTCATAGATGATCGGTATCTGCGGATCGCCGGGCAGGATGAAATAGCAATGCAGCGAATGCGGCAGCCGGCCTTCGACGGTGCGGCACGCCGCCACCATGGCCTGTCCGATCACCTGGCCGCCGAATACCCGCTGCCAGCTCGTTTTCGGGCTGCTGCCGCGAAACATGTTCACCTCGAGCGGCTCGAGGTCGAGAATGGAAATCAGGTCGATCAGGCCTTTGGACATGGTAATACTTTCGATCTCCGGGTCATTCCGGGGCGTGAGCGAAGCGAACGAACTACGATGTGCAAGTGCACATCGGAGAATCTCGAGATTCCGGGTCCATGCGAAGACGCATGTCCCGGAATGACGGATATAGGCCTTGTTTCGCCTATTTGTTTCGCCCAGCTATACTCTAGTGGCAAGAGAGTTGAGTGAGCAGGAACAGCATGTCGGTTCAGCGAAGCATTGTCATCGGCGGGGGCGCATTTGCCGGACTGGCGCTGGCGTTGGCGCTGCGTCAGGGCCTGGGTCCCGACATTCCCGTGATCGTGGCCGATCCGGCGCTGGCGACGCGGCCGAGCCGGGATCCGCGCGCGACCGCGATCGTGGCGGCGTGCCGAAGGCTGTTTGAAGCCATCGGCGCGTGGGACGAGGTCGCTGATGATGCGCAGCCGATCCTCGACATGGTCGTCACCGATTCCAAACTGGAAGACGCGACCCGTCCGGTGTTCCTGACCTTTGCCGGTGACGTCGAACCGGGCGAACCGTTCGCGCATATGATCGAGAACCGCCATCTGATCGATGTGCTGGTGCGGCGCGCGGAAGCCGAAGGCATCGAACTCCTGACAGCGGCGGTGACGAATTTCGATGCCCGCCCCGACGGCGTCGACGTGACATTGTCCGACGGGCGTGTGGTCGCCGCGAGCCTGCTGGTGGCGGCCGATGGGGCGCGCTCGAAATTGCGTGAGCGCGCCGGCATCGCCACCCATGGCTGGGAATACGATCAGTCCGGCATCGTGGTGTCGGTCGGCCATGAGCGCGACCATCACGGCCGCGCCGAAGAACATTTTCTCCCCGCAGGTCCGTTCGCCATCCTGCCATTGACCGGCAAGCGCTCGTCGCTGGTGTGGACCGAAAAGCGCTCCGAGGCCGCGCGCATCACCGCGCTCGATGAAGTAGAATTTCATGCCGAACTCGAGCAGCGTTTTGGCCTGCATCTCGGCGAGATCAAGGCGCTCGACAAGCCGCGCGCCTTTCCGCTCGGCTATTTCGTCGCGCGCTCGTTCATCGGCGAACGGCTGGCATTGGTCGGCGACGCGGCGCATGTGATTCATCCCATCGCGGGGCAGGGGCTCAATATGGGCCTGAAGGATGTCGCAGCATTGGCCGAGGTGGTGGTCGACGCGGCGCGGCTCGGCATGGATCTGGGCCAGGCCGACGTGCTCGATCGCTATCAGCGCTGGCGGCGGTTCGACACCATGGCGATGGGACTCGCCACCAATTCGCTGAATCTGTTGTTCTCGAATCATTCGACGCTGTTGCGCACCGTGCGCGATATCGGCCTCGGGCTGGTCGATCGCGCGCCGCCGCTGAAGAGCCTTTTCATCCGCCAGGCCGCCGGTCTGTCAGGCGAAGTGCCGAGGTTGTTGAAGGGCGAGGCGTTGTAGGGGCATCGTCCCCGCCCTCATGGTGAGGAGCGTAGCGTAGCTGCGCGTCTCGAACCATGGGAGTTTGCGGCCATCCTTCGAGACGCTTGCTTCGCAAGCTCCTTCAGGATGAGGTCACCGGGTTATTTTGCATCGCCCGCCAGAATGAAAGCCGCCACCGCATCGATCATCGCGGGATCGAGCGGGCGTTCGCCGTCACTATAGGCTTTGATGTCGTCGGCTTCGTCGGCCACGTCGACCAGAACGTGATTCATGTCCGGCAGCCACAGCGTTTTCGCCACCGGCGATGCCGCGGAAAGGGCGGCAAAATCCACCCGCGCCACCTGGCGGTCGCGGCCGCCGCCGACAATCAGCGTCGGCTCGGTGATCTTTTTCAAGGGATCGATCGGGTCTTCGGTAAAGGCCGAGGCGATGCCGGGCTGCATCGATGGCGCGACCGAAAATCCCGCGGGCGGCGGATCGACGATCTGCCCGGCCATAACAGCGTCGATGGCTTTGGCGATCGGCTCGAACACATCGGGCGGAACGGTCTTTTCAAGCTGGGCCTTCACCAGATCGCCCTGCCGCCGCGCCCCGGTGACCAGCAGCACCAGGCGATCGACCGGAACGCGCCGCGTGGTCAGGATTCCGACCAGCCCGCCCTCGCTATGCCCAACCACGATGATCTTCGAGAATTTTCCGCTGCCGCGCAAATAATTCACCAGCGCAGCGGCGTCGTCGACAAAGTTGACGAAGCGGAAATCCTCCGGCTTGCCGAATTCGGGCTTCCAGCCGCCGGCGCCGCGCTTGTCATAGCGAAGCGTGGCGATCTTGCGGGCGACCAATTGCTCCGAGAGCTTTTTCAAGGTGCCGGGTTTGACCTGCGGTCCGTTGCCGTCGTGATCGGTGGTGCCGGAGCCCGCGATCAACAGCGCGACCGGCGGCTTGTCGACATCGGGCGGGGTCGTCAGCACCGCGTCGATGGCGCCGACGCGAATTTTGCTTTCTTCGGCGGAGACGCGCGCGGGAAGCACCAACACGCCGGCGATCGCGATCGCACCAAAAATCGTTCGGGCGCGCATGACCTAATCGATCTTCCGGGCCTCTTCCGGCAGCATGATCGGGATGCCGTCGCGGATCGGATAAGCGAGCTTTGCGGAGCGCGAGATCAATTCCTGCCGCGTCGAATCGAATTCAAGCGGCCCCTTGGTCATCGGGCAGACCAGGATTTCCAGAAGCTTGGGATCGACGGTGCCTTCAAGGCGCTCGGGCGGGGATGACATGGGTTAAGTCTCCGACTTGCTCGCTGGACGATGTAGCATATTCGCGCACGCGGCGAAGCTATCCGCCGGCAATCCGCAGCAATTCATCGAGCAAGGTCGCCTGCCGTGGGCGCAGCAACGCCGACAGCGCGTTCCGATCCGGCGATTCTGCCTCGATATCACGGATGATCTGTTCCGCGGCGACGTCGCGCCAGTGCTCGAGGACCGCGGCGTGGAACGCGCCGACATCGGCAAAGGTGCCAATAGAAGCTGCCGCGCGACACTCCCATGGCTTTGGCCAGCGGTTCGGCCTTCAAAGCCGTAAAGCCGTTTGTTGCCAATATCTTAAGGCCCTGGTCGAGCCAGTCTTTTGCGAAGAAGATAGATCACCGGGTCAAGTCCGGTGACGACGTTCAGACTACTGCAGCGGCGGATCGCCGCTGGTGCGCTTTTTGGCGAGGTCCATTTCGGTGACCGCGATCAGGATCTCGGCGCGGGTCTTCAGATCAGGCGCTTCCAGCATCGCCTGCTTTTCCGGCGGACCGTAGGGCGACATCATCGCCAGCGCGTTGACCAGCGCTTCATTCGGCGCGCTCTCGACGCCTTCCCAATCGACCTTGAGGTTATTGGCGTTCAGAAAATCCGTCAGCACTTCGAGCAAGGCTTCGCGATCGACGGCTTCCTCGCCCTTGCGCGCGGTGAAATCGTCGATGTAGGGGAAGTAATCCACCTTGCACTGCCGATAGGCCGTCAGCACGCTCACTTCCTCGATGACCTTGAAGCGCGCGATGCCGGTGAGTTCGAGGATGTAGCGGCCATCGCCGGCCTCGGCGAGCTGGGTGATGCGCCCGACGCAGCCGACCCGAAACAGCACCGGCTTTTCTTCATTATGCGAATGCGCGACATCCGGCTGGATCATCCCGATCAGCCGATGGCCGTCGCGCAAGCTGTCGTCCACCATCGCGAGATAACGCGGCTCGAAGATATTGAGCGGCATCTGGCCGCGCGGCAGCAGCAGCGCGCCGGGCAGCGGAAACACCGGGATGATCTGGGGAAGCTCGCCGGGTCCGCGGTATTCGGCATTGATCGGCATTTGCGGCCCCGGTGGTGTGTTAGCGCGCCATAATCTCTACAAAGGCAAGTCCCTACGAAAACAGGCAAGTCTCTACGAAAAAAGAATCGTCGACAGCCGCTTTCGTCCCTCAACGGTGGCCTCATCGGTCGGGCCCCAGGCCTCGAACAATTGCACCAGCTGCTTGCGCGCACCGTCCTCGTTCCATTTACGGTCACGCTTGACGATCTCGAGCAGCTGCTGGGTTGCCTCCGTGCAATTCCCACTGGCGTTGAGCGCCGTCGCCAGATCGAATCGCGCCTGATGATCGAGCGGGTTTGCGGCGACTTTCTGTTCCAGCTCGGTGACCGGTCCAACCGCCTGTGCCTGCTCGGCGAGATCGAGCGACGCCTGCACGGCCTTGACCGCCGCGTCATTGCGTTTGGACTCCGGCACCAATGCGAGCGTCTGCTTGGCCTGTTCGATCGCGCCCGTTGCGACATAACATTTCGCCAGCCCCGCCAGCGCCGGGATGTTGGTGGCGTCGACCGCCAGCACCTCGGCATAGATCTGCGCCGCACCGGCGGGATCGCCCTCGGCCAGCACGGCGTCGGCTTCCTGCAGGATTTCGGCAATGTTGGGCTCGCCGGCGTTCGGCATGCCCGCGGTCAATTTGTTGATGAAGGCGGTGACCTGGCTCTCCGGCACCGCGCCCATGAAGCCGTCGGCGGGCTGGCCGTTGACGAAGGCGATCACGGCCGGGATCGACTGGATGCCCATCTGGCCGGGAATGGCCGGATGCTCGTCGATGTTCATCTTGACCAGCTTGACCTTGCCGCCCGCGGCGCGAACCGCCTTTTCAATGATCGGGGTGAGCTGGCGGCAGGGGCCGCACCACGGCGCCCAGAAGTCGATCAGCACCGGCTGGCGCTTCGATTCCTCGATCACGTCCTTCACGAACGTCTGGGTGGTGGTTTCCTTGATCAGATCGGACGCCGGTTGTGGTGCCGGTCCGCTGCCCTGCTCTATGATCGTCACGAAATCCTCGCCTGATGTCTTGAGGGATTGGGCTCTTCTAGCACGGCCCAATCATGGGTTCAGAAGTTCTCTCGCCTTAAGTGGCGGGTTGCGCGAGAATTTCAATCGGGTTCCCAGGGGCCTTCTACGGCTCTGGCCGTGCCGGAAGGGGCGACCCAAATCGGCGATGGGAGAGCCCTCGGCAGAGCCTAGGGAAGCAACCTTTATCGCGGGAAGGGCCGTCGGTACCACAGGTTAACGGCCATTTGCATCATTTCGGGGCGATTTTGGGGGTTCGTAGGCAAATATCACCCAATCCCTTCGAATTCCTGATGCAGACAGGCTGTTGCATTCGAGGGCTGCATTTGGCATAGCTCTGCCCGTCGCTGGCGCACCATCGCTGGCCTCTCGGATGCGGGTGTAGCTCAGTGGTAGAGCACGACCTTGCCAAGGTCGGGGTCGAGGGTTCGAATCCCTTCGCCCGCTCCAATAATTCACCGGTCATGCCACGGTCGGTCGCTGCTTCAGGGGTGACACCTGAGGTCAGTGTTGGATGATTTCTTTCAAATCGTTGGACTTTCGATTGGCGTCAGCCTGGTGGCGACGGCGATTGCAACGGCAATCGGTTTGCCTCTCGGCGCTGCGCTCGCGATCTCTGACTTTCGCGGGCGGCGAGCGATCGTCGTTTTGATCAATGCGTTTTTTGGCCTACCGCCCGTTGTCGTCGGGCTGGTGCTTTATCTCGCGCTATCGCGCTCCGGGCCGCTCGGCTTTCTCGGATTGCTGTTTACGCCGGCCGCGATGGTCGTCGCCCAGGTTGTCCTTGCCATTCCCATCATCACGGCGCTGGTGCATCGCGCCGGCGAACGCGCCTGGGCGCGCTATGGCGACGAACTCGTTTCCGACGGGGCGTCGAAAGTGCAGGCGATCCCGCACATTCTGGCCATCATCCGCGCCGATCTTTTGACGGCGACGCTGGCGGGCTTCGGCCGAACGATCTCGGAAGTCGGCGCAGTCATTCTTGTCGGCGGCAACATTCGAGGCCTGACGCGAACGATGACGACAACGATTGCCCTGCAAACGAGCCAGGGCGATCTATCCCTGGCGTTGGCGCTCGGCGCGGTATTAGTGGGAATCAGCATTTCAATCAGTGCGACCGTCTTTGCATTGGCGGGTCGCGCGAGTTCGGCGGGGAGCGAGGAGATATGATGGAAGTTCGGTCCGTGTTGGCGATCGTCGCGCTTATCGGCGCGATCAATTCAGCCCCGGCTGCGGAACAAGCCATCACGTTGGCGTCCACGACTTCGGTCGAAGCCACGGGATTGCTGGCCAACATCCTTCCGCAATTCACGGCGAAGACAGGCATCACCGTCAACGTCGTTGCCCAGGGCACCGGCAAGGCGCTGGATACCGCGCGCCGTGGCGATGCCGATGTCGTCCTGGTGCACGATCCGGCGGCAGAACGGGAATTCATCGACGAAGGCTATGGCACGACGCGCCGGCAGCTCGCGTGGAATGACTTTATCATCGTCGGGCCGTCCAGCGATCCGGCGCGAGTTGGCGGTGGCCATGACGTTGTGGTGGCGCTGAAGGCGATTGCGCTGGCACGGTCGCCGTTCGTTTCGCGCGGCGACAAGAGCGGCACCAACGCCGCCGAACTGCGGCTTTGGCGCGATGCCGGCTGGACCCCCGAGGCGCTCAATCCGGAAAAATGGTACCGCGACATCGGTGGCGGCATGGGCCAGGCGCTCAACGCCGCCAGCGCGATGAATGCTTACACGCTCTCCGATCGCGGCACCTGGCTCAGCTTCAACAACAAGGGTCCGCTGGTGGTGGCGATCGAGGGCGATGCGAAGTTGCTCAACCGCTACGACGTGATCGAGTTGAACCCGAAGAAGCATGGCCCGGCGAGGCTCGCCGAGGCCAAGGTGTTTGCCGATTGGCTGGTGTCACCAGAGGGCCAGCAGGCAATCGGCGCCTATCAGGTCAACGGCGAAAAGCTGTTCAACGCCTCCGCCGCGTCGCCGAAGTGATCGATCAAGTGCGCTATTTTCAATTTCCGGCCTGACACCTATTCTGCGATCGGCCGAACCGAAAAATGCCGCCAACCAAGGCGCGACGGGAGAAAACAAAATGAATGTCACCATGAAAGATCGCGTTGCCCTGATTACCGGCGGCAGCAAGGGACTCGGGCTGGCGATGGCGCGGCGATTCGCCGAATCGGGCGCCAGGGTCGCGATCGTGGCGCGCGGCGCCGAGGGCCTGGCGGCGGCCCGCACGGCGCTGGCCAAGGACGGTCTTACCGTTCGCGACTACGTCTGCGACGTCTCCAGGGCAGCGGATATTTCCAGCACCTTTGACAAGATCGTCGGGGATTTCGGCAAGGTCGACATTCTTGTCAACAATGCCGGGACGTCGCGTGCGATGTCGTTCGAAACGGTGACCGACGAGATGTGGCAGCAGGATCTCGACCTGAAACTGTTCGCGGCGATCCGCTTCAGCCGGCTGGTGTGGCCGGGCATGAAAGAGCGCAAATGGGGCCGGATCATCAACGTGCTCAATACCGCCGCCAAGGCGCCGCCGCCGGCCTCGACGCCGACCTCGGTGTCGCGCGCGGCCGGCATGGCGCTGATGAAGGTGATGGCGGGGGAAGGCGGTCCGCACAACATTCTGGTCAATGCCATGCTGGTCGGCCTGATCGTCAGCGATCAATGGGTGCAGCGGCACGCCAAGACAGCGCCAGGCACCGACTTCAGCGAGTTCACGGGCAACATGGCCAAGGGCATTCCGCTCGGCCGCATGGGAACGGCGGAAGAGTTCGCCAATATGGCCTGCTTCCTGGCCTCCGAGCAGGGCTCCTACATCACGGGTACGGCCATCAATGTCGATGGCGGCCGTTCGCCGGTAGTTTAGCCCGCCTCAGATCCTTACCTTCGCGGGCTGGCTCAGCTTCCGCGCCAGGGTCTTCAGATCTTCCGTCCGGCCGCTCCTGAGCAGCCGGGCGAATTCGTCTGGCTCCAGGGCGGAATAGTGTTGGACGACGGGCTGGGGTTTTCGGCGGATGCCCCAAGGTTTGCTTGAAAACCAAGGCTTCGTCGAAAACCAAGGCTTGCTTGAAAACCAGGGTTTCCTCGACAACTGCAAGAGACGCTTCAGCATCTTCATTTTTGTGGGCCTCGGTGTGCTGGGCCTAGATGAAAGTCCGTGACCATAAGCCGCGGAAACTCGACTTGGTTCCGCAAGCGGAGAACGATTTTCGCAGGGCGCGTTGCAGGCTTCGACGACCATATCCGGGAGCCTCGCTATGCCGGATCTAGATGCCATCGAAGCCGGCAGACTTCCGAAATAGCCGCTACATAGCTAATCGCGTTTCAGCGTAATGGGCGGAAGAACTGCTGGATTTCGTCGGCAAGTGCTGCGGGCTGCTCCATCGCGGCGAAGTGGCCGCCTTTCTTCATCACGGTCCAGCGCTGGATGTTGGTGTAGGTCTTTTCTGCGATCGAACGCGGCGGCACGATCATTTCCTTCGGGAAAGCCGCATAGCCGGTGGGGACCGTGACGGGCTGCGCCGGTGAGATCGGCCACGCCGCGTGCAGGCGGCCATAATACGGCCAGAACGACGACCCGATCGCACCGGTGAACCAGTAGAACGAGATATTCGCCAGCATGTGATCGCGGCTGAGGGCGTTTTCCGGAACGCCGTCGCAATCGGACCAGGAGCGGAATTTTTCCGCGATCCAGGCCGCCAGACCGGCGGGCGAATCCGTCAGCGCGAACGCCAGCGTCTGCGGTTTGGTGCCCTGGATCTGCTGATAGCCGGTCTCTTCCTTGAGCCAGCGCCGCAATATGGTGAAATATCGTTCTTCTTCCGGCGTGGTTCCGCTGGCGGCCGGATCACGCGGCGCGAACAGAAGATTGACGTGGATGCCGCAGACCGACGACGGATAGGCTTGTCCGATGATCGACGCGATTCCGCCGCCCCAATCGCCACCCTGGACGGCAAATTTCTCGAAGCCCAACACGTCGGTCATGAGATCGTGCACGCAGGCCGCCATGTCCTGCAGAATGAACCGCTTCTGCCCGGGCTTGAACGACAGCCCATAGCCGGGCAGCGACGGCGCGATCACCGTGAACGCATCCTTCGGGTCACCCCCGAACCGGGCCGGATCGGTCAGCCGCGGAATGATGTCGAGGAATTCGTAGACCGAGCCGGGCCAGCCATGCAGCAACAGCAGCGGATACGGATTCGGGCCTACGCCGGGCACGTGCAGGTAATGCAGGTCGATGTCATGCAGCGGCACCTTGAACTGCGGAAATGCATTCAAGGCGGCTTCCTGCGTACGCCAATCGAAATCATCCTTCCAGTAACCCACGAGATCGCGAACATAGGCGACGCTGCTGCCGAAGGCCCAAGGTTCGCCGGGCGCGGAATCGGGGAATCGGGTCAGCGCGAGCCGGGTTTTCAGGTCGGCGATGGCGGCGTCGGGAACGTTGAGGACAAACGGCTTTGGCACCATGATGGATCATTCCCTTGTTTCGTCACGCCACCAAAGGCACGCAACTCAAATAGCCCCGCATCGACATGCGAGCCATAGTGTCTGTCTTCTGTCCTGATTGCGGAGAGGACATGACGGAATTTGCTAATGCGACTTGCAATGGGGCATTTGTTTTCAGCCGTACTGCCGGAGCTCCGACACATGCCGCAGTGCAGCGCTGCACAAAAAATCGTCTCGAATGAACTTGGCTTAAAGAAATTTTTTCTCAATTTTTTTTGTTTGACGCTGTAGCGCGCTGCGCGCTTCTCTCCTGCGGCAAATGTGCTAGACATCTGCATGTCTGATCCAACCTCACACTAGACCCCCAAAAGTTCGTCCCACGGACGTTCAACAATAACATGGGCAGCCGCCCTGGCTGCATAGGGAGTGACGCGATGAAATCGGCCTTCAATCGATCTGTTCTTGCGCTTGCCGCAATCGCCTTCGTGGCGGGGGCCGGCCAGGTCAACGCGCAGCAGAAGCCGCTCAAGAGTTATCAGTCCGGCAACAAGGAATTCTGGACGCATCCGCCGGACGACTGGTTCCTCGGCGACGAGACCGAGGCGCAGAAGGGGCTGGCGCCGCCGTCGGGTCCGCCGACCGGTGCTTCCGACGCCGAACTCGCGTCGCTGATCAAGAAGATCAAGCTGGCGCCCGGCTTCAAGATCGAAGTCTACGCATCGGGCGTGCTGGCGGCACGGCAGATGGCCTGGGGCGACAAGGGCACCCTGTTCGTCGGCTCGTTCGGTCTCGGCAACGTCTATGCGATCACCGACAAGGGCGGCAAGAAAGAGGTCAAGACCATCCTCAAGGGCCTCGATATGCCGACCGGCCTCGCCTTCAGGGATGGCGCGCTCTACGTCGTCGCCGTCAGCAAACTGATCAAATACGACAACGCCGAAGCCAATCTCGACAATCTCGGCGAAGGCAAGGTGGTGTATGACGACATGCCGTCTTACGCCGCCCATGGCTGGAAGTATCTGGCCGCCGACAAGGACGGCTGGTTCTACATTCCGTTCGGACCTCCCTTCAACATCGGCATTCCCCCGACCAGCGTGGCGCAGATCCGCCGCGTCGATCCCAAGACCGGCAATGCCGAAATCGTGGCGCTTGGCGTTCGCAACAGCGTCGGCGGCGATGTCGATCCGCGCAGCGGCCGTTACTGGTTTACGGAAAACGCCCGTGACTGGATGAGCGACGACATGCCGAGCGACAAGCTCAACATGATCACCAAGATCGGCGAAAATTTCGGCTATCCGCATTGCCATCAGGGCGACACGCCGGATCCGAAATTTGCGATGGGTCACAAATGTTCGGAATTCACCCCGCCGGTGCTCAATCTCGGCGCGCATGTGGCTCCGCTCGGCATGAAGTTCTACACCGGCGATCAGTTCCCCGCCGATTACAAGAACAGCATCCTGATCGCCGAACATGGTTCGTGGAACCGGCATAAGTATCAGGGCGGCCGCATCGTCCGCGTCATCGTCGGTCCCGATGGCAAGAACCCGAAGCAGGACGTGCTGGCATCGGGCTGGATCGAAGGCGACCAGGGCTATCTCGGCCGTCCGGACGACATCATCCTGGACAAGGATGGTTCGATCCTCGTCGCCGATGACTGGGCCGGCGCGATCTACCGCATCAGCTACAGCAAGAAGTAGGCTGGGAGCATTCCGGGGCTGCGGCCGCTTTTACCAGCGGCCGCAGCCTCAATTATTTCTGGTGGGAGAAAAATAGATGCGAAGTGCTCTGCTCGGAACCCTGCTGATCGCGACGGTGGCTTGCGGTTCATTGGCCCACGCCGCCGATCCCGCGGCGGGCAAGGAGAAAGCCGAGGTCTGCGCCGGCTGTCACGGCGACAACGGCATTTCGCAAACCGAAAATATCCCTTCGCTGGCGGGCCAGCAGGATCAGTTCACGCAGTGGCAGCTGGTGTTCTTCCGCGGCGGCGCGCGCAAGAACGAACTGATGCAGCCGATCGCCGAGCAGATCACCAACGAGGATGTTCGTATTCTCGCCGCCTATTTTGCGTCACTGACACCGCCCAAGGATCCCAAGCCGGACGACAATCCCGATCTGTCGAAGAAGGGCGCCGAAGCCGCCGCCGGACGGCGCTGCGCCTCCTGCCACGGCGATTCATTCGCCGGTACCAAGGCCGTCGCCCGTCTGGCCGGCCAGCGCGAGGAATATCTCGCCAAGGCGCTGCACGACTACAAATCAGGCGTGCGTACCGGCGGCGCCGGCGCGGCGATGACGGATGTCGCCTATCCCCTCAACGACGAAGAGATCACCGCGCTCGCGCATTATCTCGCGCATTTGTGAAGTTAAGTTTTCGTCGTCCCGGCGAAGGCCGGGACCCATACGCCGTGTCGTCTCGTTTCGGCAGCGGAGCGGATGCCAATCGTCACCAGCAAAGCCAGGGGTTATGGGTCCCGGCGTTCGCCGGGACGACGAGGGGGTGCCTTACCCCCGCTGCTTTTCATAGGCCTTGAGATGCGTGTAGGCGGTGCGCAGCTTCGGCACTGAAATCTTCGCAGCTTCGGCGCGCGCGATCAGATCGCCGATCACGTGATCGGCTTCGACCGGCGCGCCCACCTTGATGTCGCGGAACATCGAGGCCGTCATCGGTGATCCCTCGGTCGTGAGCATCGTGCGGGTGCGCTCCGCGAACGGGCCGCGCGGTTCGTGGCCGCCGGCCTTGGCGATCGCGCTGACTTCATCGACCATGCCGAGCAGGAAATCCCGGCCACCGGGCGCGGCGAGAATATTACCCACCGACGTCCGCATCAGGCTGGTCGACGCCGCCAGCGAGGACAGGAACACCCACTTCTCCCACATGTCCTGGATGATCTGGTCGCTGGCCACTGAGCCGAAATTGCCGCTGGCGAAGATGTCGGCGATGGCGCGGACCCGATCGGACATCTTGCCGTCGCGTTCGCCGAAGGTCAGCGACTGCATCGGCTGCAGGTGAACCACTTCGCGCTTTTCGTTGAGCGTCACCGCGATCGCGCAGAGCCCGCCGAGCACCCGCTCGCGGCCGAATTTCTTGTCGAGCACGTCGAGATGCAGCATGCCGTTGAGCAACGGAATGATTGCGGTCTGCGGCCCCACCGCCGGCGCGAACGACTTGATCGCGTCCTCGAGGTCGAACGCCTTGCAGCTCAGCAGCACGACGTCGAATTTGTCGGTGAGCTTGTCGGCCTGCACTGTCGGCGGATTTTTCAGGGTGACATCGCCGAGCGGGCTTTTGATCACGAGGCCGGCGCTTGCCAGCTCACCGGCGCGCTTGGGTCGAACCAGGAAGGTCACGTCGCGACCGGCCTGTAGCAGCCTGCCGCCGAAATATCCGCCGATCGCGCCGGCACCGACCACGAGAACGCGCATGGGTTAGTTCCTTTTGTTGTTGGTTTTGCAAAGGGGGGAGAGAGGGCGAATAGCGCATGGTGGGCAGCGAACAGGGATTTTCCATTCGCTATTCGCCCCTCACCATTCGCCCCTTTACCATTTTTCGCCGAACGGACGAATCTCAAGTTCAAAGGTCCAGGCGCTGCGCGGCTGCTGGTAGAGCTGCCAGTAGGATGCCGCGACCGAGGCCGGCGGCATCAGCAAATCGGGATTGTCGAGCGCTTCCTTGCCCCAAAGCTGCTCGCGGCGCTCGCGCACCCAGGCGGTGTCGACCCCGGAATCGATGATCAGATGCGCAACGTGGATGTTCTTCGGCCCAAGCTCGCGCGCCATCGCTTGCGCGACCGCGCGCAAGCCGAATTTGGCGCTGGCAAAGGCGGCAAAGCCGCTGCCGCCGCGCAAGGAGGCGGTGGCGCCGGTGAAGAAGATGTTGCCCTTGCCGTGCGGCAGCATCAGCCGGGCCGATTCGCGTCCCGAAACGAACCCGGCCCAGCAGGCCATCTCCCACACCTTGCGGAACACGCGGTCGGTGGTTTCCAGAATCGGAAAATTGACGTTGGCGCCGACATTGAAGATCGTCACTTCCAGTGGAGCATGCTTGTCGGCGTCGTTGAGAAACGACGCGACTTCATCTTCCTTTCGCGCGTCGAGCGAACGCCCGAAAATCGCTCCGCCTGATGCTTCGACCTCCTTCACCAGCGGTTCAAGCTTCTCACCGTTGCGCCGGCCCGCGAACACCGTAAAGCCTTCGGCGGCGAATTTCTTGGCGATCTCGGCACCGATGTAATCGCCGGCGCCGATCACCGCGACCGTTGCGTTGCGCTTTTGCATCTCGATCACTCCCGCTTCTCCTCATCCTGTGGAGCGGCGTCTTCGCCGCGTCTCGAAGGATGGAGTAAAACTCGACCTCATGGTTCGAGACGCCGCGCGAGCTGCGCGGCTCCTCACCATGAGGTTCAGCGCACGATCATTTCCCCGAGATCAATTCCTCGACCTCGCGAAGCTGTTCCTTGCCGAAAAAGATTTCCTTGCCGACGAAGAAGGTCGGCGAGCCGAACGCGCCGCGCTCGACCGCGGATTGGGTATTCTCGATCAGTTTGGCTTTGACTTCAGGCTCCTGCCCGCGCGCGAGCAATTTTGCGCCGTCGAGGCCGGATGCGCTCAGCGCCTTGGCCGCGACTTCAAGGTCGTCCATCTTCTTGGGCTCGACCCACATGTGATGAAACGCGGCGTCGACATATTTCTCGAACACGCCTTCGAGCTGCGCGGCGATCGCCGTGCGCATCAGGTTAAGCGTGTTGACCGGAAAGAACGGATTCATGGTGTAGGGCTTGACCCCGAAGCGTTTGACGAAACGCTCGGTCTCCAAAGCATGAAACTCGCGCTTGTTCTTGACGCCGGCCAGCGTCTCCGCCGGCGATTTGTTGTTGGTGGCCTTGAAGATCCCGCCCAGCAGGACCGGCACATATTCGAATTTCACGCCGGTGCGCTGTTCGATCGCCGGGATCGCCTCATGGCTGAGGAACGCATTGGGGCTGCCGAAATCGAACAGGAATTGCGGGGCGGTGGCGCTCACGGCGGTCTCCCTGAAGCTGGATGCTTACTTATATGATCCTTATCATTTCAACCAGCGTAGCCGTTCACAGTTTCGGGATCAACCGGGCCAGGATCAACCGGGTTGGCTCTCGCGTGCAAATGACCGTTCCGCAAGCTTGGCGGCATGGTCGCGCACATCCGTGGGCCAGCCGGCGATCAAGGCGTTGAAACGAACCGGGTCCGGCGCGAACAGCGCGCGGGTCGCTTCTTCGAAATGGGGCTGGTTGCCGGCCATCGCCGACATGAAGCGATAGGCCGCTTCCTGGCTGCGACGGATGCGATCCTTGTCGTCGCCGCTGCGCCGTGCCTCCTCGACCAGTTTTCGGATCGCCACCGACGCGCCGCCGGATTGCTGCGCCAGCCATTCCCAATGCCGTGGCAGCAGCGTGACCTCGCGGGCGACCACGCCGAGCTTCGGCCGGCCGGGGCCACGGCTGGCTGGCTGTTCCGGCTCGGAATGAACGGCTTCGCGCGCGACCGGCAGCCGCGACAGCACGTCATCGACATTGCCGCGGAAATCGAGATCGACCGGGCCGCCGGTGGCGCTGTCGAAAATCAGCACCGCGGCGTCCTTGTCCCGGTCGAGCGTCTGCTTTGCCGCCCGGGCGACCGAGCGAAGGTCGCCGAACGCGACCCGGCGGTCGCCCTCGAAGGCAATGTAGGCGTCAGACGTCTGGTCCATCGGGTAGCTCCTTCATTACAAATATAATATTACCCGGATATATTATCGTTGTCAATAACACCCGGATGTTATTGGTGCGACGTTGGCAATCTCGACTTTCCGGCGGCCGGCTGGCACCACCGTTCGCCGCTCAAGCGCCGTGTCAGGGGGAAAACAGCCATGCTCACCGTCCATCATCTCAACAACTCCCGCTCGCAGCGCGTGCTGTGGCTGCTCGAAGAGCTCGGCGTGCCCTACGAGATCGTGCGTTATCAGCGCCAACCCGACATGCGCGCGCCGGCCGAATTGCGCGCCATCCATCCGCTTGGGAAATCGCCGGTCATCACCGACAACGGCAACACCCTCGCGGAGTCAGGCGCGATCGCCGAATACCTTATTGAGACCTATGGAGAGGGGCGTTTTATTCCCCCGGCTAAAACGCCGGAGCGGTTGCGCTACACGTATTGGCTGCATTACGCGGAAGGCTCCGCGATGCCACCGCTGCTCCTGAAGCTGCTGTTCACGCTGATGCCGAAGCGGGCGCCGGCGCTGTTACGGCCGCTGGTGCGCAAGGTGTCCAATCAGGCGCTGACCGCGCTGGTCAATCCGCAACTCAAGCAGCACATGGCGTTCTGGGAAGCCGAATTGGGCAAAAGCCAATGGTTCGCGGGCAATGAATTCACCGCCGCCGATATCCAGATGAGTTTTCCGCTGGAAGCCGCGGCGGCCCGCGCAGGCCTCGAACAAGGTCACCCCAAGGCGATGGCGTTCCTCGACCGCATTCACGCCCGCCCCGCCTATGCGCGCGCCCTCGAAAAGGGCGGACCGTACACGGTGGGGAGATGAAGGCTCGCGGTCTAACGGAACTTAGCTCCCTCCCCCCACAAGGGGGAGGGAGCATGCCGCGGTTGTCGAAGCGCCGTTATTAAACGGCGCTAATCGTCCGCGTGCAAAACCCGACCGCGCGTTTCCGGCAGCGCGAACGCTGCGAGGAAGAACAGGCCGTAGGCCAGCACCGCGAAGATCGCGATCGCGTTGCCGAGCGATGTCGTGCTCGAGAGCGCACCGACCATGAACGGAAACAGCGCGCCGATGCCGCGGCCGAAATTGTAGCAGAAGCCCTGGCCGGATCCGCGCAGCCGGGTCGGATAAAGCTCGGTCAGGAATGCGCCGACCCCGGAAAAATAAGCCGACGCGAAGAAGCCGAGCGGGAAGCCCAGCACCCACAGAATCTCATTGGTCAGCGGCAGCTGCGTATAGGCGACGATGACGGCGATGGCGCCGAGCGAGAAATACAAAAACAGATTTCGCCGGCCGATCTTGTCGGCCAACCAGGCGCCGACCAAATAGCCTGCGAACGAGCCGATAATCAAAGCGGCGAGATAGCCGGTGGAGCTGACCACCGAGAGCTTGCGTTCGGTGGTGAGAAAGCGAGGCACCCAGAAGGTGATGGCGTAATAGCCGCCCTGGCATCCCGTCACCGCCAGCGAGGCCAGGATGGTGGTCTTGAGAATCGGACCTGCGAAGATCTCGTGCAGCCCCGGCCGTTCGCCACTCGCATTCTGCTTGGCGAGTGTCGCCGCGGCGATCTCGGGTTCTTCCACGTAGCGGCGCAGAAAGAACACCAGCAGCGCCGGCAGCGCGCCGATCGCGAACATCCAGCGCCACGCTATGTCAGGCGGCAGATACGAGAACAGAACGGCCTGCGACAGCACCGCAAGTCCCCAGCCGACCGCCCAGCCGGACTGTACCGAGCCGACCGCGCGCCCACGATATTGCGGCCGGATCGACTCGCCCATCAGCACCGCGCCGGCGGCCCATTCGCCGCCAAAGCCGAGGCCGAGCAACGCGCGGGCGATCAGCAGCTGATCGAAATTCTGCACAAAGGCGCAGACCAGCGAGAACACCGAGAACCACAGGATCGTGAGCTGCAATGTTTTGACGCGGCCGATGCGGTCGGCCAGATAGCCGCCGAGCCAGCCGCCGACGGCGGAGGCGAGCAATGTCACGGTGCCGGCTAGGCCGGCGGTGCCGGCATCGACCTTCCACATCGTGATGATGGTGCCGATCACGAGCGGATAGATCATGAAATCCATGCCGTCGAGCGCCCAACCCGCCGCGCACGCCCAGAACGTCCGCCGCTCCGGCAGGTTCATGTCGCGATAGAAGGCCAGCAGGCTGGAATCTTCGATTGGAGCGATTTCGACGGTGCCCGACGGCCCGGTGGTGCTACTCATGACGATATTCTTCCCCGAAAATTGGCGGCCGGCATCTGTCGCCACGGCCGGCAAGGGCGGATTACGCCAAATTGGCCGGGATCGCCAGTTATAGCCCCGCCGCCGTCGTGCCACGGGTGCGCGGATCCGGGGCGCCAAATAATCCGTTCTCCGTCACGGCGATCGAATTGGCCGAGGTCTGGCCGAGCGGCTCCTTCACGACGTGCCCTTTCGCCTCCAGGGCGGCAATCACATCGGCCGGAAAGCCGTGCTCGATCCGAACTTCATCCGGCATCCACTGGTGGTGCAGCCGCGGCACCGCGACCGCCGCGGCGACGTCCATGTGATAGTCCAGCACGTCGATGACCACCTGCAGCACCGCCGAGATGATGCGGCTGCCGCCGGGCGATCCCGTCACCAGCACCGGTTTGCCGTCTTTCAGGACAATGGTCGGCGTCATCGACGACAGCGGCCGCTTGCCGGGCGCCGGCAGATTGGCCTCGAAGCCCACCAGCCCGAAAGCGTTCGATGCCCCGAGCGCGGCGGTGAAATCGTCGAGTTCGTCATTGAGCAGCACGCCGGTGCCATCGGCCACCAGCCCGACGCCGTAGGGGTAATTCAACGTGTAGGTGTTGCTGACCGCATTGCCGTTGCCGTCGACGACCGAGAAATGCGTGGTGTTACTGCCTTCATGTGCCGGCGCGGGCGTCGTCTGCACCAGCAATTCATCCTTCCACGGCGTGGCGTGGTCCGGGTCGATGCTGGCGCGCTGCTTCGTGGCATAATCTTTGGTCATCAGGGTCGCGACCGGCGCGGTGACGAAGGCGGGATCGCCGAGATAGTGCGCACGATCGGCGTAAGCGCGCTTCATCGCCTCGATCATCAGGTGCAGCGATAGCGCCGAGCCCTGCTTCATCTCCGGCAACGGAAAGCCCTCGAGGATGTTCAGCGTTTCCAGCAACACCACGCCGCCGGATGAGGGCAGCGGCATCGAGACGATGTCGTAGCCACGATAGGTCCCGTGCACGGGCGTGCGTATGGTCGGCTGGTACGATTCCAGATCGTGCGTGGTCATGATGCCGCCGGCTGCCGAGATCGCCTTCGTCAGTTTTTCCGCGACGGGCCCCTGATAAAATCCGCGCGGACCTTGTTCGGCGATCGCGGTAAGGGTTGCGGCGAGATCCTTCTGGACCAGTCTGTCACCTTCCTGCATCGGCGTGCCGTCATCGCGTAACAGCATCTTCAGCGACGCCGGCCAGCGTGCCAGCCGTTGGCGTCCTTCTCCCAGCGTGTCGGCAATATCGTCGGCCACAACGATGCCGTCCGACGCCAGCGCGATCGCCGGCTTCAATAGCTCGGCCAGCGTGAATTTGCCCGAGCCGTATTTATCGAGCGCCAGCGCCAGTCCCGCGACGGTGCCGGGAACGCCGATCGCCAATGCGGAATCGAGCGACTTCTTGCGATCGGGTTTGCCGTCAGCGCCCAGGAACATATCGCGCGTGGCCGCCGCCGGCGCGGTCTCGCGATAGTCGATCGCGATGTCTTCGTGGCGCTCGGCGGAATGAATCACCATGAAGCCGCCGCCGCCGATGTTTCCCGCGCGCGGATAGGTGACGGCCATCGCAAAGCCGGTGGCGACCGCCGCATCGACCGCGTTGCCGCCGCGCTTCAGCACATCGGCGCCGATCTGTGCCGCGATCCTTTCCTGCGCCACCACCATGCCGTGTTGGGCGGCCACGGCATGCGCCGCATAGGGGTCGCCGATCGGTACCGTGCCGTTGCGCTGGTCCTGCGCATTGGCGGGCGCGCAAAACGCAACCGTCAGGATGATGCCTGCGATGATCTGATACGGCCGTGAGAGGAGAGAGGTCATCAAGATTTCGCCCCGGGTTAACGCCACCAGATACACAACGGCATTGCGGCAATGGATGCTATATGGGGTTGGCCATGGCCGGCAAAACGCCTGTTCGTGACCAGGCGCCCTAATTTGGCGCGAATTTGCGGCCGATCCCGGCAGCGGACCGGGTCTCAAGCGACCATGCATCAGCCATCGTCATTCGCCGATGCGCGACTTCGCATCGATGAATGACGAGAGGCGAAATTTTAATGCCGAAAATGCCGCACGCCGGTGAACACCATGGCGATACCGGCGTCGTCGGCGGCCTTGATGACTTCATCGTCGCGGATCGAGCCGCCCGGCTGAATCACGGCGGTGGCGCCGGCTTCGATCGCAACCAGGAGGCCATCGGCGAACGGAAAGAATGCGTCGGAGGCAACCACCGAACCTTTGGTCATGGGTTCGGCAAGCTTGGCGTCAGCGGCGGCATCCTGCGCCTTGCGCGCGGCGATCCGCGAGGCATCCACCCGGCTCATCTGTCCGGCGCCGACGCCGACGGTCGCGAGGTCCTTGGCATAGACGATGGTGTTGGACTTGACGTGCTTGGCGACGCGGAACGCGAATTTGAGATCGCGCAATTCGGTATCGGTCGGCGCGCGCTTGGTCACCGTCTTGAGCGAGATGTCATCGACCACAGCGTTGTCGCGGCTCTGCACCAGCAAGCCGCCGGCGACGGTCTTTGCGGTCAGGCCCGACGCGCGCGGATCAGGCAGGCTACCGGCGAGCAGCAGGCGCAGATTGCGCCGCTTGGCGATGATCGCGATGGCCTCTTCGGTGGCGTCCGGCGCGATGATGACTTCGGTCAGGATTTCCGTGATGACGCGTGCGGTGTCGGCATCGAGTATGCGATTGACCGCGATGATGCCGCCATACGGCGATTGGGTGTCGCAGGCAAATGCCTTGCGGTAGGCGCTGATGAGATCGCTGCCTTCGGCGACGCCGCAAGGGTTGGCGTGCTTGACGATGACGCAGGCCGCAGTGCGCGCAGGGTCAAACTCGGCGATGCATTCATAGGCCGCATCGGTGTCGTTGATGTTGTTGTAGGACAGTTCCTTGCCCTGCAACTGCCGCGCCGTGGCGACACCGGGCCGCTTGTCGGGCGTGCGATAGAATGCGGCGGTCTGGTGCGGGTTTTCGCCATAGCGCAGCGCCTGGATCAGCCGTCCGCCGAAGGCGCGGAAATCCGGCGCATCGGTCTTGAGCTGAAGCGCGAACCAGTTTGAAATCGCGGCGTCATAGGCCGCGGTGCGGGCGTAGGCTTTCGCGGCGAGGCGACGGCGCAAGGTCAGCGTGGTGGCGCCGCCATTGGTGGCGAGTTCGTCGAGCACGGCCTGGTAATCCGTCGCTTCGACCACCACCGCGACATCGTCATGGTTCTTCGCCGCGGCGCGGATCATCGCCGGACCGCCGATGTCGATGTTCTCGATGCACTCGTCGAAATCGGCGCCCTTATCGACGGTCGCCTCGAACGGATAGAGATTGACCACCAACAGATCGATCGGCGCGATGCCGTGATCCTTCATGGCTTGCGCGTGTTCGGCATTGTCGCGGATCGCGAGCAATCCGCCATGCACCTTTGGATGCAGGGTCTTGACCCGGCCGTCCATCATTTCCGGAAATCCGGTCAGATCGGAAACGTCCCGAACCTTCAAGCCCGCGGCGGCGATCGCCTTGGCGGTGCCGCCGGTGGAGATCAGATCGACCCCATGCGCCGAGAGCGCGCGGGCGAATTCGATCAGTCCGGATTTGTCCGACACGGACAATAGAGCACGGGTTACGCGGCGCGGTTGGTCGGTCATAGCTCGGTCCTGTTCAGCAAGCCCGCCGGGTAGCATGGTTTTGCCGGCCACGGAACCGTCGCCGACCGCATGCGGGGTCTGTGGTTACATATTTTATAGCGGTAATTCCGGCTCGCGGCGGGCGTTGCGCCGCGCCGTCGTGGCCGAGGGCGAAGCGGTCGAGCGCACGAAGGTCCAGCGGACGCTGGAGGCGTGCTGCGAGTCCTGCCGGATCACGATCTGGGCGGTGCGGCGCGGCCCATCGTTTCCCGCCAGGAATACGCTGTCTTCGAGTTCGACCTTGTCGTCCAGCGCCTCGAAGGTCCAGACGTCGCGGTTTGGCAGCACCAGCATGACCCCGCGCGCGTCGCTGAGGCGGCTCGCTTTTACCGACGGGTGCAGGTGAAACCGCAAGGCATATTCGGTGTCGCGGCCCTTGATGCGGCCGCCCGGCGTCGGTGACAGCGTATCCTCGCCATCGAGCCTGGAACCGTCATGCGAGGCCATCAGCACGCGGCGATGCACGATGCCGAATCGTGGAAGATAACCGTCATGCGAGGCGGTCAGCATCTCGCCATTGGGGACGGTCTCGCGATAGCTTTCCACATGGACTGGGCCGCTGATCACAGGCGCGCCTTGCAGCAGGCGCTTCACCGCGGACAGCTCGACGAACTGGCAGGACGAGGTCTCGTGATAGGTCAGCGTCGAATGCGCCGGCGTGCCGCGCGCAAACACGCGCCAATTGTCCCGCCCGGTCGACGGCATGCCGCAATTGATCACGATCCGGCTCGGTCCGGACGATAATTCGAACGACAGGCAACCGGCATGGGCGTCGTGGCTGACATTCGGCGGCGGTGGCGCGCCGGTGTCCATGATGACCGTCATCGCGCCGGCCTCGAGCCGTTGAAAGCCGGTGTGCGGCATGTTCGCCATCGGCACGCCATGGGTGTCGTCATAGGCGAGCAGCGTGGCCAGCAGATCGGAAGGCGCGTTGCTCATGCCGTTGAACAAAGCGAAGCTGCCATCGCCGTGGCGGAAGAACCGCAGCATCGGCATCATGCGGTCGATCGCGTTCAGCAGTGCCGGCGGCGGCGCGATGTTGCGCGCCGCAAACGTCTGCCGTAGCGGCAACAGATCGATCAACAGCTCGATCAGCGCGCCGGGATTGCGCGAGATATGTCCGCCGTCGGGAAGGATCTGCCGCTGCAACTCGTCGGAAAGCCTTCGCGTCGCGCTCTTGATGTGGCGCGCCTGGTTGGCCAGACAGAGCGACGCATAACAAAGCGCGATCACCACCTGCAGCCGCGGCACGCCGTCGGGCGCATCGAGCATCGCATAGCGCAAATGGCGGATGTCGCGGGTCAGCCCGCGCAAATAGCGCCGGTAGAATTTATTGTCGGTATCGCCGAGCACCAAAGGTGCCTGCGACAGCAGCGAGATCACACGGCGGGCCATCACGTCGGCGCGGCGGCCCACCGGGCGCTTCCTCGCCGGGTTCGACATCCAGTCTTCGACCAGCGAGCGCGCGTTGGCGCGGGTCAGCGCGGTATCCGCCGCGCGCAAATGTCGCAGCCATCCGAAACCGAGCAGCGCCACCTCCCAATCTTCCGAGGGTGGCTCGAGATCGAAGATCGAACGCCCATGGCAGGTGACGATCTTGCCGGCGAACACGAAGCGGCCGGCATAGATTTCGGCGGCGCGGGTGGCGTCCGCGGTACGCAGATCGTGCGGGGCGATGATGAGGCGATCGGCGCGGCCCGGCCACAGCTTCGACAGCGCCACCGAGCCGCCGCTTGCGCGCGACATCATATTCCGCGCGAAGCGGCCCATGATCAGCGTCGAAATGCGTCTGCGTTGAGCGACTGACACGCCTTGCCTAGTGTCCCGAAGTTCGCTCGCCATTGCGTCACCCCCTTAGCGAACTTCGGAGTCGAGGGGACACCAGAAAATCAACAATGCGGGTATGGGCCCGGTTCAGAAGTCCTCTTAAGGACTCGCCGCGGAAGCGAAAAGGACTTCTTGGCCCCACACTCGGCCGGGAAGGAAACTCGCGAATCCTTTTAATCCGGAAACGCGCTCAAGACACTATCTTGAAAGCGCGCGAATCAGCGATCGGCCTGCAAATGCAGTGCAAAATCAGGATTTGACCAGCCGCGCCGCGTAAAATCCGTCGAGGCCGCCCAGTCGGGGCTCGTCCCGTGGCAAATGGCAGGGCAGGGTGCGCAGATCGCCCTCCGCGGTCACGATCTCGGACAGGCCCGCGACCTCGCCGGCGTCAACGGCGCACGGCGCATCGATGGCTCGGCGGCAAGAAAAGCCGCTACCGCCTGCTCGCCTTCTTCCGGTTCCAGCGAACAGGTACAATAGACCAATGTCCCACCCGGCTTGAGCAGCGATACCGCCCGCTGCAGCAAGCGCTGCTGCAGCGCCGCCAGCGGCGCAATATCAGCCTCCTGCCGCAGCCAGCCGATATCGGGATGGCGCCGGATAGTACCGGTGGAGGTACAGGGCGCATCGATCAGGATACCGTCGAAGTTTCCGGCATTGGCGCCGCCCTGCCATTCGGCGGCATCGGCTACCACCGTCTCGGCTTCCAGCGAAAGCCGCGTGAGATTGTCGCGCAGCCGAGCCATGCGGTTTGACGATCGGTCGACCGCGACGACGCGCGCCCCGGCTTGCGCCAGCTGGGCGGTCTTGCCGCCCGGTGCCGCGCAGAGATCGGCGATGGTCTTGCCGGCGACGTCGCCGAACAGCTGCACCGGCAGCGCGGCAGCGGCATCCTGCACCCACCATTGGCCCTCGGTAAATCCGGGCAGCATCGTCACCGAGCCCTGCAGCAGCGTGCGCACCGATCCCGTGGGCAGCGTCTCGCCATGCAGACGCGTGGCCCACTGCTCGGTGTCCGATTTCACGGTGATATCGAGCGACGGCTCGTGGCCGATCGCGGTGGCGATATCGCGGGCAACGGTCTCGCCGTAATGCGTGGTCCAGCGTTCCATCAGCCACGGCGCGACATCGAGCCGCTCGTCCTTGACCTCTTCGATCAACGGCTGCCCCTCGCGCGCGCAGCGGCGCAGCACCGCGTTGACGAGCCCGGCATATTTCGCGGCGCGCCGGTCGGACTGCACCAGCCGCACCGACAGGTCGACCGCGGCGTGATCGGGCACGTCCATCCAGAGAATCTGCGCGGCGCCGATCAACAGCGCGCTTTGCGCGCGCGGCGCGTCGGTCGGGATGCCGCGATCGAGCAGCCGCGACAGCACATGGCCCAGGGTGCCGAGCCGCCGCAGGATTGTCGCCACCAGCCGCCGCATCAAGGCGCGGTCGCGGTCGGAGAGCGTCTTCAATCCGGGATGCGCGCCGGCCCCGTCGAGCTGGTCGTCGAGCATGCGATGCTTATGCAGTACGCCGTCGAGAATATCCGCTGCGATCCGCCGCGCCGCGAGACCAGGCACTTCGGATGGCAGTGCGAATCGTTGAGGAGGCATTGCGCGGGAACATCTCGGGAAAGGTGATGGCGTTCGCGATTTCCGCGTGTGCCATCGAAAGGAAAAAGCAGCTGTGCCATGCGAATATGCCAAATGTAAGAATCGTCCTAGCTTTTTCACGATGGCTGTATGATCTCTATGCCGAAGCGGGAAACCCATGAGATGACCGACGATCCTTCACCGCCTGCAACGGCGCCGGAACGCAAGCCGCTGTCGCCGGCGGCCAAGCGTGCGCTCGCCGAAGCCGAGGCGCGGCGGCGGGAAGCCGCGGCCCATCCGCATCCGATGGCGAAGGAACTACAGGGACCAAAGGGTCCCGAACCGACGCGCTATGGCGATTGGGAAAACAAGGGGATCGCGTCGGATTTTTGACGCCGGTTCGGCGAACCCGATCTTCGCACATAGGTCTGAAGCGAAAAGCCGCGCTTCAGCGCGGCTTTTGTAGTCTCAGTCCCAAGACGTCGATCAGGGAGATTTCGATCAGCGCGAAACCACCACGGTCGTGCCGACCGAGACGCGCTGGTAGAGGTCGCTGATATCGTCGTTCAGCATGCGGATGCAGCCATAGGACACGAAGCCGCCGACCGAGTTCGGTACGTTGGTGCCGTGGATCGCATATTCGCCGCCCGCCAGAGTCATCGCGGCGACGCCCATCGGATTGCGCGGCGAGCCGCCGGGAATCACGTCCGGCAGCGAGGGCACGTCATGCTTCACTTCGGCCGGTGGCGACCAGGCCGGATTGCGGTACTTGCCGTCGATCCGGGTCACGCCGGCCCATTGCTTGCCGGCCTTGCCGACGCCGACCGGATACCGCACGGCGTGACCGGGATCGACCACCAGATAAAGCCGGCGCTCATTGGTCTTCACCACGATCGTGCCCGGCGAATAATCGCCCCGGAAGTCGACCATGTCCGGCCGCGCCTGGGCCGCCGTCGACATCAGCACGCCCGCCCCGATGGTGGCCGCCAGCGCCACCGCAATCCTCAGCGACATCATCTTCTCCAATGCTACCCACCCTGATGGGGCGGTCATTTCACCGAAACCGCCGCGACTGGCGGCTTGCCCACGCATTTTTAACCGCGTGGCTTAACCAGGCGGTTTCCACGCTCGGGTTTCGGGGGCATTTGATGGGGGGCAGGTAGGAAATGTTGCAAACAAAGTAAATGACTGGAAAACAACACCGCTTTGGAAACGCGCCGGGAAGGCGCGTTGCCATTGACGATGTCGTGAGCCGGCGCCACGCCCGCCCGCTTTCGCGCGATGGCCGCGATTTTATCCGGCCTGTTTGCTGCTCTTGGTGGGCTTCTTCTTTTTCTTCGCCGCGGGCTTGGCCGCCGGTGTCGTGCCGTCGGCCGCGGGTTGCTTCTTGCAGGCGCCTGATGTGTCGATCGCGACCCTGGCTTTGCGGGCCTCGCATTCATTGAGATAGGTCTTGCCGTTGCAGCCGCATACCGGCCGCGACACCCGCATGCAGAAGTCGGGTGCCTTGGCGCAGACCCCGGGGACATCGGCGGCGCTGCATTGGCCGGCGGGGAGCTGGCAATAGAGCGCCGAATTGCAGGTGATGTGGTTGGGGCCGCCGCAGGCTTCATCGAGATTGGCGGCGTTCGCAGCCGGTAATCCCCAGGCGATTATACCCAAGGCGATGCTGGACAAGACGACCACCGCCGCCGCGCCCCGGCGTCCGAAATGCAATCGCATGTTTCCCCCCTGCAGGAAGCCTTAGGCTCCTGCGCCCTTCTTGTTCTGCCGATGCGCCACCAGATCGTCTACCACGGCGGGATCCGCCAGGGTCGAAGTATCGCCGAGGCTGCCCGGTTCGTCCTCGGCAATCTTGCGCAGGATGCGGCGCATGATCTTGCCGGAGCGGGTCTTCGGCAGCCCCGGTGCGAACTGAATCAGGTCTGGCGATGCGATCGGGCCGATGTCCTTGCGCACCCACGCCACCAATTCCTTGCGCAGCGCTTCGCTCGGCTCCTTGCCGGTCATCAAGGTCACATAGGCGTAGATGCCCTGGCCCTTGATGTCGTGCGGATAGCCGACCACGGCGGCTTCCGACACCGCGTCATGCGCCACCAGCGAACTCTCGACTTCGGCGGTGCCCATGCGATGGCCGGATACGTTGATCACGTCGTCGACGCGGCCGGTGATCCAGTAATAGCCGTCGGCGTCGCGGCGGCAGCCGTCGCCGGTGAAGTACTTGCCCTTGTAGGTCGAGAAATAGGTCTGCTCGAAGCGGGCGTGATCGCCATACACCGTGCGCATCTGCCCCGGCCAGGATCGTGCGATGCAGAGATTGCCGCTAGTTTCGCCCTCCAGCACCTTGCCGTCGGCATCGACGATCTCGGGCACCACGCCGAAGAACGGCTGCGTCGCCGAACCCGGTTTCAGCTTGGTCGCGCCGGGCAGCGGCGTGATCAGGATGCCGCCGGTCTCGGTCTGCCACCAGGTATCGACGATCGGGCAGCGCTCGTCGCCGACCACGCGATGATACCATTCCCACGCTTCCGGATTGATCGGCTCGCCGACGCTGCCCAGCAGGCGCAGGCTCTTGCGCGAAGTCTTCTTGACGGGATCGTCGCCCGCCTGCATCAGCGCGCGGATCGCGGTCGGCGCGGTGTAGAAGATGTTGACCTTGTGCTTGTCGATGACGTTCCAGAACCGCGAATTATCGGGGTAATTCGGCACGCCTTCGAACATCAGCGTGGTCGCGCCGTTCGCCAGCGGTCCGTAGAGAATATAGCTGTGGCCGGTGACCCAGCCGACGTCGGCGGTGCACCAGTAGATATCGCCGTCGTGATAGTCGAACACATATTGATGCGTCATCGACGCGAACACGAGATAGCCGCCCGAGGTGTGCAGCACGCCCTTGGGCTGACCGGTCGAGCCCGACGTATAAAGGATGAACAGCGGATCTTCCGCGTGCATGTGCTCGATCGGGCATTCCGTGGTCACGACAGCGGCGGCCTCGTGGTACCAGAAATCGCGCGACGGATTCATCTCGACCGGCGTACCGGTGCGCTTGACCACGACGACCCAGTCGACACCGCCGCTCTTGGCGATCGCGGCATCGACATTGGCCTTCAGCGGCACTTTCTTGCCGCCGCGCAGGCCTTCGTCTGATGTGATGACCACCTTGGACTGGCAGTCGGTGATGCGCTGGGCGAGGCTGTCGGGTGAGAAGCCGGCGAACACCACGGAATGGATGGCGCCGATCCGCGCGCAGGCCAGCATCGCGTAGGCCGCTTCCGGAATCATCGGCAGATAGATCGTGACGCGGTCGCCCTTCTTGACGTTACGCGTGCGCAGGATGTTGGCCATCTTGCAGACTTCGTCATGCAACTGGCGGTAGGTGATGTGCTTCGACTCCGAGGGGTTGTCGCCCTCCCAGATGATCGCGGTCTGGTCGCCGCGCTTGGCGAGATGCCGGTCGATGCAATTCCAGGCGACATTGAGCACGCCATCCTCGAACCATTTGATCGAGATGTTGCCAGGCGCGAAGGAGGTGTTCTCGACCTTGGTGAAGGGTTTGATCCAGTCGACGCGCTTGGCCTGTTCGGCCCAGAATCCCCTGGGGTCGGAGATCGAGCGCGCGTACATGTCTTGGTACTTGTGCTGGTCGACAAAGGCGCGTTTGGCCCATTCCGCGGATACGTCGTAAATTTTCTCGGACATCGTCACTCTCCCCTTCCAGCCGGTGCACGCGGCGACCACCAGCCGTCTTCGTTGCCTTCGATTATGCGTCGCCGGGCCGGGCCGCGACAAGGCGGAAACCTCTCCGACCTTGGTCTGCCCGGACCCGTCCGAGGGTCGCCAGCCCCGTGACCGGGCCTGTTTTGGCCTTGTTGGAACCTTGGTCGGGACCTTGAACCTGGTCACTTTCGCGTTTTGCCGCAGGTTGAAATCAACGTTATCGCGCGAATGGGTGCCATGACCGGTATCCGAAAACCTCTTGTAACTGATTCGGGACTCGCAAACCCGCCGGTTACCCCCTAAATGGCCTTCCCGGGCCAGACGGGCCCGCCGGAACCAAGCCATAAGAACAGGCATTACCGGAAGCACAGGTGAAGCAAGGCGACCACGGTTATGATGGATCAGCAGAGTTTCGAGGCTACGCGGCCCGTTTCCGCCGATCCTGCCGTTGCCTTGGCAGAAGCGCTCGGGCAACTGCCGAAAACACCGCTCAAGGCGCGTGCCGCCAAGCCCAATATCACTGGCATCGCGGCCAAGACCTCGGTTGAAGCCCTGGCCGGCGAACTCGGCCTGACGCTCGGCGACCAGAACGAGCTGACCATCCGCCGCATCAAGCGCGGCAAGAGCTATTCATTCATCCGCGCCAACGGCACGCCGATCCGCCATGTCGGCACCATCAGGCGCCTGAACTCGATGGCGGTACCTCCGGCCTATCAGGAAGTGCGTTACTCGCCGGATCCGACCTCGCATCTGCAGGCCGTTGGCCGCGATGCCGCGGGCCGGCTGCAGTACCGCTATCACGCCGATTGGGAAAAGGTCCGCGAGCAGCGCAAGGCGCACCGGCTGGGCAAGCTGGTCGCAGCACTGCCGAAGATCCGCCGCAACGTATCGATGCATCTGTCGGGCGATCAGCCGACCCGCGAGTTCGCGCTGTCGGCGGTGATCGAGTTGATCGCGCGCACCGCGATCCGGCCCGGCAATGAATCCTATGCCCGCCTCAACGGCACCCGCGGCGCCACCACGATGTTGAAATCCAACGTCACTTTGGAAGACGACAATGTGGTGCTGACCTTCAAGGCCAAGGGCGGCAAGGCCACGCGCAAGGAATGCAACGCTGCCAAATTGGTGCGCGCGATCGGTATCCTGCGCGGGGTGCCCGGCAAGCGCATGTTCCAGTATCGCGACAATTCAGGTGTGGTTCGCACGGTGTCGACCACCACGGTGAACGCGTTCCTGCGCGAGATCGCGGGTATCAAGATTTCGCTGAAGGATTTCCGCACCCTGATGGCTTCCGCCGTGGTGCTGGAATCGCTGTCGCGGATTTCACCGGCCGCCAGCGCCCGCGGCCGCAAGAAGCAGGTGCTGGACGCCGTGCGTGCCGCCGCCGACGAATTGTCGAACACGCCGGCGATCTGCCGCAAGAGCTACGTCCACGACACCATCGTCACCGCCTTCGAAGACGGCATCCTCGAACGCTTTGCCGCGACGATGAAAGGCTACCGCTCGCAATCGAAGCGCGAGGCGCTTCTGGCGCAGGTCGTGACGGCCGCGGCGGCGTAACGCCGCCGTAATTTCCCGATTCAATTTTCAAACAGCAATTTTATCGTCATGGCCGGGCTTGTCCCGGCCATCCACGTCTTTGCGGCGTTAAAGCAAGACGTGGATGCCCGGGACAAGCCCGGGCATGACGGGCAAGGCATTGGCGACGCTTCAGGCATAACTCCGCATTCTCGCGACACCATGCGCCCGAGTTTTGCATCACTCATTTCGCGCCATGAAAAAGAGGGCGCAGGGAATGCCGGGTGCCCGATGCACCCATGGTTTCGTGCAAAAAAGCACGAGGTCGTCACCACAGGTTCACCGGATTCAACCCGGCATTCCCTGCACAATGGTTTTACGGTTTCCTTCGTGCTCTCCCCGGTGACCGGCTTGTTGCCACCGTCGCTCCCAAGAAGCGTGCTTCTTGCGAACTTGACGCCAGCATCGGGGCGTCAGGACCACACGACTTCGCCGTCCGCGTCAGCGCTGTTCGTCAAAAGCGCATCGGCGTCCACCGCATCCCGTGCCCAACGTCCGTGACGATCGCGAAACGCCCCTCAGGCGGGACGGGATGGCGCGATAAGAGCCGGTGATTTGGCTTCGAGATCAACAGGGATCGCTGCGACATAGTAACACGACGGGCAAATCAGCAAATTGGTGTCAAGCGTTTTTCTTGCGGCGCCCTTTGTGCTGCGCGATTGCGGCTTCGGACCGGAGTGTTAGCCTGTCGATGAGTTGACGCTCCAAGAACAAAGAGAAGCGGAAGGTTTTCATGCCCCACCCACGGATGACTGACCGTCGAAGCATATTGCTGGGTGCAGTTGGGGCTCTAGCCGCACCATGGCGCACCGCCCGCGCGGATCAGCCGGTCGGGCCGGTGATGGAGAGGCTGAGCCGATATATGGCTGCGGCGGCATCCACGCCGCTGCCGGCGCCAGCGCTCGAACAGGCCAAGCTGCACATTCTGGATACGCTGGGCGCGATGGTCTCGGGCGCCACGTTGCGTCCCGGCAAGCTGGCCATCGCGTTTGCTCGCGGTTACGGCGGTGAGAAGGTGGCGACCGTGGTGGCCTCCGATGTTGTCGTTGGTCCGATCGAAGCTGCGCTCGCCAATGGCATCCTGGCGCACAGCGACGAAACCGACGACAGTCATGCGCCTTCGCTTTCCCATCCGGGCGCACCGATCGTGGCGGCGACATTGGCGGCGGGCGAAAGGTTCGGCATCGACGGGGCGCGTTTCGTCAGGGCCGTCGCATTGGGCTATGACATCGGTACGCGGATGACCATGACCCTCGGGACGGACTTCCCTGCGGGACACAAGAGCACGCATGCGGTCGCCGGCGGCTTCGGCACGGCAGCGGCGGCGGCCTGTTGCGCAGGCCTTGGCGAACAACAGATGCGCTGGCTGCTGGACTACACCGCGCAGCAGTCGGCTGGAATCACGTCGTGGCAGCGCGACCGCGACCACATCGAGAAAGCCTTTGTGTTCGCGGGCATGGCGGCGCGAAACGGTGTGAATGCCGCGCTGCTGGTGCAGGCCGGGTGGACCGGGGTGGATGATGTGTTGTCGGGCTCCGACAATTTTTTCGCCGCCTATGGACCGCAGGCCCATCCGGACCAGCTCATCGAGGGGTTGGGAACGCGGTTCGAAGTCGAACGCACCAACATCAAGAAATGGACGGTCGGCTCGCCGATCCAGGCGCCGCTGGACGCGCTGTGGAATCTGATGCAAGCCCACACGTTCAAGCCGGACGATGTCCAGAAAGTCATCGTGCGGGTCGCAAAGACCGAGGCGTCGGTCGTGAACAACCGGGACATACCGGATATCTGCCTGCAACACATGATCGCGGTGATGCTGATCGACGGCACGGCGTCATTCGCAGCAGCGCATGATGTCGCAAGAATGAAGGACCCGGAAGTGCTGGGTCAGCGCGTCAAGGTGGAACTGGTGCCCGACGACGAACTGGAAAAGCGGCTACCGGCCCGGGAAGCAAGCGTCGATGTCGTGCTGAGCGGCGACCGGCGCTTCAGCGAACATGTCAGCGCCGTGCGCGGAACGGCGCAAAACCCCATGACGAAGGATGAGGTCGTCGCAAAATGCCGCGACCTGATTGCGCCCGTGCTCGGAGCCGAACGTTGCGAGGCGCTGACGGCGTTCGTGCTGAACTTCGAGACGCAAGCCGACCTGCGGGCCATGCGGCCGCTATTGCAGCCGGGCTAGGTCGCGTGCCCATAACTTGGCGGCACGCGCTGTCAAGGGTTTACTTTCCGGAAGGGAAGTACGTGGGCGCTACAGCCCGCCCATCTTACAGACCATCTTCCACTCTTCCGCCGTCACCGGCTGCACCGACAGCCGCGAATATTTCACCAGCGCCATTTCGGCGAGCTTCTTGTCGGCCTTGATCGCGGCCATCGTTACCGGGGTCTTCAGCGGCTTGTCGGCCTTGATGTCGACGCAGACGAATTTTTCGGTCTTGTCGGTCGGATCGGGATAGGCCTCCTTGATAACTTCCGCGATGCCGACGATCTCCTTGCCCTCGTTGGAATGATAGAAGAAGGCGCGGTCGCCTTTCTTCATCTTCACCAGATTCTGCCGCGCGGTGAAGTTACGCACCCCGGTCCAGGCTTCGCCCTTGGCGCCTTTTGCCACTTGCTGATCCCACGACCAGACCGACGGCTCCGATTTCACCAACCAATAATTCATGACGCCCACCTATCCGTCATGGCCGGACTTGTTCCGGCCATCCACGTCTTCCTTCAGCGCTATTATCCAAGACGTGGATGCCCGCGACAAGCGCGGGCATGACGAGGTTGGGGTTATCCCTCTGCCTTGAATGGCCGCGTCAGCAGGCCTTCGATCGCCGCGTCAATGGTCACCGCGCCGCTCAATATCGCCGCCACCGCCGACGATACAGGCATATCGACATCTTTCGAAGCGGCGAGTTCGATCAATACCGGGGCGGTAAATTCGCCCTCGGCGAGTTTGCCCTTCGGCGGCGCCTCGCCGCGGCCGAGCGCGATGCCGAGCGCGAAATTGCGCGATTGTTGATTGGAGCAGGTCAGGATCAGATCGCCGAGACCTGACAGTCCCGCCATGGTTTCACCGCGCGCGCCGCAGGCGTGGCCAAGCCGCACCAATTCGCTGAAGCCGCGCGTGGTCAGCGCCGCCAGCGCCGAGGCGCCGAGGTCGCGGCCGACCGCGATGCCGGCGGCGATCGCGAGCACGTTCTTGGCGGCGCCGCCGATCTCGACACCCCTGATGTCCGTGGTGTGATAGGGCCGGAACGTCGAAGATCCCAACGCCTGCACCAGGGCGCTGGCGAGCGCTTCATCCCGTGCCGCCAGGGTCACCGCGGTGGGAAGCCCGCGCGCGACATCGTCGGCGAATCCCGGTCCGGATAGAATAGCCGGTGTCGCATCCGGTGCGGCCTCGGCGATCACCTCGGTCATGAATCGATGGGTGCCGCGCTCGATGCCCTTGGCGCAGGCGATCAGCGGCTTGGCCTTGGCGAGATGCGGTGCGAGCGCGGTGACGGCCTCGCGCAAATTCTGCGCCGGCGTTGCGATCAGGATGATGTCGGCGGCGGCGGCGCGCGCGAGGTCGCTGGTCACCGCGATGCCAGCATCCAGCATCGCGCCGGGCAATTTCGGATTGGCGCGCGTGGCATTGATCTGCGCCGCACTTGCGGCGCTGTGCGCGCACAGCGTCACCTCGCGACCGGCCCGCGCGGCGACACCGGCCAGCGCCGTGCCCCACGCGCCCGCGCCGATCACCGCGACTGAGTTGAATGACGGCATGGTTAAGCCTTTCCGGCTAAAAGCCCGCGCGGGTGTTGGCGAATCCCGCCGGCACCACGGCGTTTTCGTCGAGCCGCCAGCGCGCGCGCGGCGGTGCGTCCATGGTGTCGATCATGTTGAGCGCCAGCCGTTCGGCGCCGGCCCAGGCGATCATCGCGCCATTATCGGTGCACAGAGCGGGCGGCGGAATGATCAGCGTGGTCTGCGCTTTCGCCGCGACATCCTGCAGCGCGCCGCGGATCGCCTGATTGGCGGCGACGCCGCCGGCCGCGACCAGCGCCCGTGGCGCGCCGAATTGTTCGTGAAACAGCCGCAACCCGACGCTAAGCCGATCAGCCGTTGATTCCAGCACCGCGGCCTGAAAGCCCGCGCAGAGATCGCTGATATCCTGCGGCTCCAGCGTCCCCATACGGCTCGCTTCATTGCGCACCGCGGTCTTCAATCCCGACAGCGAGAAATTTGCATCCGGGCGTCCGAGCATCGGCCGCGGAAATGCGAACCGCCCGGGATCGCCGTCGTGCGCGGCGCGCTCGACTTCGGGGCCACCGGGATAAGGCAGCCCGAGCATCTTTGCGACTTTGTCGAAGGCCTCGCCCATCGCGTCGTCGACGGTGGTGCCGAGACGGACATATTGCCCGACGCCGGTGACGGCGACGATCTGGGTGTGGCCGCCGGAGGCGAGGAACAGGCAATAGGGAAATGCCAGCGCGCAGGTCAGCCGCGGCGTCAACGCGTGGGCCTCGAGATGATTGACCGCGATCAGCGGTGTGTCATGCACCATCGCGATCGCTTTCGCGGTGGTGAGGCCGACGATCACGCCGCCGATCAGGCCGGGGCCCGCGGCCGCGGCGACCGCCGATAGTTGGTTGAAGCGAAGGCCCGACTCCTTCATGGCGGCCGCAATAATGCCGTCGAGCGCGTCGACATGGGCGCGCGCGGCGATTTCCGGCACCACGCCGCCAAACGGGACATGCTCCTCGGTCTGCGATCGCACGATATTCGACAGGATGCGGCCGGAACCGTCCTCCCGCCGTTCGATTACGGCGGCGGCGGTCTCATCGCAGGTGGTCTCGATGCCCAGCACGAGCATCCACTTGTCGTTAGCCAATTTGAGCCCTTGCGCTAGTGCCGAAAGCGGCATTTGCCTAGTATCCTATCCAGTAGCATCGCGGGGTCTCAGAGTGCAATTTTCCGCAGGCCGACAAGGTCCCGGGCAGAGGGGTTGACGCATGGCCGTTCTTGTCACCCGCCCGCACCCGGACAATGAGGCCACCGCCGCGATGCTGCGCAGCCGGGGTTTTGAGGTTCTGCTGGCGCCGATGCTGCGGTTCGAGGCGCAAGCGCTTCAGGATGATGTGGACGCGCGCTATGGCGCTGTCATCGTCACCAGCGCCAATGCGTTGCGCAGCTTTGAGCAGCATCCATCCGGCCAACGATTGCTCAAGCTGCCGCTGTTCGCGGTCGGCGAACACACCGCGGACGCCGCCCGGCGCGCCGGCTTTGACAAGGTCATATCAGCCAATGGCGAAGTCACGGCGTTGCGCGAAGCCGTACTCGCCGGCGTCAAGGCGAAGGAATTGAAGAAAACCAGTACACTCTTGTATCTGGCGGGTGCCGATCTGGCGCGCGATCTGGCCGGCGACCTCGGCGAACGCGGCTTTACCGTCGTGACCCACACGACCTACCGGATGATTCCGGTGGCCGATTTGCCGCGCGAGGCCAGCGAGGGATTTGCGGCCAACCAGGTTGGCGCGGTGCTGCATTATTCACGGCGCAGCGCGCGCGCGTTTCTGGAGGCGACACGAACCGCCGGCGTCGAGATTTCGGCGCTCGCGATCCCGCAATGCTGCATATCCGACGCGGTGGCCTCGATCGTCCGTGACGCCGGGGCGACGCAGGTACTGACGGCGAGCAGGCCTGACGAAAATGCCTTATTAGAGACGCTGACGCGTGCTTTGCGGCCCTGATCGGGCTAAGAGGGCTCGAATCTGGTACGGTCTACCGGGTCTACCTTGGGCAAATGAGGAATATCGCGATGGCCGATGACAGGCCCCAAGAAGGCTTTCAAGCAGGCGTTCAAGCAGGCTCCGGGGAGAAACCCGAAGCGCAGTCGGAAGACGCCGCGCCGTCGCCGGATTCAAGCCGCGCCCGGCGTGCGCCGCCGACCATCGATCTCGACGCGTCAGAGGTTTCCAGCGAGACCCGCAATGCGGCCGGTGATGCCGCGCCGGAAAGCGCGCCGCAGGAGCCTCAGCCCGAGGAAGCCGTGACGGCGGAAGCGCCAGCCGCTGCATCATCGGCCGCGATCTCGCCTCCGATTTCAGCTCCCATTTCACCCTGGGTAATTGCGCCGGTGTCCGGTGCGGTGGCCGCAGCCCTGGTGATTGGCGTCGGCTGGATGCTGGGCTGGCCCGCGGTTCAGCCGCCGGCGCCGGCCGAGCCTCAAGTCAGCGCGGCCGCGGTCGATGGCCTCACCGCACGAATCGCGGGGCTGGAGTCAAAAGCCAGCAAGCCGGTCGCGCCCGCGACCGATCCGGCCGCCATTTCGCGGATCGCGGCGCTGGAAAAATCGCAAGTCGCGCTGCGCGATGACGTCGCCACGCTGCGCGCCCAATCGCAGAAGCTCGCTGGCGACATCGGCGGCGCCAGGTCGGCGCCGGGCGATGCCGCGGCCGCAGCGGTCGATCTGTCCGCGATCAACGCGCGGCTTGATCAGATCGAAAGCGCCGCGCGGGTCCCGGCCGCGCCGGAAACCACCAAGCCGGCCGATGACGCACTGCTGCGCCGGGTCGTGGTGGCCTCGCTGCTCGAATTGTCGGTGCGGCAGGGCGAACCTTTCGTTGCCACATTGAACGCCGCGAAAGCACTCGCCCCTGACGCTGCGGCGCTGAAGCCGCTCGAGAGTTTTGCCGCCGGCGGCGTGCCGAACGCAGCGGTCTTGAGCCGCGAGCTATTATTGCTGGTGCCAAAATTGTCGCCGCCGCTGCTGACCGATGACAAGGACAATGATCCCGCGGGCTCGGGCCTGGTCGATCGCCTGAAAGCCGGTGCGGCGAAGCTGATTCGGATCGAGCGCACCGATGCCGTCGGCAATGATCGCGGCGCGATCGTCGCGCGGGTGACCGCGGCGGCGCTGCGCAACGATTCCAACGAAGCCCGGCGTGAGTTGAAGACGCTGCCGCCGGCCGATCGTGCCGTCGCTCAATCCTGGATCGACAAGGCCGATGCGCGCGATGCGGCATTGGCCGTGTCGCAGCAATTCGCAACGGACGCCATGGCGGCGCTCGCCAAACCCACGCAATAGGCGTTCGATGATCCGGATCATTCTGTTTCTGCTGTTGATTGCGCTCGCAGCCATGGGCGCGGCGTGGGTTGCCGATCAGCCCGGCGAGGTCGTGATGACGTGGGGCGGTTGGCTCGCTCATCCCTCGGTGCCCGTGTTCGTGCTGTTGCTCGGCATTGCCGTTGTCGCGGCGATTCTGGTTTGGACGATATTGCTTGCGCTGTGGCGCCTGCCGAAAGGCATCAAGCGCAGCCGGCGTGAGCGGCGTATCGCGCGCGGCCGCCACGCCATCACGCAAGGTCTGCTTGCGATCGGCCACGGCGATTCCGCTTCGGCCCGGGCCCATGCCGAAGTCGCGCGCCGTCATGCGGCGCAGGATCCGCTGACGTTGCTGCTGCATGCCCAGTCAGCGCAGCTCGATGGCGATCGTGCCGGCGCGCAACGCGCCTTCCGCGCCATGGCCGAACGCGAAGATACCAGGCTGCTCGGCCTGCGCGGATTGTTCGTCGAGGCGCAGCGCGCCGACGATCCGATTGCCGCGGTCATGATCGCGGAAGAAGCCTTGAAACTGGCGCCAGCCTCGACCTGGGCTTCGCATGCGGTGCTCGGATTTCGCTGCGCCAAGGGCGACTGGAACGGGGCGCTGGCGATCCTCGATACCAATCTGTCGGCGGGCTTGATCGACAAGGCGACATATCGGCGTCAGCGCGGCGTATTGCTGACGGCGCGCGCGCTGGAGCTTGAGACGGTCGATCGCGATCTGTCGCGCGAGAGCGCGATGGAAGCGGTCAAGCTGGCGCCGACCCTGGTTCCGGCCGCGGTGCTGGCGAGCAAATTCGAGAGCGAGGCGCATCAGATCCGCCGTTCGATGCGGATCATCGAAGCGGCCTGGCTGGTGCAGCCGCATCCCGATCTGGCCGACGCCTATGCGCATGTGAAGCTCGGGGATTCCGCGCGGCAACGGCTGGTACGCGTCGAGACGCTGGCGGCCAAGGCGCCGGGCCATCTCGAAAGCGCGCTGGCGATCGCGCGCGCCGCGATCGACGCCACCGAATACAAGCGTGCCCGCGAAGCGCTGGCGCCGTTCATCGCAGCCCCGACCCAGCGAGTCGCGATGCTGATGGCGGAGATCGAACGCACCGAGCATGGCGATAGTGGCCGGGCGCGGGCCTGGACCTTGCGCGCGGTGCGGGCGCTGCATGACCCGGTGTGGACCGCGGACGGCTATGTGTCCTCGACCTGGCGGCCGGTGTCGCCGGTGTCCGGCCGGCTCGACGCCTTTGTGTGGCAGACCCCGGTCGCGGCCCTGCCCTCCGACAAGAACGCCACCATCGAGCCGTCGCCGTTCGAGGAAGCGATGCTGGCGCCACCGGCGCCGCGGCGCGAACCTTCAGCAGCATTGGCGAGTGAAGCTCCGGCAGAACCTGCCGTGGCTCCGAGCGAGCCGGCACTGCCGGCGCCGCAGGATAATTCGCCTGTCGTCACACTGGCGCCCGAACCGGCGCCGGCCGCTTCGCCGGTAGCTTCACCGCCGGCTGCCCCGGCCGAACCGCCGCAGGCCGCGCCCTTGTTCCGTGCGCGCCAGGATCTGCCAAAAGTCACGCCATCGAGCATTCCGGCCGTGATCCCGATCCTGCGGGCGCCCGACGATCCCGGAATCGACGATGAAGGGCCCAGGGACGAATTTGCGGAACAAATCCACCCGACCAGCCAAACCGGCGGCTGGCGCGGGTTTTTGTCCCGCTGGGGCAGCTAGTTCGCCCCACGGCGCCCCGTTTTTCTTGCAAAATCGCGGCGCGCCCGATATCAGGTGCGGGCGTTTTCGGCCCGTGCCGAGACCGCGCCATGGTTCGCCGCAATAGCTCAGTTGGTAGAGCACGTCATTCGTAATGACGGGGTCACAGGTTCGAGTCCTGTTTGCGGCACCATTTAAAACATTCCGGCATCGTGATAGATTTCGGCAATGCCAAAGCAAAAGCCATCAACTGGAACACGCGGCAAATCCGGCTTCGTCGTCGGCCGCGCAAGCTTTGCCAAGATCAGTGCTGTCGAGGGCATCAAATTGACAGCCGCGATGAAGAAGCGGGCGGCTGATGCTGAAGGCAAGGGATTGTCAGCCGAGCAATATCGAAGAGAGATCGTACGTGCCTATCGCAAGGGTTAAGCACGCAGTCACATGTATGACGCGGCCGACGATCCCTATACTTACGAAAACTCAACCGTCCTGGTTAACAAGCTTGATCTGAGAATTCAGGCAGAGCTCGACGAGTTCGAAGCCGAGATTTCGAGCGCCCGCGCAGGCGAGCCGCTTCCCGAGGGTGAATTTGATTTCGCGCACTACTGCGCCATTCATCACCATCTTTTCCAGGACGTTTACGAGTGGGCCGGAAAAGTGCGAAGCGTCCGGATATCGAAGCAGGGCAATCCATTTTGCTTTCCCGATCACATCGAGATTCAATCAGCAAAGCTGTTCGCCGGCCTTGAGGCAGAAAATTGCCTGGAGGGTCTGAGCGAAGACGACTTCGCCGTGAAGTCAGCGCATTTTTTGGCAGAGCTGAATGCCATTCACGCTTTTCGAGAAGGTAACGGCCGAGCACAGCTAACCTTCTTTGTGCTTCTGGCTAACAGAGCCGGCTACGCACTCGATCTGGAAAGGCTCGATCCTGACGTGATGCTTGACGCCATGATCGCCAGCTTCGATGGCGATGAGATCAAGCTTGTGGAAGTCATCCGGAAACTGATCCGGCCGTAGCCGGATCGAACCGCTTCGTTGCACACGAGGGCTGCCGCCCCCGGTTCTTACTGCGAAACCGTCTGCACCACGCTGTTGACCGGGCGGCCGCTGGAGACCGGCACCTTGCCGTCCTTTTGCACCATCTCGTCATACTCGGCGAGCGTCTGCGCCGGCGCCTTGGCTTTCATCTGCACGATCTTGTAGCCGCCGGCCTTCAGGCGGCGCAGCAGTTCGGGCAGGGCGTCGGCGGTGTGCTTCTGGAAGTCGTGCATCAGGATGATGCCCTTGCCGAGCTTGTCGAGCTTGCTCATCACGGTCTGCACCACCTTGTCGGGGGTGCTGGTCTTGCGGAAGTCGAAGGAGTTGAGGTCGCAGGAGAACACCGCGATGTTGCGGGTGCCGAGATAGGTCATTGCCGCGACGTTGTGCTGCAGTTCCGGGAAGCGGAAGAACGGCGCCGGCGCGGTGCCGAGCGCGAGCTTGACCGCGCTGAAACCCTTCTCGATCTCGTCCTTGACCTGCTGCTCGTTCAGCTTCTTGCTGTTGAGGTTGGGATGCGACCAGGTGTGGGCGCCGACGGTATGACCGGCGGAATAGACCTGCCGGAGAATTTCGGGGTGGAAGCCCGCGTGCTTGCCGATCGAGAAGAACACCGCCTTGGTGCACTGGTCCGACAGCGCCTTGAGCACCGCGGGGGTGTTGCCCGGCCACGGACCGTCATCGAAGGTCAGCACGACTTCCTTGTCGGTGAGAAAATCGAGCTGCTTGAAATGCTCGAAGCCGAAACCGGGTCCGCCTGTGGTGTCGACCTCGACGACGCGGCTGACGCCGAGCGCGTCCGGATTGGCGCAGGGCGCCCCGGTGGGCTGGGCGACCATGGCGGCCGCGGGGGCCGCCGGCGCGGGCGCAGGTGCTGCCGGCTTGGCCGCGATCGAGGCGGTCACGGCGACATCGTCGGCTGGTTTGGCGGCGGCGGAGAGCCGTTCGGCCTGCGCGGCCTTCACGGTAGCGGGAGCTGCGGCCAATTCAGCGCGCGGCGATGAGGTCCAGAACCACACGGCGGCGATCAGGGCCGCCGAAACAATTGTCGCCACCATCAGGCCTAACGCATTACGCATGGAATACTCTTTCTACACACTCAAAGTTATGGCCACGACCGCGCGGCTGCCGATGTCGGCCAATGAACGACATCGCAAGTTCCACGCCGCGCCCGCCCCTCGCGTCACTGTCATTAATGAGAAATAGACGTTAACGTCGTGCCAACGGCGTCCCGTTCCGCTGACTAATTTTCACCGGGTCTTTCCGGATGCGGATCTGTGGGGATCCGGACGGCCGGGAACGCATTGACACTACAATGGGGTCTGAATGATCCCGCGCATTGACGCGTGAGAGGACCGATATGATGGCCAGGTTTCTTTTGACGATTCCGCTTGTTTTGCTGGCCTTTGCGGCCTCGGCTCAACAGACTCGACAGAAGGGGCACGATGCCTGCGCCCGCGATGTCAGCCGCCATTGCCGCGCCGTGATGAATGATGGCGACCAGGCGGTGCTGGCCTGCCTGAAGCAAAATCGCGCCCGGATCAGCAAGGCCTGCGACAAAGTGCTCGTCGAGCAGGGGCAGTAGGTTTTCGCTCTAAGTACTGCTGCCCGCGGCCGAGGCGACCACCGGCAGCACCTCGCTGGCGGCGCGGTCGGGGGTGTCTTCCTTCCAGCGCACCGATCCGAACGGACGTTCCAGCATGCGGCGGACGCGGATCGGGTCGGGGCCGCGGTGAAAGCCGATCGCGCGCTGGTGCAGCGCGCGCTCGGATTGGGTGGTGCGATTGCGCTGGCGCAGATAGTCGAACCAGGTCGGGCAGTGATAGCGCTCGGTCCACAATTCGGGATCGGCGATGTCGCGCGCGATCGACCAGCCATAGGCGCCGTTGCGCTGGCGGCTGAGCTGCACGTCCTGCATCACATTGTGGAAGGCGCGGGCGTTGTCCTGATCGACGCGGTATTCGATCTCGACCACCAGCGGCCCGCTGCGCCCGGTCAGCGACAGCTGCACCTCGGGATCGGCCAGCACCTCGGCGTCCTCGTTGCGGGCGCCGATCCGCGGCATCCGCAGCCACAATCCCAATAGCGGCGAGATCAACATCAGCCCGGCGGAAACCAACAGCGCGGTTTCCACCCCGGCGGCGTCGGTCAGGCGTCCCCAGCCCCAGCTTCCCAGCGCGATGCCGCCTGAAATCGCGGCCTGGAACGCCGCCAGCGAGCGGCCGGCCACCCAGCGCGGCGCGGACAGCTGCACGCCGATGTTGAACAGCGCGACCGCCAGCATCCATGCCGCGCCGGCGACCACCAGGGCCGCGGCGGTCAGCACCGGCTCCCGGCTCCACGCGATCGCCGCGATCGAACCGCCCATCGAGATGGCGCAGGCGCGGATCGCCGCCTCGCCGGTCATCCGCTTGCGCACTTCGGCGATGTTGAGCGCGCCGATCACCGCGCCCATCCCGAACGCGCCGAGCATGATTCCGTAAGTCTGCGCGCCGCCATGCAACAGATCGCGTGCGACCAGCGGCATCAAGGCCGATACCGAGCCGCCGAGGATGCCGGTCACGAGGGTGCGCGCCAGCACGATGCGGATCGAGGGCGAATTGTAGATGTAGCGCACGCCCGACACGATGGCGCGGTTGAGCCGCTCGCGTGGCAGCCGCGACGGCTCCACGTTCCGCCGCCATAGAAACAGCACCGTGAACAGCGGCACGTAGAGCACCGCGTTGGCCGCGAAGGCCGCAACCGCGCCCAGGCTGGCGACGATGACGCCGCCGATCGCGGGGCCGAAGCTGCGCGCGATGTTGTAGCTGATGCCGTTGAGCGCCACCGCGGACGGCAGCGTTTCCGCCGGCACCTGCTCGCTGACCGAGGATTGCCAGGCCGGTCCGAACAGCGCCATGCCGCTGCCGACCACGAAGCACAGCGCCAGCAGAATTTCCGGCGTGACCTGGCCGAGCCAGAACAGGACCGAGAGCGCCGTTGCGCCGGAAAACGAGATCGTCAGCGAAATCAGCGCGACGATGCGCCGGTCGTGCATGTCGGCGATGGCGCCGGCGGGCATCGAGATAAACATCACCGGCAGCATCAACGCGGTCTGCACCAGCGCGACCTTGTCGGCGGATGACGTCATTTGCGTCATCGCCCAGGCGGCGCCGACGCCCTGAATCAACAGGCCGAGGTTGGAAAGCAGGCTCGCGAGCCAGATGCGCCGGAATACCGGATGCCGCAGCGGCGCCGAAATGCTGTCAGGGGCAAAGGTCGCACGCGCGCTCTGGTCCGTCATATCCCGTTCCGTCCGGTCTGCCATCGCGGGTGCCTGATTTCCTGCGGCGGTGTCCGATTGATGCCTGCGAAACTCCTGTGCTGTCCAGCGTTTACGCTGTCATGGACAGCGTCGAACGGGGGTTAAGTCACTGAAAAATAACGCGGGCTCTTAAATGAGCCCGTCGCGACGGCCGCCGGACATGGGGTAGCCGGCCGCGGAAACCGGATTGCGGTCGCGGAACCGACTTATTAGCTGTTTAGCGGTCGTGAAGTCGCCATTGCGAGGGCCGCCTGTGAGCATCGCCGAAGTCTACGATAATGCCGCTCCTCGCGCCCCGCTGGTGCCGCCAAGCCCGCCGCGCGCGCCGCAAAACCTGACCGCGCTGGGGCGGCTCAAGGCGATGCGCAAGAGCGCGATCGGAACCTGGGGCCAGCGCGCCTATGAGGACGATATCGTCCAGGGCCGATTTTTCGGTCATGGCAGCTTCATTCTCAACACGCCGGACGCGATCCGGCATGTGCTGGTCGACAATTACGAGAACTACACGCGAACGCCGCCCGGCATCCGGGTGTTGCGCCCGATGCTCGGCGAGGGCCTCTTGATCGCCGAGGGGCGCGCCTGGAAGCATCAGCGCCGCACCTTGGCGCCGGCCTTCACGCCGCGCGCGGTCTCGACCCTGGTTCCGCACATGATCGCGGCCACCGATGAGACCATCACGAAGCTTGCGGCGAGCGCTGGCGCGCCGGTCGATTTGCGCGAAGCGATGCAGCGGATGACGCTCGAGATCGCCGGCCGCACGATGTTCTCGTTCGGCATGGACCGCCACGGCGCCGCGTTGCGTGACTTTGTCATGGAATATGCCGCGCGGCTGGCGCGGCCGCATTTTCTCGACATGCTGCTGCCGCTGGCATGGCCGAGCCCGCAGGATATGTCCCGCGCCCGCTTCCGCAAGCGCTGGACCGCCTTCATCGCGATGCTGATGGCGGAACGCCGCGCCGCCGGGAAGAAAGAAGGCGCGCCGTCGCTCGATCTGTTCGATCTGATGAACGCCGCGCGCGATCCGGAGACCGGGCAAGCGTTTACCGACGCGCAGCTCGGCGATCAGGTCGCAACGATGATCCTCGCCGGCCATGAGACCACCGCGACCGCCTTGTTCTGGGCGCTGTATCTGCTGGCGCTCGATCCGGCGACGCAGGATGCGGTGGCCGTCGAAGTCGAGAGCGCAACGGTCAATGGCGCGCTCGAACTCGAGCGGCTGAAATTCACCCGCGCCGTGATCGACGAAACCATGCGGCTTTATCCTCCGGCCTTTTTGATCGCTCGCGCGGCCGCCGGTCCGGACCAGATCGCCGGCCTGCCGATCAAGAAGAAAGACGTGATCCTGATCGCGCCGTGGCTGTTGCACCGTCACGAAAAGCTCTGGCGCGATCCGAACGCGTTCGTCCCGTCGCGCTTCATGGCGCCGTCGCCGCCGCCCGATCGTTTCGCCTATCTGCCGTTCGGGGTCGGTGCGCGGGTCTGCATCGGCGCGCATTTTGCGCTGGTCGAAGCAACATTGGCGCTGGCCAAAATGATCGGCGCGTTTCGTATTACGCTACTCGACAAGGAGCCGGTGATGCCGATCGGGATCGTCACCACACAGCCCGAGCGCTCGCCGATGTTTCAGATCTCGAGCCGTCGATAAACCGTCACTTGGACGCGGCTGTAATCTAGCCTAGGCTTGATGTCATGAGCGATAACAAGGCCCAGTTTTCAGCATTGAAGCAGACGGCCGATCCTGCGGTCGCCGATGCCATCCAGCATCTGATCGAAACCGGTGCGGATCGCGAGCTCAACCGGATCAACGTGCTGGATTTTTCGAAGCGAACCGGGCTCGACGAGGAGCGCGTGATCTCGGGCTTTCTCCACGCCTCGCGGCTGCGCTTGTTCGACCTTACCTGGAACGTGCTGTGCCCCGGTTGCGGTGGCGTTCTCGACGCGCACAGCACGTTGAAGTCGCTGCGTCACGATGAATATCAGTGCGGATTATGCGCCTGCGGTTATGAAGCCTCGGTCGACGAGCAGGTCGAAGTTGCCTTCACCGTCAGTCCCCAGGTCAGGCGGATCGCGGCGCACGATCCCAACGGGTTGCCGCTCTGGGAATATTTCAGACAGGTTTTCTGGAGTTCGGGTGTCGACCTGAATGAGGAACTGTTCGAGTCGCTGACGGACGAGGTGACGTTGGATGCGCTTGAGTTGCCGGCAGGCGAGAAGGCGGTGCTGTCGCTGCAACTGCCGCCGCAATTCATCATCGTGTTCGAGCCGGTGACGCACTCGGCGCAGTTCATCGATGTCCAGGGCGAACCGACCAAGGAACGTCAGCAGCTTTCACTGATCTACAACAGCACACATGCGCCGGTCAAAACGGTGACGATGCGTCCCGGGCCGTTGCGGCTGGCACTCGACAATCAGGCCGGCGTGCGGGTGCTGCCGACGGTCTTTGTCGCCGCCGATGGGCTTCATCATCTGATCGGCAAGCGCAAGCCGTTCCTCACGGCCAAGCGGATGCTGACCAACCAGACCTTCCGCGACGTCTTCAAGGCCGACAATCTCAATATCGATCAGCGCCTCAAGATCACCTCGCTGACATTCCTGTTCACCGATCTGAAGGGCTCGACCGCGCTGTATGAACGGGTCGGCGACCTCGCCGCCTTCGATCTGGTGCGCGCGCATTTCCATGCGCTGCTGGAAATCATTTCCGCGGAAAAGGGCGCCGTCGTGAAGACGATCGGCGACGCCGTGATGGCGACCTTCAATCGGCCCGAACAGGCGCTGGCCGCCGGCCTGCGGATCCGCGGCGCGATGGACAGGCTCAATGTCGAGCGCGGCACCAACGATCTCGTGGTCAAGATCGGCATCCACGAAGGCTCGTGCCTCGCCGTCATGCTCAACGAGCGGCAGGATTATTTCGGCCAGACCGTCAACATCGCAGCGAGGGTTCAGGGCTTGTCGACCTCGCAGGCGATCCACATCACCGGGCCGGTGATCGACGCGCCGGCGGTCGCCGCGATCCTGGACCGCGAGGCCATCACCCCCATTCAAAAGCAGGCCGCGCTGCGGGGCATTGCCGACAAGATCGTGGTGTATGAAATACCGTAGCGCCTGACCGGAACAGCGCTCAAGTTCGTCATGCCCGGACAGAAGTGTGAAGACGCGCTTCGCGCTATTGCCTGGCCATGACGAAAGGGGAAACGTTGGCTGTTTTTGAAGGCAGATGCTTAGAAGCGTAGCGGGAACAGGAACTTGGATTACCTAAACGTAATGCTCACATCGGAGCCCGCACGGATTGCACGGGTTGATTTTCTGACCCATATATCGGTGACCACACGATGATCATCGGCCGCCAGTTGCGGCCTGCAGGCTTCACCCAACCTGGTCGAGATTGATGCTGGACGGACTACGCCAATTCATTGCCGATGTTGTTTCGCCCGGCGCGCATGGCACTCGGAGTTTTGACGATACCGGATATCGCCTGGCTGCAACGGCGCTTCTGGTTCACGTCATTTCGCTCGACGGCGAACCGTCCGTGATCGAGAAGCGAAAGCTTCACGGCCTGCTGGAAACGCATTTCGCGCTCGACCCGGGGACGGCGGATCAATTGATCGCGTCGGCCACGCGGGTCGAAGGCGAGGCGGTTGATCTCTATCATTTCACCAGCGTCATCATGCGTTCCGTGGACGAGCAAGGTCGGCTCCGCATCGTCGAAATGATGTGGGAGCTGGTTTACGCCGACGGCCAGGTCAGCGAGTTCGAGGACAACGTGGTGTGGCGCGCGGCAGACCTGCTGGGCGTGTCCTCGCGCGACCGGATCGAACTCAAGCATCGGGTCGCGGCCAGGCAAGCGGTGCCGGCGAAGGACGGCTCCGATACGGCGGACGCGGCGACATGATGCGGTGCGGCGAAAGCGCGCGACCCGACATGACGGAACTTTAATTTAAGGGCGGATTGGCCGCCCGAGCCCCAAAATATTGCCGTTCAAATTCCTTCATGTACGCTTGGTCATGCCACCATGCCTGTGGGTCACTTGCAGGTGACGGCCAGCCCGCCTAAACCGTAGCTCCTTGTCCCCGCGCTAACCCCCCATTTTGAAGTCAAGAGCATTGAACGTGACCGAGCGTGTAACGCTGATTACGGGAGCCTCAGCAGGCATAGGTAGCGAGCTGGCGCGCGTTTTCGCATCGAACGGCCATCGTGTCGTTTTGGTGGCACGCCGTGCGGATCGCCTGGCAACGCTGGCCGGCGAAATCACGGCGGCCGGCGGCACGGCGCCGATCGTGATCCCGTGCAATCTCGAGCAATCCGATGCCGGCGATAAAATCGCGGCTGCATTGGCCGCCGCGGGTGTCGAGGTCGAATACGTCGTCAACAATGCGGGCTTTGGCCTGTTCGGCAATGCGATCGAGCTCGATCGTGCCGAGCAGCTCAACATCATCGCTGTCAACATCCGTGCGATGACCGATCTATCGCTGCGGTTTTCCGACAGCCTGATCCGGCATCGCGGCGGCATCCTCAATGTCGGCTCGATCGCGGGCTTTCTGCCGGGCCCGGGAATGGCGGTCTATTATGCCTCCAAGGCCTATGTGCTGTCGTTCACGGAGGCGCTGCGCCAGGAGCTGGCGTCCCGCGGCGTGCGCGTCACCGCGCTATGTCCCGGTCCGGTGCCGTCGGAATTTCAGGCGCGGGCGGGATTTGAGCCCGGATTTGATTCCGCGATCCTGAATGTCTCGGCGTCCGATGTGGCGCAGCAAGGCTATCGCGGGCTGATGGCCAACAAACGCGCGGTTTTGCCAGGCCTCGGAATCAAGATCGTGCCGGTGCTGCTGCGGCTGTTTCCGCGCGGGTTTATTCTCGCGGCCGTCGGCCGTTTTCAGCTGCGAAAGCGCTGACCCCCCGCATCCGAGTCTATTTTTGGCCCGTGATTTGCTTTGCACACGGTCCAAAGCTCATACGAAATTAACCAGTGCTTAGGTATGATTTCGGCTGTTGTGCCGCCAACACGAAAAACGATGTCGTTTCAGTCGCTCGAAACCAATGCGAGGTCAGTGCTGAGCTTCCCGGGCAGCGTATCCACTGCCGCATCTGAAGTCGCCGCGCCGTTGCTACCCGTTCTGATCGTGCTGCATCAGGAGACATCGACGCCGGGCCGTGTCGGCAATGCGCTGCGGGGGCTCGGGCACCTGCTCGATATCAGGCGGCCACGGTTTGGCGACCCCTTGCCGGAAACGCTGGACGACCACGCCGGTGCCGTTATTTTCGGCGGCCCGATGAGTGCGAATGATCCGGATGATTTCGTTCGCCGGGAGATCGACTGGATATCGGTGCCGCTGCGCGAGCAGCGGCCGTTCATGGGAATTTGCCTGGGAGCCCAGATGCTGGCCAAGCAGCTCGGCGCCCGGGTTGCGCCGCATCCGCAAGGCCGGGCGCAAATGGGATATTATCCGATCCGGCCCACCGCCGCGGGCCACGCAGCCTGCCCCGGCTGGCCCGATCATGTCTATCATTGGCACCGCGAAGGTTTTGAGCTGCCGGCCGGCGCGGAGTTGCTGGCGGAGGGAAGCGACTTCCCGGTCGAAGCGATCCAGATCGACCACGCGTTCGGCTTCCAGTTCCATCCCGATGTGACCTACGCGATGATGCATCGCTGGACCACGCGCGGCTGCGAGCGCCTGACCTTGCCGGGCGCCTGCGAACGCCATCGGCATTTCGCCGACCGCGCGGTGCATGATGTGACCGAGCGCGCGTGGCTGAAGCAATTTCTCGTTAGCTGGCTGGCGCGGATGCCGATGCAGGTGATGTCGGAAGCCGCCGAATAAATTTGCGGCATTGCCGCGCTCGCGGCAGCGCGTTTTTCCAAAATGCAGATGTGATAGGGTCGATCCCTCATCCGCGCTACGATCCGTGCTTTTAAACAGGCGTGGTCAAGAAAACATACGTGCATGCACTGTATTGCGATCTGCGTTTCGCCGCCGACAACACGGTGTTCACGACGGCGTTTTCGCGCCGCAAAGCGACGAGGCGCTGCGCATCGGCCTCGTCAACCGGTTATATCCGCCCGATCAATTGCGCGCGCAGACCTATGCCTATGCGCGCCACCTGGCCGACTTCGTTTCGCCAACCGCGAAATGGTGGTGGCGCTGCGCGGCAGCGATTTCCGCGAAGGCGTCGCGAGCTTTATGGAGAAGCGGTCGCCGCGGTTTACGGGAAAGTAGGGGGGATGTCGCTTCAGCCCGTCGTCGCCCTTCGGGCTATGCCGGGCACGCTTCGCTCCTCGGGTTTTGCGCGGCTGCGCCACGCGTAGCCCGAAGGGCGAAGCGTGGTGGAGCCAGGCGGGATCGAACCGCCGACCTCGTCATTGCGAACGACGCGCTCTCCCAGCTGAGCTATGGCCCCTCCGCGACCGCCTCGATAACGTCGAAGGCGGCCAGCAGTCGGTGCCATTTACAATCCGCGCCAAGGGCAAGTCAAGAACGCCGAAATCATTGTTTTCAGGGGCATTTGGCCGGGCTTCCCTTGTTTGGCAGGGGGGGAACCGATATTTAGCGGGGTAGTCGAATCCGCGACCTCAACCCGCGAGTAAAGCCCTGCCATGCGTGCCATCCTCGAAATCATTCTATTAGTTCTGGACCTGTACGTGTGGCTGCTGATCGCCTCCGCCATTCTGTCCTGGCTGGTTGCCTTTAATGTCGTGAACACGCGCAACCCGCTGGTGGCGGGGATAGCCGAGTTCCTGTATCGGATTACTGAACCGCTGCTGGCGCCAATCCGCAGGATCCTGCCCAATCTGGGCGGGCTCGACATTTCGCCGATCATCCTGATTCTTTTGATCTACCTGGTTCAGAAGCTGATCGTCTACAACGTGATGCCCCTCGTCATCGGCTATTGATGGATGCTTCGCGAATCCCTTGGCGTTACTCCACCGAGGGCGTCAGCATTGCATTGCGCGTGACGCCGCGCGGCGGACGGGACGACATCGACGGGATTGAGACGCTCGCCAACGGCCGCACCGTGCTCAAGGTCCGTGTCCGCGCCATCGCCGAGAGCGGCGAGGCCAATCGCGCGGTCACGGAATTGCTGGCCAAGGTGCTTGGCGTGCCCAAGGCGAAGGTGCAGCTATTATCCGGCGTGACCTCGCGCCTCAAGCAGATCGCGATCGAGGGGGATCCCGCGAAACTCGGTGATACGTTGCGCAAGGTGACCGCCGCAACGCAAAATCGAACGCAAGATCAGAGGGATTGAGATGACGGCCAGCATCATCGACGGAAAGATCATTGCCGCCGAGCTTCGCGCGCGCGTGGCCGACGAGGTCGCGCGGGTCAGGCGCGATCATCAGCTGACGCCCGGCCTTGCGGTGGTGCTGGTCGGCAGCGATCCCGCCAGCGAAGTCTATGTCCGCAGTAAGCACAAGCAGACCCAGGCCGCCGGCATGGCGTCGTTCGAGCACAAGCTTGCGGCCGACGTGGCGCAAAGCGATCTGCTGGCCTTGATCGCAGAGCTCAATCGCGATCCTGCGGTGCATGGCATCCTGGTGCAATTGCCGCTGCCGAAATCGCTCGATACCGAAGCCGTCATCAACGCGATCGATCCCGCCAAGGATGTCGACGGGCTGCATCCCAGCAATGCCGGACGTCTCGCCGGTGGCCTGGCGGCGCTGTCGCCGTGCACGCCGCTCGGCTGCATCATCCTGACCAAAAGCGTGCATGCCTCGCTGGAGGGCATGAACGCCATCGTGATCGGCCGTTCCAATCTGGTCGGGCGTCCGCTGGTGCAATTGCTGCTGAATGAAAACGCCACGGTGACGATCGCGCATTCGCGCTCGCGCGATCTGGCGAAATTATGCGCCGGGGCCGATCTGGTTTACGCCGCGGTCGGCAAGCCGGAGATGGTACGCGGCGACTGGATCAAGCCGGGCGCCACCGTGATCGATGTCGGCATCAACCGGCTCCCCGGCGCCGACGGCAAGGCCCGCCTGGTCGGCGACGTCGCGTTCGGCGAGGCCCTGAACGTCGCCGGCGCGATTACCCCGGTGCCCGGCGGCGTCGGCCAGATGACGGTGGCGTGCCTGCTGGTGAACACCCTGCGCGCCGCCTGCGCCATCGCCGGGCTGCCGAAGCCGGGGGTTTAGTTTCTTGATGTTCCTCCGCCCTTGTGGGCGGGAGGAATTGTATATGGCCGTGTCGATGCGGTTATGGTCTCGCACACGCTCTCAGCAGTCGTCCCTGCGAACGCAGGGACGACTCGCGAAAAGACCTCGCCTATTTGGAGGCTTTCGCCTTGGCGCGCGCCATGCCTTCTTCGATCAGCCTGAACGCATCTTCGGGGCCGCCCCAGCGCAGCACCTTGACCCATTTGCCGGGCTCGAGATCCTTGTAGTGCTCGAAGAAGTGCTGGATCTGCTGCAGCGTGATGTCGGGCAGGTCGTTGTAGGATTTCACCTTGTCGTAGCGCTGGGTCAGCTTCGACGACGGCACCGCGATGATCTTCTCGTCGCCGCCGGCTTCGTCTTCCATCAGCAGCACGCCGACCGGGCGCACGCTCATGACCGCGCCCGGCACGATCGCGCGGGTGTTGGCCACCAGCACGTCGCAGGGATCGCCGTCGTTCGACAGCGTATGCGGGATGAAACCGTAATTCCCGGGATAGCGCATCGCCGTATAGAGGAAGCGGTCGACCACCAGCGTGCCGGCCTCCTTGTCCATCTCGTATTTGATCGGTTCGCCGCCGACCGGCACTTCGATGACGACATTGACCTGACGCGGCGGATCGATCCCGATCGAGATGGCGTCAATACGCATGGAGAACTCCGTTGCTGAACGTTTGCTTCAATTGATAATCGTCATACGCGGGCTTGACCCCGGTATCCACCGCACTTTCGAGGCCAGATCGGAAAATGATGAATCGCCCGGTGGGGATCGCGGGAAGGCGCTTTTTTGGGCGTTTATGATATCCGGGCTGTCGCGCCTGGGGGAGCTAATGCCGGATCTTGGTTGGTCCAGGCCTTAGTTAGTCAAAGCCTTAGTTGGTCCACGCGAAGGCCACCTTGTCGAGCGACTTGGCGCCGAACTTTTCCGACGAGCGCGCCACCATGCGGCCGCCGAGGGCGCGGTAGAACTCCGTGGCCGGATCGTTGTCGGACAGCGCCCAGATCACCATGCTCTTGAGGCCGCTCTGCAGCAGGTCGCGGCGGGCGGAGGTAAAGAGACGGCGGCCGAAGCCGAGGCCCTGGAATTCCGGGCGCAGATAAAGCTCGTAGATTTCGCCCTCGAAATGCAGGCTTCGGGCACGGTTGCGGCCGTAATTGGCATAGCCCGCGACCTTGTCGCCGAATACCAGCACGCTGACGCGGCTGCCTTTGCGGATCGCGCTGTCCCACCACTGCGGTCCGCGGCGGTTGATCAGCTTCTCCAGCTCAGCACCGGGAATGATGCCCTGATAGGCCGAACGCCAGGCTTCGTCATGGGTGGACGCCACCGCGGCTGCATCCGCAGCTTTGGCCGGCCGAACCTCGATCAGGGTTGTGCTCATGACTCCAATCAAAGCAAGTCAGCGCCTCCGCTTCAAGGTCCATCCTTAATTATCGGTTAACCTGTGGATTTCGTGCATCAGTATCCGGCCGGGCTGTACCGAAAAAGGACAGCGAGACGCCTCCAGCGGCAGGGGCTGCCAATTGGCGGGGCACCGGCGGTCCAAATCGGGCCTGCGGCGGCTCCAGTCACGAAAAAATGCGCCCGATTTGATTCGCCGTGGGTAGTGTGCGGGCGATTTCGAGTCCTTGCTCCAGCCCTCGCCCCATCCGGCTTCCGATCACGTCAGGTCCATTTAATGCAGTATCTCAAGGCCCTTTGCGTTCTGATTGTCCTCAATTCGGTTGGTATCCACAGCGCCGCCGCCCAACCCCAATTCGGCGCGCAAGGCGCGGAGGGCGAACCCAATCGCAGGCAGCAATGGCTGCTGCCGACGCCCGATCCCGCCGTTGCCGCGCACGCCGTGCTGTTCCGCCCGCCCGGCGACGGGCCGTTTCCGCTGGCGCTGATCGCGCACGCCTCGACCCAGAACGCGCTGCGCCGGGCGCAGGTGCCGCAGCCGGAATATCGCGCGCTGGCAGCAGCACTGGTCGCGCGCGGCTTTGCCGTGCTGGTGCCGGAACGGCCCGGCCATGGCGCCACCGGCGGAAAATATCTCGAGGACCAGGGCGGCTGCGACGATGCCAACTACTCGCGCGCCGGCTATGCGACGGCCGACTCGATCAAGGCCGCGTTCGATTATCTGCAAGCCGAGGATTTTATCCGGCAGGAGGGCGCGGTCATCGTCGGGCATTCGGCCGGCGCATGGGGCGCACTGGCAATGGCCGGCGAGAATCCGAAAGTGATCTCGGCGATCATCGCGTTCGCGCCGGGCCGCGGCGGGCACGCCAACGATGCGCCGAACAAGGTCTGCGCGCCGCACACGTTGGTGGCATCCGCGGCCGAGTTCGGCGACGACGCGAAGATACCGGTGACCTGGCTGGTCGCGGCCAATGACAGTTATTTCCCGCCCGAGCTGTCGAAACAGATGGCTGATGCGTTCCGCGGGGGCGGCGACAAGGTCGACTTTCACGTGCTGCCGGCGTTCGGCAGCGAGGGCCACTGGCTGGCGGAGAGCGATGGCGCTGACAAGATCCTGGGCCCGGTGCTGGACGCCGCGCTCCAGGCGGCAGCGGTGAAATCGGCCAAAAAGAAATGACGCCGGTCGGTCGATGGCCGGACGATGATGTGATCCTGTACGACGGCGTCTGCGTGTTCTGCTCGCGCTGGATCCGCTTCATCGCCGCGCGCGATACCGCGCAGCGCTTTCGCTTCACTGCGATCCAGTCCGCCTACGGCACGCGGCTCGCCGAGGCCTTCGGCATCGATCCGCATGATCCCGACACCAATGCCGTGATCCACGGCGGCATCGCTTACTTCAAATCCGACGCTGCGCTGACGGTGCTGTCGCATCTGCCGGGCTGGGGGTGGGTGCGAGTGTTGCGGCTGGCGCCAAAGTTTTTGCGCGACGCGGTCTACAATGTCGTCGCACGCAATCGCTATCGGATTTTCGGGAAATACGATGAGTGCTTTTTGCCCGACGCATCGTTTCGAGCGAGGGTGATGGAGTGAGGGCCGAGTAGACTCCCTAATCGCGCAAAGCTATCTTAAGTTGAAGCTGGCCGAAGTAGCGAGCCGTTGTAGGCCGGGATTTATGACCAAAGCAGTTTTCACGACCAAGGTTACTCCAAGCTACAAAGACCTGCCGGAGGCGCGATATCATTTTCCGCGCACATACCTGAACTATGTCCAACAGGCTGTCGGGGACTATATCGTCTACTATGAGCCGCGCAGGTCCAGCGCCGAACTCTCAAGCCGGGGAGGTCGCCAATCCTATTTCGGGGTCGCGCGGGTCGCGACGGTGATTGAAGACGCAGTCTTGCCAGACCACTACTTCGCGATCATTGATCAAACCACTTATCTGGATTTCGACACGCCCGTCCCATTTCAGGAGGGCGGTGAATACTACGAAAGTGCGCTCGAAAAGGATGATGGCAGCACCAACAAAGGTGCGTTTGGTCGAGCTGTGCGTCTCATTCCGGATGGTGAGTTCGACCGAATATTGAAGTCTGGCTTTGCTCCAGTTCTGGACGAAAATCTTTCTTCGGAAGCTCTGCAGCCTGGGCTCTCGGAGCCATCCGTGCCGTTCGAGCGACCGATGGTCGAAATGATGGTCTCTCGGCCATTCCGAGAAAAATCCTTCATGCACAATGTGCGCGCTGCCTATTCGAATAGGTGCTCCATCACGGGTCTACGTTTGATCAACGGAGGCGGTCGCCCAGAGGTTCAGGCTGCACACATTCAGCCGGTCGCCTCAAGGGGACCCGATTCTGTCCGGAACGGGCTAGCTTTGTCCGGGACAGTACACTGGATGTTTGATAGGGGACTTATTTCAATTGGCGACGACTACAAGATTCTGATTGCTAAAGATCATGTTCCCGAGGATGCGGCGCGTCTGCTGAATCAAAGCGGATCGATCAATCTACCCAAGGATCCAACTCTTTATCCAAATGCGCATTATTTGAAGTTTCACCGAGACAAAGTGTTCAAGGGTTAGAACTCGCGGCCAACACTTCCCCCGCCGCTCTTTCCCCTGAGTCCCTGGCCCCATGCGCGGTGGAGAAAAAGTTCGGCGAGGTCGCTTCTCCCGCGAAGAACAATCGTCCATCCACTGGCGCTGCCAGTATCGCGCGGTCGCCGGCGTGGCCGGGGAGCGCGTGCGAATAGGAGCCGCGGGCGAAGGGGTCGTGGGCCCAGCGCGATTCCGCCAGCGGCTTTAATTTGCGGCGGAAATCATTGCCGAGCAGGGCTGCGATCTCATCGATGCTTTGGGCGGCGAATGCGCCGGGGCCGGCGTCTTCCAGCTCTCGGGCAAAGCTGCCGCCGAAATAGCCTTCGATCGCGGCCTGCCCGAACGGCCGCAGATGATAGCTGCCCATCGCGGTGCGCATGGTGGCGCCGCGCAGATTGCCGTCCTTCGGCAGCGTCTCGGATTCGTCCAGCGCCAGCATCACCTTGTCGGCGAGGCCGAGCGGCAGGCCGATCGCGGCGTCAACTTTTGCCGGCAGTGCGGGATGAAAGCGAATGGCCTCGTCGGCGATCAGATTGGTCGGCACGGTGACGATGACCTTGTCGGCCGACAGCGTGCCGAGCGACGTCTCGATCCGCAGCCGCGTGCCCGAATGATCGATCAGGCTCACTTCGCAATTGAGCGCCAGCGGACACGACGCGCCATAGGCCGCGATCATCGCGCCATAGCCGCGCCGCACCCGCCAATTGATCTCGGTGTCCTCATAGGCGTCCATGTCCAGGATCGAGACGACATCGAGCTCGCAGCCATTGATGTAGCTGGAGAGCGCGTCGATCATCGGGTTCCAGCGATTGCCGGGCTCCAGATAGTCGCTCGCCGCCTTGTCGTGGCCGCTCCTGATCGCCTGGCGTGCGGCTTCCTCGGCGCGGTCGTAGAATGCGTCGATCGCCCGAATAAAATCCATCCGCTCGGCGAGTGGAAAGCCGGTATCAAAGCTCTGCTCGCGCCAGGGCGGGCGGGTCTTGTCGATTTCGAAGTTTAATTGTTCGGCGATGCCGACGAACCGGTTCTTGTCCGCCGAATGCAGCCAGCCGCAGCCGAGGTCGAAGGTGATCTCGGGCGTCGTCATGATGGTATGGGCGCGGCCCCCGGCGCGGTCGCGCGCCTCGAGCACCATGACCGAGAGGCCGGACTGTTTTAAGCTTTGCGCGGCGGCGATGCCGGCGGCGCCGGCGCCGATGATCGCGACATCGACTGAGGAGGGGAGGGACATTGGGTCGTCTATCGTTCCGTCATGCCCGCGCTAAAGCGCAAAGCGTCTTTGCGCAGATGTAGCGGGCGTCCACGTCCCAGTATCCAAGACGTAGATGGCCGGGACAAGCCCGGCCATGACGGTTTCTTGTGCGACGAAGAGTGGCTTACGCCACCGCTTCCTTGGTCTTTTCGGCGCGCTTGCGCTCGTTGGCGTCGAGGTGACGCTTGCGCAGGCGGATCGATTTCGGGGTGATCTCGACCAGCTCGTCGTCCTCGATATAGGCCAGCGCCTTTTCCAGCGTCATCCGGATCGGCGGGGTCAGGCGCACCGCTTCGTCCTTCGAGGTCGTGCGGATGTTGGTGAGCTGCTTGCCCTTGAGGATGTTGATCTCGAGATCGTTGTCGCGGGTGTGCTCACCGACGATCATGCCCTTGTAGACCTTCCAGCCCGGCTCGATCATCATCGGGCCGCGGTCTTCCAGCTTGAACATGGCGTAGGCCACCGCCTCGCCCTGGTCGTTGGAGATCAAGACGCCGTTGCGGCGGCCCTGGATGTCGCCCTTGTAGGGCAGGTAGTTGTGGAACAGGCGGTTCATGATCGCCGTGCCCTTGGTATCGGTCATCAGTTCGCCCTGATAGCCGATCAGGCCGCGGGTCGGCGCGTAGAACACCAGCCGCAGACGATTGCCGCCGGAGGGGCGCATCTCGATCATCTCGGCCTTGCGTTCGCTCATCTTCTGAACGACGACGCCGGAGAATTCCTCGTCAACGTCGATCACGACTTCCTCGACCGGCTCCAGCAACTGGCCGGCCTCGTCCTTGGTCAGCACCACACGCGGACGCGACACCGACAGTTCGAAGCCTTCGCGGCGCATGGTCTCGATCAGGATCGCGAGCTGCAATTCGCCGCGGCCCGACACTTCCATGGCGTCCCGGTCGGAAGCTTCGACCACTTTCAGCGCGACGTTGCCTTCGGCTTCGCGCAGCAGGCGGTCGCGGATCATGCGGCTGGTGACCTTGTCACCTTCGGTGCCGGCGAGCGGCGAGTTGTTGACGATGAACGACATCGACACGGTCGGCGGATCGATCGGCTGCGCCTGGATTGGAACCTCGACGCTGGGATCGCAGAAAGTGTCGGCCACGGTGCCCTTGGGCAGGCCCGCGATGGCAACGATATCGCCGGCTTCGGCCAGTTCGACCGGCTGCCGCTCAAGTCCGCGGAACGCGAGGATCTTGGTGATACGGCCGGTTTCAACCACCTTGCCGTCGCGCGACAGCACCTTCACCGCCTGGTTCGGCTTGACCGAACCGGACGCGATGCGGCCGGTGATGATGCGGCCGAGATAGGGGTTGGCTTCCAGAATGGTGCCGAGCAGCCGGAACGGGCCTTCTTCGACCACGGGAGGCGCCACATGCTTGATGACGAGATCGAACAGCGGCTTCATGCCGACGTCGTGGGACGCATCGGGCGTCGTTCCCATCCAGCCGTTCTTGCCCGACCCGTAGAGGATCGGAAAATCGAGCTGTTCGTCGGTGGCATCGAGCGCCGCGAACAGGTCGAACACCTCGTTGACGACTTCAGTGACGCGGGCGTCCGGGCGATCGACCTTGTTGATGGCGACGATCGGCTTGAGGCCGAGCTTGAGCGCCTTGCCAACCACGAATTTGGTCTGGGGCATGGGGCCCTCGGCGGCGTCGACCAGCACGATCACGCCATCGACCATCGACAGGATGCGCTCGACCTCACCGCCGAAATCGGCGTGGCCCGGAGTATCGACGATGTTGATCTGGGTGTCTTCCCAATGCACCGACGTGCACTTGGCGAGAATCGTGATGCCGCGCTCGCGCTCCAGATCGTTGGAGTCCATCGCGCGTTCGACCTGACGCTGGTTGTCGCGATAGGTGCCGGATTGCTGCAGCAATTTGTCGACCAGCGTGGTTTTGCCGTGGTCGACGTGGGCGATAATAGCAATATTGCGAAGGTTCATGACTGTTCTTCTGGCTCGGACACCGGCTGGAGCGCGATCTCGACGGACAACGGGGACCCGGTTTTCCGGATCGGGCTCAAAACCTGGAATTGATGGGGCGTAACCTCTCCCAAGGAAGACTCGTCAAAGGAAGATTCGCGCCCAAAAAGGAAGCCCGGCCAAAAGGACCGGGCACACCTTACTCGTTGCGGCGCAATATATTCAGAAAACGCCAAAAATCAATGGTTTGTTGGCGTTTTGGTTGACCGATTTTTCGATCAAACAGGGTGAATTTCGCGGATGGGCGGCCGGTTCAGGTGGGCCCTCAAGCCCGGGGACCGCGGATCACGGCCCGGATCAGGAAAATGCCACCCACGGCCACCAGCAGGCCGAGCGTGAAGCCGTGACGACGGGCTCGGAACCGGAGGATGTGAGGGTGCCGCGCCGGCGAAGCGTAGCGAAGGCGGGCGTCTCGAAGGATGGTTGCTTGCACGGCCGTCATCCCGGTCATCCTTCGAGACGCATCGCTCGCGCGATGCTCCTCAGGATGAGGTCGGGGAGTATGCAGATATGATTCGAACTTCGGAAACGCTGCACTAGCTCGCCTTGTCCTGTTCGCTGGGATAAACCCCGCGCAGCACTTCGTCGAAGTGGTTTTTTACCGATTCGTTGCAGCGGCACGACCGGATTCGAAGCGCATCGGGATTGTGCACCAGAATCGAGCCGCGACGGGTTTCCAGCACACCTTCGGCCTTGAACACTTGAATGACGCGGCTGGCGTAGCTGCGGCCGACCCCCAACAATGTCGCCAATTGTTCATGGGTCAGCGGCACGACGTCGCCGTCGGTGCGCTCCATCGCCGAAACGATCCATTTCGCGGTGCGCTGCTCGATCGAATGGATCGCGTTGCAAGCCGTCGACTGGAACATCTGCGCCATCATGCAGTCGGCATAGCGCGCGAACACATTGCGCAAGGTGGACGATCTGGATTTCGCGGCCTCCAGCTTCGCGACCTGCAGGCGTACGAACGGGCCGCCGAATTTGACGATGATGCGGGTATAGGCCGGAAGATAACCCTCGCTGACGATACCGCCGACCGCGCCTTCGCGGCCGACCAGGATGGTTTCGACGTCGCGGCCGTCCTCATTGGTGACCATGAAGGTCGCAAGGCTCGGTCCGCAGGGGAAATGGACAGTCCCGACATCGTCGCCGGGGTTGTAGAGCAGTTCATTGGCCCCGGCGTCTTCATGCACAAGGTGCGGGGCGATCAGGGCAAAATCGCCCGCGCTCAGCCGCCGCAGCAGGTTGTTGAACGGCCGGTCCCCGGTGTCAGGCATTGGTCGGTGAAGCGAGGGCATTGCAAGGTTTCCGTGTTCTCGCTGTCACGATAACCCATGTTCTTCGTTTCCTGTGTTCACAAGTGGACAGACAGGCGGGCCGCGCTGTGGTGGCAATACGGGAACCGCTCGGGGCGCTGCATGGAGGCTTCGGCAATGGCCACCCAGCTATTCGACCAATCCGACCTGCTAACCTCTGGCGAGATCATGGAACCCGCCCCTTCCGGCATGCCTGCTTTTCCCGACGATCTGCTGCTCGTCGAGGACGATCCCATCATCGCGCTCGATTTCGAGGATACGATTCTCGGCTTGGGGGTGAAGACCGTTCGGACTGCGGGCAGCGTGGCGAAGGCGCTGGCGATGATCGCCGATCGCGCGCCGGATTTCGCGCTGCTGGATGTCGGCCTGGTCCGCGAAAAAAGCTTCGCGATCGCCGAGCGGCTGGACGCGCTGAAGATCCCGTTCGCCTTCGTGACCGGATACGCCGCCGAAGTGAAGGTGCCCGCGGCCTTTTTGCACCGGCCGCGGCTGCCGAAGCCTTGCTCCACCGAGGCGCTGGAAGCCGTGCTGCGGCGACGCGACTGAGGGATCGCTGACGGGCGGAGTTCGCCCGTCAGGATAACGAAGGTGCCGGCTTAGCCGAGCTTCGGGTCCAGCGTGGTCGACCACAGCGCGACGTCGGCGCGATCGCGCAAGGTCACGGTCATCTGACCGGTGGCGCCCTCGATCTTGACGTGACCGAAGAACTGCATGCCGTCTGACGGCGGCAGGTTCTGCTTGTCCGCACCCGGCGCCTTCACGAACCGCACTTCGGGGCCGAAAGTGTTGTCGAGTTCGTTCGGCCCGAAGGTGCCGGCGTGGAACGGCCCGGAGACGAATTCCCAGAATGGATCGAATTCCTGGAACTGCGCCTTGTTGGGGTTGTAGTAATGCGCCGCGGCGTAATGCACGTCGGCGGTCAGCCACACCGTGTTGGTGACCCCCGAGGTCTTGATGAAGCGCAGGATGTCGGCGATTTCGAGCTCACGGCCGCGCGGCGGGCCGTCGCCCTGCGCAAACGCTTCCGAGCCCTTTTTATTGGTGGCGTCATCCCACACGATCAGGCTGAGCGGCATGTCGGACGCGATCACCTTCCAGGTGGCGCGCGAGTTGAGCAGCGCGCGCTTCAGCCAGGCGAGCTGGTCCGGTCCGATGAAGTAGCTGTCGGGACCGTAAGCGGTCTGCTGGTTCGGGCCGTTGCCGCCGCGATAGCTGCGCTCGTCGAGCATGAACACGTCGAGATGCGGGCCGTAATTGAGCGTGCGATAGACCCGGCCGGGTTCGACGATGCTCTCGCGCATCGGATACATCTCGTGAAACGCGCGGGAGGCGCGGGCCGCGAGCAGGCTGATGTCGCGCACCTTGTACGCATCGGGAAGCTGCTTGGAGATCGACCAGTTGTTGGTGACCTCGTGATCGTCCCACTGCACGAAGATCGGCACTTCGGCATTGAAGGCGCGGACGTTATTGTCGAGGAAATTATATTTATGCGCGGCGCGGTACTCGTCGAGCGTCTCGGCGACCTTGGCCTTTTCCGGGATCGTGATGTTCTTCCAGGTCTTGCCGTCGGCGAGCTTCACTTCCGCCGGGATGATGCCGTCGGCATAGATGGTATCGCCGGAATGCAGCAGGAAATCCGGTTTGTGCTTGAGCATCGCGGCGTAGGTGACCATGCCGCCATCGTCGGGATTGATGCCCCAGCCCTGTCCGGCGACATCGCCGCCCCAGACGAAGCTGACGTCGCGCCGGTCGGCGGGTGCGGTGCGGAAGCGGCCGACCACCGGCTCGCTGGCGACGTCGGGGTGTGAAAGATCGCGGAAACGGACGCGATAGAAAATCTCCTGGCCGCCCGGCAGATTCTCCAGCAGCATTTTCGCGGTGAAGTCGCTCTCCGGCAGCGCCGCGATTGGGGGCAGGGCCCTCGCATTGGCAAAGGATTCGGTGGTGGCGACCTCGACCATCATCTGCGACGGCCGATCGGCGCGCGCCCACACCACGCCGCCATCGACCCCGACGTCGCCGGACTGCACGCCATGGGTCACCAGCGGCCGGTCGGCGGCGCGGCTGAGATAGGGCAATGCCAGCGTACTGACGCCGGTCGCCGCAGAGGTCGAGAGGAAGCGTCGGCGGGAGATTCTAATCGTCATGCGAGTCCTCGATGTGAGTCGGATACGCGATGTATCTGAGGGGTCGAGATTCCAAGTCTGGTCCTGCGGACCAGCCCGGAATGACGGTTCGAGTATGGAACCGCTATAGGAAAACTTGATGACGGCGCGATTACAGGGGAGGCTGGTCTACAGCGTTCCGGCGGCCCGGAACTGGGCGCCCGCCCGCTGCAGGCTTTGCGGCATGCTCATCAGCAGCGCCTTGCGGTCGGCGACAGCGTTGTGAAACTGCTCCAGCGCGATGTTGAAGGCGGTCAACGCGCCTTCCTCGATGGCGCCATGCTCGAAACATTGCAGGGTGTCGCGCAGGATGTCGTCGGCCTCGGACTGCATCCGGTCGAGCTCTTCGGTGGAATCGCAGCGGCGCGCGGCCGCCAGCATCTCCAGCAGCCGCTCACGCAGCGTCGAGTTGTTGCTGCGCTCATCCTTTTTGAGGAAACCCGCGAACCAGGCGCCGGCCGAGCCCATCGCCGACAGCCCCATCAGGCCCCACCAGATGTAATCGCTGTAGCGGTCGAGAAAGGTTTTTTCCTCGCCATCGACAAAAGCGGCGGCGCCGGGATGGACCGGGATCGCGGCATCCTTGTCGGTGTCAGGCGTTTCGATTTTCGCGGCGAGCGGGAATTCGGCCATCACCGATTGCCGGATCGCGAATAATTGCCGGGTGAACGCGGCGATGGTCGTATCGGACAAATCCTTCCGCGCCACGATATGATGCGAGAAGCTGATCGTCTTAACCTCGTCGTCGGGCCGGTCAGGCGAGCCGCCGAAGGCGCCGGCCGGAATATCGGCGGCCTCGTAATTCGGATGGTTCTGCGCGATCGCCTCGGCGGAATCGATCGCGAGGAAGGTCGGTGTGCCGCCGTCGCGGGTCGAGGCGGCGATCGCATCCGCGGTGATCTTGCTGTTGACCGGTCCCGCCGTGAGATAGGCGTCGGCCTTCTGGTTCTTGATCGCGTCCACGATTTCAGTGACGGGAAACTGAACGATCTCGACCTTGGCCGGGTCGATGCCATATTGCTGCAGGATTACTTTCAGCAGACTGACATTGGCCGGCGTGCGGCCGACCACGCCGATGCGACGGCCGGCGAGCTGCGCGATCTTGGTGATCTTCGGGCCGGCCTTCTTGCTTTTGCCCTTGGCCGGCGCAGGCGCCCACAGCACCACGACGTTCTTGCGCAGCGTAGCCACCGCCTGCGCATTCTTCGGCACGTCGAGGTCGCCACGGATGATGGCGAGATCGACCTTGCCGTCGGCCAGCGCCTGCGCGCTTGCCGTGACGCCATCGGTCTGCACCGGGCGCAAACGAATGTGGCCGTGCGATTGGGTGAATCCTTGCGTCAAAGCCTGAACGACCTTGACGTCATCGCTGTTCGCCGGGCCGACCGCGATCCGCAGGGCCACCGGCCGCATCGCGAAATAGTAGCTGCCCGCGAGCGTGCCGATGATGGCGAGGATTCCCGCCAGCATGACGAACGTCATCGGCCGCCGCACCACGCGGTGCTGGGGCGATGCTGGCGCCTCGGTGAGGTCAGGACCTTCGGTCATCGAATGGCAGTCGCCCTTGGATCAATGCTTGACGAATTCTTGGCCGATCACGGGCCAATTTTTGGGATCAATTTCACCGCCACCAACAAGGTACAGCCCGGATTGTAGCAAAGTTCCGGCCATTCTGTGGGTTACATCTGTGTCATGGTTACTGGCCGGGACCCGGCTCCGGCCCGTTTTTGCCGGTTTCGCAGCGGGATCCCGAAGCTATCTTCAGGTGTTAGCCTGGCAATTACTTGGCGATTTAGCTGGCGATTTAGATGAACGGGAGAACATCATGGCGGAGCGGCTGTCGACGGAAGCGCGAAAACAGGCCCTGAAAGGCCTGGCGGGCTGGACGGAAATCTCCGGCCGCGAGGCGATTGGCCGCACCTTCATTTTCAAGGATTTCAACGAGGCCTTCGGGTTCATGTCCCGCGCAGCCCTGGTGGCGGAGAAGCGCGACCATCACCCGGAATGGCGCAACGTCTACAAGACGGTGGAAGTGGTGCTGGCGACCCATGACGCAGGCGGGGTCACCGCGCTCGATATCGAACTCGCCAAAACCATGAACGCGATCGCCGGGCAGCTCGGCGTGTCCTGAAGACGCTTTCGCGATCTTGTAACGCGCGATCTTGTAACAGCGGTGTGACATCCCCAGTTCTCGGGCATATCCGCCGCAGCGATCGAGTGCGGCCTCTGGGAGCCCCGCGATGGCAACCGAACAGACCATGGGTTTCGAGCCGGCCGACCGGCTGGCGAAAGACCGCGACAGCGTGCGCAAGCGCTTCTGGGTCAAGTTCAAGCGCGTGGTGGTGAAACTTCCCTTCGCGGAGGATCTGCTCGCGGCTTATTATTGCGCGTTCGACAAGCAGACGCCGCGCCATGTGCAGGCGACGCTGCTCGGGGCGCTGGCCTACTTCATCCTGCCGTTCGATTTCGTCCCGGACATGATGCCGCTGCTCGGCTTCACCGATGACGCCGCGGTGCTCGCCACCGCGATCCGGCTGGTCGCGAGCCACATCGCCCCGGAACATCGCGACGCCGCCCGCGCCGCGCTGAAGCGCGGGATCGACCAGGACGGCGTGCAAGGATAGCCCTGTGAAAGAATAGCCTGCTGAAAGGATAGCCTGCGAGTTGTTTTGCACGCGGTCGTCATCCCCGCGAGAGCGGCAAGTCGGGCGATGACATCTTGAGCGTTATCGCCGCTCTGCCGGCCGGGCCTGCGCCTGGGTGTTCTTTTCGGCTTCCCACGCCTGGAACTGCTTGAACAACGCCTCTCTGTCGGCGTCCGACTGCGGCTTTGCCGCCGCCGGACTCTGCTTCAGAAATTCATCGAAGCGGTTGCGGGCAGCGGCCTCGACGCCATGACGCTCGAGCCATTGCTTGGCCGCGGGTAGCCGTTGCCAGTCCGGCAACGGCGCCGACAGCGAGACCTCCTTCCACTTCGGATGGAAGGGGGGATTCTGGAAGGTCGGAAATTTCGTGAAGAACGCATCCACGAACGATGCGAGCTTGCGATAACGGTCCGTGTTCGGCGCCCAATTGTAGGCCGCAAGCACCGCTGGCACCGCGATGGTATCGACCTGTTCCTGCTCTGAGATCAGGTTGGGATAGTCCTTCGCCGAAAGGCTCGCAGGCAGGTAGTCGCCCTGCAGCGGCTTCTCGTAATTGACCGTCACCAAATGGAACCGATCGTCCTTGAAACTGCTCACGGCTTTATACGGCTTGCCCCCGCAAACGATCACGGCGTCGATTTCGCCGGCCCTCATTTTCTCCAGCGCGATGCGCTGCTCGATATACACGACCTTTGGCTTCATCCCGAGCCGCTCGAACACAGTCAGCGCGGTGACGAAGGTGCCGCCATTGGGAAGGTCGACGCTGATGGTCTTGCCCTCGAGATCCCTGAGATTGCGGATCGACTTCGACGCGATCACGTGCACCTCTTCGTTGTAGAGCTTGGTCACGTAAGTAAACTGCTTCTTGAGGTCCTTCGCGAAGCCTTTCCTCTCGAGATAATCAAGCGTGTCGGATCGCACGATGCCGAGGTCGACGCCTTGCAGAAAAAGGATGTCGGCGACGCTCTGCACCGAGCCGCGCCCGACGATCGGCAGTACGCGCAACTTGTTGCCGTCGTCGAGCACGGAGGCGAGGTCGGCGCCGAACTGGACATAGGTGCCGCCGATCGTGCCCGAGATCAGCGTTACCGTGTTGGCGTTCAGGCTCTGCTTGGTCGTTGTCGAGCCGTACTGAAAAATCGCCTTCAGGCTGTCGCTGACCTTGGCCGGGTCGAATTCGGTTTGCTCGGCCCGCGCCCCGAAGCTGCAAGCCATCAAGATGGTGAGCAACGCCATTCCCAATAAACGTCGCATGTGTTTGCCTTTGGCTAGTTCTGCATTTGCGCGAGGCGCTGCTGCGCGCGCTGCGAGCCGAGTTCGGCTGCCCTGCGATACCAGGTGCGCGCTTCTTCCGGATCGGGTGTGACGCTCCGCGCATCGGACGTTCCCAGCACTTCGGGATCATAGGTTCGTGCCAGCATCAGCGCAGCGTCGGCCGCCTGCGCATCTGCCGCCCGCTCGAGCAGCAATCGCGCCGACGCGATGTCGCCGGTTGCGAGCAGGCTTCTTGCGCGCTTGAGCAGCGCCTCAAGCTCATCGGGATCGAGACGTCTTGCCGTTGGCGCCGCGACCGGGCTCGCAGCAGGCGCGGCGTCGCGAGCCACGATTTGGCTCTTGATCGCGGCCTGATAGGCCATGGTGATTTCATCGCGCGACGGCTGGTCGGATCGTGTCACCGTCATTGCGTTATGCGCAACGGATTGAACCGCCTCCTTTGCCGCTGCCTGCACCGCAACCCGCGCCTGGACCGGCGCGACGCCGGTCAGCGACGCCTTGGCGTTGACGATGATGTCACGTGCAGCATCGACGGAGAGAAAAGCGACACCCATCGCCACGACCGAAGCCACAAAAAGGCCTGTCAGGATGCGCGATATGGGAATCGACCTTGGTCAATTCCCATCGGAACGGTATTCTTCGGACTGATTGGAAAGAAAGAGCGGGACCGGTTCGTCCACGCTGTCGTCTGCTTGCACGGCATTCGATCGCGTGTAGCGATAATGCGCAAATCTCGGATCGCTTATATCTTCAAGCGCGTCGGCCGACGGATCGCTTGACGGAACGCGTGTTGAATTCTCCACCATGGTGATGCTTCCCCGCTACTACAACGCAACAAACGGGCGTCTCCGGCATTATTCTTCTTGTTCTTATGACCCCACAGGGCGCCCGTTAACTGGTGCTAAATCGCACGGCGAATAGGCCCAAAAAGCGACACGGACCGGCAGGAATTGGGACTTATTTTGGTTCGATTGAGGCGAACGTGTGTAATCCAGAGGATTAAATCTGTGGGTTGCGGAATGTTGGCCGCGCCTTCGTTTTCGGGGATTTCGAGGCCTTCGGGGTTCCCGCACAGCCCTGGTGGCGAAGCGCGATCATCACCCCGGAGCATTGCAATACCGCCCGCGCCGCGTTGAAGCGCGGAACAGGCGGGGCGGAAGTCGTGTAGCAACGGACGCCCTGGAGACCAGGGCGTCCTCTTGACCGGTTGTCGCTTATGGTGTCGGCGCCGGCTGATTAGGCTTCGGCTGGTTCTGCACCGCGGCCTTGAATGCGGCTGATATCGCTTCGCGCGTCGGCGCGGGCTCCATTTGCGCGGCGCTGAGCGAGGCGGTCGCATGAGCAATTACGGCGCGGCGATCGCGGTCCTGCAGCGAGAAAATCACGCAGACGACGGCCACCGCAAACGCAGCCAAAACACCGGTTGCGATGACACCGCGTGAAACCCGGGACGTTTGACGTCCGGATTCGCCGAAGCCCTGTTCCAAGGCTGTTTCGGCCGGTGCCGGCCGACTATCGTCGGTCGGGCCGGACAGAAACAGCGGAAGCGAGCCTTCCGATTCCAGATATAATCTCGCCGTACGGAATCGCGCACCGCTTTTGGGCGCAAACTGCGAATCGTCCCGTGATCTGCCGAATCCATTCTTGATCGGATCATCCGATCGAGTCCGCTTTGCGGTCTCCGTCATGGTGATGCTTCCCCATTACAAAACGCAACGATGGGGCGCCCAACGCATCAGCTTATTGCCGGTTTTGTCGTCCACCAACGCCCCCCGTCACCGGCGACAGCGTCGCATGGTAATCGGCCCAAAAGACGACGCGGACCCGCGCGATTTGGGAGATATCTTGGTTTCATTTGGGCAACATCAGGCGGCTTTCAGATCTTTGACGATCCGCCGCCCGATATTCGTTGGCCGTGACGGCAATCGTTACGGATGCAGAATCACCTTGCCCATCGCCTTGCGGCCCGCGAGCACTTTCAAGGCATCGGCGGTCTGCGCCAGTGGGAAGGTGCGGTCGACATGCGATGAGATCTTGCCTTCCGCGGTCCACTTCACGAGCTTCTCGAGATTGGCGCGATTCTTTTCCGGATTGAGTCGTGCCCAATGGCCCCAGAACACGCCGCGGATGTCGCAGCCTTTCAACAGCGCGAGATTGAGCGGCATCTTCGGTATGTCGCCGGCGGCGAAGCCGATCACCAGGAAGCGGCCTTCCCACGCGATCGCGCGCAATGCGGCCTCGGCATAGCTGCCGCCGACCGGATCGAAAATGATATCGGCGCCCTTGCCGCCGGTCAGCCGCTTCAGGCCTTCCTTCAAATCTTCCTTCGCGTAGTTCAAGCCGAGTTCGGCGCCATGCGCCTTGGCGAATTCAAGCTTCTCTTCTGACGATGCGCAGGCGATGACCTTCAGGCCCATCAGCTTGCCGAGTTCGCAGGCCGCCAATCCGGTGCCGCCGGCGGCGCCGAGCACGGCCAGGGTCTCGCCGGGCTTCGGGCTGGCGCGATCTTCCAGCGCATGCAGGGCGGTGCCGTAGATGATGATGATTCCGGCGGCGCGATCGAAATCCAGATTGTCCGGAATCTTGACGATCGAGTTCGCCGGCAGCGCGATCTTCTCGCGCGCGCCATTGTGGCCGCAGGACGCCACCACGCGATCGCCGACTTTCAGATCGGTGACCCCGGCGCCGACGCTTTCGATCACGCCCGCGACTTCCGCCGCCGGCGAGAACGGAAACGGCGGCTTGATCTGGTATTTGCCCTGGATCATCAGGATGTCGAAGAAATTCAGCGCCGCCGCCTTGATCGCGATCACGGCCTGGCCGGCCTCCGCGACGGGATCGGGTACATCGGCCAGCACGAGATCGTCGGGCTGGCAATATTGCGAGCAGAGAATGGCTTTCATGGACACACCTGAGTTTCGGACGCACAAATGAAGCTGAATGCTTCATGCCGGATTTGATGCCGGGCTACAATCCGATTCGGCTGCATGTCCCTCATGGTGAGGAGGCGAGTTTGCGCCGTCTCGAACCATAAGGTCTCCGCGGCCCATCCTTCGAGACGCGCGAAGACGCGCTCCTCCAGCCACAACGGCGTAGCCGTTCCGCGGGGATGAGGTTAGCCTTGATTGAAAGGGTTTTAAACGATGTTTGAAAAAAATCTTCTCTCCGGAAAACGGATCCTGATCACCGGCGGCGGTTCCGGGCTCGGCGCCGCGATGGGACGCCGCTTTGTCGAATTGGGCGCTGAACTGGTCATCTGCGGCCGGCGGCTCGAATTGCTGGAAGCCACGGCGGCGCAGATGCGCAGCGAACTCGGCGGCAAGGTCACGGTGGCGCGGTGCGATATCAGGGATGGCGCGGCGGTCGACACCATGATGGAGACGATCTGGCACGAGGCGCCGATCGATGTGCTGATCAACAATGCCGCCGCCACCTTCATCGCGCAGACCGAGCAGATGTCGTTCCGCGCGGTGGATGCGATCCTGGCGCCGACACTGCACGGTACGATGTATTGCACGCTCGCTGCCGGCAAGCGCTGGATCGAAACCAGTCACAAGGGCGTGGTGCTGAGCATTCTTTCGACCTCGACCATCACCGGCCGCGCCTTCACGGTGCCGTCGGCGATGGCGAAGTCGGCGGTGCTGGCGATGACCAAAAGCCTCGCGGTGGAATGGGGCCCCAAGGGCGTTCGCCTGGTGGCGATCGCGCCGGGCGCGTTTCCGACCGCGGGTGCGTCGGGCCAGTTGCGGCCGGAGGGCCGCGACGCGAATTGGGCATCGCGCAATCCGCTCGGGCGGGCCGGCGAACATCACGAACTGGCCAATCTGGCGAGTTTCCTGATTTCGGATGCCGCCGGCTACATCAATGGCGAGATGGTGGTGCAGGACGGCGGCTCGCACTTACGCAGTTCCGGCGCCGAGGATCTGTTGCAATGGACCGATGCGCAGTGGGAAAAACAGCGTGCCGGCCGCGCCAAAGGCGAGCGCTGAACGGCGCTGAATCCAACGGTTGAGATCAGGCCTAACTGCCTTCCCAAAAAGGCATTTCCCCGCTATCCATCGCCGGGGACAACTGCCGCGCCGGGCCATCTTCAGGTCACAATGATGAGGGAACCAGATTTGGTCATGTCCGTGCGGCGAACCCTGACATTTCTGGTTGCGAGTGTGCTGATGGGCGGGGTTTCGATCCCCGCGCACGCGCAAAGCGCGTCGCCCAAGGTTGCGGCCAAGCCGGCCGTGGCGAAGCCTGCGCCCGCGGCGGCAGCCTCGGTTGCCGGCGGCGCGGAGCCGACCTTGGTCGGGCAATTCGGCACCTGGGGCGCCTACACCGCGGCGCCGAACGGCAAGAAGGTGTGCTTCGCGCTCGCCAAACCGGCCTCTTCGAAAACCAATCCACCGAACCGGCCACGCGACCCTGCCTATGCGTTCGTGTCGACGCGTCCGGCGGAAAAGGTCGTCAACGAAGTGTCGATCATGATCGGCTACGCGCTGAAACCGGGGTCGGAATCGACGCTGGAAGTCGGTGGCGGTACCTATGCGATGTATACCCAGGGCGACGGGCTCTGGATCAAGAATGCCGCCGAGGAAGAAAAGATGGTCGAGGCGATGCGCAAATCTCCCGACCTGGTCGTCAAGGGCATGTCGGCCAAGGGCACCGAGACGATCGATACTTTCTCGACGAAGGGCCTCGCCCAGGCGCTCGACAAACTGGCGCAGGACTGCCGGCGGTAGTATCGGCACAAATCAATGTTGCCGTTTGTTTTGGGGCACCTCTCCCATAGGGAGAGGTCGGATCGCCTCGGCGATGCGAAGCATCGTCCGGTGCGATCCGGGAGAGGGGATACGGCCCAACGATAGACCGTACCCCCTCTCCCCATGGGAGAGGGGGCATTCCTCCGATGTTGCTAAATTTGATGCCTTTCCAGCCGGAGCTGGAAGGCTTATCTGGTGCTTCATGAATGACCTGATGACAGATCAATCCGCCAGGGCCGGCGCCGGTACAAACGCGCCGCTCGAAAAGATCGCGCTCGAAACGTACGTGCCGCTGGCCAAGCCGTCGCTGGTCGGGCTGTCGCGCGCGGAGATTGCCGAACGGCTCGGCGAGATCGGCGTTCAGCCCTCGCAACGCAAGATGCGCACCGCGCAGCTCTGGCACTGGATCTATGTCCGCGGCGCCAAGGCGTTCGACGAGATGACCAGCATCTCAAAGGACATGCGCGCGCAACTCGAGCAGCATTTCACCGTCGCGCGACCCGAAGTGGTCGCCGAGCAGATTTCCAACGACGGCACCCGCAAATGGCTGTTGCGATTGCCGAGCGGCGATGCGGTCGAGAAGGCGCATGAAGTCGAGTGCGTCTATATCCCGGAAACCGATCGCGGCACGCTGTGCGTTTCCTCGCAGGTCGGTTGCACGCTGACGTGCTCGTTCTGCCACACCGGCACGCAGCGGCTGGTGCGCAATCTCACCGCGGGCGAAATCGTCGGCCAGATCATGGTGGCGCGCGATCGCCTCAACGATTGGGCCGACCGCGAGACCCCGACCGGCAGCCGTCTCGTCACCAATGTGGTGATGATGGGCATGGGCGAGCCCTTGTATAATTTCGATGCGGTGCGCGATGCGCTGTTGATCGTCTCCGACAATGAAGGCATCGGCATTTCCCGCCGCCGCATCACGCTGTCGACCTCGGGCGTGGTGCCGAACATCGCCCGTACCGGCGATGAAATCGGCGTCATGCTGGCGATCTCGCTGCATGCGGTGCGCGACGAACTGCGCAACGAACTGGTGCCGCTGAACCGCAAATACCCGATCGCCGAATTGCTGCAGGCCTGCCGCGATTATCCCGGCTCGTCGAATGCACGACGCATCACCTTCGAATATGTGATGCTGAAGGGCGTCAACGATTCGCTCGACGACGCAAAGCTGCTGGTGAAGCTGTTGAAGGGCATCCCGGCCAAGATCAATTTGATTCCGTTCAATCCGTGGCCCGGCTCGCGCTACGAATGCTCGGACTGGGACCAGATCGAAAAATTTTCGGAATATATCTTCAACGCCGGTTACTCCTCGCCGGTGCGCACCCCGCGCGGCCGCGACATCTTGGCCGCCTGCGGCCAGCTCAAATCCGAGACCGAGAAATTGTCCGCCCGCGAACGCCAGGCGCTGCGCGCGATGGCGATGACGGATTGAGACCGTGCGGTACGCGGTCCTCATGGTGAGGAGGCGCTCTTGCGCCGTCTCGAACCATGAGTATGCCTCCATCCTTCGAGACGCGCGCAAGAGCGCGCTCCTCAGGATGAGGGAGCCAAGTCTGGCACTCCCGCGAATGGGAACAATTCCATGGCACTGATCGGCCGTCTCTTCGTCATTCTCTTTGGATTTCTTGCCGCCTGCCTGGTGGCGGGGATGATCGTGGTCGGGGCGGTGCTGTTTCCCGAATTCAGCGATCTTGGCGCCGGGCCGGTGGATTCCGGCGCGCTGAACGTCATCATCGGTTTCGGCTTCATCTTCATCAGCGGCTTTGCGCTGTTGCCGGCGATGATCGTGGTCCTGATCACCGAAGCGTTCTACGTCCGCAGCGCGCTGACCTATGCGGTCGGCGGCGGCGTGGTCGGGCTCGCCTGTTATCTCGGCCTAATTCCATTCGATCCGGCGACGCTGCATTTTGAAGGTATCGTCCGGCGGCATCTCGAAATCATGACCGGCGCGGGCATCGTCGCGGGCGTAGTCTACTGGATGATCGCGGGCCGCAATGCCGGCGCCTGGCGGCAGCCGCCGCGCCCGCTGCAACCACCGCCGCCGCTGCCGTCACAATCCCGCCCGCAGGCGTGAGTGGATGGTTCTGCGTTACCCTCCCCCTGGAGGGTGAGAAATCTGCGAAGCCTTCCCATCTCAAACCTCCTCGGTTAAACCCCGCATTATGAACCGTACCGGCCTTTTCATCGGGCTCGCGCTCGCGCTTGTGATCGAATTGTTGTTCGGGATCTATCCCGAACTCGATCTTAAACTCGCAGCCTTGTTTTACGATCCGGCCACCGGATCATTTCCGCTGAAGCTCAACAGCGACGCCGCGTTCGCGCGCGACGCCGCGATGTGGGTCGCGTGGGGTCTCGCAGTGCCGGCGCTGGTGGCCCTGGTGGTCAAACTCGTGCGGCCGGACCGGCGGCTGCTGATATCGGGGCGCGCTATGGTGTTCCTGCTGGTCACGCTGTTGCTCGCCGCCGGCGTTCTCACCAACCTTACCTTCAAATCCTATTGGGGCCGGCCACGCCCGGTGGTGGTGGCGCAATTCAACGGACCCGAGCCGTTCGTGGCGTGGTGGGATCCGCGCGGCACCTGCGCGCGCAATTGTTCGTTTTTCTCCGGCGAAGGCGCCACCGCATTCTGGACCATGGCGCCCGCGGTGCTGACGCCGCCCACCGTGCGGCCGTTGGCCCTGGCTGCTGCCATCCTGTTCGGCGCGACCACCAGCGTGCTCCGGATGGCGTTCGGCGGGCATTTCTTTACCGATGTGGCGACCGCGGGCCTGGTGACGTTTCTGGTGATCTGGCTCGCTTATGGCTACATTTACCGCTGGCCCCGCACCCGCCTGACCGACGAGGGCATTGACGCCGCGCTGACGCGGTTCGCCTGGCCCGGCTACCGCCGCCTGCAGCGCTGGCGCGGCCACGACGTGGGGCCGCCTCCGTCGGCGTGAGCGACTTCGTCACGCCAGCCGCTATTAAAGGCGTGCCCCTGACTGCGAAATTTGATATTCGCGCACTTAAGCCGCGAGCGGCATGAGAGCGTTTTCTGGAAATCCCGACCGATTGGAAGTTTGATGAGTACGATCCTGAAAAGCCTGCCCAAAGGCGAAAAAGTCGGTATCGCCTTCTCGGGCGGTCTCGACACCAGTGCGGCGCTGCTGTGGATGAAGCAAAAAGGCGCCCGCGTCTTTGCTTACACCGCCAATCTCGGCCAGCCTGACGAGGCCGACTACAACGAGATTCCGCGCAAGGCGATGGAGTACGGCGCCGAAAAAGCCGTGCTGGTGGATTGCCGCACGCAATTGGTGCACGAGGGTATTGCCGCCGTCCAATCCGGTGCCTTCCATATCTCGACCGGCGGCATCACCTACTTCAACACTACGCCGCTCGGTCGCGCCGTGACCGGCACGATGCTGGTGGCGGCCATGAAGGAGGACGGCGTCAACATCTGGGGCGATGGCTCCACCTTCAAAGGCAACGATATCGAGCGGTTCTACCGTTACGGCCTGCTCACCAATCCGAGCCTCAAGATCTACAAGCCCTGGCTCGACCAGCAGTTCATCGATGAGCTCGGCGGCCGTGCCGAAATGTCGGCGTTTCTGACGGCGCACGGCTTCGGCTACAAGATGAGCGCCGAAAAGGCTTATTCGACCGACAGCAACATTCTCGGCGCAACCCACGAGGCCAAGGATCTCGAGCAGCTCGACAGCGGCATCAAGATCGTCAATCCCATCATGGGCGTGCCGTTCTGGCGCGACGACTGCAACGTCAGGGCCGAAAAGGTCACCGTGCGTTTTGCCGAAGGCCAGCCCGTCGCGCTGAACGGCCAGACCTTCGCCGATCCGGTCGCGCTGTTGCTCGAGGCCAACGCTATCGGCGGTCGACATGGCCTTGGCATGAGCGACCAGATCGAGAACCGGATCATCGAGGCCAAGAGCCGCGGTATCTACGAAGCTCCTGGCATGGCGCTGCTGCACATCGCCTACGAACGTCTGGTCACCGGCATCCACAACGAAGATACCATCGAGCAATACCGGATTAGCGGCATGCGCCTTGGCCGATTGCTCTACCAGGGACGGTGGTTCGATTCTCAAGCCCTCATGCTGCGCGAAACCGCGCAGCGCTGGGTGGCGCGTGCGGTCACCGGCGAGGTCACGCTCGAGCTGCGCCGTGGCAACGACTACTCGTTCCTGAATACCGAGAGCCCCAATCTGACCTATCAGCCGGAGCGGTTGAGCATGGAAAAGGTCGAGGATGCGGCGTTCACGCCGGCCGACCGCATCGGCCAATTGACCATGCGCAACCTCGATATCACCGATACCCGCGCCAAACTGAATCTCTACGCGGAGACGGGCTTGCTATCGGGCGGGGAAGGCTCCTCGATCTTCAAGCTCGACAGCGACAAGAGCTGAACCGCGCGGGCGCGTCTCAACGGCCGGGATTTCCCGGCCGTTTTGTTTTGGGATCGCATTGTTTTTGCGATCGCAGGAACCGCGACACTATGAGGCATCAATCTGGCCGGACCGGCGCCCATCTTGTGAAGTTACACGGATGGCGCCCGACGGAGATATCGAAATGCCTAAATACCGTCATGACCTGCCCCAGCGCCGTGGCGGCATTTTCCTCGCCGACGGCGGTTTGGAAACGACGCTGATCTTTCATGAAGGTATCGACCTGCCTCACTTTGCGGCCTTCGTGCTGCTCGACCGTCTGGAAGGTCGACAAAAACTAAGGAAATATTACGAGAGCTATCTCGCGATCGCGCGCGACCATGGCACCGGCTTTGTACTTGATAGCCCGACATGGCGCGCCAGCCTGGATTGGGGCGAAAAGCTGGGGTATGACGCGGCGGCGCTCAGGGCAGTCAATGTCGCCAGCGTGGCTTTTCTGGAAGATCTGCGTGCCGCGTGGGAAAGGCCGGATTTACCCTGCGTCATCAGCGGTGCAATTGGTCCGCGCGGCGATGGTTACAAGGCCGGTAACATGGAGGCCAGCGAGGCCGAAGACTATCACGAGGCACAAATAGCGGCCTTCGTTGAAGGCGGCGCCGACATGGTGACGGCCTACACGCTGAACAACGTCGACGAGGCGGTCGGCATTAGCCGTGGCGCCAAGGCGCATGGCATTCCCGTCGTCATCTCGTTCACCGTGGAGACCAATGGCCGCCTCGTGAACGGTGAATCGTTGCGCGATGCGATCGAAACCGTAGACCGCGCGACACAAGGTGCGCCCGAATATTTCATGATCAACTGCGCGCATCCGACGCATTTCGGCGATGCCCTAACGCCGGGCGAAGCCTGGACCAAACGCATCCACGGCTTGAGAGCCAATGCGTCAGCCAGGAGCCACGCGGAGCTGGATGAGTCCGAAACGCTTGATGCTGGCGATCCCCGCGATCTTGGCCAATGCTACCAGAGTCTCAGGCAGGTGTTTCCGGCGATGAGGATGCTTGGCGGCTGCTGCGGCACCGATCATCGGCATGTCGCGGCGATCTGTGAGGCGTGCCTGCCGCGACGTACGCTCAGCGCGTGAGTTCCAAATGAAATGGCCGGGATTGCTCCCGGCCATTTTATCTTAATTGACCTGCCTCAGCGCGGCGGTGCGACGCCGGGAGGCGGGGGCGGCAGCGATGCCGTTCCGCCGTTGAGCAATGGCGTGATGCGGCGGATGGTGACGCGCCGGTTGATGCGGCTCGGTCCGTCGGTCTGCTCCTTCAGATATTGCGCGCCGTAACCCTGCGACGTCAGATTTTCGGCCGGCACGGCAAACTGCGACGTCAGCAATTCGGCCGCGGATTCGGCGCGACGATCCGACAGCGACAGATTGTCGACGGGATTGCCGACCGCGTCGGTGTGGCCCTCGATCAGGAACACCTCGCGGGGATTGCGCTCGATCGCCCGATTGAGTCCGTTTGCAATCGACTGCAGCCGCGCCGCCTGATCCGGCGGAATCTCCCACGATCCGGTTTCGAAGTTGATGGTGTTGAGATCGATGCTCGGCATCAATTGGCGGACCGAGGGGCTGTAGCGGATTTCGTCGAGCGAATAACGCCGCTCGATTCGATCCACCGGCGGCGCTTCCATGGTGTCGTAAATCAACTGAGGCGGCGCGCCGTCGGCGTCGACGATGTAGCGATCGTAGGGAATGCGGATCACCGGCGGCGGCAGGTCGACATAGAAGCCACCGACCGCGTGCGGATCGCGGTAGCTATTGTCGATGATGACGATCTCGCGGCCCTGCTGATCCCGCCTGCTCCGCCGCAGCAACTGGCCGTCGGCGCCGACCACGGTGATGATCTGCGAACCGTCGGGACGAATCACGACGGTGCGGTTTTCGTTGCCGACGCGCTGGGTCTGGATGTCGCGTGCGCCGTAACGGAAGCGCTCGTCCTCGTCGTGGCGGATGAACGACTGACCGCCGGGATCGACGACGATGACGCGGCCCGGCTCGGTAAAGACCGTGCGGCCGCCCTGCTGGGTTTCGTGGCGCTCACCACGGAACCCCTCGATGTTGCGCGGCCCCTGGCGTGCTGCTCCCGGAGCGATCGGGGTCAGGGCCGCCGCCGGTGCGGGCGCTGCCGGCATTGGCGCGGAGACGGTCGGAGGGGCGTGCCGGAACTGCGCGCCGCCCGGTCCGGGGCCGGCGCCAGGTCCTGTACTAGGTCCTGCACCCTGCCCGGGTCCAGCGCCGGGCGGACGCCCGTTTTGTCCAGGTGCACCCGGTGCGGCGTTCGGTGCTGCGGCTGGGGCCTGAGGCGTTGCAGGGACTGCTTGCGGTGTGGCTGCCGGAGCAGCCGGTGTTCCCGGCGCCGTCGGTGTCGTCCGGGCACCGCCCGGCGGCGTTCCCGGAGTGCTAGCTCCCGGAGCGCCAGCTCCCGGCGGCCGCTCACGCTCTCGCTCGCGCGGCTGACCGGCAGGTGCCGCCCCCGGTGCGGGCGTGGCGTTTGGCGTCACGGCGGGAGTCGCCGGTGTCGCGGACGGCGTCGTGGTGGTGTCGCGGTGTTGTCTTGGCGCCGCTCGGCGGCGTTGCCGTGCCAGGCGCACCTGGAGGCCGCTCGCGCTCTCGCTCGCGCGGTTGACCGGCCGGCGCGGCATTCGGCGTCACCGGCGCCTTTGGCGCGGGTGTCGCGGCGGGCGGTGTCGGCGGCGTGGGACGCGCTGGTGCGGCGGCGGGAGGCGCAGGGGGCGTGGCGCGGGGCGCCGGCGCGGCCGGCGGGGTCGGGCGCTGCGGTGGCGCTGCTGCCGGAGGCGGGGGCGTTACGGGTTTGGGCGCAGGCGCCGCAGCGGGAGGCGCGGGACGCGGCGGGGCACCTGCAGGCGGAGCAGCATGCGGCGGTGCGCCTTTCGGCGGCGCGCCCTTCGGCTCTCCCCTCGGCTCTCCCTTGGGCGGCTGTTTCGGCTTTCCATCGGGACCAACCTCGCCAGCTGGCGCCTGCGCCACGACAACAGGTGCGGTTTGTGCGTGGGACGGCGTGACGACGAAGTGCATCGCCGTCAACGCCGTAGTGGCAAGCAGCACGAGACGAAGGTTTGTCATGATGATGTGAGTCCCCGGAAAGGTTCTGGACAGTAAACGAAACTTCAACCGATGTCGGCGTGCCGATCAACAGCCAGTCATTAGGCCGGATTGTGGCGGGCGATAAAACGAAAACGCTTTTATTTCATTCACGCAACGGGCTGCGGGCGCAATTATTCATTTCGCATTCAGAAGCAGGCTTCGAATGAAGTTATTTACATCGTTCCCTGCGGCGTCAGGCAGTCGGGGGATTGGGCGTGAGCGGTCCCGGCGGACCGCGGACCGGCAGTTCCTCCGGCATCTTGCCCGGCAGCTCTTCCGGCCGCGGTGATTCGCCGGGCTCGCGCACGGGCGATGGAATGTCCGGCTGCGGATTGCCGGGCGGCGCTTCCGGCGGCGGTTCGGTGGGATGACCCGGTGTCGCCGGAGGGATTTCGGGAGGTTCGATCGGCATCTATAGCGCGACCTCGCGGTTGTCGTCATCGCGTGCATTGTCGTGAATCATGTCTCGCTCCGTCGGCCTCACAGGGCTCTGGAAGCGGTAACGGCGCGGCTCGGGCGATGTTCCTCTGAAGGGGGCCGGAACCGGTCATTCCGGGGTGTGGCACACCGCCTCAATGTTGTGGCCGTCAGGATCGAGCACGAACGCGCCGTAATAATTCGGATGATAATGGGCGCGAATGCCGGGCGCGCCATTGTCGCGTCCGCCCGCCGCGAGCGCGGCCTTGTAAAACGCGTCAACCGTGACGCGGTCTCTGGCGAGGATTGCGACATGGAGCGGCTTGTCCAGGCCGCCTTCGCCGCCGATCCAGAAATCCGGCTTGCCGTCGGCGCCGAAACCCGCCGCGGGCGCGTGATCATTCTGTTCCTGCGACACTTCCATCACGAGATCATAGCCGAGTGGCATCAGCGTCTTCAGATAGAAGGCCTTGGCGCGCTCGTAATCGGAAACCGGAAAGCCGATGTGGTCGATCATCGAAATCTCCCGTGTCTTGAAGGTGAATTATGGCTTCACCAGCATGGTATTGCTGCGAGTCTTGCCGGTCTCGACGTAACCGCGCTGGCGCATGTCGGCAATGCAGTCGGCGAGCCATTCGTTCCGCGACAGATGTTCGATCACCACCGCACGCGGCCACAGCGAAGACGGCGCTTTCTTGAAGAAGCCGGTCAGCACACGGTCCTCATAGCCCTCGACATCGATCTTGAGCGCGTCGACATGGCTGGCGCCGGCGTCGTCGAGAATGCGCTGCAGCCGCAGCGATGGCACCTTGAGGGCATTGCTGGAACGCGTCCCCGATACGATGTGGCTGGCGCCGAGGTTGTCGCCGTCGGTCTCGATCATCAATTCGCCGTCGGCGGAGCCGGCCGCGGCGGCGACCAAAACAACCTGCGTAAAGCCGGACGCGGCGCGATTGAACGCCAGCCGCGCATGGGTGACGGGATGCGGCTCGATCGCGATCACCTTGCCGCTTGCGCCGACATGCCGCGCCAGCGGCATCGCATAGGTGCCGACATTGGCGCCGACATCGACGAACACGCCGCCGGCAGGTGCATGCGCGCGCAGGAAATCCAGCTCTTCGATGTTGTAATCAGGATTGAACAGCGCGCCGCGCTCGGTGGCGCTGGCCTGATGATAGAATCGAAACGATGCACCCTGGTACGGCACGTCGACCGGACCGGCGCGGAACAAATTGACCAGCCGCGACATCATCGGGCGGAACGCGCCGCGCTTCAGCCGCGAGCGTTGCGCCAGCGAGATCACCGCCTGCTGCGCGGCGGTCGGCGCGAAGGCCCCGAACGGCGGCGGTGACGGATCGTTGGCCGCGTTCGCGGTGGGGGCGAGTGGCTGCGTCGGAAGTGTCACGAGATCCTCGCGTCAGGCTTGGCGGAAGCGGCGCATGCATAGCCGGTTTTGCGGGCGACTCCAACGCTGCAGCGGGATGACCTTGCTTCGAATCGTCGTCCCGATGGGTGCTTATCGGCTTCTGCGGCGACGCTTCCGTCCGGTGATCATCGCCAGCGGCAGGTTCTCCCGCTGCAGGACACTCATCAAGATCGTGCCGATGACGTGTAGTACGACGAGGACGATGACAGCATCCGAAGAATAGGCGTGGGTGTCTTCGACCCACCATACGCCGAAGAAGGTCACGGTCACCTGCATGGCGCCGGTCACGGACGAGACCGTCAGCAACGTTAGCAACGCCACGAGCATCGCGGTGCCCGCAGGATTTAGGCCGAGGTATCGTCCGGCTCGGCGGTGCCGTAAGCTCCAAAGATAGGTCGGGGCGGCGTAGAGCCTGGGAAGAAGCCTCCGGAACCGCGAGTGCCGCGTCCCGAGAAAGCCCCATCCCAGTCGAAACACGAGAAGCCCGATCACGACGTAACCCGCGAATCTATGCAGGGCGTCGTGCGTGTTCGGCGTAACCCAGGCAACCAACACAAATACGGTCAGCGCCCAGTGCCATAGTCGAAGGGGACAGTCCCAGACCAACACCGGCGGTGACGTTTGCGGATAGCTCGGCTCTGCCGAGGCCGTGCGCGAGGTTTTGATCGGTTCGAGCACGCCGGTTCGGTTACTTTGCGATCGTGTGCTTCAGGCTTAGATCTTCGGGACTGTAGAACAGTTCGTAGAGCTTGCCTTCCTTGACCCCGTAGACTTCGTAGCACGAGCCCTCCACCTTGGAGCGGCGGACTTCATAGCCAGCCGCTTTCGCCTTGGCTTCAGCCTCGCTCGCTGGCTTCCAGGAAGCCTTGTCCATCTTGGTGCAATCTTTGTAACCGTCTGCCGAGGCGGCGGATGCGCCGAACGCTGCGATCGAGAGAACAAGCAGCGTCTTTCCGAGCCCATTCATGAGGTTTCCCTTTCGATGATACCGCGTGAATTGTGCGGCCTTGGGCAAGGAGACGACGGAGATGAAGGATGTCAACGAACCTTCGGCAGATCAAAGTCTTAGAAGGCTTCTAACGAAGCGAAATCGTTAGAAGTCATCCGCAGATAATGTGGTTTGAACGTCTTGTGCGGCCTTACGTCTCAGCACCGGAGCGACGGCAACTTCGCCCACCAATCACGCCCTTGGCTTGAGGGGGACAGCACCGAGCCGATCACCATCAGACATCCTGACGGCTACTTGGCTTTCCTGCCTGATGGCAAAATTCATATAGAGGTGATCGAGTCGAGTACGGGAGATCCGTATGGGAGAAAAGCGCCTGATCGTCCACGAAAGAACCAGGCTGTCTGTCGACAGGCGCCGTTGGAGGCCGGGTCGCGCGGCTAGATCTGCCGCTCGACCATCTTCAGCTTGAGTTCGGCGATCGCCTCGGAGGGATTGAGGCCCTTCGGGCAGGCCTTGGCGCAGTTCATGATGGTGTGGCAGCGATAGAGCCGGAACGGATCTTCGAGATTGTCGAGCCGCTCGCCGGCGGCTTCATCGCGGCTGTCCTTGACCCAGCGGGTGGCCTGCAGCAACGCGGCGGGGCCGAGGAAGCGTTCGCTGTTCCACCAATAGCTCGGGCATGAGGTCGAGCAGCAGGCGCACAGGATGCATTCGTAGAGGCCGTCGAGCTTCTCGCGGTCCTCGTGGCTCTGCTTCCATTCCTTCTGCGGCGTCGGCGTGGTGGTCTTCAACCACGGCTCGATCGAGGCATATTGCGCGTAGAAATTGGTCAGGTCCGGCACCAGGTCCTTGACCACCGGCTGGTGCGGCAGCGGGTTGATCTTGACCGCGCCGTCCTTCACGTCGTGCATCGATTTGGTGCAGGCCAGCGTGTTCTGGCCGTCGATGTTCATGGCGCAGGAACCGCAGACACCTTCGCGGCAGGAGCGGCGGAACGTCAGGGTCGGGTCGATGTGATTCTTGATCCAGATCAGGCCGTCGAGCACCATCGGGCCGCAATCATTGATGTCGATATGGTAGGTATCGACGCTGGGATTCTTGCCGTCGTCCGGATTCCAGCGATAGACGTTGAACTCGCGCGTCTCGGTCGCGCCGGATGGCTTCGGCCACGCCTTGCCGCCGGAAATCTTCGAGTTCTTCGGAAGTGCGAATTCAACCATGCTTTCAAGCCTTCGCTGTCGTCATCAATACACCCGCGCTTTCGGCGGGATGTACTGCACGTCATTGGTCATGGTGTAGTCGTGCACCGGGCGGTAATCGATCGCGGTCTTGCCGCTATCGTCGATCCACGCCAGCGAGTGCTTCATCCAGTTCTTGTCGTCCCGGTTGGGGAAATCCTCGCGCGCATGGGCGCCGCGGCTCTCGGTGCGGTTCGCCGCCGAGTCCATCGTCACCACCGCCTGCACGATCAGATTGTCGAATTCGAGCGTTTCGACCAGGTCCGAATTCCACACCAGCGAGCGGTCGCTCACCGACACGTCGCCGATGCCGCCGTGCACCTTGTGAATCAGGTTCTGGCCTTCGTTCAGGATCTCGCCGGTACGGAACACCGCGCAATTGTTCTGCATCACATGCTGCATGCTGTCGCGCAGCTTCGCGGTCGGCGTGCCACCGGCGGCATAGCGGTAATGATCGAGCCGCCCGAGCGCCTTGTCGGCCGAGCCGGCCGGCAATTCCGGCTGCTTGCCGTTAGGCGTCAGCTTCTCGGCGCAGCGCAGCGCAGCGGCGCGGCCGAACACCACGAGGTCGATCAGTGAATTGGAGCCGAGGCGGTTGGCGCCATGCACGGAAACGCAGGCCGCTTCGCCGATCGCCATCAGGCCCTGCACCACCGCATTGTCGTCGCCGTCCTTCTTGGTCAGTACTTCGGCGTGGAAATTGGTCGGGATGCCGCCCATGTTGTAGTGAACCGTCGGCAGGATCGGGATCGGCTCGCGGGTGACGTCGACATTGGCGAAGATCTTGGCCGATTCGGAAATGCCCGGCAGCCGTTCGTGCAGCACCTTGGGATCGAGATGGTCGAGGTGCAGGAAGATGTGGTCCTTTTTCTTGCCGACGCCGCGGCCTTCGCGCATTTCGATCGTCATCGCGCGCGAAACCACGTCGCGCGAGGCGAGATCCTTGGCGGACGGCGCATAGCGCTCCATGAAGCGCTCGCCTTCCGAATTGACGAGATAGCCGCCTTCGCCGCGGGCGCCTTCGGTGACGAGGCAGCCCGAACCGTAGATGCCGGTCGGATGGAACTGGACGAATTCCATGTCCTGCAGCGGCAGCCCGGCGCGCAAGGCCATCGCGCCGCCGTCACCGGTGCAGGTGTGGGCGGAGGTGCAGGAGGCGTAGGCGCGGCCGTAGCCGCCGGTGGCCAGGATCGTGGTCTGGGCCCGAAAGCGATGCAGCGTGCCGTCGTCGAGCTTGAGCGCGATCACGCCGCGACAGACGCCCTGGTCGTCCATGATCAGGTCGATGGCAAAGAACTCGATGTAGAATTCCGCCGAATGCCGCAGCGCCTGGCCGTACATCGTGTGCAGCATGGCGTGGCCGGTGCGGTCGGCGGCGGCGCAGGTGCGCTGCGCCTGGCCCTTGCCGTAGTCCAGCGTCATGCCGCCGAACGGCCGCTGGTAGATCTTGCCGTCATCGGTACGCGAGAACGGCACGCCCCAATGTTCGAGTTCGTAGACCGCGGCGGGCGCGTTGCGCACCATGTATTCGATCGAGTCCTGATCGCCGAGCCAGTCCGACCCCTTGACGGTGTCGTACATGTGCCAGCGCCAATCGTCCGGATGCATGTTGCCGAGCGAGGCGGAAATGCCGCCCTGGGCTGCGACCGTATGCGAGCGCGTCGGGAACACCTTGGTGATGCAGGCGGTGCGCAGGCCCGCCTCAGAGCAGCCGACCACGGCGCGAAGGCCCGCGCCACCGGCGCCGACCACCACGACATCATAGGTGTGGTCTTCGATCGGGTAGGACTTTCCATTGGTGGCGGGGCCACCACTTCCATTCGTGGCTTTTCCGTTGCCCTCGGCGGCCATGGACTACACTCCCGACGACAGTTTGAGGATCGCGTAGACCGAGGCCAGCGCTACCGCGATACAGAAGAAATTGTTGGCCATGACGCAAGCAAGCTTCACCATCTCGCTATGCACGTAGTCCTCGATCACCACCTGCATGCCGATTTTCATGTGCCAGGTGCTGGCGACGATGAACAACAGCAGGATGATCGCGATCGGCGCCGAGCCGAGGATCTGCGCCGCACCGGCCTGATTGCGGCCCAGCAGCATCATCACCACCACGATCACGGGCACCATGAGCAGCACCATCGCCACAGCGGTCATGCGCTGGCGCCAGAAATCGGAGGTGCCGGAATGCGAGGCGCCGAGACTGCGCACGCGGGACAGCGGCGTCCGCATCGATTTCGCACCGGGAGAATTTTGCGCGCTCATCGGCCGCCTCCGATCGCGTAAGCGATGATCCAGAGCAGGACGGTGAGCGAGATGCCGCCGATCGCAGCGCCCCAGGTCAGCGCCTCGCGCTCATTGGCCTTGAAGCCGTAACCGAGATCCCAGACCAAATGCCTGATGCCGCTGAGCAGATGGTGCATCAGCGACCAGGTGTAGCCGAACGTGATCAGCCGCCCGATGAAGCTGCCGGTAAAGGCCTGCACATTGGCATAGGCCGTCGGCCCCGTGGCGGCGGCGATCAGCCACCACGCCAGCAGCAGCGTACCGAAATACAGCGCAATGCCGGTGGCGCGATGGACGATGGACAGCGCCATCGTCAGCGTCCAGCGATAGGTCTGCAGATGCGGTGAAAGCGGTCGTTCGATCCTGGCGGTCATCGGCGGCTTCGACGGTTAGCGGGCCCGCGCAAGCCCTTCGGGGATCGCGGTAGATGAATTCTATTTACGAAGTCGAAACCGCGAGTGCAACGGCGAAAATCATCAATAGCGAACGGTGGTTCACACCTACGGATGAGCCTTGCAATTGCAGGTATTGACAGGCGTGTCGGTCGCTGATGGCTGGTATACCTGAAGCACGATTCATGAACGCGCCGTCAATGCGCGCGGGGCTGGGAAAAGCGGGGAAGCAGGATGGTGGTCGCGGGGCTTGATGTCTCCGAGCTGATCGAGCTGGCGTTTCTGCTGGTCGCGGTGGGGGCGTTGTCGGGATTCCTGGCCGGGGTGTTCGGGATCGGCGGCGGCGCGATCCTGGTGCCGGTGTTTTATGAATGCTTCCGGCTCGCGGGTGTGCCGCTGGAGGTGCGGATGCCGCTCTGCATCGGCACCTCGCTCGCCATCATCATTCCGACCTCGATCCGCTCCTATCGCGCCCATAGCGCCCGCGGCGCGGTCGACATGGAAGTCCTCAAATCGTGGTGGCTGCCGATCCTGACGGGTGTGATCGCAGGCAGCGTCACGGCGCGCTACGCGCCGGAGCGGTTGTTCAAGATCGTGTTCCTGATGGTGGCCTGGTCAGCGGCAGCGCGCCTGCTGCTGGCGCGCGAGACCTGGAAGTTCGGCGACGACCTGCCGAAAGGGCCGCTGATGAAGGCCTATGGCTTCCTGGTCGGGCTGCTCTCCACGCTGATGGGCATCGGCGGCGGATTGTTCTCGAATTTGCTGATGACGTTTTATGGCCGGCCGATCCATCAGGCGGTCGCGACCTCCTCGGCGCTCGCGGTGCTGATCTCGATTCCCGGCGCCCTCGGCTATGTCTATGCCGGCTGGCCGGCGGCGGCGCATTATCCCGGGGTGGCCGCACTGCAATTGCCGTTTGCGCTGGGCTACGTCTCGCTGATCGGCGCGGTGCTGGTGATGCCGACCAGCATGCTGACCGCTGGGCTCGGCGTCAGGGTCGCGCATGCGATGTCAAAGCGCACGCTGGAAATCGCGTTTGGATGCTACCTGTTCATTGTCGGCAGCCGGTTTGTGCTAAGCTTGCTGTAGGGTCGGGAGCTGTTGTCGGAATGTCCATGAAGCGACGCGCGTTCATCACGCTGCTCGGGGGTGCGGCAGCGAGTCTCCCGCTTTCGGCAAGCGCGCAGCAGTCCAAAGCGCTACGCACCGTCGGCGTACTGATGACGGTCGCCGAAAACGATCCCGAGGGCCACGCGCGGATAGTGGCATTCCAGCAGGGACTGGCCGATTTTGGCTGGAAGGACGGCGAGAATGTCCACATTGCGTATCGGTGGTCGGCCAGCAACAGCGAATTCATTCGGCAATATGCCGAGGAGCTGGTTGCGCTCTCGCCCGACGTGATTCTCGCGAACGGCACGCCGGCAGTCGCGGCATTGAAAAAAATCACCGTTTCGGTTCCGATCATCTGCGCGATGGTACAGGATCCGGTAGGCCTCGGCCTCGTGAAAAGTCTGTCCCATCCGGGAGGCAACATTACCGGCTTCACTTTCGTCAACCCGGAACTGATCGGAAAGTGGACTGGACTTCTTAGGGATGTAGTGCCGCACGTCACCCGAGCAGCGCTGATGTTCAATCCAAAAACCACTCCTTTTTTCTACGATTTTCTCCGTGAAATCGAAGTCACGCAGCAACCGGCAGGGATCGAACTCATCGCGATGCCGGTCGGCACGCCTGATGAAATAGAAACGGCGATCAACGCTCTGAGCAAACAGCCGGGCAGCAGCCTTATCATCCCGCCTGACCCTTTCAACGTTGATCACATCAAGCGGATCGCACGGTTCGCCGGGCAAACCCGGTTGCCTGCTGTGTCGGTCTATAGGCCGTTTGCCGTCGAAGGCGGGCTCATGACGTATGGGCCGGACACCCACGACATCTTCCTCCGATCCGCCGCCTATGTGGACCGTATTCTCAAAGGCGCGACCCCGGCGGAGCTACCGGTGCAACAGCCGACAAAGTTCCAATTGATCGTTAATCTCAAGACCGCGCAGTCGTTCGGATTGGCCGTCCCGGCCGCGCTGCTCGCCCTGGCCGACGAGGTGATCGAATGAAGCGACGCGAGTTCATCGCGCTGCTGGGGGGCGCGGCGGCGAGTTTGCCGTTCGCTGCGCGCGCCCAGCAACCGGCGATGCCCGTCGTCGGATTTCTTCACGGCGCCTCGCCCAGCTATCTCGGGCAGTTTGTCGACGCGCTGCGCAAGGGCCTCAGCGAAGCCGGCTATGTCGAGGGGCAGAATCTCGCGATCGAATACCGCTGGGCCGAAGGCCATTATGACCGGCTGGCAGCGCTGGCGGCCGATCTGGTCGACCGCCAGGTCGCTGTGATTCTTGCCATGGGCGGCACCGACCCGGCGCGTGCGGCCAGGGCCGCCACATCAACCATCCCGATCGTGTTCGTCAGCGCCGCCGATCCGGTCAAGACGGGGCTGGTCGCCAGCCTCAATCGCCCCGGTGGAAATGTCACCGGCGTGAGCCTGATCGCGGCAGCGCTCGACGAGAAAAAGATGGGCCTGCTGCACGAACTGGTGCCGAAGGCATCGGTCATCGCCGGGCTGATCAACCCGAACTATCCCGGAGCAAAGACGCAAGCCGATGAGGTGCGGGAGACCGCGAGCCATCTCGGCGTGAACGCCGTCATTCTGACCGCCGCCACGGACGATGAGATTGACGCCGCGTTCGCTGGCGCCGTCCGGCAAGGCGCCGGTGCGGTGCTCGTGGGCAGCGACCCGCTCTTCAACAGCCGCAGCGGGCGATTCGTCGAGCAGGCGGCGCGGCATTCGATGCCGGCGATCTATCCGCAACGCGAATATGTCCGCGGCGGCGGGCTGATCAGCTATGGCCCGGATTTTGCGGACGGCTATCGCAACGGCGGCGTCTATGTCGGCAAGATTCTCAAAGGCGCCAAACCTGCCGAACTACCGGTCATGCAGCCCACCAAGTTCGAGCTTGTGCTCAACCTCAAGACGGCGAAGACGCTCGGTCTCACCGTGCCGCCGACATTGCTCGCCACCGCCGACGAGGTGATCGAATGAAACGACGGGAATTGATCGCGCTGCTCGGCGGTGCGGCAGCGAGTCTCCCATTTTCGGCAAGCGCGCAGCAATCCAAAGTGCGGCGCACCGTCGGCGTATTGATGACGGTCGCCGAAAACGATCCGGATAGCCAAACGCGCATCGCTGCGTTTCGGCAGGGGTTTGCCGATCTTGGCTGGAAGGACGGACAGAACGTTCATATCGAATACCGCTGGGCGGCCGGCAGGATCGACCTCATCCACAGGTACGCAGAAGAACTCGTGGCACTGGCCCCCGACGTGATCCTTGCCAACAGTACGCCCGTCGTCGCCGCCTTGCAGAAGATCACAAACTCGGTCCCCATCGTCTTTGCTCTGGCGAATGATCCCGTCGGTCTCGGATTTGTGCAATCGCTGGCGCGCCCCGGCGGCAACATCACCGGCTTTACCTTCATCAACCCCTCCCTGATCGGAAAGTGGATGGGATTGCTCAAGGAGTTGCGCTCCGGCGTGACCCGGGCGGCGCTGTTGTTCAATCCGGCGACCGCTCCATTCTACCGCAATTTCCTGCCCGAGATCAAAGCGGCGCGCCAACCGGAAACCGCTGCACTGGAGATGATGCCGGTCACTGCGCCTGCCGAGATCGAGTCCGCGATTGCCAGCTTTGCCCGAATGCCGGGCGGCGCTCTCTTGATCGGTCCCGATCCGTTCACCATCGTCCACATCAGGGAGATCGTCCGGCTCGCCGCGAATGCGCAACTACCGGCGATCTCGGTCTATCGGCCATTCACCGCCGAAGGGGGACTGATGACATATGGGCCAGACACAGCCGATATCTTCCGGCGATCCGCCGCCTATGTCGATCGTGTCCTCAAAGGTGAAAAGCCGGCCGAGCTTCCCGTCCAGGAGCCGGACAAGTTCGAATTCATCATCAACCTGAAGGTCGCCAAAACACTCGGGCTCGAACTGCCGCCGACATTGCTCGCGATGGCCGACGAGGTGATCGAGTGAGGTTCGAGATGGTCGTCAATCTCAAGACAGCGAAGGCGATCGGGCTTGTGATCTCCGAGTCGTTTCTGCTGCGCGCCGACGAAGTGATCGAATGAAACGGCGCGAATTCATCCTCGGGCTCGGTGCGGCGGCGGCTTCGACTTCCGCTTTCCGGCCAAAGGCGGCGCGCGCGCAGCGAAGCGGCAGTGTTCGCAAGGTCGGCATGCTGTTTTCAGGGGCTGAGAACGATCCCGATAGCCAAAAACGGCTCGCGGCGTTTCGTCGGGGATTGACCGAGCTTGGCTGGAAAGAGGGAGAAAATATTCACCTCGAATACCGCTGGTCGGGCGGCAAGAGTGAGCGGATCCGGCAATATGCGCAGGAATTGGTGGCACTCGCGCCTGACGTCATTCTCGCCAACAGCACGCCGGTCGTTACCGCGTTCAAGAACATCACTACGTCCGTGCCTGTTGTATTCGTGCTGGCGATCGATCCGGTCGGCATGGGTCACGTCCAGAGTCTTGCAAGGCCCGGCGGCAATTTTACCGGATTCACCTTCATCGACCCGGCATTGATCGGGAAATGGACGGAGTTACTGAAGTCGGTGGCGCCTGATGTCGTGCGCGCCGCACTGCTGTTCGATCCGGCAGGCTCGCCATTCTATGATGGTTACGTGCGCGAGCTTAACGCCGCCCGGCAGCCACGCGAGATCGAGCTTGTCGCAACGCATGTCGGTACCGACAGCGAGCTGGAAGCGGCGATCACGGCCCTCGCGCAAAAGCCCGGCAATGGCCTGGTTTTCGGCCCGGATCCGTTCAATCAGGTCCACATCAAGCAGATCGCGCAATTGGCCGCGCAACATCGGTTGCCGGCGGTTTCGGTCTATCGCCCATTCGCCGCTGCGGGAGGCCTGATGGCCTACGGGCCGGATACGGCCGATATCTTCCGGCGATCCGCCGGGTATGTGGATCGCATTCTCAAAGGCGCCAGCCCGGCCGAACTTCCGGTGCAGCAGCCGGACAAGTTCGACTTCATCTTCAATCTCAGGACCGCCAAGGCGTTCGGCCTCAACGTACCCCCGCTGCTGCTCGCCACCGCCGACGAAGTGATTGAATGACGTCCGGCCTCATCCTGAGGAGCGCACTCTTGTGCGCGTCTCGAAGGATCGCGTTGTGGCACATGGTTCGAGACGGCGCGGAGTTTATCATCGGGCCGCGCTTTGCGCGGACCCGTTGGCGCCTCCTCACCATGAGGGACTATTTCGCGTAGATCTTCGCGTAGGTGTCGCGCAAGATATTCTTCTGCACCTTGCCCATGGCGTTGCGCGGCAGTTCGTCGACCACGAACACGCGCTTGGGCATCTTGAATTTGGCCAGGCGTCCGTCGAGCGCTTTCATCACGGAGGCTTCGTTGACGTCGGCGCCCGCGGTGCAGACCACCACGGCGGTGACGCCTTCGCCGAAATCCGCATGCGGCACGCCGATCACGGCGGATTCGATCACGCCAGGCATGGCGTCGATCTCGCTTTCGATTTCCTTCGGATAAACGTTGAAGCCGCCGGAGATCACCAGATCCTTGCCGCGGCCGAGGATGTGGACGTAGCCGTTAGGATCGATCTTGCCGAGATCGCCGGTGATGAAAAAGCCGTCGTCGCGGAATTCCGCCTTGGTCTTTTCCGGCATCCGCCAATAACCCTTGAACACGTTCGGGCCCTTGACCTCGATCATGCCGATGGTGTCGGGCGCAACTTCCTTGCCGGTTTCGGGATCGGTGACGCGCACGGAAACGCCGGGCAGCGCGCGGCCGACGGCGCCGGGGACGCGGTCGCCGTCATAAGGGTTGGAGGTGTTCATGTTGGTTTCGGTCATGCCGTAGCGCTCGAGGATGGCAAATCCTGTTCGCGCCGACCACTCGCGATGGGTATCGGCGAGCAATGGCGCCGAGCCCGAAATAAACAGCCGCATATGTTTGGCGGCGTCCTTGGTCAGCGCCGGGCTTTGCAGCAGCCGCGTGTAGAAGGTCGGCACGCCCATCATCACGGTCGCGCGCGACATCAGCTTGATGATCAGTTCAGGATCGAATTTCGGCAAGAAGATCATCGAGGCGCGGGCGAACAGCGTGACGTTGCTCGCCACGAACAGGCCGTGGGTGTGATAGATCGGCAGCGCGTGGATCAGCACATCCTTGTCGGTGAAGCGCCAGTAATCGACCAGGCTGAACGAGTTCGATGCGAGGTTGTCGTGCGTCAGCATCGCGCCCTTGGAGCGGCCGGTGGTGCCCGACGTGTAGAGGATCGCGGCGAGGTCGTCATTGGCGCGGGCGACGGTGGTGAATTCAGGTTTTGCCTTGGCGGCGGCGTCGGTCAGCGATCCCTTGCCGTCGGCGCCCAGCGTCATCACGCGCGCGCCGATTTTGGCGGCGATGGCGCCGATCCCCTCGGCCTTGGCGGGATCGCAGACCACCATCGACGGTTCGGCGTCGCTGAGGAAGTATTCGAGCTCGTTGAGCGTATAGGCGGTGTTGAGCGGCAGATATACCGCGCCGGCGCGCACCGTCCCGAGATACAGCACGAGGCCCGGCACCGATTTTTCGGTTTGCGCTGCAACGCGGTCGCCAGGCTTGACGCCGCCTTCCACCAGCACATTCGCCATCTGTCCGGCCATGGCGATCAGGTCGCCATAGCTGATGTGCTTGCCGTCGAGCATCTCGATCGCAAGGCGGGCTGGATTGTCGAGGTTATCGAACAGGCGGGAAAACAGGTTGGCGTTCATGATGGTTTTCTGGGGTGCGTTCATGCATCATTGCAGGGGGCGGGCGGCGGCATCCGATCGGCCGCAGATCTTGAGGCGTTCATTAGCAAAAACGCCCTTCACAAAGCAACGGAGACAGTTTGCATGTCAAATAACGGGAAACGCGTGGCCTGGGTGACGGGCGGTGGCAGCGGCATCGGCGAAGCCGGCGCGGAAGCGCTGGCGGCGGATGGCTGGACCGTGGTGGTTTCGGGGCGCCGCAAGGAGGCCCTGGATGCCGTGGTGGCCAAGATCGGCAAAACCGGCGGCAAGGCCGAGGCGATTGTGCTCGATGTCAGCCAGAAAGCCGACGTCAACAAGGCCGCCGATCAGATTCTGGCCACGCACGGCCGCATCGATCTTTTGGTCAACAGCGCCGGCATCAATGTTCCCAAGCGCAGCTGGGCCGACATGGAACTGGAAGGCTGGGACAAGCTGGTCGAGATCAACCTCAACGGTGTGCTGTATTGCATGCGCGCGGTGCTGCCGGCGATGAGGAAACAAAAGGACGGCTGCATCATCAATGTGGCGTCCTGGGCCGGCCGTCACGTCTCGAAGATGCCGGGCCCGGCCTACACCACGACCAAACATGCGGTGCTGGCACTGACGCATTCGTTCAACATGGATGAGTGTGTCAACGGTCTGCGGGCCTGCTGCCTGTCGCCCGGCGAAGTCGCCACCCCGATCCTGAAGCTGCGGCCGCAGGTGCCGTCGGAAGAAGAGCAGGCCAAGATGCTGCAGCCCGAGGATTGCGGCCGCACCATCGCCTTCGTCGCCAGCATGCCGCCGCGGGTCTGCATCAACGAGATACTGATCAGCCCGACCCACAACAGGGGCTTTATCCAGATGCCGCATAATCGCGAACCCGCGCCGGCGCAGAAGGCGTCGTGAGGCGGATGCGGAATTTCGTAGGCGGACTAGCTTGGCGCAGCGTAATCCGCCTACGAACTACCAATCTAACCCGTCGTTCGCCTTCTCGATCGCAGCAAGCCATTCCTTAACTGGAAACGACCAAGGGGTTCGCGACGGACTGGGGTACAGGTCAATGTAGCGGTCGCCGTCAGGCCCTCGACGTACTTCCGCGACCATCTGATTGTTCCACCAGATCTCAGCGACTAATTCGTCGCGATCCGGAACGCTAGCCAGTTGAACAATAAGGCTCATGGCAACGGCTCCAGAAATCCGATCGAAGTGCGTAGGCCAGGTTAGCGTTAGCATAAGCCGCCGCGCCGGTCCGGCGGGATTGTTTCCGCGCTGAGGGTGAACGAGCGAGGAGGACAATCGGTGACTCGGATCGGCGGATTACGCCGGAGCCTGTCATCGGGCCGCGCTTGCGCGGACCGCCCTACGAGTTCTGACAGAGTTGGCTCATTCGCCCTGCGCGCCCAGCCTAATTTACTAAGCGCAATCAGGCTGATGCTATCAGTCCAGTCCCGTCTGCAAAAATATTTCCATTTCCTTCCGGCCCAAATCACCCACATATCCGCATCGTCTCATCCCTTAACGAGGGGCGTATCGCGATCGTCACGGACGTTGGGGTGGGATGCGGTGGACGCGGATGCGCTTTTGACGAACAGCGCTGAAGCGGACGGCGAAGTCGTGTGGTCCTGACGCCCCGGCGCTGGCGTCAAGTCGCGCTGAAAGTTTCAGCGCGGCGACGGTGACAATCAAGCCGGTCACCGAGGAGAGCACGAAGGAAACCGTTAAAACCATTGCGCAGGGAATGCCGGGTGATTCCGGTGAACCTGTGGTGACTACCGTGTGCTTACTACTTTTGCACACGGGCTGCGGGTGCATCGGGCATCCGGCATTCCCTGCGTCCCTCTTGGGATCGCCCTGCGTCCCTCCTGGGATCGCGCTGTGCCCTCTGTTGGGCGAGGAATTCATGCAATGACTCGGGCTCTTGGCGCCGCGAGATCGCGAAGCTGTGTTTGCCCCCACGGCCGACGTTGAAATTAGTTTCACGTCCACGAAAATTTATTCCCTGAAACCGGCTCTGAACCCTGCCGTAGCTCGGCCAACGACAGCGCTGATGGACCTGAAGCATCCATCGCAGTCGTCAATACGATCTCCGGCGAACCCGCCGGTTACCTCATTCATTCATCGGGAGATGATCCATGTCCAAGCGTATCGCACTTCTTTCGGCCGTCGCGTTCAGCGCGTTTGCCCTCACAGCCACGATCGTTGCGCCCGTCAGCGCACAAGACAAGATGAAGAGCGAAATGTCCGGCGAGAAGACCGTGATGGTCGGCGGCGCCGCGATGTTCCGCTCGAAGAACATCATCCAGAACGCCGTGAATTCAAAGGATCACACCACGCTGGTCGCGGCGGTGAAGGCCGCCGGTCTGGTCGATACCCTCGAAGGCCGGGGTCCGTTCACGGTTTTCGCGCCGACCAACGCGGCTTTCGGCAAGCTGCCGGCCGGCACCGTCGACACCCTGGTGAAGCCCGAGAACAAGGCGGCCTTGACCAAAATCCTGACCTACCACGTGGTGGCGGGTAAGCTCGAGGCGTCCGATCTGACCGACGGCAAGAAGCTCAAGACCGTTCAGGGCGAAGAACTCACCGTGAAGCGGTCCGGCGACACCGTCATGATCATCGACGCCAAGGGCGGCTCCTCGGCCGTCACGATCCCGAACGTCAATCAGTCGAATGGCGTCATTCACGTGGTCGACACCGTCCTGATACCGTCGTAACACGCGTGTCCTGATCTTAAGTCCCAACCGGGACGCGCGACCGCGGGCCGGGGAAACCCCGGCTCGCTTTTTTGTGAACGCCCCTTAGCCGGAAGATATCGATCCAATAACCGGCATGCAGTAACGGAACCTCAGTTCGCGGCGTATATAACGGTGCATAGAGCCCATCAGAGACGGAACAGCCATGTCCACAGCCACGTCCACTCTTGCAGTCAGCGATGAACACGCCCCGCCCGCCGGAAAGGTCATTCAGCCGGCCTGGGTTCGGGCCATGCATTGGACCAATGCGGTGGCGGTCGTCCTGATGATCATGTCGGGCTGGCAGATCTACAATGCGTCGCCGCTGTTCGGTTTCAGCTTTTCATCCTCGATCACGCTGGGCGGCTGGCTCGGCGGCGGGCTGCTCTGGCATTTCGCCGCGATGTGGCTGTTGATGGTCAACGGCCTGCTGTATCTGATCGTCGGTTTAGCGACCGGCCGCTTCCGCAGGAAGCTGTTGCCGATTACGCCATCGGGGGTGATCGCCGATACCAAGGCGGCGCTGACCTTCAAGCTGTCGCATGACGACCTCTCGAGATACAACAATGTGCAGAAGCTGCTTTACGCCGGGATCATCGTGGTCGGCATCGTCATCGTGCTGTCCGGCCTGTCGATCTGGAAGCCGGTGCAGCTGCAATACTTGACGGCGTTGTTCGGCGGCTACGATGTCGCGCGCTATGTCCACTTCATCTGCATGGCGCTGATCTGCGCTTTCCTGGTGGTGCATGTCGTCCTGGCGCTGCTGGTACCGAAGAGCCTCCGCGCCATGATCATCGGCCGCTGATAAATTTTGAGGAGAACGACCATGGGCCGCTTGCGCTCGCTTTTAATTCCCGGCGTCGACAAGAAGCTGCTGGTGAAGGACGCGGTCAAGGTGATGCCGGATATCGCGCGCCGGCGCTTCATCGCCGGCGGCGCCAGCCTTGGCGCGCTGACGCTGCTGACCGGATGCGACGTATCCGACAGTTTTTCGGCCGACAAGTTGCTGGCGCAGATCTCCAAGTTCAATGATGGCGTGCAGGCCGCGATCTTCAACCCCGATGCGCTGGCGCCGACCTTCCCGGAAAGCGCGATCACCAAGCCGTTCCCGTTCAACGCCTATTACGAGCTCGACGACGCGCCCGAGGTCAACGGCGAGGAATGGAAGCTCGAGGTGAGCGGCCTGGTCGACAACAAGAAATCATGGACGCTGGACGAACTCTACAAGCTGCCGCAGGTCACGCAGATCACCCGTCATATCTGCGTCGAGGGCTGGAGCGCGATCGGCAGCTGGACCGGTACGCCGCTGCGCGATTTCCTCAAACTGATCGGCGCCGACACCCGCGCCAAATATGTCTGGTTCCAATGCGCCGACCGGGAAGGCTACAATTCGCCGCTCGACATGCGCACCGCATTGCACCCGCAGACCCAGATGACGTTCAAGTTCGCCGACGAAATCCTGCCACGTGCCTACGGCTTTCCGATGAAAATCCGGGTGCCGACCAAACTCGGCTTCAAGAATCCGAAATACGTGATCTCGATGGAAGTCACCAACGACTACAAGGGCGGCTACTGGGAAGACCAGGGATATAATTCGTTCAGCGGGAGCTGAGCATCCGACACCTCATGGTGAGGAGGCGCGTTCCCGGCAGCGCTCTTGCGCTGTCCGGTGCGCCGTCTCGAACCATGTGCCACGAAGTCATCCTTCGAGACGCGGGAAGATGCGCTCCTCAGGATGAGGAGAGCTTCTTCTGAAACGCCGCTGCAACCGCGCCCAGTGCCAGCATCGCCGCGCCGGCATTGAGGGCGTAGGACAGGCTTCCCAGCGCGTCGGTGATGGCGCCGGTGACGACGGGTCCGAGGGTCTGGCCGATCCCGAACGAAATCGTCAGCGCCGCGATCGCGGTGGGCCACGCGGTATGCGGGTAATTGAAGCGGACAAAGGCGGTGGTCGAGCCGACCACGGCAAAGAACGACACGCCGAACACCAGCGCCGATATCGCGAGCAATGCCACCGAGTGCCCGAACAGCGGCAGCGCCGCGCCGAGCGCATTGACGGCGAGAATGATCGCGGTGCTGCGGCCGCCGCTGTTGCGTGCCAGCACGCCCCGCCAGACCCATGGCGTCACGAACGCGCTCAACCCGATCAGGCACCAGAACGCGCTCTGCGCCGCCGCGCCGCCGCCGGCATCGCGGACATAGGCGATCATGAAGGTCATGTAGGCGATGTAGCCGGCGCCGAACAGGAAATAGCCGGCGAGATAGATCAATACCGGCCGGATCGCGAAACTGATTGATGTCGTGTCGGCGATTGCGGTGTTCGCATCGAAGCGGGTCAGCAGCAGCGGCAGGATCATGACGGCCGACAGCAGCGTCATCGCCCACCACACGATCCACCACGATCCCGGCCCGAACGCCTGCAACATGAAGGGCGCGATCAGGCCGGACAGCACAATGCCGAGGCCGGGTCCGGCGTAAAACAGGCTGAGCAGAAAGTTGGCCCGCTCGGGGCGCGATTGCGCGATGGTCGCGGCCAGCGCCCCGCTGGCGACAAAGCCGACCGCCGCGCCGACGCCCGCGAGCAATCGCGCAAAACTCAACACAATGAAATTGCCTGATAGCGCACACAGCGCCAATGACGCCACGGCGGCGACGGTTCCCAGACGCGCCGCCGCGGACAGCCCAAACCGCTTCACCAGCGCGGCGGCGATCAGCGCGCCAGCGAGGTAGCCGGCGGCATTGATGGTGTTCATGAAGCCGGCGGCGGAATACGACCATCCGAGCGCATCGCGCATGTCCGGCAGTACCAGCGAATAGGCGAAGCGGCCGATGCCGAGGCCCAGGGTCGGTGTCAGCGATAGAATCAGGATCAATCGCGCGGGATGCGCGTAAATCGAGGAACGATCAGGGCTATGCAAAGGAAGATACTCCGGCGGCAAGCTCAGTGTGGCAGGGCCAGACCGGCTTGCACAGGGCCGCAGCCGTCAAGGGTGTCTTGCCAATCGCGCAACGCCGTTTTAGCACTCCCCTCGAATTAAAAGAGGAAGTGCACCATGGCGACCCACAAACTGCTGCTGCTGCCCGGCGACGGCATCGGCCCCGAAGTGATGGCGGAAGTGAAGCGCCTGATCGACTGGCTCAACGCGCAAGGCATCGCGCATTTCGAGACCGAGCAGGGATTGGTCGGCGGTTCCGCCTATGACGCGCACAAGGTCAGCATCTCGGAAGATTGCATGGCCAAGGCGAAGGCCGCGGACGCCGTGATCTTCGGCGCGGTCGGCGGTCCGAAATGGGACAGCGTGCCCTATGAGGCGCGGCCGGAGGCTGGGCTGTTGCGGCTGCGCAAGGATCTCGGCCTGTTCGCGAATCTGCGCCCGGCGGTGTGCTATCCGGCGCTGGCTGACGCCTCCAGCCTGAAGCGCGAGGCGGTCGAGGGCCTCGACATCATGATCGTGCGCGAACTGACCGGCGGGGTCTATTTCGGCGAGCCGAAGACCATCACCGATCTCGGCAACGGCCAGAAGCGTGCGATCGATACGCAAGTCTACGACACCTACGAAATCGAGCGCATCGCGCGCGTCGCGTTCGACCTTGCGCGCAAGCGCCGCAACAAGCTGACCTCGATGGAAAAGCGCAACGTCATGAAGTCCGGCGTGCTCTGGAACGAGGTGGTGACTCAGGTCCATGCCCGCGAATACAAGGATGTGACGCTCGAGCATCAGCTCGCCGATTCCGGCGGCATGAACCTGGTGAAGGCGCCGAAGCAGTTCGACGTCATCGTCACCGACAATCTGTTCGGCGACATGCTGTCCGATATCGCGGCGATGTTGACGGGATCGCTCGGCATGTTGCCGTCGGCCTCGCTCGGCGAGATCGATGCGAAAACCAAAAAGCGCCGCTCGCTGTTCGAGCCGGTGCATGGCTCGGCGCCCGATATCGCCGGCAAGGGGATGGCCAATCCGATCGCGATGCTGGCCTCGTTCGGCATGGCGCTGCGCTATTCCTTCGACATGGGCGCGCTGGCGGACAAACTGGATGCCGCGATCGCCGCCGTACTCGCCAATGGGCTGCGCACCGCCGATATCAAGTCGGAAGGCACCACGGCGGTTAGCACGACGCAGATGGGCGAAGCGATCCTGAAGGAATTGCAGGCGCTGCACGCGTAAGTCACAAGGCGACACCAGCCATAAAAAATGCCCGGTCCAAGCCGGGCATTTTCGTCAGTGCTGTGTCGCGCCGCTCAGTACAGCGGGAGCGTCAGCGGGTATCCGCCCATGTCGGACGGCGGGTTCAACGGCTGGCGATCGATCGGGCGGTTGTTGTTCTCGCGCGCGAACGTTGGGTAGCCGATCTCCGGCGGGAACGCATAATCTTGGAACTTGCGGTCGCCGGGCAGCACCTCGACGCCGGCGTCGAGCCAGGAGCGGGTGGTGACGTATACCCGGGTGTGCGGACCCTGCTGATAGACCACGTTGGGGCCGCGGGCGCCGTAATAAGGGCGGCCGTCTTTGTCATATTGCTGCGCGCGCTTCGGCTTCGCTGCTGCGCGCTGGCCGGCGTCATGCCGACGGCAGCGATCGCGGTGGCGGCAAGCAAAACCGTGAGCGTGCTCGCGGCGGGGAATTTCCAGGTCATCATGTCCTCATGGTCGGGCAGAGCGCCATCCGATTTGGTGACCATTTTAGCGGCCGGGAGTATCCAGCCACAAGGTCAATCGGGCCACACTGCATCACAATAATGCGGCGGATAGCGAAAAAGTTGCATGAAAACCAGCGCCTTGACCGGTATCGCGGCCGATGCGCACGGTCAGAGCCCGCCGCGCAGCCGGGGATTTTCCGAATCCGTCACCCAGGTTGCCGTGTCGGCGGAGGCAGGCGCCGCCGCGCAACTGCCGCGCTTGAGTTCGGCGCGGGCGAACAATTCAGCCAGTTTCGGATCGTTTCCGGCGTTCAGCAGGGTCAGGCGGTTCAGGATACAGCCGACCGCCGCGCGCTGGGCCGGCAGCGTATCGCCCTGGCAGGACCAGCCGGAGATCCGCAGATCAGGCTGGTCGAGCTGGGTCATGAAACCAAGACAGGCGGGCGTGCCGCCGGCGGCACCTGGCAGGCGAAGCAGCGTCACGGTGCCGAATTTACTGTCGATGACGCCTGCGGCTTCCAATTCATGGGCGCCGCCCGGGTCCATCCGGTCGGCGATTTCGGCAATCGCTGGTCCTGATTGGGTCGATTCGCCGCCCAGGCGATAGATTTCGAGTTCGGCAACCGGCTTTTCGCCGGCGGCCGCCCAGCGAAGGATGTCCTTGCGGCCGCCTTCCGGGTGCCGGAAGATCTCATAACTAGCTGTTTTTCCAACCAATTCGGGTTGGCTGACCGCAAAAGCGGGGTAGGAACGCGTGGCCGCGCTCCAGTTCGCCTTGGCAGGGGCGTCAGGGTCGGCGGCCGGCAATTGATCCCAGACGTGGACGCCGACGATGGCAAGCAAAGCGAGCGCCCCCATATAAACGAACAGGCGCGCCAGGGTGCCATAGCATTCGTCGACGAAACTGGTCAGCGCCGCCAGAATCGGGGTCTCGGGATCGGGATAATATTGGTCGGCACGAGTGCCCCAAAACAATCGCATCAAACGCCCACGCGCCCAAATCTGGCCGGTACAAGTCTGGCTGGTATCCGGCTCTAACGTTGTATTAAGGGCGTTTCTCGCATAGAAGCGCTGCCTCTTCCCTTTCCGTGGATCGAAGGGATGAGGCATTTTTCTTCGGAGAGTGAACGATGGGTTACAAAGTCGCGGTGGTCGGTGCGACCGGCAATGTCGGGCGCGAAATGCTCAACATTCTGGACGAACGCAAATTCCCGGCTGACGAGGTGGTGGCGCTGGCCTCCCGCCGCAGCGTGGGCGTCGAGGTGTCCTACGGCGATCACACCCTGAAATGTAAAGCGCTCGAGCATTACGATTTTTCGGACGTCGATATCTGCCTGATGTCGGCGGGCGGCGCGGTGTCGAAGGAATGGTCGCCGAAGATCGGCGCCGCCGGTGCCGTCGTGATCGACAATTCGTCGGCCTGGCGGATGGATCCGGATGTGCCGCTGATCGTGCCGGAGGTGAACGCGGCGGCGGTTGCCGGTTTCACCAAGAAGAACATCATCGCCAATCCGAACTGCTCGACGGCGCAGCTCGTGGTCGCGCTGAAGCCGCTGCACGACAAGGCGGTGATCAAGCGCGTCGTGGTCTCGACCTATCAATCGGTGTCGGGTGCCGGCAAGGACGCCATGGACGAGCTGTTTTCGCAGACCAAGGCGGTCTACACCAACAGCGAACTGATCAATAAGAAATTCCCCAAGCGTATCGCCTTCAACGTGATCCCCGAGATCGACGTGTTCATGGAGGACGGCTACACCAAGGAAGAGTGGAAGATGATGATGGAGACCAAGAAGATTCTTGATCCCAAAATCAAGCTGTCCGCGACCTGCGTGCGGGTGCCTGTGTTCGTCGGCCATTCCGAAGCGGTCAATATCGAGTTCGAGAATCCGATCTCGGCCGATGAGGCGCGCGATATCCTGCGCAACGCGCCGGGATGCCTGGTGATCGACAAGCGCGAACCCGGCGGCTACGTCACGCCGTATGAAGCGGCGGGCGAGGACGCCACCTACATCAGCCGCATCCGCGAGGATGCAACGGTGGAGAACGGCCTGGTGCTGTGGTGCGTGTCGGACAATCTGCGCAAGGGCGCGGCACTGAATGCGATCCAGATCGCCGAAAGCCTGATCAACCGCAAGCTGATCAGCGCCAAGAAGAAAGCGGCATAACAGGCCTCGCGAGAAGCTGGCAGGGAGCTGGATTGCGATGAGCGAACAACCGGCTCCTGACCGACCGAAACCGCATCTGAAGCGCGTCGAGCATGGGCTCGAAAGCGTATTGTTCAACAGCCGCTGGCTGCTGGCGCCGTTTTATCTCGGCCTCGTCGTCAGCCTTGCGGTGCTGATGTTGAAATTCATGATGATGCTGTGGGAGTTCATCCTGCACGCGTTCGGCGCCAAGGAGAGCGATATCATCCTCGGTGTGCTCAGCCTGATCGACGTCTCGCTGACCGGCAATCTGATCCTGATCGTGGTGTTTTCGGGTTACGAGAACTTTGTCTCGAAGATCGATCCTGGCGATCACCCGGACTGGCCGGACTGGATGACCAGGGTCGATTTTGCAGGGCTGAAGCAAAAGCTGCTTGCCTCGATCGTCGCGATTTCCGCGATCCAGGTTTTGAAGGCGTTCATGAACCTGGATTCGACCTTCGATGCTCAGAAGATGGGCTGGCTCGTCGGCATCCATATCGTGTTTGTGGTATCGGCGCTGATCCTGGCGCTATCGGACCGCTGGGGCAGCGATCACGGCAGCGGGGATTCCGGGCATTGAGAGAGTCCTCAGGTCGAGGCGATCTCTTCCCGCACGCTGTGGAATTCCTTGGCGACCGGATCGAGCACGAACAGCGAGCCCTCGGCGACGCCGAAATAGGCGCCGTGTAAATTCAGTTCGCCGCGCTCGACCGCGGTCTGCACGAACGGAAACGTCATCAGGTTCTCGAGGCTGCGGAACACCGCGGCCTTTTCGATTCGCACGGTGAAATCCTGCTTGGACTCGCGCTCGCGCTGCTCGACCTTTTCGCCGGGCTTGATGAACATCGCCATCCACCGGCCGATGAAGTCGCCCGGCGACAATGGCTCGATATCGTCGATGAAGGCGCGGATGCCGCCGCATTGCGCATGGCCCAGCACCACGATGTGTTTGACGCGCAGCGCCCGCACCGCATATTCCAGCGCCGCCGAGACGCCGTGCGCGCCGCCGTCAGGCTGATACACCGGCACCAGATTGGCGACGTTGCGCACCACGAACAATTCGCCGGGGCCGGCGTCGAAGATCACCTCCGGCGAGACCCGGGAATCGCAGCAGCCGATCACCATCACGGCGGGCGACTGGCCACGCTCGGACAGCTCGCGGTAGCGCGTCTGCTCGGTCGGCAGGCGTTGCGAGGTGAAGGTACGGTAGCCGTCGAGCAGGTGCTGCGGAAACGATGACATACCCGATGGCTAACCATATGCTGGCGACGGGAACAAGACTTTCGGAGCGGGCGTTGAGGTGATATCGCGTCGGGTTCCAAATCTTCAAGGGAAGCAGACCATGTTCCGCCCGCGCCGCAGCCCGCTATTCATGCCCGGATCGAATGCACGGGCGCTGGAAAAAGCCCGCAATCTGCCGGCCGATGTCATCATCCTCGATCTTGAGGATTCCGTCGCGCCGGATGCCAAGGGGCTGGCGCGCGACCAGATCGCACAGGCGATCGCTGCCAAGGGTTTCGGCAAACGTGAGGTCTGGGTCCGCACCAACAGCCTGGAGAGCGCATGGTGGGCCGATGATTCCGCGATGGCCGGTAAAGCCAGGCCCGACGGCATTCTGGTTCCCAAGGTCTCCAGCGTCGAGGACCTCAAGGCGATCGGCGACCGGCTTTCCGCCATCAACGCGGACCCATCGATTCAAGTTTGGGCGATGATCGAGACCGCGCGGGCGGTGCTGGATGCCGACAAACTCGCCGGGGCGTCACGCGATCCCAAAACGCGGCTGGCCGGATTCGTGTTCGGGCCGAACGACATCGCGCGCGAGACGCGGATCCTGATGATGCCGGGCCGCGCGGCGATGGTCCCGATGATTACGCATTGCATCCTGGCGGCCCGCGCGCATGGGCTGGAAATCTTCGACGGGCCCTACAGCGATTTCAGCAATGTCGACGGCTTTGGCGCGGAATGCGCCCAAGGCCGCGATCTCGGCTTCGACGGCAAGACCCTGATCCATCCCGGCCAGATCGAGGCCTGCAACGCTATCTTCACTCCGCCCGCGGCGGAAATCGCGCAGGCCCGCAAGATCATCGCCGCCTTTGAATTGCCGGAGAACGCCTCGCGCGGCGCGATCCGGCTCGACGGCCAGATGGTGGAGCGCCTGCACGCCGACATGGCCCGCCGCACCATCGCGATCGCGGATGCGATCGCCGCGATGGGGCATTGAAAGGGTCGCTGACGTGAGCAGGGCCTCATGGTGAGGAGCGCGTCTTCGCGCGTCTCGAACCATGGCTACGGGTGCATGCGTCACATCCTTCGAGACGCGACTTTCGTTGCTCCTCCAGCGATAACGGCGAAGGCGTTACGCAGGGATGAGGTCCGAGATAGTTTCACAGCCTCTCAGGATGAGGGGTATTAAATTTCTCTACCGCCCACGCATACAGGCTTCCCGCGATCGGCTGGGTGTTCCCGCGGCCTTTGGGCGAGATGTGAAGTCCTGTTATCTCGGGATCGCCGATCAACGCTGAAAAGTCCGACGGCTCGAAGAACAGTTTTGGTTCGGCATGCACCGCATAAAACGATTTCTTCGGCAGCGCGTAGCGCAACTCGTCGAAGCGGCTGGCGAGCGCGGTCAGCGCTGCCGGGCCAAAGATCGCTACCCTGATGTCGGAGAGGCGGTTTGATCCGCCGCGCAATTTGCGCAAGGCGAATGTCAGGCGATGCCGCAATGACAGCCAGTCCGGCGTCAATTCGTCCTGCTTCATCAGTTGTTCGAATGCCGTGACGATCGGATCGTTGGGCGGAAGATACAGCACCGAATTGCCGAGTTGGCGTGGCCGCTCCCAGGCGAAACAGGGTTTGGCCGGGTCGATCTCGACCGGCCTCAACAACAGCACATCGGCGTCGAGCCAGATGCGCGCGTCGTTGGGACTAGCGCGCTGCGCCATCAGCCGCATCCGGAAGAAGTCGGAAAATTGCAGCGTGGTCCAGTCTCGCCATGATCCATCCGGCTGCGGCAGACGCAACCTTTCGGAGAAGGCGTGCGGCAGGATCGCTTCGGCCTCGGCATTGCCGACGCCGTCGGGCAATCCCGCCAGCGGATCGAAACTGTAAACGGTAACGTTATGGCCGGCGGCGACCTGCGATCTCAGGCACAGCCGCCGGAGCGCATCGAGCGGACCATGCCAGAAGGTGACGACGTCCGGTCGCATGCGCACCGAGAGGGTTCGAGCGCGCGATCAGGCCCAGGCGCGCTCGGTCTTGGCCTTGGCTTCGTAGTCGTCGATCGACGACTTCTTTTCCATCGTCAAGCCGATGTCGTCGAGGCCGTTGAGCAGGCAGTGCTTGCGGAACGGATCGATTTCGAATTTCAGCGTACCGCCGTCGGGCCCGCGGATTTCCTGCTTGGCCAGATCGATGCTCAAGGTCGCGTTGGCGCCGCGCTCGGCATCGTCGAACAGCTTGTCGAGGTCTTCCTGCGCCACGCGGATCGGCAGGATGCCGTTCTTGAAGCAATTGTTGTAGAAGATGTCGCCGAACGAAGTCGAGATCACGCAGCGGATGCCGAAATCGAGCAGCGCCCAGGGCGCGTGCTCGCGGCTTGAGCCGCAGCCGAAATTATCGCCCGCGACCAGAACCTTGGCGTTGCGGTAGGCCGGCTTGTTGAGGATGAAATCGGGGTTCTCGCTGCCGTCGTCCTTGTAGCGCTGTTCCGAGAACAGACCCTTGCCAAGTCCGGTGCGCTTGATGGTCTTCAGGTACTGCTTCGGGATGATCATGTCGGTATCGACATTGATGATCTTCAGCGGCGCTGCGACGCCTTCCAGCGTGGTGAACTTGTCCATCTCTGCACTTCTTTGTTCGGATTAACGGGTAGAGCGCAGTTTATCGCGAACAGGCCCCGCATCAAAGCGCTAATCCGCCTCGTTTTCGGTCCCGTCGTGAGCCTCGTCCTGTTGCTCGATGGTCTCCATATCCTCGTCGGACAGGCCGAAATGATGGCCGATCTCGTGGATCAGCACGTGGCGCACGATATGACCGAGCGTTTCGTCGTGCTCGGCCCAATAGTCCAGGATCGGCCGGCGGTAGAGCCAGACCATATTGGGCATGGGTGCTACGTCCTGATGGCTGCGGAACGGCAGGCCAATGCCCTGGAACAGGCCGAGCAGGTCGAATTCGCTCTCGGCCTTCATGTCGTCCAGCACCTCGTCGGTCGGAAAATCGTCGACCCGGACCACCACGCCCTCGCACAGGTCGCGAAAATCCGATGGCAGGCGCGCGAAGACGTCATGCGCCATCGTCTCCATCTCGGCCAGTGACGGCGCTTTAGCTGATATCCACATCGCGTTGGTCCAATCCAGGAGCTCAGTCCTCAGGCCGTATGAGCGTGCGCCTCTGTCACGCAACAGAGCTAGCTGCCGCGGGAGGCGAATGCTAGAACCGGCACACCAGTGCCATAACATGTTGGGTGGGCTTATGACGCGGATCAGGACGGCGGCTTTATGGGCCGCCCTAGCGGGCGCTTTCTTGCTGCCGGCATCGGGAACTCTGGCGCAAACCGCGCCGTCCCGGATGCAGGTCGCACAGGCCTCGTCTCCAACGGCGGTTGATCCGTCTGCGCCGCGGCGACGGGCGGTGCGCCGCGTGCCGATCTATCCGCGCTACCAGGGTGAGCCCGCCGACGGGGTATATCCCCGCTACAATCCGGGACCGAACGCAGTGCGCGACTGCACCGCGACCTATGTCGAAGAGCACCGACCCAGCGGCACGGTGATCACGCCACGGATGAGCTGCTTCTGGCGTCCCGGCTAGTTTCCGCTGGCGTCGTGGCAAGGTCGTTCAGGACAATATCGCTCAGGGCAGCCATTCTGGCGCTGGGTTTGGTTGCCGTGGGCTCGACCGGCGTCCATGCAGCCGATGCGGCGCGGAATTTTGACGCGCGAACTGCAGGCGATTTAGCTGCGCGGCGGCATGACCGGCATTTCGGTCGCTACATCGATCGTTCGCTTCCATCGTATTACGCGCGACCGGTCTATTACCGGCCTTATCCCTATGCCGTGCCGCTGCCGTTCTTCCTCGGCTTTGGCTTTGCGCCGCGATGGTGATCGCCTGATCCGAAGCGACGGCATCTCGGTGGTGCGTCGCATTGAAGCACCGGCCGCGCATTCATGGAGCGTTCAGTCAGGCACCGTCAATTTTCAGATCGGGAGCGATCGTGAATGCAAGGCGCCGGAAGCAGGCCATTGCATGACCGGCTCTCGCCGCCTCTTGAGGGAGGTCTCAGACATGATGACGATTCCAGATACCTGGCGCGGCTCCGTCCGTTGCTGGGCACTTGCAGCCGTCGCGGCCGTGACGTTGTCGGCCGTCGCCGGTCAGCGCGCTGAAGCGTCGCTGATCAATCCGGGTGCGATGCCCCTTGGCAAATCCGCGTCCGATGGCATGGCGATTGAAGTCCGTCATGGCGGAGGAGGCCACGGTGGTGGCTTCCACGGTGGCGGTGGCTTTCGGGGTGGCGGATTCCAGGGCGTTCCATGGGGGTGGTTTCCGTGGAGTTTCCAGAGGCGGCGCAGCCTTTCATGGCGGAGGCAGGGTGTTTCACGGCGGCAGGTTTCATGCCGGCCCGCGTTTCCACGGCGGTGGATTCCACTTCGCACGCCGGCACCATTTCCATCGCGGCTTCTACTATGCGCCAGCATATTATTATAATCCGTACCCGCGCTGCCGGATCGTCTGGACCTATTATGGTCCGCGCAGGGTCTGCGGTTATCACCGCTGGCATCACTGGCGGTACCGCTCGCTTTATTGGTGAGTTCGCCTCACAAAAACAGGCGCCGCGAGGCGCCTTTTTTTGTTGGCAGCAATTGCGCTCAATCCCAGTCCTTGAATTTCCAGGATTTGACCTTCCACGGCGTCAAGTTTTCCAGCCGCCACTGCACCATCCGGTCCGGGGGCCAATGGCTGATCCGCGAGCGCTCCTTGACCTCCGGCTCAACCAGGAGCGGTCCGGAAGCCCGACGCCGCGATTGGCGCGTCGCCTCGCTGATCATATCGACGAATTCTGGTTTATCGGCCATGGCTGGCTCCTTGCGCGAGTTCTCTCCGCAAAAAGCCAGTCTGCGCCCAGTCGCTTAACGAGGCGTTGCCAAATTACCTCGACGTCGAGCCAAGTGGCGAGTCATAGCGTTTTCGAGCGAAGTGGCAGCCGGTTCGCGTGAAGAAAACGCGTCAAACCTGGTGCCATTCCCTGACATCGACGAAGTGCCCGGCGATCGCCGCGGCCGCTGCCATGGCTGGCGACACCAGATGAGTGCGGCCCTTGAAGCCCTGGCGGCCCTCGAAATTGCGGTTCGAGGTCGAGGCGCAGCGCTCTTCCGGCATGAGCTTGTCGGGGTTCATGGCAAGGCACATCGAGCAGCCCGGCTCGCGCCAGTCGAAGCCGGCCTTGATGAAGATCTTGTCGAGGCCTTCGGCCTCCGCCTGCTCCTTCACGATGCCGGAGCCCGGCACGATCATCGCATTGACGTGGCTGCTGACGGTCTTGCCTTCGGCGATCTTGGCCGCGGCGCGCAGATCCTCGATGCGGCCATTGGTGCAGGAGCCGATGAAGACGCGATCGAGCTTGATGTCGGTGATCTTGGTGCCGGCTTTCAGCCCCATGTAATGCAGCGCGCGATGCTTCGAGAGCCGCTTGGCTTCGTCCTCGATCTTGTCGGGATCGGGAACCATGCCGGTGACGGAAATCACGTCCTCGGGCGACGTGCCCCAGGTCACGATCGGCGGTAGTTTGGCTGCGTCTAGCCGGATCTCGTGATCGAAATGCGCGCCCTGATCCGAGCGCAGCGTGTCCCAGTAGCGCATCGCGGCGTCCCAGGCTTCGCCCTTCGGCGATTTCGGCCGGCCTTTCAGGAATTCAAACGCCTTTTCATCCGGCGCGATCAGGCCGGCGCGGGCGCCGCCTTCGATCGACATGTTGCAGACCGTCATGCGGCCTTCCATGCTGAGCGCACGGATCGCATCGCCGGCATATTCCAGCACGTAGCCGGTGCCGCCGGCGGTGCCGATCTCGCCGATGATGGCCAGGATGATGTCCTTGCCGGTGACGCCGTCGGGCAATTTGCCGTCGACGAGGACACGCATGTTCTTGGCTTTTTTCTGGATCAGCGTTTGCGTCGCCAGCACGTGCTCGACTTCGGAGGTGCCGATGCCGTGCGCCAGCGCACCGAACGCGCCATGCGTCGAGGTGTGGCTGTCGCCGCAGACGATGGTGGTGCCGGGCAGCGTAAAGCCCTGCTCGGGGCCGATCACGTGGACGATGCCCTGGCGCTTATCGAACTCGTTGTAATATTCGATGCCGAATTCCTTGGCGTTCTCGGCCATCACGCGCATCTGCTCGATGCTTTCCGGATCCGGATTGGGCTTCGAACGATCGGTGGTCGGGATGTTGTGATCGACCACGGCCAGCGTCTTCTCCGGCGCGTGAACCTTGCGGCCCGTCGCACGCAGGCCTTCGAACGCCTGCGGCGAAGTTACCTCGTGCACCAGATGGCGGTCGATATAGAGCAGGCAGGTGCCATCATCGGCTTCGTGCACCAGATGGTCGTTCCAGATTTTGTCGTACAGCGTGGTCGGTTTGGACATGAGCGCAAGCTCCAGGGAAAATGTGTGTGAGCGGTGAGGGCGCGGTGACGCGCGAGCAAATCAAACAGCGGCGCTGATCAAAGCGCGCTTCTAAGCTCAGATGTCGCCGAGGTCGCAAAGCGTCCGAAGAAACGGCCAGGCAGCCGCGAGCGATCGTCGATCACGAACGCGGCGACGACCTTGCCTGCGATGCTGGTTTGATCTGGAACCATTCTATCTTCTAACACGCGGCCGACGCTGCGCCAATCGGATCAATTGGCAAGGGCTTCCCGGCAAAACGCATGGTTCAAGATAGGTACGGCGCAACAAAAAAGCGCGGGGTGAGCCCGCGCTTTTTTATCCGGTCCGTTCGGAGCCGAAAAATTACTCGTTGACGGCGGCGGCCTTGACGCGGTCCGTCTTCTCGACGATGCGGGCCGACTTGCCGCGCAGATTGCGCAGGTAATACAGCTTGGCGCGACGCACCTTGCCGCGGCGCACCACCTTGATCGAGTTGATCATCGGCGACATCACCGGGAACACGCGCTCGACGCCTTCGCCGTAGGAGATCTTGCGAACCGTGAAGCTCTCGTTGAGGCCACCGCCGCTGCGGCCGATGCAGACGCCTTCATAGGCCTGCACGCGCGAGCGGTCGCCTTCGACCACCTTCACGTTGACGATCAAGGTATCGCCCGGTCCGAAGTCCGGGATTTCCTTGGTGGCGGACAGCTTTTCGAACTGCTCTTTTTCGAGCTCTTGAATAAGGTTCATTTTAGAAATCTCCATCGGCGGCGCGCCCCAGCCAGTCAGCCCGGGCTGCGCAAACGTCCATCTATCCTGCGCGGATTTGGCGCCCGTATACGGCAAAGCCGGAGCGTTGTCACCCTTCCGTCGTGTTTTTTGGGCGTTTTTGGCGGATCGTTTGGCTTGGCCTCAGGGCCCACAAATCCGGGCGGCGCTCCCGGGTCAGGGCCTCGGCCTCGGCCTGGCGCCAGGCCGCGACCTTGGCATGGTCGCCAGAGGTCAGGATTTCCGGGATCGGCTGGCCCTCGAAGGTCTGCGGGCGGGTATATTGCGGGTATTCCAGTAGTCCGTCGGAAAAGCTCTCCTCCGTTCCGGAGGCCAATTTGCCCATCACCCCCGGCAACAGCCTGACGCAGGCGTCGATCAGGGCCATTGCAGCGATTTCTCCGCCGGACAGCACATAGTCCCCGATGGAGACCTCCTCGAGCTGGCGCATCTCGATCACCCGCTGGTCGATGCCCTCAAATCGCCCGCAGACGATCAGGGGGGCGGGTCCCGCCGCGAGCGCCTGGACCCGCGACTGGGTCAATGGCCGACCCCGCGGGCTCATCAGCAGGCGTGGACGGCTGTTTGGCGCGTCTGGGACTGCTTCGGCGGCATCGATCGCCGCGGCCAGCACATCTGCCCGCAGCACCATGCCGGGCCCGCCGCCGGCCGGCGTATCGTCGACGCTGCGGTGGCGGTCGGCCGCGGAGTCTCTGATGTCCCGAGCCTCCAGCGTCCAAATCCCCGACGCCAGCGCCTTGCCGGCCAGGCTGACGCCGAGCGGGCCGGGGAACATCTCCGGAAACAGGGTCAGGACGGTGGTGCGCCAGGGAGCAGTCATGGCCTTCCATCGCGCGTGAGGGGAAAAAAATCAAACCATCATGGAATTAGTTGACGCGTGGTCTACTACGGGCGAACCGGCGACAGCTACGTCGAGCCGTTTCCCGCGACCTGATCGTCGCCGTCGATTTCCGGCGGCAGTTCGATCACCACGCGGCCGCCTGCGAGATCGACGGTCGGCACCACTGCGTTGGTGAACGGCAGCAGCAGGGTGGCGCCGTGGGGCGGTGCGATTTCGATGATGTCGCCGGCGCCGAAATTATGAATCGCGATGACGCGGCCGATCGGTGCGTCGGCGGCGGTGACCGCGGCGAGGCCGATCAGGTCGGCGTGGTAATATTCGCCTTCGTCGGTCTCGGGTAGTTTATCACGCGCGATATAGAGCTCGACGCCGTTAAGCCGTTCGGCCTCCTCGCGGGTGGCGATGCCTTTCAGCGTCGCCACCAGATGGTCTTTGGCCTCGCGGGCATGCGTCACTTCGAATTGGCGCGTGCCGTCTTTGGTCGTCAGCGGGCCGTAATGCTTCACGGCCAGCGGATCTTCGGTAAACGTCCACAGTTTCACCGCGCCGCGCACGCCATGCGCGGCGCCGATACGGGCGACGCAAATCGGTGCTGACACCGTCGCGCGCCGCTAGTCTTAGGCGGTCTTGGCGGCGGCTTCGGCGTTGGCCTTGCGCTCCTTGCGCGGCACGGCCTTTTCCGGATTGTTGCGCGCGGCGCGCTTGGCGACACCGGCGGCATCGAGGAAGCGCGACACGCGGTCCGACGGCTGCGCGCCCTTGGCGAGCCAGGCCTTGACCTTGTCCATGTCGAGCTTGAGCCGTGCTTCGTTGTCCTTCGGCAGCAGCGGATTGAAATGGCCGAGACGCTCGATGAAGCGGCCGTCGCGGGGGAAACGCGAATCGGCGACGACGACGTGATAGACCGGACGCTTCTTGGTGCCGGCGCGGGCAAGACGAATAACGACTGACATTTAGTTCTCCTGATAAAAATTCAATGGGACGATTGTTCGGTTAGCTCGCGTCAATCCGGGCCCACGCGAAGCGCGCGGCCTGCAATGACGAAATTCTCATTTCTTCTTCCCCAATCCGGGAAAGCCGCCGAGGCCGGGCAGGTTCGGCTTGCCGCTCAGGCCGGTGAGCCCGGGCAGATTCGGCAGGCCGCCACGCAGGCCGCCGGGAAGATCTTTCGGCAAGGCCGGCATGCCACCGGCGCCGCCCGGCATTTTTTCCTGCAGCGCCTTCAACTGTTCGGGCGACGGCATGCCGCCGCCGCCAAAACCCATCGCCTGCGCGATGCCGGCCATCGGGCCGCGCTTGCCCGAACCCATGGCCTTCATCATGTCGGCCATGTTCCGGTGCATCTTGAGCAGCTTGTTGACTTCCTGGACCTCGAGCCCGGCGCCGGCGGCGATGCGCTTCTTGCGGCTGGCCTTGAGGATATCGGGATTCTTGCGCTCCTGCCGCGTCATCGAATCGATCACCGCGACCTGGCGCTTGATGATCTTGTCGTCGATGCCGGCATTGGCGATCTGGTTCTTCATCTTGGCGATACCGGGCATCATGCCCATCAGCCCGCTGATGCCGCCCATATTGGCCATCTGCAGCAACTGCTCGCGCATGTCGGTGAGGTCGAACTGACCCTTGCGCATCCGCTCGGCGGTGCGCGCGGCTTTTTCCGCGTCGATATTGGCGGCGGCCTTCTCGACCAGCGACACCACGTCGCCCATGCCGAGAATGCGGCCTGCGATCCGGCTCGGATGGAAATCTTCCAGCGCATCGGTCTTTTCGCCGGTGCCGATCAGCTTGATCGGCTTGCCGGTGACCGCGCGCATCGACAGTGCCGCACCGCCGCGGCCGTCGCCGTCGACGCGGGTCAGCACGATGCCGGTGAGGCCGACGCGCTGATCGAACGAGCGCGCGAGATTGACGGCGTCCTGGCCGGTCAGGGAGTCCGCGACCAACAGCACTTCATGCGGGTTGGCGGTGGCTTTGATCTCCGCCGCCTCGCTCATCATTTCTTCGTCGAGCGTGGTGCGGCCGGCGGTGTCGAGCAGCACCACGTCGTAGCCGCCGAGCTTGGCGGCTTCGAGCGCACGGCGGGCGATCTGCGGCGGCTTCTGGCCGGCCACGATCGGCAAGGTCTGGATGTCGAGGTCGCGCCCCAACACCGCGAGCTGCTCCATGGCGGCCGGACGATAGACGTCGAGCGAGGCCATCAGCACCTTGCGCTTGTCGCGCTGGGTCAGGCGTCGCGCGAGTTTTGCGGTGGTGGTGGTTTTGCCGGAACCCTGCAGACCGACCATCATGATCGCCACCGGCGGCACCGCGTTGAGGTCGATGGTCTGGCCGTCGGCGCCCAGCGTCGCGACCAGTTCGTCGTGAACGATCTTCACGACCATCTGGCCGGGGGTCACCGACTTGACCACGGTGGCGCCAACGGCCTGCTCGCGGACGCGATCGGTAAAACTTCTGACCACGTCGAGCGAGACGTCGGCCTCGAGCAAAGCGCGGCGCACTTCGCGCATCGCGGCATCGACATCGGCCTCGGACAGCGAACCGCGGCCCGTCAGCCGGTCGAGAATGCCACCAAGTTTTTCCGACAGATTGTCGAACAATGCCGTTATCCTGTTGCTGCCCTCACCCTGAGGAGCAGGCGCAAGCCTGCGTCTCGAAGGGTGGCGGCGACCACCTTGGCCTCATCCTTCGAGACGCCGCTTCGCGGCTCCTCAGGATGAGGGTCGTCCAAACACTTTTGCGCCCGAGGGCGCATCGCGCTGTCGGGCGTTGACCTCCGGTCTCAGGGGCCGGGCGGCGGGTCGAAAAGAACGTCTTTTCGAGAATTGGGCGGGTTAAACCCCCGTGGGCGGCGAAAGTCAAGGCAAACCCCCATCAAATACCCCGGGTGAGTCAAGCAAGTTATTGTAAAGGAATGGCTTTTCTCGAGACGTCAATTTGACGGTTCCCGCATGCCGTAAATCTCGCCGCAGGCTTCCTGTCGGAATTGGCCACGCCATATAAGGCTTCATGCCTTTCGGACCCTCCGCCTGTTCGTGATCCCCGCCTCCTGCCCATCACCCGTCGCCGCACTCTGGGTTGCTCGCGACGACCGCCTGCGTGCCCTCGCTTTGGATTACTCGCATGAAACCCTATGACGGCCCGGTCTCCGATCATTTCGACGGCACGCATTTCTTCGATCCCGACGGCGCCCCGCCCAAAACGCTGGGCCAGGTGCTGCGCTGGCAGTTCGGCGGCGGCCGGCAGCGGCACAAATGGCCGGATTGGGTGCCGAGCCCCTATGCCGACACCCCGCCGCCGCGCGTGGACGGCGGCAAAGTCCGGTTTTCCTTCGTTGGCCACGCCAGCTGGCTGATCCAGACGTCCGGGCTCAACATCCTGGTCGATCCGGTGTGGTCGGAGCGGGCCTCGCCATTCGCGTGGGCCGGACCGAAGCGTCACAACGATCCCGGCATCGCGTTCGAAAAGCTGCCTCGCATCGACATCGTGCTGGTGTCGCACGGCCATTACGATCATCTCGACCTCGCGACGCTGTCGAAACTCGCGGCCAAATTTTCGCCGCGCGTGATCACGGCGCTCGGCAATGATCTGACGATGCGCGATGCCGACAGCGCGATCAAGGCCGAGGCGTTCGACTGGCAGCATCGCGTCGAACTCGGCAGTGGTGTTGCGGTGACGCTGGTGCCGACGCGGCATTGGTCGGCGCGCGGGCTGTTCGATCGCAACAAGGCGCTATGGGCGAGCTTTGTCCTGGAGACGCCCGCCGGCAAACTCTACATCGTCTGCGATTCCGGCTACGGCGACGGCCGGCATTTCCGCCGGGTTGCCGAAGCGCACGGCCCGCTGCGGCTCGCGATCCTCCCCATCGGCGCCTATGAGCCGCGCTGGTTCATGCGCGATCAGCACATGAACCCGTCCGATGCCGTCAAGGCGCTGGCCGATTGCGGCGCCGAGCAGGCGCTGGCGCATCACCACGGCACGTTTCAGTTGACCGACGAAGCGATCGACGCGCCGGCCGAGGCCTTGGGCGTTGCGCTCGATGAAGCGAAGATGCTGCGCGAGCGGTTTGTGGTGTTGAAGCCGGGGCAGGTGGTGGAGATTTAATTTTCTTCGTCGTCCCGGCCAAGCGAAGCGCGAGCCGGGACCCATAACCCCTGGCGTGGGTGGTTACACAAGGCGTCTGCTTTAGCACTTGAAACGAGACGGCACAGCGTATGGGTCCCGGCCTTCGCCGGGACGACGGCACTATTGCCCCGCCTGCTTGATCGCCCAGGACACGCTCACGGTGACCGAAAGCGTTTCTTCGCCTTGCGCCACCGGAGTCGCGGCCATCGGAGCGAGGGCCATCTTGCCGCGGAATACCGGCGCGGGCGCGCCTTCCTCGGCGATGCTGAGCGGCGCGCCGAGCGTGACGCCGGCGGCCTTGGCGTAGATTTCGGCCTTTCGGCGCGCGTCGGCGACCGCCTGTTCGCGGGCGTCGTCGAGCAGCTTCGAGGCCTGCGACACCATGAAATTGATGCCGCCGATATCGTTGGCACCGGCGCCCACCAACAGGTCGATCGTGCTGGCGACCTTGGTGACATCGCGCACGCGCACCGTCACCTGATTGCTGGCGCGATAACCGGCGATGGCATTGGTGTTGCGGTTCGGCGCGCTTTGCGGCTGCAGCGACAGCCGCGAGGTCTGGATGTCCTTGCCATCGATGCCGGCGGCCTTCAGCGCCAGCAGCACTTTGCCCATCGTGGTGTTGTTGGCCTCGGAGGCCTCGCGCGCGGTCTTGCCGTCCGAGGTGACACCGGCCGCGACCTGCGCCTGGTCGGGCGGAACCGAGATCGTGGCCTCGCCGGTGACGGAGATCGCCGGCGTTTCGGATTGCGCCAACGCGGGCGCTGCCAGCAGCGCGCTGGCGCCGAGGGCGGCGGCGAGCAGGGCGAGCTGTTTCATCCGTCTCATTTCAGCGGCACGAAAACGTTGATCACCAGCTTGTCCTCCGCGGTCTTCAGGGGGTCGGTGAGGTATTCCTCGATGAACGTATCCTTGGCCTCGAGTTTCTTGTCGTCGAGATGATTGGTGATGGCCTCGTAGGTGTTGTCCATGTTGTCGTAGGAACCACGATGGACAAATTTCAGGGCCTTGCCTTCGGGCGATTTGCCGATGCTCATGTCCTTGGTCAGGTTCTTCGGCTCCTGATCGATCGGAAATTCCGCCAGATAGGTGAACCCGGTATCGTCGGTCGAGGTGTAGACGATCATCGGATTGCCCGATCGTGTCACGCTCTGCTTGTCGAGCAGCGCGGTGAGGGACTTGAACGACTCCATCAGGGTGTCGAATGCCGAATCCCAATTGGCGGTACCTTTGAGGATCACGACCTTTTGCGGCGCCAGCGTGATTTGCTCGCCGAAGGGATCGGCGGTCTGAACCGGCGCGGCCGGCGGCGGGGCCGGCGTCTGGGCGGCCGCGGGGCTGTCGGCCGGCGATTTGTCTTCGGCGGGCGGCGGCGCGGGCACCGCGGATGGAGCAGGTGCAGGAGCCGGGGCGGGCGTCGTGGCAGTGACCGGGGGTGGCGTGTTGGTTTCGACGGGCGCAGGGGTGGCCGGGGTGCCCGATGATTGCGGCGGTACCGTCTGCGCCGGCGCGGCACCGATGCCGAACGAAATCGCGGCAAGCGGGACCAGGGCGATCATGGCAAAGCGGAAACGGCGAATCGAATTCATTCAATGTTCTCCATGATCTTCAACATGATGGCAGCCACCCAACATGGCATCCTGCGGTCTCACGCGGTCTGTCCCGGTCCGAATCCCGCGAAATCTCGCCATTCCTAACACGCAAGTTCGCATTTCGTCCCATGACAGATGCGTCATGCGCTCCTGCGGCGGACACTGGCCAATCCGGCATCACTGGCCATATAAGGCAGGCACAAATCAGGATTTTTCATGAGTGCGCTCGCCAACCACGCGTTTGCCAAGATGAACGGCATCGGCAACGAGATTGTCGTGGTCGACATGCGTGACAAGTCCGCTGCGGTCACGACCGAAGAAGCGCGCGCGGTCGCCTCGCCGGCCGGCGTGCCCTACGATCAGCTGATGGTGCTGCAGCCGCCGCGGCTGCAGGGCACCGAAGCGTTCATCCGCATCTACAACAATGACGGCTCGGAAGCCGGCGCCTGCGGCAACGGCATGCGTTGCGTGGTGCGGCGGCTGTTCGAAAAGACCGGCCAGACCGCCGTCACTTTTGAGACCAAAGCAGGGCTGTTGAATTGCTGGCAGGGACCGGCGCCTGATCTCTACACCGTCGATATGGGGGCGCCGAAGTTCGGCTGGAAAGACATTCCGCTCGCGGAAGAGTTTCGCGACACCCGTTATATCGAGCTTCAGATCGGGCCGATCGATGCCCCGTTGCTGCATTCGCCATCGGTGGTCTCGATGGGCAACCCGCACGCGATCTTCTGGGTTGACGATGTCCAGGCGTATGATCTCACCCGCTTCGGGCCGCTCCTGGAAAACCATCCGATCTTTCCGGAGCGCGCCAATATCACGCTGGCGCATATCGTCGATCGCGACCACATCACGATCCGCACCTGGGAGCGCGGCGCCGGGTTGACCAAGGCGTGCGGCTCTGCCGCGTGCGCCACGGCGGTCGCGGCCGCGCGACTCAAGCGTGCCAATCGCATCGTAAATATTGCGTTGCCCGGCGGCGAACTCGCGATCGAATGGCGCGAGCGCGACGATCATGTGTTGATGACGGGCACAGCTGATTTCGAGTATGAGGGACAATTCGATCCCGCTTTGTTTGCGTCCGTCGCTTAGGTCATGAGCGTCGAGGTCGTTACCTTCGGCTGCCGCCTCAACGCCTTCGAATCCGAGGTGATCGCGCGCGAGGCCGAAAGCGCCGGACTGACCGATACCATCGTCATCAACAGCTGCGCGGTGACCAATGAAGCCGTGGCGCAGGCGCGGCAATCGATCCGGCGCATGAAGCGCGAACGGCCGGATGCGCGGATCGTCGTCACCGGATGCGCGGCGCAGACCCAAGCCCAAATGTTCGCCGAGATGGCCGAGGTCGATCGCGTCGTCGGCAATGACGACAAGATGCGGGGCGAGGCGTGGCAGGCCGCGCGCGCGGCGTTTGGTCGCGCGCCCGCCTTCGGCATCGATCACAGCGAAAAGATCGCGGTCGCCGACATCATGTCGGTCCGGGAGATGGCGCCGCATCTGCTCGACGGATTCAAGGCGGGGCTGCCGCGGGTGTTCGTGCAGGTGCAGAATGGCTGCGATCACCGCTGCACGTTTTGCATCATCCCCTATGGTCGCGGCAATTCGCGCTCGGTGCCGATGGGTGCGGTAGTCGATCAGGTCCGCGCGCTGGCCGAACGCGGCCATGCCGAAATCGTGCTGACCGGGGTCGATCTCACCAGCTATGGCGCGGATCTGCCGGGAACGCCAAAACTCGGGCAATTGACCAAGCAGATCCTGCGGCATGTGCCTGAGTTGAAGCGCTTGCGGATTTCATCGATCGATTCCATCGAGGTCGATCGCGATCTGCTCGACGTGATCGCCGGGGATGAGCGCCTGATGCCGCATCTGCATCTGTCGCTGCAATCCGGCGACGATCTGGTCCTGAAACGGATGAAACGGCGGCATTCGCGGCGTGACTCGATCGAGTTCTGCGCGCAGGTGCGGCGGCTGCGGCCGGATATCGCGCTCGGCGCCGACATCATCGCGGGCTTTCCGACCGAGACCGAAGAGATGTTCGCGCGCTCGCAGGATCTGGTCGGCGAATGCGGCCTCACCTTCCTGCATGTCTTTCCCTACTCGAAACGTCCGGGCACGCCGGCGTCGCGGATGCCGCAGGTTGCGGGCGAAATCATCAAGGAACGCGCGAAGCGATTGCGGGCCGTCGGCGCGGCGGCATTGGCGCGGCGGTTGACGTCGGAATTGGGCCAGCAGCGCCAGATCCTGATCGAGAGCTCCGTGCAGGGCCGTACCGAGCACTTCATTCCCGTCGATATCAGCGGGGAGACACCGGGCGCGGTGCGGAAATTGACGATTGCCGGCAACGACGGCGCGCGGCTGACGGTGTGAGCGCGGCGCCGGGGCTTAGAGGCTCAATTCACGGCGGCGGTCGACCTGACCTGCCAGAATTTGAGCAGACGGTGGGCGTTGTCGGCGGGCAGTTTGGCGTATTGGGCTTTGGCGCCGGCCAGTTCATGTTTTCCCATCGAGCCCGTCGAATAGCGGCACTCCAGGATCGCGCTGGTGATTTCCCAGTTCAGCCCCGCGACCTTGCACGGAATCAACAGGCCGTCGTCGCGCAGGCTTTGCATCAGCGGGCGAATGACCTCGATCGACGATTTCGACAAAACGGCAAGGGCTGCGACGGTCTCTTCGTATTTTCGCGCCTTGGCAAAGGCGAACAAGGTCGCCTCGTTGAGTTTGCCGCTGTCCTTGAGCTGGGCGACAAAGTGCTTGGCCGAGGTGAAGTCGCGCACCAGGGACATTTCGCGATCGACGCCCGCCGAGACGGTGGCGATCGCGCTGCGGATGTCCTCGAACATATGAGGAGGCGCGCGCGACAACAGCCGCGACCGCACCGCTTCGGTGGCGCTGCGCAGCAGCCGGTTGCGAAGCTCCGACGGCAGATCGACCCGGATCCCGGTCTCGACCGCGAGTTCGGGATCGGCTTCGGCTTGCGCCACGACGATGGCAAAGCCGTTCGCCGAAACGCGCGCGCCGGGGTTTTTGACGACGCGGCGGCTGACGCTCGGATAGTGGCGGGCCAACAGCGCGTCGGTGACGATTTCCTGCAGCCACCAGCGCCCGGAGACGGCAAGCAGATGCTGCTCGCCCTTGGTCCTGGCGATCTCGACCAGGTCTTCCTGGGTCAGGCGAGGCGATTCGGTCAGGACAGGGCCGGCGACGGTGATCTCGTCGTGCTGGGCCAGGCGGCGGATCACGCCGGGCGGCGCCTGGGCGATGCTGGCCAACTGCGTGCTGGTTTCGGCCAGCGCGATACGTGCGCTGACATCGGCGATCGCCCGAAGTTCTATCGTCTTGATGAGGCGTTCGAGCACATTGTCGAACAGCTCGATCTGCTCGCCGCTGAAGCTTCCGGCCGACAGCAGGAAGAGGTCGGTGACACGCCTGACCGTCTCGAGGCTTTTTTCCGGCGAGCCGGTCTTGATCGCGGCTTCGACTTCATCGACGATGGATCGCTCGGTGTTCAGCATCGCTCATCCTGAGCTACTTAGGGCCGTTCTCGGCCAACGATCCTGTGTAAAGCGAACAGCTGAATGTTCCGTAAAAGTTTAACGATTGGCGCCGCCTGCGAATGTTGCGCCGCGGTTCGTAGAACTACTCGCCGTTCCAGCCGCAGGCCCTGAGCCGTTCGTGCAGATGCGCCGGCGCCGGTGCGGTCACCTGCACCGGATCCTTGTTCTTCGAGATCGGGATCACGATGCCGCGGGAGTGCAGATGCAGGGTCGGCTCGCCGAAGCGCGGACCGTTGCCGTAGATATTGTCGCCGACAATCGGCCAGCCCAGCGCCGATGAATGCACCCGCAATTGATGGGTTCGGCCGGTCACCGGTTCCATTGCGAGCCAGGCGAGGCCATCGCCGCGGCCCAATACTTTCCAATTTGTGACCGCCGACTGCCCCTCCGGGTCGGGCTTTTGCCACCAGCCGCGCTCGGCATTGAGGCGGCCGAGCGGCATGTCGATGGTGCCTTCATCCTCGGCCGGGCCGCCCTCGACCACGGCCCAATAGGTCTTGGAAACCTTGCCATGCTTGAAAAGCAGGCCGAGCGAGGCGGTGGCCTTGCGATGGCGCCCAAGTACGAGGCAGCCGGACGTATCGCGGTCGAGCCGGTGGGCCAGCACCGGCGGCCGCGGCAGGCCGAACCGCAGCGCGTCGAACGACATTTCCAGGTTGGCGCCACCCTTGGGTCCGCGATGCACCGGCAGCCCGGCCGGCTTGTCGATCACCAGCATCAGCCCGTCGCGATGGAGCACGCGGGCCTGGATTTCATCGGGGGTTAATTCGGGAACATCCATCGATCGGTCGAGACTTTCGTTTGCAGGATGAAACGGCTAACACACGCCCAACATGAGCGATACCACTCCGGAACCCCCCAAACTGAGCTGGTGGCGGCGGCTATCCAGCGGGCTGAAGCGAACGTCGAGTTCGCTCGGCACCGCGGTGGCCGATCTCGTCACCAAGCGCAAGCTCGACCGCGCGATGCTCGAGGATATCGAGGACGTGCTGCTGCGCGCCGATCTCGGCACCGAGGTCGCGGCGCGGATCTCGGCCGCGGTCGGCGTCGGCCGCTATGACAAGGCGATCTCGGCGGATGACGTGAAAACCGTCGTCGCGACCGAGGTGGAGAAGGTGCTGGCGCCGGTGGCGAAGCCGCTGGTGATCGACGACGCGCAAAAGCCGTTCGTGATCCTCGTGGTCGGCGTCAACGGTTCCGGCAAGACCACCACCATCGGCAAGCTCGCCGCCAAACTGAGCGCCGAGGGCCGCAAGGTGATGCTGGCGGCCGGCGACACCTTTCGCGCCGCGGCGATCGAGCAACTGAAAATCTGGGGCGATCGCACCAAATCGCCGGTCATTGCCGGCGCGCAGGGTTCGGATTCCGCAAGCCTTGCCTTCAATGCGTTGACTGCGGCGCGGGAGGGCAAACTCGACGTGCTCCTGATCGATACCGCCGGCCGGCTGCAGAACAAGGCCGAGCTGATGAACGAGCTTGAAAAGGTCGTTCGCGTGATCCGAAAGGTCGATGTGTCAGCGCCGCATGCGGTGCTGCTGGTGCTCGACGCCACGGTGGGACAAAATGCGCTGTCGCAAGTCGAGGCCTTTCATCGTACCGCCGGGGTCACCGGCCTGGTGATGACCAAGCTCGACGGCACCGCGCGCGGCGGCATCCTGGTGGCGCTGGCGGAGAAATTCAAACTGCCGGTGCATTTCATCGGGGTCGGCGAAGGTATCGACGATCTCGCGCCGTTCACGGCAAAGGATTTCGCGCAGGCGATCGCAGGGATTGAATAGGCTCCATCCTTCGAGACGCGCGCAAGAGCGCGCTCCTCAGGATGAGGGCAGAAACCACACGGCATGTCCTCATCCTGAGGAGGCGCGAAGCGCCGTCTCGAAGGATGGCGGCACGGGATTCGAAGGACGCACGATGGATAAAACCCAACCGCACCCGCTGTTCAAGCTCGCGACCGAACTCGGGCCGCTGCTGGTGTTTCTTTGTCGCCAATGCCAAGTTCCATCTGTTCGTGGCGACCGGCGCCTTCATGGTGGCGGTGATCGCCGCGATGATCGCATCCTATGTGGTGACGCGGCATGTGCCGATCATGGCGCTGGTCACCGGTATTATCGTCATCGTGTTCGGCACGCTGACGCTGGTGCTGCACGACGAGACCTTCATCAAGGTCAAGCCGACCATCATCTACGGCCTGTTCGCCGCCGTGCTCGGCGGTGGTCTGCTGTTCGGCCGATCCTTCATCGCCATCATGTTCGACCAGATGTTCAACCTCACGCCGCAGGGATGGCGGATGCTGACCTTGCGCTGGGCGTTGTTCTTTTTCGCGATGGCTATTTTGAACGAAGCCATCTGGCGCACCCAGACCACCGATTTCTGGGTGGGCTTCAAGGCATTCGGTGTGATTCCCCTGACCATGCTGTTTGCGATCACGCAGATGCCGCTGATCAAGCGTTACAGCCTGGAGCCGGCGTCGCTCGAGGCGAGCGAGGCCGAGGGTGGGGACGTGACGAAGGGGTAAGTGCGGCTTTCAACTCCCCGCCGCCAGCGCCTTCTCGATCTCGGCCTTCAGCACGACGTCAAAATTCTCCGGGGTGACCGGGCCGACCAGTTTGTAGACGATGGTGCCGGCGCGGCCGACGATGAAGGTCTCGGGCACGCCATAGACGCCCCATTCGATCGCGGCGCGGCCGTTGCCGTCGACGCCGACGATGCCGAACGGATTGCCATACCGACCGAGAAAACGCCGGGCGTTGTCGGGAGCATCCTTGTAGTTGATGCCGATCAGTTGCAGCCGCTTGTCCTTGCCGAGCTGGGTCAATAGCGGCGCCTCGTCGTGGCACGGCACGCACCAGGAGGCCCAGACATTGACGACGCTGACCTTGCCCTTGAAGGTCGCGGGATCGAGCCCCGGCACCGGCGTGCCGTTATTGACCAGGCCGTCCAGCGCCGGCAGCGCGGTCTGCGGCGCGGCGCGGCCGATCAGGGCGGAGGGGATCTTTGATGGATCGCCCTCGCGCAAGCCGAACCAGAACAAAGCGGCCAGCGCGACAAAGCCGACCAGCGGCAACGCCATCAGCCAGGGACGCCGCGGTGACGGCGCATCGGAGGGGGAGGGATTGCTCATCTTGTATCCGCTGCGTTGCGTCCGGAGCGCCTGACGATGCCGCTTTGCTCCAATTCGCGCAGGCGCTGTTTCTGCCGGCGAAAATCGATCGCAATCCAGACGATCAGGAGCAACACCACGGCCGTGACCAGCGCATAGGAGGTCACGATAAAGGACGCGTAGGGACCGAGCGACATCGGCTCAGGCCGGACGCTGGCTGGCTTGCATCATCTGCAAGCTGCGCACCCGGCGGCGCAGAATTTCGTTGCGCATCGCGGCGATATGCAAGGTGACGAACAATAGCGAAAACGCCACCGCCATCACCAGCAGCGGCATCAGGAAGGCGCGGTCGAGCGTCGGTCCGCCCATCCGGAACACCGACGCCGGCTGATGCAGCGTGTTCCACCAGTCGACCGAGAATTTGATGATCGGCAGATTGATCGCGCCGACCAGCGTGAGGATCGCCGCGGCGCGCGCCGCGCGCGAAGGATCTTCCACCGCGCGCCACAGCGCCATCAGGCCGAGATACATCAAAAACAGGATCAGCACCGAGGTAAGCCGCGCATCCCACTCCCAATAGGTGCCCCACATCGGGCGGCCCCACAGCGAGCCCGTCACCAATGCGAGGAAGGTAAAGGCCGCGCCGATCGGGGCGGCGGCCTTGGCGGCGACATCCGCCAGCGGATGCCGCCACACCAGGGTGCCGAGCGCGGCGATGCTCATGACGCCCCAGACGAACATCGACAGCCACGCATTGGGCACGTGAATGAACATGATCTTCACGGTGGCGCCCTGCTGATAATCGTCCGGCGCCATGACAGATTGATAAAGGCCGATCGCGAGCAGGATCGCGGTGGCGCCGACCAGCCACGGCAGCAGGCGCGCGGTCAGCGACAGGAACCTGGTGGGGTTGGCGAGGTCGATCAGCGTCATGGGCATCCTGATAGTCGTCACGGCGGTTACAGGCAATCCGGCGTGGATCGCAATTCCTTGATCGTTCGGCGCACGTTAATCGAGCCCCTGCCGGAGGCTTGCGGCTGCGGCAAATGGCCCGATCACGAAACTGACCAGCGACAGCGCGCACAGGATCGAAAACGGCGTTCCGAATGACAGCGGTCCGGAAATTGCGGCCTCGGAGGCGGCGACGCCGAAAATCAGCACCGGGATCGACAGTGGCAGCACCAGCACCGCCAGCAACAAGCCGCCGCGATGCAAGGTCACGGCCAGTGCCGCGCCGATCATGCCGGTGAATGTCAGCGCCGGCGTGCCCACCAGCAATGTCAGCGCAACCGCCATCGTCGAGCTCGCATCGAGATTCAACAGCAGCCCCAGCACCGGCGTCGCGACGATCAGCGGCAGGCCCGCGGCGAGCCAGTGCGCCAGCGCTTTCGCAGCGCAGGTCAATTCCAGCGGCGTCCGGCTCATCGCGATCAGATCGAGCGAGCCGTCCTCGTGATCGGCCATGAACAGCCGGTCGAGCGTCAGCAGGCTTGCGAGCAGTGCGCCGAGCCAGAGGATCGCAGGTCCCAATCGCGTCAGCAGCGCCAGATCCGGCCCGATCGCGAACGGCATCAGCACCACCACGATCAGGAAAAACAGCACGCCGATCAGCGCCCCGCCGCCGACCCGCAGCGCGATCTGGATGTCCCGGCGAACCAGCGCGGCGAGGGCGGTCATGTGCGGCCTCGCGTTAAGTCGCCAATCTTCAACTCCCGCGCCTCAATCCCCAGCGGCGCGTGGGTTGCCGCAAGCACCAGGCCGCCGCGGGCGAGGTGGTCGCGGGTCAGATCGGCGAACAGGGTCTGTCCGGCGGCGTCGAGCGCCGAGGTCGGCTCGTCGAGCAGCCAGATCGGCCGTCGCACGGCCAGCAGCCGCGCGATCGATAGCCGCCGCCGCTGCCCGGCGGACAGATACGCCGCCGGCAGGTGGGCTGCGTGGTCAAGCCCGACCTTGCTCAGGCTTCGAGGTTCTTGGGCGTCGAGAGCTTCGCCGCCGAAAAAGTTCCGCCAGAACGACAGGTTCTCCAGCACGCTCAAAGCGGGCTTCATGGCGTCGCGATGGCCGAGATAGTGGGCCTGTTCGGCGAGCGTCAGTTCGGTCTCGCCGCCGTCGAGGTCGATCGATCCGCCGGCGAGCGCGAGCAGGCCGGCCACGATCCGCAGCAGCGAGGTTTTGCCGGATCCGTTGGGACCGGTGACGGCCAGCGCTTGTCCCGCGGAAACCTCGAAATCGAGGCCGGAGAGCACTTCGCGGCCGCCTCGCACACACCTGACACCGCGTCCCGAGAGCCGCATGTTGCCCTTTCACAGCCCTCTAAATCCTATGGGTACCGCAGCCAAATTTTTGGGTTGCACATTGCTGCGGCATGCTCACCGATATGGCGGCGCCACTGGAAAGCTTCTAAAAGATTCTATAAGCCGGAACTTGATGCAGCACACAATCCGGCGCTGCAAGCTATCAAGTCTGGCTTCACCAATGGTACCAAGATACCTTTGCCGGGTACAACGATAAATCGGGATTTCCTCACATGACCTCGCTCGACAGCTTCAAATGCCAGAAGACCCTCAAGGTCGGCGCCAAGACCTATGTCTATTACAGCCTGCCCGCCGCCGAGAAGAATGGTCTGAAGGGGATTTCCAAGCTTCCCTATTCCATGAAGGTGCTGCTGGAAAATCTGCTGCGCAACGAAGACGGTCGCACTGTCAAGAAAGAGGACATCGTCGCGGTCTCGAAATGGCTGAAAAAGCGCAAGCTCGAGCATGAAGTGGCGTTCCGTCCCGCGCGCGTGCTGATGCAGGATTTCACCGGTGTGCCCGCGGTGGTCGATCTGGCGGCGATGCGCAATGCGATGCAGGCGCTCGGCGGCGATGCCGAGAAGATCAATCCGCTGGTGCCGGTCGATCTGGTGATCGATCACAGCGTGATCGTGAATTTCTTTGGTGACAACAAGGCGTTCGGCAAGAACGTGGTCGAGGAATACAAGCAGAACCAGGAACGCTACGAGTTCCTGAAATGGGGCCAGAACGCGTTTTCGAATTTCTCCGTGGTGCCGCCCGGCACCGGCATCTGCCATCAGGTCAATCTGGAATACCTCGCACAGACGGTGTGGACCAAGAAGGAGAAGATGACGGTCGGCAAGAAGACCGGCACCTTCGAGATCGCCTATCCGGATTCGCTTGTCGGCACCGACTCGCACACCACCATGGTCAACGGCCTCGCCGTGCTCGGCTGGGGCGTCGGCGGCATCGAGGCGGAAGCCGCGATGCTCGGCCAGCCGCTGTCGATGCTGCTGCCGGAAGTGGTCGGCTTCAAGCTCAAGGGCCAGCTCAAGGAAGGCGTGACCGCGACCGACCTCGTGCTCACCGTGACGCAGATGCTGCGCAAGCAGGGTGTGGTCGGCAAGTTCGTGGAATTCTTCGGCCCCGGCCTCGATTATCTGTCGGTGGCGGACAAGGCGACCATCGGCAACATGGCGCCGGAATATGGCGCGACCTGCGGCTTCTTCCCGGTCGATGCCGCGACCATCGATTACCTGAAGACCTCGGGCCGCAAGGCGGACCGCGTCGCGCTGGTGACCGCCTATGCCAAGGCGCAGGGCCTGTTCCGTACCGCCAAGTCGACCGATCCGGTGTTCACGGAAACGTTGACGCTCGATCTTGCCGCCGTGGTGCCGTCGATGGCCGGACCGAAGCGTCCCGAGGGCCGCGTGGCGCTGCCGGCGGTCGCGGAAGGTTTCGGCACCGCGCTCGCGGGCGAATACAAGAAGCCCGGCGAAGCCTCGAAGCGCTTCGCGGTCGACAACCACAATTTCGATCTCGGCCATGGCGACGTGGTGATCGCGGCGATCACGTCCTGCACCAACACCTCCAATCCGAGCGTGCTGATCGGCGCGGGTCTGCTGGCGCGCAACGCCGCCGCCAAGGGCCTGAAGGCAAAGCCCTGGGTCAAGACGTCGCTGGCACCGGGCAGCCAGGTGGTCGCGGAATATCTCACCAATTCCGGACTGCAGGCCGAACTCGACAAGGTCGGCTTCAACCTGATCGGCTTTGGCTGCACCACCTGCATCGGCAATTCCGGTCCGCTGCAGGAAGACATTTCCAAATCGATCAACGACAACGGCATCGTCGGCGCGGCCGTGTTGTCGGGTAATCGCAACTTCGAAGGCCGCGTCAGCCCGGACGTGCAGGCCAACTATCTGGCCTCGCCGCCGCTGGTCGTGGCCTATGCGCTGGCCGGAACGGTGACCAAGGATCTCGCGGTCGAGCCGATCGGCGAAGGCAAGGACGGCAAGCCGGTGTACCTGAAGGACATCTGGCCGACGACCAAGGAGATCAACGCCGTGATGAAGAAGTTCGTCACCGCCACGATCTTCAAGAAGCGTTATGGCGACGTCTTCAAGGGCGACACCAACTGGCGCAAGATCAAGACCGTCGAGAGCGAGACCTATCGCTGGAACATGAGCTCGACCTATGTGCAGAACCCGCCTTACTTCGAAGGCATGAAGATGGAGCCGGAGCCAATCGCCGACGTCGTCGATGCGCGGATCCTCGCGATGTTCGGCGACAAGATCACCACCGACCACATCTCGCCGGCCGGTTCCATCAAGCTGACCTCGCCGGCCGGAAAATATCTGTCGGAGCACCAGGTGCGTCCGGCCGATTTCAACCAATACGGCACACGGCGCGGCAATCATGAAATCATGATGCGCGGTACTTTCGCCAACATCCGCATCAAGAACTTCATGCTGAAGGGCGCCGACGGCAATATTCCCGAAGGCGGCCTGACCAAGCATTGGCCCGACGGCGAGCAGATGTCGATCTACGATGCCGCGATGAAGTACCAGCAGGAGAACGTGCCGCTGGTGGTGTTCGCCGGCGCCGAATACGGCAACGGCTCGTCGCGCGACTGGGCGGCCAAGGGCACGCGGCTGCTCGGCGTTCGTGCCGTGGTCTGCCAGAGCTTCGAGCGCATCCATCGCTCCAATCTCGTCGGCATGGGCGTCCTGCCGCTGACCTTCGAGGATGGTGCGTCCTGGTCGTCGATCGGATTGAAGGGCGACGAGACCGTAACAATCCGGGGTTTGCAGGGTGACCTGAAGCCGCGCCAGAAGCTGACGGCGGAGATCGTGTCGGGCAACGGCGCATTGCAGCGCGTGTCGCTGCTATGCCGGATCGATACGCTCGACGAGCTTGAATACTATCGAAACGGCGGGATTCTGCAGTACGTGCTGCGCAAACTGGCCGCGTAACGTAAATCGTGATCGGCGCCTCACTGCGAAGTGAGTAGCGAGTGAACAGGAGGCGGCCTATGAAAGGGCCGCCTTCTTGCGTTAGGAAGGCCAATACGATCAAGTAGCGCAAGGCAGCTCAGTTGCCGCAAAGCAAAAGGCAGATCAGTCGCGGTCAAGGTAAATGAGTTAACGGCGGCTTTGGTAACGACGACGGCGCGGATGTTTCCCGGTTCCCAGCATGGCAGCGACAGCAAGCAATAATTGTATTTCGCGATGGTCAGGTGCACTCGGCATCTGCGCGATAGTTGCGATCATTCGTCCCGCTCATGCCGATCCGCGTGCGGTGGTGGAGTTGTTCACGTCGCAAGGCTGCTCTTCCTGTCCGCCTGCCGACAAGCTGATGGGTGAGCTTGCCAAGGATCCGTCGATCATCGCGTTAAGCATGCCGATCGATTACTGGGATTATCTCGGCTGGAAGGACACGCTGGCCGACTCGCGCTTCAGCGCGCGCCAGAAAGCCTATTCGCATATGCGCGGCGATCGCGACGTCTACACGCCGCAGGCGATCGTCAATGGATCGGTGCATGTGGTCGGAAGCGATCGCGAAGGTATCGAAGGCGCTATCGGCGAAACCGAAAAGACCAGCAACGTGATGTCGGTGCCGGTTTCGATGACGGTGACGGGCAGGCAGATCAACGTGTCGGTAGCCGAGTCCCGCAACGGCAGTCCTGTGCCGATGCACGGCGAGGTATGGATCTGCTCGATCTCGAAAGCCGTTCCGATCTCGATCGGCCGCGGTGAAAATCGCGGCCGCGAAATCACCTACCACAACGTTGTGCGTAATGTGCTCAAGGTTGGTGACTGGAACGGGACGCCCGGCAGCTGGAGCGTGCCGCTGGAAAACATCTCGCGCGATGGCGTCGACGCCGCGGCGGTCTTTGTCCAGGACGGCAATCGCGACAAGCCCGGCCCGATGTTAGGCGCCGCCTACACGCTGCTGCACTAAATTTCCGAACTATCCAGTTGATATTGGTTGCGCTTCGATCGCTCTGCACTTGGTTGTGCGGCAGGTGACCGATAGCGTTCGTCGATCGGCTGTCGACGCGGCCGGAGGCGTGGGGCAGGCGTTGCCTGAAATGCCGGTAGTCCAAAGAGAAAAAGGACCAACTTTCGTTGGCCCAGTATGGGGATAAACTATCATCTCCCGCGAACAGACCCGATCCTGACAACCCCGGGGGGCTGGGGGCTGAGGAATCCGGTGCCGAAAGGACCGGGTCAACGCAGGAGTATCTTCTCGCAATCCAGCGCGGCGGACGCTGGGCGGAAGTTGGGCGGCATTATGATTCCGCTAACGATCCCGTGACGGCATATTTCTGGCCCGAAACGCCGATCCGCCGGCGACCGGCTAAGGGCGAATTTTATGGCCGTCGACACTGGCCTCTTGCAGCGGGGGACAGTCGGCGCAATCATGTCATGGGGATGACAGGAGATGGTGCATGAGTTCGATGTCGGAGGATACCGATCCGAGCGAGAATCGCGCGGCGGCGCGCAGTGGGGTTGCCGCTGCTCCGCCGAATCGGGTGACCTTCAACCGTCTTGAACTCAATCGCATCTTGAACCTGTATGGGCGCATGGTCGCCGACGGCGAATGGCGCGACTACGCGATTGATTTCCTGAAGGAGCGCGCGGTGTTCTCGGTGTTTCGCCGCGCTTCGGAAGTGCCCATCTACCGCATCGAAAAAGATCCGCGGCTGGCCCGCAAGCAGGGCATGTATAGCGTGATCTCCGCGACCGGGCTGATCCTGCGCCGCGGCCACGAACTCGATCGCGTGCTGCTGGTGATCGACCGCAAGCTGGCGGTGGTGTAGGGCGCCACCAACCTGGAAATTGTAGGGGGCAAAGCCAAGGGTCCCGCAAATGCGCGCCCGATGACGGGCTCCGCGTGCCGACCAATTCAGGTTATTGATCTAGATGGTGGGCCCGGTGCAAGGAGCGCCTTTGCCCACCCGCAAGTCTGCCAGGAGCGCGCCTCGTCACCTTGAGGTCTCAAGTATCCGGATTAGGTGGCACCGTGCTGCCGCCCTCTCCCAAAGCGAGCTGCATCATCACGGTGTCAAGCCAGCGGCCGAATTTGAAGCCGACATTGGGGTGGGTTCCGATCATCTGGAATCCGCATTTGGTGTGCACGCCGATCGAGCCGGCGTTGGCGGAATCGCCGATCACCGCGATCATCTGCCGGTAGCCGCGCGGTTCGCATTCGGCGATCAGCCGTTGCAGCAATTGCAGGCCGATGCCGCGGCGGTGGATCGCTGGCTGCAGATAGACTGAATTTTCAACGGTAAAGCGATAGGCCGGCCGCGGCCGGTAGGGCCCGGCATAGGCGTAGCCGATCACACGGCCGTCGAGTGCTGCGACGAAATAGGGAAAGCCGCCATCCATCAGCGCGTTGTAGCGGCGCGTCATCTCGGCGAGGTCAGGTGGGATCAGTTCGAATGTGGCGGTGCCGTAACGAACCGCGTGTTCGTAGATCTCGGTCACAAAGGGAAGGTCGGCCTCGGTCGCGGGCCTGATCTCGGGAGTGGGCATAGGGCAAGGTTATTTTTGCTGGCAGCAAAAGAAAAGCCCCGGCCGTGAGGCCGGGGCTTGAATTATTCCGCGCGAGGCGGCGGGGATCAGTCGCGCTGTCCGAGCAACTGCAGCAGCAGCGTGAACAGGTTGATGAAGTTCAAGTAGAGCGACAGCGCACCCGAGATCGCCGCACGTTCCGCCACGTCACCGCCCTGCGAGGCGTAGCCGTAGATGTAGTCGTTCTTCAGCCGCTGGGTGTCGTAGGCGGTAAGGCCGGCGAACACCAGAACGCCGATCACGGAAACGAAGAACTGCAGCGCCGAACTGGCGAGGAACAGGTTCACCACGCTGGCGATGATGATGCCGATCAGGCCCATGAACAGGAACGAGCCCATGCCGCTCATGTCACGCTTGGTCGTGTAGCCATAGAGGCTGAGCGCGCCAAAGGTGGCTGCGGTGATGAAGAACACCCGTACGATCGAGGTGTGCGTATACACCAGGAAGATCGAGGACAGCGAAATGCCCATCAGCGCCGAGAATATCCAGAACAGCATCTGGGCGGTCGCGGGCCGCAGCCGGTTGATGCCGGCCGAGATCACGAACACCATCGCGAGCGGTGCCAGCATGAACAGCCACTTCAGCGGGCTCACGAACATCGCGTAACCGAACGGCGTCAGATAGATCTTGCCGACGCGTACGGCATCGCCCGCCGGATCGGCGGTGACGGCGGCCATATAGACGCCGAGCGCCGCGAGGCCGGTGAGGGCCAGGCCGATGCTCATGTAATTATAGATGCGCAGCATGTAGGCGCGCAGACCGGCATCGACGGTCGCGGCGTCAACGCGCCCGGCGGCCCGGCCGAAAGGAGAAGCGTAATTGCGGTCTAGGTCCGACATGGTCGAATTCCCGTTGGTTGTCCGGCGGAGCGCAAGGGTTTGCGGCGCTGGCTAGAAGTTATCCCAGATACCGGCGTTTGCGGACATTACTTTTTTGTCATCAAACCGGCTTCCGACCCAAGCTGGTATGTGGGAAACTAACACATTCGCTGCAAGCTTCCACGCGCGGCTGAATGTCGCCCTGCGGCGCGATTTGACAGTAAAAGGGCGTTAACCGGGCCGCCGCTTCACTTTGTCACAAATTGCGCAACACTGTAGCCGGCTTCTGGTTCAGCGCCAGGAGCGTGCCGGCTAGCCCTAGCCCAACCGTGACGATCAGCGCCGCCGCCACCACACCCGCGGCGCTACCCGCCTGCCAGACGAAACTCAGCGTCATCAGCCGCGTTACGATCAGCCAGGCCGCGATCGAACCCGCGATCACGCCGAAGATGGCGGTGGCAAAACCGATCATCAGATATTCCAGCGCGTAGGCGCCGAGCAGCCGCGCGCGGGTGGCACCGAGGGTCTTGAGAATGACGGCGTCATAGACGCGGTGGCGATGGCCGGCGGCGAGCGCGCCACCCAGCACCAGGATGGCCGAGATCAGCGTGACTGCGCTGGCGCCGCGGATCGCCAGCACCAGATTGGTCACGACCGTTCCGATGGTTTCCAGCGCCTCGCGAACCCGCACGCTCGTCACCATCGGAAACGCGTCGGCCACCGATTTGATGATTCGGGCGTCGCCCGACGGATCCGGATGGGTTTCGGTCAAGGTCGCGATGTGGGTATGCGGCGCGCCCTTGAAGGCGTTCGGCGAGAACACCAGCACGAAATTGATGCCGAGGCTCTGCCAGTCCACCGTGCGCATGTTGCCGATCGTGGCGGTGATGTCGCGGCCCAGCACGTTGACGACCATGGGGTCGCCGAGCTTGAGCCCTAATCCGTCGGCGATCTTCTTCTCGATCGAGACCAGCGGCGGCCCGCTATAGTCCGCGCCCCACCATTGTCCCTCGACGATCTTCGAGCCCCTCGGGATTTCGCCGGTATAGGTCAGGCCGCGGTCGCTCTGCAGCACCCATTCGGAATCGGCGGAAGCTTTCAGGTCCTCCGCCTGGACACCGCGGGCAGCGACGATGCGCCCGCGCAGCATCGGCACGTCCTCGACGCTCGATTCCGGCGCGGTCTGTTTCAGGAAAGCGCCGAAGCGGTCGGCGTCGTTGGTTGGAATATCGATGAAATAAAACGACGGTGCGCGGTCCGGTAGCGCCGCCAGGAATTGCCGCCGCAAATTTCCGTCGATCTGGGTGATGGTGACCAGCACGGTCAGTCCCAGCCCCAGCGACAGCACCACCGACGGCGTCAGGGCGCCGGGCCGGTAGATATTGGTGATCGCGAGCCGGAGCATGGTGATGCCGGTTCTGGGCAGGCCGCGCGCCAGCGCCATCAGGCCGCCGGCGATGCCGCGCAGCACGACGAACACCGCGATCGAGGACGCCACGAACACCGCCGCAACCCGTTTGTCATAGGCAAGCCCGACCGCGACCGCGATCAGCAACGCGACCACCACCGCCATCAATGCGAGATAACGCCAGCGCGGCCGATTGCCTTCGCCGGTCGATATATCGCGAAACAATGCCGCGACCGGCACGTCATGCACCCGGCCGAGCGGCCACAGCCCGAATGCCAGCGCGGTGAGCAGGCCATAAATAAAGGACAGCGCCAGTTCGCCCGGATGCAGCGCCGGCACCACCGGCAGCGGCAGCAATTTGCCGAACAGGCCGACGATGATGAAAGGCAGTGCTGCGCCGGCCATAAGCCCGATCAGCGAGCCGATCGCGGCAAGCGCGGTCACTTGCGTCAGATAGATCGCGAACACGTCGCGGCCGGTGGCGCCCAGCGCCTTGAAAACCGCGATGACGTCGCGGCGGCGATCGATGTGGCTTTTGACCGCGTTGGCGACGCCGACCCCGCCGACCAGCAGGGCGGCGAGGCCGACCAAAGTGAGAAATTGCGTGAAGCGGCTGATGCTGCGCTCAAGCTGCGGCGAGGCGTTGCTGCGGGAGCGGATTTCCCAGCCGGCTTCGGGCAGTGCGGCGCGCACGTTGTCGATCAGCGCGGTGGCGGCCGCATCGTTGGCGGCGTTGTCGGGCAATTTGACCCGGTAGATCCAGCGCACCAGGCTGCCGGGCTGCAACAGACCGGTGGCGCGCAAGGCGGTTTCACTGACCAGGAAGCGCGGGCCAAAGCCGAGCCCGCCAGCCAGTTTGTCCGGTTCGGCGTCGACCACGCTGCGCATCTGAAACGTCGCATTGCCGATGCTGACGCGATCGCCGACCTTGAGGCCGAGCCGCGCCAGCAAGGTGGTATCGACCGCCGCGCCGAACGCGCCGTCGCGCTCGGCCAAGAGATCAGCGATCGGCATTTTCGGGTCGAGTGTGAGTTCGCCCAGCATCGGGTAATTGTCGTCGACCGCCTTAAGCTCGACCAAAGCGAGATCGCCTTTGGCTGAACGCGCCATGACCCGCAGCGTGGAGGCGACTGACAATTGGCCGCGGGCACGCAGAAAGGCGACCTCGTCGGGCTTGGCTTCGCGCTGGATCAGCGAGAATGCGACATCGCCGCCGAGCAGGGTGCGGCCTTCGCGCGCCAAGCCTTCGCCGAGGCTGGCTGCGACCGAGCCGACGCCGGCAATCGCCATCACGCCGAGCGCGATGCAGGCGATGAAAACGTAGAAGCCGCGCAGGCCGCCGCGCAATTCGCGCAACGCATAACGCAGCGCGAGCGAAGTACCGCGGCCGGCATGGTCGGGTTCTTGGACGTGTTCGGACGCGCTGCTCATGGAGCGGCTTTGCGATCCAGGGCCTGGGTGTCGATGCGGCCCGAGCGCAGCCGCACCACGCGATCGCAGCGATGCGCCAGCGAGGTGTCGTGGGTCACCAGCACCAATGTCATGCCGCGCTCGGCGTGTTTGGTGAACAGGAGATCGACGATCTGCTTGCCGGTGGCTTCGTCGAGATTTCCGGTCGGTTCGTCCGCCACCAGAATGGCGGGATCCGGCGCCAGCGCGCGGGCCAGCGCCACGCGCTGCTGTTCGCCGCCCGACAATTGCGTGGGATAATGATGCAGCCGGTCGCCGAGACCGACGGCCGCAAGTTCCTGCGCGGCGCGCGCGGATGCGTCGGGATTGCCGGCGAGTTCAAGCGGCACCGCGACGTTTTCCAGTGCCGTCATGGTCGGGATCAGGTGGAACGACTGGAACACGATGCCGACCTGCCGGCCGCGAAACCGCGCCAGCGCGTCTTCGTCGAGGGCATTGAACGGGGTGCCGTTGACCACCACCTCTCCGCTGTCAGGACGTTCCAGCCCCGCCATGACCATCAGCAGTGTGGATTTGCCCGAACCTGACGGCCCGATCAGGCCGATCGCTTCTCCCGATGCCACACTCAGGCTGATATCTTTCAGGATATGAACGCGAGCCGCGCCGGTACCGAGCGAGAGATTGACGTTTGTGATGGCGATGGTGTCCGGCTCGAGGCCGGCCAATGACGAGGGTTCGATGAGACTGTCCATGCTTCGGTCATATGGCACTTCCGCCGCCGCGGTCGAGGGTGGGATGCGGATGTTCGTGCACATACTCGTGTTGATGGTCGCCATGATGACGGCGCAAACTGCTTTCGCCCAGGCGCCGTCGGCCGGCGGAACCAGGCCGATCAAGATGGTGGTGCTCGGTGATTCGCTCAGCGCCGGCCTTGGCCTGTCGGCCTCCGCGGCGTTCCCCGAACGTTTACAAAAAGCCTTGAAAGACAAGGGGATAGAAGTCGATATGACCAACGCCGGGGTATCCGGCGATACCAGCTCGGGTGGCCGTGACCGGCTTGATTGGTCGGTGCCTGACGGTACCGCGGCCGTCATCCTCGAACTCGGCGCCAACGATGCCCTGCGCGGCCTTGATCCCAAGGTCACCCGCGAGGCGCTGTCCGATATCCTGACCCGGCTGAAGGCGCGCAAGATCGCGGTCCTGTTGTGCGGGATGGTCGCGCCGCCGAATTACGGCAGCGATTACGCGGCGCGCTTCAACGCGATCTATCCGGACCTCGCGGCGTCGTTTGGCGTGCCGCTCTACCCGTTCTTCCTCGAAGGCGTCGCCGCCGATGCCAAGCTCAATCAGGCGGACGGCATGCATCCGACGCCGGAGGGCGTCGACGTGATCGTGAAGAATATCCTGCCCAGCGTGGAGGCACTTGTTGGTGCACTATCCGGGCAACGCAGTTGAAAAACGGGCAACGGTAACCCTAAAGCCAGGGTTTTCCCCGCGATTGGCATCGCATCCTTCGCAGAGTCACATAACTACGGTAAAAATCAGCATCGGTGATTCGTCGCCGGGCTGGTTGCCAAAGCTTGGTTTCCAAGGTGTGCTACCCGAACACGGGCCATCCGCGTTTCGGATCACGCCTTAGCATCGGGAGTCTTGCGATGCCGCGTTTGTTTACTGGACTGGAAATCCCGGCCGAGATCGGCCAGACGCTTTCCAATTTGCGCGGAGGCCTGCCGGGCGCGCGCTGGATCGATCCTGAAAATTATCACGTCACCCTGCGCTTCATCGGCGATATCGATGGCATCGCAGCCAACGAGATCGCCTCGATGCTGTTTCGGGTCAACCGCAAGCCGTTCGAGGTGGCGCTGCAGGGGCTGTCGAGCTTCGGCGGCAAAAAACCGCGCGCGGTGGTGGCCTCGGTGGTGCCGAGCCGGCCGTTGATCGAGCTGCAGGCCGAACTGGAACGGCTGATGCAGCGGATCGGGCTCGATCCGGAAGGGCGGAAATTCACCCCACACGTGACGCTGGCAAGGCTGCGCGATGCCTCCAACCAGGATGTCGCGGACTATCTGTCGGTGCGCGGATATTTCCCGACCCGGGTGTTCACGGCCTCGAGGTTCGTGCTGTTTTCGTCCCGGGCCTCCACCGGCGGCGGGCCCTATGTGGTCGAGGATTCCTACGCGCTGAGCGCGTGACGGCGGGTCACACCCGTTTTCGCGGGTGTGACGTCGCTCTTTGCATACCCCCTCGCACCAATTCACGGCTTGCATTTTCCGCAAGTCTGGGGCCGTAAGGTGGGCATGTTGTCCACCCCCTCCACCTCGTTCCGCGCCCATTATCAGTTTCTGGTTTCCTCCGGCGCGATCGAGCCCGACGCGGCGCAGGCGCAGGCCGCCGAGGCGTTCGCCGATCTCGATGCGCGGCTGGCGAGTTACAGGCCCGTACGCAAGCAGGGCCTTTTGGGGCGGCTGTTCGCCGACAAGAACGGGGCGCCGCCGCGCGGCCTCTATGTTCATGGCGAAGTCGGCCGCGGCAAGACCATGCTGATGGATATGTTTTTTCAGCAGAGCCGGGTTCAGCACAAGCGCCGCGCCCATTTCCACGAATTCATGGCCGAGGTGCATGAGCGGATCTATGGCTTCCGCCAGAACATCGCGCGCGGCGAAATGGCCGATGGCGATGTGATCGGGCTGACCGCGGCGTCGATCTTCGATCAGGCATGGCTGTTATGTTTCGACGAATTTCACGTCACCGACATCGCGGACGCGATGATTCTGGGGCGGCTGTTTTCGAAATTGTTCGAACTCGGAACGGTCGTGGTGGCGACCTCCAACGTGGCGCCGGAAGATCTCTACAAAGGCGGCCTGAACCGGGCGCTGTTCCTGCCGTTCATCGCGCAGATATCGGATCACATGGACGTGCTGCGGCTCGATGCGCGCACCGATTTCCGGCTGGAGAAGCTTGCGGGCGTCAAGATGTGGCTGGTGCCGGCGGATCGTGACGCCGATGCCGCGCTCGACAAGGCCTGGGCCAGGATGACCGGCAACGCGCCCCGCAAGGCGCGCGATATTTCGATCAAGGGCCGGATCCTTCACGTGCCGTGCTCGGCGCATGGCGTGGCGCGATTTTCCTTCGCCGATATCTGCGAAAAGCCGCTGGCAGCGTCCGATTATCTGCGACTCGCGCGCGACTATCACACCATTCTGATCGACCATGTTCCGGTGATGGATTACCCCGAGCGCAACGCCGCCAAGCGCTTCATCTCCCTGATCGACACGCTCTATGACAATGCCGTGAAGTTGATGGCGTCGGCGGCGGCCGATCCGTTGTCGCTGTATCTGGCGAACGAGGGCAACGAGGCCAATGAATTCAAGCGAACCTCGTCGCGGCTGATCGAGATGAGCTCCGAGTCCTATCTGGCGCTGCCGCACGGTCACAAGGATTCCGAGGCCAGCGGCTCCAGCACCGGGCTGGTGGAGACATAGGATTCGCTCCTCCGTCATTCTGGGTTCGCGCACCCCCGCGCCCCGGAAATACGGAAAACAGGGCTGACCTAAATCAAGGCGGGGCCGACAATTGGGCAAGGCTCCGACTTGAACGTCTCTGTTGAAAGGGATAACCAGCTTCAAGCTTCCATCCACCCTCCTCCTTACGTGTTCAAAGGACAGATTTCCCATGGCGCGCGACAAAATTGCTTTGATTGGCTCCGGTCAGATCGGCGGAACGCTGGCTCACCTCATTGGCCTGAAGGAGCTCGGCGATGTCGTGATGTTCGACATCGCGGAGGGCGTGCCGCAGGGCAAATCGCTCGATATCGCCCAGTCGTCCCCGGTGGACGGCTTCGACGCCAATTTTACCGGCGCCAATTCCTATGAAGCGCTCGACGGCGCCAAGGTCTGCATCGTCACCGCCGGCGTGCCGCGCAAGCCGGGCATGAGCCGCGACGATCTTCTCAGCATCAATCTCAAGGTGATGGAGCAGGTCGGCGCCGGCATCAAGAAATACGCGCCGGACGCCTTCGTCGTCTGCATCACCAACCCGCTGGACGCGATGGTATGGGCGCTGCAGAAGGCCTCGGGCATGCCGCACAAGAAGGTGGTGGGCATGGCGGGCGTGCTGGATTCCTCGCGTTTCCGCTATTTCCTCGCCGACGAATTCAACGTCTCGGTTGAAGACGTCACGGCCTTCGTGCTCGGCGGCCATGGCGACACCATGGTGCCGCTGGTGAAATATTCCACGGTGGCCGGCATTCCGCTGCCCGACCTCGTCAAGATGGGCTGGACGTCGCAGACCCGGATCGACGAGATCGTCGACCGCACCCGCAATGGCGGCGCCGAGATCGTCAATCTGTTGAAGACCGGATCGGCCTTCTACGCCCCGGCCGCCTCTGCGGTCGCGATGGCGGAGAGCTATCTGCGCGACAAGAAGCGCGTGCTGCCCTGCGCGGCCTATCTCAACGGCGAATATGGCGTGAAGGACATGTATGTCGGCGTGCCCGTCGTGATCGGCTCGAAGGGCGTCGAGCGCATTGTCGAGATCGAACTGGCCGGCAAGGACCGCGAAGCGTTCGACAAGTCAGTCGGCGCGGTGCAGGGCCTGGTCGATGCCTGCAAGAAGATCGCGCCCGATCTGCTCGGCCGATAATCGGGCCTTACACCCGGGCCTTACCACCTAAGACCGGAGCTCGCGCTGAGGCGAGCTTCGGAAGCAGGCAGCACCAAAGCGAGAAATTCCCGCGCGATTTGGATTTGCCTTTCTTCTGGTATATGGTATACCAGAAGAAAGGTTGAAGCGAATTCCAAATTCGCCGCATCAGGGGTCCGGAGAGCGTCCAAATGAATATCCATGAATACCAGGCCAAGGCGCTGCTGCATGAATACGGCGTGCCGATTTCGAAGGGTGTGCCGGTCCTGCGGGCATCCGACGCTGATGTCGTCGCGAAAACGCTGCCCGGCCCGGTTTGGGTGGTGAAGAGCCAGATCCATGCCGGCGGCCGCGGCAAGGGCAAGTTCAAGGAAGCTTCCGCCGGCGACAAGGGCGGCGTGCGTATCGCCAAGTCGGTCGCCGAGGTCAACGAATTCGCCAAGCAGATGCTGGGCGCGACCCTGGTCACGGTGCAGACCGGGCCGCACGGCAAGCAGGTCAACCGGCTCTACATCGAGGACGGCTCCGATATCGACAAGGAGTTCTATCTCTCGATCCTGGTCGACCGCGAAACCTCCGAAGTGTCGTTCGTGGTTTCCACCGAAGGCGGCGTCAACATCGAGGACGTCGCGCATAACACGCCGGAAAAGATCGTGACCTTCTCGGTCGATCCCGCCACCGGCATCATGGGCCATCACGGCCGCACCGTTGCTAATGCGCTCAAATTGACCGGCGATCTGGCCAAACAGGCGGAAAAGCTGGTCGCGCAGCTCTATTCGGCTTTTGTCGCCAAGGACATGGCGATGCTCGAAATCAATCCGCTGGTTGTCACCAAGCAGGGCCAACTCCGCGTGCTCGACGCCAAGGTCTCGTTCGACAGCAACGCGCTCTATCGTCATCCTGAAGTGCTGGCGCTGCGCGATGAAACCGAGGAAGACGCCAAGGAAATCGAGGCCTCGAAATTCGAACTGAACTATGTAGCGCTCGACGGCAATATCGGTTGCATGGTCAACGGCGCCGGTCTTGCCATGGCGACCATGGACATCATCAAGCTCTACGGCATGGCGCCGGCGAACTTCCTCGATGTCGGCGGCAGCGCTACCAAGGAACGCGTCGCCGCGGCGTTCAAGATCATCACCGCCGATCCCAATGTGAAGGGCATCCTGGTCAACATCTTCGGCGGTATCATGAAATGCGATGTCATCGCCGACGGCGTGGTGGCGGCGGTGAAGGATGTCGGCCTGACGGTGCCGCTGGTGGTGCGTCTCGAAGGCACCAATGTCGAGGCCGGCAAGAAGATCATCCGCGAATCCGGCCTCAACGTGCTGTCAGCCGACGATCTCGACGACGCCGCGCAGAAGATCGTCAAGGCCGTCAAGGGAGCCTGACCGATGGCCGAGGACCATCTCGCCGCACCGACACCGCTCGAGGAGCATCGCAAACTCGCGGCGTTCGCCGGCGAGTGGACCGGTGAGGAGATGGTCTATCCGTCGCGCTGGACCGAAGGTGGGTCCGCTACCTCGCAGGTCTCCGCGCGCATCGATCTCAACGGTTTCTATCTGATTCAGGATGCCCGTCAGTTTCGCGACGGCAAGGAAAGCTTCCGCACGCACGGCGTCTTCACCTACGATCGCGACGATCGGCTCTACAAATTATTCTGGCACGATTCGCTTGGCTACTATGCGCCGTCGCCGGCCTCCGGCGGTTGGAGCGGCAAGTCGCTGATCCTGGTGCGCGGCTCCTTGCGCGGCAATGCGCGCCACGTCTACGAAATCATCGACGACAACAGCTACAGCATGAAAATCCAGTTCTCGCCTGACGCGGAAGGATGGGCCGACGTGCTCACCGGCGTGTATCGGCGTGTCCACTAACCCCGCCCCGGCGTCTCGCGAAAGCAGTCTCAACCCATGTCCATCCTGATCGATAAGAACACCAAGGTCATCTGCCAGGGTTTCACTGGCAAGAACGGCACCTTTCATTCGGAAGCCGCGATTGCCTACGGCACCAAGATGGTCGGCGGCACTTCGCCCGGCAAAGGCGGATCGAAGCATCTCAATCTGCCGGTGTTCGATACGGTCGCCGAGGCGCGCGAAAAGACCGGCGCCGATGCGAGCGTGATCTACGTGCCGCCGCCGGGCGCTGCCGACGCGATCTGCGAGGCGATCGATGCGGAAATCCCGCTGATCGTCTGCATCACCGAAGGTATTCCGGTGCTCGACATGGTGCGGGTCAAAAGATCGTTGAGCGGATCGAAATCCCGCCTGATCGGGCCGAACTGCCCGGGCGTGATGACCGCCGGCGAGTGCAAGATCGGCATCATGCCGGCGAACATCTTCAAGCCCGGCAATGTCGGCATTGTCTCGCGTTCGGGTACGCTGACCTATGAGGCGGTGTTCCAGACCACCCAGGAAGGTCTCGGCCAGACCACCGCGGTCGGCATCGGCGGCGACCCGGTCAAGGGCACCGAATTCATCGACATGCTGGAGATGTTCCTGGCCGATCCGAAGACCACTTCGATCGTGATGATCGGCGAAATCGGCGGCTCCGCCGAGGAAGACGCCGCCCAGTTCCTGAAAGACGAAGCCAAGCGCGGCCGCAAGAAGCCGATGGTCGGCTTCATCGCCGGCGTCACCGCCCCTCCCGGCCGCCGCATGGGCCATGCCGGCGCCATCATCTCCGGCGGCAAGGGCGACGCCGGTTCCAAGACCGCCGCGATGGAATCGGCCGGGATTACCGTCTCGCCATCGCCGGCGCGGCTCGGAAAGACCCTTGTCGAAAAATTGAAATCCTAATTCAATTTTTGGTTCTTTTCGGCGAGAAGATTTGCGCCATATAGGGTAAAAGCTCCCTATCACGCTGGTCCGGTCCCCGGATCGGCTATAGCGCCGTTTTCCATGCGCGAAGCGAAAATCACCAGGACGCAATCATGTCTCGCCAAGACGCGAATGCCGCTTTTGCCCTCTCCTCTTTTTTGCAGGGCACAAACGCCGCCTATATCGACGATCTCTATGCCCGTTATGAACAGGACGCCGGCTCGGTCGACACCGAGTGGCAGGAATTCTTCAAAAGCCTGAAGGACACCCCGGACGACGTCCGCAAAAACGCCGAGGGCGCCTCGTGGGGCCGCGACAACTGGCCGCTAGCGCCGCGCGACGATCTGACCTCCGCGCTCGACGGCAACTGGGCGCAAATCGAAAAGGCCGTCGGCACCAAGCTCGCCGCCAAGGCGCAAGCCAAGGGCGCCGAGTTGTCGGCGGCCGATGTGCATCAGGCCACCCGCGATTCCGTGCGCGCCTTGATGCTGGTTCGCGCCTACCGCATGCGCGGCCATTTCCACGCCAAGCTCGACCCGCTCGGCATCGAGCCGCCGCGTGATCGCGAAGAACTCGATCCGCGCTCCTACGGCTTCGTGGATGGTGATTTCGACCGCAAGATATTCCTCGATCACGTGCTGGGTCTTGAATATGCCAGCCTGAAGGAAATCGTCGCGATCTGCGAGCGCACCTACTGCCAGACGCTCGGCGTCGAGTTCATGCATATTTCCAACGCGGCGCAGAAGAGCTGGATTCAGGAACGCATCGAAGGACCGGACAAGGAAATCAGCTTCACCCGCGAGGGCCGGCGCGCGATCCTGAACAAGCTGGTCGAGGCCGAAGGCTTCGAGAAATTCTGCGATCTCAAATTCACCGGCACCAAGCGCTTCGGTCTCGACGGTGCCGAATCGCTGATCCCGGCGCTGGAGCAGATCATCAAGCGGGGCGGCAATCTAGGCGTCAAGGAAATCGTTTTCGGCATGCCGCATCGCGGACGCCTCAACGTGCTGACGCAGGTGATGGCCAAGCCGCATCGCGCGCTGTTTCACGAATTCAAGGGCGGTTCTGCCAATCCCGACGTGGTCGAAGGCTCGGGCGACGTCAAATATCATCTCGGCGCGTCGTCGGACCGCGAGTTCGACAACAACCGCATCCATCTGTCGCTGACCGCCAACCCGTCGCATCTGGAGATCGTCGATCCCGTGGTGCTCGGCAAGGTGCGCGCCAAGCAGGATCAACATGGCGATCCGCCGGACCAGCGCATCTCGGTGCTGCCGCTCTTGATGCATGGCGACGCGGCGTTCGCCGGCCAGGGCGTGGTGGCGGAATGCTTCGGGTTGTCCGACCTGAAAGGCTATCGCACCGGCGGTTCACTGCATTTCATCGTCAACAACCAGATCGGCTTCACCACCTATCCGCGCTATTCGCGCTCCTCGCCATACCCTTCCGATGTGGCGAAGATGATCGACGCGCCGATCTTCCATGTGAACGGCGACGATCCGGAAGCCGTGGTGTTCGCCGCCAAGGTTGCGATCGAGTTCCGGCAGAAATTCCACAAACCGGTCGTGATCGACATGTTCTGCTACCGCAGGCATGGCCATAACGAAGGCGACGAGCCCGGATTCACCCAGCCGGTGATGTACAAAAAGATCGCGTCGCATCCGACCACGCTTGAGATTTATGCCAAGCGGCTGATCGCCGAAGGCGTGATGACCGAGGGCGAAGTCGACAAGGCCAAGGCCGACTGGCGCGCCCGGCTCGATGCCGAGCTTGAGGCCGGCTCGGGCTACAAGCCCAACAAGGCCGACTGGCTCGATGGCAAATGGGCCGGCTTCAAATCCGCCGATGCGGAAGAGGATGCGCGCCGCGGCGTCACCGGCGTCGATCTCGCCGTGCTCAAGGATATCGGCCGCAAGATCACCAAGGTGCCGGATGGATTCCGGGTACATCGCACCATCCAGCGCTTCCTGGAAAATCGCGCCAAGGCGATCGACAGTGGCGTCGGTATCGACTGGGCGACCGGCGAGGGTTTGGCGTTCTGCACGCTGTTGCAGGAAGGTCATCATGTCCGGCTCTCGGGCCAGGACAGCGAGCGCGGCACTTTCTCGCAGCGGCATTCGGTGCTGATCGACCAGGAAGATGAGAGCCGTTACACGCCGTTCAATCATCTTGGTCCCGATCAGGGCCATTACGAAGTCATCAACTCGCTGCTCTCGGAAGAAGCGGTGCTGGGTTTCGAATACGGCTATTCGCTCGCCGAGCCCAATGCGCTGGCGATCTGGGAAGCGCAGTTCGGCGATTTTGCCAACGGCGCGCAGGTGCTGTTCGATCAGTTCATCTCGTCGGGCGAGCGCAAATGGCTGCGCATGTCCGGCCTCGTCTGCATGCTGCCGCATGGTTATGAAGGGCAGGGACCGGAGCATTCCTCCGCCCGGCTCGAGCGTTATCTGCAGATGTGCGCCGAGGACAACATGCAGGTGGTCTATGCCACCACGCCGGCCAATTTCTTCCACGTGCTGCGCCGGCAATTGCATCGCGAAATCCGCAAGCCGCTGATCCTGATGACGCCGAAGTCGCTGCTGCGGCACAAGCGCGCGGTGTCCCGGCTCGATGAAATGGGCGCCGGCACCACCTTCCACCGCATCCTGTACGATGACGCGCAGATGCTGCCGGACGAGAAGATCAAGCTGGTGCCGGACGACAAGATCCGGCGCGTCGTGCTGTGCTCGGGCAAGGTCTATTACGACCTGTACGAGGAGCGCGAAAAGCGCGGCACCGACGACATCTATCTGCTGCGCGTCGAGCAGCTTTATCCGGTGCCGCTGAAGGCGCTGGTGCAGGAACTCGTTCGGTTCAAGAATGCCGAAGTGGTCTGGTGCCAGGAAGAGCCGCGCAACATGGGTGCATGGCATTTCATCGAGCCCTATCTCGAATGGGTGCTGAACCAGATCCATGCGCCGAACAAGCGTCCGCGCTACGCCGGGCGTGCCGCGGCCGCCGCGACCGCGACCGGTTTGATGTCGAAGCATCTGGCGCAGCTCAAGGCTCTGCTGGATGACGCGCTGAACTAATATTTGCCGAAGTCGTCATGCCCGGGCGAAAGGTGCGAAGCACCGTCTTCACCCTCTTGTCCCGGGCGTGTTCAGGTTTTGGATATCCAAGTCTTGAACATCCAAGTCTTGAACATCCAGGTCTTGAACATCTAAGTCTTGGACATCGAAGTCTTGCTTCGGCAAATCTCTCGCTTCCTGAAATGTCTTGCTTTGTGAAAACTGATTGAAGGCGTGGATGGCCGGGACGAGCCCGGTCATGACGCAAAGAGGAAACGACATCATGACTGAAATTCGCGTTCCGACACTCGGCGAATCCGTGACCGAGGCCACCATCGGCCGCTGGTTCAAGAAGGCCGGCGATGCCGTTGCGGTCGACGAACCGTTGGTCGAACTCGAGACCGACAAGGTCACGATCGAGGTGCCGGCGCCTTCGGCCGGCACGCTGGGCGAGATCGCGGCCAAGGATGGCGAGACCGTCGCGGTCGGTGCGTTGCTCGGACAGATCATGGAAGGCGCGGCGGGAGCCGCCGCCAAGCCGGCCGCCGCGCCCGCCAAGGCTGCGCCGCCCGCAGCGGCTGCCGCACCGGCGCCCGCTCCGGCCGCGCCGAAGGTTGCGCCGGTCGATGCGCCGCTGGCGCCGTCGGTGCGCAAGATCTCGGCCGAAAGCGGCATCGATGCCGCCACCGTGCCCGGCTCGGGCAAGGATGGCCGCGTCACCAAGGGCGACATGCTCGCCGCGATCGAGAAGGCGGCTTCGGCGCCGACCCCGGTCAATCAGCCGGCCGCTTCTGTGCAGGTTCGCGCGCCGTCGCCGGCCGACGATGCCGCGCGGGAAGAGCGCGTGAAGATGACGCGGCTGCGCCAGACCATCGCGCGCCGGCTCAAGGACGTGCAGAACACCGCCGCGATGCTCACGACGTTCAACGAAGTCGACATGAGCCACATCATGGCGATGCGCGCCCAGTACAAGGACGTGTTCGAGAAGAAGCACGGCAGCAAATTGGGATTTATGGGCTTCTTCACCAAGGCCTGCGTGCAGGCGCTGAAGGATATCCCGGCCGCCAATGCCGAGATCGACGGCACCGATCTGATCTACAAGAACTACTATCACGTCGGCGTCGCGGTCGGCACCGACAAGGGCCTCGTGGTGCCCGTGGTGCGCGACTGCGATCATAAGTCGATCGCGGACATCGAGAAGAACATCGCCGATTTCGGCCGCCGCGCGCGCGACGGTCAGCTCAAGATCGATGAAATGCAGGGCGGTACCTTCACCATCACCAATGGCGGCATCTACGGCTCGTTGATGTCGACGCCGATCCTGAACGCGCCGCAATCCGCTATCCTTGGCATGCACAAGATCCAGGATCGCCCGGTGGCGATCGGCGGCAAGGTCGAGATTCGCCCGATGATGTATCTGGCGCTGTCTTATGATCACCGCGTGATCGACGGCAAGGAAGCGGTGACGTTCCTGGTCCGGGTCAAGGAAAGCCTGGAAGATCCGGCGCGGCTGGTGCTGGATCTGTGATCGTGTGTTGAAGCCGGGGAGGGGGCACGGGCGGCGCCCCGGGAATTGTGGTTGCGTAGGATTTGGGGGCTAATTTGACCGACAAAGTAGTTATCATCACCGGCGGCAGCCGTGGCATCGGCCGCGCCACCGCCATCGGCGCTGCCGCGCGCGGATTTCGTGTCGTCGTCGGCTATGCCACCAACAAGGCCGCGGCCGATGAGGTCGTCGCGCAGATCGGCGCCAGCAACGGTAAAGCCATTGCGGTCAAATGCGACGTCGGCAGCGAGAGCGATATTATGGCGCTGTTCAAGGCTGCCGACGATTTCGGAACGCTCGGCGCGCTCGTCAACAACGCCGGCATCGTCGGGCCATCGGCGCGGGTCGAGGACATGTCGGTCGAGCGCATTCAGCGCATGATGGCCGTCAATGTCACCGGCAGCATCCTGTGCGCACGCGAGGCCGTGAAGCGGATGTCGACGCGCAACGGCGGCAAGGGCGGCGTCATCGTCAATCTGTCGTCGGTTGCGGCAAAACTGGGTGCGCCCAACACCTATGTCGATTACGCGGCTTCCAAAGGCGCGATCGATTCATTCACGGTCGGACTGGGATACGAAGTCGCCGGTGAAGGCATCCGTGTCGCGGCGATCCGGCCCGGACTGATCGATACCGAGATTCACGCGTCCGGCGGCGAGCCTGACCGCGCGCATCGGCTTGCGCATGTGGTGCCGATGAAGCGGGTCGGTACCGCCGATGAAATCGCCAACGCCATCGTCTGGCTGATGTCGGACGAGGCTTCTTACGTGACCAGCGCCATCCTTGATGTCTCGGGCGGGCGCTAACACCTGTTACACTCTTCAGCTACAGGACTTCGATTATGGCTAGCTACGATCTTGTTATCATCGGCACCGGCCCAGGCGGCTATGTCTGCGCGATCCGCGCTGCACAGCTCGGCATGAAGGTCGCCGTCGTCGAGAAGAACGCGACGCTCGGCGGCACCTGCCTCAACGTCGGATGCATGCCCTCGAAGGCGCTGCTGTATGCCTCCGAAATGTTCGAAGAGGCCGGCCACTCCTTTGCCAAGATGGGCGTCAGCGTTTCCGCGCCGAAGCTCGATTTGCCCTCGATGATGAATTTCAAGCAGCAGGGCATTGACGGCAACGTCAAGGGCGTCGAATTCCTGATGAAGAAAAACAAGATCGACGTCATCAGCGGCAAGGGCAAGATCCTCGGCACCGGCAAGGTCGAAGTGTCGGGCAATGACGGCAAGAGCCAGATCGTCGAAACCAAGAATATCGTCATCGCCACCGGCTCCGACATCGCGCGGTTGAAAGGCATCGAGATCGACGAGAAGCGCATCGTGTCGTCGACCGGCGCGCTGTCGCTCGACAAGGTTCCTGAAAAATTGCTGATCGTCGGCGCCGGCGTGATCGGACTCGAACTCGGTTCGGTCTGGCACCGGCTCGGCGCGAAGGTGACGGTGGTGGAATTCCTCGATCGCATCCTGCCCGGCATAGACGGCGAAATCGCAAAACAATTTCAGCGCATTCTCGAAAAGCAGGGCTTTGCATTCAAGCTCGGCGCCAAGGTCTCCGGTATCGACACCTCAGGCAAGACGCTGGTTGCGAAGATCGAGCCCGCGGCCGGCGGGGCCGCGGAGACGCTGGAGACGGATGTGGCGCTCATTTGCATCGGCCGCGTGCCCTACACCGACGGTCTTGGCCTCAAGGAGGCCGGTGTCGCGCTCGACAATCGTGGCCGGGTGCAGACTGATTCGCATTTCGCGACCAGCGTGAAGGGCGTCTATGCGATCGGCGACGTCATTGCCGGCCCGATGCTCGCGCACAAGGCGGAAGACGAGGGCGTCGCCTGCGCGGAGATTCTCGCCGGTCAGGCCGGCCACGTGAATTACGATGTCATCCCAGGTGTTGTGTATACCACGCCGGAAGTATCAACGGTCGGCAAGACCGAGGAAGAGCTGAAGCAGGCCGGTGTCGCGTACACCGTTGGCAAGTTCCCGTTTACGGCCAATGGCCGTTCCAAGGTCAACCAGACCACGGAAGGTTTCGTCAAGGTTCTCGCAGATGCGAAGACCGATCGGGTGCTCGGCGTGCACATCGTCGGCCGCGAGGCCGGAGAAATGATTCACGAGGCCGCCGTGCTGATGGAATTCGGCGGTTCCGCCGAGGATCTGGCCCGCACCTGCCATGCCCATCCGACCCGTTCGGAAGCGGTCAAGGAAGCGGCGCTTGCAGTCGGCAAGCGCGCGATACATATGTGATCTGCGCCCGGTTCATGACCGGGCGGGGATAACATTGATGACGCGCCGCCTGCTTCAGCCGATCTGGATTCTGCTCGCGATCATCTTCCTGATCGAAGCCTGGCTGTGGGATCATCTTGAGCCCGTCGTGGCCCGGGTGGTAGCAGCACTTCCGTTGCGCGCCTTCAAGCAGTGGCTTTCGGAGCGCGTCGATTCGCTTTCGCCGGCAATGACGTTGATCGTCTTCATCGTGCCGATCATTCCGCTGTTTCCGTTGAAGCTGGTCGGCTTGTGGCTCCTGACTCACGAATACTGGATGAGCGCCATCGGCACCATCATCTTCGCCAAATTCCTCGGCGTCGGCGTCACCGCGTTCATCTTCGATGTGACGCGGCCGAAGCTGCTTGAAATGGCATGGTTCGAGAAACTCTATGAATTCGTGATAGGGCTGCGCGCCAAGGCGATGGCGCTGGTTGATCCGATCAAGCAGCGGATCATGGACGTGCTGCGCGGCAATGGCGAAGGCTGGTCATCGCGGATGCTGCGGCTGATCCAGCGCTTCCGCAAGAGTGTCCACGAAGCGCGATAGTCACGCCGTAACGCCTGCCTCAATTCGGCATTACAGCATTCTTTATCTTGCAGAAGCTACGGCAGATGCAACAGATGCGGCGCGAAGAGGCCGAGCGCGGTCATCGCGATTCCCGCCAGCGTCAGCAGTCCCGAGATCCAGGCCAAGGTGAGGATGCCGGTAATGATGGTCGCCGAAGCCAGCACGATGCCGATCTGAAACGCCGCGGATGCCAGCTCGTAATGATGGTACTTCGCCTCGGCGAGGTCGCGTTCTTCCTCGGCGTGCTTGGCTCGTTCGGCCAGTTGTTCCGAGCCTTCCTTGGTCTCGGGGTCGGAGCGGTAGCGCGCCGCGGTCTTCTGCCAGTCGTCGATCTGCTTTTGCACCGCCGCCTTGGTGGCATCGTCGGTCCCGCTAACGATACCGAGTTTGGCCTGCTCTGCCGCTGTTTGCACCGTGGTGCGGCGAATGCTCTTGGCCTGGAAGAACGCCCACAGGTTGGAGGCCTCGACATTCCTGCTGATGGATTCGGTCTGGGCGCCCTTGCCGAGCGTTTCCGATAGCGCAAGACACAGTGCGATCACCGCGATCAACAGCGCGATCTTGCGGTTTTCGTTCGACGCTTCCTTGGCCTGGTCGGCCTGCTCCATGCTCTCATGCGCGCTCATGATTCCCTCCCGCTGCCCTGATCGGCCACGATTGACCGAACGGCCTGCCCGGCGCAAGGGGGCAAGGGTGGTGACGAGGCTTCGTTGCCGTTGATAAACCGGCGGTTTCAGGCGCGGGGATGCGCGGTGCGGTAGACTTCGAGCAGCCGTTCGCTGTCGATGCCGGTGTAGATCTGCGTGGTCGAGAGCGAGGCGTGGCCGAGCAATTCCTGGATCGCACGCAAATCGCCGCCGCGGCTCAGAAGATGCGTCGCAAACGAATGCCGCAGCGCATGCGGCGTCGCGCTGTCGGGCAGGCCGAGCGCGCCGCGCAAGCGCTCCATGGTGAGCTGGATGATCCGCGCCTTCAGCGGACCGCCGCGGGCGCCGACGAAGATCGGCCCTTCCGGCGGCAGCGGATGCGGACAGACCGCGACATAGTCCTGAATCAGCGTCAGCACGTTTTGCAGCACCGGGACCATGCGGGTCTTGTTGCCCTTGCCGGTGACGACCAGCACGTCGCCGGCACCGGGTAGCGGCACCTCGCGGCGCTTCAAGCCGAGCGCTTCGGAGATACGCAGGCCGGAGCCATACAACAGCGCCATCACGGCGGCGTCGCGCGCCCAGATCCAGGGATCGCGGTCTTCGCCGGCGCGTTCGTCGGCATCGGCAAAGCGCTTGGCAGCGTCCATATGGATCGGCTTCGGCAGGCTCTTGCCAATCTTGGGCGCGCGGATCGCGGACAAGGCGCCGACCTTGCCCTTGCCCTCGCGTTCGAGAAAGCGTCCGAACGAGCGCAGGCCGGCCAGCGCCCGCGCCAGCGAACGCCCGCCAACGTCATCGGCGCGGCGCATCGCCATGAACGCCCTGACATCGGTGGCCTCGATCGCGGCGAATCGCGCCAGCGTCACGCTGGCACCCCAGTGCTCGCCGAGAAAGACCAGACATTGCCTGAGGTCGCGGGCATAGGCTTCCAGCGTCTTCGGCGACAGCCGCCGCTCGGCGCGCAGATGCGACAGCCAATGCGTGATCTCGCGCACGAGATCATCGGCGGCGCAGGCGATATCGATCGGTTGAACCGCGGCAACGGATTTGACCATCGAGCTGTCTTCGGGCCTGTCTTTTGGGGCGCGTGATTCCGTCTGATTATATCGCACCTCTTTCGTTTACCGTTCGCTAACTTGCCGGGACGTTGCTGCGGACACTGGTCGCGGCGGCGGCGGAGTCTTAAGTTAAACGGGCCTTCCGGCCTTCCTCGAGTTTGATTCTCCATGGACCGTCCCATCCGCGCCAGCACCTCATCGGCATCATCGACCGGCATCGTCGATGTGCTGGTACCGGTTGCGCTCAATCAGGCTTATTCCTATCGCGTGCCGCGCGGCATGGAGCTCAAGCCGGGCGATGTGGTGTGCGTGCCGCTCGGGCCGCGCGAAGTGGTCGCCGTGGTCTGGGCTGAAAACGCCAATCCCGATCCGCGCCTGCATAACCGCCTGAAAGACGTCAGCGAAAAGCTCGACGTGCCGCCGCTGAAGCCGGAACTGCGCGCGCTCGTCGATTGGGTCGCCAACTACACGCTGTCCGCGCGCGGCATGGTTTTGCGGATGACGCTGCGGATGGGCGAGAATCTCGGCCCCGAGCGGATGCGGATGGGCGTGCGGTTGGTTGGCGAGCCGCCCCGGCGGATGACGCCAGCGCGGCAGCGGTTGATCGATTGCCTGTCTGACGGATTGTTGCACGGCAAATCGGAAGCGGCGCGGGAAGCCGGCGTCAGCACTGGCGTGGTCGACGGCCTCGTCGATGAGGGCACGCTGGCCGTCGAGGTGATGCCGCCGCCATTGCCGCCGCCGGCACCGGATCCTTCGTTCGCGCAGCCGGAATTTTCGCGCCAGCAGCGTACCGCTGTCGATGCGATGCGGGCGCTGGCGGCCAATGGCAGCTTTCATACCGCGCTGCTGGATGGCGTGACCGGCTCGGGCAAGACCGAGGTCTATTTCGAAGCGATCGCGGAAGTGATCCGCCGCGGCAAGCAGACGCTGATCCTGATGCCGGAGATCGCGCTGACCGGACAATTTCTTGATCGCTTCGCCAATCGTTTCGGCGTGCGGCCGCTGGAATGGCATTCCGAACTGACCCCGCGCACCCGCGCGCGCAACTGGGCCGCGATCGCGGCGGGCGAAGCGCCGGTCGTGGTCGGCGCGCGTTCGGCGTTGTTTCTGCCTTACGCCAATCTCGGGCTGATCATCGTCGATGAAGAGCACGATCAGGCCTACAAGCAGGACGAGGGCGCGCATTACCATGCCCGCGACATGGCGGTGGTGCGCGCGCATATCGCCAAGATCCCGATCGTGCTGGCGTCCGCGACGCCATCGGTGGAGTCGGAAGTCAATGCGCGCAAGGGCCGCTATCAGCGCGTGGTGCTGCCAGCGCGATTTGGCGGTCAGCACATGCCGCATATCGAGGCGATCGATCTGCGGCGCGAGCCGCCGCCGCGAGGCCGCTTCATCTCGCCGCGTCTTGCCGAGCAGATTGGGATCGCGATCGAGCGGCGTGAGCAGGCGCTGTTGTTCCTCAATCGCCGCGGCTACGCGCCGCTGACCTTGTGCCGGGCCTGCGGGCATCGCTTTGCCTGCACGATCTGCGATGCGTGGCTGGTCGATCACCGGTTCCGCCAGCGGCTGGTGTGCCATCATTGCGGATTCTCGATGCCGCGCCCGCAAACCTGTCCGCATTGCGCGGCGCAAGAATCCCTTGCCGCGGTCGGCCCCGGCGTCGAACGCCTGCAGGAGGAAGCGGCCGCCTTATTCCCGCAAGCGCGCACCATGGTGCTGTCGAGCGATCTGATCACCTCGATCGAAACCATGCGTTCCGAGCTGAACGAGATCGCGGAAGGCCGCGTCGATATCATCATAGGCACCCAGCTGGTGGCGAAGGGGCATAATTTTCCGCGGCTCAATCTGGTTGGTGTGGTCGATGCCGATCTGGGCCTGAGCAATGGCGATCCGCGCGCCGCCGAGCGGACGTTTCAGCTGCTCAATCAGGTGATCGGCCGCGCCGGGCGCGAGCAGGGCCGCGGCGTCGGCTATCTGCAGACGCATCAACCCGAGCACCCCGTGATGAAGGCGCTGGTGGCCTGCGATCGCGAGGCATTCTATGCGAGCGAAATCGACTCGCGCGAACGCTCCGGCTATCCGCCGTTCGGGCGGCTGGCCAGTCTGATCATTTCCGCAGGCGATCGCCCCACCGCCGAAGGCTTTGCGCGCAAGCTGGTGGCGATCGCGCCGATCGATGAGCGCATTCAGGTATTGGGACCGGCCGAAGCGCCGCTCGCGGTCATCAAGGGCCGCTATCGGTTCCGGATCCTGGTGAAGTCGCTGCGCAGTGTCGATGTATCGGACTATCTGCGCGAATGGCTCGCCGCGGCGCCGAAGACCACAGGCAATCTCAAGCTCGAGGTCGACGTCGATCCGCAGAGTTTTTTGTAGAGGCGAGCAAATCCAAAAGCTGTCGTCATTCCGGGCTCGCGCTTCGCGCCGCCCCGGAATGACGAGAGACAAAAAAGCCTGCCGTCATTCGCGACGGCAGGCCTTTGGCGCGCAAAAAGTTTTGCGGCCGTTACGCCACGCAACGCTTACCGAACTTAAAGGAGGCGGGTTAGGAGATCACTTCGGCGGTAACGCGGCCGACGCCAGCGCCGGTCAGGCCGATGGCACGGGCGGCACCCGTGGACAGATCGAGTACGCGGCCACGGACGAACGGACCACGATCGTTGACGGTGACGACGACACTCTGGCCGCCATGGGTCACGCGCAATTTGGTGCCGAACGGCAGCGAGCGGTGGGCGCAGGTCATGGCGCTCTGATTGAAGCGCTGACCGGACGCGGTGCGCCTGCCGGATTCATTGCCGTAATAGGATGCTATGCCGGAGAAGCTGCGGCCGCCGGTCGATGCCGGGGCGGTCGAGCCGTTGGCATCGCGCCAGGAAGAGCCTTCGGAGGCGCTGGCGTGGTGGTGGTGATGATACCCGTGATGATGGTGGTGCCGGCCTCTAGCTGAGGCTTCAGAAACACCCCCGCCGAACACAACAGTTGCGGCAACAACAGCGAGCGCCGTACGCGACCGGGTCACGGTCCCCAGTGCCGCCTTTTTTGATACGATCATTAAAAGTCCCTCAAACAGTATTGCCACATATGTGACAAGTGGAACCCCCGCTCCGTTTGGTACGAAGCGGCGTTTGATGACCTAATGAGGCATGAATTGGGCAGTAAAGACGGTTTGTACCCGGCTGTAATATCTCGTGATGGAATACAAGTAGTTGATAGATATTCCTTAATCTTAGGAGTTAACAATTTATTAACCAATCCATTACTTGGATTTACTGTAAAACCAAGTCCTGCTCTCGCGCGACGAGATTTACCCAAGTAATGCTCGAATGGAGCGAATCGGGATTTTCGGTTCCAATGCCTCCGTTCATGGCGGCCATGCATTTCCGGGTGGAACTACTTGTGAGTAGCTAGCGACCGGCGCGGTTGCCCTGTGACCGGGCGACGAATCACCGAGACAAGGGTCAGGCGAAGACGGCGAAGGCGCACTCTGCTGCGCCAAAAATGACCCGCGACGTGGCCCTGCCTGAATGTCGCCGTCATGTTGCACCTGCGCTCCTGCTATGTTAGCAAAGCCGCGATTTTAACGGTCCCGGTATCACTCGTGCCGGTCGAAAATCGAAGTCCCGCTTGAATTCCAAGGGCTTGGATGGGCGCCATCGTGGCGACGGTTTTTGCCTTGCGAATTTAACAGCTAATAGAGTGTGCTTGTGGCTGCAGAAGATCCGTCCGTTTCAGGTGTGTCCGGCCGTTATGCGACGGCTTTATTCGAATTGGCACGCGATGAAAAATCCATCGATGCGGTGAAGGCCGACCTCGACCGATTCGCCGCCATGCTCGCCGACAGCGCTGAATTGAAGCGTTTGGTTCGCAGCCCGGTTTTTTCCGCCGATGTGCAGGCGAGGGCGCTCGCCGCGGTGCTCGATAAAGCCGGTATCTCGGGCATGTCGGCCAATTTTCTGAAAGTGCTCACCAGCAATCGTCGCTTGTTCGCGGTCGCGGATGTGATCCGCGCCTTCCGCGCGCTGGTGGCAAAATTCAAGGGCGAGGCGACGGCCGACGTGACCGTTGCCGAAGCGCTCAGTGACAAAAATCTCGACGCTCTGAAAACCGCGCTGAAATCAGTGACGGGCAAGGACGTCGCGCTCAACGTGAATGTGGATCCCTCCATTATCGGCGGCCTGGTGGTCAAGCTTGGCAGTCGCATGGTGGATAGTTCGCTTCGCACCAAACTCAATTCGATCAAGCACGCGATGAAAGAGGCAGGCTGATGGACATCCGCGCCGCGGAAATTTCCGCAATCCTCAAGGACCAGATCAAGAATTTCGGCCAGGAGGCTGAAGTTTCCGAAGTCGGACAGGTGTTGTCCGTTGGCGACGGCATTGCCCGCGTCTACGGCCTCGATAACGTCCAGGCCGGCGAAATGGTCGAGTTCGAGAACGGCACGCGCGGCATGGCGCTCAACCTCGAAACCGACAACGTCGGTATCGTGATCTTCGGCGCCGACCGCGAGATCAAGGAAGGTCAGACCGTCAAGCGTACCCGCGCCATCGTCGATACGCCGGTTGGCAAGGGCCTGCTCGGCCGCGTCGTCGACGCGCTCGGCAACCCGATCGACGGCAAGGGCCCGATCCAGGCCGACAAGCGTATGCGCGTCGACGTCAAGGCGCCCGGCATCATTCCGCGCAAATCGGTCAACGAGCCGATGGCGACCGGCCTGAAGGCGATCGATGCGCTGATTCCGGTTGGCCGCGGCCAGCGCGAATTGATCATCGGCGATCGTCAGACCGGCAAGACCGCGATTGCGCTCGACACCATCCTGAACCAGAAGCCGCTCAACGCGCAGCCCGACGAAAACATCAAGCTGTATTGCGTCTACGTCGCGATCGGCCAGAAGCGCTCCACCGTTGCGCAGTTCGTCAAGGTGCTCGAAGAGCAGGGCGCGCTGGAATATTCGATCATCGTCGCCGCTACGGCGTCCGATCCGGCTCCGATGCAATACATCGCACCGTTCACCGGCTGCACCATGGGCGAATATTTCCGCGACAACGGCATGCACGCCGTTATCATTTACGACGATTTGTCCAAGCAGGCCGTCGCCTATCGCCAGATGTCGCTGTTGCTGCGCCGTCCGCCAGGCCGCGAAGCCTATCCGGGCGACGTGTTCTACCTGCATTCGCGCCTGCTCGAGCGCGCCGCCAAGCTCAACAAGGATCAGGGGTCCGGTTCGCTGACCGCGTTGCCGGTGATTGAAACCCAGGCCAACGACGTGTCGGCCTACATCCCGACCAACGTGATTTCGATTACCGACGGTCAGATCTTCCTGGAAACCGATCTGTTCTTCCAGGGCATCCGTCCCGCGGTGAACGTCGGCCTGTCGGTGTCGCGCGTCGGATCGTCAGCGCAGACCAAGGCGATGAAGAAGGTCGCCGGCAAGATCAAGGGCGAGCTGGCGCAATACCGCGAAATGGCAGCGTTCGCGCAATTCGGCTCCGACCTCGACGCCTCGACGCAGCGCCTGCTCAACCGCGGTTCGCGCTTGACCGAACTCCTGAAGCAGCCGCAGTTTTCGCCGCTGAAGATGGAAGAGCAGGTGTGCGTGATCTGGGCCGGCACCAACGGCTATCTCGACGCACTGCCGCTCAACAAGGTGCGCCCGTTCGAAGACGGCCTGCTGTCGCTGCTGCGCGGCAAGAATGTCGAGATCCTCAACAGCATCCGGGAAAGCCGCGATCTCAGCGACGATACCGCCGGCAAGCTGAAGAGTGTGGTCGAGGCTTTCAGCAAGACGCTTGCTTGACGTGCCGTGGTGGCCCGGCGCTCGGCCGGGCCTGGTAAAAGATGAGGGGCTAGCGGTCGGGTCGAGGATCTGATCGTCGGGGTGAACTTAGAATGGCTTCACTTAAAGATATGCGGGTCCGCATCGCCTCGACCAAGGCGACGCAGAAGATCACCAAGGCCATGCAGATGGTCGCAGCCTCGAAGCTGCGCCGCGCGCAGACCGCTGCGGAAGCGGCGCGGCCTTATGCGGAAAAAATGGATGCGGTGATCTCCAACATCGCAACGGCGGCGGCGGGTTCGCCCGGCGCGCCGGTGTTGCTGACCGGTACCGGCAAGGATCAGGTGCATCTGCTGCTGGTCTGCACCGGCGAACGCGGCTTATCCGGTGCGTTCAATTCCTCGATCGTGCGTCTCGCCCGCGAGCGTGCGCTGTCGCTGATGAATCAGGGCAAAGAGGTCAAGTTTTTCTGTGTCGGCCGCAAGGGCTACGAGCAGCTGCGCCGCACCTTCGACAAGCAGATCGTCGAAAACGTCGAGTTGCGCTCGGTTCGCCAGCTCGGCTTCGTCAACGCCGAGGACATCGCCAAGAAAGTCATCGCGCGCTTCGACGCCGGTGAATTCGATGTCTGCACGCTGTTTTATTCGCGCTTCAAGTCGGTCATCTCGCAGGTCCCGACCGCCCAGCAGATCATTCCGCTGGTGGTCGAGGCACCCGCCGCCAACGCGGGCCCGGCGACATCCTACGAATATGAGCCCGAAGAAGACGAAATTCTGACCGGGCTTTTGCCGCGCAATCTCGCGGTGCAGATCTTCCGGGCGCTGCTGGAGAACAACGCCTCGTTCTACGGCGCGCAGATGAGCGCGATGGATAACGCCACCCGCAACGCCGGCGACATGATCCGCAAGCAGACCCTGATCTACAACCGAACCCGTCAGGCCATGATCACCAAGGAGCTGATTGAAATCATCTCCGGCGCCGAGGCGATGTAACGGCGACACGCACGATCAGACTGACGGTTGTCCAGAGATACGAATTCGAAGGAGATAGTTTTATGGCTACACCTGCCAACCAGACCGGACGCATCACGCAGGTCATCGGCGCCGTCGTCGACGTGCAGTTCGAGGGACATCTGCCCGCCATTCTGAACGCGATCGAGACCAAGAACGGCGGTAACCGCCTGGTGCTCGAGGTCGCACAGCATCTCGGTGAATCGACCGTGCGCACCATCGCGATGGACACCACCGAGGGTCTCGTCCGCGGCCAGGAAGTCACCGATACCGGCAATCCGATCATGGTGCCGGTTGGAGCCGGCACGCTCGGCCGGATCATCAACGTCATCGGCGAGCCGATCGATGAAGCAGGTCCGGTGCAATCGGAAGGGTTGCGCGCCATTCATCAGGAAGCGCCGACCTATACCGACCAGTCCACCGAAGCTGAAATTCTCGTCACCGGCATCAAGGTCGTCGATCTCTTGGCGCCCTACGCCAAGGGCGGCAAGATCGGCCTGTTCGGCGGCGCCGGCGTCGGCAAGACCGTGCTGATTCAGGAGCTGATCAACAACGTCGCCAAGGCCCATGGTGGCTACTCGGTGTTCGCCGGCGTCGGCGAGCGTACCCGCGAAGGTAACGATCTCTATCACGAGTTCATCGAATCCAAGGTCAACGCCGATCCGAAAAATCCCGATCCGAGCGTCAAATCGAAATGCGCGCTGGTGTTCGGCCAGATGAACGAACCCCCGGGCGCCCGCGCCCGCGTCGGCCTTACCGGCCTGACGGTCGCCGAGCACTTCCGCGACCAGGGCCAGGACGTGCTGTTCTTCGTCGACAACATCTTCCGCTTCACCCAGGCAGGCTCCGAAGTGTCGGCGCTCTTGGGCCGTATTCCTTCGGCCGTGGGTTATCAGCCGACGCTCGCGACCGACATGGGCGCGCTGCAGGAGCGCATCACCACGACGCACAAGGGCTCGATCACCTCAGTGCAGGCGATCTACGTGCCGGCCGACGACTTGACCGACCCGGCGCCCGCCACCTCGTTCGCGCATCTGGACGCCACCACGGTGCTGAACCGCGCGATCTCGGAAAAGGGCATCTACCCGGCGGTCGACCCGCTCGACTCTACCTCGCGCATGCTCTCCCCGCTCGTCGTCGGCGAGGACCACTACAACACCGCGCGCATGGTTCAGCAGGTGCTGCAGAAGTATAAGTCGCTGCAGGACATCATCGCCATTCTCGGCATGGACGAGCTGTCGGAAGAGGACAAGATCGCTGTGGCACGCGCGCGCAAGATCGAGCGCTTCCTGTCGCAGCCGTTCCACGTCGCCGAAGTCTTCACCGGCTCGCCCGGCAAGTTCGTCGATCTCGCGGACACCATCAAGGGTTTCCGCGCGATCTGCGAAGGCAAGTACGATCACCTGCCGGAAGCCGCCTTCTATATGGTCGGCACCATCGAAGAAGCCGTCGAGAAGGGCAAGAAGCTCGCCGACGCAGCGTAAGCTTTTGATGTGTTGTTGCCGGGCTTGATCCGGCAATCCATCGTTACAAAAGTTTTTGCTGATGGACCCGCGGGTCAAGCCTGCGGGTGACAGCGGAAAGAACGGAAAGACCATGGCCACCTTCCACTTCGATCTCGTCTCTCCTGAAAAGCTCGCTTTCTCCGGCGAGGTCGATCAGGTCGACGTTCCCGGCGTTGAGGGTGATTTCGGCGTGCTCGCCGGCCATGCGCCGGTCGTGGCCGCGATCCGGCCGGGCATCCTGACGGTGACCGCCGGCGGCCAGCATCAGAAGATCATCGTGCTCGGCGGCCTTGCGGAAGTGTCGGACAAGGGCCTCACCGTGCTCGCTGATGTCGCGACCTCGATCAAGGATATCGACAAAACCGCGTTCGCCGACCAGATCGCTCACATGGAAGCCAAGCTCGCCGAGAAAGAAGGCTCTGAGCTCGACCATGCGATCGAGCGGCTCGATCACTTCAAGAGCATCCAGAACCAGCTTAATTCGACGGCGATGCACTAACGTCCGTTGCGTTTCGATCGAACTCGAAACGTCAGCGCTTCGGCGCATTTTACGCAACCGGCCTCGCGAAAAAACTGAATAGAACCAAGGCTCGTGACCGGCACCGGAACCCGGTTGCGCCGGCGAACTTCTGACGGCATTCTGCTGATCATATCGTGGTCCGAGGCTCGTCTTCATGAAGCGCAAGATAGCGGCGATTTTTGCGGCCGATATTGCCGGCTACAGCAGGCTGGTTGCCGAGGACGAAGAGGAAACGCTGCGGCGTCTCGCCTCCTACCGCTCCGTCACCGATGATTTCATCGCCAAGGCAGGCGGACGCATTTTCAACACCGCCGGCGACGCTGTTCTGGCCGAGTTTCCAAGTGCGGTCGAAGCGGTGCGATGCGCGATCGATATCCAGGAGAGCCTGCGCACGCGGAACATGGCCTATCCGCCCAGCCGGCAGATGAGCTTTCGCATCGGCATTACGATCGGCGACGTGGTCGAGCGTGACGGCGATCTGCTCGGCGATGGCGTCAATATCGCGGCGCGCCTGGAGGGCCTCGCCGAGATAGGCGGCATCTGCATTTCACGCGCGGTGCACGAACAGGTTGCCAACAAGCTGTCGGTGCAGTTCTCTGATATCGGCGCGCAGGAAGTGAAGAACATCCCGACGCCGGTGCATGCCTATATGGTGGCGATGCGGCGCGAGGACGGGACTTACGCGTTGCCGCAATCCAAGAAGCCGGCATCGGTCAAACCATCATCAGGAGCAGCACCGAACTGGATGTGGCCGGTCGCGGTGATGGTGGTGTGTCTCGTTGCCATCGGCGTTGGCGGCTTCCTTTATTTTACCAAGCTGGAATTGCGGAACGGGGCCAGGCGATCGGCCGTAGCCAATAACGCCGCCCCGGTGCCGTCGGCGACGCCGGTTGCTGCGCCGGTTACGCCTCGGTCGCGGCTGCGGCGTCAGTGCCGTCTTCTCCCCCACCCCTTCCATCGGGTGAAAGATTCGCGGCCGAGTCGGTGCCGTTCGTCACCGACAGGATTCGCGCCGTTCTGGCCAACGAATATGTCGCGGCGGCCGAGCCCAAGGCCTTTGCCCTGAACCTGAACGGCATTATCGGTCTGTCCAGCAGCCAGCCGAATGAAGAGGCCGCGAAAAGTGCAGCGCTTGAGCTTTGTCAAAAGCGTGCCGATAACGTGAGGTCGCCGCGGAAATGCGAGCTCTACGCGGTCGATAGCGCGGTGGTCTATCCGCATGGCAAGCCGCCGGTACCGCCTTTGCCCTGGATCCGGCGCGATCCCGCGACCGAGAAGCCATTCGCGTCAAAGGACATGCCGTTTGCGCGCGACCCCGGCAAAGCGAGACTCGAAACCAATTACGTTCCGGGCAAGAAGAGCAAAGCGATCGTGCTCGGTCCCGGAGGCAATTTCATTTTCTATACCGATGGGGCAACGGTCGCGGAGATCGTGCGCCGCACCCTTGAGACCTGCGGTTCCCTTGCCGGCGTCCCCTGCATGGTCGTCGCCGTCGACGACGTCTTTGTCGTGCCGGTGCCGATGATCATGAAGCCGACGGGATTGTTCAAGGCTGCCGATAATTCCTCGATCGCGGCCGATGCGAGAGAGGATGTCGCGCATCAACTCGCCGAAGCCTCATCCGGCTGGAATGCCGTCGCGGTCGGCTCATCCGGACGTCCGGGGCTGGCGCTCAAGGCTTCGAATGAACAGGATGCCGTCAATGGCGCCTTGAGCGATTGCACCAAGCGCGACAGCAATTGCCGCGTAATCGCGATCGGCCCCTTTGAGGTCGGACCCAATTAGCGCGGGATGACTTATCTTCGAATCGTCATCCCGCTCTAGCTTATTGTTTGAGCATGATCTCCGCGCAAACGCTTCGCGTTTGTCGCCGGGAAAACCGGTTTCCACTTTTCCAGATCATGCTCTAGCGCGCGTATTTCGCGAAACGCTGCGCGACCGCCCGATACACGTCGCGCCGGAACGGCACCACGAGATCAGCGACGCGGTCGAGCCGCTCCCAGCGCCAGGAATCGAATTCCGCCGGCTGGCCGTTGCGCGATTGAAGCGGATCAATTTCGTCGTCGTGTCCGGTGAAGCGCAATGCGAACCATTTCTGGCGCTGACCGCGGAATTTCGCCAGCCGATGCGATGACGGCCCGGCGTAATCGGGGAATTCGTAAGTCAGCCAGTCGGTCTCGTCGAGATACTCGGCGTCTCTAGCGCCGGTCTCTTCCCAGAGTTCGCGCATCACCGCCTCGCGCGGATTCTCGTCGGCGTCGATACCGCCTTGCGGCATCTGCCATTCAAGGCCGGGCAGAACGATTTCCGGTCCGTCGTCCTTGAAGCGCCGGCCGATCAGGACCCGGCCGGAAGCGTTGAACAGCGCCACCCCGACATTGGGGCGATAGGGTTTTGCGGTACTCAAAATTCAATCGCCCGCCAGCTTCGAAAACTCCTTCACCACGCGCTCATAGACCGGCCGCTTGAACGGCACGATCAGATCGGGAAGGTTTTTCATCGGCTCCCAGCGCCAGTGGACAAACTCGGCCTTGTGGCCGCCGCCGGGGTTCGCGACGTTGATTTCGGTATCCTCGCCGGTGAAGCGAACCGCGAACCATTTCTGCCGCTGGCCGCGGTAACGCCCCTTCCAGGCGCGTCCGGCGACCGTGCGCGGGATGTCATAGGTCAGCCAGTCCGCGACCTCGCCGAGCTTTTCGACCGAACGGACGCTGGTTTCTTCGTAGAGTTCGCGTTTGGCCGCTTCCCAGGTATCCTCACCGGGATCGACACCGCCCTGCGGCATCTGCCAGACGTGGGAATCATCGACATGTTCGATGCCGCCGGCACGGCGGCCGATGAAGACGCGCCCCGCTGCATTGATCAGCATCATGCCGACGCATGTTCGGTAGGGCAGGTCTTCGTAACGCGCCATTCGGTCAAAGCCTCTTGCAGGGTCGATCCGACCGGTGAGACCGCAGCGGGTCCGAAGTCGCGCCAGTCTAGAGCATGATCCGGAAAAGTCGCAACGGGTCTTCCAAAAACATCATGCCCAAACAACAAGATAGTCTACGCCTAGTCCGACTCAATTGGACCATGCGCTAAGGTAGCCTAGCCTGATTTTGATTTGAGCATCGCGGTTGTCAATGGCACCAGCATAATCCCACGGCTGTCCAGCGCCTTGGTCCAGGCGCCGATCCGCTCGATCGAGATCGGCAGTGCCGAGGCGACGCCGACGGCCAGTCCACGCTCTTTGGCCAGGCTTTCCAGATTGGCGAGCGCACGGTCGATTTCCGCTGCGGTGGGGACGCTGTCGATGGTGACATCGGCCTTGGCGAACGGCATCGCCTGGCCCGCCGCCAGCGAGGCCGCGACGCTGCGCGGCGCCGATCCATCGTCGAAATAGCCGAGCCCGCGCTTGGCAGCTTCACGGACGATCGGCTGCATCCCCGCATCGGTGACTTCAAAGCGTCCGCCCATGAAATTGGCGATACCGGCATAGCCCTGGAAGCGGCTGAGGTGCCAGTACATCCGGTCGAGATTCTGTTCGGTGTTCAGCGATGTCAGCAGCGTCTGCGGACCGGGGTCATTATCCGGATAGTCGAACGGTTCCATCGGAATCTGCAGCAGGATCTCGTGGCGCTGCGCCCGTGCTCGTTCCGCCAGCTTGCCGGGATCCGAGCCATAGGGCGTGAATGCCAGCGTCACTGCCGACGGCAGCTTCATGATCGCATCCGTCGTCTTGGCAGCACCGACGCCGAGGCCACCGACCACGATAGCGACGACCGGCATTTTGGCGGCCTTGGCGCGGTCGGCCTCGGCGGCATAGACCGTGAAAGGCTTCAGGCCGTCGGCCACCACCGGGATCATGCCGTAGCGGGATTTTTCCAGAAGCCGCGGATCGATCCCGGCCATCATGGCGGGCGGTGCGTCAGGCGCGCCCTTGTCCGCGCCATCGCCCGAGATCGTGACGTCGTGTCGCGCACCGCTGGAGCCATCGATGATGGTGACGGTCTTTTGCTCGGCGGCGGCCGATTGCTTGGGGGCGGCTTTCGCCATCGGCTCGGCGGCATCGGCGTGCGCCGCGGCCGGCTTTTCGCCCGGCGTCGCCTGAGGCAATGCGACGCGCACGATCGGCTCGCCGCCGAGCGGGTCATGGCCAAAGAGCGCGAAGCCCGCGAAGGTAACCAGAAACAGGCCCAGCATCACGGCGAGCGCCTGCATGCCGGTAAAAGGCGGCCGAAATCGGCGCTTGCCGCCCGTCGCCTTTTGCCCAAGCGGTGCGCTCAGATCGTCGGCCGTCTCTGCCATGGACCTCCCCGAATCAGACCGATCGAAGATACCACGGCCGGACAATTCAGCGGCACATCGGCGCGGTCGCCGTCAGGCTTCCGGCATCGATCCGGGAGACTTGCGGCCAACGGGAACCGCGCAGCAAAAAGGGCGGCTCGAGAGCCGCCCTTTGCGCGAAACGTCAGTCGGCGCGGGAGCCGCGATCAGTTCGGCTTCCTGGTGGCGACCGGGTCGCTGTCGGTGCTAGCGGCCGCCGGGGTGTCATTCGCGGCCTTGTCGCCGTTGGCGGCCGCGCTTGGGTTGACCTTGACGCCGTGGAGCAGATCGTCGGCCATCTTGAGCGCCTTGTCGTCCTTGGCGTCCGGCGGCACGTAGGATTGCGAACCGGTCTTCTCGTCGCCGTCGTTCTTCAGATGACCGCGCAGCGAGGCTTCGCCCTTGGTGTCGGTGCGCGACTTCAATTCGTCCGGCACGTCCTGCAGCACCTCGATATCGGGCACGATGCCCTTGGCCTGGATCGACTTGCCCGATGGCGTGTAGTAGCGCGCCGTGGTCAGCCGCAGCGCGCCGTTGCCGGAGCCGAGCGGAATGATGGTCTGCACCGAGCCCTTGCCGAACGAGCGGGTGCCGACCAGCGTCGCCCGCTTATGGTCCTGCAACGCACCGGCGACGATTTCCGACGCCGAAGCCGAGCCGCCGTTGATCAACAGGATCACCGGCTTGCCCTTGGTCAGGTCGCCCGGATGGGCGACGCGGCGCTGGGTTTCCTCGGCGTTGCGGCCGCGGGTCGAGACGATTTCGCCGCGCTCGAGGAAGCTGTCGGAAACGGTCACCGCTTCTTCCAGCAACCCACCGGGATTGTTTCGGAGGTCGATGATGTAGCCCTTCAGCTTGTCGCCGATCTGGTTCTGCAGGTTGGCGACTTCCTTCTTGAGGCCTTCGGTGGTCTGCTCGTTGAAGGTGGTGATGCGGATGTAGGCGATATCGTCCGCCTCGACACGCGCGCGCACCGAGCGGACGCGAATGTTGTCGCGCACCAGTGTCACGTCGATCGGATTGTCCTGGCCCTTGCGGATGATCTTCAGCTTGATCTTGGTGTTGACCGGGCCGCGCATCTTCTCGACCGCCTGGTTGAGCGTGAGACCCTGCACGGCCTCGTCGTCGAGATAGGTGATGATGTCGTTGGCCATGATGCCGGCCTTGGACGCCGGCGTGTCATCGATCGGCGAGACCACCTTGATCAGGCCGTCTTCCATCGTGACCTCGATGCCGAGGCCGCCGAATTCACCGCGGGTCTGCACCTGCATGTCGCGGAAGCTCTTGGCATCCATGTAGCTCGAATGCGGATCGAGGCCGCTCAGCATGCCGGAGATGGCGGATTCGACCAGCTTGCTGTCGTCGGGTTTCTCGACATAGTCGCTGCGAACGCGCTCAAACACATCGCCGAACAGATTGAGCTGACGGTAGGTGTCCGACGTCGCCGCGCGCGCGCTGGATCCCATGAACACGGAGCGGGGCTGGGTCACGAACAGCATCACCGCTGCGCCGGTAGCAGCGCTGAGAAGAACTAGGGAAGTCTTGCGCATCATCCGCGAACCTTTTCGCCTTCATTTGCGGCCCACCATGGACCTGGATCGATTGGAGTGCCGTCCTTACGGAACTCGATGTAGAGCACGGGCTGACTCGCGTTGGCGGCGAGAATGGATGCGACCTGGGATGTCGTTCCCATCGTCGCGACCGGCTCCCCCGTAAGTACAAACTGGCCGATATTAACCGAAATGCGCTCCATCCCGGCGATCAGGACATGATACCCGCCCCCGGCATTAAGGATCAAGAGTTGTCCGTAGCTGCGGAAGGGGCCCGCGTAAACAACCCAGCCGTCACACGGGGTTGTGACCTGCGCGCCGACCCGGGTCGCCAAGGAAATGCCTTTTTCGACGCCACCTGCACCATCGGAACCGCCAAATTCGCGAATTCGTGTGCCATTCACCGGTAACGCGAACAGGCCCTTGGCCGACGCAAAGGCGATCGCAGGGCTCAGGCGGGAGGGATCCTTGAGTGCCCCCAGATTCGGCTTGCCGTTAAGGTTGACTGGAGCGCCCTGCAGGCTGGCGGTCGCAGCCGCCTTTGCCGCCGTTTTGGAATCTTGTTCCATCTTGGCGATCAGGCCCTGCAGGGTATCGACCTGCTTGGATAGCGTGATGGCGCGGGCGCTTTCAGCCGCCATGTCTTGCTCGATCGAACTCTGCTGGCGTTGCCGTTCGTCGATCAGCGCCGCGAGCCGGGTCTGATCGTCCTTGAGTTTATCGCGGTCGATTGCAAGCCGGTCGCGCTCGGTGGCGATGGTCTTGCGAAGTGCAACCAGTTCACCGAGATCGCCGGCGAGCTTCTGCGCGCGATCGCGCAGTTCAGGCACCACGGATCCGAGCAGCATCGCGGTGCGCAGCGATTGCAATGCGTCTTCAGGCCGCACCAGCAATGCCGGCGGGGTGCGGCGGCCGGCGCGCTGCAAGGCGGCCAGCACCTCGATGATTTCGGAACGGCGTGAATCAAGCGAACTGCGGATTTGCTGCTCGCGATCGTCGAGCGGCCGCAGGCGCGCTTCGGCGTCGCCGATCTTGGTCTCGACGCCGCGCACCTGGGCTGCGATGTCGATCAGCTGCTGATTGAACTTGGCGCGGTCCTGTCCGATCGCTGCGATATCGGCCTTGAGTTTTTCCTGCGCATCCGCGGCGCTCTTTTGCTGCGCGCGGGTGGCTTCGAGTTCCTGCTCGCGCTGCTTGATGGCGTCGGGCGAGGCGGTCGCGGCAGGGGCCGGTGTTGGCGTCACCGTTGCGACCTGGGCAGCGGCCGGCAGGCTGGTGCCGGCAAGACTCATCCCGGCAAGGCTTGCGGCTACGGCGGCGATCGAAAGAGAAATCGGCAAAGCGTGCCGCTTACCGCGACGGGCGGTGTCGAAGCGCGAATGAGTTTCGGAACTTCGCTGCATCGAACTCGAATCAGTGCCTTCTTTGTTGCCGGCGTGGCTCACGCGCGGTGATAGGGATGGCCGGCCAATATGGTCGCAGCCCGATAAATCTGTTCCAGGAGCATGACGCGTACCATTTGGTGCGGCCAGGTCGCGGAGCCGAACGCAATACGCAGTTTGGCTTTGCGCCGCAAATCGGGCGAAAGTCCGTCCGCACCGCCGATCGTGAAAATAGTATGGCCGGCCTGCTCATCCCGCCAGCGGCCAAGATACCGGGCAAAGGTCGCGCTATCGACATTATCGCCACGCTCATCGAGCGCCACCAGCACGGATTTTTCGGGGATCGCCGCTGAAATCGCCGCGGCTTCCTCGGCAATCCGGGTGGCCGGGTCGCGCGCGCGGCTTTCGGGAATTTCATGGATATCGAGACCGCGAAAACCAAGTTTGCGGCCGATGTCGTCGAAGCGCTCGCGATAGCGCTCGGCCAGCTCCCGCTCCGGGCCCTGTTTCAGCCGGCCGATGGAAACGACGACGAGGCGCATGCAAAGCATTTTCCGGCAAGTGGCGTCCGGTTTGCCGCAGAAAATGCGTCAAGTCGAAAGCCCGCACGCATTACAATGCGTGCGCTAAACTAGCATGCGCATCCGCCGATTCGCATCGGCTTACCCGCTCAGACCGCCTGCGGCGCCGCCGGGTTATGGGTCCACAATCTTTCCAGATTGTAGAACTCACGCACCTCGGGTCTGAATACGTGCACGATCACGTCGCCGGAATCGATCAGCACCCAGTCGCAGTTGGACAAGCCCTCGACGTGGATACCTTTGATGCCGGTTTCCTTCAGGCCTTTGGTCACATTTTCCGCAATGGCGCCAACGTGCCGGTTAACGCGGCCCGTGGTGACAACCATGTAGTCGGAAAATGCGGATTTGCCGCGAAGGTCGATGGTGACCGTTTCTTCCGCCTTCATGTCGTCGAGGCGGGAGAGGATCATATTCAGGGTCTTGTCGGCGTCGGTTTGCGCCTTCAAGGCCGCCGCTTTCGTCGATGTTTTACGCGTCTTGGCAGGTACAGACTTGGTCGAGACAGACTTGGTCGACGCAGACTTTGCTGAACCAGACTTAGTCGAGCCAGACTTGGGTAGGCCAGACTTCGGTAAAACAGACTTGGACAATACAGATGTGGCCAGGGACCATTCCTTTCACTGTATCGCGAACGCCGAATCCGGCGCCGCTAACTATACTACGCATGTGGGGTTAATGGTTTCAACTTTCCAGTAACCCCGGTTCCTTCACTTCCAGCTCCCGTCCGGGTTCCTAAGCCCGGTCGACGACAGATCAAGTTTCAGGCCAGTCAGGAACACCCAGGCTGGCGCGCGCTGGTCGGCCAGTTGGCCGGCCTTGTTCTCGGGCAGGCGATAATGCGCAAGCGCCTGAGCTGCGGGCGCGGACAGCGCGCGAAAACTTTGCGGGGGGCGGTCGATGACTGCGATCGGCACTTCGGACGCAATGCGCCGCCAATTCTGCCAGCGGTGGAATTGCGCGAGATTGTCAGCGCCCATGATCCAGACCAGGCGCAGGCCGGAAGTGCGGCGGCGCAGATATGCAATCGTGTCGAAGGTATAGCGGGTTCCGATGACAGCTTCGAGACAACTGACATCGATGCGCGGATCGTTGGCCATCTGACGCGCCGCCTCGGCGCGTTCGTCGAGATCGTGCAAGCCGCCATGATCCTTGAGCGGATTGCCCGGGGTCACCAGCCACCATACCCGGTCGAGGTTCAGTCGCTTCAGCGCAAACAGGCTGATGGCGCGATGCGCGGCATGCGGCGGGTTGAACGAGCCGCCGAGCAGACCGATTCGCATGCCCTGGCTGAACAGCGGTAGCGCTTGTGATGCCGACGCCGCGGAAACAGGCCTCAATGCGTGCCCCGATTCCGAAGCTCACAACGCGACGCGGCACTGAACCGGGATTGCATGTTCACGGCCGCGTCTGTCCGGTGCCGTGGACACGGTATTTGAAGCTCGTGAGCTGCTCGGCGCCGACCGGCCCGCGAGCATGGAATTTTCCGGTGGCGATGCCGATTTCGGCGCCGAAGCCGAATTCACCGCCGTCGGCGAATTGCGTCGACGCGTTATGCAGCACGATCGCCGAGTCGACCTCGTTGAGGAATTTGCGCGCGGCGGTGTCGTCTTCAGTTACGATCGCGTCGGTGTGGTGCGAGCCGTGATTGTGGATATGCGCGATCGCCTCGGTGACACCATCAACCACCTTCGCGGTGATGATCGCGTCCTCATATTCAGTGTCCCAGTCTTCGTCGGTCGCGGGCTTCACTCTGGAATCGACACGTTGCACGGCATCGTCACCGCGCACTTCGCAACCGGCATCGATCAGCATCTCGACCAGCGGCTTGAGGCTGAGCTGCGCGCCGGCACGATCGATCAGCAGCGTCTCGGCCGCGCCGCAGACGCCGGGGCGGCGCATCTTGGCATTGAGCACGATCGACTTCGCCATTTCCAGATTGGCGGCGTGATCGACATAGACGTGGTTGACGCCTTCCAGGTGCGCGAACACCGGCACGCGCGCTTCGGCTTCGACGCGTGCCACCAGGCTCTTGCCGCCGCGCGGTACGATGACATCGACGCCGCCGTTCAATCCGGTGAGCAGCAGGCCGACGGCGGCGCGATCACGGGTGGGCACCAGCGTGATCGCGCCTTCCGGCAGGCCGGCTTCGCGCAAGCCCTGAACCAGGCAGGCGTGGATCGCGCGGCAGGAACGGAAACTGTCGGAACCGCCGCGCAGGATGACGGCGTTGCCCGATTTCAGGCATAGCACGCCGGCGTCGGCGGCAACGTTGGGGCGACTCTCGAAGATCACGGCGACGACGCCGAGCGGCACCCGCACGCGCTCGATGGTCATGCCGTTGGGACGCTGCCAGCTCTCGGTTACGACGCCGACGGGGTCGGCGATATCGCGCACGGTCTTGATACCGTCCGCCATCGCGTCAATGCGCGGATGCGTCAGCGTCAGGCGATCGACGAACGCGGAGGTGGCGCCGCCGGCACGAACCTCGGCGACATCCTCGGCGTTGGCCGCGAGGATCGCCGATGCCTGGGTGCGAATGGCTCGCTCCATCGCATCGAGCGCACGGTTTTTCTGCTCCGGCGAGGCGAGAGCCAGCGCCCGCGCGGCGACCCGCGCGCTTGCGGCAAGCCCGGTCATCAAAGCCGGCAGATCGGCACTTCCGTCGATCGCCTTCAGCGTCGCACTCATATCGGGTCCATCTTCAGTTAAGGCCATGTCTTAGCACGGAAATCGCCCCGAAATCCACGATTTGCAAGGCCCGGAGCGAGCATGGCTGGCAGGCCTGGAGGGACCAATCGGACCGGTCGCCAACTCGGCCAATGGCCTAGAGCCCCGTTTCGATTGAATCGAAACGGGGCTCTAGATTTTTGATTTGACGCGTTTTCTTGACGCGAACCGGTGTCCACTTCGCTTGAAAACGCTCTAATTGGCTGAAAATGCCCCGCTCGGGCCGATCACGAGGTCATCGCGGTGGATCATTTCGGCCCGGCCGCTGATGCCCAGGATGGTCATTACGTCAGGCGACGAGCGGCCCTTGATCTTGTCGGCGTCCTCGGCGTCGTAGGCGACCAGGCCGCGGCCGATTTCGTGGGTATCGGGGCCGCGCACCACCACGGCATCGCCCCGGGCGAATTGCCCGTCGATCCGGATCACGCCGGCCGGCAGCAGGCTCTTGCCGGCGCGCAAGGCGGTCACCGCGCCGGCATCGATGGTCAGCGTGCCCTTTGGCTCCAGCGATCCTGCGATCCATCGTTTGCGCGCGGTGACGGGATTGGCCGGGGTCAGAAACCAGGTGCAGCGCCCGCCATCGGCGATCGCCTGCAGCGGATGCTCGATCTTGCCGGACGCGATCAGCATATGGGTGCCGGCGGTGGTCGCGATCTTGGCCGCCTCGATCTTGGTGTACATGCCGCCGCGCGACAGTTCGGATTCCGCAGCACCCGCCATGGCTTCGATGTCTGACGTGACGGACTCCACGATCGGAATCAGTTTTGCGTCGGGATTGCGGCCCGGGGGCGCGTCATAGAGGCCGTCGATATCCGACAGCAGGATCAGCAAATCAGCGCTCGCCATGGTGGCGACGCGGGCGGCGAGGCGGTCGTTATCGCCGTAGCGGATTTCGTTGGTCGCGACCGTGTCGTTCTCGTTGATCACGGGTACCGCGCGCCATTCCAGCAGCTTCGCAATGGTCGAGCGCGCGTTGAGATAACGGCGGCGCTCCTCGGTATCCTGCAAGGTCACCAGGATCTGGCCGGCGCCGATGCCGTGATGTCCGAGCACCTCGGACCAGATCCGCGCCAGCGCGATCTGCCCGACCGCCGCCGCGGCCTGGCTTTCCTCGAGCTTCAAGGCGCCACGCGGCAGTTTCAAGCGGCTGCGCCCGAGCGCGATCGAGCCCGATGAGACGATCAGGAGTTCGCGGCCTTCCTTGTGCAGCTTGGCCAGATCGGCAGCGAGGGCGGTCAGCCACGATTCGCGTACTTCGCCAGCGTCGGAATCGATCAGCAGCGACGAGCCGACCTTGACGACGATGCGGCGGAATTTCTTTAAGCTCGGGCGGGCCATGGATGAGACTTGCGGCAATGCCTGTCGAGGGCGAATGAGAAATACCGTCTTGCAACATGGCGACCTCAGGCGCAAGTCAATCGGCGCGCCTCAAAACATGGTCTTTTTCGCGGGGCGCGAGGAGACAGGTCCGTTGCGGGCCCTCGGTTGAATTGCCTGGCTATATCAATCAGGCTCCTAATCCGCTCCGGAAACGACAATCATCCAAGGGACAGGAAATGAACCGTCGGGAATTCATGGTGGGAGCCGGCGGCCTAGCGTTGTCGCTCAAAGCGGGCGATGCGTCAGCCGAATCCGGCCCATTGACCAGGATCATCTTTCCATTTGCGGCAGGCGGCAGTGGCGACTCGCTGTGCCGTCTTCTCGCGCAGCAAATAAGCCAGCCCCTCGACCGCAACTTCATCGTTGAAGATCGCAACGGCGGAGACGGGCTGATTGGGATCACGACCGTCAAGAATTCCCGCCCCGATGGGACAACCATCCTCGTCACCACCGGTCCGACCATGTATCTGTTGCCGCTGGTGGAGGCCCAGCCGAGCTTCGACACCGCCAGGGATTTCGTGCCGGTATCGCTGCTTGCCCGCTTCGAGTTCTGCGTGGTCGCGGGCCCGGCGGTGAACGCCAAGGATTTCAAGGGACTTGTGGCCTGGCTCAAGGCTAATCCGGGCAAGGCGTCATTCGGCGTGCCGAGCAACGGCACCATTCCGCATTTCACCGGATCGAAACTCGAGCAGGCGCTGGGCATTCCATTGACGCGCGTGGCTTATCGCGGCACCACGCCGATCATCAATGACATGTTGGGAGGCCATCTGCCGTTCGCAGTGACCCCGGTAGCCGATGTCGTCGCCCAGCATCAGGCCGGCAGTCTCAAGGTGGTTGCCGTGAGCAGCGCGCAACGTTCGCCTTTCCTGCCTGAGGTCCCGACCCTGCGGGAGAGCGACATCGATCTGGTGGCCGACGCCTGGTACGGGATGTGGCTGCCGGCCGGCAGCCCGCCCGAATTTGTCGGCAAATTGAGCGCGGCGGTGATGGCCGCCATCGCCAAACCCGAGATCCGCGAAAAGCTGTTGACGCTCGGCCTGATCCCGGCCGGCTCTACGCAGCAAGGCCTAGTCCAGGAACTGGCCGACAACACCGCGCTTTGGCAACCGATCGTCAAGGCCACCGGCTACAAGATCAATTGATTGGGTGTCATGGAGACGATCGCTGCTCGATCTTCTGGTGGATCGCAGCGAGTTCCGCTTCGTCCCAGATGCCGATCAGAACGCCGGCTTTGACCTGAAGCTGGTTCTCCGCGTAGGCGGCGATCTTCGCGTTGCTGGTCGTGATGTGATCTTTCGGATGCAGCGCCCAGTCGAACAGCGCCGCCTGCAGCCGCGCGATCACATCGGCGCAAGCGGGGTCTTCGCCGCGATCGGCGAATTCCTGGGGGTCGCTCTGCAGATCATAGAGCATCGGGCGAAAGCCCGAGGCGTGAATATATTTCCAACGGCCATCGAACACCATGAACAAGCGGCATTGCTCGATCGGCTGATTCAGTTTCAGCCGCACGTCCTGCATCGAGTAATCGTATTCCGAGAACGCCACCTTGCGCCAATTGGACGGCCGTTCACCGTGCAGGAAGGGCAACAACGAATGTCCTTCGAGAATATGATCGGGCGGCTGACCGCCGAAATAGCTGACGAAGGTCGGCGCCAGATCGATGGCCTCGACCAGCGTGTCGCACACCGTGCCACGGGTGCTGTCGGCTTCCTTTGAAGGATCGATCACGATCAACGGAATCTTTGCGGATTGTTCGTGAAATAAATCCTTCTCGCCCATCCAGTGATCGCCGAGATAGTCGCCATGATCCGACGTGAACACGATCATCGTGGTATCGAGCAAGCCGCGTTGCTCCAGAAAGTTCATCAGCACGCCCATCTGGTCGTCGATCTGCTTGATCAGGCCCATATAGGTCGGAATGACTTTTTCTCGGGCTTCGTCGCGCGACATGTTGCGGGAGTAGCGCATGTCCATATAGGCGGCGAAAACCGGATGCGCTTCCTGGCGCTCTTTTTCGGAGCGGATAGCCGGCTGCACATCATCGGCGGCATACATGCTGGCGTAGGGTTCGGGCGCGATATAGGGCCAATGCGGCTTGATGTAGGACAGATGCAGGCACCACGGCCGTCCGTCCTGCTCGGCCTCGGTGATGAAATCCATCGCGCGGCGGGTCATGTAAGGCGTTTCGGAATGCTCGTCCGGAATCCGCGCGGCCTTGTCGGCATGAACCAGCAGCCAGCCGTTCTGCAACGTGCCGTCGTCGGCGGCGCCGGAATTGGCCCAATGCTCCCACGGGTTCGCCGCCTCGTAGCCGTTTTCCCTGAGATAAGCGTCATAGCGCGGGCGGGGCCGGCCGGTCGGATGCAGACCATCGTCGCGCTCATAGGGCTCGAAGCCGCATTCGGAAACGTGCACGCCGATCACCGATTCCGGCGGGATGCCGAGGCGCTTCATGCCTTCGATATCGGGCGCCATGTGGGTCTTGCCGACCAGCACATTGCGCACGCCGATCTTGCTTAGATGATCGCCGAGCGTCGGCTCGCCCACGCGCAGCGGCCAGCCGTTCCAGTGCGAGCCGTGCGAGCGCATGTAGCGGCCGGTGTAAAACGACATCCGCGAGGGGCCGCAGATCGGCGATTGCACATAGGCGTTGGAGAAGCGTACGCCGCGTTTCGCCATCGCGTCGATATTCGGCGTCTTCAGCGTTGGATGCCCGGTGCAGCCCAGATAATCATGCCGAAGTTGATCGCACATGATCCAGATGACGTTGTTCGGCTTGGTCATGATGCGATGTAAGTTCTCTAAGCTCGGGCGGCTTATATTTGACTTCGAATGAAGAGCGCTTGATCAAAAACATACGCGCCACCTCCATGATTTGGAAGTGGCGCGGCAGGGGAAGTGCGAGGTGGCTTCAGCCCATCACGAAGGCGTTGAGCTTGTTGCCTTCGGGATCCCGGAAATAAGCGGCGTAAAATCCGCCTTAGCCGCGCGGGCGGGGAGGACCTTCACAGGTGCCGCCCAGCGACAGCGCGAGCTTGTAGTCATCCCTATGGGGTAGATGGCGCCCACGGCTCGGCCTGCGCGGAGCCCTTGGCCTTGTTGGACACCGGGGCTTCGCCGATCACATCCACGAGCGCCCGCAGCGCCTCTTTGACGCCTTCGCCAGTCGCGCCAGCCATCAACAGCGGGGTTTTCTTGGCGGCGCGTTTCAGGCGATCGCGCTGCTTCTTCATTTCTTCTGGCGTGACTGCGTCGATCTTGTTCAGCGCCACGATCTCGATCTTGTCGGCGAGTTGCCCCTCATAGGCTTCCAGCTCGCCCCGGACGGTCTTGTAGGCCTTTCCGGCGTGCTCGCAGGTTGCATCCACCAGATGTAGCAGCACGCGGCAGCGTTCGACATGGCCGAGAAAACGGTCGCCCAGACCAGCGCCTTCATGGGCGCCTTCGATCAAGCCCGGAATATCCGCCAGCACGAATTCGCGGCCATCCACGTCGACCACGCCGAGCTGCGGATGCAGCGTCGTAAAGGGATAATCGGCGATCTTGGGTTTTGCCGCGCTGACCACCGAGAGGAATGTCGACTTGCCGGCATTGGGCAGGCCGACGAGGCCGGCGTCGGCGATCAATTTCAGCCGCAGCCAGATCCAGCGCTCCTCGCCTTCCTGGCCAGGATTGGCGTTGCGCGGCGCGCGGTTGGTCGATGACTTGAAATGCGCATTACCGAAGCCGCCATTGCCGCCTTCGGCCAGCACGAATTTTTCGCCGAGCGTGGTGAAATCGTGGATCAGTGTTTCGTGATCCTCATCGAATATCTGGGTGCCGACCGGGACCTTCAGGGTAATCGGCTTGCCGTTGGCGCCATGGCGGTCCTTGCCCATGCCATTGGTGCCCTTCTGCGCCTTGAAATGCTGCTGATAGCGATAGTCGATCAGCGTATTCAAGCCGTCGACCACTTCGATGATGACATCGCCGCCGCGGCCGCCATTGCCGCCGGAGGGACCGCCGAACTCGATAAATTTCTCGCGCCGGAACGCGACGCAGCCGTTGCCGCCGTCGCCGGAGCGGATATAGACCTTTGCTTCATCAAGGAATTTCATGGGACTACCATAGCGTTTTCGAGCGAAGTGGGTACCGGTTCGCGCCGCAATCAAGTCTACGCAGATTGCGTAGACTTATCTGCGTTAGAAAACGCGTCAAAGCTGAGATCTAGAACCTCGGTTCCGAACTGAGCTTCTAAGTAGGGCAGGGGGAGCGACGCGGCAACCCTCAACCTGTCGGGCATTGACGAAAAGCCTTAATTTTCGGGGCTTTTTCGAGGCGCCGGGACCCGCGGCCGCCTGTCTTAGGTTTGGGCCGGCCGGCGGCGGATCAGGAATTTCTGTATCCCTTCCAGCACCAGTTCGCGGCGCTGGTTGAACACGGTGCTGCGCAGGGTGACGGTGCCTGTGGTGCGGCCGGGCACCAGTTCCGTGACTTCGAGCGCGGGGTAGATGGTGTCGTCGGCGTAGACCGGCTTCAGGAACCGGCTCGATTGCTCGAGAAAGCCGACCAGCGATTCCTCGACCAGATAGGGAAACAATCCGGCGCCGGGCGCGGTGTGAACTAGTGTCTGGAAGCCGTGCGCTAGCAGATGGGGCATGCCGCGGGTCCGGCAATATTCGACATCGTAATGCACCGGATGGGTGTCGCCGCTCGCGGTCTGGAACGCTGCGAAAACCGCCGAAGTCATGGTTCGGCTCGGGATCACGAAACGCTCGCCCAGCACAAAATCCTCAAACCAGCGCTGCTGCGGCACCATGCGATGCAAAGCGGGATCGAAGTCGGCCATGGCGGGTCCTGTCGTGATTGATCTGTATTGACGCAACTGCTGCCTCATGGTGAGGAGGTGTCCTCCCGGCGGCGCTCTTGCGCCGTTCGGTGCGCCGTCTCGAACCATGACGATGAACGTATCATCCTTCGAGACGCGGCCAAACGGCCGCTCCTCAGGATGAGGTTGTTGTTTGTATGAGCTTATTCGCAAAAATCTCTGTCCACTCCGACGAACGCTCCGCGCGGCTGGCGGGCATCGGGTTGATGGTATTTTCCGTCTTCATGTTTTCGTTCGGCGATGCGCTGGGCAAGTACATGGTGGCGACCTATTCGGTCGGGCAATTGCTGTGGTTGCGGGCGTGCGCGGCGCTGTTTGTGCTGTCGCCAATGGCATGGCGGCATCGCCGCGAATTCGCCCGGCTGGAACGGCCGTGGCTGCAATTGCTGCGGGTAGTGCTCTCGACCCTCGAAGTCGCCTGTTTTTTCCTCGCGACCGTCTATCTGCCGCTCGCCGACGTCATCACCTATTACCTGGCCTGTCCGATTTTCGTGACCGCCTTGTCCGCCATCGTGCTGCGCGAACATGTCGGTTGGCGGCGCTGGACCGCGATCGTGATCGGCTTCTGCGGCGTGCTGATTGCGCTGCGTCCGTCATCGCAGACGGTCAGCTGGCCGGCGCTGATCGCGCTCGGTGGCAGCACGTCGTTTGCCGTGCTGATGCTGATCACCCGCTCGCTGCGGGCGACGCCGGATATCGTGCTGGCGTCGTCGCAATTCGCCGGTACGTTCCTGCTCGGCGCGCTGTTGTCGCCGATCGGCTGGGTGACGCCGAGCCTCGATAGTCTGGCGCTGTTTGCGACGGCGGGCTGCATCTCGGTGGGGGCGTTGCTGTGCGTCAACCGCTCGCTGAAGCTCGCACCGGCCAGCGTTGTGGTGCCCTATCAATATTCAATGATCGTTTGGGCCGTGATGTTCGGCTACGCCGTATTCGGCGACGTGCCGTCGATGGCGACGATCATAGGCGCCACCATTATCATCGGCGCCGGACTTTATATCTTCCTGCGCGAGCGGCATCTGGGCCGCGAGGAGACGGCGGTTAGTCCGCCGGTGTAGGAAGAAGGCTTCCTCCCTCTCCCACACAGGAAGAGGGAAAGGGAGGGCGCGCACGAACAGCGCTACCGCTCTCTTCTGGTCGAACTGGCCCAGTTCTTCAGCGACGACCAGACACTGCGCGTGAGCCGGAAGCAATCGACCGGGGTCGACGATCCCAGCGCCTCGAAGCGGTGCAGTTCGACGCCACTCCACTGGAAGCCGCATTTCTCCAGGATGTTGCGCGACGACGGGTTGGCGACCCGCGCGCCCGAGATCAGGTGCTCGACGTCGAATTGCTCGAAGGTGAAATCGATCACCGCGCGCGCGGCTTCGGTTGCAAAGCCCTGGCCCCAATGCTCGAAGCCGAGCCAATAGCCGAGTTCCGGCGCGTCCGGCTGGCGCCAATCGACACCGACGGCGCCGATCGGGGTGTGATTGTTTTCGATCAGGAACACGGTCTCGCGCTGGTCATTGGCCAACGCGCGGACGAACTCGATGGCATGTTCCTGCGAATAGGGATGCGGCAGACGGCGGGTGTTCTCCGCAATGCGGCGATCGTTGGCGAGATTGGCAATTGCCTTTACGTCCGCGAGCGTCGGCCTGCGCAGCGTCAGCCGTTCGGTCTCGAGGACGCAGCTTCTCGACTCGCGCAACGTCGGTATTGGAATATCCTGCAACATCTCGGGCTCCTGTTCGCGAATGCAAACACCTAATTTAAGGGCGCGTGTTCCGGTCGCAAAACCGGTGTCCATTTTTGGGAACACGCGCACAAAAAAAGAGAGGCTGGTTTCCCGCCTCCCCTTTGGAGCCTTCAGGAGCTCCGCCGGTTCAACAGGACCGGCGGACTCGATGTGTCCGCCGTTTACTCGGCCGCGGCTTCAATCATCGGAATTACCGACACGAAGGTGCGGCCGTTACCTTTTGCACGAAACTCGACATGGCCTTCGACCTTGGCGAAGAGAGTATGGTCGGTGCCCATGCCGACATTAAGGCCGGGATGCCAGGTGGTGCCGCGCTGACGCGCAATGATGTTGCCGGGAATGACACGCTCACCGCCAAACGCCTTGATTCCGAGGCGCTTGCCTGCCGAATCACGACCGTTACGCGATGAACCGCCTGCTTTTTTATGAGCCATAGCCCGTCTCCAATTTCTCTTTGATCTTTAGATCAATTCCTTGACGGAATCATTTCAATTCAATTCGGAGCTCGCTTCAAATCTTGCTTCGAAGCGATCACTTTTTATTTGTCTTTCGCCGCGGCCTTCTTGGCAGGCGCCTTTTTCTTCGCGGCCTTCGGCGCCTCGTCGTCGCCGTCGGCCGGAGCCACAACCACCTTCTCGCGCTTCGGGCGCGGACCGATGGTCGGCTTGTTGTCGTTGGTCAGGATCTCGGTGATGCGCAGCACCGTGATCTCGTCGCGATAACCGCGCTTGCGCTTCGAATTCTTGCGGCGGCGTTTCTTGAACGAGATGACCTTCGGGCCGCGTTTGTGCTGCAGCACTTCGGCCGCAACTGACGCGCCCGCAACCGTGGGCGCACCAAGCACCGGCGAGTCACCGCCGACCAGCAAAACTTCGCCAAGCTGCACGATCGTTCCGACATCGCCGGCGATCTTGCCTATCTCGAGCACATCATCCGGAACGACGCGGTATTGCCGGCCGCCGGTTTTGATGACTGCGAACATCGTTTGATTCCTTCGTGTTCGATCCCGGCCTCGGCGCTATTCCCAAAAGGGACACGTCCGGGCCGGCTTTTTCTTCAGTCGTTATGGGTTCAATTTTCGCGCGTCAGGGCATGATCCTTTGACAAGGAAGTGTCCCTCAGAAAACCGCGCAAAAACAAACAGCGCGAGAAAACCCGCGCCGGATTGGCGGACTTATAGCTTGCGGGCGCGCCAAGTCAAGGCAAAGCTCGCCAAAATCGGGCTAAACCTAGCGTATTTCTGGCGTTTTCGTCCCGCTCGCCAGGTTTGGCGGGCCCGACAGCCGGCTCGCACAGATCCAATGAAACCAATGGGTTCCCCACTCGTTGTCACCGCAGTTTTGACCGGGCAAGGGGCCACATGGCTGAAGAAATCGCAACCACCACGGGCATTGCCCGTCACGGCGCCACCCGTCTGCCCTCGGTAGACATCGACAGCTTCAATGTCGAACTAAAGGACGATGAGGGCTTTATTGGCGATCGCGCCAGCAAGGGCGCGTTTCGAAAAATCCTGGAGGCCCTGCGCAAGCCGCTGAAGAAGAACGGCGACGACCCGCTCGGCAAGAAAGCCGCCGGGGACATCGCCAAGAGCGATCTCGACGGGGCGCTGGTCGGCGATGACGTCGCGGCGGCGGCGCTGGTGCACGGCGCGATCGAGGAATTTGCCCAGGAACTGGCCTATGTCACCGAGCGCTTTCTCAAGACCAAGGCCTGGGCCGATACCGAGCGCATCGTGGTCGGCGGCGGCTTTCGCCAGAGCCGGGTCGGCGAGATCGCGATCGCGCGCACCGACATCATTCTCAAGGCCGAGGGCTACAAGATCGATCTGGTGCCGATCCGTTTCCATCCCGATGACGCCGGCCTGATCGGCTGCCTGCATCTGGCGCCATCGTGGATTTTCGAGGCCTATGACAGCATCCTCGCGGTCGATATCGGCGGCACCAATATCCGCTGCGGCGTGGTCGAAACCCGCTGGAAAAAGGTGCCGGATCTATCGAAGGCCGAGGTCTGGAAATCCGAACTGTGGCGTCACGCCGACGATGAGCCGACCCGCGAAGGGGCGGTCAAGCGGGTGGTGAAGATGCTGAAGGATCTGATCCTCGCAGCCGACACCGAGGGGCTGAAGCTGGCGCCCTTCATCGGCATTTCCTGTCCCGGCGTGATCAATGAAGATGGCTCGATCGAGAAGGGCGCGCAGAACCTGCCCGGCAATTGGGAAAGCAGCAAGTTCAACCTGCCGGCGAGCCTGGTGGAGGCGATCCCGCAGATCGGCGATCACGACACGGCTATCCTGATGCATAATGACGGCGTGGCGCAGGGGCTTTCCGAAGTTCCATTCATGCAGGATGTCGAACATTGGGGCGTGCTGACGATCGGCACCGGACTGGGCAATGCGCGCTTTACCAACCGCAGGAAAGAAAACGGCAAGGACAAGAAGGACAAGAAAGAAAAGAAGAGCAAGGAATGAGGGCGCCGGCCGCGGTAACCTTGACTGGTTAGGTTAAAACCGAGATCGCGTTGCCGATCGCGCGCGGATTGCTACCGTCAGATCGTCGCTCCGACTGACCGGCGAAGCCGCACTTCCTGGCCAGTATTTCAATGAAGCGGCACGGGACCGCCGGTTTTTACCGCGTCTGGCGGTCCCACCCTTTCTGCACGGATTCTTCCCGCGATTCCTCTGACGTGGTCTCAGATTCTTGGGCCGATTTGGCCCTGCGAGCGGGATTTTGTCGTCCCCCACGCCTTGTCTCATCAGCCGTCCTCGCCTAGAACACGCCCCGACCGCGGGTAACGCAAATCACCCGTCATGGCGCCTGGAGAGGTGGCAGAGTGGTCGAATGCACCGCACTCGAAATGCGGCATAGGTGCAAGCCTATCGGGGGTTCGAATCCCTCCCTCTCCGCCAGTTTTTAGGTCCTATCCGCCGCTTTCTCATCGCGAGAAACCCCTGAAAAACAGCGTTTCCGGCTTGCGAAAGCGAGCAAATGGCGAAGCGTGTAGTCCGCGGTGTAGTCCGCAATGGTGCCCACAATTCCCGCGCGCCCTCCTATCAGGTGTGCCGGCGGTCGGTGTATTTTTTCCAGTATAGGCTGCCAAAAGAGCTTGAACCTTGCCTTGGGTTACGGCCTCCGGTTCGGGTCCGGCTTGGTGAGATCACCCGACGGGAGGCACAGCGGCGTGCCGCCTCACTGGGAATCTCGACCCAGCCAGAGCCTCCGCGTCCCGTCGACGCCGAGCCAAATAGCACCTTGGCCAATTTCGGCGATTGGGCCCTGCGTTGCCAGCGCCTCGGCAATGGCGCCGAAACACAGCGCGTGTGTGAAGTGGCTCAGCAGATTCGCGCGCAGGACCAGCAAAGCCCGGTGGCGGAACTGGCCATCGGACGTTTGAAGAAGACCGATCCGCTACGTCTAACCGTCGTTCTGCCGGTCAATGTAACCTTTTCGAACGCGCCTGGCTTCTCCGCTGACGGTAAGGCGCCGGAACCGCTCGATCTCGGCTGGCGGAAATGCCTGCCGGGAGGCTGCATTGCCGATGCGCTCCTGAAGGATGATGTGTTGCGCCACTGGAAAACCCAGACGAACGCTGGACGCATCACTTGGACGGACGCCGCAGGACGCGATCTCGCGATCGGGCTGTCATTCCGCGGGCTGACTCAGGCGCTCGATGCCTTAAGCAAGGAGTTGTAAGACCAGTCCAGCCTGTTTGGTCGATCGGCAGCGGTCACATCGTCCGTCCGTTGTTTACCCGCAGCAATCGAGGCCCCTGCTAACCGCTACACGACGGGAGCAATGGTCCGCTTTCACGGGCCCTTTTATTTCACCTTCTTCAGGGTCGCGCGACCTTGGTCTAGTGTGAACGCTGCCTATTGGCATTTTTCCGAGCTTGCTCGTCGTCGTGCGATCCTCCTTATCCGCACCTCGCTTGACAACATTAATTAATGAGTCGTTAGCATCAAGAAACTACACTGAAGGTGGAGAAGGCCCGCTAACGCTGGAAGAAGCAAGCGGTGGCCTATCGTGCGCGCCGTGTCAACACAACCCGATTGTTGGATCAACATTACGGGGCTCGCGTCGCGAAGTATCAAGACAACGTCGGATCCAATCCATGGATTCCCGTTGCATCACAATTTGAATAGCCAATTTGTTCAACCCGAGCGGCCAACGGTGCGCACGAGCAGAACAGCTTTATTATGCAAAAGGTCGTTCATGTCATATCGAAAAACGCAAGCATGGTTGGCAATCTTCGCACTCGGACTTGCACTGGCGAACGTGGTGCACGCCAATGAGCTGAAATTTGAGCACGTCATGGATATCGGTGCCGACGGCATTGCGCCGGGGCAATTCAAGTATGTCGAGGATTTCGCCTTCGGCAAGAACGGCGAATTGCTCGTGACGGACGCTTCCCACGCATATGTGCAAGCTTTTGATACGAAGACGGGCAAATTTATCGCACGGTTCGGCGGCAAGGGCGATGACGAAGCCAGCCTGGAGAAGCCGGAAGGGATCGACGTCGATGCGGAGGGTAATATCTTCGTCGCCGACTATGCCAGCGGCTTTGTGAAGAAGTACGACCCGTCCTATAAATGGCTGATCACCTTCAGTGGCTATGGCTCGAAGCCGGGGCAGACCATAAAGTCCGAATTCATGGATATCCGCGACGGGAAGCTCTATGTGCCCGACGCCGGCAACCATCGAGTTAATGTGTTCGCCCTTGACGGCAAGCCGTTGTTCGATTTCGGCGGTCCGGGCAATGAGCCAGGCAAGTTTAGCAATCCCGAAGCTGCGAAATTCGACAGCAGTGGAAGACTTTTCGTCAGTGACCTCAAGAACGATCGCATTCAGGTTTTCGATCCCAAAGGCAATCTGCTCACATTGTTTGGACGCTCGGGCGAAGGATCCGGCGAGTTCCGGGCGCCGGCAGGGCTCGCCTTCGACCGCGACGACAATCTCTACGTCACGGAGATCGGCAACAGCCGCGTCCAGGTTTTCGACAAGGCCGGGAAATTCCTGACGATGTGGGGCCGCAAGGGCTCGGCCGCCGGCGAGTTTTCCAATCCACACGGCATCATCATCGATCGTGGCACAGGTTACGTCTATGTCGCTGATACGTCCAACAACCGCGTGCCGGTTTTCAAGCCGGTTCTGTCGAACACTCCCGGCAAATCCGCAAAATGAAAGCATTCTGGCCGATGTCCGCACGCACCATGCCAAGCGCAACGACGCCCCCGTTGCGCACAAAGCTGCTCATCGCCTTCGCCATTGTTGCGTGTGCCACGGCGGTATGCGGCGCACTAAGCCTGGTGTTCGTCAATCGCATCGGTAACGCCATCATGGTTTATGCCGATATCACGTCGCCGCTGCAGGCCGAAAGCGCCGCGCTGATCGACACCGCCCAACGGATGCGCATGTACGTCTTTAGTTCTATCAGCAATGGCACTGATCCTCAGACGATCAGCACACAGTTGAATTTGCTCGATGAAGAAAGCCACACGCGATTGGGCACTTTGCGCGCTCAAGCCAATCGGGCCGGAAGCAGGATTGAGTTCGACCCTGCTGAGCAACTCGAAATGAGGTATTTGGGGCTATTGCAGGACATCATCGAAAAGAGCGGCACGGTTGGTGCTGCGACCGCCCTCAATGAGGGGCGCCGCGCGCGTTTCGAAAGCCTGCTCCGCAACACCAAGGATCAATTGAGCGCGATAGTGGACCGCGCCGACGGCTTCATCGCTGAGAGCGAAGAGAAAGCGAAAATCGATTCACAGACCGGCAACGCGACAGTAGCGGAACTGTCCGGTCTCGTCTCAGAGCTTTTCACCGAAATCAATCCGCGTTCGCGAAGCGCCTACAAGGTGCTGCGAGAGATGGAGCAACTCGACGATATTGTGAAGATTCTGGCGGCCCGTGGCAGTGTTGCTATCGCGGATATAGAACTTACGACAAAAAAGACGCTAAAGAGGATCGATCTGATCATGGCGCTCTTGCAAGGCCGCTTGCGCGATCGGGAAGGGGTGGAGGTATTCGCCCGTTTGCAGCAGGGCGTCGCGGACTTGCGCGAATCGCTGCTTGGCGACGATGGACTCATCAAAGGCTACGGCGCCGCGACATCAGCGCAGGCTGAGATCAATCGGGACCGCGAGACACTGGAAGCGATCGACCGGCGATATTTTGACCTCCTCAGTCAAGTGCAAAAGGCGGTTACCGCGCTCAACAGCAACGCGCGTGCGGCGGCGGCGAGCGACGTCGTCAATGCACGGGCTGTCGTGATCGGGGCGTCGCTTGTCGCCGTGCTGGGTGCATTGCTGCTCGCGAGCGCTTTCGCGCGCCGCATCACTGGCCCGCTGACGCGACTGGCCAATCACGCCGTGGCTATTCGCCAGACCGGCGAGATGAACCAACTGTCGGACGATTTCGCCGCTGGCGAATACGATGAAATTGAAAAACTGGTGCATTCCTTCAACGCGATGGTCTTGGAACTCGGGGACGCGCGCACCCGGCTGATCGAATCGTCAAACGGAGAAATCCAGACACAATATGAGCGGCTTAGTGCCGCCATCAACAACATGCCGCTTGGCCTGTGCATGTTTGACGCCGAGCAGAAGCTGATCGTCTGCAATCAGCGCTATGCCGAGATCTATCGAGTGAGCGAAGAGCACACACACCCGGGCACGCCGCTGGAAGCCATCCTGGCGCACGGTCTGAAGGTTGCCGAAGACGCGCGTGGCGGCGAAGATATGATAGTGGAAAGGCTCGCCGCAATCAGGGCCGGCAAGCCGTGGTTCGAGATCAATGAGTTCGACGACGGTCGGATCATCGCGATGTCGTATCACCCGCTGTCGAATGGCGGTTCGGTCGCCATCCATGAGGACGTCACCGAGCGGCGCAAGGCCGAGCAGCGCATCGCCCACATGGCGCATCATGACGCGCTGACGGACTTGCCCAATCGTGTACATTTTCGTGAGGAAATGACCGAGGCGCTCAGCAATGTGGCCGACGGGGATAAGGTGGCGGTGCTTTATATCGACCTTGATCACTTCAAGGAGGTCAATGACACGTTCGGCCATCCGATCGGCGATGTGCTGCTGCGCCAGGTATCGGAGCGGTTGCGAGGCTGCGTGCGGCCATCTGATGCCGTGGCGCGGCTGGGCGGGGATGAGTTTGCGGTTATTCAAACCGCGGCCAATCAGCCCGTGAGCGCGACCGCGATGGCGAACCGGATCATCAAGGAACTGGCGGTGCCGTTCGATCTCGACGGGCACCAGGCCATAATCGGCGCGAGCATCGGGATTTCGATTGCGCCGGACGACGGCGTTGACGCCGATGGGCTGCTCAAGAAGGCTGACATGGCGCTCTATCGTTCCAAGGAGGACGGCCGCAGCATTTATAGCTTCTTCGAGCCGGAGATGGACGCGCGCATGCAGCGCCGCCGCGCACTTGAATTGGACCTACGCAAGGCGCTCGCTCTTGACCAATTTGAGGTTCATTACCAGCCGCTGGTCAATCTCGCGAGCGACCAAATCTCCGGCTTCGAGGCATTGTTGCGGTGGCTTCACCCGGAACGCGGCATGGTGCAACCGAACGACTTCATTCCGCTGGCGGAGGAAACCGGCTTGATCGGCCCGATCGGCATCTGGGTTCTCAACCAAGCATGCCGCGATGCGATGACCTGGCCCGATCACATCAAAATCGCAGTCAATGTTTCCCCGGTGCAGTTCAGCAACACGCTGGTGCTCGACGTGATCTCGGCGCTTTCGAAATCGGGACTCGCGCCGAACCGGCTGGAGCTCGAGATTACCGAGACCGTGCTGTTGCAGGACACCGATTCGACGATCGCTGTGCTCAATCAGTTGCACGATCTCGGCGTGCGCATCGTGATGGACGATTTCGGCACCGGCTATTCCAGCCTTGGCTATCTGCGGAAATTCCCGTTTGACAAGATCAAGATCGACCGTTCATTCATCAATGATATGGACGAGAAGGCAGATTCAATCGCGATCGTGCGCGCGGTGGCGGGAATCGGCGCCACCCTCGGCATGGCCACCACCGCCGAAGGCGTCGAAACCGTCGAGCAGTTGCGGCGGCTTCGGCTGGAAGGCTGCACGGAAGTACAAGGCTTTCTGATCAGCAAGCCCAGGCCCGCAAGCCAGCTCGCGGAGCTTCTCGGCCAACCACCGAATGTCGGCAAGGCGGCCGCTTAGTTGGCCTAACGTTGAGGGCCGCCCTGCCAAGTCCAAACTCCACGTCCGACGTCGGTCGCGTTCACCGCATCCCCCGCGCTCGCTGTTCGCTTCCTTAAATGGACGCCGGTGGGCGTCGCGGCGTTTCGTGCGGGTTTCGCCGAAGCTCGTAAGGCCAACAGCAATCCAACTCGCATACATATTGGCCGTCCCCGCAAACTGCGTAACTTAAATCCAGACGAGCGAGCAGACTGCAGGACAGCGATATTCCGAAGCCGTTGATATGTTTTAGTAAGTAGCTGTTAGTCAACCCATTTTCTCCACGTATAGTTACGAGTTGCTACGCAAGAGCCCTCTCGGCAATTAGGGTCTCAACAATTATCGAAAGAACTGGGAGACGAAATGTCAGAGCTGAACACCAATAGCCCGCTTCCGTTCCACCTCGATTACATGGGCAAACCGTTGACGACGGTTGGAGATGCATCAGCCTTTGTTTTAAGCTTATCCGAAGAAGAGCGCGAGCAGCACCACTGGCGAGTGGCGCACATGGCCCTCAGCTATGCTCTGATGGAGCCAGCATATCTCGATACCGCAGCGCTGACACTGAAGACAGCCTTGACGCTGCACGAGATCGTACAGCCATGGCTCGGCCTCCCCTTTCTTTTAAACCCAGTTTCTTCACTTTTGGGGGGTGACGTCCGGCTCGCGGCTGCTGATAGCGGTGCGGCACGCGGTCGCTGAGCTTGTCCAAAGCGCCAAGCTGGCAATGAGACGGAGCACAAGCACTACAGAACATCATCTGATAGCAGGGTCGAGATCGCAGCGGGCAATGAGTCAAGACGGAGCCAAATGGCGCCCACAGCGGGCAAATCATCCCGCGGCTTCGGCGGATCTGAACGATTTATCCAGGTTCAGGCCCACGATAGACGTTCAAGTGGTGCGGCATCCTGCCCCATAAGATCGGCTGATTTCGTGTGGCGTCCAGTTCTGCATTGTGCGTCCACGAGCTGTGTATTCGAGCCCCACCCAACCGATTTGCATTTGAGAGCAGCCGAGCAGGGCGAGCTTCCTTAGCAGAGCAGGACATTCGCGTTTCATATGACCGACCATTGATTCTTGATCATAAGCTGGACGGCGTAAGACCTCTTTCAAAAGGCTCGAACCATCCAAGTCTGAGCCCAATCTCGCCGTTTTCGCTGATCAATACTGCTCAATTACCAATGTATATTGTGAGAAGAGAGGAAGAGGCCGACGACGAGGGGCCCTGCTGATTACGCGCGTTCCCGCTCAGTAAATTATTTTCAAAACCGAGCCATACTGAACTGCGGATCCGCTGACGGAAGAGCATAATTTCCGAGGTTGGATGCCTTGCGTCGCAATATCGGTGCTGAGTGCTGCACTCCCGCCTCGTATCGCCAAGAGGACGAATATGATCACGGAAGGAAGCCCACGTACTTATACGGTAGCGAATGCTGCGGTTCACCGGGATACTAACGAATCAATTGGAGCACGGAACTAGATGAGTCATTTTGGCGCCCCCACCGAAATTGGTTTCAATAGCTTAAAGGATCTGGAGCGGCTCCGGTCGGAGAATTCTCAACTCCGCGGCCTGGTGGTCGATCTGTCCAAGCTGGTTCTCGTGAACGTCGCTTCTCAAAACGGACGGTTTAAACCGGCTGACCAAGTTCGCCCATACCCAGCAATGTCGGTAGCTGGCGCTTTGGAAGACAACTCTGCGAATCAGCTCGGCACGTCTAAGCTCGAGCGATAACGAGAGCGTCTCGTGTCTGCGCTGGCGACGCGCGAGTTGACGCCGCACCAAAGTTGTCCTGCACCAGCCGTGGGTCTTAGAAGTTGCATTTAGGCAGGCGCCGGTACTATTGTTCGGAGTAACGTCTCAGTGCATCAAAATAATACGCCATCGACTTCCCGAAACATCATCATTTTTCCGGTACTCGTTTCGCGACGACTGATCGTTCCATTGGGTAACTGCGCGCGTTGGCGAAAGACGTTTTGTGAAATCAAACTCACAAATAGAGACAGGCATTGCTCTCATTGGTTCAACCGATTGGGGGACTAATATCTGCTTGTTTTATGAGAACCAAAGCGATCTCATTGAAACGACCGTAGCGTACTTCAAAGCCGGCCTTGAAAATAATGAGTGCTGCGTTTGGTCGGTTTCCGATCCGATTACGATTGAGCTGGCGAAAGCGGCCCTGATCTCCAGAATTACCAATTTGGCAGAGTTGGAACTTGCGGGAGCAATGAGTGTTACGGCCACGGAAAAATGGGACGTCCGGCCAGACGAATTCAACCTGCAGCGGATTACTGGCAGCTGGATCGAAAAACTGCGAGACGCAAAAGCGCGTGGACATGCCGGGCTCAGAATCAGCGGCAACGCCTCCTGGCTTGAAACGGATCATTGGAAGGAATTCTGCGAATACGATCTGGAGCTCGACCGAACCGTCGCCGGAAAACGGATCATCGTGCTCTGCACTCATTCTCTAGCGGCCCGACGGGCAATCGATATTCCTGAAATCGTGCGCGCACATCATTTCACGATCTATGGCAGGCAGGGCTCATGGGAGTTTGCGGACACTCCGGAGCTAAAGCGCGCAGAGGATGAAATCGTAGCGCTGAAACAGACGATCACAGCTCTTTCAAGCTCGTCCCCCAACCCTGCTGACCTCACCTACCGAGAAAAAGCAGTGCTTTCTCAGATCATTCGCGGCGAATCTAGCAAGGAAATAGGTCAAAGCTTGGGTGTCAGTCCGCGTACAATAGAATTTCACCGCGCAAATATCATGAGCAAGATCGGCGCCAAGAATGTTGCCGACCTCGTGCGCATCATTTCATCCCGTATCGATGCGCATGGTGTGTACTAGCAGCAGAAAGTAGTCGATAGCTCAAATTGAGCATCTGTCGGCACTAATCGATGCCGGATGTTTGACGTAAGTACTGCTATCGTGTTGAAAGCCCAATAATTGTTGTTCGTGCCAAGGCGCGGATTCTAGGCAAGCCCTTCAAGTAGTCTCGCATCGATACCTTCACTTCCTCACAATCCCGCGCGTGTCATCCACAATGCAGATGCCGGTCTCCTTGACCGATACGTCCTGGTGAGGCGGAACTTAGTGCACGGGAGGCAGCTCCATATTTGAAGTCACGACCATCAAGGGAGGCGTCGTATCGAATTGATCCTCATTGTCGTCGTTTTGGTGCCGCTGTTGAAGGCGGCGGATACTGGGGTCACCGTAGGGGGACATCCGTATTGATCGCTTTCAAAAACAAAAGAACCAAGGACATCGTAGCGACGCAAACTGCAACTGCGGCAACCGCCGTCGCTTCGGCAACCCTTGCCCGATCGGTCGCCTGGGGAAGCGCCTTGTTGGGACGGCACGTCGAGGAAATAAGCGCGTGCGCAGATATCGCCCGTGCGATTTTAATCCCGAAGGGAATCGACGAGTCACTCAAAAAAGGCGTGACCCAAGTTCTTTATTGAACTGCTCATTATTCGGAGTGGGCGCATGATGGTGTTTCCTACCGGAACCCAAACAAGCGAGACGGTACACGCCATGGCAAAGCCAGTGCCGACAACATGCGGTGAACAGCAAGCAGCGAACGAATTGGATCAACGGTTGAAAGATCTTCTCAATGCTTTGCGCAAACCGGTGAAACCGACGGCGACGCTGCAGAGGCGAGCCCTCAAGAATAAGGCAACATCCGCGATCAGGGCTTCGTCGCCGTCATCGAGGCCTGAAAACGGGACGACGGATGGTGAGGCCGAAGGTATCGGCAGCGGGCGGGGCCCGACTATTTGCTGAATTTCCTGCTCAAAGCAGGACGGCTACCGAGCACGCGTCCCGGTCTTGGTACCGGCCGTAAGGGGATCAATCGGTATTCCAAATCGCTTGCATCAGTCGCGTCGGAGGGCAATTTTCCAACGATTTCCAAGCGTTGACGAGGGTGTCTCAGCCCGGGCGGCGGCTCGATCAGGCCGTGCTCTATTCGCTGCCGCTTGCTGCTCGATCAGGGTGTTCAAAATAAACCACAGGCTGTGGAAAACCTTGACGGGTGTTCAGTTCGGAACACACGTAATGGAACCATGTGTGCTGGTTTTGCCGGGCCGTGCTCCCACCGAGTTCCCCGCTTGGCGATCGAGCACCGCACACAACGACGGCCTCAGCTCTCGCCGCCGCCCGAGCTGGGGCCGTCACTTTGTTCGCATCCGTCAAAACGAGCGTTGGCCGCAGCACTCGCAATCTGGGCGACGCTGCAAAGCATGCGTCTGCCGTACCGGACTCGCTAGTCAATATTGCTCAGCTATCAAAATTGATTAGAACCGACTCCGGGATATCTGATCAGGCTCCTGCCGCGAGGCGCCGCCCGGCATTTTGGCGGCCTGGTCCGCCATCGAATGCCACTGCACTGCGAGTTCAAGCCATCGTTGTTCCGTGGCCTGATTGCTCGCGCGTTTGGCCTGCCTCTCGCATCCAATCGCGTTCAGGCGATATCTTTGAGACAATTCAGGCTCGGAGACGCTTTGAAAGACGGGCATTCTGCCGCTCCCCGAGAAAGGCGGGAGCACAACACTCTCTGTTACCGGTAGATGCCGAGGATCACGCGGTAATGATACAGTTTGCATGATATCGATGCCGGCCGCTGTTCAGATCTGCTCAACTCTGCAAATTGTTGCGCCCGGCCGTCCGGCTTCCAGGCGTCGGATGGTCGGCTGCAGCACGCCATGCCATCATCGAACCAGCTCAGACGGCGGCTTTCGCGAGCCCTGAACGGCGCCACCAGGTTGCTTCCGGAAACGGCGATCGAACAGACCTGCTGATAGGGGCGGGGAGATGAGCAGAGGCGTGGGCCGGAGCAGATCCGCCAGTTGCTTGGGCGGCACCGGCTTGCTGAACAGGAAACCCTGCATTTCGTTACAGGCGTGATCGCGCAGGAATGTTTTCTGCTCGGCGGTTTCCACGCTTCGGCGACGACGGTCATGCCCAGCGCCTTGCCCACGCTGACGATCGTGTGAAAACGCGATCTCACAGACTCGGCGCAGCTCAAAGCCATTTGAGATCCTGCGGGCACTCGTGGTGGCTTGTTTCGGCCCAGGCTGTGGAGGTCCGGAAACCCGGAAACGGGCGATTTGGAGATGCCTCACCGTTTGGAGACAATATTTCGGATGATCGTTTCGGAAAGCCGGACTACGAGCTGCTTCAGCTGGCTGTTCTCAGCCTCAAGACAGTCCAACGCCTGCTTCATTTTCGCGTCCCGGTCGACCTTGTTGAAAGTGTGAGACCATCGTTGCTGGGGAGCAGGTTCCTGCATTGTCCGTCCCTTCGGCTTGAAGCGGGTCGGAGTCATGCTACGCGCAATTATGTTTGCGATAAATTTGGTAAATCTACTCGTGCAGATGCCGCGGCATTACGTAGGTAGATTTATTGCGGCAAGCTGAGCGGTTTTGAACAACGTATTTCCACGGTAGTAAGTTATGTTGCACGCAATCGATGAGGCCAGGAATCTCCGAACGATCGCTATTGGTGCCGATCGGTCAAATGCGAGGAGCCATCTTGAGGAAGAGGTCCGTGCTCGTGATATTTGACGGTGCGGACAGCCCATTATGATGCGGGTCCTCGTTATCGAGGACGACCCTTCGGTTGGCGCGGCTATTCGGATGATGCTCGACCGCGAGGGCTACGACACGGTGATTACGCCGCACGCCGTTGCCGGAATGAGAGCCTTTGAATCATTTCATTTCGATCTGGCCATCGTCGATATTTTCATACCCGGGACGAGCGGTCTTGCAACCATAACTGAATTTCGCCGGCGGGCTCCGGCGGTGCCGATTCTTGCGATGTCGGGTTTCAGATTCCGCGATTCGATGGACCCAAGTCTGGATTTTCTGGGTATGGCGACCGTAGCGGGTGCGGCGGTCTGCCTGCGAAAGCCGTTTACGCCCAGGCAATTGATGACGGCGGTATGTGCGATCCTCGATCCGCCGCTACCGGTTGTTCGCCGTAGAGACCGGAATCAGGAAAGGGACAGCCATGAAGAAGCCTGAGAATTCTTACCTCAACACCGTGCCATCTGCACTCGGGTTTACGACCGCCGTGGACAAGCTCAGCCGGCTCCAGGCGGAGCTTGTGCCGGAGGCACTGAGGCGAGCAGTCGACGACGCCAGCTCGGCAATGGCGCATCAGCTTAGCGAGCCCTTGACCGCACTATTGTTCGTTCTCCACGAAATCAAACGGGCAGCCGAGCGGTCCGACAGCGCCGAAGCCGGCTCGGTATCGGTGCGCGAGAACGTCGATATGGCGCTGCGCGAGGTAGAGCGTATCTGCGATATCATCGAACGCGTCGTCAAGCCCGGTGAGACATTGGCGGACGCGGAAGTTGCCATCACGCGTGGCCGCGAGGCGATCGATATGTGGGCACGGGACAGTCGAGCCAGGGCAAGCGGCGCCGCATCGCCCGTTGATCATCTCGCTAATCGACATCCGTTGACGCCGCGCGAGCAGGAAGTGCTCGCGCTGGTGATAGATGGCTCGTCCAACAAGGAAGGAGGGTATCGACTGGGAATTAGCACGCGGACCTTCGAGGCTCATCGTGCCCATCTCATGGGAAAGCTCGGGGCCAGGAACGCGGCTGATTTGATCCGGAAGACCTCAAGCCGCGGCCAATGACGCTTGATCGCGCACTGATCAGTGCTGACAAATTGCCAATGTAGCGTCGAACGCGGCAGTACTTATACCGATACGCGTAAGTATTAATAGTTCGGCGCTAGTGCCGACCAATTAGTCTTTCGCAATATTAATACAAGACGATGCTCACGTGCGACTGCCGCGTAGGGCACGGTCGCATCTCAACACCCGGATGAGTCCGATATGCCGGTCGGTGCGGCTGCACACGGGAATAATCAGGAATGAACATCAGGTCGCTCTCAACTCGAACAGTGCGACTGGCGTTCGGCTCCGCGATCGCAGTCCTGCTTGTCATGGGGGTGTTCTCATATCGCGGTATCGCTGTATTCAACGAAAGTGAGCGATGGGTTCGCTATCCCCGGGATGTCCTGGAAGACCTTCAGCGTCTGACCATCGGAATGGCAGAAATTTCATCGAGCGTCCGCAGGTTTGTAATAACAGGCGAAGACGCCGATCTCCAGCCGTATCATACCGCGAGAATGGATATTGAGCGGCTCGCCCCCATTTTGCGCAGCGAGACACCGGATAGTCGCGAACTGCAGCGCAGGCTTCCCGTCCTCGAAAAACTGGCTGCCGAAACGGTGGCGCGGGCGGAGCGGATCATTGGCTTGCGCAGAAATCAGAGGATCGATGCGGCGATGCAGTCGGTCCGCGAGGGGCCGAGCGTGCGAGTTACGGCTGAATACAAGGCGATCGTTCTTGAGCTGAAAGGCGAAGAGGAACGGTTGCTGGGACTGCACGGCGCCGCGTCCGCCGCGAAGGAGAGAGACACCAAGGTCATTCTGGTTGCCGGAACACTGCTCGGCTTGTTGATCGCAGGTGCTGCCGGATGGACCGTGTTGCGCGACGGCACCCGGTGCGACCTCGCAGAGCAGGCGTTGCTGGAAAGCGAGCGCAAATACCAGGCGCTCATGGACGGGGTCAAGGACTACGCGATTGTGATGCTGGGCCCACTCGGAGAGATACGCAGCTGGAATCCCGGCGCGGTACGAATGTCGGGTTGCACCTTCGAAGAGGTGGCAGGTCAAAACTTTTTACGCTTCTTCCCGACCGAGGACGTCGCGTGCGGCAGGCCGCAGGAATTGCTGCGGATCGCTGCAGAAAATGGTGAGTACGAAGAACAGGGCATGCGTGTGCGCTATGACGGCACGCGTTACCTGGAGCGGACCGCCTATACGGCATCGCGTGACCCGGCCGGAAATCTGCGAGGCTTCTGCGTCATCAGTCGCGACCTTACCGAAAGCACCGAGTCAGGCGCCAAATACCGCGGACTGATGGAAGCCGCCCCGGATGCCATGGTGGTGGTGAACCAGGGCGGGGAGATTGTGCTGCTCAATGTGCAGGCCGAGAAACAGTTCGGATATCGCCGCGACGAATTGCTCGGCCAGAAGGTGACGAACATCGTTCCGGAAGGCTTTGCCGAGCGGTTGATTGCGGACGATCTGCGATCTTCGGAAGACGCGCTGGCGCAGCAGATCGGCACCGGGATCGAGCTCAACGCGCTGCGCAAGGACGGAAGTGAATTTCCGATAGAGATCATGCTGAGCCCGCTGGAAAGCCCGGAAGGAACGCTCGTTACGGCCGCGATCCGCGATATCAGCGTGCGCAGGAATGCCGAAAAAGTTCTCGCCCAGATGGAAGGAAAATACCGCGGTCTGCTCGAGGCGGCTCCTGATGCGATGGTAGTGGTGAACCAGGGCGGAGAAATCGTCCTCTTGAACCTTCAGGCGGAAAAGCAGTTCGGCTACCGCCGCGATGAACTGCTCGGACAGAAGGTCACGAATATTATCCCTGAAGGTTTTTCCGAACGGCTGATCGCCGACGGCCTTCGCTCTGCGGAAGATGCGCTGGCGCAGCAGATTGGAACCGGACTTGAACTGTCGGGACGGCGCAAGGACGGGACGGAGTTTCCGATCGAGCTGATGCTGAGTCCCCTCGGCGGTGCCGAGGGCATACTGGTGACGGCGGCCATTCGCAACATCAGCGTCCGCAAATCAGCCGAGGCGCATCTTTTGCAGAAAGTCGAGGAGCTCAATCGCTCCAACGAGGAACTGGGGCAATTCGCCTACATCGCCTCCCACGATTTGCAGGAGCCGTTGCGGATGGTGGCGAGCTACACCCAACTGCTCTCTAGGCGCTACAAGGGGAAGCTCGATACCGATGCCGATGAGTTCATCGCGTTCGCGGTGGACGGCGCCACCCGCATGCAGCGCCTGATTCAGGACTTGCTGGCCTACTCGCGTGTCGGGACGAAGGGAAAAGATCTGCTCGATACGTCCAGCGAAGCTGCCTTGAAAACCGCGCTTTCGAATCTTCGCAGCGCCATTGAGGAGAGCGGTGCGCTGGTTACCTGCGACCCGTTACCCAACGTCCTGGCGGACGAAATGCAGTTGGTTCAACTGTTTCAGAATCTGGTCGGAAACGCGATCAAGTATCAGAGCCCGGGGATTCCCCGAATTCATGTCGCCGCCCTGAACGGCGGCAAGCAATACAGATTCTCCGTGCAGGACAACGGACTCGGAATCGATCCGCAGTATTTCGAAAGAATTTTTGGCATGTTCCAGCGGCTGCACAAGCGGGAGGAATTTTCCGGAACCGGTATCGGACTCGCGATCTGCAAGAAGATTGTGGAGCGCCATGGCGGCCAGATTTCGGTCGAGTCGCAACCGGGAATGGGATCCACCTTTCGTTTCGCCCTGACTGGAAGCGAGAGGAATTGAAATTGGAGGAAGACGGAATGGCCATCGAAGTTCTCTTGGTTGAAGACAGCCCAGGTGACGTCCGGCTCACGCAGGAGGCGTTTCGTGAGTCCGGAAAGGCGGTTCGCTTGCATCTGGCTGCCGACGGCATGGAAGCGATGGCCTTTCTAAGGCGCGAGGGCATCTACGCCGATGTTCCGCGGCCCGATCTAATCCTGCTCGATCTCAATCTGCCGAAGATGGATGGCCGGGAAGTGTTGGCTTTGATCAAGAAGGACCAGAATCTGAAAATCATCCCGACCATCATCCTGACGACGTCCGAATCCGAGGCGGACATTTTGATCAGTTACCAGCTCCAGGCCAATTGTTACCTGCGCAAGCCGGCGCATTGGGACGCGTTCGATAACCTCGTGCGAAGCATCAACGCATTCTGGCTGACCAGAGCGAAGCTGCCGCAGCCGACACGGAACGAAGGAGGGCCCACAAATGCGGCGACTAGTGCTTCTCGTTGAAGATAGTCCGGGCGATGTCCGGTTGACGCAGGAAGCCTTCCGCGACGCCAGCAAGTCGATTGATTTGCGCGTGGCTGCGGACGGTGTGGAAGCCATGGCTTTTCTGAAGCATGAGGGTGTTCACGCCGATGCGCCGCGGCCGGACTTCATCCTGCTGGACCTGAACCTTCCCAAGATGGACGGCCGTGAGGTCCTCGCTCAAATCAAGGAGGATAAGGACCTGAAAACCATCCCGACGGTGATCCTCACCACGTCGGATGCTGAAGCAGATATCCTGACGAGTTACCAGTTGCAGGCGAATTGCTACCTCAGCAAGCCCGTGCAACTGGAGGAGTTCGAAAGTCTCGTCAAGAGCATCAATGATTTTTGGTTGACCAAGGTCAAATTGCCTCAACAGGCGCATGGTGAAGGAGCATGAAAACGATCAAAACGGTTCTCCTAGTCGAAGATAATCCCGGTGATGCGCGCTTGCTGCGCGAGATGTTCAACGAGGATAGCTCGCTCGACGTCGATTTGACCTGTGTCAGCTTCATGGCGGAGGCCGAGAGCCATCTTGCCGCGCGTGCCGTCGACATTATCCTGCTCGATCTGGGTTTGCCGGACGCGCAGGGATTGACTGCGATTCGTCGGGTCCGCATGGCAGCCCCAGGTGTTCCGTTGGTCGTGCTGACCGGCCTCGACGACGAGGCGCTGGCGGCGCAATCCCTGCAGGAAGGTGCACAAGACTATCTCATCAAGGGGCAGATAGAAACGCGCGGACTGCTCCGGGCGTTGCGCTACGCCACCGAGCGCAAGAGGCTCGATCGGCTGAAGGACGAATTCGTTTCGACCGTAAGTCACGAGTTGCGCACGCCCTTGACGTCCATCACCGGTTCGCTTGGGCTTCTAACGGGCAAGGCGGCCGGCATATTATCCGAACCTGCCGCGCGGCTTCTCGCGATCGCGTATAGCAACAGTCAACGCCTGGTCCGGCTGGTTAACGACATTCTCGACATCGAGAAGCTGGAGTCCGGCTGCGTCGTCTTTGATTTCAGGCGAGTCGAGGTCAGAACGCTGGTGGGGCAGACGATCGAATCCGTCAGAGGTTTCGCCGAAGGCCACAGTGTCAAAATCCGGTACGAGGCGGCTCCTGACATCGATGACGTTCGAGCCGACACCGATCGGCTTGCCCAGGTCGTTACCAATCTGCTGTCCAATGCGATCAAGTTTTCCCCGCCGGACGGCGAAGTGATGGTGACGGTCGTGAAGGAAGAGGGGATTGATCTCGTGCGTATTTCGGTGCGTGATCACGGCCCTGGCATTTCAACCGACTTCAGACCGCGAATCTTCGAGAGATTCGCGCAGGCCGATGCCACCAACGCACGCCGGAAGGGCGGCACCGGCCTTGGCCTCAGCATCGCAAAGCAGATCGTCGATCGGCTCGGCGGAGAGGTCGGATTTGGCGCCGCTCCCGGAGGAGGCACGATCTTTTACGTCGAACTGCCGGTCTGGCGCCGCGTCGCCGACTTGCCGCAGGACGAGCGGATCCGTGACACATTGATCGCATCGGGCGCGTCTCTGCGGCTCTTGTGGAAGTGGCGCGAGATCGCCTGCCGCGCACGCCTGCCAGTCTCACCGGGGAGGCCGTATGACCGCACTTCGTGTTCTCCATGTCGACGATGAACCGGACATTCGGGCGGTGGTGGAGTTCTCGCTTGGTCTCGACCCCGATATTGTGATGCGGAGCTGCGCCTCGGGCGAGGAAGCGCTTGCTGTCGCCGACGCCTGGGCGCCCGATATTGTGTTGCTGGATGTGATGATGCCGGTGATGGACGGCGCGGCCACGCTCGCGCGGTTGCGCGAAAATCCACGCACCGTCGGCATTCCCGTCGTCTTCATGACGGCGCGTGCCCAGAGCCGCGAACTTGATCTGCTTCGTTCGCTCGGGGCTGTCGCCGTGATCCCGAAACCGTTCGATCCGATGATTCTCACAGCTTCGGTGCGCGCGCATGTCGAGCCGCCGGACGTCCGGCTTGGGGTGATGCGGGAAGAGTTCCTGCGGCGCGTCGATGGTGATCTGGTCGCACTGGCAGGGCATTGGGCCGCACTGGAGAATGGGTCTGCCGTTGCTTTCTCCTTGGCCAAGATCAGAAGCATCGCTCACGGCTTGGCCGGCTCCGGGGGGATATTCGGCTTTGACGAAATCAGCGACGCCGCCGCGGCCCTCGAGGAAGCCGTCATTCTTGAGTGCGGCGGCTCGGGCACCGTGAGCGAGATCGGGTCCGCGCTGGAACGCGTGGTAGCTTGCGTCGAGACCAGGGACGGCCGCCCGAAAGCGATGGATCGGATATACAAATGACGAATGCATTGAGTATGAGTGAAAAGCCGCCGCGCATGTTGATCGCCGACGACGACCCTTCAATCGTGAAATTGCTCGCCGATCGATGTGCGAGCTTGGGATTCGAGATCGAAACCGCGACCAATGGCATTCAGGCCCTTATCAAGGCCATTCGAAGTCATCCCGATATCATGGTGATCGACGTCAACATGCCTGAAGCGGACGGACTGGCCGTATGCGCGCGGCTGCTTGATCCTTCGAAAAGAGCCCTGAAGGTGGTCGTGCTCACGGGGAGCCGGGAGACCGAGACGCTCGAGCGATGTGAAAAGTTCGGCGTGTATTATGTCCGCAAGGGCCCCAAATTCTGGGTCGGTTTCGGAGTTGCGCTGACCGAACTCTTTCCAGGCATGGCGGACAGGATCAAGGGGCTGGATCAGCAGCCGATGCGTGTCGAGATGCGGGAACGCCCCGCATGCTGGTGATCGACGATGATCCTGCTATCGAGCACTTCCTGTCCAGCAGGCTGGATAAATGCGGCGTGGAGTTGCTTTTTGCATCGGATATCGGGCAAGGCTTCCGAATGGCGTGCCGGGAGGCGCCAAGCGTCATCGTATCCGACTACTTCCTGCCGAACGGGGGCATTCCTTATCTCATGTCGAGGCTGCGAACGACACCGGAAACCGGGAACATCCCAGTCTTTGCGCTGACCGGCCGGGATCTCGGAGCGATTACCGAGCAGAGCCTGATGCGCGAAGTCTGCGGCAAACCGGGTGTCGCGCGCATTTTCAGAAAATCCGTCGATACAAACGAACTTTTCGGAGCGCTACAGAAGGTATGCGGCTTCGAAAATAATCGGGTGGATGGGTAAATCGACGGAGGCGGTTTTCGAAGGCTGTGGTCGACGTGCGTCTTGGAAAATCGACCCGCCCTCCGTCTGGCAGCGTGGCGGATTGCGCAGCCGGCGTCAAATTCCAGAGCCGGTGCGACGGGATCAACCCGCTGCGCCCTCGCGGCAGGTGACGCGTCTTTTGCATTAGTGTCCAATTTTGAACGGCGTGCGCGTGCGAGCGCGCATAGCGTAGTGACTTTGATTCGCTGGACCGTCGGCTGCGTAATCTGTTCTGACCGCGAGCGGCGATGACATTGCATTTCGGGAAATGAAGCGCGGGTGGGCGCGCAAATTGGGGGGCAAAATGTTTAGCGAACAATTCACCGACAGCCATGATGCCGCAACGCTCGCACATGCGATCGTTGATACCGTGCGGGAGCCATTCATCGTACTCGACGAGGACTTGCGCGTCGTAGCTGCCAGCCGCTCGTTTTATCGTACCTTCACGGTCAGTCCCGTGAACACCCAGGGCAAGTTGCTCTATGAGCTAGGCGATGGAGAATGGAATACGCCGAAGCTGCGAACGCTGCTTGGAAGTATCCTCCCCGAACAGGGGGCGATGGAAGATTGCGAAGTCGAACACGAGTTTCGCGATCTCGGACGTCGCACAATGCTCTTGAACGCCCGCAAGGTGTTCTATGAAGAAGGCGCGCGCGCGAATATCCTGCTGGGCATTGAGGACATTACCGGCCAGCGCTTCCTGGAACGCGAGAAAGACGAACTGCTTCGGCAGAAGGACGTTCTGCTCGGTGAAATTCAGCATCGAATTGGCAACAGTCTTCAGATTATTGCCAACATCATCATGTCGAAGGTCAAGATGGTGGAGTCGGAAGAGACGCGTCGTCATCTCAGCGATGCACATGACAGGGTCATTTCCATCGCAGCGGTGCAGCAGCACCTGCATGTTCCCGCATCGAGCGGGTCGATCGAGCTTGGGCCCTATCTGACCAAGCTCTGCACCGCCATTTCCGATTCCATGATCGGTGATGACCGCTCGATTGTTTTAAGCGTGTGCGGCGATAGCGGCAGGGCGACCAGCCGCAAGGCCGAGAGCCTCGGGTTGATTGTCACTGAGCTCGTTATCAATTCATTGAAGCATGCATTCAACGAGAGTTCGAAGGATGCACGAATCATTGTCACTTATGACGTATTTGGCAAGGACTGGAAGCTGGTGGTGATCGACAACGGGCTTGGAAAGCCCGACGGCGTCTTCGCGCAGCCGAAGTCCGGGTTGGGGACCAGCATCGTCAACGCGCTCGCAATACAGCTCGACGCGCAGGTTGTTACGGTAAGTGATACGCAAGGTACAAGCGTTTCGGTCACGCATTCCACATTTGGGTCAAGGTAGCCTAGCCTTCACTACCCCGTCGCCGTCGCCGTCGCCGTCACTGGCTACTGGGCCTGGAGCCGCCTGGCGACGGGATGTGACTATTCATCTCGTTTCAGCTCGGGTTTGTCATGCAATACCGCGCTCAGCAGTGAAGTGTTGACCTCGATATGCCCATTGTAATTGATGAGGCCCAGTTTGCGAAATTTGTTCATGAAAAAGCTGACGCGGGATCGAGTAGTGCCGATCATCTCGGCCAATGTTTCCTGGCTTATGTGCGGACTGATCGGCTGCGGAGCGCCTTCCTTGCCGAAATTTGCGAGCAGCAGCAGCATTCGCGCAAGCCTCCGCTCGCTCGAATTGAATAGTTGGTCGATCAGATCCTCCTCGATCCGAATATTGCGGGTCAGGAGATATGCCATGAACAACTCGGAAAACCTTGGCTCTTCGTGAAGCAACGCGATCATCGCCACCTTTGTGATTGCGGTGACCACGCAATGCTCCATCGCAGTGGTCGTGGAGATGCGCAGCTTGTGTCCGGTCAGGCAGCTTTCACCGAAAAACTGGCCGGGCTTCAGAATCCCGACCACCGCTTCCTTGCCCTGATCGGACAGGACCGTGAGCTTGATCTTGCCTTGCTGAAGGTAATAGACCGCGTCAGCGATGTCGCCTTGCTCGAAAATGTTCTTACCTTTTTCGAATTCAAGGATCGTTTTGCCCGTCCCCACTTTGGCGAGCGAGGCTTGTGCGTCAAACGTGTCCTTGGTTGGCTTCTCCATCCAGCCCCCCGATTGGCATCATCGCCGCCAGAGCACCAGCGGTGCACCGCACTCTCGTTACTAACGAATACGGGATGAAAATTCAATCTACAACTGCTGGCTGAAAGCCAGGTGTCCAATATTGCTCACTTGCGTCAATCCGCCCCGATTTTTCCAGAAGCGCGGTCAGTGGGAGCCGTAAGGCACATCCGGGTTCTGTGACGGACCTGCGCGAAGGCACCGGGCACCAACCATCGGCCAGGCGGCGGTGGGGTGCTGCAACCAGGCGAGGCGCGTTTCGGTTTTCAGCCAACGGATTCCCTGGGTGCATGGTCCAGGTCTACGGCTATGCTCGGCTTGGAAATAATGGTGAGTATCCAGCGTCTGGGGTTGCTGGACCTAATTTCCAAGACCGAGTCGACCAGCCCGGTGACGAGAGATCCCCTTATCGTCAAGGTCGTCGTCTGGAATCGATGCTGGTCGTAACGACAGCGCCGAGCCACATCGGCCTGGCACGCGCTGTCTGGCATGCCGTGCCCGCAAAATCACACCGCCGGGTAATTTCGGGCACTGTCCGGTTTTGATCAGAGCTTGTCCTGCCAAGGGACTTAGCGTTTCCGCGTGGCAGGGACCACAATGATTCGTGGCGCTTCATCGGCGGTTCGCTTGATGCCTGCCGTCGCGGAAATCTGTGAAGTCCGCTGACTGGACCTTTCTCTTCGGGAGTGCGGACAATGAACGGCTTCACAAAACTCGCGTTGCTTGTGTGTCTTGGGCTGACCACTGCTGCGGTGCCGCGCCCGGCAGTCGCCGACGAGATTGCTACGCGCCTCGATGCTCTGGAGAAGGAAAACGCCGCTTTGCGCGCGCGCCTCAACCGGCTTGAAACGTCCAAAACGGCGAAGCTGCGGCAGGGTCCCGCGGAGACGGGATCGAGACCGGCGCTCGTCTCGCTGCCGCGGCCGCAAAATGCGGACAGCATGGCCGCGGATCTCAGCTACAAAGCTGGTCCCCGAGTAGTGAACTCGCCTCGCTTCGAGATCAGCGGCACGCTGTCATTCCTGCAGCCCGGTGCCGGCAACCTTGAATATGGCACGCTCACGACCCCGCTGCCATTGCCGACTCCGAACTGGAGCAACCAGTCGCTGAAGCCGAACTTCAGTCCTTCCTTCTCCGTCGGTGCCCGCTACATGGCGAACGAGTCCAACGACGTTCAGTTGAACTGGACTCATTTGCACGCCAACACCAATGACTCCTTCCTTGCCTCGCCGACGCAGATGGTGGGGCCGCCCTTTTTGATCGGCCCGGAGTTGGCCTTGTACAAGATCGGATCGGGTGCGGTGAAACACAGCTATGATGCCGTCAATCTGGACGCAGGTCATACGTTCTGCGTCGAATGCTCGTATCAGCTTCGCGCTTTTGGCGGCGTCGAAGTCGCTCGCATCGGACAGAATCTGAGCGGGCTATTCCAGAGCCCGGATGGCGCGGCCTCCTCGGCGAACACGGTCACGTCGTTGTTCACCGGCGCAGGACCTCGTGTGGGCATCAAGGGTCAGTACGCCCTTGGCGACTTCCAGTTGATCGGCGAACTTGCCGGCGCAGCCTTGATCGGAACCGCGCAGAGCCGCATCGATTTCACAACGGTCTCTCCGGCATTGGGGATCAACATCCAGTCTTTGACATCACCCAACGCAACGCGGGTGGTCCCCAGCATCGACACCAGATTGGCTACCGCCTATACGTTTGCGCCCAGCGCTTACGGATTGTTCAAGGTCGAATTGGGCTACAAGGCGGCGGTCTATTTCGACGCGGTCAATCAATATGCACTGACCAACGTTCCGACCAGCCTCACGCTTCCGCCGGTCGGGATCTACCTGGCAACGCAACAGCATCTGCTGAGCGACTACATCAACCAAGGGCCGTATGTGACCGCGAGCTGGTCGTTCTGATAAGCCTGTCGCTCTCACCGATCGCGTACATTGCTGATATCTCAAGAATTCTGAGCGGCTCGCGGGCGGTAATCAGGAATTATATATAGCGATGCAGCGCGCGGCTAAAATGATTCGGGGTACCCATGACCACTCAGCGAAAAAGACCGAGCCGTTTGACTACGGTCTCAAAGCACGAACAACCCGCCGGTAAATTTCCAGCGCAGCTATTCCCCGTTCAAAACGAAATTCAGAATTTGGAAAACGATCTCGATGCCTTTAACGAACGAATCGTTGAGCTGGAGAATGAAGGTCATCGCGGTCATGCGATGGAAGTCCTGAAGGCAAACGCCATCGATTTGGCCCGCAGAATTGACGAGCTTCGCAGCTTGCTAGTCGAATCTCGATAAGAAGCCGCCGGCCACAATACAATTCCATCGAGGCGAAAGCCTGTCGCTGTTGTAGGGTGTGCAAGGTTATGATGTAGGGGAAATAGAATGCTCAATGATCGGGATAAGATCTTAAGTGCATTGCGCGAGAAGCCGCACAAGGTCTTCGAGGTGATGAAGCGCGCAAATATCTCTAATCAAGAAGCCTGCCAATCGCTCTTGCTTAAAATGCGGGATGAAGGCTTTGTGAAGTTCGACATTCACAAAGGTCAATGGCTCATCGCCTGATTACTCTGTCGACAGCGCTCGAACCGTCGTAAATCTCTCGGTTTCAGGTCTCAATTGACTGCTCATAAGGGACTGGTTGCAGAGCAGCAACCAAATGGGGCAGTCTTTGGCATTTCATGCGTCGTTGCCTCCCGAAAATTTGGCAGGTGCAACCCTGCCACAAGCCAATGCACCGACGGCTCGTGCCCGACAACCCAGCGCCAGTGCTGCCGGTGAGTTCAGCGGCCGACCGTTGCGATGTAAACAGACTATGTGCCACCGACAAAGATACGATCGTCGCACGGCAACCAACCCCACGATAAGGATCGAAGCCACCGCGCAGCTATCAGTTTAAGTTTCCCTTTCGGGACGCATTCAACGCCTCAGTCGCCCACCTTTGGTATTCGCCCTTTGCCACCGCATTCCTTACACGGCGGCGGATACATCCGGCGGCCCGGCCGCGAAGGCTTCCCGACTGCTGGGAATCCGGTCCCGTCGCATGCGGGACATCTTTGCTCAGTCGGATTTGCGATCGGTTTTTTCATCAGCAACTTTCCGTTTGAACTTTGACGCCGCGGTGAATGTCTGGACCTATATCCCGGTCATCGCGGGCCCCGGTCGGTTCGTTGATCTCGCGGCTGGGCATTCAGGTCAGGTGGGGCGAGTTGAGCAGGTGCGATTAGCGGCAAAATCGGAGGCTTCGCCCTTCATCCTGGGCTAATGAGGGACAGGCTCGACGAGGCCAATAACAGGGTAGCGAGGACAAGCGCGCATGGGTGTTCCTCCGGTTTTGGTCGCCACGATTAACGACCGGCAGATACTTTGGTTCAACTGGTTGCTTTTGATCTTCAACAACTTGAACGCTTTGCGACAATAGTGCTTTTCGCGATTGATCGCAGGCAGTACAAACGCGGCAGGAGGCCCTATGATTTCGACCGATCACATCCGGCACGAATTGCTTGCTCAGTTGGGTCGCGCCGCCGGGAACGGCCGGATAGACCTTCTGATCAATTGTGGGGAATTATGCCGCTCGCTCCCTACCGGCAGCGCGTCGGCTTCCTGTTGTGATGCCATGGAAGCGGAAATGAAGCTGGGCGATATCTTGATTATTGAGCGCGCCAACGGTGCGGGGATGACTGTTCGATACTTATTGCCCCGCGCAAACTGACGCGAGCCTACTCCGTAAGTTATGCGATAAGCCTAGGCCGAAGCTTGTGCCACGCTTTCGACCGGACCTTTGCAGCTTCGAGATATGCGGCCTTACTTTGCGGGTCTTCCGCGTTTTGCAAAACATAGCCCGTGCTTATCGGCGGCATTGCGCAGAAGCCCGGCTCTCTTCAACGCCTCCGTTTTCTCCGATCCCGGCGATAGCCTTCTGGCTTCATCCAGCGCCGTTTCGGCCTCGGCGTGTAGATCATATGCGTCGGGTGACATTTTATATGGCTGCGTCATCGGTGCTGAAGTGGCCTGGGCGCTGGAAAAGCCGAAGGGACGGGGCGGTGATACCCCAGCATGCCCTTTCTAGTTTTGGAACCGCTGGTCAATTTTGAACACCCTGCAAAATAAACAGACGCCCTCAGCGGTTTTTAGGTCGGTGAGGACGTCGGATAGAACGCCCTAGGTCGGCCGTGGCATCCCGCTTCCAATCAAAACAAATCGCGGGTCGGGGCGAAGCTCTCCCTATTGATCAATTTTCATATTTTATCTTTGGATGATACCGACGAACGGCAGCGTCGCTTTCGCCTCGACCACAAGCAGAATGGCCCCGGCTGCGTGCGCAGGCCGCGCCGAGGCCACCTGAGAACACGTCGCTAAGGGTCAGCGGCGCGCGCTGCAAGCCGATCACATTCGGCGCGGTAATGCAGTTCGTTTTTGCTCAGCTTTCGTTGATCGCTTGAATGATGGTTTCGACTTTGACCACCGTCTTTCACAGGCAACTATGTTGGCTACCAGCGCCAATTCAATGAATGCGAGGCCCGTCGGACGGGCATTGTTCCTAGGACCGGGATCGTTCCACGGCCGCTACGTCGGCGCTTGCAATTGCCCGCGAAGCCAGCCGTTTGTTTTGGGCGATTTCATAGGATCGACCGATCCGCCCACAACCTGGTGGACGTGATCGCACGTGGGACACTCAAAGGTGCGGATATCGAAGCCCGAGGGGCCTGCGTGATCCGCGCTAGCATCATAGTTATTTGGCAATATGGACACTGCGGTTGGGGATGGGAGAACATGATACACGCCTTAGAAAGGCGGGAGCGTTAGGCTCTCAGTCACCGGTAGATGCCGTGATAGGCGGTGATGTAACCACTAAGCATCGCCGCTGGTTCGGCGCTGGTCAGTTTTGGTCACTCCTGCCGACGGATGCAACGCATCCTTAGTGAACTATGGACCTTCGTGGGTTCAAATTAGTGTAATTGCTTCCAATACGGCCGAAGCCAAACGTCCAGTCAATGAAATGCGCGCTCATCCGTCGCTTTCTGTTGAATTCGATCCGCTTCGGCTTCGTAAATTTTGGCGAGGGCTGTTAGCATCTCTCGCGCTTCGCGATCCGGAACCTCGTTTGATCTCCCTCGCTGTTATCTTCCACGGGACCCTGCCGATTTCCAATCGGTGAACATCCAGAACCTATATGTGCCTGGCCGCGGCCGGATGCGCGTCTTCGGCGATCTGGCGCGCGATGATCTTGGCGCTCTGCTTGGCTTGGTGATTGTCGCGGCTGTCCAGACCCGCGGGATCGATCAGACGGTGACCGTCTCTAATATCGAAATAGTAGCGCGACTTTTCCGTGGTTCCGAACGGCTCAGGGTTAGGCAATACGATCACTTCATGCTGGTTCCAGGCCAGCTAGGACGCATCGCACCGGACTGGCTTGAATCGGCGTTCTATCGCGTTGGAAGGTTGAATAAATACAGATGTTTTGCCGCCGCCGACGCTCTGGTCAGGCGACGACGGAATAGTTGGCCGGACGATTGATTAGGGCAGGGATTTCGTCTGCTGGCACGGCGCTGCTAAATAGATAGCCTTGGCCCTCGGTGCAGCCGTTAGCCTTGAGATAGGCCCGGTTTGACGACCACCGCCGACGGTGTCGAGAATGCAGGACAACTGGAACTCTTTTGCAAGGGCGAGAATTGCGCGGACGATCACTTGACCGGAAATCATCGAGTGCGATCCGCACACCGGCATGACGAAGTTCATCTGTCACGATCTGGGCAACTCCGATATTTTCAACAAGCGCCCTCTCGGTGATTTCAATTTCCAGGCGGGCCGGGCTGAATCCGGTTTGCCCAAGGATCGATAGAAGGCGCAGCCCAAGCGTCGGATCGCGCAACTGAATCGGCGAGATATTGAAGGCGAGCACGAAAGTTGCGGGCCAGGCGTCGGCATCAAGGCAGGCCCGGCGGAAAAGCTGGTCTCCGAGAGCATTGATAAGACCGGTTTCCTCGGCAACGGGAATGAACATGTCGGGGGGAACGAAACCTAAATCGCCATTCTCCCAACGCGCCAGTGCCTCAAACCCGATGATGCGATTGCCGTCGAGCGACACCAAGGGCTGGTAATGCGGGACAATGCCATTGGACGCGATCGCGCTTCGGAGTTCTCGCTCGATCTGGATGCGCCGCTCGACCTGCGCGTCCATTCCCGGTTCGAAAAATCGAATGGATGACCGTCCAGCGGCCTTGGCGCAATAGAGTGCGCGATCCGCACGCTTGACCAACTGATCAGCGTGACCGCCGTCATTCGGCGCTATGGCGATACCAATTCCGGCACTGAAGTCCGTTGTCACACTCTCGACGACGTAAGGCTCGGCACCGGCTGCCGCGATACGCCGTGCGAGATTTGAGGGATCATCGAGCGAGCCAATTGCGGGCATGATGATCGCAAACTCGTTCCCTCCAACTCTGGCAAGAAATGCGTCCGCCCGCACGACGGCTGAAACTCTCCGAGCAAATTCGTTCAGCGCTTTGTCTCCGGCAGCATGGCCGTGGGTGTCATTCACCGTCTTGAAACCGTCGAGGTCGAGCATGAGAACAGCCAGCTGAGCCGTATCGCTGGCGATGCCGAGATACTGTTCAAGCTGCTCGTCGAAAAAGCGACGATTGGGCAGTCCGGTCAGCGGATCGTGGCGGGCTAGCTTACGCGCCTCAAACTCTGTGCTCATACGTGCGTTTATCTCTGCGGAGAGGTCTCGATAGCGGCGAAACCAGTAGACTATCGATGCGGTGCTTAGCATGAATATTACGAAGATTGCGTCGTCGACTTCCCAATCCGCGTGATCTAATCCAAATTGAAGCAGATGTGTAGGAAGATCATAGAAATGTGCAAAGGCAAAAATGGTCATCCCGGTTCCAAATAAAAGTAACGCGTCTCTGGTCGCGGAGAAATTCCAGTCAAGCCAAACGGGCAGGGATCGTCTAGAAAGCTGAGTTGATAATTTCATGAAATCGGAACCTCGCCGATGCCGGGTCGTTCCGGGGGCAGATCTAGCTGATTACCAAGAAAGTTAATTAAGGAGCCGATGTTACATACCGATTGTCGGTACCCGCAGTGATACGGGTCCCATTTGTTATCCAGCTAGCGGGTTCTGGGGAGTTATCTTCACGTCGGCGCGTTGTCGCGGAACCGTTTTGAGCGCCTCTACTTGGTAGAGCATGCAATCGCTCGAGACGACCGATCCAAAAGTCGCGAGACGCTGCCGCTATGATCAACATCGTCGCCAAAAAACAACGTTGATCATAGAAGGGACGCTCGTCACGGGGCTCGTCCATTCGGTCATGGAAATTAAATCCAGCAACCCGACGCGCTGGATCATGAAGCTCTTTGGAGAGCCGAGGATCGCAGCCTAGCCGAGACGAGCGCCTTTCATAGCGACATCCAGCAGGCGAGGGCCCTCGCGAGCCTGATCTGCACCTCCGAAGCGGCGATCACGGCTTATCTGGAACTCGGCGCCGAGGAAGCGAAGCGTTAATCCTGCTACCCGCGCGGCGGTACTGGTTATCGCTGGGGCGCTGATGATCCACCGCACCCTCGACGCCGCCATGATCGGCAGCGTCATCGCCTGCGCGCCGGAACACGCACGCCGGGTGCGGCCGGTTTCGCCGCTGCGGTCTGATTACCGCCATCACGAAGACAGCAATGCTAGCGACGCTTCGCGATCAACCGAAGTTCTCCGAGATGCTCATGGCCTATTTGCTGACCCGCAATATTCGGATCGAGAAAGATCTGCTCGACCAGCTCTTCAATTCCAGTGAAAAGCGGTTGGCAGCGTTTGCTGCTTCTGTTGGTGAATTTCGGCAAGGAGGGCAGTCCTCAACCAATCGTTTCAAATATTAGCCAGGAAACCTTGGCCGAAATGATCGGCACGACCCGGTCCCGCGTGAGCTTTTTCATGAACAAATTTTCGTAAGCTTCGCTTCATCAGCTACAACGGAAAAATTGAAGTCAACAGTTCATTGCTGAAGGCGGTCTTGTACGACAAGCCCGAGATTAAGCGGGAGTAACGTGCGTTCTCGTCTGAGGCGACGACCCCGCGTGACTACGGCGTGATCAATTTTGACCACAGGTTGGTGGTTCGCATATGCCATTTTCCAGTCACCATGGCGTTGCCTGACAAACCAACTACCCCCTCGCGCGCCTGCGAAAAGTGCACGAGGAGATGACGCATTTGAGCGATCTCCCGTTATTTTTGGGACGGGCCGCAATCAGGATTTTCCGGTGCTACGTCTGTGATAACGTCGTTTCAGACGACTATTGACGATTGTCGAAAAATGGCCTGATCGACCTTATTAACTTTCCCTGTGTGAGCAATATTGACCACGCAGACAGCACGCTCGGGTGGTAAAGCCATCACCGCTCGCCATCGGCAGCCATCGGTGACTGAGAGGCAGGTAACGCTCTCGCCCAAAGCAGGGAAAGTATCATGTCCTCAGCCCAACAATTCTTGGCCGCTATCGAGCGTCCTCGTTGTCCTCGCTGCCAAACACGGATGATGTTGGAGCGCGTTTCACGGGGGCCACATAGCTCCGAGCACCGGTTGTTCGAATGCCCCAAATGCGATCAGGTCGAGATCATCGTTTTTTTTGCGTCCGATCCTTTAAATCGAAGGCGGCCGGTTGGCTTGCCGGAGAACTCAGAGCGCCGAGCTGAGGCAAATGCCATGCTCGACAAATAAAGCCAAGGGCCTCAATGCACCGCTTGCGGCTCGCCGATGAAGCTCACGGCGATCGAGCCGAGCGATACCGGCCGAGATCTGCGAACCTTTACTTGTCCGCGTTGCTCAAGGGTCCAGCGGCATATCATCGAAAGCACCGTGACCGAGGCGTGGTTAGAGCCGAGGCGAAGGTGATGTACGAGCGGGAAAAGTGTCTGGTCCACGCTTCGATCTGTCGCGAGAAGGCCCAGGCCGATCCGGCACGCTCAGACCATTGGATTGACCGAGCGATCGTATGGCATCAACGCGCCGCCCGAGCCCCCACGGAAACGCGGTTACTCACGAAATTCACGAGGGGCGGTTGATCTCGAAGGCAGCTAAGTAAGGCACGCGCCGGGCATAGCGGCTCAACTATTTGGCTGGGTTTTCGTATGAAGGCTTGGAATACACGGGCACCTCGCCAATCTTGCGCCCCTGGTCGTTGATTATAGCAATGTGACGTTCAGGATCATCTTCGGGCTGATCGAGTGAAACGCCTATGGCGAGCACGGTCGCCCTGATGATTGCTGAGATATCGTCGTCGCAGACAAAGCCTGATGAATCAAAAAGCCTGTGGCCGTCTTCAACATCGAAAAAGTAGCGGGGCATTGGCAATCTCCAAGCTCGGCAATTAGCCTGGCACGGCAATGTTCCGGACATGTTGCCTCACTTGGCCGCCTTTGATGTCCGCCCCTTGCCACCACATTCCTCGCACGGCGGCGGATTCTGCGGCCCGGCTGCACCGGCTGTTTGACGGCGGGGAATCCGGTGCCGTCGCAGCCCGACATCTCTGCTCGGTGGGATTTACGGGCGGTTTTTTCATCTGAACCTTTCGGCACCGCGTTCGAATCACTACGTCCCGGCGAGGCGCCCCATTGGCTAACAGCCGTGAACCGACGCGACGCCTAAGGCTATCTGCGGCGAAGCTAGGAACGATTCATCTAGCAACACCCCAGCCAAATCCTCCGCCAAGCGACGGCCCTAGCATCCTGCTACGGGCGATTGCGATGCCAAGGTGATCAGAAGGTTCGGCGAAGTGCCGGATAATTTGAGCGCGTTGTGAATGAGCAGGGCGGACGACCGATTACTTCAATGAGCTATTGATTGAAGTGAACTTTGTGTTGAGCTTAGTGCCAAGCCCGTTCACGGTCGCAATGATGGCGAGTGCAATACCAGCTGCGATCAGTCCATACTCGATGGCAGTGGCGCCGGATTCGTCAGAGAGGAACCTACGAAATGTTTTCATGCCCGCAACGTGCGCCAGAACGTCCTAAGTATCTGTGAAATAATGCCAACCAAAAACAGGCTTTTGCTCGTTAGCGTGCGGCATCTCATCGAACGTCTGTCCGCGACAGCGCCGCGCCGCCCCACTGCTTAAAGAAAAATGCGCTGACCGGACAAATAGGACCTGGGTGAACGGCCGCTTCTGGCAGACTTTGTTGCAAAAGTCGGTTGAGATAGGCTGCGAACCGTGATTCGGTTGTGCTGATGTGATTATGTAAGGTCCGCCATCCCTGGCTGGGCGGTCCCACCCGTCCCGAATAGTGATCCCAGCTCCTCCCTACCAAACTTGGCGCGTTAGCCCGCGCTGGGGCCGTCCTTTCGATTGGCGTTCTTTCGATTGGCGACGAGCGGACGATGGTGGCCCCACCCCCCGGTGGCTGCGTCAATCGGTCCGCGCCAAAATTTCATAAGTGGTCAAAATGGAACGGCGGCGCGCTACCGGATAGTTCCATGCTGGGCGGCATCACCGCCACCTTGGCCGTTACCGGTGACTGAGAGTGTTGCGCTCCCGCCCGAGGAAGCGTCATGCATAAAGATGAGTCGACACTTTGGCCGTCCCACGCTGATCCTCACAAGTTGCTCGCGCAGATTGGGAACGGAAGGACCACCACAGATTACCGGAAAGACCAGCTCATCTTCGAGCAAGGCCATGTCGCAGACACGGTCTTTTTCATCCAGCAAGGTCGCGTGAAGATTACCGTTACATCTGAGCAGGGCATGGAAGCCGTCGTTGCGATACTCGAAGATGGACAATTCCTTGGTGAGGGCTGCCTTGAGGACCATCCCGTGCGACCCTCATCGGCAAGCGCCATGACTAATTGCCGAATTACCTCCATCACGAGAACAGAAATGCTCGCCGCGATCCGCGATCAACCCAAATTCTCTCGACTGTTTATGCATCACTTGTTGAACCGGAATAGCCGGATCGAGGCCGACGTAGTTGATCAGCTTTTCAATTCCAGCGAAAAGCGGCTTGCCCGCCTACTTTTGCTTCTCGCAAATTATGGAAAGGAAGGTAATCCACCCATCGTACCGGTCACTTTAAGTCAGGAGACACTTGCGGCGATGATCGGTACCACAAGATCGCGCGTCTGCCATTTCATGAACAAGTTTAGAAATGCGGGCTACATAGACTACAACGGGACAATCGAAGTGCACCAATCGTTATTGAATTCAGTTCTGCACGACGTGCCCATGATCCGAGATAACGACGATTTGCCAACATAGTTGCCTGTGAAAGACGGTGGTCAAAGTCGAAACCATCATTCAAGCGATCAACGAAAGCTGAGCAGAAAATAACTGCATTACCGCGCCGAATGTGATCGGCTTGCAGCGCGCGCCGCTGGCCCCTAGCGACCTGTTCTCAGGTGGCCCCGGCGCGGCCTGCTCACGCGGCCGGGGCCATTCTGCTTGTCGTCGAGGCGAAAGCGACGCTGCCGTTCGTCGGTACCATCCAAAGATAAAATAAGGAAAGTGATCGATAGAGAGCTTCGCCCCGACCCGGGAATTGCCCTGATTGGAAGCCGGATACCGTAGAAGCCGCTGAGGGCGTCTGTTTATTTTGCAGGGTGTTCAAACTTGACCAGCGGCTCCGAAACTTGAAAGGGCCATGCTGGCATCATCGCTCCGTCCTTCGGCGTTTCCAGGCCACCTCAGCACCGATGGAGACTGACCGATCCATCCCCCCGCCTCACGGTGATCGCGCCGGAAATCTTGGCACCAAGGGTTTCGGTCCCGTTGTCGTGCTTGATCGACCCGCTCGGCATTTCGTGCGCCCGTCATAAGCCGCTCGCGCGGCCACCGGTTGCGACGAGTGCGGTCCCCACGGATGCTGTTTTCAAGAAAGTCTTCTGCTGGTCATGGCAACCGCCTGCGAAATGCCGAGGGCAAGCGGAGGCCGTGCGCACCGCAGTGGCCAATTCCCGCTTCACCCTCATGGATATCCGTCGCGCACCTTTCTGGGTGCGGCCCGACATTGGCTGTGCTGCTTAGATGAGTGATCTTCATAAAGATAATCGAACCCGGTATCGCGGGCGTTATGTCGCGACTAACTCCGCAATGACGGTCTTTAGGTCGGTCGATCCCTTCCTGTGTTCGGCCGTGCCGCCTTCAAAATCCACCCAGCCTTCGTTGAAGCCATCGATCATCCTGATGCGGGGCATTGGATTCTTCATGCCTTGAGACCGGAAAAGCGGTTCCCACTCATCGCGTGGAACGGGGTGCATGCGGACAGGGATGCCAAGGACCGAGGAGAACGCCTTCCCGATATCGTCCGCGGAGTATCTGCGAGGCCCTTCCAGCTCCACGATTCGGATGCCGGTCCAGCTCTCACCAAGCATAGCGGCCGCCATCCTTCCGATGTCCACCGTCGCGACCATCGGAATGGGATGTTCGAGTGGCTGCAGGAAGCTAGGGAGAATGCCGGATCGAGCCGCTCCAACGTCCCACTTCGCGTTTTCCATGAACCAGCCTGCTCGGAGGAAGCCGATAGATACGGGCGCCGAGCGCAACGCTTCTTCCATCATCTTCGAGTTGTTCAGCAACATCGGTTCTGCAACGTGGGCGCCCACGGTTGACAGGAAGACGACCTTCTCTGGGCGAGCCACGTTGATGGCGGCGGTGACGGCGGCGATCGACTTGACGGTCTGCGGAAAGCCCGGTTCGGGGTCATAGTTCGGCGGAGACATCAAGAACACACCGTTCGCGCCGCTGAACGCCTTGGCCAGCGCATCGGTATCCATAATCTCCGCGATTGCGATCTCACATCCCTTCGCCGCCCAAGGCGTTCCTTTCTCGGAACTGCGGACGACTGCGCGGACAGGAAGGCCAGCTGCCAGCAGAGAGTCTGCAACAACGCTCCCAACCTGCCCGGTGATACCCGTTACTACGTACATTTCATTCTCCGTTTTCAGCTTTCCGGACAGTCCATGGACGTCCTTCATCCCATAACTGTTGGCTCATGGCCTCCAACTGGCGGGGGTCACTGCGAACCATCGCCCACATATTTTCGGCGGCTTCATCCGCGAAGACATGATTCGAGCCATTTTGAACGCCATCCAACGTCCGATTAGCGACTTGCGCAGGAGGCGTCTTATCTCCGCTGACCCGCGCAGCCATGTCCGTATCAATGAATCCGGCATAGACGCCCACAACCAGCGTTGCTTGCGCCTTGAGCTGGACCCGCAGAGCGTTGGTCACCGCGAGCGCTGCATGTTTCGATGCGCAATAGGTGGCGTTGAACGGATAGACGTACCAACTCACGACAGACAGAACGTTGGCTATGCATCCGCCGCCATTTCGCGCGAGGATTGGTGCGAAAGCATTCGCCATGCGAACGACGCCCAGCACATTCGTTTCCAATTCGGTGCTCAAGGCAACATCCGCTTCGGGGTCGAGAATCGGCTTCGCCATCATCGCGCCCGCGTTGTTGATCAACAGGTCGACGTCGGTGCACACGGCCGCAGCCGCGGTGATCTGATCTGAAGACGTGACATCCAGCCGGAGCGGCGTGACGCGACGGTCGGTGATCGAAGCGAGGTCTCTGACGCCCGCATAGACCTTTTTGGCACCCCGCTCGTAGAGAGCGTCGACATACGCCCTACCTAAACCGCGGCTGGCGCCCGTCACCAGCGCCGTGCAACCCTTGATATCCATCGTCGCCCTCATTTCCAGGAGGACCATTGAATATCGTACATTGCCGCAAGGCTTTAGCGCTGCATTGTCAAGACATTCGTGACAAAAAGTGCGAAAAGGAAGCGGAAGGGATTCTCTATCCGTATCGCCTCGTCTTTTCCTTCCTCGTCCGCGCGTTATCGGAAGGCGGCAATTCGGGAGGAAATACCATGGCCGTGACGATGAGCGGAAAAGTGAAACTCGCGGCTTAACGTGAAATGGTGTGGACCAAGCTCACCGGTCCCACGGTGCTGAGGGCTTGCATCGCCGGCTGCGAGGATCTCAAGGTGACGGACGAGGCTTCGATTTCCCTGGGACCTTCGCGGTACGCACTATCTCATTGCAGAAATCGACGAACGCGCGGACCTTCGCGGCAGGGTGTCGGCGAGAAGGATGCACGATGTGCAGCGGAAAAGTCTCGTCCGGCCAGTCCGGATAGATTTCGGTCAGCTGTCCACTGTCGAGCAGGTGCTGAATTCCGAGAGCCATGACCTGAGCAATACCCGCTCCGGCGAGGCACGCGCCCAGCATGGTGCCTACATCCGTAACGAGGACCGGGCCGCTTATCTCGACTGGAACGATCTTGCGCCCGCGATGGAGCTCCCATTGGAAAGGGCGCCCAGTCAGGGGGTCGCGATACTGGATGCATACGTGTTTTGATAGGTCCGATGGGACGCTCGGTCTACCGTGGCGTTCGAGATAGGACGGCGCGGCTACCGTCAAAATGCGCGTTTTGAGAAGCAAATGCGTGACCTGCGATGAATTCGGTTGGAATCCGAACCTCACGGCTACGTCCACACCTTCGGCAACCAGGTCACCCATTACGTCGCTCGTAAGCAACTCGAGGCGAACATCCGGATAGCGCTCGAGGAATTCCCCGAGACGCGGTGCAAGGACGAGGCGGGAAAAGTAGGGATCGACATTGACACGCAGGCGCCCACGTACGGTCTTCGACGATCCCGACACGAGGATAGCCGCTTCCTCGATGCTGTCGAGATGTGGACCTACCTGCTCGTAAAAGCGTGCGCCTTCGTCGGTGAGATGGAGAGCCCGGGTGGTCCGATCGAGCAATCGGACGCCAACTCTTTCCTCGAGACGCGAGACGGCGCGGCTGACGCCTGATGCTGAAAGCCCAAGTGCTTCGGCGGCATTGACGAAACTGCCGCTTTCGACCACGGCGGCGAGCACGCTAACACCCGCCAACAATCGTCCATCGAAAGCCATTGAGTATTCCTCTAAATTTGTCACTTATCATGTGACATAAGCGCACTTAATTCAAAGATTCTTTTCCGACATCATGTGGCGTTCTTTCCAGGCGGAAGGCGGACTGTCGTCCGAAAGCAACATGGCATCGGGAAAAGGGTTGATAGTCAAAGAGGCGTCCAACTTCCGGGACGACGGCACGCAATGCGTCGATTTCGGCGGCTCAACTCGGTCCGTCCTGACCAACGTCGTCGTTGGCATGTTGACCGGCGGCACGGCCATCGTCGCGGCCGGCAGCTATTTCGCGCAGCCGATTGCTGCCACGATTGGCCGTGACCTTGGCCTCTCGTCGGAAATGCTCGGGCTAATAGTGACCACAAGCCAAATGGGCTACGTTTTCGGGTTGCTGTTCATCGCTCCGCTTGGCGACAAACTCGAAAACCGACGCCTGCTCTTTAGCATGCTCTGTGCTTCGGTTGTTGCTCTCTCGGCGGCCGCGCTTGCGCCTGATGGAGCGATATTCCTTGCAGCATGCTTCGGGATCGGCATCTCATCGATTTCCGTACAGATGCTTGTGACCATGTCAGCGTTCATGAGCGATCCTGCGCGACGAGGCCAGGTCGTGGGCTGCGTGACGAGCGGTCTGCTTACCGGTATTTTGCTGGCATGGCCGGCCGCAAGCTTCGTTTCAGCTCGGGTCGGCTGGAGGCCCCTGTTTGCGCTCGACGCCCTGGTCGTGTCGGCGTTGGCGCTTGCGCTGCGACATGTCCTGCCGAGGCGCATGCCGGCAGATTCGGCTCCATACGCGGCCATGATCGGCTCGCTCTGGAAAATTCTACGGGACACGCCCGAGCTCAGGCGGCGCGCCTTCAGGCAGGCACTGCTCTTCGGGGGATTCAGCCTCTTCTGGACAGCGGCTCCTTTTCAGCTCCGCTCGCATTTCGGCCTTGGCGAGGACGGCATCGCATTGTTCGGTCTCATCGGTGGTTCGGGCGCCCTGATCGCGCCGATAGCGGGGCGACTGGCGGACGTTGGCCGTGGGCGAATAGTCGGTCTGGCCGGCATGGCCGCGGTGATGGCGGCGTTCCTGCTGAGCGTTCTCGTTCACGACATGTGGGCGCTATGCCTCGCTGCTGTCCTCATCAATGCAGGTGTGCAATCCAACCACGTCGTATCGCAACGCACCGTCCTTTCGCTTGCGCCGGATGCCGCGAGTCGGCTCAACGCGATCTACATAGCTATCTTCTTTGTTGGTGGCGCTACGGGGTCAGCGTCGTCCATGCTTCTTCTTCAGTTCGGGTGGACCGGCGTCGGCATGGTGGGCTGCGCCGCGGCAGCCCTGGCGCTTGGTCGTGGTATCGCACTTCCGTCCGTACCAAGAGTTTCAACCCTCACACCTATCCGGCAGAGTTAGGATGCCTTCCAAACCCAGTATCCTCATTATCGGCGCCTCTCGTGGTCTGGGGCTCGCGATGGCTGAGGAATTCCTCAGCCGAGGCTGGAGGGTGCTCGGAACGGTTCGGAAATCCGCCGGGACCAAGCTTCACCGGCTACGCGATCGTTTCGGCGAGACATTAAAGATCGAGACACTGGATATCACCGAGATCCGGCAGATCGCGGATCTGCGCCAACGCCTTTGTAATTCCCATTTCAACCTTCTGTTCGTCAACGCGGGCATACTCACGGATACGGGGCATACGGTTGCCGAAGCCACCACCGAAGGATTCAACAACCTCATGGTCACGAACGCTCTGGGACCGCTACGTGCGCTCGAGGCATTTCAGGATCTGGTGCCGGACAACGGCACGATCGCCGTGATGTCCTCGGGCCTCGCCAGCATCACTGAAAACGTCGATGGCGTTTGGGATGGATACAGCGCCAGCAAGGCCGCCCTCAATATGCTGGTCCGGGGATTTGCGAGCCGTCACTCCGAGAGTAAACGCGCGGTCATCCTCATGGCGCCTGGCTGGGTACGGACCGACATGGGTGGGTCCGAAGCCGACCTGGAGGTTCACGAGAGCATTCCTCGCGTCGTCGATACCGTCACCTCGCAGATTGGAAAGCCGGGCCTACGCTTTCTGGATTACACGGGCCGTACGGTCGCTTGGTAGCCGCTAAAATGGGTGGATCGAATGTCTGAAGATGGAACAAAGAAGCTCTCGCGTCGCGAAGTGATGCGGGGAAGTGCATTGGCGGCAGGCGTCGCGACCATTGCTCCGATCGGCGCCACGCAGGCCACGGGATCGGTGACGGATCGTTTCGGGCATTCGAACCACGTGGTCATGGAGATAAACGGCGTAGACCATCAATTCGATTTGGAATCGCGCGTTACTTTGCTCGACCTGCTGCGCGAGCGGCTGCACCTCACCGGAACTAAGAAGGGCTGCAACCGCGGTGAATGTGGCGCCTGTACCGTGCTCCTGGATGGGCGACGGGTCAATGCATGCCTGTTGCTTGCGGCGTCCGTGAACGGTCGCAAGGTCACGACGATCGAGGGTCTCGCAGACGGACCACGACTTCATCCGGTGCAAAGGGCGTTCATCGAGCATGACGCCTTCCAGTGCGGTTTCTGCACCTCCGGCCAGGTAATGTCCGCGGTGAGCTGCATTGCAGAAGGCCACACAGGCACGAACGCCGAAATAAGAGAGTGGATGAGCGGAAATATCTGCCGCTGCGCGGCGTATCCGCAGATTGCGGCCGCCGTCGAAGCGGCCGCAAAGGAGAGAATCTGATGCGTGATTTCAGCTACGCACAAGCCAAATCCCGCGCCGACGCAATCCTGCTGTCCGGGCAGCCGAATACGATGGTCATCGCGGGTGGAACAGAAATTCTGAATTGGATGCGGATCGGGATCGTCGATCCCCCGCGTCTCGTCGACATCAGTCGGGTCCCGGGTATCGAGGGAGTCGAAGCGCTGCCAAGCGGAGGTGTCCGAATCGGTGCGCTTACGAAGCTGAACGATGTGGCCCAGCATCAGCTTGTCCGCAAGTCCTACCCGGTACTTTCGGAAGCGATTCTCAAGTCGGCGTCCCCCCAGATACGTAATCTCGCAACCGTCGGCGGCAATCCCATGCAGCGCGTGCGCTGTCCTTATTTCCGCGCAGACGAGCCGACCCCCTGCAACAAGCGCTCTCCCGGCTCCGGATGCGCGGCATTCGCAGGCTTCAACGAAAAGCACGCGATCTTCGGATGGACGAAAGATTGCGTGGCGGTCCATCCTGCCGATCCACCGGTCGCGTTGGCCGCTTTAGATGCTGTCTACGTGACCGACGACGGACACGGTGGCCGGCGCATACCCGCGCGCAGCTTCAATACGTTGCCGAGCCAAGACCCAGCCGCTCATAACGTTCTCCGTGCCGGTGAACTCATCGTGGGAATCGAGATCGAACCGGCAGAGGCGACGTCGGCCTATCTCAAGGTTCGAGAACGCGAGAGTTATGAATATGCGACCGTGTCCGCCGCAGTCGTTATCGATTTGGATGGAGATGTAATCCGCCGCGTTCGCATTGCGCTCGGTTCGGTGGCAATGCGTCCCTGGCGCCTCAGCGAAACGGAGCGACGCCTGGCAGGAAGGAAACTGAAATCCGATGCCATCGATTCCGCGCTCGATGCGGGCTTCGCGGATGCGCGCCCGCTCTCTTCCAACGGGTACAAGATCAAGCTGGCCCGGAACGCGGCCAAACGTGCGATCGAACTCGCAGCAGACGTAACATGAGCATAGTCGGGCAACCAATGAATCGCGTGGACGGGCCGATCAAAGTAACTGGGTCAGCCCGTTACGCCGGCGATCAGGCCCTACCGGGGCAGCTTTATGCCGTCCTCGTTTCCTCCACCGTTGCGGCGGGGCGGGTGATTTCCGTCGAAGCACGTGAAGCGCTCTCAATGCGCGGAGTGACACACGTGCTCACGCACTCCGGCCTGCCGAAGGCTCACGCCGATCTTGAAAAAGTCTCGGTGCCTCCACTTGCTACGCGATTTCTGCCGATGCAGAACGACCGTGTCGTTCACGAAGGTCAGCCTGTCGCCATCGTGCTCGGAGAGAGCCTCGAAGCAGCCGAAGCGGGTGCAGCTGTCGTACGGGTCGACTACGAGCGCATCGCGTTCGTCGTCCCCGAGATAGCAGCTGAGGCGGCCGTCGATCCGGCGAAGGGCAATTATTCGAAGGCGAACACTCTTGCGTTCCAAAAGGGCAACGCGGCTTCGGCCATCGCCGCGGCGGCCACTCGCGCCGGTGGCGCCTACACGCAGCCGTCCCGCCATGCAAACCCAATGGAGCCTTCGGCGATCGTCGCGGTGTGGAACGGCGATAATCTCACGGTATACGATGCCGTCCAGCATCTGCCGGCCGTGCAACAAGCGATGGCTGCCACGTTTGGTTTAGCCGCGGAGCGGGTTCGAGTTGTGGCGCCGCACACTGGGGGCGGGTTCGGAGCGAAAGCGTTTATTTGGCCGCACGAGATTCTCGCAGCGATGGCAGCGAGGGTCGTCCGTCGGCCCGTCAAACTGACGCTCACCCGACAGCAGATGTACGGAATGGTCGGTCCCCAACCGCAGATGGTCCAGGACGTCCGGTTAGGTTCGAATGCCGATGGGGTGCTCAGCGGCATCAGCCACGCCGTATGCAACATTACCGGAACAACCGATGACTACGTCGAATTCGGCTCCGTGCCCAGCCGGTCCTTTTATGCCTGCGATAACATCTCTACGAAGCAAACCGTTCGTCGCGGAAACGTGACCTTGCCGACGTTCATGCGGTCGCCGTGGGACGGTCCCGGGTCCTGGGCTTTGGGATCTGCCGTAGATGAAATCGCGCGACAGCTAAACATCGACCCGCTAGATCTGCGTTTGAAGAACTACGCCGAGGTCGATCCGGAAAGCAGCAAACCTTGGTCATCCAAGAAACTACGGGAAGCCTACGATGAAGGATCGCGGCGGTTTGGTTGGAGAACGCGTCCGAGAGGCGGAACTCGGGACGGTCATTGGAGGATCGGGTGCGGCATGGCGGATTGCAGCCAAGGGCAGGCGCGCTTCCATTCGACAGCGCGCGTTCGCCTGAAGGCGGATGGAACGGCTCAGATCGAATCCAGCTTCTGCGACATCGGCACCGGTGCCGCAACTATATTCCCGCAAGTCGCGGCCGACGTCCTCGGCCTCGAAGCCGGTCAGGTCGTCGTCGTTTCCGGCGATACCAACCTTCCTTACGCAGGTCCTACCTATGGATCCGGCACGACGATAAGTACGGGTGCGGCCGTTCAATTCGCGGCACGGCAGGTGAAAGTCAAGCTCATTCGTCTTGCCGGCTGGCAACCGGATGATGAGGTCACGTTGAAAGGCGGCAATATCGTACGGGGCGATGTCCATCGCAGTATTCGGGACGTGCTGGGAGAAGCGGGCGTTTCCGAACTCGCCTCGGAAGGCTCGTTCGATCTGCCGGGAGGCGCCCCTGTCGATATGGGCGAGTCCGAATTTCCTGCGCGCACGTTCGGCGCGATCTTCGTGGAGGTCGGGGTCGATCCCGAGCTCGGGCTTCTCCGACTACGGCGCGCGACGGGTGTCTATAGTGCGGGCCGGATCATCAACCCGAAGACGGCGCGCTCTCAGATGATCGGTGGCATCATTTGGGGCTGGGGAATGGCTTCGATGGAGGCCAGTCACTTCGAACCGACGTTAGGTCGCTGGCTTTCCAAGGACCTTGCGGGTGTGCCCCTTCCGGTCAACGCCGACATACCGCCCACGATCGACATCGCCTTCGTCGACGAAGTCGATACGAGATCGGGCCCGCTCGGGGCGAAAGGAATTGGCGAATTGGGGGCAACCGGAGTTGCCGCTGCCGTGGCAAACGCGGTCTACGACGCCATAGGGCTGCGCGTGCGGGATCTCCCGATCACGCCGGACAAGATTCTGACCGCGTAAGAGGAAATGAGAACGCACGTGAGCAAGATCGCTTTTCTGGGACTCGGATCCATGGGATCCCAGCATGGCTGCAAATCTGTTGGGCGCCGGCTACGACGTGACAGTTTGGAACAGGACCTCTGCCGCCGCCAAGAGGCTTGTGGAAGCCGGGGCGACAACAGAGGAAAGCCCGCGCGCAGCAGCGCGCGGTGCCGATTTCGTGATGAGCATGGTGGCGGACGATGATGCCTCGTCGGCTGTCTGGACAGTTCGGGACACCGGCGCAATAGCCGGACTTTCTCCTCATGCGATGGTCATCGAAATGAGTACCGTCTCGCCGGACTGGATAGCATCGCTCTCGAAGAGCGTACAGCGAGCGGCGCCCGCTTTCTCGACGCGCGGTCGCAGGGACACTTCCTCAGGCCGAGGGCCGTCAACTCATCTTCTTCGTCGGGGGCGACGAAGAAGTCTTCGAGGCGGTGAAGCCTACCGCACCAGCCTCGCCTTGGCAGAATGGCTTTGCCGAACGGCTGATCGGATCGATCCGGCGTGAGTGCGTGGACCCCATCATTGTCCTGGGCGAGGCGCATCTGATGCGGGCGAGGGTCGCCGCGATCACTTCATCAGGCGACAGCCCGTTCGCTCGCGCGCCGACGGCGACGAGCGGTATCAGCCATCGCGTCAGGCCAATTTCGGGTAAGCCGCCTTGGAAAAGAAGCTGGAACCCGCGACATATTTGCGGCCCGGCGACATATCCGGCTTCTCCTCGCCCTCGATGCCGCACTCGAAGGTCAGCTCGAGCTGAACGCCGCTCGGGTCATAGACGAACAACTGCCAGAGGGAGGTGCCCGGCACGATGAACTCGCGCCAGTCCAACCCGGCGGCCTTGAAGCGCGACACATAGGAGCGATAGCCCGAACACGAGAGCGAGAGATGATCGATGGCGGCAGTGCCGGCCGGAGCCTTGCCTTCCGGTCCCAGCGCCGGGCCGCCGGCATAGACGTGAACGATCGCAAGCCCTCCGGGCTGCGGGCAGCCCAGCCATGCCCCGGGATAGCCGAAATCCGGCCGCGGAAATTCGCTAAGTCCGATAATGTCGGTCCAGAATTTCCGCGTCGCCGCGAGATCCTCGGTCTTGATTGCGACGTGATAGAGTCCGTGAACGGTCGCGATCGGAAGTTTTTCCTGCGTGGAAGCGGTCATGGTGTCGATCTCCTAAGGGTTCGTTCATGGCAGCGGTTCATGGCAACGGTAATCCAACGTCGCGATAGAGCGCATTCAATTTGTTACGAAACGGCGCTTCATTCTTGTGCTGGGTGCCGGCGATGGGATCGGCGCCCGCCAGCATGGTGTCGGTGGCCTCGAGCGAGAATTCCATGACGAAGCGCATACGGTCGTTGCGCAGGGCTTCGATCTCCGACAGCCAGCCATCGACGTCGCGTTGGCCGGCCTGATAGCGCCGGGTGATCAGTGCCGCGGCGTTGGCGGCGTCCTCGATCGCCTGGGTCGCGCCTTGTCCCAGAGTCGGTACCATGCCGTGCGCGGCATCGCCGAGATAGAGCACGTGGCCGTCGCTGGCGCGGTAGAGCATGTCGTGCTCCTGCATCCGCGCCCAATGGGTATCACCAGCGTTCTGGCAGATCGCATCGATTAGCCAGCACGTCTGCGCACTCGGCGGCGCGGCCCGCGGCATGAAGGTCTCCCGCAACACGGCGGGCGTTTTCAGATCCTCCGGGATCGGCTGTTCCGGCGAAATAGGAAACGCGCCGGCGATATAGATGTGACTGTCCGGCACCCGGAACGATAGCAGGCGATTGGGACCATTGAACCATTGTTCGTAATCGTTGATCAGGCCGTTCGACGTGTCCGGCACCAGCAGCCGGAAGATCGCAACGCCGACATGCCGCACCGATGGTTCACCCGAGATCGTCCGACGCACTCTGGAATAACGGCCGTCGGCCGCGATCAGGAGATCGATCTGGTCCAACCGATGCGTCTTGCCGTCCTGCGTCCATTCGATCGAGGTCTTGCGGGGATCGGCGGCATGACGGCCGATGCTGGATATCTCGCAGCCATAGAGGACCCTGGCACCGGCTGCCTCGCGCAGCACGTGATAGAGTTCCGACCATCGGATGCGCCAGCCCGGCCCTTCAGCCACCTCCGCCAGCGGCAGGTCGAACAGCACGGTGCCGTCGGTCAGCGAGACCCGCCAATGACGCCACGGAAAACTCGCTTGGGTGATCAGATCGGCGAGTTCGGGATCGACTGATGTCAGTGCCTTGACCGCGTTGGGGCCGATATTAAGCCCGGTGCCAGCCTCGGAATGATCGTCGCGTTGCACCCGCTCCAGACACGTTACCTCGACCCCATCGAGACGCGATAGCTTGCGCGCCATCACGCACCCTGCCACCCCCGCGCCGACGATGACGATGCGCATCAGGAACCGCTACGGGAGGCGATCACCGCGATCAGGCCACCGCCGTCCGGCCCCTGATGCTCCGCACCTCCAGAGACAAAAATCCTGCCATCGCCAATCACACCGGCGACGAGGCCAGCGACCGCGCCGCGAATATGGCGTTGCGCGTTGATGTCGGTATCATCAAGCATTGTGTGCCTATGACCCCGAATGTTGCCGCGCCGGTCCGGCTCGCATTTGACTAGCACCGTCGCAATTACCGCCGCCTCGGCGGCCGCAACTTGCGGTTTGGCGGCGATGCCAAGATCTGCGAGCACGTCGACGACGGCGCCGATATCGATCGCATCCGTCATCGGGCGATGCGCGATGCGCAGGCGGCCCGCCCAATGCGGGCTGTTGCCGAGCACGATGACTTCGTTGCTCTCAACCTCGACACCCGAAGAGATGCTCGCGCGGGGCGACTGAATGGAGAAATCCGACAGCAGCGAGGTGTCGTCAAAATCATTCGGCTTGATTTCGTTCAATCCCAGTGCCACGCCGAAGGCGCCCGCGGCACGGGCATAGGCCATCGACTTGCCGGGATCGCTGGTGAGTGGCGTCTTACCGGCAGCGATTGCTGCCGCAGCGCGCGCGACGGTGACGCAGGGACATTTGACCTGAACGAAATGCACGTCCTCAGGCCGATCGATCCCGGCATTGGCGATGGCCTTGCGCACGGCGTCCGCAACGCTCTCGACATGGGCGCGCCGCCCGACAATCTCGGCCGCAACCGGTTCGCTGAAGGCGGTGCCGACCGCGAGTGCCGAGCCGTGGTTTGACGCGGCGGTGTCGTCGCGCACACAGAATACGCTGTAATGCGGGCTCATCACGCCTTCGGTACCGCCCGACAACACGCAGGGAATTTCATGCAACAATTGCGCGGCAGGCTTGTCCAAATGTCGTGACAGCAGCGCCATCAAGGTCTGGGTGAAATACCCGCGGGTAAAATCGTTGACGCCACCATTGCCTTCGGTCTTGCCGATGATGGCGGCGACTTCCCCGGCCGCGATGGTGCCGTCCGTGATCAGGTATTCCAGCTCGGACAGATCGCCAGGGTGCGCCATCGACAATCTGAATACGCGCGCCGTTCTCATCAGGCTGCTCCCTTCGAAAGTTCGAACAACCGGCTCGGGCTCAACGGAATTTCCAGCAGTTCGACGTTTTTCCGCTTGAGCTGCAGCGCGTCTTCGATCGCCTGCGCGAACAGCGGACCGACAGGAATCGCGCCCGCCTCACCAGCGCCTTTGATGCCCAGCGGATTGAGTGGCGATGGGGTCGTGGTGTGCGCGAGTTCCATGCGCGGCACTTCCAGCGCGGTCGGCAACAGATAATCCGCCAGCGAAGCGTTCAGGAGCTGGCCCTGGTCGTCGAATGATAGTTTTTCGTAAAACGCATTGCCGATACCCTGCGCGACACCGCCATGGATCTGACCGGCAAGGATCATCGGATTGATTACGGTGCCGCAATCATGCACGACAACGTATTTGAGGATCTTCAGATCAAAAGTTTCGGGATCGATCTCGACGATGATGGCGTGGACCCCGTTGGCCGTTGCGCCGCTCGGCGGTCCGAAATATTGCGTCGACTCCAGTCCGGGTTCGGTACCGGGTTTGACCGCGCCGCGCATCGGGTTGGCGCGCTGCGCCAGTTCGCCGAGCCGGATGAATTTTTCGGGGATGCCGATGATCGACACCTTGCCGTCGGCGATGACCAGATCGTCCTCCGAACATTCGAAGGCATCGCTGGCCAGTTTTAACGCTTTCTGCCGCACGACCTTGGACGCTTCATTGACCGCATTGCCGGCGACGACGGCGCCGCGGCTCGCAAAGGTGCCTGCGCCCCAATAAAACCTTTCGGTATCGCCGGTGACGATATCGACATCGCGGACATCGACCCCGAGCTGGTCGGCGGCGATCTGGGCAAAGCTGGTGAAGTGTCCCTGGCCCTGGGTGCCGATGCCGGTCGCAACGCTCACCTTGCCGTTGGCCAGCACCTGAACCTTGGCGCCTTCATACGGCCCGATGCCGGTGCCTTCGACGTAGCATGCGATGCCGATGCCGACACAGCGGCCGGCCGCGCGCAGTTTTGGTTGCTCGCTGCCTGTAAACGCAGCGTAGCCGATCGCTTCGAGCGCCATGTCGAGCACCGGCTGGTAATTGCCGCTGTCATATTCCAGCGGCTGAAAATCCTGGTAGATGATCTCGTTCTTGTAGGGGAACGCGTCGGATGGAATCAGGTTGCGCCGCCGGATTTCCGCGGGATCGATCTCCAGTTCGTGCGCGACGAGATCGAGCAGTCGCTCCATCACGAACACGCCATGCTGCCGCCCCGCGCCGCGATAGGGCGTCACGATCGGCAGATTGGTGAAGACAGCCGTGAATGTGCTGTCATAGGCCGGAACCAGATACGGACCCAACAGCGTGCATTGGCTGTTGATCGGAACGGTCAAGCCGTAGGGATTATAAGCACCGGTGTCGTGCAGGAAGACATCCTTGACACCCAGAATGCGGCCGTCGCGATCGACCGCGATCTCGGCGTCATGAATCTGGCCGCGCTCATGCGTGGTCGCGAAAAAATGCTCAAGCCGGTCCTCGATCCATTTCACCGGACGATTGAGCCGCATCGCAATCCACGGCAGCGCCACTTCCTCCGGGTAAAACATCATCATCTTGGGCCCGAAGCCGCCGCCGACAAACGGGGCGATGACGCGCACCTGATGTTCGCCGAGGCCGAGCATCGCGGCAAGCCCGTTGCGAATGAATACCGGCGCCTGCGTGGTGTCCCAGATCGTCATCTGGCTTCCGCGCGCGTCCCACTGCGCCACCACGCCGCGAGTCTCGATCGGCGAGGAAATGCCGTGTTCGTAATGGAAGCGGCGTTTCAGAATCAGATCGGCGCGCAACGCGGCGGCCCGGTAATCGCCCTTGCTCTGGTAGACATGCGCCGAGACGTTGGTGCCGAGATCATCATGGACATGGACCGATGATGGGTCGAGCGCGCTCTCGATGTCGACCACGACCGGCAACATGTCGAGATCGACAACGATTTGATCGAGCGCATCTTCGGCGAGATAACGGCTTTCAGCGACAACGATGGCGAGCGGTTCGCCGACATGGCGAATCCAGTCTTTCGCAAGCGGCACTTGAGTGCGCAGATTGAAGGTGATGCCCGCAATCGGCGGCGGCGGCACCAACAGCGGGCCGGGCTGCCAATAGGCATCAAGATCCTTGGCAATATAGGCCGCGACAACACCTTCGCATTTCAGCGCGCCCGACACGTCGATGCTGTTGATACGGGCGTGCGCGACCTGGCTGCGCAGAAACGCCACATGCAGCATGCCGGGTAACTCGACGTCATCGACGAACAGCGCCTGCCCGGTGAGCAGCCGGTGATCCTCGTTACGTTTGACCGGGGCGCCGAAATACCGCGTGCTCATGGCGACGTCGCCCGCAACGCTTCCGCCGCCGCCATCATGGCGTCGACGATATTCTGATAACCGGTGCAGCGGCAGAGGTTGCCGGATAGCGCCTCCCGCACCTCGTCTTCCGATGGCGATGGGTTTTCCTTCAGGAAGGCTGTCATCGTCATCAGGATGCCCGGGGTGCAATAGCCGCATTGCAAGCCGTGATGCTCGTGCATGGCGTGCTGGATCGGATTCAAGGCACCCGTCGAGGTCGCGAGGCCCTCGATGGTCGAGAGTTCATGGCCATTGGCCTGTACCGCCAGCATCAAACACGAGCGAATGGCCACGCCATCCAGGAGGATCGTGCAGGCGCCGCACACGCCATGTTCGCATCCGACATGGGTGCCGGCCAGCAGCAATTCGTGTCGCAAAAAATCGCTCAGCAGCATGCGCGAGTCGGCCGAGCGCCGGTAAGCGGTGCCGTTGACGGAAAGCGCGATGTCGTGCCGGTCAGACGCCATGGCCAGCCCGTTGCAGCGCCGTGGCGAGTGTTCGCTTGGTCAGGATTCCGGCAATATGGCGTTGGTAATCCGCCGTGGCGTGGACATTCCCGGATGGTTCGATCGCGTTTTGCACTTCGACGGCTGCGGCATCAATCGCCTCATCGCTGCAATCCGTTCCAATCAGGCCCGCGACCGCTTCGCTGGCATCGACCGGCGTCTCGCCGACGCCGCAGAGCGCGACCCGCGCGTCCGAGCATCGACGCTGCGGATCCACCGTGACGACGGCGGCAACACCTGCCAATGCGAAATCGCCGCGGCGGCGCGCCACTTCCTGGAAACAGGCACCGCTGCGCGGCTTCGGCACCGGATACGAAATTTCGACCAGCATCTCGACCGATCCGATATCGGTCGTCAGTAGGCCCTGAAAGAATTTCGACGCCGGCACCTCGCGCTCGCTAGCTGATGATTTGATCCGCATCCGCGCCTGCATCGCGACCGCCAGCGCCGGCAGTTCCGACGCTGGATCGGCGTGCGACAGGTTACCGCCAATGGTGCCGCGATTGCGTATCTGCGGATGCGCGATATGGGGCAGCGCGTCGGCGAACAACGGACAGGACTTCAGGAAATCACGGTTGCGCTCGAGGTCGCGATAGCGTGTCAGCGCACCGACGCGAATCTCGGTCCCTTCCGATCGATCGACGCTGCCCAATTCCGTCAGACCGTTGATGTCGATCAACACCGACGGCCGCGCTAGCCGGAAGTTCATGGCCGGAATCAGGCTTTGACCGCCGGCGAGAAACCTCGCTTCGTCGCCATGTTCTGCTTTCAGGGAGAGCGCGTGTTCGAGCGACGAGGCGGCAACATATTTGAATGGCGCGGGCTTCATCAGTGCTCGGCTCGGGAACGGATTAGCATCGGCTTTTGCGAAGACGACGGCAAAAGTATCCGTCGCCGAACGATGCAAGTCAAAAGCCGGCGGGCCGTTACCATCCAATAAGTGCTTCTAAATGCAGCTAAACCCTGCTTATTATTATGTCGGCGTGCGTAAACATTGGGCGCGCCACGATTGGCGGCTTTTGCCACACTCTTGTCATGGCATCGCCAGAGCTAAGCATGTCAGTCCTCAGCGCAGTCAACCTCCGTCCGGATGAAAACTTGTCTCCTGTTACCTCGGTTAAATTGGCTTCTCCGTCCTCACCATCGCAATCCGCCCCATCGATCGACCCGGCGCCAAAACGGCTTGTGGTCGACGCAAAGGACATTTCGCTGACCTTCGACACCGCCGACGGCCGGGTCGATGCGCTCGCGCATGTCGACCTTCAGGTCGCCGAAGGCGAATTCGTCTCCTTCATCGGCCCGTCCGGCTGCGGCAAGACCACGATGTTGCGGGTGATCGCCGACCTGCAGCAGCCCTCGTCGGGCTCGCTATCGGTCAACGGCATGAGCGCGGAGAACGCGCGGATCGGCCGAAGCTACGGCTACGTCTTCCAGGCCCCGGCACTGTTCCCGTGGCGCACCATTGAGAAGAACCTGAAGTTGCCGCTGGAGATCATGGGCTTCTCCGAGGCCGAACAGCAACAGCGCGTCGAACACTATCTGTCGCTGGTCAATCTGACCGGTTTCGAACGGAAATTCCCCTGGCAATTATCTGGAGGCATGCAGCAGCGGGTGTCGATTGCGCGCGCACTGTCGTTCGATCCGGCGATGCTGCTGATGGACGAGCCGTTCGGTGCGCTCGATGAGATCGTGCGCGACCATCTCAACGAACAGTTGCTGCAATTGTGGAAGTCGACCGAGAAGACGGTACTGTTCGTCACCCACTCGATTCCGGAAGCGGTGTTTCTATCGACCAGGATCGTGGTGATGTCGCCGCGGCCCGGCCGCATCATCGATATCATCGACTGCGATTTTCCGCGCGATCGCTCACTCGAGATCCGGGAAACGCCGGAATTCCTCAAAATCGCCCAGCGTGTCCGCACTGGCCTGCGCGCAGGACATTCCTATGACGAGTAGCTCGCTCGCATTGTCATTGCGAGCGCCACGCACTCTCGCCCGCCATCCCCTGGTCGGACGCTATGCTCCTGTCGTGACCATGGTGCTGGCGCTGATGGTGATCTGGTACATCGCAGCCGTAGCCATGAACTGGAATCTGGTGCGCGACGGCTTCGAGCGCGAGGAAACACCATACACGGCGACCGACGTACTGGCGGGGACGATGAGCGCCGAGCGCCCGTTGCTGCCGGCGCCGCATCAGATCGTCTCGACCTTCGTCGATTCCGTGTTCGGCTATCCGCCGCTGGCGCCGCGGAGCCTCGTGTATCATTCGCTGGTGACGCTATCGGCGACCCTGATCGGGTTCGTGCTCGGTGCGGTGTTCGGGACGGTGCTCGCGCTGATGATCGTGCACAGTCGCGTGCTGGAGCGCAGCCTGCTACCGTGGATCATCTGCTCTCAGATGGTGCCGATCGTGGCGCTGGCGCCGATCTTCATCGTCGTGCTCGGCGCGATCGGGTTGACCGGGCTGCTGCCGAAATCGCTGATCTCGGCCTATCTTTGTTTTTTCCCGATCACCATCGGCATGGTGAAGGGGTTTACCTCGCCCGATCCGCTGCAGCTCGAGCTGATGCAGACCTGGTCGGCGACGCCGCGCCAGGTGCTGTGGAAACTGCGCTGGCCTTCGGCGGTGCCCTATCTGTTTGCCAGCCTCAAGGTCGCCATCACCATCTCGCTGATCGGCGCCATCGTGGCCGAATTGCCGACCGGCGCAGAAGCCGGCATCGGCGCGCGGCTGCTGGCCGGCTCCTATTATGGTCAGACCGTGCAGTTGTGGGCAGCACTGGTCGCGGCCGCCGTGCTGTCCTCCGGACTGATCGGAATTGTCAGCCTGATTGAGCGCCTTGTGGCCCGACGCATGGGAGCCCATTGATGGATCCCCGCAAACTTCGTCTCGGCCTTCTGTTTGCCGCCGCCGCCATCGCACTGGCCTTTGTGCTGCCGCTCGCGGCCGGGGAGCCATCGCTGCGGATGCGGCCCGGGGTTTGGCCCGAGGTCGCGGCCGCCGGATTAATGTTTCTGTTGGCGGCCTGGATGGCGGAAGGCCGGGCGGCGGTGCCGGGCCTGATCGGCGTCGTGCTGGCGGCGACAGGCTCGCTGGTTCTGCTGCGCGACGCTGCGATTGCGGGATCGGCTACCGGCGGGTTCTGGGCGATCGTAACCTCGGTCTGGCTGGCCTCCGCGATGTGCGTGGTCAGTCTGGCCGCGTTGCGCCCAATTCGGGCCGAGCGGCGGCGGGCGCTCAATCTGCTGGTGCCGCTGCTGTTCGGCGCGATCGTGTTCTATCTCTGGGAAGTCGCGGTGCGCGGCTTTGGCGTGCCGCCGGTGCTGATGCCGGCGCCGAGCGCCGCCGCGGCCCGGTTTGCAGCTTCGTTGCCGACGCTGGGAGCGGACTTCTTCCAGACGTTCGTCAAAGGCGTGCTGATCGGCTACGTGATCGGCTGCGGTGCCGGACTTCTGGTCGCGATCCTGGCGCACCGCTATGAGTTTCTCGGCCGCGGGCTGCTGCCGCTTGGCAATTTCTTCTCTGCGCTGCCGCTGGTTGGCATCGCGCCGATCATGGTGATGTGGTTCGGGTTCGACTGGCCGTCAAAGGCCGCCGTCGTCGCGCTGGTGACGTTCTTCCCGATGCTGGTGAATGCGCTGGCGGGCTTGTCGGCTTCCGGCCATATCGAGCGCGACCTGATGCGCTCCTATGCTGCGAGCCATTCGCAAAGTCTGACCAAGCTGTATCTGCCGGCGGCGCTGCCGTTCATTTTCAATGCACTAAAGATCAATGCCACCCTCGCGCTAATTGGCGCGATCGTTGCAGAGTTTTTTGGAACACCGACGCAGGGCATCGGCTTCCGCATCTCCACCGAGGCGGGACGGATGGCCATCGACATGGTCTGGGCGGAAATCGCCCTCGCTGCCCTCGCCGGAATGGCTTTCTACGGACTTGTCACGCTAGCCGAACGCGCGACAACATTTTGGCACCCGTCGTACCGGACCTAACTCGGCAAGGTCGATGAATTGGAGTTTTCGATGAAGAATACCTTGGTATTGGCCGCGGGCCTGGCGCTTGCCCTGTCAACGGCGAGCGCGCAAGCCACCGATTCCGTCACCATTCAACTGAAATGGGTTTCGCAAGCCCAGTTCGCCGGCTACTTCGTCGCCAAGGACAAGGGCTTCTACAAGGACGCCGGGCTTGACGTGACGATCAAGCCGGGCGGACCGGACGTCGCCCCGCCGCAGGTGATCGCTGGTGGCGGCGCCGATGTCGTCGTCGACTGGATGCCGTCGGCGCTGGCGTCGCGCGAAAAGGGTGTGCCGCTGGTCAACATCGCGCAGACCTTCAAGAAGTCCGGGCTTGAGCTGACCTGCCGCGCCGACACCGGCATCAAGAAGCCGATCGACCTCAAGGGCAAGACCGTCGGCGTCTGGTATGGCGGCAACGAGTATCCGTTCCTGTCCTGGATGTCGAAGCTGAACTACACGACCGACGGCTCGGCCGGCGGCGTCAAGGTGATCAAGCAGGGCTTCAACGTCGATCCGATCCTGCAGAAGCAGGCGGACTGCGTGTCGACGATGACCTACAACGAATACTGGCAGGTGATCGACGGCGGCTTCAAGCCGAGCCAGCTCGTAGTCTTCAAATATGAGGACGAAGGCGTCGCCACCCTGGAAGACGGGCTCTATGTGATCGAGAAGAATCTGAAGGATCCGGCCTTCGTCGCCAAGATGGCAAAATTCGTCAAGGCGTCGATGAAGGGCTGGGAATACGCCAAAACCCATCCGGACGAAGCCGTGAAGATCATTCTCGCTGCCGACACCACCGGTGCCAAAACGGAGAAGGACCAGAAGCGGATGATGGGTGAAGTCGGCAAGCTGCTCGGTGATGCCGACGGCAAGCTCGACGTCAAGGATTACGACCGCACCGTCGCGACCTTGATGGCCGGCGGCTCCGATCCCGTGATCACCAAGAAGCCCGAAGGCGCCTATAGCTTCGCGGTCTATGACGCGATGAAGAAGTAAGGAGCGCTGGAAGGACGGGGCGTTGGTCCCGTCCTTTTGCTCCATGGCAAAACGCTTGAGTCGAAAATTGTCGCCCGCGACGGCCTGGATCGTGATCAACGGTCGCGCCGATCGCGAATGTTCTCTTCTGGATTCCTCACCGGCGGGCGCGAAGGTGGTGGTTCAGGACGACTCCCGGATACCGGATCGTTTCGAACTCGCCTTATTCCAGGCCCTGGACAAGCGACAGAAATGCGAGGTGATCTGGCGGCGCGGCAAGGTGCTCGGCGTCAGATTTGTCTCGTGAGCGGCACATATCCGGCTCAAAACCACGCAAGATTCCCGCATCTTGTTATCATCATCAATACGTTCTGCCGCACGCAGAACCCATATGAGGAGTGCGATCAGTCCCATGGAGACCGATAACATCCATCTCGTCAGTCATCCACTTGTCCAACATAAATTGACGCTAATGCGTCAGCACGACCGTTCGACCAAAGGCTTCCGGGAGCTTTTGAATGAGGTCGGGATGCTACTTTGCTATGAAGTTACCCGCGATCTGCCTACAGAGCTGATCGAGATCGAGACACCGATAGCTTCAATGAAAGCACCTCAAATTTCGGGAAAGAAGTTGACGCTTGCCCCGATCCTTCGCGCTGGCGTGGGCTTTCTGGATGGCATGTTGGCGCTCATACCGTCGGCGCGCGTGGCCCATATTGGCCTTTACCGGGATCCAAGAACGCTCGAAGCAGTTGAATATTATTTCAAGGCGCCGCAGGATTTGTCGGACCGAACGGTCATCCTGATGGATCCGATGCTGGCGACGGGGAACTCGGCTTGCGCGGCAGCCACACTCTTGAAATCACGGGGCGCGAAGGACATCCGGTTCGTCTGCCTGCTGGCGGCCCCGGAAGGGGTCGCACAGTTCCAGAAGCAGCACGGCGACGTACCAATCTGGACCGCTGCAGTCGATGAACGGCTAAACGATCACGGTTACATCGTGCCCGGATTGGGCGATGCCGGAGACAGGATGTTCGGCACAAAGTAGGCGCAAAATTGCAAAGACACGGCGCTCTCGCGCGACTGGATCAGAGAACTCGTCATTGGCACGTACTCGACGGCTGCCGTCAAACCTTCGATGAGAAGCCGACGGCTTCAAGGCCGTGCAAAGCCGCGGATGCCTCGAGCCAATTCAGGAAGCTGTCCGAAAGGCTGCGGGCGATAGCGATATCGATTGTCGGCGCCTCGTCGATTTTCCAAAGCGTGGCGCCCATGTGAGCGATGGCGGTCACCGCTGCACAACCGGCAGGAAACGACGGGCGCAGGAATGGCGCGCCGAACGGGCTTACGCTATGAACCTCTTTTAGCTCGTACACAGTGAGAGCGGCGGTCGGTGCTGCAGGCTTGGGCATATGGCGAACATGTTGCGAGCATATCCAGAAAACACTGGCAGATTTCGATGTCGCCGTTGCAATGGTTCTACATCTGAACTTGCGGTGACTGGCTCGCTATCGTAGTTGTCGGTAATGGTCTTGTTTATCGTCCGCAGACTGTGGCTGGCCGCCTTGGTGTGCCTGACCGTTCTGGTCGTCAGCTTCATCCTGACACGCCTTTCCGGCGATCTGGCCGCGTCGATCGCAGGCCCGAACGCTTCCGCGGCCGATGTCGCAATCATTACCAAGAATTATGGCCTCGACCGCCCTTTGGCGGTGCAGTTTCTCGAATGGGCCGGCCGCGCCGCCGAGGGCGATCTCGGCCGATCCTTCCTCTACCATGTCCCGGTCTGGGGACTGATCCGCGATCGATTACCGGTCACTCTGGTGCTTGGCCTGACCGGCCTTGCGATCGCGCTGTTGGTCGCCCTGCCGCTGGGCATTCTGGCGGCGGTGCGGGAGGGCTCGGCGATGGATCGAGGCATCATGATGGTGGCGCTGCTGGGGCAGGCGATGCCGGGCTTCTGGTTCGGTCTGGTGATGATCGTGCTGCTTGGCCTCGATCTGCAATGGCTGCCGATTTCGGGCGTGGACACCTGGCAAGGCTACATCATGCCGGGGATCGTGCTGGCCTTTTCGGCAATCCCAGCCTTGATGCGCCTGACCCGCTCGGGAATGATCGACGCGCTGGCGGCGGATTACATTCGTACCGCGCGGGCGAAGGGACTGAGCCGGGCGAAGATCATCCTCAAGCACGCCTTGCGCAATGCGGCGATGCCGGTGGTCTCCATCGCGGCGGTCCAGCTCGGCTTTATGTTGGGAGGATCCGTGGTGATCGAGTCTGTCTTCGCACTGCCGGGCGTCGGCTATCTGGCCTGGGAATCGATCACCAAGAATGATTTTCCGGTGGTCCAGGCCGTCGTGCTGTTTTTGGCCGTCATTTACATCGCCCTGACCTTGCTGGCGGACATGATGAATGCGCTGCTCGATCCGAGGTTGCGCGGATGAGTGCCATTGTAATTGTCCAATCGCGGCCGGCCCGGCGGTGGTTACCTGCATTTCGTCACCTCGCCACGATGCTGGGCGCAGTGATCATAGGGGCCGCAGTGTTGGTTGCGATTTTCGCACCCTATCTGACGCCGCATGATCCATTCGCTCAGGATCTCAACCAGCGCCTCATTCCTCCGGTGTGGATGGAGGGCAGCCAGCCGACGCATCTATTGGGCACGGATCAGATCGGCCGCGATTACCTGTCGCGCCTGATCTACGGCACGCGCATTTCCATGCTGATCGGCGTGCTGACCGTCATCACATCCGGCGTCATTGGCATCACGCTGGGAATCATCGGCGGGTTCTATGGCGGGCGCACCGACGACGTCGTGATGTTCCTGATCACCTGCCGCCTGTCGATCCCGCTGATCCTGGTGGCGTTGACGGTGGTGGCGCTGGTTGGCAGTTCGCTTGCGGTGGTGATTCTGACGCTCGGGCTGTTGCTGTGGGACCGGTTCGCCGTGGTGGCGCGTACCACCGCGATGCAGGTGCGCAACCTCGATTACATCGCCGCCGCCCAGGCTGCCGGTGCATCGCGCCTGCATATTCTACTGCGCGAGGTGCTTCCCAATATCGCCAATCATTTGGTGGTGGTGGCAACGCTGGAAATGGCGCTGGCGATCCTGCTTGAAGCGGCCCTGTCATTTCTCGGACTGGGCGTGCCGCCGCCCTTGCCGAGCTGGGGGCTGATGATCGCCGAAGCCAAGGAATACATGTTCTTCAGCCCGTGGGTGATCATGACCCCCGGGGTTGCACTGTTCGTGCTGGTGCTCGGCATCAACCTGCTGGGCGACGGGCTGCGCGACTTGCTCGGGGCGGATATGCGGCGATGACACCCGTCGTACCGGACCCGGTTCTCAGCGTCGCCAATCTGCGTGTCTCCTTCGGGCAGACCGAAGCCGTGCGGGGCGTGACGCTGGCGGTGGCGCGCGGCGAAACGCATTGCCTGGTCGGCGAGTCCGGCTGCGGCAAATCCGTTACCGCGCTATCGGTGATGAACCTGCTGCCACGCGGGATCGCCCGCACCGCCGATCACCTCCGCTTTCAGGGGCAGGATCTGCTGGGCATGTCGGAGCGGCAGACCGCACGGCTGCGCGGCGACAAGATGGCGATGATCTTCCAGGAACCGATGACGAGCCTGAACCCGGCCTATACGATCGGATCCCAGATGTCCGAGGTGTTCGAACGCCATCGTGGGGCGACACGGCGGCAGGCCATGGACAGGGCGGCCGAGTTGCTGGCGCGCGTGGGCATTACCGCTCCGGGGATGCGCCTCGGGCAATATCCCCATCAGCTCTCCGGCGGCCTGCGCCAGCGGGTGATGATCGCCATGGCGCTGATGTGCGATCCGGAGTTGCTGATCGCCGACGAACCGACAACGGCTCTCGATGTGACGGTACAGGCGCAGATCCTGCGGCTGCTGCAGAAGCTGCAGCAGGAGTTGGGACTGGCATTGCTGTTGATCACGCATGATCTCGGCGTGGTGGCGCGGATGGCGCAGCGAGTCTCGGTGATGTATGCGGGCGAGGTGATCGAAACCGGTACGGTGGCCGAGGTGTTCGCAGCACCCACGCACCCCTACACGCGCGGCCTATTGGACTGCATTCCCGTGCCCGGCATGACGCGGACGGGCGAGCCCCTGGGCAACATTCCGGGCGTGGTACCGCGCATACCGCTTGGCTTCATCGGTTGCGGGTTTCGCGACCGCTGTACTTTGGCCATGCCGGAATGTGCCCAGACCGTGCCGTTGCGCAATGCCGGCGGCGATCATTTCTATCTCTGCCGGCTGCCGCCGGACTGGAAGCGAGCTGCCGCCGCATGACCCATGCGATCGAAGTCCGGGATGTCTACCGCGAGTTCCAGCAACGCAGCGCTATGGCAGGTCTCCGTCACAAGGTGCGCGCGGTGGACGGGGTGACGTTCTCGCTGCCGGCCGGCGATGTGCTGGGTGTGGTGGGCGAGTCCGGCTGCGGCAAGTCGACGCTTGCGCGTCTCATTATGGGCCTGCTGCCGCCAACTTCGGGCGAAGTTCTGGTGGACGGACGCAGCCTGTCTGGCATGGACCGACGCGAACGCGCCCGAATGATCCAGCCCGTGTTCCAGGACCCGTACTCCTCGCTCAACCCGCGCCAGTGCATTCGCGACATCGTCGGGCTGCCGCTGGCCGCCCAGGGCGATCAGCCGAAGGCGCGGCAAGCCGATCGCGTCATGGAGATGCTGGCGCGCGTTGGAATTTCCAGCGAGATGGCCGAGCGCATGCCTGGCCAGCTCTCCGGCGGACAGCGGCAGCGCGTGGCCATCGCGCGGGCGCTGGTGCTGCATCCGCGCATTGTGGTGTGCGACGAGCCCACCAGCGCGCTCGATGTGTCGGTGCAGGCGCAGATTCTCAATCTGCTGGCGGAATTGCGCCGCGAGCTTGGACTGACCTATCTCTTCATCAGTCACAATTTAGCGGTGGTGGAACACATCGCCACCGAAGTGGCGGTGATGTATCTCGGCCGCATTGTCGAGCAGGCGCCGGTGCAGGAACTGTTCCGCGCCCCCACGCACCCCTACACAAAGGCGCTGCTGGCCTCGGTGCTGACACCGGATCCGGCGCTCGGCATCCCCGATGTCGGTCTGGGTGACGCCTACCCGGATCCGACCAATATCCCGCCGGGCTGTCGTTTCCACCCGCGCTGCCCGAGCGCCCTGGCGAAATGCGCGACAACGATGCCCGACAATATCCGCAAGGATGGCCGCCTGGTCGAATGTCTGCTGGCTATTCCGGCATAGCGCAAGCGCGGCAATCCGGCACACAGGTTGCCGGATGGGTTGAGTTCTTGCGAAACCCATCAACTAAACGGCGGTGGCGATGGGTTTCGCGGCGAGTTCGGACAAGTGTCCGATCTCCCCGCTCAACCGCACCATGACCGGCTTGATAAGATCGATCGTTGCTACTTCCAGGTCGACAAATAGAACCGTGGCACGTCGTCCGAAAAACCCTGGAAACTCAGCTGCTTTGAAAATGCGACATAGCGGACGTCGCTGAACAGCGGCACGAAATCAACGCGTTCCGTGGCGAGGTGGATCGCCTCGCTAAAGGCCTTGCGACGCTCCTCCGGATCGATGCTGGCTCCGGCCTGTTTCAACAGCTTTTGCACATCGGCATCGCGCGCGTAGTCGTTCAATCCGCCGCCGAGCCAATAGGGCATGAACGCCGAGGTATCGTTGACGGAATTGCTGCCCCAACTCCCCGAATACAACGGCGCCTTGCCGGCTTCCGCCAGCTGGATGGCCGCGCCGATCTGGAGCTGCTGGATCCGCATGTTGATGCCGACGGCCTTGAGATAGTTCTGCACGGCAGCGCCGACCTGCGGTGTTGCATAGGACACGAGTTCAGTATCGAAGCCGTTGGGATAACCGGCCTCGGTTAGAAGCTGCTTGGCCTTGGCCGGGTCGTATGGATATTTCACGGCCGCCGCTATGTCACAGCCGAACTGGCTGGGGAAACACGGCGTGTCGATGACCTGCAAATCGCCCTGGATCAGCTGCTTGGCCATCGTGCCGCGGTCGATGGCCGAGATGAGCGCCTGCCGCACCTTCAGCTTGGTCAGCGGATTGTCGGCGCCGGAACGGCCGGCGCCGTCGACGGTCATGAAATGGACCCGCATGGTGCCGAACCGTACCGCCTCCAGATTTGGCATCCGCGCGATATTTGCGAACTGATCGGCATTATAGCCCCAGATCCAGTCGGTTTTTCCGCCGAGCAGCTCGGTCAGCTCGGTGGTCGCGTCGGGCACTTCGTGGATCTTGATATAGCGGATGGCGGGCCGGCCCTTGGGGCTGCCGGCGTAGTAGTTGTCATACCGCTCCATATCGATCTCGGTGGTGCCGTCGACCTTGGTGATCTTGTAGGGGCCGGTGCCGATCGGGGCATGGGCGTAGGCATCGGCACCGATTTTCTCGCGATAGGCCTTCGGCCAGATCGGCGTGACCATCGCCAGATATTCCATCACGGCCGGAGACACGCCGGTCAGCTTGAGGCGCACGTGAAAGTCGTCGATCTTCTCTGCGCCGGCAAAGGATGTGTAATAGGCCGGGATTGCGACCTGCTTGTCATGGATGATGTCGTTGATCGTGTAAACCACGTCGTCGGCGGTAAACGGGTCGCCGTTCTGGAACGTCACGCCCTCGCGCAGGGTGAAGTCGATCGTGGTGGCATCGACCTGCTTCCACGACGTGGCCAAAGCAGGCTTCATCTCCATGGTGACGGGATCGCGATACACCAGACAATCGAAAGCGTGGAAGGCCACGACCATGCCGGTGCGCTGCGAATTATAGTACGGGTCGACATCGGGAATGGCGTCTCGCCAGGTGATGCGCAGCGTGTCAGCCGATTTTTGCGCAAGCGCCGGGGCCGCCATTGCCAGTGTCATGCAGGCGGCAAGGAGAGCGCCGCGGCGCCAGGTATCGGTTCGCATTTAGTTGGTCCTTTTCAATTCCGATACTTTAGATAATCGGAAGATGACATCGGAAACATACTACGGCGCAAACATACGGCACCGGGAATAGAAGCAACCCGCATGCCAACGCAGTGGTTGCGGGCCGCTGACGCGCCAACCTATCTGTGATCGATGGCCGCGAGCAACCGTTTCAGGAAGCCGTCGATTGCCTCACCGTCGATCCAGCGAACCACGGCGACGAGATCGTGCTCCGGATCGACATAGACCAGGTTGGTGCCGTTGCCGGTATGGGCGAAAGCGGTGGCCGGGGCACTCGGCCAGTGCTTCCAGAACCGGCTGGTTTGATGGCCCATATCACGGCCCATACTTCCGATCTGCGTCCATTAAAATGCGCGTACTATGGCGGTGGACAATCGCCCGACTCAGGCATCAGCGGTCATCTGCGCGAGATTGCGCTCGCTGCGCCGGTCTTCTGGCGTCGTCGTGGACGGAGCGATGCCCTGTCGGGCACTGAGGCCATAGGCGATGTCGGTAGCGACTTCGCCGATAAGGTTATCGACGTCGGCGGCCGTACTTGGATCGTTGCGTAGCAGGTTGCGCGTGGTCTCCAGCAAGTGCTCCTGCATCAAGCCGGCTGCTCTATCCGCATCACGGCTCAAAACCGCGTCGACTAAGGCCCGATGCTCGCCGTCGACATCGCGCGTGCCGCGTTCATAGAACGCGGATAGGCGTCGATAACGGTCGACGTTCTCATAGAGCAACGCGCGATAGTCGAGGAGCCTGGACGCCCTGGAGGCAGCGACAAGCGCTCGATGAAAGAGGCGATGGTTCTTCTCCCAGGTCTCGTCGAAGAAACGCGCGTCACTCTGGTCGCGGTCGTTGATGCCGAGCCGATGCGCGCTCGCTATGATCTCGGCTTCCCAGTTCCGGTCGCCATGAGCGATCGCGGAGCGAAGCGCTAGGCTCTCCACCCAGACCATCGTCTTCATCAAATCGATCAGATCGCCGGCGGAGACCTGCGCCACGCGGAAACCTCGCTGTCCCTCGGCGGTGACCAGCCCGAGGGTGGTCAGCCGTGACAGGGCCTCACGCAGGGGACTCACACCGACCTCATAGCGCTCCTGGAGCGCGGCCATGCCGAGGCGATCGCCGGGCTTGAGCACGCCCCGAACGATCTCCTGGCGGATGGCATTCGCCAGCATCTCTGCCTGGGTCTTGGGGCTGTCTAACACCTTCATCATCGCCATACCTTTATACGCTGAGAGCGCCGATTCGGAAAGTCCGCCAAAATTTCCAAATTAATATCTAATATCCAAAATATTATTGACAACCCAAATTTTTGGTGGATAATTGCGTTGAATTAGCCCGCAAGAGGCAGCGCCCGATGGGCTGATAAGGAGGACGCCCGATGAATCTGCAAATTTCGAACATCCCAGAGGTCGCCGGCTCGCTGCGCAGTGAAACCCGCGACGGCATGCGTATCGACTGGGATGTGCCGATCGCGATGGACGACGGTTTGGTCCTGCGCGCCGATGTGTATCGGCCGCTGGCCGAGGGCCGCTATCCGGTGGTCATGAGCTATGGCCCCTACGCCAAGCTGCTTCATTTCGAGGACGGTTATGTCACCGCCTGGCAGAAGATGGTCGGCGAGTTTCCCGACGTCCTCGTCAACAGCTCCAACCGCTACCAGGCGTGGGAGGTGGTCGATCCCGAGAAGTGGGTCCCGTACGGCTATGCCGTTGTGCGCGTCGACAGCCGCGGTGCCGGGCGGTCACCCGGCGTGATGAATCCGCGCAATGCGCGCGAGACCAAGGATTACGCGGCCTGCATCGAATGGGGTGGTGTGCAGCCGTGGTCGAATGGCAAGGTCGGCCTGAACGGCATTTCCTACTACGCCATCAATCAGTGGCAGGTCGCGGGCCTCCAGCCGAAGCACCTCGCGGCGATCTGCCTGTGGGAGGGCATGACAGACCACTATCGCGACTACATCTATCACGGCGGACTCTACTGCACGTTCGCCCAGAACTGGTACGACATGCAGTTGAAGGTCGTGCAGCACGGCCTGGGCGCGCGAGGGCACAAAAGCCGCCTCAACGGCGAACTCGTTTCCGGCCCACCCACGCTGACCGACGAGGAACTCGGCGCCAACCGCATCGACATGTGGCGCGAGCTCTTCGAGCATCCACTCGACGACGACTATCATCGGGAGCGTTCGGCTGACCTGTCGAAGGTCAAGGTGCCGCTGCTGTCAGCCGGTAACTGGGGCGGCCAAGGTCTTCATCCCCGCGGAAATTTCGAGGGCTTCGTCAACGCCGCGTCCGAAAAGAAATGGCTGGAAGTGCACGGCATCGAGCACTGGACCCATTTCTATACTGACTACGGGGTCGCGCTGCAGCGCCGTTTCTTCGATCATTTCCTGAAGGGCGAGGACAATGGCTGGGACAAGCAGCCGAAGGTGCAGCTCCAGGTGCGCAGCCCGGGCGAAAAGTTCGAGCAGCGCTTCGAGGACGCGTGGCCGATCCCACGTACGCAATGGACGAAATTCCATCTGCAGGATGGGGGCTTCGGCCTGTCTCAGAAGGAGCCGGCGGGCTCTGCCGATCTCGTCTTCCGCGCCCTGGGCGACGGGCTCACCTTCCTGACCGAGCCGGTGGAGAGGGATACGGAAATCACCGGCCCGATCGCTGCCCGGTTGCAGGTCTCCTCAAGCACGGCAGACGCCGATCTCTTTCTCGTAGTGCGCCTGTTCGCACCCGACATGAAGGAAATCACCTTCCGCGGCGCGCTCGATCCGCACACGCCGATCGCACAAGGGTGGCTGCGCGCCTCCCATCGCAAGCTCGATCCGGCGAAGAGCCTGCCGTATCGGCCCTATCACCCTCATGACGAGGTCCAGCCGCTCGAGCCCGGTAAGCCGTACGAACTCGATATCGAGATCTGGCCGACCTGCATCGTGGTGCCGAAGGGTTATCGGGTGGGCCTCAGCGTGCGCGGCCGCGACTACGTCTACACCGGCGGTAGCGGCGGCCGGCTGTCGAACATGAGGAACGAATTCACCGGCTGCGGGCCTTTCCTGCATGACGATCCGCGCGACCGCACGATGGATCGCTTCAACGGCGAGACCTGCATCCACGTCGGCGGAGTTCGGGAGAACTATCTCCTGCTGCCGATCATCCCCGCCAAGTGACTCTGAAAGCAGGAGACAAATCATGGCTCAGCATCTCAAGCGTGGCCGCGACGCGGCTCTGCGCGCCGAAGACCAGGCGAAGGTTCGCCACACCGTCGAGGGCATTCTTTCGGACATCGCGGCCCGAGGCGACGCGGTCGTGCGCGAGTTGTCGATCAAGTTCGACAAGTGGGACCGGTCGGACTACCGCCTGACCGACGACGAGATTCGTGCCTGTCTCGGCGCGATGTCGCAGCGCGATCTCGACGATATCCGCTTCGCGCAGGAGCAGGTGCGCAACTTCGCGCAAATCCAGCGCGACAGCATGAAAGATGTCGAGGTCGAAACGTTACCGGGCGTGGTGCTGGGCCACAAGAACATCCCCGTCAACGCCGTTGGCTGCTACGTCCCGGGCGGCAAGTATCCACTTCTCGCGTCTGCGCACATGTCCGTGGTGACCGCAAAGGTCGCCGGCGTCGAGCGCATCGTCACTTGTGCCCCGCCGTTCCAGGGCAAGCCGGCGCCGGCCATCGTCGCTGCACAGCACCTGGCGGGCGCCGACGAGATCTATTGCCTCGGCGGCATTCAGGCCATCGGTGCGATGGCGATCGGCACCGAGAGCATCGCGCCCGTCGACATGCTGGTCGGGCCCGGCAACGCCTTCGTGGCCGAAGCCAAACGCCAACTCTTCGGCCGCGTCGGCATCGACCTGTTCGCGGGGCCGACCGAGACGCTGGTGATCGCCGATGGGAGCGTCGACGGTGAGCTCTGCGCCACGGACCTCTTGGGACAGGCCGAACATGGTCCCAATTCGCCCGCTATTCTGCTGACCAACTCGCAGGCACTGGCGCGCGACACCATGGCCGAGATCGAACGCCTGCTGCAGATCCTGCCCACGGGCGAGATCGCGCGCAAGGCGTGGGAGGACTACGGCGAAGTCATCGTGGCTGACAGCTACGAGGAGATGGTCAAGATTGCCGATGACATCGCCTCCGAGCATGTCCAGGTCATGACGAAGGACCCCGACTACTTCCTCAAGAACATGACCAATTACGGCGCGCTGTTCCTGGGGCCGCGCACCAACGTCGCTTATGGCGACAAGGTGATCGGCACCAACCATACCCTGCCGACGCTTAAGTCCGCGCGCTACACGGGTGGCCTCTGGGTCGGAAAATTCCTCAAGACCTGCACCTTCCAGCGGGTCACGACCGACGCCGCCTCGGCGATGATCGGCGAATATTGCAGTCGCCTTTGCGCCCTCGAAGGCTTCGTGGGCCATGGCGAACAGGCGAACATCCGTGTGCGGCGCTATGGCGGCCGCAACGTGGCCTACGGGTCCGCGGTTCTCCCCCAAGCGGAGACCGCCAGCCCCTAAAAGCTGCCGGTCGATCGCGCAGGCAGCCCGACCAGAAAAGGAACAATGGCCGCCGACGGGCCTGATCGCGGCGCGCCATCAAGGGAGGAGCTCATGATCACCACGACCATGTTGGCGTACTATGACGAATGCCGGCCCGGCGCGCGATACTGGGGAAGCTTCGCAACCCTATGCGCCGGCTGGTGTCTCGATTTCTTCGATTTCTACATCGTCGGCTTCCTGGTCGCTTCGCTGGGGCCGGGGTGGCACCTGACCTATCTACAGTCGTCCATTATGCTGCTGAGCGGCGGCCTCGGATCGATCTTCGGGGCTCTCTTCTTCGGCGCGTTGGGCGACAAGCTCGGTCGCAAGCCGATGCTGATCATCGCCACAATCACCTGCGCCCTGGGCGCTGGCGCACTCGCTCTGGTGCCGGAGGGGAGCTGGCCGATCTTTTCCCTCCTGCGCATCGTCGTCGGCGCCGGCCTAGGCGGAATCGGCACTCTGCAGTTGGTCCTGATCGTCGAAATGACGCCGACGCCCATGCGCGTGAAGCTGCTTGGCTGGCCGATCATGCTCCCCTCGGTAGGCACGCTGCTCGCCGCATTGACCAGCGCCAGCCTCATGGAAGCACTCGGCTGGCGCGGCGTCGCGGCTTTCGGGCTTCTGCCGCTGCTCTTGTGCGTGCCGTTCGCGCTGGTCATGCCGGAGTCGCCGCGCTGGCTTCTGACGCGCGGCCGGACGCTGGAGGCGCGTCGCTCGATTGCAGCGCTGGCTGGCCGGGATATCTCGAACGTTCCGGAGACGGCGGACGCCCTTGCGCGCCAGCCCTCGGCGTCGTTGAGTGAACTCTATCAGCGGCCCGGCCGGTTCTGGCTGACGATCCTGATCTGGCTGACGATGAGCACGGCCGGCTATGGTGTCTATCTGTGGGGCCCGACGATCACGTCGATGCTCCTGAAGATCAACGTCGCCGCCGCTGCCAAGTACTTCGTCTGGATATCGCTCGCGGGACTTCTCGGGCGAGCCCTGTTCTCATACCTGCCGGCACGCATCGGGCGCGTCCCGACAGGCCGCATCCTCGGCTTTGGCATCGCCATATTCCTCGGCCTCGCCGCGCTTTTCCATGATGCCTTTGCCTTAGGCTTACCGGTCTTCGTGCTTGCCCTTGCCGCCGGCGCGGTCTTCTACGACGGGGGTTACTGCACCCTCAGCCCCTACATGGCCGAGATATATCCGACGCGGCTTGCCGCTCGTGGCTCGGGCCTGGCCCAGGGCGCGAATGGTCTGGGTAAGATTCTCGGACCACTGTGCCTGGCGCTGATCGCCGGGTCCGACAACTACGTGTCCGCTAAAGCGACGGAGGCGGCGGTACAGCCGGCATTCCTGTTCCTTGCCGGATGTGGCCTGATCCTGGCCCTCTGCTTCTTCTTTGCGCCGGAGACCAAGGACAAGGCGCTGTCGCTCGATGAAGAGGGCGCGGGTTCTGACGGCGGCTTGCATGGGTCGCAGTCGAGGAAGGTCGCAGCCCTGTGACGGCGATGATCAAAACCTTGCTGCCGGCGGCTCCGTCCTTCCGTCTGGACGGACGCCGGGCCCTTGTCACCGGCGCGGGCCGTGGCATCGGCCTGGCGGCTGCGGCCGCCTTGGCGAGCGCGGGCGCGCATGTGGTCCTCTGCGCGCGGACCGCGAGCGAAATCGGCGAGGCTGCGACGGCCATCACTGCAGCCGGAGGCAGCGCCGAAGCGATCCCGCTAGACGTCACGGACCTCGATGCCGTGGCTGCGGTCCTGGCGGCGCAGCCGCCGATCGATATCCTCGTCAATAACGCGGGTATAAACTGCCCGAATTTCGTCACCGATGTCTCTCTCGCGGATTTCGATGCGGTGATGACGCTGAATGTGCGTTCGACCTACTTCCTCGCGCAGGCGGTTGCCCGGCGTCTCATCGAGACTGAACGAGGCGGGTCCCTGATCAATATCTCGTCGCAGATGGGACATGTCGGTGGAGCGCGCCGGTCGCTCTATTGCGCCAGCAAATGGGCAATGGAGGGGTTCACCAAAGCGATGGCGATCGATCTGGCCCCGCATCGCATTCGGGTGAATACACTATGCCCGACCTTCATCGAAACGCCGATGACCGAACCGTTCTTCCGCGACGCTTCGTTCCGGCAATCCGTGCTCGAAAAAATCAAGCTCGGGCGCCTCGGGCAGGTCGAGGACCTGACCGGCGCCATCGTCTTCCTCGCCAGCGACGCCTCATCGCTCATGACGGGCAGCGCGCTGGTGATCGACGGCGGCTGGACCGCCGAATGACCCATCCTTCCCAAACAAGGAGTACGCCATGAAAAAGATGCTAACCCGAAAAGATATCGACGCCGCCGCCGAAAAAATTTCCAACTGGGGGCGCTGGGGCGACGACGATCAGATCGGCACGCTCAACAACGTCGCCCCGGCAGATATCGTCGATGCCGCCAAGCTGGTTCGCAAGGGCAAGGTCTTTTCGCTGGGTTTGTCGCTAAAAGAGCCGATTCAGTCGGGTCTGTTCGGCGGTCGCTGGAATCCGATCCATACCATGCTGGCCACAGGCACGGACGCCGCCGCCGGTAATCAGGACGAGTCGTTTCCGTATCTGCGCTACGCCGACGACGCCATCAACATGCCGTGCCAGGCGTCGACGCAATGGGATGCGCTCTGCCACATATTTCTCGGCGACAAGATGTACAACGGCTACGACGCCCGCCTCGTCGACGCGAGGGGTGCGAAGAAGCTTGGTATCGAGCATGTCCGTGACAAGATGGTGGGTCGCGGCGTCCTGCTCGACATCGCGCGGTTCAAGGGCGTCCCTTCGCTCGACGACGGCTATGCCATTACCCGTGCCGACCTCGACGCATGCGCCGCGGCCCAGGGCGTGGAAGTTCACAAGGGCGATTTCGTCATCGTTCGGACCGGGCATCAGGAGCGCTGCCTCGCGACCAAGGACTGGAACGGCTATGCTGGCGGCGCAGCGCCGGGAATGGCTTTCGAGACTTGCTTCTGGCTGCGCGAGAAGGATGTCGCCGCCATCTGCTCCGACACCTGGGGCTGTGAAGTGCGACCGAACGAAACCGCACAGGCCAACCAGCCCTGGCACTGGGTCGTTATCCCCGCCATGGGCATTTCGATGGGCGAGATCTTTTACCTGAAGGAACTCGCGGAGGACTGCGCGGCCGACCAGGTCTACGAGTTTTTCTTCACCGCACCGCCGCTGCATCTCCCGGGAGGAGCGGGATCGCCCATCAACCCGCTCGCAATCAAATGAAGCCCCTGAGGAATATACAATGGGGGGACGGCACGGGGTGTCTTCTTCGATATCTCCGGCTCGCAGTGCTGCTGCGAGCACAGGCCGGAAGACCGGTGCTCACGCGATGGCTAACCGAGCCCAGCCTTCCGTCGAACCTTTAGATATCATCGGGTTTTCTCGGAAGCTCAGCGGCCTACCATCAAGCAACTCTGCTTGGATGGACAATGCGTCCTGGTTCGCAGACGACGGTTTGAACACCGTTCTTGAAAACCGTCAAAGGACGACGGATTTCGGCGACGGCGCGATCGGGCGATTGCGAGTCGATAACGACTATGTCGCCGGGGTTTCCGACCTTAATGCCGTAATCCTGCAAGTTCAGGATGCGAGCGGAACGGGTGGTTATCATTTCGAAACATTCCTGCAATTCGCCCGGCTGGTTTACCTGCAGAATATTGGCGTGGAGGTTTGCGATCCGGATCAGCGAGCAATCGCCATAAGGCGTCGAGGGGTTAAGCACGTTGTTGGTCGACAGCGAGCAATTCACGCCGTGATGAATCAGTGCGTTTGCATCGGTAACGCCGCGGGGTATAGCGTGATCGTGGTTACGCCCCATCAGAAAGAGATCGGTCGCGGGTAGTACTGTCACCGCTACCCCGACATCAGCCAGCCGCCGTGCGACCTTCGCCATTTCGGTGGGGGGCATCAGCGACAGCTTGGCCATATGACCGACCGTGACACGACCGCCCAGCCGGTATTCTTCGGTCAGGTCGGCGACCAGGTGAACGTCGAGATCATTTGCGGTTGTTCCGACATCGAGATGCATATCGATATCGACGTCGAATTCTCGCGCGAGCGCAAAAATGCGGCGTATCTGACCGTGCGCGTCGGTGTCGTACCGGGGAGCCGCGCCCAGCACTTTTGCTCCGCGTCGTAGCCCCTCGATCAAGAGTTCGTCCGTTCCGGGAACGTTGGTGAGTCCGTCCTGCGGGAAGACGCACAGGTCGATGTCCACCGCCCAGCGGTAGTCGCGGGCCAGCGCCTGTATCGCATCGAAACCGCGCATTCCGATCACGGGATCGACCTCTACGTGGGTGCGGATACGCGTCGTGCCATGCAGCAAGCTCTCGCGCAGCGTGCGTTCGGCGCGCCCATAGATATCGGCAGTAGAAATGCCGTCCTTGAAGCCGGCGCTGTAGCGGACCGGATTGACCTGCCGGTCGACCGGGGCCGGGACGACGTCCAGCAGACGGCCCTTATCAAGATGGATGTGCGACTCGATGAGGCCGCCGCAGACGAGATGTCCTGCTGCGTCGTAGGATGCCGCATCCGCAGAAAGATGCGCATCGATCGCAACGATAGAGCCGTCTTTGATGCCGATGTCGACAAGCTCACCCATGGGCCGCTCCGGCAGTTGAGCTCTTCTGATAATTTGGTCCACTTTGGCGCTCCCGTTAGTTTTCATACAACTCAATGATCAATTGACCACGACTCGCTATCGCACGCTGCTACGAACTTGGCTCAACGGCTCAAACAGTGGAGAGCCCGCCAAGCTATGCCGCCCCACCATGCCATTTTGCGGCGCCCAGATTCTAAGCACGAAAAGTCCGGATATTCATCATGACGGCCTGACCATAGTGAGCCGGCGCAGCTTGGAAAAGCAGCCACGATCGGCGATTGCGCCATTTAGTCAAGTATCAGACGCGACTGGTGCGGCCGCGTGACGCGCAGGTGCGTTGCTCCTTGCTGATGGCGGTCTGGAAGCGCCGTCGATAGCCTGCGCCGGGCTCGTCTGTCGGCTCGTCTCGATCGCGTGAACGCCGGTACCGTCTTCGCTCGCTGGTTCGCGCTTACTTCACCGGCCCTTGAATTGTTCACAATAACCTCGGAACAAATATATAAGACCAATCGCGAAACGGAGATGAATCGCTGTGTCAGCCTCAACCGAAATCGAAAATATCCTTGCCCTGTCTCGCATAACGGCAGATGCCTGCGCTGCAAACGGACCCGAGGAAGCACTTTGGTGCATCACTCGTAATATACCTGCACTGTTGGGTGATGCCTCGGCCGCGGCCCGCCCGGACGCCTTTCGGGACACCGGACCGCTGGCCGCGACGTCGGCAGCCGTCGCCTTCATGCGGACGCCGGATGGCCGGCACCATCTGATCACCGCGCCGGTAAATTTCTTGCCTGAGCAGCATCATGAACTCGTGGACATTGAACTTGGACATCCCGGTGAAATTGCGCATAGCCGTCGCCCGCTGCTGTTGCGTGACACAACCCTGCATACGAGCTTCGTGAAGATACTGCAGACGTTCAAGGCCGGGTCGACGCTGTTCGCGCCGCTGCTCTGGAAGGGCGACTACCTCGGCGTATTGATCTGTGCCAACGCGGCACGGAGAACATTCAGCGAGAGTGACCTCGTGATTCACCAGGCTTTCGCCCATGTCGCGGCCGCGTGCTGGATCGCGCAGGGTGGCCCGGCGTGGATGCAGGGGTTGGACATGTCGCAGTTTCCCAAGCGTGCCACCGGCACCTAACGCCGGATTGGCATCTTAGAGGCAGCAATTGCTGCCTCTAAGATGCGGCGGCCGCCATTGGTGCAATCTGGCACCAAGGGCTGGCGCGCTCGAATTGTTCCGCTAGGTCAAGCAGCAAGCCCTCGGTGTCGGGTGCGCCGATCAACTGCAATCCGACCGGCAGCGCACCTGGGAGAACGGGCGCCGGAACGATGATCGCGGGCAGCCCGGCAAGATTGATAGCGGTCGAGAATGTCGCCGCGGTGCGGGGTTGGGCAATTTGCCCGGCGATAGGCGTCGGATACGGGCTGGTGCGCGGCCAGGGTAATGCAGGTGAAGACGGCGTCGCGATGATGTCCCAGTCCGCGATCGCGTCGAGCATGCCGGCGCGGAATGTGGCCAAACGATCGAGGCCCTGCAGATAATCCGTGGCGCTCAGGGTCTGCCCCGTTCGAGCCTGTTGCGCGATCGAGGCCGTCACACGGTTCTCCCAGTCGGGGATAGAAGCCATGACCCGGGCAACGCCAGCGGCGGCTAACAAGCCGAACAATGTGTTGACCGCGTCCGGATCCCATAGCGGCGCGATCGGCGTGACCTCATGGCCCTGGGCGCGCAGGACATCGCAGGCGGCCATGAACGCCGCTGTGACGGCCGGCTCGACAGGGGCATCACCGATGGCTGCAAAGCAGCCGATCCGCAGAGCGTGTGCAGCGCGCGTCGCTGACTGGCGCGCGGGGGCCATGATCGTGAACATGGAACGTAGATCGACCACGCACCGGGCGATTGGGCCAATGACTTGCAGATCATGCGCCAGTGGCGGGAAGCCGAACCGGCGAGGCACCCGGCCCAGGCCTGGCTTCAACCCGGTGACGCCGGCATGGCCGGCCGGCCGCCGAATAGACCCGCCAGCGTCGGTGGCGAGCGCCAGCGGCGCCATGCCCGAAGCGACCGCTGCTACCGGTCCGCCGCTCGATCCGCCCGGCGAGAGGGCGGGCGCCCAGGGATTGCCGGTCGAGCCGAAGACCAGGTTATCCGTATACCCTGACAGCGACAGTTCCGGCGTGTTGGTCTTGCCGACGATGACGGCCCCTGCCGCGCGTAACCGGGCGACAGGCAGATCATCCTGTGGGGCGATGAAGTCGACGAAGAGCGCGCTGCCCCAGGTGGCGCGTAATCCGCCCACGAAGAGATTGTCCTTCACGGTCAGCGGAATGCCGTCGAGCGGTCCAAGCGCCTGGCCAGCGCGCCAGCGCGCGCCAGCGGCGGCCGCGGCGGCGCGAGCGCCAACAAGGTCGATGGTCACGACGGCATTCAGATCGGGATTGACCGTCTCGATATGACTCAACACGGATTCCAGCGCGGCTTCCGGCGTTGCCGCGCCCGTCGCGTAAGCGGCGGTCAGATCCGCCGCTGTCAGCGTCCAGGCGTCACGCATCGAGCCACGCGACCGCGCGGATCGGACTGCCGGTGCCGCCCTTTATCTTCAACGGGAAGCCGATGAAGCGGAACCGGCCTTTGCCGACCAGTTGCTCCATGTTCATCAGGCCTTCCATATGGGTGAAGCCCAGATCGCGGCATACATGATGCACCTCGAAATTATTGCGTCCCGGACGTCCAGGGCTCACAGCTTCGACCCCGAACATGGTGATGCCCTTTTTTCCCAACCATGTCGCCGACTCCTTCGTCAGACCGGGAAAATCGGTGACGTACCCCTCGGTGCCGAAGGCCCGGCGGTAGAAATCCATGTGCAGCAGCACGGTGTCCTTCGGACGGATCTCGATGCCCGCGGCTTTCTCCGCCGCCTCGAGGTCGGCGATGCTGATGTCGCTCTTGAGCGGCTTGTGCGACAGGTCGAGGCAAACCGCTTCGGTAAAGAAGTTCTCGAGCGGGATCTCGTCGATGCTCTTGGCGCCGGGCTTCTCGTCGAAATGTACTGGCGCGTCGACATGGGTGCCGGAATGATCGCCCATGTTCAGCGAGGTTACCGCCGACGAAAAGCTGTAACCGTCAGCAACCCGCTTTTCCTCGTGGGTGGTGAAGGCGGAGATGATGATCATGGGGTGGTTCGGGAGCCGCGGCATCTTGTGATAAATTTCTCGGCTGAGATCGATCAGTTTCATGGCTGGTTCTTTCTAACGGCAGTCGTTGGGATGGGTTACGTAGTCTGTGGGGTTGCAAGCACAATCCAGATATCGTCCACATTGTGGACAAAAGATTTTGCAGAATTCTTTCACGTTTCTGTTGTCATTATTTTACACCTGTATCATGCTGCTAAGGGTTGGGCGAAATAATTTTCGTCTGACCACATTGTGGACAATTCTTCGTCCTGCTCGCAGTTTCGAGGTCGATCCGCTCGTCGCTTCAATCGTAATTCGGGGTGAGCTGGCATGGTGCCACGGAACATTGATCCGATGTCTGTTTGAGGAGTCTGCCATGAATTCCGTTGCCGCCGCCCCGGTTGAAATTGCCCTTGGCGGGGTTCCCGCGCAGAAGGGGAACCGTCTGATCACCATTGCCGCGATGGCGACGGGTAACATCCTCGAATTCTACGACTTCGCCGTTTACGCCTATCTCGCCACTATTCTTGGGCGGAATTTCTTTCCGAACGGCAGCGAGACGACCTCCCTTCTGTCTACATTCGCTGTATTCGGCGTAGGCTTCCTCATTCGGCCGCTCGGTGGTTTCCTTATTGGCCGGTTCGGTGACCGGCGCGGGCGAAAGCCGGCGCTGCTGTTTACGGTCCTCCTTATGTCGGTAGGAACAGGCCTCATTGGCGTGATTCCGACCTACGCGCAGATCGGCATCGCTGCCCCGATCATGCTGACCTTGGCGCGCTTGCTTCAAGGCTTTTCCGCGGGGGGAGAGTGGGGCGGCGGAGCGACGTTCATCGTCGAATGGGCGCCCCCCGGACGTCGCGGTTTCTACGGCGGCATTCATGTTGTCACTATCTATTTCGGCCTCGCACTGGGCTCAGCCGTTGCCGCCGCGCTCAGCACCAGCCTAAGCCCCGAAACCATGACAGATTGGGGATGGCGGGTGCCGTTTATCATCGGCGCCTTGATTGGGCCGCTCGGCCTGGTCGTCCGCAGGAAAATCGACGAGTCGCCGGTGTTTGTCGAAGCGCAGGTGCACTCGGAAGTCGAGACTGCGCCTGGGATTCTGCGAACCATGGGTCTCGCGTTTTTCTTCGCGGCGATGCAGGCGGCATTGACCTATGTGATTCTTGGCTATTTCCCGATCTTCGCGCAGAAATTTGCCGGCTTGAGCGCGAGCCAGGCGCTGTGGTCAACCGCGCTCGCCGTCGCGACGATCATACCGGTAGGTCTGCTGTCGGGTGCCGTATCGGATCGGATCGGGCGTAAGCCGCCAATGATCGCGAGTTGTGTCGGAGTTATCGTGCTGGCTTATCCGCTCTTCTACATCGTGGTGCACGGCGCGTCCTTTGTCACGGTCATGGCGGTCCAGGTTGTGGCCGGCATGTTGACGGGTCTGTTTCTGGGCACCATGCCCGCCACTTTGGTCGAAATGTTTCCGACCAAAACCCGGCTGATGGGACTTTCAACATCCTTCAACGCATCGACGGGATTGTTCGGCGGGTTCGCGCCGTTCATTGCCACCTGGTTGGTCGCAACCACCGGCGCACCTACTTCGGTCGCGTTCTTCGTGGTGGCGATCGGCCGTCGTCTCGCTGGTGGCGGTCTTGATGCTGAAGGAGACGGCGCACGATCGCCTGCGGTAGCGCTCTGGCCCCTCAGCGCGGCGGCGTTCATTTGCCGTCGCCGCTGATGATGTTCTCCAACTGCCGGATCTGTTCACTCATTAGCTGCACGCAGGTTGCGATCTGTTCGGCCGTCATCCGGCTTCGGATGGCGGCCAGGCTGATGGCGCCGATCGGAGCGCCGAAGCGGTTGCGGATGGGCATGCCGAGTGCCGTGACTTCAGCGGTGACATGGCCGACATTCACCACATAGCCCTTGCTGCGGCCCTGCTTGACGAGAGCGTTGAGACCCTCGGCATCGAGATCGGTATAGGGGCCGAGGCGCGCCATATTTTCGGCGATGAGAGTCTTCGCCTCCGCGTCGGGCAACGCCGCCAGAATGGCCAGACTGCCGGCGCCGATCCCAAGGGGACGGCGCGCGCCGACAGCAAGCGTAAGCGCCTGAATCGGAAACGTCCCGACGCGCCGGTCGATTGTCACGGAGTCGTTGCCGTTGCGAACCGTAAGGAACACGGTATTCCCCGTCTCCGCCGCCAGGGAGTCCAGCGCGAAGGCGCAGGTATTGCTGAGGCTGTTATGCTGGGTTGCCGCGAGCCCGAGATGAAAGATCGAGGGCCCCAATTGATAGGATCGCGACTGGGGAGCGCGAACCAGCATCTCGTTGTCCTCCAGACATGTCAGGATGCGATAGGCCGTCGGCCGTTCGAGCCCGGTCCGCGTGCATAGATCGGACAGATGCAGACCCTCCGCATCAGCGCATGACGCGACTTCACGGAGGATGTCGATCGCCCGCTGGATGCTTTGGGTGCCTGTGACTTTCTCGGCTGGCGGGCTCTTTTGCTTGGTGCGGCGGGGGGTGATCATGGCGATCGTCAGCCCCAGAGTTCGCGCAACCGGGCAGGTTCGTCTGTATCGATCACCGGGGCCAACGCCTGGGCGATGCCGAGCAGTCGCGAATCGGACATCCGTGGGCCAACGAGGGTGACGCCGACAGGCAGGTTCCTGGGCCCGCGGCCTGCCGGAATGCCGATGTTGGGTCCATGCAGCAGCGTCCACATCGAGTTGAAGATGGTGTCCCCCGTGGTGTGCAGTCCCAGCGGCGCCTCACCGGGAGAACTCGGGGTCAACACAACATCCAGCCCGGCGCCGAACAACGCATCGAATTGCACGCGGCAGGAATCGGCCAGCGCGTACGCTTCCAGCCATTGTTGCGGCGTAGGGCCGCCCACATTCTCCACCCGTTCCCGCAACGGGGGCGCGAGCTTGTCGTGGGCAGTAACGTATTCCGGCAGGAACGAGGCGGCGCCCTCGCCAGCCATGATCGCGGCCTGCGCAGCGTGCAAGCGGTCGAACGGTTCGGGCAGCACCAGTTCCTCCACGATGGCGCCAGCCGCGGTCAGCCTGGCGGACGCGCCCTCTAGCGCCGTGACGCCGGCGGGCTCGATGGCGTGCCAGACGGGGCTACGGCATAGTCCGACACGCAGGCCGCGCACCGCGATGGGCGCCGGGTTCTCGGGAATTCGAAATGCCTTCGCTACCAGGATCAGGTCGTCCACGCTGCGGCCATACCAGCCGACCGTGTCCAGCGAAATGGAACACATGCGGATTCCTTCACGGCTGACCAGGCTCCAGGTCGGCTTCAAGCCGTAGATCCCATTGAACGACGCCGGTCGGATGTGGGATCCGCCTGTTTGGGTGCCAAACGCCAACGGCACCTGGTAATCGCCCACGGCCGCGCCGGACCCGGAGGAGGAGCCACCCGGCGTATGCGCGGTATTAAAGGGGTTGGCGGACAGCGCCTTGCGTCCGGATGATGCGAACTCGACCGTGTCCGTCTTGCCCAGGATCAATGCGCCCGACCCGCGCACCACGGCAACGCAGGCAGCATCCCGACCGACCTTGAGCTGGTCGTAAATGGGGGAGTTCTGCGTTGTTGGATAGTCGGCGGTGTCGATGACGTCCTTCACGCCGAAGGGCAATCCATGCAACACGCCAGTTGGCGGCAGCTTGTCCAACTCGCGAGCTCGGCGAATGGCATAGTCGGGGTCCAGTGAGAGCCAGGCTTTGACCACCCCGTCGCGTGCCGAGATGCGGGCGAGGCAGGCCCGCGCGAGTTCCTCGCAGGAGAGTTGCTTCGTGCGTATGAGTGCAGCTGCTGCGGTCGCGGAGAGCTGTGCCGGATCAGGCGACAAGCGGCTTGGTGAATGGTCCATAACTTTTTCCTTCGCGAGGCGGTGAGGGCGGCGTGATATTACTATCGATCCATGCCTGCGGTAACGCCGTTCCTGTTGTGTGTACCAATTTATCCGAGTCCGATGGACAAAATCAGCCGACGACATCCTTCGCTCAATCAAGCGCTTCTGCTCTTACAATTTCCCGCCAAGCCCTAAAAGGCCGCCGAACTTTTGGTTCAGGACACTAGCGATCTGATCTAAGCCGTTGCCGATGAGCCGCCTGTTTGGCGCGGTTGCCGCAAATCGCCATGCTGCACCACCTGCGCGCGCGGCCGCGGGTATGGTCGGCGAACAGCAGGGTGCAGGTCGGACCCTCGCACGCTTTCACGTTGGAGAAATCCTCTTCGCAAACGAACTTTGCGAGCACCGCGCCGATCGGTAGCAGCAATGATTCCGGTGATTTCCACCGCCGTGTCGATCGCAATTCCAGGCCAGAACCGTTGCCGTGATGGTGGCCCGCCACGATCCGGCTAAATAGCTCATCGCGCTCCAGCAGCCGATTGAGCGGGGCAAGGTCTTTCAGGTCGTCGGCGCGAAGTGGCCGCCCTTTGCGATCGTAAACGAATTTTCTGAACCACTTTCGAAGCGAGCGCGCCTGGGCTGCGACGCCGTCAAATTCTCCGGGCATCGCCTGGGCTCGCAGCGCCTTCAGCGCTTCTGGCGGCACAAGTTGCGCCTGCTCCAGCCATCCCAGAAACCCCTCGCCATTCTCGATCCAGTCGATCTCGGTATCCGTCGGCGTGGCAATTGAGTTCAGGAAATCAAGTGCAGCTGCATCGGCAATGAATATCGCGGGCTGTTGGCCGGAGGCCATTCGGCATCCCCTGGTTGAAAGAAATCTGATTTGAAGACGTAACCTCTCAAATGCCGCTTGACAAGTTATCAGTTCGGACGTAACCATCAAAATATCAACAAAGAGGTTATGTTTGTCCCTGCGCGAAACTGGCGGGGCGTACGGAAGGGAGCAGAGAATGTCCGAGAACGCTGTCACTGTGGTGCTTGTGCACGGGGCCTGGGCCGATGGCTCGAGCTGGAGCAAGGTGATCTCCTCCTTGAGCGCTCACGGCGCCAAATCGATTGCCGCGCCACTGCCGCTGACGTCGCTGCCGGATGACGTGGCAGCACTGGAACGTGCGCTGGAGCGGATCGATGGCCCGGTGGTTTTGGTCGGCCACGCCTATGCCGGCGCCGTTATCGCTGGCGTGCGGAGCGAGAAAGTCAGATCGCTCGTCTACGTCGCCGCGCTGGCGCCGGCAGAGGGCGAGACAGTTGCCGACGTGTTCAACCGTGCCGAGCCGCATCCAATGGCCCCGAAGCTGGCGCCGGACCGTCATGGCTTCATCTGGCTTCCCGATGCTGCATTCGCGGCAGCGTTCGCACAGCTTGCAACCCCCGAGGAGCATGTCTTGCTGGCTGCGATCCAGCGGCCGATCGCTCTACAGTGCATCGGCGTCAAGGTTGAACGCCCGCTGTGGCTGGAACGGCCGAGCTGGTTTCTCGTCGCCGAAGCGGATCGCATGATTGCGCCGGACACTCAGCGCTTTATGGCGGCCCGGATGCAAGCGGTGATCCGACAGCATCCGGTGGATCACGCGCCGAGTGTCACGGCGCCGGATCTCGTCACGGATATCATTCTCGAAGCCATCAGCGAGTCCGGTCGAAACCAGCCCGAGGGTCGCTGACATGGATCAGAACCCCCTGGATTCGGAGCAAGTCACGCGCGAGCAGAAGGCGACCGCAGACCGCGTCGGGGCGTTCTCCGACGCCGTCATCGCCGTGATCATCACGATCATGGTGCTGGAGCTCAAGCCGCCGCAGGAGGCGACATTCTCGGCGCTGTTGCCGCTGTGGCCGACGGCTATCAGCTATTCCGTCAGCTACCTCTTCATCGCGATCATCTGGCTGAACCATCATCATCTGCTGCGCTTCATCCGTCATACGACGCCGGCCCTGATCTGGGTGAATTTCGCCCATCTGTTCTGTATCTCGCTGATTCCGTTTGCAACGACATGGGTGGCGCGCACCGAACTGGCGTCGGCACCGGTCGCGGCCTATGCCGCCGTCTTCGTCTGCGTGAACATCGCGTATCGGGTGTTCGAACGTCAAGCGCTTCACCAGGCCGACACCACGCAAATCCCGCCGAGCGCCCGGCGCATCGTCAGAGGCCGGTCGTTGGCGACGTTGGCGATCTTCGTCGCCGCCATGCTGGTTGCCTTGGTCGCACCGCGCGTCGGCTTCGCGCTGATCTGCTGCGCGCTGTTGTCTTACCTCAGACCGGAAGCGCCCTCGCTGCGGTTTTAGGCGCCATCTGTCACGTATGGCGGCCGCCTAAGGCAGAACTGCGTCGAGCGACCATAACCTCTATTTCGCCACTAAAGAAGTTACCCAAAAAGGAAAAACGCCATGACCAAGGTCAAGTTTCGCTCAGCCGACGTTGACGGACTCAACATCTTCTATCGTGAGGCGGGCCGCACCGATGCACCGGCCCTGCTGCTGCTGCATGGTTTTCCGAGTTCGAGCCATATGTTCCGGGACCTCATCCCGCTATTGGCCGATCGTTTTCATATCGTCGCGCCCGACCTTCCCGGCTTCGGGCAATCCGGCATGCCCCCGCGCGACACGTTCGCCTACACCTTCGATCACCTCGCCGACATCATCGGCCGGTTCACCGAAGTGATCGGCCTCGCCCGATTTGCGGTGTACGTTTTCGATTACGGCGCGCCGACCGGCTTTCGGATCGCGGTCAAGCATCCGGAGCGGATCACGGCGATCATCTCGCAGAACGGAAATGCTTACGAAGAGGGTTTGAGCGAAGGCTGGACGCCGATCCGGGCCTATTGGCAAGAGCCCTCGCAGGCCAATCGCGAAGCCCTTCGGGCTTTCCTCACACCGCAGACCACGCATTGGCAATATACCCATGGCGTTGCCGATGAGACCGCGGTCTCGCCGGACGGACAATCGCTCGACAATTTCTATCTCGCGCGCCCGGGCTCGGACGACGTGCAGCTCGACCTGTTCGGCGACTACAAGAGCAACGTCGCGCTCTATCCGACTTTTCAGAATTACTTCCGAACCCGCAAACCGCCGTTCCTAGCGGTGTGGGGCAAGAACGATCCGTTCTTCCTGCCGGCCGGAGCGGAGGCTTTCAAACGCGACATCCCGGATGCGGTCATTCGCTTCTTCGATACCGGTCATTTCGCACTTGAAACGCACGCCGAGGAGATCGCAGCAGCGATCCGCGACTTTCTCAAATCCTGACGGTGCCCGCCAACACCGTCTCGTCACCAAAATTTAGCCGTCATCGGAGAACTCAAATGTCCAAATCAGTCGCCATCGTCACCGGAGCCAGCCAGGGTATCGGACGTGCAACCGCGATCCGTCTCGCCAAGGATTTTTCCGCCATCACGCTCGTGGCGCGTGATCGGAAAAACCTCGACGAAACCGCAGCGGCCGTCACCGCTGCAGGCGCAAAGCCGCTGGTACTTGATCTCGATCTTTCGGAAATTCCGGCCGCCAAGCAAGTCGCCGATCAAACGCTCGCGGCCTTCGGGCAGGTCGATGCGCTGCTCAATATCGCAGGCGCGGTGCCGCAGGTCGATCTGTTCGAGATGACGGAAGCGCAATGGGACAGCGCCCTGGCGCTCAAACTGCATGGCGCGCGACGATTGGCGATCGAGACCTGGCCCGCACTCAAGAAGGCCAAGGGGGCCGTCGTATTCATGTCGGGGAATTCCGCGCTGTTTCCGAAAGCGCCGTATGCCGCGGTCGGCACCATCAACGCGGCCATCGTAGCACTTGCCAAAGCGTTTTCGGATCGCGGCATCACCGATGGCGTGCAGGTCAATAGCGTCTTGCCGGGTCCCGTGATGACCGGCCGGCGTCGTTCCTATCTCGCGCATTGGGCGCCGCTGCACAACATGACGGTCGAAGAGGCGACTGCGAAGTTTCCGCGGGAGGCCGGCATTTCACGCTACGGCGAGCCCGAAGAAATCGCCGACCTGATGGCGTTTCTGGTCTCGCCGAATGCGCGCTGGATGACGGGCTCCACGCTGCGGATGGACGGAGGGGAAGTTAAGTCGATTTGATCGCTCAAATCGACTTAGAGCATGATCCGGAAAAGTGGAAACCGGTTTTCCCTCGCGACAAACGCGAAGCGTTTGCGCGGAGATCATGCTCAAACAAAAAGATAGAGCGGGATGACGATTCGAAGATAAGTCATCCTGCTCTAGCAGCGCGATGCGTTCAGTCTCGGCGGCTAGCGACGCTGCGTGGCTTGACCCGTCAAAATCCCACCAGACGTTCGCTCGCCATGTAGCCGGCGAGCAGCATCAGCCCGAAGGCCATGATCAGGACGGCGGCGCCGGCTTCCATGCCTCGCACCACGACGCCGCCGTAACCGATCTCGTTTGTGGTGAACCGTCGCACGAAGACCTTCGCGCTGACCGCCAGCGTCGCGATCGCCGCGACCGTGATCGCGGTGCCGAGCCCCATCACGAACGCCGAAGCCACGCCGGCCCACAGCATTCCTTGCGACAGCGCGAACACGAGCAGGATGATGGCGCCGGAGCAGGGTCGCAATCCAACCGCCACGATCGCCGATAGACCGCGCTTCCAGCCGTCGGGTCCGGCAAGCTCCTGCGGCTCCGGACCATGGGCGTGACCCCATGGCAGGACGTCGGGCTCATGATCATGACCGTGCGAATGATCGTGATCGCAGGCGTCACAGTGAACGGGGCTGCGATGGTGGTGGCGCTGAAAAAGCCCACTCTGATTGTCGCAAGTTCCTTCGCCATGGGCACCGTGAGCATGATGGTGATGCGCGCAGTTCTGCGCGCCGATGGCGTGATGATCCCGCGCATCATCATTGGCGACGTCGCGCAAGGCTGCCACCGCACGAAGGAAGCCAAGGCCCTTGACCCACAATAGCCGCGCGCCGATGGCGACGATCAGGCCGTAGCTCGTGATCTCGATGACGCGGACCGCCTGGCCCATCATCTTTGCGGTGCCGCCGAGCAGGACCGCGGCGACGCCCACGATCAACACGGCGGTCACGGATTGCACCAGTGCCGACGCGAACGACAGCGTGACGCCGCGGCGCCATGTTTCGTCATTGGCGAGCAGGTACGAGGAAATGACCGCCTTGCCATGACCCGGGCCCGCGGCGTGGAACACGCCATAAACGAATGAAATTCCCATCAAGGTCCAAAGCGCCGAGCCGTCGTTCTTCGCCGCGAGGATCGTGCCCGAGAGCGCGCGGTAGAAGATCGCCTGTTTGGAAAGCACCCAGCCGGCGAAACCGGAAACGTCCCTCGCCGCGCCGAACGGCATTGTCTGCGCTGAAGCAGATGAGGCGGAGGCCACGACTATAGCGACGACCAACACTGAGCCAATCAGCATGGCCGCGACGGATAGTGTGTTGTCCGGCGATTTGAGAAATCGGCTGAATGTTTTCATGGGCATTGCACCGAGATCTTGTTGGCGAAGCTCATGCCCATCCCGACATTGGCTTCGTTCGTCGCAAACAGCCCTCTCAAATTCGGCGTCGGCTGGAAGCTCGAATCGTACGGCTTCTCGGTCGAAACCGAACATTGCGGCCGGGCGCCGACCAGTTTGACCGGATTGCCGTCGGCAAGACCGAAGTCGACGAAAAATTCCGGATCATAAACCTCGATCATGAGCTGCCGGGCGTTGACCGGGCTCTTGAGCGGCAGCGTCAGGTGCAGCGTGAGTTCGGTCTTCTTCGGGTCGAACTCGAGCCAGTAGTCGACCGGCTCGTTGAAGGCTCCCTTTTGTTTCCTGCCGTCGATCACGGCGTAGGTGAAGTAGCGATATTCCTTCAGCGATTCGATGTTGGTTTGGGCGAGCGATTGCAGCTCTTCGCGGGTGAATCGCCCCTTGGTCTTGGCGCTCAGGCCTTGGGTCGCGAAGGCGGAGAACGTCTCGTCGAACGTCCAGGCATGGCGAACCCCGGTCAGCGCGCCATCGGGGGCGTAGAGCAGTTCTTCCTTCATGGTCACCCAGACATGGGGGTGGGCGAGCGCGGGCGTCGCGGTCAGGAACAGCCAGCAGGCTGCGCCAAGATGGAGCCGTCGAACCGCAGGCCCGATGCGGGTCAAGCGAAAAGTAGCTAGGGTCATGGTGTCACCTTCGCGACATGCGGCATCGCCGATGCAGCACGCCGTAGTTGCCGACCGATAGGGATCAGCGCTTGACGAGCCGAACTCGCAAGCCGCCGATGATGTGGATGGAACTGAGAGCTATCGCCGTTATGACGCCGGTCGCGATCGCCACAACTCAGCAGCGATCCCATTCACGACGAAGCGGCGATGTCAGGACAGCGGCGGGCCGCGCGACTGGAAATTTGCACGCGGCTGTTGCGGGATCGCAAGGTCAGCGCCTGATATCGGCTCGACAGTTACGTAGGCAAAGTCGAGCGGCAAAACCGGCGGAGCCGTTGCAAGTCCGGTTCCCAGTGCCGCCCGGGCCATACAGATCGGGCAGAGATCGTCGGGATGACCGTCATGTTTGACCGGTTGCCCGCTTTTGGCATGGGAGATCGCCGACAGCAGAATGCCGGCATTGGTTTTGCCGCCCCGAAAGCCTTCGAGGTGAATGTGGCCAAACGACAGCGCAAGGTTGATCGCGAGCGCGAGCAGCGCGAACGAGGTAGCCTGCCGGGTCTTGGCGCGGAACCAGTTCATTCTGAGACCAAAGCGATCACTGGGTCTTGTGACCCAAAACTTGCGTCGGCACGATATCGAATTTTTCCGAGCGGTCAATTACGCAGCGGCGGTGCGCGCTGCGCTCCGACTGATTCAAAGGTTGACGCGGTCATGGCGCGATGCCACGTAAGTGTCGGTAGTGCTCGCAAGGGCTAACCAAGGGAATGCGGTGCGCCGGCTTTTGCTCGGTCATTCCGCGGCTGCCCCCGCAACTGTAGGCGGATAGTCGACGACCATTAATACCACTGGAGTTCGAAAGATCTCTGGGAAGGTGGTCCGAGGCGATGACCCGTGAGCCAGGAAACCTGCTGCCAGTCATAGTCACGCGCAAACGCGTCGGGCGGGGTGCTCCGACATTGTTGGAATAGTTGTTATATCCCGCCGGGGGCGAAGGCGGATGTGACGACAAATGCGGTGACGTATCGGCGATCGCCCTCGGACTACAATTGTGTCAATTCTTTCAGGCGATGGGCGTCTCACGTCCCATTTTGCGTGCCGTTCTTTCGCGTTATCCTCTCACCAAATTCCGACCAACCGCTTACCGCGTTATTCGGCCCCACCGCCGGCCTTGCTCGCGTGCTTTTTGGCTGACGCAGTGACGCCAGTGTTGGCTCAAGCCGCGGCGCAAGGCGGACAAACACCGGGTCAACTCGCGCCGGTCATCGTCACGGAGCCCCAGCGCAAGCCGGCCAAGCGGACGCAATCGGCATCAAGGCGTGCATCGACATCGGGCCGCGCCGCACACCTATGAATTGGCCGCGGCGTTCAAATGGTAGGCTGCACATGGTAGACGGTTAGACCATGAAAGCCCTTGTTCTCCTGCATCGCTGGCTCGGCGTCGGCTTTTGCCTGCTGTTTGCGATGTGGTTTGCTAGCGGCATCGTGATGCATTTCGTTCCGTTTCCGTCGCTGACGGAGACGGAGCGTTTTGCGGGGCTATTGCCGATCGATGTTTCGCGGCTTCGGCACGGTCCGGATGAAGCCGTCGCGGCGGGCTACATCCAGGACGCGCGGCGGGTTCGGCTGATCCAGCGCCCCGACGGGCCGGTCTACATCGTATCCGGTTCGTCAAAGCCCGCGGCGTTTCATGCGGCCGATCTTTCCAATGGTGCCGTCACGTCGGAGCCGGCAGCGCTGGAAATCGCGAAGATGCATGCACGGCAGCGCGGCATCGACGTGGCGCGTGCTGATATCGCCGGCGTTGCCGATTACGACCAATGGAGCGTGCCGAACGGCTATGACGATCACCGGCCGCTCTATCGTATCGCGGTGAACGATCCGGCGGGGACCGAACTCTATGTTTCCTCCACGACGGGCGAAGTCGTGCTGGGCACCACGCGCGATGAGCGGGTCTGGAATTATCTCGGCAGCGTCGTCCACTGGATCTATCCGACCGTGCTGCGCAGCAATTGGTGGGCCTGGGACAAGGTGGTGTGGACGCTGTCGCTGGTTGCGATGATCGGCGCCATCACTGGCATCGTCCTCGGAATCATCAAATTACAGGTGTCGCGGGCCGGCGTCGGATCGCCGTTTCGCGGCTGGCACGCCTGGCACCACATCCTCGGTCTGTTCACCGCGACCTTCGTCGTGACATGGATCTTCAGCGGCTGGCTGTCGATGGACCATGGCCTGCTGTTCTCGCGCGGCCGGTTATCCCAGGCGGAAGCGGCCGCCGTCGCGCGGACACCGGATTGGGGCAGCATCCATAGCAACGCGCCGTCGATCTTGGCCCCCTCAAAGGAAGTGGAATGGTTCGCCTTCGGTGAGCGCTTTTACAAACGCGAAAGAACCGGCTTCGCGTTGCAATCCCTATCGCCGGTCGGTTCTGGAGCGGGCGGTTCACAACGATCGCAGCGATACCTGACCGCGGACGAGGTCGATGGCTTCGTCCGGCGTATGGCATCGGGTTGCGCGGCACCGTTTGTCGTCAGCCCTGAGGACAGCTATCCAGTTTCGGCGTCGGTGCCTGATGCGCCCGTCTATCGTTCCATCTGTGGGGATGTCTGGTTTCAGATCGATGGTGGTACCGGCGCTGTCCTCGAGCGCCTCGATGCGTCACGCCGCGCCTATCGCTGGGCCTACACCGCACTCCATACGCTGGATTTTCCGATATTATTGCGCCACCCGGTGCTGCGCAGTGGCCTGATCGTCCTGTTATGCGCTATTGGGTTTGCGTTCTCGGTGACGGGAGCGGTGATCGGCTGGCGCAGACTACGATTCCATTTTCCGTCGCAAGGCGTAGCCGCGAAATCAAAGGCGTATCCGTGAAATCGAGTGTCCCGACCGTTGCTGCCGAACCCGAGCTGCTTGGCTTTCGCGGCCGTATCATCGCAATCTATGCTCTTCTGATTGGCGCCAATCTGGGCGCATGGATCTGGGCATTCATTGCCTTTGCCCATCAGCCGGTCCTGATCGGAACCGCTGTGCTGGCTTACAGTCTCGGACTTCGCCACGCGATCGATGCCGACCATATCGCCGCGATCGACAATGTGACCCGCAACCTGATGCAGCAGGGAAAGCGGCCGGTCGCGGTCGGCTTTTTCTTTGCGCTGGGGCATTCGACGGTCGTGGTGGTCGCGTCGGTCGCGGTTGCCATGACGGCCAGTGCGCTGAGCAAGGAACTGGTGTCCTATCGCGAGATCGGCGGCATCATCGGAACATCGGCGTCGGCGCTGTTTCTGTTCATCATCGCGATTGCCAATCTGATCGTGCTGCGCGGCGTATATCGCGCGTTTCGGTTGGCCGAGCATGGCGATCTCGTCACGGAAGAGCAGGTCGATGCGCTGCTGCATCAGCGCGGCTGGCTGGCGCGGCTGTTCCGGCCGCTGTTTCGGTTCGTCTCACAAAGCTGGCACCTTTACCCGATCGGGCTGTTGTTCGCGCTTGGCTTCGAGACCGCCAGCGAGATCAGCCTGTTCGGCCTGTCGGCGCAGGCCTCGAACACGGTGTCGAGCTGGTCGCTGCTGATTTTCCCCGCGCTGTTCGCCGCCGGCATGACACTGGTCGATACCACCGACGGCGTATTGATGCTGGGCGCTTACGGTTGGGCCTATCGCAATCCGATGCGCAAACTGTTTTATAACCTCACTATCACATCGGTATCGGTGCTGGTGGCGCTGGTGGTCGGCGGCATCGAAACGCTCGGCCTGATCGGGGATCAATTCGAGCTGCACGGGATGTTCTGGGACGCGATTGCGGACCTGAACAGTAATTTCGGTGCCCTGGGCTACGGCATCGTCGGACTGTTTATTGTGAGCTGGGGCGTGTCGTATGTGATCTATCGTTTCAAGGGATACGATCTCAGCCCGAGTACGGAATGACCGGGGGCGATTTTGAATCGCGGCGATCGGGATGTTCAGGATTCAATGGTTGACGCAGTTCCGATCCAATGCCAAGTCTGTGATCGGTAGTGCTCGCAAGAGCTAACCAAGGGAATGCGGTGCGTTTGTCTCGACAAGCAAATCCGCGGCTGCCCCCGCAACTGTAGGCGGATAGCTGACGACCAGCATACCACTGGAGACCGACAAGTCTCTGGGAAGGTGGTCCGAGGCGACAACCCGCGAGCCAGGAAACCTGCTGCCAGTCATTGTCACACGCGAACGCGTCGGGCGGGGTGCTCCGATGTGGCGAGAGTAGCTTGCTGTACCTGCCATCGGGCGAAGGCAGTCTATTGCGGCAACCGCGGTGACGGTTAGGCGTTCGCCGTCGGGATTATTATCGTGTCAAATTTTGAAAATGATCGGTGCTCTGCGCCGGTATTCGCGCGTGCGCATCTGCTTGCGGGCGCGCGATCGCGCGGGTTGCGTTCGAAGGCCGCGCCATTAGGCCTGCTTGCGCTGCTTTCTTCCGTCGCAGCCACACCGGGCATGGCCCAAACCGCCGCACCGAGCAACTCTGGCGCTATTGCCCCCGCGATCGTCTCGGAGCCGAAACGCAAGCCTGCCAAGCGCGTGCAGGCCGAGACGAGCCACTCTGGCCAGCGTGCCCGCGTCGGCGCTCGCAGCCGCGCGGCAGGAGCCAAGCCGGCTCCAGGGACCGGTGTCGCGGCGGAAGCGCCGCGAACCCCGCTCAACCTCAATGTAGTGGCGACCAGCGCGAGCCGGCTCGGTCTGACGGCCTTTGAGACGCCGGCCAGCGTCGAAATCGTCGACCAGCGGACCATGCGCGAGCAGGGCTACCGGACCACGACGGAGACCGCGCAGGGCGCGGTCGGGGTATTGTCCGGCGATGCTGCCGGGGCGCCTGCCGGCTTCTCGATGCGTGGCTTCACCTATGGCGCGGTCAACGTGCTCTACAACGGCATTTCGATCGGTCCGCAGAGCATCACCTCGCGCATCATGGACACCTCCAGCCTCGACCGTGTCGAGTTCCTCAAGGGGCCATCGGCGATCATGTCGGGCCTCGATGCGATCGGCGGTTCAGTCAATTACGTGAGCAATCAGCCGACCACGGGTCCGATCAAGAACGAACTCGATACTTCGATCGATTCACTCGGCACTTACCGGACGCACTTCGGTTCGGGCGGCAGCACATCGGTGCAGGGGCTCGATTATCGCGTCGATATCGGCCAGTCCAAAATCAACAGTTTTATCGACGGCGACTATCAGAATCTCACCAACTTCTCCGGGCAACTCAATTACCGGCTAAATGATAGTTTCAAGGTTTTCGGCGCCATCGAATACAAGCGGGACGAAGGGCATGCCTATTGGGGCACGCCGTTGGTTCCGACCACGTTCGCAGGCCCCTTTGCGGTGAACGGCGTCGTTTCGGGCACCGCGGTCAATGCTTTCAACGGCAGTATTCTGGGGCCGCTGACGGTCGACTCGCGGACGCTGACCACCAATTACAACGTGGCTGACAATTCGACCGGCGCGCACGAGCTTTGGCTGCGCGGCGGATTCGAATGGGCGTTCAACAACAACATTACGCTCAGGGACCAAGCTTACGACTATCGCGCCCAGCGGCACTGGTACGACAGCGAGACCTACGCCTTCAATCTGGATACCTCCACCATCGACCGCGATCGCTTCTTCGTGACGCATAATCAGCATGTGTTTGGCAACAATGCCGACATGATATGGGACAGTGCCTTCTTTGGCATGGAGAACCGTCTTGCCGGCCAGCTACAGGTCAGCCGCAATGACATCACCTTCGCCCAAGAGGGCAATCCGGACACGTTCCCTGCTGATACCGTTTCTGTGCTCAACCCGGATCCCGGCCTCTATGGCATCCCGGAGCCGAATATCCGCAACAGCCATCTCGACACCCTGGCGGGATCGGTCGAGGACCGCCTCAAGATCACGCCGATGTTCTCCCTGATCGGCGGTATCAGGTTCGAGGATTTCCAACTGTCGCGCGATGGCAGCAATTTCGACGGTTCGCCTGTGACCGGCCAGCCCTTCACCAAGTCCTGGACGCCGGTGTCGTATCGCGCGGCCTATACGTTCGAGCCGGTAAAAGGCCTGATGTTCTACAGCATGTACGCCACCTCCTATGATCCGGCAGCGGCCGGCATCTTCTCGATATCGCCTGCCAACTCGCTGGAACTGACCAGCGCACGCATCTACGAGACCGGCGTCAAGCAGTTGTTCTGGGATAACCGCGCGGAGTGGACGCTCGCGGCCTACGATATCTCTCGGAACAACGTCTTTGTAGCGATCAGCGATACGGAATCGGCTCTGGCTGGAGAAATCCGTACCAAGGGCATCGAATTAGCGGGCGCGGTGCGGCCGGTCGACGATCTAAAGCTCTGGGGCAATGTCGCGCTGACACAGGCCCGCTATGCTAATTTTGACTTCGAAGGCTTTACCGGCAACACACCATCGAATGTGGCGCCTCTCATCGTCAACGCCGGCGCATCCTATCGCTTCAGCAAGTGGCGTTGGCCGGTCGAGATCGGCGGCTCCGTGCGCCATGTCGGCAACCGCTATCTGTTCGAGGACGACGCCACCACGATGCTGGCCTACACCACGGCCGATCTGTTTGCATTCGTCGATATCCCGGGCAGGGATCTGCCGTGGCAGGGTCTCGACAAGATGCGGGTCACGTTCCGAGTACGGAACATCACCAACGCGGTGTACGCCGCGTGGTCCGATCCCGGTTTGCCGGATCAGGTCTTGCTCGGCGCGCCCAGAACGTACGAACTGTCTGCTTCGGCGAAGTGGTGACGCCCGCGCGTTTACGTCTTATCGGCGCCGACGCCGGCCAGCGCGGCGCCGTAGAGGATCATGCAGGGACCCTGCGGTTTCGTCGCGGTGAGACGGGCGGCGATCACCGCCAAGGTGCCCGACATCACCGCTGTGGCCGGCGAGCCCAGGCTCTCGACCACCACGGTTGGTGTCTCCTTGGATAGACCATGGGCGATCAGCTTTTCGGCCAACGCCGCAAAGGTGGCCTTGCCCATGAACACGCAGGTGGTGGCGCCGGGATCGGCGAGGGCGGCGATGTCGAGGTCGTCAGGCAGCTTGCCATCGACATCGTGGCCGGTGACCATCTGCACCCTTCGCGCCACGCCGCGTTTGGTGAGTGAGGTGCCAAGATAGGCCGCGGCGGCGGTCGCCGTGGTAATGCCGGGTACGATCTCGATCGGCACGCCAGCGTCGCGCGCCGCGGTGATCTCCTCATCGGCGCGGGCGAAGATCGAGGGATCGCCGGATTTGACCCGGACCACGCGCTTGCCGAGTTGGGCGTAGCCGATCATCAGCCGGCTCACCTCCTGCTGTTTCGGCGAGGGATGACCGGCGCGCTTGCCGACCGCAATCAGTTCGGCGTCGGGCGAGGCGAACGACAGGATCTCATCGCCAGCGAGGTCGTCATAGAGGATGACGTCGGCGGCGCGCAGGCGCTCGGCCGCGCGCAACGTCAGCAGGTCGACGTCGCCAGGGCCGCCGCCGATCAGAGCGATGCTGCCAAGCGAGGGCTTGTCAGGTGCGCTCACGGCCCGATCTCCTCGGCCACATCGACCATGTGAAAAAAGCTTCCGGTCACGTGGCCGCGGCGGCTGCCGGTTTCCGCGGCGGCATGCCGGAGGCGTCGCGGATCTCGGCCAGCGGCTGGTCGGGCTGCGCCGTCACGCTGGCATAATGGAACTCATGGCCGCGCAGCGCGGATCCCGCGGCGTGACCTGGAATCGGTGCCAGCAATGTCACGGTCCGGTAGCCCAGATGCAGCCGGCGCTGGGCAAAATCGGTCTCAAGCCCCAATAGTCCGACCATCGCATGGCGCGTCCCTGTGGCATCGATCAGGCCCGCCCCCAGCGTCATGTAGCCGCCGCACTCGCCATGCACCGGCCGCGTTTGCGCGAAGCTGCGCAGGCCGTCGGCAAAGCGCGATGCCGCGGCGAGCTTGCCGGCATGCAATTCCGGATAGCCGCCGGGCAGCCAGGCGACGTCGCAGGAAGGATCCGGCGGCTCGTCGGACAGCGGCGAGAAGGCGACGATTTCCGCGCCCGCCGCGCGCCAGCCGGCGAGCAGATGCGGATAGACAAACGAGAACGCCACGTCGCGCGCCAGTGCGATCCGCTGGCCGGGCGGGGTGATGTGCGATGGTGCCGCATGCGGCTGACGCCGCGTCGGGCGCGCCGCGGCCTCAATGGCCGCAAGGTCGATGTCGCGCTCGGCCAGATCGGCCAAGATCGCGAGCCGCGCCACCAGTGCCGGATCCTCCTGCGCCTGAACCAGTCCCAGATGCCGCTCCGGCATGGTCAGCGTGGTGTCGCGCTGCACCGCGCCGAACACGTTAATGCCGACCCGTGCAAAGCCGTCGCGCACCAATGTGGCGTGGCGCTCGCTCGCGACCTTGTTCAGGATCACGCCGGCGATCGTGACGTCCTCGCGATAGCGCGCAAAGCCGAGCGCGACCGCGGCCGCCGATTGTGCCTGTCCGCCGACATCGAGCACCAGCACCACGGGCCATCCCGTCGCGTGAGCGATATCGGCGGTCGAGCCGTTACCCCAGGCGCCTGAAGACGCCACGCCGTCGAACAATCCCATCACGCCTTCAGCGATGACGATATCCGCGTCAGCGGCGATCTCCAGCAGCGCGTCGAAGCGCGCGCGCGACTGCGCCCAGGAATCCAGATTGAACGACGGCCGGCCGGCGGCGATGCCATGGAAGGCCGGATCGATATAGTCGGGTCCGCATTTATAGGGCTGCACGATCCTGCCGCGGCGGCGCAACGCGGCGAGCAGCGCCAAGGTCAGCGTAGTCTTGCCGCTGCCGCTCGCGGGTGCAGCGACGATGAGTCCAGGTGTGTTTTTCGGCGTGCTAGTCGCGCCCACGGCCGGTCTCTGCGGAAGGTCGGAACCTGCGATCATAATTCGCACTGTAAAGCGCGCTGTCGGCGAAATCATCGGCCGACAGCGCCGGCCCGACCAAAATCAGCGCGGTGCGTTCGACCGCGGCTTCGCGCACTTGCGCTGATATCGTCGACAGCGTGCCGCGAAGGACGACCTGCTCCGGCCAGCTCGCGCGCACCACCACCGCGACTGCGCCATCCGCGCCATAATGCGGGATCAGGGTCGCGGTGACCTCGTCGAGCACATGAATCGACAGATGGATCGCGAGCGTCGCGCCGGTCGCGGCATAGGCTTTGAGGTTTTCGCCCGACGGCATCGCCGAGGCGCGGCCCGAGGTGCGGGTCAGCACCACGGTCTGCGCCACCCCGGGCAATGTCAGTTCACGCCCAAGCACGGCGGCGGCGGCGGCAAAGGACGGCACGCCGGGGGTCACCGAATAGGGGATGCCGTGCTGTTCGAGGCGCCGGATCTGCTCGCCCATCGCGCTCCAGACCGAGAGATCGCCGGAATGCAGCCGTGCCACGTCGAGACCGGCATCATTGGCGGCGACAAACTCCGCCATTATCGCGTCGAGGTCGAGCGGCGCGGTGTCGATCACGCGTGCATCGAGGCGGGCACAGCGCGATGATCTCGCGCGGCACCAGCGATCCCGCGAACAGACACACCGGGCAGCGCGCCACCAGATTCTGGCCGCGCACGGTGATCAAATCGGGCGCGCCGGGGCCGGCGCCGATGAAGTGGACGGTCATGGCGCCAAGTCCTCCAATAAATCAATGTCCTCCGATAAAGCGGCGGCCGCGGTGGCGTTGCGATCGGCCGAAACCTGACGCGTGACGACGAGGCGCGCATCGGTGCCGGCAACGGCGAGGGCGGCGGCTTCGCAGACGCTGCCGACGCCGCGTTGCCTTAGCACACGTTCCGAACGTGTGGCGACGTAGGCATCCGCCGCGCGTAGCGTCTCGGCGGCGACAGGCCTGATCGATAGACGTGCGGCCTGCGCGGCTGCAAGCAGGCCTGGATGCGTGGCCTTGTCTTCCACGACCGCAAGCACGGTGGCGACATCAGGCCTCGCGGCTTGCGCGATGACATCAGCCAGCACCTCGCCGATCGATTGCGCGGTGGCCTGGTCGCGAAAACCCAATCCGATCACCAACCCGCTCATTTGGTGACGCTCCATTGCACCACCGGCATCGCCGCGCGCCATCCGGTGAGGCCGCCGACGGCGCCGGCGCGTTCGACCGACAGCCGCAGCAAGCTGCCGCCATGGCGCGCCTGCCAGGCGATCAGGATCGCCTCGGTTTCAAGCGTGACCGAATTGACCACCAGCCGCGCGCCCGGCGGCAACGCCTGCCATATCGCATCGAGCACGCCGTCGCGGCTGGCACCGCCGCCGACGAATACCGCGTCGGGTGTCGGTAAATCCTTCAGCGCATCGGGCGCGGTGCCGAGCCGCAGATCGAAATGCGGCACGCCGAGCGATTGCGCGTTGGCGCGCGCGGTGGTGAGCCGATCCTCGCGGGCCTCGATCCCGATGGCGCGATTGGCGGGATGCGCCAGCAGCCATTCAATGCCGATCGCGCCGGATCCGGCACCGACATCCCACAATAATTCGCCGCCGCGAGGCGCCAGCGTGGAGAGGCTGACCGCGCGAATTTCACGCTTGGTCAGTTGGCCGTCATTCGCAAACAATTCATCCGGCAATCCCGCCACGCGCGGGATGATGATGGCGTCGGGCTTCGCGATCGCCTCGATCGCCACCGCTACGGGGGACTGGATATCGTCAACGGCGAATTTCGCAGCGGTCGCGACGCGTAGGCGTTCGCGTGGGCCACCGAGCGCTTCGAGGATCGTCAGGCGCGACGGCCCGAACCCAACGGCCTCCAGATAGCGCGCGATCTGCGCCGGCGCTGCGTCGTCGCGCGCCAGCACGATCAACCGCGCGTCGGTTCGCAGATGCGGGCGCAATAGTTCAATGGGACGGGCATGCAGGCCGAGGGTGGTGGTTTCTTCCAGCCGCCAGCGCAGCCGCGCGGTGGCCCAGGCAAAGGTCGAGGGTGCCGGAATCGCGATCGCTTCCTCTGGGGGCACCGCATCGGCGAACACCGAACCGGCGCCGTACCAGAACGGATCGCCGGAACACAGTGCGACCACCCGCGCGCCGCGATGCGCCAGCAATTTCGGGACCGAGGCTGCGAACGGCGTGTCCCATTCCAGGGTCGGCTTGCCGAGCGAAGCGACCAGCGCCAGATGCCGGCGCCCGCCGGCGATCAATTCAGCCTGCGCCAGCCGGTCGCGGGCGGCGGCGGATAGTCCGTCGAGCCCGTCTTCGCCCAATCCGATGATGGACAGCCAGGGCGTCGGCATGTCATCGCTGCCTGCCATGACATCCTCCCCGGCCAAACCATTGCGGGTCCTGATCCTCGGCGGCACCGCCGATGCCAACCGCCTCGTGGCGGAAATCGCTAGGGATTCGCGTATCGATGCTGTTTTGTCGTACGCCGGCCGCACCGAAAGCCCGACGCCGCCGCCGATCGCCTGGCGCGTCGGTGGCTTTGGCGGCGTCGATGGCCTGGTCGATTATCTTCGCGCCGAGAAAATCGCGCGAGTTGTCGATGCCACCCATCCGTTCGCGGCGCAGATGAGTGCGAACGCGATTACGGCCTGTGCCTTGGTCAATGTGCCGCTGCTGGTGCTTGAGCGCGCGCCCTGGCAACGCACGTCCGGCGATCGCTGGATCGAGGCCGACAATATCGTCGCGGCGGCCGAGGCGCTCGGTGTGGCGCGGCGCCGTGTGTTTCTCGGTATCGGGCGGCAATATCTGGACGTGTTCGCCGCGCATCTGCAGCATCATTATCTGGTCCGGCTGGTCGATCCGCCGCGCGCGCCGCTGCCATTGCGCGAAGCGGATGTGATCGTGGCGCGTGGGCCGTTCGATCTCGCCGGCGACCGCGCGATGTTGATGGAGCATCGCATCGACATCGTCGTTGCCCGCAATGCCGGCGGCGATGCGGCTTACGCCAAGATCGAAGCCGCACGCGCTCTCGGACTGCCGATCGTGATGGTGCGACGTCCCTTCATCCCCGCGCGGGAAAAAGTTGAAGGCATCGCGGATGTTCTGCGCTGGCTCGGTCATGATTTGGCTCCGACCGAGCGCGGCGTGTAGACAAACGGATTACCGCTCTCGCGCGCGATCAGCCGCGTCCGCGACGATCCGATCAGAACCAGCGTGCGCATGTCGGCACGGCTGGCCACGGCGTCACGCAAGGTCACCGTCTCTATCGCTTCCCTGGGGTCGCTGACGGCGCTGGCGAAGATCACCGGAACGGTCTCGGGCAGTTCCTCGCGCAATAATTCAAGCGCGCGGCCGAGCTGCCACGGCCGCGCCGAAGACAGCGGATTGTAAAGTGCGAGCACAAAATCGGCTTGCGCCGCCAGCCGCAGCCGGCGTTCGACCAGATCCCACGGCTTGAGATTATCAGACAGGTTGATGGCGCAGAAATCGTGCCCCAGCGGGGCGCCGATTCGGGCCGCGGCGGCGAACATCGCACTGATGCCGGGCAGCACCCTGATATCGAGATTGCGCCATGAGGCGTCGCCGGACTCGACCGCCTCGAATACCGCCGCCGCCATCGCGAACACGCCGGGATCGCCGGAAGATACCACGACGACGCGTTTGCCTTCGGAGGCCAGCTTCAAAGCAAGGCTGGCGCGGTCGATCTCCTCGCGATTGTCGGAGCCGTGGCGTATCAAACCTTCGCGCGCGGGCACCCGAGCCACATAGGGCGCGTAGCCGATCAGGTCGGTGGCTTGCGCGAGCGTCTCGGTCACCTCAGGCGTGATCAGGTGTGCAGCGCCCGGGCCGAGGCCGGCGATCGCGAGCCAGCCGCTCATGGCCTTCGCCCGCGGCCGTGGATCAGGATCATCGAGAAGTAGGGCGCTTCGTCGTCGGTCTTCTCATTTAGCGGCAACACTTTCTCGCCGGCCATGGTGCCGCGCTCGACATAGACGGCGCGTTCCGAAAGCCCGACCGCCTGCAGCGCGCGCCGCACTTTCGGCAGATTGCGGCCGAGCTTCATCACCACCAGCGCATCGATCGATCGCAGCCGCTCGCGCAAGGTGGCCTCGTCGAGCGTCGCCGGCACCACGGTCAGCACGTCGTCGCCAAAGGTAATCGGCGTGCCGCTGGCGGTCCAGCAGCCGGACATGCCGGAGATGCCGGGCACAACGACAACAGGTGCGCGGCCGGTGATGCGGCTGTGCAGATGCATGAACGAACCGTAGAGGAACGGATCGCCCTCGCACAACACCGTGACGTCGCGGCCGGTGGATGTGTGGTGCAACAGCCGCTGCACGCATTCGTCGTAGAATATCCGCAGCGCGTCGTTATAGGCGGGGTCTTCCAGCGCGATCTCGGTGGTGACAGGGTATTCCAGCGCTTCCTCGATCACGCCGGGCGCCAGCATGCCATCGACCAGCGTGCGGGCATTGCCGACGCGCCCGGGCTTGCGGAAATGCGCGATGACGCCGGCCTTGGCGATCAACCGCGCGGCCTTGACGCTCATCAGCTCAGGGTCGCCGGGGCCGAGGCCGACGCCGTAGATCGTTGCAGGCGTGCTCATTCGATCTCGCTCGCGACGGCGTTCAGCGCCGCCGCTGCCATCGCGCTGCCGCCGCGCCGTCCCCGCACGATGACGCTGGGCGCGAGCTTACTTTCGATCAGCGCCTGCTTGGATTCGGCGGCGCCGACGAAGCCGACGGGAATGCCGATGATCGCGGCGGGCGGCGTCACACCGGGTTCGTGCAGGATTTCCAGCAAGCGAAACAAGGCGGTCGGCGCGTTGCCGATCACCACCACTGATCCCGCCAATTGCTCGCGCCACAATTCCACAGCGGCTGCGGTTCGGGTGGTGCCGAGCTTGGCCGCGAGCGCCGGGATGTTGGGATCGGACAGCGTACAGATCACGGCATTGTTGGCGGGTAGCCGTGCCCGCGTGATGCCGTGGGCGACCATCTGGGCGTCGCAGAAAATCGGCGCGCCCGCGCGCAGCGCCGCCGATGCAGCCGTGCTGAATCCCGGGGTGAATACGATGTCGTCGGCGATTTCGACCATGCCGCTGGCGTGGATGATCCGCACCGCGACCTTTTCATCGCCCGCCTCGAAACGGTCGAGCCGTGCCTCGGCGCGAATGATCGCAAACGAGCGCTGGTAGATCGCTGCACCATCGGTCTCGTAGGTGTAGTTCATGGCGCCGCCTCTGCCTTGGCCGATGCAGCCGCGATCCGCTCGATCACGCTGTTGCGTCGCGTTACCCAATAACCGGAGTTGAGCATTTGCTGAAAGCGTTGGCGCATCATCTCGGCAGCTTCGGGGTTGGCCTGTTCAATGAAACGCCGCACCTCATCGTCGCCGAGCGTGGCGTCGTAGTAAAGATCGAAATGACGGCTGTCGACAGCGCCGGCGAGATGCGCGAACTGTGCCATCTGGTCAAGTGTCGATGCGATCTCGGCGGCGCCGCGAAAGCCGTGCCGCATCTGGCCTTGAAGCCAGCGCGGATTGGCGGCGCGGCCGCGCACCACGCGGGCGATTTCCTCGGCGAGCGTGCGCATCCGCAAGTCATCGGGATTGGCCGAGTTCAGCATGGTAAAGCGTCGGCGCCGCGCCATTGAGCTTGCGCGCCGCGGCAGCAAAGCCGCCTTCATGGGCCGCGTAATCTGGCGCACTCAGTAAATCCGTCTCGGGCAGATCCTGCGGATGGACGAACGCGTCGGTAGCCGCTGTGCGCTGCTCCAGCGCCGCCCGCGCCGCGAGGCCGCCGTTTCCGCCGCCGTAAGCAAAGGCGCTGCCGGCAAGCCAGGCTTCGCCGGCATCTTCGGCGGTGGCAGGTGTGAACTCGGCTGAAGCCTCGACTACGCCGATGCCGTAATCGCCGGGCGCGGGGCCGAACACTCGCGGGCTTGTCGAGGTGCTATACGGGTTTTCTTCCGAGGGCTCGTCGCGCGCGGCCAACGCCGCAGCGGCCTGCTCGAACAGCGTCGGCAGGGTCGGGAATACGTCGCGGAACAAGCCAGAGATTCTCAGCGTCACATCGATCCGGGGACGTCCGAGCATCGCCAGCGTGACCACGTCAAAGCCTGTAACCCGGTCGGACGTTGTGTCCCACACCGGCGTGACGCCCATCAAGTGCAAGGCCATCGCGAATTCCTCGCCGGCGGTGCGCATGGTCGCCGAGCCCCAGAGATCCATCATGACGTTGCGCGGATAATCGCCGTGGTCCTGCAAATGGCGGGTCAGCAGCGCGTCGGCGAGACGCTTGCCTTGTTCTGCGGCGTTGCGACTCGGCACCGCGCGGGTATCGACGGTGTAAAGATTGCGGCCGGTCGGCAACACGTCACTTCGTCCGCGCCACGGCGAGCCCGCAGGTCCGGGCGCGACATGTTTGCCATCAAGCGCCGCCAACAACGCCGCGCGCTCGCCGGCCGCGCAGGCGTCGTACGGAATTTTGCTGTCGTTCTCGATATGCGGGGGCACGCGGCCAAAGATATGCAGCCCGTCCGCAACCAGCGTGTTCTTGACGTCGCAGACAAAGCTATCCAGCCGAACCACCGACTCCAGCGGCGTCATCGCGTCGGTCAAGCCGCTGTCGTGATCAAGTCCGGTCTCGCGCGCGCTGTCGACGATCGCATTCGCCAGCCGCTCGCGCCGTCGCGGGTCGAGGCCGTCGGCCACGGAATATTCGTCGAGCAGCCGCTCGATCGCGTGCAGTCCCGGCGGCAAATGGCCGCTAGAGATCGGTGGCGTAATATGGCCGATGGTGACGGCGCCGAGTCTTCGTTTGGCGGATGCTGCCTCGCCCGGATTGTTGACAATGAACGGGTAGATCACCGGCGTTGCGCCGATCAGCGCGTCAGGCCAGCACGACGAAGACAGCGCGACGGATTTTCCCGGCAGCCATTCCAGCGTGCCATGCGCGCCCATATGGATCATCGCATTGCATTGTTCGATGCCGCGCAGCCACAGATAAAACGCGACGTAACTATGCCGCGGCGCGCGCCTGACGTCGTGATACTCCGCCGCGCGATCGGCGCGCCGGCCGCGATTCGGCTGCACCGCGATCAATGCGCGGCCGCAACGAACAGCCTTGAAAACGAAATCGTCGTTGTCGATCGCGGGGTCGCCGTCGGGTGGACCCCATTGCGATTCCAGGTCGGCTGTCAGCGCCGGATCGACGCCGGCCAGCGCCGTGCGATAATGTTCAAGCGGCCAGCGGATCGTCTCGGTCTTCAGCCGGTCGATCAGCGCGGCGCCATCAGCGGGCAGATCGGCGACGGCGTAGCCTTGATCGCGCAACACGCGCAGCGCCTCGATGCTGCTTTCGGGGGCATCGAGCCCGACCGCGTGCGCCATCTGGTCGTCGCGGCCGGGGTAGGCCGACAGCACGATCGCGATGCGTTTGTCGGCAGAAGCGGTTCGGCGCAACGCGATCAGCGCCTTGGCGCGCGCGACAATGGCGGCGATGCGGCCGTCATCGCCTGCATGCAGCGTGCGCGCGTAACCCAGTTCGGGATCGGCGGCTTCCATCTGCTTGAACGAAGCCACGCCGGCGAAGATGCGGCCGTCAAGTTCGGGCAATACGACATGGATCGCGAGGTCGGATGGCGACAGCCCGCGGTCGGACGCGGCCCACTGCTCGCGGCTGGCGCCCGATAGCGCCACCTGCAGCACGGGCGCGTCGACCATTTCGAGCGGTGAGCCCTTGCCGTTGTCGCCTTGCGCCGAAAACGCTGTTGCGTTGACGATCACATCAGGTGCGATCCGCGCAATCCACTCCCGCAACCAGTCGTCGCCTTCCGGGTCCTTCAGACTGGTCGCAAACAGCCCGATCGGCCGGGTGCCGCGGCGCGCAAGTTCACCCATCAAGCGGTCGATCGGATCGGTGTCGGAAGCCGCCAGGATGGCGCGATAGAACACCACCAGCACGATCGGAGCGCCGTCCGGCGCAAGGTCGAGTTCGGACGGCGCGACCACGCCGGTGCCCGGAACATAGAAGCCATGGCGCGGCAACGTGGCGCGTGCGATTGGCGGCACCGCCGGCAGACCCGCGGCGAGCGCGAGCTGCGCCAGCGCCGCGCGCGCGGAATCCGAGCCGCCATTGTCGCAGAGTGTTTTCAGGCGGCGCAGAGTCGAGGGCGGTAGATTCGAGGCCGCGTCGAGCCGTGGATCAGGCCGGCCGTCGCCGGGAATGATCGCCAGCGCAATGCCTTTCGCCGCCGCCAGTGCACTGACCTGTTCGACGCCGTAGCGCCAATAGTCGATGCCGCCGAGCAGGCGGATCAGGATGCCGCGCGCGCCCGACAGAGTGTTCTGCACATAAAGATCGACCGATAGCGGATGAGCGAGGCGACGGAGATTTGCCAACCGCAAGCTCGGCAAGGTCTCGCGGCCGCCACGCCAGGCGGATGCGAATGCGCTGAGATCGCTGTCTGCAAAGGACAGCACGACAAGGTCCGCCGGGGCCTGGCCGAGATCTTCGGCGCCCGCGGCTTCCTCAAGTCCATGCCGTTCCCGCAGCAGGATGTGCATGCGTTACCCCGTGAGAACGGCGGTGATGGCGTCGCGATCAAAGCCGCGCTCGCCGATCACGACGATGCGCGAGCGGCGTTCTTCATCGGTGCGCCAGGGGCGGTCGAATTGCGTGCGCACCCGGGTGCCGACGCCCTGCACCAGAAGCCGCATCGGCTTGCCGGGAATCGCGACGTAGCCCTTGGCGCGCAATACGTTGTGGTCGCGCGCGATCGCTTCGATCCGCGCCACGATCGTCTCGGCGTCGGCATCGGATGGCAATGTGACCACGATGGTATCGAAGTCGTCGTGATCATGATCGTCATGATCTTCGTGATGGCTCGGCCGCGCATCGAGGTCGTCTTCCGCCGCCGCTCCAATTCCGAGTACCACGCGCGGATCGACGCGGCCTTCGGTAATATCAAGCACCGGAATGTTGCGCGGCGCTTCCGCCAGCACAGTCTTGCGCGCGGCGGCGAGACGTTCGGGGCTCACCAAATCGGCCTTGTTCAGGATCACGATGTCGGCACAGGCGACCTGATCCTCGAACACTTCGCCGAGCGGTGTGTCGTGATCGATGCTCTCGTCGGCGAGGCGTTGCCGTGCGATCGCCGCCAGGTCCGGCGCGAACCGGCCATCGGCGACGGCTTCCGCATCGGCCACTGCGATCACGCCGTCGACGGTGATGCGCGAGCGCAGATCCGGCCATTCGAAGGCCTTCAACAGCGGCTTCGGCAGCGCCAGTCCCGACGTTTCAATGAGGATGTGATCGGGCGGCTGCGGCCGCGCCAGCAGGGCTGCGATGGTCGGCACGAAATCGTCCGCAACCGTGCAACACAGGCAACCGTTCGTGAGTTCGACGATGGCGTCCTCGGGGCAATTGGCGTCGGCGCAGCCTTTCAGGATGTCGCCGTCGATGCCGAGATCGCCGAATTCATTGACCAGGATCGCAAGCCGACGTCCCTGCGGGTTCTGCATCAGATGGCGAACCAGCGTGGTCTTTCCGGCGCCGAGGAAGCCGGTGATGATGGTGACGGGAATTTTCTCGATCGACATGGCTTTTCCTCAGACCGGCTTCGGGGATGGCGGGATGCGGGCGATCACTCCCTTGCGGAAGATCGTCGGTCGTTCTCGCCATGGCACCAGGCCGTCTTCGGTTGCCGCGTAACGCGAGGCGCCTGCGATGAGGTCTTCGACGGAAGCCTGGCTGAGATCGCCATAGATGTAGCTCCAGCGTCCCGGCCCTGTCAGGGCAACGCTGCAGCCGCGATTGCAATTCGAAAGGCACTCGGTTTCGACGATGCGAAAACGTGGCGCCCCGTCCTGATGGCGCTGGGCTTCGGCCAGCGCGTCATGCAGCCGGCGGCCGGCCCGCGGGGCAGCATCGCCCTCTTCGCCGGCGCGACAGGTGACGCAGACATAGAGTGTGACTGCGGTATCGGAGGATGCGGAGATCGCCTCTTGTGGAGGCACGTCCAGCGCAGATTGGTCCATAGCAAAGCCCGTCAATGGATGGCGTCCGCTCAAACAGCGGTTGCCAGACAAGCGGCGAGCGGACCTGCACTCCGTTCGACCAACCCTCTCACTCCAGGACGCCCCGCCCGGAATGGCGATATGGCAGGCGACGGCAGGTTTCCTGGCTCACGGGTCATCGCCGGCACCACCTTCCCGGGTCGAAACCCAGTGGTTTTTGGTGCAGGCTTTCCGCTCACAGTTGCGGGGGCAGCTCCGGCTTCGCGTGAGACCCGGGAACTTCCCCGGATATCCTGCGCCCGGTATTCCCTCTTAGTCCCGCCCGAAGACGGGACACCGTCGGCTAGGGACTCATTCAGACGGAAACGCCGTCGAGTCAATCCCTCCGGGAACCGGGTCGACCTAACCTTGGCAGGTTGCCCGGACGTATCTGATATGATCCTGTCGCCGCCCATCGGATAAAGCCGCAGGAACCCATGACCGAGATCGACACCGACGAGGCCGAGCGCGAGGCCGAACGGCACCGCGCCAAGATGGTCAAACGCAAGGCGGTCCAGGACGCCGAAGAGGCGTCCAAAACCATCGCCAAGGGCCTGTTGATGGTCAACACCGGGCCTGGCAAGGGCAAATCCACGGCGGCCTTCGGTCTCGCGTTGCGAGCGCTCGGCCATGGCTGGCGCATCGGCGTGGTCCAGTTCATCAAGGGCCGGGCCACCGGCGAGCAGGCGGCGCTCGAATCGTTCGGCGACCGCGTGGTCTGGCACACCGCCGGGGAGGGCTTTACCTGGGAGACGCAGGACAAGGCGCGCGATATCGCGGCCTGCCAGCGCGCCTGGACCATTGCGCAGGGCCTGCTCGATGATCCCGGCATCAACCTTGTCGTGCTCGACGAACTCAACATCGCGCTGCGCTACGATTATCTGCCGCTCGATGAGGTGGTGGCGCGGCTGGTGTCGCGGCGACCCGATCTGCACGTGATCGTGACCGGCCGCAACGCCAAGCCGGCGATGATCGAGGCCGCCGATCTCGTGACCGAGATGGGTGCGGTGAAGCATCACTTCTCCGCTGGCGTCAAAACCCAGGCCGGCATCGAATTCTGATGACCGCGCGCGTCCTCATGTTCCAGGGGACCGGCTCGGATGTCGGCAAGTCACTGGTTGTCGCCGGCCTGTGCCGCCTGCTGGCCAACCGCGGCATGTCGGTGCGCCCGTTCAAGCCGCAGAACATGTCGAACAACGCCGCGGTGACCGCCGACGGCGGCGAGATCGGCCGCGCGCAGGCGTTGCAGGCGCGCGCCGCGCGGGTTGCGCCGTCGGTCGACATGAATCCGGTGCTGCTGAAGCCGCAAAGCGAGGTCGGCTCGCAGATCGTGGTGCAGGGCCGCGTGGTCGGCACCGCAAAGGCGCGCGAATATCAGACCCGCAAGCCGCAACTGATGGCCTATGTGCTCGACAGTTTTGCGAAACTGCGGGAGCAATGCGACATCGTGCTGGTCGAGGGCGCGGGCTCGGCGTCGGAAGTGAATTTGCGCGCCAACGATATCGCCAATATGGGATTCGCCCGCGCCGTTGACGCGCCGGTGGTGCTGATCGGCGATATCGATCGCGGCGGGGTGATCGCGAGCCTGTGCGGCACCGCCGAAGTGGTCGATCCCGAAGATGGAAAATTGATCGCGGGCTTCATCGTCAACAAGATGCGCGGCGATCCCTCGTTGTTCGCAAGCGGTATGGACTTTGTGGCCGAGCGTACCGGCTGGGCGCCGATCGGGCTGGTACCGCATTTTCGCGATGCGCATCGGCTGCCGGCCGAAGATGTCTACGGACTGGAAGCCTCGCCGGTATCGGCGCCTGATACGGCCGGGCATCGCGTGCGCATCGTGGTGCCGGTGCTGCCGCATATCGCCAATTTCGACGATCTCGATCCGCTGCGGCTTGGAGCCCGGCGTCGAACTCATTCTGCTGCGCAACGGCGCGCCGCTGCCGGTCGATACGGATCTGGTGATTCTGCCCGGCTCGAAGGCGACCATCGCGGATTTGGCGGCATTGCGCGGCTTCGGATGGGATGCCGATATCGTTGCGCATCATCGCCGTGGCGGGCGCGTGCTCGGCCTGTGCGGCGGCTACCAGATGCTCGGCCGCAGCATCAGCGATCCCGACGGCATTGAAGGACCGCCGGGTTCGGCCGAGGGATTAGGGCTGATCGAGGTCACGACGGAATTAGCCGGCGATAAATCGCTGGTCGCGGTCAACGGCCGCACGATTGCCGACGATGTCGCGGTGGCCGGTTACGAAATGCATATCGGCCGGACCGCTGGCGCAGGAACGCAGCGCCCGCTCGTGCAACTCGATGATGGTCGCCTCGATGGTGCGGTCTCGGCGGATGGCCGCGTCGCAGGAACCTATCTGCATGGCTTTTTCGCCGGTGACGCGCAGCGCGCGGCCTGGCTGGCTCGACTGGGCATGCCCGCGAGTTCGCTGGCCTATGAAGCGCTCGTCGACGAAACCCTCGATGCGCTGGCCGAGCATCTCGAGGCGCATCTCGATGTCGAGAAATTGCTCAGCCTCGCGCGCTGACGCGCGATTTCAGCCGCGCAACGAAGCCGCGATCACGCCGATCATCGCGATCATGATCAGCGCGCCAGCGAAGGCGGTGCGATAGATCGTCAGCGCGCGATCGATATCCTGCACGGTCGCCTCAGTGCGGCCGTCGCCCATCCAATGATCATCGACCACAACGCCGTGGTACGTGCGCGGCCCCGCCAGCCGCAAGCCGAGCGCGCCGGCCATCGCCGCTTCGGGCCAGCCGGCATTGGGCGAGCGATGCCGTCGCGCATCGCGCCGAAACGCCCGCCATGCCGATGATGCCGACGCGCCCGGCACGAGCGCGGCGGCAGCAATGAACATCAGCCCGGTCAAGCGCGATGCCGGCAGATTGATGAGATCATCCAGCCTTGCGGCGGCCCAGCCGAAGGCGCGATGGCGTTCGGAGAGGTGACCGATCATGCTGTCGGCCGTGTTGATGGCCTTGTAGCCGATCATGCCGGGCAATCCGCCGATCAGGTACCAAAATGCCGGCGCCGTAACTCCGTCGGAGGCGTTTTCCGCAAGGCTTTCGATCGCGGCGCGGCAGATCGCGGCCTCGTCGAGGGTTTCGGGATCGCGGCCGACGATCCTGGCGATGCTTTGCCGGCCGCCGGTAAGCCCTTCGGTTCGGAGCGCGGCAGCGACCGCGCGCACGTGTTGATCGAGATTGCCGCCGGCGATCAGCGTGGCGACGACCAGTATGGCGAGAACAGGCCCGAGATGGGGTGCGCGGGCGATGATCTCCAGGACAAAGCCGGCTCCGAGGCTGACGCCAAGCAGCAGCAGCACGGTCGCGACGCCAGCAATACGCCGCATTGGCTCTGAATAATTCGGCTTGTTGAGCGTGGCATCGATCGCCCCAATCAACGCGCCGATCCACGACACCGGATGGCCGATTGCGCGAAACAGCGGCGCGGGATAGGCCAGCACAGCTTCGATGCCGAAGGCGACAATCAGGATCAGGACACGGTCGGTCGGGTCGGCCATGGATGGCAGCATGCACGTGCGGGACGAAATCTGGAAGAGGACGGCAGCCTTGCGGATCCATGGCGGCCGCATCGACGTGGCCGCGTCACTCTATCCGTTTGCGCCGCAGCCATGGGTCGATTTGTCGACCGGGATTAATCCGATTTGCTGGCCGGTGCCACACCTGTCATCGGCTTTGTATCAGCGCCTGCCGCTGGCGGCGGATATGGCGCGGATGACGGCGGCCGCCGCCGAGGCCTACGGGCTTCCCGCCAACGCCGCGATCGTGCCGGTTCCGGGCAGCGAGATCGCGATCCGGCTGTTGCCGCGTATGGCCCGCGCCAAGGCGGTCGGCATTCTGGCGCCGACCTACGGTTCGCATGCGGCGGCCTGGCGTGATGGCGGCGCCGAGGTGCATGAGTTGAATGTGCTGCCGGAACTGAGGCGGCACGATCTTGAGACGCTCGTCGTGGTCAATCCCAACAATCCGGATGGCCGCACCATCGCGCGCGGCGATCTGACCGCCTTTGCGCAGGCCTGGACGATGACCGGACGACGGCTGATCGTCGATGAGGCCTTTGCCGATGTGCGACCGGAGGCGTCGCTGCTGGCGTTGCCGAAATTGCCTGCGGGCACCGTGGTGCTGCGTTCGCTCGGCAAATTCTTTGGCCTTGCCGGATTGCGCGTGGGTTTTGTCATTGCCGCCGAACCGGACGCCGCGATCTGGCGCGGGTTGCTCGGCGATTGGCCGGTGTCGGGGCCGGCGTGCGAGATCGCGACAGCGGCGCTGCGCGATACGGCATGGATCGCGGCGGCGCGGGCTAGGCTGGCGGCCGATCGAAAGCGACTCGATGGCGTTCTCGGGCGTGCGGGGTTGAAGGTGATCGGCGGCACCGATCTGTTCGGTCTGTTCGAGGCGCGCGATGGTGTCGACGTGCTCGATCATTTCGCGCGCGCTGGAATTCTGGTCCGCGGCTTTGCCGCAGCGCCGCAGCGCTATCGGTTCGGCCTTCCGGCGGATGAAGCCGCATGGCAACGGCTTGAAGCCGCCTGCGCGACACTGAAATGACCGCACAGCCTTGCGTTACGTCGTGAGCGCCTGTCGTGCTGCCGCTTCGCCGGCAAGACGGCCGAACACCGTCGCCAGCGTGACGCCGAGGCCGGCGAGATAGCCGTCGCCCAGCACATTCGCGGCCATGATCATGCCGGCCGCAAATACATTGCGCGCGGCCGTGCCATCGTTCTTCACGATCCGCAGGCGATCATCGACGGCAACACCGAAATGCGTGAAGGTCACGCCCGGTCGTAGCGGATAGGCCGCGAATGGGGGTGCCGCGAGCGCGACAGCGGCGCGCGTTTTCGGCGGCGACAGCCCGGTGGTCCGACGTTCGTTCAGCGGCGTATCGCCGGCCACGTCAGTCGCGGCATTGAACTCCTGGATCGTCGTTTCCAGCGCCGCCGGATCGAGGCCAAGCCGGTTCGCGAGGTCCGCGATGCTGTCGGCCCGGATCGGCGCCAGGGCTGTCGGCAACGCGCGGCCCAAACCATTCGCGTCCAAGATCAGATAGGCGATTTGATCCGGGCATTCCGCGATACGCGCGCCCCAGCGCGCAAAATGGGTCTTGCGGGCGTCCTCGCCCTCGTCGTGAAAGCGTTTGCCGTTGCGGTCGACGACGATGCCGTGCGGGATCGCGGTGATGCGGGTGACGATGCCGCCGTCAAACTTTGGACCGCGGGCATCGACCGCGACCATGTGAGCGCGCGCGGGATCGCCGGCCGGTTTGACACCGGCGTCGAGCAGCAAGCGCAATACCGAGCCGGTGTCATACGGTGTGCCGCGGATCATGAAGCCGTCGGCCGCGGCGCCAAAACTCTGGCGCAGCCAGTCCAGATTGGCTTGATGGCCGCCGGTACATGCGACCAGCGTCTTCGCGGTTACGTGTTCGAGGTTGCCATTATGACGGATATTGGCTTCGCAATTTCCGGTGCCACCGAAGGAAAGCGCCACGACCTCGCTGTCATAGCCGATGGTCACGCCAAGCTTCAGCGCGGTGGTGGTGAGCGCGTTGATCATCGCCTTGCCGCCGCCCAGGAAAAACGCGGTGCGCCGCGAATAGGGCATCGATCCGTCACGAGGGTCCTGCAGGCGGACGCCATTCTCGATCAGCCATGGCGTGATGGTGGCGGAACCCCGGATCAGGATGCGCGCGAGTTGTTCGTCGGTCGCGCCGGCCGTGACACGCTGCAGATCCCCGAGGAAGGCGTCCTCGCCATAGCTGTCAGGCACGTACCATTCGGGCCCGTCATGCATCAGGCGGAAATTGCGCGCGTGACGGGTGTTGCCGCCGCGCAGTTTTGCGGGTGCGTGCTCGACCAGGCGCACCGAGGCGCCGCTGCGCCGTGCCGCAATCGCCGCGCATAACCCGGCGCTGCCGCCGCCGACCACCAGCACATCAGGGCTCTGTAAGATCGTCGCTTCGCTCATGATTTCCCTGGCGCCGAGGAGCCGCCCGCGCTTGCGCGGGCACCTGTATCATGCTCTCGTGGTTCCGTCTTTCGGTGCCTCGCAAGAGGTGAAACGGGAATGCGGTGCGCCTGCCATACCATTTGCTTTGATGGCATCTTGTTTGGCGGGCAATGCCGCGGCTGCCCCCGCAACTGTAGGCGGATCGCCCGAGATCAACGACGTCACTGATCGCCGCCAAGGCGGCATCGGGAAGACGATCGAGGGCATTATCCGCAAGCCAGGAGACCGGCCGCAAGACACCGGAATCAACTCGTTCGACGGTGGGTCGAGAGGGAAATGCATATTAAAGTTTCATCCGCCGGGTTGAATGAGTGGCCGGTCGAGCCGGTCGATCCATCGCTCGTGCCGCAGCTTCGAACCCGGATCGATGGCAAGGCCAAGCCGCTTGGCGCGCTCGGTCGTCTGGAGGATCTCGCGGTTCAACTCGGGCAGATCTGGCATCCGCTGCCGCCGCGCACCCGGCGCGCCACGATGTTCGTGTTCGCGGCGGACCACGGCATTACGGCAGAGGGTGTTTCGCTCTATCCGGCCAGCGTCACCGCCGCGATGGTCGCGACCTATCTGGCCGGACGCGCCGGTGTCAACGTGCTCGCGCGCGCCTCCGATGTCGACGTGCAGGTGGTGGATGCCGGCGTCGATGCGGATATCCCGGCGCATCCCGAATTGATCAGCGCGAAAGCCAGACGCGGCAGCCGCAACGCGGCGCGCGAGCCGGCTCTGACACATCAGGAAGCGAGCGACTGTCTGGCGCGCGGCGCGGGAATCGCCGCTGAAGCGATCAAGGCCGGAACGGACATCGTGGCGATCGGCGAGATGGGCATCGGCAACACCACGTCGGCGGCGTTGTTGATGCATCGTCTGGCGCCGGCACCGCTGGCCGATTGCGTCGGCGCCGGGACCGGTCTGGATGCAGACGGCATCGCGCGCAAGCTCGCGGTCGCGGCAACGCGCCGCCGCACGCAGCGATGCGACGTCGCCGCTTGAGGTGTTGGCCGAATTCGGCGGCTACGAGATCGCCATGATGGCAGGTGCGGTGCTCGGCAGCGCCATGCATCGCCGCCCTGTCGTCATCGACGGCTTCATTGCAACGGTCGCAGCGCTGGTCGCGGCGCGGCTGCAGCCGGCGGCCCTCGGCTATTGCGTGTTTTCGCATCGCTCTGCCGAGCGTGGGCACCGTCTGTTGCTTGAGGCACTCGATGCAAAGCCTTACCTCGATCTTGGATTACGGCTTGGCGAAGGCACTGGCGCGGTGATGGCGGTGCCGTTGTTGCGGGCAGCGAGCGGAATCCTGACCGAGATGGCCGACTTGTCGGACGTCATGGCCGGCACGCTGCAGCCATGGCCGGCGGATCGCGGCCAAGACTGAATTGGACAAGGCTGAATTGGATATGGCTGACATTATCTTCGTCACAGGACCGACCCGCAGCGGCAAGAGCCGCCGCGCGGTCGAGATCGCCCAAGCCTGGGGCGATGATGTCGTGTTCGTTGCCACCTACCGCTCTGATGCCGACGATTCCGAGATGGTCGAACGGGTGCGGCTGCATCGCGCCGAGCGCCCGGCAAAATGGCGTACGCTCGAATCGCCCCAGGATATTGCGCAAACGCTTGGTGATCTGCGGCCGACGCCGTCGGGCGTGGTGATCGACAGCCTGACATTGTGGCTCGGCGATCGCTTCGAGCAAGATGACGCCGGCCTGATCGCCGAATGGGAACGTCAACTCGATCGCTTCGGCGCGGCGGCGCATCCGGTCATTATCGTGGGCGACGAGATCGGCTGGGCGCCGGTGCCGATCGACAAGGCGTTGCGCCGGTTTCGCGATCTGGCAGGCCTGCTCGGCCAGCGCACCGCGGCGCGGGCGTCGGAAGCGTGGTTGATGGTCGCCGGTTGCGGCGTGCGGCTGAAATGATGGGCGACGAATATCAATCGACGATCTCGCGTCACGTCCGAGACTGGATCGACGATATTAGCCTCGCGATCGGTCTGCTGACGCGGGTACCGATGCCGGATCCGGTCAACGCGACGCCCGACGGCTTGGCGCGGGCGCAACGCGCTTTCCCGCTGGTCGGCGCAATGGTCGGTCTCATGGTGGGCCTGGTCGATCGCTGCCTGTTGGCGATCGGTGTGCCGTCACTGGCCGCCGCGGCGCTTGCGCTTGGCGTCAGCGCAGCGCTGACCGGCGCATTGCACGAGGATGGCCTCGCCGATGTCGGCGACGGTTTTGGCGGCGGCCGCGACCGGGCCGCGAAATTATCGATCATGCGCGACAGCCGGCTCGGCACCTACGGCATGATCGTTTTGCTGGTCGGCTTTGTCGCAAGGGCTTCGGCGCTGGCGAGTTTGCCGCTGGCGGCGATCATTCCCGCGCTCGTCGTGGCACATGCCCTGGGGCGCGCTATCATACCCGTGCTTGCGGCCAACATGCCGTTTGCCCGCGACGACGGGCTCGGCAAATCCGCGGGGCGGCCGGACGCGGCGAGCGCGATCACCGCCGTGATCTTCGGCGTCGTGATCGCGTTGTTGTGTTTGACTGCGATACAGGCCTTGCTGGCGGTCGTGGTCGCAGCCGCGGGTGCGGCCGCGATCGCCGTGCTGGCGTGGCGGCAGATCGGCGGCGTCACGGGCGATGTGTTCGGCGCGGCCGAGCAGGTGGTGGAAGCCGCCGTGCTGGTCATGCTTGCCGCGCAGCACTCGTGAGATCAGCCATGAGCGACGACATCCGTCTCTGGCTGATTCGCCACGCGCCGGTTGCGGGAGCTGCGGGCGTGATCCACGGGCTCGATGCGCCCGCCGACACCGGCGATACGGCCGCGCTCGCGGCGTTGCGTGCGAAATTGCCCGAACAGGCCGCGTGCTTTGCCAGTCCCAGCGTTCGGACGCTGGCAACGGCGGCCGCGCTTGGCTTGCGACCGACCGCAGAGCCGAAATTCGTGGAGCAGGATTTTGGCGAGTGGACCGGGCGCCGGCACGACGATCTCGCGCGCGATCCCGGCGTCATTTATCGCGAATTCTGGAATGCGCCGGCGATTGCCAGGCCGCCCGGCGGCGAAAGCTTTGCCGAGCAGATCGTCCGTGTGCGCGAGGGTTTTGCAAAACTTCTGGCTGGTGACGTGATACTGGTGGTGCATTCCGGCACGGTGCGCGCTGGCTTGGCGATCGCGCTCGATCTGGCGCCCGAAGCGGCACTTCGGTTTGCGATCGATCCGCTGTCGCTGACCCGGATCGACCGGATCGCAGGCGGCTGGCGCGTCGTCGGCGTTAACAGCTGAAACGCTCGGTGGAGAGACAGATGCGAAAAATCTTCGTCATTGGCATCGGGGCTGGCGATCCCGATCACATGACGATGCAGGCGATCAGGGCGCTCAATCAGGTCGACGTCTTCTTCATTCCCGACAAGGGAACCGAGAAGTCGGCGCTGCGCGATTTGCGGGTTTCGATCTGTGAGCGGTTCATTGAGGACGGCGACTACCGCACCATCGGTGTCGACGTGCCGCAGCGCGACAGTGCTGGCGATTATCTCAGCGGGGTTGACGAATGGCATGGCCGTCTCGCGGATATCTACGGCGGCCTGTTCGAACGCGAGCTCGGCGAAGGCGAAGTCGGCGCGGTCCTGGTGTGGGGCGATCCCGCCATCTACGACAGTACACTGCGGATCATCGAGCGCGTCCGCGCCAAGGGGGTGGCGCTGGATTTCGAGGTAATCCCAGGCATCAGCAGCGTGCAGGTGCTTGCGGCGAAACATCGCATCGCCCTGAACCGCATCGGCGAAAGCGTACTGCTCACCACCGGGCGCAAGCTCGCCGAAGGTTTTCCGGAACAAGCCGGCAGCGTGGTCGTCCTGCTCGACGGCGTGCAGGCGTTTGCGTCGCTGGCCGACCAGAACCTCGAAATCTTCTGGGGCGCCTATCTAGGGACCGACCATGAGATCCTGCGATCGGGCAAACTCGCCGAGGTCAAGGACGAGATCGCGGCGGTGCGCAAACAGGCGCGCGAACGGCACGGCTGGATCATGGACACGTATCTGCTGCGCAAATTGGCGTCGGACCAATGACCACGCGACCCTCGCCGTGAATTCGGTTAGACTGCCGTGTGCCCGCACGCGATGAAAGAGACGATGATGCCATCCAGCGACATTCAGACCGATCCTGAATTTTCTCAGGCCGAGCGCGATGCCGTCTACAAATGCATCTTCAACCGGCGCGACGTGCGCGGGCAATTCTTGCCTGACCCGATCCCCGATCCGGTGCTGGCGCGTATTCTAAAGGCGGCGCATCACGCGCCGTCGGTCGGTTTCATGCAGCCGTGGGATTTCATCGTGGTTCGCGATCCCGCCATCAAGCAGAAGGTGCGGGATTTGTTTCAGGTCGCCAACGCGGAAGCCGCCGAGATGTTCGAGGACGAGCGGCAGAAGACCTATCGCCGGCTCAAGCTGGAAGGCATCGTCGAGGCGCCGATCGGAATCTGCGTCACCTGCGATCGCAGCCGCACCGGTTCTGTCGTGCTCGGGCGAACCCACCAGGCCGACATGGACCTCTTCAGCGCGGTCTGCGCGGTGCAGAACCTCTGGCTGGCGGCACGGGTGGAAAATATCGGCGTCGGCTGGGTCAGCATTATCAAAACAGATGATTTGCGCGAGGCGTTGGGGATCCCGTCGTCGATCCAGCCGATCGCCTATCTCTGCGTCGGCCATGTCACGCACTTCCTGCAGAAGCCGGAACTGGAGACTTCGGGCTGGTTGCCGCGAACGCCGTTGTCGGATGCGGTATGGATCGATCGCTGGCGGCAGCGCGATGCGACGGATCCGCTGCTCGGCAATCTCTGATCGCGAGACCTTTAAATTGAAGGGCTACAGCAGGCCGCGATAAATGCCGGGCTCGGAACCTTCGATGGCGACAGCGCCGACGGCTTTCGAATAAAACGCCGCCGGCCCGACGCCGCCGATGATGGCATAGCCATAGCCCTGTTGCTTCATCGCCTCGAGACAGGCGAACAACAACGCTGCCCCAATTCCGCTTTTTCGCGAGCCCGGTTCGACGCCGGTAGGACCGAAGAAATTGGGGCAGGTGGCATCATGGCAGGCAAATCCGACGATCTTGCCTTGATCGATCGCGATGAAGCAGGAGACGGGCTGGCGGCTGAAAGCGACCTCAGCCTCGCTGGCCCATGCCTCGCTGAAATTTTCCCGCACCCAGGCGGTGACCTTGTGTTTTTCAGGGGCCAGCGCCCGGCGCATGGTGATGCCGGCCTGCTGCAGTCGTTCGTACGCTACTTGCGAACTCGGCAGCTCGTAAAGTTTGACCAGCATGTCCATGGCGCTACGCAGTCCTTAATTCGTTTGCAGAGGGCTTTCGGCCGCGCGTTGCCGCACGCTGCTGAGCGTGCTGCCGACCACCACGATCGACAGCGTGGCGGCGGCGATGATGTAGAACGCCGGCATCAATTTGTTGCCGGTGGTCGCGATCAGCCAGGTGACGGTCAGTGGCGCAAAGCCACCGAACACCGTGACGCCGACATTATAGGAGATCGCCATGCCGGTGGAACGCACCGACACCGGGAACAGCCCGGCAAGCAATCCGGGGCCGGAGCCCTGCAACAAGCCGAAGACGGTGAGCACCACGAGCTGTGCCAGGAACAGGCGTCCGAAGCCCGGCGCGGCCAGCACATAGGCCAACATCGGATAGGAGATCAGCGCGGAGATCGCGGTGAACAGGAAGAAGGTTCGGTAGGGACCGTAGACATCGGCGAGGAAGCCGCCGAGTACGCAGGTGCCGATGCCGATTGCGGAAGTCACCGCGACGCCGAGGATACCCTGCCACAACGGCAAATGCAGTTGCTCGACCACATAGGTCGGCAGATAGGTGTTCCAGATATAGGTCAGCGAGGTCCCGATGACGGTCAGCCCGATCGCTGATATCACCTGCAGCCAGTGATGTCGCAGCACCTCGCGCACCGGCGCGCGCACGGCGTCGGCCTTGTGCGCCAGCAGTTTTTCGAATTCCGGTGATTCCGCGAGCCGATAGCGCACATAGAAACCGAACGGTCCGATCAGCGAGCCGATCAAAAACGGGATGCGCCATGCGCCGTCCTGCACCGTCGCCGGTGAAAACAGCAGCAGCACCGGCAGGCCGATACCGGTCGCCAGCACCCGCCCGAGCGCCTGCGACGACATCTGGAAGCTGCCATACGTCATGCGCCGGTTCGGTGGCGCGTATTCCACCAGCAGCGCGGTGGCGCTGCCGAATTCACCGCCGATCGAAATGCCCTGCACCACCCGCCCAAGCACGACAATGATCGGCGCCAGGATTCCGATCGTGGCGTAAGCCGGCGTCAGCCCCAGGGTCAGCGTGCCGAATGCCATCATCACGATCAGCAGCGAGAGCGCCTGCCGGCGACCGTAGCGGTCGGCATAGGCGCCGAGCACGATGCCGCCGATCGGCCGCACCACGAATCCGATTGCGAAGGTCGCATAGGTCAGCATCAGCGCCAGGTCGCTGCCCGCCGGGAAGAACACCTTGGCGATAATGCTGGCGAAATAGCCGTAAGAGACGAAATCGAACCATTCAAGGCCGTTGCCGAGGATCGACGCCAGCACCACCCGCCGCCGCATCCGGGCGTCGATCGGCGTTGCACCTGCGGTGGCCGATGGCTTGTGGGGGGCAAGAGACAGGTCGGATGTCATCGTTTCGGATCCCCCATTGCGGCCTAATCGGTATCAGGTGCAGACGGGCCAAGGTGGTACACGTTGGCGGTCTGCACAACCAAAACCGGGGTATGCCAGAGACCCAATTTTCAACGTTCCCGACCCGTTCGGGCTGGCGGAACCGGTCTCCGGGTCCGTAGCTATCTTTCTTTGTTAGCTCCGTTAACCGACGAGTTTTGTTGCTTTTTGGGGCTATTCTTACTAAAAGCCCGTCTTCAACGGAAAGACAGGCGATGGCCCACAATTTCGCGATCAATGACGACGTTCATCATCAGCTGCAGGGCCCACAGGGCCGCGCCACCCCGAGGGAGCGTAGCGTCTATACCATCGTCGCTTGCCTGCCGATCGAGGCCGACCGGCGCCCGCGTTATCGCATCAAGAGCAAGACCGAGAACGTCGAGCGCGTGGTGACCGAGGAACAGATCAGCCGGCTGGGTTGATCTGCGCACGCTGTTTTCTTCCAAAATTGGCTGTTTTGACGGTTTTTCCGAGGTTTTCCGGCCGGATTTGGCTTATCGCTTGCTATTTCAGCCGTAGTAGCGTACACGCCGTCCATTCGAACAATCGATTTGCCTTGTTGATCGCGCCAAACCGGCTCTACTCCCCAAGACATCGCTGAAATCGGATCTAAAGCTCGTGCGAAGGTCGTGCGGGCACAGCGCATTCGCGCATCTTGGAGAAGTTAAATGACGATCGGTACAGTTAAGTGGTTCAACGCGACCAAGGGCTTCGGCTTCATTCAGCCCGATGACGGCGGCAACGACGTGTTCGTTCACATCAGCGCCGTCGAGCGCGCTGGCATGAATTCGCTCAACGAAGGCCAGAAGGTCTCGTACGAAGCGAAGGTCGACAGCAAGCGCGGCAAGACCAGCGCGGAAGATCTCCGCGCCGTCTGATGCAGACTGATATGGGATTTCCGCGGATGTACCGGGATCCCGATCGGTCGCTTTGACGACATCAGATCAAAACCCGCCGGTCCAACCGGCGGGTTTTTTCGTTGTTCGTAAGCGCGGCAAAACGAATGCGATGAGGGCGGTCATCAGGTGCCACAGATAATAATTCAGGCGTAGAACTACGGAGATTTATTCGCTGGCTTTGATCCGTAGATTTACGGACTTTGCCGGCCGATACGGTATTCGCGCCATGCGGCGGCGTGATTTGCGAGCAACGCCCAATCCTTGCTCTCGCCGGCTCATCGGGACGACCGTAGTCTTACTGGGTACGAAATTAACTTCGAACGGCCGAGGTCCTGTTAGACGAATTGTATGTCGCAGCATGAAAACCGGCTTGATGATTTGCAGTTTTCGCAACGGACCGAAGATGGCCCGTTGCGTGACGGCAGCCTTGAAATTCTCCGGCTCTCCGCGGCCCATGCGCAGGCAAAGGACGAAGCCGCCGCGGCCATCGTCCGCGATCTCAACGGTCCCCTGACGGCGCTCTTGATCTATATCGGTGAGATCAGGGAGCACGCCCATCAGTTTCCGGAGGCCGGGGGCAACCGGGCCTATTTGCAGCAGGTGATAGAAAACGCGCTACATCAAACCGAGCGCGTTTGCGCTCTGGTCAAGCAGATCGCGGATCCCCAAAGCGGCGTTAAAGTCGGTCTGCAAGGCGGATCCGCTCTATCGCGCCGCGGCATTGGATTCGAGGCAACGGCTGCTCAAGACAAAAACGACGGCCGCGCGACAAGTGCGATGTTTTCATCCGAGAGCAGCCAGAAGCCGCTGACGAAGCGCGAGCGCGAGGTTCTGGACCTCATCAGCGAAGGCTATTCCAACAAACAGGGCGCGTTGCGGATGGGCATTAGTCCGCGGACGTTCGAAAGTCATCGCGCGGAAGCGATGCGAAAGCTTGGTGCGCGAAACACCGCTGACCTTGTCCGGAAAGCCCTTCTGCATCGGGACGCCGTGTAACGCGGAGCGCGCATGCGCGGCCCTTGATCGGTTCAATCAACCCGATTGGCTCAGTAAAGATCTTCAGCGAAGGCGCGAACCAGCGATACCGGTCGCAGGACGCTGGCCGAAATCTTGGGCTCGGTCGGAATGAGCGTGATGCTCCAGCTCACTGGAACGCTCGATTTGCGTTCCAGCACCGAGCGAACATGTCCGGTAATCGTCGACCCGCCAGACGTGACGGTTGCGACGCGGCCGTTGAACTGCGCGATGCGGAAACGACGGACTTCTTTCTGGTCGGTCGTATCAAACGTAAACATGGATTCTTCCTCTGTTTGCGCCACTCTCGCCGCTCAACATTAGCCATGTATGAACATCGGTAACCGTAGAAGTACGGCCGAACGTCACCGGTGTATGGCAAGATCGGTTGCCGATACTGTAGCTAAGGGGCAAGCTATGTACCGGCCGCACGATCCTGCCGAAAATGGCGTAGCTGCCTGCGGGCCAAGGAGCTAAGTCAGTATAGCGATGGCCAAAAAATCGAATATTTCTGCAGCGAAAGCGCAGCGCGGGTCCAGTCGCGCGCGGCTTCGGCAGATCGAGGTGGATTCGCAAAATGCCTCCGACGCCGGCGATCTTGATTTTCAGCCACGATATGCGCGCGTGGCGCAGGCTCTCATCGAGGAAATCGCCGCCGGAAAATATCCGGTCGGCAAGCTGATCGCGACCGAGTCGGATCTTTGCGCGAGGTTCGGCGTGTCCCGGAACACCGCCCGAACCGCGCTGAGCGTGCTTTCCGATAGGGGATTGGTGACCCGGCACGCGGGCATCGGCACGGTCGTTCGCAGCCTGACGGCGACCCCCCGTTATGTCCAGGAAGCGGAGTCACTCTCGGCGCTGTTTCCCGATATCGAAGCGACCGAGCAGCAGACCATTTCCGAATGCGACGTGGTGGCGGATGCCAGCCTTTCACGCTTGCTCAAGTGCCGGCGCGGTGAGCGGTGGCGGCAGACCGAATCGTTGCGGACCATTCGCAAGCACAAACTTCCGGTCGCTTATTCGCACATCTATTTGCCTGAAACGCTGGCGCATCTGAGCACGCATCTCGATCGTCTGCGCAAGCCGGCCTATACGATCATCGACATGAAATCGAAGTTTCGCGTCGCCAGATTGATTCAGGAGACCAGTGCGTGCCCCGTGCCCGGGCAGGCGGCGCATATCCTCGCCGTGGAAGCGGGCTCACCGGGACTTCATGTGCTGCGCCGCTATTTCTCGCAAGACGGCGAGACGCTGATGGTCGCGACGACCGTCTATCCGGCGGGGCGATACGGCTTTTCTTTCGCGATTAGTCTGCCGGGATTTCGAGCGAAGTGACAGCCGGTTCGCGTCGCAATCAAGTTTACGCAGATTGCGTAGACTTATCTGCGTTAGCAAACGCGTCAAACAAAAAGCCTAGTCGGGGAAGACCGCTTCCATCTTGGTCTTCAGCGTGGCCGCATTGAACGGCTTGACGATGTAATTGTTCACACCAGCCTTCTTCGCGGCAATCACGTTTTCGGTCTTCGATTCCGCTGTGATCATGATAAAGGGTGTTTGCGACAGTTCCGGACTGGCGCGGACTTCCCTGAGCAGATCGTAGCCGGTCATCGGCTCCATGTTCCAGTCGGAAATCACCAGGCCGTATTTCTTGCCCTGCATTTTTGTCAGCGCAGCCGATCCATCGCTGGCATCGTCGACATTCTCAAAGCCGATTTGCTTGAGCAGGTTGCGGATGATCCGGATCATGGTGTTGTAATCATCCACCACCAGGATCGGCATCGACAAGTCAAAGGCCATGTCTTTACACTCCGCACATTACGCAATCAGCCGAGCACAGGTGAATATTCGGAGCTTGCGACAAATTTCGATGTTTTTTCGAACTTGCGCTCGTCAACACCTGCACAAATATCAGGGCTCGTTGAACAGCCAGTTAACCGCCGGGAGCGAATATGCCGGGGTTGTCCGAGGGCACCGTAGTTGTACGGATCAGGCTGGCCGCGCGCGGGCTTCCATGGTGGTTTGGTGCCCCGGCACACATTCTTAGCGGAAGCGAAGCAGTCTTTCGTATTGGGCCTTGACGGTCGCGTAACATTCGCAGGCGGCCCTGCCAAGACCGTCGGGATCGTTGAGTTCGATGTGTCCCCGGCTGTAGTGGATGTACTTGGCCTGCTGCAGCGTGTTGGCTACCAGGGACACGCTGTTGCGCCGTGCGCCGATCATCTGCGCCATCGATTCCTGCGTCAGCGCGAGCTTGTCGCTGCCGGAGAGATCGCGTGCCTGCAGCAGGCATCGTGCCAGCCTTGATTCGACGCTGTGTGAAGCGTTGCACCCGACGGCTTGCTGGATTTGCGCGTACACCGCCAAGCCATGCCGTATCAGCGTCGTCCGGAACGTGGCGCTCTGATCCGCCGCGGCGCGAAGACGATCGACCTCGATCGTCGATGCAGCGCCGGGAATCAAAACCACCGCGCTGTTCAATGCGGTCGGATCTCCGAGGGCGGAGAACGTGCCGAAGATGCTGTCGCGCCCGATCATCGCGACCTGGATCTGCTCGCCGCCCGCAAGCTTGGCGACCAGCGAGATGACGCCGCCATGCGGCAGATAGGCGCGCTTGAGCGTGTCGTCGACCTCGACCAGCGCCAGTTCTTGCGACAGGTCGACGGTGTTCAAATGCGGACGGATCAATTCGAAATCGTCTGCGTTCAACGCCGACAAAAATCCATTTGGGGAACGAGGAGTGGACGAATGATGAGCCGAATCCAAAACAGTCTCCTGCATCACGGGAGCACGACCGGCCTCTGGGACGCCAACATCAGTGCAGGTTAGCGTGACACGTGTCGTTGGCAAGAAGAATTAGCAGACGACGTCGCATCGCGAGATCGCTCTGCCGAGATTCCCGGCACCGAAAAGATCGACGCAAGGCTGTGGTCACCTATTTGTGACTGCCTGCCCGTGACCATGGGGTGGCTGGTCCGTTACCTCCAGCAGCCGATCCCGGTGGGCTTTGACGACCCGAAAGCATTCGCAGGACGTTTCTTCCAGACCTTCCGGGTCATAAATTTCTACATGCCCACGGTTATAGCCGATGACGCCGGACTGCTGAAGTCCATGGGCGACGATCGATATGGCGTTGCGTTGCACGCCTATCATTCGGGCCAGCAATTCCTGGGTCAGCGGCAAGGCTTCGCCGTCGCACAGCTCGCGCGCACGCAACAACCAGCGCGACAGGCGCGCCTCGACCGAGTGCGCCGCATTGCAGGCGGCCGATTGCTGGGTTTCCGCCAACAGGGCCTGCTCGTGCCGCGACAGCAGGGAGCGAAAGGCAACACTCCGATCGGCCGCCGCGCGAAAGCTTGCGATGTCGAGCACGAAGGCGGAGCCCGGCTGGAGAACAACGGCCTCGCTCAATGATATTGCATCGCCGAACGCGGCCGAAGCTCCCAGGATGCTGTCGCGACCGATCATCGCCAACTCGATCGTCTGCCCTTCCGACAAGCGAACCATCATCGAGATGATGCCGCTTTCGGGCAGATACAGATGTGTCGACGGCGCGCCGGCTTCAATCAGGACAGTTTCCTTGATCATTTCGACGGGTTGCAAATGCGGCCGCAAGGCCTCGAAATCCGCTTTCGGCAGGGCTTGCAACAGGCGATTGAGCGCGCGCGGGTTTGCCGGCGTCGGCTCTTGTGTCGGAAAGCGGGAGATCGATCGGCCTCTTTTCACCGGGATCCTGGGTCGTCGGCGGAGGAACAAATCATATCGCAATCCTTCAATTGTTCCATAGTCGTGCCGCCTCTAAGTTACGGAGTTATAAAAAGATCCTATGCACTTTTCCGGGCAGACAGCGTCGTGTCGGCGGTGAAGCTCGAAACGACGTTGATTCGCGGCGGCACCTCTGCCTTGCGATCAAGGCGTGGCTCGACCGATACGGCTGCGCGATCGCCGCCGACGGGACAGATCAGGCGCCGCTGGCGACTGAGACGCCGGAGCTGAAGAGACACAGGCCGTCGATGACGGGCCCGTCACGCCGGGCGGATGCAACTGGTCGCGGGATCGCGATTCGGATCTATCTGCCAAGGCACCAGCTGCGGATCCTCCATCCGAAGCAATAGCCCGCTTAAGTATCGGCAAACGATCGAGCCGGCCCAGCTCCGGGACAATGCAATTCATGCGGACCGTGGTGACGCGCGGGCTCGCAAGTAATTGTCAACCATAATTCGCGCTGGGCGCGTCAGCACCACGCTGGGCTCGGAAGCGTCGAACCGGTCCGAACCTGTCGATCATGCAGATCCGCCAGGACTTCTCGAAGAACCTGATCAACGTGCTGCAGACCGGCACCTCGAACCTGAGGCTGGCCGACAGCAACGAGGAAGCGGCCAACAGCCAGGCGCTGTCGACCCGCCAGTCGATCGCGGTCTCCGCGCTCGCCCTCGCCAACCAGTCGCAGCAGAGCGTGCTGCAGCTGCTGCGCTGATCCAGACAACAAAAGCCAACAGCCAAACGGAGGGGAAAACCCGCCGTTTTTCGCTGCGGCTGATGGTGCCGGTATCGGTCCAGGCCGGGAGCTGCCACATCATCCGTATTAGCACGGACACCGAAATTAACGTGGATGTGAAGTCCGGACGGATATCGGTTGCAATGGAACATTGTTGTTAAGCCATCTCATATTGCGCCACCCGTACGATCCACGGGTTCTGTCGACGACGCGAAGCGCGGTTGACGCATCGACCGCAACATCGCGGCATTGAAGGACCCAGGAGGCCAACATGACCAGCAAGACCCCGGCCCAGGCCGACCCGGACGCGGTGGCCGAATACGTCACCGCGATGATCGGGGGCCAGTTGTTCGGGCTGCCGATCTCGCGGGTGCAGGACGTGTTCATGCCGGAACGGCTGACGCGGGTGCCGCTGTCGTCGAGCGAGATCGCCGGCGTGCTCAATCTGCGCGGCCGCATCGTCACCGTGGTCGATATGCGCGCCCGGCTCGGGCTGCCCAGGAACGACGACGGCAAGCCGCCGATGGCGGTCGGCGTCGACCTGCGCGGCGAGTCCTACGGCCTCTTGATCGACCAGATCGGCGAAGTCCTGACCTTGCCCGATGACAGCCGCGAGGAAAATCCCGTCAACCTCGATCCCCGCATAGCCGAACTCGCCGGCGGCGTCCACCGGCTCGCCGGACAGCTCATGGTCGTCCTCGATGTCGATCGCGTGCTCGAAATCGTGCCGAAGACGGCGCTTGCCGCCTGATCCGAATTGCAATCGTAACGTCCCTCGAGAGCGCTGCCGAAATGAAGACCTGTCTGGTGGTGGATGACTCCCGCGTCATCCGAAAAATCGCGAGGCGCATCCTGGAAGAGATGGACTTCCAGATCGTGGAAGCCGAGGACGGTGAGCAGGCGCTGGAGGTTTGCAAGCGGGAACTGCCCGACGCGATCCTGCTCGACTGGAACATGCCGGTGATGGACGGCTACGAGTTCCTCGGCAATCTGCGCCGCTTGCCCGGCGGCGAGCAGCCCAAGGTGGTGTTCTGCACCACCGAAAACGGGATCGATCATATCTCGCGCGCGCTTCGCGCCGGCGCCAACGAATACATCATGAAGCCGTTCGACAAGGACATCGTCACCGCGAAATTCCAGGAAGTCGGTCTGCTCCAGCCCTCCGTTCCGGTATAGGCGCTGCGATCGCCTCCGGACTTCGCTCGTATCAAGTTGCGTCAGGTCAAGACATGCGTGCTGAATTAACCACCGAAATGAACTTCCGGCCCGATGGCATCCGGAGCGACAGCTATCCGGGCATGCACGCATCGACGTCACGGCGTCGTCTGGCGACATCCGTCTCAAATCATCCCGATCCATGTCGAGAGGCCGCCCGTGACCCCGCCCGATTACGAATATCTGCGCAAGTTCCTCAAGGACAATTCGGGTCTCGATCTGTCCTCGGACAAACAATATCTGATTGAGAGCCGCCTATTGCCGATCGCGCGGAAAGCCGGCCTGCCGGGCATCGGCGAGCTCGTGCAAAAAATGAAGGGCGGCTCGTCTCCCATCGCCGACCAGGTGGTGGAAGCGATGACCACCAACGAAACGTTTTTCTTTCGCGACAAGACGCCGTTTGATCACTTTCGCGATTCGATCATGCCGGAAATCCTGCAGGCGCGCGCCGCTCGCCGAAGCATTCGGATCTGGTGTGCCGCCGGCTCGACCGGCCAGGAGCCCTATTCGCTGGCGATGTGCCTGAAGGAAATGGGTGCCGCGCTCGCCGGCTGGCGCGTCGACATCCTTGCCACCGACCTGTCGCTGGAAGTGATCGAGAAATCCAAGTCGGGATTGTACAGCCAGTTCGAGGTTCAGCGCGGTCTGCCGATTCAACTGCTGGTCAAATATTTCAAGCAGGTCGGCGAGTTCTGGCAGATCAACGCTGACATCAGGGCCATGATCCAGCATCGGCAGTTGAATTTGTTGCACGACTTTGCCCAGCTCGGAACCTTCGACGTGATCTTCTGCCGCAACGTCCTGATCTATTTCGATCAGGACACCAAGGTCAACATTTTCCGCCGTCTTGCCAAAGCAACCGAGTCCGACGGCTTTCTGGTGCTGGGTGCCGCGGAAACGGTGGTTGGGCTGACCGATGTCTACAAGCCCCATCCGGAACGGCGCGGGCTTTATCGCCCGGGCGGATTCCAGGCAATGTCAACAAAAACGACGGCCGCCGGCGCCACTGCGCCGAAGGTGGCCGCGATGGCGGGGCGATAACGATGGCGGCAGAAAGCAAAGGGCCGGAACGGGTCACGTTCAGCCGCGGCTATGGTGTCTGCATCATGGGCATCGATGGTACATGGCGCCGGGATTGTATGCTCAACGCGATATCGGACACCGACGCGATCCTGACCGTGGACGGGTCGATTCAGGGCCTCAATCTCACGGAATTCTTTCTGCTGCTGTCGTCGACCGGGCTGGCCTATCGCCGCTGTGAACTGCTCCGCGTCAACGGTGCGGAGATCGATGTCCAGTTCCTGCAGGCAAAGCAGCCCAAGAAAAAGGGTGCCCAGTCACCGCAGGAAGCCCTCGGCGGCTGATTGAAAACCGTCCAGAAAATCGTCCAGGAAATCGTCCCACAGATATCGGCAGCCGAAGCTATTACGCCGGGCGGGGCAGCCGCAATCTTCCGCCGTCAGGCGCAATTCGCCAAATCTGCCGGGTTGCATTGGCGTCCGGCAAACCCGTCCGCTCCATATTCCGGCATCTCGGTATCCAGCACGCAATGCAAGGCCGCTACAAGCCCTGCCTTGCAGGCGTGCAATGCGTCATTCGCCTTCACATAGCGGGGTGTGACGTCGTCCAGAACGACGACATTTTCATAGGCCTCCGGATCGCCGGCCGGCAACTCCCGGGCGATCGCCGTCTCAAGCATATTCATGCTCGCCTGGATGTGCGCGGCCAGGGACATGAGATCCGAGACGACCGAGAAATAATTGTCATTTCGGCTGTCGGGCTGTGGGTAGCTTCCTGCCATATCCTGCATGTCGGCTCTCCTTGATGTAGTGTTCTAAAGCCGCAGCGCTACTTGTGCGTTAAGTCGCGGTCCCGTACAAATACGGATGGACTCTAATCTTGACCAGCGCCGCGACCGTTCAGCGAGCGCTCTTCATTGTCGATGGACGATGGTACATGACCGAAAATCCCCCTTCCCGCAGTGAGATATTCGTGGTCGATGACGACCCCGCTGTCCGCGAAACGCTTTCGATGGTTTTGTCGGCAGGCGGCTATCAGGTCATCTGCTTCGCGGATGGCGCAGCACTGCTCGCGGTGGCGCGCACGCGAACCCCAGCGTGCATCCTGCTCGACGTGCATATTCCCGGCAAATCAGGGCTCGATATTCTGAAGGAGTTGCGCGGTGAGGACTATCCGGCGCCGATCTTCATGATCTCCGGACAGGGCGACATCACCATGGCGGTGAGTGCGATCAAGAATGGCGCGCTGGATTTCATCGAGAAGCCGTTCAGGGGCAGCGAAATCGTGGCCCGGCTGGATGAAGCGATCGGGGCCTATGCGCGCCGGCAGGCGGAGGGCAACGCCTCGAAAGCGACATCGCTGCATTTCCCCGGGCGCGAACCGCTGACGCGGCGCGAGCGGGAAGTCCTGGAGCAGTTCGCCGCCGGCGCGTCCAACAAGGAGGCGGGGCGTCAGCTTGGAATCAGCCCGCGCACGATCGAAGACCATCGCGCCAACATCATGAAAAAGCTCGGCGCCCGGAATGCCGCCGATCTGATCCGGATCGTGCTGACCGCTCAGCGCGATTCCTGACGAAGGCACTATGGCGTTTTCGAGCCAACGGGTCGCGCGAATGCGCGCCCGATGACAGGCTCCGTGGCCGCCGGTTCGCGTAAAGAAAACGCGTCAAAACAAAAACCTGGAGCCTGATCGGTTCTGATTCAATCAGAACCGATCACACTATGGCCGGCCAGCGCAGTGCGGATCATCACGGCCATTTCCGATTTTCGATAGGGTTTGGCGAGCAGCAGAACGCCGGAATCGAGCCGGCCGTGATGGATGATCGCATTTTCGGTGTAGCCCGAGGTAAAGAGCACCTTCAATGCGGGTTTGATCTTATGCAATTCGTCGGCGAGCTGGCGGCCGTTCATCGCCCCCGGCATGATCACGTCGGTGAACAGCAGATCGAACGGATGGCCTGCCTCGACGAGGGCGATGGCTTCCGCCGCATTGGCCGCCTCCAGCGTGACGTAACCCAATGAACGCAGTTGCGTCAGCACGTAATCCCGCACCAGTTTGTCATCCTCGACGACCAGGATGGTTTCGTGCCCGCCTTCAAGGGTGGATGCGGTAACAGCATGGATGGCGGGGGATGTTCCCGTGCCCGGTGGCAGATACATCCGGATCGTCGTGCCGTGGCCTTCCTCGCTGTAGATCTTGATGTGACCTGCGGATTGCTTGATGAATCCGTAGACCATGCTGAGCCCGAGGCCGGTGCCTTTTCCCGGTCCTTTCGACGTGAAGAACGGATCGAACACCTTGTCGAGCATCAGAGCGGGGATGCCGCTTCCGGTGTCGCTGACGGCGATCAGGACATAGCGGCCCGGCTGAACGTCGCCGTACGCGCTCGAGTAATTCTCATCGAGATAGGCCGAGCTGGTCTCCAGCACGAGCTTGCCGCCACTCGGCATGGCGTCACGGGCGTTCAGCGCCAGATTGAGGATGGCGGTGGTGAGTTGATTGGGGTCGACGATGGCGAAACATGCTTCGCCGTCCAGCGCAATCTCGATCTCGATGTGTTCGCCGAGCGTCGGCCGCAGCAGCTTGGCGGTATCGGTCACCAGCGCATTGATGTCGGTCTCCCGGGGCTGCAGCGGCTGCTTGCGGGCGAACGCCAGCAGATGCTGGGTCAGATCCGCGCCGCGCGACGCGGCCTCATCGATCATCCTGGTGATCGCCGCGAGTTGCGGTTCCTTGCGCACGGCCTCGGCCAGAATTTCGATCGTTCCCGTGATCACCGTCAGAATATTATTGAAGTCATGCGCGACGCCGCCGGTGAGCTGGCCGACGGCTTCCATTTTTTCGGCCTGTCGAATGCGATCCTGCGCCGCGATCTTGTCGGTCAGATCGCGGATAAATCCGTTGAACACGATGCCGTCGTGGCGCCGCAGCCCGGTGATGCTGAGCTCGACCTTGATTTCCTTGCCATCGCGCCGCAGCGCCTCGAGTTCGAGACGGCGCCCCAGGATCTTGCGGTGCCCGGTGCGCAAATAGCGTTCGAGCCCCGCTTTGTGGGCGTCGCGCCGTTCCTCCGGAATGATCAGGTCGCCGAGGCGCTTGCCGAGCGCTTCGTTTCGCGTCCATCCGAAGATCTGTTCGGCCTGGGTATTCCAGTCCGAGATGGTGCCGTCTTCCTTCATCTGGACGAAGGCGTCGAGCGCGGTATCGATGATGCCGCGCCCCAGTTGCTCGCTTTCGCGCAGCGCCTCCTGCGCCACGCGGCTCTCGGTCATGTCGCGGCCGATGAAGAAATGCCGGCGCACCGGCTCGGACCATGCCCCCATCCACGAGAGCGTCACGATCCGTCCGCTCTTGTGGATGAAGCGGCTGTCGAAATTTCGCGTATGCTGCTTGCGCCGCGCGGCACGCATTTCATCGCGGGTATTGTTGAGGTCGTCGCTGTAGATGAACTTGATCGAATGGTAGCCGATCATTTCCTCCGGCAGATATCCCAGGATGGTTCTGGAGCTGGGGCTGACCTGAACCAGAACGCCCTGGGTGTCGGTGACCAGGATCAGGTCCTGGGAGGTTTCGAAAATGCGTTGCCGCTCCTCGATCTCGCGGTTGAGCGCCTCCCGGGTTTTCTTGGCCTCGGTGATGTCGCGCGCGATCTTGGATGCGCCGATGATTACGCCGGACGGCGCCCTGATCGGGGATATGCTGAGCGACACTTCCACCGGAGTGCCGGTTCTGTGCAATCGCACAGTTTCGTGTTGCTCGATCGCCGCGCCTTGCCCGATCCGGCTCAGGGTATCCTGTATCTCGGACAACCGGTCGGGAGGGACGATGAGATCGATGCCCTGGCCCACGGCTTCCGCCGCGGTAAATCCGAATATACGCTCGGCCGCGGGATTCCAGCCGGTGATCTTGCCTTCAAGCGATTTCGTGACGATGGCATCATGGGACAATTCGACCGCGGCGCTGAACAGACGCTCACGCTCGGCATGGAGGTCTCTTGCTGCTCCGGTACGGCGATGTTCCCCGATTTCGCGCTCGAGTGCTACGGTCTTCGCATTGGCCTCACCGATGATCCGCGCAAAGGCGCGTGCGAGTACGCCGGTTTCGCCGCTTGCATCGATGGGAATGGCAGCCGAGCCGGCCTCGCCGGCGCCCTCGACCGAGGCGGTCAGTTGAATGATGGGGCGGGTCAGCGAACGGGCAATCCACACCGCCAGCGCCGCGGCGCTTAACACCGCCACCAGACCGGCCAGCACGGACGACTTCTGAATGGCGTCGGCCGTCATCATGACGACCGTGCTCGGCGCAGCCTTGACCACCGCGACCCATTCATTGCCCGCCAGAATGGCCGGTGCCATGGCTATTCCGCCGGGCCGCCCGGTCTGGTCCGGGACGGCATGCGCGACGCTTTGCGTGGTGCCGATCGACGATGCGAGCGCCGGGAAGTCACTCTGCCAGCTTTCGATCGGCATGCCGAGCTCGGAGCCGAATTCGCGCGCTCGATCGGGATGGACGAGATAGTCGCCGCGTTCATTGACGAGATAGACGCTTTCCCCCAGCCGCGCCGATGCGCGAACGCGGTCGAAGGCCGGGCCCATGTCGACATTGATGATGAAGATGCCAAACGGTTTGCCGTCGGGCATGAATATCGGCGTCGCCACCCGCAAGGTCGGCCGATACGGCTTCAGGATGGTCCGGTCGGACCGATCCAGATTGAGCGCCGAAACGTATATTTCGCCGGGCCGCAGCTTGATCGTCTCCTTGAAATAGGTCCGGTCCGCCCTTGGCCCCAATTCCGCATCGGGAACGATCCGGATCGCGCCGTTTGGCCCCGATCGATCGACGCGCGCGACTTCGCGTCCGCCGTCATCGAGGCCGATGACGCGAATCTCGGCATAAGCAGGTTTTGCCACCAGTTCGTCCGACAAACGGGTTGCGAGCCGTTCGCGCCAGGCGGTTTCGGAAGCCCCGTCGGCGGAGCCGCCCGACTGGCGGGCGCGCATCAGGGCGTTCACCGCGAGGCCTGATCGAAGGCTCGCGACATCGCCCCGCGCTCCGGCGACATAGGATTCGAGGTCATCGGCGACCAGCCGCGCCTGGCTCCCGATGCGAGCGAGCACGCGCGGAACGACGATCTGTTCGACGCTTCGATAGTTCAGCCAGCCGACAGCGGAGACCGAGATCGCGACCAGTGCGATCATTGCGACGGCCAGTTTGGTGGTCAGCGTCATCCGTGCTTCGAGCCGTCTCCGTGCCGCCATGATACAAGGATGGCTGAATCGGGCAACATGATTGGCATCAGGAACGGCAAACAGCGCCGGGCGCTGTGGCCGATGCCGACGAGCGCTTGGCGGCTTCCAGGCATTTGTTGACGGCCTCGATCAGGGCGGCGGGTTTGAAAGGCTTCTGCAGGCTGGAGACTGCGCCGAGCTTGGTCGCCATGGTCAGGAAATCCGGCATCTGGCCTGAATCCGACAGGATGGGATTGCCCGAGATGACGATGATCGGGACCAGCGGCCGCTGTTGATGGACCAGCCGCATGGTTTCGATGCCGTCCATTCCCGGCATGAAAATATCGAGGAACAGCAGGTCGAACTCGTCGGTCTCGAACTGTGCCAGCCCGCTGCGGCCGCCGCTGGCGGCGACCACGCTGTGGCCGGCGCGTTCCAGCAGCAATTTGATGGTTGTCCGGACGGCGCTGTCGTCGTCCACGATCAGGATTCGGGCCATGCCGGATTTCCAGGGAGAAGTATCAAGGCCAGTGTCACGACTATGGTCGGTTGTGAAACTGTTGCCGCGGCCGTGCAAGCATTTCTTGCGTAAATCTGCTTTGCAACCTTTCGGAAAATCATTTCCCGAGGTCATCGATCCGCACGTTTCAGGGCAGATCCTGGATCAAGGCGGTCGCGCGAGCCGCTTGATCTCCGGCACTTTTGCGCTGCAGCGCACGCGGCAGCCGATCATGCCGGATGGAGACGATGCGCCAGCGTCGATCAGCCGAACCCATGCAGGATTTCATGGCCTGTTTCACATCCGGAACTTGCACCGGGTGGATGGCCTGTGAGAAGACCTTGGCAGGTCTCGAACAGGTGATCCAATGACAGACAAGAAAAATCCGGAAACGCTCCGCAGCGCGCGCTGGTTCGCGCCCGACGATCTCAGAGCCTTTGGCCACCGCTCGCGGGCCATGCAGATGGGCTACGCGCCGGAGGAATGGAAGGGCCGCCCCGTGATCGCGATCCTCAACACCTGGTCGGACGCGCAGCCCTGCCACATGCATTTTAAATCGCGTGTCGATGACGTCAAGCGCGGCATCCTGATGGCCGGCGGCTTTCCGATGGAACTGCCGGCGCTGTCGCTGTCGGAATCCTTTCTCAAGCCGACCACCATGCTCTACCGCAATCTGCTGGCGATGGATGCCGAGGAATTGCTGCGCGGCCATCCCGTCGACGGCGTGGTGCTGATGGGCGGCTGCGACAAGACCACGCCCGCACTGCTGCTGGGCGCGACCTCCATGGGCCTGCCCGCGATCTATCTTCCGGCCGGCCCCATGCTGCGCGGCAACTGGAAGGGCAAGACGCTCGGTTCGGGCTCCGACGCCTGGAAATATTGGGACGAGCGGCGTGCCGGGAAGATCTCCGACAAGGACTGGGTCGATGTCGAAGCCGGCATCGCCCGCAGTTACGGCACCTGCATGACCATGGGCACCGCCTCGACCATGACCGCGATCGCCGAATCGATCGGCATGACCTTGCCGGGCGCGTCCTCGATCCCGGCCGCCGACGCCGGCCATATCCGCATGAGTTCGGAATCCGGCCGCCGCATCGTCGAGATGGTGTGGGAGGACCTCACCCCGAAAAAGATCCAGACCCGACAAGCCTTCGAGAACGCCATCACGGTGGCGATGGCGATGGGCTGCTCGACCAACGCCATCATCCATCTGATCGCGCAGGCGCGCCGCGCCGGCCAGGATATCGGCCTCGACGATTTCGAGAAGGCCAGCCGCAAGGTGCCCGTGATCGCCAATGTGCGGCCCTCCGGCGACAAATATCTGATGGAGGATTTCTTCTATGCCGGCGGCTTGCCGGGATTGATGGGCCGCATCAAAGAGCATCTGCATCTCGATGCGATGACGGTGACCGGCAAGACGCTCGGCGAGAACATCGCACGGGCCGAAGTCCATGATGACGATGTGATCAGGACGGTGGCCAATCCGATCTATGCAGAGGGCGCGCTTGCGGTGCTGAAGGGCAATCTGGCGCCCGACGGCTGCGTGATCAAGCCCTCGGCCTGCGAGCCGCGCTTCCTCAAGCATACCGGGCCGGCGCTGGTGTTCGACGACTACCCGTCGATGAAGAAGGCGATCGACGATCCGGATCTGGACGTCACGGCCGATCATGTCCTGATCCTGCGCAATGCGGGCCCGCAGGGCGGTCCGGGCATGCCGGAATGGGGCATGCTGCCGATCCCGACCAAGCTGGTGAAGCAGGGCGTGCGCGACATGGTGCGGCTGTCGGATGCGCGGATGAGCGGCACCAGTTATGGCGCCTGCATCCTGCACGTCTCGCCGGAATCCTATATCGGCGGCCCGCTGGCGCTGGTGCAGAACGGCGACATGATCACGCTCGACGTCAACGCGCGCACCATCAACCTCGATATTTCAGAAGCCGAGATGGAAAAGCGCCGCGCCGCGTGGAAACAGCCCGAAACCCGTTTCGAGCGCGGCTATGGCTGGATGTTCACCCGCCATATCCGGCAGGCCAATGAAGGCTGCGATTTCGATTTCCTCGAGACCAGTTTTGGCGCGCCGGTCGGCGAGCCGTCGATTTATTGATCCAACGTCGTCCCGGCCCGGCGCGCAATTGCGCGTAAGGGGCCGGGACCCATAACCCCTGGCGTTTGTGTGAATCGAACCGTTCACCTCATCGCATAAAACGCGATGACACGGCGTATGGGTCCCGGCTTTCGCCGGGACGACGGTCTTCAAAATGATAACCCGGGATGCAAACCATGACAAAACTCAGCGACGCCACCCGCAACAAGCTCAGGACCATTAGTACCGCCACCGTCGCCACCGCGCTCTACAAGCGCGGCTTTCGAAACCAGTGCATCCAGGACGTGCACCCGCTCGGCCCGGACCAGCCGACGCTGGTCGGCGAGGCCTTCACGCTGCGCTACATGCCGGCGCGCGAGGACCTCAACAAGCTCGAGGTGTTTCGCGATCGCTCGCACCCCCAGCGCAAGGCGGTGGAAGATTGTCCGCCCGGCGCGGTGCTGGTGATGGACAGCCGCAAGGACGCCCGCGCCGCGTCCGCCGGCGCCATCCTGGTGACGCGGCTGATGCAGCGCGGCGTCGCCGGCGTCATCACCGATGGCGGTTTTCGCGATTCCGTGGAAATTTCAAAGCTTGGCTTTCCCGCCTATCACCACCGGCCCAGCGCGCCGACCAACCTGACTTTACATCAGGCGATCGAGATCAACGGCCCGATCGGCTGCGGCGACGCGCCGGTGTTTCCCGGCGACGTCATCCTCGGTGACGGCGATGGCGTGATGGTGATCCCCGCGCATCTCGCCGACGAAATCGCCAACGAAGCCTTCGAGATGACCGCGTTCGAGGATTTCGTCACCGAACAGGTACAAAAGGGCCGCGGCATCTTCGGGCTCTACCCCGCGACCGACGAGCAGACGCTGAAGGATTTTGCCGAGTGGCGGAAGGCCAAGGGAAGGTAGTGCTTTTACCTCGCCCCGCACGCGGGAAGAGGGAGCAGCTCACACCTCGCCGCGCCCCGCCAACCCCACCGCCCACAGCGCGAACGCATAGGCGATCGCGATTTCGTCGAGCCGGTTGAAGCGCCCCGACGCGCCGCCGTGGCCGGCGCCCATGTTGGTGCGCAACAATACCGGGCCGCCGCCGGTCATGGTGGCGCGCAGCCGCGCGATCCATTTCGCCGGCTCCCAATAGGTCACGCGCGGATCGGTCAGCCCGCCCATCGCCAGGATCGCCGGATAGTCCTTCGCCGCGACATTGTCGTAGGGCGAATAGGACAGGATGGTGCGGAAGTCCTCGGCGCTTTCGATCGGGTTGCCCCATTCCGGCCATTCCGGCGGCGTCAGCGGCAGGCTGTCGTCGAGCATGGTGTTGAGCACGTCGACGAACGGCACCTCGGCGACGATGCCCGCGAACAGTTCACCGGCGCGGTTGGCGACCGCGCCCATCAGCATGCCGCCGGCGCTGCCGCCATGGCCGACGATGCGTTTGCTGCTGGTGTATTTGGCCTCGATCAGCGCGCGGCCGGCGGCCGCGAAATCATCAAAGCTGTTGGTCTTCTTCTTGCGCTTGCCGTCGAGATACCAGCCCCAACCCTTGTCCGAGCCGCCGCGGATATGCGCGATGGCATAGACGAAGCCGCGATCGACCAGCGACAGCCGGTTGGCGGAGAACGATGCCGGCATCGCCATGCCGTAGGAGCCGTAGCCGTACAGCAATAGCGGCGCGTGGCCGTCACGCTGGAGCTCCTTAGCGTGCAGGATCGACACCGGAACCTGCGCGCCGTCATGCGAGGTCGCCATGATGCGGGTGGTGACGTAATCGGCCGGGTTGTGGCCGGACGGAATCTCCTGGCGTTTGCGCAATATTCGTGTCCGCTTCGCCATGTCGTAATCATAGACTTCCGACGGCGTCGTCATCGATGAATAGGAAAAGCGCAGATTCGTGGTGTCGAATTCATAGCCGCCCATGGTGTCGAGCGAATAGGCCGCCTCGTCAAAGGCGATGGCGTGTTCGTCGCCGGTGGCGAGATCGCGGATGATGATGGCGGGCAGCGCGTTCGCGCGCTCTAGCCGCACCATGTGGCCGGCATACAGCTCGACATCGAGCACATAAATGCCCTCACGATACGGAATCAAATCGCGCCAGTTCGCCCGATCGGGTGCGATGAGTGGCGCGGTCATCACCTTGAAGTCGATGGCGCCGTCGGCATTGGTCAGAATGAACAGCTCGTCGCCGCGGTCGTTGACCGAATATTGCACGCCTTCCTCGCGTGTCGCGACCAGGCGTGGCGGCGCCTCGGGATTGGCAAGGTCGATCAAGCGCTGCTCTGATGTCTCGTGGTCGCCGCCCGCGATCACGCAGAAGCGGCCGCTGGAGCTTTCATGCAGATGGGTGAACCAGCCGGAATCCTCTTCCTCGTAAACCAGAACATCGGCCGCCTGCTTTGTGCCAAGGCGATGCCGCCAGACCTGCATCGGACGATGGTTATCGTCGAGCTTGACGTAGAAGAAGCTTTTGCAGTCGATGCTCCACACCACGCCGCCGTCGGTTTCTTCGACCAGGTCGTCATGGTCTTTCCCGGTTGCCCAGTCGCGCACCCGGATCGAGAAATATTCCGAGCCCTTGATGTCGGCGCTCCAGGCCTCAAGCTGATGGTCCGGCGAATGCCGCGCGCCGCCGAACTTGAAATATTCCTCGTTGGCGGCGAGGTCGTCGCCGTCGAGGATGATCTCGGTGGCGCCGCCGTTGCGTGGCATGCGGCTGAACAATTCATGCTGGCCACCCTCGCGGAATTTGCGGAAATAAGCGTAGGCGCCATCCGGCGAGGGCACGCTGGAATCATCTTCCTTGATCCGGCCGCGCATCTCCGCGATCAGGGTTCTTTGCAAGCCGGCGGTGTGGCCGAGCAGGCCATCGGTATAGCCGTTCTCGGCTTCGAGGTATTTGCGGATATCGCCATCCAGGATCGAGGGGTCGCGCAGCACCTCCTGCCAGTTCTCATCCTTCAGCCACGCATAATCGTCTGTCACGGTGATGCCGTGGGTGGTGAAGGAATGCGGCCGGCGCGAAGCGACCGGGGCCGGTTGGGAAGGCTTGGTGTGGGCTGCTTGTGTCACGCGATCCTCGTTCGGTCTGCGATGTCGGTTCCGCCGCACCCTTATATCGGTGTCAGGCTGCGGATTGCCAGAAGGCTGATGGAATCAGCGGAAAAACGAAGGATTGTTGGCCGGTTCGAGGCCAGGCCGAAGCGTGCAAGGTCGAAAAAGCGAGAACGTGGCTCGCCGCCATGGTTCGAGACGGCGCTAGCGCGCCTCCTCACCATGAGGCCTCGTTATTCCGTATGTTCCGGTGTGCGGTAACGGACGGGCGGCACTTGGTTGAGCCGCAGCAAGCATAGACCTCATCCTGAGGAGCGCGCCTTTGCGCGCGTCTCGAAGGATGGAGTTCATGGCGGCGTCACGGTCTCGCGCTAACGCGCGCGGGTGCTGTTGCCGGCGCCGAACATCGGGATCTGGTTGACGGCGAGCACGACGGAGAAGGTGATGATCAGCATCGAGATGCCCAACACGGCGATCGCAGCAAGATCGCCGCTTTCGTTGAGGTCGTAAATCAGCACCGAGATCACCTTGGTTTGCGAGGTGAACAGCACGATTGCCGCCGACAACTCGCGCATCACGCCGATGAAGATGAAGCACCAGGTCGCGATCACGCCGGTCCGCAACAGCGGCGCCGTGATCTGGATCAGGGATTGCAGCCGTGTCGCGCCGAGGATGCGGCTGGCGTCCTCGAGTTCCGGATGGATGGTGGTGAAGGCGGCCTGTAATTGCTGATAGGCCGACGGCAGATTGATGGTCAGGAACGCGATCAAAAGAATCCACAGCGTGCCATAGAGCACGAAGGGCGGCCGCGTGTAGCTCAAGAACAGTCCGACGCCGAGCACGATGCCGGGCACCGCGACCGGCGCGGTGGCGAGGAAGCCGAGCACGCGCCAGCCGGCGATCACCTTGCGGGTTGTGACATAGGCGATCACCAGCGCCAGGATCGTACCGATGGTCGCGGTCGCGGTGCCCAGGATCACGGTGTTCTTGATGGCCAATTGCGTCGACGACAACTCGGTAAACACGAAGACGATGTTGTGCAGCGTGAAGCTCGACGGCGTCACCAGCGTCGTCGCATTTGGCGAGAACGCGGCGTTGAGCAGCGCCAGATAGGGCAGGAACACCGGGCTCATCAGCACCAGCAGGCAAAACACCAGTGCCGGCCAGCGCCATTGCTGCATTTCGACCCGTCGCGGCGCGCCATATTTGCCGCCGACCACCGAATAGCCGCGCCGCCCTAAGATGAATTTCTGCGCCTGCAGCAGCAGGATGGTCAGCAGCAGCAGCGGCACCGCGGCCGCGGCCGCCAGTTCAAGCTTCGGCGGATACTGAAACAGGCTCCAGATTTTCGTGGTCATGGTGTGGAAGCCGGCCGGCAGCGCCAGGATCGCGGGCGAGCCAAACAGCGTCATCGCCTGCAGGAACGCGATCAGCGCGCCGGCCACCAGTGCAGGCAACGCCAGCGGAATCGTGATCCGCCGCGCCGTGGTCCAGGCCTTGCCGCCGAGAATCGCGGAGGCGTCCTCCAGCTCGCCCGGCATGGTGTCGAGCGCATTGGCGACCAGCACGAACACGAACGGGAAGGTGTAGCAGGAGATCACGAAGATGATCCCGGTCATCGAATAGATGTTGAAGATATGATCGTCGGACTCCGCGCCGGTCAGCAATCGAAACAACTGATTCAACAAGCCGCTGTTCGGCGCCGCCAGCAGTTCCCAGGCCACCGCGCCGAGAAACGGCGGCGTCACGAAAGACGCCGTGACCAGGGCGCGGATAAATTGCCGCCCCGGCATATCGGTGCGGGACACCAGCCATCCCATCGGCGCCGCGACGATGCAGCAGATCACGGCCGAAGTGGTCGCGATGATGGCGGTGGTCAGCAGCGGATCGAGGAAATCCGGATCGGTGAACAGCGTGACGAAGTTCTGCAGCGTGACATGATTGTCCTTGTCGGTAACGCTGTAGACCGCCAGCCAGGTCATCGGCAGCACGATCAACGCGATCAGGAACGCCGCGAACAGCCACAGCACCGGCTTGGTCCAGTCGATATGCGGCTTGGGGGCGATAGTGGTGGTGACGGTCATGTGCTTTTCAATGTTGAAGGCTCTGCGCTTGCAGCGGACCCCCTCTCCCCGCGTGCGGGGAGAGGGTCGGGCTGAGGGGGCGTTTTAGCAAGCTCGAGCATGGAGAAGCGCCCCCTCACCCGGCTCGTCCCGGCGCAAAAGAGCGCCGGGGTCGCCGACCTCTCCCCGCACGCGGGGAGAGGTGAAAAGTCTGTGTCGCGTGATCTTGCGTCAAACCCTGAACAGCTTCGCATAGCGCGTCTTGATCTCTTCGCCCATCGCTTCCACGCCTGCGGCGTCTTCCTTCATGAGCTTGAGGTCGGAAAGCTTGCGCCGTCCGGGCTTCGCCTCCACCTGCGCATGCGCCGAATATTGCGCGGTGAAGTCGGTGAAGAACTGTTGCGTCTCCCGCGTGTGTAGCCATGCCTGAAACAGCCGCGCGGCATTGGGATGCGGCGCGCCGGCGAAGATCGCAGTCGGTGCCGAGATCGTCGGCAATCCTTCGGTCGGATACACCGGCTCGACCGGCTGGCCGGCCTCCTTCAGCAGCACCACGCCATATTCGTTGCCGTCGGCCATCACGGCGCGCTCGCCGAGCGACAGCTTTTTCGGTGGATCGGTCGAGGATTGCACCTGCATCACGCGCTGCTTCGACAGTTTCTCGAAGTAGCCCCAGCCCAACTCGCGGACCAGCTGGAAGGTCGCGGTCATGATGGTGCCGCTATAGGCCGGATGGCCCTTCACGAGCTTGCCCGCCCATTTCGGGTCGAGCAGATCCGCAAAGCTCTTCGGCGCGTCTTCGGGCTTTACCAAGTTTGTATTGTAGGCGATCGAAGACAGATAGATCCGCGAAGTGGCAGACATGCCGTCGGGATCGCGATAGGCCGGCAGGAAATGCTGCACCATATCTTCAGACACAAAAGGCGCCAGCCAGCCGTTCCGCTTCCACGTAATGATGTGCGAAGCGTCCGTTGTGTTGATAATATCAGCGGCGTGAATGTTGCTCGAGGATTCCTGGGCGACGCGCTGGAACAGCCGTTCGGCACCGGAGCGCTCGATCTGCACGTCCATGCCCGGATATTTGGCCTCGAACGCCTTGCCGAGCTTCTCGCCGACCGGGAGATCCATCGACGAATACAGGATCACCTTGCCTTCTTTTTTGGCCGCGTCGATCAGTTCAGGCGTGATCGAAACCGGCTCCGGGCCTGCGGCTTTCACCGAGGTAGCGAACGCCGTGACGCCAAGCGCCGCGGTGCCCTTGATCACATCGCGCCGGCTGATGGCTTTTCGCATCGGTTGGCCCTTCCTGACGTTAGACGTGGAACAGTTTCTGGTAACGGGCCTTGATCGCTTCGCTTTGCTTCTCGGCGTTTTCGGCGTCTTCCTTCATCAGCTTGATGTCAGCGAGCGGCTTGCGGCCCGGCTTTTCCTTGGCCTGGGCATGCAGCGACCGCAGGCCGCCGACCTCGATAATGATCTGCTGAGCCTCTTGCGTGAAACAGTAGTTCTGGAACAGCTTTGCGGCGTTCGGATTCGGCGCCGCCTTGAAGATGCCGTTGGGGCCGACGATGAACGGCGTGCCTTCGGTCGGATAGACCGGCTCGACCGGTTGGCCGGATTCTTTCAGCAGCAGGACATTGTATTCGGTGCCGTCGGCCATCACGGCGCGCTCGCCGAGCGAGAGCTTTTTCGGCGGATCGGTCGCCGATTGCACCTGCATGATGTTCTGCTTGGCGAGGTTCTCGTAGAACTCCCAGCCGATGTCTCGCACCATCTCGAACGTCGCGGTCAGGATGGTTCCGCTATAGCCGGGATGGGCCTTGACGATCTTGCCCTTCCATTTGGGATCGAGCAGATCCTTGAAGCTGGTGGGCGCCTCTGCGGCCGTGACCTGCTTGGTGTTGTAGGCGATCGGGCTCAAGGTGGCGCGGAAGCCGGCATAGGTGCCGTCGGCATCGCGATGCTCGGGCTTGTAATATTTGGCGACATCTTCCGGCACGTAAGGCAGCAGCAGGCCCTGGCTCTTCCAGGTCAGCAGGTGCGAGGCGTCGGAGGAATTCACCACATCGACGGCGTGGACGTTGCTGGCATATTCCTGCCCGATGCGCTGAAACACCCGCTCGGCGCCGGTGCGCTCGACCCGCACTTCGATGCCGGCGAATTTCGCCTTGAAGGCGCCCGCGATCTTTTCGGCGACCGACAGATCGACCGCGGTGTACCAGACCACCTGGCCTTCTTTTTTCGCCGCCTCGATCAATTGCGGCGTGATCGCCTCGGCCGGCGGGGCTTCGGCGCGTGCGGGGGCAGCGAACACCGCGCCCAGTGCCAGCGCGGTCGAACCCTTCAGGATATCGCGTCTCGAAGGCTTTCGTTTTTTCATCGCGTTCTCCCGTCGTTTTCTTGGGTCAATTTCTTGGCCAATTTTTCTATCGATCGAGCGCGCGGCAGCGCTCGGGCGGCAGCGTCAGCCAGACCTCGGTTCCCTTCGGAACCGGATTGTCGGTCGCCGTGACGATGCGCAGGATCGTGCCGTCGGAGGTTTCGACCATGTAGTCGCGGTTGGCTCCGAGAAACACTTGGCGGGTCACGGTGGCCTTGACCACGTTCTGCCAAGCCTGGTTATGAGAAGCCTGCGGCGCCTGCGTCGCCAACTGGATGTCATGCTGGCGGATCGCGACCGCAGCGCTTTGCCCCGCGGTCAGTTTGGCGCCGACCACGCGCAAGGTCGCGCCGGCGAACGAAACATGCGTCTCATCGAGCGCGGTGCCCTTGATGACGTTGCTGGCGCCGATGAAGCGCGCGACGAATTCCGATTGCGGCCGGTCGTAGATGTCTTCGGGCGTGCCGAGCTGATCGATCTTGCCGCCATTCATCACAGCGATCAGATCGGCCGTGGTCATGGCCTCGGACTGGTCGTGGGTGACGTAGACGGTGGTGTAGCGATATTCATCGTGCAGCCGCCTGATCTCGAAGCGCATCTCTTCGCGCAGATTGGCGTCGAGGTTGGACAAGGGTTCGTCGAGCAGCAGCGTTTCCGGCTCGACCACCAGCGCGCGCGCCAGCGCCACGCGTTGTTGTTGGCCGCCGGACAATTCGCCGGGATAACGCTGCGCCAGGATTTCCAGCTTGGTGGTTTCCAGGATCACCTTGAGTTTTTTGGCGATGGTGTCGCGGTCCATCTTGCGCAGGCGCAGCCCATAGACGATGTTTTCGGCGACCGTCATATGCGGCCACAGCGCGTAGCTCTGGAAGATCATCGACATCTTGCGCTGTTCGGGCGGCAAGGTGCGCGCGCTCGAGGACACCAGCCGGTCGCCGACATGGATTTCGCCGTCGGTGGGTTCCAGGAACCCCGCGATCAGCCGCAAGGTCGTGGTCTTGCCGCAGCCGGAGGGGCCGAGCAGGCAGATCAGCTGTCCGTGATCGATCCGCAACGAGACATTATCGACCACTGCAAGCGATCCAAATCGCTTGGTCAGGCCGCGCAATTCAACGGACGCCAATCAAATCACTCCCTGTACTCTTCTTGCGTGTATTCTGATCGCAAAACCGGCCTTCACTTTTGCGGAATACCGCGCGCGCCGTTGTCGGCCTCTTATTTATCACAAGATCAATATAAGCACGAATGCGGGGGGCCCGGAAAGGCTCGTGCCGCCGCTAGGCGCTTACACTTTCGGCGAGCCAGTCGATCGCGGCCCCGGCGCCGCCGCTGCCATGCGGTATATCGAGCGCGTTGAGCGCCATTTCGATCACGCCCAGCGTGCCCAGGACCATCGGCGCGTTGACGTGCCCCATATGGGCGATCCGGAACGCCTGGCCCTGCAACTCGCCGATTCCGGTGCCCAGCACCACGCCGCATTTTTCCTTGCAATAGCGATGCAGCGCAACCGGATCGTGACCGTTCATGACCACGGTCGTGACCGTGTTGGCCCGCTCGCTGGCTTCGGTGACATTGAAGCCCAGCACCTGGCCTTCGGCCCAGGTTCCGACCGCGCGCCGCACCGCTTCCGCCAGCAGGCGATGGCGCAGATGCGCGTTTTCGAGACCTTCCTCGAACAGCATGTTGATTGCCTGACGCAGCGCGAACAGCAGATGCACCGGCGCGGTGCCGGCATATTTGCGGTAATGCTCGGGGCCGTCGCGCTCGGTCCAGTCCCAATAGGGCGTGCGCATATTGGCCTTCTTGTGCACCTCGCGGGCACGATCGCTGGCGGCGACGAAGCCGAGGCCGGGCGGGGTCATCAGGCCCTTCTGCGAACCGGACATCGCGACGTCGATGCCCCAGGCATCCATTTCGAACGGCATGCAGCCGAGCGAAGCCACGGTGTCGACCATGTACAGCGCCGGATGGCCGGCGTCCCTGATCGCCTTGCCGATCGCCTCGATATCGTTGAAGGCGCCCGATGCGGTATCGACCTGCACCGCCAGCACCGCCTTGATGCTGTGGCTCTTGTCCTGCCGCAGCCGTTGCTCGACCTCGGCCGGACGGATCGCGCGGCGCCAGTCGCCCTTCAGCACCTCGACTTCGGCGCCCATCGCGGCGGCGGCATTGCCCCAATTGATCGCGAACCGGCCGCTCTCCAGCACCAGCACCTTGTCGCCGCGCGACAGCACGTTGCTCAGCGTGGCTTCCCAGGCGCCATGACCATTGGCGATATAGATGTAGGACTGGCCCTTGGTGGCGAACAATTTGCTGAGATCGCCGAGCAGGCTGTCGGTCAGATCCACCATGTCCTTTGAATAGATGTCGAGCGCCGGGCGATGCATCGCCCGCAGCACTTCGTCGGGCATGGTGGTGGGCCCGGGGATCGCCAGGAATTCCCGGCCGGCGCGAACCGTCATTGTTGGCTTTCCTTGTTGGTGCGACAGGCCATGCCGTCGTGGTCGAGATGATGCAAATCGTGAGTTTCGAGGGTTTTACGCGGGCGGGCGCGGGATGAAAAGCTTCTAGAGCATGCTTCAACTATGTTGAATCATGCTCGTCGGTCATCTTGTTGTTTGAGCATGATCTTTTCGGAAAACCGGTTCCCACTTTTCCGGATCATGCTCTATCGCTTGGTTTCGCGGCAGCCGGCGGCTTCGGCGTCCTCGACCGAGCAGAACCAGCGGGTGCCTTTGCTGACCTGCATCTTGATCTGGGCGTACCAGCGGCTCGCGCGCGTATGATAGATGCATTCGCCGGCGCCGTTGACGTTGCCCTTGATGGTGCATTCGGGCGAGGGCGCCACCGGCCCGGACGCCGAGGCCAGCAGGATGGCGTGGGCATTGGCCGGCGGCTTGGCCGCCCCCAGGATCGCCGTCTTCTTGTTGCGGATGCGCCAGTCCCAGGGCGCGATGAAGGCGCCCTGCCACATCCCGGCCTTGGCTTCACGCGCGGCCTTTTCGTCGGCCTCGTAGTCATGGGAGAACCGCGTATAGGCCAGCGCCCAGCCGCTCGACACCAACCATTTCTGGATGTCCGCGCCATCGACCGTGCAGCGCGCCACGTTGCGGCCGCGGCGATCGGTCCGCTCGACGTGGCAGGTCCAGCTCTTCTTGTCGGTGTGGCGAATGAGTTCGTCGCGCGCGGCGACGCCGCAGGTCCAGCGCTCGCCGGTGTTGTTGAGGCAAAGCTGGTCGACCGAGGGCGCATCGATGCCGTCGAGGCGAATGCGCGAGCTGCCGATCACGACCAGATCGCCCTCGCGGATCTTCGGGACGCCGCTGATGTCGGCGGCCTCGGCCATCGCCGGCACTAGAATGATCGCGATCCCGAGCAGGAATTTCATCAACATGCAAAGGGCCGTATGTAATGAGCAATCGTAATTAGGTGACAATATTAGTCGTCGGAATTGTGGTGCGGATCGGGCCGGCGCACCAGCGCCGACTGCCCATCTGCCGTCAACTTAACGCGAGGCGCCCCCTAATAACGGGCGTCGTTGCGCTGCATCAGGGCGCGGCGGGCCAGCGCCAGCCCCATCAGCACGAAGGCGGACGTAACTTCCGGACCGCCGACCAGGATGCGGATCGGCGTCTTCATCTTGTTCCATTCATAGGCCTTGAACGGGCCGTGCCGGCCGCCTTCGCCGAGATGGCTGACGATGCAGTGCAGGGCCGGCGTGAAGGTCGCGGGCTCGGCGCCGAGATGGCCGAGCGCGATCAGCGCCAGCGCGGCGTCGAACACGTTCATCTCGGCCGCGATCAATTCGTTCTCGACGTAAAAAAGCACCTTGCCGCGGATGAACTCGAACACGCCATCCGGGTCGATCGCCTCGCGCGCCAGCGCCGGCAGCGCGATGAAGGCGGCGTAGCAGCGGCCGAAATAGGCGCAATACAATTCCGGCAGATAATAGATGTGCGAGCGCGGATTGGCGAACGCGCCGGATTGCACCAGCCGCTTTTGAAAGCCGATGATCCGGTGCACGGTCTTGAGCCGCTGCGGCGTCTCGATCACTTTCCAGCGCGCCAGATTGCGGAAACTGACTTCGAGGATGTCGAGATTGAGCGTCGGATCGAGGTCGTTGCCATAGGGCCGTTCGCCGGCGAGGTTGTCGATCCAGGTGACGACGCCGCCGTCGTAATCGATGTTGTCGTTGAGCGGCACCGTGACGCGCGGCTCGTTGGTGGCGCCGTCGACCTGATAGCCGGCATAGAAATCCAGCAGCGGCTGGTCGAGGATCGGGTCGGTCGAGCCGGCTTGCGTCGCCGCCGAGAACGAGCACGCCGTGGTGTCGCAATCCGGCACATAGATGCCGAAGCCGAGGTCCTGCTTGATCTGCGAGAAGAACCGGGAAAAGCGCGGATGCGGCAGCGGCGCCAGCGCGGTGATGACGCTGAAACTGGCACCGTCCTGCGCGCGCACCTCTTCCTTGCTGGTGACGAGGCAGAACTCGATCATGTCCGATATCGCGCGCTTAGAGGCTGTCCCCTGGTCGGGCGAGGCGAGGCCGCTCTCGACAAAGCTCAGCAAGGCTTCGGTGAAGAACGCATCGTAATAGGCCGAGCGATGCCGGATCTGCATCGGCTGCCCCATCGGCTCGGCGATGCCGCGCCACGGCGGATTGATCAGTTTTGACGCGTGCGAGCGCGCGATGAACACCCGCGCCAGATTGAACAGCAGCGTCGAATTCTTGTAGCCGCGCGCATTGAGCCCGGTCAGCGCCATCTCCAGTTCACGGCCGCCCATATCGGGATCGCCGATCAGGTTGAAGGCGGCATAGGTCGGGATGAATCCGTTGGAGCGGAACGAGCGCAACAGATGCGCGCCGCAGCTGCGGATCACGGCCTCCAGCTCGGCCAGCGCGGGCGCCTGCGCTGGTGCCGCCGCAGCCGGCGGCTGCGGGTGCTGCAGATCGATGCTGTCGAGCAAGGCCGCGACCGGCTGGCCGATCGCGCTCCAGTCGGGTGCGTCGTCCTGACGCGCCTGCAGCAATGCGCGCTGCAGCGATTGCATCCGGGCGGGATCGCGCAATTCCGGCAGGCCGGCCCGGCGCAGCAGCGCGCGCAGCGCCGGATTGCCCAATGCGGTCCTGTAGAACTTGCCGAGATGGCGGTCGCCGCCGTCATATTTCAGCAGCAGCGGATCGCAGACATCGTACAGCGACGGCCCATCCTTCCGGGCCGTCAGCGCGCGGCAGGCTGCCCCGGCAATCTCTCGAAAATGCATGGAATTCTTTCCGCGCGGCCCCTTCGCGTGGCTCGCCAGATCCCCAAATCCTCCCCGCGGCGCCCGCCGGTTTCCCGGCCGCCTGCAAGTGACTGAAAACTTATCCGAATATCAGGGAAATACAAATGTGATAAAGGTCACAGTGCGACGCGAAAAATTGAGGGAAATTATTAACCGAATGACGGTCCTATGCCGGCCGAAAGCCGAGAGCGGCACGTGAGCGGCAAGGGCCTATTTCAAGGGCCAGTCAAGGCTTTTTCGCGTATTGCCCGGGGGCTTTGGCTGGGTTAAAGGAGCGTTTGTTGCAGTGCCGCAAATTAAGCGCAATTCGTCGGCGGTCCAGTGGCAACCCCTCAAACCTAGACGGCCAGGAAACCTAGAAAGTTTTGGGCGCGACTAACCTGCGCGCCTGTGGCCACGACCAGGAATGAATGTGATGCAAGTACCGCAGTTTCTCTCTCGCCGATCGATCACCATCGCCGTCGCATTGGCGGGCGTGGTGTCGCTGGCGATTGGTGCCCATGCGGCGCTGAGCCTGCGCGCGCTCGATGCCGCCAAGGCGATCGCGACCGAACAGGGCGATAGCCCGGTTGCCCTGCGCACCTCGCGGATCGCGCTGGTGATCGGCAACGGCCATTATCCCGACGCCGCCGCGCCGCTCGGCCAGCCGATCAACGATGCCCGCGCGCTGACCGCCACGCTGCGCCGCAGCGGCTTCGACGTCGATGTGGTGGAAGACGCCAGCAAGGACGACATGACCCGCGCGGTGGCGCGGTTGAAATCCCGCATCCGTCCGGACTCGGTGGTGATGCTGTTCTTCGGCGGCTACGGCGTTCAGGTCGGCCGCGAGAGCTACATGATGCCGGTCGATGCCGCGATCTGGAAGGAAGCCGATGTGCGCCGCGACGGCGTCAGCATTGAATCGGTGCTCGACGTGATGAAGGAGCGCGGCGCCCGCGCCAAGCTCGTCGTGGTCGATGCCTCCCGCCGCAACCCCTATGAGCGCCGCTTCCGCGCCTTCTCCCACGGGCTGGCGCCGATCGCCGCCCCCGACAACGCGCTGATCCTGTCCTCGGCCACGCCGGGCCAGGTCGCCGACGATTCCCGCGGCCAGAACAGCGTGCTGGTGGCGGAGCTGCTGAACAACCTCACCGCCCAGGCCGGAATCGAAGCCTCCTTCAACAAAACCCGCGTCGCCATCTCCCGCGCCTCCGAAGGCGTCCAGGTCCCCTCGGTGTCGTCTTCGCTCGTGGAAGACGTCCACTTCGGCAGCGACAACGCCGGCGGCTGAGGGGGCGGGCGAAAGCCTCTCACCCGTCGTCCCTGCGAACGCAGGGATCGAGCCGCTCACCTTCCCCGTCCGCGCCGCCTCCCCGCCGTCACCGGCCGCACCGGATCGCCTTCGCGCAGGATGGCGCCGGCGCGGGCGACCACCATGTCGCCTTCCTGCAGGCCGTCGCGGATCTCGACCTGGCCGCCGGACATCAGCCCGACTTCGACCCGCTTGGTTTCGACCCGCGCCCGCCGCACCACCTGCACCACGGTGCCGGCCGTGCCATAGAGCACCGCGGTCAGCGGCACCGACACGTTGCAGCTCTGGCTGGTCTTGATCGACGCGCGGCCGGACGAATTGATCAGCAGGCGCTGGCTCGAGGTCACCGCCAGCGTGACCTGGCCGAGCTGGCTGTTGGGCTCGATGGTCGGCGACACCCGGGTCACCTTGCCGTCGAGCTCGGGCGCGCCGACCACCTTGATCCGCGCGGTCTGGTTGACCTTCAATTTGCCGAGGTCGCGGGTCGGCACCACGCCGATCAGGTCGAACTCGCTGCGCGCGATGATCGAGAACAGCGCTTCGCCGCGGCCCGAGGCGATCGCGCCGATCGCGGCCGTTGACGCCGAAATCAGCCCCGCCACCGGCGCCTGCACCAGCACGGTGCCGCCCTCGGGCAGGCTGAGCCGCGCCAGCGTCTGGCCCGCGGTCACGGTGTCGCCGGCGTCGGCCAGGATGTCGATCACCTTCAGCCCGAGCCGTTCCGGGCGAACCGCGGTTTCATCGCGGGCGCGCACGATGCCCGACACCTCGACAATGGCCGGGAAGCAGGCTTTTGAAGCCTTCAGCACCGTGACGGCCGAGCCCTTCGGCGCCGCATCCGCATCGTCGGCGCGGCTTGGCTGCGAGGCTACACAACACAGCGCGGCGGCCGTCATCAGGGCCGGCAGTTGTCGCGAAAGGTTGCGTCCGGTGAGTTTAATCATCGACGTTTCATTCCCGTTTTCGGGCAAATGGATACCAGAACGGGGCCGGCGGGGGGAAGCGGGATTGGCAGCGGTGGCAAGGCCTTAGTGACGCGGATCACGATTGGGGCTTGTGGCGCTTGCCGCTTCTTTGCTTTCGCCGCTCAGGCCGCGTCAGCGACGACGCGCGCTTCAAGATGCACGCCGGTCTCGGCCTGCAACACGCCGATGACGCCGAGCAGGTTTTCGGCGGTGGGATTGCCGCCGGGCCCGAACATCCGCATCAGGCTCTTTTGCGGCTTTCCAAGTGCTACACTCAATTTTTCGAATCCGATCGTCGCATTGATGTAGTCGCGCATCGCCGCGCGGCCGGCGTCGATGTCGCCCTGCAGCAGGCTCTGCGCGGCCTCCTGGAACAGTGCCTTGCGAAAGGCCGGATCGCGCGCCGCGCGCGCTTGCACCGTTCGGCGAAAATCCCTGGTCAATGGCATCGTCAACCTTTCCTGCTGTCGTCGCTTCGTGCCGCCACCCAACAGGATCACCAGCACCTTGCCGTCCCAGCCGAAATCAGATTCGGTAGCCGGGTCCCCGGTCAATCCTGAGTTCGGCGGCTCCTTCGCCGATGGGTTTGACATTAGAGGTATTGCCATCCCCGAGCCGACTGATCGCCGTTGTAACAATAGCCGCGGCCTGAGCATCAAGTTCATCAAGATCTCTTTATGAAGTAGGGGTGCTGGCGCGTTGCTGCGCGGCGCGGTAAATCTTCGGTCATTCAATCTCACTCAATGAGATTATTAGCGGGCGCGGTCACTTTGCCAAGCAGTTGGATCGCATCCATCTTCCGGAAGACCCCAAAGCTGTGGCCACATCGCGGCTATGTCGCGAGGCACCGCGAAGTGTTTAGTTCAGCCTGACGCGGTAAAAGCCATCAGTGAGTCCGACGACAATTCGATCCCGACAGAGCCTTGCACGACGATTTATGCATCGTCTGATCAATTGAATTAGTGCTGCAAACTCAAAGCGATTCTATCCGTCCAGTCCCGTGTTGAAAAATATTTTCGTTTACTCCGAACCCAAATCACCGGCCTATCGTCTCCCGTCCCGGCCCTCAGAGGGGCGTATCATGATCGTCACGAACGTTGGGCATGGGATGCGGTGGACGCGGCAGCGTCGGGTGTGCGGTTTCGCACGCCAGACGAACGATGCTGTTGCGGACGGCGAAGTCGTGTGGTCCTGACGCCGCGGCGCTGGCGTTCAAGTTCTTGAGAAGCAAGCTTCTCAGGGGTGACGGTGGCAAGAAAGCCGATCACCGGGGAGAGCACGAAGTAAGCCGTTAAAACCATTGCGCAGGGAACGCCGGTTGAATCCGCGTGCCTGTGGTGACTAACGCGCGTGCTTTCTACACTACACGCGCGGCTGCGGGTGCTCGGAGCACCCGGCGTTCCCCGCGCCCTCTCTTGAGGGTGCGAATGATTTGCAAAACTCGGGCGATGGGTGTCGCGAGAATGCGGGTCTGTGTCTGCTCGAATCGCGATTATCCAACTACGTCGTCCCCGCGAACGCGGGGACCCATACGCCGTGTGTTCTCGTTTCGGCAGTGGAGCGGATGACTTTTCTTACCGGCGAACGCCAGGGGTTATGGGTCCCCGCGTTCGCGGGGACGACAACTGCGCTGTTTGAAATCTCCTGAAAACTAACCGCGCCGTCCACTCACGACGGCTGCTTCCGCCTTCTCGCGGCCGGCGCCGCGTCGACCACGTTGTCGACTTCCTCGCGCCAGCTCAGGATTTCGGCGGCGAGGATCGGGTGATTGAAACCCTTCAGGTTCAGATCGTCGATCGGGCGTCCCTCGACCCATGGCTCGACCATGCCATAGACCCGGCGGCTGACCACGATCTGGTTGGCCTTGGCTTCGTCGCAGAGACGCGAGGCGAGGTTGGTGACGCTGCCGATCGCGGCATATTCCAGCCGCTGCTCGAAGCCGATCTGGCCGAGCGTCGCGTAGCCGAGCGCGATGCCGATGCCGAAGCCGAGATTGTGGCCGCGGTTGCGCCACTTCCCGGTCAGCGCGCCGATGGTGTCGCGCATCTCCACCGACATCTTCACCGCGCGCTTGACGTGATCCTCGAACTGGATCGGCGCATTGAACAGGATCATCACGCCGTCGCCGGCATAGCGGTCGAGCGTGCCCTCGTAGCGGAAGATCAGCTCACCAAGGGCGGCGTGATATTCCCGCAGCACGTTCATCGCCTCTTCCGGCTCGGTGCTTTCGGTAAAGGCCGTAAAACCTCTGCAGATCGCAGAACACCACAGTGACTTCGCGGCGGTGGCTGTCGAGCAGGCCTTCATGGCCGTCGCCGGACGCGATCAGTTGCGCCACCTGCGGCGCCAAAAAGCGCTCGAGGCGGCGTATGCGTTCGATCTCGCCGAGCTGGGTCTCGACCCGCTCCTCCAGCGACTTGTTCCAGTCCTTGAGCTGGTCGGTCTGCTCCTGCAGCTTGTCGGCCTGCTGCCGCACGGTGGAATGCGCGGTCGCGAGTTCGCGGCCCTTCTGGTCCACTTCGGTGAACAGCCGCGCATTGCGCATCGCCAGCACCGATTGGTGCGCGAAGGTGCGCATCAGGCCGATCAGGTTGGGCGAGAACTCGCCGGTGTTTTGGCGCAGCACCACCAGCGAGCCCAGCACGCCCTTCTGGTCGACCAGCGGCACCACCAGCACCGAATGAAACCCGGCCGCGATCGCCAGGTCGCGCAGCACATGGTCGGCGGTGACGGCGAGATCGGGAATCGCGATCGGCTCGCCCTTGCTGGCGGCCTCGCCGAGCACGCTCTGGCCCTGGTCGACCGCGAGGTGTTCGCCCTCGGCGGTCTTGTCGATGCCGATGGATTCGGCGAGGTCGAAGCGGCCGTGGGCGGCGTCATAGCCGTAGATCAGCACCGCGTCGGCATGGGTGATTTCGAGCGCGCGCGCCGCCACCGTCGGCAGCACCGCGTTGAGATCGAGCGAGGACGACACCGCGCGGCCGACCTCTTCGAGCACTTTCAGTTCGTTGATCGATTGCGCGAGATCCCGAGTCCGTTCCTCCACCTTGGCCTCGAGGCCGGAATAGGTCTCCGCCAATTGTCCGGCCATGCTGTTGAACTGGCTCGCCAGTTCTTCCAGTTCGTCCGATGTGTGGACGTCGATGCGGTGGCTGAAATCGCCGGCGCCGAGCCGCCGCGCGCCGGCGCGCAGCGCGGTGATCGGGATCAGCATGCGCCGCGCCAGCAGGGTGCCGGCCAGGATCGCGACCGCGAGGCCGAGCGCGATCAGCAGCGCGATCCGCATCAGCTGATCCCGGATCGGCGCCAGCGCCTGCGCGGCCGGTTGCTCGAAGAACACGGTCCAGCCGAGTTTCGGCACCGTGCTCGCCGCTGAGAGCACCGAATGGCCGTCGGCGTCGGTGCCCGAGGCCAGCGGCGCGTCGCCGGGCGTCATCAGGGCCGCGACCTGCGGCAGCGCGGACAGGTCGGCGCCGATCTCCGGGCCCTTGGCCGAGGTCGCCAGCACCTTGCCGCGGGAATCCACCACATAGGCGAAGGTCGCCTTGCCGACCTCGGCGTCGCCGAGGAAATCGGACAGGAAGCGCAGGTCGATGTCGGCGACGGTGACGCCGGCATTGAAGCCGGAATGCGACACCGAGATCGACATGAAGGGTTGCTGGGCGCGGAACTCGGCCGGCGCGTAATTGACGCCGCGGGTGACGGTTTCGGTAAAGCGCAGGTCGCGGGAGAAATCCGCGCCGCCGCTGACCAGGATCGTGGTGCGGGTCAGCCGCAGCAGTTCGTGGCCGTTGCCGCTCAGCAGCGACAACTGGCTGACCGCGGGCACGCCGGCCAGCAATTGGGCGTAGTCGGCGCGGTGCTGTTCGAGGCTGACGGCGCTGGCGCGGGTCACCCAGCTGATCTGCCGTTCCAGATCGGAGATCGAGCTTTCGATCCGCTTCGCGGTCGCCTCGGCCTTTTCCGCCATCGCGTCGGTCAGCGAAGTTTTGGTCGCGCGGTAGCTGATCCAGGTCTCGAACGCGCCGTTGACCGCCAGCACGAACACGACGAGGCCGACCAGAGCGATGACGTATTTGGCGAACAGACCCTGACGCATAAACCGGATTTTGTCCTTGACCCCGATCATCCAGATCCTCGGAAAGCAGCACCCGGCACAGGCAACAGGCCGCCGCGTTCATGGCCGTCTCGGCGGCAGTCTTGTTAGCATATTTCGAGGCCCGTGGCCGGGGGCTCTGCCAAGGTGGTTAGCCGGGGAGGTGCGAGGGGGAACGCCAATGATCAGGCGAGGCTCAGCGATTAAACAACTGCCGCAGCATGTCGTTCATTGGCTGACTCTCCTGCGCCGGCTGGGGCGTGGAATCGCTCTGCGCCGGGGGCGTCTGGGCCGTCGAGTCGGGCGGGGTCGCCGGGGTGGCGGCGTCCGGCGTCGAAAGGGCGCGGCTTCGGCCTTGAGGAGCATTGCCTTGGGACGAACCTTGGCGGCTCTGGCTGAGCCCCTGCTGGATCAGATTGCCGAGGGCCTGTCCGAGGTCACCGCCGAGCGGATCGGAGGTACCGTCGGCGCCGGTCGATCCGGGTGTATTTCCACCCGGCGCGTCGCCACCCAGCAGATTGCCACCGAGGCCGTTGAGCGCGCCGTTCGGCCCGAACAGGCCCTTGCCCATGTCCTTCAGCTTGGCATAGGCCGCGTCGGGGTTGTCGAGGATGCCGGCCATGTCAGGATAGAACCGCGGCTCGGCCCACGGACCGTCGATCACCACCGGGATGCCCAGGCCGACCGGATCGGAGGCGCGGCCCTGGCCCTGGGTCGTCATCACCAGCTTCGGTTCGGTGCGCAACGCCAGCGTTTTCTCGGCGAGGTCGATGGTGCCGGCGCCGGTCACGCGCACCAAGGGGCCCACCAGATTGAGATCGGTGCTGGTGGCCTTGCCCTTCTCGATCCGGAACGACGCCGAAAGCTGGGTCATATCGGTGGTCTGCTGGTTGTCCTCCTGCCATCCCGACAACGTGCCCGAGGTCAGCGAGCGGATCATCTGAGCGACGTTGACGCCACGGATCATGCCATCCTGGAAAACCACGAACGCGGTGCCGTCGAGGTTCGACATGATGGTGCGCTGGCTGCCGCCGGACGATTGCAGCGACAGTTTCGCCTGCAGTTTACCGTCGAGCCGGTCGAAATCCGCAGCGCTGCGCAGCAGCGGCAACGCGCGGACGCCGCTGAGGTCGCCGCGCAGCGCGTAGGCCGGGATTGCTGCGGAGGCATCGACGATCAGGTCGCCATTGGCCTGGCCGTCATAGGCGCCGAGGTTGGCGAACCGGCATTTCAGCACGCCGCTGGCCAGCGTGGCCTCGATCGCGACGGGCGCGACACGGGCGTCGCCGACATTGATTTCGGCAGCGGAGATCTTGGCCTGCAGGTCGACATAGTTCAGTCCGCTGAGGTCGATCGAGGCATTGCTCCAGGGCTGCGGCCCGGATCCGCCGTTGCCTTTGGGCATCGCGACATCGAGCCGCTGGAAATCGAGGTCGAGTTTCACCAGCGGCTTGCTCGAAACATCCACCGAGGCCCAGCCGTTGAACGCGCCGTCGCCGAGCGCGCCGGTGACGCCGTTGATCATCACGACCGAGCCGTTGAGCCGGACCTCGGCCTTGGCCGACAGCGGATTTTGCAACAGGCCGGGCGCCTCGAACGTCATGTCGACGGGAATGGTTTGCCGTTCGATCGGCCCGGCCGGCGGCGTTGCCTTGATGACGAATTTGACCGGGCGGTCGCCGGCGCGCGCGTTGCCGGTGACCCGGATGTTGCGATCGTCATTGATGACGGTGCTGGCGTTGATGCCGTCGACGCGATTGGTGACGCGGTCGCGCAGATTGGAAAAGATGATGGTGCCGTCGGTGACGGTCACGCGATCGATCGCGACATTATTGCTATTGGCTTCGGCCTCGGTCGAAGTCACCACGCCCTTCGGCGCGGCACTGCGCTGCACCGCGCGCTCGCGCAGCAGCGGCACGGTCAGGATCGGACGGTCGATGACGAGCTCGGTGACTTCAGGCTGACCCGACCACAGGCTGGCGAGCTTGATGTCGGCCTGGATGCTGTTGACGATGAGGCGATCGCTGCTGTCGCGGTCCTTGGGGTCCTGCAGCGTGACGTTGTTGAGCGTCACGTTGAGCGACGGCCACAGGCCGATCGTGGTCGCGCCTGCGATCGTCAGTCGGTATCCGGTCTCGCGTTCGACCCGCGTCTGGATCGTTGAGGTCAGGAAGCCGGAGGGAATCCCTATGAACAGCAGGAGCCCGGCGACCACGATGATGGCGGCGACGGCGGCCCCGGCGATTTTCAGCACTCTCATGACGGTATTCCAAACCCGGGCAAACAGCGTCGATTGCGGCCACGCCATATCAGGCGCCGCCGATGGCCTGAGCTTATCCCGGAAAGGGCAGGCGGCTCAAAGGAGCCCAAAATTAATCCGAGGCTGCTGCAAAGTTATGTGACCTATGACACACTTCGTGTGACGCATTGTTGCTAGGCCTGATTTGATGCTTTGGAAGGTATTAGAATGAGCAAGCAAACCGAATTTGCCATTATTTTGAAAATGAACCCGATGTTCTCGGATCTGGGCGCCGACGAATTGCAGCGGATATCCAGCCTTTGCCACACCCAGCAGCTGGGTGTCGGCGAGGTATTGTTCCAGAAGGGCGATCCCGGCGACGCCCTGTTCGGGGTCCGGCGCGGCCAGATCCGGATCGAGACGGGCGCCTCCGACGGCAGCCGGCTGACGTTGAATTTCATGGGATCGGGCGATCTGTTTGGCGAGGTCGCGGTGCTCGATGGGCAGAGCCGCACCGCCGACGCGATGGCGGGTGAGCCTACCGAATTGTTCGTGCTGCGGCGGGCGGATTTCCTCGCGTTCCTCGAGCGCGAGCCCAAGGTCGCGATCAAGATCATGCAGCTGCTTTGTCAGCGCATCCGTTGGCAGAGCGAACGGATGGAAGAATCGGTGCTGCAGCCGCTGCCGGTTCGGCTGGCACGCCGGCTTTGCGCGCTGGCCTCCGATTTCGGTTCCGAGGTGCACATCTCGCAGGAGCAACTCGGCGTGTTCGTCGGCGCCGCGCGCGAAAGCGTCAATCGTCAGCTTCAGACCTGGCGCAAGGACGGCATTCTGGACCTGCAGCGCGGCCGCATTCTACTGCAGAACATGACCAAGCTGACCGCCGTGGCGCGCAACGAGTAGGTGTGCGGCGCCGCCGTCAGCGCAGACGCCAAGCCTATTCCGCCGCGGGCGAGCGCACGATGCTGGGCGGGGGCGGCGGTTCCTTGTGATCGGTCGTGTGGCTGGCCGTCGCCTGCTCGGGCTCGCCATGCGAGACCAGCAGCTTCTTGCCGAAGCGCCAGATGAAGGCGCCGATATCGTCCATCAGGATGAACATCGCCGGCACGAACACCAGCGACAGCACCGTCGAGAAGACGAGACCGCCGATCACGGCGAGTGCCATCGGGGAGCGGAATTCGCCGCCGGCGCCGAACGCCAGCGCTGACGGCATCATGCCCGCGGCCATCGCGATCGTGGTCATGACGATCGGGCGGGCGCGCTTCATGCCGGCGTCGATGATCGCCTCGTCGCGCGGCTTGCCGTCGCGGATCGCTTCGACCGCGAACTCCACCAGCATGATGGCGTTCTTGGTCACGATGCCCATCAGCATCAGCATGCCTATCCAGACCGGGACCGTGAGTTGCTTGCCGGTCAGCAGCAGCGCTGCGATCGCGCCGCCGATCGAAAGCGGCAGCGAGAACAGGATGGTGATTGGCTGCAGGAAGGTTCCGAACAGCAATACCAGCACCGCGTAGACCATCATCAGGCCGGCGGTCATCGCGGTGGCAAAGCCGGCCGAGAGATCGGCCAAAGCCTCGGCGTCGCCGGATGGTCCCACCTTGACGCCCTTCGGCAGGCTTTTCATCACCGGCAGATCGTTGATCTTCTTGGTGGAGTCGCCGAGCGCCGCGTTGCCGACGAGGTCGGCGGCCACGGTGGCCTGGCGTTCCCGGTCATAGCGATTGATGCTGGTCGGGCCCTGATCGAGATTGATGTCGGCGACGACAGACAGCGGCACGCCGCCTTTCTCGCCGCGCTCGCCCAGCGGCACGCGCAACTCCTGCAGCGTTTGCAAATCGCCGCGGGCTGCGTCTTCGAGCTGGACGCGGATCGGCACCAGCCGGTCGCCGGCGTCGAACTTGGCCAATGCCGGACCGACGTCGCCGATGGTGGCGACGCGGATGGTTTGCGACAGGCTCTCGGTGGATACCCCGAGCCGCGCGGCCAGGTCCGCCCGCGGCTGGATGCGCAATTCGGGCCGGTCGAGCGAAGTCTCGGAAATCACGTTGGCGATCTGCGGAATCCGCTTCATCTGGTTCGCCAGTTCGCTGGCGACATTGCCGACGATGTTGCTGTCGGCGCCGGTCACGACAAGCTGGATCGCGCGCTGGCCGTTCTCGTCGAGGAACCAGAACCGGATATCCGGCACGTTTTCGAGGTCGTTGCTGATCGCCAGCTCAAGCTGACGCTGGGTGATGCTGCGTTGCTTCTTGGGGATGTAATTGATGATCAGCGCCGCGCGGCGGACCTCGAGCGTCCCCGGCGGCACGCGGCCGCCATCGACGAACACGCTCTTGACCTCGGGATGCTTGCGCAAGCGTGCGACGATCTCTTCGGTCACTTTCTCGGTATAGGCGAGCTGCGAACCCGGCGGCAATTCCATCGCCAGCAGCGAACGTGCCGCATCCTGCGCCGGCAGATAGCCTTGCGGCAGCAGATAGATGCTCCAGATCGAGGCCGCGAAGATGCCAAAGCCGATCATCAGCGTGACGAAATAATGCCGCACCGACCAGGTGACGAGCTTGTGGTAGGCGTTGAGCGCGCGACCCGGCGGCGGATCGTCGTGGGCGTGGTCCTTGAGGAAATAGGCCGCCAGCACCGGCGTCACGAACCGCGCGGCGAGCAGCGAGAAGAACACCTGCACCGACACCGTGATGCCGAATTGCTTGAAAAACTGGCCGGCGATGCCGCCCATGAAGCTCGCCGGCGCGAAGATCGCGATGATGGTGAGGCTGATCGCGATCACGGCGAGGCCGATTTCGTCGGCGGCCTCGAGCGCGGCGCGATATGGCGACTTGCCCATCCGCATATGGCGGACGATGTTCTCGATCTCGACGATGGCGTCGTCGACCAGAATACCCGTCGACAGCGTGATGGCGAGGAAGCTGACGAGGTTGAGCGAGAAGCCAAGGATGTCCATCGCCCAGAACGCCGGGAAGATCGACAACGGCAGCGAGATCGCCGCGATGATGGTGGCGCGGATATCGCGCAGGAATAGCAGCACGATCACGACGGCGAGAATGGCGCCTTCGAACAGGGTCGAAATCGCCGCCTCGTAATTGCCCTTGGTGAATTCGACCGAGGTATCGATCAGTTTGAGATCGACGTCGGGATAGGCTTCCTTGAGCGCGTCGATCCGCTTCTGCACCAGCCCCGCGACCACCACATCGCTGGCGCCCTTGGCGCGCTTGATGCCGAGCGCGACCACCGGCTCGCCGTTGAAGCGGGCGAAGGTGCGGCGGTCGGCGATGGTGTCGGTGACGGTGCCGAGATCGTCCAGCCGCACTTCGCCGCCGGAGAACAGCGGGATCATGGTGCCGGCGAGTTCGTTCAGCGTCTTGGCGCCGGCCAGCGTGCGGATCGCCTGGTCGTTCTTGCCGATTTCGGCGCGACCACCGGCCAGGTCGACATTGGTGCCGCGCAGGCTCTGGCTGACATTGACCGCGGTCAGTCCCGCGGCCTGCAGCCGGTCCGGATCGAGCGACACCAGAATTTCGCGCTCGACACCGCCGATACGCTCGACCTGCGACACGCCGCGCACGCCCTGCAGCGCGCGTTTGACGACGTCGTCGACGAAATAGGACAATTGCTCCGGCGTCTTGCCGGGCGATATCGCGGCGTAGGTCACGATCGGCAGGCCGATCACGTCGACCCGCTGAATCAACGGCTCGTTGACGTTTTGCGGCAGATTGCTGCGAACGCGGGTGACGGCGTCCTTGACGTCGTTGAGCGCGCGGTCGGTATTGGTCTCCAGCGCAAACTCGATTGTCGTCACCGACAAGCCGTCGGTAATCGACGATGAAATGTGCCGCACGCCTTCGACGCCCGACACGCCGTCTTCGATGGTCTTGGTGATCTGCGATTCGAGTTCAGACGGTGCGGCGCCGAACTGGCCGACCGCGACCGAGATCACCGGAATGTCGGCGCTGGGCAGGCGCGTTACGGCGAGCTTGGTGAAACTGATCCAGCCCAGCGCCAGCAGGATGATCGAAAAGACCACCGATGGCAGCGGGTTGCGGATCGACCATGCCGAGATATTCAAAGCCATCAGCGTACCCGCGTTCGATCGAGGTCTTCGGCGAACATGGTCTTGATCTGGTCGCCATCGTGCAGCGAACTGCCGGCGTCGGCCACGACGGTTTCGCCGACGTCGAGGCCCTCCAGAATTTCAATGCTGGTGTCGGAGGTCAGCCCGACGCGGACATTGCGTGTCTCGACCGTATTTCCCTTGACCACCTGCACGGTCAGATGGTCGATGGCGGTGCGCGGAATGGCGACGCCGCAACTGCGCTTGGCGTCGATGCTGGCGCGGGCGAACATGCCGACCTTCACCGATGGGTTGCTGGTCAGCGATATCCTGACATGGCCGAGCTGATTGGCGCGATCGATCTCGGGGGAAACCAGCCTGACGCGGCCGACCAGATCGGGCGCGTCGTCGCGGCTGATGCGCACCGTGGCTCCCGGATTGAGCTTCAGCATGTGGACGGCGGGCACCTGCGCGTCCAGCTCGACCTCGTTGTTGATCGCAATTCGAAACATCGGTCCGGCCTGCGGCGAGGCCGGCGCACCGACGATCGTCTTGACCTCGGTGACCAGGCCTGCGGCCGGCGCGCGGAGCGAAATCGGCCCCTGGTTGGGCCTCGCGGGCGCGCCCGGCTGCTGGGCCGGCGCGCTCAATCGCGCCAGTTCCTGATTGTCGGTGACGGTGTCGCCTTCGCGCACGAAGAGATCGGTGACCTTGGAACCCTCCTGGTCAGGACCAACCACCGCTTCCCGCCGCGGCACCACAAATCCAGTGACCCGCACCAGATCGGAGAAGCAGGCGTTGGTGGATTTGACGACGATAACTTGCGCCTGACTCGGCGTTTCCTTTTCCTCGGGCGGCGAGCGGAGATCGAACCAGTAATATCCAGCGCCCAGTACGACAACGGCGATCACGGCCAGCGCAGGCTTGAGGTATTCGGAGAGCGTCATCGCCGGATCAATCCAGACCGTTTTTGTATCGAGTACCGTGTCGAGCGGGCATCAAGGTGCCGCCGTCAGGGGATAGCGAGAGGGAGCTTCCGAAACGACGCGTCCCGCGGGTAGGCGGGACGCATTCTAGCTCCAAAACTTTACCCAGCGCCACGTCCCGTCCAGGCGCTTATTTGGATGCGGTTTCCTTGTTCTGCAGGTTGACGACCTGCACGCGGCGGTTCGCTTCCGCCATCGGATTGCTGGGGTCCTTGAGTTTGGTCTTGCCATATCCGACGGTCACGAGATCGCTGCCGGCGATGCCGAATTTGTCGGTCAAATAGCGCTTGATCGCGTCCGCGCGCCGCTCGGACAGATCCTGATTGTAGGCCTCGCTGCCGGCCGCGTCGGTATAACCGGCGACAACGAAGGTCGAGCCCTTCAAGTCGGGGTTCGTCAGCGCCTTGCCGAGCGCCTGAACCGACGGCATCGACCTGTTGCTGATGTCGGCGGAATTGTAATCGAAGTTGATTTCCAGATCGATATTCGGCTTTTCCTTGGCGATCGTCGCGATTTCCTCGCGCTCGCCGCTGGAAAGTGACCGGGTTGTCCGGTTACGGAGTTTCTGAACGAGGGCGCCTTCGGCGGCGACCTTGGCCGGGTCGGCCTGCGGTCCGACCGAGAGGCCTCGGGTCAGCGGCTTTTTCGCCGGCGCCAGCGCCTGGAGAATTTGATCCTCGGTGACATTGGTGTCGCCCGCGATGGCTGCTCCGGCGCCAATCGAAAGTGCGGCGCCGACGGTCGCGATCGAAAGCATCGCAGCCAGTTTTCCCGTTCCAAAAATCTTCGACATTGCCAGTCCCTCCGGCTCAATGAGCATGGTCTAATGCAGTTTGAAATAGGCCACGGTGACAAAGGTCACATATCGATCGCGGCGGTTACTGCCTTGCAGGCGATATTACTCTGGTAAGCGATATTACCCTGTTAATATGTCTTTGGCGCCTATCCCAAGGTTCGAGAAAGCACCTGTTCCTTCAACTCAATTTTGATCAATTGACCCCGTAACTGGCAAATTCCTTGACGATATTCGGATCCATGGCCTTGGCGTTGGCAATATCCAACTCGCCTTCCGCGACCGAACCATTGCGCTGCTTGGCGAGGCCGCGCCCGTACAGGGACGAGGTCAGCCTCGGATTGATCTTGAGGGCGGCGTCGAAATCGGCAATCGCATTCTTGGCCTGCCCGCTCTTCAAGTTGAGCAGGCCGCGGCTATCGAGGGCATCGACAAAGCTCGGACGCAGCCGAAGCGCCTCGTTGCAATCCTTCAAGGCGGCCTGCAGGTCGCCGATCACGGTCCGCGCCCAGCAGCGATTATTGTAGGCTTCGACGTCCTTTGAATTGAGCCGCAGCGAGTCCGAGAAGTCGTTGATGGCGAGGGCATAGGCCCCCTTGCTGGCATAGACCTGCCCGCGCCGGTACAGCGCATTGGCGTCGTCGGGATTCTGGATCAGCTTGTCGGTCAGGCTCTTGATAGTCGGGTCATCGGCCAACGCCGTGGCGGCCGGCCCCTCGCTTTTGTCCTGCGGTTTGACCGCCGGGGTCGTGGGGATTTCAATCGGCTTGGTCGAGGGCTGTGGATCGAACCGCGGCAGCGCCGGGGGCTCGGGAGGCGGCGGCGGGCTGTTGATCGCGACCGCGGCGGGCGGCGGAGCCGATGGTCCATTTGAGATTTTTGGGCTGGTCGCGCCCGGCACCGTGCCGGGGATAAACGCGAAATCCTCCGCCAAAGAGGACGAAATCCACGGCACCTGCTCGCTGCGCGAGGCGCGGGTGACGCCGACGCGGGTCCGGTTCAGCGTCTCCTCCGCCATCAGGTCTGGAACGCGGATTTCCTTGAGCAGCTCCTGCACGAACAGGCTGTGATCGCTGCCATTGTCCGAAATGACCGAGCTGAGCGCGGCCGAATACATCACCAACGTGCCGTTCGGCGCGATCACCGGCGCGAGGCCGGCGGAGAAACTGCGGAACCGGCGCTCGAACGGATTGCGCCTGGAGGCGTCGATCAGCGCGATTTTGACACCGGCGCCACGGTTGTTGATTTCACCCAGAATCGTCTCGAGGCTGAAGCCGTCGCGGCGAACATCCGGTTCGGTCCAGATCTGGGCGTCGACCGGGATCATGTAACTCTGCCGCGCAGCCTGGACGCCGAAGCCGCTGAAAAAAACCAGCACCACGGAGCCGGGCTTGATGCGGCCGTACAGTTTATCGAAGGCACGGCGCATGCCGTCGCCGGTCAGGTTTTCCCCGATATCGACGGTGAAACCGTCGCGCTTGAGTTCGTCGGCGACGTCGCGGGCGTCGTTGATCGGTTCCTTGAGCGGGGCGTCGGCATCCGGGTATTTGGCGTTGCCGATCACCAGTGCAAAACGGTCCGCCGCGACCGACTGGTTGATCGGCGCAATCGCCAGGATCGAGGTCACAAGCAATGCGAGGCAAAATTTCATGCGACGGGGGTCCAGCCAACAAGGCGCCGATCCCAGCTTGCGCCTCGGCGACCTTACTCTACACAAACTGCATTATCAAACCGGGGTCGCCACCCGTCAACCGCTTGTGGCATCGGGCTTATCGCGACAATTAACCGCGACGATGCCGACGCCATCAGAGGGAATAATCTCGCTCAAGATGCCCCCGCGATGATTGCCCGCCGGGCGCGCGGATTCCCGGCCGAAATCCGCGCCAAAATGTGATTGGCCTCACATTTGCGCGGGGCGAATGTCACGCCGGCGACATCCAGCCGTAACCTTAGCGCGACCTTGGCGCGGGTTTGACCTTTGCGAATGACGATGGCTTGGTGTGGCGGATCGGCCAATCCTCGCAACCAAGAAAAGTGAATCCGATGGGAAACGTCTACGAAATCTACGCGCTCCGCTACGCCACGATGTCGCCGCGCACGCCTCACTTGAATTATTTGGTGCCGGACCCGCATGAGACCACGGCCCAGGACCTCGATTATTTCGTCTGGCTGATCCGTGGCGGCGGCCGCGATATCCTGGTCGATACCGGCTTCAACGCCGAGGAAGCGCAACTGCGCGGCCGCAAGCTGACGCTCAATCCAGTCGATGCGCTGGATCGCTTTGGGGTCAAGGCCGACAGCATCAGGGATGTCGTCGTCACCCATCTGCATTATGACCACGCCGGCAATCTCGATCGCTTTCCCGGCCGCGCGTTTCCATCTGCAGGAACGCGAGATGAGCTACGCCACCGGCCGCTGCATGTGCAACGGCATGCTGCGGCATCCGTTTTCGGTCGAGCACGTGACCTTGATGGTGCGCCATGTCTATGGCGAGCGCGTCACCTTCCATTCCGGTGACGGCGAGATCGCGCCGGGCGTGACCGTGCACCGGGTCGGCGGTCATTCCGACGGCTTGCAGGTGGTGCGGGTCGAAACCGCGCGCGGACCGGTGGTGCTGGCGTCGGACGCGGCGCATTACTACGGCAATTTGCACAAGCGCAGCCCGTTTCCGATCGTCTACAACATCGGCGACATGGCGCAGGGATGGGAAGTCGTCGAGCGCCTGGCGGGCCATCCTGACCGCTTCATTCCCGGCCACGATCCGATCGTGAGCGAGATTTATCCGCGCGCCAGCGACAAGGTCGATGCCTTCGCGTTGCATCTGCCGCCGTCGCGTTCGTTCGTGAAGTAGCGTCTGATATCATCAGCGAGCGCAAGATGTCAGCGTATAAAACCATCGGTTTCATCGGCCTTGGCGTGATGGGCGAGCCGATCTGCCGTAACCTCGTGAAGAAGAGCGGTGCCGGTGTGATCGTGTTCGATCTCGCAGCGGAGCCTTTGGCGCACCTGCGTGCCGAAGGCGCCAAAGTGGCCGGCACCGTCGCGGAGGTCGTCCTCGAAAGCGACATCGTGTTCCTGTGCTTGCCCAGTGCAAAGCACGCGCGTGCGGTGTTCGAAGGCGACGGCATCCTGAAAAATATCCGTCAAGGCCAGATCGTCGTCGATCTCGGGACGTCATCGGTCAATCAGACCCGTGATTTCGCCCGGCAGTTGCAGGCCAGGGGCGCGTCCTGGGCCGACGCGCCGATCGCGCGGACCCGGCAGGCGGCGCAGGATGGCACGCTCAGCGTGATGGTCGGCGCCTCGCCTGAATTATACGCCGCGCTCGAACCCTTGATCCGCTGCTTCGCCACCGACGTGACGCGTTGCGGCGATGTCGGTGCCGGGCAGGTGACAAAAATCCTCAACAACATGGTGCTGTTCGAGACCGTCAACGCCTTGGCCGAAGCGGTCGCGGTGGCCAAATGCAACGGCGTCGATCCCGCATTGTTGCTCGATACGCTCTCCAAGGGCTCCGCCGACAGCTTCGCGCTGCGCAATCACGGCATGAAGGCGATCGTGCCGGGTCATTTCCCGGATCGGGCGTTCTCGACCGAATACGCCCTGAAGGACCTGTCCTATGCGCTGGAGCTGGCCAATGATGCCGGCATCAAGATCCGCGGTGCCGAGTTGATTGGACAGATCCTGCAGGAAGCGATCGACGCCGGCTCAGGCGGCGCTTATTTCCCTGTCATCGCCAAACACATTGGCGACAAAGCCTAGATTGAAGGAAGCAGGCCATGATCACGCGTTTTCCAGGACTGACACCCACCCGCAGCCGCGCGGTGGTTCACGATGACCTCGTGTTCACGGTCGCGGTCGCGCCCGATCCGGTGACGCCGTCGATGTACGAGCAGACCGCCAAGGCACTGGCGCGCATCGACGAGAGCCTGGCGATGTGCGGCACCGACAAGAGCAAGATCCTGTCCGCGATCGTCTACATCACCGACATGAAGCGAAAGAGCGAGATGAACCGCGCCTGGGACGAATGGGTCGACACGAAAAATCCACCGATGCGGGCCTGCATCGGCGTCGATCTGGAGGCACCGCATATCGTGGAGATCGTGGTGACGGCCGCGAAATAGGGAGGGATGTTGCGTCTCGTCATTCCGGGCCTGCGCCAAGAGGCGCATCCCGGAATGACGAGCATTAGTAAGCCTCTTTCGCACTCGCCTCGTGCGCGGTCTGCACCAGATCAAGACTCCGCTCGATCTTGCCGAGCATCATGGCAAAATCCTTTTGCTCGCGCGCGGAGAGACAGGACAGGATGTCCTGCTCCTTGCGCAGCAGCCGCGGGATCAGTTCCTCGTAGAGCGCCTTGCCCTTGCGGGTCAGGCGCAAACGATACTCGCGGCGGTCATCTTCGTTCTCGACGCGCTCGACCAGAAGCCGCGTCATCAACGCGGTGACCGCGCGGCTGATGGTGGATTTATGGGTCCGTGTGCAATAGGCGATGTACTGCGCGCTGCAGGCCTCGTTGCGAAAGCCGAGCGTCGCCAGCACCCGCCATTCCGGAATATCCAGCCCGTAGCGTTCGCGATATTCGACTGACAGCGCAGCACTGACTTCGGCCGCGAGGCGATTCAGCCGGAACGGCACGAAACGAAACAAATCGAGGCTGGAGTCCGGATGCGATGCGCTGTCCTGGCGCAAGGACGCATCGTCGGATCGGGTCCGGGGCATGCGCTCGCCGGAAGACGCTTTTGGCAAAAATCGCTCCAATTTGAGTTGACGCCGCAACCTGACGGGAGTTTAGATAGTTGCAGATGCGACTATCTTAGCGGCAACGACGCACCTTGGCCAGAGCAACCTGAACGCATGGCGCAGTCTTCCAACATGGCGTCCTCCAAAATCCAGTTCGGCTATCGCCGATCTCCCGATCAGGACCGCAAGGACGGCGACGCGGCGCATCATGCGGTCGTGGTGGTCGGCGCCGGGCCGGTCGGGCTGTCGCTGGCGATTGACCTTGCGCAACGCGGCCAATCCGTCGTGCTGCTCGACGATGCCGACCGGATCGGCGAGGGATCGCGGGCGATCTGCTTTCTCCAAGCGGTCGCTGGAATACTGGGACCGGCTCGGTGTCGGCCAACGCATGGTCGACAAGGGCGTGGTCTGGAGCGTCGGCAAGATTTTTCACGGCGACAGGCAGCTGTATCAGTTCAACCTGCTGCCCGAGGAAGGCCACAAGCGGCCGGCCTTCATCAACCTCCAGCAATTCTACGCCGAAGCCTATCTGGTCGACCGGGTGCAGGAACTTGCCTCGATCGACCTGCGCTGGCGCAACAAGGTCACCGGGCTCGAGCCCCGCAACGACCATGTGGCGCTGACCATCGACACGCCGGATGGCCCCTATCGGCTGCGCGCCGATTATGTCGTGGCCTGCGACGGCGCGCGATCGTCGCTGCGGCAGATGGTGGGCGCCGAGTTCACCGGTCAGGTGTTCGAAGACCAGTTCCTGATCGCCGATGTCAAGATGACCGCAGCATTTCCGACCGAGCGGTGGTTCTGGTTCGATCCGCCGTTTCATGCCGGGCGATCGGCGCTGCTGCACAAGCAGCCGGACGATATCTGGCGGATTGATCTGCAACTGCATCCGGACGCCGATCCGGTGGTGGAAAAGCGGCCGGAGAATGTACGGCCGCGGATCGCGCGGATGCTGGGCCACGAGCAATTCGAATTCGAATGGATCTCGCTGTACAAGTTTCAGTGCCGCCGGATGGACAGATTCCTGCACGGCCGGGTGATGTTCGCGGGCGATGCCGCGCATCAGGTCTCGCCGTTCGGCGCGCGGGGTGCCAATTCCGGCCTCGAAGACGCTGAAAACCTGGCGTGGAAACTCGACCGCGTGCTGCGCGGGCGCTCGCCGGAAGCACTGCTGCAGAGCTACCACAGCGAACGAAGTGCCGCGGCGGACGAGAATATCCGGGAATCGACCCGCTCGACCGATTTCATGGCGCCGGTCTCGCGTCAGGAAGCGCGATTGCGCCACGCGGTGTTGTCGCTCGCCAAGGAAACCGAATTCGGCAAGCACATGATCAATGGCGGGCGGCTGTCGGTGCCGTCGATCTACGACTCGCCGCTGTCTTCGGCCGATCGCGACAGCTGGCGCGGCGGCCCACGGCCGGGCGCGTCCCTGCTCGATGCTCCCCTGGGCGACAGGGTGAATTCTTGACCGAGGCTTTCATCAAGGCCGGAAAGCGGTTTACGCTGCTTGCGTTCAGCAATGGCGCCGATGTCGGTGTTCCCGAGGAAGTCGGTGTGATCCGTATCGGCGGGCCCGGCGGATTGCCGGATGCGGACGGATTAGCGGGACGGCGCTATGATGCCGAACCCGGTACGGCCTATCTGCTGCGGCCGGACGGCTATGTCGCGGCCCGCTTCCGGCACCCGACCCGCGCAGCGCTCGACGCCGCACTGGCGCGCGCCAGCGGTTTCAATTGAAGGTCCTGATCATGGCACTGTCCACGGACTCGAATTTCAGCAAGCCGGATGACGCCTTTCGCGCCGTCGTCGAGGCGCATCGCGGATTGAGCGACGCGCAAAGCGCCGATCTCGATGCGGCGCTGGTGCTCATTCTCGCCAATCATATCGGTGATCTCGGCGTGCTGCGCGAGGCGATCGAGCTGGCGAAGCGGCGGATGGTGACATCGGAGCAGCAGGCCCAGCAACAGCAATAGAACCAATTTCACACCATCGCATTATAACAAAACATGTCACAGGGAAGCTGAAGTAAATGGCCAAGGGTTTCGCATCCACCACCGATCTTGCCGAAAAGAAAATCACCTTCTCCGAAATCGGCACCGATCTTTATGCCTTCACGGCCGAGGGCGATCCGAACTCCGCCGTGATCGTCGGCGAGGACGGCTGCCTGGTGTTCGACGCGCAGGCGACGCCGGCGATGGCGAACAAAGTGATCGAGCGGGTGCGCAAGGTCACCGACAAGCCGATCAAATATGTAGTGCTGTCGCATTATCACGCGGTGCGCGTGCTCGGCGCATCCGCCTACAAGGCGGAAGGTATTATCGCTTCGCAGGAGACCTATCGGCTGGTGGCCGAGCGCGGCCAGCAGGATTGGGATTCTGAATATGGCCGCTTCCCGCGGCTGTTCCAGGACGCGCAGAGCATTCCTGGGCTGACCTGGCCGACGCTGACCTTCGAAGGCGAGATGTCGATTTATCTCGGCAAACGCGAAGTGCGGCTGATGCAACTCGGCGCGGGCCATACCTCGGGCGATATCGTCGCCTGGGTGCCGGATGCCGAGGTGATGTTTTCCGGCGATCTGATCGAATACCACTCCGCCTGCTATTGCGGCGACGCGCATCTGCGCGAATGGCCGGCGACGCTGAACGAAATCCGTGCTTTCAATCCAAAGGCGATCGCGCCCGGTCGCGGCGATGCGCTCAAAGGTATTGCGACCGGCCGCGACGCGATCGCGATGACGCGCGATTTTGTCACGACGCTGTATGGCGCGGCCGAAAGCGCCGTCGCCAAGGGCCGCAATCTCAAGGAGACGATGGCGTCGACCCGCGAAGTGATGGATCCCAAGTTCAGGGATTTTGCGATCTACGAACACTGCCTGCCGTTCAACGTCTCGCGCGCGTTCGACGAGGCGTCGGGGATCGACGACCCCGTGATCTGGACCGACAAGCGCGACCAGGAAATGTGGGCCAGCCTGCAAGGAGGATGACCATGAACATCAACACCTCGCCCGACCTGATTAATCGCAACGCGGTCAACATCACGCCGGGCTACATGTCCGGCTTCGGCAACAGCTTTGAGACCGAAGCGCTGCCGGGCGCGCTGCCGATCGGGCGCAACTCGCCGCAGCGCTGCGCCTACGGGCTTTATGCCGAGCAGCTCTCCGGCTCGCCATTCACGGCGCCGCGCGGCAGCAATGAGCGCTCGTGGCTCTATCGGATCAGGCCGTCGGTGAAACACTCCGGCCGCTTTGCCAAGGTCGATGCCGGGCTGTGGCGTACCGCGCCGTGCCACGAAGTCGAGTTGCCGATCGCGCAATTGCGCTGGGATCCGGCGCCGATTCCGAAGGAAGACATGACGTTCCTGCAGGGCGTGCAGACCATGACCACGGCGGGTGACGTCAACACCCAGGCCGGCATGGCCGCGCATGTCTTTCTGATCACCCAATCGATGGTCGATCAGAACTTCTACAATGCCGATGGCGAGATGCTGTTCGTGCCGCAGCAGGGCAATCTGCGCTTCGTCACCGAGTTCGGCCGCATCGATGTCGAGCCCGGCGAGATCGCGGTGATTCCGCGCGGCGTGAAATTCCGGGTGGAGATTCCCGGTGGCCCCGCGCGCGGCTACGTTTGCGAAAATTACGGTGGCGCGTTCACACTGCCCGAGCGCGGCCCGATCGGCGCCAATTGCCTGGCCAATGCGCGCGATTTCCTGACCCCCGTTGCCGCCTACGAAGACAAGGACACGCCGACCGAATTGTTCGTGAAGTGGGGCGGCTCGCTGTTCAAGACCACCTTGCCGCATTCGCCGATCGACGTGGTGGCTTGGCACGGCAATTACGCGCCGTACAAATACGATCTGCGAAGGTTCTCACCGGTCGGCGCGATCGGGTTCGATCATCCGGATCCGTCGATCTTCACGGTGATGACGTCGCCGTCGGAGACCGCGGGCACCGCGAATATCGATTTTGTGATCTTCCCGGAACGCTGGGCGGTGGCGGAAAACACCTTCCGGCCGCCCTGGTATCACATGAACATCATGTCGGAGTTCATGGGGCTGATCTACGGCGTCTACGACGCCAAGCCGGAAGGTTTTGTCCCCGGCGGCATCAGCCTGCATAACCAGATGCTGCCGCACGGCCCGGATCGCCAGGCGTTTGACCACGCCAGCAATTCCGATCTCAAGCCGGTCAAGCTGACCGGCACCATGGCCTTCATGTTCGAAACCCGCTACCCGCAGCGTGTCACCAAACACGCTGCTGAAACGCCGACCTTGCAGGATGATTACGCGGATTGCTGGAAGGGATTGGAGAAACGGTTCGATCCGAACAAGCCGTGAAGCATGCAGGTCGTCATCGCCGGGTCAAGCCCGGCGATCCATCTTTCTTTGCCCAAGAAGATGGATGCCCGGGTCAAGCCCGGGCATGACGAGTTTTCCAACTGGAGAATTCAGTGACTCACCCCAACGACCCCACCCTCCGCTCCTTCATCGACGTTAATCCAACTTCCGACTTCCCGATCCAGAACCTGCCTTACGGTGTGTTCTCGTCCAAAGACGGCCTTGCGCCGCGCGTCGGTGCTGCGATCGGCGATTACGTGCTCGACCTCTGGGAGCTTGAGCAGGACAGCCGGCTCGATGTCGGGGCGCTCGGGGTGTTTTCCGCGTCGTCGCTCAATCCGTTCATGGCGCTGGGGCCGAAGGTATGGTCGCGCACCCGCGCTCGCATCAGCGAATTGCTGCGCCATGACCATCCGGAGCTGCGCGACAACACTGAGCTGCGCGCTCGCGCGCTGGTGCCGATGGCGGACGTAAAACTCTATCTGCCGATCGCGGTTGCTGGCTACACCGATTTCTATTCGTCAAAGGAGCACGCCACCAATGTCGGCGTCATGTTCCGTGGCAAGGACAACGCGCTGCAGCCGAACTGGTTGCACATGCCGATCGGCTACAACGGCCGCGCTTCGACGGTTGTCGTCAGCGGCACGAAGGTGCGCCGGCCGCGCGGTCAGTTGAAGCCGCCGACAGCCGAGGTGCCGAGTTTCGGGGCCTGCAAGCGGCTCGATTTCGAACTCGAGATGGGCTTTGTCGTGGGCCAGCCGTCGAAGATGGGCGAGATGCTCACCGAGAAGCAGGCGGAAGAGATGATCTTCGGCTTTGTGATTTTGAACGACTGGAGCGCACGCGACATCCAGCAGTGGGAATATGTGCCGCTCGGCCCGTTCCAAGGCAAGGCGTTCGGAACTTCGATCAGCCCGTGGGTCGTCACCCGCGAGGCGCTGGAGCCGTTCCGCGTGCACGGCCCCGCGCAGGATCCGGCACCGCTGCCCTATCTGAAGCAGACGCTGGCCAATAATTACGACCTGCAGCTCGACGTCGGTCTGCGCGCGGCCGGGATGAACGAGGCGATGCGGATCTGCCGCACCAATTTCAAATACATGTACTGGTCGTCGGTGCAGCAATTGGTGCACCACGCCTCCTCCGGTTGCGCCATGAATGTCGGCGATATCCTGGGAAGTGGCACCATCAGCGGCCCGGACAAGGACGCGCGCGGCAGCCTGCTGGAGATCAGCTGGAACGGGACCGAGCCGATCGAACTGCCCGGTGGCGCGAAACGCACCTTCCTGGAAGACGGCGATTCATTGGTCATGCGCGGCTGGTGCCAGGGCGACGGCTATCGCGTCGGTTTTGGCGAAGTCGAGGGAACGATCCTGCCGGCGGAATGACTTGCCGTCATTGCGGTGTTGGAACGCATTACCGCGCTTCCGGCGGAATATCTCTGACCCGCACCGAATGCGCGGCAACGTCTTCATGGCTGTACTTGAGATGGACGCGCTTGTCCGATGGCGGCTGCACCTCGGTGCAGACGCCGGGCCGCCATGGCTTCGCGGGCCGGATCGGACGCGGCGCAAAGCCGCCGCCGCAATTCGGGCAGACGTTTTGCAATTTGCCCTCGGCGCAATCCGCGCAGAACGTGCATTCATAGCTGCAGATGCGGGCTTCCGTCGAATTGGGCGGAAGATCCTTGTCGCAATATTCGCAGTTCGGCCGAAGTTGCAGCGCCATGGTCGTTGCGTCCTCTTTAGGTGAGGCGAATTATCTCAAATCGCAAAGGAAAGGCGACGGCGAATTTCCCTCGATTTGGGACATGCTAACCCAACACCTTCAGCGGCAGCTTGGCGCTTTCCTTCAGGCGATCGAGCACGATCGAGGAGCGTACATGGGCCACGCTCTGGTGCGGCATCAGCACGTTGTTGACGATGTCGGATAGGCTCTTGAGGTCGCGCAATATCACTTTCAGCAGGTAATCGGCGTCGCCGGTCAACGAATAGGCCTCCTGGATATCGTCGACCCGGTTGACCAGCGCGCGGAATTTCTTGGCATTGTCGGGCGAGTGGGTCGCCAGCGTAATGTGGATGAAGGCGATCAAGCCGAAGCCGAGCTGCTCGCTGGCAAGATCGGCGTGGTAGCCTGCGATCACTTTCTCTTCTTCCAGCCGCATGCGCCGCCGCGAGCATTGCGACGCCGACAGGCCGACCAGATCGGCCAATTGCTGGTTGGTCAGGCGGCCATCGTCTTGCAGCGCGCCCAGTATTTTCAGGTCGAACCCGTCGACGGATATCATGCGTAAATTATCCAATTCATGCACAAATCATGCATCGTGTTAGCCGAAGGCGATCCCGTTTGCATGCACTTTGCAGCTCTGGTGGCAGAAACTACCCGCTATCGGAATCACAGGAGATTGCCATGGGCCCATTTCCGCACGACGCACCGGCCGCGAAAATCAGCGCCGACAATCCGATGGGCACCGACGGCTTCGAGTTCGTCGAATACGCGCACCCCAACCCCGAGAAGCTGCACGCGCTGTTCAAGCTGATGGGCTATGCGCCGGTCGCTCGCCATCGGACTAGGAAGATCACGGTCTATCGCCAGGGCGATATCAACTTTCTCGTCAACGAAGAGCCCGGCACCCATGGCTTTGCCTTCGTTGCCGCGCACGGGCCGTGCGCGCCTTCGATGGCGTTCCGGGTGGTCGATGCCAGGCTGGCTTATGAACGTGCGCTGTCGCTCGGCGCGGAACCGGCCGACATTCCATCCGCGCAAAAGACGCTTGATGTGCCCGCGATCAAGGGCATCGGTGGCAGCCTGCTGTATTTCGTCGATCGCTACGGCGCCAAGGGTTCGGCCTATGATGCTGAATTTGAATGGCTGGCTGCGAAAAATCCCCGGCCGGAAGGTGCCGGGCTGCTTTATCTGGATCATCTCACCCACAACGTTCATCGCGGCCGCATGGATGTGTGGACCGGATTCTACGAAAGACTGTTCAACTTCCGCCAGATTCGCTTTTTCGATATCGAAGGCCGCGCTTCCGGCTTGTTCTCACGAGCGCTGACCAGCCCCGACGGCAAGATCCGGATTCCGATCAACGAGGATGCCGGCGATTCCGGTCAGATCGAGGAATATCTCAACGTCTATCGCGGCGAGGGCATTCAGCACATCGCCTGCGGTGCCAAGGATATCTATCGCACCATCGAGACGTTGCGCGCCGATGGTCTGCCGTTCATGCCGCCGCCGCCACAGACCTATTTCGAGAAAATCGATGCGCGCCTGCCGCAACATGGCGAGGACGTCGCGCGGCTGCAGCGTGACGGCATCCTGATCGACGGCGAAGGCGTGGTTGACGGCGGCCACACCAAGGTGCTGCTGCAGATATTCTCGGCGAACGCGATCGGCCCGATCTTCTTCGAGTTCATCCAGCGCAAGGGCGACGACGGCTTCGGCGAGGGCAATTTCAAGGCGCTGTTCGAATCGATCGAGGAAGACCAGATTCGCAGGGGCGTGCTGAAGGTGGATAACGCGGCGTAACGTTCGACCATTCTTTCGTCATTCCGGGATGCGCCGCTTGGCGCAGGCCCGGAATCGATACTCCCTGCAGGGGATTCTCAGATGCGCAATTGCGCATCGTGGCCGCGCTTCGCGCGCCCCGGAATGACGAAAGCTCTACCTTCCCCCGCTCCACTCGCTCGTCAGTTCACCGATATCCGCCCTCGCTGCATCCCGGATCGCCGAGGGCGTGCGTGAAAACCTCGGCGCTGGTGCGGGTTGGGTGACGCCGTGGCGAGTGACAAACGTTTCGCGTGCGGCCATGTGCGGATGCTTGGGGGCCTCCTGCATGGTCAGGATCGGCGCGAAGCAGATGTCGGTGCCTTCCATGATCTTGCACCATTGGTCGCGGCTCTTGGTCTTGAACACCTCGACAAGTTTTTCTTTCAGCGCCGGCCAGGCGTCGCGATCGAGATGCGCGTCGAAGCAGGTTTCCGACAGGCCTGCGCGCTCGCGCAGCAGCGCATAGAATTGCGGTTCGATCGAGCCGATCGAGATGAACTGGCCGCAGGAACATTCATAGACGCCGTAAAAATGCGCGCCGCCATCGAGGAAATTGGTCTCGCGCTGATCGGTCCAGCGGCCTGCCGCCGCCATGTCGAAAAACATCGACATCAGCGACGCCGCGCCGTCGCACATCGCGGCGTCGACCACCTGACCCTTGCCGGATTTCTTCGCTTCCAGCAGAGCGGCGAGCACGCCGACTACGAGATAAAGTGCGCCGCCGCCGAAATCGCCGACCAGATTGAGCGGCGGCACCGGCTTCTCCCGTGTGCCGATCGCGGCGAGCGCACCGGTCACCGAAATATAATTGATGTCATGGCCGGCGGCCTGCGCCAGCGGGCCTTCCTGGCCCCATCCGGTCATGCGGCCGTAAACCAAGCGCGGATTACGCGCCAATACCACGTCGGGCCCGAGGCCCAGCCGCTCCATTACGCCGGGGCGAAAGCCTTCGATCAGCGCGTCGGCGTTGGCCAAGAGATCCAGCACTTGCGGAATCGATGCCTTGTCCTTGAGGTCGAGTTCGACCACCTTCCGTCCACGCCCGGCCACCGATTTCAGATTCTTTTTCGCCCCGACGCGATCGAGCGTCACCACCTCCGCGCCCATGTCGGCCAGCATCATGCAGGCAAACGGACCCGGGCCGATGCCAGCGAATTCGACGATGCGAAAACCCGCCAGGGGGCCGGAGGTGCGGGTGGAGGCTTGCGGGGCTGATTTATCGAGCAGTTGTTTTTCCATTGAAGCGTTTCCAAGACATTTCCAACACAAAGTGTCTCGCCTTAGTCGGGGTGTGGCAAGCACCCTTTTGGCCGCAGCAATACAAAGCGGCGCGCATCGCTGCGCGCCGCTGGTTTAATTAAAGTACGATAGATACCTAGCCGGCCTCTGCGACCGCGCGCTGCGCCATCACCTTGATCAGGTTGGCGCGATAGGCCGCCGATCCGTGGATATCGGTCAGCAGGCCGTCGGCGGAAATCTTGACGCTGTCGAGCGCGCCGGCCGACCAGTTCGCCTTCAAGGCCGCTTCGATCGCCGGTACCCGCATGACGCCGTTTTGCGATGCACCGGTGGCGGCGACCCTGACATCACCCGCCTTGGTCCTGGCGACGAACACGCCGGTGAGCGCAAAGCGCGATGCGGGATGCCGCATCTTGGCGTAGCCCGCCTTGGCTGGAATCGGTAATATGACCTGCGTGATGATCTCGCCGTCTTCAAGAGCGGTCGTGAACAGTCCCTGGAAGAAATCATCCGCCGATATCGAACGCTTGTTGGTCTTCACGGTGGCACCGAGCGCCAGCAGCGCGGCCGGATAATCCGCGGCCGGGTCGTTGTTGGCGATCGAGCCGCCGATCGTGCCGCGATAGCGCACCGCGGGATCGCCGAGTACCGAGGTGAGGTAGGCGATCGCCGGGATCGATTTCTTCACATCGGCGCTCTGCATGATGTCGAAGTAAGTTGTCGCGGCCTTGATGGTCAGCGTATCGCCCGAGGCTTCGATGCCGACCAGATCCTTGATCCTGGCGAGATCGATCACGTCGGATGGCGAAGCCAGCCGCTGCTTCATCACCGGGATCAGCGTATGGCCGCCGGCGAGATATTTTGAATCCGAACCCTTGGCGAACATTGCCGCGGCTTCGTCGACCGAGGAGGGGCGATGATAGATGGTCTCGTACATGATCGTGCTCCCTCTTACGCGTTGCCGTGGATGGCGTGCCACACCCGGTCGGGCGTCGCCGGCATCTCAAGCTTGTTGTTGCCGATCGCATCCGTGATGGCGTTGATCACGGCCGCGGATGCGCCGATTGCGCCGGCCTCGCCGCAGCCTTTGACGCCGAGCGGATTGCCCGGACAGAGCGTCGGGGTGTGCGAGAGCTTGAACGACGGCAGATCGTCGGCGCGCGGCATCGAGTAGTCCATGAACGATGCGGTCACGAGTTGTCCGCTGGCGTCGTAGATCGCGCTTTCGAGCAACGCCTGGCCGATGCCCTGGGCGAGGCCGCCATGGACCTGGCCTTCGACGATCATCGGGATTGATCAGCCGGCCGAAATCGTCGGCGGCGACGAAGTTGATGAAGGTCGTTTTGCCGGTGCCGGGATCGACTTCGAGTTCGCAGATATAGGCGCCGGCCGGGAAGGTGAAGTTGGTCGGGTCGTAGAACGCGGTCTCCTTCAAACCCGGCTCCATGCCGTCAGGCAGATTATGCGCGGTGTAGGCCGCGAGCGCCACCATCGGCAGCGCGATCGACTTGTCGGTGCCGGTGACCTTGAACTCGCCGTTCTCGATGATGATGTCGTCTTCCGATGCCTCGAGCTGATGCGCGGCGATCTTCTTGGCCTTGGCTTCGACCTTTTCCATCGCCTTGATGATGGCGGTGCCACCGACCGCGAGCGAGCGCGAACCATAGGTGCCCATGCCGAACTGCACCTTGTCGGTGTCGCCATGGACGATCTGCACCTGGCTGACCGGCACGCCGATCCGCTCCGCGATCAATTGCGCAAAGGTGGTCTCGTGGCCCTGGCCGTGGCTGTGCGATCCCGTCAGCACTTCGATGGTGCCGACCGGATTGACGCGGATTTCGGCGGATTCCCACAGCCCAACGCCGGCCCCGAGGCTGCCGACGGCTTTCGACGGGGCGATGCCGCAGGCTTCGATGTAGCAGGAGACGCCGAGGCCGCGCAGCTTGCCTTCAGACTTCGCCTGCGCCTTGCGGGCCGCGAAGCCCGAATAGTCGATGGCTTTCATCGCGGCATCGAGCGACGCGCCGAAGTCGCCGATATCATAGGCCATGATGACGGGCGTCTGATGCGGGAATTGCGTAATGAAGTTCTTGCGGCGCAGTTCGGTCGGATCGACCTTCAACTGGCGCGCGGCCGTTTCCATCATGCGTTCCAGGAGATAGCTCGCCTCGGGGCGGCCCGCTCCGCGATAGGCATCCACCGGTGTGGTGTTGGTGTAGACGCCCATCACTTCGGCATAGATCGCCGGGATGTTGTACTGACCCGACAGCAGAGTGGCGTAGAGATAGGTCGGCACCGCCGACGAGAACAGCGACATATAGGCGCCGAAATTCGCGTAGGTCTTGACCCGCAGGGCAATGATCTTGTTGTCCTTGTCGAACGCCATCTCCGCCTTCGAGACATGGTCGCGGCCATGCGCGTCGGTCAGGAACGCCTCGGTGCGGTCGCCGGTCCACTTCACCGGGCGTCCGACTTTCTTCGAGGCCCACAGCGCCACCATTTCTTCGGGGTAGATGTAGATCTTCGAGCCGAAGCCGCCGCCGACGTCGGGCGCGATCACCCGCAGCTTGTGTTCCGGCGCCACGTTATAGAACGCCGACAGCACCAGCCGGGCGACATGGGGGTTCTGCGAAGTGGTGTGGAGCGTGAAATGCTCTTCGGCTTCGTTATATTCGGCGATTGCCGCCCGCGGCTCCATCGCGTTCGGCACCAGCCGGTTGTTGGTGAGGTCCAGCGTCACCACATTGGAGGCCTTGCTGAAGGCATCCTTGACGGCGGTCTCATCGCCGATATGCCAGTCGTAGACCACATTGCCCGGCGCTTCCGGATGCAGTTGCGGCGCGCCCGGCTTGATCGCGGACCTAACGTCGGCCACGGCCGGCAGCTCTTCGTACTCGACCACCACGGCTTCCGCCGCGTCCTTGGCCAGGTTCTTGGTCTCGGCGATGACCACCGCGACCGCCTGGCCGACGAAGCGCACCGTGTCCGGCGCCATCGCCGGCCACGCGCCCATCTTCATCGGGGTGCCATCCTTGGAGGTGATGGCCCAGCCGCAGATCAGATTGCCGATCTTGTCGTCGACGATCTGCTGGCCGGTCAGCACGCCGACAACGCCCGGCATTTTCAGCGCGGCGGACGAATCGATGCTTTTTACCTTGGCGTGGGCGTGCGGGCTGCGGATGAAATGGGCGTGGGTCATGCCCAGCACCTTGATGTCGTCGACGTAGCGGCCCTTGCCGGTGATAAAACGTCGGTCTTCCTTGCGCACGACGCTTGCGCCAATGCCTTCAACGCCCATGTCCTGGTCTCCCTACCGGAGTTTTTTGATGTCCGCCTGTTTTCATCAAAACGAGGCGGTCTAAATCAGCAGTCGTCCGCGAGCGGCAGCTATTCCGCCGCTTGCGAAACCTTCATGCGTCCGGCGGCGTCGAGCACCGACTTGACGATATTGTGATAGCCGGTGCAGCGGCAGATGTTGCCTTCGAGCTCTTGGCGGACGGTCTCCTCGTCGAGATCGCCGCTGTGCCGATGCACGATATCGATCGCCGACATGATCATGCCCGGGGTGCAATAGCCGCACTGCAGTCCGTGATTGTCGCGGAACGCGGCCTGCATCGGATGCAGCTCGTCGCCCTTCGAAATGCCCTCGATGGTGGTGACGTTGACGCCGTTGGCCTGGCCGACCAGCACGGTGCACGACTTGACCGCCCGGCCGTCGATATGGACGACGCAGGCGCCGCACTGGCTGGTGTCGCAGCCGACATGGGTACCGGTCAGGTTCAGATGGTCGCGCAGGAGATGGACAAGGAGCGTCCGGTCTTCGACGTCAGCCGAGACCGCCTTGCCGTTCACCGTCAGTTTGACTGTAGACACGCTGGTACCTCCCGATGGCTTTTAATTATTCCAATTAGAAGGAGGGGAGCGGAACTTTGCAACTAGGAACTTCGTCGCGGAAGTTGATGGCGTTGCGATTCGGGGTGGCAGTTTTCCTCTCCGGTCGCTCGCACGGGTCCGGGTTTAAGCCACGGTCGTTGGGGGGCCATGCCGCAAAGGATCCATTCCTGCGCCGTCCTGGGCCGAGGCAGACCTCTTTCCGCATCGGAAAGGGGTCCTATCCGGCGCAACCTGGGGGCGAGGAGGGGCAGTATATTTACGGCCTTTTATCCATTGTGCCCTAGTTTACCCCCGGGGTCGGGGACGCGCGGGTTCGATTGCGCTGCCCCTTTTTGCAAAGAAAACGGGGGGTCAAGGTGGGATCGTCGAAGCGTGCCGGGCTGCAATCGCTCACATCGAAGCTTCCAACCCTGCGGTTTCGCGGAAAAATCATGCTCGGCTTTGCCGTCGTGCTCGCGATCACGGCCGTCAGCATGGGCTTTGCCTATCTCGGATTCGAGGCGGTTTCGGCCGGTGTGGCCTCGTACCGGAAAAGCGTGTCGGAAGCCGATCTGGCCCGCAACATCGACCGCGAGCTGATCTCGTATCGGGGTCTGGCGCGCTATTACGTGGTGACCGGGAAGGAAGACGACGGCAAGGCGGCCCTGAACGCCGAAGCCAGCCTGAAAGACGTGATCGAGCAGGCGATGAAGGGTACCACGAACCCCGCCGCGCTGGATCAGATCACGCGCTTGGCCCGGGAATTCAACGCCTTCACCAAGATTTTTGCCGAGATTCTCAAGGTCAAGGGCGAGAGCGCGCTGGTCGCGCAGAACCAGCTCGCCCGTGGCGGAAACATGCTGAAGTACAAGCTCGATGAGCTCTCGGGCAACGCCGGCGAAGCCGAGCTTCCGGCCGTCGAACTCGGCATCAAGCAGGTGACCGCGCAATATCAGGCGATGACGGCGTTCGCCAATATGTTCGTCGTCAATTCCGACCAGGCGGTTGCCGCCAGCGCGCTGGCGCGGCTCAAATTCGTCGAGAACTCGCTGCATGCGATCTCGACCACCGACGACAAGATCGTGCCAGGACTGAAGGAGGCCGCCGGGCTGCTGCAGGATTACAAGCAGGCCCTGAGCAAACTGGTCGAAAACTCCAAGTCGATCGAGGAATTGACCGCGGAGATGGCCAATTCCGCCGCCGCGATCATGAAGGGCTCCAGCGCGATGAAAGCCAACCTGCTTTCGGATCAGCAACGGCTGGAGGCGAAGTCCGACGCCACCATCGTGCAGACCGAGCATTTGATCGTGGCCCTGGCGGGCGGCGGCTTCCTGCTCGGCGCCGTGCTGGCGATCTTGCTGGGCAAGGGGATTTCCCGGCCGATGACGGCGATGTGCAAGGCGATGCGTGAACTTGCCGGCGGCCATTTCGACGTCGTGCTGCCCGGCCTTGGCCGCAAGGATGAGCTCGGCGAAATGGCCGCCGCGGTCGAGGAGTTCAAGCTGCAAGCCGTCGCCAAGGCCGAGCGCGATGCCACGACGCAAGAAGCGCAGAACAAGGCCAGCAGTGCGGCGCGCCGCACCGAACTCATTCGCTTCGCCGACGAATTCGAAACCGCGGTGGGCGCCATCGTTTCGAATGTTTCGGCTTCCGCCGTGCAGCTTGAATCCGCTGCGGGAACGCTGACGCGAACCGCGGAAACCACCCAGAGCCTGTCCAGCAAGGTCGCGGGCTCCTCGGATGAGGCTTCCAGCAACATGCAATCGGTCGCTTCCGCCACCGAGGAGCTGTCGGCGTCGGTCGATGAAATCGGCAAGCGCGTCCGCGAATCCAGCCGGATCGCGGAAGCCGCCGTCGTTCAGGCGCAACAGACCGATGGACGGATCGGAAAATTGTCCCGCGCGGCGCAGGAGATCGGCGACGTCGTCAAATTGATCACGGCGATCGCCGAGCAGACCAATCTGCTGGCGCTCAACGCCACTATCGAAGCCGCCCGCGCCGGCGACGCTGGACGCGGCTTTGCCGTCGTCGCCTCCGAGGTCAAATCGCTGGCAAGCCAGACCGCGAAAGCGACCGACGAGATATCGTCGCATATTCTGGGCATGCAGGGCGCGACCCAGGAATCGGTTGCGGCGATCAAGGAGATTGGCGGCACCATCAGCCAGATCTCGGATATCGCTTCGTCGATTTCGGCCGCCGTGGAGCAGCAAGGCTCGGCGACGCAGGAAATCGCCCGCAGCGTTCAGAATGTTGCGAAGGGCACCGACGAAGCCGCGGCTGACATCATGGAGGTCAATCGCGGCGCGACCGAAACCGGCTCGGCGTCGGCAGACGTGCTGAACTCGGCGCGGACGCTCTCCAGCGAAAGCACGCGGCTGCGGGCGGAACTTGATCGCTTCATGGCCAACATCCGCGCGGCGTAAGCAGGCAACTCTGTAACGACGCCAAGGATTGACGACGCAGAGGCTTGACGACGCCAAGGCTTACTCTCGCCCGAAGGCTTACTCTCGCCCGAATTGATGCTTTAGTTCGGTCTTGGCGCGCTGCAGCCGATCCCGCTGCGTTTTGGCCAGGGTCTTGCCGGCCCGGTTGATGTAGAATGTCAGCATCGAGAGCGCGGAGCGATAGGCGCCCGCCTTGCGGCGCGAACTATGCTCCGCCGAGCGTTTGAGGGATGCTGCGATTTTCTTCGGATCGGTGAGGGTAAACACGCCACGCTTCAGATCCAGCGCGTCGCTTTGTTTCGTCACGCGCTGCGACCACCGGCCCGGCTTCTTCGTCGCCGCAGATTTTCCGGGAGTTGCGCTTTTCACCGCTTTCGTCGCGCGCTTCGCACGGCCCGGTGACTTACGCGCCGCTTTCCGACGTTCGACCATGATCAACTCCAATCGTTGTCAGGCGAAAAACGGTGGCCGATTTCCTTGGTTCCGACATGAACAAGCGGGAACCTCGAGCGCGGGTCCGCGTTATCGTCCGTGGCAATCATCATGATTGTCGGGATCACATTCTGAGAACCTTGGAACGGCGTGTTCCGGGGTATTTCTCATTGGCATATTCGGATGGATTGGCAACGGATGCGGCTCGGGTCGGCGGCCAGTGACATTGCTGTGGCTTCTGCACCCGTGCCGCAGGACAACGATCTCATCATCGAGAGCAGCATTCCGGCGCGGCTCGATAATCTGCGCTGGAGCGGCTTTCACACCCGTGTGGTGCTCGCGCTCGGGATCACGTGGATTCTCGATGGGCTGGAAGTCACGCTCGCCGGCGCGCTGGCGGGGGCGCTGAAAGAAAGTCCGGTCATGCGTTTTTCCAATTTCGATGTCGGGCTTGCCAATAGCGCCTATCTGGCCGGCGCTGTGCTCGGCGCGCTCGGCTTCGGCTGGCTGACCGACAGGATCGGGCGCCGAAAACTGTTCTTCATTACGTTGGCGCTCTATCTCGCCGCAACGGCAGCCACCGCGTTGTCCTGGAGCGTTGCAAGTTACGCGCTGTTTCGCTTTCTGACCGGGGCCGGCATCGGCGGCGAATATACCGCGATCAATTCGACGATCCAGGAATTGGTGCCGGCGCGCTATCGCGGCTGGACCGATCTTCTGATCAACGGCAGCTTCTGGATCGGCGCGGCGATCGGCGCGATCGCTGCGATCGTATTGCTTGATCCCGCAACCATCGGGCCGGATCAAGGCTGGCGGCTGGCCTATTTCATCGGCGCCTGCCTTGGCCTGGTCGTGCTGGTGATGCGGATGTGGATTCCGGAAAGCCCGCGCTGGTTGATGATTCATGGTCATCCCGATCAAGCGAACGCGATCGTTGCCGACATCGAGAGATCGGCAACCGGCGATGTGCCGCAACAGGATCTGCCGAAAATCAAGATCCGGATGCGCGATCATACACCGCTCGGCGAGGTGGCCCACACGCTGTTGACCACCTATCGCCAGCGGTCGCTGGTCGGTTTGGTGTTGATGGTCGCGCAGGCGTTTTTCTACAACGCGATCTTCTTCACTTTCGCGCTGGTGCTGACGGATTTCTTTCACATCCCGGCGGGTCATGTCGGATGGTACCTGCTGCCGTTCGCAGCCGGCAATTTTCTCGGACCGCTGGTGCTCGGACGTCTGTTCGACACGCTGGGCCGCCGTACCATGATCACGCTGACCTATGGCATATCGGGCGTTCTGTTGGCGCTGTCGGGATATCTGTTCTCGATCGGCGCCTTGACTGCGCAGAGCCAGACCATTGCCTGGATGGTGATTTTCTTTTTTGCCTCGCCGGCCGCAAGTGCGGCCTATCTCACGGTCAGCGAGACGTTTCCGCTGGAAGTCCGTGCGCTGGCTATCGCGCTGTTTTACGCGATCGGAACCGCCATCGGCGGGGTGGTGGGTCCCGCCTTGTTTGGTGCGCTGATCGACACCGGATCGCGCAACAGCGTTTTCGCCGGCTACCTTTTTGGGGCGGCATTGATGGTGGCTGCGGCGGCAGTCGCATGGCGCTATGCCATCGCGGCCGAGCGCAAATCGCTCGAATCTGTCGCACGGCCGCTCGCCTTTGTGGAGTAGGATGACATGAAGCAGGATCTCGCCGAAATGCCTTTACGAGAAGATTTATCGCCGCAAGACGAGCAGGCGCCGGACGCCGTGCCGGTGCCGCACGCGATGGTGCCGCATTTGAGCGAGACCGCCGTTCTGCTTGATATCGACGGCACGCTGCTGGATCTGGCGCCGACGCCACGCGAGGTATGGGTGCCGCCGGGCCTCGCCAAGACGCTCAATGGTTTGCTGCAACGGACCTCGGGCGCGCTTGCGCTGGTCAGTGGACGTTCGCTCAACGATATCGATTTGATCTTCGCGCCCGAACAATTTCCGGGGGTTGGAGGCCACGGCGCCGAAATGCGGATCTCGAGCGACAGCGAGGCGGTCGCGACCCATGCGCCGCCGATGGACAAGGAATTGAAGCGGCGGCTGGCTGCGATAGCCAAACTCAGCCCGGGAATTCTGCTCGAAGACAAGGGCTATTCGCTGGCGCTGCATTACCGGCTGGCGCCGCATGCCGAGAAGGCGATTTACGAGGCGGTCTCGCTGATCCGGGCCGATCTACCCAACGCTCCGATCGAGGTGCTGCCCGGCAAATGCGTCTGCGAGATCAAGCATTCCGGATTCAACAAGGCGTCGGGCGTGCTTGAACTGATGAAGCACGAACCGTTCAAGGGACGGCGTCCGATTTTCATCGGCGACGATGTCACCGACGAAACGGTGTTCGCGATCATGCCCGATCTCAATGGGTTGGCTTTTTCCGTCGGCCGGCGCGCGCAAGGCGTCGCGGGCCATTTCGATGAACCGAGCGATGTGCGTGCCTTTCTCGCGCGGCTGATCGATGACGACGCTGCGATCAGGCAATGATCGGCGTCGGCCAATAGCGGCCGGATTGTGTTCGCCGCCAATTCGCTTTTTCCGCAATCAAAGCCGGTCATCGGGTTTTCGCGCTGGAATCATGGAGTTCCGCCGCGCCCGGCCCGAATTTGGTTTCATTTCGTTGAAAGGTTGGCTGGGAACCATATTGATGAATGGTTGTTAATACGCGAGCGCCATCAGGAGGGGACCCTGTGAATCTCGTCGTCGTTTCAAATCGCGTATCGCGTGGCAAGGCCAATGAGCCCATGACGGGAGGGCTCGCAGCCGCTTTATTGCCGGTAGTGGAAAAATCCGGTGCGATTTGGGTCGGTTCCAGCGGCCGCGTTCGCGATGGTGCGCAGAAGGAGCCGTTTGCCGAAATCGAGGCCCTCGGAGCCGGTGCGCTGGCCATGCTCGATCTGCCGGCCGCGCATTACGGCGGCTATTATGAGGGGTTTGCCAATTCGGCGTTGTGGCCGGCGCTGCATTCGCGCAGCGATCTGATCCGCACCTCGCAGGATGACTATTTTTCCTATCGCGAAGTGAACGCATTCATGGCCAAGGCCCTGCTCCGGTTCCAGAAGCCGGAGGCCGCGTTCTGGATTCAGGATTATCATTTCCTCGCGCTCGGCGCGGAGTTGCGCGATCTCGGCGTCAAGCAGCCGATCGGCTTCTTCCTGCATACGCCATGGCCCGCGCGCGCCGTGATTGGTGGCGTGCCGCATCATCGCGAACTGATCGAGGCGATGCTGGCGTACGATCTGATCGGGTTTCAGACCCAGGACGATTGCGACAATTTTATCGACTATCTTTCGCAGGATCTCGGTCTTGATGTCGAAAACCGAGTTGTCACATGCCACCGATGCTCGAAAAGAATCTTCTCGCCAAGTACGAGACGCCGGGCCGCGCAATTTATCCGGCTCACGCAAAGGCGCCATTCTTCACCAGCATCAACTATGCGTTTCGCATCTTTGCGTTCAACCCGCGCAAGGTCAACCGCAAGGACGTGCCGAAAACCTGGGAAGAGTTGCTGCAGCCCAGGTGGAAAGGTGAGATTCTCTTCGACGAGTCCTCCCTCGAAGAAGTCATGTCTCTGCTCGGCGCATGGGGCAAAGAAAAAACCGTGAATTACCTGACCAAGCTAAGCCAGCAGCAGCTTTTGATCCGCGTCGGCCGCGATACCACGACGCAGATGATGATGGCCGGCGAAGCGCCGCTGGCCGTGACGACTTACGCGTACAACAATGAAGGCTTGCGCGCGCAAAATGCGCCGGTCGATTGGGTCGCCGAAGACCTCATTCCGACGCTGTTGTACCCGTTGACGCTGGCGCGCAACGCGCCCCATCCGCACGCCGCCGCGCTGTTCTACGATTTTTTAATCTCTGAAGAAGGCCAGCGGCTCATTGCCAAGGAAGGCCGCGTCGTCGCGCATCCCAAGGTCGAGCCGATCTATCCGCGCATGAAAGAGTTGCAGAATTTATTGGGCACACCGCGCATCCAGCTGAACACCATGGAACAGAACCACAGACTTCTCAAAGATGGCATCCAAATCCTCGACGAGATTGTGTTGAAGCGAAAATCATCCTAGCAAACGATCATGACCGACCATCGAACGATCAGGAATCAGCAAACGGAGGAAAACATGTTTGGCGCCGAAACCCTCGACCACGTTGCCTTTCCGGTGCGCGATCTGGCGCGCTCGGAGAAATTTTATATCGACACCGTAGGCCTGACGTTTTTGACCCAGCGGAAAAACGCCGACGGATCGCCGCGCCATACTTACGTCAAAGCCGGCGAAAATATCATCGGCTTGAATCTACCCGGCATTCAGGCCGATGCGTCTCCCAGCGGCGCGCCGCGCTACGCCGTTGCCGTCGGCTCAGACGAAATTTTCAACGCGACGGTCAGTCGAATCAAACAGTCCGGGTCGCCTGCGGTGAAGTCTGCGCGCAAGACAGCGACTCGCCGTTCATTCGTTCGTTTCGCTTCACCGACTTCGATAACAATCATTTCGAGATCTGCATGAACCGCCGATCCTTGGGCGACGTCAGTTTGAGCCATGTCGTCTTCGAGACCAAGGATTTAGAAAATGCCAAAAAGTTTTATGGCGAAGCCCTCGGCCTGACATTCGTAGGTGCAGTCCAGGATGAGCACTTCTTTGAATTTCCCAATCATCAGCTTTTAGCGGTCAAGCAAGTCGACGCACTTTCGGATCGGACAAAACGGCATGGCCGGGCCGTTCACGTGGCGTTCAACGTCAGCCAGGAAGATTTCGACAGGATGCTCGAGCTTATTCCCGCCCGGGGAGGCGTCAATCAAGGCGACTTTCGCTCTGAGGACGGCCTGCGCGCGCCGGGAGAACGAAGCATTTATTTTTCCGACCCGGATACCAACAAGCTGCAGATCACCGCCCTCGGCAAAGAGAACTGGTCGCTCATTTCCGACGAAGAAAAATGGCAAAGAACCGAGGCGAACCGAGAAAAACTCGGCAGAGGGTTGTCGCGCTTCGACCGCGGCATTAAACCCAATCCATAAGGATCAAACGTGTCGCTCGAAAAACCGATCATTCCGACATTTTCATTGGAAGAGCGTGACCGTCGTTGGACTCGGTTGCGCCAGGACATGCGCGAGGCCGACCTGCACGCGCTCATCAGCTTGCCGAACGAAGGTCACTGGGACCAGTTCGGCGCCGACACCCGCTACATCACCCAGATCGGCGGCACCCAAACCGAAGTCGGTGCGGTCCTACCTCTAGAAGGCGATGTCACCGCCGTCGTGCGCGGCGCCAACGAAATCGAGTGGTGGGGTCTGGCGCAGGATTGGGTGAAAGACATCCGCCCGTCGCGCCGCTCCTACGGCGAACCGGTGATCGAACGGCTGAAAGAAATCCGCGCCGAGCGCGTCGGCGTGATCGGGTTGTCCGGTCTCGTGCGCGCGCCGGAGGGCGTGGTGCCGTGGGGCACTTTCGAAAAGATCCGCCAGGCGCTGCCGGCTGTAAAGTTCGAGAACGCCACCGATCTGATCCAGGAAGTTCGCGCGGTCAAGAGCGCGGAGGAAGTCGCGTTCATCGAGAAAGCTGCCGACATCATCGGCAAAGCGATCGACGTGTTGATCGCTCACTCTAAAGTCGGCGTGCGCGAAAACGAGCTGATCGCCGAGATGCTGCGCGAGATTGTCCGTCAAGGCGGCGAGCCAATCACCATGTTGCTGTTTGGCACCGGCGGGCCGGAAGTTCCTTGGGCGCAACGCGTTTTCACTACCCGCCAGCTCAAGCCCGGCGATTTGATCAACAGCGAAGTGGAAGGCAAATACGCCGGCTATATCGCCCAAGCGCTGCAACCGATCTCGCTCGGCCCCAAACCGCGCGAGCTGGAGAAAATTTTCGACGCCACCAAAGCCATCTTCGACAAAATGCTCAAATTTCTAAAACCGGGAATTACTTTCGGCGCCGTGGCGAAGTTTTATCAAGATGAAGTGCGCTCCGCCGGCTACGAGCCGGATGGCGCGTTGATGCACGGCCGCGGCCTCGGCGAAGATGCGCCCATGCTCTGGGGCGCGCGCCACGACTTTCCCGAAAAAGACGCCACCCTCAAAGCCGGCCACGTTTTCATTTTGAAGCCGGCTGCCAAACAGGGCTTCATGCGCGACTCGATTCGCGCCGGCGATACCGTCGCGATCGAAGCAAACGGGGCGAGAAGACTAGGAAAGCGCGAGTTGGAATTCGTAGCCGTATGAGCCTGATCCAAAGCTGAGTTGCTCTTGCCATCCTCAACATTCCATCACTTCAGCACTCCATCACTCCAACTCTCTTCGGAGGTGTGCCATGACCGACGAAAACACCAACCCGGATGCACTGCTGCACATTCGCGGTCTCAATCATCTGACCATGCCGGTAAAAGATCGCTACCGAGCGGCGCGATTCTATATCGTCGTCCTCGGCGCTGAAGCGCATCACGAATCCGCGCCCGATCGCGCCGCCAAAGGACTTGCTCGCTCATTGCAGGTGGGCGTTCGCCTGGCGGCCGGTTTCGAAGTCGATCTCTTCGAGCAGAGCTTCGGTCAGCCGGATTGGAATCAGTCGCACCCGCACCTGGCCCTCGATACTTCGGCCGAAGATTTGGCAAAATGGACGGAGCATTTCGAGAAATGGAAAATTCCTTTTGTCGGTCCGATGACGCGCGCGGGAACCAAAGGCGCGGAAATTTATTTCAACGACCCGGATGGCAACCATTTGGAGATTCATTGTTCCGATGTCCCGCCAACGCAGCGCGAGCACTTCCCCGTCGGCCCGTATGACAAGAGTCACTGCGTGCACAAGCAAGAGTGGCCGCCCAGAGAATTAGCGGAGGAGGCGGAACGCCTGTTCCAAGCTTCGCTGACGCGCATGCGCGAGCGGCGAAAACCATCGGCGTAATCGCGTGGGCGTGCTTCGTGGCCGGATTCGCCGTCTGTCGGCTTGAACGATTTGAACGTTTTGAACAATTTGAACGGAGATTATGATGTCTGAACTTTATTCATATCCTCGCTTTTCGCTCACCGAGCGCGACCGCCGCTGGAAAGCAGTACGCGCCAAAATGGCCGAACAGAACATCGATGTCATCGTTACGCCGCAGAACACCGGCCACTCGATGGATTTTCAAGCCAACACGCGCTACCTCACCCACTGCGGCGGTGGCGGCGATGCCGACATCGCGGCGGTTTTTCCGTTGGACGGCGCGGTGACGGCCATCGCAACCACCGCGAATCCGCGCTGGACCACGACCCAAGAATGGACGACCGATGTCCGCGAGGCACGGCGGGAATACGGCAAGATCATCGTCGAGCGCCTGAAAGAACTCAACGTCGAACGGGGCCGCATCGGCATTGCCGGTCTGGGCGAAGTAGAAGGCACGCGCACGCCGGAAGGAACCATTTTGCACGGCACCTGGCAGCGTATTCGCGATGCCTTTCCCAACGCTCAACTCGTCGACGCCACGCCGATCTTGACCGAGGTGCGCTATACCAAAAGCCCGGAAGAAATCGCCGTGCTCAGCAAATCGATGGAAATCGTCGAGGAAGGCTACAAAGCGGAAATCGAGGCGGCGAAGCCGGGCGCGCGCGACTGGGATGTCTGGGCCGCGGCGCAGTACGGCATGATGCGCAACGGCTCGGAGATGCCGGTCCACTGCAATTGGATATCCGGGAAAAACGTTCGCCGAACTTTAACCCGCCCGAGCATGCGTCTCCTGGAATATGGCGATCTAATCATCAACGAGTTGGAAGCCAATTGGGTCGGCTATCGCGCCCAGGGGGTTCAACCTGTATTTGTCGGCGCGGCCGACCCGGTGCACCAGGAACTGATCAAGGTCCAGCGCGAGATTTTCAATCGGGTGATGGAACAGTTGAAACCCGGCACGTCGGTGAAAGAGCTCGCTGACTTAACATTGAAAGTCGGCGCGGCCGTGACACCGAAATCCGGGCCGGCCGCCGGTGCGCGCGGCGATTTGAATATGCACGGCCGCGGCGCCGGTGACGACGGCCCGATTATCACGGCTCACGCCAAGAGCCCGCGCCAGCTCGGTGTCACCTTGCGGGAGAATATGGTGTTCATCTGCAAACCATCCGCCATCACCGCCGACGGTTCATCGATCAGCACCTGGGGCGACACTGTGGTGATCACGCCGAACGGCGGCCGGCGCCTCGGCAAACGACCGCATGATTTAGCGGTTTCCGGCGGGTAATCTTTGCGCTCGTGGCGTTGGGCGCCGGCACTCCATGAAAGCGAATCAGCTGGGCGACGCGACCGGGGGGCGCCAGGCAGCTAGGCGCTCCATGAACTCCAGTGGCTCCATGACCCTATGCGTGGTGCCGTCTTTGTACGGATCTTCAGTCGCGACAGGCCGGCAAAACCGACAAACGCCACCGCGCACCTATTTAGTTAGGTACCCAAAGCCAGCATCAACTGATTCAAGCGCTTCACAAACCCGGCCGGGTCTTCTAGTTGCCCGCCTTCGGCGAGCATCGACTGATCGAACAGCACTTTGGCGAGATCGGTAAAGCGTGCCTCGTCGGCCTCATCCTTCAAACGCAGCACCAATGGATGCTGCGGATTAATTTCGAGAATGGGCTTGGACGCCGGCACGTTTTGGCCGGAGGCTTTGAGTAGCCGCTGGTAGTGCGCGCCCATGTCATGCTCATCCATCACCAGACACGCCGGTGAATCGGTGAGCCGCAGCGTCACGCGCACATCCTTGACCGATTCGCCCAGGGATTTTTTGATGCGTTCGAGCAAGGGTTTGGACTCGCTTTCTTCTTTTTCCTGCGCTTTTTTTTCGGCTTCGTCTTCGAGCTTGCCCAATTCCAGCCGACCTTTCGCCACCGACTGCAGTTTTTTGTCTTCGAACTCCATCAAATGCTGCGTCACCCATTCGTCGACACGGTCGTACATCAGCAGCACTTCCACGCCCTTTTTGCGAAACACTTCGAGGTGCGGGCTATTTTTGGCCGCGGCAAAGGTTTCCGCAGTGACGTAATAGATTTTTTCCTGCTCGGGCTTCATGCGCGAAATGTAATCCGCGAGCGAAACTTCTTGCGCCTCGGTATCCGTATGCGTGGAAGCAAAGCGCAATACTTTGGCAACGCGCTCGCGGTTATCGTAGTCCTCCACCACACCTTCTTTGATGACTTTGCCGAATTCCTTCCAAAAGGTCGCGAATTTTTCCTGGTTCTTCTCAGCGAGGTCTTCGATCAGCGACAACACGCGCTTGACATTGGCGGACCGGATATCGTCGATGTCCTTGGATTCCTGCAGGATTTCGCGCGACACGTTCAACGGCAGGTCGGCCGAGTCGATCACGCCGCGCACAAAGCGCAAATATACCGGCAGCAATTGCTCGGCGTCGTCCATAATGAATACGCGCCGCACGTAGAGCTTGATGCCACGCCGGTGTTCGCGGTCCCATAGATCGAACGGCGCACGCGCTGGTATATATAAGAGTTGTGTGTATTCCTTGCGGCCTTCGACCTTGTTATGGGTATAAGCCAGCGGTGCTTCGAAGTCGTGCGCCACATGCTTGTAGAACTCGTGGTACTGCTCTTCGGTAATGTCGTTTTTCGACCGCGCCCACAACGCGCTCGCCTGGTTGACGGTTTGATCCTTTCCCGTGGTGCGGTAGCGCGAATTGTCTTTGTCCCATTCTTCTTCCTTCATCACAATCGGCGACGTGATGTGGTCGGAGTACTTGCGAATGATGTTGCGCAACCGGTTACCGTTGGCGAGCTCGTCTTCGCCCTCGCGCAAATGCAGCGTGACTTCGGTGCCGCGTGATTCTTTTTCCACTACTTCCAGTGTGTATTCGCCGCCGCCGTCGGATTCCCAACGCACGCCATGCTCTTTGGTCAACCCTGCACGGCGCGTTACCACCGTTACTCTGTCGGCCACCACAAACGACGAATAAAAACCCACGCCGAACTGGCCGATCAAGTTGGCGTCCTTTTGCTGGTCGCCGGTCAGACTCGCCAAAAACTCGTGCGTGCCGGATTTCGCAATGGTACCGATGTTGGCGATGACTTCATCGCGCGACATGCCGGTGCCGTTGTCGGTCACGGTCACTGTGCGCGCCTTCGGGTCGTATGATACGCGGATTTTCAACTCCGCATCGTTTTCCATCAGCGCGTTGTCGGTAAGAGCCTCAAAACGCAGCTTATCCGCTGCATCCGAGGCATTGGAAATCAGCTCGCGCAAAAAAATCTCCTTGTTGGAATACAAGGAGTGGATCATCAGGTTGAGGAGTTGTTTGACTTCGGCTTGGAAGCCGTGGGTTTCTTGGGTTGTAGCGGTTGTCATAAAATATTCTGAAAAGACGCGCGGCGCGTCGGCACGGGGACTCTTGTGTCTGGTGGAATGACGTTGACTAGATCGTAGCAGCTGTTCCGGTGTCGTCGGAAACTCGAGAAGAAGGGGCGCACAGTGTCACCATAACGATGCCTCCTAATAAGGGGTTCGCGCTCGCGCCGCGAGCTCGCGGAAATTTAAGTACGGAGATTTCTTTGTCAAGGCCTACCTTGGAGGGAAGCAACAAAACCTCTCGGGCGCACTGCCGGTATTTGCATTGCCCGGTTGCACAGAGTGTAAGCGGGACTCTAACTTTGCTCCCGCACGCAACTCTGCCAGGCATCGGCATCTGTGTGCAATGACGTGGAGCAGCCGCCGTTCTCCACTTGCTGATGGGTTGAAAAAATTCGTTCCGATGCCGTGCGTGACTTATACATTTTCTTACACATTCACATAAGTTATAAAACCAATCTTTCATTATTAACGAGTTATAAATGAAGCAGAGGACTCTGCGAGCAAGACGGTTGTTGCGGCATTGCGGCGCGTTCTTCGGTTACTCCCTTTTCAACGTTCGCCGCAAATGTAAAAGCGCGATTGCGATCGAGACCGCCGTCAGACCCCACGCGAACCAATCGCCGAAGCGGACGTAATAGGTCTCGCCGGTTAGAATATCAACGTCGGTTTGCATCGCGCCCGCGCTAAACATCGGCAGGGTTTGCACCAGCTCTCCTTTGGCATTGACCAGGGAAGTCACACCGGTATTGGTAACCCTCAACAGGCTGCGCCGGGTCTCGATGGCGCGCGACTGTGCCAGCCACAGATGTTGCCAGGGTCCGACCGATTTTCCATACCAGGCATCGTTGGTCATGTTGACGAGAAAATTAGCGCGCGCTTCGCTGACCGCTTTGCGCGCCAGATCTGGCATCAAATCCTCGTAACAGATCAACGGACCGGCACGCACGCCGCGCGAGAGCTGAAAGGCTACCGGTCCGCCGCCCGGCGTAAAACCGTCGGCAAGTGGCATCGCGGGTAGCAAGGCGAGAATTTTCGCGAACGGCAGATACTCGCCGAAGGCCAGCAGTACCTGCTTGTGGTAGCGTCCGAGAATACGCCCTCTGGCATCGGTGAAAAACGCGGTATTGAAGGCTTTGCCATTCGGAGTGCCCAGCCGGCCACGAAAACTTTTCGCGCCAAAGATAAAATAGGTTTGGTCGGACTTGAACGACGGCATCGATTCGAACGGCAACGCCGGCAAATCTTCGGGAACCATGAATTCGATGGACGACTCCGGCCAAATCACCAGCGCGACCGGATTCAATTGTGCGGTTAGCTCGCGGTGCTTGTCGAGGTTTTTCTGCGCCAGGACCGGGTTCCATTTCATGTCGATATCGACATTTCCTTGCACCGATGCCACCGAGATTTTTCGCGCCCCCGCGATTTCTTCGGAAACACTTTCGAGCCGTTGGACGCCGTAAACCAAGGAGACCAGAACGCTCAACGCAGCATAGGCGAACGGCAACAAACTCGACCAGCGCTCCTCTTTCTTGGCTGTTGCAAGTCTAAACACAGCCGCATTGAACCAAACTACGACGAAGCTCGCGCCGTAGGGACCGACCAGGTCAGCTGTTTGAATGAACCAAGCGAAGGACACTTGCGAGTTGGCGATGTGCCAGGGAAATAGCAGTGGAAATAAAAATTCCAACGGCACCCAAAACAGCGCCGGAAAAATGTGCAACGGCCCGAACCCGACGCTGCGCACAAGCAGCGCGAAGATCGCCATTTGCAGCGCCTGCAGCGCGGCATAGAGCAAAAAAACCAAAACGCTGACTGCGTAAGGGAAACCGCCGAACGCGCTGATCGTGTACACCAGCCAATGAAAGCCGATCAGATGAGCACAAAATCCCATCAACCAGCCATAAAAGATCGCCTGCCGCGGCGTTCGTACTCTCGCTAATACCCAGAAAAATGGCACCAGCGCGACCCATGCGAGCGCGAAGGTGTTCGGCCACAAATAGGGAGCCGCAAGCAATGTCGCGGATAAAATGATTGCAAGAAAATTACTTGACATATTAACTATTAGATTATAAACGAAATTTTCGAATGATTTTTTCGACCCGATCGAGGAACGCTTTACAAGAATTATCACGAACTTTGCGTGAAAACATCGTTTACTCGCCGTCGACGGAGGAGTTTATGAGATTCTTGCGGCACGGGTTCGCGCTTGCATTTATCCTGCTGTGGCCAATTCCGGGTGCGGCATTTGCCGAATCCATTTTCGGCGACGAGTTCGACACGTTTTTGAAAGAAAAAGTGACTTTTGGCGGGTTCCTGGAGAACGCGTCCGGACTTTCGGTGAGCCACGGCAGTCACTTCTTCGACACATCGAATCGCTTCATTATGAATCGATTCACGGTCCAGCCCGAGGTCAACGTCGACATGACCGACTGGGCCAAGTTTTTTATTTCTTGGCGGTTCGTCAAGGAACCGCGCTACAACGCGGAAGCGAAGAGTCGGAAGCAGAGCGTTACTTATTTTCCGGCCGCGCCGGTCAAACCACTTCCTAACACCTTCTACGACGAGGACAGTTTCGAACCCTGGGAAGCCGTCCTCGATCTGCGGCCCCATGATCGCTGGAAGATCCGGCTCGGCAGACAATTCATTTCATGGGGCGAGACGGACGGGATCAGACTTCTTGATCTGATCAATCCCCAGGATCTCACTTTCTCGCCGCCTGCTGCGCCCAATCTTTTCAACCTGGATGAAACGAGGATTCCCGGCTGGGGACTGCGCGCGCACTACACGGTGCAGCCGGTGAGCAACACCATTTTGGAATTTTTCGCCCTGCCCGGCTTCTTCGATGAAGCAAAACAACGCGTCGATGAGATCGTCGGCAGCAACGATACCGGCGATTTGAAGGTTCGCTACGGTAGATGGTCCGCCCATCCGGAAACGCGACAGATTTTTAGATTGGGGCCGACCACCTTTAACGGCTTCGGCAACTTGTTTGCCAATTCGCTTAATCCCGCATGTGCTGCCAATTCCGCTTTAGTCTCGGTTTCGTGCCTGGTTATTCCCAGCACCAGCCGCGAGTTACCTGATGCCGGCGATAGCTGGAAGATCGGCACACGGATGAGTCACAGTATTGGAAAACTGAATTTCAGCCTTGGTTACATTTGGGGTTTCAACCCGCAGTCAACCGACATGGTATTTAAAGTCAAAGGGGTCAGTTGCTCAGCGCCTGTGGCCGGTCCATGTCTCGCCGGGGCCGCGCCGAGCGTTGTCAGCCTTCGGCTGGTGAACGATCGCACCAATATTTTCGCCGGTCAGTTCAACTACCCGGTGGGCGATGTATTGGGTCTACCAGTGAACACCACCGTTAGAGGAGAAATGGCGTTCCTGCCGGACAAGCCGTACAACATCTCAAAATTCCCCGGCGCATTCGGCCTGAAAGCCACGGTCGATCCGAAACATCCGGATGGAGTCGTGGAAAAACACACGCTCAGATACGCTCTCGGGTTCGACCGCACGACGTTGATCCCGTTTCTTCACCCTGACGACCCCTGGCGCGCCTTTAATTTATCTTTTCAAATCTTCCAAAGCATTATTTTTAACTACGAAGATGGCATCCATCCCTTCTCTAGCGCTGAAAGGATCAAGAAGGTTTCCACCACCCTGACCTTCAGAATGGGCACCGGCTACCTTGGCGATACGATTTTGCCGGATGTCTTTACCGCGTATGATCCTGACGGTTATTGGTCGGTGAATCCGGCGATTAGCTATGTGCCGCCGGGAAATGAAAAGATCCGGTTGAGCCTAGTCGGCGCTTTTTATGGCGGTCGGAACAAATTTAAGTCCTTTGGATTTTTTGACGAGAAGGACTCGGTCTTTCTCAAAATGCGTTACCAGTTCTAGACGTTGAAAGCAGAGGCAAATTCCATGAAACCAGCCCAAAGAAGACTGTTCGTTTGTCCGACTGGGGGCGCCCTACTGTTGCTTTTGGCAATATGTTTTTTGCCTGGGATCGATCTAATTGCCGCGGACGCCGATCTCAAGCCCGGCGATACCATCGGTCCGAACAATTGGCAGAGAATCCAGGGCATGGTCGGGGACAATTTTTTGAATCGGATCAAAGCTGGCCACAGCATTCAGATCAAAGCGCCAAAAGTGTACCGTCCGCTTAAAGAGTACGCGGATGCCACCGAAAAATATTCCGGCAAAGTTCGTCTTGGCGCCAACGGCGAGCTTTTGGGCTACACCGCCGGACAGCCTTTTCCAAAGCTCGACTTGAGCGACGCGCAGATCGGGCAGAAGCTCGCATGGAATTTTTTCTGGCGCTGGCTGGGCGACGATTACAAGACCGGCGGCGCGGTCAAAGGTGGAAAAATCATTCGTTCAGCCATCGAGAAAGACGGCGCCGAACGCCGAGCCGATCTGGTCTCTTATTTTCTCTTCCCACGCACGCGCTACAATCTCGATCCCAAACCGGCGATCCCCGGCTATGAGCATATCGATTACATGCAGTTGCGCGTCGATAGCTATCCGCGCGACGCCGCCGGCACGACGACGCTGGAAATCCGCTACGCCGATCCCAATCGCGCCGACGATTTGTATATTTACATCCCAAGCATCCGGCGCATCCGCCGCGCCACGACGACGCAGCGCTGCCAAACTCTGGCGCCAAGCGAATTTAACCTCGACGACATCAACAGCTTCAATGGCAAGATCACCGACTTCAATTACAAGTTTCTCGGCGAAAAAAAGATGCTGGCAAACCTGAGTCAAGAGCATCTGCCGTTCAATCGCAAGCCAGGGGACTATTTGCCATTGGATGAAAAATGGGAAGTCGTCGATACCTATGTGCTGGAAATCACGCCAAAGGATTCCAGCTACTGCTATCCGCGAAAGTTATTGCACCTCAACAAAATGACTTTTGACACGCACTGGACCCTGATCTGGGACAAACGCGGCGAGTATTGGAAAGAGCAGTTCGGCATGTTCACGCCGGTAAAACTTGCGGATGGCCGCGAAGCCTGGTCGGTGGCGGATGTCGTAATCGTTAACGTGCAAAATGGCCGCTCAACCATCGTTACCGCGACGCGATCCTATAATAAGGGATATTCTGCGACCATGTTCAGCCTGGCCACGCTGGAAAGTATCATGCGCGGCGGGTCTATCGAGTAATGGCAAACAGCACGAACGCGACCTGAATTCTTTTCATGCATTTTCTCTTGCTCGGTTGCTTGGGACTGATCTTGGGATTGGTCCCGGCAGCTTTCGACGTCAACGCCGACAGCGCGCCAAAGAATCCGGCCGTCAACGAGAATTTCTACGGTGTGCAGATCATCGGCGACCGGATCTGGGTCGTCGGTTACTACGGCACGATTCTGCATTCGACCGACCGCGGTGGAAGTTGGCAACTCCAACCCAGTCCCGTGCACAACGCGCTATTCACCGTACGCTTCGTCAACCCGGCGAAAGGTTGGATCAGTGGCAGTCACGGGACGCTCTTGGGTACTGACGACGGCGGCAAAGGATGGCGCGTTCAGGCAACCAACACGCCGGAGCATCTTTTCGGTTCATTTTGGCTCGATGAGGCTCATAGCTGGATGGTCGGTAGCCGCGGCGCAATATTGCGAACCGTGGACGGCGGACGGTCCTGGATCAATTCATCGGTGCCTGGAGACCTGACTTTTAGCGGCGTTTATTTCGCCGACCCGATGCGCGGCTGGGTTTCCGGCGAGTTCGGCGTCATCTTCGCGACTGAGGATGGCGGCAAAACCTGGAACAAGCAAAAGAGTCCCGTTGAAGTTTCCTTCTCGAGCGGTGAAAGCCGCAACCTTTTTGCTCTGCTATTCACTCAGCCGCGCACGGGTTATGCCTTTGGCCTTGACGGAGTTGTTCTCAAGACCCGCGACGGCACGCGTTGGGAAATTATTCGCCAGCGTAACGACAGGAACAGCCCCGTCGATGCCAACCATCTGTTTGCCGCCGCAGCGTCCGGCGAACAGCTATGGGCTGTCGGTGAACGCGGCACCCTGCTTCGAGCCGAGACACATACCGATCGCTGGCAGCAAGCAGTTTCGAACATTGCCCGGTTGAGTTTGAACGCCATCGCATTTGGCAAAGACGGTTTAGGACTGGCTGTCGGCAACCGCGGTCTCGTCTTACGAACTGAAGACGGCGGCACAACCTGGAAGCGCCTCAAGATCGACATTCTGTCGCCGGCGAAGGACTCTGCTCGCGCGCGATGAGGCGAGTCGCTACCTTAGTCGTACAGCGACGCGCGATGATTTTAGCCCTCATCGTTGTCACGACGCTGATCTTTGCTTACCTCTCGTTCAAAATCGAGATGTACACGGCTTTTGCCGATCTCCTGCCGAAAGATCACCCCTACATCCGCGTGCATGAGCGCTATTGGAAGATCTTCGGCGGCGCCAACGTCGTCATGTTGTCGGTTGAAGTCACCGACGGCGATATTTTCAACGTTCCGGTGCTGGAAAAAATCAAGAAGCTCACCGAGATGATCGAGCGCACGCCCGGCGCTAACAACTACCAAATTTTTTCCATCGCCCGGCAAAAGGTAAAGGACGTTCGGGCGACGGCTTGGGGCATCGAAGTACAGCCGGTCATGTGGCCGGGTGTGCCCCAGAGCGCGGCGGAGATGGAGCGTCTGCGCAGCATCGTCTACGCCAACCCGACCATCGTCGGGCGGCTGGTTTCGGAGGATGGCAAAGCCGCGCTGATCACGGCAGCTTTCCACGAAGAACGGCTCGATTACGCGGCGCTGTTTCGGCGCGTTCAACAGGCGATCCATGAAGTCGAAGATTCAAAAATCCGAGTCTACGCCGCCGGCGAACCAATTCTCTACGGCTGGATTTATCATCATCTGCGCTCGGTCGGCTTGATTATCGCTCTCACCTGCCTGAGCATTCTCGCGATTTTGGTTCTTTACTATCGCAATTTAAATGGCGTCATGATTCCGGTGCTGTCCGCCGTGATCACTTTCATCTGGGGCGCCGGCTTCACGGCGCTGATGGGCTACAACTTTGAGCCGTTGATATTGGTCGTGCCTTTTCTGATCGCGGCGCGAACCATCAGCCACTCGATCCAATTTCGTGAGCGGTTTTTCGAGGAGCTCGAACGCTGTGGCGACAAAGAAAAGGCCGCCATCGAATCCGCCGCCGGTCTGATGATGCCCGGCAGCGTCTCCATCGTCACCGACGCCATCGGCCTGACCGTTCTCTTGGTCGCGCCCATGCCGATCCTTACCAAGCTAGCGATCGCCGGCAGCTTCTGGGTGCTCAGCAACCTGGTGACCGTGGTGCTTTTGGATCCGATCCTGTGTTGCTATTTTCCAACGCCGCGCCGGCTGCCGCGCGGCGGCGAAGGTCATTGGCTCGAAGCCCCGCTGCGAAGCATGGGCCGCTTTTGTGTTCATCCATCGGGCCGCATGGTCGTGGTCGCCGGCTTCGCCGTCGTCATCGTCTGGAGCGCCTACTGGTATCAGTTTCTCACCGTCGGCGATTCGCGTCCCGGTTCGCCGCTGCTCTGGCCTGACTCTGAATACAATCAGAGCGTGCGCCACATCAACGACAAATTTCAGGGCACCGATCATCTTTACGTGATCGTCGAAGGTCAAGCCGAGAGCATGATGAAGTCGCCGCAGGTACTCGAACGGATCGAAGCCTTTCAACGTCACATGCTGCGCTCGCCCCATGTCGGCTCGAGTGATTCGTTGGTCGGACCTGAGCGCGAGATCAACTCGGTCTTGCATTACAATGATCCGCGTTGGGGATTGCTGCCGCGCTCAAGCGATGAAGTCGGCGGCATTCTCATGGTCGCCGAGCACGGCAGCGAGCCGGGTGATTTCGATCGCTGGGTCAACTACAATTTTCAGCACGGCCGCGTCACGTTTTTCTCTACGATCACAAGGGCAACACACTGCGCGAGGTCATCGAGCACGCCAATGACTTTATCAGGCACAACCCGCTGGAAAGGCCGAGTTCAAGCTCGCTAGCGGTTACGCCGGCGTGCTCGCGGCGGCTAATGAAGTAATCGCGGTCGCGCCGACAAGCTCACTTTAGGTTTGATGCTGCTCGGCTCAAATGATATTTTGCGCGCTTGGCTTCGCTCGCTGGTGGCGGGTCTTTTGTTCGTCGGCGTGGTCCTCATGTCGAATACTTTCGGCATGGCGCTCATGTCCTACTGGGCGTCGGTCTCAACGTCAATACCTGGCCGGTACGCATCAGCAGTTGGGCATCAGCTTCGGCGGAAGATTATGGCATCTATATCGTGTCGCGGGCAGATAAAAGAATATCACGCACCAGGCGAAGGACGATCCAATCGCGCGCTCATCGACGGCGTGGCGACGGCCGGGAAAGCCGTCTTGTACACAGCTTTTCTGATCTCGGCCAGCATCGCCTTCTGGGCGTTCTCACCGCTGCGCTTTCAGGCCGAGATGGGCTCGCAGCTGCTAATCATACTCGCCATGAATATGCTCGGCGGTCTGTTTCTTTTACCTGCTCTTATCGCTCTACGAAACCCAAATTTGTTACACGATAAGCGACCGGATCGCGACGTGGCGCCGAACCGGCCGCTCTACTCGATTTTTCTTTTCTCAGAGAGGCACAAAAGGATCTGAAGTCGGCGCAAGGCCGCAATCGGCGCTAAACAGCTAACGCTGACGAAAAACTCTCAAAGCTCGCTATGAAATTTTCTTGATTTTCAAAACCGTAAACCAACTCTAGAAACTGCGCGATGATGCGCGCGGTCACGCCCCAGACATCCCAGCCGTTGACGTAGAAGTGATAATTCGAATGTCCGCCCGGTGACAGGCGATCGTCGAAGGGTGAAATTGGCGCGCTCCATGAGCGCGCGGATCGGCACGGAAGCCACAGCAACCGTTTCGGCGGGATCGAGGGCGAAATTCGCACTCGGCCGGGATCAGTCCGACCACCGGCGTGACAATCAGCCCGTAACCCGCGGTGAACTCATCCAAGCGGCCGAGTATTCTAACGCATGTTGGATCGACGCCGATCTCCTCCTGGCATTCGCGCAGCGCGGTTCCGATCACGTCGGCATCGGCCGCATCGACCCTGCCGCCGGGAAAAGCAATTTGACCTTTGTGCGTGCGCAGATGATCTGCGCGCTTGGTCAGCACCAGATAGTCGTCATCCTGCCGTTCTTGGATCGGGATCAGCACCGCCGCTGGTTTGTGACGGTTGCCCGCGATGATTTCGGGTTGCGGGATCTTAGTGCGCAGGCGATTCTTTTTGCATCCATCGCGGCAAAACTTTTGACGGTCGGGTGAAACTGTGATAGAACCAACACCAATCTACCAACGCGATGCAAAACACTAGCACGATGAAAGACCGCCAGATTCATTCGGCGCTCCGTATCCTGCGCCGTGAGGTGCCCCAGTGGGACACGCCGATCGTAACCCTCATGGCTGAGACCTACGAAAGCCCGTTTCGGGTATTGATCTCGTGCATCTAGTCTGGCGACCCAAGACGCGACGACGGCAAAAGCCTCCCACCGTTTGTTTGCCGTCGCCGACTCGCCCGCCGCAATACTCAAGCTCAGTGCCAAGAAAATCGCGAAGTTGATTTATCCTGTCGGCTTCTGACAAGACGAAGGCAAAGAACATCCTCGACATCTGCCGGACGTTGATCGATCAATACGGTGGCGAAGTCCCCGACGAAATCGACGAACTGTTAAAACTAAAAGGCGTCGGGCGCAAAACTGCAAACTTGGTGGTTGCACTCGGTTACAAAAAACCCGGCATTTGCGTCGATACCCATGTGCATCGGATTCGAACCGCTGGGGCTATGATGAAGACCCCGGCGAAAACCGAGGACGCGCTCAGAGCGAAATTTCCAAGCAATATTGGATCGAATACAACGATCCCCGGTGGCTTCGGTCAGCACCTGTGCCGGCCGATTCGCCGCTGTGCAGCGCATGTCCGGTTAAAAAATATTGCTGTCAGATCGGCGTTACTCTGAGGCGATGAATACGGCGCACGCAATTCCCGCAGGCTATTTCGCTCATAACATCGAGCCCGTCGGCTATCACCAGATCTCCATGGCAAGCCGGCTTTCAAGCTGGCTATGCAGGAACGTAGACAATCATTGGTATCTCTACGTCGCCGACATCTGTGGCATCGCGGCTGGAGCGTGCTCGACGTCACCGATCCGGAAGCGCCGGAACTTTTGCACTTTTGTTGCGGGACCAGAAAACACCTGGACGATCCAAATCCAGGTCGCCGACGGCAAGATGATCACCGGTTTGGAAAGAATCGCGCCCGGCTGGGGCGGCGCCGAAGGTCAACCTTTTGGACGGAGGGATTTTTCATTTTCGACGTGAGTGAGCCGACCAAGCCGCGGCGGATCGGCCACTTTCAGACCGGCAGCACGGGCACGCACCGCAATTTCTACGACGGCGGCAATCTCGTTCACGCCGCCGCCGGCGCGCCCGGCCTAAAGTGTAAAATTTTACCGGATCGTCGACATCGCCGATCCGGCAGAACGAAATCGGCCGATTCTCGTTGCCGGAACAAGTTGGCGGGGTATCAATTCCCGGACTGGGGTTTTCCTGCCACGGTCCGGCGCATATCGAAGGCAACAGAGCCTATCTTTCTTACGGTGACGGTGGCGGGATTATCCTTGACGTGAGCGATCTCTCAAAACCGCAAATTCTCAGCCAACTAGCCTTTCTGGCATCACCGCGACCCAGGGCATTCACACCTATTTGCCTCTGCCGCGACGCAAGCTTGCTTTGATCAACGACGAGGCGATCCGCGAGAACGGTGACGAAGATCTGAACCTGGCGGGCATCGTTGACATGGACGATGAAAATAAGCCGAGGATGATTTCGCTCTTGCCGTTGCCGGCACCGCCGCCGGAAAGTGGCTTGAAGACTTTTACGAAAAGCCCGGCCGGTTCGGTCCGCACAACCATCATCACCCGAATCATCAGCCCTGTCTCGAAGACCGCGACGACATCGCCTATCTCACTTACTTTAATGCCGGCTTGCGCGTCTACGATATTCGCGACGCGCGCCAGCCCGGAAGGAGATTGCCTACTCTGCCGGCCGATTCCAAGACCCGCATCGGCGCAAAGCCGACTAAACTCGTCGCGCAATCGGAGCAACGGTGCTCGTCGACCGGCGTGGCTGCATCTACTGGAGCGACA
>CAWAWU010000004.1:0-1352735 GCA_963785945.1 uncultured Alphaproteobacteria bacterium
TCAGGCGAATCGACGTCGACCAGTATCGATATGGATTCGAGACGTTGATCGAGTCCGACAAGGCCCCCAAGGGCCTGTCGGAAGATACCGTCCGGTTCATCTCAGCGAAAAAGAATGAACCGGCCTGGATGCTGGAGTGGCGGCTGGAAGCCTATCGCCGCTGGCTGACTATGACCGAGCCGAAATGGGCGCGGGTCAACTATCCCAAGATCGATTACCAGGACCTCTATTATTACTCGGCTCCGAAGAAGAAGGAGATCGGCTCGCTCGACGAGGTCGATCCGGAGATCCTGAAGACCTATGAGAAGCTCGGCATTCCCTTGCGCGAAGTCGAGATGCTCGAAGGCGTGGTCCGCCCGGAAGGCGAGCGCAGAATCGCGGTCGACGCGGTGTTCGATTCCGTCTCGGTCGCGACCACCTTCCAGAAGGAACTGAAGCAGGCCGGCGTGATCTTCATGCCGATCTCCGAGGCGATCCGCGAGCACCCCGAACTGGTGAAGAAGTACCTCGGCACCGTGGTGCCGACCTCGGACAATTACTTCGCGACGCTGAACTCGGCGGTGTTTTCCGACGGCTCGTTCGTCTACGTGCCGCCGGGCGTGCGTTGCCCGATGGAGCTATCGACTTATTTCCGCATCAACGAGCGCAACACCGGGCAGTTCGAGCGCACGCTGATCATCGCCGACAAGGGCGCTTACGTCAGCTACCTCGAAGGCTGCACCGCGCCGCAGCGCGACGAAAACCAGTTGCACGCCGCCGTGGTCGAGCTGGTCACGCTCGATGACGCCGAGATCAAATATTCGACGGTGCAGAACTGGTATCCGGGCAACTCGGAAGGAAAAGGCGGCATCTACAATTTCGTCACCAAGCGGGGCGATTGCCGCGGCAACAATTCCAAGATTTCCTGGACCCAGGTCGAGACCGGTTCGGCCATCACCTGGAAATATCCGAGCTGCATCCTGCGCGGCGACAATTCCCGCGGCGAGTTCTATTCGATCGCGATTTCGAACGGCCACCAGCAGGTCGATTCCGGCACCAAGATGATCCATCTCGGCAAGAACACCACCAGCCGGATCATCTCCAAGGGCATCGCCGCCGGCGTGTCGCAAAACACCTATCGCGGTCTGGTCACCGCGCATCGCAAGGCGACCGGCGCGCGCAATTTTACGGCCTGCGACTCGCTTCTGATCGGCGACCAATGCGGCGCGCACACCGTGCCCTATGTCGAAGCCAAGAATTCATCGGCGCTGTTCGAGCATGAGGCGACCACCTCGAAGATTTCCGAGGACGTGCTGTTCTACTGCGTGCAGCGCGGGCTCAGCCAGGAAGAAGCCGTCGGCCTCGTGGTCAACGGGTTCGTGAAGGATGTGCTGCAGCAACTGCCGATGGAATTCGCGGTGGAAGCGCAGAAGCTGATCTCGATCTCGCTTGAGGGATCGGTCGGCTAATTAAGCCGTCATCCTGAGGTGCTTGCGAAGCAAGCCTCGAAGGGTGACCGAACAAACGGAAATCATCCTTCGAGGCTCCGGCTCGCACCTCAGGATGACGCACTGGGAAAATATGATGTCACTACTCGAAGTCAAAAACCTGCAGGTCCGTGTCGAGGAGCGTGAGATTCTCCACGGGCTGTCGCTAACCGTCAATCCGGGCGAGGTGCACGCGATCATGGGGCCGAACGGCTCCGGCAAGTCGACGCTGTCCCATGTGATCGCGGGCAAGCCCGGATACGAAGTCACCGGTGGTGAGATCCTGTTCAAGGGCGAAAACCTCCTGGAGATGGCGCCGGATGAGCGCGCCGCCAAGGGCGTGTTCCTGGCGTTCCAGTATCCGGTCGAAATCCCCGGCGTCGCCACCATGACATTCCTGCGCACCGCGCTGAACGCCCAGCGCAAGGCGCGTGGCGAGAGCGAATATTCCACGCCGGATTTCCTGAAGAAAGTGCGCGAAGTCGCGGCGTCCCTGAACATCCCGCAGGACATGCTGCGCCGTGGCGTCAATGTCGGCTTCTCCGGCGGCGAGAAGAAGCGCAACGAAGTGCTGCAGATGGCGCTGTTCCAGCCCAGCCTGTGCATTCTCGACGAAATGGATTCCGGCCTCGACATTGATGCGCTGCGGGTCGCGGCTGATGGCGTCAACGCGCTGCGCTCGCCGGAGCGGGCGATGGTCGTGATTACGCATTATCAGCGGCTGCTGAACTACATCGTGCCTGATTTCGTGCACGTGATGTCCAGGGGACGCGTGGTGAAGAGCGGCGGCAAGGAACTGGCGCTGGAGCTTGAGGCTTCCGGCTACGCGCAGTTCGAAGACGCAGCTTGAAGTCAGACGGATTGATGATGAATTTGGCATTGGCAAAAACCGACACCGGACGTCCGCTGAGCGATATCTTCGCGGTGGTGTGCGACCGGCTGCCCGGTACCGGCAAGATAGCCGACGCGCGCCGGCAGGCGTTCGAGACCTACCAGCGTGCGGGCCTGCCGCATCGGCGCATCGAAGACTGGAAATATACCGATCTGCGCGTGCTGATGCGCGAAGTGTTGCCGCTGGCGGCAGCACCCGATGCCGCGGCGCTCAAGCGCGCCGACGCCGCCTTGAAGCCGCATGCGATTCCCGGCGTGCGCCGGCTGGTGCTGGTGGACGGTGTGTTCGTGCCAAAGCTGTCCAACATGGGACACCTGGAAAACGGGTTGTCGATCCGCGCGCTGAGCGAAGTGCTGCAATCAAACGACAACGCCCTGCAAACCCAATTGCTGTCGCCTGACAATGCCGATGCCATGGTGGCGCTGAACAGCGCGATGATGACCGACGGTCTGGTGATCGAGGTCGCCGACGGCGTCACGCTGACACAGCCTCTGCAAATCGTTCACGTCGCCAGCGCCGCGCAGCCGGCGGCAATGTTCACGCGCTCGCTGCTCAAGCTCGGCAAGAACGCCGGCGCGACCCTGGTGGAAAGCTACATCGCGGCCGAGGCGGCAAAGTCCTATCAGGTCCATGACGCGCTGGTGTTGGCGGTCGGCGATGGCGCCCGGCTGGACCATGTGCGCCTGGTCGAGGATAGCCGCGAGGCCTTCAATATCTCGTCCTCCGTCGTGACGCTCGGCGCGCGCGCGCATTTCAACACCTTCGGGATGACCAGCGGTGGCGCTGTCAGCCGCTATCAGGCGGTCATTGCGTTTGCCGGCGAGCATTCCCGCGTCGAGACCAACGGCGTCAATCTGCTCAACGGCCGCCAGCATGCCGACTCGACGCTGTTCCTGGATCATGCGGTGCCGAATTGCTCCAGCCGGGAGATCTTCCGCGCCGTGGTCGACGACCGCGGCCATTCGGTATTCCAGGGCCGCATCATCGTGCAGCCCAAGGCGCAAAAGACCGACGCCAAGATGATGACGCGGGCGCTGTTGCTGTCCGACGAGGCCGAGGCCGACAACAAGCCGGAACTCGAGATTTTTGCCGACGACGTCACCTGCGGCCATGGCGCCACCACCGGCGCGCTCGATGAAAGCCTGCTGTTTTATCTGCGCGCGCGCGGCCTTTCCGAAAAGGAAGCCCAGGCGCTGCTGATCCAGGCCTTTGTCGGCGAGGCCATCGAGTCCATCGCCAATGACGATTTGCGCGAACTCGCCATCGCGGCCGCGCAGCGCTGGCTGGAGGCACGGGCATGACCACGCATCCGGCCGTCTCGAACGGCTCATATGATGTGGCGCGAGTGCGGGAAGATTTCCCCGCGTTGTCTCTCAAAGTCTATGGCAAACCGCTGGTCTATCTCGACAACGCCGCGTCCGCCCAAAAGCCCAATGCGGTGCTCGACCGCATGACCGAAGCCTACAGGTCCGAATACGCCAACGTGCATCGCGGGCTGCATTATCTCGCCAATGCGGCGACCGAAGCCTATGAGGGCGGCCGCGCCAAGGTGGCAAAATTCCTCAATGCCGGGCGGGCCGAAGAGATCATCTTCACCCGCAACGCCACCGAGGCGATCAACCTCGTGGCGTCCTCCTGGGGCCAGCCGAATATCGGAGAGGGCGATGAGATCGTCATCTCGATCATGGAGCATCATTCCAACATCGTGCCCTGGCATTTCATCAGGGAACGTCAGGGCGCCGTGATCAAATGGGCGCCGGTCGATGACGAAGGCAATTTCCTGATCGACGAGTTCGAGAAGCTTCTGACGGCGCGCACCAAGCTGGTCGCGATCACGCAGATGTCGAACGCGCTGGGTACGGTGGTGCCGGTCAAGGAGGTCGTCAAGATCGCCCATGCCCGCGGCATCCCGGTGCTGGTCGACGGCAGCCAGGCCGCCGTCCACATGACGATCGATGTCCGGGATATCGATTGCGATTTCTACGTCTTCACCGGTCACAAGCTGTACGGCCCGACCGGCATCGGCGCGCTCTATGCCAAGCATGAGCACCTGGTGGCGATGCGGCCCTATAACGGTGGCGGCGAGATGATCCGCGAGGTTTCCCGCGACGTCGTCACCTATGGCGATCCGCCGCACAAATTCGAGGCGGGCACGCCGGCGATCGTCGAATCGATCGGGCTAGGTGCTGCGATCGATTACGTCAATTCGATCGGCAAGGAGCGCATCGCCGCGCACGAGCACGATCTGATGGTCTATGCCCAGGAGCGGCTGCGCGAAATCAATTCGCTGCGGCTGATCGGCACCGCCCGCGACAAGGGCCCGGTGATCTCGTTCGAGATGAAGGGCGCGCATCCGCACGATGTCGCGACCGTGATCGACCGGCAGGGCATCGCGGTGCGCGCCGGCACCCATTGCGTGATGCCGCTTTTAGAGCGGTTCAATGTCACAGCGACCTGTCGCGCCTCATTCGGCATGTATAATACGCGGGAAGAGGTCGACCATCTGGCACAGGCGCTCATCAAGGCACGGGATTTGTTTTCATGACCGACACGGCTCAAATGAAAACCGATGACGTCAAAACCGACGTCAAGACCACCAATATGGAAACGCAGTCGGCGCTGCCGCCGGAGGAGACCGAGCGGCTCAGCGGCGAGATCGTGGCTGCGTTGAAAACCGTGTTCGATCCGGAAATTCCGGCCGATATCTATGAACTCGGTCTGATCTACAAGGTCGACCTGAAGGACGATCGCGGCGTCGACGTCATGATGACGCTGACGACGCCGAATTGCCCGGCGGCCGGCGAACTTCCGACAATGGTGGAAAATGCGGTCGCCAGCGTGCCCGGCGTCGGCGTGGTCAATGTCAATCTGGTGTGGGATCCGGCGTGGACGCCGGATCGCATGAGCGACGAGGCGCGCCTCGTTCTCAATATGTGGTGAAGTTCCGTTGCCGAAACTGGCCGGTGTCATCGAGACTGCGCTTTATGTGGATGACCTCGAACGTGCGCGTGCGTTCTACGAGGCGGTGCTCGGGCTTGTGCCGCTGACGAGCGATTCGCGATTTCTTGCTTTCGATGTCGGTGGCCGCAGTGTTCTTTTGCTGTTTCGCCGCGGTTCGACGCTCGAACCGCTTCATTTACCCGGAGGGACTATTCCGCCGCATGACGGCAACGGTCCGATCCATGTGGCCTTTGCCATTGCGGCGGACGAACTGCCGGTCTGGGAAAAGCGGCTTGGCGAGAACGATGTTGCGATCGAAGGCAGAACCGATTGGCCGCGCGGCGGACGCAGCATCTATTTCCGCGATCCCGACCATCATCTGCTGGAACTCGTTACACCGGGCGTTTGGGCGATTTATTAGGAAGAAGATGGCTCAATCAGACGGCTTCCAATCGAGTGAGACCTTCACAGCGACGATTTCGTTGTTATTTTAACGGTAGAGGATCTTGCCGCCATCGGGCGGCTTAAGGAGATCGACTGCAATGGACACCACCGCACCAGTCTCCAAACCGAAGCCGCGGCCCCGTCCGCAGGTCATGAAGCTGACGGAGGCTGCCGCCCATCGCATTACGGAGCTGACCCAGCGCGCCAATTCCGAAATCGTGGGCTTGCGCGTTGGCATCAAGAATGGCGGCTGCGCCGGGCAGTCCTATACGGTCGAATACGCACACGATGTCCGTCCCACCGACGAGATTGTCGAAGACAAGGGCGTCAAGATCCTGGTCGATCCCAAGGCCGTGCTGTTCCTGCTCGGCACCGAGATGGACTACAAGGCCGACAAGATGCAGGCCCAGTTCATCTTCAATAACCCCAACCAGATCAGCGCCTGCGGGTGCGGCGAGTCGGTGCAGCTGACCCCTGCCAAGATCGACGACTGATTGCGGGTCACGGGCCCGCGATGGACCGCGATTTCCTGATCGATCTGTTCGCGGATTTCGGTCCGGTCACGATCCGGCGGATGTTTTCCGGCTTCGGCATTTCAGCAGATGGCACCAACTTCGCGCTCGCGTTGCGTGGCGGGCTGTATCTGCGCGCCGACGAGCAGACCATTCCGCGGTTCGAGGCGGAGGGATCGCAGCCGTTTTCGTATCAAACCCGGACCAAGACCGTCACCGTGGCGTCGTACTGGCAATTGCCGGAACGGCTCTACGACGACCCCGAGGAACTGACGGATTGGGCAAAGGCGTCGCTGGCCGCCGCCCAGCGCGCGGCGCTCCGCAAGCGCCCGAAGGCGAAGAAGGCAGCGAAGAAAGTCGTAAAGAAGGCCGCAGCTAAAAAGCCCGCGGCAAAAAAGAAGACAATTCGTAGCAAGTACCCGTAGCCATGGTTCGAGACGCGCGCTAAAGGGCGCGCTCCTCACCATGAGGGGCAGATCGCGGTTATGCCACCCGGGTCTGGGTTTCGGCGACGTATTCCGGATCGACTTCGCAGATCACGCGATTGCGGCCGTTGCGCTTGGCGGCATAGAGGCAGGCATCGGCGCGCTCGATCAGCGAATCCCTGTCGTCGCCCGGCTTGAGGATCGAGACGCCGACCGAGATGGTGACGCGGCCGAGAATTTCTCCGGTCGATTTTTTCTTCAGCTCTTTCGACATCACGGCGCGGCGGATGTGATCGGCGACCGTCAGCGCCTGGCGCAGCGCGGTGTTCGGCAACACCACGGCGAATTCCTCGCCGCCATAGCGGGCGGTGATGTCCTGGCCCTTGATGGTCTGTTTCAGCGACATGCCGACCAGACGAAGCACCTGATCGCCGGTCAAATGACCGTAGGAGTCGTTGAACGATTTGAAGTGGTCGATGTCGAACATCAGAAGCGAAAGCGGTTCGCCGCTCGCGAGCGCACTCTCGACGGCGCTGTCGATCGAACGATCGAAATATTTGCGGTTGCCGAGGCCGGTCAGGGGGTCAGTCAGGCTCTCGGCCCTGATCGCATCGAGGCTGTGCTGCAGATTGCTGATCTCGGTTTTCGACAGCGCCAGCCGCTCTTCCAGCGCCTTGTTGGTATCGCGCATCTCCCGCGTCGACTTCACCAGCGATTCGACGATTTCCTTGACCTGACCGTTGTTCTTGGCGAACGCGAGTTTTTTCGCCGCACCCGACAGGTCGTCGTCGTAGGTCGCCGACATTCCGAGCGCTTCGGTGATGAGGGCCATCACGTCATCGATTTCGCCGATCACGCGGGCGCCGACCTTGTCGATGCGGTCGGAGGTCTTGATCTGGGAAAGATAGGTCTCGTAGATCTGTTCGAGATCGGCCTCGGTCAACTTGCCGTTGCGCGCCAGCGTCTCGTTGATGATCTTGTTGAGCTGGGAATTGTATCCGGTCGCGTAGACGTACCAGATTTCATAATTGCGGGGGACTGCGGTCTGCCGAAGCGACTTGATCTGGCCAAGCGCCACTTCCGCGAAGGCCATTGTGCGTTCGTGTTCGTCGAGCACGTCTTGTCCCCAAATAGCGAGCGTTCTGCCCGTCACGTCCCCGAGCGCAATGTCTAGAAATAATGCGGTTACGCTAACGAAGGAGAGTGAACAGCCGGTAAACGGTTTCCGCCAATGACCGATCGCGCTTCCCGCGATCGGGCCTTGCAAGCCAGGACCTTGGTGGATCAGGGCTTTGTTGGATCAAACCCGGGCGCGGACGGGCCGCAGCAGGAACGCCGGCAGATGCGAATGATCGGCGGGCTCCGATGCCGCGTCGCGGGGGGGCGGCGCGGATTCGGCGCGGCCGATCGACGGGGTACGCGAGGCCGGCGGCTTGGCCGGTGGCGCAAACGCTGCGGCGGGTGCCTGTGGCTGCGGGGCGGGACCGCGGCCAGCATTGTCGCGGCGCGGCTCGCGGTCACGGCGTGGCTTGCGGCCTCCGCGCGAACCCTCACGGGAACCCTCGCGTGTACGCGGCTCGCGCGGCCGCTCGGTGCCGCCATTGGCGCCATCAGCCGAATGCTCTGACGGTTGTACTGCGGCGCCGCCCTCGGCATGGGGAATGGTTTGCCCGGTCAGCTTTTCGATCGCTACCATCGATTTCTGATCGAGCGGCGTGACGATGGAGATCGCCGTTCCGGCGCGGCCGGCGCGGCCGGTGCGGCCGATGCGGTGAACGTAATCGTCGGCATGATGGGGGACGTCGAAATTGAAGACGTGGCTCACCGCGGGAATGTCGAGGCCGCGGGCTGCGACGTCGGAGGCGACCAGCAACGGAATTTCACCCTTGCGGAATTGATCGAGGGCGGCGGTGCGTGCGGACTGATCCATGTCGCCGTGAAGCGCGCCCACGCTGAAGCCGTGCTTCTGCAGCGATTTGTGAACAACCGCGACTTCACGCTTGCGATTGCAGAAGATAATCGCGTTGTTGAGGTCCTTGGCATCGCGCAGCAGGCGGCGCAGAACCTCGCGCTTCTCATGCGGCTCGCGGCCGACCGCGACCTGGAACTGAGACACGCCGACGGCCGTGGTGGCGGGCCTGGAAACCTCTACCTTCTCGGGATTGTGCAGGAAGGCTTCGGTGATGCGGCGGATTTCCGGGGGCATGGTCGCGGTGAAGAACAGCGTCTGCCGCGTGAACGGGATCATCTTGCAGATGCGCTCGATGTCCGGAATGAAGCCCATATCCAGCATGCGGTCGGCTTCGTCGATCACCAGCAATTCGACGCCGGTCAGCAACAGGCCGCCGCGCTCGGTGTGGTCGAGCAACCGGCCGGGTGTTGCGATCAGGACATCGACGCCGCGGGTCAATTTGACGTCCTGGTCGCCGAACGAGACGCCGCCGATCAGCAGCGCGACATTGAGCTTCTGGCCGGCGCCGTATTTGTCGAAATTCTCTTTCACCTGAGCGGCGAGTTCGCGCGTCGGTTCGAGGATGAGAGTGCGGGGCATTCTGGCGCGGGCACGGCCCTTTTCCAGAATGGTGAGCATCGGAAGGACGAAGGCAGCGGTCTTGCCGGTGCCGGTCTGGGCGATGCCGAGAACGTCCCGGCGGGCCAGAACATGGGGGATCGCCTGTTCCTGAATGGGGGTGGGGGTGGTGTAACCGGTGGCCGCGACGGCGGCGAGCACCTTGTCGGACAAGCCGAGATGGGAAAAAGACATTGAGCCTCTGGCAGATACCGCCGCTTGGAATCTCAGAAAAAGCTGTCGCGCTCAACCCCGGAACGGCACGCAAATTTGCACGGGATTTTTGGATACGCAGACAGGCGGCTTAATCAAAGCATCGCGTTTCGATACCGGGCCGCGTCAAGCCGGAACATAGGCGCGTATTGGCCAAAGTCAATGGAGCAGGCGCGGGAAGCGCTGAAAAAGCTTAATGTTTTCGCTGAAAAAGCCGCCAGAATGGGCCTGTTCCGCGAGGGGCGGGTGGTTTCCGGCGAGCCGAATCGGGCGTGGTCGGAACGTCACGAAAGCTTCGCTTTTCGTCTACGTCGGGCGCGTGGCTGTTACGCTTCCGGCGCCGCCTCAACCCCGCACGCCGTGGTTGGAGGGTGGTGCAAGAACACCGGCCGCAGCATGTTCTCGAAGGCTCCATCTGCGCGTGGCGTGGTGGGCGCCGGTCCTCAATTTCCCACGCCGTTGATCCGAAAAGGGAGCCGCCGGGCGGCCGTGCTAGATTGAACCGCAGGTCCCGGTTTGCCGACCAACGCATCGGCGGTCAGGGCGCGTCGTGGACCATCAAGGTAAAGCGGGAACAGGGATGAGGAACTGGCTGCCGTTCAGGGCTATCGCGATCCTTGGCCTCGCGGCGGCATTGCTGACGCTCGCTCAGCCCGCGCAGGCCGAAAAGCGCGTCGCGCTGGTCATCGGCAACAATGATTACAAGAACGTGCCCAAGCTGCAGAAGGCGGTCAATGACGCCCGCACCATGGGCGATACGCTGAAGCAGCTCGGCTTCACCGTGATGGTCGCGGAGAACCAGACCCGTCAGGCCTTCAGCGAGAGCCTGCTGGCGTTCGACAAGGCGCTGGGGCCCGGCGATACCGCGTTCTTCTTCTATGCCGGCCATGGCTTCGAAATCGCCGGCCAGAATTTCCTGCTGCCGACCGACGTGCCGGCCGCGGGCGAGGGCCAGGAAGAGCTGGTGCGTGACGCGTCCGTGCTGGCCGACCGCATCATCGAGCGACTGCAGAACACGGGCGTGCGCACCGCGATCCTGGTGTTCGACGCCTGCCGCAACAATCCGTTCGAGCGCTCGGGCACCCGTGCACTGGCCGGTGGCGGCGGGTTGGCGCCGATGACGCAATTGCCGGAAGGCGTGTTCTCGGTGTTTTCGGCGGGGCCGCGGCAGACCGCGCTCGATCGTTTGTCGAACAATGACGACAATCCCAATTCGGTGTTCACCCGAACCTTCTCGAAGGAATTGCTGCAACCCGGCGAGAACATGGTCCAGGTCGCCCAGCACACCCGCCGGCTCGTCAGCGAAATGGCCGAGACCGTGAGCCACAAGCAGATCCCGGTTTATTTCGACCAGATGGTCGATGACGTCTTCCTCAACGGCACGGCCAAGGGGCAATCGGACGCAGCCAAGCAACCGGATGCGGAAACGACCAAGCCGGCGCAGCAGGTTGCGGCGCTGCCGCCGGTGTCGGTGCCGCGCACCGCGCCGCCGTCGAATGACGCCGTCAACGCACCGATCGCGCTGTTCTCCCGGCATAATGGCGGCTGGACCGTGGTGTTCTCGATCCTCGATCCGACGCTCGGCATTTCCTGGCGGATGGGCGACAGCGGCGATTTCCGCGAGACCGGATTTCTCGACACGCTCGATCCGCGAACCCGCAAACGGATGCCCAATCCGTCGATCGAGCTTTCCGCCGATGCGCCGGCAGCCACGCTTCAGGTTCGCTATGTCGATACCTCAGGCGAAATGCAGGGGCCGTTTCCGATCAAGTTCGATCCGGAGGCAGCGCTGATCCATGACCAGCGAAAAATCCTCGACATGACTGCGACGAGCTGGCTGTCATTTCGCGAATTCAACGGCTTGCTGGTCTATTATACCCAGCTGATGTCGTATCGCTGCGCGATCCGCGAGGCCCGCGTCGGCATCGACACCGCGGTGCCCGACAAGGTTCTGAAAATGCCGCCCTGCGACCCCAGGGATCCCAGCGTAATTCCGAGCGACGCCGCGCCATATCTGAAGCTGCCGCCTGCAACCAAATCGGTGTCGGTCGAATTGACCTATCGCGACGGCAGCGTGTCTGAGATAAAAAGCTTCCGGCGCTAACGCGGATGGCAATGGAAGCTGGATCATGGACGCGGGCACTCCCTCCGAACGGCACCCTTCGCGCACGATAAACACCCGCTGCTGCATCGTCGGCGGTGGCCCGGCGGGGATGATGCTGGGCTATTTGCTCGGCCGCGCCGGCGTCGAGACCGTTGTGCTGGAAAAACACGCGGATTTTTTCCGCGATTTCCGCGGTGACACCGTGCATCCCTCGACGCTTCAGGTGATGCGCGAACTCGGCCTGATCGACGGGTTCCTGAAACTACCGCATCAGCAAATACAGAAGATGGACGGCCTGTTCGGCGGCACCACGATCCGCATCGCCGATCTCAGCCGGCTCAAGGTGAACTATCCCTTCATCGCCTTCATGCCGCAGTGGGATTTTCTCAATTTCCTGCGCGAGAGCGGCAAGCGGTTTGCCTCGCTCAAGGTCATGATGAGCACCGATGCCACCGATTTGATCTGGTCAGGCGATACCGTCACCGGCGTGCTGGCCAATACGCCGGAGGGACCGGTCGAGATTCGCGCGGATCTCACCATCGGATGCGATGGCCGGCATTCGATCGTGCGGCAATGCGCCAAACTGGAGGTCGAAGAGATCGGCGCGCCGATGGATGTGCTGTGGTTTCGCGCCGGCCGTCACGCCGATGAAAGCGAAAACCTGTTCGCGCGCCTCGAGCCCGGCAAGATGATGGTGACCTTCGATCGCGGCGATTACTGGCAATGCGCCTATGTGATCGCCAAGGGACAATATGACGTGGTGAAAGCGCGCGGGCTCGATGCCTTCCGCGCCGATATCGTCAACATGGCGCCGGTCCTGAAGACCGGGATAGCTGATGTGAAGACGTGGGACGACGTCAAGCTGTTGACGGTGGCGATCAACCGGCTGCAGCGCTGGACGCGGCCGGGGCTATTGTGCATCGGCGATGCCGCGCACGCGATGTCGCCGGTGGGCGGCGTCGGCGTCAACCTCGCGGTCCAGGATGCGGTCGCAACCGCGAACCTGCTGGCGGAGAAGCTGGTTAAGGGGCGTCCGTCCGAAGACGAACTGGATGCCGTGCGCCAGCGCCGCGCGTTTCCGGTGCGGGTGACGCAGACGATGCAGACCGTGATTCAGAACAACATCATCAGCGTCGCGCTGACGCCGGGCGATCAGCCGCTGAAAGTCCCGCTGTTCGTGCGCGTGATCAACGCCTTGCCCTGGCTGCAAGGCATCACCGCGCGTTTGCTCGCGATCGGCGTGCGTCCCGAGCATGTGCGTTCGCCGGCGGCACCGGCCAACGCAGCTATCCCGTAAGGACGGCTATCCCGAAACCGAAAAGCCGCCGTCGACGGGAATGGCGGTGCCGGTGACGAAATCCGACGCCGCTGAACTCAGGAACACCGCGATGCCGGCGAAGTCGGCGATGGCGCCCCATCGCGCCGCCGGCGTGCGCGCCAGCACCTTGTCATGCAGGCCATCGATCTGCTGCCGCGCGCCTTTGGTCAGGTCGGTGTCGATCCAGCCCGGCAGCACGGCGTTGGCCTGGATGTTGTCGCCGGCCCATGCGCAGGCGCAGGACCGGGTGAACTGCACGATGCCGCCTTTGCTGGCGGCATAGGCCGGCGCGAAGCTGGCGCCGAAGATCGACATCATCGAACCGATATTGATGATCTTGCCGCCGCCCGCTTCTTTCATCGCGGGATAGACCGCCTGCGAGCACAGGAAGGCGCTGGTGAGGTTGGTCTGGATGATGCTGTTCCATTCCTCGACATCGAGCAGATGCGGCGGCTTGCGGACGGTGATGCCGGCGTTGTTGACGAGAATGTCGATGCGGCCGAGTTCGCGTTTGACACGCTCGGCCATCGCCGCCACCGCAGCCTTGTCGGTGACGTCGGTGACGACGGAGATCGCCTTCACGCCGTGCTGCCGAAGCTCGGCCACGGCATCGTTCGACTTCGCCTCGTTGCGCGCCACGACCGCGATGGCGGCGCCGGCCTCGGCCAACCCGCGCGCCATGCCAAGACCGATCCCGCCATTGCCGCCGGTCACGATCGCGACCTTGCCGGTGAGATCAAACAGTTTTGCCGTCATGAGCATTTCCTCATTGTTGTTGGGCGAGCTGGCTCGTCGCCAGGCTCGCCATCAGGTTCAATATCAGGTCTCGATTGCAGGCAGGCCCTCGACTTCAGCGCTTACCTTGCCAGATCAGGATCAGGCCGAGCCCCGCGAGCGCCACGCCGTAGCCAGCCCATTGGATATCGTTGATCATGAAGCTCGATTGCGGCCACTTGATCACGCCGGTGCCTTGGCCGATCCAGAGCATGCCGATCGCGAGCGCAATAAAACCAACGGTCAAAAGCAATTGGCGCATGGACCGATCCTTATTCGCATGGGCTGCTGCGGCAACCGCATCCGTGCGACAACCGCACTTGGGATCGGCAGAGTGACGCTCCGCTTGGGACAGGGCAAGGGCCGATGACGCTGCGTGCGGTCCGCCCGGGGTCTTTCAACAAGGCACAAAAAAGCCCCGGGCGATGCCGGGGCTTTTTCTTAAGAGAGTTAGTTCAGCTCAGTACTTGGCAACGACCGGGCCACCCCAGTTGAAGCGGTAAACCAGCGAGGTGCTGATGGTCTGAACCAGCGGCTTGAAGCTGATGTCGCTGCCGACCAGCGAATTGTCAACGTCGAAGCGCTCGTTGATGTTCTTGTTGCCGAAGTAGGCGGCACGATATTCGGTCTTCATGAACCAGCCCGGCGCCGAGATGCCGAAGATGTTCAGGTTGTTTTCCACGCCGCCACCGACGAACCAGCCGTTGTTGGTGTTATAGCTGTTGGTGTGGATGCCCGACGGAACGCCGGCAGTCGTGAGCAGGGTCGAGCCTGACCAATCCGATCCGGTCCAACCGGCGTTGACGTAGGAGAGCACGTTCGGCGCAACCAGATAGCCCAAGCGCGCACCGGCCGCGTAAGTATCGCGGAGCTTCATGGTTCCGGAAATGTTGGCGAACTGATCAACGGCCGTGCCTCTCAGGCTGCCGAACTGGCCGTCAGCGAGGATACCGAAGACCCAGCTGCTGTTGAACTGCCAGTCATAACCAGCGCCGACCGTGCCGTACCAGCCATCGCCGCCTTGCGTCCGGTTTGTGGAAAGAAGCTGGCCGGTCCCCGTAACCTTGCTGGCGCTGCTTGAATCCCAAACGCCGCCACCGACGCCGCCGAAAATGTAGAAGCCGGTCCAGCTCGGGGCCATCGCCATCGGCGGAGCCTTGGTGTAGGGGCGGGCGGCCAGATCGGCGGCCGAGGCCGTTCCAGTGAGCGCGGCAACCGCGGTCAGAGCGAGCACCAACTTTTTCATTTTAAGTCCCTCAGCCATTTCAGCGTCCGATGTCGACCGCCGGAAAATCTCGAATAACGTAGATCCTGTTATAGACGGTTTCGCCCGAAATGCTGTTGCGCCGCGAGCACACCCGCCGGAAAACGGCCCGGGAGGGGCTCGAAGGCCACCTCCGTAAGATTATCATAAGACATTGTAATTGCGTGTGAAATTAGTTTAATCGCCTAGACGTCGAGCAGGTCGTCGCGGGCGAATTCTGCTTTATCAGAGATGAACGCGAACCGGGCTTCGGCCTTGGTGCCCATCAGTCGTTCGACCGAATCGGCGGTGCCCTCGCGATCGTCGGCCAGAAGGACGACCCGCAGCATGGTGCGCTTGGCCGGATCCATGGTGGTTTCCTTCAATTGCGCCGGCATCATCTCGCCAAGGCCTTTGAAGCGGCCGACATCGACCTTGGCATTGGCGTTGAACTCGCTCTTGAGCAGTTCGTCCTTATGGGCGTCGTCGCGGGCGTAGACCGTCTTGCTGCCATGGGTCAGGCGGTAGAGCGGGGGCACCGCGAGATAGAGATGGCCCTCATCGATCAGCCGTGGCGTCTGCCGGTAGAAGAACGTGATCAGCAGCGAAGCGATATGGGCGCCGTCGACGTCGGCGTCGGTCATGATGATGATGCGCGAATAGCGCAGATCCTCTTCGCGGTAATGCGGACCGATGCCGCAGCCGATCGCCTGCATCAGGTCGGAGAGCTGCGCGTTGGCGGTGAGCTTGTCCTTGGTGGCGGAGGCGACATTGAGGATCTTGCCGCGCAACGGCAGGATCGCCTGGGTCTTGCGGTCGCGCGCCTGTTTGGCGCTGCCGCCCGCCGAGTCGCCCTCGACGATGAACAGTTCGGAGCCTTCGGTAGCGCTATTGGTGCAGTCGGCGAGCTTGCCGGGCAGGCGCAGCTTCTTCACCGCGGTCTTGCGCGAGGTTTCCTTCTCGGCGCGGCGGCGCAGCCGTTCATCGGCGCGCTCGATGACGAAATCCATCAGCTTGCTGGCCTGCAGCGGATTGCCCGACAACCAGTGGTCGAACGGGTCCTTGATCGCCTGCTCGACAATGCGCTGGGCTTCGGCGGTGGCGAGGCGATCCTTGGTCTGGCCCTGGAATTCCGGCTCGCGCACGAACACCGAGAGCATCACGGCAGCGCCCACCATGACGTCTTCCGAGGTGACGGAGGCGGCGCGCTTACCCTGTCCGACGCGCTCGGCGTGATCCTTCAAGCCACGCAGCAGCGCGCTACGCATGCCCGATTCATGGGTGCCGCCATCCGGCGTCGGCACGGTATTGCAATAGGAGGAGAGGAAGCCATCGGCATCCGCCGTCCATGCCACCGCCCATTCGCACGCGCCGTGCGCGCCGTTGCGGCCGGATTTGCCGGAGAAGATATCGGGATGCACCAGAGTGTCGGCGTGAACCGCGGCGGCGAGATAATCCTTCAATCCGCCGGCGAAGTGAAAGGTGTCCTCGGCCGGAACGTCCTCAAGACCCTTGAGCAATTCAGGGTCGCAGCGCCAGCGAATCTCGACGCCGCCGAACAGATAGGCCTTGGAGCGCGCCATCTTGAACAGCCGCTGCGGCTTGAATGCGGCCTTGGCGCCGAAAATCTCGGTGTCGGGCTTGAAGCGGATGGTGGTGCCGCGGCGGTTGTTGACCTTGCCGAGCTCTTCCAGCTTGCCCTTGGGGTGGCCGCGCTCGAACGCCAGGCGATAGAGCTTCTGGCTGCGGGCGACTTCAACCTCAAGGCGAGAGGACAGCGCATTCACCACGGAGACGCCGACGCCGTGCAGGCCGCCCGAGGTCTCATAGACCTTGGAGTCGAACTTGCCGCCGGAATGCAGCGTGCACATGATGACTTCGAGCGCGGACTTCTTCGGAAATTTCGGATGCGGATCGACCGGAATGCCGCGGCCGTTATCGGTCACGGTCAGGAAGCCGTCGGCGGTCAGTTCCACGCTGATGAAGGTCGCGTGTCCCGCCAGCGCCTCGTCCATCGAGTTGTCGATCACTTCGGCGAACAGATGATGCAGCGCCTTTTCGTCGGTGCCGCCGATATACATGCCGGGGCGCCGCCGCACCGGTTCGAGCCCTTCGAGCACCTCGATATCAGCCGCGGTATAGCCGTCCTCGGCGTCGGAAGCGCGCGGGGCGACTTTCAGCGGGGCCCGGCCCTTCGGTTCCGTGGCGCCGAACAGGTCGTTGGCCGTCTTCTTCTTGGTGTTTGATTTCAATGGTTTGGACATATGTCTTCATGTGTTGCGCGCAGCATTTGCGGCGAATCGATTTGCCTGACTATGCCACGGATGGGCTTAAAAAGTGACGGCGGGATAGGGCAGCGCGGGCCAAAGCCGGCCCCGCATTGGCGCCAGGAGGCGCCTCAATCCCACGCCGTCCGGAACACGATCAGCGCAAACAGCGCCGTCGCCGCCACCACGGTCAGCGACCCCACGATCGGCAGCACGATCAGGGAGGGACCTTTCAGGATGACGATGGCGACGCCGACCGGAAACAGGATGCCGCCGACGATGTGCAGCCAGCCCTGGATTTTGGCAAGCCGGCTGGCGCCGGCGGCGGGAATCAGCCGGTAATACAGCCCGAACAGAAACAGCAGGACGCCACCGACCAGGTTGAGATGGGCGTGCACAGGCTGCAGCGCGAAGTCTTCCTGCATGCCCATCGCGACGCCGGCCAGCATTCCGATCAACAGGATCACCACGCTTACGCACATCATCAACGATCCGATCATTCGAATTTCCTTGTAATTCTATTTGCAGGTTTTCGGGGCTTGGGCGGAGGATTGGAAGCCGGCTGGGAGGACCAGCTCTCGGCTCTATCCGCCCTTTGTGACTTGAAGTCACGCAACGGGCTGGCTTACCTGTTCTTAGATATTGGACTCCTCGAAAGGTTCAAGGCCAACACGGCCTCTCGGAAGGGCACTCGTTGATGGAAGATTTTGTGCGCGCACTGGCCGACTTCGTGCGCGACCATTCGGCATGGGCCGCCCCGATCGTCCTGGTGCTCGCATTCGGGGAATTGCTCGCTTTCATTTCGCTGCTGGTCCCGGCCTGGGGCGCGCTGGTCGCGATCGGCGCCCTGATCGGCGCGAGCGGCATCAGCTTTTGGCCGGTGTGGATCGCCGGCGGGATTGGAGCGGCGCTCGGCGACTGGGTCTCCTATTGGTTCGGCTTCAAATACAAGGAACAGGTCGCACAGATATGGCCGCTATCGCGCTATCCGGAAATCCTGCCGCGCGGCGAGGCCTTCGTGAAAAAATGGGGCGTGCCGAGCATCTTCATCGGCCGTTTCTTCGGGCCGCTGCGCGCCTCGGTGCCGCTCGCGGCCGGAATCTTCGAGATGCCGTACTGGAGTTTCCAGATCGCCAATTTCGTCTCGGCGCTGGTCTGGTCGGCGGCCCTTCTGCTGTTCGGCGATGTCATCGCGCAGATCGCGGAATGGCTCTGGCGCGTGGTCTGAGTTCGCGCGCCGGAATAAGGCCAACGAGCGGGGGTTAGGCCCGAAAGCGGGAGTTTGAACGCGCCGCCCGCGTCGACCGGATCGCGCAACCGGCAAAACGCTGGTAAAGGAACCTGCGCCAAACGCCTCAAGAAGCGGCAAACGCAACCAGACTTATCGTCTCATTGGGAGGACATCAGATGGAACTGACACGACGTCACGCCTTGGTTGGAGCAGCGGCCGGAGCTGCCGGGATCGCCGCCGCGCCCTTGTTGCCGGCTGCCGCGCAGGCCTCCGCACCGGTCGCGGAAAAGCAGGCACCGAGTTTCTATCGCTACAAGGTCGGCGACATCATGGTCACCGTGGTCTCCGACGGCCAGAACGTCTTCAAGCTCGAGGACAGCTTCATCGTCAATGCGAAGAAGGATGAGGTCAACGCGGCGCTCGAAAAAGCCTACATGCCGCGCGACATGATGACGATTTATTTCGCGCCCTTGGTGCTCAACACCGGTGGCAAGCTGGTCGTGATCGACACCGGCAACGGCGCGCTGGCGAAGGCCAGCACCAAGGGCGCCAACGGGCTGTTCGCCGACAATCTGGTGGCCGCCGGCTTCGATCCGAAGGCGGTCGACATGGTGGTGATTTCGCATTTCCACACCGACCATGTGAACGGCCTGCTGACGGCCGATGGCACGCCGGCGTTTCCCAACGCCGAAGTGCTGGTGCCCGCGACCGAGTGGAAGTTCTGGATGGACGACGGCGAGATGAGCCGGGCGCCGGCGGGACGCATGGCGGGCCTGTTCAAGAACAACCGCAACATCTTCGAGGCGGGGCTCAAGAAGAAAGTCACGCCCTATGAATGGGGCAAGGAAGTCGCCCCCGGGCTGCTCGCGGTGGAAAGCGTCGGCCATACGCCGGGCCACACCTCCTACGTGCTGTCATCGGGTTCGGGCAAGGTCTTCGTCCAGTCGGATGTCACCAACAATCCGAACCCGTTCGCGAGCCATCCGGGCTGGCATGCGTTCTTCGACCAGGACGGCGACGTGGCGGAAAAGACCCGCCGCCGGGTCTACGACATGGTGGTGGCCGAGAAGCTCGCGGTGCAGGGCTTCCATTATCCGTTCCCTGGCCTCGGCCATGTCGAAAAGGACGGCGCCGGCTACCGGGTGGTGCCCGCGCCGTGGAATCCGGTGATCTGATACGGGAACGTCATTCCGGGGCGACACGAAGTGTCGAGCCCGGAATGACGGCACTACCTTGACGAAAATCACGCGCGGCCTTATAGCCGCGCCCATGATCAACGCTGCGACCATGTCTGTCGTTCGCCGCCGCCGTACCTCTGCGGTACGGGCGGACATCTGCGTTTAAGATATCAGCCCCTGCCGCCGGATCCCTTCCGCGGCATTTTCCTTTCAAAATCTCGCGGGTTCGGTCTGGCGGCTCCTACGTCAAGCAGGAGTTCGAGATGTATACGCCTCCGATGTTCAAGTCCGATCGCGCCGCAGCCCTCGCGTTTGCGGAAGCGCGCGGCTTCGGCACGGTCTGCGCCTGGGACGGCGCCAAGCCGATCGCGTCGCCATTGCCGTTTTACCTCGACTATGCCGATGACGGCACGCCGCGCACGCTGTTTCACGTCGCGCGCGGCAATCCGCTGATCCGGCTGGCCGACGGCACCTCGTCCTGGCTGCTGGCCGTGAACGGTCCGGATGCCTATGTCTCACCTGACTGGTACGTCTCGCCGGATCAGGTGCCGACCTGGCTGTATCAGACCGTGCATCTCACCGGCACGGTGCGGAAATTGTCCGACGATGAGCTGAGCGCGCAGGTTGAGGCGCTGAGCGCCAAGTTCGAGGATTGGCTCGCACCGAAACCACCATGGAGGTCGTCGAAGATGACGGCCGGGCGGCTGGACGCAATGAAGAAAGCCATCGTCGGCCTCGCGATGCAGGTTGAGGAGATCGAAGGCACCTTCAAGCTGAACCAGCATAAATCCGATGCGGATTACGCGGCGATCGCCTCGGCCATGAGGCGACAACACGATGACGCCGCACAACAGATCGGAAAACAGATGGTCGCGCTGCGGCCGCAGTTGGATTACAAATCGGCGGTGCTTGTCAGCGCCTCAGCGGAATCAAGGAACGTGCCATGACCCTCTCGGACACCAAGCAGCCCAAGGACCAGGCATCGGCCAGCGGCGCCTCCGCGAAGCCTGCCGTATTCGTTGACGGCGCGGCTGGAACGACCGGCCTCGGCATTCGCGAGCGCCTGGCGCTGCGGAACGACGTCACGGTGAAAAGCATCGCCGACGACAAGCGCAAGGATGCCGGCGCCAAGCGCGCGCTGATGGAGGAAGTGGATCTCGTGATCCTGTGCCTGCCGGACGATGCCGCCAAAGAAACCGTCGCGCTGATCGACAGCATGGGCAATTCGGCGCCCAAGGTGCTGGATGCATCGACCGCGTTTCGCGTCGCGCCTGACTGGGCCTACGGCTTTCCCGAACTCGCGCCGGATCAGGCCGACAAGATCCGGGCGGCGCGAAAAGTTTCGAATCCGGGGTGCTATCCGACCGGCACCGTGGCGCTGCTGCGGCCGCTGGTCGATGCGGGTATCGTGCCGGCGGACTATCCCATCACCATCAACGCGGTGAGCGGCTATTCGGGCGGCGGCAAATCCATGATCGAGAGTTTCGAAGACGGCACCGCGCCGGCCTTCGAATTGTATGGTCTCGGCTTCGAGCACAAGCATGTGCCGGAGACGCAGCTTTACTCACATCTCACACGGCGGCCGATCTTCGTCCCGTCGGTCGGTGACTACCGTCAGGGCATGCTGGTGTCGGTGCCGCTGCACCTCGACACGTTATCGGGCAAGCCCGATGGCGCCGACCTCCACGCCGCGCTGGCGAAGCGTTACGCCGGCAGCGCCTACGTCTCGGTGATGCCGCTCGACGACGTCGCGATCAAGAGCGGGCGGCTCGAGCCGGAGGCGCTCAACGAGACCAACAGGCTCGAGCTCTATGTGTTTGCCAGCGCCAAGCACCGGCAGGCGGTTCTGGTCGCGCGCCTCGACAATCTCGGCAAGGGCGCCTCGGGCGCGGCGGTGCAGAACATGAAGCTGATGCTGGGTATTCCGGAGTGAAGAGGGCGCGATAGGTGGACGACGGCACGCTGCAGTTCTACCGGGACAACGCGCAGGCCTATGCGGACTGGGCCAAGGCTCCGTCCACGCGGCTGGTGCGTTTCCTCGGACTACTGCCGCCGGGTGGTTCGATCCTCGAACTCGGCTGCGGCGCCGGTAATCACTCGGCGGTCATGCTCAGTGAAGGCTTTGCCGTCCGCGCGACCGACGGCTCACCCGAGATGGCCGCGATCGCCTCGCGCCGTCTCGGCCATCCGGTTGAAGCGATGCTGTTCGATCAACTCGACGCGCGTGAAGCCTATGACGGGGTCTGGGCCAGCGCCTGTCTGCTGCACGTGCCGCGGGACGAACTCGAAAGCATTCTCGGCCGCATCCACCGGGCTTTGAAGCCATCAGGCGTGTTCTATGCGAGCTTCAAGATCGGCGAGGGCGACGGCCGCGACAATCTTGGCCGTTACTACAATTATCCCTCGCCGGAATGGCTTCAGACCACTTACGCCGCCGCCGGGCCATGGGATTCGCTGAGTTCAGACAGCAGCGTGATCAAGAGTTTTGACGAGACGCCCGCCAACATGCTGCATCTGACGGTGCGAAAAAGCGCGGCGTAATCACCGCGCTCTTTCGATGCCATAGCTTTCAGCATCGCTCGATGCAATGGATCAGAAAATCTTGAAGATCGCCAGTGCCAGCACCGCCTGCGCCAGGAAGCCGACGGTGAAGGCCAGCGTGCGGAACACCGGCAGGCCCAGCGTATAGACGATCAGGTGGGCGACGCGGGCCCAGAAATAGACCGCGCAGGCCAGCACCGTCCATTTGCTGGAATAGTCGATCGCGTTGAGGATCAGGACCAGCGGCGCGAAGATGATGAGGTTCTCGACCGCATTGTCGTGGGCGAACATCAGGCGGTTGGCCCATTCCGCATGCGGCTTGTCGCCACGCGCAGGGTTTGCCATGGCGCCGCTGAGGCCACGAACCTGACAACGGTTCAGCACGTAGGGCACCCACAGCAGTCCCGTCATAATGACCGTGAGTGTCAGCCAGAACAATTCGCGCGTCATAGGCAATTCCCCCTCAATTCAATTTCAAACCCAACCGCCCGGCGGGCCGGTTCAGTTATATTCAAACGCGCTTCGTTGCGCTACGCGCGAACCCGGACATAGCTGCCGGGGGCATCCTCGATCGGCGGCAATTCGGCGGTGCCGACGGCGCGCGCGGGCACTTCCTCGGCATCGATATTCGTCAGCCATTGGCGCCAGTCCGGCCACCAGGATCCCTTGTGCTCCTGTGCGCCCTTGATCCAGTCCGCCAATGAGATGTCCTTGATATTGTCGTTGGTCCAGAACTGGTATTTGCCGAGCGCGGGCGGATTGACCACGCCGGCGATATGGCCCGATCCGGACAGCACATACCGCACCGGACCGCCGAAAAACTGCGAGCCGTACAGCACCGAATCCGCCGGCGCGATGTGATCCTCGCGGGTCGCCAGATTGTAGACCGGCACCTTGACCTTCGACAGATCGAGCAGCGTGTTGTCGAGCACCATGCTGCCTGCGGACAGCCGGTTTTCCAGATAGCAGTTGCGCAGATAATAGGAATGGTTCGCCGCCGGCATCCGCGTCGCATCCGAATTCCAGTGCAACAGGTCGAAGGCGGAAGGCGGTTGTCCCTTGAGGTAATTGCTGACGACATACGACCAGATCAGGTCGTTCGAACGCAGCATGTTGAAGGCCATCGCCATCTTGCTGCCTTCGAGCACGCCGCTGGCCTGCATGTCGCGCTCAAGCGCCGAAATCTGGCCTTCGTCGACGAACACCAGGAGGTCGCCGGCATGGGTGAAGTCGACCTGGGCGGCAAAGAAGGTCGCCGAGGTGACGCGGACGCGGCGCTTTTCGGCAAGCCAGGCCAGCGTCGAGGCGAGCAGGGTGCCGCCGACACAGTAGCCCGCGGTATGAACCTTCATCTCGCCGGTGACCTTTTCGATCACGTCCATCGCCGCCAGCGGACCCTGCTTCATGTAATCTTCGAAGGTCTTCTGGCCGAGCTCCTTGTCGGGGTTGACCCAGGAAATCACGAACACCGTGATGCCCTGATCGACACACCATTTGATGTAGGATTTTTCCGGCTTGAGATCGAGGATGTAGAATTTGTTGATCCAGGGCGGCACGATCAGAAGCGGCGTGCGCAGCACGTTTTCCGTCGACGGCGTGTACTGGATCAGTTGCATCAACTCGTTCTGGAAGATCACCTTGCCCGGCGTGGTCGCCATGTTGACGCCGACCACCAGATTGGACGGGTCGGACTGGCGGATGCGCAAGCTGCCGTGGCCGGCCTCGATGTCTTCGGCCAGCATCTTCATGCCGCGCACCAGATTGTCGCCGCTGGACGCCAGCGTCTCGCGCAGCACTTCCGGGTTGGTGAGAACGAAATTCGACGGCGCCAGCGCGTTGGTGATCTGCTGGACGTAGAATTCGGCCTTCTTGCGGGTGTGCGGATCGAGGCCTTCGGCCTTTTGCACCAGGTCCTGCGCCCATTGCGTGGTCAGCAGATAAAGCTGCATCAGAAAATCGAAGAACTGGTTCGATTTCCACTCAGGATCCTTGAACCGCTTGTCGCGCGGCGAGGGCTCGATAGCCGGCGTCACCTGTTCGCCGGCCAGACGGCGCGCCGAGGAGGCCCACAGATCGAGATAGGCCTTGCCCATCTTCATCTGCAGTTCGCTCGCCCGGGTATTGTCCGACAGCCAGTATTCGGCGACCGCGGTGAAGGTCTTGATCACCTCGCCAAGCTCGTTCGGCGGCTTATCTTTTGGCTCGCCATTTTCCCGCTGCTTGAGATAGGCTGCGAGGGCCTGGCCGCTGCTCTCCATGGCCCGCGCGAGATTTATCGCGAACGCTTCGGGATCGAATTTTTTCTTTTGCTCGGTGTCGGTCGTGACGTCGCTCATGTCGACAACACTACAGATTCGTTTGCGGTTCGTCACCGCGCTCAATCGACCACGTCAGGAGCGAAGTTAACCCTGACGACAACGCGTGCTGCATTGCGATAAACGATCTCGGTTCGGTCATATTGAAGCCTCAAGGGTTCGATTTATTGTTCAGGCTTTAAGGGTTTCCGGCGACAGTGGTTCGAGGGGTGGATGGGCCGCTGATGAAATAAGCGCCAGGATGCGGTAAAGTTCGAGTAGAGTAGGAGACTGCGGGGACGCATGTCGGCGAATCGAAAAAATACGGCACTGGTCTGGGGCGCGCTGCTGGCGTCGGCGCTCGCGCTCGGCGGCTGCTCGATGTCGATCGCCGATCTGCCGCTGGTCGGTACGCCTGCGGATGCGCCCGGACGTCCGAAGGAGGCCGGTGCCTATCTGCCGGTGGAAGATCTACCGCCCAATCGGGATGAGGCTGCGATCGCGCCTGCCGAACAGGCCAAGATCAAGGCCGAATTGCTGGCCGCGCGGGACCGCCAGGCCTCGGCCGCCGCCGCCAAGGATCAGGCGGCCGCCCAGGCCGGAAAATAAGCCGCCGCCCAGGCGGGGAAATAACGAGACATCAAGTCACCTGACGGTCATGCTGGCGCATCCGGCCTTCCGTGGTAAAAGAACCCAATTCAACCGCAAATCAGGTCGAAGTCGCCGATTTTGCGCCTGAATTCGCTCTAAATCTTTGATTAGACGCGAGTTCCGGTCGAAATCCTGTCTCGTTTCGGTGCAAAAGCTGTCGGCGATTCTACCGTAGATTCTGCCCTACCGGCTGTCGGAGCCAGGACCCATGGAAGACTTTTACCGCATACGCCGTCTGCCGCCTTATGTGTTCGAACAGGTCAACCGGGCCAAGGCGGCCGCGCGTAATGCCGGCGCCGACATCATCGATCTCGGCATGGGCAATCCGGATTTGCCGACGCCGTCCCATGTGATCGAGAAGCTGAAGGAAACGCTGGGCAAGCCGCGCACCGACCGCTACTCGGCCTCGCGCGGGATCACCGGCCTGCGCAAGGCGCAGGCGGCCTATTATGCGCGGCGTTTTGGCGTGAAGCTTAATCCGGAAACCCAGGTCGTTGCGACGCTGGGCTCGAAGGAGGGCTTTGCCAACGTAGCGCAAGCGATCACCGCACCGGGCGATGTCGTGCTGTGTCCCAATCCCAGCTATCCCATTCACGCCTTCGGGTTCCTGATGGCGGGCGGCGTGATCCGCTCGGTGCCGTCGGAGCCGACGCCGCAATTCTTCGAAGCGGTCGAGCGCGCCATCATCCATTCGATTCCGAAGCCGCTCGCGCTGGTGGTCTGCTATCCCTCGAATCCGACCGCCTATGTCGCGAGCCTCGATTTCTACAAGGATCTGGTGGCCTTCGCGAAGAAGCACGAGATCTTCATCCTGTCGGATCTGGCCTACGCCGAAGTGTATTTCGACGACAACAATCCGCCGCCCTCGGTGTTGCAGGTGCCCGGTGCGATCGACGTCACCGTCGAGTTCACCTCGATGTCGAAGACCTTCTCGATGGCCGGCTGGCGCATGGGATTTGCTGTCGGCAATGAGCGCATCATCGCCGCACTGGCGCGGGTTAAATCCTACCTCGATTACGGCGCGTTCACGCCGATCCAGGTCGCCGCGACCGCGGCGCTCAACGGCCCGGACGACTGCATCAAGGAGATGCGCGACACCTATCGCAAGCGCCGCGACGCGCTGGTGGAGTCGTTCGGCCGGGCAGGCTGGGACATCCCGCCGCCCAATGCCTCGATGTTCGCCTGGGCGCCGCTGCCCGCGGCCTTCCGCGACGTCGGCAGCATGCAGTTCGCAACCCTGATGGTGGAGAAATCCGGCGTCGTGGTCTCGCCGGGCGTCGCCTTCGGCGAGCACGGCGAAGGCTATGTTCGCATCGCCATGGTGGAAAACGAGCAACGTATCCGCCAGGCCGCTCGCGGGGTGCGCCGCTTCCTTGAAAGCGGCCTTGAAACGTTGCACAACGTGGTTCCTCTCGCCAATCGGCGGTAGGCCTGATTCCCGACAGGGATCATGCCTCGTCACAGTCTTTCCGGCAGGTTTTTCTCGTTATGGTCGCACCCCTGAACGTGGGTATTGCGGGGCTCGGCACGGTTGGCGCTGAAGTCGTACGCCTCATCGAAGCGCAGGGCCGCACCCTGGCGGCGCGCAGCGGGCGTGGCGTGCGCGTGGTCGCGGTCACCGCGCGCTCGAAAGCCAAAAAGCGCAACGTCGATCTGCGCGGCGTCGCCTGGGCGAAGAACGCGCTCGAACTCGCCAGCGACCCCGGCATCGACTGCTTTGTCGAATTGATGGGCGGTTCCGGCGATCCCGCGCTGTCGGCGATCGAGGCGGCGCTGAAATCCGGCAAGTCGGTGGTCACCGCCAACAAGGCGCTGATCGCCAAACACGGTCTGAAGCTGGCGAAGTGGGCCGAGCAGCACGGCGGCGCCTTGAATTTCGAGGCCGCGGTCGGCGCAGCCATTCCTGTGATCAAGACCCTGCGCGAGGGGCTTGCCGGCACCGATATCAACCGCGTCTACGGCATCCTCAACGGCACCTGCAATTACATCCTGACCCGGATGGAACAGGAGGGCCTGTCGTTCGCCGAATGCCTGAAGGATGCGCAGCGGCTGGGTTATGCGGAGGCCAACCCGTCATTCGACGTCGACGGTCACGACACCGCGCAAAAGCTGGCGATCCTGGCGAGCCTCGCCTTCGGCACCAAGGTGGCGCAGAACGCGGTGTATGTCGAAGGTATTTCCTCGATCAAGCCGGAGGATTTGCGCGCGGCGGAGGAACTCGGGTTCCGCGTCAAGCTGCTGGGCGTCGCGGTGCGCACCGCCAAGGGGATCGAACAGCGCGTGCATCCGACCATGGTGCCGAAATCATCCTCGATCGCGCAGGTGATGGGTGTTACCAATGCCGTGACCATCGACGGCGAGGGCATTCCACCGATCACGCTGGTCGGACCGGGCGCCGGCGGGGCCGCGACCGCGTCGGCTGTGGTGGCCGATATTGCCGATGTCGCGCGCGGCATCCGCGCCAAGCCGTTCGGGCGTCCGGTGGAACGGTTGCGCGCCACCAGCAAGGCGCCGATGGAGCGTCACGAGGGCGGCTATTATATTCGCCTGATGGCACGGGATTTGGCGGGCACGGCGGCGACCATCGCCACCCGGCTCGCGGAACAGAAGATTTCCATTGAATCGATTGTGCAGCGCCATCGCGATGATGTTGACGCTGCGGCCGCGAAGGGCAAAGCTTCGCCGGTACCGGTCATTTTGATTACTTATGCGACCAGCGAGGATGCGGTATATCGTGCGTTGCAAGCGGTGCAGCGCGACAAGGTGATCAGCGGGCGGCCGCAGGTCATACGGATTGAAAAGAACTAGCGCGATACGCGCTGTTACGGGCAGGCCGAAACATCTGCCATTTGGTTTGAGGGAGTGCACCGATGTCGACTCATATTTCCGTTCCGCCGCAGATGTTGCTGGAGCGCATTCTGACGCTCGAAATCGTGCGGGTGACAGAGCGCGCGGCGGTCTCTGCGGCGCGCCTGCGCGGCCACGGCAACGAGAAGGCGGCCGACCAGGCCGCGGTCGATGCGATGCGCCGCGAGCTCAACAAGCTGCCGATCGAAGGTACCGTCGTGATCGGCGAGGGCGAGCGTGACGAGGCGCCGATGCTGTTCATCGGCGAGAAGGTCGGCATCAATGCCGGGCCGAGGGTCGATATCGCGGTCGATCCGCTCGAAGGCACCACGCTGTGCGCCAAGAACATGCCGGGCTCGATCGCGACCATGGCGATGGCCGATGGCGGCACGCTCTTGCACGCGCCCGACGTCTACATGCAGAAGATCGCGATCGGTCCCGGTTACGACAGGGGCGTGGTCGAACTCGACGCATCGCCGGCCGACAACGTCCGGCGGCTGGCCAAGGCCAAGGGGGTCGATCCCTCCGCGATCACGGTGCTGGTGCTCGATCGCCCGCGCCATTCCGACATCATTCAGGGCGTGCGCAGCACCGGTGCCGCGGTACGCCTGATCACCGACGGCGACGTCGCCGGCGTGATCCACTGTGCCACCCCCGAGGAGACCGGCGTCGACATGTATATCGGCACCGGCGGCGCGCCCGAGGGCGTGCTGGCGGCGGTGGCGTTGCGCTGCATCGGTGGCCAGATGCAGTGCCGGCTGATCCTCGACAGCGAGGAAAAGAAGGAACGCGCCCACAAGATGGGTGTCACCGATCCGCGCATGATCTACGGCATCGAGGACATGGCCAAGGGCGACTGCCTGTTCGCCGCGACCGGCGTCACCACCGGCTCGCTGTTGTCGGGCGTCAGGTTCCGCAAGGATGTCATCGAGACCGAGACCGTCGTGATGCGCTCGGTCACCGGTACCGTGCGCTACATCAAGGCCGAGCACCGGCAGCTCGACAAGTTCCACCTCGATTGAGGGCGCGGCGATGGCTGGCAAGGTGGTGATCCGGCCGGTCGGTGCTGACGAACGCGCGGCGTGGGAGCCGCTGTGGAACGGCTATCTCGCCTTCTACAAGGCGACGTTGGCGCCCGGCGCCAGCGATGTGGCGTGGCAGCGATTTCATGATCCGGACGAGCCCATGTTCCTGCTCGGCGCCTATGTTGAGGGAAAGCTGACCGGCATCGTCCAGTATCTGTATCACCGGTCGAGCTGGACGCCGGGCAATTACTGCTATCTGCAGGATCTGTTCGTCGCTGAGGCCGGACGCGGCCATGGCGTCGGCCGCGCGCTGATCGAGGCGGTCTACCAGAAGGCCAAGGCCGACGGCTGCAGCCGGGTGCACTGGCTGACCCAAACCAGCAATGCGCAGGCGCGGATTCTCTACGATCAGGTCGCCGATAATTCGGGCTTCATGCAGTATCGCAAATTGTTTTGAGTTGCGCCGGTTCGAGCAAGAACGACAACGTGCAAGAACAACAATAAGAGGAAATCAACATGTCTGACGTTTCGGCGGTAAAGGCACTTGTGTTCGACGTCTTCGGCACCATCGTCGACTGGCGCAGCAGCCTGATCAACGATTTCACCAAATGGGGCGAGACGAGGGGCATCAAGGCCGACTGGACCGCGTTGGTCGACGGCTGGCGCGCGGTCTATGCCGCGTCGATGGATGTGGTGCGCAAGAACCCGCAGAGTGGCTATGTGATCCTCGATACGCTGCACCGCCAGTCGCTGGAAAAGCTGGTCGCGCAACTTGGGATCACGGGACTTGATGACGCCGACCTGCATCACCTCACGATGGGCTGGCACCGGCTGCATGCCTGGCCGGACAGCGTCGCCGCCCTGACGCGGCTGAAAAAGAAGTTCATCATCAGCCCGCTGTCGAACGGCAACGTCGCGCTATTGACCAACATGGCGAAGTTCGCCGGGCTGCCGTGGGATCTGGTGATGTCGGCGGAATTGTTCGAGCATTACAAGCCCGATCCGGAAGTCTATCTCGGCGCGGCAAAACTGCTGTGCCTGAAGCCGGAGCAAGTGATGATGTGCGCTGCGCACAATCACGATCTGAAGGCGGCGCAGAAACTCGGCCTGAAGACCGCCTTCGTCGCCCGCCCGACCGAATATGGCCCGCTGCAGAAATATGATTTCGAGGCCAAGGGCGACTGGGACGTCATCGGCAAGGATTTTGGCGAGGTCGCCGACAAGCTGGGCTGCTAGCGGCGAAGCATTGTGCCCCGGATGCTGCGCAGCAACGCTCACGCCGCGGCGAGTATCAGGCCGAACCAGCCCAGCCCCTTGTACGTCTCGTAGCCGGGCGTGGCGTGGAAGGCGACCAGCGTGCCCGACCGGTCGTGGTAGAAGCCGCTGTTGCGGCCTTCCAGCGCCAGCGGCACGTGTTCCGTCAGCAGGCCCTCGTCGTCGGATGCCGCGATCACCCGAAAATTCGAATCCACCAGCAGCACCCGCGCCTTGTCGGCGGCGTTGATGCGGATACCCTTGACGATGGCGCGGGCCTGCGATTCCCAATCGAAGTGGATCGCCAGCACCCCGATCGGTTTGCCGTGGGCCTTGCCGTCGGCCCGGACGCTGGCGCAATAGGTCGCGACCTGCGCGTTGCCGAGCAGAGGCTGGCGCTCGACGTCGCCGGCAACGTAATCGTCGCCCGAACGCAGCTCGCGCGCCTCGCGAAACCACTTGGTCGCGGCGACGTTCTGGCCGATCACATTGAAACGGCCCGGCCGACCCCCGGCCAGCACATTGCCGTCGAGATCGCAGAGCCAAAGATCGAGATACACCGTGTAGGCGCCGAGGATCACCGCCAGCCGCTCCGAGACATGCGAGACGGTTGCTGCGTCCGGCGCCGCGGCGCAGCTGACGACGGCGGAATCGGTCGCCCACCACCGCACGTCGCAGGTTCGCTCATAGAGGTTGCGATCGATCAGTTCGATGGCATTCAGCGACAGGTCGACCATGCGCTCGCCGCGAGATCGTTCGGTCATCCGCTCGATCGAACTCATCAAATTGGCGGTTCGCTTGGTCAATTGGGTCTCGAGCTCACGGGCGATGGTCTCGACCTGCTGGCCGACGCCACGTACTTCCTGCGCGACAACGGCAAAGCCGGCACCCTGGACGCCGGCGCGTGAGCTCTCGATCAGCGCGTTCAACGCCAGCATCTTCATCTGGTTGGTGATCTGCTGGATCGACTTGGTCTTCTCGCAGGCGATCTGATTGACCTCCGCGGTCAGCCTTGCGATCAGGGCGGAGATATCGGCCTCATCTTCGGCACTCGCTGCACCGGGCGCGTCAGGTACGAACGGCGTCATTCGATTGGCATTGCGAGCAGGCGCGACGGGCATTGAACGACTTCCTCTGCGTTGCTGAGCGCCGGGGAACGCTCAAGGCATGCAACGGGTTACGCCTTTCTTGTCGCCGATTCCTTCTAACGTCGGTTTAATTTTTAGAGGGAATCGGCGCATTTTAGTGCGCTAAAGTTGCATCTTGTTTTTGCAATCAGCCGCTTTTTTCAGCGGTTGCGTCCGGTCACTTCCGGTCCCAACATCGCCGGCTGCCGGGTCCAGCTCTTCTCCGGCCGATCGCTAGTATCTGAGCGTGGTGGTGACGCCAAACACCGCGGCGTCGCCGATCCGTAAAACTCCGGTGTCGTTCGGATCGCCCGACGGCCGAAACACGTATTGGAAATACGGCGCCGTCAGCAAGCCCGGCTTGAGATGGGCTTCGTAGATAGAAGTAGATTGCCGGGACACAAACCGGTGGGTCGAAGTCCTTCGAAATCCATCGGCTCCGTGCCGAACTGATGGGAGCGCTGAAAGCCGTCAATCGACCGTGGACGTCGCGAGAGGGCTTTCTGCCCATTTCACCGCGTCGGTCTGCAGCGGGTCAAGCAGGTCGCATTTCAGGCATTTGAATTCGGTCCGGCCGTTCTCGGCCAGGACGGCTTTCATTCGCTTGTTGCAATGCGTGCAGCGGGTCGCGTCCATGGCTGATCTCCGTTTCCGCGCCAACGTGTCCATGGAACAAAAGTTCCCCCGGTGAGTTGAAGGAGTGTAGTTCAGGAGAGCGTCCAATGCAGGCAGCAGTCGATCGCGTCATGAAAACCTATGGGATGATCGTGAACCTGACGGTTGATGAGGAGAGGGCGGCGCGACAGAGGGTCACCAGCTATTTGGCCGCAAAGCCCGAATCTGACGAAAAATCCCTCGCGATCGAGGGCCTGCGGTATCTCCGAAGCACCAGGGAGAGAGAAATTAAGGACTGAAGATGAGCGACACATTTGAACGGAAAGTAATTACGTCCGGCCGAGCGCGAGGCCCGGAAGCTATTCAGGGAAGCAGACGCCGCCAAGGCGATGACGGAGCATGAACGCGCGCAAAGAGCGTTCCATGAAAATCGGGAACGGTTGAAAGCGTTGAGGCTGGCCCGCGAAACTCAGCAAACAAAGGACGACTAGCTGACGTCAACTGAATTTATCGGGGTGCTGAACCGTACTGTTCGACACGCGTCCGCGTGATCAAGCTGACCGGGACGCGCGAGATCGCGGCTTAGGCTTGGAGGCATTCCGACGAGGAGAGGTCAGAGCCCGGCGGTTTGTCCCGACGGGCTCTTCGTTTTTGTTGCACGCAACTATTCACGCTGCCTTGTTCAAACTGGCTTGTATCTCAAGCTGTCTTGGCAAACAGCGTCAGGACACCGCCGGCGATATTGATCGCAACGACCTGCGATGAACTGAGGCCCTGGGCCTTAAGCGCGGATGCCGCCTCCGGTGTCGCGTCAATGGACTTCCGAAGCGACTGCATATCCTGCTCGCTTGTGCGCGCGACGACGTCATCGACCTTCGAGCGCACCTCCGGTTTCAGATCCTTGACGTCGACGATCTGTACGCTCTGGATGAGCTTGTTGGATTGAGCAGGTGGCGTCTGGGCCTGCGATTGCGGCGGTGTTCCCTGTGCCTGCACGAAAGTTGGCGCCCCGAGAGCAAGGGCTGCTGCGATGGCAGATGCGGTAATGATACGCATGGTCATTCCTTTCCGGTTTGAAAAACCAGGAAAAGCGCTACCGGCGAAATTTGGTCAGCGTCTGATTCCGATGTGGTCATTCGGTGAAACCAATGCGGCTGCAATGCGACTCAATGCGGCTCGCGCAGCGCTCAACGAAAGGAAGGGCCTCGGAACGATCCGAGGCCCTTCAACTGTCGCTGGCGTACATCCGGCCCGCGACCGTGATCCGTTTCAAGCTGTCTTTGTTTCAAGCTGTCTTCTGGCGAACATCGTCAGGACGCCGTCGTCAATGTTGATAGCGACAACTTGCGATGAATTCAGGCCTTTGGCCTTGAGGGCGGCTGCAGCCTCCGGTGTCGCGTCGATGGAACTCCGAAGTGATCGCAGATCGTCCTCGCTTGTCTGCGAGGCGACTTTCTCAATCTTCGACTGCACCTCTGGCTTGAGGTCTTTTATGTTGACGACCTGTATGCTCCGAATGACCGCGGACTGATCGGACGGAGTTTGCGCCTGCGCTTTGGGTTGCGCCTCTTGTGCTTGCACGAAAGCAGGCGTTCCGAGGGAGAGTGCCGCAACAATGACGGATGCTGTAGAGATGCGCATGGTCATTCCTTTCTCTGTTTGAACGCTAAAAACTTCTATTCGCGAAATCTGGTGAACGTTTGATATTCGTGCGGCCGTTTGGTGATCGTCGAGTTTCAGGCGGCAGCGACCCGGTCTATCCCCTCGCTTTTCGCGAATTTACGGTGCGCTTAACCCGTACGGTGGTCAGTTAAAACAATGGCTCCACTCACCAAGGCGGATTACGCCTTCGGCTGTAATCCGTCCTACCTGCCGCACCGTAATTGCCGCTTTACGCCATGTGGCCCGTCAGGGTCGGGAGTGACGTCTCGGCGGAGTTGACGTTGACCCGTCGATCGAACCGGAGGGCCGGCCCCTCAAAAAAACAAATGACGGTATCGCGAAAGGCCGTCTCCACGAAGCTCCAGGTCATGACGAAGGTGCGATCGTCCCGCCACCCGCCGCTCGCCATCACCCGCATCCGGTCGAGTTCATACTCGTGGTGAAGCTTGTTTCCCGTCATCGTGGTGTCGTCTTCGAACGTCTGGCCGAGCCCTGCCTTGATGGTGTGGCCGCCGCGATGGTCTTCCATCGTGAACACGCAGGCATCATCGGTGAAATCGAATCTCATTGATTTCACTTGATCCGGATTATCAGGGAAGCGGTAATCCTTACCCGACACGTGGTGGATGACCGGCGAGTGCGTCAGGCGCGGGGGCGGCAGCAGGCGGAGCGATCGGGTTCGATCTTCCAGGGCGCTCGCGCCACGGCTGTCAGGGCGGGCGGCATCGAGAAACGCCGCCGGAAAATGCTTGTAGACAAGGCTGTTGAAGTGGCTCTTTTCCGGTATCCCCGCCGTGATCGCCAGCACGGCGTTGTGCCGGGGAAACACAAAGCAGAGCTGCGAGAACAGACCATCGGCGAGATATGTTCCGTCCGGTCCGAGCCACCATTGATACCCGTAGGTGTCCTTGACGTGAGGATATTGCACCGCAGCGGTCCATTCGGCGGGCAGGATTTGTCGACCCTGCCAAACCCCGTTCTGGGCGTGCAGGATTCCGAGCTTGAGACTATCCGACGTCTTCCAGCTCAAGCCATTGGCGCCGGGCGAAATGCCCTCAGGCCCTACCGGCCATTGATAGCCGCGGATGCCGAGCGGATCGAAAAGCCGGGGCTTCAGATAGTCGGCGACGGATTGGCCCGTTGTTTTCGTCACGATGGCCGACAGCATGTACGTTGCGGCGCTGGTGTAGACAAAATTCGTCCCCGGCCTTGATGTCACCGGTATCTTGAAGAATTCGGCAATCCAGCTGGTCTTGATCGGACGCCATACCGATCCGGAAACCATGGCGGCATGACCGGTTCGCATGGTCAGCAAATCCTGCACCGTCATGGCCGCGAGATTGTCGCTGATATCAGCGGGGAGATGTGCAGGGAAAAACGAAACGACCTTGTCCTGGAGGTGAAAACGCCCGCCGGCAATCGCGAGCCCTACCGCGCAGGCGGTCACGCTCTTGGTCAGGGAATGCATCATGTGAATGCGGTCGGCCCGATAAGGCGACCACCATCCTTCGGCGACGACATGGCCGCGCCGCCAAAGCATGAAGCTCTGAACTTCGAACCCGGTCTCCTCAATGTCGTCGAGGAAGGTGAGGATGCCAGCGGCGGAAACGCCCTGGCTCTCAGGCGTTGCGCGCGACAAGCCATCGTCTAGCGTCGGCGAAGCGGCGAGGGCTGCGGTCCAGCCCGACGCCATTGGCAGCGCGACCCCGCCCATCATGAGGGAGAGCGCACCCCGTCGCGACATCAGTCCCAAATTCTCGGCCATTTTTGCCTCGAAGTTTCCGGTGGCAGTGCATTTTACTCGGCTGACGGTTGGATGATAGTAGGCTGTAGGGTGGGTTGAGCCCTTTTGCGAAACCCATCAGCTTCGCACACGACAGCCGATGGGTATCGCTTCGCTCCACCCATCCTTGTAATAGCAAAATCGATTATTGTCGGCCTGTTCCGAAAGGAATGGCCTGCCGCGGCGTGCAATCCGCGGCAGGCCGCTGGCGATCGGATCGAACCCATCCTGAGCAGTTTGTGGCTGCCCCGTAGCGTGATCGCGCCAGCACCTTCATCGGACCCGGATGGTTGCCGGAACAACTTGGTTCGCTTCACAAGGCAGGGTCGAAGAAGATGATGCAGACTAACATAATGACGGCTGGAATCGATACCTCCAAACTTAAACTCGATATCGCGGTCCACGGTCGGACCGAGCGTTGGCAGGTCGCCAACGCGTTGCCCGGCTGGCGCACCCTAGCGGCCAATCTTATCAAGGCAGGGGTGGTACGCGTCGGCATCGAGGCGACCGGCGGTTATGAGCGCGGCGTGGTGCAGCATTTACGAGCGGCGGGGCTCGTCGTGCTGGTGCTGCAGCCGATCCAGGTCAAAGCTTATGCGCGGGTGCATCTGCGTCGGGCCAAGAACGACGCGCTCGATGCGGTTCTGATCGCTGCATGTGCCGCGGCGATCGACCAGCCGAGGATCTCGCCGGATCCGAGGCTGGCGGAATTGGCAGGAGATCTCACCTTCCTCGAGCAGATCGAGGAGGACATTGCGCGCTTCAAGGTCAGGCTCGAACACATCGATGAACCTCGGCTGCGACGGATCGTTACCAGCGACATCGCGCGGCTAAGGGCACGGCGGTCCGCGCAGATGCGGACCATTGCCAGGCATCTTCGTGACCACGACGATCTGGCGCGGCGGCTCGATCTGGTGCTGAGCATCCCCGGCATTGGCGAACGTACCGCGCTGGCGCTGATCATCCGCATGCCCGAACTTGGACAAATCAGCCGTGAGGAAGCCGCGGCCCTGGCCGGGCTCGCACCGTTCGACGACGACAGTGGACTACGCAAGGGCCAACGCCACATTGCCGGTGGCCGTGGCCGCCTGCGTCGATCCCTGTTCGCGGCGGCACTGCCGGCAGCCTTCCGCTGGAACGCGGCGTTGATCGCGCTCTACGCCCGCCTCACAGCGCGCGGCAAGCCACACAACTCAGCTCTCATCGCCTGCGCCAGAAAGCTCCTGGTCTACGCTAACACCGTCGTCCAGCGGGGAACGCCATGGACCGAAAAGGCCGCCACGCTTTAATGGTTGCTACGGGCTCAAGTCAGGAGCCGAAGGCGCGGTTATTTATTGATCGACGTGAGACTCCGAACGCCTCATAAATTGAAATTCATCAAGATGAGGCGACTATCGGAAAAGGCTTGCCGAGACTCCGCGCCTTGGCCCGAATGACGGTGACGGAGCGCTTCAGTGAAACGGCGATGACTGCGGCGGATGAGCCCTCGTCGATCAGCACGATCAGATGCGTGATTTGAGTGGGGGTCCACTTTCGGCTGCTGATGCGTACCATGTAGCCCAATCCAATGGATCAGGTTTAGTTCCGTTTTAATTGAAATTATCTAAAATACCCGCCTTGGGTGATGTGGACCAACGGCTCACCCAGGATCAAAAAATGCCCTGCATCGGGACGGGCAGTGTGGTCCCGATCCAGGGCTGAGGACTTGAGGGAGTTAGCGCGATGCTTCAGTCTAGCGATGCGGCGGGCGAGTTGTCTGGTCAAAACAGCTCACACAGCACCGCTGGCGCGATGGATTGAGCCTTCGCGAAACCGATAGACTGCCGCTCTAAGATAGTCAGTTAAAACAACGCCCCCTTTGATCCGAACATCAATTGAGTGCGCTGTCACCGCAATACCGATAGCTATCAGTTTCGCTTTGCAACTGACGGTGTCGCTTCGCTCCGCCCGTGCTACGGCGCTGTCGAAGAAGCCCTTCACAGTCCCGCCAGACGTCTCAATACACCGACGCCCGGAAGGACAACGTGCCATCCAAGGATAGAGATTAAAATTGGCGTAACGGTGCATGTATCGGCGATCTGCATCGCTATCTTGACTTCTCGTGAAAGGCCCGACCCGTGTGGATCAAGCAGCGACAAAGCGGATGCGCGCAAACGCCGATTTGCCGAGACAGTTCAACGTGATTTGCCCAGTCCAGTCCCCGTCGCAAAAATAATTGCCTTCTCATTTCACCCAAATCACCCACATATCTCCGCCGTCTCATCCCTCACGAGGGGCGTTGGCCATCGTCACGAACGTTGGGATGGGATGCGGTGGACGCGGCGGCGTCGGGCGCGCAAGGCGCGGGCAGGGCAGGTCGCAAGACCTGTGAGCCCAAGGCGGCGCGCAGACGAACGATGCTGAAACCGCCTTCGCCAAAACTTCGGCGGATGGGTACCAAGCCCGTCGAAAGCTTTGGCGCAGGCGGCTCGCGGACGGCAAAACCGTGTGGTCCTGGCACCCGTTGCTGGTGTCAAGTCGGCGGAGGTTTTCTGGACCCAACCGGGTTCGGCAAAACCTTCAATCCGCCGGTGACGGCGACAAGACGAATTCGTCGCCGGGGAGAGCACGGCATACCCCGTTAAAACCAGCCGCGTGCGGGAATGCCGGGTGATTCCGGTGAACCTGCGGTAACTACACTCGTGTGCTACCAACACACTGCACACGAGGCTGCGGGTGCATCGGGCACCCGGCATTCCCCGCGCCCTCCTTAGGGTCGCGCCACGCCCTCTGTCTTCGAGGGCAGGACGTTCGGCAAAAACTCGCGCGAAGTGCGCGGCGAGATCGCTGGGGCATGTCTGCGAGAGGCGAAGTCTGCGCTGTGCAAAACCGCCGTTCCGGGGCATCCTCGGGCTACCGATGTGCTACCTTGGTCGGCATCGCGCAGCGTAGCCCGGATGAGCGAAGCGATATCCGGGGCAGATGAATATCTCTCCCTTCGTGCACCCGCATGTCGCTGCGCTCATGCGGGCTACCCGATCGGACGCGTGCATCCTCCGATTGTTGAAAGCATCATGACGCTTCCCGCATCTGCCTTACCCGTTGAAACGCCGCCATCGTTCCTCGGCGTTTCGCGCTCGGCGACCGGCAAGGTGTGGCGCGACCGGCTCGATGCGCGCGGTGCGGCGCGGGCGCTGGCGATCACGCAGCGCTATCAATTGCCGGAAATGCTGGCGCGGGTGCTGGCGGGGCGCGATGTCGAACTCGACGCGGTCGAGGATTTTCTCGATCCCACCATCCGCAAGCTGATGCCCGATCCCTACACCGTGACGCAGATGGAAGCCGCGGCCAAGCGCATCGCGGACGCCGCCTTGCGGCGCGAGAAGGTGGCGATCTTCGGCGACTACGATGTCGATGGCGCCACTTCGGCGGCGTTGCTGGCATGGCACCTGCGCCATTGCGGGCTCGATCCGCTGATCCACATTCCCGACCGGATTTTCGAGGGCTACGGCCCCAATGTCGAAGCTATCCGCATGCTCGCCGACAAGGGCGCGACCCTGCTGGTGACGGTGGATTGCGGCACCACCAGCCTTGAGCCGCTCGCCGAAGCGCGGCGGCTCGGCATGTCGGTGGTGGTGATCGATCATCATCAGTCCGGCGACGAATTGCCCGAGGTCGATGCGCTGGTGAATCCGAACCGGCCCGACGATCTCTCCGGCCTCGGCCATCTCGCAGCCGTGGGTCTCGTGCTGATCACGCTGGTCGCGGTCAACCGCGAACTGCGGGGCCGTGGTTTCTGGAGCGGTGAAATGCCGGAGCCGGATCTGCTCGGCATGCTGCATCATGTGGCGCTCGGCACCGTCGCCGACGTCGCGCCGCTGATCGGTCTCAACCGCGCGTTCGTGGCCAAGGGGCTGATCGCGATGCGGCGGCGGGATCATGTCGGCCATACCGCGTTGATGGATGTGGCGCGGCTGAATGGTCCGCCGGAGGCCTGGCATCTCGGTTTCATGCTGGGGCCGCGCATCAATGCGGGCGGGCGGATCGGACGCGCGGATCTCGGCGTGCGGCTGCTGCTGGAAGGCGATATCTCGGAGGCCGCAAGGATCGCGGCCGAGTTGGATCGTCTGAACACCGAGCGCCGCGTCATCGAACAGATGGCGGAGGCGCAGGCGGAAGCCGAGGCGCTGGCGTCGCTGGGCCTCGAGGACAAGGGGGCGGTGATCGTGACGGCGTCGGAGGGCTGGCATCCCGGTGTGGTCGGCCTGGTCGCCTCACGGCTGAAAGAGAAATTTGCGCGGCCCGCTTTTGCCATCGCGCTGGAGCCGGGCGGCATCGGCACCGGTTCGGGCCGCTCGATCTCCGGCGTCGATCTCGGCAAGGCGGTGCGGCAGGCCGTGACTGAAAAATTGCTGATGAAGGGCGGCGGCCATGCGATGGCCGCGGGAGTCACACTGCGCAAGGAGCGGCTGGCGGAATTTCGCGCCTTCATGGAAAGCGCGCTGGCGAAAGACGTCGCCGCCTCGCGCCATGAAAACGAACTGTTTATCGATGGCGCGGTCAGCGCGCGGGCGGTGACGACCGAATTGGCCGCGACGCTCAATCGCGCCGGTCCGTTCGGCAGCGGCAATCCCGAACCCGTCATCGCGTTGCCGTCGCATCAACTGGTCTATGCCGATGAAGTGGGACAAGCGCATCTGCGGCTGCGCTTCAAATCCGGCGACGGATCCATCGTCAACGGCATCGCGTTTCGCTCGGTCGGCCAGAAGCTCGGCCATGCACTGACCGAACATCGCGGCCAGCCGTTGCATGTGGCAGGATCGCTCGCGGTCGATCGCTGGCAGGGCAGCGAGCGCGTGCAGTTGCGCGTGATCGATGTCGCCGTGCCGGATCAGGGACCGGCCGTAATCAGGTAAGAAACGTCAATCAACAAACGGGAGTGGAAATGACAGGGCAGGTTGCAGGCAGGGTCGCGTTGGTCACCGGCGGGGCGTCGGGCATCGGTGCGGCGGTTGCTGAATTGCTGGCGCGCGAAGGCGCGTCGGTCGCGGTCACCGATGTCGACGAGTTGAAGGGACCGGAGATCGTCGCCGGGATCAAGAAGGCCGGCGGCGAGGCGATATTCCTGCATCAGGATGTGACGAGCGAACCGCGCTGGATCGAGATCGTCGCTGAAGTCGAAAAACGCTACGGCCGGCTCGACGTGCTGGTTTCAAACGCCGGCATCGGCATATCGGTGCCGTCGATCACGGATATGACGCTGGACGACTGGCGGCGGCAGAACGCGATCAATCTGGACGGCGTGTTTCTGTCGGTCAAGCATTGCCTGCCGGTGATGCGCAAGACCAGCACGCCAAAGAGCGGCGGCTCGATCATCCTGATGTCGTCGCTCGCGGGTCTGCGCGGCGCGCCCGGGCTATCAGCCTATAGCGCCACCAAGGGTGGCGTGCGGCTGTTCGCCAAGTCGATCGCGATGGAATGCGCCGGTGCCGGCGACGGCATCCGCGTCAACTCGGTGCATCCCGGGATCATCGACACGCCGATCTGGGGCAAGATTCCGACCGAAGCGGCCGGTCGCGGACAGAACGCGCCGATCGATCCCGAAGAACGCGCCAGGTTCGCGACGCCGTTGGCGCGCGCCGGCTATGCTGCCGAAATCGCGCAGGGCGTGCTGTATCTGGCGTCCGACATGTCGAGCTACGTCACCGGCAGCGAACTGGTGATCGATGGCGGCATGAACGCGGGCAGCGTGCCGCGGAAGGGGTGAGGCGTTGTCGACGGGAATTGCCGCGCGTGGCTTACGGCCCCTGCCGCAACCGCGCCAGCACCTTCAGCCCGCCATAGCCGTCGGCGGGCTCGAGCCCCATCCTGGACTGGTAATCCCGGACCGCGGCCATGGTGTCGTTGCCGACGCGGCCGTCGGTGCCGCCGGTGTCGAAGCCGGCTTTGGTCAGGCGGGTCTGCAGTTCCTGCACCTCGGCCAGGGTCAGCGCGCGCTCGGAGCCGGGGAACGGCTGGAGGAACGGCGGCGCGCCCAGAATGCGATCGCCGAGATGGCAGATCGCCAGCGCGTAATTCATCGAGGGGTTGTAGCTGCGCACCGCGTAGAAATTCGGCCCCAGCAGGAACGCCGGCCCATCTGGTACCGGCACCCACAGCTTCGCGCCGGCATCCGGCTGCGGGAACGGCTGGCCGTCGGCACGGGTAACGCCGGCGCTGGACCACGCCGCGTAGGTGCGGCTGCCGCTGGACGATCCGCCGGCGGCACGCACCTCGTAGCCCCAATGTTCGCCCGCGTGGTATTTGCCGCGATTGACCAGATAGCGCGCGGTCGAGCCCAGCGCATCGTCGGGCTTGCCGAACGGCGATATCTTGCCGTCGCCGTCATAGTCCATGCCGACGTTGAGCCAGACCTCCGGCATCCATTGGGTATGGCCCATGGCGCCGGCCCACGAGCCCCGCATCTCCTGCGGCGTGCTCCAGCCGTGATCGACGATCTTCAGCGCGTTGATCAGCTCGGATTGCCAGTAGGCGCGGCGCCGCGGTTCGTTCCACGCCAGCGCCGCCAATGCGGGGAAGACGGGGCGCATATGGTTGTGCTGCACCTGCGGATCGCCGTAAGCCGACTCCACGCCCCACAGCGCCAGCAGCGTGCCGCGCTCGACGCCGAAATCATGTTCGATCCGGGCGAACAGCGCCTGGTTCTTCCGCAACGCTTCCTTGCCCGCGATGATGCGCCAATCGGAGACGCGGCGGTTGATGTATTGCCAGATCTCCTCGTTGAATTCGGGCTGGTCCTGCAGCTCCTTGAACACGGTCATGTCAGGCTCGATGCGGCCCATCACCCGGTTCCAGGTTGCCTCCGAGACGCCCTTGGCCAGCGCCCGCGCGCGAAATCCCTCGCGCCATTTTTCAAAGCCCGGCGGGACGGCGCGGGCCGCTGCTGGATGCATCAGCAGGACACCGGCCGCGAGGCCCGATCGCAGAACCGCGCGGCGGGTCGGCGCCTTCAGGGAATCAGGCTGTTTCATCTGGGCAGTCTAGCGACGCTGACAGTGTCGGCCAAAAGCCATGACGTCGCGGGAGCTAATTTAGCCGAGATCTGTGGCGATCTTGGCGAGCCAGCGCCGGATGGTCGCCTGCGCCTGCTTCGGCAGGCCGGCCATCAGGCGCCGCTCGATGGCAAGCGCGTGGCGCCGGCATTTATCGAGCCGCGTTTCGCCGCGCCGCGTCAGCGTCCATTGCAGCACCCGGCCGTGGATCGGGTGCGGAGTCTTTCGGATGGCGCCGTCGCGTTCGAGGTTGCGGATGATGACGCCGACGGTCTGTGGGGTCAGCAGCGCCACTCGCGCCAGGTCGGCGCCCGACAGTCCCGGATAGGCCCGCAGCATGGTCAGCACGACGAATTGCGGTGGCGTGACGCCGAGATCGGCCAGCGCCCGTTCCATCGCCAGCCGCGCCGCGGCCTGGGCCTGGCGCAGGAGATAAGCGAGGTAGCCTTGCTCGCCGCGCTTGCCCTGGCCCGGCGGCGGCGGGCGGATCATCGCAAGGTCCGGATTTGCGGGGGGCGGTTTTTGACGGGAGGTGGTTTTGTGGCGAGCGATGGTTTTTGGGGCAGCTTTTTTCGCGGCGGATGATTTTTGGCTTTTTTTCGAATTTGGAAATTTTTTCGTTTTTCCGGATTTTTTGGCAGAGGCCTTTTTCGGCGTTTTTTGAGCCGCGTTCGATTTTGCGTTTTTCGCCATTGCAATCTTGCTCGATATATAAGGGCTCTTATAATAAATCAGAGCACTGATAACATAAGGAAATTATCATGTCACACGCCCGCTGTGAGTATAAGGATTTCATGGTGCTGGCGCCGGATGCGTATGAGACGGTCCGTGCACTCGGGCAGGCCGCGGCCAAGGCCGGCATCGACAAGTCGTTGCTCGAGCTGATCAAGCTGCGCGCCTCGCAGATCAACGGCTGCGCGTTCTGCGTGCAGTTTCACATCCTGCAGGCGGAATGCCTCGGCATTGCCGCCGACAAACTCAATCTGGTGGTGGTCTGGCGCGAGGCGCCGCAATTCTCCCGGCGTGAGCGCGCGGCGCTGGCCTGGACCGAGGCGTTGACCATGCTGACCGGCGGCGTCAGCGATGAAGTCTACGCCGAGGCGAGTACGGAATTTTCCGAAAAAGAACTGACTTATCTGACGTCCGCGATTGCTGCGATCAATGTCTGGAACAGGTTCGGTGTCGCCTATCGCTGGACGCCGCCAGCGCGGCAGCAGGCCGTGGGCGCAGCGGCGTCGTAGACAAGCCGATGCGCGCGAGATCGCTCCCAGCGCGCTTCTGCCGCGAGGTTGTTCTACGCCGCGATCGAGCCGCTCGCCGACTTCTTGCGCGCGGCGATCCGTGCCGCCAGCCGGATCGCGGCTTCATAGGCGCCGGTGTCGGCGATCCCCTTGCCGACGATATCGAAGGCGGTGCCGTGCGCGGGCGTGGTGAAAACGATGTCGAGCCCGGCGGTGATCGTCACGCCCTTGTTAAAACCCTTGAGCTTGGTCGCGATCTGACCCTGGTCGTGATACATCGACAGCACGCTGTCATAGTCGCCCGCGAACGCCTTGATATAGATGGTGTCGCACGGGAACGGGCCTTTGCAGTTGATGCCTTCGCCCGCCATCTTCTTGATGGCGGGAGCCAGGATCTCGATCTCCTCGCGCCCGAACAGGCCGCCTTCGCCGGCGTGGGGGTTGAGGGCCGCGACGGCGATGCGGGGCTTTTCAATTCCGGCCATCAGCATGGTGTCGTGGGAGAGCCGCAAGGAATCGCAGATGCGCTCGAAGCTGATCTGCTCGACCGCTTCGCGCAGCGAAACGTGCGACGTGGCGCGCGTCATCCACTGATTGTCGAGCACGTTCATCTCGCTGAACAGGCCTTTGAAGTTCAGCAGATGCGCGAACATCTTGTGCTCGTCGGGAAAATGCCAGCCGCCCTTGTAGAGGGCCTGCTTGTTCAGCGGGGCGAAGGTCAGGCCGTCGATCTGACCGGCTTTGGCAAATTCGATCGCCGCCGCGAGGGTGTCGCCGGTCAGACGGCCGGAGTCGGCGCTGGAGGTGCCCGGTGGAAACAGCGCCGGATCGATGTTGCCGAGATCGATCGCCGGCACGTGCGCGTCGTCGTTCCAATCGGCTTCCGCAGGCGTCTTGATCCAACTGCAGGCGACATCGACCTTGGCCTGGCGCATGCCCAGTTCGAGCACCCGTTTATCGCCGATATAGACCAGACGCGCGACATCGCGCCCGCGGCGGTCGGCGAGGATACGCGCGGTCTGCTCCGGACCAATGCCAGTGCAGTCGCCGGGAATGATCGCGATGATGGGTTTTGTCATGAGCGTACGCTTTCGAGGCCTGGGACAACGGGCCCGTTCGCAGGGCATTTGGCCGGCGGAACTGGCGGTTCGGTCGAAAAAGATAATCGTCGACGATTATTGGGCTGTCAAGTTTGACCGGGAGGCGGGCGTTTTGGTCGCCGGTGCGTCGCCGCGGAACCTTACGCCACCGTGGCGGTCTGAAAGATGCGCTTCTTGGCGTTGAGCACATGCGCCTCCATCAACGCCGCCGCCGCGACCGGATTTTTCGCGCGCAGTGCCGCGTAGATGGCGCGATGCTCGGCATTGGAATCCGACATCCGCTCGCGCGTCACCAGCGCCTTGCGGCGGAACAGATGAAGTTCGCGGATGATGCTCTGATAGGTCTGCAGCAGGCGCCGGTTCCCGGTGAATTCGAGCAGCGTCTGATGGAAGCGCAGGTTGAGTGGATAGTAGACGTCGAGGTCCCCATCCGCCGCCGCGGCGTCCATGTCGTCGAGCAATTTGGCCAGTATTTGCAGCTGTTTTTCGCTGATGACGGGCGCCAAGTCGCGCCCCGCCAATGCGAACAGAGCGGACCGCAGATCATAGAGTTCGGCCGCCTCCGAGCGGTCGATCTCGCGAACGAACGCGCCGCGGTTGACGACGAAATTCAACAGGCCGGATTGCTCGAGGCCACGGCATGCTTCACGGATCGGCGCGCGGCTGACGCCGAGGCGGGCCGCGAGATCGGCTTCGTTGACCCAAACGCCCGGCGCCAGCACCCCGGTGTCGATCATGCGGATGATCTCATCGCGGACGATAGCGGTCAGCGATGCGCGGTTGCCGGGGGACTTCATGCCACGAATAGCCGCGGGCGAACCCATGTGATCCCTCGATGGTCGAAAAATTCGATTTCGGCGATTCTAGCTCCGATATCAAGAATTGTCGACGATTATTGACAGCGATACTTGCTTAGGTGTTTGGTTTGTTCAGGCCCAAGCGGACAGGGCGGTAGTGGCAGGGACGCGGGCGATCCTGTCGCGTCATCAGGCGTCGTTCGACGGAGAGCACATGTCGGAATTACTCGAGAACTTCACGCATACGCGTATCAAGACCAGCGGCGCCGACATTGTGGTGAGCTATGGCGGCAAAGGTCCGCCGCTGCTCCTGATGCATGGCAATCCCTTCACGCATCTGTCGTGGCACAAGATCGCGCCGCGCCTGGCGGAGGAATTTACCGTGGTATTGCCGGATCTGCGCGGCTATGGCGACAGCTCTAAGCCCGATGGTGGCGCCGATCATTCCGCGTATTCGTTCCGATCGATGGCGCTCGACCAGATCGAGGTGATGCGCCATCTCGGCTTCGACAAATTCATGGCCGGCGGCCACGACCGTGGCGCGCGGGTGCTGCACCGGTTGTGCCTCGATCACCCTGAGGCCGTGACCCGCGCGGTGTTTCTCGACATGCTGCCGCAGCATCATCTGCTCAATAATGTGACGCGACGCTGGGGGACCTTCTCGTGGCACTGGTTTTTCATGATCCAGCCGTATCCGACACCGGAAACCATGATCAGCGCCGATCCGGAATTCTTCATTCGCCGCAAACTGTCGAAAACCGACCAGGGCACCAGTTTCTTCGATCCGCGCGCGCTGGCCGAGTACATCCGCTGCATCAAGGATCCGAAGACGGTCTACGGCATGTGCGAGGATTATCGTGCGACCTTCGGCGTCGATCTCGACATGGACACCGCGGATTTCGAGGCCGGGAAAAAAGTCACCTGTCCCACCATGATCCTGTGGGGCAAGAAAGGCGGCGTCGGCCGCAACCACGATGCCGCCGAGGTCTGGTCGCATTACGCGACCCGAATTGAGCGCACCGCGACCGTGCCGTCGGGACATTACCTGCAGGAGGAATGCCCTGACGAAACCTACACCGAGCTGCGCAACTTCTTCATCGCCTGATCCTCCGACATCAACAACAATAATAACAATTGCAGGGAGCCGACACGCTCCCGGGAACGCTCATGGAGCCAAGCGCGGCCGACAAGACGCCGGTGAGCAACAGGGTATTTCTGTTGCTCTGCGTGATGGCGTTCATCATGTATGTCGACCGGACCAATATCTCGGTCGCGGCCCCGATCCTCAAGCAGGAACTGCAGCTCACCAATACGCAACTCGGCCTAGTGTTCTCGGCCTTCGCGACCGCCTATGCCTGCTGCGGTGTGCCGGGGGCATGGTTGAGCGACAGGTTCGGCGCCCGGCGGCTGCTGACGCTGAGCGGCCTGATCTGGTCGGTGGCGACGATCGGGACCGGCCTCGTGTGGGGGCTGGCGTCGCTGGTGCTCGCGCGGCTTCTTGTCGGCGCCGGCGAAGCGCCGATCTATGCGACCGCAGCCCGGGTGATTTCGAACTGGATTCCCGAATATCGGCGCGGTCTCGCCCAGGGCGTCATGCACGGCTGTGGACGATTGGCCAACGCGCTGGCACCGTTGATCGTGACCGGCCTGATCGTGTTCATGACATGGCGCGTGTCGTTTGTGGTGCTGGGCGTCATCACGATATTTTTCTTTGCGTTTCTCTACGCCTGGTTTCGCGATGAGCCGCGCAGCCATCCCGCGATCTCCGACGGCGAACTCGCGGTGCTCGGCCGCTCCAGCGGAAAGGTCACGACGGGGCGGACGCTCGAGCCGATCGTATGGCCGGATCTGCTGCGGCGGGTATGGCCGGCATCGGCCGCATGCTTCGCGCACGGCTGGATGTTGTGGTTTTTCCTGAACTGGGTGCCGTCCTATTTCTCGACGCGCTACGGCATGAAGATCGAAGCGTCTGCGGTATTCTCGACACTGGTGCTGCTCGGCGGCACCTTGGGAACGATGACCGGCGGCGTGTTGTCCGACTGGCATTTCAGGAAAACCAAAAATCGGCTGCGTTCGCGACGCGACATCATTATTTTTGGATTTCTGAGCTCGATCGTAGGCCTCGTGCCGCTGCTGTTGAGCGACAATCTGGTGGTCAATGCGACCGGGCTCGGTGTCGCATTCTTCCTGTCGGAATTGGCAGATTCGCCGTTATGGCTGGTCGGCGCGGAAGTCGCGCCGAAGCATGCCGGCACCTCCAGCGCGTTGACTTTCGCGGGCATGGCGGTGGCGGGCGCGGTGTCTCCGCTGATCGTCGGAAAGCTTCTGGACGTGACCGGGGGCAACTGGTCGATCGCCTTCATGGCCTCGATCGCCGTGATGATCCTGGGGCCGGTGTTTTCGTTTTTCATCCGGCTCGACCCGTCGCTCGATGTCGCCGGAAGTGCCGACGGAGATTGAGCCTTTGACGGCCTTAGGGCGAGCTAGTTCTCGCCGCCTTCCTGCATCATGTCGGGACGCACGACATCCTCGGGCAGCGCATGCGCCACGGCGGGAGAAGTCGCCATTTCCGGCCCGATCTCGCGGCCGCGCCCGCGGATCAGCCGTTCATAGGCCGAGACCAGAGTGACGTAGGGACTGACCCAGAGCCAGCCGTCGCGCGTGAAGACCTGCACGTCGAAATGCAAATGGCGGGTGGTGCCGTTGGGATGATCGAGATAGTTCGAGACGACCCCGATTTTTTCACCTTCCTCGACACGGCGTCCGTTCAGAACGCCATCCGCATCCATGCTGGTCGGACTCATGTGCATATAGCGAAAGCGGATGTGTTCGGTCGCGGTGTTGACCTGCACGATCGCGGCCTGCTGCTTCAGCGAGCGGATCACGACGCCGTCGCGGACCGCGAGCACCGCCTGCTGCTTGGGATCGCAATGGTCCTGGCCTTCGCTGCCGGTCGGGCACGCGCCCGGGCGAATGTCTTCGCCCTGATGGCCGAACCCGCTGGGGCATTGCCCCACCTCAAAACTGCGGGATTCGCAAAAATTGTCGCGCCAGGGATAACCGCCGCCGGGCTGCTCGGTCTTGTCGCGCTTGCCGAACGATTGTGAGCGGACGAACGCCGGCGTTTTCTCGACCGGAAATCGAATTTGCGAATAGGCGGTCGGGTCGGCGCGGCCGCCCAGCTTGTGATAACCGCTACCCGCGATAATGTCGCCGACCGGGCGATAACTGAACTCGGCCGCCAAATCCGCCGGCCGCTCGGCGCTGGTCGACTGGATATCCGTGCGCAGCCGTGAGGGTTGACCGCCGGCGATGCGGAGCGCCTTGAGAAAATGCTCGGCTACCGGATAGGCCTCGCGGCAGGCCAGCCGCCGCTCGCGCGGCGTGCTGTCGAGGCACTGGATCGACACCACATAGGGAACGCCGAATCGCGTGAAGGCGTAGCGGACATAGCCCTCCCTAATGAAGCGGCGCAAATCGGGGAATTGCGCCTGCAGCGCCTTCACCGGTTCGCCCTTGCCGCCGGGCGGATCGTTGATGTCGTAGGTCAGGATCGAGCCGGTGATCTGCACTTCGACAGGCTTGGCGAAGGTCCGTTGCGGCATGCCGTCGCCGGCACCGGGCTCGAGCGAGAACATCGCGTCGTAACCGGCCTGGCCCGCATAGAACAGATCGACAGGGCGGAAGTCGGCCTGATAGCGCGCCACCGACAGGCTGGGCGGTGCGCCGTTGGCGCGCGCGTCGAGAAACGCCGCAGTGTCGAATGGCAGCAATACCGGAATCGGGCTTAGCCCGATGCCCGCAAAAATCTGCGACGTCACGGCGTTGAGTTGCATCAAGGCCGGCGTTGAACGCGGATCGGAGGCCGCAATCCGGCGCTGGCCCGCGAACGTGAAAGCGGACGCGACGGAGGACTGCGTGCCGATCTCGGAGCGGAGCTGATCGAGAACGGCACGCCATTCGACATGTACTACCGAGATCGACGGTGTTCTGAAGTCGTCGGCAAGCAGCGGGCTCCCGATTGCCGCAAGCAGCACAAGCAGCAGGAGAGGTGTCAGCGTCGGCGCAACGAGCCGGAAAAACGGGCGGCAGACAGCCTTCGTTCTCACCCCCCCGCGAAGCATGTCCGGTGATGCCTAGTCCTTTGCGCGCTCGACGTACGAGCCGTCCTCGGTCATCACGACAATGCGGGTACCGGTGCCGATGTGCGGCGGCACCGCGGTGCGCACGCCGTTCGACAAAACGGCCGGCTTGTAGGACGACGACGCGGTCTGGCCCTTGGTGACCGGCTCGGTTTCCACCACTTCCAGCGTCGCGCGCTGCGGCATCTGGATCGCGACCGGAACGAGTCCGTGCAGCGACAGCTTCACGGTCATGTTTTCCTGCAAATAGGGCGCGGCGCTGCCGATGATGTCCTCGGACACCTGCAACTGATCGTAATTATCGTTGTTCATGAAGTGGAAGCCGTCGGCATCCTTGTAGAGGTAGTTGAAATTCTGGTCTTCGATCGTGGCCTTCTCGACCTGGTCGGTGGTCTTGTAGCGCTCCGAAATCTTCACCCCGTCGCTGATGCGGCGCATTTCGATCTGGCTGACCGGGGTTCCCTTGCCGGGATGGATGTTCTCAGCGGTCAGCACGACATAAAGTTTGCCGTCTTGCTCGATGACGTTGCCCTTGCGAATTGAACTGGCGATGACTTTCAAGGCTGTTTTCCCGAATTTCTGGCCTCCGACCGATCCGGACAAGAGTGTCCCTGGGGCCGTCGAGGCGGTTTCGGGTGCAACATACTGATTTCGCCTGCCGAAGCCAGCCTTTTGCGGCCGATTTGGACAGGTTGCGGAGGCGCCGGAAACGCGGGCTGTCGCACCGGTTATGGTTTGTTGGAACCGGGCATTTTGACCGTTTTGGCGTTGTTTTCCGCGAAATCAGGCGGGATCGAAAATGTCCCGGTTTTCAGGTCATAGACGCACTGCCAGTCCTCGATCCAGGGGCCGGGCTTGTCTTCGCCCTGTGAGTCAAAGGAGAGGCTGATCACGAGATAACGGCTGTCCGGCCAATGTTGGCCCATCCCGGCGTAGTTGTCGTCGAGCCCCTTGACCAGATTGGTCTGCATATGATCGAGGGAATTCCGGTCCTTGCGGTAGCGGTGCATCTTCCGCGACAGCGGCTGGTCGAAGAAATAGTCCCAAGCGAGATCGCCGAGCGGCTTGGACGTCGCAGCCGAAAACTTGAAGCCGCTGCGATGATACAGAAACAGCGTTTGATACCCGGCGCCGGTTTTCTGCATGCGGACCAGCCATTGGCTGTCGGGGCTAAATCGAAACCAGGCCGGATAGCCCGCTAAATCGACGCCTTCGCCGCGATTGAGCAGGACGCCGTGTTGATGATCGCCGTCGAAGGCCCAGAATTGATAAAGCAGGCGGTCATCCTTCGCATCCCTGAAATATTGGTCCAGGTGCGTCAGATGATCGGGCGAGGTGATCGTATCAACAATGTCTTTAGAGACGAGCTTGAACCTGGGGTCGGGGCTATCAGCATGCGCCGGCGCCGCTATGGTCATTCCCAGCGCCAGCAAAATGAGCGTCTCTCGCAGCCAGCTTCCAAACATGATGCCTCTATTCCGTTCCAGATTTCGCTGATTTGACGACCGATCTGGCGGTAAGGTTCAGGGCATGATCGGCGGCCGTCGCGCATGGACAAGGCGCGCTTCTTTCGACATGAAAAGGCGGGCGGCGAAGTAAGCCATAATTGGCTCGTGAGCGGGGCGCGCAGCCGCAGAGAAAGTTGAATAATGTCAATATCATCAATCGATTTCCTGAAGCTGTTCATGCGCGTTGCGCGGTTCGGCTTTGGGCGGCTCGTGCCGAACGGTCGCTGATGAGCAGGATCGACCAGCCCTCGCCATGGTGGTCGGCGTCGCGGCACGCCGATCGAAGGCCGTTGCTGCAGGCCAGGGCCGCGATCACCCGCGCGCTGCGGGCCTGGTTCGACGAGCAGGGTTTTGCCGAAGTCGAGACTGGAGTTTTGCAAGTATCGCCCGGAAACGAAACGCACCTGCATGCGCCCCGCACCGAATTGATCCGCGCCGACGGCACGCGCGCGACGCGCTATCTGCGCACCTCGCCGGAATTCGCGGCCAAGAAACTGCTGGCGGCCGGCGAGCAGAAGATTTTCGAGTTCGCGCGGGTTTTCCGAGACCGCGAACGTGGCGATCTGCATTTGCCGGAATTCACCATGCTGGAATGGTATCGCGCCGGTGCGAGCTACGACGCCGTGATGGCCGACAGCGTCGTCGTGATCGCCCGGGCCGCACAGGCGACCGGCATCGAGCGCTTTTCATTCCGCGGCAGGAACGCCGATCCCTTTGCCGAGCCGGAACGGTTGACGGTGGCCGCCGCATTCGAGCGCTTTGCCGGGATCGATCTGCTGGCGACCGTGGCCGACGGCGAAGGCGACCGGGCGGCGCTGGCGGCTGTGGCCGGGAAAAAAGTGCGGATCACCGGCGACGACACCTGGTCGGATATCTTCAGCAAGGTGCTGGTCGAGCATGTCGAACCGCAACTGGGGCAGGGACGTTTGACGGTGCTGCTTGAATATCCGGTGCCCGAGGCGGCGCTGGCGCGCGCCAAACCGTCCGACCCGCGGGTCGCCGAACGCTTCGAGATCTATGCCTGCGGCGTTGAACTCGCCAACGGTTTTGGCGAATTGACCGATGCGGCCGAGCAGCGCCATCGTTTCACCCAGGCGATGGACGAAAAGCAGCGGCGCTATGGCGAACGTTACCCGCTCGATGAGGAGTTTCTCGCGGCCGTCGCACTGATGCCGGAAGCCAGCGGGGTCGCGCTGGGCTTCGACCGGTTGGTCATGCTGGCCAGCGGTGCCGTCAGGGTCGATCAGGTGGTGTGGACGCCGCCTGCGGAGGACGCATGAACAAAATCGCTCGTCATCCAGCCACGACATTGCGCGAGCCGGCGGAACTGATCGCGCATGGGCTGGCGCCCGCGGTCTCGCTTTCCGATCTGGAACAGGTGGCGGCGCGCTATGCCGTCGCGGTTACGCCCGACATCGCCGCGCTAATCGACGTTGAGGATCCCAACGACCCGATCGCGCGGCAATTCATTCCGAGCACGGAGGAGTTGTCGAGCCAGCCCGGCGAGGATGCCGATCCGATCGGCGATCACGCGCATTCGCCGGTCGCTGGCATCGTACATCGCTACCCCGATCGGGTGCTGTTCAAGCTGGTTCACGTCTGCGCGGTGTATTGCCGCTTCTGTTTTCGTCGCGAAATGGTCGGCCCGGGCAAGGCGACGGCGCTCGAGCCTGCCGCCTACCGCACCGCGCTCGACTATATCCGTTCGCACCGGGAAATCTGGGAAGTGATCCTGACCGGCGGCGATCCGCTGATGCTGTCACCCCGGCGGCTCGCCGAGATCATGACGGATCTGGCTGCGATCGATCACGTCAGGATCATCCGGTTGCACACCCGCGTGCCGGTCGCCGATCCCTCGCGCATCTCCGCCGAGATGGTCGCGGCCTTGAAGGTTGCGGGCGCGACCACCTGGGTTGCACTGCACGCCAACCATGCCCGGGAACTAACCGACGGGGCCCGTGCCGCCTGCGCGTTCCTGATCGACGCCGGCATTCCCATGGTCAGCCAATCGGTGCTGCTGCGCGGCATCAATGACGATGCCGGGACACTGGAAGCGCTGATGCGTGCGTTCGTTGAATGCCGGATCAAGCCTTATTATCTGCACCATGGCGACCTCGCGCCCGGCACCGCGCACCTGCGTACGACGCTCGCGCATGGCCAGGAGTTGATGCGTGCATTGCGGGGGCGGGTGTCCGGACTGTGCCAGCCGGATTATGTGCTCGATATCCCCGGCGGGTATGGCAAAGCGCCGGTCGGGCCGAATTATTTGTCACGGGTAAATTCGTTTTCCGGAGCAAATTCTGTCTCGGAAAAAGGTGAACCGGTTCTGGAATCGCGCTATCGTGTCGTCGATTATTGCGGTGACGTTCATCTCTACCCTCCGAAGTCATGATCGATGACCAGCGAAGGGCGTGCCGAGCGGGCTGCTGCGGGAAGTAGAGCGTTTCTCTGTGGGTGGAGAATTCAGATGCGAAGGCTGATCACAACAACAAGTCTGATTGCGGCGATGGCGTTTCTGGTTTTCGGTTCTGTCGCGATGGCGCAGAGCGGGAAGAAAACGCCGGGATCGTCGACGCCTTCTTCAACTATGTCCGGGACCGTCCCTGAGGCGCCGATTGGCCATCGCCAGCCGCGCGCGGATCAGGTGCCCAGTGAGAAAAACCTGGGCAACCCGAACGATCCGATCAACAAGGAAGACGCCGCGCTTGATAAGAAGATCAAGAGCATTTGCCGCGGCTGCTGATCCTTCCGTGCGGGGCAGATGTTCGTGGGCCCACAGTTCGGGCGCAATACGCGCAGTCTAGCCCTGACCGGACGCTGATGAAAAGCCTTGTGAGGTCACGCGCATCCGGTTGCGGCCGAGCACATAGACCGCCGTGGTCACCACCAGCAGCGCGATGCCGATCGTGATCGTCACAACTCCGATCGGGATCAGCACCAGCGACACGTTGCGGTCGGGGTTCACGAACCAATGGTGGATCGACGTCAGCACGAACACCAGTCCGATAAATCCGGCGCCGCTGCCGAACACCAGCATCGCCCACATCCGCCGCAGTTGCGCCAGCCGTTCGCGCGCGACTTCGTTGCGCGGCGCGTGATGGCGGCCGACGCGCCGCACCAGCCGGATCGCGAAGGCGATCGAGCTGAAGCCGATCAGCACGCTGGTTGATCCCAGGATCAATCGGGTGGAGGAATCGATGTCCGGGTTCTGCTGCAGCGTCAGCAGCGGAAAATCGAACGCGGCGTGCAGCCCAACCGGCGCCAGCAGCACCAGCATCCAGCTCGAGATGCGCGCCCAATCGCGGTGATGCCGATGTGCACCGAGCGCGGTGCCGGAGCGCGCGATCGCCAGATAGGCACCGGCGATGATGCCGAGCGCGCCGTGAAACGGCACGGTCAGCACGCTGCGCAGCGCTGCCAGTGCCCGCCACATCTCGGCATGCTGCACGAGATAAGCGAGGTTTTCGTACGCGGCGAAACCAAGTCCCGCCGCCGCGCCATAGACCACCGTGTCCATCGGATTCGAGAATTGCCGCCGCCGCGCCGAAATCGCGAAGATGACGAGGATCTTGACGAATTCCTCAGGCAGGGCCACGCCGAATAGCGAATGCAAGGCCTGGGCAAACCACGGATTCTCAGGCGCGGAAAGCAGCCGCAGGAACGGCGCCCGTACGATGCCGAGCAGTGAAATGCTGGCGGCGCCGAGCACGAAGGCGGTCCAGATTTTCGGCGCCGGCCCCGGACGCTCGTCAGCGGCGATGACGAGCCACAGGATCAGGAGTGCGGGGGCGATGGCCGCTGTGCCGATAACCGTTGGGAGGGATGCCAGGAGGTTCATCAAGACAGTAAATATGCCATTTTCCGGTGTAATCTACTGTCCTAAATGTCGCGATCGGCAATCACCAGCTATACGTGATCGGTCGTTACAGGAGACCGGTCAAGGATATCCGGCGATATTCCTCATTAGCGCGCTGTGGCGCTCCCAATCTCAGCAGCCGTGGCAGATACCTTTTATCTTCGCATTCATGATCGCGTCCTCTGCGGCAATGGAGTCCACGTATTGCGTAGCGTCGACTTTCGAAGTCGGCACGGCGCGGTGCACCGGCTTTGCGGCGGCTGACGCTGCGGCGGGAGGTGTGCCTTTATCGTAGCAGGCCAACCGGGTGGCAGGATCTGCGATTGATTTGCAGTCCGGCGTCTGGGCGATGGCGGTTTGGCCCAGCGCGGATGTCACGAGGAGTCCGCACGCAAGCATGAAAAAGAGTCTCATCTGATTCCTTATGTTCGCGTGGAACCCGGCAGCATGGCAATCGTTGCCGGACGTATCGCGATAATTTCAATCGGATCAAAAGGGTTTGTCTGATTTCTCGGCGCAAAATGCACGTAATCGCGCGGCCTGTCCATTGGCGGCTGTATGATTCCCGGCGTGGCAGGCTGATCGGGGACAGCATCAAGGGGAGGCGCACCGGGTGGCTTTATTCCGCGGAGCAGAGACGCATGAGAGATCGGTCCTGAAGGCGGTCAGCTGGCGGACATTGGGGACACTGGATACCTTTGCGATCAGCTGGTTCATGACCGGTCGTGCGGCCATCGCCAGTTCGATCGCGGGGGTCGAGATCATCACCAAGATCGCCTGGTATTATCTGCACGAGCGCCTCTGGGCCGCGGTCCCCTGGGGGCGCCGCTGATCGTGGCGTCTAGGGTTTCGCTTGGCTTTGGTTTCCCTTCTTGAAAGCGCCGATTTTCACAGACGCTGTCCTTCGATCGGAGTACCCGGCCAAAGAACGCCAGGGAACGATGATAGCGCGAACAGGTCTCGCTCTGGAGTTAAATTACGGCAATTCCTGTCAGCGGTAACGTTTCGTTAACTTTGCGTGTTCATCAGTCGGATGACTTTCTGTTTGTCCATTTGAACCCTATATGTGCCGTCGCTGGCTCAACCCAGCGGCGGCTTTTTTGCCCATTTCGGAGGATTAACCAGCAGAATCGGTTATGGCTGACCGAATCTTACTTTGGACACCGGCAGTAATTATTTCCGCGAAAGACAACAACGAGAACGAAGTGCAGACTCAAGTGACGACTCAACTACAGACCACCGAAAAACACCTCCCCAAGGCCTTTGTGCCTGCGACCGTCGCCGGCATCGTTGCGGCGATCGGAACAGCAGGATTCTTCTTCATTGCGTTCGGCCCCGGCACCAACCCCGAAGGCCGCGGTGATGGAATGATATCGGCCGCGGCCGCCAGTAGCGCCGGCGCGACCATCACGCCCACCGTGCCGTCGCGGTAACGGTCCAATCGTCCGCTCGGGCATTCGGCGTCTTCAGAGATCAGACAGAGTTGGGTTGCAGTACGCCGGCCATGCCGGCGGACCGGGCTCAGCTTTTTGTCTGGTTATGCCGCTGAACAATGCTATGGTGGCCCCGTCGCAAGACGATGGCGCTGAACCTTATGGCGGACTGCGGGCAGACCCGGGGGCAGTACCCGGCGCCTCCACCTTAGAAGCCTGAGCTTAAAGGTCTCACTTCGGTGAGATTGATTCTGTCGGAAGGCAGAATTCCAAAGCTTCTAAGGCGGGGGCGAAACAGGATCGATGGTCGCGAAGAAGCTGTGAATTGTGCTCGGCATGATACCGCCGTTATCGGGTCAAAAACCTAAATGCAAACGATAACGTTGCATTGAACGAAGTGCGCCTCGCGGCGTAACCGTTCGGGGTAGGTCCACCTAGCAACAGAACGGCCATCGCCGCGTCGTCCTTCACCGGACGGCGCGGCTTTAATTTTTTGCGCCCGATTTTTTTGCAATCCGATTCGCCGTCGCTGTTCCCGGTGTGGTCGTTGGGAAACACAACGCACGTAATCATTGAAGAAAATCTCCAGCGTTGCGCGAAATTTCCTGCGCCACAATCGCGCCGCAGGAATATCCAAATCGCAAACGTAGAGTGTGTCACTTCGACGCAAGACAGAGGGGACGCTGGATGCGCCGCGATGATCAACCGCTCAAGGATGATGCGGAGACGACGGGCTACACTTTCCATTTTCAGATTTCGAATGGGGGCGGCAGGAAGGCTTGCAGTGTCAAAGTGCAGGCACCTTCGATGCAGGACGCGACAGCGTTCTTCCGGCAGAACTGGCCAACGATCGAACTGATGGCGCGCGGCGGTCTTGCCGACGCGTCGGATGACAGCAGGATCAAGCTCGTCGTGCCCTGACGTGGTCGATGGCGCGCGGCAAAAGTGATGGAATCCGCCATCACAATTTGGCCGCCATCTCCGCAAGCTTCGCGATCGTATTCATGTTGCGCGCCGTGCCGGTCTTGGCGGCCGGAATTCGCAATTTGGAGGTGCCCATTCCGTCGCCGTAATGGACATAGATCTCGCGCTGCCCGAGTTGCATTTTCTCGTCCTTCAGCCCGACGGCATGGGTGAGCGCGTCCGACGGTGGCGGCTGGTCGAGGAAAATCGCGACAGTGCGGTTGGGCGCCGCCTTCGGGAAAGGATTGGCCTTGAGGATGCGCTCCATCTCCGCCGCCGTGCGCACGATGACGCCGACCGGCTTCTTGGCGTAGGCGAGCAGGCGCGCTTCAAGCTCGGCCTTGACGCCGGCCGGCTTTGCGGCGCTTTCGAAAACAACATTACCGCTGGCGATATAGGTTTTGACCTTGGTGAAACCGGCCGCCACGCACATCGCGGCCAATTCCGGCATCGGTAGCTTGCCGGTTCCGCCCACATTTACCGCGCGGAGGAGGGCTACATATTTCGCCATTGTCCATTTCGCTCTGGGGTCTTCGTGCCGCCGCGGCCGGAACAGCGATGATGGGGGGCGTTCCGTCGCGTCGTGCAATTGGCTTGCCCTTCGACCGAAGAAGGCCAAAATAACCACCGACGATGCGGCTGCGCCGGTCATTGTAGGATAACCGGCCTGCAGAGGGCGACTGTATTTCTTTCCGTGCGATCAAAGAGCGGGGAATGAGTTCATGTCGAAAAAGGGAATTACCGGCCACGACGAATGGGTTGTCACCGAAGCCTTGGCGACGGCGTTCGTCGCGCTGGAGCAGCTGCCCCCCAAGCACCAGCCTCGCCCGCACATGGAAGACATCCGGAAGCTGTTGACCGCGCGTTGCCAGACCGGAGCCACCAACCTGCATCTGGCGCAGGCCAAGTGCCGGCTGTTTCCCGGCACCGATCCACTGGCGATCTACCAGGAATACGGGCTCGATGACGGGCAAGGCTAATCCAGCGGGCCGCGGCTGAACGCGCGGCGCAACCAAGCGACCATCGCGAAGAACGAGCAAGGGCGGCATCTCACGATATCGCCTGGCTCGCCGGCTCGGGTCGTCGTAAAAGAAAAAACTCCCGGACCGCGCGGTCTCAGGCGCGCTCTGGATAGGCGTCTTACCGCGTCCGTATCGAGGGCCGATGGGTCGACGTTCCCGACGATGCCGTAATCACCGAGCCGAACCGCGCCGGCAGAACTATGGTTTGGCCCTACACGGCCGATCGCGGGACCGATCATCCGCATACTGAAATCCGGTGCTTCATGCCGGGCAGCATGGGCTATAGCGTTTTCGAGCGAAGTGGCAGCCGGTTCGCGTGAAGAAAACGCGTCAAAACAAAAACCTAGAGCCCGGTTCTGATTCAATCAGAACCGATCAGGCTCCTAGGGCGCGGGGCTTCGGTCCCGCGCTCATGTGAGCGCCGAGTCACGCGGAGTTTCCCGTGCGTTGGCCGGAAATGACCGCCCTGTGACAGCCCGCAAATCACGGACTCACCAGCGGCCTTCTAAAAGGGAACTGGCGACGGCGCTGGGTGTTGTTGTGGCGGGGGCGATCGAGGATCACCGCCGTGAAAAGCGATTATATCGTTGCTGGAATTTTGGCCGGAGCCATGGTCGTCGGCCTCGGAGCTTATTCGGTCCGGCCCGGTGACGAGTATTGCCCAAGTCCCTCCGCGGCTTCGGTCGCTGCGCTGTTCGCGCCGTGTCAGGCCTTTGAGAGTGCGATGGGCCGCAAAGTGTCCAAACAGGAGGCCGTCCAGATGGGCCTGCTGACGCGAGACGAGCAGCCTTTCCCAGCATCCGAGCTTGCGGCGCGCTGACGGAGGCGGAGATGGGTCGTGCCCACCAGCGGGCTTCCTAGAGTCAGGAAAGGGGCCATGCAGCGCATCGCCGGGCTGTAGCGCTAGGCGCCGCGCTGCCGTCCGTCAGGAGCAAGCTGGTTGGGGTCCTAGGACTTTTGGGGGCACTAGCGATGCTCGCTCCAAGCTGCCAGCGCATAGGTACCCGCGAACACGACAATTGCAATTACGACCGTTAAAGCGATGAATTTTTCCATCCCCTGAATATGGGGCTGCGCACCTCCATTTTCGAGTGTGGAACTCTGCCACAATCAAACTGACCCACTACCCCAGACCGGCTTGGTGCCCCGACCGCGCCGGTCTATGGCGTCTTGCCAGTGGGGCAGGTCGTGCTGGGCCTTGGGCAGCTTCTGAATGTAGCGGGCGGCATCTTCCAGAGTGACCAGCTTTCGGCCCGTTCGGCAGTTCTACGGGGTCGTCGAAGCGGGTGGACCAACTCAATGCCGCCAGCCGTCTTTGTCGACCTAGGTCTTGAACTCGTCCGGCATCCGCGGCGTTTCGCCGTCCTCGCTCGAATTGCACATCGGGCAGGGAGCGCCGCCGCACGCAGGCGAGCGGGCCTTCCCAAAGGCCGCGTGGGGTGTTTCGCAGACCCAGCCGCCATCTTCGCACAGGAGGCCGCAGCTCGTTATCTTTACCGCAACGTTTTCCTTAGCCGCCAAGTATAAAGTTCGAACTTGGATCGCTCTATAGGTTCGATGTCCGGCTCGCCGTTAAAACAACGCACGGACTCAAACCGGTATGCTTTGTTGCGTGCGTTTTCAACGGCCGCACGTCTCAACGAGCCACCAAATGATTGGAATTGCTGATTCAGTAGCATGGTCGGCCCGTAGCCCGCGCACCGGCAATCACGGTTTCGATAGTCGTCGTCTCGTGCACTGCGGTAGCTATCTCAAAATGACTTTTGCGTTTCATTATGGTGCTCTCGCTGATCGGTTTTGGCACAGCCCGGGTGACCAAGCGTGTCTTTCCAGCGTTGGTCGCAAAGGGCATGCCAACAAAGAAGCGCAGGCGCCGTCGGTTTCGCCGTCACGACAGCAGGTCTTTTTCGGCTAGCTAGTCGTCGACACCATCCAAATCCGGTATCCGCATTGCGTGACCAAGAAACAGGATCAGCACCAGCAATCCGACGAGCGCCAGGGCGCAAGCAATGTCGAGCGCTGTTCGCGCGCAAGCGGCGATGGGCGTCCACAGGCGTTTATAGGACACTCGTTGGACACGAACTCTGAGATTTCGGCTACGCCGTTGATATTGTTGGCGCTCCCTAGCGGAATCGAACCGCTCTCTCCACCGTGAAAGGGTGGCGTCCTAACCGATAGACGAAGGGAGCGAAACCGTTGGCCTCGCCACGACCGATCTGGTCGCAGCAGAGCCGTTTCGCTTGTTACAGCAAATACATACCGGCAAATCAGCGCGTTGAGGTCTGCGATGGGCGCCGGGCTGCGTCCCGGCCTTCGGTTTCCGGTCAGGGCGGCAGCGGGCGAACGTATAGTGGCGTTTGGGCGGCCGGGCAAGTCATCGGAAAGGCGGTTTTTGACCCCACCGCGGCACCGCCCCGGGGGCGATATACCAGCGGGATTCCCGATCGGTCGCAACGCTTTCTAAAGCCTCCTGCGGTTAAGGATTTCCGTTCAGGAGTGATCAAAATGGCCGGAGTAACCAAGAAGCGCGAGGCGCGAAAATCGTTGAGCCAGCCCGGGTGGATCTCCCTCGATGGCGGCTTCGCGGCGCGCCCTTGCGTGGTTCAGGACATGTCGACTTCGGGCGCCAAGATCACGGTGGATGATTCGAACGTATTGCCGGGCCGATTGCGGCTGGCGCTTGTGCGCGACGCCCGGACCGGACGGAATTGCGAAGTGGTCTGGCGCAGGGGAAAGTCGCTGGGCGTCAAATTCGTCCGGTAGCCAACTCGGCGCACGCGCGATAGAAGGCGCGATGCGCAACATCCTTGTCGCCATCCTCGTTACGTTGCTTCCGGCATCGATGGCCGCGGCCGAGCCGTCCCGCCCGCCAAAGTATAAAACCGAGCCGTCGGGCAGGCTGGTGCCGGCGAAACGCGTGGTCAACAGCTGCGCAGCCTATGGCGCGGGCTTCGTGAAAGTCGACGGCAGCGACACCTGCGTGAAAATCGGCGGCGCCGTCAGCATCGGCGTCGGCGGCTCTGCCGGCTCGCACTGACTGGCCGACTACCCGCAACGCACCGTCTGGGTTGCGCGTGTGAAGCGTTACGTCATCGGTTTCGCGAGGAATTGCTGAAATCCGGGACGTTCCGAAATCTGCGCGAACCAGCGCTCCAGATGCGGCAGTTTTGGCTTGGTCACCCCTTCGACCCCAAGCCAGCGCCTGGCATAGGCACCGATCGCAATATCGGCCAGCGTGAAGGCGTCGCCCTCGAAGAAGCGATGCGTCGCCAGCCGGGCTTCGGCGATCCGCCACACCACAGCCTCGGCGTCGACGTCCTTTTGGATCGCTACCATATCGCGCTTTTCGACCGGCGTGCGGACCAGCGCCCAGAACACCGGGCGATCGACCGGCTGCACCGTCGAGAGCGTCCAGTCCAGCCAGCGGTCGACGCCGGCGCGCAGTTTCGGTGACTGCGGGTAGATCGACGATTCCGGCCGGTAGCTCATCGCCAGATATCGCATCACCGAATTGGATTCCCAGAGCACGTAATCGCCGTCCACCAGCGTCGGAACGCGGCCGTTCGGGTTCATTGCCAGATAGGGTGCCTCATTGTTCTTGCCGAACGCCATGCCGGCATCGATCCGGTCATAGGCGAGATCGAGCTCGCTTAAGCACCACAGCACTTTTTGAACGTTGACCGAGTTGGCCCGGCCCCAGATGGTGATCTGTCCCTTATTGTCTGGCACGCGTTTTCTCTCCCCATGATCCGCAACCGGCGGGTCATAGCGGATGTCAGGCGAAAAAGCGCGTGCCGCACGCAAGATTGATCAACAACGGTTCAAAAAAAATCAGGCCCGCCAATCATGACGAGGCCTGATCTGTGAAAGTGCCAGCTGTGAGAGTGCCTGACGTCGCGACGATCAGCGGCCAAAGAACAGCCACAACAAAATGATCACCGGTATCGGCACGCCGAGCAGCCAGAGCAGAAGTCCTTTTCCCATGTTCGCCTCCATGAATTCCTCAACCGGAGAGAGAACGTGCCGATGATGAAAGGGTTCCTGCTCAGGGAACGCAAAGACCTCACCAATGGCCGGTGTTCGGCATTGAGGTCCACGGCTCGGCGGGCGGTTTCGGCTCGCCCTTCTGCAGCAATTCGATCGAATGCAGATCCGGCGAGCGGACGAACGCCATCTGGCCATCGCGTGGCGGACGATTGATGGTGATGCCGAGCTTCATCAGGCGATCGCAGGTCGCATAGATATCGTCGACCTCATAGGCGAGATGGCCGAAATAGCGATCCTCGCCGTACTTCTCCTCGTCCCAATTGTAGGTGAGCTCGACCAGCGGCGCACCGCGCGTCGTCGGCAAGTTTTTCAACAGGTGCTCATCCTCGGCCGCGCACAGAAACACCAGCGTGAATTTCGCTTTGTCGTTGTCGATGCGCCGGACTTCCTTCAGCCCCAGCGCGTCCTGGTAGAATTTCAGTGCGGCATCGAGGTTGCGGACGCGCAGCATGGTGTGGAGATAACGCATGTTTCTTGCTCCCTTGAACATTTGCAGATTTGAACAGCCGGTCAGGTCGGGCTTTCAATAGCAGCAAAATGCGCCGTGGGGCAGGGGTCTGCGATCGCGGCTGGCGATCTCGACAGTCGAACGACTTATTAATGCTTGTGGGTGGGATTTGCATCCTCGGCGTCGGCATCTCGCCGGAAGCTCTCGGCGATGTCGGCAAACTCCTTGATTGTCTCTGCGGTCGTCATCGCTTTTGAATGGCGGTCGGCGATGATCGCCTGGCCCCTGAGATAATCGCTCCATGCGTTCATGACATTTCCCTTGCTCGCGGTAAGCGAGCACAGGCTAACTATCTCGGGCCTGGAGTGTTCCGTTGGGAAGCGACCTGTTCCTGTCGGCTTGCTTCCGGCTCGCCGCGCCAATCGGACCGACGGCGAAATACACAGCTCTATTGGTTGATCTTAAACGGTCACGTCGACGATGGCGGGCGTATCAATTTCCCGCTTGTGCCAGACAGTCAAATCTTGCCGCGGGCTCGTCCACTCGTACTCGTCTCCCCTGGCTTTCAAATGCTCAAGGGCGGCATTGTGCGCATCGTCGGGTGACCCGGCCTCAACGACGATCTCAACCGTCTCCTCGATTGAGCGCACCACAACGACGTTGAAAAACTTCTTCGGCATTACCCATCCCTCGATAGAGGTAACGGGCAGAGTGGCACTACGTTCCGCCTTGGCATCTCCGTTACGGATAGCCGCCCTGCGGCAACACCAGCAGAGCCCTGATAGAATGGCGGCCGTCCCACGTGCCATGACCAACAAAATGGCGATGCTCTAATCGACTTGCCGGGTAGATCAGGGGAAAGACCGTGCCAACCAAAGCAATCCGGATAGCCTTTGTCTTTGCCCTCGCGATATCCAGCCCTGCTTTTGCCGATTGCAAGGAGCCCGAGACAGGCTCGAAGAATGTCCCGATGTTCTCGCCGCCGCTGAGTGAGGTTGTGATTGGCGCGGGCCGCCTTCAATTTTATTCGGCGCCCAACCTCAACTGCATGATGACGGGAGTGTTTGTCATCCCGAAGGATGAACTGATCGCCTATGCGCAGTCGAGCGATGGGTGGTCATCCGTGATGTATTCAAATCCCAGGAACGGTAACAGCGTCTCCGGCTGGGTGAGGTCATCCCGCTTGAAAGAGACAGGAACCGTCGGACATTAAGGGAAGTGTCATCCTGAAGCTTGGCGCCGCATCGCCGAGGATGATCACACGTGCCGACCACGGTTTTGCCCGCCAAAATGTCATTGCGGTGCACCAAGGACTTCAAATCGAGATCCTGGCATCCGTGCGTTATGTCACAGAGACAAATTTACCGCCCCGGGTAGGTTAGCCGGTGAGGTTAATTTGAGCCTTCAGTTGGAGGCTGACGGCTCTTGGCTATGGTGGTGACATGTACGTTCACGACAAGGGCACAAACCGAAGGACCATGCTGGTGGGGCTGATGCTTTGCGTCGTCTTCGTGCTGGTCAGCTATTTCGCCAAGCCTCAGCCTGAGACCGATCGCGTACTCGTCAAAGCCGATCGTCTGACGCTGACGGCTGGAAAACCCCCGCTCGCCGACTAACGCAGTCAGGCCTTCTCGAACGCTCGCGCCGGCGTGCGTGGAAGATCGGCAAATTCCGGGGATGCGTAGTCCCGGCCTTCCGGCGTGACGATGTGAAGGTCGTAACATCCGGCCCTTGAAAGCTCGCGCGCTTTCTTCAGCGCCGCTTCAGGCGTTTTCCGGCGATGCAGAATCTCTCCATGCTGGCAGTTAGCTTTGACGATGAAAGTCATTTTTTCTTCTTGCGTTTCTTTTTCAGGATGTCGGCCTGGGCACGAAAAGCTTCCGCCAGATTTCGCATCTGATCGGCGACGACGGTGTCGGCGGATTGGAACGCGGCGCGTTCTGCGACCCGTGCCTGCTTCCGAAAGACTTTCGTTGCCTTGCTCATCGTCCTTCAACGAAAGCGCGCGATCGCCGTTCCAGCGGCGAAATAGCGCTTGCAATCGTGTTCGTGTTTTGTTCTTATTGGTCATCTTCAGAAGGTCGGGCACATCAGAGGTGGACCACATGGATACCGAGAAACAGCGTGAACTGATCAGGCTTTGGAATCGGATGCGGCGTGTCGAAGGCCCGGTGGCCGAGGAGATCCGCATTCAGATACTCGAAGTCTTTGCGGAGCGTGACCGCGCGAAGCGGGCGGCCTGAGCAAGGGCAGGACAGGACGGGAATTGAACGTGCGCGTGCAGTGTGATTCCGCGCACAGGCCTGAATGGGCGCCAGTGCTATTGCAGCCTTGTGGAGATGCAAGGCATGGCGTTCATCGCACAACTAACCGCCGGCGCGATGTCGAAGTGGGAGATCGCGATGGCGGTTGTCACGCTCGGCTCGGGAATTCTGGCATGCGTTACCGTCGCGGTTTATTTGACCCGGCGTGCGTCCCGTTAAGTCGGCCGCGGACGTTCTGATAACGCGGACTGATTGTCCGGAACGGCCTGTTCGGCAACGAAATCTTAATCTGCGGTCCAGCGATAAAATACGCCCCCTGTTCGTTCCCGGAGAACAAAGGGAGTCTCGATTCTTGACGGAATCAGCGCGCAATGCATCCTGCGTGGATGTTTTCGCGCGTGCGCAATTATTTCAGAGGCTCCCATCTCGCTCGCATGAGCGACGGGACGTATTGCGTCATCCGCGATCTCGGTCTTGTCAAAGGCGGGAAGGGCATGCGGCACCACGAAGTGCTGATGACCTTCAGCATCAAGGCGCTCTCAAAGCGAATCCTGCAACGCGGCTTGCCGTCGTTTCAATCGTTCGCACGGCATACGGACTCGGCGGAGTCTCAGCGGATGATCGGATCTGATGCGTTGAATGAGTTGCCGGCAACGAAATCTTAATCTCCGGCAAAGCGCAAAATCCCGCCCCCTGTTCGTTCCCCGAGAACAAAAGGAGCCTCGGTTGGCTGCGGAAATCTCACGACGACGTGTCCTGCCAGCGATGCGGTTCCGCGCGCCATTATTTGCGCGCCACTATTTGGAAGACGTTTTCGGCCAGCAATTCGCGACGCCGAGAAAGCCGGCAAATGCGGAAACGTTGATGAGCGCTTCGATCCATTGCATGGCCAATTAAGAAGCCGCACGAAGGTTCGTTCCGGAATAGCTGTGTTGTTTATTCGCTAGTCCCTATTGTCGGGATCTTCGGGGCGCGGAGCCGATCCGGGACGTTAGGCCGCTCGGCTGAAAACATCCGCGGAACGCCGCCGATGAAAGCCCAGACGTGGATGACGAACTCGATCCCGTCCAGGAGTTCCGAGATGATGCGCTTCAGTATTTCAAACATGGCGCGCGTTGATCGGTCGCTACCGAAAAAAGGTTCGACGGCCGGGTGCGGCGCGTACGAAGGGGCTAGGCGCCTTCGCCTTCCCGGGCACCACCTGCTCCGCGGTTGACCACGCCGTAATTGCTCGATTTCTGTCCGTCGCCATCGGTTCCGCCGACGGTGAGGCCGAGGCGCAGCAGTTCGCGGACCGCAGCCGCTCGCGTCGGCATACGGTGCTTGAATCTGAAATCGTCGAGTACCGACAGTTCCTCCGGCGAGAGCATGATTTGTAGTCGTTCGTCACGCATGTCCGTCATGGGCGACCCCAAATTAGACAATTGAGTAAGTACCTAACTCCCCTAACTCGGCATCGGTTCCACGAACTACCCAAAACACCCCAAGTTAGTAAAATAGATAAGCAAAATCAATAAGTTATTCATTGAACATTCAGGTCGGAAGGATTATTTTACGGGCAAGGAGAATCCCTATGACCAAGGAAAACAACCAGCCGCGAAACCCGAAAGACCAGAAGCCGCCAACCCGGCCGAGCCACGAACGGGTGCTCGAAAATCTCGATAAGTGGGCCAACAGCCCGGGCCTTCAGCCCCCGAAGTAGGGGGCGCCGAGACGCTACAGCTAACGGCTGCTCCTCCACCCCTTATGAGGACGGTTACAAAAGCGGAGCGAGCGGTTTAATCACTCGCGCACTCGGACAGCACGACAACACGCAATTAAAGTCAGACTGAGCCTTCGTCCTTCACCGCCTCGCGTCGGCTGTGATTGGCTTTGACCTCCGATATATGGTTTTGGTGATGCCTGTTTCTGGAGGCCACCGTATGACCTGTTTCCTACGCAATTCGATGATGCCGCGATCGGATTCCGCGGACTGGCTCGCGAAATGAATCGGACCGTCGCCTTCGGCCTTGTCGGCCCTGTCATTGTCGCGCTGCTGGGCGCATTCGTTTACGTACCTGCGGTGATTTATCTGAATGGGCAAAGCGGAGTCGGGGCCGACACTTACGAGGTGGCCTTTGTGCTCTTTCTCATCATGGGCCTGGTGCCGGAATGGCTGAACTTCATTGTTGTCGCCCTGGGCAGGACGCAGCTCCGATCGTCGATCGGCGCCGGTCTGTTCGGTGGAGCGGCCATGGCCTTCATGCCGAAACTGGTCGGCCTGCCGCATGAGAACCCGATCGTGTGCGCACTGATGGGGATGATCGCCAGCTCGGTATGCTGGTGGGTCTCGATCAGGAATTCGGCGAAAGAGCTGATGGAGCAGGCTTAAGGTTTGGCGGCGCTTAGAGCGCTGGTTGAACGAAACCCGGCGCCGCCACGACCAACAGGCTCGGGGAAACGGTGCCGGCATGAAGCGGTTAGCGATTTTTGTGTTGTTGGGGCCACCGCTGGCGACGGTCATCCTGTTTCTGGTGTTGTTGCCGATCGCCGGCCTGCTCGAGGGCCAGCGCATCGAGATTTCGATATCGCCGTCGGCTTACCTCTATTGTCTGTTCCCGGCTCTGGTGCTCGCGATGTTCGACTGGGTCACGCAGATGATCGAATTGCCTTACAGGCCGATCGCCGCCGCCATCGTCGGATGGATCCTGACGTTCCTTGCTCTCCGTGAAATCCTGGCGCTGCCGGATTTGCCAGGCTGGTTCCTCGCGATAGGCCTGCTCGGCGCCATTCCGGCCTTTGTCTGCTCCTGGGTGGTGCTAACAACAGACAAGATGCAAGGCGCAAAAGCCTGAAGCGATGTGGAAGATGCCGGACTTCTGATCGGCTTTGCCGTCGACGGCTTCTGGCTGGGCCTGAAGCTCAAACCGCACGACAAGATTCCGGCAGGCAAAGGCAGCCATTGGCGAACGTAGTTTGGGCGGGGGTGACGGGGCTCCTAAGGGGCAGAACGCCGGGTAAGCGGTCTTAAGACCAAAGCGCCTTGCCGTCGGATCCGTTCCGCGCGTTTTCGAGCGTCGTCACAAAATATTCCTCGCGCTCGCGCTTGAATTTTTCCTGGGTCGCCTTGAAGCTCGCGACGCGTGCCGCGATTTCTTCTCGCGCACGGGCGAGGCGATCGTTTTGTTCGGTCATGGCCCATCCTTTTTTGAGTTGTATTCTGAATCGTGTCCCGCGCGCATTGGCGGTTGCGATTGAGGCGCGAATGGGGACGCGGCGTTGCAGGATTGTGATTGCGTGCTCGTTGCGCGTTCGCAGTGGATAAGACCGATGCCGTGCTTGTGGCTTCGATGGGCGCCCGTTAGCCAGAAGGAAAGGGGAGGCCCGCATGGCAAAGATTGATCTGGATTCTCTGAGCATCGAGGAACTCGCAAGCTTGCGCGATCACGCCACCGAGAAGCTGGCGGAAAAAGTGGCAGCGCGGCAGGCCGAACTGGAAGCGGAACTCGAAAAGCTTTCGCAGTACGGCAAGCTGGTGCGGAAATCTCAGCCCGTAGCGCCGGTCGTGAAGGCCCGGAAGAGTGACGAGAAGAAGAGCGACGAGGTCAAGGAGCCGGTCGCCAAAGCCGCCTAACGAAGCTGCGTCACGCGGCGGCGCGATTCCGACTCCGGTCCCTGCGCATTTCGCCGATCCAGGCATTGAGGTGGCAATCCGATCGGCCGTGTTATAGTGCGCACGGTCAACCCTCGGACAATCCCCCGTGATCGCATCGGATCTTCGCAGCGGCGTGGAACAGCTCGGCGACATGATCGCCGAGGCAACCACCATCGTTCCCTTCACCGGGGCCGGCATTTCCACGGAATGCGGCATTCCCGATTTTCGTTCGCCGGGGGGATTGTGGACGCGCAATCGTCCAATCCCGTTCGATGAATTCGTCGCCAGTTCCGATGCCCGGGATGAGGCGTGGCGGCGACGCTTTGCGATGGAGCCGACATTCGCCGCGGCGCGGCCCGGGCGCGGTCACCGCGCGCTGGCGTCGCTCTACAAGGCCGGCAAGATTCCCGCCATCGTCACCCAAAACATTGACAATTTGCATCAGATGTCAGGTTTCGCGGCGGAGCATGTCGTGGAGCTTCATGGCAACACCACCTATGCCCGCTGCATCGGTTGCGGGCAGGCTTACGATCTGCCGTGGGTCAAGCAGCGCTTCGACACAATAGGTGGGGCGCCCGATTGCACAATCTGCGATGAGCCGGTCAAGACCGCGACCATCTCCTTTGGCCAGGCGATGCCGGAAGACGAGATGCGCCGCGCCGCCGAGCTGGCGCAACATTGCGATCTCTTCATCGCGATCGGATCGTCACTGGTGGTGTGGCCGGCCGCCGGCTTTCCACTGATGGCCAAGAACAGCGGCGCCAAGCTGGTCATCATCAACAACGAGCCCACCGAGCAGGACGACATCGCCGATTTGGTGATCCGTCACGACATCGGCGAGACGCTTGGACCCTTCGTCGGCAATTGATGCCCAATTGATTCGCGGTCGCGCAAGACTGTTCATAGCTTTGGGCTAGTTCGTTTTTTAGCTATGCGCGGCAACCGGGAGTGTTATCTTTTGATTCGAGAGATTCGCGCGGCAGCATCTTGAATTGTCATAGATGAGCGCGTGGACAGGCACCGTCGCGGCGACGGCGGGCCGTGAATGTTGTATGGGGTCCGGGGTCATGGGGTCGGACGGATTTGAGTCCAAGAAGCTGGGAGGACCGTCATCGGGTATGACGGGACCGAACAGAGGCGGACAAAGCAGATTAGGTCAAGACAGGCTTGGTCAGGACAGACTCGGTCAGGACAGGCTTGGTCCAAGCGAATTTTCGAGTAGCTCCGATCGTGATGCAGCGTTCGATGCTTTGTCGGGCCTTGGCGATAGCGCCGCCAACCTCGTCGAGATCAGCGGCGTCATCAAATGGTTCGACGCCTCGAAGGGCTACGGCTTCATCGTTCCCGACAATGGTTGGCCGGATGTGCTGCTGCACGTCACCGTGCTCCGGCGCGACGGTTACCAGACGGCCTATGAGGGCGCGCGGCTGGTGTGCGAATGCGTGCAGCGGCAAAAGGGTTATCAGGCGTTCCGAATCCTTTCGATGGACGAGTCCACTGCAATTCATCCCGCGCAGATGCTGCCGCCGCGGACCCACGTCAGCGTCACCCCGACCAGTGGGCTGGAGCGGGCGCAGGTCAAATGGTTCAATCGGCTGCGCGGGTTCGGCTTCCTGACCTGCGGCGAGGGAACGCCCGACATCTTCGTACACATGGAAACCCTGCGCCGATTCGGCATGACCGAATTGCGCCCTGGCCAATACGTGCTGGTGCGGTTTGGGCCCGGCTCCAAGGGTATGATGGCGGCTGAGATTCAGCCGGAGAACGGCCCGGGCCTGTCGTCGCACTAGGGTGGGCCGTTCGAGACGGCGCGTTGCAATCCGCGCTGTTCATATTCCAGTTCGATTCATACGCCGTAATCGCCGATTGGCACGCGCGAAATTGACCTCGCGGCGGTGCCGGTCGTCTGGTATTTGCCATGATCGTTGGGCTAGGGTTCCGCTGGAACAGGCCAGATCAGGCGAAATCCTCGCGGCTTAAGTAAAAGTGATGTGCATGAATGTGAATCGGTGTGTTGGTCAGGTTGGCGTACGGGCACGCTTGCGGACCTGGCTTTGGATCGTAGCCTCGGCTGTTGTGCTCTGCGCGTTCACGGGTTTGGAAGCGCGGGCCGCCAGCATCCAGCCGCTCGAGATCGTCACCAAGTCGGGTGTGCATGTTTTCTCGGTCGAGATGGCAACGACCGAAGAAGAAAAGACCACGGGCCTGATGTACCGCAAGGAACTCGCCGACGGCAAAGGGATGCTGTTCGACTTCTCGCCCGAGCAGGAAGTCTCGATGTGGATGAAAAATACCTACATCTCCCTCGACATGATCTTCATCCGGGCCGATGGCCGGATCCTGCGCATTGCCCAAAACACCGAGCCGATGTCGACCAAGATTATTCCGTCAGGGGGCTTGGCAAAGGGGGTGCTCGAAGTGATCGCCGGCACGGCACAGAAATACGGGATTCAGCCCGGCGATCGCGTCGGACACCCGCTGTTTAACAGCCATTGAGGCCGCCAGCGCTTCTTGCTGGCTTAGCCTTAAGCGTGTATCGACATCGTTTCCCAGATGATCGGGGTATAGCGCAGCCTGGTAGCGCGGCAGTTTTGGGTACTGCAGGTCGTTGGTTCGAATCCAGCTGCCCCGACCAGCTATATCAATAGCTTAGGCGGAATTTCGGAACTTCGATCTCCCCAGCAATCATGGCTGGGAAGGTCGTGGGAATGGTTCAAAGAGGGCGTATGTCTGATAGATGGCAGGTCGATAGCCGGCTCGCGTCGCCGCTGATCGGCCGGCGGTTCATGCCGGTGATCGCGATATGCGGGTTTCTGGTGATTACCAGCGGCCTGATCCTCTGGGCCACAGGCGGCAATAGCGCCGCGGTGGTGTCGCCGGGCGCCGCTGTCGTTGCGCCGCCGCCGACCGATCTCGCCGAACGAACCAAAGACCTCGAAGTGACCGAACAGCAGGCCGTCGACCAGCTTCAGGTCGTGCAGGACCAGCTCGCCGCGCAACAGGCCGAAAGCAAGAAGCTGGCGAGCCAGCTCGAGGCGCTGAACGACAAGCTCGATTCGCTCCAGCAATCCCTGTCCAATATGTCGGCGCCGTCGGCTGCGGCGGCCGCTTCTTCGTCGAAGGTCGTTCACAAGGGCCGCAATTGAGCCGAAGCGGGGCGCGCGAACATCCATGAAGTCCGGGTGGTGGCTTTCGCTTTGGCTGTTATTGGCCCTGTGCGGTTCCGCAAGCGCGCAGACCGCGGCTCCGCCTGCCGAAATGATCTCGAGCTTCCGGCAGCATCACGGCGAAGGGCGAGTGACCCTGGACCCGACGCTCAACCGCATCGCGCATGACCAGGCCGCCGCGATGGCCGCCAAGGACGTGCTCGATCATGATGTGCTCGGGCGGTTTTCATCCCGGGTGGCGCCGTCAGGATCCGGACGGGCTGCGGAAAATATTGCCTATGGCTACGATAGTTTCCCGAAGACGCTCAACCAATGGATCGATTCGGCGGAGCATCGAAAGAATCTGCTGCTGCATAATGCGTCACGGGTTGGCATCGCCAGCGTAAAGAGCACAAAGACGGGCCGGACCTATTGGGCGATGGAAATCGCCGGTGACTATGAACGTCCTGAGCGCGTCAGCGGAAAGCGAACGCCCGTGGCCAACAAGCCCAAGGTTAGTTCGACGGCTGGCCCGAAGCCCGGCTCGGCGGCTAACTCGACCGCGGGTTCCAAGACCGGGGCGCCGCAGGCCTGCCGGCTGAAAATTCTGAGCCTCTGTCTGTAACCGAAGCCCCTAACAGAAAAACCTGCCGGGTTGAGACGGCAGGCTTAGTCTGTTTCTCGCGGTATGCAGTACCAGTTCCGCGATTGAGCTGACGCTATCGCCGACATATTAAGAAATATTTTCATCACCGATCATTCGTCGTGCGGCCCCGAGAAATTTGCCGAGCGCAGAAGCCAATGAACACGCACCGCGCGAGGGTTGCACTGAAACGGGACATATTCCGGCCGGAGGAAAGCGATATCGTGCGGCGCTGTGGTACTTATTTCCCATTTCAATCGGTGCGCGTGTCGCAATGAGGCTCGTCATGATGACCGCTCTCTCGACTACCCGTCGTCGAACACCCGGGAAAACATCCCGAACAGGGTCTTACAACTTTGCTATCCATTTCGGGTGGGCTTGCACGACAGCTCTCTCGCTGGCGCTTCCGGGGTCGCTCGCCGCGGCCGAGAAACCGGCTTTAAGCGCCGATGTCGCTTCGCCACTGACCACGCCGTCGCGGATTTCGGCGACCATCGAGTTCGGCCTGCCGGCGCTGGCCACCGCAATCGAGAGCGATATTCCAAAGCGGCTCGCCACCATCGACGAGCGGATCAACTGCGTGCATCGGCGCGTTCTGCTGTTCAGGGTCAACGCCAATTGCGATGTTTCAGGCTATGTTGAACGCACCGGTCCGGTGTCGCTGTATGGCCGCGGCGATCACGTCTATGGCGCGTTCCCGATCTACGGCGAAGTGTCCGGGCAGGGCGCGAACCGGTTCACCGCCCGTATTCATGGCGACACCGAAGCCCGCGCCACCGTCGAGGCCGAGGCCCGTCCCCAACTGCGCCGGGACTGGTCGCTCGACCTGAATTTCAGCGACACGCTGCATTGGAGCGAACCGCCGGTCCTGCACGTGCTCGGGCGAGACATCGCGCTGGCATCCTACGCCGAGCCGCGTATCCGCACCCAGCTGGCGCGGGTGCGGTCGCGCGCAGACGCCGCGGCGCGCCGCCTCGATTTGCATGGGAAGGCGGCAAGCGCCTGGCGGCAGGCGTTTGAGCCGATCAAACTCGCCGACGCGCCGGAGATATGGCTGCTAATGGCGCCCCAGAGTGCGGCGTTTGCCGGCGTGCGCGCCAATGCCAGGGTGCTTTCGGGATCGCTGGAAATTTCCGGGACCGCCGCGACCTCGGTCGGTCAGGCGCCGCCGGCGGCGACGCCGTCAGAGCTTCCGACCCTTGGCACGGATGTCGCTGCACCCGGCGCCTTCGAGATCATGCTGCCGGTACGCATCGGCTACGATGCGCTGCGCGACAAGATCACGCAGGTCATCGCCACAGCCCCGAAAGGCGACAAGACCATCCGGGAGGTGCAGATCTATCCGTCCTCGGGCAAGCTCGTGGTCGGGTTACGGGTCGCGAAATCTGCCGAGACCGATCCAGCCGCGGGTGAATGGGTCTATCTGTCAGCCACGCCAAATGCGGACGGCGACAAGCAAACCCTGCAGCTTTCAGATCTGGCCGCCGATAATTCGATCGCCAATGATATCGGCGCCTTGCTTGGCAGCGATCAGCTTATCGGGCAATTGCGCGAGCAGGCCAGCGTCAGTTATGCGGCCGCCTGGCAAAACCTGCTCAATAGCGCCAATCAGCGGCTGACGCGACCGTTGAAGAACGGCTACCGCATGGAAGGACATCTGACATCGGCAAAACTGGATCACGTTCTGCTGTCGTCAGATGGGATCAGTGTCGCGCTTCGCGCCAGCGGCGATTTGAAAATATTGTATGGCCTGTAGCCCGATGAAAGATGCGCAATGCGTCGTTCGTCGCGATGCGTCAGCGGACTATTTTTTCTTGCCGGTGTTGGCGGTCGGCTGCCATCCGCCGGGCTTTTGGCTTGGTGCCGCGGCGATCGTCTTGATCTTGTCTTTCTTGGGCTTCTTGGTTTCGCGATTGCTTCTCTGTTCGCCTTTGGCCATGTCGATCTCTCCTGCGCTGTGAGGACTCACGTTGAGGGAGCGTGCGCTTTTTTCCGCTGAATTGCCACGTGTAGTTGATCGGCGTTATTGCTTGATCGCTGTCCAGCTCCCCCGACAACCGTCAGATCTTTTGAACGTCCCGGTGCCTGCGTTGCCCGTCAGGCGTCCGACCGCGGTTTGCGTCACGCCGTTGGCGGCGCCGATGGAGTTCAACGTCCCATCGTCCCGGCGAGAACCAGGTTAACAGCCATCAAAATGATCGGCAGATCGGATCGAATATCCCGACGCATGGCGCAGAATTTCCGTCACGGCGGTTGGTATCGACTTCAAGCCAGAATCGCGGGGCTTGTGTCCATCGTCAAGTTCGAGCGTCTGGGCGGACGAGGCAAAACGCATGGTCGCCTGGTTCCGTGCCACCTATACCGCCGTCTGAAGCCGTCCGGATGTGTTGATTCGAACACGCTCCGTGGAAACCATCGGCCTGCGGCCCGCTTTGGGTTGCTCTTGGCCAAGGCTTGAGAAAGACTGGACGGCGCGATAAAGCTGGGCTATGCGCCGCGCCGTCAGGGTGAAGCGGGCAGGCGATCGGTCGAACACAGGGATTAGCAATGCAAATCAAGGTTTTGGCGGCGGCGGCACTGATGTTGTCGGTTTCAGCACCGTCATTTGCGGCCGATGCTGACGTGTACGTCCGGCATCACCGGCACGCCCATGCCGTGGAAGACATCTACCTGCACAATTACGGGCCGCCTGACTTCTATCCCGGCACGACCGTTCCGCCGGATCGCGTGGTGTATCCCGTCAACGGCGCGCCCTATGGCATCTATGACGGGTTCGATCGGTTGTGCGGACAGTCGTCGGCCAATTACCGGGGCCAGGACGGCCGGCGCCATCCCTGCAACTAAACGATTGGTCGGCATTATTGAGCCGGCTCAATGACGTTGCAATTGGTGCGGCCTGACATCAGGCAGTCCTGCATCTTGCTCGCCGCAGTCAGCTCGTGGGCCAGCCATATGCCCACCACCAGCAGGACAACCGCGATGGCCAGTCCCGCGATCGCCGGAGCCCGGCTTCCGCTGCCGTCTTGTTCGGGATCATCCATGGCGCACCGCTGCTAACCTTCGTCCTGGAGGCCGCGCCCCAGCGCGAATTGTCCGACCGGGCCTTCGACATGGAATTCGATCCCGGTCATCCGCGCGAACAGGTCGATATTGTTGCTGCCGATCGCGCATCCACCGAGCCCCATATCGGTCGCCATCAGATAGAGCGTCTGGATCAGCACGCCGACGTCCTTCAGAATCAGCGAATAGGCGATCGAGCTGTATTTCCACGAAATCCGGTTGAACCGCGCCGCCATCGTGATCAGAATTTGCGGCGCTCCGGGGGCGTCCATGGCGAATTCGGCCGAGGTCAACTGCATCTCAAGGTCATGCGGACGCGCCTCGATGGCGACCAAAGCGTGCCGGTCGGCATCGTAATGGTAGAAGCCTCGCTCCAGTCCCTTGCAATTGGCGACGGTGAGATAGAGCTCGAGCTCGTAGCTGCTGCCGGCAGCCGGATAAGGCCGAGTGGTGTAATCGATTACCGGACCCTCGTCACCCTGGTCGATGGTGCTCTGCCATTTCAGCTGGATCCGCGCGGCGCCGTCGAGAAAGTGCGAGAGTTCGGCCAGCGTGATCGGGTTAGCGTCGTCGAAGCCGCGCGTCGAATGGCGTGCGCGCATCAGCTCGGTGAATGGCGAAATGGCGCCGGCAGGTGCGGTCGGAGGTCTCGGCAGATCGATTTTGTGTCCGGGCCAGTTCGCTCGCGTCGCCGGCGGTGGCGGCATCACGTCGGCATAGGGATATAGACCGCCCAGCGGGTTGGCCTGCCGGCCTTCGGTGGAGTGCGTGTGGAACAACAGATCGTGAAAATCCCAGAGCACGAGATTGTCATCGCCTTCGTCGGCGCGAAGGCCGTCGCTGTTGGCTGCGGCTACTTTGAAAAGGATCTGGCAGTCCAGCAGCAGCGCGAAAAGCTCGGTACCGGGAAAGCCGTCCTGCCGCCGGAGCTTGTTGATGGTCTGCGGTGTCGTCAGCAAGGTGAGGGCCGCGGCAACTTTCGGGTCACAAATCCGAAACAGCGCGCCCGCGCGGGGCGACTCCAGAATCATCTCGTTGCCGCGTCGCCGTAGATACGCGAATCGTGACAGCACGATTCGATCGGCGCCGCCGAGTTTCGGCGTTCGCGGCCAATAATCAGGCATCTGCGGTTCGATGACGACCTGATCGTTTTCCTTGTGCCCAAGTTCCTTGTGCCCAAGCCGGTATTCCAAAAGGCCGCGCCGCGCCAGTCGCCGGACCAGTACGTCGACTTCCTTTTCTACCGCGTTGCGACCGGATTCAAATGACTTTAGCGGCAGGCCCGTGCGCAATTGTTGCGCGCGCAAGGCTGCGGCGCCGCTGAATTTTCCGAGCTCGACCGAATAGCCGTCGAAGCGCGCGAAGACGTTGCCGTCCGCGTGTGTCTCCAGCCTGATATGCGCGCTCGCGACGGCGGAAATGACCGGTGCCGGAGCCCGCCGCGGTTTCTTTTTTGCGGGAGCGCGCACGCCGTTATCTCTCAGCTGTGGGGGAGGAACGGCGTCAGCTCGTTTTCCGGGATCGGCTGATCGCGCAATCCGAGTTTGACCGGAATATCGTAGAGCCGGCCCGGTCCGAAGCGGCGATAGAAATGCCGCAATCCCGGCACGATCACGCGAACGACGGGGACTTCGACGTCAGGCCGCGTCTGGTTCAGGACCAGGAAATCCAGCCCGGCACGCCTTGCGATCTCGACGCAGGCCAGTACTTGACTGACGGGTGTTGTCGAGGGGGCCGAAATCGAGGCCCGAGGGCAGCGACGGGTTCTTGATGGGCGTCAGGAACGGATAGTTTTCCAGATGCAACGGCGTGACGCCGTCGAGGCTCGGCTTCTCGCCGGTGCCGCCATCCATCAAGCCGATCGAGAGGAACTGGTTCAATTCCGTCAGGGTGCGCAGCAGCGCGATGCGCTTGTCGAAATGCGCACCGGAGCCGAACTCGATATTTTCCTGGCCGTTCTGCATCCAGTGCAGGATCGCGACGTAAGTGGGGACGCCGAGATCGCTGGTGATATCGAGTACCCACAGTTTACGTCCGGTGTCGGCGAGCTGGCTCTTCAGATCCTGAACATAGGAATCGTTGAACTGGCTGAAATCGACTTCGTTGCGCTGCGATTGATTGTACCACCAGATCGCATAGGCATCGCGTTCGACCAGTTCGAGGAAACCCTGGACGATGGCTTCCTCCACCGTGTTGCCGGCCGCGCAGCCGTTGGAATCCGCCTGGAAGGCGAACGGACCGCTGTAGAAGAAATACAGCAGGCTGGTCGGCAGATATTTGAAGCCGCCATCGCGTAGCGACCACACCGGCGACCACTCGATCTTCGTCGACCGATCGAATTCCACCGGCGTGACCTGCGTCTCGCTGGCGTCCTCTGCCGAATGGTCCGCTTGCGATTGCGCGCCGCTGAACAACAATACGTCGTTGGGGTGAATCGCTTCACCCGGCGCGAAATCGGTGAACCGCCGCGTCATCCGGATTTCGTCGCCCTGGAATATCCCCGAATAGCGTTCGATCGATTCCATCAGCGCGCTGGCTTCGGCCTGCTCGGCGGTGCTGCCCTTGCCGAAACTGCCGCCGCTCAATCCGTTGCGGAGCTGATCGACGTTCTGCGCCGGCGCCGAGAAGTTATGCTTGGCAAAGAAGTTGGTGTTCATCGGCAGATCGGCTTCGATCCGCTCGAGCTTGGTCACAACGCCGGTGAGCGGGCTCACATGTTTGCGATGCCGCGCCACGGTGGTGCGCGCCGACACCGAACGGTATCCACCGCTGGTCATGACCAGCTTGGCGCCGCCGGTAATCTCGATCGGCTGGGGGGCGCGGCGCGGGTCGCGCAGTTTCTTGTTGCCGCAGGTCGGGCATTGCGGGCGGGCGGCCACATAATGCTTCACCATGCTGGCGCCCAGCAGGTCCTGGCTGAAGATGTGATTTTTCAGATCGGTGCGAAAACCCGTCGCAATCGCCTTGGCGACTTCGAGTGCAGCGAACTGGGTGGCGCTTTGGCCGAGCGTGTTGCGGACCAGCGGCGATAGAGCGACCGGCTGCGCCGGCCCGCGATCGAGAAATCCCTTGACCTCCCGGTTGCGGATCATGCGGTCGAACAGGCAGGTCCAGCAGGCGCCATCACCCGGCGTGAATACCGGGCCCACCAGCGGAAAGGCGCCGGAGGGTTGCACGATCAGCCAGCGGGTGCCGTTGGAGACCCGTTGCTGGTTCAATTCAGCCAGTTGCCGTTCGAGATAATCGTTCACCAGAGTGACGGTAAGGTCGGGCGAACTCTTGACGATGCGCACGCCGAGTTCGCTCAGGGCGGCACTGAACTCGGCCGCACCCTTGACGTCGATCGCTTCGACGCGCACGCGGCAGCTTGCAAGATTTTGTTCGGCCATGCCTGGCGGCAAGCCAAGACTCGCCCAAAAGCCGTCTGCCGCGACGGGGGAAGACGGCGAAGCCGGCACCAGGTAGCCGCGCTCCATCAGCCGCTTGAGCGCTTGCTCGATTTGATCCGGGGGGAAACGCTTCGACATCTCCTCGGCGAGTTGCGGAAAACTCTTGCCGCCTTTCCCGATCGCGGTCGCGAGCGCGCAATACACCTCGCCGTGAAGGAAAAATTTTCGATCCTCGGAATACAGACACACCGTATCGGGCGGCAGCACATAGACGGTGAAATTCGGCGCGAATTGCGGAACGTCCTGCCGCTGCGCCGCGGCTCTGCGTTTGCTGGCGCCGGTCCGTGCGGCTTTCTTGGCGCTACGTTTGGCCGGAGCAGGGCGCGTTTTGCGGCCACTGGATTTCTTTCGGCCAGTGGATTTGTTTAGGCCAGCCTTGGCGCGTGCTTTTTTCGACAAGATCAGCGATCCATTCCGTCGTCATCCGCATGTCGCCGCGTCGAGCCGGCGGCAGCGCAAACAACATCTGTTGGGATAAAGAATATTTGAAGTGAAGAATGCGTGAAGCAAACCACGAGGGCGTACAGCAAGCGAGGGTAAGGTCACATGAGGCGAAGATCACATGGCGAAGATCACATGGATTGGCCGGGTCGACATAGTCGAACCCGGCCAGAAACCTCGTTTGTCAGTGTGATGGAAGAACCATCCGCCTTAGCAAAAGCGGCAAGCTCCCCACGAAGCGCAGCAACCGCCGCCGCCGCAACCGCCACAAGCGCGGCAACCACGGCAACCACGGCAGCCTCTGCAACCACGGCAACCACCGCAGCCACGCCAGGCAAGCTGTACGCCACCCTTGGCCGACGCCGTGTTCTCCTTGTCGAACACATAGAACGTCGCCAGACTCACATCGGCGATTTCTTCCTCACCCAGCGTTACCTGGTGACCCAGTCCAACGGTCGGCGACTGTGCTGCATCGGCGGTCGGCACGGCGGCTGCTGATGCGCCGCCAATCATTGAGAACGTCAAACCGGCGGCCCCCAGCACCGGTACGGATTTCATCACTCGCTTTTTCGTCGAAGTCTGTTTCACCCGTGACATAGTCGAAACCTCCATACCTTCTAAAAGTAGTTTGACTCCAGCAACGTAGATTGTACGCCGTGCCAATGTACCACGCAAGACGCTCGCATACGCCAGCAGATACGTAGTCGTTGCAGCGACGCACTTGGTTCATCTTTATGAACGATCTCGGCGAGATTTATTCATGCGCTATTCATGATCGATGTTCCGCTTCGATATCTGCGTCGACAACCTCAGCGCGAGGTTATCCGAAGCCGGATCCTGCGTCGTCGCTTGCTGCTCTGCACACGCCGCCATCGAGCTGTTAACCTGGACGAAACCAACAATTGCCAATCGATCGGCCATTGCTGTTTATAGCCTCGAACGGAGACTGGAAGTGGTCGATTATCCCGGACGCTTCGCCTGGTACGAACTGATGACGACGGACATCGCTTCTGCCAAGGCGTTCTACGCCAAAGTCGTGGGCTGGGAGGCGCAGGATGCCTCGACGCCCGGTCTGCCCTACACCTTGTTTACCTCCGGGAAGGTTCCGGTCAGCGGTCTCATGGGGCTGCCCGAGGAGGCGACTCGAATGGGGGCGACACCGAGGTGGATGGGCTATGTCAGCGTTGACGACGTCGAGGCTGCGGCCGACCGGCTCAAGCGTCTTGGAGGCGCGGTCTACGTTCCGCCGACAGACAGCAATATCGGCCGCATTTCAGTCGTCGCTGACCCGCAAACCGCAACGCTGGCGCTGGTCGAGGGATTGAACGTCGGACAGGCGAAGGTCATCGAGCCGAACAAACCTGGACGGATCGGATGGCACGAGTTGCTCGCCGCGGACCGGGAGCCTGCGTTTACCTTCTACAGCGAACTGTTCGACTGGCAGAGGGCCGATTCCGAACCCGGCTCGGCGACGCCCTATCAGTTGTTTTCCGCCGGCGGGACGACGGTCGGCGGCATGTTCAACAAGCGCCCGATGGAGCCTGTTCCGTTCTGGCTGTATTATTTCAACGTCGGCGATATCGACGCCGCCGTGGAGCGTGTCGAAAGCGCCGGTGGCGAGATCTTTGAGGGGCCGCTTGAATTGCCGGGCGGCGGCTGGATCGCGCGATGCAGGGACCCCCAGGGCGCCGCGTTCGCGGTGCAGGGCAAGCGAAGCCAGGATGGTATCGGCCGAGCCCCGGTTTCGGAAGTCGGCTGGTCCACCGCGTGGGGCGGCATTTCAACCAAAGGCAGAATGGTGGTCACCAAGCCTCGCGGCAGGGGACGAACATCTGACACCGAAGAGCTAGCCGGCCGGCGATGATCAGCCGGCTTTGGCTGCCGCTGCCGGCTTGGGCAGCGGCTTGTCCTGCCGTTTCGACCAGGAGATGTAATAGGCGACGATGGTCATGATCGCGATGCCGGTCACGCTGACAAAGATCTGCGCGAACAGCGAACCCGAACTCATCATCAGTTCGAAATGTCCGACAAAGGACAGGAAGACGCCGACGCAGAATACCGCGAGCGATTGCTGACCGCAGACGACGAGCGGATCGAACACCTTCCACTCCAGGCCCGACCAGTTCTTCGGCACAAACCGGATCACCAGGATCACGATCACGACGAAATGCAGGAAGCGATAGGGCGCGAGATTGGTCTTGTCGTTCGGATTGAAAGTGTCATAGAGCCAGTGCGGGAACATCGCGCCGAAATCCGGGAACTTGCCGGCCATCGTCATGACGAGCGCAAAGATGAGATAGGCGATCGACAGATAGAGCGTGATCGGCGCGTTGATGATCGACATCGATTTCCGCGCGCCGCCCAGTGCGCACCACGAGCCGAACACGAACAGCACCTGCCAGCAATACGGATTGAAGTACCAGGTGCCGGCGGGATAGGCAGTGAAATTCCAGCCGAACTGGCGGGCCGCGAGCCACAGCACGATCGACGCCAGCATGGTCAGATTGGGCTTGCGCAGCATCATCCAGAGCACCGGCGGGAACAGTCCCATCAGCACGATGTAGAGCGGCAGCACGTCCAGATTGACCGGCTTGAACTTCAGCAGCAGGCCCTGGCGCAGGGTTTCGACCGCGCTGTCGACGAGCCCCGCCACATTGAACTCGTTGATGATCTCCGGATCGCTGTAGCGCTGCGCGACATAGCCGATCGAAACGATATAGATCACGAACAGGATGATATGGGCGACGTAGAGCTGCCAGACCCGCTTGGTCAGGCGGGTGGCGCCGACGATGAAGCCGCGTTCGATCATCATCCGGGCGTAGACGAAGGAGGCGGTATAGCCGGAGATGAAAACGAACAGGTCCGCAGCGTCGCTGAAGCCGTAGTTTCGCGTGGTGATCCAGTTCACGACGTTGTCGGGAATATGATCCAGGAAAATCGCCCAGTTCGCGACCCCGCGAAACAGGTCGAGCCGGAGATCGCGTCCTTTTTCGGGAAGGGTTGCGTTGATTTTCATGGGTGCCGTTTCGACGTGATGCGTTGGAGAGGATCAAGCGCCTGCGGGACGGAGCCCGGCGGATCTGGCCAAGTTGTCACAGCGCGGCATAAAGATTATAGGAAAATGTAACATCCAAGGGCTGGGAATCATCGACCAAATTCCTGAAAAATGTCTGTATACTATCCCTGCCGTTCGCGCCACGCGCTTCCATGCTGCATTTCCTCGGGATCTGACCATTCATGACCGCACGCATCTTCAAGCCCGCCAAAAACGCGATGCAATCCGGGACCGCCAAGACCCGGGAATGGCAGCTCGACTATGAGCCCGAGCAGCCGCGCGCGATCGAGCCGCTGATGGGCTGGACCTCCTCCGGTGACATGAAGCAGCAGCTGACCATTCGCTTCCAGACCAAGGAGGAGGCGGTGGCTTATTGCGAGCGCGAGGGCATCCCGTATCAGGTCATCGAGCCAAAGCCGCCGGCCCACCGTCAGGTCGCCTATGCCGACAATTTTGCGTTCCGGCGCGGCGAACCCTGGACCCATTAGGGCTCGAAACCACCTCGAATCATTCCGCATGCGATCGTCGAGCGAGCACTGGCCTGGTATTTGGCCCGGGCTGTTGGCCGTCGGAGCGAAACTTCCGGGTTGCCTAAGGCTGGCCGGCAATGACACCATGGCGGGCGTGAGCCCAATGTCGAATTGCGGCGCAGCATAAATCGACCAAGAACTGGGCCGCAAGAACTCGCCTCAAGAAACTACCCGAGAACTGCCGCCAGGAACCGCTCGAGAGACCGCCCGAGGCCATGCCGCTTCATTCCAGTATCGATCCGACCTCGTCCGATTTTGTCCGCAACGCGGACGCCATGCGCACGCTGGTCGCGAACTCCGCGGCAAGCTCGATCAGGTCGCCGGCGGCGGCGGCGAAGCCTCGCGCGCCAGGCACACCTCGCGCGGCAAGATGCTGGCGCGCCAGCGCGTCGACCTCCTGATCGATCCGGGCACCGCGTTTCTCGAATTGTCGCCGCTGGCGGCCTACGGCCTCTATGGCGGCGACGTGCATTCCGCGAGCATCATCACCGGGGTGGGGCGGATTTCGGGCCGCGAATGCGTGGTCGTCGCCAACGACGCCACCATCAAGGGCGGCACTTACTATCCGATGACGGTGAAGAAGCATCTTCGCGCCCAGGACATCGCGCGGCAGAACAATCTGCCTTGCGTCTACATGGTCGATTCCGGCGGCGCGTTCCTGCCGCAGCAGGACGAGATTTTCCCGGACGAACGGCATTTCGGCCGCATCTTCTACAATCAGGCGCAGATGTCGGCCGCCGGCATTCCGCAGATCGCGATCGTGATGGGCTCCTGCACCGCCGGCGGGGCCTATGTCCCGGCGATGTCGGACGAGAGCATCATCGTGCGCAATCAGGGCACGATCTTTCTCGGCGGGCCGCCGCTGGTGAAGGCCGCGACCGGCGAAGTCGTCACGGCCGAGGAACTCGGCGGCGCCGACGTGCATTCACGGCAATCCGGCGTCACCGATCATTATGCGCAAAATGACGCTCACGCGATCGGCATTGCGCGGCGCATCGTTGCGACGTTGAAGCCGCCGCGCCCGCGCCGCCCTGAACATGCGCGCGCCGCGCGAACCGCTGTTCGCGCCCGAGGAAATCTACGGCGTGGTCTCCGCCGACGGGCGCAAGCCGTTCGACGTGCATGACATCATCGCGCGGCTGGTCGATGGTTCGGAGTTCGACGAGTTCAAGAAGCTCTACGGCCAGACCCTGATCTGCGGCTTCGCGCATATCTGGGGCTATCCGGTCGGCATCATCGCCAATAACGGCATCCTGTTCAGCGAGAGCTCGCTGAAGGGCGCGCATTTCATCGAGCTGTGCTGTCAGCGCAATATCCCGCTGGTGTTCCTGCAGAACATCACGGGCTTCATGGTCGGCAAGAAATACGAGGCCGGCGGCATCGCGCGCGACGGCGCCAAGCTGGTGACGGCGGTGGCGACCGCGAGCGTGCCGAAATTCACCGTCGTGATCGGCGGCTCCTACGGCGCCGGCAATTACGGCATGTGCGGCCGCGCCTACAGCCCGCGCTTCCTCTGGATGTGGCCGAATGCCCGGATTTCGGTGATGGGCGGCGAGCAGGCGGCGATGGTGCTGAGCCAGTTGCGGCGCGACAATATCGAGGCCAAGGGCGGCAGCTGGTCGGCCGAGGAGGAGAACGAGTTCCGGGCGCCGACGCGCGCGCAGTTCGAAACCCAGGGCAATCCGTATTACGCCACCGCCCGACTATGGGACGACGGCGTGATCGATCCCGCCGATACGCAGGCTGGTGCTGGGCCTCGGTCTGTCGGCTTCGGCCAACGCGCCGATCGAGCCGACGCGTTTCGGCCTGTTCAGGATGTGATGATGGATCGCTCCCGGATGTACCGGCGCTTTCACACCCTGCTGATCGCCAATCGCGGCGAGATCGCCTGCCGGGTGATCCGCACCGCGCGAGCGATGGGCCTGCGGACGGTCGCGGTATATTCCGAAGCCGATCGCGGCGCGATGCATGTCGCGGAGGCCGACGAGGCCGTGCTGCTCGGGCCGGCGCGGGCGCGCGACAGCTATCTCAATATCGAGCGCGTGATCGACGCCGCCCGCAAGAGCGGCGCGGAGGCCGTGCATCCCGGCTACGGATTCCTGTCGGAGAACGCCGAATTCGCCCAGGCCTGCGCCGATGCCGGCTTGGTGTTCGTCGGTCCCACCGCCGAGATGATGATCGCGATGGGTTCCAAATCCGGCTCCAAAGCCCTGATGGAAAAGGCCGGCGTGCCGCTGGTGCCCGGCTATCACGGCGAAGCCCAGGACGAGGCGACGCTGGCGAAGGCCGCCGACCAGATCGGCTTTCCGGTTCTGGTCAAGGCATCGGCCGGCGGCGGCGGTCGCGGCATGCGCATCGTGCGTTCGGCGGCGGAACTGGCGCCTGCGATCGTCAGCGCCAAGCGCGAGGCCAAGGCGGCGTTCGGCGACGATCGCATGCTGATCGAGAAATTCGTGCAGAATCCGCGTCACATCGAAGTGCAGGTGATCGGCGACAGCCATGGCAATCTGTTGTCGCTGTTCGAGCGCGAATGCACGTTGCAGCGCCGGCATCAGAAGGTGATCGAGGAAGCGCCGTCGCCGACGCTCGATGCGCCACAGCGCGAGGCCGTCTGCGCCGCCGCACGCAAGGCCGCGGCCGCGGTCAATTATGTCGGCGCCGGCACCATCGAATTCGTCTCCGACGGCAAGGACGTGTTCTTCATCGAAATGAACACCCGGCTTGCAGGTCGAACATCCCGTGACCGAGCTGATCACGGGCATCAATCTGGTGGAATGGCAATTGCGGGTGGCGTTCGGCGAGACGATTGCCGCTGACGCAGGAAGAGATCGGCTTCAACGGCCACGCCATCGAAGCGCGGGTCTATGCGGAAAATCCGAGCCAAGAATTTCATGCCGTCGGTCGGCCGCATCAGGACCTGGCATATGCCGGCGGCCGTGGATGGCCTGCGCATCGATGCCGGCTATCGCGAGGGCGATGTCGTCTCGCCGCATTACGACGCCATGCTGGCCAAGGTGATCGCCTGGGCGCCGACCCGTCAGGCCGCGATCGACAGGCTCAATCGCGGGCTTGAAGAAACCGATGTCCGCGGCGTCGTGACCAATATTCCGTTCCTGTCGGCACTGGTGACGCATCCGGACGTGCGCGCCAACGCCATCGACACCGGCTTCATCGAGCGCGAGCTGAAGAACCTGACGACGGCGCCGACAGCGCCCGGCGATCTCGAGCTTTGCGCGGCGGTTGCCATCATCCTGGACGACGAGCAAAAGGCGCCGCCCGCGCGGAAGCGCATTCGCCGTGGCAGAGTTTCGGCTGGATGCCGGTCGGCCGGCGCCAGCGGAAATTCGTGTTCCGCCAGGGACAGGGCGGCGAACACGAGGTAACCTTGCACTATGGCAACGGCCCGTCGACCGTCACCATCGGCGAGCGCGAGCTGGCCTTTGCCTATTCGGTGAACGACGCAGGCGAAATCGATCTGACGCTCGATGGCCTGACGATCGCGGATCGTGTCCGTGATCGAAGGCCACGAGCTTTACCTGCGCACCCGCAATGGCCGCTTCGACCTGCATTGGGTCGATCCGTTCGGCGGCGACGACGAGGAGCAGGTCGGCGAGGACAAGATCGTAGCGCCCTTGCCGGGCACCGTGGTGGCGCTATTGGCCGAAGAGGGCGCGACGCTGGAAAAGGGCGCACCGATCCTGACGCTTGAAGTCATGAAGATGGAGCAGACCCTGCGCGCGCCGTTTGCCGGCGTGCTCAAGAAGATCAAATGCAAGGTCGGCGATATCGTGCAGGAAGGCGTCGAACTCGCCGAAATCGAACCGGCGGCGGCGTGAGGCCAGCATGAGCGATTCAGTGCGCATTTTTGAAGTCGGCCCGCGCGACGGCTTGCAGAACGAAAAGAGCCTCGTCAGCGTGGCTGACCGCATCGCCTTCATCGAGGCGCTGCTGGACGCCGGACTGCACACCATCGAGGTCGGTGCCTTCGTGTCACCGAAGGCGATTCCGCAGATGGTGAATTCCGACCAGGTGCTGCGCGGCGTCAGTCATCGCACCGACGGCGAGTTCGAGGTGCTGGTGCCGAACGAAAAGGGATATGAGGCGGCGCGCGCCGCCGGCGCCAGGGAGATCGCGGTGTTCGCCTCGGCGTCGGAAGCTTTCTCGCGCGCCAATATCAATTGCTCGATCGCCGAATCGATCGAGCGCTTCAAGCCGGTGATGACGCGCGCCAGGGCCGATGGCATCCGGGTGCGTGGGTATGTCTCCTGTGTGCTCGGGTGCCCCTATGAGGGCGAGATCAAGCCGGCGGCGGTCGTCGACGTGACGCAATCGCTGTGGAATCTCGGCTGCTATGAGGTTTCGCTTGGCGACACCATCGGGGTCGGGACGCCAGCCAAGACCCGGCAATTGCTGCGCGCGGCGGCCGGCGTGGTGCCGATGGCCCATCTCGCGATGCATTTCCACGATACCTACGGCCAGGCGCTGGCCAATCTCTATGCCGGCATGGAAGAGGGCGCCCGCGTGATCGATTCCGCGGCCGGCGGCCTCGGCGGCTGCCCCTACGCGCCCGGCGCTACCGGCAACGTCGCCACCGAGGACGTGGTCTACATGCTGGAGGGCATGGGGATCGCCACCGGCGTCGATATGCCGAAGCTGTTGGCAGCCACCAACGGGATCAGCCGGCTGATTGGGCGAGCGCCGGTGAGCCGGGTCGCGACGGCGCTGAATGCGAAGGCGCAGGCGGCGAAGTAGCTACGCTATCGCCCGCCGTCCGCTCCCATCACCAGATCGGGCAGCCAGGTCGAAATTTCCGGCACGAAGCACAGCACGACCACGGCGGCCATCATCAGCAGCACGAAGGGCAGCGTGCCCCAGATCACCTCGCTGAGCGGAATATCCGGCGCGACGTTGCGGATCACGAACAGATTGAGCCCGACGGGCGGGTGAATCAGGCCCATCTCCATCACGATGGTCATGACGACGCCGAACCAGATGATGTCGAAATTGGCGGCGCGTAGCGGCGGCAGGATGATCGGCGCGGTCATCAGGATGATCGAGACCGGCGGCAGGAAAAAGCCGAGCATCACCACCATGACGAGGATCGCCGCCAGCAATTCCCAGCGCGGCAGGTGCATCGCGACAATCGATTCCGCGACCGATTGCGAGATGTGCAGATAGCTCATGACGTAGGAATACAGCAGCGACATGCCGATGATCATCATCAGCATGGTGGATTCGCGGATGGTCGATTTCAGGATCGGCGCCAGATCGCTCGGCCGCCACACGCTGTAGATCACCGCGATCAGCACCAGCGCCAGCAGGCCGCCAAGCCCTGCGGTTTCCGACGGCGTGGCATAGCCGCCATAGAGCGCGATCATCACGCCCGTCAGCAGGATCACGAACGGCAGCACCCGCGGCAGGACGTTGAAGCGCTCGGCCAGCGTGAAATCATCGCGCTTGAGGATCGCCGAGGTCGCGCCGGTCTGCGCGTAGACGGCGCTGGCCGCGGCATATTCCTTACGGAAGCGGATCACCGCATAGGCGCCGAACAGCAGCACCAGCAACAGCGCCGGGCCCGATGCCGGCGAGAAACAGCCGGCCGAGCGATTTTTCGGCGGCGACCGCGAACAGGATCATCGTGATCGACGGCGGCAGCAGGATGCCGAGCGTGCCGCCGGCGGCGATGATGCCGGCCGCGAAGCCGCCGGAATAACCGCGCTTGCGCATTTCCGGAATGCCGGCCGAGCCGATCGCCGAGCAGGTGGCGGGCGAGGATCCGGCCATCGCCGCGAACAGGGCGCAGGCGAATACGTTGGCGACGCCGAGCCCGCCCGGCACCCGGTGCAGCCAGGCGTGCAATGCCGTGTAGAGATCCTGGCCGGCGCGCGACTTGCCGATCGCAGCCCCCTTCAGGATGAACAGCGGGATCGCCAATAGCGTGATCGAGGACATTTCCTCGTAGACGTTCTGCGTGACGGTATCGAGCGAAGCGGCGGGCATATAGATGCCCATGAACACCACGGCGACCGCGCCCAGCGCGAACGCGATCGGCATTCCCGAGAACATCGCAAACAAGGTCGCGACGCCGTAACTGATTCCAATGCCAAGAACACTCATTGGTGGACACTCATTGGTGGACACTCTACGGGGGACACTCATCGACGCGCTGCACCCGTGAACGGCACGATCACCTGCAGCAGTATCTGCACGCACAACAGCGTCATGCCGGCGGCCATCAGCCCGTACGGAATCGACAGCGGCGGCGACCACATCGAATTGGAGACCTGGCCATCGACCCAGGCTTCATGGGTCAGCGTCCAGGACTTCCAGGCAAAGAACGCGCAAAACAGCAGGCTGGCGACATCGACCAGCCACAGCCGGATACGGTTGACCAGCGGCGACAGCAATCCGACGAACGCCTCGATGCCGATATGACCACGTTGGGACTGCACATAGGCCGCGGACATGAAGGTAGCGCCGACCAGCAGGAACACCGCGGCTTCGTCCTGCCAGTAGTTCGGGCTGTGAAACAAAGCCCGGCCCGCGACGCTGTAGCTGAGGATCGCGCAGGCTGCGATCAGCGCCAGCGCCGAGAGCACGACGATGATGCTGTTCAGGAACGCAAGTCCGCGCTCGATCACGGCGAGGGGCGAGTTGCCCGCCGCTGTGATCAAGTGATCGGTTTGATCCGGAAGCGGACCATGCATCATGCGGAGACGTCGCTGGCGAGTTTCAGGAAATTGGCCGCGTTCGCGGTTTTGGCGGCATAGTCCTTCCACGCGGTGTCGCGGGCGATGTCGCGCCATTTGCCGACGGTTGCCACATCGAGCACACTGACCTTGGCGCCGGCCTTCTCGTAGACCTTGGCGACTTCGATGTCGTCGTCCTGCGCGCCCTTGCGGCCGAACGCTTCTAGATCAGTGCCGACGGCGAGGATGATGTCCTGCTGCTTCTTCGGCAGGCCGTCGAAGATCGACTTCGACATCATCAGCGGCTCCAGCATGAACCAATAGGAGGCGCTGGCACCCGAGGTCAGCGATTTCGCGATTTCCTCGAGCCGGAACGAGATCAGGCTGGTGGAGGAGGTGATGCCGGCGTCGCAGGCACCGGTCTGCATCGCCGAGTAGATTTCGTTTGACGGCACCGACAGCACGGCAGCGCCGGCGGTCTGCAGCACCATGTCCATCTCGCGCGAGCCGCCGCGAACCTTGAGGCCCTTGGCATCTTCCGGCGCGACGAGCGGCCTGGAGCGGCTGGCAACGCCGCCGGCCTGCCAGACCCAGCTCAGCAGGATGATGCCCTTGTCGGCGAGGAAATCCGTCAGCGCCTTGCCGATCGGCTCCTTCTTCCAGCGCATGCCCTGGTCGTAGGTCGCGACCAGACCGGGCATCAGGCCGATATTGGTCTCCGGCAATTCACCGCCCGCATACGGCATCGGATAAAGGCTGATGTCGAGTGCGCCTTTGCGCATGGCCGAAAATTGCGCGTTGGTCTTGATCAGCGACGAGTTCGGATAGATCTCGGCTACGATTTCGCCGCCGCTGCGCTTGGTCACTTCAGCGGCAAACATCCGGCACAGCCGGTCGCGGAAATCGCCCTTGTCGATCGTGCCGCCGGGAAACTGATGCGATATTTTCAGGGTCGTGGCCGCGTGCGCGGTTCCGGTCCCGAACCGCAGGATGGCGGGTGCGGCGACCGCTGAAGCGAGGACGTGACGGCGTGTAAGCATGGTACTCTCCCGTGGCGCATTCTTGATTGGACGTTTGGTCCGGCGAATTCGGCGGCATCTTTACCGGTCTTCGTCCGGATTTGCTCTAGTCTGATAGTTCGAGACCGTGCCAAAGCGGCCGGCATTGTTGCACTGCACACTCGCCGCCGGGTCTCGGCAGCGAACGACGGCTTAGCATGTTCATTCCAACCCCGGGGACCGCGTCATAAGCCGGCTCCGGGCTAATTATTTGCAGCATCCCGTAACAAACGATGCGGTGGAACCGTCGTGAATAGTGCGACATCAGTCGCCTTCACACGGTTTCAAAGGGATCACTCACCAATGACCATTAGCACCCGTATCGCGCTCGGAGTTTCGGCCGCCGCTCTCTCGCTCAGCCTCGCGCTGGCCCCCGCAGCCCTCGCCCAGGACAAGATGGGTAAGGATGATGGCATGACGAAGAACACCATGTCCAAGGACGGCATGAAAAAAGACGGCATGATGAAGAAGGACGACGGGATGATGAAGAAAGATGGCATGATGAAGAAAGACGACGGCATGAAGAAAGACGAGATGAAGAAGTAAGCGCTGCGTCGGCGCTTTGGCGCAGGCTCGCTTCGATCGCAGGCGAGCCTGTGCCTTTCTAGGCTAGATATTGCCGGGCAAGATATTGCCCTGACGTTAACCGCCCGCTGCAGCGGGTTACTTTTTGCGTTTCTTGCGGGCGGCGTAACGTGCGTCGCGCGCGGCCTTGCGTTCGGCCTCCAGCGCCAGTTCGCGGGCGGCGGCCTCTTCCTTTTCGCGCGCGAGTTGCGCTGCGGCTTCCGCGGCAGCCTCTTCCTCGCGACGCTTCTGCTCGGCCTTCTCGGCCTCGCGGGCCTCTCGGGCCTTGGCCCGCAGCGCGGCCTGCGCCTCGCGCTCGGCCTGGCGCTGTTTCACGGCCGGATCATCGGGACCCGGCTGGGCGCGAAACTTGTTCAGGATGGCTTTCCTGGCTTCCTGAGCGGCCTTCTGACGGTCCGCGAAGCTAGGTTCCTTGAATCCACTCATAGATAGACCTTGTCGCTTTCGTTGTTCGTTGTGAGACGGTTTGTCGCGAGACGCTCGATTTCACGTCGCGTCAGCTGCGGTACAAAACGCCTGCTTGATCACCAGCGGCTTGTACCGCCGCGCGAGCCGAGAAGCCATCAATTATCCGCTAAACGACACTGTGTCGCGCGAAAACTGACGCTCGCCTGCCGATCCCGGAGGCGCGGTAACCGGGGGCGGCTTGGCCGCATCGACGCGTCGGCGGGGTCCCGCGATCAATGCGAAGCGATTTGGCGAAATTGAAAACCCTAGTATGTTTCGTCGTTTAGGCTGGCCACTTGACGATCCCACGCTGCGCGCCGTCCAAAATCTCCTGCGTTTCGCGCGACTGAGAACGATTTGAATGAAGTTGCACCTAAACCGCCGCCGCTGGCTGCTCGGTCTCACGGCAGTGGCGATCGCCTATCTCCTGCTGGCCTATGTCGTGCTTCCGGCCGTGTGGCGCCATCACGAACACGAACCTGGTCTGGCGGCATTGCCGATGGTGACGCGCACCGGCACCGGCATCCCCGGCGATGCGCTCAATGTCGGACTGGTCGGTAGCCAGGAGGATGTTCTGCGCGCGATGCAGGCGGCAGGCTGGTTTCCGGCCGATCCCGTCACGTTTCGCACCAGCATTGCCATCATCGGCAGCGTGGTGCTGGACCGGCCGTACCACGATGCGCCGGTCAGCCCGCTTTATTTCGAGGGAAAAAAAGAGCAGTTCGCGTTCGAAAAGCCTGACGGCAAGAGCGCCGACCGGCGCCATCACGTTCGTTTCTGGCTCGCGCTCGAGAAAGGCACCGATGGCCGTCCGGTCTGGCTCGGGGCCGTCACCTATGATCGCGGGGTGGGTTTCAGTCACTACACCGGGCAGGTCACCCATCACATCGCGCCCGACATCGATGCCGAGCGCGACCTCCTGATGCGGGATTTGACCGCGGCCGGGATGGTCGATGCGCTGTTTCAGATTTCCGGCGTAGGGCCGACGCTGTTCGGGCGCAATGGCGGCGGCGATCCCTATTACACCGACGGAGAAATCGACGTCGCCAGCCTTGTGATCAACGGCGTCAAGCGAACCGCGCCGCCGGCGACGTTGCCGCCGCCGCCGCTGATCGCGCTAAAGGATCAAATCTGGCACGGCGTCGGTAATGCGATCGGCCAGTGAGGACGCCTCGGCGAGTTTTTTGCGCCCGCCGTAACAAGTTCGAGTGAGTCAGATCAGTCGTTTTTCGACAACAGGATGTTCAGCATCGTGCAGAACGCCTTTGCTCTTTTCTCTGGTAGCGACTCCAGATACCTCGCTCCGACTTCTGCGAAGTATTGCTCTTTATGATCCCAAACGACCCAGTTGTTCATTGGGTCAAGAAACGCTTCAAACCGCTTAGGTGAGGGCACTTGTCGTGGCTTCTTGTCGTTAACGTCGATCGCAACGTAGCGTTCAAGAAGGCAATATTTGGGCGCGCATCGCTTACGCCGGTCATACCCATGTATGGGGCGAATTTGAAGGGCATTCCGTTTTACAAAGGAAGCGTCCGCCAATTATTCGGGATTACATTGTGTCGCCGCAGAGGGCGCGCCGTTGTGTCAACCGGGCAAACGCAGGCTCTGAAACCTGCCCCGTTGCTTCACATCTTCATAATCCACAGAATGCCGCAATAGGCCGCGTCCGCAATGCCGCCATTCACGCGCCAGCTTGCGGCGGCCCCAAGGTCATTCCCCGTCGAGCTTTCTCGTCAGGTATTCAAGCATGGCCTTGCAGGCTTCTTCGGCCTCGGCAAATGTCTTAAAGGGCGAGCCGGCCACCCTGATGGCGGCCGTATTCTGAGAGAGCGAGCGCCACGATGCCACATAGCCGGGCGGGCCGTGAAAGCCCGGACCGCCGGGGCTCTCATAGCTGATCACGAAGGAAAACGCGTCGCTGCTCGCGTTCCATATTTCCATGTCCGCGATGGGACTAACGACGCGGGTGAACTGCATAGTCATTCCACCCAAGCTCAATGGAGCGAACCTAGCACGCTCACGTTTCAACCCGGCGCGACCTTTTGGATTAGCTCGTTCGGGTTAGACACGCGGGTTCGTTGCTAGGCGCTTCGCGGCAAATGGCTGATCGAAGTCGGAGAGAGGCATGCCATGAACAGGGCCGAAAGCGCGCAGTTGAAGGCGTTCATCACCCGGCAGATCGAGCGCTATCGACCCAGCTAAGGACGGTTTGAGGTGGTCGAGCCGCGGCAGTGCGTATTCGTCGGCACGACGAACCAGAGGCGTACCTTCGCGATGAAACGGGCGGCAGGAGGTTTTGGCCGGTCAAAGTCGGGAAGATCGACATCGACGGGTTGATCGAAGACCGCGACCGGCTATTCGCCGAAGCCGTGCATCTGTACCGGTTGGGCGAGGCCTGGTGGCCGGATCGTGGTTTCGAGCAACAGCACATCAAGCCACAGCAGGATAGTCGCCATCCACTTCGTGACTTTACGCATGACACCGGCTTGGCTGGCACCCCGCAGCCACGGCGATTGATTCTGCCCAGTCATGTTTCCGGCGGGAAATAGTATCGCAGCGTGCACAGCGCTGCGAAGTACAAGGCTGCACAGATCGCCAAGGCTGATCGAGTAGCGCTTGGTGAACTTTCGACTTGAATAGAGATCGATGTTCATCTGACGACGAGCGCGCCAGGGGTTCTAATAAAGAGTGAAAAGCCCCATGGAAGACCAACCCTTGCGCGTAGACACGGGGCAAATTGTAGCACTCCCGAACGATTGTTTTTTGGTCGGTAGTCGGTATCAGGTGTCAGGGCCGGATCTGGAGTAGCCGATGGCGTTCAAGGTGATTGACGGCGGTGATTCTGGCCGGGAAAACCGAGAGCTTCAAGAGCAGCGGGAGTGGGTCAAGCTGGCATTCTCCAAGGCTGTCCGTGACATGGCGGCCAATATGCTTTGCGTCATAAGCGGGGCCGGAAAATCCCACGAACTTCTAGTTCAGATGAAGAAAGTGATTGATCAGGCGATGGAGTTTCAGGAACTGCACGGACATTTCCCAGAGATTAGCAACTTCCTGATGATCCAGAACGAACACCAAAAGCACATTGATCGTGCACGCGCTGGTGAGCTCGACCAAGCTTCAGTCGATCGATGGTGGAAGGATGGAACGTTTGAGCAGATGATGGCCGAACACAAGATCATGTGCGGCGCGTTTCAAACAGTTGCTTCGCAGTTAATCGCTCAAGAAACCCAGAATATAAGTGGTGAGCGAGAACTCCACGACGGGATTAGAAGCTGGATGAGGGTCCGAGATGAGCAAATCAAAAAACGCAGCGTAGATCAGTTGATCAAACAGCCGGGGCCAAAGAAACGGAAGCGGCGAAAGCCTCCAGAGGATCTGATCCTCTAGGATTTTCCCTTCGCCTTCGGATTAGACACGCGGCTCGTTACTAGGCGCTGTCCTAATTCGGACACTCGTTCTCACGAATTAGGACACGAATCGTGAGCCTAATTAATAGGGGGCCCCGATCTCCTCAGCCCCCAGCCCTTGGTCGGGCGCCTTTCAGAGCGGCCCCAGATCTCAACCCTGGGGTCGTTTTGCTTGCCATGCACAGGCGACAATATGACTGGCGATGAATCGCGAAAGCTTAGGGTCGGAGATCGTGTCCGTTGGAAAGGCGACGCGGCAAACCAGGGTACGGTCAGAGGGACGTCTTGGAGTGGTGTCACGATAGATTGGGATGACGGCGACTCGACTTCAGTCAGTCACAACGACATGGCGCAGGTTGGTCGCGTCACGACCAATTTGACCTGATTAAGCGTTCCGCCGCGTCAACCCGACGGGTTTTTCTTTGGCTTTTGCGGCGCGCGGAGCAATGTTGACCGGTGAGCCTTTCAATCGGACGGTCTTTGGCACGGCCGGGGAAACCCGCGAGCCGAATTGAGCAGCCCATCGCTGCTCGAAGCGTCTTTGAAGGTGAAGCGGAATAATGCTCATGGCTGAGGCCTCCGTTCTGGATCGCCCCAACATTCACAGAACGCGCGCGTCGGCTTAAAGGTCCCCCATCGGAGCAACAAAAAGTTGTTCCGGCAAGAACACACAGTCCGGGCTATTTCTCCCAGCTTTCGCTTGCCCCAATGCGGGTGTTTGTGATCGGAGATGAACACTCGCTCGACGCCGTGGTTCATGGCGCGCAGCATCCCTCGATGTCCGATATGCGCGCCGATAGCGGACAAAATTCCGCATCGCAAGGAAACGCCGCTATGTGCGGCGAGATGACCCAGTTTCGATCCCTCGCTCCCGGTATCGGCCGCGAAGGCGTGAGCTATAATAACCCGCCGAGCGAGGGGGTGGGACCAATAGCAATTTAAATGGGAGGATCGATCTCATGCGCTTAGCTCAAGCATCTGCGTTCGCTCTTTTTCTGTTCACCGCCGCTCCGGTTGGATCGTTTGCCGCCGACCCAAAGAGCGATGTCACGGCGGCTTACGCGGCATTTGATGCGGCGTTCAACAAGGGTGACTCAAAGGCCCTTGCGGCCGCATACGCGCCGAACGCGAAGCTGATGCCGCCGACCCACGAGGTGGCGGCGGGTCCCGCAGAGATCGAGAAGTTCTGGGCCGGAATGTTCGCCGACGGCCTAACGGGTCACAAGCTGGAGGTGATCGACGCCGGGGGCGATGGCAAGGTTGTCTACGGCACGGCCAACTGGAGCGCCAAGGGCAAGGACAAGGATGGCAAGCCTGCGACCTTCACTGGCACCGTCACCCATGTGTTCGAGCGCCAAGCGGACAATTCGCTGAAGCTTAGATTGCATACCTTCAATTGAGGCTGCGGCTGCGACCGTCCGGGAGGCGGCGGCATTCAGCCTTAGCGTCTTTTCCGGGCCGGGCGAGGACACGGCCGCCTCGGCGAAAATGGTTCGGGACGGGCTTGGCGAGGATGCGGATTTTTCATATTGGCAGTGCTATGAAGGCCCCGCGAGCGGATCGCCGGATGGTCCCATAGCTCAACTGGATAGAGTAACGGATTTCTACTCCGTGGGTTGCAGGTTCGAATCCTGCTGGGATCGCCAATCATTTCAAACAGATAAAGAAAATAACGTCCGAAATTTCGTGTTGGGTTCTGTGACTAAGAAAACCTGCGGCGCTCCCGCCGCGTCCTCACCCGGATATCAGGCGGCCCGCTTGATCAGGACCGACTTCGGCAATTGAGCGAAATTCGCGTCATAGTGCGCGATCGCCAGCATTGCGCCACAGATGAAAATCGTGAATGCGATAACCGATGCCTTGAACATGTGCCGGCTCCCTTCGTTATGAAGGTATGTCCGGTCCATCGGACCGCCAGTTCAATTACCGGGATTTAACGTATGATTGACCGCACGTAAGCCGGAACCGCCGGGCCGAAACCAACGCGTCGCGGTGCGGAATTATCCAAAAGTATCAGGCAAAAAAACACCACAATCCGGATTAGATAAAAGCCCGCTGACCTTCAATTGAGGGGGACATCATGCGGGTCGTGACTGCAACTTTCCTGGCAGCGATCGTCGCCTTGGGCGCCGGGCCATTGCTTGCAAAAACTTCCGACAAGACTTCCGAAGCGCCAAAGGCCGTTAACGAAACCTCGTCGCCGCCTTGCCATGCCTACGAGCAAAGTCCGGACGGGTCGTGGAAAGAGGTCGCCTGTCAGGAAGAAGGCCTGAAGGCGCCACCGGCCTCCAGGATATCGACGCGGGACGCCGGCAAAGCGACGCGGTGAAGACGATCCGCGTCGCCCGCCACTATCTTCGTTGGCGTTAGTTCAGGCCGCAGCGTCAATCGTTACCCGGGCCGCGCGGGTCAACGGCAGCGTAAGTATCGGCGATGGTGCAGTGAACCTCGACAGTCGCCGGATCGACGTCGGCCGGCAGCGCCAGTTCGAAGCCATAACGTCCGTGACCGATACCGGCGGCGAGATCCCCGCGATAGACATTGGCCAGCGCGCAGCCGATACGGCGGCCGGCGGCGAGGATATCGACGCAGAGCGGCGCATCCAGATCGGCAGGATATCTTGAAGGTGATGGCGCTGGTGCCTGCGCCGTTCAGCGCGCCGACATCCAGCGTCCCGTCTTTCAGCGTCGTGCCGCCGGAGTAACTTTTTTGGGCCGACAACAGCGTGGTGCACGGGCCGTTTTGGACCACCGCACCGCGGCGCCAGATAACAGTCAGATGACACGACGGTATCAACGAGGCATGTAATTCGCTGAATTGGCGGCGGGTACGTCGGAGCGGCTATCTCACCCGGGACAGCATGACCTCGCCGGGCGATAAAGCTGTTCATGGCCTGATCCGTGCCGAACCATTTTGCTACTCCGATCGACAAAGCAGGACGGCGGACAGGTCCGTTTGCCCGCCGTGACCGCGAAGCTGCGCCGTGCGGCTGCCGCCACGGAAGAGACTTGTCTTTGAAGAGACTTATCCTCGCCATGCCGCATGCGACCTTTTTGCCGCCAGGTTCCATGGCCATCAGTCCGTCACCTTTTCACTCATTTCTGTTTGCCAGGCGGCGTTTGTCCGCACAGGGAGCTCCGTCATGACCGGTTTGGTTCGCGCCGCGATCGTTTGCGCTACGCTGGCGCTTGGCCTTGTTACGGCCCAGGCGGCGGACAAGGCCTTCAAGCGCGATGATCTCGCCAATTCCGCGATCAAGCTGGAGGCTCAGATCAAGAGCGAAGCGGGCCCGGTCGCCAAGTCGGGGGCGAGCCTGCGGACCGATGCCGACGCTGCTTTCAGGCGCAGCGACTTTCGCACCGGCCTGCAAGTTTTGGGGCAGATCGCCGCCACCACGCCGGACGATAGCGCCAACTGGCTGCGGCTGGCCCGCACGATTTTCCAGATCAAGCCGTCCAATTCCAGCGAGGGCACCTTCCTGCTGGAACGCGCCTCGACTGCGGCCTACATCGCCTATCAGCGCGCCGGCAATCCGGGCGAGGAGGCGGATGCGCTTTCCGTGCTTGGCCAGGCGATGGCCGAGCGCAAGCTGTGGCGCCCGGCGCTCGACACGTTACGTCTTTCACTCGATCTGCGCGAAGTCGCGGACGTGCGCGGCCGCTACGAGAAGCTGCGCGATGAGCATGGCTTCCGGCTCCTGGATTATTCGGTCGATTCCGATTCGGCTTCGCCCCGAGCCTGTTTCCAGTTCTCCGAGGATCTGGCCAAGCGCACCGATTTTGCCCCGTTCCTGGTGCTGGCCGGCAGCGACAAACCGGCGCTGTCCTCGGAAGGCAAGCAATTGTGCGTCGATGGCCTCAAGCACGGCGAGCGCTACAACATCAATCTGCGCGCCGGGCTGCCGTCCACCGTCAAGGAAACCCTGCCCAAATCGGCTGAATTCAACATCTATGTGCGCGACCGCAAGCCGTTCGTGCGCTTCACCGGGCGGGCCTATGTGCTGCCGCGCATCGGCCAGCGCGGCATTCCCGTGGTCAGCGTCAATACGCCTTCAGTGACCGTGAATGTGTTCCGGATCGGCGACCGCAATCTGATCAACACCGTGATCGGCAGCGATTTCCAGCAGCAGCTCTCCAGTTATCAACTGTCCGACCTCGGCGACGAGCGCGGGGTCAAGGTCTGGACCGGCGAACTCGCGACCGCTGCCACGCTCAACCAGGACGTCACCACCGCGTTCCCGGTCGATCAGGCGCTCGGCGATCTGCAACCCGGCGTCTATGTCATGACCGCCAAGGCCAAGGGCCCCAGCACCGATGATGACGGCCAATTGGCGACCCAGTGGTTCATCGTTTCCGACCTCGGCCTGACTGCGTTCTCCGGCAATGACGGCATCCACGTGTTCGTCAATTCGCTGGCCTCGACCGACCCGGTCGGCAAGGCCGAGGTGCGGCTGGTCGCACGCAACAACGAGATCCTTGCCACCCGCAAGACCGACGATTCCGGCCACGTGCTGTTCGAGGCCGGGCTGGCGCGCGGCGAGGGCGGGTTGTCGCCCGCAATGCTGACGGTGACCAGCGAGAAGGCCGACTACGCCTTCCTCAGCCTGAAGACCGATGCCTTCGACCTGTCGGATCGCGGCGTCTCGGGCCGGGCGGTCCCTGCAGGTGCCGACGCCTTCGTCTATGCCGAGCGCGGGGTTTATCGTTCCAACGAGACGGTCTATCTCACGGCGCTGCTGCGCGATGGTCAGGGCAATGCCGTGACCGGCGGGCCGCTGACCCTGGTGATCGAGCGGCCCGACGGCGTCGAGTTCCGCCGTAGCGTGCTGGCCGACCAAGGCGCCGGCGGCCGCACGCTGGCATTACAGCTCAATTCCGCGGTTCCGGCCGGCACCTGGCGGGTCCGCGCGTTCACCGATCCGAAGGCCTCGGCGATCGGTGAAACCACTTTCATGGTCGAAGATTACGTCCCGGAGCGGATTGAATTTGATCTTTCCAGCAAGGATAAGGCGATCAAAGCTGATGTTCCTGTAGAACTTAAGGTCGACGGTCATTTCCTCTACGGCGCGCCCGCATCGGAGCTCCAGCTCGAGGGCGACATGCTGGTGGCGCAGGCCACGGAACGGCCGGGCTATTCGGGTTATCAGTTCGGCGTCGACGACGAGGAGACCGCCAGCAACGAGCGGACGCCGATCGAAAACCTGCCGGAGTCCGACGCCAAGGGCGTTGCGACTTTCCCGGTCAGCCTCGCCAAAGCCCCGACCTCGACCCGTCCGCAGGAGGCCCAGATCTTCATCCGGATGGCGGAAGCCGGCGGCCGCGCCGTCGAGCGCAAGCTGGTGCTGCCGGTGGCGCCGACCGCGGCGATGATCGGGGTCAAGCCGTTGTTCGGCGACAAGAGCGTCACGGAAGGCGACAAGGCCACGTTCGACGTCGTGTTCGTTTCGCCCGACGGCAAGCCGCTGGCACGCGACGGCCTGCGCTACGAATTGCTGAAAATGGAATCCCATTATCAGTGGTATCGGCAGAATTCGTCGTGGAACTATGAGCCGGTCAAGACCACCACGCGGGTCGCGGATGGCGATGTGACCATCGCGGCCGACAAGCCGGCGCGGATCACGCTGTCGCCGCAGCAGGGCCGCTACCGGCTGGATGTGAAATCCAACGAGGCCGATGGACCGCTGACCTCAGTGCAGTTCGATGTCGGCTGGTACTCCGACGGTTCGGCCGACACGCCGGATCTCCTGGAAACCTCGATCGACAAACCGGACTATCAGTCCGGCGACACCATGACGGTTTCGGTCAATTCACGCGCGGCCGGCAAGCTGACCATCAACGTGGTCGGCGACCGCCTGCTGACCACGCAGACGTCGGAGGTCAAGGAAGGCACCTCCCAGGTCAGGATTCCCGTCGGCAAGGATTGGGGCACCGGCGCCTATGTGGTGGCGACACTGCGCCGTCCGCTCGATACCGCCGCACAGCGGATGCCGGGCAGGGCCATCGGACTGAAATGGTTCGGGATCGACAAGACGACCCGCACGCTGCAGGTGAGCCTGTCGCCGCCGGCGCTGGTACGCCCGGGCACGACCATGAAACTGCCGGTCAAGCTCGGCGGCTTGAGCCCCGGGGAGGACGCCAAGATCGTCGTCGCCGCGGTCGACGTCGGCATTCTCAATCTGACCAATTACAAGCCGCCGGCGCCGGATGACTATTATCTGGGCCAGCGCCGCCTGACCTCGGAAATTCGTGACATCTACGGGCAATTGATCGACGGCATGCAGGGCACCCGCGGCCAGATCAGGACCGGCGGTGATTCCGCCGGCGCCGAGCTGCAAGGCAGCCCGCCGACGCAGAAGCCGCTGGCGCTGTATTCGGGCATCGTCACGGTCGCCGCCGACGGTACCGCCGAGATCAGTTTCGACATCCCGGAATTCGCCGGTACCGCGCGGGTGATGGCGGTGGCATGGACCGCGACCAAGCTCGGCCGCGCCACCACAGATGTCACGGTGCGCGACCCCGTGGTGCTGACGGCGACGTTGCCGCGCTTCCTGCTCAATGGCGATCACGGCACCATGAGTTTTGACCTCGACAATGTCGAGGGCGCGCCCGGCGACTACAGCATCAACGTGAAAGCGTCCGGGCCGATCAAGGTCAGCGGCAATCCCGCCACAAATGTAAAGCTCGCGGCCAAGCAGCGCAGCTCGATGGCGCTGGCACTCGATGCCGGCGGTACTGGAGCCGCGCAGCTCGACGTCGACATCAAGGGGCCGAACGGGCTCGCTTTGGCGCGGCATTATGCGCTCGACGTCAAGGCGGCCACGCAAATCCTGGCGCGGCGCTCGATCCGCACGCTGGCCAAGGGCGAGAGCCTGACGCTGACCTCGGACATGTTCTCGGATCTGGTGCAGGGCACCGGCAGCGTGTCGCTGTCGGTCAGCCTTTCCACCGCGCTCGATGCCGCCACCATCCTGAAGGCGCTCGATCGTTATCCCTATGGCTGCTCGGAACAGATCACCAGCCGCGCCATGCCGCTGCTCTATGTCAACGACCTCGCGGCCGGTGCGCATCTGGCGATGGATACCGAAGTCGACCAGCGCATCAAGGATGCGATCGATCGGCTGCTGGCGCGGCAAGGCTCGAACGGCTCGTTCGGCCTGTGGTCGGCCGGCGGCGACGATGCCTGGCTCGATGCCTATGTCACGGACTTCCTGACCCGCGCCCGCGAAAAGGGATTTACCGTGCCGGACGTGCTGTTCAAGAGCGCGCTGGATCGCGTGCGCAATTCGGTCGTCAACGCCGATGAGCCGGAAAAGGACGGCGGCCGCAACCTTGCTTACGGCCTCTACGTGCTGGCCCGTAACGGCGTCGCGCCGATCGGCGACCTGCGTTACCTCGCCGACACCAAGCTGAGCAATCTCGCCACCTCGATTGCCAAATCGCAATTGGCGGCGGCGCTGGCGCTGGTCGGCGACAAAGCGCGCGCCGAGCGGGTTTATGCGGCGGCGTTGGATAGCCTCACGCCGAAGCCGACGCTGGAATTCGGCCGCACCGATTATGGTTCGGCGTTGCGCGATGCCGCGGCGCTGGTTTCGCTCGCCAGCGAAGGCAATGCGCCACGGGCGACGTTGACCCAGGCCGTTCAGCGCGTCGAAGTGGCGCGCGGGCTGACGCCGTACACCTCGACCCAGGAAAATGCCTGGCTGGTGCTGGCGTCGCGCGCGCTCGCCAAGGAAACGCTGGCGCTGGATATCGACGGATCGCCGGTCAAAACCGCAGTTTACCGCAGCTACAAGGCGGTCGAGATGGCAGGCAAGCCGGTCAAGATCACCAATACCGGCGATGCACCACTGCAGGCGGTGGTCTCGGTCTCCGGCGCGCCGGTCACGCCGGAGCCCGCGGCGTCGAACGGCTTCAAGATCGAACGCAATTACTTCACGCTCGACGGCAAGCCGGCCGACGTGTCGAAGGCCAAGCAGAACGATCGCTTTGCGGTGGTGCTGAAGATCACCGAGCCGAAGCCGGAGTTCGGTCACATCATGGTGTCGGATTATCTCCCCGCGGGCCTCGAGATCGACAATCCGCATCTGGTGTCGTCCGGCGACACCGGCACGCTGGACTGGATCGAGGACGGCGAGGAGCCTGAGCATACCGAGTTCCGTGACGACCGCTTCACCGCCGCGATCGATCGCAAGAGCGACGATAAATCGGTGTTCACGGTGGCCTATGTGGTGCGCGCGGTGTCGCCGGGCAAATATGTGCTGCCGCAGGCCTATGTCGAGGACATGTACAATCCCTCGCGCTATGGCCGCACCGGCACCGGTACCGTCGAGGTGCGTCCGGCGAAATGAGCGCAACGGACACCATTTCGCCAACGGCACCGCGCGCGCATCGTTGGCGGCGGATCAAGCTGGCAGCAGCTGCGCTCGGCGCTGCTTGTTTGATGGCGGCGGGTGTGTTCGTCGCCTGGGCTGCCTCGCTCGGGCCGTTGCCGTTGGCGCTCGCCCAGCAGGTTTCCCAGACCGTGGTCGATCGCCACGGCAAATTGTTGCGCGCTTACGCGATGGCCGACGGCCGCTGGCGACTGCCTGTCGATGCCAAAACAAACGTCGATCCCGGGTATCTGAAGCTGCTGTTCGCCTATGAGGACAAACGCTTCTACGCGCATCACGGCATCGATCCGCTGGCGCTGGGCCGCGCCGCGCTTCAGTTGGGCACCCGCGGCCGCATCGTCTCGGGCGGTTCGACCATCACGATGCAGCTCGCGCGGTTGATGGAGCCGCGGCGCGAACGTTCGCTCTCAGCCAAGTTGCGCCAGATGGTCCGCGCCGTCGAGATCGAGCGGCAACTGAGCAAGGACCAGATCCTCAACCTCTATCTGGCGCTCGCGCCCTATGGCGGCAATCTCGAGGGCATCCGTTCGGCCTCGATCGCCTATTTCGGCAAGGAGCCGAAGCGGCTGTCGCTGGCCGAAGCGGCGCTGCTGGTGGCGTTGCCGCAATCGCCGGAAAACCGCCGCCTCGATCGCCACCCCGAAGCAGCGCGCGCCGCGCGCGACCGCGTGCTGGACCGCATGGTCGAGGACGGTCAGGTGTCGAACGAGGACGCGGTTGCGGCGAAAGCCGTGCCGGTGCCGCGCATGCGCAAGTCGATACCCATTCTGGCGCCGCATTCCGCCGATCGCGCGGTCGCCACCTTCAAGGATATTCCGGTCATTTCCTTGACGCTGGATTCCAGCCTGCAGAAGAATCTCGAAGCGCTGGCGCATGACCGCGCAATCGCGTTGGGCCCGAATATTTCGGTCGGCATTATCGCCGTCGACAATGAGAGCGGCGATGTGCTGGCGCGGGTCGGCTCGCCGGATTATTTCGACGATCACCGGGCCGGGCAGGTCGACATGACCCGCGCGGTGCGCTCGCCCGGATCGACCTTAAAACCGTTCATCTACGGGCTCGCCTTCGAGGATGGTTTTGTTCATCCGGAAAGCCTGATCGACGATCGGCCGACCCGGTTCGGTGACTACGCGCCGCAAGATTTCGACATGACCTTTCAAGGCACGGTGCCGGTGCGCAAGGCGCTGCAGCTTTCATTGAACGTGCCGGCGATCGCGCTGCTGGACCGGGTCGGCGCCAGCCGGTTGTCGTCGCGGCTGAAACAGGCCGGCGGCAATCTGGTTCTGCCAAAGGACGAAGTGCCGGGTTTGGCGATGGGTCTCGGCGGCGTCGGCGTGACACTGCAGGATCTGGTACAGCTCTATACCGGCATTGCGCGGCTCGGCACCACCAGGCCGTTGCGCGAGGTCATGACCGCGACCGAAGCGCCGCGCGATTCCTTGCGGCTGATGGATCAGGTTGCGGCCTGGCAGGTCGGCAATGTCCTGATGGGCACGCCGCCGCCGGAAAACGCCCCCCATAACCGGATCGCGTTCAAGACCGGAACCAGCTACGGCTACCGTGACGCCTGGTCGGTCGGCTTCGATGGCCGCATGACCATCGGGGTCTGGGTCGGGCGTCCCGACGGGGCGCCGGTTCCAGGCCTGATCGGCCGCACGGCGGCGGCACCCATCCTGTTCGATGCCTTTGCCCGCACCGGCAAATTGCCGCTGCCGCTGCCGAAGCCGCCCAAGGGGGTGCTGATCGCCAGCAACGCCAAGCTGCCGTTGCCGCTGCGCCGGTTCCACCCGCTCGGGGAACTGGTGCGAACCGGTAGCGAGCAGGCGCCTCGCATCCAGTTCCCGCTGAATGGCTCGCGGATCGAGGCCTCCGGTGCGGACGGAGCGTCATTTTCCGCGATGCCGGTGAGGGTTGCCGGCGGCGTGCTGCCGATGACCATGATGGTCAACGGCGTGGCCGCGGGTGCGATCGATAGCCGGCGCCAACGCCTGGTCGATCCGCCCGGACCGGGCTTTGTCAGGCTCACCGTGATCGACGCCACGGGCGCCGCGGACACAGTCGTCGTCAGAATCCAATAAGGGCGCGCTAAGCGGTTGTCGCGATGGTGGTTTCGGCGTATGCGGAACCAATGGCCGAGACCTATGCCCGTCCCCGATTTGGAGAGCCCCGTGAACCGAAAAATCGGGTGAATCCCGGTAGCCGGCTGATGGCCTTGCTCGACTTCGTCACCGCCAGCCATCTCCGCGCGGCCACGTTCCTGTTGCTGTGCGGCCTGCTGTTGTTCCTGCCAGGATTCTTCAACATTCCGCCAATCGACCGCGACGAAGCGCGGTTCGCGCAGGCGACCAAGCAAATGGTCGAAACCGGCGATTTCGTCGATATCCGCTTTCAGGGTGATGTCCGCTACAAGAAGCCGGTCGGCATCTACTGGCTGCAATCGGCCGTGGTCGAAACCGCCTCAGCGCTCGGGCTGCCGCGCGCGCAATTGCGGATCTGGCTCTATCGGATTCCCTCGCTGATCGGCGCGATCGGCGCGGTGTTGCTGACCTATTGGACGGCGCTGGCCTTCGTGACCCGGCGCGGCGCGGTGCTGGCAGCTCTGATCATGTGCAGTTCGGTTTTGTTGGGCGTCGAAGCGCGGCTCGCCAAGACCGACGCGATGTTGCTGCTGACTGTCGTGGCCGCGATGGGTGCGCTGGCGCGGGTGTATCTGTCCTGGCAGCGGGGCGAGGATCCCGAGCATCCGCCATGGAGCTGGCCCGCGATATTCTGGACCGCGCTGGCGGGAGGCATCCTGCTGAAGGGCCCGTTGATCCTGATGTTCGTCGGGCTGACGATCGTCACGCTGGCGATCCTTGATCGTTCCGCGAACTGGCTCTGGCGGCTGCGCCCGGTCTGGGGCCTGATGTGGGCGCTGGTGCTGGTGCTGCCGTGGTTCGTCGCGATCTTCTGGCGCGCCGGCGATGCATTTTTCGCGGATTCGATCGGCGGCGACATGTTGAGCAAATTGTCGGCGCAGGAATCCCATGGCGCGCCGCCCGGCGTCTATCTGCTGCTGTTCTGGATCACGTTCTGGCCGGGCGCGCCGTTGGCCGGCATGGCGGCGCCGGCGGTATGGCGGGCGCGGCGCGAGCCCGGTGCGCAATTCCTGCTGGCCTGGCTGGTTCCGTCCTGGATCGTGTTCGAGGCTGTGCTGACCAAGCTGCCGCATTACGTGCTGCCGCTGTATCCCGCGATCGCCATCCTCACGGTCGGCGCGCTGGAGCGCCGCATCCTGTCTCGATCCTGGCTGCGGCGCGGCGCGGCCTGGTGGTTCGCGATTCCAGCGCTGATCTCGGTCATTGCCGTCATCGGCGCGGTGACGGTGACTCGCCAGCCGGTGTTTCTGGCATGGCCGTTCGTGGCCGCAGCGCTGATCTTCGGGTTGTTCGCCTGGTGGCTGTACGACGACAATCGCGCCGAACGCTCGCTGTTGAACGCGGTGGTCGCGGCGATGTTTCTGGCGTTCGCGCTGTACGGTGTGGTGATGCCGGCCCTGACCCCGCTGTTTCCGAGTGCGGAGGTGGCGCGCGCGCTCCGCAATGTCGTCTGCGTCGGGCCGAAAGCGGTCGCGGCGGGTTTTCAGGAACCGAGTCTCGTGTTCATGACGGGAACCTCGACCATGCTGACCGACGGCTCGGGGGCAGCGGATTTCCTGGGGCAGGGTAGTTGCCGGTTTGCGCTGGTTGAAGCGCGCTCGGAACGCGCGTTTGCCCAGCGCGCCGAAGCGATCGGTCTGCGTTACAACGTCGCCACCCGCGTCGACGGCTACAATATCTCGCAGGGCAGGGCGATTTCGATCGCCATCTTCCGCTCCGAGGGCACCGAGTAACATGCCCACGCCGGCGACACGCGGCGAGTCCGCGAATTATTTGGCGCGCCTCTCCACGTTGACGCTGTCGTCATTTGCGCAATTGCTGCGTCCGGTCTCGCATCCGCAATCAGGCGAGGCCGCGCGAAAACTGCAGCGTCACGCGTCGCTGCTGATTGCGCTCGGTGCGGTCGCTGTCGTCGCCTTGATGTTCGGCTTTGACGCGCACGAGATCACCCTGATGCCGCCGCGCGGCACGCCCAGCCTCTGGCCGGTTCGCATCGTGACCGATTTTGGAAAAGCGGCCTTCGTGTTGTGGTCGGTGGCGGGATTGCTGTTGGTCGTCGCGCTCGTCGCGCCGCGGCTGCAGGCAAGCTCGCGATCGCGGTTGCTCCGTTTTGGCACAGCGTTGCAGTTCATATTCCTGGCGGTGCTGCTGCCGATTCTTACCGGAGAACTGATCAAATGGGTGGTCGGACGCGGCCGGCCGTTTGTCGGCGGCGAAGCCAATGCCTTCAACTTCTCGCACTTCGCGGGAACCCAGGCCTATGCCAGCTTCCCGTCGGCGCATGCCATCACCGCCGCCGCGCTGGCCTTCGCGGTTTCGGCGGTGTGGCCGCGGGCGCGCGGCGCGATGATCGTCTATGCCTTGCTGATCATCGCGAGCCGGCTGGTGCTATTGGCGCACCATCCGAGCGATGTCATCGCGGGCGCCGTGATCGGGGTGATCGGCGCGATGGGCGTGCGGTACTGGTTTGCCGTCCGCCGGCTGGGGTTTGGGATTGGCCAGAACGGCGCCATAACGCCGCCGATTTGACCCCGTTTGGCCCGGGCTAAGGGGTTGCCCGTCGGGCGGCGGCCCCATAATAAGCGGTCGCCGCAACCGCGGCCTGTGAGGTCGCGGTTCAGGTCCAATCAAAACTCAAGCCAACTCCAACCGAGTGTCGATTTTGCCGTCTTCCGATCCCGCTGCCATGGCCGTTTCCATCGTTGTGCCCGTGCGCAACGAAGCCGAGAACGTGGCGCCGCTGATTGCCGAAATCACCGCAGCACTTGATGGCCGCTGGGCCTATGAGATCATCTACGTCAATGACGGTTCGACCGATGCCACGGCCGACAAGCTCGCCGCGATCATGCAGCAACGCGGCAATCTGCGTCAGCTCCGTCACGCCGTGTCTTCGGGGCAGTCGGCGGCGGTGCGCAGCGGGGTTCGCGCCGCGCGCGGCGCGATCGTCGCGACCCTCGATGGCGATGGGCAAAACAATCCGGCGTTCCTGCCGGATCTGATTTTGGCGATCGAGCGCGGCGGCGGCCGGGTCGGCCTTGCCGCCGGTCAACGGGTCGGGCGCAAGGATACCGGATTCAAGAAGATCCAGTCCCGCATCGCCAATGGTGTGCGTGGCGGCATTCTGCGCGACGGCACCCGCGATACCGGCTGCGGCCTCAAGGCATTTCCGCGCGAGGTGTTCCTGGCGATGCCGTATTTCGATGGCCTGCATCGCTTTCTGCCGGCGCTGGTGCGGCGCGAGGGATATGACATCGCCTATGTCGATGTCACCGACCGGCCCCGTCATTCCGGCGTGTCGAATTATGGTTTCTTCGACCGGCTGTGGATCGGGATCATGGATCTTGCGGGGGTGTGGTGGCTGATCCGCCGCAAGAAGCCGACGCCCGTCGCGACCGAGGTGATGTCATGACCGAATTATTGAACTCGTTCGTCAGCTATCTGCACGACGTCTTTGTCATCAAGTTCGATGCCTGGGTCGTATTAGGGTTTGTGGCGCAGGGTTTATTCACGACGCGCTTCCTGGTGCAGTGGATCGCGTCCGAGCGCGCGCGCAAGAGCGTGATCCCGGTGGCGTTCTGGTTTTTCTCGATCGGCGGCGGGCTGTTGCTGCTGGTGTATGCGCTGTATCGCAAGGACCCGGTCTTCATCGCGGGCCAGGCGTTCGGTCTCGTGGTCTATGTTCGCAATCTGTACTTCGTCATCATCAACGGTCGCCAGCCTGCGTCCGTCGACTGATATCACCTACCGCGCCGAAGGATTTGCGGATGCGGCGGGCAGGGCGGCGAGGTCGCGCTCCGCGTTCTGAATGGCTGGCAATTCGCCGGCGGCGTCGAGCACCGGATAGGCCACCGAACAGATATGCGAGTGGATCCGCCTGAGGTCGCGCAGCACGTCAAGATGCAGCGAAGTGGTCTCGATGGTCTCGGGCCGGCCCTCGCGCAGGCGGTCCAGATGCCGCTCGGTGGCGGCGATCTCGGTATTGCGCAGATGCGCCTTCTCGACCAATAGCTTGCGGGCTTCGTTGACATCGCCCGACATGAAGACGCCGAATGCGATCCGCAGCGAATCCATCGTTCGCTTGTGGAACGCCGACAATTCATCGGCGCCTTCGGCTGAGAACTGGAAGCGCCGCTTGATCTTCTTGGTCGCAAGCTCGCTCAGATTCTTGTCGATGATATCGCCGATATGTTCGAGGTTGATGGTGAAGGAGATGATCTCCATCGCCCGGCGTCCCTCGTGCTCGTCGAGGCTGCCGCGGGTCAGCTTGGTGACGTAGAGCTTGATCGCCTCGTCGAGATTGTCGACGCTGTTGTCCATCTTGGAGACCTGGTCGACCAGGCTGCGATCATTGGTCATCATCGCCGCCATCACCTTGCGCAGCATGATCTCGACGAGATCGCCCATATGCAGGGTTTCACGCGCCGCGTCCGCCAGCGCCAGCGACGGCGTCTCCAGCGCGCTCTCGTCGAGATAGCGCGGCCGCGACGGGTCGGTTTCCTGGACCCGGTTCGGCAGCAGTTTTTTCAACAGCCGCGCCATGGTGTCGAGCAGGCCGATGAAGATGACGGCCGTCGCGACGTTGAACGCGATATGAAACTCGGCGGTCAGCTTGGCCAGATCAGGCTGCAAGACCTGCAAGTGCTCGGTGATCGGCCGCAGGAACGGCGCGATCAGCAGCACGCCGACCACCCGGTTGATGAGATTGCCGAGCGGAAGACGATAGCTTGCGGGATTATCGCGGCGCGCGCCCTCGAACACCGGGTTGATCGCGCTGCCGAGATTGGCCCCGAGCACCAGCGCCAGCGCTGCGAATGGCGAGATGAACTGCGCATAAGCCAGCGACATCACCAGCAAGACGCTGGCGACGCTCGAATGCACCAGCCAGGTGACGGCAGCGCCGATCACGATGCAGAGCACGGGATCGCCGGTGATGGCATTCATGAACACGCGCACGCCGGGCGCGTTCTCGGCCGGCGCCAGCGTGTCGAGCAGGATATGAAGCGCCAGCAGCATCAGGCCGAGGCCGATCGAGACGCGGCCGATGTCCTTGATGCGCGACCGCGCGCCGCTGCGGAAGGCGACGAGGCCGAGCACGAACAGCACCGGCGCCAACCAGGAGACGTTGAACGACAGGATCTGCACGATCAGCGTGGTACCGACATTGGCGCCGAGCATGATCGCCAGCGCAGGCACCAGGCTGACCAGGCCTTCGGCGGTAAAGGAACTCGTGATCAGGGCGGTCGCGGTGCTGCTTTGAAGCAGCGCGGTCAGGCCGATGCCCGCCGCAAAGGCGGCGAAGCGGTTGTTCAGCGCCTTCGCCAGCAGCAGGCGCAGGTCGGGACCGAACGCGCGCAGAATTCCGCTGTGGACCATGTGAAGGCCCCACAACAGCAATGCCACGCCACCCATCAGATCGAGAAGAACCAGACTTCCCATCAGCTTTTGCTTCCTGATTTGAATCGAAAGTTCAGGCTATCGCCAAATGGCGGCGGATCAATCAATTTCTTGCAAAGAACGTTCCAAAATGAACGCCAAAACGCGCTGCCGGTGCTTTGGCGCAGGTCTCAGAATGATGCTGGACAAACCGGACGCGCCGGTGAAATCCCGTTTCCAGATCGCGGGCCGCGTCGCCAGCCATCGCGCGATGTCGAGCGCGGATCGTTGATGCTGAGCTAGCCGCACCGACAACGTACGCAAGCCGCGCATCGCAAGAAAAACATCATCGGGCGGTCGGATAGATCACGGTGGAACCGCGGACAACCGGCGGATTGACGAACCCGTTTTGCGCCGTGGTGTCGCGTCCCGCGATTATCAACAGCGTTTCGGTTTTGCGCGGCTTTGATTCGTCGTGTCCGGAGGAGTTCATTTGTCTGCCGCCACCAAAGACGTTTTGCCGCAGCCGCCGTGCGGCCCGAGAGGTCGCGGGAAAGGTGGGGTCCGGCCGGGTTTGTTAATAACAGGACACAGAAGTCGGCCGTCAACCCCTTGACCCGGCCCGCCAGTCGTTCTGTGATGCGCGCGAGCTATTCCGTCGCTGCACGTTGAGGGGCCTGCCGCGATCTAGATCCATTGTTTGACTGAGTCGTGCACCAAACTGCCTGTCGGATTGGGGTATGCCGCAATGGACTATCGAGGCTGGCCCATTGGCGCGCGATGACGAGCAAACGTTCCGAAAACCCTTGATCCGACGACCCTCGAAAGGCCTTGCCATGAAACGCGTATCGCTGGTTCTCACCCTTGCTCTTGCCGCCGGTCTTTCGACGCAGGCAGCGCAGGCGCAGACGCTCAAGACGGTCACGGATCGTGGCATGCTGTCCTGCGGCGTCAGCCAGGGTTTGCCGGGTTTTTCGTCGCCCGATGACAAGGGTAACTGGACCGGGATCGACGTCGACGTCTGCCGCGCGATCGCCGCCGTCATCTTCAACGACCCCACCAAGGTCAAATTCGTGCCGCTCTCGGCCAAGGACCGCTTCACCGCGCTGCAGTCCGGCGAGATCGACGTGCTCTCGCGCAATACGACCTGGACGCTGTCGCGCGACACCTCGCTCGGCGCCAACTTTACCGGCGTGACCTATTATGACGGCCAGGGCTTCCTGGTGAAGAAATCCCTCAAGGTCAATTCCGCGCTGGAATTGAACAGCGCCTCGGTCTGCGTGCAGACCGGTACCACCACCGAGCAAAATCTCGCCGACTACTTCAAGAGCAACAACATGAAGTATGAGGTGATCGCCTTCGGCACCGCCGACGAAACCGTGAAGGCCTATGAATCCGGTCGTTGCGACGTCTTTACCTCTGACGTGTCGCAGCTCTATGCCGAGCGCTTGAAACTCGCCAATCCGGCCGACCATGCCGTGCTTCCCGAAGTGATTTCGAAAGAGCCGCTCGGCCCGATGGTCCGCCATGGCGACGATCAATGGTTCGACCTGGTGAAATGGGTGTTGTTCGCGATGGTTGACGCGGAAGAGCTTGGCGTGACCCAGAAGAACGTCGATGACATGGCGAAATCGGACAAGCCCGAACTGAAGCGGGTGTTCGGCACCGACGGTAATCTCGGCGAACAGCTCGGCGTTACCAAGGATTGGGTGTTTCGGATCGTGAAGGCGGTCGGCAATTACGGCGAAATGTTCGATCGCAATGTCGGGGCCGGCTCCAAGCTCGGGATTGCGCGCGGGCTCAATCAGCTCTGGAACAAGGGCGGAATCCAGTACGCGCCGCCGATCCGCTGATCCCGATCAGCGGCAGCCGTCTCCGGTGATGACCATCGAATCCCGACCACCGCCGCCGCAGTTTGTCGCAAAGCTGCGGCGCGCGCTCGGCGGCCGGGCCGGTTGGGCCGGCTTCGCGTTTCAGCTCCTGTTCGTCGCCGCGCTGCTCTGGATCGGCTATGAGATCGTGGCCAACGCGCGCGCCAATCTGCAGGCGCAGCGGATCACGTCCGGCTTTGGATTCCTGGGCAATACCGCCGGCTTTGACGTCAGCCAGAACCTGATCGCCTATTCGGGTTCCGACACCTACACCCGCGTGTTTCTCGTCGGCCTGCTCAACACGCTGCTGGTGGCGGTGATCGGCATTTTCTTTGCCACCGTGATCGGCTTTATCGTGGCATTGGGCCGGCTGTCGCCGAACTGGCTGCTGTCGCGGATCTCCGGCGGCTATGTCGAACTGATCCGCAATCTGCCGCTGCTGTTCCAGATCCTGTTCTGGTATCTGGCCGTGCTCGCCGCGTTGCCCGGTCCGCGGCAAAGCATCTCGATATTCTCCAGCTTCTTTCTTTCCAATCGCGGCCTGGTGATCCCGAAGCCGATCGCCGAACCCGGCCTTGAGCCGTTTGCGATCGCCATCATGGTCGCGGTCGTGGCCGCCCTTTTGTTGCGCACCTATGCGCGCCGGCAATTGTTCCAGCATGGCAAACGGATTGTCATCTGGCCCTATGTGCTGGGCTTGCTGGTCGGCCTGCCACTGCTGACGTCGCTGCTGTTTGGCGCGCCCGTCATGTTCGAGATACCCGCCCTCAAGGGATTCAATTTTGCCGGCGGCTCGCGCGTCATTCCGGAATTCGTGGCATTGCTGCTGGCGTTGTCGCTCTACACCGCGGCCTTCATCGCCGAGATCGTGCGCGCGGGCATTCAGTCGGTGCACAAGGGACAGATGGAAGCGGGCGCCTCGCTCGGCCTGTCGCGCGGCTCGACGTTGCGGCTGATCGTGGTGCCGCAGGCGCTTCGCGTGATCCTGCCGCCGCTCACCAACCAATATCTCAACCTCACCAAGAACTCGTCGTTGGCGGTCGCGATCGGCTATCCCGATCTGGTCTCGGTGTTTGCCGGCACCACCTTGAGTCAGACCGGGCAGGCGGTTGAGATCATCGCAATCACGATGGGCGTCTACCTGCTGATCTCGCTGGTCACCAGCGCGATCATGAGCTTCTACGGCTGGCGGTTGGGCCGGAGCCTTGGCAACACATGAGCGATATCGCCAGCCAGTCCTTTGTCCGGCAGGAACTCGTTCCCGAGCGCCCCGCGCCGGTCAAGACCACCGGTTTCCTGGGCTTTCTGCGCACCCGGCTGTTCAATACACCGACCAATATTCTGCTGACGGTTCTGAGCGCGCTGCTGCTGTGGTTCACCGTCATTCCGACGCTTCGATTCTTATTGATCGATGCCGTCTGGACCGGGACCGATCGCAATGCATGTCTCGCGGAAAATGCCGGGCATGCGGTTGGCGCGTGCTGGCCTTACGTGCATGCCAAATTCACGCAATTCATTTACGGGTTTTACCCCGAGCCCGAACGCTGGCGGGCCAACCTGACGTTCATTCTCGCGGCGCTGTTGCTGTTGCCGCTGCTGATTCCCCGGTTGCCGGCCAAGGGCCTCAACGCCGGGCTGTTCTTCCTGGCATTTCCCTTCGTTGCGTTTTTCTTGCTGCACGGCGGCGGCTTGAGTGGTTTCGGCATCAGTTGGACCGCCAGCCTGCTCTCGGGATTTGTCGACAGCGTCAGTGATGGCGGCCGCAAACTCGTCAGTGCGGGCGAGGCAACGGCCGCGATCGGGCCGCCGCTGGTTTTGCTGGGAAAGCTGGTCGCCGCCCTCGGTGACGGGCTTGTTTACGTGATCCGGCCGCTAACCTGGCTGCGCGATCAAATCCAGGCGTCTTCCCGCCCGGTATGGGCAGACTTCGCCGCGACCACTGTGATCGTCTCGGCGCTGGTGCTGTTCTGGAATGGCGGCCTGCGCCGCGGCCCGCGCCCGTTGATCTCTTGCCTCGCCTGTTTTGCGGGCATCGGCGTCGTGATCGCCGCGATGGGGCTCGATCGCGGCGGCTTGCCGATCGTCGACACGCGGCTCTGGGGCGGCCTCCTGGTGACTCTGGTGGTGTCGGTCACCGGCATCGTCACATCGATGCCGGTCGGCATCGCGCTGGCGCTCGGGCGCCGTTCGACGATTCCGTTGATCCGGATCTTCTCGATCGCCTTCATCGAATTCTGGCGTGGCGTACCGCTGATCACGGTGTTGTTCTTTGCGACCTATATGCTCCCGTTGTTCCTGCCCGTCGGTTTTACCGTGGATGGACTGGTGCGGGCGTTGATCGGCATCGCACTGTTTGCCGGGGCCTATACCGCCGAGGTGGTCCGTGGCGGCCTGCAGGCGATCCCGCGCGGGCAGGGCGAGGCGGCCAGTGCGCTCGGCCTGTCCTGGGCCAAGACGACGGGGTTGATCGTGATGCCGCAGGCCCTGCGGCATGTCATTCCCGGCCTCGTCAACAGCTTCATCGCGCTGTTCAAGGATACCTCGCTGGTCTCGATCGTCGCCCTGTTCGATCTGCTCGGCAGTGTCCGGGCTTCGTTCTCCGATCCGGTGTGGTCGACGCCGACGACCTTGTTTACCGGCTTTGCCTTTGCCGGAATGATCTATTTCGTGTTCTGCTTCGGGATGTCGCGCTATTCATTGTTCGTCGAACACCGGCTGAATGCACACAGCCGTAGTTGAGTGAAATAACCATGACCGAGAACGCCATCGTCAGCATTGCCGGCCTCAACAAATGGTACGGCGACTTTCACGTGCTGCGCGACATCAACCTCGATGTCGGCAAAGGCGAGCGTATCGTGATCTGCGGGCCCTCCGGTTCCGGCAAGTCGACCCTGATCCGCTGCATCAACGCGCTCGAGGAATTCCAGGAAGGCCGCATCGTCGTCGACGGCATCGAACTCGGACCCAATCTGCGGCGGGTCGACGAAGTCCGCCGCGAAGTCGGCATGGTGTTCCAGAGTTTTAACCTGTTCCCGCATCTGACGGTGCTGGAGAACTGTACGCTGGCGCCGATCTGGGTGCGCAACGTTCCGAAGAAGGACGCCGAAGCCGCCGCGATGAAATATCTCGAGCGGGTCAAGATTCCGCATCAGGCCAACAAATATCCCGGCCAGATGTCGGGCGGCCAGCAACAGCGCGTCGCGATCGCGCGCGCGCTGACGATGAACCCGAAGGTCATGCTGTTCGACGAGCCGACCTCGGCACTCGATCCGGAAATGGTCAAGGAAGTGCTCGACACCATGGTCGATCTCGCCAAAGAAGGCATGACCATGCTGGTCGTCACCCATGAAATGGGATTCGCCCGCGAAGTCGCCAACCGCATCGTGTTCATGGATGCCGGCCAGATCATCGAGGCGAACACGCCGCAGGAGTTCTTCGCCAACCCGCAGCACGCGCGGACGAAGTTGTTCTTGAGTCAGATATTGCGGTAATTTCTGACCCTCATGGTGAGGAGCGCGTCTTCGCGCGTCTCGAACCATGAGTGAGTTCATCCTTCGAGACGCGGGCAAAGGGGCCGTTCCTCAGGATGAGGTCGGTGCCGGCGGCCCGCTCACACCGTCGCCTCACACCTTCTCGAACGGCAGCTCGATGTTGCTGCGCTTTTCCAGCCATTCCGGCACCGGCAGGTTCTTCGAGCGCATGAACGCCGGGTTGAACAGCTTTGACTGGTAGCGGTTGCCGGAGTCGCACAGGATGGTCACGATGGTGTGGCCGGGGCCGAGCTGCTTGGCGAGCTGGATCGCGCCGGCGACGTTGATGCCGGTCGAGCCGCCGAGGCACAGGCCCTCATGCTCGAGCAGCTCATAGATCACCTTCACGGCTTCCTCGTCCGAAATCAGGAAGGCGTCGTCGACCTTGGCGGTCGCGATGACGGGCGTGACGCGGCCGAGCCCGATGCCCTCGGTGATCGAGTTGCCCGGCGTCGACTTGGCGGTGCCGTGCTTGAACAATTCGTACATCGCAAAGCCATGCGGATCGGCACAGGCGTTGACGATGCCCGGGTGCTTTTCCTTCAGGTAACGGCTGGTGCCGGCCAGCGTGCCGCCGGTGCCGACCGAGCAGATAAAGCCGTCGATCTTGCCGCCGGTCTGCTGCCAGATCTCCGGTCCCGTCGACTCGTAATGGGCTCTAGCGTTGTCGAGATTGTTCCACTGGTCGGCGAACAACACGCCGTTCGGCTCAGTCTTGCGAAGCTGCTCCGCCAGCCGTCGGCCGACATGCTGGTAGTTGTTCGGATTGGAATAGGGCAGCGCCGGCACCTCGACGAGCTCGGCGCCGCACAGCCGCAGCATGTCCTTCTTTTCCTGGCTCTGTGTTGCCGGGATCAGGATCAGCGTGCGGTAACCGCGGGCGTTGGCGACGACCGCCAGCCCGATGCCGGTATTGCCGGCGGTCGATTCCACCACGAGGCCGCCGGGCTTGAGTTCGCCGCGCTTCTCGGCCTCGAGGATCATCCATTTGCCGGCGCGGTCCTTGACCGACTGGCCGGGATTCATGAACTCGGCCTTGCCCAGAATGGTGCAGCCGGTTTCCTCGGATGCGCGCTTCAGCTTGATCAGCGGCGTATTGCCGATCGCTTCGATGACGTCGTTATTGATTTTCATAGCCGGAAATCTTGCCCGTCGTTGCCAATCCGGCCACGACCCTAGAGCGCGATCAGCCGGAGTGGAAGCCGCTTTTGCGCCGCATCGGGCTCTCTCGAACGGGTGATGCCGAAACCAGCTAATCGGTCGTGCGAAGCCCGGTGACATCCGGCGCGGAAATTATTTCGCCAGATCGCGAGCGCCTTGGCATAATCTTGCCCGAAAACGCGCTCGCGGACGACGTGATATGTGGGTGTGTCCGCCGGGTCAAAGCTCGCGCTCAAAACCGAAGCGGTGTACCGCTTCGAAGAGCACGCCGGCATCGAGACCGAACTCCCCCGATGAACGTCCCGCAACATGAATTCTTGGTAAGATCGAAGCATCCTTTGATGGCGTCAATCCGCGAAACGCGCGATGCCAAAGGGAAAACGCGCTGATTCCCGTTGTCGGGCAGCAGCCCTCAATTCAACAACCGCGCGGGGATAGCGGACCGAACGGGCTGTCCGCGCCGTGATCCCGCGGCTAATATGGCCATCAGTTTGCACAGGAAGCATCACTCCGGTGAACGTCTCGCATTCGGTTCTCCCACGCGTCATCCACGAGTCGGCGGGGCATTTCTCGCTGCGCCGGATGCCGGGCATGTTGTCCGGCGGAGAGCGGCTGTGAGACCGAGATTTCCGGGTTTTGCCGTCAAGCGTCAGCCGGCCGTCGTGCCGTGCGCAGGTCGCGCCGTGCGATGGCTCGCGGCGTTGTGCATGGTCGCGAGTTCGGCGGGCTGCATCCTGACCAAGGATCTGCCCGATCCCGCCCTCGATATCCCCAATGGCTATCGGGCCGCGCTGCTGACCGAACGCGACGCGCCGCCGACGCTGGATTGGTGGAGCGGTTTCCGTTCGCCGGAACTGACGACGCTGATGGAGGAGGCCCAGAAGGTCAATCTGGATATCGCGGCAGCGGCCGCGCGCTTCGTTCAGGCCGACGCGCAGGCCCGTGTCGCGGGCGCCGCGTTGCTGCCGACGTTGAGCGCCGGTGGCCAGGAGGCCTATTCGAGAACGTCCGGCTCCAGCGCCAGCGGATTGTCGATCGGCGGCCGCGAGGTGGTGAACTACGCGACCTCGATGAGCGCCAGCTATCAGCTCGATTTCTGGGGCCAATATCACGACGCTGCCCAGGCCGCCGAGGAAACCGCCGTTGCCAACCGCTTCGATCGCGACGTCGTTGCGCTCACGACATTGACCGCCGTCGCCACGGCGTATTTCCAGGTCCTCGCCTCGCAGGACCGCATTCGCACTGCCGAGAGCAATATCGTCAGCGCCGCGCGCATTCTCGATGCCATCCGGTTGCGCCAGAAAGCCGGCACCGGAACCGACCTCGACGTCGCGCAGCAGGAGGCCGTGCTCGCCAACCAGCGCGCCGCGGTGCCGCCGCTGCGGCAGACCCTGCAGCAGAACATCAATGCGCTGGCGATCCTGGTGTCGCGCCCGTCGGAAAGCGTGCACATCACCGGCGGTTCGATGAACCAGGTCGCGATACCCAGGGTGACGCCGGGACTGCCGTCGGAATTGCTGACGCAGCGGCCGGATATAAGGCGCCAGGAAGCGCAACTGGCATCCGCCACCGCCAATGTCGGCAGCGCCCGCGCGCAGTTCTTTCCCAGCATCCAGTTGACCGGGCAGGGCGGCTATCAAAGCCAGGCGCTGTCATCGCTGTTCCAGCCCCACGCCGCGTTCTTCAGCATGGTTGGCGGCCTGACGCAGCCGATCTTCGACGGCGGGGCCATCCTCGGCAATTTCGAACTGACCAAGGCCAGGCAGGACGAATTGCTGCAGACCTACCGCAAGACCGTGGTCTCGGCGTTTGGCGATGTCGACAACGCGCTGATCGCGATCCGCGAGACCACCGACAAGCTGCGGCTGCAACATGAGGTGGTGGCGGCCTCGCGGCGGGCATTTCAGCTCTCCGAGCAACAATTGCGCGCCGGCACCGCCGACATCGTAACCGTGCTAAATACCCAACTGACCTTGTTCCAGGCGGAAGACGTGCTGTGGCAGGCGCAGCTTGCCCGCCTGCTGGCGATTGTGAGCCTTTATCAGGCGCTGGGGGGCGGCTGGGAGCCGAAGATGGAGAAGCCGGTCAATGCTCTTTAAGCCCGAATCGGATGGAGCAGCGGATGCGGTCGGGACGCGCGCGGCCTCGCGCTGGCCGCGCCGCATCGTCTGGATCGCTGTCTGGCTCGCGGTGATCGGCGGGCTCGGCTATCTCGCCTGGACCTCACACCAGAAGCAGGCCGCGAGCCGCGTGCGCCCGGATCTCGCCGTGCCGGTGCTGGCGGCGACGCCGCGGGTCCAGGACGTGCCGGTGTATCTCGACGGCGTCGGCTCGGTGCGCGCGCTCAACAATGTGCTGGTGCGCTCGCAGGTCGACGGCAAGTTGATCTCGGTGAATTTCACCGAAGGCCAGGACGTCAAGAAGGGTGATGTGCTCGGTGAGATCGATCCGGCGATCTACAAGGCGCAATACGATCAGGCCGTCGCCAAGAAGGCGCAGGACGAGGCGCAGCTCGCCAACATGCGGCTCGATCTGATCCGCTATCAGCAGCTCGCCGCCGGCAATGCCGGCTCCAAGCAGCAGGCGGACACGCAACGCGCGGTGGTGGCGCAGCAGGAAGCGCTGGTTGCGGCCGACCAGGCCGCGATCGACAATGCCCAGGCGACGCTCGGCTACACCAAGATCATCGCGCCGCTGTCGGGCCGCACCGGCTTGCGCCAGGTCGACCAGGGCAACATCATTCATGCCTCCGACGCCACGGGGCTTGCGATCATCACCCAGTTGCAGCCGATCGCGATCATGTTCAGCCTGCCGCAACAGCAGATCGTGCGCGTCAATGCGGCCTCGGCCAAGGGCACGCTGGCGGTCGATGTGTTCGGCAATGACGGGACCACCGTGGCCGATACCGGCAAACTGACCGGGATCGACAACCAGGTCGATCCGACCACGGGCACGCTGAAGCTGAAGGCGGAATTTCCCAACGCCAACTTCCAGCTATGGCCCGGCCAGTTCGTCAATGTGCGGCTCAAGGTCGACACCCTGTCGCAGGTGGTGGTGATCCCGACCTCCGCGGTGCAGCGCGGGCCCGCAGGCACCTTCAGTTATGTCATCAATGACGACGATACCGTCACGGCCAAGCCGGTCGTGGTGACCCAGCAGAACGAAACCGATGCCGTCATCGCGAGCGGGCTGTCGACCTCCGATCGTGTAGTGACGACAGGTTTTGCCAATCTGTCTGACGGCGCCAAGGTCACGGTCGGCCAGGACAGTCAGACGCCGACAGCGGACCTCGCCCCGCGCAAACGTGGCCGGCGCGACCGTAACGGCGGAGGTGGCGGCGATCGTCAGCATCGTGAAGGGCAAGACAAGGGTGATCAAGCCAGAGACGGTCTAGCGAAGGACGGTCAAGCCAGAGATGGACAAGCCCATGATGGGCAAGGCCGGGATCACCAGAACGGCGATGGCAAAGGCGAGCACCGCCGATGGCGCGAACGTCATCAAGGCGAGGGCGGCGAGAAAGGCGAGGGCCGGCCGGCGCCGGGAGGCGACGCCGCGGGCCAGAGCGCGAAGGCGCAGCCATGATCCCGCGCGCCGTTTGACTGTTTTGAAAAGGCCAGCATGAGCGGGCAGCCATGAGCGTCTCCGAGCCATTCATTCGCCGCCCGATCGCGACCTCGCTGCTTGGGATCGCGCTGTTGATCGGCGGCGCGCTTGGCTATTGGGCGCTGCCGGTGTCGGCGCTGCCGCAGGTCGATTTCCCGACCGTCGAAGTCTCGACGCAATTGCCCGGCGCCAGCCCCGACGTGATTGCGTCGCTGATCACGGCGCCGCTCGAACGGCAGCTCGGGCAGATCCCGTCGCTGTCGGAGATGACCTCGACCAGTTCATTCGGCGTCAGCCAGATTTCGCTGCAGTTCGATCTCAACCGCGACATCGACGGCGCGACCCAGGACGTGCAGGCGGCGATCAATGCCGCCGCCGGAATCCTGCCGAAGACGCTGCCCTATCCGCCGGTTTACGCCAAGGTCAATCCGGCCGACGCGCCGGTCATGACCCTGGCGCTGACATCGGACACCATCTCGCTGCGGGCGATGAGCGATCTTGCCGATACCATTCTGGGCCAGCGGCTCAGCCAGATCTCCGGCGTCGGACGGGTCGCGGTGCTCGGCGGCCTCAAGCCTGCCGTCCGTGTGCAGGCCGATCTGGCGCGGCTCGCGGCCTATGGCATCGCCATGGAGGACCTGCGCAACGCCATCGCCGGCGCCAACGTCTCCGGTCCGAAGGGCTCGCTCGACGGCGCCCAGCAATCCTACATCATCGCAGCGAATGACCAGATCGCCGCGGCCGACGCCTACAAGCCGATCATCATCGCCTATCGCAATGGTTCGCCGGTCACGATCGGCGACGTCGCCAACATCGTCGACGGATTGGAGAACGACCGCACCGGCGGCTGGTACCAGGGCACGCCAGCCGTGATCATCGACATCCAGCGCCAGCCCGGCGCCAATGTCATCGACGTGGTCAGCCAGATCCGCGCGGAAATCCCCAGGCTGCAGCGTGCGATTCCGGCCGGCGTGACCCTGACCGTGGTCAGCGACCGCACCGTCACGATTCGCGCCTCCGTGCACGACGTGCAGTTCACGCTGCTGTTGAGCGTCGTGCTGGTGACGCTGGTGGTGCTGTTGTTCCTGCGATCGCTGCGCGCGACCTTGATTGCCGGCGTGGCGCTGCCGCTGTCGCTGATCACGAGCTTCGGGGTGATGTATTTTGCCGGCTTCAGCCTCGACAATCTGTCGCTGATGGCGCTGACGATCGGCACCGGATTTGTGGTCGACGACGCCATCGTGATGATCGAGAACATCGTTCGGCACATGGAGGACGGCGAGAGCGCGATGGAGGCCTCGCTGCGCGGCGCCCGCGAAATCGGCTTCACCGTGATTTCGCTGACGGTGTCGCTGATCGCGGTGTTCATTCCGCTGTTGTTCATGTCCGGCCTGGTGGGCCGGATGTTCCGCGAATTCGCGCTGACCCTGACGATCGCGGTGGTGACATCAGCCATCGTGTCGCTGACGCTGACCCCGATGATGTGTTCGCGGCTGTTGCGTCATGCCGGCGAGGAACTGGCCGTTCCCGGCCTCGCCGCGATCAGCCGCTTGATCGACCGCATGGTCGAGTTCTACCGCCTGACGTTGCTGTGGGTGCTGCGACATCAGCGCCTGACCATGGTCGTCACCTTTGCCACCATCGTGGCGACGCTCGTTCTTTATGTCGTCGCGCCCAAGGGGTTCCTGCCGCTGCAGGACACGGCGTCGATCACCGCGGTGACCGAGGCCGGCGCCGAGGTCTCCTTTGCGGAGATGCAAAATCTCCAGACGAAAGTCGCCGACGCCATCAAGAGCGATCCCGATGTCATTGGCGTGGTCTCGGTGATCGGCGCGGGACCGGTCAATCCGACCACCAATGTCGGACGTCTCGCGATGTCGCTCAAACCGCGCGGCGAGCGGCGCGATGACGTCGCCGTGGTCGTTACGCGCCTGAAGGCGAAGGTCGCCTCGATCCCCGGCATGACCGTGTATTTCCAGCCGGTGCAGGACGTCCAGATCAGCACCCAATCCAGCCGGTCGCAGTACCAGTATACGCTGACCGGCACCAACTTCGGACCTGGTCACCTCGTGGGCCAACAGGCTGGTGGCGGAACTGCGCCGCGATCCGCTGTTCCGCGACGTTTCGTCGGAGGCGCAGGAAGGCGGCTTGCGCGCCGAGCTCAACGTCGATCGGCAGCGCGCCGGTCAGCTCGGCGTCAGCCTGCAGGTCATCACCGACACCCTGAACGATGCGTTCGCGCAGCGCCAGATCTCGACCATCTACGGCCAGGCCAACCAATATCGCGTCGTGCTGGAAGCGCTGCCGATGTATCAGCGCGATCCCTCCGTGCTCTCCAAGCTGTATGTGCCGGGTGCGGCGAGCGCGATTGTGGGAGCGCCGGCCGGGCAGGTGCCGATCTCGGCGGTCGCGACCCTGAAACGGACCACGGCACCTCTGGCGATCTCGCATCAGGCGCAATTCCCGGCCGTATCGCTCAGCTTCAACCTGGCGCCGGGAGCGGCGCTCGGGGACGCCGTCGAAGAGGTCAGGACCATCGAGGCGCGGATCGGCATGCCCACCAGCATCGTCGGGCTGTTCGCCGGCGACGCCGCCGAGTTCTCCAAATCGCTGGCGGGCCAGCCCTGGCTGATCCTCGCCGCTTTGGTCACCATCTACATCGTGCTCGGCGTGCTCTATGAGAGCTACATCCATCCCATCACCATCCTTTCGACGTTGCCGTCGGCGGGTGTGGGCGCGATCCTGGCGCTGATGCTGTTCGGGCAGGATCTGTCCGTGATCGGCCTGATCGGCATCATCCTGCTGATGGGCATCGTCAAGAAGAACGCCATCATGATGATCGACTTCGCGCTGGAAGCGGAGCGGCATCAGGGCCTGTCGGCGGCGGACGCGATCGTGCAGGCCTGCCTGTTGCGGTTTCGGCCGATCATGATGACGACGCTGGCGGCGCTGTTCGGCGCGCTGCCGTTGGCGGTCGAAAGCGGCACCGGCGCCGAATTGCGCTTTCCGCTGGGTATCTCGATCATCGGCGGTCTGCTGCTGAGCCAGTTGTTGACGCTCTACACGACGCCGGTGATTTATCTGGCACTCGACCGCATCAACCGCCGGATCGAGAAAGCCGTGCCGCCGCCGGTGTTGCCGCAGTCGCCCGCGGCGGGAGCGACCGAGGGGATGCCATAATGGCATCGATCTCGATCTCCGAGCCGTTCATCCGCCGCCCTGTCGGGACCACCTTGCTGGCGATCGGGCTGTTTCTGATCGGCGTCGTGGCCTACGAATTCCTCCCCGTGGCATCGGTGCCCAATGTCGACTTTCCGTCGATCCGGGTTTCGGCATCGCGGCCGGGAGCTGATCCGTCCGTGATGGCGGGGACCGTGGCGGCTCCGCTCGAACGGCGCCTTGGCGAGATCGCGGGCATCACCCAGATTACCTCGACGAGTACGCTGGGATCGACCAGCATCCAGTTGCAGTTTGCGATCGGCCGCGACATCGATCGCGCCGCGCGCGACGTTCAGGCCGCGATCAACGCCTCGCTGGCCGATCTGCCGAGCGACCTGCCGTCGCTGCCGCGCTTTCGCAAGTCCAATCCGGCCGCCGCACCCGTGTTCGTGCTGGCGCTGAACTCGAAAACCATTTCCGCGGGCGCGCTCTACGACGTCGCCGACACCATCATCGCGCAGCGGATCTCGCAGGTCCCGGGGGTCGGCGAGGTGACGGTGAGCGGCGCCGATCAGCCCGCGGTCCGCGTCGCGCTCAATCCAGTGGCGCTGTCGAATGCGGGGATCGCGACTGACGACGTCAGGACCGCGATCGTCAACGCCAACCCGCTCGGCCCGGTCGGCATCTTCAACGGCGGCCGCCAAAGCGAGACCCTGGGGCTCAACAAGCAGATGCGAACCGCGGCCGAGTTCCGCGACATCATCGTCAAGAGTTCGGGCGGCAATTTCGTCCGGCTCTCCGATGTCGCGGAGGTCGAGGATTCCGTGCGCAATGCGCGCTCGATCGCCTGGTTCAACAAGCAGCCGGCGGTGCTGATCCAGATCACCAAGCAGGGCGACGCTAACGTCATCGATACCGTCGATCGCGTCAGGGAGATGATCCCCGATCTCAAGCAATGGATTCCCGCGGGTGTCGAGATCTCGATCCTGACCGACCGCACCGGAACCATCCGCGCCAGTGTCGAGGACATGCAGCTCACGCTGCTGGCGACGGCGGTGCTGGTGATGGTGGTGGTGTTCGTGTTCCTGCGCCGGATGACGCCGACCATCGCCGCCGGCGTCTCGGTGCCGCTGGCGCTGGCCGGGACCTGCGCCGGGATGTGGCTGGCGGGGTTCTCGATCGACAATCTGTCGCTGATGGCCTTGGCGATCTCGGTCGGCTTTGTGGTCGACGACGCCATCGTCATGATCGAGAACATGTACCGCAACCTCGAGCATGGCATGCCGCCCTATCCGGCGGCGATCGAAGGCGCCAAGCAGATCGGTTTTACGGTGCTGTCGATTAGCCTGTCGCTGGTCGCAGCCTTCACGCCGCTGATCTTCATGGACGGGATCGTCGGCCGGCTGTTGCGCGAATTTTCACTGACGCTGACCTTTGCGATCGCGGTCTCGACCGTGGTGTCGCTGACGATCACGCCGATGATCTGCGCGCACTACGTCAAGGCAGCGACTTCCGATAATGCGACCTGGCTGGATCGGGCAGTCGAGGGGCCGCTGTCACGGATCGTGGCGTTTTACGCGCGAACTCTGCGCACGGTGCTGCGCTTTCCGTTTTCAACGCTGGTGGTTTTCTTCGCCACCATCGCGCTGACGGTGACGTTGTATATCAAGACGCCAAAAGCCTATTTCCCGATCGACGACAGCGGTTTTGTGATCGGCTCGACCCGGGCGTCCGCCGATATCTCATTCCAGTACATGCTGGGCCTGCAGCAGCGCATCGCCGATATCGTGATGGCCGATCCGGCGGTCGCCAGCATCGGCTCGATCCTCGGCGGCAGCGCCAATCGCGGCAGCATGTTCATCAGCCTCAAGCCCGCCACGGAGCGGGGCGGCCTGACCACGCAGCAGGTGATCGATCGCCTGCGCAAGGATTTGGGTTCGGTGGCCGGGATCCGCCTGTTCATGTTTGCGGCCCAGGACATCCGCGCCGGCGGACGGCAGAGCGACTCCAATTATCAGTACACGCTGTCGAGCAGCGATCTCGATCTCTTGCAGAAATGGGCGCCGCTGGTCGCCAAGCGGATGGAGACCGTTGAGGGGATCAATGACGTCTCGAGCGACCGCGATCCCGGCGGCCTGCAATTGAAGCTGACGATCGATCGCAAGACGGCGTCGAGCCTGGGCGTGCGGGTGCAGGACATCGACAACGCGCTGAACAATGCCTTCTCGCAGCGCCAGATCTCGATCGTCTATACCCAGCGCAACCAGTATCAGGTGGTGCTGGAGACCGATCCCAAATTCCAGACCGACCCGTCCGACCTCGAACGGATCTTCGTCGCCGGCGCCGGCGACAGCCAGATTCCGCTGTCGGCATTGGTGCATTACCAGCGCGACCTGGCGCCGCTGGCGGTAACCCATACCCAATCATTCCCCTCGACCACGGTCTCGTTCAACGTGCTCGATGACGTGCCGCTCGAGGTCGCGACGTCGAACATCCAGCGCGCCGTCGATGAATTGCACATGCCGGAGGGCATTCGCGGCAGTTTTGACGGCAATGCCGGCGATTTCAACAAGACCGCGGGCCGTCAGCCGCTGCTGATCCTGGGTGCGCTGGTCGCGATGTATATCGTGCTCGGCGTGCTCTATGAGAGCCTCGCCCATCCGCTGACCATCATCTCCACCTTGCCGTCGGCGGGCCTCGGCGCGCTGCTGGCGCTGCAGATCACCAATACGCCGCTGACCATCATCGCCTTTGTCGGCATCATTTTGTTGATCGGCATCGTCAAGAAGAACGGCATCATGATCGTGGATTTTGCGCTCGATGCCGAGCGCCATCGCGGATTGTCGTCGGCGGAGGCGATCTTCGAGGCCTGCAGCGCGCGCTTTCGGCCCATTCTGATGACGACCATGGCGGCGTTGTTCGCCGGCATTCCGCTGGTTCTCGCCACCGGCCCCGGCACCGAGCTGCGCCGGCCGCTCGGCATCACCATCATCGGCGGATTGTTCGTCTCGCAGATCCTGACGCTCTACACGACACCGGTGATCTACCTGTTGATCGACCGCTTCCGGCGGCGACCGGACCCGGTGGCGATCGAGGCGCCGGCGGAATAGGAGGGAATTGGCGCCCTCGCGGTTGAAGCGTGCCGCCGCAGGGCGTATAGCCGGACGATGTCAAAACAATCCGAAGCTGAAGCCGGTGCCGTACCAGAGGCGATACCGGAATGTTCGCAATGCCACAAACCCGAGCCGTTGTGCATTTGCGACAGCATTGAACCGATCGAAAGCGCGATCTCGCTGCTGATCCTGCAGCATCCGCAGGAGCAGGACAGGGCGCTGGGCACGGCGCGGCTGACCGCGCTGCATTTCAAGGACGCCGTGCTCAAGATCGGATTGTCGTGGCCCAGCCTGTCCAAGGCGCTGGGACGGCCGGTGCACGATCCCTCGCGCTGGGCGGTGCTCTATCTCGGCTCGGCCAAGGTCGCCGATCTCGAGACCGACCGCGACATCGTCGCCATCAACCGCAAGGGCGAAATCGAGGACAATCAGCGCGCGATCCTCAAAGACATCGAAGGCATCGTGCTGCTCGACGGCACCTGGAGCCAGGCCAAGGCGCTGTGGTGGCGCAATGCGTGGATGCTGAAATGCCAGCGCGTGATTCTCGGGCCGGCGCAGCCGTCGCGCTACGGCGCGCTGCGCCGCGAGCCGCGCCGCGACGGGCTGTCCACGATCGAGGCGGCGGCGATGCTGCTGGCCGGGCTGGAAAAACGGCCCGATATCGCCGAGACGCTCAACGGCAGTTTCGAGCGGATGCTGACCCGATATCGCGAAGCGCAGCGCACCATGCCGGAACTGGCGCCCAAGCCGAAACCGAAGCGCGACTACCGTCGGCGCAAGCGCGCCTGATCTAGAGCGTTTTCACGCGAAGTGGATACCGGTTCGCGTCAAGAAAACGCGTCAAATCAAAAATCTAGAGCCCCGTTTCGATTCAATCGAAACGGAAAAGGCTCTAGACGCGGTCGCGGCCTATTCGACGCCGTCGTCGGGCTTGATGGCTGCGATGTCCGAGGCCTCGCTCCAGTGCGACACGCAACGTTCCAGATCCCGCAGATTCTGCCGCATCTGCTCGAGCGAAAATCCCAGTGCGAAAAACCGCTCGGTGACATCGCCGGCGATGCCGCGCGTCAAACCCTCGCTGCGGACGGCGGCGACCGCCGTGGCGTAGGCTTCCAGCGCCGACTGCACCGGCCAGATCGCCGGCGCGCCCCGGCCGATCCGCAACGCCGCCGCCATCATCCGCAGGTAGCCGGCCATCGCGCTGCTGACATTGGCGAGCGGGGCGGCGAGCGGTGTCTGCAGTTCGACCGGCAACGGCACCACGCTGGCGCGCCCGATCATCACCAGATCATGGCGCAGCCGCAAGATCGTGCGCAGCAGCGGGCCGGTATCGGGGCCGCTGGAAAGCCTGGCGGCGCGCTCGCGTTCGGCCTCGGCGCCGATCGCGTTCAGGCTGACCAGAGCGGCGCCGATGCCGTCCTGCAACTGGTGCAGGGTGTTGGTGTCGAGGCCGCGGGTCAGGCCGGACAGCAATTCGTTCAGCGCGGACGCCATCAATTCGAGCACGCGTGCCGCGTTGGCGCGGATCTGGCTGTGCGCGCGCGACGGCAATACCAGAAATGACACCGCAAGCCCGGTGATCGCACCGACCGCGACTTCCAGAACCCGATCGATCGCGGAATCCAGCGGATTGACGTGGTTCATGGTCGGCAGCAGCAGCACAATGATCGCGGTGACGGTCGCGGTGTTGAGGCTCGGGTTGATGGCAGCGATGAACGCCAGCGGCGCCACCGCCATCACCAGCACCGCGAGCAGGGCGCCTTCGCCATTATGCGGAATCAGCACGCGCGATGGCCCCGCCGTAAATCGCGCCACCGACGGTGCCGATCAGATAATCGCGGGTCGCCTTCAGCGACCGGCCGACGCTCATCTGCGTCACGATGATCGAGGTCAGGACCGCCCATAGCGGCAGCCGCAGGCCGAAGGCCAATGCGATCACCAGCGCGCCCATCGCGGCGACGGTGACGCGGACGCCGAGGCCCAGTTCCACCTTCCGGGACTTCAGCCAGGCAGCGATTCGGTTGAGGAAGGCGATCATCGGTTGAGGGGATCCGGGGTGTTGCGGAGGCCAGTCGCGCCGACAGCTTTTACATCAGCGGCGCTCGGGCCGCTTGGCCCAGCCAAGCGCTTCTGGCGGAACCAGCGCCGGATACCGCAACGGCTCTGGGAGTGGCGCCGGTCGCCGGCAGGCCGTTTAAGTCATTGATTGAATTGGTGGAGGCCACGTCGGGACTCGAACCCGAGTAAACGGTTTTGCAGACCGGCGCGTAACCACTCCGCCACGTGGCCCCAAGGCCGGGATCAATACAGAGCCACGGGCCGTTAGGCAACCGCGCTTTGGTGCCGGTTTTGCAGCAGAAGATGACCGCACGGGTCAATGAACTGCAATCCGCACGGCGCGGAAGCGCAAAAGGAGATGATCGAACAGTTGCGCAACAAAGGTCACGCGCTCTGAAACCCGAGTAGTTTCGACCCGTCAACGCGGGCGACAGCGCCGAACCGCCGCACTCGGGCGATCAGCAGGCGGCGTACCAGCCTTCCGGAAACGGGACAAAGCCCCAGGCCGTCTGGTTGTCATTGGCGGCGCGCGGCGGGCTGAATGTCGTCGAAGTCGTCAAAGAATCCTCCTGCGGGGCAGGCGCAATAGCCGTTTGCACGGCATCCAGCAATCGATCGAATTCAACTTCACTCATTGCGCTCTCCGAGGCTCGGGAGCGCAGCGTCGCAAAACTCGTTTGTTTCCAGATTGAAGCGATCGCTCAAATTGTATCGATCGAGCGGTCCCGGCCGAAACTGGTTACCAAAGTCTTGATTTCCCGGGCAAGAAGTAGCCGTCCCGCCGCCTGCCCAATGTGAGAAAAATCACATTCGGCGAAAAATATTTCCCGTATTTGCCGATGATATCGCGGTGCCGCGACCGGCGCCCGCCCCACAGGAAGCACCATCATGAGAGGTCCGAAACGCGCTCATCGCGCATTGGCGCTCGGCTTGCTTTTCGGCTGGTTCGCAACCGGCCTGGCGCACGCCGAACTCGCAACCGCCGAACAGAAGCGGGCCTGCACGCCCGACGTCTACCGCCTCTGCGCGGGCGAGATTCCCAACGTCAGGGCGATCACCGCCTGCCTGCGACGGCAAAAAGCCAACCTCAGCGAAGCCTGCCGGGCGGTGTTCGAGCAAAAAGGCGAATAGGCGCACCGCGGTCGGCCGACAGGCCTCGCGCTTCGAGCCGAGGCGCGAGTTGCCTCGTCCAATTTGCTTCGCCGAGGTTGCTTCGCCCAAGACGGTGTTGCGAAAACAGAACAGCACGGCGGGAAATAGCGTGGTGGCCGACTGACCAGTATAAGTTGTCGCGTTCCCAAGTTAAGGTCCGCGAATAGCAATGATTCTCCCGGGGATAGACATGAACTGGATGATGCGGTCCGCGCTCGGCGCGCTGTCGTTGGCGACCATCGTAACGCAGGCAAACGCGGCCGATTTGGCCGCTCGGCCATACACCAAAGCGCCTCCAATGATCGCTGCAGTCTATGACTGGAGCGGCTTTTACATTGGTATCAACGGCGGCGGCGGCTCGGCTCACAATTGCTGGGACCTCGTCGTGCCCGCTGGTATCATCCCGGAAGGTTGCCATAACTCGACCGGCGGCACCGTCGGCGGCCAGATCGGTTATCGCTGGCAGGCGACCAACTGGGTGTTCGGTCTCGAAGGCCAGGGCAACTGGGCTGACTTCTCCGGCAGCAACGCCACGCCGATCGGTGCCAATCCGCTTGGCGGTCTCAACGACCGGACCCGGATCGATTCGTTCGGGCTGATCACCGGGCAGGTCGGTTATGCCTGGAATAACGTTCTCGTCTATGTGAAGGGCGGTGCCGCCGTCGTGAACGACAAATACGATGCGCTCGACCCCGTCGCCGGTGTGGTTGCTGGGTCCGCCAGCGAAACCCGCTGGGGCGCGACCGTCGGTGCGGGCCTCGAAATCGGCTTCGCGCAGAACTGGTCGATTGGCGCTGAGTACAATCACATCTTCCTGGGCAGCCACGACTTCACGCTGAGCTCGGCCTTCCTCGGCGGCGTCGATACCTTGCGCATCAGTCAGGACGTCGACATCGGCCTGGTTCGCCTGAACTACCGCTGGGGCGGACCCGTCGTCGCCAAATACTGACCGACGCGAAAGCGCGAATCACGAAGGCCGGCTCAACAAGCCGGCCTTTCTTGTTTTGCGAGGTGCGAATGATCGCATGGCGAACGCCGTTGCCGGCGTCACGCACCTGATAGCCCGGCCCGTTCGCACCTGTTCCATCAGGAAATGCCGCCAACTCGCTGTGCCACGGGCATTTCCGACCCGATATCGCGGCCGCCAAAAATCCGGCGATTTGGTCCTTTGCAATGCCGAAAGGCTTTGTTATACGCTGCCGCTCGCGAACGATCGTTTCGCCTTGTTCCTCGGTAGCTCAGCGGTAGAGCATTCGACTGTTAATCGAATGGTCGCTGGTTCGAATCCAGCCCGGGGAGCCAAAACATTCAGTGGCTTCGCCCGAAAATTTCAATACGCCATCAGGCGGTTGCCGGGTCGGCCCTGACCGCCAAATCGTCTCATTTCCCCCGGATACTCTGTCGTGCCGGCTTCGTTGGGAGATGATACGATGCAGGACATTCAGACCGATTTCGTCAAGGCCGTACCATCGATCATTCCGGGCGACATTCCCGCGATGAGTGATGACGAATGCCTGATGCGGTTGGCGCAGGCCGTCCGGGATCATGATTCCGAACATCTGGACGAACTGGCGCGCCTGATCGGGCGGCTCGCCGTGACGATAGAATAGGTTCTCGCGAATAGGCTCGCGTTCAAATCGGCCGAATCCGGCTTGATACGCGTGCGGGGCGGCCATCGGCCGCCCAACGCGATGTTGCGTTTTGACCGGCCTTGTACCAAAGATGCCGCACGTTTTGAGCTTCTGTTCTCAAGCTTTTCCGCGGCGGCGTCCGCTCTATTCTGGGGTCCATCAATGTCCGGTTTTTCGACCGCGCGTCAGAACATGGTCGATTGTCAGGTGCGTCCGAGCGACGTCACCGACATCAGGATCATCGATGCGATGCTGGAGGTGCCGCGCGAAGCCTTTGTTCCGCAACATCAGCGTGCGATGGCCTATCTCGACCTCGATCTCGATGTCAGCGAAGGCGGCTCCGCCAAGCGCTTTCTGATCAAGCCCGTGGTCACCGCGCGGATGCTGCAGGCGGCCGAGATCAAGGACACCGACAAGGTCTTGGTGGTGGGCTGCGCGACCGGATATACCGCCGCATTGGTCGCCAAATTGGCCGGCCAGGTCATGGCGACCGAAAGCGATTCGGCGCTGGCAGCCAAAGCCAAGGCCGCCTTGGCCGAGCTTGGGCTTGCCAATGTGACGGTCCGGTCGGCGGCCGCGGCCGAGGGGGACCAGGCGGACGCGCCCTATGACGTGATCGTCCTCAATGGCGCCACCGAAATCCTGCCCGAGGGGCTTTTCCGGCAGTTGAAGGACGGCGGCCGGCTGGTGGGCGTTTTCGCCACCACACAGCCGCCACGGGCGACCATCGTGACACATTCCCACCAAGATTTCGGCCACCGCGCGCTTTTTGACGCAGGTGCGCCGGTCTTGCCGGGCCTTGAGCGGCTGCCGGCCTTCGTTTTCTAGCCATTTTGCTTGGGAATGCTGTTAAATCACGTTCTGAATCAGAAGTGTGGCCGGATTGCCCCACGTGCAGAGTTTCCGCCGAGTTCCGTGGCTTGGAGGTTCCGTCTTGGGCGCGCCCGGCCTATGTTGGTGACTCAGGATGCGGCGGAAGCCGACTCGTGGGGTCGAGTCGGTCGACAAAAATGAACGGAATACCAAGAATGCGTGGCGTGAAGGATTTTACCGGAGCTGCGGCTGCGGTCCTTCTAATGGCGTTAGTGGGCCCGGCGCCCGCCCTCGCGGATACGATCGAGGCGGCGCTGGTGCGCGCCTATCAGAATAATCCACAGCTCAACGCGCAGCGCGCCGCGGTGAGGTCGACCGACGAGAACGTGCCGCAGGCGTTGTCGGGCTATCGCCCGAAGGTCGCGCTCACGGTCAGCGGCGGTTACCAATATACCGACGTCGATTCCACCCAGGGCGGCACGCCCACCGCGATCTCGCGGACCGACATTCACGGCACCAATGCGCCGCGCGCGGCCGGCCTCACGGTGACCCAGACGCTGTTCAACGGCAATCAAACCGCCAACAAGACGCGTGCCGCCGAGAGCCAGGTTTCGGGCGCGCGCGAGGCTTTGCGGGTGCTTGAACAGACGGTTCTGCTGAGCGCCGCGACGATCTACATGGATTATCTGCGCGACGCCGCGATCCTCGAAGTTCAGAAAAGCAACACCCGCGTGCTCGAGCAGACGCTCAAGCAGACGCAGGACCGCTTCAATGTCGGCGAGGTGACCCGCACCGACGTCGCGCAATCGGAGGCGCAACTGGCCGCGGGCCGGACGCAGCAACTGGCCGCCGAAGCGACCCTCACGACGACCCGTTCGAATTTCCGCCGCATCATCGGCAACGAGCCGCAGGCATTGGCGCCGGGCTCGCCGGTCGATCGTTTCCTGCCGGGAACGCTGCCGGCTGCGGTCGAACTCAGCCTGGTGGAAAACCCGAACGTCACCGCCTCGATGTTCGGCATCGACGTCAACTTTCTCCAGGTCAAGGTGGCCGAAGGCGCGCTGCTGCCGACGGTCACCGTGCAGGCCGCGGTCCAGCAATCCAACGAACAGAGCATGACGACCTTCAGCCAGTTCGGTGCCTCGGCGATCGCGCAGATTTCGGTTCCGGTTTATCAAGGCGGCGCCGAGTATTCGCTGATCCGCCAGTCCAAGGAAAATCTGGGGCAGCAGCGCCTCGTCCTGGAGCAGACCCGCGACTCGACCCGCGCCAACACCGTGACGGCATGGGGACAGCTGGTGGCCGGCAAGGCGCAGGTGTCCTCCGCGCAGGCGCAGGTGACCGCATCTGAAATCGCGCTCAACGGTGTGCGCGAAGAAGCCAAGGCCGGACAGCGCACCACGCTCGACGTGCTCAACGCGCAACAGGCGCTGGTCAACGCGCGCGTGGCACTTGTCACCGCACAGCACGACCGCGTCGTCGCGTCGTATGGCGTGTTGAACGCGGTGGGCAGGTTGTCGCCGATCGTGCTCAAGCTGCAGACCACGACCTACGACCCGAGCGTGCACTACCAGCAGGTGCGCGATAGCTGGTACGGCGTGCGTACGCCTGACGGCCGCTAAACATCTGCGGCCGGCTAAACGTCTGACGATCGCGAAACGCCTGCGGTCGTCGCTTGCTGCGAAACAACAAAACTCCCGATCGCATTGCGTATCGCGCGCTGTTTGAGCGCGCGTGTTCTTGCAATCATTTGAGGCCCTGACGTACCGTTCTGCGAGGCAGCTGAGCGATTCGCGTCGTATGTTGGGCCGCGATGCTTCGACGGCCTGAGCAGGGCGGAGTTCCGCATGATGACCATGCGGTGCTTGATCTGGGGACAAGTCGGGCTGTCGCGATGAAAATCCGAGCCTGCATATCCGGAACGGGCCAATTCAGCCGTGCTTGGTGTAAAAAGCATGCGAAGGCGTTGATGATGCGGAGTCGGAGATGAGCCAGCCTGCAAAGGTCCAAGAACCCTCCATGGAGGAGATTTTGGCATCGATCCGTCGCATCATTGCCGACGATGAAGCAAAGCCGCCGGTCGCCGAGAAGGCCGCCCCGGCAGCCCCGGCGAAGCCTGAAAAACCCGCTGCGCCGCCGCCGGCAGCCAAGGCACCCGTGATGAATGACATTCCTCCGTCGAACATTGCCGCGGCAAAGGCAGCCGCGGCGAAGCCCGCGCCTGCGCCGCCGCCCAAGCCGGCACCCGCGCCTGCGGCGAGCAACAGCCAGGACGACATCGATGCGATGCTGGCTGGCCTCGACGAAGCGACCTCCGAGGCCGAGATCCGGCCGCCGCAACCCGACGGTGAGGTGTTCGAGCTGACCGACGATATGGCGCTGCCGGAACCGCCGCCGCCGCCAAAGCCCGCGTTCCAGAAGGTCGAGCCGCAGGACGATCTCGAATTCACCGAAGCCGCCGCCAGGCCGGCGCACCGTCAGCCCGCGTTCGAACCACCGCCGTTTGAAAGCCCCGCGCCGTCGCAGCAGCAGATCCTGTCGCACTCGACCGTATCGGCGGTTGAATCCGCCTTTAACAGCCTTGCCAACACGGTATTGAGCAACAACGCACGGACGCTCGAAGACCTGGTCAAGGAAATGCTGCGGCCGATGCTGAAATCCTGGCTAGACGACAATTTGCCGGGACTGGTGGAACGCATCGTCAAAGCGGAAATCGAGCGGGTTTCGCGCGGGCGCTAGCCCCCTTGCCAGCCTTCATTCAGCCACCGCAGGGCGCATTATCGGGCCTGCCAAGCCGCCTGTCGTGTTGACTTGGCGCGCTGCGACGGCTTTTTAGCCCATTCCTGAAGCATGATCCGGAAAAGTGGTACCGGTTTTCCGAAAGGGATCATGCTCTAAGCCATGATTGCACCGCCATGATCGAGAAGAATTACCAGCCCGCCGATATCGAAAGCCGCATGTCCCGGATCTGGGAGGAGGCCGGCGCATTCAGGGCGGGCCGGCCCGAGCGGCGCGACGCCGAGCCGTTCACCATCGTGATCCCGCCGCCGAACGTGACGGGCTCGCTGCATATGGGGCACGCGCTCAACAACACGCTGCAGGACATCCTCTGCCGCTTCGAGCGGATGCGTGGCCGCGACGTGTTGTGGCAGCCGGGCACCGATCATGCCGGCATCGCCACCCAGATGGTGGTCGAGCGGCAATTGATGGAACGGCAGGAGCCGGGCCGCCGCGACATGGGTCGCGCCAAATTTCTCGAGCGCGTCTGGCAATGGAAGGCCGAAAGCGGCGGCGTCATCGTCAATCAGCTCAAGCGTCTGGGCGCATCCTGCGACTGGTCGCGCGAACGTTTTACGATGGATGAGGGGCTGTCGCGCGCGGTCGTGAAAGTGTTCGTCGAACTGCACCGCGAAGGCTTGATCTACAAAGACAAGCGGCTGGTGAACTGGGATCCCAAGCTTTTGACCGCGATCTCCGATCTCGAAGTGCAGCAGGTCGAGGTCAGGGGCAGCCTGTGGTACCTGCGCTACCCGATCGAAGGCAAAACCTTCAGTCCCGATGATCCCACCACCTTCATCGTGGTGGCGACCACGCGACCGGAAACGATGCTGGGCGACACCGCGGTGGCGGTGCATCCGGACAACGAACGTCTGGGGCACCTGATCGGTCAGCACGTCATTCTGCCGCTGGTCGGACGTCGCATCCCGATCATCGGCGACGACTACGCCGATCCGGAAAAAGGCTCCGGCGCGGTGAAGATCACGCCGGCGCATGACTTCAACGATTTCGAAGTCGGCCGGCGGCACAATCTGCCGCAGATCAGCGTGCTGGATCAGGAAGGCCGCGTTTCGCTGGTCGACAATGAGGACTATCTGCGCGGACTGCCGGAGGGCTCGGCGCAGATCGCCGAGGAACTGAACCACGTCGAACGCTTCGCGGCGCGAAAACTGATCGTGTCGCGGCTGGAGGATTTCGGTTTCCTCGATCGGATCGAGCCCAACACCCACATGGTGCCGCATGGCGACCGCTCCGGCGTCGTCATCGAGCCCTATCTGACCGATCAATGGTATGTCGACGCCAAGACCATGGCACGGCCGGCGATCGCGGCGGTGCGTTCCGGTGCGACGGCGTTCGTGCCGAAGAATTGGGAAAAGACCTATTTCGAATGGATGGAGAACATCCAGCCCTGGTGCATCTCCCGCCAGCTCTGGTGGGGTCATCAAATTCCGGCCTGGTACGGGCCGGATGGCAAGGTGTTCGTCGCCGAAACCGAAGACGAAGCCGTCGGCAACGCGCTCGGCTATTACGTCGAGCAGGAGGTCATCACGCCGGAGCAGGGGCGGGAGATGGCGCTCGACCCGGCCAAGCGCGAAGGTTTTATCACGCGCGACGAAGACGTGCTCGACACCTGGTTTTCCTCGGCGCTGTGGCCGTTCTCGACGCTGGGCTGGCCCGACGATACGCCCGAAGTCGAGCGCTATTACCCGACCAATGTGCTCGTCACCGGCTGGGACATCATCTTCTTCTGGGTCGCCCGGATGATGATGATGGGCCTTCATTTCAAGAAGGAGGCGCCGTTCTCGACCGTCTACATCCACCGCCTGGTTCGCGACGAGAAGGGCGCGAAGATGTCGAAGTCGAAGGGCAACGTCATCGATCCCCTCGGCGTCATCGACGACTTCGGCGCCGACGCGCTGCGCTTTGCGCTGGCGCGCGGCGCGGCCCACAGCCACGACATCAAGCTTTCGCCGCAACTCGTCGAAACCAACCGCAACTTCGCGACCAAGCTCTGGAACGCCTGCCGCTTCGCCGAGATGAATGCGTGCGAGAAGCCCGCGGATTTCGACCCCACGAAGGCAAATGAGACGCTGAACCGCTGGATAGCACACGAGACGTCGCGGGCGACGCGCGAAGTCACCGAAGCGATCGAGGCCTACCGCTTCAACGACGCCGCCGGCGCGATCTACCGTTTCGTCTGGAATGTGTATTGCGACTGGTACCTCGAACTTGCGAAGCCGGTCCTGCTCGGCGAGGACGGCCCCGCCAAGTCCGAGACCCGGGCGATGGTGGCGTGGGCGCGCGACGAGATCCTCAAGCTGCTGCATCCGTTCATGCCCTTCATCACCGAAGAACTCTGGGCGGTGACGGCAAGGCGTGACGGTTTGCTGACGCTGGCCGCATGGCCGCGCAAGGCCGCGGCGTTGACGGTGCAGCAGTTGGCTTCGATGTCGATCGCGGGCCCCAACGATGCGCTGATTCCGCCGGTCATGCTCGTGCTCGATGCCGGTGACTTCAGCGATCCCGCTGCCGAGGCGGAGATCGGCTGGGTGGTCGATCTCGTCACGGCGATCCGTTCGGTGCGCGCGGAAATGAATATCCCGCCGGCGACCTTGACGCCTTTGGTGCTGTCGGGCGTGTCGGCCGAGACCAAAGGGCGCGCGCAACGCTGGAACGACGTGGTCAAGCGGATGGCCCGGCTTGCCGATATTTCCTTCGCCGACGACGCGCCGCAAGGCGCGGTGCAGCTCTTGGTGCGCGGGGAAGTCGCGGCCTTGCCGCTCAAGGGCGTGATCGATTTCTCCGCGGAAAAAGCCCGGCTCGACAAGGAAATCGTCAAGGCCGACGCGGATATCAAGCGCGTCGATGCCAAGCTCTCCAACGAGAAATTCGTCGCCAACGCGCCGGAAGAGATCGTCGAGGAAGAAAAGGAAAAGCGCGAAGCCGCCATGACCCGCAAGGAAAAAATCCTCGAAGCGCTGGAGCGATTGAAGAACGCAATCTAAGGCGTGGACACATAAGCGCGTAGCCAGATGCGGATAGCTGCCGGTTTGACGAAGGCGAGGTAATTGGCCGCGAGTTTGTCGTGGCGGGTTGCGATTCGCCGACACTGCTTGATCTGATGGAACAACCGCGCGACGAGGTTGCGCGCGGCAGCCCATTCAAAGTCCGTGAGCTCATACCGCATGATTCGAGGCACCGGTTTGGGGCTTGAATCACGTCCAGATCGATGCCTTCAACCACACTTCGCGCCATTGCCTCTCGACCTTTGGGCGTCAGAGGCGCATTCTTGTGGTTGTTCAAGGTCTCCCCCTGGAATGCTGAAGATTCGCAACCTCAGTTTCCTTGGCTCAGACCAGATGGACAACCTCCTGAAACCCCATACCTAGAGCATGATCCGGAACAGTGGAAACCAGTTTTCCCCGGGACAAACGCGAAGCGTTTGCTCCGAGATCATGCGTAAACATAAAGATAGAGCGGGATGACGATGCGAAGATAAGTCATCCTGCTCTAGTGGCCTAATTTGAAAGCCGCAGCGGCCTAATTTAGATTTCGGGCACAAAAAAACCCCGGCGTCGTCCGGGGCTTTTTCTTAGATCAATTGCTCAGATCAGTATTTGGCAACGGCCGGCCCAGCCCAGTCGAAGCGATAGTTGGCCCTGAGCCGAATTTCGTTGGTCGAAAGATCGACGTGGCTGGACGAGGGAACGAAAGCGAACGCACCGGCACCATTAGTGATCGCGGCCACCGTTCCCAGCCCAAAGTCTGAACCGTCGTAGCGGGTGTAGCGATACTCTGCACCGATATCCCAATTTTTAGTCACAGCGTAAGCAATACCCGCGCCGACTGTTCCACCAGTCAGCGTTTTGGTCTGCGAACCAGCTGAGGCAGGGAAGATGCCAATCGCGATAAAGTTTGAACTGGCTTGCATGTTAGCGAAAGCCACACCGCCAGTGACATAGGCCAATACTCGATCCCACGCGTACCCGACGCTGCCGCGGACCGACGACTGCCAGTTCGTTTTCACAGCTAACGAATCGCCCGGAATAAAGGTCACGGCCCCGGCTAATTGCGCGGCCGTCAATGTTTGAGTGTTCTTTACCTCAACCCAATTGAAGTCACCCTCAACGCCGACTACCCAATTGTTCGGCGCCTGCCAGCGATAACCGATCTGGCCGCCGCCCGTGAACGAGCCACCGTTCGACCTGAGCGGAATTGTCTCAGCCGGTGTCGTGAAGCCAAAGGCTGTGGCTGCCCCAACAGAAAATGGATCGTTAAATCGGCCCCACTCTCCACCGACATTCCCGCCGATATAAAAACCCGTCCAATTGTAGGCCAATACCACCGGCGCGGGCGGAGCCTTCACGGCCATGTCCGCCGCCGACGCGCTCACAGCGCTGATCGCCAGAACGAAACCTGCAACAACCAGCTTTTTCATTGAAATCGCCCCCAAAAATCGATCGTCAATAATTATATAATTAATTCTACGTTAGAATCCGTGGTTGAGTCTGTTGCCTCAGCGCAACAGCAAGCATTTTTAAACTTGAAGGCCGCCTCCGCCCTAGTGGATGAGGGCGGCCACGTTCGGGTCGACATGATCGGACTTCCATACGCAAAAGAGCCCCGCGAAAGGCGGGGCTCTTTTGTTGTCAGGCTGCCGTTATTGGATTAGCGGCCGGTTCCTGGACCTGTCGGCCCCAACGTCGATCCGCTGGGCGAGGCATTGGGAGCCAGCGTATTTCCGGACGGATTCGTGGTGTTGTTTGGGTTCTGTACCGCCGGAGCGGCGGTGCTTCCAGATCCCATTCCCGTCGTACCTGTCGTGCCGCCGGTCGTGGTGCCAGTTCCGCTGCCGCTCATCGACGCGCCACCGGTAGTGGAACCTCCAGCTGAGCCACCCGCGGCGCCGCCGGCCTGCGCGAGCGCAAATGTGCTGGACAGCGCAAACGCTGTCGCAAGAACGATGGTGGTGAGTTTCATGGCGATTTTCCTTTTTGGTTGCGCCGGACCAACGCGTCATAAACGTCTTATGTTCCGTTTTCCTGCGCAGATGAGACTTCACACTGCGGCGATTGCAGTCGAGACGTCGTGCGAAAACCGCCCGAGGGCAAATCAGTGATTTGCCTGTCCAGCCCCTTTTGCAAAAAGATTTTTGTTTTCATTCGACCCAAATCACCGGCTTATTCCATGCCGTCCCGTGCCCCATGAGAGGGGCGTTTCGCGATCGTCACGGACGTTGGGTGCGGGATGCGGTGGACGCGGATGCGCTATTGACGAACAGCGCAGATCGCGGACGGCGAAGTCGTGTGGTCCTGACGCCCCGGCGCTGGCGTCAAGTTCCTGAGAGCCACGCTTCTCAGGGGCGACGGTGACAATCAAGCCGGTCACCGGGGAGAGCACGAAGGAACCCGTTAAAACCATTGCGTGCGGGAATGCCGGGTGATCCCGGTGCGACCGTGGTGACTACCGTGTGCTTACTACCCTTTGCACACGGGCTGCGGGTGCAACGGGCACCCGGCATTCCCCGCGCCCTTGCTTAAGGGGCGCGCCGTGCCCTCTGTCTTGGGCGAAACGATTGGCACAACTCGGGCGCATGCTGTCGCGAGGCGGCGAAGTCGTGTCGCCGAATATGTTCGAACCTCGCGGCACATCTTTCGCGGCGCGTGAACAATGCATGAATGGGCTGGTCACATTATTATGTGTTCGGGAACGGACTCGCAGCGCCTACGATTCCGTGATTGTAGCCAACTCAGGGGAATCTTCCATGAAGTCACTCGCCTACGTTTTCGCAGCTCTTCTCGCGCTGGCCATTGCCGCACCTTCGGTTGCCAGTGCCCGCGGCATGCATCATCATCATCACCACCATCATCACATGCACCGCTGACGAGATCGGCCCCTGCGAAGGGGCCTTTTTCTTGTCCGGAGCGGCCTCGCTCAACCCAGCGTCTGAGCTGGAAACGGCTTGCTCACGAATTTCGATCCCCTCAGCCCGTATCGCCAGGGCAGATCGACCGCCTTGGTGATTCCGATGCGTATCCCGGCGACAACATCCGCTTTACCGACGCGCGCATGCAGCGCGAACGGCGGCTGGTCCAACGGCAACTCGCTGCTTTGGATCGTGATCCCGAGCGCTTCGCACAGTTTGCCCGGTCCCGAGCACAGCGCGCGTTCGTCTTCGACGCCGCGACGCCGGCGCATGGCCGCCAGACCATGGGTCGGCTCCAGCGCTCGGATCAGCACCGCGCTGGCCTCGCCTGGCTTTTCGCAGACGAAATTCACGCACCAATGGATGCCGTAGGAGCGGTAGACATAGGAGAATCCGGGCGGACCGAACATCACCTGGTTGCGCGGCGTCGGCCCGCGAAACGAATGCGCGGCCGGCTCGGTGTGGTGATAGGCTTCGACCTCGACGATGACGCCGCCGACGCCGTTGACCAGCAGGGTTGCGCCGATCAGATCGGGCGCGACCTCATGCACGCTGCGCGCGAAGAACGAGCGCTTCAGCGGCCGGCCCAGTGTTGGCAGCACCGGCGTGTTGGCGGAAATTTTGGTCGCGGAAATGCGGTTTCGAGCCATTCAAAACGGTCAGAGGCTGTCGGGAGCGAAGCGGAACAGCGGAGCGGAGGCCGATATGCTAGAGCTTCCGGGACAGCAAGGCGAGCGGTTGCGATTCCCGGTCAGGCGGATTAGCTAGATAGCTCTGAGAACGGACAGTCCATGGTCGTCGTCGTCGATACCATTTCAGCCACACCGCTGCGCCCGCGTCACCCCGAAAAGGTGAACCGGCCGGACGCGCTGTCGCCGCCGAAACCGGACTGGATCCGGGTGCGCGCGCCGAACACCCGCGGCTATGCCGACACCCGCAACATCGTCAAGGAAAACGGCCTCGTCACGGTATGCGAGGAAGCAGGCTGCCCGAATATCGGCGAATGCTGGGACAAGAAGCACGCCACCTTCATGATCATGGGGGACACCTGCACCCGGGCCTGCGCTTTCTGCAACGTCAAGACCGGCATGCCCGGCGCGCTCGATGCGCTGGAGCCGGAACATATTGCGGAAGCGACCTTCAAGCTGGGGCTCGCCCATATCGTGATCACCTCGGTGGACCGCGACGATCTCGCCGACGGCGGCGCCGAGCATTTCGCGAAAGTTATCCGCGCGATCCGGGCGCGCTGCCCGGCCACGACGATCGAAATCCTGACGCCGGATTTTCTGCGCAAGCCGGGCGCGCTCGAAGTCGTGGTGGCGGCCAAGCCCGATGTGTTCAACCATAATCTGGAGACGGTGCCATCGGGCTATCTGACGGTGCGGCCGGGCGCGCGTTACTTCCATTCGATCCGGCTGTTGCAGCGGGTCAAGGAGATCGATCCCACCATCTTCACCAAGTCCGGCATCATGGTCGGGCTCGGCGAGGAGCGTCATGAAGTGCTGCAGGTGATGGACGATCTGCGCACCGCCGAGGTCGACTTCCTCACCATCGGGCAATATCTGCAGCCGACCCGCAAGCATCATGCCGTCATGCGCTACGTGCCGCCGGATGAATTCGCCGGCTACGAGAAGGTCGCCTATACCAAGGGTTTCCTGATGGTGTCGGCGAGCCCGCTGACCCGCTCGTCGCATCACGCCGGCGATGATTTCGCGAAACTGAAGGCAGCGCGGGCGGCGGTCTCCCGCTGAGCGTTGGTTGATGCCGAGATTTTCCAGCAAGCGCCGGGTTCGTCATACCGCGTCCCAGATGTTCGATCTGGTGGCCGACGTCGAGCGCTATCCCGAATTCGTGCCGTTGTGCCATTCGCTGAAGATTCGCCAGCGCACGCCGAAGGAGGACGGCACCGAGGTCGTGGTCGCCGACATGACGGTGTCGTTCAAGCTGATCCGGAAATCCTTCACCAGCCGGGTGACGCTGGACCGTCCCAATCTGAAAATCCTGGTGGAGTATTTGAGGGGGCCGTTTTCCAATCTCGAGAACCGCTGGACCTTCGAAGCGAGGTCCGAAACCGACTGCGATGTCGGGTTTTTCCTGAGCTACGAATTCAAGAGCCGGATGCTGGCGATGCTGATGGGCACCATGTTCGACGCCGCGTTCCAGCGCTTTGCCGCGGCATTCGAAAAGCGCGCCGATGTGGTTTACGGGAAGGGTGTTATCGGCTCGTCGTAGCGGTTCACGCCCGCGTCGGGCGCCGCCGTTTGACCGCGGTGCGGCGCGAGGAGCGGGCGACACGCGGACGCAAGCGGCTGGTGGCTTCGCGGCGGGGTTTTGCGGGTGGTTGGGGACCGCGCGCCAGTTCCATCAGCATGCGCAGCGCCTCCACCACGGAGCGCTGGCGCACGGTGGTGCGGCCGATCGCGCCGAAACGGCATTCGCGATGCAGGATCCGTCCGTCGCGGGCGGCGACGGCGAAATGCACCAGGCCGACAGGTTTGCCCGGTGTCGCGCCGCCGGGGCCGGCGATGCCGGTGATGGATACGGCCAGATCGACGCCGGCTTTTTCCAGCGCGCCGATCGCCATCGCGGTCGCGGTTTCCTTGCTGACCGCGCCGAAGGTCGCAAGCGTCGTCGTCTTGACGCCGAGCATCGCGCGCTTGGCTTCGTTGGAATAGGTCACGAAACCGCGGTCGATCACGTCGGAGGAACCGGGAATGTCAGTCAACGCGCCGGCGACCAATCCGCCCGTGCAGGATTCCGCCGTGGCGATCGTCAGCTTGCGCATCCGGCACAAATCCAGCAGCGCGCGGGAGAGGGCACGGGCGTCGCTGCCGCTCATGTCAGTCGCTCCAGGGAAGACGGATGGTAGCGCTTGCGGTTGCGGCGATGCCTTCCTCGCGGCCGGTAAAGCCGAGCCGTTCGCTGGTGGTTGCTTTCACCGCGACACGCGAGATGTTCAGGCCGGCGATCTCGGCGATCCGCGCCCGCATGGTGTCGCGCAGCGGCCCGATTTTCGGGCGCTCGCAAATCATCGTCACTTCGAGATTGGCGATGCGGCCGCCGCGCGCGGTGACGCGATCGACGGCGTATTTCAGGAAGCGGTCGGAGGCGGCACCTTTCCACTTCATGTCGCTGGGCGGGAAATGCGAACCGATATCGCCGTCCGCCAGCGCGCCGAGAATGGCGTCGACCAGCGCGTGCAGCCCGACATCGCCGTCGGAATGCGCGAGAAAGCCGCGCGTATGCGGGACGCGAACACCGCAGAGCATCAGATGATCGCCATCGCCAAAGGCGTGAACGTCGTAACCGGTGCCGGTTCTGATATCGCCGAGCGCTGCGGCAAGGCGGGCTTCTTCACGCGCAAAATCTTCCGGTGTCGTCAGTTTCATGTTTGCAGGATCGCCTTCAAAGGTCGCCACCGTCAATCCCACCCATTCCGCCAGCGCGGCATCGTCGGTGAAATCACTGCGGCCATCGCGCGCCGCGCGGCGGTGCGCATCGAGAATGACATCGAATCGAAACGCCTGCGGCGTCTGCGCGATCCGCAGTCGTGCGCGCTCCGGCGTTGCCTCGACATGGCCGGTTTCGCCGACCTGCTTGATGGTGTCGGTGACCGGGATCACGGGCACCGCCGCGCCGGTGCGGCCGGCCGCTTCGATCGCACGCGAAATCAAAGATGCCGTGACGAAAGGGCGCGCGGCGTCGTGAATCAGAACGATGTCGGGCTTCTCGTTGGCAAGGGCTTCAAGTCCCGCAAGCACCGAGGCCTGGCGCGTCGCGCCGCCATTGGTCGGCGGCGCATGGCGCAGCCCGCGCACGGCGTCATTGAACACCGCGGCATCGTCGGGATTGACAACCGGCTGCACCGCGAACACTTGCGGATGATTGCTGAATGTTTCCATGGCCCGGTAGATCACCGTCTGGCCGCCGATCTCTCGATATTGTTTCGGGCCTCCCGCGCCGGCGCGGAGGCCGCGCCCGGCTGCGACAAGGATGGCTGCGGTGCGGTCAGGTCTGGACATCGTGACTCAATGAAAGGCGATTCAGGGCTGTTATCGGGGCATTTGGTCGGGTCGGCGCACAGGCTCTATCATGCCGGCGGCCTAAAAACAGAGCGATTCCCAGTAGCTGTGGGAAAAGCAGTTTTTGCTGCAGTGCACTTGCACAATTGATAGAACTGTCTAAAGTGTAGGCATGAAGCTTGACTGCTCAAGATTTAAGCGCAAGATGTGTCTCGTCCACCGCAATGAAGCGGCGAGCAGAAAAACGAGACTCCTGTGACCGGCTCGGAATCTTCGCGCCTCAAGCCATTGAAGATAGGCGACATTACCGTCTCTACCCCAGTCTTCCTGGCGCCGATGTCGGGCGTTACGGACGCCCCGGTTCGGCGTCTGGCTGCGAAACTCGGCGCTGGTCTGGTGGTGTCCGAGATGACGGCCTGCAGCGACCTCATCAACGGCCGCCCAATGTCGCGACTGCGCTGTGAGGCGACCGGGGTCGGTCCCCATGTCGTCCAGCTTGCCGGCTGCGAGGCGAACTGGATGGCGGAGGGCGCGCGTATTTCGGAGGCTGCCGGCGCAGATATCATCGATATCAATATGGGCTGTCCCGCGCGTCACGTAACCGGCGGTCAATCCGGTTCGGCCTTGATGCGTGATCTCGATCACGCTTTGACATTGATCGAAGCGACGGTATCCGCGGTCAAGATACCCGTGACGTTGAAGATGCGGCTCGGCTGGGACGATCGCTCGCTCAACGCGCCTGAATTGGCGCGTCGCGCGGAAGCGGCCGGCGTGCAGATGATCTCGGTCCATGGCCGCACCCGCTGCCAGTTCTACAAGGGCGAGGCCGATTGGGGCGCGGTGCGCGCCGTCAAGGATGCGATCGATATTCCGCTGGTCGTCAACGGCGATATCACCTCGTTCGAGAAGGCCGTGACGGCGCTCGAAATGTCAGGCGCGGACGCGATCATGATCGGCCGTGGCGCGCAGGGCCAGCCTTGGTTGCCGGGTCAGATCGGGCGGCGTCTCAACACCGGAATCGTCGAAGCCGCACCATCGCTGGCGCAGCAACTCGGCTACATCCGCGCGCTATATGATGAAGTCTGCAGTCATTACGGCCTGCGTATCGGTCTCCGCCACGCGCGCAAACATCTGGGCTGGGCGCTCGACGTTGCGGCCCAATACAGCCTGGCGCCGGCCACCACGATCAAGGCCTGGCGGCAAAAGATTCTGACTTCCGACGATCCGGCGGGCGTGCATCGCTCGTTGCAAGATGCATTCGACGACTTTGCATGGAGCGCAGCTGCATGACGAGAGCCGCAGAACATCTCCGGCCCAAGCCGTCCGACGGCGAGGCCATCCTCAACGCGCTTCCCAATCCCGTGCTGCTGGTGGCACCCGACGGCAAGATCGTCGATGCCAACATGGCGGCGGAATCGTTCTTCGAGATTTCGACGCAGTTCCTGCAGCGCCAGTCGCTGAAGGAACTGGTGCCGTTCGGCAGTCCGCTATTGGCCCTGATCGATCAGGTCCGCGCCAGCGGCTCGCCGGTCAATGAATACAAGGTCGATTTGGGCACGCCGCGGATCGGCGGCGATCGCCAGGTCGATCTTCACGTCGCGCCGCTGACGGAGCGGCCCGGCCATATCGTCGTGATGCTGCAGGAGCGCACCATCGCCGACAAGATGGACCGCCAATTGACCCATCGAAGTGCGGCGCGTTCGGTGATCGCGCTGGCGGCGATGCTGGCGCATGAAATCAAGAACCCGCTGTCCGGTATCCGTGGCGCGGCGCAATTGCTGGAGCAGGCGGCGTCATCCGAAGACCGCATGCTGACACGGCTGATTTGCGATGAGGCGGATCGCATCGTCACGCTGGTCGATCGCATGGAAGTGTTCGGCGACGACCGTCCGGTGGCGCGCGGTCCTGTCAACATTCATTCGGTGCTCGACCACGTCAAGCGGCTCGCGCAATCCGGCTTCGCGCGCAATATCCGCTTCGTCGAGGAATATGATCCGTCATTGCCGCCGGTGCTGGCCAATCAGGACCAGCTGATTCAGGTGTTTCTCAATCTGGTGAAGAACGCCGCGGAAGCCGCCGCCGATCTCGGCAGCGATGCGGAAATCCAGCTCACCACGGCGTTTCGCCCGGGGGTTCGGCTGTCGGTGCCGGGCAAGAAATCCCGGGTGTCGTTGCCGCTGGAATTCTGCGTCAAGGACAACGGGCCGGGCGTGCCGGAAGATCTGCTGCCGAACCTGTTCGATCCGTTCGTCACGACCAAACAGACCGGCAGTGGCCTCGGTCTTGCGCTGGTCGCCAAGATCGTCGGCGACCATGGCGGCATCATCGAATGCGAATCTCAGCCGCGGAAAACCGTTTTCCGGGTGCTGCTGCCGATGTTCAACACCGCCAAACAACATTTCGACCAAAGCAACCGCGAGGACGTTCCGGGTACGTCGTCGCCTGCCTCACAGGACTCAAGATGAGGAATAATAACAATGCCCGCAGGTAGCATACTTGTCGCTGATGACGACACAGCCATCCGCACTGTTCTGAATCAGGCGCTGTCGCGCGCCGGATATGAGGTGCGATTGACGGGGAACGCGGCGACGTTGTGGCGCTGGGTCAGCCAGGGCGAGGGCGATCTCGTGATTACCGACGTCGTGATGCCCGACGAGAACGCGTTCGATCTGTTGCCGCGAATCAAGAAGATGCGGCCTAACCTGCCGGTCATCGTGATGAGCGCGCAGAACACGTTCATGACCGCGATCCGCGCGTCCGAACGCGGCGCCTACGAATATCTGCCGAAGCCGTTCGATCTCAAGGAACTGATCGCTATTGTCGGCCGCGCACTGGCGGAACCGAAGGAACGGGTCGCCAATCCCGCGGACGAGGCCGAATTCGACTCCATTCCGCTGGTCGGCCGCTCGCCGGCGATGCAGGAAATCTACCGGGTGCTGGCGCGTCTGATGCAGACCGATCTCACCGTGATGATCTCCGGCGAGTCCGGCACCGGCAAGGAACTGGTGGCGCGCGCGCTGCATGATTACGGCAAGCGCCGCAACGGTCCGTTCGTCGCCGTCAACATGGCCGCGATCCCGCGCGACCTGATCGAATCGGAATTGTTTGGTCACGAACGCGGCGCGTTCACCGGTGCCAACACCCGCGCGTCCGGTCGGTTCGAACAGGCCGAGGGGGGCACGCTGTTTCTCGACGAAATCGGCGACATGCCGATGGAGGCGCAGACCCGGCTGCTGCGCGTCCTGCAGCAGGGTGAATACACCACCGTCGGCGGCCGCACGCCGATCAAGACCGACGTGCGCATCGTGGCGGCCAGCAACAAGGATCTGCGTATCCTGATTCAGCAGGGCCTGTTCCGCGAGGACCTGTTCTTCCGCCTCAACGTGGTGCCGCTGCGGCTGCCGCCGTTGCGCGAGCGGATCGAGGATTTACCCGACTTGATCCGGCATTTCTTCGCGCTTGCCGAAAAGGACGGCCTGCCGCCGAAGAAGCTCGATGCGCTGGCGCTGGAACGGATGAAGCAGCACCGCTGGCCCGGCAACGTTCGCGAACTGGAAAACCTCGCGCGCCGGCTGGCGGCGTTGTATCCGCAGGACGTCATCACCGGCCCCGTGATCGACGGCGAATTGGCGCCGCCTGCGGTGAGTTCCGGTGGCAATGTTTCGCTCGGCGTCGATAATCTCGGCGGCGCGGTCGAGGCCTATCTGTCGTCGCACTTCTCGGGATTCCCCAACGGCGTACCGCCGCCGGGGCTCTATCACCGGATCCTCAAGGAGATCGAAGTGCCGCTGTTGACCGCGGCGCTGGCGGCGACCCGGGGCAATCAAATCCGCGCGGCCGATCTATTGGGGTTGAACCGCAATACGCTGCGCAAGAAGATCCGCGATCTGGACATCCAAGTGTACCGGAGCGGGGGCTAGCGCGGTCGCGCGCCTCGCGCGATGAGACGCAAAGCCGCTGGGGAGGGCGCGTTTTCGCGGTGAGTTGCGCCGCGGAATTGTCGCAATTTGGCAACATTGTGATATGAATGCATCAGTCTGCCGCCGGGCAATCGCGCCGGCGGATGGGCGGGCTTCAACGACCCCTTTGCCGGAATGACCAGCGCAGACTCCTCGGCCCCATCGTTCGATCCATCGTTTGCCGAATCCAAGAGGGGTCCCTTGCGGAGGTGGCTGGCGCCGTTTGCCGTCGGCTTGGCGCTGCTATCGGCTTTCCTGACCTTCGTGGTGCTGACCGGTCTGACCCGGATCGAGCCGACCCGCGACGTCGCCGCTACCTTCATGCTGATCAACGGCGCCACCATCCTGGTGCTGATCGGTATTATCATTCGCGAGATCTGGCAGATGCTGCAGGCCCGCCGTCGCGGCCGGGCGGCGGCGCGGCTGCATTTCCAGATCGTCGGGTTGTTTTCGGTCATTGCGCTGTTGCCGGCCGTGCTGGTGGCGATCTTCGCCAACCTGACCATCGATCGTGCGCTGGACAGGCTGTTTTCAGGGCCGACAAAAGAGGTCATCCAGAACTCGCTGAGCATTGCGCGGGCCTATACCAATGAACACGCGCAGCTCATCCGGGGCGACATTCTGGGGATGGCCAACGATATCGCCCATGCCCGGCCGCTCTACGATCAGGATCGCGGCACCTTCCGCGAATTGCTGACGGCCAGCGCGGCCTCGCGTGATCTGCCGGTCGCGATGCTGATCGACAAGGATGCCAATCCGCTGGAGAAGGCGCAAACCAACGTTCATCTGAACTTCCCGCCGCCGCCCGCCGATTTCCTCGGCAAAGTCACCGAGGCCGAACCGGAAATCTCGGTGTTCCCCGAAAACTACGTCGCGGCGGTGATCCGGCTGCGTGCCTTCGATAATACTTTTCTCTACGTAGCGCGTTTGCTCGATCCACGGGTGGTGTCGCAACTCAGGCAGACCGAGGTCAGCGTCGCCGAATATGGCGAGATGGAATCGCGCCGGCTTGGCCTGCAGGTGAACTTCGCGCTGATTTTCGCAGTCATCGCGCTGACCATCCTGATGGCCTCGGTGCTGATCGGCTTGAATTTCTCCAATTGGCTGGTGGCGCCGATCAAGCGGCTGATGAGTGCCGCCAGTATGGTCTCGACCGGCAATCTCAACATCCAGGTGCCCGTGCACAAATCGGAAGGCGATCTGGCCCAGCTCGGCGAGACCTTCAACAAGATGACGCAGGAGTTGCGCACCCAGCGCGACGAGTTGGTCAGTGCCAGCGACCTGATCGACAGCCGCCGTCGCTTCATCGAGGCGGTGCTGTCATCGGCCAGCGCCGGCATCATCGGCGTCGATGCCTCCGGCAGCGTCGGCATCATGAACCGTTCGGCCGAAAAGCTGATCGGTCACGCCGAATCCGAGACGCTGGACCATCCACTGTCGGACGTGTTGCCCGAACTCGACGACATGATGAAGTCGGCGCGCGAGGGCACCCAGCGGCTGGTTCAGGGCCAGATCACGATCAACCGCGAAGGGCATGAGCGCAATCTTTCGGTTCGCGTCAGCGCCGAGCCGACCAGCCAGGCGCGCGACAGCTTCATCATCACGCTCGATGACATCACCGAACTGGTCTCGGCGCAGCGGACCTCCGCCTGGGGCGACGTGGCGCGCCGCATCGCCCACGAAATCAAGAACCCGCTGACACCGATCCAGCTTTCGGCCGAGCGTATTCGCCGCAAGTTCGGCAAGGCCATTACCGAAGACAAAGCCATCTTTGAGCAATGCACCGATACCATCGTGCGCCAGGTCGACGATATCAGGCGGATGGTCGATGAGTTCTCCCGCTTTGCGCGGATGCCGAAGCCGGTCATGGAAGGCGAGGACGTGGCCGACACCGTGCGGCAGGCGGTGTTCCTGATGCGGGTGGGACATCCCGACATCGATATCAAAGCCGAAATCAAGCAGGACCCGATGCGGGCGCAGTTCGACCGGCGGCTGATTTCGCAGGCCCTGACCAACATCATCAAGAACGCGACCGAGGCGATCGAAGCGGTGCCTGCGGAAGAACTGGGCAAGGGTCGTATTGATGTCATCGCTGCGCGCGAAAACGAGGACATTCTGATCGACGTGATCGACAACGGTATTGGCCTGCCCAAGGTCAGCCGTGCCCGTTTGCTCGAACCCTATGTCACGACGCGCGAGAAAGGCACCGGCCTTGGTCTCGCCATTGTCGGTCGCGTTCTGGAGGACCATGGCGGCCGAATCGAACTCAAGGACGCATCCGACTTCCGGCCCGGTCAACGCGGCGCCTGGATGCGGTTGCGATTCGCGGTCTCGGGCCATGCCGCCAAGGAGGCTGCCAAGGCCGAGGTAAAAGAACCGCCCGACGCAACAACCAAAGAGCCGGCCACTGAAACAAAAGCGGCGGAATCCGGAACCATTGAGCCGGCTAATACGACCAATAACGAAACAAAAATCGAAGCCGCGACAGGCGAATGACAACACAGGCGTGATCCATGGCGAATGACATTCTCATTGTCGACGACGAAGCAGATATCCGAGATCTGGTCGCAGGCATCCTCGATGACGAGGGGTTCTCTACCCGGACCGCGCGCGACAGCGATTCCGCGCTGGCCGAAATCACCAATCGCCGCCCGCATCTGGTGTTTCTCGACATCTGGCTGCAGGGCAGCAAGCTCGACGGGCTGCAGCTCCTGGAGCAGATCAAGCGGGATCACGCCGAAGTGCCGGTCGTGATGATCTCAGGCCACGGCAATATCGAAACCGCGGTGGCGGCGATCAAGCGCGGCGCCTACGACTTCATCGAAAAGCCGTTCAAGTCCGACCGGCTCATTCTGGTGGCGACGCGGGCGCTGGAGACCTCGCGGCTCAAGCGCGAGGTGAAGGAACTCAAGCAGCTCGCGCCGGCGGCCAGCGTACTGACCGGGCGTTCTGCCTGCATGAACCAGCTGCGCCAGACCATCGATCGCGCCGCCAAGGCCAATAGCCGCATCCTGATCGTCGGCCCGTCCGGCGCCGGCAAGGAACTGGCCGCGCGTACGCTGCACAATGCCTCCAGCCGCGCCGAGGGCCCCTTTGTCGTCATCAACGCCGCGGCGATCACGCCGGAGCGTATGGAGGTCGAGCTGTTCGGCATCGAGCAGTCCAACGGCGAACAGCAGCGCAAGGCGGGCGCGCTGGAAGAGGCCCATGGCGGCACGCTGTTCATCGATGAAATCGGTGACATGCCGCGCGAAACCCAGAACAAGATCCTGCGGGTGCTGGTCGATCAGACATTCCAACGCTCCGGCGGTACCACCAAGGTCAATGTCGACGTGCGCATCGTTTCCTCCACCGCGCGCAATCTGGAGGAGGAGATCGCCGAAGGCCGCTTCCGCGAGGACCTCTACCATCGTCTCTCGGTGGTACCGATCCGGGTACCGCCGCTGTCGGAACGCCGCGAGGATATTCCGGAACTGATCGATTATTTCATGGACCAGATATCGGTCTCGACCGGTTTGCCGAAGCGCCAGATCGGACAGGACGCCATGGCGGTATTGCAGTCCCATGTCTGGCCCGGAAACGTTCGCCAGCTCCGCAACAATGTCGAGCGCGTCATGATTCTGGCAGGCGGCGGTCCGGAGGTGATCATCACCGCCGATATGCTTCCGCAGGATGTCGGCTCCATGGTGCCGGCGATGCCCACCAGCAACAATGGCGAACACATCATGGGGCTGCCGCTTCGTGAGGCCCGGGAGGTATTCGAGCGCGACTACCTGATCGCCCAGATCAGCCGGTTTTCGGGCAATATCTCTCGTACGGCGGAATTTGTCGGCATGGAGCGGTCGGCGCTCCACCGCAAGCTCAAGGCCCTGGGCGTCGGCTGATTCCCGGCGATCACGCCAGAATTTATGCATTTGCTTGGGAAATCCGGATTATTTCCGGACTTTTCCCGCAAATTGCTCCGTTGTCTGGTGTGACTGGCGTGTGAAGCGGCTTGCCTAAAAACCGCGCCTGCCTTCTAATCACGCCGCCGCGCCCCCCGGAGGGGGATCTCAGGGGGACGCCGGCAGCCGGACGACGCTCCATTCCAGAGAGCTGCAATCGGTTCAATAAAAAGAAGCAATCAATATTGCGGGACAAAAACAAATGGCGGCAGACCGCGCACAAAATCTACAAGACACCTTCCTAAATCACGTTCGCAAAACCAAAACACCGCTGACGATTTTTCTGGTCAATGGCGTAAAACTGCAGGGGATTGTCACCTGGTTCGACAATTTCTGCCTGCTGCTTCGGCGCGACGGTCATTCACAGCTTGTCTACAAGCACGCGATCTCGACCATCATGCCGGGCGCTCCGATCCAGTTGTTCGAAGGCGGCGAGGATGCTCCGGCTTGAAGGTGATCTGATTGGAACCCCGACATCTTGAGGGGGGTGCCGACCGTCCGCGGTCGGCAGGAGGCAAAGCGACCGGGCGGGTGATCGTCATCGGCCCTTACTTGCGCATGCGCCGCGGTGATCCCGAGGCGCAAACGGACGCGCTTGTCGTGCGCGACTCGGAGGCGCGGCTGGAAGAGGCCGTCGGCCTCGCGCGCGCGATCGACCTCGCGATCGCGGAGGCGCTGATCGCGCCGGTCAGTCAGATCCGCCCCGCGACCTATCTCGGCAAGGGCAAGGTCGAGGAGATCGTCGGCCTCATCACCGGGCACGACATCGAACTCGTGGTGATGGATTGCGCGTTGTCGCCGATCCAGCAGCGCAATCTCGAGAAGGCCTGGAACACCAAGGTTCTCGATCGCACCGGCCTCATTCTCGAAATCTTCGGCCGCCGCGCCAAGACGAGGGAAGGTACGCTGCAGGTCGAACTGGCGCATCTGAACTATCAGCGCAGCCGCCTGGTGCGTTCATGGACCCATCTGGAACGCCAGCGCGGCGGCTTCGGCTTCATGGGCGGCCCCGGCGAAACCCAGATCGAGGCCGACCGCCGCCTGATCGGCGACCGCATCTCGCGGCTGGAGAACGAGATCAAGAAGGTGCAGGCGACACGGCGGCTGCATCGTGCTGGACGGCAGCGGGTGCCTTATCGCGTCGTGGCGCTGGTCGGCTACACCAATGCCGGCAAATCGACGCTGTTCAATCGATTGACCCGCGCCGACGTGCAAGCCGCCGACATGCTGTTTGCAACCCTGGATCCGACCTTGCGCGCGCTCACTCTGCCGCATGGCGGCAAGGCGATGCTGTCGGACACCGTCGGATTTATCTCCAATTTGCCGACCCAGCTGGTCGCGGCGTTCCGCGCCACGCTGGAAGAGGTGCTGGAGGCCGATATCATCCTCCACGTTCGCGACATCTCGCATGAAGACGCCGAGGCGCAGGAGCGCGACGTCGATACCGTGCTGCGCCAGCTCGGCATCGATCCGAACGCGGACGCGGGCCAGCGCATTCTCGAGGTCTGGAACAAGATCGATCGCTTCGATCTCGAAGAACGCGACAATCTGCGCAACATCGCCGCACGCCGACCGCCGGAGCGTCCATGCTTCCTGGTCTCGGCCGAAACCGGGGAGGGCATCGATACCCTGCTCACCGTGATCGAGGACAGGCTGGCTGCGTCGCGGATGACGCTGGTTTTGTCGATCGATGCCTCCGATGGCGCCGGCATCAGCTGGCTGCACCGCAACGCCGAGGTGCTCAACAAGGAGCTTCACGAGGGTCGATTCGATATGACCGTGCGCGTCGACGAAACCAAGCGTGACATCGTCGTCAACCGGTTCGACGCGGTGCCGCACCCGGCTTGAACGTGTCTTGTTGCTGGCGAAACGCGCGAGCCATTGGTGCGTTTCGTTTTCTCGCCGATAGCAAGCGTCGCTATGTCGCGGCCTTGGAGGACCGCTCCTTGGTTTTGGCTTCATCCCACAATGCGTCCATCTCCTGCAGCGATGCTTGTTCGAGTGATCGTCCCTGCGCCGCCAGCGTCTGTTCGACATAGCCGAACCGGCGTTCGAATTTGGCGTTGGTGCCGCGCAACGCCAGATCGGGATCGACCCCGACATGCCGCGCCAGATTGACCAGCACGAACAAGAGATCGCCGGTCTCGTCGGTGAGCTCATCGGCGTTGCCGTGATCGAGCGCGGCTTCGATCTCGTCGGCCTCTTCGCGGATCTTGCGCAGCACCTCGCGCGGATCGTTCCAATCGAAGCCGACGCTGGACGCCTTGCGCTGCAATTCCATCGCACGGCTCAGCGCCGGTTGGCCGGCCTTGACGCCGGACAATAGCGATTTGGCCGGCGTGTCTTGTTCGGGTGGCCGCCGCGCCGCGCGCTCGGCCTTCTCTTCGGCCTTGATGCGCTCCCACGCGCCCTTCACATGTTCAGGCGTGATCACCCCATCCTCGTCGGCAAAGACATGCGGATGACGCCGGATCATTTTCCGTGTAATCGCCTCAACGACATCGGCGAAGGTGAAAGCGCCTTGTTCTTCCGCCATGCGGGCGTGGAACACTACCTGCAGCAAGAGGTCGCCGAGTTCGTCGCACAGGTCGGAAAGATCGCCGCGCGCGATGGCATCGGTGACCTCATAAGCCTCCTCGATGGTGTATGGCGCGATGCTCGCAAAATTCTGCTCGAGATCCCAGGGGCAGCCGGTTCCGGGGGTTCGCAGCGCCGCCATGATGTCGAGCAAGCCTTTGATGTCGCGGGAAGGGAGCATGATACACCGGTCAGAAGTTGATCATCCCTGTATGCCGCAAGACATCAGGTCATCCCAGCAAAACGAACCGGACGGGGTGTGGTTTCCACCGATTGGCGCGGGCATCGATGGGTGCTATGGGCACGGCCATGTCTGAGGAATTGAACGACAAGTTCCGAAACGAGACCGCGCTGGTGCTGTTCTCCGGCGGGCAGGATTCCGCGACCTGTCTGGCCTGGGCGCTGGCGCGCTTTGCCCGGGTCGAGACGCTCGGCTTTCGCTACGGCCAGCGCCATGCGATCGAACTCGACTGCCGCGCCGGACTGCTTGACGGCATGAAGTCGTTACACGCGGATTGGGCTACAAAACTCGGTGACAATCACACGCTGGAGATCCCGACGCTGGCGGAGATCTCCGATACCGCGCTGACGCGCAACGTCGCGATCGAGATGGGCGCGGACGGCCTGCCCAACACCTTCGTGCCCGGCCGCAATCTGGTGTTCCTGACCTTTGCCGCGGCGCTGGCCTATCGGCGCGGCATCACGCATATCGTCGGCGGCATGTGCGAGACCGACTATTCAGGCTATCCGGATTGCCGCGACGAAACCATCAAGGCGCTGCAGACCGCGCTCAATCTCGGGATGGCCAAATCGTTCGAATTGCACACGCCGCTGATGTGGCTCGACAAGGCTGCCACGTGGAAACTCGCCGATGAACTGGGGGGGGCAGGGCTGGTCGAGCTGATCTGCGAGCAGTCCCACACCTGCTATCTCGGCGAACGCGGCGCGCGTCACGACTGGGGATATGGCTGCGGTGAATGTCCGGCCTGTGCCTTGCGCGCCAAGGGCTGGCGCGAATACGCGGCGGGCAGGGTAGCTTCGTAATAGCGCCTAGGGCGTTTAGCTGAAATCTTCCGGCCGCAATTCGATCGGTGCGCCGTGCGGCGTGCGGTCGGCGGCGTGGTCCCAGGCGTCGCGATAGCGGTGCAGGGTTTCCGACGTCGCCACGCCTTTGGTGGCGATCAGACGTTCCAGCGCGGCCATCCAGTGCCGGTAATAGGTTTCGCCGGTGTCGGGATCGCCGGCGGCCTGCGCGCGTTTGATCTCCTCGGAAAGCGTGGCCGCCCATTCGTTCCAGGTGAACAGCCCGCGTTCATGCAGCGCCAGCGCCATCGCGAATGCCTGCGCTTCCCAGGGCTCTCGAAACACCGGTCCCTCGGCGTCGCAGGGGATGCTGGGGACGTCGCGGGTCGCGCGCGCCGCGGCAGCGTCCATCACGCCAGCTCCAGATAGGGTTCGAAGGCATCGACCGAGACTTTGACGGTCGGGTCGGCGTCGGGTCCCCAGAGTTCAGCGCCGTCGAATACAATGGTGTAGAGCCATTGCGGATTTTCGCCGGCTTCCATCGCGGCCGTATCAGGATAAACGCTGCAACCGAGATTGAGCTCGACCACGCCGACATGGCCGCGCACGTAACGCGGCAGCCGCGTATGCGTCGTCGGGTTGATATTTCGGGCGCGCACGCGATCGCCCGGTATGAATTTGGCGGCAGCGGGCGGCGTACGCCCGAATTTGCCGCGCACCATTACGCGCTCGACCTGGTCGACGGTGAACTTGCCGTGCTTGAGCGGCTTCGGCGGTGTGACCGCATGGGCTGCTGCGACTTCCTCAGCCGTGATGTAGCCCTTGGCGATCAAATTCTCTTCCAGACCGAGGAACCATTTCCGGTAGTAGGAGGAGGTGATGTAGACCTCGGGCGGCAACAACTCGCGATAGAAGCGCGAGGTGTCGATGTTGAAGGCACCGGCCGCCCCCATCGCCCGCACCATCGCCAGCACGCGGCCTTCCCATTCGGTATGAAACATCGGCTCGTTCGGCTCGGGCTCGACCTTGCCGTAACCGTCCATGCCGCCCATGTCGTGCACGCCGTTCATGATGGCGCGCCCGGTGTCTTCGGAAATCCGGTGCCGATCATGAAGTCGCGCGTCACGATCTCGGCGAGCTGCGCCTCGCTCCAGCCCTCGGTACCCTCAGGCCGCATCGGCAACACCAGGAAGCGCGTCTCGGCGGTCGAATCCCAGACCCGGATTTCGGTTTCCTTCGGCACGCTGACGCCGAAATCGGCGAGCACGCCGCGCGGGTCCTTGACCGCGCGGGAGCGGTAGGGCGCCGCCTTGTACCAGATCGGCGGCAGCCCCAGCATTTCCCAAGGGTAACAGGAGCACAACGTGCACACGACCATGTTGTGCCGCTGCGGCGTGTTCTCGACCGCGACGAGATGATCGCCGACCCGGCTGAAGTGACCAAGTGTGCTCACGGCCTTGGTGGCATCTTCCAGCAGCGCCTGCTTGAACGCCGGATCCGACCAGGCCTTGGCGACGACTTGTGCGCCATTATGGGGACCAATCTTGGTCTCATAGGCCTGAACGATGGCATCCAGCGCGGCTGGGTCGATATAGCCTTTTTCGCTCAGGATGGTTTCAAGCGCGCGGACGCGCAGCTCCATCTCCGACAGTTCCGAATGGTCGTGATCGTGATGATGATCGTGGTCATGGCTGCTCATGGCGTCGAGAATAATCCCGTGTTCCAGCGCTGTCGAGGTCGCCACTCCCAACGAACCGGCATGGCGGCTGCGATGCTTTGTCCATTATGATCTCCCAAAAATGGCGGACAGGGAGAATGCGTCTTGACGAGGTTTGTGACCATTGAGAAGGGCCTCGGCCCGGAAGGCCGCGTTGCGGTGGTTCGTTTCGACCGTGGCGACGGCATCAATGCGCTGTCGCCGGAGGCGTTGCGCCAGCTCACCGATGCGGCGCGCAGTTTTGAGGATGACGGCGACACCTCGGTGGTGGTGCTAACGGGCGGGAAGGCTGCCTTCAGCGCCGGATTCGATCTCAAAGATTCCGAGGGGCGGGCGCGCAAGACCATGGATATCGGGACGCTGCGCCGGCACCTGAAGCTCGGACCAAGATTGAGCCGCGCCTGGCAGGAGATGGAGCAGATTACCATCGGCGCCATCGAGGGGTTTTGTATCGGCGGCGGCGTCGCCCTGGCGGTGGCGCTGGATTTTCGGGTGATGAGCCGCGACGCCCATATGCGGGTACCCGAGATCGGCCTGGGCATGAATATGAGCTGGCAGAGCGTCCCGCGGATGCTGCATTTGATCGGTCCTGCCCGGACCAAGCAGGCGGTGATCCTGGCCGATCAGCGCATCAGCGCCGACGAGGCCCATCAATGGGGCCTGGTGGAGGAGGTGGTCGATCCCGGCACGGCATTCGATGCCGCGATGGCGATGGCCGCCAAGGTCGCCGCGCAGCCGCCACTGTCGGTCGCGATGACCAAGCTGACCGTCAACCGGCTGGCACACGCGCTCGACGATCTCGCCAGCCACATGGATGTCGATCAGTTCGCGCTAGCAAGCCTCACCGAGGACCACACCGAAGGCGTCGCGGCGTTTCTCGGCCACCGCAAGCCGCGGTTCAAGGGACGGTAGGAACTTAGGGCTCGCATCAAGGGATTTTGACTATCGGCACGGCCCGCTTGCAGATAGTCAGCACGGGAAAGAACTCAAAAGCTCCCAACCATTTGCGGGAAAATCATGAAATTCAGGATACGGACGATTTTCGCTGGCGCAGCGCTTGCGACCGCGGTGCTTATGGGGCCGCTGGCGGCCCAGCAGCCGGCGGACAAGGCGCCGGCCTACGGGCCGGAACTGGAGGGATTCGACTATCCGTTCCCGGTTCAGCGCTTCGAATTCACCTCGCAGCGGCAGTCGCTGCAGATGGCCTATCTCGACGTCAAGCCGGACCACCCGAATGGGCGGACGGCGGTGCTGCTGCACGGCAAGAACTTCTGTTCCGCCACCTGGGAGCCGACCATCAAGGGTCTGGTCGCCGCCGGCTATCGCGTGATCGCGCCGGATCAGATCGGCTTCTGCAAGTCGAGCAAGCCCGCCGCCTACCAGTTCACGTTCAAGCAGCTGGCCGGCAACACCCATGAGCTGCTGGCCAAGCTCGGCGTCGAGAAGCCTGTTGTGGTCGGACATTCGACCGGAGGCATGCTGGCGGCGCATTACGCGCTGATTTATCCGAAGGATGTCAGTCATCTCGTCCTGGTCAACCCCGTCGGGCTCGAGGACTGGTCCGCCAAGGGCGTGCCGCCGATCTCGGTCGACCAATGGTATGCGCGTGAGCTGAAAACCAATGCCGACGGCATCCGCGCCTACGAGAAATCGACCTATTACGCGGGCAAGTGGGAGGATCGCTATGAACGCGCGGTCGACATGCTCGCCGGTCTCAATAACGGTCCGGGCAAGGAAGCGGTCGCTTGGGACTCCGCGCTGATCTACGACATGATCGTCACCGAGCCCGTGGTGTACCGGTTCGGCCAGATCTCGGTGCCGACCTTGCTCATGATCGGCCAGAAAGACACCACGGCCATTGCCAAGGATTTCGCGCCGCCGGAGCTTCGGCCGAAGCTCGGCAATTATCCCGAATTGGGCAAGGCGGCCGCCAAGGCCATTCCGGGCGCCAAGCTGGTCGAGTTTCCCGAATTCGGCCACGCGCCGCAGATGACCGACCCCGAAGGGTTCGACAAGGCGCTGATCGCCGGCATCTCCAATCCCTGACAGGCCTGCGCACGAACAGGGATGGCGCCGTGACGCGACAGTGTCGCGGCGCCGAACGACTATCCCGAGGTTCACCGCGAACAGCAGGGGCGAACACCCAGCGCGTAGGGCTAATTTTCGGGGGCGGGGAGCCAGCCGTAATTTACTCCACCGTCGTGACGTGCTTGCCGATCCAATCGATCAGGATGTCGGCAATGTCGAGGCTGTTGTCGTCCTGCATCAGCATGTGCGTGTTGCCCTTGATGCCGATGTCGGGCAGCACCAATAGCTCGGCTTTGCCACCGGCGGCGTTGGCGGCAGCGATGAAGGCGCGGCAGTTTGCCAGCCGCGGCGCCCAGCGCGGAAATTGATCGACGTAGTCGCCGAACAGCACCAGGATCGGCAGGCCGGCGTAAGGCTTCATGTCGTCTGCAGGCGTGGGGCAGGCGCCCGGCTCGATCGAAACGATGCCCGCGATGCCTTTGCGACTCAGCGCTGCCGTTTGAAACGGATAGATGCCGGATTGCGAATGGCTCATCAGCACGGTGCCGCCGATCTTCTGCGCCAGTTCGGACAGCGCCGGAACGGTCGGATTGGGCGTCGGCAGGTTGTTGAGGCTGTCCGGTACCATCTGCTTCCAGAATTCAGCCTGGGCCGCCAGCGGATAACGCATCCCGGGCATTGTCTGCGGATATTCCTTGCCGAACCGGAAGATTGCCCAGGCGCTTTCGTGCCCGGCGGAAAACACCGTCGGCAATTGATCGACGGCAGCCTTGCCGCTGCGTACCGCGTTGATCGCCGACGGATCAGCCGCGGATCGGCCGCGCCAGACCTGGTCGATGACATAGGTTGGATGGCTATGGCGGACAAAATATTCATCCCAGCCCATGCGGCCGTCGGGCGTCGTCTCCCAGGTCTTGCCAGTCAGGCAGCAGCCGTGGATCAGGGTGATCGGAATCCCCAACGTTCCGACCGGCACCTGGTAGCGCACATACATCTGGTCGACCGTGATGGTGCCGGACGACGCGTAGGCCGGCAGCGTCGACAACGTGTCGGACTTCACGTCGCGTCCGCCGACGAAGAAGCTGCCTTGACGGGCGATGGTCAGCGGGCCGGGGTCGGGGCGTGCGGTCTGGGCTGATGCGGTGAATGCGATAGTGCAAAGGCTGGCGGCGAGCAGCACGGTGCGCATGGAGCGTTCTTCCTTCCCAAGGTTGGGGTGTTTTGGCCCTTCTGAGCCGGACGTGATCCGGCCTGCTTGTAGTCGCCGTTTGTATATCGCCGGCATGACGCCGTCGATTCCGTCGCGCTCAAATATCCAGTAGGATGGCGGAACCATATTTGGAGAATTCATGAAGCCCCACGTCATCTGTCACATGGTTTCCAGCGTGGACGGTCGCACGCTCAACAGTCGCTGGCGCCCGGATGGTAAGCTGGCCAGTGCCCTGTTCGAGCGGCTGCACGACGAACTGGGCGGCGACGCCTGGCTGATCGGACGTGTAACCGGGCAGGAGTTCGCCAAGGGCAGGGCGTATCCCGCGACCGCGGATCAGGTTTTCCCGCGGAAAGCCTGGTTCGCCCGGCGCGACGCCAAGGCCTATGGCGTAGCACTCGATGCCCACGGCAAGATCGCTTGGGGCCGTTCCGACATTGGTGGCGATCCGATCGTCGCGGTGCTTTCGGAGCAGGTTTCCGATGCGCATCTGGCGGGGCTTCGCAGCGAAGGCGTCTCGTACATTTTCGCTGGCGAGACGGATTTGGACCTTGGTTTGGCCTTGGAAATTCTGAATCGCGAACTCGGCGTCAAACGCCTGCTGCTTGAGGGCGGCGGCGGCGCGAACGGCGCCTTTCTGCGCGCCGGGCTCGTCGACGAACTCAGTCTCGTCCTGTGTCCAACGGTTGATGGAGCCAAGGGCGCGCCCAGCGTCTTCAACTCAAAGGACGTGGAGCAGGGGCCCACTGCCCCGGTCACTGCGATGACACTGGAAAGCAGCCAGGTTCTGGATGACGGCGCCGTGTGGCTTCGCTATCAGATCAAAAATCGCTGATCTCGTTTTCTGGATCGCTGCATCTTGCCGATCGTCTGCATCGACGCGATATCAACGCTCCATGACTGCATTTAAATCGCTACGGGATTTCGTCGACCGCCATCAGCGTCTTTTTGTCCTGACCGGCGCGGGTTGCAGTACGAATTCGGGCATTCCCGATTATCGGGACATCAATGGCAACAGGAAGCGGCAGCCGCCGGCCTTTCGGACGGCACGACGCGCGGCGGTCATCTTCTCGAGGGCAAAGTGCGGCCTACACTGGTAGTCGTCCTTATCGACGCACCCGCTCATTTGAGAAGGAAAAAGAGGGCCGATATCGCCCCGTGTTCGGTGAGCACACTGGCTGTCCAACCCTTTACGTGCGCTTTAAAGACGATCGTGACCCATCCCCACTTTATCCGTCGCCATGTCCAGACGCCTATCGGAAGCGCGCTCGTTTGCGAGATGCCAACAAGCTCTCCGGACGGCTTGTAAATGTTGGTGCCTCTAAGATCGTAGAGCTTTTCACCTCTAAGGCTGAAAATACTTTACCCGCGGACGATCGCGACGTGGACGCCTAGGCTGTTGAAGATATTTCCGTCCATGGATACCGATCCATCAAACCATTCTTTAGAGGCTGTGCCAATTGATCGGCGCGTGCTGCAAGCGGCGCCTTGTTAATTCGGCGCGCAATTCTTCAGCATGCTGTCGCACCGCATCGCCGGATGTGAGTTTGTGTCGGAGCATCCGGTCTCGATCGACCTGATCCCGGATATTATCGTAAAGACGTAAAAGGTTCTCGTCCCTCAAATTCGTAAACGCCACAACAATGGTCCCCCAACTAATTAATCTTTGAGTGACCACATTCACGCGCAAGATTTAGATAAGCGCAATGCGGGATTCGGCCGCACATGACTAAGTTCATCGCTTTCGCTGTCGATACCTTCGGCACGCCGCTGGCCCGGTACGATTAGCCGCCAATGAAGGGGAAGGAGCAGAGCGTGAGGCACGGCAGTATCTGGAGCAGCATCGCGTGATTGAGGTTTGGTCCGATGACCATCGGCGGGTCGCGCGGAAACCTGATTAGCCCGACGCGCGATCAGCCCTTCAGCTCAGCCTTAGGACGAGCGCTCGACTTCAGAGAACCCCCAGCCTCCTAGCCGTTTTAGCAACAGCCTTCGGCTTGTCGGTCCAAGTGCTTTGCAACAGCTTCTAGAGACTTAAGAGAACCGGCAAGTTTTATCAAACGGCGATAGTCCGCAAACGACCTCATTTAGAGACCGTCACTTTCAGTCCCGGCGTTATCCAGCGAAGAAGGGTGTCACGCGGATGGTTTGGCGTCATTTCACTTCTGAGGAATATCGGGCTATGCGCCGCAAGACGCCTTCGCTGTCCAGGTCCGTTACACCATCCCAATTGATGCGCGGATTGTGTCGTTTCAACTCGATCAGCGTGCTATCGTACCTTGCCATGACAGCAGCCGACATATGCCCAGCACTTGCTAACCAATTAAAGTCAAATCCCGGGGAAGGGACAGTCTCGGTCAGCACAATGGCGCAGCCTTGCGGTGGACGCACGGTGCGCACGAACTCTTCGATGAGAGACTGAGCTGTCTTAACAGTCATCAAAAAAGATCCTTCACTCGCTGCAGATCGTGAAAACCGAGAGCGATAGAGCTGCGCTCATTTCTTCGCCTTGCCCCAAGTTCGACCAGGCAGCTCACTTTTTCTTCGCCCGATCGACGCGAACGTCACGAAACTCCTCCGGTCCCTTGAGCAGGCGACGCTTGCGGCTTGCCGCTTCCTCCGCGTCGGTCGGGTCAACCGAGAAGCTATCGATGACTTTGGCAGCGAGGTCTTTTGCTCTCTCAGCACGCGCGGGAGCAGACTGCCTCGGCCGCGCCTTGACGGTTAGGCCTAGCTCTACCAATCGACGGATCGCTTCCGATAAGCTTGGGTTGTCTGACTGGCTTTCTGCCCACCGAACGACGGACGCCCGCATTATTGGCGAGGCGCGGAATCCCATCAACGGGTCTTTTCCCGTCGCGGGTCTGCCTCGTCTTTTAGGTTCAACCTTTATTGACTTTGCCATAAAATAGGTTATACCTAAAAATCAAGCCGGGAGGAAGCGCGAACTTCCGTCCCGGCTCTAACCCGAGCAAGGATTTGACCCATGCCCAAGGCTGACCGCGTGCATAGCACGTCACCCACAAACACGTCTTAATCAACCGTCGGCGCCCCTGGCGCCGTTCAATTGTCTCCATCGTCCGTGATTCCAGCCAGCCGTCCTGACGCATGTCAGGCCTCCGGCGAGGCGCGCGAACCGTCCGAGGGTGTGCCGACTTATTCGAAGCGAGCAGGGGGCACGATGACACGGAGATTCCTGATGAACACACTCGTCGCACTTCCTATCGCTGGCGCGTTGCCGTTGGCCATGGCCATCCCAGATGCGTCCGCGGCACCTGAGCGCCTAAATGACGCAGCCCGCCCGGTTCAGCCTGGCGGGCTTTTTCTTGCGGTCTGTTGGATGGCCGACCTAAGTTGTCACCGTTGTTAAAAAGGGAGTGCGGACGTGGCGACAGGTACTGTGAAGTGGTTCAATGCAACCAAGGGGTTTGGATTTATTCAGCCCGATAAGGGCGGCAAAGACGTGTTTGTGCACATCTCGGCCGTTGAACGAGCCGGCCTTAGCAGCCTCAATGAGGGTGCCAAGGTCAGCTACGAAGAGATGGAGAACCGGGGCAAAACGTCCGCGGAAAATCTAAGAGTCGGCTAAAAGCGCTGATGCGCATTAAGCCCGCCGGTTCACGCCCGGCGGGTTTTTGCGTCCTGTGAACGGGTGCGCAGCAAGTCTATGTGGCCGCTCACCCAATCCACGAATGCAGCCCTGTGGATACGCTGTGAATATGCTGCGGAAGAGCATGCGCGGGCTCAGGTCCGGGCCTCCAACGTGTGGATTGATTCAGGTGGGCTGTAGCGCCGTGATTTAATGCGGGCGTAGCCTGAAAACTGGCAGTAGAAAAACCCATGAACGGGCAGCAGCGCCGGGCCGCTAAGGTTCAGGGTAACGGCAAAAAATAGGATCCTGTAATTGCGATCCACGAAGCAGGCCATGCTAACGCCGTAGCAGTAGCCAACCAGCAATATCCGGACCAGCAGTTCGGGATCAATCGAAGGTCGGCCAGTAAAGCTGTAAAATGGCGCCAAGTGGCTCCGAACGTCTGACAAATCGACAAAGCGATCGATCGACCTAAGCAAGCGGGTCGCCGGAACGTGTCGCTCAAGTGAGAACTCATAGAACCGCGCCGCTTGATCAACCTGTCGCGGACCCATCATCGCTTCCGGCCTCCTGCCTACGAGACCGAATAAATCAGCGAACTCCTCGCGCTTCAACAGGAGAGTTTTTCAACAAAATCGGCGCGAAGCGTACATTCACTAAAACATTCACGTCAGCTGAGCGTCGGAAGCAGATTCGCTCCGAGCTGCGCTGGGGGCCGCAGAATTGCGCCCGCCTGCTCCCAATGCTTGCCGAACGGAGCCGGCATCTGACCAGAATGACGCAGGCTGAGACGCGTTGGAGACAGCCACCCGTAAATCGCGTAACATTATGTGACGTCAGGCGCCAACTGGCGTCCATTAGCATGGAGGGAGGCCATGGTTACGGCACTTTCGACGGCTGCCGATATTCCGCACAAACCGTTTTACACGCATCTCTATGTGCAGGTGCTTACAGCCATCGTGCTCGGTGTCCTGCTGGGCCATTTCTACCCGCACCTTGGCGAAGCCATGAAGCCGCTGGGCGACGGGTTTATCAAGTTGATCAAGATGCTCATCGCGCCGATCATCTTCTGCACCGTCGTGCACGGCATCGCCAGCATGGAGGATATGAAGAAGGTCGGCCGCGTCGGACTGAAGGCGCTCATCTATTTCGAGGTCCTCACCACGCTTGCGCTGATCGTTGGCTTGATCGTGGTCAATATCCTTCAGCCCGGTGTCGGCATGAACGTGGACGCCAGAACGATCGATACCAAGTCGATCCAGGTCTATACGACCAAGGCCGGGCAGCAGGGCACGGTCGAATTCCTTATGCACATCATCCCCAACACTGTGGTCGGGGCCTTCGCGGAAGGCGAGATCCTGCAGGTTCTGTTCTTCGCGATCCTGTTCGCTTTCGGATTGTTCATGTTGGGTGAGCGCGGGCGCCCCGTCCTCACCTTCATCGACATCGCCTCGCATGCTTTCTTCGGGATCGTCAGCATCATCATGAAAGCGGCGCCGATCGGTGCCTTCGGCGCGATGGCTTTCACGATCGGCAAGTATGGCGTGGGCACGCTGCTCTCGCTCGCGCAGTTGATGATTGCCTTCTATGTGACCTGCCTGATCTTCGTGCTCTTCGTGCTGGGCGCGGTTGCGTGGTTTGCAGGGTTCAACATCCTCAAGTTCATCAGGTACATCAAGGAAGAGTTGCTGATCGTTCTCGGCACCTCTTCATCCAAATCGGTGCTGCCGCGCATGATGGCGAAGCTCGAGAACCTGGGCTGCAAGCAGTCGGTCGTTGGCCTGGTGATCCCAACCGGTTACTCCTTCAACCTGGATGGTACCTGCATTTACCTGACCATGGCGGCGATCTTCCTGGCGCAGGCGACCAATACCGAGCTCACCATATGGCAGCAGCTCGGCATCATCGGCGTGCTTCTGCTGACATCGAAGGGCGCGGCCGGCGTAACGGGGTCGGGTTTCATCGTGCTGGCAGCAACGCTCGCATCGGTTGGGACGATCCCGGTGGCGGGCATTGCGCTGATCCTCGGTGTCGATCGTTTCATGTCGGAGGCTCGCGCGTTGACCAATTTGGTCGGCAACGGCGTCGCGACGGTCGTTATTGCCAAATGGGAAGACGCGCTCGACGAGGATCGCATGCGCCGGACGCTCGATCACGAGACGGAACTCGAAGCCTCGGACCCGGAGGCCGCAATGGGTCCACCCGACCCGCTGCTGCCGCAGCCATCAACCTGAGAACAAGCATTGGGGGGAGACCATGCAGATACCCCTGTTGGCCCGGATTGCGGCAATCGCCGCCACGCTCACCTTCTCGTCGCTTGGCCGGGCCGCCGAACCTTATTGGCCCGACCACCTCACAATCGGTACCGCCTCGCCCGGCGGCACCTACTTCGTCTATGGCACGGGCCTCGCCCAGATCCTGACCCGCGCGCTTGATCTTCCGGTCGCCACCCGACCAACGGAAGGGCCAGCTGAAAATGTCGCGCTGCTGGAAGCGGGCGAGGCGAAGCTCGGCTTCGTCACGATCGGCGTTGCGCTGCAGGCCTGGAATTCAACAGGCGTTTGGGCGGGCAAGTTACCCGCGCGCAAGATGCGCGCCATCTTTCCGATGTACGATACGCCGTTCCAATTCCTCGCGCTGCAGGACACCAACATCCGGTCCGTAGCTGACATGGCCGGCAAGCGCATCGGTGCCGGCCCACGAGGCGGCACCTCGGCCATCTACTTTCCGGAAATTTTCAATGCTCTGAAAGTCTCGGCGAGCTTCGTCTATGGCGACTGGGCTGACTTGGCTTCCCAACTACAGATGCGCTCGATCGACGTTCTAGCGGTCGCGGCCGGCGTGCCGTTTCCATCGTTCATTGAACTCGAATCCAAACACAGGGTTCGCTACATCGCGCTCTCCCCAGAGCACATCGCAGCGCTGCGGCTTGTAATGCCGGAGCTAACCAGCTCACGTGTGCCCGCCGGCACATATCCCTCACTGCTTCGCCCTTATCAGACGGTCGGCCTTTACAATTTCGCTGTCGCGCACGCCGAGCTGCCCGACGATCTCGTCTACAACATCGTTCGGGTCGTCTTCGAGAAGCATGAAGAGATGATGGAGGTGCATGCAGCGGCGGCCGCGACCGTTCCAGCCAATGTCGAGCGCAATACGTTCCTTCCCCTTCACCCTGGCGCCATTCGCTACTACAGCCAGATCGGACGGGCTGGACAGACCGACTAGATACTGCTTGCCGCATCCAGCGTAGCGGATTTTTTGACGAGCGGCGTGACTTGTATGGTGCGCTATCCAGACAACATGAGCTGCGAGCGGCCTTTATGACCGTACCGAAACAAGTCATAGGTCCTTCAGGGTAACCCTGCAGGCGAACCACGCGGTTTACGTTCCATTCGGACTCTCGGTATGCCCGCGGACACCAATCAGTACGGAGATATTTTTGGAGGGTGGCTGCTCGGGCAGATGGACATCGCTGGGGGAACTTTCGCGGCTGGCATTGTAAAGGGAAGAACAGCAATCGTTGCTATTGATGCAATGACGTTCCGCAATCCCGTGTCCGTCGGAGACGTCATGTGCCGTTACACCGACCTTATACGGTTCGGTGACCTGTCCCTGCCGCAACTCAATCTGACTAACAGTTGATCGAGAATCGGGCGATGCTACCTCGGTTTGAAGCGCATCCCATTTGGAAGGGGGACGATGTCCAAAGAACTCATCGCCAAACAAGACCTTGAACGTATTGCAGGAAATCCGGTCTTTTGCTGGCTGTGAGCATGTGACCGGCAAGACAATCTTCGGAACTCCGGCTTGAGAAAGATCTGCCAACCATTCAATTCACTCATGACGAATGGATGGCGCGTCTATATGTCAATGATCCTCCGTCGATGAATTAGATCGGTCAGCTCTGGCCGCGATGCCTGGAACCTGGGCTTGACGTCGTGCTTGATCTCAATTTTTGGTCGCGACGGGATCAGACGAGAGCAACTGCTTTGGCGCTTGGGGGCGAGTATACGAGTCTATCGTCTTGCTTGCCAAGACTAAGCTTGGAGCGGGTCGAGAAGCGCAACCTCAACGTCGATGGGAGCCTGTTTATAAACCGGAACACCTTCGATGTGTTGAAAAGCCGGTTCGAGCCGATCGGCGATGATGAGGAAAGGATTGAACTCGGATGACCACTAATGGCACATCGCATCGTTCGCAGCGATGCTCCAATTCAGGGGAGCACGATAGGAGCCTATGAATGCGGTACGTCTGGGTTTTGGTCCTCGTTCTAGCCGTAGTCATATTTGTCGGCGCTAACCTGCTTTGGAACGCGCTGTTCGGCGTGTCGCTGAGCGGATCACTCAGCGCGTCGGGTCAAGAAGTGGGAGACTGGGTGCTCACGCCCGACATCTGCGAGTCGGGCGATCGTCGCAGCTTCTTCGGTGTCCGGATGTTCACCAGCCACGACAGCCGATTAGCGTTCGTTTATGTCGAGGATCCCCTTCAGGGACGTGGCGTCACGGTCAATATCCCCGGAACTGACTCCGGTTATCGTTTCGGCGGGCAAGCTTGCAAGGTCCTCGACGGCTCACTGCAGAGAGGGGCGATGATCAACCAAGTACGGGCGGTCAGCGGTACCATCGACGTCGATTGCCAGACGGACGGCGCCAGTCTGCGAGGACACCTGACGTTCGAGAACTGTCAATGATCACAGATGAAAAAAAACGAGCCTGGCTGCCTCCATGCTTTACGACAGTCGTAAGCCAGTTCCGAGCACATTGAGACCTAGGCTCCTGGTAACCCGCCGAGAAGACATATTCGCTCGATCAGTACATTGCTGATGCCAGATCGCTTGTCTTGCGCTAGGGTTCGGTGATCAAGACAAACCCAGGTTCAGAATGCAGAGGCCAGGCAACGACGATTTGCTGCTGATAATCGACGTGCAGAACGATTTCTGTCCCGGTGGAGCGCTTGCGGTCGCCGACGGCGACGCTGTGGTGCCGGTCATCAATCGTCTCGCCGAACGCTTCGATCACGTCGCGCTGACCCAGGACTGGCATCCCTCGGGCCACAGCTCTTTCGCGACATCGCATACGGGAGCGAACCCCTTTGAGAGCGTCGCCATGCCATATGGGCAGCAAACCCTCTGGCCCGATCACTGCCGGCAGGGCACGGAAGGAGCGGCGTTTCACCCGAAACTGGAGATCGACCGGGCGGAGCTGATCATCCGGAAAGGCTTTCGCTCCGAAATCGATTCCTATTCGGCTTTTTTCGAAAATGACCGGCGTACGCCGACCGGTCTGGCAGGTTACTTGCGTGACCGCGGTTTACGCCGAATTTTCATGGCCGGATTAGCTACCGATTTTTGCGTGCATTTTTCAGCCGTGGACGCGCGCCGGCTCGGCTTCGACACCGTGCTTGTCGAGGCCGGATGCAGGGCCATCGATCTGGCGGGCTCGCTTGATGCCGCCTGGGCAGGGATGGCCGCGGCCGGCGTACAGCGTGTTGGCGATCTTTAGCGCTGCGATCGCTAAGCGGACCGCGGCGTCCGGTTCGGCATTCCACCGGCCGCGATGATCTCCGCACTCAAGACCTCGATCGTCGTGCGATGCCGCATCGCGGTCTGTCGAATAAGGGCGAACGCGTCCGTCTCGGACATATCGTGACCGCGCATGATCTGCAGGACGGCGGCGAACACGACTCGGCGGGACCGGATGCGGTCCTCCAGCTTTTCGATGTGCGCGGCTTCGTCGATCCTTCGTTGAGCTGAATCGAACGCAACCACCAGCGCGGTGTAAAGCCCGGCCGAACGCAACGGCTTGATGAGGAAAGATGCCGGCCGCAGATCAAGCAACCACTTCAACCGGCTTGGCGTTTCCGTTCCGATCAGCGCGATGATCGGCACGTTGCCTTTCCACAAGATGGCGTGGTCGGACTTGATGGGAATGCTGTCCGCATCCATCAGGATGACGTCGACGGTCTGGTTCGGCGGTGGCGGTTCGGCGGGATCGTGCTCGGAGATCGTCATGCCGAGGCGGCCGAGCTGGCGGCGCACGATGGAGATCTCGCGCTCATCTCTCATCACCATGAGAGCGCGATGGCCGCGAACCGAGAAGGGCGACGGTCTGGTCATTTCACGATACGCAGATAAGTTGAGCGCTTCGTTATCGCATCATTGCTCTTTTCCGGCCTCGTGCCAATCGCCGCGAGGTCGAGGTTCGAAAGATAGGGGTCGGGACGCTCGGGGGCATCCGCCTCCCAGAAGATATTGAACTGACATCCGGGAGCGGAGCGCGCCAACCGCGGCGTGAGGAAGCAGTGATTATTGTCGGGATCGACCCAAACCGGCCCCTGCGGGGAATCGTAGCGATGATTTGCCGCAGCGCGCCGCACGGCGCCGACGTCCGCGGAACCCGCGCGGCGGATGGCGCGGGCAAGCAGCATGACGCAGACGTAGGTGGACTGTCCGTCGACGGAGAGGCTGCTGTCCGCGCCGTGGCGGGCCTTCCACCGCGCCACAAAGCTGCGATTTTCAACCCCCTCGATACTTTCGAAATAAGCTGACGACGTGATGCATCCGACCGAGGCTGCCGATCCGATCAGCTTGAGCTCGGGCTCGCACAGGCTGCAGCTCAGCATCGGGATCGAGAGGCCGGCGTGCGCCGCCGCCGCGTGCAGGGCGCGCATGAAAGCGTAGCTGGATTCTCCGACCAGCGTATTGAACACAGCCGGTGGCCTTCGGTCGATGACCTCCTTGACGATGTGGTCCACGGCGGTCTCGCCGAGTTCCAGCAGGCGTTCGGTAAGGATACGGCCGCCGGCGCTGGTCACGATTTCGCGGATGACGCGGTTCATTTCCCAGGTCCAGACATAGTTTGACCCGATGCAGAACACGTCGGTGGAGATGTGATCCAGCATATGGCGCACCAGCGGCACGACGTGCTGGTTGGGCGCGGCGCCGACATAGATGACATTGTCGCTGCTTTCGAACCCTTCGTAGCGTGCCGGATGCCAGAGCAATCGTTCGGTCCGTTCGACGATGGGAATAACCTGCTTGCGCGAGGCCGACGTGTAGCAGCCGACGATATGGCCGACATGGTCTTCGCGGATTAGATCCGCGCATGCGGTGTGATAACCGGCGACGACCCCGCCGGGATCGCGCAGGTGCGGCGTGAATGTGAAATCGAACTCATTGCTTTGATTGATTTCGTCGACCGCCATCAGCGCGCTCTTGCGCATCTCGCCGGCCATCATGGCGTAAGGCCCCGATCGGGAAAATACGAGGCCGAGAGGGATAGACGGCTTGGTCATCAAGAAGCTCTGGCGCTGTGCGGCAACAGTCTCGTCGCAGGAAACTAGACTTTGCTCGCTTGTATCGTCAATCTGCGCTGCGCATCATTCGGGCTGCCAGCATAAAAAAGGTGCTGGCTTTGCATTGACAAGGCTGGCGACGCTAAGACACAATAACTTGGTACGTGAATGCGTGCATGACGAAAAGTTCTCGCGCAGCCGATGACGTCTGAGTGACGACTTCCGAATTTCGTTCTGCACCTTGACCTACGCGACCATTGATAGCAGCGGCATTGATGCCATTCGGGGCCTTTTCGGGCCGCGGATGGTTTTTTTGTTTTGTCTCCCAAGCAAGGGAATGGGTTAAGGGTGGAGTATGGCAGTTCGCCTTCCGACGCTGGAGCAAATCGACGATCTCGGCGCTGACTTTGGTCTCGTCCTCACCGCTGACGAGATTGCCGCGTTTCAGCAGGCCTTCAAAGGACCGCTGGCATCCTACGGCCGGCTGGACGAATTGGTGCCGCCAGCTCTGGCGCCGATCGCGCCGCGATCGCCGGGCTACCGGCCCGGGGCATCTGAAAATCCTTACGGCGCCTGGTACTGGAAAACGAATATTCAGACTGGAGCCGAGGGATTGCTGAGCGGCAAGAAGGTTGCGATCAAGGATAACATCTGTGTCGCCGGCGTCCCGATGATGAATGGCTCGGCGCTGCTCGAAGGCTATGTCCCCGAACTCGACGCCACCGTGGTGACGCGGATTCTCGACGCCGGCGGCACCATCGCCGGCAAGGCCGCTTGCGAGGATCTCTGCTTTTCAGGGGCAAGTCATACTTGCGCAGGCGGCGTGATCCGCAACCCGCATAATCCCGCGCACAGCGCCGGCGGCTCGTCCGGCGGCAGCGCAGCGCTGGTGGCGGCCGGCGAAGTACCGATGGCGCTCGGCGGCGACCAGGGTGGCTCGATCCGTACGCCGTCAAGCTGGTGTGGCGTTTATGGTCTGAAGCCGACTTGGGGTCTGGTGCCGACCACCGGCTCGATGCCGATCAGCTATTCCGTCGATCATTGCGGCCCGATGTGCGCCTCGGTTGAAGACGTCGCGCGCCTGCTGACCGTCATCGCCGGTCATGATGGCTGGGATACGCGAACGATCGCCGCGCGCACCGGTGACTATATGGCGGCGCTCGGCAACCCGGCCAAGGGATTGCGCATTGGCGTGCTGCGCGAGGGATTTGGCCATCCGGAAAGCGATCCCGCGGTCAATGAGAAGGTACGGCAAACCATTGCGGCGCTAGGTAAGGCCGGCATCGCAAGCGAAGAAGTCTCCGTGCCCTGGCATCTCGACGGCCCCCATGTCTGGAGCGGCATCATTCTGGAAGGCGCTGCCGAGATGATGCTGAAAGGCTACGGTGTCGGCAACAACGTCCCGGGCTACTATCCGATCTCGATGCAGGAGGCGCTCGCGCGCGGCATGGGGACGCGGATCAACGACGTGTCGCCGACCGTGAAACTGGTGCTGATGCTCGGCGAATACATGCACCGCAATTATCACGGGCGCTATCATTCCAAGGCGCAGAATCTGCGGGTATTGCTGCGCCAGGCCTACGACGAAGCGCTGCAAAAGTTTGATGCGCTGGTGATGCCAACCATTCCCTTTACCGCAACGCTGATCCCGCCGCCCGATGCACCGCTCAACACCGTGATCGACGTCGCACTAAATATGCAGGCGAACACCTGTTCGTTCGACGTTTCCGGGCATCCTGCCTTCACCGTGCCATGCGGCCGCGTCAATGGTTTGCCGGTCGGATTGATGCTGGTGGGGCGTCACTTCGAGGAAGTAACACTGATAAAGTTGGCTCGGGCGATTGAAGCCGGCGGGGACTGGAAGTTGAACTAGGATAAACGGGAAGACGCTCCAATGTCGGCGAACGATCTGCATTATTCCGAACTGGTAGAAATTGGACGGCTTATCCAAAAGCGCGAACTGTCTTCCGTGGCGGCAACGCAATCTCAATTGAATCGTATCGCACAACTCGACGGCCAGTTGAAAAGCTATGCTTACGTCATGGCCACATCGGCGCTGGAGCAGGCCGAGGCGGCCGATCTGGAAATCGCGGCAGGGAAAGTTAGAGGACCGCTGCATGGCGTTCCGATCGCGGTTAAGGACTTGTGCTGGACCAAGGATGCACCGACCGCGGCGGGCATGAAGATCTATCGCGACAATCGTCCCAAGGAAGATGCAACCGTTGTCGTTAAGCTCAAGGAGGCTGGCGCGATCATCCTCGGTAAGCTGCAATTGACCGAAGGCGCTTACGCCGACCATCATCCGGAAATCGATCCACCGCGCAATCCCTGGGATGCACGGCTTTGGTCCGGTGCGTCTTCAAGCGGATCCGGCGTCGCGACCGCGGCTGGGCTTTGCTACGGTTCGCTTGGGTCGGACACCGGGGGCTCGATCCGCTTTCCGTCGGCCGCCAACGCCGTGACCGGCTTGAAGCCGACCTGGGGACGCGTCAGCCGCTATGGTGTGTTCGAACTCGCCGCAACGCTCGATCATATCGGGCCGATGGCACGATGCGCTGTGGATTGTGGCGCGATGCTGGGTGCGATCGCAGGCGCCGACCCAAACGATCCAACAGCTGTTCTTGAGCAGGTCCCGGATTATCTGGCCGGATTGAGTGGCAGCCTTCAGGGAACCCGGATCGGCGTTGACCCACGCTGGACCAGCGAAGGGGTCGACGCTGCCTCGACCAGGGTATTCCAGGACGCGCTGCGTGTGGCGGCTGATCTCGGTGCGAAAATTCATGAGATCGCCTTTCCCGATCCAACGAACATGATCACCGACTGGTTTCCGCTGTGCGGCGTCGAAACCGCGGTAGCCCATGAAGCAACTTATCCCGCGCGGAAATCGGATTATGGTCCGGGGCTCGCTGGTCTGATCGAACTTGGTCTGCAGCAGTCCGGCACTGACTATCAAAAGATTGTTCTGCGCCGCGAGGCCTTTCGGGGATCAGTGAGGGCGCTGTTCGAGAAAGTCGATTTGCTTGCCGTGCCGGCTCAGACGTTCGCGGCGCCAACCCTCGCCAAGATGGCAACGCTGGGTGAAAATCCGGAACTGATCGCGGGTCTGCTGCGCTTCAGCTGTCCCTTCGACATGACGGGAAGTCCATCCATCACCCTTCCGGGCGGCTTTGCAGAAGGCAGCGGCCCGGTCGCGTTTCAATTCATTGGCCGCCATTTTGACGAAGCGCGTTTGGTTGCTGCCGGCGATGCGTACCAACGTGTCACCGACTGGCACCGCCGCCACCCGCCGCTGTGACGATATGAGGAGATCGCGATGACCGACCCCTGGCTCAAGACCTCGATCATGGCAATGCGCGGTCTTGCCAACGGCGTGGCCGGAACGCGTCACGAGCTCACGATCGAAAAACAGGGCGCCTTCCACTACGTCTACGGTCCTTATGCGAAGCCCGTTCTCACGATTGATCCGGGTGATGTTGTCGTGGTCGAAACCGAAGACGCATTTGGCGGCGTCATCACCAGTGAGCAGGACAGCCCGAGCGCGAAACTGGTGTTTCCTTTTCTCAACCCGCAATGCGGCCCGATTGCCGTGAATGGGATCGAGAAGGGCGACTGCCTGGCCGTGCATATTCATGCCGTGGAGACAAGGGGCGCGCAGCCCGCCGGCAAGACCTGCATCATTCCGGAATTCGGTGGCCTTGTCGGAACGGCGTCAACCGCGTTACTCAATCCGCCCTTGCCCGAACGGGTCAGGGTCATGCACGTCGACAAGGATGGCGTACGCTGGAGCGACAAGATCACGCTGCCGTACCAGCCGTTCATCGGAACCATCGGAATCTCCCCCGAGATCGAGGCAATCTCGTCGCTGCAGCCGGATTATCACGGCGGCAATATGGACCTGCCTGACGTCGCGCCCGGCGCGATCCTGTACTTTCCCGTACATGTCAAAGGTGGTTTTCTCTATGTCGGCGATTGCCATGCAGCCCAGGGCGACGGCGAATTGTCGGGGGTAGCGATCGAGCAGCGCGCCACAGTGACGATGCAGATCGACGTCATCAAGGGCTGGAGCTTTGCCTGGCCGCGGCTTGAGACCAAGGATTTTCTGATGACGATTGGCAGCGCCCGGCCACTCGAAGATGCGGCGCGCATTGCCTATCGCGAGCTGGTGCGCTGGATGAGCGCGGAATACGGCTTCGACGAGATCGACGCCTACATGCTGCTCAGCCAGGCGGGACGGATACGGCTCGGCAACATGGTCGATCCGAAATACACGATGGGCGCATCAATACTGAAGAAATACCTGATTTCATAAATTATCGGGAACCGCGAGGAGGACTACGGTTATGAAGGTCAATCGCAGAACGTTTTTGCAAACGACGGCCGCTACCGCTGCCGCCGGCATGTTTTCCTCCAGCGCCTGGGCGGAAGATCCGATCAACGTGGCCAGCATCCACGACCTCTCCGGCGGCCTCGATATCTACGGCAAGCCGATGGTCGACGCGATGACCCTTGCCATCGAGGAAGCCAATGCGGCGGGCGGCCTGCTGGGCCGGCAGATCAAGCTGATCAACTATGACACCCAGTCGAACATGCAACTCTACACCCAGTTCGCGCAGCAGGCGGCGCTGAAGGACAAGGTCGCCGTCGTGCATGGCGGCATAACCTCGGCCTCGCGTGAGGTGATCCGGCCGGTGCTCGACAAGTTCAAGACGCTGTATTTCTACAATACGCAGTATGAAGGCGGCGTCTGCGATCGCAACCAGTTCGACACCGGCGTGACCCCGGCCCAGACGGTAGAAAAGCTGGTGCCTTATGCCATGAAGAAATGGGGCAAGAAGGTCTACGTTGTCGCGGCCGACTACAATTACGGGCAGATCACCTCGCAATGGGTGAAAAAATACGTCACCGAAAATGGCGGCGAGGTGGCCTCGATCGACTTCTTCCCGCTCGACGTCACCAATTTCGGCCCGACCATCTCCAAGATCCAGGCGGCGAAACCGGATTTCGTATGGTCGGCGCTGGTGGGTGGCGCGCATATCTCGTTCTATCGCCAGTGGGCAGCGGCCGGCATGCGCAAGAGCATTCCGATGGCATCGACCACCTTTGCCGTCGGTAACGAGCACATCGTGCTGTCGCCGGAGGAATGCAACGGCATGCTGGTCTGCTACAATTATTTCCAGGACCTGAAGAACCCGGTGAACGAAAAGTTCGTCGCCGCCTTCCAAAAGCGTTTCGGCGCCGACTATCCGAACATCACCGAGCTCGCCATGGGGACCTATCAGGGATTTCACCTCTGGGCGGCCGCGGTCAAGAAGGCCGGCAGCATCGACCGCATGAAGGTCATCGAGGCGCTGGAAACTGGCATCAGCATGGACGCTCCTTCGGGCAAGGTCACGATCGACCCGCCGACGCACCATTGCGTGCTCGACGTCCACATCGCCGAAGTGGCCGACAAGAGGCTCAAGGTGCTCGAGGATTTCGCCCAGCAGAAGCCGGCCGATACCGCCGCCGTCTGCGATCTCATCAAGAACCCGAACGACAACCAGCAATACGTGATCAAGATTTGAGGGCGGGTCTGCCCTCCAATCTTGCTTGGGAAAGGTGAACGTGGATCTCGTTGCTCTCCTGGCAATCCAGGTCCTTTACGCAATCGCCAGCCTGGCGCTAATTAGCGTCGGGCTGGCGATTATCTTCGGCATGATGCGGGTCATTAATCTCGCCCATGGCGAGTTCCTGATGCTCGGCGGCTATGCGGCGATCGTCGCGACCAGCCACGGCATCAGCATCTGGCTATCGATGCTGGTGGTCGCGCCGATCGTGGTGGGCATCATCGGCGTCGTCGTCGAGCGGACGATTATCCGCTTTCTCTATGGTCGCATGATCGACACCATGCTGGCGACCTGGGGCCTGAGCCTGTTCCTGGTCGGGCTGACGACGGCGATCTTTGGCAACACTACCGTCGGCATCTCGGCGCCGCTCGGCAGTTTCCAGATCGGCGCCTACCGCACCAGCGGCTACACGCTGTTCGTCATCGCCGTGGCGGTGGTGGTGCTGGCCGCGATCTTCGCCGTGATGCGCTGGACACGGCTCGGGCTGATTGCCCGTGGCACGATGCAGAACGCCAACATGGCGGCGGCGCTTGGCGTCAATCCGCCGCGTGTCTATGCCATTACTTTCGGCCTCGGCGCCGCGTTGTCGGGGCTTGCCGGGGCGGTGCTGGCGCCGGTCTCGGGCGTGTTTCCGACCATCGGGGTCGCCTATGTCGCCAAGTCCTTCATCACGGTGATCGGCGGCGGTGCGGCGATCCTCAGTGGCACAGTATCGGCATCCGCGCTGTTCGGCACGATCAACCAGATCGCCACCTTTGTCACCACGCCGGTGTTCGGTGAGGTCGCATTGCTCGCGGCGGCCATCGTCCTGATCCGGCTGCTGCCACAAGGCATCACCGGCCGCTTCTTCCGGAGAGGCCTGTGACCGCCCGCGCACTCAATGTTGTTGGCCTCGCTCTCGTCGGCGTGATTGGCATCGCGTTCTTGGTGTTGGTACCGCGGTTGTTCGAACTCGATGTGGTGCTCGAACTCACGGTCTACATGATCATGGCGATCCTGGCGCTCAGCCTGGCGCTGATCTGGGGCTATGGCGGCATCCTCTGTTTCGGGCAATCGGCCTTCTTTGGGCTCGGCGCCTACACCTACGCCATCGCCATGTTCAACATCGGCGAGAGTACGATCCCGCTGCTGTTGGCCATCATCGTGCCGGCGGCGTTCGCGGCGCTGCTCGGCTATTTCATGTTCTATGGCCGCATCAGCGACGTCTATCTCGGCGTCATTACGCTGACGGTGACGCTAATTCTGTTCAATTGCATCAATTCGACTGCCGGACCGGAATTCCACATCGGTTCGGCGCGGCTCGGCGGCTTCAACGGCATTCCCGGCATCCCGCCCCTGAATTTCCCCGGCAACAAGCGCGCACCGATCGATCTCGAAGGCATGTTCTATCTTGCAACCGCCGCGCTGCTCGCGACCTATTTCGGGTTGCGACTGCTGCTCGCGAGGCGGTTCGGCCGCATCATCGTCGGCATCCGGGAGAACGAACGCCGCGCCGAGCTGCTCGGCTATGATCCGCGGGCCTACAAGCTCGCGACCTTCATCATTGGAGGTGGGCTGGCCGGATTTGCCGGCTGCCTGTTTGCCAATTGGGGAAATTTCGTCAGTCCCACGATCTTCGGCCTCGCCCAATCGGCGCAGATCATCATCTGGGTCATCGTCGGCGGGCGCGGGACGCTGATCGGTCCGATCGTCGGCTGCATCGGCATTCAATGGCTCACTACCGCGCTCGGCGCCAACCAGCCTAGCGGCGGCCCGGATTGGTGGGCCAAGATCTTCGCCAACGCGCCCCTGATCCTCGGGATCATCCTGATCGCGTTTGTATTGCTGGTGCCAAAAGGGCTGGTGCCGACGCTTGGCGATATCGGCCAATCGCTGCTTTTTTCGCGCGGCAAGCGGTCCAAGCGGCTGGAGCCCAAACAGGCGGAGGAGGGCTGATGGCCGCGCCGCTGCTTCAGACTCGGGATCTCAGCATGCATTTCGGCGGCGTTCGCGCCGTGCGTCACATCAACTTCTCGCTGGCCGAAGGGGAATTGCGCTGTCTGATCGGCCCGAACGGCGCGGGCAAGAGCACCTTCTTCAAGATGCTGACCGGGCAACTGGACCCGACCCATGGCCAGGTGCTGTTCCGCGGCCAGGACATTTCGCACGCGCACGCCCACGATATCGCGCGGCTCGGGATCGGCATCAAGACTCAGGTGCCGAGCGTTTTCGATGGCCTTTCGGTGCGCGAAAACATCTGGCTGGCAGCAAGCCGGCTCCATTCCGGAGAGAAGGCCAGGCGCGCGGTCGACGAGATGCTTGAACGGGTCGGCATGACGGAAGCGGCCGGACGTCTGGTCGGCCAACTCGCCCATGGGCAGCGGCAATGGGTCGAACTCGGCCTCGTGCTGGCGACCGATCCCCAATTGATCCTGCTCGACGAGCCGGCCGCCGGCATGACGCATGAAGAGGTCAACAAGACGGCCGAACTGGTGCGCGAGATCAACCGCACCAAAGCGCTGATTGTCGTCGAGCACGACATGCAGTTCATTCGCATGATCGCCAAGCAGGTCACTGTGTTCAACCAGGGCAGCGTGCTGGTGGAGGACAATGTGGAAAACATCATGCGCAATCCGCAGGTGCGCGACATCTATCTGGGCAAACAGGCGGCCGCATGATGCTCGATGTGCAGGGACTGCGAACGGGGTATGGCCGCATTCCGATCCTCAACGGGGTGAGCTTCTCCGTCATTGAGGGTGAATTCATCGGCATCCTCGGCCACAATGGCATGGGCAAGACCACGCTCTTGAAAGCGCTGATGGGCTTTTTGCCGGCGACCGGCGGTCGCGTGATGTTCGGTCATGTCGACGTCACGGGGGTCGAACCCTACCGGCGCGCGCGGCTTGGGCTCGGCTACGTGCCGCAGGGCCGCGAGATCTTCGCCGGTCTCACCGTTTACGAAAATCTGCGCATGGGCTGCAGCACGCAGAACGGTGCGGAAGAAGACATTATCGGCGCCGTGCTGGAGGAGTTTCCTCGCCTGAAGGCATTGCTCGATCGCACCGGCGGCGCGCTGTCGGGCGGCGAGCAGCAATTGCTGGCGATCGCGCGTTGTCTTTGTGGTGATCCCAGTCTGGTCCTGCTCGACGAGCCGACCGAGGGCATTCAGCCTTCGATCATCGACGAGATCGTCGAAACCTTGCAGCGGCTGCGGGCCCGGAGCGGACTCACGATGATATTGGTCGAGCAGAATCTCGACTTCATCGCCGCGCTCTCGCAGCGCATCCTGATCATCCAGAAGGGGACCATTACCCGGGAAGTGACGCCGGGCGAACTCGGCGATGCAAGCCTGGTCGGGGAATTTGTCGGTATCGCAACGTAAGGCCCGCTTGAGCGGGCATGATCAGAGGGAGACCCAAGTCATGGCAGTCAGGAGACCCACACTCGATCAACTGCGCAGCGTCGCCGAAGACCTCGGCATGCATATGGGCGACGAAGAGCTCAAATCATACGATGCCCTGATGCAGGCGAATTACGCCGCTTACGAAGCGGTCGACGCTATGCCGGACTATGTCCCGGCAGTGAAATATCCGCGCACGCCGGGCTACCGCCCCGAGGGCGAGGAGAACAAATACAACGCCTGGTACGTCAAGACAGAGATCAAGGGAGCCCCCAGCGGTAAGCTGGCCGGCAAGAAGATAGCTCTCAAGGACAATATTTCGCTCGCCGGCGTTCCCATGATGAACGGTGCATCGACGCTCGAAGGTTATATCCCCGACATCGATGCGACCATCGTCACCCGCATGCTGGACGCCGGAGGCACCATCGTCGGCAAGGTCCATTGTGAGTATTTCTGCTTCTCCGGCGGCAGCCACACCTGCGCCGCCGGGCCCGTGCATAACCCCCACAGGATGGGCTACTCCGCCGGCGGCTCGTCATCGGGCAGCGCCGTCGTGGTGGCGACCGGGGAGGCCGATATGGCGATCGGCGGCGATCAGGGCGGGTCGATTCGCATTCCCGCGGCGTTCAGCGGCATCTATGGCATGAAGGGAACATTTGGCCTGGTGCCCTATACCGGCGTGATGCCGATCGAGATCACGATCGATCATACCGGCCCGATGACGGCCAACGTGCGCGACAACGCGCTGCTGCTGGAAGTGCTGGCGGGCGCAGATGGACTGGACCCCCGGCAGGGAACGCCAAAGGTCGCGAGTTACACCGAAGCCCTCGATGGTGGCGTCAAGGGATTGCGCATCGGCGTCGTGAGAGAAGGCTTTGGGCACCCGAGCTCGGAAGCGGACGTCGATGCCAAGGTCAAGGCGGGCGCCGATCTGTTCCGCAAGCTCGGTGCCGTCGTCGATGAAGTCTCGATCCCGATGCATCTGGTCGCGCCGGCGATATGGCTGCCAATTGCCGCCGAAGGCGCCACCGAATTCATGATGAAGGGCAACGGCATGGGGACCAACTGGCGCGGTCTCTACAACACCACGCTGCTCGACGCCCACTCCGGCTGGAAGCATCGCGCCGACGAATTGTCCGACAGCCTCAAGATCACGATGCTGCTCGGTCAATATTTCACAAAGCACTATCGCGGCCACTTCTACGCCAAGGCACAAAATCTGAACCGTAAGCTGCGGGTCGCCTACGATGTGGCCTTGAGCAAGTACGATCTGTTGCTGATGCCGACCTTGCCGATGAAGGCGACACCATTGCCGCCGGCGGACGCGCCGCGCGAACTCTATATCCAGCGCGCGTTCGAAATGGTTCCCAACACCGCGCCGTTCAACGCCAGCGGGCATCCGGCGATGAGCCTTCCCTGCGGTATGAGCGACGGTCTGCCGGTCGGGTTGATGCTGATCGGCAAGTATTTTGACGAGCCGACGATCTATCGGGCCGCAGCCGCGTTCGAAGGCGCCGGCGATTGGAAGAGAATGTAACTGATAGGCGGCTTGCCGATATCAGGGCAGGCCGCCGTACTCATAACGGAGGCGACCATGGATCTCGGGTTGAAGGGAAAGAGCGCACTCGTGACCGGCGGCAGTAAGGGCATTGGGCTGGCGATCGCCGAACTGTTTGCAGCCGAGGGCGCCAACATCGCGATTTGCGCCCGCAATGCCGACGAGGTCGGTAACGTCGTAAAGCGCCTCTCGGCGACAGGCGTCAAGTCGTGGGGCCAGGGGATCGATGTTGCCGACCCGGCCGCGCTGAAGGGCTGGATCGAAGGCGCCGCCGCCGCGCTCGGTGGAATCGATACCATCGTCTGCAACGTCAGCGCGCTGGCGGTTGGCGACACGGCGGAGACCTGGGAGAAATCATTCCGTACCGACATGATGCACACCGTCAACTCGGTCGCGGCCGCCCTGCCTTATCTGGAAAAGTCGAAATCGGCGTCGATCATCATCGTCTCTAGCGTGTCGGGCTTCGAGGTCGATTTCGCGGCCGGTTCGTATGGCGCCTTCAAGGCAGCCCTGATCCATTACGCCAAGGGCCTCAGCAACCAGCTGATCGCCAAGGGTATCCGCGTCAACGCGGTGTCGCCCGGCAACACCTACTTCGAAGGCGGCATCTGGCAGAACATCGAACGCGGCATGCCGGATCTCTATAAGACGGCGATGGGGTTAAACCCGACCGGACGCATGGGCACACCGCAGGAAGTGGCCGCAGGCGTGATTTTTCTTGCAAGCCCGGTCGCGAGTCGCATTTCCGGCACCAACCTCATCATCGATGGTGCGCTCACAAAGGCCGTTTAGGAAGGCTGTCGGGATTTCAGAAAGTTATTCCGCCGCGTGTTTGACTGCTTCGATACCGGTGGGCGGTTGAGAGTCATCATCGCGTTTCCTGGTTTGAGTCCAGCGCGAGATCGCGTTCGATAGATTGTCGAGATAGAGATATACCACCGGCGTCGTGAACAGTGTCAGCGCCTGACTGACGAGAAGGCCGCCGACCATCGCGTAGCCGAGCGGCTGACGGATTTCCGATCCGGTGCCGGTGCCCAGCATCAGCGGCACGCCGCCGAGCAAGGCCGCCATTGTCGTCATCATGATCGGGCGGAACCGCAACAGCGCGGCCTGCCGGATCGATTGTTCTGCCGTCAGATGCCCGTCGCGCTCAGCCGAAATCGCGAAGTCGACCATCATGATGCCGTTCTTCTTCACGATGCCGATCAGCAAAATGATGCCGATCAGGGCGATCAGGCTGAAATCGAATCCAAACAGCATGAGGATCGCGAGCGCACCGACGCCGGCCGAGGGCAGCGTAGACAGAATGGTGAGCGGGTGGATGTAGCTCTCATAGAGAATGCCGAGGATCAGGTAGACCACGACCAGAGCCGCCAGGATCAGCAGCGGCACGGTACTCAGCGATTGCTGGAATGCCTGTGCAGTGCCCTGGAAGCTTGAGCTCAGCGTGGCGGGCGTACCCAAATCAAGCATGGCCTTCTCAATGGCATTGGTGGCCTGACCGAGCGCCACGCCCTGGGCGAGGTTAAAGCTGATGGTGATCGCCGGGAACTGACCCTGGTGGCTGATCGAGAGCGGACGCACCGGCTCTGTTGTCCATTTGCAAAACACCGATAGCGGCACCTGATCGCCCGTGGTCGGCGACTTGATGTAGAGTTTGTCGAGCGTGTCGAGCTTGCCTTGCAGTTCCGGCAGGATCTCCAGGATAACGCGGTAGGTGTTGAGCTGGGTGAAGTATTGCGCGACCTGGCGCTGGCCGAAGGCGTCGTACAGCGTGTCGCCGATCAATTGCGGCTGGATGCCGTAGCGCGATGCGGTGTCGCGATCGATCGTTAGCGTCAGCGTCGTGCCCTGGGTCTGCTGGTCGGTCGCAACGTCGCGCAGCTCGGGCAGCTGCTGCATTCTCGTCAGAATCTTCGGCGCCCACTCGTTCAGCTCGGCGAGGTTGGCATCCTGCAGCGCGAACTCGAACTGCGTCCGTGTGGCGCGTCCGCCGAGACGCACATCCTGGGATGCCTGCATGTACAGCTTCGCGCCATCGACCGTTTCAAGCTTCGGCCGTAGCCGCGCGATGATCTGCTGCGCATTGGCGTCACGCTCCTCGCGCGGCTTCAACGTAATGTACATGCGGCCGGTGTTGAGGGCGCTGCCGCCGCCGCCAATGAACATGGCGATGCTTTCGACCGCGGGATCGGCCTGCACGATCGCGCTAAGCTCTTCCTGGCGCCGCTTCATCTCGGCGAAGGAGATATCCTGCGCCGCCTCGGATGTGGCGGTCAAAAAGCCGTTATCCTGCTGCGGAAAAAAGCCCTTCGGAATGATCACGAACAGATACACCGACAGCGCCAACGTAGCGAAGAAGATGCAGAGCGTTGTCAGTTTCCAGCGTAGCGCCATGTCCAGGCCGCGCTCATAGGCACCAAGGAGCCTGTCGAACGCCCGCTCGCTCCATTGATAGAGCTTACCATGTCTCGACTCACTTTGCGCGCGCAGAAAGCGCGAGGCCATCATCGGGGTCAGTGTCAGCGATACGATGAGCGAGACGAAAATGGCCATCGCCAGGGTCACCGCGAACTCGCGGAACAGGCGTCCGATGATGCCGCCCATCAGAAATAGCGGAATCAGAACCGCGACCAGCGAAATACTAATCGACATGATCGTGAAGCCGATCTCGGCGGCACCCTTGAACGCTGCGGCGAGCGGCCTTTCGCCTTGCTCGACATGCCGGGTGATGTTTTCCAGCATCACGATGGCGTCGTCGACGACGAAGCCGACCGCGATCGTCAGAGCCATCAAGGAAAGGTTGTCGAGGGTGTAGCCGAACGCCCACATCAGTGCGCAGGCGCCGAGCAGCGCCAGCGGCACGGTCACGGCCGGAATGACGGTCGCCCAGAAACTGCGCAGGAAGATGAAAATGACCATGACCACGAGCAGGATGGTCAACAGCAGCGTAAACTGCACGTCCTCGACGGCGGCGCGGATCGTCAGGGTGCGGTCGCTGATGATCTTGATCTCGATCTCGGGCGGTATCGAGGCGATCAGCCTCGGCAGCTGCGCCTTGATCCTGTCGACGGTCTCGATAACATTGGCGCCGGGTTGCTTGAAAATGACAAGAAATACGCCGCGTTTGCCGTCGGCCCAGGCTGCCTGCTTCATGTCTTCCGGACCGGCGACGGCGCTGCCGATGTCACGGATTCGCAGCGGCGCGCCATTGCGGTAGGCGATGATGACGTCGTTCCAGGCCTTGGGATCGAGCAGCTGGTCGTTGGCGTAGATCGTGTAGGCCCGTTTTTCGCCGTCGATGTTGCCCTTCGGACTGTCGACCGTGGTGATCGCGATCTGGCTGCGGACGTCTTCCAGCGACAGGCGCTTGCCGACCAGCTTGGCTGGATCGATCTGAACCCGGATCGCCGGCTTCTGCTGGCCACCGATGAAGACCTGCGCGACGCCGGAAATCTGGCTGATCTGCTGTCCCAGTTGCGCATCGACCGCATCGCTCACGGTCGTCAGCGGCACCGTGTCTGAAGTCGCCGACAACAGCAGAATCGGCGAGTCAGCCGGATTGACCTTGCGATAGGTCGGCGGCGACGGCAGGTTCTTCGGCAACTGTCCGCTCGCGGCATTGATCGCCGCCTGGATATCGTTGGCCGCGCCGTCGATATTCCGGCTGAGGTCGAACTGGATCGTGACGGAGGTGGAACCCAGCGAACTCGTCGAAGTCATCTGCGCAATGCCGGGAATTTGCGCGAGCTGCCGCTCCAGCGGCTGCGCCACCGAGGACGCCATGGTTTCGGGACTGCCGCCCGGCAATGATGCGGACACCTGGATAGTCGGGAAATCGATCTGGGGCAGCGGCGCAACCGGCAGGAGCGGATAGGCAACGAGGCCGACGAACAGAATGCCCGCCATCATCAGCGATGTGCCGATCGGATATCGGATAAATGGCGACGAGATGCTTTCGTTCATGCCTGAATCCAGTGAACGGCTGGTGCATCTTTTCCCGGAGACCGGGAGTCGTCCTCAGAGTTCGAGCACGAACGTGCGTATTTGTTTTCCTCGCCAGATCAGGAGGTTTGCGGATGAAGGCAATCCACGACCACCTGTTGGCCTCAGCATAATCACTCCCGAACTTGTGTCGCGGATGTAAAACGCCGCAGGCCCATTAATCTGTCCCGGCGGGCTTCGAGCGCCCAACGAATACCGGTCATTCGACGGCAACGGTGCGTTTTAACTGTTTCGGTTCACACTTGGTCAGAGAGCACGCGTCACTGAGAAAATCGTACCGTTTCGAGGGGACGTGCCTTCGCGGCCAAAAATCAATGCTACGTTTCGTCGCGCGCGTTTTGATCGCGCAACACTGCGCTGGCGTCACCAAGAGTGAAAAGGACGAGCGGTGGCCGATGTCCCCGTCAAAGCCGGCATTCAATCAAGCGGCGCCGAGCAAAGTCTTCATAGGATCATGGGCCCCTGGCTGCTTTTGCTTTTTATAGTCGGCGATATTCTCGGCACCGGATTTATGCGCTCACAGGCCAGGTTGCGAAGCAAGCGGGGGGTGTCGTTTGGCTACCTTTCGTGATTGCTTTTCTGGCCGAGCCCGTTTCGTTTCAGGCTGGCGTGGTTGGAGCGGCGGATAGTGCGTTTCGCTCTAAGGTGCTCAAGCAGTTCTTTTTTCATCACCCCACGCGCCTGAATGAACAGGCTGCGATAGATCGTCTCGTGTGACACTTGGTTTTGCAGTTCCCCTGGATATCTGCGTTTGTGCCAACCAGCAATTTGTTCCGGTGACCATTGCTGCCGCAGCTTGATCGATACTGTCCGGCTTACTAATGGACGACAACCCGATGCGCAAACCGGACATTCGACAAAAATTGACGTCAGCGAAGTGCCCATGGGGGAAGGACATGGTAAGACTTGGCTTGATAGGAAACACGGCGCCAACTGAGAGGCCTCTTGATAAACATCTCGTCGAAAGCCGAAGAAGAACTCGTCGGCAAAACGGCCCAGGCCGGCGTGAGACTCAGGAGAGATGACGCTGCCGCCAAGGTTCAGTTTTGAGAGAACCGTCCTGTTCACGCTCAGTGATCGCTTGTGCAGCAATGACGACTTCCAGCCGATTACGAGCGTTGAGTTTTTGCATCAGGATCGTCATGTAGTTTTTGACGGTCTTCTCGCTGATCCTAAGCGAAACGGCGATCTCCTTATTGGTCTTGCCATGTAGCAAGAGCCGGACGATCTGATCTTCGCGGATGCTGAATCGGACGGCTTCGGCTGCGACCCGTCGCAGCGACGCGTTTCGCAATGCTGCAATGACCTGCGTCGCAAAGCTTTGGGTAATGTACGTCTCGCCAAGGCAAACCGATTCAACCGCCTGGATGAGTTCTCCTGCGCTGCTGCCCTTCAAGACGTATCCGTTCGCGCCCGCATCGAGCGCTCGGATTGCGGAGTCCACGCCGGTCGCCGCGGTGAACGCGACGATCTTTGTGTTCGGCGAGATCTTGATTGACGTTGCGATCGCCGCGTAGACATCACCCGACATGCTCAGATCCACGATGATGACGTCTGGATGGAAGCGCGACGAAATCTCGATGATGTCTCTCGCTGTCGAACCAGTCGACAATACCTGGAGACCCTGCGCGCGTGACAAGAGTGTAACGATGCCTTCAATCATCAAAGGATGGTCGTCGACTAAACCAATGGAAACCGGACTCATAATGGCCCCCTGCAAACTCTACCGAACTCCAAATTAATTTGACGAATTTTTAAAATATATCTTAGTCAAGCGTCGAATGTAAACGTCAATGTCTATGCTCCGTTAATTTGCCGCACTGATAGATTGTAACCCTAGTTTGACGTGCGGCTGATCGGAAGCTTCGCTCGAATTTGAGCTCCAATCCCGCGCTGCGATATCAGTTCAAAGGTACCGTGAAGCGCTTCGACACGGTTGCGCAGACCTGCAATGCCAAGGCCTGTTCTGCTTCGCACGTTCCCGGCATCTCGTATGGCAAATCCTGGACCGCTGTCGCTTATCGCGATGGCGATCGATTGCGTATCGGCCCAAACCTCGACCCGCTGTCCTGCTGCTTTCCCATGATGAAAAGCATTATTCAGTCCTTCCTGCACCATCCTGTACAAGCATATTGACACCGGCAGCGCGAGGTCTCCTGGCAAGTCATCAAATTGGCAGCTGACCTTCGTCCCCGTTGCATCCTCATGCTGTCGGACGGCAAACTGTAATATTTCGTTTGCCGTCAAGCCCTCCAGTTGGGGCAGCACAAGTCCGGTCGAGATGCCGCGCAGCTCGGTTAAAATCCGAGAGGTCAACGCTTCAGCGCCGGGATCATATGAACCATGACGTCCAGTTGCAGACGGTTTGTTGCGGATCGGCTCGGTCAGCTTGAGCATCAAGAGGCTGACGAGTTGGATTGGGCCGTCATGCAGATCCTGTCCAATCCGGGCAAGCAGATTTTCGTTGGAGTTCGCGGCCTCAAGGCGGGCATCGTCTGCCAGCCGTCGCAAGCGTTCATTCTGCGTGGCGAGATTCTCCGCTTCGGTCATCTTTTGGATGAGGGATGCCTGGTGACTGGTGACCAGGTTTGAAGCGCGACGAACGATCAGGAACAATATCAACATCATGGGAGCGGTAACCGCACCAACTATCCCGATAGATGCGAGTCGGATCGAAGCGAGATCGGCCGCAAGTCTCCTGCCGTCATTATATACTTCGCCGACAGCGATGACGTCTTGTGTCCCGGTCTGGAATAGCGGCGCATAAATTTCGACGAGTGGAACATGCAAGGGTCTCTCGGTCGCATTTTCGACGGCGACCAGATCATCTAACTCGCTAGTCACCTTGCCTTTGAGAGCTGCGGTTACATGAGGTGAGGGAAATTGCCCGCCGATGGTCTCCTTGTTAGTCGAGTACACCAGCGTCGCGTCCGGCAGCCAGATCTTGATCAACCTCATGCGTTGGCCGAGCCTCCCTGCAAGCAAATCATCCAGCTTCTTTACGCTCTCGGGAGACAGGCTGCGGGAGGTGACAAGCTCTTGAGCTAAGGGACCGAGGAAGACCTCCATGAAAAGGGCCCCCTCGTCGGCGGCCGTTTGTATCATGCTGGTTTCGGTTCGTTGCGAGATTGCGAGCGAAAGCAGCGCCATCGAAGCAGCTATCGTGATGCCGGCAGCCACGAAAAAATGCTGAACAAGTCCGAACCGGAAAATCTTGGAGCCGATCTTAATAGACGGCCAACTCATCGTCGTGTGTCCTTGCAAAGCGAGGTGCAGGCACTTGAAATTCACGAGCAATCTAAAAAGGTTTCCGTCGATAGTCGAAACCGTTGCAGACGAAAGTGTAGCACATCCACGACGCGAAATAGCCCTCGAGCGACCTTGAAGCGAGTTAAGCCTAACGATAGCGGAGCAATCGATCAATGAAACCCGCTCAGTCGGTCGATGTCACGGGACCTTGGTCCTGATCTTTCTCGGGACCTTGTTCACGTTCGTCTCGGGACCTTGTCCCCTTACCGGCGGCCTTCAAAGGATTTCAGATGACATCGTAGAGCAGGTCTCCATGCGGCGCGAGCTTCATGTTGGCATCACATCGAAGCGCGATTGCGCAGGGCAGGGGGAGTTGCTGTGGCTACGAGTTGTACCGTCGATAAAGCCTGCGGCATTCCGGACAGCGTCGTCGACGCGGACCCACGCATCATCTCCAATCTTATGACCGACATTGGCTTCAACAGCCCGGCCGCCGTTGCGGTCTGGTCCAACAACAGGTGAGGGTGTCATGGTTGCATACATCAGAAGCGATCTGGATTTCATTCTGGCACAGATCAAGATTGCCGAGGCGCATGCGGCCGGTCAGCCGCTGTATGGGCCGGGCGGCCTGATTCCCACTTATAATCTGGCCTGGGGTCTGCGAACGGTCGACGGCAGCAACAACAACCTCCTGCATCCGACTTGGGGTTCGTCCGACCAACCGTTTCCCGAGGGGCTAGGAACCGAGTTCCGGACTATCATGGTGCCTGCGGGTCCTGGTGGGGCGCTCGTCCCGGTGAGCTACACGCCGGGCACAGACAACGATGGTTCCGGCACGGCCGGCCCAAGCGACGTCTTTGATCCTGAAATCCGTACCATATCCAACCTCATCGTTGATCAGACGTTGCGCAATCCGTCGGCCATCCTGACGGCGCTGCAGCGCGCCGGTACAGTGACTCCGGAAACACAGATGGCCGTGACGGCCGAGATATCTGCCGCATACGCGCCGCTGCGCCCCCTGTTCGACGATCTCGGAGAAGCCGAGAGGACCTTTGCCAACGCCTCCGCCGCTGCGGCGGCCAACCCAGGCAATGCCGCGCTTCAGGCGACCGCGGCGGCCGCGCAGCAGGCTCTCACGGAAGCGCAGGCGGCCCTCGACGTCAGCGACGACGGTCTCATGACGCTGCTCGATACCTATGGCGTCGTACTTGAAGGCTCCAACGTCTCGATACCGAATATCGCGCCAGACGAGGGCCTTTCGGCCCCCTTTAACTCTTGGTTCACGCTGTTCGGCCAGTTCTTCGATCACGGCCTCGACCTCGTCAACAAGGGTGGCAGCGGCACCGTCTTCATTCCGCTGATGCCCGACGATCCGCTGTATGTGCCGGGCGGTCAGACCAATTTCATGGTGCTGACTCGCGCCACTGTTGCACCCGGTGTGGACGGTGTCCTCGGCACGTCCGACGACGTGCGCCCGGTCAACACCACCACTCCGTTCGTCGATCAAAATCAGACCTATACCTCTCATCCTTCGCATCAGGTTTTCCTGCGTCAATACGTCCTGAACGCCGACGGCGATCCGGTATCCACCGGCAAGCTGATCGAGGGCGGCAACGGTGGCATGGCCACATGGGCAGAGGTCAAGATGCAGGCGGCCGATCTCCTCGGCATCCAGTTGCTCGACTCCAATGTCGGCAACATCCCGCTGCTTGCCACCGACCCTTACGGCAACTTCATCCCAGGGCCCAACGGCTTCCCGCAAATGGTAACCGCGACCGGCCTGGTGGAAGGAGATCCGGCGGCCAATGGCGGTCTGGGTGTTCTAGTCCCGGCAAACGTAATCCTGACGGGTCATGCCTTCCTTGCCGACATCGCCCATGACGCTGTCCCCGATGGCTTGGCCGATGGCGACACGACGATTGGGTTCAACGATCCCGAGTTCACCTTGGGCGACTACGACAATGAGCTGCTGGACGCCCATTATGTCGCCGGCGATGGCCGCGCCAATGAGAACATCGGGCTAACCTCCGTCCACCATGTGTTCCACTCCGAGCACAACCGGCTGGTCGAACATACCAAAGCTGTGGTGCTTCAGGACGCAAACAACATGCTTGCTGGCGGCGCGAGCCAGGCAGAAGCGAGCGCGTTCCTCAACGAGTGGCTGATCGGCGATGTGACAACCGTGCCGGCCGACGCAAGTGGGCTGATCTGGGATGGCGAACGCCTGTTTCAGGCCGCCAAGTTCGGCACTGAAATGCAGTACCAACATTTGGTCTTCGAGGAATTCGCACGCAAGATCCAGCCCAACATCAATGTCTTCCTTGTTCCCGACGGATACGACGTGACGATCAATCCTGATATCGTCGCCGAGTTCGCGCACGTGGTCTACCGTTTTGGCCATTCGATGCTGACCGAAACCATTGACCGGTTCGATCCCACCTTCACCGACCATGATATCGGCTTGATCGAGGGCTTCCTCAACCCGGTCCAGTTTGCCAACAACGGCACCAATGGCCCGGTGTTGGACGGCATCTCTGCCGGCGCCGTCATTCGCGGCATGACGCGTCAGGAAGGCAATCAGATCGACGAGTTCGTCACCAGCGCGCTCCGCAACAATCTGCTGGGCCTGCCGCTCGACCTTGCGACCATCAACCTGGCGCGCGGCCGTGACACCGGCGTGCCGTCGCTGAACGCCACGCGGCGGGAGTTTTACGAGGCAACCAACGAAGAATCCCTGCTCAAGCCCTATGAAAGCTGGGTCGACTTCGCCGGCCACCTCAAGAACGAAGCCTCGATCATCAACTTTATCGCTGCCTACGGCACGCACGAGCTGATCACCGACCAGACAACCATCGAAGGCAAGCGCGACGCCGCGCTGACCATTATCACGGGCATTTCGGTCGGCGGCATCCTGGTGCCTGCTGATGCCCTCGACTTCCTCAACGCAACCGGCGCTTATGCGGGAGGCGCACTTGGTGGTCTTGAGAACATCGATCTCTGGATCGGCGGTCTTGCCGAGGAGACCATGCCTTTTGGCGGTATGCTCGGCTCTACCTTCAACTTCGTCTTTGAGACTCAGATGGAGCGGCTGCAGAACGGCGACCGCTTCTACTACCTGCAGCGCCTCGACGGTCTGCACCTGTTCAGCGAAATGGAGGGCAATTCCTTCGCCTCGCTGATCATGCGCAATACCGACGCGACGCACCTTCCGTCGGATGTATTCTCGACGCCGGGGCTGATCCTGGAAGTCGATCGGACCAAGCAGTACAACCCAGGTCTGGGAGAAACTGCCGGCGACGACCTCATCCTGGAGGACGATCCTCTTACGACGAACGTCAACGAAGCCGCCGATAATCTCGGAAACGACCCGACCGGCGGCGGCATCCTCACTCCGCTGGTCATCCGCAACAATCCGGCCACGACCGGCCCGGACACGAACTACCTGCGCTATACCGGCGACGAGCATGTGGTGCTGGGCGGCACCGATGGAGGCGACATCCTCATCGCCAGCATCGGCGACGACACGCTGTTCGGCGATGGCGGCAACGACAGGCTCGAAGGCGGCTTTGGTAACGACATCATCAATGGCGGCGCCGGCGATGACATCATTCGCGACGCTGGCGGCGACGACAACATCAAGGGCGGCGATGGCAACGATGCTGTCAATGCGGGCAATGGCCTCGACCTCGTGCTTGGCGGTGCCGGACAGGACTTCGTCGTCCTCGGTACAGATATGGGTTCCGAGGTCTTCGGCGGCGAAGGCAACGACTTCATCCTTGGCAACAAGAACGCCGAACGCCTGCTTGGCAACGAGGGTGATGACTGGCTCGAAACCGGGACCTTCGATGGAGCTCCGGGCGACAACTTCGACGAGATCTTTGCTCGGGATGGCATTCGCGGCAATGACGTCTTCCTCGGCGACGGTGGATTCGACGAGTTCATCGGCGAAGGCGGCGATGACATCTTTGTCGGTAGCCCCGGCCGCGGCAAAATGGCTGGCATGTCCGGTTTCGACTGGGCGACCTATAAGGACAATGTCCAGGGCGTGAATGCCGACTTGTCGATCCCGATCATATTCGACGAAGCCCCGACATTGCCTCAGAACGCGGCACTCGACGAGTTTGAGTTGGTGAATGGTCTGTCGGGCACACGGTTCGCCGACATCCTGGCCGGTTCCAACGAGGACGCCGCGACACTGGCTCCCCTCTCCGCAGGCGGATCGACGGGATTCCTGGGGAGTGCCTTGGACGCACAGGGAATTGCCCTCGTGAGCGGGCTCCAGGCGGTGCTGGGGGCGGGTGTTACGTCCTTCGCGGCCGGCGATATCATCCTGGGCGGCGACGGCAGCGACGTGATCCAGGGCAATGCCGGAGATGACATCATAGACGGCGACAAGTGGCTGGACGTACAGATTGGTGTCTGGTCGACCACTGCGCGCACAGGCGAACCGATCCGCCTCGTCAACAGCATGACTGCGCTTACCGCAGAAGTGTTCGCCGGCACGATCAATCCGGGCCAACTTGGCATCGTGCGTACGATCCGGACCGATACAACAACCGGTGACATCGACGTTGCCAGGTATCAGGGCCTTCGCTCTGAATACGCGTTCTCCGCCACCGCGGACGGGCAGCTGATTGTCAGGCATGTTATCGAGAATCAGCTCGATGGAACCGACCGGCTGCGCAACATCGAGCAGGTCAAATTCCTTGATGGCGGCGTGCTGAACATCGTCGTCGGTACGCCAGGCAACGATGTGGCGCTCAATGGCACGGCACAGGACGACCTCATCCTTGGTCTGGCGGGCGCGGACACGCTCAATGGCCTGGCGGGCAATGACATCCTCGTTGGCGGCCCGGGCTCCGGGACCGCGACCTTTGTCGATAATTTCAACTCCAATTCCTACTCGATCAACAGTGGCTCAGCCAACTTTGCTGGAAACTGGTCTGAAACAAACGACGGCGCGACCAGCCCATCGAATGGCGACATCGATATCAACGGCAACCGGCTTCGCTTCAATCAGAACGTCGACGGTGGAGAAATCATCCAGCGGTCAATCAACCTGGCCGGTGCCACAGCAGTAACTCTGTCGTTCAACTACGAGGACGACGATCTCGGAACCGGACAAAGCGTCATCGTCGAAGCACTCAACGTCGCCACCGGCCTTTGGGAAACTCTTGTTGGTGGCACTCTAGGAAGCACAACAGGCAATGGGGCTGGTACGTTCAATGCCGTCTTGACCGGCAATCAGATCGGCGCTGGCTCCGCGATCCGATTCCGAACCACGGGCGACGGAAACAACTGGGATAATGGAGACAATTTCTACATCGACAACGTGACGGTCACTGCCACGATTCCGGGCGTCAACGGTGGTGTCGATACGCTCAATGGCGGCCTCGGCGACGATACCTACTCGTTTACGCTTGGTGACGGAAACGACGTCATCAATGAAGGTGTAAGTGCAACCAGTGGCGGCTCAGCGGATCTGATCTCGATCGCGGCGCCGGTCACCGGGATTGATCCGCTCACCGACCTCCCGATAATGACGCTGACCGGGTTGAACGCCAGCGACAGCAATACGGGCACGCAGAACGGCGATCTGGTCATCAACTACAGCTTGCCGAGCGGCGCGACATCCGTGGCACAGACAATAACGGTTGCCGGGCACTTCGCCGGAACCAACGCCCAGACCGGCGTGGAGCGCATCAATTTCAACAGCGCCACGTACGAGGGCTATTTGCTGGGCCCGGATGATTACCTTGTCAGCCGACTGGATCCTGGCAATCGCGACACCGGCGGCGTCAATCTCTCCACGTCCATTGCCAACAACTTCATCGTTGGCGAAAACGGCGTGAATGACGAAATCACCGGCGGCAGCGGGAACGACCTGATCTTCGGCGGCACCGGTGACAACGATCTGTTCGGCGGGCTCGGCGACGACCTGCTGGTCGGCGGTTCACAGACCGGTGACGACGACTTCCTCGACGGCGGCGCCGATCTCGATACCATGATCGGTCTCGCCGGTAACGACACCTATGTCGTCGATGACATCGGCGATGTCGTGGTCGAAGGACTGAACGCCGGCACCGACACGGTGGAAACGCTGATGGCGGCGCTTTCGCTCGAGTTCATTGCCAATGTGGAAAACCTCACCTACACGGGCATTGATGCCGATCTCTTTGTCGGTACCGGAAACAGCCTCAACAACGTCATCAGCGGTGGCGACCTCGCCGATACGCTGAGCGGTCTCGCCGGCAACGATACGCTCGACGGCGGGCTGGGTGCCGATATCATGATCGGCGGCGACGGCAGCGACATCTACCAGGTCGACGATGCCGGCGACGTGGTCACCGAGACGTCGGCCCTCGCGACAGACATCGACAGGGTCGAATCCGATATCTCCTATGCGCTGGGTGCCAATGTCGAAAACCTCGATCTCAACGGCACAGCCATCTCCGGCACCGGCAACGCGCTCAATAACGTCATCAACGGCAACGACGAGAACAACCAGATCTTTGGCGGAGCAGGGGTGGATACCCTGAATGGCGGCGACGGGAACGACGTGATCGACGGCGGTATCGGCAACGATATCATCACCGGTGGCGACGATAACGACACGATCATCGGCAATTCCGGCGACGACACGATCGACGTCGGCGGCGGCTTTAATACGATTGTCTACAACACGCCCAATTTCGGCGCGGACGTCATCAACAGCTTTGACGCTGCGGGCGGCACCCCGGCCAATCAGGACCGCATCGATTTGAGCGCTCTGGGTATCACCGCGGCCAATTTTACCGCGCGTGTGATCGAAAGCACGATCGGTGGAGCCGGGAATACGCTGCTCACTATCACCGATGGAGCCGCCAACCAGATCGGTACGATCCGTGTAAACGGCGTAACGAACGCCAACATGGATATTACTGACTTCACATTGGCGGTTGCGGGCACTGTTCTTCCGGGTGCAACCGCCGGCAACAATACGCTCAACGGTACCGCCAACAACGACATCATCAGTGCTCTTGCCGGTAATGACACAGTCAACGCAGGCGGTGGCAACGATACGATTACCGGCGGCCTTAACGGGACGGGCGGGCCGGGAGCAGATGTTCTCAACGGCGACGCCGGTGACGACACGATCATCTGGAATGCCAATACTGCAACGGGGACATCGCTCGTCAACTCCGATGGCCGCGACCAGGTAAACGGCGGCACCGAAGGCGCTGTCGGCGATACCTTCGTCATCAACGGCAATGCTGCCGGGGAAACCTATAATATCTATACGCTGGCGGCGTGGGACGCGGTGGCCGGAAATGCCCTCGGCAGCTTCAACGGGCGGACGCCCGAGATCGTGATTACCCGCGGTGGCACGGGTTTCGCGAACGTCATCGCGGAACTGACTGAAATCGAGGAAATCCGCATCAATGGTGTGGATCCCTCGGGAACGAGCGGCGGTGCGGGCGCCGGCGATAGCTTCAACGTGTTCGGCGACTTCTCTGGCACCAGTCTGCGACTCAACACCATCATGATCGACGGACAGGCGGGCAACGATACGGTCAACATCTCGGCCCTGAGTTCGGCGCATCGCATCGTCTTCAGGTCCAACGGCGGCAACGACACCATCATCGGGAACCTGCGTCCCCAGGATGTGATCGAACTGCCCGCGGGTGCGACGGCAGCGGACTACACCACGACGACCGATGCGAATGGTGTGAGCACCATGACCAACGGGTCCCACTCCGTCACCTTCACGGCCCCCGGCGGCATGCCGCAGGTCGGTAACGATGATGAGGAGGAGGATGAGCACGACAATACCGCCGGCAACGACGATGACGATGATGACAACGATAACGACGGCTGCGGTGGTGATGACGACGGTGACACCGACACGACCGGTGGAACTGGAACGACAGCACCAGGAGCCGGCGTGGTCCGGACGGGCACGCCCCAGGCAGACGTGCTGGCCGGAACGGCAGGCGACGATAACATCATCGCATTCGCGGGAGACGACGTGGCCACAGGCGGTGCCGGTGCTGACGCGATCTCGGCCGGAGAGGGCGCCGATTTCGTCAATGGTGGCGACGGCCGGGACGTGATCTTCGCCGGAGCCGGCGACGATCAGGTGTTCGGCGGCGGCCACGCCGACGTCATCTACGGCGATGCCGGAGCCGATCGCATCCTCGGTGATGGAGGCAACGATCTCATCAATGCCGGAGCCGGAGACGACTCGGTGTTCGGCGGTGCCGGCAACGATCTGATCGTGGCCGAGATTGACGATGGCAACGACGTCTATTTCGGCGACGACAGCGACGGCGGCACCGACACCGACACGCTCGACATGTCGGCGGCGACCGCGAACGTCACCGTCAACCTCGGATCCGGCCCCTTGTCGAACGGCACCGCGTCCAGCTCCCAGACCGGCAACGACACGATCTGGGGAATCGAGAACATTAATACCGGCTCCGGCAGCGACACCATTACTGCGAGCAATGCAGCCAACGTGATGAATGGCGGCGCCGGCAACGACACCTTCAAGTTTACATCGGCGTCGGCCGCCGATGGCGACACCATTCTCGGCTTCGAGCCTGGTGACCGCGTCGATCTGACGGCGATCGATGCCAATGTGGGTACGGCTACTGACCAGAGCTTTACGCTGGTCACCGGGGCCTTCACCGCAGCGGGGCAGCTCGCAGTGACGTTCGAGACGCGTGCTGACGGAGACTTTACCGTGATCCAGGGCAACATCGACGGCAACGCCGATGCCGACTTCACGGTCGAGATCGCAGGTCATCAGAACCTGACCAACGCGAACCTCGGTCTCTGAGGCTTAAGCAACGATACGGGAAGCAGATGTGAATTCTGCTTCCCGTCCACTCTCATCCCTCCCGCTTTTCAAGCCATCATTTCCGAACTGGGCGCATCACATGGCCAATTCAAAAGAGCTCACTCCCGCAAAGCGCCGTAACCTTGCGGAGCTCACCCGCGGTTTCCGCGGCATAATGCTGTTCCTGTTTTTGATCTCCGGGATGATCAACGTGCTGGCGCTGACCGGATCGCTGTACATGATGCAGATCTACGACCGGGCGCTGACAAGCGGCAGCATCCCCACGCTTCTTACTCTTTCAGGCCTGGTCATCGGACTTTATCTCTTCCAGGGTTGCTTCGACGTCATCCGCTCGCAGGTGCTGGTGCGTATCGGCGCGCGGCTGGACCGGAGAGTGGCGCCATTGGCGCACCGGGTGGCGATCGACATGCCGCGGTTCGGTTTCTCGACATCTGAAGCACTCGAACGCGGCCGCGACGTCGACACGGTCCGGGGCTTTCTTGGCAGCCAGGGACCGGCAGCGCTGTTCGATCTGCCATGGATGCCAATCTATCTGGTATTCATCTACTTCCTGCATCCGATGTTGGGCGCGCTGACTTTCGCGGGTGCGTTCGTCCTTACAGTTCTGACTGTCGTTAGCGAGGTCATGACGAAGCGCCTCAGCCTTTCCACCCGGAAGGCGGCGATGGCACGCAATACCATCGCGGACAGCAACGCCCGCAACGCGGAAGTGCTTAAGGCCATGGGCTTCGCGGACCGTGCCGTGAGCCGCTTCACGGAGGCCAACGGCGAACATTTGGAGCTTCAAACCAAAGCGAACGATATCACGGGTACCTTTGCTGCGGTATCCCGGGTGCTGCGCATGCTGCTGCAGTCAGCGGTGCTCGGTCTCGGTGCCTATCTCACGATAAAGGGCGAACTCACCGCCGGGGCCATTATCGCTTGTTCCGTGGCATCCGCGCGTGCTCTGGCGCCGGTGGATCTGGCGATTGGTAACTGGAAATCGTTCATCGCGGCGCGGATGGCCTACCAGCGGCTTCGCGATACGGTCGTGGCCCTTGCGGCCGCCGACCAGCCTATGAAGCTGCCGGTGCCGAGCAAGCGCCTCAGCGTGGAAAAGATCACGGTCGCGGTGCCCGGTTCCGGGCAAATCATCCTGAGCGACGTCGCCTTCGAGCTTGAGGCTGGCCAGGCGCTCGGCATCATCGGGCCCAGCGCCGGCGGAAAGACGACGATGGTGCGGGCTCTTTCCGGGATCTGGCCGGTGCTGCGTGGCAGCGTTCGGCTGGACGGCGCTGATCTCACCCAATGGCGCGAGGACGAGATCGGACAGCATATCGGCTATCTCCCACAAGAAGTCAGCTTGATGGATGCAACGATCGAAGAGAATATCTGCCGCTTCGAGCCTGAACCAGATTACCGGAAAGTGGTCGAAGCGGCGCAGGCGGCGGGCGTCCACGAAATGATCGTGAGAATGCCGGACGGATACCGAACACAGCTCGGCCCCCAGGGTGCGGCCTTGTCGGCGGGCCAGCGGCAGCGCGTGGCCCTGGCGCGCGCACTCTACGGGAATCCTTTCGTCGTCATCATGGACGAACCCAATTCGAACCTTGATGGCGAAGGAGAGGCGGCTCTCACCCAGGCGATCGAGGGCATCAGCGCGCGGGGCGGTATCACGATCGTGATTGCCCACCGTCCCAGCGCACTCGTCGCGGTAGATCTCGTCGCCATCGTGCAGAACGGCCGCATGGTCGCGTTCGGCAAAAAGCAGGACATCATGACGCCGGGACTCCAACCGGCAGCGAGACCCATTTCCGATTCCGTTTCTGACGGCCTCCAAACGCAACTAAGGACGCCAGCATGATCACCGCCAAGGGGCTCAAGCAAACGTCGCAATCGCGGCGGTCGCAACCGACGCGTGAGGACTACGCCGAGCCCGAGCAAGAGAAGAGGAGAATCGTACCAATCGCTTTCCTGCTGTTTCTGACCGGTTGTGCCGCATACCTGAAAAGCTTCCTGCCGGTAAAGCTGGAAGCGCACGAACAGCAAATGAGTAGCAACCTTGGCGATGCAGATCAAAGCGATCCACGAGTAGACGACGAAATCGGCGCTGCAATTGATGAAGATGTGGCCGCGGCCTCTGCCGTCGATACCAAATCCTCTGACAATGTGGTGCCGATCCGAATTGTCCAGGAGAGCGGCGATCTTCTGACGAGTGGCTCCCGGCCCATTGAACCGGCGCCTCCGTTTTCGCTTCGTATCCCGACCGGACCGATCGGGGACGCGGTTCAAGGCCGCAACGACAATCGCCCGCCCGCGCCGTCGAATTCCGGAGGAGGCGGCGGAGGTGGAGGTGGAGGTGGAGGAGGCGGCGGAGGTGATGACAGGCAACCGAGCCCGCGCAATCCCGATCCAGCCGTCATTACGCCCCCGGATCCCGTTCGCAACCGAGCGCCGCGGACCAGTGGACCGGTGCATTTGCAGGATCTCGCCGGTTGCCAAGTATTGATGATTTCCATCCTGGCATTGTTGGCCGGCACCACCGACCCGGACGGCGACCGGTTGAGCATAGTGGCCCTCTCATCGACCTCAGGCACGCTTACGCAAACCGAGGACGGCGGTTGGATGTTCGTCCGCGACGCGGGCACGGTCGGCGACGTCACGCTGACCTATACAATCAGCGACGGATCGGCATCGGTTCAACAGACAGCATATTTCAGCGTAATCGACGCGCCACCGATCATCGGGACCGCCGGGGACGACAATATTATCGGAACGCATTGCGCCGACACCATCGATGGTCGTGCTGGCGACGATAACATCGACGCTCGCGAAGGCAACGACATCATCATGGGAGGAGCCGGCGACGACCACATCATTGCGGGAGCCGGCAACGACACTGTCTACGCAGGAGCGGGCGACGACGTGGTGTTCGCCGGCGCAGGCAACGACATCGTCTTCGGTGGCGTTGACAACGACCATTTGTACGGCGAGGACGGCGACGACACCATCCTGGGCGAAGAAGGTGACGATTTCATCTCCGGCGGTTCGGGAGTTGACATTCTGGTGGCCGGCGCCGGCAACGATACGCTGCAGGGCGACGCGGGCAACGACACGCTCGATGGCGGCGACGGCGACGATAACCTCGCCGGAGGGACCGGGAACGATGTGATGACCGCGGGCGCCGGCAACGACCGCCTGTTAGGAGGCGACGGCAACGACGTATTGTCAGACGGAACGGGCTGCGACACGGTCCACGGCGGCGCCGGCGCTGACCATGTCTTGGCTGCAGCCGACGCAGTCGATGATAGCTACGATGGCGACACCGGGCGGGACACTCTGGACTATTCTGCGGCCACCCAGCGGGTCACGGCTAACCTTGAAAACGGAACTGCCGACGGCTGCGAGACCGGCCACGATGTGATCGCAGGATTCGAGGAGGTCATCGGCGGAGGTGGCGACGATCTCATCATCGCAGGAGTGACGGCAATCTCCATGAGCGGTGGCGCGGGTAATGACGCGCTTGAGGGCGGTGCTGGAAACGATACGATTTCGGATGGCACGGGATGTGACACGGTCTCCGGTGGCGGCGGCGATGACCATGTCATGGCTGCGGCGGACTCGGCTAACGATTCCTATGACGGAGGCGCCGGGCAGGACAGGCTCGATTACTCGACCGCGACGTTCAGCATCACAGTCGACGTCGGAAGGGGCACGGCAGATGGCCTCGATATTGGCCACGACCTGATTGCAGCCTTTGAGGAGGTCATTGGTGGATCCGGCGATGACCATATCGTCGCCGGATCAAGCTCGGTCTCGATGGCAGGCGGTGACGGCAACGACACCTTTGAATTCCAGAGGGAGGAGGAAGACGAACAGCAGGCGCTTACGGTTCGCAGGATTACGGACTTCACGGTTGGCGATCGCATCGTCGCTGCGACCTACGAGATCAGCTACCTCCAGGAGGAAGGCGCAGCAGACCATCTCTCCGACATGTTCAGCGACATCTATCTGTCGGCAGACGGGGACCACCACCGCCCGGTGCGTTTCCGCTTCGAGCAGATCGACAGCAACGATATAACCTTCGTCGATGTGCACGACCGGCCCGACACCGAGGACTTTTACTCCATAGAAGTTCTCGGACATCATCATCTTCAGTTCACCGTTGCCGTCGCCTAAGGCCACCGAGGGAATAAGGCCATGAAACATTACGAATTCGAAAGAGTTCACTTCCGGCGTGTCGCCAACGCCCGCTGCTCATCCCAAGGAAAAGCCGTTCCGGCTGTGGCCACGGGTGCTGGGTGGTCTGGCGCTCGTGGTTCTGTTGGTGGTCGGCTGTGGAGGATGGGCGGCTATCGCGCAGCTTGAAGGCGCTGTGGTCGCCTCCGGTATCGTGAGAGTCGACCAGAACCTCAAGGAAGTGCAGCACAGAGACGGCGGCATTGTGAAAATGCTTGCGATTCGGCAGGGCGACCTTGTCAAGGAAGGGCAGGTTCTGGCGACGCTGGACGACGTCCAGATCAAAGCGGAACTCCTTATCGTGCGCTCGCAGCTGGGCGAAGCCTTGGGCCGTCAGGCGCGACTGATTGCGGAACGCGACAACCTTCCAGCGATCGAATTCCCGGCCGATCTCGGGCGGGTGTCGAGCACCGCGGATATCGTGATCCACGGAGAAAGCCGCCTGTTTGCGGGCAACAAGTTGGGCAGGGACAGTCAGAAAGAGCAACTTGAACTCAGCATTAGCCAGACCCTGGAGGAGATCAACGGAATGGAAGCGCGTCGCGCTGCCAAAGAGGAAGAAATCAAACTGGTTGGTGCGGAGCGCGACAAGCTGGACTCTCTGTTCGACAAGAAGATCGTCGAGTACACGCGGGTTTACTCGGCGCACCGTGATTGGGCGCGGATTCTGGGAGAGCGAGGCGAGATCTCGGCCAGTATCGCCCGTGCCAAGGTCCGCGCCAGCGAAATTAGAGTGCAGATCATCGCGGTCGACCAGAACGCCAGCACCGAGGCGCAGCGTGACCTGCGCACGGTGGACGCCCGCATTTCCGAATTGAGCGAGCGAAAATTGGCGATTGAGGATCGTCTGTCGCGCACCGAAATTCGCTCTCCCGTTTCGGGCTACGTGAACGAGCTGTTTGTGCATACGGTTGGCGGCGTCATCACGCCCGCGGCGAAGATCGCTACGATCGTTCCGCAAAATGCAGAACTCAAGTTCGAGATCAAGATCTCGCCGGCCGACATCGACCAGGTAAGGGAAGGGCAGGCTGCCCGGGTTCGGCTCACCGCGTTTAACCGAACCACAACGCCGGAAATGAAAGCCAGGGTCGCCATGGTCTCTCCCGCTTCGGCTCGCGATCCGGCGAACGGTCAGGAGTATTACATCGCGTACGTCAATCTGCTCCCGACCGAGGATGCAATTGCTAAACTGAATGGAATGAAGCTGGTGCCTGGCATGCCGGCGGAGGTGTTCGTTTCGACTCAGGAAAGAACGGTGGCTTCCTATCTGGCAAAGCCATTCACCGATCAGATGAATCGCGCCTTCCGCGAACGCTGAGAGCAATTCTGGCCGGCAGCCAGAGGAGCTCGGAATGTGGGGCCTTAACGGAAGAGTAGTTAATGAGCTGGACGCGATAGTACAGTTCTATCTGGAGCGCGGCGAAGAATTGCGCACTGGGTATTTAAGAACACGAGCCGATCACCGGGTTTGGATTATCTTCTGCTTCCTCGATCCGAAGAACGCGAAAGACTTCGCAACGCGTTTTAGCGGAGAAGTCGTTGTACCCGCAGCTGATGATTTTTCATTCTCATGAGCAAGGCGCAGGTCTTGATTCATAACCGCGAGAATTGTCGTGTTGCGAAACTCGTCGTAACGTTGTCCGGAGGATACCTTGTCGTGGCGCGTTGTCTGTATCATCTCGCTTTCACAATTGGCGTCGCTATCGTTGGCAATGGCTCACTGCCATCGCTCACCAAATCTGAAGAGCAGACACGGCTGGGTCTGCCGGTCGATTGCAGGCTACGGCAGGACTGTTTCGTTCAACAGATGCCGGACGTCGATCCCGGGCACGGCACGCTCGATCCGTTGTGCGGCCATGCGACCTATGAAGGGCATACCGGGTGGGATATCCGCTTGCGATCGCTCAGCGATATAGCCCAAGACGTTCCGGTGATTGCAGTGGCGGACGGAACGATATCGCGAATCAGGGACGGCGTGCCTGATCAGATTTTTGACGCTGCGAATGATAGCCCCCGGATGGGTGGCAGGGAGTGTGGCAACGGCGTAGTGATCGATCACCAGGCTGCGCTTTCCTCTCAATACTGCCATCTGAAGAACGGCAGTCTGACCGTTCGTCCGGGTATGAACGTGCGAAGAGGCGAACGCATAGGATTTATCGGCTCTTCTGGCGTCGCCGAATTTCCCCATGTTCATCTATCGGTGCGTCTCGATGGCAAGCTAGTTGAGCCAGTCACCGGGAAGCCGTTGGGAAACAAAGCCCACGGTTGTGGCGACCTTTCGGGAAGTCTATTTGACACTGGCTCCAGGCAAGCGTTGGCTCAACCTCCTGTTGCGATCCTCGATGTTGGCTTGGCCAATGCTCCGCCCGAGCTGTCCAATCTGGTCCGAACGGGTGGGCCGCCTCTCGCAACCGGCCGGAGCAATTCGGCGGTCGTGTGGGTGTGGGCAATTAACGTCGATGAAGGGTCGCGATTCAGGATCAGGTTGGTTGGGCCCGGCGAAGTTACTTTGATTGACCATACGACCAATGCGCTTCCGCGCCGCAAGGCCAACTACCTGACTTATGTGGGTCGGAAAGTGGAAGTTAGAACGGGGACATATTACTTAACGGCTGAAATAGCCAACGGCGAAAAAGGGCTTAGCTCGAAAGCGCGGTCGTTCAGCATTTCCGAATAGCAGTTCTTTTCAGTGGCGAGAATGTGTTTGGAGGGATGGCGCAGATGCGCGTCAGCAACAACTTCGTCTCCAATGCGGCGATCGGCGCTGGCTTCGCGCGCGGCGGCGTCGGCGGCCCGTTTGCTTGGTAAGCTTGGCGGTCCGACGCTTCGCCGTATTCGGTTGCCTTGCCGCTGCCGCGGTGGGTTTTCCGTGCTGGAGCGGGAAGGGTGCTGACCTACTCGTTGACCTATCTCCGGGTATAGCGCCACGATGCTCACAGATGACTTGAAAGGTGCCTCGACGCGTGCAAATCGTCCGCATTTCCTCAGCTTAAGCGATGCAAAGAGGGGTGGCGACTTGATTAATCCAACAAGCATGGCGAACGGTTACGAGCAACCAGTCAACTGGGCACGGATTGTTGTTCTTGTAGCAGTTGCGCTGCCGGTTTTTGGCTTTCTTTTGGAGAGGAGATGGACAGGCGTGAGCCGTCGCATACCCCTGACTCTAGGAGAACGTGTCCGACTGAATAGCGGAGGTCCAATCGGTTTAGTTGTTGAGACTGGCGAGCTAGTGACCGTCGCCTGGCCGGCCGGAGAAGCAAAATTTCCCCCGAAATGTTTGCGCCGCGTCTAGCGTATTCCTCATTAATTTTGACGGACTTTGACCAGCGTTTTGGCCGCTGTGCGCGGCCGATCCTAAACCTAGGTATGCTCTTCTCAACCAAATTTTACGTACGAATCAACCTCGGTACAATTGTCCGATCCATCGCTCAATGATTACGCTTGGGATGTAGTGAACGGCAGTAGAGCTATCTGGAACTGCCATAGGGGGAAAACACCAAAACGTGAGGGACGTGTCATGGGCTGGATGTTCGACAATGCCGGACGTTTGATCGCCCGCTTGCAGAAGCCTGCAAACCACTGTGAGTTGTTCACTCGGAACGAGTTGACGGCCTTACGGGACACCCTTCGACCCGGTGACGTTTTGCTAGTCGAGGGCAAAGGTCGTATTTCCGGCAGCATCAAATATCTCACTCAATCGACCTGGTCGCATTCGGCGTTGTACGTCGGGCCGATGGCGGGCGCCGCAAACGACGGCGAGCCCGACGTCCTGATCGAAGCCAATATCGACGAAGGAGTCGTGGCGGCGCCGCTGTCGAAATATCTGCATTGTCAAACCCGCATTTGCCGGCCAGTGGGCCTGAGCGAAGCGGACTGTGAAAAGGTCTGCCGTTACGTCTCGGAGCGCGTCGGTCTCGGCTACGATTTCAAGAACGTCATCGACCTGATGCGTTATTTATTTCCATGGCCGCTGACGCAGCGTTGGCGTAGCCGAACGATCGCGCTCGGCTCCGGGGATGCCAGCCGCATCATCTGTTCTTCGCTGATTGCGCAAGCATTTGACGCCGTGCGTTACCCGGTCCTGCCCCAGATCACGCACGTCGAAAGCGGGACGACGCGGCACGAAATTGCCGAGATCCGTCACTGGTCACTTTATGCGCCGCGCGACTTCGATATTTCGCCCTACTTCATGGTGGTGAAGCCCACGCTCGCGCGCGGCTTCAATTATAAGGACATGCATTGGGCCGATCCTCCCCAGGTTGACACCGCACAGGTCACGCGTGCTCCAGAGATCGAAGGCGCGATCGCGTAGGTAGCCTGCGCCTGAATTTACCGAACGAGGCACTGAGTTGCGTGACGCTCACGCCGCTTCAGATATGGGCATCAGTACTTTGTCCAGGATCGAGCGCAGTGGCGAACCCGGCAACCCAAGCGGACTGCCGCTGTCAGTCGGCTCACGAATTGACGGCCGATGCAGAGCGAAATCCGGGTCCTGAAGATAATACTGCAATCCGAGCGGATGGCGCGCGCGGACGATGCGCCCCGTGGACTAACAGACTCGATTCAGGCCTAAGGGCACACCTGTCGGCGTCGGCGCGAGCAGCAGGGTATTCAGCGGCTTGGGTTACTGATTCCGTTCTGCTTAAACAGGCTCGATTGACCCCGAAGTCGGTGGGGTGGATGCAAAATCATCGAGGTTAAGGCAGGGCGCCGGCTTATATCCACACCACTTCGCCAAGGCTCATATAGACAATCGCTCCCTGTGGCGCACCAATCGCGTCCAGACACTCCTTTAATTGCGCAGTATGGTGCGATCTATCATCCCGGCTTGGCGATAGCCGGGTTTGGTCAGACGATAGTGAAGCGCGGATCCGACAAAGCGGCGCTGAACGAGGGCCGGGCGCATTCCGTCGCCCTTCATGGTCCGCCGGCCGAGCACGCCTTTCTGGCGCGACCGCGGCGGCAGCATGCGGCCAAGAAGCCGCTCGACACCTCGCCACTCGATCTTTGACAGTTCGGAGAAGGGGGCTTCCCCGGCCCTTGGCCCTCCAGAGCTCGCAATACGACAAATTCGCCGAAAGTGGCGCCGTTCTCCATTCTCATCACTCGTTCAACCTCGGCAAATGCTCGATGATTTCGGCCACTGGACTTATGTGGCTTGCCTAAGGGAAGGACAGAAGGCGGCACTTCCACGATCGCGCGGCATCTGCGCGCTCAGCGAACCGCCCGACGAGACGCAACAGAAAGTGCAGGAATCCTGTGAACGGAGTGGTGTGCGCGACAGCAGACCGCGTTCGTGCGTCGATCCGAATATCTCGAATTCGCATAAGGTATATTATGGAATATTTATATCCATAGGAATTACAGAGACTTGTCGAAAAATCCTGCGATCCCACGGTAAAACGAACGCCAGCGGCCGCCAGTTGCGGCTACGCCCGGATCGGCAGATATCCACCGGCCGCGAAGCCGCCATCGACGTTGAGAATGTGCCCGGTGACGAAGCTGGCTTTGGTGTCGTCGAGCAGAAACAGCGCCGCGCCCGAAATCTCGTCCGGCGATGCGTAGCGCAGCCAATGCCGGCCGGAATTGACCAAGCCGCGGACCGGTCCGAAACCGGCCTCGCGCAGCCGTCCAGACCGGCAATGACGCTGGCCTCGTTGGCGACATCCATCACCACGCATTTGGTAGCGTTGGCGCGCACCGGTTCCAGCTGGGCGCGGGCGGCCTCGAGCGGGCCAGGCGCCAGATCGGCAATCACGGAGCTTCCAGCCATCGCCGAGCGGGGCCTTCGCAATCGCCAGCCCGATACCGGAAGCGCCTCCGGTCACGGTTGCGACGCCGCGATCGGTCATGATGGCCCGCCCTCCCTCGTCCATCGGCCGGTCTTTTCCGCCGGCCTCGTTGCGGTAGCGTCGCATGAAATCGATCGGCATAAAAGCTGATGGCGGAACGCTTGGTATTTTCGAAGAAAGCAGGCAATAAGCCAGACAAGGACGATGGGTGACCCGGCGAAGCCGGGCCCCTATGATGCCAACAAGAACACTGCAAGGGAGAGAACCAGATGAGCTTTTCACGACGCACGCTGCTCAAGGCGACCGCGGCATCGGCGGTCATTGGCGGCGTCGGCGCACCGTACGTCGCGCGCGCGCAGCAGGCTGAATGGAACTACAAATTCGCCAACAATCTTCCGGAGTCGCACCCGTTCGTGGCGCGTGCCCGTGAAATGGCGGCGGCGATCAAGACCGAGACCAATGGCCGGTTCGATCTGCAGGTTTTCCCGAATAGCCAGCTCGGTTCGGACACCGATATGCTGAGCCAGGTTCGTTCCGGCGGCGTCGAGTTTTTCACGCTGTCCGGCCTGATCCTGGCGACCCTGGTGCCGGCGGCCTCGATCAACGGCATCGGCTTCGCATTCCCGGATTACCCGACGGTCTGGAAGGCCATGGACGGCGATCTCGGCGCTTTCGTGCGCGGCGAAATCAACAAGGCCGGTCTCGAGGTGATGGACAAGATCTGGGACAACGGTTTTCGTCAGACCACGTCATCGACCAAGCCGATCAACGGGCCGGACGATTACAAAGGGTTCAAGATCCGCGTGCCGGTGTCGCCGTTGTGGACTTCGATGTTCAAGGCATTCGACGCCTCGCCCGCCTCGATCAATTTCAGCGAAGTCTATTCGGCGCTGCAGACCAAGATCGTCGAGGGCCAGGAAAATCCGCTGGCGCTGATCTCGGCGGCAAAGCTGTACGAGGTGCAGAAATATTGCTCGATGACCAATCACATGTGGGACGGCTTCTGGTTCCTGATGAACCGCCGCGCATGGGCGGCTCTGCCTGACGACGTCAAGGCGATCGTCGCCAAGAACGTCAACGCAGCGGCGGTCAAGGAGCGTGAGGACACCGAAAAGCTCAATGCCAGCGTGAGGCAGGAACTCGCGGGCAAGGGCCTCGCCTTCAACCAACCCGACGTGGCGCCGTTCCGCGAAAAGCTCCGCGCCGCCGGCTTCTATGCCGAGTGGAAGGGCAAATACGGCGACCACGCCTGGGAGCTGTTGGAAAAGTCGGTCGGCAAGCTGTCTTGAACGGCATCGTCTAGGGGACCGAAATGGTTCAGCTCGAATTCACATCCGTGACGGCAGGCGAGGCGATGCCCCCTCGCCGCCGTTCGATCGCCGGATCGATCGAAGCCGTGCTGGGCATGCTGGTCGAGATCCCGGCGGCGTTGCTGGTCGTCGCCGAGATCGTGATCCTGTTCGCCGGCGTGATCTCGCGCTATGTCATGCACCAGCCCTTGATCTGGTCGGATGAATTGGCGTCGATCCTGTTCCTGTGGCTGGCGATGCTGGGCGCGGTGGTGGCGTTCCGCCGCGCCGAACACATGCGCATGACGGCGGTGGTCGCGAGCGCAGGTCCGAAGATGTGGGCCTATCTTGATGTGGTGGCAACCTGCGCGGCGCTGGCGTTCCTGCTGCTGATCGTGTGGCCGGCCTACGACTACGCCTATGAAGAGAGCTTTATCACCACGCCGGCGCTGCAGATCTCCAACACCTGGCGCGCCGCGGCATTGCCGGTCGGCACTTGCCTGATGGCCGTGTTTGCGCTGCTGCGACTGTTTCGTTCGGCCGATCTGCGGACCACGCTGGCGGCGATTATTTCGGTCGTGGCGGTGATCGGCGTTTTCTGGCTGGCGCAGCCCTGGCTGCGTCCGCTCGGTAACCTCAATCTGATCATCTTCTTTGTCGGTGTGGCGGGCTTCTGCGTCTTTGCCGGTGTGCCCATCGCGTTCGGCTTTGGGCTCGCGGTATTCGGCTATCTGGCGCTGACGACACATACGCCGCTGATGGTGCTGGTCGGCCGCATGGATGAGGGCATGAGCCACCTCATTTTGCTGGCGGTGCCGCTGTTCGTGTTTCTGGGCTTGCTGATCGAAATGACCGGCATGGCGCGCGCGATGGTGGCGTTCCTGGCCAGCCTGCTCGGCCATGTCCGCGGCGGCCTGCACTACGTGCTGCTCGGCGCGATGTATCTGGTGTCGGGCATTTCGGGTTCAAAGGCCGCCGACATGGCCGCGGTCGCTCCGGTACTATTTCCCGAAATGAAGCAACGCGGCGCCAAGCCCGGCGATCTTGTCGCCCTGCTCGCGGCTACCGGCGCGCAGACCGAAACCATTCCGCCGAGCCTCGTGCTGATCACCATCGGGTCGGTGACGGGCGTATCGATCTCGGCATTGTTCACCGGCGGCCTGCTGCCGGGCCTGGTGTGTGCGATTACGCTGGCGGCGCTGGTGTGGTGGCGCTACCGCGGCGAGGACCTCAGCCACGTCAAGAAAGCTGGCGGCGGCGAGATTGCCAAGACCTTTGTGATCGCCCTGCCCGCGCTGGCGCTGCCGTTCGTGATCCGCGCCGCCGTGGTCGAGGGCATCGCCACCGCGACCGAAGTGTCCACCATCGGCATTGTCTACGGCATTGTGGTTGGCCTTTTGATCTATCGTCAGTTCGACTGGCGGCGGCTGATGCCGATGCTGGTCGACACCGCCTGCCTGTCGGGCGCGATCCTGATGATCATCGGCACCGCGACCGGCATGGCCTGGGGATTGACCCAATCCGGGTTCTCACGCGGGCTGGCGGCCGCGATGACCGGCCTGCCCGGGGGAGCCGCGACCTTCATCGCGGTATCGATCCTGGCCTTCATGGTGCTCGGCAGCGTGCTCGAGGGCATTCCGGCGATCGTGCTGTTCGGACCGTTGTTGTTTCCGATCGCGCGCGCCGTCGGCGTCCACGAGGTCCATTACGCCATGATTATCATCCTCGCGATGGGCATCGGCCTGTTCGCGCCGCCCTTCGGGGTCGGCTATTATGCCGCATGCGCCATCGGTCGCGTCGATCCCGCCGAGGGTATCCGGCCGATCTTGGGCTATATGCTGGCGCTGCTGGCGGGCCTGATTATCGTCGCCATATTTCCATGGATCTCGATCGGGTTCCTGTAACCCCAAATTTTTACGAACCAACGAGGTGGCCGATGAGTGGCAACCACAATCAGTACAGCGTCGGGCTGGACAAGACGCCGGCCAATTACGTGCCGCTGACGCCGCTGAGCTTTTTGGCGCGCACCGCCGCGATCTATCCGAACCATGTCAGCGCGGTTTATGAAGGCCGGGTCTTCAAATGGTCGGAGACCCATGCGCGCTGCCGGCGCTTTGCGTCATACCTCGCCGGCCGCAACATCGGCCGCGGCGATACGGTGGCGGCGATGCTGCCGAATATACCGGCGATGAATGAAGTGCATTTTGCCGTGCCGATGGCGGGCGCGGTGCTCAACGCGCTCAACATCCGGCTCGATGCAGCCTCGATCGCCTTTCAGCTCGATCATGGCGGAGCGAAGATCATTCTGGTCGATCCGGAGTTTTCCGGCGTCATCGCCGAGGCGCTCGACCTGATGACCGGCCCGAAACCGTTCGTGATCGACGTCGACGACAAGGCTTTTGCCGGCGGAAAACGCATCGGCGCCATCGAATATGAGGAAGCCGTAGCACAGGGCGATCCCGGCTTCGAGGCGTTGACGCCGCACGACGAATGGGATGCGATTGCGCTGAGTTACACCTCGGGCACCACGGGCAATCCCAAGGGTGTGGTGACCCATCATCGCGGCGCCTATCTCAACGCCGTCAGCAACATCCTGGCCGGCAGTCTCGGACAGCATCCGGTCTATCTGTGGACGCTGCCGATGTTCCACTGCAACGGCTGGTGTTTCCCATGGACCATCGCGGCAACCGCGGGAGTCAACGTTTGCCTGCGCAAGGTTGATCCCGCCAAAATATTTGAGCTGATCCCGCAACAAGGCGTCACCCACATGTGCGGCGCGCCGATCGTCTACAACACGCTGATCAACGCGCCCGACGCGCCGAAAACCGTGCCCGCCCGCACGGTCGTCGGGCTGATCGCGGGCGCGGCGCCACCGGTTGCCGTGCTCGAAGGCGCCGAGCGCATCGGCATCAAGCTGACGCATGTCTACGGCCTGACCGAAGTCTATGGCCCCGCCTCGGTTTGCGCGGAGCAGCCGGGTTGGGACGAACTGTCGGCCGAGGCTCGCGCACAGCTCAAGCGCCGGCAGGGTGTTTCCTATCCGCTGCAGGAAGGCGTCACGGTGCTCGATCCCGACACCATGCGCGAAGTGCCGCGCGATGGCGAGACCATCGGCGAAGTGATGTTCCGCGGCAATATCGTGATGAAGGGCTACCTCAGGAACGAAAAGGCCACCCGCGACGCCTTCGAAGGCGGCTGGTTTCATACCGGCGATCTCGGCGTGCTCGACGAGCACGGCTATGTCATCATCAAGGATCGCTCCAAGGACATCATCATCTCCGGCGGCGAGAACATCAGCTCGCTCGAGGTCGAGGACGTGCTGTACAAGCACCCGGCGGTGCTGTTCGCGGCGGTGGTGGCCAAACCCGATTCAAAATGGGGCGAAGTGCCCTGCGCCTTCGTCGAATTGAAGGACAATGCGCGCGCCACGGAAGCCGAGATCATCGCGTTTTGCCGCGGTCAGATGCCGGGGTTCAAGACGCCAAAGGCCGTGGTGTTCGGCACCATCCCGAAGACCTCGACCGGGAAGATCCAGAAGTTCATGCTGCGGGATCAGGTGAAGTCGGCCAAGGCGATTTCGGCTTGAAGCCGTCCCCTTCCGGCCTGCCTCTCTCGACACGCCGCCTCATGCCATGGCGTTCAGGCTTCCAGTTGTTGTCGAGCCGCTCGCCGCATTGGCGCCGACGCTGGAATAGGCACCGGCGGCCGCACCGGGATACTTATCCAGCGCGGCGACGAGCTGTTCGATGGTGTCGACCATCTGATCGGAGGACGCGGCCCTGTCGGCCGATGTTTCATTTCCCTGGTCAGCGTGAAATACCTCGACGGAAAACCCGTTCGGCATATCGACGCTGACGCCGTCGATCGAAGTGTTGGAGCTCAAATTGCTGGTAGCGTTTGCGCTGGTCCCGCCAGCGGAAGTCCCGTCCTTCGTGGAACCTTGAGTTGCAGTCGAGGCCGCTGCTGTGGGGGAATTCTCGAAAGCTGCGACGAGTTGTTCGACCATATCGATCATTTGACTGAACGAGCCGTCACTGCCGCTTCCGGTTGATGTCCCGCCTTCTTGCCCCGCGCTTGGACCGATGTGAACTACTCCGACCGACATTCCGTTCGGCAGACGAACGCTGATGCCGTCGAGAGCAGAGATGAAGGGGAAACTCGTTCCTGTTGCAGAACCGGCCTGAGCGGTGGCGGTGCTTTGGGATTGGGTTGAGGCTGTCGCAAGCCGTTGCGAGGAAGCGCTGGTCCCTGTCATGCCGCTGATACTCATGTCGATACTCCAAATGTTCGCGCTACATGCGATGCATCCCCACAAGCAAATCAAATGCCAGCGCGCACAATTCGATCGGCCGTTCGATATCTGAAGCGTTGTAAGCGATATTTACGTGCGGTCGGATGAGCAGAATGCTCACGAAAGATCGGCGGCATCGGCTCGGCATCGGCATCGGCAGAAATTGCCGGTTAAAGTAAATTCTGCCCACCTGCCGCACATGAACTTCGTCAACCATGCGCTCGTCACCGTAAGCGGTGATACCAATCGCCAAATAGGAGAGCCGCGCTGCGATCGGCCTGCTTTTACCCCACTCGCTCCAAGGTCAGCCGCATGCCGTCATAGCCCGGGATCACCCCTGCCGGCAGCTTCTGGCGCAGTACCTCGTAATCCAGATCGGAATGCAGGTTGGTGATGACGGCCCGGCGCGGCTTGAAGCGATCGATCCACGACAACGCGTCGCTGACACTAAAATGACTGGGATGCGAGGTGTAGCGCAAGCCGTCGACGATCCAGAGTTCGAGATTTTCCAAATGCGGCCAACTCTCGGGCGGGATGTCGTTGACATCTGGCGTATAGGCGGCGGCGCCGATCCGGTAGCCAAGCGCTGGAATCTGGCCATGTTTCAGGATGAACGCCGACAGCGTCACCGCACCGCCCTTGCCCTCGATTGTCCGGCTCTCGCCGGCTTCAATAGACATGTGGTCGAGGATCGGCGGATAGTCACTGCCTGGCGGCGAGACGAAACAATAGGAGAAACGCGAGACCACATCCTTGGCAGTCGATTGATTGAGATAAACCGGAATGCGGCGGCGCTGATGCAGCACGACCGAGCGCAGATCGTCGATCCCATGGGTTTGATCGGCATGCTCGTGCGTCAGGAACACCGCATCGATGTGGTCGACATTGGCGTCGATCAACTGCTCGCGCAGGTCGGGCGAGGTATCGATGACGACCCGCGTCACGCCGGTGTCCGACGTCCGCTCCACCAGCAGCGAACAGCGGCGGCGGCGATTTTTTGGATTAGTCGGATCGCAGGCGCCCCAGCCCAGCGCCGGACGCGGAACGCCGGCGGAAGATCCGGAGCCGAGGATGGTTAGCGTCAGCGTCATGCCGGGACTTCCACTGAAGAGGCTTCCGTCGGCGGCACCTTGCTGAACAGGCGAAAGAAGTTTTCGGTGGTCTGCCGCGAAATCTCTTCCAGTGAAACGCCGCGGGTTTCCGCCAGCACCTTGGCGGTTTCGACCACGTAGGAAGGTTCGTTGCGCTTGCCGCGGAACTTGCCGGGCGCCAGATATGGCGAGTCCGTTTCGACCATGATGCGATCGGCCGGCAGCTCGGCGGCGAGATCGCGCAACGCCTGCGATTTCTTGAAGGTCAAAATCCCCGTGAACGAAATCGAAAGGCCCATGCCGATCGCTTTCATCGCCAGTTCACGGCCGCCGGTATAGCAATGCAGCACGGCGCGAAACGATCCCCTGGACATCTCGTCCTGCAGGATATTGCCGCAATCGTCATCTGCCTCACGCGTATGAATCACCAGTGGCAGCCCGGTCGCGCGCGCCGCCGCAATATGGGTGCGAAAGCCGCGCTCCTGCGCCTGCCGCGAGCCGTGTTCGTAGAAATAATCCAGCCCCGCTTCGCCGAGCGCCACTACCTTTGGATGCTTGGTCAGTTCGATCAGCTCTTCGGCCGAAATGCCGTCTTCCTCGTCGGCCTGATGCGGATGGGTGCCGACCGAGCAATAGACGTTGGGAAACCGCGCGGTGATGTCGAGCAGCGCGCCGAGCCGCTTCACCCGTGTCGAGATGGTGACGATGCGACCGATCCCGGCTTCGCTGGCGCGCGCGACGATGGCGTCGAGATCGTCAGCGAAGTCGGGAAAATCAAGATGGCAGTGGCTATCGATCAACATTGGCGAGCCGATCAATCTGATTTTGGTTCAACGTAGCGCGGGAATACCGCAGCCGGCGCCGGCAGCGTCGTGCCGGGCTTGATGCGGCCCGCCTCGCCCAGCGCCGCGAAGTCACGGGCGCTGCCCTCGGGTATGCCGAGGCTATCCAGGAATTTTGCCGACGAGGCCGGCATCACCGGCTGCGCCAGGATGGCGATCTGCCGGACCACTTCGGCGGTCACGTACAATACCGTACGCTGGCGCGGCGGATCGGTCTTCGCCAACGCCCACGGCGCCTCGCCCGCGAAATAACGATTGGCCTCGGCGACCACGGCCCAGACCGCATTCAGCCATTGATGGATCTGCTGCGTGCCCATCGCGGTGCGCGCGAGCGCGAGCATGCCATCGGCCTGCGCCAGGATGGCCTTGTCGTTGTCGCTGAACTCGCCGGGTTCGGGCAATACGCCGGCGTGTTGCTTGGCGATCATCGACAGCGAGCGTTGCGCGAGGTTGCCGAGATCGTTGGCCAGGTCGGCATTGATGCGCGCGACGATGGCTTCGTGATTGTAGCTACCGTCCTGGCCGAACGGCACCTCGCGCAGGAAGAAATAGCGCATCTGATCGACGCCATATTGATCGGCGAGATTGAACGGATCGACCACGTTGCCGATTGATTTCGACATCTTCTCGCCCCTGTTGAACAGGAAGCCATGGGCGTAGACGCGTTTCTGCACGGGGATGCCTGCCGACATCAGGAAAGCCGGCCAATAGACCGCGTGAAAGCGGATGATGTCCTTGCCGATGATATGCACATCGGCCGGCCAGTAACGCCAGTTGTCGCTGTTTTCGTCGGGAAAGCCGACGCCGGTGATGTAGTTGGTCAGCGCGTCGACCCAGACGTACATCACGTGGTCAGGATCGTTCGGCACCTTGATGCCCCAATCGAAGGTGGTGCGCGAGATCGACAGATCTTTTAGCCCACCCTTCACAAAACTCATGACTTCGTTGCGGCGCGAGTCCGGGCCGATGAAATCGGGCTGGTCGTTGTACAGCGCCAGCAGTTTATCCTGATAGGCCGAGAGCTTGAAGAAATAGCTCTTCTCCTCGACCCACTCGACCGGAGTCCCCTGCGGGCCGCGGCGCACATTGTCCTCGCCGACGACGGTTTCGTCTTCGGCGTAATAGGCCTCGTCGCGCACCGAATACCAGCCTGCATACGCGTCGATGTAGATATCGCCGTTCTGCTGCATCCGGTTCCAGACCACCTGAACCGAATGATGATGCGCCGGTTCGGAGGTGCGGATGAAGCGGTCGAACGATACGTTCAGGCGCTCATCCATTTCCTTGAACCGGCCGGCATTGCGGGTTGCGAGTTCGGTAGGCGTCATGCCCTCGCCCTGCGCGGTCTGAACCATCTTCAGGCCGTGCTCATCGGTGCCGGTGAGGAAAAATACATCCTTGCCGTCGAGCCGCTGAAAGCGTGCCAGCGCGTCGGTCGCGATCGCCTCATAAGCGTGACCGATATGCGGGATTCCGTTCGGATACGCGATCGCGGTGGTGATGAAATAGGTGTTGCGTTCGGCCGCAGCCACGGGTCTTGCAGTCAAAGGCCGTGCGGCCGCGGACGGCTGCGCCCGTACGGTTTCGGCTGCCGGTTTGGCAGCAGCGAACGAGGCTTTCCCCGCCGCTTTCGTGGGGGCCGACTGGCGCTTTTCCGGTGCAGCTTTCTTTGCCGGCTGTTTCGCAGATTTCTTCGCTGACTTTTTGGGAGCCTGTTTGGCGGCCGTCTTCTTCGCGGTTTTCTTGCCGGTTTTCTTGCCGTTTTTTTTGGCGACTTTCTTGGCTACTTTTTTCGCCTTCTTCACAACGCGCTTGCTTTTCTTGGCGCGCTTCTTCGCCGCCGTGACGGACTTACGCGCGTTCTTCCGAACGTTCTTGGCCGACCGCGTCTTGGCAGTTTTCTTTGCAGCTTTCTTGGCGGTTTTTTTCCTGGATGTTTTCTTAGCCGGCGTTGCCACCACAAATTCCTTCATCGTTGAAACGGGGATTGCCCTGAAATAACCTGGCGGCGCGTTCTACTGCATGGCTTCCGCAAGTAGGCCAAACACCGAGAAAACCAGCGGTTTTCGTTCAAGATTATAGGCTTCGGTGTCGCGCGCAGCGCGGTTGATCTTTTCCCATACCTCCGCCAGTCGTGCAAGGCGGGGCAGGTTCGCATTGGCGTTGGCGTCATCCTTACGGAGGAACTCACTGACCCATCGATCGACGCTGTCGATGAACGCGGCCAGCGCCACCCGGTCGCTGCCGCCGAGCGCTTCTCCCAACGCATGCAGCTCGCGTGGATCGACCCGCGGCAATGTGGACAACAGCGCCGCGGTACGCTGCTGCAATTTCAGCGCGTCGCCCCCCATCAGCGTCAGCGCGCGGGAGACGCTGCCCTCCGAGGCTTCCGCGGCCTCCGCCAGCGCGGGATCATCGGCCGCGATCTCGGTAGCGCCGGCAGCGGCGCGGATCACGTCCTTGGTGGCGAGCGGGCGCAGCATCAGCTTTCGGCAACGCGACAGGATGGTCGGCAGCGCCCGCGCCGGCGCGTGACTGACCAGCAGGAACAGCGACTGCTGCGGCGGCTCCTCGAGCACCTTCAATAATGCGTTGGCCGCGTTCGGATTGAGTTCATCGACGGTGTCGACGATACACACCCGCCAGCCGTCGACCGCCGCGGTCGATCCGAAGAACGAGATGGTCTCGCGCGTCTCGTCCACCGTGATCACGGTCCGCAGCACGCCCTTGTCATTCAGCGAACGCTCCAGCGTCAGCAGCCCGCCATGGGCGCCGGCGGCGATCTGACGCGCCACTGGATGGGACGGATCGACCGCCAGCGTCTCGGCACTTTGCACATCGGCGGCATGCGGATTGCGGTGCGCGAGCACGAACCGCGCCATCCGATAGGCCAGCGTCGCCTTGCCGATCCCCTGCGCGCCGCCAATCAGCCACGCATGCGGAATACGCCCGCTGCGATAGGCATTCAGCAACGCCATCTCGGCCTCGCGATGACCCGACAGCGTTGCGGTTTCGCGCGGAAGTGCGACCGTGATCTGCGGCTCGGCCTTGCGGGTGCTCATGCTGAATTGACCGAGTTGCCGGTCGCGGATGCAAACAGGCGGTCGCGCAGGGCAGCCCATATATTCGCGGCCACGATGGCGCGATCGGCGGTCGCATCGATCAGTACGCAGCGCTGCGGTTCGGCCGCTGCAATCTGCTTGTACCCCTCGCGCAATTCCTGGTGAAACTTGACGTCTTCAGCCTCGAACCGGTCGGGCATCCCGGTGCCCCTGCGTGCCGCCGCGCGCTGCATGCCGATCTCCACCGGAACATCGAGAATGATGGTGAGGTCGGGCTTGAGATCGCCGATCGTGACCCGCTCCATCGCGTTGAGGACGCCGGGCGCGACATGCCCCAGCCTGCCCTGATAGACGCGGGTCGAATCCGAAAACCGGTCGCACAGAACCCATACGCCCTGATTGAGCGCCGGCTGGATCACGGTGCGAACATGATCGTCACGCGCGGCCGCGAACAACAGCGTTTCCGCATCGGGCCCGAGTAATTTACCCATACCTGACAACACGAGATGCCGGATGATCTCGGCGCCCGGCGATCCCCCTGGCTCGCGCGTGACGATGGCGCGCAGTTTTGCTGCGCCGAGACGTTCGGCGAGCGTCTTGATCTGGGTCGATTTACCCGACCCCTCGCCGCCCTCAAACGTGATGAATCGGCCGCGTCCGGGAGATCGTTTGACCGCTGCTTCGGCCATGCTCAGAGCTTCTCGGCGCCCGCGCGAAACATTCCGATCACGAGTTCGCTCACGCCATCGACCGCTCGCCGCATCGTAGATCCCTTGCCGATCGCCTGGTTCGCAAAAACCGGTGCCTCCATCGCGACGTTGGCACCGCGCCACACCCTGACGATGCCGACCTGCTGACCGGGTGTGATCGGCGCCCGGACCGGACCATTATAGATGATGCGCGCGATCAGCTTGTCGGTTCCGTTCTTTTGCACCATCACCTTGATCGGATCGGGACTGGCGAGCTGCACCGAACCGCTATCGCCGCCGAACACCTTGGCATAGCCAACGGGCTGCTGTGCCGCGAACAGGGTCCGGACTTCGAAATTGCGATATCCCCATTCCAGCATTTTCTTGGCTTCGGTCGCGCGGTCTTCCGAATCCTCCAGCCCATTGACGACGGCGATCAGCCTGATCCCGTTCTGGACCGCGGAGCCGACCATGCCGTAGCCGCCCTCCTTGGTGTATCCGGTCTTGAGCCCGTCGGCGCCTTCGAGCGAATTCAACAGCGGGTTGCGGTTCGGCTGCTTGATTTTGTTCCAGGTATATTCCTTCTCGCCGAACAGCTTGTAGAAGTCGGGATAGGTCTGGATGATGTAACGCGCCAATGTCGCCAACTCCCGCACCGTCATCTTGTTGCCGGGATCTGGCAAGCCGTTGGAATTGGCGAAAGTCGATTTGGTCATGCCGAGTTCGCGCGCACGCTTGGTCATGTTGTCGGTCGCGAAAGTGTGCTCGTTGCCGGCGATGCCTTCCGCCAACGCGATGCAGGCGTCGTTGCCGCTCTGGATCAGCGCGCCATGCAGGAGGTCGTCGACCGAGACCTTGCTGTTAAGGGCGGCAAACATTGTCGACGTACCCGAGGGGGCGCCGCCTTTACGCCAGGCGTTCTCGCTGATGCGATATTCGTCTGATAGCTTGATGTCGCCCTGCTTGATGGCGTGAAAAACCACCTCGGCCGTCATCAGCTTCATCATGCTGGACGGCGCGCGCAATTCATCGGCGTTCTTCTCGAACAGCACGCTGCCGCTGGTGGCCTCGATCAGGATCGCGGTCGGTGCGTCGCCGTCGAAACCGCCCTCTTCCTTCTTGAAACCCTGCACGCTTTGGTTGGCGGCGTACACCACACCGCCGCAACCGACCGCCATCGCCACGACCGCAGCGAGCAGATAGCGCCAGCCACGTGCGGGAGCGGATTTCGGGGTGCGGGAGCGTGGTATTTCGAGTGCCATCGGAGATGCCCTGAGCCCGGCTTTCTTGGTCTGAGCATGAGTTTTCCGGACCAAGCTCTAACAGTTGCAAGTAGCGCAAACAACTCGGGTTTTGCGACACGCACAGCGCGGTCCAATTGCCGCATTGTCTAAACGACCTTACCCTGTCGCGTCGCGGACAGTTCTGACGAAATCCCGGAAACAAGGCGGAAAAGCGATGCCATCCCCACGCACCATTTCCGTCAACGGGATCGAGATGTTCGCGCTCGAACAGGGCACGGGTCCGCTGGTGCTGCTCTGCCATGGCTGGCCGGAATTATCCTATTCCTGGCGGCATCACATGCCGGCGATCGCGGATGCCGGTTATGATGTGGTCGCGCTGGATATGCGGGGCTACGGCCAAACCACCGCACCGGCCGATATCGCCGCCTACCATTGGGTGCAGCAGGAGCGCGCCAAGGAGGTCAACGCCGCCCTGATCGCTTTTCTGAAGGAAAGCCGGAGCTAGCCCGCTCAATGCAGCTAGCGGCTCAGTAGAGGCCGCGGCCGGCCAGTATCTCGCTCGGTCCGTGCGGATCGACCGGGACGTAGGCGGCGGTCGGCCGTTCATCCGGCGCGTATCGGGGATCGTTCTCATACGACACCGCGCGCGGATTTTCGATCGCCCTGCCCGCCGAACGCGAGCGGGCGGACGCCGACATTTCCGATGTGGCATTGATCGATGCCTGGTCCGCAGACGTATTGCCGAGGCTGTAGGGTCGCCCCTCCGGCATCGGAACCTCGCCGCGGATCGCGCGGCCGGACGAAACCACTTCCGGCACGAACGGACGGGCCGAAGCAACCCGGACCAGCGACGGTGATGGCGCCGGCGTGCCAGTGCGCAGGGTCGCCATCAGCTGACGGTCGTCGGAGCCTTCAAGTGGCGCGCGGCCGACATATTCCACCCGCACGCGAGCGACACCATTGCCTTTGAATTCAAGCAGTTCGGCGGCTTTGTTCGAGACATCAATGAGGCGGTTCCCGTGGTAGGGTCCGCGGTCATTGACACGAACGATCAGCGATTTGCCGTTCCCGAGATTGGTCACCCGTGCGTAACACGGCATGGGGAGGGTTGGATGGGCTGCAGTCAGCGAACCCATATCGAATACTTCGCCGTTCGCGGTCAGCCGGCCATGAAAATCATCGCCATACCAGGAGGCCATGCCCTCTTCGCGGTAATTGACGTCCTCTTCCGGGACGTAAACGCGGCCGCCCACGGTATAGGGTTTGCCGACGCGATAGGTGCCCCCGCCCTTCGGCACGGGGTCACCGAACGCGACCACCCGGGGACTGGAGGAAACGCCGTATTTGGGATCGATCCGGGCAAAGTTGCCCGATGAAGCACAATTGGCAAGGGCGAGGCACATTCCGACGGCTGCCGCGCTGCGAGCCATCAGAATGATCTGATCTGACCGTCGAATCCCCATCGCCCCAAATACCATTCCGTCGGCCGCACGCCTACTCGTCGAACGCCTGATCAAAGCGTTTGGCGGTTGCGCGTCCCCATGCAGCCCACTTCCGCACCAAGTCATGAACATATCGCAGCCCGAACACGGCGGAAATGGGGAGAGCGTTACCTTGGTAAATCATTCGTTCCGCGGCGGCTTCCGTCTTTTTACGGGGCACGTCTGCTGCGCCTGTTGCTTAAAATCATCATTAACTTTTGAAAATCGGTCGGCGCGAGAAATTCTTTTGACTGTGCAGGGTCGCAAGGCGTTTGGTCCGATCGCTGGGTCAGGGATCGATACCATGTTTGAAGCAGTTACCGCATTCTTCGGCGTCATGAGCGCCGGCATCTTCATCGCCCACGCCGTGGACGGCTATCGGTCGCGTTCGTAACGGACGCCCCCTGCCCGCGCGATGGCGTGTTCAGCACATTTTGCTGCTTACCTTGCATCGCGTCTTGAAACGCAGCTTTCATGCAACGGCCTGTGCCGATGCATGAGCCTGCCGCGAAACATCATCGGAAAAGCATCGTCTGAACATGCGGCGCAGCAGCAGCGCTGTTCACGTAAGGCCCCTCGAAGGGCGCTAGCGGACTTCTTTCGCCTGATCGGCGGTAGACTTCTCAACGAAGGCGCCGAACAGAACATCATCCCGCCGCCCTTCCTTCCACAGGAAAGCAGCGTAGGCGGCGGCAAAGAAAATCACGCTTAAAATGACTAACTCTAACATCGGCTTGACCTATCTCCTCAATCCAAATCGAGGCCAGGTCTTGAGTCAATCAACCCACGCTTTAGCACGGCAGATTCCAGCGTCATGTGACCAATAAATCACACATATTCCAATGACTTATGCCGCGACGTGCTACAACCAAATGAAACTGCCTGACGATTAGCGGCGCAGGCATGCGCGGGTACGGCGTGCGTTACGAGCGGTGTTCGCACGTGGATCTCCGGTCGGTCCGTTGGATCATCGTCGGTCGACTTTACCCATGGGGGGCCGCTCGCTAAAAACCTCTCGCCGTCGAATTCGTGTGCAGGATTGAGCGATGCGTCTGTTCGGTTTCGTGTTGCTCATCGCCGGGTTCCTGCTCTGCGTTTCGATTGTCTGGGCCGCCCTCGGTTTTCTGATGATGGGCTTTGGCCTGATCTGTCTGCTGATTGCCGAGCGAAATCGGAAACGCGGACCGAAGCCCGACGTTTCGGATTCTGGATCCGCCCCGCCTATCGACGCTGCTCCGAGGCCGGATCAAACTGTCGCGCGGCAACCGCCCTCGGTATTTTTGGAACCGACATTCGCCGCCGCGTCACCGCGGACCGATCTCAGCCCGCGGGTCCATATCGGCAATTCGCCCGTATCCGAAGAAAACTGGAACCCGCCGGTCGAAAGCGCGGTTGCGTCCTTGCGGGTGGCGAATGTCGGGGATCGCAGGACGCCGCCGCCCCCAAGAAGCACGCGGAGTTCGGAGTTTGATCGGATCCGCGCCTTGCGCACCGAGCGTGGTTCCGCGCGGAGCGAGCCGGATTTTCGGGATTTTGCAGCCCCGGTCGAGCGAGAACCGCGAAAACTGCCGCCCTTGCCGGCGCATTCCGTATCAGCCGAGGCCGTCGTACCTCCTCCGATCGCGGTTGCGCCGCCGATCGTCGCGGAACCCAAAGTCGCGGCCAACGAGCCTCGGCCGGAAATTGCGTCCGCCAAGCCCGCAGCGGTGAAGGCTGAACGAAGCGGCCCGTTCGACGATCCTGATGACCTCGCCGATATCTTCAACAAATTTGATCTCGGGAAAGACTAGCCCGGGCAACCGTTGGCTGAGCGTTGCCGTGCACCCGGCTCCGCGACCCCTCAGTCGAACTTCAGAACGTCGTCGAATTCAGAAGGCGCGAATTGACGGCCGGTGGCGTTGGTAATGTGGACCCGCCATCCCGACTTGAACAGCATGCGAGCCTTGGCCACCGTGAGTGTCGGACTGCTCAGCTGCACCTCGCTGGTCTCGCCGTCCTTTGATGAGGAGATGGTGAAGCCGACCTTTGGCTTCGGGACTGGGTCGGACAAACATGGGTTCGTCGGCAACGGTGTCGAAAGTGGCCTTTGGGCTTTTGGCCGGAACGGGCGCAGGTATTGCCGCGGGGATTTGCAACAGAGGTCGCGGCGTCGCCGGCCGTGCAGGCTCAGGCGCCGTGACAGCCGCCGGGATCGGTGGGACTTCAACGGCAGACGCTTGGATCGCAGGCGCTTCGATCGCAGACTCCAGGACCACCGGCCTGCTGGCAGCACGCGGCTTCGATAATTTAAACCACTCCACGCCACCCTCCACGCTCTCAGCCGTTTTACCCGGCTTTTGTTTCCACAAGACTAAATCGTCGTTGCGACGTCACGCAAGGGAAACCGATGGCGAGCGGGTTTGTCATAGACCTTGCGATAGCGGCGCTTTTCCTTTCGCCGGCCCGTTAGGCGCCATGGTCATTCTTTCTTAACCCTGTGAATGCGCAACGGGATTCAAATGTGATCCGGATCACAAGCGTCCAATGTCATGCGGCGTACAACTGGCGATGACTTTTGGCGACGCGGCCCTACCCGGAGAACTCCCATGCTTGCCGAGAAGTTTATTCTTTTGCTTGAGACGATTCGAAGCCACACCGATCAAGACGATAGCCCGCGCGTGGTCAGCACCTCACAGCACGTGCCAATCAAGCTGCCCGCCGCTAAGTAATAATGGAACCCGCCGCGGAACCGCTCGATCGCGGCGATCGTCAAAACCTGGCTTCAGAAGCGCCAAAAAGCCGATTGCGGCTGCGGCCGGGTTACCTCTGATGCCTTATCTTGCATGATGACATGGGGCGGCCGCTTAAGAATCCATTTTGACGGATATGAAGCGCCGCTCAGCTGCGGACTGTGCCTGCCGCATTCTCGGTCGGCATATTGAGTTCCGCCGCCCGATCTCTACGTTCGTGCCTGCGGAATTCGTTTTCTTTCTGCTCGAACCGGGCCAGCTCTTCGTTCACCGCCTGCATAAAACGCTCGCGCGCCGTGACCGCGATCTGCGTGTGTCCCATCATCGTCCCCAATGTTGGTTGGCCCACTCGATCCTACTCAAATCCCCTGAACCGGAAAAGGTTCATGACCGTAAAATTACGGGATTTTGAAATGGGAGCCGCTCGTTCCACTCCTGCATTGCGCGTTCAGCAGCCGACGCGGGCGAGCATTCTTCATCAATGTGCCAGGCGCCGATTCCTGCACAAAATCAACCTTTCGCGGCCTGTTCACAGGCCGTTCTTGATCTCCCGCCCGCTAAGTGCTTGATGTCGCTGCAACGGAAGGGTGGCCGAGTGGTTTAAGGCACCGGTCTTGAAAACCGGCGTGCCTGCAAGGGTACCGTGGGTTCGAATCCCACCCCTTCCGCCAGTACATTGTTCCGACCTGAGACGCATCGAAGCGCACGCAGATGGCGGTACCGCGATGGTCACGGTGCGATCGGTGGTCACGTCCCGCCAACCACGGTTGTCAGGCGACCTCGTCGGTCCATACCTTGAAGCCGACCAGTGTGTTCGGGCCGAACGTCTGGGTGATCGGGACATCGGAAGCATCGCGTCCCTGCGCGATCAGGATACGGCCGATGCGCGGGACATTGTTTCGCGGATCGAACATCTGCCAGCGTCCGCCGATATAGGCCTCGAACCAGCCGGCGAAATCCCCCACGGCCCAGGGCTGCGGCGTGCCGATATCGCTGAGATATCCCGTGCAGTAGCGGGCCGGAATATTCATGCAGCGGCAGAATGCAATGGCGAGATGGGCATAGTCGCGGCAGACGCCCCTGCCCTCATTGTAGACTTCCCACGCTGTCATGGTTGCGCGGGCGTGCTCATAGCCGAACGCAATGTGGCGGTGAACAAAATCACAGATGGCTTGCACGCGGGGCCAGCCTGGCTGCGTGTTCTCGAACAGCTTCCATGCGATGTCGGACAGCCGATCGGTCTCGCAATAACGGCTGCCAAGCAGATAGACGAGCGTGTCCGCAGGCAGGTCTTCCACTGCATGCTGACCGGCTGACGCGACGACCGGATCGGGCAGACCACTATCGCGAACCACGCCGTCGGCGGCTAACCGCATTCGACCGGCCGGCGCGACAATCCGGCTGCACCAGTTGCCGAACATATCGCGGTAAGGCTCAATCGGTACCGATGGGCTGGTGGTCAAATGATCGGGGACGATAACGTCGGACGCACGCGAAAAATGCGTCCCCAACACCATGATCATCGGCGTCGGTTGCGGGAAGTCGTACAGCATTTCGAATCCGACACGAATCTTCATTCGAAATACGCTCCCGATTGTATCCGGGAAATGGCTACGAAGCCGTGGAATACAAGGCTGGCGGGTCTTATTCGGTCAAATGCGCGCAGCTAGCGAGAAAGCGATGGCTAATTGCCGTGAAAGCGCGCACGGTAGCAAAATGTCCCAACCTCGGAATGCCTTGTCGCGCCGAAATGCCGGTCGTTCGATATGACCACGCGCTCGCGCCGGGAAATGGTTCACTTCAAGCATCCTTTCCGGATCAAGGGCATCGATCGCCTGCTGGCGCCCGGCGATTACGAGGTCATCACCGACGAGGAGATGATCGAAGGCCTGTCGTTTCCGTCCTTTCGGCGTGTCGCAACCCTGATCATGATTCCAGGCGCCGCGCCGCGTCATGCCTCGATGGAAATGATCTCGATCGGTTCGATCGATCTGGCCGATGCACAGCGTATCGATGCGAGCGCGCCAAATGAATGACACCCCTGTCGATCTCGACAAGCATCGCGGCATAGCGGCGCAAAAGGCGACCGACATCCGCCGCCTGCTCGCCGACGTCGAGGCCAACGCCAAACTGCTGCGCGACCGCCAGGGCGCTGTCGAAATCCAACTCCTTGCCGTGCCGGCCACCTCTTGGGTCGAGGCGGCGGCAAAGGCGCGCTACGTCTTGAACCTCTACGCGGAGGAACTCGCCCCTGCCGATACGCATCACCGCGATCTGGTTGCAGCCGTACTTGCGGACTTTACCCGGCTCTCCGGCGAAAGCTGATCCAACTGCATTTGTTTCGAAAGCTGAAAACCTCACCTTCGTTCGAGCCGTCTCGAACCCCAAATGAAAGCATTCCATGCAAAATCTTTCGCCACGTCACGTCAAAACGGAAGAGTCGCTTCGCCTTGGCGTGGTGTCCGGCTGGTACTCGACCAAGGTCAGCGGAACCTTCGTCTCGGGCCCGCATGATACCGAAGCCGACTGCCTTCGTAAGATCGCCGAGATCAATCCGCAGGTGAGCAAACGAAAGTGAGTGAGAGGAGGCCCGTCAGATGACGCTACAATCCGGCAGTGTCAGAGGTTTCGAGCAAGACCGTGGGGTGATGCTGTTTTCCATGATGGACGGCACCAGGGAAGTCGCTTGCGCCGTCAGCAGTTCGGCCATGGACGATCTGGAACGCGGCCCGCGGGCCAAGCCGGACCAGCGCGAAGAACAATTCCTGCGCTTGCGCGGCCGAATAGAGCAATGCGCGTCAAGAAAATTCCAGGCCCAGGAATTTGAGGGCACGCCGCCCGGCATCATCCTGCGCAGCATGGATTTTCGCAACTAGGCCCGAGTGTTGTTCTACGCGGCAGCGCCAGCCGCACTCACAAGCGCGGCTGGATCGAAGTGAGAAGACTGCTTGTCGTGTCGATGAATTGCAGCGCCTGCTGCGTCTTGCCAAACGAAAGCTGCGAACGCGAACACCGGTCGGATAATTGAACCAATCGTTTTCGTTCATCGGGTCAGGATCGTGTTCGACTTCTCGATCGCAAATTTTACGACGCCCTGTACCGGGCTATTGTCGCCAAAATCCTTGATCTCCTTTTCGATGGTGATGAGGTATTCGTAGCTCGACAGTTCCTTGGATATCTGGAGAAGCTCCCGGATGGTGGACGTGATGCAATCGGCATCGGCGGTGGAAATGTCCGGCCGTTTCGAGGTCTGAACGAGATCGGTCATCAAACTCTGGAACGTCGGTTTGATATCCGCGTGGGCTTTCGCACCACCCTCAGGACACAGCGTCTCAAGCCTTGACCGGCGGTAACCTTGTGACCGTCGATCAGGTCGCCCAGCGGAACAGGGATCGCCAACCACCAGTTCCTGGACCGGCGCTGCAATTAAGTTCAGCCACCGCCTCTTCGCCGGCTTCTGTCAGGGCAATCTGGCCAACGCGTCCACGCCTGGCGCATTCCTTCAGTTTATCCGCGATAAACTTTCGGGCCTCGGGCGTATCATTCTTCAACTTCTTGCAGCACTGCTCAAGCGAGGCAGTCATGAATGCAAGGGTGTTTGGTTCAAATTCGAGCATGTGGTTTCAAAATAGCCGAGATTACGCAACTGTATCGCACAATCTTCTTTCAACACCGTAAATCTCTGACGTCTTTGGGGAACATCTCCGCTTTCGCGAGCCACGGATGCCCTTTGGGCCTGCTTCAGAGCTATTCCGTCGCTGCCTCGGCCGAGAAATCCGGTCAGAACTCGAACGAATCGGTGCTCCGTCGAGCCATCTCGTGCAATTCAGCCAGCGTCCCGCGGATGGCGTTGCAGCGGCCGCATCGCACGAGGGCCGTTGCGGACGAATGTGCGGGATCCTCGACCTTGATCGAGAGACCGCCGCAGTCTTCGCAAACAACCTTGAACCGCGATCGCTGCCGTGTCGCCGTATCTTCGATGCCGATCATGGCAATGCCGATCGCATCACGCGATGACGGACGCGAAATAAGCAACGTTCCGCGCCTTCCAGCGAAAGCCATCGGCCGCTTCACGGACCGGCGTCCAGAACCGATTCAGTGCGATTGCCGGATATGAGACGTTGCGGCCCTCGATGTAGGGGCCGTGCAAGACGTCCATGCGACGTTCGAAAACGATCGCGGCAAGCACCGTCGCCGCGAAAACAAAACCCACAAGTACGATTGTTTCGATGATCATTTGAGCCCCCGCCCGTTGTTAGACAGAGACTTGAATAAACCTAAATTTTTAAAGTTGAGGTCCTGGCGGACGCCGCAATTGAACGATCGCGTTAGAGAAGCTTAAACCATGCACGGCGTGCCGGGAGTAGCGGCGAGTTACCTCGATCGCCCGCCCCTTACAGAAGTCTGGCACGAACGAACAGCGCGCGCAGCGCATTGGTCGCCGGTATCCTCAATATCGCATTGTCGGCGGCATTCTCGAGCGCAGTTACCGCATCGTCATGCAACGACCGGAACTCCATCCATTCGACCGCACTGAGATTGGTGATGAAATCATAGGCCTGGCCGACGGTCGTGATCGAGATCGTTTCACCGTTCAGTTTGATCTTGAACGTGGCCGTCAGCGGTGTTTCAGACTTGGATGTCTTGTTCATGCCGCGGTTGTGCATCGCGTGCGGCCAAAGTCAATTGCCACGCTTGTCCTGGATGCTTCCGAGGGAATGGATGGAACAGTGGTTCGGATGGCCGGATTCAGGACTGTGAGTCCGCACGCTGCGATGTCGTTACGGTTTTATTGAGACTTGGCACCACGACCAGACGGGTGACCTCACCGTCCTTATACGATTTGAGGAACGCATCGTAGTTCTTGAACGACACGCAGCCGTTGGAGTCGCCCCTCGGTCCAAGCATGTAGCTGTGTGCGAGCAGTCCCGTCCGCCCAAGCGTTGCATTGCTGTCTTGCGGAATCATGCGGAGCGCCGGAACGCCGTGGAACAGCTTCTCCCGCGGTTTCAGGTCGTAGACCGTCGGCGGGGTCGCTCCGACCATCCGCTCCTTCACATGCTCCGGATCGTCCATCAAATTGCCCATTCCTGAATGGGCCTCGAACCTCATGCCATTTGGCATGTAAACGGCATGCGCCGAAATGTCGTAAACGGCTGTGAGTTTGTCGTAGCCCAACGCCGCAAGATCCGGCCCGTCATGAAACACGCCGGTGTCGGGTCCCAGCGAGGCCAGTGTGACGCCGCCTGACGGCAGCAGGTCGGACAGCTTCTGCAGCAGGGTGCGATCGTCGGGCCGGGCATAGGCCGACGCAGTCGTGGCGACATTCGGGGCGTCGAGCTTGGCCTCGACCTGCGGTCGCGACCGCGGCAGCGGAATCTTGCTACCGATCGACGGCTTCAGTTCATCGATGACCACGCTCGGCGGCGGTTCGTCCAGCGCCAGTTTCTGGGATTGCAGTTTGTTCGCCAGCCGGCTTTTGGCTTCCTGTAATTTGAGTTCGAGTTCGGAAGACCAGGACTGAACGAGCAGGCGCGCGGAGATGTCGACAGAAGGCGTTGCGGGGCCCTGCGCGAAGCGGTCGTTGAACGTCAAAACTTCTTTGGCTGTGGGTGAAACATCGGCGACAAGCAACGCGCTCGGATCGAAACCGGCAATCCAGGCCGCCGCAGAGGCAGCAAAGGCGAATGCCATAGCGGCCAAGACCTTGCCCGGCAATGAAATGCCCGGACCTGACGAAACCTCGCCATTGGTCGCCGCCACGTAAGCCATCCGTCCCCCACGTTCGGCGCTCCCCCACGGACTCGCCGAAACTAGAGCATATCAGGAAACCGAACTGAGGCATATTCGAGACATGGGCCAGAATTCCGGCCGCGCCGGCGGCCCAACCGGACCCCATTTTGCGGGATTCCGATATTTTTAATCAATTGGTCCGCACCATCCCGCCGTCTCCTGACGGAGGAGTGTGATGCGTTCCATTGACCGGATTTCCGGAAGTTTCCTGGCGGTTTTATTCGCAGGCGTCGCCCTGCTCTGCGGCAGCCTGCTGTTTGTGACGCTCGGATAAGGCCTTCGATCGGACCCTATCGGAGAAGGCTCCTTACTATAATACCTCTAGCTGCGACCAGATCGGGGAAAACGCCGTCATTTGGTCCGCCCGGTTTGTTGTGGCGAATTCGATTTCGGGCGCCCGCTCCGCGACGTCATATTCGCCGGCGAGCGCCCGTGATGTTCACTCAGTCGCTTCGCCAGCGTCTCCAGGTCTTTCTTCCGACCGCTGCTGATCAGCTCCGAAAACTCGCTCGGATCGAATACGGCAATCGAATGTGCCGGCGGCGCAGGCTTGAGCCAGCGGTGGGCACGCCGGCGCATCAGGCGCCAGATGACACGTACAGGCCTCATTTAGCCGCCGGAGCCGAAACCTCCTTTGGCACGATCGGCGCGACGGGCGAACCCGGGCCTATCTTCTGCAGATTGCCGGTTATCACCTTGTCGGTCTCGGCCAGGCCGGTCACGCTGACGGCCTCGCCGTCCGTCGGTCCCAACTGCACGATCTTCTGCTCGGCCTTGTTGTCGGCGCCGACGACATAAACGTATTTGCCGAGCTGGCTCGATCCCAGCGCGATCTGCGGCACGAGCAACGCGTTGGGCTCGTCGCGGACATGCAGGCGGACCCGCACATACTGGCCCGGAAGCAGCGTGAATTTCGGGTTGGGCACGGTGGCCCGCGCCGTGATCGTGCCTGTGGTGCGGTCGACCCCATTATCGATGAAGGTCAGTTCGCCCGAATAGTTCATCGAGGGATCGTCCGGCAGCGCAACGTTGGCAACGACCTTGCCGGCCCCTCGCGCGGTCTGGATGATGGCGAGGTCGCGCTCGCTGGGATTGAATGTCACATAGAGCGGATCGAGTTGCACCAGCGTGTTGAGCGTAAATCCGGATCCGCCGACGAGCGTGCCGACCGGCGCACGATTACGGCCGAGCCGCCCCGTAAACGGTGCCCTGATATCGGTATAAGCGAGATTGATTTCCGCCGAGCGGACCGATGCGCTGTCCATCGCCACCGACGCTTCGCTCTGGCCCAACGTGCTGGCGCGCTGATCGTAATTGTCCTTGGCCAAAAAGCCGGTTTTGACCAGTTCATCGCCGCGATTGAAGTTCGACTTGGCGTAGCTCAGCGCGGCCACGTTGCGCTGCGCCTGAGCCTTGGCCTGGTCGAGCGCTGCACGATAGTCGCGGTCATCGATCTTGTAGAGAAGCTCGCCTTCCTTCACGTCGGCACCATCGGCCGCCGGTTGCGACTCGATATAGCCGGCCACCTTGGCCTGCAGTGAGACCTCACGGATCGATTCCGTGCGCGCCGAATATTCGAGATAGACCGGGACGGTCTTCTTGATCACGGACGTGACGGGAACCGGCATGGCGGGCGGCCCCGACGGCGCGGCGGCTGCAACCGGTCCAGTCCGGAGCGAAGAGAAGACGATACCGGCGCCGACGCAGACCACGGCAGCGCTGCCGAGCAAGATTTTCCAGTGTCGCATGGGGGGATTCCTGATTTTTATTCGGCCGCAATTCGGTGCGGTTCGGAGATGTCAGACGGTTGCTCGGGTGAATGGCCGCGCTCGCGCAGGCCTTCGATGACGGCGTAGAACACGGGAACAAACAGCAGCGTCAAAAGCGTGGCGGCGAGCATCCCGCCGAACACGGTGGTTCCGATCGACTGACGGCTGGCCGCACCCGCCCCGCTCGCAATCATCAGCGGCACCACACCGAGGATGAACGCGAACGCCGTCATCAGGATCGGCCGCAGCCTGAGCCGCGCAGCCTCCATCGCCGCATCGACGATGCTGAGGCCCTCCTGACGGCGTCGTTTGGCGAATTCGACGATCAAAATGGCGTTCTTGGCCGATAGTCCGATCAGCATCACAAAGCCGATCTGCGAGTAGACGTCGGTCTGCAGGCCACGCACGAACAGCGCCAGGAAAGCACCGAACAGCGCCAGCGGCACCGCGAACAGCACCATGAACGGCATGGTCCAGCTCTCGTATTGCGCAGCCAGGATCAGGAACACGAACACGATGGCGAGCGCGAACACGACGGTCGCGATCGATCCCGCCTTCAGCTCCTGAAAGGTGATACCGGTCCACTCAAAGGCGAAGTCACGCGGCAACGCGGTCGCGGCGGCCCGTTCCATCGCCGTCACCGCCTGTCCGGAACTGAAGCCCGGCGCCGCGCCACCATTGATCAGCGCGGAGGCGTAGTTGTTGTAATGCGGCACCGTTTCCGGACCCACGATCGGCTTCAACAGGCCGAGCGTGCTCAGCGGAACCATGTTGCCGCCGGAGTTGCGGACATACAGCCGCGACAGGTCGGTGGCGGAAGCGCGTGCATCCTTGTCGGCCTGAAGTGTTACACGAAAAGTTCGGCCAAACAAATTGAAGTCATTTACGTACAGAGATCCAAGATAGATCTGCAACGTGTTGAAGACGTCGGGGACGTTAAGCCCCAGCAGCTTCGCCTTGGTGCGATCGAGGTCGTATTTGAACTGCGGCGTCGAGGTCGAGAACGAGCTGAAGAGCTGCATCGGATTGAGCTCGGGCTGCTTCCGCGCCTCGGCGATCAAGGCCTGCGTCGCATCGTTCAGGGCGTAGGGGCCGCGCCCGGTCAAATCCTCGACCTGGAATTCGAATCCACCGGTGGTACCGAGACCCGGGATCGACGGCGGATCGAAGCTCAGGACGAATGCTTCGGGAATCGCCAACAACTTCATCCGGACGTCGGCGACGATTTTGGACGCGTTCTGCGACGCCGGACGCTCGTCCCAGGGTTTCAGGATTCCGAACTCCACCGCCGAGTTCGACTGCGCCGCGTTGGTGAGGAAGTTCAATCCGCTGATCGAGCCGACGATGTCGACGCCCGGCGTGCCCTCCAGCACTCCCCGCACCTTTTCAGCGACTGCATCGGTACGCTGCAGGGACGCGCCGTCCGGTAGCTGGATCACGACAAAGAAGTAGCCCTGGTCTTCAACCGGCAGGAAGCTTGAGGGAATCCGCTGCGAGAGCAGGAAGGTGCTGCCGAGCACGACGACGAACATCGTCAGCACGGCCCAACGCCACCCGATCAGTATCCTGACCAGATGCGCATAGCCATGGGAAAGCCGCTCGAATCCGGCATTGAACCAGCGGAACGGTGCGAAATTGCTCGCGGGACGATGCCGCAGGAAAGCCGCGCTCAACGCGGGACTGAGCGTCAGCGAGTTGAAAGCCGAAATACCGACGGAAATCGCGACCGTCAGCGCGAACTGATTGTAGAGCCGCCCGGTCACGCCCGGAATGAAGGCGACCGGCACGAATACCGCCATCAACACCGCCGTGGTCGCAATGATCGGACCTGTCACCTCCGCCATCGCCGCCCGGGCGGCCCGCAACGGCGGCAGGCCGTTTTCAAGCTGCCGCTCGACGTTCTCGACCACCACGATGGCATCGTCGACGACGAGCCCGATCGCCAGCACCATACCCAGCAAGCTCAACATGTTCAGCGAGAAGCCCATGACCTCCATCACGGCCAGCGTCGCAATCAGCGACACCGGAATGGCGATGGTGGGTATCAGCGTGGTGCGCCAGTTCTGCAGGAAAATGAACACGACCAGGACCACCAGGCCGAGAGCCTCGCTCAGGGTGATGATCACGTCGCGCTTGGCCGCCCTGACGAACCGTGTGGTGTCGTAATGCAGCCCGTAAGCGATTCCCTTCGGGAAGCGCTTCGACAGCTCTTCCATCTTGTCCTTGACCTGCTGCTGCAGGTCGAGCGCGTTGGAGCCCGGCATCTGGAACACCGCCAGCACGACGGTCGGATCCTTGCCGAACACGGCGGTCGAGGAATATTGCAGGGCGCCGAGTTCGATACGCGCGATGTCGCGCATCCGCACGATCGCCCCACTCGCGGGGTCGGACCGTACGACGATGTCACCGAATTGCTCGGGGTCACTCAATCGTCCGGTGGCGTTGACCTGCATCTCGAACGGGGTGCCTTCGGGCGCCGGGGATTGCCCGATCTTGCCGGCGGCGACCTGGACGTTCTGCTCCGCGACGGCCTGCTGGACATCGACCGCGGTGATACCGAGCTTGGCGAGCTTGTCCGGATCGAGCCAGATCCGCATCGAATAACGCCGCTCGCCAAAAATCTGGACGTCGCCCACACCCGGCACACGCTTCAAGGGGTCGACCACCTGCAGATAGGCGTAGTTGCTCAGCGCCACCGGATCGACCGAGCGGTCCGGCGAGACCAGGTTCACGATCAGCACGAAATTCGGATTCTGCTTCTTGATGATGACGCCGCCCTGATTGACGATCGGCGGCAGTGAAGCCGCGGCCTGCGCCACGCGGTTCTGCACGTCCACCGCCGCAATGCTGAGGGGATAGCCGACGTCGAAGGTGACCGTGATGGTCGAGGAGCCGTCATTGGAACTCGAGGACGACATGTAGGTCATCCCCTGCACGCCGTTGATCTGCTGCTCCAGCGGCGTCGTCACGGTGTCGGCGACCACCTGCGCGCTGGCGCCCGGATAGGCGGCGCTGACGACGACCTGGGGCGGCGTGATGTCCGGAAATTGCGAAACCGGCAGCATGAAATAGCAAATAGCGCCCGCCAGCACCATGATGACGGCGATCGACGACGCGAAGATCGGACGATGAATGAAGAAGCTAACCATAGGAATGGGTCCGATCTTGACCTGAACTGTCGGCTGGTGTTACCACTCGGTAACGGTGGACATTACCGACCGGTAACACCGCGGTCAAGCGGGGCGGCACAGGCCAGTGGTCCTCTGAGGTAGCGAGATGCCCCACGTCCTCTCTAACGCAGTCCTTTCCAGCGGAAGCCCTTCCGAAGGAACCCGTTCGGACGCCGCCGTTGCTGACACCTTGCGGCCGCGTGAGCGGATTCTGTTAGCGGCCCGGGACCTGTTCCATCGTCACGGCATCCGGGGGGTCGGCGTCGAAACCATCGCCGAGGCCGCCGGCACCAACAAGATGACGCTCTACCGGCACTTCGATTCGAAAGATGATCTCATCCTCGCTTATTTGCGCGGCATCGCCGTCGAAGTGGATGAAATGTGGCGTGATATCGAACGCGATCATCCCGGCGACATGCAGGGCCAATTGAAGGCGTGGCTGGTCTGCGCAGAAGAATGTGTGACCTCGGACGAGCGGGGCTGCGACCTTGCCAATGCCGCCGTCGAACTCACCGAAGACGGTCATCCCGGGCGCCGTATCATCGAGGAATTGAAGACCGAACACCGCAATCGCCTCGCCGCATTATGCCGCCGCGCCGGCATTTCCCAGCCCGAAGTGCTGGCCGATACTCTCACGCTGCTGCTGGAAGGCGCCCGCGTCAGCCGGCAATCCGCCGGCAGCAACGGCCCGAGTTCGAAATTCATCCGGACCGCCGAGAAGGTGATCGAATCCTTCAAATCCAGATCGCCGGCCACCAAATCCGCCAAACCCAAACCGGCCGCGAAGCGGGTTGTCGGAAAACCGGCCTGATTGGTTTTAATCCTTTTGGCTTTGGCGTTTAGCCACCCTCGCCTGCTCACGGCGGCGTCACGATGACGTGGCCGCTCATGCCGGCATCAGGCCGGGCATCCGGTCGCCGAGATGTTCGAGCGCGGATGCCGCCGCGCGATCTGCAACGATGAGGCGGCAATTCCTGATCCGCAATTCGTCGTCGAACAAGGCCGCTGCTGGCCGGTTGACCTCGATCACAAGTCCAAGCTGGCTCAATGCGATCGCGGGCCGCCGGATCAGGTCCAGCGCATTGATCGATGTCAGCAGCGCCGCCCGTCCCACCGCCTTGGACAAGGTGGCCGTCTCGGTCAGCCGAGCCGGCAGCGATGCAAGTGCCCTGGTTTCCTGCGCCTCGAACGGTCCTTCGCGCGACGTTCTTTGCAAGGCGAGCGCCCACAGCGCCGACCCGGACTTAAATCCGATCCCCGCCCACCAGCGAAAATCCCATTTCCCGGCATGCGCGTAGAGCGGATCGCGAAGCATCTCCTGCGGCGAGCCAAAGTATGACACAAACGCGTCAAGCGAACGTGAACGGCGGCGTTGTGATGAACGGGGACGATCGGAACCGGCGGTCCCTGTAGCGAAAATTGTTCGGATTGAACTCGGCAACTTATAATTGCTGTTCGGAGCTGGACCGCTCCCCTGATCGGCAGTTGCACCGTTCGGTTTATCCCAAATGGGTCATGAGACAGCCGAACAGCGCCGATACACTGAGCGAGTCGCCCTGCGCCGCAGAAGCGCTCTCGACACTAACATCATACCGACACTGGTTTGCCTGCGGTAACGCGGGGTTCACGTTGACTGGGGGACTTGCTGTGAATATGCCGCTCGCCTCACCTTCCGACCGCGGAGGCACCTGCGACCACGGGCTTCTCTTTCTTGACGAAGTACAGAATTTGTTCGCGTCTCATTCCGCGACCTTCGCCATGGGCCGGCTCGGATCAGGACTGCATCAACTCAAACGGAGACTGAATTCGTTCGAGTGGGGCAGGTTCAAGATGGCCTGGAGGCACCATCCGATTGCGCGGATCGTGCATCAGGATCCCTTTACCAGCTGGTCCTATCGCAAAATTCGCGGTTATCCCGGAGATGCCCGGCTGCTGGACTTCATCTACGGCGCCGACAGCGTTGCGAACGATATCGCACGGGCCTCGGATGTCGGGCGCGAGATCCATGCCTTCTCAACCCAGACCGCCGCACCGGTGGCGGTCCGTGAACGACGGGACATCCTGGCGAGCCTGGTCGATCAGATCGCCGATGATCGTCAGCAAGCTATTTCCGTGCTTTCGATCGCCTGCGGCCGTCTGCGCGAGGCCGAAAAGTCGAGGGCACTCGCCGAAGCAAAGATCGAGCGATGGGTCGCGCTGGAGCACGACGCCAAAAACATCGCTCACATCCGCAAACAATTCAACGCGACTGCGATCGAACCCTTTGGCGGCTCGATCCCGGGCCTGCTTTCCGATCAGTATCGGCTCGGATCGTTTGATCTCGTTTATGCCGGGAGCCTGTACGACTATCTCACTCCCGGCATTGCCGCGCGCCTGACCGAAGCGATGTTTTCGATGTTGAAGCCGGGCGGAACCCTGCTGTTTGCCAATTTCGCCAAGGACATTCCAGACGACGGGTACATGGAAACCTTCATGGACTGGCAGTTGCGGTTCCGTGACGAGACCGAACTGGAAGAGTTCTGGTCGAAGCTTCCAAATTGCGACGTCACCGCGCGACAAACGTTTCGCGGCGCGAACGGTAACGTGATTTATGGCAGGCTAAGCAAGAACTAGCCGTTCATCGGGCCCGTTTTTCCGTCGTTTTCATCCGCCACTTGTTTGTTGCAAGGCGGCCCTCGGTTGACCGAGGCTGCTGCGCCGCCATACGGCATTGCCAGGATTACCGTTTCAAGCTAGCGAACGCTCTCTGTTTGAACGTGTCTCAAACATTGATTTCGGAGCAAACCGGTGACCCGCATCCGCCACGTTTTTGTTACCGCCCTGGTTCTTCTTAATGGGCTCGCGGCCCTTGCTGCGTTCCCTTCCCTGCATCTGGTCAACGCCGCGTACGCGCAAAACGCCACCGTCGCCCTGCTGGCCAAGCCGGCTGAGTTACCGGATATGGCGCTCGGACAGACAAAGGCGCCGGTGACCATCTACGAATTCGCGTCGATGAGCTGTCCGCATTGCGCGGCATTCGAGCAGAATGTTTTTCCGATGATCCGCTCGAAATATATCGACACCGGCAAGGTGCGTTACATATTCCGCGAGTTCCCACTCGACATCAAAGCCGCCGCCGCCTCGATGGTGGCGCGGTGCATCGCCAATGGCGATGCCGAGAAATTCTTCGCTACTCTCGACACCATGTTCAAGCGGCAAGAACCAATGATGACACTGACGCAGGAAACCCTGCAGGCGATCGGCAAAGAGGCCGGGATGGACGACAACGGCGCCGAAGTTTGCATCAAGAACCAGGCCATGCTCGACAAGCTGTCGGCGGATCAGAAATTTGCCAACGAGGAACTCAAGGTCGATGCGACCCCGACCTTCTTCATCAACGGCACGATGACCAAGGGCGCGATTTCGTTCGAGGAGTTTGAGGAAAAGCTCAAGCCATTGCTGAAGAAGTAACGGCCCCGCTATTGGCGTGTTGTTTCCGAGCGACGGCGCACCGCGCCTGTCCTATCCCTCGACTTCAGGATCGGAGCGTCCTTGCGGCGCTGCAACAAAGGTGACCCCGATCCGTTTTTGCTGGATCCAGGCGATCCGGCATTCGTAGACCGATGAGTCCTTTGCGAGCACCAGGCGAAAGCGCTGCGGTACAAAAACCGGGTTTTCGATATCGATGGCGGCTCCCTCGGCCGAGATATTGCGAACCACGCAGCTCATGACGGAGCCGCCCGACGACACGTAAGCGGGGTCGTTGATCTCGGTCCGTGGGTGCTTGCGCTTTTCTTCCATCGACTTCGGGTTATTACCACCGGTGAGACAAGTATCCGAACGAGGATAGCGGAAAACCTTAAATAAATAGGCCTTGCCGCTCCCCGTAGCGGATCCGTTCGCTTCGCGTGCGTCGGGAACCGGCCCCGTTCCGCATTCGAAGGCCGCCGTCCGCCGCCGCGCGGTTTCTTCGCGTCCGGCCCATGATGGGCGCGGGTCCGCTTATTTATCGGTCGATAATATTTCTCGCTTTCGTACGCCCGTGCCCTTGCCGTTCCCGGCTTTGACAGGATAGCTTTTACGCTATTGCCGGTGCGTAGGCGCGACGCCCCGCTCAAAAACGAACAAGCGCCCAGGGAAACAACGCCATGTTCGAGATACTCGATCGACGGACGAGTCTGACCGGCAATCAACTCAAGATCCTTGCCGCGGCCATCATCGGCGACGCACTGGAATTCTTCGACTACTTTCTGATCGGCTTTGTGCTCGCGTTCCTGATCGGGCCGTGGAAGCTCACCTTTGGTCAGTCCGCGACCGTGCTGATGAGTTCCGGCATCGGCGCCATCATCGGTGCCTTTGTCTGGGGTTGGCTGGCCGACCGTATCGGCCGCCGCAAGGTCTTCATCTGCACCGTGCTGAATTTCTCCGCCGCCACCGGCCTTCTGTATTTCACCCCTGACAATGGCTGGATCTACCTCAGCGTGATGCGCTTCTTTGTCGGCGTCGGCGTCGGCGGACTTTATTGCGTCGACCTTCCGCTGGTGCAGGAATTCATGCCCTCCTCCAAGCGCGGCTGGGTTGGCGGTCTCGTCACCTGCGTCATCCCGCTTGGCACCGGTCTCGGCGCCGTGCTCGGCGCCTCCGTGGGCAGCGACGACTGGCGGCTGTTGTTTGCGATCGGCGTGCTTCCCGCCATCCTGGTCCTGCTGGTTCGCCTGTGGGTACCGGAATCGCCGCGTTGGCTCTGCCGTCAGGGCCGCTACGAAGAGGCGCGCGAGTCGCTGGCCTGGGCGCTGCAGATGGAGCCCTCGGCGTTGCCATTGCCGACGGCTGCGGACGCCGGGCCGATCATCAAGTCGAGCTGGCTCGACCTTTTCAAATATCCGCGCAGCCTGATCGTGTCGTGGCTCGGCAATGCCGGTGCGCAGACCGGCGTGTACGGCATTACCCTGTGGGTGCCGTCGCTGTTCGTCCTGCTGCTCAAGGTCACGCCGCAGGAAGCGGCCAAGATGATGATCCTGCTGACGGTCTTCGGTTTCGTCGGCCGCGTCTCCTTTTCCTTCTTCTCGGAATGGATGGGACGGCGCAACGCCGGTGGGCTGCTCGGCTTCGGCGCCGGTGTCCTGACCATCGTGGCGGGCTACAATTACGACACCATGTTCATGGGCGTGTCGGCGTTCTGGTTGATCCTGGCGGTCGGCTACTTCTTCGCCGATGGCGGTTTCGCCATCGTGGGCCCCTATGCGGCCGAGGTCTGGCCCTCGCATTTGCGAACCTCGGGCATGGGCTCAGCCTATGGCTTCGGCGGTATCGGCAAGATCATCGGACCGGTCGGTCTCGCGTTGATTGTCGGTTCGGGTAACTACCTCAAGCCGGATGTGCCGTTGCCGCAGATTCCGCTGGCGTTCATCTATCTCGGCTGCTGGTTCCTGATGGCGGGGGCAGTTTATTACTTCCTCGGCATCGAGACCCGCGGCAAGTCGATCGAGCAGATCGATCGGGAACTCGCCGTAACGGCTGGTATAGCGCCCACGGCTACACCAGCGGTACGACAGGCATAACCTTGGATACGATGATAGCGACATTCGCCGACCTTGCGGGCGACCCGGCTGTGATTTCACGCGCCGAGGCCGTCCGCCCCGCCGTCGGTGCGGCGGCGAGCACGATCGAGAGCACGCGCCGGCTGCCGCCGGCCCTGCTCGACAAACTCCATGAAGCGGGGCTGTTCCGCCTCCTGCTGCCCCGCTCGTCGAATGGGATCGAAACCGATCCCATGACCTTCTTTCATGTCATCGAGACCATCGCGCGCGCCGACGCCTCGACCGCCTGGTGCCTGAGCCAGGCCGGAGGCTGTGCGATGTCGGCGGCCTATCTCGATCTGCCGGTGGCGCACGCGATCTTTGGCAATGATCCGCGCGCAGTACTGGCCTGGGGTCCCGGTCCCAAGGTCACGGCGATCGAATGCGAGGGGGGTTACAAGGTCACGGGCGTCTGGGCCTTCGCCTCTGGAGGCCGCCACGCGACCTGGCTCGGTGCCCATTGTCCGATTACCCAGGCCGACGGCACGCCCAGGCTGGATGCCAACGGGCTGCAGCAGGAACGCACCATGCTGGTGCGCACCGAGGATGTGCAATGGACCGACATCTGGAACACGGTCGGCCTGCGTGGCACCGCCAGCGACCAGTTCGCGTTGAACGACTATTTTGTCCGCGCCGATCATTCGATCACCCGTGAATTCGATCAGGAGTGCCGCGAGAACGGCCCGCTCTATCGGATGGGGTCAGGCACTTGCTACCAGGTGGGCTTCGCCGGTGTCGCTTGTGGTATCGCCCGAGGGGCGCTTGACAGCTTTATCGACGTCGCGCGCAACAAGGTGGCGCGCGGCGCGAAGAACCTGTTGCGCGACAATGCCGTGGTGCAATCAAATCTGGCCCAGGCCGAGGTCAATCTTCGTGCCGCGCGCGGCTTCGTGCTGCAGTCGATGGCCGATGTCTGGAAAGCCCTCTCGGCGGGATCGCTGATCACCGTCGAGCAGCGCGTCACCATCCGCATGGCAGCTACCCACGCCATCCACAAAGCGCGCGAGGCCGTCGACTTCGCTTATAATGCCGCGGGTGCCACGGCGATCTTCGAGAACCATCCGCTCGAACGTCGCTTCCGCGACATCCACACCGTGACCCAGCAATTGCAGGGCCGGCTCAGTCATTTTGAAACCGTTGGCGCCTGGATGCTGGGCGCCGAAGCCGACCTCACCTTCGTCTAAGTTATCCTGCGTCTGATCCATTCTGTATCTGATCTATCTCGCGTCCAAGCCATCTTGATCCAAGGAGAAGAAACCATGCCCCTCGGCGGACTACAGCACTACACGATCGAGCCCTCTGATCTGGAAAAGACCAAGGACTTTTATTGCGACGTACTCGGCCTCGAGAACGGCGATCGTCCGCCGCTCGATTTTCCCGGCTATTGGCTCTATTCGGGCGGCCAGGCCACGGTGCACCTGATGGGCACCCGCAAGCCGCGTGAAGGCATCGTGGTACGCGGCACGGAGAAGAAATACGAGGATACCGGCCGCCTCGACCATATTGCCTTCGCCGCCACCGATGTTGACGGTGTGCGCAAGCGGCTGCAGGCCAAGAACGTCAAATTCCGCGAAAGCATCGTGCCGCGCACCGGCGACACGCAGTTCTTCATGCTCGACCCGGATGGCGTTGGCGTGGAGCTGAACTTCCCGAAGACGTAAGGCTTGGCACACAAATCTACTCGGCGCCCCGACCCGCACGTCCGCGGGCCGGGGCGTTTTGCTTTCCGCCCGCCTGTTCCTTGTAAAACCATGGCGCGGCCATCTCTCGGTCGCGAAGCAGTCCGCGTTTGCACAAGTTTGCATGCGGAATTCGCGGGCCGCGCCGCTGCGGCAGGATAGCCGGGTGCCGCGCCTTTAAACCCAACCCCAGGGCGTGCGTGCCCGGCTATTCGGGGCCGGCGGCGCGCGTTTGCGTTAAAGATGCGAGAGCATGGTCCGCAAAAGTGGAAACCGGTTTTCCCCGAGACAAACGCGAAGCGTTTGCTCCGAGATCATGCTCAACCGTGCTCAAACAAAAGGATAACGCTAGCGCTGATTCATTCAACTTCGTTGAATCAGCGCTAGTCGAGCCCGCGTTCGTGGCTGAGGCGGACCATCTCGTCGATGAAAATGGCCTTTTGCTTGGCATCGAGGCTGGTGAATAGCGGCTCGGCGGCGTCGGCGACGTTGCGTTGATCGACGGCGCGATCATCGAGGAACTGCGCCTCGTTGCGCATCTGCTCGATGATATCGTCCGGCGGATCACGTTGGGCGCGCGCGATGCGGAGATTGAGGCGGTCGGCGCCGTTATGGCCGAGATAATGCATCGCGCTGTTGAACGCGGTCCAGTTCTTCTCCTGCTCGGGCGTGAGGTTGAGTTCGGTCTTGATCCGTTCGATGTTGGAATCGCTGTTGGCCACGATCTGCTCGGCGGTCAGTTGCGGTGCGCCTTCCTGGGTCATCACCGCAGGCTGCTTGGATGCCTTGTCGCCTTTGGGCGCCTCGCCCTTGGCTCCCTTCGCCGCTTTTCCGGCACCGGCTTGTTTGGTGCCATTCCCCGCGGGCGGCGTCGCCGCTGGCGCGGATTTTTGCCCCGCACCGAGCACGCCGGTGAAGACGCCCACCACGCCGCCGATCGCACCACCAAGGACGCCGCCGACGGGCCCGGCCGCCTTGTTGCCGGCCTGAGCTCCCTGCTGGACACCCTGAACCAGGCCTTGCGCGTCTGCGCCCGAGGTTGCGCCAAGAAATGTCAGGACAACTGCCCCAATCGCGCAACGCAATCGCAACCGCGTGCACGCGGATGGTGTCGGGCGAAACATCATTTGGTCTCCATCATGATCGCAAATCCGGCGGATACGCTCTGCCATGTACCAACATTATCTTTTTCGCACTGCGCAAGTCTACCGTCGCACCGCGTCACCAGGATGAACAAGGCGCCGATCCACAACGAAGGCGAATGACAGCGACCAACCTGCGGCGCAAAAGCGCACCCGCTCACACGTAAGCGGGTGTGCAGCGCAGTATTTTGTCGAATCCATCAGCCAGACAATGCTTGGGATGATTCCGGCGCACTTAAGAAACCACGGCGACCCGCAACCTAAGTTCTAGAAATCACCGCGTGTGATTTCTCGACAGGCGACGGCAATTCTGCTCTGATCGCGATAATGAAATCTCCGCAGCGCCCTGGTGCGCCTCTACGGGGTTGCCCCGGCGGCGAGAAAAACAAGAAGAACGAGATTTCTATCTGGTCATTGGTCAACCTGGGAGGGTAATGCCATGTCACGGAAGAAGCTGTCTCGCCGACAATTTGTTGCTGCCACCGCACTCACGTCAGCGGCCCTGATAGCAGGGCCGTATATCCGATCGGCCCGCGCCGCCGGCAAATTGACCATGGGCTTCTGGGACCACTGGGTGCCCGGAGCCAACCAGGCCTCCACCGATCTCGTCAATGAGTGGGCGGCCAAGGAGAAGGTCGAGGTTGCGATCGACTACATCACGAGCCAGGGCAACAAGAACCTGGTGACGATCGCCGCCGAAGCCGCGGCAAAATCCGGCCACGATATCCTGGCGATGCCGACCTGGTGGTCACACGCCAACTCCGACCTGCTCGAGCCGGTCAACGATATCATGGAGCCGATCGTCAAGCAGAACGGCGACGTCAACAACACCGTCAAATATCTCGGCCAACTCGACGGCAAATGGCTCGGCGTTCCCGCCTGCGTCGGCAGTCAGATCAAGGGGCCCTGCTCCCGGATCGACTTGATGAAGAAGTTCGCCAATATCGACGTGCAGGAAATGTACCCTGCGGGAGCGCAGCCCAAGGCCGACAACTGGACCACCGATACATTCCTGAAGGCCGCGGAAGCGTGCCACAAGGGCGGCGTTCCCTTCGGCATTGGCCTCGGCGAGACTTCGGATAGTGTGGATACCGTGGGCGCGTTTTTCCTGGCGCACGGCGCCCAACTCGTCAGTGCGAAGGGGGACCTCACGGTCAAGACCGACGAGGTGCGGCAGGTTCTTGAATTCTACAAGAAACTGATCTCATTCTTGCCGCCGGACGTGGCGGCCTGGGACGATGCCTCCAACAACAAATGGCTGGTTGCCGGCAAAGGCGCGATGATCATGAATCCGCCGAGCGCCTGGGCCGTCGCCAAGCGCGACGCGCCGCAAGTCGCCGAACAGCTTTGGACCCACGGCTTCCCGGTCGGGCCAAAAGGCCGATTTGCACCGTTCCTTCCCTTCTTCTGGAATATCTGGAACTTCTCCAAGAACAAGGAAGCGGCCAAGAGTTTGTTGGTCCATCTGTCGAAGCCGGAGTCGATCGAGAAGATGGTGGTCGCCAGCGGAGGTTACGACCTGCCGGCCTATTCCAAGTTGACGACGTTGAAGGTTTGGCAAGAACAAGGGCCGCCGAAGGGAACCCTGTTCCACTATCCCAATCCCTACAATCATCAGACGTTGTCCATCTCCGCCTCTCCGGCGCCGCCGAAGATCGCCCAGCAGATCTACGCTCAGGCCGTGCAAACCAAAATGTGCCTGAAGTATTCGCAGGGCGCAAAGATGGAAGAGGTATTGGCCTGGGCCGAGGGCGAGTGCGAAGGCTACATGCGGAGCTGATCGGCGCGATCTGCTGAGCGCATGAGATCAGTGCGAGAGGGAGCCGACAAACGCCGGCCCCCGATTTTCTGAAAATCCCGCTCCTGAAAAGCCTATCGAGGAAACTGCATCATGGTTGATGTCGCATTTCAACCGAACGGCGTCACCGGAACGCGATCGGTGCGAAAACGCTCGAGCCTGCGGACCGCCTTGAAACGGAAATCGACGGCCGCATTTCTGATGACGCTGCCGCTGATCCTTCTGGTTGGGATTTTGGTGGTCTATCCGGCGTTCTATTCGCTGCATCTGGCGACGTTGAACAAGTCGATGCAACGCTTTGTCGGGCTCGGTAATTTCGAATTCCTGTTCAAGCGCGATACCTTCTGGCTGGTGGTCAAGCAGTCCTGCATCTTTGCGATCTCGGCGGTGTTCTTCAAGGCGCTGATCGGCTTTGTGGTCGCGCATTTCGTCCACAACGTTCCGGCCAAAGGGCAACGCAAGTGGCGCGGCATGCTGCTGGTGCCATGGGTGATCCCGCCGGCGATGAGCACACTGGCCTGGCTGTGGCTGTTCGATCCGTCCTACAGCGCCTTCAACTATACGCTGTCGTTCTTCGGCATCGGGCCGATCTCGTGGCTTGGCGAGCCCGCCTGGGCACGGTTTTCGGTCATCCTGGTCAATGTCTGGTACGGCGCGCCATTTTTCATGATCATGTATCTGGCGTCGTTGAAATCGGTGCCGGACCAGCTCTACGAAGCGGCCGCCATCGACGGCGCCAATTGGTGGCAGCGGATCTGGTACGTGACGCTCCCGATGATGCGCAACATCATCGCGATCACCACGCTGTTCTCGCTGATCGTGACCTTTGCCAATTTCGATATCACGCGCATCCTCACCGCCGGCGGTCCGCTCGACCACACCCACATCTTCGCGACCTGGGCATTCCGGGTCGGCATCGAAGGCAGTGACCTCCCACTCGGCGCCAGCGTCTCGTTGTTCATGGTGCCGATCCTCGCGGTCGCGGCGGTCTTCATCTTGCGCGACATCAACAAACGCGGGAACGAAGCCTAATGGCAAGCACACTGGTAATCGACAAGGCGGCGCCGACCCGCACGGTCAAATATGGCAGCATGAGCCGCGACCGGACCTGGGCGCTGCGATGGTCGTATTTCTTCCTGACTTTGTTTGCGATCTTCTCGCTGGTGCCGCCGCTCTACATGCTGATCACTTCGCTCAAGAGCAGCGCGGAAATATCCGCGGCGACCAATCCATGGTGGATATTTCACCCGACGCTGGCAAATTACATCCAGTTGCTGACGTCGAACCAGTTCCTGACTTTCTTCCGCAACTCGGCACTGGTCTCGATCATGGTGGTGACCATCACCATGCTGATCAGCGTGCCGGCGGCGTTCGCGCTGGCGCGGATGCGGTTCTGGGGCTCGGCCACGCTCGCGACCGGCGTGTTCCTGACCTACCTCATTCCGGACTCGCTGCTGTTTCTGCCGCTGTTCAAGATGTTTGCGGTATTCGGCGATTACACGGGAATCCATCTGATCGGCAAATGGTATGTGCTGGTGATCGTGTATCCGACGCTGACCGTGCCGTTCTGCACCTGGATCATGATCGGCTATTTCGCCTCGATCCCGAAGGAGCTCGACGAGGCCGCCGTGATCGACGGCGCGTCGTGGTTCCAGACCTTGACGCGGATCTTCATTCCGGTCGCATTGCCCGGCCTGATCGCGGCGACGATCTTCGCGTTCACGGTGTCATGGGCGCAATATCTCTATCCGCTGGTGTTCACGACCTCGACCGACCAGCTGGTGCTGCCGGTCGGCATTATCACCACCCTGATCAAGGGTGACGTGTTCAACTGGGGTCAAATCATGACCGGCGCCCTGCTCGGCGCAGCACCTCCCCTGATCATCTACGCCTTCCTGATGGACTATTACATTGCCGGCCTGACCGCCGGCGCGACAAAGGGTTGATATCCATGGCTGACGTTACGCTGCGTAAGGTGATCAAACGTTATGAAGACGTCGAGGCGGTGCGCGGTATCGATCTCGATATCGCCGACCATGAGTTCGTCGTACTGGTGGGACCATCGGGGTGCGGGAAATCGACCACGCTGCGAATGATCGCGGGCCTCGAGGACATCACCGATGGCGACATCATGATCGGCGGCGACGTCGTCAATGACGTCCCGCCAAAGGACCGCGACATCGCCATGGTGTTTCAGAACTACGCGCTGTATCCGCACATGACGGTCGCCGAAAACATGTCGTTCGGGTTGCGCCTGAAGCATTTTCCCAAGGCCGAGATCAAGACCCGGATCGACGAAGCGGCCCGCATGCTCGACATTGTCGAGCTGGTCGACCGCAAGCCGAAGCAATTGTCTGGTGGTCAGCGCCAACGTGTCGCGATGGGCCGCGCCATCGTACGCAACCCGAAAGTCTTCCTGTTCGACGAGCCGCTGTCCAACCTCGATGCCAAGCTGCGGGTGCAGATGCGGATCGAGATCAAGAAGGTGCACCAGAAGGTCCGCACCACCACGGTCTACGTCACCCACGACCAGGTCGAGGCGATGACGCTGGCTGACCGTGTCGTGGTTATGAACAAGGGCCGGATCGAACAGATCGGCACACCCAACGATCTCTATCACAACCCGGCGACGCGCTTTGTCGCCGGCTTCATCGGTTCGCCCGCGATGAATTTCATTCCCTGCCGGCTCGAGGAGGTCGGCGGGAAATTGAATATCCGGCTGACCGACCGTATCGCCTTTCCGCTGCCGCCGGCGCGGGCGGCCCGCTATCAAAACGTGGCCCGCGACGCGAAGCTGCTGCTTGGCCTGCGACCCGAGCATATCGCCGAGGCCAAGGCGCATCCGGAGCCCGGCATCGAGGCGTTCGATGCCGTCCTCGACGTGATCGAACCGATGGGAATGGAGACCCTGGTCTATTTTACCCTCGAAGGGACCCAGGAGATCTGCGGCCGGGTCAATCCCAATGCCGGCGCACGGGCCGGCAGCCCGTTTCGATTGGCAGTAGACCTCAATAATATGCACCTGCTAAACGAGGAGACCGGCGCCGTCATTTGACGGTCGCACAACAAGAAGAACGGCCGGTTGAGGAAACCGGTAAGGAAAGCAGAATGGCGACCAACAAGAAGAAAATTCTCGTCACTGAAACGATGTCACCGCGCGGGAGAGCTGTTTTACAGGAGCGGGACGACATCGAACTGATCGAATTCCCCAATTTGATTTCGGCCAAGGATTTTGAGGCGCTGCTGAAGCAACAGGCGCCCGTCCACGGCGTTGCGCTCGGCGCCACCCGTTTCGGCGAGCCCGAACTCGAGGCGTCCCGGGACATGAAAGTGGTGACCCGGATCGGGGTAGGCTTCGATGCTGTCGATGTGCCGGCCCTGAGCCGCCGCAAGGTGCCGCTGATGGTAGCGGGATCGGCCAACTCGCCATCAGTGGCCGAACAGGCCGTGTTCATGATGCTGACGCTGGCCAAACGCGGCGCCGAAATGCATTCGCTGGTCAAGAACGGCGAATGGGCTTCCCGGCTCGGCCGGCTGCCCTATGATCTCTTCGGCAAGACCGTCCTGATCGTCGGCTTCGGTCGCATCGGCACCCGCACCGCCAAGCGCTGCCTGGCGATGGAAATGACCGTTCTGGTCTATGATCCCTTCAAACCGGCCGCCGAGATCAAGGCCGCCGGCTGCGAGCCGGTCGCCGATCTCGATGCCGCCTTGCCGCGCGCCGACTTCGTCAGCATCCATTGCCCGAAATCGCCTGAAACCGTCGGGCTGTTCAACGCGGCGCGGCTGAAGCGGATGAAGCCGACGGCCTATCTCATCAACACCGCGCGCGGCGGCATCGTCGACGAAGCAGCGCTCTATGATGCGCTGAAGTCCGGCAAGCTCGCCGGCGCCGGCCTTGATGTGTTCGAGCAGGAGCCGCCGCCCCATGGCCATTCGCTGTTCGAGCTTCCCAATGTCATCATCGCGCCGCATGTGGCTGGCGTGACCAGGGAAGCCGTCGACCGCATGAGCGAACAGACCGCGCTCAACATTCTGAGCGTGCTCGACGGCGACCCGATCCGGCAGAACGTGATCAATCAGGACACGCTCGGCTAAGGCGCGGGCGCGACCGGCTTTCGCTGAATGTCCGCCTGGTGCGACGAAGTTGCCGGCCGTTTAAGCATGGCTCGACAAAACTCGGCCGTATTCACCGGAAAGCAATGGATTTCGGCATTATTTGCGGGAAGCGCTCTCCCGCGGGTGGCGCCCATCCGGAGGACACACATTGAGTAACAATGACCCGACCGATCACGCGCTGGCGGCGATAGCCAGCATCCTCGATCAGCCGCAGGTTCGTCCAGAACCCGAAACCCATCATGAACCGGAAATTCGCTCGGAGCCGGAAGTTTCGGCCATCCCGGAAGTCCCGGCCGTCGCGGTCGAGGAAAAGCCCCTCGCCCCCGAAATAGTTGAAGCCGCCGGCTATTCCAAAGTCGGCCCCGGCCCGATAGCCGCGATCCGTTTCAAATGGACCGTGCGCCAGGAAGCCAATGGCGAGTATTACGTCGATGAGACGATCGGCGAGAATTCGGCACCGATCATCGCCGGACCGATGTCGCGGGATGCGGCGGTCAGACTGGTCGACGATCGCGAAAGCGAGGCGCAGCGCCGGTTCGAACTGATTCGAAGCGAAATGACCGGACGCGCTGCGGCGGCGAGCCTGGCGCGCAACGACGGCGGTGAGATGTAATCCAGCGTCGCCTCAAGCCGTTTTGGGCGGTCCCAAGAAGTTCTTTTTGACGAGATCGACGCCGTTGTGGCGCAGGATGTCGTAGGCCGTGGTGACGTGAAAGAAGAACTGCGGCACGCTGAATGTCAGCAGCAGCGACTTGCCGGTGAATGTTCGCGTCGAGCCGTTCCGGAACGTGAAGATCACTTCCTTCTCGGCGGTGTCGTCGATTTCGGCAGGTTTTATGCCTTGCATGAACGCGATCACGGTCGCGATCCGCGCCTTGAGTTCGGGAAAGTCCGGCTCATGGTCGGCGAAACCAGGTGGCTCCGCCCCCGACAGCAGCGCACAGGCGAGCAGCACGTGCCGGTTGGCCTCGCCGACCTGGCGCGTGAGGTCGTACATGTTGGGGGAGAGCCGCGCACGCAGCAGGACCTCCGGATCAATCCGCCGCGCTTCGGCGTGCTCCGCGGCAAGATCGAGAATGTCGGATAAATTGCCGAGATATGGGCTGAAGACACCGACGGACGATTCATACATCGAGATGGTCAAAGACCTGATCCTCTTCGTGCGGCGTGCGTGAACCGGCCGCAAAAATCCAAATGACCAACGATCTTACCTCGCAAATCGAGCCCCGCAAATCGAGACATGTAAATCGATATCCGGGCCATCGCTTTCTGGCCGCGTGTTTGAATCCCGGGACCGCCACGATATGGTGCAGCATGATGCGGCACGGTTCGTAACTTGATCTGCGATCGGATGCTGCCCTTGGAGACGTTCAATGAATCGCATGTTCGCCGCCCTCGCCGCTGCGTTTGTCCTAGTATCCGCATCGGCGCAGGCCCAGCAGCCGTCGCGGCTCGACGACATCATCAAGCGTGGGACGTTGCGGGTCGGCATGACCGGCGACTATCTACCCTTCACCTCGCTCGACAAGACCACGCAGAAATTCCGCGGATTCGATGTCGACATGGCGGAGGCTTTGGGCAAGGCGCTCGGGGTCAAGGTCGAGTATGTCCAGACCGCTTGGCCGCAGCTGACGAAGGATTTCGAAGCCGATAATTTCGACATCGCGATGGGCGGCATCTCGATCACGCTGGACCGGCAGAAGAAGGGAATGTTCTCGACGCCGATCATGCGCGAGGGCAAGACACCGATCGCGCGCTGTACGGACAAAGGCAAATACGAGACCATCGCCGATATCGACAAGCCCGGCACGCATGTGATCGTCAATCCCGGCGGCACCAACGAACGCTTTGCCAAGACCAATATCAAGAACGCCGACATCAAAGTCTACAACGACAACGTCACGATCTTCGACGAAATCGCCAAGGGCGACGCCGACCTGATGATGACCGATGCCTCGGAGACGCGATATCAACAGAAGCTGCATCCCGGCGTGCTCTGCGCCGTGCATCCGGACAAGCCGTTCGATTTCGCCGAGAAAGCCTACTGGCTGCAGCGCGACATTGCCCTCAAGGAGTTCGTCGATCAGTGGCTTCACATCATGACCGAGGATGGCAGCTACAAGAAAATCTATGCCGCCTGGTTTGAATAGTTCCGTGCTGTGGAACTGTTCAGTTCTGCGTGTTGTCGCCGGAAAATTGACGGTCCGCGCGCGGCCACATTAGACTGGCGGGCCGCACTTATTGAACCAAAGCCGCTAGCTTACGACTCATTCATTGAAAGTGACCTGGATCACGTTGTGAAATTTCCCGAAGCGTAGGGTCGAACCGGGATTCCCCTGCTCAGGAGGTCATCATGAAAAGGCTTTTCGCGGTCGCCGCGTTTTTGCTCGCGAGCAGCGCTGCGCTGGCTCAATACACCTTCGATTATGGTGGACGCACCATCCGCATCGATCCGGATCGCGGGACAGTTTCCATTCCGGGCGTCTACGATAATACCGGCCCCCGAAAGCGCATGCAAAGTAATCGCGACAGCGACCACCAGCGCAAACAAACACCCGAGCAGGCCAAAGTCGAGCCGCTGGTGCCCGTGCAGCCCGATCCGGCGCCGGCTACGACCGCGGCGCCGTCGAGCACAACGCCCAAGCCGTCGAGCACCACGGCGAACGCCACACCGGCCGACACTACGGCTCTGCCGCCGCCTCCGGCCGATACGCCCGCGCCGGTTCAACAGGACGCCGCGCCGATCTCAACGCAGCCGCCAGCGCCTGCGATCGCAACGGCACCCATGCAACAGCAGGCCGCCGCGGCTCCGACATCAACCGCTCAGCCGTCGAACTCTCCGCTCGGCCTGTGGCTGACGGAAGAAAAGCAAGGCAAGGTCCGGATCGAGCAGTGCGGTGCCAATCTCTGCGGCTATTCCGTGGACACGAAGTCGAACCAGAATGGCGAGCAGGTTCTGATCAACATGAAGGCCGGCAAGGACGCCAAATGGAGTGGCCGGATTTTCGATCCGAACACCGGCAGCACGTACGACTCCAGCATCGCGATGAAGGGTCCTGACTCCCTGCGGGTGCAAGGCTGCGCCTTCGGCGGTATGTTCTGCGGCGGCCAGACCTGGAGCCGGGTGAACTAATATCCGCGAGACTAGCGTGAGGTCGCGCGAGATTTGGACGCGAACCAGATCACGTGGTGCGCTCCGCTCCGCTTCGTGGTCGCGCGTACGCCGACTTCATTGACCTCGAAATCCGCGGCACGAAGCCGTTTCGAAAACGCGAGGTTGGGTCCGGATGACCAGACCGCGAGGATGCCGCCCGGCCGCAGCGCGCGGCGGATTGATTGCAATCCCTTGAGATCGTAGAGCGCGTTATTGGCCTCGCGGATCAATGCTTCCGGGCCGTTATCGACATCGAGCAGAATGGCGTCGAACGCCGATTGCGACGCCTTGATGATGTCGACCACGTCGGCTTCGCGAATGTCGGCGCGCGGATCGTTGACGCTGTTGCCGAAGATATCGGCCATTGGGCCACGCGCCCAGGCGATAACCGCGGGCACGAGTTCGGCCACGGTGATCCGCGCGTCGGGCCCGAGCACGGCGAGCGCGGCGCGCAGCGTAAAACCCATGCCCAGCCCGCCCACCAGCAAATGCGGGCGCTTGACCGCCTCGATCTTTTTGCAGGTCAGCGTGGCCAGCGCCTCCTCCGATCCGCTGAGGCGACTGTTCATCAGTTCGTTCTGGCCGAGCATCATCGAGAACTCGGTACCTCTTCGCATCAAGCGAAGTTCGACGTCAGCGTCGGGCACCCGCGTCGTATCGATCTGCAACCAGGGAATCATGCGGTGCTTCTACGCTGTTTGGTGCATCGCGCGAAGCTTGCATTTCCGGACCCCGGCTCCAGATTCGGCGATTCAGCCCATCTTCGCCGTGTGACGATCCTCACGGTCCGCGATGTCCCCGATGTGGGACTTTGTTCGCGCCGGAACAAAGGGGACCGTCATGAACTACTTTTCCAAGCGCTATTTTTCCAAGAACTATTTTTCGAAGACCTCGGTTGCCGCGCGGATCCTGATGCTGGTCGGAGCCTCCATCGCCACGCCGGCGGCAGCGGCGAGTTTTGACGGCCAATGGAACGTTCAGATCGCCTCGACGAATGTCGCCTGCCCCAACGGGACAAGCGTCTCGATCGGCATCAACAACGGCAAGGTCGAGTCATCAAACGCGATGATGAACGCGTCGGGTCACGTCGCCGACGCCGGTATCATCAACGTCACGCTGACCAGCGGCATCAAGCGCGCCGTCGGTTCAGGTCACCTCACTGCGACATCGGGATCGGCGGGGCGCGAGTGCTCGGGCACCTGGACCGCGCAGCGCATCTGACAAGCGTCAATTGGCGGCCGCGAGATGAGGCGTGGCCGTTAGCCGAGCTTTTCGGAATATTCCGCGTCGGTCACGTGCTCCATCCAGGTCACGTGATCGCCATCGAGCGATTCCTGCATCGCGACATGGACCATCCCCGTGGTCGGGGCGCCGCCGTGCCAGTGCTTTTCTCCCGGCGGAATCCAGACGACATCACCGGCCCGGATCTCACGCACCGGACCGCCCTTGGTCTGACAGCGGCCGACACCTGCGATCACATAGAGCGTCTGCCCCAGCGGATGCGTGTGCCATGCCGTGCGCGCGCCCGGTTCGAACGCCACCCGGGCGGCGACGACGCGGGCCGGCGCCTGCGCGGTAATGATCGGGTCCTGCCAGACCGTTCCGGTAAAACTCTCCTTCGGCGCGCGGCGGGTCGGCCGCGAACCTGCGACATGGATATCCATGGGAGTTACCTCTCTTCGTTGATATTATTTCTTGGTCGCCGCGTAACGCGCCTTGGTCTCGGCATTCATCGGATAAAGGCCCGGCAGCGCGGCCCCCTTGTTCACTTCGTCAACGATCCAGGCTTCCATCCGCTCCTGTTCAGCGCCTTCGGCCAGGATCAGATCGACGAACGCCTTCGGAATCACAACAGCGCCGTCCTGGTCCGCAACGATGACATCGTCCGGGAAGATCGCCACGCCGCCGCAGCCGATCGGTTCGCCCCAGCCGACAAAGGTCAGGCCGGCGACCGAGGGCGGGGCCGCGTAACCATCGCACCAGACCGGCAGGCCGGTACCGAGCACGCCTTCGAGGTCGCGCACGACGCCATCGGTGACGAGCGCTGCGACCTTACGCTTGACCATGCGCGCGCACAGGATATCGCCGAAAATGCCGGCGTCGGTGACGCCCATGGCGTCGACCACGGCAATACAGCCTTCCGGCATCGCTTCGATCGCGGTCCGGGTCGAAATCGGCGACGACCATGATTCCGGCGTGGCCAGATCTTCGCGGGCGGGTACGAAACGCAGCGTGAATGCCTGCCCGACCAGCCGGGGCTGTCCAGGCCGCAGCGGCCGTGTGCCGCGCATCCAGACGTTTCGCAGGCCCTTTTTGAGGAGAACCGTGGTGATGGTGGCGGTGGACACCTTGGAGAGGGTCGCAATCGCTTCGGGGGTCAGGGACATCGAAAAAGAAGCTCCGGTAAAGGTTTGATCGGCGGGCGCATCTTGCGGGGCACGGGCATCGCGTCAAGGGCGTTGCGGCGTTCGATGCGGACTGCATGAGCTGCGCCATAACTGCGCCTTATCATCAATATGTCGTTTAATTTATTGAACTTGCAGGCTCATTTTCGACGAACTCGAATTCCACTTCGGCGCAAAACGCGCTAAAGCTTGGCCTCCGCCTACGTGTTTGTGAGGCCGACGAGTTTCGAGATCATGGCCGCGCCACTTTCACCGCCCCGTCTGCTGCCCAGTGGCGACAGCGCCATCACCGTCGAATTCAGCCGCAACATCGACGACGCGGCGAACCGGCGCGTGCTGGCGCTTGATCGGACGCTGACGGAAGAGCCGGTCAGCGGCATCACCGAGACGGTGCCGACCTACCGATCCCTGCTGGTGCACTATGATCCGCTGCAGATCGGCTTTGACGCCTTGAGCGAAAAGCTCGCGGCGCTGGCCGAGCGGCCGGTGCCGCCCGTCACCAACACACGACGCTGGCGCATTCCCGTGGCCTATGGCGGCGAGCATGGCGTCGATCTCGAGGATGTCGCGAAAACGCTGAAATCGACCCCGGATGACATCGTGGCCCGGCACGTCGGCGGCGACTATCGCGTCGCCATGATCGGATTTACGCCCGGCTGGTCCTATCTCAGCGGGCTCGAGGCTTCGCTGCAGATGCCGCGGCGGCAGAATCCGCGGCTGCTGACCCCGGCGGGAACCATTTCCATCGGCGGCGTGCAGACCGGCGTGCAGTGCCTGGCCGGCCCATCGGGCTGGCATCTGCTGGGGCGGACGGCGGTGCGAACCTATCAATTGCATCGCGACCCGACGTTCCTGCTCGAGCCCGGCGACCGTGTGACGTTTTCCGTCGTCGATGCCAAGACCTTCGCCGAGCAGGACCGCGCCGCCGAAGCCGGTGAAATCATTGCCGAGCTGATGGCGTCATGAGCAAGCTCGTCATCGCCAGCATCGGACCGGCGAGTTCCGTTCAGGACGGCGGCCGGCCCGGCTCGCAGCGCTACGGCCTGGTGCCGAGCGGCGCGATGGATCGGCTCGCGCTCGCCGCCGCCAATGCGCTGGTCGGAAACCCGACATTCGCCGCAGCGGTCGAGATCGGGCCGTTCGGGGCCTCCTTTACCGCGCGCGATGGTGCGGTTCGCGTGGCTTTGTCGGGGGCGCCGCGCAATGCCGATATCGCCAAACGCCCGGTCGGCTTCGACACCTCGGTGACGCTGGCCGACGGCGAAAGCCTTACCCTCGGTTTCGCGCGCGGCGGTTCGTTCAGCTACCTCGCGATCGAAGGCGGCGTTCAGGGCGAACCGATGTTCGGCAGCCTGGCGGTGAATGCGCGCGCCGGTCTCGGCAGTCCCTATCCGCGGCCGCTCCAGGCCGGCGACGAGTTGCAGACGGCCGCTCCCAGCGGCGCGGCCGAGCGCCGGATCGAACTGCCGGCCGCACTGGACGGACCGATCCGCGTGGTGCTGGGGCCGCAGGATGACGAGTTCAGCGACGAGGCGAAAAAGCTGTTTCTGGACAGCGAGTGGAAGATTTCGGCGACCAGCGATCGCATGGGCTACCGGCTGGAAGGCCCGGTGATCCGGCATTTGCACGGCCACAACATCGTCTCGGACGGAACCGTGAACGGCAGCATCCAGGTGCCCGGCAACGGCGCGCCGATCGTGCTGATGCCGGATCGGGGCACCAGCGGCGGCTATCCCAAGATCGCGACCGTGATCTCGGCCGATCTCGGCCGGTTCGCGCAGATCCCGGCCGGCCGCGGCTTTCGCTTCAAGGCGATCAGCATGGCTGAGGCGCAGGCCGAGGCGCAAAACTTCGCGAAATTGTTGCGCGGTTTGCCCGACCGTCTGCGCGATATCGAGAATTTTGATCTCAACCTCGAAGCGCTGCAAGATGCTAACGTCGCCGGCGCCGCCGTCAGCGCTGTCGACGTCCTGACATGGCAAGCGCCGTCGGCGGCGGATGCGGCGACGACGCTGGACTGACACTCAAAGACCCTCTCACGCAAGCGGACCATGACCATGACAACAATCGATCTCAATTGCGATCTCGGCGAAGGATTTGGCGCCTGGGAGATGGGCAATGACGCCGCCATGATCGAGCTCGCGACATCCGTCAACGTCGCCTGCGGCTTTCACGCCGGCGATGCCGATATCATGCGTCATACTGTGGAGTTGGCGAAAGCCCGCGGCGTCAGCGTCGGCGCGCACCCCGGCTATCGCGATCTGCACGGCTTTGGCCGGCGGCCGATTCCCGGCCTGAAGGCCTCCGAAATCGAAAACCTCGTCGCCTACCAGATCGGCGCGTTGCAGGCGATCGCGACCGCGGCCGGCCACAAGGTCACCCATGTGAAAGCCCATGGCGCGCTGTCGAACGTCGCTTGCGACGACGACATGACCGCGAAAGCCATCGCCAACGGCATCAAGGCGGTCGATCCCAATCTGATCTTCGTGGTGCTGGCGAATTCGCGCCTGGTGCAGGCCGGCGAAGCCGCCAACCTGCCGATGGTGCACGAAGTGTTTGCCGACCGCGCCTATGAGGATGACGGCTCGCTGGTGTCGCGCCGCAAGCCCGGCGCGGTGTTGCATGATGCCAAGGAAATCGCGCAGCGCGTGGTGCGAATGGTGCAGGATGGCGCCGTCGTGTCGGTCACCGGCAAGGTGATCAAGATGCGCACCGATACCGTGTGCATTCACGGCGACACGCCGGGCGCGGTCGAGATTGGACGCGGGGTCCGGCAAGCGCTGAAGGACGCGGGGATCAGCGTCGCGCCGTTCAAGAAGGCCGGCTAACGGGTTCCACTGACGTCATCCTGAGAGTCTGACTCATAATTCGCGGGACGGCCGCATTTTGGCATTCTTGTCCTGCGCCAGTCGACTTGGCTTCGCTTCTCCGGATTCGAAAATTTCAGAACCACACGCCACTCGATTCTAAAATTGCGCCGGAACCCGGTGCTCAAGCCACACACGGTGGCCCCTGCGAATTATCGGTCAGGCTCTGAGGAGCGCGCTTTTTGCGCGCGTCTCGGAGGATGTGCCACATCTCTCACCCTTTCGAGGCTCGCCGGAGAGGGCTCGCACCTCAGGGTGACAAATACCTGTTCAGAACGGGTGATACGACAGCGTTCCGAACACCACGGCCGCGATAACTGCGAACGCGCCGTACAGCGCGGCCACATTCAGTCCCCTCGCTGTCCGGCCGGAAAGGGAACGCGCATACAAATGCAGGCGGGCTTCCGCCGATAGTTCGCGCATGGTCGCTCTCCAACGCAGCATCGGCATAATGGAATGCCGTTCGCGGCGGGAAGCAAGACAAGCCCGGAAATAACGATATGGATGCTCCGCCAGAGTCCTCCGAGAGTCTAAAATTCTCTCAAGGTCAGTCCGGCGAGAATTTTATTCGGGCGGATTTGAAGAAACTCGGACCGATTCAATAGACGTCCTGCTGGAACCGGCCCTTCTTCTTGAGCTCCCCGACAAAGCTGATGGCCTCGTCGGTCGACCGCGCGCCGAACTGCGCGATGATGTCGACCAGCGCGCGCTCGACGTCCTTGGCCATGCGTTTGGCGTCGCCGCAGACATAGACATGCGCGCCTTCGGCGAGCCAGGTCCACACTTCGCGCCCGACCTCGCGCATGCGGTCCTGCACGTAGAACTTCTTGTCACCGTCGCGCGACCACGCCAGCGACAATCGCGTCAGCAGCCCCGACGTCTTCAACGCGTTGAGTTCGTCCGAATAGAAGAAATCGCATTCGCTGCGCTGATGACCGAAGAACAACCAGTTCTTGCCCGGCGCGCCGGTCGCGCGGCGATCCATCAGGAAGGCGCGGAAGGGCGCCACGCCGGTGCCGGGGCCGATCATGATGATCGGGATTTTCGGATCTTCCGGCAGCGCGAAGCCATGCGCCTTCTGCACATAGACCTTCAGTTCGTCGCCGGGGTTGATGCGCTCGGCGAGGAAGGTGGACGCCAGCCCCAGCCGCTTGCGCTTGCCGATCACGTAGCGCACGCAGTCGACCGTCAGCGACAATTTGCCGGGCGTTGCATTGTGCGACGACGAGATCGAATAGAGCCGCGGTTGCAACGGCTCCAGCGCCTCAATGAAGGCCTCGGGATGCGGACGGACATTGGAGAATTTCTGCAGCACCGCCATCACGTCGAGAGTCGCGGCGTCGCCATCGGGGTCCTCGCCCTGCGCCAGCGCCCGCGCCTTCTCGCGCACCGCGCCGCCGGTCAGATACGAAATCAGATCGAACAGCGAATCCGGCGCCGGGGCCAGCGAGACGTCGTCCAGCAGCACCTCGCGCAGCGTCTTGCCGCGGACTTCCGTGGTGTGCGAGGCGCCGAGCATGGCGATGATCTGATCGACCAGCCCGAGATCGTTGCGCGCGAAAATGCCGAAGGAGTCGCCGACGACGTAATCGAGACCGCAGCCCGAGAGATCGAACTCGATATGCCAGGTCTCCTTTTCCGATTTTCCCTTGTTCAGCAGGCGCCGGGAGATGAATTTTGCCGGCACGGGATTGTCGCGCGAGCGGCCGGGCTCACCGAGCGTGATCGGCGCCGTGACCGCAGGCGGTGCATTACTCCCGGGCGATGCCGGCGGCGCGTTTTCCAATTCCTCGTTCAGCGCCTTGAGCATCCGAGCGGTTTCCTTGCCGCCGGGCACGCAGAGATTTAAGCGCGCTTCGCTTTTGCTCGCGATCGCCTCTGAATAGTCGTTGCAATTATAGCCGCACTGGCCGCAATCCTGCTGCGCCATCGCGGCCATCATCCGCCGCCGCAGCGGCCGGCCTTCCGCCAGTTTCATGCGATCGGCGATCGGCATAGTCTGGTCGTGCCACGGCGCTTCGCCGTCATCGCCGTCGCCTTGCACCATTGCGGCGCCCTGCTCCGCCGACAAGGCGGTCGCAGCATCGGTCGAGAGCAATCCGGCAAAGAAGCCGTTCAGCCAGGAGCGTTGCGCTTCCGAGAATGGCGCGCTGGACGGAATGATTTCCAGTTTGGGTGGAGGGGTCATCTGGTTCATGAGGAGACCTCAGCGTCGGCGAGTTTGCGCAGCGCTTCGCCATCGTGGCGGCGCGCAAACGTCAGGAACGTTTCATCTGACGAAGTGCGGTGCGCGAGATAGGCTTTCAGAAGCCGCTCGACGGTCTTCGGCGCGTCCTCGGCCTTGAGGTCGTGATAGACCTCCTGCCCGACATCGGCGTTCGGCCCAAAGCCGCCGCCCGCAAACAGATGATAGCCTTCGACGGGATCGACGTTCTCGCCGACATCAACCTTGGCCGCGATCAGCCCGATATCGCTGATGTAGTGCTGCGCGCAGGAATGGTGGCAGCCGGTCAGATGGATGTTGAGCGGAGTCTCGATCGGCACCCGCGGCTCACACCAGTCGCCGATCTCGGCGGCGTGCCGTTTGGTGTCGGACGCGGCGAATTTGCACCCCTGATTGCCGGTGCAGGCGATCAGGCCGGCGCGGATCTGTGAGGCTTCGACCGCAAGCCCGATCGCTTTGATCGCGGCGATCGCGAGTCCCACATTCTCGTCGCGCACGCCCGGGATCAGCAGATTTTGCCAGACCGTGAGGCGGATATCGCCGTCGCCGAGGTCCTGCGCGATCTTCGCAAGGCCGCGCATCTGTTCGCACGTCACCTTGCCGAGCGGCAGTGAAACGCCGATCCAGTTCAAGCCGGCCTGCTTCTGCTGGTGCACCCCGATATGGGCCATGCGGTCGAACGCCGGCCGCGGCGCCAGTGCCGCCCGCGGCACGCGGGTCAAGGCGTGACCGAGTTTTTCCTCGACCAGACCGAGGAATTTCTCCATCCCCATGCCGTCGATCACGTATTTCAGGCGCGCCTTGAGCCGGTTGGTGCGGTCGCCAAGGTCGATGAAGACGCGAACGATGGCGTCGGCGACTTTGGTGGCGTCCGCTGGCTTGACGATGATTCCGGTTTCCTTGGCAAAATCCTTGTGGCCGGTGATGCCGCCAATCCCGAGCCGAAACCAGATGCCGGGCTCGACACCGAAACCGTCTTTCACCTCGACCGCGGCGAAGGCGATATCGTTGGTGTCTTCCAGCACCGCGATCCTGCCGGCGCCGTCAAACGCGACGTTGAACTTGCGCGGCAGGCCGGTCAGCGAACGGTCGTTGAGGATGTGGTAGTGCCACTCGCGCGCATAGTCGCGGGTATCGAGCAGTTCCTGCGGATCGATCCCGGCGGTCGGCGTGCCCGTGACGTTGCGGATATTGTCGGCGCCGGAGCCGCGCGAGCACAGGCCAAGATCCTGAATGCCCTCGATCAGGGCCACCGCGTGCTTCGGCGGAATCTCACGGACCTGCAGATTGGCCCGCGTGGTGACATGGCTGAACGGCCCGCACAATTGCTCGGCGAGGTCGGCCATCCTGGCGAACTGCCAGTGCTTCAGGATGCCGTTCGGAATCCGCAACCGGCACATGTAGGAATCCTGCGCCGGCGCGACATAAAACAGGCCGTAATAGCGCCAGCGGAAGTTATCGGCTGGGCTAGGCGGCGCGTTGTCGAGGGCCTGCTGCTTCAGCCGCGGATAGGCATCGAACGGATGCTCCTCGCGCTTGAATTTCTCCTGGTCGACGAGTTTTTTGCCAGACGCAATGACCTTGTCCTGCGCCTTGATATGCGCGGCGTCAGGACCGCTCGGCTCGGTGTTCGCTTTACCCGCGCCGGCGCCGCCGAGGCCGCGCCCGACCCGGCTGATCTGCAAGCCGGTGGCGAATCCTTCGAGGTAGCGCTTTTGTTCGTCGGTAAAGTCGACGGTGAGCGGTTCGATTTTCATGGTGCGCGACGAAGCTCCTGCGGCCACAACCGGTGGCATCAACGGACGGGGATACGACCGCGCAGGAATCAATTCGGCTGGGATGGCCAACTGATTCCAAGCGGTCCGATCAGCCTCGTTGCTGCGGAAATCCATCTTGGACAAAGCCGGCGCCATCGATGACGACCGGCCGCACTGCAACATTCAAGTTGTGTGCCAGCCCGATTCGAAAATAATCTTATTTTAAATCAATGACTTGTGCGAACCGACGGGAGCCAGGCGACTAGCGCGGCTGCCGATTTGGAGCAGCCCGCCTAGAAATTAGCCGCAAGGGATGAATGCCCAATATCGTTCCACGGACCGCCGTATCAGGGGTGCCGGCGTCCGATCTTGAACGCGGCCAGATGGCCCGCGATGTCGTCGGGATCGAAGGCCGGGCCGGCGAAAGCGCCCACCGCGGATTGCGAGGCAGGCGCGGACTTACCGCCGCTGCCCAAGCCGGCATCATACAGGTCCGGCCTGAAGACGGCCTTCGCCGCTCTCAACGCGTCAGGGCTGAAGGTGGTCTGTCCCCACCGGATCATCTGGGCATACAGCCAGGCCGCCTGCGCCGGATCGGGCCGAGCCGCGCCCTCCCGTCCCACCAGCAGATAGCGGCTGCTCGCGCGGATCGTGCCATCGGGCGCAACCTTCAGGCGTCCATCGAGCGTTCGCTGGATCACATCGGCGTCGACCCCGATACGCTCCGGTTGCGCCAGAATGCGCGCGGCCTCGGCGCGGTTCTGCGGCTGTTCGATGAAGTCGGCCGCGCGGATGTGGGCCCGAACCAGGGCTGCCACGACATCCGGATTTCTTTCCGACCAGTCCTGTCGGACCGCCAGCACCTTCTCGACCGCGCTGATCAGGATGTCCGAGGCGAAATGCAGGATGCGGCCGATACCGAGATCGACGGCGATCGAATTCCAGGGTGCACCGACACAGAACGCATCGACGTGACCGTTGCGGAGGCTGTCGACCATGTAGGGCGGCGGCAATACCACGAGGCGAACATCCTCGTCGGGATCGACCCCGCCGGCGGCCATCCAGAACCGCAGCTGATAATTGTGGGTCGAGAACGGAAACGTCATCCCGAAGGTCAAAGGCTCGGCGCCGCTTTTGCGCCGCGCGGCGACGACGCGCGCCAGTGCCAGCGCCGTCGCCATTGGGTCGAACGGATCGCCGTCGATCTCGGCCATCAAAGCTGCATGCAGCGCCGGTGAAACGCTGATGGCGTTGCCGTTGAGGCCGAGATTGAACGGCGCGGTGATCGGCACCTTGACGTGTCCGAGCCCAAGGCTCGATGCGATCGCGACCGGGGCCAGCAGATGGGCGGCGTCGAACAGGCCGATATTGAGCTTGTCGCGCACATTCGACCACGACACCTCGCGCACCAGCGTCACGTCGAGCCCTTCGGCGGCGGTAAATCCCTTGTCGACGGCGACGATCAGGGCGGCGGCGTCCACCAGCGGAATGAAGCCGATGTGAAGCGGTGTACTCATTTCAGCAACTCCGACGCGGTCAGGATCGACTGCGCGATCTCGCCGATCTTCTTTTTTTCACGCATCGCGGTGGAGCGCAGCAGCACGTAGGCCTCCTCTTCCGTGAGGCCCTTCAGTTTCATCAGGATGCCCTTGGCGCGATCGATCACCTTGCGGTCTTCCAGCGCGGATTTGGCGCGGTCGAGTTCGCCCTGGAGCTTCGAGAACGCGTTGAAGCGGGAGATGCAGAGATCGAGGATCGGCTTGATGCGCTCCTTCTTCAGGCCGTCAACGATGTAGGCGGAGACGCCCGCATCGACGGAGGCCTGGATCGAGGCGGAGTCACTCTGATCGACGAACATCGCAATCGGCCGGCGCACCGCGCGGCTGACCTGGAACATTTGTTCCAGCACGTCGCGGCTGGGATTCTCCAGATCGATCAGGATGACGTCCGGATCGAGCGCGTAGATCCGGGCCAGCAGGCTCTGCATTTCGCGGATATGCTCGACAGCGGTGAAACCGGCCTCGCGCAGCCCCTCCTCGAGGATCGCGGCACGGATCGGGCTTTCATCGACTATGACGATTTTAGGAGAGGACTCGGTTTCAGGGGGAGACTCGGCGCCCATCGGTCACTCGCATTCCGGCCCCCATGCATAGCACGCCTGAAGCCAGCTCAAAGCCTTGTAATTATAGGCAATTAAGACTAGGTCCTGCGCATCAATCAGGCAGATCAAGATATGCAGCAGGCCGCAGCGCCCAAAGTCAGCTTTGTTTCATTGGGATGCCCCAAAGCGCTGGTGGATTCCGAGCGCATCATCACCCGGCTGCGCGCCGAGGGCTATGAGCTGGCGCGCAAGCACGATGGCGCCGATATCGTCATCGTCAACACCTGTGGGTTCCTCGACAGCGCCAAGCAGGAATCGCTCGGCGCCATCGGCGAGGCGATGGCCGAAAACGGCAAGGTCATCGTCACCGGCTGCATGGGCGCCGAGCCCGAGCAGATCGAGGCCGCCTACCCCGGCGTGCTGTCGATTACCGGACCGCAGCAATATGAAAGCGTGCTCGAAGCCGTGCATCGCGCGCTGCCGCCGGTGCATAACCCGCATCTCGATCTGGTGCCGCCGCAGGGCGTCAAGCTGACGCCGCGGCACTATGCCTATTTGAAGATTTCGGAAGGCTGCAACAACCGCTGCAGCTTCTGCATCATTCCGAAACTGCGCGGCGATCTGGTGTCGCGCCCGGCCAATGACGTGCTGCGCGAGGCCGAGAAACTGGTCGCCGCCGGCGTCAAGGAACTGCTTGTCATCTCGCAGGACACATCGGCCTATGGCGTCGATCTGAAATATGCCGAAAGCCCGTGGAAAGACCGCGCGGTCCGCGCCAGGTTTTTCGACCTCGCCAGAGAGCTCGGCGAACTCGGTGCCTGGGTGCGCTTGCAATACGTCTACCCCTACCCGCATGTCGATGAAGTCATCGGCCTGATGACCGAGGGCAAGGTGTTGCCCTATCTCGACATTCCCTTTCAGCACGCCAGTCCCGAAGTGCTCAAGGCGATGAAGCGCCCCGCGGCGCAGGAAAAGACGCTGGGGCGGATCAAGCAATGGCGCGAGCAATGTCCTGACCTGACCCTGCGCTCGACCTTCATCGTCGGCTTCCCCGGCGAGACCGATTCCGATTTTGCCTATCTGCTCGACTGGCTGGAAGAAGCCGAGATCGATCGGCTTGGCTGCTTCAAATATGAACCGGTTGCGGGCGCATCCTCGAATGCGATCGGCAATGCCGTGCCCGATGAGGTCAAGCAGGAACGCTGGAATGCGCTGATGGCGCGGCAGCAAAAGATTTCGGCCCGCCGGCTCAAGCGCAAGGTCGGCTCACGGCAGCAGGTGATCATCGACGAAATCGGCCCGACCGTCTCGAAGGGCCGCTCCAAGGCCGACGCCCCGCAAATCGACGGCGCGGTTTACGTTTCCAGCCGTCGCCCGCTGAAGGTCGGCGAGATCGTCACCGCCAAAATCGAGCGCGCGGATGAGTATGATCTGCACGGCAGCGTCGCCGGCTTTTGACTGCTCACCCCTGACATCGCCTGCGTGTCCCTTGACATCGCCTGCCCGTCGGCTGTATGGGCCTGCGACATGAACCTGAACCGGACCAACCGCCGCGCCAACTTCCGTCGTCGCTCCAGCGACGATGATGGGCTGCGCCATGTCCGACGACACCGCTGATTAGCTAAATTCAGCAACGTTCTCGAGAAGGCCGCACCCTGAAAAGTGCGGCCTTCTCGCGTTTCGGCCGACTTGTTCACCCCCAACCGCCAGAGGAGTTCGACATGACCAACGCTATCAATCCGTTCGACGCGCTGATGGATATCACCGCCCGCCCGCCCGCCGTGTTCGTGCGCGGCGAAGGCTCATGGCTGTGGGACGACAGCGGCAAGCGCTATCTGGATTTCATGCAGGGCTGGGCCGTCAATTGCCTCGGCCACTCGCCGCCCGTTATCGCCGAGGCGCTGGCGGCGCAGGCCAGGCTGTTACTGACGCCGAGTCCGGCGTTCTACAACGCGCCGAGCCTCAAGCTGGCAAAGATGCTGATCGAACATAGCTGCTTCGATCAGGTGTTCTTTGCCAATTCCGGCGGCGAAGCCAACGAAGGCGCCATCAAGCTCGCGCGCCGGTACGGCGCGCTGCACAGAAGCGGCGCGTATGAAATCATCACCTTCGTGAACAGTTTTCATGGCCGCACGCTGGCGACCATGTCGGCCTCGGGCAAGAAAGCCTTCGAGCCGTTGTTCGAACCGAAAGTGCCGGGTTTTCCCAAGGCTCTCACCAACGATCTGGAGTCCGTGAAGCGCCTGATCTCCGACAAGACGGTGGCCGTGATGCTGGAGCCGATCCAGGGCGAAGCCGGGGTATGGGCTGCGACGGATCAATTCCTTAGGGAGTTGCGGGCGTTGACCAAAGAGCATGGCCTGTTGCTGATCTTCGACGAGATCCAGACCGGCATGGGCCGCACCGGAAAACTGTTCCACTACGAACATGCCGGCATCGAACCCGACATCATGACGCTTGCCAAAGGCATCGGCGGCGGCGTGCCGCTGGCGGCGCTGCTCGCGACCGAACATGCTTCATGCTTTGAGCATGGCGACCAGGGCGGCACTTTCAACGGCAATCCCTTGATGTGCGCCGCTGGACTTGCCGTGCTGGAACAGGTCGCTTCGCCCGCGTTTCTGAAATCGACGGTCGAGGCCGGATTGTTTCTGGAGAGCGAATTGCAACGGCTGTCCGCACGGCATGGTCTCGGCGAAGTCCGTGGCCGCGGGTTGTTGCTGGCGCTCGATCTGAAGCGACCGATCGGCGCGTCGATCGTCGCGCAAGCGTTCGAGGCCGGCATGCTCTTGAACTCGCCGCAGCCGGACGCACTGCGTTTCATGCCGGCGCTCAACGTCACCCGCGAGGAGATTGGCGCGATGGTCGATTGCCTCGATACCATCTTCACCAATGTCGGCGCTGCGCGGTGCGTGGCATAGGCGCGCACGATCTGACGGCGCTGACGCGCCGTCAGGCTCGCCTCACGGCCGCATGATCGCGGCACCGGTCGTCGCGCGCCCTTCGAGATCGATATGTGCCTTGGCGGCGTCCTTCAGGGCGTAGGCGTGGTTGATCGGCACGTGCAGCTTGCCGTTGATGACGGCCGCGAACAGCGTGTCGGCGCCTTCAAGCAATTCCTTGCGGGTGCCGACGTAATCGTTGAGTTTTGGGCGAGTCGCAAACAGCGAGCCGTGATTGTTCAGTTCGGCCAGCGCAAACGGCGGCACCGGGCCGGAGGCGTTGCCGAAGCTCACGAACAGTCCACGCGGCTTCAGGCACGACAATGAGCCCGGAAAGGTGGTCTTGCCGACGCCGTCATAGACCACGTCGCACAGCTCGTTGCGGCTGATCTGCTTCACGCGCGCGACAAAATCCTCCTCGTTGTAGAGGATCACGTGATCGCAGCCATTGGCGAGTGCGAGGTCGGCCTTCGCCTTCGATCCGACCGTGCCGATCACATGCGCGCCCATCGCCCGCGCCCACTGGCAGGCGAGCAGACCGATGCCGCCTGCCGCGGCATGGATCAGCACGCGGTGATGCGGCTCGACCTTGAAGGTCTTGTGCAGCAGGTACCAGACCGTCAGTCCCTTGAGCATCAGCACCGCGCCCTGCTCGTAGGTGATGTGGTCGGGCAGCTTGACCAGTTTCTCCCAGGGAATGTTGCGCTCGGAGGCATAGGCACCGAGGTTATGGTAATAAGCGACGCGATCGCCGGGATGAAAATGGGTCACCCCGGGACCGACCGCCAGAACTTGGCCCGCCGCTTCGTTGCCAGCGATGAACGGCAATCCGGGCGCCTTGTAGAGACCGGTGCGGTAGTAGACGTCGATGAAATTGAGGCCGACGGCATGCTGGCGGATACGGACCTCGCCGGGCCCAGGCGCTGGCACATCCACCGCCTCATAAACCAGCGCCTCCGGGCCTCCCACCTTGTGCACACGCACGGCTTTTGTCATGTCGGCTTCTCCTTGGCATGGCCGGGTTCGCTCGAACCGAAAGCCATCGAGGCCGCCTTGTCAACTCGGTGGTCGGACGGGAACTAAACCCGAAAAATCACCGCGACGGGGCCGCCGCCGGGTGGCCCTTGATGCTCGGCTCCTCCGGACACAAACACGGCGGGGCAGCCGGTTATTCCCGCGATCACTCCGCCGACCGCGGCGCGGGCGTGGCGGGTGGCGGAAATATCGGTATCGTCCAGCATGATGTGACGCCAGCCGCGCACCATACCGTCCGGCGACGGATCGGCCTTCGCCAGCACGTTGACAATGCGCGATGCGCCGGCCTTTTCCATAAGAGCGCCCTCACCGCCGGCATTCTGCACCGCCGTCATGACCGCCGAGGCATCAATGGCATCCTGCATCACCGCGTGTGAGATGATGCTGTCGCCTACTGCTGCGGTCGAATTACCGAGCACAATGACGATATTGTTCTTGAGCTCGATTCCCGAGGATGCCGAGGCCACGCCGGAAGACAATGACCAATCCAGCAGCACCGCTTCGTCGGCAATTGGTGAAGTGATTTCGCCAAGCGCGACGGCGACGCCGAGGGCGGAGGCTCCGCGCGAATAGGCCATCGACTTGTAGGCGTTTTCCGTCACCGGTTCGTGGCCCGCGCGGCGTGCCGCCTGGACACGGTCCGCCGTGAGAAGCGGGCATTTGACCTGCACCCAATGGACATCCGCGGCGCTCGATATGCCGGCGTCGCGCATCGCGGCCTTGACCGCATCGGAGGTCGCATCGATCTGCGGCCCACGTCCAATCTCCTGCGGAAGAAAATCCCTGGTCGCGGCGATGCCTATCGCAAGGCGTTTGCCGTCATCGGGTTCGCCCTGTTGCTGCGCGGTAACCGGCACCCGGGCGAAAATGGTGGCGTGCGGACTGAGGATACCCTCGGTGCCGCCCGACACGACGATGGCGATGCGACGCTCCACGTCCGCCGGCGTCAGGCTTAGATAAGGTGCCATGGTCGTTGCGATGGTGGCAGAGGTGTATTCGCGGGTGAAATCGTTGACCCCGCCATTTCCTTCGGTCTTGACCAGGATCGCCACGATGTGCGCCGGGTCGACCGTGCCTTCGCTGATCAGGCCGGTGAGGCCCGAGAGATCAGCGGGACCAGCCATGGAAATGCGGAAAGTGTCGGTGCGATAGGGCATGCAGCTACTCAGGTTCGAGTTGAATCCAGAACACGATGCGCTTCTCGAAGAACTCAAGCGTGTAAAACATTGAGATTCCGATCAGCGCGGCGGCTCCGATCGCCTGGAACACCGCAGGCGTCTCCAGATGTGCGGAGGAAATCACGATCAAATAGCCGAGCCCGTGCTCGGCACCGACGAACTCGCCCACGATGGCGCCGACGATCGCGAGCGACGACGATATTTTCAGCGCCGAGAAGAAATACGGCAGGCAATACGGCACCCGCAGCTTGCGAAACACCTGCGACTGGTCCGCGCGCATGGTGCGGAACAAATCCTGGAAATCGGCCTCCGGCGCTTTCAGGCCTTTGACGGTATTCACCAACACTGGAAAAAATGAAATCAGGGTTGCGGCTGCGACCTTCGACCACCAGCCGGTGCCAAGCCACAACACCAATAGCGGGGCGATGGCAACGATCGGCGTGGTCTTGAGCGTGATCGCGATCGGAAACAGCCCCTGCTCGATCGTCCTGAAGCGGACGAACAGGAGGGCGGCGGTAAACGCCAGCACGCTCGCAATCACGAACCCGCAAAGCGCCTCTCCCGCCGTGTAGCCGATCTCGGTCAGCAGCGATGTGTCGAGGGTACGGACAATGACGAACGGCGACGGAAGCAGATATTCCGGAATGCCGGCGGCCACGACGAGCGCCTGCCAGGCAATCACCAGCCCCAGAAAGAAACCAAAGGGAACGATAAACGCGCGCCTCATGACGGCCTCGCGGCGGCGCGGGTAGTGCCGAGAATACGGGCGAACTGCGCGTCGGCCGGATCGCGCGGGTGACGCAGTTGTACGGGAACGACGTTCAATAACCGTGCCGGCCGGCCGCTCAACACAAGGATGCGGTCGGACATCGCGACTGCTTCCGGGATCGAGTGGGTCACCATGATGATTGCCTTCAGGCGGGTGGTGCCGGATTGCCAGATCGCCAGCAATTGTTCGTTCAGCGCCTCGCGGGTGAATTCATCGAGCGCCCCGAACGGCTCATCCAGCAACAGGATGTCGGGATCCGACATCAACGTGCGCGCCAGCGCCGCGCGCTGCTGCATCCCGCCGGAAAGCTGGTGCGGATACGCGTCGGCAAACTCGGACAACCCGACCATACGCAGCAGTTCGAGCGCCTGACTGCCTTCGGACCGGCCGATCACGCCGGAGCTGCGCGTGGCAATCTCCGCCGGCAATACGATGTTCTGCAGCGTGGTTCGCCATGGCAGCAACAGTGGTTTCTGAAACATCAGACCGACCCGCGTCGCGGCGGCTTCGCCGGGCGCTTGCCCGGCGATGGCCAATCGGCCTGCTGCGACTGGTATCAGCCCGGCGATCGCGCGCAGCAGGCTCGACTTGCCGCATCCGCTCGGACCTAACAGGGATATGAATTCGCCGTTCACGACCGAAAACGAGATAGGACCCGCCGCGTCGACGTCGCCAAATCGAATGACAACGTTGTCGGCAAGCGCCAGCGCCGCTTCCGGGAGAGCCGCACGGGCATCGACCGGCGGGCTCATCACGCGCAGGTTCACTTCGGCAGTTGGTCGTTGGTGAAGGCCGCGCCGATATCGACCTTGCTTTTCTGGAAGCCGGCCTCGATCAGTTTTGTCTGCAGGTCTTCCCAGTCTGCCTGGCGGGAGACTCCGATCGGATCCGATCCCGCCTTGATCAGGGGAATGCTGGCCTTCATCATGGCCAGCTCGTGGTCGTACGCGAGCTTGTTGCCGAATTTGACAGTACTGCGCGATGCCGCTTCGGGATCGGCGACTGCATCGGTCCAGCCGTGAATCGTTGCGGCGACGAATTTCTTGACGAGCTCTGGATGCTCCTTGAGCATCTTTTCCGTGGTGAAAAGCGTATCAGCATACATGCGGACACCGTAGTCGGCGGGCTTGATGATCGAGACATCAAAGCCCTGCTCCTGGGCCGCGATCACCTCGTTGATCACGTAGCCGGGCCAAACATCGACCTGCCCGGTGAGGAGCGGCGACAGATCGAACTTGACCGGTATTTCATGCAGTGAAGCCTTGTCGACGTTGGCGCTCTTTAGCACCGACCGATAGATCAATTCCTCGCTGCCACCGATCTTGAGGCCAACATTGTGTCCACGAAATTCAGTGGGCTTGGTAATGCCGGACTTCTTGAGCGCAAACAGCACGAACGGATTCTCGCGATAGATCACGGCGATCGCCACTACGGGCACGCCCTTGCTTCGCGCCATCAGTATCTGGTCCGCGCCGGTGACACCGAATTGCTCGCTCCCGCCAGCCACCATCTGGATGGCAGGAAAATCCGAACCGCCCGGCTGGATCGAGACGTCCAGTCCCGCCGCCGTGTAATAGCCCTTGTCTTTGGCGACGTAATAACCTGCGAATTGCGCCTGGTTGAGCCACTTCAATCGCAGGGTAACTGAGTCGGCAGCGTAACCCGGCAAGGCCGCCGCTAGCAGAAATCCGATCGAAAGCAGAAATCCGAAGATAGATCGCATGACGCTCTCCCCATTGACCGAGACCGCAGAGATAGGGCAAATGCGACGCTGGCCCATAGATCAAAAAAACGCGCGCAGTGATGCCGAAATCAGAGCGCGGCGGTTTCCTGCAGCAGCACGCGCAATTTCTCGCAAAAAGAGGCAGCCGCCGGCGGCAATACCCGGCCGCGGCGGGTCACCAGCAGCAGACTGGCTTTCGATAGCTCGGGATCCGCAAGCGGCCTGGCCACCAAGTCCCCCCGTTGTTCGGTGCCCGGCCCGATCTGAAACTGGAAGCAGATCGCGTTGCTGTTGCGGACATATTGCTTCATCACCTCGACCATGTTCGTGGTGAGGACCGGGGCAAGCTGCAGCGAGCCTTTCGCGAGCGTACTTTCTATCAAGGAGCGGCCCGCAAGGGTGCTATCAGCCAGAACGATGGGGAAATCCTGACAATCTCGCAATTGTAGATGCGGGTGCACGGCGAGCGGATGCGTGTGATGCATCAGCGCGCAGAAGCATTTCGGCGCGGCCGCAAGCACGGCGAGGTCGGTATGCTCGGGGCGCTCGTGAGTCAAAATCATGTCGACGCGGTCTTCGATCAGGTCTGACAGCATGGTGCCGGGCGTTCCGACCGAGATGGTGAAGCGGACGCCGGGATAGTCGCGCTGGAAAGCCGCGACAGCGCCAGGCACCATGTCAACGGCGGCGGACTCGGCGGCTCCGACGCTAACATGCCCACCCAACAGGCCATGCAGTTCCCGGAGCTGATCGCCGAACCGATTGAGATCGCTGAGCGTTCGTCGCACGTGGGCCGCAAAGGCCTCACCCGCGGCGGTCAGGCGCACGCCATTCTGCCGCCGGTCGAAGAGGACGGTGCCGAGTTCCTCTTCGAGATCGAGGACACGCCGATTGAGGGCGGATGAAGCGATCCGGAGGGCTTTTGCCGCACCGCGGATCGAGCCGTGGCGAATGACGGCATCAAAATAGACATAGAGCCGAGGCGGACGAATGCGCCCGGCGGGCGCAGTTGAACGGGTCTCGCCGGTATGCCGGTATTTTTTCTCGAGCGGTACTGCCAGATGCGATTGATCCGGGGGCATGCCTTCGATCCCTCTTGGATGTCCGTCTCGCCTCCTCAAGCAAGAACCGGGCCGCTGATACAGCCCAGCGCCTCCCGGTCACGCGCCGCGTTCAGCCGCCGGCTTTCTTGCGGTTGCGTTTGGCCAGCACGTTGAACATCTCAACCGCCGCCGAAAACAGGATCGCGAAATAGATATAGCCGCGCGGAATGTGAAACTTGAATCCGTCGGCGACCAGCGCCACCCCGATCAGCACCAGGAATGCCAGCGCCAGCATCTTGGTGGTGGGATGCTCCGCCACGAACTTCGCGACCGGACCCGACGACACGTACATGACAATGCAGGCGATAACGACGGCGGCGATCATGATTTCCAGATCCTGCGCCATGCCGATCGCGGTGATGATCGAATCCAGCGAAAACACCATATCGATGACGATGATCTGGACAATGACCCAGAAGAACGCGCTGGCTTTCGGCGCGGCGTCGTTTTCGGCATCACGGGCTTCCACCTCGGCATGGATTTCGTGCGTCGCCTTCGCAATCAGAAACAGCCCGCCGCCGATCAAAATGATGTCGCGCCAGGAAAAGCCGATGCCCTTCAGCGTGAACACAGCCTGTGTCAGGCCGATCAGCCACACCAGCAGGCTCAGCAGCAGAATTCGGAACACCAGCGCCAGCGCCAACCCGATCTGCCGCGCCCGCTTGGCCTGTTTCGGTGGAATCCGCGAAACGATCACCGACAGGAAAATGACATTGTCGATGCCGAGCACGATCTCGAGCGCGGTCAAGGTCAGCAACGCCGCCCATGCTTCCGGGCTACTCCATAGCTCCATCATGTGCGCCACGATCTCATCAGCCGGATCACCGCGTCGCTGCCCACGACATAGGCCCCGATCAGGCAAAGCGCTATTGTGACCGGTGCGGCGACGTTGAAATCGCTGGCCAGCGCGTAGATCGCCAGCGCGGCCCCGAGCACGAGCAGCGACAACGTCAACCCGCGCAGGCGCACCACGCGCATGGGGTGCAGCACATGGAACGGAACGAAGGTCAGTATGATCAAGACCGCGATCCCGAGACTTGAAATGATCGGCGGCAGATGTAGCAGGAACAGATAGAACGCCGCGGCATTCCACAGCGCCGGAAACCCACGGAAATGATTGTCCTCCGCCTTCATGCGACGATCGGCAAAATACAGCGCGCTTGAGACGACGATGCCGACGCCGAGCAACGGCGCCGCCAGCGGCAGCAAGAGACCGCTCGCCGTGATGGCATAGGCCGGGACGAAGACATAGGTGACGAAATCGACGACGAGGTCGAGCACCTCGCCGGACCAGTTCGGTTGCACATTTATGACATCGAGCCGCCGCGCGATCGGGCCGTCGAGCCCATCGATGACGAGGGCGAGCCCAAGCCACGCAAACATCGCCGCCCAATGCTCGCGCACGGCCTCCAGCAGCGCGATCAGCGCGATTCCCGCCCCAAGGGCCGTAAAGATATGCACGGAAAACGCCGCCGCCCGCATGCGCGGCGACGCGAGAGAAGAATCCTGCTGATTTGCCTGCTCCATCGACCCGGAGTGCTATCAGGAATCGCACGCTTTTGCACACCGGTGCTTGCGGCGTTCCGCCGCGTAAAATCGATTAAAGCCGAGCATGCCGGATGGACTTGAAAATACCCTGGGGAACGTCAATTGTTCCGCTATGAACGATGCCTCAGCTCCTTTCGACGTGGCGGTGATCGGCGGCGGCCCGGCCGGCCTCGCGGCCGCGATCGCGCTGGCCGAGAGCGGCGCCAGGGTAGCCCTGATTGCCCGTCGCGTGCCCTATGCCGACAATCGCACCACCGCCCTGCTCGGCAGTTCGGTCGATTTCCTGCGGCGGCTGGGAGTCTGGCCCCGCTGCGAGGATCGGGCTGCGCCGTTGCAGACGATGCGTCTGGTCGATGACACCGGGCGCCTGATCCGGGCGCCGGAGGTCAGGTTTTCATCGCTTGAAATCGGCCTCGAGCAGTTCGGGTACAACATCCAGAACCGCGTGTTGATGGTGGCATTGGAAGCGCGCGCCGCCGAATTGGCGAACCTGATCCGGTTCGACGCGGAAGCCGATGCGATCACCCCGGAAGATGCCTTGGTTACTATCGGCATCGGCGACGGCAAATCGCTGTCGGCGCGCCTTGCGGTCGGCGCCGACGGCCGGCAATCGCTGTCCCGCAAGGCAGCCGATATCACGGTCCGACGCCGCGACCTCAACCAAGCCGCGCTGACTTTCAACATCGCGCATTCGCGGCCGCACCGGAATATCTCGACCGAATTCCACACCCCGCAAGGACCTTGCGTTTTCGTCCCCCTGCCCGGCGACCGCTGCAGCGTGGTCTGGGTGGCCTCGCCGAAGGAGGCCGAGCGCAGATTGGCGATGAGCGATGACGAACTATCCGACGCCGCGGAAGCGCAATCGCATTCCATTCTTGGCCGGGTTCGTGTCGAACCGGGACGCAATCTGTTTCCACTGGCGATCGAAGCGCCCGGCAAGTTTGCCCGGCATCGCGTCGCGCTGATTGGCGAAGCCGCCCATGTGCTGCCGCCGATCGGCGCGCAGGGCCTGAACATGGGCCTGCGCGACGCCGCCGATATCGCCGAGATTGCAGGCCAGGCGATGTCGCTGGGCGAAGATCCGGGTTCGCCGACCGTGCTGGCGCGCTATCAGTCGGCCCGGCGTGCCGACGTCACCAGCCGGATATTTGCGATCGATATCGCCAACCGCTCGCTGCTCAGCGATTTCCTGCCAATGCAGTCTGTGCGCGCGGCGGGGCTGCATCTGATCGGCGCGATCGGCCCGCTGCGTCGTCTGGCGATGCGCGAGGGCCTCGCACCGTCATGGAGGTCGCGCGCAGGCTAGGACCCAGCTTCAGGGAAGCGCCAGCCGCCCGGTCTGCAACAGCCACATCACGCTGGTGAGTGTGACGACCGAGGCGAACGTTCCGATCAGGACGGCAACGGAGGCCGGCTCGATCCAGGTGTCGTTTTGGCGTGCGATCACGAACACGTTGAGCGCCGGCGGCAGCGATGCCATCAGTATTGCGGTCGCCGCCCATGGCTGCGCAAACGGCCCCGCCACCAGCATCAGGCCGAACACCACCAAAGGATGGATCACCAGCTTGACCGCGATCACGCCGGGAATCTCCCAGGGCACGCGGCCAAATGGACGCAGTGCCACCGTCACCCCGAGCACGAACAGCGCCACCGGCGCCGCGGCGTTCTCGAGAAACAACAGCGTATTGTCGATTGCGACGGGCGGATGAAGGTGCAGCGCCGCCGCCAGCGTGCCGGCGCAAGCCGACATGATCAGCGGATTGAGCACGATCTGCCGCACCACAACGCCAAACGTATGCAGCAAGGATGGGTGCTGGCGATCCGTCAGCGCGATCAGCAGCGGCACGATCGAAAACAGGAAGATGCTGTCGCAGCAGAAGATCAGCGCGGTCGGTGCCGCAGCCTTCGATCCCAGCACCGCCAGCGCCAGGCCGGGGCCCATATAGCCGATATTGCCGTAGCCGCCGGAGAGGCCTGCCAGCGTCGCCTCGCGAAACGACAGCCCTCCGATCAGCCGGCCCGCCAGCATCGCCAGCACGAAGGCGGTTACCGTCCCGCAGGTGGTGGCGATCAGGAAGGGTGGATTATTGAGTTCCGAAAACGGCGTCTTGGACATGATGCCGTACAGCAGCGCCGGCAGCGACACGTACAGCAGGAAGAAGTTCATCCAGGCAAGCCCGGCTTCCGGCAGCCCCCTGGCCTTGCCGCAGGCGAAGCCGATGAAGATCAAGCTGAAATAGGGCAGCGCCAGATTGAGAACGTCGATCATCGGGGAGCGTCTTTTTCGTCATGATTGCCCCGGTCGGGTCCAGCCACAGCAAGGGTTAATTCGGCCGTTTGCCTCTAGCATCGGCCACAATCATGGTCTATTCGACGAGATATGATAAAAACGCGTACGGCCAAATTTCAGATCGGACAGATCGTCCGCCACCGGATCTTTTCGTTCCGGGGCGTGATTTTCGACATCGATCCGGAATTCAACAATACCGAGGAATGGTGGCTGTCGATCCCCGAGGATGTCCGGCCGCACAAGGATCAGCCGTTCTACCATTTGCTCGCCGAAAATTCGGAGTCGGAATACGTCGCTTACGTTTCCGAGCAAAACCTGCTGCCCGACGAGTCGGGTGAGCCGATCCGGCATTCGCAGGTCGCCGAGATTTTCGTGAAGGACAAGGCCGGCGGCTACCGGCCACGGAATCCCTCGCTGAACTAATTTGCTTAGACCTGGCCAAAGAGGCCCGACGGTAAATCAGCCCATGAAAAAGGCGCCGGATCCGGCGCCTTTTTGCTGTTTATATATTGGCTGCTTACTTCGCGGCCGGATTGGCCGGAGCCGTGCCCGCGGGCTGGTTCGCCTGCAGCTTGGCGCGGGCTTCTTCAGCGCGCTTCTGCAGCTCTTCCTGCAGCTTCTTCTGGTTTTCCTCGAACACCTTCGGGTCGGTGGCGGGGCCGTCATAGGCCTTGGCGAAGCTGCCCCCGGTTTCCTGCAGCGGCAGCGGCAGGGTCAGCGCCGCGCCGTTGGAGTTGATGGCCTGGACCACCAGGTTCTGGCCCTTTTTCATGTTCGCGAGCAGTTCGGGCGTCACTTCGTAATCCGACATGCAGCCGTTCTGGAAGCAGATCACGTAGGGGCTCTGCATCGGCGGGTTGCCGTCGACGATCACGCGGGTGCCGTGGATCAGCTGCATGCCGAGCGGCAGCGTGACGCGCAGGATCTTCTTCGGCTCGCCTTCGGGCTCGATGATCACAGCCGCGATCACGGGCTGACCGGACTCGATGCGGCCGTCCTTGCCGGTGAAGCAAACCTGCTTGGCGTTGGCATCCTGGCCCTTCAGGCAGAATTTGGTCCAGGGCGCGTAGATCAATTGAGGAACCTGCTGGTCCGGCTGGGCGCCTGCCGCTGCGGCGGGGGCGCCTGCCGCCGGAGGGGCCGCTTGGGCGGCCGGAGGGGCCGCTTGAGCGGTCGGCGCTGCCGGGGCGGCCTTGGGAGCTGCCTTCGGCTTGGCCTTGGGGGCTGCCGCCGGGGCGGCCGGAGCCGGAGCTTGGGCCTGCGCCTCGGAGAGGGTAAACGAGGCGGCCAATGCGGTAGCCGCCAACAGGGCGAAAACCCGCCCACGCGGCCCGGCCGACGCGGCCAAGATACGGAAATTCATTGCGGAAAACCCTTTCTGAACGGGAGCGCCCGAAACCGCCGCAGGCACCGAAGACCTGACCGTTGGGGCGGCTGTCTCCTTGCCAAATGAGGCAGTTGCGTGACAGGCCGTGAGCCTAGGCCGATTGCACGTCTTCATACAGCGGCGCGCGGAAAGATCAATGCCGACAAGCATCTTTGATGCACGTCAGCGCCGAATGCCGGCCGCTGTGATACATCTGCGGAAGTGGGAGATATCGAATCAAATCGGCGCGATGGTTGGCGGGTTTCGATGGCCTCGCGCCTTCGGGCGCTTGCCGGCGGCGCCCTCGCCCTCGGCCTCCTGATCGCGGGCGATGCCCGCCAGATCTCGGCGGAGCCAAATCAGGTCTTGGCGAAGCCGGGCTACGCCATCGCGATGCACGGTGCGCCGGCATTATCAGCCAATTTCGGCCATATGCCCTACGCCAATCCCGACGCCCCGAAAGGCGGCCGGCTGGTGCAGGGCCTGCTCGGCACCTTCGACAGCCTCAATCCGCTGATCGTCCGCGGCATCCCCGTGCAGCAGGTCCGCGGCTACGGGTTCGAGCGCGGTTATATCTATGAAAGCCTGATGACGCGCGGCGACGACGAGGCCTTCACGCTGTACGGCCTGTTGGCCAAAAGCGTCGAAACCGACGACCTCAGGACCTACGTCACCTTCCATCTCGATCCGCTGGCGCGTTTCTCGGACGGCAAACCGGTGCGCGCCAACGACGTGCTGTTTTCCTGGGCCCTGCTGCGCGACCACGGCCGTCCCAATCACCGCCAGTATTACGCGAAGGTCGCCAAGGCCGAAGCGCTGGATACGCTGACCGTGCGGTTCGATTTCGGCGGCGTTCCCGATCGCGAACTGCCGCTGATCCTTGGCCTGATGCCGATCCTGCCCAAGCATGCAGTCAATGTCGCGACCTTCGAGGAAACCTCGATGGCACCGCCGATCGGCTCCGGTCCCTACCGCGTCACCGAAGTGAAGCCCGGCGCCAGCGTTACCTTCACGCGCAACCCCGATTATTGGGGCCGCGATTTGCCGGTCAATCGCGGCTTATGGAATTTCGATGAGATCAGGCTCGATTTCTATCGGGAGTCCAACAGCCAGTTCGAAGCCTTCAAACGTGGCCTCTATGATTTTCGCAGCGAAACCGAGCCGTTGCGCTGGCATGAGGGATATAATTTTGCCGCGGCGCGCGACGGCGAAGTGATCCGCGACACCATCAAGACCGGGCTGCCGCAGCCGTCGGCGTTTTTCGTCTTCAACACCCGACGGCCGCTGTTTTCCGATGTCCGCGTGCGCCGCGCTTTGACGCTGCTGTTCGATTTCGAGTGGATCAACCACAATTACTTCTTCGATCTCTACGCGCGCTCCGGCGGCTTCTTCGCCGGATCCGAATTGTCGGCCTATGAAAAGCCTGCCGATGACCGCGAACGCGAACTGCTCAAGCCGTTCGGAGCCGATATCGCACCTGATATTCTCGACGGCAGCTATCGCCTGCCCGTCACCGATGGGTCGGGCCGCGATCGCGTCACGTTGCGCGCCGCGCTGGCGCTGCTCTCCCAGGCCGGTTACGATCTCGACGGCACCGTGTTGCGGCAACGATCGACCAAAACCCCCTTCGCCTTCGAAATGCTGGTGGCCACGCGCGACCAGGAGCGAATCGCGCTGGCCTATGCGCGCGATCTCAAGCGCGCCGGGATCGAGGCGACGGTGCGTTCGGTCGATGCCGTTCAATTCGATCAACGCCGCCTCGGGTTCGACTTCGACATGATCGAGAACCGCTGGGATCAATCCTTATCGCCGGGCAATGAGCAATGGTTCTATTGGGGCAGCGAGGCCGCCGACAGTCAGGGCACCCGCAACTACATGGGCGCCAAAAGCCCCGCCATCGATGCCATGATCGCAGCACTGCTGGCCGCGCGGGAGCGTCCCGCTTTCGTCTCGGCGGTGCGGGCGCTCGACCGCGCCCTGATGTCGGGTTTCTACGCTATCCCCCTGTTTAACATCAGAGAGCAATGGATCGCGCGCTGGAATCGGATAGAACGGCCCAGCACCACGGCGTTGACCGGGTACCTTCCGGAGACGTGGTGGCAACGACCGGCTGCCAAGTTGAAGTGATCTTGCAAGTTGAAGTGACCCTGCAAATCGAAGTGACCTAGCAAAGTGAGCCCGTGATTCAGACCGCGACATCGCCGACGCTTGAGGGATTGTTTCGACGGAACGTGGCACGTCAGCCGGAGGCGCTGGCTTTGCTCGATCCGCTCAATACCGCCCGGGTCACCGGCCGGCCACCCAGACGGCTGACCTTCGCGGAAGCTGACCGTGCGGTCTCCGCGCTCGCGGCGCATTTTATCGAATCCGGGCTGCCCGCCAATTCCGTGATCGCGGTTCAATTGCCGAATACCGTGGAGTTCATGCTGACGGTGCTCGCCGCGCATCGCGCCGGGCTGATCGTGGCAATTTTTCCGATGCTCTGGCGCCAGGCCGAGTTGACGGTGGCGCTCAATCGCACCGCCGCCCGGGCGATCGTGACCATGAGCCGGATCGACGGCGTCAGCCACGCGGATCTGGCCATGAACGCCGCGGTCGAAGCGTTTTCGATCCGCCACGTCTGCGGCTTCGGCGATGACCTGCCCGAAGGCATGGCCTCGCTCGACCATGCGCTGGCCAATCCGTCCGAGACCACGCGCGCGTATATCCAGGACGGCCGCAAGGCGGCCGTGATCTCGTTCGACGTGACCGCGGATGGCTTTCGCCCGGTGCCGCGCACGCATCTCAGCCTGATCGCCGGCGGCCTCGCCATCTTCCTGGAAGGCGATGTGGCGCAGGGCGCCAGGCTGATGTCAGCCTTCGCGCCGTCGTCCTTCGCGGGCCTTACCTCCTCGCTGCTGGTCTGGCTGCTGTCGGGCGGAACGCTGGCGCTGCATCACCCGTTCGACGCCGATGTGCTCGAACAGCAGATCAACGAGGATGGCTGCGATACGCTAATCGCGCCGGCGCCATTGGCGTTGCGGCTGAGCGAGGCCGATATGCCATCGCGCCTGCCGACTCTGCGCAACGTGATCGCGCTCTGGCGCGCTCCGGAACAGATCGCGACGTCGTCGCCCTGGACCGTCCCGCACGCCACACTGACGGACGTCTATTTGTTCGGCGAAGCCGGCTTGTTTGGTGCCCGTCGCGGAACCGACGGTGTACCGTCGCCGATCCTGCCCGGGCCCCATGGCGCCCCGCGCGACGTCACGGGCTCCTCGATTGCCGGCGAGACCCTGATCACGCCAAAGGGCACATTGGGACTGCGGGGACCGATGGTCACGATTGCCGCCTACGCGCCGCCTGCCCCCGCAAGCGACTCGCTGGTGGCGCCGCCGCCGCGCGACTATGTCGACACCGATTACGCCGCGCGGATCGATCGGGTGACCGGCAGGATCCTGATCACCGCGCCGCCCTCGGGCACCATGGCGGTCGGCGGCTATCGCTTCCTGTCACAGGATCTGCAGGAATGGGCCAAACGGCTCGGCCAGGGCGCGCTGCTGACCGCGTTGCCGGACCGGTTGAGCGGCTATCGCCTTGCCGGCCGCGCCCAGGACAACGCCCGCGCCCGCGACGCCTTGGCACAGCTCGGGCTCAACCCGCTGATGGTGGAAGCGTTTCGCGATCGGAACAGCCCCGGCTGATGCAAATCGACCGCTTGCGTTGACGCGGCATTAAGGACGGCAAATTAGGCTTCCGCTCTTCTTCAATGGCGGTGGTGCTGATTATCCGATGTCCCAGCAAGGCCCTGTTATCGTCGTATCGGCCGGCGGGCGGCCATCCTTCGCGGCCGCGCTCGACGACAGCAGGATATTTCCTGTGATCGACGCGACATGGCATGACGCCTCGCAGGCCGTCGAACAGACCCAACCCGCCGCGGTTCTGGTCGCGATGTCGGGGAGGATCGAGCCCGGCTTCGCGGCGCTGGCCAGCGAGATCGCCGCCTCAAGACCCTATCTTCCGCTGATAGCCGTCGATCCGCACGGGGTGCTGCCGGTAAACGCCATTCCGTTCGCGCAAAGTGGTGGCAATTTCGATCGTCTGATGGCGCGGCTGCGCGCCGCGCTGCGGGTCAGAACCTTGCATTCGGCGCTGATGCGGCGGCTCGACAACGATCCGCAGGCGCCGACGACATTGTCGGAGACCGATCCGGTTCGCGATGCGACCGTGCTGCTGATCGGCCGCGGCGCCGCCTATCCTTCGCTGTCGGTGTCGTTTGGCGGGCACATGGCGGTGGTCGGCGCGCTCAGCATCGAAGCCGCAGCCAAGCATCTCAACGCCCGCGACATCGACGGCGTCGTGCTCGGCGAAGGGTTTTCCGCGCGCGTGGTCGACGCGTTCCTCACCGTGCTGGCGGAAGATGCCCGCTTCCGCAGCCTGCCTGTGATCCTGACCTCGGACGAGCTGGCGCCGGCCTACGACCTGCCGAACCTCGAAATTATCGTCGGCGAGCCCGCCTTCGTTGCGGCCAATGCGCTGCCGCTGATCCGCCAGCGCGCGCTGGAGGTGCATTTGAGCCGTACGCTGCGCGCGATCGACGCCGGTGGTCTGCTCGACCCCCGGACCGGCCTGCTCACGCCGATTGCCTTCAGCCGAGATTTCATGACTGCGGTCGAGCAGACCCGCTCGCGCGGCGGCGGCCTGTCGGTGGCGCGCTTCGGATTCGATCCGACCCATCCCCGCGCACAGCTCGACGGAGCACGGATCATCAGCCGCCTGATGCGGCAGATGGACTTCGGGACCGCCCAGGAAGACGGATCGGTGATCGTGGCTTTCTCGGAGACCGATCTGCGCACCGCCCATACCATCGCCCGCCGGCTTTCCAGCGTGATGCGCCACACCAGCCATGGCAAACGCGATGTGCACTCGGAACCGGTGGTGACGCTCGCGACCATGCTGCCGTCGGATTCGGCGAAATCGCTGCTGGCGCGGCTTGCAGACGAAGGCCAGCGCGCCGCATCGTGAATGTTTCCAGGTGAATGTTTCCAGCCCAGCGGAACAACGCCTGTTACCTCGCATTGTAGATCATCAATTCTACACTGGAGGCTTACATGAAGAAGATTGCACTGATCGCCGCGTCGCTCGCCGTTCTGGCAACTCCGGTTCTGGCCGAAGACGCCAAGACAACCGGCACAGCGCCCGCCGAGGCCAAGTTCTCGACCGTACAGAAGGACGAGATGTTCAGCTCCAAGCTGAAGGGCCTGAACGTCTATAATCAGAAGGATGAATCGATCGGCGAGATCACCGATCTCGCGATCAAGAACCATCAGGTCGATGCGCTGATCCTCTCCGTTGGCGGTTTCCTCGGCGTCGGCGAGCACTATGTTGCGGTATCGCCGTCGTCGGTGAACGTCCGCTACGACAGCAAGAACGACAAATGGCTGGCCTCGATGAACACCACCAAGGATGCGCTGAAGGCCGCGCCTGAATTCAAATATCCGAAGTAAGTTTCGAATATCGGACTGAATAGAAGCGGCCGCCGGCAGCAATGTCGGCGGCTGTTTTATCAAAGTGTCGAACTCGTCCCTCCGATCAACAACTACGACGTCATCCCCGCAATAGCGGCGTTGCCGTTATCGCTGGAGGAGCCGCGCTCTTGCGCGGCGTCTCGAAGGATAGGCCGCGTTCGTAGCCATCCTTCGAGGCTCGCCGAAGAGGCTCGCACCTCAGGATGACGCCCTAGGTAGCTACGCCGCCTTCTTGTTCTCGGCCAAATTCGCCAGCTGCCGCAGGATTTCCGTGGTGCCCATCAGGCGCTCCTCCGGCGTCACCCAATCCTGCAAAAACACCACCTTCATGTCGGGCCGCACCTTGGCGGCCTGGCCGTGCTGGCGGATGAAATAGACCAGCCGGTCCGGCTGTGCGAATTTGTTGTCGCGGAAGGTGATGACGGCACCCTTCGGCCCGGCATCGACCTTCTCGACATTGGCGCGGCGGCAATAGGCCTTGATCGCGGCGACCTTGAACAGATAGCGCACCTCGTCCGGCAACACGCCAAAGCGATCGCGCAGCTCGGCGGCGAAATTGTCGATCTCCTCGTCGGTCTCGAGATCGGCGAGCCGACGGTACAGCGACAGCCGCACCGCCAGATCGTTGACGTAATCTTCCGGGATCAGCACCGGCATGCCGATGGTGATGGTCGGCGACCAGCGATCGGCGACCGGCTCGACCACGCCGGCCTTGAGGTTGAGGATCGCCTCCTCCAGCATCGATTGATAAAGCTCGAAGCCGACTTCCTTGATGTGCCCGGACTGCTCGTCGCCGAGCAGATTGCCTGCGCCGCGGATGTCGAGGTCGTGGGAAGCGAGTTGGAAGCCCGCGCCCAGCGTCTCCAGCGATTGCAGCACTTTCAGACGCCGTTCCGCCTGCCCGGTGATCTTGGCCTGCGCCGGCAAGGTGAACAGCGCATAGGCACGCAGCTTCGAGCGGCCGACCCGGCCGCGCAATTGGTAGAGCTGCGCCAGCCCGAACATGTCGGCGCGATGCACGATCAGCGTGTTGGCGTTGGGAATATCGAGGCCGGACTCGACGATCGTGGTCGACAGCAGGATGTCGTATTTGCCGTCATAGAACGCCGACATGATGTCTTCGATCACGGTCGGCGGCATCTGGCCGTGGGCGACCGCGACCTTCATCTCCGGCACGGTCTTGTCGAGGAAATCCTTCACGCTGGCGAGGTCCTCGATCCGCGGCACCACGTAGAACGCCTGTCCGCCACGGTAACGCTCGCGCAACAACGCTTCGCGAACCATCAGCGGATCGTGCGGCGCGACGAAGGTGCGCACCGCGAGACGATCGACCGGCGGAGAAGCGATGATCGAGAGATCGCGCACGCCGGTCAGCGCCAGTTGCAAGGTGCGCGGGATCGGCGTGGCGCTCAGCGTCAGCACATGAACCTGGGACCGCAACTGCTTCAGCCGCTCCTTGTGGCTGACGCCGAAATGCTGCTCCTCGTCGACGATCAGAAGCCCGAGATCCCGGAACTTGATCGCCTTGCCGAGCAGCGCGTGGGTGCCGACCACGATGTCGACGCCGCCGTCGGCGAGACCTTTCTTGACCTGCGTCAATTCCTTTGCCGCGATCAGGCGCGAGGCCTGCGCGACATTGACCGGAAAGCCCTTGAAGCGCTCGGTAAAGGTGCGGCTGTGCTGCCGTGCCAGCAACGTCGTCGGCACCACGACGGCGACCTGCTTGCCGTCGAGCGCCACGGCAAAGGCCGCGCGCAACGCCACTTCGGTCTTGCCGAAGCCGACGTCGCCGCAGATCAGCCGGTCCATCGGCCGGCCACTTTCGAGATCCTTTAGCGAGGCGTTGATCGCGCCGAGCTGGTCCTCGGTCTCTTCGTAAGGGAAACGCGCGCAGAACTCGTCATAGACATGCGGCTGCACCGGCATCTTCGGCGCCTCATGCAGATGCCGTTCGGCGGCGATCTTGATCAGCGCGCCCGCAATCTCGCGGATACGATTCTTGAGCTTGGCCTTGCGCGCCTGCCATCCGCCGCCGCCCAGCCGGTCGAGCTCGACATTGGCGTGATCGGAACCGTAACGCGACAGCAGCTCGATATTCTCGACCGGCAGGAACAGTTTGGTCTCGGCCGCGTAGCGCAGTTCGAGACAATCATGCGGCGCACCGCCGACCTCCAGCGTTTGCAGCCCGACAAAGCGGCCGATGCCGTGCTCGACATGGACCACGAGATCGCCGGCCGCGAGGCTCGTGACCTCCGAGATGAAATTGTCGAGCTTGCGGCTCGCCTTGCGCGGCCGCACCAGCCGGTCGCCAAGAATGTCCTGCTCGCTGATAACAGCGACCTGATCGGTTTCGAAGCCGGCTTCCATGCCGACCACGGCCAGCATCGCCTCGTTGCGCGGCGTCGCCTGCACGGTGCGCCAGGTGTTGACGCTGGTCAGATTGAGCAGCTTGTGATCCCGCAGCATGCTGCCCATGCGATCACGCGAGCCTTCGCTCCACAGCGCGATCACCACTTTCTTGCGCTGGGCGTGCAACGCCCCGACATGCGCGACCACGGCTTCGAACACGTTGACCGTACTGTCGGCCCGTTCCGGCGCGAAGTTGCGCCCCAGCCGCGCGCCGGCATCGACGACGCCGGCGCTGCCTTCGGGCACCGCAAACGGCGTCAGCCGCGCCAGCGCGGACTCGTCAAGACATTTGGTCCATTCCTCGTCGGTCAGATACAGCCGGTCCGGCGGCAACGGCTGGTACAGCGCACCGCCGCCCGGATGCTCCAGCGCCTCGCGCCGGGCTTCGTAGTAATCCGAAATCTGCTTGAAGCGTTCGCGCGCGGCATCCTCGCTTTGCGGCTCGATCGCAATGGGGGCCGCGCCGAGATAGTCGAACAGCGTGTCCATCCGCTCCTGGAACAGGGGCAGCCAATGCTCCATACCGGGATAACGGCGGCCTTCGCTGACGGCCTCATAGAGCTGATCGTCGCGCTGCGGCGCGCCGAAGGTCGCGACATAGCCCATCCGGAAGCGGCGAATGGTTTCGGTGACAAGCTGAAACTCCGAAATCGGAACCAGATCGAGCGCGCGCATGTCCAGATGCGTGCGCTGGGTCTCCGCATCGAAGGTGCGGATCGAACTCCAAACTGTCGCCGAAGAAATCGAACCGCACCGGCTGATCGAGGCCGGCCGGAAACAGATCGAGGATGCCGCCCCTGACGGCATATTCGCCAGGCTCGCGCACGGTCGAGGAGCGGTTATAGCCGTTGTGCTCCAGCCACGACACGATCGAATCCATCGGCACGACATGGCCGGGCGCGACCGACAGCGCCTGCGCCGCCACGATTTCCCGCGCCGGCACCCGCTGCACGATGGCATTCACCGTCGTCAACACGATCAGCGGCTTGTCGCTGCCTTGCAGCCGGGCCAGCCGCGCCAGCGTGGTCAGGCGTTGCGCCAGCACGCCGCCATGCGGCGACACCCGGTCATAGGGTTGGCAATCCCAGGCCGGAAACTGCAGCACCGGCAGGTCGGGCGCGAAGAACTCGAGCGAGCGCGCCAATTGCTGCATCCGGGCGCCGTCGCGGCAGACCACTGCAAGGCTGATCGCTGATGGTTTCGGCCGCGCCGCGACCGCGCGCGCCAGATCCGAGACCACAAGGCCTTCGGCGCCCTCGGCGACGTTGGCAAAGGTCAATGCGCGGCCGGGCGCAAGCAATTGCGCCGGCGATTGAACGGGCGCCTTCATGCGTCGTGATCCGCAGCGCGAAACGCCTTGATGCGTTCGAACAGCGCGCCCGCATGTTCCGCCGCCGGCGGGATGCTGCCGGTCAAGGCGGCATAGAGATCGGGATCCGGCACCTCGATCAGGAGTTCGAGGTCGGACAATTGATCATCGGTCAGATCGGCGATTTCGGCGTCCGCGAACCGGCCGAGAATCAGGTCCATCTCGCGGGTGCCGCGATGCCAGCAGCGAAACAACAGCCGCTTGCGCCGGTCATCCAGGCCGTCGCTCGATCGTGTCGATCCCGTCATCACCTATTCCAATCCAACGCCAAAAACCCGGACGTGGTGCCGGGCCGGTTTGATATAGCGATGTGAGATGGGGATGTCAGCACCTGTTCGCCCACCAAAATCGACTGACTGGCCTGCTCCGCGCCCCGATTTGGTGTCTGTCCGGTTCTGTCGCGAGGATTTTTCGCTTATCTGTTGCTTGTAGAAAAAGAGAACGGGGAGCGCGATGAGCACGCGAAAGCATTTCCGAGATATGGGCAAGCGCACGGTAACCAGATTTCGGTGCCTACTGGCGTTGCTGCTGAGCCTGATTATTGCGGCAAGCGCCCCGACATTTGCAAGGGCCGATGATCCGATGTTTCAAGCGCTCAATCCGCGGGGCAATCCGCCCGACGTTCGGCTCGTCCCGCTAAGTTCCCGATTGCAGGATCTGGACGGAAAGACGATCTTCGTGATCCACGCTTGGCCGGCCAACGTGCCTTCTGGTTTTGAACCCGTCGTCGAGCGATTGGTTTCGGGATTGAAGGCCAAGTACCCGCGGATCAACGTCGTCACGCGCTACAAGGACGCGGCCTACTCCGAAGACGAACCGGAATTGTGGGCACAGGTGAAGCGCGAGGCCGCCGCGTTCATCTATGTTCCCGCCAATTCTGCCGCGACAACGATGTGGAGCGTGACGTGGGCGGCCGGCCTCGAGAAAGCGGGCGTCCCAGGCGTCGTGCTGCATTTCGCTGCCTTGGCCCAAAACGCTGACGTAACACGTACGAAACTCGGGACCCCGCTTCGGCTCGTCGCCGTGCCGAACCGTGCGGAGACCGGAGATGGGAATGCCGCTGATGTAACCGAGGCTGTCGCCGCGGCTCTCACATCCCCTCTGTCGGAAACCGAGCGGGCGACCGGAACGCGGCGCTCCGAGCCGCCGCCCCGGATAGCCCTCACCGGCTCGCTTTCCGATATCCAGGACTTCTTCTACGCACAGCATTGGACCGACGGCCTGCCGATCATTCCCCCGACCGCGGAGAACGTGGCCGCCATGTTGAAGGGCACCAGCCACGCACCGGACGAGATCGTCACACAGGCGATGCTGCCCGAAGGCTGGCCGGTCACGGTCGAGAAAGTGGCGATCAATGCCGTGATGGCAGGCGCAACACCGAATGAGATGCCCGTCCTGCTGGCGGCTGTCCAGGCGTTCGGGTCAGGGCACTTCGCCTCGAGCGTCCGATCCACTAATTCGTTCTCCTTCATGCAACTCGTCAACGGCCCTATCGCCCGTGAGATCGGTATGAACTCCGGCACCTACGCGCTCGGTCCCGGGAATCGATCCAATGCTACGATTGGCCGGGCGCTGCGGCTGTTCATCTATAATCTCGGGGGCGGCGAAAACGGCATCAACCTGATGGGGACGCAGGGCAACGTCGGATCATATGCGTTTTGCTTTGCCGAAAACGAGGCCGCCAGCCCTTGGGAACCGTTCCAGGTGTCACGCGGTTTCAGGCGTGATGAAAGCACCATCACCGTCTTCGCCGGTGGCTGGAGCCACACCGGCAACATGCTGCATCAGGACTTGCACCGCCTCGCGCGCGACATCGCTTATTTCCAATGGCCCAGCGGAATGGTCGCGTTGTTGGCGCCTGCCACTGCAGATGCGCTGGCCAAGAGCGGAATGACCAAGGCGCAGGTGGAAGAAGAGCTCTGGCGGAACGCGACGCTCACCATGGGCGAATTCCGCAACGATCACTATTATCAGCGCTTCATCATCCCAATCCTGAAGGGGAAAGAGATGAACGGCCTCAAGAACCGGTGGCCGGCGTCTTATCTTGGTCTGCCAGACGATGCCCGTGTACAGGTCTACCCCCGCGATGACGTGCACGTCGTCGTTGTTGGCGGCGAGGCGAATGCGATGATGCAGGGTTGGGCGATGTGGGGCGCGACGACCGTTTCGGTCGACAAATGGCGATGATATGCGGTCGGCCTGAGAACATTGGGCTCTCCGGCCAATTGACCTCGGCAACGGATTGATCGGGCGTTGCCTCGAAAAAATCCGTGGATGCCCGGCCTAAAGCCGGGCATGACGGACGGGAACGGCTTTAGGTTTTCCGCATGCGCCCTGCTCTGCTCAATCCCCTGTTCGCTCCGGTCACGGGCCTTCCCGGCGTCGGTCCGAAGCAGGACAAATTGCTGCGCTATCTGCTCAGCCGCGATGAGACGCCGCGACTGGTCGACCTGTTGCTGCATTTGCCTGCCAGCGTGATCGATCGCCGCGCGCGGCCGAAAATCCGCGAGGCCGCGCAGGGAACCATGGTGACGCTGGAAGTCACGGTCGATCGACATCGCCCGCCGCCGCCGCGCAATTCGCGCGCGCCTTTTCTGGTCTATGCCAGCGATGAGACCGGCGACGTGGTGCTGACCTTTTTTCGCGCCAAGCCCGGCTATGTCGAGAAGCTCCTGCCGGTCGGCGAGAAGCGCTACGTCTCCGGCACCTTGCAGATGTATGACGGCATCCCGCAGATCGTGCATCCCGACCGCGTCGTCGACGAGGCCGGTTTTGCCAAGCTCAGCGGTATCGATCCCGTCTACCCGCTGACGCAAGGACTTGCGCTCGGCTCGCTGCGTCGTGCGATCGCGCAGGCGCTGGTGAAGCTGCCCGATTTGCCCGAATGGATCAGCCCCGAGGTGATCCGCCGCTGCACGTTTCCTCCACTCAGGGAAGCGCTGACGCGCGTGCATGTGCCGGTCGAACTGACCGACATCCTGCCCGACGGCCCGTTCTGGTCGCGACTCGCCTTCGACGAATTGTTGGCCGGCCAATTGGCGCTGGCATTGGTCCGCGCGCAACTGCGCCGCCCCGCCGGCGACCGCCATGCCGGCGACGGCCATCTGCGCAACAAGATCATCGACGCGTTGCCCTATGCATTGACCGCCTCGCAGCAGGCAGCATCCGCCGCGATTTCAGAGGACCTGCGCCAGCCGCTGCGGATGCTCCGGCTGCTGCAGGGCGACGTCGGCTCCGGCAAGACCGTGGTGGCGCTGCTTGCGGCCGCCGCCGTCGCGGAAGTCGGCAAGCAGGCCGCGTTGATGGCGCCGACGGAGATCCTGGCGCGGCAGCATATCAAGACGATCACGCCGCTGGCCGAACGCGCCGGCTTGCAGGTCGCCATCCTGACCGGCCGCGAGAAAGGCAAGGAGCGGCGCGAATTGCTGGCGCGGCTTGAAGCCGGCGAGATCGATTTCCTGGTCGGCACCCACGCGCTGATCCAGGACGACGTGCTCTTCAAATCGCTGGCGCTGGCGGTGGTCGACGAACAGCATCGTTTCGGTGTGCGCGAACGGCTGGCGCTGACCAACAAGGGCGACGCGGTCGACGTGCTGGTGCTCAGCGCGACGCCGATCCCGCGCACGTTGGTATTGACCTATTTCGGCGACATGGATGTTTCCGAATTGCGCGAGAAGCCGGCAGGCCGCCAGCCGATCGAAACGCGCACCATATCGATGAGCCGGCTTGAGGAAGTCACGGAAGGCGTCGGCCGCGCGCTCGAGGCCGGCAAGCTGGTCTATTGGATCTGCCCGCTGGTCGAGGAATCCGAGGCGGAGGGCACCGAACATCTCACCAACGCCTCCGAGCGCTTCGAGTCCCTGCAAAAGCGTTTCGGCGACCGCGTCGGTCTCGTTCATGGCCAGATGAAGGGCGCGGAGAAAGACCGTGTGATGGCGCAGTTCGCTGCCCACGAGATCGGCCTGCTGGTCGCAACCACCGTCGTCGAGGTCGGCGTCGACGTGCCCGCCGCAACCATCATGGTGATCGAGAACGCCGAGCGCTTTGGTCTGGCGCAATTGCATCAGCTTCGCGGCCGCATCGGCCGCGGCTCGGAAGCCTCGACCTGCCTGCTGCTCTACAGGGAGCCGCTCGGCGAAATGTCGAAGGCCCGGCTGAAGGTGATCCGCGAGACCACCGATGGCTTTCGGATCGCCGAGGAGGATTTGAAGCTGCGCGGTGAAGGCGATGTGCTGGGCGTGCGGCAAAGCGGCCTGCCCGGCTACCGCATCGCTCGCTCCGAGGTGCACGGCCAGTTGATCACGCAAGCGCGCGACGAAGCGCTGCGCATCTTGAAGGACGATCCAAAGCTCAAAGGTGAGCGCGGCGAAGCGCTGCGCTGCCTGCTCTATCTCTACGAACGCGATGAAGCGGTCCCGCTGATCGGGGCCGGGTGACCGCCGGCTGCAGCTTCTTGCATTTCAGGTCGAGGCATGAAAACAGCGTCAACGGCGGCACTTGAACAGGCAGGCCCTTTACGATGGCAGTACAGAGACTCCCAATTGCTCCGCGTGATCGATCTCACCGGCACCTTCGTGCTGGCGATCCAGGGCGCCACGATCGGCGCCGAAAAGGGTCTCGATTTCCTCGGCGTCATGGTGATTTCGCTGGTCACCGCGATGGGCGGCGGCATCGCCCGCGACCTCCTGGTCGGTGAGCCTCCGCCGGAGGCTCTGCGCGGCTGGCCCGTTCCGGCCGTGGCCCTCGCCGGAGGCCTGTTTACGATCTTTTCGTTTCACGTCATCGAGCAGGTTCCGGAGATGGTTCTGCTCACGGTCGATGCGCTGGGCCTGTCGTTGCTTGCGGTTTCCGGCGTCGAAAAGGCGATGGAGTTCAAGCTGACGCCGATCGCGGCCATCATCATGGGCGCGATCACCGGCACCGGCGGGCTCACCATGGGCGAAGTATTGCTGGCGCAAATCCCGACCATCCTGCGGACCGATTTTCTGGCGTCCGCAGCCATTATCGGTGCGATCGTGATGGTGATCGCGCGCAAGCTCGGTCTTGGCGCCAATTGGGCCGCCCTGCTCGGCGGCGCCACCTGCTTCATCTCGCGGACCATCGCGATCTGGCAGCACTGGCACTTGCCGACACCGCATCTGCATTAGAGCATGATCCGGAAAAGTGGGAACCGGTTTTCCGAACAGATCATGCTCAAACAAAAAGATAGAGCGGGATGACGATTCGAAGATAAGTCATCCTGCTCTAGCGGGAAAATTCGCGACGGTCATTCCGGATTGCGCGAATGACGAAAACTGACGGAGCAATCAATCCGCTCTTTCCGTCGCCGGCTGCAGTGCGGCCGAATTCGCGACCCGTGCGGCATTGGCCATTCCGGCCAACGCGGCGATCTTCTTCTGCGGATCGGAGCCGGGCTGCACCACGCCGGCGGACATGATCAGGGTCGCGGCATCCTCGGCGCTCATATCGACTTCGATGATCTTGCTCTTGGGCACATAGAAGAAAAAGCCCGTGGTCGGGTTCGGCGCGCAGGGCAGGAACACCGAGATGTGTTCCTCCTGGCCGGGAAGGCTGTTGGCGATCTCCACGCTCGGCGCCTGCGAGATCAGCACGATCGACCACATGCCCGGCGACGGAAACTCGACCAGCCCGACCCGGCGGAAGCTCGATCCCGAGCCCGAGAACAGGGTTTCGAAGACCTGTTTCAGGCCGCGATAGATCGCGCGCACCACCGGCATGCGACCGAGCAGTTTTTCGCCGAGATCGACCAGCGTCCGCCCGATCAGATTATGGGTGAGGAAGCCGAGCAGGGTCAGCGCGATCACGGCGACCACCAGGCCGGACCCCGGCAGGCCGAACGGCAGATAGGTTTCGGGACGGTAGGCGACCGGAACAAACGGCCGCACCAGGCCATCGACCCAGGTCACGAACCACCAGGTCAGATAGAGCGTGATCGCAACCGGACCCGCCACAATCAGGCCGGTCAGGAAGTAATTCCGCAACCGGGCTGTAAACCCTCGCGGCGCGGCCGGGGGAAGTTCCGCCGGCGGCACGGTCGGGGGCAGATTGTCGCGGTTCATCGGGTTCCCAAGATGCGTCGGAGCTGCGTCGGAGGTCGATCAGGCGCCCATCGCCCAAAGCTCAGCTAAGCCATCCTAGCAGACTTTTGAAGACCCGGTGTCCCGCGAACTGCCGCGGGTTTATTCGACGGTTACCGATTTAGCCAGGTTTCGCGGCTGGTCGACGTCGGTGCCCATCACCACGGCGGTATGATAGGCCAGCAACTGGACCGGAACGGCATAGACCATCGGCGTAAAGGTCGCGTCCATGTCCGGCAGCACGATCGTCACCAGGGATTCGATGGTGGCTTCCGCCGCCCCCTTGGCGTCCGTCATCAGGATGATGTTGCCGCCGCGCGCCGCCACCTCCTGCATGTTGGAGACGGTCTTGTCGAACACCCGGTCGAACGGCGCGATCACCACGACCGGCATGTTCTCGTCGATCAGCGCGATCGGGCCGTGCTTGAGTTCGCCGGCGGCATAGCCCTCGGCGTGGATGTAGGAAATTTCCTTCAGCTTCAGCGCGCCTTCCAGCGCCAGCGGATAGCTGGTGCCGCGGCCGAGATAGAGCACGTCGCGGCATTTGGCGATGTCGCGCGCCAATTTCTCGATCTGCGGCTCGCAGCGCAGCGCCGCCGCCATCAGGCGCGGGATTTCGATCAGGCCATGCACCAGCTTGGCCTCATCGCTGTCGGACAATTCGCCACGCGCCTTGCCGGCGGCGACCGCGATCGCGGCCAGCACCATCAACTGGCAGGTGAAGGCCTTGGTGGAGGCGACGCCGATTTCCGGGCCCGCCAGCGTCGGCAGCACGGTCTCGCTTTCGCGCGCGATGGTCGAGGTCGCCACGTTGACGACCGAGAGCGTATGCACGCCCTGCGACTTGGCATAGCGCAGCGCCGCCAGCGTGTCGGCGGTCTCGCCGGATTGCGAGATGAAGACCGCGAGATCCCCCTTGCGCAACGGCGCCTCGCGGTAGCGGAATTCAGAGGCGACATCGAGTTCGACGGGCACGCGCGCCAAACGCTCGAACCAGTATTTGGCGACGTAGCCGGCGTAGCTTGCGGTACCGCAGGCCACGATCGAGATGCGCTGGATATCCTTGAAATCGAACGGCAGTTTTAGCGGCAGCACCACCCGCTCGGTCGCCATGTCGACATAGCGCGCCAAGGTGTGGCCGACCACTTCCGGCTGCTCGTGAATCTCCTTGGCCATGAAGTGGCGATAATTCGCCTTGTCGACCAGGAATGACGACGCGCCCGATTTCAGCACGTCGCGGTTCACCACGTTGTTCTGCGCGTCGTAGATCACGCCGACTTCGCGCGTCAGCACCACCCAGTCGCCATCCTCGAGATAGCTGATGGTGTCGGTGAACGGCGCCAGCGCGATCGCATCCGAGCCCAGATACATCTCGCCATCGCCATGACCGATCGCCAGCGGCGAGCCCTTGCGGGCGCCGATCATCAGGTCGCCATGGCCCTTGAACAGGAACGCCAGCGCGAACGCGCCGCGCAACTGCGGCAGCGCCGCCTTGACGGCTTCCTGCGGCGAGACGCCTTTCAGGAGGTAGGAGTTGACCAGATGCGCCACCACTTCGGTGTCGGTCTCGCTGGAGAATTTGGCGCCCTGCTTTTCCAGCATCAGGCGCAATTCGCGAAAATTCTCGATGATGCCGTTATGGACGACGGTGACGTTGTCGGCGGCATGCGGATGCGCGTTGTTCTCGGTCGGCTTGCCATGGGTGGCCCAGCGGGTGTGGCCGATGCCGCTCAAGCCCATCAGCGGCTCTGCCCTGAGCTTGGCTTCGAGGTTTTTCAGTTTGCCTTCGGCGCGGCGGCGATCGAGGTGATCGCCTTCCAGCGTGGCAACGCCTGCGGAATCATACCCGCGATATTCAAGGCGCTTGAGCGAATCCACCAATTGCTCCGCCACCGGAGCACGCCCCAAAATGCCGACAATGCCGCACATGCGGATCGATATCCCCAAATCGAACAAAAATGGCCGAAACGGCGCAAAGCTCTCTTAACGAGAAACGCGCGCCCAGATACTCAATAATTGTTGCGGATTGAGACGGCGTTAAGCGGAAAGCTTAACGCCACCGCTCGGGTGGGAGCCCGCTGATCGTACTAATCGCCGATCAAGGCGTTTTGGGCTTGCCGCGGGTCTTGATCTCGCGGTAGCGCGCAGCACCGCCTTCGCGGTTGGTCTGCTGGCTGCGCTCGACCGCCAGCGCATCGTCGGGCACGTCGCGGGTGATCACCGAGCCCGATCCGATATAGGCGCCCTTGCCGATTTTCACCGGCGCCACCAGCGACGAATTGGTGCCGACAAAAGCCCCCTCGCCGATCTCGGTCTTGTGCTTGGAGAAGCCGTCGTAATTGCAGGTGATGGTACCGGCGCCGATGTTGCTGCGGGCGCCGATATGGGTATCGCCAATGTAGCTTAAGTGGTTGACCTTGACGCCGGCTTCCAGCACGGCAGCCTTGGTCTCGACGAAATTGCCGATCTTCGCGCCGTCCCCGAGCGAGGTGCCCGGCCGCAACCGCGCATACGGCCCGACCGACGTGTTCTTGCCGATCGTCGACTGCACGATGTGGGAAAACGAATGGATTACCGCGCCATCGGCAATCGAGACGCCGGGGCCGATCACCACGAACGGCTCGATGGTGACGTCGCTGCCGAAGGTGGTATCGGCCGCGAGAAAAACCGTCTCCGGCGCGATCAGCGTCACGCCGGCGTCGAGGGCCGCCTTGCGCAAACGCGCCTGCATCACCTGTTCGGCCTCGGCCAGTTGAGCCTTGGTGTTGATGCCGCGCACTTCGTCTTCGCTGGTTTCGATCACGACAGCCTCCAATCCCATGTCCCGCACGATGGCAACCGCGTCGGTCAGATAATATTCGCGTTTGCCGTTGGTATTGCCGATCTTGTCGATGATGCCGAGCGCCCGGCGGCCATCGAACGCCATCACGCCGGCGTTGCAGAGATCGACCTTGCGTTCGGACGCGCTGGCGTCGGCATGCTCGCGGATCGCCATCAGATGATCGCCCTCGACCAGCAGGCGGCCGTAGCCGGCGGGGTCGGCGGCGCGAAAGCCGAGCACGGCGAGCGCCGCACCGTTTTTCAACGGCGCCCGCAACCGCGCAAAGGTCTCGGCCGAAATCAGCGGCGTATCGCCGAACACGATCAACAGATCATCGGCGCCGCGCGCCAGTGCCTCGCGGGCCGCCAGCACGGCGTGCGCAGTGCCAAGACGTTCACCCTGCACGAAGGTCGCGGCATCCGGGCGTTCCCGCCTGGCCTCCTGCGCGACGTCGGCATGGTCAGGTCCGATCACCACGGCGAGCGCGGCGCCGGGACCTTTGGGCGCCGCGGCCAACACATGCGCCAGCAGCGACTGGCCGGCGACCGGATGCAGCACCTTTGGCATCGAAGACCGCATGCGCGTGCCCTCACCGGCCGCGAGCACGACGGTGAGGCTGGATCGAACCGTCATTGTAGTCCTTGTATCGAGGCGATCATTCTCATTCTGCCGCCGTCATAAAGCGTTTTGCCGCGCAGGGGAAACCCGAATCCCCACCCTGGTAAACCACGGTGACTCGGGGATCACAGCGTGACCGGGGGAACACGGCGCATTTCCTGTTAATGTTTGCTGTGTGATTCGGCGGGGCCTTGGGGGGCCAAAGAAGTCGTATGGCGAAAAAAAACGACCAGCGGGCTGGCGGTTTCGAGACCGAGAACACGGGCGGCGTGCTGTCCGGTTTGTTGGCCGATGAAGAACATCTGGACCGTCGCGCGATGTTCAGGCTCGGCACTTGGGGCGTGGCCTCGGTCGGCGCCGTCATCATCGCGGTGCTCGCCAACCAATCCTCGATCAAGACGCGGCGCGACGACGCCGCAGCACTGGACCTGACGCGGCAGTCGCAGCAGATCCAGTCGGTCGCCCGGGAAAGCCAGAACGAGACGCGGCGATTGGCGTCCGCCATCGATACCCTCAATGGCGACCGGGACCGGCTGTATTCCCGTTTGACCACCATCGAACAGGGGCTGGATTCGGTCACCGGCGCGATTGCCAAACAAAACGCGGCCCCCCCGGCCACGCCGCCCTCGGCGGCACCGCCGACCGCGATCCCGGCTGCTACGCCGCCTTCTCCCGCACCCACGCCGCAACCGGTTGCCCAAACGGCCGCGCCTGACCCGGCTCCGGCGGTCGCCCCGGTGGCGACAACCGTCGCACCGGTGACGACAACCGCCGCGGTCACGCCGGCACCTGAGAAGCCGCGCGCTGAGGCCAAAAAACCGGCGCCGCCTGCCACCGTCGCAGCCGCGACGCCGGCCCCCGCCACACCTTCAACTTCGCCGACACCTTCACCGCCGGCGCCGCTGATGGCCTCGAAATCGCTCATGGCGCCGCCGGATGCGGCCGCCGCAAAGCTGATCGAGCCCGAGCCGTCAGCGAAGGCCGCTGCCACGCCGCCCCCTTCGCCGCCGGAACCCGTATCAACGGCATCCGCGCCGACATCCGCACCGCCACCAGCGCCTGCACCCGACGTGGCGGCGTCCAAACCTGCCCCTGCAAAGGTCGCGGCCGCAGAGCCGGCGCCCACAACGGCACCCACTCCGCTCGCGGTCAAACGCACCGAATTCGGGGTGGATGTCGGAGGCGCCAATTCGGTCGCCGGCTTGCGGGCGCTGTGGCGCGGGCTGCTGAAATCGCGCTCGAACGCGCCGCTGGCGGCGCTGCAACCGCTCATCGTCGTGAAGGAGCGCGATAACGGCCTTGGCATGCAATTGCGGCTGGTCGCCGGCCCGCTCGGCGACGCCGCTGCTGCAGCCAAAATTTGCGCCCGTATAGCTGAAAACGAACGCCCCTGCGAGACCACCGTGTTCGACGGCCAGCGGTTAGCCTTGAAGGCCGATGACACCCCCGCGACGACCGAATCCATTGCGCCCAAACCTGAAAAGCCTGCAACGGAAAGATCTTCACCGGACAAGCCGGGTCCGGAGGCGGCTGCCGCCCCGAAGCCAGCGCCGGAAAAACCTGCCGCAATCAAACCCGGCTCGAATAAATATTCACGCCACCGCGGCTATTACGCGTCGAAGCGGGCTGCCGTGGTCGAGGATCCGCCGAAACAGCCGGAGACCTCCTCCAGCATTTCCTCGTTCTTCAGTAGCCGCATCCACCCTCAATAAAGCCCACTGCTGCAAGGTCTTGCGGCTGACTTCTCGCGTTCTTTCACCAGACACTGGTCTATTGCCGCCTGTGGGTTGTCCCAAAGCGCTTTCCCGACCATATTCCCCCGATGAAAAAAGCTCCGTTCCGGCTGACGCCCTACCAGGTCCAATGGCTCATCATCGTCGGTTTCACGACCGTCGGTTATGCGCTGTACCTGCGCTACCTCGCGATCGAGTTCTCGACGGTGGCGCTGGCGTGCGACGCCGGATTGCAGACCATGCTGTGCAAGACGCGGGCGCTGGCGACACCCTTGTTCCAGAACTCGGTGTTCGGAATCGTCGCCCTGATCATTGCGACGCTGCACATTCTGCGGCCGTCGATCGTGCTGCTGACGGGCGGGCTGATCGCGGCCGGCTTCGGCATCGTGCTTTATAATATCGGCCTGTCGGGCCTCGCGATCGGGCTGCTTATTCTGGGGTTTGCACGGCCCGCGCCTGCCACAGCGTAACGGCAAACAGCAGATAGATCGCGCAGGTCCATAGCGACTGCCAATTGTCCGGGCCTTCGTTGAAGCCGGTGTAAAGCGCCGATACCGCGAGCAGGCCGGCGAACACCGCTTCCGCGATCGGCCGCACGCCCTGCTTCGGCCGGTTGAGCAGCATCAAGGTCGAAAACGGCACCACGGCCATGGTCAGCGCCGCGAATGGAAAATCCTTGTAGCGGGGGTCGAAGACGAAACCGAGCGCGGTTTCCGCCGCGATCAAGGTGGTCACGGCGAGCACCAGAGCGAGCAGGATCGGCAGCACCGATCGGATCCTGAAATCGCGCGGCCCGAGCCATTCCAGAAACGTCGGCAACGCTCGTCCCGACATCAGCGCATTGGTGCAGAGCAAGGGCGAAAGCGTACCCGCCGCCAGCAATGCGCCCCAGCCGAGCCAGCCGCCGAAACCGTAACTTTCGTAGACCATCTTGTCCGCGGCGATACCGAGCAGGATGCCGCTCGACGTCGCCGAGAGCGTGACCGCGATCCAGGACGACAGCCGCGGCCTCCAAGGCCGGCGGCGCAAGGTCAGCCAGGCGGCGCCGAACACCAGCACGGCGAGCGCCATGCCCGAGCCCATCTGCCACTTCCACAATGGAAAATTGCTGATGGCTTCGCCGGGTGGATATTTCAGCGCCCGCTGCACCGAATTGAGCAGGCCCCAATAGCCGCCGACCGTGCCCTCGAGCCGGCGCTTCCAGGGCTGGTCGTAGGCCTCGATCAGATTGACGCGAAAATGCTCCTGCTTGGCCATCGCCAGGATCTCGGAGACCACCCGCGCCTGATTGGTTCGCGACGGCAGCGCGCCGGCGCGCATCCGTCCCTCGCTCGGCCAGCCGGTTTCGCCGATCAGGATTTCCTTGCCGGGGAACGCCACCGCCAGCCGCCTGCGGATCGAATCGACATGGCCGGCAGCGTATTTGGCGCGGATCGGGAAGTCTTCCCAATACGGCAGGATATGGATCGTGACGAAATCGACGGCGTCGTAGATTTCCCGGTTGCGCAGCCAATATTCCCAGACGTCGGCATAGGTCACGGGAACCGCGACCTGCGCTTTGACCGAGCGGATGATGGCGCCGAGGTCCGAGGCTGTCATTTCGCCGCGCAACAGCACCTCGTTGCCGACCACGACCGCGCTGATCACGTCAGGATATTGCTTGGTCAGGCCGATCACGGTCGACACCTGCGCCAGGTTTTTCAACCGGTCGCTGCCGAGCCAGATTCCCTGGATCACCTTGAGGCCGACTTTGGCGGCAAGCCCGGGAACCTGATCGAGGCCGTTTTCGATCGAATAGGTGCGCACGCAGTCGGAGATCTTGGCCAGTTGCGCCAGATCCTGGGCGATCTGCTCCGCCGAAATATGCGTGGTCGGCACCAACGGCGTCTGCGTGCCGCGGAACGGCGCGTAGGATACGCATTGCAGCTTGGCCTCGGGATCGATCGGCGCGCGCGCCAAGGTGATCGGCGTGGCCAGCCACCACCACGTTGCGGCAATCGTGCACAGGGATATCAGGAGAAGCGCCAGCGGCGTACGAAGAGAAATCGGTTCCATCCTCCGGGCGAGGCCCGTCGATTAGCCGGTCACCGCCGATCTGCCAAGAGTTGAAATGGGTAATCCCGCGGTTGCCCTGCGACCAATTTTCGCTGCCGCGATAAAGTTGTGAGTTTGCTGGACAAAATCCGAAATGTCCGTCATGGGAATTGCTCAGGTCTCCCTTGGCGTCTCCGCCGTATTGGGGACCAATTTGAACGGCATCACAACCAGCCAGCGCGGGCCACGGGCAGGCAACACATCGGGGATTTTATGCGTCGACGGGTGTTTCAGCTTCAAAATCCGGTTTTGCGCCATCTCGCCGTTGCCGGACTTGTTGCCGGACTTGCATGGCCGGTCGGTGCCGGAAACGCCTTTGCCCAGAGCGGCGACGCCCACCCGCAGGATCAGCAGACCAAACCGCCGCCGGTAACCCGGCCCAGCCCGCCGATGCCCCCAAGGACAACCAGCGCAAGACCGACGAATTCGTCGAAGCCGCCCAGGCCCTCAACGGCCCGGCCGGCAATCCCGAATGCGTCTGGCTCGGCCGCCGCGTCGTGCGCCTGATGTGGCTCGACGACCTCGACACCGCGTTTCGCCACCTCGACCTCTACGATCGTTTCGGTTGCCCCGGCGGCCATGTCCAGGCGACGTTCCGCTGCCTCACTCGATTTGGCGGCCAGATTGACCCCAAGGTCGCCGATACCCTCAACAGCCGCGTGCATGCCTGCTGGATCAATCCAGCCGCGCAGCCGCAGACGGCGGCCGCGACACCGCCCGCCGCTCCCACAACCGCGGGCAACGCGGCACCGGCCGCGGCCCCTGCCGCAGCGGCTCCGCCGACCCCGGCTCCGGCACCTGCCCCCGCCAAATAATTTCGGCCGGACACGGCGCAGACGGAAATTTTACGGCTCTGGTTTATCCGGCCCTGAAAACGCCATGACTTGATAAGAAATGGCTCGGAAAGAAACGGCGCCATAAGAGTTGTTAAATCGCGTGGCAAGGATAAGCTCTCTTTGCCGCTGACTTGGCCGGATCTTGGGGACGGATCCGCTGCCCTGCCATATTGGCCCCGTATGGTTTAGTCGCGATGCGCGCCGTCGTCGCCGTTTTGTTGTTCGTCACCGCCGCTCACGCTGCGCTTTGGGGTCTGTTCCAGGAGAAGCAACCGGCACCGGACTTCCGCGGCATTCTGCCGAGCGCTTCCTACGCGCCGTTTGAACCGGGGCACACCGTAGCCGACGCCAGCTCCGACTCCGAGAAGGTCCGCGCCGACCTGAAGAAACTCTCCACCCTGACGCGCGCGGTCCGCCTGTACTCTTCGACCGAAGGCAACGAACTGGTGCCGCCGATTGCCGCGGAATTCGGCATGAAGGTCACCGTCGGCGCCTGGATCGACAAGGACAGCAATCGCAACAACCGGGAGATCGAAGCCGCCATCAATCTCGCGCGACGCAACAGCAACGTCATCGGGGTGGTGGTCGGCAACGAAACCATCTACCGCGGCGAGCAAGTCCCCATCGAGAATCTAGGCTCGGTACCCGAGACCGGGCTCGAACCTGGCGAAGCTGCAGGACTACTTCGCGAGGAAGGCGAACGGGTCCGGGATGCGGAAGCCCAGCCTGAGGACAAAAAGGCCGAGGCGTTGAAATGGGCGCTTGCGGAAAACAACGTTCATCGGCTCGTCAGGCTGATTCAGCGGATCAAGAAGTCGGTCAATGTTCCGGTGACCACGGGCGAAATCTGGAACATCTGGCGTGACCATCCTCAGCTCGCCAACTCCGTCGATTTCATCGCCGCCCACGTGCTGCCCTATTGGGAAAATTTTACCGACAAGCAGGCCGTCGATCAGGCTGTGGCGATGTACCAGCTGTTGCGCGACCAGTTCCCCGGCAAGCGGATCATGATCGCGGAGTTCGGCTGGCCCAGCGCCGGCTATAATCTGCGCAATGCCGACCCGGGCCCGTTGCAACAGGCTGTCGTGCTGCGGAACTTCGTGTCCCGCGCCGAAGCCATCGGCATGGAATACAACATCGTCGAAGCGATCGATCAGCCCTGGAAGTTCTTCGAAGGCGGCGTCGGACCCTATTGGGGCATTCTGAACGCCGCCCGCGAACCGAAATTTTCCTGGACCGGTCCGGCCGTCAACGAGAACTACTGGAAATTCGCAGGCATCGCCCTGCTGGTCGGCATCCTGCTGTCGCTGCCGATCGTGCGGCTTGACGGCCCCACCGTGATGCAAGCGATGATGCTGTCGGCGGCGGCGAACGGCGTCGGCGCCTGGGTGGCGATCGTATTCGAATACTGGACCGGGCATTATTTCGTGTTCGGCTCGGCCTTCGCCCTGACGCTCGGCCTGATCCTGCTGGTTCCGCTGGTGCTGATCGCGATGGCACGGATCGAGGAGATCGCTGCCATTGCCTTTGGCCACGCCCCTCGCCGCCTGATCACCAAGAGCGCGGAACTGGCGCCGGCGACGATGGGCGAAGGGGTCACCTTCCCCAAGGTCTCGATCCATGTCCCGGCCTATCGCGAGCCGCCGGAGATGCTCAAGCAGACGCTCGACGCGGTGGCCCGGCTCGATTACCCGAACTTCGAATGCGTCGTCATCGTCAACAACACGCCCGATCCGGAGTTCTGGCAACCGATCCAGGACCATTGCCGGACGCTTGGCGAACGCTTCGTGTTCATCAATGCGGAGAAGGTCCAGGGCTTCAAGGCCGGCGCCCTGAAGATCGCGATGGAGCGCACTGCCGCTGATGCCGAGATCATCGGCATCATCGACGCCGACTATGTCGTGACGCCGGACTGGCTCAAGGACCTGGTGCCGGTGTTCGCCGATCCGCGCGTCGGCATCGTGCAGGCGCCGCAGGAGCATCGCGACGGCGACCGCTCGCTGATGCACTATATCATGAACGGCGAATATGCCGGGTTCTTCGACATCGGCATGGTCCAGCGCAACGAGTTCAATTCCATCATCGTCCACGGCACCATGTGCCTGATGCGGCGCGCGGCGATGGACATGGCGGGCGGCTGGGCCGGCGATACCATCTGCGAGGATACCGACCTCGGCCTTGCCATCATCGAGCATGGCTGGCTGACCCATTACACCAATACCCGCTACGGCTACGGCCTGCTGCCGGACACCTATGAAGCGTTCAAGAAGCAGCGCCATCGCTGGGCCTATGGCGGCTTCCAGATCGTCAAGAAGCACTGGCGCCGCTTCCTGCCCGGCGCCAGCCGGCTGAGCCCGGATCAGCGCCGCGAATTCTCGCTGGGCTGGCTGAACTGGCTCGGCGCCGAAAGCCTCGGCGTGGTGGTCGCGATCCTCAATCTGATCTGGGTGCCGATCGTGGCGTTCGCCGACATCGCCATTCCCGACAAGATCCTGACGCTACCGATCATCGCCTCCTTCATCGTCTCGCTGGTGCATTTCGTCGCACTGTATCGCCTGCGGGTGCACGTCAAGGCCGGACAGATGCTGGGCGCCATGATCGCGGCGATGTCGGTGCAATGGACGGTGTCGCGCGCGGTCGCCCAGGGCCTGGTCACCGAGCACCTGCCGTTCGCCCGGACCTCCAAGGGCGGGCTGTCGCGGATGTCGATCGAATTCCAGGCGTTCTGGGAAGCCGTGATCGGCGTGCTGCTCTTGGCCGGCGCCGTCGTGCTGGTCGCCACCAACAGTTCCAAGCAGGTTCGCGAGATCTATATTTTTGCCGGCGTGCTGGTGCTGGAAAGCCTGCCGTTCCTGTCGGCGGTCGCGATCGCCATCCTCGAGCAATCGCGCATCAATTCCTTCGCGTTCTGGCGCGACAGCGCGGTGCGGACGGCGGAACTGATCGGCTTGCGGCCGGTGGCGATGCCGACCGTGATCGGCGCCTCGCCGCCGGTGGTCACCTCGGACATTCATCGGGAAACCAACTGACGGGTCAAGCCGATTTCCTGTGGGTAATCGGCTTGAAGAAGGCTGGACAACCGTCCGGAAATCCGAGGAAATCCACGCTTAGCCCGCGCCCCATCAACCGATTGTCGCGCTATTGACCCACGACGCCCCGCCCCCTACACAGCGCGGCAAGTGAGCGCGTAGCTCAGGCGGTAGAGCACGTGACTTTTAATCATGGGGTCGAGGGTTCGAGTCCCTCCGCGCTCACCAAAAACCCCTTATAAATCACCATTTATTGCCACCAGTCCGCCCCGCCCCACCCCAAGTTCGGTTCGTGGGGCGAACACGGGGCGGAATCAATGCGAGCCATGTTTTCGAGAGCCCACGCCGTAAAAGATCGGTCGCGCTGATCGACCTCGGCACGCTTCGCAAATCGATTGACGTCGGTAGTGGCTCCCCTATCGTGTGCGGCATTAAACCAGCCGCCAGCCGGTGGAGCGTAATTTGAGATTTTTTTTATTTTGTTTGGCGTTCGCGACCGGACCAATGTTGGCGACGCAGAGCCTCGCCGAAAAACTCGTCGATCCTAAAACGGTCGCTCCCGAATATCGCGAAGCAGCGGAAAAACGCAGAGCGGAACAGATCAGGCAGCAAGATTGCGCCCACAAGGCCGCCGCCGAGAACGTGCTGCCACGCGAGCGCACAGCCTTCCTGGTTCACTGTTTAGAGGCGGCCGAACCGAAATAGTTCGGTCGCAGCGTGATGAAGATTTCAAGAGCCGGCAGCATGCGATCGCCGGTCATCGTCATCGGCCGGTTCATCTTCAAGTTCGCACGCGAGACAAACGGGGGCGCGCCAGCAATCTGTACGAGGCAAAGCTCTTCGTAGCGTGAACGCTACACGGCGCGGCTTGTTCTCAAAGACGTTCGCCTCAGCAGCCATTCTGTCTTCTAGCGGGACGGCTTGCCGCCTGTGCACCTGCCCCGCGGATCAGGCATCGAATTGCCTCTTTCGTGAGAGCTTCGCGACCATGCGAGCGCCCTGCCAAAGTTCAATATCAACCGCCTCTGCTTTCGCCAGGCTGTCGGCGCGCCGGCTGGCTGCTTCGTCGTCATCGCACCGAATTCCAACGGCATCACAGAAATACCCGTCGGAGTCGATGATAAAGGCGCGATACTCACGTGGCATGTCATGCACCCCTGTTAGATCAGGCGGAAGCAGTGGGAACTCTCAGTCACCGATGGCTGCCGAAGACGGTGCGGTAATCGGCAAATCTTAAATCAGGCTAATCCCTGCAGCCCGCCGAGGCCCAAGTCTAGGAACGCCCTCGGGGAAGGGCCGCAGACAAAAGCCGTTCTGCGATCAATGCTCCTTCCTAGACCGGAAGTCGCTCGACGTCACCCATACATGGGTATGTCCGGACGATGCGAAAGATTGCGTTCAGTGCCGCAAATTCGCGAGGACGGAATCGTTTCTTTTTTTCGCTCTCGAAGATTGATGCTGTGCAGCCGCGGCGGCGATGAAAGCGCTGCATCGCAGCGTCGAGCGGGAATTCAAGACCGATCCCAAAGAGACGCATCGGGGAAAGCGGAAGTTGAAGCGGGATCAATAGCCGGCGGCCGTGTTATCCGCAGCAAATTCACAGCATGTCCACAGGCCCGGTTTTCGGGATCAGCTAGCAGCCGCATGGGTTTGCTGCGCACCCGTTCACAGGTACGAAAAAGCCGCCGCTGAGGAGACGCATTGGAGAAAGCGGAAGCTGAAGCGGGATCAATTAAGGCGGCCGGCCCGGTCTTTGTTGCCCAAACGTTTAGAGCCGCGATCGTGTGCTGGCTCATAGGTAGTACTCCCTTGGATCTGCTTTTGTGGGACGAGGTAACTTTGAACCATTTCGCCGGGATCAAAGACCTATCTTGACGCTAGAGGGAGGCAGGCCACATGACGAATTTAAGCGAAACCCTGACTAGCAGCGAGCATGCCGTCCAAGCACCTACGCTGAAGCAGCGGCTTTTCCCCATAGGCTTCTTGACCGCATTGGCTGTGGCCATGGCTGGCTGGCTGGGGGCGCTCGGCTGGGCCACCTTCGCAGCTGCAAAATGGATGCTGGCTTAGTTCAGCTATTGGACGAACCGGATGGCCTTTGCCATCGCGCAACCAATCATAATCCAAAAGCGCAACGCTGATTTCCAGCCGGATGTTCATGGTTGCACCCATGTGTTTTGAAGTTGCAATCAAACCATCGACGCGACAGAAGCGCTCATCCAGTAGAATTTTAATCAATTTTTAATTTTCGCAGCCTGTCATAGCGCCGGAGCTTACTGAGCCGAGGTGTGCGATGGACGGACTTTCCTGGACTGATCTGGATACGGGTGAGCAACGCGCGATGGCGATGCTGGCGGACGGGGTTTCGCCCGAGCTGTGCGATCCGGTGGCTCTCCTGACGTTGAGGCGCGTCGGACTGGTCAGAGGCGCCCGGTTGACGCCAGGCGGAGAGCAGTTGCTTTCGGAAGCGGTCCGGCACGCCTTCGCGGCGTGATCGAACCGGAGCCTGCACTTATCGAGTATCCGCAGTTTTCGATATCGCTTTCTGAACGGCCGCCTCCCGCAAAGGCGGCGAATCAGCAATGATCGATGAAGCATCTGATTTGGTGAGGGGCGCCAATGACCGAGCTGGAGCTTTTAGAGGACAAGATCGGCGAGTTCCAAGCACATTTGAACGATGCCTGGCGCAGCCTCTCCAGTTCTTCACTCACGCCATTTGAACGACGCGAGTTGCGCAACGAAATGAAGCGCTGCGGTGCTGAACTGCAGCGATGCCTGGAGTTGGTTCGGGCTGAACACAGCCGATCTCGCATGCGCCTTGCCGAAAACGGAGCCACGCGCATCAAGGTGGCTGATTTTCGTCTACTCGGGCAATCCGGCATCGATAGCTGGCTGCCGGTGCTGCCCGGCGCGGTCGCCGATACGCATCGATGATGCGGACCGTCAGCAATATTGCTTTCGAAAACTAACGTTTGGCGCGCCGACTTTCGTTGGCAACGAATTGCGCCAAGACTTCCCCGACGTGAAGACTTCCCTGACGTGGTCGGCCGGAGATCGTGCTGGGGATCACGGCACCTGAGAGGCCGCCTCAGCTGGCGGCCTCTTTCGCTTCAGAGGGCAGAAAACGACGCGTTGCATTTGGGCAACACTCCCGGTGAAAACCGACGAGCCGGAGCTTTCCGCCATTGCTTGGCCCAATCATGGCTCCAACAATCCGTGGCGTCACATGCTTCGCTATGTAATCCGGCCCGATTGGAGACGGTGATCATGAACCCGCGATTGGCAGCACTGACCACATTGTGCCGGGAGCTCGCGATACCGGCTTCGGTTTTTGTGTGGCTCGCAATGCTTGGTTCAGGCGCGGCGCCAATGGTTGACCGCCTGCCCGCTCTCGCCGCCGACGCCAGCTTCGCCGACAAGCTACCGCCGATCGCGGCCGGCACCGCCGGTGTAGCGGCCGCCAGCAAATCGGTGACGGAGACAGCCGACATTGTCACCACGCCGGCTTCGCGCGAACAGGAACCGATCGTCACCGCTGCGTTGACGGATCCATCGGAAACGCTACCGCACGAAACACCGCCGGAGCAGACCGCCGAAACAAATACGGCAACGCCGGAGCCTGGCGCCGCCAATCAGGCGGTCGGCTCCACGGAAGTTCTCGATGAGTGTTTGGTCGTGGAACGCTGCGTCGACCGTTACCTTTGGGCGCTTTATCAGCGCACGCCCAAGGAAGACAGTGTGAAGGAGCACGAACAGCGAAAGGTGACCGTCAAGAAAAAGGGCAAACTGGTGACGGTCACGAAGACCTTTACGACACTCGTCGACGAGGATTTTGCGTGGAAGGATCCCAAGGCCGCCGACCACACCGGCATGCCGCTGGTGGACTACGTGATCGGCGGCATGGATCGGGATTTCAAGCTAAAACTGTTTCATATGCTGCACGTGGCCGAGCAAGCGGGCCTGTCACCCGGCATCACCAGCGCATTCCGCGATGACTATCGCCAATCGATCGCAAGCGGCCTGAAGGCGGCCGACAACAGATCCTATCATGGCGGCAGCCTCCGCGGCGGCTATGGCCACGGACTTGCGGCGGATATCGTCAGCGTCAATGGCGCAACACGGGCGCAGCGTTTGACCTCCAGTGAAACCCTTTGGAAATGGGTCGATGCGCACGGGAGTGAATTTGGAATCGGCCGGCCTTATCTCGGTAGAGATCCCCCGCACGTGGCGCCGATCGACGGCAAGGAATATGCCGCTCACCATCCCGGAGTGAAGGCGCGACAGGCTGAATCCGCAGCGAAGCCCCACAACAAGCTCGCTTTGCGCGACGATCGCGGCACGGCGAGGCGCGCGAGAACCACAAAATCGTCGATTTGACCCGCGTGATAAACGGAGGTCGACGCATCGCTCAGGGATTAACGCTTTGCGCGCCGACCTTCATTGGCAACGAATTGCGCAAAGACTTCCCGGACGTGGTCGGCGGGAGATGCGTCGCGCGTAAAGCGGAGCTCCGCCACCGATGTGGCTTCCTCCACGCGAGGAACATAGGTGGCGCTTTCGTACAGCGACCCGTTGAAGCGCGAATTACTCTCGTCGCCGAAATAGGCGTCGGAAACGAACAGAAACACAAGCAACGCGGATCCCGCGATCGCAAAATATCTGAGAACTGGCATCGGCGAGCTAACTCCCCTTTTTCAAAAGGGTGCACCGCTCGCACTAAAAGCAGGGTTTAACACTTGCAGGCGCTTGTCGGCACGGTTGCCCGCCGGTTGATCCGTTGCGACGAATTTTAGTCATTCGCCGGATTTAAGCTTCCCATGAGATCATGTGCTTCGTCCGCCTCGGCTTGCCCTCGCCTTCCGGTTGCGGTTGGATGGCTGGAGTCCCTAAGGCCTGCGGGTGCAAAAATGATCCTCCGAGCAAGGTTACATCTCGTCTTTTTCGTTGCCGGCCTCGGAGCGCTGTTGTTGGGAGGCGTTGCTCATGCCGCGACCGTCGTAGCGCTCGGAGCCAGCAATACGTTCGGTAAGGGCGTCTCACGCGGCCAGGCCTACCCGGCCCAGCTTGAGGCGCTGCTTCGCGCCAGGGGACTGAGCGTTCGCGTCATCAACGCCGGTATCAACGGCGACACGACGGGTGGAATGCTGGCCCGGCTGGACCGCGTGGTTCCGAAAGGAACTGACGTGGTGATCCTGCAGCCGGGCGGTAACGACCGAAGAAAGCTCGCGGCGGACAACACGCCCGCCATTCAAAGCCGGTTAGGTGCCATGGGCATCAAGGTCGTGATGTTACCAAACGGGATGCTTCACGGCTTGCCACACCAACCTGACGGGCAACATCTCACGCCGGAAGGTTATCACATGCTCGCGGAAGAACTGGTTGCGCAGGTCGCCGCGGCGCTGAGGAATTAGCCAAATCCGTATCCATAGCGTTTTCGAGCGAAGTGGCAGCCGGTTCGCGTGAAGAAAACGCGTCAAAACAAAAACCTAGAGCCCGGTTCTGATTCAATCAGAATCGATCAGGCTCTAGCCGATCCGAAGCCGCCTCGTGTCGATGGCAGGGTTGACGCGGCGCGTTCACGGCCGGCCGATTACATTTTGGTATTATTTTGCTGCAGGTTAAATGAGGCGAACGGCTGCATTCGCCGGCCTTCACGGCAACCATTTTTCATCAACAATTATTCCTGTTCGGATCAGCCCGCGGATACGCTTTAACTCGCGCGCGGCGGTCAATTTGATCAATGTGCAGGGCGCTCCAGGCACATGACCGGATTCGGCAGCGTGCAACCTGCAGGGCCGAGGCGTGCGAGACTGATCCGTTAATGGCCGACGATTTGGAAACCGTTGCGTTACGCCTCATGGTCGTCGGTGGACAGGTCCAGACTGACGATTACGAGGTCGTTTGGCGCGGGCTACCCATCGGGCGGATCCTGAAGCATCCCGACAGTCCACATTGGTGGTGGAGCTGCAATCTTTACGGGCAGCCGGCGGTGGCCAACGACCGGGGGACCGCCATCAATTTCAAGGATTGCCAGGTTCGATTCAATCTCGCCTGGACCAGGATCAGGCCAGCGATCACCGAGCAGGCTATCGCGGTCGCAAGGCAGCATGCCGAGCAGCAATCACCGGCCACAGGACCGGAGGGAGATCCGAGCGCCCCACAAGCCGTTCCGTCGATGGAGCAGAAGCGCATAGCGTTGCGTCAGCGTGTGCTCAAGGCCGGCACCATCGAGTTTAGCGGCGGCACCATTGACTGCACCGTGCGGAACGTCTCGGAGACCGGAGCCGCCCTCGAAGTCGCCAGCCCCGTCGGCATCCCCGCCGAGTTCAATCTGCTGATTTCAGGCACGCGCAGCAGCCGCCGTTGCCAGTTGATGTGGCGCAAGGAAAACCGGATCGGCGTCGTCTTTAAAGACTAGCCTTGTCGCCCTGCGGCCTTAGCGCCACGCTGAGATGATCGCCCCTGCCCGCTTCCATCGAAACCATTTTGTCCGCTGACGAAACCGTTTTCCGGACCATACGAAGCGGTCCCGAAACACGGTCCTCGTATCAAGGACGCTGATCCAACAGCGGGGTTCGGTCATGTGGGCATTCATCATCAATCTGATTTACAGGCAGTCCTGCAGCAAACATTTGGCCGACGTCGCCAGATATCAGCACCGCTGGATCTAGCCGCGCGGGCTCCATAGCCCCCGCCAGACCAACGCCAATGGAGGTCACGCCCATGCTTGCTGAGAAATTTTTTCTGGTGCTGGAAACCCTCAAGAGCCGCAGCTACCCGGATGGCGGTCCGCGCGTGGTCAGCACCTCGCCACACATCCCGATCAAGCTGCCGAGCGCCAAACAGTAAGGCCGGGGCAAGGCCGAGCGATCCGCTAGCGCCGACCGGTCGGCCGACCGTCGCTGCCGCCAGCCTGGCAATTATGCTTTCGCGCGCCGCTGCATTGGACAATTGGGTTATGGGCTGATCCAAGGCCGGGTCTGTAACGCGCACGGCCGCTGCGCGATGGTTTGCCACCGGCAACGCCCGAACCGGCAAAGGCCCTCAGCTCCCGCCGCATTTCGCCTCTCGCGACACGAAGGCCCCCTTCCGGGTTCCGTCTGGCTTCGGCGCGTGGCAGGCCCGAAGGCGTCTACCCACCCCCAAAGCCCACGAAAAGATGTGGATCAAGCCCGGCCAGCCGGGTTAGAGCATCCGCAGGCTAGGCCATTTATGGCATTCAGATAGCTCGCGCCCGGCGTCCCACGCCTCGTTCCACCCGATTTACCACGGAAACCCCATCATGCGGATCACCCTCGTCGGCTCCCGCCATTTCGGCGTGACGACACTGGCCATGCTGCGCCAGCGCGGCGTCGACGTCGTCCGGGTGGTCGTCCATGACGGCGAGGACCGGCTGGCCACGGCGGCGCGCGCCGCCGGCATCGAGGTCGTCGTGCAGGCCAATCCCAAGCGCGTGGTCGCTTCCGAGATCGCTGCGGGGACCGACTTGATCGTCACCGCGCACAGCCACGCCCGAATCACCAAGGACGCGCTCGCCGCAGCGAAACTCGGCGGCATCGGCTATCACCCGTCGCTGCTGCCGCGGCATCGCGGCATCGCCGCGGTCGAATGGACAATCCGTGAAGGCGATCCGATCGCCGGCGGTTCCATTTACCATCTGGCGGACCGGATGGACGCCGGCGCCATCGCCGCCCAGGAATGGGTTTTCGTCAGGAAGGGCGAGACGGCGCGTCAATTGTGGGAGCGCGCGCTGGCGCCGCTTGGCCCAAAGCTGCTGGGCGAGGTGATCGACTACGCCAAAGCCCATAACAGCTTGCCGGCCAAGCCGCAGGACGAGGAATTCGCTACCAACGCGCCAAATCTGGAACAGCCTTCAGGTATCTTGGTACCGTCTGACTCCTGACTATCCCACCGCTCCAGATTCCTGTCCCCGGCGGGAACCAACCTCACCTCTATGTGTTTGACCAAATGGGACAATTTTTGATGCGGCGATGCAGCAAATTTTGAACACATTTGACCTGAATAAGCCGCTTCATCACACACATCGGGGATATTATTTTCATGCGCTTTGATCGCATTCGGCAAGCATTTTTCGGCTCTTTTCTTATCGCAGCAACCGGCCTCGTTGCGGCTCCCGCCGTCGCCCAGTCGCCCTATGACGGACTCTGGCAGGTCACCGTTGTGACCAAGACCGGCAGTTGCGATGCGCAGACCAGCTCCACACTTACTGTGACGGACGGAAAGATTTCGGCGCCGGGTGCTGATGTTTCCGGGAGCGTGGGACGCGAGGGTCTTGTGCGTGTCTCAATCCATGGTGCATATGCGAACGGTCAGCTCAGTGGCAACGCAGGATCGGGGAAGTGGAATGGGGCATCAGCGGGCGTACCTTGCAGCGGTCGATGGGAAGCATCGCGGCAATAAGACAAGCCAGGCGACCGGCCGTATGGCCGTTGCCAGAGGGCTGATATTCGGGGCCATCGCATTGTTCGTGGCCTCGATCGCAAGCTCTTCAAGCTACGCACAGTCGGGGCCATTTGCCGGCCTCGCGGGCGTCTGGTCGGGCGGCGGAAGCGTCATGCTCGACGACGGATCCAGCGAGCGCATTCGCTGCCGTGCGACCTACGCCGTCGGCGAAGGTGGCGCCGGGCTCAACCAATCCCTTACCTGCGCCAGCGACAGCTATAGATTCGAGCTCAAGGCCAATGTCATCGCCCACGGTTCGGAGATTACCGGAAGCTGGAGCGAAACCAGCCGTAACGTCAGCGGCAACCTTGAGGGACGTGGAACCCCCGGTAACATCCAGGTCGTCGCCAGCTCGGCCGGCTTCAACGCCAACATCTCGTTGACGACCCGCGGCAACAAGCAATCGGTCACGATCCGGGCCGACAGCCAGTTCAAGGGCGCCAACATCACGTTGACGCGGTCCTGAGTTCAAGCGCCTCTAGATCTATGTTTTGACGCGTTTTCTTCACGCGAACCGGCTGCCATTCGCTTGAAAACGCTATAGCGCATTCAGCTCTGGCCTTTCGGGGCTTTGAGCTGGTCGGCGGTCTGCTTCATGGTTTTTGCGATCAGCAGGGCTTGTTCCTTGTTGAACGCAAAATCCTGAACGCCTTTATGCGTGGTCAGCGACAGCACCATGATGTCGGGCTGGTTCTCCGGCCAGCCGGTGGCAAAGGCCGTGACAAAATCCGCCGATGTGGATCGCTTCGTCATCTCTGGACGTCCCTTTCGAACATTTCAAACCTGTATTGAATTCGCGAGGCTGGTGCGTGCGAGGGGCTAGGCCGCCGGCACGAACGCGGTGACCTCGATCTCGACCTTGGCCCTGATATCGACCAGGCCGTCGATATAGAGCAGCGTCGAGGGCGGAAAATTGCGCCCGAGCGTTTCCTTCCAGGCCACACCAATGCCGGCCGCTGCCGCTTCGTATTCGGCGCGGCTGGTCAAATACCAGGTCAGGCGCACGATGTGCTGCGGACCGGCGCCAGCCTCGGCGAGCAGCTTCATGATCCGCTTCAAGGCGACGCCTACCTGGCTTGCCATGTCGGTGGGATAATCGCCCTTCTCGTCGCCGCCGGTCTGGCCCGCCAGCACGATCCATTGACCGGGACCATCGACCGCGACGCCGTGCGAAAACCCCCGGGGTTTCGACCATTCGGCCGGTTGCAAGACGCGCATCGACGGATCCTCCTCCCAATTTGGTTGTCATTCCGGGATGGTTTAAAGGACCCCGGAATCTCGAGATTCCGGGTTCGCTCGTTTCACTCGCGCCCCGGAATGACGCAAGGCATAGCACCGATTGGGCGGCCGCTCCCAGATTGAAATCGCACTGGGCGGAAATTGAAGGCGCAGCACTGCCTCGGCATATTTGAGCGTTGCAAATCGGCTTGGGGTCGTCGATACCGGCCCGCTCGCCGCCCCACCCGCCGCACGTTTCGCTTTCCAGGACTGGCTCTGCGCTGATGGACCGAACACCTTCCAAACCAATGGCCGCGCTCTGGATGGCCGGCTGGCTATCCCTGATGCTGATGGTGACGGTCGCCGGCCGCGAGGCGCTGCGCGAGATCAACGTCTTTCAGGTGATGGAGCTGCGTTCGCTGATCGGTTTCGTCCTGCTCTATCCCTTGATCCGGCGGAACGGCGGTTTCGCGGCGATGAAGACCTCGCGGCCGGTGCAGCATATCGGGCGCAATCTCATTCACTACGGCGCCCAGCTCGGCTGGTTCTTTGCGCTGACGCTGATCCCGTTGGGTCAGGTGGTCTCGATCGAATTCACGATGCCGATCTGGACCGCGATCCTGGCGGCGAGCTTTCTCGGCGAGCGCATCACGATCTGGAAAATCACGGCGATCGCGCTCGGCATTGTCGGGGTGATCGTGATCGTTCGACCGGCGACCGGCGAGATCAATCAGGGCCAGCTGATCGCGCTGGCCGCGGCGGTCGGATTTGGCGTTTCGGTCGCGATGATGAAGTCGCTGACCCGCACCGAGAAGACGGTCGCGATTATCTTCTGGATGCTGGTGGTGCAGTCCGCAGCCGGGTTGCTGCCGGCGCTTTACGTCTGGAAATGGCCGTCCGCCCATGTCTGGGGCTGGATCACCGTGATCGCGTTTTGCGGGACGTTTTCCCATTACTGCATGGCGCGCGCGATGCTGCATGCCGACGCCACCGTGGTGCTGCCGATGGACTTCCTGCGGGTTCCGCTGACCGCGACGCTCGGCTGGCTATTGTATGCGGAGCGGCTGGACATGCTGACCGTGCTCGGCGCGATGCTGATCCTGACCGGCAATCTGCTGAACCTGAAACCGCCGGCACCAGTCCCCGCCCGCGCGGAAACCTGATAGCGCCAACCTCACTACTTCCCGGCGGCCTTGCGCAGCGCGTCGTTGATCCGGTCCTGCCAGCCGGGGCCGCCCTCCTGAAAATGCTCGAGCACGTCCTGATCGATCCGCAAGGAGACCAGCTCCTTGACGCCGGGAAGCGCGGTCGGCTTCGGCGGCGCTTCCGGGACCTTGGTGGTGGTCTTCTTGAACGCCGCTTCCGCTTCGGTGCGGGCGTCGTTCAGCGTTCGCGGGCGGCGCGGTTGATCTGCCACAGTCAGATTCCTTCAAACAACACGGTCGACAAATAGCGTTCCGAGAATGACGGCACGATCGCCAGGATGGTCTTGCCGGCGTTCTCCGGCCGCTTGCCGATCTGGATCGCGGCGGCGATCGCCGCCCCCGATGAAATGCCGCCTGGAATGCCTTCGGAGCGCGCCATCGCCCGCGAGGTCTCCAGCGCGGTGGCGCTGTTGATCTTGATGATTTCGTCGATCACGGAACGATCGAGGATGTCAGGGACAAAGCCCGCGCCGATGCCCTGGATCTTGTGCGGCGAATGCTGGCCGCCTGACAGCACCGGGCTTTCCTCCGGCTCGACGGCGACCACGCGCAGCGACGGCTTGCGCGGCTTCAACACCTGTCCGACGCCGGTAATGGTGCCGCCGGTGCCGACGCCCGCGACAAAGAAATCGATATTGCCGCCGGTGTCGTTCCAGATTTCCTCGGCCGTGGTACGGCGGTGGATTTCCGGATTGGCGAGATTCTTGAACTGCTGCGGCATCACCGCGTTCGGCGTCGTGCGCACCAGTTCTTCCGCCGTCGCGATCGATCCCTTCATGCCCTGCGCCGCCGGCGTCAACACGATCTCGGCGCCGAGGAACGCCAGCATCTTGCGACGCTCGATCGACATCGAATCCGGCATCACCAGCTTCAGCCGGTAGCCGCGCGAGGCCGCAACAAACGCCAGCGCGATGCCGGTATTTCCCGAGGTCGGCTCGATCAGCACGGTGTCGGCATTGATCAAGCCCGCCTTCTCCATCGCGATGATCATGGCGGCGCCGATGCGGTCCTTCACGCTCGCCGCCGGACTGAAATATTCCAGCTTGGCGAGGATGGTCGCATGCGCGCCCTGCGCCTGCGGCAATTTGCGCAGGCGGACGATCGGCGTGTCGCCGACCGCGTCAACAATGCTGTCGAACACGCGGCCGCGGCCGGGACGGTGCACTGCACTCGCAGCGGAAGATGCGTCCATGGTGAACTCCTGTGAGGGGCTTTCGGGAAAGGTAAGATGCGTAATGCATAATACATTGACGGTCAAAGTGTGAACGATTTGGCGATAAGATGATGCGCCGGCTTGCTAATTTAGCAGGCGTTCGAACGCGGAAAACGGATTCCCGTTCGCCGCGACGCTTTGGCGTTCGCTGCGACACTTTGGCATTCGCGGCAGCGAAAAGTCCGATAGTCCAACAGTCACATATTCGCTGCGTTGCAAAAAGTTACAAAAAATTGAACCGTGCTCGACGAGATTGCGAAATTTGAATCCATCCAGAATAACGTAAAACCAACGCATTTGTGTTGCGACATCGTCAAGCAATTCTGTGTATGTTGCGTCAGGTGCAGATCGCAAGGAGGTCACGATGGCAGCAATTGCTGAAGTCCTGTCGACCGTCGCGAATAAACCCGGCCCGCGCGGGAGTGACTTGCCGACCTGTCCTGTTTGCGCTGACTCGATGGTAGCTGCCGAAGCGTCTGCCTTCATCTCCGACGACGTCGTCAGCTATCTCTGGACCTGCGATACCTGCGGCTATGGCTTCGTCACCAAGCACGCGCTGAAGCGTTTCGCCTGTAACTGAATTCGCCGCGCCGACACTGTTTCACCGAAGCGCTCAGCGCGGCGGAATGTCGCCCTGTGCCCATCCGGCGAGGGTGCGCGCGCGAAACTCGGAAAACGTTCCCTGCGCAATCGCATCCCTGATGCCGTGCATCAGTTGCTGATAGTAGGCGATATTGATTTCCGACAGCAGCATCGCGCCCAGCGTCTCGCCGGCCCTGACGAGATGATGCAGATAGGCGCGCGAATAGCTGTTCGCGGCAGGCCACGCGCTTTCTTCGTCGAGTGGCCGCGGATCGTCGATGTGGCGCGCATTGCGCAGGTTGATCTGACCGAACCGCGTGAACGCCATGCCGTGGCGGCCGTTGCGGGTCGGCATCACGCAATCGAACATGTCGACGCCGCGCGCGACCGCTTCCAGGATGTCCTCCGGCGTGCCGACGCCCATCAAATAGCGCGGACGGTCCGGCGGCAGGATCGGCACGACCTCCTCGATCATCGCCAGCATCACCGCCTGCGGTTCGCCGACCGCAAGGCCGCCGATCGCGTAACCGTGAAAGCCGATGTCGACCAGCCCGCGTGCACTGACGTGGCGCAATCCCGCGACGTCGCCGCCCTGGACGATGCCGAACAGCATGTAGCCGGGCGGTGCGCTTTCGAATGCACGCTTGCTGCGTTCGCCCCAGCGCAACGAGAGCTGCATCGCGCGCTCGATATCGGCGTGCTCGGCCGGCAGCCGCACGCATTCATCCATCTGCATCGCGATGTCGGAGCCGAGCAGCCGCTGCACCTCGATCGAACGCTCCGGCGACAACTCGACCTTGGCGCCGTCGATATGCGACCTGAAGGTGACGGCCTTCTCGGTGACCTTGCGCAGCTCCGACAGCGACATCACCTGGAAGCCGCCGGAATCGGTCAGCATCGGCCCCCGCCAGCCCGTAAAATTCTGCAGGCCGCCAAGCGCTGCGATCCGTTCGGCGCCGGGCCGCAACATCAGATGATAGGTGTTGCCGAGCACGATATCGGCGCCGGCATCGCGCACCTCGCGCCAATGCATCCCCTTCATGGCGCCGGCGGTGCCGACGGGCATGAAGGCTGGCGTCCGCACCACGCCATGCGGGGTGGTCAGCCGTCCGGTGCGGGCCGGCCCGTCCGTTGCGAGCAGTTCGAAATGATTTGGTAGGCTCATGCGCCAGCTTATGGCGTGACAGGGACGTCCTGTTCAACCTCGTTGATTGGTATTTTGCGTCCAAAAGCCGTTGACCTCAGCTCAAGTTTTCAGCATAAGTCCGCGCCATGATGACCTCGACCACCAAACGCATGACCAAAACCACCAAGCCCTCCGGGGCCTCGGGAGGCGTGCGCGCGTAGTCGAACGATCGCATCAAATCAACCCGAAGCTCCGTACCTGAAAGGTCCGGGGCTTTTTTTGTGCCTGATGGAGAGAAAAGTGAAGAACGATCCCGTTGTTGCCATTGCCGGTGTGACCGGCGCGGTCGGTGCCGAATTCATCGCCACCATGGACAAGCGCGGATTCCGCGTCGGCAAGCTCAAGGCATTGGCCAGCGCCCGCTCGGCCGGCAAGACCATCGATTTCCGCGGCGAAAAGGTCGTGATCGAGGAGCTCAACGAGCGCTCCTTCGACGGCGTCGATATCGCGCTGTTCTCGGCGGGGAGCGGCGTCTCCCGCAAGTTTGCGCCTTCAGCGGTGAAGGCCGGCGCCGTCGTGATCGACAATTCCTCCGCCTTCCGCATGGATCCCAATGTGCCGCTGGTGATCCCCGAGATCAACGCCGGCCGCATCCGGGATCACAAGGGCGTCATCGCGGTCCCCAACTGCGCCGCGATCACCGCGCTGGTGCCGCTGTGGCCGATCCACCGGCAAAACCGCATCAAGCGCCTGATCCTGTCGACCTATCAGGCGGCCAGCGGCGCCGGCGCCGCCGCCATGCAAGAGCTGGTGGAGTCGACCCGCGCCTACCTCGATGGCGAGGCCTTTACGCCGAAGGTGATGCCGCACCCCTACGCCTTCAACCTGTTCAACCACAACACGGCCATCGATCCCGAGACCGGCTACAACGACGAGGAAACCAAGGTCATCAAGGAGACCCGGAAGATCTTCGAGGACGAGCGGATCGCCGTCGGCGTCACCTGCGTCCGCGTGCCGGTGCTGCGCGCCCATTGCGAGGCGATCACCTTCGAATGCGAAAAGCCGATCAGCGAGAACCAGGTGCGCGAGATGCTGGCGAACGCCCCCGGCGTCAGGATCGTGGACGATCGGGCCAAAAACTATTTCCCGATGCCGATCGACGCCTCGGGCCAGGATGACGTGCTGGTCGGCCGCATCCGCCGGGATCTCAGCGATCCCACAGGGCATTCGATCTCGATGTTCGTCGCAGCGGACCAGCTCTTGAAGGGTGCGGCGCTCAACGCGATCCAGATCGCGGAGTTGCTGCCGCAGCACGCGATGGCGTGACCGCGGAGCACCAGGCGCGGTTCGCCGGGACGACTTAGTGAGCCAAACATCGTCACATCAGGGACTGCGCGTCCGGCGCAGTCGTGAGGCTCAACCGCCCCTATCCACTACACCACCGTCGCCCGGATAACGAGGTTGCTTTCACTCGTGTGCGCGAAACAAGAGGCAGGCGTCGCCATACGAATAAAACCGGTAGCCGCTTGCGATCGCGTGGTCGTAGGCGTGTTTCATGGCGTCGAGCCCTGAGAACGCCGACACCAGCATGAACAGCGTCGAGCGCGGCAGATGGAAATTGGTCAGCAAAATATCGACCCCGCGAAAGCGATAGCCGGGCGTGATGAAGATCGAGGTTTCATCTGAGAATGGCTGGATGCTGCCGTCTTCGGCTGCGGCGCTCTCCAGTAGTCGCAGCGAAGTGGTGCCAACTGCAACGATACGGCCGCCGTTGGCGCGGGCCGCGTTCAGGGCGGCCGCGGTCTCCGCGGAGATGCAGCCCCATTCGGCGTGCATCCTGTGCTCACTGGTCTCGTCCACCTTGACGGGGAGAAACGTCCCTGCCCCGACATGCAGCGTCAGCCGGTGCAAACCGACGCCATGGCCGCGCAACGCGGCCTCCAGCGCGGGGGTGAAATGCAGCCCGGCCGTGGGGGCCGCGACCGCGCCCTCATTGACCGCGAACATGGTCTGGTAATCAGCAATGTCCCGATCGTCGGGCGTGCGCCTGGAGGCGATGTAGGGCGGCAGCGGCGGCGAACCGAGATCGGAGATGGCCTGGTCGAGCGCGGGCCCGTGGAACGAAAACGACAGCGTGACTTCGCCGTCGCTTCCCTTGGCCTCGACCTCGGCGTCGAGATGGCCGAGCAGGCAGACCCTGCCCTCATTGCCGAAACGAACCACATCGCCGGGCGCAAGCTTCTTGGCCGGCCTCACCAGCGCCTGCCAGCGCGAGCCGTCGAGCCGCTTGATCAGCGTCGCCTCGATTTTGGGCTCGGTCTCGCGGCCGATGCGGCGGCCCTTGAGCTGGGCTGAAATCACCTTGGTGTCGTTGACCACGAGCTGATCGCCGGGCTCCAGCCATTTCGGCAGGTCGGCAATGAGCTGGTCGCGCAGGACGTCGCCGGGCTGTACCACCAGCATCCGGGCGGACTCGCGCGGATGCGCCGGCCGCAGCGCGATGCTTTCGGCGGGAAGTTCGAAGTCGAAGAGATCGGTGCGCATAATGTTAGGGCTCACAGGCGAGGCAGCACGGCCCTTCACCTCTCCCGGTGGGAGAGGTCGGAGACTGAGCGCAGCGAAGGCTCCGGGTGAGGGCGTACGGAACGTGGAGGAGGAAGGCCCCCTCACCCGCTCGCTTCGCGAGCGACCTCTCCCCAGCGGGGAGAGGTGAAGGCGGCAGATCTTACTCCGCCGCGTCGGCGGCCATGTGCGCCTTGACGATCTTGTCCGGATTCTTGACCGGTTCGCCGCGCTTGATCTTGTCGACGTTCTCCATGCCCTCGGTGACCATGCCCCAGACCGTGTACTGGCTGTTGAGGAAGGAAGCGTCATCGAAGCAGATGAAGAACTGGCTGTCGGCGGAATCCGGGCTGGCCGCGCGCGCCATCGAGGCGGTTCCGCGGACGTGCGGCTCCTTGCTGAATTCGGCCTTCAGCTTCTTGCCGGAACCGCCGGTGCCGGTGCCCTGCGGACAGCCGGTTTGCGCCATGAAGCCCTCGATCACGCGATGGAACACGATGTCGTCGTAAAATCCTTCGCGCACCAGTTCCTTGATCCGCGCGACGTGGCCGGGCGCGAGATCGGGACGCATCTCGATGGTGACGGGCCCTTGGGTGGTTTCGAGGATCAAAGTATTTTCTGTTGCAGCCATGCTCGTTTCTCTATGGGTTGGGGTTGACGTTTTCGAGTTTTGAATTGAATGGCGAAAGGCCGGCCTGCGGTGGCACCGCCCATACCCTCGGTAAATGGCATCGGCGTGCAGCGTTGCAACGTCTCCATGACGGCGATGCGGTATAGCAAACGGTCATTATCGGTGGCCTGTTCCGATTCATACGTGATTTTCGGATGGCCGAGGATGTTACCGCGGCGATCGAAACTCACCAGCACGGTGATGTCGATCAGCGCGCTGGCACGCTGCGGTGGCTTCCAGCACGACAGCAACCTTGCGAAAAGCTGCTTGAGATTATCGATCTGGTCCGCAGGCTCGGGGATGGCAGGGATAATCTGGGTCTGGGCGTGGATTGGACCGACCGCACCGGCCGATGACATCAGCAGCGCTGCGGCAAACCACGCGAGGGATTTGCGATGCAGCGCCGCCACGGTTCAGCGACCCCGGTTCACTTGATGTCGGAGGCGACTTGCACCTTCACCATCTTGTCGGGATCGGCCACCGGTTCACCGCGCTTGAGCTTGTCGACCACATCCATGCCCGACACCACCTCACCGATCACGGTGTATTGGTTATTCAGCGACGGACCGTCGGCGAACATGATGAAGAACTGCGAATTCGCCGAGTTGGGATCGCTGGTACGCGCCATGCCGACGATGCCGCGCTTGTACGGCACGCTGGAGAATTCAGCGGGAAGATTCGGATATTTCGAACCGCCGGTGCCGTTGAAATTCTTGCCGTCGCCGGTTTGCGCCATGAAGCCGTCGATCACCCGATGGAACGGCACGTTGTTGTAATAGCCGTCTCGCGCCAACTGCTTGATCCGCTCGGCGTGCTTCGGCGCGATATCGGGCCTCAGCTTGATGACGATACGGCCTTTGGTGGTGTCGATGACGATCGCATTCTGCTTGTCGAGATTGGCCGGCAGCGGTTGCGCGATCGCGGGAGCCGCACAGACGAGCGCGGCAAGGACGGCAAGAATTCGGATCATGGGAACTCCGGATCAGGTGAAGAAGAGCGGTTGATGTGGGTGTGGTGCGATCGAAAAGCCGGTTGCGGGTTTAGGCGAGCCGGCGCGCGATCAGGCGAGTTTGGCTTTCAGGCTGGCGGCAACCGATGGCGGCACGAACGCCGAGACGTCGCCACCCATGGCCGCGATTTGGCGCACCAGTGTGGCGGTGATCGGGCGGACCGCCGCCGAGGCCGGAACGAACACGGTATGCACCTCCGGCGCCATGGTCTCGTTCATGCCCGCGATCTGCATTTCGTAGTCGAGGTCCGTGCCGTCGCGGAGGCCGCGAATCATGACGGTAGCGCCGATCTTCTGCGCCGCTGTGACAGTGAGGTTGTCATAGGTGGTGCAATCAAAGGCGCATCCGGCCTGACCGCAGATCGGCTCGAACACCGCCCGGACCATGGCGAGGCGCTCGTCCGCCGAAAACAGCGGCTTTTTGCCGGGGTGGACCCCAATGGCGACGACCAGGCGGTCGCATAGCCCGACGGCGTGGCGAACCACGTCCAGATGGCCATTGGTGACGGGGTCGAATGAGCCTGGATACAGCGCGATACGGGGCATAAACCCCTCTACCCCGCCCCGCGCGGCCTCGCAAGGCGCGTTGGTTCCCGAAAACCGGGCCAAACGCCGGTTTTTTATTTCGGGCTGGTAAATGAACCAGTTGCGGGGCCCACGCGTCTGTCTGGGCAGGTCGCATGTTTCATCGCCCGCGTGGCGACGAAACAAAACTCCGGCCCGACGAAACCATTTTCCACCCCGGCGAAGACGTCCGGAAACGGCGGGTGGTTACTAACACGCCAACGAAACGACGGGCCGAAACGGCCTAATGACAGGGGACGGTCATGATCAAAGCTCTTTCCGCCGTGGCTATCGCTGCCTTCTTCGCCGCAGCCCTCGCCATTCTCCCGGGCTTTGCCCCGCAGGTCGAAGCCAGCGTGCCGCAGGCCCTCGCCAAGGCTGACCGGCTCGACATTCACCCGGTCGGCCGCGATTGCTCGCAGCATTCCTGGCCTAACTTCGAAGCCTCCTGCCTGCGCGTGGCCGGCACCAAGGCCACCAACATCCGGGAAGCCCGGCTGGTGACCGCGGACCGCACGCCGTAGAGCGAGGGTAGCTTTCTTCACAAACGGCTTTCAGCAATCCCATGGTGATTTGCGCCATAGCAATTTAGTGCTTGGCGTCGCAGACTGGCCCCTGACCGTGCACCTGCCGGCGATCCGACCGGCAGGCGCGATCAGTTTGGGAGCCGCCCGTGACCGCCACGCCCGCTGCCGACCACGTCAAGTCCAGTGCCCTCCCCGTCACCGCAACGATCGGCGCGCTCGGTGTCGTCTACGGCGACATCGGGACCAGTCCCCTCTACGCTCTCAAGGAAGCCGCCAGGGCCGCCGCCCATGGCGGCGCGATCACACATGATGCGATCCTCGGGGTCGCGTCGCTGATCCTGTGGGCGCTGATCCTCATCATTTCGATCAAATATGCGCTGCTGATCATGCGCGCGGACAATCGCGGCGAAGGCGGCATCGTTGCCCTGTTGGCGCTGCTCTCGGCGCGCAACGCGCAGCCGGGCACGTGGCGCGCGCAATTGCTGATCGTCGGCCTGATCGGCGCCGCATTGCTGTACGGCGACGGCGCCATCACGCCGGCGATTTCGGTGCTCAGCGCGATCGAGGGCCTGAAGGTCGATGCGCCGTCGCTGACGCCGATGGTGGTGCCCCTGACCATCGCCATCCTGATCGGCCTGTTCGTCATGCAGAAGCAGGGAACGGGCTTCATCGGCAGGATCTTCGGCCCGGTGATGCTCGGCTGGTTTGCCATTCTCGCAGCCCTCGGCATCCACGGCATCATCAAGGCGCCGGCGGTGCTCGCCGGCCTGAGCCCGCTTTATGCGTTCGAATTCCTGATCCATCAGGATTTCCACATCAGCTTTGCCATTCTCGGCGCGGCGTTTCTCGCAGTGACCGGCGGCGAGGCGATGTATGCCGACATGGGCCATTTCGGCCGCATCCCGATCCGGCTGGCCTGGTTCGCCATCGCCCTGCCCGCTTTGGTGCTGAATTATTTCGGCCAGGCCGGGCTTCTGATCACGGACCCGACCGCGATCGACAATCCGTTTTATCAACTCGCGCCTGACTGGATGCACTATCCGCTGGTGGCGTTCGCGGCACTTGCCACCGTGATCGCCTCGCAGGCGATCATTTCCGGGGTGTTCTCGCTGACCCAGCAATCGATCCAGCTCGGCTTCCTGCCGCGGATGCGCATCACCCACACCACCAGCGACGCCATCGGACAGATCTATGTGCCGCTGGTGAACTGGCTATTGGCGGCGGCGACGCTTGGCGCCGTGATCGGTTTCGGTACCTCGGACGCGCTGGCGGGCGCTTACGGCGTCGCGGTGTCGCTGTTGATGGCAATCACCACACTGCTCGCCGCGTTGGTCGCGATCCAATGGGGCTACTCACCCGTCATCGTGATCGCCGTGAACGGCTTTTTCCTGGTGATCGATTGCATTTTCTTCGCGGCCAATTCGACCAAGCTGATCGAAGGCGGCTGGTTTCCACTGCTGCTCGCCGGCGCCGTCGCCTTCCTGATGCTGACCTGGCGCAGCGGCGTCAAACTGGTCGAGCGCGCCCGCGGCAGCCTGCGCCAGCCGGAAGAAGACCTGATCGAGACCGCCGTCAGCAGATGCCACGCCCGGCTGTCCGGAACCGCGGTGTTTCTGGCGTCCGCGCCGAACGGCGTGCCGCTGGCGCTGACGCAGTTCGTCAAGCACAACCACTGCCTGCACCAGCGCGTGGTGCTGGTCACGGTGTTGATCGCGGAATCCCCGCGCATCCCGGAAGCGGATCGCGCCGAGGTGATCGAGGTGATTCCCGGCATCACCCGCGTGATCCTGCACTACGGCTTCATGCAGTATCCGACGATCTATCAGGGCCTGGTTCTGGCCTGCCAGCAGGGCAAGCTGCCCGGCATCGACCTCACCGACATCACTTATTACATCGGCCGCGAGACCATCATTCCGAGCGAGGACATTCCCGGCATGTGGCTGTGGCGCGAAAGCGTGTTCGCGTTCCTGCAGCGCAACGCCGAACGTTCCGCGGCGTTCTTCGGCCTGCCGACCAAGCAGGTGGTGGAGTTCGGGACCGAGATCGAGATTTAGGACGTGGACTCATCAACCAGGCTCTATAGAACCGGGCTCTATAGCGATCTGGCTTCTGCGAGTAGCCGAAGCAGGCGATGGGGTTAAGCAGCACGCTCCATGCGAACGATACGCGAGAGCGCGGTGTTCGGTGACCCACCCGGTCGCAACACCTGGCTCGGGTGGCACCGTGTCAATCTACCGTCCAATTATAGGCCTCAAGAACTGTCATACTCGCCAGCAAGAAGGCAAGATAGTTTCGATGGGAAATGGAAAAGCCAAGGTGGATTAGTTCGAGCGAGGCTTCCCATGACTTCTCTCCCGGCGCGGATCTCGCTCGCGCGCCCCCATGAATAACCAAAGGTCGGAAGCTGCGGCCGTGCTGCTGGGGCTTTGCTCCCAGTCGGATGCCGTTCGAGCTATGAATCAATCGTAGGTTTGGCTTTGACATATCAATCCCGAGATTCGTACTTAACAAGCCGACGCGATTTGTTAGCAAACGCGATGGCGGGGCGCCGGAACCGAGGACAAGCCGCCGTTCGATTATCCAGGCTACATCCGACTGTAATCATCGTGGGGTGAACTGAACCATTGAACGGAGGTTTATTCGTACCTTGCATGTGGTCGAGAGGACTATACCTAGGTTTAGGATCGACTACTTGGAGTTGCGATTGACGGGAACGGCGCGCTCGCTTCGGCGCTACCGCCAACAACCTTGCCCGGGGATTTGAGGGCCTGGTTGATGCGCACCGCTGTCACCGCCTACGCGGCATTGTGTGGTTTTTCGGGTGTCCTAATTTGTCAGCACGAGTGTCCTAATTAGCACCCGTCAGGACTCCACTCCCCTCTGCATCCAGCATTAACAAATCCCGTATTGCCGCAATTTGACTCAAGGCATGGTCGGCAAGGAACCGTCGTGACCGGCAGGCATTGTTTCGTATCTTGGCGACGTCGCCTCTCATGTTCGCCAGCTCACCACCCACCATAAGCTTCCTGCCGCCGCGATAAAGCGGCCGATTTAAATCACAAACGGCTATTTTATTAGTCACTATAGGAGTGATGAGGCAGGTCAATTCAAACGGAGAATGACCATGAGCGATAACGGGACGTTATTTCCGAACATCTTGCAGCCGGCGGCTAACTTGAAGGCCTATGCGCCGATGGGCGTCAAGTTCTGGGAGAACCAGGAAACCGCGCTCAAGGACTTGAAGGAATTTGCGGACGATTGGTTTGCCCGGCGTCAAAAGGGCATACACGCGGCGCTCGAAGCGGCCCAACATATTGGCAATGCCGAGTCGCCCTCCGACATGCTTCGGGAATACCAGAGCTGGCTCGCGCGCGAGATGGAGTTGCTCGCGGAGGATGGGAAAGCCTGTCAGCAACAGGTGCTGCGGGCCGGAGTTCACCTGAGGGCGCAGCAGGAAGAGCAGCAGCAAGTGCTAAAGGCCGCCGCTCACCCGAGCACACAGCCGGAAGAGCCGGAGAGCGGCAAGCGCCGGAGCGGCTAGCTCCCCCGGGCCGGCTCGTTCGGGCGGCTCCGGAGCTTCGCCGATCTCGGCCGCGTCAACCTGTGCCAGCCTCCTCACCATGAGGCTGTGCCCTCATCCTGAGGAGCGCTGCGACAGCATCGCGTCTCGAAGGATGGCCGCAAATTCCATGGTTCGAGAGGCGCGCAAAACGCGCTCCTCACCATGAGGCAGCGGCTAACTCGAGCTAGCCGCCGTTGCCGTTGCCGTTCTCGCCATTCTCGCCGTCGTCACCGATGTGCTCGACCGAAACCACATGCTCGTCCTCGGCGGTATCGAACACGATGACGCCCTGGGTGGAGCGGCCGGCGATGCGGATGCCTTCGACCGGACAGCGGATCAGCTGACCCTTGTCGGTCACCAGCATGATCTGGTCGGAATCCTCGACCGGGAAGGACGCGACGAGATGGCCGTTGCGGTTGTTGACCGACATCGCGACGATGCCTTTGCCGCCGCGGCCGGTGGTGCGGTATTCGAACGACGAGGTGCGCTTGCCGTAGCCGTTGACGGACACCGTCAAGACCACCTGCTCCTGCGCCGACATCTCGACATAGCGCTCCTGGCTGAGCTGGATCGCGCCTGAGGCTTCCGCGGCGGCTTCCTCTCCCTCGGCATCGGCCGGCTCTTCAGACGTCGCCTCGCCGGCCACGGCGCGGCGCATCTTCAGATACGCCGAGCGCTCGTCCGAAGTGGTCTCGACATGGCGCAGGATCGACAGCGAAATCAGCTTGTCGCTGTCCGGCAGCGCAATGCCGCGCACGCCCATCGAGGTGCGGCCGGTAAAGACGCGCACATCGGTGACGGGGAAGCGGATGCACTGGCCGCCGGCGGCGGTCAGCAGCACGTCGTCATGTTCGGTGCAGATCTGCACGTCGACGATTGCCTCGTCATCCTCCAGCTTCATCGCGATGATGCCGGAACGGCGGACATCGACGAAATCCGAGAGCTTGTTGCGGCGGACATTGCCGCCGGTGGTCGCGAACATCACGTCGAGATTGGCCCAGGAGGACTCATCCTCGGGCAGCGGCATGATGGTGGTGATGCGCTCGCCCTGTTCCAGCGGCAGGATGTTGATCATCGCCTTGCCGCGCCCGTTCGGCGGCGCCACCGGCAGGCGCCAGACCTTTTCCTTGTAGACCTGGCCGCGCGACGAGAAGAACAGCACCGGCGTATGGGTCGAGGCCACGAACAGCCGGCTGACGAAGTCCTCGTCGCGGGTCTGCATGCCCGAGCGGCCCTTGCCGCCACGGCGCTGCGCGCGATAGGCCGACAGCGGCACGCGCTTGACGTAGCCGGCATGCGACACCGTGACCACCATATCTTCGCGCTGGATCAGGTCCTCGTCCTCGACCTCATTTTCCTGGTCGACAATCTCGGTTCTGCGCGGGGTAGCAAATTTCGATTTCACCTCGGCCAATTCGGCCTTGACGATCGCCTGCACCCGGGCACGCGACCCCAATATCTCAAGATAATCGGCGATTTCGACCGCCAGTTTATCGAGCTCCTCTGAAATCTCCTCGCGCCCAAGCGCGGTCAGCCGCTGCAGCCGCAGGTCCAGAATGGCCTTGGCCTGCTCCATCGACAGCCGCGCTGTGCCTTCCGGAGTCATCCGATGCCGGGGATCATCGATCAGGGTAATCATGGTCTCGACGTCCCTGGCGGGCCATTCCCGCGACATCAGGGTGTCACGCGCAGTGTTCGGATCGGGCGACGTCCTGATAACCCGGATCACCTCATCGATATTGGCCACCGCAATCGCTAGGCCCACCAAAATATGGGCGCGGTCGCGGGCCTTGTTGAGAAGGAACTTGGTCCGGCGCGTGATAACTTGCTCGCGGAACGCCACGAACAGCGTCAGGAAGTCCTTCAGGGTCATCGTCTGCGGCCGGCCCTGGTCCAGCGCCAGCATGTTCGCCGGAAAATTGGATTGCAGCGGCGTGAACCGATAGAGCTGGTTCAGCACCACCTCGGGAACCGCGTCGCGCTTCAATTCAATGACGACACGATAGCCGTCGCGATCGGATTCGTCGCGTAGTTCGGCGATGCCCTCGATCGTCTTCTCGCGATGCAGCTCCCCGATCCGCGCCACCATGGTTGCCTTGTTCACCTGGTAGGGAATTTCCGTGATGATAATGGCTTCGCGATCCTTGCGGATGGTGTCGATCTTGACCTTGCCGCGCATCACGATCGAGCCACGGCCGAGATGATAGGCCGAGCGGATGCCCTGGCGCCCCAGAATGATGCCACCGGTCGGGAAGTCCGGCCCCGGAATGATTTTGATGAGATCGTCGATGCCCAGCGCGGGGTTATCGATCAGCGCCACGCAAGCATCGATGACTTCGCCGAGATTGTGCGGCGGAATATTGGTCGCCATGCCGACCGCGATGCCGCCGGCACCGTTGACCAACAGGTTCGGAAACTTCGCCGGAAGCACCGACGGCTCGGTTTCGGAGTTGTCGTAGTTGGCCTGGAAATCGACGGTATCCTTGTCGATATCCCCTAGAACCTCCAGCGCCGACCGGCTCAGCCGCGCTTCGGTATATCGATATGCGGCAGGTGGATCGCCGTCGATGGAACCGAAATTGCCCTGACCGTCGATCAGTGGCACGCGCATGGAGAAATCCTGCGCCATCCGGACCATCGCGTCGTAAATCGACTGGTCACCGTGCGGATGATATTTACCGATGACGTCGCCGACCACGCGCGCTGACTTGACGTATTTCTTGTCGGGCGTGTGCCCCTGTTCGTACATCGAATAGAGAATGCGCCGGTGCACCGGCTTGAGGCCGTCACGCGCGTCAGGCAGCGCCCGCGCCACGATCACGCTCATGGCGTAATCGAGGTAGGAGCGTTTCATCTCGTCGAGAATGGATACGGGACGAATATCCGAGGGCGCCGGCGGCTCTCCGGGCTTCGTATCTTCAGGGTCAGACAAAGGGGAATCCGGTCAGTTCTTGATCGGGAATCATATAGCGTATCGAGGGCTGCCAAACCACCCCTAACTCACCGGAGGGAGCGGTTTTTCCCTTCGTTTTTCCAGAGACTTAGGCCGCGCGCGGCGGGCGCCATTGCGGCCTTGAAAATGGCCACTGGAACCTGCCCTCCAAGCGCTCCGGATGAGGTCGAAATTTCCGCAAAAAACCGCCACCGAACGGCCGTTCAATTGCCGAACAACACGGCGTGCATGATCCGCCCCGGCAGCAACGTGAACAGGCCGGCGATCACAAGCGCGCCGGAGAAGATCAGGATCATGACGCGCCGGTGTCCGCCGACGTCGTGGCGATGCGCCCGCCACACGCCGAGCGGCAGCACTGCCAAGGTGAAGATCGACAGCAAATGGATCGGGCTCCAGGGGCCAAATAAGCGGATCTGGTGGATCCAGAACGAGCTGACGGCCACGACCGCCATCAGCGCCACCCAGACCCAGCCAAGCGTCCGGTGGGGCAATGTGCCCTTCGGCGCCACCAACTGGATCACGCCGAGCCCAAAGGCCGCCATCGCCGCAAAGGCATGCAGCGGGATTTGGGGAGCGGCATCAAGCAGCGGCGCCAGGTTCACGACAGATGCCCTGTTTTGTGTCCTTGGTTGTGTACTCTTGTTGGTCTTCTTGGGCCTTCTGTCCGCTGGATTGCGGCCGAAAGCGCTGATCTTCAGATCACGATCGGCGGCATTTACGTCGCCGACAGCCCCCCCCAATACGCAACATATCACTCTGTAATTACAACGGATTAATTATCACTCATAACGTTAAACAAAAACATCAAGATAGAGATCTAACTCCAGATCCACCCAGCAACGGGCGCGGCATCGGCCGCACCCGCCCCTCGGCTCTCTTATTCCCACACTCAGAACGGGATGTCGTCGTCCATATCGCTGTTGCTGCGGGCGCCGGCCGCGACCGCGCGCCGTGGCGCCGGGCTGCTCGACGGGCCGCTGGAGCCGAAGTCGCCGCCGGAATCATCGCCGCCAAAGCTGCCGCCACCGCCGCCGGCGCGGCCGTCCAGCATGGTCAGGGTCGAGTTGAAGTTCTGCAGCACCACTTCGGTCGAGTACTTCTCGACGCCGCTCTGGTCGGTCCATTTGCGGGTCTGCAACTGGCCCTCGATGTAAACCTTGGCGCCTTTCTTCAGATATTGCTCGGCGATCTTGCAGAGCCCTTCGCTGAAGATCACCACGCGATGCCACTCGGTCTTTTCCTTGCGCTCGCCGGTGTTCTTGTCGCGCCAGGTATCCGAGGTCGCGATCCGCAAATTCGCGATCGGCCGCCCGTCCTGGGTCCGCTTGATTTCCGGATCGGCCCCGAGATTGCCAATCAGAATGACCTTGTTCACACTTCCCGCCATCGCCGCTCTCCACTCTGGAATTACTGCACTTGAATTACTGGACTTGATGTCGCGCTCGCCCGTGCCTGAATTGATGCGAGGCCGCGGGACCGCCGTCAGGCCGACCCTATACGGTCGCCGATCCGGCAAGCCTGATGATCCCCTGTCATCTCAGGGTTATCCACATATAGCATTCCGCGCCGGAATGTTCCAGTTTTGTTCCCGGAAATAATCCGCCGGGAAATGGAACAAAATCGACCTCGGTACCATGGTGTGCAGCGCCACAAAATCGCCGGATTTTCGACCCGAAAAGTTCCCACAAGTTCCGAAATTACCTAAACAAATCATTAAGTTCCGGGGTACCACTTGCCTCCCGACTGTTGCATTTCGGAGACGGCATTTCCGCTTAAATCGATTATTATTGGCACTGGAAATTGGATGGGCCTCGCGGCGGAAATGCCCGAAGGAAAAACGCCCCGGACACTACCGGGCAAACAAGCTGGAGAGCTAGAATGAAGAAGTTTTTGCTGGGTACGGTTGGACTGATTGCCTTGGGCATGGCCTCTGCGCCCGCCTCGGCCGCTGATCTGGCTGCGCGTCCGGTCTACACCAAGGCGCCGCCCCCGATGGTGGCCGCGGTCTATGACTGGAGCGGCTTCTACATCGGCGCCAACGGCGGCTGGGGAACGAGCCACAATTGCTGGGACGCCACCACGGCGGCCGGCGCATTCATCGCCGCTGAAGGTTGCCATAACTCCGATGGCGGCACGGTCGGTGGCCAGATCGGCTACCGCTGGCAGGCTGGCCAGGCCGTGTTCGGCCTGGAAGCTCAGGGCAACTGGGCTGACTTCAGCGGATCGAATGTCAGCGCGTTCCTGCCGGCGTTCGACACCAACCGCACCAGGATCGATGCGTTCGGCCTGTTCACCGGTCAGATCGGCTACGCCTGGAACAACGCCCTGCTCTACGTGAAGGGCGGCGCCGCGGTCACCGATAACAAGAACGACATCTTCGCGGTGGGCGGTGGTGGCTTGCTCGCCAACACCGGCGACTACACCCGCTGGGGTGGCACGGTCGGCGCCGGCATCGAATTCGGCTTCGCGCCCAACTGGTCGGCCGGCGTCGAATACGACCATCTGTTCATGCAGGACAAGAACGTCGGCTTCACCGCCGTCGGTGGCGGTCCGTTCGGCTTCGACAACATCAGTCAGGACGTCGACATGGTCACCGCCCGCATCAACTATCGCTTCAGTGGCCCGGTGATCGGCAAGTACTGATAACAGGTAGCAACAACGATCTCAGCCAAAGCTGAGCACCCCGAAAAGGCCGGCCTCGCGCCGGCCTTTTTATTTGCGCGAATTTGCAGCTTGGACCATGCGGCGACGTGCCAACTGCTGCCATTTTGCGGCCTCGGCAACCCGAAACCCCGCTCCGATTGAATCGAAGCGGGGTTCCAGTCTTTTCTGACGCGTTTTCTTGAACACGAACCGGCGCCACTTCGCTTGAAAACGTTATGGTCGCAACAAACCGTTGATGGTTTGCGCGCGGCACTGGAAATCGGCCCCCGTTCTTCCTACGTTCCCAGCGCACCCCTAGGCGTCGGCTTTCTGGATTTCTCTCCGATGGCGCGCCCGAAAACGCTTGCGCGTCTGGAATTGCCCGCATGGATGAAATCATCAAGGCCAAGCGCCAACAAACCGCCGGAACCGGCTTGCGCGCCATCACCATTCGCGGCGCGCGCGAGCACAATCTCAAAAACGTCGACCTGGAAATTCCGCGCGACAAGCTCGTGGTGTTCACGGGCCTGTCGGGTTCCGGAAAGTCCTCGCTCGCCTTCGACACCATCTATGCCGAGGGCCAGCGCCGCTACGTCGAATCGCTGTCGGCCTATGCGCGCCAGTTCCTGGAGATGATGCAGAAGCCCGATGTCGACCAGATCGACGGCCTGTCGCCGGCGATTTCGATCGAGCAGAAGACCACCTCGAAAAATCCGCGCTCGACCGTCGGCACCGTCACCGAGATCTACGACTACATGCGCCTGTTATGGGCGCGGGTCGGCATTCCCTATTCGCCCGCGACCGGGCTGCCGATCGAGAGCCAGATCGTCTCGCAGATGGTCGACCGCGTGCTGGCGCTGCCCGAGGGCACGCGGCTCTATCTGCTGGCGCCGGTGGTGCGCGGCCGCAAGGGCGAGTACCGCAAGGAGCTCGCCGAATACCTCAAAAAGGGATTCCAGCGGGTCAAGATCGACGGCGCCTTCCACGAGCTCGCCGAAGCGCCCACGCTCGACAAGAAATTTCCGCACGACATCGACGTCGTGGTCGACCGCATCGTGGTGCGGCCGGATATCGGCCAGCGGCTGGCGGAAAGCTTTGAGACCGCCTTGAAACTCGCCGAAGGCCTCGCGGTGATCGAATATGCCGACGCGCCCGCAGCCGCGACCGACGAGAAGAAGTCCGACAAGAAAACCGCCAAGATCCACGACAAGAGCGGCCCGGAGCGGATTCTGTTCTCGGAGAAATTCGCCTGCCCGGTGTCCGGCTTCACCATTCCGGAAATCGAGCCGCGGCTGTTCTCGTTCAACAACCCCTATGGCGCCTGCCCGGCCTGCGGCGGCCTCGGCGTCGAGCAGCATATCGACGAAGACCTGGTCATTCCCGACAAGGAGTTGAGCCTGCGCAAGGGCGCGATCGCGCCGTGGGCGAAGTCGTCGTCGCCCTATTACGTCCAGACCCTGACCGCGCTCGGAAAATTCTACAAATTCACCCTCGACACCAAGTGGAAAGATCTGCCGAAGAAGACGCAGAACGCCATCCTGCACGGCTCCGGCGAGGACGAGATCAAATTCTCCTATGAAGACGGCGTGCGCTCCTACGACACCAAGAAGCCGTTCGAGGGCGTCGTCACCAACATCAACCGCCGCTTTCGCGAGACCGACAGCGAATGGGCGCGCGAGGAACTGGCCAAGTATTTCTCCGACGTGCCCTGCGACGCCTGCCACGGCTACCGGCTCAAGCCGGAGGCGCTGTGCGTCAAGATCGGCGGCAAGCATATCGGCGAGATCTCGGAGCTTTCGGTGCGCCGCGCCGGCGAATGGTTCGAGACCGTGCCAAAGGTGCTCAACGCCCAGCAGAACGAGATCGCCGCACGGGTGCTGAAGGAGATCCGCGAGCGGCTGTCGTTCCTGCTCGATGTCGGCCTCAACTACCTGACCCTGGCGCGCGCCTCCGGCACGCTGTCCGGCGGCGAAAGCCAGCGCATTCGGCTGGCGTCACAGATCGGCTCGGGTCTGACCGGCGTGCTCTATGTGCTGGACGAGCCCTCGATCGGCCTGCACCAGCGCGACAACGCGCGGCTATTGGAAACCCTGAAGCGGCTGCGCGACCTCGGCAATACCGTGATCGTGGTCGAGCATGACGAGGATGCCATCCGGCTCGCCGATTATGTCGTCGACGTCGGGCCCGGCGCCGGCATGCATGGCGGCAACATCGTCGCCCAGGGCACGCCGTCCGACATCATGAACAATCCGAAGTCGCTGACCGGCAAATACCTCACCGGCGAATTGTCGGTCGAGGTGCCGGAGCGGCGGCCGCCGAACCATCGCCGCACCATCAAGGTGGTCAACGCCCGCGGCAACAATCTGAAGAACGTCTCGGCGGAGATACCGCTGGGGCTGTTCACCTGCGTCACCGGGGTTTCCGGCGGCGGCAAGTCGACCCTGCTGATCGACACCCTCTACAGGGCGATCGCGCGCAAACTCAACAACGCCAGCGAAGGCGCCGCCCCGCACGACCGCATCGAGGGTCTCGAGCACATCGACAAGATCATCGATATCGACCAGTCGCCGATCGGCCGCACCCCGCGCTCGAATCCCGCGACCTATACCGGCGCGTTCACGCCGATCCGCGAATGGTTCGCCGGCCTGCCCGAAGCCAAGGCCCGCGGCTACGAGCCCGGGCGGTTTTCGTTCAACGTCAAGGGCGGCCGCTGCGAGGCCTGCCAGGGCGACGGCGTCATCAAGATCGAGATGCACTTTTTGCCCGACGTCTACGTCACCTGCGACGTCTGCAAGGGCAAGCGCTACAACCGCGAAACGCTGGAAGTGCTGTTCAAGGGCAAGTCGATCGCCGACGTGCTCGACATGACGGTCGAGGAAGCCGCCGAATTCTTCAAGGCGGTGCCGCGCGTGCGCGAAACCTTCAAAACCCTGCACCGCGTCGGCCTGGATTACATCCACGTCGGCCAGCAGGCCACCACGCTGTCCGGCGGCGAAGCCCAACGCGTCAAGCTGGCCAAAGAACTATCGAAGCGCGCGACCGGCCGCACACTCTACATCCTCGACGAACCCACCACGGGGCTGCACTTCCACGACGTCAAGAAACTGCTGGAAGTGCTGCACGAGCTGGTATCGCAGGGCAACACGGTGGTCGTGATCGAGCACAATCTCGAGGTGATAAAAACCGCCGACTGGGTCATCGACCTCGGCCCCGAAGGCGGCGACGGCGGCGGCGAAATCGTCGCCTGGGGCCCGCCGGAAGATATCGTCAAGGCGCCGCGGAGTTACACGGGCAAGTTCTTGGCGCCGGTGCTGGGCAAGGCGGAAGCGCCAAGGAAGAAGCGCAGCAGCGGGGCGAGTGAGGCGGCGGAGTAGCGTTACCTCGCGACAAATTCGATTACTGTTTCGCCTCGTTCCGCCGCACTATGGATTGCCGGCAGGTTTTGCAAGATTTGCGAAATGAGCGTTTTATTGTCGGTGTTCCCAACTCGAACCCATACGATCACGGGACCATCCGCGCGTGTCGCGCGGAGTTGAGGAAAGTCCCGATCCTTTGTGAGCAACGCGGCATTGCGAGCAACGGCTTCATCCCAAATTTGCCGATCGGTGGCTGCCAACAAACCTATCTCGGCGACGTGAATCGCCTGATAGCCGGCCTGGCGCAAGGCTCCAGCCAGCAAAGGCGGAAGCTGGGCGTCAACCAGAAAAAGCAAGACCTACTCCGCCGCAATAATGGGGTGGTCCGCCTGGCGTGCAGCAAAAGCCAAAACTGCATCGATATCGGCGTTTTCCAGATACGGATATTCTTGAAGAATCGTCTCTCGCGATTGACCCGCTGATAGCAGGTTTAAAATATCCGCAACGGTAATACGTAGATCGCGAATGCAGGGACGACCGTGCATTCGATCCGGGTCGATCGTAATTCTTGCCAAAATATCCGACATTCGTTCACCTTCAACGGCAAGCTTAGCAGATCCGACCGCCCTTGTCAGCGACCACGCCGGGACGATCACTCCTCTATCGCCGCCTCCACAAACCCCTTTGGGTCATCGCAGAACTCCCGCATAACCTTGTAGTGGTCCGTCTCCTTGACGGTCACTGGCTCCAGGCCATACTTCGTCAGCCGCAGCAATTGCGCGCCGGGATACGCCATCAGCATCGGCGAATGGGTGGCCATGATGATCTGGGAGATGCCGGAATTTTCCATCATCCGCATCAGTTTCAGGAATTCGATTTGCCGTGCCGGAGACAGCGCCGATTCCGGTTCGTCGAAAATGAAGATGCCTTGCCGTTTGCAACGCTCCTGAAGAAACGCAAAAAACCTTCATGCGAATGCGAGAGAAAGTCAGGCGGGGTGCCTGTTGGAACGTGAGGAATTTTCTCCGTATTGACCTGGTCGAGATATCTCGCGACCGAAAAGAAGCTTTCCGCCCGGAAGAACCAGCCATTGGTGACTTTCGGCAGCCAACTTGCGCGAAGCGCGGCCGACAACTCTGCGCCCGTCGCCTCGATCGCGAGCGAATGATCTACAGGCATGTAACCCTTGCCGCCACCGGCTTCGTCATAGCCCGCGAGCACGGCGATCCTTCCAGCAAGGTTGATTTGCCGGTGCCGTTTTCGCCGACGATGATGGTGATCGCCCGGTCAAAACTCAGCTCGAAATCGTCGCGCAGCAACGGCAGGCAAAACGGATAGGCCGCGCGGTCGGTGATCCGCGATGGCTCAAGCCAGACGCGTTTGAGGTACGGCGCCGGCAAATTGATCGTGCGATTGCGCTTTGAAGCCATGTTTTGGATCCAGCGGAACGAACCTGTGTTCAATGCTTATACAAGAACCGTCCCGCAATCCTAGATAGCAGGGATAATACGCTCGCGGAAAGGCGCCCAATGCCCTCCTCCACCTACGCCGTCTTTCGCAACGCGATCCTTCGGGAGCAACAAGTGACCTGCCTCTATGAAGGCCGCCCTCGCGAATTGTGCCCGCATATCATCGGCACTAACATGTCAGGCGAAGAAGTCGTGCTGGCCTGGCAATTCGCCGGAATGAGCAGCGGCAAGCTGCCGCAATGGCGATGCCTGAAACTCGCGAATGTTAGAGACGCGCGTGCCCGCGATGGCCGCTGGCATGCGGGCGGCTCGCACAAGACGACGCAGAGATGCGTGACCGAGATTGATCTCGACATCAATGTTCATGTGCGGAAGTTGCGGTAATGCGATCGCGTGTGCCCGCGCGAAAGAAGTAGCCCGCATGAGCGAAGCGATATGCGGGACGACACAATGACCCGGATATCGCTCCGCTCATCCGGGCTACGAGCACTCAGCGCGCTTCGCCCGCGAATGAGCGCTGCAGCGCCGACAACCGATCCAGCGCGGCTTGCGGCAGCGGGCCCTTCTCGACCGCGGCAAGCGAGTCCTCGAATTGCTGTGGCGTCGCCAGGCCGACCAGGATCGTGCCCATCGCCGAGTGCGAGATCGCAAACCGCGTGGCGGCTTCGGTCAGGCTACCGGCAAAGCCCTCGTTGACCAGCGGCCACAGACGGCGGGCGCGATTGATATCGACGTCGTAACTCATGGCCGAACCGATCGGCTCCGGCGCCGGGCCCGCGATCGGATGACGCTCGGCCGAGCCCGACAAGGCGCCGCCGGCCAGCACGCGGATGCCGACCACACCGACGCCGGCGGCCTTGGTGTGATCGAACAAGCGTTGATAATCCTGCGCCGGATAGTTTTCAGGCAATTCGACGGCAGCAGATGGATTGAGCATGTTGTAGACGACCTGCGCACTGTCGAAGACGCCGGCATCGATCACCTGATGCAGCGCCGCGGTGTCGCCGACCGCCGTCATGCCGAGGAAGCGAATTTTTCCCTGCTGACGCAGACGTTCGAACGCCGGCACTACATCGTCCAGCACCTGCCGGACGCTCAACGCCGTCCCGCCGCCCTGCTCGGTAATCGGATTGTGCAAATGAAAGATATCGACCCGCTCGAGCCGCAGTCGCGCCAGACTGCCTTCGAGCGAAGTCGTGACGGCATCGGCGATGCGGCCGAAATCATCAGGCGGCACCCGGACCTTGGTGCCGACAACGGCGTTGGCCGGCTTCAGCGTTTGCAACACACGGCCAAGGTTCTTTTCGGATTCGCCATCGCCGTATTGCACAGCGGTGTCGAAATAGTTGACGCCGGCCGCGATCGCCCGCGCGATGGTGCGCTCCTGCTCGGCAGGATCACCGCGCACCATAAATCCGCCGACCGCGCCACAGCCGAAGCCCAGCACCGAGAGCTGTAGTCCCGTGCGCCCAAATACCCGCATTTGCATGGCAATTCCTCCCCTTGCCGTGGATTATGCATTGCCGCGCCGCTACCTCAACCCCAATATTTTCCGACGTATTTATGCGCGAGCGGTAAGCCTTATTCACGTTTTGCGACGCGGGACCAAAGCGAACTCAGATGTCGCCGAGATCATTGTCGGGCGTCGATCCGTGCGACCGATTGGCTCATCCAGACCACGATTGCTTGCAATGTCCACATTGCAAATTTACAATTTTAAATTGTTTGGTCATGGGAGTGTTCATGCCAACCAATTCAGTTATTGACCTGTCTCATCACAACGGGACGAGGCTTCGTTTCGACAAGGCCAAGGCCGATGGAATTGTCGGCGTAATCCAAAAAGCAACGCAGGGAGAGTCCTACGTTGATGCGACCTTCAAGAAGAACAAGGCCGCGGCGCTTGATGCGGGCTTGTTGTTCGGTGCCTATCACTTCGGCACGGGATCAAACGGCGTCTCACAAGCGGAGCACTTTCTGGAAACCGTGGCTCCCGACGAGGATACTGTCGTCGTTCTTGATTTCGAGGACAATCCAACCGGGAGCAGCATGACGCTGGAGGAGGCGCGTGCATTCGTCACTCATATCCACGACAAACTGGGGCGGTGGCCCGGCTTTTACAGTGGCCACACGATCAAGCGAGCGTTAGGAACCACTATCGACCCTGTCCTGAAGAATTGCTGGTTCTGGCTTGCACAATACGGCCCGACGCCGGTCGTGCCGCCGTGCTGGAGCAGTTGGACGATGTGGCAATACACTGATGGCGGAGTCGGACCACAGCCCCACACAGTGAAAGGAATTGGATCTTGCGACCGCGACAAATACAACGGAACGGGCACACAGTTGAAAAACTGGTGGGGGAAATAGCCTGTTAAACGGGGCGAACAAACATGCCGCATGAACACTTGCTCGGCCCAAACTGCCCGGGCGGGCAAATCAGCAAATCGGTGTCCAGCCCCATTTGCAAAAATATTTCTGTTCTCATTTGACCCAAATCACCGGCTTATTTAGGTCGTCTCATCCCTCACGAGGGGCGTATCGCGATCGTCACGAACGTTGGGCTGAGATGCGATGGACGCGAAGGCGCTTTTGACGAACAGCGCTGACGCGGACGGCGAAGTCGTGTGGTCCTGACGCCCCGATGCTGGCGTTCAAGTTCGTGAGAAGCAGCTTCTCACGCGGACGACGGTGACAACAAGCCGGTCACCGGGGAGAGCACGAAGGAAACCGTAAAACCATTGCGCAGGAGACGCCGGGTGTTTCGGTGAACCTGTGGTGACTACCGTGTGCTTACTACCTTTTGCACACGGGCTGCGGGTGCACCGCGCACCCGGCGTTTCCTGCGCCCTTCTAGGGTCGCCTGCGTCCCTCTTGGGATCGCCTGCGCCCCTTCATTTTGGGCCGATGATTGCAAAACTCGGGCGCATCGTGTCGCGAGAATGCGAAAATGTATCGACTTGGTTGAATTGCCATCAATCTATCAACGTCGTCCCTGCGAACGCAGGGACCCATACGCCGTGTGTTCTCGTTTCGGCGATGTGGCAGATGTCGTCTCGTACGATTGGCGCCAGGGGTTATGGGTCCCTGCGTTCGCAGGGACGACAACGGCTGAATTGTCGCTTCGTTTGCCGAAATCTAAAAACGCAGCCGCACGGAAACCCCACCCTATCCGCCGGTGTCCCCATCCAACGCCTCCAGCAGCAGCTCCATCGTCATCAGCACCGGATTATCGCCGCGCAGCAGGCGGCCCTCGGCGAGGCCGCCGAGATAGTCGACCAGCGCGATGTCGAGCTCGGCTTCCAGCGAGCCGCCGGCGCCTGGGGCGATAGTGCCGGAGCGGATCGCGAGTTCGGTCGCGAACGGCACCACGCTGCTGCCATCGGTGAATTGCGCGCCGATCGTGCTGCCGACGCCGCCATGAACGCGGGCGCGGAAAACGCCGTGCTGGCGGCAGAAGGACTCCAGCGCGCCGGCGACATCCTGGTTCGGGCGCAGCCGCAGCGCGAAGGCGCGGCTGGTGGTTTGCGGATTGGTGCCCGCGTTGGGGACCGGCCCGAACAATTTGAAATTGGTCTCCGGATCCGGCTCGGCCACGAACAGCGCCCCATCGATCCCGAACGCCTCGACCTCAAAGGGTTCGGCGACCACGGTCTCCTCGGGCAGGATATGGCCGCCATTGCTGCGGCCGTCGGCTTCGGTCCACAGCGCATGGCAATGAAAGAACGGCGCGCCGTCGCGGGCACCCAAGGTCATCGCGCCGATCTTGAGCCGCGTCACGCCGGCCGGCCTGAAAGTATCGCTGTAGAACGCGGCGTTGGCGCCGGTCCTGGACAGCGCCGGCATCACATAGGCGAACGGCCCGAGCGCGCCGCTTTTGATGTTCAGGGCGCCGCCGGCAAATCCCGCTGCGGCAAAACCCCGGCGCGCGGCTTCGAGCAATGGCAGCCCGGCCTCAAGCGTGAACGCGAACGCACGGCCCCGCCCCTCCACCCACTGGATACGTTCGGGCGCGGGAGGACCGGGTTGTTGGACGCTTCGCATTCACTCGTTCTTTGTCGTTATATTTTCAGACGCGTTTTCTTCACGCGAACCGGCATCCACTTCGCTCGAAAACGCCTTGGTAACATCCAGCAGCCCGCGCGCTTCCAGCTCGTCGCGCACCAGCCGCTTCGGAATTTTGCCATAGCCGGACTTCGGCAGCGCCTCCCAAAAGAAAAACCGTTTCGGCATTTTGTAGCGCGGCACTTTTGGCGACAGGAAGCCCGCCATCTCCGCTTCCGTCACCGACGTGCCGTCGCGGGGCACGCAGACGGCAACGCCCACTTCGCCCCACACCGGATCGGGGATGCCGAGCACCGCGACCTCGCCGATCCCGGGATGGGTCAGGATCTTCTCCTCGACCTCGCGCGGATAGATGTTGGATCCGCCGGAGATGTACATGTCGGAGGCGCGGCCGGTGATGTAGACAAAGCCTTCTTCGTCCATATGGCCGAGATCGCCGGTGCGGAACCAGCCGTTGCGAAAGGCTTTCGCATTGGCCTCCGGGTTGTCGTAATAGCCCGCGAACACGGCGGGCCCGATCACGCAGATCTCGCCGGTCTCGAACGGTTTCAGTTCGCTGCCGTCATCGCCCTGAATCGACACCTGCATGCCCGTGCGCTCAAAACCGCAGGAGCCGATCCGCGCCTGCGGCCCGTCCTCGGGGTCGTGCAGTTCAGGCGGCAGTACCGTGATGTTGCCGGTGACTTCGCCCAACCCAAAATACTGCACCAGCACGCCGCCGAGCTTTTGCAGCGCGGCCTTCTGGTCCTCCCGGTACATCGGCGCGCCGGCGTAGATGACGTAACGCAGCGAGGAATGATCGAAGCGATCGGCAGCAGGATGCTCGACCATCATTTTCAGGATGGTCGGCACGGTAAAGATGTTGCTGACGCGATGCCGTTCGATCAGCCGGAATGCCTCGGCGATGTCGAACTTCTCCGACGGCAGCAGGATGGTCGGCACGCCCCTCGCCGTCTGCATCAACTGATGCACGCCGGCGCCATGCGACAACGGCGCCACCACCAGCGAGGCATCGCGCTCGGTGGTGCCGGGGGTGAGATCGGCGAGATGGTTGGTGACGACGAAGGCCATCTGGCCATGGGTCAGCACCGCGGCCTTGGAGCGGCCCGTGGTGCCCGAGGTGAAGAAGAACCAGCAGGGATCGTCGTAATCGACCGCAATGTTTTCGAAACGAACGCCCGCATGCGCCTTGATCGCGTCGGTCAGCGATGTCTCGCCGAACGCGCCTTCGCCGATCCGCCAGGTGAATTCCGGTCCCGATACCGCCGCGGCATGTTCGGGAAAATCGCCATGGCACAGGAACGCCTTGGCGCCGGAGGCGGTGGCGAGATAGGCCACTTCATCCGGCATCAGCCGGAAATTGGTGGGAACCCAGACCGCGCCAAGACGAAAGGCCGCGAACATCGACCAGAACATTTCGTCGCCATTCTTGGAATGCACCAGGATGCGGTCGCCCTTGACGATGCCGCGTGCGGCGAGCGCCGCCGCCAGCGCCGAGACATGACCGTCGATCTCGCGCCAGTTCCACGATCTGTCGCCCCAGATGAAGCCCGGGCGGTCGCCGTGGCGGCGCGCGTTCTGGGTGACGAAATGCGCCAGATTCATCACCCGGCGCGACATCCTGTTCATGCCGCCGCGCGGTGCGTTGACCGTGGTTGCGTTCACCACCCGCGCCTCACCGCCGGCCGACGAAAACGCCGGCGCCAAGCAGCACCAGGCCGACGACACCGGCCACGATGCCGTGCTTGGTGTGCACATGGCTGTCGCCCGCCATGTGGCCGGGGAAGAAGCCCGGCAACTGATCGGCCGGCATCAGGAAATACACCGCGGCAACCACGAGCAGAACAACGCCAAGCACGGTCAGAACGAATTTCATGAATGGTATCCTCCCAAAGTGGACATCCCCTTGGCTTGTCCCGCCGCCTGGGTCCTTTGCAAAAATTGAAGCAGATTCAGGCGCAGATGTTAATGGGCACCGTCATTCCGGGACGCACTTCAAAAGGCTCGTCGTTCCGGGGCGCGCGCGGCGCGAGCCCGGAATGACGACCTCACCTCACTCCCGTGCCCTTGCAGCGCTGGCATTTCACGACATTGTCGCCCTTCTTGACCAGGCCCTTGCCTTCGCAATTCTTGCATTTCTGCTTCTTCTTGATGTTCGGGCCTTTATCATTGGGCATGCTAATATTCTCCGTTATCGAACGCATCATCGCGCTGGTGCGACATATTCTGCGTCAAACTACAGCAAAAATGATTTGAGGACAGAAATGATCTCCCGCCGAACCCTGATTTCGACCGGCATCGCCGGCCCGCTTTCCGGCGCATTCATGCTCCAGGAATCCCTGAAAACCTGATCGGAGCTCGCTGAGAGAGCATGAACGAAGTCGTCAACAACCCGGCGCATCAGCGCTACGAACTTGCGGTCGAGGGCCATATCGCCGCGACCTATTACAAGATCGCCGATCGCGTCATCACCTTCATCCATACCGAAGTGCCGCCCGAACTCGGCGGCAAGGGCATCGGCTCGAAGCTGATCCGCGGCGCGCTCGATTCCGTGCGCGCCGATGGCCTGAAGGTGATTGCGCAGTGCCCGTTCGTGAAGGCCTTTATCGAGAAGAATCCGGACTATCAGGATCTGCTCACGACATGATGCAGCCGTCCGGGTGACGCTACGACTTCACGCCGAGATCGCGCAGGCTGTCGCGCGCGGAGTCGAGACCGGGGCTAAGCTCAAGCGCCTTTCTGAAATCCGCGATCGCGCCTTGCTTGTCGCCAAGCCGCATCCGGGCCTGGCCGCGGTTATTCCAGGAATACACGTCGGACGAATCGTATTGCAGCGCCTTGTCGTAATCGGCCACGCCACCCTTGTTGTCGCCCTGGTACAGCCGGATCAGCGCACGATTGCGATAGCCGCGCGCATCCGTCGGCGCCAGTTTGGTCACTTCGCCGTAATCGGCGGCGGCGCGGTCGAGCTGTTCGGAATCGCGGTAGGCGTTGCCGCGGTTGATGTAAGCGAGCACGTCAGGCGCGAGCTTGATCTGCGTCGAATAGTCGGCAATCGCATGCGCCATGTCGTGGCTGCGATAATAGAGATAACCGCGATTGCCGTAGGCAATCGCCAGTTGGGGATCGAGCTTGATGGCGGTGTTGAGATCGGCCATGGCGCGGACCATATCGCCCTTGACCAGCCAGGCGTTGCCGCGGTTGTTGAAGGCCAGCGCAAAGGACGGGTCGAGGCGGATCGCTTCGTTATAGTCCGCCATGGCGCGATCGGCGTCGCCCCTGCCGGCATAGACCCGGCCGCGGTTGGCGTAGGAGCAGGCGTAAGCCGGATCGATCCGGATCGCCTCGTCGAGGTCGACCAGCGCGCGATCGAACTCCAGCCGTTCGGTCAGGCCTTCGCCGCGGTTGCAATAGGCGGCGGCGAGCTTGCGGCCGGTCTCGATCTTGGCGTCGATGACCGACGAACAGGCCGTCACCCGGTCGCTCGGCGCCGATGTCCTGGCCATGCAGGCCTGCCAGTCCTGGTCGCCCTCGGCGTAGGCGGCCGGCGGCGCCGACAGCCACAGCGTCGCGCCCAGCATCAAGGTCCCGATCGGCAGAATATGCGTTTTCATCCATTCAGCTCCCAGCATGTTGTGCTTGGTCGCCGATTTGCATCGCCGGGTTCATCGCCATAAATGGTGAGGTGAATCCTGACTTTATGGAATGGACATCATGGCCACAGGCAGCGTCCGCGACAACAAATCCCAGCGCCGGTTCGAGCTCGACGTCGAAGGCGCCGTGGCGTTCGCCAATTATCGCCTGGCGCCGGGCAACGTGATCATCACCCACACCGAGACGCCGCGGGCGTTGCGTGGCCGCGGCATCGCGTCGGAGCTAGTCAAAGGCGCGCTGGAGCTGATCCGCGCCGACGGCCTCAAGGTGGTCGCCGGCTGCGGTTTCGTGGTCGATTACCTGCAGAAGCATCCGGAATATGCGGATCTGGAGGGATAGCCTCACACGATCCGGATCGACATATCCGGCAGGCCTTCGAGCTTGCACAAGAGCACGTCGCCCTTCACGACCGGGCCGACATTTTCCGGGGTGCCGGAATAGATGATGTCACCGGCCTTGAGCTCGAATGCTTCGGACAGTTTGGCGATCTGTTCGGCGACGCTCCAGGTCATGCGGTCGAGGTTGGAGTCCTGCCGAACGGTGCCGTTGACGGCGAGCGAGATCGCGCCCTTGGTGAGATGGCCGACTTTGGCAACGGGATGGATCGGGCCCAGAACGGCGCCGTGGTCGAAGCTCTTGCCGATTTCCCAGGGCTTCTTTTCAGCCGCCATGCCGTTCTGCAGATCGCGCCGTGTCATGTCGAGCCCGAGCGCGTAGCCATAGACGTGATCGAGCGCCTGCTCCGGCGAAATATTGGTGCCGCCCGATTTCAGCGCCGCCACCAGTTCGACCTCGTGGTGATAATTCTTGGTCAGCGAGGGATAAGGATGATCCGCGACGGTGCCGACCGCGACGTTCTGGATCGCGTCGGTCGGCTTCTGGAAAAAGAACGGTGGCTCGCGGGTCGGGTCGGAGCCGCGCTCGATCGCATGCGCGGCATAATTGCGCCCGATGCAGTAGATGCGGCGAACCGGAAAAACGTCGCTTTCGCCGACGATCGGGATCGTTATCGCCGGGACCGCGAAGATCGGCTTCGGGCCGGCCTGCGCCTCAGCCCGGCTGCTCTGGGTGGTGGCGCCCGCCAGCGCCAGTGCGCCGGTTGCAAGTAGGGTCCTGCGATCAACGGTATCCAAGGGCGTGCTCCTTTACGCGTTTCTTGTTCCGAACGCGTATCTAGACCGCGGCCCCGCGCCGGGCAAGGCATGACAAAGTCGCAACGAAAAAGGCCCGCGACAGCGCCGCGGGCCTTGACGTCTTCGGCTTGAGCGGATCGAGATCAGTGCTTGATCTCCGGCGGCAGCTTGCCGCCGTTGGCGGCGAGCTTTGCCATCACCTGCTTGTGCAGCCAGATGTTCATGCTCGCGGAATCGTTCATGTCGCCGGTGTAGCCGAGTTCCTTGGCCAGTTCCTTGCGCGCCGTCAGGCTGGAATCGATGCCGAGTGCCTTCATCAGGTCGACGATGGAGGTGCGCCATGCCAGCTTTTCGCCTGATGCAGCGGCGGCCTTGTCGACGATCGCCGCCACGTCGACGCTTTGGGGTGGAGCAGCCGGTGCAGCCGAGGATCCGGCGCCGGCGGGCGCAGCCGCGCTGCCGGCCGGGGCCGTGCCGCCTGCAGGCGTTGCGCTGGCATGGCTGCCAAAGATCGCGCCCATGATCTTTCCGAAAATGCTCATCGCGTGCTCCAATCCATTTGATCGTATGACGGCCTGTACGACACTCTTCCCGGCGACCGCGACACCGATACTTGATCGCCCGGAAGCTTAGTCGCCTCCCCTGCGGTTGCCAATGCGGCAGCGCGGCAGCGGCATCAATCTAGCGGACGCGAAATGACGCAGGAATGACACCAATAATAGGCTTGCAAGTTTGCGCTGCGACAACACCGAAGCGTGAGTGCTGATCCCGGCAATTGCGCGTACGCTGATGGTTCAGTTCGCGACATGGCCAATTCGGTTTCCTGTCTTCGCGTCTGGCCTTGATCGTGATCGTTTCCGCAGACGGTTCGCTTGTGCCCTGATTTGGGCGGCAAAAATGCGACCGCTGCAGCAAGGGAGGCAACGACATGGCGACATCATACCCGAGCAGTGTCACACCCGTGGGCGCGCCGGATACCGCGGCGGCCCCTGTGATCCGAAGCATCGGCCTGTCCGACCTGCATCAAGCGTTGCGGCTCGGCTGGGAGGATTTCAAGGCGGTCCCCAGCCACGCCATCATTCTGTGCGTGATCTATCCGGTGCTCGGACTGGTGCTGGCGCGCACCGTGCTCGGCTATTCGGTGCTGCCGCTGCTGTTTCCGCTGGCGGCCGGCTTTGCGCTGCTGGGGCCGTTCGCAGCCTTGGGTCTTTATGAGCTGAGCCGCCGCCGTGAAAACGGCGAGCCGGCGTCGGCGTGGGATGCCATCGACGTGCTGCGCTCGCCCTCGTTCGGCGCCATGCTCGGGCTCGGCGTGCTGCTGCTGGCCCTGTTTGTGACCTGGGTTGCGACCGCGCAGGCGATCTATGTCGCAGCGTTCGGCTACGAAGCCGCGGCCGGAATTCCTGATTTCGCCAAGCGCGTGCTGACGACACCGCAGGGGTGGTGGCTGATCGTGGCCGGCTGCAGTGTCGGCTTTCTGTTTGCCGTAGTGGCGCTGTGCATCAGCGTCGTTTCGTTCCCGTTGATGCTCGATCGGCACGCCGGCGCAGGCGACGCCATGGTGACGTCGCTTCGCGCGGTCGCCAAAAACCCGATATCGATGGCGGCGTGGGGATTGATCGTCGCGCTGCTGCTGGTCGTGGGATCGCTGCCGTTCTTCCTTGGGCTTGCGGTCGTGATCCCCTTGCTCGGCCACGCCACCTGGCATCTCTATCGCAAGGTCATCGCGCCCGATCCGAATCCGCGGCCGATTCCGCCGCGGCGGCAGCTTGAGCGGCGTTCGGCTGCGGATTTCCCGGCGGCCTTGTTCTCATGGCGGCGCAAAGACGGGGCGTAGGGCCAAGCGGGGATAATCGCGATCGAGGCCGCCGGCCCTGTCGACCGGCGGCGGCGGTTAGCGGCACCAAATGTCGCGTGGTGCTCATTGCACCGGCATCGGCTGGCCATGTTTTGGCCGCGCTTCCCACGGACATTTCGTGCTATGGAACCGTCCGTCCTTAACAGCGAATCGATCTCGGTGCGCGCTCTGCTCCCCTCTCGTATCGTTCTCTCGGTCCTCGCCGCCTGCGCCGTCCTCGGCGCATTGGTCATGCCGGCTTCTGCCGCAGTCCCCTGTGGCGCCGGCAGTTTTGACGCGTGGCTCGCCGACTTCAAAACCGACGCCGCCGCCAAGGGGATTTCCCAGGCGACCCTTACCTCGGGCTTGAACGGCGTGACGCTGGATAAAGCAGTCATTTCCCGCGACCACTCCCAAGCGGTGTTCAACCAGAGCTTTGAGGAGTTTTCCGGCCGCATGGTGCCGCCGCGGCTGACCCGCGGCAGCAATATGCTCAAGCAATACGGCTCGGTCCTGAGCCGCGTCGAACAGACTTACGGCGTGCCCGGCGAAGTGGTCGTGGCGATCTGGGGGCTGGAAACGGATTTCGGCGTCAATATCGGGAAATTCCCGACGATCCGCTCCCTCGCAACGCTGGCGTATGATTGCCGGCGGTCCGACGAGTTCCGGGCGCAGTTGCTGGATGCCCTGCGCATCATCGATCGCGGGGATATGGCAGCGAGCGAAATGCACGGCGCCTGGGCGGGCGAAATCGGCCAGACCCAGTTCATGCCCTCGTCCTATCTCAAATATGCAGTCGATTTCGACAATAACGGCCGCCGCGATCTTCTGCACAGCGCACCGGATGTTCTGGCATCCACCGCAAACTACCTTGCGTCCTACGGCTGGCAGCGCGGCAAGGGCTGGGAGCCCGGCAGTCCCAACTTCGCTGTGATCCAGCAATGGAACAAGAGTGAAGTCTACGCCAAGACGGTCGGCTATTTCGCGACCCAGTTGTCGCGCGCGCCTTAGCCCGATTGCGCCAAAGGTTGCCGCACCAAATTCTTCTGCGGCTTAGGGCCGATCGCTTCGCAACCGGCCCCCTGCCCCTAATGACGAATTACTTCGCCATGCCGGCGTGCATCGCCTTGCTCAGATGCATCGAGCAAGCGCCCATCTTGCCGTCGAGCATCGACGTCTGCGCGGCCGCGATTTCCTTCTGCGCCATGCTCTTGCCTTCACCATCAGCCATGGTGTCGATCATGGATTCCGTCTTCATCATGTTTTCGCCACTGCAGCCAGCCATATGAGCGGCGGATGCGGGTGCTACTGCGAGGATAACGGCGGCCATTGCGGTCGCTCCGAGTAACTTATTGATCATGTTACTTTCCTGTTTCGTTGGAACAGATCCAACGTCATTGCTGGAATCTGTGGAATAACTGATCGCCGATTGCGCGAAACTTTCGGAATGAATTTCGCGCGAGAAATTTGTGATCGACGCACAGCGCAGAGCGTTATGCGAAACATGGGCTTTCCATTACAGCTTTGTAATTAACTCGGTTGCATCGATGCGCGATCGCAGCCTGATCGCGATCACGGATCCCGGGGATGATTCGCTGTCCATGCGCCGTCCGAGCACGATGACATCGGCGGCAAAGATTGCATCGGCGGGTGGGGCCCCTCCCTCTTGCCGACAGCGAACTGCAATGTCGGGCGGAGGTTGCGAATCATTCAACTGCGTCTGCTCACGGCAAGCCGCACCGCGAGCGCCTGCTGAGCCGCGGGGTTGCCACCACCATCCTCGCGCAGCCGAGCAAGCGGTGCGTGCGGTCGCCTGCGATGGTGAACCGGTTGGCGTGCCCCTTCCGACCAAGCATGAGGCCTCGGAGTTCTGCGCAGTAGACGGATGCGAATCCAACTCGCCCCGACGCTCTCACATCAAAATAATGATCTTATGTTCATTTTATCTATATCGCATGCGGTTATCGCATGAGCGGCGATCCGAATCAGAACCTGGTAGCGGATTGTTCCCATCAATCCCCTTGAACGGCAGCGCCCGATGGTCATTTCCTGTGCTGGTAGGACGTATTTCCCCGTTGCAACAATTCCGTTGTTTTACGGGCTTTTCCTCGACCGAGGATGCCTCCGTCGACATTCGCGATGCCCGCTTGTGCAGCCTTGCTGACTGGTTAATCACTTCTTACCCTTGGCATGCGTTTTTGGCTTAGCTGCATCGCAACATTTAGAGTGCTGCACTGCGATATTTCGTCCTATATCCATTTCAACGATGAGGCTTCCCTCCAAGGGCTGAATCGGAACTACGAAGGAGAATACCATGTTGCTCTCGCTCATCCGCATGATCCAGGCTTTCCGGGACTATCAGCGCAATGTCAGCGAACTGGCCCAGCTTAGCGATCGCGAACTGGCCGATATCGGCTTGGATCGCTCGGATATTCCGCGCGTGGCAGCCGGTACCTATAACGGCTGATACGCCGTCAAGCTGACTGACGAACGGATAACGCCCGCGTCCCCGCGGGCGTTGTCGTGTCTGGCCATCAGCGCATTCCACTGCGGCGGAAAAAGCGCTAACCCTGCGCGATGACTGGCATCAAATCACCCACCGAACCCCTGCACATCGTCGGCGCGGGCCTCGCCGGCTCGGAAGCCGCCTGGCAGGTCGCCCAGACGGGCGTGCCGGTCGTCCTGCACGAAATGCGTCCTGTCAGGATGACCGAGGCCCATCGCACCGAGGGCCTTGCCGAACTTGTCTGCTCCAATTCGTTTCGCTCTGATGACGCGGCCAACAACGCCGTCGGGCTGCTACACGCCGAAATGCGGCGGCTCGGTTCGCTGATCATGCGGTGCGCCGACGCCAATCAGGTGCCGGCCGGCGGTGCATTGGCGGTCGACCGCGACGGCTTCTCCGCGGCCGTCACCAAGGCGTTGCAGGACCATCCGCTGATCGATATCCGCCGGGCCGAGATCGCGGGTTTGCCGCCAGCCGACTGGGGCAATGTCATCGTCGCGACAGGCCCCCTCACCTCCGCTCCGCTGGCGGACGCCATACGCGAACTGACCGACGAAAATGCACTGGCCTTCTTCGACGCGATCGCGCCGATCGTGCACAAGGATTCCATCGACATGTCGGTGGCGTGGTTTCAGTCGCGCTATGACAAGGTCGGTCCCGGCGGCACCGGCGCCGACTACATCAATTGCCCGATGACCAAGGAGCAATATGACGGCTTCGTCGCAGCGCTCGTATCCGGCGAAAAGACCGACTTCAAGGAGTGGGAAACCAACACGCCCTATTTCGACGGCTGCCTGCCGATCGAAGTGATGGCCGAGCGTGGCCCCGAGACCTTGCGCCACGGTCCGATGAAGCCGGTCGGGCTGACCAATCCGCACGACCCGACTGTGAAAGCCTACGCCATCGTGCAATTGCGCCAGGACAACAAACTGGGCACGCTCTACAACATCGTGGGTTTTCAAACCAAGCTGAAGCACGGCGACCAGCAGCGCGTGTTCCGCAGCATTCCCGGGCTCGAGAACGCCGAATTCGCCCGGCTTGGCGGACTGCATCGCAACACCTTCCTGAATTCACCGAAACTGCTGGACGCGCAGTTGCGGCTGCGCGCCGACCCGCGGCTGCGCTTCGCCGGCCAGATGACCGGCTGCGAGGGCTATGTGGAATCGGCCAGCGTCGGCCTGATGGCCGGCCTCTATGCCGCGGCCGATGCCCGCGCGATGGCGCTGGCGCCGCCGCCGGCGACGACCGCGTTGGGATCGTTGCTCGGACACATCACCGGTGGCCATATCGAGACCATCGACGCCGGCCCGCGCTCGTTCCAGCCGATGAACATCAATTTCGGCCTGTTTCCGCCGCTCGCCAATCCGCCGACCAAAAAGCCCGATGGGACGCGGTTGCGCGGCAACGAAAAGACGGTTGCGAAGAAACAGGCGATCAGCGCCCGGGCGCTGGCCGATCTCGATCGATGGATCGCGGACAGCCTGCGCGTTCAGGCCGCGGCGTGAGACTTTCATGAGCCTGCCCCAAGACGATGCCGCGGTACTGTCGGCGCGATGGACCGAAGGCGTCCTGCTCAAGCGCGACGTGTTTTCGACCGTCGAGCGTGGCCGCTTTCGCAGCGATCAAGGCGAAGTCGATGCCGTGCTGCGGCGGCTCGATCAGGTGCCGTGGTGGTCCTATATCCCCGCGCGCCATCTGTTCGCCCGCGAACGCCGCGCGCTGACCCTGGCGCGCGACCTCCATGTCGGGCCGGAGCTGTTATGGGCCGGCCAGCGCGCGCTGGTGCGCGGCTTCATCAACGGCGTCGCGCTGCATCAGGCCAAGCCGACCGGTGACCTCGCCTATTTCCGTTCCGCCAAGCTTGCGCTACGCAAGCTGCATCGCGCCGGCATCTGCCACAACGACCTCGCCAAGGAACAGAACTGGCTGCGCGGCAATGACGGGAAGGCCTATGTTACCGACTTCCAGCTCGCGGCCTGTTTCAAGACACGCAGCCGGTTGTTTCGGATCGCCGCCTATGAGGATCTCCGGCATCTGCTCAAGCACAAGCGGAGTTACGCGCCGGACGCGCTGACGCCAAAGGAGCGCAAGATCCTGGCGCGCAAATCGTTCGTGGCGCGGCTGTGGCTCGCGACCGGCAAGAAGGTTTACCGCGCCATCACCCGCGGCCTGTTCAACTTCACCGACCGCGAGGGCGGCGGCCGGCGGCTGGTCAACGACGCTCCCGTCCTGGTCGACCTGATCAGGCGAAATCCTGATGTGCGCGACACCGCGATTGTCGCCTTCGCCGACCGGCGCAGCGGCGTCGGGCTCTACGCTTTCGTCGAGGCCGATCGGACCGCGCTGGAAAGCCAACTGCGCGACGAACTCACCGCGGCCAAGGGGCCCAAGCCGCCGGAGCATATCCAGGTGGTGCAGGCCTTGCCGCGTGACCGCAACGGCAAACCGCGCACCGAGATACTGCAGCTGGTGGCGATGAATCAGGTCGACCTGATCGAGCCGATGATGGCGAGCGATACCGACCGCGCGTTTCTGAAGGACATCCTGGAACAGCGCAAGAATTTGCGCGACCGGTTTAATTTCGAAACGGCCGACCATACGCTGCCGTCGTCGTAGGGCGCGATCGTGTCCCGCCGGCGCGGACCCCGGATCAGCAGCGTCCGGGGAACGTTCGCGTCAATGCCCACACTCCATTGCAGCCGTTTCATTCCCTGATCATGACGGATCAGAATCGGCTGGAACGCGATGCCCGCCACAAGGTCCACAGGATCCGCAGCCGCGACGCCGGTTGCAGCATGAAAACATCGCTGTCCGCACGCGACAAGCGCTCGAGATCGCGGCGAACCTGCGCGAGCGGCAGGAAAACCGGCCGGACGTCCGGCGGCACGGTGTGCATCAACGCCATCGCGGTCGCCAGATGTTCGCGTGCTTCGCCGATCAGTTGGTCGAACGCGGCTCGGAGCTTGGGGGTCTGCTTGCCGACGAACACCTCCTCCATCCCAATGCCGTGCTGTTGCAACAATTGCTGCGGCACGAACAATTGCCGCCGCGACGCGTCGAGCGGCAGCGCCGCCATTACCTGAGCCATGCCCTGCGCCAGCCCGGCATGGCGTGCGAGGTGATCGATCGCCTCCGAGTGCCAGCCGGCGACCCGCGCCGCGAGCGAAAACAGCGCCGATGCGGTTTCGTTGATATAGCCTTCCAGCGCCGCCATGGTCGGCATCGGATCGTTGTAGAGATCGAACTGGTGTTCCTCGATCAGTCGCGACAGCGGCTCGACCGGGAGCCGCGCGTTGCGGATCGCGAGCAGCAGTTCGGCCGCGACCGGATTGCCTTCGACCCCGCCATGACCTGCCCCCGCGAGCATATCGGTCCACCATTGCAGGCGCATTTCGCCTGCCAGCGCCTGGCTGACTTGCATCCGCACCCGGGAAATCTCGACATTGAAGGCGTAGAGCGCCAGCAGCGCGCGGCGCTGGCCCGAGGGCACGAACAGCGTCGACGCGTAGCGGGGGAAGTCATGGACCCGGACCAGTTCGGCACAAAATCCGGGGGCGTCCTTGTCGGCCGGCGCCCCGGTCATGACACCGCGATCAGCGCCGCCGCGACGCGCCGCCGCTCGCCCAGCATGATGTTGTAGGTGCGGATGGCAGGACCGGTCTGCATCGCATCCAGCACCACCCTGACCGCACGCAGCGCCTCACGCAGCGCCGGTGGCGGCAGCCAGACCTCGGTGCCGGTGCCGACAATCAGGGTATCGATGCTGTTGGCGGCGGCGAAAACCCGCTCCAGCGAATATCTGTCGATCTGCTCCGGTTTCGTGACCGGCCAGGCCCAGATTGCATCGGGCAGGCACAGCAGCGAGCCGCGATGCGACATATCGTCGAAGGCAAACCCGCCTTTGCCGTAGGCCTCGATCGGCGCCGATCTCGGGAGATGCGGGGCGTCCGAACGGTTGGGCATCGTTACTTCTTCTTTGTGGACTCATCCGGCGCGTCGGCCCGGTGATCGCCAACGCCGAGATAGATCAGGATGGGGGCCGCGATGAAGATCGAGGTGTAGGTGCCGACCAGCACCACGCCGAACATCATCACGGCGGTGAAGCTGTGGATGGCGTTGCCGCCGAACAGCAGCAGCGCCAGCAGCGCCAGGGTCACCGTGACGTGGGTGATGATCGAGCGCGACAGCGTCGAATTGATCGATTCATTGAGCAGTTCCGGCATCGGCATTTTCTTGTAGCGCCGCAGCATTTCCCGGATCCGGTCATAGATCACGACCGTATCGTTCAAGGAGTAACCCAGGATCGTCAACAGGGCCGCAATACTGGTGAGATCGAAATCGACCTGCGAGATCGACATGAAGCCGATCGTCAGCACGATGTCGTGGACGTTGGCGATCATGGCGCCCAACGCGAACTGCCATTCGAACCGGAACCAGAGATAGATCAGAATGGAGAAGATCGCGAGCATCAGGCCGAGCATGCCGTACGCCAGCAATTCGCCCGACACCCGTGGCCCCACCACTTCGACGCGGCGGTAATCGACGCTATCGCCGAGCGCGCCGCGGACCTTCTGCACCGCGCCTTGCTGCGCGGCATCGCCGCCAGGCTGTTCGGCGACCCGGATCAGCACTTCGGACGGACCGCCGAACTGCTGCAACTGGACATCGCCGAGTCCGAGATTGTTCAGCAATGTGCGCATCCCGGCGATATCGGCCGTGCCCGACTTGGCCTGCACTTCCAGCAGCGTGCCGCCCTTGAAATCGATGCCGAAGTTCAGCCCGTGGGTGAAGAACAGCGTGATCGCGATAATCGACAGCACGGCCGAAATCGGAAAGCTGATGCGGCGGAAACGCGTGAAGTCGAAATGCGTGTTGTCCGGGACGATCCGCAGCGACGGCAGCCAGCCGAAGCAGCTGACGACCGTCAGCACGACAATAAGGGCGCCCAGCCCCAGGAGAACAAAATGTGTCACGACCGGCTCCGCCTTATCAAATGGGCACGCTTTGCGGCCGCTTCCACCGTACCCACGTCGCAACAATCAGCCGGGTCAGCGTAAACGCGGTAAAGACCGTGGTGATGATGCCGATGCCGAGCGTCACGGCAAAGCCGCGCACCGGCCCGGTGCCGATGTAGAACAGCACCGCGGCAGCGATGAAGGTGGTGATGTTGGAATCGAGAATCGTCGACAGCGCGCGTTTGAAGCCGGCGTCGATCGCGGAAATCGCGGTGCGCCCGCCTCGCAACTCTTCCCGGATGCGCTCATAGATCAGCACGTTGGAGTCGACGGCGATGCCGACCGTGAGCACGATGCCCGCGATGCCCGGGAGCGTCAGCGTCGCATTCAACAGCGACAGCACGCCGAAGATCATCGCGACGTTGACGGCAACCGCGACGTTGGCGAACACGCCGAACAACCGGTAGGTCAGCAGCATGAACACGATGACCATGATCGAGCCGACATAAGCCGCAAGCTCGCCCTTCTCGATCGAGTCCTGGCCGAGGCCCGGACCGACGGTGCGCTGCTCGATCACGGTCAACGGCGCCGGCAGCGCGCCGGCGCGCAGCAGGATGGCAAGGTCGTTGGCGGCCTGCACCGTGAAACTGCCGGAGATCTGACCGGAGCCGCCGGTGATCGGTTCACGAATCACGGGTGCCGAGATCACCTTGTTATCGAGCACGATCGCAAAGGGCTGTCCGACATTCTCCGACGTGGCCTGCGAGAATTTGCGCGCGCCCGAGGTATTGAAGCGGAAGCTGACGATCGGCTCGCTCGAGCGCTGGTCGAAGCCCGGCTGCGCGTCGGTCAGATCGCCGCCGGAGACCAAAACCTGCTTTTTGACGACATACGGCGGATGTCCGGGTTCCGTGCTTGGCAGCAGTTCCGAATCCGGCGGCAGACGGCCCGCGGCCGCCTGGTCCGGCGAAACCGTGGTATCGACCATGCGGAAATCCATCTTGGCGGTCTTGCCGACCAGCTCGATCAACCGCGACGGATCGCCGAGACCGGGCACCTGCAACAGAATTCGATCGGTACCCTGGCGCTGGATCAGCGGCTCAACGGTGCCGAGTTCGTTGACGCGGCGCTCGACGATCTGGATCGATTGCTCGATCGCCTGTCGGACACGGTCGGTGATCGCTGCTTGCGGCACGGTCAGACGTATCACCCCGCCGCCGGCGTCACTGACGTCCAGGCTGCGCTGGCCGCTGGAGCCGAGCAGCCCGCCAAGCGGCTGCGACAGGTCGCGCAGTTTGCTGAGCGCGGGCTGCTGATCGGTGTCCTTGGTAATGCGGACCTCGACGCTGTCGCCCTTGGTGGCGAGGCCGGTGTAGCCGATCTTGGCCTCGCGCAGGGTGCGGCGCACGTCATCGCGAACCTGATCGAGCTTTTCCTTCTTGACGTAATTGGAATCGACCTCAAGCAGCAGGTAAGAGCCGCCTTGCAAATCGAGGCCCAGCACCAGATGGCGCTGCGCCCATACCGGCCAGGTTTTTACCCTGGCTTCGGGGAAGAAATTCGGAACGGCGCAAAGGCACACCACCAGCGCGGTCACGATGATCGCCAGCGCCTTCCACCGCGTGAAATACAACATCGAGTTGACCCGTCAGATTCTGGCAGATTTGGGAATGTGCGCCGTTACTGGAAAACGCGCTAACTCGCCGAGGAATCTTCCTTGGAAGTGTCAGCCTTTTCCTTGGCCGGTTCGCCCTTGGCGCGCACACCCGAAATCATCTGCCGCATTTGCCGAACGCGGACCCCGTCGGAGATCTCGAATTCGATCTGGTCGTCATCGACGACCTTGGTAACCTTGCCGACCAGGCCGCCGCTCGTGACCACGGTGTCGCCGCGGCGGATGTTCTTCACGAGTTCGGCGTGGTCCTTCACCTTCTTCTGCTGCGGCCGCAGAATCAGGAAGTACATGATCACAAAGATCAGCGCGAACGGCAGCAACGACATCAACATGCTGTTGGTGTCACCGCTTGCTCCAGCCTGGGCAAACGCAGGAGTAATAAACATTCGGACGATCCTCGTGAAACGGGAATAAACCGGCAACGCATTGGCGTCAGGCCGGTTCGGGCAAATTCGGCGGGACTATAGCGGCCGCGGTCCCAATTGCAACGCTGCCAGAGCGCTCATTTGCTCTTCCTTTGAGGCGCTTGCGGCCCCCCCAAAGGCTCGATATGGGTGCGTTATCAGGAACCCCAGAAATGTCAAAAAAAGCCCGAAAAACAACCCCTCGTGCCGCCTCCAGGCCGGCCGCGCGCAAACCGCCGGCGGTCGCGGCAAAACGCCCTGCGTCACCGCAAAACCACGGCACCGACGAGCGGATCGCGCGTGCGCTCGAAGCCATCGTGGCACATCTGTCGGCGGCCGCGCCCGCGTCCGGGACAGCCGATCCGTTTGAGAGTGCCGATGCCTTCGTCTGGCACCCCAACGGACAGCTTTCGCCGGTGCCGCGTGTCAGCCGCGTCGAGATCGGGCTGCTCAAGGGCATCGACCGGATGCGCGACATCCTGATCGAGAATACCGAGCGCTTTTCCGACGGTCTGCCCGCCAACAACGCGCTGCTTTGGGGCGCGCGCGGCATGGGCAAGTCGTCGCTGGTGAAGGCCGCGCATGCCAGCATCAATGCCGGCCGCAAGCCGGCGGATCGCCTGAAACTGATCGAGATTCACCGCGAGGACATCGAGAGCCTGCCGCAGTTGATGGACCTGCTACGCAGCTCCAGCTTCCACTTCATCGTGTTCTGCGACGATTTGTCGTTCGACGGCAATGATGCCTCCTACAAATCGCTGAAGGCGGTGCTGGACGGCGGCATCGAGGGACGGCCCGACAACGTCATTCTGTACGCCACCTCCAACCGCCGTCATTTGCTGGCGCGCGAGATGATCGAGAACGAGCGCTCCACCGCGATCAATCCCGGCGAGGCGGTCGAGGAAAAAGTATCGTTGTCCGATCGCTTCGGCCTGTGGCTCGGCTTCCATCGCTGCAGCCAGGACGAATACCTCGCGATGGTGACGGGCTATTGCAGCCATTTCGGCATCAAGATCGGCGAACACGAACTCGAGCGCGAGGCGCTGGAATGGTCGACCACGCGCGGCTCGCGTTCCGGCCGCGTCGCCTGGCAGTTCACGCAGGAATTGGCGGGCCGGCTCGGCGTGAAGATGACCGCGAAGCAATCCTGAAAAAGAAATCGCCCGCTTTCGCGGGCGACGACGTCTGGATTTGGCAACGCCGATGGGCTTACGCCCCGTTGAGGAATTGAAGCGGATCAACCGGTGACGATCCCTTGCGGATCTCGAAGTGCAGCTGCGGAGATTGCACCTCACCCGATTGACCCGATTTGGCAATGACCTGACCGCGCTTGATCGTATCACCGCGCTTCACCATCAGCTCACTCGCATGGGCATATGCGGTGACGTAGCCGTTGGAGTGCCGGATCAGAACCAGATTGCCGTAACCCTTGAGCTCATTTCCGGAATAGGCGACGACGCCGTCGTCGGCGGCCTTGACCGGCGTGCCTTCCGGCACCGCCAGGTTGATGCCGTCATTGGATTTGCCGTTGGCCTTGGCGCCATAAGCCGTGATCACCTTGCCGCGCACCGGCCAACGGAACGTCGGCACCGCACCGGTTGCCTCGGCAGCCTTGACCGGAGATTCGATCGCGGGCTCTTCGGGGTTCGGCGCGGCCTGCGCCAGCCGGGCCTTTTGTGGGGTGTCGACCGCGGCCACTTTGGTCACCGGCGGAACGGGCGCTGCTGCGACCGGCTGAGCTGCGGCAACCGCCACGGGTGCTGCCGTCGGCGCTGCTGCGGCAACCGTCTTGTGGCCGGGCACCACAAGCTTGGTGCCGAGGCTGAGCTTGGCGGAGGGATCGAGGTTGTTGGCTTTGGCCAGTTCCGGCACCGACACGTGGTTGTGGCGGGCGATGCTGAGCAATGTATCGCCGTGGCCGACGACGTGGACACTCGGCGCCGCTGCCATGGCAACCGGCTTGACCGCAGGCGCAGCCAGCACAGGCGCTGAGGCAGCAGCGGTGGCGGCCGGATGCGGAATGACCAATTGCTGGCCCGGCGACAACGCGCGCGGACCTTTGTAGCCATTGGCCTGCATGATCGCGGCGGGCGAGACGTTGTAACGGCGCGAGAGGATTTCCAGTGTGTCGCTGGTGCCGACGATGATCGTGGTGCCGCCTTGCATCGGCGCATGCGCTGCCGCGACCGAGCGCGGCGCAACGGTGCCGGTCGTTTCAAGTGGCGGACGGGTGGGCGGCGAATACGAGCCTACGCCGCGCCCTCCCCCGGAGACGCCGGCATCGGCGGACGGCCGGGCCGGATAGGATTGCGGCGCGGAGATCGGCGGCGGCAAGGCCGCGGACTGATATTGCCGCGCTGCGGCCGCGCATATTGCGGCAGACTCGCGGCGTTCGACGACCGGAGCGACCGAACCGGTCGCTTGCGGCTGAGAGTCAAAGGGATTGGAAAAGGAGCTCTGTGACAGACGCGACGACATATCGGCGCTGCAGCCGGCAAAACCAATCGACATCAGCGCCAGTGCCGCGACCTGCGGAACGCGGCGCGAGTAAAGCAACTCGACGACACGGGACATGGTTACTCACTCGTACGCAACTAAATACTGAATTGAGTAAACACGTCCCCAGTAAACAACCGCTTAACCCTGCGAATAAGATATTGGCGGGACCAGCCTATCCGGGTTTTTACAGCTCGCGGGCGATGCCCGGCAGCGCCGGCACGAAACGCACGTCCACCAGCTCCCGGCGCTCGAAGCCTGCTTCGGTCCTGACAGCACGGATCAGGGTTTGGGTGCTGTGATGCGGGCCGACCGGCGCGATAAGAATACCGCCCGGCTCCAGCCGCTCCAGCAGCGCGTCCGGGATTTGCTCCATCGCCGCCGTGACGATGATGCGGTCGAACTGGCCGCCCGGAATGGCCGAGATGTCGAGACCGTCGCCCAGCAGCACCTCGACATTGTCGCAGCCGAGCTTCTCCAGCCGGAGCCGGGCGAGGTCGGCCAGGGTCCGGTACCGCTCGATGGTCAGGACCTGCCGGCAAAGCCGCGACAGCACCGCCGCCTGGTAGCCGGAGCCGGCGCCGATCTCCAGCACGCGGTGCGACTTCTGCAACTGCAATTGCTCGGTCATATAGGCGACCACGAAGGGCTGGCTGATGGTCTGCCCGCAGGCGATGCCGAGCGCGCTGTCGCGATAGGCTTTGTCGCGGTCGGCCGGCTCGACAAAAGCCTCGCGCGGGATCTCCTCCATCGCGCGCAGCACCGCTTGATCGCTGATCCCGCGCCGCCGCAGGTTGAGTTGAAACATCATCTTTTCCGGCGGATTTTGCACAGCTGATATCGCAATCTCGAGCAACTGATATACCGGGCCGCTTCATGCGACTCGGCCAGACAAGCTGAAACAATACGATCGGTTTGATTAAGCAATAACTCGTGTCAAATTGGCGTTCCCGGCCGGGAACCCCACCAACAGCCTGACGTTGATCGGACCGGGCTATCGCCCCGCCTTAATTGAACAAAACCGCGTGCGATGGGCGCCTGGGGGCGCCGGTGCGCTCACGTTGACGTTGCGCAAATCAACGTTATTTGCGAACCTTGGCCATGGGACGGGCAAGGACATCATCATGACTACGACGCGGCCGCTGGGCGGTTCTGTGTTCCTCGTTGAAGACGAGGTCATGATCAGGATGATGGTTGCCGACATGCTGGAAGAACTGGGCTTCCGCGTGGTGGCCGAGGCCGGCGAAATCAATGAAGCGATGAAGCTGGCTCGGTCGGTTGACTTCGACATCGCCATTCTCGACGTCAACGTCAACGGCAAGGTGATTTCGCCGGTTGCCGAATTGATCCAGGCGCGCAACCTGCCCTTCATCTTCGCCACCGGCTATGGCTCATCCGGCCTGCCGGAAGAATATCGCGACCGCCCGGCGCTGCAGAAGCCGTTCCAGTTGGAAACCCTGGCCAGGATGATCAATGATGCGCTGAAGAGCCAGGCAGCGTAGATTACATAGTTGGCGTCGTCCCGGCGAACGCCGGGACCCATACGCCATGCCGTCCGTGTTCAGGCTTGGCGTTTTGATCTTGCGTGGAGACGCGTTCCCGCAAATCACTGATGTTAGGGGTTATGGGTCCCGGCGCCTCACGCGCAATTGCGCGCCAGGCCGGGACGACGCTTATTGTTTTATTGCGTCAGGTTACGACGGCTTACTTCAGCGTGGTGGCCAGCGCTTCCGAGAATGCCTCGTCGGTGCGATCGAGCCGCAATGGCGTCACCGAGACGTAGCGCGCGGCTAGCGCGGCAAGGTCGGTCCCTTCGGCCGGCACATCGGCCTGCGCCAGGCGCTCGAACCCGATCCAGAAATACGGATTGCCGCGGCCGTCGCGGCGCTGGTCGACCTTCAGGAATCCAAAATTGCGCTTGCCCTGCCGCGTGACGCGCACGCCGAGCACGTCTTCCGGCGCGCAAGCGGGAAAATTGACGTTGATCACGGTGTCCCTGGGCACGCCGGCATCGATCACCTTGCGCAGGATCTGCGGGCCGAATTTCAGTGCGGTTTCCCACAGCGGCGCGTTGCGGGTTTCGATGCTGAATTCCTGGCTCAGCGCAAACGACGGCAAGCCCAGGATGGTGCCTTCCAGGGCGCCTGCGATGGTGCCGGAATAGACCACGTCCTCGGCGACGTTGCGGCCCTTGTTGACACCCGAGAGCACCAGATCGGGCTTGGTTTCGCCCAGGATGTGGCGCGCGCCCATGATCACGCAATCGGTCGGCGTGCCCCTGACGGCGAAGTGACGCGGACCGACTTCGCGCAGCCGCAGCGGATCATTCAGCGACAGCGAATGCGAAACCCCGGACTGGTCGAGTTCGGGCGCCACCACCCAGACGTCGTCGGACAGCGCCTTCGCGATCTGCTCGACCACCTGCAGGCCGGGGGCATGGATACCGTCGTCATTGGTGCAGAGGATTCGCATTTCGAATAAATGCCTTTTTCGATCGATTCCGGTACGGCCGATGTGCCGTCTTATCCGCCCCCTGCCGTCGAAGCAAACCCGGCAGATCCGGCAAAATGCCCCGTGCAGCGCGACTAGCGCTTGATCCGAGCCCGCCACATCGTCGTGAATCGTGCGCATCCGCCGTCGACGCGCATGGCGAATGTTGCGGCACTGGATTTTACGAGGTCAGCCTCCGGTGTCAGCTTCCGTGGCTCGGATCGAGGCTGTGTTTGACGCCGCGTCTCCGGCTGCAGCCCCGCTTGTTTCGATAGAGCCTCCGCTTTCGGCTCGACTTGAGGCACCGCCTTCAACGGCGTTGCGGCGGCGCGCGCCTTCGGCGCCGAAACCATCTCACGCGACGGCGCGGGCTCGGGCGCGATCTTGGCCGCGATCTTGGGCTTGGGTCTGTCCGGCGGCTCCGGATAGTGCGCCCGGGCGGCGGCGAGTCCCTCGCTGAAGTCCGCGAGATTGAACCAGCGTTCGGAGGACAATCCTTCCACCAGATCGTCGTCCCAGAGCCGGGATATCTCGATATCGAATTTGCTCTTCTGTTTCTGGTCGACCGCCTGCATGCCATGGCCGGTCACGGCCCATTGGCGGCCAACCCAGAAGACTTGGCGATGCAAAGGCATATTTCAAAAAACTTCATTTCCGGACAAACGGTCGCCGCGGACGGAAATGAAGATACCGGGGCACACCGCCTTCGCAACAGCGAAGGCGGTTCCGGCCGGTCGATTGCGAGCGTTATGTGTCTTTTTCGACCAGTTTCAGCCCGCCCATATAAGGCTGCAATACCTCCGGGACGGCGATGGAGCCGTTTTCCTGCTGATAGGTTTCCATCACCGCGATCAGGGCGCGGCCCACGGCGGTGCCGGACCCGTTCAGCGTATGGACGAAACGCGGCTTGCCGTCGGCCCCGCGATAGCGCGCATCCATCCGTCGCGCCTGGAAATCACCGCACACCGAACAACTGGAGATTTCGCGGTAGGCCCCGCCCTCGCCCTGCCCGGGCATCCAGACCTCGATGTCGTAGGTTTTTTGCGACGCAAAGCCCATGTCACCGGTGCACAGGGTCATCACGCGGTAATGCAGATCGAGCCGGCGCAACACTTCCTCGGCGCAGGCCAGCATGCGCTCATGCTCGTCCTTGCTGGTCTCGGGCGTGGTGATCGAAACCAGCTCGACCTTCGTAAATTGATGCTGGCGGATCATGCCGCGGGTATCGCGCCCCGCGGCTCCGGCCTCGGCACGGAAACACGGCGTCAGCGCGGTCAGACGCATCGGCAGTTCTTTTTCGTCGAGGATGGATTCGCGGACAAGGTTCGTCAGCGGCACTTCGGCGGTGGGGATCAGCCAATAGCCGTCGCCGACCGGGAATTGGTCTTCGCGAAACTTCGGCAGTTGCGCCGTGCCGAACATCGCCTCGTCGCGCACCATCAGCGGCGGATTGATTTCGGCATAACCATGCTCGTTGGTGTGCAGGTCGAGCATGAACTGGCCGATCGCACGCTCCAGGCGCGCCAGCCCCTTTTTCATCACGACAAAGCGTGCGCCGCTCAGCTTCGCTGCCGCCTCGAAATCCATGAAGCCCATGGCTTCGCCGAGATCGAAATGCGGCTTCGGCGTGAACGCGTAATTACGCATCGCGCCGAACACGTGACGCTGCACATTGCCGTGCTCGTCGGCGCCCTCAGGGACTTCGTCGAGCGGCAGGTTCGGTATCGCTGCGAGTTCTTTGCTCAACTCGTCGTCGGCGGCCTTGGCCGCGGCTTCGAGCTCCGGCATCGTGGTCTTGAGTTCGGCCACCTCGGCCATCAATTTCGCGGCGCGCGCCTCGTCCTTCGCCTTCTTGGCGTCGCCGATCTCCTTCGATGCGGAATTGCGCCGTGCCTGCGCCTGCTCCGACGCCAGGATGGCCGCACGGCGCCGCTCGTCGATCGCCAATAGCGACGCCGACAACGGCGCCAGCCCGCGCCGCTTCAGCGCCGCGTCGAACGCCTCGGGGTTGTCGCGAATGGATTTGATGTCGTGCATGGGAGTTGGTCCTGAATCGTCATCGTAAACATACACCATTCTTGGTGTATGTTTACGGGACGCTCCCAGTAACCCGAATAACTAAAGGCAGCAACGCCGTCATCCTGAGGTGCGAGCCCCCTGGGGCGAGCCTCGAAGGATGCGCTCCGAGCAATGTGCCTGCGGCCATCCTTCGAGGCGCGCAAGAGCGCGCACCTCAGGATGACGGCGTACGCTGGCGCCCTACTCCGCCGGGGTCGTGGTTGGCGGCGGCGGGGCTGCCGGGGGCGGTGTGGTAGCAGCGCTGGCCGCAGCGGCGCGCTTTTCGACGATCTGCACCGCGATGATCGAGCCTTCGTACAGCGCCAGCAAAGGCAGCGCGAGCGAGGCCTGGCTCAGCACGTCAGGCGGCGTCAGCACCGCGGCAATGATGAAGGCCAGCACGATGAAATAGCGGCGCTTCTCGCGCAGCATCTTCGAGGTGATGATGCCGATCCGCCCCAGCAGCGTCAGGATCACCGGCAGCTGGAACGCAATGCCGAAGGCGAAGATCAGCGACATCATCAGCGACAGATATTCGCCGACCTTTGGCAGCAGCTGGATTTGCGCGGTCTCGGTGCCGCCGGACTGCTGCATGCCGAGCGAGAACCGCACCAGCATCGGCAGCACCACGAAATAGACCAGCATCGATCCCAACACGAAGAAGAACGGCGTCGCGATCAGATAGGGCAGGAACGCGCCGCGCTCGTGCTTGTAGAGGCCGGGAGCGACGAATTTGTAGATCTGCGTCGCCACGATCGGGAACGAGATGAAGCCTGCGCCAAACAGCGCCAGCTTCAGCTGCGTGATGAAATATTCCAGCAGTGCCGTGTAGATGAATTTCGAATTCTCGGCGCCGGCGACCCACACGAACGGCCACACCAGGATGTTGTAGATCTGCTTGGCGAAGAAGAAGCAGAAGATGAAGGCGATGCCGAAGCCCAGCAGGGCCTTGATCAGCCGCGAGCGCAGCTCGATCAAATGGTCCATCAGCGGCGCTTTGCTGGCCTCTATATCCTCGGCGCTCATGACGCTTTGGCGTCCCTGGAGACGTCGGACATGGCAGGCGCGGCCGGTTCAGGCTGGGCTTCCGGTGTAATGACCAGTGGTTCCGTTACGGCCGAATGGGTGGTCGCTTCGACCAACGTCTCCGGTGTCGGCGTCTCTGGCGTCGTCGGCATTACCGGCGCGTCGCTCGACGTCGCCGGGGGCTCGATCGCCGGGGTCGCGGAAGCTTCGACGGAAGGTGCCGCCTGCGGATCCATCGGCTTGTCGACGTCGTCGATGCGCAGCGCGCTGGTGACGTCCTTTTGCAGCGAGGTCATGATGCCGCCGCCGGTAAATCCGCTGGCGGCTTCCTTCACTTCGTCGAAGCTTTTCTTGAGGTCGGCCATTTCGGCCTCGCGCATGGCTTCCTGGAATTGGCCCTGGAATTCGCTGGCCATCTTCCGCGCCTTGCCCATCCACTGCCCGACCATGCGCAGCACGCCCGGCAATTCTTTCGGGCCGATGGCGATCAGCGCGACGACCGCGATGACCGCTATTTCACTCCACCCGATATCGAACATGAAAAATCCCGCTCACGCGAAGCGATCATCCGCTGCGATGGCTTTGGCGCAAGTCCCGATCAGCACATCCCGATCGGGCAACACGACCTGCTCAGACGGCCTTGCTGCCGACATCCGACCGCGCCGCCGTTGACGGCTTGGCGTTGTGATCGATCGACTTCACGGGCTCGGCCGACTTTTCAGCAGTCGTATCGTCGTCCTGCATGCCCTTCTTGAACGCCTTGATGCCCTGCGCGACGTCGCCCATCAGGTCCGAAATCTTGCCGCGGCCGAACAACAGCAGGACGACTGCGATCACGATGATCCAGTGCCAAATGCTAAGCGAACCCATCCTGCAACCCTCCAAACATCTGGATCAGCGACCCAGCCTCATCTCACCGGAAACTAGGCTTTGGAGGTGTCAAAAACAAGGACTTACGCCCGGTCAAATGGTCGATAACACGCTACCGTTAACCGGGAATATTGCCGCTGATTTCCTGATCTAGCCCTCTTCGCCGCCGCTTTCCGGCTCGGCCGGCGGCGCCAGCAGCAGTTCCAGATTGTCGCCGATCTCCAGCGGATCCTCATCCTCGCGCAGGGTCGGATCATCCGAGGGGGTCGGAACGCTGAATCCGGACGGCAGCCGCGAATCCAACAGGCCCGTTCCCTTCAGTTCCTCCAGGCCCGGCAGATCGCCGAGCGCCTCAAGGCTGAACTGCGACAAAAACGCCTCCGTGGTGCCGAAGGTCAGCGGACGTCCTGGCGTCTTGCGACGGCCGCGCGGACGAATCCAGCCCGTTTCCAGCAGCACGTCGAGCGTGCCCTTGGATGTCACCACGCCGCGGATTTCCTCGATCTCGGCGCGCGTCACCGGCTGATGGTAGGCAATGATCGCCAGCATCTCGATCGCCGCACGCGACAGCCGCCGCGTCTCGGTGCTTTCGCGCGTCATCAGCCAGGACAGATCGCCCGCGGTGCGGAAGCTCCATTTATTGGCAACGCGGACCAGATTGACGCCGCGCAAGGCATAGTCCGCCTGCAACTGAGCAAGCGCTTCCTTGATATCGACGCCATCGGGCATCCGCTTGGCGAGCGTGGCCTGATCGAGCGGCTCGGTCGAGGCAAACAATAACGCCTCCAGGAGCCGCAGCTCCTCGGGCCGTGCCTGCGGCTCGACCGGATGGTCCTCGGCTTCGGCATCGGATACGCGTTTTTCGGCCAGGCTAGCCATGGCTCGGTCTCCTTCTTCCACTTACTCGACAGGTAGATCCGGCGCAGACATTGCGGCGGTAACAGGGACGCGCTTGCGAAAATACAGCGGCGCAAACGCCTCTTTCTGGTTCAGTTCCATCTCGCCTTCCCGCACCAGTTCCAGGGCGGCGGCAAAGCTCGATGCAAACACGGTCGCCTTTTGCGAGGGATCGACGACGTAACTCATCAGAAATTCATCCAGACAGCTCCAATCCTCCGCAATGCCGACCAGCCGCTCCAGTGACGCGCGCGCTTCCTTCAGCGACCACACCGTGCGCTTGGCCAGATGAACCGTGGTCAGTACCCGCTGCTGCCGCTGCACGGCATAGGCCGTCAGCAGGTCAAACAGGGTCGCGGTGAATTTGGGATGCTTGACCTCGGCGATGGCCTCGGGATCACCGCGCGGAAAAATGTCGCGCTGCAATTGCGGCCGGTTCATCAGCCGGTTCGACGCCTCGCGAATAGCCTCCAGCCGGCGCAGCCGGTTCGCCAGCGCGGTCGCCATTTCCTCCGCGCTCGGCCCGTCGGGCGTCGCGGGTTCCGGCAGCAGCAGCCGCGATTTCAGGAACGCGAGCCAAGCCGCCATGACAAGATAATCGGCAGCCAGCTCAAGGCGGATTTTCCGGGCGGCCTCGATAAACACCAAATACTGGTCGGCCAGCGCCAGAATCGAGATCTTGGCAAGATCGACCTTCTGTTGCCGCGCCAGCGCCAGCAACAGGTCGAGCGGGCCTTCATAGCCTTCGACGTCGACGACCAGCGACGGCTCGCCATCGGCGAGGTCTGCGGGCCGTCCGGTTTGAAACGACAGAATTTCCGCGCTCATGCGCTCTTCCCCACCCGATCAATCAACGCGTCCAGTTGCGTCCGCGCGGCCTGCCGGTCGAACGGTTGCGGCGGCTTGCGGGACGCCAGCGCCCGCTCGGCACGCTGCAACGCCATGCCTGACAATTCAGGCGTCTCACGGGCGACTTCCTGCATTTCATCCAGCTTGCCGTTGCAATGCAGAACCATGTCGCAGCCGGCGGTGACGATGGCGCGGGTCCGCTCGGCTATCGACCCCGCCAGCGCATTCATCGACACGTCATCACTCATCAACAAACCTTGGAACCCGATCACGCCGCGAATCACCTGTGCGATGATTGTCGCAGAAGTCGTGGCCGGATGGGCGGGGTCCAGCGCGCTAAACACAACATGTGCGGTCATGGCCATTGGCAGGTCCGCAAGTGGTTGAAACGCCGCAAAATCGGTCTGTTCCAGCTCTTTTCGAGGGGTATCGACCTCGGGAAGGCGGAAATGGGTGTCGGCGGTGGCCCGGCCGTGCCCCGGAATGTGCTTGAGCACCGGCAGCACGCCGCCTTGTTCCAGACCCTCGGTCACCGCGCGGGCGATCGCTGCGACTTTTCCAGGCTCGGTTCCATAGGCCCGGTTGCCGATCACGGCGTCGGCGCCCTCGACTGGAACGTCCGCCAGCGGCAGGCAATCAACGGTGATGCCCAATTGGACCAGATCGTCCGCGATCAGCCGTGCGCTCAATCGCGCCGCGACAAGGGCGAGCGCGGGATCGATCTCGTACAGCGCGTCGAAGACGGCGCCGGGCGGATAGACCGGCCAATGCGGCGGGCCGAGGCGCTGCACCCGGCCGCCCTCCTGATCGATCAGGATCGGCGCATCCGGGTTACCCACAGCCGAGCGTAATTCAGAAACAAGATGAGTGACTTGAGCCGGAGTATCAATATTTCGCTTGAAAAGGATAAAGCCCCACGGCCGTTCGGCACGGATGAATTCGCGCTCGGCGGCGCTCAATTCCAGTCCGGAGATACCCGTGATGAAGGCCCGCGTGCTCATAGGGCCGATTAGCCCTCTGTTAACCCACGGGTCAAGGAAACGGCCGTTAATTCCTTTGGACGACGCACTGTCCGCCAGCAGATTTCAAGCTACCGCAGAACTGTGACGCCTCGTCGGGGGACCCGAACGGCCCGACCATGGCGCGATAATAAACGCCCTTTTCGCCGAGATCGGCGCGTTTGATCACGGCCGAATGCGATCCCAGCACGCCCGGGAACTTGCCTTGCAGCACGCGATAGGAAGCCTGGGCGTCGGCCTCGTTCTTCTGCGAGGAGATCTGCACCAGATAGCCGCCACCTCCCGAACTGGCACTCGGCGCGATCGGCACCGGCGGGGCATTGGTCGCGACCCTGGTCGGCGGAGCTGCGGGCACCGGGGCCGATGGAGCGGCCTGCGGTGACAGCGACAATGGAGCGTTGGCACTCGAAGCATTCGCGTAGGTCGCCGACGGCGCGGGCGCGGTCCGTGCCGTTGTGTGGGCCGCGGGCGCAGGTTTTGCCGCCGCGGCGGGCGGGACCGCTGCGGCCGGCGTGCCGGCATCGGCCTGGTCACCGTGCACCGTAAATGTCTTGATCGGGCGCGGCTGATTATTCGGCATCGTGCCATTGGCGGCATTCGACGGCGGCGGTGCGCTGGGCGCAACGCTCGCCGGCGACGGCGGATTGGCATTCTGGTTCAGCGGCGGAAACACCATGCGCGGAGCCGCCTTGGTGTTGGCATTGATGTCCACCGGCGCTTCTTCGCGCGGGACGATCTTTTCGGTGCCATCGCCCGCCGCCAGGCGGTCCGGCACCTTGCCATTGCCGTCAGCCGGCGCCGGCACGATCTTGGTCGGACTGGTGTCCGCCTTGATGATCGGCGGATCGCCGCTGCGGGGCGAGCCAACATAGGTCCGATAGCTGAACGCGGCCCCCGTCCCCACCACCGCCAGCGCGAGAACCACGGCCACCGTCGTCAACCCGCCACGGCGCTTCTGGACCGGCTCTTCAGTTTCGTCATAGCCATCCTGAGAGGCGTAAGGGTCATCCTGAAAGGCCTGGTCATGCGGATTGTCGTGGCCGCTGGCCACAAGCTCGCCGTACAGCGCATCGTCGTAACGCTCGGGATCGGCCGGCTGATCAGCGTAAGGCTGCGCAGACTCATATTCCGGCTCGGGCTCAGGATGCTGGGCCGCATAGCGCCGCAGCGGATGTTCCGAAACCGGATAGTCCAGATCGGAATGCTCCTCCGTTGCATAAGGCTTATCTTGATACGACGGCGCAGGCGCTTCCTGTCGCGCCGCGCGCTGCATCCATGGCGGCGGACCGGCGGACGGATCCTCGTCCGGCACGGCCGGCGGCTGGTATTGATTGCGCGGCGGCACCGGCGGATTGGGACGGGCAGCGCTGGCGAACGGATCGGTCTGACCGATCAGACGCGCCAACTCCGCCAGCGGATCGCTCTCGGTTCTCGCAGGCACATGCTGATCCCCGCCATGATCGTAGCCATCATCGGCGGGAAAACGTCTGTCCTGATATCGATCAGCCATCGTAATGATGCGTTCCCTTCGGGAAAGCCGCTAACCCGCTTTTACAAACGAACCAGTTGCTGCCAGATGCCCTCACAAAGTGAGAGCGTTGCCCCTAATTATCGCATCTCGTCCGGAGCATGGACGCCGAGAACGGCTAAACCAGATGCCAGGACCGAGACGACGCCCTGGACCAAAGCCAGCCGCGCCTTTGTGATCTCTGCATCATTATTGATAATGAAGCGTAAATAGGGCAAATCGCGCCCTCTCGTCCACAGCGCATGAAATTCGCTGGCAAGATCATATAGATAAAAAGCGATTCGGTGCGGCTCATGTGCGACCGCCGCCGCGTCAATCAATCGCGGGTACTGGGCGAGTTGCCGCAGCAAACTTAGTTCGGCCGGGTCGGTCAGACGCTCCACCGCCGCATCGCCCAGGAAGGCCGCGCGCGCCTTGTCCTCGTCCGGCAGATCCGGGATCACCTCGCGCGCATTCTTGAAGATCGAGTGGCCGCGGGCATGGCCGTACTGGACATAGAAAACCGGGTTGTCCTTGGACTGCTCGAGCACCTTGGCGAGGTCGAAATCCAGCACCGCGTCGTTCTTGCGGAACAACATCATGAACCGCACGGCGTCGGAGCCGACTTCGTCCACCACCTCGCGCAGCGTGACGAAATCGCCGGATCGTTTCGACATCTTCACGGGCTCGCCGTTGCGCAGCAACTTGACGAGCTGCACGATTTTGACGTCGAGCGCCGCACTGCCCGACGTCACCGCCTTGACGGCCGCCTGCATGCGCTTGATGTAGCCGCCGTGATCGGCGCCCCAGACGTCGACCAGATTGCGAAAGCCGCGGTCGAACTTGTCCTTGTGGTAGGCGATGTCGGACGCGAAATAGGTATAGCTGCCGTCGGATTTGAGCAGCGGGCGATCGACGTCGTCGCCATAGGCGGTGGCGCGGAACAACGTCTGCTCGCGGTCTTCGTAATCCTCGACCGGCGCGCCCTTCGGCGGCGGCAAGCGACCTTCATAGACGTCGCCCTTGCCACGGAGATAGTCGATGGTCTCGGCGACGCGGTTGTTGCCGGTTTCGATCAGCGACCGCTCCGAGAAGAATACATCGTGCTTGATGTTGAGCGCGGCGAGATCGTCCTTGATCATCGCCATCATCATTGCGATCGCCTTGGCGCGCACGGCCGGCAGCCAGGCAGATTCCGGCATCGCCAGCAATTTGTCGCCGTGCTCGGCCGCGAGCGCTGTGCCGACGGGCTTCAGATAATCGCCGGGATAGAGCCCTTCCGGAATCTCGCCGATATCCTCGCCAAGCGCCTCGCGGTAGCGCAGGAACGCCGAGCGCGCGAGCACATCGACCTGGGCGCCGGCATCGTTGATGTAATATTCCCTGGCGACGTCATGGCCGGCAAAATCCAGCAGGCTCGCCAGCGCATCGCCGAAGACCGCGCCCCGGCAATGGCCGACATGCATCGGGCCGGTGGGGTTGGCGGAAACGTATTCGACATTGACCTTGCCGGCAGCACCCGCCACCCCGCGCCCGTAGGAAGCGCCCTCGCGCAGCACGGTGCGCAGCGCATCCGACCAGGCCTGCGGCTTCAGGGTGAGATTGATAAAACCCGGTCCGGCGATATCGACCGAGGCGATCAGGTCGTCATGGCGTAGCTTTTCCGCGATCTTTTCGGCGAGATCACGCGGCTTGGCCTTGGCTTCCTTGGCCAGCACCATCGCGGCGTTGGTCGCCATATCGCCATGCGCGGCGTCGCGCGGCGGCTCGACCACCACGCGCGACAGATCGATGCCGGCGGGCCATCCGCCCTCAGTCGCGAGCACGCCGCAAACCGCATGCACGCGCGCCAATACGTCGGCAAACAGAGTGTGAAGATGAGGATTTTTCGGACATTTGCTCTAGTACCTGGGCCGCCGCCTAACGCAAATCCGGGGTCGAGTCAAAAAGCCGCTGATGCTCGGTCATGGCGAAGCGGTCGGTCATCCCGGCGATGAAATTGCCGATCCGGCGGGCACGCTCGGTTTCGGTCTCGGTATTCGCACCGCTCAGCCATTCCGGCGGCAGATCGCCCGGCACCTTCTGATATCGTGCGAACAGGTCAAACAGGATGGTCTCGGCGTCGCCCATCACCCGCATCACCCGCGGATGCCGGTACATCCGCTGCTTCAGGAACGCCTTGATCTCGGCTTCGGCCTGGGCCGCTGCGGCCGAAAACGCGATCAGGCCGTCGCCATAATTGCGGACCTCCTCCGCCGATCCGGGACGCGCGATCTCGATCCGGCGGCGCGCTTCCGCGATGACCGCGCCGATCAGATAGGAAATCAGCTCGCGCACCAGTTCGGCACCGCGCCTGATGTCGTCGAGACCGGGATAATGCCGGTCGATCTCGGCGATCAGTCCGGCCGTGAGCGGCATCACCTTGAGGTCGTCGAGCCGGAACAGGCCGGCGCGCAGGCCGTCGTCGATGTCGTGGGCGTCATAGGCGATATCGTCGGCGATCGCGGCGACCTGGGCTTCCAGCGAGGCGAAGCTCCAGAGTTCCAGATCGTAGCTCGCAAGATAATCCAAGATGCCGCTGGGCACGCCCCGCGCGCGGTAGCGCCCAAGCGCGGTGCCGTCGCGGGTGGTCAGCGGGCCGTTGTGCTTGACGATGCCCTCCAGCAATTCCCAGGTCAGGTTGAGACCATCGAATTCCGGATAGCGATGTTCCAGCGACGCGACGATGCGCAAGGTCTGGGCGTTGTGGTCGAACCCGCCATGGTGTTCCAGGCAGACATCCAGCGCCCGCTCGCCGGCATGCCCGAACGGGGGATGGCCGAGGTCGTGCGCCAGCGCCAGCGTTTCCGTCAGGTCCTCGTCGAGGCCGAGCTGCCGGGCTAGCGCGCGGGCGATCTGCGCCACTTCCAGCGTGTGGGTCAGCCGGGTCCGGTAATGATCGCCTTCGTGGAACACGAAAACCTGGGTTTTGTGCTTGAGACGGCGAAAGGCGGTCGAATGGATCACCCGGTCGCAATCGCGCCGGAACGGGCTGCGGGTCTTGCTCGGCGGCTCGTCGAACAGCCGCCCGCGGCTGCGATCGGGATCGCAGGCATAGGCCGAACGAGGAGCAGCCATCCCGACCGACACGGTGTATTGATCCCTTTAAAGGTTTGATTCCGGTGCCCGCCGCACTTAACTATGGTGGGCGCCGGATACCAAATAATTCGGCATCGTACCGGCGATTCGGAGACCTGACATGACTGCAGCCATCACCGTCAGCGAGCGGGCCGCCCGCCGCATCGGGGAGATCCTCAAAACCGAGGGCGACGGCGCCATGCTCCGGATCAGCGTCGAGGGCGGCGGCTGCTCGGGCTTCCAGTACAAATTCGACGTCGAGCGCGCGCAAGCCGAGGACGATCTGGTGATCGCGCGCGACAGCGCCGTGGTGCTGGTCGACCCGGCGTCGGTGCCGTTCCTGGCGGGATCCGAGGTCGATTTCGTCGATGACCTGATCGGCGCGTCGTTTCGCGTGGTCAATCCGAATGCCACCGCATCCTGCGGCTGCGGCACCAGTTTTTCGATCTGAGAAACCCCAATCCTGATGCGGATAGCGACCTGGAACGTCAATTCGGTCCGGCAGCGGCTGGAACATCTGCTGACCTGGTTGAAGGATTGCTCGCCCGACATTGTCTGCCTGCAGGAAATCAAATGCGTCGATGACGCGTTCCCGCGGCTGGAAATCGAGGCGCTCGGCTATAACGTCGTCACCCACGGCCAGAAAACCTTTAACGGCGTCGCCCTGCTCTCAAAACTGCCGTTCGAGGAAACCAAATCCGGCCTCGCCGGCGACGACGAGGACAGCCATGCGCGATTCCTCGAGGGCGTGGTGCCGCTGAAGCGCGGCGTGCTGCGGGTCGCATGTCTTTATCTGCCTAATGGCAATCCTCCCGAAACTGAAAAATATCCGTACAAACTCAAATGGATGTCGCGGCTTCATGAGTTTTCAAAGCAACGCCTGAAGACCGAGGAACCGCTGGTGCTGGCGGGCGATTTCAATGTCATCCCGGCTCCCCAGGACGTCCACAACCCGGCGGCCTGGATCAACGACGCGCTGTTTCGCCCGACCACCCGCGAGGCCTTCCAGTCCCTGCTGGGGCTCGGGCTGACCGACGCGCTGCGGGCGGTCACCGATGCGCCGGGCCAGTATACCTTCTGGGACTACCAGGCCGGCGCCTGGCAGAAGAACCACGGCCTGCGCATCGACCATCTGTTGCTGTCGCCGCAGGCCAGCGACCGGCTGATCGATGTCGGGGTCGACAGCTACGTCCGCGCCTGGGAAAAACCGTCCGACCACGTGCCGGTCTGGGCCGATCTGGATTTCGAGGCGGCTTAAGGGGATCAATCCCGGCGGCCCTGCACCCAGTGCTCGAGCATCTGCAGCGCCATCGCACGGTCGTTATCGGACGCTTTGGCGATCGCGGTGTTGTAGCTTTCCTTGATCCAGGTCTCGTCGGTCGTCGCGCTATCGCGCGCCAGGGTCAGCCACATCAGGCCGCGGGCGGCCTGGCGCGGCAACTGATTGCCGTTGAACAGCATCTGGCCGAGCAAGGCCTGGGCCTGGTGCTGGCCCTTCTGGGCGGCCAAGCCGAGCCAGCGCGCGCCATAGCGGACATCGTCCCGCGAGGTGCCACCATTGAGGTAGAGCCGGGCCAGATCATATTGCGCGTCGGCGTTGCCGAAATACGACGCGGCGTAGGAGAACATCTCCCTTGCCCGCTCCGGATCCGACTTGATCTTCGAATTCGGAATGCCGTTGAGGTAATAGCGTCCGAGCGCCACGAAGGCGTTGGCGACAACGGCCGATTGCGGCGCCGACGGGTTGTCTTCGGCATGGGCATTGGCGATGCGGCTGAAATAGTCGAAGGCGCGCAGATCGTCCTGGGTAACGCCGTTGCCGTCGGCATACATCCGGCCGAGCTTCCACTGCGAGACCGGATCTTCGACGGCGTACGCGCTCGCCGGGCCCAGCGAGGTGTCGTGGGCGGCCGACGGAACCGCCTTTTTCAGCGCCCCGGCGGCTCCTACTCCGGCCTGAGCCGAGGCCACAGGAATCGCCAAATCCTGATTGATCGGGGCGCCGTCGAAGGCGAATCCGGTCGAGGCCAGCAGCGGTGCGGCCCCCAACGTCAACGCAAGAATGATACGCCTAGATGTCCGCATAACACTGTTTCTCGTACGCAGCACCCGGATGGGTCACGGCACCATCCACAGCCGGCCCAACCTGCTGGGCATACTTCCATAACGCGCCAGACGTATGATTGGTCTCGCGAGGGACCCATTTGGTCTTACGTTCGGCCAGCTCGGCGTCGGTCAACTTTACGTTAAGTGTGCCGACGTCAGCGTCGATTTCGATGATGTCACCGTCCTGCAACAGGGCGATCGGGCCGCCGACCGCCGCTTCCGGCCCGACATGGCCGATGCAGAAGCCGCGGGTGGCCCCGGAGAACCGGCCGTCGGTGATCAGGGCGATCTTGCCGCCCATGCCCTGCCCGGTCAGCGCCGCCGTGGTCGAGAGCATCTCCCGCATGCCGGGACCGCCGCGCGGCCCCTCATAGCGGATCACGATGACCTCGCCCTCTTTGTAGGTTTTCTTCTGAACCGCCTCAAAGGCGTCTTCTTCGCGATCGAAGCAGCGGGCCGGGCCGGTAAATTTCAAACTCGACATACCCGCAACCTTCACGATCGCACCTTCAGGCGCGAGATTCCCCTTCAAGCCAACCACACCGCCGGTGACGGTGATCGGCTTGTCGGCGGAGCGCACCACGTCCTGGTGCGGATTCCATTTCACGCTTTTGAGGTTCTCGGCGATCGTGCGGCCCGTCACGGTCAAGCAATCCCCGTGCAGGTAGCCATTGTCGAGCAGCGTCTTCATCAGAAGCGGTATGCCGCCAACTTCAAACATGTCTTTGGCAACATAACGGCCGCCCGGTTTCAAATCCGCGACATAGGGAGTCTTTTTGAAGATTTCCGCCACGTCGAACAGGTCGAACTTGATACCGCATTCATGCGCGATCGCCGGCAAGTGCAAGGCGGCATTGGTAGAACCGCCGGACGCGGCCACGACCGCCGCGGCGTTCTCCAGCGCCTTGCGCGTCACGATGTCGCGCGGGCGGATATTCAGCGCGATCAGCTCCATGACCTTTTCGCCGGCCGTGGCGCAGAACGCATCGCGGATCTCGTAAGGCGCCGGGGCGCCTGCGGAATAGGGCAACGCGAGGCCGATCGCCTCGGAAACCGTCGCCATGGTGTTGGCGGTGAATTGCGCGCCACACGCACCGGCTGAGGGGCAAGCGACCCGCTCGATTTCATCGAGGTCGGCGTCCGACATCTCGCCGACCGAATGCTTGCCGACGGCCTCGAACATGTCCTGCACCGTGACCTGCTGGCCGCGGAAATTGCCCGGCAGAATCGAGCCGCCATAGATGAAGATCGAGGGCACGTTGAGCCGCACCATGGCCATCATCATGCCCGGGAGCGATTTGTCGCAGCCGGCCAGACCGACCAGGGCGTCGTAGGCGTGACCGCGGATGGTCAGCTCGACGGAATCGGCGATGCATTCGCGCGACGGCAGCGACGAGCGCATGCCGTCATGGCCCATCGCGATGCCGTCGGTCACGGTGATGGTGCAGAATTCACGCGGCGTGCCGCCGGCGGAGGCGACGCCCTTCTTGACGGCCTGGGCCTGGCGCATCAGCGAGATGTTGCAGGGCGCGGCTTCATTCCAGCACGACGCCACGCCGACGAACGGCTGGTGGATCTGGTTGGTGGTCAGCCCCATCGCATACAGATATGAGCGATGCGGCGCGCGCGCCGGACCCTCCGTCACGTGACGGCTCGGCAGTCTATTTTTGATGTTGTTCTTGGCGTCCATCGCGAACCTGTTTCCTCAGCCAACTCTTGTTGGTCCCGGAAAGATCCCAGTCCTAAAGGCTGGATCTTCCTTTGCCTTCGCGAGCGCCGTGGCCGTTGGCCTACGAAGGATGATTTCATGGAGGGGTGTGGCTAAAAAGCGGCGCAGGCAAGAGCTGGCTGCGATGAGGGTTAAATCTTCACCGACTGTGGCGGCCAAGCCACAATCGTGGCTCCAAGGCAACCATTAAGACAACCATTGCTGACGGCCAGCTGGCACCGCTACCCCGGCACCCGCCGCGGGCAGCCGCCCATGATCTCGCAGCGCAATGCGCCCGAGCTGTGCATCGAATCGGCCCCTCGGAAAACAGAGGGCGCAGGGAAAGCCGGGTGCCCGGAGCACCCGCAGCCCGTGTGCAGAAGGTAGTAAGCACACGGTAGTCACCACGGTTGCGCCGGAAATCACCCGGCTTTCCCCGCGCAATGGTTTTAACGGTTTCCTTCGCGCTCTCCCCGGCGACGTATTCCTCTTGTCACCGTCGTCTAGCGGATTGATGGCGCGCCGAACCCGGTTGGGCCGACCTCACCTCCGCCAGGACTTGGCATCAGCAACGGATGCCAGGACCACACGACTTCGCCGTCCGCGTTTGCATCGTTCGTCCTGCGCGCCGGTCGTTCGCTCACGAACTCGTTTTAAGAGCCGCCCTGCTAAACCATGCGCGCGCGAGCCACCGCGTCCACCGCATCCCACCGCGCGTTTCGTGACGATCGCGAGCCGCCCCTCGTTCGGGTGAGACGGGCGGGAATAAGCCGGTGATTTGGCCTGCAAGGGAAGCGGATTATTTTTGCCGCGAGGAGTGGACAGGGCAAATCACGTTGAAGGTGTTGGGGAAATTGCGGTCAGAAAACTTGGTCGCGCGGTGGGAATCCAGCTCTGTAGTGCTGACCGAGGCGCGTCACTGAGTCCCGAACCACGCGCTGCTGGTATCGCGCGTCTTCGTCTCTGTGCCATGCGATGTGCCGAGATCGGGCTCCCCGATTGCCGACTTAGATCAAAGCAAAGGTCAGCTTAAAGGCCGCCAGCGTTCCAAAATGATGAATTTGTGTACAGGCTAAAATAGGCGCTCAGGAACCCCTGAGGTTCCGTATTGCATGGCCTACAACGCGATACTGGAATGAACGGCTGATTCGCGCGAACCGGGCACACTGCGAATGGACCAAAACAACGAGCAAGCAGCGGAAGAGCTTAGATCGCGGCTTCAGATTCTCAGGCAGGAGATGGAAGCCGGTAGAGTTCACTTTGCACCGCATCTTACGGTTATTGACAGCCTCAAGGCCGTGCGACAGGGGCCGGATGGTAAGATTGACCTCTCAACCGTGGACGGCAAAGTGCGAGCATTGGCGAACGCGGTCAGCTTCTCCAGCGACAGAAGAGAGGCAAAGCAGGCCGTGTGCTCAAGGACCTGCAAAATAGCTACTTTAGGGTTACATCGAACGGAACTTGGCGAACTGTACGCCGAGATGAAGAAGCAGGGAGCCGACCCTTTCGCAGGTCGGAGCCGCGTTAGCGGCCAACCCAGAGGCTGTTAAAGGCTGTCAAAAACGATATGCCTGAATTCTTGGGGTTGATGGAAGACCTGTGGAAACAGACCTGGGATAGCGCGCATTATCATGTTGCAGGACCTCCCGGTTTGAAGGCGGTCTTCGGAGGCGAGACATTTCGATCGGCTAGCAAGAACATCGTCTCTTGCTCGGGCGTAGATGCCGACACGATTGTTCTGCCAGACACCTTTACCGCCGAGCGATAGATGGTTCAAATCAGCAGGACGACGCGACCGCGGTGCGCTGGTTCGGTGAAATCAGCGCTTCTTTGCTGCCTGCATCGGGAAGGGCGCTGGCAGATGTTCAGGTGCCTTTGGCGTAGTCGATCGCTCCTGACGCGCTGGACGTGCCGAAAGCGAAAGACATACCTAAGCGGTATCGGGCGCTGAAGGACGAGCACAATAAGCTGCATTCGTCGGCGGTGGGGCTTCTCTTCGATGCTAGTCCTCGCCAGTACACTAGTAAGCGGCGCGTTCTCCAGCGCTTGCTTAGCAAGGTCGGTTGCGGTGGAGCTATTACACTTCGGGATACCGTTGCTGAGCATCGTTTCCGTATCGTATCCGAACAAGTGCAGCACCAAAATCCCTCCCCCAAATAGCCAAAATACAAACAACATCACCGCAGCCATGATTATCCCTCTAATCAACGGTCTTGGTCGTTTCTTGGCAGAGTTGGCATTCGAACCGTCCGCAGCATCTATCCGAACGGCTGGCGGAAACGGAGGAAGACTTTTGCGTTGGACAATCTCAGTGTCACGAATTGGCCGCCACGACTCCCCGAAAGTTTCATTCCAAACGAGAGTGTTTTGAGTGACGCGCCCGTTAAACAATAGGTCTCGCAGTTCTTCGCTACCCAGCGGTCCGGCATAACCGTCTTCTGTCGTATAAAACCAGCTTAAAGCGTCCACAGGTCCCCCCTCGAACAATCCGTCTCCCTTATTCGCGCATCCGAGTTGACTCGCAACCGCAGGTTACGTCAATCGTAAACCAGTGCGAGCGTGCTCCGCTAGCTCTTAGGGTGGATTAGCCGAAGGCGTAATCCTCCGTTTGGTGATGGGGCTTGCATGCGACCATGCACGAGCCGTCGCTCATCCCTTGTTGGCTCGTTCGCAAGGGCGGATTACGCCTTCGGCTAATCCACCCTTGCGCTTCCTTGATACCTGACGACGGTGACAGCCTGTTGCTCAGCAACAACTGCCAGCCTGTATTGGCGGGCACGGCACCGACCCGAAAGAGCAGAATACACAGCAGTCACCCGTCAACGGCTTCAGGCGCTCGCCACAACCTTTACAGTCATAGAAGAACTGGCAGGCATCGGTTGGCATCGTCTCGATTGATTGGTGGCCGCATTTTGGGCATGTGAGCTGTGATTGAAGTTCCATAACTCTACCGCACCCATTTGAAAACGATTGGCTCGATCAGGGCGTCCCAAACGAGTGATAATGCCACAAATGCTGTCCCGATACTCAACAGGACCGCTGTTCGCCTTCTGGGAGATTCGGAGACGCAACTTCCGTCCGTGTTGCAAGCCACCATTCTCCTCCGAAAAAACATCACCCAGGACGCGACTAACAATGCGGCGGCCGTGCTCATCACGTAGAGGCGGTAGTCCGCCAGAAGTTCCAGGCCGGTAAAGACGCTTCCCCCGGCTCCAAGCCCTGCCAGTGCGAGAGGGATGGCGCAGCACGATGAGGAAATGAGAGCCCCAAGTCCCAATGTCGCGCCTAGTCCGGCGACCCATCCCGTGGACACTATAGGTGCCGGTATCAAAACACGCGGGGCACTATCTTCGGCATTGGTCACAGTCATGGGATTGGCTCTCCTTTAGAACCTCAGGCAGTCTGCCACCTGTAGTCACTACGGGTTCAAGAGCAAAATGGTCACAAAAGCGCGAGGCCTTAGCATCGGGCAGTTATCCAGGCTGGCGGGCGTCAAGCTGGAGACGGTGCGGTATTACGAACGCATCGGCTTGATTGTTCGCCCCCCACGCACCGAGGGAGGACATCGGGCCTACGATCAACAGGCGGTTAAGCATTTGGCATTCGTGCGGCGGGCTCGTGATCTGGGCTTTGGTATCTCCGACATACGTGCCTTGTTGGCGCTGGCAGCACCGGGCCGCAACGCGTGTACCGAGGTCGAAGGGGTCGCCCGCGCGCACCTCGTTAGCGTCCAAACCAAACTCGCCGACCTTTCGAAATTAGAAGCGATTTTGCGCACAACAGTCGCGCAATGCGGGGAGCACGTATCGCCTGATTGCCCAGTTCTCGACATGCTGGCTGGCGACGTTCAAGAGCACCACGGCTGCTCCCGATAGATGAATCTCCGACATTGAGCGATCTGCACGAGCCGTCACATCCCGTTTCGATGGGATCGATCGTATGCCGAGTTCGCGGCGGATTACGCCGGAGCCTGTCATCGGGCCGCGCCTTGCGCGGACCCGTTGGGCCAATCCGCGCTCCGCGCTGATACAAAAGAAAATCACCCACGGTCAAATTCGCTAGATTTATCAACGCTGAAGCTGGGCATTGGCGGTACCCAACCAAGTGGGCAGCGGGCGCAACCTTTGATTTACCTCAAGGGTGCGACAGCAACAACGTCGACAATCGCAATGAGCCGCGAACGGTGCGGTGGCGCATTCCCTCCTTCAATCAGTGGGGATCATCATGCGATGCTTCCGGCCTAACGATCCAAATCGTCGCCTTGTTCTCAGCGCACTTGCGGCGCTGCCGGCATTCTCCGTGCCGCTCGTTGCCAATGCACAGGCGCAAACGACGACCGCGCAAGCACCCGTTCCCACTGGCGGCGGCTTTTCGTTCGCTGCGGTCGGCGATACCCGACCGATGATGTACCTACCGTTGAAAGAAGGACAACCGGACCTCAGCAAGTTCTTCGTCGAGATGTTCGGGTTGGTCATGCCGGAAAAGGTCGCCGAGGCCGTCGTAGCGAAGGATGTGAAGATGATCTTCGATCCGGTCACAAAGGAGCTGATCAAGGTAGTCATGCCGTTCGCGTCCAAGACGGAAGTCATGACACTGACGGTGGATAAGGGTTGGGTCACCGAGGCATCCGTTGAAGACGTGAAACTGCTTCCCGGCGTGCATCGGACGATGTTCCGGCTTCAGGGCGGCGAATGGGTGACCCGTGAAATCGTGAAGGACGTCCAGTCCGGTCGCGCCAAATTCGTGGTCAATAGCGGTGACGCCGTCTGGTGGGGCAATCAGGGCTTGACTGTCAGCGACAGCCCATACTGGAAGCGCGTGAACGATACGATGTTGAAGAAGCTACCCGCGCCGGATGACGAGATGCGCGCAGCCGGTCTGGATGGGCGCTTTTTCATGAGCGTGGGCAATCATGAGGTGTGGGCCGACCCAAAGATTGAGGGCGTTCTTTCGGCGGTGCCGTATCTGAAAAAATTCGGCGTCACGCCGGAAAACCTCATCTACAAATTCGACTTCAAGGGCACCCGCTTCATCTATCTGTGGAGCGGCAAGTACGATTACCGTTCGCCGTCGCTGTGGGACGCTGATCGGCCAAAATATGCCGAGCAGATGACGCAGCTCCAGAAGTGGATGGACGAGGCCAAGGCCAATGGCATTCGGAAGGCGTTTATCGTCTTCCATTATCCCGTGTTTGCCCGGTCGGGCTTGGGCCCGATCCCGGCTCCCGACAACCCGCACAAGGTGATTGCGTCGTATGCCAAGGACATGGAGGTGGTCGTGTTGAACGGGCACGTCCACACCACGGAAATCTACGAAGTAGATGGGGTAAAGTATCTGATGCTGGGCGGTGGCGGCGCAGAACAAGACCCAATCCTGCCGGGCCGAACCAGCATCAAGGTGCCCGCTGACTATCCGCCGGACCTTTACTGGAAGGGCCAGCCTCCGAAAGAGGAGTACAACTACGTCCTGGTGGATGTTGAACCCGGCCAGAAGACGAAGTTCACCCTCAATCGCTTCCGGCCGTGGTCGGCAGAGCCATTCGGGACCGAGGAGCTATTCAAGTGAAGCAGGATGCCGCTGATTGCGGGAGTGCGGTTCTGGCGACAGCTCTCCTGATCATTCACGGCCTGGTCGCGGTCGCACTGCTTGGCGCGATAACACACCAGACGTTGGCGGCATGGGCGATCGGCGGGCGCGCGACCCGGTTCGTTCTTTGGCCGCTTTCGTTCCGTGCCGTCGGCCTCGTTCGCCAACGCCGTCGTCGTTCTGTATGCTGTTCTCCACGCTGCTGGGTGGCAATCATCTATCTTTATTTCCGCGTCGATGTCAGGCCCGAATTAGAGCGCGCCGGTCACTGGCATGTCCTCGGCTTCTTCGACCTCAAGGAACATTTCGTAGCCATCGGGTTGGCGTTGCTGCCCGCCTACTGGGTTTGCTGGCGACGACCGCTTGCCGATGAGCCTGCTCAGACGCGCACGGCGCTCACCTCGATCCTTGCTTTCATTGTCTGGTGGAGCTTCCTGACCGGTCACGTCGCCAACAACATCATGGGTTTCGGCTCATGACATCATCAGCCTCGTTCCGCCGCTTTGCATTCGCGTTCGGGACCACATTCGCGGTCCTCTACGTGGTCGCCCTCGCCAAGGATCTGGCGCTTTTCACCGTTTTCCCCTCGCTCGGCGTCGTGCTCGCGGGCACGCATCATTCGCGAGACGTTGCTGACCCCGCGATGGGATTTCTTGCACCAGCGATGTACTGGTACGGGTGGGCCGCAACGGCCGCACTCGGGGCACTGATCGTTCGGCCTCGTTGCTGCGTTGTTACCCGAGCGGTGGACGCGATACGTTCTGGCCGGGATGGGTGTGGGTAATTCCCGCGCTCTCGATGATCGCTTGCGTCTATCTCACTCTGCCTTGGTTTCGACTTTAGCTTCGGCAGCGCGACTTCCTGAGCAATTTCGGGTGCTACTCCGGGCAGATTGTCGTCATCGGTCAAATCGCACAACGCTTTTTACGTCGCTTCGAAACCGGCCGGGACTTTCCGCCATGCCGGTGATCAGGCTGAACACCATCATCAGCATAAATTGTTGGCCATATCGACGCCGAGCTGCTGGCCTGCACTCATGCAAACGCCCTCCACTCCTCCTCACCCGTTGTAAGTCTTGAACCGCCCGCGCACGAAGGCCTTTGAAACCGCCTGCATCAGGTCGCAGACTTCCTGCTCCAGATACTCATTCGCCACGATGAGCGCCTTCACCGCGTCGCGCGCGTTGCCGCCGCAGGCCGCGATCGCTTCGTCGGTTGCCGCTTCGAGCTGTGCCGCATCTCTTGCGGCGTCGGCCGGTGGATCTGGCGCGGCGCTTTGCGACACTGCGGTTCCGGGTTGACTTGATGTGGATGATGTTCTCATTTTGTTCTCATGACGTCAAGCACCCAAAACCGCCGATTTCCCGCGCCCTGGACCACCGTTCGGGCGTCGGCGGATTGCTATCAGGTGCAGGACGCCAACGGCGTCACGCTGGCATGGATTTTCTGCCGCGACGATGAGCAGCCTGCCGCCCAGGCAGGAGGAAACCGGAGCGCTGATCGGCATCGCCCGTCGAGCGGATTGGGCTCAGACGTCCGCGCCCCGAAGCGGCATCCGAAACGTGAATCGCGTCTCCGCTGCGGTGGAGGTAACCGTGAGCGTGCCCTCATGAGCCTTGGCGATCTCGGAGGCGATGTGCAAACCGAGGCCCAGCCCTTGAAGGCTGGCGCGAACCTGTCCCCTGAAAAACGGCTCGAACAGATTGGCCATTGCGGCTTGCGGGATCGGCTCGCCTGCGTTCGCGACCCAAAGCTCGAACATCCCGTTATCGGTCGAGGCAACCACCTTGACGGGCGCTTCAGGAAAGCCGTGGGTCAGAGCGTTACCGAGAAGATTGGAAACCATTTGACCCATGCGAGAACGGTCACAATTGACCGGGCTGGTAATCCTGAAATCGCTCTCGATGACCCGGTCCGGCGCCGCCGTGCTCAGTTCGTCCACGACCTGTCGCAACACGGGCTCCAACGGCCGGTTGGCGTCCCGGCTCAGGGTAATTCCGCCGCCTAACCGGCCGCGCGCGAAGTCCAGCACGTTGTCGATCAGTCCGGACATTCGGGTGACCGTTGTCTGCATCATCTGCAGGACACGGGTTTCGGTTTCATCCTTTGGCTTGCGAAGCAATATGCGGGCGCCGGCGCTGATCGAGGCAAGAGGATTTCGCAAATCGTGGCCGAGGACAGCGATAAATTGTTCGCGCAGTTCGGAAGTCTCGCGTTCATCCTTCAAGGTCGCCCTTGCGGCGGCTTCCGATGAACGGCTTTGGTCGCGCGCCGCGAGAAGTCGCTGCTCATAGCGGCGGCGGTCTGCGGCCATCAGCAAGGTCAGGCGCGTCGAGATGACGCTGCCGTCCGCCGCGCGACGTTCGGCCGCGTTGGCGATCACCGGCAGGCGGTCACCCTTCTGGCTGACCAGGTCCAGGGCGACCTCGTTGAAAAATCCCTGCATTCGCAGAAGCGGTGCAATATGCGTTTCGTAGAACATGCGGCCCGCGATGTTGAGCAGATCGCCGAAATTCTTGCCCAGCATCTGTTCGGGTGCGTAGCCCAGCCAATGACAAAGCGTTTTGTTGACCTTGAAAATCCGGCCCCTCGGGTCCAGCGAGAGGTAGCCGCAGGGCGCGTTCTCGTACAAATCCTCCAAGTCCTCGATGATCGAGGCACTTGGCGGATTTTGCATCATCTCAGACAAAGCTGCGCATCGCGGAAATGACTTCTTCGGGAGCGCTCAGGTTCGGGCAGTGCCCCGTCGCATCGAGAATGACGAACCTGCTGCCGGGTATGGCACGATGAACGAACTCGCCAACCTCAGATGAAGCGATCATGTCTTCACTGCATTGCAGGATCAGCGTCGGGGTTTTCACCTTGCGAAGGTCCACTCGATTGTCCGACGTGAAAGTGACGCGAGCGAAATCCTTGGCGATGTCCGGGTCCGTGCGGCAAAAGCTGTTGGTGAGTTCCTCAGCCAGTTCCGGCCGGTCCGCATTGCCCATGATGGCCGGGGCCATCTGAGCCGACCACCCCATGTGGTTAGCTTCAAGAAACTCCAGCAATTCGCCGATTTGCGCTGCGCTAAAGCCGCCCTTGTAATCCCCGTCATCGATGTAGCGTGCCGAAGGACCCACCAGCACGAGACGCGAAAACATCCCCGGGGCCTTGATCGAGGCGAGGACGCCGATCATGGCGCTGACGGAATGACCGACAAAGACGGCGCCGTTCAAGCCCAGTTCTCGTCCCAACTCGATCACATCGTCCGCATAGCCCGCCAGCGTCGAATATTTGGCGGGATCATAGGCCGACAGGTCCGAGCCACCCGCCCCGACATGGTCGAACAAGACGGTCTTGAATTCGGTCTCGAACGCCGGCGCCACAAATCGCCACATATTCTGATCGCAGCCAAATCCATGAGCGAAAAGCATGGCTTTTTCGCCCATTCCCGTGACGTGAACGTTATTTCTGGCCGCTACGGTCATGGCTTTTCAATGCGCATCGGCGACACGATCGGCCGCCGCCCCGGACCAAGCAACTCTCGGGGATATCGTTCCATTACCGCAAGCGCCCCCTCGGCGGCGATAATGGCTGGCCGAATCCGAATGCGTATGCCGACGAGCAGAGCCTCTGCTTATGCGGCTCGCGGCAGTGCGGGTACAATCGCGTTCAGGATCCCATCCATAGGTTTACCGAAACTGGCCGTCGCTTCGGCGTGAACTTGTTCGCGACCGCCAACGCCGCATACTCGCCGGTCTCCAAGGCGATCTTCTGCGCCAGCACGACGTCACCCGGCGCAAGAGGAGCGTCTGTGACAAAACAATAGCAAATGCGCGGCTGACCGAATTTATCCAGCTCCTCAACGTTCATTGATGAGCCGTAATGGATCCGGTACTTCTGCCCGGTGTCGCAGCCGATGACGTCGAAATGTCCGTCGGCGTCAAATTGTGCGAGTTGATCAGGCGACAGCCATTCCCTCAGCAGCTTCAGGCTGCGGGCCTCACTGTCATCTGCCCATAGTCGCGGGTTGAGGTGCTCGCGCACGGCGAAAATGCGCGAGCAGATCTCAGCCAGCGTTCTGCGGAACGAGGGCATTGATCAGCCCAGAAATAAATTCAGCCGCCAACCAGGCGGGGGTAGAACAACGTCTCTTCCGCAGTTGGATCGAAGGTTTTTGTTAGTTCGACGTCGCCGGAGGCCGTCCGTACCGCCGCGGTAAAGCCCACTTTGGTCAGCGACCGGAAGCGCTCCTCCGCCTTATGAAGCGCTTCGGCGTCCGCGGCGTCGAACTGATGTCGGGTATCGCCGGTGTGATCCATGACGATTTGAGATGCCATTTGCCAGAACTCCTCTGAAGTCGTCCGGTAAGGTTCTCCCTGCCACCAAGCTATCCGAGCAAACTTCGTGGCGAATTGCCAGTCCAAATTGCGTGCGCCGGCGGGCTTCTCGCGGAACTGAAGCACGGGAACTTTTTAGACGTACCTCGTATTCGCCGCTTTCAGCGATCGGGACACCGGCGTACGGTCAGGTTTTGGCAGACCGTCTCGTCTTTTTCGTGGCGAGCGGCGGTTTCGGCACTTTGCCCGTTTCCACCGGAATTTAGAGGAAAAACTGCAGATCATTCGTCAGAAAATGATCGCCTACCGCTGGTTGATTTCAGCCTCGCGAATGATCTTGCTCCACTTCCCGGTCTCGCTGTCGATGAACTTCCCGAACTCCGGACCGGCTAAATAGTGCACGTCGCAGCCCTGCACGGCCAGCCTTTGCTTTACCGTTGCATCCGAGACGGCCTGACCGATTTCAGATTGCATCTGCTCGATGATCGGATCAGGTGTGGCCGCAGGCGCCATAAAACCATACCAGCCGACGGCGACGACATCTTCGCCCTGCTCGCGCAGGGTCGCAGCTTCCGGATAGAGCGAGCTGCGCTGATCGGAAAAACATCCGAGCACGCGCAGCGCGCCGGTTTTTATGTGGGACAAGGCTGCCGGGAGCGCAGTGGTGGTGGCATCGACACGCCCGGCCAGAAGCTCGATATACGACGGTGCATCGCCCCCGAATTGAACCGCGACGCCCTTGATGCCAGCGGTTCTGGTCAGGAGTTCTGCGGCCAGATGCGGTTGAGAACCAGGCGTGGGCGACGCGAACGTGACACCATCAGGTTTTGATTTGGCATAGGCGATGAACTCCTGCAGGGTTTTGTACGACGCATGCGCGTTGACGATCAGAAAAAGCGGGACGGCCGTCGCCATCGCAATGGGGCGCAGATCCTTGTGCGGGTCATAGCTGAGCTTGCCGAACATGGCCTCAGCCGTCTCGTAAGGTGCCGCCGCATACAGGAACGTGTAGCCGTCCGGGTCGGCTCGCGCCACCGCCTGATTGGCAATCGTCGAACCTGCGCCGGGTCTGTTCTCGACGAAGAATTTATTGCCCAGCTTCCCTTCGAAATACTCGGCCAGGATGCGCAAGGAGATGTCACTGGAGCCACCGGCAGCATAGGTCGAAATCAACCGCACCGGACGCACCGGCCATTCGCCGGTCGACGACGCTGCGATTGCCGGACCGAACGTCACTCCCGCCGCGACACCGCCCAACAAAGCCCTTCGTGTGACCTTCATGTCTTCCCGCCCTTTTTTATTCTTGTGAACTGCCCGGCGACCGGTAGATCGCGTGAGCGCATTCGCGATGACGCTATTACGCCTTCGCGCGTTAGTTTACGGCTGAAAGGGACGGCTAATCCATCCCGCGCGCTATCTGCTCAACAAGATGCGCCCGCGAGGGTCCAGGGTCAAACCGATCGGCGAAATATTGCGTTTCGTGGGCCACCCGGCCTTCGCGGAATTCCATGATGCTCACCGTGTAGGATGGTATGCCGTCATAGCTGAGCACGAATTCAGTGACCCAGAGATCGCCGCTGCCGATCATGCGCCGGACCTTAAAACGCTTCTTGTTGGGCTGGACGGTTCGGCTCTCCTGAATGTTGCGCCGGCCGCGGATCCGCTCGCCCGATTGCGGATAATCAAGCACGGCGTCCTCACGGTAGATTTCATGTTCGACCTCGAAATCGCTCGCGTCCGAAGCCTCCCAATGGCGCTGCAGCGCCGCTCGCACGGTTTGATCATCCATCGCAATCTCCCACCTGGTTTTGGGGCGCGCCGCATTGATGGTGCGGTACCGATGTGGGGCGTCGTTGCCGATCGCGCCAGTCGTGGGCCAGCGCTTGATGCGCTCGATTGCTACTCCACCTTGACGTTGGCCGCCCTGATCATCGGCCACCACTTTGCAATTTCGGCTTTCTGCCAGGCGCCCAATGCTGCCGGCGTCAGCTGATCCTTGGGCGGCATATCAAGGCCGAGGTCGCCGAGCTTCTTCTGCACGCCGGGATCGCCCAGCGCTTCGACCGCGGCGGCGTTGAGCTTGGCGACGATGTCCTTCGGCGTGTCCTTGGGCACCCAGAATCCCGACCACAGCGTCATGTGAAATCCGGGCAGTCCGGCTTCGTCGGTGGTCGGAATCTCCGGCGCGGAATCGACGCGCTTGTCGGCCGTGACGGCGTAGGCGCGGATGGTCCCTGCCCGCACCTGGCTGATCGAGTTGGAGGTCTGGTCGACGATGATATCGATCTGTCCGGCGACCAGATCGGTCAACGCCGGCGCGGTGCCGCGATAGGGCACGTATTGCAGCTTGATGCCAGAGACGTTCTCGAAATACAGCCCGGCGATATGGCTGCCCGAGCCGGCGCCGGCGGTGCCGGCGGTCGGCGGGGTCGGTTTGGCCTTCAACCAGGCCAACAGCTCCGGCAAAGTCTTGGCGGGCACCGCGGTCTTGCTGACGATGATCATCGGATTGCTCGGCAGCATCACCACCGGCTCAAGATCGGTGACGAGGTCGTAGCCGAGCTTGTAGATCGCGCCGTTGGCGACATTGGTACCGAGATGGCCGAAGCCGATGGTGTAGCCGTCCGGGGCTGCCCGCGCCACGCGGCCGACGCCGAGCGAACCGCCCGCGCCGGTGACGTTCTCGATCAGGACGGTCTGGCCCAGCGACCGCTGCATGCGTTCGGCCAGCACGCGCGCCATCGCGTCCGACGGGCCGCCCGCCGAGAACGGCACCACGATGGTGATCTGACGCGAGGGAAAATTGTCCGCCAGCGCGTGACCGTTCGAAAGCAACAATGCCGCTAATACGGCCCACATCATTCTTCGCACTACATCCCCCAGCGCCGCGTGACAGCTACAAACACCGCCCTCATCCCTGCGTAACGGCTTCGCCGTTATCGCCTGAGGAGCGGCGTCTTCGCCGCGTCTCGAAGGATGATGTTTTTACAGCTTCGCGTAGTCGATCGGCTTGTGGCGATCGAGCGTGCGCGTTACCGGCGGCAACGGGTATTTGAGCCCTGTCGCGCAATTGAACAGCATCACGCGATCATTTTTGCTGACGCGTCCATCTGCGAGACTTTGCTTGTACGCAGCATAGGTCGCGGCACCCTCCGGACACAACAGCAGTCCTTCTTCGCGCGCGACTTCGTTGAGCGCAGCAGAAATCTTCTCGTCCTCGACCGCAATGGCGAAACCCTTGCTCTCGCGGACCGCTCGCAGGATCAGAAAATCTCCAACCGCCTGCGGCACCCGGATGCCGGAGGCAATGGTGTGGGCGTCTTCCCAGCGCGGCGCATGCTCGGTGCCGTTCTCGAAGGCGCGGACCATCGGCGCGCAGCCCGATGCCTGCACCGCGACCATCCGCGGCCGCTTGCTGCCGATGAAGCCGATGGCTTCCAGTTCGGCGAACGCCTTCCACATCCCGATCAGGCCGGTGCCGCCGCCGGTCGGATAGAAGATCACGTCCGGCACATCCCAATCGAGCTGTTCGGCCAGCTCCAGCCCCATCGTCTTCTTGCCCTCGATCCGGTACGGCTCCTTCAGGGTCGAGGTATCGAACCAGCCGGCCTTGGCCTTGCCCTCGCCGACGATCTTGCCGCAATCGTCGATCAGGCCGTTGACGCGATAGACCGTCGCGCCCTGCAACTCGATTTCGCTGACATTCACCTCGGGCGTATCGGCGGGGCAGAAGATCGTGGTCCTGATGCCGCAAGAGGTCGCGTAAGCCGCGAGGGCGGCGCCGGCATTGCCGTTGGTCGGCATCGCCATATGCTTGATGCCGAGCGCCTTGCCCATCGACACCGCCATGACCAGGCCGCGCGCCTTGAACGAGCCGGTCGGCAACCGCCCCTCATCCTTGACGATGATCTCGCCGCCGCCGATCTTCTTGGCAAGCTTGGGCAGACGAATGAGCGGCGTCGTGACCTCGCCGAGGCTGACGATATCGCCGACCTTGCGCACCGGCAGCATCTCGCGATAGCGCCAGAGATCGGCAGGCCGCTGCTTCAGCGCGTCCTTGGTCAGCGCCTTCTTCACGCCGGCCAGATCGTAGCGCACCAACAGCGGCTTGCCGGCCTTGGAGAGGTTATGGATCTGGTCGGCCGGATAATGATCGCCTTCCATCGCGCATTCGAGATGGGTCACGAAAGTCGGGCGCTCGATCGTCAAATTGTCATTGTCTTTCACGGCTACATTCTTTCTTTTTTCTAGGGCTAATCCTGCGACGGATGATGCCTTACATGTTCAGCACGCGGCCGTAGGCGTCGAGCACCGCTTCCTTCATCATTTCCGACAGGGTCGGATGCGGGAAGATGGTGTGCATCAGTTCTTCTTCCGTGGTCTCCAGGTTCATCGCGACCACGTAGCCCTGGATCAGTTCGGTGACTTCGGCGCCGATCATATGGGCGCCAAGCAACTGGCCGGTCTTCTTGTCGAAGATCACCTTGACCAGGCCCTGATCCTCGCCGAGCGCAATCGCCTTGCCGTTGCCGACGAACGGGAAGCGGCCAACGCGAATCTCGCGGCCGCCTTCCTTGGCCTTGGCTTCGGTGAGGCCGACCGAGGCTACTTGCGGATTGCAGTAGGTGCAGCCCGGGATCAGCAGCTTGTCGGTGGCATGCGGATGCAGGCCCTTGATGGCTTCGACGCAGACCACGCCTTCATGTTCGGCCTTGTGCGCCAGCATCGGCGGCCCCGCGACATCGCCGATCGCGTAGATGCCGGGCACGTTGGTCTTGCCGTAGCCGTCGATCACGACGCAGCCGCGATCGGTTTTGACGCCGAGCTTTTCCAGCCCGAGATTTTCGATATTGCCGACCACGCCGACCGCGGAAATCACCCGGTCAAACTCGATTGTCTGCGGCGTCTTGCCGTCGTCGATGGTGGCGACCACGCTGTCGCTCTTCTTCTCCAGCTTCGTCACCTTGGTCGAGGAGAGGATTTTGATGCCCTGTTTCTCGAAGCGCTTGCGCGCCATCGTCGCGATCTCGGCATCCTCCACCGGAAGGATCTGCGGCAGCACCTCGACCACGGTCACGTCGGCGCCCATGGTGTGAAAGAACGACGCAAACTCGATGCCGATCGCGCCGGAGCCGACCACCAGCAGCGACTTCGGCATCTTCTCCGGCACCATGGCCTCGAAATAGGTCCAGATCAGCTTCTTGTCGGGCTCCAGCCCCGGCAGCACGCGCGGCCGCGCACCGGTGGCAAGGATAATATGCTTGGCCTGATAGGCGCCCTCGCCCATCGCCCCCTTCGGCGCCTCGACCGCGGATTTCTTCACCGTGATCTTGCCGGGCGCATCGATGGTGGCTTCGCCCCAGATCACCGTGACCTTGTTCTTTTTCATCAGAAAGCCGACGCCGTCGTTGAGGCGCTTGGAGACACCGCGCGAGCGCTTGACCACCGCGCCGGCGTCGAAGCTGACATTGTCGGCCGACAACCCGTAGTCCTTGGCGTTCTGCATGTAGTGATAGATTTCCGCCGAGCGCAGCAGCGCCTTGGTCGGAATGCAGCCCCAGTTGAGGCAGATGCCGCCGAGATAGGATTTCTCGATGATCGCGGTCTTGTAGCCGAGCTGCGCCGCCCGGATCGCGGCGACGTAGCCGCCGGGGCCGGAGCCGATGATGATGATATCGAAGGATGTATCGGCCATGGCAGGCTCCCGTTAGCTCACGCACGCATCGTGCGGCGTCCGCGTCGATGTCAGGGTTTCGGATTTCATCTGGAAGCGGCTTTCGCAAACAGGGTCGGCCGCGAGAAATATGTATGGAGGATCAGCCATTGTACCAGCGCGACGGTCCAGAGCGGCGTGAACATCTGCACCATGCCGACGCTCTCGTGCAGCCAGTTGATGGAACGGATTCCGTTGTCGAGCACGCCTAGCGCGACGATCAAAAACGGCACCAGAAACAGCACATACAACACGCGCTTGAGGCGACGCTCGCGATCGCGGCGCCACACGGCAACGCCGTAAAGAACGGCCCCCAGCACCACATAGGACAGCGTCAACAGCCCGCGAAACGCCTCGCCGAGACCGCGCCCGGCGGGATCATCCCAATCCGGCAAAAACGACGCCGCGGCATAGACCACGAGACCGGCAATGGCCGAGGCGACAAAAGCCAGGATGAAAACTCCCGCTGATCGCATGATCGCCCTTGTGACCTGTGAACGACGACGGCCTACACCATCATCATGACGGGGTTTTCGATCAGCATCTTGAACGCACCGATCAGTTCGGCGCCGAGCGCGCCGTCGACCGCACGGTGATCGCAGGACAGCGTCACGCTCATGATGTGCGCGGCCTCGATCTTGCCGCCCCGCACCACCGCGCGCTCCTCACTGGTGCCGACCGCCAGGATGGTGGCGTGCGGCGGATTGATCACCGCGGTAAAATCCTTGATGCCGTACATGCCGAGATTGGAAATCGCGGTGGTGCCGCCCTGATATTCCTCGGGCTTCAGCTTGCGGGCTCGCGCCCGCGCCGCGAAATCCTTCATTTCGGCCGAAATCGTCGACAGCGACTTGGTCTCGGCGTTGCGGATGATCGGCGTGATCAGGCCGCCGGGCATCGCCACGGCGACACCGATATCGGAATGCTTGTGCTTGAGCATGCCGGCTTCGGTCCAACTCACATTGCAATCGGGAATGCGCTGCAGCGCGATCGCCATCGCCTTGATGACGAAATCGTTCACGGACAATTTGTAGACCGGCTTCTTTTCCTTGTCCTTTGGCGCCGAAGCGTTGATCTCCTCGCGCGCCGCCAAAAGCTTGCCGATGTCGCAGTCCATGGTCAGGTAGAAATGCGGAACGGTCTGCACCGATGCGGTCAGGCGCTGGGCGATGGTGCGGCGCATGCCGTCATGCGGCACGACCTCGTAGCTGCCGGGCTCGAACAGCGCCAGGATCTGCTTGTCCGACATCGACGGCGCGATCGCAGGCCCGGCGGCGGGCGCCGCGGCCGGTGCCTTGAGGCCCTTGCCGGATTTGGCCTCCTCGACGTCGCGGGCGACGATCCGGCCGTGCGGGCCGGAGCCGTTGATGCGGGCGAGCTCAATGCCGGCTTCCTTGGCGAGACGACGGGCCAGCGGCGATGAGAACGTACGGTCGTGACCATTGGCTTGTGCCGCCGGAGCAGCAGCTTTCGGCGCGGGAGCTGGCGCTGCGGCGGGCGCAGGCGCCTTCGCAGCGGGGGCTGCGGCAGCCGCCGGTGCCGGAGCCGCGGCAGGTTTCGGCGCCGGTGCTTCCGCTGGCTTGGACGCCGGTGCGGCGCCTGAACCCGCCGCTTTCACATCCTCGCCGTCGCCGGCCAGCACCGCGATGATGTCATTGACCGGCACATCCTGGGTGCCTTCGGGCACCAGGATCTTGGCGATGGTGCCCTCGTCGACCGCTTCGACTTCCATCGTCGCCTTGTCGGTCTCGATCTCGGCGATCACGTCGCCCGACTTGACCTTGTCGCCCTCTTTCTTGAGCCACTTGGCAAGGTTGCCCTTTTCCATCGTGGGCGACAGCGCAGGCATGAGAATATTGATTGGCATTGTCAGTGACCCTGTTGCGACCGTGGCGTGGTGGTGCCGGCGTCGGTCGGCCGCGCGATTTCAGCTTCGAACATGTTGACGATGCGGCTCAGCGCCTCGTCCTCGGCGTAGTCGCTCTCGCGCGCAAAGGCGCGGGCGGCATGGCGCGCGATATCGACCAGAAGCAGGCCCCACATATCCGGCTCCTCGAACGCGCGCGTGAACGCGATCGACAATCCGCCATCGACCACAAACGCGCGCAGCACTTCGGTGGCGTCATCGCGACCGATCACGTCAGGCGGCAATGGCTGCTCCCTGGGACCAGCCATCGATCACCTGTAGCAAACGGCTTTGGCGGCTTCGACCACCTCGGCCACGGTGGGCAATGCCAGCTTTTCGAGATTGGCCGCATAGGGCATCGGCACGTCCTTGCCCGATACCCGCGCCACCGGCGCATCGAGATAATCGAACGCGTGCTCCATCAGGCGGGCGGCGATTTCGGCGCCGACGCCGTTCTGCTGCCAGCCCTCTTCCACCGTCACGGCGCGGCCGGTCTTCTTCACGGAAGCGACCAGGGTCTCGGTGTCCATCGGGCGCAGCGTACGCAAATCGATCACTTCGGCCTCGATGCCTTCCTTGGCCAGCTCATCGGCGGCCTTCAGCGCGTAGGACATTCCGTTCGACCAGGAGATGATGGTGACATGGCCGCCGGAGCGCACCACGCGCGCCTTGCCGATCGGGATCACGTAATCGTCGAGCTTCGGCACTTCGCCGGTATGGCCGTACAGAATTTCGTTCTCGAGGAAGATCACCGGATTGGGATCGCGGATCGCGGCCTTCAGGAGGCCCTTGTAATCGGCGGCCGAGTACGGCGAGACCACCTTCAATCCCGGAACCTGCGAATACCAGGACGAATAGTCCTGGCTGTGCTGGGCCGCGACGCGAGCGGCGGCGCCGTTCGGGCCGCGGAACACGATCGCGCAGCCCATTTGTCCGCCCGACATGTACAGCGTCTTGGCGGCCGAGTTGATGATCTGGTCCATCGCCTGCATGGCGAAGTTGAAGGTCATGAATTCGACGATCGGCTTCAGGCCGGACATCGCCGCACCCACGCCGATGCCGGCAAAGCCGTGCTCGGTGATCGGCGTATCGATCACACGCCGGGCGCCGAATTCCTGCAGCAGGCCCTGACTGACCTTGTAGGCGCCCTGATATTCGGCGACCTCTTCGCCCATCAGGAAGACATCGGGGTCGCGCCGCATCTCCTCGGCCATCGCGTCACGCAGCGCGTCGCGGATGGTCATGGTCACCATCTCGGTGCCTTCAGGCACTTCCGGATCGGGCTCGGCAGCGGCCTTCGGCGCCGACGGCTTGGCTTCCGGCGCGGGTTTGGCTTCGGCCGGCGCTGACTTCGCTTCCGCGGCAGGTGCTGCGGCCTCGGCGGCCTTCTCCGGTTTGGGCGGTGCGGCCGCGGCCTTGCCGAGATCGGCCGCGCTTTCGCCGTCAGCCAGGATGGTCGCGATCGGGGTGTTGACCGCGACGTCGGCGGTGCCTTCCGGGATCAGGATTTTGCCGAGCGTGCCCTCATCGGTCGCCTCGACTTCCATCGTCGCCTTGTCGGTCTCGATCTCGGCGATGACATCGCCCGACTTGATGGTCTCGCCTTCCTTCTTCAGCCATTTGGCGAGGTTGCCCTTTTCCATGGTGGGCGACAGCGCAGGCATCAGCACTTGAATTGGCATGGGAACTCCGAATTAGACTTGCGCCTGCTCAGCGGTAGATGTCGGTGTAAAGCTCGGATACGTCGGGCTCGGGATCGTGCTGGGCAAAGTCGGCGGCCGCATTGACGATCTCGCGCACCTCGGCGTCGATCGCCTTCAATTCCTGCTCGCTGACCTTGGCGGCCAGCAACCGACCGCGAACCTGCTCGATCGGATCCTGATCCTGACGGACTTTCTCGACCTCTTCGCGGGTCCGGTATTTCGCTGGATCCGACATCGAGTGGCCGCGGTAGCGGTAGGTCTGCATTTCCAGGATGTAGGGCCCCTTGCCGGCGCGGCACCAGGCGACCGCCTCGTCGCCGGCGGCCTTCACCGCACGGACGTCCATGCCGTCGACCTGCTTGCCCGGAATGTTGAAGGAAGCGCCGCGCTTGGAGAAATCGGTCTGTGCGGAAGACCGCGTCACCGAAGTGCCCATGGCGTAGCGGTTGTTCTCGATGACGTAGATCACCGGCAGCTTCCACAGCTCCGCCATGTTGAAGCTCTCATAGACCTGGCCCTGATTGGAGGCGCCGTCGCCGAAATAGGCCACGCTGACAAAATCATTGCCGCGATAGCGGTTGGCGAACGCGAGGCCGGTGCCGAGCGAGACCTGGGCGCCGACGATGCCGTGGCCGCCGTAAAAATTCTTCTCCTTGCTGAACATGTGCATGGAGCCGCCCTTGCCGTGGGAATACCCACCCTGTCGGCCGGTCAGTTCGGCCATCACGCCTTTGGCTTCCATGCCGCAAGCCAGCATATGTCCGTGGTCGCGGTACCCGGTTATGACCTGATCGCCCTGCTTCAGCGACATCTGCATGCCGACCACGACCGCTTCCTGACCGATATAGAGATGGCAGAAGCCGCCGATCGCACCCATGCCGTAGAGCTGGCCGGCCTTCTCCTCGAAACGCCGGATCAGCAACATGTCGCGTAGCGCGGCCAGTTCCTGCTCTCTGGTGAATTCCGGCGGGGAGTCGTGTTCCTTCTCCTGCCCTGCTTCCTTTGCGGCGGTTTTTTTCGGTGCGGCCATGGCAATTCCGGATGAGAGAGCGAATAGCCCTCTCTAGCTCAACTCAAACCGCCATGAAAGGATTGCGTGAGCTTGCCAAAGCTTAGCTATGCCGCACTGCAACCCGGCGCGAAATTTTCGAAATCGATTTCGCCGGGTTTTGAAATTTGAGGATTAGTTCGGATTGCTCGGGGCTGGATTGAGCCTGACCAAGTCGTGCGGGTTGACGTAGTCGAGCTGATAGCGCGCGCGTTCGTCGAGCATGTCGGGATCGACCCGGTCGGACCGCAGCAGCGAAACGCGTTGTTCGCCCTCGGCACGCTCGCGCTTCAACCGCGCCAGTTCGGAGGTCAGGGCGATGATCTCCTGATCCAGTTCCTGCTGCGCATTCAGCCCATATTTGCCGGTATAGGCGTTGACGCCGAAATAGCCGATCATCGCCGCCGCCATTGCATAGAGGGCGAGCCCGGTAAGCACGGATTTGAGTCGGCTGCGAGAGACCATAAACCGGACAATGCGACGGTCCGGTTAATGGAATCCTAAGCGAATGTAATCCTAAGAGACCGCCCGCCCGGCGACCAACCCGGCGGGCGGCCGTCCGGCCTATCGGTGATGCCGTTCCACGAACGCCGCGTAGGCGTCGATATATTGCTTCAGCACCGCCTGCAGCGATTCCTTGGTACATGCGCCCTTGTCGTCGAACGCGTCGCCGACGGCGTTCAGATAGATCTCGGGCTGGCCGAGGATCGGGCCGGAGATGCCCGGCAGGACGTTCTGCAAATTCTTGGCGGCGTTGACACCCCCCAGCGGTCCCGGCGAATTGCTGACGATGCCGACCGGCTTGCCCAGGAACGAGCTCTTGCCATAGGGGCGCGACGCCACGTCGATGGCGTTCTTCAGCACGCCCGGGATCGAGCGGTTATATTCAGGTGTCACGAAGATGACGCCGTCGGATTTCTGGATCTTCTCCCGGAACGCCAGCCAATCGGCCGGAGGGGCAGCTTCCAGATCCTGATTGAAAAACGAAATGCCGTGCGGGGTGACGACGTCGAGCTTCAGGCTGGCCGGCGCCAGCTTGGCCAGGGTGTTGGCGATCTTGAGCGAAAAACTCTCTTTGCGAAGGCTGCCGACGATGACGACAACGTTATGGGTGGCCATGGGATTTCCTTGTAGCTGAGACTGGGGCGCCGAACCGAACGGCCCTGACATAAACCGCACCGGCGAGAACATGCAAGTGCATGAACCGAGCAATTTTGGAAACGCAGCGTTGACGCCGACGATCCACAGCCGGAGCGGGCCTGCCCTGCGCGGCGGCCCGCTCCGTTAATACGATGCTGCGGTCAGATCACCGGATTCCAGGCCGACGGGATCAGCCGGTATTTCGTGCCGTCCTTTTCGACGTGACCGATGCAGGGGAAGGTGAAATGGAAGCCCACCACCGTCGCCTTCTCGGCCGCCGCCATGTCGTAGAATTTGTGACGGGTCTTCTGCGCCAGGTCGCCGTCGGTGTCATAGGCGACATGCCAGTCCGGATTGCGCAGGAAGAACTCGGGAATATTGGTGACGTCGGACTGGATCAGAATTTTCGAATTGCCCGACGCGATCGCAAACGAGGTGTGTCCTGGCGTGTGACCCGGGGTGCTGATCGAAGTGATGCCGGGGGCAACTTCCTTGCCCCAGTCGTATTTCGTCACCTTGGATTCGATGCCGGCGAAGGTCTTTTTCACATTGGCGAAATAATTCTTCATCATCTCGTTGGATTGTGCCTTGGCCGCGTTCTCGTCGCTGGTCCAGAACGCCCACTCGACCGACGGCACCATGATCTCGGCATTCGGGAACGCCATCGAGCCATCGAGCGCACGGATGCCGTTGGTGTGGTCGGGATGCAGATGTGACAGCAGCACGACATCGATCATCTTGGGGTCGACGCCGGCGGCCGCGAGATTTTGCAGCGTGCGGCCGACCGCGCCCTTGGTCGGCTCGAGATTGGCGACGCCATTGCCGGTGTCGATCAGGATCAGCTTGCTGCCGGTGTTGATCAGCTGCGGATTGAACGGCACCGTCACCATGCCCTTCGGCATATAGGCAGCTTCCGCCGCCGCGAGCGCCTCGGGCTTCGGGACATTGGTCACGAACGTATCGGGCAGCGGAAACGAACGCGCGCCGTCATTGATCGAGGTGCATTCGTAGGCGCCGACCTTGTAGCGATAGAAACCGGGCGCCTGGGCGCCGGCGGGCGGCTCCGAGGCGCGTGCGGTCGTCCCCAACGATGTCAAGGCACCAGCGGCGCCTGCTGCGGCAGCGCCGGCGAGAAGTTGGCGGCGGTTCAGGTCGATCATGCGAGTTCTCTCTCCAGTTGATAGTTTTGGGCGGCTGTTTTTCGGCGCGAATGTCCTGCTGTTGCGGATCGAACGCAAGCCGCCTCGTCACGTGAGCGCATAGAACTTGCGTCGGATATAGCGATCCCCATCTCAGCCGGTGCTGGAATAATAAACGCCGATTAATAAATCCCTGCCATTCGAGCAAGGCGTCACTCGATCACTTCATCGGCACGCAGCAGGCCCGGGCGCTACGAGCGCCTACCCGCCCTTGCTCGGATTGATCAGGAATTTCTCGCCGGTGGAGCGCTTGTTGTAGATCGCGATGTTGGAAGGCTGCAGCGCTTCCTGCAACGAGACGACCTTGGTGTAGTGGCTGGCAAAGGTGGTCTTGAGTTCGGCGACCACGCGCTGTCGCAGCTTTGCGCCGTCGGCCCGTCCGATCTTCTGCAGGAACGGAAACAGCAGCCAGCCGCCGACGCCCCAGGCCATGCCGAAGGCGCGGTTCAGTTCGACGGCACGGGTGTCGAGGCTGCCGTAGATGTAGACCTGCTTGTGCACGTTCGATCCGTAGCGGCTGTAGGCTTTTGCGGTCTTGTTGATCGCGGTTTCCATGCAGGTGAGGATTTGCCCGGCGAGCGTGCCGCCGCCGATGGCATCGAACGCGATCGTGGCGCCGGTCTCCACCAGCGCGTTGGTCAAATCGTCCATGAAGCTTGCCGCGGATGAATTCGACGACATGTTTGGCGCCGATCTTGTGCAGGATAGCCGCCTGCTCCTGGCTGCGCACGATGTTGACGAGGCCGATACCGTCCTTCAGGCAGATCTTGTTGAGCATCTGCCCGAGGTTCGACGCGGCGGCGGTGTGCACCAGCGCCTTGTGACCCTCGCGCCGCATGGTCTCGGTCATGCCGAGCGACGGTCAGCGGGTTGACGAACCACGAGGCGCCGTCGGCGGCCGTGGTGCCCTCCGGCAGCGCCATGACGTCCTTGGCCCTGACCACGCGGTACTGCGCGTACATCGCGCCGCCGATCATCGACACCGTCTTGCCCATCAGCGCCTGCGCGGCATCAGACGCGCCGGCTTTGACCACCACGCCGGCGCCTTCGTTGCCGACCGGCATCGATTCATCCAGCCGTGCCGCCATGCCTTTCAGCGCCGCGGCAGGCATTTGGGCCGTCACGACGGGAGCTTCCTGGGTGCCGGAAAACTTGGCCGCGGCCATATCGGCCGGACCGAACAGCAGCCCCAGATCGGATGGATTGATCGGCGTGGCCTCGACCCGAACCACGATCTCGTCATCCTTCGGTTCCGATGTCGGGACATTGGCCAGCGACACCTCGAGTTCACCGCTGCTCTTGAGCAGCGACCGCAATTGAAGCCCGGTTTTATGGTTTTCAGAACTCACGATGTCTCTCCCTCGTGCGGTCGCGATCGACCTCTATTGTTGTTGGATATCGTTGTCAGGCTTTGGTGGCGGCGGGATCCGATATGCCGGCAACCCAGGTCGATGGTTTGCCTTCGAAGGCGGACTTGGCGCGTTTGCCGAGCCAATAGGAATAAGGCGGCGGCACCAGATGAAAGTCGGGATCGGCGCCGAGTTTTTGCGCGGCATCCATCGGCCAGTTCGGATTGTACATGATCTCGCGCGCGAGCGCGGTCAGGTCGGCCCGGCCTTGCTGCAGGATCGCTTCGGCCTGGTCGGCATGCACGATGTGCCCGACCGCCATGGTCATGACATCGGCCTCCTTGCGGATACGCTCCGCGTAAGGAACCTGGTAGCCGTATTTCTTCGAACGCTCGCCGTCCATCGGCGAGTAGCGCCAGCGTGCCGCCGGACGAGCAGTCGATCACGTCGACGCCCTTGGCTTTAAGCAGCTTGGCCAGCCGAACGCTCTCATCCGGCCCCCAGCCGGCGTCGTCCTCGCAGGACAGCCGCATGAACAGCGGCTTGTCGGCAGGCCACGCCGCGCGCACGCATTCGGCGACCTCGACCGCAAACCGCATCCGGTTGAGTTCGGAGCCGCCATATTCATCGGTCCTGACATTGGCGACCGGCGACAGGAATTGATGGATCAGATAGCCATGGGCGCCGTGGATCTCCATGACATCGAAACCGGCGGTCGCGGCGCGCGCGGCGGCCTCGCCCCATTTGACCGCGAGATCGCGCACCTCGTTATGCGACAGCGCGCGCGGCACAGGTGAGCGCTCGGAATGCGGCACCGCGCTCGGCGCCACCAGCTCCCAGCCGTCCCAGTCGAAGATTTCGGGCTCGTCGCCGCGCAGCGGCTTGCCGCCCTCCCAGGGACGCGACAGCCGCGCCTTGCGGCCGGAATGACCGAGCTGGAGGCCCGCGACCGCGCCATGCGCCTTGATGAAGGCGGCGCAGCGCGCAAGCCCCGGAATGAAATTGTCGTTCCAAAGCCCGGTGTCGCCGACTGTGCCGCAGCCGTTGCGCGCCACCTTGGTCGACTCCATGATGACGAGCCCGGCGCCGCCTTGCGCATATTTGCCGGCGTTGACCAGATGCCAGTCGGTCGCAAAACCCTCGACCGCCGAATATTGATGCATCGGCGCAACCACGACCCGGTTCTTCAGACGCACGCCGCGCAGTTCGAGTGGAGAAAACAGCATCGGTTGCGTCATTGCTTTTATCCTCCGGCTTTTATTATTTTTGAGCGGCGCGACCTCTGATAATCGATGGTGTCTCCGGCCTATGCCAGCGCTTTCAGCGCGGCCCTGCCGGCGTATTTCGCTTGGGCGCCCAGTTCCTGCTCGATCCGCAGCAACTGGTTGTATTTCGCGGTGCGGTCGGAGCGCGCCAGCGAACCGGTCTTGATCTGCCCGCAATTGGTCGCGACCGCGAGATCGGCGATGGTGGAGTCCTCGGTTTCACCCGAACGATGCGACATCACGGCGGTATAGCCCGCCTTGTACGCCATCTCGATCGCGCTCAACGTTTCCGTCAGCGTGCCGATCTGGTTGACCTTGACCAGGATGGAGTTGGCGCGGCCGTGCTTGATGCCGTCGGCAAGCCGGATCACGTTGGTGACGAACAGATCGTCGCCGACCAGCTGGCATTTGCTGCCGATCAGATCGGTCAGCTCCTTCCAGCCGTCCATGTCATCCTCGGACATGCCGTCCTCGATCGAGACGATCGGGTAGCGCGCGACGAGATCGGCCGAGATATTTTGCCTGCTCGGAGCGCGAGCGCGTCTTGTTCTCGCCGCCATAGACGTATTTGCCGTCCTTGAAGAATTCAGTGGACGCGCAGTCCAGGCCCAGCATGACGTCGTGGCCGGCCTTGTAACCGGCCTTGCCGATCGCGGCCATCACGAACTCCAGGGCGGCGTCCGCCGACGGCAGGTTCGGCGCGAAGCCGCCCTCGTCGCCGACATTGGTGTTGTGGCCGGCCTTCTTCAATTCGCCGCGCAGCGTGTGGAAAATCTCCGAGCCGCAGCGCAGCGCTTCGGCAAAGCTGCTGGCGCCGACCGGCAGGATCATGAATTCCTGGAAGTCGATCGGGTTGTCGGCATGCACGCCGCCATTGATGATGTTCATCATCGGCACCGGCAGGGTCCGCGCCGAGGTGCCGCCGACATAACGATAGAGCGGCATATCGAAGGATTCCGCCGCCGCCTTGGCGACCGCGAGCGACACGCCGAGAATGGCGTTGGCGCCGAGCCGGCTCTTGTTGGGGGTGCCGTCGAGATCGATCATGACCTGGTCGATCTGCACCTGCTCCTCGATCGCCATATCGGCCAGCGCCTCGAAGATCTCGCCGTTGACGGCCGCGACCGCCTTCTGGACGCCCTTGCCGAGATAGCGCGTCTTGTCGCCGTCGCGCAGTTCCACCGCCTCATGGGCACCGGTGGAGGCGCCCGACGGCACCGCCGCGCGCCCGAGCGAGCCGTCTTCCAGCACCACATCGACCTCGATGGTGGGATTGCCACGGCTGTCGAGAATTTCGCGGCCGATGATGTCGACGATGGCGGTCATGGGTGCCTCTTTGGAAATTGCCTGTAACGGGGTGGTTGGGGCTGCTTTACAGCAAGGCATGGCGGCGGAAAAGGCCGCCTCCCCGCGTGACGTTGGTATTACAATTGGCTAATACCGCGGCAGCGGAGAACATGATGTCGAAAACACCACGCAAATCAGCAAAATCACCGGAGTTGCAGCTCGGCCGTGCGGTCGAATGGCCGCATACGCCGGAACAGGCAAAACTCGACCGGGTGCCCAATCCGCAGAAAGACACCAATTACGTGGTGCGGTTCACGGCGCCGGAATTTACCTCGCTGTGCCCGGTCACGGGGCAGCCGGATTTCGCGCATCTGGTGATCGATTATGTGCCGGGGCCGTGGCTGCTGGAGTCGAAATCGCTGAAACTTTATGTCGCGAGTTTTCGCAACCACGGCGCGTTCCATGAGGACTGCACGGTCATGATCGGCAAGCGGATCGCCGCCGAGATCAAACCGAAATGGCTGCGCATCGGCGGCTATTGGTACCCGCGCGGCGGCATACCGATCGACGTGTTCTGGCAGACCGGCAGGCTGCCGAAGGGCATGTGGATTCCGGACCAGGGCGTCGCGCCCTATCGCGGAAGGGGCTGACCGAGCCAGCCTTCACACGCACGCAACGGCCTCGACGGCGACCAGCACGCCGGGAATGTCGGCGCCGAAGCGGACCATCGCCCGCGCCGGCTTCGCGCCCGGAAAGAATTCCGCATAGGCCTCGTTCATCTCCTTGTAGAGATCGGGTCTGGCGAGCAGCACGGTGACCTTCACGATACGGTCGAGCGAGCTGCCGGCGGCCTCCAGGATGGTCTTGACGTTGGTGAGGGCCTGACGTGTCTGCTCCTGCATGGTTGTGCCGACGATCTCGGTCGAACCGCCTCCCGGCCTCACCGGGATCTGTCCCGAAACGAATATAAAACCGTTGGCAACAACGGCATGCGAATACGGCGAATGCGGCGCCGGGTAGCCGGGGACATCGACGTGATGGATTTCGGTCATGTCAGCCTCTCCTCAGCGCCGGTGCGCGCAGCTTGCATTGGGAAGTGTAAGCGAAGTCCGGCATCGCAGGTAGCATGAGCGTCGAACGCCGCAAGGGCGCTTTGATGCGGGCCCACAATCAGCCACGACGCCGCACCCGCCGGCTCCAATGCCGGAAACGATCGAGATAGAGATAGACGACCGGCGTGGTGTAGAGCGTGAGGATCTGACTCAGCACCAGTCCGCCGATGATGGTGATGCCGAGCGGCCGGCGAAACTCGCTGCCCTCGCCCATCCCGATCACCAGCGGCACCGCGCCGAGCAGCGACGCCATGGTGGTCATCATGATCGGCCGGAAGCGCAGCAGGCAAGCTTCATAAATCGCATCCGCCGGTGACAGATCCCGCGCGCGTTCGGCGTCGAGCGCGAAGTCGATCATCAGAATGGCGTTCTTCTTGACGATGCCGACCAGCAGGATCACCCCGATCATTCCGATAAGATCGAACTGGGTGCGAAACAGCATCAGCGCCAGCACGGCTCCGACGCCCGCCGAAGGCAACGTCGACAGGATCGTCAGCGGATGAACAAAACTCTCGTAGAGCATGCCGAGCGAGATATAGATCGTCGCCAGCGCCGCGAGGACGAGAAACGGTTCGCTGCGGATCGATTCCTGAAAGATCTTGGCGACGCCCTGGAACGAGCCTTTGATAGTAGCGGGAACCCCAATCCGCTCCATGGTCGTTTCGATCGCCGTCACCGCTGTGGAAAGCGACACGCCGGTCGGAAGATTGAACGAGATCGTGTTCGCGACCAGGCCGTCCTGATGGTTGACGATCAGGGATGTCCGGTCCTGTCCGAAGCGGGCGATGCTGGACAGCGGAATCATCGTCTCCTGGCTGGTCGCTGACCGCCGTGCCGGTCGACGCTGCGGTTTTGCCGGTGGCGCCGATCGAGTTGGTCGCGAGATTCCGCACCGCGCTGGCCGCGACCGAATTGACCGAGGTCGCCTGCGTCGATGACACGGTTCCGACCAGGGCGTTGGTGGTTTGCGAACCGGTGGCCGGTCCGCCCGAGGTGCTGACATAAACATCTTTCAGCGTCTGCGGGTCCTGCCAGTACGCAGGCGCCACTTCCATGATCACGTGGTACTGGTTGCGCGCGACGTAGACGGTCGAGACCTGACGCTGACCGAACGCGTCGTACAGCGTGTTGTCGATCTGGCCGACGGAAAGCCCGAGACGCGAGGCGGTATCGCGGTCGATCACCACGTTGGCCTGCAGGCCCTTGTCCTGCTGATCGCTGCTGACATCGGCCAGATCAGACACGTTCTGAAGCGCGGCCACGATCTTCGGCGTCCATTGATCCAGATCCTCGAATGTCGGCCCCTGCAGCGTGTACTGATACTGCGCGTTGCTCGAGCGTCCGCCGCCGCCGAGGTCCCCCACCGCCTGCAGGAACAGCGTGGCGCCCGGCACCGCGGCAAGTTCACTGCGCAACGAGGTGATCACCTCCTCGGCGGTTAGCCCGCGGTCGCGCAGCGGCTTCAGGGAAACGAACACCGTGCCGGAGTTGGTTGAGCCGCCGCCCGGGCCCGGGCCGCCGCCGGTGAAGCCGACGGCGGTACTGACCGCGGGATTCTTGCCGACGATGTCAACGAGCTGCGTCAGCTTCTGCTGCATCAGTTGAAACGAGATGCTTTGATCGGCCTGGATCGACCCGATCAGCAACCCGGTATCCTGCTGCGGCACGAAACCCTTGGGAACGGCGGCGTAGAGATAGAAGTTCAGGCCGAGGACGGCCGCCAGAACCAGCATCACCGAGCGCGGGTGACGCAACGCCACCGTCAGCGTGCGCCGATAGCCACCCAGCAGCGCGTCGAAGGCGCGCTCGCTGGCGCGATAGATCCACCCGTGCGGCCGCCCGCGCTCGCCGCGCAGCAGCACCGCGCACATCATCGGCGTCGTCGTCAATGAGACCACCAGCGAGATCACGATCGCAATGGTGATGGTCATGGAGAATTCGCGGAACAGCTTTCCGACCAGGCCACCCATCAGCAGGATCGGGACGAACACCGCGATCAGCGACACGCTCATCGACAGCACCGTGAAGCCGACCTCCCGGGATCCCAGAAGCGCGGCCTCCAGCGGCGGCTTTCCGGCATCGAGATGACGGGAAATGTTTTCCAGCACGACGATGGCGTCGTCGACCACGAATCCGGTCGCGACCGTCAGCGCCATCAGCGAGAAGATGTTGAGGCTGTAGCCGAGCAGGTACATCACCGCGAACGTCGCGATCAGGGATACCGATACCGCCACCACGGGAACCAGCGTCGCCCTGCCGCTGCGCAGGAACGCGAACACGACCAGGATCACCAGAACAACGGCGATGATCAGCGTGATTTCGACGTCGAGCAGCGAGGTCCGGATCGTGACCGAGCGGTCGACCGCGAGGTTGACATCGATCGCGGGCGAGACCGAGGCGCGCAATTGCGGCATCAGCGCCTTCACGCGGTCGACCATCCCGATGATGTTGGCGCCGGGCTGCCGGAACACGATCATCATGATCGCCCGTTTGCCGTTGGACAGGCCGAGCGCGCGCAGGTTCTCCACGGAATCAAGCACGTCACCGACATCGGTCAGCCGCACCGCCGCGCCGTTGCGATAGGCCACCACCAGCGGTTCGTAGTCCGCCGCCTTGATGGCCTGATCGTTGGAATAGAGCTGGTAGCGCTGCCCGCCGACGTCGATGCCGCCCTTCGGACTATGGGCATTGGCGCTGCCGAGCGCGGCACGCACGTCTTCCAGGCCGATGCCGTATTTGTAGAGCGCCCGCGGCGTCAGCTCGACCCGCACCGCGGGCAGCGAGCCGCCGCTGACGCTGACTTCACCGACGCCTTCGACCTGCGACAGTTTTTGGGCCAGCACGGTCGAGGCGGCGTCATAGAGCTCGGCGGGGCGCAGCGTATCCGATGTCAGGGTGTAAATCAGGATCGGCGCCGAAGCCGGGTTGAACTTGCGATAGGTGGGATTGCTCCGCAGCGAGGCCGGCAGATCGGCGCGCGAGGCGTTGATCGCAGCCTGCACGTCCCGCGCGGCGCCATTGATGTCGCGACTGATGCTGAATTGCAGGTTGACCCGCGCCGAGCCGAGCGAACTCGATGATGTCATCTCGCTGACATCGGCGATCTGGCCGAGATGACGCTCCAGCGGACTCGCCACCGTGGTCGCGACGTCCGCCGGGCTCGCGCCCGGCAATGTCGCCGTCACCGAGATGGTCGGAATATCGACATCCGGCAGCGGCGAGACCGGCAGCTTGAAAAACGCAATGACACCCGCGGCAACCAACCCGAACGTCAGCAGCGTTGTGGCGACGGGACGACGGATGAACGGACTTGAGAGACTCATGCGTGAAATCGATCCGTATTGATCTTACCCGCCGTGACGTGACCGTTCCACATTTGCGAATGTCCGCCATTCGGCTGATGCTGAGCCTCACAATTTTGTCGAGATGAGGTCCGGCAACGCCGCGCGCGAGTTTGACTGCGCCCCTACGCCGCACCCGCATCCGCCGGCCGGGTTTGGCGCAACAGCCGCGCGCAGACCAGGCCCAGCACCACAATGATCACCGCGCTGCTCAGCAGCGTCGCAATCTTGCCGGCATTGAGGATGCCGAAGCCATAGGCGATCGGCCCGATGGTCTGGCCCATGAAGAAGAAGAACGAATGCAGCGACAATGCGGTGGCGCGCGCCTCCACCGACAGTTCGCTGGCAAACACCTGCAGCGACCCGTGGATCATGTAGAAGCCCCACCCCATCAGAAGAAAGTTGAACGCCTGAAGCTGCCAGCGCGGACCGAAGGCGATGATCGCGAGTTGCAGGCCCATCAGCGCCGCGCCCGAGATCATCATACCGTTGACGCCGATCCGCGGCAGCAGGCGCGACACCGTCAGGGTGTAGAACAGCCCCCCGACCGCAAAGCCCGCGATCACCAAGCCGCCGATCGAGAGGCTGGTGATGCCCTGCTCGAACAGGAACGAGGCGACATAGGGAAACAGGCCAAGCACGCAACAGCCCTCGACAAACACAGCGCTGTAGCAAACCTTCGCGTTCGGATTGGCGAAGATGGTGCGATAGCCATGTTTGAGCACGGAGAGATCGATCTTCGCCGGCACCCGCGTCAACGCTCCGTTGCGAAATCCAAGGGCGACCGCGATCGACGCCACCACCGCCAGCGAGCCGAGCACCGCCAGCACGCCGCGCCAGCCCAGGAAATCACCGATCAGGCCCGACAACGATGCGCCCAGCAGATTGCCGGTCATCGAGCCCGCCAGGGTGCGTCCGATCGCGATCTGGCGTTTTTCGGGCCCGACGAGATCGCTGGTCAGCCCGAGCGCGATCGGAAACACGCCGCCGGCGCCGATCCCCGCCAGAATGCGCGTCGCAAACAAGATCGGAAATGACGACGACAGCGCACCGAGCACGTTGGCCACGCCGAGCAGCACCAGGCAGATGATGACGAGCCGCGCCTTGCCGAACAGATCCGCGGCCGCCCCCAGCGCCGGCTGGATGATGGCGAAGGTGAAGGCGAACACCGAGGCAAATCCGGCCGCGGTTGCGATGCTGACGGAAAAATCGCTGGCGACATGCGGCAGCACCGGATCAAGCGCCCGCGCCGACAGGCTGGCCGCGAAGGTCGCCAGCGCGATGATGTTCAGAACTGGCGGCATGCGCGATTGATCGCCGCCGCTGGCGGTCTTGCCCATCAGGCCGCCGGGCTTTTCGCCAGCCGGTCGAATGCCATCAATGTCCGCAGCAGACCTTCGAACTCACGCAGCGGCACCATGTTGGGGCCGTCGGACGGCGCGTGATCGGGATCGGGATGGGTTTCGATGAACACCCCGGCCACGCCGACCGCGACCGCGGCCCGCGCCAGCACCGGAACGAATTCGCGCTCGCCGCCCGACGACGCGCCCTTGCCGCCGGGTTGCTGCACCGAATGCGTCGCATCGAAGATCACGGGGGCGCCGGTGGTCCGCGCCAGGATCGGCAGCGCGCGCATGTCCGACACCAGCGTGTTGTAGCCAAAGGAAGCGCCGCGCTCGGTGACCAGCACATTAACGTTGCCGGCGCCGGTGATCTTGGCGACGACGTTGGCCATGTCCCACGGCGCCAGGAACTGGCCCTTCTTGACGTTGACGACCTTGCCGGTCGCGGCCGCCGCCACCAGCAGATCGGTCTGCCGGGACAGAAACGCCGGGATCTGCAGCACGTCGACGGCCGGCGCGACCTCGGCGCATTGCGAGATTTCGTGCACGTCGGTGAGCACGGGCAACCCGAGCGAGGAGCGAATTTCGGCAAAGATCGGCAGCGCCTGTTGCAGGCCGATGCCCCGCGCGGCCGATGCGCTGGTGCGATTGGCCTTGTCGAACGAGGTTTTGTAGACGAGGCCTACTCCGAGCCGCGCGGCGATCTCCTTCAGCGCGCCGGCGACTTCGAGCGCGTGCGCGCGGCTCTCGAGCTGGCACGGGCCGGCAATGATCGAGATCGGCAGGTCATTGCCGAATTTGACCGGTCCGGCGGCAACGATCGGCGCGGCTGTGGTGGTGGCGTTCAAAGCGTGTTCCTTGTTCGGCCGGACCATGCCGGGCCGTCTTCCGGAGATCAACCCGGTCAGCCCGCTTTGGCGGGTTCGAATATCAGGGTTGCGCCATGGGCGGCATCGGGCGGCACCACGAGCCGGCCGACATGGCGGTGGCAGGCAACATTGTTTTGCCGCAACAGCGCTTCCGCCTGCGCGATATCCGCGACCTCGAAGCGCAACGCGTTCAGCGTCATCCCCTCGCCGGCTGCTTTTATCGCGACGCCGAACTGATCGCGGAACGCGACCGGCGCGATGATCTCAACGTCGCCATTCTGGGTACGCGCGGTGATGCCGATCGAACTGGAATGCAGATCGCTGATGCCGGTGAAGGCCTTGAGGAAAATGTGATGGTCGGTCGGATTGTCGGCGACCAGCGCCACGCCGGGCACACCCTTGGCGCCATTGCTATGGGTCTGGAACGCCGGGTTCCAGAAATTCTCCGGAAAATGGTGCTGGCACACCGCGAAGCGCACATTCGGCGAGGTCGTATCAACAGCGAAAGCCAGCGAGAACGCGAGTTTGATCACGGTGCCGTCGGGCTTAGCGCCTTCACGGGCGAAATCGAACACCTTGAAATGGCCGATGCCCGAAGCCTCGAACGCGCGCGCATCCCCGATCGCGTTGCGGCTGTTGAGGATCAGCATCGAGAATCCTTCGCGCGCACCGAGATAATCGCGGTTGAAGGCGCCGAACGAGAACGATCGGGCGCCATGCGGCGGGATCTTTTCAGGTTCGGCGATTTCAAGGATTTCGATATAGGCGTTGTTCAATTGCACGATGCGATTATGCGTGCCCCACGCGTGCCTGTTACGCGCGCCGACAATGAAGCCGGCGCGCGCATAAAATTCCCCCGCCGCGTCAAGATCGCGGACGGCGTGCACGATATGGTCGAGGCCGTTTGGCAAAAGCGCTTACTTGACCGACGAGAACGAGGTCGGCACCAGCAGCTGATTGACGATGTTGCCGACGATCTGGCCGTCTTCCTCGGTCTTGGCGCGCGCCGAGATCCAGTCGGGATCGCTCTGGAATGCGGCCCACTTCTTCTCGCGATCGGCAAGCGACTCCCAGGCCAGCAGGTAAGTCAGTTCCTGGTTGGATTCGCCAACCAGCGTGGTGAAGAAGCCGGCCTGCTTGATGCCGTGCTTTTCCCACAGCTTCAGCGTGGTGTTCTCAAAACGCTTCAACAACGCCGGCAACCGGCCCGGCAGGCAACGATAAACGCGTGTCTCGTAGATCATAGGTATCCTCCCTGTTCTTGCGTGGCGTTTATAGCGCCTGGACGGGAGGCTGTCTTGGTCAAGTCTTAGTCGAGTCTTGGCCAACTCGCGCACATCTTTGCGACGAGGCGCACATGACAATCCGGCGATGTGCGGCCTAGACCAACCTCGACTGTACCACCGCGGCTTGAATAAACGACGCAAACAACGGATGCGGCTCGAACGGGCGCGATTTCAATTCGGGATGGAATTGCACGCCGATGAACCAGGGATGATCCTCGTATTCGACGATCTCCGGCAGCACGCCGTCCGGCGACAGCCCCGAGAACCGCAGGCCGTGCTGTTCGAGCCGGTCCTTGTAGGCGGTGTTGACCTCGTAGCGATGACGATGGCGCTCGGAAATCTCGGTGGCGCCGCCATAAACTTCCGATACCCGGCTGCCGCGCTGGAGCGCTGCGGGATAGGCGCCGAGGCGCATGGTGCCGCCGAGGTCGCCCGCCTTGGAGCGCTTCTCCAGTTCGTTGCCGCGCAGCCACTCCGTCATCAGGCCAACCAGCGGCTCCTGGGTCGGGCCGAACTCGGTGGAATTGGCCGCCTCGATGCCGACCAGATTGCGCGCGGCCTCGATCACGGCCATCTGCATGCCGAAGCAGATGCCGAAATACGGCACGTTGCGCTCGCGGGCGAACTGCGCCGCGCGGATCTTGCCCTCGGCGCCGCGCTGGCCGAAACCGCCGGGCACCAGGATGCCGTTGACGTGCTCGAGGAACGGCGCCGGGTCTTCGTTCTCGAACACCTCGCTCTCGATCCAGTCGAGATTGACCTTGACCTTGTTGGCGATGCCGCCATGCGACAAGGCCTCGGTCAGCGATTTATAGGCGTCCTTCATGCCGGTGTATTTGCCGACGATGGCAATGGTCACCGCACCTTCGGGGTTGCGCACCCGCTCGTTGATGACGTTCCAGCTCTGCAGCGCCGGCGGAATCCGCGCTTCGATGCCGAACGCGGCCAGCACCTCATCGTCGAGGCCGGCGGCGTGATAGGCCTCCGGCACGGCGTAGATGTTATCGACGTCCCTCGCCTCGATCACCGCGGACTCGCGCACGTTGCAGAACAGGCCGAGCTTGCGGCGCTCTTCCTTCGGGATCGGGCGATCGGTGCGGCACAGCAGGATATCCGGCTGGATGCCGATCGAGCGCAGTTCCTTGACCGAATGCTGCGTCGGTTTTGTCTTGAGTTCGCCGGCGCTTGGGATGAACGGCAGCAGCGTCAAATGAATATAGATGGCGTGGTCACGCGGCAGATCGTTCTTGATCTGGCGAATCGCCTCGAAGAACGGCAGGCCTTCGATGTCGCCGACGGTGCCGCCGATCTCGCACAGCACGAAATCGTAGTCGTCATTGCTGTCGAGGATGAAGTCCTTGATCGCGTTGGTGACATGCGGGATCACCTGGATGGTGGCGCCGAGATAATCGCCGCGCCGCTCCTTGGTGAGGATGTCCTGATAGATCCGCCCGGTAGTGATGTTGTCGGCCTTGGTAGCCGGGCGTCCGGTAAAACGCTCGTAATGGCCGAGATCGAGATCGGTCTCGGCGCCATCATCGGTCACGAACACTTCGCCGTGCTGATACGGCGACATCGTTCCGGGATCGAGATTGAGATAGGGGTCGAGCTTTCGAAGCCGGACCTTGTAGCCTCGTGACTGCAACAGGGCGCCGAGCGCCGCCGAAGCAAGACCTTTACCGAGCGAGGAGACCACGCCGCCGGTGATGAATATGTACCGCGCCATGGGGCTTAACCTTTAAGGCCAGTGACGCGATTCGCCAAAACGATTCGCATCCCGCACCGAATATTCCGTGAGGCTGTGGGTGACTTCAAATCTAAAGTATTGTCAGGGTATTGATGGGGTTTGCTCATGCGGGACGCTAGATGCGATCCCGCATGGGCACCCCGCTTTATTGCGACTTCGGCGCTTCCGGGCCCGACGGCGCCGGTGGCGCCTGTTGCTGGTCCGACTTCTTCAGCGAATCCAGGATGCCGCCGCTGGTCGGCGGCGTGATCGGGGTCGGCCCACCCGGCTGCGACTGCGAAGCCGGCGTGCCGAGGATCGAGGTCGGCGCGCGGTTGTAGCTCGCGAGCCACGAGAGAAACAGGCTGGTCACGAAGAAGCCGACCGCCAGAATCGCGGTGGTGCGCGTCAGCAAATTGGCGGTGCCGCGGCTCGACATGAAGCCGGCGCCGCCGCCCATGCCAAGGCCACCGCCCTCGGATTTCTGCAACAACACCGTCGCGATCAAAACCGCAACGATCATGAGGTGGACGACGATAACGACAGTCTGCATCTCTACCTTCCGTCGCAAACCAAATAGGGCCGGGGTCCGGCTGCATCATCGGGCGTGCGGGATTTGAATTCGCGCGGTGTACACGATCGGACCGGGCATTGTCACCCCCCGCGCGACCAGCACGAGATAGTTGCCTGGCGGCCTTTCCGCGAGGGCGTTTGGCCGGGAATGAAACCGTCGACCGAAACTTTACGCCGGCCGCATCGTCTCGTATAATATACATATGGACACTATAATAGACGATTTGAGCACCCGGCTGGCGCAACGACTGCGGCTTGAACGCGATAGCCGGGGCTGGTCGCTGGCGCAGCTCGCCGAGCAATCCGGAGTCTCGAAGGCGACCATCAGCAAGATCGAGCGCGCCGAGGTCAGCCCGACCGCGGTCATCCTGGTGCGGCTAGCCGCCGCCTTCAATCTCACTCTGGCGGGCCTGATGTTGCGCGCCGAAGGCCACGGCGAGCGTCTGGTGCGCGCCGATGAGCAACCGGTCTGGCGCGACCCCGAGACCGGTTATCTGCGCAAACAGGTGTTCAGCCGTCCCGACCATCCGGTCGAAATCGTCAGGGTCGAATTACCGCCGGGCCAGCGGGTGACGCTGCCGGCCTCTTCCTACGCCCATATCCGCCAGGTCGTCTGGGTCCAGAGGGGCAGCCTCACCCTCACCGAAGCCGGCGAGCCGTTCGCGCTCGCCGCCGGCGACTGTCTCGCATTCGGTTCGCCCTCGGAGGTCACCTTCGCCAACGAGACGACAGCCCCCTGCAGCTATGTCGTAGCCCTGGCCCGGAGCTGACCGATGTCGGAGATCACGATCGCGCCCCTCGCCGATGAGCTTACCGCCCGCGCAGCATTGACCGAGATGTTAATTGAAGCGGTCGCCGCCGGCGGCTCCGTCAGTTTCATGCATCCGCTGGCGCCGGAGCAAGCCGATGCGTTCTGGAGGAATTCGCTGGCCGCCGCCGACCGCGGTGAGCGGATCGTTCTCGGGGCCTTCGATGCCGGTCATCTGATCGGGACCGTGACGCTGCTGCTCGACGTGCCACCGAACCAGCTTCATCGCGCGGAAATCGCAAAAATGATGACACGGATCAGTCACCGCGGCCGCGGGGTGGCACGGGCGTTGATGCGCGCAGCTGAAAAACGTGCGATCGCGCGCGGGCGTACGCTGCTGGTGCTCGACACCGCCGTCGAAGGTGGTGCTGCCGGGCTCTATGAAGGACTGGGATTCACACTGAGCGGAATCATTCCGGACTATGCCTTGAAGCCGCATGGCGGCCTCACCGGCACGATGATCTACTGGAAGCGCATCGGCGAGACCGCGCTGACTTAACGACAGCCTTTGACTTAACGACAGCCTTGCGCAATCGCCAAAAAGTCCGACGCCTTCAGGCTGGCGCCGCCGACCAGCGCACCGTTGACATTGGCGACCGCCATCAATTCCGCGGCGTTGGACGGTTTTACCGAGCCGCCATACAGGATCCGGATTTTGCCGCCCTCGCCCTTGAACCGCGCCATCAGTGAATCGCGGATGAAGCGATGCACCTGCTCGACATCGGCGGCCGTCGGCGTCAGCCCGGTGCCGATCGCCCAGACCGGTTCATACGCCACCACCAGATTGGCTGCGGTGGCGCCGTCCGGCAGCGATCCCGTCAATTGGCCGCCGCAGATATCGAGGGTCTTGCCGTGATCGCGCTGCTGCTGGGTTTCGCCGATGCAGACGATCGCGGTCAATCCGGCCCGCCAGGCGGCCTCGGCCTTCTGGCGAACCAGCGCGTCACTCTCGCCGTGATCGGCGCGCCGCTCGGAGTGACCGACGATAATCGCGGTGGCGCCGGCATCCGCCAGCATTTCGGCCGAGAGATCGCCGGTATGGGCGCCCGAGGCCTTGGGGTGGCAATCCTGGGCTCCGATCGCCAGCGTTTTCGTTCCGCGTGCCCGGTCCGCAAAGGCGGCGATTAGCGTCGCCGGCGGGCATACCAAAAGATCGGCCTTGGCGGCCACATCAGCGGCCCCGGCGCACATGGCGTCGAATTCGGCCATGGAGGCCTTGAGGCCGTTCATCTTCCAGTTACCGGCGATCAGCGGCCGGATGGCGTCGGTCATTTGAAATCCCGCGAGAGTTTGACGTCAGCATGCGCTAGCAGAGCCGCCGAGCCTATTCCAGATACCCGTCTTTTGGCACCCTCGCCGAGGTGGCGACAAAGCGACTGCCTCTTTATAAGGCTTTATCAATTCGGCGGCCTGCTGGCGGACAGACGCGCCATCCTCCAAATGCGCCAATAAGCGCTTGGCTTTGAAGAACTTTTTCCGAAGATGGACCGATTGCCGCAGCCTCAAAGCTGGCACGTCAATTGCTTCGGAGCGAACACCATCAAGGAGTTCGCATTTTGGTTCACGATCCACGTTTGAATAAAATCTCACGCCGTACCGCTCTGGCCCTGCCCCTTGGGTTGGCCGCATTGTCGAGCACGACCTTAAGCAGTTTAGCCAAGGCCGATCAGCCGGTGCGAGGTGGCACGATGGTGATGATCGTGCAGCCCGAGCCCTCGACGCTCGCCCATTATGCCGTCACCGCCGGCAATATCCCGCCGATCGCCACGCAGATTTATGAAGGTCTTGTGACCTACGACTGGGACCAGAATCCTCAGCCCAATCTCGCGACCTCCTGGGAAATCGCGCCCGACGGCAAGTCCATCACCTTCAAGCTGCGCGAAGGCGTCGTGTTTCACAACGGCAAGCCTTTCACGAGTGCCGACGTCCAGTTCTCCTTCATGGAGATCTTGAAGAAATATCACCCCTTCGCGCCGCTCCTGCTCGCCGAGTTGACGGGCGTCGACACGCCCGACGAAAAGACGGCGGTTCTGCTTCTCGCCAATCCCGCGCCCTATCTGATGAAGGCGCTTGCGGGGCGCGATCTGCCGATCATGTGCAAATCGGTTTTCGAGGGAACGCAGATCCTGCAGAATCCGTCGGCCAACAAGCCGATCGGCACCGGGCCGTTCAAATTCGGGCAATGGGACCGCGGACAGTTCGTGCGGCTCGACCGCAACGACAAATATTGGAAGCCGGGGCTGCCCTATCTCGACCACATCATCGCGCGTTTCATCCCCGATGCCGCGACGCGCTCTGCCGCGCTCGAGACCGGCGAGGCGCATTTCGCCGGCTATAGCGCCGTCAATTACGCCGATCTCGAACGGATGAAGACCAACCCGATCCTCGATACGACGATGAAAGGCTATGAGATGACGCCCGCCTTGAGCGTGCTCGAACTCAACGCCAAACATCCGCCGCTCGACAAGAAAGAAGTGCGCCAGGCCATCGCTTATGCGATCGACCGCAAGGTGATCCTGCGCGATGTCATGTATGGCTACGGCAAGCCGGCCACCGGCCCGCTCAGCAGTCTGTTCAAGACCGTCGGGTTCTATACCGACGATGTGCGCAAATACGACGTGCCCGACCGTCTCGAGATTGCCAACAAGCTGCTCGACGGCGCGGGCCTGCCGCGCGGCGCCAATGGCATGCGCTTCGGCATGCATCTCGAGGTCAATTCGTTCGGCGAGCAATGGCTGCGCCAGGCCGAATATCTGAAACAGGCGCTCGCGATCGTCGGCATCGATCTGACGCTACGCTCGGAAGACACCGCCACCTGGTTGCGGCGCGTCTATACCGACTACGATTACGACATTAACGAGCCCTTCCTGAGCCAGGGCGTCGACCCGGTCTATGGTCTCAACAAGCAATATCTGACGTCGCAGATCAGAAAAGGCGTGACCTTCGTCAACGACAGCTTTTACGCCAACCCGGAATTCGACGGCATTTTGAATGAGGCCATGCGCGAGCAGGACCACGACAAGCGCGCCGTGCTGTACAAGAAGGCACAGCAGATTCTTGCCGAGGACTGCCCGCTGGTCTGGCTCATCGACGTGCAATATGTCTCGGTCTTCAATCGAAAGCTTCACGATCACACGACCGGGCCGCTCGGCACGCAGCAGGCCTTCGAACGGGCCTGGCTGGAAACGTAAGCCGTGCGATTTGCCCGCTATATGGGATACCGGCTGCTTACCGCGCTGCCGGTGATCTTCGGAATCATCGTGCTCAACTTCCTGTTGATCCATCTCGCGCCCGGCGACGCGGCCTCCGTGCTCGCCGGCGAGAGCGGTGCTGCGACACCCGAATATATGGACGCGCTGCGGCATAAATTCGGCCTCGACCAATCGCTCGGCATGCAGTTCCTGACCTACGTCTCGAACATGGCGCATTTCAACCTCGGCTATTCCTACCGCAACGATGCCGATGTCAGCAGCCTGATTTTCGAACGGCTCGGGCCGACCAGCCTGCTGATGTTGACGGCGTTCGGCACCGCCGTGGCGCTCGGCATCATCCTCGGTCTCGTTGCCGCGACCGGGCGCAACTCCTGGCGCGACAATATCATTTCGCTGATCAGCCTCATTGCCTATGCGACGCCCGGATTCTGGCTCGGGCTGATGATGATCGTGATCTTCTCGATTGGCCTCGGCTGGCTACCGACCAGCGGGTACGACACGGTCGGCGCCGGTCACGAGGGTTGGGCCGAGGTAAAGGACGTCGCCCGGCATCTCGTGATGCCCGCCGTCTCGCTCGCGCTGTTTTATCTCGCGCTGTATGCACGCCTGATGCGCGCGTCCGTTCTGGAGCAGACCGGCATGGATTACGTGACCACAGCGCGCGCCAAAGGCCAGACCGAGCGCCGCATCATGACAGGTCATGTGCTGCGCAACGCGCTGTTGCCGATCGTGACGATCGCCGGCGTTCAGGCCGGTAATCTGATCGGCGGCTCCATCGTGGTGGAAACCGTATTCGGCTGGCCCGGCATCGGCACGCTGGCCTTCAACGCATTGCAATCGCGCGACCTCAATCTGCTGCTTGCAATCTTCTTCATGTCAGCCTGCCTGATCGTGGTCATCAACCTCGCCGTCGACGTGATCTACGTCATGCTCGACCCGCGCATGGAGATTTGACATGTGGCAGGGTTTTGCGCGATTCGCGCGCAACCGGATGGCACTGTTCGGCGCAGCCGTGCTGCTGTGCCTGCTGCTGCTCGTCTTGTTCACACCGCTGATCTACCCCAACGATCCGTTCAAGCTCGCCGGCCCCGCGTTGCAGCCGCCGGGCGGTCGCTTTCTGCTTGGCACCGACACGCTCGGCCGCGACGTCGCGGCGGAAATCGCGTACGGCGCGCGCACCTCGCTGATCATCGGCGTTGGTGCGACCCTCGCGGCCATCGTGTTCGGCGCGGTGGTCGGAGGCATCGCCGGCTATTATCGCGGGCGGACCGAAACCGTGCTGATGCGCATCACGGAATTCTTCCAGACCATCCCGGCCTTCATCTTCGCTCTGTTGATCGTCGCGATCCTCTCACCCTCGGTCTCCAGCGAGATCATCGCCATCGCCGCCGTCTCCTGGCCAAGCATTGCGCGGCTCGTGCGCGGCGAATTCGTAGCACTCGGCGGCCGGGAATTCGTCCAAGCCTGCGCCGGCCTCGGCGCCAGCGATGCGCGCATCATTCTCAACCACATGCTGCCCAATTGCGCCTCCTCCATCATTGCGGTCGGCTCGCTATTGATCGGCACAGCGATCCTGCTCGAAGCCGGACTGGCGTTTCTGGGCCTCGGCGACCCCAATGTCATGAGCTGGGGGTTGATCATCAGCGCGGGACGCGCGGTGCTGCGTTCCGCCTGGTGGATATGCACTTTTCCGGGCATCGCGATCCTGCTGACGGTGCTCGGCATCAATCTCATTGGCGACGGGCTCAACGAAGCCCTCAATCCGAGGCTGCGTGAGCGATGAGCCAGACCGTTCTCGAACTTGAAAAGCTCACGATCGCTCTGCCGCCGGGCGCCGACCGCGCCAATGCGGTGAGCGACGTCGATCTGGTGTTGCGCGCCGGCAAGGTGACATGCCTGATCGGCGAGAGCGGATCGGGCAAATCGCTGGTCGCGCGTTCGATCCTTGGCCTGCTGCCGCGCCCGCATGTCCGCGTCGGGAGCGGTCGCATCCTGTTCGAAGGCCAGGATCTTGCCACAGCAGCGCAAGATCAGATGCGCGCCATTCGTGGCGCGAAAATAGGCATGATCTTCCAGGAGCCGATGACCGCGCTGAACCCGCTGCACACGATCGGCCGCCAGCTCGATGAAGTGCTGTGCATCCATACCTCCCTCGGGAAAGCCGCACGCCGCGCCCGCGTACTTGAATTGATCGACGGGGTTCATCTGCCGGAACCCGCTCGCATCATCCGTTCGTTTCCGCATCAACTGAGCGGCGGCCAGCGCCAGCGCGCGATGATCGCGATGGCCTTGCTGCTCAATCCGCGGCTGTTGATCGCCGACGAGCCGACGACCGCGCTCGACGTCACGACCCAGGCGCAGATCCTCCATCTGATCCGCGAGTTGCAGCGCGAGCACGGTACGTCGGTGCTCTTCATCACCCATGATTTCGGCGTCGTCGCCGACATTGCCGATGAGGTCGCGGTGCTGCAGCGTGGCACCCTGGTCGAACGCGGCTCGGCCGGGGCGGTGCTCGGCGCGCCGACCCATCCCTATACCAGGGCCTTGATCGCTGCGGTACCCAAGCTCGAGCCGCCGACGGCGCGGCCGGTAAATACGCAACCGATCATCATTGAGGCGCGCAATATTACGAAGACTTACGGCACGCGAGGCCTGTTCGGCGGGCGCGTCACGATGGCTCTGGCCGGCGTCAACATGGAATTACGCCGCGGTGAGACACTCGGTCTTGTCGGCGAAAGCGGCTCAGGCAAGAGCACTCTGGCACGCGCCATCACGCGGCTGATGCCGATCGATGGCGGCGAAATCCTGCTTGGCGGCAGCGATATCGCCCGGCTCCCGCGTCACCGGCTCCGCGCAATCCGCAAACGCGTGCAAATGGTGTTTCAGGATCCTTATGCCTCGCTCGATCCGCGGCAGCGCATCATCGACATCATCGCCGAAGGGCCCATCATCCACGGCACCCCGGCCTTCAGAGCCCGCGAGGAGGCGCAAGCGCTGCTCGGCCTTGTCGGGCTCGACGCCTCGGCAGCGAAACGTTTTCCGCATGAGTTCAGTGGCGGCCAGCGTCAACGGATCGGCATTGCCCGCGCGCTTGCGCTGCGCCCTGAAGTGCTGGTCGCGGACGAGCCCGTCTCTGCGCTTGACGTATCCGTGCAAGCGCAGGTGCTGGCGCTGCTCGCCGACATCAAGGCGCGGCTGCAGCTCAGCATGCTGTTCGTGACCCACGACTTGCGGGTTGCGCTGCAAGTCTGCGACCGGATCGCCGTGATGAAGCAAGGCGAAGTGGTCGAAGTGGCGCCGACCGCCGAGATCTTTTTTAATCCGCAGCATTCCTATACCAAGGCCTTGTTCGCCGCCGTGCCCGGGGGCACCTGGCAAGACCGGAAGGCCTCATGACCTCGACCGAAGCTTTTGTGCCTGGCTCGCGCACGCAGGTGCCGGGTGCGGCGACGGGGCCGCTCGCCGGCCTCAATTTCGCAGTCAAGGATCTGATCGATGTCGCCGACGTGCCGACCGGTGGCGGCAATCCGGACTGGCCGCGCTTTGCCTCAACGCCCGCCCGTCACGCATGGGTCGTGCAGACCCTGCTCGATGCCGGCGCCTCGGTCATGGGCAAGACCATCACCGACGAAGTTTCGCTCGGCATTCTCGGCGAGAACGCGCATGACGGCACGCCGTTGAACCCGGCAGCGCCCGGCCGCGTGCCGGGCGGCTCGTCGAGCGGATCGGCCTCGGCCGTGGCCGCCAAGGCCTGCGATTTCGCGCTTGGCACCGATACGGGCGGCTCGGTGCGCGTGCCCTCGAGCTTTTGCGGTCTTTACGGCATCCGGCCGACGCATGGGCGGATCGATTTCACCGGCATTGCCGTGCAGGCGCCAAACAGCGATACCTGCGGCTGGTTTGCGCGCGATGCCGCGACATTCGCGCGGGTTGGCGAGGTTTTGTTCGGAAGCGCCCTGCCCGCCACACTGCCCACGACGCTGCTGGTGGCCACGGATGCCTTCGGCTTCGCGGATGAAAATGTGCAGCAGGCACTCGCCCCTTCCGTCGCCCGTCTCGCAGCGCTGATCGGCCAACGGCGCAGTGTCACCTTGGCGCCGCAGGGCCTGTCGGTCTGGCAGCGTGCGCAACGCGTGTTGCAAGCGAGCGAGGCCTGGCGCACGTTCCAGCCTTGGCTCGACGGCCATAATCCGCGGCTCGCCTTCAGCGTGGCGCGGGGCTTGTTACAGGGCTCAATGATGACCGATGCGGAGCGCAACGCCGCGAGCCTGATGCGGATGGAAGCCCGCGCCCGGCTCCGCATGCTGCTGCCATCAGGCACGATCCTCTGCCTGCCGACGACACCATTTCCGGCGCCGCAAAAAGGTCTGCCGCTTCACCAATTGGATCCCTTGCGCGAACGCATCAGCTGCCTGACCAGCCATGGCGGCCTCACCGGCTCGCCGCAGGTCAATCTTCCGGGCGCTACCGTCGATGGTGCGCCGGTGGGGCTTTCGATCATCGGCGCGCGCGGGTCCGACCTCGACCTTCTGCGTGTCGCTGTTGCTTTCGAGGCGCAGTCCGCCGAAAAGCCTTAAGACACAGATTCCAGGAGAACAGCCATGAGTTGGGAGAATGAGACGGGCAGCTTTGCCCTTGGCGATTTTGCCGTGGAAAAAGGCGGCGTGATCCGCGAGGCCCGGCTCGCCTGGCAGCGCTTTGGCACGCTCAACGACAAGCGCGACAATCTCATTCTCTACCCCAGCAGCTATTCCGCGCGTCTTTCCGATTTGTCCTGGCTGATCGGGCCGCAGGGCATTCTCGATCCCACGCGCTGGTGCATCATCGCCGTGGGCATGTTCTCGAATGGGGAATCGTCCGGCGCCGCGGAGACGCCGGATTATCCCGCGCTTGTCACCGTCGCCGACAATGTCCGCGCGCAACACCGCCTCGTCACGGAAATGGTCGGCGTCGACAAACTCGCCGCCGTTTATGGATTTTCGATGGGCGGCATGCAGGCCTATCACTGGGCGGCGCTCTACCCCGACATGGTGGAACGCGCCTTCGTCGTCTGCGGCAGCGCCCGCACCGCCGATCACAACAAGGTTTTTCTATCCGGCCTGTTGCGCACGCTCGAAGCCGCTCCCGAGCATACCGGCAATGGCCGCTTTTCGAGCGAGCCGGTGCTGACGCTCAAAGCCTTTGGCCACATTTACGCCGGCTGGGGCCTGAGCCAGGACTTCTATCGTGCCGGCCTCTACAAGAGCGCGCTTGGCGCGCCCGATCTGGAAACCTTCGTCCGCGTCAATTGGGCCGAGCGGTTTTCACAATGCCGCGCCGCGAACCTCTATGCGCAGGCGCACGCCTGGTTTCATGGCGATATCAGCGACAACAGACTTTACAACGGCGATCTCACTCAAGCGCTGCGATCTATCAAGGCCCGAGTGCTGCTGATGCCGAGCGAGACGGATCTGTATTTCCGCGTTGCCGATAATGCGGCCGAGCTTCCTTATCTTGCAACCGGGACCCTGCGGCCTATCCCGAGCGTGTGGGGTCATCGCGCGGGCAATCCGAGCGTCGATCCGGCCGATGCCGCCTTTCTCAAGGCGGCCGTCGCAGGTTTGTTGCCGGGGTAAAAGTCCGGCTCCTGGACACGCTAGCGAAACGCGCGGACCGCGAACGCGGCCTGCTTTGGCTTTGGCGAACCCCAATAAAGCTCCTACATGCGCCTTGGCCCCTGTTCCGAGGGGCGACCTTTTGCGCCAAAAGCGCTGACGGCAGCAGGCTTGCGGCAGGGGCCATCGACACGTTAGATCGTGCTGAGATTGAAAATAGGCCGTCTGTTCCCGCACCTTCGGCTGAGGTGTGGGCGGAAATCCAGAAAATTCAATAAAATCAGCCTCTTAAGTTTTAGATAGAAGACGGACCCATGCTTCGAGGAATGCGGAAAGCCTCATCAAACTGGCTCGGCAAAACCATTATGTCCGTGGTGATGGGCGTGCTGATCATCAGCTTCGGCGTCTGGGGCATTGCCGACATCTTCCGGGGGTTCGGGCAATCGACGCTGGCCAAGGTCGGCGGCACCGAGATTTCGACCGATCAATTCCGCCAGCTCTACACCGATCGGCTGCAGCAGATCGGCCGCCAGTTCGGCCGCCCGCTGACGATGGATCAGGCCCGCGCCTTCGGCCTCGATCGCCAGGTGCTGCAGCAGACCATCGCCGAGGCGGCGCTTGACGAGGAAGCGCGCCGCCTAGGGCTCGCCCAGTCGGATGACGAAACCAGGCGGATGATCTTCAGCGACCCGAATTTCAAGGGACCCAACGGCGCCTTCGATCCCCAGCGTTTTGATGCCGCGCTCCGGCAGTTCGGCTACAGCGAAGCCCGTTATGTCGCCGATCAGCGCAAGGTCTCGCTGCGGCGCCAGATCGCCGGCACCATTTCTGCCGGTCTCGAACCGCCCAAAATCATGATGGATGCGCTCAGCCGCTTCCAGAACGAACAGCGCTCGGCCGAATACGTCAGACTGGGCGCCGCCCAGGCCGGAACCATCGATCCGCCCTCGCCGGAGACGCTGGCCAGCTATTTCGAAGACCACAAGATCCAGTTCCGCGCGCCCGAATATCGCAAGCTTGCGTTTGTCGCGATCACCCCGGAAGACATCGCCAAATGGTCTGACGTTTCCGATGACGATGCCAAAAAGCTGTTCGAGTTGCGCAAGGACACCCTTGGCAAACCGGAAAAGCGCGAAGTGTCGCAGATCGTATTCCCGACCGTCGAGGAGGCCGCGGCGGCGCGTACACGGATCGAATCCGGGACGTCATTCGACGATCTCGCCAAGGAACGCGGGCTGAAGCCGGCCGACGTCGAACTCGGCGCGGTCTCGAAGTCCGAGATCATCGATCCCGATGTCGCAAAGGCGGCGTTCGCGCTGAATTCGGGCGAGATCAGCCAGCCGGTGCAGGGCAAGTTCGGTGTGGCGCTGCTCAAGATCGGCAAGATCGAACCGGGCGTCGAAGTGCCCTACGAAATCGTCGCCCAGGGCCTGAAGAGGGAAATCGCAACCGAGCGCGCGCGCAAATCGGTGGCGGATCTCCGCGACAAGATGGAAGACGAACGCGGCGGCGGCGCCAGCGTGATCGAGGCCGCCAAGAAGCTCGGCCTCAACGCGGTGACCGTCGATGCGGTCGACCGTTCCGGCCGCCGTCCCGACGGTCAGTTCGTGACCGAAATTCCCAAGGGGCTCGACATCGTCACGCAGGCCTTCGGCAGCGATGTCGGCGTCGACAACGATCCGATTTCGTTCAACGGCGGCTATGTCTGGTACGACGTATCAGGCATCACCCCGACCCGCGAGCGTAACCTCGACGAGGTCAAGGATCAGGTCGAGGCGAAATGGCGCGAAGACCAGATTGCCACCAGGCTGCGGACCAAGGCGACCGACATGGTGCAGAAGCTGGATCAGGGCGGCAAGCTGGCGGACGAAGCCGCCAGCGCCGGGCTGACGGTCGAAACCGCCGCAAACTTCAAGCGCGACGCCTCGCTATCAGGCGTTCCGGCCAGCCTCATCGCGGCGGCGTTTCGCACCGCCAAGGACGGCGCCGGACAGACCGCCGGCGCCGGCGACAACGAGTGGATCGTGTTTCGCGTCACCGACATCAACGTGCCGCCGGTCGACCTTGCGTCGGACGAGATGAAAAAGGTCAAGGAGCAGCTTCAGCGCAGCCTCGAGGATGAAGAGATCGCGCAATATGTCACGAAGCTTGAATCCAATATCGGCACCACGATCAACGAAGCCGCCCTCGCGCAGGTGACCGGCGCGAGCGGCAACAACTGAGCATGATCCGAAAGGCTGGGGCAGCTACCGTTCAACAGAACTGTCTTCATCCCGGCGCAACGGCTTTGCCGTTGTCGCTGGAGGAGCGGCCCCTGGCCGCGTCTCGAAGGATGAAGCATTCATGGTTCGAGACGGCGCAAGAAGCGCCTCCTCACCACGAGGGTCTTTTTTTCTGAAAGCAGACGATGGACGATTTCAAATCTATCATCGGAAAAGTGGCGACCGGCGCCACGCTATCGCGCGATGAGGCGGCGTCCGCTTTCGACAGCATGATGTCCGGCGAAGCGACGCCCTCGCAGATGGGCGGACTGTTAATGGCGCTTCGGGTGCGCGGCGAAACCGTCGACGAGATCACCGGCGCGGTATCGGCGATGCGCGCCAAGATGCTGCGCGTCAAGGCACCCGCCAACGCCGTCGATGTAGTCGGCACCGGCGGCGATGGCTCCGGTTCGGTCAACGTCTCGACCTGCGCCTCCTTCATCGTGGCCGGCGCCGGCGTGCCCGTCGCCAAGCATGGTAACCGCGCATTGTCGTCGCGCTCGGGCGCGGCGGACGTCTTGGCCTCGCTGGGGGTCAAGATCGACATCACGCCAGAACAGGTCGGCCGCTGCGTCGCGGAGGCCGGCATCGGTTTCATGTTCGCACCCTCGCATCATCCGGCGATGAAGAATGTCGGTCCGACGCGCGTCGAATTGGCGACCCGCACCATCTTCAATCTGTTGGGGCCGCTGTCCAATCCCGCCGGCGTGAAGCGGCAGATGGTCGGGGTATTTTCCCGGCAATGGGTGCAACCGCTGGCGCAGGTGCTGAAAAATCTCGGCGCCGAGTCCGCCTGGGTGGTGCATGGCGCCGACGGCCTCGACGAAATCACCATCACCGGTCCGACCTTCGTGGCGGCGCTCGATCATGGCGAGGTCCGCACCTTCGAGGTGACGCCGGAGCAGGCCGGCCTCCCGCGCGCCAGTGGCGACGCGTTGAAGGGCGGCGATGCCGCAGTCAACGCGATCGCGCTGCAAGGCGTGCTCGACGGCAAACCCAGCCCCTATCGCGATGTCGCGCTGCTTAACGCCGCGGCGGCGCTGATTGTGGCCGGCCGCGTCAAGGACCTCAAGGAAGGTGTGAGCCTTGGCGCCAAGTCGCTCGACAGCGGTGCGGCGGCCGCCAAACTGAAGCAGCTGATCGCGGTCTCCAACGGCTGAGCCAAAGGCCTCTCGATGTCCGATATCCTGACCAAGATCGAGACTTACAAGCGCGAGGAAATCGCCGCCGCCAAACGCGCGCATCCGCTCGCGAGCCTTGAAGCGCTGGCGAGATCCGCGCCCGCGCCGCGCGGCTTTGTCCGCGCGATCCGCGAAAAGCTTGCGCAAGGCAACTATGCCCTGATCGCCGAGGTGAAGAAGGCTTCGCCATCAAAGGGGCTCATCCGCGCCGATTTCGATCCGCCGCTGCTGGCCAAAGCCTATGAGGCGGGAGGTGCGGCCTGTCTCTCGGTGCTGACCGACACGCCGTCGTTTCAGGGCCATCTCGATTTCATGGTGGCGGCGCGCGCGGCGACCAGCCTGCCGGTGCTACGCAAGGATTTCATGTTCGACACCTATCAGGTGGTCGAGGCCCGCGCCCACGGTGCCGATTGCATCCTGATCATCATGGCCGCACTCGACGACGGCGCAGCCAGGGATATCGAGGACGCCGCGATCGCGCACGGCATGGACGTGCTGATCGAGATCCATGAACGCGCCGAACTCGACCGCGCCCTGAAACTTCGCTCGCCGATGATCGGCGTCAACAACCGCAATTTGCGGACCTTCGAGACCACGCTGGCGACCAGCGAGGCGCTGGCGCCGCTGATCCCGAACGATCGGCTGATGGTCGGCGAAAGCGGCATCTTTGCACCCGCCGATCTGGCGCGGCTTGCGGCTGTCGGCATGTCGACCTTCCTGGTCGGCGAAAGCCTGATGCGTCAGGCCGACGTCACCGCCGCGACCCGCGCGTTGCTGGCGCGCGGTGATGCGGTTCGGGCGGCGGGAACGCGCTAGATCATGGCGCGCAAATCTTCCAGGGAAAACGCCAAGCAGGAACCCGCCCTCACCCACATCGACGCGTCGGGTGAGGCGCGGATGGTCGACGTCTCCGCCAAGCCCGCGACCGAACGCATCGCGGTGGCCGAGGGCCGCGTCGTCATGAGCAAGGCGACGCTTGAGCTGATCGTCAGCGGCAACGCCAAGAAGGGCGACGTGCTCGGTACTGCGCGGGTCGCAGGGATCATGGCGGCGAAGCGCACGTCTGATCTGATTCCGCTATGCCATCCGCTGGCGCTATCGAAAGTCACGCTGGACATCGTACCGGACAAGAAACTGCCGGGCTGTGTCGTCCGCGCCACCGTCAAGGTCACCGGCCCAACCGGCGTCGAGATGGAAGCGCTGACGGCGGTGTCCGTCGCCTGCCTCACGATCTACGACATGATCAAGGCGGTCGAGCGCGGCGTCCGCATCGAAGGCCTTCATCTCGTCGAAAAAAAGGGCGGCAAATCCGGGCATTATCGCGCCTGATGCGCGAACCGTCCCGCGTCCGCCGTCGACGCGATGGCCGGCAGACGCCGCTATTGCCGCTTCGTCACTTTCGCGACGACTTACTTACTGTCGCGATGGCGTTCGCGATAATTGCGCGTCTTGATCCGGTTCCCGCACAGCGACGACATGCACCAGCGACGTGTCGCCGGCTTCGATCGATCGAAAAATACCCGGCGGCATTCCTCTGCGGCACACATCTTCAACCGGTCGAGAGTTCCGGTTATGGAGCCTTCGTAAAGCTCGGCAACGACATGGGACACCCCGGCGACCGCGTCGTTGCGTGATGGCTGCAGCACCAGCCTGCCGTCTTGCATCGCCGCGGCAAGCGGAAATGAAGCCAGCGCCTTGGTGAGGTGATCAGCGACAGGAGCGTTCTTGCGCCGCTCGGCGGGATCGCAGGCGAGATAGGCGCGGATATCGCTCCGCAGACGGAGCGCGGCCTCGAACATCGCCGGCGCGATCTTGCCCGCGTTGTCTTTCATTAGTCCGCGCTGCGCCATCCAGGTTCCGAGTTCCCGCGGCCCCGCCAGTTCATCGCTTTGTTGGTGCTGCGTGCCGTGATGCACGAAATGCCGGACATCAAGCGAATTGGCGAAATCAAACAGATTGGCCAGTTCGTCGGGAACTTTGAATTTTCTGGAATCCTTGGACATCGCGACACCAGTAAAACAAATTTACTGGTTGATTGCAAGAGACACCTGTATAGTGTTTTTACTGGTGTTGTTTCATTCATGAAAATCGACTGGAGGCCGTCATGCACCGCGAAGCCATGCTGCACCCTGCCCGCATCTTCCATGGCTGGTTCGTCGTCGCCGCCGCATTCGGCATCACGTTCATCGGCTTCGGCAGCGCCTACACGTTCAGCGCCTTTGTTGAATCGTTGCAGCGGGATTTCGGCGCCTCGCGAGGATCGGTCTCGCTGGTGTTTTCGCTGGCAGGGTTTCTGTACTTCGGCCTGGGCGTGGTCAGCGGCCCGCTCGCCGATCGCTTTGGCCCGCGCCGCCTCGCCGTCGCCGGCATGATCATGACCGGCCTTGGCCTCGCCGCGGCCAGCGTGGCGCGCAGCCTACTGGAGGTCTACGCCGCCTACGGGCTCGGTGTCGGCCTCGGGGTCGGCTGCGCCTATGTGCCTGCGATTGGCGCGGTGCAGCGATGGTTCGTGCGCCGCCGCGGCTTTGCCTCCGGTCTTGCCGTCAGCGGAATAGGTGTCGGCACGCTGGTGATGCCGCCGCTGGCGACGCTATTGATCGAGAATCTCGGATGGCGAGGCGCCTATCTCGCCCTTGGATGCCTTGCCGTCGTGCTCGGCGGAGGTCTGGCGCTGCTGATCGAAAGCGATCCCCGCGATCGCAATCTGGGTCCCGACGGCGATCCGCCGCAATCGGGCGCACAGCGCGCGCAGCCGGAAGGCGATACGGTTCACGACGCAGTGCGATCACGCCGGTTCATCAGCCTGTACGCGGCCTGCCTGATCTGCGCGTTCGGCGTCTTCGTGCCGTTCGTGCATTTGGTGCCCTATGCGCGGGATCATGGCGTTGCGCCCGCCTCCGCGGTGCTGCTGCTCGGCGTCATCGGCATCGGCAGTACGGCCGGACGGTTTTTTCTCGGTGGCCTCGCCGACCGGATGGGCCGCCAGTTCTCCTTGTTGCTGATGTTTGCCGGCATGGCGTTCGCGCTGGCGATCTGGGCATTCTCGTCGCAGTTCTGGTCGCTCGCGGCGTTCGCGTTCGTCTACGGCGTGTTCTATGGCGGATGGGTCGCGGTGCTGCCGGCCGTGGTGATGGATTATTTCGGCGGCCGCAACGTCAGCGGCCTCATCGGCATTCTCTACACCAGCGTGGCATTCGGTACCCTGATTGGCCCGAGCGCCGCCGGCTTCGCCTTCGACTTCAGCCATAGTTACACGCTGCCGATCCTGGCCAGCGCCGGTTCCAACATCATTGCCTTCATCATTGTCGCCGCCAACTCCGAGCGAGGGCCCGATTAACACTCCGTTAACTCAACTTCCTAACGTCACTTCCATACCGGCGCGGTAACTTTGTGCAAGCCGGGGGTCGAGAAACTGCTTCTGGCCTAAAGCCTTGGCAGCAGACCAATGACGTCGATGGGAAACGCCTCGTTCAATATCCGGGCCATGGTGCGCGGCAGTCCGATCCGCTGGCTGATCCTCGGCGGCGCCGTGCTGGTTGCCTGCATTGTCGTCGGGACCGCCATGATGGCCGGCGTGTTTCGCGAACGCGCCATGCAAAGCGCCGAACGCGAGCTCGACAACACCGTGTTGCTGCTGGCGCGCCATTTCGATCAGCAGCTCGAGGATTTCGTCACCATTCAGAGAGAGGTTGCGGCGCAAGCCGGGACCGAGAAACTCCTCACGCCGGACGCGTTCCGGGCGCGAATGGCGACGCAGGATTTGCACCGCGCGCTGAAAGCCAAGTCCAGCGGACACAACGACGTCGCCGGCATCAACGTATTCGATGCGGACGGCCGACTGATCAATTCGTCGGAAAACTGGCCCGTGCCTGCGATCAGCATCAGCGATCGAAAGTTCTTCAAGGCCTTCAAATCGGGTTCGGCGGCAGCGACGATCCTGGTCGAACTCGTGCGTGGCCGGTTCTCCAACGACTGGGCAACGGTGATCTCGCACAAGATCACGGGGCCGAACGGCGAGCTTCTCGGTGTCGTTACGCGCGCGATCACGCCCGCCAGCTTCGAGAAGTTCTTCGCTTCGCTGGCGCTCGGTGAAGGCGCGGCCATTTCGATGTATCATCGCGACGGGACGCTGCTGGCGCGCTATCCGCACGTCGAGACGATGATCGGGACGGACTTTTCCGAGGGCCCTATTCATAAACAGGTGTTGTCGAAGACCGATCATGGCACCATACGGTTGGCCAGCCCGATCGACGGCGTCGACCGGCTGGGTTCCGCGCGCGCCTTGAGCATATTTCCGATTTCGGTGATCGCGACCACGACGGTATCGGCCGCGCTGGCCGACTGGCGCGAACAGACCCGTTTCCTGGTCATGATTGCCTCCCTCTCCGTGCTGGTGATTGCCGGCCTGCTTTTGCTCGTGGTTCGCAAGCTGCAGCGGCAGCATCGGCAGGAGAAGGAGCGGCTCGACACCGCCGTGAACAACATTCCGCAGGGCCTCATCGTCTACGACGAGACCGCGCATGTCACCGTTTGCAACCGGCGCTATATCGAGATGTTCGGGCTGTCGCCGGAGGTGATTGGACCCGGCAGCACGATGCAGGAGCTGATCGCGCACCGGAAACAGACTGGATCGTTTGACGGCGACGTGGACGAATTTTGCGCCGCGATCATTCGTGAGGTTTCGCGTGGCAAGGTGACCAACCAGATCACCGAGACGCCGGGTGGCCGCGCGATCCAGATCATCAACCAGCCGCTGGAAGCCGGCGGCTGGGTGGCCACGATCGAAGATGTGACGGAACGCAGGGTTGCCGAGGAGCGGATCACGCATCTTGCGCATTACGATCCGCTGACCGACCTGCCCAACCGCGCTTTGTTCCATGAGCGGCTCGAGCAGGAACTCGGGAAAATTCCCGACGGCGAGCAACTGGCCGTGCTCTATATCGACATCGACGAATTCAAGAGCGTCAACGATACGCTCGGACATCTGATCGGCGATGAGCTGCTGAAATCCGTCGCCGTGAGCCTGAGCAGCTGTATCACCGGCAACGGCTTCGTGGCGCGGCTCGGCGGCGATGAATTCGCCATCGTGCAGACCGCGATCAAGGAAGAAGCCGAGGTCACCGACCTCGCCACCCGCATTTTCGATGCGATCCGTGCGCCCTATGCATGTCTCGGCCATCAGGTCACCACCGACGCCAGCATCGGCGTGGCACTGGCGCCGCAGCATGGCACCGATCTGCACCAGATCCTGAAGAACGCCGATATGGCGATGTATGCCGCCAAGTCGGCCGGCCGCCGCACCTATCGCTTCTTCCAGCCGGATATGGACGCGCAGATCAAGGCGCGCCGCCTGCTGGAAATGGATCTGCGCCAGGCGATCCTCGGACGACGCATTGGAGGTCTACTACCAGCCTTGCGTCGATCTTCAGACCAACGAGATCACCGGCTGCGAAGCGCTGCTGCGCTGGCGGCATCCGGTGCGCGGCATGGTCTCGCCGGCCGAGTTCATTCCGATCGCCGAAGACACCGGGCTGATCAACCAGATCGGCGAATGGGTGCTGACGACGGCCTGCGCGGAAGCCACCACCTGGCCGGAAGATATCCGGCTCGCGGTCAACGTTTCGCCGGTGCAATTCAAGAGCGGCACGCTGGCGTTGAAAGTCGTCGCAGCATTGGCAGCCTCGGGCCTGGCGGCAAGCCGGCTCGAACTCGAGATCACCGAAGCCGTCCTGATTCGCGATGACGACGCAGCCCTCGCCATCCTGCATCAGGTGCGCGCCATCGGGGTGCGTATCGCACTCGACGATTTCGGCACCGGCTATTCCTCGTTGAGCTATCTGCAGCGTTTTCCGTTCGACAAGATCAAGATCGACCGCTGCTTCGTCACCGACATCGAACAGCCGGAAGGCTCGTCCTCTATCGTGCAGGCCGTGGTGAACATCGCCGCGGCGCGCCACATGACCACGACAGCGGAAGGCGTCGAAACCAGGCAGCAACAGCAGTTGCTCCGCATGCTCGGCTGCTCGGAAATGCAGGGCTATTTGTTCAGCCCGCCGAAGCCCGCCGCCGAGATCCGGCAATTATTCCGCACGCACACGAAAAAACCCTCGGCGGTCGCCTGATCAGGCACGCCCGAACCTTACGAACACTCACTCCACAAACAACATCGGGGCGGCCCGCGCCGCCCCGATTGAATCACCTCGCCACCATCAGCCCGAATTAGTTCGGAACGGTCGTCGCCGCCTTCGGCGATGACGGAACGTCGGCCTTGATGGTGACGCCACGCAGCACGTCGTAGGCCGCGGCCAGCGCCTTGTCGTTCTTCTCGTCCGGCGGGACGTAGGCCTGCGATCCCGTCTGTTCGGCGCCCTCCGCGGAGAGATGCCCGCGCATCGAGGCCTCGCCCTTGGTATCGACACGCCCCTTCAGATCATCGGGAACGTCCTGCAGCACTTCGATGTCGGGCGAAACGCCGAGCGCCTGGATCGAGTGGCCGGACGGCGTGAAATAGCGCGCCGTGGTCAGCGCCAGCGCGCCGTTGCCGGTGCCGAGCGGAATGATGGTCTGCACCGAGCCCTTGCCGAACGAGCGGGTGCCGATCAGGGTCGCCCGCTTGTGATCGTGCAACGCGCCCGCCACGATCTCGGACGCCGACGCCGAGCCGCCATTGATCAGGACGACGACCGGCTTGCCTTTGGTCATGTCGCCCCCCTTGGCGGTATAACGCTGAGTTTCCTCAGGTGTCCGGCCGCGGGTCGAAACCACCTCGCCGCGCGGCAGGAAGGTGCTCACCACCGAGACCGCCTGATCCAGCAGGCCGCCCGGATTGTTGCGGAGGTCGACGATATAGCCGGCGAGCTTGTCCTGCGGAATCTTCTTGGCGATGTCGGCAACGGCCTTGTGCAATCCCTCGGTGGTCTGCTCGTTGAACGAACTGATCCGGATATAGCCGATGTCGTCGCCGACGGTGTGGGAGGTGACCGCCCTCACCTGGATGATTTCGCGCTCGATCGAAACGTCGAGCGGCTTGTCCATGCCCTTGCGTTCGATCTTCAGCTTGGTGGAGGTATGAACCGGCCCCTTCATCTTGTTGACGGCCTGCTCCAGGGACAGGCCCTGCACCGCGTCGCCGTCGATATAGGTGATGAAATCACCCGACAGGATGCCGGCTCTTGCCGCCGGCGTGCCGTCCATCGGCGACACCACCTTCACCAGGCCGTCTTCCATGGTGACCTCGATGCCCAATCCGCCGAACTCGCCATGCGTGGTTTCCTGCATGTCGCGCCAGGCCGCCTCATTCATGTAGCGCGAATGCGGGTCGAGCGACGTCACCATGCCGTTGATCGCGCCCTCGACCAGCTTGGAGTCGTCAGGCTTCTCGACATAGTCGGTCCGGATCCGCTCGAACACGTTGCCGAACAAATTGAGCTGCGTGTAGGTGTCGGCGTTGGTGGCCGAGGTCGCCGCGCTGGTAGCGGCCTTGGCCGCCCGGAGCCAGAACTCGTTGCTGGGGCCGGCGACGAGAAGGGTCAGGCATGTGCCTGCTAACGCACCGAGGAAAAAGGTGGAATTCTTGCGCATTGTTCGCGGAACCTTCTCGCTGTCAGTTATCGCACGCCCGGATCAGGCAAATCTGGCACCGGGCATTGGGGTCGTGCTCTCACATAGGGTCGGCCGAAAGGCTCACAATAACTTTCTGGTGTCATTGAGGCGGTTTTACCGCGGAGGTGGCCGTTTTCGGCGAATGTGGCAGCGTATACGCGCCCGGGCTGAGCCGAAAGCCGGAATTCGCTTCATGGCCAAATTGTAACGGGCTGGGGTGGAGCTGGCATTTTTGGCGGAGTGTGAGCCGCTGTCCGGATTTGATGCAGCCCCTCTGGAGCATGAATCGGAAAAATCCGGCCCTACGCTCGATGCGAGGTGGAAACCGGTCCCCCGGACAAAAGCGAAGCGTCGGGCCGGAAATGGTGCGCGATGAAACATGGACACAAATCCGCGATCCCGCGGCACCATGCGCCCGGGGTTTGGAAACATTTGCCCTCAAATAGAACAGAGGGCGCAGGGAAATGCCGGGTGCCCGCTGCACCCGCAGCCCGTGTGCAAAGGGTAGAAAGCACACGGTAGTCACCACAGGTTCACCGGGACACCCGGCATTCCCTGCGCAATGGTTTTAACGGTTTCCTTCGTGCTCTCCCCGGTGACCGGCTTATTGCCACCGTCGCCTCTGAGAAGCTTGCTTCTCAAAAACTTGACGCCAGCATCGGGGCGTCAGGACCACACGACTTCGCCGTCCGCGATCTGCGCTGTTCGTCAAAAGCGCATCCGCGTCCACCGCATCCCGCACCCAACGTCCGTGACGATCGCGAAACGCCCCTCGTATGGACGGGATGGCCAAGGATAAGCCGGTGATTTGGGTCAGATGTGAAGCGGAATATTTTTGAACGTACGGCTGGACAGGGCAAATCAGCTTGAGAGCATTGCGGAAAATAGCGCCGCCGCGCACGTCGATCGTTCGACCGTGTTCCACTCGGCGTACTGATCCTCTTTATACCGCGGACGAGACGTTTCTACGTCAACTAGTAATCCAGAATCTCACGCTGCTTGGTGACTATACCCCTGGATGCATTTCAGTCCAAAGCCCGAACTCGCTCACAAATATCCCTGGATCTTCCTATTTTCGGCGCTGATTGTCGCACGTCATCGTCGCAAAAGGAACGTTAGGCCAGTCCCAGGCAAATGGCCTGCCCTCTAAGCTAACACAAAGTCTGCTAAGATGCGGCTCAGCTTCGGGAGCCGCTTCATGCGAGTTCTCGACCTTGGTTGCGATCCGCTGGAGCCGATCTTCCTTCCGCGCCGGCAATTGAGTCGCCGCCGTTTCTGCTCGCAAAATCTTCGGCGGTATTGTTTCATTTACAGCCTGGAACGACGTAACTAGCCCGGCCGTCGCTAAAAAGAATGTCAAGCAACCCAAGGCCAGCTTTGTGTGCGACATCCGTTATCCTCAACCGGCGACCTGGGCCGTGTACTCATAAGGAACGCTGTGTGATGCGCCGAAGTTCATGTTCGCCCTACACACAACGCATCCTGCAGATGGACACATTTTAATCACCCGATGGGCTGCGATCACTAGTGTGCCCCAAAGACCATTCGTGCCAACGCAGATGCACCGCGATTAGCTATGTATTGTCTCACCACGCTCAAGCATTGCAACGAATTCTCGGATCTTTCGCCTTCTCGTCTCGGTCTTTTTAACTGCGCCGATGCGGTACAGGATTGCATAGCGGTTTCTGCTGCTCAGCGTTTTAAAAAAAGCGGCGGCCGCCGGATTCTCGTTCAGCGCGTTTTGAAGATCACTGGGGACATGCGCGCTGCTGGCCGGGGCGTATGCCCTATCCCATCGCCCATCTGCAATAGCCGCTTCGATTTGGGCAAGACCAGCGGCCCGCATTCGCCCGTGTTCCATTAGTTCTGATGCTCTTTGACGGTTCCTAAGCGACCATTTGCTGCTTGCCTTGCGCGGCGTGAAGCGGACAAGCCAGTGCAAATCGTCATATTTTTCGAGCTTTCCGTCGATCCATCCGTGACAGAGTGCGGCGTCGATCGCCTCTACCTCGGTCAGTCGCCCGTTGGCGGTACCAACGAAAGACGTCGCCGGCGACCGCCACATGGCAGACGGACGGGAACGGCAAGTGAGTGGTCACCAGCGGCTCGCGGTTCTGCGCAGCTCCGCGAAAGACGGATCCAAACGCGGGCTGCTTTCTCGGGGTGTGCGAAGCCGTTGATCCAAACTCCGGGTGCTCGAACCCGACCGCGAACACGGCGTCGCCAGCGAACGTCAGCCGGTCGCCGCCGGACGCCAGGCGGACCACGCTGTGTCCGGGCGTGTGGCCGCCGGTGCGTGAGACGAGCACCCCCGGCACCACCTCGTACTTCTCCTCGAACGGCCGCAGCTGGCTCTGGTACTCGCTCAAGAATCGGTTGGCGGCCGACCGAAGCGCGTCCGGGAACCTCGGCGGCATGGAGACGCGGGAGAAATCGGGCGCCGCACAGAACTTGATCTCGGCGGCCGCCACGTGGACTCGCAGGTCTTTACGCAGCCGCTCCCTCACCCCGTCGACGAGCAGCCGCCACGTGTCGATGGGATGTGAGTGAGAACCACGTCGTCCAACGCCGCTAAATGCTCGAATGCAGGCCTCCTCAGCGCTGGAAAAGCCCGGCCCGCGGCAAGTTCAAGTCCGGGTCCGACCCTAGCCCAGCGTCGACGAGTATGGTCCGGTCGCCGCTCCGCACCAGGACCACGTTCAGCGCCCACTCGAGCACGTCCGGCGGCAGGAACTGATCGTTCAGCCAGGCCGCCCGGACGGCCGGGTCAGCGTTGTGGCCCAACATCGCGCTGGCAGCGTTGCTCCGTCATGCTGATGCTGGCAGCGCGACAATTCGCCGACATTCAGCGCGAACGCGACGGAACCAAAATCTTCGGGGGGCCCGATCTAACGGGGTGTGAGTGTCATGTCCAAGCTCATGTTTGTCTCCTGTCTGACCGCCTTACCTTTCGTGTACTTGGGTTGCCGTAACAGTCACTGTGCGGGCACGAGCGCCGAGGCGCCCTTGTCCTTGATCAAGAGCACCAGGAATTTCGCCGGCTGGGTGCCGCTCGCGTTCCGGTCGACGACATGAACATCATCAGGGCCTTCATAGAACGGACTGTCCTGGTGTCAGCGTCACATTGTCCGAGCCATGCAGTTGATCGCGACCGAGCCCTCTAGCGCGTAAACAAACGAATGTGCATTGTGTCGGTGGATAGCGCTCGACACGCCGGGCGCATGCTCGACAGTGCTCATCAGAGCTTGCCGCCGGGATTCTTCGGCAGATCTTGGACATGAGTGCCGTGACCTTAGGCTCCTGAGCCACCGCCGAGCCGGTCATGAGGCACAGAAGAACCAACGCAACGAGTTTGATCGTCATAGTCGCCTCTTTCGTTCGTTGCCCGGGACCCGCTCGTGACAGACTGGGCGACTTCCGATGCGGGATCAGGCTGCGCCTGTTAGCGGCGGAGCCATTCGGCCAAAGCGATGGCGAGGCGCGCCTCGCACGGCACGAGAGAATACTCCAGAACGCGGTCGCGCTGTATCGCGCTCGGGATGGCAGGAACACCCTCGCCGGCGCCGAGGCGGCTGTGATAGGTGCAAGGACTGAAACAAGCACCATCGCGATCTTGACGTTCATATCCAACGCCTCGCAAGTGACAATACTATGCAAGTGCACAATAACCGGTAGAGTTTAGAGTGAGAACTTCCCCAGAGGAACGGGGTGCCAATTAAGGCTTCAGTGATGCCGAATGCAATCTTGGTTTGTGTACTGTTTTTGTCAGGCTTGACGTCCGCGGTAGCCGATGAGACCGGCCCGCGATCCGACATCGCTGCCAAAGACGACATGAGCAGCAAAGCCGCGTTCGATCAGGCGTGCACAGATGCGATCGTTCTCATAGCCAATAGCTATGGCGGTCACACGTCACCGTCAGCCAGGGCTTTGGCCAATGTAAAAATGTGCAACGGCCATCCGTCGCGAGTGACCTGCGAAATCACATCACAAACCATGCTGCGGGAGTATGGAAAAACTCCGTTTACCTGCGGGACAAACACCGCCGATTCCGTGCCTTTGGTCTTTCCGGCGGATCACTGATGGTTGCCAGCCCCTTCTCCCGAGCCATCGGATGCGGCGTTCGCTGCGACGGTGATACCAGCCATAGCATTTTCGGGATGGTGCGGAGGCCCCGGACGCGATAGGCGAAAGGACGGCAAAACCTGACCCAAAAACGTGAAGCGTTCCCCGGAGGAAACCAATGAACGACGCGACCCCGATGCGATCACCGGCCCTGGCCCAGCTGGCCGCCAGCACCGAAGAATTCCAGAACCTTCACGAGTTCGTTCGCAAGGCCCGGGCCAATCTCAACCAGAATGCCTGGGACTATATCGTGGGCGCCGCCGAGACCGAGACCACGATGCGCCGCAACCGCATGGCGCTCGACGAGATCGCGTTCCGGCCGCGGGTGCTGCGCGACGTCTCCAGGGTCGACGCCACGGTCGAGCGGTTCGGCCGCAAGATGCGGATGCCGGTGATGATCGCGCCGGTCGGCGCGCTCGAAATCTTCGATCCCGAAGGGGCGGCCGCCGTGGTGCGGGCGACCGGCAAGTTCGGTATCGCCCACATGCTGAGTTCGGTGTCCGGCCCGGGCCTCGAGAAGGTCGCCGAGGCCGCCCCCGATGCGTTGCGGCTGTACCAGCTTTATGTCCGCGGCGATGACGCCTTTGTCGAGGACAGCGTCAGCCGTGCGATCGACAAGGGCTACACCGCGTTCTGTCTCACCGTCGACACCGCGCATTACAGCCGGCGCGAGCGCGATATCGCCAAGCGTTACGTGCGCGCCACCCGCCTGCGGGTCAGCGGCGGCGACTTCCAGATGGGGCTGAACTGGCGCACGGTGAAGCTGATCAAGGACAAGTACAAGATCCCGCTGGTCATCAAGGGCATCGCCACCGCAGAGGATGCGGAAATGGCGATCGATCACGGCGTCGAATGGATCTACGTGTCCAACCACGGCGGCCGCCAGCTCGATCACGGCCGCGGCGCCATGCATGTGCTGCCCGAGATCGTCGATGCGGTGCGCGGCCGGGCCAAGATCATGGTCGATGGCGGCGTCTGCCGCGGCACCGACGTGGTCAAGGCGATCGCCGCCGGCGCCGACATCGTCGGCATCGGCCGGCTGCAATGCTGGGCGCTGGCCGCGGGCGGCGAAGCCGGCGTGTTGCGGATGCTGGAATTGCTGGAGGACGAAGTGATCCGCACGCTCGGCCTGCTCGGCGCCACCTCGTTCGCCGCCGTCGACAAGTCCTGTCTGCATCCGGCCACCGCGACCAACATGCCGGGCGTGTTCAGCGCCTATCCGCTGCTGGACATCGAGCCGTATCGCTACTGACAATCCGGTTGCGATGACCCCGCCTTTGCTCGTTCCCGGCTCCGCCGACGCCTTGTTGTTCGATCTCGGCCGCGTGGTCATCGACATCGACTTCAACAAGGCGCTGGCGTGCTGGGCCGGGCAGGCCGGCCGGGAGCCTTCGGAGTTGTCGGGGCGATTTGGGCCGGACGACACCTTCCGGCGTCACGAGACCGGCGAGGCCAGCGACGCCGAGTTCTTTGCAGCACTGCGCCGGACGCTGGGCGTCGAATTATCCGATGCCCAGTTCCTGGAAGGCTGGAACGCGATCTTTACCGGCGAGATGCCTGGGATCAACGCCCTGCTCGCCCGCGCCGCCAAACGCCTGCCGCTCTACGCCTTCTCCAATACCAACCGGCCCCATGTCGCGCATTTCTCCAAAACCTTTGCCGATGTGCTCGGCCATTTCCGTGAAATCTTCCTGTCCTCGACGATCGGGCTTCGAAAACCCGACGCCGCCGCCTATGATCATGTCGTGAAGGCGATCGGCGTTCCCGCCCAACGCATCGTGTTCTTCGACGATCTCGCCGAGAACATCGAGGGCGCACGGATGCGGGGCTTGACCGCGGTTCACGTCACCTCGCCCGCTGACGTGGCGAACGCGCTAACAGCGCTTGGAATTTGATGGTTGGAATTCGGGAGCATTCGCCGTGGCCTTGATGCCGGTTGCCGACGCGCTATCCGCCATTCTCGCCGGCGCCGAACCGCTGCGAGAAGAAATGGTCGCGCTCGATGCGGCCTATCACCGGGTGCTGGCGCACGACCTCGCGGCGTTGCGCACCCAGCCGCCGCAGGCGATGTCGGCGATGGACGGCTATGCGGTGCGATCGGCCGACGCCTCGAAGGTGGGCGCCCGGTTCAAGGTGATCGGCGAGGTCGCCGCCGGGCGGCCGTTCGGTCAATCCGTCGGCCCGGGCGAAGCGGTGCGGATCTTCACCGGCGGCGTGATTCCCGACGGCGCCGACAGCATCGTGATCCAGGAAGACACTCAAGTCGACGGCGCCGTCATCACCATCACCGAGGCGACCGGCCCGGGGCGGCATATCCGCCCGGCCGGCGTCGACTTCAACAAGGGCGACGTGCTGCTCAAGGGCGGCAACCGCCTCACCGACCGCGACCTGTCGCTGGCCGCCGGGATGAACTATCCGGAGCTCGCCGTGCGCCGCCGGCCCAAGGTCGCCGTGCTCGCCACCGGCGACGAACTGGTGATGCCGGGATCGCAGCCCGGCCCCGGGCAGATCGTCTATTCCAACGGCTACGCGCTGCGCGCGCTGGCCCGCGCCGAGGGCGCCGAGACCGTCGATCTCGGCATCGCCGCCGATACCGTCGAGGCCACCACGCACGGCATCCGCCGCGCCCGCGACTCCGGCGCCGATATCCTGATCACCACCGGCGGCGCGTCGGTCGGCGACCACGACCTCGTCAAGCAATCGCTGGAGGCCGAGGGCGTCACCATGGCGTTCTGGCGCATCGCGATGCGCCCGGGCAAGCCGATGATGCATGGGCGGCTCGGCGACATGCGGGTGATCGGCCTGCCCGGCAATCCGGTGTCGTCCTACGTCTGCGCGTTCCTGTTTCTGGTGCCGTTGATTCGCGCGTTGTCGGGCCGCGCCGCGATCCATCATGTGCGTGAAACGGCGTTGCTGGCTCGCGACGTGGTCGCCAACGACCAACGCGAAGACTACTTGCGCGCGCGCCTCGACGAGCGCGCTGACGGTGCCTTGATCGCAACGCCGGTGAACCATCAGGACAGTTCGCTGTTGGGGAATCTCGCTGCGGCACGGGCACTTCTGATACGTGCGCCGTTCGCGCCGACGGCGGCTGCCGGATCGGCGTGCGACTTCCTGCGGCTGCCATTCTGAGCTGCTCCAACGCCTCGTCTTGCGAAAGCCTGTCGCATTCACCAGAAATTAAGTGGTTGCGGAACACATATGGAACATATAGTGTCCGTTCATGATTTGTTTCGAGTATTGACGGCTACAAACTGCAACTTGGAGTTTTCAGAACTCCCGGTTCTCGGACTTCCCTACCTCGCCTGGCGAGGTCTCGGTTGGGGGCTTGAGAATCGGCGGGGTCTTGAGAACCAAACGACATAAACTGGGGACTGGTCGAGATGCTCACGCGCAAACAGTACGAACTCCTGCGGTTCATCAGCGAACGCCTGAAGGAATCCGGCGTGCCGCCCTCCTTCGACGAGATGAAGGATGCTCTCGACCTGCGATCGAAGTCGGGCATTCATCGCCTCATCACCGCGCTGGAAGAGCGCGGCTTCATCCGCCGCCTGCCCAATCGCGCCCGCGCCATCGAGGTGATCAAGCTTCCGGAGCTTTCGGCAAATGGCAATGGCAACGGCAATGGCCGCCGCGGTTTCACGCCGAGTGTCATCGAAGGCACGCTCGGCAAGGTCCGCAGCAGCCCCCCCATCAACTCCGAAGACGATGGCAACCAGAACTACCCGGTCGCGGTGCCGGTGATGGGCCGGATCGCGGCGGGTACGCCGATCGAAGCGCTGCAGACCCGCAGCCATACCATCAGCGTGCCGCCTGACATGCTCGGCTCCGGCGAACATTACGCGCTCGAAGTACGCGGCGATTCGATGGTCGATGCCGGCATCCTCGACGGCGACATGGCGCTGATCCAGCGTAACGAGACCGCCGAGACCGGCGACATCGTGGTGGCGCTGATCGATGAAGAGGAAGCCACGCTGAAGCGGTTCCGCCGCCGCGGCGCCTCGATCGCGCTGGAGCCCGCCAACACCTCCTACGAGGTCCGCATCCTGCCGCCCAACCGGGTGAAGATTCAGGGCAAGCTGATCGGGCTGTACCGGAAATACTGATACCGGTTCTATCCGTTCAAGGCCGGATTATCCGCTCCGGATTGATAGTCCTTGTCGATTTCCCTCGATTATCAAATCAAGGCCCCGGCGCTATCTCCTCAGACAACGCAGGACGTGAAGCAAACGGCTTCACGTCGGGGCGTCTGACTAGGGAGATATGACAATGAAAAAGATAATCCTGACCACCGTCGCCAGCCGCACTGATCGTGGCATCGACCGCCCCGATGGCGATCGCATCGGAACGTCACCATCTGCGCAAGCTCGATCGCGCAGCGGTGAGCCAGCAATTCCGCAACGCCAATAACGCCGTCGCGTTTCCGGCGCAGACGGATACTGCTCCCAGCTATGCCTACGGTGGCTACTCGGCCCCTGCCGGCCGCTGATTGATCTGCATCGCCAAAAAAGGCCTCGGCGCGAGCCGGGGCCTTTTGCGTCAGCCTCAATCCTCCGATTGCAGGTCGGCCTCCGCGGGTGTCGCATCGACCGCGCGCGGCACGGCGGAACGCACCAAGTTGGGTTCCGCCTCACCCTCGCCTGCGATCGCCGGCGACCAGGGCCGATCAAAGCCGTTCGGCTTGGCGGCGTCGATGGCAAAGCCGTCGCGCGCGCGCCGCAGCGTCATCGCGCCCTGCCGCCGCAAACGCTCCAGCGTGATCACCGGCGCGGCGCAACCGGACGGGGCTTGTCGTGCCGTCACGATCAGCGCGGCGCGTTCGCAATCGTCGCCCAGCGCTTCCGGCCGCAGCGCCAAGGTCACGAAGGTGCCGCCGGCCATTTGCGTCACGCAGCCGGCCTCGTCGCAGGAGATGCCCGCCGCCAGCGAAGCGTCCGCGGGCAAGCGGGGATCGGCATCGGCGGCGAGCCATTCCTTGACCAGAAACGCGTCCTTGGCGCCCTTCATGAGATGCAACCGGCCATCCTGGCCGCGCACCCCGACATTGCGGCCGTCACCGGAGATCAGGATATCCGGCTGCGGCACCGCCAGCGCCCAGATCGTCGACAGCACCAGCACGACGGCGCCGGACCAGCGCAGCGGCGTCCGCAACAGGCCGAGCAGCACGATCCCGACGCTGGCTGCGATCAGCGGGCCGATCCCGAACGCCGCCATGCGCCCGATCGCGCCCGGCAGTGCGGCGACCCATTCGGTCACCACGATCATCCAGTCGATGCCGACGCCCATCAGCCACCAGAACACGCCGTCGAGCCCGAACGGCATCGCCAGCAGGCCGAGCATGCCGGCCGGCATCACCAGCGCCGAAACCACCGGCATCGCCGCCAGATTGGCCAGCACGCCATAGGGCGTCACCCGGTGAAAGTGAAAGGCGGCATAGGGCGTGGTCGCGAGCCCCGCGACCAGCGAGGCCAGCGCCAAGGTCATGATCTCCCGCCCGCCCCACAGCGCCACCTTGGCGGTCGCGGAATGATCCGGCGAGGCGAACAGACGCGGCATGCCGATCTGCACCAGCGCGACCAGTCCCAGGGTCGCCGCAAACGACATCTGAAAGCTCGGATGCACCAGCGCTTCCGGCGCCAGCACCAGCACGATCATCGCGGCCACCGCCAGCGTCCGGAACGTCACGGCGCGGCGATCGACCATCACGGCGATCAACACCACCGCGGTCATGAAGAACGAGCGCTGGGTCGCGACCTCGGCCCCGGACAGCAGCAGATAAAACGCCGCCGCTGCGAGGGCCGCGGCGGCCGCCCACTTCTTGATCGGATAGCCCGCGGTCAGCCCCGGGAACAGCGCCAGCAGCGCGCGCACCGCGAAGAACACCACGCCGGCCACCACCGCCATGTGATACCCCGAAATCGAGAGCACGTGGCCGAGGCCGGAAATGAACATCGCATCGTTGACCGGCGTGGTGATGGCGTCGCGGCGGCCGGTCAATAGCGCGGTCGCAATGGCGCGCTTGTCGCCGTCGAGCGTGGTCCGGATCCGGGCATCGATCGCGTCGCGCAATCCCTGCATCACAGCCGCATAGCGCAGCGACAGTCCGCCGGCGACCGGCGGCTCCACGGTCTTGATCGCGCCGGTGACGAAACCGGACGCGCCGATGCCCTGGAAGAACATGTCGCGGGCAAAATCGTAGCTGCCGGGCCGCAACGGCGCGAGCGGCGGCTGCAACCGCGCTTTCAGCTCGACGAAACTGCCGACGTCCGGCGCGGTGCCTTTTCGCACCGACAGCCGGACCCGTTCCAGTTTGATTTGGGAACGCGGCGCATCCATCTGCGTCACCCGCAGCACGAACCGGTCCGTGCGCTCGCGGATGTCGCGTGCCTCGACAAAGCCCGACAGCGAAACCGAATACATTGGCCGCGCCAGCACGCCGTGGGCAACCCGCGCCGTTCGCCACGTCGCGGTCGCAAAACCGGCCGCGATCGCGGCGATCATCACCAGCGCGGGAAACATTTTGTGCCGCCGCAACCCGAACGCGGCCGTGGCGAGAATAGCGGCGGTCACGACCGTCACCGATCGGACCGGCTCATGGTCGGCGGTGAAATAGAATGCGATGCCGGTGCCGAAGGCGACGGGCACCCAGGGCAACAGGCGGCCGGCGCCGGCCTCGGCGGCGATCCATTCCCGCAGTTTTGCCGTGAGCGCAGGCCAGGTCCCGAGCCCCGATGGCACAAAGCCGCCGGCCTGCGCCGCGCCACCGCCGGGCCAAGTGCCGGCATAGCCCTGCGTGCGGCCTTGAGCCCTGCCCCGCTCTGCCATGCGGCTACGCCCCGTACGCGACCAATGATCCAAGTTTGGACCACAATGCTATCGTAGGGCGTCAGGCCCGCGAATAGCGGAACGGATGCAGAATCATGCATCCGCGCGTTGCCCCATACTTCAAGGAAGAACTCCCATTGACCGGTCCCGAATTCAGACAACTTCGCACCGACCTTGGCGAAGCGATCGGCAGATCGCTAACGCCCGCCGACATGGCCAGATTGTGCGGCCTCACCCCCGCCAATGGCGGCGACACCATCCGGCGATGGGAGATCTCGGGCCCCTCGGGTCCGGCCGCCGAGCTGCTTCGCATCCTGGCGATGGCCTGCGACCGCTACCCGATCCTGGACAATTTTAACGTGTTCGACCGTTTCAACATCCCGGAAGCGGAACGCCCGGCGCGCCGGGAAGAATTCCGGGAAAGCATGCGCAACGAGGTTCGCCGCCGGCTCGGCTGATCGCGCGCCCCGGTCGTTGGTTAATTATCCACCGCTCTGAATGCAGCGCAGCGCACATGGCGTGCGCCGGACGCTTGCGTGCGGTCACGCGTTGCGCGACACTCGTTCCCGGATGGGTTGAGTGAGATCGGGGCCATGAGTAAACCGGACGCGATATTTGACTACGACCGCTATCGCACATTACTGGCGGACGCGACCGACGAGCCGAAGCGGCTCGCCTTCATCAACATCTTGATCGACGAAAAAGCCAAGGACAATCTGGCGCGACAATCGCTGCGCAAGACGCTGGCGGGCATGGGACTGACAAAGCCCAGAACTGATTGAGCCGGATTGAGACAGATTTAAACCAGATCACCAGCCCGGCAAACGGGACAGATCAACTGTCCCGCCGGTCACGTGACGACAAAAAAGCAGGGGGATGAAACATGCGGATTTTCGCCATTGCGGGGCTTGTGATTGCGCTGGCTGCGGCCTCGATGCCGATCCAGGCGCAGCAGACGGATCACCACACCGAAAGCTTCCGTGCCAGGTTCAAGGCCAAATATATCGAACGACGCGATCGGTTCATGCACCGCGTCAAGGACGTCTATTTTGCGGTCGGCTGCAAGGTGCTGGCACGCGAGGCCGGCATTCTGCCCTCGACCAGCGCGGAATCGTATTTGGCGTATGTCGGCGATCAAACCATCATCGACACCAAGGACGAAAGCTTGCGCCAGGCCGCCATGCAGGAAGGCCTCGACCGCGCGGCCAAGCCCGGCGAGTGCGACTATTACCGCAAACATCCCGAAGCGGCGGAAGCGCTGCGGCGCGAAGCCGCTGTAAAGCGATAACCGCCGCTAACTTTTGCCGACTTCCTTGGCAAAGCTATCGCGCAAACCGATGGTGCGGTTGAACACGGGGCGTTCCGGCGTCGAGTCGGGGTCGCGCACGAAATAGCCCTGGCGCTCGAACTGCATCGCTTCCGCCGAATTGGTCTGGGCAATCGCCGGCTCGACCCGCGCGTCGCCGAGAATCTCGAGCGATTGCGGGTTGAGATCTCCGGCAAAATTGGCGGCATCCGGCGCCGGGTTCTGGAACAGCTGATTATAGACGCGGATTTCCGCAGGTACCGACTGCGCCGCCGATAGCCAATGCATGGTCGCCTTGACCTTGCGGCCGTCGGGCGCGTTGCCGCCCTTGGTCGCGGGATCATAGGTGCAGTGCAGTTCGGTGACTTCGCCGGCGGCGTTCTTCACGACGTCGGTGCATTTGATGAAATAGGCATAGCGCAACCGCACTTCGTTGCCGGGCGACAGCCGGAAGAACTTCTTCGGCGGATTTTCCATGAAGTCGTCCTGCTCGATATAGAGCTCACGACTGAACGCGATACGGCGGGTGCCGGCCGCCGGATCGTCCGGATGGTTGATCGCTTCCAGTTCCTCGACCTGGCCTTCCGGATAATTCGTGATCACGACCTTGAGCGGCCGCAGCACCGCCATCCGGCGCAACGACGTGCGGTTGAGGGTTTCGCGGATCGAGAATTCCAGCATGCCGAGATCGACCACGCTGTTGGCCTTGGCGACGCCGATGCGCTTGACGAATTCGCGCACCGCCTCCGGCGGCACCCCGCGCCGCTTCAATCCGGCGATGGTCGGCATCCGCGGATCGTCCCAGCCGGCGACATGGCCGTCGCGCACCAGCATGGTCAGCACGCGCTTCGACAATAGCGTGTAGGTCAGGTTGAGCCGGGCGAATTCATACTGATGCGGCTTTGACGGCACCGGCAGTTTATCGAGCAGCCACTCATACAGCGGCCGGTGATCCTCGAATTCCAGCGTGCAGATCGAATGCGTGATGCCCTCGATCGCGTCGGACTGGCCGTGGGCGTAATCATAGCTCGGATAGATCGACCATTTGGTTCCGGTGCGCGGATGATGGGCGTGCAGGATGCGGTAGAGCACGGGGTCGCGCAGGTTGATGTTGCCGGACGCCATGTCGATCTTGGCGCGCAGCACGCGGGCGCCGTTGGGGAACTCGCCGGCCTTCATGCGCCGGAACAGATCGAGGTTTTCCTCCACCGAACGGTCGCGAAACGGGCTGTTCTGGCCGGGCTCGGTCAGGGTGCCGCGGCGATGGCGGATGTCGGCCTGGGACTGGTCGTCGACATAGGCGTGGCCGCCCCGAATCAGGGTTTCCGCCCATTCGTACAGGCGGTCGAAATAATCCGACGCGTAGAACAGATCGGATCCCCAGTCGTAGCCGAGCCAGCGCACATCGGCCTGAATCGAATCGATATATTCCTGCTCTTCCTTGGTCGGGTTGGTATCGTCGAACCGCAGGTGGCAGCGCCCGGCAAACTCCTGCGCGATGCCGAAATTCAGCGCGATCGACTTGGCATGGCCGAGATGCAGATAGCCGTTCGGCTCCGGCGGAAACCGCGTCACGATCAGGCTGTGCTTCCTGGAGTCGAGATCGGCCTGAATGATGTCGCGAATGAAATCGCGCCCCGCCTCTGCCGTCGCCGCCGGTTCTATCGTCATTCGTGCTTCCTGTTCGGGATCAGCGGACCTTCTGCCAAATTCGCATCCCCCAGCCAAGCCCAGACCGCCCCGCCTGGCCGATCCGGCAGGCTTTTGTGGCAAGGCTTTAGTTATGCACTGCACCTGCTATACACCACGGCCGTTCACGCATAGGCCCGTTCCCCGCAATGACCGATACCATCATCACCCGATTTGCCCCCTCGCCGACCGGCTTCCTCCATATCGGAGGGGCCCGCACGGCGCTGTTCAACTGGCTCTATGCGCGCAAGCTTGGCGGCAAGATGCTGTTGCGGATCGAGGACACCGATCGGCAGCGCTCCACCAAGGAGGCCATCGACGCCATCCTTGACGGCCTGAAATGGCTCCAGCTCGATTGGGACGGCGAGGTCATCTACCAGTTCAGCCGCGCCGCGCGCCACCGCGAGGTCGCCGAAGCCCTGCTCGCCAGCGGCAAGGCCTATCGTTGCTATGCCACGGCAGAGGAACTCGCCGCGATGCGCGAAAAGGCGCGCGCGGAGGGCCGCACCCGGCTCTATGATGGTTTGTGGCGCGACCGTGATCCATCGCTGGCGCCGGAGGGCGTGAAGCCGACGATCCGGCTGAAAGCGCCGCAGACCGGCGAGACCGTGATCGAGGATCAGGTCCAGGGCCGCGTGGTCTGGCAGAACGAGAACCTCGACGATCTCGTGCTGCTGCGCGGCGACGGCAATCCGACCTACATGCTGGCCGTCGTGGTCGACGATCACGACATGGCCGTCACCCATATCATTCGCGGCGACGACCATTTGATCAACGCCGCGCGCCAGAAGCAGATCTACGAGGCGCTCGGCTGGGACGTGCCGAACATGTCCCACATCCCCTTGATCCATGGGCCCGACGGCTCCAAGCTCTCCAAGCGCCACGGCGCGCTCGGGGTCGATGCCTATCGCGCCATGGGATATTTGCCTGCGGCGCTGCGCAATTATCTGGTCCGGCTGGGCTGGAGCCACGGCGACCAGGAAATATTCTCGACCCAGGAAATGATCGACGCTTTCGACCTGTCGGGGATCGGCCGGTCGGCCGCGCGGTTCGATTTCGCCAAGCTGGAAAACCTCAACGGCCATTATATCCGTCACGCCGACGATCAATCCCTCGTGACCATGTTCGAGGACGTGCTGAACTATGTGCCGGACCGTGCCGACCTGAAGGCGAAACTCAACGACACCACGCGCGCGCAATTGCTGCGGGCGATGCCGAGCCTGAAGGAGCGCGCCAAGACGCTGATCGAACTGATCGACAGCGCCGACTTCATCTTTGCCGACCGGCCGCTTCAGATCGAACCCAAGGCCGCCGCGTTGCTGACGGCCGAAAACCGGGAACTGATCGGCCGGCTTCGCGCGGCACTTGAGACGGTCACGCCCTGGACTGCGGAAACCACCGAAGCTGCGATGCGCAGCCTCGCCGAGGCCAACAACCTCAAGCTTGGCGCGGTCGCGCAACCGCTCCGTGTGGCGCTGACCGGGCGGACCACCTCGCCGGGGATTTTCGACGTGCTGGCGGTGCTGGGACGCGAGGAATGCCTTGCCCGGCTCGGCGATCAGGTGGCCGCTTAGGCCTCCGGGATCAGGCTACCATGTCGGGTCTGCCATGCTCTGATCGCCATCTTGCAGCGCATAGGGCAATACGATACCCATTCTCTGGACGCCTTCTAGACAATCCGGCTTGGCTCGCTATCTCTCCCAGAGAGCGCCAAGGCAAGCTCGGTTCTCGCAACGATTTCATCGGGGACTTCGACGATGGACGCAAAATCCAGCAGCAAAACCGCAACACTGACGGTCGGCAACAAGACCTACGATTTCCCGATTTTGAGCGGCACCGTCGGGCCCGATGTCATCGACATCGCCAAGCTCTACGGCCAGGCCGGGATGTTCACCTACGACCCCGGCTTCACCTCGACCGGCAGCTGCCAGTCCAAGATCACCTATATCGATGGCGACGCCGGTATCCTTGAATACCGCGGCTATCCGATCGAGCAGCTCGCCGAGCGCGGCGACTTCCTCGAGACCTGCTATTTGCTGCTTTACGGGGAACTTCCGACCCCGGCGCAGAAGAAAGATTTCGACAGCCGCGTGATCCATCACACCATGGTTCACGAGCAGATGGCCCGGTTCTTCCAGGGCTTCCGCCGCGACGCCCATCCGATGGCGATCATGGTGGCGGCGGTGGGCGCGCTGGCCGCGTTCTACCACGACTCCACCGATATCAACGATCCGCAGCAGCGCATGATTGCCTCGATGCGGATGATCGCGAAGGTTCCGACCCTGGCGGCGATGGCCTTCAAATACACCATCGGCCAGCCCTTTGTTTATCCGAAGAACTCGCTCTCCTTCGCCGAGAACTTCCTCAACATGTGCTTCGCGGTGCCGTGCGAGGAGTACAAGATCAATCCGGTGCTCGCCGACGCGCTCGACAAGATCTTCATCCTGCACGCCGACCATGAGCAGAACGCCTCGACCTCGACGGTGCGTATCGCCGGCTCCTCCGGCGCCAACCCGTTCGCCTGCATCGCCGCCGGCATTGCATGCCTGTGGGGGCCGGCGCATGGCGGCGCCAACGAAGCCGCGCTGGCAATGCTCGCCGACATCGGCACGGTCGACAAGATTCCCGAGTTCATCAAGAAGGTGAAGGACAAGAACAGCGAAGTCCGCCTGATGGGCTTCGGCCATCGCGTCTACAAGAACTACGATCCGCGCGCCAAGATCATGCAGAAGATGTGTCACGCGGTGCTGGCTGAGACCGGCCATGGCGACGACCCGATGCTGAAAGTCGCGCTCGAGCTCGAAAAGATCGCGCTGCACGACCCCTACTTCATCGAGCGCAAGCTGTACCCGAACGTCGACTTCTATTCGGGCATCACGCTGAAGGCGATGGGCTTCCCGACCTCGATGTTCACCGTGCTGTTCGCGGTCGCGCGCACCGTCGGCTGGATCAGCCAGTGGAGCGAGATGATCGAGGACCCGCAGCAGAAGATCGGCCGTCCGCGCCAGCTCTACACCGGCGTTACCCGCCGCGACTATGTCGAGATAGGCAAGCGCAAGTAAGCTTCGCTGATCATAGGTACCCCTGGAAAGCCGGATGCGATCAGCGTCCGGCTTTCTGGTTTTCAGGTGCTGGGCCGTGAACCCATGAATCCTGCCGGGCGGCTTGCGAGGTCCGCAATGCCCTGGAAGCGGACATTCGCGCGGCCAGCTTGCGACACACCCCTTGCTGGGGCTTGCTCGCCTGGGATCCTGCGTCCGCGGGCCACAGGCCACAAGGCTTCAGCCACAAGGGCGCCCGGCCGAGCCCTCGCCTGCAGGCGGGACACCGCCTCGGCCAGCGGAACGTCGGCCCGCCGCCTTTCGCAGAGAAGCGGCGGGTTTGTTTCCTTGCTTTGTTAGCTCGCTCGTCCGAAGCCATGCGAACTCCGCCTATCTGTCGTCCGGCGGCTTACGTTTCGAGTTTGGCCCTCACGCCGCACGCATCTCGCGAAGCGTGCCTAATGTGCCATTCCAAAGGTCAATCCGGGCTTTGATGCTGTTGCATGCGGCGTGCAGAGCACGTTGGTGCCTCTCCGGCGAGTCCGCTACCAGACCTTCGAGCAGCTCGCGCCCCATTGGACCGTGACTGTCGCCATCGAGCTCGATGTGTCGTTCGATGTAGTAGATGAAATTGCGCAAGGAAGCGTTGTTGCGCCTTGCGCCAGCAAGCGTTTTTTGAAGCCTGCTGAACATTTCCGGGATGATGTCCTCGCGGCCATAAAAGAATGCCGCTAAGACCTCTTCCGTCGACCCCGACTGGGCCAGCGCCATCGTATGCGCGACAAAGGCTTGCACATGAGGCGGTGCACCGGTCCGAACCATCGCCGTTTCGACCGAAGTACCGACCCGCGCCAGCGAGCGGAACGTGTCGAATTGCCGGGTACTGGCTCCGACGTCCGCCATGGCGCGGAGGTAGAGATCGAGATGGCTGACGAAGGAGCCGTCCGGATCAACATCCGTCTCCTCACCGATCACGATGTCGTTGATCAGGCGCGCAGCCCGGGCGTTGTCCGCCGGGAACCACGGCACTTTTGTGCACGTCAGGTCTTGCTGCAGCCGCTTCAGGAGCGACATGAAATCCCAGACGGCGAAGACATGATCTTCCATGAATCGCCTCAGATCCTCGACGGAGTCGACCTCCGCGTAAACCGGGTGGTCCAGGAGCTGCGCGCGAAGGGTGTTGAGGCAGTAGCGGTCTTGTTTCGGCATGTTTGACCTCTATTTCGACATGTTTGACCTTGGCTCTAGGTTGAAGTGTGAGCCCGGCTTCGGCGAGCTATTTTCGTCTGACCGGTGATACAAGTGTCAGTGCGCGCCGGTACCCTCTCAAAGGGCGTCACTGGCGCATGAGCCAAACTCCAGCGATCCGGACTCATTCATGACATCAAGGTCAGCGCAGCCACACGGGCCGCTACGAGCCGGTTTTGTCCGGTCGGCACCCTTACGACCCTCGCTGATCACGCTCGCCGTTTGTCCTGCAATCCCGTGAAGCAACCCTGATCCTTCTACTCCGGCGCTCCGCTCCGTCGGCGCGCGCATAAAGATCTTGGGCTTCCATTCTTCGATCCAGTGCTGAAGAGCGCAGACAGGATTCTCTCGTCCGTATTGATCAGACCGGCGACTTCGAGCCCCGATCGACCGACTTCAAAAATCGTACCTATCACCATAGGGCTAGAGTTTTGCTCTTGGCATCCGGCCGTAGCGGACGCATTCAAAGGAGTCTCCAACCTTTAAGCCTCGGTACTCAAAACCGAAAAAGAGAATGGCAGAGCGCCACGGGTTTGTGGTCGACAGGTTCCTTCGGGGCCCGATCATACATTTGATTAGATGTGATCGCTGGCGTCCTTATTTTGGCTCATGAGCCTTCCAAGCTCGATGACGTCAGCGGAGGCAAGCATCATGCATGTTGTCACGTCCACCCCGCTCCGATCGGCAGCCACGAACGAGCGTATCGTTTGCGAGCGTGTCGTTTGAGAGTTGGAAGTTGCGATGCCACGAGATGCGAGCGGCAAAATCCCTGGCTCACCACATCTAGATTTTGAGGCGTGGAAAGATGTGATCCGCACGATGGGCGGGCGGTTCAACCCGGAAGGTATCGAACCCAACGCGTTTACCGGCTGTGTCCGCCCCCTTAGCGTCTGCGGGTTCGCTGCGGCGGAGGTTGGTTCCAATGCTCATCGAGTCGAGCGGACGCATCGCGATGTTCGCCTCGATGGCGCAGACCATTATTTCACGATGTTCCAAGTCGCCGGCCAGTCAGCGATGACCCACAACGAAGAAACCGTGCGCTTCGATGTGGGCGATGTCGTGCTCGTCGATATGGCTCGGCCCGCAACATTCTTTAACAGCAATGCGGACGGGTCGTGGAAGTCCGTGGCGCTTCTTTTGCCGCGGCGGTCCCTGGTTTCGCATCTCGGATTCGAGCCGCGGGGTGGCCATTACCGCCGTAATGGAACGGCCGCCGGGCGCCTCCTCCTTGATCTCATACGCAATTCTGAGGAAGGCGACGGATCAACGCCCTCGCCGGCCGATTCATACATGCGGCTCGCAGTCTATGATCTTGTCGGCGCGCTGTTTGCACCGAATGATCCGGTGCCGTCGCGTCACGCGGACAAGCTGTTCATTCGTGTCCGCAGCGTCATCAAGGACGGTTTCGCCGATCCGGATTTTGGTCCTTGCGAGGCCGCAGCGAGAGCTGGGATTTCACTGCGTTATCTCCAGAAAATGTTTACACAACGGGGCTCGACCTGCAGTGAATTCATCTATTCGTTCCGTCTAGGTCACGCCGCGCGTCTTCTGCAGCGCCGGGCCGCCCTCGACGCAAGTCAGGCTCTCAGCGAGATTGCCTATGCGTCCGGTTTTCGCGACTACAGGCATTTCGCGAGAAAGTTTCGTCACCGGTTCGGTCATGCACCGGGCGCGGGTTCCCCAGAAGACAGTCGCGCCCTTTGTGACAGGAACATCAATCATCGGCTTGCCATGTTTTAATGGCCTTCGGCGACACTTGGTGCGCTGGAACTGTTCGCGCTGTTCGGAAGCTTGCAAAGCGGTATCGTTGCAATTGCGTCTGGAAGGCGCTTCTTTTTGTTGACATCTTCCAGATCAATCACATCAGCAACGGTGCACGAACCACTCGCTTGCTAAATTTCAATTTAATCTCTCGCGCAGAGTTGAGTAACGGTGATGTCGAAGCCAGTAGCGCTTCTCCGGAGCGATCGCCACCTGTGATTCGTGTCGAGGCTGGGAGCGGTATCTCTGACGGAGAATGGCTATGTTGCGTAAGACAATGATCGCGTTGTTGGCAGTTGCGTCGGTCGGTCTGGCTGCGCCAACAATGGCGTTGGCGCGCGGTGGTGGAGGAGGTGGTGGTGGTGGGGGCCACGGCGGCGGCGGCTTTGGTGGTGGCGGAGGCGGTTTCCACGGCGGCATGGGTATGGGTGGTGGAGGTTTCCACAGCGGCGGCATGGCGATGGGTGGTGGTGGCTTCCGTGGTGGCTACGGCGGCGGCGCATTCCGCGGCGGCATGGCGTTCCATGATGGTGGTTTCCGTGGCGGCGAATCTGGTCGCGGCTTCGACCACGATCGCGGCTTCGGGCACGACCGCGACTTCGGGCGCCGCTTGGGATTCGGCTTCGGCGGCTACCCGTACGACTACTATGACAACTATGCGTACGACGATTCCTACTATGACAACGGCAATTGCTACGTGGTGCAGCGACGCGTGCACACCACCCATGGCTGGCGCCTGCAGCCCGTTCAGGTGTGCGGTTGATGGACTGTCGTAGATCGATGTCGATCGCGATCCGGATGACCTCAGCGCACCCTCTCTGGCGCTGAGGTTAATTCGCGTGGATCGCGCGTGCGGAGTCATAAACCGACGAACCCGATTGCGGCCCGCAACTCGAACACCGTTCGCGTACGCCGCCCCACACTGACCACACTTAGACTAGTTCGCGCGCCGGGATTTCCGCATCGTGGCCAGCACGATATCGGCGGCGCGCACGCTTGGCGGCTGGTCGCCGGTCGACATCACAGTGTCCAGCCTGGCGAAGGCCTTGGTTTGTTGCTGGCGCAGCGGTGAATCCGTGAGGATTTCGCGCAGCGGCTCGAGCAGTTTCTCCGGCGTACAATTCTCCTGGACGAATTCCGGCACGACGTTTTCGCCGATCACGAGATTGGCGAGGATGATCGAGCTGGTGCGGATCGCACGCCGCAGCACCCAGGCCTCGGCGTTGCCGACCCGGTAGGCCGCGACCATCGGCACGCCGGCCAGCGCCAGTTCGAGCGTCACCGTGCCGGATTTGACCAGCGCCGCATGCGCGATGCGAAACGCCGCCCGCTTGTCCTGCTCGCCAACCACGACCCGCGGCTGAACCGGCCAGCTTTTGACGCCCTCTTCGACCGCACTTTGCAGATGCGCCATGGTCGGCAGGATCAGCTCAAACCGCGCCCCCTGCGCCTGCAGCCGGCCGAGGGTTTCGCCGAACACCGCCATATGGTGCCTGATCTCGCTGCGGCGGCTGCCGGGCAGCACCAGCAGCACCGGCGGCGATCCGTCCCGCCGCGCCTGCTCGGCGGCATTCGGCCGGAGTGCGCCGATTTGCTCCACCAGGGGATGGCCGACATAGCTGCAGGGCGGACCGCGCAGCCGGGTATAGGCTTCCGGCTCGAACGGCAGCAGCGCCAGCACGTGATCGACATAGCGGCGCATCGCACGCGCCCGGCCGGGCCGCCACGCCCAGACCGACGGCGAGACATAGTCGACGATCGGAATGGCGGCATCGCGGGCGCGGACCCGTCGCGCCACCCGATGGGTAAAATCCGGACTGTCGATGATGACGAGAACGTCGGGCGCAGCCTCTGTCACCGCATCGGATGTCTGGCGGATCAGCCGCAGGATTTTCGGCAATTGCTTGACCACCGCAGCGAGCCCGACGATCGACAGTTCCTCGATCGGAAACAGCGAGGTGAGCCCCTGCCGCGCCATCGCACGGCCGCCGACGCCCTCGAAGCGGACGCCATCGCCGAGGCGCTGCCGCAGCACCTTCATCAAATTGGCGCCCAGCCGATCGCCGGACTCCTCCGTCGCGATCAGGAAGATCTTTCGCGCCACGCCGGCTGACGGCCGCCCCGGCATCACGCGGGCAAACCGGTGACGAACATTCCGGCCGCATCGGCCGCTGCGATCATGGCCTGCGGCTCGGCCACGATGGTGTTGCCGGCCACGATGGCGATCCCGGCGAGCTGGGCCCTGGCCGCCCCCTCCACGGTGCGCGGCCCCAGGGTCGGCAGGTCGAAGCGCAGGTCCTGGCCGCTCTTGGGCGCCTTCACCAGCACGCCCCGCGCGGCCTTGGCCCGAATGCGGCCCTCATTGCGCAACCGCGCCACGCGCGCCAGCAGCCCGTCGGTGCCCTCGATGTCTTCCACCCCGACCACATGACCATCGATCACCACGACGGCCTGGCCGACGTCGTAGGGGCTCAGCGCCCCTAGCACCGCGCGTCCCCGCGCGATATCGGCGGTCGCCGTCTCGTCAGGCACCGCCCGGGTCAGGCATCCCTCGGGCATCAGCAGGTCGGGCGCGATATCCTTGACGCCGACCATCCGGAAGCCGTCCTGCTCCAGGATGTCGCCGATGCCGGACAACAGATGATCGTCGCCGCCCCGAAACGCCGCCCATACGCGGCCGAGCACGCGAAGCGTGCCCCAGTCGAGGCGGATTTCCGACAGCGCCGGCCGCACCAGCGTGCCGATAAAGACGAGATCGCGGCAATTCTCGGCCCGGAACAGCCGCATGGCGCGGCCCAACTGGCCGACCGAGATCCAGTGATGGCGGAAGCGCTCCACCCGCACGGGATCGCAGGCCCCGCGCAACGCGAACAGCACGGGGGTGGCGCCGCGCGCGACCAGCGAGTCCGCCACCGCGAACGGCATCGCGCCGCCTCCCGCAACCAGGCCGATCGGCGATGAGTTGTCCAAAGCCTTGCTGGTCATGGCTCCGGCGACCCCGTGGTCACGATCGGCTGTGGTCGTCAGCCGGAAGGCACAGCGCCCGATGCGCGCCATTGCCGATGAAGGTCAGGATTTCGCCGATCGCGGGATCGGCGGCTGCCAGCGGCTGCACCGCGGCGAGCCGCTCGGCGAAGATGCCGGGGCCGTGAAACAGCTTCTGGTAAAACGAGCGAACCGTCGCCAGCCGCGCCTTGGTGAACTGGCGCCGCTTCATGCCGATGATGTTAAGGCCTTCGAGGCTGGCATACTGGCCGTTGACGAGACCGAACGGAATCACGTCGCCGCGTACGCCGCAGACGCCGCCCACCATCACCTGCGGTCCGATCCGCGTGAACTGATGCACCGCCGACAACCCGCCGATGAAGACGAAGTCGCCGATCTCGCAGTGACCGCCCAACGTCGCCGAGGTCGCGAAGATCACATCATTGCCGACATGGCAGTCGTGACCGACATGAGCGCAGTTCATGAAATAACCGCGGTCGCCGACGGTCGTAAGGCCGCCGCCCTTCGGGCTGCCGCTGTTCATGGTCACGAACTCGCGGATGGTGCAGCCGTCGCCGATCTGAAGTCGGCCGGTGTCGTGTAGATTGAGTATTTGCGGCGGTGCGCCGAGCGAGGCGAATGGATAGATCGTGCAGCCGGCCCCGATCCGTGGTCTGCCCGGTGACATGGACATGCGCGATCAGCCTGCAGTTCGCGCCAATCACGACGTTGGGGCCGATGATGCAATAGGGGCCGATGGTGGTCCCCTCGCCGATCACAGCGCCATCTTCGATCCGCGCGGTGGGGTCGATCGTGCTCATCAGTCCGGTGCCAGCCAGGTTAGCCAAAGTGTGATGTGTTGATCTGTCAGGTTTCGCGCTGGTTAGCGCGGCACAGGGGGGCTGTCCAGTGACGTCTGGTTACCCTCTGTTTCAATGATTCGAGGCTTGGAGATTGAGCTTGGAGATTAGACTTGGAGATTCGAGACTTGGAGCTTCGAGACTTGGAGCGTGGCGATTTTTGATCCGCTCCGGATCATGCCTTAGCAGCCGCGACAGATGCTCTTGATCGTCTGATCGAGCTTGGCGTCTTCCGGATCGAGCTTCTCGGGCGAAGCCGCGTCGGCTTTCATCGACTGCCGGCGCGAGGGCAATGGTGCACTACCGGTAAGGCGCACGTCCGGCGTCAGCGACGGCGGGACGGACGGATTGGCCGGCGCCGACAGCGCGCGCTGTGAATGGCGATGCATGTGATGGCCGTGACCATGTCCACCGCGCGCGAACGCCGGCGATGCAGCTACCATCGTCAGAACGGCTGTCGTGATCATCAGCTTGCGCATTGTCGCCCCTCTCAGTCGGTCAGCATCGCGCCGACATCGGCTTCGGCGACCGTGACGCCGTTGACCCTGGCGTCGCCGTGAAACCACCACATGGTCTTGCGGCGGCCGATGCTCTTCATGTGATACTCGATGGTGTCGCCCGGCATCACGGGCTTACGAAACTTGCACTTGTCGATGGTGAGGAAATAAACCGCGCGCGGCTTCTCGGTGCCTTCGACCGATTTGATGCCGATCACGCCGGCGGTCTGCGCCATGGCCTCGATCATCATCACGCCGGGATAGACCGGGCGGTCCGGAAAATGGCCGAGAAACGGCGGCTCGTTGAAGGTGACGTTCTTGACGCCGATCCCGCTGTAGTCGGTCCGGATCTTCATGACCCGGTCGATCAGCAGCATCGGATAGCGATGCGGCAGCGTCTTGAGAATCTCGTTGATATCCACGAGTTCAAACCTGACCGGTGCCTCCTCCATCACTCCTTGCCCTCGTCCTTTGAATTGGCCGCGCCGTCCCGCACCAGACGCTCGACCGCAATGATCTCCCTGAACCATTGCTTGGTTGGTTTTGCGAAATGCCCGCCCCAGCGACCGTTAGGCGGAATGTCATCCTTCACCGCACTCATCGCCGTGACTTGCGCGCCATCGCCGATGTGAAGGTGATTGTTGATTCCGACCTTGGCCCCCAGCGCGACATTGTCGCCAATCGTCAGGCTGCCCGCCAGTCCGATCTGGGCGGCCAGCAGGCAGTGCCTGCCGATGGTCACATTGTGGCCGATCTGGACCTGGTTGTCGATTTTGGTGCCTTCCCCGATCACGGTGTCACGCAGGCTGCCGCGATCGATGGTCGTTCCGGCGCCGACCTCGACATTGTTCTGGATCAGGACGCGGCCGGTCTGGGGCACCTTCAGGTGGCCGTCCGGCCCGAAGAAGATGAAGCCGTAACCATCCTGCCCGATGCTGCAGCCGGGGTGGATCAGGACATTGTTGCCGATCAGGGCGCACTGGATCGCGGTTCGCGCCCCGACATTGCAATCGCGGCCGATCCGGACACCATCTCCGATGATGGCGCCGGCGCCGATCACCGTCCCGGCGCCGATCTCGACATTGGGGCCGATCACCGCCAGCGGATCGACGATCACGCCGTCTTCCAGGTGCGCGGTCGGATCGATGATTGCGGATGGAGCGATGCCCGCGACACCGAACCAGGACTGCGGGCGCAGCGCGCTGCCGTAAAGCTCTCGCGCAATCTGCACGAAAGCGCGGAACGGATGGGGCGCGCGCAGCACCGCCACATGGGCCGGAACGGAGGCCTCGAAGCGCGGGCCGACCAGGCACGCGCCTGCTTTGGTCGACGCCAGCTGATCGGCATATTTCAGATTATCGAAGAACGCCAAATGCATCGGGCCGGCTTCGTCGAGCGAAGCCAGGCCCTTCACGGACTGGCCGCCGCGGGACGCGTCGACCAGATGCGCCTTCGCCAACGCGGCTAGTTCAGCCAGCGTCGACGAAGGGGGTTGCTCGAAAAATGTCGGCTGCGCCATTCCACCCGTCGCGGTCCGGCCCGCAGTCAAACTCAGAACGAAGTTCCGCCGCCGAACTTGAACTCCTGCACGATGTCGTACTTACCCTTGGTAATCGGGATAGCATAATCGAAGCGCAGCGGGCCGAACGGAGAAGCCCAGATCAAGCCGACGCCGACCGATGAACGGATGACATTGGTATCGTCGAACACCATGGCGCACGCACAGGGATGGCCATTGACCATGCCGTTGACTTCGCCTGTGAGGGCATTGGAGGTCGGCCCCTGATAGTCCCACAACGAGCCGGCATCGGCATAAACAGCGCCCTTAAGACCAACTTCCTTCGGCAGGAACCAGAACGGCATCTGCAATTCGGCCGACGCCCCCCAATATTTGGTGCCGCCGAGCGCATCGCCCGTTCCTGTGAAGGGGAAGAAAGTAAGGTCGCGCGGTCCTATGCCGTTCGGCGCAAAGCCACGGACCAGATTGGGTCCCATCTGGAAGCCGTCGAGCATGCGAAGCGGGGTGTTGCCCAGCTGATTGAGCATGCCGCCCTGAAGGTGGACCAGCGCGACGATATCCGCCACCAGCGGCGCGTAATACTTCGCGTCCATGGCGGACTTCAGGTAGGCGACGTCACCGCCAACGCCGGCGAAGTCCTGCTTGAAGTCGATGAGCAGACCATCGGTCGGGTTCTTGTTGTTGTCGAGCGTGTTGTAGTCCAGCGAATAGCCAACCGACGAAGTCCATTCCGCACCCTGCGCCAGTTCCTTGCGAACCGGCAACGACGATTCGCCGTCGCCCAGACAGCCCGGAGCCAGCCCGGCCGCGGTATTGCCGGTCGGATCGACGCCGCCCAAAACCTGATTGATATAGGCCGGCGTCGGGAAGAATGTCGGACTGCCCGGATTAAGGTTGTTACAATTGTCGAGCTGGAACGGCAGCGTGATCTGCTGCTGATAGAGCGAATATCGGACCTGCAACGACAAGTCCTCGCGCAAGCCAAATCCCAGTCGCGGCGAGAAGCCGACGGTCTTGGTGCCGTACGAAATGAAGTTGTTCGGGAGCTGCTCGCGATAGAACACGTCAAGGCCGCCTGCGACGCGATAGTCCAGCAGATAAGGCTCGACAAACGACAGCGACACACCGCGCGCATACTGCCCGTAGGTGACCGACGCTTTCGCGTACAGACCGCGGCCGAGGAAGTTACGTTCGGAAATACTGACCTCGGCCAGCGCACCGTCGGTCGTCGAGTACCCGCCCGATACCGAGAAGTCGCCGGTGGATTTCTCCTCGAGATCGACGACGAGAACCACCCGATCGCTCGATGAGCCGGGCTCGGTCGTGATCTTCACGGTCTTGAAGAAGTCGAGGTTCTTCAGGCGCCGCTCGGCACGATCAACCAGCGCGCGGTTATACGCGTCGCCCTCGGAGATATCGAATTCGCGGCGGATGACATAGTCGCGGGTGCGGGTGTTACCCCGCACATTGATGCGCTCGATATAGACCCGCGGTCCTTCGTCGATCGAAAAGGTAATGGAAACGGTATGCGCGTCGAAGTTGCGATCGCCGCGCGGTTTCACGATCGCGAAGGCATAACCTCGGCGCGACGCCTCGATCTGCATTTCCTCGATGGATTTCTCGAGCGCTTCGGCATTGTAGAGCGAGCCGACATAAACCCGGGAGAAGCTCGCCAGCGAATTGCCGTCAAGCGTGGCGATGCTGGACTGGAAATTGACCGACGCGACCCGATATTGCTGGCCCTCCTCGATCTTGAAGGTGATCAGGAAGCCTTTCTTCTCAGGATCGTATTCGGTCAGCGCAGCCACCACCTGAACGTCGGCAAAACCGTGCTTGAGGTAATAGCGGCGAATCAGGTCGCGATCGGATTCGATCCGGTCCGGATCGTAGACGTCGTTACCCCCGAGGAAGCTCAGCAGATTCGATTCGCGGGTCTTGATGACGTCCTTCAGGCGATACGCCGAATAGAAGCTGTTGCCGACGAATTCGATCGATTTGACACCGGTTTTCGCGCCCTCGGTGACCTCGAACACGAGATCGACGCGGTTGTTCGGCTGCTCGATGATTTGCGGATTGACGCGAACGTCGTAGCGGCCGGAGTGACGATAGATTTCGGCGATACGCTCGGCATCGGACTGCACCATCGGGCGCGAAAATGTCCCGCGCGGCTTGGATTGCACTTCGGCCGTGAGTTGTTCGTCCTTGACCTTCTTGTTGCCTTCGAAGGCAACGCGGCCGATCACCGGGTTTTCGACCACGGTCACGACCAAACGGCCGCCGGCACTATTGATTTTCACGTCCTGGAACAGGCCGGTTTCGATCAGCGCTTTCAGGCCGTCATCGATCGCCCCCTGATCGAGACGCCCGCCGGGCCCCGGCTTGAAATAGGAGCGGATGGTCTCGACTTCGACGCGGCGATTGCCTTCGACCTGAATCGTAGCAACGGTCTGAGCGGCAACGGGCGACGACACAAGCAGGGCCGCCAGTGAGGCGGCAACCGGCGCAGCGACCAGAATCAGGGCGGCCAGCAGACCCCCCCGCACTCGCATTCCAACATTCATGCGCAACGCGCCCTTATCATTCCAGTGCCGGACCGCACCCCTACGAACCGGCAGATTCCCATTTGTTGCCTTGCTTGTAGACAATTTTACCGGGTCGGCAAACGTCCTATTGCAGTGCAATTTCATTTTCATTCCAAGACGTTGCCTATCGGCCACGCCGTCCAAAAAATAAGGCATCATGAGGCGGCCAGATGCAGGATGTCGTTGTAGGTGGCGAATACCATCAACATGAGCACCAAACCCAGCCCTATCCGGAACCCCATCTCCTGCGCCCGATCCGACAATGGACGCCCCCGGATGAACTCGACCGCATAGAACAAAAGATGACCTCCGTCGAGCAGCGGCACCGGAAACAGGTTCAACAGCCCGATCGAGATCGAGAGCACCGCGGCCAGATGAATCAGGGCCGCCAGACCGATGGTGGCGACCTGCCCTGAAATCTGGGCGATTCGCAGCGGGCCGCCGACCTGGTCAGCCGCCTCGCGTCCGGTAAAGACGCCGCCGATATAGGCCAGCGTCCGGTCGATCACGAACCAGGTTTCCTTGACGCCGAGCCACATCGCTGCGGCCGGGTTGACCCGCTCGGTGGTGACATCGCCCGGCTGTGACGCCCGGGTGATTCCGAGCACGCCAAGCCGATGGACGTTACCGAACGGATCTTTCTGTTCCTTGAGTTCGGGTGTCCCTTGCAGCTGGACAACGGAATCGCCGCGCTTGATCGTGAACGAAAGTTTCTCGCCGGCCCGGATGCTCACGATCCGCTGCATGTCGGAGAAATTCTCGATCGGCTGATTGTCGATTGCGGTCACGACGTCGCCGACCTGGAAACCGGCGCCCGCAGCGGCGCTGCCGACTTCGATCTTGTCGACGCGCGCCGACATGTTCGGCTTGCCGAAAAACGTGAACAGGCCGGTGAAGATCACAATCGCCAGAATGAAATTGGCGATCGGACCGGCGGCGACGATCGCGGCGCGCGGCCCAACTTTCTTGTGGTGGAAACTGCCGGCGCGCTCTTCTTCGGTCATGTTGGCGAGCGCTTCGGACGAAGGCGTCGAGGCTTCGCTCTCGTCGCCCAAAAACTTGACATAGCCACCGAGCGGAACCGCCGAAATCTTCCAGCGGGTGCCGTGACGATCGTTGAAACCGGCGAGTTCCGGACCGAAGCCGAGGGAGAACGTTAACACCTTCACGCCGGCCCAGCGGGCGACGAGGAAATGGCCAAGTTCGTGGAAGAAGACGACGATGGTCAGGACGAACAGGAAGGGTATGACGTAACCGATGAGCCCATGGCTCAACGTATTGAAACTATGTAGAAAAAACTCAGACATCAAATTCCCCTCGTCCAGAGCCGAAGCTCTGCCCCCAACCTTCTAGGATGCCTTTGCGGCAATTTGAGGCAAGAGGGTGGCAGCTTTATTTCGCGCGTTATGGTCAACGGCAATGGCATCATCTGCCGAGGTCAGCGGCGCCAGATTGCCGGAGCGCATCCAGACCTCCATCGTTGCCTCGACCAGCCGCGCGATGGCGCCGAATCTGATCTGGCCGGCGATGAACGCCGCCACCGCGACCTCGTTGGCCGCGTTGTAAACCGTGGTCGCGCCGCGACCGGTGCGCAGCGCATCGTAAGCCAGCCGCAGTCCGGGAAAGCGGCCGAAATCCGGCGCCTCGAAAGTGAGCTGGCCGATCTTGGCGAGGTCGAGCCTGGCGGATGGCCCGACGATGCGGTCCGGCCAACCGAGGCAATGCGCGATCGGGATACGCATATCCGGCGCGCCCAATTGCGCCACCACCGAACGATCCGAAAATTCGACCATGCCGTGCACGATCGACTGCGGATGCACCAGCACGTCGATCTCATCGGGCGTCAGCGCAAACAGATAGGACGCCTCGATGACCTCGAGCCCCTTGTTCATCATCGACGCCGAATCGATGGTGATCTTCTGGCCCATGCTCCAGTTCGGATGTTTCAAGGCCTGCGCTAAGGTCGCCTGTTCGATATCGGCGCTGGCCCAGGTCCGGAACGGCCCGCCGGATGCGGTGATGATGACGCGAACCAGTTCCTCGCGATTGCCGGAGCCGAGCGCCTGAAACAGCGCGTTATGTTCGGAATCGGCGGGCAAGATGCAGGCGCCGGCCTTGGCCGCGCGCTGCATGAAAAAATCACCGGCGCAAACGAGGCATTCCTTGTTCGCCAGCGCGACGGTGGCGCCGCGATCGACCGCGGCCAATGCCGGTTTCAGCCCGGCGGCGCCGCTAACGGCGGCCATGACCCAATCCGCCGGCCGGGCGGCCGCTTCGATGATCGCGCTCTCGCCGGCCCCGCACTCGGTTCCGGTCCCGGCCAGGGCGTCCTGCAGATCTTCCAGCAGATTGGGGTCCGCAATTGCCGCAAAACGGGCGTCGAATTCCTTCGCCAGCTTGGCCAATGCGGCGACATTGGTGTTGGCGGTCAGCGCCTCGACTTGATAGCGCCCGGGCGCCCCCCGCAGCAGGTCCATCGTGCTGTCGCCGATCGAGCCGGTGGCCCCGAGGACGGTCACGGCTCGCACGGCCGATACCGCGGCTTTGTTGTTACGCAACGGAACTGCGCTCATATTTTCACCAAACCATAAGACCGCGGCCGACGCCATCCACGCCGCCGCGCAAAAGCCCGAAAACCGCCGCCAGCACCACGGCGGCAACGAATCCGTCGAGCCGATCCAATAACCCGCCATGGCCCGGGATGATATGGCTGGAATCCTTGACCCCGAACCGCCGCTTCACCGCCGACTCGAAGAGGTCGCCGAGCTGGGAGGCGATCGAGAGAGCCGACCCCAGCAGCAGCAACGCGCTGGTTTTGCCGAGGCCAAACGCCGAAAACCCCCAGGCCACGGCCAGACTCGCGGCAAAGCCGCCGATCGCGCCGGCCCAGGTCTTGTTGGGGCTGACCCGCGGCCAGAGTTTCGGGCCGCCGATGCCGCGCCCGACGAAATAACCGCCGATATCGGTGACCCAGACCACCAGAAGCACCAGCATCAGCGCCGTCCAGCCCTGCACCGGATCGAGCCGCAGCAGCACCGAGGCCAGTTCCGCGGCCGCGGCATAGCCAAATCCCGTCACCGCCCAGACCCGCCGCTCCGGCGTCAGCCAGGCGACGGCCACGAGGCCAAGCATCAGCACGATGAGCGCGATTTCGACGAATCCGAGCGCGAGCAATCCCCCAGCCAGCGCAAGCCCGGTAACACCCGAGGCGACGACGGGGGTGTGCTTCGCCTCGCCCACGATGGTCAGCCATTCGACAAAGAGGCCGATCGACGCCACCGTCACCAGCGTGATCCACAGCCATCCGCCGGCATAGGCTATCGCAATGGCGGCGGGTGCCAGCACCAACGCGACGGCGACACGGAGCAGAAGATTTCGCGCGCCTGGTGCCGCAACCGCGGCTTCGCCCTCGGTCACGATCCGGTTTTCGCAGCCAGACCGCCGAAGCGGCGTTCTCGCCTGGCGTATTCGGCGATCGCCCCTTCCAGCGCGGCCTTGTCGAAATCCGGCCAGTGAATCGGCACGAACACCAGCTCGCTATAGGCCGCCTGCCACATCAGGAAATTCGACAGGCGCTGCTCGCCGCTGGTGCGAATGATCAGGTCGGGATCGGGAATATCGGGCGCATCGAGGTATTGGCCGAGCGCATCGGCGTCGATCGACGACGGATCGCGCTTGCCCTCCGCGACCTCTCGCGCCAGTCGCTGCGCGGCATTGGCGATTTCCTGGCGCGAGCCGTAGTTGAAGGCGACAACCAGCGTGAGCTTGGTATTGGCCTTGGTCAGTTCTTCGGCTTCGTTGAGAAGCGCGCAGATATCGGGCTCCAGCCCCTCGCGCGCGCCGATCACCCGAACCCGCACCCCGTCGCGGTGCAGCGTCGCGAGATCGTTGCGAATGAAGCGCCGGAGCAGACCGAACAGGTCGCCGATCTCGGTTGCCGGACGCGACCAGTTCTCGGAACTGAAGGAGAAAATCGTCAGATGGAGAATGCCGAGTTCGGACGACGCGCGAACCACGCGGCGCAACGCCTCGACGCCGCGGCGATGCCCCTCCGCACGCGGCAATCCCCGGGCGGCCGCCCAGCGGCCATTCCCGTCCATGATGATGGCCACATGCGACGGACCGTCCGATCGATCCGGTCCTTCAGTGGCGGGAGCCGCGGCGTTAGACATCGTTCAATCCCAGGCCTTCTCGATCTTAAGCCTTCTCGATCTCAAGCCTTCTCGATCTCAAGCCTTCTCGACCTTAAGCCTCTCGATCTTAAGCCCCGATCGCGAGGCGTTAAACGGTGAGGATTTCCTTTTCCTTGGCCGCGAGCAACTGATCGATCTCCGAAATGGTCCCGTCGGTCGCCTTTTGCACATCGGCGGCCAGGCGCTCCTGATCATCCTCGGAGATCTCGTGATTCTTCTCCAGCTTCTTGATGGTATCGAGGCCATCCCGGCGAACATGCCGCACCGCGACCTTGGCCGCTTCGGCGTATTTATGCGCCACTTTCACCAATTCCTTGCGGCGCTCTTCATTGAGTTCGGGAATCCGGAGCCGAAGCACCTGGCCTTCGGTGGCCGGGCTCAAACCGAGGTTGGAATCGACGATCGCCTTTTCCACCGCCTTGACCATCGACTTGTCCCAGACCTGCACGGAGAGCAGGCGCGGTTCCGGCACGCTGATGGTGGCGACCTGGTTGAGCGGCATGTGGCTACCATAGGCCTCAACCTGCACCGGCTCCAGCATTGAAGCCGCCGCCCGGCCGGTCCGCAAACCGCCGAGCTCATGCTTGAGAGATTGGGTCGCGCCCTGCATGCGGCGCTTCAATTCGTTGATGTCGAAACCAGGTGTGGGCATAACCCTCTCCCCTCCTAAAAGACCAACCGCGCCGCCCTTTGCCGGCGGTCCGATGCTTGAGCCAGCCTGTCAGCCGGCGACGATGGTACCGTGGCCGGTGCCGCGCAGGATCGCACTGATCGAACCCGGTTCAGCAATGGAGAACACGATGATAGGCAGCGACGTCTCGCGGGCAAGCGCGAATGCGGTCGCATCCATGACCTTGTAGCCGCCTTCGATCGCCTGCGAATGGGTCAGGCGATCAAATCGCTTGGCGGAGGGGTCTTTTTTGGGATCGGCGCTATAGACGCCATCGACATTGGTCGCCTTCAGCACGGCCTGGGCGCCGATTTCGGCGGCACGCAATACCGCCGTAGTGTCGGTGGTAAAGAAGGGATTACCGGTTCCACCGCCGAGCAGCACGATTCGGCCCTCGGCGAGGTATTTGTGGGTGGCGCTGCGGGTGAACAGTTCGCAGATTTCCGGCATCACGAACGCCGACAACGTCCGGGCGGGCGTTCCCTTGCGCTCGATGGCGGCTTCCAGCGCGAGGCAATTCATGACCGTGGCGAGCATGCCCATGGTGTCGCCGGTCGGGCGCGAAACGCCCCGCGACGAAACCTCGACGCCACGGACGATGTTGCCACCGCCAACCACGACGGCAATCTCGCCGCCGAGCTGGCGCGCCGCGATCAGATCGCCGGCGATACGGTCGATGGTGGGCTGGTCGATGCCGAAGGATTGCGCACCGGCGAGGTATTCCCCCGAGAGCTTGATCACCACGCGACGATAGACCGGCTCAGCCATGATGCGTCGCTCTCCTGCGCGTGGGAACCCCGATTGACGAGACGGTCTTTCGAGGCCGCCGGCGGTTACTTCTTGCCGCTGACCGCCGCGACCTCGGCCGCGAAATCGGATTCCTGCTTTTCGATTCCCTCGCCGAGAGCATAGCGCACAAATCCGGTGATCTTTACCGGTGCTCCGATCTTGCCCTCAGCTTCCTTCAGCGCCTGGGCGACCGATTTACCCTTTTCGTCATGGATAAACGCCTGTTCCAGAAGGCAAACTTCCTTGTAGTAAGTCTTCAGGCCGGAATCGACGATCTTTTCGATCACGTTCTCGGGCTTGCCCTGCTGGCGATATTTGTCGGCCAGCACGTCCTTTTCACGGCGCACGACATCGGGATCGAGGCCAGCCGGATCCAGCGCCTGCGGATTGGCCGCGGCGACATGCATCGCAAGCTGGCGGCCGAGATGCGCCAACTCGTCGGTCTTGCCGGTGGATTCGAGTGCGACCAGCACGCCCATCTTGCCGGCGCCTTCGATCACCGCGCCATGGACGTAGCTCGACACCACGCCCTTGCTGACTTCGAGCGCAGCGGCGCGGCGCAGCGTCATGTTTTCGCCGATAGTGGCGATCGCGTCGGAGATCGCGGTCTCCACGGTCACGTCGCCGACCTTGGCGGCCTTGATCTTCTCGACATCGGCGCCGACCTTGAGCGCGACCTGGGCGACCATCTTGACGAGGCCCTGGAACTGCTCGTTGCGCGCGACGAAATCGGTCTCGGAATTGACTTCGACGACCACGCCCTTGGTGCCCGACGTGACGGCGCCGATCAGACCTTCCGCAGCGATGCGGCCGGCCTTCTTGGCGGCCTTCGACAGGCCCTTCTTGCGCAGCCAATCCTGTGCGGTCTGCATGTCGCCGCTGCTTTCGGTGAGCGCGGCCTTGCAATCCATCATGCCCGCGCCGGTCGACTCGCGCAGTTCCTTGACCATCGCGGCTGTGATCGTCGTCATCGTTGAATATCCTTTTTGCCTGTCAGGGCGGTCGCGGCGCGGCTTTGCGCCCGCCGCCTTCCACCATCAGGAATTAGGTCAATGGAGAAGTGGTGACCGGAGCAATCCGGTCAACCTGCTCGTCGTTACTCGGCTTCGGCGGTCATCGCCTTGGCCTGGGCAACCCAGCCATCGGCGCGGCTCGGAAGTCCAACCTCTTCACCGATCTTGTGCGCGGTGTCGTGATCGAGTTCGGCCAGCTGCCAGTAATGGAAGATGCCGAGGTCGTTGAACTTCTTCTCGATCGCGCCGGACACGCCGGTGAGCTTCTTGAGATCGTCAGCCGCACCGCGCGGACCGGCGAGGCCCTGGAAGCCGACGGGCTGCGGCGCCGCCGGGATCGCTTCACGCATCGGTTGGGCCGAGGCGCCGATATCGATGCCGGAATCACCCTGCGCCCGCGAGATGCCGTCGATCGCCGCACGTGCGATCAGGTCGCAATACATCGAGATGGCGCGGCCGGCGTCGTCATTGCCGGGCACGACATAGGTGATGCCCTTGGGATCGGAATTGGTATCGACGATCGCGGCCACGGGAATGTTGAGCCGCTGCGCTTCCTGGATCGCGATGTCTTCCTTGTTGGTGTCGATCACGAAGATCATGTCGGGAAGACCGCCCATGTCCTTGATGCCGCCCAGCGAGCGGTCGAGCTTGTCGCGCTCGCGCTGCAAGGTCAGGCGCTCTTTCTTGGTGTATTGCGCGCCTTCGCCGGTGCTCAGCATCTCTTCGAGCTGGCGCAGACGCTTGATCGAGCCGGACACCGTCTTCCAGTTGGTCAGCGTGCCGCCGAGCCAGCGCGAATTGACGAAATACTGCGCCGAACGCTTGGCCGCCTCGGCGACGCCGTCCTGCGCCTGCCGCTTGGTGCCGACGAACAGGATACGGCCGCCCTTGGCGACGGTATCGCTGACCGCCTGAAGCGCGCGATGCAAAAGCGGCACGGTCTGGGCGAGATCGATGATGTGGATGTTGTTGCGCGCACCGAAAATGTAATCCGCCATTTTCGGATTCCAGCGGTGCGATTGGTGGCCAAAGTGCACGCCAGCTTCAAGCAGCTGACGCATAGAAAAATCGGGTAGCGCCATAGTTCAATTCTCCGGTTGGTTCCTCCGGAAACGTGTGAGCAAACGAGCCTTATGGCCCGGTTGCCACCGGACGGCCTTTTGAGCCATGTTTCCGTGTGAGATGGGCCGCTATATAGCGGGATTCTGCCAGGAAGCAAGGCATTCCGGCCGGTTTTTGGGCCTATTTGGCTCCCATCCAGGCCTCACAGCCCGGCAACCGGCATCAGCAGCCTACAGCGTCTGCACATCGACCACGCCCGAGACCGCCTTGATCGCGCCGGCGATCTGCGGAGAAACCCGGAAGCGGCCGGGAAGCTTCATTTCCACTTCGGTTTCGAGGTCGAGCATCATGACCAGCGAGACGTCGCCATTGGCGGCTGCGGGGGCCGCAGGCACGCCCGCGGCCTCCGGCATCTGCAGGCGCTTGGCGATCGACTCCAGCGGCTTGGTGTCGCGAACGAAGATTCGCAGCCCCTTCTGGGTTTTTGCCGCGGCGGCATCCAGCGGCTCGGCGTGCAGCACCCGGGCGCGGACGTCCTCGCCCTGCAGCTCGGCACCGAGTTGCAGCAGCACGGCAGCGCCCGGCTCCAGCACCTCGCGATATTGCGCGAGGCCTTCGGAAAACAGCACGGCCTCGAAATGGCCGGTCGGGTCCGACAGGCCCATGATGCCCATCTTGTTGCCGGTCTTGGTCCGCCGCTCCATCCGCGACACCACGGTCGCGGCCACCTTGCCCGCGGTCGCGCCGGTTTTGACGGCGCGGGAGAACTCGGCCCAGGACTGCACCCGCAGGCGCTTCAGCACGGTGGCGTAATCGTCGAGCGGATGGCCCGACAGGAAGAATCCGATCGCGTCATATTCGCGCCGCAGCCGTTCGGCCGGCAGCCACGGCTCGATCTGCGGCAGCATGATGGTCGGCGCGTCGGCGGCGCCGCCGAACATGTCGTTCTGGCCCATGGTCGCGGCCTCGTGGCTGCGCTGGCACGCCGCCAGGATCGCCTCGGCGCCGCCAAACACTCGCGCGCGATTGGAATCGAGCGAATCGAACGCACCGGCGGCGGCAAGGCTCTCGATCACGCGCTTGTTGATCGCGCGCGGATTCACCCGCGAGGCAAAATCCGCCAGCGAGGTGAACGCCCCGTCCTTTCGCGCCTCGACGATCAGCTCGACCGCCTGATGGCCAACGCCCTTCAGGCCGGCCAGCGCGTAATAGATGGTGTTGTCGCTGACCTCGAAGGTGGCGCCGGAGCGGATCACCGAGGGGGCCTCGACCTTGATCTTGAGCCGCTGCGCCTCGGCGCGAAACTCGCTGAGCTTGTCGGTGTTGGAAAGATCGAGCGTCATCGACGCCGCCAGGAATTCGACCGGATAATGCGCCTTCATATAGGCGGTGTGGTAGGACACCAGCGCGTAGGCCGCGGCGTGGCTCTTGTTGAAACCGTAGTCGGCGAACTTGGCCAGCAGTTCGAAGATCGTATCGGCCTGCCCTTTCGGCACGCCGTTCTTGACCGAGCCCGCGACGAAGATCGCGCGCTGCTTTTCCATCTCGGCGCGGATCTTCTTGCCCATCGCGCGCCGCAGCAGGTCGGCGTCGCCGAGCGAATAGCCGGCCATCACCTGGGCGATCTGCATCACCTGTTCCTGGTAGATGATGACGCCGAAGGTCTCCTTCAGGATCGGCTCGAGCATCGGGTGCAGATATTCCGGCTCCTCGTCGCCGTGCTTGCGGGCGCAATAGGTCGGAATGTTCGCCATCGGGCCGGGGCGATACAGCGCCACCAGCGCGATGATGTCCTCGAAACGGTCGGGCCGCATATCGACCAGCGCGCGGCGCATGCCCTGGCTTTCAACCTGGAACACGCCGACCACATCGCCCTTGGCCAGCATCTGGTAACTCTTGGCGTCATCGAGCGGCAGTGTCGGAAGATCGACGTGGATATCGCGCTGCTTAAGCAATTTGACCGCGACATCGAGCACGGTCAGCGTCTTCAGGCCGAGGAAGTCGAATTTCACGAGGCCGGCGGGCTCGACCCATTTCATGTTGAACTGGGTGACCGGCATGTCCGATTTGGGATCGCGATAGAGCGGCACCAGTTCGCTCAAGGGACGGTCGCCGATCACGATGCCGGCGGCGTGGGTCGAGGCGTGCCGGGTCAAGCCTTCCAGGCGCTGCGCGACGTCGAAGGCGCGCGCCACCACCGGGTCCTCGTCGCGAAACGCCTGCAGCTTCGGCTCGCTCTCGATCGCCGCGGCCAGCGTCACCGGCGCGGCCGGATTTTGCGGCACCAGTTTGGTCAGCTTGTCGACCTGGCCATAAGGCATCTGCAGCACGCGGCCGACGTCGCGCAGCACGCCGCGCGCCTGCAGCGTTCCGAAGGTGATGATCTGCGCCACCTGATCGCGGCCGTAGCGTTGCTGCACGTAGTCGATCACCTCGCCGCGGCGGTCCTGGCAGAAGTCGATGTCGAAGTCGGGCATCGACACGCGTTCCGGATTGAGGAAGCGCTCGAACAGCAGGCCGAAGCGGATCGGATCGAGGTCGGTGATGGTCAGCGCGTAGGCGACCAGCGAACCGGCGCCGGAGCCGCGGCCCGGGCCGACCGGAATGCCCTGCGACTTCGCCCATTTGATGAAGTCGGAAACGATCAGGAAGTAGCCCGAATAATTCATCCGGGTGATGACGTCGATCTCGAACGCCAATCGCGCGCGATAGTCTTCCTCGGAGGTGCCTTGCGACAGGCCGTGGACCTTGAGCCGATTGGCGAGCCCCTGCTCGGCCTGACGGCGCAATTCTTCGGTTTCTTCGCTCTGCGCGTCGACCGCGTTGACGCCGGCCCCGACCGTGAATCGCGGCAGGATCGGCTTGCGCGTCATCGGCCGGAACGAACAGCGCTCGGCGATCTCGACCGTCGAGGCCAGCGCTTCCGGGATGTCGGCAAACAGCACCGCCATTTCGGCCCGCGTCTTGAAGCGGTGATCCGGGGTGAGTTGCTCGCGATCGGTCTCCGCGATCAGCCGGCCGCCCGCGATGCACAGCAGCGCGTCATGGGCCTCGTAATCGTCGGCGGCCGCAAAATACGGCTCGTTGGTCGCCACCAAAGGGATGCCCTTGGCATAAGCGAGATCGATCAGGCCGGCTTCGACGCGGCGCTCCTTGTCGATGTTGTGGCGCTGCAATTCGATGTAGAGCCGGTCGCCGAACAGGCTTGCCAGCCGATCGCAGCGGGTTGCCGCCAAGGCGGCCTGATCGGCTGTGAGCGCCAGCGAAATCGGCCCCTCAGGCCCGCCGGTCAGCGCGATCACGTCTTCGGCGTCGTCCTGCAACCATTCGAACTTGATGTGCGGGGCCTGGTTGACCGGCGTTTCCAGGAACGCCCGCGAGTTCAGCCGCATCAGGCTGCGGTAGCCGCGCTCGCGCGACGCCAGCAACACGATCCGCGCCGGGGCCGCGGCCAGCGCATTGCGCGCGTTCGGATCCTGGTCGCCGAAATCGACCGCGAGTTCGCAGCCGACGATCGGCTGGATGCCATAGCCGGCCAGCTTGTCGGAGAACTCCAGCGCCCCGAACATGTTGTCGGTGTCGGTCAGCGCCAGCGCCGGCTGGCGGTCCGCCTTGGCGAGTTCCGCGAGCTTCGCGATCTTGATCGAGCCCTTCAGCAGCGAATAGGCGGAATGGACGTGGAGATGGACGAATCCGGCATTGGGCATGGTCGCAACAGGCTTCTCGGTCAGGCTTCAGGGAGCGCAAGCCGCCGCCAAAGGGCCGACTCGCCACTCAATGGTGAAGCGTGGGGCCCACGCTGTCCACGTGGAACGCGCGATTTGAGCCCGCCGTCCCGCTTTTCCCCAACGCGCCTGCCAGGTCCAGGCTCATGCCGGGGCCGTGTTCAGAGCTGCGGAATCAGCTGCGCCCAGACCGCGATCATCCCGACAAACAGCACGATCGACGCCAGTGCCGCAGCCTCTTCCACGAATACCTTCAACATGCCCGCCTCCGTGACAAGAACATAATAGGAACATTGTTCCTTTTTTGTTCTGGGAGTTAAGCGGCGGTAGTGGGTCAGTTTGAAGAGTGCCCCTGAAATATATCCGCTTGGTTAATTTCGGGACAGCTGCCGGGCAGCTCGCGCCGACCGGGAACCTGCGGCCTAAGATGCACGCCATGGAACTTGGTGCAGACATCGGACAGTACACCCGGGACTTGCTGCTCGATCACTGGGCAGCCTTCATCACAGGAGGAATTCCAGCGGCGATATTTATGCTGGTTGAGCGGTTGCGAGAAGCACCTGTCACGCTGCGGAGATTTGCACTCATTTTCGTTGCTGTTTTGTCTAGTCGCGTCGTCATACAAGCACACCTGGCTTCGACGAATTAAAGGACCGGCACACATGCCGAGAATTGTCAGCCAGAGTGTATCAAAAGAACTTCAATTAATTGGGATTCAGATGTTGACGCGCTGCGGCAATAACAGCGATCAGCACAAGGAAAAGTGGGCATAGTCGTCAGTCCTGTACGTCGAAATAATCAACGTCTGCGAATTTACAAAAATCTTTGGTCGCCCAGCCGCAACTGTAGCCGTGGAATTGGCGCCGGTGGCAAAAACCAATCAGTTACGACGCAGCTTATTTTTCGCAAAGATCAATCTGAGTTTGCCCACTACTATTGGGGTGATCCTAAAAACATGAACGAGATCATGTTGCCGTCGCGCATAAGGATCGTAATTGCCGATTTAAAGGCGTAGAAGAAAGAATAAAATTTTTGATGCTCCCTGCCGGGACGAACCAGTTTTTTAGAATGATTTCTCAAAAGGAACTCCAGTGGTGATCACCGGTTTTCGAGCAACCACCCCTGCGACTTCTCTTTGATCCACTCCAGCGCATCGCCTCCTTTTCAAATCCGAAGATCGTATCCACCTCGCCGCCCCGCCACAGACGCTGACAGAGTGCCCCTTGCCGATCGCATACTGTCGGACAGACGAACTGATATTCCGGCTTGAAGTTGGCTAGCTCCCACTGCTCAAGCATCACGACGATATCGGACACTTCCCAAAGCTTGTCGGTCACACCAGCGGCCATTGCGGGCGTGACCTTAAGCGTCTGATGGACGCGGACGAATTGCAGTACATCGTATGAAGCGCAATCGCGGCGGCGGGTATCTCGACCAAGCGCCGACGGCGGCAGGGTCAATCACGGTCAGGCTTCTCCCCCGTCGCTAAGCGATAATCGACTCGGCGAGCAGGTTGGGGTCCGCCAGGGCGCTTAGCGGTCATTAGCCGTTGCCCGTTCCAGGCCGACAGCACGTAGGTCGCTGCGAACATAGAGCAGTCGGCGATTACAGATCGCTAAAGCCGGAATGAGTTTTTGCGCTTTGGGGGATACCTTCTGCAAATGATGCCCTCTGCGGAGCGCCGAAGTGCCCGTTTCAACCCCTTCGGCTGCCACAATCAAACTGACCCACTACCCAAGTAGCGGGTCGTAGGGCAGTTTGAAGAATGCCCTCGAAAGAAATCCCTTGGTTAATTCCGGGACGGCTATGGGAACTCTCGCCGGACGGGAACCTGCGCCTGGGACCGTCCCATCCCGGCGATCTTGATGCATCAGCGACTGCGCTTCGGTAATTTCGGCAGCTTGTCTGGGTTGAACTTTCGCATTGCCTCGTTCGCCCTTGGCGTGCGCAGCTGCTGTTCGTGGAAAATGAGCGTTCCCTCAAGGAGTACTCCCGGGAACTCTTTCGCGGTTCCAATGTAAGTAGCTGTCTTGCCGAGGCACGTTCCGTCGAGCTCAAGCTCGAGTTCGGAATCATCGCCAAACACTGTTGGCTGCCCTTCGGTATGCCTTTTTGTCTTCACGACCGCGGTAAACCGGTCCCCGTCGACCTCGCATGAGCCGTCGTATGTCATGACGCTGTCGCGCCCCCAGATTTTGCCATCTGCGACATGGACGATGCCGGTGCCTTGGCTTACCGGCGTCTTGAACCACGCCGCATAGGTGCCGTCCTTGAGCACGGGGCCTCTCCCTCAAAATTCACCAAGGCTATATGATCGACACAACCGGGCTAAGACTCGGTTAATCCCGGCACCCGTGCAACCCCTGGTTGGCTTCGCCCCTCGTGCCTGATTTGATCGGCACAACGTGCCACTCTTGACGGGTTAGCAGCCTATCCGCGCCATATCGATAATCGATCCAACGAACTGGCTGGGGTCCCCGAGACGTTTGCGATAGTCAATCGAACCCACCGCCACCGGCCCGACAGGGCGTTTCGGAAGAACGATCTCAGTGGCTGATGCCCTGAAAGGTCCGTTCGGGCTGTACCGTGAGGCGGATGGCGACCTCGGTCGTGCCGTCGAACACCTCCAGGACGTGATCGCACAACAGACAGCGGAACTCGCCGGTGGTCCGTGCGCCGCTCGCGAGTTCGACGCGCCGATAACCGGCACCGCAACTCGGACAAATGATATCGGATTTTTTCATGGGGCAAACACGCGATCGAGCCGTCGTCTGTCTTGCATAGTGGACGGCTGTGACAACCCGGCGACCTAGCGTCGGTTCCGCCCGCGCGTTGGCCGGAATATGGCGGTGCAGCCGGGGTTGCCTCCTAAAGCAATCACTAAACGGCGGTTCCAGGCGCGCGAACGTGAATTGACGCAAGCCGGGCAGAACGCTCTGCTTGCAACTTACGGCATCGGTCGACCCCTTTCAGCAAGGAGGACACAATGCGGTGGTCTTTATCAGTTCTGATTGCAATCGGCGTGTTGGCGGCAATTGACACGGCACCGGCAATCGCCGCGCCTGCGGGAAATTTCCCGTTTTGCCTCAGGGGATGCGACTACGGCGGTGGCGGCGGTGTTGGCGATTGCAGCTTTACGAGCTATGCCCAGTGTCAGGCGACGGCCTCCGGGCAAACCGCCAGCTGCTACAGCAATCCCTATTACAGCAACGCCGAAATGCCGCCCGCGCGCGGCCGCTACTCACGACGGAGATTCTGATGCGCGTTACCGCTCTGGCAAGCATGGCAATTCTGGCGATCGGAACACTGGTGGCGACCAGCCCGGTTCAGGCCCAAACCTATGATCCGCGCTATCCGGTCTGCCTGCACGTCTACGGCCCGGTCACTTATTACGAATGCGCGTATTGGTCGCTGCCGCAGTGCGCGATGTCCGCATCGGGCCGGGCGGCGCAATGCGTCGTCAATCCCTATGCCGCGAACGCCTATCAGGACGTCCCGGTACGTCATCACCGGCGTTATCGGCACGTTTATTAGGCGACGCACACATGGCCTGTAGCCGAAGGCTGTCTATTCGAGTTCGATGACCTTGCCGCCCTCGAGCGACACCCGCCGGTCCATGCGGCCGGCCAGTTCCATGTTGTGGGTCGCAATCAGCATCGCCACCTGCGTGGCCTTGACGAGCTGCATCAGCGCCCGGAACACGTGATCGGCGGTGACCGGATCGAGATTTCCGGTCGGCTCGTCGGCGAACAGAACCCGCGGCGCATTGGCAACGGCGCGGGCGATCGCGACGCGCTGCTGCTCGCCGCCCGACAACTCGGCCGGCCGATGCTTGATGCGATCGCCGAGGCCGAGATAGGCTAGGATCTCGGTAGCGCGCTTGACGGTCTCGCCGCGTTTCAGACCGCGGATCATCTGCGGCAGCATGACGTTTTCGAGCGCGGTGAATTCCGGCAGCAGCCGGTGCGATTGGTAGACAAAGCCGATATCGGTGCGCCGGATCTGGGTTCGGTCGACATCCGACAGGCCCGAGGTTGCGGTGCCCCCGACATAGACTTCGCCGTCATCGGGACTTTCGAGCAGGCCTGCGATGTGCAGCAGCGTCGATTTGCCCGAACCCGATGGCGCCACCAGCGCCACCGACTGCCCCGCCCACAGCGCCAGCTTGGCGCCGTCGAGGATCGTCAGCGTGGTCTCGCCCTGCTTGTACTGGCGTTTTATCTCGTGGAGATAAACGACCGGTACATCTTCCGCCGCTTCCGCCATCTGCCCCTCACTCGTACCGCAGCGCGTCGACGGGATCGAGGCGCGCGGCACGCCACGACGGATAGAGCGTGGCGAGGAAGGACAGCGTCAGCGCCATGATCACCACCGCGCTGGTCTCGCCGAAATCGATCTCGGCCGGCAGCTTGGAAAGAAAATACAATTCCGGCGAGAACAATTCGGTGTTGGTCAGCCAGGACAGGAACTGGCGGATCGATTCGATATTGAGGCACACCAGCAGGCCGACCAGGAAGCCGGTCATGGTGCCGACCACCCCGATCGAAGCGCCGGTAATCAGGAATATCCGCATGATCGAGCCCTGCGAGGCGCCCATGGTGCGCAGGATCGCGATATCCTGGCCCTTGTCCTTGACCAGCATGATCAGGCCCGAGACGATATTGAGTGCTGCGACCAGCACGATCATGGTGAGGATCAGGAACATGACGTTGCGCTCGACCTGAAGCGCATTGAAGAACGTCGAATTGCGCTGCCGCCAATCCACCAGAAATACCGGCCGTCCCGCGGCTTCGGTCACGGATTTCCGAAACGCGTCGATCTTGTCGGGATTGTCGGTGAATACCTCGATCGCGGTGACATCACTGTTACGATTGAAATAGGCCTGCGCCTCCGACAGCGGCATGAACACGAAGCTCGAATCATATTCGGACATCCCGATCTCGAACACCGCGCTGATCTTGTAGGGTTTGATGCGCGGCGTCGTCCCCATCGGGGTCACCGCCCCCTTGGGCGAAACCAGCGTGATGCTGTCGCCGGCATGCAGCGACAATTGATCGGCGAGCCGGCGGCCGATCGCGACGCCCTGCCCGTCATCGAAGCCTTCCAGCGTACCCTGCTTGATGTTCTTGGCGATCGAGGTGAGGTTGTTGAGGTCATCGGCGCGAATGCCGCGAATGAACACGCCGGCCGCGTTGAACGGCGACGATCCGAGCCCCTGGCCGTCCACCACGGGTGCGGCGAGGCGGATGCCCTGAACCTGGCTGATCCGGTCGGCGACGTCTTTCCAGTCGGTCAGCGGCGATTCCAGCGGCTGCACCAGGAGATGCCCGTTGAGGCCGAGGATCTTGTCGAGCAGCTCCTTGCGGAAGCCGTTCATGACCGCCATCACGATGATCAGCGTGGCGACGCCGAGCATGATGCCGAGGAACGAGAAGCCGGCGATGACGGAAATGAAGCCTTCCTTGCGGCGCGCCCGCAAATAGCGTCCCGACAGCAGCCATTCGAAGGCGGCGAAAGGTGCGGTGCGAACTGGCTCGGTCATGGTTTCATCCATAGGTCGATTTTCACACGATTCGGGCCAATTGTGGCCTTCGTGACTGAGACGCCGTCAGCACCGGTGGATAATTATTCACGCAGTCAGCTTTGCCAGCACATCCGCCGGGCTCAGATTCTCGCGCGTGCCGTCGCTGCGGCGCTTGATCTCGACCTTGCCCTCGGCCAGCCCCTTCGGGCCGACCAGGATCTGCCAGGGAATACCGATCAGGTCGGCGGCGGCGAACTTGGCGCCGGCGCGCTGGTCGGTGTCGTCATAGAGCACGTCGACGCCTTTGGCGGTAAATTCGCGATACAGCTTTTCGCAGGCCGCATCGGTGTCCTCGGCGCCCTGCTTGAGATTGAGGATCGCGACCTTGAACGGCGCCACGGCTTCGGGCCATTTGATGCCGGCATCATCGTGACAGGCCTCGATGATCGCCCCGACCAGCCGCGAGACGCCGACGCCGTAGGAGCCGCCATGGATCGGGACGTCGGCGCCATCGGGGCCCGCGACCATCGCCTTCATGGTGTCGGAATATTTGGTGCCGAAATAGAAGATCTGCCCGACCTCGATGCCCCTGGTGTGGACCTTCTTGTCGGCCGGCACCTCACGATCGAAGCGCGCGGCATCGTGCACGTCCTCGGTCGCGGCATAGACCGAGGTCCACTGCTTGATGATGTCGGTCAGATCGCCGTCATAATCGACATCGTCGCCGGGCACCGGCAGATTGAGCACATCGCTGTCGCAATACACGCCGGACTCGCCGGTCTCCGCGAGCACGATGAATTCATGACTGAGATCGCCGCCGATCGGACCGGTTTCGGCGCGCATCGGGATCGCCTTCAATCCCATCCGCGCGAAGGTGCGCAGATAGGCCACGAACATCCGGTTGTAGGAGCGCCGCGCCGCGGCCTCGTCGATGTCGAACGAATAGGCGTCTTTCATCAGGAATTCACGGCCGCGCATCACGCCGAAGCGCGGGCGCTGCTCGTCACGGAACTTCCACTGGATGTGGTAGAGATTGAGCGGCAGGCTCTTGTAGGACTTCACATACGAACGGAAAATCTCGGTGATCATTTCCTCGTTGGTCGGCCCGTACAGCAATTCGCGCTTGTGCCGGTCGGTGATGCGCAGCATCTCCGGGCCGTAGGCGTCGTAGCGGCCGCTCTCGCGCCAGAGGTCGGCCAATTGCAGAGTCGGCATCAATAGCTCGAGCGCGCCGGCGCGGTTCTGCTCCTCGCGCACGATCTGCTCGATCTTCTTCAACACCCGCAAGCCCAGCGGCAGCCAGGCATAGATGCCCGCCGCCTCCTGCCGCATCATGCCCGCGCGCAGCATCAGGCGATGCGACACGATCTCGGCCTCCTTCGGGTTTTCCTTAAGGATGGGCAGAAAAAACCGCGACAGTCGCATGGGGACACTCAAAGAATCGGTGGAACACGGAAGGCCCGCAGTGAAACCGGATCGGATGGGAAAACACAAGGGTTGGGGCTGCGAAAGCAGCTTGAGCCAATCAGGACAGCGGACTGAGCGCCGCCTTGCCTGTCTATTGAGCGCGCGATCAAGGCGCGAATACGTCACAAACCGGCTTTAGGAAGAAAAGCTTAACGGAAGCTCCTAATACAAAGGGATATCAAGTTCATCTTCCAGTGTAACCTTGTTGAAATCGGTCACCAGAGCCTCGATCCGCATGTGCCAGCGGCCCGGGTACGGCAGCGGCACCCCTTGAACGTGCCAGTAGCCATCGGCGCCCAAGGTGGCCGTGCGCTCCAGCGGCTCGATGCCGCGCTCCGGCAGGCTGAGAATCAACGTGGCCTCCTTGGCCTGAAGCGGGCTGGCATCGCCGTTCATCAACTGCAGCACGAAATTATCGTTGCCGACCTTGCCGGGCGAAACCAGCACCTGGAACATCGCAGCGTCAGTATGGATGTGGACCGCGAGCGGCGCGTCGACTTCGGCCACCAATGTCCGTGGCGGCGGGGTGAAGCGCCAGCCGGCGACAACGGCGAGAATGCCGACCACCAGTACGCATTCGAACACGACCGACCGCAGCAGCGGACGGGTGTTGCGGTAGTCCGACACGACCATCGCCGTCAGATAAAACCGGTTCAACGCGGCAAGCCCGAGCAGCAGTACGACGAGCGCCAGCTTGACCAGCAGGATGATGCCGTATCCGGTCTCGATCAACGCGCCAAAACTCTCAAGCTGGACCACCGCGAGCCCAAGTCCGGTCAGGACCAGCCCGCCGACAACAGGTACGGCGAACGCCGAAAAATCCTTGAGCACGCGCGGCAGCGAGTCCGACCGCCGCCACGCCATCGTCACCAACGGCGCCAGCGCGCCGACCCAATAGGCCACGCCGACCCCGTGCAGGAACAATGACGGCCGGGCCAGCCACGACGGGGGCGCCGTCGCGGCGTGCCCGCTGCTCACCAGCGACAGCCCGACACCCAGCATGGCCGCCGAGGTCAGTACCCAATTGATTGCGATCGACGGGCTCCACAGCGAGAAATAGGCGACCGCCATCGCGGCGATTGCAATCAGCAGCGACGGGCCGAGGCTGGTGGCGAGTGCACTGGTCCAGGGCGCCAAGGTCACGATATCCGTCAGCGGCAGGTTCTGGAGATCGATGCCCTGCAGGCCGAGCGAGACCACTGCGCTGACAATACCGATCCGGAGCGCGGCGATGATCGCCTTCTCGCCGTCAGCGCCCTGCCCGATCCACGCCGCGAAGAACGCCCCGCCGACGCCGACGAACAGCCCGAGATAGACGCCGACCCGCGCCAGCCAGATCAGGGCGGAGACCAGCACCGAACTCGTCGGCGCCGCCGTGACCGGCGCTGCCGTCATTTCGCCGATCGAAAACACCAGCGCACCCCCGACCGGGTGCCCGTCCGCCGAAACGATGCGATAGCTGACGACTTGGGTGCCTCGCGGCAGGTTGTCCGGCAGCATCATGGTGATGGTCTGGTCGATGGCATGGACCACGACATCGCTGCGGGTTTTGCCTGATGCATCGATCAGGCTGATCACCGCCGGGGTGACGGGTTCGTTGAACTGCAATTGCACCGTTTTGGGCGCCGTCGCCAGCACGCTGCCGTCGGCGGGCTCTGCCGATACCAGCGAAGCGTGCGCCGACGCGCCGGACGCAAAGCAAACGACAAACAGCAGCGTTGCGAGGCCCGCGATCAGGCGCATCGTCGGGATCGCCTTTTAGGGCTTTGCCAGCAGCTTCACGCCCGGGGCGGGCCATTTGCTGTCATGGGCGTGGGCCGGATCGGCCGGAATATCGATCCAGCGGCTGACGCCCTGCTCGCATTCCTGCACCGTCGGAAAATACAGCACGGTGTCGGGTTTCAGTCCGCCGGTGAGGAAGGTGCTGACGGCAAATTCCTCGCGCGTATGATCGGGTAACTTGCCCCCGCTCCACACCACCTCCTTGGCGCCCTCGGAAATGCTCGAGCCCTGGTAGTCATAGGCCGCGGCGTATTTTCCGGTGACGGTCTCGACATTCCAGCCCGCCGTCGGCATCGGTTTTACTACGATCACCCCTTCGGGAATCTGCACGCGGATCCTGGTCGTGGCCGAACCGGCACAGCCGTGCGGCACGACGAATACCGCGTCGTAAGGGGCGCCGATCGATGCCTCCTTGCCTTTGAGCGTGATGTGGGCGCGGGCCGGCGACGCGGCGAGAACAATGGCCGCGACGACGGCGAGGCAACAGGAAAGTCTGGTACCGGACATGTCCCGCCTCACATCTTCATGCCATCGGGCATCTTCTTCATCTCCATGCCGCCGGGCGCCGCGCCGGCGGGCGACTGCGCGCCAATGCCCTGCACGTCGAGCGAAATCTTCACCTTGCCGGCTTTTTCGAATTCGAGCGTCACGGGCAGCGCGTCGCCCTGCTTGAGCGGCGCCTTCAGATCGAACATCATCAGATGATTGCCGCCCGGCGCGAGTTTTACCGTCTTGCCGGGATCGATGGTCAGGCCCTTGCCGAGCGGGCGCATGGTCATCACGCCGTCCTTTGTCGCCATTTCGTGCACCTCCACCTTGCCGGCGATGTCGGCGGACACGCCGATCAGCCGATCGGCGGCGGTCCCCTTGTTCTCGACGGTGAAGTAGCCGCTGCCGATCTTTGCGCCGTTCGGCGTGGCGCGGCTCCAGGCCTGCGTGATCACGAGATCGCCGGCCTTGACCTCCGCGGCGCCGGCGGGCGCGGCGATCAGGCCTGCGAACAACACGGCGGAAACGAGCATTCGTGCGACTGGTCTCATGGGGTTATTCCTTCATCGGCCTTGGCAAGGTTCAGAACGTGTATTTCCCCGCGAGCACGTAGGTACGGCCGGGGAATGGATGGAACAGGAAGTACTGCTCGTTGAAGATATTATCGATGCCGAAATCGAACGCGAAATTTTGTGTCGCGTTATAGTGCACCTTCATATCGGCGACGATGTAATTGTCGAAGGCGCCGAACACGTGGGAAACCACATCGGTGTTATCCAGTGTCGAGTATTGCTTGCCGCTATAGCGAGCCGCAACGGTGAACGCCCATTTTTCGTTTGGCCGGTAGGTGGCGCCCAGCGTGGCACGCCAATCCGGCACATTGGGAACGCGTTTGCCGACCGCCGTCGTGCCGCCGATGGTGCTGACAAAAGTGGGGTCGCTGAGAATCCGCGAGTCGACGTAAGTGACGCTGCCGAAGAGCTGCAGGCCCTTGATCGCCACATCGTCCTTTTGACCGGAAAGCTCGACGCCCTGCATCCGGATCGCGTCGACGTTGCCGATCGTCGTGGTGGGAGTTTGACCGCCGGTAGAGTTCGTCACATTCGTTGTCTGCGAGATGATCGCGTTGTTGACGTGTTCCTTGAACAGGGTCAGCCGCACCCGGCCGTCATTCCAATGGCGCTCAATGTTCAATTCTCCGCTGAAGTCCTGTTCCGGCGTCAAATTCGGATTGGCGAAGGTCGCAACACCCGCCACCGTGATGTTCTGATAGAGTTCGGTGACGGTCGGATAGCGATAGGCCTCGCCGAAATTGGCCGTGATGTTCCACTCTTTGTTCGGATCGTAAGACAGAGAGGCTTTCGGCGAAAAATTCGTCGAGGCAAGTGACGGTTGATTTATGGCCGCGGTGGACGTGATGGCACCGGCAGATGATGTGGTCGTATTCACATTGAACCCGTCCAGCGCCCGCCAGGTTTCGAGCCGCCCACCGAGCGTCAGTTTCAGTTCGGGCACGATCTTCCAGGCGTCCTGTACCCACAGGGCGCCTGTGCGCGTTTCACCCAGTCCCTCCGAATAGAGCTGACCGGTGCCCGTAGACGGCGTGGCGTACCAGACCGTCGAGGCGTAAACTGGATTGTTGAGCTCATAGCGGTCGCCATGGACACCGAAGCTGATCTCCTGCGGGCCATCATAACCGTATGGCCGCCAGATGCCCTTGGCATCGGCGTTCTGCCAGTTGGTGCCGTCGTTGCGCGTGATCTTGCCGTTCTGCGAGAATCCCACGCCAGTCGGCGCCACGGTGAACGGATTGAACATGATGTCCTGCAGATAATTGTAGCTCGACGCGGACAGATCGAAATCGTAGACGCCCTTGGTGTCGCTCTTGAGCGATATGGCATTGCTCATCTGGGTTTGATCCCAGATGTACTTGTTGCTGGCAAATCCGGCCTGGCCACCGAATGTTGGCGTGCCTGTCGCCGTCGAGGTCAGATAGGTCTGAGGATTTGAGGTTTGGTGATTGTTCCAGATGCCGAACGAGTACGTCGCCTGCACCAGCGGCGAGATATCATAGGCGAGCCGCACGTTCTCTGAGGTCTGCTGCGAATGGGCCAATGCACCGGTGCCGATGACGTTAGCGACGCCTCCAGTCTTGTTCAGTGCGGCAATGGTGCCTGTCGTATTCGCGGGCCCCACGCCAAAGACGGTGCCAAAGGTCGTGTAGGTCAGCGGCTGCTGATAGCTGTCGAGATAGTTGGCCGTGACCAGCCAGGACAGCCTACCGTCGCGATTGCCTGCCGCCGCACTGGTCTGGCTGGTCGCATAGGTATCCTTGGTGCCGTATTGATTCCACGGCATGACCGATACCGTCTCCTTGGCGACGGCGAACGGCTTGTCCGGCATCTTCGACGTGATCAGCAGCACCCCGCCGATGGAATTGCCGGGATAGGCGGCCGAGAACGGGCCGTTGAGGAAATCGATCCGCGCGATCGCCTCGGGCGAAATCAGATTCCAGTGCGGCGAGGCGCCGGAATTGTTGTTGCCGATCAGCGCCGAGACCAGCAGGTCGTCGTAATAGATCAGCGTGCGCGCGCTTGAACTGAGGCCCCAGCTCCGCGTCGCCAGCACCGCCTGATTGTCGCCGTCGTTGCGCTTGCGGACGAACAGGCTCGGCAGGTATTTGACGGCGTCTTCGGGATCCTTGAGATTGATGGTCTCGTCGATCTGTTTGGCGGTGATGCTGAAGGATTCCTGCGGCAGCGCAAATCGTTGCTTGATCGGCGGCGTCGCCAGCGAGGCGTTGGAGCCGCCGTCGGAGGTGACGACAACGACCGGCCTGTTCTGCTCCCGCGCGGTACTCGCCGCCTCGGCCGGCCGTCGCGGTAACGTTGTCCGCGCCGCGGGCTTTCGCGCGACGCGTTTGACCACGACCTTGGGTGCATCGACCGTGACCGGCGGCAGCGCCTGCGCGCCATCTTGAGCGTTCGCCACCGTCATGGGCGCGGTCAGCGCCACCTGAAGGGCAACGATGCTCACGCCACCACGGGCATGAAAACGAAACATCCTGAATTCCTGACGCTGGCACGACGGCCAGCCTGCTCAACGGCGTCATCGGCACAGCCTCAGGCCGCGCCAATCGTGAGGTCTTTGGGGTCAGGAAATGGAGGGTGGCGCGCGGGCCTGGGCATGGGAGCCGGCCCGGGAGCCCGGCAGCGTCACGGCGGCATCATGCCAGAGCACGCGCAGCGCAGACCGATACGGTGCGGCAACTGTCGTCCGCGGCGTATCAGCGGATGCGGCCGCATGCGCGGCGCAACACAGCGAGCACGAACCATCATGCGCTTGATGGCCGCCGGTTTGGTCGCTGCCGCCATTGGTCTGGGCCGAATTGTCGTGGCAGATGACGGCCGCCGCGAGCGGGTCGGAAACCGCGATGCCCGCAGCCCAGCAGGCCGCGATTGGTGCCAAAATCTGCACCAGCAGCGCGATCATGACGATCGGAAGAAATTTCCGTAACCGCCGGCGCATTGATTAACCCACCTTCTCGACGACGTTACCTTAATCACCGGGAAAGCCCGAAGTCGAGACCGGCCTGCGGCCTATATCTCGCGGCTACCCCGGAAATAATCGACCATTTCCGGTGTCACCGAAGCGACCGCTTCCATCCCGTAGGCCGGCTCGTCGCGAGGCCCCGGAAAGCCCGATTGCGTGCGAAAAACGCAGCTTCAGATGGCCAAATCCCAATCATTTCGCAAAATGCACGAATTTTGAACAATCGTTGCTGAAATTGATGACAAGTCAAAAAAGATGGTCTACCACTACGGGCTCAGGCTGGCCGCAAGGTTGAAGTCTGTTGGTCCAAGTCTCGGGAGGAGCCCTGGCGCGCACAAGCAGCGTCGCCCCGTCAAACCAAGATCAAATCTAAATTTTCGGGGAAATAAGGGTCGACACAATTTTTAGAGCAGGGCTTGCGCCCTGCTCTTTTTTTTCGAGATGATATTGGCCCGCGATGTCGTGCATGCGCTTTTTACGCGTCACTGCAATGACGAACAGAACGACATCATTTGCCCGGGTTGAAGCGCCGGCCTAGTTCATCACTCCCGCTCGAGGAAATTCGAACCGATATCGGCCTTCTTCTTGATCGGGTCGTAGTCGCAATAGACGCCGTCGGCGACCAGCGTGTAGCTCGCGATCACGTTGTATTTGTCGAGCTTGACCGAATTCAATCCGATGATGGAAGTCCGGGCGCCATCGTTCCATTTGAACGGCGTCGAGCTCTGCGCCTTTTCACAGGCCGCGACCGCTTCGGCAAACACGTGGCCCTCGATAAAGGCCTTCACTGTCCGAAGCTGAACCGCCATCTTCCATTCGATGTAAAAGGCACCGCCGAGGCCCGCGATAATCAGGATCAGCAATCCGATGACGGCTCTTTGAAAAGTCATTTCCTTAATCCTCGAAGCCAGCAAAATCCGGCGGTCAGAACGGCATCCCCATCAGCCGAGAAAGCCGCTCGACATTGAGATAACCCGCATTATAGGCAAACACGCCGGCAGCGAAAATGACCGCCGAGATCACCGTGGTCCAGATCAGCTTGACGCCCATCCGCGTCATGACGGGAGCGCCGGGATCGGTGCCATCCGTCCCCTCGCCGTCCTCATGCTGGCTGCGCACGCCGAACGGCAGCGTCAGGAACAGCGCGATCCACCAGATGACGAAGTAGATCGCGAACCCAGTCGAGATTGTATAGACCATCGGCTCAGGCCTGTTCGATTTCGACGAGCGCGCCGGAAAAATCCTTCGGATGGAAAAACAGCACCGGCTTGCCGTGGGCGCCGATCTTCGGCGTTCCGTCACCGAGCACGCGCGCGCCGTCCTTGATCAGCCTGTCGCGTGTCGCGATGATGTCGGGCACGTCATAGCAAATGTGGTGGATGCCACCATCGGCGTTGCGTTCGACGAACTTGGCGATCGGCGAGTTGTCGCCGAGCGGCTGGATGAATTCGATCTTGGTGTTGGGCAGCGTCACGAACACGGTGATGACGCCATGCTCGGGCAATGGCTCCGCAGCGGAGATATCGGCGCCAAACGCCGCGCCATAGATCTTGGCGGCCTTCTCGGCATCCCTGACCGCGATCGCCACATGATTGAGCCGACCCAGCATGTTCATCCCTCCACTTTATCGCGTGCGCGTGTTCCGCGTCACACCGTCAAAACGTGGACGTAGCAAAGCGGCTTCTTGCCCCACTGCTCGTTCACCGTGGCGCGTACCGCCCGGCGCACCGACTCCGCCATCGCGTCGGGATCGCGCCGCCGCGCCCGTGGCAGGCTCTCCACGGTCGAGACCACGACATCGAACACGATCTCGTCGATGATTTCGCCGGCGCTATTCTTCTCCGGCACACCGACCAGATCAACCTCGGGATCGTCGGCCAGTTCACCCTTGTCGGTCACCACGATCGCCACGAAGGCGCAGCCGGCGAACGCCAGTTTGCGCCGCTCGACCACCGCGCGCGACTTGGAATCCTCCAGGATCGAGCCGTCCTTGTAGAGCCGCCCGGACGGCAATTGATCGATAATGGCGGGATCGCCGGGGCCGAGCTTGATCAGGTCGCCGTTGCGGCAGGTCAGGACTTTCGGCACGCCGGCCGCCCGCGCCAGCTTGGCGTGTTCAAACAGATGCAGCGGCTCGCCATGCACCGGGATCAGCAATTGCGGACGCACCCAGGAAATCATGTCGCGCAGTTCGTCGCGGCGCGGATGGCCGGAGACGTGCACGAGATGGGTGCGATCGGTGATGACTTCGATGCCTTGCGTCACCAGGCCATTGATGATGCCGCCGACCGCCTTCTCATTGCCCGGGGATGGTGCGGGAGGAAAAGATCACGCAGTCGCCCTTGTTGAGGGTCACCTGCGGATGATCGTCATTGGCGATGCGCGCCAATGCCGCGCGCGGTTCGCCCTGGCTTCCCGTGCACAGCGCCAGCACCTTGTCGGGCGGGAAGTGACCGTAGAGGTCGGCGCCGCGGAAATTCTGCACGCCATCGAGATGGCCGGTTTCGCGCGCCACCTGCACCACGCGCTCCATGGCGCGGCCGACCACCACCACCTCGCGGCCGGCAAGCCGTGCCGCATCGGCGACCGCACGCAGCCGCGCGACGTTGGAGGCAAATGTGGTGACGGCGACACGGCCTTTGGCGACCTTGACCAGTTCGGCAATGGTCTTGGCGACCTCGGTCTCTGACGGCGAGCGCCCTTCCCGCACCGCATTGGTGGAATCGCCGACCAACGCCAGCACGCCGGCATCGCCGAGTTCGCGCAAGCGCCGCTCGTCGGTCGGTAGGCCGATGATCGGGGTCGGATCGATTTTCCAGTCACCGGTGTGCAGCACGGTGCCGGCCGAGGTGTGGATCGCGAGCGCGTGCGATTCCGGAATCGAGTGCGCGACCGGAATGAACTCGACCGAAAACGGACCGAGTTGGACCCGGCCGCCTGATGGCACCACCGTGACCGGGATTTTGGGCGGATTGCGTTCGGAAGCGCATTTGGCCTCGAACAGAGCGGCGCTGAACTTGGTGGCGTAGATCGGGCATTTGAGCTTCGGCCAGAGGTCGATGATCGCGCCGAAATGGTCTTCGTGGGCGTGGGTCAGCACCAGGCCGACCAGGTTCTTGCGCTCTTTCTGCAAAAAGGTGATGTCGGGCATGATCAGATCGATGCCCGGCAGATGCTCCTCATCGCCAAACGACACCCCGAGATCGACCGCAAGCCATGAGCCCTGATGGCGGTTGCCGAGGCCATAGACCGACAGGTTCATGCCGATCTCGCCGACGCCGCCGAGCGGCGCAAACATCAATTCATCCGGCCGTGCCATCATGCTGCTCCTGCCGAGGCCGCCGAGCCGAAATAGACATCGCCGGCGGCAATGGGCAGTTGCTTGCCCTCCGCCGTCCTGACGATCATGCAGCCGGTCTCATCCAGGGTCTCGAAGGTCCCCTCGAGCGTCGCGCTGCCGGTCTGGATCGCGACCCGCTCGCCAAGTCCCGCCGCGCGTTCGAGCCAGAGCTTGCGGATCTCGCCAAAGCCACGGCCATTGTCCCAGATGCCGCGAAACCCGGTCCAGGCATCCGACAGCGCCGTAAACAATTCCTCCGCGCCGATCTGGACGCCGAGCGCGGCCAGCGAAGTCGCCGGTGTCGGCGTGCCTTCGGGCGCGGCAACGACATTGGTGCCGATCCCGACCACCACGGCGAGGCGATTGCCGGGCACGGCTTCTGCTTCCAGCAGGATGCCGGCGAGCTTCTGCCGTCCCGCCAGTACATCGTTGGGCCATTTCAGCGAAAACTTCATATGATCCGATCCCGCCGACCTCAGCGATGCTTCAACGCTTGCTTTTTGCAGCGCCGTTTCAAGTGCGAGTCCGGCGGCGAACCCAAGGGTTGCCGCGATCGACGGCGATACGTCGATGACTTCCAGAATACTGCTGGCGAGATTGCCGCGCGGCGCGATCCAGGGGCGATGCCGACGCCCGCGCCCGGCGGTCTGCTCCGTCGTCACGAACCACATCGGTCCGGCCTCGCCGTCACGCGCACGTAGCAACGCTTCCGCGTTGGTCGAACCAATGTTGTCGAACGCTGCGAGCCGATAGCCCGCCGATATTGCTCGTGGACCGAGCGCGAATGCCATCTAGAATAGTGACTTCGCCGCGACCGTGGCGACGCTGACCAGCGGCCCCGGATAGACGAAGAAGAAGATGTTGAAGAGGCCCGCGACCGCCAGCACCGTGCGCAGTTCCATCCGCATCGGATCGAGCTTGGTCAGCGGCTCGTCGAAATACATCACCTTGATGATGGTGAGATAGTAAAATGCGCCAACGACGCTGGTGAGCACGCCGATCACCGCGAGCGTGAACAGGCCAGCCTTGATCGCGGCGACGAAAACATAGAATTTCGCAAAGAAACCCGCGAGCGGCGGAATGCCTGCCAGCGAGAATAAAAACATGGCGAAGAAGAAGGCCAGCAGCGGATTGGTGCGCGAGAGCCCTGCGAAATCGCTGATGTTCTCGACGTGCTGACCATTGCGCTTCATGGTCAGGATCACAGCGAAGGTGCCGAGCGTCATCGCGACATAGATCGAGATATAGACCAGCACGCCCTGCGCGCCCTCGGCCGTACCGGCTGCAAGACCCACCAAAGCAAAGCCCATATGGCCGATCGAGGAATAGGCCATCAGGCGCTTGATGTTCTTCTGGCCGATCGCCGCGAACGATCCGAGCGCCATGGAGGCGATCGAGACGAATACCACGATCTGTTGCCACTGCGGCACGATGCCCGGAAATGCGGTCAGCGCCACGCGGGTGAACACCGCAAGTGCGGCGACCTTCGGCGCGGAAGCAAAGAACGCGGTCACCGGCGTCGGCGCGCCTTCATAGACGTCGGGCGTCCACATGTGGAACGGCACCGCCGAAACCTTGAAGCACAGCCCGGCCAGCAGGAACACCAGCCCGAACACGATGCCGAGGCTGCCGGTCTTCACGGCGGCGGCGATCCCGGCAAAACTGACCGTGCCGGTGAAGCCGTAGATCAGCGAGGCGCCGTACAGCAGCATGCCCGAGGATAGCGCACCCAGAACGAAATACTTCAGGCCGGCTTCGGTCGATTTCGCGTTGTCGCGGTTGCTGGCGGCGACCACGTACAACGCCAGCGACATCAATTCGAGCCCGAGATAGAGCATGATCAGATCGCCCGCCGAGATCAGCACCATCATGCCGAGCGTCGAGAGCAACACCAGGATCGAAAACTCGAAGATGCGCCGCGACGGGTCGGAGAGGAATTCCGCGGACAGAATCAGCGTCGCGCCCGAACCGATCAGCGCCAGGATTTTCAGGAACCGGGCGAAATCATCGACAATGAAGCTGCCGCCGAAGGTCGTGAGCTTCCCGGCCGGCAGCGTCAGTTCGAGCACGCCGACCACGACCAGCAGGCAAACCGCGAGACCAGTGACGAGGCCGGTGGTCTGCTGCCCCCGATAGGCCCCGAGCATCAGCAGCACCATGGCGCCGCCGGCCAGCACCAGTTCCGGCAGCACGGGCAGCAGCTGATAACCTGCAGTCGAAAAGCTCATGGCGTCGTCCTAACCGATATTCTCATTGCAACAGCGCGGCGGCCTGCGTCGTCAGCGCGTGGCTGTAATTGGTAACGAGTTGCTGCACCGACGCCGCCGACATGTCGAGCACCGGCTTCGGATAAACGCCGAACAGGATGGTGAGGGCCACCAGCGGCAGCAATGTCAGACATTCACGGGGCGTGAGATCCTTCATGCTCATCAGCGACGGCTTGACCAGCGCCCCGAACACCACCTTGCGATAGAGCCACAGCGCATAGCCCGCCGACAGGATCACGCCCGTGGTGGCAAAGAACGCGGTCGGCAGCGAGACTTTGAAGGTCCCGAGCAGCGTCATGAACTCCCCGATGAAGCCGGAGGTGCCGGGCAGACCGACATTGGCCATGGTGAAGATCAGGAACACCAGCGCGTAGAGCGGCATGCGATTGACCAGCCCGCCATAGGCGGCGATCTCGCGGGTATGCATGCGGTCGTAGACCACGCCGACGCAGAGGAACAGCGCGCCCGATACGATGCCGTGCGAGATCATCTGGAACACGCCACCGGCGACGCCCTGCATGGTGCCCGCGAAGATGCCCATCGTCACGAAGCCCATGTGGGCGACCGACGAATAAGCGATCAGCTTCTTCATGTCCTCCTGCATCAGCGCCACCAGCGAGGTGTAGATGATGGCGATGGTCGAGAGCGTGAAGATCAGCGGCGCGAAGTCATGCGAGGCCAGCGGGAACATCGGCAGCGAGAACCGCAGGAAGCCGTAACCGCCCATCTTCAGCAGGATCGCAGCCAGCACCACCGAGCCCGCGGTCGGCGCCTCGACGTGGGCATCCGGCAGCCAGGTGTGGACCGGCCACATCGGCATCTTCACCGCGAACGACGCAAAGAACGCCAGCCACGCCCAGGTCTGCAAGCTGCGCGGAACCGCCGTGTGCATCAGCGTCGGGATGTCCGTGGTGCCGGCATTCCAGTACAGCGCCATGATCGCCAGCAGCATCAGCACCGAGCCGAGCAGCGTGTAGAGGAAGAACTTGAAGCTGGCATAGACCCTGCGTGGGCCGCCCCACACCCCGATGATCAGGAACATCGGGATCAGGCCGCCCTCGAAGAACAGATAGAACAGCACCAGGTCGAGCGAGGAGAAGGTGCCGACCATCAGCGTTTCCAGCACCAAGAACGCCATCATGTATTCGCGCACCCGCAGCGTCACCGATTTCCAGCTCGCGACGATGCAGAACGGCATCAACGCGGTGGTCAGGATCACGAACGGCAGCGAAATGCCGTCGACACCCATATGGTAGGTGATCGTGTTGGCCAGCCACGGCGCCTTTTCGACGAACTGGAAGTCGGCCTGCGCGGGATCGAAGCGCATCACCAGCACCAGCGACACCGCGAAGGTGATCAGCGTGGTCCACAGCGCGATCCAGCGCGAATTGCGCTGCGCCGCTTCATCATTGCCGCGGCTGAGATAGATCAGCAGCGCGCCAAACGCCGGCAGGAACGTGACGACGGAAAGAACGGGCCAGGTAGTCATCACTGGCCTCCCACGCCGAACATGAACCAGGTGATCAATCCCGCGACGCCGATCAGCATCGCGAAGGCGTAATGGTAGAGATAGCCGGTCTGCAGCCGCACCACATTGCGGGTGACGTCAAGTACCCTCGACGACACGCCGTCGGGCCCGAAACCGTCGATGACATAGCCGTCGCCGAACTTCCACAGGAAGCGCCCGATCCGCTTCGCCGGACGAACGAAGATGAAATCGTAGAGCTCGTCGAAGTACCATTTGTTGAGCAGGAACTGGTAGAGCATCTGGTGCTGGCGGGCGAGTTCGACGGGAAGGTAGGGCCGGCGAATGTAGAAGACGTAGGAGACATAGGCGCCGATCACCATCATCGCGGTCGGCAGCAGCTTGATCCACTCGGGGATGCCTTCCATGTCCTCGATGATACCCGGATGCATCTTGAGCGACTCGCGGAAGAATTCTTCCACGCCTGCCCCCGCAAACACTTCCTTGAACGGGAAGCCTGCGAAGATCGAGCCCGCGGCGAGGACGCCGATCGGGACCAGCATCCACAGGGGCGCCTCATGCGCGGCCTCGTAATGCTCCTGGTCGTGCGGCTCGCCGAAGAAGGTCTTGAACACCAGCCGCCAGGAATAGAACGCGGTCAGCCCCGCCGCGATCACGGTCATCAGGAAGCCGTAGAATGCCAGTGGATTATGCGAGGCGTACGCGGATTCGATGATCGCATCCTTTGAGAAGTAACCGGCAAAGAACGGAAAGCCCGTCAGCGCCAGGGTTCCGATGCACATCATCGCAAACGTATAGGGGATCTTGCGCCAGAGCCCGCCCATGTTGCGGATGTCCTGCTCGTGATGCATCGCATAGATCACCGAGCCGGAGCCCAGGAACAAGAGCGCCTTGAAGAAGGCGTGAGTGAACAGATGGAACATGCCGACGGAGTAAGCCCCCGCTCCCATCGCCACGAACATGTAGCCGAGCTGCGAACAGGTCGAATACGCCACGATGCGCTTGATATCGTTCTGCACGAGGCCGATCGTCGCGGCAAAGAACGCGGTGGTCGCACCAAAGAACATCACCACGGCCTGCGCGTTCGGCGCTAGTTCGAACAAAGGCGACAGCCGCGCCACCATGAACACGCCCGCGGTCACCATGGTCGCGGCATGAATCAGCGCTGAAACCGGTGTCGGGCCTTCCATCGCGTCCGGCAACCAGGTGTGAAGCAGGAATTGGGCCGACTTACCCATCGCACCCATGAACAACAGCAGGCAGGTGAGCGTCAGCGCATCGGCGTGCCAGCCAAAGAAGTCGATGGTCTTGCCGGTCAGGCCCGGCGCGCCGGCAAAAATGGTCTCGAAATCGGTCGAGCCGATCAGCGCGAAGATCGCAAAGATACCGAGCGCGAACCCGAAATCGCCGACCCGGTTGACCACGAACGCCTTGATCGCCGCCGCATTCGCCGACGGCTTCTGGTACCAGAATCCGATCAAGAGATAGCTCGCAAGGCCGACGCCCTCCCAGCCGAAGAACAGCTGCACGAGGTTATCGGCCGTCACCAGCATCAGCATCGCGAAGGTGAACAGCGAGAGATAGGCAAAGAACCTGGGACGGTACGGATCCTCGTCCATGTAGCCGATCGAATAGAGATGCACGAGCGAGGAGACGGTCGTCACCACCACCAGCATCACGGCGGTCAGTGTATCGACTCGCAGCGACCACGAAACCTGCAGATCGCCGGAGGTGATCCACGGCATCAGCGCAATCCGCGCATCGTGATGCATGAATCCGACGTCGATGAACGTGGCCCAAGACATGCCCGCTGCGGCCAGCAGCAGGCAGGTGGTGATCAGTTCAGCCGCGCGGGAGCCAGCCGCCGCCGGCTCGACCGCATGATGGTCGTCGTGGCCATGGTCGTCGGCCGCGTGATCGTCATGGGCGTCCGATGCATGAGCATCGGCGCCGTGCGCATCGTCATGATGCTCGACGGTGTCGCCGCTCGGATTGCGCGCATGCGCGCCGAAGATCGAGATCAGCCCCGCAAGGATAGCGCCGATCAGCGGCAGAAAGACGATTGCCTGGATCATGGAAACGCTAGCCCTTCATCAGATTGACGTCTTCAACCGCAATCGAACCCCGGTTGCGGAAGTACACCACCAGCACCGCGAGTCCGATCGCGGCTTCCGCCGCGGCCACCGTCAGCACCAGCAGCGCAAACACCTGGCCGACGATGTCGCCGAGAAACGTCGAAAACGCCACCAGGTTGATATTGACCGCCAGCAGGATCAGTTCGATCGACATCAGGATGACGATGATGTTCTTGCGGTTGAGGAAGATGCCGAGAATTCCGACCGTGAACAGGATGGCGCCGACCGCGAGGTAATGTCCGAGACCGATCGTCATTGCACCCACTCCGCGGCATCCGCTTCCTGCAGGCCCTGCCCCGATGCCACCTTGCGGATGCTCATCGCGAGTTCCGGCGTCCGCGCATTCTGCACATTGATGTCCTGGCGCTTGACGCTGACCTTGTGGCGCAGCGTCAGCACGATGGCGCCGATCATCGCGACCAGGAGCACCATGCCGGCGATCTGGAAGTAATGGATGTATTTCGTATAGAGCACGAGGCCGAGCGCCTCGGTATTGCTGACATTGGCCGGGATCGCCGACGTGATCGATTTGGCGACGCCGGGGTTGATGACCCAGCCGCCGCCGACCAGCAGCAATTCCGCCAGGAATATCCCGCCGATGACGAGGCCGATCGGCAGGTACTGGCTGAAGCCCTCGCGCAGTTCGACGAAATCGACGTCGAGCATCATGATCACGAACAGGAACAGCACCGCGACCGCGCCGACGTAAACCACGACCAGGATCATCGCGAGGAATTCGGCGCCCATCAGCACGAACAGCCCGGACGCGTTGACGAACGCCAGGATCAGAAACAGCACGGAATGCACGGGATTGCGCGACACAATCACCATCACGGCGGATGCGACGCAAATCGCGGCAAACAGCCAGAAGAACAATGCGGGAAGGATCATGCCCTCACCTCACCGGTACGGCGCGTCGAGTTCGATCGATTTTGCAATCTCTCGCTCCCAGCGGTCGCCATTGGCGAGAAGTTTCGCCTTGTCATAGTAAAGTTCCTCGCGGGTCTCGGTCGCGAATTCGAAATTCGGTCCCTCGACGATGGCATCGACCGGGCAGGCTTCCTGGCACAGGCCGCAATAGATGCATTTCACCATGTCGATGTCGTAGCGCACGGTGCGGCGGGTGCCGTCATTGCGGCGCGGGCCGGCCTCGATCGTGATCGCCTGCGCCGGACAGATCGCCTCGCACAGCTTGCAGGCGATGCAGCGCTCTTCGCCGTTCGGATAGCGGCGCAAGGCGTGCTCGCCCCGGAAGCGCGGCGAGATCGGCCCCTTCTCGAATGGATAATTCAGCGTCGGCTTCGGCTTGAAGAAATAGCGCATGGCGAGAAAGAACGCCGATACGAATTCGGACAGCAGAAGCGAACGGGCCGTAGCGTTGATGTTGACACTCATGGCGACCTCACTTCGGCGCGATGCCGGCGAATTGCAGCACACCGGCCACAATCACCACCATCGCCAGCGACAACGGCAGGAAGACTTTCCAGCCGAGCCGCATCAATTGATCGTAGCGGTAGCGCGGCACGATCGCTTTCGCCATCGCGAACATGAAGAACATGAAAAATACCTTGAGCACGAACCAGATGATGCCGGGCACCCAGGTAAACGGCGGCAGCGCCACCGGCGGCAGCCAGCCGCCCAAGAACAGGATCGCGGCCATCGCGCACATCGTGGTGATCGCGACGTACTCGCCGAGCATGAACAGCAGATACGGCGTCGAGCCATATTCGACCATGAAGCCGGCGACCAGTTCGGATTCGGCTTCGACCAGATCGAACGGCGGACGGTTGGTCTCCGCCAGAGCCGAGACGTAGAACACCACGAACATCGGGAACAGCGGCCAGACGTACCAGTTCAGGATGGTCAGCTGCGGCAGACCGATCAGGCTGGCCAGACCGCGGGTATTCTGCGCCTCGACCACCGCCGACAGGTTCAGCGATCCCGCGCACAATAGCACCGTGATGATGACGAAGCCGATCGAGACTTCGTAGCTCACCATCTGCGCCGCCGAGCGGAGTGCTGCCAGGAACGGATATTTCGAGTTCGACGACCAGCCGGCCATGATGATGCCGTAGATCGACAGCGACGAGATCGCGAAAATATAGAGCACCCCGACATTGATGTCGGAGATCACCCAGCCGAGATTCATCGGGATCACGGCCCAGGCCGCGAGCGCCAGGATACACGACACCAGCGGCGCCAGCAGGAACACGCCCTTGTTGGCGCCGGCCGGAACGGTCGGCTCCTTCAGCACGAACTTCAAGAGGTCGGCGAAGGACTGAAACAGGCCGAACGGCCCGACCACGTTGGGGCCGCGCCGAATCTGCACCGCCGCCCAGATCTTGCGGTCGGCCAGCAGGATGTAGGCGATCGCGATCAACAGCAACACGAGCAGCAGCAGGCTCTCCGCGACCATGATGATCAGCGGCCACAGAAAGCCGGTCCAGAATCCGCTAGCAAGGAAATCAGCCATCAGGTCACGCTCACTCCGCTGCGGTCAGCATTTGCCCGGATGCCAGGCGGGAGCATTCCGCCATGACAGCCGACGCCCGCGCGATCGGGTTGGTCAAATAATAGTCCTCGACGACGGCCTTGAACGGCGCCTTCTCGGCATCGCCGCCCTTGCCCGCGAGGGTCTTGAGGTCGGCGGCGTTACCGGCCTCGATCTGGTCGACGCGCATCAGATGCGGCACCGCCTTGAAGATCGCCTGCCGCAACGCGCCGAGGGAATCGAACGGCAGTTTCTTGCCGAGCACATCCGACAGCGCGCGGACGATCGCCCAATCCTCACGTGCGTCGCCCGGCGGAAACGCCGCGCGATTGGCCATCTGGACCCGGCCTTCGGTATTGACGTAGAGGCCCTGCTTTTCGGTATAGGCCGCGCCGGGCAAAATGACATCGGCGCGATGCGCGCCACGATCGCCATGGGTGCCAATATAGACCACGAACGTGCCGTCCGGTACCTTGATTTCGTCGGCGCCGAGCAGAAACAGCACGTCGAGCGTCCCGAACGTCGTCATCTGCGCGGCGCTCAAGCCACCCGCCCCCGCCGCAAAGCCGATATCGAGCGCGCCAGCCCGCGAGGCGGTATCGTGCAACACGCCAAAGCCGTTCCAGCCGTCCTTGACCGCGCCGAAATCGCCTGCGATTTTTGCCGCAAGCGCCAGCACCGCAGCTCCATCGTGACGCGCCAGCCCGCCCGCGCCGACCAGCACGATCGGGTTTTTCGCGCTCTTGAGCACGTCGGCAAAGGAGTGCTTGCCGGCGGCGAGATCGCCGAGCGAGTCCGTACCCGCGCCGAGATAATCGTAAGTGTAGGTCAGGTCAGCCTTGGCCCCGATCACGCCGATCTTGAGCCGACCGGTGCGCCAGCGCTTGCGAATGCGCGCATTAAGAACGGCGGCTTCCTTGCGCGGGTTCGAGCCCACGATCAGGAGCGCGTCGGCCTGCTCGATGCCGGCAATGGTCGGGTTGAAGATATAGGAGGCCCGCCCCGCCTTCGGATCGAAGGCGTCCCCGCCCTGCACCGCCAGATTGGCCGAGCCGCATTTCGCCAGCAGTTCCTTCAGCGCGAACATCTCTTCGATCGCGGCAACGTCGCCGGCAATCGCGCCGATCCTTTTACCGTCGATGCGGCCGGCCTTGGCTGCGATCGCGGCGAAGGCTTCCTGCCACGAGGCAGCGCGGAGCTGGCCGTTTTCCCGGATATAGGGGCGATCCAGCCGTTGGGTGCGCAGTCCGTCGACGATGTGGCGGGTCTTGTCGGAGATCCACTCTTCGTTCACCGCCTCGTTGACGCGCGGCAGGATCCGCATCACTTCGCGACCGCGGGTATCGACCCGGATCGCGGATCCCACGCCGTCCATCACGTCGATCGACTGGGTCTTGCCGAGTTCCCACGGCCGCGCCGCGAACGCATACGGTTTCGAAGTCAGGGCGCCGACCGGGCAGATATCGACCAGATTGCCCTGCAATTCGGAACTCAGCGCGGATTCGAGATAGGTGGTGATTTCCATGTCCTCGCCACGGCCCGTCGCGCCCATTTCGGGGGCCCCGGCAACTTCGGCGGAGAAGCGAACACAACGCGTGCACTGGATGCAGCGGTTCATCGAGGTCTTGACCAGCGCACCCAGATATTTGTCTTCGACGGCGCGCTTGTTTTCGGCAAAGCGGCTGGTGTCGACGCCGTAGCCCATCGCCTGGTCCTGCAGATCGCACTCGCCGCCTTGATCGCAGATCGGGCAATCCAGCGGATGGTTGATCAGCAGGAATTCCATCACGCCTTCGCGTGCCTTCTTGACCATCGGCGAGCGGGTCGAGATTTCCGGCGGCTCACCCTTGGGACCAGGACGGCAATCCCGAACGCCCCAGGCGCAACTTGCGACCGGCTTCGGGCCGCCCTTCACCTCAACCAGGCACATCCGGCAATTACCGGCGATCGACAGCCGCTCATGGTAGCAAAACCGTGGAATTTCCGCGCCCGCAGCCTCGCACGCCTGCAGCAGCGTGTATTCCGCGGGAACATCGATCTCTTTGCCATCGACGATGAGTTTGGTCATTGCGATCTCAAGTCTTTCCCAGCTTGCAGTCGGGTGGAGTGATGCTGGCGGTCTTCATGGACGTCTTCACCCATTGCTGGGTATCGGCGCTGTAGGTCGTAAGATAGGTCGGCTCGGCCTTGTTCTTCTCGCACAGGAACGGCAGATGCGGCTTCAGATCGTAATTGCACGACGCGGTCCATTCGGGCCGGCCGGCGAACGCCGCAGTCGCCTCTTCGCAGGCGTACAGGAGATATGAGACAAAACTCTCATATTGAACCTGCTCGTCGCGGCTGCTGGTCCTGATCGCGTCGTAATCCGGTGCGGCGAATTTCGGATTCTTGAAAGCCAGATCGGTGTAGCCGAGAAAGATCTGCCGGGCGCTGGCGGCGCGCGTGTTGGAACGGATTTCATTGATCTGAAACAGGATCGCAACAAAGCCGAGCAGCGCCACGGCCGCCTGCGCCATCTGCGCCAGCGTTCCGTATTTCTGCCACCAGAACAAGCTCGGTTGCGACATCGATATCACTCTGCAGCGATCATGTGCGCGGGATCCAGGATACCGGCATCGTCGATATCCGCTTTGCGCGAATATTCGTCGATCCGTTCCTCGATCTCGTGACGGAAATGCGCGATCAGGCCCTGGATCGGCCATGCCGCGGCATCGCCGAGCGCGCAGATGGTATGGCCCTCGATCTGCTTGGTGACCTCGAGCAGCATGTCGATCTCGCGCTTGTGGGCGCGGCCTTCGGCCATCCGGGTCAGCACCCGCCACATCCAGCCGGTGCCTTCGCGGCACGGCGTGCACTGGCCGCAGCTCTCATGCTTGTAGAAATAGGAGATGCGGGCGATCGCCCGGATCAAATCGGTCGACTTGTCCATCACGATAACAGCTGCGGTACCAAGACCGGAGCGCAATTTGCCGAGGCTGTCGAAATCCATCGGCGTATCGATGATCTGGTCGGCCGGTACCATCCGCACCGATGAACCGCCGGGGATCACCGCCTTGAGATTGTCCCAGCCGCCGCGAATACCGCCGCAATGGCGTTCGATCAGCTCGCGGAACGGGATGCCCATCGCCTCTTCGACGTTGCAGGGGCGTTCGACATGGCCGGAAATGCAAAACAGCTTGGTGCCGACATTGTTGGGCCGGCCGATCGCGGCGAACCACGCCGCGCCGCGCCGCAGGATGTCAGGGGCGACCGCGATCAACTCGACATTGTTGACGGTGGTCGGGCAACCGTAGAGGCCGACATTGGCCGGGAATGGCGGCTTCAGGCGCGGCTGGCCCTTCTTGCCTTCCAGGCTTTCCAGCAGCGCCGTTTCTTCGCCGCAGATATAGGCGCCGGCGCCGTGCGCGACGTAGATGTCGAACGGCCAGCCGTTGAGGTTGTCCTTGCCGACCAGCTTGGCCTCATAGGCCTGATCGATCGCGGCCTGCAGATGCTCGCGCTCGCGAATGAATTCACCGCGCACATAGATGTAACAGGCATGCGCGTTCATCGCACAGCTCGCGATCAGGCAACCCTCGATCAGCAAATGCGGATCGTGCCGCATGATCTCGCGGTCCTTGCAGGTGCCAGGCTCGGACTCGTCGGCATTGACCACCAGATAGCTCGGCCGGCCGTCGGTAGATTCCTTCGGCATGAACGACCATTTCAACCCGGTCGGAAAGCCCGCCCCGCCCCGGCCGCGCAGGCCGGAGGCTTTCATCTCATTGATGATCCAGTCGCGGCCCTTGTCGATGATGGCCTTGGTGCCATCCCAGGCGCCGCGGCGGCGCGCACCCTCGAGGCCCCAATCGTGGAGACCATAGAGGTTCTTGAAGATACGGTCCTTGTCGTCGAGCATGACGTGAATTTCCTCGGATCAACAATGGGACGGCGCGCGAACACGCATCATGTGGTTTCCTTCAGCGTGGTCGGTCCGCCCAAGGGTGCGGAGAATTGACGCCCGTTCTGCGGCCCCGGCTTGACCGGATTGCCGGAGGCAAAGCCGTCCAGCACCTTGCCAAAACTGTCCTTGGTCAGGTCTTCGTAGGTGTCTTTCCAGATCATCACCATCGGCGCGTTCACGCATGCGCCGAGGCACTCGACCTCTTCCCAGCTGAAATTGCCGTCCGCCGACAAATGAAACTGATCATGGTGGATCCGGCTCTGGCACACCTCGATCAGATCGCCGGCGCCGCGCAAACGGCACGGCGTGGTGCCGCAAACCTGCACGTGGGCTTTCTTGCCGACCGGCTGCAACTGGAACATCGTGTAGAAGGTCGCGATTTCGAGCATGCGGATGTAGGGCATATCGAGCAGGTCGGAGACCGCACGGATCGCGGCTTCCGAAACCCAGCCTTCGTGCTGTTCCTGTACCCGCCACAGAATCGCGATCGCCGCCGAGGCCTGGCGCCCTTCCGGATATTTGGCCATTTGGGCTTTCGCCCACGCCAGATTTTCCGCCGAGAACTCGAAGTTCGCGGGCTGCTGTTCCTTTGGTGCAAGGCGGCGGACGGACATTCTCTCAGTCTCTCATTGCGAGCGGCGCGCGGCATTGGCGTTCAGGGCATTGATCCTGTCCTGCCAAAACGCGCTTGCGGTGCCGAATACGTTATATCCGACGTGGGATGAAACCTTGATGCGGTCGAGGATCGAAAGCTCGGTCACGGTCTCGAGCCGATTGCTGCGGGGATCGTAGACGATCAGCTTCAGCGGAGTCTGTTCAAGGATATAACGCGACACCGTGTGTTGCGGATCGTTGCCGTGTTCCTCGCACAGGATCACGCTGTCGCCCTGCAACAGCCGCGTGCCGCCCTTGATGGCCTCGATCTCGACGCCTTCGACATCGAGCTTGATCAGATATTTTCCGCCGGCCGATATCTTGCCGTCATCGAGCAGATTGTCGAGCGCAAGCACTGGCACTTCTTCGCCATCGTCGGCTTGTTCGCCGGCGATGCTGAATGCCTCATGCTTGGTGCCGGAAAGCCGCGCCGTGCCGCGCGCTGCGCCGATCGCGCATTTCATGACTTCGAAGCGCTTGCCGTTGATCTCGGAATTATTCTTGAGCTTGGCGAAATTCTGCGACGAGGGTTCGATCGCGATCGCCTTGTGCGAGCCATAGGGCGCGCTGGAGACCAGCACCGACCAGTAACCAAAATTCGCGCCGCAATCGAGCAACATGTAATCGACGCCGACGGAATCCAGGAACAACAACTCGAGTTCGTCTTCATATGAAAAGGAGCGGTTGAGCAATTTGCTCCAGTAGCCGTCGCCATACGGAAATTCAAACGTCGCATCGGGGTTGAGCTTGATCGCAATATCGCGACTAGGCAGCGTCTTGCGCAACAAATTGGCGCAACTGTTGTAGCCGCGATGCGAAAAATGCGACGATATTTTTGAGCCAGTCACCAGCGCCAGCGCAGCCGTCCGCTCCCACAGGTTGGCTCCCTCGAGAGCCCCCGAGGCGCGGTCGAACTGGATTGGCGGCTGCGCCATCACCGGTCGACCTCTCCAAACACGATATCGAGCGAGCCGAGGATCGCCGAAACGTCGGCCAGGAGATGGCCCCTGCAGATGAAATCCATCGCCTGCAGATGCGCAAAACCCGGCGCGCGGATCTTGCATTTATACGGCTTGTTGCTGCCGTCGGCGACCAGATAGACGCCGAACTCGCCCTTCGGCGCTTCGACCGCAGCATAGACTTCGCCGGCCGGGACGTGGAAGCCTTCGGTGTAGAGCTTGAAGTGATGGATCAGCGCTTCCATCGAACGCTTCATCTCGCCGCGGCGCGGCGGGAAAATCTTGTGATCCTGCACCGCGACCGGCCCCTGCCCGTCGGCGGCACGCAGCTTGGCGATGCACTGCTTCATGATGCGCACGGATTGGCGCATTTCTTCCATGCGGATGCAGTAGCGGTCGTAGCAATCGCCGTTCTTGCCGATCGGAATATCGAAATCCATCTCGGCATAGCATTCGTAAGGCTGCGCCTTGCGCAGATCCCACGCCGCCCCGGAGCCGCGCACCATCACGCCCGAAAATCCCCATTCCCAGGCCTGCTGCAGCGACACCACGCCGATATCGACGTTGCGCTGCTTGAAGATGCGGTTGCCGGTGAGCAGGGTTTCGAGGTCGGCGACGACCTGCAGGAACGGGTCGCACCAGGCATCGATATCGTCGATCAGCTTGGGCGGCAGATCCTGATGCACGCCGCCGATCCGAAAGAACGCCGCATGCATCCGCGAGCCGGAGGCGCGCTCGTAAAACACCATCAGCTTTTCGCGCTCTTCAAAACCCCACAGCGGCGGGGTCAGCGCGCCGACGTCCATCGCCTGCGTCGTGACGTTCAGCAGATGCGACAGGATGCGGCCGATCTCGCAATACAGTACGCGGATCAATTGACCGCGGCGCGGCACCTCGATGCCCAGCAGCTTCTCCGCCGCGAGGCAGAACGCATGCTCCTGGTTCATCGGCGCGACGTAATCGAGGCGATCGAAATACGGAATAGCCTGCAGATAGGTCTTCTGCTCGATCAGCTTTTCGGTGCCGCGATGCAGCAGGCCGATATGCGGATCGACCCGCGCAACCACTTCGCCGTCCAATTCAAGCACAAGCCGCAGCACGCCGTGGGCGGCGGGATGTTGCGGCCCGAAGTTGATGGTAAAATTGCGGAGGTTTTGCTCGTTCATGGTCAGACCTTCGGTCCCGCCTTCTCATCCCCGGGCAGCGGCGGATAGTCCGCGCCTTCCCACGGCGAGAGGAAATCGAATTTGCGGAATTCCTGATTGAGCCGGACCGGTTCGTACACCACCCGCTTCTCCTGGTCATCGTAACGGACCTCGACGAAGCCGGTGAGCGGAAAATCCTTGCGCAGCGGATGGCCATCGAAGCCGTAATCGGTCAGCAGCCGCCGCATGTCCGGATGGCCGGTGAAGATCACGCCATAGAGATCGTAGCACTCGCGTTCGAACCAGTCCGCGCCCGGAAACACCTCGATGATCGAGGGCACTTGCGTGGATTCGTCGGCTTCGGCACGCAGCCGAATGCGCGCGTTCAGCGTCGGCGACAGAAAATGATAGATCACCTCGAAGCGCTTCTCGCGCCCGGGATAGTCGACCGCCGTCACGTCGGTGAAGTTGACGAAGCGGCACCCCGGATCGTCGCGCAGGAAGCGCACGACATCGACGATCTTTTCGGCCTGGACCGTTACCGTAAGCTGGTTGAACGCGATCGCATGACCGATCGCGGCGCCCGGAAGCGCGCTAACGATCGTCTGCCCCAATGCGTCGAGCCTGCCGTCGTCCATGACTTAAACCCTTAGCGTTCGATGGTTCCGGTGCGCCGAATCTTCTTCTGCAGCAGCAAGACGCCGTACAGCAGCGCCTCCGCCGTCGGCGGGCAACCCGGCACATAGATATCGATCGGTACGATGCGGTCGCAGCCGCGCACCACCGAATACGAATAGTGATAGTAGCCGCCGCCATTGGCGCACGACCCCATCGAGATCACGTAGCGCGGCTCCGGCATCTGGTCGTAGACCTTGCGCAGCGCCGGCGCCATCTTGTTGGTCAGCGTGCCCGCCACGATCATCACGTCGGACTGCCGCGGCGAGGCGCGCGGCGCGAAGCCGAACCGCTCGACGTCATAGCGCGGCATCGACACCTGCATCATCTCGACCGCGCAGCAGGCGAGACCGAACGTCATCCACATCAGCGAGCCCGTGCGCGCCCAGGTGACCAGGTCGTCGGCAGCCGCCACGAAGAAGCCTTTGTCGGACAGCTCGTGATTGACCTCCAGAAAGAACGGATCGTTGGCGCCGACCGGCTTCCCGGTGGACGGATCAAGAATGCCGGTCGCGGCCTGCGCGACCGCGGGTCTTGCCGTTGTGGCAGCGGGGCTCAATCCCATTCGAGCGCTCCTTTCTTCCATTCATAGGCGAAGCCGACGGTCAGGACGGCGAGGAAAACCATCATCGACCAGAAGCCGGTGGCGCCGAGCTTTCCGAACGCCACCGCCCACGGAAACAGAAATGCCACTTCGAGGTCGAAGATAATGAAAAGGATCGCCACCAAATAGAAGCGGACATCGAACTTCATGCGGGCGTCGTCAAAAGCGTTGAATCCGCATTCATAGGCGGAAAGCTTTTCGGGATCGGGCTGCTGGAACGCGACAAGGAAGGGGGCGATCAGCAGGACGACACCAATCAGGCTTGCAACCCCGATAAACACCACGAGTGGAAGATAATTCTGCAAGATGCCGGTCATCGGCGACGCCTTTTCCCGCGGTTTACGCCCCCGCAGATTCGTTGATTGGAATTATTCTGAGCCTTAGCGCAGCGCAACAAGGGGCGCAAGACAAGCTATCTTGACAGTTCCCCAGCGCCCCCAGACGCCACGGGAAAACTCAAAAACCGGCGCCGGGAATGCCCTCGGCCCGGCTGCGCGCGCCCCCCTGCAAAGCCGTCGGCAGCCTAACCCGCAGATCGCCCCATTTGAAGCCGCGGCCTTGGCGTCCGGCTCCGGCCAGCCCCGCCTGATCAGTCATTCTTGGACCCAATCAGACAGGACCGACCGGCATTTTCGCCGGTCCAGGCGCCTTAGGTCAGCGGCCCCGTATATTTTTCGAGCTGCGCCCAGGCCTCCGCGCCATAGGTCTTCTGCCACTGCGTGTAGAAGCCTGACTTAACCAGCGCCGCCCTGAATTGCACCGGGTCCGGTTTGTTGAAGATCATGCCCTTGCCGGTGAGTTCGGCCTGCAGCGTACGGTCCATATCGACGAGGTCGGCGCGCTCCTTGAGCGCGGAAGCGTCGAAACTGGCGTTGACGATCTCCATCAGGTCGGGCGGCAGGCTCGAAATTGCCCGGCGATTGCCGATGATCCAGTAGCCGCTCCAGCAATGGTTCGACAGCGCGCAATATTTCTGCACTTCGTACATCTTGTTGGTCGAAACCTGCGCCAGCGGATTTTCCTGCCCTTCCACGATGTGCGTCTGCAGGGACGAGTAAAGCTCGCTGACGCTGATGCTCGCCGGCAGCGCGCCAAGCCCGGAGAACAGCGAGGTCAGCAACGCCGTGACGGGAACGCGTATCTTGAACCCCTTGAGATCCTCGACGCTGTTGATCTGCCGGCTCGACGATGAGGTGATTTGCCGGAAACCATTGTCCCAGACTTTCCTCATTGGCACGACCCCGGCCTTACCGATGGCGTCGCGGACGAGATCGCCGACCCCACCGTCCATCGCCGCCCAGACCTGATCGTAGCCCGGAAAGGCAAAGCCGATGCTGGGTAGGCCCGACAGCGGCACCAGAATCGACAAGGTCAGGCTAGGCGCCGCCATCAGTTCGATGCCGCCGGCGCGGACCTGCGACAGCATTTCGGGATCGCCGCCCAACTGGCTGTTCGAGAAAACCGCGATGTTGAGCCGGCCGCCCGACTGCGACGCGATCGCCTTCGCGGCCTCGACCAGCCTGATCGTCAGGGGATGGCTATCCGGCGTATTGACGCCAAGTTTGAAGTCGAATTCGGCCGCAGCCCTGGCCGGTTTGCCGATAATAGTGGTCGCCCATGCGGCGGAAGCCGCCCCCAGCACGCCCCTGCGGGTCATTTTCTTCATTATTGGTTCTCTCCCTGATGCTTACAGCCAGTTTCGGCTGAACTGTCCCGCACTGCAAGCTGCGCCAGGCGGTAGCCTGCCCCGCGGACGAAACACGCTTTGAGGGAGGTGAAACCATTTAGAGGAACCCGCGAAACCTTTCTGAAACACACGCCCGATATCAACAAGCGGCGGGAAAGACGCCCTGGAGGCTCAGATGAACCACTCAATTCACTCAGCAGACCGCGCGACCCACCTCAAGATCGTGGTGATCGCCCTCGTCGCCGGTATTGTGGTGGTGGGGTTGGGAATTTCCGCCCGTACCAATACGGATTACAGCCAGACCGCGCACGTCATTAAGGCCGGTAAGCCGGTCGCAGTGACCAGTTCGGATACGATGATGGTTCGCTAGGACTTCCTGATCGCCTCACACATCACTGCGACATCGTCGAGACCGGCAACAACTCCTGGCGCTTCAAAAGCCGCGATGATGATCAAACAACCCACGCTCGCACCGTCTCCGCAACCCCGGCCAGCTCCGACGCTGCGAGCGCTACCGGCCGAACTCGCCGCTCCCAATCCAACGCCGATTGACAGGAACAGCTGCGCAGCCTCGCCAAGTAGATCGCGATCGTGATTCCGATGGCGGCCGTGGTTGGCTCGCTTTGCGAGTTGTTTCTTTCGGCCCTGGACCGCGCGACGCAGGCCCGCTTTGCCCAGCCCTGGCTAATCTATTTCATGCCGGTGGCGGGCATCCTCATGGTCCTGGCCTCCCAACGCTTCGGACGGTGGGCCGAGGGCGGCAACAACCTCATCGTCGAGCAGATCCATGAGCCGGGCAGCGGCGTCCCGCTGCGCATGGCGCCCTTGTCCGGCGCATCGTAGGTGGTCCTTCTGCTCAGGAGTCGGAACTTTCGGTAAGACCAGCGTGGTCCAAGGCGTTGCGCACTGGCCGGCGCTTTGCCTGGAGGCGGGCGGCCTCCACGACCGGCCTGCGCAAAAGATTGGTTACGGCAGGATGCAGTGCCGCGCCGTTCAGCTGTTTCGGATCATAGCTGACGCAGACAAGGCGCGCGTCGCCTGGTCCGATGCTGACAAAGCCGTGGCGCATGCGACTGTCGATGTAGAGGCTCTCGCCGACCTCGAGCCGGACCGGCTGATAGTGCTCGAGGTAGATGTCTACCGCGCCCTCAAGCACCAGGATGAACTCCTCGCCTTCGTGACTGCTCCAGTCATTCTCGTGCGGAAGCGTGCGGGCCTGGATCGTCATGACCACCGGAAGCATTGCCTTGGAGATCAGATCCGAGGCATGCATGCTGTAGACATACCGATCGTTGGTCATCTCAGCCGCTTCGCCGCGATGCGTCACCGCCCGGCGTGCTCCGCTCGCCTCCCGCTCCTTGTCCGATACCAGGTTTTCAAAGGCCACGCCCAGACCGACCGCTATCTTCCGCAACGTGCCGTAAACCGGCGAGACCTGGTCGTTCTCGATCTTGGATAAGGTCGAAACAGCCACGTCGCAAAGCTTGCTGACTTCGATCAGCGTCATCGACCGCTCGGCGCGCAGCTGCCGCAACCGTGCCCCTAAAGTGTACACGCCTTACTCCCCTGTGCCGCCTCCGTAGGCAGAAGCGGTATTCCTAGCATCTTTCCCGCACGCGCTCAATTTTTCTTTGATGAAAATTCACGCTTGACGGTGAAATGCCCTGGTTTCATGCTTCACGTACGCCACGAGGAGAAGGCCACGTGCTCCGAGGGCAAAGACCGGCGATCCAGAGCGAGCAACAAGGCATTGCGTCCCAGATATCCGAGAAATCGACATGGCCAAGCACGGCAAAACCATTCTACCCGTTCGCCGACGTGACCTCATTCTCGGCGCCGCCGGGATGATCTCCTCTTTCGCGATCATTGGTCGCGCCAAGGCGCAACAAACGGTGCGCCCTCTGCGCATTGCCGATACTACGGCCGTGCACGAGATGTCGGTGTATGCCATTCCCGACTTTCTCCCAGTGGGTAAATATCAGCCAGCGCAATATAATTTTGGCGCATCCGGAACCAGTATCCTGGCCGCGATGATGAACGACAAATGCGATGCCATGAGCAATGCCAACAGCTATCTGGTGACGGCGCGCTCGGAAGGGGCACCGCTCGTCGCCGTTTGTGGCGTCGCCGGCAAGGGACAGGCGATCTGTGCCCGCACCGACAAGGGCATCAAGACCTTCGAGGATCTCGCGGGCCGTAAACTCGCCACCCGCTCCATGACGAGTTCGCACGTGATGATGCAGATCGCGCTGCGCGCCGTCGGTATCGATCCCAAGAAGGATTGCACCATCCTCGATTGCGGCCAGCCGGCCGGCTTCACCTTGATGCTGGAGAACGGCGATGCCGACGCCGGCCAGATCTGGGAGCCCTTCGCTTCCATCGCCGCCGCCCGGCCCAATATCCAGAAGCTCGAGCTCGATCGCTTCTTCGCCCTGACGTGGCGCACTCACTCCTCGCTGTTCGTGACCCAGAAGCTCATCGACGAGGAGCCCGGCGTGGTGCGCGATCTGGTTGCCGCCAACATCAAAGCAGTGGAGGCGGTCAATACCGACCGCGCCCGCTACCTGCAGATCGTCGCAAAGCGCGCGGGCCAGCCTCAGGCGGTGCTGGAGGCGGCGATCGACAATTGCGCCCCCCGTGCGGAGATGGACACCACAATGTTCTACCGGATGTCCGACGAGATGCGCGACCTCGGCATGATCCGCAACGACGTCACCCGAGCGATGGACGGCGCCGTGAACTACTCCTTCATGTCGGAACTTACCGGGCGCTCCAAGGAGAACCTCGGATACGTCTCTTACGACGACTTCAAGGCCGGAAAGAAGGCGCAAATCCAATGAGCGTCACCTCCTCCATCACCGAGCAGGGGGCGGAGCGCAAGCACGGCTTCACCTTGCGGTCGATCAAGGTCGACCCGTTTGCGGTCGGCGTCCCAGCCCTTCTGTTTCTCGCCTGGTGGCTCGCGGACATGACCCGCTCAAGCCAGTTTTCCATGTTCCCGACCCTTGCGAGCGTGATCTCCTGCCTGATCGACTGGATCTTCAACACGACCGACGGCACGAACTTCTTCTCCGGCACGTTCATGATTGATCTTGTGGCCAGCTTCTCGCGTGTCCTCGGCGGGCTGGTGCTGGGCTCGGTGACGGCGATCGCGCTCGGCCTCGCCGTGCTGTGGGTGCCGCTGCTGGAGCGGCTGACCGATCCCGTCGTTCAGATGCTGCGCCCGATCCCCAAAACGGCGTTCCTGCCGTTTGCGGTGCTTCTGTTCGGCCTCGGCAACGGGCCGGCCCTGTTCATTACCACCTATGGCGTGTTCCTCATCGTCTACGTGCAGGTGGTCATGAGCATCAAACTGGTGCCCGCAGATCTGAGGAACGCGAGCCGGATGCTGGGGTCGAGCCGCCGGCAGGTGCTCACCACGGTGGTCCTTCCGGCGGCATTGCCGGGAATATGCGGCGGCATCCGGATCGGCGCCTCCTACGCATGGCTCATCCTCATTCTTGCCGAGATGCTCGCGGTGCGCGAGGGCTTCGGTTACGTGCTCTGGCACGGCTACGAGTTCATGCGCATGGACGTCGTGGTCGCGGCCATGCTCACCATCGGCGTGTGCGGCTACCTGACCGATCGCGTCATCGTCTTGCTCATGCGCAGTCATCTGTCGTGGGCGGAAGACATCGCTCGAGCTAACGTATGAGGCTGCCTTGACCGTCGTCTTCAAGGATGTGACACGCCGGTTCGCCGGCCCCAACGACACCGCGCCCGTGCTCGCATTGGAGCGGATCTCGCTCAAGATCGGGGCGGGCGAATTCGTGGTCCTGCTCGGACCGTCCGGCTGCGGCAAGACCACGTTGCTCAAGATGCTCGGGGGGTTCGACCGGCCGAGTTCCGGAAGTGTGACCCTCGACGGCGTCGAGGTGAAGGAGCCGAGTCCCCAGCGCGGCACCATCTTCCAGACACCCACCCTGTTTCCGTGGCTCTCGGCCCTGGACAACGTTCTTTACGGGCCGCGCATGTGCGGCAAGCTGACTGACGCGACGCGGACCCAGGCCCTGGAGTTGCTGCGCCTCGTGGGGCTCGCGAACTTCACCGGTTTCAAGCCCAACCACCTGTCCGGCGGAATGCAGCAGCGCGTCGCCATCGCCCGCGTGCTGATCAACGAGCCGCGAGTCATCCTCGCCGATGAGCCGTTTGCAGCGCTCGACGAATACACCCGCCGGGCCATGCAGGAGATGTTCGCCGCCACCACGGAGAGGCGCGATCGTGCCACGCTGTTCGTCACGCACAGCGTCGAGGAAGCGGTGTTTCTGGCCGACCGCATCGTGGTGATGTCGCCGCGGCCGGGCCGCATCCGCACCATTATCGATGTCGACATGCCGCGTCCTCGCGACCGCGCCAGCCGCGCCTTCCTCGACCGCATGGGCGAGGTGTTCAAAGTCATCCAGCACGACCTCATTTCAGCCAACGAGCCACAGACAGACGCAGCATGACCAATTCCGGCATTTCCTACGACGTCATCGTCACCGGCAGCAGCGCCAAGCTGGCGCTCGGCTATATCGCCATCTCTAACTGCACGCTCGTCCACACACCGGAAGGGCCGATGCTGTTCGACGTCGGCGGCACGGTTGCCCGCGAGATGATCCGCGTCGGCCTGAAGCAGCGCGGACTTGCTCCTTCCGACATCACACGGGTGTTCATGTCCCACCTGCACCACGACCATTCGCTGAACATCGACATGTTTCCCAAGTCGACCAAGGTCTTCGTCAGTCGCGCGGAATGGGACTACGTCGACAACCCGCACCCCGAGGACGACTGGGTGCCCTGGATGATCAAGGAGCAGATGAAGACCTACGACCTTACCCTGCTCGAGGGGGGCGGGGAACTGTGTGACGGCATCCGCTACATACCTGCGCCCGGCCACACGCCCGGCTGCCAAGCCCTTGTGCTTTCGGGAGCGGACGGAAAGACGACGACCCTGGCGGGCGACGCGATCAAGTTTCCCAAGGAGGCGCTGCGGCGGCGGGTCGACCACTCCTTCGACACGCCGGAGGTCGCAGCCCGAAGCATCGACACGATCATGCGACTGAGCGACGTGATCATTCCCGGCCACTTCCCGACCATCTACAAGGAAGGCGACAGCATCACGTGGGACGATTGCCAGAGCTTTCCGCTCGTCATGCGCTGAACGGGTGTCCACTTCAACCGAACCGGCCCCGGGCCACCAACAGGACTTCAAATTTCAGGGGACACACATGCGCGTTGTGAGCTTTAGCCACATGAAGGATGGCAAGCGCGACGACTACAGACTGCTGCACGAACTCGAGACCGAATTTGCCGCGGGCACCGCCGATCGACTTATCGAGGGGCTGCGCGGCCTTGCCGACTCCCTGGCGGGATACAAGATCGACAGGCTCGACCACTCCCTCCAGTGCGCAACGCGCGCCTGGCGCGATGGCGCCGACATTGACTGGGTCGTGTCCACGCTGTTGCATGATATCGGAGACGTCTATGCTCCCTACAACCACGATGAATACGCCGCGGCCATCTTGCGCCCGTTCGTGCGTGAGCAGTGCACGTGGACCGTAGAGCATCACGCTGATTTTCAGCTTGTCTATTACGGGCACCATATCGGAGCGCCGCAGTACAAGCGCGATTCCTATCGCGACAATATGTACTTCGACGACTGCGTTGAGTTCTGTGAGCGGTGGGATCAGTCCAGCTTCGATCCCGAATACAAAAACCTTTCTCTCGATTTCTTTGCACCGATGGTGCGAGAGGTCTTTGCCCGACGGCCGAATGATCCGGCGGTGAAGAACCCCGGCGAACGCATTCCCCTCAGCGTTGCACCAGTGGCCGCGCAGCGCGCGCTAGCCGGGGAATAACAGCTCTGCAGCGCCGGCGTGCCGGCGCAGAGCGAAAATTCGGTGTTTCCGGTCGAAACAGTGGCAGGCACATGGTGCGCTTGACCAACGACAAACCGAGCCGCAACAGCTTCGTCGCCCGGCTCGCGAGGATTTGCGACGTCAACCGGATCGGCAACGACTGGATGGAAGCCGGCACCTTCGAGCCCGCCGAGCCGAAGCGGTCGAAAAAGAAACCTGACAAACGATGACGAATTCGGGACCGACTCGGAATTTCCGCAAAAAAGGAAGCCAGCAGTTCTAAGCCTTGGTCGAAAGGAAGGACTTCTGCTTGAAAACGCGCTGCACCACGCTCGTGCCGATGCAGAGTTTCCGGCCGATCTTGAGCATCCCATCGCCGCTGGCCTTCAGTTCGAGAATTCGTGCCTCGACAGCGGGGTCAACGCGGCGCCGGCCGAGCTTCGTCCCGTTCGCCCGGCGCGCGCCAAACCAGCGTTGACCCTCTCTCGGATGATCCCTCGCTCGAACTCGGCGAATACGCCCAACATCTGAAACATCGCCTTGCCGGCGGTTGTTGAGGTATCGAGATCCTGCTGATGTAGATAGAGGCCGACGCCCTTGTCATGAAGCCCTCGTAGAATTCCCAGCAGGTCCGTTAGAGACCGCCCGAGCCGGTCTACCGACCATGTGGCGACCATATCGATTTCCTTGGCGTTGACGGCCTTCAGCATCGCATCGAGCCCTGACGCTTGTCCCTACCCTTCGCACCGCTGATGCCAGGTGAACGTCGCCAGCGTCCGGAGGTTCGATCAGGCGCGGGCTATCGGGGCGAAGCTGCTGGAACAAAACGGGGCAGAAAGTATTTCAGCGCCGTCTCTGGAAATACTTTTGGCTGGACGGCCACCGGCTAAGTCATTGAAATGATGGCGCGAGAGACGGAACTCGAACCCGCGGCCTCCGCCGTGACAGGGCGGCGCTCTAACCAACTGAGCTACTCCCGCGGATGCCGTAATCAGATCCTGATCCGCGCAGAAACGAGGGCATAAAGGCCCGTCCGCTTTTAGTCAAGGCAGTTGAGAATCCCCATACCAACCGGGTGTTTCTGCGACCCCCGATGCAAATAAGGCCCATTTTATCGGCAAAACAGCGTAGTCAGCCGGCCTTCGAATCATTTAAGGCCTGCTACGTCTTAGTTTCTTGAGCCATCAACAACGAGGAGGGCCAAATATGGCGAAGAAAGCAGCGACCCCGACCACGATCACGCTGAAGCATCTCGCAGCGGCGCTGTCGGAAGAGCACGAATTGTCGAAAAAGAGCGCCGAGGCGATTCTGGGCGACCTCGTCAACCGGATCACCAAGCACCTGAAGAAGGGCGAGCGCATCCGCATCGTCGGCCTCGGCATCCTGCAGGTTCGCAAGCGCGCCGCCCGGATGGGCCGAAACCCCGCCACCGGCGAGGCGATCCAGATCAAGGCGAGCAAGAAGGTCGCCTTCCGCGCCGCCAAGGAACTCAAGGAAGCCGTCTAAAAGGACGCCCTTATTGACCCGACTTTAAGCGCCATTCCGGCTCGTGACGCGGCCCCGGAATGGCGCTTTTCTGTTATAGAGCGGTCCCGTTTCTCATTTCGCCGCGGTCATCATGTTGGCTCCGTCCCTCTCGTTTTCGCATACCGTCACCGAACGCTTCCTGCGCTACGTCGTGATCGACACCCAGTCCGACCCGGCTTCGCCCACCTGCCCTTCCACCGACAAGCAAAAGAATTTGGGTCGCCTGCTCGCAAACGAGCTGCAGGCGATGGGCATCACCGACGCCCATCTCGACGAACACGGCTACGTCTATGCGACGATCCCGGCGACGACGGACAAGAAAGTCCCGGTGATCTGCTTCTGCTCGCACATGGACACCTCGCCGGACTGCACCGGCAAGGACGTCAAGCCGCAGATCGTGCGCAATTATCGCGGCGGCGACATCGTGCTGCCAGGCGATTCCACGCAAGTAATCCGCGCAGCCGATCATCCCGCTTTGGCCGATCAGATCGGCAACGACATCATCACGACCGACGGCACCACGCTGTTGGGGGCGGACAACAAGGCAGGCGTAGCCGAGATCATGGACGCCGCCGCGTTCCTGATGCGTCACCCCGAGATCAAACACGGCACCATCAAGATCCTGTTCACACCCGATGAAGAGATCGGCCGCGGCGTCGACAAGGCCGACCTGAAAAAGCTCGGCGCCGATTTTGCCTATACGATGGACGGCGAAACCGCCGGCAATATCGAGGACGAGACCTTCTCGGCCGACGGCGCCACCATCACCATCGAGGGCGTCTCGACCCATCCCGGCTTTGCCAAGGGCAAAATGGAGCACGCGATCAAGATCGCAGCCGCCATCGTCGATCGGCTGCCAAAGGACACCTGCTCGCCCGAGACCACCGAGGGCAGCCAAGGGTTTCTGCATCCGATCGCAATCTCGGGTGCGCTCGAGCAGGCCACCGTCAGTTTCATCGTGCGCGATTTCACCGATCAAGGCCTGGCGGAAAAGGAAGCCCTGCTGGAAGACATCGTCAAATCAGTGATGAAGGATTATCCGCACTCGACCTACCGGATGGAGGTCAAGCAGCAATATCGTAACATGAAGCAGGTGATCGACCGTCACCCCGAGATGATCGACTACGCCATGGAAGCGATCCGCCGCGCCGGTCTCAAACCGGTCAAGACCTCGATCCGCGGTGGCACCGATGGTTCGCGGCTGTCGTTCATGGGGCTGCCCTGCCCGAACATTTTCGCTGGCGAGCACGCCTTCCATTCGCGGCTGGAATGGGTGAGCGTGCAGGACATGGAAAAAGCCATGCAAACCATCGTCCATCTGGCGACGATTTGGGAAGAGCGGGCTTAAGGCTTTACGAAGCCCGCGCCGTCACGATCCAGATCGATGCGGCGAGCGGTACCGCATCTCCGCTAACGAAAGGTGCAAGCGTTTCGCGGACCGAATTGGTGGCTGCCGCGCGCAACTCCGCCGGCTGTCCCTCCAACGCGCGGCTGGCGGGTCCGATCTCGAGCGCGCCCTGCACCGCGGTCTCAAGACCGCGCCCGATGGCAATATCGAGCGACAGCGGGCATGCCTCCATGGCGATCCCGCCAAAACCGGCTTCGCCGAGGATCCGGTGCACGCGCGTTTCCGAGGCGAACGCAAACGGTCCCGGATCCTCCGGGTCCTGCTGCGGCAATTTCGGAACGTGTTTGTAGACCGCCTGCAGCGGCGCCATCATCCACGGGTTTTCGCGCGGCTCACGCCAGCAGGCAAAGGTCAGCCGGCCCGACGGCCGCAATGCTTTGCGTATGTTCGCGAAAGACTTCGCGGGATCGGCGAAGAACATCACGCCGAACCGCGAGGCCAGCAAATCAAAGCTTGCCGGCTCGAACGGATAGATCGTGGCATCGGCGAGCACGAAATCGATCGCCGCACCCTTGGGCGCACTCTGCCGGGCCCGTTCCAGCATCGGCCCGGATACGTCGACGCCAAGGGCGTGACCTGACGGACCGACCTTGTGCGCGAACGCGATCGTGGTGGCGCCGCTGCCGCAGCCGATGTCGATGACCCGTTCGCCGGCCCTGGGTTTGGCGCGATCGATCAGAACGTCAGCGACCGGCGCCAACAGGATATCCTGCGCCTGCTGCCGGCTGGCCCAGCGCTGGCCGCCCGGTCCGTTCCAGTAAGCGATCTGGTCGGCATTCTGATCGTGACCTGTTGGGGCATCCATCTGCGCTCATCCTGGTTTAGCGTGAAATCTGGAGTTCGTTCTCGGGCTTTCAAGAGAGGCGTTTGTTTCCCTGGGCAACTCCAGAGGCAGGCTTCGGCTTGCCGAGCATGGCGCCGGCGATCAGGCCAACGAGCACGCGGGCCGGCCCAATGACGACGCCGCCATCATGCTGGCTTCAACGCTACCGTCAAAGTGGTTGGGTGAAAACAAACCGATCGCCCAATACCCTGCGACCGCAAACAGGGGGTAGCCGATCAGCAGTCCAAGCAGTGCGGCGAAGAAACGGCGCATGAAGGCCCTCGGCATCGTCAGCCTTCGTTGCCGCGCAACTTCGGTGCGACAGCCTTCGCTGAAATCTTCGACTCCGAGCCGAAGCCCGTGAGAAGCGAAGGCTGGTAGGCGATGACGAGATTCGAACTCGCCGACCCTCTCGGTGTAAAGGAGATGCTCTAACCAGCTGAGCTAGTCGCCCTCATCGTCTGTTTAGCGCTGCGGTGGCCCCCGGCGCAAGCCGTGCGCTGCCGTCACAAAACACTTGTCATAAAAAGGCGGCGCCCGGATGGGGCGCCGCCTCTGGTTTCATTGACCGGCTTCAGTGCGCCGTCAGGCCGCCCGGGGCCTCGTCGGTGGCGTCGGGCTTGACCGGCACCTTGGTGTCCTCTTCCCAGACGATCGGCACCGGCGGCCGCACCAGGGCCTTGGAGATGACGTCGTCGAGGTAAGCCACCGGAATGATCTCCATCCCGCCCTTGATCGCATCGGAAATCTCCGTGAGATCCTTGGCGTTGTCTTCCGGTATCAGCACCGTCTTGATGCCGCCGCGGGCCGCAGCCAGCAGCTTCTCCTTCAAGCCACCGATCGGCAGCACCCGGCCGCGCAGCGTGATCTCGCCGGTCATCGCGACATCGTGCCTGACCGGAATGCCGGTCATGACAGAGATGATCGTGGTGGCCATCGCGACACCCGCCGACGGTCCGTCCTTCGGGGTCGCCCCCTCCGGCACGTGAACGTGGATGTCCCGCTTGTCGAACAAAGGCGGCTCGATGCCGTAGACGATCGCACGCGAGCGGACATAGGACGCCGCCGCCGAAATCGACTCCTTCATCACGTCACGCAGATTGCCCGTGACCGTCATCTTGCCCTTGCCGGGCATCATGACGCCTTCGATGGTGAGCAGCTCACCGCCGACATCGGTCCAGGCCAAGCCGGTGACGATACCGACCTGATCGTCGCTCTCGATCTCGCCATAGCGATACTTCGGAACGCCGAGGAAGTCCTCAAGGGTCTTCTCGGTGACCTTCACCGACTTCTTCTTGGAGATCATCAGCTCCTTCACCGCCTTGCGGGCGAGTGTCGACAGCTCACGCTCCAGGTTACGCACGCCCGCTTCGCGGGTGTAGCGGCGGATCATCAGCAACAACGCGTCGTCGTCGATCGACCATTCCTTCGAATCCAGGCCATGCTTGGAGATCGCGTTCGGGATCAGATGCTTGCGCGCGATCTCGACCTTCTCGTTCTCGGTGTAGCCGGCGATCCGGATGATCTCCATGCGGTCCATCAGCGGGCCGGGAATATTCAGCGTATTCGCGGTCGTGATGAACATCACGTTGGACAGATCGTAGTCGACTTCCAGATAGTGGTCGTTGAAGGTCGCGTTCTGCTCGGGGTCCAGGACCTCAAGCAGAGCCGAGGACGGATCGCCGCGGAAATCGGCACCCATCTTGTCGATCTCGTCCAGCAGGAACAGCGGATTCGAGGTCTTCGCCTTCCGCATCGACTGGATCACCTTGCCGGGCATCGAGCCGATATAGGTGCGGCGGTGACCGCGGATCTCGGCTTCATCGCGCACGCCGCCCAACGATACGCGAACGAATTCGCGTCCCGTCGCCTTGGCGATCGACTTGCCGAGCGAGGTCTTGCCGACACCGGGAGGGCCGACCAGGCACAGGATCGGGCCGGTCAGCTTGTTGGCGCGCGACTGCACCGCCAGATACTCGACGATGCGATCCTTGACCTTCTCCAGCCCATAGTGATCGTCGTCCAGCACGGCCTGCGCCGCGACCAGATCCTTCTTCACCTTGGACTTCTTGTTCCACGGAATCGACAATAGCCAGTCGAGATAATTGCGCACGACGGTCGCTTCCGCGGACATCGGCGACATCTGGCGCAGCTTCTTCAGCTCGTGCTGCGCCTTCTCGCGGGCTTCCTTCGACAGCTTGGTCTTGGCGATCTTCTCTTCGAGATCGGCGAGTTCGTCCCGGCCCTCGTCATCGCCGAGTTCCTTCTGGATCGCCTTCATCTGCTCGTTGAGATAATATTCGCGCTGGGTCTTCTCCATCTGACGCTTGACGCGCGAGCGGATGCGCTTCTCGACCTGCAGCACCGAGATCTCGCTCTCCATCAACCCCAGCACCTTCTCCAGGCGCGCGGTCACGGACAACGTCTCCAGGATGGCCTGGCGATCGGCGATCTTGACGGCCAGATGCGAAGCGACCTGATCGCCCAGCTTGGCGAAATCGGTGATGGCCTGCACCACGCCGACAACTTCGGCCGAGATCTTCTTGTTGAGCTTCACATAGCTCTCGAAATCGGACACGACCGAGCGCGCCAGCGCTTCCGCCTCGACGGAATTGGCGTCGGTGTCGGCGAGCGCCACCGCGGTGGCTTCGTAATATTCCGATCGGTCGGAATATTTCTCGACGCGCGCGCGCTCGAGTCCTTCCACCAGCACCTTGACGGTGCCGTCGGGCAATTTGAGCAGCTGCAGGACGCTGGCAAGCGTGCCAGTCTCGTAAATCGAATCCGGAGTCGGATCATCATCCGACGCATTCTTCTGCGTCGCGAGCATGATCAGCGCGTCGTTCTTCATCACCTCTTCGAGCGCGCGGATCGATTTCTCGCGGCCGACGAACAGAGGCACGATGATGTTGGGGAAAACCACGATGTCGCGCAGCGGCAGCACCGGGTAAGAGCGGCTTTCACCGTGAACGATAGTTGGCCGGGGTTTCGGGGTCGTCATGGCCTATTCCTTTTGTTGTGCCCCCTTGCACGCAGTCCGCCCTTTTGCGCAACCGCCACAAGGTGCCGAGATGGGGTCGTTTGGCCTTGCTGGAGCCTGCTTCCCCGGTTCGTGGAGTGACGAATCTCACGCATGATTTTCGTCGCCGATAGCATTAAGGTGGCTATCGACTGGGGGGGTGTCAAGTCTGCGAAATGCCCGCCAAATGGGGCTTAAGCGCGCAACATCATCCGGGTGGCAACTGCGCCGCAAAGGCCGCGGGAAAGCTCCCGCAGCCGTTATTTTCGGATCGTAGAACCAGCGCGATCAGGCGCTGGCGCTGCTTTCGACCGCACGGTCGGAACGATCGGCGTAGATGTAGAGCGGACGCGCCGTCCCCTCCACCACTTCGCGCGAGATCACGACTTCCTCGACACCTTCCAGACCCGGAAGATCGAACATGGTCTCGAGCAGTATGCTTTCGAGGATCGAACGCAATCCACGCGCGCCGGTCTTGCGCTCGATCGCCTTGCGGGCAACCGCGCCAAGCGCCTCATCGGCGAAGGTCAGCTCGATGTTCTCCATTTCGAACAGCCGCTGATACTGCTTCACCAGCGCGTTCTTCGGATCGGTCAGGATCTTCTTCAACGAGGCTTCGTCGAGATCCTCCAAGGTCGCAACGACCGGCAAGCGGCCGACGAACTCCGGGATCAGGCCGTACTTCAGCAGATCCTCGGGCTCGACGTGGCGGAAGATCTCGCCGGTGCGGCGATCTTCCGGTGCCAGCACCTGGGCGGCAAAGCCGATCGAGGTCGAACGACCGCGCGCCGAGATGATCTTCTCAAGCCCGGAGAACGCACCACCGCAGATGAACAGAATGTTGGTGGTATCGACCTGCAGGAACTCCTGCTGCGGATGCTTGCGGCCGCCCTGCGGCGGAACCGAAGCAACGGTGCCTTCCATGATCTTCAGAAGCGCCTGTTGCACGCCCTCGCCCGACACGTCGCGGGTGATCGAGGGATTATCGGACTTGCGGCTGATCTTGTCGATTTCGTCGATATAGACGATGCCGCGCTGCGCGCGCTCGACATTGTAGTCGGCCGACTGCAGCAGCTTCAGGATGATGTTCTCGACGTCCTCACCGACATAGCCGGCTTCGGTCAGCGTCGTCGCATCCGCCATCGTGAAGGGCACATCGAGAATCCGCGCCAGCGTCTGCGCCAGCAGCGTCTTGCCCGAACCGGTCGGACCGATCAGCAGGATGTTGGATTTCGCCAGCTCGACGTCGTTGTGCTTGGTCTGGTGATTGAGCCGCTTGTAGTGATTGTGGACCGCGACCGACAACACCTTCTTGGCATGGCTCTGACCGATGACGTAGTCATCGAGAACCTTGCAGATTTCCTTCGGCGTCGGGATGCCATCGCGCGACTTCACCAGCGAGGATTTGTTCTCCTCACGGATGATATCCATGCAGAGCTCAACGCACTCGTCGCAGATGAAGACGGTGGGACCCGCGATCAACTTGCGTACTTCGTGCTGGCTCTTGCCACAGAACGAGCAATATAGCGTGTTCTTGGAGTCGCTCGTGCCGACCTTACTCATTCTTATCTCCGTCCGCCGTTCGATCCCGTCAGCTCGTTGATCTCAAACTCTGTGTCCTATTCCGGCACCGCCGGCACAGAATTTATAGATAGAGCAAAATTCGTACCAAAAAAGACCCTGCTCTCCCGAAACCGCGAATCACGGTTAGCTAGAATCCCTCACAAACATAACCTATCCGACCTAGCCAACCATGCTGACAGCCGACTATCAAGAATTCCCTAATCGAGCGCGCTTCGGATACCCGTGACAATACCGTGATTTGCCGCAGTAGCGCGAGCGCCGGATACGGAAATCAGCAAAGCGTTGCGCGATTACCACGCCGCCAAACCAGCACGAAAGCGGAACTTTGTGCCCAAGCGAGGGCACTAAGGTGCCGCCAACGGCTGAATTGCCGGTCGCGGCACGATCGCTGAGGTTAACGAGGCAGGAACCCGGCGCTTGCCGGGTTGTTGCGAGGGCGCCCCGTTCGCCGGGACACCCATTGGTTAAGGGCCTCTTCGTCTGAGAGCCCTGGAGTCCGGAAATCAGGGAGCCTTGAAATCAGGGAGCCTCAGGGAGCCTTGGGCGTCGGCTCTTCCGAGCGCTTGTCGATCACCTTGTCGACAATCCCGAAGTCACGCGCCATTTCCGCGGTAAGGAACTTGTCGCGTTCCAACGCATCCTCGATCGCTTTGTAGGTCTGGCCGGTGTGCTTCACATAGATCTCGTTGAGGCGCTTCTTGAGATTGAGGATCTCCTGCGCGTGCAACATGATGTCGGTGGCCTGGCCCTGAAAACCGCCGGAGGGCTGATGCACCATGATGCGCGAATTCGGCAACGAGAAGCGCATGTCCTTTTCGCCCGCGGCCAGCAACAGCGAGCCCATCGAGGCCGCCTGTCCCGTGCACAGCGTCGACACCGGCGGACGGATGAACTGCATGGTGTCATAGATCGCCAGTCCCGACGTCACCACGCCACCCGGCGAGTTGATGTACATCGAGATTTCCTTCTTCGGATTTTCGGCTTCAAGGAACAGAAGCTGCGCCACCGTCAGCGTCGACATGCCATCCTCGACCGGTCCGGTCACGAAGATGATGCGCTCCTTCAGGAGGCGCGAGAAAATGTCGTAGGCGCGTTCACCGCGGTTCGTCTGCTCGACCACCATCGGGACGAGGTTCATGTAGGTTTCAACGGGATCGCGCATTAGTCACCCCAAGGGTTAGGTAGTGGGTTGGCGGGGGCGCACATCCCACCGGCGAGGAAACCCGGACAGAAAACCGGAATTTGCCGGCACGGACGAACGTCCCGTGATGCAAGGACTTCCAAAGCCAAGAACTTGCAAAGCGAGGACTTCCAAAGACGTGCTCACACATATGGGGCAATTCCCCGGTGACAAGACCGGGCAACGGCGCGGTGAGCTAGACAAGTTCAAGCTGATTCGCCGTGCCGAGCCTAGCGACGGATGCCGTCGCCAGGGCGCTTTCGCGGTTCATCATTAACGCCAGGTACCTGCGTAAGTACCGGCCAAGTGCCGATACGGCCGCCGATATCAGGCAGCGCTCTTCTCGTCGTCCTCTTCCTTGAACAGTTCCTCACGCGTGACCTTCTTTTCGGTCACGTTGGCGAGTTCGAGGATGAAATCGACGACCTTGTCCTCATAGATCGGCGCACGAAGCTGGGCCAGTGCGTTGGCATTGCTGCGATAGTAGTCCCAGACTTCCTTCTCGCGTCCCGGCATCGAGCGCGCGCGCTCGATCACGGCACGGCTGACCTCATCATCGGTCACCGTGATCTTGTTCTTCTCGCCGATCTCCGACAGCACCAAGCCGAGCCGCACCCGGCGGTCGGCGATCTTGTGGTACTCGGCCTTTGCCGCCTCTTCCGTGGTGTTCTCGTCGGCGAAGGTCTTGCTGCTGGATTCCATCTCCGCCTTGATCGAGTTCCACATCAACTGGAACTCCTCATTGATCAGCGACGGCGGCGCCTCGAAGCGATGGCTCTCGTCGAGACGATCGAGCAGGATGCGCTTGACGCGCTGGCGGGTCGCACCCGCGAATTCAGCGGTCAGCCGCTCGCGCGCGGCTTCCTTCAGCTTGTCGAGCAATTCAAGACCGAGCGACTTGGCGAACTCGTCGTCGATCGCGGTCGCCTGCGGCGCTTCGATTGCAGTCGCGGTGGTTTCGAACTCGGCCGGCTGGCCGGCCAGCTTCTCGCTGGCGTAATTCTTCGGGAACGTAACCTTCAGCGTACGGGCTTCGTTCGCGGCGATACCGACCAGTTGCTCCTCGAACCCGGGAATGAACTGTCCGGTGCCGATCACGACCTGAATGCCCTCGCCGGCGCCGCCCTCAAACGGCGTGCCATCGATGCTGCCCTTGAAGTTGATGGTCACGCGATCGCCGGTTTCGGCCTTGGCACCCTCGGCCTTCGCAACGTAGCTGCGGTTCTGGTCGGCGATGCGCTTGATGGCCTCGTCGACATCGGTGTCGCTGACATCGACCACAGGCTTCTCGACGGTAAAGCTCTTGAAGTCGGCGAGCTGGATCGCGGGCACGACTTCGATCGAAACCGTATAGGTCAGATCGGACTTGCCGCTCAGGATGTCCTCGACCGCCTTCTCTTCCGTCGGCATCGTGACCTTGGGTTCGGTCGCGAGACGAAAGCCGCGCTCGGTGAAGATTTGCGAGTTGGTGTCGCGAATCGTCTGTTCGACGGTCTCCGCCATCACCGACTTGCCATACACCTTCTTGAGGTGGCTGACCGGCACCTTGCCCGGACGAAAGCCGTTCAGACGGACCTTGTCCTTGAGATCGACCAGACGGGCGTCCGCCTTGGCGTCGAGATCCGCCGCCGGAACGCTGATCTGGAACTCGTGCTTCAATCCCTCGGCGAGGGTTTCTGTGACCTGCATGGTGTTCAATCTTCTTCCGCTTTCGTCCCGAGCCGACGGCCCCGGACAGTGTCAATATGGTCGGCGCTCGACTGTTCAAGCCTGCGCCGGTGGTTCGGCTAATCTTCCCCGTTCAAGGGAAAGGCTCGCCGGAATTCGTCATGCAAACGCTTGATGAGCGCTTGGTGCGGGCGGAGGGACTCGAACCCCCACAACTTTCGTCACTGGAACCTAAATCCAGCGCGTCTACCAATTCCGCCACGCCCGCTAAATAGCATCATGTTCGGCCGCGATGCCGCGAGCGGCGGGCTTATAACATGGGCCCACCGGTTCGCAGCAAAAAAATGGCCGTTCGGAGGCCTCCCTCGAGGTAACCACAGCGACTGGACATATCCAGTAGAAAATGGTCCGCATCCACCATGGCAGATCGCATTTTCCGTCCCGATCGACGCGAACTGATGGCCGGATTGGGCGCCGCCACGATCAGTCCGCTGCTGCCCGCCATGGCGGCCGCCGAGGCCCGACCGTCTCTGGCGCTGCAGGCCAAAGCTAGCGCCATTGCGCTGCGTCCCGGGCAGCCGGATACGCCGATCTGGTCGATCGGGGCCGAGCACGACGCACTCCGCTTCAAACGCGGCGATACGCTTGGGGTAAGTCTCGCCAACGACACCACCGCTCCGGTCGCCCTCAACTGGCATGGACTCGACGGCGTCCCGGCAACCGAGCCGCTGCTGGCCGGACCGGCGCTCGCCGCTCAGGCCAAGCAAAATCTTGTGGTTCCCTTGCGTCATGCCGGGACGTTCATGTGCGATCTCAGGCTGCTGGGCGACGGCCAGGCGCGGCCCTCGGCGGCGCGGGCGCTGATCGTCGGCGAGAGCGACGCGGTCGCCGTCGACCGCGACGAGGCCTTGCTGTTCGAGGACTGGCGATTGCGACCGGACGGAACGGCGGTTACCCCGGGCAGCGACCCCAAGGACACGGCAGCGATCTACACGGTCAACGGCCAGCGGACGCTGGACCTCCCGGCGCGGGCGCGTGATCGCCTCAGATTTCGCTTTATAAATGGATTTCAACGCAATGTTATTGCAATAAAAATCGAAAATCATGATGTCCAGGTGATGGCCCTGGACGGGCAACCGTCCGAACCGTTCCTGGCCCGCAACGGCGCGGTGGTACTGGCGCCGGGCGGCCGGGCCGACGTATTCATCGACGCCGCGATCGCCCCCGGGGCGGCCGCATCTATCCTGCTGCATGACGGGACCGACGCGCACCCGATCGCCCGGCTGGTCGGCTCCAGGGAACCGCCGGTCCGGAACGCGCCATTGGCGGCGGCCCAGCCACTACCGTCCAACGGCCTCCCCGATCGGCTCGACCTCCGCAGCGCCCTGCGGGTCGACCTGCCCCTGAACGGACCGCAAGCCGGCTGGGTTGCACCCGCAACCTTCTCGGCGTCCGCAGCCCCCGCGTTCAAGACCAAGCCCGGCCGCATTGTGGTGCTGGCGCTGGCCAACCGCGCCGACAAGGCCACCGTGTTCCACCTGCATGGCCACCACTTCCGGCTACTGGACCGGCTCGATGATGGCTGGAAACCGTTTTGGCTGGATACCCTCGCCGTCGAGCCCGGCCAGACCCAGCGCGTCGCCTTCGCGGCCGACACCGCCGGGCGCTGGCTGATGGAAGCGACCGCAACGGATTGGGCGGCGCCGCGGCTACTGCGATGGTATAGTGTCGAGTGAGGAAACCAGCGCCTTTGATGCCAACCAATCCTGCTCCTGATCGACAAGTTACAGGCCATTGATGACGCTCGGAGGCCTCCCTACCGATCCTAGCTTTCTTCGCGTATGGAGACGCCGTTCAATACTCGATGCCGAAGGCGTCATAGAGACGCCTGAACACCGCCGGCAGCGTCTCGGATAGATCTTCCGCGATCAGTCCGGGTCCGGCCTCGCGCGCGGCCTCGCCATGCATCCAGACCGCGATACAGGCCGCTTCAAACGCCGGTGCGCCTTGCGCCAGCAGGCCCGCGATCATTCCGGCCAACACGTCGCCGGCGCCGGCGGTGGCGAGCCATGGCGGCGCGTTCGCCGCAATCGCCGCGCGCCCGTCCGGCGACGCCACGACGGTATCCGGCCCCTTGAGCAGGACGATCGCACCCGAACGTTCGGCGGCAGCCCTCACCCGCTCCAGTTTCGAGCGCAGCGGATGCTTGTTGCTGATGTCGCTGAACAGCCGCGGAAATTCGCCCTCATGCGGCGTCAGAACCACCTGCGGATCGGGTGATGATTTGATCGCTTCGAACAGGCGATCGGGTGCATCGGCAAAACTCGTCAGCGCGTCCGCGTCCAGCACCAGATGCTGCTTCGCCGACAATGCGGTCAGCACGAGATCGCAGGTGCGCGCACCGACACCCGCGCCCGGCCCGATCACGCAGGCGTTGAGGCGCTTGTCGGTCAACAGTTCGCCGAACTCGACCACCGTATCCACCGGCCGGACCATCACGGCGGTGAGCGCGGACGCATTGATCGCCAGCGCGTCCCTGGGCGAGGCCAGGGTCACCAGCCCGGCGCCCGCCCGCAACGCGCCGCGCGCCGACATTCTGGCGGCCCCGGTAGCTGAGATGTCGCCCGACACCACGATCGCGTGGCCGCGGGCATATTTATGCCCATCGATCCGCGGCACCGGAAACGCACCGTGCCAGAGTTGCGGCGTGTTCTCGAATGTCTGCGGTGCGATCTCATCGAGGACGTGCGCGTCGATGCCGATATCCGCGACACGGATGCGACCGCAATGAATCCGGCCCGGCAACAACAGATGCGCGGGCTTCGAGCGGAAAAAGGTGACGGTCTCGGTCGCACGGACCGCAATGCCCATCACCGCGCCCGAGGTGCCGTTGATGCCGCTCGGCAGGTCGACCGACAACACCGGCGCGCCATTGGCGTTGATCGCCTCGATCATATCATGGGGATCGCCCTTGACCGGCCGGTTGAGGCCAGCGCCGAACAGCGCATCGATGATCAAGGCTGGTCTGCCGATCGCCTGCGGATTGAATGGCAACACCGGATGCTTCCATCCGCGCGCCGCGGACGCCGCATCGCCCTGCAGGCTGTCGCGCTCACAGAGCAGGATGACCGAGACCTCACGACCGCGCGCTGCAAGCTCCGCGGCAGCCACGAAACCGTCGCCGCCATTGTTGCCGCGGCCGGCCACCACCACGATCGGCCCCTGCTCGACAAGCTCCATTGCGGCTTCCGCGACGGCCTGCCCAGCGCTCAGCATCAGCGCGAAGCCGGGCGTCCCGGCGGCGATGGTCAGCCGATCGGCACGCTCCATTTCAGCCGTGGTCAGAACTTCCATGCCAAATTCCCGATGCAAGCGCCTTATCCTGAGGCATTTCCGAGCGACGTGTCGTCAAGTCTTTGACGAATGCATATAGATTGATCTGTTTGCCTATTTGTTAGGCTAACGATACTATACATCGCCTTGCCAAGCCGCGAAGGATGGCCGTTAAAAGTCTGATAACGTTTTAAAATCAGACGCCTTAACAACTTGGCATAGACCCTGCTTTTGAGGAAGCCGAACTCTGGCAATGACGCCAGCCTGGAAACCAACTTTGGAGCCAGCCTTCGAGCACGCGCCGGATCGCTAGGTTCACTGGCAGCGAATGCGTGCAGGTTGCCGACCGGAACCCCCCTCGAACAGATCGCGCACCAGGCGCCATGACGAAGCTACGCTCTGAAATATCGAAATGCCCGGGAGGCGTTCAGTGAAAAAAATCGAAGCCATCATCAAGCCGTTCAAGCTCGACGAGGTGAAGGAAGCACTTCAGGAAGTCGGATTGCAAGGCATCACCGTCACTGAAGCCAAGGGCTTTGGCCGCCAGAAGGGTCACGCCGAACTGTATCGCGGTGCGGAATACATTGTGGACTTCCTGCCCAAGGTCAAAATCGAGATCGTGATCTCCGACGACCTGGTCGAAAAAGCAATCGACGCCATCCGGCGCGCGGCCCAGACCGGCCGCATCGGCGACGGCAAAATCTTCGTGTCCAACATCGAAGAAGCCATTCGCATCCGAACCGGGGAATCCGGGCTGGACGCTATCTGAGCCGGGTGCTATCCCGCCTCTCGTGACGTAAAAGCAAGAAACAAGGCTGCTTCGGCGGCCTGATTTCGTTCGTGCATCTCTTTCCTGCAATCGTAACGGAATCGTAATCATCGCCTGGAAACCGACCCGCAAACATCCCGCAGACATGAAGGGGTATTCATGAAGACCGCCAAAGACGTCCTGAAATCGATCAAGGACAACGACGTAAAGTACGTCGACCTGCGTTTCACCGATCCGCGCGGCAAGTGGCAGCATGTGACCTTCGACATCGGCATGATCGACGAAGAAATTTTCGCTGAGGGCACCATGTTCGACGGCTCGTCGATCGCCGGCTGGAAGGCGATCAACGAATCCGACATGTGCCTGATGCCCGATCCGGTGACCGCGACGATCGATCCGTTCTTCGCGGAAACCACCATGGTCATCACCTGCGACGTGCTGGAGCCGACCACCGGCGAGCCCTACAACCGCGATCCGCGCGGCATGGCCAAGAAGGCCGAAGCCATGGTCAAGTCGATGGGCATCGGCGACACGGTGTTCTTCGGACCGGAAGCCGAGTTCTTCGTGTTCGACGACGTCCGCTACCAGACCACGCCCTACAACACCGGCTTCAAGCTGGATTCGTCGGAACTGCCGATCAATTCGGACACGGAATATGAAGGCGGCAACCTCGGCCACCGCATCCGCACCAAGGCCGGCTATTTTCCCGTCCCGCCGCAGGATTCGGTGCAGGACATGCGCTCGGAAATGCTCGGCGCGATGGCCAAGATGGGCGTCAAGGTCGAGAAGCATCACCACGAAGTGGCCTCCGCACAGCACGAACTTGGCATGAAGTTCGACACCATGACGCTGATGGCCGACCAGATGCAGATCTACAAATATTGCATCCATCAGGTCGCGCACATCTACGGCAAGACCGCCACCTTCATGCCGAAGCCGGTCTATGGCGACAACGGCTCGGGCATGCACTGCCACCAGTCGATCTGGAAGGAAGGCAAGCCGGTGTTCGCCGGCAACAAATACGCCGACCTCTCGGAAACCTGCCTGTCCTACATCGCCGGCATCATCAAGCACGCCAAGGCGATCAACGCCTTCACCAATCCCTCGACCAACTCCTACAAGCGTCTGGTCCCGGGTTATGAAGCGCCGGTGCTGCTCGCCTACTCCGCGCGCAACCGCTCGGCCTCCTGCCGCATTCCGTACACTTCGAACCCGAAGGCCAAGCGCGTCGAGGTGCGTTTCCCCGATCCGATGGCCAATCCGTATCTCGGCTTTGCGGCGATGCTGATGGCCGGCCTCGACGGCGTCAAGAACAAGCTCGATCCGGGCCCGGCGATGGACAAGGACCTCTACGATCTGCCGAAGGAAGAGCTGAAGGCTATCCCGACGGTGTGCGGCTCGCTCCGCGAGGCGCTGGAAAATCTGGACAAGGACCGCGCGTTCCTCAAGAACGGCGGCGTGTTCGACGACGATTTCATCGACAGCTATATCGAGCTGAAGATGACCGAAGTCGAGCGCTTCGAGATGACCCCGCATCCGGTCGAATTCGAAATGTACTATTCGCTGTAATCGGCGCGCGTCCTCCCGCGAGGTGGCCGCCACGACAATCAAAGGGCGCTCCGACAGGAGCGCCCTTTTGTTTTGTCTCTCTGCTTGTTTGTCTCCCGGCGCATTGCGATCACGCAAAACTGAACGGCGACTGGGTCACTTGCCCTGACATACCTCTGCACCACGCATCGTCGGCCGCGCGCCATGATGCAGTGCATGATTGCGAGGATCGGCATCAAGGCTACAATGTGCGCAGGCCGCGCGATCCAACGACGCGGCCTTAACAGCCCCGGGGAAATCGCAAATGACCAAATGGATCCGTTTTGAGCAGGGTGGCAAGACCGGCTTCGGCACGCTGGAGGGCGACGGCATCGCGGTACATACAGGCGACATGTTCGCCGGCGCCAAGCCCAGCGGCGAGAAACTGAAACTCTCCGACGTTCAGGTCATGACGCCGTGCGATCCATCCAAGATGATCTGCCTGTGGAATAACTTCCATCAGCTCGCCGCCAAGAACGATTTCAAGCAACCGAAAGAACCGCTCTGGTTCCTCAAGGCGCCGAACGCCTATTGGCCCGCGAACCGGCCGATCGAACGTCCCGCCACCTATGCCGGAAAGATCATCTACGAGGGCGAGCTCGGTGTGGTCATCGGCAAGAAGTGCTTCAACATCAGCGAGGCTGAAGCCGGCGACTATATCTTCGGCTACACCTGCGTGAACGACGTCACCGCGGTCGATCTCCTGCGCAAGGACAAGTCGTTCGAGCAATGGGCGCGCGCCAAGAGCTTCGACACCTTCGGCGTGTTCGGTCCTGTGATCGCGACCGGCGTCGATCCGATGAAGCTGTCGATCAAGACCATCCTCAACGGCAAGGAGCGGCAGAACTATCCGGTCGCCGACATGTTCTTCCCGCCGCATAAACTGGTGGCGGCCATCTCCAAGGACGTCACGCTGATGCCGGGCGACATCATCGCCTGCGGCACGTCGCTCGGCGCCGGCACCATGGGCGACGCCCATAACGTCGTCGACATCGTGATCGATGGCGTCGGCAGCCTCAGCAATGTCTTCGATCAGGTATTGCCGAGCCCCTATCTCATGGGCTCCCCACCCAAGCCGAAGAAGATCTGCGTGGTCGGCGCCGGCGCGATCGGCGGCCTGCTCGCGGCGAAGTTCGCGCTCGCCGGCGAGGACGTCACCGTGATCGACCAGGGCGCCCATCTCGCCGCGATCCAGAAGAACGGGCTGAAGCTCGAATGGCATGACGGCAAGGTCCAGACCGCCAAAATGAAGGCGGTCAACAAGCCGGCCGAGGCCGGCAAGCAGGATATCGTCGTGCTGGCGGTGAAGGCGCATTTCCTCGATCAGGTGGTGCGCGACATCGATTCCATGCTGGGTCCTGACACGGTGATCCTGACCGTGCAGAACGGCCTGCCCTGGTGGTATTTCCAGCGGCTCGGCGGCCAATACGACAATCACCGGCTGGAAAGCCTCGATCCCTCGGGTGTCCTGACCAAGAACATCGATCCGAAGCGCCTGATCGGCTGCGTGGTCTATCCGGCGGCAGCGGCAACCGCGCCGGGCGTGATCCACCATGTCGAGGGCGACCGCTTCCCGATCGGCGAGCTCGACGGCAAGGAAACCGCCCGCGTCAAGGAATTGCACGACGTCTTCATCAAGGCCGGACTGAAATCGCTGGTGCTGCCGGATATCCGCTCCGAGATCTGGCTGAAGGCATGGGGCAACCTCTCCTTCAACCCGATCTCGGCGTTGACCCATGCCACGCTGGTGGACATCTGCCAGTTCGCCGAAACCCGCGAGCTGGCGGCGACCATGATGAAAGAAGCGCAGGACATCGCGCAGAAGCTCGGCGTCACCTTCCGCGTCACCATCGAAAAGCGCATCGCCGGCGCCGAAGCCGTCGGTGCGCACAAGACCTCGATGCTGCAAGACGTCGAAGCCGGCCGCTCGCTGGAAACCGAGGCGTTGATCGGCTCCATTCTCGAAATGGCCAAGCTGACCAACACATCGGCCCCCGCGATCGAATCCGTCTACGCGCTGGTGAAGCTGCTCAACAAGGTGATGCTGCTGGAGGGCGGCGGCGTGAAGGTCGAGAAAGTGAGCAAGGCCGCCTGAGATCCACCCGTTACCCTAGCGGCGCTGGCCCGCCACCAGCGCTGCGCCGAACGCCTGAAACAGCGCCCGGTTGATCGGATTGCGCTGCGGATCGTATTCCGCATGCCATTGCACCCCGAGCGCAAAGCTCGGGGCATCCGCGATGCGGATCGCCTCGATGGTGCCGTCCTCGGCGACGCCTTCGATGACGACGCGTTCGCCCGGCTCGAGGATGCCTTGCCCGTGCAGCGAATTGACGCGGATGGTCTCACATCCCAGCAGTCGTGCAAATGCGCCGCCGGGGGTGAGACTGACGTCATGGCGGTCGGCAAAGATCACGGTCGGATCGGGATGGATTTCGCCGTTCTCCAGCCGCGGCATCCGGTGATTCATACGGCCGGGCAATTCACGGATTTCGGGGTGCAGTGAGCCGCCGAAGGCGACGTTCATTTCCTGCAGGCCGCGACAGATGCCGAACAAGGGGATACCGCGGGCGACGCAAACTTCAGATAAAGCCAGTGCCACGTCATCGCGCAGCACGTCGTAAGGCTCATGCTTGACATGCGGCTCGGTCTTGAAGCGCGTCGGGTGAACATTGGCGCGCGCGCCGGTCAGCACGATGCCGTCGACCGCGTCCAGCAACGCACCGATGTCGGTGATCTCGGGCGAGCCTGCGAACATCAGCGGCAGCGCGCCCGCGACGTCCGCCACCGCACGGAGATTCCGTTCACCGACCATTTGCGTCGCGAAGCGATTTTCGATGCGGTGGGCGTTTCCGATCACGCCGACAACGGGCCGTCTCATCGCTCCACTTTCAAGGTCTCAGGCAAGATCATCTACGCCAGGTCACGATTCCAGTTCGATCATGCCTCCCGGCGGCCACCGGATCAACATTTTATGCCAACATCTGCCACTTTGCAGCCCTGCGATAAGCTCAACCCGCACACGGCCGGAAGGGCATCCTGGATCTCCCCGGATACGTTCTTATTTGCGCTCGAAGGCCCGCCTGGCGTCGATGCGTGTCGCTTCCCGGCAACTCCGCCCCGCGCAACGCCGTTGCCGCCGGATCGTCCGCGCGGTTAACCCCGGTCGGGAGACACCGCCATGACGCCTGACGCCGACCTCATCCCTTCGGGCGTCTCGACCTCGACCGTCAGGCGATATTTGTGGCCGATCACCGGCGCTGCCAGCAGCACAACCGGCCCAAGCCACTTAGTATCAAGCCACTTTGTATCAGGCCAACTGGTGTTCATGCTGCCGGTCCCTGCCCTACCCGCGACGCGATCTTTCGTGACCCTTCGCACCTGGCGCACGCCGGCGTCAAACCGGCAAGCTTGCCTGCTTATCCCCTTCTCCGCTTGATCCCGACGCCTTTTGACGAAAGAGTGCGGTCTGGAATCGACATCAAGCGAGGAAGCAATTTGCCTGACACGGTTGACGATCGTATTTCCGCCCGCGGCGATCTGGCATGGGCGATATCCGTCGGCGGCATCGGCGTCGTCGCGTTCGCCGCGCTGTTGCTGTTTGCGTGGTATTTCGCCGCGACGTTGTTTCTGATCTTCGCCGGAATGCTGCTCGGGGTCGCGCTCAACGCCATGACCAATCTGCTCGGGCGCGTGATCCAGTTTCCCCACGCGCTGCGGCTGACCATCGTCTGCCTGGTGCTGGCGGGCCTGTTGTCAGGCGTGGTCTTCCTCGGTGGCTCGACCATGGCCCAGCAGGCCAAGGTATTGAGCGATACGATCAAGTCGCAACTCGTCACGGTCAAAGCTTTCCTGGAGAAAAACGGGGTCGATACCAGCTATTTTGACCTCGGCAATCCAGCCGCCACGACGTCGGCATCACCGGCCTCGGAAACGCCTACGCCGGCTCCGCCACGTGCTCTTCCGAGCGCGAGCGAATTTGCATCGAGCGGCGGAGCGATCGTCACGCAGACGCTCAAGCTGCTGCTCGGCACCGTGAGTGCGGTCGGCAATTTCTTTATCGTGCTGTTTCTCGGCCTGACCTTCGCCGCGCAACCGAGCGTCTACCGCAAGGGGCTGTTGTTCATGGCGCCGGCGCGGCATCGCGACCGCGCGACTGTTATCGTCGACCGCATCGGCGACACGCTGGAGCGCTGGCTGATCGCGCAGATCCTGACGATGGCGGCGGTGTTCCTGGTGACCTGGATCGGGCTCGCACTGATCGGCATCCAGAGCTCCTTTATCCTGGGCATCCAGGCCGGTTTGCTCGCGTTTATTCCCACCGTCGGCGCCTTGCTGGCCGGATTGATCGTGGTGCTGGCAAGCCTCGCCTCGGGATGGGTCGCCGCAATCAGCGCGTTCGTGCTGTTCCTCGGCGTGCACGCGCTGGAAAGCTACGTTCTGACGCCGATCATCCAGCGTCAGGCGCTCGACATTCCGCCCGCCACGCTGTTCGCGTTCCAGATCCTGCTGGGCGTGGTGTTCGGGATCTGGGGGCTGGCGCTGGCGCTGCCGTTGATGGCGATCGTGAAAGTGATGATCGACTATTTCAAGGCTGAGGAAGATACGTCGGTCGCGGCGGCTGCGGCAGCCTAGAGCACACCAGGACCTCATCCTGAGAGGGCGTCGACTGTTTCAAGGCATGAGGCCGCGTAGCCTTGGTCGCTCAGCCTGACGTCACGACCGTTTCGGTGTGCTCGACCTCGGGCGGTGCCGCGAAATACTGGCCGACCAGCCCACGCCACGCGGTGAAGTCTTCGGAGCCCCTGAAATCGACGGTGTGATTTTCCAGCGTCTCCCACTTGGCCATCAGCCGGTAGCGGGACGGCTTCTCGATCGACTTGTGCAGTTCGAACCCCTTGCCGCCCTTGGCGCGCAGGAACAGCGGACGGGCCTTGGCGACCGCGGCTTCAAAGTCTTTCTCGGTGCCGGGCTTGACGTCGATTTGCGCGATTTCGGTGATCATGGGGTTTCGGCCTCTCGTTGAGCAGCCATTTCTATCCCAGCCGCCGGCAAAGAAAAAGGCGCCTCGCGGCGCCGGTCGCCTCGGCTTTTGGCTCGGCCGATCAGTTCAGAAGCAGTACCGACCCGGCCACGACAAGCGCGCAGCCGACGAACATGACAATCGGCCAGCGATTGCGCGGCTGATCGTAGCGGCCTTGCGCGCGCCGCTCCGAGATCAGCGCGGTTTCGTATTCGTCCGAACTCGAGAACATGCAGGCAAATCCACCGCGCGCCGACATCGCGTCGGCTTCGAGCGACATCAGAGCGGCGTGGACGTTGTGGCGGCGAGACGATTCCATACCGGTAAGGATATGGAGCGAATGGTAAACAGCGGGTTACCGCCGCGCACCGGTCCGTCACTACGCCAGGCTGGCAACGCCCGCTCGCTGCTGACCGGGCAGGCCCGCGGATTTGCGCCGCCATTTTTCCAACGACAGCGGCAGCTCTTCGGCGGCCTCGACCCGATTTCGGCCACTGCGCTTGGCCTGATAGAGCGCGGTGTCGGCCGCCGCCAGCAGCACCTCGAGTTCGGTGCCCGCCGGCCCGCCGGCGACGCCGATGCTGACCGTGGTATCGACCGGTCCTTCATCGACCGCGATTCCGGACGCCTCGAATGCTTCGCGCACCCGCTCGGCCGCGAGCACCCCTTCTTCGAGCGAACACGGCAGCAAGGCCGCGAACTCCTCGCCGCCGATCCGTCCCGACAGATCCGAGATCCGCAGCGTATTGATCACGATGGTGGAGAACAGTTTGAGGATCTCGTCGCCGGCCGGATGGCCGAAGCGATCATTGATCGACTTGAAGTGATCGATGTCGAAGATCAGCACCGTCACCGGACGGCCGGCACTCGCTTCACGTTCGATGACACGAGCGGTTGCTTCCGAAAATCCGCGCCGATTGAACATGCCGGTCAGCGGATCCATCGAGGCTGCGGCCTTGTGCACGGTCACCGCACGTTCCGACACCAGCATGAAGATCACGAACACGGTGCCGACCGCATAGAGTACGAGTTCGACCGAGAACACCGTCATCCAGATGCTGCCCGAGAACGCCGCGTCCTGCGGCCGCAGGAAGTCGCCGAGCAGGATCGGCAACATCAGCACCAGGCCATGCAGTACCGGTACCACGAAGGCCGGCCACCGCTTTTGCAAGGTCCGGCGGCGCTCGGTCCACAATTCGGACGCCGTCAGCGCGGCGTAGATGGCGACAATGCCGGCGCCGATCGTCATGCGCAGCGAGGAAGCCGTCGGCGCCAGCGTCATGACGGCCGCGACCCAGGCGATCGCCCCGAGCACGAGCCCAGGCAGATTGGGCTTGCGGCCATGAAATACCCGCGCAGCATTCCAGACCATGCCGCAGGCAACGAAGCCTACTGCGTTCAGCGCCAGCGAAAGCATCTCGCCGAGCGCGCTGCTTGCCAGCGTCCAGAGCGCAACCGAAGCGGCGCCCAGCAGATAGGCGGTTCCCCACCATTTCAATGCCGGGATGCTTTCCTGCTTGCCGAAGAACAGCAGCATGGCTCCGAGCATCGCAGCCATCATCGTGGCGACGAGATAAAGCGTTGAGATATCCAGCAACATGAATGTGCCACCCAGCCCGAGTTTTACGCACATGCCAAGGCAAACGCTTCGGCACCATCACAACCGTAGGGCGGCGGGCGTTGGCAATCCGTTTGTGTTCACAGACAAGTTTTCAGGAAAAATTGCGTATATTCCTCGCTAAATACCCGGCAACTGCCGTCGCCTTGCTCGGTGCGGTGCACCTCCAAAACAAAAGGGCGCCCGAAGGCGCCCTTTCGCACTTGCCGCCTTCGCGGCAAATTTCGGTGAAGCAATTAGCGCTTCGAGAACTGGAACGACCTGCGCGCTTTGGCACGGCCGTACTTCTTGCGCTCGACCACGCGCGAGTCACGGGTCAGGAAACCGCCCTTTTTCAGAACGCCGCGCAGATCGGGTTCGAAATAGGTCAGCGCCTTCGAGAGGCCGTGGCGCACAGCGCCCGCCTGGCCCGACAACCCGCCACCGGTCACGGTGCAGATCACGTCATACTGGCCGGCACGGGCGGCTGCGACCAGCGGCTGCTGAATCATCATCCGCAACACCGGACGCGCGAAATAGACTTCGACTTCGCGGGCGTTGACGGTGACCTTGCCGGCGCCCGGCTTGATCCAGACGCGGGCAACCGCGTCCTTGCGCTTGCCGGTGGCATAGGCGCGGCCGAACTTGTCGACCTTCTTGACGTATTTCGGTGCTTCCGGCGCGGCGGTCTTCAGCGACGACAACTGGTCGAGGGACTGCATGGTATCGGACATCTTACGCGGCCCTCATGTTCTTGCGATTCATCGACGCGACGTCGAGCGTCTCGGGTTGCTGGGCTTCGTGCGGGTGCTCGGCGCCGGGATAAACCCGCAAATTCCCAAGCTGAACGCGGCCCAGCGGCCCGCGCGGAATCATCCGCTCGATCGCTTTCTCGACCACGCGCTCCGGGAAGCGGCCTTCGAGGATCGACTTCGCGGTACGTTCCTTGATGCCACCGATGAAGCCGGTGTGATTGTAGTAGACCTTGTTGTCGCGCTTGCGACCGGTCAGCACCACCTGTGCCGCATTGATGATGACGACATGGTCACCGCAATCGACGTGGGGCGTATAGGTCGGGAGATGTTTGCCGCGAAGGCGCATCGCGACGATGGTGGCGAGACGACCGACGACCAGACCTTTGGCGTCGATCAGCACCCACTTCTTCGTCACCTCGGCGGGCTTTGCCGAAAACGTTTTCATGTGAGGAAATCCGTGAAAATGGAAATCGGCGCAAAGCGCGCCGAACTGGTTGGGTTTCTAGATAGTCCCGGCGCCAACGTCAACGTCCAACAGCGACATTTATTCTTTTAGAAACAGATACTTATAAATATGGTGTGATATTACCTCGAAAAAGTCGAAGCATTTGGAATGGAATAGGTCGCCGTCACGTGGGCGATCGGATCGGCTGATGTCCCCGACAGTAGACTGACCTCTCCCACCGCCAGCCGCTTGCCCAGCTTCAACAGCCGCGCTGCCGCCAGGACATCCTGCCCCGGCAGGCCCTTGCGCAGGAAATTGATGTTCAGATTGGTCGTCACCGCGAGCCCAACCGGGCCAATCGCCGACAGCAACACCACATACATGGCGAAATCCGCCAGCGCCATCAGCGTCGGCCCCGAGACCGTGCCGCCGGGCCGCAGCATCCGGTCACTATAGCGCTGGCGAAGCAGGCACGACGCGCCGTCGGCGCTTTCGATGGCAATATCGCCGGCGCTGAAGGCCTGGGGAAATTCAAGCTGGAGAAACCTTTCGAGTTCCGCCACGCTCATTTTTGCAATTGCCATCTCGCCCTGCCCGCCCTCGCCTGTTGCCGTCTGTTACATTAAGATGACCACCTCGCCCACCCGGATATTTCGATGACTGGTCAAGCCGCCCGCGCCACGACGCCGCAATCGCCGATCCTGCTGCGCGAAACCGTTGGCAGCATCGCGGTGCTCACGCTGAACCGCCCCGCGGCCCGCAACAGCCTGTCGGAAGGCCTGATCGCCGAACTCCACGCGGCGCTCGACGACATCGGCAGCGATGCGACGATGCGCGCGGTCGTGATCGCCGCCAACGGTCCGGCCTTCTCGGCCGGCCATGACATGAAGGAATTGACCGCCCGCCGCAGCGACGCCGACCGCGGACGCGCTTATTTCGCGCAGATCATGAATGCCTGCAGCGCCATGATGCAGGCGATTGTGCAGCTGCCGAAGCCCGTCGTCGCAGCCGTGCAAGGCATCGCTACCGCAGCCGGATGCCAGCTGGTGGCAAGCTGCGATCTTGCCGTGGCCTCGGAAGCCGCAAGCTTTGCAACCCCAGGCGTCGATATCGGACTGTTTTGCTCGACCCCGATGGTGGCACTGTCGCGCAACGTTCCGCGCAAGCAGGCGATGGAGATGCTCCTGACCGGGGAGCCCGTTCCGGCAACGACAGCGCGTGACATCGGTCTGATCAACCGCGTCGTCACCGCCGGCACCGAGCGCGATGCGGCGATCGCGCTGGCGCAAAAGGTCGCGCTGAAATCCGCCTACACCGTCAAGCTCGGCAAGGCCGCATTCTACCGTCAGGCCGAGATGAACCTTGCGGACGCCTATCGCTATGCCGCAGAGGTAATGACCGAGAATATGATGGCCCGTGATGCGGAGGAAGGCATCGGCGCCTTCATCGAAAAACGCGAGCCGAAATGGCAGGACAAGTAACAGCTCAATGAACCACGATGCCTACGCTGACGATTACATCCGCGAGATCCTCAACGGCGTGAAATCCATTGCGATGGTCGGCGCCTCGCCGGTCAATGTGCGGCCAAGCTATTTCGCCTTCAAATATCTGGCGCAGCGCGGCTACGACATGATCCCGATCAATCCCGGTCACGTCGGCAAGAGCCTGCTTGGCAAGCCCTTCGTCGCCTCGCTCGCCGATATCGGCCGTCCCGTCGACATGATCGACATCTTCAGGAATTCGAGCCACATCATGCCCGTGGTCGACGAGGCGCTGAAGCTGGTGCCACCGCCAAAGGTGATCTGGATGCAGCTTGGCGCGCGCGATGACGCCGCCGCCGAGAAAGCGGAAGCTGCCGGCCTCAAGGTCGTCATGAATCGCTGCCCCAAGATCGAATATGGCCGGCTATCCTCCGAGATTTCCTGGATGGGCGTCAATTCGCGCACGCTCAGCTCGAAGCGCGCGCCGGTGCCGACTCAGGGCATGCGGCTTTCGCTGAACCGGATGAGCGTGGGCGGCGGTGAGACTGCGGCTTCCGATCGTGCCGCAAAAAACAAGAACGAGCTCTCGTGACGCAATTGCGAAACGATTGTCCTGGAAGCGCGACAAACCGAAGTATGATCATTCGAACTCATTGAGCCGATACACGCAGCCTTGACTGCAGTCGCCTCTGCCGCGATTGTTCTCCCCCGATCAGGGGACGCATTGGCGCCGGCCAAGCCATAAATGTCACATCGCGTTGCTCGATCTTTGGAACCTGCCGACCGGGCTGTTGCCGAAGATGAAGCTGTCGGAAAGGAAAAAGAATGACCGATCGTTTGCCCGGATTTTCAACGCTTGCAGTGCACGCAGGTGCGCAACCCGATCCGACCACCGGTGCGCGGGCGACGCCGATCTATCAAACCACCTCGTTCGTGTTCAACGACGCCGATCACGCCGCATCGTTGTTCGGGCTGCAGGCATTCGGCAACATCTATACCCGCATCGGAAACCCGACCAACGCGGTGCTTGAAGAGCGCGTGGCGGCGCTCGAAGGCGGCACCGCGGCGCTGGCCGTGGCATCCGGACACGCCGCCCAGGTCGTGGTGCTTCAGCAATTGTTGAAGCCCGGCGATGAGTTCATCGCGGCGCGCAAACTATATGGCGGATCGATCAATCAGTTCACCCACGCCTTCAAGAGCTTCGGCTGGAACGTGGTGTGGGCCGATCCCGATGATATCGGCAGCTTCGAGCGCGCGGTCACGCCGCACACCAAGGCGATCTTCATCGAATCCATCGCCAATCCCTCCGGCAGCGTCACCGACATCGAAGCGATCTCGGCGGTTGCGCACAAGGCCGGTGTGCCACTGATCGTGGACAACACGCTGGCGACGCCCTATTTGATCCGGCCGATCGACCACGGCGCCGACATCATCGTGCACTCGCTGACGAAATTCCTCGCCGGCCACGGCAATTCGCTCGGCGGAATCATCGTCGACGCCGGCACCTTCGATTGGGCGAAGGACAACAAATATCCGATGCTGAGCGAGCCGCGCCCCGAATATCACGGCATCCGCATCCAGGAGACGTTCGGCAATTTCGCGTTTGCGATTGCATGCCGCGTGCTCGGTCTGCGCGATCTCGGCCCGGCGCTCTCGCCGTTCAATGCCTTCATGATCCTGACGGGCATCGAGACCTTGCCGCTGCGCATGCAAAAGCATTGTGAAAACGCCAAGGCGATCGCGGAATTCCTCGCGGGCCATCCGGCGGTGGCTTCGGTCAATTACGCGGGTCTGCCGGGGGATAAATACAACAATCTGGCCCGCAAATACGCACCAAAGGGTGCCGGCGCGGTGTTCACCTTCAGCCTCAAGGGTGGCTACGACGCCGGCGTCAATCTGGTCTCCAACCTGAAGCTGTTTTCGCATCTCGCCAATGTCGGCGACACCCGCTCGCTGGTGATCCACCCGGCATCGACCACGCACAGTCAGCTCGACGACGCCGCCAAGGTGAAGTCCGGCGCGGCGCCCGACGTGGTGCGGCTGTCGATCGGGATCGAAGACAAGGAAGATCTGATGGCGGATCTGGAACAGGCGCTGAGCGCCTGAGTTCTTACGCGGCTTCGTAACGTCAATGGCCGGGCTTGCGCCCGGCCATTCGTTGAGCACATTGACATCAGCCCCGTAGTCGCGAATCCGTTGTGGCTACCCGCGCTTTGCCAGCGTCGCATCTGTCGTCTCGGCCGCCTGCTCGGCCGTCAGTTCGGTGGCCATCAGGACCTCAATCATCTTCGTACGATCGCCTCGCGCGACGGCCCGATCCCAGGCATGAATCAGTCCTGAAATGACGAGCCTCTCATTGACGGTCATTCCGGCGTAAAGTGGCATGAGATGATCCCAGTGATTCGGAGCGGAGCCATGATGCGCTGGATGACGTCATTTGTTGTCGCTGTCTTTGCCGTCGGGTCCGCGGCCGCTGCCGACCTGCCCGGCCAGCGCTACAAGTCGGGTAAGGCGCATGGCCCCCCCTACGGCCGCCAGGTCTATGTCGAGGAAGAGCCCGACGTCCTGTTCACGCCCTCCGATGGCGCGGTGCCGTACATCCCGCCGCGGATCACCACGCCATTGCTTCCGGGATCGGCGACGCTTCCGGGGTATTACGGCTCGACCCATTCCTACGATTATCAAGGGCCCTATTATGGAGGCCCAAATCTCGGTTACTGGTATCGCCTGCCCTACGCCTGCGGCGTTTACGGCTACTGCTAGAGCAGGATGACTTATCTTCGAATCGTCATCCCGCTCTGTCTTTTTGTTTGAGCATGATCTTTTCGGAAAACCGGTTTCCACTTTTCCGGATCATGCTGTAGCGCACAGCGCGCGTAGCGAACAGGATTTTGGCTTCAGGATTTCGCCGTGCGCACGGCATCCTTGTCCGCGCGGGTCAGCCGGCTGTTACGCTGGAACACCGAATAGGTCGCCAGCGCGAACACGATCACCAGCAGTTGCGCGGACAAAGCCTCGACCGTCGGGTTCAGTCCGACGGCACCGAACCAGGAGAGGCTTTTCAGCTCGGTGAACGGCAGCACCGACTGCTCCTGGAATTCCTGGACGGCTTCGCCGATGAACTTGATCGCCATGGCGAACAGGAATGCCGAGGTGATGATGAACAGCGGCCGCAACGGGATCTTCTGCGCGATCAAGTTGATGAAATAAAACAGGACCGCAAGGCCGATGGTGGCGACACCAAGTCCCGCGAACAGGCCGGCGCTCCAGCCGCCTTCGGTGGTCGCCAGCGCATTGATGAACAGCACCGTCTCCGCGCCTTCGCGAAACACCGCGAGGAAAGCCAGCGCGCCGACCGCCCATACGGTGTCCTGCGCCAGCGCATGATCGGCCTTCTGCGCCAGATAGTCCTGCCAGCCGCGCGGATCCTGCTTCACCATCAGCCAGCCGCTGACATAAAGCATCAGGCCCGCGGCGACGAGAATGATGATGCCTTCCATGATGTCACTGTGCTCACCCGAATTGAGGACGGCAAACAACCAGGCGGCGACGAGGCTGGCGGCGACAGCGGCGAGCGCGCCGCCATAGAGCGCCTGGACGCGGTGGCCTGCGCCGGATTTGGCGAGATAGCCGGCAAGCGCGGCAATCACCAGCATGGCCTCGAGGCCTTCGCGAAGCAGGACGACGGCGGCTTGAATGAATGCAGACGACATGACTAAATCCCTGTGTTTGGTCAGTTTTATCGTCCAAAAATTCCAAGTAAAGCTGCGCCATTCGACACAATTTCGTTAGTTGCCGTGAGGGCGAGGGAAAGCTCTGAAAATTGGCTGTTTCCGGCTATCCTTACAAAATTAGAATCGCTCAAATCAGCCGGGCTGGCCAACCGGCGCAATCGATTCCCGCGACGCCGGTTTCGGTTGCCGCGCCAAACGCTCGGCCTGAATCGTTGCAAGCGTCAGAACCGCGATCGCAACCGCCTGATGTGTCAGCGCGAGATCGATCGGGACCTGATTGAGCAGCGTAAGAATGCCAAGCGTCGCCTGCAACGTAATGACTGCCACCAGCCACAGCGCGCCGCGGATCACGGCGCCATCGGCCCGCGACCTGACGGCGTCGACCGCATGCAACACCGCAAGTGCGAACAGCGCATAAGCGGTCATGCGATGTTCGAACTGCACCGTGAGCGTGTTGTCGAACAAATTGCGCCACCACGGCTGATCAAAGAACAACCGTGCCGCGGAGGGAATAAACCCACCGTCGATATCGGGCCAGGTGTTATAGACGCGGCCCGCACGCAACCCCGCGACCAGCGCGCCCAGATAAAGCTGCACGAATGTCAGCGCCAGCAAAACCACGCTCGTGGTCTTCAGCCGCCGGTTCGCCGCGGCCGGCGGCCGATCAGCCAATCGGCGCAAGGTCCAGACGATGGCCGCAAAGATCAACAGCGCCAGTACCAGATGGGTGGCGAGACGATAATGCGAGACTTCGACCCGATCCGAAAGGCCGGAGGCCACCATCCACCAGCCGACCACCCCTTGCAGACCGCCGAGCGCGAATATCACCCATAGCCGTCGCTTCAATTCGCCGCTGAGATAGCCGCGCCACAGAAACCACAGGAACGGCAAAAAATACGCCATGCCGATCACGCGACCGAGCAGCCGATGGCTCCACTCCCACCAGAAGATCGACTTGAATTCGGAAAGGCTCATTCCGGCATTGAGCTCGCGATATTGCGGAATGGCCTTGTAGCCTTCGAAGGCCTGCGTCCACTGCTCCTGACTGAGCGGCGGCAACATGCCGGTGAGCGGCTTCCACTCGGTGATCGAAAGCCCGGACTCGGTCAGGCGCGTCGCGCCGCCAACCAGCACCATGATCGCGATCAGGGCCGCCACCGCAAACAGCCACCATCTGACCGCACGATCGTTCAGCGACTGATTGCGCAAGGCCTGATCTGAGAAGGCCTGATCTGAGAAAGCTTGATTTGACATGGCCTGATCTGACAAGGCTTGCTGGGCAGGGCTACCGGTCATTTGAGGCTACGCTTGAATGAATTCGCGCGCCCCTTATAGTCCGCCCCTTCCCGCGTGCAAGGCGCGCTCCGGCCGAGAACCGCACATTTCCGTCATGACCATACGCACCCGCAAGCTCATTGGAACCGTCGCCCTGCTCATGCTGGTGGTGGTGTGGTCGCTGCTGGGGATGACCGCGGCGCAGACGCCATGGCTGGCGAACTCCGGATGGCTGCAGGCCATCTTCTACGTCGTTGCCGGCATCGGCTGGGTGTTGCCGGCGATGCCCATCATCAGCTGGATGGCGCGACCGGACGCCTAGCCCTGTTTGTCAAACGCCTCGCCGGATCGTGCCGAGCGTTCGACCTCGCTTTTTCCGACCGACGCAGGCGCAGCTGGAAACATGGCGCCCGAAAGCAGCACGCGCATGGCGCGCAGCGAGCGAAGCCGTCCATCCCAGGCAAGGCGCGGAAGCGCGTGCAGATTGCTTCGCCCCGCCGTCTGAACCACGCCCGGTATCGCCGACACCGCACTGACGAAACCCGCCTCCTCGGCCATCGCCACATGCCGCCGCCGCCACGAGGCGCCATCGCCGAACGGAAAGGCGAAATGCCTGACGTCGCGGTGGAATGCGGCTTGCGCCACGGCCATTCCCATCGTCATCTCGCGCAGCGCGGCGGCATCTTTCAGGTTCGAGAGCGTCGGATAGTTCACCGTCGCACTTCCGATCGTCACCCGTGGATCCGCGGCCAATGTTGCGAGGTCGCTCCAGTCCATCGCGGCGTCGCGCGACAGCGCCGCGAGGTCGACCGAATATCGCTTGCAGAGATCGTTGATAGCCGCCGAACGATCCGGCGGTGGCAATGAGCGCATCCAGCTTTCGAGAAACGCGTAAAGCTGATATTTCTCGGGCACGTCGGCGATATTGAAATGCAGTTCCTTGCGGTCGATCACCAGGCTGACGCGATTTTCGCGCGCGATGATCGCCTCCAGCGCCAGCCACCAGGCCTCGCCGACCCCGTCCGGAAACGCCGTCGGCACATACACGGCGAAGGGCACATCGTGCCGCGACAGCACCGGATAGGCCGATGTCATCAGGTCCTTGTAAGCGCCGTCGAAGGTCAGGCACACAAATCGCCGTGGCGTAGCCAGCGTCACCGCCCGCCGGCACACCTCGTCCAGTGAAACGATATCGAATTTCCAGCGCTTCAACGCCCGGATCGTCCGGTCGAGAAAGTGCGGCGTGATTTCCTGGGATTTGAGCGGCTGAAAGCGGGCGCCGCGCCGCGGCCGCACACGCTCAAAACGCAGGATGACACCCGCACCGCCGGTATTCCGCTGCACAATCCGCGCATAGCCGCTGAAATAAGCGAGCTCGAGCCTGGCGCGGGTCAAGAATCCGATATCGGACGGCAAACGTATCGCCTTTCAATGCGCCGAATCTGCTTCGCTGTGGCCGCATTGTCATTACCCTTTGTTGACATTTCTTTGCAAAGGTCGGCCCACGCCGAAATAGTAAATATTCCCTTTTGACAGGCTTTTAGATGACCATGGCGGCCGCGATCGAAAGCCGGACGGCGGAAGCAGCGGCGGCGTGGTCGAAGCCGGGCCGCATCGCCGGCGTCGATATTTTCGGCGATCTCGGCCAGGCCGAGACGATCTGGCGCAATCTTGAGGATCAGCGGCATTTCTCGACAGCCTACCAACGGTTCGATTTTCTATCAGCCTGGCAACGACAGGTCGGTGAACGTGAAAATTTCAAACCCTTCATCGTCGTCGCCCGTGATGTTGAACGCCGGCCGCTGTTATTGCTTCCGCTGGCGCTGAGGCACGAACGCGGGGTCCGCACCGCAAGCTTCATGGGCGGCAAGCATGCGACCTTCAACATGGCGCTGTGGGACAAGGAATTCGCCTCTGGCGCTACCTCAGCCGATCTCGACGCGTTGATCTCGGGCATACGGGCCCGATCGGAGGCCGACGTCCTGACCTTCCATCAGCAACCGATGCGCTGGCAGGATCTGCCGAACCCGCTGGCGATGCTGTCCCACCAGGCCTCGGTCAATGATTGCCCGTTGATGACGATCGTGCCCGGGGCTGAACCCGCAGCGCGGATCAGCAACTCGCTCCGCCGCCGGCTAAGAAGCAAGGAACGCAAGCTGCAAGCGCTTCCCGGCTATCGCTACGGTGTGGCTTCCACCGATGGCGAGATCAAGCGGTTGCTCGACGCCTTCTTCCGCATCAAGCCGCTGCGGATGGCGGAACAGAAGCTGCCCAACGTATTCGCCGAACCCGGCACCGAGGCGTTCATCCGCAACGCCTGCCGGACACCGCTGGCCGGCGGCGGTCACCTGATCGATATCCATGCGCTGGAATGTGACGCCGAGGTGATCGCGATCTTCGCCGGCGTCGCCGACGGCACCCGCTTCTCGATGATGTTCAACACCTACACGATGTCGGAAAACGCTCGCCACAGCCCCGGCCTGATCCTGATGCGCGACATCATCGATCACTATGCCGGGCTTGGCTATCGTGCCCTCGATCTCGGGATCGGATCGGACGAATACAAGCGGATGTTCTGCAAAGGCGATGAGCCGATCTTCGATTGCTTCATCCCGCTCACCTCACGCGGCAAACTGGCCGCCGCGGCGATGTCGGGCATCAATCGCGCCAAGCATCTGGTGAAGCACAATCCGGCGCTGTTTCAGATGGCGCAACGACTGCGCAGCGCGTTCCGCTAGAGCTTACTCACAAAATCCGACCTGACCGCCCTCAGGCGGCGGCCACCACCCGCGAGCCGGGATCGACGGCATCCGATGGCAGTGCCGGCCCGCTCAGCATCGCCACGTCGCTGAACCCCACCGCCTTTAGCTGATCGCTCATCTGGCTGCGTGCGTCCTGCGCCATCGACGCGTCCGGCACCACTACGGCGCGCGCCTGCGCCGTCAGCAATTCCGCCGGCAGGTCGGAGGCGAGCCCGGCGTCCAGCAACACGTGATCGTACACCCGCAGCAGCGCGTCGATCGCAAGCGACAGGCGCGGCGATTGCAGCAGCGTGCGGTCCGAGCCGGGGCGTCCGGCGCTGACCAGATGGACGCGCGAGAGCCGGTCCCTGGTGATGACTTGCGAGAAGGACGCCTCCCCCAGCATCAGTTCGGCCAGCCCTGGCGCCGTCGGATCGACCGAGACCGCCGACATGGTCGGCGATGACGCCGACAGATCGACCACCACGACCCTCGCGCTGCGCGCGATCAGCCGTCCCAGCGTCAGCGCCGTCAGCGTGATGCTTTCGTTCGAAGCGGTGCCGAGGATCGTGACCTTGCGCGCGGCATCGCCGGCATTGCTTAGATTTTCGGCGAGTTGCTCGATCTCGCTGATCTCGCTGCTCTCGCTGATCGCGGTCGGTGGCTCCGATATCGCTTCATCGAAGACGGGATCGGGCATGGTCGCGGCTGCCGCCGGCGCGCGAGTTACAGCCGGGACAAACACCGCCTCCGGACGGGGCGCCATCAGACGCGGCGCGGTCATGCGCAGCAATTCACCGGTTGCGATGGTGCCGGCGCTGAGCAGCAAGGTCGCCAGGGTCGCGATCAGGACGATCGGCAGTTTCTTGGGATATGCCGGAGCATTGGAAACGCTGGCGCGAGAGATGATCCGGCCGTCCGCGGGCGCGGCGTCGATATTCTCCCGGGTATTGGCTTCGCGGTATTTGGCCAGATAGGATTCCAGCAAATCGCGCTGCGCCTTGGCTTCACGCTCGAGCGCCCGCAAGCTGAACATCCTGGCCGTTGGTCGAGGTCGCCTGCTTCTTCAATTGATCGAGGCTATTGCTGAGACCTTCAACCCGTCCTCCGGCGATGCGGGCGTCATTGTCGAGCGAGCGGGAAACCTTGCTCGCTTCGTCGCGAATTTGGCTATCGAGCACCGATAGCTGGGCCTTCAATTCCTTGATGCGCGGATGGTTGTCGAGCAATGTCGACGATTGCTCCGCCAATTGTGCGCGCAAGGTCACGCGCTGCTCGGACAGCCGGCGGATCAGCTCCGAGTTGATCACATCGGAAGCCTCGATCGGCTTGCCGCTCTGCAGCATTTCACGGATCATCCGCGCCTTCGATTCCGCGTCGGACTTCAATGCGCGGGCGTTATTCAATTGCGTGTTGAGTTCGCCCATCTGCTGGTTGGAGAGCGTGGTGTTGTTGGTACCGACAAACAGGCTGGACTTGGAACGAAAATCCTCGACGCGGGATTCCGCCTCCGCAACCTTCTTGCGCAGATTATCGATCTCACCCGAAAGCCACTGGCTGGCGGACTTGGCCTGCTCCTGCCGCGCGGCCTGCTGCAGCACCAGATAGCCATCGGCGATCGAGTTGGCGACGCGCGCCGCCAGTTCGGGATCGCGCGACTGGAATTCGATGACGATGACGCGCGATTTGTCGACCGCGTAAGCGGTATAGCGGTCGAAATAAGCGTCGAGCACCCGCTCTTCCGGCGTCAGCGAGAACGGATCGCGGCCGATGCCAAGCAAGGCCAGCAGCGATTTCAAGGGCGAAAGTCCGCCCAGTACCGGATCGAATTCGGGCAGTTCCGCAAGCTTGTTCTTCTTGATGATCTGCCGCGCGAGATCGCGCGACAACAACAGCTGGACCTGGCTGGTGACAGCCTCGGCATCAAGCCCGGCACGCTGCTCCTCGTTGCGTTCACCATTCGGCCGCAGGAAGATGTTTTCGCGTCCGTCGATCAGGATACGCGCTTCGGACTTGTAGCGCGGCGTCACCACATTCACCGCGGCAATCGAGAGCACAGCGGCCAGCACAGTCGGGACAATGATCCAGCGCCGTTTGCGCATCAGCGCCTGCCCCAGCGCGCGCATATCCAGATCGCCGGTGACGGATGCCGCAGGCCGCTCAATGACCGGCACAGGCTTGGCTTCGACCGCAGGCGCGGCTTCGGCGACCGACGGCATTTCCTCGGGCGCCTTGTCCTTGCTGGCACGCCAGAACGCTAAACGCATCGCACACTCCCGCAGACGCCACGACTCCACTGAACGCAGCCGATTACACTCCATTAAGGTTGCCGCTGGGTTAATTAGGCCGATTTGACGCCGCGACGTTACCACCGGCCGGCGATGTCACGTTTTGTTAACCATGAAAGTCCTTAATCGGAATCAATACTTCCGATGGATTTTCCGATGCGAGGCGCGTGCGCCGCCATTTCCTGTCTGCTGGCTGCGCTCGCTCTGCCGGGCTGCATGCGCACGACTTCGCCAGCAGCTTCCATTCAGCCGCGCAGCGACCTTGACTCGATGGCGTACGGGCAGGCCTACGCGATGGCTCCGGCCATGCCGGCCCGCCATGACGCGGCTTATCAGCTTGATGCCGGCGACAAATTGCGGGTCGTGGTCTATGGCCAGGAAGGTCTCACCAACACTTACGCAATCGACGCGGGCGGCTCCATCACCATGCCGCTGATCGGCGCAGTCCCGGCACGCGGCCGAACGCCGTCGGCGCTGGCTGCCGAAATCGGCGCCCGCCTGCGCAACGGCTACATCCGCGAGCCGTCCGTCGCAGTGGAGATCGATTCGTACCGGCCGTTCTTTATCCTTGGCGAAGTTGCAGCCCCCGGCCAATATCCCTATGTGCCCAACATGAGCGTCGAAAGCGCGGTAGCGATCGCGGGCGGGTTTACGCCACGCGCCCGGCGTGATCGCGTCACCCTGACCCACTCCGACGGCGCCGGTCCGTCCCGCATGGTGGTGCCGCTAGGCACCGCGCTTGGTCCTGGCGATACCGTCCAGGTCGGGGAGCGCTGGTTCTGATCATGTCCGAGATGTCAGATCAACCGCTTCGTATCCTGCACGCGGTGCGCGCGCCCGTTGGTGGAATCTTCCGTCACATCCTCGACCTCGCCAACGGCCAGGCCGAGCGCGGCCATCACGTCGGCCTGGTCGCCGATAGCCTGACCGGCGGCGAACGCGCCGACGCCGCGCTGGCCGAGATCGCGCCGCGCCTGAAGCTGGGCGTCCATCGCCTCGCCATTCGCCGCGAGCCGCATGTCACCGATGCCCTGGTCTGGAGCCGCTTCATGCGGTTGATCCGGTCGCTCAACCCGGATGTTCTGCATGGCCACGGCGCCAAGGCCGGCGCTTTCATTCGCATGAAAGGCGCTTCCAAGGGCATCATTCGCGTCTACACGCCGCATGGCGGTTCGCTGCATTACCCGCTGAACACAACGAAAGGCGTACTCTATAGCCGCATGGAGCGTACGCTGATGAACCGGACCGATCTGTTCCTGTTCGAGAGCGCGTTCGCGCGCGACACCTATCAGCGGACCATCGGCACGCCGGCCGGACTGGTGCGCTGCGTGTTCAATGGCGTGACGGCGGACGAGTTCGACCCGATCGTCAAGGCAGAGGACGCGACCGACGTCGTCTATGTCGGCGAATTCAGACACATCAAGGGCGCGGACCTGCTGGTCGACGCGGTAGCGCGACTACGCAGCGATGGCCGGCCCGTCACGCTGACATTGGCCGGCGACGGCGAGGAAACCGACGCGCTGAAGGCTCAAATCCAGCGGCTCGGCCTCGGCGAGGCGGTGCGCTTCATCGGCCACGTCAAGGCGCGGTACGGATTTTCAAAGGGCTCGCTGCTGGTGGTTCCCTCGCGTGGGGATTCGATGCCCTATGTCGTGATCGAGGCGGCGGCCGCCGGTATTCCGATGGTGGCGGCCAATGTCGGCGGCATTCCGGAAATTTTCGGATCGCATACCGACGCGTTGTTCGCGCCGAGCATCGTGGCGGCCATGGTCGACGCCATCGAGATTGCGCTGGAAGATCCGGCCGCCGCGCAGGAACGCGCGAAATCGCTGCGCGAGCGAATCTTCCTGCATTTTTCGCAGAAGGCGATGGTCGCGGGCGTATTAGCCGGATACCGCGACGCGCTTCAGGCGTCCCGGGCCTGACGTTTAACATCAGCAACAGGTCGTTAACCGTTCTTTACCATCGATAACTGTTTCTTCCGATTTGTCCTCTAAGCCGGGAAGCGGGGCATTACGTCTTGCGGCGCGCATCCCCAGATGCGCGGTACAGAAACGGGCTTAACAACAGTGGAACCGATCAACGCACGCTCGATGCTGGATGCAGCGGCAGCTGAGGCCGCCACGATATCGGGTGCTCCTCGTATCGAGCGACGGCGCCGATTGACGCCGGCAGCGCTCGCCGTCGCCAACGAGAAAGTACGCCGGGCCTATTCGCCGATCGTGATCGCCGGTGCGGTTCGCCTGATTGATCTCGTGCTGCTGAGCGTTGTCGGCATCGCGATCTATTTCGTTTATGTTGAGCCGCTCAACGGCTTCAGCTGGAATTATGTCGCGGCAATCTTCGGCATGAGCGTCACCGCCGTCGTCTGCTTCCAGGCTTCCGACATCTACGAAGTTCAGGTGTTTCGCGGTCAGCTCCGGCAGATGACGCGTATGATCTCGGCCTGGGCTTTCGTATTTCTGCTGTTTATCGGCGCATCGTTCTTTGCCAAGCTCGGCGGCGAGGTATCGCGGCTCTGGCTGTCGTCGTTTTTCGTTATCGGGCTGGCGGCACTGATTATCGAACGGCTGTTGCTGCGCGCGGTGATACGCAGCTGGGCGCGCGAAGGCCGGCTCGACCGCCGCACCATTATCGTCGGTTCCGACGAGAACGGCGAGAAGCTCGTCGAAGCCCTCAATGTGCAGGCCGATTCCGATATCGAAATTCTTGGCGTGTTCGATGACCGCAACGACAGCCGCGCGCTCGATACCTGCGCCGGCGCGCCGAAGCTCGGCAAGATCGACGACATCGTCGAATTCGCGCGCCGCACCCGCATTGATCTGGTGCTTTTCGCGCTGCCGATTTCGGCGGAAGGCCGCATTCTCGAAATGCTGAAGAAGCTGTGGGTGCTGCCAGTTGATATAAGGCTATCCGCCCACACCAACCGGCTGCGCTTCCGCCCCCGCGCCTATTCCTATCTCGGCAAGGTCCCGACCCTCGACGTGTTCGAAGCGCCGATCACCGATTGGGATCTGGTGATGAAGTGGCTGTTCGATCACATCGTCGGCGCGCTCGTGCTGTTGCTGGCCGCGCCGGTGATGGCGCTGGTGGCGCTTGCGGTCAAACTCGACAGTCCCGGCCCGGTGCTGTTCCGCCAGAAGCGGTTCGGCTTCAACAATGAGCGCATCGACGTATTCAAGTTCCGCTCGCTCTATCACGATCAGGCCGATCCGCTGGCTGCCAAGGTCGTGACCAAGAACGACAGCCGCGTCACCCGCGTCGGCCGCTTCATTCGCAAGACCAGCCTCGACGAGTTGCCGCAACTCTTCAACGTCGTGTTCAAGAGCAACCTCTCGCTGGTCGGCCCGCGTCCCCACGCAGTGCAGGGCAAGTTGCAGAGCCAATTGTTCGACGAGGCCGTCGACGGCTATTTCGCGCGTCACCGCGTCAAGCCCGGCATCACCGGCTGGGCGCAGATCAATGGCTGGCGCGGTGAGATCGACAACGAAGAGAAGATCCAGAAGCGCGTCGAGTTCGATCTCTATTACATCGAGAACTGGTCGGTGTTGTTCGACCTCTACATTCTTCTCAAGACGCCGCTGGCGTTGATTTCGAAGAACGAAAACGCCTACTAGCCGCGACCGAATAAGGCTCGCCAGGCACCGGGTTACGAGTTGCGTTGCGTAATGTTGCGAGTGTGTGATGGCGTATGCGGCAACAGCCGAAAATTCCTTTCCGTCAGTGACGGCTGCGCCCGGCGTGCTGGCGCTGCAGCGGGCGCTGGTATGGCTGGTCGGCGCGTCCGGCGCGATCGTCTTCATCGAGCCCAGCCCCTATGAGCTGATGACGCTCATCGCCACCGTGATTTTCTTCGCCACCGGCGTGCGGCTGCGGCTGGTATTCATGCCGCTGTTGTTGCTGCTGGTCCTGCTCAATGTCGGCTATTCGATCGGCGCCATTCCCTTTATCGAAACATCCGAAGTCGCCAACTGGATCGCGACCTCCTGGTACATGGCCTTCACGGTGATGTTCTTCGCGATGGTGGTGGCTGACGACACGCTGGCCCGGCTCGATATGCTGCGGCGTGGCCTGATCGTGGGCGCCATGATCGCGTCACTGGCCGCATTGGCGGGTTATTTCAATCTCGTTCCCGGCGGACACGATTTGCTGACGCTGTATGAGCGCGCACGCGGTACCTTCAAGGACCCGAACGTGCTGGGCGCGTTCCTGATCCTGCCGGCGTTGTTCGTGCTGCAAAACGTCGTCTCGGATCCGCTCGGAAAGTCGTTCCGCAATACCATCGCGCTCGGCATCATGGCGCTGGCGATCCTGCTGGCATTCTCGCGCGCAGCCTGGGGCGGCCTCATCATCACGTCGGCCTTCATGCTGGCGATGATGGTGGTGACCAGCCCCTCGCCTGCGCAACGCTCGCGCATCGTTGTGATGGCGGTGGCCGCAATCGTGCTCGTGGTGGTGCTGCTCGCCGTGCTGCTGTCGTTCGATTCCATCAGCGAGATGTTCCAGCAGCGTGCGAGCTTCGACCAGAGCTACGATGAAGGCCGCTTCGGCCGCTTCGGACGGCACATCCTCGGCGCCCAGATGGCGCTCGATCTGCCGTTCGGCATCGGGCCGCTGCAGTTTCACAACTACTTTCCCGAAGACACCCATAACTCCTATCTGAACGCCTTCATGTCCGGCGGCTGGATTTCCGGTATCTGCTATCCGGCGCTGGTGTTCGTCACGGTGATCACGGGTTTTCGCTATGTCTTCGTCCGCGTGCCCTGGCAACGGGCCTATCTCGCGATCTTCTCGGCCTTCCTTGGCACGGTCGGCGAAAGCTTCATCATCGACACCGACCATTGGCGGCACTTCTGGATGATGCTGGGCGCGATGTGGGGGATGTTCGCCGCCGCGGAACGCTACAAGCCGGCACAGCCCGTCAGCGCCGAGACTTCGGCGTCTTGAGATTGGTCCGCTTTTCCGGCGGCGTGTCGAGGATGCCTTTCAGCGCCTCGGTCGCCTCGAGCACGCCCTTGTAGCCATCATTGGCGAACCGCAGCAACAAGCGTAGCTCTTCTTCGGAATAGCCGCTCCAGACCTTGTGCATCGACTGCTGCATCGGCACGTAGAACTGGCCGATCTTCGCCGCCGCTTCCGGCACAACAACGATAAAGACCTTGCGCCGGTCGGCTTCATCGCGCTCGCGTCGCACCAATCCGGCCTTTTCGAGCCGGTCCACCACGCCGGTGATGGCGCCCGTGGTGAGGCCCGTGACCTCGGCGAGCCGCCCTGCAGTCACCCGTCCCTCCAGGTTGAGAAAATCCAGGCATTCCAGATCGGAACCGGAAATTCCGGCCACGTTCGCAACGGCTTGGCCAAACAGCACGCCCTGGGCGGATGACCGCCGCATCGCCTCTTCCAGTTCCTGCAGCAGCGCAGCCCGCGATTTCGTCCTTGACAAGGATCGCCTCTTATCTTAGTCGATAAATATCTTAGCCAATAAGATAATTAGCTACTGATCTTTCTAACCCACACGGATGCATGGAGCAAGATATGGCGCAGCGCCCCCGCAAAGCCCTCATCATCGGTGCCGGTATCGCCGGACCGGTCGCCGCGATCTTCCTGAAGCGAGCAGGCTTCGACGTCCAGTTGTTCGAGGCCTGGCCGTATTCGACCGGGATCGGCGGCGGCCTGCAGATCGCCCCCAACGGCATGCATGTGCTGGCCGAGATCGGCCTCGCCGACGAGATGATCGCGGCGGGCTCGGTTTGCGAAGCCTTCGAATTTCTCACGCAGACAGGTGGCCGCATTGCCTCCATCAATCGCAACATGAAGCAGCGTTTCGGTCAGCCGGCCGTCAACATGTGCCGTTCGACGCTGCTTGAAGCCCTGGTCAACAAGGCCTGGTGCGAGAATGTCGAACTGCATTTCGAGAAGCGGGTGGCGCGCATCGAGGATCGGGCGGACCAGCCCGTGGTCGTGCATTTCACTGATGGAACCCATGCCGAAGGCGATTTCGTGATCGGCGCCGACGGTGTGCACTCGATGGTGCGCCGGCATGTCATCCCCGACGGCCCGCGGCCGTTCGACACCGGCCTCATCGGTTTCGGCGGCTTCGTGCCGCGCGCCCTGATCGAGGATATCGGCGTAGGACAGAACGTGATGGCCACATTCGGGCGGAGCGGCTTTTTCGGCTACGGCTTTTCCAGTCCTGATCCCGAAACCGGCGCCATGTGGTGGAGCACGCAGCCTTCGCATGGGGTCGATGCGGCGACCTTCCGGGCCATGGATCAGGACGCGGTGCGGCAGCATTTGCTCGACTTCCATGCTGGCTGGCACGATCCGATCCCGCGCCTTCTGGAGGCGGCCGATAACATTGCGATCACCGACACGCTGGATGTCGCAACGCTGCCGACCTGGTCGCGTGGACGCACGCTTCTGATCGGCGACGCGGCTCACGCCACCAGTCCGCATGCGGGCCAGGGCGCATCACTGGCCCTGGAAGACGCCATGCGGCTCGGCCGGCTGATGGCGCAGCACGAAGAGCTGCGCCAGACCTTCCAGAATTTTGAGGAAGAGCGCCGCGGACGCGCCGAGAAAATCGTCGCGATCGCCCGCCGCAACGGCAACAACAAGCACGCCTTCAGCGCCACCGGCGCGTGGGCGCGGGACTGGATGTTGCGGCTGCTGATCCCGCTCACCTCCAAAGGCATGGACTTCATGTACGCCTATGATCCGCGCGGCGTTACGTCTGGCCTTACGTCTCCACAGCAAATGTCAGGCCAGCGTGATCGACAAGCCGCTTGATCAGTTTGTGCTGCATCGCTGCGCCTGGCGTCCAGAAACCGGCTGGCACGTCGGGCGTGTCGCGCAACAGGCAGATCGCGCATTCGGAGATCATCTTCGAGGTTGAGCCATAACCGGGATCGCGATCGCCCTTCACGGACGCGCGGACCTGCCGGCCATCGGGCGCGATCGCGACATAGAGCAGATCGTAGAGGCCGTTCTCGCGCTCCTCCTTCGACGGTCCCTCGCCCGGCTTGCGCGCGTTGGGACCGGTTTTCTCGCTGTTCGCGGCCATCACACGCTTGGCGTTGGCTTCGCCCTGCTCGCCGGGGCCGGTGAGCGCCATCTCGTCGTAGATGAACTCGCGGCCGTAAGGAAATCCCATCAGCATGTTGGAGCGATGGACATTGCGCGTGTTGATCAACGCCATCATGAACGGTGCGGCCCACGACTGCAGGTCTTCCTCATAGGCAAGCTTGTTGCCGCGCGGTTGTTTTGGGCCGGTAAATCCTGATGTCAGCGCAAAGGGATCGTTGAGGATGGCGACAAGGCTGAGATCCTTGGCGACCGCATCAAACGTGGCCTTGGCGCTCGCCGCGGTGCCGCCGGAGAGCGTGCCGCGCATGTCGCGCACCCGGCCCTTGACGCGGGCAGCCGGCGCGCCGAACACCCGCCTGGCCTCCTCCTGCACGAAGAACGCGCCGAGTTCGAACGGCACCGAATCAAACCCACAGGAGAAAACGATCCGCGCGCCGCTCGCTTTCGCCGCCGCCTCATGCGCGTCAATCATCTGGCGCATCCACACCGGTTCACCGCAAAGATCGAGATAGTCGGTGCCGGACGCCGCACAGGCCGCAACCAGTTCGGAGCCGTAGAGCTGATACGGGCCGACGGTGGTCAGCACGGACCTGGTCTGGTCGACCATCGCCTTCAGCGAAGCGGGGTCGCCGGCGTCAGCGACGATCAGCGGCGTGTCGGCCGGCGCGCCGATCGCATCGCGCACCGATGCCAGCTTGTCCAGGCTGCGCCCGGCCATCGCCCATTTCAGGTCGCGGTCGCCGCGATAGTTCGTAGCGAGATATTCCGCCACGAGCTGGCCGGTAAAACCGGTGGCGCCGTACACGACGATGTCAAATTTCGACGAAGCCTTCATCAATCAATTCCCTGAGGTAAGTGGTTCGTTCGGACGGCTGCTAAGTCTTGGCGTAGGACGCCCCCATGCCGGCGCGCACGTCGTTCTGGATACCATAGGGCGCGATCGGATAGCGCAGTCCATTCTTCGATAACTGCTTCATGCCGACAATGGCCTTGGCGAGATAGGCCGGCGGCAACGCCATCAGCATTTCCTCGTCCGGCACGCCGCCATAGCGCCGCTCCGCAAAGCACGGCAGCGACAGGCTTGGCTCGCCGGTCTTCAACGCCCGGCCCCATGAATCCGCGCATGCGGTTTCGCCGACCACGCCCCATTCGAACTTCCTGTAGCCGGTATATTGCAGGCCGTTGATCAGGATGATCATCTGCCCGGGCGTCGCATAGACCAGGCAAATGTCGGGCGGGTTGAGCCGTCCGCTGGAGAGCGGGCTCACCGCCAGCGCCTGATACTGGCCGAACGGAACCACATCCAGCGCCTCCTGGCGCTTGCGCGCATCCTCCGCCGTGCCGTGCCAGACGCCGACATAGCTTTGGCCCGCGAGCCATGTCTCGTCCTGTGGCGCCAGCCCGATCACCGCCCGGCACTGCGCACCCACGAGATCGTCAGCGGTGATGCCGACGGTCCAGCCGAGCCGCGAGGCCATGCTGACGATCTGGTCGGTGGTGTGGACCGCGGTGGGACGCCTGATCTTCGGGATCGCGGCCATCTCCTCGACGCGTGCGAACATCTTCATGCCGATCACGGTGGTCTTGAGACGCAGCAGATTGTTCAGGTCGGCCACCATGCCGGGCATGTCGAATGGCTCCGGTGGCGTTTGCTGTTGCATGGCGTAACTCCCAAATCGGCGGCTGTCGCGCCTGGCGATCCTAGTTTGTTGTCTGCCCCGGAAGCAATTCGTCGATCTTGCCGGTGGCCCGGTAAGCGATCAGGCCCAGCCATTCCCGCAAACCGACTTCAGTGTGGCCGAGCCCGTCGGTCGCAAGGGAAGAAAATGTAAAAAGGTCGCTGCGGCCACCGACCCGCCAATCCACCGGATACGGCTCGACGTTGAATCCCGCCTTGCGGAACAAACCGACTGAGCGCGGCATGTGAAACGCCGAGGTCACCAGCAGCCATCGCTCGCCGTTTTTGGGCTCCACCATTGCCTTGGAAAATTCGGCGTTCTCCTGGGTGTTGCGCGCGCTGCGTTCCATGATCAGCCGCGTTTTGGCTACGCCAAGGCTCTCGAACACCGCGCCGGCATAATCGGCCTCCCTTGCATCGTTCGACACCAGATTGGGGCTTCCGCCAGTGAAGAGCACGCGGGCGTTGGGATATCGACGGGCCAGCGCGGCGGCGGCGATGATGCGGTCGGCTGCACCTCGCACCACCGTCCCGCCATGCGCCTCCGAAAGATCGGCGTCGATCGATCCGCCGAGCACGATGATCCCGTCCGGCGCGCCGCGCGAGGCATCCCATGGCGGAAAGCGAGATTCCAGCGGATAAAGCAACCAGCTGCCGAGCGGCGAGAATCCGCAGATCGCGAGCACCGCGATCGAAGAGATCATCAGCCTGCGGCCGAGCGCGGCAAAGCGCGTCGCCAGCAGCGGCGCGCCGATCAGGCCGATCCCGATCAGGAAATTTACCGGCAGCAGCATGACGCCGACGGTCTTGGAGAGAAAAAAGAACAAGAGAAGCCTCTTCGAATGTCTGCTACAGCCTCATACGCTGTCCCCGTCACAACCCAAAGCGTCCTCATGACCCATCATCATCTGCATTCCAGCCCCGAGACCTGCCATTGGGGCTTCTTCGAAGCCAAACTGAAGCCCGTCCTGACCATCGCCAGCGGCGATGAAGTGACCATCGACACCATCAGCGGCGGCCCGGACATGGTGCCCGACCGCAGCCGGTTTCATGTGCCGCCCGAGCTTGACCAGGTGCACGCCAAAAACGAACGGATGGTGCCCGGCCATATCCTGACCGGTCCCGTCGCGATCGAAGGCGCCGCGCCGGGCGACGTGCTCGAGGTCGAGATTCTCGACATCCAGCTCCGGCAGGACTGGGGCTACAATATGATCCGTCCCCTCGCCGGCACCCTGCCCGACGATTTCCATGAAACCCGGCTGTTGAACATTCCGCTGGACCAGAAACGGATGGTCGGCAGCCTGCCCTGGGGGCTCGACCTGCCGCTCAAGCCGTTCTTCGGCGTGATGGGCGTGGCGCCGCCGCCGGCCTGGGGCCGCATCACCTCGCTGATCCCGCGCGCGATGGGCGGCAATCTCGACAACAAGGAACTGACGCCGGGCGCCAAGCTTTATCTGCCGGTGTTCGTGCCGGGCGCGCTGTTTTCCTGCGGCGACGGGCATGGCGTCCAGGGCGACGGCGAAGTCTGCGTCACCGCGATCGAAACCGCACTGCAGGGCCGTTTCAGATTGACGGTGCGCAAGGATCTGCGGTTCGATTACCCCCGCGCCGAGACGCCGTCGCATTACATGACGATGGCGATGGATCCCGATCTCGACCAATGCGTGGTGCGCGCGCTGCGCGACATGATCGTGTTGCTCGGCGAAAAGCGCAATCTATCGCGCGAAGACGCCTACACGCTCTGCAGCCTGGCCGCGGATTTGCGGGTGACGCAGACCGTCAACGGCTCCAAGGGCATTCACTGCATGATCGCAAAGTCGGTCGTGCACGGCTGAACCGGCTTCGTCCTCCGGGTGCGGCGCGCGGCTTATCCGAGCCGCCAGCCCACTTTGGTGGCGTAGTCCTGGAAGAAATCGGAATCATAGGCGCGCTCGGGCGTTTGCCGCACGCGCGCGTCGATCTCGTGCGCGTCGTCACCGACCAGGATACGCCAACGCTCGGCCTTGACGCCATCGAGGATGACTTTCGCTGCGGCCGCCGCGGTCATCGGGGCGTCCTCGCGGAACGAGCGGGCGCGATCGAGCGCCAGTTGCTGTATGTCGTCGTCCGACATGGCGGCGGTATCGACGCCCATGCCTTTCATGCGCTGTCTTGCCTGCGCGATTTCGTTGGGGCCGAGCTGTTCCGAATTGGACCCGTTCAGAACCTTGCGCGAATTGGAGAGAATCGAAGTGCCGATATGGCCCGGCATCACGACAGAACATTTGATGTGCGGCGCATTCAGCCGAAGATCGTTGATCAGCGCTTCGGTAAAACCCTTCACCGCGAATTTGGCGGCGCTATAGGCGGTGTGCGACACACCCATGCCGACCGTTGCCCAAAAGCCATTGATGCTGGAGGTGTTGACGATGTGGCCCTCGTCAGCCCTAAGCAGCATCGGCATGAAGGTGCGGACGCCGAGATAGACGCCGCCCCAGCAGATGTTGAACGTCCTCTCCCAGTTCTCTCGCGTGTTGGTGAACAGGCTGCCACCACCGCCGATGCCGGCATTGTTGATCAGCAGATGGATCTTGTCGGTGGACTGCTGCTCGGCGAGTTCATCGCGAAAGCGCTTGAGCTGGTCTTCGATCGAAACGTCGGCGATGTGGGTGGTGACGCGCAGGCCCTGCGGCAGCTTTTCCGCCTCGCAAAGCCGTTTGGTTTCCGCCATCGCGTCCATGGAGACATCGCACATCGCGACATTGCAGCCCTCGGCGACAAGCTGGCGTGCCAATTCGCGGCCCATGCCCGTGCCGCCTCCGGTGATCACGGCAAACTTTCCGGCAAAATCCTTCATCGCGGCCACCGACCTTTCTGCTACGGGCGTGCATCAGATTGCGGCCTTTCCAACTGACCGGCAATCCCCATAAGTCCGAGAAAACCAGCTTCTCACAAGCCTGATTACAAATCGTGGCAACGCAGCAAGCGCGCACGTCATTTTGTTACGACGGGTTAATTCACCAAATGTCCAATTTGTAACCCGGCCGACTCGAACCGGCACGACCTCTGAACGCGACCGATAGGTGCTTCACCAAGATCAGAAGCGATGAGATTCAGGAGCGTGTCATGAAATCATTGATGACGACAGGACTACTTGTTGCCTCGCTGGCGCTGAGCGGCAACGCCGCGATGGCCGCGAATACCGCACCCCATAAGCACGTCAACCGCTATGCGCCGATGCCCACCCATGTCACCCAGCGGCTGCCGCGCGATCAGTTCGGCGCCGATCTCGGCCAATTCATTCAGTCGATATTCCCTGGTGGAGTACCGATGCGGTATGCCAGATCGCAATCCTCGTATCGCTCGTCGGGCGCTTCGGAATCGTTCGACAATTCACCCTCGATCGACACCAGTTCGAGCGATGCGCAGGCCGCGTCCGACGCGGAAGTACAGGCTCAGCAAGCCCTCGACAATGAAAACGCGCTAAATGCGTCAACGGCGGCGGCCGAGGCGCAAAACGAGGCGGCTCAGGCAGCGGCGATTCAAACCGAGATCAACGCCAACAACTGAGGGAGGTGGCGGTGGCGGCTGCGGGCGCAAGAAATTGTGTCCGCGCCGTCATTCAATCGAAGCTTGACAAGCCTCGCGGCTAATTGAAGGCTGGCGGCAATAACCAGTTCGAAAACAGCCAGGAGGAATGCAATGGCCCAGGTCGTGGTGATGTACAAAACGCCGAAAGATGCGGCCGCTTTCGACAAGCATTATTTCGAGATCCACGTGCCGCTTGCCAAGAAAATACCCGGCCTAAAAAAATACGAAGTCAGCCAGGGCCCCGTTGGCACACCGGTCGGGCCGTCCGGCTTTCATCTGATCGCAACGCTTTATTTCGACAATCTCGCTGCAGTTCAGGCCGGCTTCGGCAGCGCCGAAGGTAAGGCCGCCGCCGCGGATGTGCAGAAGTTCGCGACCGGCGGCGTCGATATGATCCTGTTCGACACCCGCGAAGTCTGAACCGGCAAAAAGTGGGGAAACGCTGGGTGGGTTGAGCAAGCGAAACCCATCCGCTCACCCCGACCTGCTCGCGTCCAATCTGCTCTCGTCAAGCCGTCGCGACAGGTTTCGACGGCGCCAAACCCGTTCTAGTTTACCGTGCTGCCGGTCTTGGTGGGCTTCGCCGGGGCGGTCTTCGCAGCGGATTTGGAGGCCGCCTTGGGGGCGCTCTTGGGCGCGTCGGTGCTGCGCGCGCTGCCCCAGGGATCGACCGGCCCCTGGTCGGGAATGTTCCCGAGCGACTTCTTGTAGGCTTGATCAGCGGCCTTCTCCGCTTCAATCTCTTGCGGGCTCTTCGGCTGGGCGACCTCGCCATATCGCGGCATGGCAGCCTGTGCAAATGCCGGCCCGGACAATACCGCCAAAATCGCTGCTGCGCAGAAAATCCTCATGCTCGCTCCCTGCCGGCTTCTCGTCGTATCGCCACGATGCAAGAACCGTATGTCAGAATCGCGTCAGAATCACAGGGAGAAAAACCGGTGGATTCGACGATATTTTTGGTCGGAGCGAGAGGATTTGAACCTCCGACCCCTAGTCTCCCAGACTAGTGCGCTAACCGGGCTGCGCCACGCTCCGATGCTGTTCCCTTAGCTTCGATCAGGCCCGGGCGCAAGAAGCCCGATGGCCCGATGGCCGATTGGCGGAGACGCCAGTTCCATCGGGCAGACCCGATCAGACCCAGAGCCGGAACGGCTAGCCTTCCTTCAGCGCGTGATCGAGCAATTGCCGGCAGGCGATCAAATCGTCCAGGGCGGCCCTGAGCCTGGTCGTATCGAGCTTGCGCGCGACGGCGACGCTCTCGGCCCTGGCGGCGGCTACCGGCGACACCTGCGGCAGAACTGCCGGATCGGGCCGCCGCGCGACCGGGGCGAACTCCGGCGCGCGCCGCGCCGTTACGGGCGCTTCGACGACCTCATCCTCTTCGATATCGTCTTCGTCGTCCGCGGCGTCGATATCCGCCGCGTCCTCGTCATGCTCCGAGTGCTCGTGCGGCGCTTCATCGGTGGCCGCAAAGGACGTCGAGGTCGATCCATCGATCAGCCCCTGAACCGATTTGATGCCGTGCTCCTTGAGAATGCGCTGCACCCCGCGAATGGTGTAGCCCTCGCCGTAGAGCAGACGGCGGATGCCGCGCAGCAGATCGACGTCATCCGGACGATAATAGCGCCGGCCGCCGCTTCGCTTCATCGGCTTGATCTGGCTGAACCGCGTCTCCCAGAACCTCAGGACGTGCTGGGGGATATCGAGGTCATCGGCGACCTCACTGATGGTTCGGAACGCATCCGGCGCCTTGTCCAAATGCTGGCTCCTGTTCGAGATATCCGTTGGCGTACGCTTCCCGGTCAGCGTTCTCAGTCAGCCTTGGCGTCGCCGGTACCGTTGCCGTTGATGCGCTGCTTCAGTATCGCCGACGGCTTGAACACCATCACGCGCCGCGGTGAAATCGGCACCTCGGTGCCAGTCTTCGGGTTACGTCCGATGCGCTGACCTTTCTTGCGCACCATGAACGACCCGAACGACGACAACTTCACGGTCTCGCCCTTCTCAAGGCAGTCGGTGATCTCTTTCAAGACCAGTTCGACAAACGCAGACGACTCCGTGCGCGACAAGCCTACCTTCTGGTAGACCGCTTCGCACAGATCGACGCGTGTCACTGTTTTCCCGGTTCCGGTCATCGCCTGCCCCGCACTCTCGGCGAACAATTATACACTAAAATTAGGAGCTTAACGCGCAATGGTCAACAGTGCTCATCAATGCAATGGCAAGAAGAAGGTGCAATATGGTTGGACTTTCCTTACCAGCGCAACAGCACCGAGCCCCATGTGAAGCCGCCGCCCATGGCTTCCAGCAGCACCAGATCGCCTTTCTTGACACGTCCGTCCGCGACCGCAACCGACATCGCAAGCGGGATCGACGCCGCCGATGTGTTGCCGTGCAGGTCGACCGTCAGCACCACTTTCTGCGGCGCAATATGCAACTTGTGCGCCGAAGCGTCGATGATTCGCTTGTTGGCCTGGTGCGGAATGAACCAGTCGATGTCCTCGGCGGTCGCACCGGTCGCCTCGAAGGCATCGACGATCACGTCGGTGATCATACCGACCGCATGCTTGAATACCTCGCGGCCCTCCATCCGGAGATGACCGACCGTCTGGGTCGAGGACGGGCCGCCGTCGACATAGAGTTTCGACTTGTGCCGGCCGTCGGAGCGCAGATGCGTGGTCAGAATGCCGCGGTCCGACGATTTGCCCGGCTGCTCCTGCGCTTCCAGTACGACAGCGCCCGCACCATCGCCGAACAGCACACAGGTGCCGCGGTCGTTCCAGTCCAGAATGCGCGAGAATGTCTCGGCACCGATCACCAGCGCGCGCTTGAAGGCGCCGCTACGCAGGAAATTATCGGCCGTCGCCAGCGCGAACACGAATCCCGAGCACACCGCCTGCAGGTCGAAGGCAGCGCCATGGTTGATGCCAAGCCCGCTCTGCACGGCGACCGCGGTTGCGGGAAAAGTGTTGTCCGGCGTTGAGGTCGCCAGCACGATCAGGTCGATCGCCTGCGCATCGATCCCGGCATTGGCGAGCGCGGCGCGCGCCGCATTGATCGCCAGGTGGGAGGTGAATTCGCCATCGGCGGCAATGTGACGCTGACGGATACCGGTGCGCTGGACGATCCATTCGTCCGACGTGTCGATCCGCGCGGCCAGTTCGGCATTGGTCAGGACCTTCTGCGGCAGATAGGAGCCGCAGCCCAGCACGACCGAACGTATTGCAGTCACGATACAGCCTCCGGCGGGGTCGGCGCCAGCGCGCTGCCCTCGCGATTGAGCATCTGATTGATCTTGGTAAGGAGATCGTAGTGGACCATCTCATAGCCAACATCGACCGCATAGGCAAAGCCTTCGGCGTCGGTTCCGCCGTGGCTTTTGACCACGATGCCGTTCAGGCCGAGCACGACGCTGCCGTTGGATTTCGAGGGGTCGAGCTTGTCACGCAACGCCTTGAAGGCGGGCTTGGCAAAGAGATAGCCGATCTTCGAACGCCAGCTGCGCGCCAGCTCCGCGCGCAGGAATTCGGTGATCTGACGCGCGGTTCCCTCAGCGGCCTTCAGCGCGATGTTGCCGGAAAAACCCTCGGCGACAATCACGTCGGCCGCACCCTTGCCGATGCCGTCGCCCTCGACGAAGCCAATATATTCCAGCTGCGGCAGATTCATCGCGCGTAGCAATTCCGCGGCCTCGCGGATTTCCTCACGGCCCTTGATTTCCTCAACCCCGATATTGAGCAAACCGACCGTCGGCCGCGGCAGGTCGAACAGCACGCTCGCCATCGCACTGCCCATCACCGCCAGCGCGACCAGATGCTGCGCATCGCCGCCGATGGTGGCGCCGAGGTCGAGCACCACCGAATCGCCGCGCGCCGTCGGCCATATCGCCGCCAGCGCCGGCCGGTCGATGCCGGGCAGCATGCGCAGGCAAAACCGCGCCATCGCCGCCAGAGCGCCGGTGTTGCCGGCGGAGATCGCCACATCGGCCTCGTTTTTCTTGACCGCCTCAATGGCGAGCCACATCGACGAGTTCTTGCGGCCGCGGCGCAGCGCCTGGCTCGGCTTGTCGTGCATGCTGACGGCGACGTCGGTGTGAATGACGCGCGAGGCCGCCTTCATCGCCGGATGCTGGGCAAGTTGCGCGTCGATCAGCGCACGATCGCCGAACAACAGAAATTCCGTGTCGGGGTGTCGAGACAATGAGACGGCAGCGCCAGGAATGACAACCGATGCGCCGACATCGCCACCCATGGCGTCAAGCGCGATTCGAACCTTTTGAGGCATGTCCGTCCCGGAAACCTGATCTTTGTGCGGACTAGAAGCGCTCGGCCGCATACTGGAAATCGCAGCAGATAGCGGCGATCGGCGAAACGCAATCCTGCACCCCGGCCAGGCCGCGACAATAGCGTTTCCGCGCCCCGACACAACCTCTTGACCGCGCCGTTTTGGCAATCGAGTCATCGCGACGCAGAATCGCCACAATACAAAAAACGTATATAAATCAAATAATTATGACGATTTATTGACTGCGATTCCATGTCCGTTCGGGTTGGAATACTGCCGCGCCGCTCCATTGCCGGCGCTTTGGCCCTCATTCAACGCTTTTTGGGCTTCTTGCCACCGGTCGGTTCTGCCTCGACCTTCAGCGCCTTGAGCGCCGCGAATGGATGGTCCGCAGGATCGGCAGCGACCACCAGCGGTTCGAAAACGGCGTCGGCTTTGCGCGGATAAGGATCGATCGCCAGGAACATCGCGTCGGTCGCGACCCGGCCAAGGTCGATCATACCATTTTCGATCGGCTCCGGCGGGTCCGGAACCTCTTCTTCGCTTTCGGCGGCCTCGTCGACGAGATCAGCGAGTTCGGGGATCTGGTCGGGCGGCGCGAAAATCAGATCGATCGGCTCATCGATCTCGTTCTCGATCGGATCGAGCGTGACGACACAGGTTTGTCCTATCCGGGCCTGGACACGGCCGGTCACATGGAAGCGGCCGCCGCGCTCGGGCGTCACGTCGAGCGATGCGCTTGCCGACAGAATCTCGCGCAGGCCGGCGAGCTCCGCCATGGCCTCGCATACGGCCTGGTCGGCCTGGAGGTCGCGATGCAATCCGGTGTCCGGTATTTGCTCCACCGCGATGTGAACGCTCCAGGGATCCGCCTGATCTGTCCGGACTGTTCTGTTCATGATTGCGTGCTCAGGCCGGTTGGCGACGGAAATTTCCAGGATTGGATCGATGAAGCGCTCTGCAGCGTTGTCTCATCGAGGCCTGCCAGGGCCGTGACGACGGCCTTGGCATAAAGGGCCAGCCGCCGTGCGTTTTCAATGCCCTGCCCGTTCAATATGTTTTTGCACAGCGCCTGCGCCAGCGGCTCCTCGCCCGCGGTCAGCGCGAGATCATAGGCCGCCGCCCGGCCATAGAACGCCTCGCCGAAGGCCTGCATCCGTTTTGGCACCGTCAGGTCGCCGACCCCCATCTCGCGCAAATTATCGTCCATATCGATGCAGAAGCGATCGAATAGCGCCTGGGAAGGGCCATCGCCCCCCGGGAGCGCTTTCAGCCGCCCCAGGACCATCCACAGGTGCAGCACCAGCAGGTCAAAACGGCCGTTAACCGTATCCGGCACGCCCAAGTCCCGATAAAACAACGGTTCTCGCGCCTGCGTCACGATCATGCCATAGATGGTCTCAATGGTGCCGCGCGGGGCGATCCGGGGTTTCCTGAAGTGATTGAACGGCCAAAGCATTGTGGGTTCCGCAAGCGAGCCCTTACGGCCCGCGCTTGTTGCAATCCAGCATGCTGCCCGGTACGTCAACGCTTCACGCGACGCAAGGGGACGGGACCAGTTCCACGATGATCGAAACGAGCCCGATATGCCCAACGGCCCCCGCTCTGCGCGGCCGGCCCGCCGCTTCGCGTGGCCGGACCGCGGTTTCGCGCCGCCTGGCCGCTGGCTGGCGCGGCTTGCGCTCGGCTGCAGCGATCGCCCTGATGTGCGCGGCGCTGGGCGGCTGCCTCACCGGCGAGCAGTTTCAGAAGGGCTACATCCTGCCAGCGGGCGCGCTCGAGCAAATCCCGATCGGGGCGAGCCAGGACCAGGTGCTGATCGTGATGGGAACGCCCTCCACGGTCGCAACGTTGAACGGCGAAGTGTTCTACTACATCTCGCAGCGCTCCGAGCGGCCGGTCGCCTTCATGAACCAGCGTGTGGTCGATCAGCGCGTCATCGCGATCTATTTCGACAAAAATCGCCAGGTCCAGCGGCTCGCCAATTACGGGCTACAGGACGGCAAGATTTTCGACTTCATCAGCCGCACCACGCCCACCTCGGGCCAGGAACTCAGCTACCTGACGCCGCTGTTCAAGCTGCTCAGCTTCAACTAGTCGCGACCTGAACAGCCGTTCAGAGCGAAGCTGAAAACGAGTCCAGCACCGCGCTACGATGATTTGTTGATCTTCTTGAGCTTGGCATCGGTGGTGTCGATTGACATCGCCAGTTCCATGATCGCCTTCGACAGCAGCTCGATAGCCTCCTTTTGATCCTGCGACTTCGAGGCACGGAGTGCATAATTCCGTGCGGATGAGAGCGACATCGATTGATCTCCTTGTTGCCTGCGTTTGATTCCCGGCAGCGTTGGCGGAAGCCGATCGGTTGCGCAAGCGCGCAGATACGTCCGCGCGGCCTTCCCGCACAAGTCTTGTTATCCCTGCTCAAAGGAAAACCCCGCGGCTCGCACCGCGGGGTTTTTGTCTTGATCATCTTGGCGCTGTTTAGCGCGCCAGGATCGCCAGCAGCAGCAGCGCCACGATATTGGTGATCTTGATCATCGGGTTGACGGCCGGACCCGCCGTATCCTTGTAGGGATCGCCGACGGTATCGCCGGTCACCGCGGCCTTATGGGCGTCGGAGCCCTTGCCGCCGTAATGGCCGTCTTCGATGTACTTCTTGGCATTGTCCCAGGCGCCGCCGCCCGAGGTCATTGAGATCGCGACGAACAGGCCGGTCACGATCACGCCGAGCAGCATCGCACCCACGGCCGAGAACGCCGCTGACTTGCCGTCAACGCCGCCACCCGCGATCACGTAGATCAGGAAGTACACCACGATCGGCGACAGCACCGGCAGCAGCGACGGAATGATCATTTCCTTGATCGCCGCCTTGGTCAAAAGGTCGACCGCCTTGCCGTAGTCCGGCTTGTCGGTGCCCTGCATGATGCCCGGCTTCTCACGGAACTGACGCCGCACTTCCTCGACGATCGCGCTCGCCGCGCGGCCGACCGCGGTCATGCCCATTGCGCCGAACAGATACGGCAACAGACCACCGAACAGCAGGCCCACGACCACATAGGGGTTGTTGAGCGAGAAGTCCGGATTGACGCCCTTGAAGTACGGGTGGTTGACGGCGTCCGCAATGAAGAATTTGAGGTCCTGGTTGTAGGCCGCAAATAGCACCAGCGCGCCGAGACCGGCTGAGCCGATCGCGTAGCCCTTGGTGACCGCCTTGGTGGTGTTGCCGACCGCGTCGAGCGCGTCGGTGGCCTTGCGCACTTCCTTCGGCAGGCCAGCCATTTCAGCAATGCCGCCGGCATTGTCGGTGACCGGACCGAACGCGTCGAGCGCCACGATCATGCCGGCCAGCGCCAGCATCGTCGTGGTGGCGATCGCGATGCCGAACAGGCCAGCAAGGCTGTAGGTGACGAGAATGCCGGCGATGATGACCAGCGCCGGCCCTGCGGTCGCTTCCATCGAGATCGCGAGGCCCTGGATCACGTTGGTGCCGTGGCCGGTGACCGACGACGCCGCGATCGACTTCACCGGGCGATAGTCGGTGCCGGTGTAGTATTCGGTGATCCAGATGATCAACCCGGTGACGACAAGGCCGACGATGCCGCATTCGAACAGCGCCATGCCGGTATAGTTGACGCCGGCGAGCGGACCGAAGCCGACCAACCAGTAGATGGCGCCGGCGACGCCGGCGAGCGACAGGATGCCGGTGGCGATCAGGCCCTTGTAGAGCGCGCCCATGATCGACTGGCTGGCCCCGAGCTTGACGAAGAAAGTGCCGATGATCGAGGTGATGATGCAGATGCCGCCGATCGCGAGCGGCAGCGTCATCATGTTGGTCAACAGCGGCGACTTGGCGAAGAAGATCGCGGCGAGAACCATGGTGGCGACCGCGGTCACCGCATAGGTCTCGAACAGATCGGCGGCCATGCCGGCGCAGTCACCGACGTTGTCGCCGACGTTGTCGGCGATCGTGGCCGGGTTGCGCGGATCGTCTTCGGGAATGCCGGCTTCGACCTTGCCGACGAGATCGCCGCCGACGTCGGCGCCCTTGGTGAAGATGCCGCCGCCGAGACGGGCAAAGATCGAGATCAGCGACGCGCCAAAGCCGAGTGCGACCATCGCATCGACCACCGTGCGGCTGTTCGGGGCAAAGCCCATGAACTGCGTCAGATAGGCGAAATAGATGGTGACGCCGAGCAATGCGAGACCCGCAACCAGCATGCCGGTGATCGCGCCGGCCTTGAACGCGAGTTCAAGTCCGCCAGCCAGTGACACCGTCGCGGCCTGCGCGGTCCGCACGTTGGCGCGAACCGACACGTTCATGCCGATGAAACCGGCGGCGCCCGACAGCACCGCGCCGATCAGGAAGCCGACCGCGACCAGCGTGCCGAGGAAGTAGGCGAGCAGCGCGAAGATCACGATGCCGACCATTCCGATCGTGGTGTACTGGCGCTTCAGATAGGCCTGCGCGCCTTCGCGCACTGCCGCTGCAATTTCCTGCATCCGTGCGTTGCCGGCATCGGCTTTTAAAACCGATGCCGTGGCCCAGATGGCGTAGACGATCGAAAGCGCTCCGCAGAGCACAATCACCCATAATGCTGTCATTGAATTTGCCTCAAACCCTTGTCTGTCACCCCAAAACGCCATTCCGCGAGCGCGGTGGCGCATAAACATGAGGCCTTGTTTCCCGCGAGGGCAGCCTCAATTGGGGCGAAGCTTGCCAAAATCACACCCGGCACGCAACGTCACGAACGCCCCGGGAAGCGCTTTTCGGACCACGAGTGCGAGTTTTTACACGCTATCTAGGCATTTCGATCGTGAGAGGGCCCATTGCAGAAGCCCCTTCTCTCGCCGTCAGCCAGAACAGGAAATTTCTCCGACCGAATTGGCTGGTCTCAGGTGCGCGGACCGGCCGCCGTCGGCGCCGACCGGTCCGACCGCGTCACTTCGTAGGTCGGACCGCGCGGTCCGAAGGTTTGACGGACCGCAAAGCCATCGGTCGGTTTCATCTTGCCCAACGGCAGATCCTGTCCGGGCATGATCAGTGTCGCCTCGTCGTTGACGAAGACGATCACGTGCCGGCCGTTCTTCAGGTTGATCTCGGCCCATTGGTGCAGCTGTTTGTAATACGGCTCCTTGCGCCAGGCCGACGGCGCATTCGGATCGACCTGCACATACATGAAGCCGTTGAGCGGAAAAATGGTGACGACCATTTTGGATCGCTCCGGCTTCCAGGCCGGTGTCATGGTCGCTTCGGTCAGCCACAGGCAAAAGAAGTCGCGGCATTGCGCCGGCCGCGTCGGATGAATGGCGCAGCCGGAACCGGGCGTGCAGTGCTGGCACCATTTGCCCGCCACCTTGTCGATTTCGGCGACGTGATAGACCTTGCAGCACAGCGTGCAGGATCCGCATTCGCGGCCGGCAACCACCGGAGCAGTTGCCCCGCCCATTTCCGCCGCAACAGGTCCTTCCGATTCAGTCGACATCGCTTAATTCAATTCCGGAACGTTTCAGGTTTCAACTCTAATGGTGCCATTCGGATAAGTCACATCGCGGCATGCAGGTCAGAAATGACTGTAGGACAGGCGCGGCAGTATGATTTCGTCGCCCTGCCCATCAATGAAGCGAAGCGACGAGCCCTTGACGATGTCTCCGATCACGGTGACGGCAACCCCGGCCTTCCGCGCTGCCTGCTCGAACGCATCAAAGGAGCCGGGCGGAATGGCACACAGGATCTCGTAATCATCGCCACCGGCGACGATCGCTTCGATGCCGACCGCGCCGCCCGCAACCAGCGTCGCGGCGGCCGCGGACAACGGGATGCGCGCCGCATGAATCGTCGCCGACACGCCGGAGGCGCCGCACAGCTTGGCGAGGTCGCCGGCGAGACCATCGGAGACATCCATCGCCGCATGCGCGTGATCGCGAACCGCTGACGCCAGCGCCACGCGCGGCAGCGGCACGCGATAGCGCTCGATCAGCATTGCCTTCGCAGCGGGGTCAGCCGCGCGCGTCGCCGTCCCCTGCCTGAGCACATCGAGACCGAGCGCGGCGTCGCCGATCGTGCCCGTCACTACCACTAGATCGCCCGGCTTCGCGCCGTTGCGGCGAACCATTTTGCCTGACGGCACCCGCCCGAACGCGGTGACCGAGATCATCAGCGGCCCCGGTGTCGAGACCGTATCGCCGCCCAGCAACGGGCAGCCGAACTTCGCCGTATCCTCGCCAAGCGCCTGCGCGAACGAGCTGAGCCAGGCTTCGTCCGCGGTCCGCAGCGCCAGCGTCAGCACGCATCCCGCTGGCATTGCACCCTTGGCGGCGAGATCGCTGAGATTAACCCCCAGGGCCTTGCGCGCGATGGTGTCGGGCGGATCGTCGGGTAGAAAATGCACGCCTTCGACAATGGCGTCGGTGGTCACCACGATGTCGTCGCCGAACGCCTTGAGGATCGCGGCGTCGTCGCCGAGATCGAAGGCGCCGGGGTCCGTCGCCAGCGGCCGGAAGTAGCGCGCGATCAGCGAGTCCTCGCCGGACGCGGGCCGTTCGCTAGCCACGGATAAACTCGTCGGCGCGAAACTGCCGGGCGATCTGGTCGAGCACCGCATTCACCATGCCGGTCTCCTCGGCTTCGACAAAGGCATGCGCGACATCGACATATTCCGACACCACCACCCGCCCCGGCACGTCCTTGCGATGCTCGAGCTCATAGGAGCCGGCGCGCAGCACGGCACGCAGAATGGCGTCGATCCGCTTCAGCGGCCAGCCCTTTGACAGCGCGTCGTCGATCAATGGATCGAGCTTGCCCTGATCGCGCACCACACCGGATACGACGTCGCGGAAGAACGCCGCTTCCGCCGGGAGGTAAGTGTCGCCCTCGACTTCGTTCCCAAGCCAATGGCTCTCGAATTCGGCGAAGATGTCGTTGATCCCGGCGCCGCCGATATCCATCTGGTAGAGCGCCTGCACTGCCGCGAGCCGCGCGGCACCGCGACGATTGGCCTTTTTGTCCAGATTCTTGGGTGCTGGTTTCCTGTTGTCCGCCATGATCAGGCCCGCGCCAGGCGGCGCTTGATCCGCAGCATCGCCAGCGCCGCGCGTGCGGCATCGCCACCCTTGTTGAGCTCACTGGCGCGCGCCCGCGCCCAGGCCTGCGCATCGGTGTTGACGGTGATGATGCCGTTGCCGAGCGGAATTTTTCTCGCCACCGCGAGGTCCATCAGCGCCCGCGAAGATTCCATCGAGACAATCTCGAAATGGATGGTATCGCCGCGCACCACGCAGCCCAAAGCAATCACGGCATCGTAAGGCTTGCCGTGGCCTTCGGCGGCATCGAGCGCGATCGCCACCGCCGCCGGAATTTCCAGCGCGCCCGGCACCGTGATGATGTCGTGGCTGACACTGGCCGCTTTCAGTTCCGCGATCGCACCTTCCAGCAATGCGTCCTGGATGTCGTCGTAGAACCGCGCCTCGACGATCAGCGCCCGCGCGCCGGAAATGTCGGTCTGGTCCTTGAGCGCCGCGCGCCGTGCGTCTGCCATCACTTAATCCAATTTAAACGCGTGACAATTTGCATTGGCGTAAATTGTCAACATTCGCGGGTTTTAGGCGCAGCCAAGGGCTGCGTCTACTTCATTTCCGACAGCCGCGCCGCATAGCGGGCCATCAAATCGACTTCGAGATTGACCTCGCTGCCGGCGCGCCAGCCGCTCAGCGTCGTCACACTGAGCGTGTGCGGAATGATCAACACCGAAAACAGCACATCGTGCACGGTATTCACCGTCAGCGACACACCGTCCAGGGTCACCGAGCCCTTGGTGGCGATAAACCGCGCCAGTTCCCGCGTCGTTTTCAGCTCGAACCGCGCCATGTCGGGCAGATCGTCGCGCTGGACGATACCGGCGATGCCGTCGGCGTGCCCGGCCACGATGTGGCCGCCGAGTTCGTCGCCAATCTTCAGCGCGCGCTCCAGATTGAGCCTGGTGCCGACCTGCCAGTGCTTGGCGGTCGTCATATCAAGCGTTTCGGCGGCGGCGTCGACGTCGAACCAGGTCTTGCCGCCCTCGACGCCCGAAGCCACCACGGTCAGACACACGCCGTTGCAGGCGATCGACGCGCCATCCGCAATGGTCGTGCGATCGTAGCGGCAGGCGATCCGCAACCGATGCAACTGGCCCTGCGCCGTCGGCGTCAGCGCCGTGATCTCGCCGATGTCGGTGACAATGCCGGTAAACATTAAACCCGCTCGTAAATCGTAAGAGTGTCCTGATCGAGGCTTTCGCTAGCACGAACGCGAAACCCCGGCGACTGCGTGATTGTCGTGAGCGGCAATGCGTCCAGCGCAGCGATGCCGCCGGCGCCGATCGCGTTGGGGCCGCGTAACAGCCAGATTTCGTCGGCGAGATCGGCCGCGACGAAGGACGATGCCACCTTGGCGCCCCCCTCCACCATCAGCCGCGTGATGCCCTGGCCGGCCAGCGCATGCAGCACGGCCATAAGATCCAGTCCCGGCGGCGGCGCGATCGCGGTGGCTGTGCGCATCACCTGCGCGCCGGCGGCGCCGAGTTTCATCGCCGCAGGTGCTTCCGAAAGATCCGAGGTCATCACCCATAGCGGCGTCTGGCGCGCGGAATGAACCAGTTTGCTGGTGCCCGGCAGGCGCAACGCGCGATCGAGCACCACCCGCACCGGCGAGCGCGCTTCCATGCCCGGCAGGCGGCAGGTCAACAGCGGATCGTCCGCCAGCACGGTGCCGATCCCGACCAGGATGGCGTCGCATTGCGCGCGCAACAGATGCACCCGCGCCCGCGCCGCCTCGCCCGTGATCGCGACCGGTTTGCCGCCGGCGGCTCCGATCTTGTCATCCGATGAGATCGCGAGCTTGAGGATCACATGCGGACGCTTGTCGCGGACCCGCCGAAAATGCCCGGCATGATCGCGGGCGGCCTCCGCCGCGCATAGCCCGATATCGACCGTGATGCCGGCGGCACGAAGCCGGGCGTGGCCCTGCCCCGCCACTTCCGGATTGGGATCCTCGATCGCCGACACCACGCGGGCGACACCGGCGGCGATGATGGCGTCGGCGCAGGGCGGCGATTTGCCGAAATGCGAGCAGGGCTCGAGCGTCACATAGAGCGTGGCGCCGCGCGCCGCTTCACCGGCGCGTTTGAGCGCCTCCGGCTCGGCATGAGGCCGGCCACCGGGCTGGGTCCAGCCGCGGCCAACGATAACGCCGTCCTTGACCAGCACCGCGCCGACCGCGGGGTTGGGCCAGGTGCGCCCCTGCCCGCGCCGCCCCAGCGCTAACGCCAGTTGCATGAAACGCTGGTCGGCCGCCTTCGACTGTCTGGATTTCTGCGCCATCTGATCTTCCAGAATCCGGAAGATCATTTGCGCAACAACGCCGGCCGCGGGTCTTCCTCGCCGGAGAGTTCGCCGAGCACGGCCTCAAAGTCCTTTGCCTCGCGAAAATTGCGATAGACCGAGGCGAAGCGCACATAGGCGACGTCGTCGAGCTGGCGCAGATGCTCCATCACGATCTCGCCGATCGCCTCCGATGAAATCTCCGCTTCGCCGCCGCTTTCAAGCTCGCGCACGATCGCCGACACCATCTTCTCGACCCGTTCGGCGTCCACCGGGCGCTTGCGCAGACTGATCTGCAGCGAGCGCACCAGTTTATCGCGATCGAACGGCACCCGGCGGCCGTTGCGCTTGATCACCGTGAGTTCGCGCAGCTGCACGCGCTCGAAGGTGGTGAAGCGGAAATTGCAGGCGATGCACACCCGCCGCCGCCGGATCACGGCGGAATCCTCGGTCGGACGCGAGTCCTTCACCTGCGTATCGAGGCTGTTGCAGCTGGGGCATCGCATCCGGCGTGAACCTTATTGATAGATCGGGAAACGGTCGGTGAGCGCCTTCACCCGTTCCTTGATCGCGGCTTCCACCAGCGGTGCCTGTCCGTCCGACGATTGCGCGATGGCGTTGAGCACTTCGGCGATCAGGCCGCCGACCTGCTGGAATTCAGCAACGCCGAAGCCGCGCGTGGTCGTCGCCGGCGTACCGAGCCGAAGGCCCGAGGTGACGAACGGCTTTTCGGGGTCGAACGGAATGCCATTCTTGTTGCAGGTGATTGCCGCACGCACCAACGCCTTCTCCGACACATTGCCCTTGAGCGACTTCGGCCGCAAATCCACCAGCATCAGATGATTGTCGGTGCCGCCGGAAACGATGTCGAAGCCGTGGGCGCGCAAGGATTCAGCGAGCGCCTTGGCGTTCTCGACCACGTTCTTGGCGTAGACCTTGAAGTCCGGCCGCAGCGCTTCGGCAAAGGCCACCGCCTTGGCCGCGATCACATGCATCAAGGGACCGCCCTGCAGGCCCGGGAAGATCGCCGAGTTCAGTTTCTTGGCCAGCGCTTCGTCGTTGCTCAGGATCAGACCACCGCGCGGTCCGCGCAGCGATTTATGCGTCGTCGTGGTGGTGACGTGGGCATACGGCACCGGCGAGGCATGGACGCCACCGGCGACCAGACCGGCGAAATGCGCCATGTCGACCAGGAGATACGCGCCGACGCTGTCGGCGATCTCGCGAAAGCGCTTGAAATCCCAGGAGCGCGAATAGGCGGAGCCGCCGGCGATGATCAGCTTCGGCTTGACCTGCTCGGCCTGCTTCGCCACCGCGTCCATGTCGATGATCTGGTCCTCGCGCCGCACCGTGTAGTGCGAGGCCTTGAACCATTTGCCGGACATGTTGACGGGCGAGCCATGGGTGAGATGGCCGCCGGCGGCGAGATCGAGGCCCATGAAGGTGTCGCCCGGCTGCAGCAGCGCCAGGAACACCGCCTGGTTCATCTGGCTGCCGGAATTCGGCTGCACGTTGGCAAACTGCGCGCCGAACAGTTTCTTGGCGCGATCGATCGCCAGATTCTCCACCACGTCGACCCATTCGCAGCCGCCGTAATAGCGGTTGCCCGGATAACCCTCGGCGTATTTGTTGGTGAGCACGGAACCCTGCGCTTCCAGCACCGCGCGGCTGACGATGTTCTCCGACGCGATCAGCTCGATCTCGTGCCGCTGACGGCCGAGCTCACCGCGGATCGCAGCCGCGATTTCGGGATCGGCCTCGGTGAGCGGGGTCGCGAAGAACGAGTCGGGCCTGGAGGCCGATTGGGCGCTGGCAGAAGAGCTCATGGAAGAAATATCTCCGCCGCCGCAGCCGGTTACGGGGCCTGCGGACGGTCACGTGTGGCGATCAATAGCGGCGCTGGCGAGATACCACATCGGCCCGAAATGGCCAAGCACTTGCGGTAGGCACCCAGTATTTGTGCAAGATATGGTGGGGATGGCGGGATTTGCGAGGTTCCGTGTCCCGGGCGCCCTGTCGTCCCAGCGAACGCTGGGACCCATACGCCGTGCCATCTCGTCGGGGCACGGGGCGACCACCTTCCTTTTCCTGCCAGTGCCAGGGGTTATGGGTCCCAGCGTTCGCTGGGACGACGGTGGGCGTATCGCCCCTATTTCGCGAACCGGTACGCCCCGCCCTTCTCGATGCTGCGCCGAAACGCCGGGCGGGCGTGCATCCGCGACAGCCAGGCCGCGAGGTTCGGGTATGGCCCAAGCTTCTCGAACACTTTCGCCATGTCGCCGACAAAGCTCATCTGGATATCGGCGCCGGTCAGCGATGGACCGATGAAAAACTCGCGGCCTTTCAGCGCGCCATCGACATAGCCCAGATGATTGGCGATCTCGCTATCGATGCGCGGATGCAACGGCGCACCGGCTTCCTTCAACCTGGACACGTAAAGATTCAGCATCAGCGGCAGCATCGCCGAACCTTCCGAGTAATGCAGCCACTCGTTATAGGCCTCGTACTCGGCGCCGCCGGGCGTCGGCATCATGCGCGCCCTTGCCGTAACGGCGAATGATGTAATCGACGATCGCGCCCGACTCCGCGATCTTGACCTCGCCATCGGTGATGACGGGCGACTTGCCGAGCGGATGAATGTCAGTCAATTCCGGCGGCGCCAGCCGCGTCGTGGCGTTACGCTGATAATGCTTCATCTCATACGGCGTGCCGAGTTCCTCCAGCAGCCAGAGAATGCGCTGCGAGCGGGAGTCGTTGAGGTGATGAAGCGTGAGCATGGGCGTTTCCTTTGGGCTTCTCGTTGATCGCGACGGTCACCATAGACCGTCATTGCGAGCGAAGCGAAGCAATCCAGGGCCGCGCAAAGAGCTGGATGCTTCGTCGCTTGCTCCTCACAATGACGGTGAACGTCGCGAGCTCTGCCTGCGTCATACCCGCGAAGGCGGGTATCCAGTACGCCGCACTATCGATTTAAGTACTAACGCCTCGGAATACTGGATCGCCCACCGGAGCCTGTCATCGGGCGGCGCCTTGCGCCGACCCGGCGATGACGGCTGGAGACGTCTGCTCGCGAACGCACCTTCGCATTCTCGCGGCACCATGCGCCCGAGTTTTGCCAAATGATCCGCCCTAAAACAGAGGGCGCGGCGCGACCCTTAAGAAAGGGCGCGGGGAATGCCGGGTGCCCGTTGCACCCGCAGCCCGTGTGCAAAGGGTAGTAAGCACACGGTAGTCACCACGGTCGCACCGGGATCACCCGGCATTCCCGCACGCAATGGTTTTAACGGGTTCCTTCGTGCTCTCCCCGGTGACCGGCTTGATTGTCACCGTCGCCGGTGTGATGCGAAGCATCATCACCGACTTGAACGCCAGCGCCGGGGCGTCAGGACCACACGACTTCGCCGTCCGCGTCAGCGCTGTTCGTCAAAAGCGCATCCGCGTCCACCGCATCCCGCACCAACGTTCGTGACGATCGCGAAACGCCCCTCTCATGAGGCACGGGATGGCATGGAATAAGCCGGTGATTTGGGTCAGAAGAAAACAAAAATCTTTTTGCAAAAGGGGCTGGACAGGCAAATCACTGATTTGCCCGTCGGGCCTATCCTGCGTGCATTTCCGTCTACCTCGTCATTCCGGGATGCGCCATTTGCGCCGGAATGACGAGACAGGGCATGACATGCGGCCAAAACGACGATGGCCGGGCAACCGCGAAGACACGCTTCGCCGTTGCCCGGCCATCACGCATTGAGAAACGCTTACAGCCCGGTAAATCCAGCCTTCACCGGATCGGTGCTGCCGTCGAGTTCGCGCAGATAAGTCAGCCCGCACACCGTCAGCCGATGCGGATCCTTTTCGCCGGCCTCGAATAGCGTGGTGATGTAATTCGTCACCTTGGCCCGCGCTTCCTCGCTGGCGTCGAGCGTGCGGTTCGCCAGCAAGGCGTAGGTCTGCATGATGCGGTCGATGGCGGCTTCCATGGGGTCCTCTTCGTTATGCGACAAGGTCGGCGGCTTCGAACTTCACGATCGCCTTGTTGGCGAGCCTGATCTTGTTGTATTCGCCGCGCTGAAACATCTCGACGATGAGTTCGAGCAGCCGATCATCGGTGGCAATAGTGTCGGAAATGGCGCCGGTCCTGCGCAGATAATTGGAGGCGATGGCATAGGCGTCGCCAACCACCTCGACACTCATCACCTGCAAACCGCGTTCGACCAGCATGATCACCCTCCGCTATGGAGGGGTAAAGCACGGCAGCGGGAACAAGTTCCGCTCTGGAACAGGATTTTTCTGCAGAGCCAAAACAAAAAAACATCGGGCGCGGAGAAACCGCACCCGATGCGCGCTGGGAAGCATCTTTTGATCGAAGGCCTGCCGGTCTTTTGAGATGCCGGCTTGGCCGATTTCTTGGCCGTTTTCTTGGCCGTGTTGCTGTGGCTGGTTATTGAAGTCTCAGAGACGATACAGAATCTGGTCGGTCCAGAAGCGCTCGAGCCGGTGCAGCGACTTGTTCAGCGTCGCGAACTCCTCGTTCGAGATGCCGCCGACCTGTTCAACGGTCTTGACGTGCTTCTGGTAGAGCGCATCGACGATGCGGCGGATTTCCTGGCCCTGCGAGGTCAGGCGAATGCGCACCGAGCGGCGATCGACGCGCGAACGCTGGTGGTCGAGGAAGCCGAGTTCGACGAGCTTCTTCAGATTGTAGGAGACGTTGGAGCCGAGGTAGTAACCGCGCGTACGCAATTCACCCGCGGTCAGTTCCTTGTCGCCGATATTATAGAGCAGCAGCGCCTGCACCGAATTGATGTCCGCGCGACCGCGGCGATCGAATTCGTCCTTGATAACGTCGAGCAGACGGCGATGCAGCCGCTCGACCAAAGTCAACGCTTCAAGATAGAGCGGCTGCACCGGAGCTTGCCCCGGAGCGCGGTCAGCGGTTTCCACCGCCGTCGCAACGGCTTTCATCATGACACTTCCCCTGTTGTCGTTTTTATCGACTTATTCGACGAAACTTGTGTCCCGTCTGATAGCTTCAACTTAAGGGGCCGGTTTGAAGATCCGCTTAAATAAGACAATAAAGAGATCATGAATTTAAGACAGTGAACCGCGGATTAAGCCCATGAATGAAGGGCTTTTCGCAACTATTCATTGACGGTGGAGCGCCGATGTTCACGCTTCGTCTGCGATACTTGTCGCATATGGAAACAGCATCGCTCAAATTGGAAATACCTGCGTAACAGGTGTGGCAGACCAATTAGGGTGACCGAAAAGTTACCGGAAAAAATTGCGAAAAATTTGTCGGGCGGCGGTCAGGTTTGCGGAGTGAGTTGGGAAACGTTCTGCGTGGCTCCACCTTCGAGACGGCGCTTCGCGCCTCCTCAGGATGAGGTTTTTCCCGGAGCGTCATGGTGAGGAGCGCGGCACCGCCGCGCGTCTCGAACCATGGCTACACATACAGCATCAAAATCAATTCTCGCGAACTGGCTCGCCGCTACGGCGGCCGTTCGCGCGCGGCCATCCAGGCCAGCGCCAGATAGGCTGATAGCATCACCGCTTCGGCGCCGACGATCACGAGGCTGCCGCCGTAAATTCCCGGGAACATCAGTTCGATCACCGCCATCGACACCACGGTGGTCAGCCAGACCACCGCGCCCCAGGGCGTGGCGAGCCACAGACCAACCGCGGCGACGAGTTCGATCACCGCGAAATAGACGGTGGCGGTTTGCCAGGCCATCGGCTGGTTCTCGAACGCTTCCTCTTCGCCGCCGATGAAGCCCGTCACCTGCGCCCAGTGATAGAGGCCCTTGGCCACCGAAACGATCGCCATCAGGCGCAGGAAGAACACCAGCCGCCGGGTCCACACGTTTTCGTCGGATTCGATCCGTTCCGACGAAATCGCCGCCACCGACATGGCGCTATCCCGCGCCTGGTCGCGAGAGGGGATTTCAGACATGCGAAACGGTGCTCATGGGCGCTGTAAACCGATGGATGGACGGTATTTGAAGGTACCTTGAAAGTACTTGGACGAGATTCCGACGATGTCATGACCCGCCGGGGTGGCAAAATCAATCGGCAGTGGGGGTATTCCCCGATGCGGTGACGGCGCCTGCGCAAGATGCTAGGTTAGAGCAAGTCAAAACTGGCCCGCAAACCGGGCTAACCGCCGTCTTCGGAGTACCATCACATGGCGATCAAATTTGGGCGTCCCATCGAAGTGCGCGAGCCTGCACGCGCCAAACCCGCCCTCACCGCCCCGTCGCTCGATCTGGTGGTGCGCCCGCGCCGCAACCGCAAGGCCGAATGGGCCCGCCGGATGGTGCGGGAAAATGTCCTGACCACCGACGATCTGATCTGGCCGCTATTCGTGGTCGACGGCCACAACCAGCGCGCCGAGATCACCTCGATGCCGGGCGTGGAGCGGCTCAGCGTCGACCAGGCGGTGCGTGACGCCGAACGCGCCATGAAGCTGAACATCCCCTGCATCGCGCTGTTCCCCTATACCGAGCCTTCCCTGCGCGACGAGCAAGGATCCGAAGCGGTCAATCCGGACAATCTGGTGTGCAAATCGGTACGCGCGATCAAGCAGGAGTTTCCCGGGCTTGGCGTGCTCTGCGACGTGGCGCTCGACCCCTTCACCAGCCACGGCCATGACGGACTGATCGAAAACGGCCGCATCCTTAACGATGAAACGGTCGCGGTCCTGGTGCGCCAGGCGCTGGTGCAGGCCGAAGCCGGCTGCGACATCATCGCGCCGTCGGACATGATGGACGGCCGCGTCGGCGCCATCCGCGAGGCGCTGGACCATGCCGGGTTCCTCGACGTCCAGATCATGGCCTATGCGGCGAAGTACGCCTCGGCCTTCTATGGTCCGTTCCGCGACGCCATCGGCTCGGCCAAGACCCTGACCGGCGACAAGCGCACCTATCAGATGGACAGTGCCAATTCCGACGAAGCCCTGCGCGAGGTCGAGCTCGACATCGCCGAAGGCGCCGACATGGTAATGGTGAAGCCGGGCATGCCCTATCTGGACGTGGTGCGGCGGGTCAAGGACACCTTCGCGATGCCGACCTTCGTCTACCAGGTGTCCGGCGAATACGCGATGATCGCCGCCGCCGCCAATAATGGCTGGATCGACGGCGAGCGCGCAATGATGGAAAGCCTCGTCGCCTTCAAGCGCGCCGGCGCGGACGGCGTGCTGACGTACTTCGCGCCGAAGGCCGCGGAAAAGCTGAAGGCGGAGGGTTGAGCAACTAGCTCGTCATTCCGGGGCGATGCGTAGCATCGAACCCGGAATGACCTCGGTTGCTGGCCAAACGATCCTCTTGCGGTCCGAAACTAGCCTTCCCATGTGCTCAGCGGCAATTAACCCTCGGGAGGGGTGACCATGTCTTACGGCGGTTCGGGTAATACCGGCGGCAATGCTTCTGGCGGCCCTTCATACGCTGGCGGCACGTCATCTGCTGGCGGCGCCTGGCGAAACGACGGCGGGGTGCAGCCGCATGCGTTCGATCCGGATCTGCATCCGGAACTGTTTCGCGGCGTACTGACGCGGCGGATGTTTGCGTTCCTGATCGACCTCGTGGTGCTGTCGATCCCGGTGATCCTGGCGTGTATCTTCATCGCTATCTTCGGCGTGGTGACGCTCGGGCTGGGCTGGGCGCTGTTCTGGCTGGTGTCGCCGGCCTCGATCATCTGGGCGCTGGTCTATTACGGCGCGTCGCTCGGCGGACCGCACTCGGCTACCATGGGTATGCGGGTGATGGATCTGGAGCTGCGCACCTGGTACGGCGCGCCCTGCTATTTCGCGCTCGGCGCCGCCCACGCCTTGACGTTCTGGGTCTCGGTCTCGTTCCTGACGCCGCTGGTGCTGCTGATCGGGCTGTTCAACGGCCGCCGGCGTCTGCTGCACGATATCGTGCTTGGAACCGTCGTCATCAACAGCTCGGTCCGGGTACCGGTACCGCAGCCGGCGCGGACCTATTAATTAACCGCGGCGGCGCGCTGACCGCCACGCAAGGCGGGCCGCCGGGGCAAACGGATTGACCATTTCCTCCCGCGGCGCGATGCTGCGGGTTGATGCTTCGGAGCCCAACGATACCCCGTGACCCAGCATTCGCGTGACACTCCGCAATTCTACCTGACCGCGCCCTCGCCCTGCCCCTATCTGCCGGGCCGGCACGAGCGCAAGGTGTTCACGCATCTGGTCGGCGACAAGGCTGGCGATCTCAACGACCTGCTGACCCATGGCGGCTTCCGGCGCAGCCAGTCGATCGCCTACCGCCCGGCCTGCGACCAGTGCCGCGCCTGCGTTTCGGTCCGCGTCGTCGCCAACGAGTTCCGCCCCTCGCGCAACTTCCGCAAGATCCTGGCCCGCAACGCCGACATCATCGGCGAGCAGCGCAGCGCGGTGCCGACTTCGGAGCAATATTCCGTGTTCCGCGCCTATCTCGACCAGCGCCACCGCCATGGCGGCATGGCCGACATGACCGTGCTCGACTACGCCATGATGGTGGAAGACAGCCACGTCGAAACCCGCATCATCGAATATCGCCGCCGCAATGCCGACAGCGGCATCACCGGCCGCGGCTCGGACCTGCTCGCGGTGGCATTGACCGACGTGCTGAGCGACGGGCTGTCGATGGTGTATTCGTTCTTCGAACCATCGGAGGAAAGCCGCTCGCTCGGCACCTTCATGATCCTCGACCACATCACCCGCGCCAAGCGGCTCGGCCTGCCTTACGTCTATCTCGGCTACTGGATCGAAGGCTCGAAGAAGATGGATTACAAGGGCCGCTTCCTGCCGCAGCAGCGGCTGGCGCCCAGTGGCTGGCTACGGGTCGACGCGTCGGGCGACGTGCCGTCGGAGCCGCAGGAGTGATAGGCGTTCGCGGCATCTTCACCCGCTGACAAAGTCCCACACCAGTTTTACATTCAGCCCGATGATCAGAGCCGCCGTCAGCGCCGCCAGCACCGTGAGCCAGCGCGGCGCGACAAAGGGTCCCATCTTGCTGCGGCTGGCGGTGAACATCACCAGCGGCACCACGGCGAACGGCAATTGCAGGCTCAGCACGACCTGGCTCAGGATCAATAACTGACCGGTCGCCTTCTCGCCGGCCCAGATCGTCACCACCACCGCCGGCACGATCGCGATCATCCGCGTCACCATGCGCCGCAGCCACGGCGCGATGCGCAGGTTCAAGAAACCTTCCATCACGATCTGGCCGGCCAGGGTCGCGGTGATCGTGGAGTTCAGCCCGCAGCACAACAGCGCCACGCCGAACAATGTCGGCGCAATGCTGGAGCCGAGCAGCGGCGCCAGGAACGCATGGGCCTGATCGAGTTCGGCGACATCGGTCTTGCCGGCGCGGTGAAAGGTCGCTGCGGCGAGGATCAGGATCGAGGCGTTGATGACCAGCGCCAGGCACAGCGCGAAGGTGGAATCGATAGTCGCAAGCTTGATCGCCTCGCGCCGCTCTTCGATGCCGTGGCCGTAGCCGCGGGTCTGCACCAGGCCGGAATGCAGATAGAGATTATGCGGCATCACGGTGGCGCCGAGGATGCCGAGCGCCAGATAAAGCATCTCGCGGTTATGCAGGATCTCGGTGGTCGGCGCGAAACCCCTGATGACGGCGCCCCAGTTCGGATCAGCCAGCGCGATCTGAATGGCAAAGCACGCCGCGATGACGCCGAGCATCGCCACCACAAAGGCTTCGATCCAGCGGAAGCCGAATGCCTGCAGCGCGAGGATCAGAAACACGTCGGCAGCCGTGATGATGACGCCGATCTCGAGCGGAATATGAAACAAGAGATTGAGCCCGATCGCGGTGCCGATCACTTCGGCCAGATCGGTCGCGGTGATGGCGATTTCCGCCGACAGCCACAACGGCCACGACACCCAGCGCGGATAGGCGTCGCGGCAGGCCTGCGCCAGATCACGCCCCGCGCCGACGCCGAGCCGCGTGCACAGCGACTGCAGCACGATCGCCATCAGGTTCGACAGCAGCGCCACCGTCAGCAGCGCGTAACCGAACTTGGAGCCGCCCGCGAGCGAGGTCGCCCAATTGCCGGGGTCCATGTAGCCGACCGCGACCAGATAGCCCGGACCCAGGAAGGCCAGCAGCTTGCGCCAGAACGGGCCCTGCGTCGTGGTCCGCACCGAGCCGAACATCCCCGCCAGCGACGGCTCGCCCCGCTCGCTGCGCCAGCCGGATCCAGCCGGCGGAGCGGAAGTGACCGCCGCAGCTGGGGAATCGGGGACAAAATCGGGGCTTCGTGCATCCATCCACCTAAGGTGGCGGATATCGCACTTTATTGCAACTCATTTGCAACTGCATCTGAAGTCACGAAAATGATACTGCGCGCCGATCTTGTAAAGCACTAGGGAAGTGCTTTAGCTTTACAGCATGATCAAACTCCCGACCGAGACGGCCACCGCGACCCTGCGCTACGCCCTCGCCCCGGACGAAGCGGGCATTGCCGCGATCGAAGCCACCTTTGCGGCCTATGACCGGATGATGGCGATCCTCGGCGATGTCGCCCCCGGCGCCAACCTCGTGTCGCTGCACGCCCAGGCTTACGAGAAAGTCCGCAAGGAGACCGAGCTGCCGGCCCGTCTGGTGACGCTCGGGCTGCGTGACCGTGCCTTCTACGTCGCGGGCTCGACGCCGCGGCGCATTCCGCTCGACGACAAATTGTTCGCGATCAAGGGTCCGACTTCACTGACCATTAGCACTGTCCGGGGACGCGTCTTGGTTGCATTCGACGTGCCGGGCTATCTTGCCGGCTGGGATAGTCCCTTCCCGGCGCACTTGGTCTCGGACGGCCGGACTTACGAAATCCACATCGCCGTCAAATCGAAATCGACACAACCGGAGGAGAAGACCATGCTTCACGAAGGCATCCTTGCACGTATGGGCCGGCTTCTTGCCGCCATCGCCAGCCAGACCATCGACAACGCCGAGAGCAGCAACAAGGTCGCGCTGGTCAAACAGGCGATCCGCGAAATCGATTCCGGCGCCGACGAAGCACGCTACGCACTCGGCAAATCGCGCGCCGAGGAATTCCGGCTGACACGGCGGCGCGAAGAACTGGACAAGGAAACCGCTGCGTTAACCGAGAAAATTCGCCTCGCACTTGCGGAAAACCGCGAAGACCTCGCGCGCGCCGGCGTCGCACGGCAAATTGATCTTGAATCCCAGGGGCTCGCGCTGGAACGCGCGATGGATTTCATCGAACTCGAAATCGATGAGCAGACCAAGGCCTTACAGGCGATGCTTGGCGCACGGCGCGAGGCCGAAGCCCGCCTCGCCGATCTCGAACTTAGCCTTTCGCAGCATGCGCCGCATGAAACCGGCAAGGGCTCTGCCGCGACTAAACCAATAAGTCCCGACCGAGCCATGGCGGCGATCGCGCGCGTCACCGGCGTTCCCGCTTCCAGCGTGCTCGGCGGCAAAGAGCTTGATGAACTCGACCGGCTGCACCGCGAAAAGGAAATCGCGGCGCGGCTTGAAAGGATCAAATCTCAGCAATGAGTGTAGCGACCGACATCCTGCTGGCGCCGGACGTTCGCCCGTTCGCGGTCGCCGCCGCGATCATGGTCTCACTCGGCGGCATCGAATTGCTGACCATGATCGTCGGTTTCTCGCTCAGCGAACTGGTGGGCCACGATCTCGGGCTCGACAGCGACAGCCACAACGGCATCGGCGGGCTGTTCCTGTGGATCAATGCGGGGCGGCTGCCGCTGTTGATCCTGATCATCCTGGCGCTCGGCATCTTCTCGATCGCGGGATTCCTGCTGCAGGGCATCGCGCATGGCGCCGGCGCCGTGCTGCCGGTTCCGGTCGCAGCCCTGGCGGCTTTGGGCCTCAGCATCCCCGTCATCCGGGTGACCAGCCGCGGCATCGCCCGCATCATCCCGCGCGACGAGAGCTATGCGGTGAACGAGGCCGATTTCGTCGGCCATGTCGCCGAGGTTTCGATCGGACCGCTCGACCAGGGATTGCCCGGCCGCGTCCGTCTCAAGGATGTCTTCGGCAACTGGCACAGTGTGGCGGCGCGCGCCAGTCCGGATTCCGCGCCGCTGCCGGTCGGCGCCCGCGTACTTCTGGTCGATCGTGACAACAGAACCTTTATCGCCATTTCCGCACCACCCGATCTCATCACCCAATAACAACCATCAGGCAGGATCCAGAAAATGTGGGAGCTCGCAGTACCCGTCTCCATCGGCGTCGTCGTCATCCTCGTTATCGGGCTGATGCTGGCGAAGCTCTACCGGCGTTCGACGCGTGATGAAGCCTATGTCCGCACCGGCCTCGGCGGCCAGAAGGTCGTGCTCGACGGCGGCTCTCTCGTGTTGCCGGTTTTCCATTCGACCGCCGCGGTCAATCTGAAGACGCTGCGGCTGGAAGTCGCCCGCGGCGGCCCGGATTCCCTGATCACCAAGGACCGCATGCGCGTCGATATCGGCGCCGAGTTCTACGTCCGCGTCAAACCCGACATGTCGTCGATCGCACTGGCCGCGCAGACGCTCGGCAACCGCACCAACGACGCCACCGAATTGCGCGAACTGATCGAGGCCAAATTCGTCGACGGCCTGCGTTCGGTCGCCGCCACCATGAACCTCGAGGAGCTGCAGGAGCAGCGCGCGACCTTCGTCAAATCGGTGCAGGACGCGGTCGGTGCCGACATCCAGAACAACGGTCTCGAACTTGAATCGGTGTCGCTGACGCGGCTCGACCAGAGCGACATCAAGCATTTCAATCCGACCAATTTCTTCGACGCCCATGGTTTGACGACCCTGACCAAGATCACCAAGGAGCGTGAACAGGAGCGCAACCAGATCGTCCGCACCACCGAAGTCAACATCGCGCAGCAGGATCTGGTCGCGCGGCAGACCACGCTGACGATCGAAAGCACCAAGCGCGAGGCGGAGCTGGCGCAGCAGCGCGACATCGCCAACAAGACCGCCGCGATGCGCGCGCAAACCGCGCAGGTCGAGCAGACCGCGCTGCAGAACGAGGCCGAATATCGCATTCAGCAGGAACTGGCGGTCGCCAACAAGCAGACCGAAGCCAACCAGGCCCGCGACACCCGCAAGATCGAGGCTGACCTCGCGGTCAAGCGCCGCAATACCGAAATGGATCGCGACCTGCAGATCGTGGCGCAGGAAAGCGCGATCGCCGTCGCCACCAAGAGCAAGGAGCAGTCGGAAGCGCAGACCATCGCCGAGACCGCGCGGGCGATCGCGATCGCGGCCGAGGAAAAGGTCACCACCGCACGCGCCACCGAAATCGCCGAACGCGACAAGACCATCAATGTGATCGCGGCCCGAAAGGCCGCCGAAACCAACGCGATGCCGATCACCGTGATGGCGGAAGCCGAAAAGCAGGCCGCCGCCAACAAGGCCGAAGCCATCAACGTGCTGGCCAAGGCCGACGCCAATGCCGCGACCACCCGCGCCGCCGGCGTCAAATCGCTCGGCCAGGCCGAGGCCGAAGTGGCGACGCTGAAAGCCGAAGCCCGCAACAAGCTCTCGACCGCGATGGTCGATTACGATCTCAATCTGGCGCGCATCAACATCATCCCGGGCGCGCTGGCCGAAGCGGTCAAGCCGATCGAGAAGATTTCCGATATCCGGATCTTCGACACCGGCAGCCTGCTCGGCCGTGGCGGCAACGGCGCGGTCAACGGCGGCGGCGGTAATGGCGGTCTTGGACTCGGCGATGGCCTCGCCGCCCAGTTGCTGTCGGTGTCCGCGTTCAAGCCGATGATCGACCGGATCCTGACCGAAGCCGGCTTCGCAGCCGGGCCCGATGCACTGACCAGCCTCACCAACGCGCTCGCCGCCAAGCAACTGGCTGCTCCCACCGAGACGGCGGTAGCCCCCAGCGCCGTACCGGTACCGGAAGACGCGCCGCGCGCCGCCGGCTAGGGCATGACTGCTTAAATCATGCCCCGCACGCGGTGCCGCGCCGCTTGGGCCACCCGGAAGCAGGAGGAGGCCCTACAGGCGGCCCTTCTTGCGGGTGCGGAACGGCAAGACGGTGGTTGGTGAGGGATCGCCCGCCAAGTGGCAATTGAAAGAGGCCGTCAGCTCAAGCGGCGCACCTATACCGACAGCGGCGCACCTATACCGACATATGATATATTTTCTAGCGGGCATCCCATAGCCTTTCGGACCGAGGAAGGGCAATCGCGAATGTTCGAAACCCTGAAAACGGTTGGAATGATATGGGCGGCGATGATTCTGGCGTATGGGGGCATTGCGATTTTTTTTATCGGGGCCCGATGCTCATTCGGGATGCTTAAGCGAGCCTTCATTCAAATTAGGGGGCTGGCCCAATTAGGCCACTCGCGGAATCAAAACAGGCCACTCTCTAACACCGAATTTAATAGTGTCGGCGGCCCCGCCCCCCATGATCAAATCGTGCCGGGCTAACCCTCCGGCAGTCCTGGAACTATGCGGCCTCAGCTTTCCGTGCTGGGGCCGTTTCTTTTGGACAAGGAAACACCCGCCGGTTAGGGCCGGTTTGTTGGCTTCAATTGCCGCCGATCAGATCCAAAGGGGCCTCAAGGAGGCTACGGTAGCTTAATGCGACATGGCGCACGACCCGCAGTTGGTCCGCGGGATTGGTTCTTCGTCGCGCTTCAAGCTGAAGCGTAAGCAGGGCAGACCAAGAGGCCCGATTATGACCCGGCCGCATGTATGGCGTTTGCGCCATAATGCCGCAATTTCGCCAGCACGCGTAGACACGACCCGTTGCCATCCTTCGAGATGCATCGCTTCGCGATGCGCCTCAGGATGAGGTCGGCATGTTCTCAGCCATATTGTAAGCACGGCCTCATGGTGAGGAGGAGGCGCTTTCCTGGCAGCGCCCTTGCGCTGTCCGGTGCGCCGTCTCGAACCATGACTGGTCTGCGCATGCCTGAGATATCTTATCGGGAAGCGGGTGGGTTTTGTGCGTGCGGCGCCGGACATTAGCGGTCAACCGACCAATTCGGAGTTCCGCCATGTCCGACGCACGAACCGATACCACCCTGCCCCCGACCTTCAACCGGCTGGCGTGGTCCAACCTCGCGGCGCAGTCCGCCGAGCAGATCGCGCTGGCCGCGGCGCCGATCGTCGCGGTGCTGATGCTGGGCGTCGGCGAAGGCCAGACCGGCCTGCTCCAGACCGCGCTGACCTTGCCGTTCATCGTGTTCGCGATTCCGGCCGGGATGCTGGCCGATCGCATCTCGCGGCGCTGGCTGATGACCTCAGCAGAAGCGCTGCGCGCGGTCGCCCTGTCAGCCATTCTGGCGCTGATCTGGCTCAACTGGCTGACGCTGCCGCTGCTGGCGCTGACCGGCTTCATCGCAGTCTGCGGCACCGTGGCCTATAGCGTGGCCGCACCGGCGCTGGTGCCCTCGCTGGTGTCGCCGAAACTGCTCCCCGCCGCCAATGCGCGGATCGAGCTTGCGCGCACCGTTGCGTTCGCGAGCGGACCGGCGCTCGGCGGCGTGCTGGTGGGATGGGTGGGCGCCGCACCGGCCTTCGGATTCGCCGCTGCGCTGTCGATCGTTGCAGTGGTGCTGCTGTCAGGAATTTACGAACCTGCCCGTGCCCCGGCACCACGGCGCCATCCGCTGCAGGAGATCCGGGAAGGTGCAGCTTTCGTGCTGCATCACGCGCTGCTGCGCCCGGTGTTCATCACGCAGTTCATCTTCAACACCGCATCGTTCCTGCTGCTGGCGGTATTCGTGCCCTATGCGGTCCGCCATCTCGGATTATCGGCTGTTGGCGTCGGCACGACTTTGGCGATGTATGGCGTCGGCATGGTGGCCGGTGCGCTATCGGCGACGCGGGTGATGCGCCGGTTGCCGTTCGGTGTCGTGATCGGGCTAGGGCCGGTGACGGGTTTTGCGGCGTCCGTCGTGCTGGCGCTGACCACGTTCATTCCAAGCCCCCTGCTCGCCGGGCTCGGTTTCTTCCTGCTCGGCGCCGGCCCGATCCTGTGGGTGATCTCGACCACGACGTTGCGGCAATCGGTGACGCCGCCGTCACTGTTGGGCCGAGTCTCCGCGATCAACATCATGAGCTATGGCGCCCGGCCCGTCGGTGCCGCGCTCGGCGCCCTCGTCGGCGGGCTCTATGGGGCCGAAAGCTGCCTCTATCTGGCGGTCGCGATCTTCGGCGCGCAAGCGCTGGTGATCCTGCTGTCGCCCGCGGTCGCGCTGGCGCGGCAACCGGACATGATCGGTGAGCCAGACAAGGCGCTAAGGGCGTGTTGAACTAAAAAATATCACCCGGCATCTGCGTTCGTCATCTGAGGCGGTCAATGATCCGAATGAGCCGGTCACAGGACGCCTCGATTCTCTTTTGTGGAGAAGTAGCGATGCCTAGCAACAGACCGGGTCGCGCCGAAGCCGTCGATGCATACCAGAGCGATAGCGGCGTAGGCGCCAATCCGAACGACAGCGTCTCCCTGGCGATCGAGAGGTCCGGAGCGCCGTCCGGCAATCGCAGCAGCACGGCCAATCCAGCAATCACAATGTCCCTGGCGCGTGGGCGAAGGCATTTTAGCAGCGACTCGCTTTGTGTTGCATAGACGCGCTTGGTGCGACGGAGATGCCGCATATAGTGGCCGTCGCGCATGAACGCCGCAGTCGCGAGTTGCACCGCCGGCCCGGGCGCCGGCGCCAGACACGCTGCGACTTCGGCAAACCGGGTCGCCAGCGGCAACGGCGCAACGAGAAAGCCGAGGCGCAAGGCAGGCGTCAGCGTCTTGCTGAAGGAACCGATGTGAATGACACGCCCAGCGCGATCGAGCGAGGCAAGCGCAGGCGTTGCCCGGCCCTTCAGCTGAAGCTCACTCAGATAATCATCCTCGATCACCCAGGCCCCTTCCTGAGCGGCCCAGTCGAGGAGGCGTAAACGCCGCGCAAGCGACAATGTGAACCCGAGCGGCGCCTGCTGCCCCGGCGTCACGACAACCAGCGCGGCATCTGGTGCATGGTTCAGGCCGTGATCGACATCCATGCCCTCCGCATCAACCGGTATCGGCGCGAGCGATAATCTTGCGAGCTCCAGGCCGCGCCGCGTGAACGGGAAGCCGGGATTCTCGACCCAGGCTTTCCGCCCTTCAAGGCCGAGCACACGAAGCGCCAATCCGAGGCCGCTGCTGAAACCGCCGGTGATGATGATCTGGGAGGGCGAACATTCGATGCCACGCGCGATGGCAAGATAGGCGGCTATTTCCCGCCGCAGTTCCAGCTCGCCACGCGGGTCCGGATAGATGGCCGGCGCGCTCAATTCTGCGCGAACCGCCGATGAGCGAATTCTGGCGAAGAGTTTGGCGGGGATGGCTTCCTGCGCCGGCACGCCCATCTGGAAAATCGCCGGCCCCGCGGTGAGCTCTTGATACATCTCAAGGAACGAGCCGGGATCGGGCGTCTCTTCCGGTCGAACGATGATGGAGAGCCGGTCCGCGACACGGGTTCCGGTCGCGCGCGAGGCGACGATGAGTTGAGCAGCAGACAATTTTTCGTATGCCGAGCGAACGGTACCTCGGGCGACGCCGAGTTGAGCGGCCAGGTCCAGCCAGGATGGCAGACGCACTCCCGGCGCGAGCACGCCGCTCTCGATGGCGGCTGTGATGCCTTTGCGAATCTGCTCGGTCAGTGGCGTCTTCGCAGACCGATCGAGCTGCAAGTTCAGCGGCTTGGTCATGCCCACTGTGGTACACGACTTTTGTCACTTCTTGGTACTTTTTTATAGACCAGAGAAGGGCATTTGTAAGGGGCAAAGGAGAGCCCACCATGAAAATACGATCCATCATCGGCGCGGCCTACGCCGCTCTCGCGATCGCCACGGCGACGCCTGCCGCGGCACATGGTGTCGGCGAAAAGGTCACGCCGAATTTCGAACAGGCGATACCCAACATTCCCGGCAAGTCGCTGAACGCCGTGGTCGTCGACTATATGCCAGGAGGGGCATCGCCTTCGCACACCCACGCGAAATCGGCTTTCATCTTTGGCTATGTGCTGTCGGGAGAAATCAAGTCGCAGGTGAATGACGGACCCAAGAGGGTCTTTCGCACCGGGGAAAGTTTCTACGAAACTCCGGGCTCCCGCCATCCCGTCAGCCGCAACGCGAGCAAGACCAAACCCGCAAAGCTGCTCGCGGTGTTCGTCGTCGATACTGACGACAAGGAACTGACCACCCCCGTCAAATAGTGCCACGATCAAGGAGAAAGAAAATGAGCAAGCGTCTCGACTACAACCAGATCGCACCAGCAGGCGTGAAGGCGCTGGGCGGCGTCTACGGCTACGTCATGCAGAGCAGCCTTTCCGCTGTACTGGTCGATCTCGTTTATCTGCGAATCTCGCAGATCAATAACTGCGCCTATTGCCTGGACATGCACACCCGCGACCTTCTCAAGAAAGGACAGAAGATCGAAAAGCTAGCGCTGGTGCAAGCGTGGGCGGAAGGCGGCAATCTCTTCGACGAGCGCGAGCGCGCCGCCCTTGCATGGGCAGAAACGGTGACTCGTGTCGCCGAGACCGGCGTACCGGATGAAGCGTACCAAGCTGCACGCGCGGTCTTCCAGGAGCGCGAGCTCGTCGATCTCACGATCGCGATCGGCCTGATGAATTTCTACAACCGCATGGCGATCAGTTTCCGCAATCCGCCGCAAGCTGCAGTCGAGAAGGCCGCCTGACGGACCCGAAAAATGCCGCTCGCAACCGCTCATCGGCGTGGCGAGCGGCATCCACCACGGCGCTAAATCGTCTCCCGACCCGGCGTCGGCCGGCAAAATCGCAACACGAAGGATACCCAATGATTTCCGACGTTAAAATTCCTGACAGCAAGATCGCGCGTGAAGCCGCCGAACTGGTGCGACAACACGAATCCGAGATGTTGTTCAACCACTCGGTTCGCGTCTTCTTGTTCGGAGCGATGAAGGGCATCCGCCAGAATCTAAAATTCGACTCTGAACTGCTCTTCGTTGCTGCCCTATTTCATGACTTGGGTCTTGTTGACGCCTATCATACCGAGACAAAGCGGTTCGAGGTCGACGGCGCTGATGCAGCGCGCGAATTTCTCAGAAGCCATGGCATTCCCGAGCTGAAAGCGGATCTGGTGTGGGAAGCGATCGCCCTGCATACGACGCCTGGCATCCCCCAATATATGCGGCCCGAGATTGCTCTCACCAACGCGGGTGTCCTGGTGGACGTCGTCGGAATTGGATATGATGAGTACACAGCAGAGCAGCGGGCCCAAGTCATCGCCGACTTTCCTCGCGGTGATTTCAAAAATGAATTTATCGAGGTTCAGACTTGCTCGGCCTTAAAGAAGCCTTTGACGACGTTCGGTACGGTCAATTTCGACTACATCGAGCATCGCGACCCGACATTTCACAAGCCAAACGCATGCACTCGGATCCGCAACACTCCCTGGCTTAGCTGAACTGTTGTGCGCGTCTATTCAAAAGCGGAGTACACGCGGACCAATCGACGTCAGCGGCTATTCTTCTCGCGCCAGTTCCGGGAGCACGCTGTAGCGGGCGATCTCATGTGGGAAATTGGCGCGGTTGGCGAGCAGGACGATGCCGGCTCTGTGTGCCGGCGCGAGGCCGATATAGGCTGACGCGTTATTAAGTCCGCCTGGCTTGTCGACAATTTCCACGTCGTTCAAATGAACGTTTTCCCAGGCCATCGCCTGCCCGAACTTCTCGCTCACATGAAATGTCTGACGCTGCGTCATCAGCAATGCTTGCCGCAATTGCGGATCGATCGCCGCGCCATCGAGACAGGCGCCGAGAAAGGTGGCCAGATCACGAGCCGAGGAGAACATCTGACCGGTCCCGGGGAAATCGTAATAACTCTGCTGGTTTCCGGGCGGACCAATCGCGATGCCCGTATCAGAGTAGCCCTGCACGACACGTTTCAACAGCTCCGAAGCCATGACGGCGCGATTGTCTGGCCCGCGCTCGGGGAGGAACGTTTGGTTCATGCCAAGGGGTTTCAGGATACGGTCCTCGACAAGCTCGCCGATAGGTCGGCCGTAACGGCGTTCGAGCGCGAGCTGCAGCAGCACATACCCCGCATGTGTATAGATGCGCTGCTTCCCAGGCTGCTCGCCTGATTGCGGCGTCCATGCGTTGAGCAGACCTAAGAATTGCTGCAGCGTGAACGTATCGTTCGGCCATGGCGGGTGATCGGTCGGCAGCAAGAGTCCGGACGTATGCGTTGCCAGTTCACCGATCGTCACGCTCTTGATGTAGTCGCCGTGCAGCTCAGGGACATACCTGCTCACCGGGTCATCCAGACTGAGTTCGCCACGAAGCGTACCCAGCGCGACCAGGATGGCCTCAAACGGTTTGCGCACGGACGCGACGTTGAACAACGTGTCTGAAGTGATTGGCCGCTTGGTTGATCCGTCGGCGAAGCCGTAGTTGAAAAATTGGGTATGGCCTTCAGTGTAGACGGCCACAGCGAGACCGCCCGCTTTCCCCACGGTCTCCGGAGCCAGATAGGCCGTTACGATGTGCCGAACCTTGGCATCCATACCAATATCCGCAACCGACCCGCGCGTCAGCGCGAGCAGCAGAACAAGAAAAATCGTCAGGCCTGTCGATCGACGATGTCGCCACCAGCGCGTGGAACTTGTCACCATATTGAGCCATCGTCACTTTGAAAGCCGAGCGCACGGTCTTAGGTGCTGCGATTCTGGCGCTAGTCGGGAAACGCCCGTCAATTTGCCGTGAAGGTGTAGAATTCGGCCGACTTGCCATTGGACGGTAACACGCGGCAGGTCGGGTTAAGTTCGACAAAGCGGCGCTACTGCAGCCGCCGATGCCTACTGCCCGGCGCTCATCTTGGCCGTGGCCGCCAGCGCACCGAGACGCTGGCGCTCGGCTGCAATGAAAGCGGCGAAATCGGCAACCGAACCGGCCGCTGTTTCGATGCCGCTCTCGGCGAGCTTGTCGTGCACCTCGGCGCTATTGACGGCCGACAGCGCCGCATTCATCCGCTGAATGATCGGCTCGGGCGTTCCGCGCGGCGCCAACAGGCCGGCCCAGTGGCCGATGCGTACGGTGGGAAATCCCTGCTCCTCGGTCGTCGTCAGCGAGGGATACGCGCTGACACGTTTTTCGTAAGTGGTCGCGATCGCCCGCAACAGCCCCGCCTTGATCTGCGGCAAGACGACGATGCTCGCCTCCGATGTCACCGACGCGCTATTCGAAAGCACGGCGTTGACGCCGTCGTTGCCGCTTCGGTAGGGAACGATCGTTACATTGGCACCCGTTGCCTCCTTGAACATCTCGGCAACGAAATGCGGCGTGCTGCCGCTGCCGGCGGTAGACCAGGTGACACCCTTGTCGCCTTGTGTCCTGGCCCATGCGACGAACTCGGCCATATTGGTCGCCGGTACGGCTGGATTTACGACGATGATCGATGGTGCGACCGCGATCATGCCGACCGGCACCAGATCGGAATCCTGATAGGGCAGATCCTTCAGCAACAGGCTGTTGGTAATGACGCCCGCCCCGCCGATCAGAAAGGTGTAGCCATCGGCGGGGGCCCGAGCGACCGCCTGCGTTCCGACCGTCGCGCCTGGCCGATTTTCAATCAGGACAGGCTGCCCGAGTTTTCTGCCGGTGGCCTCGGCCGCCACCCGCGCAATCAGGTCGTTGGCGCCGCCGGGCCCAAACGGCACGATCCAGTGGATGGCATGGTCCGGCCACTCGGCATGCGCCGTCGGTGCGAAGACCGCGCAAATGAGAAGGGCAGCAGCCAGTGCGATCGCTTTGGCTATCAACAATCTTGCGGCCACGGCTCGCCCCCACGCGTCCTATTGCAGGATAGTTAGAAAGCCTAGCGCCCGGAGCTATCGCTGCAAAGCCTCCCGAATTCAGAAATTGGCTCTTTCAGGACCTCACGCGGCCGGCCATGACGAATTAGGCGGCGGACTCTTCCGTCGCAATCACGCCTGTCACATTCTGCCTTTGGGTTTGGAGAGATATTGCTCAACGTACGTAGAGACAAACATCGCCTAAGTATTCCTACGTAACAGATTTTTAGCGTGACGTTAGGGCTGCCTGTGTGAGGATGCCATCAAGCGCTGGCGTTAGTTCTGATGAACTCGGTCCATTCAGAGCCGAACTGGCGCGAGACGGATTACTCATTCCACGGGGCTGCGCAATGAATGCATTCGAGTTTAATGATGCAGCACCGAGGGTGCTGATCGTTGATGACGATCCCTATATTGTGAGGTCGTTGGCTGAACGATGTCGACGGATGGGATTCGACGTAGAGCCCTCAGCATCGGGACGCAGTGCCCTTATCAAGCTGGGACAATGCAAGCTCAATCTCTTGACGTCGGAGTTGGAAGGTCGGTGGCCACAATTATTGGATAGTCACAGATCATCCTTGCACGTGGTCGTCATCAGAGGACAATCCGATTTGAAAGCTGCCGACTGCGTGGAAAAAGTCGAAACCTCGCACATACTCAAGGGACGCAATTTCTGGAGCAAGTTCGACGCCATTCTAACTGACGTATTTCCAATGAGGAAAAAAGACGTCGTAAAAAAGCCTGCCGAAAAAATCATCGTAATTAAGCGCCCTCGGGTCCTGCTTGTCGACGACGACATGGATGTCAGAAAGTTCATTTTTTCCGGGCTTCGAAAATTGGGGATTGAACCGTCATTTGCCGCTGACGGCATACTGGGTTTCTGGAAGGCAAAGAGGCGCCCGCCGGCTGTCATCGTTTCCGATTATTTCATGCCGAACAGCGACGCCGAGAGCCTTTTGGCGAGACTGCGGTCCACGCCGGAAACCCAAGATATTCCCTTTATCGTGCAAAGTGGACGGCAACTCAGCGACGTAATTATACGGCGTTTACAGGGAGAAGTCTGTGGTCAAAAGGGCGCATCCCTGATTCTCAAGAAGTCTCTTGGGGCCCGCGAATTGCTTGGAAATCTGCAGATAATGTGCGGGCTTTCAAAAAGTACCCCCACTGAATTGCTCAACCAATAAGGTTAGCTACGGCCGCACCGCAGAGATCAAGTCCGGGACGGGCATCGGCCGGCCCTCCTGAATTTGTCAATTCACGCTCCAACCTATCGTCCAAGATCTCGCCGCTTTCCGTTTAATATGATATCTATCATGTCATATTGACCGGGAGTTCTCATGGCCGACCAGACCTTTTCCACGATGGCAGCCGCGCCGCGGCCGGAGGCGGCCTCGAGTTCGGCGCAGATCGCGGTGCTTGCCGCGCTGGCGGCGACCGGAACGCTCGCCACCAACATCCTGCTGCCGTCACTGCCGCAGATGGCCGCGTCATTGCAGGTCTCGAGCGCCGCGGTGACCTCGGCGATCACGGTGTTCCTGGCGGTGTTCGCGCTCGGCCAGCTCGTCGTCGGCCCGGTCTCGGATCGTTACGGCCGGCGCTGGCCGGTGCTGACGGGATTTGCGGTGTTTCTCGTCGGCAGCGCCTATTGCGGCCTTGCCAATGATTTGCCGAACCTTTTGATCGGCCGCGTCATCCAGGCCGCCGGCGCCTGCGCCACCTCGGTACTGTCCCGCGCCATCGCCCGCGACCTCTTCAGCGGCGCGGCGCTGGCGCGCGCGATGGCGCTGATCATGATCGCGATGGCGGCAGCCCCCGGCTTCTCGCCGCTGCTCGGCGGTGCGCTCGATCATTATTTCGGCTGGCGCTCCGAATTCATCTTTGTCGGGGCCTTTGCCGCGATCGCCGCCCTCGCCTACGATCTGGTGTTCGGCGAGACCCATCATGCGACGCGAACCCCGCTCAATCCGGTAGCGATCGCCAAAACCTATTTCGGATTGATCGTCGATCGCCGCTTCGTGGTTCCGGCCGCCACCGTCAGCCTGATCATGGGCGGGCTGTTTGCGATGTTCTCGGCGGCGCCGCGCATTCTGATCGAAGGGCTGCAGTTCACGCCGATCCAGCTGGGGCTGTTCTTCGCCGGCACCGTGATGGTGGTGTTCGCGGCCGGCATGCTCGCCACCAGACTGGCGCCGCGCTTCGGGCTCGACCGCTCGATCAAGGGCGGGCTGCTGACAGCGGCGATCGGCAGCGTCGCCATGCTGCTGGTGTCGATCCTCTCGCCGACCTTCCTGCCGTTCCTGGGCGCCATGTCGGTGTTTCTGCTCGGCATGGGCATCGTCAATCCGCTCGGCACCGCGCAAGCGCTCTCGCCGTTCGGCGAGAAGGCCGGTGCGGCCTCCGCGCTGGTCGGCTTCTGGCAGATGATGAGTGCGGCAATCGGCGTATGGCTCGCCGCCACGGTCTCGCCTCAGGCGATGTTCGCGCTGGGAGCCGTGCTGACATCCGCCTCGCTGGTCGCGGTGGCGCTTTATACGCTGCGCGCCAAAGCAGCTCAGCCGGCCAGATAGCGCTCGTACTTGCCGGTCACGACCTCGTCGGCCGCAATCTCGGGATCGAGGGTGTAGAGATCCTGCGCCCGGCCGATGCCGCGAAGCGCGAACCGGCCGGTGGAAACGAGATAGCCGCGCCCGGCGGCATCGAGCCCGGCGCGAAAATCCGCCGATGCCAGCAATTCGCGATCGACCGAGCGGCACATCGAGGCGATGCGGCTGACTTCGTTCACCGCCGGCCCCACCACGGTGAAGTCGAGCCGGTCCTCGCTGCCGATATTGCCATAAAAGACCTCGCCGACATGCAGGCCGACATAGGCGGATGTCGTTGGCCTTCCCTCGGTGGAACGTCGGGCGTTGAGCGCGATCATGTTGCGGCGGAACTGATGTTCGGCGCGCAGCGCGGCGCGCTTGGCCGCGGCCATGTTCTCGTGGGTAAACATCGCCAGCACGCCGTCGCCCATCAGCTTCAGCACCTCGCCGCCGGAATCATGGATCGCGTCGATCGAGGCCTGGGCGTAATCGTTGAGGAACGGAATGATCTCGTCGGGCGCGATGGTCTCGCTGATCGAAGTCGAGCCGCGCAAATCCGAGAACCACAGCACGGTGTTGATGCGTTCGGTGACGCCGCGCGAGATTTTTCCGCGCAGCACCTGCTCGGCGGCGTCGCGGCCGAGATAGACCCGGCCGAGGGTTCGGGCGATATCCACTTGCGCCGCGGACTTGATCGCGAGCCCCAGCACCGGCACCAGGTCGCGCAACGCGGCAAGGCCCTGCTCGCTAAAACCATCATCGCGCCGCGTCACCCAGTAGGAGTAGAGGCAATCCATCTGCCCCATGGTGCCGGCCTCGCCGAAGCGGTGCACGAAGGCGATGAAGTGCTTGTGACCCTGGGCGGCGAGATCGTCGATCATCGAGAAATCGAGATTGTGGCAATCGGCAAGATCGATCCTGATCTCGTCATGGCCGTGCTCGAGCAGGTGATAGAAGGTCGAGCGGCGCCAGGTCTGGGCGGCATCGCCCTCATTGGTCGAGCCATATTCGAACATTTCGCTCTCGTTGCTCTCGGTGTCGTTCCAGCGAAAGCCGCGGCCCTCGAAGATCGGATGCAGCGTGTCGATGAAGACGAGGCCGCGCGACAGGTCGAGGCCGCCCGCCCGGCAGCGCTCGCAGAAGCCGCGCAGCAGGTCGTTTTCGGGCAGGCCGGTCAGCCCCTGGCTGACCAGCCAGTTCATCAGATGCGATCGGGGCGTCGGATCCATGACCTTACTATGCCGCGTAATCATGCCTGGCGAAAGGCTCGCAAGACGATGCGGCGCGCGGCTTGACGCAGCTCCGGCGCTGCCCGCAAATGGTCAACTGCGGGGCGGATCAAGGAGGCAGGGAATAACGATGGCGCGTGAGCCATGAGCGGCGGCCGGCTTCCGATCATCCTGGCGCTCGGCACCACACAGACGCTGGCGTGGGCGTCGAGCATGTACCTGCCGGCCATCCTGGCCGATCCGATCGCGCACGACCTCGGGATCTCCTCGAACTGGGTATTCGCCGCCTTCTCCGCCGCACTGGTGCTCGCAGCCTTGCTCGGCCCACGCATCGGCCGCCAGATCGATCTGGTCGGCGGCAGATCCGTATTGTCGATCTCCAATCTGGTGCTGGCGGCCGGATTGGCGCTGCTTGGATTGACCACTTCAATTCCCCTGCTCGTGATCGCCTGGCTGCTGCTCGGCGTCGGCATGGGATACGGGCTGTACGACGCCGCCTTCGCAGCGCTCGGACGGATCTATGGCGATACGGCGCGAGGCGCGATCACCGGCATCACCTTGATGGCCGGTTTCGCCTCTACGATCGGATGGCCGCTGAGCGCCTGGGGCCTGCACACCATTGGCTGGCGCGAGACCTGTTTTGCGTGGGCCGCGGCGCACATCCTGATCGGCCTGCCGATCAATTGGTGGATGCTGCCGCCGGTCAGGGGCGTCAAGGCCGCCGTCGCGACGCCGGTCAAGCCGCACATCCCGATCGACCGAACCATGATCCTGCTGGCATTCGCCTTTGCCGCGGCCTGGAGCGTCACCGGCGCGATGGCGGCGCATCTGCCGCGCATTGTCGAAGCCGCCGGCGCGACCACGGCTCAGGCGGTGTTCGCCGGCGCGATGATCGGCCCGGCGCAAGTCATCGCCCGGATCGCCGAGGCCAGTCTTCTGAAGCGCTACCATCCGTTGATCTCGACGCGGCTGGCCTGCCTCATGCACCCGATCGGCGCGGCGATCCTCGCGCTGGCGGGCGGTGGTGCGGCGAGCGTGTTCGCGATCTTTCACGGCGCCGGCAACGGCATCCTGACCATCGCGCGCGGCACGTTGCCACTGGCGATCTTCGGTCCGGAAAATTACGGCTATCGCCTCGGCCTGATCGGCGCGCCGGCGCGGATGGCGCAAGCGGTCGCCCCGCTGGCGTTCGGCCTGCTGATCGACGCAATCGGAAGCCGCATCCTGATCGTCTCCTCCGCGCTCAGCCTCGCCGCACTGCTGGCGCTGTGTATGCTAAAGCCGGATGCGAAGGCCGACGGCGAGCCGATCGTCCCGCCTCCGCTCGACTAGCTTCCGCAATCATCCGGTACTGGCTCGCCGGCGAAGCGGCCCATCATCCAGTCGACCGCGGCGTTGGCGCTATCGCGCCCGGCAAAGCCGTGACCCTCGTTCGGCAACCACACCATCCGTACCTTGCCGCCGGCCTTGCATTGTTGCTGGAAGTAGGCGCGGGTCACGTCGGGACGGACCAGATTGTCGATGGTGCCCTGCGCCAGGAACAGCGGAATATTTGGCGGCAATGGCCCGGGCGTGTTGCGCATCGCCAGCGTCTTCCAGGGTTCGACCAGAGCGATGTTCGGCACCGAGAGGAAATGCTGTTCCAGCGGTTTTTCGGTCCGGCGCCGCTCCATGATATCGAAAATCGATTCAATGCATTCGTCGGCAAGCCGATCGACGGTTGGTATCGCTTCGGGAACCACGACCTTGTTGATCGGCGCGCCGAACACCCGCGACCACGACCACAACGTCATCGCGGTCAGGTTCTTGCCGCCGGTGGTCTTGAAATCGTCGCCCATCAAGGTGACGAGCTCGGTCGCCGGCGCCGCGGCCGCAACGCCGACCAGATTGAGTTCAGGCGCGTAAGCCTTCGCCAGCAATCCCGTGTAGAGCGAGGCCTGACCGCCCTGCGAATGGCCCCACACCGCAAAGCGATTGCCGCCGCCGACACCGGGCATCAGGCGCGCGACGCGCACGGAATCGATCACGGCGCGGCCTTCGCTGACGCCGACCAGATAAGGATGCGGACCCGCGGTGCCGAGGCCGGGATAATCCGTCGCCACCACGACCACACCGCGCTCGATCATCGGCCGCAGTCCCATCATCGACTGGAAAACGAAGATCGCCAGCGACGGCGCACAATGCGGCACTACGCCGGTGGTCGGATGCGCCCACGCCACGATCGGACGGCCTTCCGGCGGCGGCGGTCCCGGCGGAATCACGACGACGCCGGAAACCGCGATCGGCTCGTCGTGCAGCCCGGTCGAGCGATACAGGATACGGTAGGCCTGCGCGCCGACCGGCCCGAACATCGGCTCGGAACTGATCAAGGTGCCTGGCGGTCCCGCAATGTCGCGCCGCATCAGCCTGGTAAAACGGCGTTTGCGCGGACGCGCCTTGTGTGGGAACCGAAAATCCGATGATGCAGAACGCCACCAGCGCAAATAGCCGGCCGACTGCGGCGCGTTTGCTTTGTAAGTTCACCGGCGAGAATTTCATTGGCGTCCCCCACCCCGATGCCAGCGCATTATCCGGCAATTCCGCTTGCAGTTTGGTCTTCCAATTCCAATCCTTTTAAAGCAAAACCTCGTTATGGAAAATGAAGCTGACAAACCGGTCGGATTGCGTGGCCTGGTCGAATGGGCGACCACCCGGCCGCAAGCTTACGCGACCTATTTCCTCGCCGTCGTCCTGATCGGCGGAATGTCATTCTACGCCGGCACGCTGAAGCCGAAGAAGGTGACGACCCCATCGCCACCGGCCGTATCCGCCCCGCAGGGCTGACGCGCGCGCGAAGCCTAATCAGCTGATGAATATTTGATGCGGGCTAAGCCGTCGCCTCATGCGGGCACCGCTCGACCTCGACCGTGATGTGACAGAGCCGCTTCAATCCGCCGAGCCGGCGCTTATAGGTCGCGGGCGGCAGCGGGTTGTCCGAGATCACCGAGATCACGGCGGCGCAATGGCCGGGACCGACCTGCCACAGATGCAGATCGGTGACCCGATCGCCCTTGGTCTCGATCCGGTCGCGGATCACGGTTTCCAGATCCTTGTCGGCCGAGACGTCGAGCAGCACCGCGCCGGAAGCGCGGATCAGCCCATACGCCCAGCTTGCAATCACGAGGCTGCCGACGATGCCGACCACCGGATCGGTCCAGACCCATTGCGAGACCATCGCGATCACAAGTGCTGTGATCGCCAATACCGAGGTCGCGGCGTCCGCCAGCACGTGGATATAGGCCGCGCGCAGATTGTTGTCGTGGTGGTGATGCGCATCATGGGAATGCGAGTGACCGTGGCCATGATGGTGATCATGGTCGTCGCGCAATAGCCATGCGCTGGCGAGGTTGACGACCAGGCCGAGCACCGCGATCGGGATCGCCTCGCCAAAGGCGATCGGCACCGGATGAAACAGCCGCTGCGCGCTTTCATAGGCGATCTGGACCGCGATCAGGCCCAGGATGATGGCGCTGGAAAACGCCGCGAGGTCGCCGAACTTGCCGGTGCCGAAGCTGAAGCGCGCGCTGCGCGCGTGCTGCCGTGCGAAAAAATAGGCCAGCGCGGCGATGCCGAGCGCGGCGGCATGGGTCGCCATGTGCCAGCCATCGGCCAGCAGCGCCATCGATCCGAACAACGTCCCGGCGGTGATCTCACCGACCATCATCGCGACCGTCAACGCGACCACAAACCAGGTGCGGCGCTCATTGCGGTCGTGGCGCTGGCCGAGGAAGACGTGATCGTGGGTCCATTGATCGAGGGAATGTGAGTGCATGGATCAATCTCCAAATCCCGAAACGGGCGCTTAAACCACTTCCGCCGGCGCGAGCTTGCAGACGTCGCTGCTGGCCTCGATCTGCAACGTAGCATGGTGGATGTTGAAGCGGCGCGACAACTCCTCGCAGACGCCGTGCAGAAACGCATCGTTGAAGCCGGCTGGGCGCACCAGATGCGCGGTCAGCGCGGTTTCGTTGGTGCTCATGGCCCAGATGTGCAGGTCGTGCAGTTCGGTGACGCCTTCCAGCCGGATCAGAAAATCCTTCACCTTGGCCAGTTCGATGCCTTTCGGCACACCGTCGAGCGCGAGGTTGACGCTGTCCTTGGCGAGGCCCCAGCCGCTCGCCAGCACGACGGCGGCGATGCACAGGCTGATCGCCGGATCGACCCAGAGCCAACCGGTCGCCATGATCACCAGCGCCGCGATCACCACGCCAAATGACACGCCGGCGTCGGCCGCCATGTGCAGATAGGCGCCGCGAATATTGAGGTCGCCATGGCGTCCCCGCATGAACAACAGCGCGGTCGAGCCGTTGACGAGTATGCCGAGTGCCGCGACCAGCACCACGGTCCAGCCGGCGACCTCAGCGGGTTCCTGAATCCGGTTGATGGCTTCGACCGCGATGCCGCCGACCGCGATCAGCAGCAGGCCGGCATTGAACAACGCCGCCAGGATCGAGGCGCGGCGGTAGCCATAGGTGTGTTGATGGGTCGGCTGCTTCTGCGCCAGCCATGCCGCGCCCCAGGCCAGCAGCAGCGCGATCACATCGGAGAAATTGTGGACGGCATCGGAGATCAGCGCCAGCGAGTTCGCGGCATAGCCGAACACCAGCTCGGCGATCACAAACACCGTGTTGAGCGTGACGCCGGCCGCAAACGCAAACCCGAAATGATCCGGCGCGTGGCTATGCCCGACATGGCCATGCGCATGGCCGTGGTCGTGCCCATGTGCGCGATCATGACCATGCTCGTGCGCATGATCGTGATGATGATGGTCGTGGGGATGGGCCATGGCGCTTTCGTTGCCGGTCAACGCATTTGACCGCGATTATAGCGCACCTGAAAACCCGAATACTATTACGGTCCCGTATCGGCCGACCGCGCCGGGGCGTCCCTACTCCACGCCCCGGTTGAACTTGTTCGACTTCGGCAGGCCGTGCGCCAGGCGGCCGGCGTCGGCGCGGTTGCCGCGCCAATCCGTCAGTTCCTTGGCGGTCATGCTCTGGTCGCGCCCGGCGGAATCCTTCCAGGTCAGGCCGGCCTTGGCATCGAAGGTCGCGACATCGGACAGCGCGGCGCTGGTGTATTTCTGCAGCCGCACGCCGCGGCCGCGCGCCATCTCCGGCACCTGGTCGAGCGGGAAGATCACCATCTTGTGGTTGGTGCCGATCACCGCGACGCTATCGCCCGTCACCGTGGCGATGGCGCGGGCCTCGTTGGGCATCTCGACATTGAGCACCTGCTTGCCCTTGCGGGTGTTGCCGACGCAATCGTCCTCGTTGACCACAAAACCCTGGCCGTCATGGCTGGCGACCAGGAATTTGCGCCCGCCCTTGTTGACGAACAGCGCCACGATCGCGGCGTCCTGATCCATGTCGACGAACAGCCGGATCGGTTCGCCATGGCCGCGGCCGCCCGGCAGTTTGCCGACGTCGAGCGAGTAGAACCGCCCGTTGGTCGCGAACAACAGCAGTTTTGAGGTGGTTTCGGCGAAGAAGGCCTTGTCGAGCTTGTCGTCGGTCTTGAAGGTCAGCCCCGAGAGATCGGCGACGTGACCCTTCAGGGTGCGCACCCAGCCCTTGTCGGACACCACTACCGTGACCGGCTCACGCTCGACGAAGGCTTCCTCGATGGCGGCGAGATCGTGCTCAGGCGCGTCGGCGAATTGGGTGCGGCGCTTGCCGAGCGGCGTCTTCGGCCCGAAGATTTCGCGCACATTGCGAACCTGGTCACCGACCTTGGCCCATTGCTCGGTCTCGGAGCCGAGCAGTGCCTTGATACCCTTCAACTCGCCGCGGAGGTTCTTGTCCTCGGTGCGGATTTCCATTTCCTCGAGCTTGCGCAAACTGCGCAGCCGCATGTTGAGGATGGAATCGGCCTGCAATTCGGTGAGCTTGAACGCCTTGATCAAGGCCGGCTTCGGCTCGTCCTCGGTGCGGATGATCTTGATCACCTTGTCGATGTTCAGATAGGCGATCAGATAGCCGCCGAGCACTTCGAGCCGATGCTCGATCTGCTCCTTGCGGTAGTTGGAGCGGCGCAGCAGCACCTCGCGCAGATGGTCGAGCCATTCGCGCAGGCACTCGGCGAGGCCGAGCACCTTGGGGATGCGCCCCTTCACCAGCACGTTGAGGTTCAGCGGAATCCGGCTTTCCAGTTCGGTCAGCCGGAACAGCGATTCCATCAGCAATTCGGGATCGACCGCGCGCGACTTCGGCTCGATCACGAGGCGGATGTCTTCCGCCGATTCATCGCGGACGTCGCCGACCAGCGGCAGTTTCTTCTCGTTGAGCAGTTCGGCGATCTTCTCGACCAGCCGCGACTTCTGCACCAGCCAGGGAATCTCGGTGATGACCACGACCCAGGTGCCGCGCGCGCCCTCTTCCTGGTTCCATTTGGCGCGGGTGCGGAACGAGCCGCGCCCGGTCATGTAGGCCTCGGTGATGCTCTCCTTGGAATCGATGATGATGCCGCCGGTCGGGAAATCCGGACCCTTGACCCAGCGCAGCAGCGCCTTCGACTTGGCGTCGGGCTTGTCGATCAGATGCAGTGCGGCGTCGCAGAGTTCGGCAACGTTGTGCGGCGGGATCGAGGTCGCCATGCCGACCGCGATGCCCTGCGCGCCATTGGCGAGCAGGTTCGGAAAGCCGCCGGGCAGTACCACCGGCTCTTTCGACTGGCCGTCGTAATTGGGACGGAATTCGACGCCGTCCTCGTTGATGCCGTCGAGCAGCAGCCGCGCGACGTCGGTCATGCGCGCTTCGGTGTAGCGGTAGGCGGCCGGATTATCGCCGTCGATATTGCCGAAATTGCCCTGGCCGTCGACCAGCGGATAGCGCGAGGAGAAGTCCTGCGCGAGGCGCACCATGGCGTCGTAGATCGCCTGGTCGCCATGCGGATGGAACGAACCCATCACGTCGCCGACGATCTTGGCGGATTTCTTGAACGGCGTGCCGGGGTCGAGCCGCAGCAATTGCATGCCGTAGAGGATGCGGCGATGCACCGGCTTCAGGCCGTCGCGGGCGTCCGGTAGCGCGCGGTGCATGATGGTCGAAAGCGCGTAAGCGAGATAGCGCTCCTCGAGCGCATCACGCAGCATCACCTCGTGAACCTCGGCCGGTTCAGGCGGAATCAGTCGTTTTCCCATGGCGACGGATTAAACTTTTGGGGCGAATCGGGCAAGGCGCGAATCAGGGCAGCGGGGCCAGATACTTTGGACTCGATTCGACCGTCACCATCTCAGGAGCCCACAGGGACGTTGACCGGCTATTTACCCGGATTTTTCTGAGCCGAGGCGGTCTGCGTCAGATCCGACTTGATGCAGCGGCGCGCCGCATCGATGTCCGCATCGGTTGCGCCCTTGCTCCGGGCATATTGTTCGGCGGCAGTCGCCGAATAGAGCGCGACGTAATACCTGACCGCCACGCAGGACATGCGGTGCATGATGCCGCCTCGCTCCGCGGCCATCGCGTTGGACGAAAATCCAAGCAAGACCACCAAAAGACATATCAAACGCGCGCCCATCTGGCGTTTCTCCGAGATCCGCGATCCGGTCATATCGCAACGGTTGAAGGGAACCTTGGTTCCCCTAGGGGTGGAACGGCTCGGTGGTTTGCCGGGATACCCGCCGAGCCGAATCGCATTCCGGCGTGCCGTCAACGATCGATTTATGGAAAGCACATGCCGTGCCACGATTGGCTGTGCGACGTGTTCTCCTGGTTCGGCATGCCTGATTGAGTCACCGCCTAATACGCTGCATATGCGGTTCTGAATGCGATCGCGCCGGCAAGCGATCTCGGACGGGTCCTGACAGCGTTACCGTCGTTGCCACTTTGAACGATCCACTGGCCGTTCTCCTGGCCGACAATTTTTCCGACATGATGCCGCCAGACGACGATCGCACCGACGGACGGACCGCCTGCGTCCGATCCATAACGCGCCCATGATCGAGCCAGATTGAACGACGAACCGGGATCGCTGCCGACCTGACTGCGCATGTACCACCCGCACCAGGCCCCGGGACGTCCGGCATAATGAGCATGCCGCGCGGAATGGCCGTGATGATGATACGATCGAGCCTGCGCATTCGACGCGAAAACGCAAAGCACGGCCGTTGCAGCTAAGAGGGTACGCATTTACTTACAAATCCTTGGTCGGGGAGATCGCTCAACTGCGATCAAGACAGCCGCTTTAACGGGGACTATTTCTGGTCCAGCGGCGCGCGATAACTTCGCGGAACTAGGTTCCGATCGGTGGCTTTAAGTAATTTGAGGTGGCCAAAATGCGGCACAGGGTCCCGCTCAGAAGACAGCGCCATGCGCAGCACGCGGTGGTAGATCGGTCGACAAAGTTAATACTGCACCGCGCGGAAACTGCGCGACCCTTGGATGAAACTCGCGATCAATTCGGCTGAATGGCAACCCTGCTTCGCGCCACCGCATTGATAAATCCGTCGCGGGCGTCGGAATGGCCCTGCCCGCGCGGTTCCAGCACGTGGCGCAGAAGAAACAGCCCGGTCAGCCGGAAACCGTCCTGCAGATCCTGATCCGACCAGCTCGTTCGAGGCGCCCTCGCCTTCGCGCAGAAACGGCGGCAACCGCAGCAGCCGGTCACGGTACGGCTCGCCCGCCGCCCGCGACACCGCACCGCCGGATTTCGGCGAAACGTAAATCAGCTCGGTGCTCCCGCCGGTGGCGGCGCAATTTTCCAGATCGAGCCCAAATCCGAGTTCGGCCAGCATTGCGAGTTCGAACCGCACCAGATGTATGGCGGCAGCGCCGGCATCGTCGAAATCGTCGAGCGTTCGCTCCAGCATCTCGTAGATGTCTTCGTGCGGATCGCGCTCCGGCAACAGCCGCACCAGCGAGGCCAGATGAGTGACGCCGTAGGTCGCATGCGCCGACGCCAGCAGGGTCGCCGCACGCAAGCGCGTGCCCTCAACGACGTAATAACCGAGATGCTCGTCGAGCCGCGCCCGCCATACCGTGGTGACGCTGTTGCCGGGCTGCAGCAACGGCCGCATCCGCTTGCCCGCGCCGCCGCGCACCAGGCCGAGATGGCGGCCGTGGCTCCGCGTCAGCAGTTCGACAATGGCCGAGGATTCGCCATGCCGCCGCACGCCCAGCACGATGCCTTCGTCGGTCCATTCCATGGGATAAGTTTAACATGTCACGGCGGGTCGTCGCTACGGGACTAACCGAAGCCTTCAGGCGATCGCCGGATCAACTATTGAACCAGCCGCGCGCATCGCCGGTGAAGGAGAAATACAGCCCCGCCACGGTCAAGGCGCAGGACACCACCTCGATGGCGCTGTCGAGCGCCAGACCGGTATCGCCGATCACTTCCACCAGCGAATAGATCGACATGATCAGCGCCGCGATCAGAACCCAGCGCGGCCAGCTCTTGCGCCGCTGCGCCGCGAGCCAGACGAAATACACCAGCAACAGGATCATCGCGCCCGCCATCACGGTCGCCATCGAGATCAACTGTTCGGTCATCTCCCCGGTCGGAGTGCGGTCCTGAAACGCCACCGACAACGCGTCGAGCGTCAGCGACAGATACAGCAGCACCTCAAACCAGACGACGTTTCGGGGTACGTTCATGAGACGCCGGTCATTCCTTTGGAAACTCCAGTCCCATTTCGCGGTAGCGGTCGGGATCCTCGCCCCAGTTTTCGCGCACCTTCACGAACAGGAACAGATGCACCGGCACGCCGACGATCTCGGTGAGTTCCTTGCGTGAATCGGCACCGATCGACTTGATGGTGGCGCCACCCTTGCCGAGCACGATCTTGCGCTGGCTCTCGCGCTCGACAAAGATCGTCTGCTCGATGCGGACGGATTTGTCCTTGCGCTCGGTCCAGCTGTCGGTCTCGACCGTCGACTGATACGGCAATTCCTGATGCAACTGCCGGAAGATCTTTTCCCGGGTGATCTCGGCCGCCAGATGCCGCAGCGGCGCATCCGACATCTGGTCTTCGGGATAATGAAACGGTCCCGCCGGCACCATCGCCGCCAGCGTGCGCCTGAGATCGTCGACGCCGTCGCCCGACAGCGCCGAGATCATGAACGTCTCCGCGAACGGCAGGCGGTCGTTGGCGGCCTTGGCCAGCGCCAGCAGCTTTTCGCGCGGCACCAGATCGATCTTGTTCAGCACCAGGATCTTCTTGTGCGCGACACCAGCCACCTTGGTCAGGATGGCGTCGGCTTCCTCGTCGATGCCCGATTTGGCATCGAGCAGCACGCAGACCAGATCGGCGTCATGCGCCCCGCTCCAGGCCGTCGACACCATGGCGCGATCGAGCCGTCGTTTGGGCAGGAATATCCCGGGCGTGTCGACCAGGATGATCTGGGCGTTGTTCTCGATCACGATGCCGCGGATCAGCGCCCGCGTGGTCTGCACCTTGCGCGAGACGATCGTGACCTTGGAGCCGACCAGGGCGTTGACGAGCGTGGACTTGCCGACATTGGGGGCGCCGATCAGCGCGACAAAGCCGCAGCGCGTCGCTGTCGCCGGTGCATCCCTGTCGGGAGTTTCATCCGTCATTGCTGCCGCCACCAACGCCTTCACGTTCAATCATCACGGATGCTGCTACCTTCTCGGCGGCGCGCTTGCTGCCGCCCACACCTTCAGCCGGGTCCAGTCCCGGCAAATCCACCGCAACCCGAAACTGCGGATCGTGATGCGGCCCGGTGCGTTCGACCTCGCGATAGACCGGGGTCGGCAGCCCCTTGCCCTGGGCCCATTCCTGCAGCACGGTCTTGGGATCGCGCAACGGCCGCCGCGGCTTGCGCATCCGCTCGGTCCAGTTGCGCTCGACGAATTGCGCCGCAGCCGCATAGCCGCCGTCGATAAAGATCGCCCCGATCACGGCTTCGCAGATGTCGCCGAGCACGGATTTGCGCAACCGCGCCCCAGCCGCAGCACCAACCGCGCCGAGCTTGATATCGTCGAGCAGCCCGAGCGATTTCGCGACATCGGCGCAGCTTTCCTTGCGCACGAGGTCGGCCAGGCGCTTGGACAATTCGCCTTCGTCGGCCCTCGGATAGGCGCGATAAAGCATGTCGGACACGACAAGTCCGAGCACGTGGTCGCCGAGAAACTCCAGGCGCTGATAGCTGTCCGCGCGGTGTCGGGTGGCAGGCTTCAGGGCCGAGACATGCGTAAACGCGGTGGTCAGCAGCGCAGTGTCGGCGAACTTGTACCCGATGCGCGACTCGATCGCCGCAGCCGCCGCCTTGGCGCTGACCTTGCTGCGTTTCTTCTTCGCCACGGGCTCGTGCCCGGTGTCAGGCTGAGGGGACGCTTCGCCTGATGACGATGGGGTCTGGATGTCCTGCGCGTCGTCGTTCATCGCACAATTGTGAACATGCGATTCCAGCGCACCGCGGTTGGCCAGCGCCAGAACATCCAGGCATGTTCGCCCTCGGCAATGGAGAAGAAAATCATCTGGGCGCGGCCGATCAGATTCTCGAACGGCACATAGCCCACCGCCGACAGCACCCGGCTGTCGGTCGAATTGTCCCGGTTGTCGCCCATCATGAAGAAATTGCCCGGCGGCACGGTGTAGACATTGGTGTTGTCGTAGAATCCGTTGTCGACGCAATCCAGCGACTCATAGGTAACGCCGTTCGGCAGCGTTTCCTTCCAGCGTTTTACCCGCGCGGTGGCGTCGGACGACCCGCAGGGATCCTCGCCGATGAAGTCGCTGATGCGCTCGCGCACCACCGGCTTCTCGTTGATGTAAAGCAGGCCTTCCTTCATCTGGATGCGGTCGCCGGGCAGCCCGATCACGCGCTTGATGTAGTCGGTGGAGTCATCCTTCGGCAGCCGGAATACGACGACGTCGCCGCGGTTCGGTTCGGAACCGAGGATGCGCCCCGAGAACAGCGGCGGCGATAGCGGGATCGAGTAGTGGCTGTAGCCGTAGGAATATTTGGAGACGAACAGATAGTCGCCGACCAACAGCGTCGCCTTCATCGAGCCCGAGGGGATGTTGAAGGGCTGGAACAGGAAGGTGCGGATCACCAGGGCGATCAAAAGCGCATGAACGACGACACGGATGGTTTCACCCAAGCCGCTCTCAGATTTTGTCCCTGTGGTCACGCTCATCGCTTTCCCAATTTCCATTCGCTTCTGCCACCGGGTGGCAGCATATCCTCCTTACGCGAATCGCTAGTCGTTTCGCGTCAAGGAAATGGTCGATTCTGGTGTGAAAGCGAATCCCGGCGTAAACCCGAACTCGCCCTGTTTCCCCGCGGCGTTTTAGACGGTTGTTCGCAACCGCGCAATCAACGACGCTATCAAAACTTGCTAATCCTTTGATAGATCGAAGATTTTTAGTTTCGTCGTGGGAAAATTGAAAAACCCGCTCCTGAAGCGTCAGGCCTTGCCCGCCGGGACCGCCGAAATTATGACGAAAGCCTGCGCCAGCGGCCAGTCGTCGGTGATGGACAGGTCGATCCGCGCCTCATGGCCCGGCGGCGTCAGCGCCTTGAGCCGGGCGAGCGCTCCCCCGGTCAGTTGCATGGTCGGCCGGCCGCCCGGCAGGTTGACCACCCCCATGTCCCGCCACCAGACCCCCAGCCGGATGCCGGTGCCCAGCGCCTTGGAACAGGCTTCCTTGGCGGCGAACCGTTTGGCGTAGGTCGCGACCACCATTTTCTCGTTTTTGGCGCGGCGTTCGGCCTTGGCGCGCTCGGCGGTGGTGAAGATGCGGTCAAGGAAGCGCTCGCCATGACGTTCGATCACCTTGGCGACGCGGGTAATGTCGATCAGGTCGGAGCCGATGCCGATGATCATGCCGGGTTCTCCAGGTGCCTGCCCCCAAGGCGCGCGCGGCCGCGATCCATGGCCGACCGCATCGCGCGCACGGTTTCACCGAGCCCGACGAACAACGCCTCGCCGATCATGTAATAGCCGATATTCAATTCGGCGATTTCGGGCAGGCCCGCGATGGTCTCCGCGGTCTGGTAATCGAGGCCGTGGCCGGCGTGAACCTCCAGCCCCGCGGCGCGGGCCAGCGCCGCCCCCTTGACGATACGCTGCCACTCGGCATCCGCCTTGGCGGCATGGCCATCCACCACGGCATCGCACCAGGCGCCGGTGTGGATTTCGATCACCGGCGCGCGCAGCTTCGCCGCCATCTCGATCTGCCGCGGGTCGGCGGCGATGAACAGCGAGACCCTGATTCCGGCATCGTTCAATTGGGCGATGAAGGGCTTCAGCGTGTTGTGCTGCCCGACCACATCAAGGCCGCCTTCGGTCGTCAGCTCCTCGCGGCGCTCCGGCACCAGGCACACCGCATGCGGTTTGGTCGCGAGCGAAATCCGCAGCATGTCGGCGGTCGCCGCCATCTCGAAATTCAGCGGCTTGGAGATCTCGGCCTTCAGCCGCGCCATGTCCTCGTCGCGGATATGGCGACGGTCCTCGCGCAAGTGCGCGGTGATGCCGTCGGCGCCCGCCTCGATCGCGGTCAGCGCCGCGCGCACCGGATCGGGCCGGTCGCCGCCGCGCGCGTTACGCAAGGTGGCGACGTGATCGACATTGACGCCGAGACGCAGCGGAGGAGCAGACATTCAGGACTCGCAGCTTGAAATAATCTGACGGTGATTAGCAGAACATCGTCATCCAGAGGAGCGCGCTCTTGCGCGCGTCTCGAAGGATGGCGTCGGGGCGCACGGTTGGAGACGGCGCGAAAATGCGCCTCCTCACCATGAGGGCATTCACCTTTACCCATTGACGCGCTCGACCCGTGCGACGACGGCCTTGGCGCGCAACTGGGCGATGATCGCGCTGAGATGCTTCAGGTCATAGACTTCGAGATCGATGGTCAATTCGGTGAAATCAGGCGAGCGCCTGGACATGCTGATGTTGTCGATATTGCCGTCGTGCTCGGCGATCACGGTGGCGACCTGGGCGAGGCTCCCGGGTTCGTTGACGTTATGAACCAGGATCCGGGCCGGAAACCGCTGCGGCGTGGTGTCGTCGACATCCCAGCGCACGTCGAGCCAGCGCTCCGGCTCCTCCTCGAAATCGCCGAGCGCCGGCGACTGGATCGGATAGATCGTGATGCCCTCGCCCGGCGAAACGATACCGACGATCCGGTCACCCGGCACCGCACCGCCGTTCGGCGCGAACTTGATCGGCAGATCGGAATTGATGCCGCGGATCGGAATCGCCGACGGGCCGCGGGCCGGATCGGACGGCGATTTCAGCTTGAGTTTGTCCGCGAGAACTCTTTTTGGCGCCAAACCGGCCGACGCGTTCTTCCTTGTAATCGGGATACATCGCGCGGGCGACATCGGACGCCTTCAACTCGCCGCGCCCGACCGACGCCATCACGTCTTCGATCGAGGCGCGCGCCAGCCGCGGCAGCGCGCCCTTCAGCTTGTCGTCGGCATATTCGATCTTGGCGCGCACGAACAACCGTTCGACGATGCGGCGGCCGAGCCCGGCATATTGATCGCGCACGGCGGTGCGGGTGGCGCGCCGGATCGCCGCGCGCGCCTTGCCGGTGACCGCCAGGGCCTCCCACGCCGAGGGGGGTGCTGCCTGCGCCTTCGAGGTCAGGACCTCGACCTCGTCGCCGTTCTGCAATTCGGAAGACAGCGGCGCGAACTTGCCGTTGATCTTGCAGCCCACCGCGCTGTTGCCGACGTCGGTATGCACCGCATAGGCGAAGTCGATCACATTGGCCTGGCGCGGCAGCGCGATCAGTTTTCCCTTCGGGGTAAAACAGAACACCTGGTCGTGGAACAGCTCGAGCTTGGTGTGTTCGAGAAACTCTTCCGGGTTGGCACTTTCCGACAGGATCCCGACGGTACGCCGCAGCCAGGCGAACGCATTGGATTCGCGCTTGAGCAGTTCGGTCGGCGAACCGACGCCGTCCTTGTAGAACGCATGGGCGGCGATGCCGAGCTCGGCGATCTGGTCCATCTCCTCGGTGCGGATCTGAAGCTCGACGCGCTGGTTGCCGGGACCGATCACGGTGGTGTGGATCGAACGATAATCGTTCTGCTTCGGCGTCGAGATGTAATCCTTGAAGCGGCCCGGCACCACCGGCCAGGTGGTGTGCACCACGCCGAGCGCGCGGTAGCAGGCTTCGATCGAATCCAGCACGACGCGGAAGCCGAAGATATCCGACAATTGCTCGAAGCCGACCGACTTCCGCTCCATCTTGGTCCAGATCGAAAAAGGCTGCTTGCGCCGGCCGTAGACGTGCGCGGCCATGCCGTTCTTCTGCAGATTGCGCGAGAGCTGGGTTTCGATTTCGCCGATCAAATTGCGATTGCGCTCCGCCAGCGAATCCAGCCGCTGCATCACCACCGCATGGGCTTCCGGATCGAGGGTGCGGAACGAGAGGTCTTCGAGTTCCTCCCGCATCTCCTGCATGCCCATGCGGCCGGCGAGCGGCCCATAGATGTCGAGCGTTTCCTCGGCGATGCGGCGGCGCGCCGCCGGCGGCACGAACTCCAGCGTGCGCATGTTGTGCAGCCGGTCGGCCAGCTTGATCAGCAGCACGCGAACGTCGTCGGCGATCGCCAGCAACAGCTTGCGCAGGTTTTCGGCCTGCTTGGCCTCGCGCGAGACCAGTTCCAGCCGCTTCAGCTTGGTAAGCCCCTCGACCAGCGCGCCGATCTCGTGACCGAAAATCTGGTCGATTTCCGCCCGGGTGGCTTCGGTATCCTCGATGGTGTCGTGCAGCAGCGCCGCGACGATGGTGGCGTCGTCGAGCTTGAGGTCGGTGAGGATCGCGGCGACTTCCAGCGGATGCGAGAAATAGGGATCGCCGGAGGCGCGGGTCTGGGTGCCGTGCGCCTTCATGGCGTAGACATAGGCGCGGTTCAGCAGGTCTTCGTTGGTATCGGGGTTATAGGAGCGGACCCTTTCGACGAGGTCGTATTGTCGCATCATGCGCGAGCGCGGCGACTTGGCCGCCTTGAGTCTCCTTGGCCGTCTCACGGCTATCAGGCGCCACGGCGACCGAATCGGTCGCGGCCTGCATCTGCCAGTGGTTGCGGCGCCAACTCGCCATCTAATGTCCGCCTTCGCGCTGGGCCATCACAGGCCCGCCTCTCGATATAATCTAGTGCGTTCCCGAACGAAGCAGCACCTCGTTTCCGAGGGAAATGCCCGATTTTCGGCAACCAAGCGCAGTGTAACGCGAAACCGGCGGCCCGCCGATCACATCGGAGACAGCCGCGCGGGATTCGTCCGCGCTGGGTGAGCGCGCCATGGTAACCATAAAAACACCAACAAAAGCAAAGGCCCGAGCGAATGCCCGGGCCTTTGATAAATCTGATCGCTCAGGGATGTCCCCGGAGCCGGTAATGCGGACGAATTACTCGTCCTCTTCGGGCTGCTCTTCCGGCGGCGCCAGACCTTCGAGCCCCTTCAGGAGCTCTTCCTCGGTCATGCGCTCGACGGCAACCTCGGTGTCGTCCGCATCGACGCTGGCGCCGGCCGAACCGATCAAAGGCACCGTATCCGGCTCAGGTTCGTCGACCTCGACGAACTTCTGCAACGAATGAACCAGCTCTTCGCGTAAATCCTCGGGGGATATCGTCGAATCCGCAATTTCTCGCAGTGATACGACCGGGTTTTTATCGTTATCTCGATCAATCGTCAGTTGTGAGCCGGATGAGATCATGCGGGCACGGTGGGCCGCCAGCAAAACCAGGTCGAACCGGTTGTCGACCTTATCAATACAATCTTCCACGGTGACGCGCGCCATCGACTGTCGCTCCGTTAAATGGGACCGGATATGCGGATTATGTCGGGTAGTTATAGGGACAAACGGCCTTTCGCAAGACCAATTTGTGATTTGGCCTTCGCAATCGCCTCTGCTAACCCACGTCGGAGCCGAAGACCGGGCCGTTCGGACACCTCCCGATACATACAGGATATTGTCCAGGACAAGAATTCGCTTCATTCGACAAGAATTCGCTTCATTCCAAGTTGAAAGTATGGGTTTTCGCCCTTGCCGCACCATATTTTCGGTGGTGTCTGGCGAGTTTGATTCTCCGAGCTTTAGACGCCCATCCAGAACTGCACGTGGTCGGTTGCCGCGCTGCCAAAAACTTTAACAACGCGAGTAAACTTGATGTCACCTGCCTCCAATAAAATCGCGCTTTTCATTGATGGCGCCAACCTTTACGCCACCGCCAAGACGCTCGGCTTCGACATCGATTACAAGCGCCTGCTCAAGGAATTCCAGAGCCGCGGCACCTTGGTACGCGCGTTTTATTACACGGCGATTATCGAGGATCAGGAATATTCGTCGATCCGTCCCTTGATCGACTGGCTTGATTACAACGGCTACACCGTCGTCACCAAGGCGACCAAGGAATTCATCGACGCCAGCGGCCGCCGCAAGGTCAAGGGCAACATGGACATCGAACTCGCGGTCGATGCCATGGAGCTCGCCGAGCATGTCGATCAGATCGTGCTGTTTTCCGGTGACGGCGATTTCCGCTCGCTGGTCGAAGCGGTGCAGCGCCGCGGCGTCCGGGTCACCGTGATCTCGACCATTTCCAGCCAGCCGCCGATGATCGCCGACGAATTGCGCCGTCAGGCTGACGTCTTTACCGATCTGATGGAACTGCAATCCAAGCTCGGCCGCGACCCGTCCGAGCGTCCCGCCCCGCGTGAACCGCGTCATCACGCGCCGCAATTCCTGCAGCGCGCCACCACCATGGCGCCGAGGGCCGATGACGACGATTTCGAGGACTAGAAGCAACCTCGCGCGCGGCAAGGCTACCCCGTCTAAGCCCGCGCTTGCCGGCACGGCCCTCCCCGGCTCCGACCCCGACCGCAATTGCCCGCTCTGTCCGAGACTGGTCAGCTTCCGCGAAGCTGCGCGCGCGCGCGCACCGGAATGGTTCAATTCACCGGTACCGGCATTCGGCGATCCCAATGGCCGGCTGCTGATCGTCGGCCTCGCACCGGGGATGCAGGGCGCCAACCGCACCGGCCGGCCCTTTACCGGCGATTACGCCGGTGACCTGCTGTACGCGACGCTGCTCGAATATGGTTTTGCCAAAGGCGTCTATCAGGCACGCCCCGATGACGGGCTGACCTTGGTCGATTGCCGGATCGGCAACGCCGTGCACTGCGTGCCACCGCAGAACAAGCCGCTGCCGGCGGAGATCAACACCTGCCGGCCGTATCTGGTCGGAAAGATCGAGACCATGCCTAACCTGCGCGCGATTCTGGTGCTGGGACGGGTGGCGCACGATTCGACGCTGAAGGCGCTGGGCCTGCGCGCCGCGGCGGCGCCGTTCGCCCATGGCGCGGTGCATCAGGCCGGCGCCTTAAAGCTCTACGACAGCTATCATTGCTCGCGTTATAACACCAACACGCGGGTGCTGACGCCAGAGATGTTCCGCAGCGTGTTCGCAAACGTGCGCGCGGATCTGGGCTAATAGCTTTTGCTCGCGCTGCACCCACGCCGGACGGCGGCGTATGCCTCGACGCTAAACCGGATTTTGCTTCAGCCACTCCAGCACGTCGCCGGCGTTTCGATCGGGCGGAAACACCGGATAGAACACATGGGTGATGCGTCCGTCGTCGACGATCAGCGCCAGCCGCTTGATCAGGGTCAGGCCCGCCACCTGCATGGTCGGCAGCCTGAGCGCCTCGGTCAGCAACAGCTCCGCATCCGATAACACCGGGAACGGCAGATGCAGCCGTGACGCCATCTCGGTCTGGTAGGTGTTGTCCTGGGTCGACAGGCCGAACACGTGGGCCGCGCCCGCGGCCTTCAATTCCGCAAACAGATCGCGAAACGCGCAGGTCTGCGGCGTGCAGCCGCGCGCGCCCGGGATCATGTCCCAATCGTCGACCAGGCCGATCTTGCCGGGCTCGCCGGTGCGGGGATAGCCGAACACCACGGTGCGCCCCGGCAACGCCGACAGCATCACCGACGTATCGTCGGTCGCCATCAGTCCGAGCGGCGGGATCGTCATGCCGACGAGATGCTTGGCCGCGCCATCATCCACCGGCGCCGGGATTTTGCTCCAGTCGACTTCGAGCAGGTTGGGTTGAGCCATTTTTGCGTTTCCTCAAGGTGGCGAATAGCGACGAAAGTAATGCACGATTCTGCTATTCGCCATTCGCTATTCGCGGGTTTACCCCCGCGCCCGCAGCAGCCGGCCCTTCTCGCGGCCCCAGTCGCGCTTCTTCTCGCTTTCGCGCTTGTCGTGCAGCTTCTTGCCCTTGGCCACCGCCAGCAGCAGCTTGGCGCGGCCGCGCTCGTTGAAATATAATTTGAGCGGGATCAGGGTCATGCCGTCGCGATCGACCGCCCCCATCAACTTGTTGATCTGCTTTCGGTGCAGCAGCAGTTTGCGCGGCCGCTTCGGTTCATGGTTGAAGCGGTTGGCCTGCAGATACTCCGGAATATTGGCGTTGATCAGCCAGATCTCGCCGTCCTTGGTATCGGCGTAGGATTCCGCGATCGTGCTCTTGCCGTTGCGGATCGACTTGACCTCGGTGCCGGTCAGCGCGATGCCCGCCTCCAGCGTGTCCTCGATCGCATAATTGAACCGGGCCTTGCGATTCTCGGCGACAACCTTGATCGGGCGCTCGTTTTTCTCCGCCACATCAGGCCTTTTTAAGCAGGTCGCGGATCTCGGTCAGCAACTCTTCCTCGCGGGTCGGCTTCGGCGGCGCGGCGGCTGCGGCGGCATCCTTTCGCTTCAGCGTGTTCATCGCACGGATCACCATGAAAAGCACAAAGGCGACGATCAGGAAGTTGATCGTCAACGTCAGGAAGTTGCCCCAGGCCAGCACCGCGCCCTGCTTCTTGGCATCGACCAGATTGGTCGCGGTGACGGCCTTCGACAGCCCGGTGTAATAGTTGGAGAAATCGAGGCCGCCGGTGATCGATCCGATGATCGGCATGATGATATCGCCGACCAGCGAGGCCACGATAGCGCCGAAGGCCGCGCCGATGATGACGCCGACCGCGAGGTCCACCACGTTGCCCTTCATCGCGAATTCGCGGAATTCCTTGAGCACCTGGGAGCCCTTCTGTTCTGCTTCACGCAGCGGCATGGCGATGGATTAGAAAGTCTGGTTGCGTCGAAAACCTAGTTGATCAGTCCGGCATGCACCATCGCGCTGCGCACGGCGACGCGCGTGGGCTCCGACACCGGCACCATCGGCAGGCGCAGCTTCTCGTCCATCTTGCCGAGCAGCGACAGCGCATATTTCACCGGGGCCGGGTTGGACTCGATGAAGAGGTTGGTGTGCAGCGGCATCAGCTTGTCGTGCAGCTTGAGCGCGGTGGCGACGTCGCCCTTCTGCCAGGCCACGTGAAACTCCGAGCACAGCCGCGGCGCGACATTGGAGGTCACGGAAATGCAGCCATGACCGCCATGCGCCATGTAACCGAGCACGGTGGCATCCTCGCCCGACAGCTGGTTGAATTCCTCACCCATCGCGGCGCGCTGCTGCGACACCCGCACCATGCTCGCGGTCGCGTCCTTGACGCCGGCGATGTTCTTCAGCTCGAACAGCCGCTTCATGGTGTCGACGCTCATGTCGATCACCGAGCGCGGCGGAATGTTGTAGATGATGATCGGAATGCCGATCGCATCGTTGATGGCCTTGAAATGCTGGTACATGCCTTCCTGGGTCGGCTTGTTGTAGTACGGCGTCACCACCAGCACCGCGGACGCGCCCGCTTTCTCGGCATGCTCGGCCAGTTCGATGGCTTCCTTGGTCGAATTGGAGCCGGCGCCGGCGATCACGGGCACCCGGCCCTTGGCCTCTTCGATGCACCATTCGACCACGCGCTTGTGCTCGTCATGGCTCACGGTCGGGCTTTCGCCTGTGGTGCCGACCGGCACCAGGCCGTTGGTGCCCTCGGAGATCTGCCAGTTCACCAGCGAGCGAAACGCCGCCTCGTCGAGCGAGCCGTTTTTGAAGGGCGTGACCAGGGCGGTGAATGAGCCTCGAAAATTCGTCTTGGTTGCCATGGACTTCCTCCGAACGCGCGCTGCATGCCGTCTTGTGAATGACCAATTCATACCGGGTCTCGGCCCCCCGCGAAAGGCCCGCGCGACGCCCGATCCCCGGCCGCGATTTCGCCGCGGTGATGGTGCAAACAGCGCAAATATCCGGCGTAATTAGTATTTTGTCCGCATAAATCAATCAAATAGACCTAGTGCCAAGGGAATCGATGATTCGCCCGCGAAGGAGCGCTGTGACCCAGCCTAGCCGTGCAGCCGCCTTGCGGTCGACCGCCCTGTCGATGCGCTTGTCGTTGGCCTTGTCGATTACCTTGGCAACCAGCCTGGCGCTGACCACCGGATTACCGGCATACGCGCAAACGCCGACCCAGCCCGAGGCCGCCAAGTCCGATACTTCCAAGTCCGACTCTTCCAAGCCGGACTCTGCCAAATCCGAGGCCAAGCCCAAGTCTTCCAAATCAGAGTCTTCCAAATCGGAGGCTTCCAAATCGATGGTCCAAGATCTTCCAAGGCCGAGTCTTCCAAATCTGAGTCTTCCAAATCGGATACCGCCAAACCCAAACCGGCGAAGCCTCAATCGGCCAAATCCGAGGCGGACAAGCCCAAGTCTGACAAATCCAAGTCTGACAACTCCAAGGCGGACAAATCCAAAGCAGCCACGTCTCAAGCTGCCAAGCCTGAGGCTGCGAAGTCCAAAGCCGGGAAATCTGAAGCTGCGAAACCTGAAGCCGCCAAACCCAAGGTCGGCAAATCAGAGGTTCCGTCAGCGAAGACGCCGCCGGCCGCCCATCCGGCCGATTCCGCTGATGCCAAAACCACCGCGGCCAAGAGCGCGGCGAAAAATGCCGCGCCCCGAGCACCGTCCGGGATCCAAGCCGCGACCCGTCAGCACGCGACGTTGCCGCCCGCGCCGGCCCGCAAGCCGACCATCCCCGCCGCGGTGGCCGCGACGTCATCGACCTCGCAGGCCGATTCCGATGCACTGGAAAATGTCATCGACCTGATCCGCAAGCATAGACCGGGCGACGCGACGCAGGCCGAAGCCGGCATCTCCGATCCGGTCGCCAGGAAGCTCGCGGAATGGATCATCCTGCGCAGCGACGACAATGGCGCGTCGGTCGAGCGCTACCGCGCCTTCATCTCGGCCAACCCGAGCTGGCCGTCGCAATCGTTCCTGCGCCGACGCCTGGAGGCGGCGTTGTGGGACGATCATCGCGAAGACGCCGCGGTGTGGTCGTGGTTCGAAAACAAGTCGCCACTATCCGCCAAGGGCAAGTTCGCACTGGCGCGCGTGCTGATCGGCCGCGGCGAGCGGGCCAATGCGGAACGCCTGGTGCGCGACGCCTGGCGCAATAATTCGATGTCGGAGGAAACCGAAAACACCGCACTCGATCTGTTCGGCGCGCTGCTGACGCCGGGCGATCAAAAGGCGCGGATGGATTTCATGCTCTATGGCACCGAGCAGGAAGGTGCTGCGTTGCGCGCCGCCAAGCGGCTCGGCAGCGGCGAAGTCGCATTGGCCAAGGCGCGCATTGCCTCCAATCACAAGGCGGGCAACGCGAGGGCCTTGCTGGAGGCGGTCCCGAGCGAACTTCGCGGCGATACCGGCTACATCTTCGCCAGGATCCAGTTGCTGCGCCGTGAAGAGAAATTCGCGGAAGCCGCGCAACTCATGATGAGCGCGCCCAGGGATCCCGGCCGGCTCTACAATGTCGACGAATGGTGGATCGAGCGGCGGCTGCTGTCGCGCAAGATGCTCGATACCGGGGAAAACCGCACCGCTTACCTGATCGCGCGTGACGCCGCACTGCCGGCCCGCGACATCTACAAGACCGAGCAGGAGTTCACGGCGGGCTGGATCGCGCTGCGCTTCCTCAACGACCCCGCGACCGCCTCGCAGCATTTCGCCCGCATCGGGGTCGGCAGCGTCAACCCGACGGCGCTGGCGCGTGCCGGCTATTGGCAGGGCCGCGCCGCGGAAGCCGCGGGCCGCTCCCAGGAAGCCCGCGCCGCCTATACGGCCGCGGCGGAACAATCCACCAGCTATTACGGCCAACTGGCACGCGCCAAGCTCGGCCTGCCGCAGATCGAGCTGAACGGCGCACCGGCCGCGCGCGGCCGCGGCATCGAGCGGCTCGAGATCGTCCGCGCGGTGCAATTGCTGTACGCACTCGACGAGCGCGAAATCGCGATCCCGATCTTCGGCGACCTGGGCGACAATGGCGATCCCGATGCGCTGGTCGGGCTCGGCGAACTCGCCTCACGCAACGGCGACGCCCGCGGCATGCTGCTGCTCGGCAAGGCCGCGCTCAACCGCGGACTGCCGTTCGATTTCTACGCCTATCCCGTCAACGGCATCCCGCCGTTCAAATCGATCGGGCCCGATGTCGAGCAGAGCGTGATCTTCGCGATCGCGCGGCAGGAAAGCGCCTTCAACCCCGCCGTGGTGTCGCCGGCGCAAGCCTATGGGCTGATGCAGGTTACGCCGGATGCCGGCCGCTACGTTTGCAAGAAATACGGCGTCAACTTCGATCTCGGCCGGATGAAGAACGATCCGGTCTATAACGCGGCACTGGGCGCGGCTGAACTCGGCGGCCTCCTGGAGGATTATCGCGGCTCCTACATCATGACCTTCGCGGCCTATAATGCCGGTCGCGGCAGCGTCAAGAAATGGATCGACCGGTATGGGGATCCGCGCGATCCCAAGGTCGACGCGGTCGACTGGGTGGAGCAGATTCCGTTCTCCGAGACCCGCAATTACGTGCAGCGGATCATGGAGAATCTGCAGGTCTATCGCGCCCGCTTTGGCGGCGGCACGCGGCTTCAGATCGAGGCCGACCTGCACCGTGGCGCCAACGTCGAATAAGCCAAACGTCCAAGAGACCGGCGCCATCGACGACGCTCCACCGGCGCGATGGCGTCATTGTGAATGGCGTGCTGCGACAATTTGGTCCACGCGTACAGGCTGCTATCGAACAAAACCCAACGATTCCAGACCGGGCGATAAGGCGAAAAGCCACTTCCCGGCCCGAAAACTGGAGCAGGATGTGACGGCCCAACAAGAAAATGCGATGACCCTGACATTTCGGTGCCCGGCTGAATTGCACGGATTACTGCCACCGCCGGTCCCCGCCGCACTCGGTCTGCCCGACTGGTTCAAGGCGATGCCGCCGCAGGCGTTCAACGCGATCAACGACCAGGTCGGCGACACGGTGAAGCGGTGTCCGCCGTTCATCGACGCCATGACCTCGGGCTTTTTGATCCCGCTGATCTGCGACGTGAAAGTCGAGAACGGGGAATTCAGCTGGGACAATGATCTGCCGCCGGGCGGCGCCGTCGGCTATACGCGTTCGCCGATCGGATTCCACGACGCCAGCCAGGTCATCGGTACACCGCTCTTCAACGCCGACCGCTTCCTGATCAAATTCCACAATCTCTGGACCATCGAGGCGCCGGAAGGTTACGCCTTGCTGTTCACGCATCCGGCCAACCGTTTCGACCTGCCCTTCACCACCCTGACCGGGCTGGTCGATTGCGACCGCTACCATGACAACTGGATTCATTTTCCGGCCCATTGGCACGACGCGAATTTCAACGGCGTGCTGCCGAAGGGCACGCCGGTCGCCCAATGCATGCCGGTCAAGCGCGAGGACTGGGTCGTGCGCAGCGCGCCGTTCACGGAAGAAGAGACCCAGCGGGCGCACGATCTGACCAACACGATCTACCGCGAGACCGGTGTCTATCGGCGGCAGTTCCGGGCGTAAGACGTCAGCGCGGTTCGATCTGCAGGAATTTCGCGGCCGCGCTTGGCCGCAGGAAGAAGCGGCCGCGTGAAGCCGAAGCGAGCGCGGTGATCGACCGCCCGGCCATCTGGGGCGCGCCGCGTGCCGCCGCGCGCAGGTTCGTCTCCGCCGCGCCACGCTCCCCCATTTCCAGCAGGCATATGCCGAGATTATTGCGCGTCACGACATCGTCGGGCCGCACGCCAAGCGCGCGCCGATAGAGCTCCGCGGCAGCGGCATATTCGCCGTCCAGGGCCATCACCTTGGCCAACGCCAGCAGCGTGTCATGTCGCTCCGGCGTCGCAGCGAGCAGCCGCTCGAACTGCGCGCGAGCCTGCGCGCGCTTGTTGCGTTTGAGCTGAACATAGCCAAGCTCCATGTGCAGGTCGGCCATCTCGGGCGCCAACGCAAGGCCGCTTTCCAGGACAGCGACGGCTTCGTCAAGACGTCCGAGCTTGGAGAGCTGGCCGCCATGCTCGAGAAACGCAGGTGGAAATGCCGGTCGCCGCGCCGTGGTCTTGCGCAGTTGCTCCAGCGCGTCGTCGCGGCGGCCCGCGGCGGCCAGGGCCCCCGCCAGCAGGGTTTCGATCGCCGGATCATTGCCGCGCCGCGCCGCCCGTTCCAGAACGACGACCGCTTCGGTGGGGCGGTTCTGCACCATCAGCGCGCGACCGAGAACCTGCGCGGCCATGCTATTGCCCCGGTCCGATTTCAGCACGCCGGCGGCGAGCCGTTCGGCCTCATCGGGACGCTGCATCCGCAATGCGAAAGCCGCCCTTTCGAGTGCGGCATTGCCGGAGCCTGGCCGTTCGGGGACGAAAGGACGTGACTGACGCTTCGACATCGCTGGGAGCAGCCAATTCAGTAACGCCGGCAAGCGCGCCCCGGGCGGCGTGCCAACGGCAACAATGTTAGCGAACCATCAATCTCATCGCGGTCCGGGCGTAAACCGGCTTGCGCTCAGCCTGGGCATGCAATCGGGCCGCTTGACAGTCCGCGGCCATCCACCGGACCGGAGCAAAGCCGCTGGGCGATGGCCGCCGAGTACCGGGCCCGGCTCGAGAGGACATACAAACCGCACCAGCCCAGGCGCAACGAAAAACCCCCAGCAGTTTCCTGCCGGGGGTTCTTTTAGAGAGTGGTCAGACGATCGGGATCAGAAGTTACGCTGAGCGCGAACGTTGAAGGACACGGTGTCCTGGTCGTGGAAGGTTAAGGTCTGAACCGGCTGCGGAGCACCCGTCGTGAACGTGGCAAAGCCCGAGAAGCTTTGGTCCAGATGGGTCCAGATGGCTTCAGCCGAGAACGTCAGGTTCTTGACCGGTGTCCAGCGGGTCACGACACCCAGCATCGAGACGGCGAAGTTCGGATTGCAGGTATAAGTTACACCTTGGCCGGGGACCAAGCTGAAAGCATTACATACATTGGCCTTCGCAGTGTCGTCATACCGCACAAAGCCCACGCCGCCGAACAAGCTGGACGACCAGTACGGATCCCAGTTGTGGTTGAAGGCACCACGGACACCGAAGGCCGTGGTCAGATGGATCGAGCCATCGCCGCCGGCTGCCACCGGCTGCCAGACACCGTCCGTGGTCGCGCCGAAGCCGACGGTGCCGCTGGGTCCAAACTGACCGGGAACACCACCGAACATCAGGAAGTTCGGGGACGTACCTGAGGTGGAGATCACTTCCTTCGTGTCACCCTTGGCCCAGGTTGCGTCGATCTTGATGTCGTCGCCAGCACCGGTCGGGATGTTCTTGATCTGCAACGCGGCCATCACCGCACCACCGAGCTTCGTGTCAGGATGCCCCGAAAGAACGGAGGCCGTTGTCGGGATGGCACCGGCGCCAAGAGTGTTGTACGAACCATTGACCGTATGCAATACGCCCGACAACTGGAACAGACCCCAAGCCTGATCGATCCGGACGTTGCCAACGAGATCCGGCGCAATGAAACCGCCATAAGCGTTGGACCCCGTGCCATTGGCGCCCGCGGCCGGTGCACCAAAAGCAATTGAGGTATTAACGAGGGAGGTGCGGTTGAACACGGTCGGATCGTCGAGGCCGACGCTGGCCGACACGCCGTTGCCGAACTGCGCGGTGTACTGGATGTTGTTCACGCCGGTGACGGTATCGTTGCCGCCGATCAGGAACGAAGAGTTGTTACCCGGGTAACCGTTCCAGGGCGTCGAAAAAGCCGAGGAAGACTTACCGAACGTGAACCCGGCGAACTGGATGAACACGTACTCAACTGCGACATAGCCGCCGCCGACATTCGACAGCGTCGCATTTGCTAAGCCAGCCAGAGGAGTGGGCGGCGCGGCGATGACTGTCGGGTTGGACGTGCCGAAGTTCTGGAACTGGAAGTCGCCCTGCATAAAGGTACGAACGACGCCGTATTCGGTCGCAGTGCGGGTATCGACCGTCAACGCCATACGCGACCGGCTATTGATCCTGTCGGCGAACCGGGTGCCCGTGTCCGAGGTCACCCGACCAGGCCGGCTGATCGTAGACGCCGCCGTTGAACGTGGTGTCGACGCGCAGATAGCCGCCGATCTTGATGCAGGTGTCGGTGCCCGGGATATAATAGAAACCCGCACCATACAGGGAGCAGATCCTCACGTACTCGACCGCTTTGGCCTTGACGGGAAGATCAGCTGCCTGTGCTCCGCTCATGGCGACGAAAGCCGCCGTTGAGCCGAGAATTAGGCTCTTAACCATCTTCATGTTAAACCTCCAAGTTGCGCTGTAGGGAAGGTTCCGGATCCGCCGGGTGCGAACACCCGTGAGGTTGGTTCCCTTAATCCCTTGAAACCCGCTTTGTCGCTTCGCGCCTTCGGACACACCCGCGAAACGCGAGGGACTTAAGCGAACCACCTAACGGGACGACCTCGGGATGCCCCCCTCCGTCGCACCATCACAATTACCGATGACCTCTGCACACGCAACAAAGGAACCGCTTCGGAGGCTGTCCGAAAGACTGTTTTCGGGCGGGTGTTGCACAAATAACACGCAGATGTGATCGCGCTTTCCTTGTAACCAATTGTTTTATATGGTGGATTTTTCATTAGCTCAATTCCGCCCCAGGATCGTCGTGCGGGCAGCGGGTTCGCTGTCTATCCTCGATTGAGCGTCGGACACACCCGAATCGAGCCGCGAAAGCGGCTCTCCGGCTCCCGACGTCCCCGAATAGTCAGCGCCTCGCGCGGCCCGAGCCCGCCGGGATGACGGCGCTGTCATTTAATGGGTGGGGCGCAGCGGGCGATGATTTCGCGCCGGTATCACCTGCCCCATTTTGGGAACACAGGTTCCGGCCCGCGCGGATGAGTTTGCAAAAGCCCTTGTCTGGCAGGCTCAAAACGAATCCTGCTGCCGCGACGGCGCACTGATTGCCGACGCGGCGCGCAACATTAATCCAAGCTTGCGGCACGGCGTTTTTGCAAATTGCGCGATCGAGATGAAAGAGCGCGCGCGCCCAGACCGGCGCTTGAATCAACCGAGCCGGTGATTCCCGCAAGCAATGGTTGTCGAATCTGCGCCGCGTTTGCGACGTGCGCACAACAGATCTGTGCCGGCGATCGGAAGCAAGGGATCCAGGTCGCGCTAGAGCCCTTAAATAGCGGCGAATCCGGAAGCCTCGAATCTGCCGCTTGCGGCCTGCCCCCGCGTCGGGCATATCGGCCCTAACGGAGCTGTGGCCGAGTGGCTGAAGGCGGCGGTTTGCTAAACCGTTATAGGGTTGTAAAGCCCTATCGAGGGTTCGAATCCCTCCGGCTCCGCCAGTTTCCACGTTGAACCGCGCGATGTCTGCGGCCTGCCTGGAATCCCCAGCCTGAATGATCGGTTTGGTGTCGGCCTTTATATATGGACGACATTAAGCGAGCCGGGATACGCGAGACGTCAGCGAGCCACGACCAAACGATCGATGCGGGTCAACGCGTCATGATGACGACACTTGCGATCTCAGGCTATCGTTCCCTGCGCGACATCAGAGTGAGGCTGTCCGGACTCACGATCGTGACCGGCGCCAATGGCAGCGGCAAATCGAGCCTCTATCGCGCGCTGAAATTGTTGGCGGACATCGCGCAAGGCCGCATCATCCAGTCACTGGCTGCCGAAGGCGGTTTGCAATCGACATTATGGGCGGGCCCGGAATCATTTTCCCGCGCGATGAAAGCGGGCGCACAGCCCGTGCAAGGCACGGTGCGCAAGAATCCGATCAGCCTGAAGCTGGGTTTCGCGGGTGCGGACTATGGCTACGCCATCGATCTCGGACTGCCGTCGTCGGCTTCATCGCACTTCTCGAGCGACCCGGTGATCAAATCCGAAAGCCTGTGGACCGGCGAACGATTGGGCCGGTCCAATGCGTTCGCGCTTCGCAACGGCCCCAGCGTGCGGATTCGAAACGACGCCGGCGAATGGCGGCAAGCCTACCAGCATCTGGCGCCGTTCGACAGCATGATGACCCATTGCAGCGATCCGCGCGAAGCGATCGAGCTGCTGGTGCTGCGCGAGCGGATGCGCGACTGGCGATTCTACGATCACATGCGAACCGATCCCGACGCGCCGGCGCGCAAGCCGCAGGTCGGTACCTATACCCCCGGTGCTGGCGGCCGACGGATCGGACCTGGCGGCGGCGATCCAGACCATCCGCGAAATCGGCGACGGCCAGGCGATGAACAATGCGATCGCCGATGCATTCCCGGGCGGCAGCGTGGCGGTCGCCACCACCGGTGCCTATTTCCAGGTTCAGATGCGGCAGCACGGCCTGCTGCGGCCGCTGCTGGCCTCCGAATTGTCTGATGGCACGCTAAGGTACCTGCTGCTGATCGCGGCGTTGCTGTCGCCGCGGCCGCCGGCGCTGATGATCCTCAACGAACCGGAAACCAGCCTGCATCCCGATCTGTTGCCGTCGCTGGCGCGCCTCATCATGCAGGCGTCCAAGCAATGCCAGATAATCGTGGTCTCGCACGCCGCGGCGCTGGTTTCCGCGCTCGACGCCGAGGCCGACAGCCGACAGATTGTGCTGGAAAAGACCCTGGGCGAAACGGAAGTCCAGGATGACGTGCCACCAAACTGGACATGGCCGTCGCGATAGCACGAGAGAGGGCGGATAAGCCCTTCCCGGCGAGCTCAGTGCGTCGTGATCCAGGCCCGGGCTTCGCGCTGCGCGGTGGCGATCTCGACCTCAGACATCATCTCGGCGACCTCGCGGCGCATCGGAATGGCATCGGCGCGGCCTTTCAGGGCGGCGAGATTGAACCATTTGTGCGCGGCGACGAGATTGACCACGCCGGAGCGGCCGCTGGCCCAATACAGACCGCGTTCGAACAGCACGTCCGGGATCGCGCTTGCTTCCACCGGCGTTGCCATATCCAGATCGATGTGCCCCTGAAACATCTTCGTCTCCTTTTGATTTTGCGCCGTCCCGTTGCCGAGCGCGGCCCCTGTCCACTGTTGAAACGTCCCGTTATTCCCCACGCCGTTTGCCGGCTTGTTGGGATGATCATGACCGATCAAATTTGAAGGGCAGTTTAAATATCGGGATGAATCGGAAGTGAATGTTGGCGCCGCCGCCGTCACGGTGAAATCGAAAAAACGCAGATTTGACGGGGCTTTCCGGCGAAACGCGGAATTCGGTTTACCCTGCCATTTCGCGAAACGATAACCATTGGAGACAATCGGGCGGGCGCAACGCTAACGGCTGTCGTCGCCGCCGGCTTGTCCAATGACGGCGGCTGCCGCGCATCGTCCGACGATCGGCGTCGCGATGGAACCTGCCCGGCCGGATGCCGCGGGAGGTGAAAACGGAATGTGAGGGATTCGAAAAATCAAAACGCCTTATCTGGCGCCTAACGCCTCATGTAGCGTCTTCCGAAACGCCGGATGCGGCGTCTTGGGAACGAGGGCGTCGGCGAACACGTCAGGACCAGATTTCACTGCGGGCTGTGGGCCCGATGAAATTGCGGACCAGAGATCCGCACCGAACGAAGAAAACTTGTTTCTTCTGCCGGACCGGTTTCGAAGAGCGGACTCCTCGAAGGACGATCCAGCCGTTTGACCTGATGTCTCGCCGACACCCTCTTTCGTCGACCAGAGCCGCCGGGTTGAAAACCGCTTCGAGAAGCGGAGTGTCCTGAAGGCTCGTGTGACGTGCCGGCATCAAGTCGCCGGCAATGTCTTAAGCGAAGGTTACTTCTTCTTGGAGACCTTCTTGGTCTTCTTCGCAGTCTTCTTCACTGCGCTCTTCGCCTTCTTCGCCTTCTTTGCCTTCTTAGCTTTCTTGGCCATGTTGCCCTCCTAATGTAAGTGAGATGGCTTAATCGCTGCGTGCACTCGGGAATCGAAATGCACTACATCCCGAATACACCAACACACCCAAAAAAACAGTGTCTGGCTTAAGGAAGTGTTGACGCTCGCAAGCGTGAGCGCGCGGCACATGCTCCTCGCCAACACCGCATCGCATCCGCGCAACGATGCAAGTAGTGCGTGGAAAAGCGACACATGCATTTGTCAATATCGAAGGAAAGCCCTGTGCTGCAGGCATTTCCGCAACTCTCGCATGTTGCGATGCGAGTGAGATCGCGCCTCTCGCGACTCACTCGCGGCGTCCAAAAGCGCGTCGCGCGGACTCTGAGTCGCCATTTTTGGCAATCAAAAAATTTTCGTGCACAACGCCCTCGCGTCTCATCCGCGCTCGCCAAAACCGGTTTTTTGCGCGAATTGTCGCACCCGATTCGCAAGGCAGCGACGCCTCGTCGCGACGATGGATTGCGGTTCGATCGGCGCGCGCGGACACGCGCGCGTGCGTTCGATCGACGCCGCGTCGGTGACGGCGGCGTGATGTCGCGTGAACTCAGATGCCGAGTTTGGACTTGAGCAGATCGTTGACGGCTTGCGGATTGGCCTTGCCGCCGGACGACTTCATCACCTGACCGACGAACCAGCCCATCAGCTGCGGCTTGGCGCGCGCCTGCGTCACCTTGTCCGGATTGGCTGCGATGATGTCGTCGACAACCTTCTCGATCGCGCCGAGATCGGTGACCTGCTTCATGCCGCGCGCCTCGACCAGCGCGCGCGGGTCGCCGCCTTCTTGCCAGACGATCTCGAACAGATCCTTGGCGATCTTGCCGGAGATGGTGCCCTCGCCGATCAGGTCGACGATCGCACCAAGCTGCGCCGCCGACACCGGCGAGCCCGTAATATCACGGCCCTCCTTGTTGAGACGGCCGAACAGCTCGTTGATCACCCAGTTGGCGGCGAGCTTGCCGTCGCGGATCTTGTCGGCGAGATCGGCCAGCACGGTTTCGTAGAACAGCGCGCTCTCGCGTTCGGCCACCAGCACGCTGGCGTCGTAGGGCGACAGGCCCAACTCGGCGATGAAGCGGGCCTTCTTCTGGTCCGGTAGTTCCGGCAGGCCGGCCTTGAGATCGGCGACATAGGCTGCGCTGAATTCCAGCGGCAGCAAATCGGGATCCGGGAAATAACGGTAGTCGTGCGCCTCTTCCTTGGAGCGCATCGGACGCGTTTCGCCCTTGTTGGGATCGAACAGCCGCGTTTCCTGGTCGATGCTGCCGCCATCCTCGATGATTTCGATCTGGCGCCGCGCTTCATACTCGATCGCCTGCCCGATGAAGCTGATCGAGTTCATGTTCTTGATCTCGCAACGGGTGCCGAGCGGCCCGCCCGGCTTGCGGACGGAGACGTTGACGTCGGCGCGCAACGAGCCCTTCTCCATGTCGCCGTCGCAGGTGCCGAGATAGCGCAGGATCGAGCGCAGCTTGGTCACATAGGCCTTGGCCTGCTCGGAGGAGCGGATGTCGGGCTTGGAGACGATCTCCATCAGCGCCACGCCGGAGCGGTTGAGATCGACGAATGACAGCGTCGGGTTCTGGTCGTGCAGCGACTTGCCGGCATCCTGCTCCAGATGCAGCCGCTCGATCCCGATGGTGGCGCTGTCACCGCCCGCGAGTTCGATCGTGACCTCGCCCTCGCCCACGATCGGCGACTTGTACTGGCTGATCTGATAGCCCTGCGGCAGATCCGGATAGAAGTAGTTCTTGCGGTCGAACACCGAGCGCAGATTGATCTGCGCATTGAGGCCGAGCCCGCTGCGCACCGCCTGGCGGACGCATTCCTCGTTGATCACGGGCAGCATGCCCGGCATCGCCGCGTCGACCAGCGAGACGTGTGCGTTCGGCTCGCCGCCGAACTCGGTCGAGGCGCCGGAGAACAATTTCGACTGCGAGGAGACCTGGGCATGGACCTCCAGCCCGATCACCATTTCCCAGTCGCCGGTGGCGCCCTTGATCAGATTGTTGCTCATGCGCGTTCACCTCCGAGCAGCGCGGACGCGATCCGCTCCCATTCGGTCTCCAGAGAATCCTTGGCGACAGGCTGGGCCGCCTGCCGGTACCAATAGCCGGCATTGCCGAGATCGCCCTCGACGCGATGCAGATAGGCATGGACCCAGGCGGCATCGGTGCTGGGTTCGTCCTGCACGATCTTGTGCGCGGCGTCCCATTGGCCTTTGGCGGCCCACCACAGACCGGCGAGCGGCGCGTCGAGACCCGGCGCGGGGGTTGCGCCCGACAGGCTGGCTCTGAAATCGGCCACGCTCACCACCACCTCGTCGGCGTGAACCGCCCCGCCGCCTGCTCGATCACTTCGCCGAGCGAGAACAGGGTCTCTTCATCGAACGGACGGCCGATCAGTTGCAGGCCGAGCGGCAATCCTTGCGCATCCTTGCCGGCGGGAACCGCGATGCCGGGCAATCCCGCCATGTTCACCGTCACCGTGAAGATGTCGTTGAGATACATCTCGACGGGATCGGCGCCCTTTTCGCCGATGCCGAACGCCGCCGACGGCGTCGCCGGCGTCAGGATCGCGTTGACGCCCTTGGCAAAGCAGTCCTCGAAGTCCCGCTTGATCAGCGTCCGCACCTTTTGCGCGCGCAAATAATAAGCGTCGTAGTAGCCGGCCGAGAGCACATAGGTGCCGATCATGACGCGGCGGCGGACTTCGGCGCCAAATCCTTTGGCGCGGGTATTTTCGTACATTTCGCCAATGCTGCGGCCGGGCACGCGCAAGCCGTAGCGCACGCCGTCGTAGCGCGCGAGGTTGGACGAGGCTTCCGCCGGCGCCACGATATAATAGGCCGGCAGCGCGTATTTGGTGTGCGGCAGCGACACCTCGACCAGTTCCGCGCCCGCCGACTTCAACCAGTTGGCGCCGTCGGTCCAGAGCTTTTCGATTTCCGCGGGCATGCCGTCGAGGCGATACTCCCTGGGGATGCCGATCTTCATGCCTTTGACCGACGTGCCGATCGCCTTCTCGTAATCCGGCACCGGGCGATTGGCGGAAGTCGTGTCCTTGGGATCGTGACCGGCCATCGACCGCATCAGGATCGCGGAATCCCGCACGCTGCGCGCGATCGGGCCGGCCTGGTCGAGCGACGAGGCGAAGGCGACAATGCCCCAGCGCGAGCAGCGGCCATAGGTCGGCTTGATGCCGACCGTTCCGGTGAACGCGGCCGGCTGCCGGATCGAACCGCCGGTGTCGGTCGCGGTCGCGCCCATGCATAACAGCGCAGCCACCGCGGATGCCGAACCGCCCGACGAGCCGCCGGGCACCAATTTGGTATCGGCGCCATCACGCCGCCACGGATTGACCACCGATCCAAAGCACGAGGTCTCGTTCGACGAGCCCATCGCGAATTCGTCATTGTTGAGCTTGCCGAGCATCACCGCACCGTCGCGCCAGAGCTGCGAGGTCACGGTGGATTCGTACGGCGGCACGAAATTGCCGAGGATCTTCGAGCAGGCGGTGGTGCGTACGTCCCGGGTCGCGAACAGGTCCTTGATCCCGAGCGGAATGCCCTGCAACGGACCGCCCTCGCCCTTGGCGATTTTCGCGTCGGCCTCGCGCGCCATGGCGCGGGCCTGGTCCGGCGTCTCCAGCACGAATGCATTGAGCACGCGCGCGGCCTCGATCGCCTTGAGATGGGCGTCGGTCAGTTCGAGCGAGGTAAAGGATTTGCTCGCGAGGCCGGATTTGGCCTCGGCGATCGTCAGCGATGTCAAATCGGTCATTTATTAACCGGGCTGCAGAAGAACGGAGACAGCGTCTTGTCGTTGGCGGGGTCGTTACGGCGCGCCTTGTCGGCGGCTTCGAGCTGGTCGAGCACGGCATCCATCGCCTTGTCGGGATCCGCAGGCTTGCCCTCGCGCTCCATCGCGTCGAGGTAATTCATGTAGGCCTGATAGGCCTTCTCATCGTCGCAGAGCATGCACATCGGAATCTCGCCCTAGAAGGCCTTCTTCTTTTGATCTTTTGAAGCGTTTTCTTCACGCGAACCGGTACCCACTTCGCTCGAAAACGCTAATGCTACTCAATCACCTTCGGCACCAGGAAGAAATGGTCCTGGGTTTCCGGCGCATTGGCGACCACCTCGTCCGCGATCTCACCATCATTGACCACGTCGGGCCGCTTCTTCATTTCCATCGGGGTCACCGAGGTCATGGGCTCGACGCCATCGACGTTGACTTCGCTCAGTTGCTCGACGAACGCCAGCATGGCGTTCAGTTCGCCCTGAAGATGGGGAACCTCGGCTTCGGTGACCGCGATCCGCGCCAAATGCGCAATACGGCGGACGGTAGCGGCATCGACGGACATGAATATAGGGCCTCTCGCGGCGAAATTCAGCCCGCCGTATAGCAGACCGGCCTTTTGCACCGCAACCGCGGCAACCCCGTACCCCTGCCCCGAGCACAGGATTTCAGCGGCGAAAGCGAGCTGACGAAACCATTTTCAGGCCCCGCGCAGTCGTCCCGAAACAGTCGCCGGATAGTGATTAACCAACAAGCGTTGGAGGCGTATCATGCCAAACGATGACAACCGATCCGAAGGCTGGGACCCGGCACTCTGGTCAATCGGCACCGTGCTAGGCGCCGCGATCTTGTACCTCGCCTGCCTGGCCTGATAACGCTGAGGGCACGATCATGTCCGACCCGAAGGTGCTGCAGGAAAAGGCGGAAATGTTCGAACGACGGGCCGAAGCCGCTGTTGACCCGATCTCGAAGCAACACTACCGCGAAATGGCTGCACATTACCGGTCGCTCGCGGTCGAGCATCTGAAGGTGGTCGCCCGCGACGAGCCGGCGCACTGATCGACGGTGCCGCGCCCACGTCGATCGGCGCGGCAGACCGTCTACCGGCCCAGCGCACTCATCCGCGCCAACGCGCTGCTTGCGAGCGCGCGCGTCAGCTCGGCGGCGGGCATGTCGGTCCCCATCCGTACTGCCTGCCCGGCCCAGAGGTTGGTGAAATCGACCTTGCCGAGTTTTTCGGCGGCCGCCTTCAGCGGTCCGAGCGCTGTCGCCGCATGCGGGAATGCGGGCGCGTGGGGCGAAATGGGCCCGACCTCGCGCATCACCCGATTGGGAACGCCGCGCGCCGGCCGCCCGGTCATGACATTGGTGATGACGGTGGAATCGTCGCGCGCCTGCGCCAGCGCGACACGTGCTGGCGCGCTCACTTTGGATTCCGGGCACCGCAAATAGGCGCTGCCGATCTGCACGCCGGCAGCCCCCAGCGCGAACGCGGCCGCGATCCCTCGCCCGTCCGCGATGCCCCCGGCGGCGATCACCGGAACCCGCACCGCATCGACCACCTGCGGCACCAGCGCGAAGGTGCCGGGTTGTTCGGCGATGTTTTCGGTCAGGAACATGCCGCGGTGGCCGCCAGCCTCCGCGCCTTGCGCGATGATGACGTCGGCGCCGTTTTCCTCCAGCCAGATCGCCTCCTTGACGATGGTCGCGGATCCCATCACCAGGCAGCCCGCGGCCTTGACGCGCCGAAGCAATGCCTGGTCGGGCAAACCGAAATGGAAACTGACCACTTCAGGCTTGAGTTCCTCGACCACTTCGCAGAGCGCGGCATCGAACGGCGCGCGATTGGCGGCATTGACCGGCGCGGCCGGATCGAGCCCTAATTCCTGATGATAGCTCTCGAGCCGCTGCTTCCATCCGGCTTCGCGCGCAGGGTCCGCTTCGACCGGCTCGTGGCAGAAGAAATTCAGATTGATGGGCGCCGAGACGCGCTGGCGGATGATGCTGACCTGTTCGCGCGCCTTCTCGGCCGAGATCATGGCGCACGGCAACGACCCCAGCGCGCCACCCTGCGCCGCCGCGATCACCAGATCGGCGTCCATGACGCCGGCCATCGGCGCCAGCACGATTGGAAATTCGGTCTTGAAAAGCTCGATAATTCGGCGATCTGGCCACATGGTTTTGCTCGCTTCCGTCGTTTGAAGATTGAATCAAGCCTATAGCGCTGCGGACGAGTTGCGCTGTCCGCGCAAAATCTGATCGGCCTCGTTGACGATGCGCTCGACAATCTCGGCCGCCGGAGGAATGTCGTGGATCAACCCGACGGCCTCGCCCGCGATAACAGCGGCCACATCGAAATTGCCGGCGGCCTTGGCCGCGGCATATTCGACCGCAACCGCGGTCACGTTCTGCAGCAGTTCGACCTCGCGGCCAGTCCAGCGGCGGGAATGATCATTGATCAGACAGCGTCCGGTAAACGGCGCCGGCCAGACATTGTTGCGCGACAGGTCAAACACGATGCCCCTGACGGTGTTGCCGCTGGTGGCGGCACAGATCCGCTGTTTCGCCTCTTCAGCCCCGTCGCATTCCAGGCTCGCATAAAAGCGGGTGCCGAGCAGCACGCCGGAAGCACCCAGCATCATCATCGCCGCCAGCCCGCGTCCGTCGCCAATGCCGCCTGCCGCCACTACCGGCACGCGCCCGGCCACGAGGTCGACGATAGCCGGCACGATGTCGATGGTGGTGCGCGACGCGCCGTGGCCACCGGCTTCAGTGCCTTGCGCGACCAGAATGTCCGCACCAACATCGAGCGCCTGCCGCGCCATGTCTTCGGTCTGCACCTGACAGATCAACCGCGCGCCGGCGGCCTTGATGCGCGGCGCGAACGGCCGGGGATCGCCAAACGATAGCATGATCGCGCGCGGCTTGGCGTCGAGCGCGATATCCAGCAATTCGGGCTGCTTGGCGAGACTCCAGGTGATGAAGCCGACGCCGAATGGCGCGCTGGCGCGTTGTTTGAGCTTGGCGGTCTCCTGCACGAGCCAAGCCCGGTCGCCGTAGCCGCCGCCGAGAATACCGAAGCCGCCGGCCGCACTGACCGCCGCAGTCAAGCGCGCGCCCGCAATGACGTCCATCGGTGCCGACAGGATCGGATGCTGGATACCAAGCAGAGCGGTCAACGAGGTCTCGATCGGCATATCCGTCCTCCGTCTGGACACGCATCCTAAGCCGGCGTAACGTTCTCTCAAAATGAATACTTGAGAACTCTGCCATCTCCAAAACAAAACGATGTGGCTGCCATGGAACTCACCGATTTCCTGACCTTTTCGGCGGTGGCCCGCACCGGCGGCATCACCCGCGCCGCGGCCGAACTTAACACCGTGCAGTCCAACGTCACGCAGCGCATCAAGGCGATGGAAGCCGAAATCGGCACCGCCTTGTTTGAGCGGCACAGCCGCGGCATGACCCTGACCGGCGCCGGACGGCGGCTGTTGCCCTACGCGCAACAGATGGCGGCGCTGTCGCGCGAAGCGGTGCTGGCCGCGCGCGATGATGGCGTGCCAAAGGGGCCGCTGGCGATCGGCTCGATGGAGACCACGGCCGCCGTTCGCCTGCCCTCGCTGCTGGCCGAATTCCACCGCCGCTTTCCGGCCGTGCGATTGAGTCTGCGGACCGCGCCGACGGCGGATCTGGTCGCCGCCGTGCTCGATGGCTCGCTTGACGGCGCCTTCGTCGCCGGGCCGATCGATCACGCCGAACTCAGCGCCGTCACCGCCTTCCGGGAAGAACTGGTGCTGGTTACGGCCCGGCGCTGGAGCAATCTCGCCGCGCTGCGCGCGGGCACGCCTGAATCCGGACCCACCGCGCTGGTGTTCCGCACCGGTTGCACCTACCGGCAACGGCTTGAACAGTTGTTTTCAGAGTTTGGCTGGCCTTCCGCGGCACGATTCGAATTGGGCACGCTGGACGGCATGATCGGCTGCGTCGCCGCCGATATGGGTGTGACGCTGCTGCCCCGTGCGGTCGCCGGGCGCAGCGATTTGAGCGACAGCATCACCCTTCATACGCTCAAGCCCGCCCAGTCGCGGGTCGATACTCTCTTTGTCCAGCGTCGCAGCGCGCACCATTATAGTGCGCTGGAGGGTTTTGCGTCCTGCCTGAACAAAAGCGGCGAGGTCATTGCCGCCTGACGCTCCAGCGCCGCAGCGCCACCACGGCCCAGATCGCCTCGACCAGTCCAAAGGGCCACGCGCCCTGCAGGAAGCCGTAAATCGAACCCAGCGCACAGGCCAACGCGAAGCCGAGGACATACCAAGGGCTGCGATCCTCCAGCGCGTAACACAGCAGCATCGCGGTGACCGCGAACAACCCGAATAATGTCAGCCGGTCCATGTTGCATCCTTCCGCTTTGCATGCGTCACCGACCGCGTGGTATGCGGGACGATGCCTGCCCTCATTTTACCGCTGATCGACGCCGCCCCGCACTGGCCGGAACGCGGCGCGCTGGTCGGACTCGATCTCGGCACCAAGACCATCGGCGTCGCGGTGTCCGATCCCGATCGCCGGCTCGCCACCGGCGTCGAGACCATCCAGCGCAAGGCCTTCAAGGCCGACGCCGCACGGCTGCTCGCCATCGCAGCCGAACGTAACGCGGTTGGCTTTGTGCTGGGCCTGCCGATCAACATGGATGCCAGCGAAGGCCCGCGCGCGCAATCCACCCGCGCCTTTGCCCGCAATTTCTCGCAACTGACGGCTCTCGCCATCGCGCTGTGGGACGAACGGCTTTCCACCGTGGCGGTGGAGCGTGAACTGATCGGCATGGATATGAGCCGTGCCCGCCGCGCGGAGGTGATCGACGAGCACGCCGCGATCTTCATCCTGCAGGGCGCACTCGACCGGCTGGCAACGCTGCGCAATGCGGGCGGAGATCGCTGAAACGTCAGGACCCCGTCAGTATGATGGTCTGCACGACGGCGGCGAGATTATTGAGTCCGTGCAACAGTATCGTGAGCCAGATCGATTGGCTGCGATAGCGGATGTAGCCGAGCACGAGGCCGATCGAAAACACCTCGCCGAGAAAGAACCAGTCATATTGCAGATGCAGCGACGTCCACACCAGCGACGACAGCAGGATCGCGCCGGGGACCCGCAAAAAACTCTCCGACCAGCCGCGATAGAGAAAGCCGCGCGCGAAAAACTCTTCGGTGATTGGGGCTGCGACGGCGAAGGCCAGCACCAACAGCCATAACGCGCCATCGGCGCGGGCCGATTGCAGCACATCCCCCATGAATCCCGGCGTGACTTCACGCCCGGTCGCGCGCGATACCATATCCCAGCCCATCACCACGACGACCATGGCGACGATCCCGATCACGACGTTCTGCCAACTGGTCCAGCGCAGCGCGAGATAATCCACAAATGGCGTGCGCGACAGCCGGACCGGTACCCACACCGCGGCAAGCACGGCAGGCAATCCCGTAATTACCGACAATGATATCGTCAGACCGCCGCCGAGCACGTGGATAGCCGCCGCCATGTCCAGCGGCCCCTCCTGCCGCAGCATGAACCAGCCGACGACCGCGAGCTGACCGACGAACATCCCGCCAAAGATGAACAGGCCCCACAGCGCGGTGCCCCAGAATTTCCAGACCCGCGGCGGGCGCGCGGCCGGGGCTTCCATGACGGGCGGACTTTCGGGATTGAGCGAATCCATCAATTGGCTTTCAGGGTAGTGCCGTTTTCAACGTCAGGCGGGTTAAGGCAAAGCTCTCGCGAGCAGGCTTTTGATATCGTCGTTGGCGAGATCGACGGCGCCGTACATGCCGGCATGCGTCGTCGCCAACCGGGTCAGCGCAAACAGTTCGGCGTGATGCGACGAGATCATATTCAAGGCCGCGGCAGCCGCCAGCAGCGCCAGTTTCTCGACCGCGAGCCGCGCCACGCGCTCGCCGTCGGGCCTGCGAAACGCCTTGCCGATGAACGCCACTGCCTCGGACGCGCCGGACAATCCCTTGGTCTCCTGAACCAGCCCCTGCAACACCGCTGCCGCCGCATCGGCCTCGCGCGACAATGCCCTGAGCACGTCGAGGCACATCACATTGCCCGAGCCCTCCCAGATCGCATTGACGGGGGATTCGCGGTAGTGCCGCGCCAGAATGCCTTCCTCGACATAGCCATTGCCGCCGAGGCACTCCATCGCCTCATACAGAAAGCCCGGTGCGCATTTGCACACCCAGTATTTGATCGCGGGTGTCAGCAGCCGCATATACGCCGCCTCGCCGGCGTCGTCAGGGGCGCGGTCGAACGCGCGGCAGAGCCGCATCACCAGCGCGATCGATGCCTCGACATGCAGCGCCATGTCCGACAGCACCGCCTGCATCAGCGGCTGATCGGCGAGATGCTTCTGAAACACGCTGCGGTGACGGGCGTGATGCAGCGCATGCGCAAGGCCCGAGCGCATCAGGCCGGCGGAGGCGATCGCGCAATCCTGCCGCGTCAGTTGCACCATCTGGATGATGGTGCGGATGCCCTTGCCTTCGTCGCCGACCCGCAACGCATGGGCGTCTTCGAATTCCACTTCCGAGGACGCATTGGAGCGGTTGCCGAGCTTGTCCTTGAGCCGCTGGAAATGGATCGCGTTGACCGAACCATCAGGCTTGAAGCGCGGCATGAAAAAACAAGTCAGGCCATCGTCGGCCTGTGCCAGCACCAGAAAGGCGTCGCACATCGGCGCCGACATGAACCATTTATGGCCGGTAATGCGATAGGCCTCGCCGTCACGGATGGCTCGGGTCATGTTGGCGCGCACATCGGTGCCGCCCTGCTTCTCGGTCATGCCCATGCCGAGCGTCATGCCGCGCTTGGTCCACCATGGCGCGAAACTGGGGTCGTAGGCGTCGGTTGCAATCACCGGCATCGCCCTGGCCAGCAGATCCGGTTGCGACGCCAGCGCCGCCACCGACGCGCGCGTCATCGTGATCGGACAGAGATGGCCGGTCTCGACTTGCGCAGCGATGTAGAATTTGGCCGCTCGGATCACTTCGGAGGCGCCGCCGGCGGGCTTGCCCTCCGCGTTCCAGGTCGAATTGTGGATTCCGGCGTGGGCGCTGCGCGCCATCAATTCATGATAGGCCGGATGAAACTCGATCTGGTCGCGCCTGTTGCCGCGCGCATCGAAGGTTCGCAGCTTGGGCGTATTCTCGTTGGCGAGCCGGCCGCGCTCGGCCATCGCAGCCGAACCCCAATGCCGCCCGAACTCGGCCAGTTCCTTCCCGGCCCAAGCGCCGCCATTGGCCGCGACCGCCAGTTTTAACGGCGCGTCCAGTTCGAACAAATCGACGTCCTCAAACGGCGGCGACTGGTTGAACACCTCGTGGGTCGCGAATGAAGGCTGGGTCATGGGCCGTCTCTCACGAAATTCCGGGAATCAATGGCGGCGCGGTTGAATGGGGAAATCATAGGCCTCCCGGCCCGCGCCCGGCAGCGAAAAGTGCCACCACTCCTTCGAATAGTTCACAAACCCTTGCCGGCCCATCGCAGCCACCAGCAGGTTGCGCCAGCGGTGTTGCGACGGCGTGATCGATGGTGCGGCGGTATGTCCCTTCACGTCGGAACAATCATAGCCTGTGCCCATGTCGACGCTGGCTTCGGGCGACCGCTGCGCCGCCGGCGCGGTACAGTCAGCGTAAGTCTTGGCGGGGTCGAAGGTAGCAGAATTGTCGGCTTTCAGATCGACCAGCGTCAGATCGACGGCGGCCCCGGTGGAATGCTGGGAATGGGTGGCGATATAGCCGAGCCGGAACAGCTCCTGTTTGCCGAAGGCGGGATTGTAACGCCGCTCGGCTGCAGTCTCCCGGCCGTTTTGCGACCATGCCACCATGTCAGCCACCGCGCGCGCCGGCCGGTAGCAATCGAGCATTTTGAGCGACAGGCTTTGCCCGGCGAGTTCCTGCTGAACGCCTTTCAGGGCCATTCCCACGCTGCGCTTCACCACGCATTCGGCGGCGTCATAGCCCTTCATCCGCCGGCCCATGAAATTGTTCACCCCGGCATAGCGGACGTCCTGGATGATCGAGGGATCGATGTCGCGCAGATAGACAAAATCGCCGGGCAAGCTTTGCGCTGCGGCGGACCCCGCAAGGGCGATCGCCGTTAACAGGATCGAAGCGAACCGGTTCAAATTGCGCATGACCGATGGTTGGCGGTCCAATCGCGGCGACTTTGCGGCGTGGCGCATTGACCGTGCCTGCGACATCTCAGGGGATAACTCGTTGACCGCCCTTTCGGCCTTGCCCCCTCCGCCATCCGCCCCTATAGCTCTCGTTTTAATGACCCCTGCATCGAAATCGACCTTCGTCCTCGGTCACCGGCATCTGCTGGGAATCGAGGGCCTTTCCGCTGCCGACATTACCGGCCTGCTCGACCTTTCCGAGGAATATGTCGAGCTCAACCGCCAGGTCGACAAGAAGCGCACCTCGTTGCGCGGCCGCACCCAGATCAATTTGTTCTTCGAGGCCTCAACCCGCACCCAATCCTCGTTCGAACTCGCGGGCAAACGGCTCGGCGCCGACGTCATGAACATGTCGGTGTCGCAGTCCTCGATCCGCAAGGGCGAGACCTTGATGGATACCGCGGTAACGCTGAACGCGATGCACCCGGATATCCTGGTGGTGCGGCACCATGCCTCTGGCGCGGTCGAGCTATTGGCGCGCAAGGTCGATGGTTCCGTGATCAATGCCGGTGACGGCGCCCATGAACATCCGACACAGGCGCTGCTCGACGCGCTGACCATCCGCCGCAACAAGGGCCGGCTCGAGGGCCTCGTGATCGCCATCTGCGGCGACGTGATGCATTCGCGGGTGGCCCGCTCCAACATCCTGCTGCTCAACACCATGGGGGCTCGCGTCCGGGTGGTCGCGCCCTCCACGCTGCTGCCGCGCGGCATCGAGCGGATGGGCGTCGAAGTCGCCCGCGACATGCGCGAGGGCCTCAACGGCGCGGATATTGTCATGATGCTGCGGCTGCAGCGCGAGCGCATGAACGGCTCGTTCGTGCCGTCGAGCCAGGAATATTTTCACTACTTTGGCCTCGACCAGAAGAAGCTCGCTTATGCGAAACCCGACGCGCTGGTGATGCATCCGGGGCCGATGAATTGCGGCGTCGAAATCGACTCGATCGTGGCGGACGGCGCGCAATCGCTGATCCGCGAACAGGTGGAAATGGGAGTGGCGGTGCGGATGGCGGTGCTCGAAGCGCTGGCCCGCAACCTGCCGAACGCGTGACGCCATGCTGACCGACCGCCGACCCATCCTGCTCGCCAACGCCCGTGTCGTCGATCCCTCCCGGGATCTCGACGGTCCCGGCGACGTCCTGATCGCCGATGGCGTGATCCGCGATTCAAAGCGCGGCATCGGCGCCGCCGGCGTGCCCGAAGGCACCGACATCATCAATTGCGCCGGCAAGATCGTCGCCCCCGGCCTGATCGACATGCGCGCCTTTGTCGGCGAGCCCGGCGCCAGCCACCGCGAAACTTTTGCTTCGGCGAGCCTGGCGGCTGCCACCGGCGGCATCACCACCATTATCTGCCAGCCGGATACCTCGCCCGTGATCGACAATTCGGCGACGGTCGACTTCGTGCTGCGCCGCGCCCGCGACACCGCGATCGTCAACATTCATCCGATGGCGGCGATCACCAAGGGCATGCTCGGCGATGAGATGACCGAGATCGGCCTGTTGAAGGCCGCCGGCGCCGTGGCCTTCACCGACGGCGACCGCAGCATCACCAACGCGCAGGTGATGCGACGGGTGCTGAGCTATGCCCGCGATTTCGACGCGCTGATCGTGCATCACACCGAAGATCCCGATCTGGTCGGCGAAGGCGTCATGAACGAAGGCGAATTCGCAGCCAGGCTCGGGCTATCAGGTATTCCCAACGCCGCCGAAGCCGTGATGCTGGAGCGCGACATGCGGCTGGTCGCGCTGACCGGCGGGCGTTATCACGCGGCGTCGCTGAGCTCGATGGAATTGCTGGAAATTCTCAAGCGCGCCCGGGACGCCGGGCTCGACGTCAGCGCCTCGGTCTCGATCAACCACGTCACGCTGAACGAAAACGATATCGGCCCCTACCGGACCTTCCTGAAACTGTCGCCGCCGCTGCGCACCGAGGAAGATCGCCGCGCGCTGGTCAGCGCGGTCGCCTCCGGCCTGATCGACGTGCTGATGTCCGATCACAATCCGCAGGACGTCGAGGTCAAGCGGCTGCCGTTCGCGGAAGCAGCCGCGGGCGCGATCGGTCTGGAAACCATGCTGCCAGCGGCGTTGCGGCTGATCCATAATGGCGAAATGGATTTCAAGACGCTGATCCGGGCGATGTCGACCCGCCCTGCCGAACTGCTCGGTTTGCCCGGCGGATCACTGCGCGCGGGCTCGCCCGCCGACGTCATCGTGATCGATGCGGATATTCCGTGGATCCTCGATCCGGCCGATCTCAAATCGCAATGCAAGAACACGCCGTTCGACGAAGCGCGGTTTTCAGGCCGCGTCGTGCGCACCATCATCGGCGGACGGACCGTATACGAGCATGTCTAAAGCCAGCCTACTAACGTAAAGGGAGGACGGCGATGCCGCCCGACGCATTGCTGCCGATCGCGTTGATCCTCGGCTATCTACTGGGATCGATCCCGTTCGGACTGGTGCTGACCAGGCTGGCGGGCACGCAGGATCTGCGCTCGATCGGCTCCGGCAGTATCGGCACCACCAACGTCCTGCGCACCGGACGCAAGGACCTCGCTGCGGCGACGCTGATCGGCGACATGCTCAAGGGCACCATCGCGGTCATCATATCAGGCTATTTCGGCGGACCTGACGCGGCGATGCTGGCAGCGCTCGGCGCTTTTCTCGGCCATCTGTTTCCGGTGTGGCTGAAGTTTCGGGGCGGCAAAGGCGTCGCGGTCTATATCGGCGTATTGCTCGGCTTGTCTTCGCCCGCAGCGTTGCTGTTTTGCCTGATCTGGATCGCAATCGCATTTCTCACGCGTTACTCTTCGCTGGCGGCGCTGATTGCGAGCCTCGTGACCCCGATTTTCCTGTGGTGGTTAGGCCTCACGGCTCTTGCCACGCTGTTCGCCGTGCTGACCTTGCTTGTGTTCTACGCGCATCGCGACAACATCAAGCGGCTGCTGGCGGGAACCGAAGGCAAGATCGGGCAGAAGGCATAGACAAGCGTTAGCGGCCCAGCGCCTTCTCAACAAACCGCGCGGCCGCCAGCGCGCCGGCGTCATTGCCGTATCGGGCGATCACCTGCACGCCGACCGGCAAGCCACCCTCGGCCACATACGCCGGAACGTTGACGCAGGGCACGCCCATCAGCGTCCATAGCCGGTTGTAGCGGGCGTCGCCGGTCGAGCCCAATCCCTTGGGCGCGGCGCCCGGCGCGGACAGCGTCAACAGCACATCGACGTCGTCGAACATCGCCGCCAGCGCATGTCTGGCCTTATCAGCAATTCGAACGGCTTCGTCATAGGCCGCAGGCGTCGTGCCTTTGCTCTCATCGAGCCGGCCGCGCAGCCGCGGCGCCACCGCGTCATATTGCGTGCCGTATTCCCAGGCAAACGCCTGATGCGCCTCGAATTCCTGCACGATGGGATGGATGCGCCATGCCTCCGCGACGATCTCGGGCGAACTGAGCGTGCGAACCGATGCGCCGGCGCGCTCGGCGGCGGCCGTCGCGATCCGCAGCGCTTCGGCGCCGGTCTTGTCCGGCGCGCCGGCAAAATCCTGCGTCACGATGCCGATCCGCGGCGTTGGGATCGCGGCCTGCGGCAATAGTTCAGGCCGGCCGGTCATTGCCGAAAGTCCGCGAGCCAGATCCTCAGCGCCGGCAGCGAACAGTCCGACAGTATCGAGCGTCCACGAATAGCACTTCACGCCGACCGCCGGCAGCATCCGGTACGACGGTTTGATCGCGGCCGCGCCGCAGAACGACGCCGGCCGGATCACCGAACCGCCGGTCTGCGTTCCCAGCGCCAGCGGAATCATCCCGGCGCCCACGGCCGCGGCCGAGCCTGCGGATGAGCCGCCTGGCGTATGGCCGTGGTTGTGCGGGTTGAGTGTCGCTGTCGGATCGTTCGATGCGAACGCCGTGGTCGTGGTCTTGCCGATGATGGTCGCACCCGCCGCCTTCAACGCGGCGACAACAGGTGCATCCGCGCGCGGTTGCCAGCCGCGATAGATCGACGAGCCTATTTCGGTCGGAAAATCCACCGTATCGATATTGTCCTTGATGCCGACTGCGATGCCGCGCAGCGGACCTTTGCCGGCCGCGGAGGCGCCGGCGTCATGCCGGACAAAGGCGCCGATGGTCTTGTCCTGCGCGCCGATCGCCTCAATCGACTGCGCGATGGCAGCCTGGGGCGATAGTTCGCCCCGTTCGATCCGGCGCTGAAGTTCGGTGAGCGATATCATGGTCGGTACTCTCTGTGGCGGCGGGATCCGTTTTACGGATCGGGTTGGAATCCGGCAAGCGCATGACGGCCATGTTTTCCATCTTGATGACGCCGAGGTCCGCGCAAGTTCACCCCTTCCCCACGCCTTCTGGTTGAGCCATGCTGCAATCCGCAGGAGACACCGTGGACGACAGCAACATCACCCGCGCAACACATCTCACCGACGCCGAGCGGATTGATTGGCTGCGGCTGATCCGGTCCGACAATGTCGGGCCGCGCACGTTTCGTTCGCTGCTGAACCATTTCGGCAGCGCGCGGGCGGCGCTGGCGCGGTTGCCCGATCTGGCGCGGCGGGGCGGCGCGGCGCGTGCGGGCCGTATCTGCAGCGAGGACGATGCACGCGCCGAACTCGCCGCCTGCAAAAGACTTGGTGTTAGCCTGGTCGCGCCCGGCGAAGCCGGCTATCCGCCACGGCTTGCGACGCTCGACGATGCCCCGCCGCTGCTCGGCGTGCGCGGCGCGGTCGAGGCGCTGATGCGGCCGATGATCGCGATCGTGGGCTCGCGCAACGCGTCCGGCGCCGGGCTGAAATTCGCCGGCCAACTAGCACATGATCTCAGTGAGGCCGGTTTTGTCATCGCCTCGGGCCTGGCGCGCGGCATCGATCAGGCGGCGCACCGCACCAGCCTCAACGGCGGCACGGTCGCGATGCTGGCCGGCGGGCACGACCGGATCTATCCGCCCGAGCATGAAGATCTGCTGGCTGCGATCCTCAATTGCGGCGCTGCGATTTCCGAAATGCCGCCCGGCCATGCGCCGCGCGCGCGGGATTTTCCCCGGCGCAACCGGCTGATCTCAGGCGCAGCGCTCGGCGTCGTCGTGGTCGAGGCCGCACATCGCTCGGGATCGCTGATCACCGCGCGCGTCGCCGCCGAACAGGGCCGCGAGGTGTTCGCGGTCCCCGGTTCGCCGCTCGATCCGCGCGCCGCCGGCACCAACGATCTGATCAAGCAGGGCGCTACGCTGATCACGGAGGCCGCCGACGTCATTCAGGCCGTCGAGCCGATCATGGAACGGCCGATCGAGTTGCGCGAGCCCGACGGCAACGAGCCCCTCGACTTCGAAGCCGACGCGAGCGAGCGCGCACGCATCATTGATCTGCTTAGTCCGACGCCGATCAGTCTCGACGACCTGATCCGGATGACGGACGCCTCGCCGTCCACCGTGCGCGTGGTGCTGCTGGAGTTGGAATTGGCCGGACGGCTGGAACGCCACGGCGGCGGGCTGGTGTCGTTGATTTAACTAGCCGGATTCGTTTCGCCCATCGAACCGCGCCCGCGCGCTTTCGATTTCCGGCTGATGCTCATGCGCCCAGGCGCCGAGGGCTTCGACCGGCTTCCAGAGCCCACGTCCGAGATCGGTGAGTTCGTAGTCGACCCGCGGCGGAATGGTCGGGAATACGGTTCGCGTCACCAGGCCGTCGCGCTCTAATCCGCGCAGCGTCAGGGTCAGCATCCGCTGCGAGATGCCCCCAACCATGCGTTTGATCTCGTTGAAGCGCCGCGGGCCGCCGCCGAGCAGCATGATCACGAACACGCTCCATTTGTCGCCGACGCGCGCCAGCACCGAGGCCACCCCTCGGCAATCCGCCCCGAGATGGGCGTTGGGCGGCAGCGGCAGAACAGGAACTTTGCTGTGCTCAGGTTTCAAGGATGTGCCCGGGTTTCAAAAATGTGCGTTCTTGCGGGGATTCCCCACAGTCACTCATATAGCTCCAGTTACAAACTTATACCAAGGGTGACTCAAATGAAACTCCTGCACATCGACTCCAGTGTCCTCGGCCCCCACTCCGTCAGCCGCCAGGTTTCGGCCGCGATCGTCGATCGCCTGCGTCAGGCGACGCCGGCCCTCGAGATCGTCTATCGCGACCTCACCTCGACGCCGCTGGCACACCTGTCCGGCCCGCATCTGGCCGCGGCGCAAGGCGCTGCGCCGGAAACCGCGTTACTGCCGGATATCGCCGCCAGCCAGGCCGTGCTGGAGGAGTTTCTCGCCGCCGATATCGTGGTGCTCGGCGCGCCCATGTACAACTTTACGATCCCGAGCCAACTCAAGGCCTGGATCGACCGCGTCGTGGTGCCTGGCAAGACTTTTAAATATAGCGCGCAGGGCGTCGAGGGCCTGGCGGGCAACAAGCGCGTCATCATCGCCATCTCGCGCGGCGGCTTTTACGGGGCCGGCACACCGGCAGCCGTGGGCGAGCACCTCGAGACCTATCTGCGCTGGGTGTTCGGCTTCATGGGCGTAACCAACCTCGAATTCATTTCCGCCGACGGCATCCAGATCGGACCGGAACATCGTGAGAAGGCGCTGGCCGGCGCGCTGCAAGCTGCAACCAACCTCCACGCGGCATAATAATAGGAGGCCTGCCGTCGCAAACCGCGGCGGCGGGCCGGTGAGAGTGTGGCGCGGCTAATACCAGACGATCTGCACGCCCATCAGAATGGCGACCAATGAAGCCAGCAGGCCGACCCCGGACAATAGCGCGACCGACGCCAGCGGATGGTCGTCGGACTTCGGCGATGTGGATGAAACGGGAATCGATGCAGCGATGCGCGTAGCTTTCGGCATATCCCTCTCCAATGCGTCAGTGATGAAAAAGTCCCGGCCCCAGAGAGGAGTTTGCGTAGCTACGACCAAGGTTCAATGCATCGGATAAGCTCGCCAAAATAATTGCACTGAATCAGCGAGCCGCCGGCGCGATCATGACTTCCCACGATCGCGCCGGCCACATCGATCATTTTTATAAAATCTGATCTAGCCACGATAGATCGGCGCGCCCGCCGGTGAACCAGTCGAGCCGCCATCGACGAAAATCTCGGCGCCTTGAACGTTAGCCGCATCGTCGGAAGCAAGGAACAAGACCGTCTTCGCGACCTCTTCCGGCTTGCCAAACCGCCCGAGCGGGATGGCCTTCGAAACACGGTTCTCCAGCGCGACGATCGCCTCCGGGGTCGGCGCGGTACGATTCCAGATCGGCGTGCTGGTGCCCCCGGGCGACACCACGTTGACGCGAATGCCGCGCGGTGAAAGTTCCGAAGCCATCACGCGCGCCATGCCGCGCACGCCCGCCTTGCTGGCGGCATAGGCGGCGTAACCGGGATTGCCCAGCACCGAGATTACAGAGCCGTTCAGAATCACGGAGCCGCCGTCGTTCATGTGGGCAACCGCCGCCTGCACGGTAAAGAACACCGCGGTGATGTTGGTTTTGAGCACGTTTTCGAACGTCTCGAGCGCTGTGCCCCCAACCGGCGTGCTGGCGCTGATGCCGGCATTGGCGAAGACAATATCGAGCTTGCCGAATTTCTCGACCGCCTTGGCGACTGCCTTTTCGGTCGCCGCGATGTCGGTGGCATCGGCCACGATCGCAAACGCGTTCGGCCCAAGTTCCTTGGCCACCGCCTCAAGTGTCTCTTTGTTGCGCCCGGTAATGGCGACCTTGGCGCCCTCGGCCACGAAAACCCGTGCGGTCGCCAACCCGATGCCGCTGTTGCCGCCGGTAATGAACGCCGTCTTGTTCGCTAAACGCATAATCGTCTCCCGTGGTTGCATTATTAAACTATGTTGCCATCTAGGTCATACGGTTTCATAATGCAACTACATAAGCGGGTGATTGGCGGGATTGGGGCACAACAATCGAAAGGAGATCACGGTGAAGCGGACAAGTTTTGAAGGCGCGGCATGCCCGATCGCGCGGTCGCTGGAATCGATCGGCGACTGGTGGTCGCTGTTGATTATCCGCGACGCTTTCCTCGGCGCCCGCCGCTTCGGCGAATTCCAGAAGAGTCTCGGCCTTGCCAAGAACATCCTGACGGTGCGGCTGCGCGCGCTGGTCGACGACGGCATCCTCGCTATGGCGCCCGCCTCCGATGGCAGCGCCTACCAAGAATATCTGCTGACGCCGAAGGGGCGCGGGGTTTTCCCGGTACTGGTGGCGCTGCGGCAGTGGAGCGAGGAGTTCGATGACCGGCCGGAAGAGATCGCAACGATTTTGGTGGATCGCGAAAAAGGCCGCCCGGTGCGCAAACTGGAACTGCGCTCGCAGGACGGCCGGCTGTTGGGCGGCGCCGACACCGAGCTGAAACCAAGTCCGAAGGCGCGCGCGGCAGGTAAAATGTCATCGCGTCGCTGATGCAGACTCGGGTGATACCGAAAGCCGCAGGCTGAAGGATCACGACAGCTTGGTCTTACCGCGCAGGCGGAGGTATTCCTCCGCTTCGAGTTCGGCCATCCGCAGCAGATGGCCGAGCGGCTCGAGCTGGTGGCTTCGCGCCAGCAGGACCAGATCCGTCACGGTTTCCGCAATGAAGGTGGCAGCCTCGTCCGGACCACCCTCGCCGCGCGGCTCTTCGTCGCGCGAACGCCCCTTGGCCGAGGAAACCTTTCGGCCGTTCTTTGTCTTGCTCAAAACGCGTCCAATGCCGTGTATTGACCGAAAGATACCCTTTCTGAGAGCGCAACTCTAGGGAGGTATTTTGCAACCTATTAGACACTAAGTCGGGGTCCAAAGGCCCCCCTTCAACATCTGTCGATTTGACAGGGGGCCTCGCTGCACCCATGTTCGGTTCGAAACGGCCGGCGCGAGTCTCGCGGAACCGGCCCTTATTTTCCCCGTAAGCTATTGGAATGACATGAATATCGTCATTGTCGAGTCGCCGGCGAAAGCCAAGACGATCAACAAATATTTGGGCTCGTCCTACGAGGTTCTGGCCTCCTTCGGCCACGTCCGCGATCTCCCGGCGAAGAACGGATCGGTCGATCCGGAGGCCAATTTCCAGATGATCTGGGAAGTAGACCCCAAGGCGGCCGGCCGGCTCAACGACATCGCCAAGGCTTTAAAGGGCGCCGACAAGCTGATCCTCGCAACCGACCCCGATCGTGAGGGTGAAGCGATCTCCTGGCATGTGCTCGAAGTGCTGAAGGAAAAGCGCGCGATCAAGGACCACAAGATCGAACGCGTCGTGTTCAACGCCATTACCAAGCAGTCGATCACGGATGCGATGAAGCATCCGCGCCAGATCGATGGCGCGCTGGTCGATGCCTATATGGCGCGCCGCGCGCTGGATTATCTGGTCGGCTTCACGCTGTCGCCGGTGTTGTGGCGCAAATTGCCGGGCGCGCGCTCGGCCGGTCGCGTGCAATCGGTGGCGCTGCGGCTGGTGTGCGACCGCGAACTCGAAATCGAACAATTCGTTCCGCGCGAATATTGGTCGCTGGTCGCGACCCTGACGACGCCGCGCGGCGAAGCCTTCGAGGCGCGGCTGATTGGCGCAGACGGCAAGAAGATTGCGCGGCTCGACATCGGCACCGGTGCGGAAGCCGAGGATTTCAAGAAGGCGATCGAGGCCGCCAACTTCACGGTTTCGACCGTCGAAGCCAAACCCGCGCGCCGCAACCCGCAGGCGCCCTTCACCACCTCCACGCTGCAGCAGGAAGCCAGCCGCAAGCTCGGCTTTGCGCCCGCGCATACCATGCGGATCGCGCAGCGGCTGTATGAAGGTATCGATATCGGCGGCGAGACCACCGGCCTCATCACCTATATGCGAACCGACGGCGTGCAGATCGACGGCTCGGCGATTACGCAGGCGCGCCAGGTGATCGGCGAAGATTACGGCAACGCCTATGTGCCGGAGGCGCCGCGCCAGTACCAGACCAAGGCCAAGAATGCGCAGGAAGCGCATGAAGCGATCCGCCCGACCGACCTGTCGCGCCGCCCGCCGCAGATGCGCCAGCGGCTCGATGTCGATCAGGCCAAGCTGTATGACCTGATCTGGACCCGCACCATCGCCAGCCAGATGGAATCGGCCGAACTGGAACGCACCACGGTCGATATCTCGGCCAAGGCCGGCGCTCGCGTGCTGGAACTGCGCGCCACTGGCCAGGTGATCAAATTCGACGGCTTCCTCGCGCTCTACCAGGAAGGCCGCGACGATGATGGCGACGACGAGGATTCCCGTCGCCTGCCCGCGATGAGCGAGGGCGATGCGCTCAAGCGCCAGGACCTCGCCGTCACCCAGCATTTCACCGAGCCGCCGCCGCGTTTCTCCGAGGCCTCGCTGGTCAAGCGCATGGAAGAGCTCGGCATCGGCCGTCCCTCGACCTATGCCTCGATCCTGCAGGTGCTGAAGGACCGTGGCTATGTCCGGCTCGACAAGAAGCGGCTGCATGGCGAGGACAAGGGCCGCGTCGTGGTCGCGTTCCTGGAGAATTTCTTCGCGCGCTATGTCGAATATGATTTCACCGCGGCGCTGGAAGAACAGCTCGACCGCATCTCCAACAACGAGATTTCCTGGCAGCAGGTGCTGAAGGATTTCTGGGGCGATTTCATCGGCGCCGTGAACGACATCAAGGACCTGCGGGTGGCGCAGGTGCTGGACACGCTCGACGACATGCTGGGCCCGCACATCTATCCGCCGCGCGCCGATGGCGGCGATATCAGGCAGTGCCCGACCTGCGGCACCGGCAAGCTCAACCTCAAGGCCGGAAAGTTCGGCGCCTTCGTCGGCTGCAGCAATTATCCGGAGTGCCGCTACACCCGCCCGCTCGCGGCCGACAGCGAGGCCAGCGCCGATCGCATCCTCGGCAAGGATCCCGCGACCGATCTCGATGTCGTCGTGAAGGCCGGACGGTTCGGCCCCTATATCCAGCTCGGCGAGCAAAAGGATTATGCCGAGGGCGAAAAGCCGAAGCGTGCCGGTATCCCGAAGAACATGTCGCCGGGTGACATGGAGCTCGAGATGGCGCTGAAGCTGTTGTCGCTGCCGCGCGAAATCGGCAAGCATCCGGAGACCGGCGAGCCGATCACGGCGGGCCTCGGCCGTTTCGGACCATTCGTGCGCCACGAGAAAACCTATGCCAGCCTCGAGGCCGGCGACGAGGTGTTCGACATCGGGCTCAACCGCGCGGTGACGCTGATTGCCGAGAAGATCGCCAAGGGACCGAGCGGACGCCGCTTTGGCGCCGATCCCGGCAAGCCGCTGGGCGATCACCCGACATTGGGTGGCGTCGCGGTGAAGAGCGGGCGCTATGGCGCCTATGTCACCGCCGGCGGCGTCAACGCCACGATACCGAGCGACAAGACGCAGGACACCATCACCCTGCCCGAAGCCATCGCGCTGATCGACGAGCGCGTCGCCAAAGGCGGCGGCAAACCGAAGCGTGGCGCCAAGACGGCGGCCAAGAAAGCTGCGGCCAAGCCGGCCAAGGCGGATGTTGCCGCAAAGCCTGCCAAGAAGGCAGCGGTCAAGAAAGCCGCCGCCAAGCCGAAATCCGATGCCGTGAGCAAAGCGCGCGCACCGGTCACGGCGACGGCCAAGACTTCGGCGACCAAGACGTCGGCTGCCAAAACCACCAAACCTGTCGCCAAGAAGAGCGCCGGCAAAGCCAGCGGATAAGAAGCGGATCGAGTGGCCCAGCAACGCGACAAGGTCTTTCCAAGCCGGGACGCCATCGTCGCCTTTATCCGCGCGAATCCGGGCAACATCATCGGGACCCGCGAGATCGCGCGCGAGTTCGGCCTGAAGAATGCCGATCGCGCCGAGCTGAAGCGCATCCTGCGCGAGCTCGCCGACCAGGGCGCGATCGAAAAGCGCGGCAAGAAGATCCTGGAACCGGCTGCCCTGCCCCCGACCGTGATGGCCGACATCACCGGCCGCGACAGCGACGGTGAATTGATCGCCACGCCCACCGAGTGGGACGAGGAAGAGAACGGCACCGCGCCGAAAATCCGCATCCACATTCCGCGCCGGCCGCAGCCCGGCACCACGGCCGGTGTCGGCGACCGCGCGCTGCTGCGGATCGAAAAGCTCGATGACAAGGAGGGCGCGGCCTATCGCGGCCGCGTCATCAAGGTGATCGACCACGCGCGCACCCGCGTGCTCGGCATCTTCCGCCAGCTGCCCGATGGCGGCGGACGTCTCGTTCCCGTCGACAAGAAACAGGCCGGCCGCGAATTGAATATCGCCAGGGCCGACACCGGCGGCGCCGAGGACGGCGATCTCGTCAGCGTCGATCTCTTGCGTTCGCGCGGGTTCGGTCTGGCGAGCGGCAAGGTCAAGGAGCGACTGGGCTCGTTGTCGTCGGAAAAAGCGGTCAGCCTGATCGCGATCCATTCCCACGACATTCCGCAGGCATTCTCGCCGGCCGCATTGCGTGAAGCCGAGGCGGCGAAACCGGCCACGCTCGCCGGCCGCGAGGATTGGCGCGAGCTGCCGCTGGTTACGATCGATCCGCCCGACGCCAAGGATCACGACGACGCCGTTCATGCCGAACCGGATTCCGATCCCAACAATAAAGGCGGCTATATCGTCACGGTGGCGATCGCCGACGTCGCGTTCTATGTGCGGCCGGGATCGGCGCTGGACCGCGACGCGCTGATGCGCGGCAATTCGGTGTATTTCCCCGACCGCGTGGTGCCGATGCTGCCGGAGCGGATCTCCAACGATCTCTGCTCGCTGGTGCCGGGCGAGCCGCGTGGCGCGCTCGCGGTGCGGATGGTGATCGCCAATGACGGCCGCAAGCATTCGCACAGCTTTCATCGCATCCTGATGCGCTCGGCCGCCAAGCTGAACTACGCGCAGGCGCAAGCCGCGATCGACGGCCGGCCCGACGACACCACCGGTCCGCTGCTCGATCCGATCCTCAAGCCGCTGTACGACGCCTATGCGGTCGTGAAGCGCGCGCGCGACGAACGCGATCCGCTCGATCTCGATATCCCCGAGCGCAAGATCCTGTTGAAGCCCGACGGCACGGTCGACCGCGTGATCGTTCCCGAAAGACTGGACGCGCATAAACTGATCGAAGAATTCATGATCCTGGCCAACGTCGCGGCGGCCGAAATGCTTGAAAAGAAGTCGCTGCCGCTGATCTATCGGGTGCATGACGAACCGACGCTGGAGAAGGTTCATAATCTCCAGGAGTTTTTGAAGACGCTGGATATGTCGTTCGCGAAGAGCGGCGCATTGCGTCCATCGCTGTTCAATCGTGTGCTGGCCCAGGTGAAGGGTCACGACTCCGAACCGCTGGTGAATGAAGTGGTCTTGCGCTCGCAAGCCCAGGCGGAATATTCCTCCGAGAATTACGGCCATTTCGGCCTGAACCTGCGGCGCTATGCTCATTTCACGTCGCCGATCAGGCGATACGCCGACCTGGTCGTACATCGTGCCTTGATCCGCGCTCTCGGCCTTGGTGAAGGCGCGCTGCCGGAAACCGAAACGGTCGAAAGCCTAAGTGAAGTTGCCGCGCAGATTTCGGTCACCGAACGGCGCGCCATGAAGGCCGAGCGCGAAACCGCCGACCGGCTGATCGCGCATTTTCTCGCCGACCGGATCGGAGCCACCTTTCAGGGCCGCATTTCCGGCGTCACCCGCGCCGGACTGTTCGTCAAGCTCAGCGATACCGGCGCCGACGGCCTGATTCCGATCCGCACGCTCGGCACTGAATATTTCAATTACGATGAGACCCGCCACGCGCTGGTCGGCACACGCAGCGGAGCCATGCATCGGCTGGGTGACGTGGTCGATGTTCGTCTGGTAGAAGCAGCCCCAGTGGCGGGCGCGCTGCGCTTCGAGCTGCTGTCGGAAGGCCAGATCGTGCCACGCGGACGACAACGCGACCGCGGGCGTGGCGAAAGTCCGAGAGCGCAGATGCAGGCGCCGGCCAAAAAATATCCGGGCCGTAGCTCGCGCAAGAAAGACCGCAAATCGGGCAAGAGCAAACCCGGCACTCACGGCAAGGGCAAATCGACGCAAGGCAAGTCCGGCAAAGGCAAATCTGGTAAGAGTAAGTCCGGAAAGGGCAAGTCGTGGGCACCATGAGCGCAGCACCGAAAACCTGGACCCGGGAGACCGCCAGCGGCAAGAAGCGCGACGTGTGGACCTCGATCAAGCGCGGCTTTCGCGGCCGCTGCCCACGTTGTGGCGAGGGCAGACTGTTTCGCGCCTTCCTCAAGGTCGACAACAAATGTTCGGTGTGCGACCTCGACTTCACGCCGCACCGTGCCGACGATTTGCCGGCCTATCTCGTAATCGTCATTGTCGGCCATATCGTGGTGCCGACCGCGCTGTGGATCGAAACCGATTATTCGCCACCCGTCTGGTTGCAGCTCGCGATCTATCTGCCGTTCACATTGATCGCATCATTGGCGTTGTTACAGCCGGTGAAAGGCGCCGTCGTCGGGATGCAATGGGCGTTGCGCATGCACGGCTTCGACGAGAACGCCCCCAGCGACATTCCGCCGGTGTAGTCCGATCGAACGCAAATAATTAAAAAAACAGATGGTACAGATGGTTCTGGGGGTGGAATGACCGAAGCTGCGAAAGTCGAGAAAGAAGAAAAAGAAGCCGATCATCATCCCTACTTTCGCCCCAAGGACGCCGCCACGCTGATCCTGGTCGATCGCAGCTCGGCCATTCCAAAGGTTCTGGTCGGCAAGCGCCACGACAAGGTGGTGTTCATGCCGGGCAAGTTCGTGTTTCCCGGCGGCCGTGTCGATAAATCCGACAACCGCATCCCGGTCGCGGCGCCGATTACCCAAGCGCTCGAAACCAATCTGCTGAAGGGCAGCCCGAAGATCACCGCGTCGCGGGCGCGGTCGCTGGCGGTCGCCGCGATCCGCGAAGCCTGCGAGGAAACCGGGCTCTGCCTCGGCCGCAAGAGCGACGGTGCTAACCCGAAGCTCGAAGGCCCGTGGAAACCGTTTACCGAGGCCGGCTTGCTGCCCGATCCGTCCGGCCTGTTCCTGATCGCGCGCGCGATCACCCCGCCCGGCCGCGTGCGCCGTTTCGATACGCGGTTTTTCACCGCGGATGCCTCGGCCATCACCCATCGCGTCGAGGGCGTGATCCATCCCGACGCCGAACTGGTGGAATTGGTCTGGGTCGAACTCGGCTCGCAGCCGCTCGCCGATCTGCATCCGATGACCAAGAATGTTCTGGGTGAACTGCACAAGCGCCTCGCCACGGGGCCTTTGAGCCACGAGGCGCCGGTGCCGTTTTTCCATTTCTACGGCGGCAAGATGCAAAAGGACGTGTTGGGGGCTTGAGCTTCGCGGAGATCGGATAGGCCGCATGGCGACGCCCCCGGCTCCATCAGCCGTTCAAAATCTGCCCACCCCATCCCAACGGTAAACGGGTGTCCGCGGGTCGTCGCAACGGCTATGGGTGCTTCCGATTGGAAACGTGCCAGCGAGGAAAGTGAGACGCATGCCTAGCAAGACATACGGGACCGTGAGCGCCGAGCAGCGCAAGGAAATGAGCGGCCTGGAGTTTGTGCAGGGATTGGCCGATGGCACTCTGCCCCTCAACACGATTGCGCGGACTCTCGGCTACGACATTGCCGAAGCGGAATCCGGGCGCGTCGTCGTCACGGCCGAGCCGGGCGAGGATCTCCTTAATCCGGCCGGCACCGTGCATGGCGGTTTTTCGGCGACGCTGCTCGATAGCTGCATGGGGCTCGCGCTGCAGACCACCCTCGAAAAGGGCCTCGCGCAGACCACGCTCGAGTTCAAGATCTCATTAGTGCGCCCGATCACGCCGCAGACCGGGCCAATCCGCGCCGAGGGCGTGGTGTTGCAGCGTGGCCGCCGGGTCGGCACCGCCGAGGGACGGATCACCGACGCCAGCGGAAAACTGCTCGCGCATGGCACGACGACGTGTCTGGTGTTTGAGGGCTGACGGGCTTCAGAGCCACGGCTGGAAGCCGCACCACCCATTCCGCCGTCATTCCGGGATGCGCCACTTGGCGCAGGCCCGGAATCCATAGCCCCTGTGTTGTTGTTCGGTGCCGAACCCTGCCACCGGGGTTATGGATTCCGGGCTCGCGCAAGAGCGCGCCCCGGAATGACGACTGTGTGGAGCTCCCAAAAAACAAAATAATCTTCTTGCCCCCGCGCGATAGCGCTGTGCCGCTTCATCCCTATCTGTTCCGCAACGATCACCATAGCGGAACGGGGCGATGGCAAAGCGGCAACTCAGGCTCGGCGCATTCATGCGGCCGGTCTCTATTCACACTGGCGCCTGGCGCTATCCCGGCGCCTGGCCGGACGCCAATTTCAATTTCGGTCATATCAAACGGCTGATCCAGAAACTGGAAGCCGGCAAATTCGACGCCTTCTTCATGGCCGACCATCTGGCCGTGCTCAACATGCCGGTCAATGCGCTCAAGCGCAGCCACACCGTCACCTCGTTCGAGCCGTTCACGCTGTTGTCGGCGCTGGCCGGCGCCACCGAACATATCGGCCTGATCGCGACCGGCTCGACCACCTTCGATGAGCCCTATCACGTCGCCCGCCGCTTTGCCTCGCTCGACCACATCAGCGATGGGCGTGCCGGCTGGAATATCGTCACCACGTCCAATCCGGATGCGGCGCTGAATTTCGGGCTGGAAGATCACATGGAGCACGCCGAACGCTACAAGCGGGCGCGCGAGTTCTATGACGTGGTCACCGGCCTCTGGGATTCCTTCGCCGACGACGCCTTTGTGCGCGACGTCGAGTCCGGGCTCTATTTCGATCCGGCCAAGATGCATGTGCTCAACCACAAGGGCAAATATCTCTCGGTGCGCGGTCCGCTCAATATCGCCCGTCCGGTCCAGGGCTGGCCGGTGATCGTGCAGGCCGGAGCCTCCGATGATGGAAGGCAGCTCGCGGCCGAGACGGCGGAAGCCGTGTTCACCGGCGGCGGCCCCCTCCCCGACGCGCAAAAGCTCTACGCCGACATCAAGGGCCGCATGGAAAAGGTCGGTCGCAACCCCGAGCATTTGAAGATCCTGCCCGGTGCGTTTGTGGTGGTCGGCGACAGCGTCGAGGAAGCCAAAGAGAAACGCGCGCTGCTCGATAGCCGCGTGCACTACGACAGCGCCATCGCCTCGCTTTCGGTCCAGCTCGGCACCGATGCCTCCGGCTTCGATCCCGACGGGCAACTACCGCCAATTCCCGAGACCAACGCCAGCAAGAGCGGCCGCCAGCGGCTGGTCGATGCCGCCGCGCGCGACAAACTCACGGTGCGCCAACTCGCGCAGCGGGTCGGCGGCTATGGCGGGTTGTCGTTCGTCGGCACCCCCGCCACCATCGCCGATCAGATGGAGGAATGGCTGACCGGCAAAGGCTGCGACGGCTTCAACATCATGTTCCCGTTCCTGCCCGCCGGCCTCGACGATTTCGTCGACAAGGTCGTACCGGAACTGCAGAGGCGCGGGATTTTCCGAAAGGAGTATGAAGGCCGGACGCTGCGGGAGAATTTGGGGCTGCCGAGGCCGAAAAACCGCTTCTTTGAGGGTTAATCGGCCGGAATTGAGCCGGTTTCTGCCGCCAAAACCTTGACTTTGGGCGATCTGAGGCTAGGTTGCGCGGCAAATGCAGGCCTCTTGGGCCGGCTTTCCGATTCCCCTGATATTTGAGGTCTGAACATGGCCAAAGCGGTCACCATCAAGGTCAAGCTCGTTTCCTCGGCGGATACCGGCTTCTATTACGTCGCCAAGAAGAACTCGCGCACGATGACCGACAAGCTGGTCAAGAAGAAGTACGACCCGGTCGCGCGCAAGCACGTCGAGTTCAAGGAATCGAAGATCAAGTAATTGTCGGCCGGTTGCCGATGGATTTTGAACGGGGCCCTTGCGGCCCCGTTTTGATTTTGTGGCGGGGCCTTGCTCAGGCACTGCCCTCCACGGTGCCGGTCGGTTCATCGCTGAGCCAGCGATAGATCACGCCGCCCAGCACACCGCCGATCAGCGGCGCGACCCAGAACATCCAGAGCTGCTCCAGCGCCCAGCCGCCGACGAACAATGCAGGTCCCGTGCTGCGCGCGGGGTTGACCGAGGTATTGGTCACGGGAATGCTGACGAGGTGGATCATCACCAGTGCCAGGCCGATGGCGAGCGGCGCGAATCCAGCCGGCGCCCTGCCATGCGTCGCGCCCATGATGATGAACAGGAACATCATCGTCATCACGACTTCCATGATGAAGCACGCGATCATGCTGTAATGGCCCGGCGAATGCGCGTCGTAGCCGTTCGAGGCAAATCCCTTGCTGACATCAAAGCCCGCAGCGCCGCTCGCGATCACGTAAAGCAGCGCCGAGGCCGCGACCGCGCCGATCACCTGCGCGATGACGTAAGGCAGGATCTGCCCGGCTGGAAAGCGCCCGCCCGCGGCAAGGCCGACCGTTACGGCCGGATTAAGGTGGCAGCCCGAGATATGGCCGATCGCATAGGCCATGGTCACGACGCTCAACCCGAATGCCAGTGAGACTCCGACCAGCCCGATCCCCACTTGCGGGAAGGCCGCGGCAATGACCGCGCTGCCGCATCCGGCGAAGGTGAGCCAAAAAGTGCCGATGATCTCCGCGAGGTATTTCTTGCTGTTCATCTCGTTTCCCCCAAATTGTTTCGATTCACCGATCAACCACCGGATGCGCCACAATTGCGGCGCGAATTGGCCATGGTCATTAGCGCCTGTGGATTGCTGCGAGGCGGTAAATTCAAATCAGAGAATTCGACACGCAATGTCCGCTTCATGTCACGCGCGTGTCGCACACGCGCCATGCGACGCCGGTCCGATTATGATCTTAAACGCGCGTGGCGTTTGTTAACCATCGGTCGCTAGCGTGACACCAGATGCAAGCTTTCCTTGCCTCGAAAAACCCACAGGTGTGCCGTGCAAACGATTGAGACAGCCGAGCTGACCGAAGCGCGGCGTTGCCGCTTCGCCCAATTCAGGGGGATGCCGGCCACCTTGCACGTAGGCGGTGTCACGGTCAGGGGCCTGGTCCGATCGGTCATGGAACTCAAATCCAGTCCCACTCCGCGATGGGCTGTTACCATCATTTCGAAATAACGGCGGTCCCGAACCAGCTGGAGACCAACATGAGTGAGCGGCAGGAGACGCTGAAGAAGGCGCGCGAACGCATGATCGAGGACCGCGATGCCCATGCGAAGGTCCTCGCCGCGCCCTTCGATCGCGACAAGGCGGAGCGCGCCCGGATCAAATTCGTCGAGATTCAGGGCGTCATCGATGCAATCGACCGCGCGATCGCCGGCGGCGAGTAGACTGCCGCGCTCTCGCGCGACGAGAGCCGTGAAAAAGGACCGCGCGTCGCAATCTCCGGGCGGAGTTTGACGAATCCGAGACGCCTTAGCCCTAGCGCATTAGCCTTGGCGCACCGTCACCAGCGGCGGCTCGCTCGGCCGGACCAAGGCAAACGCAACCTGGATGATGCCGCCGGCGAGACCGAGCGCGACGCCGATCCGCCAGGCCATATTGTAGGAGCCGAGCGAGTCATAGATCAGCCCACCGCCATACGCGCCGAGGAAGCTGCCGAGCTGATGGCTCATGAAGGCAAGGCCCTGGATCATCGCCTGCCAGCGCAGCCCGAACATTTCGGCGACCGCCCCCGCGACCAGCGGCCCGACGCCCATCCACAGGAAGCCCATGATCGCGCCGAACAGCAACGTCGTCGCCGGTGTCGGCGGCAGCATGAAGTACCAGGCGAGCGCGATCGACCGGAAGATGTAGATCCCGCCCAGCAGCGCCAGCTTGTTCCAGCGCTGACCGGCCCAGCCGAAAAACAGGCTGCCCAGCACGTTGAAGCCACCGATCATGCCGAGCGTCTGCGCGCTCAGCATCGGGTCGAGGCCGCAGATCGCGAGATAGGACGGCAGATGCGTGGTGAGAAAGACGAGCTGCATGCCGCAGACGAAATAGGCGCAGGTCATCACCACGAACGAGGCGTTACCGAACGCGACCTTGACCGCAACGCCGGCCGAGGTGTTGCCGAGTTCGTCCGACGACGGCTTTGGCAGCGGAATCCGGTCGACGCCACCGGCGAACCAGGCGGCGGGAATCAGGGCCAGCGACAGAACGACAAAACCGGCGAGACCGGTGCGCCAGCCATAGCCTTCATTGAGGATCTGCCCGAGCGGCGCCGACAACAGCGCGCCGAGCGATCCGGCGCCGGAGACGATGCCCATCACGGTGCTGCGCACGCTCGCCGGCACCGCGCGCGCCGCCACCGACATCGCAATCGCAGCCGCGGTACAGGCCAGTGACATTCCGATCAGAATGCCGCCACCAATCATGACGCTGACGAAACCGTGCGCGGTCGCCATCAGCGAAAGCCCGGCGATGTAGAACATGGCGCCGATCACCATGATGCTGCGAAAGCCGAAGCGCACCGTCATCGCGCCGGCCAACGGCTGCAGGAATCCCCAGGCGAGGTTCTGCGCGGCAATCGCCAGCGTGAAATCGGAAACCGATATGCCGATATCGTGCGTCAGCGGCTGCATGAAGATGCCGAGGCTTTGCCGCAGGCCCATGCTCAGCGTCAGCATCAAGGACGCGCCGATCAGGATCGGAAGCGTGGGACGCAGGATTTGCAGCAGGGGCATGGTTGTTATTCTCCCTTGGGGCTGCGGCAGAACCGCCGCGACCTGCGTTTCCCGTCTGATTTAGTTACACAGACCTGTGTAACTTCGCTATAGAGTGCCCCAGCTGTCAAGGCCGAAGGAACCCGCGCGCACGCATGGCACCCCTGCCCCCCAAAATCGCGATGAAGGACCGGATCCTCGAAACTGCGGATAGGTTGTTCTATCTGCAGGGCATTCGCGCCATCGGCGTCGATACCATCGCGGCCGAAATCGGCATCAGCAAGCGCACGCTCTACAACCACTTCCCGTCCAAGGATGCGCTGATCTCGGCCTATCTGGAGCGCCAATTCGTGCAGCCTCGTCCGTCCGACAAGCCGCCGGCCGAACAGATTCTCGCTACCTTCGATTCGCTGGAGCGGCGTTTTGCCCGCAAGGACTTTCGCGGCTGCCCGTTCGTCAATGCGGTCGCCGAACTCGGCACGGAAGATCGGTCGGTCCGCAAGATCGCGATCGCGTTCAAGGAAAGCCGCCGTCTCTGGTTTCGCGATCTCCTGGTCCAGCTCGGCGTCGCCGCCGCCGAAGCGCTGGCGACGCAGCTCGCATTGCTGGTCGACGGCTCGATCGCGCAGGACCTCGTGCGCAACGATCCCGCGATGGCGCGCGCGGCCAAGGAAGCCGCACGGGTGCTGCTCAGGAATGCGGGAGTTGAGATTGGCTCGGATGCGGCGGCGAAGGAGCCGCGGCGTGGTGGGAAATAGCGCGCGCAGTCATCATCCGCGAAGGCGGATGATCCAGTATTCCAGAGCGCTGCGGAATTCATTTGCGGCGGTGATTACTCGATACCCCGCCTTCGCGGGGTATGACGACCGGTAATCGCGAAGCGTGCCGCGCCCTTCCCCCTTACGCCGCGGCTGATACCACCCGGTTACGGCCGTCATGCTTGGCACGATACAACGCGGTGTCGGCGCGCTTGAGCACGTCGGCGACGGGCTCGCCCTTGATTTCCAGCGTCGACAGTCCGATCGAAATCGTGACCTCGATGCGCTTGGTGCCCTTGTTGACGGCAAAGGTTTCGCCCGCAATCGAGCGGCGCAGCCGCTCCGCCACCATACCCGCGACGTGCAAATCCGTTTCCGGCATCACGATGACAAACTCCTCGCCGCCGTAGCGGCAGGCCAGATCGATGCCGCGGATCGACTTGCGGATCCGGACCGCGAATTCGCGCAGCACGTCGTCGCCGGCATCGTGGCCGTAATTATCGTTGATCGATTTGAAGAAATCGATGTCGAGCATCATCAGCGCCAACGGCTTGGCGCGGCTCGAGGCCTGCTCGGCCAACGTCGAGAGATGGCTTTCCATGTAGCGGCGATTATGCAGGCCGGTCAGCGCATCCGTGATCGCCATTTCGATCGAGTTCTGCACATTGTCGCGCAGATGATCGGTGTAGCGGCGCTTGCGGATCTGGGTGCGCGCCCGCGCCAACAATTCGTTCTTGTCCACCGGGCGCAGCAGGTAGTCGTTGACGCCGATCTCGAGCCCGCGCAAGAGCCGCGCGTTGTTGTCGGCGTCGGCGATGGCCAGTATCGGTACCTGGCGGGTCCGCTCCAGCGAACGCGCTTGGCTGCACAGCCGCAAGCCGTCGAAATTCTCAAGGCCCAGCGAGACGATCAGCAAGTCATAATTGCCCTCGGCGGCGTGAAACAACGCTTCCGCCGGATTGGTCTCGACATCGACGGTGTGCTCGGAACTCAATACCGGCGCGAGCCGCTCATAGGATGAGGCACGATCATCGACCAACAGGATACGGCCACCCTTGCCGGTTTCGGCGACCGCGCTACGCTCCGGCGCCTGCACGCCGATCTCCAGCGAGGTGATGGCGCGCATGCGCAATTCGTCGGTCATCATCTTGAGGCGCGTGAGCGAACGCACCCGCGCGATCAGCACGACATCGGATACCGGCTTGGTCAGGAAATCATCGGCACCGGCCTCCAGTCCGCGGACCCGATCGGCGGGACTATCCAGCGCCGTGACGATCACCACCGGAATGAAATGCGTCGCCGGGTTGGACTTCAGCCGGCGGCAGACTTCAAAGCCGTCGATGTCGGGCATCATGACGTCGAGCAGGATGATATCGCATTCGGCGCGCGCGCAGATCTCAAGCGCCTCGGTGCCGTTGCACGCGGTCAGGACATCGAAATATTCCGCCGACAGCCGCGCTTCCAATAGCTTGACGTTGGCCGGAACGTCGTCGACGACCAGGATACGCGCGGACATCGAAACTCTCCCCTACTACCCTACAAACCGACGAACGGTCTCGATAAATTTTCCAACTGAAATCGGTTTGGATAAATACGCCTCGCAGCCGCCTTCGCGGATACGTTCCTCATCACCCTTCATCGCAAACGCCGTCACCGCGACCACCGGAATATTGCGCAGCTCGGGATCGTCCTTGATCCATTTGGTCACCTCGAGGCCGGACACCTGAGGCAGTTGAATATCCATCAGCACGAGATCCGGACGAAGCTTGCGGACGAGATCGAGCGCCTCGAAACCATTGCTGGTCCCGGAGGTCTGATAGCCGTGCGCCTCCAAGAGATCGCGAAAGAGCTTCATATTGAGCTCGTTGTCCTCCACGATCAGGACGGTTTTGGCCATCCGTCCCTCCAATCCCAAAAAAAGCAGCCCCGGCAGATCGCGTGTTCAGGCTGCGCCAGACGTCGAAAAAACTGAATTCAAACTAGCGCCAGATTCGTTCTAACCCGTTAAGCCGAGGTGGTAAGTTTCCACGCATCGATTTGCACTTGCTTGAACAAGCTTCGCAGACTCGGGCATGATGGTTTCAAACTAGAGACCAGAAGTTACGGAAAGGCAAACACAACAGTTGAAGAAGCCTGTTCATAACCCCAGACAAGTGGCTGAAATCGTTGCAGTTCAGGCACTTTCCTTTATCGCCGGCGACCCCGAGCGCCTGGGCCTGTTCCTGGCCGAAAGCGGGATTGGCCCGGAGACCTTGCGCACGGCTGCGACCGATCCGCATTTTCTGGCCAATGTGCTCGATTTTGTCATGCGCGATGACGCGACCGTGAAGGCGTTCGCAACCGCCTCGCAGCTTCATCCCACCAACATCGCGGCAGCCCACCAGGCGTTGAACGATCCGCAATGGGAACGCGACGTGCCGTGAGCGCGTCCGCGCCCACGCTGGAGGGCCCCACCTGCTTTTGCCGGGATTGCCTTGGCGATCTCGATAGTGCCGCCCGAAGATGCGGCGAATGCGGCTCCCCTCGCCTGGTGCGTCACCACGCGCTGCCGGCGCTGACGCTGGCGCACATCGATTGCGACGCGTTTTATGCCACCGTCGAGAAGCGCGATAATCCCGACCTGGCCGACAAGCCCGTCATCATCGGCGGCGGCAAACGCGGCGTGGTATCGGCGGCCTGCTACATCTCCCGGACCTTTGGCGTGCGATCGGCGATGCCGATGTTCAAGGCGCTGGCGTTATGTCCGCACGCCAGCGTGATCCGGCCCGACATGGCGAAGTATGTCCGCGTTGGCCGCGAGGTGCGCCATGCGATGCAGGCGCTGACGCCGTTGGTCGAGCCGCTCTCGATCGACGAGGCGTTCCTGGATCTTGCCGGCACCCAGCGCGTGCACGGCATGATCCCTGCAAAGGTTCTGGCGCGCTTCGCCCGCGAGGTCGAACGCGATATCGGCATCACGGTTTCGGTGGGGCTTTCGACCAACAAGTTTCTGGCCAAGATCGCCTCCGATCTGGACAAGCCGCGCGGCTTTGCGGCGCTCGACCCGGAGGAAGCGCGCACGATGCTGGCGGACAAGCCGGTCGGCTTCATCTATGGCGTCGGCCCGGCAACCCAGGAAAGACTGGTACAGCGCGGCTTCCGCACCATCGCCGATCTGCAGCGCGCCGATGAAGTCGAGCTGATGAGGCAGTTCGCCGGAGAAGGCCGCAGGCTATGGCGGCTGGCGCGCGGGATCGACGATCGCCGCGTGGTGGCCGATCGCGGCGCCAAGACGATTTCCAACGAAACCACCTTCGAGGCCGATATCCGGGATTTCGCGACGCTGGAGAAAACCCTATGGCGGCTGTCGGAGAAGGTCTCCTCGCGACTGAAGAGCAGCGAACTCGCCGGCTCGACCGTCACCTTGAAACTGAAGACCGCCGATTTCCGGCAGCGCACCCGCTCGCAATCGATTCACGCGCCAACCCAACTTGCCGCGAAGATTTTCGCGATCTCGCGGGAGATGCTGGCCAAGGAAGTCGACGGCACCGCGTTTCGCCTGATAGGCACCGGCGTCAGCGCGCTACGCCCGGGCTCCGCAGCCGGCGATACCGATATGCTCGACCGCCGCTCCGCCGACGCGGAGCGCGCGATGGATGATCTGCGCAAGAAATTCGGCAACGCGGCGGTGATCCGGGGCATTGCCTATGAGGGGCCGGAGAAGCCGGAAGAAGATTGAACCGCGATGGCCCTCACCTTCACTTACACGGCTTGGAATCCTTGACGTCGAATTTGCCCATCGCGCCGGCAACGACGAAATCATTGTAGTCGAGCATCAGCGCCCGCGAGACGCCGTTCTCGTAAAGCTCGAACGACATCGAATAGACCGGCGTCTGCTCGCCCTCCGCGGGCTTGGCGTCGTGGTCGTAATAGCTGACGGTGACCGGCCACCGCGTCAGCGATTTCATGACATTGCTGCTGGTGGAAGGATCCGGCGTGGCGATGGCCTTGTCTCCAGGGATCGCCTGCCCGATCACCGACAGCGTGTTGTAGACCTTCTCGCCATTATCGGAGCCGTCATAGACCGTCAGCTCCAGCACCGATTTTCCGGCGCGCGCGGCCTCGATGATGCGCTGGATCTGCTGGGTCGGAAATACCGTGCTGCCGTCGAGCGTAAAGGTCTTGGCTTCCGGCTGTTTCAGTTTGACCGTGACGTGGTCGCCGGTCCGCTCGGCCACCCCATCGACCGGCGTCGAGTCGGTATCGTTCATCCGCGAATCGATCTTGAAGCGGTAGCTCTTGCCCTCGCCGTCCTCCCAGGAGGTCGAGCGCAGATCGCTCAGGGTTACCTTGTCCTCGCCGCTTTCCAGCTCCGAGACCTGCCTGAATTCGGACGTGTAGCCTTGGCAGGCGCTGCCCGAGAAGTTGTACAGGATGCGCCCTCGGGCGCTGTTGATCGAACTGGAGCCGCGCGATTTGACCAGGCTGAGGTCGTACAGCGCCTGATGCGGCAGAAACGGACCGCCGGCGGCGTGGGCTGGGCCACCGGCAAGGCCAGATCCAAGTGCCAGGGCGGCAACCGCCAGCGACCTGGCGCCACGAGGCGAAATGAGCGAGCCGGTCATGTCTTTTCCTCGAACAACATTTGTCAGATTAGTGACGGCCCTATTGCGCCGCAACTAGGGCAGACATCACAAATAGCGGCCAGATCGGAAGGTTTTCCGGCCCGGCGCGTCTGCCGCCGAAGGCGGGCAGCACGCCTTGCACCGCGTTGGCTTGCATGTAAAGGCGCAATGCGCGAAACAATGCGAACCCGATTACATCTCATCGGGTGCAGGTCACATCAAACGAGGACGAAACATGGCGGGTACGGTCGAACAGAAACTGGCGGCACAGGGCATTGTCTTGCATGAACCCGCTTCTCCGATCGCGAACTACGTCGGCTTCGTGCGTACCGGAAATCTGCTGATCGTATCCGGTCAGGTCTGCGTCGATCCGCAGGGCAAGCTGATCGCCAAGGGCAAGCTCGGCGCCGGCGTTACCGTGGAGCAAGGCAACGCGGCGGCGCGCGGTTGCGCGATCAACCTGCTGGCCCAGATCAAGGCCGCGCTCGGCGACCTCGACAAGGTGGTTCGCGTGGTCCGTCTCGGCGGCTTCGTCAATTCGGCGCCCGACTTTCTCGACGGACCGAAGGTGTTGAACGGCGCGTCCGACCTGATGGTCGCAGCCTTCGGCGACAAGGGTCGCCATGCCCGCACCACCGTCGGCGTCGCGTCGCTTCCGGCCGATGCCGCCGTGGAAGTCGAGGGCATTTTCGAAGTCTCGTAACGAGGCCTCGCCCCTTGCGCGCGCCAGACTGGTTGACCGCACGGCCGGTGGCGCATCGCGGCCTGCATGACCGCGCCCGTGGCATCATCGAAAACATGCCCGGCGCGGTGAATGCGGCAATCGCCGGCAATTTCAGCATCGAGGTCGATATCCAGCTTTCGGCCGACGGCGAAGCCATGGTGCATCATGACGATGTGCTGGGCCGTCTCACCGACGGCGCCGGCGCGTTGCGCAGCCTGAGCGCCGCAGAACTCAAGACGGTCGCGTTCAAGGATACGCCGGAGCGGATGATGTCGCTCGGCGATCTCTGCGCGCTGGTCGCCGGCCGCGTCCCGCTGGTGATCGAGGTGAAAAGCCATTTCGACGGCGATCGCCAGTTGGTGAAGCGGATGTCGCAGGTTCTCGCCGCCTATCGCGGGCCGGCGGTCGGCATGTCGTTCGATCCGGACCAGGTGATGGCGCTGCGCGAGCTGATGCCGCAGTTGTCGCGGGGCATCGTCGCCGAACGCCATTACACCGAGACCGATTGGCCGGAGGCTTCGCCTGCGCAACGCCGGGACATGACGCATCTGCGCCACGCCTTCCGCACCCGGCCGCATTTCGTGGCCTATTGGGTCAACGAACTGCCGGCCTTGGCGCCCTGGATCACCCACCATTTGTTCGGGCTGCCGCTGCTGACCTGGACCGTGCGCACGCCCGAGCAGCGCGAACGCGCCGCCCGCTACGCCGATCAGATGATATTTGAGGGTTTTGTACCGGGAACCTGATGCGCACTTCGCTACCCTTGAAGTCACGCGTGCAATGCACGATCTTTGGCGGGTTGGTCACCATGTGCGATGGCCGATCGTGACATGAGACCGGTCCAAGTCGTCGATGGCGCCATCCGAAATATCCCTCGAAGCGGTTCCTTCCGTCAGCGATATCAAGGCTGAGGACTGGGACGCCTGCGCCAATCCGGCGCCCGGCGAGTCGGGCCTCGAAAGCCTCGATACGCTGGCGCCCCAAGGTGCCGCAAACGGCTCCTGCATCAATTCAAAAGCCAGCTACAACCCCTTTATTTCGCATGCCTTTTTCCTGGCCGCTGAAAAGTCCGGATCGGCCTGCGCGAGGACTGGCTGGGGGCCGCGGCACCTCTTGGCCAAACTCGATGGCCGTATCGCCGGCATCGTGCCCTGCTATCTGAAATCGCACTCGCAGGGCGAATACGTGTTCGACCGCGGCTGGGCCGACGCCTATGAACGCGCCGGCGGGCGCTATTACCCGAAATTGCAGGCGTCCGTTCCCTTTACGCCGGCGACCGGGCCGCGGCTGTTGATCCGCAATGGCGTCGATGCCGACGTCATCGGCACCGCACTGGCCAGTGGGCTTGTCGGCCTGTGCGAGGCGACCAGGGCCTCATCGGTTCACGTCACTTTTGCCCGGCAGGCCGAGCAGAAATTTCTCGCCGAGCACGACTTTCTGGAGCGCACCGACCAGCAGTTTCACTGGCACAACCAGGGCTACGGCAGTTTCGACGATTTCCTCGCCACACTGAATTCGCGCCACCGCAAGGCGATCAAGCGCGAGCGGCGCGAGGCGCTGTCCGCCGGGATCACGATCCATCATCTGACCGGTGACGACATTACCGAAGACGCCTGGGACGCCTTCTTCGAGTTCTATATGGAGACCGGCTCGCGAAAATGGGGCCGCCCCTATCTGACCCGCGCGTTCTTCTCGCTGATCGGCGAGAGCATGAGCCGGGACGTGCTGCTGGTGATGGCCAAGCGCGACGGCCGCTGGATCGCCGGTGCGATCAATTTCATCGGCTCCGACACGCTGTTCGGCCGCAACTGGGGCGCGGTCGAGCATCATCCGTTTCTGCATTTCGAGGTCTGCTATTATCAGGCGATCGATTTTGCGATCCAGCGCGGCTTGAAAACGGTCGAGGCCGGCGCGCAGGGCGAGCACAAGATCGCGCGCGGCTATCTGCCGCAAACCACCTATTCGGCGCATTACATCGCCGACCCCGGCCTGCGTCACGCCATCGCCGACTATCTCAAGCGCGAGCGCGCTTATGTCGCCGAAGCCGGCCGCGAACTGACCGAGGCCGGTCCGTTCCGCAAAACCGGCGAAGACCCGGATTGACCGTCTGCTACAACGGCATAAGAGTTAGATTCAAAATTCCAGGGAGACGTCATGACCGCGTATGACACCAACAACATCTTCGCCAAAATCCTGCGCGGCGAGTTTTCCTGCTACAAGGTCTATGAGAACGACCATGTGCTGGCGTTTCTCGACATCATGCCGCGGTCACCGGGGCATACGCTGGTGATCCCCAAGGCCCCTGCCCGCAATATCCTCGATATCTCGGCGGAAGATTTCGCCCATGTCGCGCGCGCTTCCCACAAGATCGCCCACGCGGCGATGAAGGCGTTCGCAGCCGACGGCATCACCGTGCAGCAATTCAGCGAACCCGCTTCAGGGCAAGTGGTCTATCACCTGCACATGCACGTGATGCCGCGTCACGACGGCGTCGCACTGCTCCCGGCGGCGAGCCGCAAGGAAGACCCCAAAGTGCTGGAAGCCAATGCGGCCAAGCTGATCGCGGCGTTGAAGGGGGCGTAGTTTCCCATCGTCATTGCGAGCGAAGCGAAGCAATCCAGTCTTCGCTTGTGACTCTGGATTGCTTCGCTTCGCTCGCAATGACGGAGCTCCTCACTCCGTCTCGAAATCCCCGGCCTGCGGCGGCGCCAATGGCGTGAACTCGCAGCGGTCGGGCTTGATATCGAGCAGCGGCGTCTCGTCGAGGCAGTCGAGGCCGCGCACCAGCACCACGTTGCCTTCGATGCCGACCAATTTGACGATCGAGGTACCGATCGGATTGGGCCGCACCGGCGAGCGCAGCGAGAAAGTCCCACGAGTTCGATTTGTTGTTCTTCGGCGACTGCAGCACCAGATCGCGGCGCGACTGATGCAGCCAATAGAGCACTTCGAGGTTGGAGTAGAAGTCGACGCCCTTCAGCGCCGGCACCCAGGGGTCGAAGATTTCGAGCCGGCAGACCGGGCCGTCATGCCGGCCCTGCCGCGGGGTCGCCAGCCGCGAGGTCCAGGGGGTGCGGATGCGGCCGATAAAGACCAGACCCGCGTGGCGCGCCTCTGGTGCCTCGACGGCGACTTCCCCTTCGCGGACTTCACTCTCTCGTACCATGTCTCAATCCAATGATATGCCGATCCCGACTCTAGCCGATTGCCGCGGCGCTGCAATGCGGACGCAGCATCAGCCGAGCCACCATTTACCGGCCACGATCACGATCTCGCCGCACACCACGCCGGCAAAAATCGATTTTCGTGATGCCATGAAGCCGGCAAAGCCGACGAGGACAGCGCTATAGCGCAGCCACTCCGGCACGCTCGCCAGCGCGCCCGGCGGCTGCACCACGATTTCCGCGATGACGCCGGCGAGGATCGCGGTGGCCACCGCCCTCACCCAGATCAGCAGTTCGGAGCCTTCGTCGATACCGCCGCCGAACCACAGTCCGAGCATGCGCCAGAACTGATTGGGGATCACGCCCGCGACCACCAGGATGGCCAACGCATGCCAGTCGCCGATGAAATCGCTCATGCGTGCGCCCGCCAGCGGTGGACGCCATAGGCGATGGTGCCTGCCACCACGCCGCTGATCAGGATATCGACGCCGCTGTCCAGCTTTGCCGCCAGCGGAAACAACAAAAGCCCGAGCACCAACGCCACGATATCGGATAGCTCGCGGGAATTGCGCGCGGTCGAAAACAGAAACGCCAGCGGCGTCAGCATCAGGATCGCGGCAGCGAACAGTTGCGACAGCTTGGCCGCGAGACCATAACCCACCGCGGTTGCGGTGAGGCCGACCAGCACGAGACCCGCGCCGAGCCCGTTGATGAAGGCGATCCGGCGGTCACGCGGCACCTGCGGCAGGAAGCGAAAACATTCGACCCAGAGCGTCACCGCGGTCAGATGGGCGACCAGGATCAGATGCCGTCGTCTGGTTTGCGGCGTCCGCAGCATCGGCATCACCGACACCACCATGGGAAACAGCCTGATGGCGCTGACGGTAACGGCGATCGCGGCCTGGATCACGGTCGCGCCGGAGCCAAGCGTCGAGATCAGGATGATCTGCGCTGGCCCGGCCCACACAAGCAGCGTCGCCGCCAGCGCCCATCCGAGGCTGAAGCGGCTGTCATGGGCGAGCGCGCCGATGCCGAGATAGGTCGCGAACAGCACCATGGTCAGTACCGTCGAGCCGATCGAGCGCAGGCCCCAGCGAAATGCGCCGAGAGAACTGTGCCATTGAGGTGAATCGAGCGGAGGAAGCGCCACGGGAATCCGAGGGGTTGAATCGCGCCGTCATAACGCTGACCAAACCCTCCCCCGTCAAGCGAAGCGCCGTTCAGGGCCGCTATGCAGATACGGTCGTCAGCCCGCGACGTTCATGTTGCGCAGCACGAAGCAGGCGCCACCGGCACGGCGGATGCGACTGCAGAGATCATCGGCAGCAGGACGCGTGTCGGCGCCGATCCGTACCTGATAGAACGTGCGGGTACCGCGGTTGCGCATCACCGAACTCAGCAGGCTCGGATCCTGGTCGCCGATCACCGCGTTCAGCCGTTTGATCGCGCGCGCATACATCGCCAGCGCCTTGTCGCGGCTAAAGCCCGCGGCGAGTTGCACACCCCACAGCTTGGCCGCGCCAAGCTTCACATGCTGCTCCAGTTCGGTGACGAAGGGATTGGGTGCTCGCCGCAGCAGCGCCATCAACTCGCGGCACCCCAGACTCGACGTGGTCGGTGCACGATCGGCGGGCTTGCCGCTCTTGCTGGCCGCGGCCCAGTCGTCGACGGTGGTGCCGGTGATGGCGACGACGTAATTGCGCGTCTCCTGCGGCATGCCGCCGGAGCCGGCGAGCCAATCCTGCACCCGGCGCGGGCCCGCATTGTAGGCCGCGGCGGCCAGGCCAAGATTGCCGAACTGGTTGCGCAACTCGCTGAGAAACTCGGCCGATTTCGGCAGTGCCTGCACGGGGTCAAACGGATCGAGCAAGCGGCGCTCGCTCGCGGTGCCCGGCATGAATTGCGCGATGCCCTGCGCGCGCTGGCCGTTGCGCGTCACCGGCCCCACCGCGTCGGACTGAAAGCGGCTCTCCTGCCAGATCACGCGGGCAAAGAACTCGACCGGCAGACCGTTCGACCTCGCCGCCGATTCGACCATCAGGCACATCGCCTCGCGGGTGCCGGCGTCGCCGGTATCCTTGCTGTCGGCGTTGGGAATCGCGAGTTCTTCGACGCTCGGATGAACCACCCGAGGGTCGGCGGCGGCCGGCGCGTCCTCCGCGATTGCCGAGGCGCCCGGCCATCCCAGGGCGACAACGGCAGCGCAGAGCACCGTTCGCAGACAGATCAGCATTTGCGCCGCCATATCCCGTTCCCTTGGCCCCCTTGGCCACTTATTGGAGGCCGCACTCGGCTATTTCGCAACCACGGCGCGCCGATGGGCCGGCCGCGCCGCCAAAACCGCCTGCATTACGTCCGGTCGCGCCGTGATCGGTTTACGTTAACGCCGCATTTTACCGGCCGCACCCTTTCGCCGGAACCGTAGCAGGGTAAGGTTCCGCCTCTTTGTTGGGAGTAATGACCGATGCCGGATCGACGCCAGACCACGCGCGACAAGGTTCTTTACGGTGGCGTCGCCAAGTCAGACGAAACCGGCACGACCAAGGATTGCGTGGTGCGCAATATCTCGGAAAAAGGCGCCAACATCGAATTCTCCAACGTCGTCAAATTTCCCAGGGAGCAGATGTCGCTGACCGTCGCCCGGAAAGGCCGCTCCTTCCTCGCCAAGGTGATCTGGTGGCGCGACAATTTCGTCGGCGTCGCGTTCTCGGACGAGCCCCCCGTTCTGCCCGAATCCGACCTCGACGAACGGTTGCGCAAGAGCGAAGCCAAAAAGCGCCAGCTGCAGCGCCGGATCAAGGAATTGCTCGGCGAAGGCTAAAGCCCTTTCAGGCGCGAACATAGACCCAGGCCGTGTTTCCGGAACGAAGCAGGACCTCGATGCGCTTGTAGTCGGCGACCTCATAAGCGTCGGCGGCCTTCAGTTCGGCCTCGGTGATCCGGAATACTCTGCCCTGCACTTGATCGGCAGAATTGTCGCTCGCCTCGACGATCGGATGGAATCGTTTGCCGCTTGTCTTGATCACTTCCGGATCGGTGATTTCGATCTGGGATTGACGGTATCCGACCATGGCGTCCGCCTGCCCTTCCAGCAGGCGGCCAAAGGACGAAAGCTGGACCTCGTCCAGTTGCAGCGTTCCATAGGAAAAAAGCAGGACTGTTCGCTCGTCGGACATGGCGCCTCATCGTCTCCTGGAACGTCAGAACACGATAGGACATGCCGATATGAATGTCTCTTGGACGGCACGCCGTCCGAGATCGGCATTCATAGCCAGCCCGTGCAAAACCGGCTATCGGGCCACCGCCAAAAGCGCTAGCCAGTTGCCATGAGAAGCCAATTCTTATGACAAGCCAAGGCGCGACCGCTGCGATAGAGCACGCCGATGGATTGCCCCAGCCGCAACGGAACTGGGCGATCCTCACGATCGGGCTTGGCCTGGTGATGGCGGTGATCGACGGTGCGATCGCCAACGTCGCCTTGCCCACCATCGCGCGGATCCCTCGACGCCAGTCCGGCATTTTCGATCTGGATCGTCAACGGCTATCAGCTCGCGATCACGATCTCGCTGCTGCCGCTGTCGTCGCTCGGTGAAATCATCGGCTACCGCCGCGTCTATCTGGCCGGACTGTTGCTGTTTACGCTGGCATCGCTGTTTTGCGCGCTGGCGCATACGCTGTTTCTGCTGACGGTGGCGCGCATTTTCCAGGGGTTTGGCGCCGCCGGAATCCTCAGCGTCAATGCGGCACTGGTTCGCTACACCTACCCGCGCGCCCAGCTCGGGCGCGGCATCGGCGTCAATGCGCTGGTGGTCGCGATATCAGCCGCGGTCGGCCCGACCGTCGCGGCCGCGATTCTGGCGGTCAGCACCTGGCCGTATCTGTTCGCCATCAACGTGCCGCTCGGCATCGTCACCTTGGCGCTGGGCTGGCGCATGCTGCCGCACACGCTGCCCGCCGTGCACCGGTTCGACTGGCAAAGCGCCGGGCTCAGCGCCGTCACGTTCGGGCTTGGCATCGCCGCGATCGACAGCGTCGGCCATGGTGAAACGCTGCTGGTCTGTCTGTCGGAGTTTGCAATCGCGGCCGCTGCGGGCTTTCTGCTGGTGATCCGGCAGACCCATATGACTTCGCCGTTGTTACCGCTGGATCTGCTGCGCATCCCGATTTTCGCGCTGTCGATCTCAACCTCGATCGCCTCGTTCTGCGGCCAGATGCTGGCCTTTGTCTCGATCCCTTTTTATCTCGAAAGCCGTTTCGGATATTCCGCGGTACAGATGGGCCTGCTGATCACGCCCTGGCCGATCGCGGTCGCTTTCGCGGCGCCGTTGGCGGGACGGCTGGTCGAACGCTATCCGGCCGGACTTCTGGGCGGCATTGGGCTGGCGCTGTTCGCGGCCGGTCTCGGCACTCTGGCGCTGTTGCCCGCCAACCCGATGGCCTTCGATGTAATCTGGCGCATGGCGCTGGCCGGCGCAGGTTTTGGCCTGTTCCAGACCCCCAACAACCGCACCATGATCGCGGCCGCGCCGCGCGAGCGCAGCGGTGGCGCCAGCGGCATGCTGGGAACGGCGCGGCTATTGGGACAGACCACAGGTGCTGCGCTGGTCGCCCTGTTCCTGGCGCGATATCCGTCAGACGGCACTCAGATCTCGCTATTGGTCGGCGTCGGTTTTGCGCTGCTCGGGGCAACGCTCAGCCTGCTCAGGCTGTCGCCCGCCGGTGCGCAAGGCGCCGAACGGGTACGAGTTCGCGATGACCAGCGCCTCAAGGGCGAGTGATCGCGATCAGCTTTGAGCAAGCTAACGGTGCGCACCAGGAAATTCCCGAACGCGGAATTAGACCAAAGAGCATCCTGGCACCTTCACACCCACGTGGCAGGAGATAGTTGCCGCAGCAGAAAGCGGACCCTATGCTGATGAAAAATAATCAGCGCGAGGAAACGCATGGTCACGCCGCTCGACCCCGTCATTGCCGAGATCATCCCGAAACTGCCGCTACGCGATCCCGCGACGATGACGCCACAGAGCGCGCGCGATGCGTTGCGGGCGCTGGCCGCGGCGCGTGCGGCGATTCCGCCGCCGCCGGTCGCGGATGTCAAAGATATCACCGTGAAAGGCGCCACCGGTCCCCTCGCCGCGCGGGTCTACCGCAACGGGCAGGACAAATCGCCGACGGTGGTGTTTTTCCACGGCGGCGGCTGGGTCGCGGGCGATCTGGAAACCCATGACCGCCAGGCGCGCCTGCTGGTGATCGAGACCGGCGCCGTCGTGGTCTCCGTCGATTACCGGCGGCCGCCGGAAACCCGCTTTCCCGGCGCGTTCGAGGATGCGTTCGCCTCCGTCAGGGATATCGTGGAGCGTATCGACCAGTTCGGCGGCGACAGCAAGCGCCTCGGCCTCGCCGGCGACAGCGCCGGCGGCAATCTGGCGGCCACGGTCGCCATTGCCTGCCGCGACGAAGGCATCACACTCGCCGGTCAATTGCTGGTCTATCCCGTGATCGATGCCGCCGGCAATTATGCCGATCCGAAAGAGAACGCGCGCTATCCCTCGCGCACCGAAAACGCCGAGGGTTATTTCCTGTCGCGCGCAGTGATGGAATGGTTCGCCGGGCATTATCTCGACGACACCAAGCACGGCACCGATTGGCGCGTGTCGCCGTTGCGCGCCAAGAGCCTCGCCGGATTAGCGCCGGCGATCGTCACGACGGCGTGGTTCGATCCGTTGCGCGACGAGGGCAAGGCCTATGCCGATGCGCTGAAGGCCGCCGGTGTCGCGACCAGATATTACGACGGCCCCGGCCTGATCCACGGCTATTTCGGCCTCGGCGAAGCTTCCGAGACCGCAAGGAAAGAGGCGCAACGCGCCCGCGCCGATTTCAAGACCTTGCTCGAACGGGGGGCATAGAGCGCGGAGCTACCGTCTTCAGTCTCCCCAGACCATCACTGGCGCTATCAACCTGGACGAGAAACGATCCATGGCATCCAGCACGTCAAAACAAGAGGAACGCGCGAAGGAAGTTGGCGCGGTGTTCGACGCGGTGGTCGTCGGCGCCGGTTTCGCCGGGCTCTATATGCTGCATCGGCTGCGCGGACTTGGCTTTACCGCACGGGTCTATGAAGCCGGTGGCGGCGTCGGCGGCACCTGGTACTGGAACCGCTATCCCGGTGCGCGCTGTGACGTCGAGAGCATGCAGTATTCGTTCTCGTTTTCGGAAGAGCTCGACCAGCAATGGGACTGGTCGGAAAAATATGCGCCGCAGCCGGAAATTCTCAGCTACGCCAATCACGTCGCCGACCGGTTCGAGCTTCGGCCGCATATTCGTTTTGATACCCGCGTGACGGCGGCGACCTTCGACGTAACAGCAAAATGCTGGCGGATCGAAACCGATCGTGGCGATCAGGTCTCGGCCAAATTCTGCATCATGGCGGTCGGCTGCCTGTCGGCGGCCAACCGGCCGCCCTTCAAGGATATCGAAGCGTTCCGCGGCCCGATCTATCACACCGGCGAATGGCCGCATGACGGGGTCGACTTCACCGGGCTTCGTGTCGGAGTGATCGGCACCGGCTCCTCGGCGATCCAGTCGATCCCGATCATTGCGCAGCAGGCGTCGTCCCTGACCGTGTTCCAGCGCACCGCGACTTATTCGGTGCCGGCGTGGAACCAGAAGCTGACGCCGGAATATCGCAAGACGATCAAGGCCGACTATCCGGCGCTGCGCGCCAAGGCGCGGGCACGGCCGACCGGCTTCTATTTTCCGTTCAACATGAAGCCCGCGTTGGAAGCAACAGCCGAGGAGCGCGAACGCCAATACGAGGAGGCCTGGGAGCGTGGCGGCCTGCCCTTCCTCGGCGCCTTTGGTGACCTTTTGTTCGAAAAGGCCGCCAACGACACCATCGCCGAATTCGCGCGCCGCAAGATCCGCGAGATTGTCAGGGATCCGGCGACCGCCGAGCTGCTGTGCCCCGACAATGTGTTCGGCTGCAAGCGGCTATGCGTCGATACCGGCTATTTCGAAACCTACAATCTTCCCCATGTGAAGCTGGTCGATGTGTCGAAGACGCCGATCGAGCGCTTCACGGCTGACGGCATCGTGGTCGACGCAACAGAATATCCGCTCGACACCGTGGTCTGCGCGACGGGCTTTGCCGCGATGACCGGATCGTTCGACCGCATCCGGATCACCGGCCGCAACGGCCTGACGCTGTCGGAGAAATGGCGGGCGGGTCCCCGCGCCTATCTTGGGGTTGCCTCCGCGGGCTTTCCCAATTTGTTCATGATCACCGGGCCCGGCAGCCCGTCCGTGCTCGCGAGCATGATCCAGGCGATCGAGCAGCATGTCGACTGGATGGTGGATTGCATGGCGCATTTGCGCGACCTCGGCGCTGATACCCTTGAGCCGCTTCAGCGTTACGAGGACGAATGGATCGAACACGTCAATGAGGTGTCAAAGGTCTCGCTGCGGTCGACCTGCAGTTCCTGGTATATCGGCGCCAACATTCCGGGCCGGCCGCGCGTCTTCATGCCCTATATCGGCGGCTTTCCGGTCTATGTGCAGAAATGCAACGAGGTCATGAGCAACGGTTTCGAAGGTTTTGTCATTGACGGCGCCGACGTCACCAACGAGGCGCCCAAGGTGCGGCTGACCGAACGGTGGCGTGTTCCACTCGATATCGACGTCATCTCGCCCGCCGCGGTCGCAGCCCGGCGCGTGCCCGTCGTGTAAGAGGAGCACGACGTCCGCGGCGCGCTGGATTCAGAATACCAGTCCCATCCGTCGTCCCTTGGTCCAGACGATGCGGCAACGCTTCCTGGTGCGACCAAACACCAGTTCAAATCGGTTCGGGAGTTCGGTCTCGCCCCATATCTCGATGCAGGCGCCACCGGCGGAATAATCCACGATCCTGCAATCAACAAGTGGAGCTTTCGGATCGATGATGATTTTGGCCGCACTCGACATGCCGCCTGACGGTCGAACGCGAGCAGATCGCCGCGGATGCATTCCCGGCTCCTATCCATCAATGAATTTCAATGTGCAGCTTAGTCGATGATCTACAAAACTCGGTTTGGCTTTATGGTTATCAAATCGCTATCGGCGGGCGAACCTTCGGCTCAACCGCAACTCGCCGGATTACATTGTGGGGGTCGGCTACTCCTGGCGCTTCGACAATTTGTTTGCGGCATCGACGCGCTGAAATGCGCGGAAGCCGCAACGCAAGTCTACGAAGCTAATCCGCAAGGCTCGCCAAAAACACTTCGCGCAGGATCGCGATCGGCGGACGCCATTGGTCTTCGGTCGCGTAGTTGCCCGCGGTCACCGCCAGCACGAACTCCAGTTCCGGAAAAACGAACAGGCGTTGTCCGCCGAGGCCGAAGGCGCCGATCCATTTTGTGCCATAGGTGCCGGTTTTGCCCGGCAGAGCGAGTTCGCCTGTGTACCAATGGTAGCCATAGCGCCTGTTGTCATCGACCACTGCCGCGGGACGAAAACTGGCCTCAAGCCAATCGGCCGGGACGATCGTTCGATCGTCCCATTTGCCGCCGGCCACGATCATTTGGCCGATGCGCGCCAGATCGCGCGGCGTGAGCCGCAGGCCGGATGCGGCCGACGCTACGCCATCCGGACCCCTGGCCCATTCGCTCGCACCGATCCCCAATGGGTCGAACAACGCGGTCTTCGCGAATGTCGGGAGGTCGACGCCGGTACCGCGTTCGATCAACCGGCCCAACAGCGTAGTGGCCCCGCCATTGTATTTGTAGCCCTTGCCGGGTGGCCCGAGCATCGGCCGCTCCAGCACGAAACGATATCGGTCCGGCGCGTTGTCCATCAGGACTTCATCGGAATGATGCAGCGGATCGTCTTCGTTCCAGTCGAGCCCAAGCGTCATCGTCAACGCATGGGCAATCGTCAGACCGGCCTTGCCGGGGTCTTTGGCCAGATCCGGATATTCGGGAAATTGCGCCAGCAAAGGCTGGTCGGGTGCGGGAACGCGTTGCTGGCCGAGCGCGATGCCATAGAGCAATCCGACGATGCTCTTGGTCGCCGATCGCATGTCGTGCAGCGTGTCCGCCTTGAAGTCGACCATGCCGAGCGGCCGTCCCCACATCTCATCGGTGCCGGCCATGTAGCGCTCGAACATCATGCGCCCTTTCCGGAATGCGACGACGCCGTGCACATTGAGCAATCGCCCGGAATCCTGAAGTGCCGCAAATCGCGAGGGCAGATCGGCCGCAAAGCCCACGCTTTCGGGAGCGACAGGCTCCAGCGCAGCCTCCGCTGAAGCGGCGCGCGGGCCGATGGCGCCAGCGATCAGGATCGTGCCCGCGCCTTTGAGCGCATCACGTCGGGTTATCGGAGAGATCACTGGATGATTCCATCGCGTGGGATGAACCAACATCGCGCACCCGGGAGCCGCTGCCAAGCCGCGTCAGGGCAAAAAGGCGTGACAGCTATCGCCCAGCAGAAAGCCGGCGGTCTTGCGATCGCCGGCTTTCCTGTTTCCGATATCGAAGGCTCAGACCTTGACCAGCGGACCGCGCGATGCCGGTCCCTTGGACCCTCCACCGCCACCATTCGGGCCACTGGGCTTCGGTTTGCGCTTGCGCGAGACCGGCAGCTTTTCCGGCTTCGGCGTGACCGGCCCTTCGACGAATTCGAAGCCGATCTTCTCCGCGCCTTCCGCGCCCGCTTCGTCCTTGACCAGGACGACACGAACGTGACCGCCGGCCTTGAGTTTGCCGAACAGCACTTCATCCGCCAGCGGCTTCTTGATGTGCTCCTGGATCACGCGCGACATCGGCCGCGCCCCCATCTGCTCATCGTAACCATGCTGCACCAGCCAGGCCTTGGCAGGCTCTGACAATTCGATGGTGACGTCGCGGTCGGCGAGCTGCGCTTCGAGTTGCAGCACGAACTTCTCGACCACCATGCCGATCACGTCGGCATTGAGATGCGCGAACGAGACGATGGCATCGAGGCGGTTGCGGAACTCAGGCGCGAACTGCCGGTTGATCGCCTCGTGATCGTCGCCTTCCCGCTTGTTGCGGGTGAAGCCGAACGCCTGGCGTGCCAGATCGGCGGCGCCCGCATTGGTGGTCATGATCAGGATCACGTTGCGGAAGTTGACCTGCTTGCCGTTATGATCGGTGAGCCGGCCGTGATCCATGATCTGCAGCAGCACATTGTAGAGATCCGGATGCGCCTTCTCGATTTCGTCGAGCAGCACCACGCAATGCGGATGCTGGTCCACGCCATCGGTCAAGAGACCGCCCTGGTCGAAGCCGACATAGCCCGGAGGCGCGCCGATCAGGCGCGACACGGTGTGTCGCTCCATATATTCGGACATGTCGAAGCGGATCAGTTCGACGCCGAGCGAGGCCGCGAGCTGTTTTGCGACCTCGGTCTTGCCGACGCCGGTGGGGCCCGAGAACAGATACGAGCCGATCGGCTTTTCCGGCTCGCGCAGGCCTGCCCGCGCCAGCTTGATCGAAGCCGACAACGCGTCGATCGCCTTGTCCTGGCCGAACACCACACGCTTGAGCGTCTGCTCGAGGTGCTTGAGCACCTCGGCATCGTCCTTCGACACGCTTTTGGGCGGAATCCGCGCCATGGTCGCGATCGTGGTCTCGATTTCCTTGATGCCGATGGTCTTCTTGCGCTTGTTCTCCGCCACCAGCATCTGCGCCGCACCGGACTCGTCGATCACGTCGATCGCCTTGTCCGGCAGCTTGCGGTCATGGATGTAGCGCGACGACAGCTGCACCGCGGCCTCGATCGCCTCGTTGGTATATTTCAGCCGATGGTAATCCTCGAAATAGGGCTTCAGGCCCTTGAGGATCGCGATGGCGTCTTCCACCGTCGGCTCGTTGACGTCGATCTTCTGGAACCGGCGCACCAAAGCGCGGTCCTTTTCGAAGTGCTGACGATATTCCTTGTAGGTCGTCGAGCCCATGCAGCGGATCGTGCCGGAGGCGAGTGCCGGCTTGAGCAGATTGGACGCATCCATCGCGCCGCCGGAGGTGGCGCCGGCGCCGATCACGGTATGGATTTCGTCGATGAACAGGATCGCGTTCGGATGGGCCTCGAGTTCCTTGAGAACCTGCTTCAGCCGTTCCTCGAAGTCGCCGCGGTAGCGGGTGCCCGCCAGCAGCGTGCCCATGTCGAGCGAGAACACGGTCGCGGCCGCCAGTACTTCCGGCACTTCAGAGTCGACGATCCGCTTGGCGAGACCTTCGGCGATCGCGGTCTTGCCGACGCCGGCTTCGCCGACGAACAGCGGATTGTTCTTCTGGCGGCGACACAGCACCTGGATCGCCCGGTTGATCTCGGCATTGCGCCCGATCACCGGATCGATCTTGCCGTCGCGCGCTTTCTTGTTGAGGTTGACGCAATAGGTCTCAAGCGCCTCCCCCTTCTTCTTGGAGTCCTCGTTGCCCTTGGTCTCGGTCTCCTCGTCGACCCCGCGCACGGGACGCGCTTCGGAGACGCCGGGCCGCTTGGCAATGCCGTGGCTGATATAGTTCACCGCGTCGTAGCGCGTCATGTCCTGCTCCTGCAGGAAATACGCGGCATGGCTCTCGCGCTCGGCAAAGATCGCGATCAGCACATTGGCGCCGGTCACTTCCTCGCGGCCGGACGACTGCACATGAATCACCGCGCGCTGGATCACGCGCTGGAAGCCGGCGGTCGGCTTGGCGTCATCGGCGCCGTCGGTGACCAGGTTTTCGAACTCGGTTTCGAGATAATTGACAAGACTGGTGCGCAGCTTGTCGAGATCGACGCTGCAGGCACGCATCACCGCCGCTGCATCGGAGTCGTCGATCAGCGACAGCAGGAGATGCTCCAGCGTCGCATACTGGTGATGACGCTCATTCGCGATCGCAAGCGCGCGATGCAGTGATTGTTCAAGGCTTTGGGAAAAAGTCGGCATTCGCGTCCTCTGTGGCCCCCTGCCATCATGATCGCCGTTGCCCGGTCAGGCAACAACAACATTCGTCATATAGTTACAGACGATCCAGGCGAAAGACCGGTTCCGCCATTCGTCTACGCCACGCTATCCCCAGGGAAAATCCCAGGCAAATTCCAAGGAAACTCCAAGGAAATTCCAGGCAAATTCCCGCGTACACCGGCAACAGCCCCGTAAAAACGCGTACGGAGCACTGTCACTGCCGTCTGCAAGGGTCTTTAATGCAAGACCCGTTCCGGATTTTGCCGGCTTGGTGCGGATTAGATTACTTCTTTTCCATCACGCATTGCAGGGGATGCTGGTGCTTGCGTGCGAAATCCATGACCTGCGTCACTTTGGTCTCCGCGATCTCGTAGGTGAACACGCCGCACTCGCCGATTCCATGATGATGGACGTGGAGCATGATCTTGGTCGCGGCCTCGACGTCCTTCTGGAAGAACTTCTCCAGCACGTGAACGACGAACTCCATCGGGGTATAATCGTCGTTGAGGATCAGCACCCGGTACAGGTTCGGACGCTTGGTCTTCGGCTTGACCTTGGCGATAACGGACGTGGCCGGTCCGCCATTGCCACCGGAGCGGTTCTCGTCGTCGCCCATTCGGGGGACCGATGCGGCGACCGGGAGCGGCGCGGAGCGATTGAATCTGGACGTTAATTGCAGCATGGCACAGGCGTTCGAAATCCCCACGGAGCACCGGACAGCGGCCGGGTGATACGCAGAGTTCCCAGACACACTGCCAGATCGCCGCTTCCCTTCCGCATCGATCCGTCCGCTGGATCGATGACAGCAATATGGGTCGGCCATCGGTTCACCGCAAGCATGTAAATACCGGCGGAATGCAGCTTGCGGCCGGCCGACACCCGGCTCAGCGATCCCGACAAGGTTAATCAATTTCGACCGATTTGACAAAGCAAAGCGGCCGGCGATTTAGGGGGCATTGACGATAGCGAGCGGTTAGCCGCCCTGATTCGCGACTCTGCGGCTATTGACCGAGTTTTATCAGGGCCGATTTACCACCTGTTTAGTGGCGCCGACCGAAATGGCACCAGAGCCCCCCGCAGGGATCCAACCCCGGTGACAGCCATGTTCGGTGCATCCATTACCCGTCATATCCGCGAAGCCGCCAAGCGCTTCGTCGGCGCCAATGAAGGCAATATCGCGGTGATCTTCACCATCGCGGCGATCCCCATCATCGGCTTCGTCGGCGCGGCAATCGACTACAGCCGGGCCAACGCCGCGCGCTCGACCATGCAGGCTGCGCTGGACTCGACGGCATTGATGCTGTCGAAAGACCTCGCCAGCGGCAAGATCTCGGCGTCGGATGTCACCACAACGGCTCAGAAGTATTTCGGCGCGCTCTACACCAACAAGGACGCAACGATCTTGCCGATTACCGCGACCTACACCGCGAACAACGGCAATCTGGGCAATACCATCCAGCTCACAGCGAACGGATCGATCAATACCGATTTCGTGAGGGTGCTGGGTTCTAATTTCAACTCGATGGGCTTCGGCAGTACGTCGACCACCGCCTGGGGCAACGTGAAGATGCGGGTCGCGCTGGCGCTCGACAACACGGGATCGATGTCGGATAACGGCAAGATCACGGCGCTGCGCAATGCGGTTGCCGGGACCGGCGGTCTGATCGACCAGCTCAGCCCGCTGGCCAAAAACGACGGCGACGTCTACATCTCAGTGATTCCGTTCGCCAAGGTCGTCAACGCCGGCGCGAGCAACTCTGGCGCTTCCTGGATCGACTGGACCGACTGGCTGAACCCGCCGACGGCACAACCGGCCAACGCTCTCAGCGGCACAACAAACTTGCAAGCAGCGCTTCCCCCGAACTGGCATTCCATTGGACCGGGGGCGCCGTGCCCGTTCTCGAACAGTAATGGTGGGTTCACCTGTACCAGTAGCCCGAAAAACGGCAGCTCGAATGCTTCTAATTCGAAAATTCCAGCGAGCGTAACCTATCAGGGTCAAACGATCACGGGCCCGATCTGCCCGAGCGTCGACAATAATTCGCACACGCTCTACAACGGTTGCTGGGACAGCATCGCGACCGGCAACACCGAACCATTCTGCGCGGGATCGTCGTCGTGCAATTGCAAGAGCGTCGCGAGCGCTGACGCCGGTTCGTGCTCCTGCGCCGGCACCGGTAGCAACACGGTCTGCACCGGCAAGACCTATACGCACCACTGGACGCAGCCCAGCGTTAATGCGGCGAACGCCCCTAACGTTATCGTTGGCTATCAGACCAAAACTGGTACCAACACTTACAACGAGTGGACTCCCAACAATAACCCCAACAGCGTCACGACCGGAGTGAACAACGTTTGGACTGGCGCCTCCACCAATCCCATCAGCACCTGGACCGGTTGCATCACCGATCGCACTCAAAATTTTGACGCGACGGGTGATACGCCAAGTTCAAGCAATACGGCCACGCTATTCCCGGCCAATCAATACTACGAGAACAGCGTCGCCTATTGTGATTCCAACAGCAACCCCACGCTCGAGCCGGTCATTCCGATGTCCTTCGCGTGGCAGACGCTTAAAGACGCTGTGAACGCGATGCAGCCCACCGGCGGCACCAATCAGTCCGTCGGGCTGGCCTGGGCGTGGCAGTCGCTGTTGCAGACCGGCCCGATCCCGGCGCCGGCCGAAGACCCGAATACCACCTATAACCGGGTGATCATCCTGCTGTCCGACGGTCTCAACACCGAGGACCGCTGGCCGGCTTATGGCAACGGCAGCACACAGAACACCAACGCCAGTGGCGTTGGTTATATCGACGCTCGGCAGGCGGCCCAGTGCCAGAACATCAAGAATGCCGTCGATTCCACCGGCAGGCCGATGTACACGATCTACACAATCCAGGTGAACACCAGCAGCCCTGCCGATCCCACGTCGAACGTGCTGAAAAATTGCGCCAGCGATTTGAGCAAGTTCTTCATGCTGACGAAGTCCAGCCAGATCGCCACGACCTTCACCACGATCGGAACGGCGCTCAGCCAGCTCCGCGTCGCGCAATAATCCTCCGCGCAAGCGCAAGACCCGACGAAAAAAGCCCGGCCATAATGGCCGGGCTTTTGTTTTGGAAATAGTGTCGGCGATTAGTGGCCCGCGGCCGGCGTAAACTTCGCGGCCATGCTTTCCAGCGGCTTGAAGGTCTGCTTGGCGAGATCGGTGTAGAGACCCGCGATCTTCTGCAACTCGGCCACGAAAGTCTCGTAGGCGGACTTCGCGAATTCGGTCTGAACTTCAAGCACCTTGTCGATCGACTTCACGCCCGACAGCTTTTCAACATACGATTTGGTGTCTTCAAACGACTTCTTGGTGTAGTCGCCATAAGCGGTGGCGATTGCCTGAACGCCGCTCTGCAGAGAAGTGCCGTACTGCTGAATCTCTTCGACTTTGACCATCATGGAGTCCTTTCCCAGACTGACATTTGACAGATAGGCGGGAGGTCCCGGCTCCCTGACAACGCAACCATAGTGCATTGCACAATAAAGTCAAGAATCCGTGTGCGACGCACAAATCGTTAAGTTTATCGTCAAACTCCGCAATACCCCGCAAGGGTTGCTTAACCTTTTGGAAACTCAGGCCACCTAACCTCATTCTGTTGCTGTTCGCCTTCCCGGCAAATCGTCGAAAATTGTGTGCGTGCAGTTGGTTAGCTAGAACAGCGATCCGATTTGCCATTCCAGTGAAGATCCCTGACGCGGTCAGGCGCTTCGGACAGGAAAACGTGGCCGGCGGTTGGGCATAATTTGGCCTCACGAACCGGTGAACAAGACAGAAAATGGGACGGGGAAGTTTATGTTTCGTACAACCTTTGCTTCCTCGCGCACGTTGCGCGTGTGTGCTCTCGGTCTGGTCGCCTCGACCGCCGCGATCGCTTTCACCACCAACACCGCCGAAGCGCGCCATTACCGGCATCGCTCCCACGTCGCGCGGCACCACCAGGAAGAGCGCGAAAGCTACAGTCCGCAGTTCTCCTCCCTTATCGTCGACGCGAACTCTGGCGCAACACTCCAGTCCAACAGCCCCGACGGTATCCGCCATCCAGCGTCGCTGACCAAGGTCATGACGCTCTATCTGCTGTTCGAACGTCTCGAATCCGGCAAGATGACCCTCGATACCGAGATGCCGGTATCCGAGCATGCCTCCGACCAGGACCCCACCAAGCTCGGCCTGCGCCCCGGTTCAACGCTGCGCGTCGAGGATGCCATCAAGGGTGTCGTGACGAAATCGGCCAACGACGCCGCGGTCGTGATCGCGGAAGCGCTTAGCGGCGGCGATGAAGGCGATTTCGCCAAGATGATGACCCGCAAGGCGCGGGCGCTGGGCATGACCAAGACCGTCTACGTCAATGCCTCCGGCCTGCCCGCCGACGACCAGGTGACCTCCGCGCGCGACCAGGCGACGCTCGCCCGCGCCATCCAGGACCGCTTCCCGCGCTATTATCGCTACTTCGCCACCGAGGCGTTCAATTTCCACGGCCGTACCGTCCATGGCCACAACCACCTGCTCGGCAGCGTCGAAGGCGTCGACGGCATCAAGACCGGCTACACGCGCGCCTCCGGCTTCAACCTCATCACCAATCTGCGGCGCGGCAATCGTCACCTCGTCGGCGTCGTCATGGGCGGCCGCAGCGGCGGCTCCCGCGACGCCATCATGCGCAGCCTGCTGGCCGAGAACCTTGATAAGGCCTCGGGCACCCGCACCGTCGCTGCGATCACCGAGCGCAACCCGGCCGATGCCAATGCGGATGTAGCGGAAGACGACGCCCAGTCGCGGCCCGCCCAGGCGGTTCAGGTCCAGGGCGCCATTCAAGTCGCCTCGGAGCCCGCAGCGCAGCCGCCGGTACGTTCGATTGCGCCGGCACAGCGCCCCTCCCTTCTTGCTGCGGCCGCAGCAGCAGTGCCCCCGACATCTGCCAAACCCGAGCCTGCGCCGCTGACCAGCGGCGTCATTCAGACGCAGGCGATGGCGGCGATCCCCGGTTCGTCCGAGCCGATGAAGCCGGTCAAGGTGAAGACGGTCCAGATCAAGGCCGGACAGGTCAAGCTCGCCTCGGCCGGGCCCTCCCAGCCCACCCCCGTCACCAATTCGATCTCGTCGGCACCGCGCGCCGAATTGCCGGAGACGTCGGGCGCGGTGGTTGCCAAGGCGGAATCCAACCGCGCTGACGCCGCCCCGGCCGATATGCCGCAGCAACCGGCCAGGTTTGGCACCGGAAACGGCGTGCTCGGCGTGCTGCCGGCCTCATCCGTTCCGGCCGCCTCGCCGCCGTCGCAGGCGATGGCCTACGCCGATCCCAAACCGCAACCGCAAGCCATTCAGCAAAACGGCGCCATCAAGCCGGTCGCCGCCCACACCGGATGGATCATCCAGGTCGGCGCGCTCGAGAGCGAAAGCGAGGCGCGCGAGCGCATCGAGGCCGCCCGCAGCCAGGCCCGCGGCATGCTCAGCAAGGCCGATCCGTTCACCGAAGCGGTGGTCGCCAAGGGCGATCGGAAGCTGTTCCGCGCCCGCTTCGCCGGCCTCGACCGCGATCAGGCCGAAGCGGTCTGCCGGACGCTGAAGCGCTCCGACATCTCCTGCATCACCGTGAAGAACTGATCGAACCACCGCCATCGCTGGCCTGACCGCCAGCCCGCGAACGAAACGTAAAGTCGTCTGCACCCCGTGCAGGCGGCTTTTTCATTTCAGGGATCGTGCGACGGATCGATCCAAGTTCTCGCCAAATCCGCGCGCGCAAACTTCTCGTCAAGATTTGACGGTTACAACTAACAAACATGAAAGATCGACCACGCCGGACAATGGCGGGCGATGACGGGGCGTCACCAGAGCGGAAGTGGAAGCAACTCTCGGTTTGTAGCGTTTGATTGCGTACCGGAGTTAGCTGAGATGCGTGCGAAGCAAAGTATCCTTGGCCTCGTTTACACGGGCGGCGAGGTACGTCGAGCCCCCCTGATCGGGATGCAGTTTCTTCATCAGTCCGCGGTGCGCCCGGCCGATCTCGTCGCGCCCCGCCCCCGGCTGCAAGCCAAGGATCTGATAGGCCTCCTCGTTCGTCATTTTGCCGCTCGCCGCCGCGCGGCCCTGCCTCCCTGCCGCGTTGCCCTGCGCGTTCTGACGCCAGGCGGGAAACCGGCGGTCCAGATAGCTTTCAAGTAACGACACGCTTTCGGCATCGAAACCTGAAATCATCGCCGTCAGTTGCGACAGGTCGAATTCATCCAGCGAGTGACCGGCATAGGGCCCGGCCACGATCTGTCCGCTCAGGTTGCCGCTGTCATGGTCGAGCATCATGTCGATGAACTGGGAGCGCACCCGCGACGTCTGTCCCGCTGACCGCCGCGCCCCTGAACCGCCAAACAGACCGCCAAGCCCGCTCAACGGGTTAAAGCCCGACGCCCCAAACGGCGACCAGCCGAGCAGCCCTGCGCCGAAGATCCCGATCGGGATCGCCACAGCCAGTTCGCCCCGCAGGCCTGTGAACGCCGCAACCGCAAGCGCCAACACGCCGCCGCCGACCTTGACCGCGCGCGCCAGCACGGCGGGATTGGCTGCCCGAAACATCTGCAGCAGCGAATAGAGCAGGATAACGGCGACAGCGCCGGCAATCAGGGTGACCATGATCTCAATATAGCGTTGCCATCGATAAAAAGCATGCCGGCTGCCACCGGCTGTTTCCGCGTGCGATCAAAGCGGGATCACTTCATTTGTCCGAGCAGCGCCGCCGCGCCGCTTGCGGTTTTCGACAGCCGCAGCAGCGCCTCCCGGCCTCCTGCCGCATAGGCCGCGGCCGCCCGCAGCAATTCCCGCAGTTGGGCGGCGGCGCCCGGATCAAACCGGCACCACGCGCCACCGGTCAGGCGCGCGATCTCGCGGAACGCCTGCTCGGCGATCCCGTCATGTCCCTCCTGGAACATGAACACCGGAACCTTGAGCAAACCGAGTTCCCCGGCCTTGGCGCAGAGATCGTCGACCCCTTCCTCCATGGCGTCGCCAACGAACACGACAGCACGCACCGCGGAAGCCACCGCCTCCCGCCGCGCTTCCGACAACACCTTGCCGATCTGGGTATTGCCGCCGCGGCAATCGATCTTGCCCATCAGCCTGGCCAATTCGGCGCTGTCGGAAATCCATCCCGTGGCGCGGCACTCGTTCAGGCCGCGGTAATAAACCAGGCGGATATCGAGACTGCCCAGCGCCGCCGCCTCGCGAAACATATCGGCCTGCAACGCACAGGCCATGTCCCACGTCGGCTGCCGGCTCATGGTGGCGTCGAGCGCAAACACCAGCCGGCCCCTGGCGCCTGCGGCATGGGGCGACATCGCCCGCGCCCGGGCGACGAAGGCGGCAATGTCTTCCGAAGCCGACGACGGCGCGGCAGCTTTCCCGGATACGAGGTCCGGGTCTGCGGATCTGGGTTTGACGGGTTCGCCGGACATAAGCGCTCGCTGATCGCTGCAAGCTTATGTGGCGTGCGATCAGGCCACGGTCAATGCGCGGGCGATCCGCGAATCGTTCCGGATGGGCTGCGTCAGTTCTTGACCGGTGCGTAAAGCGCGACAGGTCCCGGCTCGGTGATCTTCGGCATGTCGGTCAGGACCGGCTTGAGCGGACTGTCATCCTCGAGGAACTTGTCCAGCATGCCCTGGATATTCGCCTTGACGTCGTCGGGCCCGCGATCGCTCATCCAGTTGTGCTGGTAGCCGGTCTGCACGACCGTGATGCCGGACTTCTCGCAAGTGCTGTCGTCAGGCACGACGCCGGGATCGGGCTTGAACACCGGATCCTTCGAGCGGAACGAGAGTATCTTGAACTTGCCGTCGGTCATGAACGGCACCCGCAGATTGTCGAGCGTCACGATCTTCTTGATTTCAGCGGGATACATCTTGGCGAAATACATCGAGATGTCGCCGCCGTTGGAATGTCCGACCATCGTCAGATGATCATAATCCGCGTTCGGTTGTAGCTGCTTGATCTTGTCGACAGCAAACCTGATGTTGGCGACGGCGCGCTGATATTGCGGCAGGCGTCCAACATAGATCTCGCCGACCTTGGTCACCATCGGCGCATCGGTCGGCAGATCGTGCTGAATGCTTACGACGAGGTAGCCGCGCGCGGCGAAGACGTTTGCGAGGAACGAGTATTCGGTGAATTTGACGGTGTTGCCGTGATTGAGGATCGCGACCGGCAAGTTGATCATGTCGGCATTCGCCAGCATTTCCTTGTCGCGGCGTACGGCGATATCAACTTCGACCGGACGGTTGTCGCGTGCCGGATCCATCCACGTAATTGTCTGATGGCGAATAGCCCACTTGCTCGCGGTGAAGTACGCGGCCGTTACCAGCACACCCAACGAAAGCAGAACGGTTATTCCACGTTTCATGTTCGTCCTCGACGCACCAGCCTCTGCGGAAAGCCCTTTTTTAGGACTCAAAACCCACCGGGACTCTGCGGACCCTTGTTATTAATATACGTCACAGCGACGTGACAGAAAGGCTAAATGTTGTGAATTGGACGCCTGATCGTTGTGCGACGCACCCATTCCTTGTGCAGCCGCACAATAAATTAGGACCATCTGGGCCGGTCTTTAGTAGGACGCCGGTAAAGGTTGGGTTCAGGCCTTAAGTAAACTCCGGGTAAAATCCCGCGTGAAATGTTTAGTTACGGGGGTCTCCGAGGCCTGATCAACCTATAGCCGTAAACATGAAAACGGCCACCAACGCGCGCAGCCTCCAATTTAGCTCGAACTAATATCCTTGGGCGGAGCGATCGTGTTCAGGCGCCGAGGATGTCGTGAAGCTCGAGCGGCTTGTCGAGCTGCGTGAACCACTCGGCGCGGTTGGCCGCACGGCGCCGGCCGCGTTCGTCGAGCGGCAGCTTGAGCTGACGCAACAGGCTCGTCACCTCTTCGCGCGCCGTGACATGGCCCATGCTCGGCCGCGTGCCCAGGGTCGCCTCATCGAGATCGTCGAGCGCGGTCAGCCCGCGCGGAAAGAATTCGCGATAGACCACGCGCTCGGCAAACCCATCGATCGAACGAAAACCGAGCCTGAACGATAGATCCTTGAGGCTGTCGGCGACGAGCTGCTTGTTGCGCGATCCGAGCATCGACAATCGGTTGCGGACCACGATCCAGTCGCAGCTGGCGCCGTCGAGCTGACGGCGCTTGCGCCTGAAGTCGCGCACCATCTCGGCATAATGGCTCTCGCCGGTCACCGAATAATTGGCGGGATCGACGGTGCCCAGCACATCGAAGTCGAGGAAGCTGTCGTTGATCGGCGTCACCAGCGTATCGGCCATCGAGTGCGCGAGCCGCATCAGATAGGAATCGGAACCCGGGGTATCGATCACGAGGAAATCGAAGCTGCGTTCAATCGCGCTCACGGCCTCCATGAATTGCTGAAATTCGGACGACTCGTTGTCGGCGATCTGCATGGTATCGCCGAGCTTGATGCAGCGGTGCACGGGAACTTCGAGATCGAGCCCGGTACGGCGCGCCCAGGCGCGGCGGTTTTCGATGTAGCGGGTAAAGCTTTGCTGGCGGCAATCGAGGTCAATGGTGGCGACGCGCTGGCCCGCTTTCATCAGGGCGACAGCGATATGCAGGGCGGTAGTCGACTTGCCCGAACCGCCCTTCTCGTTGCCCAGCACCACCACGTGCGCCGAGCCCGATTGCCCCTGAGTAGTTTGCACCAACATCCTTCGACCCCTGCCGATATCTTCAAATTACGCGCGACTGCGGTCAAGTTAAATGCATGACGAGAGTTCTCAAATCCTCGATCGGCTGGCTTAATCATGAATCGCCTACTGCTTCGACAAGCGGTAAACCGCCCGCGCTCCTCTGTGTCTGGCATCACCGAAGGTGCGCTTGGCGAGGAAGCATCCGCCTTGATAGGATCGCCATCCCGCCGCAAGGCTAAGCCGCCCGCTTCCCCAAGCCACAGAGATCGAGTCCCTATGTCGCGAAGCCCCATGATCGCCCGCACCATCCCCGCGCTGCATCGCGCGCTCGATCGCCTCCGGGTGCGAAAGGCCACCATCGCGCTGGTGCCGACCATGGGAGCTCTCCATGACGGCCATGTGTCGCTGGTTCGGCTGGCCAAACGGCGTGCATCAAGGGTGGTGGTCTCGATCTTCGTTAACCCAACCCAGTTCGCGCCGACGGAGGATTTCGGCTCCTACCCGCGCACCTGGAAGTCCGATGTCGCCAGGCTCGCCGCGGAGGACGTCGACCTGATCTGGAATCCGGACGTCAAGACGATGTATCCCGATGGCTTCGCCACCCGGATCGTGCCGGAGGGGCCGGCCATCGCGGGGCTGGAGGATCGCTTCCGCCCCCACTTCTTCGGCGGTGTCGCCACTGTCGTCGGCAAGCTGTTCACGCAAGTCCGGCCCGATCTTGCGATATTTGGCGAAAAGGACTTTCAGCAATTGCGGGTCGTGACGCGGATGGCCGGCGACCTCGACCTCCGGGTCAAGGTGACGGGATCGCGAACCGTGCGCGAGCGCGACGGCCTCGCGATGTCGTCACGCAACGTCTATTTGTCGCCGCAGGAACGGCAGACGGCGCCGGTGCTGTACCGCGCCATGAAGGAAAGCGTGCGGCGCTTGCGGGCCGGCGACGTCGTCGCCGCCGTGATGGCAGGCGGCGCCGAGATGATCACCGCGGCGGGCTTCACGCTGGATTACTTCGAAGTACGCCACGCCGAAACCCTGGCGCCGATCGATTCGGTGAAAGACGGACCGATGCGGATCCTGGTCGCCGCCAAGCTCGGCAAGACCCGGCTGATCGACAATATAGCGGTCTAAAGCAATCCGAGTTCGCGCAATTCCCGACGCAGCGGCTCGGGCATCGCCGCGACGCCCGCGCCCGCCGAGCCGAGATCCTGCGGGACGTCGCTTTGGGCGAAATAGCGCCAGCCCTGGAACGCCCGCATCGGCCGCGGCAGCACCGCGATCACCCTGGGCTGCATCACCAGCCGGCAACGCCCGATGCCGTCCTTGTCGCGGAACGGCTCGATCGCGATGATCTTCTCTCTTGCTGCGATTTCACCGCGGATCACCCAATATAGCGAGCCACCGTCAAGCACCTCGTCGACCCGCTTCGGCGTCATCCGCGTGATGTGGATGTGGTGACGCGGCAGGCCCTTCGCCTTGGCGGTTCGTATGCGTTCGGCAACCCAGCTCTTCAGCTCTTTTACGGACTCACAACCGACGGCAAGCTTGATGATATGAAGCGGCATTAAACTCTTTGGCTTTCGAAGTCAGGGAACGGCGACGCGTTTCCGGGGATCAATCATTGGAGGCCGCAGGAGCCGGCGCAGCAGCCGGCGCGGGAGCTGGAGCTGCGGGTGCAATCTGAACCGGCGCCGCCGCCGCATGCGGCTTCGCCGGGGGTTTCTTGGCCGCGGCCGCCAGCGCGGGAGCTGCCGGCGCCGGATGCGGCGCCGGGCGCGTTGTGGCCGGCGGCGTATTCGCTGCTGCCGCCGGTTGGCGCGGCGCGGCCTGCCCCGGACCCGGCTCCGGATTCATGATGCTGACCGGCGGCGTGGAAGCTGCGCTGGGGAAATCGGCATTGGTCGGCCTGCCCGTCGGCATCGACGGCGGCAGCCCAGCGACCAGGCCTGTGGTTGCGGCTGCCGGAGGCGGCGCGTTCCACAAGGGCGCGTACCGCGTGACCAGGCCGTTATAGAGCCGCTCATCCATATTCGCGACGATCTGGTTGTGATCCGTCAGCGAACGGAACGCCGCACAGTCCGACGGCGTGCAGTGGTCGCGCGTCAGCAGCACATGCGCCACCAATCCATAGCGGTCGCGTTCGACCGAACGCCGAAGCGCCTGTAATTCGGGGGTCATGTTGCCGTTCGCGGCCGCGACGTCGCCGAGCGCGGTCAGCCGCGTCAGCCGCGATGCCGCATAGGATACCGCGGCCGCGGCAGACTCCGCCGATCCGAACAGGGCCTTTTCGCAGGCCGTCAAAACCGTCTCGCCCGCGAGATCGTCGATACACGACAGCGCCGGCAGCGCGACGCTGACCTGCGGCGGCGATTGCGGCTCGGCGGCCGGCCCGGCTGCCTCGGCAGGACCGAACCCACGAGAGGCCACAATGGCGGCGATGCCGATCGCCAGCAGCGTGACAACGGCCAGCGCGCCGTTGGCGACCGATCTCTCGGCGCGCAGCAGCGTGATGAGCAGAACGATGCCAAAGAATCCCGCCGCGGCGATCGTCAGCCACGTCGGAAATGCTGGCGAACGCCAGACTTGATCGAGCGGAGTTGCCCAGGCCCAGTTCATGCGCGATGTCCCTCGGCGCAGCATAGAACGCATTCAGCGAAAGTGAATGCCGATCTTACTTAAGCTTGTGCAGAATGGCTGCGAACAGGGCCTTTTGACGGCAGCGGAACGGAATCGTTCCGCCCCGTCAGGCGTGCAACGATCTCAGGAAACGGCGAGCTGACTTTCTTTCGCCACCCGCTCGAAAGCCTCGGTCGAGTTTTTGATCCGATATTGGCAGTCATCGCCATCGGTCGGCAGCAGCCGAATCACCTCATAGGTGCCGCTGGCGGCCGGACGCGCGACATTGCTGGCAGTAAAGTAGACGGTTTCTCCAACGGTGAATTTGTGTGGCAACGCCCTCTCCGTACACGTGAGAACGCCGGTCAAGTCCCGCTCTGCTATGGCCGGCTAAAAACCCCGCGGCAAACTAGCACAGCACACCGCCGCTTGGCCATGCATCAGGGCATGGCAAGTACGCAGATTTTGCAGATTTTTCAGTGCGATAATCGCGTTTTCGCCGATTCCGGAGGAATCCCCGGGTGTCTTCCGGAACCACAAAATCCGCCTCCCTCAGGCCGAGGCCGGGAGATGCCCGTTCGGGCTCGCGCCGTCCACAGCCTTGGGTAGCATTTGAGCCAGGATCGGCCCGAGCTGATCGATCGGGATGTTGAACCGCGCGGCCAACTGCTTGACGGTGTCGCTGCCCAGCACCTGCTGCAATTGCTCCGCGGTGATCGGCAGATTCTGGCCGTTTCCGATCCAGGATTTGACCTGATCGCCGAGCCCGGCCTGCTCCAGCTTGGCGACAACAGCCGAAAGCCCGCCCTGGCTGCCATTGCCGAGCACTTCGCTCAGCACGACCGGAAGCACAGCGCCCTCGAGCTGGCCAAGCATGCCCTTGAACGCGGGCGAATTTTCCAACGAATCGAGAATTCCCATGGTCAAAGCCTTCTTCCGCGTGAGGTCGACGTTTGATTCAGACCGCTTAGCAGTGATCCGTCAAGGCATCATGACGGTCGGCCGCGTTCGATACCGGCTCATACCGTCTCGAATTTCTCGATCACGATCGTCTCGGCAAGGCCTGCTTTGGTCCATTCCTGGAAGGCCGGCAATGCCATCATCGTCTTCATGTAGTCCGCAGCCTCCGGCGCCACCTCGATCGCATAGGTGCGAAAGCGATGCACCACCGGCGCGAACATCGCGTCGGCGCCACTGAAGGCGCCGAACAAAAACGGCCCGGATGTGCCGTAGCGCTGCCGGCATTCGGTCCAGATCTGCTCGATCCGCGCGATGTTGGCGCGCGCATCCGGCGACAGCGCGATCGCTTTTACCGGGCGGTGCAGGTTCATACCGCATTCGTTGCGCAGCGCCATGAATCCGGAATGCATCTCCGCCGAGATCGAACGCGCATGGGCCCGGGCGGCGCGGTCCTCCGGCCACAGTTTCGCCTCCGGAAACCGCTCGGCGGCGTATTCGATGATGGCGAGAGAATCCCAGACGGTAATGTCGCCATCGACCAGCGCCGGTACCTTGCCTGAACGCGTGACTGCAAGAATCCGCTGCTTGTCCGCATCCCCGGTGTAAAGCGGGACGAAGACCTCGTCGAAAGCGATGTTACTCGCGCGTAACGCCAGCCACGGCCGCATCGACCACGACGAATAGTTCTTGTTGCCGATCACCAGTTTCAGCGTCATGCCGAGAAACACCTTTCAAGAACGCCTTTCAAAAAACCTTCTGAGCGCATCACCATGCCATACCGTTCGCTGCGCGTTCAACCCGCCCGTACTCCCCCCTTGCGTCTTGCGCCCGGTTGCCGTGAATGATCCTGCAAGGCAACATCTGCGGCGGCAAGGGACAGCGATATGGCGGCATATACGGTCGATATTCTGGCGGTGGGTTTCTTCATCCTGGAATGGACGGTGTACGCCGTCACGCTGGAACATTCCGCCTACGGCCGCGACAGCCTGTCCGCGCGCATGCATATCTACCGCGAGAAATGGATCCGGCGCCTGCTCGATCGGGAGGCCCGCATGGTCGATACCCAGATCATGTCGTCGCTGCAAAACGGCACCGCCTTTTTTGCCTCCACCAGCCTGCTCGCGGTCGGCGGCGGACTGGCGCTGTTGCGCTCGACCAGCGAGGCGCTGGCGGTGCTGGGCGCATTGCCGATCGATCTCAGCCCCTCGCCCGCGCTATGGGAAATCAAATGCGTCGGGCTGATCCTGATCTTCATCTACGCCTTCTTCAAATTCGCCTGGGCGTACCGGCTGTTCAACTACGTCGCCATCCTGATCGGCGCGATGCCGCCGGCCCAGCAACGCGATACTCCCGAGGCCGAAGCGCATGTGGTCCGGACCACGCGACTGTTCGAAGCCGCGGGACGGCATTTCAACCGCGGCCAGCGCGCGTTCTTTTTCGCACTCGGCTATCTCGGCTGGTTCGTCAGTCCGTGGGTGCTGTTTCTGACCACCGCGGCGGTGGTGATCGTGACCTGGCGCCGGCAGTTCGCCTCGAACGCCTGGCGCGCGATGGGGAGTTAGAACATGATGTTTTTGCTCGGAGGTCATGGGTAGGTCACTGTCATCGTACCTCCGGGATAAACAAAACACGGCTTCGCGATCTCGCGGCACGCTACGCCCGAGCTTTGCTAGAAAATTCCGCCCTCTCGAGATAGAGGGCGCAGTGCTACCCCAAGAGGGGAGCAGGGAAGACCGGGTGCGCGCTGCACCCGCGGTCTCGCGTGCAAAACTAGAAAAAAAGACGCACACGAGCATACAGGTTCAGCGGAAGCAGTCCGGCCTTCCCTGCGCAATGGTTTTACGGCTTATTTCGTGCTCTCCTTGGTGATCGGCTTTTTTGCCACCGTCATCCGCGTGATGCGAAGCATCATCGCGAACTTGACGCCAGCATCGGGGCGTCAGGACCACACGACTTCGCCGTCCGCCTCACGCACTGTTCGTCAATAGCGCATCGGCGTCCACCGCATCCCGCCTCACGTCCGTGACGATCGCGAAACGCCCCTCGTATGGGGCGGGATGACGAGGATAAGCCGGTGATTTGGGCCGGATGGGAACAGGAATATTTTTGGCGCGAGGACTGGACAGGGCAAATCAACTTGAAACGGTTTGGAAAATTCGGCTGCACGCGCAGGCGTCGAGGCCCAGCTGGTAGCCTCCAAGAGCCAACGGATCGCGCGAAAGCGCGCGCCATCAGGCTTTCAGACATGCTGGATTGACCAAATAATTAAGTGCACTGAGTCACCGCTTGAAAATTGTAATGAGCTTGCGGCGCGCGCTGCGGACCTTGGCGTCGTAAAATTAAACTATCAATCTGGGATCTGAGGGCCGACCCAGGTACCGGGGGGCAATACTGGCAATTCCGCCGCCAAGCCGTTGAGGAGTCCCTGAACCAGGCTGTCAGCCAGGGCACCAGATTTCTCATTCGGGCCGACGAGCCCATCCGCGAGCAGCAGCGTGAGTCCATGCACGAGGGACCAGCACGCCAGAACCGCACCGGCGATCTTTCGTTCGTTGCGCGAGGTGTGCGGGATAGCGCGTCCGACGCCCCCCGCAATGATAACGCCGGCGAGCAGAACCTTGGTCTTCTCGGCGGCGGCCAATTCGATGGCGGGCCGCCCATGATTCGGACCGGTCAGGTAGCCCCCGAACATCAGGCTGTAGAGCGCCGGGTTTTCAACGCCATGATCAATGTAGGCGCGCAACAGCGCGAACAACTGCTCGCGAGGACTGCGGAAGCTGGCGATTTCATTGGCCATGCGCGTCGTTAGCATTTCGAACCCTGCCGCCGAGACGGCCTCCAAAAGTTCACGCTTGTCGGCAAAGTGCTTGTAAGGGGCGTTGTGACTGACGTCGGCGCGGCGGGCGAGCTCACGCAGCGAAAACTCAAGACTCTGGGTTTCACGCAGGATTTCCAGCGCGGCCTCGACGATTACGCGGCGCAGGTCGCCGTGGTGGTAGGGGCGCTCGTGGGGCTGGGGCCTCGGCATCGCTCGACAAACCTCTGAGTTCCCTCCCATTTAGCCCCTCCAAGTTGGCGATGTCAACATTTCGCATACCAGCCATCTTCGCCAGCAATGTAGACACCGCCAACTTTTTACTATTATGAAGTTGTCATCGTCAACATTCAGTCTATTTTTGGAGTCCGAAACATGCGGACCTGCATCCTTCTTCTCACCCTTCTGGCGGTGCTTGCCGGTTGCAAGCCAGAGGACACGCCGGCGGCACTCCGGCTGGTCCGCACACTCGTCGTCGATACCAAACGTATCAACGAAGACCGCCAGGCGATCGGCGAAGTCAAGCCGCGATACGAGAGCGATCTGTCGTTCCGCGTCGCCGGCAAGGTGCTCTCCCGGCTCGTGGACGTCGGAGCTTGGGTCAAGCAAGGCGACACGCTGGCCACGCTCGACACCCAGGACTATCAGAACCGCCTGCGCTCAGCGGAAGCTGACGTCAGTTCCGCCGAGGCGGCGCTCGTTAATGCGCAGGGAACGGAGGCGCGCCAAGCCAAGCTTTTGAAGGATGGTTGGACCCCGAAGGCCACCTACGACACCGCGCTGCAGAACCTGCAGGCCGCCGAGGCGCGGCTCAAAGCTGCCAAGGCCAGTCTCGACCTCACCCACGATCAGCTCAACTACACCACGCTCAAGGCCGATTTCGACGGCGTGATTACTGCCGTCGGTGCGGAAGCAGGCCAGAATGTGAATGCCGGGCAGATGGTAGTGAAGCTGGCACGACCGGATGACAAGGACGGTGTCTTCAACATCGCCGAGACAGCTTTCACTGATATCAGCAAGACGCAGCTCGAGGTCGTCGTTTGGCCGCTGTCCAACCCAGACCTGACGCTTGAGGGAGTGGTGCGGGAGATTTCTCCTGTGGCCGACCCGGTGACGCGCACCTACGCGGTCAAAGTCACGCTGAACAACCCGCCGCCGCAACTCCGCTTCGGCATGAGTATCGGCGGCCGTTTGAAAGAGAAGGCCGCTCTCGCGGTCGCGCTGCCCCTCTCCGCCCTTTTTGAAAGGAACGGTTCGCCGGCTGTCTGGGTGCTCGATCAGCAATCGAGCAGTCTCACTCTGAGGCCCATCACGGTCGCGCGCTATGAGGCAAATACCGTCGTCGTCGCCAGCGGCCTGGCCAAAGGGGACATCATCGTTACCGCAGGGGTGAATACTCTGACAGTCGGCCAGAAGGTCCGGCTTGCCGAAGCAAACTTGGTCAGGAGTGACAGCCAATGAAGACGTTCAACCTCTCCCGATGGGCGATCGAGCATAAGAGTCTCGTCGTCTACTTTATGTTGGCCATCGCGCTGGCTGGCCTGATCGCGTATTTCAAGCTCGGCCGCGAGGAGGATCCGCCTTTCACCATCAAGACCATGGTGGTGAAAACGCTGTGGCCCGGCGCCACCACGCTCGAGACCGCCAAGCAGGTCACCGACCGCATCGAGAAGAAACTCGAGGAGCTGCCAAACCTTGATTATCTGAAGAGCTACACCAAGCCCGGCGAGTCCGTGGTGTTCGTGAATCTGAAGGATTCCACCCGTGCGTCCGACGTGCCGGATCTCTGGTACCAGGTGCGCAAGAAGGTCGGCGACATCAAGCAGACCTTGCCCGAAGGGGTCCAGGGGCCGTTCTTCAATGACGAGTTCGGCGACACCTATTCGCTGATCTTCGCCCTGACGGCCGATGGCTTCGGCAAGCGCGAGCTGCGCGACTATGCCGAGCGCGTGCGCGCCGAGCTGCTCGGAGTGCCCGACGTCGCCAAGATCGACCTGCTCGGCACCCAGGACGAAAAGATCTACCTGGAGTTCTCCACCCAGCAGCTCGCCGCCAAGGGCCTCGACGTCTCCCAGCTGCTGCAGACCCTGCAGGCGCAGAACGCCATCCAGCCGAGCGGCACGGTGAATGCCGACGCCGAGAAGATCGCGATCCGCGTCTCCGGCCAGTTCACCTCGGAAGAGAGCCTGCAGGCGGTCAACTTCCGCGCCAACGGGCGTTTCTTCCGGCTGAGCGACATCGCCACCGTGCGCCGCGACTACGTTGACCCGCAGCAGCCGATGTTCCGCTACAACGGCGCCCCCGCCATCGGGCTCGCCATCTCCATGACCAAGAATGCCGACGTTCTGGCCTTCGGCGAGCGTATGAAAGAGCGCCTTGCCCAGGTCACCGCCGACCTGCCGGTCGGCATCGAGGCCCATCTCGTGGCCGATCAGCCCGAGGTGGTGCACGAGGCGGTCGGCGAATTCATCAAGACGCTGATCGAGGCCGTCGCCATCGTGCTCGGGGTCAGCTTCCTGGCGCTCGGCTGGCGCCCCGGCATCGTCGTCGCGATCGCCATTCCGCTGGTTCTTGCCATTACCTTCGTGGTCATGCAACTGACGGGCGTCAGCCTCCAGCGCATCTCGCTCGGTGCGCTCATCATCGGGCTCGGCCTTCTCGTCGATGACGCGATGATCGCGGTGGAGACCATGGTCTCCAAGCTTGAGCAGGGTGCCGACAAAGTCACCGCTGCAACATTCGCCTATACCTCCACCGCCTTCCCGATGCTGACCGGCACGCTCGTCACGATTGCCGGGTTCGTTCCGGTTGGCTTCGCGGCCAGCAGCGCCGGCGAGTATTGCTTCACGCTGTTCGCGGTCGTGGGGACGGCGCTGACGGCCTCCTGGTTCGTCGCCGTGCTGTTCACCCCGCTCACCGGGGTCTTCATCCTTCCCGACAAGCTGAAGGGCCATGGCCACGAGCCGTCGCGATTCGCGCGCGCCTTTCACCGCATGCTCGATCGCGTGCTGCGCATGAAATACTGGGTCATCGGCACCACCGTCGCGCTGTTCGCGACCGGCCTCGTCGGCATGCAGTTCGTGCCGCAGCAGTTCTTTCCCAATTCGGACCGCCCCGAGCTGCTCGTGGACCTGACGCTGCCGCAAGGTTCCTCGATCAACGCAACACGCAAGACGGTCGACGACCTTGAGCGCATTCTGAAGACCGACCCGGACATTGAGCACTGGTCGTTTTATGTCGGCAGCGGCGCCATCCGGTTCTATCTGCCTCTCGACCAGCAGCTTGCGAACGATTTCTTTGCGCAAGGCGTGATCGTCACCAAGGGGTTCAAGGTTCGCCCCGCCGTAGAGAAGCGCATCGCGGCCGCATTGCAACGTACCGAGTTCGAGCAAGTGATGTCGCGGATTAGCCCTCTCGAGCTCGGGCCCCCGGTCGGGTGGCCGCTCAAGTTCCGTATCAGCGGTTCCGACCCGGACAAGGTCCGCGAGTTCGCGCACAGCTTCGCGTCGCTGCTCGGCAGCACGCCGATCGCGCGCAATATCAACTTCGACTGGAACGAGCCTTCCAAGGTGGTTCGTGTCGAGGTCGATCAGGACCGTGCCCGCGCGCTCGGCGTCAGCTCGCAGGCGTTGAGTCAGACCATCAATGCCGTGCTGTCGGGCACGACCGTCACCCAGGTGCGCGACGATATCTACCTGATCGACATCGTCGCGCGCGCCGTCCCCGAGGAGCGCGCCAAGCTCGAGACCTTGCGCAACCTCATGATCGAGACGCCCGGCGGCCGCGCCGTGCCGCTCGAGCAGATGGCCAAGCTCTCGTACGGCCTCGAGCCGCCGCTGATCTGGCGACGCCAGCGTCTGCCGACCATCACCGTGCAGGCCGACACCGCGCCGGGCCTCGAGGCGGCGACGGTGGTGAAGTCGCTCGGCTCCGAGATTGCCGCGTTCAGGGCGAAGCTCCCGCCGGGCTACGACGTCGTGCCAGGCGGCACGGTGGAGGAGAGCGCCAAGGCGCAGACCAGCGTGTTCGCGGTGTTTCCGCTCATGCTGTTGCTTATGATCACGCTCCTGATGCTGCAGCTGCAGAGCTTTCAGCGGCTCTTCCTCGTGGTCGCCACGGGCCCCCTCGCCGTCATCGGCGTCGCCGCGGCGTTGCTGCTGTCAGACGCCCCGATGGGTTTTGTCGCCATCCTCGGGGTCATCTCGCTCATCGGCATGGTGATCCGCAATTCGGTCATCCTGATCGACCAAATCGAGACGGAAATCGCCCAGGGGCGGCAGCGATGGGATGCGGTGATCGTCGCGACGGAGCATCGCTTGCGCCCAATCCTGCTCACCGCTGCCGCCGCCATCCTTGGCATGATCCCGATCGCGCCGACCGTGTTCTGGGGCCCGATGGCCTACGCCGTGATCGGCGGCCTAGTGGTTGCGACGCTGCTCACGCTGGTGTTCCTGCCAGCGCTTTATGTCGCCTGGTTCCGCATTCGGCCGGCGGAGTTGGCGAACGCTTCGACGGGAGAATCCCTCGAAGGCTGGCAGGATCAGCTGTGCGGCGTGAACCAGGCGGCGGAGTGAGTCATGCGTTCTATCAGCTCGCGGCGTGAATTCGATCACGCGTCGCAAGCCGAAGGTCGAGGAGTCATGCTGCGATCGAGGAACCGGGCGCTCGCGGTCTATGGCTTGCAGGTGCTCTTGGCCATCATCGCGGCGCCCGGCGACATCGTTTTCGCACCGTTCTATGTGGAGTTACGGTGACAGTGCACTTAACTAGCAAACTCAGGCTCGCACTGAGGCTGGGGGTTACGGTGACAGTGCATAAAATTTCAGGAAAGCTCGCGGACGCATTTAGTGCACTGTCACCGTAATGCTTCGACAGGTTTCAACCGTATCGCCTTTTGCTTTCTCTCAAGCCAAGGAAAATTCCGCTGCGATGTGTTCGGGTTGCTGCGGCTGCTTCAGTGATACCCGATGTCGGCCCGCACCTTGCCGCGAAAAACCCAATAGGACCAGCTGGTGTACATCAGGATAACAGGCAACAGCACGAGCGTGCCGACCAGGAGAAAAGCCTGGGTCCGGTCCGAAGACGCCGCCTCCCACAAGGTGAAATGTGGGGGCACGATCATCGGGTAAAGGCTGACGGCAATTCCGGTATAGGACAGCACGAAAAGGCCTATGCCGCCCACGAAGGGGAGAATTTCCGAGCGGCCGTGGAGCGCGCGCCAGGCGACAAGCGCGACAACAGCCGTAGCAATGGGGACCGGTGCCAGAAACAGGATGTTCGGAAAAACGAACCAGCGTGAGGCGATCGCCGGATTCATGATCGGCGTCCAGACGCTGACGACACCGATCGCAGCCAAAACGCCGATCAGGCAAACACGACCCTGACGGCGGGCGGTATCCTGAAGGTCGCCTTCGGTCTTGAGAATCAGCCAGCCCGCGCCGAGCAGTCCATATCCGAACAACAAGGCGATGCCGGTCAGGACAGAGAACGGTGTCAGGAAATCGAACGAAGTACCTGAAAACACACGTCCGCTGACCTGGAATCCCTGGATGAAGCTGCCGAGCACCACGCCTTGCGCGAAGGTCGCAATGCCCGATCCATAATTGAAGGCGTGATCCCAGAACGTCTTGTGCTCGGCGTCGCGAAAGCGGAATTCGAACGCGACGCCGCGAAACACCAGCGCCAGCAACATAACCAGAATCGGAAAATAAACTGCGGGAATGATGATCGAGAACGCCAATGGGAAGGCCGCGAGCAAACCGAGCCCGCCGAGTACCAGCCAGGTTTCATTACCATCCCAGATCGGTGCGATCGAATTCATGATGGTGTTGCGCGCGGCGGTGTTCGGCGCCAGACCATAGAGAATGCCGACGCCGAGGTCGAAGCCGTCGAGCAGCACGTAAAAGAAGACAGCGATCCCGAGGATCAGCGTCCAGATAGGCACGAAGTCGAGAACCTGGGTCATGGCTCGCTCCCTCCCGAAACTCCCGCGCCCGCTAGCACCGGGGCCTGCGGCCGGCCGGCCTCGATCGTCGCATTTCCTTCGGCGGCCGGCGCCGGACCGGCGCGGACGATGCGTAACATGAGGAACAAGCCGGTGGGATACATAAAGAGATAGACGGCCATGTAGGCGAGCAGCGAGATCGCGACGTCGCGACCGGTCAATGACGGTGAGACAAAGTCCGCCGTTCGAAGCAGGCCATAGACCGTCCAGGGCTGACGCCCGACTTCGGTGGTGATCCAGCCGGCGATCACGGCGATGAATCCGATCGGAAGTGCGAACTGGCACAGTAGCAGAAACAATGGCGTGTCGGTGAGCCGCCCGCGCCAACGCAGCCACCCGCCGAGCAGCACGATGCCGAGCATCAGCATGCCGCATCCGACCATGATGCGGAAAGCAAAGAAAGGTATCGCAACGGGCGGCCGCTGATCGGCGGGAAAATCCTTGAGACCCTTGATTTCGCCATCGACCTTGTGGGTCAGGATCAGGCTCCCCAGCAAGGGAATCTCGATCGCGGCGCGATTGCTCTCGGTCTTTTCGTCAGGGATCGCGAATAGCGTCAGAGGAATACTCCGCCCAGTCTCCCAGCGTGCTTCAATCGCGGCGAGTTTCGCAGGCTGGTACTCCAGCGTATTCAGACCATGGTGGTCGCCGAGAAAGATCTGCAGCGGCACCAGCACAGTCAGGAGCCACAACGTCATCGACAGCATGGTGCGGCCTTCCTCCGCAAAGTTTCCGCGGCGAAGCAGATAGGCGCCGACGCCGAGCACAACAAAACCGGTTGTGATAAAGAAGGCGACCACGGTATGCGCCAGCCGGGACGGAAAGGAAGGATTGAAGATGACTTGCAGCCAGTCGGTCGGGAAGAAACGGCCATCGATGATTTCGTACCCGGCCGGCGTTTGCATCCAGCTATTGGCCGATAGGATCCAGAACGATGAAAACAGCGTGCCTATCGCAACCATCAGCGCCGCAACGAAATGGGCCCAGCGCGGCACGAGCTTGCGTCCGAACAACAGTACGCCGAGAAATGCCGCTTCGAGAAAGAACGCCGTCAGGCCTTCATAAGCGAACAGCGGCGAAAGCACGTTCGACACGGCATCCGAATAACGGCTCCAATTGGTGCCGAGCTGAAACGGCATGACAACGCCGGTAACGACCCCCATGCCGAAGGCGATCGAGAAGATCCTGATCCAGAACATCGAGACGCGAAGATAGACATCGCGCCCGGTCGCAAGATGGAATCCTTCAAGGACGGCAATGAATGCCGCGGCGCCGACAGTGAAGGCCGGCAGCAAGATGTGCCAGCCAATCACCCAGGCAAATTGCAATCGCGACAGGAAAACCGGATCGAGGTCCATTCCGTCACTCCTCGCGCCATTTTTAGCTTCGAACCTGTACTACCGCTACCCAATCCGGCGTCTGGTTCGATATTGAAAATGCACTATCTTGCCGCTGACAAACACGAGCGCCTTGTTTCGATCAGTATACGACATTTTATATGCGCTGCCTGATCATTTAGGTGACCTAGCGCAACGATATGCGAGATTAGATCAAGCAGGCGCCAGTTGCAGCGAATGGAATAGCAGATGACGCAGGATGGGATGCAGGATGGGATATTGTTCGCGTTGAGGGGCATCCGGTCAAAGGCTTAGTACTATATCCCCTTCTGGCGCAAATTGTCTGTTGTTGCGGTCCGACGAAGGATCTGCCGCCAAGTTGGGATGACTTACTCCGTTGGTACGCCTCGGCATTGGGATCGCCGGGTGCGGTCAGTTGCGGTGACAGTGCTGTCACGGCAATTCGGCGAGTTCTAAGGCCCACGGACAATCCACCACTGATTTGGCTAAAAATCCATCCCTTCGGGGAGCCCGCCTCGGGCAGCGACCCCTTGCGCCAAAATCCGCTATGCGAAACACTGTACCCGGGCAAAGGGCCCATGTGAGGATTTTTGTATTCCTGGGAGGCGAACAATGTTTAACGTGAGCCGATCAACCGGACTATACTTTCTCCTGCTTTGCGGCGGCCTCCTGCTAACTTCGCAGGCACACGCTTTCGATTTGAACGGAGCCTGGGCGACGGTCGCTGACCAGTGCAGCAAAGTCTTTATAAAAAAAGGCGATAAAATCAGCTTCGCTCCATTTTCCGAAGAGTTCGGCCGCGGCTTTGTCGCAGACGGAAATGACGTCAGAGGTAAAACTGAGCGCTGCACCATCACGTCGAAGAAAGAGACTGGCGACACCATCGATTTTCAGGCCGCATGCGCCTCGGAAATCATGGCGACGAGCACTAATCTGCGTCTGAAAATCCTCGATGCCAACAGCGTGTCCCGCATTTTCACGGACCCGGCTTTCGCGGGAATGGAGCTTACCTTTTACCGTTGCTCGTTGTAATTGCTTTCACAATGGCAGCGCTAAGCTCATGACGTCATCCGCCCCGAAGCCGTCTGCCGCATGGTCGAACTCGGGCTGAAGGCGAAGGGGAAACCATGGCGTCCATGTCGCGACCGTCCGCGGACCGGTCAGCCTTAGGGGTGAAAAGCTCTACGACCTGAGAGGCAACATTTACAGATTGCCCGGAGAGCTTGTTGGGCATCTCGCAAACGAGCGCGCTTCCAATAGGCGTCTGAACAAGGCTACGACTCAAAAAGAACATAGGGCCGCCGCTACTGACCCCATGCCCCTCCTGATGAAATGTGCTAGGCTAGAGTTGGTCCGATGCCTTTGTCTTGAGGTTCGGAGGCTGCATGAGACGGCGCGAACTCATCAAGCTACTGGGCGGCGCAGCAGCCGCGTGGCCGCTCGCGGCGCGCGCGGGACGCACCGCTATGCCGGTGATAGGGTTTCTGGACCCGAGGTCGTCGCCCAATTCATTCTCGCATGATATCGCAGGCTTTCACCAAGGCCTGAAGGATATCGGCTTCGTCGAGAACGAGAACGTCGCGATCGAATATGCGTGGAGCCATGATCAATTCGACCGCCTGCCGATATTGGCGGCCGACCTGGTCAGCCGGCCGGTCTCCGTCCTCGTCGCGTCCGGAGGATCGCGGGTTGCGGTCATCGCCAAGGCTGCAACGACGACGATCCCCGTCGTCTTTGCTGTTGCCCATGATCCGATAAAGCTCGGTCTTGTCGTCAGTCTTGCCAGGCCGGGCGGCAACGCGACCGGCGTCAATTCCTTCAATGCCGAACCATACGCGAAGCGGCTCGAGTTGCTCGGCAAGCTCTTGCCGCAGAGGGCGCGCATGGCCGTGCTCGTCAATCCCGCCGACGACGCAACGATGCAGGCTACGTTGCGCGAGGTAGGGTCCGCCGCCGGTTACCTGGGGCTGGAAACGATGACCTTCAATGCCAGCAGCAGCCAGGAGATCGATGCCGCCTTCGCAGACCTGACGAGTGCGCATGCCGATGCACTCTATGTCGGCGGCGACACGTTTTTACAAAGCCGCCGCGACCAAATCACCACCCTGGCTGCGCGCAACGATCTGCCGGCGGCCTATCCACAACGTGAATGGGCCGAGGCCGGCGGGCTGATGAGCTATGGAACGAGCTTCCCCGGTATCTATCGTCTGATCGGCACTTACACCGGGCTCATTCTCAAGGGCGAAAAGCCTGAGGAGTTACCGGTCATCCAGCCAACCAAAGTCGAATTCGTCATCAACCTCAAGACCGCGAAAAAGCTCGGCCTCACGGTTCCGCCGACGCTTCTCGCGCTCGCCGGCGACGTGATCAAATGAGACACCGGCTTGCGTTGTTGGCACCTTTGAGAGGCCGCAGGATGGCGGACATGGTCCGATCAAAGAGGGCAAGTCAGAGCAGAACCCTGTCTGTCGTGCTGGTGCTGTTGTTGGCCACGATCGGCCGTGTGTGGGCGGACCCGCTCACAGCGGACATGATGAAACTCAATGCGCAATGGGACGCCGCGATCAACGATCCGAATTTTGATGCTTTGCTGCCAATGCATGCCGCCGATGCAGTCTAATGCCGGCCGGCTCAGCGCCCGTCTCTGGTCCGCCCGCGACACGGGACTGCTTTGCCCAAAGAGGCACGAGCGTTAGCAAGCACAAGCTTGAGCTCGTAGAGATTTGGCGATTGGCGACTACGCTTACGTGACTTCACGCTTCAAAGCATCGTTGGCAAGAGGCGAGGAAACGGCCATGCTGTCCGGAAGACCGTTAAGCTTCGCGAACGCCAATCCAACGGCGAATGGAAGGTTATCCCAGATTTTGTTCGGGAATAGCCATTTCTTGAGCCGGCCCATCGGATCACCGCCTGGCGCCTTGAAGGTCATCTGTTCCCGGACCCCGCAAATGACCCCAAAATGGACGTCGCCGCTTCGCCCCTCGCGGCGGCTGCACCGCAGCGGCCCGTCGGACTGCAGGACGCTATCGCCATGTGATCCCATATTCTTCCATCATATGACCATTCTCTCCATCATACGGCCATTCTTTGGACCAGACTGCACGGAGTGTTGGCGTCTGGTCGGCCCGACGGATAGTCGACCGTCACCATCGGATGACATTGGACGGAAAAGGGAGACGCCAATGAGCTCCACATCCACTCCAAAAGCAATTGAACCCCACACTGCCCTAGTCGCGCGCGCCGATGAACAACTCGCGCGCGCCCACCAACAGATCGCGCGTGCGGGTGACGAGCTCGCGCGTTTGAGTGAACAGCTGGCAAAAATGGAGCGCGAAGACGCGCGCCCACCTTCGGCCGGACCTGACCCGCAATCACCGCCCAGAAGGCCGGCGCGTTGGACCCTTGTCGGCTTGCCGCTGGCGGCATGCATTGTTGTCGCTGCCTTGGTTTTGCAGTCGTCCTATGGCGGCGGGGCCAAGCTGGTTGTCGCCCGTTGGGCGCCGCAGCTCGTTTCAACTCCATCATTGCCGCCGGAAAATGCGCCGCTTCCGGCGCAGCCCGTTCCATCTATCGTTCAATTGGCTGCGGCGGAGGCAGCACCACCGCAAGCAACGCCCTTGGCTCAGACCGCACCGCCAGACGCCGCGCCGACAGCTACCGCAGCGCTTGCCGACACACAGTTGCTGCAAACGATGGCGCGCGATCTCGCGAATTTGGAGCGAAACATCGAACAGCTCAAGGCGAACCAGCAACAAATAGCCAGCGACAATTCAAAAGCCATTGAGGAGCTCAAAGCGAGCCAGGAAGAGATAAAACGCGTGCTCGCGAGGGTTTCCGAGCAGAATCTGCCCAAGATGTCACCGCCTCCGACGCAGCCAACTCCAACCTTGCGCAAGCCCGAGCGGACGCGTCAGTCCCCGTACGCGAGAGCGCGGCCTCGACTCCCAAGGGAGTGGATCTACGACGACGAATGGTAGCCGTCGATGCGGTGATCATCGACGTCTTGTCCTGCAACAACGCCTCGATGCGGCCGGTGGCCGCTCGGCATGTCCGCCAATCAGGGAAGACCGGAAGCGAGCGGCTATGGGCCAAACCGACGCAAATGCCCCTAAACGGACCTCGCACTGTTTTGGCTTAGGTGTGAAAATCAAGATTTCTGCACAAAGAGCAGCGCATAGTCTCTTGCTTGCCTGCTGCCCTCGCAGGGCAGGTCATACTATGACAGTGTCGAGCCTTCATTGGAAGTGCAATTGTCGATGTCGCGTGCTCGATCTGTTCGGGGCCGCCTTTGGGCGGCCACAGTCCCGCAGCGTAGTGGCGCTCTCGAAGGTCGAAGCGCTGTTGGACACTGTTAAAGCCCCAAATGTGCGTGATGCGTGGCGGTCCATCCAGCGCGAACATGTTGATGATAAGGTGATCTGTATAGTCTTTGGCAGGCTTTATCGCCTCTCGCCACCCTTCGAGGGTTGGCGGTAACCCACCCGGTTTTAGGAAATAAGTCCGAAACTCATAAACGCCTCCCGCCACACGCGGTTTGGCGGGAGGCAGAAAAGAGAAGCCCTCGTAGGTTTCCTGCGAAATTTGGCTGACGATCCCATTGCCGTTGAACGGATTGCGGCAGAGCAAAGCGCGCCGCCGTTCCTCCATAAGCGCTTGTTGAGTATCGAACTCGCGCAACAGGATGATCCGCCCAAGCGTGCCTATATCGGCGCGCCAGCGGCCGAGTATCTTTCCTGTCTCTGCCTCGGCCATCCATTTCTGTGCGCCAGAGTCAATCTCGCTGAGTTTGAGCAGCGGCCCAGAAAGTGTCGCAAGGTCGTATACCATCACCCATCATATTCACCTTTGTCCGCCTCCCGCAATGTCTCGTCACCTTGAGGAGGCCGCTCCGATCTTTCTCAGGCATGTGCAAAACTCAAGAACACGTCGCCAGAATTGCCGTCCAACAATTCCCAAATTACGGTGACAGTGCACTCAACTAGGGTTTACGGTGACAACTGCGGACGCATTTGGTGCACTGTCACCGTAACTCCGCGTGGTCGAGTCACCGCCGGTGATGGCGGCGGGCATGATGACGCGGGAATGCGTCGGGCGCAAAAGCATATGAATCGTCGCGGTCGCCGCAGTAAGTGATGCCGCCGCCGGCCGACGCACACGCTCCCTTCAACGCGGGCCAGTCGGGAGACAACCTGGCAGCAGGAGTCGGCGCCCCTCCGTTCAGAACGTCCAGATTGGGATAATAGAACGAGAACGCGCCCGGCTCCTGGATGGCGGCTCTCATGGTCCCGTTCGGATTGTAGTCGTTCTTCGGATTATACCCGGAGTCTTGCAGATTTTTGAGATACAGGGCACCCGCACTCATCGGAGCTTGCGCGAACGCCGGCGTCGCTGCGGTCGCGGACAGCAGCACGGCCGCTGCAAGAGTTTTGAATGAAATCATTTTCGTTTCTCCTGTATGGATCGATTGTAGGCCCGCGTGGGACGAGACGAATTGATCACGCTTCGCGAGGCGAGCGTGCTGTCTGGACTGCGAGCCATCTGCTTGCAGCATCCGATGCGGATACCTTGTGCTCCATGTAGGTAGACCGCACGCCGGCCCCATTAAATTCCGCGTCAATAACTCAACTCAGCGTGAAACGCGCGTTACCGAGTCAATCGCCCGCGGACCGGCATTCGCGCACAACAAAGCTGATTGCGGCGCGACAGGACGTCGTGACGAAATCATGCCGCGTGAACACGGCGGTGAATCAACTCCTGAATGGGCGTCGATCGCTCGCGCACTGGCCATCTGACTGCTGTCGATTACTGCGTAATCGCCCGGGCAGCGCCACTGCCCGGCTCAACCAGTCCGACATCGTTCATTTTTTCTCGATCCGGTTGGAACCGACGAAAACCTTGCCGCCTGATGCGAGGCACGTCATGTCTTGAGATGCGGCCTGAACTCCGTGATCGGGATACGGTGAAAGTGCATAAAATTTCAGGAGAGCTCGCGGACGGGACGCATTTAGTGCACTGTCACGGTAATTGGAGGAGCTAGTGTCCGTTTCGAAGATACGTTTAGCCACCGTGCGCCTCGTTAGCACGGCAAAAAGGCTCACACTGGTCCGGATGATTATTGTCAGTTTTTAATCGGCCCCAGAATTCCCTCCACATTGAGACGATACCGAGGTGCCATTGACCCCTTACTTGCCTGTGGACGGTTTCGGATTGTGATCAATGCGGACCACGCCCGCGCCAGCTTATCGGTTCAAGGTCGCCGTTACTCCCTACCAACTTGACGCCTCGGCGCATTACCCGCGCTGGGGCCGTCCTTTTGCGTGCTCGAATTGCGACTCGCAGGCGAGGCCCCACCCCACAGCGCTGCTGCGTCAATCGGCTCGCGCCGTAACTTCATAAAGTGGTCAAAATGGAACAGCGGCGCGCTACCGGCGAGTGTCATGCTGGGCGCATCACCGCCACTTTGGCCGTTACCGGTGACTGAGAGTGTTGCGCTCCCGCCCCGAGGAAGCGTCATGCATAAAGTTGAGCCGACACTTTGGCCCTCCCAAGCCGATCCTCACATGTTGCTCGCGCGGGTCGGGAATGGACGGACCACCACAGATTATCGGAAAGACCAAGCCATCTTCGAGCAAGGCCAGGTCGCAGACACGGTCTTTTTCATCCAGCAAGGTCGCGTGAAGATTACGGTTACATCTGAGCACGGCAAGGAAGCTGTCGTTGCAATACTCGACGAAGGGCAATTTTTTGGTGAGGGGTGCCTTGAGGACCATCCCGTGCGACCGTCATCGGCACACGCCACGACTGATTGCCGAATTACCTCAATCACGAGAACAGAAATGCTCGCCGCGATCCGCGATCAACCCAAATTCTCTCGACTGTTTATGCATCACTTGTTGAACCGGAATAGCCGGATCGAGGCCGACGTAGTTGATCAACTTTTCAATTCCAGCGAAAAGCGGCTTGCCCGCCTACTTTTGCTTCTCGCAAATTATGGCAAGGAAGGTAATCCACCCATCGTACCGGTCACTATAAGTCAGGAGACACTTGCGGCAATGATCGGTACCACAAGATCGCGCGTCTGCCATTTCATGAACAAGTTTAGGAATGCGGGCTACATAGATTACAACGGGACAATCGAAGTGCACCAATTGTTGTTGAATTCAGTTCTGCACGACGTGCCCATGATCCGAGATAACGACGATTTGCCAGCATAGTGGCCTGTGAAACCGTGGTGGCTCGGTCACAGTTCTATTTTGAAAAAAGTGAGCAAAACAGAACAGCGCGCCCAGCGCCGGATGTGATCGGGTAGCAGGCGCGCCGCTGACGCACCCGGAGAGTTCCCTAATGTCGGAAGATGGCTACCAGGATTATGCGATACGCTGTTTGGAATTAGCCAAGACGATTGCACATCGCCCGTCGCGCATGATCCTGCGGGAGATGGCGGCAGAGTGGTTGAGCCTGACCGGATCGTCCGAACCGAGATCGGTCAACAGCCGAGTGCAGGTCACCGGATCATGATCGGTGGTGCAGGTGTCATTCCCGTGGAAGGCCGAAAGCGCGTCTGCAACGAGTGCGGACCTTCCGCGCACAAGAAACCAAGCGAGCAAGCGGATTTTCCGTTGCTATGACTGCAACAATGTCGTTTCAGAGCCGATATAACGCCGCGCTATTTCAAGGCTTCCAGCGAGGGCGCTAAACAGCGACCACCCCAACCTCTGAGAAATGGCAGGGCCGTCGCCGAAAAGGCCTGACCGGCTTTCCGGTCAGACGCATGAGCAAGCTCCCGCAGGCTGAAACGTTCCATTCACCCTAAGGGCCGCCTCAGTTCGTAGTGAGCAAAACAGAACTGCACTACCGCGCCGAATGTGATCGCTTGTAGGCGCGCCGCTGGCGCTTAGCCGCGCGGTGTTCTCAGTTGGCCCCGGCGCGAACCAGCCCCCGCAGCCGGGGCCATTCTGCTTGTAGTCGAGGCGAAAGCGACGCTGCCGTTCGTCGGTATCATCTAAAGATAAAATAAGAAAAGTGATCAATAGAGAGCTTCGCCCGACCTTGGGATTTTGCTTTGATTGGAAGCGGGATGCCACAGCCGACCTAGGGCGTTCTATCTGACGTCCTCACCGGCTTAGAAACCGCTGAGGGCGTCTGTTTATTCTGCAGGGTGTTCAAAATTGACCAGCGGCTCCGAAACTTGAAAGGGCATGCTGGCATCACCGCCCGTCCTTCCGGCTTTTCCAGCAAGCAACCTCGGCTTCGGCTTCTCTGACCAAGAGCGGTGAATGCGTGGAATTATTTCATCACGCGCCATCACCGAAACGCGAGCGTCGCGCCGCTGCGACAAAATCGCGCCGGGCGAAAAAGTCATAACTTTGGAATATCACGACCTCGAAGCCAGTCTGTCTGTCACCAGCGCATTCGAGCGCGGCAGATAGAGACGGAGGCTTCGATGATCAATTTCAGAAGGCTTGGCCTGGCTGCAATTTTGTCCGCGGCAATCGCATCGCCGGCCCTCGCGCAAGCGATGAGCCAACATCCCCTCGCCTACGCGTCAAACGAAACGGCAACCAGACCATGGCTCGCACCGGTCGGCCATCGCCAGCCACGCGCACTCGATTTTCCCGCATCGACATCGACGCCCCAACAGATCATCGATCAGGAAGATGCGATCGTCGATCGAAAGATCAGAGGCATTTGCCGGGGCTGCTGAAGCATGTCGAATGGATAGCGCAACAGTCCCGGCGGTTCCGACTTCGCTACGCCGTTTGATGCCGCTTCAGGAAGGTGCGCGCGCGGTTGATCGTGCGCGCCTTCAGCTCCGGCGGCTCCTTCCAGGGGAACACCGTGATCTCGGCATTCGGGCAGAGCGAGGCGACATCGACTGAAGCCACCAGCGGATGCGCGTCGACGTCATCAGGTAGTACCAACATCGGCGTCTGGCATGATTTCGCGAAATCGCGCGATACGCTGTACACGAAATCGGGCCGCACGCGGTAAAGGTTGTGCAGATATTTCTCGATGGTCTCCATCGAGACGCCGGGCTGGCGCTCGCGCAGCTCCTTGGCCCAGACGGTCTTGCCGGCGTCGTACATGTAATCCGGGTTCGCCGGGCTGTGCCCGACTGGCTGGCTCAATATTGCCGCGGCGACGCGCTGCGGCGCACGCTCCATCAACTTCATCGCGAACGGGCCGCCGATGCAGTTGCCGAAGAAGACGAACTTGTTGATGCCGAGATGGTCCATCACGCCCAACTGGTCGTCGGCGAACGCGCCCCAGGGATCGTCTGATGGCACCGGGCCGGTGGACTCGCCGCCCGTGGCGTTGCGCTGGTCCATGGTGATCACGCGGAAGTCGTTCTTGAACTCCTCCGGAATGTTGATCACCGCACGCGCCCACACGGCGATACAAGAGTTCAAGCCGCCGCCGGGCGTCGCCAGCAGCGGGAAGCCTGAGCCGATCTCGGCGTAGCGGATGCGGACATTGCCCTTCTCATAGAAGCCGACCTTGGCGCCATCAGGCAATCCCGGAGCCGCTCCCGCCGGCTGTGCTTGGGCGAACACTTGCGGCACTGCGCTTGCCGCCGCGGCGGCAGCACCGTTTGCAAGAACGGTGCGTCGGCTCGAATCGATCATCGGCTACTCCCTGTCGCGGTCCGTGCGACGTGCACTGTCACCGTAATTCCGTAAACCCGCGCCCGGCGTTCACTAGCAGGTGGGTTTCCTGCTGCACCACGCCCGTGCCTGGTCCGGACTCATTCGCCTTGAGGCCCTCTCAAAGCAGCCCGGTAGCGCGCCCATGCACATTCTGTAACCTCCCGCATCTTGGGCTCGCTCTGCCCGTTGCATGGCACCCGCCGTTCCATCTGCCGTGGGCTGCGCGCTCCTGGACGGCGCGGGCGGCCCCTTGCGATTGTTTTCTCGCGAATCGCGCTCGCACCGGTTGTCATTGGATAGGTGAGATCCGGAGCCGCAATCGATTTTCATACATGTCTCGCCTTCGGGCCTGTAGCCGTGATCGCACACAAGGGGACATACCCGCCCGGCCTTGCCCTTCACCACTTCCAGCGCGTCGGTGCTAGCAACCTTGATATCCAGCCGCATGCCGGTGTGCCTGTTAAAGCGTTCCATCGCTTCCTGCGCCGTCGCATTCCAACCGCCTTCGACCGCACCGATATCGCATCCCACCCGGCGAAGTTCGGTCTGCAACGCCCGCTGCAGATCGAGTACCATCTGGGGCTGATCGGATTTTTCGGTCGGCGGAGAAAGCGATGCGACTTCCTTGCTACCCGATCGCTCTCTCCTTTCGACGATAGCTTTGCGCTCCCGCGCCATATCCGCATAAAATCCTACGGAATGCTCCTTGAGAAATGCCTCCCATCCCGCGACCGTATCGATGCCAACCGCAGCATCAAAGTCCGAGTTCGTCGTCTTGATCGGCGGCGACGAGGCCGGACTCGCCGAAGCGGCAGCGGCCGGAGCTACGGCCTCTCCGCGCAGATAAAACCGTCCGATGATCGACAACGAGAGTTCCGGAAGCTGTGAGTGCCGGGTGGTCTCGTAAACGTCCTCGCTGACCTCACGAAAAATCGTCCCGATCTCGTTCTGCTCCTCGATGTGCTTGAGAAAAGCCTTCGTGTAGGGACTGTTGCTGCCGTCGCCGTCCTCAGCCGTATGCCCGGCTTGCGTCGCGTAAGCCATAATCATTCCCTGCGGCGCATCGACCTTGGCAAGGCCGCGCCCCAAGGGGACGGAACGCGTCGTGCCGACTGAGCGGCGAAGTTGCTCGGCGAGAGGATTGTCACGGCAGGAATCGAGAACCATGATGCGCAGCGATTTCGCTTGCTCCAGGTCGGAGACGATCTCGTCTACGCGCGTCATCCGGCGCAGGTCAGATTCGTCCGACAAGACCGCGTCGACGGGCGCCAGATAATTCACTCCGTTATACTGGAGGGCGTGCCCACTGTAATAGAACAGCGCAATGTCCGCTGTGCGTGCCGCACGCGCGAAATGGATCGCAGCATCTTCCATGCCGTGCTCGTCGAGATCGGTTGCGACAATGGTGTCAAAACCGGCCCGCCTGAGCGCCGAGGCCACGGCCTTGGCATCGTTTGCTGGGTTGGGTAAGCGCGGAACGTTTTGATAGGCGCCGTTGCCGATCACGAGGGCGATGCGGGTTTCGGCGAAGCTCGGCGATAGCTGGATCAGGATGAAGCCAACAACTGCGGCCACAAAAAAAATCAATCTCCCATTGCGCATATTTTCCTACGCCGGACGTCGCGGCGCCCCAACCTTTGCAAGAATCCTCAGTGCTTTTACCAATACCCGCTGCATTTGAATATCTTGTGCCACGGCTTCTGTGAGCTATGTCACATTTTAAAATGTTTGACCCAGCCGGCATTCGCCCGCGGAATTACGGAAATTACAGGATTACAATTACAGGATTACGGTGACAGTGCACTCAATTTTCTATCATGGATTACAGCTTCGCCCATCTACGACGCGCCGCCGAAATCCTGCGGCGTGAAACTGAGATCGAGCACCTTCCATTCATTGTATTTGTCCGCCGGCAACATCGCATAGGGCTGGCACGACTGCAGGGCGCTGATCGCGCTCTGCATCAAGAGCGGCCCCTTCATCGACGCACTGGCCTCGATCAGCAGCGGCTCCGCGGCGAGCCGCCCATCGGGCGTCATCTGGACGCGCAGCTTGATCGCGACCTTGTCGGAAGCCGCGACTTCCTTCGGCAGCGTCGAGCATGTCTTGAGATGGCGCCTGAACTCCGCGATCGGGCTGGATCCGACAGCGGCCAACTCTGTTGCCGGGGCATCGAAGCCATCGCCCGGCCGGTCCTGCGGCAGGCCGAGCAGCACGTGATATTTGACCGAGAGGTCCGGTTGCGGCGGCAGATAGGCCGGCGTCGGCGATTGCGCCTGAGCCTGCGGCTGCGCGGCAGGCTGTCGGCGATCAGGCTGCGGCACCGCCGCCTGCTTTTGCGCCGGCGCTGGCGGTTGTGACGGCTTGGCCGCCTGTTGCGGGGCGACGGGCGACGAGGCCGCTGTTGGCGATGGTGGCGTCGCGGGCGGTGGATCGGCCGGCGGCGAACTGGCGGGCGCCGGCGCGGCCCTTGCGGAAAGATCGAAGGCGTCGGCGCCCTCAGCTTTGGACGAAGGCGGCGGCTCTGGCGGCTTCTCGATCACTTCGTCCGGCGTCACGATATCGACTGCGACGCTATCAGGCGTAACCGTCCCGAACGGATGGACTTCGGTAAAGAAAATCAGCAGCAGCAGGAACGACAGATGTACAACCGCCGACGCCGCGATGCCTGAGCGTATGATCTGACGCGTTTCCACCGTATTTGATCAATTTTTCGATGACGTCCCTGCCCCGCCGGCAGCATAGCTCAATCCCATTTCGGCGCGAAACCGAAATCGGTCAGCCGCCCCTTGGGACTTCCCATCGCCGAGATCCGCCGCATTTCGTCATCGGACAATTGGAAGTCGAAGATATCGATGTTTTCCGACAACCGCTCGATCCGAGACGTCCGCGGGATCGCGGAAACATTTTGTTGCACCAGCCAGCGCAGGCACACCTGCGCGGCGGTCTTGCCGTAAGCCTGCCCGATCTGGGCCAGGGTTGCGTCGTTCTTGATCCGGCCCTTCGCCACCGGGCTATAGGCGACCAGCGCCATGCCGTTGCGCGCGCAGGCATCCTGCACCTTGCTCTGGTCGAGATAGGGATGGAATTCGACCTGATTGCACACCAGCGGCTCCGGGCAGGCTTTGACCGCCTGCTCGATCAGGGCCACGGTGAAATTGGAAACACCGATGTGCCGCGCCAGACCCAATCTCTTGACGTTTGCCAGCGCACCCAGGGTCTCCTCCAGCGGCACCCGCGGATTGGGCCAGTGCAGCAGCAACAGATCGACGGCGGCGAGATGCAGCTTGCTGAGGCTGTCCTTGGTGGAGCGTTCGAGATCGTTCGGGGCGAAATGCGTGGTCCAGACCTTGGTGGTCACGAACACCGCATCGCGCTTGATCCCGGAGGCGCGCAGGCCGTCGCCGACCTCGCGTTCGTTCTCGTAGATCTGCGCGGTGTCGATGTGGCGATAGCCGAGCCGCAACGCCTGCTCGACCAGGCGGGCGCAGGCGCGGCCGCGCAATTCCCAGGTACCGAGCCCGATCGCGGGAATGATAGCGCCGTTGGCGTCGACGACGAGCTGCATGGACGAATACTCGAAAGGATCGCCCCCAGTATGTCCCGGTGCGGCCGCGCTGCCAACTCAGACGGGCGACGGTTCCGTTGCCAAGGCCGCGAAAACGGTGTCAGGCGCGTGCGCAATCACCGCAAGCAGCGCACGGGCCGGTCCGCGCGGCATGCGTTTGCCCTGCTCCCAGTTGCGAATGGTCTCGACGGGAACGCCGAGCCTTGCGGCGAATTCGAGCTGGGTCAGCCGCGCCCGGCGGCGCAGGTCGCGCACCCCGGGTTCGCGGAGGTCGCGAACCCCGGGCTGCGTCGCGCCATCCTGATGGACGACGGCTGCCGCAACCTGGGTGATCGCTGGCGCCGTCGAAGAAGGCGGCTCGGGGGCCAGGGGAAACTCCTGCCCGTCCCGCAATTCGACGATCCGTCCGTCCGCCTTGAGCCGCAAGCGCTGCATATCCGACCTCACGGTGGGATGTTCGCCGATGCGCGTTAAGGCCCGATTAACGATACCGGGCCGGGATTCGATCCCGCCGGCCGGGCTAGTTGAGCCCGAACCACAGCGTGGCGATACCGAGGAACGAGAAGAAGCCGACCACGTCGGTAATGGTCGTGACGAAGGTGCCCGATGCCACGGCTGGGTCGGCCCGCACCCGCTCCAGCACCATCGGGATCAGAATGCCACCCAGCGCGCCGGCAAAAAGGTTGCAGATGATCGCAAGGCCGATCACGACGCCGAGGCCAGGGATCTTGAACCACGCCACCGCGGCGATGCCGGTGATGACCGCAAAGGCCAGACCGTTGACGAGTCCGACCAGGCCTTCGCGCATCACCACGCGGAAGGCGTTGTTGGCGCCGAGCTCGCGGGTCGCGAGCGCCCGCACCGCGACCGTCATGGTCTGGGTCGCGGCATTGCCGCCCTGGCTCGCGACGATCGGTGCGAGCACCGCCAGCGCCACCATCTTTTCAAGCTGACCCTCGAACAAGCCCAGCACCGACGAGGCCAGGAAGGCGGTGGCAAGATTGACCAGCAGCCAGTTGAAGCGGCCTCTGGCGATGGTCCAGACGCTGTCGGACAATTCTTCGTCGCTGGTGACACCGCCCAGCGCCTTGAGATCCTCGTCGGCCTCCTCCTCGATCACATCGACCACGTCGTCGATGGTGATGATCCCGACCAGCCGGCCGGTGGTGTCGACCACGGGGGCTGCGACCAGATTGTATTTGCCGAACAGCCGCGCGACCTCTTCCTGGTCGTCCAGCACGGAGACCCGGCGGCGATCCTCGTCGATCAGGTCCGCCAATGACACCGGACGCCGCGCGCGCAGCAGCGCATCGAGCGACACCGCGCCCTGCCAGTGCTGGGCGTGATCGACCGCGTAGATTTCATAAAACCGGTCCGGCAGGTCCGGCGTGTCGCGCATGTAGTCGATCGCCTGCCCGACGGTCCAGTCCGGCGGCACCGTGATGATCTCGGTCTGCATCCGGCGGCCCGCGGAATTCTCCGGATACAGCAGGCTGCGCTCGAGATTGTCGCGCTCCTTTGGCGGCAGCTTCTCGAGGATCTCGTCCTGGTCCTCCTCGTCGAGGCCTTCAAGCAGCTCGACGGCGTCATCGGATTCCAGTTCGCGAACGCCCTCGGCGACCGTCTCCGGCTCAAGCTCCTCGAGAATTTCCTCACGGACGGAATCGTCGACTTCGTTCAGCGCCGAGAAGTCGAAATCGGCGCCGGTCAGTTCCACCAGCTGGACCCGGTCCTCGGGCTCAAGGGCTGCGATCAGGTCGCCGAGATCGGCCTCATGAAGTTCCCCGACGACGGCGCGGAGCAGCGAGGTGTCAGCTTCGTGAATGGCGCGGGTGATTTCCGCGACGAATTCCTGACGAATTTCGCCTTCTTCATTGCGCATCGTAAGGCGATCGGGCCCCGCTGCAGCGGCCGGCTGGGCGATATCGACGTCTTCGGTCATGCCGCGCCTCACCGGTTTGACAGAATTGCTGAACTGGTTTGAGCTGTCGCCTGACGCATTACCCAAAGGGCATCACCAAGCGCAATGACAAATATCGACCCGTCAAAATCGGCCTGGGCGCCGATGCGCGCACTCGCGGTCCCCCTCGAGGTCTTCCGCGAAGTCTTCCTCGAAGTCTTCCTTGGGGCTGCCCTCGTCGCCGCGGTGATGTGGAGCGCAGAAGCTCAGGCCGCGCCCTGCCCCAACAAGGACGCGCTCGGCACCTCGCGTGTCCTTGCTGTCGATGCCGCCTCCACGCCCCGGGTCGGCCTGAAGAGCTTTCCGCAGACCTTGCCGCTGGAGGACCACGAGGTCGTGCTGACCTTCGATGACGGCCCTTGGCCTCCGACCACGCCGAAGGTTTTGGCGGCGCTGGCGCATGAATGCGTGCACGCGACGTTTTTCCTGATCGGCAAGCCCGCGTCAGAGCACCCCGAACTGGTGCGGCGGATCGCGGCGGAAGGCCATACCGTCGGGCATCATACCTGGACCCATCCCAGCCTCGCGCAGATCAAGCCCGAAGACGCCGTCGATCAGATCAACCAGGGCATCTCGGCGGTCGAAATGGCGTTGCACGGGGTCGCGACCACGACGCCGAGCACACCGTTCTTTCGCTTTCCCGGCTTCGAGAGCACGCAAGCGACGCTCGATCTGCTGCAATCACGCGGCATCGTGGTGTTCGGCACCGACCTCTGGGCGAGTGACTGGAATCCGATGACGCCGCAGCAGGAATTGAAGCTGCTCACCGACCGGCTCAAGGCCGCCGGCAGGGGTATTATCCTGCTTCACGATCCCAAGGGCCACACCGCAGCCATGTTGCCGGCTTTCTTGCGCTATCTGAAGGAAAACCACTATCAGGTGGTCCATCTGGTGCCGGCCGCGCCCGGCACTCATGCCAGCACGGCTCCTTGAACCTCAAGCCATCTTGAACCTCAAACCATGGTTGGAAGTCCAACGATTAAGGCGTCGTTCACGGCGCGGCGTATAATGACGGCGACAGTAATGGGAATAACGGTGCTTCATGATCGGTAAGGCTTCGGCTGATGGCGTGACGCGGTTTTGGACGCGGTCTTCGGCCATTTTATGCACCGTGCTATCTGTGGGACTGCTAAGCGGCCTCGCCGCGCAGCCGGCATCGGCCGCGGCCGATTGCCCCGGCCATCCCGACGCGCTCGGCATCTCCCGCACCCTGGTGGTGGACCCCCGCGAGCACACCAAGATCGGCACCATGCAATATGCCGAGACGCTGCCGCTGCGGGATCACGAAGTGGTCCTGACGTTCGACGACGGTCCGCTGCCGCACAACAGCGATCAGGTGCTGGCCATTCTCGCCTCCGAATGCATCAAGGCGACCTTCTTCACCATCGGCGAGATGGCCCGCAGCTTTCCGGAAGGCGTCCGCAAACTGCGCGACGCCGGCCATACCATCGGGACCCATACCCAGACCCATCCGCTGACCATGAACAAGATGCAGATCGAGCGCGCCAAAGCGCAGATCGACGACGGCATCGCCTCGGTGAAGGCAGCACTTGGCGACGACGCCGACAAAACGCTGGCGCCGTTCTTCCGCATTCCCGGGCTGATGCGCGCCGAAGCCGTCGAGGACTATCTGGCCTCGCAGGGCATCCAGACCTGGAGCGCCGATTTCCCGGCCGACGACTGGCGGCATATTTCGTCGCAGCGGGTCTATGATCTCGCGATCCAGCGCATCGAGGCCAAGGGCAAAGGCATCCTGCTGCTGCACGATATCCAGGCCCGGACCGTCGCCGCGTTGCCGAGGATCCTGGCAACGCTGAAGGCGCGTGGCTATCACATCGTCCAGGTGGTGCCGGCGACGCCGGACCGGCCGGCAACGCCGACCGAGCCGCAGCAATGGCTGCTGCACCCGCCGTCGGAAAATGTGGCGATCTCGCACTGGCCCAAAGTACCGAATTTCGTCGTCGCCCGGACCGACACGCTCGTGCGCCCCGTGCTGTCGGATTTCGACGGCGCGGACGGTGATCTGCTGCTACGGCCCGAGCCGTTCGATCGCACGACGCGCCATGTGCGCGGCATGCCGCTGCAGACGCCCTGGCCGCAGGAATGGCTGCTGCCCGTCAGCAGTGCCTCGGCCGGCCTGCCCGTCCCGGCCAAGAGCGTGTTCGAGTTGCCGGAACTGCCGCACCCGACCGCGGAGATGGTCGCGCAGCTCGGGCCGCGCTCCAGGCCTGCGGTCTCGCCTGAAGTCCTGGCCGAGCGTGAATCGCCGCCGGAGGCCGTGCCGGTCAGCGGCCGGAATACACCGCGCGCGCTCCGCGGCAGGCACGGCAGGAATCGCCCCGGCCACGGCAAACAAATGACCGCGTCGCGCGGGACCGGCCGCGGAACAACGGTGGCGGCGCATGGCCGCCCCGGCAAGGCCCACGCGCACGGCGCCCCGCTAAAGCATCTCGCCCAGATCAAGAAGCGAAAAGTCTAGTCCGTCACGATCTTCGCGATGCATAGCAGCACGACCAGCGCGAGAAACAGCAGGTCGATATAGGACTTCATTTCGCCGTCACGGCGCAGCGTCGCGACGCTATTGACGATCTGCTTGCGCGAAGCCTCGGCGGCAGGCCCGTCGCCGGCCAGCCCCGCTAGACGGCGCGCCTCGAGCTCGAGGCGCTCGACGCGCTGGAAGAAATAGAACGAACGAAACGCCGACACCGCGCGCATGCCGGCATAGGCCAGCACGAGAATCGCGAGGATCGCGCGCTGCTGGTACCTCTCCATGAAATTCAGGCTGTAATAGACCAGCGCCAGGAAAATGAAGTTGGAGATGATCCGGTAGGCAAAGCCCAGGAATTTCATGCAGGTGCTCCGATCGATATCAGCCGTCAGTCTTGATCGAACTCGATCCGAAGAAATCCGGTGGTCAAACAGCCCTATCCGAATCTGAAACCCGCGCCCGTCGATCTGCGCGCGGGTTGTTACAAGGCAACGAATGCTCACCCCGAAACATAAGGTGCCTTACCAGCGCATGAGGTACCTTTCAAGCTTCGCCGCCCGCAACGAAGCGGCCGCACGTCAAGCTGGTCTGATCACACTGATGACGCCGCAGACCGGGCGAGCACGAACCCGGCTGGGCAGCGTCTCGCGCCGGACGCAGGTCGTTTCAGCCAATCCTTGCTGTGGCCCGAGACGTAGCGGCAGCTTACGCAGATTGCATCCGTTGAAGCCGATTGATGAGCTGGCACCGGCCGAAATACTCGTTGTGGTCAATGCCGCGGCGGCGTAGCATTGTGATGGGCGCTGGGACACTCAGCAGGAGGGTAAAATGCTCGACCTTCTTTCCCGCAAAATCTTTCACGTCGTTCCATTTACGCCGGGTGATCTAACCGATCATCAATTGGGCACCGATGACATCCTCACCGGCGACCCGACCAGAACTATTTTGATCGGCGATGCCGGCGGCAGCATGTTCGATTTTTCCAGGGGCGGTAACGACAGCTTCACGGCGAGCGGCCCCGCCACATACACCTTCTACGGTGACGCGGTTGGCGGCGTGTTCGATTTCGCTCAGGGCGGCGACGATACCTTCACGGGCGCGCTCAACTCCACCAACACCGCTTACGGTGACGCGGGCGGTGATTTGTCGGACCACAGCAAGGGCGGCAACGACACTTTCAGGGGCGCGGGCCTCTCCCTCAATACTTTCTACGGTGACGCGGGCGGCAACATGTTCGGCCATGCTCAGGGCGGCGACGATCGTTTCGTAGGGGCGGCCGTCTCCCTCAACACTTTCTATGGTGACGTCGGCGGCAACATGTCCGGCCATGCTCAGGGCGGCAACGACACTTTCAGTGGCGGAGGAGCTCAATCCAGCAACATTGCTTACGGCGACGCGGGTGGTGATATGTCCGACTTTGCCAAGGGCGGCAACGACAGCTTCACGGGCGGCCAGCAGCAGTCCTACGGTGATGCGGGCGGCAACATGTCCGGCCACACTCAAGGCGGCAACGACACCTTCACGGTGACGCCCCTCTCGCCCTTCGCCAACAACACTGCTTATGGTGATGCGGGCGGTGATATGTCCGACTTTGCCAAGGGCGGCAACGACAGCTTCACGAGCGAGGGTTCGCTCGGGAACACTTTTTACGGTGACGCTGGCGGCAGCATGTCCGGCCATGCTCAGGGCGGCAATGACACTTTCACGGGCAACTTGGTGGCCGGCAACACTTTCTACGGTGACGCAGGTGGGAGCATGTCCGGCAATGCTCACGGCGGCGACGACGTGATGGTGCTGCCAGACAGCGCGGCCCCATTCAGCTTTACCAATCTGGCCCATGGTGACGCCCTTGCGATGTCTGGCAAGGCTGTGGGCGGCAACGATACCCTGACCGGCGGCAATAATAGCGGCGCTGTTGATGTTGTATGCCAGTTCTACGGCGACGCGAAATCCATGTCCGAGTCTGCGAAGGGAGGTAACGATACGCTCACCGGCGGCAGCAACACCGGCACCGGCACCGTGAGCAACATTCTCTACGGTGATGCGGAATCTATGTCCGGCTCGGCCAAGGGCGGCGATGATACCTTGATCGCCGGGACCGCCGCACCCGGGTCCACGGTCAGTAACGACCTGTGGGGTGATGGGCAACTCAGCAACGGCGCGCACGGCGGCAAAGACCAGTTCGTGTTCAAAGATTTCGGTTCAATGACAGTCGGGACGCAGAACACCGTCGAAGACTTCAGCCAGAGTCAACATGACAAAATCGAGTTTAGCGGCGTGGCGGGTGTGCAATCGTTCGCGGACCTCACCATCAGTCAAGTTGACACTGCCACCATCATTACCGCAGGAGCGGATCAGGTCACTCTCAACAATTTCACGAACCCGCTGACGGCGAATGATTTCTTGTTCGTGTGATGAGGCTGTCGAGGGGTAAAAGACGCGAGTAAAGCAAGCGCTTTGAAATGAGCGATCGCTTTCGGGCGACCTCGCCGGGCCGCTCGAATAAGGCGGCATGGTCAGGATATCTTCCGATTGGAAAGTCGCCGACGCCGGCAAATCCACCCCGCAAAATTCGTGACGCCACGGACCATCAGAATTGATGGGAAATACCGAGCTGCACGGTCTGGGTGGTGAGAGGCTGGAAATTGACGCCGATCACGTCGATCGTGTTGGCGAAGAAATTGTGGTTCAAGCTGCCGAAATCCGAATAGCGATATTCGATCCGGGCGTGCCATGGTCCGCCGGTTGTCATGCGTCCATCCAGGCCAAAGGCCTGTTCGATGCCGAACCCGGCGGTGTATCCGGTTCGTGTCGTCGAGACCGTTTCGTTGTGATCGAGGTCGCACCAGCCTCCGCCGTCGGTCGCCGGGCAGTTCGCGTTGAACCCGAATTGCTGGAACGCGACGCCGCCCGTGGCGTAAACCAGCAGGCTCGGCACCAGCAGAAATCCAGCCCGGCCTCGAATGCTTGCATTCCATCCGGTGCTGACGAAACCGTGGTCATTGACGCTCGTATCCGGCGGTCCACCAAGGCCGGGAAAGCCACCCGCAAGCGAACCTTTGGTGTGGCCCCAGTTGATATCACCTTCAAGACCCAGAACCGCCCGCGAGCCGACCTCCAGGTTGTAGCCGGCATATCCGCCAAATTGAGGTCCGGTACTGTCGAGCCCCTGCACGGTTCCGGCAAACCTCGGCGCCGAATTGCAATCCGGCCCCAAACCCAACTCGAAACAGAGTGCTTTCCAGTTTGAACCGGTCTGCCGGGCGCCGGCCTGACCGCCGACATAGGCCCCGGTCCAGCTGTAGCCGGGATCGGCGATCGTTGGCGCCTTGGTGTAGATTTGCGCCGGCAGATCGGCCGCCGATGCCGACGTCGCGCCAACAAGCACGACCAGAATCGCAACAAGAGCTTTGGTCATGCATTCCTCGCCCGCGTGAATTACCTTCTGCTTGTAGGCATTCGCGTGCGACGAGGCTTGGACTGGGCGCTATCGGCTAGGCCTGGACGTCACTCAGGCCGCATTTGAGCGTGCTGTGGCTGGATGGTCACAACGACGACCGGCGACTGCCACGGACTCTTCTGAAGGCCACTGAATTCACAGCCGCCAGGCAAATCTTCGGTCCGGCAGCAAGACGGCGCCGGCCAAAAGGCCGGCGCCGATGCAGCACACGAATGTGCGGTGGTTCACGTCACTCGCTTTTAGGACTTCGACTTCGACTTGGTATCGACCGTACCGAAGGTCGGATCGAGGATGAGCGTCTTCGTGTTCGCCTTCTTGAAGTTGAACATGTCCATGATCGAGCCGGTGGTGGCATCGAAGGAGCCACCGCCGAGACGCTTGCCGTTCAGCCAGTTGTCCTCGACGAACTGCGGGATCGAGGCCTGGGAGATCTGGACGTGGCCGACGTAGTTCGTCTTGGCGTAGGGCGAGATCACCAGGAACGGTATGCGCGTGCCCGGACCGCAGCGACCAGCGACAGGCAGACCATTGAGACCGGCGGGTTCAGTAGCACCGACGGCGCCGCAGAGGCCCGCGCCGTTCAACGCATCGGACGTCGAGAACGACGCATGCGTCGTCGGGGCGAAAGCGTGGTCATACCAGCCGTCCGAGTCGTCATAGCTGATGATCACCGCAGTCGAATCCCAGTCCGGCTGCTGCTGAAGGAAGTTGATCAGATTGACAACTCCCGTCTGTTCATCGAGCGGGTCCGAATTGCCGGGGTGAGCGTCCTGGAAGGTCGGCAGCTTGATGAGGGAAACCGCCGGGAAGTTGCCCTGTCCAACCGCCGCCTCGAACTGGTTCAGATCGTAGGCATGGTTGGCCGGGTCGGCCTTGTTCTTGCCTGGGATATTGGTCAGGCCGATCGAAGCGACGGATTGCGGAGGGAGATGGTTCGGGTTGGAGGTCGACTTGTAGTACTGGAACCAGATGTGATGCGGGACGTAGTCGGGGATGGCGTCGCCAAGCCCGCCAATCACCTGGCTCGCCGAGGTGCGCCCTAACGTGGCCGCCGGCATGCCTTGGCTATTCACGCCCACACAACCGGTCGAGCCGTTACTATTCATGGTTTGCAGGTTGAAACCGCCGACGAACGAACCCCACGGAATGTTCGCCTCGTTCAACAGGTCGCCGATGTTCAAGGAGGTCATCTGGACCCGCGACGTCGTGCTGGAGCACACGTCAAAGGCGGGATCGGTATCGCCGTTCTGCGTCCGACCGCCCTGGCCGTCCGCGAGGCCGCTCGCGCCGAAGCCCGGAGGAGCCACCGCGCCATTGGTCTGGCCCGAGAACATGTTGAGCGCTCCCGGCGTCGACGGACCGAACGCATCGGTCCAGGCGTTGTCGCTCATCGCGTAATTCTGGGCGTAATTCCAGAATGCGGTGACGGTGTTGCCGTCGAAATAGCCCATCACCTGGGCCTTGGTGCCGAAAGCGCCAGCGCCGCCGCTGGTGGCGCTGCCGGTATCCAGCGGAAAGAGGTCGTTCTTACCGCCGTCATAGGCCTTCTGCTCGTTCGTATAAGAATGGCTCTGGTCGGCGGTGTTGGCCTGGGTGCGATCGAGACGGAACGGATTGGAGGCGACCGTGCCATTGGCCGGATTCAGGTTGGGATTGTTGTCGAGCAAAGTCGGACTTGACAAAAGATTGTTGATGTCCCGTTGCGTATTCTTGGCGGGCTCGAAAAGGGGCTCACCTTCCGGGTTCACCGCATTCGGGTACGTGCCGAAATAATGGTCAAACGACCGGTTCTCGTTGAAGATGACGACGAGGTGCTTGATCGGCGTCTTCGTCGGCAACGCGTTGACGGTGTCGGTGACGGTGTTGCTCTTGTCTTTAGCGACGGCAACCGGACCGGTCACAGCGACCGTAGCTCCGACAGCGAGGATCGCCGCCGTGGACAGCAAAGCAGTTTTAAATTTGGTCATCTTTTCCCCAGAGCAAAGAGAGAGTGTGGCAGTGCGCGGGGACAGATAAGCAGCGTCAATGACGGTCATGTGTCAGTTTAAATTTCAACTCGGCCTAAGCCGCAGTCTCCCACTGCCGCAGTGAACCGCCGCTCACGCACAACGGGAATGGAGCGCCGATCCCGGTTGGTGCGCCTCGGAGGGCGGTCGCATTTAATGCGATCTCAATGCCTTTATCCGAGTGCAGCAAGCCCACTGCCCCGGCCGGCGCGACCGGTACTCACACGACAGCATCCCATTCCGGCGCAAATGGCGGCCGGACGAAGCGCTGGTCCTTTGGAAGGGCCGCAATCGCAGCGCGATCTTCGTTGTCTATGGAAATGCCGAGCGCGTCGAGATTGCCCTTCTGGCTTTCCGGCCGGCCGGCCTTGGGAATCGCAATGACGCCCTGCTGGTCCAACAGCCAGGCGATCGCCACCTGAGCGGCAGTCGCGCCATGCTTGCCACCGATGGTAGCGAGCGTGGCATCGTTCGCCGCTCGGCCCTGCGCGAGAGGCGCGTAGGCGGTCAACGGAATGTCCTTGCTGCGCAGATAAGCGAGCATAGGCGCCTGCGACAGGAAGGGATGGTACTCGACCTGATGGGTAGCAATCGGCGCGCCGATCTCTTGGACCGCGCGGCGGATCATCGGCAGGTTGAAGTTACAAACGCCGATCGCCCGTGTCAGGCCACGTTCGCGCAACTCCATCAAGGCTTCCAGAGTCGCCGCCATGTCCATGTCCCGGTTCGGCCAGTGGATCATGTAGAGGTCCACATAGTCGAGCCTCAGCTTGCTGCGGCTGATGTCGAATGCCCGATGGAGGGCATCGGGCGAGAGTTGGTCGTGCCAGACCTTTGTCGTGACGAAAAATTCCTCGCGCTTCACGCCCGAAGCTGCGATCGCCGCACCGACGGCGGTTTCGTTCTCGTACATGGCGGCGGTATCGATATGGCGGAAGCCGAGCGCGATAGCGCTTTCTACCACGGGCTGCGATTCTCCGCCCGGCATCCGAAATGTGCCGAAGCCGAGACGCGGGATACCAACTCCCTGGGTCTTGATCATCTTCATGAAGGCATTCCTTTTATACGTTTCTGTGCAAACCGGAGCGCGCTCTGCGCGCTCGCCATCCCTGGGGTAGAGCGGATTTTGCATCCACTCCTCGATGCGCCGCGCACCGTCCCGGACCCGGGCGCGCCCGGACAAGGACACGGCGAGTGCGCCTCATGCCGCCTGGCTGCCGGCCACGAGCGCCGCGATGACATCAAGAAGAGGCGTGTTCCCTTTCACCGCCGAGCTGCCATGGTCGCGGAATTCGATCCAGCCTTCGTTGAAGCCGTCGAGCATGCGCATGCGGGGCTGAGGATTCTTCATGCCCTGGAAGAGCCCTTCCCAGCGCTCGCGGGATACGATTTCGACGCCGACGGGCCGCCCAACGGCCACCGTAAAGGCCTGCGCCAAGTCGTTCGCCGATACGCGGGCCGGACCTTCAAGCTCGACGATCCGCGTTCCGGTCCAGTTCTGCCGGATGAGGTCTGCAGCAAGGCGACCCACATCCCTGGTGGCGACCATCGGGAACGCCTTGTCGGCGGGTTGCAGGAAGCTCCGCACCACGCCCTCGTCCCGTGCCGACGCGACATCCCACAGGGCGTTCTCCATGAACCAGCCGGGCCGGAGGAAGGTGACCGGGAGGCCGATTGCGCTCAGCGACTGTTCCATCAACGTGCGCTGCGTCAGCAGGTTGTCGTGAGGCGCATCTGCGCCGATGGTCGACAAGCACACGATCCTTTGGGGCCGAGCCGTCATCAGCGCGCGGGTCACCGAGTCGATTACGCGCTTCGCTTCGGGATAGCCAGGCTCTGGGTCGAATTCCGAGGGCGGTAGGATGAAGACGCCTTCAACGCCCGAGAACGCAGCCGCAAGCTGTTCTGCGTTCTCCATTTCCGCGATCGCGACTTCGCAGCCCTTCGCCGCCCAGTCGGCGGCCTTGGCCCGATCGCGCAGGACGGCGCGAACGGACTGACCGTGGGTGATAAGGTTCCGGGCTATCTCGCCGCCCACCTTGCCGGTAATGCCAGTAATTGCGTACATGATGTTTTTCCGAATGATCACTATGAGGAGGCTGGCTCAGGCCAGCCCGGCGTAGAGGTTGCGCTCGAACTCGCCGTACAGGCCGACGACGCGCTCGTCGTAGAAGGGCAGGATCTGCGTGAAGAGCGCGCCGGTAACTTTCTTGACCGGATCGAGCCAGAAGTAGCAGTTCAGAAGTCCCGCCCAAGATATGCTGCCGGCGGAACGTCCATTGGGGCCCGGCTGCGTATTGATATCGAAAGAGAAGCCCCACTTATGCGGCTGGTCCGGGAACTGGTCGAAGCTGTGGGAGTAAGCGGGCTGCGCCGAACGCATCTCGTGTACATTCAGATCGCCGATCTGGTTCTGCATCATGCTAGCCACGGTCTCGGGCTTGAGCACTCGAACGCCGTTCAGCGTGCCTCCATTCAGCAGCATCCGCAGGAAAGTCATATAGTCGCGCGGCGTGCTAAAAGCGCCTCCGCCGCCCATGAAGAACTCCGGCCGTTGCGGCATCTCGAAGGGAGTTGGCTCAAGCCCGCCATCCGCTCGGCGATTGTGGAATGTGGCAACGCGCCCCTTCTGCTTGGAGCCGATCAGGAAACCGGAATCCTTCATGCCGAGCGGCGCAAAGATGTTCTCCCGAAAGTAGATCTCCAGCGACTGGTCAGTGATCGCCTCGACCAGTTTCCCGGCCCAGTCCATGCTGATGCCGTATTGCCAGCGCTCACCTGGATCGAACTCCAACGGTGCAGCGAAAGCGGCGTTCTTGCAGGTGGCAATGTCAGGCATGCCGGTTACCTGCTCGTAGCGGGTTAAGGCTTCGCTCCAGATAGAGTAGGTGTAGCCGGAGGTGTGCGTCAGAAGGTGACGAACCTTGATCGCTCGCTTAGCCGGACGCAGCCGCGGCTTACCGTCTGCGTCGAAACCTTCGAGCACCATGGGCGCGGCTAATTCCGGCAAGTATTTCTGCGCGTCGTCTTCAGGATGCAGGCGGCCCTGCTCGATGAGCTGCATGCAGGCCGTGGCCGTGAACGCCTTCGTCATCGACAGGAGCCAGAAAATCGTATCGTCGGTCATCGGCGCGCCAGTGCCGACATTGGCCTTGCCGAAAACTCCCTCATACACGACGCCGCCGCGGTTGGCTCCGAGTGCCACGACCCCGGCCACGTCCTTTGCCGCAACGGCGTTCCGAAGGGCGACGTCGATCGCCTTGAATTTGTGTGAGCCGGCCGGGGGAGCCGCCAATGCGAGCGCTGGGTGACCGGCCGTGAGACACGCGACACCCCCCAGAAGGCTGCCGCTCATAACGGTTCTACGCGTGATCTCGTTCATAATTGACCTCTTGCAGGACTGGAACAACGGGGACCGCCCTAACGGCCGGCTTCCCACCGGAAGCGCTGCGGATGTTTTAGTCTTGGCCACGAGGTGATTCACGCGCATTAAGATCAGTGTTATAGTGACTCAGGATCACTATGCCGGGCATTGCTCGCGTCGGCGGGGCCGCGATGACCCACAACCGCGGATGTCCGGGCCGATTGATTGGAGACCATCATGAGCTTCGATACGCGGCTTTTGACCGGCGCCGGTGTGCTCGCAGCGGTTACTGAGACCGGCAACTTCGCCAGGGCCGCGGAAATGTTAGGCTTGACGCCCTCGGGCGTAAGCCGGGCCGTGGCACGCCTCGAAACGCGCGTAGGTGTGCGGCTTTTCAACCGCAATCCGAGAGAGGTGATCCTGACTGAGGAGGGACGCCGCTTTCACGCGCAGGTGATACCGCTCCTGGCCGGTCTCGAGGAGGCTGCCGCCGATGCCGCCGGGGCGGCCGCCGTGGTTAGTGGTCGGCTGCGCGTGTCCGTCGATCCCTGGTTCGCGCGGATGGTGCTTGCGCCGAACCTGCAGCAATTCATGGCGCGATACCCACTGCTGTCGGTTGACCTCATGAACAGCAACTACCGGGAAGAGATGATGACGGGGGTGGACGTAGCAATCCGTTTTGGGCCACCGGAGAGCTCCTCCCTGATTGCTCGGAAACTCCTCGAAACCTCCATATGGACCTGTGCCGCACCGGCCTATCTGGAGAAGCACGGCGAGCCGAGGACGCCTCACGACCTTCTACACCATGAGCTCTTGCTGTTTCGCGATCCGCAGACCGGCCGCCCCTTTCCGTGGGAATTTCATCGGGGCGGCAAGGTCATTCAAATCAACGCCACTGGCCGGTTGATGATGGATGATCCCTCAGCCGCGGTTGCCGCATGCATTGCCGGCCAGGGCGTGTTTCAAAGCCTGGCGATCGGCCTCAAATCGATACTCTCGAAGGGAGAGCTTGTGCAGATTTTGTCCCGATGGTCCGACGAACGGTATCCGCTCTATGCCTATCATCCTTCCCGGCATCTGCCGCCGGCAAAAGTCCGGGCCTTTCTCGATTTCGTGCAGGAAATAGCGGTTCAAGAAGGGGCAACGTCGGGCCGTTGAGCCGATCTTCCATGTTCTCGCGAGCGTCTGTTTCCGACTGCCAGCAACATCCAAGGCGGGAAATGCGCGATCGCGCAAACATTCTTGATATCAATGACTTATGATTTGGTGCGCTCGGAGGGACTCGAACCCCCACGATTTTACTCACTGCCACCTCAAGGCAGCGCGTCTACCAATTCCGCCACGAGCGCTTGTTGGGATCGATCCCGGACAGATGCCGGACCGGATCAACGGCGCGGGATGTAACAAATCGGGGATGCAGGGACAAGGCCTGCCAAGGAGTGTTTTCGGGGTGTTTTGGCCGGCTTCGGCAGGCCAAAACCGGCCTATCGGACGCCCGGCAGCCGCGGCAGCATTTGCTTGACTTCGACCGCGATCCGGTTGCGATCGACCAGCACCACGCCGCTGGCGATCGGCAGGTTGTTGGCGAGGATCTTGACCTCGTCCGCCTCGGTCGCGTCCAGCTCGATGATGGCGCCACGACTGAGGCGCATTACCTGATGGATGGGCATCGACGTGGTGCCGAGGACCACCATGAGATCGACTGTGACTTTATCGAGCGTTGGCACTGGAACCCAGACTGACAAATGCAAAATTGCGTGGCTTGAGATCACCACGTTATGGTTAGCCAATGGTTAACGACCGCCAAAGCCTCGATTTGACGACATTTGCGCAGCCTCTTGCCGGGGCTGAGGTCGAATGGCGGATCTCCGACTCGCCGGTGCCCTACCCCGAAGCCGTCGCGTTGATGGAATCACGGGCTGCCGCCATCGCGGCCGGCGATGCGCCCGAGCTGGTGTGGCTGCTGGAGCACCCGCCGCTCTATACCTCGGGCACCAGCGGCGACTCAGGCGACCTGCTCGAGCCGCGTTTTCCCCTGTTTTCCACAGGGCGCGGCGGACAGGTCACCTATCACGGTCCCGGCCAGCGGGTGGCCTATGTGATGCTCGATTTGAAGCGCCGGAAGCCGGACGTGCGGGCCTACGTCGCCGGACTCGAAGCGTGGATCATCCGTACGCTCGATGCCTTCAACGTGCGTGGCGAGCGGCGCGAGGATCGCGTCGGGGTCTGGGTGAGCCGCCCTGACAAGGGTCCGGGCCATGAGGACAAGATCGCCGCGATCGGGGTGCGGCTGCGGCGCTGGGTCTCATTCCACGGCATCTCCATCAATGTGGAGCCGGACCTTTCGCATTTCGACGCCATCGTGCCCTGCGGCGTGGTGGACCCGCGCTACGGCGTCACCAGCCTCGCCGATCTCGGCCGCCCGGTGTCGATGATGGGGGTCGATATCGCGCTCCGACAAGCCTTCACCGAGGTGTTCGGCCCAACGACGGCTGGCCTGCCGCAAGCGACGATCCAGGCCGCGGACTCAGCGAGCACCTGAGCGCGGACAATCGGCGCTTCCGAGTTTCCCCCCTAACCGGACAGGCTATGCCAAAACCGCCGCGATTGCCCCCAACCAGACATCGATTTCCACGTCCAACCGAGATACACTGAGGTGACGCTGGGTGTCCAATCGGACCGGAGAAAGCCGGAACGACGGACCGAAAAACTGTTCTGAAGTCTTTCGCTGGCGCGATCACATGCGCCGCCGCAGGAAACGTTGCCAGTTCAGCCTTTCAAAGGTCGGGACGTTTCCTTGTTCGTCGTCCGCCGGCCCCCAATGGCGGCGAACCTGGGTCAGCCTGTGGCGAGGCTGGCGAAGCCGTGAGCTTCGTGCCGCGCGCGCCAGCCGCTGCGAGGAGTCGCCCCGATGGTGAAGACGGCTGCCGCCCCAGAGGAACAGCACTTTATCCTCTCGAACCTGCCGCCGAGCCTGGCGCAAAAGCGGCTTGCGCTTGGCGTCGCGCTGTTTTTGCTTGTCGCATTTTTCATCACGGCAGGGCCCCTCGCGAGCGTTCAACTGGGGCGGATCGACGCCTTCGTCCCGGCTTATGCCACGGCGATGTTCGTGAACGATTTGATCACCGCTGTCCTGCTGTTTGCCCAGTTCTCCATCTTGCGTTCGCGTGCGCTCCTCGTGATCGCGAGCGGATATCTCTTCACCGCGCTCGTCGTCATCCCGTGGGTGCTGACCTTTCCGGGCGTGTTCGCGCCAGGGGGCCTGCTCGGCGCCGGGCTCCAGAGCACGGTGTGGCTCTACACCCTGTGGCACGCCGGTTTCCCTATCTTCGTAATCACCTATGCCCTGCTGAAGGATGCCGATCCAGCCAAGCGGTTGTGGCAGGGCCCCGTGCATGTGGCCATCCTTTTGAGTGTGGCTGAGACCGCGGGCATCGTGTGCGCGGCGGCTTTGCTTGTCACCACGGGGCACGAGCTATTGCCCCGCATATTGCTCGACACGGTCCACCTGTCGGCTCTCTGGCCCTATATCGGCGGATCCACGGCACTGTTGAGCGTCCTTGCCGTCGTTGTGCTCTGGACGCGGCGACGTTCGGTGCTCGATCTGTGGCTAATGGTGGTGATGTGCGCGTATGTGATGGAGATATGTTTGGTTTCACTCCCCAGTGCGGCCCGTTTCAGCATTGGCTGGTATGTCGGCCGGATCTTTGGGGTCCTATCCGGCAGTCTTGTGCTGTTTGTCTTGCTGTACGAGATAACGACGCTTTATGCGCGGCTGCTCCGGGCGGTCCTCGCGCAACGCCGCGAGCGCGAGGCGCGGCTGCTGACCGGAGACACAATCGCGGCCACGATTGCGCACGAGGTCAAGCAGCCGTTGTCGGGGATGATAACGCATGCCGATGCCGGCTTGCGCTGGCTTGGTCGCGCGACGCCTCATCTCGATGAAGCGAAGGGGGCTTTGCAGCAGATCGTCGCTGACGGCCATCGCGCGGGAGCGGTGATCGACAGCATTCGGGCGAACTTCAAGAAGGAAGCCCGAAACAGAACTTCGCTCGACATCAATGGACTTATCGAGGAAGCCCTCACCTTGACGCGCGGCGATCTTCAGAGGCACCAGATCCTGGTCGACGCCGCGCCGAGCGCCCCGCTACCGCCGGTCAGGGGAGATCGAGTCCAGTTGCAGCAAGTGCTTCTCAATCTGATCACCAACGCGATCGATGCGATGGCGGCCAAGGACGGGACGCGAATCCTGCGCGTGAAGTCCGAGCCCCATGATGACGGGGGCGTCATCGTATCGGTGGCGGACACCGGAACAGGAATTGGCGCGCCGGAACTCGAGCGGATATTCGATCCACTGTTCACGACAAAATCGGGCGGCATGGGGATGGGTCTGGCGATCTGCCGTTCAATCATTGAGGCCCATGATGGCCGGTTGTGGGTTGCGCCGAACAAACCCGAGGGCGCCGTCTTTCAGTTTATCTTGCTCGCCGACGGTGCGACGTCTGCTGGTGTTTCACGAGGAGAGCAATCCGACGACCTCCCGCCTGGTTCGCGCGTCTGATGCTGACCACACGCGTCTGCCGTCGTCGGAGACTGTATATTTCTTCGTCCTTGCTTCGTTTCGTGCCAACTCAGGCCTCCGTCGCGGAGAAGTCGACTCGCGATAGGCCCTCATCGCCACCGAACACGATGCGCGCCCCAAGTGTCGGAGGGCCGGCCTGAAATCGATGAAGCGTGAACTCATAACGCGCGGCATAACCGATATCTGCCTTCGAGGCAGGCATTCCATTTCAAGGGCGTCACCACTGTTTTTGATCCTAGCCGGACATCGATCTCTGCGCCCAAACAAGATACACTGAGCTCACGCTGGGTGGCCGATCGGACCCGGGAGAGCCGGAACGATGGAGCGAAAGAGTGTTCTGAGGTCGGTCGCCGGCGCGAACACATGCGCCGCCGGAGGAAACCTTGCCAGTCCAGCCTGTGCAGAGGCCGCGACGCTTCCTTGCCCGTCGTCAGCCGTCCCAATGGACAGAACTGGCCGCGAACTGAGGCAGCATGTGACGAGCGTGGCGAAGCGGTATGAGCTTCGTGCCGCGCGCTCCAGCCGCTGCGAGGAGTCGCCCCGATGGTGAAGACGGCCGCCGCCCCGGAGGAACAGCCCTTTATCCTCTCGCACCTGTCGCCGAGCCCAGCGCAAAAGCGGCTCGCGCTTGGCGTTGTGCTGGTTTTGCTTGTCGTATTTTTCATCACGGCAGGGCCCCTCGCGAGGGTTCAACTGGCGCGGATCGACGCCTTCGTCCCGGCTTATGCCACGGCGATGTTCGTGAACGATTTGATCACCGCTGTCCTGCTGTTTGCCCAGTTCTCCATCTTGCGTTCGCGTGCGCTCCTCGTGATCGCAAGTGGATATCTCTTCACTGCGCTCGTCGTCATCCCGTGGATGCTGACCTTTCCGGGCGTGTTCGCGCCAGGGGGCCTGCTCGGCGCCGGGCTCCAGAGCACGGTGTGGCTCTACACCCTGTGGCACGCCGGTTTCCCTGTCTTCGTAATCGCCTATGCCCTGCTGAAGGATGCCGATCCAACCAAGCGGTTGTGGCGGGGCCCCGTGCATGTGGCCATCCTTTTGAGTTCTGGCTGTGACCGCGGCCATCGTGTGCGCAGCGGCTTTGCTTGTCACCGCGGGGAACGAGCTATTGCCCCCAATAATGCTCGATACGGTCCATCTTTCGGCTCTCGCGCCTTATATCGGCGGATTCATGGCACTGTTGAGCGTCCTTGCCATCGTTGTGCTCTGGACGCGGCGACGTTCAGTGCTCGATCTGTGGCTGATGGTGGTGATGTGCGCGTATGCGATAGAGTTATGTTTGATTTCACTCCCCAATCCGGGCCGTTTCAGCGTTGCCTGGTATACCGGCCGGATCTTTGGGGTCCTATCCGGCAGTCTTGTGCTGTTTGTCTTGCTGTACGAGATAACGACGCTTTATGCGCGGCTGCTCCGGGCGGTCCTCGCGCAACGCCGCGAGCGCGAGGCGCGGCTGCTGACCGGGGACGCAATCGCGGCCACGATTGCGCACGAGATCAAGCAGCCATTGTCGGGGATGATAACGCATGCCGATGCCGGCTTGCGCTGGCTTGGTCGCGCGACGCCTCATCTCGATGAAGCGAAGGGGGCGTTTCAGCAGATCGTCGCTGACGGCCATCGCGCGGGAGCGGTGATCGACAGCATTCGGGCGAACTTCAAGAAGGAAGCCCGAAACAGAACTTCGCTCGACATCAATGGACTTATCGAGGAAGCCCTCACCTTGACGCGCGGCGATCTTCAGAGGCACCAGATCCTGGTCGACGCCGCGCCGAGTGCCCCGCTACCGCCGGTCAGGGGAGATCGAGTCCAGTTGCAGCAAGTGCTTCTCAATCTGATCACCAACGCGATCGATGCGATGGCGGCCAAGGACGGGACGCGGATCCTGCGCGTGAAGTCCGAGCCCCATGATGACGGGGGCGTCATCGTATCGGTGGCGGACACCGGAACAGGAATCGGCGCGCCGGAACTCGAGCGGATATTCGATCCACTGTTCACGACAAAATCGGGCGGCATGGGGATGGGTCTGGCGATCTGCCGTTCCATCATTGAGGCCCATGATGGCCGGTTGTGGGTTGCGCCGAACAAACCCGAGGGCGCCGTCTTTCAGTTCATGCTACGCGCCGACGATGCGGCGTCTGCTCCTGCTTCGCGATGAGAGCAACCCGGACGAACTTCGGCCGAGTTGGCGCCTCTGATGCCTGAGACCGACTGTCAGGTGTTGCGTCGGTGGTGAGAACGAGCTGATGGTCCGCATACAGCTCGGCAATCAGGCGGCGAACTCGATGCTGCCTGCGTCGTCCACGGCGCGCACGTGGGCGAGGTAGCCGTCCGGACGGACAAGCATTGAAGCGAATTTGCCGAGCAGGCCGTCGTTGGCGCCGGGTGCCAGGTTGACGATGTTGATTGCGTCCCTGACGGGCGTTGCGTTGCTCTCCGCAGCGACTTGCAACAGGACCCAGCGGCCTTCCTGGAGATAGGAGTAGAGGGTCGTGCGCGAGCCGTCCCTCAACACGAGATCCGCATCGGAAAGACGATGCCCGCTCACACCTTTCCGATGTTCCCAATTGTGCTCCGCCTGAAACAGCGGCTCTGGATAGGCGACACCGAAGCCGGAAAGCTGGTCCGAGAGCTGGCGGTTGACCTCCGGCACGCGAAGAAAGCCGCTGAGCATGCGCCGCAGAGCCAATGCCGGAGGATCAAATGCGGAGAACAGCGCGAACTGCGCAAGCGTGTCACGTTGGAGCGCCTCACCGATCGGTCTACGCTCTGACTGATAGCTATCGAGTATCTCGTCAGACGCAGTGCCGTGTATGACACTCGCCAGTTTCCAGCCGAGATTCATGGCGTCCTGGATGCCAGCGTTCATGCCCTGACCGCCCATCGGCGGGTTAATGTGGGTGGCATCGCCAGCCAGGAAAATCCGCCCTTTCCGGTAGCACTCGGCGCGGCGCGATTCATCTGTGAAGCGCGATATCCAAACAGGATCGCGCGGACGGAGATCCCTGCCGAAAATGCGGGCCGCGCAAGCCGCGACCTCGGCGAGCGATACCGGCTCGGAAGGTGCTAAATAGGGTGACGATGCATCAATGACGCCAATTCTGTGATGAACACCATCGCCACGTGGCGCGAGAACCAAACCACCTGCCTCGTTGACGAGGGTGAGGACCGGTCTCTCTGGTGGCGCATCAAGCACAACGTCTGCCAATGTCATTGTATGCCGTGCCGGATGACCGACAAAATCGATGGCTGAGGCATGCCTTACGAAACTGCGAGCGCCATCGGCCCCAGCGGCGTAGCGAGCAGCAAAGCCGAATGGCGTCTCGCCGTTCCGGCCCCGTATGATGACGCTGTCGGCATTTTGCTCAACCTCTTCCACAAGGTGGCCGCGCCTGATGTCCACGCCTAATTCCAGTGCACGCTCCTCGATGAGCTTTTCGGTCGTCGCCTGTGGCAGGAACAGCGTGAAAGGAAAGCGCGAGTCCAATGTCGAGAAGTCCACCAGCGTATCCAGTCCCCCCCAAAAGAACCCGGGGCTCGGACGCCCCTGTGAGAGGAAGCGCTCCGCGATCCCACGCAGCGCGAACACCTCCAGGGTTCGAGCGTGGATCGTCAAGGCGCGGGATTGGGTGACGCGTTCGGTGCGCCGTTCCAGCACGAGGACTTTCACTTTTGCCAGCGCCAGCTCACAGGCAAGCCATAGTCCCACCGGTCCGCCGCCAATGACGATGACGTCGAATTCATTGCTCATGATCAGCTCTCCACGTATCTTACGGTGTAAGACTTAGTCTAACAGTGTTAGTGAGGCAAGCGGCAAATGGCAGCTGGTGTGGGCGTTAAACAAGAGTTGATCGTAAGGGCGGCGCTGACCTTGCTCGATGAGGTTGGGCTGGAGGGCCTCACGATGCGGCGGCTCGCCACCGCCTTGGAGATTCAGGCGCCTTCGCTTTATTGGCATTTTCCCAACAAGCAGGCATTGCTGGACGGCATGGCGGATGCCATTTTTGGCGCCGTGTCGCTGCCGCGGAATCTCAAGGGCAAAGCCTGGGACGAGCGGCTGAAGGCCGTTATCCGTGCCATCCGGCGGGCTTTTCTCGCCCACCGGGACGGCGCTCGCGTCTTCGCCGGCACGTATGTCCCTACCGACAACGTGCTTCGAGTCGTCGAAGCCATGATGGCGCTAATGCAGGAAGCTGGCGCTTCGCCAAAGCTTTCATCCGACGGAGCCTTCAGCCTCGCCTATTACGTGCTGGGTTTCACGATGGAGGAACAGGGACTGGATCCGCGAACGGGCGGCCCGCTCGATCTCGCGAACCGGCAAGCGAAGTTCGCGGACCTTGCCGCAATGAAGTACCCAAGCATCCACGCGGCTTTGGACCGTATGTTCGACGACGATCTCGACGATCGCTTCGAAGCGGGACTCGATCTGCTGATCAACGGGCTAAAGGCCCGGATCGATACCCGGTAGATTTTTAATTTGACGCGTTTTCTTGACGCGAACCAGTGTCCACTTCGCTTGAAAACGCTCTATCTAGATCGTCGGCAGCACCGAGAACCCCTCGCCCGGCCGCCGCAGATTCAAGGCGTCGGGACCGGCGGGCTCATCGGTCACCGTGTCAACCCGCGCCGATGACGGACCGCGCCCGCATAGCGTGACCATGTTGGCGACGATCTCCGCCGGTCCCGAGAACAGCGCTTCGACGCTGCCATCGCGGCGGTTGCGGACCCAGCCTTCGAGCCCCGATAGCCGCGCCTGATGTTCGACCCAGGCGCGGTAACCAACGCCCTGCACCCGGCCCCGGATCGCAACCTGGCGGATCGCGCGATCCATCTATTTCTTCAGCCCGAGAAATTCAGCGCTGCGCTTTTTCATGTCGGCCTCGCGCATGGCGCGGCCGGTCAATTCCGAGGATGCGAGGCCCTTCAAACTCTTCGGCGACGCGCCTTCGCGCAACGCCTTCAAGGTCTCGTAGACCGCTTGCGTCGCGGCGGCGAACGGCGCGTGGCCCTGCAAGGCGATACGCACGCGCTGACCGCCGAGATAATCCAGCGCGTTCATCTCTTCGGGCGCGCCGCCCAGCACGATCGGCAGTCTGGTCGCGGACGCGATGGCTTCGAGTTCGGCGCGGGTCTTGATGCCCGTGAAGAACAGCGCATCGACGCCGGTCGCTTCATAGGCTTTCGCGCGCGCGATCGCATCGTCGAGCGAGGTGATCGATGCGGCCCCGGTGCGCGCCACGATCACCAGCGAGGAATCGCCGCGGCCGTCGAGCGCGCCCTTCATCTTGCCGACGCCTTCTTCCAGCGAGATCAGTTGCGGTTTGGCCTCGCCAAAGGCCTGCGGCAGCAAGGTGTCCTCGATGGTGAGACCGGCGGCTCCCGCCGCTTCCAGTTCCTGCACGGTGCGGCGGACGTTCAGCGCGTTGCCGTAACCATGGTCGGCATCGACCAGCACCGGCATTTCAGCCGCGCGCGACATCCGTCGCATCTGTTCGGCCAACTCGGTCAGTGTGATCAAGGTAATGTCGGGATCGCCGAGCACCGCCAGCGAGGCAACGGAGCCGCCGAACATGCCCACGGCGAAACCAAGGTCTTCGGCGATCCGGATCGAGGTGGCGTCGTAGACCGATCCCGGGTGAATGCAGGACGATCCCGACAGGATTGCGCGCAATGCCTCGCGGCGTTTACGGAAGGCCATGGTGAACTCCTTGAGTTTTCTTCTTCATTGCGACTGATTTTATCCTCGTCATTGCGAGGAGCGAAGCGACGAAGCAATCCAGCTCTTTCTTATGCCCTGGATTGCTTCGCTTCGCTCGCAATGACGGGGCTTAAATACGGGTCGGGCTCTCAGGCAAACTCCAGAATCAGCGCGTCCACCGCCAGCGTCGCGCCGGCAGAGGCATGGATTTTCTTGACGGTGCCGTCGCGTTCCGCGCGCAGCACGTTCTGCATCTTCATCGCCTCGACCACCGCGAGCGTTTCGCCCGCCTTGACCTCCTGGCCTTCGGTCACCGCGATCGACACCACCAGACCCGGCATCGGACACAACAGTTTCTTGCCGGTATCGGCCGCGGTCACGACCGGCATTAGCCGCGCCGAGGCCGCTTCGGCTTCGGTGAAGACGTAAACCGGCACCTCAAAACCCTGATGCGCGAGGCGAACGCCATTGGCGATCGGGCGCACCTGCATGGCGACCAATTGACCGTCGATGGTGCCCTGCCAGACGGCTTCACCCGGCGTCCACGACGAGACCAGAACATGCGCGTTGCCCACAGCGCCGTCGGCGCCGACAAATCGCACGGCAATGCCGTCGCGGTCACGGGCGACGTCGAGGATGATTTCGCTGCGCTCGAGCCACACCGCGCGGCGGCCTTGGCGCTGCACCAGCCGGCCGTTCAGCTGGCCGGAAATCTGCCGCTTGCGTTCGCCGAGCACGTGATCGATGGCGGCGCCCACCGCGGCCAGCCTCCGCGCGATCTCGCCTTCCGGCGCGCGCACAGTAAATCCCTTGGGGAATTCCTCGGCGATAAAACCGGTCGACAGATTGCCCTCGCGCCAGCGCGGATGGTTCATCAGCGCCGAGAGGAATGGAATATTGTGGCGGATGCCATCGACGTAGAACGCATCGAGCGCGCGCGACTGCGCCTCGATCGCAGCCGCACGTGACGGCGCATGGGTGACGAGCTTGGCGATCATCGGATCGTAATAGATCGAGATCTCGCCGCCCTCCTGCACGCCGGTGTCGTTGCGCACCGTGATGCCGTCATGGCTCGCTTCCGCCGGCGGGCGATATTTTACCAGGCGCCCGATCGACGGCAGGAAGTTGCGGAAGGGATCCTCGGCATAGACCCGGGATTCCACCGCCCAACCCGTCAGGGTGACGTCCTTTTGCGCCAGCTTCAGCTTTTCGCCGGCGGCGACCCGGATCATCTGCTCGACCAGATCGATGCCGGTGATCAATTCCGTCACCGGATGCTCGACCTGCAGCCGAGTATTCATCTCCAGGAAGAAGAAGCTCTTGTCCTGGCCGGCAACGAATTCGACGGTACCGGCGGAATCGTAATTCACGGCCTTGGCCAGCGCCACCGCCTGTTCGCCCATCTTGCGGCGGGTGGTCTCGTCGAGCAGCGGCGACGGCGCCTCCTCGATCACTTTCTGGTTGCGGCGCTGGATCGAGCATTCGCGTTCGCCGAGATAGATCACGTTGCCGTGCTTGTCGCCGAGCACCTGGATTTCGATGTGGCGGGGATCGACGATGAATTTCTCGATGAAGACGCGATCGTCACCGAACGAGGATTTGGCTTCGGCCTTGGCGAGATTGAAACCTTCCGCGACCTCGGACTTCGAATGCGCGATCCGCATGCCCTTGCCGCCACCGCCGGCGGAGGCCTTGATCATCACGGGATAGCCGATCTCGTCGGCGATCTTGACCGCATGCTTTTCGTCCTCGATCACGCCGAGATGGCCGGGGACGGTCGAGACCTTTGCCTTGGCGGCGGCTTTCTTGGATTCGATCTTGTCGCCCATCGCGGCGATGGCGCCGGGGTTGGGGCCGATGAAGACGATGCCGGCCTGCTCCAGCGCGCGCGGAAACGCCTCGCGCTCGGACAGGAAGCCATAGCCGGGATGGACGGCTTCAGCGCCTGTCTTGCGGCAGGCCTCGACGATCTTGTCGATCAAAAGATAGCTTTCGGCGGCCGCCGGCGGCCCGATCAGAACGGCCTCGTCGGCCATTTCGACGTGCAGCGCATCGCGGTCGGCCTCGGAATAGACGGCAACCGTCTCGATCCCCATGCGACGAGCTGATTTGATGACCCGACAGGCGATCTCGCCGCGATTGGCGATCAGAATGCGTTTGAACATGTTGTGGTTTACTTGCAACCTTTTGGGCGGGATCCTCCCTTCCAATCTGGCACGGGCGGACGGCTGTAACAATTCCGTCCTACAGCAAATCCGGCCCGAGGCAACGGTATATGTCGGCCCGGAGCATCCCGAATCTGCCGGGGCGAGCGCCGGAATCGGGACCGCCCCTCCCCACGCGCCGACGTGACCGGTGCAAGGCCGGCCAACCATCCTTGCCCGGTAGCCCGCCGGTCTCTAGCATGGCGGGGCGAGACGACATGGGGCTGATAATGAAACACGACACGGATTTCGGCGTATTGACCGGCAACAATATCGATACCCGGTTCTTCAAGGCCGGAACGACCATCTTCCGCGAGGGCGACGAGGCGCACGAGCTTTACGTCATCAAAAGCGGCGAGGTGCGGGTCCAGATCGGCAACCGAACCGTCAGCGAGCTCTCGGCAGACCATGTCTTCGGCGAGATGGCCCTGATCGACAACGAGCCGCGCAGCGCGAGCGCGATCGCCGTAACCGATGTGGAATTGGTCCCGGTGTCCGAGAAGCAATTCCTGTTTCTGGTCAGTCAGAACTCCCTACTTCGCTCTCAAGGTCATGCGGGTCCTGGCCCAGCGGCTGCGAGTGACCAACAAGACGCTCGGATGAGTGACGCAGGCCCTGATTCTAGCGGCGATCAACCGCTTCGGAGTCTGGCCGATATGGATGGCGGGGCTCGCAATGCCCATAAACGCGGCCCATAAACGCGCATGTAACAATTCTGTCACACAGCAAAACTAGACAGGTGCCGCGGCCCATCCGCCGCAAAATACGCCGTTCGGGGAGATTTCGATGCGCCGCTCACTCTTGCTGCTGTCCGCTGGCTTGACGATGTTTTCCGCAGGAGCTCGCGTCGGCCCAAACCAGTACGCCGCACAACGTGATTCTGTTCGTACCGGACGGGCTGCGCGGCCGTATCGTCACACCGCAGACCGCCCCCGCGATGGCCGAACTCCGCGACAAGGGCGTCCATTTCAAGAATTCGCACTCGCTGTTTCCGACCTTCACCACCGCCAACGCCTCGGCGATGGCGACCGGCCATTACCTCGGCGACAGCGGCGACTTCAGCAACACGATCTATACCGGCTACCCCGTTGCGGCGGCCGGCGGCACCGTCACGCCGTTCCTCGAATCCGATCCGGTGCTGCACGATGTCGACGAACATTTCGGCGGCGACTATCTGAACGAGGAAACCATCCTGAAAATGGCGCGCGCCAAGGGTTACAGCACGGCCGCCATCGGCAAGCTCGGCCCGACCCTGATCTTCGACCACACCGACAAGATCGGCACCGACGGCTTGCATTCGATCGTGATCGACGATTCCACCGGCGGCAAGGGCGGCGTTCCGCTTTCGGATGAAATGAAGGCCGCGCTGGCCAAGGCCAATCTGCCGCTTGAGACGCCCTCGCGCGGCGACAACGCCAAGGCCGGCGATTCCAAGACCGCCGGCACCACGGTGCCGAATACCAAGCAGCAGGCCTATTTCACCGACGTCGCCGCCAAGGTGGTGTTGCCGATGTTCAAGGCCCGCAACAAGCCGTTCGTGATGGTGGTCTGGTCGCGCGACCCGGATGGCACCCAGCACAACAACGGCGACAGCCTCAACACCGTGACGCCCGGCATCAATGGACCGACCTCGCTTGCCGGCATCAAGAACGCCGACGACAATCTGGCGCAGTTGCGCAAGGCGCTCGACGAACTCGGCCTCGCGGCGACCACCAACATCATCATCTCCTCCGACCACGGCTTCTCGACGATCTCGAAGGAGAGCAAGACCAGCCCGTCGGTGAAGAACACCTATCCGGACACGCCGAAGGATTTCCTGCCGATGGGTTTCCTTGCGATCGATCTGGCCAAGACGCTCGATCTGCCGCTGTTCGATCCGAACGACAAGAACGCAGCCGTCGCCGACAATACGTATCCCAAAGCGGGTAACGGCCTGCTCGGCAAGGACCCGGCCAAGCCCGATCTGGTGGTCGCGACCAATGGCGGATCCGACCTGATCTATCTGCCGAACAGGGACAAGAAACTGGCTGAGCGCACCGTCAAGGCGCTGCTCGATCAGGATTATGTCAGCGGCATCTTCGTCGATGACAAGCTCGGGCGTTTCCCCGGTACGGTGGAAATGTCGCAGCTTGGCCTCAAGGGCAAGGCGGTAACGCCGAATCCGTCGATCGTGGTGAATTTCCGCTCCTACACCACCGGCTGCGACGAGCCGACCAACTGCTCGGTGGAGATCGCCGACACCGTGCTGCGGCAAGGCCAGGGCATGCATGGCAGTTTTGGCCGCGGCGATACCCTGAACTTCACGGCCGCGATCGGACCGGATTTCAAGGCCGGCTATATCGATCCGCTGCCGGTCAGCAATGCCGACGTCGGCAAGACCATCGCGCAGCTCATGAACCTGCGCGGCACCGCCAATGGCGGGCTGGAAGGCCGGGTGATGTCGGAGGCACTCCCCGGCGGCATCATCCCGAAGGCGGCCGACGGCTCGATCGTCTCAAAGCCCGCGGCGAACGGACTGAAGACCGTGGTGAAATACCAGCGCGTGCTGTCGCAACGCTATTTCGACGTCGCAGGATTTCCCGGCCGCACGGTCGGGCTCGACGCCGACAGCGGCAAACAAAAAACGGCGGGGAAATAACCCCGCCGTCCACTACGCTGGCATCTCGGCCGGCTGAATTACATTCCGATATCGAACACGTTCGGTAGCTGGACCAGCGGCAATGCGGCGACACCAACAACGGTGGCGACCAGCCGCATCAGGGTCCGGTTGCCGCGGTGCTTGCCGCGCATCTGGCTGGCGATCCACTGCAGCACTTCGGTATCGACGTTGACGGCCTTCGTGGGGGCCCAGCTCTCCATCGCGGTTTCCGGCGACAGCGCCACGGTGCGCGGGGGCACCGGCAGGCCGGAGACGGAAGCGGCATGATGAACGACGGCCTTGGCCAGCAAATCGTCAAAACGGCCGTCATCGGTGCGCTCGGCAGCCGCGTCGTTGATCTCGAACAGGGCCTCAGCTTCGGCCCGGCTCACCGGCTGATGCTCGACGGCGGTCGCGGTCAGGATACGCGCGCACCAGGCGGCGTCGGCAGCATCCAGTTCGCGGGAAAAATGAACCCGGCCCTTGGTGGTCGGCCCTTCGCCGGTGATGACGCCATCGCGCACGACGGCAAGGGCTTGGGCAGCGGTATTCCGGCAGGAAATCTTCGAGGGTTCCAGGGCACCGATCGGTTCGGCGAGTTCAACAAACGGGGCGGACATTGGTAGTTACTCTTTTCAGCTTTTTGTTCTGGGCCAGCATTTCCATGCGGGCGTAAACGAGTGGTTAACGATTCGGAACTCGCTTCACGAGTTTTTCTAAATGGTTGCTGATTGGTCGCGGTGAGCCACGACAGGGTTCAGCGGTCGGGCTCGGCGTGATTGGGGGTCATAAGAGGCGGAATCGGGGCAGTCTAGTGCTTTCGGGACACGGTGGCCTTTTCGTCGCATCCGCTTGGAGCGCAAGAAGATGCTAGAAGTCCCCGCAGCGATGAAATGATCTTGTTCTTTTGCCGGAGCCGTTCCGTTCGGCTCCCTTTTCGCTATATTCAAAAATCAAAATTCACCTGCAACTTGAATGACATGAGGAGAAAATACCATGGCTCTCCAGATTGGCGCCGTCGCCCCCGACTTCGAGGCCGAAACCACGGAGGGAAAGATCAAATTCCACGACTGGATCGGTAGCAGCTGGGCGCTGCTGTTTTCACATCCCAAGGATTTCACACCGGTCTGCACCACCGAACTGGGGGCGCTGGCCAAGCTGAAGCCGGAATTCGACAAGCGGGGCGTGAAGCTGATGGGACTGAGCGTCGATCCCGTCGACAAGCACTCGAAATGGTCTGAGGACATCAAGGAGACGCAGGGTGCGGCGCCGAACTATCCGATGATCGGCGATACCGATTTCAACGTGTCGAAGCTCTACGACATGCTGCCGGCCGCGACCTCGGGCGATGCCGCCACCCGCACCGCCGCCGACAACCAGACCGTCCGCAACGTCTTCATCATCGGGCCGGACAAGAAGATCAAATTGGTGCTGGTCTACCCGATGACCACGGGCCGCAACTTCCAGGAGATCCTGCGCGTGATCGATTCCCTGCAGATGACGGCCAAACACCGGGTCGCGACCCCGGCCGACTGGACGCAAGGCGACGACGTCATCATCGCCGGGTCCGTCAGCGACGACGAAGCCAAGACGATCTATCCGCAGGGCTGGAAGGCGCCGAAGCCATATATCCGGATCGTGCCGCAGCCGAAGTAGGCTTTGTCATTCCGGGCCCGCGCCTTCGGTCGGCAATTGCCAACCTGAGGCGCAGACCGGAATGACAACCAGCGGTATGACACGAAGACTAGGACCTAACGCGCGCCAGCCGAGTTGATCGCCTGATGGCCAGCCAATCCGCGCGCCCCCGCATCGTCTGGTTTCGGGACGATCTCCGCCTTTCCGATCACCCTGCCCTGCATGCCGCCGCCAGAGCCGGCGCGCCGGTGATCTGTCTCTATGTGCTCGACGAGCCCGACCGTCCCCTCGGCGGCGCGGCGCGCTGGTGGCTGGCACAATCGCTGCGGGCCTTGCAAGCGAGCCTGCATGCGATCGGCTCATTGCTGGTGCTGCGCCGAGGGCCGGCGGCAAAGATGATAGCCGCCCTGGCACAGGAGACTGGCGCCCAGGCCGTACACTGGAACGAGATCGCGCAAGCGCCCTATCAGGCGCAAGCCAGTCAAGTCGCCGCTCACCTGGAAGCGATCGGCGTCGCCTCGCAAGGCTTTCCCGGCGACCTCTTGGTGCCGCCCGTTCAACTTCGCAACAAAGAAGGCCGCGGCCTGCGGGTGTTCACACCGTTTTGGAGGCGAGTGCAGGCGCTGGGCGATCCACCGAAACCGCTGCCAATGCCGAAGGCGCTGGGCAAGGACTTAGATTCTGCACCGACGGTCGCAAGTGACCGTCTTGAAGACTGGAAACTCGAACCCGGCCGGCCGGATTGGGCTGGCGGCCTGCGCGAGAGCTGGACCCCTGGCGAGAAATCAGCACAGGCCCGGCTCGGCGAATTCCTGAAAAGCCACGTCGCCGGATATTCCGGCGATCGCGACCGGCCCGACCGCGTCGGCACCTCCGGCCTCTCGCCGCATTTGCGCTTCGGCGAGATCAGCCCGCGGCAAGTGTGGCACGCCGCCCGCTTTGCCGCGTCCGAACGCCATGCTTTGTCGGGCGACATCGAGAAATTCCTCAGCGAACTCGGCTGGCGTGAGTTCTGCCGTCACCTGCTGTTCGACGTGCCTGATCTCGCGACCCGCAACCTGCAGCCTTCGTTTGACGCGTTTCCCTGGAAACACGACGACAAGGCCCTCACGGCGTGGCAGCGCGGCCAGACCGGCTATCCCATCGTCGATGCCGGGATGCGCGAACTCTGGCACACCGGCGTGATGCACAACCGGGTGCGCATGGTGGTCGCGTCATTCCTGGTCAAGCATCTCTTGATCGACTGGCGCGAGGGCGAAAGATGGTTTTGGGACACGCTGGTCGATGCCGATGCCGCCAGCAATCCCGCCAATTGGCAGTGGGTCGCGGGCTCCGGAGCCGACGCAGCGCCGTATTTCCGGGTGTTCAATCCGATCCTGCAGGGCGAGAAGTTCGACCCTGACGGCGCCTATGTCAGGCGCTGGGCGCCGGAACTGAGCGGCCTGCCTGACGGCTTGATCCACCAGCCATGGACTGCCGCCCCCCTCGAACTGGCAAGCGCCGGCGTGGAACTCGGCGAGACCTATCCCCGCCCGGTCATCGATCACAGGGTTGGCCGCGAACGCGCGCTCGCCGCTTACGCCAAGGTGCGCAACGCGTGAATCGAAGGCCTCTGTTTGACGCGCGAAAGAATCTCGCTATCGTCATGGCATCGTTAAACACTGGGGGATGATATGGACGACGATACACCGGTTCTCGAGCAGATGACGGACGCGATGAGCAGCGCGGCCACCACGACCACGGAAGCCGTCAAGACGGTCGCCAAGAAGGTCAGGAAGGCCGCCAAGAAAGCCGCAAAGAAAGTGATGCCGAAGAAGGCCAAGAAAGCGAAGAAGGCCAAAAAGGCCAAAAAGGCTGCCAAGAAAACTACGAAGAAATCCGCCAAGAAGAGCAAAAAAGCCGCCAAGAAGGTCGCGAAAAAGGTCGCCAAGAAGTCCAAGAAAAAGAAGGCGAAGAAGTCGAAGCGCTGAGATTTGAGCGCGCGCAAGGCCTCCGGGGCAAAAGCCCGGAGGCTTTTATTTTGCCGCCACGGTTTTATGGGCTGATGTTGCAGGGCCCGGCACGCGCCGGTTCACCAGGAACACGGCGGCGGCGCAGGCCACCATGCCCGCGATCGCAACACCGTCGAGCCGCTCGCCGAACAGCAGATAGGCCATCACGGCCGTCACCGCCGGCACCAGATAGAACAGGCTCGCCACTGACGTCGACGCTGAACGCCGGATCAGCCAGTACAGCAGCCCGACCGAGCCGATCGACAGCACTACCGCGAGCCAGAGCAGCGACAGCACGAACTCGCGGCTCCAGTGCACCACATTGCTCTCAAACAGCCACGCACCGGCGCCAAAGAAGATCGTGACCGCGATGAACTGAACGAGATTGCCGGCCCGCCAGTCGATCCGGCTGCAGTAATGCCGCTGGTACAGGGTCCCTAAGGTGATGCTGACCAGCGACACGCTGGAGGCGAGCCAGCCCCAGCCCGCGTCCCCGCTCATCGGGCGGCCGTGCAGGATCAAGACCACGCCCCCAAGCCCGATCAGCAGCCCCATCCACTGCAGCGGCGTGACCCGCTCGCCGAGAAAGCGGTTCGCCAGGGTCGAGGTCAGGATCGGCTGCAGTCCCGGAATCAGCGCCGAGAGCCCGGCAGGAATCGAATGCGCGATCGCGATCGCCGTGCCGCCGAGATAAAACCCGTGCACCAGAATGCCGGCGACGATGCTGTGGCCGACCCCTGCGCGATCCGGCCATTGCGGCCGGACGATCGCAGCGATGATGGCCATCAGGACCACCACCAGCGCCATGCGGATGGCGAGATAGGTCAGCGGCTCGGCGCCAACGAGCACATATTTGGTCCCGATGAAGCCGGTGCTCCACAGCACCACGAAAATCGCCGGCGCCGCGCGCGCGGCCAGAGTCTCAAAATCCCTGTTCATGGGCGGTGATTGCCTGAAGCAATGCGGTCAGGCAATCGCGAAACGCGCTGGTTTCCCTGCCCGATTTGGCATGGCACGAAAAACGGGCTTCAAAACTTCAGCGCAGCCCGTACGGCGGGGCGAGCATAAATCCGGCTTCCACCGGCGTTTCGCGGCGATATAGGACGCTATTTTTCCCGGGATTTGAGATCCTTTGCGATGTTTTCGACCGGCGTGTCCTGGGCTTGCTCCTCGCTCTGTCGAAGGTCCGAGAGATCGATGTCGAGTTTTGCGGCGACGCCGCGCAACAGATTTAGAATGGTCGTGACTTCTTCTTCGGCCAGCATGTTGATTTGCAGGTCGAGATGATTGCGCCGTTCCGACTGCAGGTCGATCGCGTTCTGACGGATCAGCACAAAGGACGTCAGCAAGACGGCTTCCATCGCAAACCCCAGGGCAAGAAGCGGAAACGGATAAGGGTCGAACGGATGCGGGAGCTGAAGTGGCCCCGCATTGAGCAGAACCCAGATCAGGATCGCAAAGCACTGCAGCAGGACGAAGTAGATCGTGCCGACGAACCACCCGACCGCGTGCGAAACACGATGCAGGGGCGACAGATCCTCGCGGTCCTCCTGCTCCAGATTGAGGATGGATTCGATGTTTCTGGCTGTCGTGCCGGGTATCTTGACGGCAGGCCCGGTGCGGGATCGCGGCCCCATCGCCTGCGTCAACCGACCGCTTGGTCGGCCGCTTGCCTGGCCTTTTGACCGGCTCGTTCGACCGTCGCCTCACCGACCTTTTCCGCCTTCGCCCGCAACTCGCACTTGGTCCGGATGTCCTCCAATTCGTCGTCGGTGAGGTGCTCGATGCCGACAAAGGAATTGCGCGCCGCGCTGACCCGAATGAGTTCATCGAGTTTGACTTGGATGGCGGCGCCGTCGCGGTTCTGCGAGTTCTGGATCAGGAAGACCATCAGGAAGGTGACGATCGTGGTGCCGGTGTTGATGACCAACTGCCAGGTGTCGGAATAGGCGAACAAGGGCCCGGTGACGGCCCAGACGATCACGACGCCGAAGGCCACCATGAACGTCGACGCCCGCCCGGCCGCCTGCGATGTCCGATTGGCGATCTCGCCGAACAGGTGACTGGCCCCACTCGATTGTTCAGACTTGTCGACCTTCAACTGCATATCTTTCGGCATTCTTTCCTTTCGACCACCAATGAGAGAACTCGACGTCCTCTCCTGTCAGTGATGCCAAAACAACGCCATCAACAAAACGATCGGGAGCGGTACGCCCAGCAGCCACAGCAATGCGCCTCTGCCACATCCGATCTCAGCCTGCTGTTTTCCTTCCGGCTCAACAGCATTGTGGAACTTTTGTTCCGTCCGTTTCCGACCAGCGAATTTTTTCATGAACCACCCCGCGAATAAGCCGGAACGGGCGACCATCTCGGAACTTGGTCCCTGCACACACACCCGGAGGCTGAAGTGGTCAAAAAACCCAAACTGCTGAGCGATATGTTTCACGACACGCTCAAGGATGTTTATTTCGCCGAAAACAAAATCCTCAAGACGCTGCCCAAGATGGCAAAGGCAGCGCAGTCAAAAGAGCTGAAGGCAGCGTTTCAAAAGCACGAGAAGGAAACGCGCGGTCAGGTCAAACGGCTCGAGGGCGTCTTCAAGATCCTCGGCAAGCCGGCCCGCGCCAAGACCTGCGATGCCATTATGGGCATCACCAAGGAGGGCGCCGAGATCATGATCGACTATAAGGGCATGCCGGCCCTCGACGCCGGGCTGCTTGCCGCGGCGCAAGCGGTCGAGCATTACGAGATGTCGCGCTACGGCACGCTGAGAACCTGGGCAGAAGAGCTGGGGATGCCGGACGCGGCAGCCCTGCTTGACGCGACCTTGAAGGAAGAGAAAGCCACCGACGCCGCGCTGACGACGATCGCCAAATCCGTCGTCAATATCGATGCCGAGCAGAGCCTCTGACGGGTTCGCTGTGGCCAAATGATGCGGCCTCGCCATCGGGCGGGGCCGTTCGCGTTGGGGATGATAGAGCTTTGACCTAGAAGAATTCTTCCGGACAGGGATCGACGATTTTCCAGAGATCCACGCCGTTCCTGATCTTCTTCATTTCGGTGGTCAGCCCGCCATTGCGGCGGATCCAGTCCTTCACCGTATCGGGGTAATAGGACATCAGGTCGGCGGTCCCCTCGCTGCTGGTGACCTTGATGCCGAAGGTGAAGGCCTTGTCGTAATAAGCCTGGTGGAAGCCGACGCTGGCGCGTGGCGTCACGCAGATCTTGTTCAGCGGCACGATGCCGAACACCAGGGTGCAGGCCGAATTGCAGATGCCATCGATGATGACGCGCTCGTGGCGATCCCGAATGCGCTGGTACTTGGCCTTGTATTCCTCGACATACCCGCCGTGATCCCGGGTGATGTGCAGGTCGGCGCGGGCCGGCGTCACCGCCAGCAGCGGCAACGACAGCAACGACAACAGCAGGATCAGGGGCTTGATGCGCATTTCGATCGGGAAGCCGGATAGAGCCTTCTTCGGACGCTGAACGGTCGGTCGGTAGACCAGACGGCAGGACTCTGGCGGTACTGTGTTGGGAATTGGTTAAGCATCCGAATCCGGACAAAAATCCGTCTTCCGGCACAAATTCCGGACTATCCCGGTCAAATCGGCCTGGCGGCGGTCGACCGGCCCTGCCCGGCCAGCCCGCTGATCAAGCCCCTGACTGACGCGAACTTCGGTGCAGGCCAGCCCTCCCGGGCGACTTGCCGGGGCTTACTTTATTTCCCCGCTGGATTGGCGAGGCGCAATCGGTGTAGCACATCACCGCGTTGCCAAATTTTGAAGGTGGGGAATGGCTGAAGCAGACCTGGATGTCCTGATCCGATCAATCGCGAAGAAAACCACGAAAACCCTGATGGAGGCCGCCAAGAAACGACGCGGCAAATACATGGCGATGGCGGCCAAGGCTGCCAGCAAGGATACCAGGGAACGCTACAAGCTGACGGCCAAGAACACCCTGCTGTTCGCAACCGCCGCCGCCAAGCGGATTCAAAACTCGGCCGATAACGCCGCCGACAGCTATATCCGGTCCATGAAGCATGCCGCCGAGCAGCCGCTGCCCAAAAAGCCGGTCAACAAGAAAGCCGGCAAGGCGGCGACAGCCGGCTCCTAGCGACGCTGTTCCGCCGCAGCACGGCCTGCCGAAGCCCGTTTTTTTTCTGCTCTGAGAATGCAATCCGAAACCCCGCTCGAACGGAAGTTATGCCGTTCGAACGGGGCCCTCTCCGGGTCGGAGGCCGTTGCTGGATAAGACCCCTGAGAGGATTGCGAACTTCTGACGGCGCGACGAAACCGACTATGCAAAATCGGACAGATCGCAAAATAATGGGGTTCAATAAATATAGAAGCCGCCCATGGTTGACCACTTCAGCAAGAGCCGAGCAACCTGCGCCGATCAGCCAGCCCTTGCTAACGGCAGCCTGAAGCAAAACACCGCGCTGCGGCCGCGGTTCTCCGCCCAGATCGTTCCGCCATAGGTCTGGATAATCGTGCGGGCAATGGGCAATCCCAACCCGGTCCCCTGCGGCTTCGTCGTAAAGAACGCATCGAAGACACTGGTCAGATTTTCCTCGGGTATGCCTTTTCCGGAATCGGCGACGGTAACTTCGGCGGTTCCGGATTCGATATTCTGTTGCGTTCGAATCTTGAGGTTGCGCGGTCCTGTATCGCAGTCGTCCATGGCGTCCATGCCATTCATGGCCAGGTTGATCATCACCTGTTGCAGATGGATCGGATCGGATCGCACCGGCAAGGCATCGGAGCTACACTCGGCGGTCAACGCGACCTTTCGCCTCGCTGCCTCCGGAGAAACGATTCTGACCACCTCTTGAACCGTATTGTTCAAATCAAAATACTGGAGATCGGTTTCATTCCTGTTGTTCAGCAAATTTCTTAAACCCCCAATGATCTCGCTCGCGCGCTGCTCGTCTTTGACAATATCGCCAAGAATGTCACCGATCTGGACCAGATCCGGCGGATTGGATTTGAGCATGATCTGCGCGGCTTCGGTATTACTCAAGATAGCCCCCAAAGGCTGGTTGAGTTCGTGCGCAATGGATGACGACAGAACGTTAGCGGTGACAACCCGGTTCAAGCGAACAACTTCCCGGCGACGGTTGCTTGCTTCTGCTTCAGCCGTATGCCGCCGGCTTCGCTCTATGAGTAGCCAGGAAATTATAGCTGCCTGAAGCAACAGCACGGCGAGACCGGCCGTCAGCTGGGACCCGTACTGTTCCCACTCGCCAGGAACCCGAAAATCAACTTCACTTCCCGGCGGCAGTCGGTTCTCACTGATGTTCCAGCGTTCCAGTTCCCTCCAGTCATATCTTGGCGCCGAAAATCCGACAGGAGACGCATTGATGCTGCCCGGCGCCTCTCCTCCCATGATACGCACGGCGACACTGGCAGCTTCCTGAGATAGGGCTGAAATGGAATTAAGCGGCCCGCCAACGATCCCACGGCCAAAAAACACGCTGGATTCGCTGAAGAGCGGTGCGTTAGCGACAGCGTACAGTCTGTCCAAGGCCTTGCCCGCTTCGTGCGGCACGCCCGCCGCATCGACCGACAACAGAGCGAAGAAGATCGCAGACCGCGGCGGGAGCGTCGCGGCGCGCTTGAGCATCTCTTCGAATGACAATTCGTTGAACCAGGTAAATCTAACTCGTCCTTCAAACGGGCGGAATGCGATACGTAATTGTTCTGTCCAAAACTTCTCGATGGGAGAGTTACCGATAACAACGACGATATCGGCAGTTTCGGGCTGCACCTGCAGGATATTCTCCACAACGGCGGCATAATCATTGTTGATCGCAATCACGGCGTCGTTTGCGGTGAGCGTCGCGTACGAAACGCGCCTCCGCTCCACGCCTGTGTATATGGCCGGGATCGAGGGAAACAGCTCCTGCCGGTGACGCTGGACAAAGCCCACTGCCGGCGACCCTATGGCAACGACCAGGTCGAGCCGACGCTTCGCGAACAGGGCCCGCAAGTATTCGGCAAATGGCCCTTCCTCCTCGTCTGGAAACCGGGCGGTCGCCAACGAAGCCTCGTAAAGATCGATCGGGTCCGGCGATTGCCGATTTAGCTCCTCGCGGAAGGTTCTTGCGTACTCGCTCCACGGAGCGAAATCGCGGCCGAACGAATGCAGGAGCAAGACCCGCTTCGGCTCGGAGAATGCCTTGCCAGTCATGGCGAAAAGCAAGACAACTATGCTCAGAAATACTCTGGATGCCATCTGCTACCAGGCCGCGAGCAAATATGTGTTGCTCGCAGCAACATACAGAAATATTGACCGGCGGCATATGACTGATTCCGCCCAAGACGCTCACGCGACCTGGTTTATTGCGTCAATAAGCAGTCTTGCCAAAAATGGTTTCCGCAGATAGGCGACGCAGCCGGCCTCGACAGCCTCCTGCCGGGTCGCTTCGCTGTCGACCGCTGTCATAAAAATAACGGGAAAGTCGCTGCCCGAGGCGATCAGTCTCCGCTTCAAATCGATGCCAGAGATTCCGCCGAGATGAATGTCGACAACAAGACACGCTGCCTCGCTTTGGGCAACGTCGTCGAGGAACGACTCCGCAGACGTAAACCTGAGCACCCGAAACCCGTGCGCCGACAGCAGGCGGGTCAGGCCCTGCAGCATGCTGGGATCGTCCTCAACGACAGCTATGGTGCGCATACCATGCTCGTCCCTATCGGCCGCCGGCGAATGTTGCGGGATTTTCCGGGCTGTCACTTGCAATCTGCCCGGCCCACATCCCCCAAGAAACGCGGTCCTGCATCCAGTGCTCGCCGATCATTCTGAAAATTACGATAAACCGGCGATTAACTCACCTTGGCAAACGGTAATCTGAACGCCGCGATGTCCCGTCGCTATGCAAATTCGACCATAAATCATATTTAGCCGCACAATTTGGCCGTGTCCTTCCAGGGCCATACCGCCGCGAAACCTGACCGCTGCGCGATCGATTGCCATGAGAATAGTTAGCCGCGCGAGCTTACCGGGCGGCCGATCAAGCCCGGATGGCCGCGCAATACGGATTCACATTTCAAACAGCAGACACAGCTTCGCGATCTCGCCGCATATTTCGCGCGAGTTTTGCCAGACAACGTCCCGCCCTTCCGAAGAGAGGGACGCAGGGAATGCCGGGCGCCCGATGCGCCCGCAGCCCGTGTGCAAAAGGTAGTAAGCACACGGTAGTCACCACGGTCACACCGGAAAACGCCCGGCATTCCCCGCGCAATGGTTTTAACGGTTTCCTTCGTGCTCTCCCCGGTGACCGGCTTGTTGTCACCGTCGCCGGTGTGATGCGAAGCATCATCACCAACTTGACGCCAGCGCCGGGGCGTCAGGACCACACGACTTCGCCGTCCGCTTTGGCGCTGTTCGTCAATAGCGCCTCCGCGTCCACCGCATCCCGCCCCACGTCCGTGACGATCGCGAAACGCCCCTCGTTCGAGGCGGGACGCGGGGAATAAGCCGGTGATTTGGGCCGGATGGAAAGAGGAATATTTCTAACAAGACAACTGGACAGGCGGAACCATGTTGATTCCCCTCAACAAATTCCGCGGCGCGTGCAAAACTCTCGGCAGTAACTCATGCCGCCGGAAGGGCAGCTTGAAAACGAAATCGGTCACATATCCAGGCGGAACACTTAACCTCTGAGGAGACGGCCAGATCCGAACAATTCACCAAGACTTTTTGACCTGCTCAGAGCTAAGGAAAAATCATGATTTATCTTAGCATCCGGGAACAATGTGATTCCGGCATTGCCGAACGTGCAGTCAAACTTTCTTTGGACCCTTTACAAAGCACAAAAGTTGCGTCTCCCTCGACCACATTGCACAAAGGCCTGGATTAGATGGCTGCCACCCCTGTCATTCATGTGGTTGACGATGACAAGTCGTTTCGGACCGCCCTCTCGCGACTACTGAAAGCGTCCGGCTATGAAGTCGCGGATTATGACTCCGCGGCCTGTTTCCTGCGGTCGATCGAACACAGCAGCCCCGGTTGCATCTTGCTGGATGTGCAGATGCCAACTTTGGGGGGGCTTCAGCTCCAGGAGGAGCTGGCGAAGCTCTCGCATGCGTGGCCCATCATTTTTTTAACCGGCCATGGTGACATCCCGACCAGCGTGCTCGCGATCAAGGCCGGCGCGGAGGACTTCCTCACAAAACCAGTCGCCAGAAAAACATTGCTGGCTGCCATCGACCGCGCGCTCGTTCGCTATGAATCCCTGCAGAAGAACCATGATCAACTCAGTTCGTTCAAATCTCTCATCGCAACGTTGACTCCTCGCGAAAGCGAGGTCTTTGCATTGATGGTCAGAGGCAAGCTAAACAAGCAAATTGCTTTCCAGCTTGGCACATCCGAGCGAACGATAAAGGCCCACCGCCATATGGTAATGCACAAGCTGAACGTTCAGTCGTTTGCAGAAGCGGTCTCCATGGCGGAACGACTGGGATTGCTGTCTCCGCCCGCCTCGGCCGGCACGAGAGAGCAAGGCTAGACCGGCACGTCAACCTTTCGCCGGCCGGCAACGGAAAACCACTCAAGGCCGCCGGTTGCCCCAAAGGACAATATCTCCCGAACGCTTCCTTGTGTTGTCTGGTGTGCAGTTGACACTGACAACGCTTAGGTGTGCCCGGTGAGCAATGATTGGTGGATCGCAACCGCAGTGGAGACCTCCTCCAGGCGGGGAGGACGAACGAGCCGGCTTGTCCAGCGAGCCGAGGCTCTGGCTCTCGCAAGTGTCGACGAGCCGCTCCACGTTTCAGCCTTGTGCAGCATCATTGGCGTAAGCGAGCGCACGCTGCGCAAGGCATTCCACAGAGTGCACGGAACTCCGCCGTGCCGCCATCTTCGAATGCTGCGGCTGTCTAACGCGAGACGAGCCCTGTTGTCGGCGGATCGCACACTTGCAAATGTAACTGAAATTGCAATGTCGTTTGGATTTGCAGAGCTGGGACGCTTTTCAGTCGAATACAAAAAGGCGTTCGGCGAAAGTCCGTCGCAGACGCTTTACCGTACGCCGCGGGTCGCACGTCTCTCCCGACGCCCAGATGCTACTCAGCACCATGACGATCGCAGCCTCGAGGCGTGACGATGTTCGGAATATCAGTCCATCAACGGCCCGCCCCCGGGAGCAAGCCCATCCGTATTGCACTTAAGTTGCTGTTCGTCCTGGGGCCATTACTATCGACGCTACCGCCCGACGCGATTGCCGATGAATTCAAGCTGAGCGAAAGCCAGAGAATTTCTTGCACCCGCGGCCATCGCGCCGGAAAGCTAAGCACGGCGACCTGCCGATCATACGTCCATGTCTTCAACGTCAGAACAACCGAATATTTCAGGTGTTCTGCTGCCCTCGCCATAACTCGAGACAATAAGGAGGTGATCAACGTTCATACTGACGGTGGCTGCGTCAAAAAGCCACGCATTTTCGAAACCGAATCTACTTATTCATTTGACGCCACGGAAACCGAACCGCCGAGCATGAACTCGGTATTTGGACCGGGAGGACACGTTGTCTGGGCCAGCGATAACACTGCCCAGCGAATCCGCGCCTGTATTGTTGTAAGTTCAGGGCTAGGCTCCGATATATCGCAATGCCTTGACATGACGTTTAGCTGACGATCGGCCGTGCCTCACTCGGGTTCTCTCGCAAGGACGGACGGCGCCGCAAGTTGCCGCTCGAGGGTTCAGATTTAGACCGCAACTGCGTGCGCCCTTGCTAGCGATTCCTCGAACGTCTCAGTGTCCGCTCAGCACCAGCGTCTTGATCGGCAGCAGCAGGGCCTGAATCCGCAACAGCATCGCGTGCACAATTCCGGTCGCATCGACGACGTGCAATGCGAAGCTCTTGAGCGAACCGAGTTTCCCTGACGCGATCAGTTCGTGATTGCTGGTATAGGCGTTCGCAATACAGCTGCTGCCGGGCGTCACGCCCTGGAGGCCGCCCTGGTAGATCGGCTCCATGAAGACGAGAATGGTGCCGGGTCGGATGGTATTTTGCACTTCGAGCAGTTGCTCACCGCCCCTGAACTGGCCCGCCGCGATGTAATCCTGCACGTCGGTGACCACCATCGGAATGATCGTCCACGGCTTGGAAATGCAGGTGGCCTCGGCCACCATTCCGACTTTCATGACCTGCGCTTCGATCTGACCGAACCCCGCCGAAAGTGCGCGTTGCCCGGCGCCTTCGGGGATCAGGACGCCCGCGGATCGTATCATGGGATTGACGATATCGCCCGGCCGCAGCAGGAATTGCTCGACACGGCCATTCACGCCGGCGCGAATAAAGGTCTTGTCGAAATCGACCTGCGCTTCGGCGAGCGCTGCTTCCGCGCTTGCCTTCTCCGCCGGGAGAAGCGCGCTAACGCGCGTCGTCGCGGATTGTTTGGACGCGGCCGCGGCGTCGAGGCTGCCTTGGCGGCCCGCGACGGCCACTTGCAGCTTTTCGATGTCGCGTTGCGGAACAATGCCGGGGTTGCGCCGCTGCAATTCGCTTTTGGTGTCGAGTTCATCCGTTGCCTGCTGCAGCGCGCCTTTCGCCTCCTGCAGCTGGCCTTCTGCCTTCAGGATATCGGCCTGCGCCGCCAGCATCGATGCATCGATTTCAGCGATCCTGCGCCTAGCCGTCTCCAGCGACGCCTGCTGCTTGGAATTGTCCAGCCTGAAGATCACGTCGCCTTTCTTGACCGGCGCACTGTAGTCGACATGAACCTCTGCCACCCGGCCGATGGTCTCGGGGACGATCGGCACGGTCCGATAGTACAACGTCGCCGACGTGGTCGACGGGTGATAATAGAAGATCATCGTGATCAGCGCGACCGTGAGCATCAGGCAGGCGATGATACCAAATCGCAGTTCGAACCAGACCGAATAGAGTGTGATCTCGTGGCCGATGCGCTTTCCCTGCCGATAGCGGCGATAGAGATAGTCCGGAAATATCGTCAGGAGGGAGCAGAGAAGCAGCTCAAGCATGGCTGTGCACCTCGCCCTTGGCGCCACTGGCCTTTGCGTCACTGGCCTTTGCATTGTCGGGCGCAACCGGATGCGCGGCAGCGGTTTCGCTTGGCCGCTCGGTCGGATCTTCCTGCGGCGGAACGCTGGCCATCTTTTCGACCGATCCGGCAATTCTGCGCAGCGGCGTGCTGAAGTCCGGCAGATCGATCATGGCCAGGAACAGGCCGATCACCCAGAACAGGTGGTTGTGCGTGAACAGCGACAGCAGGCCCAGCACGGCCACGATTTCAAACTGGAACTTCTGCGACTTGTGGGCCATCCGCTCCGGCAGTGAGTGCAGGCGCAGATAGAGATTGCCGACCGCGATAACGGCGCCGATCAGAAAAATACCGACCGCAATCATCAGAACATCGGTGTCGCCTGGCGCGGTGATGAATCCGGGCAGATGATGCGGGGCGCTTGGATGAAGTGACTCGTTCAAGCGCCTCTCCATTCCAAAAAGATAAGTGATGCGTCGCGGACGAAATAGTCGAGAGACATCCAATTCTCCCGTGAGCACAGGCGAATGAGCGACCTGAGGGGAACAATGGCCTGTTTTCGCGAGTTTAGATGGTTGATGCGCGCATGCCTATGCAGAAACGGCCCCACATTCGACCAGCTCTAGCGCGGCGCTTGTCAAGGCCGCCGTTCACCTAAACCGCTCGGCAGTACATTGTCGGAGCGGCCGCAAGTGTTGGCTGCGGTACGCTCCCAAATGGTCCGATCGTGCTGGTGGCCGGCTGCGATTGGTTGGCCGCTGTTGTGCGGAACAACGACGCCAAGCCGACCTGGCCTGCGACGCGGGCTCCGACGACTATATCTTCGCAGCAAACGAATCCGCCCGCGCCATCGTCCAGGCGTCGCCAAAGCGCGGATCGCTGGTACCGTCGATCAATTCGCCGGGACGAAGCGACGGATAGAGCTGTGCGAACGAACAGACCTCGGCGGTGGAGGTTCGCTTTGAAAAATGGATCGGCCGCAACTGCTGCGGATGTTCGAGACCAGCGGCGGCGATCAGTTCCGCCAGCGCGTACAGGGTAGCGCGGTGATAATTGTAGACCCGCTCGATCTTGTGCGGCACCACCAGCGCACGGGCGCGTGTTGGATCCTGTGTGGTTACGCCGGTCGGACAGCGGTCGGTATGGCAGCTCAGCGACTGGATACAACCCAGCGAGAACATGAAACCCCGCGCCGAATTGCACCAGTCTGCGCCGATCGCCATCGCACGCGCCATGTCGAAGGCGGTAGCAATTTTTCCGGCAGCGCCGATGCGGATGCGATCGCGCGCGTTGATGCCGATCAGTGCGTTGTGGACAAAATTGACGCCCTCGCGCATCGGCATGCCCAAATGATCCATGAATTCCAACGGCGCGGCGCCGGTACCGCCTTCGTTGCCGTCGACCACGATGAAATCGGGATAGATCCCGCTCTCGAGCATTGCCTTGCAGATCGCCAGAAACTCCCATTTATGGCCGACGCAAAGCTTGACGCCTGCAGGCTTGCCGCCGGACAAACGCCGCATCTCGCCGATGAAGGCCATCATTTGCAGCGGTGTCGAAAACGCGCGATGCGTCGCCGGCGAGATGCAATCCTCGCCCACGGCGACGCCCCTGATCCTGGAAATCTCCTCCGAGACCTTGGCCGCCGGCAACACGCCGCCATGCCCGGGCTTGGCACCCTGGCTGATCTTCAGTTCGACCATCTTGATCTGGTCGTCGGAAGCCACCTGCGCGAACAATTCGGGATTGAAGCTGCCGTCGCGGTTGCGGCAGCCGAAATAGCCGGAGCCAACCTCCCAGATCAGGTCGCCGCCATTCTCGCGGTGATAGGGGCTGACGCCGCCCTCCCCGGTATCATGCGCGAAGCCGCCTTTTTTGGCGCCCGCGTTCAAGGCTCGCACTGCATTGGGGCTGAGCGCGCCAAAGCTCATCGCCGAAATATTGAAGACCGACGCCGAATACGGCTTGGTGCAGTCCGGACCGCCCACGGTGATGCGGAATTTCTCTTCCGCGCGGGCCTTCGGCGACATCGAATGGTGCATCCACTCATAGCCGTCCCTGTAGACATCCTCCTGAGTTCCAAAGGGCCGCTTGTCCAGATCCATTTTGGCCCGCTGATAAACGACCGCGCGGATATCGCGGCTGAACGGCATGCCATCCTTTTCGCTCTCGAAGAAATACTGCCGCATCTCCGGCCGGATCTCTTCGAGCAGGAAGCGGATATGCGCGGAGATCGGGTAGTTGCGTAAGACCGCGTGGCTCTTTTGAGTGAGATCGCGGATGCCGAGCGCCGTGAGCGCAGCGAAGACCATGGCCGGGATCAAGACAAGATCGAATACCTTGCCGTCCGCCAGACCGATGCCGATAAGCAGTACCGTAACAACGGCGCAAATCGTGAGAATGATGTACCGGGGCGAAAACGGAAGCAGCAGCGTTTCCATCGGATCCTCGATTAGATGCGGTGCAGCACAATGCTCTAACGGCCGATCAAAGCACGCGCATTGTACCTGGAAGCGCTCGTACAGCCGTTGCAAGCCAATTACTTCTAACGCGACCAATGCGGCGTTGCGGTCCCGGCCTTCGGTGTTGTCATGACCTCCGTAGCTATGGCTAGGCAAATTGTGATGCGGTTCCGCATCGTTTCAAGCGGATGCCGGTAAGCGCAACCGGTCAACATCGATCGAGCCGAATGAATACGGGAAACTGCCCGGGAGGATATTGTCCTTTGGGGCAATTACACAAACGTGGGTCGCGGATACCATATGATAGCTGCACCGTGCCGGGATCACCACTACTGACGCGAGTTGATCCATCAAAATTAAAGCATGACGATCACGCGACGAATATTGGGCCTATGGCATCAAGCGTTGCCTCGGCCGCGTTAATTTTGCCTGCAACCGCACAACAACTGCAGGGATCCTGACATTGTCATCATCTGGGACAGAGCATTGGTCGATCCAACAGCGGCGCTCATTCACACGGCTTGACGGGGCAAGCACCACCGCAATCGCTCAACCGATTGATCGACAGATTTCTGGGAGGAAAAAACCAGTTGGCTTTCACATAGCACTGGCCCTTCTCCTCATATCGCTGAGCATGATTGCCGCAGCCTGGTGGTGGCTGGCCACGCCGATCACGCTGTTGCAGCCGCCGATCAATCCTTCAGCGAAAGTGGATTGCGTGTCGTACGCGCCATTCCGGAAGCAACAGAGCCCGTGGAATTCGACAATCATCATCAGCCCGGAACAGATCGCGGAAGATCTCGCCCAGCTTTCCAAAATATCCAGATGTGTTCGCACCTATTCCGTCGAAAATGGATTGGACATGGTGCCCGAACTTGCATCCAGGATCGGACTGAAAGTCATTCTTGGAGTCTGGCTCGGTCGCGACCGCATCAAGAACGCTCTCCTGATCGACACCGCGATATCGGTAACCGACCAACATCCCGGCGTCGTCACAGCGATCTTGGTCGGCAGCGAGGTGTTGCTGCGAGGAGAAATGACCGTGTCGGACCTGCGCGAAACCATCCGCTCGGTTCGAGCGCGCGTGAATATTCCCGTGAGCTACGCCGATGTTTGGGAATTCTGGCTTCGCTACCGGGAAGTGTCGGACGACGTCGATTTCCTGACAATTCACTTCCTGCCGTACTGGGAAGACTTGCCGGTCCGCGCCGAAGGTGCAGCCGCGCATGTCGACGACATTCGCAAACAAATGGCACTTGCATTTCCCGGCAAGGAAATCCTGATCGGCGAAACCGGCTGGCCCAGCAAGGGACGGATGCGCGACGGAGCGCTTCCATCCTCCATCAACCAGGCGCGTTTCATATCCGAGATTCTCGATCGGGCGAGGCAGCAAAACTTTCGCGTCAATTTGTTCGAGGCCTACGACGAGCCGTGGAAGCGTCAGTGGGAGGGTACCGTTGGGGCCCATTGGGGCTTATTCGATGGGGAGACCCGCGAGTTGAAATATCCGCCGGGGATCGCCATCAGCAACTATCCGCTCTGGAGGCTACAGTTGGGATGCGGGCTTGCGCTGAGCATATCCGTGTTTGGAGTTGCCTTTTGGACGCTGAGGCGCCGCCAGGCGTCGCCGCGTCTGGCCCCGTGGGTTGCGGTGGCGATATCCGCCACCGTCGGCGGCATTCTGCTAGGGCTGGACGCGGAAAAGGTTTTTTACGAGAGTTACGGTTTCGGTAGCTGGCTCATGCGGGGTTTGTTGCTGGCTGCGGGAACGGCCGCGCCACTGCTGGCGGCCAACGCGGCGATGTCGGATCGCGCGCTGCCGACATTTCCAGAATTGATCGGCCCAAGAGACACCAGCACTCGATCCTTCCCAACGATGTTTCTGGGTCTCACGCTGCTCGTGACCGCGCTGATCGCAACGGAAAGCGCGCTGGCACTCGTATTCGATCCGCGTTGGCGCGACTTCCCATTCGCCGCTCTGACCATGGTGGCGATCCCGTTTTGGACGCTGACGCTGTTAAACCGTCCGCGATCGGCCACGCGCCCAATCGCGGAGGCCGTGTTCGCGAGCCTCTTTGCAAGCACCGCGATCTATCTCGCCTTCAACGAGGGCTTCCAGAACTGGCAGGCCTTGTGGACTGCGGCGGCCTATCTCCTGCTCGGTGCAACGCTTTGGCAGACGCGTACCGTTGCAGTTGCAGGAACAGCATCGACAACGCCACGGGTTCTTTCGGAGGTCCGCCAACCGGCAAGGAGAACGGTCGCGCTTGATCCGATCGGTGCTGGCTTGGTCCCGGAGCCCGCGCCGCACGCTCGAGCAGTCATCTATGTTCGTGACGACGATCAATGCCATCGGACCGGGGTGACATGATGCCATTCGAAGGTCTTTCCCGGCGCCAATTTTCCGGGATCGCGGGATCGCTGGCGCTTGGAATATCGGCAATATCCGCAAAATCCGGTCAGGCCGACTCGAGCAAGCCGGCAAGGCCGACGAACCGGCGCCTCGCCTCCAGCTTCCCGAGCACATTTCTATGGGGAACGGCTACATCAGCCTATCAAATCGAAGGGGCCGTCAAGGAAGACGAGCGAGGCCAATCGATCTGGGACCACCACGCTCATACACCCGGAACAATTCTAGACCATAGCAATGCGGACCACGCGTGCGATCATTATCATCGCTATAAAGAAGACGTCCAATTGATGAAGGCGCTGGGAACTACGGCCTATCGATTTTCGGTTGCGTGGCCTCGTATTTTTCCAGAAGGCGCGGGTTCGCCAAACCCCAAGGGCCTCGATTTCTACAATCGGCTTCTGGATGAACTGCTGGCTAATGGCATAGAGCCGTTCGCCACTCTGTATCACTGGGATTTACCTCAGTCGCTTCAGGATCGGCTTGGTGGGTGGGCGTCCCGTGACACCGCAAAGGCATTTGCGGACTATGCGGGTTATGTCACGGCGCAGCTGAGCGATCGCGTGAAGCACATTTTCACGATCAATGAATGCTCCAGGCTGGTCTATTTGGGCTACGGCACCGGTTCGGACGCCCCCGGCCTGAGGTTACCCCAACGAGATCTGAACCAGGTTCGTCACAACGTCGCGCTGGGGCACGGACTCGCGGTGCAGGCGGTCCGGGCACACGGACGACTTGGAACCAGGGTCGGCCCGGCCGAGAACATGGTCACGTGCGTTCCTGCAATCGAAACGCCAGCGAACGTACGCGCGGCGGAAATCGCCACGCGCGAACTTAACGCCGGCTACCTGACCGTGATGCTGGAGGGACAATATACCGATGCATTTCTGGCGTCTGCCGGCAACAATGCCCCGAAATACACGGCCGAGGATGTGAACATCATTTCATCTCCCATCGATTTTGTGGGGCTGAATGTCTACACGCCAGACCATTATGTCGTTGCGGCCGATAACGAACCGGGCTTTACCCTGGCGCCGTTTCCCGCATCGTTTCCGCATATGGAGCCAACCTGGCTCAGGATCGGTCCCGAGGCGATGTATTGGGCACCGCGTCAGCTGGCGGAAGTTTGGGGCGTAAAGTCGATCTACATTACCGAAAACGGAACGTCGGCGACAGACGAACCTGCCATCGACGGTACGGTCTACGACGTCGACCGGATCATGTATCTGCGCAACTATTTGATGCACCTGCAGCGCGCAACATCGGAGGGTGTTCCCGTGCAGGGGTACTTCCCGTGGAGTTTGATGGACAATTTTGAATGGTCAGACGGACTTGAAAAACGTTACGGGCTCTATCACGTCGATTTCAAGACGCAGCGTCGTACGCCAAAGCTGAGTGCTTCATTCTATCGCGAGGTTATCGCGCGAAACGCGGTGGTTTAAGTCGCCGACATCGCCGCAAGCCGCAGCCGCTCTTCCCCCGTCTCTCAAAATAACGAACAAACGAGCCGAAATCGCATAGCGAGGGATCCCCCCGCGCGTTACCGAGGGCGTCAGCTGGCGCATTGCCGCATTCCGTTTCAGGCTACAGCAACTGCTTGGAACCTGAGGGCAGGCACAATGACATCCATTTCCCATTCGGAATTTCTGGAAACCCGGGCCACGCCAAAGGCCAAGGTGCGAAACGCCTCGATCGATCGCACGCGCACCTTCCTGACACTCGTCGTGCTGGTCCACCATGCGGTCATCCCCTACACCTATTTCGGTCACACCGATCCCAAATCATGGCTCGGCTTCGACATCGTGATTCTCGCCACCGACAGCTTCTTCATGGCGATGTTCTTTTTTCTGTCCGGACTGTTTGTCTGGCCGAGCCTCGCGCACAAATCGCCTGGAAGCTTCTTTCGTGATCGTCTGCTGCGGCTCGGCCTGCCGTTCGCGATAGCCGCATTCACCGTGATCCCGATCGCGTATTATGCAATCGCGCTGCGCCAGCACCCCGATCTCGGCTTTTCGGAATTCTGGTGGAAGACGATCACCGCCGGTCCGTGGCACAGCGGCCCGATATGGTTTGTCTGGGTGTTGCTGGCTTTCGATCTCACCGCCAGCCTGCTGTATCGGGTTTCGCCCCGCCTGCTCGATCCAATCAACCGCCTGTCGCAGCGTGGTTTTGACCGGCCGGCCGATTTCTTCCTGTTTCTTCTGGTGGTCACCGCAATCGTCTACGTGCCGGCGCGGCTCTACTTCGGGCCGAACCGCTGGTTCGAGTTCGGACCATTCGACGTTCAAGCCAGTCGCATCCTGCTCTATGCGGCCTATTTCTTCATGGGCGCGGGGATCGGCGCGGCGAGCGTCGATCGCGGCCTTTTGAGTGCGGATGGACGGCTGGCAAAGAGCAACTGGGGTTGGGTGGCCGTAACCCTCGTTCCCTATTGCCTGTTGTGGGGACTGATCTACATCAAGCGCGGGATCTTGGGCAATCCTCCAGAGCTGCCGCAATGGTATGAGGCCGCCTACGGACTGTTCTTCGTCGCCTTCAGTGCGGCGATCCTGTTTGCAATCCTGGCGTTCTTCCTGCGCTTCAAACGATCAGGCTGGAGCATGCTCGATCCGATGCAGGCTGACGCCTATGGGATGTTCCTGGTGCACTATCCGATCGTGCTCTGGCTGCAATACTGGCTGTTCGACTTCGACATCCCCGCGATCGCCAAGGCCTCGATCGCGTTCGTGCTGACCGTCGCATTGAGCTGGGCCATGACGGCGGCGCTACGGACAATTCCTGGCGCGACAAAGGTACTGTGAGACGCCCCGAAACTGCCGGAACGGAAATCGAGACGGAACGCAGATGCTCACATTCCGGACCTCCATAACGTTTGCGGTAATGGCGTTTATCGTCGCGCTGGCCACACTGCTGATCGCCATTCAGCTCCGGTCCCTGCGCTGGGCGACCCAGGAAGCAGCGTCCGCCTACATGGACGCAACCAGCACCAAGGCACTGGGACGCCTTCAGGGCGAACTTTCCACGATTTCTTCCCTGGTCCATGTGCTGGCCACCAGTTCCAGCGTGGCCGACTCGAATGAACGAAGCGAGACCGGCCGTGCCATTCCGCTGTTCAAGGCTGCGCTGCAGGAATTGCCTCAGATGGACAGCATCTATGCCGGCTTTGAGAATGGCGCCTGGCTGCAGGTGCGCCGCATCAGCGACCTGAGCGAAGAGCAGCGGGAGCGCTTGCGCGCGCCCATGAATGCGGACATCGCGATCAATCTCATTCGCCCCACCGCAGAGGGCGATTTGCCGATGCGGCGGCTCTTCCAGGACAAGCAAGGGAACGATATCGACGAGATCGATATGTGGAACTACGGCTACGACGCCCGCAAGCGTTCCTGGTACTCGACGACGATGCAGACCGACCGTCCCTATGTTTCGGCGCCCTATCTCTCGTTCAGCATCGGCGCGCCGGTGATCACCGTCAGTGCGCCGCTGCGCGGCAAGGTGCCGGGTGTGCTCGCCGCCGATCTCAAGCTCGATACGTTCAGCGATTTTGTTCAGGCCCAGCGGCCGGGACAGCACGGCACGGTGATGATCTTCGACCAGGCGGGATCAATCATCGCGCATCCCGAATTTTCAGATTTCGTTGCGAGCGCAATGACGCACCCAGCCCGATCCTCGTTGCCCAGCATCGACGGGATCAATTCGGGGCTCATGGCCTCCGTGCTGCGCAGATCGTACAACCGGGACCACAACGAGGGAAGCATTCAGGATGAGTCGGGACAAGGTTATCTCTTCAGGCTGACGAAGTTCGCTCTCGGTGATCGCTACCATGGCAGCATGTTGCTGCTGGCAGCCCAGGATGACTTCGTCCAAAACGTCCGCAGGCTTCAGTTCAATGGGCTTGTTCTCGCGATCCTGGTTGGCGCGGCCTTCCTTCCGATCGTCTGGATGTTCGGCAGCCGGATGTCGCGCTCCCTGCAAGGGATTACCGCGCAGGCGCGCCAATTACAAACACTGGCCGAACCCGAACTCAAGCCGGTGACTTTCTACATCAAGGAGATCCACGCACTGGGCAATACCATGAATCTCGCGCAGCGGGCCATATGGTCGTTCGCGCGCTTCGTTCCCAAAGAGATCGTCCGCGGGCTGATCGACAATTCCATCTCGACCAAGCTTGGCGGCGTAAAACGAGACCTGACGCTGGTCTTCACGGATGTCCAAAGCTTTACGTCGATTGCGGAATTGGCCGATCCTGACGTGCTGATGCGCCAAACCTCGCGATACTTCTCGGCGCTGACGGAAGCATTCCTCGCCGAGGGCGGCACCGTAGACAAGTTCATCGGCGACGCCGTGATGGTTTTCTGGAACGCACCTAATCCGCAGCCAGACCACGTTGCGCGCGCCTGCCGGGCCGTTCTCGCGGCCAAGGCTGCCAATGAGCGACTCAACGCAGAGTTTGAGGCCGACGGACTGCAGCCGTTCGTTACGAGGTTCGGCATTCATGTCGGCGAGGCCGTCGTCGGCAATGTCGGATCGACAGAGCGCATGAACTATACCGCTCTTGGCAACACCGTTAATCTTGCAGCGCGTCTTGAAGGCCTGAACAAGGAATTTGGGACAACGATCCTGGTCAGTGAGGATGTGTATCGCCGGGTCAAGGATCTCTTCCAATTCAAAGCCCTTGATGCCGTCGTTGCCAAGGGCATGACAAAAGAAACCCACGTTTTTGAACTCACGGGAGTATCGACATGAAGCGGACACCGATCGCCAGCGGCATACGATCGGTCCTGCTCACGGTGTGGCTGAGCTTCGCTGTTTCAACTGTTCATGCCGCCGAAGACACTATCAAGGTCGGCATTCTTCACTCCCTGTCTGGCACCATGGCGATCAGCGAATCCGTCCTCAAGGACACGGTGCTCATGCTCATTGCCGACCAGAACAAGAAAGGGGGACTGCTCGGAAAGAAACTTGAACCGATCGTGGTCGATCCCGCGTCCGATTGGGATGCCTTTGCCGAAAAGGCCAGGGAGTTGCTGACCAAGGAGAAAGTCGCGGTCGTATTCGGGTGCTGGACCTCTGTTTCCCGAAAAGCGGTTCTTCCCGTCTTCGAGCAACTGAACGGCTTGCTCTTTTACCCCGTTCAATACGAGGGCGAGGAAAGCTCGCGCAACATTTTCTACCTGGGTGCTGCGCCGAACCAGCAGGCCATTCCGGCGGTTCGCTACCTCATGAGCAAGGAGGGCGGCGAGATTCGCCAATGGGTTCTGCTCGGGACGGACTATATTTATCCGCGCACGACCAACCGGATATTGAGCGCCTACCTCGCGGCCGAGGGTGTGTCAGCGGAAGACATAACGACGATCTACACGCCGTTCGGGCATTCCGACTGGCGCGAGATCGTTGCAAGGATCAAGTCTTTGGGTTCGAACGGAAAGCGAGCCGCGGTGATCTCGACAATAAACGGAGACGCGAACGCTTATTTTTACCGGGAACTGATAGCCCAGCAAGTGAGCGCCGAAAGCATTCCGATCATGGCGCTCTCGGTCGGTGAACGCGAATTGCTGGACATTGGCGAGAATGGTCTAACCGGCCAACTCGCTGCCTGGAACTACTTCCAGTCCATCAAGTCGGCGGAAAACGACGCATTCATCAAGATGTGGGCGGATTTCACCGACCAACGGGACAAGACCACGAATGACCCGATGGAGGCGACCTTGATCGGCTTCAGGATGTGGGCGCAGGCCGTCAGCCAGGCCGGCACAACCGACGTCAGTGCGGTCCGGCAGGCGATGTACGGCCAGCGCGTAAGGGCGCCGAGCGGCTTTGAGGTTGTCATGAACACCAATCATCATCTCTCCAAGCCGGTCATGATCGGCAAGCTCAACGCTTCCGGAACCTTTGACGTGGTCTGGCAGTCCATCAACCCGATCAAGGCTTCGGCCTGGAGCAGATATCTTCCCGAGAGTGCCAAACGCACCGCCGATTGGACATTTCCCTGGGTGTGCGGCGGGTGTACCGAGCCGACCTACAAGGACTGGTGATAGGATCGTTTCGGCCGGTGCACCGAAGTGGCGCGCCACTCAGAATAAAACTACGAACTCTATTGAGCCGTTTCGGCCATATTGCGCTCCACGCGCTAAGGATAGTGACTGAAGGAAGGTATCCGGCCTGTCGGAGACAGGCCGGATCGTTTTCAGCGTTGAAACTCCGCGTCGCGATCGTCTCCGCCGTCATCCATCGAGAAGGCAAAGCCGCCGCCGTTTGCCACCTTGAGCCCGCGCGCGGGCTGCTTTATGGCTGCCGGCTTCTTGCCTCCGTGTTCTGCCGCCGACATGCTCGCCGCCTTGGATCGCAACTGGCTGACAGCCTTGTCGATCGGCATCGAGCCGCGCGCCGGCTCCTTCGAAGCCTGCTCAATCTTGAAGTAGGCGATGGTCGACTGGAGCTGTTCGGCCTGGGACGCAAGCTCCTCGGACGTCGACGAGACTTGTTCGGAGGCGCTGGCGTTCTGCTGGCCGACCTTGTCGAGTTGCTGGATCGCCTGATTGATCTGCGACGATCCCACGTCCTGCTCGCGGCAGGCCGACGTGATCTCTTCCACCAGTTCGGCCGTCTTCTTGATATCCGGGACTAACTTGGCAAGCATGGAGCCAGCTTCCTGCGCGGCCTTGACGGTTTCCGACGACAGCGCGCCGATCTCGGCCGCAGCCGCCTGGCTGCGTTCGGCAAGCTTGCGGACTTCCGATGCGACCACCGCAAAACCCTTGCCGTGCTCGCCCGCCCTCGCCGCCTCGACAGCCGCATTCAGTGCGAGCAAATCCGTCTGCCGGGCAATCTCCTGCACGATCGTGATTTTTTCCGCGATCGTCTGCATGGCCTCGACAGCGCGGCCCACGGCGGCGCCGCTTGCTTCCGCGTCCTTGGCGGATTGCGCGGCGATCTTCTCGGTCTGGTTGGCATTCTCCGCATTCTGCTTCACGTTCGACGCCATCTCCTCCATGGAAGAGGAGGCTTCCTCCGCCGAAGAGGCTTGTTCGGTGGCGCCCTGCGACAGCTGCTCGGCACTCGCCGACAGCTCCTGGCTACCCGCAGACACGTTTTGAGCCGCCGTCAGAGCTTCGGATACGATCACGCGAAGCTTCTCCACCATGCGCTCAAGCGCCATCCCGAGGGTATCTTTGTCCGACAACCGCTTTGCGTCGATCGTCAGATTGCCTCCGGCGATCGCATCGGCGATCTTCGCCGTCCCGTTCAGGTTGACGGTCATGATGTTCAGCGATTTAACCAGATCGCCAATTTCATCATTGCTGGAGATTTCAATCTTCTGGCTAAGATCGCCGATGGCGACAGCATCCGCGAGACCCACGGCACGGCTGAGGCTCCGGCTAATATTGAGCGCTATCCATACCGCAGAGGCAAGAGCTATCAGCAAAGATACAGTTATCACCCCGATCAACAGCATCTGGGCCTGACCGGCATCTTGAGCCGCCTGAGCGGCCATGTCGGCCATCTGTTTCCTTGTGAAAGCAATATACTCACCCGATGTCGCGATGGCGTCCGCCGTCTTCGCTTTGCCGTCGGTACTCGACAGTCCTCCTGCCTTGATATTCCCGCCTACCTGCACGATAGCTCCGACGCGGTTGATCATTTTTACAAAACGATCGGACTGTATGTTGAGGTTGTTGCCGGAAAGTCCCGCCGCGGCCAAGGGAACAGAAGCCTGCTGAACCGAGACCTTGAGGGCTTCAATTCTTTCGTTAAGTACCTTTTCTATCGCACTTAATTCCTCCATGCTGGTCGCCGAAAAAGACAGCACTGTCTCCTTCTGAGCGCGCTCGCCTTCAAGACGAACGGTCTGCAGCACGAACAGAACAGCGGAGCGCTCGGCTGACGCGGCGGCGTGGCCCGCCTCGGCAAACAGCGCATCGATCGCGTCGTTGAATTCCTTGACTGTCGACTGACCTTCGGCGGCCCAAAGCTGGGCACCGCGATTATTGGAATTCTCCTGTGCGAATTTCATGATGTTGTCTTGAACGGCACTCATCGCGTCGTTGGATGCAGAGAATTTTTCGAGAAGCCGCTTGTCTCCTTCGCTTGCGGTCGCCATCAGTTCGTCTCGCAGGCGGATTGTTTCCTTGCGGAATCCTTTAATCTCCTCGGCTATCTTTTGCATTTCCGCATCCGTGGATGCGATGATGATGTCCTTTTCCCCACGCGACTGATACAGGACGTGGTTTTGCATCTCCCCGGCCTTGTCGATTCTTGCTGCGCGCTGCTCGAGCTGCTCGCTCGTCGCCGCCAATTGGGTCAACTTGGTGTAAGCTACCCCCCCTGTGATCATGGAGAGAACGATGACAGCGCCGAAGGCACTGGCCAGCTTTGCTTTTACGGTAAATCTCATCTTCAGCCCCTATGATCGTCGCGTACGATCGTTTCAATTGAGGATACGTTCCATGTTTGGAACAATAACGAACTCTTCACGCCATTTCGTGATGAAGCGGATGAACTCCGGCTTCCAATGCATGCCAACGCGCGGCGTCTGCTGCGCATCGGTCCGTAGGATTTCCGTGACTTCGTAGACCTTGTCGGCGATGACGCCGACGAGAACTGGATCGCCATCGATATTGATTTCGATGACAACGATGCGAGTATCGGCCGAGTCATCGCTCATGGGCATTCCAAAGCGGATGCGCAGGTCGGCGAGCGGAATGACGTTGCCGCGAACATTGATGACGCTCGGAAGAAATGACCGCGCACCCGCAACCTGCGTGGCAGGAATAGGGTCGATAATTTCCCTCACGAGCCCGGCGTCCAGGGCGAACTTTTCGTCGCCAAGGCCGACCATCACAACCTGCATGGCAGCGTCGTCGTGTGTCGTGGCCGCGTCATGTCCGTAATCGCGATTCATTTACGCCGGCTCGTTGATTTGCTGTTTTTCAGACTGAGCCTGGGCGAGGACAACCAGTTGGGCGACATCGATGATGAGCGCCGCTTTGCCATCACCAAGAATGGTTGCGCCGGAGAACATTGTGACATCCGAATGCAGTTTCGATAGCGACTTGACGACGGCGGGGATCCCTGCCGTCAGCGGGTTTTGTGCCAAGCCAAGACCCCCAAAAATAGTATTCGTAGTAGTGGTTACCGGAATCCTAACTCAGCCTCCCGTATATTAACGGGCTTTGACCGACGTGCTGGATGACCGAAGCCGGTGTCGCTTCCGCATAAAGTGCTCCGAACACAATGAAATACGCGATAACTTTGAGAAAAAGCGAATGGGATCGCGATCAACCACGAAGCTTTCACGCATAAAAAAAATCTCAAAAAAAATATAAAAAAAATAATTTTTAGAACCGGCCGCCGATCAGAAGATCACAAACGAACCCACGAATCCATTCAGCCGCAGCAACATATAGAAACAAATGCCTTGCACCAGTTGCTCATCAACCTCACCAACTGATTCTCCGAGAATTGCGAGAATGCGAAGGCCCAAAGTGCGGTCCTTCAATTGCGATGGCGAGATGTTAAACGAGAGGGTGAGATCATCCGGCCATTGGGTAGCGGCTCGGGCAGTGGATCAATTCCGTTCCGCAAGGCCTACCTGCAGTCCCTCATCGACGTGATCGAGGTCGACGATCCCCAGATCCGGATCAGAGGCAGCAAAGACGTACTCGAAAGAGCGGTTCCGGCCAGCCGGAACGGGGCTGTTCCGGGTTCGCAGATGAGTACGAAGTGGCGCGCTCGGAGAGATTCGAACTCCCGACCCTCGGAATCGAAATCCGATGCTCTATCCAGCTGAGCTACGAGCGCATTAATGATTTCAATAGGTTAGCAGAAAGAGCTGAATGTTGCTCTTTTGGCTCTCCTGTTGCCCATGCGTCCTGGCGCCAAGCGTCAAAACCACCGCAACTAGTTCGCACTTAGCCAATTCCTTTTCAAGCTGCTTTCAACAGCGGCTCTTATCCCGCCTTCAGGCGCCTACAGGATCTTGAGCGAACGATGGCATGTTCCTTCGCCTCTAACGATCCTGTCTGCGTCGATTCATCGCTAAAGTGGTCAGATCAGCAACCACGCTTCGCAAGATTTACGGAAAAGGCTTCACGGCGGGTTATTTCGATACGGCTACGCTCAGCGAGGTTTTGCGTCAGCTGAACAAGACATCGCTAAGCCAATTGCGCCGCGCGGATCATGGGCCGGAAAGATGGATGCCTAACGGAAGCCGCCTCCGGACCGGAGGCGGTGTTCGCCTGAGCCTGATCCGTAACCCACTTTTGCGAGTCAACCCCCTTCTTTCCGTTCTCCCCAATTGACTTCCGCCCGGCACGGTCCTGAGATCATACCACGAACAATTCCCGGCCTTTTGGAGATTAATCCATGCGCCGCCCCATTGATGTTGTGACCATGTTTGGAGTCCTTTGGCTATTCGGATCGATGGTGATCGATGTTCTGTCGCCCCAGGAATTGACGGTTTACATGATCGCCGCCGCCACGGCTCCGACGGTGATCGCGATCGGACTCTGCTACTACCTGCAATTTCCGATGATCGATTTCACGATGATATCCGCGGCGTTTTGGCTGGTAGCGGCGATTGCGCTCGAATGGATATCGCCGAAGCCGTTGTCGGCCTACATCATTGCTGGGGCATTGGTACCGGTCTTGATCGTCGGCGCGGTCCTGCACTGGCGCCGCTATCGTTCCGGCGAGAGTTGGCGGACGTCGGCGTATGATCGGTCGGCGCGAAGGTCAAATCCGAGTTCGCGCCCCCTGCCCGGCGGCGCCGAGAGGAAAGATCAGGCAGCGGCGCGCGCAGACGCCGCCTCCTGACCGAGCCACCGCCGGCCGGAGCACAACGGGACAGATGAAGCGTTGGCGGACGCTCAAGGAAATCGGTGAAATCGTTGCGTCGGCCGAAGCGCTCTAACCGCGATCCACGCTTGCCACGCGCGTCTGTTGCGTCATCGGCACGACATCCCAGCCGACATATCCCCCCAGAAGCCACATTGCGTCACCGGCTCGGCCAGCCGGTTCAGGCTATGAGGACCATGGGCGTGAAGTTCGTCGCGGAACACCAATAGAATTGCAGTTGCCAATATTGCGGCGGATAGCAGGACGGAGAATCTTGTGTGCATCGGCGCAATATGCCCTCCGATCCGCCCGTTTTCCAGCCCAAATGCCGACCGAAATCAGGCAAACAGGCCAGCCGCGGCAGGCCACAAGCGTACTCCGCATCCGTCCCGTGAACCGATCGCGTGGGGTAACTCACGGTGAGCGTTGCCATTGGGGTCTCGGTAAACGCGGCCCGCTGTAATCTTGCTGTCGCAATCCTGAGAGAAGAGGATGGCCAACCGGACGCGGAACGCATTTTGCCATCCGGACGAGTTGGAACCGGCGGCTTTGACAAATGGATCGCTACGGATATTCGATTTTCTGTGACGACATTCGCAATGAGGCGGGCGGCAAACTCAGCTTCATCGGTTGCTATAACGGGGTGATTTTCATTTCGGAGCCGTTTCCGCTGGTGCTTCCGAAATTATGTGTGCACACGCATATTCTCTCGCCCGCCTCGCAGCCGTTCGGCTCGATCGCCGTACGATGCTATTTGCCCGGCGACGACAAGCCGTTTTGTGAAGAGCCGATCGAGACTCCGGAACAGCACAGCCAGACCGAACTGGTCGCCAATCTGAGGACCGATACCGGCGCACCGCTGTTTATCGTCGCCGCCACGAGCCTGATCTTCACCCCGCTCGAGCTGCGAAGCTCGGGCCTGATGCGGATTCGGGCCGTCATCGATGCCGGGCAGGAAATTCGGCTCGGCTCGCTGCGCATCGAACACGCCTCCTGATTCAATAGCCCCCAACCACTCCTGACGGAGCGTGCGTGCCGATCTGGCGCGCGCGTTTCCGCACGCGCATAAACCTTAACGAAGAATGAATCGAAACTGTCATCTGCCCGTTAGGTTAAGAATGTTTTAACGCGCGCCGAGGGCGGCGATCCCCGTCGACCCCACCTTGGAAAACGAAGGAAGATTTCCGTCATGAAAATGATGACCGCTTTGGCGCTCGTCCTCGCCAGCGCCCCGGCCGCCTACGCTGCCGGTCCGCACGACAACGAGTCCTTCATCGAGCAGGTTGGAGCCGGCAACCACGCGACCGTCTCCCAGAACAGCGGCAACAACAACCAGGCCACGTTTCAGGCCGGCAAGTCCAACTCGGTGATGAGTGCGCAGACCGGTGGAAAGGCCAAACGGACCAACAGCTCGGCCAACATCCAGATCGGCGACGGCAACACGGCCACGATCTCGCAGACGAAGGGCAACAACAACCAGGCCACGGTTCAGACCGGCCAGCTCAACCGGGTAACGAGCACGCAGGTCGGTGGAACTGCCACCCAGATTAACAACTCGATCAACGCCCAGATCGGTGACGACAACAGGGCCATGATCTCGCAGAAGAAGGGCGACAACAACCAGGCCACGGTTCAGGCCGGCGAATCCAACCAGGTAACGAGCACGCAGGTCGGTGGAATTGTCGACCAGACCAACAGCTCGGCTAACACCCAGATCGGTGACAAAAACAGGGCCACGATCTCGCAGAAGAAGGGCGACAACAACCAGGCCACGGTTCAAGCGGGCGAGTCCAACTCGGTGTCGAGCGTACAGACCGGCGGAATTGCCAACCAGATCAACAACTCGGCCAACGTCCAGATCGGCGATGCCAACACCGCTTCGATCACGCAGAAGAACGGCAACAACAACCAGGACACGTTCCAGGCTGGCAGCCGCAACGGCGTCGTCACCACGCAGGTCAGCAACCTCGCGAAAGGCATGAATAATTCGGGCAATGTCCAGGGCGGCCAGTTCAACTCGGCCACGACCACCCAGACCAACTCCGCCCCGAACTCCCAGGACACCGGCGTCAATTTCGCGAACAACTCGTTCAGCGCCCAATTCGGTTCTGGAAACAGCGTCACCGCCAAGCAGACCGGCGGTCAGAACAACCAGGCCACGATGCAGGCCGGCACGGGCAACATGTCGTTCCTGACGCAATCCGACAGTGCCCGCACCCCGGCCTCGGCTTCGCCCGTCGGCGGCGCCAACACCTCGTTCACCGGCCAGTTCGGCGACGAGAATACGGTCAAGACGACGCAGAAGACTGCTGACGCCAGCGGCGAGTTCGGCGGTTCTGGACAGGGTTTTGGCAACACGTCGGCGTCGATCCAGGTCGGCACGCAACAACCAGGCGACCATCAATCAGAACGGATCGGCGACGGGTGGCGTCGTAGCGAGCAATGGTGCCTTCAATGCCTCCGCCACGGTGCAGGCTGGCAACGCCAACACCGTCAAGGTGACCCAGGGCGGCACCACCTTCGACAACGGTGTTGCTGCCGATCAGACCAACGCTTCATTCGTCGGTCAGGTCGGTACTGAGAACAACGCCAAGGTCGCGCAGGAGAATGGTGGCAATGCCCAGGCAACCTTCCAGGCCGGCTTCGGCAATACCGCGACGATCGGTCAGACTACGCAGGCCCTTAGCACCGGTAATGGCGCCAACAACGCGTGACTGCGCAGGTCGGTGCCAAGAACAAGGCGACCGTCGCCCAGTCCATGGCGGTTCCGGTCGCACTCGGTGATAACAACTCGTTCATCACCCAGGTCGGCGGCTCGAACGTGGTCAACGCCGCGCAGAGCACCGGTCAGCAGGCGATGGCCGGCAACAACACCCAGGTCGCGATGCAGTTCGGCATCGGCAACTCGGCGAACGTTACTCAGGCGACCGGCGCGAACGTGGCGAACACCTCGTTCACCGCGCAGTTCGGCTCGCACAACGTTGCGGTCGTTTCGCAGAAGTAACGACTTCAGGCGGCGGGTGAAGACCCGCCGCCTTTTTCCATTTTTTCGCTGAGAAGTCTGGCGTGCTGCGCGGCAGATCTCGATGATCAGCGCCGTTCAAATCGACGGCCGCTTGTCCGATGCCAAATCTCCCGCGGTGGAGACGCATCTGACCATTTCCCGCAATACCCTAATCGCCTGACGTCTTTGGTCCGATGATCCTGGCCGGCTTGTGACCGACCGTGGAAGTCAGCGGCGCAACGTTCTGCCCGTCCGTGTTGTTCGGACGGCTCAATTCAAAGGTAATTTCGCGATCAAGTGCCCAGGCGAGATCAGCGAGAGACCGTAACGTTATCTCCGCCTCGCCGGACAATTGACGATTGATGTTCGAACGATGGCTCTCGAGGCGGCGCGCCAATTCCTGCTGGGTCAAGCCGGCCCGCTTTTCTTCCGTCACGGCCCGCAGCAGTTCCCGGCGAACCCGCCCTATCAGCCTGCCCGCGGTTCGGGATCGCGCGCCGATATCAAACCGAAAGAACGTCATCAGGCGCAACTCCCCTTACACACAACGTCGCATCGATATCCAGCTCGCGCCGCAACCGCCGGATGGCAATCCGATACCCTCGGTAGAGATCATGGTCCTTGATTATGTCAGTCCAATTGCCGAACACGGCCACAAAGCAATCCTTCGCCATGAACCACCCGAAGATCCGGGTGTCCGGCGTCTTCAGTTCCCAGACGGCGTTCTCTTCCGCCCGCACCACGCGAAATTGCCTTGTAAAGACCAGATGCTCTCCGCTCAAGAACGAATGAAAGAGATCGTCAATTTGCTCCGCGGGCGAGGTATGGCCAAGCAGCCGCGCCGGCTTGGCGCCGTCGAGAACCTCCTGCAACCACGCAATGAACTGCGGCGTGCCGTAGAGCAATCGAAGCGGCTGATCATGTGGCGCGAGTTCGACGTCGATTTTTACTATCGCGCCATTGTCCACGAGATCTGTAATGGTCGGCATAGGCTGAACGATCATCGTTTCAGGGAAAACACGACACTCGCTGACGGTCGTTTGTTATGCAATTTCATTGTGATCGGCACTGTTACACAACTGTTACGAATGCTCTCTAGATGTTTGGTCGCAGATGCGATCGCTGTCAAAAAAAGCTGAGGCGCACCTGTACCGAAGACTTGTACCCGGAACTCTACGCAAGACCTGATCCAACGATTGACCGCGTCCGACCGAATGACGACCTAGAACCGATCAAAATGCCGATATCTCCCGTCGCAGTAGAATGTGTGATTCGCGCTCAACCGGAAAAGGATTTCCTCCGGCTTGAAGCCGTCGTGCGATCCGATGCCCCGGTTTCGGGACAATACAGCTTTGTCATCGCCAAGCAGAATTCTACGGGCAGTACCAACAACACGCAGAGCGGCAGCTTCGCCTTGCAGAACGAGCCTGAAAAGGTTTTGACGACCCTCATTCTGGATCGCTCGGCAATTGGGCATTATCGCGCCGAGCTCTCACTGCAATCCGACCGCGGGAGCTTCACATGCACTTCACCCTGAAATCCGTCATGTCGCTGCAAGCTGGTTTGATCGGCGCTTTGATGTTGGCTGCGTCTGCGCCCGCATCGGCGCAGAGCGCCTACATTACGCAAGTTAATCCGAATTCTTCCGGCTTCGTATCGGCATCGACTGCCTCCTCGTCGATCCAGTTGGTACCGGTCTCGCAGAACGCGCCGCGCGAAACGACGTTCGTGCCGACCCCGGAAACATCGACGCCGGCGCGAAACGGCAACATTGCGCAGACGCTGCAAGTCGGCAACAGCAATCGGGTCTTGCAGTCGCAATCCGGTGGAAGCAACTTCTCCAATGTCGGTGTGATCGGCGGCAACAACAACAATGTCGGAGTGTTCCAGGGCGGCAAGGATCTGTCGAACCTCGGCCTGATCAATACGAAGGGCCTTTCCATCGGTGTCTTTCAGCCTGCCGGTTCAGCCCCTCTCAACATGCTGATCGCTCGGCTCCCCAATGGCAGCCTGTTGATCAAACGATAAGCCGCCATCATTTCAAATAGAGGTGCGATTCATGAGCAAGCGGTATTGGACGGTTGTGGCGATCATCGCGGTCGGCATCAACGCATCAGCGCCTGCCTTCGCCTCCGAATTGGTTTATCACCCGGTCAATCCGACCTTCGGCGGCAATCCGCTCAACGGAACCTTTCTGCTCTCTACTGCGCAGGCTCAGGGAGAAGGCACTAAATCCGGCGCGCAGTCGCCAGATCTGTCGAGCATCGCCAACGCGGTGAGCGATCTCGGAAAGAACGTCGGCGGTTCGGGCACGAGCGGCACTAGCGGCACTAGCGGCAACGGCAGTGGTGGCAGCGGCACCACCGTCGTTGTCATCCCTCCATAAAACGCCCCACACGAAAATCCCACCAGATTTAGAAGCCCCCTGGATTTCAAACTATGAACAGACATCTCAGGAGCATCGCGGCGATGGCGATGCTCGCACTGAGCTTAGGCGGATGCATTACCGGATCTGCTGACGATCCAATGGCCCATCGAGCCACGCTCGTTCCCGACACCAAGACGGGTATCGTTCTCGATAGACTGCCGCCGCCGCGGCGGAGCCTGGATGTCACGGTCTACAACTTTCCGGATTTGACCGGACAGAACAAACCGAACGACAACTTTGCCGAATTCTCACGCGCGTTGACCCAGGGCGCCGGCGCTGTGCTGATCGACGTGCTGACCAAAGCGGGCGGTGGCGCCTGGTTCAACGTCGTCGAGCGCAACGATCTTCAGCCACTTCTGCAAGAGCGCCAGATCATCCAGAATACCCGCACCGCCGCCGAGGGCGACAAGGCGCCGAGCCTTCCGCCGCTGCGCTTTGCCGGCATTTTGCTGGAGGGCGGCATCATCGGTTACGACAGCGACGAATCCACAGGCGGTATCGGCGCAAATTACCTGGGCGTTGGCCCCAACATCCAATATCGGCAGGATATCATCACGGTCGCGCTGCGAGCTGTCAGCGTGCAAACCGGGCGCGTGGTGGCCTCCGTTACAACCACCAAGACGATCTATTCGCTCCAGGTCCAGGGCTCCGCATTCCTGTTCGCCGCGGTCGATCAACTTCTGCAGGCGGAGCTTGGCTTCACCAAGAATTCGCCGGCCACGCTGGGTGTCCGGGAAGGCGTGCAGCTCGCGGTTTATGCGCTGATTTTCGAGGGCGTGAAGAACAATCTCTGGCAGTTCAAGGATCGAGCCGCGGGAGACGCATTCATGCATGAGCTCGAAAGACAGCGGAAAGCCAGCTTCATTCAGGCTAACGCGCAGGATGCCCCAAAAACCTGAATGGCGTCGGGAAATTACCGCGTTGCCGGCCGCGCTTGCTGGGTCGCGGTATAGCAGGCTTGCGATGATGCATTCTGGGCGTTGCAGGTTATCGGCGCGGTCGGACCTGTGCTTGGAGTGGCTGCGCCGGTCGCTTCGGGAGTCGGCTTGCCCTGGATTTTTATGCCCGGCGCCACCCGGCCATGCGATTGCTGAATATAGACGTCGGACGCAGCTGGCGGGGTTGCCGACGACGCGGATTGCGCATCGCGTGCTCCGAAAATGCGACGGACAACATCGCCATGGCAAGCCAGACCCGTGATAGTGCTTTCATCGCTCGGCTTTCTGTTCGAAAGATGCGTTAACGGCAGGACGCGTCGACCGGACCGGGTTTACACACATGGTCGCGTCTGGCGATAGCGTAATTTGTCAGAGCCGCCAACGCGATCGTATGTCGCGAAATCGTCATGTTGTCAGCGGCGCCACTCGTATGCCTGGCCTGCTTGCAGCGTCGCTGCTTTCGACGATCGGCGTATTCGACGCCGTGATGTCAAAGCCGGCGCATGTCGCCGGCGGAGAGGTTTCGATCGCGCAGGTGCCTCCGGGCATGACGTTGCGCCTCCGCCGGCGCCAGCCAACCGTCGCGGTGACGCAGCCACGCGCGCAGTCGGATCCAACGCTCCGGAAGATGGCCGAGGACGCCGCGACCGCGCACACATTGCCCGTCGGGTATTTCCTGCGATTGATCCGGCAAGAAAGCGGATTCAATCCGAACTCGGTCAGCCGCGCGGGCGCGCAAGGCATCGCCCAGTTCATGCCCGGCACGGCATTCGCCCGGGGCCTGCGAGACCCGTTCGACCCGGCGGAAGCGCTGCCAAAATCGGCCGAACTGCTCCACGAACTCAGGGATCATTTTGGCAATCTGGGTCTGGCCGCAGCGGCCTATAATGCCGGTCCGGAGCGTGTCCACAGATGGCTCACCGGCAAAAGCCAGTTGCCGCAGGAGACAATCGATTATGTCCGTGTGATCACCGGACATGAGGCGGTCGAATGGGCAAAATCAAATGATCTTGCCCTCACGCTCAACGCCGACGCGACTGGCCCCTCCTCCGAGTTGCGCTTGCGGATCAAACGTCTCTCCTGGGAAGCCCAGCTTCTTGCCGCACTTCAAGCCAATTCGGCCAATGCAAGCGGCACAGTAGCGGCAACGATTTCGCCTGCGAGGGTGGGTGAAGCCTCGTTGTGTTCGCGCTGTATTTTGCAATCGGCATATTAGGGTCGGCATACGAGCGGGCTTGAAGGAGGTGCGCATCGCGCCGAGCCAACCCGCTGTGATCTGCTTCACATCGGCTGCGCGCGGATGACGATACACCCGTTGCATCGCACCCATCTCGGGGCATGAATTGGAGATTACAAATGGCTGTCATCGTCAGAGTCCTTGCGCGCGCGCTTCCCAAGGAGTCGCTCGAGATCGAAATCCTCAAGCAACTCGCGATGTTCTGCGGCGCAGGACTATTGGTATTCTTGCTGACGCTAACCTATGGCCTCGATCTGAGCGCCGGGCTGTTCTAGCAAGCACTCTACCAGAGGCATTTTACTAAAAGTCTATTTTTCAGTTTTTGTCGGGCTTCGGCCGGCGCCTATCACCGGCTCGCCGCACTGTCCCTGAGGTCGCGGCGATTGGGCGAATGAAACAGCCGCGATCGCCGTTGCGTCTCAAGCGCTGCAGGCCGCGAGCAGCTTTACCAGATGTTGTTGGCGAAGAACCCGAACTGGGGTCGTTGCGCGACCTGCATCGGCGGCGGCGCGACATGCCTTTTCGCGATCTTGCGCTTTGGCTGAGGCTTCGTGCTCATCTTCTTCAGATCGGACGGCGTGAGCTGTGCGAAAGCATCCCGCGCGGACACTTTGGTTCCAGCGTCGGCAACACCAACAGGTGCAGCAACGCGCGTCTCGTTCGTTGCGGTCTGCGTCGGGGCCGGAACAGCCGCGACCACGGTCGCAGGAACGATCGTTGGAACGCTGGTGTCGAAAACCACCCGTTCCGGCCATTTGCGATCGCTGTGGATCCGGATCATCGGCACATCGGCCGCGGCGGTTTCGGTGGTGTTAACGCCCTGTGCGGTCGGCAAGGCCGGAAAGGCTCCAGCCACAACAAACAACAGCGCCAACAACGCAGCGCCGACAAAGACAAAGTACCGCAATACGGGCATTTCAGGTCGCTCCATCCGCGTCATCCCGCGGAGTGTCAGCACAACTGGATGTCACGTAGTTAGTTCCGGCCGCCCCGGTAAGGTTCAATCCGGGCAAATCGCTTCTTTGTGAACGTGATTTGAATCAAACACGGCTGGCAGCCACCGGCACGCATTTGGCCCGGTTGGCGTTGATATTAATGAAGCCGATATGAACGCTGGCAAAGGTTTTCCGCCCCTTCGTTTTGACGGTGTCATGGATCACCCGGGTGCGGTCGGTTACGTGACTGCCGTCGACACGGCTGAAAGCGCAGGAAATCTCGATGTCCTTGACCGCATAATCATTGCGGTTCCGGAGCGTGAAGGTGACGAGCGCCTTCGATCCCAGTCCTCCCCGCCGCCAGCGCTGGGATGATATCTTCAGGCCGTCCGCCGCCACTCCGGGCGAGGCCTCCGGAGGATTGGGCTCGGCCGCCTCTGGCGCGGTAGCTGCCTCTGGCGCGGTAGCTGCCTCCTGCACGGTAGCTAGAGCCGATGTTACCGCCGGTTCCGGTTCGGCGACGACCGCCCGCATGGCCGGTTCGCCCTCGGCGCCATCGCCGAATTTGCCTGACAGCAGCATCCCCGCCCCGCCTATCACGGCCAGGGCGACCGCCGACCAGAGCAACCCCGTTTTGGTACAACTGATCCCCACCGCCGACCACATCGAAAGCCGGTTGCCTAGACCAGCGAGCCAGGATCCGGCGAACCAAGCCCTTTCGATGCGATACACCCCGGTGTTCATGGTCACCTCATCGCGCTGCGACGTGGCTCCGACACCGACGGCCGATGGCCGGTTTGCGCCGCTAATGCCCTAATCCGCAATATCGGAAATAGTTGCATCCGACGCTGACGATATCGGCACAGGCTACCGGGCCGCCTCGCTCAACGCATTAGGGGATGGCCTTGCCGGAATGAGGCCGCTAAGTTGCCGGCCGCAAGCCAATGCGAGAAGCGCCGCGGCAAGCGACGCACAAACCGTCAAGGGGAGACCGACGATGCCGATAGTGACCTGGGACCATGTTCATTTGCGCAGCCCGGACCCGGAAGCGACGGCCGCCTGGTTGGAAAACATCCTCGGTGGCGTGATCATCCGCGGCCCCGGGCGCATCGACGTCAAGCTCGGTGGCGCCAACGTGTTCATCGCGCCGGTAACGGCTGGCGACGGCGTCAACACCCCGCCGACAACGCCCTATCAAGGGCTCGATCATTTCGGCCTGACGGTAAAGGACATCGACGCGGTGGCGGCCGAGATCAAGGCCAAGGGCGTGGAGTTCACCAAGGAGCCCACCACGATCCGGCCGGGGGTCCGAATCTGCTTCATCCGCGGGCCGCAAGGCATTTCGATCGAACTGCTCGAACGCGACAAGAAATACGCCTGAGCCGCCGCGGCGAGCCGCTGATCGCCTCGGTAGTCGTGGTCCTGCTGCCAACTGATCCGGCGCACCTCGCAAGGCGCCGCCGGGCACAATGGCGTCCAGCGGCTTCCGGCCGCCTGTCATATTTCCGTCATACAGCAAGACCGCGCGCAAACACCACGCCCGAGCACGGCGCGGCCAACCTGCCGCGTTGACGTTGCATACCGCTTTGGCATAACAAAAAGCGACCTCGTCGGGACAACGGGGTCATCGGGACACCATGAAAAACGGGCTGTATTCGATTCACGTCACCTTGCAGGATGGGCGCTCCGGCAAGGGCAGCGGTGTCGTGATGTTCCGGGATGGCAAGATCCTCGGCGGCGACGCCTACCTGTTTTACGTCGGCAGCTATGCCGTCAAGGGCGGTAATACTTTCAAGGGTGAAGTGCTGGTGCAGCGCCACACCAGCAGCCCCGACGCCAACCCGCTGTTCGGCGGCCCGAGCCCGGTCGGCATCGGCGTCTCCGGCACCTATATGGACAACTCGGCCGTGATGGACGGGACCGCGCTGGTCGGCAAGGCGAGCCAGATCTTCAAGGCGACGCTGCGCTTTCTGGCGGACGCCGATTAGGCGGACCCCAAACCCAGATTCGACCGACTATTCCGCCGCCAGCTCCAGCGGTGCCACCCGCGGCAGGATGATCTGGATCCGCGTGCCCTTCCCGGGCTCAGAGTTCGAGTTCGAGCCGACCTCCGAGCCGGTTGGTCACGATACTGTAGACGATATGCAGGCCGAGTCCGGTGCCGCCCTGGTCGCGCCGCGTCGTGAAGAATGGATCGAACGCGCGGCGCCGGACGTCGAGGCTCATGCCGCAGCCGTTGTCGGAAAAGATGATCTCGACATTGTCCTTGCCGGACTCCCGCACCTGAATATCAACCGCGCCGGGCCTGCCGTCCGGAAACGCGTGCGCGACGGCGTTCAGGAACAGGTTGGTGAGCACCTGCCCGTACGGGCCGGGATAGCTGTTCATGGAGAGATTGGGCTGGCAGTCGACATTGAGCGCCAGATGGTGCTTCCGCAATCCGGGCCGCAGGCTCATCACCACCTGCTCGGTCAGATCGCCGAGATCGAACGTGCGCTGATCGCTGTAATTGCGGTCGGCGGCGACCTGCTTGAAGGACTGGATCAATTCAGCGGCGCGGTTGAGGTTGGCCACCAATTGCCCTGAGGCATCGCGGCTGGTTTCAAGAAACTCGGTCAGGCGCGAGCGTCGCAGATCGCCTCGCTCCACCTCCGCGGTGAACAGCGCCGTCTTGCGTTCCAGCGATGAGGCCACTGTCAGGCTGATACCGACGGGGTTGTTGACCTCGTGGGCGACGCCCGCCACGAGGCGCCCGAGGGCGGCGAGTTTCTCCGCCTCGATCAGCGAGTTCTGGGTTTCCCGCAGATTACGCAAAGCCGCCTCGGCGGCGTCTTTCGCCTTGCGCATCTCGAGTTCGCCGCGCTTGCGCTCGCCGATATCGAGCGCGACGGTGACGATGCGCTCGATCTCTCCTTCCCCATCGAGCAGCGGCAGCTTGTTGACCAGCCATTGCCGCACCTGGCCGGCGGAATCCATGTATTCCTCCTCGTAGAAGCCAAGCCCTTTGCCGGTCGCCAGCACCCGCTTGTCGTTTTCATCGGTCTTCCGAGCACCATACCGCGACATCAGATCCGACGTGGTACGGCCGATCGCATCCGCCGGCTCGATGCCGAAAATGCCGGCCATGTAACGGTTCATCAGGACGTAACGAAGTTCCTTGTTCTTGACGTTGATCACCGCGGGCACGGTATCGATCACCTGCTGCAGCAGCCGCTGGCCCTCGGCGATTGCGTCCTCCGCGCGCTTCTGGTCGGTGATATCGCGGATCGTCCCTTCATAACGGACGACTTCGCCAGCCTCGTCACGCACGACGGTGGCGCTGTCCGATATCCAGAGGATCCCGCCGCCACGCTGACGCACCTGGTATTCGAACTCGCGCACCATGCCGTCGCGTTCCATCAACGCGCGATATCGCTCGCGCGCCGCCGGATCCACGTAGATGGTGTTGGAGATATCGCTGACGCCGCCGATCAATTCTTCCGGCGTTCCATATCCCATCATCCGCGCCAGTGCCGGATTGGCGTTGAGCAGCGCACCGGCAGGCGTCGTCACATAGATTCCGTCGACCGAACCTTCGAACAGCTTGCGATAGCTTTCTTCCGCGAGCCGCTGCTCGGCCAACGCGTGGATCGCGGCCTCGCGCGCGGTATCGGCATCGACCAGCGAACGGCGGAATACTTCGGCGGCGCGGGCGATATCGCCGATCTCGTTCTCGACATCGGTTGCGGGGATCGAGGTCCGTTTCTCGCCGCCCGCCAGCGCGCGGATCGATTTGGCGATCGACTTCAAGGGCCGCACGGTCCGGCGCACCACGAACAAGGCCGCCACGATGCCGGCCAGCACGCCGGCGATGCCGAGGATGATGCTCTGCCATTTATCATCCCGCAGCGTCCGGCCGAAATCCCTGGCCAGCACCCGGCCCCGGCGTGCGCTGACATCGCGCAGCAGATCGGTCACCCGCCCGATCTGCCGGCCTTCGGTGCCGAGCACGTCCTTGTCGAGTTTGGCGATCTCGGCTTCCGCTGCCGAGATCGAACTGATCGCATCGGCGTAGCCGTCGGCGGCGGAGCGAAGCGCAGGATTGCTGATCGGCAGCGCCCGCATCTGCTGGGCCGACTGCTCGGCAGACAACGGATCGCGCGCCAGCAAGGCTGCGGCGATCTGATTTTGCGCCCGAAACAGGCTTCTGGCGACACCCCGGTCGGGCTCGTCGGCGATGGCGGCTTCGAACCGATCGCGGACCGGCGACAAGGCCGCGACCAGCTCGGCCCGGCGTCCGATCAACGCCGTGACGCGATCGATCCCTTCGCGATAATTCGCAAAGCGCTGCGCCACGCCATCGATCATGTCCTGCTGCTCGGGGGCGAGTTCCAGCCGGGTCTTTTTCAACAGCGCGCTCAACGCCGAAACCGCGGCGCTGACCCGATCGGATTGGGCGTTCGGATCGGTGACGAAATCGCGCGCCGCGAGCCGCAATTCGGCGACGCGGCGGTCGATATCCTCGGCGAGGTCGCCGACGTCCTGCAGCCGCTGCAGCTCGCCGAAGGTCGCATCGATATGGCGAATGGCAATGACGCTGGCCATGCTGGTCGCGGTGATGACCGCCAGCACCAGCAGGAAACCGCCAAAGGTCAATTGACCGATCGAAAGCGAAAACGATCGTATCCGTTGGACGATGGCGGCAAAGGGCATGGTATTCGGGACCGGCTCCAGGCAGTGCGGTTTTTTATACGCCGGAATCACCCCTCAGGGGAACATGGGGACCGGCCCGCGACGCCGATCCGGCTCAATTCGCGTCCATTTCCGGCCTCAATCCGGCGGAATGCCGGCGTCCTTCACCACCTTTGCCCACAGCGCGACATCGGCCTTGATGATCCCGGCAAACTCCGCGCGCGACGCCGGCTTCGGCGGGCACCCGGCGAGGTCGAGTTTGTTCTGCACATCCGGCGACGCCAATGCCGTGTCGAGCGCCTTGCTGATGCGCTCGACGATCGGCCCGGGCGTGCCGGCGGGAACCACGATGCCGAACCACGGCGTCACCTGGGCCCCGGGATAGCCTTGCTCGGCCATGGTCGGCACATCCGGGAAATATTTCGAGCGGCCGTCATTGATCGCACCGATGATCCGGATCGTGCCGGTCTGCACCTGCGCCAGCGCCTGGTTGGCGGACAGGAAGGTCGACGTGATCAGGCCGCTGGATATGTCCGCCACCATCTGCGGATAGCCGCGATAGCCGATGCCGGGAACGTCGATATCGGCCAGCCGCTTGAACAGCTCGAAGCCGAGATGCCCGGTCGATCCCTTGCCGGGGTGGCTGTAGTTCAGCTTGCCCGGCTTCTGCTTGGCGAGCGCGACATATTCCGCGACGTTCTTCACCGGCAGCGAGGTCGGCACGATGAAGAAATTCGGCGCACCGCAGATTTGTCCGATCGGGATGAAATCGCGCACCGGGTCCCAGCGCAGCGAGATGTTCAGCGACGGGCTGGCGGTGAAGAACGTCGTCACCAGCAACCATGTATATCCGTCCGGCGCGGCACGGGCGACTTCCTCGGCCGCGATCGAGCCATTGCCGCCGGATTTCGATTCATTGAGGATCGTTCCCTTCCATTGCTCGGCCATGTTCTGCGCGACGATGCGCCCGAACACGTCGGTGACGCTGCCGACCGAATACGGGATGATCAGGCGGATCGGGCGATTGGGGAATTTCTCCTCGGCGATTCCTGATGTCGTGAGACAGGCGAGCCACGCTGCAACGATAACGCCGATGCGCCCGATCTTCATGATGCGTGCCCTGCCCTGGCTATTTCGGCGCCGTTGAAGCGCTCGGATTTAGCGGCAGGATGCCCACAATCCCCGTGATCAGCAAGAGCGCTGGCGCGACGTCAGCCGAGCGCGCCGACCTCAAACAGCTCGCCGTCATAGCCGGCTTCTTTGGGAATACGCAGCTGACGGCCGCCGTTGAGCTTCGTCATCACCGGCATCACCGTCACGATCGATTTGCCTCGCATGTCCTCAAGCGCCGCCTGCACGTTGGGCTGCTTGCCGAGCCGGATCAAATTGCGCGTGGTCGGAAACGGCAGCTTGAAGCGTCCGCTCTCGCCGCCTTCGAGCGCCTCGCGCGCCGACACCCAGATCGAGTTGGTGGATTCCTTGCCGTCATGGGCGCCGGCCTGTTCAGGTGGCGCGGACGCCAGGAAGAACCAGGTGTCGAACCGCTTCGGCATGCCTTCCGGCGTGATCCAGTGCGCGTAGGGCACGAGTTCGTCGAGCGCGAGCGACAGTCTGTTGTCGGCCAGCACCTTTGGAAAGGTCGTCTTGCTCTCGCACAGCGCCGCGCGATGGCCGGCCTCGATTTCGGCGGCACGCCTGGCATCGACCAGCGCCGTCGACCCCTGCGGCCGGGCCAGCAGGATACCGCTTTCCTCAAAGGTCTCGCGAACGGCAGCGATGCGGAAGCTCAGGTCCGCGGCATCAAGCCCCTCGCCGCCGGAATAAAGCTCCGGCCGCGCGATGATGTCCTTGTCGGTGGCATCGACGCTGCCACCGGGAAACACCAGCGCGCCCGAATTAAAATCGATCTCATAATGGCGCACCATCATGAAGACTTCGATTTCCTTCCGGGCGGCATTGTCCCGCAGCAGCAAGATAGTCGATGCCGGACGCGGGACAGCAGCTTCAGCCATACTACATCACTCCGCCGCGCTGGCCTGCGGCTGCAGATTGGCGCGCTTGTCGACGCGGGCGACCCGCGACAACAAATAATCCACTTCGGCCTTGGCGGTCGCGGTGATGGTCGCGCCGGGCTTGCGTTGGGCGCTGGAGGAGATGATGCCGCGCTTCTGCAGCACATATTTGCGCACCGACAGGCCGGCGCCGGGCTGCTGCTCGTAGCGGATCAGCGGCAGATGCGCGTCGAACAGATCGTGCGCCGCGTCGCGCTTGCCGGCCTTCGACAGCTTGACGACGTCGATCAGCAATTCCGGGAAGGCATAGCCGGTCATGGCACCGTCGGCGCCGCGCTCCATCTCGAAATCCAGGAACAGGCCGCCATTGCCGACCAGGATCGACATCGGCTTCAGCGAGCCGTCCTTCTGGTATCCCCGCAGGGTCGAGATCTTTTCCAGTCCCGGCCAATCCTCGTGCTTGAGCATCACGCAGGACGGGCTGTCCATCACGATCTTGCGGATCACCGCGGGCGTGAACACCACCGTCAGGGTCAACGGATAGTCCTGCAGCACCCAGGGAATATCGTCGCCGATCGCTTCCTGGGCCTGCTTGAAATAGCTCGTGATCTGATCGTCCGTGCGCAGATAAGGCGGCGGCGCGATCATGACGCCGGCAGCGCCCGCGTCCATCGAAGCCTTGGCCAGCGAGCGCATGGTGGCAAACCCCGGCGCGGAAACGCCGACAATGATCTGCATGTTCTTGGCGCGCTTGACGAAGCGGATCGCCACCGCTTCGGCTTCCGCGGCATCGAGCTTCGGCGCCTCACCGAGAATGCCGAGCACCGTGACACCGTCGCAGCCCACCTCGGCATAGAAGTCGGTCAGCCGGTCGATCGAGGTGTGGTCGATGCGGCCGTCCTCGTGGAAGGGCGTCGGGGCAATGGCAAAGGTGCCGGCGGCTTGGGCGGTGAGTTTCATGATTTTCCTCTGATATCTTTTCGTCATTCCGGGATGGTCCGCAGGACCAGACCCGCAATCTCGAGATTCCGGGCTTCACGCGCCTCGGAATGACTGCCTTATACCCGCACGGCGGAATTACGGAAGCATCAGAAACGCCGCGCGCCCATCTTGATCTGCTCCTCGGAGAAGAAAATCTCCTTGGCGTGCTCGACCACGTCCTGCGCCTGCCAGCCGGTATGCGGCGGCTTCCAGCCGTCCATTTCCATCATTCGCATCTCACGGACGCCACGGGGGCCCGAAACGCCCAAAACCTTGCCGGTCTGGTCGCCGGAGAGATCGCTGACCATGTACAGGACGGCGGGCGCGATGCCGTCCGGTCCGAGTGCTGCCCCCGGATTTTCCTTGTAACGCGGCAGGTCGGCGGTCATCCGGGTCAGCGCCCCCGGGGCCAAGGTCCAGATCCGGATGTTGTATTTGCGGCCCTCGATCGCCAGCACGTTCGACAGTCCCCAGATACCGCCCTTGGCGGCGCCGTAATTGGTCTGGCCGAAATTGCCGATCAGGCCCGAGGTCGACGACGTGTTGACGATGACGCCACCGCCATTGTCGCGCATCCAGCGGAACACCGGCTGGGTGCAGCAGAACGTGCCCTTCAGATGCACCTTGAGCACCTTGTCCCAATTGGCCTCCTTGGCCTTGGCAAAGGTCTCGTCGAGCAGGATGCCGGCATTGTTGACCAGAATGTCGGCGCGGCCGAAATTCTTGATGGCGTCGTCGAACACCGACTGCCCGCCGGCCATGGTCGAGATGTCGGAGCCGTTGGCCACCGCGCGGCCGCCTTCGGCCTTGATCGCCTCGACCACCTTTTGCGCCATGGTCTGATCGCCGCCGGAGCCGTCCCGCGGGCCGCCGAGGTCGTTGACCACCACCGACGCGCCTTCGCGCGCGAACAATTTGGCATAGGCCTCGCCGAGCCCGCCGCCCGCACCCGTGATGATCGCAACCTTGCCGTCGAGCAATCCCATGATGTTTTCTCCGTTGAGCGTTGTTCTGTTTATCCGCCGTCATGGCCGGGCTCGTCCCGGCCATCCACGTCTTGCTTCGCTTCGGTAAGGAAGACGTGGATGCCCGGCACAAGGCCGGGCATGACGAAACTCTCAGTTCGATCCCAGCGGTAACTTCACCCCAGCACCGTCCTGCCGCTCTTGATGACCGTGACGTTGCGCGATTTCACCTTGGCTTCGAACGAGATCACGTTGCCGTCCTTCCACATCTCCATCGTCACGGTCTCGCCGGGAAACACCGGCGAGGAGAACCGCGCGGCGTGCTGTTTGAAGGCCGACGGATCGTAATCGGCATAGGTCTGCAACACGCCGCGGCAGGTGATGCCGTAGGTGCACATGCCGTGCAGGATCGGCCGCGGAAAGCCGGCGCGCTTGGCGAATTCGGGGTCGGAGTGCAGCGGATTGCGGTCGCCGCAGAGCCGGTAGACCAGCGCCTGGTCGGGACGCGTGGAAATATCGATGGTCTTGTCGGGGCTGCGGCCCGGCACCTGGTGCGGCTCGGGCTGGCCTTCCGAGGTGCCGCCAAAACCGCCATCGCCGCGCGCGAAGCGCGACGCCACCAGGGTGGCCAGTTTCTCGCCCTTCTCGTCCTTCAGCACGGTCTGGTGCCGGATCACCGCGCCCTTGTCCTTGCCCTTGTCGAACACATCGAGCACGGATGAATCGGCGGTGATGTGGGCGACCGTGGCGAACGGCTTGTGAAAGGTGATATCGCGCTCGCCGTCGACCACCATCACGCGGTTGAGATTCATCTCACCGGGACCGGCGCCCCAGGCCGCGACCGACGCGAAGGTCGGCACAATCTTCAGCGGACGCGGCGTGGCGACGCCTTCATTGACGAACGCCAGTTCCTTTTCATCCATCGGGTCGGCGCCCATCCCGATGCCGTAGGCGTAGAGCATCACGTCGCGATCGGTATAGGCGTATTTCTGCCCGAGATTTTTCAGCGCCATCAACTCGTCGTACTTGATCGGCATTTTGTCTCTTCTCCCGATATTTTTTCTTTCGTCATGCCCGCGAACGCGGGCATCCAGTAATCACCGAGGTCTGCGTTTACTGGATCCCCGCCTTCGCGGGGATGACGGCTGTTGGTGTTGCCAGCAGGCGGCCAATTTCGAGCTTAGGCCGGCGTGAAGAACGGCAGCGGCGCGCCGTCGGTCGGCTTGAACACTACTCTCACCTTCTGGCCGATCTTGAGCGTGTCCATGTCGCAATCGACGATGTTGGTCTGCAAGGTCGGACCTTCCTTCAGCGTGACATAGGCCATGGCGAAAGGACCGTTTGCCGATTTGCGCATCAGACTGAACGTGTAGATCGTGGCGTCGCCTGAAGCCTCCTCCCACACCGTCTTGTCGGAGAAGCAGAACGGGCAGATCGATCGCGGAAAATAATGCGGCTCACCGCACGCGGTACAGCGCTTGATCATGAACTTGCCGGCTTTCGCCGCTTCCCAAAACGGCGCGGTCTCGGGATTGCCTTCCGGTTTCGGATATTTCTTGGCTTCGGCCATTATGCACGCTCCAGAATGCAAGTTGACGCGGCGTGGCGATTGCCCAGCAGGCCGCCGGTACCATGCGCAATCGCAAGATCGCAGTTCTTCACCTGCACCTTCGGGTGCGCTTCACCGCGCAGTTGGCGCACGGCCTCGAGGATCTTGGTCATGCCGCCGCGGTTGACGGGATGGTTGCTGCAGAGGCCGCCGCCATCGGTGTTGAACGGGAGCTTGCCGACGCCGGAAATCAGATTGCCATCGGCCACGAACTTGCCGCCCTCGCCTTTCTTGCAGAAGCCGAGGTCTTCGAGTTGCATCAATACCGTGATGGTAAAGCTGTCATAGATCGAGGCGTATTTGATGTCCTTCGGCGTGATGCCGGCTTCCTCGAACGCGCGAGGTCCGGACCACACGCCCGCGGAATAGGTCAGATCGATATCCTTGCCGCCGCGCGGTCCCTTGGTCGCCTCTCCATGGCCGATCAGACGCACCAGCGGCTTCTTCAGGCTTTTCGCGATCTCGGGCGTGGTGACGATCATGGCGCCGCCGCCATCGGTCACGACACAGCAATCCATCCGGTGCAGGGGATCGGATATCATCGGCGAATTCAGGACATCCTCAACGGTGACGACTTCCTTGAGCATCGCATGCGGATTGTATTGGGCATGATGCGAAGCCGCGACCTTGATCCACGCCAGTTGCTCGCTGGTGGTGCCGTAGTCGTGCATATGGCGCATGGCACACATGCCGTAAGCATTGTGGGTGGTCTGGCCGTAAGCCCGCTCGAAATCATCTTCGGCGCCCGCCGCGCGCGGCGGCAACGGGCCTGTGCGCGGCTTGCCGGCCAGGGTCACCAGCGCGATCGAGCACTTGCCCAGCGCGATCGCCTCGGCGGCGTGGCCGAGATGGATGAGATAAGAGCAACCGCCGGTCTCGGTGGAATCGATGTGGCGGAGCTTTTTCATGTCGAGGCCGAGATAGTCGGCCATCGGCATGACACCGCCCGGTGCGTCGCCGGCGCAGAAATAGCCGTCGATATCGGCTTTGGTCAGGCCCGCGTCCTCGATCGCGCCCTTGGCGACCTCGGCGTGCAGTTGCGCGGTGGATTTGTCGGGTGCGTGCCGGGTCGGATGTTCATAGATCCCGGCAATGTAGGCCTTGCCCTTGATGGTCAAATTGTTCTCCGCTGGCGTTTCTTATTCGCAAGCAGTTTTCTCGCCTGTCAGGGCGGCCTTGGCAAGCGCGGAAATATTCCGTCAGGCGAGACGGCGTATGCCGCCGCGTTCTCGCGGCGCGATGCACCCGAGTTGTACCGAACGTTTCGACCCTCAAGAGAGGGCGCAGGGAATGCCGGGTGCCCGATGCACCCATGGTTTCGTGCGAAAAAGCACGAGGTCGTCACCACAGGTTCACCGGTTTCAGCCCGGCATTCCCTGCACAATGGTTTTACGGTTTCCTTCGTGCTCTCCCCGGTGACCGGCTTGATTGTCACCGTCGCCCCTGAGAAGCTTGCTTCTCAGGAACTTGACGCCAGCGCCGGGGCGTCAGGACCACACGACTTCGCCGTCCGCGTCAGCGCTGTTCGTCAATAGCGCATCCGCGTCCACCGCATCCCGCACCCAACGTCCGTGACGATCGCGAAACGCCCCTCTCATGAGGCACGGGATGGCATGGAATAAGCCGGTGATTTGGGTCAAATGAAAACAAAAATCTTTTTGCAAGAGGGGCTGGACACGGTGCGCGCTGGGGCAAATCAGTTAGGCCTCCGCAAATCTCAAGCTTCGGCCGTGTTGAGATTTTGCGCGCAAGCAGGCTCTTGTGTCACCGAATTATTTCACCGTCATGGCCGGGCGTAGCCGTCTAAAAGACGGCGTTGCTTCCGCTCGCCTATGTCCCGGCCATCCACGTCTTTCTTGTCTAGGCGCAGCGAAGACGTGGATGCCCGGGACAAGCCCGGGCATGACGAACTTTAACGGCGTTGATGCAACCCCTACTCCGCCGCGATCTGCCGCGGTGCCGGGGGCGGGCTGGCGAGATCGGCCACTAGCTGCGCATGCCGCAGCTTCGCGTCCTGCGCTGCTTTCTCCTTCACCGGGCCGTAGCCCCTGATGCGATCCGGCAGCGACAGCAGTTCGATCGCGGTGTCCAAGGTCACCGGCGAAAGTGCAGCGACTACGGCCGCGACATCCTTCTCGTAAGCCGTGATCAGTTCGCGTTCGAGCTTGCGGTCGGCGCTGTGACCGAAGATATCGAACGCCGTGCCGCGCAAGCCGCGCAGATTAGCGAGAAGCCTGAACACAGGCATCATCCAGGCGCCGAACGCGCGCTTGCGCGGCCGTCCCAGCGCGTCGGTGCCGCCACCCAATAGCGGCGGTGCGAGGTTGAAGTTGATCTTGAAATCGCCGTCGAACTGATCGCGCAGCTGCTTTTCGAACCGGCCATCGGTGTAGAGCCGCGCCACCTCGTACTCATCCTTGTAGGCGAGTAGCTTAGCGTAGTTGATCGCCACCGCGCGCGGCAGTGCCTCGTCAAAGCCGCGATCGGCGGCGGCATTGCGGACCTGCGTCACCAGATTGCGGTAACGCTGGGCCAGCGCCGCGTTCTGGTAGTCCGTCAGCAACGCGCTGCGATGGGCGATGATCTCGTCGAGCGTCATCGTATCCAGCGTCTTCGGGGCGACAGTCTCGTCCTGGCCTTTCATCATCGCGACCAGACGCGCGGGATCGAAGGCTGCCAGACGTCCGAGTTGGAACGCCTGGGTGTTCATTTTGACCGCGACGCCATTGACCTCGATCGCCTGCTCGATCGCCTTGGCCGACAGCGGCAACAGCCCCCTTTGATAGGCGTAGCCCATCATCATCATGTTGGTGGCGATGGAATTGCCCAGCAGGGTTTCGGCCGGCTTGGTGAAGTCGAAGAACGACGAGTCCTTGCGCAACGCCGTTTCCAGCACATGATTGACCTTGCGGGCCTGGAAATTGAAATCACGGTTGAGGATGAAATCGGCGATCGGAATCAGATGCGTGTTGATGACGCCGGTGGTGCGGCTCGATTCACACAAGGTCATGGTCTCCTTGGCGGCGGCCACCACTTCGTCGGCCGCCAGCACCAGATCCGCCGTGCCGGTCACGATCCGCGAACAGGTGACGTCGGCGGTGTGCTCCGATAGCCGAACGTGGCTCAGCACCGCGCCGCCCTTTTGCGCCAGGCCCGACATGTCGAGGATCATGCTGGCCTTGCCCTCGATATGGGCGGCCATGCCGAGCAGCGCACCGATGGTCAATACGCCGGTGCCACCGACGCCGCCGACCGCGATATTGTAGGGACGATCGAGCGTGGGACGCGAGGCCGGCTCGGGCAGATCGCCGATGTTGCCGAGATCAGCCGGGGCACGGCGGCGCAGCTTGCCGCCATCGACCGTGACGAACGACGGGCAAAAGCCTTTGACGCAGGAATAGTCCTTGTTGCAGGTCGACTGGTTGATGGTGCGCTTGCGGCCCATCTCGGTTTCCAGCGGCTCGACCGAGATGCAGTTCGACTGCACCGAACAATCGCCGCAGCCCTCGCACACCGCGGAATTGATCAGCACGCGGCGCTGCGGATCCTCCATGGTGCCGCGCTTGCGGCGGCGGCGTTTCTCGGCCGCGCAGGTCTGCACGAACACGATGGCCGATGCGCCCTTGACCTTGCGCAGCGTCTTCATGACCGCATCGAGTTCGTCGCGGTGCGCGGTCTTGGTGCCGGGGGCGATGTCGGAGGCCGGATAGGCGTCGGGATTTTCCGACACCAGATAGATGTCGCGGATGCCTTCGCTGTGCAGCTGGAACGTGATCTGCTGCGGCGACAGTTCGCCGTCGACATGCTGGCCGCCGGTCATCGCGGTCGCATCATTGTAGAGGATCTTGTAGGTGATGTTGGCTTTCGAGGCGACCGCCTGACGGATCGCAAGGCTGCCGGAGTGGAAATACGTGCCGTCGCCGAGATTGGCGAACACGTGCTCTTCCTTGGTGAAGGGTGCGACGCCGACCCAGGGCACGCCCTCGCCGCCCATATGGGTAAAGGTCTCGGTCGAGCGATCCATCCACAACGCCATGAAGTGGCAACCGATGCCGGCAAAGGCGCGGCTGCCTTCCGGCACCTTGGTCGAGGTGTTGTGCGGGCAGCCCGAACAGAAATACGGCGTGCGCGTGATCGGCGCCACCGCCTGCATCTGCGTCGCCTGACGGCCGTTGAACCAGTCGGCCTTGGCGCGCAGCATGGCTGCAATTTCCGGATTGAGATTAAGCCGCAACAGCCGCTCGGTCAGCGAACTCGCCAGCGACGCGACACTAAGCTCTTCCGCGAAGGGCAGGAAGCGCTTGTCGTGATCGTCCATCTTGCCGATGATGCGCGGGCGCACGTCATCGCGCCAGTTGAACAGCTCCTGCTTGACCTGGTTCTCGACGATCTCGCGGCGCTCTTCGATGATGAAGATTTCTTCGAGACCGACGGCGAATTCGCGCACGCCCTGCGGCTCCAGCGGCCACGGCATGCCGATCTTGTAAAGCCTGAGGCCGATCTTGGCGGCGACCTCCTCGGTGATGCCGAGTTCGCGCAGCGCCTGCCTTATATCCTCGTAGCTCTTGCCCGACGCCATGATGCCGAAGCGGGCGTTCGGCGAATCCATGGTGATGCGGTTGACCTTGTTGGCACGGGCAAACGCGATCGCGGCAAAGCCCTTGTAGTCCTGCAGCCGCCGGTCCTGGTCGAACCGGTCGTCGGGCCAGCGCAGGTTCAGGCCACCCGGCGGCATCTCGAAATCGGTCGGAATGATGAAGGGCTTCATCTCGTCGGTCAGATCGACCTCCGCCGTGGTCTCCACGGTCTCGGTGATCACCTTCATGCCGACCCAGCAGCCGGAATAACGCGACATCGCGATACCCAACAGGCCCATCTCGATCATCTCATGGATGCTGGACGGATAGAGGTAGGGCATCAGCGCCGACACGAAGGCGTGGTCCGACTGATGCGGCACGGTGGAGGATTTGGCGCCATGGTCGTCGCCGGCGAGGCACAATACGCCGCCGTTCTTGGCCGAGCCCGCGGCGTTGCCATGGCGGAACACGTCGCCGCAGCGGTCGACGCCGGGCCCCTTGCCGTACCAGACGCCGACCACGCCATCATGGTTGGCACCGGGCGACAGATTGAGCTGCTGCGAGCCCCAGATCGCGGTGGCCGCGAGGTCCTCGTTCACGCCGGGCTGGAACTTGATGTTGTATTGTTCGAGGTGTTTTCGCGCGGCGAATAATTGCTGGTCGTACCCGCCCAGCGGCGAACCGCGATAGCCGGAGATAAAGCCCGCGGTGTTCAGGCCGGCGGCGCGGTCCCGGCGGATTTGCGCCATCGGCAGGCGAACCAGCGCCTGGATCCCGGTCATGAAGACATGACCGGAGCCCTGGGTGTACTTCTGATCGAGACTGATCGGACCTTGGTTGATTCCCATTCCGCCCTCTTGCCGCCCTCTTCAAAAGCCGGGCGGCCTTCGGCCGCTCGTCTTTTTTATGTAGTTGTTCAAATCGTTAGAACCAGTCTATGTCGGTTTTCGCGGCCAACGCACCAGAAATCTGGACAAAGGAGACCCGCGCGGCCAGATCGCAATTTCGTGCTGGGAATACCGGCCTGTTATTTCGGTTTGTGTCGTTACGGAGCTTGGGTACGAAATGCCGTGGCGCGATCGTTCTCCCCGGTTTTGCATTATAGGACGTTTGGGAGAATCAGTTGGTGCCAGGACGACATTTCGCGATGCGGGCGATTTTGCCGGTGCTGTTTTTGTGCACTGCGTCAGCCATCGGCCAGGCGCAGACCCCGCCTTCCCCCGACACCATCGCACACGGCAAGGCGCTGACCGAAGCTGCGGACTGCGCCAGTTGCCATACCGCCGATCCAGCGAAACCATTCGCGGGCGGCAACCGGATCGAGACCCCGTTCGGCGGGATCTATTCGGCTAATCTAACGCCGGATCGCGATACCGGCATCGGCGGCTGGAGCGACGAGGATTTCCGTCGCGCCCTGCACGACGGCGTGTCGCCTACGGGAGCCCGCTACTACCCGGCGTTTCCCTATCCCTATTTCACGAAATTCACCCGCCCGGACCTGCTGGCGATCAAGGCGTACCTCGCAACACTGGCGCCGGTCAGCAACCGCCCGCCGCCGCCGGATCTGCATTGGCCGCTGAACTATCGCATCCTGATGCGGGGCTGGAATTGGCTGTTCTTCAAGCCCGGCATCCTCGAGCCCGACCAGCAAAAGAGCACGGAATGGAATCGCGGCCGCTATCTGGTCGAGGGCGCCGGCCATTGCGGCGCCTGCCACACGCCCAAGGACGTGTTCGGCGCCGACAAGCACGGCCGCGCGTTCGGCGGCGGACTCGTGCACGACCAGTTCGCGCCGCGGCTCGATGCCGCGCCGCGCAGCGGACTGAAATCGTGGAGCGTCGACGACATCGTCGAGTATCTGCAGAGCGGCCGCAACGGCCGCAGCCATGCCGGCGGATTGATGGCCGAGGTCGTGGTCAATTCGACCTCCAAGATGAGCGATTCCGATGTTCGCGCCATCGCGGTCTACCTGAAAGATCTGCCCGCGGGCGCGCCGGAGCCGCATGTGGTGCCGCCCCCGGAGACGCAAATGGACGACGGCGCCAGGATCTACAAACGCGCCTGCATCGCCTGCCATGAAGTCGATGGCAGCGGCTCGCCGCGGATCTATCCGCCGCTGCCGGGCAATGCCAATTTGCAATCGGCGATTCCTGCGAACACGCTGCGCATCATTCTCGAGGGCGCGCAGACCGTGACCACGCCGCGCGCGCCCAACACCGGATCGATGCCGGCCTACGCCAGCGATCTGTCGGATCAGGAGATCGCCGATGTCGCGACCTATATCCGCAACTCCTGGGGCAACTCCGCATCGGCGGTGACGGCAGAGCAAGTGGCGGGAGCGCGCAAAGCGCCTTAAGGGGCGCGCGACTTCCCTACTTGCTGGCGCCGTCCTCATTGAACACGAATTTCGGCATTTCCCATTGGTAGCGGATCGCCAGCAACCGCAGCGACAGGCCGTCGAGAACGATATCGCCCGGCGGCAGAGCCCGCATCGCACCCTCATCTCGTCAGCGCCTGGAAGTTAGAATCTGCAAGTCAGAATCTGGAAGTCAGCAATTGGAACTTACGTCGCGGGTTCCATCCTGAACAGGCCCTCGAATTTATCCACAGCATGGCTGAAATCAGCAGAAACCGGGAACCTCGGCGCGCGCCAGCCATTGTCTCGGGATAACGGAGGAACCGATTCATGGCCAACGAACGCATTCCGAACGACCCGTATCGCCCGACGCTGACAGGCGACGACCTGCGCGGCGATGATGTGCGTGGTCCCGCGCGTCTCGATAATGAGTTGCAGGCCGATCCTGAGCTCGCCGAAGGCCCCGCCAGCGGCGGCAGAGTTGCGATGATCGCGGTCGCCATCGCCCTGGTGCTCGGCGCGGTGTTTTATGGATTGAATAGTTCTTCGATCAATCAGGCCGGCACCTCTTCGACCGCGCAGAACGCGCCGTCGACGGCGCAGAACAATACGCAGCCGCCGGCAGCACCTCCCGGCATGCGTGACGTAACGCCGCGTGCCAACACCCAGCAGGGTGTGACCACCGGCGCAGCGCCCGCGCGTCCGCAGACCCCGCCGTCTTCGGCGCCGACCGGTCAGGACGCCAACCGCGCCGGCAACCCGCCGACGAATAACACGAACCAGTAATCGCGATTTATCGCGCCAACGAGCTGGCAACCCTGAACTGAAAACGCAGCGGGCATGATTTACCCGCTGCGCTTTTTCAGTGCCTGACAGGATCGCGCGTCAGCTGAACATCTTGTTCAGTTCGCCGCCGGGATAGCCGTTGGCGAGTTCGGTGAACGTCCCCTTCTCCGCCATCTCGCGCGCCGATCGCATGAAGCCGGCCCACGCGGTGCGCGCCAGCGAACCGCCGACGCTGATCCGGCGCACGCCGAGATCCTCCGCCTGCTTGACCGACAGACCGGACGCGCCGATCAAAAGATTGACCGGCTTCGGATGCACCGCTTTCACCACCGCCGAGATCTGCTCGCTGGTTTTGATGCCGGGCGCATAGAGGCAATCGGCGCCGGCTGCCGCATAGGCCTGCAGCCGTTCGATCACCATGTTCAGATCGTCCCGGCCGACCAGAAAGCCCTCGCAGCGGCCGGTCAGCAGCACGCCGCTGTTATCGGCATCGATGGCCGCGCGCGCCGCTCTGATGCGCCCGACCGCGAAGTCGAGTTCGTACAGCGGATTGGCGGCATCGCCGGTGGAATCCTCGATCGACAATCCGGCGACGCCGGTCTTGACCGCGCGTGCGACGTTGATGCCGACCTTCTCGGCCTTATGCGCGAAGCCGCCTTCGAAATCGGCGTTGACGGGCAGATCGGTCGCCTCACAGAGATCAGCGAGATGCTGCAACACGTCCTCGAGCGTCACCCGGTTATCGGCCTTGCCGATCGACCACGCAAAGCCCGCGCTGGTCGACGCGATGGCCTTGAAGCCAAGATGCTGCAGCGCCCGGGCGCTGCCGGCGTCCCAGGGATTGGGCAGCACGAAGCATCCGGTTTCGTGCATCTTGCGAAATGTGACCCGCCTGTCGGTTGCTGTGACCGCCATGGTTTTGCTCCCTGTTGTGATCTGTCTGCAAGATAGCGATGCGCGCCATCGCGCGCCAGCGCAGCTTGCCCCGATCTATCCGACGACCTTGCGCAGAAAAGTTCGTTCTTCCGCGAGGATGAATTGATGTTCCTCGGCGAAGTTGAAATTGGCCATGCCCTCGCTGTCGTTGCGAAGGCCCGCGCGATAGCTTTCGTAAGCCGCGAGGCTTTCGAAGGAAATCAGTGCGAACGCGATGTTGTTGGTGCCTTCATGCGGCATCCAGTAGCCCAGGAGATCGCCGCCCATTCTTGGAATGATCGACAGCCAGCGTTTGGAATATTCCTCGAACATCGTCCGCTTGAACGGATCGATCTGGTAGCGGATGAACACGGTCACGGTCACGGCAGGCCTCCCGATTTTCGAACTGTTCCGCATCCTAGCCGCTTGATCGACGCCTATGCTTCGGCTAACGTCGAACTATGAAAGCAGGACCCGATATCGCCATGATCGCCTCGCTGGTCGGCGACCCCGCCCGCTCCAACATGCTGACCGCGCTGATGACCGGCCGCGCGCTGACCGCGAGCGAACTGGCGCACCAGGCCGGGGTCACGCCGCAGACCGCGAGTTCGCATCTGTCAAAGCTCGAAGCCGGCGGGCTGGTCGAGCAGGAAAAACAGGGCCGCCACCGCTATTACCGCCTCAGCGACCCCGATGTCGCCGCCGTGCTCGAGGGCCTCGAGGGCCTCGCCGCGCGCGCCGGTCACATGCGGGTGCGGACCGGGCCGAAAGACCCGGCGCTGCGCCACGCACGGGTCTGCTACGATCACCTCGCCGGCGATCTCGGCGTGCAGATGCTCGACAGCATGAAGACGCAGCGGCTGATCAGGCAGCGCAAGCAGGACATCGAACTCACCGCCGAGGGCGAGCGCTTCCTGACCGACACCTTGCAGATCTCGGCCGATGCCCTCACCCACCCGCGCCGTCCCTTGTGCCGGGCCTGCCTCGACTGGAGCGAGCGGCGCCATCATCTGGCGGGCACACTGGGTGCTGCGATCCTGACGCGCTTCGCCGAATTGAAATGGGCGACGCGCGACACCGCGCCCGGCAGCCGCGTCGTCAATTTCACCCGCAATGGCGAGAAGCGATTCGCGGCGCTGTTCGGCGAAAGCGAATAACGCGCCGCAGCATAACGCGTCGAGCTGGCCCAATACGCCGGTGACCGCCAACGCATTTGCAGCAAAAAAACTGACGCCGCATGGAAGTGATTCCCGACACCGGACGCCCGGCGGTGTCGACGCGCCCGCGACATTCAATGCGCCGATGTCGAGATTTCCCGCGAAATAACGCGTCCAAAAACATTCATTTTACATTCAGTTCCTCATGGTTAGGTTCCCGGCATGCCGCATCGCGGCTCACAAGCGGGAGAGAACATGAAATACCTTTTCGCAGCAGTTTTGTTAGTCAGTTCGGTCGCCGGTTTTAGCGCGGCCAATGCCGCCGGCGGATGCGGCCCCGGCATGCATCGTGGCCCCTATGGTGGATGCCGCCCCAACGGCGGCGTCGTGGTCGCACCGCGAGCGGTGGTGGTCGAGCGCCCGGTCGTGGTCGTGCCGCGCGGTCGCGTCTGCGGCCCCGGCTTCGCCTGGCGTGCCGGCCGCTGCCGCCCGTTCTGAGCGCAGCCGCATCACATACGACAAAGCCCCGCTCGCGCGGGGCTTTGTTTTTGAGTGGACTCGATTTTTGGTAGGACTGGCGCCGGCGCTTACCGCCAGTGACGACGATGCCAATGGTGGCGATGCCAGCCCCAATGACGGTGGCGCCAATGATGGCCCCAGCGGACCTGCGTGGGCTTGAGATGATCGACGTCGTTTTGTGAGACGACCGCGGGCTGCACGGCTTGCGTGCCCGGCACCGCGAGTTGCACCGAAGACGCAGGCGCCAGCGGCGCGGCATTCGCAACGCCGACAAGCGCCGTAGCGCCCGCGGCCATTCCGATCGCAAGTTTCAAAACATAGCGAAGTTCCATCCAGATCTTCTCCCTTTTGCGAAGTGAGTCAGGAAGGACAGCTTCGCGGTACCGAGATGAACGCGTGCTGAACCGAACCGCGCCAACGCGTGGCCAGCGATCACGTTAACGCAATTGCGGTGGCGAGAAAGTTCCAATGGCGATGCAAACATCGCGGCTGAATCGCAATCAAGCCTTTACTTCTGCTTTTGCCGATTGAGAAAATCCTGTCCCTGCTTCAGCATCTTCTGCATCATCTCATCGGCCTTGGCGTCGTCATCGTCGCCGTCGCCGTCGGGATCATCCTTCGCGGGGTCGGCTTTGCTGGCGGCCGGCGGTGCGGCCGGATCCGGACAATTCACCTCGGCATCCTTCACCCGCGTGTAGGAATGGCCCTCGGCAGCCGGATGGGTGCACATCACGAAATCCTTCGCGCCCACCGGCACCGGCTTGACGCAGACCACGGTCGAGAAGCCGTCGGGGATCGCCATGTTGCAATTCACCTCGCAGGCCATCACCTGCGCATAGGGATTGCTCGCGGTCACCGTGACCGTCTTCTTGTCCGCGCTGAGCGTGCACGTCGCGACATCAGCCGCAAACGACGGACAGGCGACGACCAACATCGCCGCCGCGCCAAACCATTTTTTCATGAAGCCCTTCCCCTCGCCACCATCGGCAATGTTAGTCGCGATGGGATGGGGATAGGTTCATGGTGAGAACGAAAACAATCTATCGTTCGTCATTCTCCGATGCGCAATTGCGCATTGGAGAATACGAACACTCACCCCGCCACAAACTCTTCCGCCAGCACCAACGTCTCACGCGTCCGCGTCACATCCGGCCAGTCGCGGTTGAAATCGGCCACCAGCCGCTTCATTTCGGCGCCGTTCACCGCGCGGTCGAGCGACGCCTCATCGGCGAATTGATACATCGCCTGATGCAGGCTCGGATCGGTGGCACTCCAGAATCGCCACGCCTTCGAAGCGCCAAACGATTTGGTCGCATCCGGCAAATGCTCCCGCGAATACCAGGCATCGAACGCCTTGCGTTTGGTGGGATCGGAAACGGTGGCGCGGACGATGAAAAAGGCTGTGGGCATTTTATCTTTCCTCCCTATGGATTTCCGCAGGCGGAGGGCGCACCCCGCCTTGCGCGTTACTCTTGCCAGGCGATCAGTGGAAGCTCGCCGCCATGCCCACAATCTGACCGTCGAGGCCATTGAAGCCGTGGTGCGCCATGGCTTCACATGCATCACCCTGGTCCGTGCCGCCGCTGACCCAATTCACGCGCGCGCGTCCGGCCGACCACTTGATGAACGGTTCAACGCCGGCTGGCAATGTGACCTTGCAGCTATCCTGACTGTGATGGATGACGAGCGTGCGCGGCAACGCCGCCGGTGAACCGAGGATCGACATGACATTCTCGCCGCCACCGGAAGCCGGGCTGAGGAATCCCGACGTCAAAACCAGCGCGTCCGGCCGCGCGCCGCGGGCAATCCCCTGGGCGGCGCGGAGCGTACCGCGGCTGGTGGCGATCATCGTCACCGGCCGTTTGATCGCGGCCATATACTGAACGGCGCTGCCAAGGTCGGTATCGACATCGACGACCAGCACCGCCAGTCCTCGCGCCGCATAGCCATGTCGTGTGCGAACCAGCTGATTGCCCATGAGACCATGGATATCGCCCTGATCCCCTGCCCGGATGGCTCCGTTGCCACCCGGCACAAGGACGACGCTACCGCGTGGTGCGTTCGGCTTGATCAGAACGGCACGCGAGCCACCGATGGTCACGGTCTCGTCAGCCAGGGCCGGTGCACAGGCAAAGCATGCGAGAGCCGCAGCGAGCCAGAAGCGATTGATCCCGTAATCTTGCTTCATGACTGCCCAACCTGCCCCGCGAAGACCCAATCGAAAAATCGGACGCGCATTCGCGCGACCCGGTGGCTAATCCATCCCCGCGCTAACGATCCTATGCGGCGTTGCGTCCGAGCGCCGCTTCGGTGCCGAGCAGCCCCGCCTCCATCAGCGCGTCCCGGATCCGCGTGATTTCCGGCTCTGATATCTTGACCAAAGGTGGCCGCACCACCGCGCGCGGCAGTTTGCCAAGCAGCACCAGCGCTTCCTTCATGCGGTTGTGCATGTCCACGAACGGATCGGCGTAGAACACGCGCGCGACAGGATAAATCCGGTCGTTCAGGCGGCGGGCTTCGGCGAGATCATTGGCCTTCACGGCGCGATAGAGTTTTGCCTGGAGGTCGGCGATGACGCTGCCGCTGCCGGACAACAGCCCAATGCAGCCGAGCACCAGCGAACTCAGAAGCCACGCGCTGTTGGTGGACAATACGTTGATCGGGCGCTTGCGCCCCTGCAACGCGCGAATCTGGCTCTCATGCTGGGCGACCTGTGGCGTCCAGTCCTTGATGGCGCGAATGGTCGGCACCTCGTCGAACAGCCGCTCCAGCGTCGCCGCAGGATAGCCCTGCCCGGTGGCCAAAGGATATTGAAACACGATCAGCGGCAGATCGGTCGCATCCGCAATGGTCTTGAAATGGGCCAGCGCCATCTCAGCCGACTGACCAAGCGTGAACGGACCCGGCGGAAACACCAGCAGCGCTGAAGCCCCGCCGGCTTGAGCCTCGCGCGCAATCCGCGCCGCCTCCAGGCTGCCATCCGCCCAGACACCATGAATAACAGGCAATCTGTCGCCGATTTCCTCGCCAGCAATCTCCATGACGCGACGTTGCTCGTCCCGGGTGCACGAGGCGACCTCGGTGGAGTGGGCGTTGACTGTGATCGCAGACAGCCCCTGCACCGCCGCGACATCGCGCAGATGAGCTCGGAAGCTCAACTCGTCGATCGACAAATCCTCATGGAACGGCAGCAACACCGCCGGGATGACGCCGTGAGGCACGAAATCAGGATGGCGGGGCATGGGCGCGTCTCCCTGTATTATTCTTCTCTGTACGGCGGGTTAGCGTAGCGTAATCCGCCGATATCTCAACGGCAAATCGGCGGGTTACGGCTTCGCCTACTAACTACGAGCTGCGCCGTTGCATCGGGCAAAACCGCTTATCACTGACACCTCTAATCATATCAAACGCCGTGCCGTCAGCTCTACTCAACGTATCTTTGTCAGTCTCCAGCATCCAAAGAGGAAGAGCATCCCCCATGGAACTGCTACCCAATCCGCCCAATCGGCATCAAAAAATATTCCGTATGGTTTGGCCCAATAATAAAGCAAGATCAGAAAGCCAAATATCGTCCCAACCGCCATCAACCCGCTTGCTCTCGCCACGCGCCAGGCGCGAGGTTTAGCTGCTTTGTTACAAAGCGCGACGCCAATGGCGCTCAGGACAATCAGCAGATATATTGCAGATCCGAGCAACAACGCCGCCAGTAAGGCTATCCCATCAAGACGTATACCTATGTCGCTCATGACATTGATGGCCTCTAGTGGCAGGTTTTAAAGGTGACGTGAGCGCTGACGTTCGCCCCATCCGCCGTGCATTCGGCATCCAGACGACCTTGCAAATTAGTGATGTTATTCACAATGCTGCTCATTGGCGTCAGGTTCAGGCTGAACACCTTACAATCCCGTGGGAAGAACCGAAAATGCTTCCCCTGCCCCGGAATATCGGCGTCTAGCTCATCCCCCGCAACGCGGTCGTCGATCAGAGTGATTTGTTGACCGGGGTTTTGCGAGTTGGACAGGTTAACACCGTGAAATCCATCGACGGCGCCTGACGTGCAGGTGTTGGGGTTCATCGACCAGTCATGCAGAATGCTTCCGCTTGCGACGACTGTGCCGGTGGCTTGATCCGGCCTGAATGCCGTAGGACCCAGGCCGGCGTGAAGAGTCGAGTAGATCGAGAAACCCAGCACGACGATCGCGCCCGCCACGAAAACGAAGCTTGACCTGGCCATCCGAAAGAACCGGATCCGGGAGGGGGGAACGCCATATTCCGTAAGATCGATGTAATGTCGTTTGGTGTGGTCGGGGTCGATCCGGACGGTGAATTTCGATGGCGGGGAGTCGGCCAGGTTGTCGTAATCTATGAACATGCCGCTATGGACGACCAGGCCCTTGAACCGCTCAGGGCTGACGCAGGTGCAGATAATATCAATGGCCCAATAAGGCCTCGTACTCCACGCGCTCGTATCCTTTTTGATCTGGTCAAGGCGGGCCTCCGCCAGAACGCCGCTATGGCGCAAATACGCGGCGCGACGCGTGCGGAGCAGCGCGCAAGAAAGGCCATACAGGGCCAATACCAATCCGGCGACGCCCGCCAGAATGAACGGCGGCATCCCGATAAAAACCCCCATTGCCCCAAAAGCGATGAGCAGAGCGGCCAAGCCTGGAAACAGTATCTTCAGCACTTTTCACCTACCTACTCACTAACAATGTATCCATGTACGTGAGATCGTCTACGTAAGTTGCTCATACTACGTGGTCTGGAATTTCGGCGACAGTTTACGAATTGGCGTGCCGCAGTTTTCATCTAATCTAACTTTCAAGATTCCGCCGTATATCGATTGGGTAAACTGTCATGTCTGGACGGCGCCCCATCCTTACATCAGCTTCACCGGCGCATCCCGAACCACGCGAAGATCAATCCTGCTAATCAGGTTGGAACGGAGCGCCTCGGCGGCGTTAATGGCGGCGTCGGTCTGCCGCAACGTACTGATATTCGATCCAAGCGACACGATTCCGCCAAGCATCAAGGCAATCGATCCGAGCGCGGCGGACTGGCTGGCTCCGAACAGGCCAAGCATCGCGACGAGCAGCAAGGCGACGCTACTGGCGATCGCAACCTTGGACGCCAGAATGAACTTCCGGCATCGTTCGGCGGCCTCGGCAAGCGCCTCGATCCGCTCCTCGATTTCTGAAATCTCGTCGGCCGGATCGTCTTCGGTCATAAGATACAAGCCCGTAGAGCGGCCGAGGCGACCCGTCCGCCTTAACTCGAAGTGCGAAGGCGGAAGCCGTACCCTATCGCCGACTGCCAAGAACGAAATGGCGGTTACGCATACGCTAATCCGCCCCACGCTTGCTGCCTTCGAAGTAGACAAGCGTCTTTGAAGAAATTGGATTCCCTCACAACGGCAAATTGTCGTGCTTCTTCGCCGGCATCTCCACCTTCTTGTCTTTCAGCATCGCCAGCGCCCGTGCGATCCGTTTCCTCGTCGAGTGCGGCATGATGACGTCGTCGATGTAGCCGCGCTCGGCAGCGATGAAGGGGGACAGGAAGCGGTCTTCGTATTCCTTGGTGCGGGCGGCGATTTTTTCCGCGTCGCCGATGTCGCTGCGGAAGATGATTTCCACCGCGCCCTTGGCGCCCATCACGGCGATCTGCGCGGTCGGCCAGGCGTAGTTCATGTCGGCGCCGATTTCCTTTGAGGCCATCACGTCGAACGCGCCGCCATAGGCCTTGCGCGTGATCACCGTCACCAGCGGCACCGTGCATTGCGAATAGGCGAACAGCAATTTCGCGCCGTGCTTGATCAGGCCGCCATATTCCTGCGCGGTGCCCGGCAGGAAGCCCGGCACGTCGACGAAGGTCACGATCGGAATGTTGAAGGCATCGCAAAAACGCACGAAGCGCGCCGCCTTGCGCGAGGCGTCAAAGTCGAGCACGCCCGCCAGCACCATCGGCTGGTTGGCGACAAAGCCCACCGTACTCCCGGCGATACGGCCGAATCCGGTGACGATGTTCTTGGCAAAGGTCTCGGAGATCTCGAAGAAATCGCCCTCGTCCACGACCTTGAGGATCAATTCCTTCATGTCGTAGGGCTTGTTGGGATTATCGGGGATCAGCGTGTCCAGCGACATGTCGAGCCGGCCGATATCGTCAAAACTCGGCCATTGCGGCACGCCATCGGTGTTGTTGGACGGCAGGAAATCGATCAGCCGGCGCATCTGCAACAGCGTCTCGACGTCGTTCTCGAAGGCGCCGTCGGCGATCGAGGAGCGCGTCGCGTGCACCGAAGCGCCGCCGAGTTCTTCCGCGGTGACCACCTCGTTGGTGACGGTCTTCACCACGTCGGGTCCGGTGACGAACATGTAGCTGGTGTTCTTCACCATGAAGATGAAGTCGGTCATGGCGGGCGAATAGACGTCGCCGCCGGCGCATGGTCCCATGATGACGGAGATCTGCGGAATCACGCCCGAGGCGATCACGTTGCGGCGGAACACATAGGAATAGCCCGCCAAGGCCGCCACGCCTTCCTGGATGCGCGCGCCGCCGGCATCGTAGAGACCGATGATCGGCGCCCTCGCCTTCATCGCCATGTCCTGGATTTTGACGATCTTCTGGGCATGGGTTTCCGACAATGAGCCGCCGAACACCGTAAAATCCTTGGCAAAGACAAAGGTCTTGCGGCCGTTGACGGTGCCCCAGCCGGTGACGACGCCGTCGCCGGGGACCTTGGATTTTTCCATCCCGAATTCGGTCGAGCGGTGCTCGACGAACATGTCGAATTCCTCGAACGATCCCTTGTCGAGCAGCAGCTCGATGCGCTCCCGCGCGGTCAGCTTGCCGCGGGCGTGCTGCGCCTCGATCCGCTTTTCGCCGCCGCCGAGCTTGGCGCCCGCGCGCCGGTCCTCAAGGGTATCCAGGATATCTTTCATGTCGCTCACTTCCCGCCTGATTTGACCGGGTTCTAACACGGCCTTTTCCCGGCAGGAAACCGGCTTTCCGGGCGCGGAAGCGCTACAGTGGGGCCTAGTATCTCAAGCGGATTCGAGGGGAAACAGGCCATGAGCGAGACAACCGAGGTCACCGGCGCCGTCACCGGCGGGTTACGCACCATGCTGCGGCTCGAGGGGCTGGCGCTGTTTGCGGGGATGACGCTGCTTTACGCGGTCTGGGGCGGTTCGTGGTGGGTCTATTTCGTCCTGTTCCTGGCGCCGGATCTCAGTTTCATCGCCTACCTCTCAGGCCCCCGGTTCGGCGCCATGATCTACAACGCGATGCACAGCTACCTGATCCCGGTCCCGCTGATGACGCTGGGGTTCGGGCTCGAAGCCCCGCTGCTGCTGTCGATCGCGATCATCTGGCTCAGTCATATCGGCTTGGACCGCGCGCTGGGCTACGGCATGAAATACAGCGCCGGCTTCGGCTTCACCCATCTCGGCCGCATCGGCCGGGCAGCCGCATCAGGACCAAATTGACTTCCCAGTCATCGCTTGTTTTAGTCGCCTGACCACGCCGGGGCGGCGAGACAAGAAAAGGGGGATGGGATGCGAGCGGGCTGGCGCGTGGCCATAGCGGCCTGGACTTTCTGCACCGTCGTGCTGCTGGCAGGCATCGAAACCAACGCCCAATCGATGCCAAAGGACGTCGCATCCCGGGTCGAGATTTACGCGATTCCGTCGCTGACCATTTCAGACCAGCAATTCCTGACCGGCGACGCCAATGGCAAGCCCGTCACCGTCGCCGGTGAATTGCGTATCGCGCAAGGCAACGGCCGCCTGCCCGTGGTGGTGCTGATGCACGGATCGAGCGGCGTCGGCAGCAGCATCGAACCCTGGGTGCATCAGTTCAATGCGATGGGAATTTCGACCTTCGTGATCGACGGGTTCAGCGGCCGCGGCCTGACGGCGGTCGGCCCGAACCAGGCGCTGCTCGGCCGGCTCAATCTGATCCTCGATATCTACCGATCGCTCGACATCCTCGCCAAGCATCCGCGGGTCGATCCCGACCGGATCGTGCTGATGGGATTTTCGCGCGGCGGACAGGCGGCGCTGTATGCGAGCCTCGACCGCTTCAACAAGCTCTGGAATAAATCCGGCGCGCAGTTCGCGGCCTACATTCCGTTCTATCCGGATTGCTCCACCACCTATACCACCGACACCGAGGTCGCCGCACGCCCGATCCGGATTTTTCACGGCACGCCCGACGATTACAATCCGGTCGCAAGCTGCAAGGCCTATGTCGCGCGGCTGCAGGACGCCAAGCGCGACGTGGTGCTGACCGAATATCCTGATTCCGCGCACGCCTTCGATGCGGGCCTGCTGGGCGTCAGCACCGTCGGCGTTTCCGCCAACGCCCAGACCGCGCGTAACTGCCACATCAAGGAAGGCGAAGGCGGCGTGCTGATGAATGCCGACACCCAGGCGCCGTTCGGCTACAAGGATGCCTGCATCGAGCTCAACCCCCATGTCGGCGGCAATCCCGCCACCGCCGAACAGGCGCGCAAGGCGGTGACGGATTTCCTGCAGACGCTGTTGAAGCTGGGGTAAGCGGCCTACTTCTCCCCCGGCTTGAACGGCGGTTCCTTGTCCGGCGGCACGGTTTGCTCGGAGACCGACAGCAGCATCGCGACCATCACGTAATTGCCGATCACCGCCGTCAGATCGACGATCTGCTGGTCGCTGAACAGTTTTTTCGCCCGCGCATAGGTTTCGTCGGAAACCTTCTGCGTGGTGGTCAGCTCGGTGACGAAATCATACACCAGCGTTTCATCCTCGCTCATGCGGGACGGCCGCTGGTTGGCTTTCAGCTCGGCGATCACATCGGAAGCGAGCCCCGCCTTCGCCGCCAGCGGCGCATGCGAGAACCATTCGATCTGCGAACGCCATTGCCGCGCGATGATCAGGATCGCGAATTCATTGAGCCGCAGCGGAACCGAGGTTTCCCAGCGCAGATAGTGAAACAGGTCGAACAGCCGCTGCCCCAGCACCGGGCTGCGCAGCATCGAATTGTAGGGCCCGCCGATCCCGACGCTGGAGACCTTCATGGCCTGATCGCCGAGCGACTTCTGGAGTCGTCGAGTTGGTCCAGCGTTAACTGCGGAAAGCGCGGTGGCTTTGTGGGGGCGGATGCGGTCATGGGTCCTCCTTATTTTTTATTGGTGCTGGAGGTCCGTTTTATACCGTCATGGCCGGGCTTGTCCCGGCCATCCACGTCTTACTGCGAGCGAAGGAAGACGGGTGCCCGGGTGGTAAAACGATGACATCAGGAGGCTAGCGCACACGCCCCGACAGCCGCAGCACGAAGATCAGCACTTCGGCCACCGCCTTGTAGAGTTCCGCCGGAATTTCATCGCCGAGTTCGACATGGGACAGCGCGCCGGCGAGCACTTCGTTCTCCTCGATCGGGATGCCATGCTCCTTGGCGACCTCGATGATCTTGGCGCCGATGCTGCCCTTGCCCTTGGCGACCACCCGCGGCGCGCCGGTGCGGTCGTAATGCAGCGCGACCGCGAGCTGTCGCTTGGCTGGTTCGCTCATAGCGCCCGATCCAGGAAATGCCCGGCCCGGGCCGGGACCGGCTGCGGCGGCGCGCCGTCGCGGATCACGATATCACCGGGCCGCAATTCGGCGCGGCTCAGCGCCTGGCTGAGCTGCGAGACCCCGGCGCGCAGTTGATCGGCGGTCGCGGGCCGCTCCGCCCACATCCGCACCGATGTCTTGTCGCCGTTCAGCGACACCAGCGCATGCACCGGACCCGCCGGCTCGACGTCGAGCGTGAACCGCGCGCGCCAGGCGCGATTGGCTGATGCTTCGGCTTCGCTGCCGCCGCCATCGCGCGAAATCTCGAACTGCGCCATCGCCGTTCCCTGCGGCGTCAGGAACGGGATTTCGAAATTCCAGCGCTGCGCGGTCGGATCGATCCGGCCGGTCGAGGGGTCGATCTGGTCCGGCAATGAGGCCACCTGCAGCAGCGTCTGCCGCGCGATCGCGCCGTCGGTATCGGCGAGCAGATGATGCATCGCCGTCTCGGCCGATGAATTCGACACCAGGGTCGCGGCCATCACGGGTTGGGCCGCCGGCAATGCGCCGCTGATCGGGGGCGGCGGCACGTTGGTGCGGGCAAAGCCGGCTTCGTCGTGACTTAGGCAGCCGCGCCCCGGCCACCGCCGGGAGCAGCGACAGCAATTGGCTGTCGGCGAGACCTAAACTCGAGGCGCCGGCCGCCGTCAGCGGGCTGGCGAGCGGGCTTGCCTGAATGACTTCCTGAAGCAGATTGAGCGCGGCGCTGCTCGCCGCCGACCGCGCGGCAGCGTCCGCTGGTGTCGTTGCCGGCGTGATGATCGAGGCCGCGGCGCTGAACTCGAGCACGCCTTGCGGGATTTCCGGTGCATCGCCTTGCAGCGCTGCGCCCGAAGCAGCGCCTCCGGAGGCGAGCGGCGGCACCAGCGAGGGTGACGCGGTCGTCTGGGTATCCGGCTCGGCGGTAATGACGACGGATGACGACGGGACGGCTGATCCGTCGGACAGGGCTTGAAGCACGGCGTCCGCGCCTTGCTCCAGCAGAAGGGTCGCCGGCGCCGCGCTCGCTGTTGTCGTTGTCGTGCGGCCGCCTGCCCGTCCGCAGGCACCAGCGTTGCGGCCGCCGTCGTACTATCGATCGCCGAATTCAGCACCTGGCGCAGCACGATCAGCGCCGCCTTGAGGTCGGGTGTGCCCTGTGAAATCGAGCCCTGCGCCAGCGACGCTTCCAGAAACAGGCCGGAGCTTTGGAACGCCTGCTGGATATCGGTGCCGGTCAGGCCCTGATCGAGGATGGTTTGCTGCGCCAGCACCTGCACGGCGGCCTGCTGCACGATCGTCGGCAGGCTGCCCGATGCGGCGGCGACGCCGAGGTTGGCGAATAACGGCGCCAGGCTGGTCTGCTCGGTCGCCGCGATCTGCGCCGCGACCGACACCGCAAGCGACTGCAGCGCCGTGAGTTGAGGCTGGGGCGCCGCGTTGGCAGGCGTAGCCGTCACAGCGACGGCCGATGTCAGGGTGACCGCGTCCGAGGTGGCATTCGTGGCGGCTGGATTGGCGGCCGCCTGGCTCGCCGCCGCGCTCGCCGGCTGATTGACCACCGCGAGGTTGACATTGCCGTCGGCGGTTTGCGACACCGACAGCTGCAGCGTCTGGCCAGCCTGCAGCGGCACTTGCGAGACGACATCCAGCGACTGGCCGCCGACCGCAATCCGCACCTGATCGTCGCCGAGCAGCTGCAGCACCTGGGCATTGACCACCGTACCCGGCTGCAGCACGACATCGGCCGTGACACCCTGGGCAGCGACCAACGGGACGGTCGAATTGATGGCAATCGACATGGGCAGGATTTGGGCTCGGTTTCACCGGGTCAGGCCCGACGGAGGCTACCCTGCTGTCGTAAACCTCTCGTTAACCCGGCCGCTCACGCCCGAGCGGATGCAACGTTTAGGGATTTGAGAACGGTTGCGGCGGCGTTGAAATCGACCAGCCGGGCCGCGCGACGCGCCGCGACCTCCTCGTCGATGCCCCATTTTTCACTGTTCCAATCCTCATCGACATGCGCGGCCGCCCAGACCTGATCGGCGTCGAGTTCGCCGTGCTGGAGCGCCAGCGCGAGCAGCGCCGAGCCGGTCAAGGTGGTGACCACATGCAGCGCCGCGATCGACCAGGGATCCGTCGGCAACGCCGCGCGCGCCGCCGCGATCGCAGGCTCCGGCTGCCGGACATGCACGATGCCTTCGGCCAGGATGAAATGCGCCCCCAGTGCATTCGCGGCCCAGAACACCACGGGATCCCACAACGCCGCTTCGCGCGCGACCAGCGCCTCCGGATGCGCGGCGCGGTAAAACAGGAGATCAGAGCCGAAATATTTTGAGAGATCCTCGGCGACGGCGTCGACCCGGTCGACCACGGCCTCGCCGACGGTGTTGGCGAATCGTGTCAGCGGCATCGTCAGGGGATCGATGATCTCGCCTTGCGCGTTCCATTCGGCGACGATGCCGTCGGCGATATCGCGGGTCGGCGCCACCAGCGGCCGCCCGGATGGCGTCCGCACCTGCTTGCCGTCGAGGGTAATGGCAAAGCCGTCGGGCGTCTCGGCGAGATCCGCCTGCTTGTAGAAACGCTTCCGCTGCGGCCCGCGCGTGGTGCGCCTGACCGCTTCCTCCGGATCGAGCGGAGATTGCCCGGCCACTTCGTCGAATAATTCACGCATACGGATTTCGCCGGTCCATCGCCTGATGATTTGCCTCAGAATAGGATAAGGTCGCATCAGAATAAAGCGAGACGGCAAGATTGAGAATTATCGCGGCAATGCTGGGTTTGCTGGCCGGTTTCGGTCTCGCGCCGCTGTATGCCGGGTTTCGTTCGCCGGAATCGCTGGTCCGCAACGTCTACGCCTATTATGGCGACCGGTCGTCCGAACTCTCCAGCGGATTGCCGCGCGACGCCGATACCGCGCGCCAGTTCTTCGATCCGAGCCTGCAGGGAAACTGGCTCGCGTCGACCGCGCAGCCCTATGATTTCTTCGTGCAGAGCCCGACCTGGAAGCTCGGCGGCATCTCGATTGCGATCCTGCGCCGGCAATTCGACAAGACCTATGTCGCGGCTGCCTTCGACAATAACGGCCGCCGGGTGACGCTGAATTTCATTGTTGTGGACGGCCCCGATGGCTGGGTCATCACCGACGTCGAAAGCCCGCATGATTCCCTGCGGATGTTCCTGGCGCAGTACCGGCACTAGGGCAGATTTGCCGTAGGCTCGCTCGAACCGTAGCGCGGCTCAGGCGACCAATGGTCCATGGATCGACAAACCAAAATTACGCTTCTGATCGCGGCCGTTGTGATCTGTTCCTATGTGGCATGGTTCTTTGCCGATTGCGCCATGGACGACACCTGCCAAATCGTTCTCTGCGGCCACAGCGTTTGCGGCATCACGAGACATACGGATGGTAGCCCGAGAAAAAGCCTTTGGCTTTATACGACCCGCCAACGCGACGTGATCCAGAACAGCCATTAAGCGTCGCCCGCAGAAAACGTAGCCCAGTTCGAACGTTCTTGCTTGATCCGGCGACACACACACAACTGCCCCTGGCTGACCTTAATGGGGCTGAAGACCCTGGCCGACGTTCAGCGCCCTGCCCGGCCGCCTGTTGTATAGGACGACCGGGCCAGCGGCTGAATCATCATCCCTTCGCTTCGATCACTTCCAGCACTTTTGGCGGCGACATCGGCAGGCTGTAGAAGCGCTTGCCGAGCGCGTTGTGCACGGCGCTGCTGATCGCGGCCATCACCGGGATCAGCGGCACTTCGCCGACGCCCTTGACGCCCTGCGGATGCTTCGGGTTCGGCACCTCGACCATGATGGTGTCGATCATCGGCAGGTCCGAACACACCGGCATGCGATAATCGAGGAAGCCGGGATTATCGACCTTGCCGTCTTTGTTGTAGATGTACTCTTCGTTGAGCGCCCAGCCGATGCCTTGCGAAACGCCGCCTTGCAGCTGGCCCTCCACATAGCTCGGATGCACCGCGCGACCGACGTCCTGGATCGCGGTGTAGCGGATCACACGCACGATCCCGAGATCGATATCGACCTCGACGTCCGCGATATGCGTGCCGAAACCGCCTTCCGCACCGACGGTATTGAGTTGCACGCCGGCACCGATGGGCCCACCCATGGATGGAGCTTTTTCAGCAAGCTCCGCCAAGGTCAGCGGTTCGAACTGGCCGGCGTTCGGACTGACCGGGTGCGCCGCGCCGTTTTCCCACTTCACCGCCTCGGGATCGATGTCCCAGATCTTCGCCGCGCGTTCGCGCAGCGTCTTGATGATCTGTTCGGTCGATTGCGTCACCACGATCGAGGACGCGAACAGCACGCGGCTGCCGCCGGTCAAATTCGAAAATCCGACCGTCGCGGTATCGCCGATCAGCACCGACACGCGCCGGTAATCGATCCCGAGCAGTTCCGCGCAGACATTGGCGATCGCGGCGCGCGAACCGCCAATATCAGGATGCCCCGTGGTGACGACGACGTTGCCGTCTTCGGTGATGTTGACCTGGGCGCTGGATTCACCGCCGGCATTGAACCAGAAGCCGGAAGCGACCCCTCGGCCCTGCAGCTTGCCGAGCGGCGCGTTGTAGTGCGGTGAAGCCTTGGCGGCCTCCAGCGTCTCGACGTAGCCGATCCGCGGATAGACCGGACCGTGCGCCGCCTTGGTGCCTTCTTTGGCGGCATTCTTCAGGCGAAGCTCCAGCGGATCCATGTTCAGCGCCTGCGCCAATTCATCGAGCACGCATTCGACCGCATAGGCGCCGATCGGCGCGCCGGGCGCGCGATAGGCCGCGACCTTGGAGCGGTTGGAGACGACGTCGAACCCCACCGACAGCACGTGCGGGATATCGTAGGGCGCAAAGCTGCAGCCGACCGCGCCGCGGATCGGCGAGCCCGGGAACGCGCCGGCCTGCAGATAGAACGTGCCCTGCGCGGCAACGATCTTGCCGTCCTTGGTCGCGCCGATCTTGACCGTGCTCCTGGAGCCTGATGTCGGTCCCGTCGCCCGCATCACCTCTTCGCGGGTCATCACCATCTTCACCGGACGGCCGGATTTCTTGGACAGCAAAGTCGCGAGCGGTTCGAGATAGACGATGGTCTTGCCACCAAAACCGCCGCCGATTTCGGCCGGGATGGCGCGGATGTCGCTTTGGGGAATGCCGCTCAGATACGCCGTCATGGCGCGCACCATGAACTGGCCCTGGCTCGAACTCCAGATCGTCGTCTTGTTGTCGGCGGCGACGCTGATCAGGCAGGCGTGCGGTTCGATATAGCCCTGATGCACCGGGCGGGTGGTGAAGCTGCGCTCGATCACGACCTCGGCTTCGGTAAAGCCCTGCGCGATGTCGCCCTTCTTGACCTCGAGCCGGCCCGCGATGTTGGAGGGCTTGCCCTCGAACTTCATGAAGTCGTGCAGGATCGGGGCATCGGGCTTGAGCGCATCGTCGATCTCGATCGACCACGGCAGCACCTCGTAGTCGACCTCGATCAGTTCACAGGCCTTGGCGGCAATCGCTTCCGTGGTTGCCGCTACGGCGGCCACGGGATGGCCGGGGAACAGCGCTTTTTCGCGCGCCATCACGTTGCGGCACATCCAGCGCATGTCCTGGATGCCGAGCATCACCGATTTGTCGAGCGGGAAATCGACGATATCGCGCGAGGTGACCACCGCCTTCACACCCGCCAGCGCTTCCGCCTTCGAGGTATCGATCGATTTGATGCGCGCGTGCGCGTGCGGGCTGCGCAGCACCTTGCCCCAGATCATGCCGGGCATCGTGGTGTCGGCGGCAAATGCCGCGCGCCCCGTGACCTTGTCGACGCCGTCAGGCCTGATGGTACGCTGGCCGATCCACTTGTTGTTGCTGACGACGTTCATTGCGCGGCCTCCTTAATTCCTTGCTCCCGCATGTCCGCAGCGGTCTCCAGAACCGCGCGCACGATCTTGTCGTAGCCGGTGCACCGGCAGAGATTGCCGGCGAGCCAGAAGCGGACCTCTTCCTCGCTCGGCTGCGAATTCCCCTGCAGCAGCGCAGCGGATGACATCAGCATGCCCGAAGTGCAGATGCCACATTGTAACGCGGCCGATTCAAGAAACTTCTGCTGCAACGGATGCAGCTTCTCTCCCTGCGCCATGCCTTCGATGGTTCCGAGTTCATGACCCTCGGCTTCGACAGCGAGCATCAGGCAGGAACAGACCAGCCGGTCGTCCAGCGTGATACTGCAGGCGCCGCAATCGCCGGAGGCGCAGCCCTCCTTCGAGCCGGTCAGCCCGAGCGGCCCGCGCAAGGCATCGAGCATGGTGTCGTTGGGCTCGCACAGGAATTCCGAGGGCTCGCCATTGATGGTCGTGGTGACGTGGACTTTTGCCATGAAATCAATTCCCTCCCGCGCGTCGTGCGGCGATCGCGGCGGTGCGCTTCAACAGCACGGCGGCGACTTTGGTGCGGTAGACGATGGTGCCGCGCTTGTCGTCGATCGGACGACAGGCGGCGCTGCAGGCCGCCGCCGCCTTTTCCAGCGCGGCATCTTCGAGGCGCGAACCGATCAGCGCATGCGCCGCAGGCTCAACGAGCAGTACGGTCGGCGCCACCGCGCCGAGCCCGACCCTGGCGGCGGTGCAGACACCGCCCTGCAAGGTAAGGCTGACGCCAACGCCAACGACCGCGATATCCATTTCGGTGCGCGGGATCATGCGCAAATAAGCATCGCTCGAACCCGGCGGCCGCGGCGGTAACGTGAAACCGACGAGGATTTCGCCTGGTTTCAGGTTAGTCCGTCCAGGACCTGCCGGCACCTGCTCCACCGGCAATTCGCGACGGCCGCCCGGCCCCTGCAACGTCACCATGGCGCCGGCGGCGACCATGGCGGGCACGCTGTCCCCGGCCGGCGAGCCGTTGCACAGATTGCCGCCCGCGGAAGCCCGCCCCTGCACCTGCTTGGAGCCGATCAGATTGACGGCTTCGAGCACGCCCGGCCAGACCTTGCCGAAGCGCGGATGTTCGGCCAGCACCATGCCCGAGACGGCCGCACCCACGCGGAAGCCACCATCGGCGGTTTCCTCGATGCCGGTCATCTCGGGAATTTTCTTGATATCGACAATCAGGCCCGGCCGGACAACGCCGGCGCGCATTTGCACCAAAAGATCGGTCCCGCCAGCCAGGATGCGCGCGGCACTGCCTGCCGCGGCAAATGCACCGATCGCTTCATCAAGCGTCTGAGGTGCCAGGTATCGGATTTCGGTCATGGTTTTCCCGATGTCTCCCTTTGTGTTTTTGTTCCGCTTTATGCGTGCTTTTGGCTCACCTGTCCCAGGCTGCAGACCGCAAGCTTACACGGGCGAAAACGATCCGAACAGCGTCGCGGTGCGGCGTAAGCGCTACAGCCCCATGCGTGCAGCGGTTTGCATTGCGGAAGGACGGTCCGAGGCTGCCACGAAGTTAATCGCGGTTGGCGCAGGCGCGCGAATAGGCTGCCCGTGCGCTCGGGCCGAGCCCGGAAGCGGCGCCGTCCTGGAGGCATTGGGTGATGCGCTCATCGAACGAGCGACGCCGCTCGGACCGGACACGCGGCTGCGATGGCGCATCCATCCTGGGCACGACGGGCGCCTCGATCCTGGGCGGCGGGAGCGGTGCCGGCAGCGGCGGATTGAACTGCGACCAGCCCGGCGGAACCATCTGCTGACCGAATACCGTGCCGGCCATCAGCATCGACATCGCCACGACCAGGACAATCGTGAGAGGCTTCATCCGGTTGATGTCGTGATGCCCTGCGGCAATCGCAAGACGATCACTCTTCGGGCGCGTTCTCGATCGGGTCGAAACGGTCGGCTTCGAGACCGAGCAGGTTCCATGATTGCAGCATATGCGGCGGCAGCGGCGCGGTAGCATCGATCACCCCACCACGGGGATGCGGGATCACGATCCGGCGAGCCAGCAGATGCAGCCGCTTCTGCAGGCCGCCCGGCAGTTGCCAGTTTTCCTTGTTGAAATATTTGGGATCGCCCACGATGGCGTGATCGATATGCGCCATATGCGCGCGCAATTGATGGGTTCGGCCGGTGACCGGCTTCAGCGACACCCAGGCAAGCTTCTGCGCCGAGGTTTCGACGACCGCGTAATAGGTCACGGCGTGGCTGGCGCCCTCGTCGCCATGGGCCGCGATCCGCATGATGGTGTCGTCCTCGCCTTCTTCCTTGGCGAGATAGGTCGAGATGCGGCCCTGCTTCGGCTTCGGCACGCCGGCAACCAGCGCCCAGTAGATTTTGCGCGCGGAACGATGGCGGAACGAGCCGGTCAATGCGGTGGCCGCGAACCGCGTTTTCGCGATCAACAGACAGCCCGCGGTCTCCTTGTCGAGCCGGTGCACAAGTCGTGGCTTCTGCCCCTTGGCGTCACGCATCACTTCCAGCATGTCGTCGACGTTGCGGGTGACGCCGGAACCGCCTTGCACCGCCAGACCGGCCGGCTTGTTCAGCACCATGACGTCGGCATCCTCGAACAGGATCATTTCCTTGAGCGTCTGCAGCGTCTTGTTTTCGGCCTCCGAAAGATGGCCCGCGACCTTGGGTGTATCCAGCTTCAGCGGCGGGATGCGGATGCTCTGGCCCTCTTCGATCCGATCCTTGCTGTCGGCGCGCTTGCCGTTGACGCGCAGCTCGCCTTTGCGAACGATGCGCTGGATATGAGAGAAGGACAGGCCCGGAAAGCGCGCTTCCAGGAAGCGATCAACGCGCATGTTGTTCTCGTCCGCGGTCACCACGACGGTCTGCACCTTGGTCGGCAACGGGGGCAACTCGGCAACGATCTTTTCAGGCTCGGGAACGAAAGGCGCCGGCTTTGGCGCGCGCGGCGCTGAGGCGGCAAAACGCGGCGCGGGCTTGCCACCCGGACGGTGCGACTTTGACTGTAACTGCGGACGTTCCGCCTGCGAGCCCCGGTACGGGCGCGCGCCCTTCGGGCGGTCGCCTGCTGGGCGCAAAGGTCTCTTGACGCGGCGGCTCATGGTGTTGCGGGCTCCAAATCAGGCTGTTGGGTAGCGTAAAAGCAGCGAATCGTCACGGTGAAATCGGTGCAAATCCGCCCGGAGACCGGCCATGTTGGGTCATAAAGCCGGCAAATGGCGCAGAGTCAGGATGACGCCATCAAAATCGGCATTTGACCGTGCTGCCCACGTCATCGGGACGCCCTGCACGCCGCTGTCGCAAAAGGCGCCCTATGAGGGAGTCAAAACCGAACGCGAGGCCCGCCTATGTCGGGCTGATCACGCCGGAGCCGTTCGCCGAGGTCTGACCTCTTACGTCAGCGGACATTTGCAACTGTTGCTGCGGCTCGTTTGCCGAGTTGTTCGAAATATCTCTGTGCTTGAATTTAATCACCCCGGCGATGCCCAGGCCAATCAGCAACACCGCCACAACCAGGCACAACACAAATATCATAAAGGATCGGAAGCTGAATTTCGTCATCTGGCACCCACCTGCCCTTCTCGACGACTCCTTCTATTTCCCGCTCTTGCCGGCGAGAAGGTCTTTATAGATTTTTCCATCTTTCATAAAATTCCTTGCCGAGTCTAACCTGAGGGGACAGTTTGCGATACGTATAAACCGTTGCAACAATTTGTGAAAAATCTCGCGCCAACGGGAACGCGCCGGCCGTGCGCCGGAGCGAGATGGTCGTTATTCCCGAACGTCGTTATTCCCGAACATCGACTTTGCTTCAAAGTCTTCCAGCTGACGTCGCCGAGTTTCCCGACTATCTCGGGAGCAATCGATCAAAGCGAATCTGCGGGCGCACGACGCGCTCAGCAGATATGGTGCCGGGAGGTTATTAGTTTCCGTTAGACACTACCCATCCTGTCCCAGATGCAAAAATGCGGGCCCCGATCATGACGACGCCGCAGACCGAACGTGATTCAACGCGCACTCGCGACGGCGTGCTGGTCGATCCGCGTGACGGCGACATCGAGGACGATGCCGCCAGTCCAGGGCAAAGGTCGTTGCTTGCAATCGCTGGAAGCCTGCTGGTTGAAATCAGCCTGCCGAAACTGTTGTTCGCCTGGACGGTCACGTTGCTGTTTCCGGCCTTGTTGCTCGGTTTCACGCCATTGGTGGCGACGGCCTGGTTTTCTTCCGCGTCGGAGCACCTCCTTGCGCTGACCGAAATTGGCGCTGCGCTGGTGCTGGTCATGATTGCGACGCTGGGATGGTTCGGCTGGCGGCCGCTGCTGCGGATCGCCGAAGTCAACTTCTGGTCGCTCAATGCGCTCGCCGTCCAACCAGGTTACACGCTTTGCCGCGAGGCGCTACGGCATATCGCGGAACGGCTTTTCCATTGGTATTCCGCGGGCGCACGCGCACGGCTGGGCGCCATGAGTTCCGCCGGCGCCGGCATCATTGTGTGCGGATGTGCGGCATCGGTTGCGATCCTCGCCTGGCCGGCCTCGCGCTGGATCGGTACCGTGGCCGACATCGTCACATTGCATCGCCTTGTCGTTCCGATGTTGGCCAACGCCATCGTGTTGGTTTCCGGCTATCTCGCGATCGCGTCGCTGGCCTGGGGTTTCGCGGACGCCAGCATGGATCAACCGATCGATCTCGCCACCTTCGACGAAGCATTACCTGCCGGCCGGACCTGGCGCATCGCACATCTTTCGGACCTTCACGTCGTCGGTGAGCGATATGGCTTTCGCATTGAAAGCGGACGTGGCGGCCCGCGAGGCAATGAGCGTCTCGCGCGGCTCATGATATGCCTTGCCAATATCGATGCCGCTGATCCGCTCGATCTCTTGCTGGTCACGGGCGATATGACAGACGCAGGTCGCGCGACAGAGTGGGCCGAGTTCTTCGATGCGATATCGCAATATCCGAATCTTGCCGCACGCATGATCGTGCTGCCGGGCAATCACGACCTGAACATCGTCGACCGCGCTAATCCGGCCCGGCTCGACCTGCCGTTCAGCCCCGGCAAACGACTGCGGCAGATGCGGACCCTGTCCGCGATCGCGGCGGTGCAAGGAGACCGCGTGCGCGTCGTCGACGACTCAGGAAGACTCGCCGCTACCCTCAACGAGGCGTTGGCGCCACATCGCCAGCGGATGGCCGCCTTTGCCGAACGCGGCGGCTTACGCCGCGCCGCCAAGCTCATCGGTCTGTTTGACGATCAGTTTCCGATGGTCCTGCCGCCCGATCAGGCAGACGGCCTCGGCGTGGTCATCCTGAACTCGAACGCCGAAACGCATTTCTCGTTCACCAACGCGCTGGGATTGGTCTCCGCTGACCAGGCGCACCGCCTTGCCGCGGTGCTCGCCAAGTTTCCGGAGGCACGATGGATCGTCGCGCTGCACCACCATTTGGTGGAATATCCAATGCCCGTTGCGACGTTCTCCGAGCGGGTGGGAACCGCGCTCATCAACGGCAGCTGGTTCGTCCGCAAACTCAAACCTTTCTCGGCCCGAACTGTCGTCACGCACGGCCATCGCCACATCGACTGGATTGGTACATGCGGTGCGATGAGGATTATCTCCGCGCCGTCGCCGGTGATGGGTGCAACCGACGACGCGCCAACGCATTTTCTGATCCACACGCTGGCAGCCGGTTCGAACGGGCGGCTATGCTTGCTCCCGCCCGAGCGGGTGGAGATCGCCGGGGAGACATCCGGCTAGAGCATGATCCGGAAAAGTGGAAACCGGTTTTCCGAAAAGATCATGCTCAAACAATAAACTAGAGCGGGATGACGATTCGAAGATAAGTCATCCCGCTCTAGAGACTGCTGGTCTTCGTCTGTGCCGATCCGCCGAGCAGATCGGCAAGCCAGCGGCTGGTGGAATGCTGGTCACAGAAGGTAAGCACGGCGAGAGCGATCGGCACACCAATGAAAGTCCCGAAAATTCCCCACAGGAAGGTCCAGAAGAAGATTGCGAATAGGACAAACAGGGGCGAGATCGACAGCATGTTGCCGGCAACGCGCGGCTCGATATAGCTGCCGACCACGAACTGGATGATGTTGAGGCAGACGAAGACACCGAGAACCGCCTGCCAGCTATCGAACTGCGTCATCGCCAGCAAGGTCGGGAATAGCGTTGCTATGAAAGGACCAATAAAGGGAATATAGTTGAGCGTGAAGGCGATCGCGCCCCACTCGACGGCGAACTGGAGCCCGGTGATCCATGCGAAAACTCCGACCAGCAGGCCGGTCATGGCGCTCATCTGCGTTCTCACCAATAGATATCTTCTAAACCTGGCCGCGGTCGCCGTGCTGCCGTCCAGCAGCACGCGCGCCAGCTCGCGGTTATCGAGTAATTCGATCCGTCGTCTTATGTCTTCAACTTCGAGCAATCCGAGTACAACGTAAACAACGGCAATCAGCCAAAAGCTCAGCGTGGACGTGACTCGTCCCGCGATCTGTTGTGTCGTGCCAAGCAGCCACCGGACGTTAAAATGCTGGGCCCAGAGCGCGGCAACCGACACGCCATGACCTTCAAGCCACGTCATCGTCGTTTCATAGAGCGCCTGGTAACGCGCCGCATCCGCGGTCAACGATCGCCCCACCCGCCCAAAGCCCCAGGCTGCGAGCGAGGCGAAAGCAAGACAGACCGCGATCGTGCCGACGATCGTGGCCGCCAGCGCCAGCAATTTCGGTATTTTGGCCTGCAACCTTTTCTGCAGCGGCCAGACGATGGCGATGATGAAGAGCGCCAGTGCAAGTGGCGCGAACACCGCACTCGCCTGCCTGGCCGCGCCCGCCAGCAGGATCACTGCGATAATTCCGACGGCGATGTTCATGTCGAGCCACCCATGCTTAAGGGTCTTCGAAAACGTGTCCGGCGGACTGCGAACTAACCTAAGAGATCGTTTTAACCACGCTCCTTGCGCAGCTTGGCCCAATAGTCCAGCCGCTTGCGGATCTCGCGCTCAAAGCCGCGCTCGGGCGGATCGTAAAAGGTCTGGCGGCCCAGCGCTTCCGGGAAATAATCCTGCCCCGAAAACGCGTCGGGCGCGTCGTGGTCGTATTCGTAGCCGCCACCATAGCCTTCTGATTTCATCAACTTGGTCGGCGAGTTCAGGATGTGCTTGGGCGGCAGCAGCGAACCGCCCTCTTTCGCCACGCGCATCGCGGCACCAAAGGCCTTGTAGGCGGCGTTCGATTTCGGCGCGGTGGCCAGATAAATCACCGCTTGCGCGATCGCGAGTTCGCCTTCGGGATGGCCGAGAAAATCATAGGCGTCCTTGGCGGCGTTGCAGATCACCAGCGCCTGCGGATCGGCCAGACCAATGTCCTCGACCGCCATCCGAACCACGCGGCGCGCCAGGAACAGCGGATCCTCGCCGGCATCCATCATCCGCGCCAGATAATACAGAGCCGCATCGGGGTCGGAGCCGCGCACCGATTTATGCAGCGCCGAGATCAGGTTGTAATGACCGTCGGCCGATTTGTCGTAGATCGGCGCGCGACGCTGCAGGATGTCCTGCAATTGCTCGGCATTGAAGGTCTCGTTTTCGCGCGCCGAGCGCCAGACCTCTTCGGCCAAGGTCAGCGCGGCGCGGCCATCGCCGTCCGCCATCCGCACCAGCACGGCGCGAGCCTCCGCATCGAGCGGCAGTTTCCTGCCCTCGATGGCTTCGGCATGCGCAAACAGTTTCTCGACGGCCGCGGGATCGAGCGAATGAAACACCAGCACGCGCGCCCGCGACAGCAGAGCGGCGTTGAGTTCGAACGAGGGATTTTCGGTGGTGGCGCCGACCAGCACGACCGTGCCGTCTTCCATGACAGGCAGAAACGAATCCTGCTGCGCCCGATTGAAACGATGCACCTCGTCGACGAACAGCAGCGTTCCCGTGCCGGTCTCGCGCCGCGCGCGGGCGGCGTCGAACACCTTCTTCAGATCAGCGACACCGGAGAACACCGCCGAGATCTGCTCGAAATGCAGTTCGGTGGCATCCGCCAGCAACCGCGCCACCGTGGTCTTGCCGGTGCCCGGCGGTCCCCAGAACACCAGTGAGCCCAATGTGCGTGTGGCCAGCATGCGCGTCAGCGCGCCATCCGGCCCGAGGATATGATCCTGCCCAACGACGTCGGACAGCATGCGCGGACGCAACCTGTCCGGAAGCGGATGCGGCGCATCCCGCTCCATACCTGCCGCTGCGAACAGCGATGCCGTTTCGCGTGGGCGCTTCGGGCTCATCCGCCGAGCGTGACGTTGATCTGCTGACCGCCACGCACCAGCGTGATGCGCCAGATCCGCGAAGCCGTCTGCGCTGCTTTGTCGAGGTCGCTGGTCTTGGCGATCTTCTGGTTGTTGACGGCCACGATGATGTCGCCCTTCTGGAATCCGACATTGGAGGCGGTGCCGTCATCGGAGAGATCGGTCACCACGACGCCCTCGGTATCCGAATCGAGATGCAGCTCGTCGGCGACCGCCGGCGAAATATTGGCGACTTTGGCGCCCTGGAACGGCGAACGCGCGGTAATGACGATCTCGTTGCGCCCGGTATCCGGCGCGGTTTCGAGCGCGATCGTCAGCTTCACGGGCTTGCCGGCGCGCTGCACGTCGATCTGCGCGGTGCCGCCGATCGGACGGGTGGCAAAGCGATAGTCGAACGCGTTGGGATCCTCAATCGTCTGGCCATCGATGCCGACGATCAGGTCGGATAATTTCAGTCCCGCTTTCCCCGCCGGACTGTTGGCCACGACGCTTGCGACCAGCGCACCATTGGGAATCTTGAGCCCCAATGTCTCGGCGATCTCGGGTGTCACCGCCTGCAACCGCGCGCCCAGCCACGGCCGCTTGACCGCCTTGCCGCCGCTCTTGGCGGAGGCCACGACGACGCGCACCATGTTGGCGGGAATCGCAAAGCCGATGCCCTGCGAGCCGCCCGACCGGGAGAAGATCGCGGTATTGATGCCGGCGAGCTTGCCGGTCATGTCGACCAGCGCGCCGCCGGAATTGCCGGGATTGATCGGCGCGTCGGTCTGGATGAAGAACTGGTAGTCGGTGATGCCGACTTGCGTGCGCGCCAGCGCGGAGATGATGCCGTGCGTCACGGTCTGCCCGACGCCGAAGGGATTGCCGATCGCGAGCACGACATCGCCCACCATCAACTCATCGGAATTGGCGAAATCGAGCGTCGGAAACTTTTCGTGGCCAGCTTTCAGCCGCAACACCGCGAGATCGCTGCGCGGATCCTTGAGCACGATCTCCGCCTCGAATTCGCGCTTGTCTGAAAGCGAGACCTTGACCTGATCGGCGCCTTCGATGACGTGGACGTTGGTGACGACGAGGCCGGACGGATCGACCATCACGCCGGATCCCAGCGATCGCTGCATCTGTTCCGGCTGATCGCCGGGAACGCCGAAGAAACGGCGGAAGATCGGATCGTCCAGCAGGGGATTGCGGTTCTGCACCACCTTGGTGGCGAACACGTTGACCACGGCGGGCTGCACGCGCTGCACAATCGGCGCGTAGGACAGCCTGAGGTCGGCCGGCGAAGATGGCAGCCGGCGGTCCTGTGCGAGTGCCTTTCCAGCACCGGCGATCGGGATCACGGCAAGCATGGCGATGGTCAGTGCAGCGCGGAAATGTCGGAACATTGAGCCCTCTCAAAGAGATGGCGGCAATATAGGCGGTTCGGCCCGGCAATAGAAGGCTTAGTGTTCGGCTTTTCCCGGGGCGGTTGCCGCGCCTGATAGCGTGCCCCCCGCCCGCTGACTTTTTTGGAGCACACCATGCCGGCATTATATGACGACCGTCATGAATAAGCCTGCTGCCGCCTGTCGTGGTGTTGGCGTCGATCGTTCCTGGCCTCAACAGGTCCGGCCAACGGGAACCGGCACCTATCGGGATTTTGGGGATCCCGACCGTGCATATTCCCGAAAAGATGCTTCCTGCGGAGCAATAAACACACGATGATTTGATGTCTTCGATAACAGGGGGGAAGTCATGTCCAGAGCAAAAGCCACGACGGCCGCCGTGATCAGCCTGATCGGGGCGCTGATAACATCACGCGCAGAGGCGCAGTCGGCCAGCGGGCCGGACGCCGAAATCGCGCTTCTGAAGCAGCAGTTGCGATTGATGGAGCAGAAGCTCGACAAGTTGCAGAAGCAAACCGCGGCAAATACCGCCGCCGCCGCCAACGCCAATGCGAAAGTCGACGCCCGAGCGAAAGCCGACGTCAAGACGGTCAACCTCGCCAGCGCCAACGCGGCCTATCCGGTCAAGGGCCCGGTCGCGACATCCGGCGTCGTCGTGACGATGCCAAACAACCGGCCGACCATCTGCACTGCGGACGAACAGAACTGCATTGCCATCACCAGCCGCATCCATTGGGACGTCGGCGGTTACGACTATCATCCCAACAGCGGGGCGACCTCGCCGCAGAAGCTCGACAACGGCGAAAACCTGCGCCGCGCGCGGATCGGCGTACTCGGCAAATTCTTCGGGGACTGGAATTACGCCCTGATCTACGATTTCGGCGGCTCCTCGGACGGTTTTGGCGGTACCGGCAGCATCGGTGCGGCCCCGGGCGTCGGCGGTACCGCGGTCGGCTTCCTGCCAGGCGGCGGCGTTTCCGGCGTTGAAAACGCGTATCTGAGCTACACCGGCCTCAAGCCGTTCGGCGGCAAGCTCGCGATCGAGGGCGGCATCATGGACCTGCCCTACACGCTCGACGAAGCCAGCAGTTCGAACGACATCCCGTTCATGGAGCGCGCGTCGTCCGGCGTCATTGCGCAGAACATCGCGGCGGGCGACTTCCGCTCCACCGCTGGCGCGCGCTGGTACGATGACAGGTTCTGGGCCGGCGCTTATGTAACGGGTCCGGCCACCGGCGCCATTCACTCCGCCTCAAGCCTCAATCCGAATGGCACCACCGAACAGGTCGGCGCGATCGCCCGCGCCGCCGGACAGCTCGTCAGCGGCAACGACTATTCGTTTCACCTCGGCGGTGAAGGCGAATGGTTGATCCGAGCCCCACGCAACGAGATCACGGGCGCGCAAACGCTGACGCTCAGCGATCGGCCAGAGCTGCGGATCGATCCGACCTCGCTGATTTCGACCGGCGCGCTCGCGGGCGTATCCGGTGCGCAGGTCTATAGCGGCGAAGTGGCGGGAACCTATGGCCCGCTGTTCTTCCAGGGCGAATATTTCTGGTACAATGTCGATCGCGGCAACAACCCCATTCCGTTGCCGAGCGTGAAATTCGACGGCGGCTATGCGCGAGGTCGCCTACGCGCTGACCGGCGAAACCCGCCAATACAATCCGGCCGCCGCGTCGTATGGCGGCATCGTACCGGCACATCCGTTGTCGTTCACCGAAAACGGCTGGGGCGCCTGGGAAATCGCGGGCCGTATCAGCACCATGAACCTCAACGATCAGCTCGCCACCGCGAATGGCGTCGCTGGCGGCCGGCAGACCATCTACACGGCGGCGCTGAACTGGTACGTCAATCGCAACGTCCGCTTCATGTTCGATTATCTGCATGGCGACATCGCCAAGCAGATCAGTTCGACCAATGCAGGCGACGCCGGCTCGAAGTTCAACGCGTTCGCGATGCGGACCCAGGTCGCTTTCTAAGCGACCGGGTTGCGTCCGAAACAATCGATCCGAACCGGCGGGGCAGCCTCGGCTGCTCCGCCACCGTTTTGTGATTGGCTTGCAATTGACCCGGACCGGCATCAGGTAGTTCCTGTTCGATCTTGAATGAACCGGAGTCTGAAAATGAAAGCCGTTGGCTACCAGAAATCCCTGCCCATCGACGCCGCCGAGGCGCTGATCGATTTCGAGGCGCCCAAGCCGGAGCCCAAGGGCCGCGACATCCGCGTCGCCGTGAAGGCGATTTCCGCCAATCCGGTCGATTACAAGGTCCGCAAGCGCGCCGCCCCGCCCGAGGGCGAAACCAAGATCCTCGGCTATGACGCCGCCGGTATCGTCGATGCGGTCGGCCCCGAGGTGACCTTGTTCAAGGCCGGCGATGAAGTGTTCTACGCCGGCTCGATCCTGCGTCAGGGCACCAATTCGGAATTTCACCTGGTCGACGAGCGCATCGTCGGACGCAAGCCGAAATCGCTGTCATTCGCGCAAGCCGCCGCACTTCCGTTGACCTCGATCACCGCCTGGGAATTGCTGTTCGACCGGCTGGGCGCCGTGCCCGGCAGAAGCGTCGATCCGCGTACGCTGTTGATCACCGGCGGCGCCGGCGGGGTCGGCTCGATCCTGATCCAGCTCGCACGCCGCCTCACCGGCCTGACGGTCGTCGCCACCGCAACCCGGCCGGAGTCGCAAAAATGGTGCCTCGATCTCGGCGCCCATGCCGTGATCGATCACAATCAGCCGATGAAGGAGCAGATCGAAAAACTGAAGCTGCCGCCGGTGGCGCTGGTCGCGAGCCTGACCTTCACCGACCAGCACTACAAGGCAATCGCCGATTTCATGGCGCCGCAGGGCAAGTTCGGGCTGATCGACGATCCCCCGGAATTCAACGTCAGCGCCTTCAAGGGCAAGGCGATCTCGATCCACTGGGAATCGATGTTCACCCGCTCCTCGTTCCAGACCGCCGACATGATCGGCCAGCACATGCTGCTCAACGACGTCGCCGATCTCATCGACAAGGGCGTGCTGCGCACCACGCTCGACCAGACCTTCGGGACTATCAACGCGGCCAATCTCAAACGCGCGCATGCGTTGCTGGAAAGCGGCAAGTCGCGCGGCAAGATCGTGCTGGAGGGGTGGTGAGCGCGAAGACGTGTATAATTGCATCATGGTTCGAGACGCGCGGCGCTGCCGCGCTCCTCACCATGAGGGCCTCATCCTGAGGAGCGGCCGCTTGGCCGCGTCTCGAAGGATGCGCCACGACTAAGCCTCACGCAATCGTCTGAACGATGCCGCCTTCGGCGCGAAGCGCCGCGCCGTTGGTGGCTGACGCTTCCTTCGAGGCGACATAGACCACCATGTTGGCGATCTCCTCGACGCTGGCAAAGCGCTGCAGCAGCGAGGTCGGCCGGAACTGCTTGACGAAGTTCGACGCCGCCTGCTCGACCGAGAGGCCGTTTTGCTTGGCGATATCCTTGACGAAGGTCTCGACGCCTTCCGACATCGTCGGTCCCGGGAGCACCGAGTTGACGGTCACCGCGGTGCCGCGCGTCATCTCCGCAAGGCCACGGGAGATCGCTAGCTGCGCGGTCTTGGTGGTGCCGTAATGGATCATTTCCTTCGGAATGTTCAGTGCCGATTCCGAGGAAATGAAGACGATGCGGCCCCAGTTGCGCTTGAGCATGCCGGGCAAATAAGCCCGCGACAGCCTCACGCCGGACATGACGTTGACCTCGAAGAAACGGGTCCAGTCTTCGTCGGGAATATCGACGAACTCCTTTGGCTCGAAAATTCCGGCATTGTTGATCAGGATGTCGGCGTCGGGCAGCGCCGCGACCAGGCTTTTGCATCCCGCCGCCGTCGAAACGTCGGCGGCGATCCCGCGAACCTTCGCGCCGGGTACGGCCTTGCCGATCCCGGCAACAGCTGCGTCGACCTTGGCTTGCGTTCGTCCATTGACCACGACTTCGGCGCCCGCGAAGGCAAGGCCCCTGGCGATGGCGTGACCGATGCCGGAGGTCGAGCCCGTGACCAGCGCCGTCTTTCCGGAAAGATCGATTTTCATGGTGCTATCTCCAATGTTGAGCCATTGGATATCGGGTGCAGGCCGCGCGACCGCAATCGGCCTTCACCGGCTTCGCTCGAAAACACGACAATAAAAAAGCGGCGCACCGGGCGCCGCTTTTCATCAAACGATTGGAAATGGAACGCCGGAAATCCGGCTTACGCCGCTTCCGCGGCCTTTTCCTGCACCGGACCCGAATCCAGGCCCTTGGCATCGACGTCGCGGTCGACGAATTCGATCACCGCCATCGGCGCATTGTCGCCATAACGGAAGCCCGCCTTGATGATGCGGGTGTAGCCGCCCTGGCGATCCTTGTAGCGGGTGGCGAGAACGTCGAACAGTTTCTTGACCTGGTCGAGGTCGCGCATTTCGCTGATCGCCTGCCGGCGCATCGAAAGACCGCCCTTCTTGCCGAGCGTGACCAGCTTCTCCACGATCGGGCGCAATTCCTTGGCCTTCGGCAGCGTGGTGACGATCTGCTCGTGCTTGATCAGCGCCGCACACATATTGGCGAACATCGCGCGGCGATGCTCGGCGGTGCGGTTGAGTTTGCGATGAACCTTGCCGTGACGCATGATCTAAATCCTTGAATTAAGTTGGTCGCGACGGTTCGTCGGACTTGTTTCTCAGGTGGGCTGCCTGCGTTCGCCCCAGTCATTTCGGGCGCGCGCGAGCGCGAACCCGTAATGACGAAATCAGTAATGATCCTCGAAGCGCTTGGCCAGTTCGTCGATATTCTCCGGCGGCCAGCCCGGCACTTCCATGCCGAGATGCAGACCCATCTGGGCCAGCACTTCCTTGATCTCGTTCAGCGACTTGCGGCCGAAGTTCGGGGTACGGAGCATTTCCGCTTCCGACTTCTGCACGAGATCGCCGATGTAGACGATGTTGTCGTTCTTCAGGCAGTTCGCCGAACGCACCGACAATTCGAGCTCGTCGACCTTCTTGAGGAACGCCGGATTGAACGCGAGATCGGGGATGATCTCCTGCGCCACTTCCTTGCGCGGCTCTTCGAAGTTGACGAACACGTTGAGCTGATCCTGCAGGATGCGCGCGGCATAGGCCACCGCGTCATCCGGGCTGATCGCGCCGTTGGTCTCGATCGTCATGGTCAGTTTGTCGTAGTCGAGGATCTGGCCCTCGCGGGTGTTCTCGACCTTGTACGACACCTTGCGCACCGGCGAGAACAGGCTGTCGACCGGGATCAGGCCGATCGGGGCGTCCTCGGGACGGTTACGCTCGGCGGCGACGTAGCCCTTGCCCGAAGCGACGGTGAATTCCATGCGGATTTCCGCGCCCTCGTCGAGGGTGCAGATCTGCAGGTCCGGATTAAGCACCACGACATCGCCGACGGTCTGGATGTCGCCGGCAGTGACGGCGCCCGGGCCCTGCTTCTTCACGACCATGCGCTTGGGGCCTTCGCCCTGCATCTTGATCGCGATGTCCTTGATGTTCAGCACGATGTCGGTGACGTCCTCGCGAACGCCCGCGATCGAGGAGAACTCGTGCAGCACGCCATCGATGTGCACCGACTGCACCGCAGCACCCTGCAGCGAGGACAGCAGGATGCGGCGCAGCGCGTTGCCGAGGGTTTGACCGAAACCGCGCTCAAGGGGCTCGGCGACCAGCGTCGCGAAACGGCTCGCGTCGGTGCCCGGAGTTACCTGGAGCTTGTTCGGCCGAATAAGTTCTTGCCAATTTTTCTGGATCGTCACTGTTTTCACCCATGCGGCCAGCTATCAAGACGACTGGCGTTGGAGATCGCGGATCAGTCCGCGGCTAACAAAATATAAAACCATCGCAGGCAGACGTGCTGCCCGCAGTCTTGCATCAAACGCGCCGGCGCTTGCGCGGACGGCAACCATTGTGCGGGATCGTGGTCACGTCGCGGATCGAGGTGACGGTGAAGCCCGCAGCCTGCAGCGCACGGAGCGCCAATTCACGGCCCGAACCCGGGCCTGCAACTTCAACCTCCAGCGTGCGCATGCCGTGTTCCTGCGCCTTCTTGGAGACGTCTTCCGCCGCGACCTGCGCGGCATAGGGGGTCGACTTGCGCGAACCCTTGAAGCCCATCGTGCCGGCCGACGACCAGGCAATGGTGTTGCCCTGCGCGTCGGTGATGGTGATGGTCGTGTTGTTGAACGACGAATTTACGTGCGCGATACCCGAAGCGATGTTCTTGCGTTCACGACGGCGTACGCGGGTGGCATCCTTGCCCATTCCAAAACCTTTCTTACGATCTCAAACGCCGCCGTAATGCCAGCGGCTACACCTAAAAAAGCGAATGGCGAACAAAACGATTCGCCACCCGCTTCGCTAATTCGTTTGTTACTTCTTCTTGCCGGCGATTGACTTGGCCGGCCCCTTGCGCGTGCGCGCATTGGTATGGGTGCGCTGACCGCGCACCGGCAAGCCGCGGCGATGACGCAGGCCGCGATAGCAGCCGAGGTCCATCAGACGCTTGATGTTCATGCCGGTCTCGCGACGCAGATCGCCCTCGACCAGATAGTCGCGGTCGATCACTTCACGGATCTGCAGAACCTCCTGGTCGCTGAGCTGCGACACGCGGCGGTCATCGGGAATCTTGACCTTCTCCAGGATATCGGCGGCATTCTTCTGGCCGATGCCATGGATGTACTGGAGCGCGATCAGGACGCGCTTGTTGGTCGGGATATTCACGCCGGCTATACGGGCCACGGACTTCTCTCCTGTTGCCGATCCCTCGTGGACCGGCTGATTTCTAAGTTATTTCGGGCAAGTGTCCGCAAACGCGAACACGACGCCCTTCCCCTCGGGTTACTTGGGGCCCGGCATCGTCTGGAACAATCCGACTTGGATACGGGCTTATTAAAGGATTCAACTTCGTTTCGTCAACCGTTCCTACGCTTTAGCTCGCTTTTTCGTGACCTTTTTGGCAGTTTTTCCGCTTCCAGCGGCCGACCGGCCCCTGGAACCCTTGGCGGCCTTTTTGGCGGCCTTTTTGCCAGCCTTGGCCGAGGACTTTTTGGCGCCTTTGGGAGCCGTTTTGGCAGCCTTCCGGGCGCTTTTGGCGACCTTTTTGGTGACTTTGGTGCCTTTACCGACCGGCTTGGAGGCCTTGCTGGAGACCTTTTTGGTCGCCTTGGCGGCCGTCTTCCTGGCCGCCTTGGCCTCATCAACCGCCCCGATGGCACCGAGGATGCGGTTGATCTCGCGGGTGACATGCTCGATCGTCATCATGCCATCGACCGTCAGCAGCTTGCGGCGCTCCGAGTAGTAGTGAATCAGCGGCTCGGTCAGCGAGCGGTAGCTCGCCAGCCGCTTCGACAGCACTTCCGGCGTGTCGTCGACCCGGACGTCCGCGCCGCGCGCCCGCATCTCGGCGACCCGCGTCTCCACCCGGCTGAGCAGCGCGCTTTCGTTGACGCGCAATTCGACCACGGCATCGAGCTTGATGTGCTTCTTCTTCAGGAGCTCGTCGAGCGCTTCAGCCTGCGGCACCGTGCGCGGGAAACCGTCGAGGATGAAGCCGTTCTTCATGTCGGGCTGGTCGAGCCGGTCGGAAATGATTCCGATCACGATCTCATCCGGCACCAGCGCGCCGCTGGCCATGATGTCCTTGGCCTGGAGGCCAATCGGGGTCTGGGCCGCCACCGCCGCGCGCAGCATTTCACCGGTCGAAAGCTGGACGATGCCGTGTTTGTGGACCAGCCGTTGTGCCTGTGTCCCCTTGCCTGCTCCGGGCGGCCCCAGAAGAATCAGTCGCATCTCAGTTCGCCCCCCGGCTTGGCGGGCGGTAAACCGCACACCGCTGATTTTTAAATGTTCAAGCCCCGCGCCGAGTCCCGCTCAGCGGCGACGCCCCCGCAATTTCGACTTCCTGATCAACCCCTCATACTGGTGGGCGAGCAGATACCCCTGAACCTGCGATACCGTATCCATGGTCACGCTGACGACGATCAGCAGCGAGGTTCCGCCAAAGTAGAACGGCACTGCAGCATAGGAAATCAGGATTTCGGGAATCAGGCAGACGATCGCGAGATAGACCGCGCCCAGCACCGTGATACGCGACAGCACGTAATCGATGTATTCGGCGGTGCGTTCGCCCGGCCGGATACCCGGAATGAAGCCGCCATGCTTCTTGAGATTGTCGGCGGTCTCGGTCGGGTTGAACACGATCGCGGTATAAAAGAACGCGAAGAACACGATCAGCGCCAGATAGAGAACCAGGAACAGCGGCCGGCCATGGCCGAGCTGCGTCGTGATCCACTGGAACCATTCCGGGCCCTTGCCGGCATTGAAATTCGCAACCGTGGTCGGCAGCAGCAGCAGCGAGGACGCGAAGATCGGCGGAATCACGCCCGAGGTGTTCAGCTTGAGCGGCAGATGCGAGGACTGGCCCTCGAACATCTTGTTGCCGACCTGTCGCTTTGGATACTGGATCAGGAGCCGGCGCTGCGCCCGTTCCATGAACACGATGAAAGCGATCACGGCGACCGCCATGACGATCACGATCAGGATGAGGCCGGTGGACAACGCGCCCTGGCGGCCGAGTTCAAGCATGTTGGCAAGCGCCGAGGGCAATTCCGCGACGATGCCGGACAGAATGATCAGCGAGATGCCGTTGCCGATACCGCGCGAGGTGATCTGCTCGCCGAGCCACATCAGGAACATGGTGCCGCCGGTCAGCGTGATCGCGGTCGACAGCCGGAAGAACAGGCCGGGATCGCTGACGACATTGCCGGCGCCCTCAAGCCCGACGGCGATGCCGTAGGACTGGAACGCGGCGAGGATCACCGTGAGGTAGCGGGTGTACTGATTCAGCGTCTTGCGGCCGGACTCGCCTTCCTTCTTCAGCGCCTCGAGCTGCGGCGACACCGTGGTCAAAAGCTGAATGATGATCGAGGCCGAGATATACGGCATGATGTTCAGCGCAAAGATCGCCATGCGGTGAATGCCGCCGCCGGCGAACATGTTGAACATGCCGAGAATGCCGCCGGCCTGGGTGTTGAACACCTGTTCCCAGATGTTGGGATCGATGCCGGGCAGCGGGATGTAGGTGCCCAGCCGATAAACAAGCAGCGCACCCAGTGTGAACCAGATGCGCTTCTTCAGTTCGTCGGCCTTGCCGAGCGCCGAGAAATTGAGGTTTGCCGCCAGTTGTTCCGCTGCTGAGACCATGTTTGGCTTTCTCCCGCGCCGCTTGTCGCTGTCATGTCCCGCGATGGTGGGGCACTCAGCAGACGCCGGACATTATTTGGTGCTCGGCTTCGATAAGTCCATCGTCACGTCGTACAGATTGCCCTTGCGGGCAGGCGATGACGCAGATGTTACGCCGCCTCGCCCTCGTCCTTCTCCACCGGAGCCAGGATCTTCACCGTGCCGCCGGCCTTCTCGATCGCCGCGATGGCGGATTTCGAAGCGCCGTGCACCTCGATGTTGAGCTTGGCCTTGATCTCGCCACGGCCGAGCAGCCGCACGCCGGCCTTCGCACGCCGGAGAACGCGGGCCTTGACCAGCGATTCGGCGTTGATGGTGTCCTTGGCGTCGAGCAGCTTGGCGTCGATCGCCTCCTGCAGCCGATCAAGATTAATCTCGGAATATTCGACCCGGAAGATGTTGTTGAAGCCGCGCTTCGGCAGGCGCCGATGCAGCGGCATCTGGCCGCCCTCGAAGCCCTTGATGCGCACGCCCGAGCGTGCGGTCTGGCCTTTGCCGCCGCGACCGGCGGTCTTGCCCTTGCCCGAGCCGATGCCACGGCCAACGCGCATACGCTTCTTGCGCGAGCCGGCATTGTCGGCGATATCGCTGAGCTTCATCGCGAAATTCCCTTATCTTGGGAGCATGATCTTGACCGAAAACCGGTCCCCACTTTTCGGGATCATGCGCCTCCTTGTTTCGATTACTCGCCGACGACGCGGACGAGATGTTGAACCTTGGCGATCATGCCGCGAACCGCAGGCGTATCCTGCAGCTCGGTGACCCGGCCGATCTTGTTGAGCTTGAGGCCGATCAGCGTCTCGCGCTGCGAGTGGTGGCGGCGGATCGCGCTGCCGGTCTGCTCGACCTTGATCATCTTTGCGGCCTTGGCCATCGACATTACTCCGAAAAGCGCGAAACGGCGCCTGTTGTCTTATTCAGCAACCAGCTCGGCGTCGCCACCGACACGGCGCGACTGCAGCGTGGACACCTTGATGTTGCGGCGCGCCGCGACCGAACGCGGCGAATCCTGATGCTTCAGCGCGTCGAAGGTTGCGCGAACCATGTTGTAGGGGTTCGACGAGCCGATCGACTTCGCCACCACGTCCTGGATGCCGAGCGTCTCGAACACCGCGCGCATCGGGCCGCCGGCGATGATGCCGGTACCGGCCGGAGCGGCACGCAGATAGACGCGACCGGCGCCGTGACGGCCGGCGATGTCGTGATGCAGCGTGCGGCCTTCGCGCAGCGCGACGCGCGTCAGATTGCGCTTCGCCGATTCGGTCGCCTTGCGGATCGCCTCGGGAACTTCGCGCGCCTTGCCGTGGCCGAATCCGACCCGGCCCTTCTGATCGCCGATCACGACCAGCGCCGCGAAGCCGAAGCGCTTGCCGCCCTTGACGACCTTCGCCACACGATTGATGTGGACGAGCTTGTCGACGAACTCGCTGTCGCGTTCTTCCCGGCCGCCCCTGTGGCCGCCACCGCGTTCGCGTTCACCTGCCATGGTGTTTTCCGATCCTTAAAAGTCCCGCCTCGAAAGGCTGTATCCGTTCAAACCAGTTAGAAGCTCAATCCGCCTTCACGCGCCGCATCCGCGAGCGCCTTGACGCGACCGTGGTAGAGATAGCTGCCGCGGTCGAACACCACTTCGGTGACGCCATTCTTGACGGCCCGCTCGGCAACGAGCTTGCCGACGGCCTTCGCCGCGTCGATGTTCGCACCGGTGTTGCCGCTGTCGCGCATCGTCTTTTCGAGCGAAGACGCCGACGCCAGGGTTTCACCCTTCAGGTCATCGATGACCTGTGCGTAGATGTGCTTCGACGAGCGGAACACCGACAAACGCGGCCGACCACTGGCGGTACGACGCAACGACAGCCTGATGCGTTGCTTGCGCCGGGCATTCGTAATCTTGAGTCTCGACATGACCGGCTCCGTTACTTCTTCTTGCCTTCCTTGCGGAAGATGAATTCGTTGGCGTACTTCACGCCCTTGCCCTTGTAGGGCTCCGGCGGACGATAGCTGCGGATCTCGGCGGCGACTTGGCCGACGCGCTGCGAATCGTTGCCGTTGATGACGATCTCGGTCGGCTTCGGCACCGTGATCGCGATGCCCTCCGGGATCGGATAGACGACGTCATGGCTGTAACCGAGCGCGAGCTGCAGGCTCTTGCCCTGCAACGCGGCGCGATAACCGACGCCGGTGATCTCGAGCTTCTTCTCGAAGCCCTTGGTGACGCCTTCGACCAGGTTCGCAACCTGCGCGCGCGCGGTGCCGTACATGGCCTGCGCGCGGTTGGTCTCGCTCCGCGGCGCAACCTTGATCGCGCCGTTCTCGAACTTCACCTCGACATCGTCGTGGACGATGAACTGAAGCTGGCCCTTCGGCCCCTTCATCTTGACGGTCTGCCCTTCGACGCTCGCCGTCACACCGGACGGGATCGTCACAGGCCGCTTGCCAACACGTGACATGGCTAATCCTTCCTCAGAACACCGTGAAGAGAATTTCGCCGCCCACATTCGCTTCGCGCGCTTCGTGGTCAGCCATAATTCCCTTCGGCGTCGACAACACCGAAATTCCGAGCCCGTTGTTCACGCGCGGCAGGTTCTTCACCGAGGCATAAACCCGACGCCCCGGCTTCGATACCCGCTCGATCTCGCGAATGACCGGCTCACCGTCGAAATACTTCAGCTCGATCTCAAGCTCGCTGCGGCCCGAGGAATGCTCGACGCTGGCGTAACCGCGGATGTAACCCTCGGTCTTGAGCACTTCGAGCACGTTGGCGCGCATCTTCGAGCCCGGGGTCGAAACCTTGGGCTTGGCGCGCATCTGGGCGTTGCGGATGCGGGTGATGAGATCGCTGATCGGATCGTGCGTTGACATCTGACGACCCCCTTACCAGCTGGACTTCACGAGCCCGGGAACCAGGCCCTTGGAGCCGAGTTCACGCAGCGCGATACGGCTGAGCTTGTTCTTGCGATAGACCGAGCGCGGACGCCCCGTCATTTCACAGCGATTGCGAATCCGCGTCGCCGACGAATTGCGCGGCATCTCGGCGAGCTTCAGCGTCGCCGCGAAGCGCTCTTCCATCGGCTTCTTCTTGTCGGCGATGATGGCCTTCAGCTTCGCGCGCGCGGGCGCGGCGTTCTTGGTCATCCGCTTGCGCCGGTTATTCTTCTCGATCGAACTCTTCTTTGCCATGCTTGGCTCCTGGGTTTCCGCGTTTGAGAGGCTGTTCAGCGTCTCACTGCCGGAACGGGAAATTGAATGCGTTCAACAGGGCTCGGGCTTCATCGTCGCTCGCAGCCGTCGTGCAAACCGTGATGTCCATGCCCCACGTCTCCCCCATCTTGTCGAAGTCGATTTCGGGGAAAATGATGTGTTCCTTGATGCCGAGCGAATAGTTGCCGCGGCCGTCGAAGCTCTTCGGATTGAGGCCGCGGAAGTCGCGCACGCGCGGCAGCGCGACGTTCACCAGGCGATCGATGAACTCGTACATCTTGGTCTTGCGCAGCGTGACCTTGCAGCCGATCGGCTGGTTTTCACGCAGCTTGAAGGTCGCGATCGCGACCCGCGAATAGGTCACGACAGCTTTCTGGCCGGCGATCAACGACAGATCGGCCGCCGCCAGCTCCGCCTTTTTGCGGTCGTTGACGGCCTCGCCGACGCCCATGTTGAGCACGACTTTATCCAGGCGCGGCACCTGCATGACGTTGGCATAGCCGAACTGTTCGGTCAGCTTGCCGCGGATGCTCGTGTCGTATTCCGCGCGCAGGCGCGGGGTGTAAGCGGTCTCAGCCATCGATCTCTGCTCCCGAGCTCTTGGCAATGCGTACCTTCTTGCCATCGGCCTGAATCTTGAAGCCCACGCGGGTCGGCTTGCCGTCCTTGCCGACATACGCGATGTTGGACAAGTGGATCGGCGCTTCCTTTGAAATGATGCCGCCCTCTTGCGCCTGGGTCTGCTTCTGGTGACGCTTCACCAGGTTGACGCCGCGAACCAGCGCCTTGTTTTCGGTCGGACGCACTTCGAACACCTCGCCGGTGCGACCCTTGTCGCGACCGTTGAGCACGATGACCTTGTCACCCTTGCGGATCTTGGCAGCCATCACAGCACCTCCGGCGCAAGTGAAATGATCTTCATGTGGTTCTTGGCGCGCAGCTCGCGCGGCACCGGCCCGAAGATACGGGTGCCGACCGGCTCCGACTGATTGTTGATCAGCACGGCGGCGTTGCGGTCGAAGCGGATGACCGAACCGTCGGCGCGGCGGATGTCCTTGCGGACCCGGACCACGACGGCCTTCATCACGTCGCCCTTCTTGACCTTGCCGCGGGGGATCGCGTCCTTGATCGACACGACGATAACGTCGCCCACGGTGGCATAGCGGCGCTTGGAGCCCCCAAGCACCTTGATGCACATGACACGGCGTGCGCCTGAATTATCGGCCACGTCGAGGTTGGTCTGCATCTGAATCATTGATGCACCTCGTCCTCTTTCTGATGCGCTAGATCGCGCCTAAAATTTCCTGAAAGCGTCGTTCGGGTTTAGCGAACGCGTCTCAGGCCGTTTTCTTCTGCTCGCCCCGGACCACCGTCCAGCGCTTCAACTTCGAGATCGGCTTGCTCTCCTCGATCCACACCATGTCGCCCGGCTTGAACTCGTTGTTCTCGTCGTGCGCGTGATAGTTCTTCGAGCGGCGAATCGTCTTCTTGTAGATCGGATGGGTAAAGCGGCGATCGACGCGCACCACAACCGTCTTGGCCTGCTTGTCGCTGACGACTACGCCCTGAAGGGTACGTTTCGGCATAATCTAAGCCCCTTACTTCTTCTTCGCGCGCTGCTGCGCGGCGACGGTCTTGATGCGAGCGATATCGCGGCGGGCTTCACGCAGCCGCGAGGTGTTTTCCAGTTGCCCGGTGGCACGCTGGAAACGCAGATTGAAGCGCTCCTTCTTCAGATTGAGGACGGCATCGTCCATCTGATCGGGGCTCATCGCGCGAATATCGGCGGTTTTCATCTCGGCCATATCAATTACTCCGCGATGCGCGCGACGAAGCGCGTCTTGATCGGCAGCTTGGCGGCGGCGAGCGTCAGGGCTTCCTTCGCGGTCTGCACGGTCACGCCGTCGATCTCGAAAATCACCCGGCCAGGCTTGACCCGGGCCACCCACAATTCCGGCGTACCCTTGCCGGAGCCCATGCGGACTTCGGCGGGCTTCTTCGACACCGGCAGATCCGGGAACACCCGGATCCAGACGCGGCCGGCGCGCTTCATGTGACGGGTCAGCGCGCGGCGTGCGGCCTCGATCTGACGGGCGGTGATGCGCTCGGGCGCCATCGCCTTCAGGCCGAACTGTCCGAACGACAACGTTGCGCCCGAAGTCGCAACGCCGTGGATACGGCCCTTATGCGCCTTCCGGAACTTCGTTTTCTTTGGTTGCATCATGGCTTACGCCCTCAAACCTTCTCTATTGCGCTTCAAGCAGCGTCGCGACGCGGACGGGAATTATCGCCCTCGGCCATTTTCTTGTCCTGCGCCATCGGATCGTGCTCGAGGATTTCACCCTTGAAGATCCAGACCTTCACACCGCAGGTACCGAACGTGGTGAACGCGGTCGCCACGCCGTAGTCGATGTCGGCGCGCAGCGTGTGCAGGGGCACGCGACCTTCGCGATACCATTCCATGCGCGCGATTTCCGCGCCGCCGAGGCGGCCCGAACAGTTGATACGAATGCCTTCGGCACCCAGGCGCATCGCCGACTGCACCGCGCGCTTCATGGCGCGGCGGAATGCGACGCGACGCTCGAGCTGCTGCGCGATCAATTCGGCGACCAGGGTCGCGTCGAGCTCCGGCTTGCGGATTTCGACGATGTTGATGACGACGTCGGAGGCCGTGATGTCGGCAACCTGCTTGCGCAGCTTGTCGATGTCGGCGCCCTTCTTGCCGATCACGACACCCGGGCGCGCCGAGTGGATCGTCACGCGGCACTTCTTGTGCGGACGCTCGATCACGATACGGGCGACGGCTGCCTGCTTCAGCTCCTTGTGCAGAAGCTCGCGGATCCGCACGTCCTCATGCAGCAGCTTGCCGTATTCGTTCTTGCCTGCGAACCAACGGGAATCCCACGTGCGGTTGATGCCGAGACGCAGCCCGATTGGATTGATCTTTTGACCCATCGTATTCTCCTGCGCTCTCTTTAAGCGCTCGCCTCGGCCTCGACCTGACGAACGACGATCGTCAGCTGCGAGAACGGTTTAAAGACTCGGCCCGAACGGCCACGGCCGCGCGGTGCGAAACGCTTCATCACGATGCCGTTGCCGACATGCGCCTCGGACACGATCAGATCATCGACGTCGAGATCATGATTGTTTTCCGCGTTGGCGATTGCCGATTCCAGGCACTTCTTGACGTCGACCGCGATCCGCTTGCGCGAAAACTGCAGGTCGGCGAGCGCAGCCGAAGCTTTCCTGCCGCGAATCAACTGCGCAACAAGATTGAGCTTCTGCGGGCTCACCCGAAGCATCCGGGCGATCGCCTTGGCCTCGTTATCCGGGAGGCTCCGTTCGCGCTTAGGTTTGCTCATCGCTTAATCCTCAAGCCTTCTTGGCTTTCTTGTCGCCAGAATGGCCGTGGAAGGTACGGGTCGGCGAGAACTCGCCGAACTTGTGACCCACCATTTCCTCGTTGACCGATACCGGCACATGCTTCTGGCCGTTGTAGACGCCGAATACCAAACCGACGAACTGCGGCAGGATGGTCGAGCGGCGGCTCCAGATCTTGATCACGTCATGACGGCCGGACGCGCGGGCGGTATCTGCCTTCTTGAGCAGAGAGCCTTCAACGAACGGGCCTTTCCAGACTGAACGAACCATGTCCGGCGTTCCTTACTTCTTCCGCTTGTGGCGGCTGATGAGAATGAATCTGTTGGTCGATTTGTTCGAACGGGTCTTCTTGCCCTTGGTCGGCTTGCCCCACGGGGTCACCGGGTGGCGGCCGCCCGAGGTGCGGCCTTCGCCGCCGCCGTGCGGATGGTCGATCGGGTTCATGACGACGCCGCGGTTATGCGGACGCCAGCCGAGCCAGCGGGTACGACCGGCCTTGCCGATCGAGATGTTCATGTGGTCGGGGTTCGACACCGCGCCGATGGTGCCGCGGCAACGGCCGTGCACCAGGCGCTGCTCGCCCGAGTTCAGGCGAACGATGACGTAGTCCTGGTCGCGACCGACGATCTGCGCGTAGGTGCCGGCCGAACGTGCGAGCTGACCGCCCTTGCCGATCTTCATCTCGACATTGTGGACGATGGTGCCGATCGGCATGTTGCCGAGCGGCATGACATTGCCCGGCTTCACGTCGACATAGTTGCCGGCGACCACGGTATCCCCGACGGCCAAACGCTGCGGCGCCAGGATATAGGCCTGCTCACCGTCGGTATACTTGATCAGCGCGATGAACGCGGTGCGGTTCGGATCGTATTCCAGCCGCTCGACAACCGCCGGCATGTCGATCTTCGAACGCTTGAAGTCGACGGTACGGTAGGCCTTCTTGTGACCGCCGCCGCGGAAACGCACGGTGATGCGACCGGTGTTGTTGCGACCGCCCTGCCCGCGCTTGCCCTCGGTCAAAGCCTTGACGGGCTTGCCCTTGTACAGCGCCGAACGATCGACCATCACCAGCTGGCGCTGGCCCGGTGTCGTGGGGTTGAATGTTTTCAATGCCATCGTCGTATCGCCTTATAGTCCGGTGGTAACGTCGATGCGGTGGCCCTCTTCGAGGGTCACGATCGCGCGTTTCACATCCGACTGGGAACCGAACTGACCGCGGAACACCTTGGTCTTGCCCTTGCGCACCAGCGTATTGACGCTCTTCACCTTGACGTCGAACAGCTTTTCGACGGCTTCCTTGATTTGCGGCTTGGTCGCCTTGCTCGCGACCTTGAACACAACCTTGTTGTGCTCGGAAGCGAAGGTCGCCTTTTCAGTCACGACCGGGGCGACAATGATGTCGTAATGGCGCGGATCGATATTCTTCATTTGAAGCGCGCCTCCAACGCATCGACTGCCGCCTTGGTCAGCACCAGCTTGTGGCGACGCAGAATGTCATAGACGTTGATGCCCTGGATCGGCAGCACGTCGATGTTCGGAATGTTGCGGGCCGCGATCGCGAAACCGTTATGCAGTTCGGCACCGTCGATGATCAGCGCATTGGTCAGGCCGAGACCCGAGAAGTGCCCGATCAAGGCCTTGGTCTTGGCGGCCTCGAGCTGCGCGTTGTCGATCACGATCAGGCCGCCGTCCTTGGCCTTGGCCGAGAGACGCATGCTTGAGCGCCAGCGCGCGAACCTTCTTCGGCAGGTCGGTCTCATGCGAGCGAACCACCGGACCGAACGCACGGCCACCGCCGCGGAACTGCGGCACGCGGGCCGAGCCGTGACGAGCACCACCGGTGCCCTTCTGCTTGTACATCTTCTTGCCGGTGCGCCAGATCTCGGCGCGACCCTTCGCCTTGTGGGTGCCGGCCTGCCGCTTGTTCAGCTGCCACTGCACGCAACGCTGGATGATATCCTTGCGCGGCTCGAGACCGAAGATCTCGTCCGACAGCTGGACCGAACCAGCTTCCTTGCCTTCAAGGGTGGTGACTTTCAGTTCCATCTCACGCGCCCTCCTGCTCGGCCGGCGCTTCCGCTGCCTGTTCGCTGCTGCCAGCAACCTTGAACTTGCCGGGCTTGGGAGCCTCCTTCGGCAGCGGCTTCTTGACGGCGTCGCGCACCGAGATCCAGCCGCCCTTGGAGCCGGGAACGGCGCCTTCGACGAGGATCAGGCCGCGCGCAACGTCGGTCTGCACCACGCGAAGATTGAGCGTGGTGATGCGATCGACACCCATGTGACCGGGCATCTTCTTGTTCTTGAAGGTCTTGCCGGGATCCTGACGGCCGCCGGTCGAACCGATCGAACGATGCGAGACCGAGACGCCGTGGGTGGCGCGCAAGCCGCCGAAATTCCAGCGCTTCATGCCGCCGGCGAAACCCTTACCGACCGAGGTGCCGGTGACGTCGACGAACTGCCCGACCACGAAATGGTCGGCCTGGATCTCGGCGCCCACCGGGATCAGCGCGTCTTCCGACACGCGGAATTCGGTGACCTTCCGCTTGGGCTCGACTTTCGAGACCGCGAACTGGCCGCGTTCCGCCTTCGGCAGATACACGGTCTTGCGGGTGCCCGAGCCGAGCTGCAACGCGACATAACCGTTCTTCTCGGTCGTGCGGTGACCCAACACCTGGCAATTGCCCAACTTCAGCACGGTCACAGGGATATGTTCGCCGGCCTCCGTAAAGACCCGCGTCATCCCGACCTTTTGTGCGACCACTCCGGAGCGCATCGGCGTGCTTCCTGTTCTTTCTGTCCGCTATCTTCGGACGGGAGCTTAAAAACTTAGAGCTTGATTTCGACGTCGACACCGGCGGCCAGGTCGAGCTTCATAAGAGCATCGACGGTCTGCGGGGTCGGGTCGACAATGTCGAGAAGACGCTTGTGAGTGCGCATCTCGAATTGTTCGCGGCTCTTCTTGTCGACGTGCGGCGAACGGTTGACGGTGAACTTCTCGATGCGGGTGGGCAGCGGAATGGGTCCGCGAACCTGAGCACCGGTCCGTTTCGCCGTGTTCACGATCTCGCGGGTCGACGTATCGAGGATACGATGGTCGAACGCCTTGAGACGGATGCGGATATTCTGGCCGTTCATTGCCGTTGTCTTTCTTTGTCGTCGTACTTGCGAGGGGTGAGCGGCGAGTAGCGAATTTCCATTCGCCACTCGCTACTACCTGTTCGCTTCTTACTCGATGATGCTGGCGACGACGCCGGCGCCGACGGTGCGGCCACCTTCGCGGATCGCGAAACGAAGCTTCTCTTCCATCGCGATCGGCACGATCAGGTGCACTTCCATCGCGATGTTGTCGCCCGGCATCACCATCTCGGTGCCTTCGGGAAGATGCACGACACCGGTCACGTCCGTGGTGCGGAAGTAGAACTGGGGCCGGTAGTTGGTGAAGAACGGAGTGTGACGACCGCCCTCTTCCTTGGTGAGGATGTAAGCCTCAGCCTTGAACTTGGTGTGCGGCTTGACCGAACCCGGCTTGCACAGCACCTGGCCACGCTCGACTTCCTCACGCTTGGTACCACGCAGCAGCGCGCCGATGTTGTCGCCGGCCTGGCCCTGATCGAGCAGCTTGCGGAACATTTCAACGCCGGTGACGATGGTCTTCTGCGTCGCGCGCAGACCGACGATTTCGATTTCCTCGCCAACCTTGACGATGCCGCGCTCGACACGGCCGGTGACGACCGTACCGCGACCGAGATCGAGAACACGTCTTCGACCGGCATCAGGAACGGCTGGTCAATCGGACGCTCCGGCTGAGGAATGTAGCTGTCCACGGCCTTCATCAGTTCCAGGATCGGCGTCGTGACCAAGGCTTCGGATCCTTGTCTTCGAGCGCGCACATCGCCGAACCCTTGACGATCGGAATGTCGTCGCCCGGGAAATCGTACTTCGAGAGCAAGTTCGCGAACTTCCATCTCGACGAGTTCGAGCAGTTCCGGATCGTCGACCATGTCGCACTTGTTCAGGAACACGACCAGCGCGGGAACGCCGACCTGACGGGCGAGCAGGATGTGCTCGCGGGTCTGCGGCATCGGGCCGTCGGCGGCCGACACCACCAGGATCGCGCCGTCCATCTGCGCCGCACCGGTGATCATGTTCTTCACGTAGTCGGCGTGGCCCGGGCAGTCGACGTGGGCGTAGTGCCGGTTGGTGGTTTCGTATTCGACGTGCGCGGTCGAGATCGTGATGCCGCGCGCCTTCTCTTCCGGCGCCTTGTCGATCTGGTCGTACGCGGTGAACGTCGCACCGCCGGTTTCCGCCAGCACCTTGGTGATCGCCGCCGTCAGCGACGTCTTGCCATGGTCGACGTGACCGATGGTGCCGATGTTGCAATGCGGTTTATTACGTTCAAACTTTGCTTTGGCCATTTGACTCTCCGTTCAGTCGTTAGTTGTCGCCAACGACAATCAGGCAAACTTCTTTTGTACTTCTGCCGACACGTTCGCCGGCGCTTCCGCGTAGTGATCGAACTGCATCGTGAAGGTCGCGCGACCCTGGCTCATCGAGCGCAGGTTATTCACGTAACCGAACATGTTCATGAGCGGCACCATCGCATTGATGACGTTGGCATTGCCGCGCATGTCTTGACCCTGGATCTGGCCGCGCCGCGAATTCAGGTCGCCGATGACGGAGCCGGTGTAGTCTTCCGGGGTCACCACTTCGACCTTCATGATCGGCTCGAGCAGAACAGACTTGCCTTTCGTCAGCGCTTCGCGGAATGCGGCGCGCGACGCGATTTCGAAGGCCAGCGCCGACGAGTTGACGTCATGGTATTTGCCGTCAACCAGCTGCACCTTGACGTCCACCACCGGGAAGCCGGCGACCACGCCCGAACCCATCACGCTGTTGAGGCCCTTTTCGACGCCGGGGATGTATTCCTTCGGCACCGAACCACCGACGATCTTGGATTCGAACTCGTAACCCTTGCCGGGCTCGTTCGGCTCAACCACGATCGACACTTCAGCGAACTGACCGGTACCGCCGGTCTGCTTCTTGTGCGTGTACTTGACCTCGGCGCTCTTGGTGACGCGCTCACGGAACGCCACCTGCGGCGCGCCGATGTTGGCATCGACCTTGTAGGTGCGGCGCAGGATGTCGACCTTGATGTCGAGATGGAGTTCGCCCATGCCCTTCGAGAATGGTCTGGCCGGACTCCTGGTCGGTCGACACCCGGAACGACGGATCTTCCGCAGCGAGCTTCGCCAAGTGCGACGCCGAGCTTTTCCTGGTCGGCCTTCGACTTCGGCTCGATCGCGATTTCGATCACCGGCTCCGGGAATTCCATCTTTTCGAGGATCACCGGCTTGTCGGGATCGCACAGCGTGTCACCGGTGCGCGCTTCCTTCAGGCCTGCCAGCGCCACGATGTCGCCGGCATAGGCTTCCTTGATGTCTTCGCGGTTGTTCGCATGCATCAGCAGCATGCGGCCGATACGCTCTTTCTTCTCGCGGGTCGAATTGATCACGCCGGTGCCGCTCATCAGCACGCCGGAATAGATGCGGCAGAACGTGATGGTGCCGACGAACGGGTCGTCCATGATCTTGAACGCGAGCAGAGCCAGCGGCTCCTTGTCGTCGGCCTTGCGGACCACTTCATTGCCGTCGTCATCGATGCCCTTGATGGCGGGCACGTCGACCGGCGACGGCAGGTAATCCACGACCGCGTCGAGCAAGGGCTGCACGCCCTTGTTCTTGAAGGCCGAACCGCACAGCACCGGGATAGAACGCGCCGGTCAGCACCGCCTTGCGGATCAGGCGCTTCAGCGTCGCTTCATCGGGCTCCTTGCCGTCGAGATAGGCGGCGAGCGCGTCGTCATCGAGTTCGACGGCGGCTTCGAGCATCTTCTCGCGATATTCCTTCGCCTTGTCGACGAGGTCGGCGGGAATGTCGATGTCCTTGAAATTGGCGCCGAGCGCCTCGTCTTCCCAGACCACGCCCTTCATGCGGACGAGATCGACCAGGCCCTTGAAGTTGTTCTCGGAGCCGATCGGAAGCTGGATCGCAATCGGCTTGGCGCCGAGGCGGTCGACGATATCGTCGAGGCACTTGTAGAAGTCGGCGCCGGTCTTATCCATCTTGTTGGCGAAGACGATGCGCGGAACGCGATACTTGTCGCCCTGACGCCAGACGGTTTCGGTCTGCGGCTCAACGCCCTGGTTGGAATCGAGCACGCACACCGCGCCGTCGAGCACGCGCAGCGAACGCTCGACTTCGATGGTGAAGTCGACGTGGCCGGGAGTGTCGATGATGTTCAGACGCTTGCCGTTCCAGAACGCGGTGGTCGCGGCCGACGTGATGGTGATGCCGCGCTCCTGCTCCTGCTCCATCCAGTCCATCGTCGCGGCACCTTCGTGCACTTCGCCGATCTTGTGGCTCTTGCCGGTGTAATAAAGGATGCGCTCGGTGGTCGTGGTCTTGCCGGCATCGATATGCGCCATGATACCGAAGTTACGGTAGTTCTCTATGGCATGAACGCGGGGCATGGGTTGTTCCTTAAAGGTCCGTTGTTTCGCCGTTACCAGCGATAGTGCGAGAAGGCTCGGTTGGCTTCCGCCATCCGGTGCACGTCTTCACGCTTCTTGACGGCATTTCCCCTGCCATTCGACGCGTCGAGCAACTCGGCGGAGAGCCGCTCCGTCATCGTCTTTTCGTTGCGATCGCGCGCTGCCGAGATGATCCAGCGAATGCCGAGCGCCTGACGGCGCACGCTGCGCACTTCGACCGGCACCTGATAGGTGGCGCCGCCGACGCGCCGCGACCGCACTTCGATCGTCGGCATCACGTTTTCCAGGGCCTGCTCGAACACCGGCAGCGGGCCCTGCTTGGTCTTGGTCTCGATGATTTCGAGCGCACCATAGACGATGGTTTCGGCGGCAGACTTCTTGCCGTCATACATGACCGAGTTCATGAACTTCGTGATGATGATGTTCCCGAACTTCGGATCCGGGTTCACTTCACGCTTTTCAGCAGAATGGCGACGAGACATCGTTTCTTTTCCCGATTACTTCGGACGCTTCGCGCCGTACTTCGAACGGCGCTGCTTACGATTCTTGACGCCCTGCGTATCGAGGACGCCGCGGAGGATGTGGTAACGCACGCCGGGCAAGTCCTTGACGCGGCCGCCGCGGATCATGACCACCGAGTGCTCCTGAAGGTTATGGCCTTCACCCGGGATGTAACCGATGACTTCGAAGCCATTGGTCAGGCGCACCTTGGCAACCTTACGAAGCGCCGAGTTCGGCTTCTTCGGGGTCGTGGTGTAGACGCGCGTGCAAACGCCGCGCTTCTGCGGCGACTGCTGCAGCGCCGGAACCTTCTTGCGCGACTTCTGGACCGTCCGCGGACTTGCGATCAGCTGGTTGATCGTCGGCATGTCAGCCTTCACCCTTTAATTCACGCGAAACCGAACATCGGCTCCGCAAATTCCTGTCGGGACCCGTCGTCCCGTTCGACCGCCCTGCGCAAACATTCACGCAAAACGAAATCACGCCAACCACTCATCACTGAGCGGAAAGCGCTTCGACGCCACAGAGGACCGCAGTCTGAACCGATCAGCGTGAGCTGGTCAGTCGGCCACCGAGGTCATGCATCCGAAATCTATCTCAAGAGAACTTGCTCTAGAGAACCAAGATCGTCCTGGCATTGCCTAGCTATAATCGACAGCGTTTGAGCGGCATTCGTCGAGGTTGGTGCCCGTTTCAAAATCCCAAGAAACTATCCGGGAAGCTGAAAGGGTGATCCGTTCCGACTCTGGCGTCGCTCACCGCCTGTCGTTAAGTGCGCGGGTTGTATCCACGCTGGATAGGCAAGTCAAGACGAAACCACAATGCCAGAAGCGCCTCTGGCGCATGCGGTTTTGACACTTTGTGCGCGCGTCGCAGGGCTCACTCGAACGCGATCTTAGCACAGCGATTCTCGATCGCGCTCGCCGCTGACGCATCGCCGGAGCAATTCGAGTCTGGCCTTCAATTTTACCCGGATAATATATGATCCCCTCTGCCTTTTATTCAAGGCAGGCGTTGAAGATAAAGGTTTATTTGCCATTTCGGCCGCAATCATAGGGGCTTGCAGGCCGGAATTGCCAGATGAAATACACCGATATCGCGATCATCGGGGGCGGCCTCGCCGGCTCGACCGCGGCTGCCATGCTCGGCCGCGCCGGCATTGCAGCCGTCCTGATCGATCCGCATCCGGTCTATCCGCCTGATTTCCGGGTCGAGAAACTCAGCGGCGACGAACAGCTCGAACGCTTCCGCAAGACCGGAATCGCCGAATCGGTCCTGCGATCGGCCACCCATGACGGCGAGAACTGGATCGCGCGTTCGGGCTATCTGCTCGACAAGCGGCCGAGCCGGCAGTTCGGCATCATGTACGATTCGCTGGTCAACGCGATCCGCGCCGTGGTTCCGCCCGCGGTCGAACAGGTCTACGCCAAGGTGATCGCGATCTCGACCAGCACCGAGCGGCAGAAACTGACCTTGTCCGACGGGAGGACGATCTCCGCGCGGCTGGTGGTGCTCGCCAACGGCTTGAATATCGGCCTGCGCCGCAGCCTCGGGATCGAACGCCGCGATCGTCAGCCCCTGCCACTCCATTTCGATCGGATTCGACATCGCGCCGGTTGGCCGCGCGGCCTTCGACTTTTCCGGCGCTAACCTATTTCTCCGAGCGGCGCAGCGACCGGATTGCCTATCTGACGCTGTTTCCGATCGGCGAGCAGGATGCGGGCCAACCTGTTCGCCTATCGCGAGAGCGACGATCCCTGGATCAGGCAGATGCGCCAGGCGCCGGTCGAGACCTTGAATGCCTCGCTGCCGAGGCTCCACCGCATCACCGGCCCGTTCGAGGTGCGCGGCGATATCAAGGTCCGGCCGGCGGATCTCTGCGTCAGCACGAATTATCGATTGCCCGGCGTTGTGCTGGTCGGCGACGCCTTCGAGACCACCTGCCCGGTGACCGGAACCGGCACCGACAAGGTGTTCACCGACGTCGAGCGTCTCTGCAATGTCCACATTCCGGCCTGGCTCGCGACCGACGACATGGACACCGACAAGATCGCGATCGTTCTACGACGATCCGGTCAAGAAAGCCTGCGACGCCTGGTCGTCGGCGAAAGCCTATAATTTCCGTGCGCTGACGCTCGATCGACGAAGTCTACTGGAGCGCGCAGCGCGGGGCGCGTTTCCTGGCCTGGTTCGGCCAGGGCGTGTTGCGGCAGCTGACTCCAGTTGCATCAAGGATGAGCCCGGAAGGTGGCGCTCACTCCTCGTCGCCCTCTCCTCGTCCTCATCCTCTTCGTCGTCCTCATCATCGTCATCGCTGTCGTCGCCGGCCTGATCGGCCGCTTCATGCGGCGTGTGGCTCTGATCGTCCCAGAGCTTCCGGTACACGCCGTTGGCCGCAAGCAGCTTGGCGTGCGAGCCGCGCTCGATCGCCTTGCCGCCTGAAATCACGATGATCTCGTCCATCTCGACCACCGACGTCAGCCGATGGGTCGACCAGATCATGGTGCGGCCTTCGGCGACCTTCAGCAGCGTGCGGTTGATCGCAGCTTCCGTGGTCTGGTCGAGCGCCGAGGTCGCCTCGTCCAGCAACAGGACCGACGGATTGCGAACGATCGCGCGCGCAATCGCGATACGCTGACGCTGTCCGCCCGACAGCGTATCGCCGCGCTCGCCGACCGGCGTGTCGTATTTCTTCGGCAGGCTCATGATGTAGCGGTGGATCTCGGCCTTGCGCGCCGCCTGCTCGACCTCTTCGTCGGTGGCGCCTTCCTTGCCGAGCCGGATGTTCTCCCGGATCGACATGTTGAACAGCATGTTTTCCTGGAACACCACCGCCATGCTCTTGCGCAGGGATTCGCGGGTCACGCGCCTTGATGTCGACGCCGTCGATGGTCACGCGGCCCTCATCCGGCACGTAGAGGCGCAGGATCAAATTGAGCAGCGTGCTCTTGCCGGAGCCGCTGGGGCCGACGATCGCGATGCGTCTTGCCGACATTGAGCTTGAGGCTGAGATTGTCGAGCACCGGCGTCTCGCTGCCCTCATACTGGAAGGTGACGCGGTCGAAGGTGATGTCGTTGGTGATGCGCGGCAGATCCGGCGCGCCCGGGCGATCCGCGCCTCGGGTCGGCTCGTCCAGCAATTCCTCCATGTGGCGCACCGCCGCCGCCGACTGGATCGACACCGGAATGAAATGCATGATGTGGGCGATGTTGTAGGAGACTTCCCAGAACGCGCTCTCGAACGTGACAAACGTTCCGATGGTGATCTGGCCCTTGGTGGCGAGATAGGCGCCGAGCGCCAGCACCACGAGGTGCAGCAACAGCACCGAGATCGTGACGGTGCGCTCGACCATGGTCGACAGGAACGTCGCCGCGGCGATTTTCCGGCGCGCGTCGTCGTTGCGCAGCGTGAACCAGGCCCAGCGTCTTGCGCTGCAGGCTGAACGCCTTGATCACGGCCTGGGCCGCGACGTTCTCCTGCACCATGCCGAGCAGCGTCGATTCATTGATTTTCTGCTCGTAATTGGCCTGCACCGCCTTCGGCGTCAGGATCCGCGGGCCGATCAGCGTGATCGGGAACACCAGGAGCGCCACCGCGGCGAGCTGCCAGTTCAGGAACAGCATCAGGACGATGCCGGCGATCAATTCGAAGAACGGCAACGCCGCGCTGTTGGCAAAGCTCTTGATCGAGCCTTCGAAGGCCGACAGGTCGATCGAAAAGCGCGACAGGATCTCGCCGCGCCTGGTTCGCCCGAAATAGGCCGCCGGCAGATTCTGGACATGCTCGAACAGCCGCGACCGCACGTCCGAAATCACCGAGGCCGCTAGCTTCGCATCCCATCGCTCGTACCAGACCGCGACGATCGAGGTGAAGATGCCGGCGACCGCCAGCACCGAGAGGATCCGCACCAGCGCCTCGAAGTCCTCTTCGCCGAGCGCATCGTCGATCAGGATATTTCAGGCTCAACGGCATGATGACGTTGAACAGCGTCTCGACCAGCACGCCGAGGCCGACGAAGGTCAGGACTTTCTTGTAGTTCTTCAGAAACGGACGGACGAACGCATAGATGGTGGCCAGCGCGCCGGCGGCTTCCTTGGCCGTGAAGACGACAAGTTCCTCATCGTCCTCGTCGTCATCCAGTTCGAGTTCGTCTTCATCGTCGTCATCCTCGTCATCAGGCGGAGATGATGCAGCCGGCTTGCCGGCGACGACGCGATCAGCCGCCTTGGCGCCGGCAGCCAGCTTCTTCTCGAGCTCGGACGCGACGGGATCATCCGCCGCAGCGGCAGTCGGATCATTCGACGATGGAGGCTTGGGCGCCATGAAACCAACCGATGCTGCACGGCCGGCATGACCGTAAAATCAAACGACGAGGTGGGCGGCAGCACCACCTCGCCAATCCTATGCGATTGGCGCGCATTCAGCAAAAATAATTGGCCAGAACAATACGTGTCTTAGCGCAACCATGACGATCAGTTCGCGCTGCAAGATGTCAAACCAGCCGTCAGAAGGACGATTCGAACAAGGGCCATCCGGCCTAGTCGTCGTCCTCGACCTTGTCGAAGAACGAGTAGCGCAGGCTGTCGGAGTCCGCATACCACTGCCCCGGCCCCTTGTTGGCGGCCAGTGTCGCGGCCCAGAGCGCATCGGTGGTGTCGCGCCGATGCATCGACAGGTCGAAGCCGTTGCTGAAGAACAGTTCGGACCATTCCCACCAGGTGCCGAGCTTCTTCACGCCGCGCAGCAGGTCGTATTGGTCGATCAGCGCCGGCGCCATATCCGACGTCACCGATCCGAACACGAGGCCGGATTTCATCACGCGATTCAATTCGCCGATGGCGCGGATCACCTGCTTTTCCGCGACATGACACAGGCTGGTCTCGAACACGAAATCGAATTCGCCGTCCTTGAACGGCATATCGACGATCGATCCGAGCTTGTTGAACTTCTTCAGCGCCTTCGGCGTTTTGGCGTGGATCGCACGATTGTTCTCGATACCCCAGGCATCGATGCCGCGCGCGCGCAAGCGCGCCGACCAGTTCGCCGCTGGCGGAGCCCGCGACCAGGAGCTTGTAACCCTTGGCCCGGTTCCAGACGATCTTGATCAGGTCGGTCAGGTAAGCCGGGTGCGGTAAACCGGCTCCAGACCTCGCTGTAGGGACCGAGCCCGCGGTAATTCTCGAAATAATCGCGATCGATCTTGTCGGAAGCGGGCTTGCCGTTCGCGCCCCGCGCGCGCGGCGCAGCCGCATCATCTCGGTGACGATGATGTCGGTGGCGGCGTCGGAGGAATCGAGCAGCCCGTTCAGGGTCGAATCGAACAGATAATCGCCGACCACGACCAGGCCCGGGATGCTGCTTCGGCTCGGGCCGGTGATTGGTCATGACGTCGCGGGCCGGCATGCCGCCGGGCAGCGCGTTCACCGACGACAGCCAGCGATGGATCTTGCCCTCGACGAAATGCGCGCGGGCGATCGCCGAGCGCTGCCGGCAGCGACTTCAGCGCGGCATCGATCAGTTCCTGATCGCTGAGATTGGCAAAGGCCAGCGCATCGGAGCCCGCGATCAGCCAGTTCAGGACGCCATGCTTGCCGACGTCGTGGCGCGCGCCTTCATTGTAGACGCAGCAACCGCCGAACGCTTCCGACATGAACCATGCGCCGGGGATTTTCTCGCCCCAGAACGGCGTATCGAACAGGATCGAGACCCGCAGATAATGCGCCGGCCGATCGAAATAAGCGACGTGCTTGACCATCGACTTGCGCAATTGCTCGCCGTCCCATCGCATGGTGGCGAGCCAGGAGTGCGGCAGGCACATCAGGACGAGATCGAAGTCCCGTGTCTCCGGCCCCTTGCCGTTCATCATGTTGAGCTGATAGCGGCCGGCTTCGGTCTTGCCGACCTTGAGCACCCGGTGATTGAGCTGAATGTCGGCGTCGACTTCCGACTGCAGGCACTCGATCAGCTGTTCATTGCCGTTCTGGATCGAATAGAGGCCGATATAGCCTTCGACATCCATCACGAAGTTCTTCAGCGCGTTCAGCCCGTTGGTGTTGTGGGTTTCGGTGGCGAGATCGGAGCGCGCCATCACCTTGAAGAAGCGCTTGGCGGTGGCGTCCTCGACTTCCCGGTCGAGCAATTCCTCGGCCGTCATGTAGGCCCAGGGATGCTCGTTGTCGTGCGCGCCGACGCCTTCGTAATATTCGATCGGCGACACCATCTGGGCGCAACGCTTGCGGAACGCCTCGATCGCAGCGGCGGTCTTGGCGCCGTATTTGCGGCGCATGCCCGGCACGTCGTTGAGGAGTTCGCCATCGAGCTGAACCTGTTCGGCGTCCATCGGAATGGTCTGCAGACCGAAATGCTGGATCAGTTCGCGCAGCGGATCGGGACCTGTCATCGAGTAGTCATAGATCTCGGCGACGCCGGCTTCATACATCGCGGGCGCAGAATCGAACTTGCGCGTCAGGATTTTGCCGCCGACGCGATTGGACGCTTCGAAAATGGTGATGCGGCAGAGATCGCCCAGTTTCTTTTTCAGATACCAGGCGCTCATCAGGCCACCGGGCCCGCCACCGACGATTGCAAGATCCAACATGTCGTTCCGTAGTCTCCGGCCGCCTGGAGTCTGATCGGCTCCAAGGAATCAGAACCGATCGGGCTCCAGCTTTTGTTTTGACGCGTTTCTTCACGCGAACCGGCTGCCCCTTCGCTCGAAACCGCAATAGCGCGACGGAATCCGGTCTAAGCCCCTCTTAGCAAAAGCGCTTTTTTGCCTGAAGGAAAGATGAACAAAGCGCGACAGCGCTGCGGAAAACTTGAGCAGCCAAATCTGGGCGCAGATATGAAAAAGGCCGGCTTGCGCCGGCCTCTTCCGTAACATCTTGAATAAGCGTCGCTTTATTCCGCCGGCGGCAGCGCCAGCGGCTCGACTTCGGGCGCTGCGGGCACAATCGCGGCCTGCTTCTCGCGCTCGTCGAGGATCAGCTTGTCGCGCTTGACCGCGACTTCGCGGATCTTGGCCATCGACGCACCGGTTCCCGCCGGGATCAGCCGGCCGACGATGACGTTCTCCTTGAGGCCTTCCAGCGGGTCCACCTTGCCGTTGACGGCGGCTTCGGTGAGCACGCGGGTGGTCTCCTGGAACGACGCCGCCGAGAAGAACGAGCGGGTCTGCAGGCTCGCCTTGGTGATGCCGAGCAGCACCGGCGTTCCCGTCGCGATCTTCTTGCCCTCTTCCTTGGCCTTGGCGTTGAGCACGTCGAATTCGATCTTGTCGACCTGCTCGCCCGAGATCATGTCGGTCTCGCCCTGGTCGGTGATCTCGACCTTCTGCAGCATCTGACGGACAATCACCTCGATGTGCTTGTCGTTGATGAGCACGCCCTGCAACCGGTAAACTTCCTGGATTTCGTTGACCAGATAGGCAGCGAGTTCCTCGATGCCCTTGATCGCCAGAATGTCGTGCGGCGCCGGATTGCCTTCGACGATGAAATCGCCCTTTTCGACGATGTCACCATCCTGCAGATGGATGTGCTTGCCCTTCGGAATGAGGTACTCGCGAGTCTCCTCGTTCTTGTCGACCGGCTCGATCGAGATGCGGCGCTTGTTCTTGTAGTCGCGGCCGAAGCGGATCGTGCCCGCGATTTCCGCGATGATCGCCGCATCCTTTGGCTTGCGAGCCTCGAACAGTTCCGCAACCCGCGGCAGACCGCCGGTGATGTCGCGGGTCTTGGCGCTCTCGGTCGAGATACGCGCCAGGATGTCGCCCGGCTTGACCTTCGCGCCGACGTCGACCGAGAGGATGGCGTCAACCGAAAGCATGTAGCGGGCGTCGCCGCCGCGCGCGAGCTTGAGGATCTTGCCATCCTTGCCCTTGACGACGATGGCCGGACGCAGATCCGCCCCGCCCCGCGTCGAGCGCCAGTCGATGACGACGCGCTTGGCGATACCGGTCGATTCGTCGAGCGTTTCCGAGATCGACTGGCCCTCGACCAGATCCTCGAACCCGATCGTGCCCTCGACCTCGGTCAGAACGGGCCGTGAATACGGATCCCATTCCGCGATGCGCTGGCCGCGCTTGACCATGTCGCCTTCGTCGACGTGCATGCGCGCACCGTACTGAATGCGATGCGTCGCACGCTCGGTGCCATCGGCATCGGTGATCGCAACCACCATGTTGCGGACCATCGCAACCAGATGATTGTCGCTGTTCTTCGAGATCGCCTTGTTCTTGATCGTCACCTTGCCGTCGAAATTCGACTCGATGAACGACTGTTCGTTGATCTGCGCCGCACCGCCGATGTGGAAGGTACGCATCGTCAGCTGGGTGCCGGGCTCACCGATCGACTGCGCGGCGATGACGCCGACAGCTTCACCGTGGTTGACCGGCGTGCCGCGGGCCAGATCGCGGCCGTAGCACTTGCCGCAGATGCCGTTGACGAGTTCGCAGGTCAGCGCCGAACGGATCTTCACTTCCTGGATGCCGGCCTGCTGGATGGCGTCGACGTGCATCTCTTCCATCAGCGTGCCGCGCTTGACCACGACCTTGTTGGTCGCGGGATCGCGCAGATCCTCGCCCGCGGTGCGGCCGAGAATACGCGACGCCAGCGACGCAACCACCGTGCCGGCATCGATGATGGCGCGCATCTTGATGCCGAGCTTGGTGCCGCAATCGTCCTGCGTGATGATGCAGTCCTGCGCCACGTCGACCAGACGACGGGTCAGGTAGCCCGAGTTCGCGGTCTTCAACGCGGTGTCCGCGAGACCCTTACGGGCACCGTGGGTCGAGTTGAAGTATTCGAGAACCGACAGACCTTCCTTGAAGTTCGAGATGATCGGCGTCTCGATGATCTCGCCCGACGGCTTGGCCATCAGGCCGCGCATACCGGCAAGCTGACGCATCTGCGCCGGCGAACCGCGCGCACCCGAATGCGCCATCATGTAGATCGAGTTGATTTCCGACTCGACGCCCTTGGCGGACTTCTTGGTCGAGGAGATTTCCTTCATCATCTCCTTGGCGATTTCTTCCGTCGCCTTCGACCAGGCGTCGACCACCTTGTTGTACTTTTCGCCGTGGGTGATCAGACCGTCATTGTACTGCTGCTCGAAATCCTTCGCCAGCGTACGCGTGGTGTCGACGATCTTCCACTTGCCGTGCGGCACCACCATGTCGTCCTTGCCGAACGAGATGCCGGCCTTGAACGCATTGTAGAAGCCGAGCGCCATGATCCGGTCGCAGAAGATCACCGTCTCCTTCTGACCGCAGTGACGATAGACCTGATCGATCACGCCCGAGATTTCGCGCTTGGTCATCAGCTTGTTGATGACGTCGTACGAGATCTTCGGCGATTTCGGCAGCACGTTGCCGAGCATCACGCGGCCGGCGGTGGTCTCGATCCAGCGCTTGGAGATCTTGCCGGTCTCGTCGATGCCTTCCCAGCGATACTTGATCTTGGTGTGGAGGTGGATGACCTTCGAATGCAGCGCATGCTCGAGCTCGGCCATGTCGCCGAAGATCTTGCCTTCGCCGTGCAGGCCTTCGCGCATGATCGAGAGGTAGTACAGACCGAGCACGATGTCCTGCGACGGCACGATGATCGGCTGACCGTTGGCCGGATGCAGGATGTTGTTGGTCGACATCATCAGCACGCGCGCTTCCAGCTGCGCTTCCAGCGACAGCGGAACGTGCACGGCCATCTGGTCGCCGTCGAAGTCGGCGTTGAACGCCGCGCAGACCAGCGGATGCAGCTGGATCGCCTTGCCTTCGATCAACACCGGCTCGAACGCCTGGATGCCCAGGCGATGCAGCGTCGGCGCGCGGTTCAGCAGCACGGGATGCTCGCGGATCACCTCGTCGAGGATGTCCCAGACCTCGGGACGCTCTTTTTCGACGAGCTTCTTCGCCTGCTTCACCGTGGTGGACAGACCCTTGGCGTCGAGCCGCGAATAGATGAACGGCTTGAACAGTTCGAGCGCCATCTTCTTCGGCAGGCCGCACTGATGCAGCCGCAGTTCGGGACCGACCACGATCACCGAACGGCCGGAATAGTCGACGCGCTTGCCGAGCAGGTTCTGCCGGAAGCGGCCCTGCTTGCCCTTGAGCATGTCGGCCAGCGACTTCAGCGGACGCTTGTTGGCGCCGGTGATGACGCGACCGCGGCGGCCGTTGTCGAACAATGCGTCGACGGCCTCCTGCAGCATGCGCTTTTCGTTGCGGATGATGATGTCGGGCGCGCGCAGCTCCATCAGCCGCTTCAAGCGGTTGTTGCGGTTGATGACGCGGCGATAGAGGTCGTTCAGATCCGAGGTCGCGAAGCGGCCGCCATCGAGCGGCACCAGCGGACGCAGGTCCGGCGGAATCACCGGCACCACGGTCAGGATCATCCATTCCGGCTTGTTGCCGGAATAGCGGAAGGCCTCGACGATCTTCAGGCGCTTGGCGAGCTTCTTGTGCTTGATGTCGGATTCAGTTTCCTGCATCTCGACGCGCAGCGACGCCTCGAGCTTTTCGAGCTCAAGACCCTTCAGCAATTCGCGGATCGCCTCGGCGCCGATCATGGCGGTGAAGCTGTCCTGGCCGTATTCGTCCTGCGCCTTCAGATATTCGTCTTCCGACAGCAGCTGACGGTCCTTGAGCGCGGTCAGACCCGGCTCGAGCACGACGTAATATTCGAAATACAGAATCCGCTCGAGATCCTTCAGCGTCATGTCGAGCAGAAGGCCGATGCGTGACGGCAGCGACTTCAGGAACCAGATGTGGGCGACGGGGGCGGCCAGTTCGATATGGCCCATGCGCTCGCGCCGGACCCGCGACAGCGTCACTTCGACCGAGCACTTTTCGCAGATGATGCCCTTGTACTTCATCCGCTTGTACTTGCCGCACAAGCACTCGTAATCCTTGATCGGCCCGAAGATGCGGGCGCAGAACAGGCCGTCGCGCTCGGGCTTGAAGGTACGGTAGTTGATGGTCTCCGGCTTCTTGATCTCGCCGTAGGACCACGACAGAATCTTTTCCGGTGATGCGATCGAAATCCGGATCTGGTCGAAGACCTGAGCCGGCGTCGTCGGATTGAAGAGATTCATAATTTCTTGGTTCATGGTCTTCTCCTCGCGTGCCGATCGTCACCGGCAGCAAATTCGAAATTCTTTTTCAGCCACGCGCCCTGCCCAACGTCCGAGCGGAGCGCGGATACCCGGCCAATCTGCGTGAAGACGTACTTCGCGCTGTTGGCCGGGCATAACGCTTTTGAGCTACTCTGCCGCCTCTGAGGTCGGCGTACCGCCGGTGATCTTGGAATTGTGCAGATCGACGTTGAGGCCGAGCGAACGCATTTCCTTGACCAGCACGTTGAACGATTCCGGGATACCCGCTTCGAACGTGTCGTCGCCACGCACGATCGCCTCGTACACCTTGGTACGGCCGGCGACGTCGTCCGACTTCACGGTCAGCATTTCCTGGAGCGTGTACGCCGCGCCGTAAGCCTCGAGCGCCCACACTTCCATTTCGCCGAAACGCTGGCCACCGAACTGCGCCTTGCCGCCCAGCGGCTGCTGGGTAACGAGCGAGTACGGACCGATCGAACGCGCGTGGATCTTGTCGTCGACGAGATGGTGCAGCTTGAGCATGTAGATGTACCCAACCGTCACCTTGCGGTCGAAGGCGTCGCCGGTGCGGCCGTCATAGACGGTCGATTGTCCGGAGGCGTCGAGGCCCGCAAGCTTCAGCATCTCTTCGATGTCGGCTTCCTTGGCGCCGTCGAACACCGGCGTCGCGATCGGCACGCCGTGGCTCAGATTGCGCCCGAGTTCCATCAACTCGTTGTCGTTGAGCGACTTGATGGTCTCGTCGTCGCCGTAGATCTTCTTCAGGGTCTCCTTCAGCGGCTTGAGGTCCTGCTTCGCGGTGGCGAGGTAGGCATCGACCGTCTGGCCGATCCGCTTGCCGAGGCCGGCGCAGGCCCATCCGAGATGGGTTTCGAGAATCTGACCGACGTTCATGCGGCTCGGCACGCCCAGCGGGTTGAGCACGATGTCCGCATGCGTACCGTCTTCAAGGAACGGCATGTCTTCGATCGGAACGATCTTGGACACCACGCCCTTGTTGCCGTGACGGCCGGCCATCTTGTCGCCGGGCTGGATCTTGCGCTTCACCGCGACGAAGACCTTGACCATCTTCATCACGCCGGGCGGCAATTCGTCGCCACGCTGCAGCTTCTCGACCTTGTCGAGGAAGCGCTGTTCAAGGCCCTTCTTCGATTCGTCGTACTGCTTACGCATGGCCTCGATTTCGGCCATCAGCTTGTCGTTCGGCGAAGCAAACATCCACCACTGCGACCGCGGATGCTCGTCGAGCACCGCGCGCGTGATCTTGGTGTCCTTCTTGAAGCCCTTCGGACCGGCGATGCCCTGGCGGTTTTCCAGGAGCTCGGCGAGACGGTTGTAGACGTTACGATCCAGGATCGCCTGTTCGTCGTCGCGGTCCTTGGCCAGACGCTCGATCTCTTCCCGCTCGATCGCCAGAGCGCGCTCGTCCTTGTCGACGCCGTGCCGGTTGAAGACGCGGACTTCGACGATGGTGCCCTGCACGCCCGGGGGCACGCGGAGCGAGGTATCGCGAACGTCGGAGGCCTTTTCACCGAAGATGGCGCGCAGCAGCTTTTCTTCCGGCGTCATCGGGCTTTCGCCCTTCGGCGTGATCTTGCCGACCAGGATGTCGCCGGCGCGAACTTCCGCGCCGATATAGACGATGCCGGCTTCGTCGAGGTTCTTCAGCGCTTCTTCCGAAACGTTCGGAATGTCGCGGGTGATTTCCTCAGGACCAAGCTTGGTATCGCGGGCCATCACTTCGAATTCCTCGATGTGGATCGAGGTGAAGACGTCGTCCTTCACGATCCGCTCGGAGAGCAGGATCGAGTCTTCGAAGTTGTAGCCGTTCCACGGCATGAACGCGACCAGCACGTTGCGGCCGAGCGCGAGTTCGCCGAGATCGGTCGAAGGACCGTCGGCGATGATGTCGCCCTTGCTCACGAGGTCGCCGACCTTCACCAGCGGACGCTGGTTGATGCAGGTCGACTGGTTGGAGCGCTGGTACTTCATCAGCCGGTAGATATCGACGCCCGACTTGGTGGGGTCGAGATCGTCGGTGGCGCGGATAACGATACGGGTGGCATCGATCTGGTCGATCACGCCGGTCCGGCGGGCCGCGATCGCAGCACCGGAGTCGCGGGCGACAACGCCTTCCATGCCGGTGCCGACGAACGGCGCTTCGGCGCGCACCAGCGGCACGGCCTGACGCTGCATGTTCGAGCCCATCAGCGCGCGGTTGGCGTCGTCGTTCTCGAGGAACGGGATCAACGCCGCGGCCACCGACACGAGCTGCTTCGGCGACACGTCCATGTAGTCGACCTTGTCGGGCGGCATCGGCAGCACGTCGCGCGTGCCGCTCGAACGGCAGACCACGAGGTCGTCCATGAAACGGCCCTTGCTATCGATCGGCACGTTCGCCTGAGCGACGGAGTAACGTCCCTCTTCCATCGCCGAGAGATAGACCACCTCGTCGGTGACGCGGCCGTCCTTGACCTTGCGATAGGGCGTTTCCACGAAGCCGTATTTGTTCACGCGCGCGAACGTCGCGAGCGAATTGATCAGGCCGATGTTCGGACCTTCCGGCGTTTCGATCGGGCAGATACGGCCGTAATGCGTCGGATGCACGTCGCGCACCTCGAAGCCGGCACGCTCGCGGGTCAAACCGCCCGGTCCAAGCGCCGAGAGACGGCGCTTGTGGGTGATTTCCGACAGCGGGTTGGTCTGGTCCATGAACTGCGACAGCTGCGACGAGCCGAAGAACTCGCGCACGGCGGCAGCCGCCGGCTTGGCGTTGATCAGGTCCTGCGGCATCACGGTGTCGATATCGACGCTCGACATACGCTCCTTGATCGCGCGCTCCATGCGAAGCAGACCGATGCGGTACTGGTTCTCCATCAGCTCACCGACCGAGCGAACGCGGCGGTTGCCAAGGTGGTCGATGTCGTCGATCTCGCCCTTGCCGTCGCGCAGATCGACCAGCGTCTTGATGACGGACAGGATGTCTTCCTTGCGCAGCGTGCGATGGGTATCGGGCGCATCGAGTTCGAGGCGCATGTTCATCTTGACGCGGCCGACCGCGGACAGGTCATAGCGCTCCGAGTCGAAGAACAGCGACTGGAACATGCTCTGGGCCGAATCGATGGTCGGCGGCTCACCGGGACGCATCACGCGATAGATGTCGAACAGCGCGTCTTCACGCGTCATGTTCTTGTCGGCATGCAGCGTGTTGCGGATGTAGGCGCCGACATTGACGTGGTCGATGTCGAGCAGCGGCAATTCCTTGTAGCCCTGCTCGTTGAGCGCCTTCAGCGACTTCTCGGTGATTTCCTCGCCGGCTTCGGCGTAGATTTCGCCGGTCTTCGGGTTGACGAGGTCTTCGGCCAGATAGTTGCCGACCAACTCTTCATCCGACAGGCGGAGCGCCTTGAGGCCCTTTTCCTGCATCTGACGCGCACCGCGCACGGTGAGCTTCTTGCCGGCCTCGAGCACCACCTTGCCGGTGTCGGCATCGATCAGGTCGTTGATCGTGCTGTAACCACGGAAACGGGTGGCGTCGAACGGCACCCGCCAGCCTTCCTTGGTCCGCTTGTAGCTGATCTTCTTGTAGAACGTGCTCAGGATGGTTTCGCCATCGAGACCGAGCGCGAACATCAGCGACGTCACCGGAATCTTGCGGCGGCGGTCGATACGCGCGAACACGATGTCCTTGGCGTCGAACTCGATGTCGAGCCAGGAACCGCGATAGGGGATGACGCGCGCGGCGAACAGGAGCTTGCCCGACGAATGGGTCTTGCCCTTGTCGTGATCGAAGAACACGCCGGGCGAACGATGCATCTGCGAGACGATGACGCGCTCGGTGCCGTTGACGACGAAGGTGCCGTTCATGGTCATGAGCGGGATATCGCCCATGTAGACGTCCTGCTCCTTGATGTCCTTGACGGACTTGGCGCCGGTTTCCTCGTCGATATCGAACACGATCAGGCGCAGCGTCACCTTGAGCGGCGCAGCATAGGTCATGCCGCGCTGGCGGCACTCGTCGACGTCGTATTTCGGCGGCTCGAATTCATAGCGGACGAATTCGAGCATCGAGGTGCCCGAAAAATCCGAGATCGGGAATACCGACCGGAACACCGCCTGCAGGCCTTCGTCCAGCCGGCCTCCGGCAGGTTCGTCGACCATCAGGAACTGGTCATAGGACGCCTTCTGAACCTCAATGAGGTTCGGCATCTCCGCGACTTCCTTGATGTGTCCGAAGAACTTGCGGACGCGTTTACGACCGGTGAATGTCTGCTGCGCCATCGTGGCCTCTCATTTCGTCGCCCTGAAGGGGCGAGCCTTCCGAAGCGCGATTGGCATCGCCCCCGGGTTGAATTTCAATTCGCTCCGAAACCCGGAACGCCCACGTCAGGAATTAAGTCCTGAATCGACGCTCTAGACCTTCAAAACGCAAAACGACGCGCGAGGCGCTTGACCGCACCCGCCCGTCTAACCTCTTTCGTCACGGACTGAAAAAGCCCGAAATTGCCCATCTCCCAACGGCTTACGCTGGAACGTCGCCGTTCCCGCCGTCAACCGTGTTTTCCTGCTGTCGCCCCGATATGGGATGACAATCGTGGAGATTCGAGGGGTAAGTTCCCGAATCACCACACTTTCCTGTGTATAACGTGGTCCGGACGGAACCGGACCACGTTTTGTCACGAGATCCCCGGATCGCGCTCGGCATGGCCTCGCTGGTCCGCGGATTTCGCTCAAGCAACCCTTAGGTTACTTGAGTTCAACCTTGGCGCCGGCCTTCTCGAGCTGGGCCTTGATCTTCTCGGCTTCGTCCTTGTTGACGCCTTCCTTGACCGGCTTCGGCGCGCCTTCGACGAGGTCCTTGGCTTCCTTGAGGCCAAGCCCGGTGATGGCACGGACTTCCTTGATGACTTCGATCTTCTTCTCGCCGGCGGCGGCGAGAACGACCGTGAACTCGGTCTTTTCTTCAGCGGGAGCAGCGGCAGCGCCACCACCGGCGGGACCGGCAACCGCGACGGCGGCCGCGGCGGACACGCCCCACTTTTCTTCGAGCATCTTGGCGAGGTCGGCAGCTTCGAGCACGGTGAGCGTCGAGAGCTCGTCAACAATCTTCTGTAAATCAGCCATTGATCTGTTTCCTTAAGCGTATTTGGTTCGAACCAGGTTTAAGTTGTGCGAAGGGCGTCAGGCCGCTTCGCTCTTTGAGGCATAGGCCTGAACAACGCGCGCGAGCTTGGCCGCGGGCGCAGTCGAGAGCTGAGCAATCTTGGTCGCCGGCGCCACCAGGAGGCCGAGGATCTTCGCGCGCAACTCGTCGAGTGAGGGCAGCGAGGCAAGTGCCTTCACGCCATTCACATCCAGGACGGTTTTACCCATCGAGCCGCCAAGAATGACGAACTGTTCGTTCGCCTTGGCGAATTCGATGGCAACCTTCGGCGCCGCTACCGGATCGTTTGAAGTCGCGATCACGGTCGGCCCCTTCAGCAGGGAACCGATGGCAACGACGTCCGTGCCTTCAAGAGCAATTTTGGCGAGACGGTTCTTCGAGACCTTCACCGACGCGCCCGCCTGCTTCATCTGCATGCGCAGCTTCTGCATCTGGGCCACGGTGAGGCCGGAATAATGGGCGACGACTGCAACGCTGGTGGTCTTGAAGACCCCGTTCAGCGCTTCAACCGCGTCCTTTTTAGCCGCTCTTTCCACAGCAAGCTCTCTCCGGTTGGCGGTCTGTGCCGCAAGGCAGGACCGCCGGGTTACACCCATCGTCCCGCCCGAACCTGACCTCGAGACCTTTCAGTCTCCGGACACGTCGGGGCAGAACGACATATGAAGCCTGCCCTCCCGAGCCAGACGGCGCGGGGTGTCGAGGTTCGAACCAAATACGCCGCCCGCCACGCATGCGTGACGCAAAGCGAAATCCGGTCTTCACCCGTCTATGCAGGCCATGCGATTAAGCCGTTGAAGAAACTTGCGTTTGGACACAAGATTTCCGCGCGGGCGCCTGCAGTCTTGGACAGGATCGAGGCCATTCGGCGAAGCCGAAGAACCCCTGCCCGCATCCCTCCAAAGCGACGGCTTCCCTTTCCTTTCGAGCAATCCATGCGGATGTCCTGAAAGGAATGGCCTCCTATCGAATTGGGTTTTCGGAATGCGCGCACAGACGTGCCAGCAACCGCCAGCACGTCCGGAGCGCGTTATTTAACGAGTCTTTACCCGCTTGCCAAGCGCTAAATCGCCCCAATTGGCCGGAGGTAGCGCTTCACCACCCGGTCAGGCGCCCCGGATCGCGTAAGGCAGCGCGGATCCGGCGAAAAAGGCCTCGAGGTTGGCGATCACGCAATCCTGCATGCCGACATGGGATTCGAGGGTATGGCCACCGATATGCGGGGTCAGCACCACATTCGGAAATGACGTCAGCGCATCCGGCGGATGCGGCTCCTTGGCATAGACGTCGAGACCGGCGCCCGCGATGGTCTTGGCTTCGAGGGCGGCGATCAGGGCCGCCTGATCGATCACCGAGCCGCGCGCGATATTGACGACATAGCCGTCCTCGCCGAGCTTTTGCAGAATATTGGCATCGACGGCGTGGTGGGTATCGGCGCCGGCGCGAACCGCGATCATCAACACGCTGCACCATTCGGCCAGCGCTTCCAGGCTCGGCAGATAGTGGTAGGGCACGTCGTGCCTGCTGCGGCTGAAATAGCCGACTTCAGTCTCGAAGGCCGCCACGCGCGCGGCGATCTTGCGGCCGATTTCGCCCATCCCATAGACGCCGACCTTGCGGCCGCGCATGCCCTGTTGCGGACGCATCATCGGCGACGGTTTTGTCGCCGCCCAGTCGCCGCTGCGCACGTAATTGTCGGCGACCATCAGACGCCGCGTGGCCGCCAGCATCAGGGTCACCGCGATATCGGCGACCGACGACGCATTGGCGCCCGGACTGTGGCCGACCTTGATCTTGCGTTGGGCGGCGGCCTGCAGATCGACCCCGTCATAGCCGGTGCCGTAACAGACGATCGCGCCAAGCGCCGGCATCATGTCCATCATCTCAGCCGGAAGCGGCGTGCCGCCCGCCGTGATCATCGCCCTGACATCGGCGAGCTGATCCGCTGCGAATACCTCGCGCGGCGGCTTGCCGCCGGCGTCCATCAGTTCAAAACGTTCGCCGATCCGCAGCATCAGCGCCTTCGGGAAGCGCGAATAGATCAGGACCTTTTCCGGCATGTTGTTTTTCTTTCGCGTCGTTTGAACGTCCCGGGCATCGCGAAGGATAGACCAGATTCAGATTCAACAAAAAGGGCGGAACAGGTTTCCCCGCTCCGCCCTTGAACTCATGTGAATGCGCGAGGCTTAACCGAGGATCGTGCCCGGCTCGACCTTGACGCCCGGGCCCATCGTGGAGGAGACCGCGACGCGCTGGATGTAGGTGCCCTTGGAGCCGGCCGGCTTCGCCTTGGAGACCGCATCCGCGAGCGCCTTGACGTTCTGGACCAGCTTCTCTTCGGTGAACGACGCCTTGCCGATACCGGCCTGCACGATGCCGGCCTTCTCGACGCGGAATTCGACCGAACCGCCCTTGGCGCCCTTGACGGCGCTGGTGACGTCCATGGTCACGGTGCCGATCTTCGGGTTCGGCATCATGCCGCGCGGGCCGAGCACCTTACCGAGGCGACCGACCAGCGGCATCATGTCCGGGGTGGCGATACAGCGATCGAAATCGATCTGACCGCCCTGGACCTTCTCGACCAGGTCTTCGGCGCCGACGACGTCAGCACCCGCCGCCTTGGCTTCTTCCGCCTTGGCGCCGCGCGCGAACACGCCGACCCGCAAGGTGCGGCCGGTGCCGTTCGGCAGGTTGACGACGCCACGGACCATCTGGTCGGCGTGACGGGGATCGACGCCCAGGTTGATCGCGATCTCGATGGTCTCGTCGAACTTCGACTTGGCGCGTTCCTTGACCATCTTGATGGCATCCGCGAGCGGATAGAGCTTCTCGCGGTCGACACCCTCGCGGGCCTTGCTCAAACGTTTTCCGATTGCCATGACCCGTTACCCCGCTACTTCAAGGCCCATCGAACGGGCGGAGCCCTCGACCATCTTCATGGCCGACTCGATGGAATCGCAATTCAAGTCCTTCATCTTCTTCTCGGCGATCTCGCGCACCTGCGCCTTGGTCACCGCGCCGGCCTTGTCGCGGCCCGGAGCTTTCGATCCGGACTGGATTTTGGCGGCCTGCTTCAGAAAGAAGGACATCGGGGGGGTCTTCATCTCGAAGGTGAACGAACGATCGGCGTAGATCGTGATCACCACCGGAATCGGGGTGTTCTTTTCTTCCTTCTGCGTCTGGGCGTTGAACGCCTTGCAGAATTCCATGATGTTGAGGCCGCGCTGACCAAGCGCGGGTCCGATCGGGGGCGAAGGGTTCGCCGCACCGGCCGGCACCTGCAATTTCAGGTATCCGGTCACTTTCTTTGCCATACGTCACTCCTGTTGTGCCGACCGAAATCGGCTGTTTCAGGTTTCGTGGTTCGGATCGGGACAGTTGGCGACCGTCCCCTCCTCCCACGACCTCTCAAAAGCGAAGACAAGCTTCGCGTTACCCGATCAGACCTTCTCGACCTGACCGAATTCCAGTTCGACCGGCGTGGCGCGTCCGAAGATCGACACCGCGACCTTGACGCGCGAGCGCGCCTCGTCGATTTCCTCGACCACACCGGAGAACGACGCGAACGGCCCATCGGCCACCCGCACGTTCTCGCCGATCTCGAACGAGACCGACGCCTTCGGGCGTTCGACGCCTTCCTGCACCTGGTGCAGGATCCGCATGGCTTCGGCTTCCGAGATCGGCATCGGCTTGTTTTCCGCGCCGAGGAAGCCCGTCACTTTCGGGGTATTCTTGATCAGATGGAACGCCTCGTCGGTCAGTTGCATCTTGACCAGGACGTAGCCCGGGAAAAACTTGCGCTCGGCGTCGATCTTGCGGCCGCGACGCACTTCGGTGACCTTCTCGACGGGCACCAGCACCTGCTCGAACAGTTCCTCGAGCCCGCGTTGCTTCGCCTGCTCGCGGATCGACTCCGAGACCTTCTTCTCGAAGTTCGAATAGGCGTGAACGATATACCAGCGCTTGTCCATCAGTGGATGCCGAGCAAAAAGGTGACGAGGTAGCGGATAATCTGATCCGCGGCGAAAAAGAAAATCGAGGCCAGCGCGACCATCACGAACACCATGATCGTGGTGATCATCGTCTCGCGGCGGGTCGGCCAGGTGACCTTGTTGGTCTCCGAGCGCACTTCCTGCAGGAATTTGAACGGGCTGAAAGCCATCGTTTGGTGTCCGCGTCCGTCGTGAGACGATACTTCAAGAGTTCAAGGAATCCGAACAGCCCTCCAGCGCCCAGCCCTCTTCTTGAGAGATGAGCCGCCAGGCGGGCTCGATTGTTCGGGGGAATTCAAAGCCGCGCCGGATATCCGTCAAAGCGGGCCGGCAGCAGGTGGCGGGTATGTACTGCGGAGCCGGTCAAAGGTCAAGGTAGCGGCCAACCCGGGGGTGCCGCCCCCGGGGCCGTTAACTGCGCGTCCGGCCGCTGGCTTCGGCCCTCTATTTTGAGGCTGCGGCCGTTTTTTCCTCGCGCGGACCGTAATGCGGGAGCGCCCCACCCGCTTCCAGGGCGCCCAGATCGGGCGCCTTGCCGGCAAACCCGTCCGTAATGTTGGGCAGTTCGACACCCGCATCCACCGCCGGCGAGGTCGGCTTCAGTCGGAAGTCGAAATCGGCGGGGTTGTAAACATGTTGCGGATCGTCGGCCGATGGCATCGTGACATGCATGAAGCTGTCCAGATCGACCATCACCCCGTGTTTCTCCTGGCCGGCGCCGGCCCGGAAATCCGCCAGTGTCTTGTAGGAACGTTTCACCTGCTTGGCGGGATCATAGTCGATACGGCGGGCGAAATCCGGCGTATTCCACTGGAACATATCGGCCGCCGCTGCGCTGGCGCGGAAACCGTCATAATCCATCGTGTTGGTGTTGGCCGGCGAGTTCATCGAAAAGATATTGGGCGTTACACCCGAGCCGATGAAAAGGTTGTTGCGGAAGTGCATGTTCTGCGCCGGGCCGGCGCCGCCTTCGCCGATGAAGGTGTTGTTGTAGGTCAGGATGCCCGATGATCCCTCGATATATTTCAGCGCCGTATTGGTGTTGTAGACGACGTTGTGCACCCAATAGAACGGCCCGCCAAAACCCGGCTGCACGCTGAAGGCGCGATCGGCCAGGTTGAAGCAGCGATTATCGAAGGCGCGGATGTTGCGCCCGCCGCCATCCATCTCCATGCAATTGTCGCCCATGTTGCTGATGTCGTTGCCGTAGAAATCGTCCAATTCCGGGAAACGATCGCGGATTTCCTTGGACGAATTCCCGTCCGGCAGCGTGACGCCATCAGGCACGCCATAGGTCGCGAAGTCGATGCCGTCATGGAAGTTGGTGATCTTGTTGTAGGCCACAACATGACCCTGGCCGTAGACCTTGATGGCGTATTCCGACGTTAGCAGTTCGGGATAGCCCTTGAAGGACGACCAGCGCGCACCGGTCCAGCCCATCATGTGCTCGGGATCGTGGCGGCCGTTGATGGTGTTATCGGCGATGTAGAAATCCTTCGAGCCTGACCAGTCATCCTGCACCGCGCGCCCGACATCATCGAGTCTCGAATTTTTCAGGGTGAAGCCGCTGGAGCCCGTGATGTCCTTGATGCCGAGCAGAAAGGCGACATTGGTGTTTCTGACCGTAATGCCTTCAAAATAATTGTAGTTGGCGCCCATCAGGTTGAAGAGCGTCTGGGCGCCATCGCCGTCAAAAACGACCTCGCCATCGCCCGCGCCCTTGATCACGATCGGCTTCTCGGCGGTACCGTTGCCGGTGAGGTAATACGTGCCGTCGAAATAATTGCCCATCGACAGGTTGCCGACTTTCGGATCGGTGGTCAGGTAATGGGCGCGGTCGCCGACATAGACGCCCGCATGCAGCAGGATGGTATCGCCCGGCTGCACGCGCACCGGATAGGCGTTTTCATAGTCGTAATGCGCGCCGCCCTGGAAATAGGCCGCCATGAGCGAGGGAAAATTCGGCTCCTGCTTGGGGCCTTTCCAATCCACCGGATAGACATGATAGACGTGTCCGCCCGCCGCCGGCATCGGCTCCTTGCGGGTGTGGAAAGTGACCGTCTTGGCCGCGTTGCCGCCATCCGGATCGGACAGTGTGAACCTGGCTTCATATTCGGTGTCCGGCGTCAAATACAGGAGGCTGCCCGTCATCATGTTGGGCACTTCATATTTGAACAACGGATAACGGTTGGAACCACCGGGACCAGGGACCGTCCCGACAAACTCGCCACTGCCGCCGCTGCGCAACATCGGCTGGCCGGTCTTCCAGGCCTGATCGCCCTTCTTGCGATAGGCGATCTCGACCTTGGCATTGTTGTTATCGTCGCCGGTGATGCGCCAGTCGAAGCCCGCGGACATCAGGGTAGGACGTTCTACGGTGAGCACGCCGGCGCGAACCCCGTTGGCCGCCTGAGCAGTCGAACTTGCGAGCAGCGTCGCAACACACAAGGGAAGTGTCGAAACGGAAAGTACGTTTTTTGTTTTGATCATTTTCAATCTTTCCCGGAGAACTGGCAGAAGCCGACGGCGAACTGTCTCGCACAAATCCTTTCAGAGGTGGCGGCGCAATCCATGTTCAGTGCGCGACCCCGCCCGGCCGGCACGCCCATTTATTGACGCATATCTCACCTGATATGCTGATCCGGTTTGGCAATGAGGCGGGGATCCGCGATGGTAGTGCATCACATGAGCCGCTGGGGCGCGGCAGCCGCGCTGCTTGCCGCGCTTCCGGCGTCCGCTTTGGCTCAGGGCACCCAGGCGCAGCGCGACGCTTGCACCCCGGACGCGTTTCGGCTCTGCGGCGCCTATATGCCGGATCCGGGGCGCGTTGAGGCCTGTCTTCGAGCCGCCGGGCCGAACCTGAGCCGGCCCTGCTATGATGTATTCTTTCCGCCGCAGGACGTGCCGCCGCAGCAGAAGAGCGCGCGGCGACGTTCCATGCCACAACTTCCACGGCCGCCCCAGGATGACGACGACTAGAGGAATGCCAAAAACGCCGGAGTAGCGATCGGAAAAATCAATGCGGTACTTGGCAGGGGCGGTAGGGCTCGAACCTACGACAACCGGTTTTGGAGACCGGTACTCTACCAACTGAGCTACACCCCTACAGTGAACCTGCGTCGCCGCCGGTTCGCGCCGTTTCAAGCATAAGCACCGCCCTGTTTGCAAGGGTGAAGCCATTAACACCCCCCGATCGGGGCGACGCAGCGCATCAGCCCGGATTTGGACACCGCCAGCCGATAGGTCCATTGCGGCAAAACGCCCTGTTCAATCTCCAGGTTCTGCGCCAGACTTCGAACCACCCAGCCACGAGCGACAAGAACAAAACGGGAGAGACCATGACCGCACAAACCGCCGCCAAAGCCGCCACCGCCCCGCAGACCCCGTCCCTCCCCCATGCCAAGCCCGAATCGATCGGGCTGTCGTCGGCCCGGCTGCAGCGGATGTCGGACACCTTCAAGCGCGAGATCGACAAGGGAACCCTCCCCGGCGCGACCCTGATGGTGGCGCGGCGCGGCCAGATCGGCTGGTTCGACGCGCTCGGCACGCAGAGCCCGGCGGCCGCAGCACCGATGGCGCACGACACCCTGTTCCGCATCTTCTCGATGACCAAGCCGATCGTCTCGATCGGCATCATGATGCTGCTCGAGGACGGCCACTTCATCCTCAACGATCCCGTCGCGAAATTCATCACGGAATTCGCCGACCAGAAAGTCGGCGTCGAAAACAACGGCAAGCTCGATCTCGTCCCGCTCAAGCGGCCGATGACGATCCAGGACCTGCTGCGGCACACTTCCGGCATCACCTACGACCACACCGGCAACAGCCTGGTGCAGCAGCAATACCAGCAGTCGCGGCTGCGCAGCCGCAAGATCACCAATGCCGAGCACGCCGCCATTGTCGCCAGCCTGCCGCTGATGTGCCAGCCCGGCGCGGAATGGAATTACAGCCGCTCGACCGACATCCTCGGCCGCATCATCGAGGTGGTTTCCGGCAAGAGCCTGAGCGCCTTCCTGACCGAACGCATCCTTGCACCCTTGCAGATGGCCGAGACCGCCTTCCATACGGCTGAGGAAAACGCCGGCCGGCTGGCCGAGCCGTTCCCGACCGATCCCTGGAACGGCGACAAGGTGCAGTTGTTCAACATGCTGGAGAAGCCGGCGATGGAATCCGGCGGTGGCGGTCTGGTTTCGACCACGATGGATTACGCGCGGTTCAGCCAGATGCTGCTCAACGGCGGCACGCTCGACGGTATCAGGATCGTCGGCCGCAAGACGCTGCAGCTGATGGCATCGGATCATCTCGGGCCCCACGTCAAGGTCGCCTCGCCCTTGATGCCGCCCGGCCACGGCTTCGGTCTGGGCTTTGCGGTCCGCACCCACCAGGGCATGGCGCCGTTCTCCGGCTCGGCCGGCCAGTTCTTCTGGAGCGGCATGGCCGGCACGTTCTTCTTCATCGACCCGGCCGAAGACCTGTTCACGGTGTTCATGATGCAGGGCCCCGGCCAGCGCGAATATCTCCGCTCGATCCTGCGCGACGGGGTTTATGCCGCGGTAGAGTAAGGCGACACGAACAATTACGTCGTCCCGGCCTTCGCCGGGACGACGAGACGTTTTCTTAGCCTCAACTGATCGTCGCGCCGCCGTCGATCACGATGGTCTGGCCGGTCATGAAATTGCCGGCCGCCGATCCCATGAACACCGCGGCACCGGCGATTTCGTCGGGGATGCCGATGCGCAAGAGCGGCGAGCGCGCGGTGGAGGCCTTCAGCGTCTCCGGATTATCCCACAGCGCTTTCGCAAAATCGGTCTTGATCAGCCCGGGCGCGATGCAGTTCACGCGGATATTGTGCTTGCCGTATTCGCACGCGAGATTGCGCGCCAACTGCATGTCGGCGGCCTTCGAAATCGCGTAGGCGCCGAGCACCGTCGAGCCCTTCAAGCCGCCGATCGACGACACGATGATGACGGAGCCATCCTTGCGCTCGATCATCTGCGGCACCACCATGCTGGTCAGCCAGTTGTTGGCGACGATGTTGTTGTCGAGGATTTTTCGAAATTGCTCGTCCGAAATGCCGCCGAGCGGCCCGTAATACGGATTGGAGGCGGCGTTGCAGACCAGCACGTCGATCTTGCCGAAGGCGCGGTTGGATTCATCGACCAGATGCTGGAGATTTTCCTTGCTGGAGATGTTGGCCGCGATCGCGACCGCCGTTCCCTTGCCGAACTTGTCGTTGATCTCCTTGGTCACGGTGTCGCAAACGTCCTGCTTGCGCGAGGAGATCACCACCTTGGCGCCGTGCTCGGCCATCCGCTCGGCGATGGCGCGGCCGATGCCGCGCGTCGAGCCGGTGATGACGGCGGACTTTCCCGACATATCGAACAACGTCATGTGTCTCTCCCCTGATGATCCGGCGCTGATACGCCGGTTTTGATTTTTTCGAATTAAGCTAAGCAGCGTTTGCGAACTTCGACAACCGAGCCGTCGTGACTCAAGCGAGCTTCGTCTCCTTGACTTCCGGCCCCGCCGGCTGATGCATCGCCGCGTGCGAGGCATCCGCAATCCAGGGCTGCTGGTTGACCATCGGAAGCCGCCAGCTGACATGGTCCCCGCTCGCGATATGATCGAGCCGCGTCACCGAGCAATTGTCGACATCGAAGGCGAGGCCCTTTTCAGGCAAGCCCCCAAGCGCCAGACCGACGGCAGCCTTGATGGTGCCGCCATGCGCCACCGCGATGATGTCCTGGCCCGCATGCGCCGTTGTGATGCGCTCGATCGCGCCACGCACACGATTATAGAGATCCATGAAACTCTCACCACCCGGCGCCGGAACATCGATCGCCGCGAACCAGTGGCTGCCGGCGGGCCGGCTCGCCAGGAACGCGGCGCGATTCATGCCCTGCCATTCGCCGAGATGCTGTTCGGCCAATGCGACCTCCTGCGTCATCGCGGCAGGCTTGGGAAATCCGGCGGCCCAGATCGCGTCCGCGGTCTGATGCGTGCGTTTCAGATTGCTCGAAAACCAGATGCCATGGCGAGGCAGGATTTTTCCGACCGCATCGAATACCACGCGATCGCTGGTGTCGCAGCCGAGATCCTTCTGCCCGTAGATGCAGCCGCCGTCCTCGCGCACCGGCGCATGGCGCACCCACCACCAGCGCGTCGCAACAGCGCCTTTCGGGGCTGCAACTGATTTGTCTGTATTGGACATCGCCGAAGCCCTTCATTAGTCTTTGCATTAGTCTTTGCACGAGTGTTCGCAATCATGCTTGACGTCGCTGTACGTGAGAGAACACGCCGCCTCAAGTCACTTCAGCGTTTGAAATCTTGTTTGAAATTCCGTAGAGCGGCAAGCGCTGCATAATACCAAAAGGGAGAAACGCATGGGCCGCCTCGAAGGCAAATCCGTCATCATCACTGGCGCGGGAAGCGGCATCGGGCGCGCGGCATCGCTGCTGTTCAGCAAAGAAGGCGCCAGGCTGATCGCGGTCGATCGCACCGAGGGCGTCAAGGAAACCGTCGAACAGGTGCGAAAGGCCGGCGGCACCGCGGAAGCCGTGACGGCGGATGCCGGCTCGGAACAGGACGTCAAGGCGTTCATCGATCTGGCGGTGTCGAAATACGGCAAGCTCGATGCGATCTGGGCCAATGCCGGCATCAGCGGCGGGCTGGTGCCACTCGCCGAGCAGACCGTGGAACACTGGCAGGAAATCCTGCGGATCAATCTGATCGGCCCGTTCCTCGCGATCAAATATTCGATGCCGCACATGATCAAACAAAAATACGGCTCCATCGTCTGCACCGCATCGGTGGCGGGCCTGAAGTCGGGCGCCAGCGGACATCCCTACGCGTCGAGCAAGGCCGGCGTCATCAGCCTGGTGCAGACCACCGCCTACTCGCTGTCGGGCACCGGCGTTCGCATCAACGCGGTGTGTCCCGGCCTGATCGAGACCGGCATGACCAAGCCGGTATTCGACCGCGCCAAGGAACGCGGCACCGCCGACAAGATCGGCCAGCTCAATCCGCTGAAGCGCGCCGGCCAGCCGCATGAACTCGCCGCGATGGGATTGTTCCTGGCCAGTGATGACGCCTCCTACGTGAACGGACAAGCGATCCCGGTCGATGGCGGCCTCACCGCGTCGATGCCGTATGCGGGGAAGCCGATCTAGGTCTGTCGTCGTCCCGGCGAACGCCGGGACCCATAACCACAGGTCCCGGTGGTCGTGCAAAGGCCGTCGAACAGCGCCTTTCACCACGGGCGACACGGCGTATGGGTCCCCGCGTTCGCGGGGACGACGCGTGAATAGACGTCGTGCACAACGGAATTTCAAACAGCTGGTTCCGATATGAGTTCGCGTTCTCGCGACGCCATGCGCCCGAGGTTTGACCGAACGTTTGCCCCCCTTTCAACAGAGGGAGCGGGGAAAGCCGGGTGCCGATCGCACCCGTGGGTCCGTGCAAAAAAGCACGGGGGTAGGACCACAGGTTCAACCGGATCATCCGGCTTTCCCCGCGCAATGGTTTTACGGTTTCCTTCGTGCTCTCCCCGGTGACCGGCTTGATTGTCACCGTCATCCCAGAGAAGTTGCCTCTCAGGAACTTGACGCCAGCGCCGGGGCGTCAGGACCACACGACTTCGCCGTCCGCATCAGCGCTGTTCGTCGTCAGCACATCCGCGTCCACCGCATCCCGCACCCAACGTCCGTGACGATCGCGAAGCGCCCCTCCTGGAGAGCGCGAGACAGCACGGAATAAGCCGGTGATTTGGGTCAGATGAAAACAAAAATATTTTTGCAAGCGGGGCTGGACAGGCAAGCCGCCGATTTGCCCGTCGGGCAAATCACCGGAGGCAACCGAACGCCCCACTGGGTTGAAGCGGCCGCCAAATACCGGACATACAGGTCCATGCTGCGGTATGCACCCAGATGGCGGATTCTGCTTAACCAAAAACGGCCATGTGTCGATCTCGTTCATGAAGATGAATGGAACTCGATGAGAAATTTTGCGTTTTATGGCAAACGTAACCCTTGCGCGCCGGTTTCGCCGAGCGCACGTTCCCGAAGCGATTTCTCAAAAACTTACGGAGGATGCGACCATGCCACGGGTCAAGCAAGCTTCGAAGCAGAAGCGCACAACCAAAGCCGCCGCCGTGAAGGTGCTGGGTGCCGCCGGACTGAGTTTTTCGCTGGTGGGTAGTGCATCCGCATCCACGATGCCCACCGCCGGCATCCCGCAATTTGACAATACCTCGCCAGATCAGCGCTTCGTTCTTGGCGAAGAGGAAATGGCCGACGTCAGTCTCGCCACGTTCCATCTCTTCGATAGGGAACACGATGGCAGCAGCGGCGTCCAGCTGGCCCGCGGATGCGGTGGTTGCGGCGGCTGCCGAGGTGGCGGCGGGTGCGGCGGCTTCCGTGGTTGCGGCGGTGGCGGGTTTGTTGGCTGCCGAGGTTGCCGTGGTTGCGGCGGCTGCCGTGGTTGCGGCGGCTGCGGGGTCGGTGGCATCTGGTTCGGTGGCTGCGTGGGTTGCGCAGGTTGGGGCGGGGGTTGCTGCGCATCCTGGGGAGCGTGCCGCTTGTGCTAGGTCCCACAAACAGAGCGATGTGACTGTCAGCCGATCACTTCCGGTCTACCTCGATCAACAGACAAACTCGGTGTCGGCCGCCACTTCGCAAAAATACACAAAAGCAGCCTTCTGCCGGCCAGTACATACCGCTTGCGCATTGAAGCGGATGCCGATGTTCGTGGGCAAACGCGACCACTTGCGTCGCCTTTGCCTTAGCTACTTCGTGCGAGTAAGTCCCGCACTCGGCGATTCCTTCATTATGAATGCGGAGCGTGAGATGCATTGCACTTTCGCGCTCCATGTCGAAGAACTCTTCAGCCTGGGTCAATCGCGTCGTTTTGGTCACGCGTCGATCACCTCCGGTCTTCCCCGATAATCGGAAATCCTTAGTGTCCGCGAGTGAAGCAGAGACGAGCAGTGAAAGAGTGCGTTGATTGATATCCCACGGGAGTACGACGAATGAAGCGGGAAATTACTGTCGTCGTCGCCCTTGGTGCTTCGGTAATGTTTGCAGCCGCGCAGCCAGCAAAGGAGTCCTACGAACCGGGCCTTGGCGAGTTCATGACCGCGACGCAGCTTCGCCACGCGAAGCTATGGTTTGCCGGCAAACAAAATAACTGGGACCTCGCTGCTTATGAGATTGACGAAATCAAGGAAGGCCTGGAGGACGCCGCAAGGCTGCATCCAACCTTTGACGGCGTTCCCGTCGCCGAGATGATCAAGACCATCATCGATCCACGGATAGAGGAGCTTGAAAAAGCGGTTAGAGCAAAGAGCAGCGCTAAATTTAGCGTCGCCTTCGACGAGCTTACCAGCGGTTGCAACAGCTGCCATGCGGGTGCGAACAAGCCCTTTATACGGATTCAACGTCCAACTGAATCTCCGCTAACCAATCAGAATTTTGCGCCAGAAAAATAGCGGCAGTTGCGCGCATCGGCTGCATGACTTCCGAAATGGGTCAATCGCGCCGTTTTGGGCGTGGGCCGATGATTTCCGGTCTACCACGATGGACAGACCGTAAACCTAAGTATCCCTGTCTCAAACGAATGTAAGGCACTGATAAACGTCTGTGCAATGGTCCGGTCCGTCTCTCCGTGATTGGTTGTAGTTCGACGCCGCTATGCCAGTCGAACTGGGATTGTGGAGGCAAAATGCTGAGCGAAGAATATTTGGACACGGCACGGACCATACTCCGGGCGGCCCAAACGATGACGGACCAACGCGTTGCGGGTCAGCTTAAGGCGCTTGCTGAGGACTATGAGTGGCGAGCAGAGAAAGCCGCGCACGCTGATGCGTCCAAGGCGTTGGCTCGGTCGGCTGCTCACGAATGTGAGCGCAGGGTGGAATAACGGGATCGCGAAACATGCGCTTTATGTGCGCACTTACCCGGTGGGTTAATTCGTCCACAACACCTCTCAAGCAAGGGAGAAGGCACTCACATGAACGTCATCATCCAAAAGCTTAACGGCTTGTGGCACCTCATCGTCGGGTCGTGTCAGATCCGGACTCCGTTCCTGGAGACACAGGACCGAGCGCTGGTCGTTGCGTACGCCCGCCGGATCTACCCGGGCGCCAAGATCATCGAACGCGACTGACCGTTAAAAGGGGAATCAGGCAGTCACTCACGCAGGTCAAATGTGCTGCGCCGCGGGTTCAGCGCTCGGAACTATGAGGGAGGATCAACGACAAAAAGCTACCGCAAACTAGTCATTGGCGGCGCTAATCCTAGTGGCATTGCACGGCGCCACCAAGCCTGCTGTAATCGGCGTCACGAATGCGACCAAGTCTCGCGCGCGCATTTAGGGTGGCCGAGTCCGCCGCTCCTTGTCTGGTTCTGCAACGGGTCATTCGCGTCGATTTTGGCAGGCGCGCAGCACGTCCGTTTGCAGGCTGATTCAGACATGCCGGAGCGCCTTTGATCGCGCCGTCATGGCAACGCCGTCATGGCAACATCGATCTTTACAACGCTGCTCAACTCAAGTTTCCAGCTGGTGAATGGTCTGGTTGGCGCGGCGAAGCCTTCTGCTCAGCTCGCGCCCGAGACCCGAAAGTAGCTTGATGGCGACGGCAGGCGCATCCTTCGCAAGAGCGGCGAATTGCTGCTCGCTGAGAACGTAGCAAATAACTTCATCGTCGGCGACGACGGAGGCTGAGCGCGGTCCAGTATCGAGAATGGCGAGCTCGCCGAATATGGTGCCCGGCGCGAACGTCGCGAGACGAATATCCCCACCGTTTATCAGGTTGAGATAGGCACTGGCGCGGCCCTTGGTGACGATAAAAAGTTCGCTGCCCGGATCGCCTTCTCGGAAAATGATTTTGCCGCGGGGAAAGGTTTCGCGCCGCGTGTGGTGTTCTACGGCTTCGAGTTCCGCGGAGGTCAAGGTTGAAAGCAGATCGACGCTGGCGAGCGGAATCTCGTCGCTCCTGGTATCCTTGGCGTCCGCTCGGATCAGCTCATCCTCGGCCCACTCCATGGCCCGATCGATGTCCTCGAACAGGCAACCGGCCCCCATCGCCTCAATAATACCGGCCTCAGAAAGACGTGCGGCAGTCTCGCTATTTTTGGCGAGCGCAAGCGCTAGGTGCTGATTTTTGCGAGCGAGTGAGGCCTGAATGTCGGCCAATATTCGAGCGCCGGTCGCATCGATTTCTGTCACACGCCGCAGGTCGAGGATGATCGTACGAAGGCCGGCGGCGGACGCGCGCTCGATGTCGTCACTGAGCATTTCGGCGCTGCCGAAAAAGAGCACGCCCTGGAGCTCAAGCCCTAGAATATCTCCGCCCCGCTTCTCAAGTAACGTCGCCTCTTCCGGCGTCCGCGCCTTGCGTGAATGGACCTTGTCGCAGTTATACCGTCGGCGAATATTCGAACGGCTCATGCGCACGACGAAAAGCGCTATCGCGATGACGATCCCAAGGAAGACAGCGGTTACTATATTGATAATTACGGAGAGAGCGGCCACGACCGCGACTACCAACAGATCGAGCAGCATCAAACCACGATGGCGCGATGCGCTCGTGCCTATGCGGCGAACGAGGTCAATCGACCAGGGGTCGATGTGCTGAACTGCGATGACCATGATGGTGGCCGAAAGTACGACACGAGGTATGTAGCTTGCGACCGGGAACAGGACGCTGCTCATCAGAAGCAAAACCGCCACGTTGATCAGGACCGAAAGCGATGTCTTTGCGCCAAAAGCGCGGTTGGCAAGGCTCGGCCCGATGTTGATGCCGCTCGTGATTCCGCCGACACAGGCTGAGAGCACATTTCCGATACCGAGCCGCATCAGAAGCCGGTTGCCGTCGGCTTTCTTCGCACCAGCCGGCGTCACGAGTTTGGCGCAAAGAAGCGCGTCGATTGCAGCGACAAGCGCAAGCGCGAAAGCGCCACTGACGATGAACGGCAAAAGCTCGGCAAAGTCTCCGAGGTGGATCTGATCGCCGATGGCCCTGTAAGGCGTTGGACTTTCCACTGCAACTGGCAGGCCGATCACAGGACCGAGCTGCGCGCCGAACCCCATCAGCACAAGTACAAAATAAAGCACGGTGCCGATGCCGAGACCGACCAGCAGCGGGGGGATTTTCGTAGTAATGACGCGCGCCTTCCACATCACGACGAATGTGATAAGGGCCACCGCCAAACTGAGAGGCTTCACCTCCGCCAGATGTCCGAAGACCGCCTTGAAGGGGATGTTGTGGTCGAAGCCGCACACATCTCCCAACTGCACGAGAAAGAGGAGCGCTGCTGCCGCATTTTGCAGGCCGGCCATAACGGGATGCGGCGCAAATCGGATCAGTGAGCCAAGCCGAGCCAGGCCGAATAATGCCTGGAACACGCCGCCAAGAAAAATAATCGAGAAGAAGGCAAGGACAATGAGGTGCACATTGCCACCACGCAGGACTTCTGCGTCGGAATGCACCAGATCGTACAGCAACGCGCCGAGCAAAAACGTAGTGGTCACGCGCGGTGCGTAAATCGTTGTGGTACGATCGCCCAGTCCGACGCAAACAACGCCGACCGCAATCGCAGCGTAAAGGCCCGCAAGCGCACCATGTGCAAAATAGCTGTCACCGAGAGCGGTGAAAGCAAACATACCGTAGCCCATGGAGAGCGGGATCGCGAGGGAGACGGAGATAAGCCCCCCGAATAAGTCGTCGCGTAGACTTGATTGTCGGAATTCCTCCATGCAGTATTTTTATACTGCCATGTTTCACTTGTATATCTGCATCATTGCGAAGCCGTCAGACGACGCATCCGGCTCCATCGTCTCATCAATTATGGTGAGCACTGGCATGTCTGCCCGGGTTGAAACAGCGGACATTCAGTCGATTGTCCGTTTGGGTCAATCGCGCCGGTTTGACCGTGTACCGACGACTTCCGCTCAACCCCTAATGAACAGACGTCGCCGCCGTCCGTCGGCATGTCTCAAAGGTGCCCAGAAACGGACTCAGGAACTGAGCACCAGGCTTCTACCAAACGTAGCGCATCACGCCCTTGCCGGCGTAGGAGTTGGTGACGTTCGAGAACTCGCCTTCGAAGGTCGCGGCCGCCGACCACCCGTTCATCCACTTCATCTCGACCGAAGCCGTGGTGAGTGCGGAGTCGCTGGCCTGCGCCGCGCCGTTGACCACGAAGCTCGCGCCCGGCAGCGCCTGGAAGGTTGCCGCGATCGAGCGATCCTCATCGAAATCATGCGCCCAGGCGAAGCGGCTGCGCAGCGTCAGGATGCCGTTCGACATTACGAACGACTTGTCGGTGCGGAAGCCAAGCTCGCTGCGCACATCGGTGACGTCCTTCGCGCCATAGGCGAGCGCAAAGGCCGGCGACCCCGATACGACGCTCTCGGCATAGGCCGGCAAATCGAAGGTGGTGAACTGCCCCGCCGCATAGGGCGTGATGCCGATGCCGCCCACCCACGGCGCGACGAAGCGATAGCCGCCTTCGACGCGGCCGGAATAGGCGTTGGCGTTGAACTCGGCACGCAAATGGTCGAGTTCGGCGATCGTCACGTTGCGATCCGTGGTGATATCCTGCCAACCATAGGCGAGCGCGGCCGAGATATAGGCAGCTCCCTCGGTGTGACGAACATAGGCGCCGGCCTGGAACAGGTCGGACCGCCCGCTGCCGCCATTGGCCACGGAGAAATTCGTGCCGCCGCCGGCGAGCGCAAAGCCTGCAATCGTGTTTGGCGAGAACAGGTAATCGGCGCCAACCGCCGTGCCGTAGATGTTGCTGGTGGTGTCGTTCGAGCCGACTATCGTATTGCCGCTGGTCGTCTGCGATCCGCCGTATCCCGCCGCCCACACGCTCCAGCGCTGCACGAACGGCACCGGCGGCGCCTTGGTGAACATCGCATAGGCATCGCGCTTGCTCCCGGCGTAGCCCAGCGCTTCGTCGGCGTATCCGGTCGCGCCGGGCGTGGGATTGGCGCCGCCGATGCAATTCATGAAGGGATCGGTGAGCAGGCCCATGAACTGGCCCATGGCATCAAAGGTGGTCTGCTGCGAGCCGGTGGCCAGCTCACCGGAGGCCTGCGTCAAAGCGCCGGCTAGATTTACTCCGGTCAAACCGAACAGGGTCTGGAACGCCGACGGCAGCGCTCCGCCCGAATTGAAGAAATTGCTTATGCCATTTGCGACATTGCGCTGATTGATGTTCAGCGCCGTGCCGGCGCCGAGATTCGCGGCAAGGTTCAAGAACACGTCCGTCTGCGTGTAGGTCAGCGTGCCGCTCATGTTGCCGGCGGTGAAGCCATTAAATGTACCACTGATTCTGCCGGCGTGGAGAATATCGTACGTCTGGTTGCTCAAGCCGCCCGTCACGACTGTTGTCACGGTGCCGGCGAGAGACGCGGTGCCTGTGACATTCGCGTGCGAGGCCGTCGCTGCATCGACGTTGACCAGATAGATCGCACCTGACTGAAAGGCGAGACTGCCTGTCACTGTCATCGATGATCCGGGCGTGCCATTGCCCGGCGCAAACGTGCCGCCGCTGGTGAACGTGGTTGCGCCGACGATCGATCCGGTGCCGGTCACGGTTCCGGCGCTGCTGAAACTTGTTAGTGCAATCAGCGTACCGTCATCATTGATGGTCGCGCCACTCGCATTGGTGATGGTATTCGCGCTCAAGGTCCGCGTCGCCGCGATGTTGATACCGACAGCTACAGTCGAATTGTTCCTCAGCGCGGTGATGCCGGTCAGATCACCGCCGGAGACCGCCAACTGAGCGGTGTTGTTGTTGTTCAGGAAACCGTTACCGGTCAGCGCGCCCGTGACGTTGAAAATGCCTGCGCTTTGATTGATGATCGAGCCATTAATCGTCCCCCGCGCATTCGTGGTACCACCACTCGTGTAATCGCCGTTGATGATGCCCGTCGTTGTCAGGGTGCCGCCGGGCCGGTTGGTGACACCGGACGTCGCCGTCAGCGTTCCCGCGTTGAAAATCGTGGCTCCCGGGTTGTTGACGATGCTCGTCACACTCAACGTTCGCCCGGCATCGATGGTGACACCCGTTGCCGCCGTCGAATTGTTGGTCAGCGTGGTGACGCCGGCAAAATCGCCGCCGGAAACGACAAGCTGAGCGGTGCCGGCATTGGTGAAAGTGTTGTTGCCGGTCAGGGCGCCCGTCACGTTGAAGATGCCTGCGACCTGATTGAGGATTGAGCCGTCCGCCGTGCCGGAAGCGTTGGTGATCCCGCGGTTGGTCAGGCCGCCGTCGAGGGTGCCGGCTGTTGTCAGCGTCCCGCCGCTACCAACGGTGATCGTCGATGTAAGCGAACCGGAGTTGACGAGCGTGCCGGCCGTAATGCTCGTGGTCGTAAACGAATTGGTGCCCGACAGAGTGAGCGTGCTTGCGCCGGACTGAGTCAGGGTCGAGCCGGTCATGTCATTGCTGATCGAGATCGCCTGGCCGGCATTGGCGTTGTCGATCAGCTGAGCGGCATTGCTAAAATGAAGTGCTGCGCTTCCCGATACGACATACGATTTTGAGTTTGCGGCAAACGTCCACGAATCCGGAGAAATGGCAGCGCCGTTCACATTGATGGTCGTGTTGCCGGATCCCCCGAAGCGCGCCGATTGGCCGCTGGCGATCGGAGCGGTGCCGGAGCTCCAATTCGTACCGGTTTTGTAAGCGGTGCCGGTCGTTGTGCTGCCCGTCCCGCCCCATACGCTTTGCTGCGCCAGTGCAGCCGACGGGACCATCGCTGTCCCGGCCAACGCAATCATTGCCGAAAGCGCTCGGCAACCGCGCGAGCGGAAGGGAATCAGAAGTGCTTCACCGAAAGTCATGAGTTATTTCTAAAAAATGACGTCGCGGTCTTTGCGCCGCATCAAGTGCAAAGGCTTGATTATACAACTTAACCGACGGTTTCGCGATTGCAAATACAGTCGCTTGGCCCTAAGGCGATTTTGAATTTTGGGTGCCCGGTGTGGCAATTACGCAACTTAACGCGGCGGTCGCGGGCATGCGGAAGCGGACCGCGCTTCATTCGATCATTTCGTCGGCCGCGAAAAACAGCCACGATGGCGCGGAGTTGCCAGTCCCGTTTTGCTCACTCGTTGAGAAGGGAGCCAGTTGAATTCGGTGACGTCGCTGAACCCGGCGGCCCACGGACAAGGCTGACGTCTCCGAAGGGTCAATCGCGCCGTTTTGGCCGTCGGCCGGTCACTTCCGGTCTACCCCCGGTAGCAGACCCCATAGAGCCGGTGCGGACTTCGCATTTGCGAATTTCCAAGGCGTCGCGCTGCGTCGCTGAGGCAGCCGAACGGTCTCGAAGGCTTACCGCCGGGGCGAAGTCGGCCTGAGTTCATAGATCGCGGTACCGAACAAAGAAGGCACCTGGGGCTGCACAGCGAGCCCGCCGATGGTCTCAAGGGAATCCACGGCAAGAGAGCTCAGCCGGCATTCGGCTTTCCAGTACTCGGCGAGCACGAGGCACTCGTTGGCCGCCATGTTGTAGAGCAGCCGACGCGCGGTGTCCTGCGCTGTCGCGCTGGGCACGTCGCGCGGGTCCGCTACCCCCTCAATTCGCGCCCGGAATGTCGTCGTGATCTGGATGATCGGATCAGGATCAAATGCCGAAGGGGGCGGCGCCGCGCCTGGACCGGCTGCCATTTGCGCGGATGCGGCTGTCATCGACGTCAAGGCCGCAAAAGTAACAGCAAGAAGAATTCTCACGACCATATCCCCGGGACAACGACACCTGAGCATACATCACGGATTGCAAAAGAATTAGGACGGCAAGCTACGACTTGGCAGGATTGGCCCTTACCCTGCCCCAACGTTAAGCCAAATGTTCGCATAGGGTCAGTGAACACGAGCAGTCCCGGCCCGCTCAGCTATCCAGACGAATTTGATAGCGCTCGGCTATCGCCGCCAACTGGGCCCAGGTCGTATCATCGACTTCGATGCCATTGGCGATGCGCGCGGCGCGGGCGATTTGCTCGGGCTCGCCGGCGACCAGGACCGGGAGATCCGGATCGGCGGGCTGCGCCGATTTCACCCAGGAGATCATCTCGTCGATCTCGGCCATCATGCTGTCGCGCGTGGAAAGCCTGGCGGGATCGATGACGATGCTCAGCATGCCGTTGATGATGCCGCGTTCCGGCGGGTTTGGCGTGGTGACCGTCGCCGAGCCGACAATGGCGCCGGCCAAGAGTTCACACACCAGCGCCAATCCGGAGCCCTTGTGCTCGCCGAACGGCAGCACCACGCCGCGTGGCTCGGTGTACATGACGGAAGGATTGGTGGTGGGCTTGCCGGCGTGATCGAGCAATGCGCCGTCGAGCATCGGCTTGCCGGCATTGTGCGCCACCCTCACCTTGCCCATCGCGACACGGCTGGTGGCGAAATCGAGCAGGATCGGCTCGTTGTTGTCGGTGCCGGGAATCGCGATGCAGACCGGATTGGTCAGGAACCTGCCTTCCTTCCCGCGGAACGGCGCGACCGGCGGCGGACCCGAAGCCACGTTGACGAAGTGCAAAGCCACCATTCCCGCTCGCGCGGCAATCTCGCCATAGGTGCCGACGCGGCCGATGTGGTGCGCGTTGCGCAACCCGTTCACGGCAACGCCGTGCTTCTTCGCCGCCTCGATCGCCCATTCGACCGCCTGGCGGGCGATCACCTGGCCGTAGCCGGCGCGGGCATCCCATACCGAGATGGTGCCGGTGTCCGACACGATCTCGGGCGTCTGGTTGACCTTGAGCGTGCCGCCCTCGAGGTCGCGCACATAGGCGACCAGCATGCCCACGCCATGGCTGTCATGGCCGCGCAAATTTGCCTCGACCAGATGCTCGCTGACAATGGCCGCCTCGGCCGGCGAACTGCCGCCGACCGTGACGATGCGGTTGGCGAGCCCAAGCAGTTTGGCGTGGTCGATAATCATGTTTCACTCCGTTGCGATATTCTTGAAGCTCGCGGCAATCCTCAAAACCAAGACCGTCATACTCCGCGAAAGCGGAGTATCCAGTACTCCCCAGCTTTCCGATTTAACACGAGCGTTCTGGAATACTGGATCACCCGCATGCGCGGGTGATGACACTGCATGCGCATCGCGTAACTACTTCGCCCCCGCCTTCTGCGCGTATTCCCAGGAGGCCTTCGACAGCGGCACGGTGCGCTTGGCCGACTCCATGGCTTTGGCGTTGGCCGCGGTGCCGTCGCGCACGCGGCCGGCGATGCCTTGGGTGATGCCGGCGAGCCGGAACAGGTTGTAGGAGAAATACCAGTTGAGATCAGGCACCGCGCTGCCGGTCGCGTTGCAGTAGATCTGCGCGGCCTCTTCCATGCTCGGAATATTGAGCGCCTTGAGATCGGCATTGGCGAGACCCGGCATGGTCCATTGCATCAACAGATACGTGAAGTCGGCCATGGGATCGCCGAGCGTCGACAGTTCCCAATCCAGCACCGCCTGCACCCGCGGCTCGGTCACGTGGAAGATCATGTTGTCGAGGCGATAGTCGCCGTGGACGATCGAAACCCGCTTCTGCTCCGGAATGGTTCTCGGCAGCCACTCCACCAGCTTCTCGAATTCCGGAATGTGCTGGGTCTCGGACGCCCGATATTGCTTGGTCCAGCGATCGACCTGGCGTGCAAAATAATTGCCGGGCTTGCCGAAATCGGCGAGCCCGATCGCGTTCGGATCGTAGGTGTGCAATTTCGCCAGCGTCTCGATCTTGCTGGTGAAGATCGCGCGCCGCGCTTCCGGCGTCTGGCTCGGCAGCGTGGGATCCCAGAACACCCGGCCCTCTTCCATCGACATGATGTAGAAGGCCGAGCCGATCACGTTGTCGTCGGTGCACAGCGCATAGGCCTTGGCGACCGGAAAACCCTGCTTGCTCAGCGCGGCGATGACGCGGAACTCGCGGTCGACCGCGTGCGCCGACGGCAGCAGTTTGCCGAACGGACGGCGCCGCATCACGTAGGATCGACCGGGCGTGTCGAGCCGATAGGTCGGATTGGACTGGCCGCCCTTGAACTGCAGGACGGTCAGCGGCCCCTGATACCCCTCGACGTTCTCGCGCAGCCAGCCATCGAGGCGCAGTTCATCGATCCGATGCCGCTCCTCGACCGGCCTTGTGCCCGAAAACTCTTCGTCTTTTCTCACGCCGTCAGCCACGATGACGCTCCCTCGAATTTCTTCTTGAATTTCTTCTTCGGTTGCTCGGGGAGCGCCGACCGGCTGCTCCCTTGTTATTTGAGCATGATCTCCGCGCAAACGCTTCGCGTTTGTCGCAGGGAAAACCGGTGCCCACTTTTCCGGATCATGCTCTAGTGCTTAGCGGGAGAATTGGCATACTTCCGAAGTTCAAGTCTGGCAATGGCGCGATTGTGCACCTCGTCCGGACCGTCGGCCAGACGCATCGTGCGCATGGACGCGTAGTCCCGTGCCAGACCGGCATCGTCGGAAACGCCGGCAGCGCCGAACGCCTGGATCGCGTGATCGATGATCTTCAACGCCATGTTGGGCGCCGCCACCTTGATCATGGCGATCTCGAGCTGCGCTGACTTGTTGCCGACCTTGTCCATCATGTCGGCCGCCTTCAGGCACAGCAGGCGGTTCATCTCGATGTCGGTGCGGGCTTCGGCGATGCGCTGTTCCCAGATCGAATATTCGATGATCTTCTTGCCGAACGCGGTGCGCGACGACAGCCGCTTGACCATTTTCTCCAGCGCTTCCTCGGCCTTGCCGATGGTACGCATGCAGTGATGGATGCGGCCCGGGCCGAGACGGCCCTGCGCGATTTCAAAACCGCGGCCCTCGCCGAGCAGGATGTTTTCCGCGGGCACGCGGACGTTCTCCAGCAGCACCTGGGCATGGCCGTGCGGCGCGTCGTCGAAGCCGAACACCGGCAACATCTTTTCGACCGTGACGCCCTTGGTGTCGAGCGGCACCAGGATCTGCGATTGCTGCTGATGCCGCGCCGCCGAGGGATCGGTCTTGCCCATCAGGATCGCGATCTTGCAGCGGGGATCGCCGACGCCGGACGACCACCATTTGCGGCCGTTGATGACGTAATGATCGCCGTCCTTGACGATGGAGGTTTCGATATTGGTCGCGTCCGACGACGCCACCGCGGGCTCCGTCATCAAAAATGCCGAGCGGATCTCACCGTCCATCAGCGGCCGCAGCCATTTGCGCTTCTGCTCCTTGGAGCCGTAGCGCATGAACACTTCCATGTTGCCGGTATCCGGTGCGGAGCAATTGAACACTTCCGAGGCCCAGCCGATATGGCCCATTTCTTCGGCGAGCGGCGCATATTCGAGATTGCTCAATCCCGCGCCGCGGAATTCGTCGTCTTCATGCGCGTTCGGCGGCATGAACATGTTCCAGAGGCCTTCGGCCTTCGCCTTCTTCTTCAGATCCTCCAGGATCGGAATCACCTTCCAGCGCGCACCTTCGGCGTCCTGCTGCTTGTAGATCGGCACCGCGGGGCGAACATGCTTGGTCATGAACGCCTGCACGCGATTGAGCCAATCTTTCTGGCGATCTGACATATTGAAGTCCATGGGACGCTCCTCACCCTCTAGGTTTCGCGAAAATTGTTGGCCGCACTGTCTCCCCGCGACCCGCCCACCGCAAGGCCATTTATCGAAGGCGATATCGCGCTGTATCAGCGCGGCGATGCGGGACGGCGCAGGTTTCGGCCGCGATGCGAGACACGCTCACGCGCATTGACATTGCAGCCTTCAAACCATAGTTTCATACAGGCGTTTGAAATGCAATATCCCCTCGTTGCATGGACCTTTGCGATGCCGTCAGATCACACCCGAGGCGCGATCCTGAGCGCCGCCGAGCGGCTCTACGCCGATCGCGGCTTTGCCGACGTGACGCTGCGCGACATCGTCGCCGAGGCCGACGTCAACCTTGCGGCGGTGAACTATCATTTCGGCTCCAAGGACGAACTGATCGCGGAATTGTTCGTCAGCCGCAGCCTCGCCACCAATCGCGAGCGGCTCAACGAATTGAAGGCCGCCGAAGCCGATGGCGGCGGCCGCGCCAGCATCGAGGCGATCCTGCGCGCGCTGGTCGGCCCGACCTTGCGCGGCTGTCTCGGCCCCAACAACGAACGCTCGACCGCCGCGCGCTTCATGATCCGCGCCTCGATCGAATCGGTGCCGCCGATCCGCCGCATCAAGAATCGCGAAATCGATCATTTGCGGAAATTCTCCGCCGCGATGCGGCGCGCGCTGCCCGATCGCAGCGAGGTCGATCTCTATTGGGCCCTGCACTTCGCGCTGGCGATGGCGCACCAGACCATCCGCGACAGCGAGCGGCTGACCAAATGGTCCGAAGGCAAATGCGACCTCAACGACGTCCAGGGCATCATCGATCGCGTGGTGTCGGTGTCGGTAACGGCGCTGACGGGAAGCGAGCAGACAAAAATACCGGCGAAATTGGTCGCGCGCGAAGCGCGTTGATTACTCGGCGCAACCTCCGCCGCTATCCTTGCCGCTGATACAAAAAAGCGGCCTCGTTGAACGAGGCCGCCTGATCTCATTTCCAGCGAACGGCTGCGCGTCTCACCGGCGCTCAATAGCACCGCATGATGTTCACGCTTGCGGTTGGCTCTCCGCCCTCGCGCCGCGGAACCATCACGGTCTGCGCGGTGCAGTCCGGCACGTAGGGTCTGGCCGAGGGGATGACATTCGGCGGGAAGCGATGGATCTGATCCCAGGGCACATCGTAGGTGTAGGTGTAATGCACATCGCCTGATGGCGGCGGCGGAACATCCAGGCTGGGTTCGCTGGGCGTTGATCCGTAGCCCCAGTCGCCTATGCCCGGCCAGAACGCGCCGACATTGCGTCCCCGGTGATGCCCAAACGGTCGGCCGACACCCGGACGGAAAGCCGGACGAAAAGCCGGATGCGCCGCAACAGCCCCACCAAGCGCCGCTCCCGATCCGGCGGCGAATGTCTCGCTTGTGGCAAGGATAAGCACTAATCCGCTGAGAGACGCGATAAGCGTCCGAGATCCCGGATACCTCATGGCACCACCAATTCGTACGTTACTGAGCAGTATTGCAACGCAACGCTAGGTCGGAGTTTTGGTGCCCGCAAACGCATAATTAACAACTGGTTAATGGGTAATCTTACCGGGGAACCCGCTATCTTGGGGGTCCATTGTTCCCGTCATCAATAGACGGCGTCTCGCTTGGGTGCCTGGGCTGCCATTTGCGCCCGGACCAGCGCCTCTTCCTTGGCGATCCGAAAATCCCGCGCTGCCTTCAGGGGACGTCGGATGTTCGGATCTTCCGAACCGCTGTCGAAAGTGATCAGCCGCATGCAATGCAGGCATTGGGTCTGATAGCCCGGTTTCAATCGTTGCGCCCGTTCGCTGAAGATCTTGCGGCAGTTGGAGCAGACAATCTTGATGCGATCGGTCATGAAGTCCTCCCGCATCCAGACTACCCGCCCGGTTATGGCGATCTTGCTAACCGGTCATTTCAACTTTTAAACACTCCGTTGATCCGATCAGCTTGAGGCTGGCATCACGTCGTCGATCCGATGACGAGGTCATCGATCCCGATCGGAAAACGGCGCACCCGAACGCCTGTCGCATGCCACACCGCGTTGGCGATCGCGCCGGCCGAACCGGTGATGCCGATCTCACCGACGCCCTTGATCCCGAGCGTGTTCACATGGGGATCGTGCTCCTCGATCATCAGCGCTTCCATCGACGGCACGTCGGCATTCACGGGCACGTGGTAGTCCGCCAGATTGGCGTTCAGCGTCCGGCCCGAGCGCTTGTCCATCACGGCCTGCTCGTGCAGCGCAAAGGACACGCCCCAGATCATGCCGCCAAGAATCTGGCTGCGCACCATCCGCGGATTGATCACCCGTCCGGCGGCGAACGCGCCGACCACGCGGGTGACGCGGATCTGGCCCAGATCAGGATCGACCTTGACCTCGGCGAACACGGCGCCATGCGCGTGCATGGCGTAGTGGGCTTGTGCCGCCGGATCGGCGGCGCCCTTGCCGCTGGCCTCGATCTGCGCGAGGCCGGCGCGGTTGAGGATATCGCCATAGCTTTCGCTGCGGCTTTCGTCGTCGCGCCGGAACAGACGGCCGTCGCGCGCGACGAACCCGGCATTGCCTGCACCGAACAGCGGCGAGCGTTCATCGCCGGTGGCGAGTTCGGCGAGTTTGGCGATCACCGCGGCGCCGGCATTGTGGATCGCCATGCCCGCGGTTGCGGTGTGGGCGGAGCCGCCGGCAATCCCGGCGTCCGGCAGGTCTGAGGTGCCCGACCTGAATTCGACCTGCTCGAGGTCCAGCCCCAATCCGTCGGCGGCGATCTGCGCCAGCGCGGTCCACGCGCCCTGCCCCATGTCGTGCGCGCCAATCTCCATCAGGCCGGAGCCATCACGCCGCACCGACGCGCGTGCCTCGGCCGCGAACATCAGCGCCGGAAATGTTGCCGTGCCCATGCCCCAGCCGACCAGGAAGCCGCCATCATCCCGCATCTGGCGCGGCGCGAGCGGACGGCGCGCCCAGCCGAAACGCTCCGCACCTTGCGCATAACATTCACGCAACGATTTGGACGAAAACGGCTTGCCGGAAATCGGCTCGACATCGGCATAGTTCTTCAGCCGGAACGCCAGCGGATCCATGCCGCAGGCGTGCGCCGCCTCGTCGATCGCGCTCTCCAGCGCAATCGATCCGGTCGCCTCGCCCGGCGCGCGCATGAACAGCGGCGTGCCGGTATCGAGCCGGACCGCCTCGTGCGAGGTCACGATCGCGGGACTGGCGTAAAGTGTGTGCGAGGCGTCGGCGGCCGGTTCGAAGAAATCGTCGAACGTGCTCGATGCGATCCTGGCGCGGTGATCGATCGCGGTCAGCCGGCCGTCGCCGTCGACACCGATGCGCAGCCGCTGGCGGCTCGCCGAACGATGCCCCACCGGCCCGTACATGTGTTCACGGCGCAGCACGAGCTTGACCGGCCGGCCGACCAGCTTGGCCGCCAGGATACCGAGCAGCTGCGGCCCCGAGATCAGTCCCTTCGAACCGAAGCCGCCGCCGAGGAAGGGACTGCGAATATGAATGTTCTCCGGCGCGATGCCGAACAGTCCCGCGATCCGGCCCTGCGCCATCGCCAGGCCCTGGCTTGGCGTATCGATCGACAGCGCATCGCCGTCCCACGCCGCCACGATGGCGTGGGGCTCCATCGCATTGTGATATTGAATCGGCGTCTCGTAGGTCGCATCGATGCGCTGCGATGCCGCAGCTAAACCCGCCTCGACATCGCCGCGGCGAATCTCGGATGGATTGCCGACGCCGACGGCGGCCGGCGCAAAGCTCTCGCTGGCGTCGAGCCCGATCCGGGCCGGCAGCACCTCGTATCGCGGCGACAGCAGCGCCGCGCCTTCGGTCGCCGCTTCCAGCGTCTCGGCGATCACCACCGCGATCGACTGGTTGGCGTAGCGCACCTCGTCGTTCTGCAAGAGATCGAGCCGAAACATGAAGGGATGCAGCTTGGCGTCCGGATCCTCCGCCAGCTTTGGCCGGTTGGCCGGCGTCATCACGTCGACGACGCCGGGATGCTTCCTGGCCGCCTCGACATCGAGAAAGCTCACCCGGCCGCGCGCGATGCTGCTGACCGCCAGAACCGCATGCAGCATGCCGGGCGGATGGTTGTCCGCGGCATAGCGGGCGGCGCCGGTGACTTTCAATACGCCTTCACGGCGGGTCAGCGGCTGACCGATGTTCGAACCGTGACGCGCGTGGGAGGGATTTTGGGTAAGGCTTATTTTTTCAAGCGTCATGAAGCGCTCCGGCAACGGAGGAAAATGGAGAGGCAGGCAGGGCTGCAACGCGCTCCGGCGTTCCAGCGACCGCCGATGTCAACGCGCGTACGATGAGCCGCCGCGCCAGTTCGATCTTGAAACCATTGTCGCCAGAAGGTTTGGCGTCGGCGAGCGCCGCCTCGGCGGCGCGGCGGAATATAGCGGGACCGGGAACGCCGCCCGCCAGGATCTTCTCGGCGGCAACGGCACGCCACGGTTTGGGCGCCACACCGCCCAGTGCCAGCCGTGCATCCCATATCGTGCCCTGTTCGATCCGCAGCGCTGCCGCGGCCGACACCACCGCGAAAGCAAACGAAGTGCGTTCACGGACCTTCAGATACCGCGCATGCGCGGCAAAGCCCTGGGCCTCCTTTGGCAGCAACAGCGCGACGATGAGATCGCCGGGCCCCAGCACGCTGTCGTGTTCGGGCGTATCGCCGGGCAGACGATGCAGGGCCTCGACCGCCACCTTGCGCCGACCCGATGGTCCCTCGATCTCGACGTGGGCATCGAGTGCGACGAGCGGCACGCAGAAATCCGACGGATGGGTGGCGATGCAGGACTCGCTCCAGCCCAGCACGGCGTGCAGCCGGTTCTCGCCGCCGCGCGCATCGCAACCGGAGCCGGGGGCGCGCTTGTTGCAGGCGCTGGCGGGGTCGTAAAAATATCCGCATCGCGTTCGCTGCAGCAAATTGCCGCCGACGGTTGCGGCATTGCGAAGCTGCCCCGACGCGCCTGATAGCAGCGCCTCGGCAATCGCGGGATAGGATGTCGCGAAATCCGGGTCGTTGGCGAGATCGGCGTTGCGCACGCCTGCGCCGATGCGGAGACCGCCACCGGGCAGAGGTTCAATGCGGTCGAGCCCCGGCAGACGCGAGACATCGACCAGCCGGTCCGGGTGCGCGATCCCGCCTTTCATCAGGTCGAGCAGATTGGTGCCTCCGGCCAGATACGCGGCACCGGGTTCGGCCGCGGCCGCGATGGCATCGGCGATGGTGGCGGGCCTGATATATTCGAAGTTGTTCATGCCGCGCGCTCCTGGTCGGGCTTTGCAGGATCAATTTTAGCAGGATTGGATTTGGCCATGTTTTCCTGCGCCTCGAGCACGGCCTCCGTAATCCCGGCATAGGCCCCGCAGCGGCAGAGGTTTCCGCTCATGCCTTCGCGCACGCGCTCGGGGTCGTCGCCGGCATGGCCTTCTTCAAGCAGGCCGATTGCGCTCATGATCTGGCCGGGCGTACAAAACCCGCATTGCAGGCCGTCATGGGCAATAAACGCGGCCTGCACCGGGTGGAGTTCGCCGCCGCAGGCGACGCCCTCGATAGTGCGAACTTCCGCGCCGTCATGGCTGACGGCCAGCGCCAGGCACGAATTGATCCGGCGCCCGTCGACCAGCACGGTACAGGCGCCGCATTGGCCGCGGTCGCAGCCTTTCTTGGTGCCGGTCAATTGCAGCCGCTCGCGCAAGAGATCGAGCAGCGTCACCCGAGGGTCTTCGAGTTCGACGGTCCGTCGCACGCCGTTGACGGTGAGGTTGATGGAGAGATTCATGCAGGGCTCCGATCAATGCTATGGTCAGCATCGGATCGCCGCCGCCGAGAGGGGATCGGCGGGCGTATCCGGGTTTGACGCTCCCCGGAATATGTGGAGGAACCCTCCGTTTACAAGAGGACCAAGGACGACCAGATAAAAGAAATGACCACTCGCCCCGCAGAAATTGTCCGCAAGCCCCGCGCCGACGCCATTCGCAATCGCGAGCGCGTGCTGGAGGCCGCCAAGGCCGTTTTCAGCGCCGGCGGCGCCGATGCGAGCCTGGAGGCCGTGGCCAAACGCGCCGGCGTCGGCATCGGGACGCTTTATCGTCATTTTCCGACGCGCGAGAACCTGTTCGAGGCGGTTTACCGGCGCGAGGTGGAACAACTCGGCGATCTCGCCGAGCAATTGAAGGGCGAGCCTGATGCGGTCGAGGCCTTGCGGCGCTGGCTACGGTCCAATGTCGAGTTCGTCGCCACCAAGAAAGGCATGCTGGCGGCGTTGCAGCTCGCCGCCTATGGTTCGACCGAACTGCACGCCTATTCGTTCGACCGTCTCACCACAGCGGTCGGCGCCCTGCTCGCGCGCGCCGTTGCCGCCGGCGAGATCCGCGCCGATATCGGCCCCGAAGATGTGCTGCGCGCCCTGATCGGCATGTGCTATCTGCACGACCAGCCCGGATGGCAGACCAGCGTGCTGCGGCTGGTCGACGTATTCGTCGATGGCCTTCGCCTGCGAAGCGAGGCCGATGCAACGAAGACTTTACCGGCGCCGCGCAACGACGCTGCCGATCATGTCGGCAACAGACCGCGGCGTCCGGCGACCGGCAAGCGCCGCAAGTAGCCGCTGCGATGGGTCACAGATTGAAATAGCGACGGCTTTCCACCTTGCTTTCCGCGATCAACCGGCCCTTGCGGATCACCCAGCGCCGCGGCGTTCGGGTGGCGAACGCCTCGCGCGCGTCACGGGCATCGAGCACGACCAAATCTGCAACCCCCCCGATCGCCACGCCAAAGTCCGGAACACGCAAGGCCTTCGCGCCATTGCCGGTGACCATATCCATCACGGTGAGAATTTCGGCGGGCTGACTCATGTGCGACGCGTGACAAAGTAGAAACGCGATCTCCAGCGGGTCGTTCTGGCCGAACGGATAGAACGTATCATGCATGCAGTCCTGACCGCAGGCGACATTGACACCGGCGGCCAGCAGCTCCTTGACCTGCGTGACGCCGCGCCGCTTCGGATAATCGTCCAGCCTGCCCTGCAGCATCAGATTGGTGGCAGGGTTGGCGATCATGTTGACGTTGGCTTCAGAAAGCCGGGCAATGATGCGATCGGCATAGTCTCTCGGGTAGCCCGCCAGCGCGCAGGTATGGCTGGCGGTCACCCGCCCCTGCCAGCCGCGGCTGATGGTCAATTCCGCCAGCACTTCGAGGGTTCGGGCTTGCGGATCATCGGTCTCGTCGACATGCATGTCGATATCGGCATCGAACGCATGCGCGATATCGAAGACGATCTCAATGTGCCGGCGACTGTCTTGCGGCGAGGCTTCGTTGAACGGCATGCCGCCAACCACATCGGCGCCGAGTTCCATCACCTGCCGCATCAGAAGTTCTGTTCCGGGCGATTTGACGATGCCTTCCTGCGGAAATGCAACGATCTGGATATCGATCAAATCGCGAAATCGGTCGCGGGCGCGAAGAACACCTTCGGCCGGACGGGTGCCGCCGATCGGATCGACGTCAACATGGGTCCGCAGCCGTGAAATGCCGTTGCCGATGGCGCGCGTGAGAACACGTGACGCCCGGTCGGCGATTTCATCCACGGTGTAGTTGCGCTTGATCTCCCAGAGAATCCGGATGGCTTCGTCAAGCGTTCCCGATCGATTGACCGGCGCACTCTCCGAGATCAGCGCCTTGTCGAGATGGATGTGCGGCTCGACGAAACCAGGCACCGCCATGCGGCCATCGGCATCGAGGGTCAGCGCAGCCGGCGACGAGAGGTCTCGCTGGATGTCGACAAAGCGCCCCTCGGCGATGCCGATATCGCGCAATCCTTCGGTGTCCGGAAGGGCTACGTTCTTGATCAGGATATCCAGGGACATGGCGATGCTCGCGACCATTGATAATGCCCGTTTCGAGCAAGCCCTGTGCCAATATCTTCGGCGCCGGGCCGACCGCGGCGCCGGATTGCCGCGTTACGCCAGCTTGAGCATGGCGCGGGTTTCCGCGGCCGAGGCGATCTCGGCGCCGAGATTGTGCAGGATATCGACCGCGCGGGACACCAGTTCGGCGTTGGTTTTCGCCAACACGCCCTTCGATATATAAAGATTGTCTTCCATGCCGACCCGGACGTGACCGCCAAGCAAATAGGCCTGGGCCACCATCGGAAACTCCGCGCGGCCGATGCCGAAGCCCGACCAGGTCGCGCCCGGCGGCAGCAGGCTGCGCGCGTAGAACATGGTTTCGGACGACGCATTGAAACCGTATTTGACGCCGAGCACGAGCGAGAACAACCCCGGTCCCTGCAACACGCCTTCGGCGATCAGATCGCGCGCCAGATGGCAATCGCCGCTGTCGAACAATTCGAGCTCCGGCAGCACGCCGACCGCTTTCATGCGCTCGGCCATCTTGCGCACATTGCCGGGCGTGTTGATCACGACCTGGCCGCCGGAATTCATGGTGTTGAGATCGAGCGTGCAGATATCCGGCCGCAGCAATTCGACATGTTCGACCCGGCGCTCCGGCGCGATCAGCGTGGTGCCGGGGCCGGCCACCTTGGGATCGGCTTCCGACGGCACGAACCGCCCGCCAGGGCCGGTGGTCAGGTTGATGATCAGTTGCTTGTTGCGGGCGCGGATCCGATCCATCACGTCGCGATAGAGATCGATCGACATCGAGGGCCGGCCGGTTTCGGGATCGCGCACATGAATATGCGCGATCGCGGCCCCCGCCTCCGCCGCCTCGAGCGCGCTGTCGGCGATCTGCTGCGGGGTGATCGGCAGATGCGGCGACTGCTCCGGCCGCGTCAGATTGCCGGTGATGGCGCAGGTGATGAACGTCTTTTGAACCGGTGCAGCCATGGGAGTGATGCCTCTTTTGAGAATCTGAAATCGTCATTGCGAGGAGCCTCGCGACGAAGCAATCTAGTCCTTCTTGTAATCCTGGATTGCTTCGCGGAGTTTATCATCGGGCGCACATTCGCGCGACCCGTTGGCTCGCACAGCAATGACGAACGCAAGAGCACAAGGCTCCGCGTAATTTGGTTAGATAATCCCCTGCTTCTTCAACCCATCGAGCTTGGCGTCGTCATAGCCGAGCGTGGACGACAGCACCTGTTTGGTGTCGGCGCCGAGCAGCGGCGGCGCGCGATAATCCTTTACGGGGGTGCCGGAGAACATCAGGGGGTTGCGGATCAGCGACAGTTCCGGCTCGAATGGGTGGTTGACCTTGATCTGCATGCCGCGCGACTGGACGTGCGGGTCGGCGAACACCTGCTCGAAACTGTTGATAGGACCGGAGGGCACGCCGGCCTTCTCCAGCTCGTCCAGCCAGTAGGCCATCGGCTTCCTGAGAAACAGGCCGGCGAAGATCGCCATGATCTCCTTGCCGTGTATGACGCGGTCGTTGTTCTTGACGAACCGTGGATCGGTCGCGAGCTCGGGACTGCCGAGCACCGCGCAGGTGCGTGCGAACTGCCCGTCGTTGCCGACCACCAGCATCAGCTCGCCGTCGGTGCAGCGGAATACGCCAGCGGGCATGCCGCCATTGCCCCAGGTGCCGCGCCGCGGCGGCGTCTTGCCGTTGACCAGATAGATCTGGGCCCAATGCGACAGGGAGGCGATCACGGTGTCGAACAGGCAGACGTCGACATGCTGCCCGTCGCCCCCATTGGCCTTGCGATGATAGAGCGCGGAGAGAATCCCGATCGAGGTGTTCATGCCCGTCATGTAGTCGACGATCGAGGGGCCGACCTTCATCGGACCCTCGCCGGGCTCGCCGTCGATATGGCCGGTGACGCTCATCAGGCCACCCATCGCCTGCAGAATCGCGTCATAGCCGGCGCGCCCCGCGTAAGGTCCGGTCTGGCCGAAACCGGTCACCGAGCAATAGATGATGCCGGGATTGATCGCCTTGATCGATTCGTAATCGAGCCCGTAGCGCTTGAGATCGCCGACCTTGTAATTCTCCATCATCACGTCGGCGGTCTTGGCCAGATCGCGGATGATCGCCTGTCCCTCGGGTTTGGCGATATTGATGGTGACCGATTTCTTGCCGCGGTTGGCGCAGAGATAGAACGAATTGTTGTTGTTCTCCTTGCCTTCGGGATCGACCAGATAGGGCGGACCGAACGCGCGCGCGTCGTCGCCGGTGCCGGGACGTTCGATCTTGATCACCTCGGCGCCGAGATCGGCCAGCATCTGCGCCGACAGCGGACCCGCCAGCACGCGCGTCAGATCAAGAATTTTGATGCCAGAGAGCGGCAAGGCCGACATAGGGTTCCTCCGAGATTTTATCCTGATGGCCCCGGGAGCAACCCGGCCATCGGTCAGATCAGCGGATACACTATTTTTCGGCAACAAGCATTGCGTTCAGGACACGGTGGCCGTGCGCCATTGCAGGCATGCCGCGGCGCGAGCCGATCAAGGCCGGGACGTCATGGCAGGCAAATTCGATCCTCACACCGACACGCTGTCATTTTGACGTGCCGCACGCCGGCCGTGTGACGCCGCCGGGTTACCGGCGGTTCGGCGGGCCGGACCAGGCGAACGCGCCAGAACGCGGTCAACGCGGCATCGAACACGTCGACCAGGCCCAGCCGGGCCAGGATTCTTCCAAGACCGCCGAAGGCTTCGGAAATATCAGGCCTGAGCTTGATAACGTCGCGATAGGTGTTCGCAGCTCGAGATCGTGACCCACCCTCATAGCACCAACTCGGACAGGATGATCGAAGAGATGATGCTGCTCGATACGACCCATGATCGGGAATTCGAATTGGATTGTCATAACGCTGCGACGCTTGGATCGGTGCTGCTCGGCAATTCAGTTCGCGATGGCGGCGCAATGCTGCGCGAAGAACATTCTCGCGACGGCATGGAAACGCTGACGATAGAACCGCTCGCACAACGGGAGGACGTATCGACCGCATGGGTACAATTTTGCGAACGCAGCTGCGCTGTAAGCACGCAGCGCTGTGACATGGAGACGCGGGACAGCGACAACTCCACGTCATAAACTGGCTGTTAGTTAAGAAAGAAACCGTCGCGCGAAAGGTTTGAAGATCGACCCGATGTTGGGCTTCCATTGTAGGCCGAGATTTTTTTATGCGTATGGTATTACAGGCAGGCGTGCGTGCCGAAGCAGGCCGGAACTCCGGCAAGCCTTCAAACGCCAATGCGGACCGGCAAATCCAGGATCTTTGCGGAGCGCCTCGCTTTGAACGGCTCTCCTTGCAAGCCGGCAGCGACGCCTTGCGTCAGCCCTTGCCGGAATCGGCATCGGTACGAATTCAAAAAAGCTCTCGCTGCATACTTGCAGAGATCGGCCGTTCCGAAGCGAAGCAACTGACGCCGGGCGACCGGGAAGCCACCAACAGCGGTGAAGCCGCTTCCATCGCGCAGCCGGGCACCGGTGCAGAGATCGGTTTCAAATCCGGGATTGAAGACGCCCAGCATCGCGATGATGCACAGGTAAGGGAACCCGACCCGGCAAAGTCGCAAAGGCCCGGCATTGCCGTTATTCATCGACGCGCCGTGTTTCGAGATTGCTTCGTTCGATGTCTCGAGATCTCGTATCGGGATCACGACATCTTTCCATTTGCGACCGTTGCCGACTGGTGCCGTTCAAAGGAGCCCGGTGCGCTGGCCGCGTCGATCGTCATCATCGTCATCGACGGAAGCGACGATTCCAGTATTGCCGGACTGGGGTGTCTTGAGGCCGCTGCCCCGAACACTCCGGTTGTGATCGTGTCTGACATCGACGATCTGAATTACATCATGCGCACGTTGAAGAGTGGAGCCCGCGGTTACATTCCGACCAGTCTGCCCTTCAACGTCGCGGTCGAAGCCATGCGGCTGGTAAAAGCGGGAGGTACCTTCGTGCCTGCCGACAGCCTCGTCCTCGACGGCGAAGGATCGCCATCAAGCCCGAAGCCGGAGGGGTTATTGACGGCGCGGCAGATGAAAGTCGCCGAGGAAGTATCCCACGGCAAAGCCAACAAGCAGATCGCCTACGAGCTCAATATGAGCGAGCACACGGTCAAGATTCACCTTCGGCATATCATGCGAAAACTCAACGCAAGGAATCGGACCGAGGTTGCCGTGCTGTCCAGAGACTTCTTCAAGGGATAGCGGAGCGCCTGATCGGCGGATTCACGCACGCGATTCGCTCAAGATCCCCCTGCCCTCCTTCAGGACCAGCATTTGGCGTCGAAAGTCGCGGCTGGAGCCATCGCGGGAGGCGAGCACCGCCTGCGCCATATCCCCGCTCACGGCCTTTTCCCCGATTCGACGCGAAGGGGCGCGGGCAACTGGGGTTCAAAAACGAAAAAACCTCCAGCAGGGCATTGCTGGAGGTTTTCGGAGGTCTTCATAAAGTAGGTTATGTCTCCTTTGAGACTAGAGCCCGGCAGACTAAAGCCGATGCGACTCCTTATTACATTAAAAAATTACCTGAGTAAATAATGTTTTTATCGGAATGGTGTTTTGGCGTCCCGGGCCGGGCCCGCCGAACCGGACCAGGCTGATGCGGCCGGACGCCCTGCCCGGCAGGAACCATCAAAACCAACCATCAGAACGACCATCCAAACCCTGCCGCGACCGACCCGGATCGGGGTCGAGATCTTCCGTTTGGGGCCTCGGTCAAAACCGTGCTTTCGCTCGCCGCTATGGCCGCCAAGAAAAAACCCCGGCAGTTTCCCGCCGGGGTTTCGTTAGAGACTTGTCAGACGTTCGGGATCAGAAGTTGCGCTGAACGCGAACCTGCAGCGACACGGTGTCCTGCGACTTGAACGCCAAGGTCGAAGCGGCATACGGGGCGCCAGGCGAGAACGTCGCCGTGCCCTTGAAGCCGGTGTCGAGATGGGTCCAGATGGTTTCCGCCGCGAACGTCAGGTTCTTGACGGGAGTCCAGCGGGTCACGAAGCCCAGTTCCGAGAGGTTGTAGTTCGGATTGCAGGTGTACGTGGCACCCTGACCGGCAACGACTACGCCGTAGGCGGCGCAGTAGTTTGCCTGGGCAGTCGAGTCATAGCGAACCCAGCCCATGCCGCCGAACAAGCTCGACGACCAGTACGGATCCCAGTTGTGGTTGAACGCACCCTGAACACCATAGGCCGTGGTCAGATGGATCGCGCCGCCGGGAGCGTAAATGCCGTCGGTGGTCGGACCGAAGGCGATGCTGCCGGCGGGGCCGAACTGGCCAGCCGTGCCACCCAACATCAGCGGGCTCGGCGAAGAGCCGCTGGTGCCGATCACGTTCTTGGTGTCACCCTTGGCCCAGGTGGCATCGAACTTGATGTCGTCGCCGGGACCGGTCGGGATGTTCTTGATCTGTAACGCAGCCATCACCGAACCACCGTACTTGCTGTCCGGATGACCCGAGAGATCCGACGCAGCGGTCGGCTGCGCGGTCGAAGCGGTCAGCGTGTTGTAGGAGCCGCTCACTTCGTGGAGTTCGCCCGACAACTGGAACAGGCCCCAGGCCTGGTCAACGCGGAGGTTGGCGACGACGTCGGGCATATGCACGCCGGCGTAAGCGTTGCCGCTGGTGCCGGTCGCGCTGATGCCGACGCCGGTGTTGTAAACCGAGGTGCGGTTGAACACGGTCGGATCATCGAGGCCGATGCTGGCCGACACGCCGTTGCCGAACTGCGCGGTGTACTGGATGTTGTTGACGCCGGTGACGGAGTCTTCGGCACCAATCAGGTTCGACGAGATGTTACCCGGATACGAGTTCCAGGGGGTCGCGTAGGCCGAAGATGATTTACCGAAGGTGAAGCCGGCGAACTGGATGAACACGTACTCAACCGCGGTGTAACCGCCGCCGACGCTGTCGAGCAGCTGGGTGTTGTTGCCGAGGTTGGTGTTGATCAGGTTCGGGCTGTAGCTGCTGCCGCCCAGGGTCGAGAACTGGAAGTCAGCCTGGCTGAAGGTACGGACCACGCCGTATTCGGTGGCGGTGCGGGTATCAACCGTAAGCGCAGCGCGCGAACGCGAGACGTAGCTGTCACGATAGCGATCACCGAGACCGAGATCGCCGTTCCATGCCGGCTGGCCGTAGACGCCGCCGTTGAACGTGGTGTCGATGCGCAGATAGCCACCGATCTTGATGCAGGTATCGGTGCCCGGGATGTAATAGAAACCCGCGCCATAGAGGGAGCAAACCTTCACGTACTCGACCGCTTTGGCCTTGACGGGAAGATCAGCTGCCTGAGCTCCGCTCATGGCGACGAAAGCCGCCGCTGAGCCGAGAATAAGGCTCTTAACCATCTTCATATGATAACCTCCAAGTTGCTCTGAGGGGCAGGATCGAACCCTCGTTCCCCAAGGTTCCTTGCCTGCCCTTGAAAACCGCTCAGTCGCTTCGCGCCTTCGGACACCCCGCACCAACGCGAGAGACTTGAGCCAACGACCTTCAACGGGACGGTTGAGAATCCCCCCTCCGTCTCGGCAACTATGCAACCTGCTAGTTAGGTAATCAAATTAGTTTATTAACTCAGCAATTGATTGCAGGAGAATGTGGCTTTTTGGCAACTGGCCCCATTTGCCGTGAAACTATGATCCCGATCCCAGAGTGTCGAGGACCCGCAAGATTAAGTGATTTACTTATGTTCTCTGTCTATCTAATGATGACGACCAACATCCGGCTAACAAGGATGAGCGACCAATCATGATGGGAAACAGGGAAGCTAGGGGGATCCAATGGACGAATCCGCCAAGAAGGATCAGGAAGCCATTCGGCGCTTCTCTTGGGAGATCGCCTCGATCAGCGCGTATCTCGAGGAGCTCCGCCAGTTCTGGGCCAAGACGCTCGGCATCAGCGGCCCGCAATGGATGATCGTGGTCGCCCTCGCCGACCACGACCAAGGTGACGGCGTGGCCGTTAACGTGGTCTCGAAGATGCTGCATGTCGACCCCTCGTTCGTGACGACCCAATCGAAGCTGCTGGAGAAAAAGGGTTTTGTCCGCCGCAAGACGGCAGCCGAGGACGCCAGAATCGTCAAGATGTCGCTCACCGACAAAGCCTCAAAACACCTTGCGAACCTGGCTTCGCAGCAGGAATCCCTGAACGAGTTCATCTTTGCGGAGTTCGGCGATCACGAACTGGCCGACCTGACCGGCAAGCTCGCTGCCATCAAGCGGCGGCTGGAAAAAGCCTGCCTGAAAGTTGTCGTCGATTTCTGAAGCTGGCTCGTGCGCGAGCGGAACTCCTCCGCATCACGCCTATCGCAGGCGGGCCGCGATCCAGTCGAAGATGAACTCATTGGCCAGCGTCGGGTTGTCCAGATGGCCCTGCGTGGCGGCTGTCTCGGCGCGCTCGAAGATCTTCAGCGTGACGTCCTCGCGGCCGCCTTTGAGCTGATCGACCAGTTCGGTCACCCGGCCTGGCTCCAGCCAGCCGCCTTCGCCGGTTGTAATCAGCAGCGGGCACGCGATCTTTCGCATCACGCGGCTCGTTCCCATGCCATGAAAGACGTCGGCACCACGCATCGCCGCCCGCCGCGCCAGGAACGATCGTTCATGTGCATCCCAGATGCCGCCGTCGCAAACCGCCGCCGCGAACCGCTCATCGAAGGCGATGCCTCGCGCGACAAAGGAAGACCCCCAGCCGTCGGCGAGGATCGCGATACGGCTGTCATCCACATCGTCGCGGTCGGACAAATAATCCATGAAGCAGCCGACCGCCGATTCGAGGTTGTGGGTTTCGAACGAGGGATCCGGCTGATCGCCCAAAACGTCTACCGCGAGAAGTGAAATGCCGCGTTCAAGGGCGTGGCGCGCCAGCTTGAACAGGTATTCTTCCTTGCGATGACCGGGCTCGCCGATGCAAATGACCGCAGGCTGAGGTTTCGCGCTCGCGCGCGCCGGCAAATAATAGCCCTGCAATGCGCCGTTGACCCAGGGAATCGAGACCACTTCGCCCGGTGGATCGCGATGTCGGAGGTAATTCGCCGCGCATTCACGCATCGCGGCGATCGAGGTTCGTCTGGCCTCTCCCGGAAAATCGAACGGATGCGCGGCTGCCTGGTAATAGTTGATGGCGCGAAGCCAATTGCTTCTTGCGGTCGGCACATGGCCTTCGCCGAGAGCGGCAACGGCGCGCGCCTTGCTGGCGTCGGCGGTCCTGATCCACTCCCGATACCAGGAATGGTCATCCGCGAAATCGATGCGGCTTGCGGTGAGCCAGCATTCGGAAACCGCCGATCCGCCTTCCTGCGCGGTCGCCAGCAACCGCATGAATTCAATCGAAAGGTCCTCCCGCTCGGGCCAATGGATCCAGCCGTCCCGATTGAATTCGAATTTCATCGGACAGGCCGCAGGCGCCTTGAACAGCTGATCATGAACGCCGCGGTGCTGGCCATCAACGATGGCCTGCAGGGAGCGGCGCGTGCTCGACGCCGTGTCGGTCGCCTCTGCACCACTCTGAAGAACGACCTTCCGCACGATACCAATGCTCCCCCAACCCCTTGGCGCGATCGCCGCGCCCCCGACGGCGGGCTCGGAATCCTGAGAAATTCATATTTGTTCATTATGAATTCTCGAAGATCACCCACGAAATCCCGTCGCGCGGGCTTGCCGTACCATCATTTTCTGAAACCGAGCACTGCGCTGACGACATGCGGGTGCCGCGATTTTGGGTTTTCCCGCTTTCGCCAGTACTCACGTAAGGATATCGCGATGTTGTGATCGGACTTGGCGCGTCGCAGTCGGTTGTTCGGGAATTTTTGCTGCGTCACCGTCTCGCGATTTTCTTTTCGTTAATTTCTCGTAATGGCAATTCAGGCAATCGTTAACGCAGCCGTCGATACCGGGCGCCGGCAGCACGCTCCTGCTCGCCATCGCGGCACAGGGGCGATGACAGCGTTGCCATGTTGGTTGTCATGTTATGTACACAGAGGGCTGTATCAACGGCCTGTCGGCGATGTCTTCATCGAAACCCGCGTCGTTCAGCCTTCGCACCATCGTGGTTCGCCGATCCACGAACGCCACAACCACCGTTCCCCAGTCATTAACGAATTAATTAGCTGATCGCCCTCCCGCTCATCCAACCGCAATCAGCAAGCGAGAGCACCTGCGCAGCGGAAGTCAGAGATGGCGCGTAACGACGCCGGTCGGCGTAGCAAAACCTTCGAGGGTTCTGATCCGCTTCTCAAGCCACCAGCCATACTCAGGTGACCAGTCCTCGAAGCGCGCGTTAAGGCCGAGATCGTGCGCCCAGTGGTGGGCGATATTGGGATTGAACTGCGACTGGCGGCCGACTGCGATCAGATCGGCCTGCCCCTTCTGAAGGATGGCTTCGGCCTGTTGCGCCTCGAGAATGATACCAACGGCCATGGTGCTGGTCTCGGCTTCCTTGCGAACGCGCTCGGCAAACGGCACCTGGAATCCGAGGCTCCGCGTCACCTGGGCTGCGGTCGCCGCACCGGAGATACCGCCCGAGGAGCAGTCGATCACGTCGACGCCACGCGCTTTCAATTCACGCGCAAAGGCAACCGTATCATCCATGTTCCAGCCTTCCACGGTGCCGTCGACGGACGAAACACGGACAAAAAGCGGCATCGTATCCGGCATTTCACGGCGCACCGCCTCGACAATCTCCAGCGGAAGCCGCATCCGGCCGGCCCGGTCGCCGCCGTATTCGTCATTGCGCGTGTTGGAGACCGGCGACAGAAACGAGGCGAGCAGATAACCGTGCGCCGTGTGGATTTCGATGGTGTCGAACCCGGCCTCGACCGCCCGTCTTGCGGCAGCCGCCCACGTGCCGACCATCGTCTTGCACTCGGCTGTCGTCAGTTGCCTCGGCGTCAGCCAGCCTTTGGCGACCGGCTCGGCCGTCGGCCCGACCGGCTGCCAGATCCTGGCTCCGGCTTTCAGATTTTCCTCGGTCAGCGGCCCCATGCCCTGCATGGCGCTCTGCGACGAAGCCTTGCGGCCGCCGTGACCGATCTGGATGCCGATTGCCGTACCCTGGCGCTTCATGAAGGCAATCAGCGGCTTGAAGCTTTCGGCCTGCGTATCGTTCCAGATGCCGAGGTCATTCTCGTTGATCAATCCGACCTCCTCGACCGCCGTCACCTCGACGAAGACGAGGCCGAAGCCGCCCAACGCGTAGCGGCCCAGATGCACGACGTGAAACGTGCCGCAGGTATGTCCGGGATCGCAACGGTAGTGGACCATCGGTGGCACAACGAGGCGATTTTTCAACGTCAGCCCTCGAATCGTGAACGGTTCGAACAGCATTGGCCTCGCTATATTCTCGCCGTTGATGGATCCGTCAGTCATTCCACTACTCCCGTATGCTGATCGCTCGCATTCCTTCAGGCGGCGGCGCCGGCCGACACGCGGTAGGTTTTTGGCAACCCGGCGCGGGCGATCGCGCCGGAGAAACGCTCACCCGGCAGCCAGCTCTCGACTTCCCGTCGCAGCGCAACCAGCCTTTCGACGTCGGCACCGGTGTCGAAGCCAAGTTGCTCGAGCAGGAAGACGGTGTCTTCGGTGTCGATGTTGCCGGTGGCGCCCGGCGCGAACGGACATCCGCCTAAACCGGCGAGCGAAGCATCGAACGCGCGCACGCCCGCTTCCAGCGCGGCGGTCACGTTGGCGAGGCCGAGACCGCGCGTGTCGTGAAAATGGCAGGCGACCGGCAGCGGACGAACCGCTGCGATCACGGCCCCCATCAACCGGCGAACCTGGCCCGGATCGCCATAGCCGACGGTATCGGCAATAATGATTTCGTCGGCGCCCATGCCGGCGAGCCGCACCGCGATCTCGACCACCCGCGTTTCCGACACCGCGCCTGAAATGGTGCAGCCGAAGGCGGTTGCTATACCGGCACCAAGTCCGATCCGCATTCCCGGACGCTGGTCGCGCGCCGCGGCGATGCGCGCGAAATCCGTCAGCGAATCCTCGGTACTGCGGCGAACGTTCGCCTGATTATGCGCCTCGCTCGCCGACAGCACGTAATTGACCATCGGCATGTCGAGCGCGAAAGCGCGTTCCGCGCCCTTCAGATTCGGAACGAGAACCGACGGCCGCAAGCCTGCCATCGCCAGGGCGCCGCGGGCCACCTCCTCCGCGTCGGCAAATTGCGGGATGACCTTGGCCGGCACGAACGAAGTGACCTCGATTTGACGAAGCCCCGCCTCCATCGTCCCGCGGCACCAGGCGAGCTTGCGCGCGCTCGGCAGGATCGCCTTGACCATCTGAATGCCGTCCCTGGGTCCGACTTCGCGAACATGAGCTTTCTCACGCATCGGATCGCTCTCCTTTATTTGCCCTGAAAGTTCGGTTTGCGGCGCTCGTTGAAAGCGAGCACGCCTTCGCGCCGGTCCGCCGTCGGAACCAGACGATTGTAAGCCTCGATCTCGAAGGTGAGACCATCGGCAAGCGACATCTGCAGACCGCGATGGATCGCCTGCTTGGCCTGGCGCACCGAGATCGGACCGTTGGCGGCGATGCGGTTGGCGATGGCGAACGCCGCCTCCAGCAATTCCCCCGGCGGCAGCACCCGGTTGACCAATCCCCATTGTTCGGCCTCGGCGGCGGAGAATGGCATGCCGGACAGGATCAGCTCCTTGGCGCGGCGCTCACCGACAGCGCGCGGCAGATTCTGCGTGCCGCCACCGCCCGGCATGATGCCGAGCGTTACTTCGGTCAATGCGAAGCGGGCATTGGTCGAGGCATAGACAAAGTCGAGCGCCGCCGCGATCTCGCAGCCGCCGCCGTAAGCCGCGCCATTGATCGCGCCAATCACGGGGATCGGGCAGCCCAGCAGCGCACGCAGCATGCGCTCGAAGACCAGATGCTGGGCCTGCCAGGCGTCATCGGTCATGCCGTTACGCTGCTTCAGATCGCCGCCGGCGCAAAAGGCCTTGTCGCCCTGCCCGGTCAGGATCACCGCCCGCAGGCCTTCAATGTCGGTCGAGAAGCCCTCAAAGAGCGCCACCAGATCGAGCCCCATCTGCGTGTTCAGGGCATTGGAGGCCTCCGGCCGGTTCAAGGTGACCAGCAGGATATTGCCGTCACGCCGTTCGACCTTGATGGTCTGGAAATCACTTTGCATTGGTCGTCCCCTTGCTGGCGGGTGTCCGAAGGATGGCATTGTGCTGGCCCAGCGTGGGCGCCGCCGTGCGTGCGCGAGGCCGCGTGCCGTCGAAGGCGAGCGGTATGCCGACGACTTCGATATCGTCGTCCGAGCAACGCACCATCATATCGAGCGCCCGGGTTTGCGGATGCCGTGCAACCTGATCGGTGGTAAGCAGCGGCGCGTTGGGAACGCCCGCCTCGTCGAGAATCCTGCCGAGCGCATCGGCCGGATAGCGCCGTACCGCCGCTTCGATTTGCGGAATCAACCGCTCGCGGTTGACGACCCGGGCCGCATTGGTTGCAAAGTCGGGATCGGACGCAAGCGCCTGAAGGCCCAGCGCGCCGCACAGCTTGCGGAACAGGTTGTCGTTGCCGGCGGCGATCATCAGCCAGCCGTCGGACGCCTCGAAGGCCTGATAGGGTGCGATTTCCGCGGTGCCCGAACCGTAGGGCTTGCGTACTTCACCCGATGCCGCATAGCCGGCCAGTGGCACCGTCATCCACGCGAGACCCGTCTCATAGAGCGAGGTCGCAACGCTGCTCCCCTGACCACCCGCGTTGCGCGCGACCAGGGCTGCGAGCATCCCGATCACCGCCCACATGCCGGAGCCCATATCGACCAGCGAAACGCCGACGCGCACGGGCGGACGGCCGCCCTCGCCCGTTACACTCATGATGCCGGTGCTGGCCTGGGCGAGCGGATCGTAGCCCGGCTTGTTGGCGAGCGGCCCCGTGGCGCCGAAGGCACCGATGTCGCACCAGATCAGCGATGGTTTCTCGGCGCGCAACGCGTCGGCCGTGAGTCCGAATTTTTCCAGGATCCCGGGCCGCAGGTTCTGGATAACCGCGTCGGCCTTGTCCAGGATCAACGACCGCAGATTTGCGCAGTCGCGCGGGTCGCCGAAATCGACGGTGATGCCTTCCTTGCCGCGGTTGAGGCCATGGAAGATACTCGACGTCTCCTTCCAGAACGGCGGCCCCCAGCCGCGCGCATAATCGCCACTGCCGGGATTTTCGACCTTGATCACGCGCGCGCCGAGATCGGCCAGAATGAGCCCCGCATAGGGCGCGGCCACGCTGTGGCCGAGTTCGACCACCGTGATGCCCGCAAGCGGCTTGTCGATTTCGGCCATCATCGAAGTGTTCGAACTGGCAAGCGCGGCACCGGACAACGCAGGTTTCCGTGTACTGCTCATCACTCCCCCCTGTCATTTTTTGCGGCTTGTTCGCCGTCCACCTGTTGAGTGGAAACCCGAAAGCGTTGTTTCCGGGGCCGTACATCTTGCCGCTCGGAACGCTATGCGGGGAAAAAATCAACGTCAACGAAACGTTTCATGTGATTTGGGATGCGACAACCCTGCCCGGAGATAATCGGCGAAGACCCGATTAGCGGCGATGCGATATGAACGCCGTGCGGCCCCCGATGCCGTCACGGCCAGGCTTGCTCCGGCTATTCGACCGGTGTGAACGATGTCGAAATGGCGCGCGCGCGAAGCTCCACGATGGATCCGTCGCCGCCATCTTCGGAGCGGCTATAAAGCGAGGTCTTCAAATCGCGCGAATACCATATCTCGGCTCGATTGCTTCCGGCCACGCCGCGGACAGAGCCATGGCTCAACTCGATGATTTTCGTCAACGGATAGGTGCATCCGCCGACGTCGACGTTAACCGCGCCATCGAACGAAACCGACGTGTTCACGTCGGAAACAACCGTGCCGTCCGCGCCTTTCACGACCTCGTTGAAATCGAAGGGCTTGCCGAGCCCAAAATAGTCCTTGGTCACGTCGATCGAATAAGTGGAGACGCGCGATGTTGTTTCCCCGGCGGTGCGAATTTGCACCCGGAAGCCGGCGCCATTTAACGTCCGGCGCACAAATTTTCCCGGCGAAAAAAATTCATAAACGATCGTCTCGTCGGTCTTGCGGGTGACCTGTTGGCGCATTTGTACGGCGAGAGGGTCCTTGCCTGCCACTGTGCTGGTCCAATCGTAGGTGAGTTCGAACGGACGCGTGGTCGATTTGATCACGGCGCAGTCGAGCGTCTCCGCGAGCGCGGGTGTGACAAACAACAAAGCGAGCAAAGGCAACAGTCGACGCATCAGGCTTCTCCACGGCTCGAGCGTCATGACGGCCCCGATGGCGTCGCGCGCGCTCCGGTCGTTCCATCATTTCCCCCCGCGCCGCTTCGACCGCTCGCAGCCATCAGGTGCAGTTTTGCCGGTCCGTCGAACGGCGGATAAAAACGGTCTTGCAGCATATGATCGTGCCAAACCTTGCGGCCGGCCAGGCCGGACGCCTATTTGGCTGGTCTCGCTGGGCGCCCGGTGCGCGCAACAGTATTCGGGAACCTTCCCGAATGCGAGGTCGTTGGAGCATCGGCTGGGCTTGTAATGGAGGTTCCAGTGCGCACTCGCATCATCCACCTCATTAATCCGAAGACCGACTCTCTGACGACCCGCCCAATTTACATGAATCGGGCATTGTATTCTCCCCTTGCCGGCTTACTGGCCGTTGCCGCGTGCATTCCGGAAGACCAATACGAGGTCGTTCTCACGGACGAGAACATCGAGACGATCGACTTCGATCTGAAGGCCGATTTGGTGGGAATTTCGGCGATGACGAGTTACGTCAACCGTGGGTACGAGATCGCCGACCATTTCCGAGCTAAAGGTGTGCCTGTGGTCATGGGGGGCGTCCACCCAAGCTTCATGCCGCAGGAGGCCCTGAAACATAGCGATGCAGTCGTCATCGGTGAGGTCGAACTCGTGATCGACAAACTGCTTGATGATCTGAAGCAGGGGTCGATGCGCGGGATCTATAAATCTGACACCCTGCACCCGATGGTCGGCATGCCGATGCCGCGCTATGACCTCCTCAAGAAGAATCGTTACGTCAATCGAACTTTTGTCCAGACTTCACGCGGCTGCCATCAAGGCTGCACTTTTTGCGCCGAACCGTTGATGAACGGTCTCAAGTTCCGTTATCGCCCAGTCGACGAAGTCATCCACGAGATGGAGAATTGCGGCGCGCGCACCGTCTCGGTGAACGATGCAGATTTTTTCGGCACGCCGGAACGTCCCAAAGAGGTCATGCGTGCCCTGAGGGGCCGCGGCATTCAATGGCAGGCCGGCGTTACCTCCAAACTTGCGCAAGACGACCGCATGCTTGAGCTCGCAGCCGAAAGCGGATGCACGATGCTGAGCATCGGATTCGAGTCGATTTCACGCGAGACGTTGAAAAGCGTGCACAAGCATGTGAATCGCCCCGAAAATTTCATGGCCCTTGTGGAAAAGGTTCATTCCTACGGAATCATGGTGTTTGGCTTGTTCATGTTTGGATTTGATGGGGACCACACCTCGGTCTTCGACGAAACCGTCAGGTTTAATATCGCAGCCAAATATGATGCCTGTGCCTATTCGGTGCTTACGCCCTATCCAGGCACGCTCACCTGGTACGAGATGAAGCGGGCCGACCGCATCGTTTCGTTTGATTGGACGATGTATGATCAGGGCCACGTCGTCTATCGTCCGGCTGGAATGTCGGCGGACGAGCTTCGGATTGGCCAGGGCAGCGCCTATGAGGGGTTTTATTCGACCTCCTCAATCGCCGGCCGCTTCCCACTGCGCGGCGAGCGACATCGCGCACAATGGCTGATCTACAATCTCTTTATGCGCAAAGCCTCGCGGACTGAAAATATTGATTCAATCGCGGCACCTACAGCGGAGCCGGATATGGCGCCGATGCCTCCCATCCTGCCGGTGAAACGCGAATGGCGCGCGGCCGTGCTGGAGGCGGCAGAACACAGCCGATCTTAGGAGGACTCGTGCGGCGGCGTTATACGTTGAGCCGTTGAGCGCCTGTGACAAGCTTCAAGACGATTGAAAGGCTGGAGCGGGTGAAGGGAATCGAACCACAGATAATTGGACGGATAGGGCTTGCGCATGATCACCGGCTAAGCATCAACGTCAGAGCCCGTGTCTTCGCGCATACTCGGCCAACCGCCGCTACCGATTGACTTTTCGCAATTCCAACATCGGACACTGGCTGTCCTGAGCATCGCGGCAGGCGGGGGCGTCAAGTCGGTGGCGATCGTGAAGCGCGGCAAAAATGGCAACGCAAGCCCGACGTGAATTTTCGGAAGACGTGAACTTTTTTCCGGATCATGCCCTAGCCACCGATCAAAATAACGGACTGGGGACTGCCAGTTGAGCTGTCCTGGGCTGTACTCTCAGTGACACGCCTTCGTACAGAACCGCTGCTGCGAATAAACCCATCAACGCGACCATCGCCAGCAGGTTCAGCCTTTCGGGACCGTATCGTCCCCTCAGATGAAGCCGCATCGGATTTCCTCCCGCCTCGAAAGAGAGGTGAGAAATGCCGGGCACTTCCGAAAGTTCCCGCACGCGGTGCAGCAAACGATGGTGCCTTGCGGTAGTTGCGAAGGGCTCCGCCCATTCGACGAGCCACCAGCTACTTTGAAGCGAGATCAACGACCATTGACGCTCTGGCGCCAATCGTCAGCCTGCATGCCCGTCGTCCATTCCCAGGGGGTGATCGTGCCGAAGGCGTTCTGATCTTCCGGGCTAAAGGCATTCGGATGATACCGGCCAGCATGCCGGACGCTTTCGCTCGCGTACGGGTGGTGGTGCCGGGTGCGGTGTTCGGCCGCCATGACTGCGCTTGCCATCGACGCGACAATCAGACTGGAGCCAAGCAAGCTAAGGATGGTCTTTCCCATTGTCTTTCTTCCCTTTGTTGCGATGCATTGCCAACAATAACGCGCGCATAGGGCGGATTGCGCGGGCGATGCTTCCGATCGAGACGAAGCGTTCTGCAAACGGCCGCACCAACGCGAAACGAGGGGGATGGGTTTCGCGAAGGGCTCAACCCATCCTGCGTGCGACGTCAACCACCATTGACTCTCTGGCGCCAATCGTCAGGCCGAAGACCCGACCACCTCCAGGGACTGACCGTGCCAAAGGCGCTCTGATCCGTAAGGTTTGCGCCATTCGGATTATACCAGCCGAGGACATCCCAAGCCCTTTCGCTCGTGTACGTTCTTTCGTGTCGGGTGTGGTGCTCGGCCGCCATCGCTGCATTTGCCATCGACGCTACAACAAGAGTCGACCCAAGCAAGCTAAGAATAATCTTGTGCATCGTGTTTCTCCCTCGTTTGTCGTGATGCACTAACCGACGTGGTAGCATTCGGATCCGGGCGTAAGAGAGCAAAATAAATTTATCTTATGGGAATATTGCTGCTAAGGCGCGGCGAACAACCGGGGCACGGCAAGCGTTTGCAACGAATTGTTCTACGAGGAAGGTTGCCCAGGTAGAGCCGATGCTTGTGCAAATCAGGAGCGGCGCGGCCCTGCATAGCGCAGCGCGCGTGTGCAATTCGCACCGATCGCCATTCCGGGTCGTGCAGTTTTCCTGAAGGCCGGAAAAAATATTTCGGATGATCTTTTCTCACAGGTAACAACCAACTTTCCCGAAATCCCTTATTCGCTCGATACACGGGTAACAAACTTTTCCTCACAGGTAACAAGCAACTCAGCGCCTTGAGGTTTTTTTCTCAACGACGCCGGCCCGACGCTCCTGTAATACTCGACCCAGATCGATGAGGTGCGCAGTGGTTGATCCGGTCCGAACATTCCGCCTGTCTGACGACTTCATTACAGGACGACGCGCCCACTCGCTCAAAAGCGATCCGCCGCCTCGTCGAGATCGGGCTGAAAATGAGGCTTAACACCACCTCGACTACGGTGCGGCTACGACGATCAAGGTGTTGCCGAAGTACGTGAAGCGCACCACGAAACAGATCATCAGCGGGACCAAAAAGCGGCGGGCATCGCGAACAAAAGACGGACATTTGTCCAAATGAGCGCCAGCCTGCTTGTCCAAATGGAGAACTCAGAATGCAACAAGTGCTTGAAAACGTTGGAGCGGGTGAAGGGAATCGAACCCTCGTATTCAGCTTGGAAGGCTGCTGCTCTACCATTGAGCTACACCCGCGAACCGGCCGATCACCTATCATGCCCGGCAGGTGGCCTCAACCGTTATGCGCTGGACCGGTCTTATGGGCAAAATCGGAGCAAAACCGCCCTCTCCGGCCCGGTTTTGCGCCGCGGACAGGCCCTTAACATCAGGTGATTCCGTACCTATACTGACCTTTCCATCAACAACGAAAGGAGGTGATCCAGTGTCTTTTACCAAGCGCTGTCACCTCGCTGGGATCGCCCGCTAGGCCTGTTCGAAGGCCTCGCAAAGGGCGCTCTCAGCGCCTGGACCAGCGAGTGCAAGGATTGGGGCGCGACGGGGAAACCCGCCGCGCCTTTTGTTTCTGCGGGATCAGAAGCCGAACAAATTGACGAAGGGCGGACGCGGCCCGCGGCGCGTCTCGGCCATGCGCTCGCCGCCATTGCAGGCCGAACTGCCATAGTAACGGTGATGGCCTGTGGCGTCGTGCCAGTCGCCGGCTTGAACAGAAGCGGATTGGGATGAAACAGGGGAACGGCCGTGATCGCAGATGATCGTGGCTCGCTTGCGTAACATGGCCGCCTCCGTTGAATGGCTTCGCGCAGTTCCTGCGTTCTGCCCATCAGTCGTCACGTCCGCACAGCGTGTTCATGCGGCTTGCCGATTTGTCGTGTTTCAGGACGGTTTCGCGGAAGCGCCACCGGGAGCATCGCCCCGCGCTGCGTCCTATTGCCCTTCCCTGGTTTGGCCTTCTCGACGCGCTCAGCCACAGGCTGTATCGTCCGGGCCCAAGGAGCCGCGGCAGAATTCTCGATGAAGAACGGGCTTTATTCCATTCACATCCACATGCTCGACGGCGTAAAGGGCCGCGACAGTGGCGTGCTGATCCTGCGAAACGGCACGTTCCTCGGCGGCGGTCCGTATTTCTGGTCGGCCGGCTCCTACACGGTCGCCGACGGCACCTGGAAGGGTCACCTTCGAACCAACCAGCACACGCCCTTTCCCGACCCGCTCGTTCGCCCGCTGTTCGGCGGCCAGGAAGTCAACAGCGGATTTTCAGGGACCTTTGCCGACGACCAGGCCGAAGTGTTCGGCACCACGCTGGTGGGCACCAGGAGCCTGAGCTTTCGCGCGACGTTGAAGAAACTGCCGGATTGATTGTCTTACGGATTATTGCCGCAGGCCCGCTTGCCTCGACGCATGCACGATCGGCGCCGCTTCCGGCGGCGGCTCGGACAGGCGATCCCTCATCTCCCTGGCGCTCGCCGGCTCAGAGCGCGCCGGACAGATCGACTCGATCACGCCGGATTTTATTCCCGGGTAGATGGTCGCGGACAGAAATAATCACGTCCCGTAAAGGATCGCGCACGCAGCTTCCATCCGGCCAAAAAAAATGCCCTCAGCTTTGGGAGAAAAGCCGAGGGCAGTCATGCAGGACTTCCATGGACGCAGGTCCAGATTTCAGGTCGAGACGAAGGCTCCATAGACGCCCTGCTTCCAACACCGTCGCCAAAGCATTGCCGACGGCTCGCAGAGCAACGAAGAAGCGATCATCGCCGAATAATGGGCTCACGAGAAAACGCCGGGGACGACTTCCTCGCTATTCGACGCTCATCGCCTCGCATATGGAGAACTCGCCATCGGCGCAGTTTATTCCCGGCTTCTTATCGATCACCGGGCGCAGGACGGCCAAGGAATAAATCGAATACCGGCACGGTCTCTTCATCGCGGCCATGGCGCAGGTTTCGGCAGCAATCCCTACGCGCTGATCAGCGCCATCGGCACGTTGCTGGCCGCCGTCGCCGCACTTGTGTCGGTTTTCACGATCGTGTTTGACGAGATGCCGGCGCTGATCTGGATCCTCGGCATCGGTTCTTGCTGGATGCTGGGTGTGTTGCTGAAACTCGCCGCGGGCACCGCAGCACGCCTTCCCGCTTAACGCCGCCAGACCTCGCGTTACTATCGAAAAGCCGTACGGCCTCGCTGCCAAGCGCGCAATTACGCCCGTGTGGATTTGCGAAATGCAGATCGCTCTCGGACATCAAAAAAGCGGCCATGACGGCCGCCTTTTGCGCTTCGTGGGAGATGGAAAGCGTGCTGCTGGCGCGTCGCTTTGAACGCGACGCGCCAGTTGCCGTCACTGACCGGCGGCCGCGGTGCGCGCATCCGTCTTGGCCGACGAGCGTGCCACGTGCTTGATCGGGGCGCTTGCCATCGCGCTGTTGCCACGCACCGACGCCATCGCATTCGAGCTTGCGCCGGCACGGGCCCCGGCCGTCAGGTCGGCATTCGGGTGATAGAAAGCGTATGAACCGGGCTCCTGAATCGCTTCCTGCGCGAACGACGGAGCAGCGATTGCCGCCGAGAGAACGACTGCAGCACCGATAAGCTTGAAGTTGATCACTGATTTTCTCCTTGGAGCTGACCGCCGCGCCGTGCGATGGTCTTCAATTGGAAGACTCGGCTTCAGCCGCCGCTATTCCTTCGCGACGGTAGCGATTTCGTGAAGACAGCAGTTGATGTTCGAAGCGAGAAAGCAGCCGGTGCGATCATCCGATGAGATGATGCTTGCGCTTCGACAACGCATGAGCGTGCGAACCTGCCAGCATCACACCGCGCGTTAATGAATTAGATCGCGAAACAAAAAGAGAACAGATCACCGGAGCAAATCTGCGGCCATCGCACGATCGCTTTCCTGTTGAAGGAATTGCGCGAGCGCGCCGTCAAGGTCGGCGGCTCGGTGTTGTTCACGAACATCGCCGAGGAAAATCCGTTCCGGGTCTGGATGGAGGCGTTAGCCGGCTGATCCATCGGGGAAGCGGACATCAGGCGCATCGTCGAAGCAGCCGGCTTCGACCTTCACGGCTTGCGCATCCAGAGGGACAGAACGGGGCTGACACACCTGATCGAGATCGGAAATGAGCTGGACGGATGTAGCAGCTCTTCAGAACAGCCCAGATGACATGTGCGAGCGCCTTCCGAGAGCTGCTTATCCTCCATGGTCAAAACCATACTTCAGGGAGGACCACTTCAAAGGGGGCAGATCACGGTGACAGGCCCGATATGTCGCTATAAGGCGCGACATAGCCGCCAGGTACGCCAGGCCCGATAATTCCACCGGAGGGCGCATTCTTGAACGTGCTGACGTAGTTACTCAGCAGTTGGGCGCTTTGCGCTGGCATCACAACCCCGCCAGGTAATACGTATCCTCCTTTAGAGGCGTCATATACAGCGGCAAACAATGTTCCACCGGGCATAGCAAATACTGCCGGCGGATGACTGGGCGTTGAGCCGTTAGACGCTAAGCTTGAACCTGGCCTGACTGGTACAGGAATAACAGGCTTCCTGGGCGGGCCCGCGGGTGACGGCAGAACAGCATTGGGCAAGCTGGCCGGGGGCGGCAGCACAGGATTGCCAACCATAGGAAGCTTCCCAGGTGGTAACAGGGATGGCGGTAGAACAGCGTTGGGCAAACTGGCCGAGGGCGGCAACACAGGATTGCCGACCACAGGAGGCTTCCCAGGCGGTAACAGGGATGGCGGTAGAAAAGCCGGAGGAGAGTTCGCAGGCGGCGGCAATACAGGATTGCTGACCTGTGCAGGAGTGGAAGGTGGTTTGGTGCCAGACCCCATATCGAAGTCCGACACCGCCGGTGGCGGCGGCGGCAGATTCACAACGCCGGTCCCATGCGGCGATGATGGCGGCGGGGAGGAAGATGGCGGCGGCGGTGTGACGTTGGGTGTATTCGTGATCTTAGGTATAAAAAAATAATCGCAAGCATTTCCGACACACTTGTTGGATGTACCGTACAACGTTCCGAGTTGCGATGGAAAGGCACCGCCGTTTACGGAGTACTCATAAGTGGGTTGGCCCTGAGCGTTGGTGCCATTCCACGCGATGGAGCCAGATCCTGGTTGGCCCGGTGTACCCCACGTAACGACCTCCCCACCTGACGATAAAGTACAGGGTTTCGGGCACATTGATATGAGGGTACTAGCCAGGTTGCTTGAAGAAGATGCTGGGGAAAGACCAGCTTTCTGCACCGGCGCGGTGCTGCCCTTCGTGCTGCCCTTAGGGTTTGTCTGTTCGGAAACGGAGGATGGGCTGGAGCTCTTCGCGTGAAGCGAGGGTGCGGTCCGATCAACTTTCGCGTGGGCGTGACCGGGCGCAATCGAGCCGTGACCTGCCTTGATTTGATGACCGGTCGCGCCAGCGGCAGGAACGTGTGATAACCCGATCTTTGGAGAGTGAGCGTGAACGCTCGGAGAATGAACCCCAACGTTCAAGGTTGGCTTGGCCACGTGCACCTTCGGCGGCTGGATGTGCAGGCGCACCTGCGGAGCAGGAATGTGCGGGACGACGTCCGCATCGGCGAAGCCAGGCCAGAGCGCGGCTGTTGCGCCTAAAAAAACAATTCGTGGATCGATCTTCATTTGCCAAGATCCAATGCTACTGAGATTCCCCTTCTTCGAAGCATCTCTAGTTCCAGTTCAATTACTTCTTGGCGTCAGCCTGAATCAGGTTACGGAGTTGCGCTTCCGCATCAGCACGAAGTGTTTTCGCCCACCCTGCTGTCACCTCTGCCGATCTTTTCAATATGAATGGCTGTGTCGCCAGAAACTTCTTTCCCAAATCGCTCCAGTAGAAGGCATTGACCTTCTCCATGTCCTCGGAAGTGAGCGCGGTTTGGACGTAGACCGACACCAACTGCCTCTCTAGCTCCTGCTCGCGAGAGGCAAACATTTCTACCGCATGTTTGGCTGCCTCTTCCAAAAGAGCGGCGCGCCAGGTTACCAGCGCCGCCCTGGGTACCGTCCGTCAGCCGCACTGCGTAAGAAGCAGAATCCCTGCCGGTATGGGGTGTCACCATTGCTTTCTCAACTGGGCTGTCGCAGCGCCGCCGACGAGATTGGCACCGAACTGAACCTGTCCCGAGAGAGTGCTGGAATAGCCATTTCCGAAATCGAAATTGACTTGAGGGTCGAGTTCGCCGCGAACCTTGCCTTGGTCGGTTGGCACAATAGCCGCGCCCGGTGCGTCGGCGGCGATGCTCGATCCCTCGGCGATAACGTTGTCGTACGCCAGAACCTTCAGACTTGGCTCGATAAAGGTATCGCCGACCTTTGCCGAGGTCCCGAACCGAAGCCCGGCTTGTAGCCGGAGGGTTGACGCATCCTGGAGATCAAGCGCCGCTGCCCCATTCGCAAACGTCGCACGCGTAAACGAAAAGCCGCCTGTCGGCTCGATGAATGAAGCGCCCCCCGTCGTGATTTTATATTGGGTGTTGCCACTCACTCCGAAGTTTGTAGCGTTGATTGAGGCGTTTGGGGCCAGGCCCGCAAAATTTTCACTCAAGCCAAGAAAGTCTACTTTTACGGCGAGATCAGTCGAAAAATTTCCCCGGAGGTACGTGCCGTAAAGACCCACACCCGGTCCGTTCAACTGCAGACTAACCGGGCTGCCATTGTAAGTGATGCGCGAAGTCGTCCAGCTTGCCACAATACCGAAGACCAACGCATCATCGGCGGCAGCAAGGCTCTGCCAAGTCGCATCCACGCCCCCTTGGGCGCCATACGTTGCAGTGAAGTGAGTCAAATCCATTGGAGTAACGGCTGAATATCGTTGCCAATCCCCAAGGCCTTCGGCCCAGGAAGCCCAACTCGGTCCGCTCGGAAGGGGACGAACCTGCGCCTTGAGAGGCAGCGAAGCGAAGGCATCCGAGCCACGCGCAGTGGCTGCATATCCGAGCACTTCGCCGTTATCCTCGTTGGCGTATCCGAGAGGTCTCCCCGCGGAACGCCGATTCTGCAATTGATCACGCCTGCCCTCAAGCATGCTTTGAAGACTGGAAAAAGACAGCTGCTGTTGGCTGGATATCATTTGCCCAGCGCTTTGACTTACCGCCGCAGGACTGCTCGAATTACTGCTAGTGCACGTTGCGGGTATGGTTGAAAACGGAAATGTAGTCTGGGCACAAAAACTGCCGGAAACCGTGAAGCCGGACGGACAGGTGCAGGAAGTTTGGGCTTGCGCGCTGTGTGAACCTAATGAAGCAACAATAAATACAAGTAATGCAAAAAGCCCTCTGTGCACCTTAGTACCCCGATTCTGGTTCCTCTGATCGACGTACGATTACAAGCGACACAGTTGAGCGAATGACCCATTTAGGTCATGAGAAACTATGAGCAGCTGCTTTTGGAAGGCTGTGGCTTTCCGGTTACATATGTGGATGCGCGCCAGTCATCGCAACAACGATGTGGACTAATGTCGTCCTGCATAGCGAGCGCAGAATGAAAACTCGTTCTCCAACTCCTGACGAACGAATAGAGCAGCTCAAGCTTCTTTAACGAATAGCTCTCGACACTCGCTCGAATAGCGAGCCGCACGACGGAAAAGAGGTCGACGAAAATCTCTGCCGCAACAGACTGTCGACCTCGTTCTCTCGCGTCGCATATTCGTTTTCCCTCAAGAAGCATATCGGGAGCGACGCCAGACTGAGTTATGTCACAGCATTTTCGACATCAGCAGCACCAGCTCGGCCTGGCGGCTGATACCCGTCTTCGCGAAGATGCTCTTGAGGTGATTTCGGCCGGTTTCTTTCGAAATACCGAGCCGATCGCATATCTTATCAAGTGGATTGCCCATCGCCATGTGGGAAGCCAGCCTTGCTTCTGCGGGCGTCAATTGGAAGGCGCGCTGGAGATGGGTCTCGGGAGTTTTTTGCCTCTCTCCAGGGTCCACCAGCACGACTGCCGCCTGGGCGTCCGCAAGAATATTCGCGGTCATGCTCGGAATCTTCAGCGGGTATGCGAGGATTGGCGGTTGATGCGCTCGCGGCAGTGCGACCGCGGGCATCAGGGTAGATTCGGAACTACTCCAAAGCAGACGGTGCAGCGCTCGCCCCAGCGCAGCTGTTGCGGCAGGATCCATGGCCGTAAGGCGCTTGCCAGCAATTCGGACTTCGCCGCCTAGCAGCTTGTCCGCTGCCCGATTGGTTCTGACCACTTCGGCCTGCCGATTTAGCAGGACGGCCGCCGTACCGCTCACATCGAATGCTTCGAGGGCCGCATTCGAGGCGGCGAATCCCAATGCCTTTGCGAGGACCGCCGCTGTCGAAAACGCACGCGAAAGCTGAGTGAGCTTCTGCTTTTCGTCAGGGGAAAACGGTTCTTGAATGGCCTTGCGATTGATCGACACGCACCAGACATCGTCGCCAGCCTGCATTTTCACGCCGGCGAACCAGCGTAGTCCGACGGGTGCTAAAAACTCCTGGTAGTAGGGATCACGGTTGATTTTCTCGATCGCCACGCAATCAAAATCGTCCATCACACCGGTCCGGATAAGCTTGGGAGCGGCGTTATAGCGTATGTCGCGCAAATGCCATTCGTCGGCAAAATAGGCTTCCACGGCCCTTGCGAGCCCCTCCGTGGCAGGCACGTTCGGAATATGATTCCCTGTGACCGGCAGGAGGAGAGTACCACAGGCCTCGGTTTGAGTGGCGATACAGTCCAGCGCATCGGACCAACGACTTGGGTCGATAGCTGCTGCAGCGAAGACCTCCTCGATTTTGTTCAGGTCCCACTTCGTCATAAATTGCATTACCGCGCGGACGGCCGCCCGTGACTTCCAGAACCATACCCATGCAGGCGATGACCGCGCGGCCAAACGACGGATAGGCTGGAATAGCTATGATAACTCAGGATATTATTCGCATGACCCATTTGGGCTATTTCCCGCCCCGGTTGCAAGGCAAAATCTGCCCAAATTTTTGTCAGATGACCCGGGTGGCAGGGTTCTTATCGATGGCGATCTCGGCAGGGCTGCCGATGAGCACCACCGTTGCGCGCCTTAATTGGATCGATGCTGCCAAAGCGCATTCTGGTCGAAGACGCTACCGCCGCCGGCATCCACGAAGTCCCGACGTGGTGAGTTTCCCGCGGCGCCAGCACCCGTTCTACCCTGTTTTTGCTTCGGAGCCGTTGCCGCTTGCCCCCACAACGCGAGAACGTTCATAGCCGCGTCGAAAGGCTCCCCAAATTAGACTCCGGGGCTGCGGCGAGACCGCTGAACGTAGCCATCGCCGGCGCGCCAAGCTCAACCTGAAGAAAGACGGGAGCCGACTCCAACGTAGCAAGCCGTATCGCCTGGCTAACGACAATCGCGCCGGTGGCCGCGCCGACGAACGGCACGGCAACGCTCTCCTCCGCGCAGCTAGCCTTCTCCAACGACAGGCCTTCTGCTTCGCTCGCGATATCGCTCAGATCATCGGCGAACGAGGCCGCTTCAGCCCTTGCAGCTTCCAGCTCAAAACGGACGAATTACGTAATTATTTCAGGTTGGTGGGGGAAGAAGGACTCGAACCTTCGAAGTCATAAGACGGCTGATTTACAGTCAGCTCCCTTTGCCACTCGGGACACTCCCCCGCTCAACAGCATCCTGACAACCCGCCCAATCAGGCGGCCGAGCGGCCATGGATGACGTTAAAACCGGGGTCCGGTGGCGGGCACCCGGTCGGTCGCGTTTATGGGGGAAGGGCCATGGCAAAGTCAACCAACGCCGGCCGCTAAATATCTGACCAACCCGGCCCCGCGATGACCAAATTGCCATAATCCGGAACCCGTGAGACAAGCTGGCCCATGACTGATCGAGACCGTGATCGAGACCGAAAGCTGCCGTTCCGCCGAGGTGGAGGCAAACCGTTCGATAAGCGCCGCGATTCGGGCCGTCCGGGCCGGCGCGACCGCGGTGAGGCCTCCGATGGGCCTGTCATCCTGTATGGCTGGCACACGGTGGCGGCAGCGCTGGCGAACCCGGAGCGGACGATTCGGCGGCTGCTGCTGTCGGAAAATGCCGCCAAACGCCTCGCCGATGAGAACATCCAGACCCGGGTGACGCCCGAGATCGTCCGGCCGGCCCTGATCGACCAGCGGCTGGGCCCGGATGCCGTGCATCAGGGCCTGCTGGCCGAGGCCGATCCCCTGCCCTCGCCCGATATCGATACGCTGCCCCAGGATGGCATCGTGCTGGTGCTCGACCAGATCACCGATCCGCACAATGTCGGCGCCATCCTGCGCTCGGCGGCGGCGTTCGCGGTCAAAGCCATCGTCACCACGGCGCGGCACAGCCCGGAGGCCACCGGCGTATTGGCCAAATCCGCTTCGGGCGCGCTGGAGCTGGTGCCGCTGGTCACGGTGCAAAACCTCGCCCGCGCGCTGACCGAGATGAACGACCAGGGTTTTTTGACCGTGGGGCTCGACAGCCAGGGCAGCGAGAACCTCGGCGCGGTGCCCTTGCGGCATCCGCTGGCGCTGGTGCTCGGCGCGGAGGGCAAAGGCCTGCGGCAGTTGACCCGCGACACCTGCAGCGTGGTGGCGCGGCTCGACATGCCCGGCGAAATCAAAAGCCTGAATGTGTCGAACGCGGCGGTGCTGGCGCTCTATATCGGCGCCAGCCGGCTCGGCCTGATGGGCTGAGAAAAATCAACGCCCGCTCGCAGTTCAATGCGAACGAGCGCCGTTATGTTTAGTCCGATTGCGCGATCAGTAATAGCGCCGCAGCGTGTGCTCGCGATGGCTGTAGTGGTGCGGCACGCCGCGATAGCCATAGCGCATGTTGTGATGCGTGCCCGGATGGCCCCAATAGCCGGTCTGGCCGTGCCAGGAGCGGTAGTGCGGACGCGAATGGTAGCCGCCGTAATAATAGGGTAGCGCGGTTTCCTGATAGGTCCGATACGGCGCGAAGTTGCCGGGGCCGCTGTAGGTCGGCCCCTGATCGGCGTAGTAATATTGATGAACCGCATCCGGATAGTATTGCTGCACCGGATCGGGCAGCCGCTCATAGGCCCAGCCGCCACCGCAACCGGTGTTGCAACCGGAATAGACCGGAGCAACATAGCCGCATGTGGACTGGAACAGTCCGCAGGCGCTGGCCGGCGCCGCGCTGGCGCCTACCACGGCAATCGCCGCCACCAATCCTGAAATCATCTGACGCATTACGCTCTCCTGTTGGTGTGTTTTTTGTTGTGCCGCTTCTTCGTAGGTTCTCGGGTGATCGCTACCTCGGCGGTCGCAGCTCCGGATTCAGAGGTCGCATGGCGGGATCCGGCGGCATGCCGGGAATGCGCTCCTGTGGCGCGACGATCACCGGCGGCGGATACAGCGGGATCTCAGCCGCAGGCGGCTGTGGCTTCGGCGGTGCGGATTCCGCGGACCAGGATTGATGATAGCTCTCGGCCGGTTTCGGCAGGATCCGGTTCGCCGGCGGATCGATTTCCAGGCGGCCGTAGCCGGGCTTGCGGCCGAGGCTCGGATAGTAATGGCCGACGTTCGGCTCGCCCTCGACATAGCGGCCGCCATAGACGGTCGGCTGCCGATGGTAGCCCTGACCTAACCCGAAATCGCCCTCGACGACCGCATAGGACACATCGACGCCGTTGATAATCACGGGCACCCCGGGACGGCCGGGAATGATGATATCGAAACCCTCGCCAGCATACGCGGGCAGCGCCGCGCCGATCAAGATGGCCAAGACTATTCCGGCGCGCATGCCCAAGATTCCGATAAGGTTTCCGACCAGGTTCCGATTGCTCCAACAAGCTAACCCAATGAATAAACTGAAGGGTTAAGGCCGCGGCCCAAACCGCCGGTAAGCCTAATGCGTCAGCATCGGTCGCCGTTCAATTGCCGCCAATCGTGGAATGAAGCGTTAACGCCGCATGGCGTGGTGTCGACACCAGGGGGCTGCGGCGGCATGGTCGCGCACCGCCGTTTTGATTAGGACGGCGGAACCGCGTGACATCAGCGGAACCCGCACATCACATCGGTTTGAACAGCGCGTGCGCCAAATTCGGAACGTCTGATAACGCCGACGGTTGTCGCGCGGAGACGTGATCGCAGTCACGTCGGCTTCGATGACTGCGGAAACCGGCAGAACACTGGACGGGAATGTCTGGGAACCTGCGCGCGAATCCGCCTCTGGCTTTGCGCCCACCCCCAACGGAGAAAACACATGATGAAATTCACGCTTCTCGGCGCCTCCGCTCTCGTTCTTTCATCGACACTCGCAAGCCCGATCATGGCGCAGGATGCCGCGCGCGGTTACGCGCAAAAGCAGACGCGGATGAACCCGGACCGTATGCATCAGCAGCGCCCTGCGGCCAACCGCAATGACAATATGGCTCGCCGCAATACGGTTCGCCGCAGCGACGACATGGCCTATCGCAATGACCCTACCGGCCAGAATAACAACTGGAACAACAATTACGCATGGAACGATGGCCGCCGCGATTCCGGCTTCTGGCCGGGCGCCGTCGCGGGCGCTGCCGTCGGCGGCGCGGTCGGCACGGCCGGCGCGATTGCGACGGCGCCGTTCCGTGGCAGCGATTCCTATGCCTATTACAATCCCGGCCCCAACACCTATTACAATGCCGGCCCCAACAGCGGCTGGAACGGCTACAATAACAGCTGGAATGGTCAGACCTATGGACAGCGTAACGGCTTCGTCTGCGAGCCCGGCACCTGGTTCACGGGTGAAGACGGCCTCCAGCACCCCTGCCAGTAACCGATCAGCGTAATGCGTGAAAAGGGCGGCCGCGAGCCGCCCTTTTGCGTGCCTGAATGTGGCACGCAGGCTTACTGGCACAAGCCTGCCTGCAGGCTATCTGTCAGCGCAGCCTTTCAAGACTTTCGTTCGTGCATCGCGCTCCGCCGCTATGGCCTCGCGTGACGCCTCGAGGCACCACTCGTAATGCGCCGAAAAGTCGCTCGACCAGCGCGTGCCCTGCAGGCCGGCGCCGCAGCGCGCACTTGCCAGCCCTTCGCGGGCCTGGACCAGCGCGCCCCGCGCATATTGCTTGCAGAACGCCGGATCGGCCGCCCGAACAATCGTGGGAGCCGCTACCACAAGCACGGCCAGGACCAGGCCAGCGATATCAGGCAACTTCCTCGCCATGGCTCTCCTGGCCGGTGTTGATTCCATGGCCAAATATAGCACCCGGCGTCGCGCCAACCGGCTGCATTCAGAAGGCTTTTCGTTCCTGTAGCCCTCGACAAACAAGTCTGGTATTTGACGGCGCGCTTCCCGCCAATATCCGTTTGAGGCGGCAGAAGCCGCAACGGACATACTCGGATGCCGATCAAACGGTCGTCCCCATGGTTCGCCGGTTTAGCTCAGCGGTAGAGCAGCGGTTTTGTAAACCGAAGGTCGGGAGTTCAATCCTCTCAACCGGCACCATCAAATCAAGCCGCTTGCTGGAGATCGAGCGTTCGATACCCGCGCGCATTCGCCGTATCTCTCGGTGACGTTGCAGCTGCTTATGCGGAAAATATTATTGGGGGCCGGCCCGGACTCCGCGTATTGAATTATCCCTGCAATTCACATGTTTGGCTGCTCTGCAAAATAGCAGACGGTCCGTGCTGCCGATCTCAGCCAGTTCCCATTGACGAGGAGTCGCGACGCAGAATTCTATGCGCGGCATTCACGGAGCTGCCTATGGAAAATCGCCATCTACTGCACGAGTTCATGACCGGGCAGCAGCCGACGACAGCTTCGAAGAGTGAAAGATATATCCGCTGGTCGATTTACGCGCTGGTTCTGTTGAATCTCGCGATACTGGCGTTCACGTTTCTCTAACGCCACCAGCGAGCAGTTTCGACAACCGGACTTCCATCACGCACTCCAAAAAACCCGCCGCGCCGGGGATAGGAACGCGGCGGGTCTTGAGGTGAAGCCCGGGAAGGCTTCGACAAGAAAACCAATCACACGCAAAAGCGTTCCTGTGTATGGATCTGGATAGACTCCCTTTGTTCTCGGAGAACGAACAGGGGTCATGATTTTTCATTCAGCGAGAGATTAAGATTTCTCAAATTTGCGCATGGCGCGAAATGAACGCGAGCAGGATTTCTGCGTTGCCCCCTAAGCCGCGGAGGTCATCATGCCCAAAGACGAGACGAAGCAAGGCATCGTTCTTGATGAAAAGGCACAGGAACAGCCAAAGGACAAGAAACGCGCGCAGTCATCCGCCCAGACAGAGAACAAGGACGACGAACTTCAACCGCTCCGGGAGAAGAGCGGTTTCTGAGTGGGTTTGTCGGTGCGGCGTTTTGCCAAAGCGACAATTGCTACGCCGATGGCAGCACCGGCCACCCGGTGCGCCATCATCAGCGTTCGGACCGAACCGGCGCCGAGCGCGGCTCGGCGTTTTCGGTTTGCCAGGACTTGTTCGGCTTGCGGGGCTCGCCCTTTGAGGCGGCAGACAGTTCCCTCTTGAGCCTGTCGCGTTCGGCACAGAAGGTCGACCCTGGCCAGCATCCGCGACAGCAGGGCTTCGGCCGGCAGGAATTGATCCCTGCCCTTTGGAGCTGGAGGATTTCCTTGCGCTGGCGCCCGACCTGGACCCGCATCCGCTCGATTTCAGCCTGACCAGGAAATGAGGCATCGCTCACTTCCAAGCGATGCGAGACTTCCTGAGATCCGGCTGGCCGATCGGCATCAGATCGCCCAAGGCCCTTCTTTCGCCGATCATCTGGACCAGTTCGGCCCGCATGGCCATGAGCCTGGTTGCGGCGTCGCTACAATCCTGATCGTGAGCGACTTGCCGATGCATGGCGCGCTCGGTTTCCAGCATTTCAGCTCTCAATACACTGATTTTCTTGCGAATTTTGTTGATTCTATTGTCCATGGCGAGACCCCTTGCGGTTGGCCCTCAAATAGAACAAATATAGAACAAAATTGCAAGTCACAGATCAAGCCACCCTTTCAGAAATGGAATTCCGATGACCTACGACCGCTACCCAGACCGCCTCAACGGCCCGATGAGTCGCGGCCAGGCCAATACCCTTCGCTCCCTCGCGATCGAGGCCTATCAACCCCGGCAGTTCGCGGAAAACCTGACCGCCGAGGAAGCCGCCAGGAGAATCGAAGCGCTTCGGCAGGAGATCGAGTTGGCAAACTCGTTCTGACCGCCCGCGCATTCGGAACTGCTTCGAAAGACCACTCCGCCGGGTTCGATGTTGCGTTTTCCGAACGGCACGCTCGCCGCTGCGCGGCGGTGTGCGTGAGACCCAGCGCGCCCCGTTGAACCTTTCGCAGGAACGCAAGACAGATTTATCGGCTGGAGGATTTGAGGGACTTCAGCGATTAGCTCAACGCCGCCAAGCGAATATATTCCGCTTGAGCGGCGTTGTTGTCTGAACTTATGACGGGTTCGCGCGTCTTATAGATGAAGCCGCTGATCTCCCCCAAAGATCCCCGCTTCCCCAAGAAAACCCCGCTTCCCCCCAGGCGGGGTTTTCGCTTTTTAGTGCCGTGGACGGAGCGCCGCTCTCGAACGTTGGGATATCAGATTGTGGAATACGACGTGATCGGATCGCGATCCTGCTGCGTGGAGCGCGCGATATGCAAATTCCTGAAAAACCAAGCTAGAAATAAAAACCAAAACGGCCAGCCAAATGCCGGGCGACAGCCTTTAGCGCCAGGAAATGGCGACCATCGGCAAACTCAATATCGACAATACACAATACCAAAAAAGCGACGACCACAGTTCCTATTATTCGCATCATCTAATCCATCCCCGATGGAAAAGCGTGGCGAGATCATCTGTTCCTGGAACTATCGTTTGCCTGACCTGAATCGCAATCGCCAGCAAGCGCGACCAACCGCCGCAAGCACGCGCGGCTACGTCGTTTTACCAACATTCGGCAACTTCGCCAAGCGTCAGGCCGTTGCGCCTTGCGCCGGTTTTGCCGACAGCCACAAATTGACGGCCGGGACCGGTCCGGCACGTGCGGGGCTCAGCAACGCGAAGGTGAGTACGTTTCACGGCGTCCTGCCGCCGCTTCCGATGTGACTCCCAATCTCCCGCGTCCCGACATCAGTCACGGTGAAAGACGTTCGGGTTCACGACAGCTATTGTGCGAACTACTTGCCTTTGGCCATCTGCATGCCCGCGCCGATCGCGCCCATCACGGCGCCGAACAGCGCAAAGTAATTCATGATCAGGACCGGCTTGCTCATGGCCTCGCCGGGCGCGACCAGGCTGTAAACGCACCATATTCCGACCAGGACGCACAGGATCAATTGAGTCTTGCTGTTGGCCATTTGCCCTCCATTTTTCGGTTAGACGAAAAACAGCGGCGTTCGGTTCAAACGGCCCGCATCCGCTTGATCTTGTCCAGCACCGGCAGCAGGTGCTTGAGGAATTCCGGCGGGTTCTCGCTCATCGGGAAATGGCCGAGGCCTTTCATGATGGTGACCTCGCTGCCGGGAATGCTGCTCGCCACCGCGAGCGTTTCTTCCGGCGTGCAGGAATAATCATATTCGCCCGACAGCAGGAACAGTGGACAGCGGCTGGTGTCGATCTCGGCGACGCGGCCCCTGATATCACCGTCGAGCTTGTAGAAATACAGATCGCCCTTGAACACGCCCGGGCCGCCCTGCATGTAGTGCCACAGCGTTTCCCAGCGATCGCCGTCAGGCGCGTCGGGGCCCACCAGGCCGGACACGATGGCGGCGCTGACTTCGCCACCGTGAACGTCGGGCCGGTGCAGGAAATTCAAATCGTAATAGGGATCGACATGCGCGCCGGCCTGCAGGCCGATGATGGCCCTGAAGCGTTCGGGATGCTCGAGCGCCATATGCAACGCGATGCGTCCGCCGATCGAGCAGCCGATCAGGATCGGACGGTCGAGCTCGAGCGCGGTCACGATCTCCAGGATCATGCCGGTGTATTGCGCCGAGGTGAGCTGATAGTCCTCATTGTGCCAGCCGGTCGGCGGCGACGACTTGCCGTGCCAGGGCATGTCGAACGCGATCACGCGATGCCCCGCGGTCACCCGCGCATCGTTCATCAGCGCGCGGTATTGCCGCCCGTCGGCGCCTGCGGTGTGCAGGCAAAGCAATGGCGTGCCCTCGCCCGCTTCCTCGACATAGATGCGATGCTTCCGCCCGAACAGATCGAGATGCATGTAGCGGCCGAGCACCGGCTCGAATTGCGGGCTCATGCCGCAGCTCCGTTTGCAGTTCCTTGCGGACGCAGCTTGGCGAGCGCCTCCTTGAAGTAGCGCAGATTTGCCATGAAGATTTGCAGGTCACCTTCGGCCTTGAGCACGCGCCGCTTGATCAGCGCCATCAGGTCGTTCGATCCGGGCGGCGGCCGGCTGGTCCAGAATTTTGCCCATTCCTCCTCACTGGCGCGCAGCGCGAACGACGAGGACGGCATCACGAACGGCCCCGACGTGACCGAGACGATGCGGCCTTCGAAGATCGCGATCAGCCAGGCGGTCCGGCCGACTTCCAGCAGGAAGGTCGTGGTGAGATACCGGCCGCGCCGAACCAGCCCCTCGTCGGCATTGACCCGTTGTTTCAGTGCTTCGATCACCTGACGCCTCCCCAATGCCGGCCCGGCGCCTGAGCGCGGCCTTCGGCTGTTTGCGGCATGATGGGGGGATCGGACGCGGCGTCAACCGAGCCAGACGCAGACCAGCGTCAGATTAGCCACACAGGCCCCTAGCAGCGCCACCGACAATGCGATGGGCAGGCCTTCACAGGAGGTTTGCAGGATCGTTCGCGTCATGGCCAAAACATCGGGCGATTCTACCCGGGGAGTCTCGACCTATATTTTTGGGGGGATTCAGGACTCGTTTACGACTTCAGGACTCCGGACTCTGGGGCCTCCCGGCCAAATTGGGCCCAAATCGATCTCCAAAAGCGTCGTCCTGCGAGTTCACTTGCGCGTGAAACGGCGAGCCGCCAGTATCTGAAACCCTGCCCCTCCCCGCGCGTTGGACGAGATTGACGGAGCCAAGCATGCCCTACGCGCTGTTTTGCAATGAAGCCCGGCTGAGCAAGACCTATCCGACCGAGGCGGACGTTTGGAAACTCGCCCGGCGCAGCGGGCTGGTGGTCGACGCGGTCTCCGACGAGGAAAAGCCCGCGCCACGACCGGTGCTGGATAATGACTACGAGATCCGGCCTTGCCAGCCGGAGCCGCAGGAAGATCCGGCCCAGAACAAGGCCGAGGCCGACCAAGAGGCCCAGCTGGAATTCAAGCAGCTCAGCGCGTGAGGGCGCGCAGCGTATCCCGGAAGTAGCTTGAACGGGAGGTGGCGCTTAGCCAGGCAGCCAATGCCCGGCGACGACATTCGCCGGGGCCTACAGACCGATCTCGAAAATGAGTCCCCCGAAAATCGGCTTACGGTGTCGCCACCGCCAACGACACCTGCTCGGCGGAGACCGTCACGCACGCCTTCCGGCGATGCAGCCCCCGGATGGCACCGGTCACCTTGAGGACTTTTCCGACTGGACACGACGCGTCCTGCACGAAGGCGACCTCATAGGGGGCGAGTACCAGGGGCTCGGATTTCAGGATGGTCTGGGCAAAACATGGCAGGGAAACGGTAACCGCGACCGCGGAGAAAACCAGCCCTAACGCCAAAGTACGCATGTTCGTTGTCCACCAGCCCGTCGCGGCACCATAACACTCACGCGACGAAGTTCCGATGACGGCCGAAAAATTTTTTGGCTGGATATCTTGGACAATATCTTGGACGACGCGGGCGACCTCACCGGCCAATCCAAACAGAAAGGCTGCCAAACAGAAAGGCCGGCGGGGCGCCGCCGGCCTTGTCTCACAGAAACGTAAATCCTTTATGGCGCTTTCGGGCGAAGCCTGGAGCCGGTTCTGATTCAATCAGAACCGATCAGGCCCTAGTAGCGCGCGGCAACCGGGCCGCCCCAACCAAAGCGGTAGTTGATGCCGGCCTTGACGGTGTGCTCGTCATCCCGGAAGCGGGTGCCGATGACGTCAACCGGTCCGCCGGTGAAGGTGGTGCTGCCGAAATTGTAATATTGGTACTCGACCTTGGCCGACCAGTTCGGTGCGAACATGTATTCGAGGCCGGCGCCGACGGTGTAGCCATCCTTGTGGTTGCCGTCGGTGGTGAACGCCACCGGAACGCCGCCGCTGGTCGCGCTGATATTCGCGTTGTCGCGCCAGGCGTAGCCGCCCTTGGCGTACAGCAGCGTCGGTCCCCAAGTGTAGCCGAGCCGGCCGGTAACCGAACCGAGCTGGTCGCTGTTGGAGGTCACGAGCGTGCCGCTACCCGGAAACAGCATGCCGCCATTGTTGCTGTTGGTGAGCCAGCTGTACTGGGCTTCGGCGCCGATCACCCAATTGGTCGCGAATTGATAGTCGAAGCCACCCTGCACGCCGCCGAGGAACCGGCCGTCGCTGCCCTGCAGGCTGTTGTCGCCCGCGAACGCGCCGCCGACATGGCCGCCGATATAGAAACCGGTCCAGTTGTAGACCGCTTCCGGCGGCGTATAGGGCGGAGCCTTGGTGTAGGGGCGCGCGGGCAAATCGGCCGCCAACGCCGGAGCCGCAAATGCGATCATCGCGGCGGTGCCAAGTAGAAGCTTTTTCATGATGTTCCCCATTACTGTCGTCGTCACATCAATCAAACAACGTGGCCTCAATTTGGTTGCTTCGCGGCAATGCCCGTCACGTTTGTTTCGCAACTGTGACCGCCGGGCAACGGCGGCATATTGTTCCCGCAACCCGCAATTTTCTTGCCATTTTTTGCCGACAATTGGCCGCCTGTGGCCATTAATATGTTTACCGAAATGAGTTCCGGTTCAGCTCTCGCCAAAAAGTGATCGGAGTTTTCTGGGGGTACCTGGCGACCGCCGGGAAGTGCGGAACACGCCTACCGGCGTCAGCGCGTCAGCTTTTCCAGCTCCGGGAATGCCGCGTAGCTGGATCCGGCGCAGATCTCGCCGGCTTTCTCCACCACATGGTCCAGCCTGCCGTCGACATAGACGGCGGCGCGCTCGCGCGCGTCACGATAATTGCCGTCGGAATCGCGGGTGGAAAAACGCAGGCAACTGACATAGCGAAGCCGGCCCCCGACGGTGCGCTGCACCGGGTCGGCGATCCCGGCGTCACGCACGCCGACGGGATTGTTGAGATAGGTCTTCAGGAACGCCAGCAGCTGGGGACGGTAATCGTTCGGGTACGGCTGGTTGGCGCCACTGCGATCGTCGGTGTAGCTGATGTTGCGGCTGTCATCGCTGCCTGCACAAGCCGCAAGTCCTGCGCCCAGCAGCAGGATCGCCACAGATTTCGCCGATATCCCCAATCGCAACTCGTCTTCCGTAGTTTGCCGCCCGCAAACCCTAGAACATGATCCGGCGAAATGGAATTCGTCTCGTGGGGTTCGTCCACCGGCCGTCACAGCGGCACCGGCCCGCAGCCATCGGGGAAGCAATGGCATGCGGGCCGGCTCTCTAATCCGCCGACGCGGTGGGGCAATGTGAAACCGCGCCCGCGGACCGATATCAACCGCGCTTGATGGCGGTCTTGACGTGCTTGACCGTGACCTTCGAGAACTGGTGCGGCTTGTGGGCGCCCAAGTGCTTGTGGAAGTGCTTGTGGCTCATGTGCTTGTGGAAACCGTTGTGGAAGCGATGATGGCGGTGAGAGCGGTGATGATGCCGGCCCATTTTGGCGTTGGCATTCAGCACGCTCGGCTTCACCTTGACGGCGTTGATCACGGGAGCCTGCGCGGTCTTGCTGACCCGGGTGGTCTTGACAGTGTCCTTGGCAATACCGGCCGCCATCGCAGGCGCGGCAAGAACGGAGATCGCGAGCAGCGCGGCGGAAATGGTCTTCAACATGGGTATCTCCTTCAGGGATCGCACGGCGGCCGGTCGGATGGCCGGGCTCGTTGATCATGGCGCGACCCTAATGGTCCGGCGCTGAACCCACCCTGAAGCGCGGCGATGGACTTCGTTCATCTGGATGACTTCCTGGTCATGTTCCGGCCCGGATGCCGTCCCAAGCTGCGCGCTATCGACGCCAATAATTTCGCCATGGCGGGAATGTTTTGCTGCCTCGGCTGTTCATGTTCTCAGGCTTGGGTGTAGGATCATCACGCTGAAAACCGGGAGATACGCATGCGCACATCTGCGATGAAGTTTTTCATGTTAGCCACGATCACCATGGCGCTGGCTTCCGCCCCCGTGATCAAGGCTTATGCCGCGGGCGGCGATAATCCGGCACCGCCGCCGCCGTCGTCGGATGGCAAGGGCAAAGCCAAGAAAAAGGACAAGAGCTCGAGCCTGGATGATCCGCGCTTCCTTGCGGGCTATCACACCGCCTACAGCACCATCTATGACCGCCACGACTACGCCGCCGCGATCGACCAGTTGAAGGCGCTCGGTCACGACGATCGTGCCGATGTCGCCAATTTGATCGGCTATTCCTATCGCAAGCTCGGCGATTACAAGGTTTCGCAGATCTGGTACGAGCGCGCGCTCAAGGCCGATCCGAACCATGTGCGGACCTGGCAGTATTATGGATTGTGGCAGCTCGAACAGGGCAATCGCGAACAGGCCGAGTATCACCTGAACAAGATCGCCTCGATCGCCGGTACCGACAGCGCGGAATATCGCTCGCTGGCCTCGGCGCTGGAAAAGCCGCCGGGCACCGGTCTCGTGTACTGAGCCAATATTGCAACGAAAATTTACTCGGCGAATATTCGTCGCATCGACGTCAATCAACCGGCACAACTCAAGGGTTGTGCCGGTTTTAGTTTGTCGGACAACATTCGAGAATACGTACCGGGCTGAATGTTCAGAGATATCGACTTCCCCTGGCGCCCGACATTTTGGTGTGCCTATGGACCGCCATGGCTGCAAATGCCGTTACGCCGGTGAACTACATCCGCGAGTGGTTCGACACCGTCTGAGACGCGCCGAGTTACCCCGACAGGCTGACGGAGCTCAGGCCCAGGCATGATTCGTCCAGTTCACTGCCACCGCGGAATTCACCTCGCTCACTCGACGATCTGTGGCATTTCAGAAGCGCACCGAGCAACGGCCGGCGGAAAACTTCGGCGCGCAACACCCGCGAGCGCGACACTGCCGCCGATCACGTGGTAGGAGCGCACCGGTTCGCCGAGCAAGGTAATGCGCCGACCGCGGTGAGGACCGGCAAGAGGTTCATGAAGCCGCGCAGCGGTTGGGCCCGAGGATTTGGACGCCACGGACCCACAGGAACGGAAGAACGACCGAAGCCAAGCCGCCGGCATAGGCGATGAGCGGCAGTGTCTCGGCGTTCAGCGAGCGCATCGGCGCTGGTGTCGCAAGGAATGCCGGGAACATAATGGTCAGGGCGCAGATCGCCTGCATGTAGGTCGATTGCCAGCTGGCAACGGGGAGGCTCCAGCGCTTCAGCAGCACGCCGTAGAGTGCATAGATCAGCGCAGCCAAGAACATCAAGGGATCGCCGAGATGAACGCCATTCGCGCAGCGCGGCTGGATCACCCACTCGGACAAGGTAGACGAGCCCGACAAGCGACAGGATGCCGCCGCCGACCATCGCGACTGTCGGGGCGTCCTCAGCAACACGGCGCGCGACCGTGAGCAGCGGCGTCAGCGCCGTGAAGCCGGCCAGTTCGTCGCCGTGGTGCTTTCAGCCGCGAGATAGGACAGGCTTTGAAACAGGCACATCGCCAGAAAGCCGAGAATGGCGAACTGCCCAAGATGAGCCCAGAGAACGGAGCGATTTCGCCATGCAGGCACAGCGACGAACGCGCTCATCAAAAGAACTGCGAGCAGCAGTCGATAGAAGGTGATCGCCTCCGGGCCGATCGTGTGCGCGGACATTCGGGAAACGATGACGTTTCCGGACCAGAGGACGATGGCGACGAAGGGATAAAGAAATGCCAGTTTGTTCTTCATGATGATACCCGTGAGCTACCTTTGAGGCTCACGACTATCGCTTTCACGTTCGTCCGTATCACTCTACAGTGAACATGACTGTAGAGATTGGGACATGCAGAGCGATCCGACCCGGAAACATCTCGATTTCCACGATACCCAGCGCGCAATGGCGGCGATGGAGGTCAACCATCCGGATGTGACTCGCTGGGGCCTCCCATCGAGGCGATCAGCTCCTTGGCGATCGAGCCGTGATGATCGTGGATCGGCGGAGGATCGTGGCGGCCGCCGACCTGCGCGGAGGCGCCGCCCGACTGCAGCACGACGTAAGAGTGGGTGGTTCAAGCTTCGCCGTGGTCATGACGCCGAGGCTCCGCTCGACCGCCGCCTCGTCATTGAGGTGTACTCCAGCGCACTCTCGTGGCGGCGTTCCGCCGACTGTCAGCACGGCAGCCGACGTCGCCTTCTTCGCGCAAGTGGCGAGTGCAGGAAGCGGACGTGGTGCTCCACCTCCCGCGCCGGGAGATGCCCGACAAGCATCGTGGGGCAATCAGCGCCCATCCCAACCTGGAGGCGGCCATTCGGCCGGCACCATGAGCGGCAACACCGGCGGCTGGGACTGGTTCGGCCATACCGGAGGCTTCCAGGGCTATATCTCGCGCACCTGCGCTGTGCCCGCCCGCGATCTGGCGATCACCATCCTGACCAATTCCACCGATGGCTGGGCCGGATTGTGGCTCGATGGCGCGATCCACATCTTGCGCAGCTTCGCCGAACGCGGCGTGCCCGACCGGCGCATTCGCGACTGGACCGGACGCTGGTGGAGTCAATGGGGCGCGGTGGATCTGGTGCCGATCGGAAACATCGTGATCGCTGCGGTTCCCGGCGCGATCAATCCCTTCATGGATGCGTCGGAGATCGAAATCTCAAGCCGCGATGCCGGCAAGATCTCGGTCGAGCCGGCTACGGCAGTCATGGCGAACCGGTACGGCCGTATCCGCGCGCGCGAGCGCGCACTGGCGATCACCGTCTCATCATGACGTGGCGGGCCGATCGTGGCGTCGATGGGCGATCAACATTGCACAGCGTCACCGTACGCGGGGAATGCTGCTCATTGGCGTCAGGTTCAGGCTGAACACCTTACAATCCCGTGGGAAGAACCGAAAATGCTTCCCCTGCCCCGGAATATCGGCGTCTAGCTCATCCCCCGCAACGCGGTCGTCGATCAGAGTGATTTGTTGACCGGGGTTTTGCGAGTTGGACAGGTTAACACCGTGAAATCCATCGACGGCGCCTGACGTGCAGGTGTTGGGGTTCATCGACCAGTCATGCAGAACGCTTCCGCTTGCGACGACTGTGCCGGTGGCTTAATCCGGCCTGAATGCCGTAGGACCCAGGCCGGCGTGAAGAGTCGAGTAGATCGCGAAACCCAGCACCACGACCGCGCCCGCCACGAAAACGAAGCTTGACCTGGCCATCCGAAAGAACCGGATGCGGGAGGGGGGAACGCCATATTCCGTAAGATCGATGTAATGTCGTTTGGTGTGGTCGGGGTCGATCCGGACGGTGAATTTCGATGGCGGGGAGTTGGCCAGGTTGTCGTAATCTATGAACATGCCGCTATGGACGACCAGGCCATTGAACCGCTCAGGGCTGACGCAGGTGCAGATAATATCAATGGCCCAATAAGGCCTCGTACTCCACGCGCTCGTATCCTGATCTCGGTCGCAGCCGGCTACGGCAGTCATGGCGAACCGGTACGCCGTATCCGCAACAAGACAGGCAGGGTCAGCGATCTCTGGCTCGCCGGCTCCAATCTGAAGCCGGAGAAAATCCTGAGCGCAGAGATCAAGCGCCGCTACGCGCCACGCCAGCGCCACCCTGTCCGTTGAAGTCCGCGCGCGCCGTGCGCGCCAAATCCTGGCGCGTTGCGTTTTCGCAGCCTTACTTCATCAGCGCCTGCACTTCGGTTCGGAAGGCCTGGCGCGAGGCGTCGCGCGAATAGAACATGTGGCCGCCGGGATAGACCACGAGCTTGACGCGCGCAGGCGAGCCGAACGCCGGCATCTGGTCGAGCAGAATCTTGGTGCCGAAATACGGCGTCGCGAGATCGAACAGGCCGTGCCCGACCAGCAATTTCAGCTTGGGATCGAGCGCGAGGATTTCGCGCAATTGCGACGTCGACTCGACCGGGCTGTTGCCGCGGCCGAAGTCCCAGGCTTTGATGACCGCGCCCGAGAGCAAATGGTAGGAGCCGTCCGGCCGCCAGTTCAGCTTCCGCGTGGTGAGGTCGACCACCGCGCTGGTCAGCGGCGCGGTCAAGGGATCGCCGGACGGATCTCTGAAACGAAAGAAGCTCGAATCGGGATAGGGATCGAAACCCAAAACCGACGCGTCATAGCGGCCGGTCACCTTGCCGTCCTTGCGAGCGAATTCCCGGCGGAATTCAATCGTATCGAAGCGGCCCGCGAGCCGGCGGCTCACCGCCTGGTCGATCCCGGTCAGCGCAGCTACCTTGTCGGCAATCCGCGTCGTCGCTTCGGTGTCGGCGACGCCCTTGACGAGATCGGTCAGGAATTCGCCGCCGGCATAGCTTTCGACATCGGCCATGTCGGCACGGGTGACGGCGCCTTTGGTTTCACGCGCGACCGCCGCCATGGTCGGAAGGCTTGCGGCATATTGCAGGATGCTCGAGCCGCCCAACTCGCGATAGTCGAGCGCCGGAGACAACAGGATCAACCCCTTGACGCCGACGCCCTGGTTCATCTGCAACTCGCGAACGATCTTCGGCCCGCGAATGCCGCCATAGCTTTCGCCGGTGAGATATTTCGGCGACAGCAGACGATTGGATTTTTCCAGCCAGCGGCGGATCGTCACCGCAAGCGAATTGACATCGCCGTCGGTCGAGAAGAAGCGCTTGCGCACATCGTCGCCGGTCGCGACGAAACGGCTGTAGCCGGTGCCGACGGGATCGATGAAGACGAGATCGGTGAAATCGAGCCAGGTCTCGGCATTGGGTTGCAGATCGGGCGATGCGGACGACACGCCCGCGTCGCCATTGATCGGCAACCGCCAGGGGCCGGCAATACCGAGTTGCAGATAGGCCGAAGCCGCGCCCGGGCCGCCGTTGAAGAGGAAGGTCACCGGACGGGTGGCCGGATCGGCGCCGTCGAGCTGATAGGCGGTATAGGCGATGTCGGCCTGCGGCTCGCCCTTGTCATCGAACAGCCGGATCGAGCCCGCGGTCGCCGAGAAGGCGAGCGAGCGCCCCGGAAGCGCCAGGGTCTGCTTGGTGGTGGAATCCGGCGGCAGGCGATGTTGTTCGGCCGCGGCCGGTGATGCCGGCGTATTGCCACGCCCGCCCTTTTCTCCGGGCTTCTGGTCGCCTGATTTCTGGCCTGACGGAGCGGCGGCAGGCTGCTGCTCCGGCGCCGCATCCTGCGCGCGGGCGCCCAAAGTCAACGAGAATACCAGCGAGAAGGCCAGCGAGAACACCAGAGCCGCAAGCACGGGGCGTAGATAGCGAGGCGCCGCGAAAGATCCGGCCATGCTCGAAGATCTGGCCATATTCATGCCTTCCCTGTTTCCAGCCGGTTTTCAGCGGTCCATTGCCGACAGCCGCATTTTCTAGCCCAAAACTGCGACAGGTTGACCGGCTGCGCAAGCTCACCCGCGGAGAGTTGATCCTGTGCCGTACGCACCGCGCGATAACCGTGATATCACCCGGGCGCCCGGCCATCTCGACAAAACCGGCAGAGGTCGTATAGACGACCCCGGCGCACCCTGCTCCCATCCGCGCCAGCATGAGCCCGCGATCCCATGACCAGCCCCCAGCGATATGACCGGATCGCCTTCGTCGCGAGCGCCAGCGCGGAAGCGCAGCAGGCGCTGGCGCAATTGTCGGAGATGTACGGCAATCACGATCCTGCCGGCGCCGACGTCGTGGTGGCGCTCGGCGGTGACGGATTGATGCTGCAAACGCTGCATCGTCACATGCATTCGGGCAAGCCGATCTACGGCATGCATCGCGGCACCGTCGGCTTCCTGATGAACGAGTACGCTACCCACGACCTGCACGCCCGGCTGGCGGCGGCGCGCGAATCCGTGATCCATCCGCTGCTGATGCGCGCCACCGACGTCCACGGCCGGGTGCATCTGCACCACGCCATCAACGAAGTCGCGCTGTTCCGCCAGACCCATCAGGCCGCGCGCCTGCGGATCCTGATCGACGAGCGCGAGCGCATGGCGGAGCTGATCGCCGACGGCATCCTGGTGGCGACGCCGGCGGGATCGACCGCCTATAATCTCTCCGCGCAAGGTCCGATCCTGCCGATCAACGCGGCCTTGCTGGCGCTGACGCCGATCAGCGCGTTTCGTCCCCGGCGCTGGCGCGGCGCCCTGCTCCCCAATACGGCGTTCGTCGTCATCGAGGTGCTCGAAGGCGACAAGCGCCCGGTCGCGGCGGTCGCCGACCACGACGAGGCGCGCGATGTCCGCCGCGTCGAGGTGCTGTCCGACAAGACCATCTCGATGCGGATGCTGTTCGACCCCGGCCACAGCCTGGAAGAGCGCATTTTGCGCGAACAATTCGGTCATTGACCGCGCCGGCACGGCTGGCCTTTTCGCCGCGGCAAGGCCCGGCCGGAGGCCGGATCGCAACCATTCGTTAACGCGCGCGGGATATGGTTAACGCGGAGTATACCGAGCCGTTCGGTATGTGCTTAGAGCCGCGCCATGTTCCGCATCGATTTCAACAAGCTGCGATTTCTCGTCTGCGACGACAATCCGCATATGCGGCGCATCCTGCGCACGCTGCTGCACTCGTTCGGCGCGCGTGAAGTCTATGAGTCCGAGGACGGCGCCACCGCGCTGGAAATGTACACCCACTACGTCCCCGATATCGTCATCACCGACTGGTCGATGCCGATCTTCGACGGTCTCGAACTGGCGCAGATGATCCGGCAGCCGGAATCCAAGGGCAATCCCTACGCGCCGATCATCATGTTGACCGGCCATTCCGAGAAGCGCCGCGTCACCGTGGCGCGCGACGCCGGCGTCACCGAGTTTCTCGCCAAGCCGATCTCGGCCAAGGGGCTCTATCAGCGCATTCTCAACGTGGTCGCCAATCCGCGCCCGTTCATCAAGACCAAGATCTATTTCGGCCCGGACCGCCGGCGCAACACCGCCACCGCCTATATCGGCCCCGAGCGTCGCGTCGGCGGCGAGATGGAAGTGATGCAGCAGCCCTCGCTGCTCGACAAAGCCAGAACTCCCCTGTAGCGCCGGAGGAATTGAGATGGCGAGAGAAAAGCCCACAGCGCTGCAGATCGAGACCTTCGCCGATCATCACGTGATCACGCAGCCCAATCCGCTGCGCAAGGTGCTGCGGCGCGTCGCGGACAAGGATCTCGACGATCCGGTTGCGCGCGCCGAGAAGGCCCTCGCCGGCCTGTCGGGCGAATTCAAGAACTGGATGACGATCGAAAGCGACCGGCTCACGGCCGCCTACGCCGCGACCCTCAAGGACGGGTTTACCAAGGACAATTGCGAAGAGCTGTTTCGCGCCGCGCACGACATCAAGGGCGACGCCGCCACGTTCGGCTTTCCTTCCGCAGGCGCCGCAGCCGACAGCCTGTGCCGGATCATCGAGCACGCGCCCGATCTCGGCAAGGTGCCGGCGCAACTGATCGCGCATCACATCAACGCCATCCAGGCCATCGTGCGCGAGCGCACCAAGCTCGACACCGTGAGCACCGCCAGCGAATTGAGCCGGCAATTGCGCGGCGTCGCCGACGAATACCTCACCTACGCCAACCGCAACCGCCCCGAACATCTCGAAGCGATCCTCGCCCCGAGCATCGTGCCGGCGGAGTAGTAAAAGTTTCTGCTGTCGTCCCTGCGAACGCAGGGACCCATAACCCCTGGCGGTTATGCTGCGGCAGAACGCTCCAACGCTTTTTCTAAATCACCGACGACACGGCGTATGGGTCCCTGCATTCGCAGGGACGACGCAACGATGAGTGTCCTGAACTACGCCGCGATCAAATCATCCGGCATCATTGCGACGGCATCGTCGGCCATCAGTTCGTCGCAGAACATGCGGGCCTCTTCCCGTGCCGACTCGGTCGCGAAGCGCCGCAGCAGGATCAATAGCGGTTCGGCGGTTTTCGGATCGGTTTCGCACTGCGTCAGCACCCGCTCGACCATCCGGCGCCGCAATCGCGCCGCCCCGCCGAGCGTGTCGACAAAGCCGGTTTCATGATTGACTTCGAGCGCCACCCGGAAGGCCGCGAAAGTCGATTCCGGCAATCCGGCGCGCGTCAGCAACGCCTGCAGGCTGGCGCCGCCGCGATCGTGCAGCAATGCGGAGACCCGGGCCGGCGGCAGGCCGGACAATTCCGCCAGCGCGTGGTCGAACAGTTCGAGATTGCCCGACAGCAACGCGCGCAGGATCAGTCCCGCGGTCAACTGGCCGGTGGCGCGCAGATGCCGCACCAGGCCGCTCATGTCATCGCCGCGCGAAACGGCCGCGATGTTCACCGTCGAGCGTTCGCGCGCCTCGCTGGCGATCCGGTCGGCGCGATCGGCGCTGAGCCAGTTGCGGGCGACGACGAATTGCGCCAGCGTATCCGACAATTTGGCGACCAGCGCGACCCGCGTCGCCGCGGGCAGATCTTCCAGCACCAGCATCGATTCCCGGATCGCGGCGAGATGGCCGTGGCGCTCGACGATGCGGTCCCAGGAAAACGGCGGCAGTTCGGCGTAGGCGTTTTCGATCAGCTCCAGCGCCGCCGAAGCGGTGCCGACTTCGGCGATCGCCGCACATACCGAGGGCGGCAAATTGATGCGGCGCGCGATCGCGCATTGCGTCTCGCAACTGCCGGTCGCGATGATGTCGACGAGGTCGGCGTCGATCAGAAGCGGTGAATGTTCGAGCACCGGCAGCGCCACCGACGGCTGATCGAGCGACAGCGCCTGCACGATGGCGCCGGGCGCCTCGGTGCTGCGCGCAAATACTTCCGCCATGGCCTGGCGCACCAGCGGCGACGGATCGTCGAGCAGCATCAGGAGCGCGCCCTCGGCGGCGGCGCGGTCCTCCTCGGTCAGATCCGAGATGATCCAGGCCCGCGCCAGAGATCGCGTCGCCTCCGCCCGCTCGCCTGCGGGAGCGGTCCTAACCCAACTAATGAACTGCCGAACGATCATGGTCCTGCCGGCTTACGCAACTTGAGACGACACCATGACGCGGTGCCACTGTCATACAAAATAAACCACGACGCTTAACAAAGCGTTCACCATAAACGACTGGTTTTATTGACGTTTTGTTAAGGGTGCTGGCCTGCCCGCCGGCCGGCGGCGTATCGACTAGCTGCTGAACGTGCCGCTGCGATCGCTGAACAGATCGAGCCCTTGCGGTGCGCTGGCGCCTGACGTCGGGGCCGCCGGTGCTGCGCTGGCCACCGCATCCGACGTCAGCGAGCCGGATTCGCCCCACAATTTATGGATCGCGGGCGAGACCGGTTGCGACCGCCCGCCGAACTGAAACAGCGAACGGAAGCTGGTATCCGCCGCCGTCGAACTGCCGGCCGCGGTCGCAGCCGACGCCACCGTAACAGGCGCTGCTGCCGTCGCGTTCGGAAACGTCGACAGATAGGTGGCGCTGTCCATCGGCGCGGTCGCCTGCACGGCGCTCGCGACGGCGGTCGTGGCCGGGGTATCGCCGACCGCGGCCATCGCGGTGCGCGTCGCCGATGAATTCGAGGCAGCGGCGTAGCGCGATGTCAGCACCGAATAAACTTCAGAGACGCTGCGCGCGCCCCCGGAACTGTCATAGAAGATCGAGCGGTTGGCCGCGGCCGCATTCGGAAACATCCGCGCGCCGGACGCCTGCGGATTGTCCTCGGCATTGGTGATCAGCTTGCCCGCGCCGCTGACGCCCATGAAGTGCGCCATGTAGAGTTCGCCGTCGGTCGGGCGGCGGCCGATCAGGCCGGTGAGCTTGAAACTGTTGGACTGGGTCAGGACGCCGGCCATCGCCGAACTGGCGGCGGGATCGTCCCGCAGCTTCATGATCGCGGTTTTCTTGGCGGGATCGCTGACCGAATAATCGCCGGACGAGGACTTGGTGATGGCGTCGGAATATTGGCCATAGCCGAGCTGCGCGCCCGCTTCCTTCACGGTGCCGAGCCAGGTCTGCTCGATGAATTGAAACAACCCGGCCGCCGACGACGTCGAAGCCGCCGCCTTCGGATTGAAGTCGGATTCCATTTTCGCGGTGGTCAGCAGATATTGGAAGCTGGTGCCGGTGGTATTGGCAGCCTGCTTGATCGCGCCGGCAATTTGCGCGCGCGACGAGGCGACACCTGCCGTTGCCGTGGCGCTTGAGCTATCGACCGTCATATCCTGGTGCCCCGCTCCCCGCGAAACGCCCGCCTGGCGCTATCCGCGCGCCTTTCTCCCAAAAGGGCGCTCATGCCACAGTCACACTGGGACGATTATGGTTAACGACGGGTTAACGGACGATCCATCCGCAGTCATTCCGGCAGTTCGCAGGGCTGAACCCGGAATGACGGTGGATGCACGCTACGTCTTCGTCCGATAGACCGCCTTCGGATCGAACAGCTTGTCGGCATCCACGAACGACAATGTCGCGCCGCCCTCGCCGCCGTCGATCTTGCGGTAGAAGCACGAGCGGCGGCCGGTGTGGCAGGCAGCACCCGTCTGCTCGACGCGAATCCACACCGCGTCCTGATCGCAATCCATCCGCATCTCGACCACGCGCTGGGTATGGCCGGAGCTCTCGCCCTTGCGCCACAGCGCCTGGCGCGAGCGGCTGAAATACCAGGCCTCGCCGCTGGCGATGGTCTTGCGCAGGGCTTCATCGTTCATGTGAGCGACCATCAGCACGTCGCCGGTCGCAACGTCGGTCGCCACGCAGGTGACGAGGCCCGACGCGTCGAATTTGGGCTGAAACGCCAGCCCTTCCTCGATCTCATGATTGTGAGCAGAGCTGGACACGAGAGACCCTCGTTTAACTCGATCGAGGGGCGGTTAGCGGTTCGACCCTCGCACCATCGACAGGAAGCGCGCCTGCTCCGCCGGATTGTCGCGGAACATGCCGGTGAAGCGGCTGGTGAACGTGACCGCGCCATGCTTGGCGACGCCACGCACCGACATGCAGGTATGCTCCGCCTCGATCATCACGGCAACGCCGCGGGGCTTGAGAATTTCATCGATCGCCGCGGCGATTTGCGCGGTGAGATGTTCCTGGGTCTGCAGGCGGCGCGCGAAGATATCGGTCAGGCGCGCCAGCTTGGACAATCCGACCACGCGCTCCACCGGCGTATAGGCGATATGCGCCTTGCCGTAGAACGGCATCATGTGATGCTCGCATTGCGAGGTGAATTCGATGTCGCGGATCAGCACGAAATCGTCATAGCCCGCGGTCTCGCCGAAGGTGCGGTCGAGCACCTCGGCCGGACATTGATGATAGCCCTGATAGAGTTCGTCGAAGGCCTCGACCACCCGGCGCGGGGTGTCGAGCAGGCCCTCACGCTCCGGGTTCTCGCCGATGTAATTCAAGAAGGACGTGTACGGCCTGCTCAGCCTCGGCGCGCGACGGGCGCGGCTGGTCCGCGCGCACGGCGGCGGCGAGGAATTCGGACGGGTCCAGTTCCGCGGGACGCATGTCCGGCGTCTTCGAAGCCGGGGCTTTCGCGTCCGAAGGCTTCAAATCCGAAGGCTTGGCGTCGGCGGGCTGGTTGGGGCGGAGGGATTTGATCAAGGCGTCCATGTCTACTCCGTTCGACCGGTCTTTCGGACCGGAGTGTCACCGGCAGACGGGGCGGCTTGCCGCCGGACGCCTGAGTCACGATGTTAAACACCACGGCGGCCAATTTGGCTTCTATTGAGGCTGCCGGGGCAATGGGCGGGCTGTTTTTCCGCCATTGCTGTCCATATATAAGGCTCAAGACCGCGCTCGCCAAGGGTGATCCAAGGGTGACCCAGGGGCGATCGCGGTGCATGCCCGAGAGCCCAATCCCATGCTGAACGACATCTACAACAAGCGGATCATCGAACTGGCCGGCAATATCCCCCGGCTCGGACGGCTGGATACGCCCGATGCCAGCGCCACGGCGCATTCCAAGCTGTGCGGGTCGACCGTCAAGATCGACCTCAGGATGGATGGGCCGGTGGTCACCGACTTCGCCCATGATGTGAAGGCCTGCGCACTCGGCCAGGCCTCTTCCTCGATCATGGCGAGCCACGTGGTCGGCTCGACCGCGGGCGAATTGCGCGAATTGCGCGAGACCGTCCGCAAGATGCTGAAGGAAAACGGCAGCCCGCCGCAAGGTAAATGGGCCGACATCGCCCTGCTCGAGCCGGTGCGCGACTACAAGGCACGCCATGCCTCGACGATGCTGACCTTCGATGCCGTGGTCGATGCGATCGGCCAGATCGAAGCGAAGGCGGCCGAAAAGACCAAGCAGCCGATTGAGGCGCGGGGTTAACCTTACGTGTTTGCCCTGCCTGCATCGCGCATCCGGACCTCATCCTGAGGAGCGGCCAGTTGGCCGCGTCTCGAAGGATGCGCCACATGTCTTGAAGCATGGTTCGAGACGCCGCTTCGCGGCTCCTCACCATGAGGAAGACTATTCGCCGCTACTTCGCCGGCGCCGTGACAATGTCCGCCGGAACCAGCGCCTCCGCCGTCTTGGTCGACTTGTCCGGCATCGCAGTTTCCTTCGGCGCGGATGCCTCGGCCCGCACGGCGTTGGTGACAAAGCGATCCTGCACCGGCTTGGCCACGAGTTCGGCCACCGGTGCCGTGCTGTCGGGCTTGGTCTGGGGCAGCACTTCGGCCACCGCATCCGTGGTGACGAGATTGGTCAGCCGCAATTCGTCCCGTGACAATTCGTGCAGATCTTCCCACGGCGGCACGCTCAGTGACAGCGACAGCAGATCGCCAGCGCCCCCCATGTCGAAAGTATATTTGGCAAGACGGCCAACGTCGCGTTCGACGATCATCAGGTCCTGCGCGGTGTAGCTCGCCGCCTTGGCGTCGTCGGCGCGATCACCCATCCAGATCTGATGCACCCGGACATGCGCGCCATCAGGCACGTAACGCGTCTTGCCCGACAGCAGCAGGAACACGCACATCGATTCGCAATAAGCATCGGGAACGACGCTGGCCTGATCGCCCTTCGCGGTATGGTCCTCGACGGTGATGCCGACGGTCGTCGCCAGACCGAGCTGGCGCCAGCGCCGGCCGAGCGCAATGGCGTCGTTGACCGAACCGCCGCTGGAATCCAGCACCACGGTCGCCCCGTCGAGATGGCGTCCTCGCGCGAACGCTTCAAAATCAGCGGGGCTCTCGCCGGTAACAATGCCGACGGCGTTAACCCAGCCGTGGCAATTGGGTTCGCACGCCACCCAGCTAAATCGCATCGGCAATTTCCGCTCTTCGAGCGTCGCGCCGGCATGAGCGGAATTGCCAAGCGTCATCGTCGCGCCGGGCAAAGCGATGCAGAGGGCGGCGGCGCCGAGTAGCGCCAAGCCGCGAAGATTAAGCGACCTCACGAACTTCAATTTGGCTCCTTCCCGCAAGCCCCGATACGGGCAGTGGCAATGGCCCCAGTCCAACACCACATGTTTCTGTCATAGTGGCGCTATTAAAACGGTAACCTTGCGTTTCCGCGTCGTCCATAGAGCCTTGGTGTAGCGCGACCTAAACCATGCGATATTTGACGGGTTGTGACGTAAATGCCAACACGCGACGGTTCCCTGCATGGGAACCGCGCATTGGCCTGCGAATGATTGCAGCACGTCGCCCATGAAGCATCCATTCTCCCATTCCTGCCCCGCTTGCGCCGGCACCGTGCAGCGCCTGCCCCGCAACGCCGGGCGCGCGCTGATCTGGATTTACCGGCATACGCTGTCGCCGCTGGTCGGTTACAATTGCCGGCATCTGCCGACCTGCTCGGTCTATGGCGATGAGGCGATCGAGCGCTTCGGTTTGTGGGGCGGCGGATGGATGACCCTGGCGCGGCTGTTGCGCTGCCATCCCTGGGGCACATCGGGAATCGACAACGTGCCGTTGACCCGGCCAATCGGCGCGCGATGGTATCTGCCATGGCGGTTCGGGCGCTGGCGCGGCGTCAACGCACCCTGAGCAGCACGTGCTGGTTAGCGTGCTGCAGCGCTTTCACGCGAAATCCGCATTGCAGCCCTGCGTGGAACCAGCGCTTGCTGCACGCATTGGTTTGGTACTTCCGCCGGGAGGCCAAAATCATGCGCTGGAAAATCAGCCACAGACATCACGGGGAACACGATCCCCGACAGATCGATCTGATCGCCATCTTCGTGTTGCTCATCATCATCGTCACCGCATTCAGATTTTACAGCGCCAACCCGGAGCCTCCGAGCACCGCGAGCTTTGTCGACCCCAGCCAAAGCGTTCGCTGGTAACGCCACCAAAGCCTAGCGCGAGAACCCGAAAAATCCTCTGGGCATATCGACCGGCGGCAGCGGACGCGGCTTTTTTGGCTGCGGCGGTTTCGGCTGCAGCGGCTCGACCGGTGCCGACGACGACGTGGTGTCGACGTTCCCGGTGCCATCGGACGGCAACCTGACCGACAGCAGCAGGTTCAATTCAAACGAGCGCCAGCGATAGCCGATGCCGAAATCCATCGGCTGGCTGCGCCGGAACAGTTCCGCATAGGCCGGCTGATAGCGGCCGGGGAATTCGCTGATCGGTCCGGCGTAACGGCCGAACGGAAAGAACCGCCATTTCCTCGGGTCATAATCGGCCAGCGGAATGCCGGAATCGTCCTGAATGATGGTCGCGCTGTTGGCGAGCAGAAAGTCACGCACGACGGTGAAATTGCCGGCATGCAGCAGATAGGACGCACTCTTGATCAGGCTGTTGCCGGGCGCCAGCGTCGCGCAAAATTTCAGGAAGCCGCTGGCCCGGACACCGCTGTTGGAGAGATCGGTACTGAAGAAATACAGCGTCTTTTCGACGCCGTCGTCGCCGGCGAAGGTGATCCGGACACCGCGCGTGGCGTTCCTGCCGGCATCTTCGTTGGAAAAATGCAGCGCGCCCTTGTCGTCGAGCGAGATCAGGCTGACATCGCGGATGGTCTTTCCCGACCGCGCCAGCAACACATACAGGATCGGCAAGGTGCCGCTGACCTGATCGCCCCGCAGATCGGTCTTCATGTGCTTGGTGATGAAGAAGCTGAAGTTCAGGATCGAGTTCATCGAATGCTCGATATTGTCCAGCGTCGCGCCGAGATACGCCACGCGTGTCAGATCGGGCACCGACCCGACCGGTTCGAGCGCGCTCAGCACATAGGTCGTCGCCCTGGAATAGAACGCGTCCGCGTACAGGAAGTCCGGACCGCTGAACATGTAGAACATCGTCGACCGCGGCGCGGCCAGATTGACGCTCGCCCAGCTGCGGATCCTGGAAAGCTGCCGCGCCTCGAGCTGTCCGAACGCGGCATCGAAGAGACGGGCGTGGCGCTGCCATGCCGGATCTCTTGTCAACGCCGTCAGCGGCGATTGCTCCGACGGCGGCATGCCCGCCAGGAAACGCGCGGTGTCGTTGGCAGTGAGGGCATCGGCGGCGCGCGCCGGCGCGATCACCGCGAGCAACAGGGCACCAACGAGCGCGACGATGGTTCTAAGCTGGGGCATTATTTACTCGCGGCCTGCAGGTATCGTCGCGCTGGTCCGGCCCGGCCGCTTGCGGAAAACCGCATAGATCAAAAGGCCTGAAACCATAATCAGAATACCGAGCGAGGACTGCACTGGCCGTTCGATCAAAAGATAGTACATCATGAAGCCGGTCACGAGCAGGAAAACCACCGGGGTGACCGGGTATCCCCAGGCGCGATAGGGCCGCGGCAGGTCGGGTTGGGTGATCCGCAGCTTGATGACGCCGAGCACGGTGAAGAACGAGCAGAACAACAAACCCGACTGAATGAAATCGAGGACGAACTCGAAACTGCGGGTGAACAGCAACAGGCTCGCGATCGCAAGCTGGAACAGGATCGCGTAGGCCGGCGCGCCGTTGCTCGACTTGCGGGCAAACAGGCGCAGCGCCGGAATGTCCTCGCCCATCGTCATCATGACGCGCGGGCCGATCCACATCATGGCGCTGATCGAGGAAATGAGGCCGATGCAGATCATCGCGCCGACGACGCGGCCGCCGATATCGCCGAAGATGAAGCTGCCGGCGATACGGGCGACGTCGAGTTGCCCGGACAGTTTGTCGATCGGCGTGGTGTGGAGGAACACCGCGTTGAGCGCGACGTACAGCACCAGCACAATCAGCGTGCCCGACAGCAGCGCGCGCGGCAGGTTCTGCTGCGGCAATTTCATCTCGCCGATGATGTAGGTTGCGGCGTTCCAGCCCGAGAATGAATACATCACGAACACCAGCCCGATCGCGAACGGCGCGCTGGTAACATGGGCAAGATCGCCCGACGACGGCGCGAACGAAACCGGCTGCGGCGTGCCGACGACAAAGCCTGCGATCAGGAACGCGACGATCAGCACGACCTTCAGGATGGTCGCGATCAATTGAAACGTGCTGGAGTGTCTGAGGCCGCAGAGCTGCACGATCGAGACCAGCCAGACCACGCCCAAGGCGAGCGTCAGCGGCGAGGCGCCCGGCAAGACCGATTTGCCGTATTCGCCGAACGCCATTGCCGCCAGCGCCACCGGTGCGGCGAAACCCACCGTCGCCGATACCCAGCCGGCCAGGAATCCGAACGCCGGATGATAGGCGCGGGTCAGGAAATTATATTCGCCACTCGAGCGCGGAAACATCGCGCCCAGTTCGCTGTAGGAGAACACCCCGCACAGCGCGACCAGGCCGCCGACGGTCCATAGCAGCAGGATTGAAAAGCCGGAGGGGATGTCCTTGACCTGAAAACCGAGGCTGGTGAACACGCCGACGCCGATCATGTCGGCCACGACGATCGCGGTCGCGACCCGCACCGAGACCATCGAGCCGCCGCCGGGAAGCCGATCGGGCAATGCCGCGCTTCCCGTTCCTAATACCGTCATGTCCGGTCCACGCCTTGGGCATCACGCCCTGATGCTCGCATGGTGCAGGCTGCCCCCTATCAATTCAAGCTGGGTTAACAAGGAGATAAAGCCGGGCTCCTTTCAGGTATCAAAGTACCCAAAACGCCCCGAGAGGCACCGCAACCGAGCCCAGGATTGCGAAAACAACGTGACGTCCCACAATCGCGACACGATTTCGTGGCCTCTTGGTCGTGCCGGGTGTGGGGTTTTGTCCCCGGAAGCTTAACGTCACCTAAAGACCAGCGCGCTGAAATACAGTCGCCGTTGAATGTTGGGGCAATGGGTGGATGATCGGGGCGAGTCCGAAATTCCAAAGCTGTGATCGTGCGGGTGCGTCAAGCGCGCCGGCGTTCGCGCGCCCTGCTCCGCGGCAAGCCCGGCCATCTCGGGCCCGTGGCCGTCGCGCCGGCTCGCACCGATGGCGCTGGATCACGTTGCTTTCGTTCGTTCCGCTTTCCCTTGTTCTGGTTCAATGCGGCAAGGCGCCAGGCCCGGGCACCCTCGCCGCCAATGCGCAGGTCTCCGGCGACAGTTTTGACGACCGCTTCCCGCAACCCCAGTTCAGAGATCGCTTCCCAACCGCAAGCGAGAGTTTCCAGCAGCGCCAGATCGCCGATCTCCAGCCCAAGCACGGCGCGTCAACAACCGTCGCCCAAGCAACCGCACAAGGCGCGCCTCAGATCTCCCCGCAAACGACAGCTCCATCGGCTCCCGCGCCGTATCGCGTGGCTTCGCTCGAGCCGCAACTGCCTTACCAGCGTCCGCCGCGGCAACAGGATCTGACCACGCTGGTCAGCATGAAATCCTCGGCCTTTCCTTATTTCGGCAACAACCCCGCGTCCGAAGCACCGTTCCTGAATATTTCCAAAGGCGACCGCCGCGGTCATCGCAGCTATAGCGGCCGGGTCTATTGGCAGGACGAAACCTACAGCGACAATCGGGTGCTGGTGCATGTCCCCGAGACCTTCGACATCAGCAAACCCGGCGTCATCGTGGTGTTCTTCCACGGCAACGGCGCCACGCTGGAACGCGACGTGCGCGACCGCCAGCTGGTGCCGCAACAGATTTCCGACTCCGGCGCCAATGCGGTGCTGCTGGCGCCGCAACTGGCGGTCGACGCCGCCGATTCCAGCGCCGGCAAATTCTGGCAGCCCGGCGGCTTCAAGCGCTTCATCAACGAGTCCGCCGATCAACTCGCGCGCCTCTATGGCGATCCCAATGCCGCCAAGACGTTCGCCAACATGCCGATCGTCATCGTCGGCTATAGCGGCGGCTTCCTGCCAACCGCCTGGAGCCTCGAGGTCGGCGGCATCAGCGATCGGGTCCGCGGCGTGTTCCTGCTCGATGCGGTTTACGGCGAGTTGGACAAGTTCGCATCCTGGATCGAAAACCACCGCTCCGGCTTCTTCGTCAGTTCCTATACGCACTACACCGCGCGCCGCGACCAGGAACTGATGCATATGCTGCGCGAGAAAGGCATCGCCGTGTCGCAAGATATGGACGCGCCGTTGCGACCCGGCAGCGTGGTCTTTGTCGAGACTCCCGAAGGCGTGACGCATCGCGATTACGTGACGCGCGCCTGGACCAGAAACCCCGTCGAGGAAGTGCTGTCAAAAATGGCGGCAACGCCGGCGCTGGCGCGGGTGGCGGCGAGTTCTGATAGCAGTCGCTGACGCGCATCTGCGACTGACGGCTTCACAACCGCCGTCGCAGGCAGAAGATTTTCGTTTTGACGCGTTTTCTTCACGCGAACCGGCTGCCACGGAGCCTGTCATCGGGCGCGCATTCGCGCGACCCGTTGGCTCGAAAACGCCACAGGTTATGCGCAGGCCGGACTGCTCTAGAATTTCGGGATCATCTCGGCGAACCCGTTGTAGCAGTTCAGGCGCTCGTCCTCTTCCTTGGTGAAATGACAATCGGCGACGCCCTTGGCGGCTGGCGCCTTCGGGTTTGGCTTGGGCGGGAAAATCGCGTCGTAGCAATCGAGCCGGCCTTTGGTCCCGTCATCGATCTCGAGGCAGGCCTGCAGCTTCTTGGCAATGGGCAGGTTCTTCGGTGCTGCCGCCGCCTTGGGCGCTGCTGCGCCACGCGGCTTGACCTGCACCAGCGGTTTGTCCCCGACCGTCGGTGGCGGGCTCTGTTGAGCCATTGCAGCAGTTGACATGGCAGCGGCTGAATAGAGAAGCGCGACCAGCGCCAGCATTGTTCTCATTGTAAGTTCACCCCGTTTTTGTCCGGCGCTGCACGACCCCCGTCAGCATCACCGTCAGTAGCGCCAGCGCGACAAACCCCATCGACACGTAGCCGGCGCCGTATAGTCAGATTCCGCGCGTATAACACACCGCCAATCGCCGAACCAATGGCCTGTCCGACATAGAGCACCGATGTATTGAGGGATACCGATGCCGGCGCCAACGCCGGCGCCGCGGCGACCAGCCGGACCTGCTGCATCGAGTTGGTCGATGCAAAGCCGAGGCCCCAGATCGCGACCGATCCCGCCATCAACGAATAGATGCCGGCGCTGAGCGCCCATCCGGTGACGCCCGCCAGCAGCAGCGAAGTGAACAGCAACGAGGTTTTGTAGGCTCCCCAGGAAATCGACGATACGGGTCGCGACCACAATGCCGATGAAGCCGAACACGCCGTAGAACGCGAACACCAGCCCGATCGCGTCCGGACCGGCCTGCGTCAATTTCGAGAGCAGCGGCCCCATGAAGGTGAACACCACGAACTGGCCGGACATCTGCAGCGTCGTGATCAGCAGCAGCAGCGCGATCATCGGGTTGCGCCCGAGCGCGGCCCAGGTCTTGAGATCGACCGGCGCGCCGACCAACCCGCCCGGCAGCCGCCACGCCAGAAAAACACAACTCAGGCAGCCGATCACGCCGATCCCGCCATAGGCCTCGCGCCAGCCGTAACGGCTGGCGATGAACGTGATCAACGGCAGGCCGACGGCCGCCGCCACCGACCAGCCGAGAAAGATATAGGCGATGGTGCTGCCGCGCTTCTCGACCGGCACGATCATCGCGCCGGTGCCGGCCGCCTGCGGCGTGTAGAGCGCGCCGATCGCCAGCATGATCAGGCGAATGACGAGCAGGCTGGTGAAGTCGGGCGCGAACGCCGATGCCGCGTTGGTCAGCGCCATCACCGCGAGCGTGCCGGTGAGCAGCGCGCGCCGCTCGATCCGGCTGGTCAGCCACGCCGTCAGCGGCGAGCCGATGCACAGCACCACAGCGCCGAAGGTGACCAGCAGCGCCGCGGTGCGAACACTGACATCGAGTCCCCCAGACAATTCGCCCAGCATTGCCGCCGGTGCAAACACGGAGGTGCCGGTGACGATATTTCCGACCATCAGGGCGGTGGGAGCGAAGCGTTTCACGGCGCGTTGTTAGCAGACCGGCGCTTTAATGCAACTGCATCTAATTGACAGTTTCGGCGGTGGCCGCGCTCATGGCACATGAGCGGAAGTGAGACCGGAAGACGGCGTTGCGGGCGGCGCCTCCGGCGCTGCAGCGGCACAAGAGGCAGAGAGCTTCGTCCACGCTGGCTCCAGGCCAGCCGTCTCGATATCGAATAGCGCCTGGCTGGTTTTACCGTCCGGCGTCGACGTCCCCTCCCCCATCTGCAGATGAGAGGGGCCCAAAGGCGTGTTGCAAGTCTTCGAGAGCCTCGCTTTTCGCGGTTGCAGCGCCCAAATCCCCTGCTATACCGCTGCTTCCCGCTTACCTGCGCTCGTTCGCAGGAGTGAGCCACAGGAGATGACAATGTCTGACAACAATACGCCCGCCCCCGGATTCCAGTATGGCCTCGCGAATCTGAAACCGGCCGAACCCAACAAGATCGCCCTCACCTTCCCCGACGGCGCCAAACGCGAATTCCCCAGGGACATCACCGGCCTCGATATCGCCAAGGGCATCTCGCCGTCGCTGGCCAAGCGCACGGTGGCGATGGCGCTCGATGGCGTGGTCACCGATCTCAACGATCCGATCGCGCATGACGCAAAAATCGAATTCATCGCCCGCGACGACGCCCGCGCGCTGGAACTGATCCGGCATGACGCCGCCCATGTGCTCGCCGAAGCGGTGCAGGCGCTGTGGCCGGGCACCCAGGTCACGATCGGCCCGGTGATCGAGAACGGCTTCTATTACGACTTCTTCCGCAACGAGCCGTTCACGCCGGAGGATTTCGCCGCGATCGAAAAGAAGATGCGCGAGATCATCGCGCGCGACAAACCGTTCACCAAGGAGGTCTGGAACCGCGAAAAGACCAAGCAGGTGTTCCGCGACAAGGGCGAGAACTTCAAGGTCGAACTGGTCGACGCCATTCCCGGCGACGAGCCGATCAAGATCTATTTCCAGGGCGACTGGTTCGATCTCTGCCGCGGCCCGCACATGACCTCGACCGGCAAGATCGGCAACGCGTTCAAGCTGATGAAGGTGGCGGGCGCCTATTGGCGCGGCGACAGCAACAATCCGATGCTGACGCGCATCTACGGCACGGCGTTCGCCAAGCAGGAAGAACTCGACGCCTACCTCAAGCAGATCGAGGAAGCCGAGAAGCGCGACCACCGCAAGCTCGGCCGCGAGCTCGATCTGTTTCACTTCCAGGAGGAAGGCCCCGGCGTCGTGTTCTGGCACGCCAAGGGCTGGACCATCTTCCAGGCGCTGATCGCCTATATGCGCCGGCGGCTGACCGGCGACTACAGCGAGGTCAACGCGCCGCAGATCCTCGACAAGGTGCTGTGGGAGACCTCAGGCCATTGGGACTGGTACCGCGAGAACATGTTCGCGGCGCAATCGGCCGGCGACGAGGCCGAGGACAAGCGCTGGTTTGCGTTGAAGCCGATGAACTGCCCCGGCCATGTGCAGATCTTCAAGCACGGCCTGAAGAGCTACCGCGACCTGCCGCTGCGGCTCGCCGAATTCGGCGTGGTGCATCGCTACGAGCCGTCGGGCGCGATGCACGGCCTGATGCGGGTGCGCGGCTTCACCCAGGACGACGCGCATGTGTTCTGCACCGAGGCGCAGCTCGCCGACGAATGCCTGAAGATCAACGATCTGATCCTGTCGACCTATGCCGATTTCGGCTTCGAGGGCGAACTCACGGTCAAGCTCTCGACCCGGCCGGAGAAGCGCGTCGGCACCGACGAGATGTGGGATCATGCCGAGCGCGTGATGGCGACGGTGCTGTCGGAGATCCAGGCGCAGGGCCACAACAACCGCATCAAGACCGCGATCAATCCCGGCGAAGGCGCGTTCTACGGCCCGAAATTCGAATATGTGCTGCGCGACGCCATCGGCCGCGACTGGCAGTGCGGCACCACGCAGGTCGACTTCAACCTGCCGGAACGCTTCGGCGCGTTCTACATCGATGCCGACGGCTCGAAGAAGACGCCGGTCATGGTGCACCGCGCGATCTGCGGCTCGATGGAGCGCTTCATCGGCATCCTGATCGAGCACTTTGCCGGCAACTTCCCGCTCTGGCTGGCGCCGGTGCAGGCGGTCGTCACCACCATCACCTCGGAAGGCGACGAATACGCCAAGGTGGTCGCGGCAGCGGCGCGGCGCGCCGGCCTGCGCGTCGAGATCGATCTGCGCAACGAGAAGATCAACTACAAGGTCCGCGAGCATTCGCTGGCGAAGATCCCGGCGCTGTCTGGTGGTCGGCAAGAAGGAAGCCGAGACCCATTCGGTCTCGGTGCGCCGGCTCGGCAGCGAAGGACAGAAGGTGATGCCGACCGAGGAGGCCATCGCCGCCCTGGTCGATGAAGCCACACCGCCGGACGTGAAGCGGGCGCGGTCGGTAGCCTGATCGTTCACAATCGATCTAAATCGGCTTCCGTCCGGCTGGTTGCGCGCCTATCTCCGCGGCAGCCGCCCAATCGAGGAATTGCTAGTGCCCGACGCCATTGAACTCTTGAAAACTCCGCCGCTCGGTCAAGCCGCGCGAGATGAGCGGCCCCGGCCCCTCGCCGGCCGAGCTCGAAACCATCCTGACCATCGGCGCGCGGGTGCCCGATCACGGCAAGCTGACGCCGTGGCGCTTCATCGTGTTCGAGGGCGATGCGCGCGCCCGCGCCGGCGAGGTCATTGCCCAGGTCTTCGCGCGGAAAAATCCGGGCGCGCCGGCGGCCGAGATCGAGATCGAAAAGCGCCGCCTGATGGATGCGCCGCTGGTGATCGGCGTCGTCAGCTTCACCAGGCCGCATCCCAAGGTGCCGCCGTGGGAGCAGGAATTATCGGCCGGCGCCAGCGCGATGAACATCGTCACCGCGGCGACCGCGCTCGGCTACGGCGCCAACTGGCTGACCGGCTGGTTCGCGTTCGATCGCGACGTGCTCGACGGGTTTGGATTGAAGGCGGACGAAAAGCTCGCCGGCTTCATCCATATCGGCACGGTGACCAAGCCGAACGAGGACCGCCCGCGCCCGGCGCTCTCGGATATCGTGACGCGGTTCTAGACATGATCCGGAAGCGGGGACCGGTTTTCCCTCGCGACAAACGCGAAGCGTTTGCGCGGAGATCATGCTCAAACAATAAGCTCTCACGCCGCCTGCGAGGCGCGCCGGCCGAACTTGAACAGCAACTGTTCGATCTCGGCGGCCGGCCTCGCCGCGCTGAACAGAAAGCCCTGCACCTCGTTGCAGCCTTCGGCGCGCAGCCAGTCGAGCTGGTCGATGGTTTCGACGCCTTCGGCCGTCGTGGTGATGTTGAGGCTGCGGCCAAGGCCGGAGATCGCCCGCACGATCGCGACGCAATCGGAGCGCTCGGCGAGATCCTTGACGAACGAGCGGTCGATCTTGATCTTGTCGAACGGAAAGCTCCGCAGATAGCTCAGGCTGGAATAGCCGGTGCCGAAATCGTCCATCGAGATGCTGACGCCGAGTTCGCGCAACTGATGCAGGATCGCCAGATTGGCTTCGGTCTCCGCCAGGAAAACCGATTCGGTGATTTCCAGCTCGAGCCGCAGCGGCGACAAGTCCGGAATGCGCCAGCGCCGAGATCACGGCCTGAACCAGATTGCGGCTGCGGAACTGCACCGGCGACAGGTTGACCGCGACCTTGACGTCGTCGGGCCATTTCGTCGCCTCGGTGCAGGCCTCGCGCAACACCCACTCGCCGAGCGCCACGATCAATCCGATGTCCTCGGCGACCGGAATGAACTCCGCCGGCGAGATCATGCCCTTGTCGGGATGCCGCCAGCGCAGCAGCGATTCAAAGCCGCTGATCCGGTCGGCGCGCGATATCCACCAGCGGCTGGTAGTGCAGTTCGAACTCGCCATTGGCGAAGGCGCGGCGCAGGTCGAGTTCCATGTCGCGGCGCTTTTGCGCCTGGCGGTCCATCTCGCGTTCGAAGAAGCGATGCACGCCGCCGCCGTCGGACTTCGCCCGATACAGCGCCATGTCGGCGTTGCGCATCAGTTCCTCGCAGCTGTCGCCGTCGCCCGGCGACAGCGCGATGCCGATGCTGGCGCCGATCACGACCTCGATGCCGTCGATGTCGTAGCGCGCGCTCAACGCGCCGATCAGCCGGGTCGGCGAAATCGCTGACTTCGTTCGGCGAGACGTCGGACGCCAGCATGATGGCAAACTCGTCGCCGCCGAGCCGCGCCACGAGATTGTTCGCCGCGAACCTCGGCCCGCAGCCGCTCGGCCACCGCCTTCAACAGGCGATCGCCCATCGGATGACCGAAGGAATCATTGACGTTCTTGAACAGGTCGAGATCGACGCACAGCACCGCCACCCGCTTGTTGCCGGCCTGGCTGCGCTCCAGCGCCTGGCGCAGCCGATCCTGGTAGAAATCCCGGTTCGGCAGATCGGTCAGGCCGTCATGGTGGGCCATGTGGGCGATCCGGGCCTCGGCCTTGCGCCGCTCGGTGATATCGACGATGGCGACCAGATAGCCGTCACGGCCGTCGAACGCCACGCGCCGCCCGAATGTCAGCACATGGATTTCGCTGCCGTCGGCCTTGAGATGCCGCCAGTTGCGGCTGGAATGATAGATGTCGCCGATCTGCTGCAGCGCCTCGCTGTGGCTTGCCCATTCGTCTTCCGGCCAGATCTGCCGCAGCTTCATGCCCAGGAACTTGTCGCGGCTGTAGCCGTAATGCTGCACGGCCGCGTCGTTGACGCTGAGGAAGTCGGTGGTCTCGGCGTCGAACACCCACATCGGCATCGGATTGTTGTCGAACAGCAGCCGGAACGAGGCTTCGCGCCGCTTCAGGGCGGTGACATCGGAGACCGTCAGCGAGAGCATGTCGCCGAACGCGGTCACGCCCAGTTTCAGGTTGCGATCGTCGCTGTCGATCTCGAACTGATCGCCATTGCCGCCGTCGACGATCTCGAGCAGCCGCTCGAACGACCTCCGGCGCGCACAGCAGGTTGCCGCCGGCGCTGAGCCGCCGCCACAGCAGCTCGGTCGACGGCAGTTTGAGCAGCCGCGCCGCGCCCTGATTGAGGTGGACGATCTGGAAATCGAACGGCTGGCCGGCGGCATCGCGAATGGTGGCCAGCGACAGCACGCCGTCGTCGGTCGCGGAGAAGATCGTATCCAGCAGATTATACTGCGCGCCGCGCTCGTTGACATAGGTGCCGATCAGCGTGCCGCCCCAGCGCGACGAGGTCGGCAGCGCCAGAACGTCGTAGGTCCGGACCAGACCGTCGCGCACGCAATGGGCGACCGCGAGATACGGCCGGCTGTTGGCCAGCGCACTGGCAGCGGCCTCGCCGAGCGCGGTCGCGCAATCCGGCGACAGCGCGGTCAGCGGAATGTCCCAGCGTTCGTCATCCAGCCATTGCTGGACGTAGCGGCCGGTGCGCGATATTTCGAGCGCTTGATCGTTTTCCTTCATCAGCACGATGTGATCGGCCAGCCGGCCGAGGCTTCCCAGCATCACGTCTTCGTAGCGGGGCAGCGTTTCGCCGGGTCGCAAGGCGGCCTGCCATTTGCGCTGCAGGACCGGAACGTCGTCGAACATTTTCGTGTCGACTTTTCCGGACGTTTTTTTGGCGGCAGCACTCATGACATTCCCCGCGACGCAAACGTCTGTTCCCACTGCATCCAATGCAGCGCGGCTTAACGCGGTGTAAAAATTGCGGGGCGGTATCGGCAGACCGTCGATTATGACAGTTTTAAGTCATGCGATGGTTAGTGCGCGTTAGCGACTATGACAGTTGCGCCAGGTTTAACGGCGCGATCTGCGCTAGCGCGCGATGACTTCGACTTCGCCGTCGACGCCGTTGACGACGTTGAAGGGACGCTCGAACACCTTGCCTTCGTTCTTGGCGATGGCGCGGTATTCGCCTTCGGACAGGATGACACGCGGGAATGCGCCGATCGATTCCTTGATGACGTCGCCGCCCGGCGTGATCACCGACCAGGCGGTGTTGGCGAGCGCCTCGCCGCCCTTGTCGCTGACGAGCTTCAGCGTGATGACCGCGGCGCGATGGGTGATGATCACGTCGGTCAGCTTGCCGGCCTGCACGCGGATGTCGGAGCGCACCACGGAATTGGCGTCGCCGTAGTTGGAGATGATGTAATAGGTGCCTTCCGGCAGCAACGCGACGTCACCGGGTGCCACGCTCGGCAGCAGCGCGGGGCGCTCCGAGGTCTCGAACTGGCTGCCTTTGTAGATCGCGAATGAAATCTGGTTCTGCGGAATCTTGGACGTGCCGACGCGGCCTTCGATGCGCAGGCCGCCGGCCGGAAGCACGAAGGCCTCGCGATCGGTTTCCGATTTCAAGGTCACCGGCCGCACCGCGCTGACCAGACCCAGCGCGACGTGGACGACATAGCTGCCCGGCGGCAGCACGATGTTCGGCGTCGCGCCGCGATCCTCGCGGATCAATTTGAAGGTGCCGGTCTCGTCCGGCCGGTCCGAAAATACCCGCCACACCAGTCCGCTGGTGATCGGCGGCAGATCCTTGCCGTAGCGCGCCGTCAGCGCCAGCACCGCCTGTCCCGTGGTCGAGGCGCCCGCGGGCGGCACCACCGGCGGGGTCACGGCGATCGACGGTGGCACGATGGACGGCTGGGTCAACGTCGGCGGCAGGCTCGGGATCGACGCCGGACCGGACGGCGGCGCCAGGCTCATCGCGCCACCGGCGGCTTCCGGAACCGATGCCGGCGGCACCGGCGGCGGCCGGTCGCTAAACATCTGGGCGGAAACCGGGACCGGCAAAACGGAAAGCAGCGTGGCGGCCAGCGCACACGCCAACATCAGGCGGCCACGCCGCCCGAATCCATCGATGCCGTTACCCCTGGAAGTCATAGCGCATGCTTTTCACTGAAAACGCGGCAAATTCAAGCCTCCGCCCCGATCCGATCGTCGAACAACGCCCCCGGAACCTGTTAACGGGTCCGATCGGCCGGGGTCGTGGTCCAGTCACAATCCCCGCCTAGTCCGATCCGGCGTCGCAGCATAAACCATGGTTTTGCTAGATTCTGGCAAGCCGGGCCGTGCGCGAATAGGCTTGTCTTCCAAGGAGACGACCGTGTTGGAGAATTTGATCGGGCGCGGCCAAGCCGGCGCCGACAAGATCGGAGTGGGTCAGGTCAGGCGGCCGGTGATCGGCCTTGCCCTGGGCGGCGGCGCCGCGCGCGGCTTTGCCCATATCGGCATCGTCCGGACGCTGATTGCCCATGGCATCGTGCCCAATGTCGTGGTCGGCACCTCGATCGGCGCGGTGGTCGGCGGCGCCTATGCGGCCGGCCATCTCGATACGCTGGAAGAATGGGCGCGCAGCCTGCAGCCGCGCAATATTTTCGGCTATCTCGACATCCGCCTCAACGGCTCCGGCCTGATCGGCGGCGCCAAGCTTGCCGCCCAGCTCGAAGCGGCGATGGGCCAAAACCTGATCGAGGACCTGCCGATGAAGTTTGCAACGGTGGCGACCGAAGTCCGCACCGGCCACGAAATCTGGCTGACCCATGGCCGTATCGTCGATGCGATGCGCGCCTCCTACGCGCTGCCCGGGATATTTTCGCCGGTCCTGGTCGGCGACCGCTGGCTGGTCGACGGCGCGCTGGTCAACCCGGTGCCGGTGTCGGCGGCGCGCGCCTTCGGCGCGGAGATCGTGATCGCCGCCAATCTCTCCAGCGACGTGTTTGCCCATTCGACGACGATCTATTCCCATGGCCCGGCACCCGAGGTCACGGTCGCCTCGACGCCGGAGATCCTCGATCCCAACCCGCCGAAGCGCGGCTTCGGCAAGTTCTTCTCGGCCGAGCGCACCATGAAGCGCGAGTTCTTCGGCGGCGGCGGCAGGCCCGGCATCTCCACCGTAATGGTCGATGCCTTCAACATCATGCAGGACCGCATCACCCGCGCGCGCCTCGCCGGCGATCCGCCGGACCTTTTGATCTCGCCCCGGGTCGGACAAATCGGCTGGTTCGACTTCCACCGCGCCGACGATCTGATCGCGCATGGCGCACGCGCCGCCGAGCGCGCCATCGAGTCGATCCAGGAGGCGATCCACATTCTCGTGCCTGGAACCAACGGGCCTGGCCCGGGTCCCGGCAGCAAGGCGCCCTGATCTGACACGATCAGGCGGTCTTGATGTACTCCCGCAACGCTTCCTGCTCGCTTTCGTATTCCCTGACGCGCCATTTGACGATGTCGCCGATCGAAATCAGGCCGACCACCCGGTCGTCATCGATCACGGGCAGATGCCTGAACTTGCCCAGCGTCATCATCTCCATGATTGCGCCCACGGTGTCCGACTGCTTGCAGCTGATGACCTTGCGCGTCATCACCGCGCTCACCGGCTCGTCGAGTACGGCCGCGCCGCGTTCGCCGAGCACGCGCACGATGTCGCGCTCCGACAGGATGCCTTCGATGTGGCCGCCGTCCATCGCCAGCACCGCGCCGATTTTCTTCTCCGCGAGGATCTTGATCGCGGCCGAGAGTTTTGTCCCGGGCTCGACGCTCTGGATCTGGTGGCCTTTGGAATCGAGAATTGCACGTACCGTCATTGTCGTCTCCCTGAAGCCGATCGCGCCCTTGAGCGAGCGCGTCTTTATTGCCTAGAGTCTTCAATCAACAGTTTTGCGCCGGTTTCGTTGCAGGCGCATTCGGCAAACGCGGCTATCAAGCTCGCTCACGGGCTTGCAGCCCTGCCTCGTCAGTCGCGCAGGATGAATGAAATCACACCAGGCCGCAAGTGACGTTCAGTCGCGATGCGACACATCCGTCGATGACGCATCCGCAGCACCGACCGGCGCGCGCGGAACCGGATCGAACAGCGAGAACAGCATCAATCCTGCAAGAAATCCGCCGATATGCGCCTGCCAGGCGACGCTGGCGCCATCGGCGCCGATCGCGATCGATCCGATGCCGAAGATGATGTTGACGCCGAACCAGACCGCGAGAAATGCGAGCACGCGGCCGTTGCGCAAGGCATGCATCAGCGACAGCGCCGGCACACGCGCCGCGGCATCGGCGTCGCCGCGGCTGAACGAGAGGAAACTGCCCTGCACGAAGGCAAAGCGGATCGCGGCAGCCATCGCGCCCGATACCGAAGCCGAGGCGCCGATCATCGGCGCCACCGCATGCTCATGGGTGACGAGATGGGCGAGCGCGCCGGCCGCCGCGGTCACCGCCATGAACAGGAAAAACCGGAAGCCGCCGAACCGTCGCGCCAGCGCGCTGCCGAACGGCAACAGCCACAGCACGTTGAAACCGATATGGGTGAGATTGGCGTGCAGCAGCGAATAGGTGACAAAGGTCCAGATCTTGGCGCCGGTGCCGCCGGGAAAGGTGACGTCGAGCAGCGTCGAATCGTAGCGCTTCGGAATGAAGCCGAACATCTCGATCACGAGGTCGTCGATGTCGAGCGGCAGCAGCATCCGCACGATGTGGATCACCGCGAGCAGCGCGATGTAGGCGGTCAGCGCGCCCGGCAGGGTCAGGATCGGTTCGCGCGGGGCCTCCGGCGGTTCCTCTGGCGTGGTTTCGAGGGGAGCTTCCAAGGGGTCCTGAACCTTCAGCCGCGGCTGTTGCAAGCGATTGCGCCCCAATAGGCGGCTTGGTGCTGCAGCGCAAGAGCGCCGCGTGACGCGGAACGAGTTGGGGACCAACGGAAAAAGGCAGGGCGCTGAGAACGCCCTGCCTGATCTGTCCGGATCTTGTCGCGCTGGGCTAACCGGATGACATCCCCACCCCTCCCCGCGCGATGACCAAACTGTTTGAACCAACCCTGTATCGCGTCCGCAGCCAGCCCCTGGAGAAAACCGGCCGCGGGTAACTGCGGTGCATCCTATCCCCATCCGCCGCGGCGACAACCCCATAGTTAATTTAACGTTAACGCGAGGAAAGCCCCGCCAAACGGGCAGAAGTCTGCCGATGGCATGGACGCTGCACCGTCCGCCCTGCACAACAGAGAAGGGAATGCGCGTGCGCGAAAGCAGGACAGAACTGTCCCGCCCAGCGTACCGCCGGGGCAAGGTCAGACGATGAAGCATCCTTCGAACCGCGAGTTTTTCGCGTATTGGGACAATAAACGCGGTGGCGCGCGCGCGCCGGACCGCAGTGATATCGAGCCCGGCGCGGTGCGGGAGCTGCTCGGCGATATCTTTGTCCTCTCTTATGATGCCGAGGGCGGCTACCCGTTCCGGGTGGCGGGAACGCGGGTCTGCGCCCTGCTCGGCCGTGACCTCAAGGACAACAGCTTCTCGGCGCTGTTCACGCCGGACACCCGCCGCGAGATCGAGGAGATCATCACCGTGGTGGCCGAGGAAATGCTCGGCGCCGTCGCCGGCATCACCGCGACCGCGCAGGATGGCACGCCGGCGCATCTGGAACTGCTGCTGCTGCCGTTCAACACCCGCGCGCACACCCCGATCAGCCTGACCGGCCTGCTGGCGCCGTTCCGCGATGCCCATAGCGTGCTCACCGATTTCAAACTGACCTCGTTTCGCTACCTCGCCCACCCGCCGCAGCGCTTCGTGCCGCGCGCCCTGAAAAAGCTCGCGCTCGCGCGCGGGCTGATGGTGTATGAGGGATTTCGGTAGGTTCACCGAACGCTCCTTCGTAATTCATTCCGTGCCGCCATGGTTCGAGACGGCGCTTCGCGCCTCCTCACCATGAGGATGGGATGCGCGGCGACGTTGTCAGACTCCTCCCGTGAGAGCTTCGCTGACCTCATCCTGAGGAGCCGCGCCCTTGCGCGGCGTCTCGAAGGATGCGCCACACCGTTACGCGCTGGACACACCCCCGCATTCTCGCGACACGAATCGCCCGAGTTCTGCAAATTCATCAGCCCAAAATGAAGGGCGCAGGAAACGCCGGGTGCGCGGTGCACCCGCAGCCCGTGTGCAAAAGGTAGTAAGCACACGGTAGTCACCACAGGTTCACCGGAACACCCGGCGTCTCCTGCGCAATGGTTTTAACGGTTTCCTTCGTGCTCTCCCCGGTGACCGGCTTGTTGTCACCGTCGCCGCGCGGATACCTCCGCGCCACTTGAACGCCAGCATCGGGGCGTCAGGACCACACGACTTCGCCGTCCGCGATCTGCGCTGTTCGTCAAAAGCGCGTCCGCGTCCACCGCATCCCATCCCAACGTTCGTGACGATGGCCAACGTCCCCTCGTGAGGGATGAGACGATCGAAATAAGCCGGTGATTTGGGTCCGAAGGGAACAGAAATATTTTTGCAGACGGGACTGGACAGGCAAATCACTTTACGCGCGACACGAAGCGTTAAGCCGACACACCCTGTCATCATGACGGTTCAAGCGCCTTGAGCAGATGATCGGCGTCGTAGAATTCATATTCGTCGATGCAGATCAGATGCGGGCCGGAACCGAGATATTTCGGCGGCACACCCTTGTGCGCCGGCTCGATCACCACATGCCCCTTGTTAGCGGCGACGACTTCCCAGATGAAGCGGCTGAAGCTGCGGTCGCCGCTCTCAAGATTCTTCGACAGCGTGATCAGAAGCCCGGGGACCAGTTGTTCGTTGGGAAGACCTGCCGGCACCGGCTTGGTCAATGTGTCTGCAATGGCAGTCATCGTTCGACACGTCCCCGTCGCCCCGTTTCTAATGCGCGAGAACCAGCCTCGTTCCACCAATGCGTGCGGTGTATTTGAGCCGGAGCGCAGAAAGCTCGGTCTGTCAGATCTGGGAGCGTCAGACTCCGCTTGAGCCAGCCGCCTGAGTCGTTTGCTGATTCGGAGTGACCGAAAGCAAATGACACCATGACCAGGCCGAACCGCGGTTGCTGCATGTGCATTCCATTCGTGCGCGCGACGTTGATCGCTCACGAGGTATCGACAGTATCCTACAATCACTTCGCGCGACAACGCTACCGCATTCATCGCATCCCTGCTCAACGTCAGCGTTGGTCGCGATGCGCCTGTTTTGCAGGCGTCAGGCGAATTGTCGGGCACATGAGTCGATCGGCGGATCGGACTGTGCAAATTCAGGACACACCGTATGATGGCTGTCTGCTTCCCCGGACGAGATCGCCATGCCCGACATCATCGACCTTGGCTCGCTGCAACTGAAATTCCTGCAGACCATGCAGGAGACCGCCGGCAGCCTCGACATGTTCGAGATGACGCTGCAGGCCAACGCGCGCATGCCAATTCCGCACTACCATGATCGCTGGGACGAAACGATCTACGGACTATCGGGCACCACGTGCTGGCGGATCGACGGCAAGAACGTGGAACTCGCGCCCGGCGAGACGGTCTTCATCCGGCGCGGCGTCGTGCATGGCTTCGCCAACCGGTCGAATGCATCGGCCACCTGCCTGTGCACCCTGAGCCCAGGTGTGCTCGGCCCGCAATATTTCAGGGACATGGCCGGCCTGTTGTCGGGCGGCACGCCTGATCCGGCTAAAATGAAGGAAACGATGCTGCGCTACGGGCTAATCCCGGTAGCGGGCTGAGAGGGATCGCTCGAGGCGAAACGCATTCGCAGCAAACACGCGTTAGCCGGCTAAAGCGACCTATCACTCCGGAAGCTGAAAACTTCCTTCAGTTATTCGATCACGTCATCGGCAAGCGACAGCAAATTCGCCGGAATCTCCACACCAAGCGCCTTTGCAGTCTTGAGGTTGATGACAAGTTCGAATTTGGTTGGCTGCTCGACCGGAAGGCTGGCCGGCGACGCGCCTTTTAAAATCCTGTCGACATATTCCGCTGCGCGGCGGCTCATTTGATGCTGGTCCGGTCCATAAGAGATCAACCCGCCTGCTTCAGGGTAGTCTCGCGGTCCGTAGATGGCGGGAAGCCCGGCCTTGGCCACGCTTGCCGTGGTTTCCTGCTTCGCACCCAGCAGAACCGGATCCTCAAGCACCAGCAGACTGGCCGCGCCGGATTTCACGGCCTCATCGATCGCAGCCGAAACCTGGTCGGCCTTTCTTGCTTCGACGACGACGAGCGGCTGACCAATCGAGGCAGCCGCCGTCTTGACTTGCTGGAGCGCCAGCGCGGTGTAGGGGGTGTCGGGATTTCCCAGCACCGCAATGAGTTTGTTGCCGGGAACAAGGTTTCTCAGAAGCTGCAGCCGTTTGGCGGCGATGTCGGAAGCTTGCCCGCTCAGCCCCGTTGCGTTTCCGCCCGGCCGCCCGAGGCTCACGACGACGCCCGCGCCAACGGGATCGCCGATAGAGGTGAAAACGATCGGGATGCTTTTGGTCGCCGCGATAGCTGCCTTCGGTGCAAGCGTTCCGAAGCCGGTAATCAGCACATCCGGATTGGTGCCAACAAGCTCCGCAGCCAGTTGCGGCAACCGCTCTACCCGGCCTTCGGCCGACCGGTAGTCCAGGATGAGGTTGCTGCCCTCGCGGTAACCCAGCTCTTGCAATCGTTGAACCAGCGTCTTCGCCCAGGTCTTATCTTCACCGGGAAGCAGGGCCAGATAACCAATCCGGTATGTTTTCCGCGCCTGCTGTGCCAATGCCGCGAACGGCCGCAACAACAGCGCGGCGGCTGCACCGCTGACAAAACCGATCAACTTCCGCCGTTTCACGACGCACTCCACGGTTCTTCGCCGCCACCGATTGCGCGTTGCTGTCCTAGCAGGCTATTGCGTTGGAATGCGAGAAATCGCACAACTTCCCCGGCGTGAAAGAGACCGTCGAGCCTGAGGGCGCGAGCTTCTCCGCCTCCGCCCACGAGGATTGAGCGTCCGTCGAGGCATCAGCCGCACCGCGGCTTCTATGAGATTTGGACAGAACAATGAGCCGTTTCTGGAGCAACCTGACGCACGATCTGAAGCCCTATGTGCCGGGCGAACAGCCCCGCATGGCGGAACTGGTCAAGCTCAACACCAATGAAAGTCCGCTTGCTCCCTCCCCGCGCGTGCTGGAAGCCATTCGCGGCGAGGCCACCGATACGCTGCGCCTCTATCCGGACCCGCAGGCGACGGCGCTGCGGGCGGCCTTGGCCACCTACCACGGCGTGCGATCCGAACAGGTGTTCGTCGGCAACGGCTCGGACGAGGTGCTGGCGCATACGTTTGCCGCGCTGCTGAAGCATGATGCGCCGTTGCTGTTCCCCGATATCACCTACAGTTTCTACCCGGTCTATTGCCGCCTGTTCGGCATCGCCTATGAGGCCGTGCCGCTCGATCAGGCCATGCAAATCCGCGTGGCCGATTATCGCCGGCCGGCCGGCGCGATCATCGTCCCCAATCCGAATGCGCCAACGGGAATTGCGCTGACGCGGGCCGAGATCGTGACCCTGCTGGAGCAACATCCGGATACTCCCGTGGTGATCGACGAGGCCTATGTTGATTTCGGCGCCGAGACCGCGATTCCGCTGGTTGCCTCCCACCCGAACCTTCTGGTTGTTCAAACCATGTCGAAGTCGCGGGCCCTGGCCGGCTTGCGGGTTGGCTACGCGATCGGCGACGCCGACCTGATCGAGGCGCTCACGCGGGTCAAGGACAGCTTCAACTCCTATCCGCTCGGCCGGCCCGCCCAGGCCGGTGCCATCGCCGCGCTGCAGGACGAAGCCTATTTTCAACAGAGCCGGGCGCGCGTGATCGAAGGCCGCGAGCGGCTCAATCACGGACTGCTCCGGCTTGGCTTCGAGGTGTTGCCGTCCGCCGCCAACTTCGTCTTCGCGCGTCATCCGGCGCAGCAAGGCGCGGCGCTGGCCGCCGCGCTGCGCCAACGCGCGGTGATCGTCCGCCATTTTTCCACGCCTCGCATCTCCGACCATCTGCGCATAACAGTGGGCACGGACGCGCAAATTGAGCGGCTGCTGTCGGCCCTGTCGGAGATCCTGGGCGTGCCTGCCGCGTAGTGCGATCGACCAGTGCTGATTTGGTTTCAGAACTGCCGTTTGCTATCGTCTACGCTATGATCGTCTACGCTGTTCCAGAGTTCACCTGGGCAATGCCGGATAAAACAAAAAATAAGGGGATGAGCGATGTCCAGGAGCAAAGTTTCACGCCGGGCGCTATTGGCCGGAATGGCCGCAGCACCCTTCGTCCGCCGCGCCAGCGCCGAGGCGGCGTGGCCGACCCGTCCGGTGATGGTGATGGTTCCTTATCCGCCGGCCGGCGGCGCCGACACCACCGCGCGCATCCTCTACGCCAAGGTCGGCGCGATTTTGGGCCAGCAGTTCGTCATCGAAAATCGCGGCGGGGCCGGCGGCACCATCGGGGAAGGCCTGGTCGCGAAGGCGAACCCCGACGGCTACACCATCCTGCATGACGCCACCGCGTATTCGGTCAACAGCGCGCTCTATTCGAACCTTTCGTTCGACTACAACAGGGATTTCGACCCGGTGGCGTTGGTGTCGCTGGTGCCGAATATCCTGGTGGTGACGCCGTCGCTGCCGGTGAAGACGATGGCTGACTTTATCGCTTATGCCAAAGCAGCCCCCGACGGTATCGACATCGCGTCCTCGGGCAACGGCACGCTGCAGCATCTGTCGCTCGAATTGTTTCGCTTCATGACCGGGGCCAAGGTGAACCATGTGCCCTATCGCGGCGGCAGCCTTGCGCTCAACGATGTCATCGCCGGACAGGTGAAATGTTATTTCGCCAACGGCTCGGCGGTGGTCGGCATGATCCAGGGCGGCCAGGTCAAGGCCATCGCCCATACCGGCAAGGGCCGGCTGAAAAGCCTGCCCGATATTCCGCCGGTGTCGGACACGCTGCCCGGCTTCGAGGCCTATGAATGGAACGGCGTGTTCGTGCCGCATGGCACGCCACCGGCGATCACACACTCTCTCAACGGCGCGATCAACGAGGCGCTCCGCGACCCTGTCATCAAGGAGCGCTTCGATCAGCTCAACATCGAGAGCCGGCAGAACACGCCGGAAGAGTTCCTCGCCTTCGTCAAGGACCAGATGGAGCGCTGGAGCAAGGTGGTGAAGGAAGCCAACATCAAATTGAGTTAAGCCGATGATTTAGGAACCGCCGCGCATTGCAGGACCCGTCGCCAATCCCAGGGCGCCGCGCATAAAACCGCCGCCTGAAGCGTGGGATACCCACGCGCATATCTTCGGACCGCCAGACAAATTTCCCTACACTGAAGGACGCGGCTACACGCCGCCCGACGCGCCGGTCGAGAATTTTATCGCCCTGCTCGACCACCTCGGCATGGCACGCGGCCTAGCGGTGCAAGGCAACGCGCATGGCTATGACAACCGCGTGCTGCTCGATGCGCTGGCGCGCTTCCCGGATCGGTTGCGCGGCGTCGCCATCACCGACACCCGCATCGCGCCGTCCACGCTGCGCGACTGGCACGCTCTCGGCATGCGCGGCCTGCGCTTTCATCTGTTTTCCGACGCCGGAAAGCCGGGCTATGTGCGCGGCGTCGGGCTCGAGGTGTTCGAAGTATTTCGCAGGACCATGGCCGAACTCGGCTGGGTCATGCAGATCTTCTGCGACTGGCGGCTGATGGAGAGCCTCAGCCCGACCTTGCGCGAGGTATCACGCCAGATGCCGGTCATTATCGACCACATGCTGCACATGCCGGCCGAACGCGGCATCGGCGATCCGAATTTTCAGGCGCTGCTGCGGTTGGTCGGCGACGGTGACGTGCATGTGAAAGTGTCCGCGCCCTATCGGCTGTCAGCGCAATTCCCCGACTATGAGGACGCCCGGGCGTTTCACGAGGCGCTGGTATCAGCCAATCCCGAGCGCCTGACGTGGGGCAGCGACTGGCCGCATCCGTCGATCGCGGCCGAAATGATGCCGGACGATGGGCACCTGCTCGATCTGTTCACGGAGTGGACGCCGAGTGAGGCCACGCGGCGGCGTATCCTGGTGGAGACGCCGGCGAGGTTGTTCGGAAATTAGTCCAACCGATCGCCTGCCTCAGGTTTTCGATAGCTGTCCGGCGACGACCCGAACTTTGCGCGGCGCGGCGATCCAGATCGCGGCCGCCGAAACGGCGCAGCCCCCGATGATCAGGACGAACGCCGGCCGATAGCTTCCGGCCGCATCATGGACGACACCGGCGAGCCACGGTCCGGCGGCGCCGCCGCCAATCAGCGCGATCGATATCGTGCCGAAGATCGAACCGAAGTGCGGTCCTTCGAATATCTCCGCCACGATCGGACCCATCACCGAGGTCAGCGCATATCCGAAGAAGCCCTGCGCGAACACCATCGCGTACAGCAACGCCGTCGATGTCGCATGCTCCATCGCGATCAAGGCGGCGTAACAAACGGCGAAGCCCGCGCACCCCGCCGTCCAGATCCACTCCCGTCCGATGCGATCGGACAAGCCGCCGAGGATGATCTGGCCCGGTATGCCAATGATGCTGACGGCGCCGAGCGCCCAGGCCGCGACCAACGGTTCGTATCCGATCTCGATCAGATACTTGGTCTGGTGGACCTGCACCGCGTACCAGGCGACGAGAGCGCAGAAATAGCCAATCACGATCCACCAGAAGCGGGCCGTGCGCGCCGCGCGCTGCAACGTCCACTCCGTCGCCGCCCAATCGGGATCGACGACGTTCGAGGGCTTCTGTTGCGCTGATGGCGCGGACGACGCGCCATCAGGCAGCAGACCGATATCCTCCGGCTTCTTCCGCACCAGCAGGTTTGGCGGAGCGACAACGAGCACGACGAGCAGGCCGACGGCCCAGCACGAAGCTCTCCAGCCTTGAGCGAGGATGATCGATTGTAGCCACGGCAACAGCGCGATCGCGCCAATGCCGGCCCCGGCGAACGCAATGCTGATTGCCAGACCTCGTCGCACGACGAACCAGTTCGGCAGGAATTGCGAATGGACGGTGTACGTCATCAGGTTGGCGCCGCCGCCGACGAGGACGCCGAGCGTGGCGTATAGATGCCATGGGCGCTCGATGTAGGGCGCCAGCAGCAGACCCGCCGTCGTCAGCATCACGCCGCACAGGATGACGATACGGGGACCGTGCAAATCCAGCACGCGCCCGACCATCGGGCTCAGCACCGCCGAAACCAGAAAGCCGAACGAAAAGGCTCCGGCGACAAGCCCACGGTCCCAATGAAACTCGGAGATCAGCGGCGGCATCAGCAGCGAGAAACAGGTTCGCGCGGTGACACCGACTGCCATCGTCACGAAGGCGACGCCGACGATCACCCAGCCGTAGTAAAACGGCAGGCGCGACGACCAATGGGCACGGCGATCCGGCATCCGCTCAACCGGCCGCAGTGACAGCGTTGAGCGGCGGCTCCCCGCGGGCTGTCCGGGCGATGTTGTCAGCGATGATCTTGACGCGTGCCTCCACCATGCCTTCGGTCCAGCCGGAGACGTGCGGCGTCATGATGACGTTCGGCAATTGATGAAACGGCCGTGTCGAAGGTAACAGCCGGCCGGGAGCGGTCGGGTAACGCCACCAGACATCGAGCGCCGCACCCGCGAGCGCGCCCGTCGAAAGCGCGCGATAGAGCGCGTCCTCATCCACGATCTCCGCTCGGGCCACGTTGATCAGACAGGCGGTCGGCCGCATCAAGCCGAGCCGCCGCGCATCCAGAAGTCCGCGCGTCTCCGGTGACAGCGAGAGCGTGACAGCGAGGTAGTCGCTCGCATGCAGCACTTCCTCCAGTCGCTCCGGCCCACCGATGAACGACACACCATCGGGCGGCTGTGGTTGCGCCCGCCGCCGGATGGCAACGACCTTCATGTCGAAGGCGCGCGCGCGACGCGCGATCGCCTCGCCGATGTGACCGAAGCCGAGGATGCCAAGCGTCTTGCCGGCAAGTTCCGACCAAAGCGGCGGCGCCGGTGAGCCGACGGCCCATTGGCTGTGCCATTCGCCGTTCCGAAGCTTGGCATCGAGCGATTGCAGGTTTCGGGTCAGCGCCAGCATCGTGCCGATGACATATTCGGCGATGCCGACCTCGTGTCCATAGGCGTTGGCGAGAGACATTCCGGGCTTCAGCGCGCTACGGTCGATCCGGTCGAGCCCGGCGCCGGGCACCTGGATCAGGCGAAGGCGACCACCGGCATCGGCCATGGTTCTGGAAAATCCCATCGAGACGAGGACGTCGGCGTCGGCGAGCGCAGGCAGGATTTCTGCTTCATCGCCCGTGACGATCTCGCAAGCGTCTGTCAGTCGCGCGCGGACCTGCTCCGCGAGCCTCACGGCGAACGATCCTGCGAATGCGACTTTCATCTTGTGCCCCTGCTCGTGCGGACTCCGGCGTGGTCCAGGTTAATTGCGTCGATGCCTCCGCGATGTCACTATCTGCGGGCCCGCGGATCCGATCAACTCAATTGGCGATGGCCGCGGCCTGTTCTCAGCGGCACATCAATTTTCTGGAGCTTGGCCGAACCAAGCCGAGCCGCGACATGCGGCACATCTCACGGCTTGCCCGCCTCGCCCGGCATGATCTGCAGCAACGGTCCGGGGCCGATGGAAATCTGGCCGGTGAAGGGGCGATCATGGGCCGCGATCAGCAGTACCGACGCGGCGACGCCGGCCGCGAACAGGCCCAAAGCGAGGGCCGATGTCAGCCGGTTGTCGCAGTGCACGAGGGCGATCACGAGCAACTCGCAGAACGCCTGCACATACAGGCACCACCATTTGACCGGATTGACCTCCGCCTGGCTGACGATGATCCGTTGCCGGCGCGCATCCAGCGCCGACCCCAGCTCGGTAATGATCTCGCGCTGCGCGGTCTGCTGGCCCACGCCCTGCGGCGTCATCGCGACAACCAGCTGCAGCGCCTCGGCGAGCGCCGCGGGCGCTACCCGCAGCGTCGCGGTCTGGCGCGCCATCATCGGCCATTCCACCGTTGCGGCCTGCTCGACATAGCTGCGAACCAAAGCGAGCAACCGGGCCTGCTGCTCGGCCGGCAGGCCGGCGGCGAGCAATGTCACCGCGCGCAGTGCGCTGGCCTCGCGGCTTACCGCCGCACCCGCGCGATCACTATCGGCCCAGACCTGCGCCGCGGTGAAGGCCACGAACAGGCCGAAGATAATGCCGAGCACCGGCAGCATGCCCGGCGAGATCGCCTTGAACGATTTGGCGCGCTGTTCGTTCGCCAGCGCCGAGACGATTGCGAAGGTGGCCGCAGCCAACAGAAAAGTGAAGCCGAACACGACCAGCGCCATCCATGGCACCGGCAGATTGTGGATCCAGTCGCTCATCGTGTTTCCCCCGGCGCAGCTCCGAATGAGCGGCCTTGAATCAGCGCTCTTGAACCAGCAGCTTAGTATCAAACGGCCACAGCCGTCGATATTAGCTGGTTGGCGCGGGCCTCACTGCCCCGGCGCGAGGGATGGACCAGCCCTTGCGAAACCCATCGCCTGAATCTGAACGGGTATGCGACGCCCTGTCCCATCCGGAGCCTCGATGGCCGCTTGTGCCGCCCCTCTGAGATGCTAGCATCTGTGTTGAAGACGATGACTCCCAATCGCCGATTGTCGCAGGAATTCACGCGAGCGGATCGGATCGATATCCCAATCCAGACTCTTGCGGTTCCGGACTCCTGCTAATCGAGACGCTTGCCAATCCGTCGCCCGCTGTTGATGCATCAGCATTGACGTTCTTATTTTTATTCACAAACGCAAACGCGTTCGCACACCGATCTGCAAATTTAGCGGCTCGACGCAACAAGATCGCCCCGGAACTTCAAGGGGGCGGCGTTGAGCGGAGGAAGGACATCATGGCGGCCGGCTTTTTCGAGGCAGTCATCGCCGCCGCGTTTCGTCGCATCAATCGCTCGCGCAGCTGGCACAGTCTTCCGTTTCCGCTCGCGGTGATCAATCTGATCGCGCTGCGCAGCGACCTGCGTTGGCAAAACCTGTTCGACACCGAAACGGCGCCCGCCGATCCGGAGGTCCCTGCGGGTTTCGATATCCGCCGCTGCCGCACCGCGGATGGCGCGCACAACGACCTGTCGAAACCGTGGATGGGCATGGCGAAAACGAGGTTCGGGCGCAACGCGCCGCTGCCGCTCACCTCCGGCGAGCAGCCTCCCGATCTCTACACTCCCAATCCGCGGTTGATCAGCCGCGAATTGCTGGCACGCCGCGATTTCATCCCGGCGAAAAGCATCAACGTGTTGCTGGCGGCGTGGTTGCAATTCATGGTGCACGATTGGCTGAGCCATGGGCCCAGCGACGAAAAAAGCCCGCCGCTGCGTTTTCCCGTTCCCGAGGGCGATGATTGGCCCAAGCCGGATATCACGATCCTGCCTACGCAGCCGGATCAAGGGCGCTGTCCGGCGGATGAGGGGCGTCCGGCAACCTACCGCAACGCCGTCACCCATTGGTGGGATGGCTCGCAGATCTACGGCTCGGACCTGCCAACGCAGCATTGCGTCCGCAGCTCACCTGCCAAAGTGCTGTTGCCGGACGGGAAAGTGTACCTGGACGAAACCGGTCATCTGCCGCTCGACCCGCAAGCCACCAACCGCGACCCGTTGCAGGAGCTCGCCGCCGTCAACGGCAATTGGTGGATCGGGCTGTCGGTCATGCACACGCTGTTCGCGCGCGAGCACAATGCGATCGTCGACCGCCTGCACCGCGAATATCCAGAACGGGATGGCGAGTGGCTGTTTCAGAAGGCGCGGCTGATCAACGCCGCGCTGATCGCCAAGATCCACGCCACCGAATGGACGCTTGCGCTGCTGCAGTCGCCGCCGTTGCGATACGCGATGCGCGCGAGCTGGTGGGGCGTGCTGGGCGAGGCCTTTTTCCGGGCCTTCGGCCGGCCGACGCACAACGAATTGCTGTCCGGCATTCCAACCTCGCCGGCCGAGCAATTTGCAGCACCTTATTCGATCACCGAGGAGTTCACGGCGGTTTATCGTCTGCATTCGCTGCTTCCGGACAAGTTCTCGTTTCGCCGGCGCAGCGACGACAAGGAGATCCTGGCCTGCACGCTCACCGACCTCCTCGCTGGCGGCACCACAAAGGTGCATCGTCAGGTGCTGTTCGCAGATGTGCTGTACTCGCTCGGCACCAGTTACGCGGGCGCGCCGGTGCTGCATAATTATCCGATCCATCTGCGGCGGTTGCCCGAAAACCTCACCCAGGGCGTCATGACCGACCTTGCCGCGACCGACATCATTCGCGACCGCGAACGCGGCGTGCCGCGCTATTGCGCGTTCCGGCGCATGTTGCGGATGAGCGTGCCGGCGAATTTCCAGGAGCTCACCGACAACGAGACCTGGCAGAAAGAACTGGAAACCATCTATGGCGATGTCGAGCGCGTCGACCTTTTGACGGGAACGCTGGCCGAGACCCCGCCGAAAGGTTTTGCGATCTCGGACACCGCTTTCCGTATCTTCATCGTGATGGCCGGACGCCGCATCAAAAGCGACCGTTTCCTGACCGATGATTACACCGCCGACGTTTACACCGCGGTCGGTCTCGACTGGGTCGAGCAGAACGGCATGCGCGAGGTGCTGTTGCGACACGCACCGTCGCTCGCACTTGTTCTGAAGAATGTGTCGAACAGTTTCTTTCCGTGGCCGAAATCAACGAGCTGACGTCTACCTCACTCCACCAGTTCCGGCCACGGCACGATGGTCGACTTCACGGTCTTCATCGCCATCGCGTCGGCCACCGCGCGACCGATGCCGTCCTCGGTGAACGGATAGATCGTCTGCATCTCCAGCCACGGATATTTGTTGCGGGTGCGGTAGAGCATGTCGACACCGAGCGGCAAATCGTTGCCGGTAAAGCCCCAGGAGCCGAGCACGTTGAGGTCCTTGGTGCAGATGCGATGCCAGGACGTGTTGATCGAGCCGGCGTCGGTGAACTGGCCCATTTCGACATAGGTGCCGCCGTCGCGCAGCATCTCGATGCCTTCGGGGCCGGCGCTCGGATGACCCGAGCAATCCATCACCAGATCGGCACCAAAACCGCCGACGATGTCGCGCACTGCCTTGATGCGGGCTTCCGGGCTCGTGACCTGTTCGATATCGACGGTGGCTTCCGCGCCGAATTTGCGCGCCAGTTTCAGCCGCGGCGCTTCCGGCGCGCCGACGCAGATCACGCGCCCTGCCCCCATTTCCTGGGCGGCGGCCACCGCGAGGATACCGATCGGGCCGGAGCCCTGGATCACCACCGTATCGCCCCAGGTAAATCCGCCCGCACGCGTGGCGCGGTTGAAGGCGCGAATGCAGGAGGTCAGCGGCTCCGACAGCGCGCCCAGCCGCAGCGACATGTCGTCGGGCAATTTGTAGATCTTGGTGCCCGGCAATTCCTCGAGATCGACATAGACATATTCGGCCCAGCCGCCCCACAGATGCGGCGCCTTGTCGAAGCCGAGATAGCGGCCGTAATACACCGGCGTCAGGCATTTGTTGGCGCTCAGCGGATAATGAATGCAGTAATAGCACTGGCCGCACGGCATCAGCGGGGGGATCATCACCTTCGATCCTAGGGTGAGCGGCTTGCTCATGAAATCTTCTTTGAACTCCGAGCCGACCTCGACCAGCACGCCGCCGATCTCGTGGCCGAGCGTGAACGGCCATGGCAACGGCTTCGGCCAATGTCCTTTCAGGATGTGCAGATCGGTACCGCAAACACCGCAGGCGCCGACTTTGACCAAGGCTGCCTTCTTCGGGATTTTCGGCCATGGCACCTCGCGAATGACCGGCTGCGCACCGGGGCCGGCATAGGTGCATACGCGGATCTGTTGCATGGGTTTCCTCGTGCGTTTCGCGCTCGTTGATCGAGCTGTTCAGCATGACGCAAACTCTAGGTGAACGGGATCGGGATGCCAATCGCTGTACCGCACCGTTCTTTCCGGCGCGCCGGTTGACACGCAAGCGTCGCCGCCTCACGTTGCGCTGCAGTTTCGGGGGGATGAGGCATTGCGCAATCGCTGGGTCGTTCTCGGCGTCTTGTTTACGGTCCGCCTCACCGTGGCGTTTCAATTTCAAAGTGTTGCGGCGGTCGCGCCATTGCTCGGCCGCGAATTCGGCCTCGGTCTCGCCGATATCGGGCTGTTGATCGGGCTATACTTCACGCCCGGTGTCGCGATCGCGTTGCCGGGTGGCGCTGTCGGCAAGAAAATAGGCGACCGGAACAGCGTGCTGTTGGCGCTGGCGCTGATGCTGATCGGCAGCCTGATGATGGCCGCCACCCATGACTGGAGCGTTCAGGTCGCCGGACGGCTGATCGCGGGCGCCGGCGGCGTGCTGCTCAACGTGCAGATGACCAAGATGGTCACCGACTGGTTCGCGGGCCACGAGATTTCGACCGCGATGGGGGTCTTCGTCAATTCATGGCCAGCCGGTGTCGCGCTGTCGCTGCTGATGCTGCCGGCGATCGGCACCGCCTATGGTGTCAGCGCGGTCCATCTCGCGGTCGCGGTGATGATCGCGCCTTGCATCGCGCTCGCCGCGACCTATCGGCCGCCCGCGCAAGCGGCCGCCGCAATCACGACATCCGCGCGGCTCGACCGTCGCGCACTGATGGCGGTGACCGCGGCCGGCCTGATCTGGGGCCTGTTCAATGTCGGCTTCGCGATCATCTTCAGCTTCGGCCCCTCGCTGCTGGTCGAACGCGGCTGGATGATCGCCGCCGCAAGCTCAACCATCAGCATCGTGCTGTGGATCGCGGTATTCTCGGTGCCGTTTGGCGGCATGCTCGCCGACCGGATCGGACGGCCGCAGCTGATCCTGGTCGCCGGATCCATCCTGTTCGCGCTCTTGATGCTGTTGCTGCCGCGCCGCAGCGAAGTGGTCTTGCTGGTGATCGCGATCGGCCTGGTCTCGGGCCAACCGGCGGGGCCGATCATGAGCCTGCCGGCGCGCGTGCTGCAGCCCGCCACCCGCGCGATCGGCATGGGCATCTTCTACACCGTCTATTATGCCGCGATGATGCTGGGCCCGATCATCGGCGGCGCCTGCGCCAAATGGACCGGCAGTGCCGCCGCGGCGTTCGATTTCGGCGCGGTGGTGGTGCTGGCGTGCCCGCTGATCTTGTGGGTTTTCAACCGGATCACGGCCGCTCCCCTCAAGGTGGTGTGACCATCATTCGCGCACCCCGCGTAACCACTCGTTAACCCTGACGGCCGTAGGGTCGGGATGACACCGAAAGGACGGTTGTCGGGTGGCGAGAATGGCGTTAGCGCACAAAAAAAATATTCTTCCAGCCGCCGAGGAGCGACGGCGCTTTCAGCGCGTCAAGGTGCACCTGCTCGGCCGCTATATGCTGCCAGACCGCCGCGAGTTTCCCTGCCAGATCATCAATATGTCGCCGGGCGGCCTGGCCCTGCTGGCGCCCGGCATCGGCAATGTCGGCGACCGCGTGATCGCCTATCTCGACCATATCGGCCGCGTCGAAGGCAAGATCACCCGTATCATCGACAACGGCTTTGCGATGACCGTGGGCGCCACCGCCCGCAAGCGCGACAAGCTCGCAGCCCAGCTCACCTGGCTCGCCAACCGCGACATCCTCAATTTGCCGGAAGACCGCCGCCACGACCGTATCGTGCCGCGCAATCCGATCGCGTTGATGACGCTCGAGGACGGCACCAAGATGACCTGCCGGATCATCGATATGTCGCTATCGGGTGCTGCGATCGCCGCGGAACGGCGGCCGCCACTGAAATCCTCGGTGCTGCTCGGCAAGGTCGCCGCACGCGTGGTGCGTAACCTCGAGGAAGGCTTCGCGCTCGAATTCATTCATGAGCAGCTCGCCGAGACCCTGGAAGACAGCGTCAACTCCAGGTAAGGCGCCGCGCGCCAGCGCTCAACGACCGTTTTGCACGGAAATAGTCAGGCGGGCGAGCAACTCAGCCGCGCGAGTTGTCCTGATTTGTAGATGAGAAACAAGTCGCCCGTGTAGTGAAAATACTCTCCAACAAATTCCTTGGTCGTAAACTTGAGCTGGATCTTGTTGTTGCTGGTCATGCGGGGAGCGAGCATTTTGCCGTCGGCCAACGTCATCGATAGCTTGCTCTTTTGGTTCAATGTCACGTTCAGATCGATCGGTTTGGGTTGCACGGCCGGGTTGGTCATTTCCTGAACGACCTGACCTTTGCAGGAGAACCGCTGTTCCGCGGCAGCGCCGGGCTCAACCATCATTGTCAGCAAGATAAGACTACCCGCACCTAATCCAGTTACCTGCATCATGGCTCTCTCCAATCCGGGCCCCTCTGGAGCCGTCTGAACATCTCGCTCCGCGCGCCGTTGCCCAACGGCCAAAAAGGCAATCCAATTTACGGAATATACATTTGCTTCGCAGCGGAAAGCGCGCGCATGCAGCCTGCCCGGTCACCTTGCTTGTCGAGTTCTCGGCCCGCGCCATCCTCGCCGAGAATTTCGCGCGAAGACGGTCTTCGGCTCGCTTCGTAGAACCTCGCGTCGGCTGGCGGTCGAGTTGTGCGTTGACCGACTGAGGCGCCGTCAATCCTGCATAGGGGTTTCCTGCCGATTGGCGCATCGTCTGCCGGAACTGTGCAATGTCATCGCTGCAAGGACCGGCGTGGGCAAATCCCGGGATCATCCCGAGCGTCGCAACAATGATCAGCCCCGTTGTTATCTGGCACCTGGTCATGCAAAGCCCCCTTCCATTCCGCTAACCGAAATTGACGCGCAAGAGCCCAATACTCGCGCCGATATTAGTTCGCCAAATCCAAAAAGGCGAGAGAACCCGCAGCGACCACTAAGGCCGGACGCGCTTTCGCCGCTGTGGCCGCGTCAGTTCGCCTCATTCGCCCTTCTGGGCCGGCTTCGACAGATAATCCTTCGACTGCGCCTCGCTCTTGAGCGGGGTCACCTTGTCCGGGTCGATCCGCACCATGATGTAGTCGATGTGGTCGTCGATCCTGGTGAACCAGTGCCCGGTACCTGCCGGGATCACCACGACATCGCCGGCCTTGATGTTATAGGCCACGCCGTCGCGCACTTCCGAGCCGTTATTGCCGGGGCCGTTGTACTCGACAACGGTGCGCATGGTCGCCGGGCGGCGCTGCCGGTTGACGATATCGGGGCCGAGCACCAGCGTCGCCGAGCCCGAGATGACATGATAGACTTCGCTGATCTGGTCGTGCTCGGCGACGGAATCCGGCGCGGGCTTGTCCAGTTTGCCGCGATGAACCCTGCCGATGCCGATATGGGCCTTGCCGATGTCGATATCGCGGACCTGCTGGTCGAGCAGCTTTTCATCCAGCGCCTTCTGGGCATAGGCGTCGATCTCGAAGGCCGGGATATAGGTGCCCGGGCACATCGGGCAGGTCGGCTGCGGATCGGTGGGGTTAATTTTCTGTTGCGCCTGCGCGTGGCCCCCGATCGCGAAGCACAGCAGCGCCGACAAACCCAAAACGACTCGTTTCATGACGACCTCCCTGATTTTCTTTCATGCATGCACGGGAGTTCGGCGCTTGCCAAGACCTGACTACCAAAGGCCAGCCTACCAAGACCGGCGTGCAAAGACCCGCTCTGCCGCCGGATTTTTCGGTGCCGCGCAACAGCGTTAGCGCGCGGTAAAGCGCGGGCACGGCCGAATCCCCGGATTTCGCTGTTCTGACGACGGCATTCGCGCCGGTGGATGCCGGGCTTGAAGCAGTTTGGGTCGCGCGCGGGCGGTTAACAGGCACCGGTTTTGCCATCGGAAGCCGCTGCGGCCCAGCAACACCCGCGTTAATCCGTAAAATTTGAATAAATTGGGAATACTTACAATTTTAGTCGAATTCTATTCAAATATAGATCGAATTCGCCCTGCCTTTTACTTGCATTCGCGTCAAATGTACTTGGCTTACTTAGCGGCGACGCAAACCCTTTGTGCGAAGTGTGGTCCCAACAAGAAACGGGGGCCACAATGTTTGGTTTCAGGGGACAGGGGACAGGGTTGGCGGTTGCCGCCATCCTGTTTGGAATGAGCGTCTCGGCGCATGCCGGCGACGAACGGGTGTTGTATGCGAGCCTCGGCGATACCACGCGGGCGCCGATCGGTTGGGTTGAATTCTGCTCCAGCAGTCCGGGTGAATGCTCGGGTGGCACGTCGCAGCCGCGCGATATCGTCATGACGCAGACCGCCTGGCGCGATCTGCTCAAGGTCAATCGCTGGGTCAACGACACCGTCAAGCCGATGACCGATATGGAGCATTGGGGCGTAATCGAGAAATGGTCGTTGCCGACGGACGGCTACGGCGACTGCGAGGATTACGTGCTGATGAAACGCAAGATGCTGGTCGACGCCGGCTGGCCGCGCGAAGCGCTGCTGATCACGGTGGTGCGCGACAAGAACGGTGAAGGCCACGCGATCCTGACGGTGAAGACCGACAAGGGCGAGTTCGTTCTCGACAACCAGAACGAAAACGTAGTGGCCTGGACCGAGACTGGCTACCGCTTCGTCAAGCGGCAATCGCAGAGCGATCCCAATGTGTGGGTGTCGCTGGGCGACAACCGACCCGCCGTCGCTACCGCGACTGCACGCTGAACAAGGATTGGACGATCACAGGACACGCGACCCGGTCACATCCCCACCCCTCCCCGTCCCAGACCGGATCGCGCGAGGCCAGCCGTCCCCCAACGGCTGGCCTCAACTTTTTTGAGGGATACGCCATCGCCGATCGATCGAAATGCGGTGGTGTGGAGCTTGCGTCAGCTCAACCCAGCGCCGCCTGCATTCATTTGCATTCAGAGCGGCAACCACCTGATCTCGCAGGCGCTGTTGCAGCGGTTGCAATGCGCCGGCTGATCGAAGGTGTTGGCGAGTTCCCATTCCTGCGATTCATTGCTCCATTGCGCCGTCACGTAAGAGATGATGTCGTCGGAATCGCATCGGGCGCACACCGGTGTCGAGCGCGTCGCCTGCCGGTTGACGGCGCGCGGCTGCACTTGCGGGTTGATGATTGGCGCCTGCTCCGGATTGGCACTGAACGGATTGAGAAGCATCGCGTGTCGCATATTATTTCTCCGTCATAGAGCGGAAGATTGTGACCCAGTTATCCGCCTGAATTCAATTCACCGCGGCGAACATCCCCAGCCTGTTGTTTCCCGGCAACAGGCGTCGGCCGCCCGTCTCGCTCTAAGGCTGCGCTATCCTGTCGGATTTGTAATCGTCCGCTCGTGAACTCGCCAACCGGTTGTCCCCCACTAATGGGAAACCGGAGGCCACACAATGAAACGCACGATCATGATTGCCGCGCTGCTGTTGAGTTCGGCAGTGCACGCACAAACCTACAAGGATGTTTGGGACGACGTGCAGAACCCATGGCGGCCCGATGCCGAGATGGACTACGACGTGCAGGTGGATGGTGCTGCCTGCGACCGGCAGGTGGGAGAGCTACGGGGCTACCCATCCGCAAAATACCGGCAATGCATGGCGGCGCGGCATTGGAAGTTCAGCCACCTCGAGCGGCTGCCGGACAACGCCGAGCCGGACCATTACGATCCAATCCCCGATACTTTCCCAACGCCTTCCGACCCGCCTCCACCGGAGATCAGCGCACCGGAAGCGCCAGTAGAAGCTTCTCCGGCGCCCGACATTCATCCGTTCTGCGCGGACACGATTTGCTAAGTTTGGTGATTCCGTTCGGCCGAGCAGGATGGAACTTTGGCGCCAAATGTGGCTTTATAGCCAGATGATCGACGTCAGGGCGGACGGTGCACGGAGTAGCGGCATCGGGCGGGTCGGCTCGCAACCGATTGCGCTGGCAGCGGTGGCGCTCGCCCTGATGCTGACCGGGGCCGGATCGATCGCGATTTGGCGTGCCACTGCGGGCGCCCTCCCCGAAACCCAACGCGCGATATCGGCCCGGCAAATTCAGCTCCGCGCCATTGAAGCCTCCGAGCAACTGGTTGAGAAGACCAAGGCGCTGGAGCTGTCCCAGCAGGAAGCGATCGACCAGCTACAGGCGCTGCAGGACCAGATGCATGGTGTCAAACGCCTGCTTGCAGCGCAGCAAAATGATGCCAAGCGATTATCCGAACAGGTCGCGGCCGTCGCCAGCGCCGTCGACGGCCTGCGCCAATCCTTCGCCAGCGCCCCGTCCACTGCCGATGCGTCCGATCCGCCGCAGGCCCGGCACGCCCCCGCCCCACATAGAAACCACGCGATGCGCAAGCGATCGCGGTCTCGCTCCTGATCCGGCGATGCATCAGCCTCTCCGCCCGGTTTATTCCCGACCCCAGCGAAAATTTTTTCGGATAGAATGTGAACTGGTTCACATTCGCTCGCGGGGGAACCGGCCAAGATGGGGCTACCGGGTGGCGTGAGCCGATTTCAATATCCGGGCAGGGCAAGGCCGCATGGGCGATATACTACGCCGGCGGCCTTGTTTTTTTTGCAGCACTAGAGCGCGATGACTTTTCTTCGAATCATCATCCCGCTCTATCCCTTTATTGGAGCATGATCTCCGGGCAAACGCTCCGCGTTTGTCCCGAGGGAAAACCGGTATCCACTTTTCCGGATCATGCTCTAAGTGCGCCGCTCCAACCATTCGGCTGCCCGCTCGCACGCAGGTGATTTGCGTCGCATGCGCGTTGCCTGCTGAATGCAGCTCCCACCAGACGGAGAAAATCCAATCATGAGTCCCGAACCCTCACTCGCGTCCGACGTCATCGGACTGACTAAAGCCGCACCATTTTCACGCCGTGGTTTCATGACTGCTTCCGCCGCGGTGACGGCAGGTTACACGTTGGCTGCTGGGCCGGTGCGTGCCGATATCATCAAGACCGATACCGACGGCCTGACTGCAGGCGACGTAAAAATCAAAGTCGCGGACGGCGAAATGCCCGGCTATTTCGCGCGCCCGAAAGGCGTCAGCAACCCGCCCGTCGTGCTGGTGGCGATGGAAATTTTTGGCCTGCACGAATATATCAAGGACGTGACGCGGCGCCTTGCCAAGCTTGGTGCCTTCGCCATTGCGCCCGATTACTATTTCCGCAAGGGCGTCGACCTCACCAAAATCGCGGACATTCCGCAGTTGCTCCCGATCGTGAATTCGAAGCCCGATGCTGAACTGTTTTCGGACCTCGACAGCACGGTGGCCTGGGCAAAAGCGGAAGGTGGCAACCCCAATAAGCTTGGTATCATCGGCTTCTGCCGCGGCGGGCGAACGGTCTGGGAGTATGCCGCGCATAACGCCGCGCTGAAGGCGGGCGTCGCCTTCTATGGGCCGCCGGCCGATCCGCCGAGCGCGATATGGCCGAAGAACCCGATCGAGCTTGCCCCTGACATGAAGGCGCCGGTGCTGGGTTTGTATGGCGAGGCGGACACCGGCATTCCCGTGGCTGACGTCGAGGCGCTGAAGGCCGCGTTGGCCGCTCACGAGAAGACGGCCGAGTTCAAGATCTATCCCGGCGCGCCGCATGGTTTCCACGCCGACTATCGCGCGAGTTATCGCAAGGAAGCGGCCGAGGATGCGTGGGGCCGGATGCAGGCCTGGTTGAAGAAATACCAAGTGCTCGGCTGACGACGAGATCCGCAGGAATTGAGATACGCAAGAATAAAGCGCGCGGCGTGGGCCGCGCGCTTTATGTTTTGGCGCAGGATGATGCGCCGCGCGATCAGCCGCAGACCTCGACCCGCCGGATGCGCCAGCCATTTCGCGTGTGCACGCGACGGCGCTCGATGTAGCAGTTGGACTCGTCGGCGTAGTAACCGTCGTAATACGGATAGCCGTAATAGCCCGGTCCATAGAGCCCGTAGCCTAGGCCGACGCCCAACCCAAACGCACCAATGCCGAAGCCGCGACGGAAGCCGCCGCCGCGGAAACCTCCACCGTGGAAGCCACCACCGTGAAAACCGCCTCCACCATGGAAGCCACCCCCGCCATGACCGCCGCCTCGCGCCGAGGCCATACTCGGCGCGAACAAGCCGATCGCAGCGACCGCCGCCACGGCGAGAAAGGTTTTACGAAACATGATTGTCCTCCTGACCAGATCACAACGCTCAGACCATGAACGTTCATGGATCATGAATCTCCGAGCCGCCCGACCGTCGCAGATTTTTGCGGCTTCGGCGGCAACAATTATCAAAAATGCCGCTCAATTCTGCGCGACCAACCGTTTGGAATTTCACACCAAATAGTTCACGACGACGCGCGGCTTGCGGACGGGAACAAATCAAGCCGGGTGGTATTGAGTTTCCATCTGTTCGGCGCGCAGGAGCCAGACCGGGTCGTGCGGAAATTGATCGCCTTCGATGAGGACACCTTCGACAAGCTGACCCAATTGGGGCGCGACCGCATGGCGACGATTCAGGAATTGGCTGATGAAGCGTTCGCCGATCTGCTCAGGAAGCACGGCATCCCCATCGATCTGAAAGACGCGTTGCGCAAAAGCGCAATGCGTTCGAAGACTGAGGGACCGAACAAGGCAAGATCCAGCACCGCGAGGAAAACCAGGTCATGACCGGAGATCCCGATCCGTTTGAGCAAGGCCAGCGCGCCGCACGCGAAAACATTCCGGCCGACGGCAACCCGTATCAGGACGGCAGCCAGGAGCACGCGCTATGGGCCGCCGGCCACGAACAGGTGGCAGGCGTGGCCGAGGCTCAGCAATCCGAGGGTATGTGATCGGAAGCTACCGATCCGACGATCGTTCACCCAAAGGCAAAACGCGGTGGCGCGCTCAGCCGATCTTCTTCAAGCCTTTCCTGAAGCGCGGACCGTTGCGTTGATAGGACCGCGCGGCGCCACCCATCTTGACGACCTGTTCAGGGTCGAGCGTGCGGATCACCCGTGCCGGCGCCCCGATGATCAGCGAGTTCTCGGGAAACTGCTTGCCCTCGGTGATGACCGAACCCGCGCCGACGACGCTGCCGCGGCCGATCTTGGCGCCGTTCATCACGATCGAGCCCATTCCGACCAATGCGCCGTCCTCGATGGTGCAGCCGTGCAGGATGACATTGTGACCGACCGTGCAATTCGTTCCGATCGTCAGCGGAAAGCCCATGTCGGTGTGGCAGGTCGAATTGTCCTGGACGTTGGAGCCTTCGCCGATCTCGATCCATTCATTGTCGCCGCGCAGCACCGCGCCGAACCATACGCTGGCGCCGCTGAGCAGGCGGATCTTGCCGATCAAGGTCGCGGTGTCGGCGACAAAATAATTGCCGTCCGGGGGGAATTCCGGGCCCTGCCCGTCCAGTTCGTAAATGGCCATGCGTATCTCCTGTTCGCGGAGACCTTGGCATGAGGACATCAGCGTTTACAAGCCGGGCACGGGGTGCGCCGACCGAAAGCAACAACGCGACAAAACGAAAACGCAGGAAGTCAGGCGAGCAGACCGGCCGCGCGCAGCGTCATCAGGAAAAACGTCCCCGACATCATGCTCCAGAACCCCGCCAGCACGGTGGCCATCATCACGAATTCGAAGCGGCGGCGCTCGATCTTCGCACCGCGCAGTGTGTTGCGCATGATGATGAAGGGCGCGGCAAACACCAGGAACGGCACGGCGGCGAAAGTGCTCGGAGCTACCCCCTCATGCAGCAGGCCAAATCCGGCCGGGCGCTGCACCATCGCCTGATAACCGCTGGCGAGCGCGCCGGCCAGCGCGAAGCCGATGCAGAGGGAAAACAGGGAATTCAACGCATCAGGCGACATCGGTACTCTTCCGCTACAGGAACGCGCTTGCAACACCCCCTGCTTCGCAAAATTGGCCGTTGTCCGCCACACTATCCTTAAGGAAAGGTTAACGCAGGCTCCCGGAACCGCGCCCTGCACATGGCTCGCGCACCATCGATGGCGCGCCAGCTTGCGGAAATTTCGCGCCCCCTGTGACATATTCGAGCATGATTCGATCCTCGCCTGAGGCGCCTTTTACGATGCTTCGCTCATGACCTATTTCTCCGCGACCCAGCCTGTCTCGCGCGGTGCGCGACGGCATCGGCGCAGCCCGATCGTGCCGATCGTCCTGGCGGGCGCGGTTGCCGTCGGCGCGATCGGCCTGGTCGCCTATCTGTTGTGGCCAACCTGGGAAGCCGATGTTTCGAGCGATCCGGCACGGTTGCCGCTGAGTGTCGGCGCCACGCTGTTCAACGTACCGCCGATGGCGATCCGGATGAAGATCCAGCGCCACACCGGGCCGCAGGAGCGGGTCGATCTCAATTTCGAATTTCCCTCGCTCGCGGTCCCGGAAGGACCGAAGCATGTCAGCGCCGATACCGTGGAAGACGCCGCGATGCAGCCGATCGACCGGATCTTCCTGTCGATCTCAGCGCATCATGATTTAATGGCACCCGACATGCGCATGAACACGATCTATCCGCGCTACCTCGACCAAGCCGCAGCGCCCGCCCAGGACGGATTGACGGTACGCGCGTTTCGCGACGGCACGCCCTACAGCCATGAGGATCTGTTTCTCGCCGACAGCCCTCACCTCGACGCGCGCTGCACGCGCGATGGCGCGACGCCGGGGATGTGCCTCAGCGAGCGCCGCATCGACGGCGCCGATCTGACATTCCGATTTCCGCGAAGCTGGCTCGCGCGATGGCGCGACGTGGCCAATGCGATGGACCGCCTGACGGTGCAATTGCACGGGCCGAAGGCGAATTAGATATATCCCGAGCTTGTCTAGCTATTTTGTGCTCGGTGATGATCAACGTAGTGTTTGATGAACCCCACGGTCAGCACGAGGCATCCGCCAGCGGCTACTCCGGCAAGACCTTGCAGGACGGCATTGTCGGATCTCACTCAAGCTGCCGCTGCCGGTCACCATGGTTACGGCAAGCGTTTGTAGGAAATACCCGCTTAAGGCGCCCCCGACCGCGCCAACGAGGGTGTGACCGAAAAATCCGAAACCATACTCTTTAGCGGCGATCACGACAAAATGTGCACCAAGAACGCCCGTGAGAATCTGAATAATAAGATTGGTTGAGGTCCAGATCATCGCACGCTCCGTTAAGCGGCCGTCAAAGAGCTTTGTCGAGCCGCAGGCGCTGTGACAGCTTTTGGGCGTCTTCCTTCCGCTCGCTATAGCGATCGGTCAGATAGGGTGAAATTCCGCGCGTCAGCAGCGTGAATTTCATCAGCTCCTCCATCACATCAACGATGCGATCGTAGTAAGCGGACGGCTTCATGCGGCCGGCCGCGTCGAACTGCTCATAGGCCTTCGCAACAGAGGACTGGTTCGGGACCGTGATCATGCGCATCCAGCGGCCCAACACCCGGAGCTGGTTGACGGCGTTAAAGGATTGCGAACCGCCGCTCACCTGCATGACGGCAAGGGTCTTCCCCTGCGTCGGACGCACCGCGCCCATCGACAGCGGAATCCAGTCGATTTGGGCTTTCATGATGCCGGTCATCGAGCCGTGACGCTCAGGGCTGCACCATACTTGGCCCTCCGACCAGGCCGATAACGCGCGCAGCTCCTGCACCTTTGGGTGTTCCGCCGGCGTATCGTCGGGAAGCGGCAGACCGGATGGATTGAATATCCGGGTCTCGGCACCGAACGATTCAAGCAGCCTGGCGGCCTCCATCGTCGCGAAGCGGCTAAAAGACCGTTCTCGCAGCGACCCATAGAGCAGCAGAATACGCGGGCGATGGGTCACGGCCGTTGGCCGCAATGCGGCATCGGGCACGGCAAAGGCCCCGGCATCGATGTTGGGCAGGTCAAGCAGATCAGGCCGCATCAATCACCTCGCCGTCTTCCTTGACGAAACGGCCGATGTGCAGGTTCGGCAGCAGATCAAGCACGGCTTCCGACGGCCGGCAAAGCCGGACGCCTTTGGGCGTCACAACGATCGGGCGGTTGATCAGGATTGGATGTGCGAGCATGAAATCGATCAGCTCGCTATCGGTCCATTTTTCCTGACCAAGGTCCAGTTCGGCATAGGGGGTTCCCTTTTCACGCAGCAGCGCGCGCGTCGGGATACCCATCGCTGCGATAAGTGCGATCAACCGTTCGCGGGAGGGCGGGCTTTTGAGATATTCGATCACTTCCGGGTCAGCGCCACTTTGCCGGATCATCGCCAGCGTGTTCCGCGACGTGCCGCAATCGGGGTTGTGATAGATGGTGACGCTCATAATTTGGCCTCTGCATTTAGGACGGGCGCGCTATCGGTCGCGCGTAGCAGCCAGGTCATCACCAGCAGGCCGATAACGGCCCCGGCGATTTCCGCGGCGATAAAGCCCGGCAAATCCACGGGGCGGATGCCGGAAAAGGTATTGGTGAACGATCGCGCGATTGCCACAGCGGGATTGGCGAACGACGTGGACGCCGTGAACCAGTAAGCAGCCGTGATATAAAGTCCCACCAGCCAGGGAACGGCATCACGTTGAAAGCGGATACCGCCCAGAATTGTTGCGATCAGTCCGAAGGCCGCAACGGACTCCGCAAACCATTGAGCGCCGCCTGTCCGCACCTTTAATGATGCATCGAGTATCGGTAACGCAAACATCAGGTGTGCCGCAGCCGTGCCGGCGATGCCGCCAACGATTTGCGCCAATGTGTAGAACGACGCGTCGGCTGCGCTCAGCTCGCGCTTGAGCGCGAACACCAGCGAAACAGCCGGATTGAAATGCGCGCCGGAAATCGGTCCCAGCACGGTAATCAGCACCACAAGGATGGCACCCGTCGGCAAGGTGTTGCCGAGCAACGCCAAGGCGGTATCCTTTGTCAACGTTTCGGCCATGATGCCGGAGCCGACCACAGTTGCGACCAGAAGCGCGGTCCCAAGCGCTTCGGCCGCCAGACGCCGGGAAAGGTCATAAGCCGGCATCAGCCCGCCTTGTCCTGAGCCGACGTCGATCCGTCCACTCGCCCGATCTGGCGCAGCTTGGTGCCGAGCGCCATGTTGTCGATCGCGGAAAGCGGCAGCGCCGTGAAAAGCGAGATGCGGGCTTTCATGTAGCGAAACGCCGCGACGAATGCCGCCTCTTTCTGAATATCCGGGCCTTCAACGGCCGCGGGATCTTCAATGCCCCAATGCGCCGTCATCGGCTGACCGGGCCAGACCGGGCAGGATTCACCGGCCGCGCTATCGCAAACCGTAAAGACAAAATCCATCACAGGCGCATCGGGAACCGCAAATTCCTGCCAGCTTTTCGATCGCAGGCCGTCAGTCGGGTAATCCAGGCTTTCGAGAACCTTAATCGCAAACGGATTGATCTCGCCCTTGGGCTGGCTGCCGGCCGAGAAGGCTTGAAATTGGCCGCGCCCATCTTTGCGCAAGATCGATTCCGCCAACACGGAGCGCGCACTATTGCCCGTACAAAGGAACAGGACGTTATAAATTTGTTCGGTCATCGCGCCCTCCTTAGCAGCATGAGGCCACCGCGGCCGGCTGCGAACAACGCCGAATAGAAGCCGATCGAATGGGTCAAATCCTCGACCGCGACATGTACGTACAGGCGCTTCATTGGTGACTCCCTTCAGGCTTTGGCGCGAGATCGCGCCAGGGTTTTTGCGGCTTTCTTTGGCGGGCAACACGGTTGCAGGCTTTCGATCAGCGGCGCGCACAGCTCAGCACGTCCGCCACAGCAATCCTGAATCATGAACAACGTTAGCTCGCGGAAACCTTCAATGTTGGCGCGGTAGATGATTGTGCGACTGTGTCGCTCGCCGATGACAAGCCCCGCCCGCGACAGGATTGCGAGATGCGCCGACATTGTATTTTGGGGAACGTCGATCAATCGCGCCAACTCGCCGGCCGCCACGCCAGCAGGTTCGTGCTTTACCAGCAGCCGAAACGTTTCAAGGCGTGTGCCTTGTGCGAGCGCGGCCAAAGCTGCTATGGCTTCTTCGTTCTTCATATATCTGGATTTATGGAAATATCGACCGCATGTCAATTGGGCAGGATTCTGAAAGACGTCAGTTGCCGGTGATTCTGGCGCTCGGCAGCACTCAAACCCTGGCCTGGGCATCGAGCTACTATCTACCCGCCATCCTCGCCGACCCGATCGCCAGAGACCTCGGCATATCGAATAACTGGTTTTTTGCTGCGTTCTCCGCATCGCTTGTTATTTCGGGTTTGCTGGGGCCGCGTGTCGGCCGACAGATCGATATCGTCGGCGGCCGGCAGGTTTTGTCGATCTCGAATGTCACGCTTGCGATCGGTCTGGCTTTGCTCGGCAGCGCGCATTCCCTTTTCGTTTTGCTGACAGCCTGGCTGATGCTCGGCGTCGGCATGGGCCTTGGCCTTTACGATGCGGCCTTCGGTGCCCTTGGCCGCATCTATGGCGACAAGGCGCGACGGGCGATCACTGGCATTACGTTGCTGGCGGGATTCGCCAGCACGGTCGGCTGGCCACTGAGCGCCTGGGGCCTGGAGACGATCGGCTGGCGCAATACCTGTTTCGCTTGGGCTGCGGCGCACATCGTCGTCGGCTTGCCTCTCAATCTGATGTTCCTGCCGCAAGTCGAGCGGGCAAAGGCCGCAGCGATCGCCGCGATCAAGCCTCACATCCCGATTGACCGCACGATGATCCTGCTCGCGATCACGTTTGCCGCCGCCTGGGCCGTCACAGGCGCTATGGCGGCGCATTTGCCGAGAATCCTTGAGGCGAACGGCGCCACTGCGCTGCAGGCGGTAGCGGCCGGCGCTTTCATCGGGCCAGCCCAAGTGCTTGCGCGAATCGTTGAAGCGACTTTCCTCGACCGCTTCCACCCGCTTGTGTCAACGCGCCTCGCCTGCCTTACGCATCCCATCGGCGTTGCCATCCTGGCCGTCGCCGGCGGTGGCGCGTCGAGCGTGTTCGCCATTTGTCATGGCACCGGCAACGGCATCCTGACGATCTCGCGCGGCACGTTGCCGCTCGCCATCTTCGGCCCTGAAAATTACGGCTATCGTCTCGGCATTCTGGGCGCGCCGGCGCGAATATCGCAGGCCGCTGCGCCGCTCGCATTCAGCTTGCTGATCGACCATCTCGGTGGCCGCGTGCTGATCGTGTCGTCGGCGCTCAGTATTCTTGCGTTGGTCGCCTTGAGTTTCGTCCGGAGCCACGCCCCCGCGGGCGTGCCGACTTCGGCAACGAGCCCATCAACTGCTATGGATTAATGAGTTCAGGCCCCAGACATTTCCGGGGCGACGCTGGTCATCCGCGGGCCAGTGGCGAGCTTGCTTTGCGGGTTTGCGCGTGGCACGGCGAACGCCCTCACATTCAGCACCCGCGGCAAATATCCTTTAATTTGCTGTTCAATAATTTTTCGCGGTCCGCGGAGGCAGCCTTGATGTAGGCATCGTTGCCATGCCGCTGGCCTCCGGCGAGATGGATTCCGCCTCCGGTCGCCATCTGCGGCGAACCATGCCTTCCACCACGGGCTTCGGCCGTCGCCGCCGAGCCCGCGAAAAGCATAACCGCAGCCGCGATTGCGGTGAACTTCATGGAGAGGCCATCTCTCGATGGGGCCATTCGAAACCGGCCGATGATGAGGCTCGGCATGCAGGAACCCTCCTCGCGTTGTTCCGGCGCAAAGTGGATTTGGTGGTCGGAGTTTAGGCCATGTGCCGTCTGCCCAGAACATCATCCTGGCACATGTGCGACATCCACTGAGTAACTTTCCCGGGAGTGACGATTGTCATCGGGGTGTGACCATTGTCATCCCCCGGGGAAAGACTGCACCGCGCGCGGGTCGGCGTCAGCCCTGCTCGACCAGATCGTCCTCGAGGATCGCCATCTGGAACTGGAACGAGCGATCATCATCTTCATCATCGACGAACAGCACGCCGATGAATTCCTCGCCGATATAAACCTCGGCGGAATCGTCCTTTTTCGGCCGCGGCACGACGCGGATCTTGGGATTGCCGAACAAGCGCTTGAGATAAGCGTCGAGTTTCCTGACTTCCTGAACGTCCACGGCAGTCTCCAGTACGATTGTTGGTTTCGGGGGCTTTTAGGACATGATCCCGAAAAGGGGAAACCGGTTTTCGCGAAAAGATCGTGCCCAAACAGAAAAATTATCGGCGGGTCCGAGGTGACGAGACTGGAACGGACTCCAGGATGCAGCGCAGCGATCCGCCAGCCGTATCCTGCCGCTTTCGCGCAGGTGATTCAAGCGGCCTGAAAGTCAGGCCGCGACCAAATCAGGCGCGTTTTCGAAAAAAAATCAGAGCCCGATCGCGTTGATCATCTGATCCATGGTGCGTGACGGCTCGGCACAGCCGGCCTCGCCGACGATCTTGGCAGGCACGCCGGCCACCGTCACGTTGTGGGGCACCGGCTTCACCACCACCGAGCCCGCCGCGATGCGCGCGCAATGGCCGACTTCGATGTTGCCGAGAATTTTCGCACCGGCACCGATCAGCACGCCATGGCGGATCTTGGGGTGGCGGTCCTCGTTCTCCTTGCCGGTGCCGCCAAGCGTGACGCCGTGCAGGATCGAGACATCGTCTTCGATGACAGCGGTTTCGCCGCAGACAAATCCGGTGGCGTGATCGAGGAAGATGCCGCGGCCGATCCGGGCTGCCGGATTGATGTCGGTCTGGAATACCGCCGAGGAACGGCTCTGCAGGTAATTGGCAAAATCCTTGCGGCCCTTTTTATAGAGCCAGTGCGCCAGACGGTGGGTCTGGATCGCATGGAACCCCTTGAAGTAGAGCAGCGGATCGATGAAGCGCGAGATCGCGGGATCGCGGTCATAGACGGCGACGAGATCCGCACGGAACGCGTTGCCGAGATCGGGATCGTCGCGCAGCGCTTCGTCAAAGGTCTGCCGGATCAAATCGCCCGACAGCGCCGAATGATCGAGGCGTTCGGAGATGCGATGCACGACCGAGGCTTCCAGCCGATCGTGATGCAGCACGGTCGAATAGATAAACGACGCGAGCTCGGGCTCGCGCCGAACGATGTCTTCCGCTTCCTGCCGAACGCGATCCCAGATCGGATCGAGCGCTGCCAGTTTTGTGTTCTGCGGATTGATCTGATGAATGGCCATATGCTGCTCTCTTGGGCTGCTCTCTTGAGTTGGGCTGCTTTCGCAAATTCGACCGTTCCGTCCCTTAAGTATAGCACGGTGAAGACGCCGCTGTCCCGGGGCTCGAAAGCCGAAAAGCATGGTTAGCCGGGCCCGAAACGCGTGCTAAAACCTTGAAGCGGCGCATTTTCTTCACAGTAAGCCCAAGTCCATCGTCACGCCGTCCTGCTCGCCTTGCGTTGCCCGAAACGTCGAATGCAAGTGGTTGGCAATTCGGAGAAATCAAGCCGCCCGCCATCCAACTATTTGCCGATTTTCGGCGCTCTGGGCCCGGCCAGGGCAATTCGAAACGGCGAGAATCCGCATTGCCCGGTCGGGCTGGGTGTGGGTCGCGACGCTGGTCGCGTTGATCGCGGCCTTCAAATATGTCGCCGGCGCCGACGATCCCGACCGCGATTCATTTTCGCCGTGAGAGAAAATCCAGCACGCCGGTCTTGTAGACCTTGTCGCCGACCGCGCGCATGTGGTCGCGGTTGGGAATGTCCAGCACCTCGGCGCCCGCAATGATCCTGGCGAGTGCAGTCGCCGAGCCCGCGATTTCGTCCGCGGTGCCGACCGCGATCAGCACCGGCACCTTGATGTCGACGGCTTCGTCCGCGGTCATCAGCCGGCGCGAACCGCGCAAGCAGGCCGCGAGCGCCCGCCGATCGCTGCGGGTCTGATCGGCGAAGGCGCGGAACGTCCGCCCCACCGGATCGGTGACGTCATCGAGCGAATCTGCCTCCAGCGCGATCGCGACGTTTTCGCCGGGACCGCCGCCCTCGATCAATCCCATCCCGATGCCGCCGAGGATCGCGGAACGCACCCGCTGCGGCGCGCGATGCGCGAGCCAGGCCGTCATCCGTCCGCCCAGCGAATAGCCCATGATATCGGCGCGCGCGATCTCCAGATGATCCATCAGCGCGGTGACATCGGAGGCCATGGTGCCGATATGGTATTCTTCCGCATCGTACAGCTTGGCGGAATCGCCATGGCCGCGATTGTCGAGCGCGATGACGCGGCGGCCGTGTTTCTTCAGTTCCGAAACCCAGGTCGGATAGACCCAATTGACATTCTTGCTCGAGGCAAAGCCGTGCACGAGCAGGATCGGATCCCCCTCGCCTTCGTCGAGATAGGCAATTTCAACAGCGCCGTTGTAAAAGCTCGGCATCAACAATTCCGTATTTTTGGGGGATGGGATTTTGGCGGAAATTAGCCGTGCGCCGCAGCGGATACCAGCGCCGGTTGCGCGGCCGCTGCCATCTGTTTTTGCAGCCGCCGTCTCTTCTTGCGATCCAGCCAGGACTGCGTCATGCGCTCGGTGGTGCCCTTGATCGACGACAACAGGCCGAACAGCGCCAATAGCGCACCGAACAACCATAGCGTCAGATCGAACGCGCCGGCCGCCAGCAGCAAGGCGCCGCGGCCGAACATTTTGAGGACCGCGCGGGTCTGGCTGCCCTTGGACTCCGCGAGCCTTGCTGCGCGCGCGACGTCTTTCGGACCTTCGGCCACCGCGAGTGCATCGAGCGCGCCGCGGGTGCCGGCCTTCTCACCGACGCGTCCGACATCCTTGGCGAGGCGAACCAGCCCGCCGGCCTGCTCGGGGCGGAACGCCGCCTTGATCGCCCGCACGCTCTCGCCCGGGCGCAGCACGGAGGCGGACTCGATCGCGTTTTCCAGCATCGGCGTATTGACAATATCGCGCGCGGAGCGGCCGGCCCATAGCGTCAGCCCTTCGCCGAGCCGCCCAACCTTGCGCGCGTCCTTGACCAGCGTCAGGCCGGCGCGCACCGGTGCCGCACCGCCGACCGACACATAGGTCGCCGCGGTCACCGCGAGGCCGGCCGCGGCCAGACCCAGCACCAGCCGATCGGTTTCCTCACCGGTCGCCAGATGCTTGCCTTCGCGCACCACGTCCCTGATGTCGCCGAACACGAACAGATCGCCGGCGACGGTGCCGGTCATGCTGGCGCCGTCGTCGACGTTGCCGGTGATCAGGCCGCTGGCGAAACTTTTCGCCATGTGCGAGGTCGAATTCGCCTCAGTGACGGCATCGCGTACCCGGGCCGCCAATGCGTCGCTGACGGCGATGTTCTTGTCGCGCGCCAGATCGACAAAGCTGCTGGCGAGATCGGCATCGCTCGCAGCCAGCGCCGCCTCGATATTGCGGGCCATATCGCGAGTCATGGCCGCATCGTCGTCCCGCAGGGCAGAATTGATCCGGGCATCGGACAGCGCCGCGGGATCGTCCTGCGCGGCCAGGATGGCGCCGGCGTCGCGCGCCCGCGGCCAGGCCAGCGCGCATGCGACCGCGCACACCGCCATACCCGTCAACGCCCAATCGAGCTTCAATCGTTTCATCCTGGAAAGCCCATTTCCCGTCCCGGAAATAGCCAAAAGATAGTTATGCCTCTTTTGCGACACAACGTCCCCGACGAAAGAAGGGCTTCTCTGGGACGACAAGATTGTGTCGAATTTGCATGAGCAAATGAGCGGTCGGGGGGCCTAGGAATCAACGGAACCCCTCAGTATGGTGCGCGGCATTTTCAATTCTGCTGCCATTATTGCTGCATGTAGTTGATTGCATCGCTGCCTCCATTGCTTCCAGGGTGAATACAATGTCCGACCATGTCGTTCCGCACTTTCATAATGACGCCGGCGTTTCGGTGATCGAAATCGGATCGCAGGAGTTCATGTGCGTCGGCGCCAATCCGCCGTTCGATCACCCCCATGTCTTTCTCGATCTCGGCAACGACAACGAGATTATCTGCCCCTATTGCTCGACCCTGTATCGTTACGCCGCCGACCTCGCCGCCGGCGAAGCGCGTCCGCCGGAATGCGTGGTGAAAGACAAGGTCGCCTGATCGGCTTGTGGCCGCGTCACGCACGATCTTCGTTGCCGGGGCCGGGATCGGGGGATTGACCGCAGCGCTGGCGCTGGCGGGAGAAGGCTTTCGCGTCGTTATTCTGGAGAAGGCCGAGCGGCTCGAAGAGGCCGGCGCCGGCCTGCAGCTCTCGCCCAATGCCAGCCGCGTGCTGATTGATCTCGGCCTGAAACCCCGGCTCGCCGCCCGCGCCGTGATCCCCGACGCCGTCAGCATCATGAGTGCACGGTTGGGCCGCGAAATCGCCCGGCTGCCGCTCGGCGAAGAGGCATCAAGCCGCGCCGGCGCGCCCTATTGGGTGGTGCATCGCGCCGACCTGCAGGCGGCACTGCAGGCCGAGGTCAACGACCATCCCGATATCGAACTGCGGCTCGGATGCCAGTTCGAGGATCTGGCCCCGCACGCCAAGGGACTGACGGTGGTTCAGCGCAGCGGCACACGGCGCCAGCAGGAGGTCGCGCTGGCGCTGGTCGGCGCCGATGGCATCTGGTCCGCGGTGCGCCATCATCTGTTCCCGCAAGTGCAGCCGCAGTTCTCCGGGCTGATCGCCTGGCGCGGCACGCTCGAGGCCACGCAACTACCGCGCGAACATGCCTCGCGCCGGGTCCAGCTCTGGATGGGGCCGAACGCGCATCTGGTCGCCTATCCGATCGCCGGCGCGCGACAGATCAATGTCGTTGCCGTGGTGCCGGGAACCTGGAACCGGCCGGGCTGGAGCGCGCCCGGCGACGTCGCCGAAATCAAGACCGTCTTCGCGTCATCGCCATGGCCAAGCACGGCGCGCATGCTGATCAGCGCGGTGGACGAATGGAAAAAATGGGCCCTGTTCACCGTGCCCGGCGGCGGCGAATGGACCGATGGCGCGGTCGCCCTGCTCGGCGACGCCGCGCACGCGATGCTGCCGTTCGCGGCGCAGGGCGCGGCGATGGCGATCGAGGACGCCGCGGTTCTGGCAAAATGCCTCGGCCAATCCCAGCAGGAAGGCGGCCCTGCGATAGCGGTCGCGATGCAACGCTACGCCCGGCTGCGCCGGCCACGGGTGGGCCGGGTTCAACGCACCGCGCGGCAATCGGGACGGATCTATCACCTCGCCGGCCCCGCAGCCTATGCGCGCGATCTTGCGATCCGGGCGATGGGACCAACGCGCATGCTGGCGCGACAGGACTGGATCTACGACTGGCGCGTGTGAGGCAAGGCGATAAGCGTTGAGGCCGGGCGGTCAGTAAACCGCGCTGCCCGATCGCGACGGTGAACGCGCGCCTTTGGCGTTTGCGGCCGGCGCAGGCGTTGCGGCCGCCGACGCTGTGCCCGGTGGCGTTTCGACGCATTTGTTGCGGCGCCAGGCTTCGTCGGCGAATTTGGCCTGACCACGATAGGCGACGTAATCGTTGCGATAGGCGAGTTCGGCGACCACAGGACCGGCAACCCCGGTATCGGCCTTCGCCATCAAACGCTTCAATTCGTCCATTTTGGTCGCGATGCTCTTGCGCTCGCTTTCCAATTGCTTGCAGTCGTAATAGTCGTATTTGGCGGGATCGGCGAATGCCATGGTCATGTTGTCGCCGATGTCGCTGACGCTGCCGGCACAGCCAGCCAGTCCACCCCCGAGCGCCAGCAGCGCGACGGCGAAGGCGGCGCGCGGCAACGGCTGGCGATGGGCAATTCTGGCGATCATGCGACCTTGATAAGCGGACAATCTTGCGGTTGCGTAAAGCAGGCGCTGATGTCCGCATTGAGGCTTAGCCCCGCACCCCGCGCTCCATCTCCGCGGCGCGAAGCCCGCCAAGAACCGGGCACAAAGCCGTTCGCACCAAGGGGTTAGCTGACTAATCGATTGGAAAGACAACAGTTCTTGGCCATCCGAGATTCAGCGGCTATAGATGGAATCGGTACGCGGGCGTGGCGAAACTGGTAGACGCAAGGGACTTAAGCAAATTGAGTGCCCTCCGGGAAACCGAAGGTGCAGAACTGCCCAAATTCGGGGAAACCGGTAACAGGCAATCCCGAGCCAAGCACTCCGGTCGAACGACCGGCGTGAAGGTGTAGAGACTAGACGAGCAGCACCTAAAGCGCGAAAGCGCCAGGGTGAAGGTATAGTCCAGACCACAAACGAGCCGATGCGCCAACGCGCCCAGGCGAGGCGGCCAAAGCCGTAGCTGGTAAGAAAATCCCTCGGCTCGAAAGAGCTGTGCCGGTTCGACCCCGGCCGCCCGCACCACAACCGATTCCACGATGCTCGGTAGACATATCCGGCCAAAAGAAAGCGCCCGGGTCGTGCCAGCAGATTGAATCGAATCCCGCCGCTGCCATTTGCCGATCGTTAACTTCGCCGCAGGGGTGCGACAACCGCCAGCTGTATTTCCTATCTCGTTCGCACTATTCCTTCGCCGTCCCGAGCAAAGGATGTCAGATGCTCCAAAATGGCGAATATGCGGCGTGGTTTAAAACGCCCCGGGGTGAAGGCACCGGCATTCTGCTGCTGGCAAACGGCAAGATCACCGGCGGCGACAGCGTGCTGACCTATTCCGGCTCCTACCAAGTCGATGAGGACCGCTTCACCGCCGTGGTGTCGACCAAGCGGCACGCCGCCGGACAGCCCACCTTGTTCGGCATCGACGAGGTGCAGATCGAGGTCGTCGGCAAATCGACGGGGACGACGGCCAGCTGCACCGGGGCAGCGAAGCAGGCACCGGATCTGCCTTTTCAGGCGACCCTGATCCGCGTCCAGACTCCCTCACTCGTGTCCAGCGCGCCCGTGCGCAAATCCGGATCGGCCGATGTGCTTGTCGATCTGCAGCGACACTGCGTTTCGCATCCGAGCGTCAAGTCGCGGTTATAATTTCGGCGATTCCGCTGATTTTGGTTTCAGCGATCGATTCGAAAAAGCTGCGCATAGCGGCCTTGATAAACCGGCATCAGCCCGTGCGGCGTGGATACGGACGTTGCCGGATCAATCAGCAGCACATAGTCAAAGCTGGCACGCCAGTTCTGGAGATAGCGGGCGGTCCGCAACTCGTCGGCTGAGTAGCTGTCCTTTGCCAGCAGCGGCCATTCCGGCGGTTCCGACAAGGGCGCTGCGATTTGGTCAAAGGGCGGCTTGACGCTCAGCGGCTGCTGCGCGCGATCGGCAAACAGCAATGGCCAGAATGCATTGCGCTCGATGAGGAGTAATGCCGCAATATGCCCGTCGAGCCGATAGATTCCAGGCAACGCCCGCTCAGGAGGTTGAACGTCCGTCAAATGTCCGGGATGGCCGCGCGCGACCATGACCCGTGCGCCGGGTTCTACCGCAGCTATGGCTGCGCGGACATCGGCGACATCCTGCCGGTGATCAAGCCACGTCATTCCGACATAACCCGACCGCAGTAAAATGAAGGCGCCAACCACAGCAATGACCGGAAGCGGCAAGGCGCGAGGCTGGACGCCGGCAAACAGCAACAATCCGATCATCATGGCAAAACGTAAATCGACGAAAGTACCGCCGTTAAGGGCCGACGGCGCGACAGCAAACGCCAGCACGAGCACGATGAAAATAAGCGGCATGCCGGGAGCGAGCCGGATGCCGCGTCGTATCAGGATCAGAAGCGAGACAACCGCGACGCCCGTCGCCAAAGTGAGCTCCGCGCTTGTGGTCATAAAAGGCGCGAAGATCCTCCACAATTTGGCCAGACCGCGCCACTCGCCGACCGACACGTTCCCGTCACCCAACGGACTCAAAAAATAAAGCACGATCACGGGACTGAGGACCGCCAGCAGCGCGCCAACGGCATAGGCGACGTCGCGCGGCCGGAGCACACCGGATCGATAGCGCTTCCATAGACGGTCGACTTCGTCGCCGCCGATCAACAACGCAAATAGAACAACACCGAAGATGTGACAGAAAAAAATCAGCACCGCAGCCACAGCCCCGATCAGGACTCTGCGCAACATCCAATTCCGGCGGCGCAGTACGATCCAACACGCGGCGCCGACGAGCGCCAGACCAAGTGCGAGCAGGAAATTCATGAAGCCGAGGAAGAACGGGCCGTTGTAGGCAATCAAGCCAGATGCCAACGGCCAATACGACCAGCGGCCAAAAGCAGCAAAGTGATAGGCGACCACGCCGATGACCGGCGCGAACAGACTCAAGGCAAGCAATATTCGACCGTCAACGTGAACATCACCGATCCGCAGCACCGCCGCGCCAATCGCGTCCATTCCAAGATTTGGCAGGATGGTCCAGTGCGGCGCATACATTTGCGAGAGTGCGGCATCATCGGGATGAGCGAGCACGAAGTAGCGCGCAAGATGGTTGGGGTAATCCAGGACTGGCGGCACATCGACCAGAAAAAACGGAAAGGCGAGAACGGCCGCAAGCGCTGTCGCAGCCACGCACCAAACAAGGCCGTCGCTACCGTCCCGAGATGATCGATCATCGATGATGAGGGGAGTCTTCAAGACAGGGGCACGCACATTGCCTGACGATATACATGTATTATTGTCAGCAATGTAACCTAAGATCGTATTACTTCATGCTATGCTCCCGCCACGTCGCGCGGCTGCCAGTGATCAGAAACGCACCTTCTCCTTTTTGTTTCGTGTGAGGGCGGCCCATAACGGTAATCAGCTACTTTCACCTTTCATCAGCATGGCCTGTGGAAGCGGCAGGTTTCGCGGGACCGATGCAGATTGGCTGGTTAAGGTCGCGCCGTAGACGTCGTCTGAAAGCGGGTCCCCTCACCTGCAATCGGGCGGCACCCACGAGTTTGCATCGGAGCCACATCCATGTCCCAACTCGAGCAAATCACGATCAAGCCCGGCCTGACCTTCGACGCCCTGACCTCGGGCGTATCAGGTGCGCCGCTGGTGCTGCTGCTGCACGGCTTTGCGGAATCGATGAACTGCTGGCGCGCGCAGGCGGCGGCGCTGACGGCCAAGGGTTTTCGCGCGATCGCGCCGAGCCAGCGCGGCTACTCGCCGGGCGCGCGGCCGGATGTCGACGAGCCAGCCAATTATCACATCGACCATCTGATGGACGACGCGATGGCGATGGTCGGCGCCTGCGGCTATGGGGACCAACGCTTTCATCTCGTCGGACATGATTGGGGCGGCAGCATCGCCTGGGCGCTGGCCGATCGTTATCCGCAACGCATCGCGTCGCTCACGGTATTGTCGCGGCCGCATCCCAACGCCTTCAATCGCGCGCTGCTGATGCCCGATGGCGAGCAGGCGCAACGCTCGCGCCACCACAAGGCCTTCCTCGAACCCGATGCCGCCGATGTCGTGCTGGCCGACAACGCCAAATGGCTGCGGGATCGGCTCGCCGCCAACGGCGTGCCTGCGGCCGCGATCGAGCAGCATCTTGCCGTGCTCGGCAACAAGCCGGCGATGGAAGCGGCGCTGGCCTGGTATCGCGCGCGCGGCGCGATCCGCAGCCCGATCGGCCCGATCCGCGTGCCGACGCTCTATATCTGGGGCGATGCCGACGACACCGTCGGGCGCGCCGCGGCCGAAGGCAGCGAGGATTTCGTCGCGGCCCCCTATCGCTTCGAAGTGTTGCCCGGGGCCGGTCATTTCGCCGCCGATCAGATGCCCGATCGCGTCAGCGAATTGTTGCTGCAGCACATCGCGGCTCATCCGATTTGACCGTGCGGAACCTGCAAACAGCTGGAACCTGGCTCGCTCCAAAATGTTGTCCTGCAGCAAATGGAGCAAGACACCATGGCCGACGTCTCACTTGACAATCATTCCGATCAGCGCCCGGTAACATCCCGTCAGACACCCAAAGATTTGCGTTCGTCGGCGCGGCCCTCGCCGAAAAGCCGTCCACCGGTTTTAAGCGACGGGCTGGAAACGCTTCGCAGCAGTCATTGCTGAAAGCAAGATCCGGCTGCAAGCAAGATCCGGCTGAAATCAAGATCTGGCTGAAAAGCAAAACGCGACGGAAGACTGATCCTCCGTCGCGTTTCCGTGTCTCAAGCCTTGTGTGAAGTGCGGCCCCGAGCAGCGCTCTATTCCGACTTGTCGATATTCCAGAAGATCGGCGTCGCCGGGCCGTCGAGCACGCCGGTCAGCGATTTCCGCCACGCGCTCGGGATCAGAAATTGCCCGAGCGGAACATAGATCACCTGATCGTAGACTTCCTTCTGAATGGCGGTCGCGATCTTCTTTTGATCGTCGGCTGAGGTGGCGCGTGCGAAAGCGTCGCGCATGCCTTCCAGCTTGGCGTCTTCGGCCCAACCAAACCAACCGCCGGTCTTGCCGCGGCCGCTGGTCGATGCGTTGACGACGGGGTTCAGCACGTCGGCGCCGACCCAATTGGTGAAGAACATATTCCAGCCGCCCTCGCTGGTCGGCTTCTGGCTGGCGCGGCGCGAGACCACGGTCTGCCAGTCGGTGGCCTGCAAATCGACCTTGAAGCCCGCATCGCGCAGCGCCTGCGCGACCACGATCGGCTGCGCCTTCAATGTCACGACATCGCCGGGCGCCATCACCACCACGGGCGTGCCGTCATAGCCGGATTCGGCGAGCGCCTTTTTCGCCTCCGCCATGCCGTCACCCTTGACCAGCGATTGCGCGCCGACGTCGGAGGCGAGCGGCGTATCGCAGACGAACACCGCGCCGCAGATCTTGTAATAGTCGGGATTGCCGACCAGCGCGTCCAGCACGTTCTTCTGGTTGATGGCCAGGAACGCCGCGCGGCGCACCTTGACGTTATCGAACGGGGGAAGCAGGAAGTTCATCCGCCCGAGCGTCTGAAAGCCGAGCTTGTTCAGCACTTCGACCTTCAAATCCGGATTGGCCGTCAGCACCGGAAGGATATCGAAGGACGGGTTCTCCATGAAATCGATATCGCCGGACTGCAACGCATTGACCGCGGTCTGCGCATCGGCCATCGTCACCCATTCGACGCGATCGACCTTGACGACCTTGCCGCCGGACGTCCAGCTCGGCGCTTCCTTGCGCGGCACGTAGTCCGTGTTCTTGACGAACACCGCCTTCACGCCGGGCTGGAATTCCTCCTTGACGAATTTGAACGGTCCCGATCCGATCTGCTCGGTGATCGGCTTGTCCGCCGGCGTCTCGGCAACGCGCTTCGGCATCATGAACGGCACCACCGACGACGGCTTGCCGATCAACTCCAGCACCAGGCCGTAGGGTTCCTTCAGTTTCAGCGTGATGGTCTTTGCATCCGTGGCCTCCAGGCTCGCGGTGAAATCCATCAGCTTCTGGCCCATGCCATCGCGCTTGCCCCAGCGCTGCAGCGACGCCACGCAATCTTCCGCGGTGACCGGCGTGCCATCATGCCATTTCAGTCCGTCGCGCAGCGTGAAGGTGTAGGTCAGCTTGTCGTCGGAAACCTTGTACTCCGCCATCTGCGGCTGGATCTTGAAATTGGAATCCATCGCCAGCAGCGTGTCGTAGACCATGTAGCCATAGTCGCGCTGGATGTAGGCGGTGGTGATGATCGGGTCGAGGAAGCGCAAATCGGAATGCATCACCGCGGTGATGGTTTTGCCGGCCGCCCATGTCGGCATCGGTGACGCCAGCACTGCTGCAAGCGCGATGGCCGATGCTATCGTGGAACGCTTCCAGCGCGAGATAAGGGACATTCGATCTCTCCTGACGTGAAACCGGTCAAACGCCGATCATTATCTATGCATATGGGCTGTTCTTTAGGCGAACTAACACGCTGTAAAAACTCGACATTTGAGACTTGCATCAAGCACGCGGCAGGTCAATCGCGTTTTGGCTTATTGCCATGCGGCAAATGCCGGCTGACAGATCGCCGATGTTTCACTTTACAAATTCGTCGCGGATCATTCTCGTAGCGCTATCGTCGCCGTCAAAGGCAGCGCAACGCCAAGCCTGAAAACTTCAAGCCCGAACCTGAAGAGACATGCCATGAACCCTGCCAACCTTCCCTTCGATACCGAGGTCATGCTGCAAGGCCTGCGCGGCTGGGTGGAATGCGAAAGCCCGACCTGGGACGCAGCCGCGGTCAACCGGATGCTCGACATCGCCGCGCGCGAGATGGCGATCATGGGCGCCAGCATCGAACGCATCGCGGGACGGCAGGGTTTTGGCGGTTGCGTTCGCGCCAAATTTCCGCATCCGAAACAAGGCGAGCCCGGCATTCTGATCGCGGGACATCTCGACACCGTGCATCCGGTCGGCACGCTGGAAAAACTGCCGTGGCGGCGCGAGGGCAACAAATGTTTCGGCCCCGGCATCTATGACATGAAGGGCGGCAATTACCTGACGCTGGAAGCGATTCGGCAATTGGCGCGCGCCGCCTTCACCACGCCGCTGCCGATCACCGTCTTGTTCACGCCGGATGAAGAAGTCGGCACCCCCTCCACCCGCGACCTGATCGAGGCCGAGGCCGCGCGCAACAAATATGTGCTGGTGCCCGAACCGGGCCGACCGAACAACGGCGTCGTCACCGGCCGCTACGCGATTGCGCGGTTCAACCTGGAAGCCACCGGCAAGCCGAGCCATGCCGGCGCCACGTTGTCGTCCGGTCGTTCCGCGATCCGCGAAATGGCGCGCCAGATCATCGCGATCGATGGCATGACCACGGATGATTGCACCTTCTCGGTCGGCATCGTGCATGGCGGCCAATGGGTCAATTGCGTCGCCACCACCTGCACCGGCGAGGCGCTGAGCATGGCAAAGCGGCAGGCTGATCTCGATCGCGGCGTCGAGCGGATGCTCGCGCTGTCAGGCACCGCCAACGATGTCAGCTTCAAGGTGACGCGCGGCGTGACCCGGCCGGTATGGGAGCCCGATGCGGGAACCATGGCGCTGTATGAGAAAGCACGCGGGCTCGCCAAGCAATTGGGCGCCGAACTGCCACATGGCAGCGCCGGCGGCGGCTCCGACGGCAATTTCACCGGCGCGATGGGAATTCCGACCCTCGACGGTCTCGGCGTCCGCGGCGCCGATGCCCATACGCTCAACGAACACATCGAAGTCGAGAGCCTCGCCGAACGCGGCCGGCTGATGGCCAGCCTGCTCGCGACGCTGGAGTAAGGAAGAGAGAGGAAGAGAACAGGCCGCATTCGTGATGTGCGGCCATGGCAAATTTTCGGGTCTTCACAATCGCTTTTGCGTCGCTCGCGCAACGGTACAATGGCACGGGATTTGCTGACCTATTAGCGTGCGGACGAGAACAAAATTGGCGCGAACCGGCCGACCGGCTCACGCAACATGACGGGACAAGGATGCTCGGATATCTGCTTCGCCGCGTGCTGGCCGCCATTCCCGTGATGGGCGTGGTGGCGCTGTTCGTGTTCCTGCTGCTGCGGATCACCCCCGGCGATCCCGCCGCGATCCTCGCCGGCGATAATGCGACGCCCGAGCAGCTCGAGCGCATCCGCACTTCGCTCGGCTTGAACGAGCCGCTCTATGTCCAGTTCGTGACCTGGATCGGCAAGCTCCTGCATGGCGATCTCGGCGTGTCGCTGATTTCCAATGTGCCGGTCCTGAAGATGATCAGCCAGCGGGTCGAGCCGTCGATCAGCATCGCGTTGTCGACCATCATTCTCAGCATCCTGATCGCGGTGCCGCTCGGGGTGATCGCAGCCTGGAAGCACGGCACCTGGATCGACCGCTTCGTGATGGGCCTGTCGGTGATCGGTTTCTCGGTGCCGGTATTCGTGATCGGCTATGTCCTGATCCAGCTCTTCGCCATCGACCTGCGCTGGCTGCCGGTGCAGGGCTTTCAAAGCATCACCAAGGGCCTCTGGCCGTTTCTCCAGCGCATCATCCTGCCGACGATCACACTGTCATTTATCTATGTCGCGCTGATCGCGCGCATGACCCGGGCGGCGATGCTGGACGTGCTCGGTGAGGATTATGTCCGCACCGCGCGCGCCAAGGGCATCGCCGAAAGCGGCGTGCTGCTGCGTCACGCCCTGCGCAATGCCGCGGTCCCCGTCATCACCGTGATCGGCAGCGGTTTTGCGCTGCTGATTTCCGGTGTGGTCGTGACCGAGAGCGTTTTCAATCTGCCGGGTATCGGACGCCTCACCGTCGATGCCGTGCTGGCGCGCGATTACCCGATCATCCAGGCGATGATCCTCTTGACCTCGGGCATCTATGTCGCGGTCAATCTCTTGATCGACGTTGCCTATACCCTGCTCGATCCCCGCATCCGGTACTGAGGTCAGATATCGATGGCGATCGAAACCCTCCCCGAACCGTCGATCCCGATCACCACGCCGTTGCGGCCTCGGTTCGGATTCCTGACGGAAACACCGATCATCGCCGCCGCCACGATCTGCCTGGGATTGATCATCGCCTTGGCGATCCTGGCGCCGCTGGTATCGCCGCACGATCCGCTGCTGCTGGCGCCGGCACAACGGCTGAAGCCGTCGAGCGCGCAGTTCTGGCTCGGCACCGACGCTTATGGCCGCGATGTGCTGTCGCGCATTCTTTACGGCGGACGGATCTCGCTCTTGATCGGTCTCGGTTCCGCGGTGTTCTCGATCGCTATTGGCCTGTTGATCGGGTTGGTGTCCGGTTTCTTCAAATGGGTTGATGCCGTGATGATGCGCATCATGGACGGGCTGATGGCGATGCCGAGCATCCTGCTCGCGGTGGCCGTGGTGTCGCTGTCGGGCGCCAGTCTATCGACCGTGCTGGTCGCCATCACCATTCCCGAAGTTCCGCGGGTGGCGCGGCTGGTGCGCTCGGTGGTGCTTTCGGCGCGCGAGGAGCCGTATGTCGAGGCCGCGATTTCCGTCGGCTCCAGCCTGCCCAAGATCATGTGGCGGCACCTGATGCCGAACACCATCGCGCCCTTGATCGTGCAAGGCACCTATGTCTGCGCCTCAGCGATCCTCACTGAGGCGATCCTGTCGTTCCTTGGGGCCGGCATCTCGCCGGAGACGCCGACCTGGGGCAACATGATGGCGGAAGGCCGGGCGCTGTTTCAGATCAAGCCGTCCTTGATCTTCTGGCCGGGGCTGATGCTGTCGCTGGCGATCCTCAGCATCAACCTGATCGGCGATGCCGCGCGCGACGCGCTCGATCCCCGCATGAAACAGCGCGAGGGCGGCAAGTGAGGACGACGTCCGATTCAAAACCCATCATCCTCGCTATCGATAAGCTCGTCGTCGGCCTCGGCAACAAGCCGCAGGCGCCACGCATCATCGACGGCGTCTCGCTCAGGGTACGCGAGGGCGAAACCCTGTGCGTGGTCGGCGAAAGCGGCTCCGGCAAATCCGTGACGTCGCTGACCACGATGGGGTTGCTGCAAAAGGGCACACTGGTGCCTTCCAGCGGCAGCATCAAACTGGTCGGCGAGGAACTGCTCACCGCCGGCGATCGCCGGCTGCGGCAGTTGCGCGCCACCACCATGGCGATGATCTTTCAGGAGCCGATGACCGCGCTCAATCCGGTGGTGCCGGTCGGGCGACAGATCGACGAAGTGCTGCGCGTCCACACCGGCCTCGACGCGCGGGCACGGCGCGCCAGGATCCTGGCGATGATGGAACAGGTGCGCCTGCCCGAGGTCGAACGCATCTTCGCGTCCTATCCGCATCGCCTGTCCGGCGGCCAGCGCCAGCGCATCATGATCGCGATGGCGCTGGTGCTCGAGCCGAAATTGCTGATCGCCGATGAGCCGACCACCGCACTCGACGTCACGACGCAGAAGCAGATCCTGACCCTGATCCGGGAATTGCAACGCGATCGCGGCACCGCGGTGCTGTTCATCACTCACGATATGGGCGTGGTCGCTGAGATCGCCGATCGGGTCGCGGTGATGCGTCAGGGCCGGTTGGTCGAGACCGGGACGCTCGACGACATCCTGCGCAACCCCGCGATGGAATACACCCGCAATCTGCTCTCGGCGGTGCCGAGCCTGGTGCCGCGCGCACCGCGACCGAAAACCACGGAACCGGTGGTGCTGGAAGCCAACGAACTCGGCAAGGTCTATCGCGAGCGCTCGCTGTTCGGCAAAGCCCGCGAGGTGGCGGCCGCGCAGGATGTCACGCTGACCTTACGCAAGGGCCGCACGCTCGGCATCGTCGGCGAAAGCGGCTCCGGCAAGTCGACGGTGGCGCGCTGCATCGTCCGTCTGATCGACCCGACCTCCGGCGGCATCCGGTTGGCGGGCCGCGAAATATCCGAACTGTCGCGCCGGCTGCTGCAACCGCACCGCAAACGCATCCAGATCATTTTCCAGGACCCCTATCGTTCGCTCAATCCGCGCGTCACCATCGGTGAAACCATCGCCGAGGGGCCGATCAATTACGGCATGCCGCGGGCGCAAGCGCTCGCCAAGGCGCGCGAACTATTGGAACTGGTCGACCTGCCGCCGGATGCGGTCTCGCGCTATCCGCATCAATTCTCCGGCGGCCAACGCCAGCGCATCGCCATCGCGCGCGCGCTGGCGCTCGATCCCGATGTGCTGGTGGCGGACGAAGCGGTCTCGGCGCTGGATGTCTCGGTGCAGGCGCAGGTGCTGGAACTGCTCGACGAAATCCAGACCCGGCTCGGCATCGCGCTGTTGTTCATCACCCACGATCTGCGTGTCGCGGCGCAAATCTGTGACGATGTCGCGGTGATGCAAAAGGGCCGTATCGTCGAACAGGGACCGGCCGCGGAAGTCCTGACCAATCCGCAACAGGCCTATACCAGACAGTTGCTCGACGCAGCTCCGGGACGCGGCTGGGATTTTGCCAACTTCCGGCCGGTCGCTGTCGATACTTTGGTGGTATAGCGCCGACCCGTTGGCTCCTCGCAATGACGGGTTGATCGCGGTGCGAAATAATCCCCACGCCCATGCGGCATGCAAAACGGGATTGCTTCGCAGCTTGCGCTCCGCGCGACGGCAAGGCTAACGTCATCAGCTAATCGTGAGCCGAGATCAAATCGATGACCCGTATCGCCGTTGGCGGTTTCCTGCATGAGACCAACACGTTCGCGCCGACAAAGGCGACCTATGCGGATTTCGTGCATGGCGGCGGCTGGCCTGCGATGGCGCAAGGCGCGGACGTGGTCAAGACCATGCGTCACATCAATGTCGGCCTGGCCGGCTTTGTCGAAGCGGCCGAAGCCAATGGCTGGGAATTGGTGCCGACCATCTCGTGCGGCGCGAGCCCTTCCGCGCATGTAACGAAAGACGCCTTTGAGCGTATCGTGGAAGTGATGGTCGAGGGCATCCGCTCAGCCGGCCCGCTCGATGCCGTTTATCTCGATCTGCATGGCGCGATGGTGACCGAACATTTCGACGACGGCGAAGGCGAAATTCTGGCGCGGGTGCGCCAGGTGATCGGCAAGGATCTGCCGCTGGTGGTCAGCCTCGATCTGCACGCCAATGTCACCCCGGCGATGGTCGAACATGCCGACGCGCTGATCGCCTACCGCACCTATCCGCATGTCGACATGGCCGACACCGGCCGCGCCTCGGCAAAACATCTGGCGCTGCTGCTCAAGTCCAAACAGAAATTCGCCAAGGCGTTCCGGCAATTGCCGTTCCTGATTCCGATCAGTTGGCAATGCACCAACGACCAGCCCACTCGGGGCATCTACGAGGTACTAGCCTCGTTCGAGAGCGACGCCGTGCCGACATTGTCGTTCGCCCCGGGCTTTCCCGCGGCGGATTTTCCCGATTGCGGGCCAAGCGTGTTCGCCTATGGCAAGACGCAGGCCGACGCCGACGCCGCGGCCGACGCGATCACCAGGGTCGTCCTCCGTCACGAAGATGATTTCGATGGCCGGATCTATTCGCCCGACGATGGCGTGCGCCATGCAATGGAACTGGCCAGGACCGCGAAGAAGCCGATCGTGATCGCCGACACCCAGGACAATCCCGGCGCCGGCGGCGATTCCGACACCACGGGCATGCTGCGCGCGCTGGTCCGCAACAAGGCCATCAAAGCGGCGATCGGCGTGATCTATGATCCGGCCTCGGCCAAGGCTGCGCATGCCGCCGGCGTCGGCGCGACTGTCACGCTGGCGCTTGGCGGCAAGTCGGGCATCCCGGGCGACGCGCCGTATCAGGAAAGCTTCATCGTCGAGAAATTGTCCGACGGAAAATTCGTCGCACCCGGTCCCTATTTCGGCGGCCGTGATATGGACATGGGTCCGTCGGCGGCATTGCGGATCGGTGATGTCAGGGTGGTCGTGAGTTCGCACAAGGCGCAGCTCGCGGATCAATCGATGTATCGCTATGTCGGCATCGAACCGACCGAACAATCGATCCTGGTCAACAAGAGCTCGGTGCATTTCCGTGCCGACTTTGAGCCGATCGCGGAAAAACTGCTGATCTGCGCCGCCCCCGGCGCGATGCCCGCCGATACCGCCACGTTGCCATGGACACGGTTGCGCCCCGGCATCCGGATCAAACCGAACGGTCCGGTGTTTAACTCTCACCCACAGCGTTCACCCTCCCCCGCCATCGGATAACAGAAATGCCCAGTATCGAACGTATCGAAGGCTTTGCCGACGAACTCACCGCGATCCGCCGGGATTTGCACGCGCATCCGGAGATCGGTTTCGAGGAGGTCCGCACCTCCGGCATCGTTGCCGACAAGCTGACCCAATGGGGCATCGAGGTGCATCGCGGCCTCGGCGGCACCGGCGTGGTCGGCGTACTCAAGGGCAAGGGCACGGGCTCCAAGCGGATCGGGCTGCGCGCCGACATGGATGCGCTGCCGATGGAGGAGAACACCAACCTGAAATGGCGTTCGACCATCCCCGGCCGCTTCCATGGCTGCGGCCATGACGGCCACACCACCATGCTGCTCGGAACCGCGCGCTACCTCGCCGAAACCCGGAATTTCGACGGCACCGTGCATTTCATCTTCCAGCCGGCCGAAGAAGGCCTCGGCGGCGCCCGCGCCATGATCAAGGATGGGCTGTTCGAAAAATTTCCCTGCGACGAGATCTACGGGCTGCACAACGCGCCCAATCTGAACCTCGGCGAAGTGGCGATCTTTCCGGGACCGGCAATGGCCGGTGCAGATTTCTTCGACATCACGATCCAGGGCTATGGTTCGCATGGCGCGCGGCCTGAGCTGTCAAAGGATGCGGTGGTGATCGCGATGACACTCGGACAGGCGTTGCAGACCATCGTCAGCCGTAACGTCGAACCCGCGCAAGCCGCGGTATTGTCGATCACGCAGATTCATTCCGGTTCTGCCTACAATGTGATCCCCGGCGAGGCCAGGCTGTGCGGCACCGTCCGCGCCTTTTCCGACGAGGTGCGCGCGCTGATCCGCACGCGTATCAAGGAAATCTGCGCCGGAATCGCCAGCACCTTCCAGGTCGAGATCACGGCCGATGTCCGCGACACCTTTGGTGTGCTGGTCAATCAGGAAGAACAGTCCAAAGTGGTCGAGCAAGTGGCACGCACGGTCGTCGATCCCGACAAGGTCATCACCGACGTGCGCCCGCGGATGGGCAGCGAGGATTTCGCCGACATGATGCGCGTGGTGCCCGGGGCCTATTTCTGGGTCGGCCATGAAGGCTCGGTGACGGTGCATAACCCCGGTTATGTGCTCGACGACAAGATTCTTCCCATTGGCGCCAGCATGTTCGCGCGCATCATCGAAACCCGTTTGCCGGTGGCCGCCCATGCATAACCCCGAACCGCAGGATACCGTAACTCCGCTGCACGACCTCTCCGCCGCCGATCTGCTCGCCGGCTTTCGCGCCAAGCAGTTCACGCCATCCGAAGTGCTGGAGGACGTGCTTTCGCATATCGCGGCATGGGAGCCGCACATCAAGGCGCTGTACGCCTCCGATCCCGACGGCGCGCGCGCGGTCGCGAAGGCCTCGACCGAACGCTGGCAAAACGGCGAGCCGGTCGGTTCGCTCGACGGTGTCCCCGTCACCATCAAGGACAACATCGCAACCAAGGGCGTGCCGGTGCCGCTCGGCACAGCCGCCAACCGGCTGGTGCCATCGGAGGTCGATGCGCCGCCCGCGGCGCGGTTGCGCGAAGCCGGCGCGGTGATCTTCTCCAAGACCACGATGCCCGATTACGGCATGCTGTCCTCGGGACTGTCGAGTTTTCATCCGCTCACCCGCAATCCCTGGAACCTGGCGAAAAACCCCGGCGGCTCCAGTTCCGGCGCAGGCGCGGCCGGTGCGGCCGGCTACGGCCCGCTGCATCTCGGCACCGACATCGGCGGTTCGGTGCGGCTGCCGGCGTGCTGGTGCGGCCTGGTCGCCCTGAAGCCGAGCCTCGGGCGGGTGCCGATCGATCCGCCCTATGTCGGCCGCGTCGCCGGACCGATGACGCGCACGGTCGATGACGCCGCGCTGATGATGGCGGTGCTGTCGAAGCCCGATCGCCGCGACGGCATGAGCTTGCCGGCAAACGCGATCAACTGGAAAGTGCTCGACAAATCGCCGCGCAAGGTGCGCATCGGGCTGATGCTCGACCTCGGCGTCGGCCAGCCGCTCGAGAAGGAAGTTCGCGACGTCGTCGTGAAGGCCGCCAAGGCGTTCGAATCCGCGGGCGCCGTGGTCACCGAAGTCGATGGCGTGCTGACGCGCGAGATGCTCGACGGGCTCGACAATTTCTGGCGCGCGCGGATGTGGGACGATCTGTCGAAGCTCGCTTCCGCGGAGCGCGGCAAGGCGTTGCCTTACATCACCCAATGGGCGGAGGCCGGCGCCAAACTGTCCGGCGTCGATGTGATCAGGGGCTTTAACGCCACCATGGCGATCCGCAGCGCCGCGGCCAAGCTGTTCACCGACCTCGATTACGTGATTTCGCCGGTATCGCCGGTGGTGAATTTCGCCGCCGAACTCGCCAGCCCCCTCAACGATCCCGACAAGCCGTTCGAGCACATCTGCTACACCGTACCGTGGAACATGGCGGAGAATCCCGCTGTTTCCATCAATGGCGGCTACGACAAAACCGGCTTCCCGATCGGCGTGCAGATCATCGGCCGCCGCTTCGACGATCTCGGCGTACTCGGCATGGCCAAGGCCTTCGAGAGCTTGCGCGACGTGCAGAAGCCGTGGCCGACGCCGCCGAAGAAGTAGGCTCTTTCGTCATTCCGGGATGCGCCTCTTGGCGCAGGCCCGGAATCCATACTCCCTGTGGCAGCGTTTAGTCCTGTACAACAACGCAGGGGTTATGGATCTCAGATGCGCAATTGCGCATCATAGCTCGTGCTCGCACGCCCCGGAATGACGAACTCGGAATCATAAATAAAATATCAGGGAAGGAAATTTCCATGGCCTACGAAACGATCAAATACGAGATCGACGAGCAGATCCTCACCATCACTTTGAACCGGCCCGACAAGCTCAACGCCTTCAACGCCGTCATGCAGAGGGAATTGATCGAGGCCTTCGATGCCGCCGACAAGGACGACGACGTCCGCGCCATCATCGTCACCGGCGCCGGGCGTGGCTTTTGCGCAGGCGCCGATCTGTCTTCCGGCGCCGACACGTTCGATCGCGACGCCAAGCGCGGCCCCGTCAAGCGCCTCGCCGACGGCAAGGTCGATTACAGCGATCCCAATGTGCGCGATGGCGGCGGCCAGGTGACCTTGCGGATCTTCAAATGCCTGAAACCCGTGATCGCCGCGGTGAACGGACCCGCGGTCGGCATCGGCGTCACCATGCAACTGGCGATGGATATCCGCATCGCCTCGGAAAACGCGCGGTTCGGATTCGTGTTCTCCCAGCGCGGCATCGTGCCCGAGGCTGCGTCGAGCTGGTTCCTGCCGCGCCTGGTCGGCATCGCGCAGGCGCTGGAGTGGTGTTACACCGGCCGCGTATTTCCGGCGCAGGAAGCACTGGCCGGCCGCCTCGTCAGCAAGGTGGTGCCAGCAGACGAATTGCTGCCGGCCGCCCGCGCGCTGGCGCGTGAGATCGCCGCCAAGACCGCACCGGTGTCGGTGGCGCTGATCCGGCAGATGATGTGGCGCATGATGGGCGCCGACGATCCGATGGAAGCCCACAAGGTCGACAGCCGCGGCATCTACGCCCGCGGCCGCTCCGAGGATGTGAAGGAAGGCGTCGTCTCGTTCCTGGAAAAACGCCCGGCGCAATTCAAGAACAAGGTGTCGTCGGACATGCCGGACTATTTTCCGTGGTGGGACGAGCGGGAGTATGAGTGAGGGCTGCGGCGACCGGCATCTCTCCGCCGTCATCACCCGCGAAGGCGGGTGATCCAGTAAACGCAGACGTCGGTGATTACTGGATGCCCCGCCGGAGCCTGTCGTCGGGCTCGCCAGGGCGAGACCCGGTGGCGGGGCATGACGAGCACCTCACCTCATCATCAGCGCCACCCGGCCGATCGCCTTGCGGTCGACCAATAGCCGCATCGCGCGGGCGTAATCCTCCAGCGGCAGGCGGTGCGAGATGTTCGGCCGCACCTTCCCCGCCTCCGCCCATGCGGTGAGCGCCTTGATCCGCGCTTCACCCAGCGCCGGATTCTTCCGCACCGCCTCTCCGGCGCGCACACCAAGCACGCTGGCGCCCTTGATCAGCAGCAGATTGGTGCGGGCAAGGCCAACGCCGCCGGTAAAACCGATCACCAGCAGCCGCGCACCCCAATTGATGCAGCGGACGCTGTTCTCGAAGATCTCGCCGCCGACGGGATCGAACACCACATCGGCGCCGCGGCCATCGGTGATGCGCTTGACGGCATCGCGAAACGGCTCACGGCTGTACAGCACCAGATGATCGGCGCCCTTGGCTCGCGCGATCGCCAGCTTCTCCTCCGATGAGGCCGCCGCGATCACAACAGCGCCGAGCAGTCTGCCGATTTCGACCGCGGCGAGGCCAACCCCGCCGCCGGCGCCATGCACCAGCAACACCTCGCCGGCGAGAAGCTGGCCACGGTCGATCAGCGCGTGATAGGCGGTGCCGTGGCCTGCAAGAAACGTCGCGCCTTCGGCGTAGTCGAACGCCGTTGGCAACGGCGTCAGTTGCGATGGCGTGACCACGGCTTCATCGGCATAGGCGCCGTGCCGCAATTTCAAGATCACCTTGTCGCCGACCGCGACGCCGGCCGCATCGTTGACCTCGGTCACCTCGCCCGCCGCTTCCACACCGGGCGTAAACGGCAATGGCGGCTTGAGCTGATACTCGCCGGCCGCCATCAATATGTCGGGGAAATTGATTCCGGCGGCATGAATGGCGACGCGCACCTCGCCCGGCCTAAGCGGCACCGATGCAAAGGTCTCGAGCCGCAGGCTTTCGGGCGGCCCAAGTTCGCGGCAGACGACAGCCCTCGGCATCAGGCCGCGCTCGACGCCGCACTCGCCTTGCGCCGTTGCAGCGCCTCGCGGATCAGCGGCATGCGGTCGTTGCCGAAATACATGTCGGTCTTGTCGATGAAGATGGTCGGCGAGCCGAACCCGCCGCGCGCCATTACTTCGTCGGTATTGGCCTTGAGCTGGTCCTTGATCGCCTGCTGGCCGATCCCGGCGAGGAACTTTTGCGGATCGACACCGACGCGCTGGCAGACTTCGGTCAGCACCGCGTCCTGCGAGATATCCTTGTCCTCGCCCCAATAAATCCCGAACACCGCGCGCGCGAACTCGACCAGCTTGCCCTCCGGCGCCAGCAGGATGCAGCCGCGCATCGCCTTGACGCTGTTCACCGGAAACACCGTCGGCCGCATCTTGATGATCAGGCCGGCGGAGCGCGCCCAGTCGGCCATGTCCTTTTTCTGGTAATCCAGCTTGGCCTGCACCGGATGCTCGCGCGAGGCGTAGACGCTGGGATTGATACTGTTGAAGATGCCGCCGACCAAAATCGGCCGCCACGAAATCTCGGCCCCAAACTCCTTCGCCAGCGGCTGGATGTTGTGGAAGGCGAGATAGGTCCAGGGGCTGGAACAGTCGAAGAAGAACTCGATCATGGCGTTTCCTTTGTGTTTGATTTTCTACTCCCTCTCCCCGCTTGCGGGGAGAGGTTAGGTTCTCATCTCCTTCGCCGCCTGGCCGAACATGTTGCGGCGCGCCTCCTCGTCGAACGGCTCTTTGACGAATTTGCCGATCGCAAGTCCCGCCTGCACCTGCGGCCGGGCGCGCACCAAAGCGTACCAGCGCTTGATGTTCGGATAATCGTCGAGGGTGAACCCCTGCGCCTTGTGGGTCATGGTCCAGGGGAAGCAGGCGATGTCGGCGATCGAATAATCAGGGCCGGCGACATAGGCGTTGGTCTTGCCCAATTGGGTGTCGAGCACGCGATAGAGCCTAGCGGCCTCGTCGCGATAGCGCGCGATGGCATAGGGGATCTTCTCCGGCGCGTAGAGCGCAAAATGGCCGTGCTGGCCGAGCATCGGGCCGAGCCCGCCCATCTGCCACATCAGCCATTGCAGGACATGGGACCGCGCGCGGGTTTCCACCGGCAGGAACCGCCCGGTCTTGTCGGCCAGGTAAATCAGGATCGCCCCGGTCTCGAACACCGAAAACGGCCCGCCGCCATCGGCCGGCGTGTGGTCGACGATCGCCGGAATCCGGTTGTTGGGGCTGATGGCGAGGAACTCCGGCTTGAACTGCTCGCCGGCCCGGATATTGACCGGGATGATTTTGTAGGGAAGGCCGAGTTCTTCCAGCATGATCGAGATTTTCCAGCCATTCGGCGTCGGCGCGTAATGCAGGTCGATCATGGCTTCCCTCATCCCCGGCCGTCATCCCGAAAGGCGTCAGAATAATCCCGCGCCGGCGCTTTTGTTGTTCTGTACCTCGATCATAAGACAGGGCATACAGGCGCTCAATCCGAACTGCGCTCTATTAGAACCAAACGAGAGGCTCCCATGCTGTTTCCAACCACGATCGCAGGCTCCTTGCCCAAGCCGGAATGGCTTGCCGAACCCAACACGCTGTGGGCGCCCTGGAAGTCCAAGGGCGAGGAACTGGCCCGCGCCAAGCGCGACGCCACGGTGCTGGCGCTAAAACTGCAGGAAGACGCCGGCATCGACATCCTGACCGAGGGCGAGCAGGCGCGCCAGCATTTCGTCCACGGCTTCCTGGAGAAGATCGAGGGCATCGATTTCGCCCACAAGGTCGAGATGGGAATCCGCAACGACCGCTACAAGGCAATGGTGCCGCAGGTGGTGGCGCCGCTGCGGCTGAAAGGCCGCGTCCATGCCGACGAGGCCCGCGTCGCCCGCAGCCATACCACGCGCAAGCTGAAATTCACCTTGCCCGGCCCGATGACCATCATCGATACCATCGCCGACAAATATTACGGCGATCGGGTCAAGATGGCGTTCGCCTTTGCCGAATTGCTCAACGAGGAAGCCAGGGCGTTGCAGGCCGACGGCGTCGACCTGATCCAGTTCGATGAGCCGGCCTTCAACGTCTATATGAGCGAGGTCTCCGACTGGGGCATCAAGGCGCTGGAACGTGCTGCCGAAGGCCTGACCTGCGCCACTGCCGTGCACATCTGCTATGGCTACGGCATCAAGGCCAACACCGACTGGAAGGAAACGCTGGGCAGCGAGTGGCGGCAATATGAGGATATCTTTCCGGCGATCGCCAAGAGCCCGATCCAGCAGGTCGCGATCGAATGCCGCAACTCGCGGGTGCCGCTGGATTTGCTCAGCCTGCTCACCGGCAAGATCGTGCAGGCCGGCGTCATCGACGTCGCCAGCGACACCGTCGAGACCGCGGAGGATGTCGCCAAGGTGATCGACGACGTCTCGAAATTCGTGCCGAAGGGCAACATCATCGCGACAACCAATTGCGGCATGGCGCCGATGCATCGCGATATCGCCGAGGCGAAGCTGATGGCGCTGGGGGCCGGTGCGAAGCTGGCACGGCAGAGGATGGGATAAGGCGCCAGCACGTGCTCAGCAAGCACCGTCATTCCGGGATGCGCCACTTGGCGCAGGCCCGGAATCCATACCCCCTGTGTCATTGTTCAACTTGAACATTGCTACAGGGGTTATGGATTCCGGGCTCGCGCAAGAGCGCGCCCCGGAATGACGAGCTTAGAAAGTTAACGCCGCCGCACTCACATGCAGCACCGGCCAATATCCCGCCAGAAACGCCCGCACGGTTGATGGCGGCGTCAACAGCATCGCATCTGTCATTGAAACGGTCGCCTTGCGATAGCCGGCCGTCGACCACTGCAAGGCCCTGCCCTGCGTGACCAGATAGCTTTCCCTGCCAGCCTGCACCATCGCGCCGTCAGGTAATTGCTCCAGCGGCATTGGCAGCGGATGCAGCCGCTTGTTGCCGCGGTCAAGGCGTTCCCGATGCAGCACGGCGTCGATCTCGGGCGCGCGAAGATTGGCGGCACCGTTGCCGGCTTCCCATGCGGCGCGAAACCGGTTGGCATCGTCGCGGCGGCAGTAAAAGCAGGGACGATGGCCGGCCGCGAACGCGGTGGCTTCGTCGAGAAAGAACAACTCGGTCCAGCTCCGGCCACCCATCACCTCGCGCCGCCGCCCCCTGAATTCGCAGACGCAGGTCAGCCACGCCGGGCTCGACCAGCGCTTTTTCAACAGGGTCTTGGTGGCGGGATCGTGGATAATGCCGCGGTTGCCGGTAAACAGCCCACGGTGCGGATCGGCGATGATATCGCCTTGCGGCGTGACCCGGTTTTGCAGCGGCATTTTACTTCTCCTTCTCCCCGCGTGCGAGACGAGCGAAGCTCGCTCTGAGAAGGTCGGGATGAGGGGGCGTCTCCGCGAGTACCGCGAGTGCGACCTTGCAGAGACGCCCCCTCACCCGCCGCGCTCCGCGCGTCGACCTCTCCCCGCAAGCGGGGCGACGTGAGAAAACTCCTCTACGCCGCGCCGTCGCGGATCGGCGGCTGGAACGACAGCGCGGTATCCCAGGGAAAGAAGATCCAGGTGTCCTGCGACACTTCGGTGATGAAAGTATCCACCAGCGGCCGGCCCATCGGCTTGGCGTACACCGTGGCGAAATGCGCATCGGGAAGCAGTTCGCGCACCATCCGGCCGGTCTTGCCGGTATCGACGAGATCGTCGACGATCAGCAGGCCCTTGCCGGTGCCACCGCCCAGCTTCGCGGTGTCGGCTGAAATGCCCTTCAATATTTTCAGATCGCCCTGCTTGGTGTGATCGTAGCTGGCGATACAGACCGTATCGATGATGCGCACGCCGAGCTCACGCGCCACGATCGCCGCCGGCACCAGTCCGCCGCGGGTGATCGCGATCACGGCCTGAAATGGACCGACTTCGTTCAACCGCCAGGTCAGCGCGCGGCAATCCCGGTGAAACTGGTCCCACGAAACCGGAAAGGCCTTGCCCGCGCGCTCCTGCACGCTCAGTTCCGGAATTTCTCCTGCCATTCTCTTCTCCTGTTCTTCAAATGCTCTAGCTCAGCGTGCGGTATTCAGCCCCGCCAGCATTTCCTTCACCGCATTCATCGCAGCGGTCAGCTTTTCCGGATCACGCGAGCGGACCACCAGATTGGTGTTCGGCTTCTGGTCTTCGTCCTGGAACGGGTAGCTGCCGATGATCGTATCCGGATGGGCGTTGGCGATGGCGCGCAAGGGGCCGCCGATATCGCCTTCGCGGGCATTGGCGCGGACCGATTCCGACAGCATGCGCACGCCCGACTTCAGCCTGGGGGCGATGATATCCATCATCGCCTGCATGATCGTCGGTATGCCGGCCATCACGATGACATTGCCGATCTTGAAGCCGGGCGCCAGGATGGTCGCGCTCTGGATCAGTTCGGCGCCATCGGGAACGCGGGCCATCCGCAGCCGTGCCTCGTTCAAATCCTGCTCGCTCCAGCGCTCCTTGAAGCGCGCCACCACTTCGGGGTGGTGATCGATGCCGACGCCGAACGCCTTCGCAACGCTGTCGGCGGTGATGTCGTCATGGGTCGGCCCGATGCCGCCCGTCGTGAACACATAGGTGTAGCGGTGCCGCAGCGCATTCAGGGCGGCGATGATCTCCGGCTCCTCGTCGGCAACGACTCGGACTTCCTTGAGGTCGATCCCGATATTGGTCAGGTACTCCGCGATAAAGCCGATGTTCTTGTCTTTGGTCCGCCCGGAAAGGATCTCGTCGCCGATCACCAGAATTCCCGCGGTAATAATCTCGCTCATGACCTCTCCTCGCCGTCTCGCGCCGGTGCAGGCAAAATAGCCGAAAACCGGGCCGCGGCATCCTCCCTCACGAAAACCATTCCAAACCCTTTAGCGTCGCTGGCGGGGTACCGGGTGATGCCATCGAAAGTTGATGCCGTCGAAATAAGCACGCCTGAGCCCCTTTTTCGTGCAAAACTCCGACCATCCCTACCAAATGCTGCGTGTGAATGCATATCGCGCTGGCCCGGGCCTTGCTACCATCCCTTTTAGTCATGCACTGTTCGGCATGGCATCGGAAGGCAGTCGGGATATATGGCAGTTGCGTTCGATGAAATGAACGGCCTCGGAGGCGACCTCCGCTCGGCCTATCAGGAACTCTCCCGATGGCTGAAGGAGACACCTCCCGACGCCCTCGAATATCGCCGCCAGGAAGCGGAATTGCTGTTCCGCCGGATCGGCATCACCTTCGCGGTCTATGGCGATTTAGAAGCCCAGGAACGGCTGATCCCCTTCGACGTGATCCCGCGAATCCTGTCCGGCAAGGAATGGACCCTGCTCGAAAAGGGCCTGAAGCAGCGGGTCCGCGCGCTCAACATGTTCCTGCGCGATATCTATCACGGCCGCGAAATCCTGCGCGCCAATGTCATCCCCGAAGATCTGATCTTCCAGAACCCGGTGTTCCGGCCGGAGATGAACGGCCAGGATGTGCCGCACGACGTCTATGTCCATATCGCCGGCATCGACATCATCCGCACCGACGCGGAAAACTTCATCGTGCTGGAGGACAATGCGCGCACCCCGTCGGGCGTGTCCTACATGCTGGAAAACCGCGAAATCATGATGCGGCTGTTTCCGGACCTGTTCGCCCGCCACCGCGTAGCCCCGGTGGAAAAATACCCGGACGAGCTGTTGTCAGCGCTGCGTTCGGTCGCCCCGCTGGGCGCCAACGCGGAGCCGACCGTCGCGCTGATGACGCCCGGCGTCTACAACTCCGCCTATTACGAACATTCCTTCCTGGCCGATAAGCTCGGCATCGAGCTGGTCGAGGGCCGCGACCTCATCGTCAAGAACGACGAGGTGTTCATGCGCACCACCGAGGGCCTCAAGCGCGTCGACGTGATCTACCGCCGGGTCGATGACGACTTCCTCGATCCGCTGACGTTCCGGCCGGATTCGGCGCTCGGCGTCCCCGGGCTGATGTCGGCCTACGCCGCCGGCAACATCACGCTGGCCAACGCGGTCGGCACCGGTATCGCCGACGACAAGGCGATCTATTCCTACATGCCCGAGGTGGTGAAATTCTATCTCGGCGAAGAGCCGATTCTGAAGAACGTGCAGACCTGGCGCTGCCGCGAGCCGCAGGATCTGGCTTACGTGCTCGACAACCTCGGCGATCTCGTCGTCAAGGAAGTCCACGGCTCCGGCGGCTACGGCATGCTGATCGGACCCGCCGCGACCAAGGCCACGATCGAGGCGTTCCGCGACAAGCTCAAACGCGAGCCCGAAGGTTTTATTGCGCAGCCGACCCTGGCGCTGTCGACCTGCCCGACCTGCACCGCCTCAGGGCTCGCGCCGCGCCATGTCGATCTCAGGCCGTTCGTGCTGACCGGCAGCAATCACGTCACCGTCGTGCCGGGTGGGTTGACCCGCGTGGCGCTCAAGGAAGGCTCGCTGGTGGTGAATTCGAGCCAGGGCGGCGGCACCAAGGACACCTGGATATTGGACGAATGAAACGCTCGAACGAACTGAACTTTTTCCGCCGCTAACCCCCTCCCTGCCCCTCCCCCACAAGGGAGGGGAAAACAACTGAAGACCCGAGCATGCTGTCGCGCACCGCCGAAAACCTGTACTGGCTGGCCCGCTATGTCGAACGCGCCGAATATCTCGCGCGCACCATCGATGCGACCTTGCGCGTCACCGCGCTTCCCGCCGCCTATATCGGCAAGACCAATGAATGGGACTCGGCGCTGCTGACCGCCGGCGTCAGCGCCAGCTTCTATGAGGTCTATCAGGAAGCCAACGAACGGAACGTGGTCGAATATCTGTCGTTCGCGCCCGGCAATCCCTCTTCGATCCGCAACTGCATCGAAAACGCCCGGCTCAATTCGCGCTCGGTGCGCACCGCGCTGACATCAGAGATGTGGGACACCATCAACAGTTCCTGGATCGAACTGCAGGAAGTCTGGGGCAAGGGCACCAGCACCCGCGAGGAACTGGCGAAGTTCCTGCGCTTCGTGCAGGAAACCTCGCTGCGGTTCGACGGCTCGGCCTACCGCACCATGCTGCGCAACGACGCTTACTGGTTTTCACGGCTGGGGCTGCATCTGGAGCGTGCCGACAACACCGCCCGCATTCTCGACGTGAAGTATCACGTGCTGCTGCCCGAAGAGGAGCATGTCGGTGGTCCCCTGGATTATTATCAGTGGAACTCGATCCTGCGCTCGGTCTCGGCCAATACGGCCTACCACTGGGTCTATCGCGAGACCCTGAAGCCGTGGCTGATCGCCGACCTCCTGATCCTCAACGACACGCTGCCGCGGTCGCTGGCGAGCTGTTACGGCAATCTGGTACAGAATCTCGACCAGATCGGCGTCGCTTACGGCCGCCAGGGCGCCTCGCAGCGCCATGCCCGCGGCGTCCGCAACCGCCTTGAACACAGCCATATGGACGATATCTTCCAGCACGGCGTGCATGAGTTCATCCAGGAATTCATCGCCGATAACGCACGGCTCGGCGAGATCATCACCAAGCAATACCTGATTTAGAGCCGGCCACGCGGCTCACCCCAGATTCGGAAAGTCGCTGACATGCGCCTGCGCATCGCCCATTCCACCAGCTATCGCTACGAGCCGCCGGCTTCCGGCGTGATCCAGATCCTGCGCATGACGCCCGGCAGCCATGACGGGCAATATGTCGCCCAATGGCAGATCGACGTCTCCACGGACTCACGGCTCGATGTCCATGAGGATGCGTTCGGCAATGTCACGCATGTGCTGACCCACGGCCCGATCGCCGATCTCACCATCAACGTCGAAGGTCTGATCGAAACCCACGACACCGGCGGCGTGCTGCGCGGCTCCGACGAGCGCTTCCCTCCGAGCCTGTTCCTGCGCTCGACGCCACTGACCGACGTCAACCCGGCGATGGGCAGCTTCGCCCGCGAACTTCGCAGCGAAGCCCATGACGACGTGCTCGGATTTCTCCACGCGCTGATGACGCAGATCAACGAGCACATGACCTTCGACGAGGATCCGACCAACAGCGGCACCTCGGCGATCGAGGCGTTCGGCCTCAAGCGCGGCGTATGCCAGGACTATGCGCATATCTTCATCGCCTGCGCGCGCCATGGCGGGGTTCCCGCACGCTTCGTGTCCGGGCATTTCCTGCGCTCCGACGGCATGGTCAACCAGCAGGCCGGCCACGCCTGGGCCGAAGCGTTCGTGCCCGACCTGGGCTGGGTCGGCTTCGATCCGGCCAATGCCATCTGCACCACCGACGCCCACGCCCGCATCGCCATCGGCCTCGATTACCTCGGCGCCGCCCCCGTGCGCGGCACCCGCTACGGCGGCGGCATGGAAACGCTGACGGTTGCGGTCAAGGTCGAGCAGGCCGGCGGGCGGCCGGGACAATCGCAGTGGCAGACGCAGTCGTGATTATAAAGCGGTCGCGGTTATAACGGCCGCGTCATTCCGGGACACGCACGCCTGGCGTGGGCCCGGAATCCATACTCCCCGTGGCAGCGTTCGGCGCGTGGTGTGACCATCACTTATCCAGCCACACATCCTCAAAACGCAGATTGTTGTACTGGCTGTTATCGTGCGGCGCGAAACCCTTCACGTAGGGCTGCCAGCAATTGACGGCCGAGCCGTGCAGGATCATCGGGCGCGCGGCATCGTCGACCAAAGTGCGTTCGATCTCCCAGACGATCTGCCTGCGCTTTTCCTTGTCCAGTTCGCGCGATTGCGCTCCCAGCAATCTGTCGACCTCTGCATTGCAATATTGCGTGTAGTTGCGTTCCGACTTGCAGGAATAATTCTCGACCATATTGCCATCGGGATCGTCGACGCTGACGCCGGTGACGTTCAATCCGATGGTGTAGTCTTTCTTCGCGAGCTTGGCGTACCATCGCGGCGTGTCGACGATGTCGAGTTCGCTGTTGATGTAGATCTTCTTGAGCTGGTCGGCGACGATCACGGACGGATCGCGATAGGTCGGCAGGTTCCGGGTCTGGATCTTGATCGGCAGCGGATTGGCGTCGCTGTAACCGAGCTTCTTCATGATGCCCTGCGCCTGCGCGATGTTCCTGTCGGTGTCCGGACCATAACCGGTTAGCGACAGCACCATCTCCGGCGGCATGCCCCATTCGCCGACCGGTTTCGGCAACATCGCGCCGCCGATCAGCCCCTGCCCTTCCATCAGGATCGAGTTGAACGGCTTGCGATCGATCGCCAGCGACATCGCCTTTCGGATATCCGGATTGTCGAACGGCGGATTGACCCGGTTGACCATCAGATTGATCTGCGTCCCCGTCGGGACCACCTCGCAGATCGCGTTCGGCGCGCGCGCCTTGATGTCCTTCATCAGCGGGAATCGTGACATCGGAGGGAAAGGTGATGTCGTAATCTCCGGTCGCAAACGCCAGCATCCGCGTCGCGCGGTTGTCGATGCTTCGCACCGTGATCTCGTCGAGATAGGGCCGGTCTTTCCTGAAGTAATCGGGATTGCGCACCAGCCTGATCGAATCGCCCCGCTTGAATTCGACGAATTTGAACGGACCGGTTCCAACCGGTTTGGTGCGCATCACGGCTTGCGGAACATGGCAGGGATACACCGGTGAAAACGCGCTCGCGAGCAGCACCAGCAGGCTCGGCTGCGGCTCGCTCAGCTCGAACGTCGCTTCATCATCGCCGTTGATGCTGACGTCCTGCAGCTTCGAATACCAGACCTTGCGCGGGTTGCGATGGAAGTCGGCGTTATCGCCCTTGCCGATCAGCATTCGCCAGGTGCATTGCACATCTTTGGCCGTGAACGGCTTGCCGTCATGCCAGGTGACCCCGTGCCGCAGCTTGAAGGTCAGCCTGGTGTTGGTCGGGTCCCAGGACCAGCTTTCGGCGAGATCCGGGATCACGGTATCGAGGCTCTCATGGGTCTTGGCGGGATCGAACACCACGAGGTTGTTGAACACCGCCGCAAACGGCATCACCGAAGCGATGGTGGATTCCTCGAGCAGCGACGTGCTGGGCGGATTGTCGTTATGATAGAGCCGCAGCGTGCCACCCTTTTTCTGGGCGGCCGCCGGCGCCACCGCCAACACCAGCGCGATCCCGAACGACGCGAAGGATATCGCAAGGGATTTGGCAAGCCTGCCCGGCACTCCGCTGGCGCGCATTTCGGCCTCCCGATTTTTTATTTTTATGCACCTCCACCGTGCCGGAGGCAGGCGGCTTAATCAAGCCTTGCGCCTTCCTTGCGCCTTTCCCGGTTGCTTCGCGGAATTGACGCCCGCGAGGGCGGATTTTCGCAGGCCCTGTGCGGGAATTAGGGTTGGATGCCCCCCTGAAATTGGCTACTAGTTGCCCCGTCGATCATCAGGGATCGTCGGGGAACAGGAATGACCTATTGCTGCGGAGTGCTGGTGCGGGACGGCCTGGTCATGATCGCGGATACCCGCACCAATGCCGGCCTCGATAACGTCTCGACCTTCCGCAAGCTCCACATCTTCTCGAAGCCCGGCGAGCGCATCATGGCGATCGCCAGTGCGGGTAATCTCGCGATCAGCCAGTCGGTGCTCTCGACCCTGACCGAAGGCGTCGAAGACCCGCACACCGGCGAGATCGAAACCCTGATGAACGCGCCGACCATGTTCCAGGCCGCGCAGCGCATCGGCCGCGCCATCCGCAGCGTGCACGCCACCGAGGGTGCGGCGTTGCGATCGGAGGATGTCAGCTTCGACGTCTCGTTCCTGTTCGGCGGCCAGATCAAGGGATCGCGGATGCGGCTGTTCATGATCTACACCGCCGGCAATTTCATCGAATGCACCACCGACACGCCCTATTTGCAGATCGGCGAGCACAAATACGGCAAGCCGGTGCTCGACCGTGCGATGCATTACGACGTCGAATTGTATGAGGCGCTCAAGACCAGCCTGATCTCGATGGATTCGACGATGCGCTCCAATCTCGGCGTCGGGCTTCCGATCGATGTGCTGGTGGTGCGCACGGACGTCTGCGACGCCGATCTCAACCACCGGATCGAAGCCGGCGAGCCCTATTTCCACGACCTGCGCTCGCGCTGGTCGGCGGCGTTGCGCGCGGCGCATCAGAATATTCCACGACCACCCTACAAAACCGAACCACAATCAAAAACCTGAAAAGGCGGGAAGCAAAATGGCTGAAGCAAACAACAAGATCGCGATCGTAACGGGCGCAGGCACCGGTGTCGGACGCGCGGCGTCGCTGGCACTGATGAATGCCGGTTTTACCGTCGTGCTGGCGGGACGGCGCATGGAGATGCTGGAGGAGACCAAGAAGCTCGGCGACAATGTCGGCAAGAGCCTGTGCGTTTCCGCCGACATGACCAGCCCCGGCTCGATCGCAGCACTGTTCGCCAAGGTGATGGAAGTCTATGGCCGGCTCGACGTGCTCTTCAACAATGCCGGCATGGGCGCGCCGCCGGTGAATTTCGAGGATCTCAGCCTCGAGCAGTGGCAGGCGGTGGTGAACACCAACCTCACCGGGCCGTTCCTGTGCACGCAGCATGCGTTCCGCATCATGAAGGACCAGACCCCGCGCGGCGGCCGCATCATCAATAACGGTTCGATCTCGGCGCACGCGCCGCGGCCGTTCTCCGCAGCCTACACCTCGACCAAGCACGCCATCACCGGCCTCACCAAGGCCACCAACCTCGACGGCCGGATGTACGACATCGCCGTCGGCCAGGTCGATATCGGCAACGCCGCCACCCCGATGACCGACCGCATGGTCGCCGGCGTGCTGCAGCCCGACGGCCGCAAGATTCCGGAACCGCGCATGGACGCAAAAGCGGTCGGCGACGCCGTCGCCTACATGGCCGGCCTGCCGCTCGACGCCAACGTGCTGTTCATGACCGTGATGGCCACCAAGATGCCGTTCGTCGGACGGGGTTAGTCTTCTCCTTCTCCCCGCGTGCGGGGAGAAGGTCGGGATGAGGGGGCGTCTCCACGAAACCGGTGAGAGACGCATTCGCGGAGAGCCCCCCTCACCCGACGCGCTTCGCGCGTCGACCTCTCCCCGCAAGCGGGGCGAGGTAAGAGAAAACTACTCCAACCGCTCGACATCCCGCAGCGTCGGAAACAATTTCATCCACAACAGCGCGATCGCGATGGTGCCGACGCCGCCGATCAAGGCGGCCGGCATCGCGCCGAACAGGGCCGCGGTAACGCCGCTTTCGAACTGGCCGAGATTGTTGGAGGCGTTGATGAACAGGAAGTTCACCGCGCCGACCCGGCCACGCATCTCGTTCGGGGTGGCGAGCTGCACCAGCGAAAACCGGATCACCACGCTGACGGTGTCGGCTGCGCCCAGGATCGCCAGCGTTACAACCGACAGCCACATCCAGTGTGAGACGGCGAACACCGCGGTCGCCACACCGAAAATGATCACGGCCTGAAACATCCGCATGCCGACGCGGCGGCTGATCGGCTGCCGCGCCAGCACGGCCGTGGTCACCAACGCCCCGACCGCGGGCGCGGCGCGCAGGATGCCGAGGCCCCACGGGCCGGTCAGCAGGATGTCGCGGGCATAGATCGGCAACAGCGCCGTGACCCCGCCGAACAGCACCGCAAACAGATCGAGCGACAGCGTGCCGAGGATCGCCGGATGGTTGCGGATGAAGTTGACCCCGGCGAACAGGTCGCCCGGCGTCGCGGCCCCCCTGGGGGCCGCCGGTTGCATCAGCCGGATCATGCCCGCGAACAACGCGGCGAGCAGCCAGAGCAGAACCATGAGGCCATAGGGCAGACCGGGCGAAACCGCATAGGCGATGCCACCCAGCGCAGGCCCCATGATCGTCGCCAATTGAGCGGAGCCGCTCGACAACGCGGTGGCCCGCTGCACCGCGCCCTCGGGCACCACCAGCGGCAGCAGCGCCGCCGTCGCCGGGTTTTCGAATGCAGCGGTCGTTCCAAGGACCAGAACAGCGACAAGGAGGTCGGCCACCGTGAGCCAGCCGGCATAGGCGCCCCATGCGACGAACGAGATCGTCAGCGCCTCGGCAAGCTGGCAGGCCTGCAGGATCCGCTTGCGCTCGTAACGATCCGCGACGTTGCCCGCCACGAACACCAACAACGCGGTGGGGAGAAAACCGACCAGCCCCATCATGCCGAGCGCGAACGCACTGCCGGTCAGGTCATAGACCTGCCAGCCGAAAGCCACGATGCCGATCAGGCTGGAGAAGCGCGAGAGGCTTCGCGAGAGCAGAAAAAACAGAAACGATCTGTGACTGAGCAGAGCGCCAATGCCCGTCGGCATCGTGGTGGTGGACATTTCGGCCGGCTTCCCGCATTCCGACCCGTGAGCGAACAGCCCGCCCCGCCTGTTTGTCGGCATTCACGCCGTGACTGACCCCTGCCCCGATGTCAATGCCCCGTTGATCCGCGCATACGGCATTGCACTTTGGAGCATGGCGCGGCCATACTCATTTGGGCGTTTCGGGGGATTGATGCTTCAACTGCAATCGGCGTTCGGCGTGGCCGCCTTGCTCGTGCTGGCGTGGGCGTTCGGCGAGAACCGCCGCGCGGTATCGTTGCGGCAGGCCGCGATCGGATTGATCGCGACGATCCTGACCGCGCTGGCGCTGATCAAGCTGCCGTTCGTGACCCATGCGTTCGGCATCATCAACGACGCCGTCGGCGCCATCGCCGCGGCCTCGCGCGCCGGCACCTCCTTTGTGTTCGGCTATCTCGGCGGCGGCGCGCTGCCGTTCGATCCGAAAGCGCCCGGTGCGGATTTCATCCTGGCGTTCCAGGCGTTGCCGGTGGTGCTGATCATGAGCGTGCTGACCACGCTGTTGTTCTACTGGCGGGTACTGCCGCCGATCGTGCGCGGCATGGCGTGGCTGCTGGAGCGCACGCTCGGCGTCGGCGGCGCGGTGGGGCTGTCGACCGCCGCCAACATCTTTCTGGGCATGGTGGAAGCGCCGCTGTTCATCCGCCCCTATCTGGCGCAGCTGACGCGCAGCGAATTGTTTCTGGTGATGACCGGCGGCATGGCCGGCATCGCCGGCACCGTGCTGGTGCTCTACGCGACCCTGCTGGGTCCGCTGATCCCGGACGCGGCGGCGCATTTTGTCATCGCCTCGGTGCTGGGCGCGCCGGCCGCAATCCTGATCAGCCTGATCATGGTGCCGGAAACATCGGGTAAACGTACCGGCGGCGCGCTCAAGGCGGTCGACGTCGATGTCGCGAGCACCATGGATGCGATCGTCAAGGGCACCTCGGCCGGCCTCGAATTGCTGCTCAACATCGTCGCGATGCTGATCGTGCTGGTGGCGCTGGTGCACCTCGCCAATTCGATTCTCGGGATGTTGCCCGATGTCGGCGGTGCGGCGATCTCGCTGCAGCGGCTGCTCGGCTACGCCATGGCGCCGGTGTGCTGGCTGATGGGCCTGCCCTGGCCGCAGGCCGTCACCGCGGGAAGCCTGATGGGCACCAAGACGGTGCTGAACGAGCTGATCGCCTATGTCGATCTGTCAAAACTCGGACCCGACGCACTCGACCCACGCTCGCGGCTGATCATGCTCTATGCGATGTGCGGTTTTGCAAACTTCGGCAGCCTCGGCATCATGATCGGCGGCCTCGGCGTGATGGCCCCGGACCGCCGCGAGGAAATCAATTCGCTGGGATTGAAATCGATCGTCTCGGGCACGCTGACGACGTGTTTGATGGGCGCGATCGTGGGGGTGTTGAGTTGACGACGTTAATGGCACCCAACGTTCGTCATGCCCGGGCTTGTCCCGGGCATCCACGTCTTACTTTCTCTCATAAGCAGGAAAGACGTGGATGGCCGGGACAAGCCCGGCCATGACGAGACCGACTGGCCTTCAGCTCGTCAACTCCACCGTCTTGAATTCCGCCGGCAGGATCACCTCCAGCAATTCGACGTCATCGGAATAATCCATGATCAAATGCTTGATCTTCGGCGGCTGGGTCCAGGCACTGCCTTGCTTCATCAAGGTCTCGCCCTGCCCTTCCATGTAGGTCTTCACCCAGCCCTTGAGCACATAGACCATCTGGAATTCGACATCGTGAAAGTGCAGCTTTGACACCTCCGCCGGATTGCACGGCCCGATCAGCCGGATCACATGCGCCTGCGCCAGGCCATGGCTCGCCGCGGCAATGCCGAGATCGCGGTAATGCGCGTAGGCGCGCAAGCCGTCGGCCTTGAAATCTTCCTCACGGTGATGGCTGATGGCGATGCGCTGTTTCGGACGCGCGCGCTTCGCGGGGGCTGCTGCCCTGCCCTTGCTCTTCAGCTTCCTGCGCGCGGTGGATTTGGCGGCCGCCTTGCGCGCCGGCGATTTCTTCTGGGCGGCGCTGCGGCTTGCTGCCCGCGCGGTCGGCTTCTTCGTCGGCTTCTTTTTGGCCATGATGCTCTCCCTTGTCGGTTTGTCCGAAAAGGCTAGCACAAATGGCGTTTCGTAGGGTGGGTTAGGCGAAGCCGTAACCCACCATCTTTGTGGCCTCGAGCTGGTGGGTTACGCCTTCGGCTAACCCACCCTTGTAATAGCAAAATCGATTATTGTCGGCCTGTTCCGAAAGGAATGGCCTGCCGCGGCGTGCAATCCGCGGCAGGCCGCTGGCGATCGGATCGAACCCATCCTGAGCAGTTTGTGGCTGCCCCGTAGCGTGATCGCGCCAGCACCTTCATCGGACCCGGATGGTTGCCGGAACAACTTGGTTCGCTTCACAAGGCAGGGTCGAAGAAGATGATGCAGACTAACATAATGACGGCTGGAATCGATACCTCCAAACTTAAACTCGATATCGCGGTCCACGGTCGGACCGAGCGTTGGCAGGTCGCCAACGCGTTGCCCGGCTGGCGCACCCTAGCGGCCAATCTTATCAAGGCAGGGGTGGTACGCGTCGGCATCGAGGCGACCGGCGGTTATGAGCGCGGCGTGGTGCAGCATTTACGAGCGGCGGGGCTCGTCGTGCTGGTGCTGCAGCCGATCCAGGTCAAAGCTTATGCGCGGGTGCATCTGCGTCGGGCCAAGAACGACGCGCTCGATGCGGTTCTGATCGCTGCATGTGCCGCGGCGATCGACCAGCCGAGGATCGCGCCGGATCCGAGGCTGGCGGAATTGGCAGGAGATCTCACCTTCCTCGAGCAGATCGAGGAGGACATTGCGCGCTTCAAGGTCAGGCTCGAACACATCGATGAACCTCGGCTGCGACGGATCGTTACCAGCGACATCGCGCGGCTAAGGGCACGGCGGTCCGCGCAGATGCGGACCATTGCCAGGCATCTTCGTGACCACGACGATCTGGCGCGGCGGCTCGATCTGGTGCTGAGCATCCCCGGCATTGGCGAACGTACCGCGCTGGCGCTGATCATCCGCATGCCCGAACTTGGACAAATCAGCCGTGAGGAAGCCGCGGCCCTGGCCGGGCTCGCACCGTTCGACGACGACAGTGGACTACGCAAGGGCCAACGCCACATTGCCGGTGGCCGTGGCCGCCTGCGTCGATCCCTGTTCGCGGCGGCACTGCCGGCAGCCTTCCGCTGGAACGCGGCGTTGATCGCGCTCTACGCCCGCCTCACAGCGCGCGGCAAGCCACACAACTCAGCTCTCATCGCCTGCGCCAGAAAGCTCCTGGTCTACGCTAACACCGTCGTCCAGCGGGGAACGCCATGGACCGAAAAGGCCGCCACGCTTAGTGCACGATCCAACAAATTCCGACTTGACGCGCCGAAGCTCGAAGAGCGAAGGCGGATCAATGCAGCCGGAATACGCCGTCGACGGCGCGCAGTTCGGCAGGCTTGATCAATTTGGAATGCGCCACCCGCACCGAGAACAAGGGCCCCTCGAGCTTTTCCTGCCAGAAGGCCAGGAAATCCTTCAGCGCCGGGAATTTCGGAAACAGATCGTAGTTCTGCCAGACATAGGTCTGTAACAGCGAGGGATGATCCGGCAATCGATAGAGAATTTCCGCTGTCGTCAGCCCGTAACCCAGCACCTGCTTCCGGAAATCGTCGGAAACAATTCCAACCCGCGAGACCATGCCAACCTCCATTGCTGGAGCGCATTTTCAAGGGGTGGCTGGCCATCCGGGAGCCACCCGGTGGAGACGCGCTCACATGAGAGAAATGTGACGCACGATACCAACCCATCACAAGCCTAAATGTTTAATGAGTTGTTGAAATTTAGTGCGTTAGCAGCAGCTTACCGCACGTGCTAATACAGGGTCGGCGGGTTTCGACCGCATTAATGATATCCGGCAATTCTGGCAGCCGTCATATTTGAGTGCCAATTTTTCTGCTAGAAGCCCTTGTCCCCCTGACAAGACTGGATTATCTCCACTTCGGCTACGCTGGCACTCGCTGGCGGAGACTGCCAACTCTAAAAAACTCGACAACATCTTCAAAAGCTTAGGAGGACTGCATGAAATTCCGTCCGCTTCACGACCGCGTCGTGGTCAAGCGTATCGACGCCGAAGAGAAGACTGCTGGCGGCATCATCATTCCGGACAGTGCCAAGGAAAAGCCCTCGCAGGGCGAAATCACCGCCGTCGGCCCGGGTGGCCGCGACGAAGCTGGCAAGCTGATCCCGATCGACCTCAAGGTCGGCGACCGCGTGCTGTTCGGCAAGTGGTCCGGCACCGAGGTCAAGCTCGATGGCCAGGAGCTGCTGATCATGAAGGAAAGCGACATCATGGGCGTCCTCACCGACGTTCCCGCGACCAAGAAGAAGGCCGCTTAAGTCCCGCCCGTTCCCTCATCCTGAGGAGCCGGCGCAGCCGGCATCTCGAAGGATGGGCCACACGCTCAATCAACTCATCCCTCGAGGCGCCCGCATCAGCGAGCTTCTCCAGCGATAATGGCGCAGCCGTTACGCAGGGATGGGCATCCAGTTCAAACGGAGATCCATAATATGGCAGCTAAAGAAGTTAAATTCGGCGTTGATGCCCGCGACCGCATGCTGCGCGGCGTCGACATTCTCGCCAACGCCGTCAAGGTGACGCTCGGCCCGAAGGGCCGCAACGTCGTGCTCGACAAGTCGTTCGGCGCTCCCCGCATCACCAAGGACGGCGTCACCGTCGCCAAGGAGATCGAGCTCGACGACAAGTTCGAGAACATGGGCGCCCAGATGGTGCGCGAAGTGGCCTCGAAGTCGGCCGACGCTGCCGGCGACGGCACCACCACCGCGACCGTGCTCGCCCAGGCGATCGTTCGTGAAGGCGCCAAGTCGGTTGCGGCCGGCATGAACCCGATGGATCTGAAGCGCGGTATCGACATGGCGGTGGAAGCCGTCGTCGCCGACCTCGTCAAGAACTCCAAGAAGGTCACCTCGAACGAGGAAATCGCCCAGGTCGGCACCATCTCCGCCAACGGCGATGCCGAAATCGGCAAGTTCCTCTCGGATGCGATGAAGAAGGTCGGCAACGAGGGCGTCATCACGGTTGAAGAAGCCAAGTCGCTCGAAACCGAACTCGACGTCGTCGAAGGCATGCAGTTCGACCGCGGCTATATCTCGCCCTACTTCGTCACCAACGCCGACAAGATGCGCGTTGAATTCGACGACGCCTACATCCTGATCAACGAGAAGAAGCTCTCCAACCTCAACGAGCTGCTCCCGCTGCTCGAAGCCGTGGTGCAGACCGGCAAGCCGCTGGTCATCGTCGCGGAAGACGTCGAAGGCGAAGCCCTCGCCACCCTCGTCGTCAACCGTCTGCGTGGCGGCCTGAAGGTTGCGGCCGTCAAGGCTCCGGGCTTCGGCGATCGCCGCAAGGCCATGCTGCAGGACATCGCGGTTCTGACCGGTGGTCAGGCGATCTCGGAAGATCTCGGCATCAAGATGGAGAACGTTACTCTGCAGATGCTCGGTCGCGCCAAGAAGGTGATGATCGACAAGGAGAACACCACCATCGTCAACGGCGCCGGCAAGAAGGCCGACATCGAAGCCCGCGTGACGCAGATCAAGGCGCAGATCGAGGAAACCACCTCGGACTACGACCGTGAGAAGCTGCAGGAGCGTCTGGCCAAGCTCGCAGGCGGCGTCGCGGTGATCCGCGTCGGCGGCGCGACCGAGGTCGAGGTGAAGGAGCGCAAGGATCGCGTGGATGACGCGATGCATGCGACCCGCGCCGCGGTTGAGGAAGGCATTGTCCCGGGCGGCGGCGTCGCCCTGCTCCGTGCTTCCGAGCAGCTCAAGGGCCTGCGCACCAAGAACGACGACCAGAAGACCGGTGTCGAGATCGTGCGTCGCGCGCTTTCGTCGCCGGCTCGCCAGATCGCGATCAACGCGGGCGAAGACGGTTCCGTCATCGTCGGCAAGATCCTCGAGAACAAGTCGTATGCGTACGGCTTCGACTCGCAGACCGGCGAATACGGCGATCTCGTCAAGAAGGGCATCATCGACCCGACCAAGGTGGTCCGTGCGGCGATCCAGAACGCAGCTTCGGTTGCGGCTCTGCTGATCACCACCGAAGCCATGGTGGCCGAACTGCCGAAGAAGAACGCTCCGGCCGGCGGCGGTATGCCCCCGGGCGGCGGCATGGGCGGCATGGACTTCTAAGCTCCGGCCACTCAGGCAAGTTCAACAAATGCAAAACCCCGGCAGCGATGCCGGGGTTTTTGTTTGCGCTCGTCATTCCCCGCGCAAACGCGAAGCGCTTGTCGCTGAGGCGCGCCGCAAAGCGGCGAGCTACGATGCGCAATTGCGCATCGTAGCTCGCGCAAGAGCGCGCCCCGGGATGACGAAAGATAGTTCGAGGCCGTTTTGTCGATCAAAGCGCAATCCATAGACTTTCAAGCACCAGTCTCACCCGCTCAAAACGTCTCAACGAATTACCCGGCCCAGTCGCTCGGAACGCACGGCCGACGGCGTTTCGCCCGACGCCGGAGCCACAGAGAGGTAGATGATTTGGGCACGGCCAATGAGGTTGTCGAACGGGATCGTCCCAAACGTGGCTACCCGGCTGTCGGTCGAGTTGTCACGGTTGTCGCCCAGCACGAAGAACTGGCCGGCCGGTACCTCGAAAATCCTGGTGTTGTCGTAAAAACCGTTCTCGACGCAATCGAGGACTTCATAGCTGACGCCATTGGGCAGCATTTCGCGCCAGCGTTTCACCTTGGCGGCGGCATCCACCCCGCAGGAATCGCCGCCGGCGAAATCCGCCATTTGTTCGCGCGTCACCGCTGCCTCGTTGATGTAGAGAACGCCCTGCTTCACCTGAATGCGGTCACCGGGCAGACCAATCACGCGCTTGATATAATCGACGCTATCGTCCTTCGGAACGCGAAATACCACGACGTCGCCGCGCGCCGGCTCGGAACCGAGGATGCGCCCGGAAAACCAGTGCGGCGAGAACGGGATCGAATAATGGGTATAGCCATATGAAAATTTGGAGACGAAGAAGTAATCGCCGACCAGCAAGGTGGGATTCATCGACTGGCTGGGCGTGCTGAACGGCTGGAACAGCAAGGTGCGGATGCCCAGTGCGATCAAAAGTGACAGCGTGAGGCTCAGCACCCAGCCGAGAACACAGGCTGTGGCGGTTCGCCAGAATCCGAATCCCTCGACCCGCGAGAACATCAACGCGAAGACAATCGCCGACCATATTCCACAGATCAGGACGGTCGCCTGCAGCACCGCGAAAATCCAGGCCGGCGCGGCCTGGTTTTCAGAGCCGGTAACAAGCACGACAACAACGAGAGCCAGCGCTATCACCAACCCCAGAATAGCGGGTGTCATGCCCCAGGCGACGACCGTGCGCAGTTCAGCGGCGGTCGTGCGACCGCCCAGCATCCTGCCGCACCACTTGAAGACGAATGCCGAGATATAGAGGCTGGCGACACCGGCGATGAGGCAGGCAACCGCAACACCAATCACAATGTGCCAATCAAATATCCGGTTCTTGATCTCAAAACCGAGAAGCTGGCTCACCGAGCCCGACATCAGGCCCACGCTTCCCAGCAGCAGCACATTGCGCCGCGGCCGTTCGGCCAGGAGACGTTCGATGGTCCGGCGCGGCTTCAGCCACACTGAAATCCACGGCGACGGTTGGGCGGCCTGTTCGGATGAGCTCATCAAATTATCCCGGCTCGAAACATTTCACGGCAATGGAAAAACAGAACAATTCAAAATCCGCGCGCGGTGCCATCAGCGCGGGCAGACACATCGCGCGAGTATCACCCACGCTCCATGAAACTTGTGTGGCCTTGATCACGCATGGCTCTCACGCCAGCAACGCGCGTCCGCCCTGCTGATACCGGCTCTTCGTAATCTCGAAAATGAAATACGGCGTGTCACCCGACACTTCGCGGGTCAACAACCCCTCACGCCTGACGCCGCCGATCTTGGTCATGGCGCCCTGCGAGCGCCAGTTTTCCTCGCCGACCCAGAACACCACGGTGTCGACGAAGGCGAAGGCGTGATCGAGCATCAGGCGTTTGACTTCGCGGTTCGCGGCTCCGCCCCAATGGCTGCGGGCAATGAAGGTCCAGCCGATCTCAAGCTCGCTGCGTTCGGGTTCATAGCCGTAATATCGGCTGGAGCCGATCAGCCGGCCGCTCGCGCGATCGACGAACACAAAACCCATTTTTGAATTGACCGCGCCGTCGAAGAATTTCCTGAACTCAGGCTCGGTGTAGCGATCGGGAACGGGATGCACCTTCCAGATTTCCGGATCGGAGCCGGCGGCGAACAGCTCCGGCCAGTCATCCCTTGAGATCGGCCTGACGGTGATGGTCGGGCCGATCAAGGCCGGCTGAAAGTCGGGATAGGACATCGCAAAGCACCCGCGGGCAGAAAATCTGCAAAATCTGATTTCCAAAGCTATTTCAACGTGATTTGGGTGGTCCAGTCCCCTTGGTAAAAATATTCGGCTTTTCAAACGCCCCAAAATCAGCGGCTATTCCCAGTCGATTTAGTAGCCCGGCGGCGTCACGATCCTCAGCGAAACGTGTGGTCCAATTCCGCCTTACCGGCTCTAAGCACACGGTGGGCCCGGCGCGATCTCTCTCGTCACCGGCGCAACCCGACGACGTCATAAGCGTGCTTCGGCGATGATCCCGGCGACGCGGGAACGTTCCGGCGGGTGTTGGGGACTGATGCCAAACACTGCCTTGCACGAACCCTTCGGCGACCAGCGCGAGAGCGCGCGACAGTAAGGCGCAATAGCAAGGCGTCGTCGCAGCCGTTAATCTCCAAAGCTATCGATTAGGCGCGGCAGCAGGGCTGCGTATAAAATATCGTCGACAGGAGGAGAGAATGCCCAACATCACAGGCGGCTGTCATTGCGGCGCGATCCGCTATCAAGTCGAGGGCGAACTCCTTGTTCACGCGCTGTGTCATTGCACCGATTGCAGGCGCCATGCCGGGGCACCGTTGGTCGGCTGGACGATGTACGCGGAGGACGCGGTCAAGGTGACGAAGGGAGAGCCCAAAGTATACGAATCTTCCGAACATGGCCGCCGGCATTTCTGCGCCAACTGCGGCACTGGCCTGTTCTACATCAATGCAAATGTGATGCCCGGGATCATCGATATCCAGAGCGCGACCTATGACGATCCCGACGTTGTTCCGCCAATGGTGCATATCCAGGTCGCAGACCGCATCGGCTGGATGGAGCGCGCGCACGAGTTGCCCGCCTTCGACCGGTATCCGCCGCAAAGCTAGCGGCGCGGACATCAGAACTCCTCCCCCTCCTTGTTCGTCCGCATCGCGCTCTCGATTTTTTCGCTGAACTCTGCGAACTGGTCAGCGCCGAGGTTCGCCGTCGCCGTCGAGCTTGCGAAGTATCCCGAGCTTGGTCTGGGCGTCATCGGTCGCGTCGTCCGCGCGGACGCATATCGCGTTGCTGTTTGACAAGTTGAAGCAAACAATTGAGTGCGGCCGACGCTGACGCCATGACTTCGCCGTTACAGCAAAGCCGGTAGCGATACACTAAAGGCGCACGCTGCTCAGAGATGCGCGACGACGGCGAGCCGGCGCACGCCCTTGTTGCGGTAGGCGTCGAGGAAGGCGTTGTAGTCGCGGAACGAGACGCAACCGTTGGAGTCCCCGTTCGGGCCCAGCATGAAGGTATGCGCCAGCAGGCCCGATCGTCCGTAGATCGCTCCCTCACCGCCGACCGGGTTGAGTCGCAGCGCGGGGACGCCGTGAAACAGCGCCTCGCGCGGCTTGAGGTCGTACAGATGCGGCGGCGTCACGCCGCGCATCCGGATATTGGCGGAGCGCGGATCGTCGAGGCTGGAGCCGAGGCCGGAATGCGCTTCGAGCTTGGTGCCGTCGGGCAGATACACCATGTGCGCGGAGATATCGTACACCGCGGTCTGGCGATCGTAGAGCCCGCCGGTGCCGACGGAGGCGATGTTCTGGCTGGCGGGCCCGAGCGACGACGTGCTGCTGACATCGGCCGACGCATAAGCCAGCGCCGATCCCGAATTGGATACCGATGATTCAAATTTGCCGAACAGCCGCTCGAAGATCGTCGGCGGTTTCGCCGGCGCTTCGGGCTTGTCGTTCGAGGCGACCGACATCACGGCGGCCTTGGCGCGCTGCGCCATGTCGCGAACGGTGGCACCGGCGCCCTTGCGCGCTTCCGCCGGACGCGACGCCGGCATCGGCACGGCATCGGCGACCTTGCGTTCGGGTGCGGCTGCCGGCGACGGCGTGACGGGTGCGAGGGCTGCGACCTGGCGCTCCGGCTGCTGCGGCGGCGGTGAAACGGCCTGGGGTGCCGCGGCGATCGCCTGCGGCGCGCTGGCGACAGCCTGCGGCGCGGCGGCGACGGATTGCGGGGCTGCCGCGGCGAAGCGGTCCGCGAACGAGAATGACGGGCCCTCCGCAACGACGGCGGGCGCGGATATCACCGGCGGCGATTCAACCACGATCGAAGTGTTGGAGGCAGCGAGCACGGTTCGAACCGGCGCCGGAGCGTGCTTGATCACCGCGACGTCGAAATTGCCCGCGGACGGATAGATACCGGCGGCGAAAACATTGGTGTAGACTGTCCACGCACAGCCGACGACGAGACAGGCGACTGCGGCGCTGCCTAGAAAGCCATAGGGGACGACCGCCTTGCGGGAAAAATCTCTGGGAGTTTGGGCTGCGAAGTCATAACACGCACTGATACTGGTACTGGTACTCATACGCCTTGCATCCAGACTGGTTCCACCTTGTTCCCCTTCCAGGCTGAGTCCGAAAGTCTGCAAACCGGCGGCAGTTTCGAACGCAAACCTGCGCGTGAACCGCCACCGTCAAAAAGTTCCGGAGGTCCATCTCGCAGAGGCGCGGAGCGTCATTAAGGCGACTTTTAGTTAAATGCGGATTAAGTAACGGCGCTTGTTGGGCATGGTTAATTTGTCCCGTCGCGGGACAGGTTGCGGAATTTCAGCCATGGATAAAAGAACTTAACGTGTTCAATAATTGGGCTTCAGTTCAATAATTGAGCTTCGGATACCAGTCTTTGCCGCGTCCCTCCGGCGTCACATCGAGAATGGTCCAAAGCGGCATCAGATCCGGCGCCCCACGCGGATCCTGGCCCGGATCGGCCGAAGCGCCGTTCATCTCGCCGCCCCAGAAATGCCTGATTTGACCGTCTTTCCGCGTAAACACGTTGAACGCCGCATCATCGCCCCCTTCTTCGGTGATCGCGTGATAGTCGCGGCTAAATTCGCCGGTCAGATCCGAATACAGCGGCAGATAGTGCCAGCCGCGTTCGCGCTTGAAGGCGGTCAGCCGCGCGATCGGCGAGCGCGCGACCACCGCCAGCGCAACACGCTGCATGATGTCAGGCACTTCGCCATCCCACGCCGACAGCAATGACGTGCACATCGGACACGGCCGCTCGCGCTGCGGGCCGAACATGTAGCTGTAGACGACGAGCGTCGTCTTGCCGCCGAACATGTCAGCGAAAGACGCCGGCCCCTGCTCGCCTTCGAACGCGTAGCTCTTGATGACTTCGCCGCCGGGCGGCAGCGCACGGCGCTGTTCCGCGACCCGCTCGATGTGGCGGCGCAGCTCGATCTCCTCGATCAACAGCGCCTCGCGGGCGCGGCGGTATTCGGCGCTCTCGTTGGGAAAGCGCATGCCCGCGGCGCGGGCCAGCTCGGCGGCGGGTTTCAAAGCGGCGGATCGGCTCATGGCGTAACCTCCTGAAAAGGGTTCCCGCTACAAGACGTTTCAGGGGGCGCGGAACAGACAGGCGGCAGGGAATATTTTATTCCAGCTCCGGTGGCGGGGAGCGATCGAGCACGTCGCGTTTGGCGCCGTCGACCAGATCGAGCCCGTAGGTTTCGATGGTCAGCGGTCCGCGTTTGCGCGGCACCTCGGCGACCCGCTCGATATGCGAAAAGGTCTGGTCGAGATATGCCGGCACGCCGGAGCGGACCTCATCGACATAGAGCAGCTTGCCGGACAACTGCGCGGGATCCGGCTCGGGCATATTGACCCAGCGGATGCGTTGGGTCGGCTGCACCACGCAGGTGCCCTTGGGCAGATAAAACGCAAGCCAGCCGGTGGTGCCGTAATCCGGCGCCAGCACGCAAGCCGCCCCGACGCGCGCGCGAACCGCCTCGATCTCACCGGCCAATTCGCGCCAGCCGACGCCGACGCTGCGCACGGTGGCGTCGCGGCGATAGCCCGACAGCACGCCGGTGTTGGCCTGCGCGATCAGCAGGACAAACATCAGCACGCCCGAGGGCGCGGCCCAACGCAGGCAGAAATCGGCAAGGCGCTGCCCTCGCTTATCCCATGGCGTCACATGCGCGGCGACCGCGGCCGCGATCGCGAAGGCCGGATAAACCGGAGCGAACCAGTTGGCCTCGACGCGGGCATGCAGCGAATGCCAGACGAAATACAGCACGATGGTCCAGAACGTCGCGCTGACCAATGCGCGCGCCGCCAGCGCACCGGAATTGCGCCGAAACAATGCATAGAGCCCCATCGAGCCGAGGATCCAGACCAGCGGCGTCGCGAACGCAATCTGGGTCGGGATCAATTCGGCGATGAAGGCCGGCCTGAAATCCTCGATGCGGGCGCGGCCGATCTGCTTGATGAAGGAGACCCAGTGGTGATCGGCATTCCAGAGAATGACCGGCGCGAAAATCGCGAACGCGACGAGCCCGCCGAGATAGGGCCAACACGATGCGAACCAGCGCCGCAATTTGGGAACGGCCACGAGCCAGATCAGGATCGCCGGGCCGAAAAACATCGCGGTGTATTTCGACAACAACGCGGCCCCGACCGCAGCGCCGACCGCAAGCCACCACGCGCCGCGCCCGGTCTCCAGCACCTTGGCGAGAAAAAACAGCACAAAGCTTGCGGCCACCAGCAGCGGCGCGTCCGGCGTCACGATCATGGTGCCGACCGCCGCCATCAGGGTGACGTTGAGCAGAATGGCCGCGGACGCGGCCACCCGCCGGCCGCCGAACAGCATCTCGGCGGAGCGATACACCGCCCAGCTCATCGGCAGCGCCAGCAGGATCGAGACCAGCCGCACCCCGAGTTCGGTGTCGCCGGCGAGCATGGTGCCGAGCCGGATCACCACGGCCACCATCGGCGGGTGATCGTAATAGCCGCCGGCCAGATGCTTCGACCACATCCAGTAATAGGCTTCGTCGAAGGTCAGCGGCGTGAGCGCAGCCGCGCCGAGCCGCAACACCACCAGCGCCAGAACAGTCAGCGCCGTGGTGCGGGCGAGCCGCGCATCCTGCGGGCTCATGGCAGCATCATCGCTTGCGCCAGACGAACAGTCCGGACATTGCGTAGTTCCACACCACGCCCATCAGCGCGCCGGCCGCACCCGCAAGCCACCAGATCGGCTCCTGCGCATAGACCGAGAACGCGACGCCGACATTGGCGGCCAAGCCAACGCCGCACACGATATAAAACAGCACCAGGCCGCGCAGGATCGCAAAACCCTTCAGCCGCTGGTCGCGATAGGTGAGAAAGTTGTTGAGCACGAAATTGCTGGTCATCGCCAGCACCGCGCCGCAGCCCTGGGCCACCGCGAACGGCTGTTGAAAACCCTTCAGCACGACGTACAGCGTCGCAAAGTGCACGAACACGCCGATCGACCCGACCATCGCGAACAGCAGGAAGCGCAGCGACACCACGTCGTGGGTCAGCTTCGCCAGCACCAGCCCTAAGAAATCCAGCGCCACCATGGAATCGAGCTTGCTTTCGCCATGCAGCCGCGAACCGAAGCTATAGGGGATTTCCCGGACCCGCAATTCGCCGCGCGCGGTGGCGATGACATCGAGCAGAATCTTGAAGCCCTGGGTCGAGAGTTGCGGCGCCAGTTGTTCGAAGCGATCGCGGCGGATCATGAAGAAGCCGCTCATGGGATCGGCGATCTTGACCCGCAGCACACGCTTGGCGACCTCGGTCGCGAGCGCGCTGGCGCCGGCGCGGCCCTTGTTGAAACTATCGGCGCTGCCGCCTTCGATGTAGCGGCTGCCGACCACGAGATCGACTTCGCCGGCCTGCAGCAACGCCAGCATCTTCGGCAGCTGGGCCTCGTCATGCTGCAGATCGGCATCCATCACCGCCGCGCACGGCGCGCTGGAGGCCAGGATACCTTCGATGCAGGCGCCGGACAGGCCACGCCGTCCGATCCGCCGGATGCAGCGCACGCGGCTATCCTGGCGCGCCAGGTCGCGCACGACGTCCCAGGTGCCGTCGGGGGAATTGTCGTCGACAAAGACGACCTCCCAGGCCAGGCCCGCGAGTGCGGTTTCCAGCTTGCGGAACAGCGCGGTGACGTTGTCGCGCTCGTTAAAGGTGGGAACGACGACCGACAACTGCGGCGCAAGGGCTGCCTGCGGCGGGGTTTCGGGGCCCGGTCTGATGGCTTGATTCATGCCGCCAGCGTATATCTGCAGCCCCCCTCGCTGCCAAGGCGCGGCAACGCCAAGGCGGGCCCAGCGGGTCGAAAACGGGGGGTAAGGGAGCTCGAAACAGGCCAAAAGGGCCCAAAAATGCCAACGACCACGAACAGAGGGCGCGCGTACATCCGGCGCAACCGAGCTATTCCGTGGTCGTCCCAGCGCCGGAGCTATTAAGCATCAACGTCGCCGTTGGAAAGTAGATAGGGACGCCCGGCGCGTTCCGCAAGGGGGCGCCGTCGCCTTACTTCGACGCTTGCTTGTGCTTGATGAAGGCCGTCACGACGTCCTTTTGCGCCATCGCGATGGCCTTGTTGGCCGTCGTCATGTGATCTCCCGCATCGACGTTGGGAAATTGCCGCGAGAGATAATCGACCAGCGACACCCGGAAATTCTGCCGCTCGGAGGAACAGATATCGGCGATGTGACTGGTGAAATCGGAGCCCGACATGTTCTTGTTGCTGTCCTGCGAATATTCCTGGGCAAGGCAGTTCCAGTAGGTATCGCGTCCCATGATTGCCTGCCGGTGGGCATCGTCCATCTCGTCAGCGATCGCGCCTGAAGCGCTCAACATCAAAGCCGCCACGATAAGTATCCGCATCCTGTTCTCCTTTTTGCCGCACCCTATCCGGAACTCGCGCGGCGCGTAAGGTAGGCGGCGGTTGTTTCACGGGCTTTCACAGGAACCTGACTGCGACCTTACGAACATTTCATCGTCAGATTCTGTTGGTTATATTCGGTCTGGCACTACCTTTAGGGCAGGAGGAAGCCATGAAGCAGTCCGATCATTTCCGCGAAAACGCCGACAATTGTCAGCGTCTGGCGGAACGCGCTACCGATCATCCGACCTATCTGCGCTACAAGCGCATGGAAGACGCCTGGCTATCACTGGCCGACGAGCAGGATTGGCTCGACGGTGAAACGCCGCCGGCGACGATCGCAGTGACCTGAACGGCTGGCGCCGGCTGCCATTGCGGCGTGCGATAATCGAGACGCGCGAGGCTATCCATTTTGTTTGGCGTCGACCGGCTTGGAGATTCGCCGCTTGCTGCGGAAGTCCACGAGCAACGACATTCAAAATTCGCCCCTGACGCCGGAACTCGTCATCTCTGCCGTCCGGCCGGTGATCGCACTCCCATATCTCATGGGCACGCTGACGGATCCGATCTTCGGTAGTTTTTCCATGATACGCCTCGGCCATTGAACGGACGAACACGACCCGCTTGCGGGATTTCTTCCGTCGAATGCTACAGCGCGGACGCATCACGCGACCAACTGGTCAATCGCGGCCGATTTGATTAGGCTCGCCCCCGGCAATCCCACCTCTCTCCAGCGAACGAGCCCGCACGTGAGCAAGACCCCGAAGGCCGCCGCAAAGACCGGCAACATCTATATCGGCATCGGCGGCTGGACCTTTGCGCCGTGGCGCGGGGTGTTCTATCCGGAGAAGCTGACGCAGGCGAAGGAACTGGAATATGCCGCTTCGAAACTAACCTCGATCGAGATCAACGGCACCTATTACGGCTCGCAGAAGCCGGAGAGCTTTCGCAAATGGGCCCGCGAGGTGCCGGACGGCTTTGTGTTCTCGCTGAAGGGACCGCGCTTCGCCACCAACCGGCGGGTGCTGGCCGAAGCCGGCGATTCCGTAAAGCGGTTTTATGATTCCGGCGTGCTCGAACTGGGCGATCGGCTCGGTCCGGTGCTGTGGCAGTTCGCGCCGACCAAGAAGTTCGACGGAGCCGACTTCGGCAAATTTCTCGAATTGCTGCCGCGCAAGCTTGAAGGCCGCGCGCTGCGTCATGTGGTGGAAGTGCGCCACGACAGTTTCTGCACGCCCGATTTCATCGCGCTGCTGCGCCAGTTCGAAACGCCTGTGGTGTTCGCCGAGCACGGTAAATATCCGGCAATTGCGGATATCGCGAGCGATTTCGTCTATGCGCGGCTGCAGAAGGGCGATGACGAGTTGAAAACCTGCTATCCGCCCAAGCAACTCGACGCCTGGGCCAAGCGGTTTCAGGCCTGGGCCGAAGGCGGCGAGCCTGACGACCTTCCGCGCGTTGACAAAACAGCGCCAAAGAAGACGCCGCGCGACGTCTTCGCTTACGTGATCCACGAAGGCAAGGTGCGCGCACCGGCCGGCGCGATGGAATTGATCGAACGCGTGAAATGAGCGTGATCCCGAAATAGTCGGAGGCCGCGATGGCCAAGGCCAAAAAGCTCTTCACCATCGGCTACGAGCAGACACCCGCAAAATCCGTGCTCGACGAACTCGAAGCCGCCGGCGTCAAGCTGCTGGTCGATGTGCGCGCGGTGGCATCGTCGCGCCGCCCCGGCTTTTCCAAGAACCAGTTGGCCGCCGGGCTCGACGAGCGCGGCATTTCCTACCTGCATCTGCGCGGCCTGGGCACGCCGAAGAGCGGCCGCGAGGCGGCGCGCAGCGGCAATTTCGGCGTGCTGCACAAGATCTATGCCGCGCATCTGAAGACGGCGCAGGCCAGGGAAGAACTGGACGAGCTGTCGGCGCTGGTGAAGAAATCCGGCCCGGTTTGCATTCTCTGCTACGAGCGCGATCACGCCCATTGCCACCGGCAATGGATCGCCGAGATCATCGAAGACCGCGACGGGGTGAAGATCGAGAATTTGGTCGCGCCACAGCTATAGTCGTTGCGACGGAGAGGAAGCTTCCCCTACTCCGCTCCCGCCAGCCGAAACGTTCCTTCCATCATCGGCACGCAGCGGCCACCGACATGGGCTGACACGATTGCGCCGGCCTGCTTGCGGATTCGCGTCAGCAACAGGCTCGGACGTCCCATATCGACGCCCTGCCCGATACGCAGCGACAATTCGGCATTCTGCTCGCCGGACAAGTCAGCCAGCAGTGCCGCAGCCGCGGCGGTGGCGCTCCCGGTGGCGGGGTCTTCGGAGAGACCGCTCGATCCCGGATGAAACATCCGCGCCTGCAGATCGCACGGCTTCTCGTTCGGCGGCACGTCACGGGTATAGAAATAGACCGCATCGCTGTCGTCGCATGGAAACATCCGCGCAAACGCCGCCGCGTCCGGTTTCGCGCGCCGCAACGCCTCCCGCGTCGCCACTTCCATCACCAGAAACGGCAGCCCGACCGAGACGATCTGCGGCGGGTGCCGATCGGTTTTGATATCGGCTGCCGACAGCGAGGCGCAGGCCGCCGCCTGTTCGGCGCTGAACTGCGTGAGGCGCTTCAGCGGTTGCGGCGCGGTGAGTTCGGCGCCGACGGGTTGGCCATCCTGCGCGAGGATTTCGACCGGCACGAGGCCGGCCTTCTCCTCAAACAACAGCCGCGCCGGCGGCTTGCCGGCCTGCGCCGCCAGCACAAAGGCTGTGCCGACATTGGGATGCCCGGCGAACGGGATTTCCGATCGCACGGTGAAGATGCGGACCTGCGCGTCATGCGCGGCATTCTGCGGCGGCAGAACAAAGGTCGTCTCGGAATAATTGAACTCGGTCGCGATCGCCTGCATCTGCGCGGTCGAGAGCCCGGCGGCGTCGAGGACCACGGCGAGCGGATTGCCGCCAAAAGCGCGATCGGTGAAAACGTCCACGGTGATGTAACGTCGCTGCATCTGATGGCCTCCGAATTTTGGAAAAACAGTGCATGCGCGGATCGGCCCGTCAAGCGCGGGATGGATCTGGTGTTCTATCCCAGCTGCCACACCGCCATCGGCCTGTCATAGCCCTTGATCGCGACCTGGCCGAGCGAGACCGCATCGCGACCGGCGTCACCGAGCGCATCGCAGACCGCGGACGAGATCAGCAGCTGCGAATTGAATTCCTTGTTGAGCGATTCAAGCCGCGACGCAAAATTCACGGTGTCGCCGATCACGGTATATTCCTTGCGCCGCGGCGAGCCGATATTGCCGGCGACGACCTCACCGAAGTGGATGCCGATGCCGATCCGCAACGGCCAATCGTTGGCCTTGTTGACCTCTTCCATCGCAACCAGCATCTCGCGCGCCGCGGCCACCGCGTGCTGCGCGCAGTCGGGCGCCTCGATCGGCGCGCCGAACAGCGCCAGGAAACCGTCACCGAGAAACTTGTTCACGATGCCGCCATGGCGATCGAGAATGTCGACCAGGATCGCGAAGGCACCGTCGAGCCGCTCGACGACTTCCTGCGGCGTCCGCACCCTGGCGCCTGCGGTAAAGCTGCGAAAATCAACGAACATCACCGCGACGCGGCGAAGGTCGCTGGATCGGTCCGCGCCCTCCATCAGTAGCCGCTCGACAACCTCGGGCGAGACATGCTGGCCGAACAAATTGGTGACGCGGTCGCGCGCCGTGGCCGCCGCGATGCTGGCCTCGAATTGATGCCGCAGTTGAACGCCGACCGCACCCGCCAGGATGCCACCGATCAGAAACATGAAGCAGCGGCTGAGTTCGTAGCCGAGTTCAGGGGCCGGCTCGCCGGCAAATCCCGGCGGCCGATAAAGCATCGCCATCGCCAAAAGCTGCGCGGCGGCGGCAAATCCCGTAAACGTGGACAGCCAGAAATCGAGCCGCAGCGTCGAGAGCACGATGAACAGAAAATATCCCAGCGGTGCGGCAAACCCCAGTGCATGCGCCGAGCCCATCCAGTTCATATGCTGGTACAGCACAAAGGTCGGAATGCTGATTTCGATCAGCGCAGAGAGATAGCGCCGCACCGTCGGTACTTCGCTGTGCATCGCCAGCCGCCGCGTCACCAGCCACAGCACCATGAACTCGAGCAGCAAAAACGGCACATAGACCAGATAGAGCGGAACGAGATCGAACTGGCCGTTCGAGATGCGGGCGAATACCGATGGCGCGGCGAAGTGAAGCACGGTCACGATTGCGACCAGCAGCGTCACCGTGATGATGACCGCTTTGACGCGCAGCCGCTCGGTCAGCAGGATTTCGCGGGTCAGGGCATCGCGAAACTGCGCCAGCACCGCCGTATCGTCCTTGCGCCGGAGAAAGCGTCGCAGCATTTCGATCGCGCGGTCTCGTTGGCTGGACACGGTTGGCCCCTGGCGGATGGCGCTATCTAAACCCGGCTAGCTATGAAACTTCAGCCCATCGACGATCTTGTCGATTATCTTGCGCTCGGCGCGCATGGCAAGCCCCACCAGATTGAGTTCGGCCCGGATCACGACCTTGACCGCTTCGCGGTTGGCGGCGTCATGCGTGGTCTTGAACATGTCTTCGGTATAAACCGCGGGCTTCACGTTGCGCGTCAGCGCCCGTTCCAGTGCGCGGGAAAGCGCCGGACGGTCCGCGCCATAGATCAGGATCGGCTGGCCGATCAGCGAAAGATATCGGGTACCCGAGCCGTCTTCATAGGGCTCGCCGATGCATTCCGGAAACGTCGCCGCAATGCCGCTGGTCAGGAATGCAGCGACATTCAGCTTCTGCCATGCTTCGAGGTCGGTCCGGATCACGACCGCGATCTTGGTATCGAATTGCATTGATGGCTCCGAGGAGATCGATGTCATTCCGGGATGACTCCGAAGGACCAGACCTCAGATGTGCAACTGCACATCTGAGGTTCGCGCTTACGCGCGCCCCGGAATGACGATCAATAAACATCAGCTCTCGTGAGAAAAGCTAGCCCCTGGCGTCGCAGGCCCAGGCGCGGATCACGCATTCCTTGCCGCCGAATTCGTAGCACTTGCGCGTCGCGGTGTTGAGCGTATTCGAAATCTTCGATTCCACCGCATAGCCATGGGCGCCGCAGGGGTTGGTCATGTCGATCGACAGCGCCGCGCAAGCGCGCTTCATGGTCACTGTCGTGCACGCGCCCTTGCACTGCTTGAGCGCGGCAGCGCGCGCACCGGCTTCGCCGGCATAGTCAAAGGCCTGGCCATAGGCGCCGCATTTGCCGATCGCAAATGCACCGGCAGCCCAGGATTCCGTGACAAAGCGCGTTCCGGCCAGCGCCAAAGTCAGCGCGAAAACCATCATCGCGCGGCACTGCAGTTTAGTAAAAGACGTCAAAAGCCCCTCCCCCGAGGTCATCCGCGGCAAACCTAGCGCAGGGGCGTTTCCACTTGGTGAACGAGAGATTGAAAATAAGCTTGTGGGATCGAGCAAGTGGAAATGGTTAGGTGCTCCTGAGTCGTCGTCACCCGGGCGATGACCGGTGCATGTGAACGAACCGCTAAAAAGCGCGTGGCGCCTCGCCTTTACGACAACCGTTCCGGTTGAAGCTGACCCTGCCGGGCGGCGGCCAGCGCTTCGGGCGTATCGATATCGAGAAACGCGCCATCGCCCTCGACCGGGACCTCGGCCACCGCCTGATTATGTTTGGCGATCAGATGCCGGGCGCCGATATCGCCGTCGAGCGTCATCAATTCATCGAAGAACCGCCGCGACCACAACACCGGATTACCGCGCCTGCCGTCGCTGACGGGCACCGCGATCAGGTTACCGCGATCCGGCGCGAACGCCTCGATCAGCCTGTCGATCAGGCGCGCATCGATCAGCGGCATGTCGCCGAGGCACACCACCGCACCGTCGGCGTCGGCGGGCACCGCCGCGATGCCGGTTTTGACCGAACTCGCCAGTCCCGCGGCGAAATCCGGATTGCGGACGAATTTTACCTTCAGCCCGGCCAGCGCCTTCTCGACTTCGGCGGCCTGATGTCCGGTCACCACGATCACGCCGGATGCACCGGATGCGAGGGCCTGTTCGGTCACGATCCGCACCAGCGGCTTGCCGGACAACTCGGCCAGCAACTTGTTGGGGCCGCCCATCCGGGTCGATCGCCCGGCCGCGAGAATCACCGCCGCGACATTGCGGTTGCCTTCCGGACCCACCGGCTTGCGTGGCTGCGGCCTGCTGACGATCTCCATCAGCAATCCGCCGACGCCCATGCCGGTCAGATCCGCCCGTGTCACCTTGAGGCCCGCCAACAGCCGCGTCAGCACCCAATCAAACCCGTTCTCGACCGGAGAGCGCGCACAACCGGGCGCGCCCAGCACCGGGACGCCGCCGGCATTGCCGATCAACAGCAGATTGCCGGGATCGACCGGCATCCCGAAATGCTCGATCTCGCCGCCGACCTCTTCGAGCGCGGCCGGTATCACGTCGCGGCGGTCGGCGATCGCCGACGCGCCGAACACGATCACCAGTTCGGTACCGAGCCCGAGCAATTCCTTGATCGACGCCGCCAGCGCCGTCTCATCATGCGGCACGCGGCGCTCGGCAATAATGGTGGCGCCGGCGGGCGCCAGCCGATCGGCGGTGACCCGCAGGGTCTTCTCGATCACTTTCGGCGCGAGGCCGGGCAGCAAGGTCGAGACGATGCCGACGCGCTTGATCTTGTAGGGCGCCACGCTCATGCGGCCGGTCTTCGCCGCCGCCACCGCGCGCTCGCACAGCGCCGATTCGATCCCGAACGGCACGATCTTGACGGTTGCGATCATCTCGCCTGATACGACCGCCTTGAAGGCCGGCAAGGTCGCGAACGTAATGGCTTCATCGACACGGTTGATGTCGTCGACCGCCGCGCGATCGACCACCAGCACGCCGGCGCGCGCCGCGAACAGATTGGAACGCCCGGTGAAGGCGCGCTCGACATCGACGCCATCGCCGGCAATGGCCTGTGCGATGCCGCCGGCGGCGACGTCTTCGGACACGTCACCATCCTCGAGCCGAACCACCACGACGTCCTTGACGCCGGCTTTGTTGAGCGCCTCGACTTCGGCGGGGCCGATCGTGGTGCCTTTCTTCAGCACCAGCGATCCCTGGCGCAGCGTATGAACGGTGACGCCGCCAACCGCGTCGGCCGGACTGGCGGGACCAAACTTCATGCCGCGTTCTCTTTCGCAAGTTCTTTCGGCATGCGTAGGGTCGCGGTGATCTCGGCCATGATCGCGACCGCGATTTCGGACGGCGACACCGCGCCGATATTCAGCCCGATCGGCGCATGGATGCGCGCGATGTCGGCGTCGGAGGCGCCCTGCGCCTTCAGCCGGTCACCGCGCTTGGCGTGGGTTTTCCGCGAGCCCAGTGCGCCGATATAGAAGCAATCGCGCTCGAACGCGTGCAGCAGCGCCGGATCGTCGATCTTGGGATCATGCGTCACCGCGACGAAGGCGGTGTAGTGATCGACATTGAGCGGCGGCAGCGCCACGTCGGGCCATTCGGCGATCAGCGGCACATCGGGAAATCGCTCCGGGCTTGCGAACGCCGTGCGCGGATCCACCACCGTCACGTCGTAATCAAGCGAGCGCGCCAGCGGCGCCAACGCCTGGCTGATATGAACCGCGCCGATGATGACGAGCCGCGCGGTCGGCGCATAGACATTGAGAAACAGTTTCTTGCCACCGGCCTCGACCGTGCCGCTCTTGCCCATGCGCAACTGCTTTGACAGTTCGGCACGCAGGGGATCGGTGGCAATATCCCTGGCCTTGACCAGGCGCTGCTCGCCATTGGCGGTGTCGAGCACCACGATCACCGGACGCCGGGCGGCGCGCTCAGCATTGAGTTCCCTGAGTGTTTCGCTCTTCACGGCTAGCCAACTTTCTCGACGAACACCCGGATGGTGCCGCCGCAGGACAGACCGACATTCCAGGCGGTTTCATCGGCCACGCCAAACTCCAGCATCTTGGGCTCACCACTCGATATGACATCAAGCGCCTCGGTGACCACGGCGCCCTCGACGCAGCCGCCGGAAACCGACCCCAGGAAGGTGCCGTCATCGTTGATGACGAGGCTCGAGCCGGCCGGCCGCGGTGCCGACCCCCAGGTCTCGACCACGGTCGCCAGCGCCACGCCGTGGCCGGCCTTTTGCCAGTCCTCGGCCGCCTGCAGGATGTCTTCGTCGCGATTGAGCGTGGTGGCCATGGGAGCCTCTTTCAAGCTGCGGGACGGATCGCGCTGCGGTGGTGCGGCGGCATCGCCGACGATAATGCGGCAATCAGCCCCTCGATTGAACTCAAATTATGTACCGGGCGGAATTCGTCAACGTGAGGCAGCATCATTTTGATACCCTGCGCCTTGGGCTCGAAGCCGCCATAGCGCAACAGCGGGTTGAGCCAGATCAGGCGGCGGCAGGACCGGTGCAGCCGGTCCATCTCGAACGCCAGCTTGGCGTCGGCCTCGCGCTCCAGCCCGTCGGAGATCAGCAACACGATCGCGCCCTGCCCGAGCACGCGCCGGCCCCAGAGCTTGTTGAAGGTATGCAGCGAGGCGGAGATGCGGGTGCCGCCGGCCCAATCCTCCACCGTCGAGCTGCAGCTCGCCAACGCCTCGTCGGGATCGCGTGCCCGCAGCGCCCGCGTCACATTGGTGAGCCGCGTGCCGAACAGGAATACCGAGACCCGCTTGCGGGCGTCGGTGATGGCATGCAGGAAATGCAGGAACAGGCGGGTATATTCGCTCATCGAGCCCGATATATCCAGCAGCGCCACGATCGGGGCCGGCTTGTCGATCAGCCCCAGCCGATGGATGTCGATGATGTCGCCGCCGGTGCGCAGGCTGCCGCGCAGGGTGCGCCGCATATCGAGCCGCAAGCCCCGCGCATCGGGCTGATAGCGGCGGGTGCGCAATTCGGCCTGCGGCAACTTCATCTGCGCGATCGCGCGCGTCACCTGCGCGATCTCGGCCGCGCTCATCTGCGCGAAATCTTTCTTTTGCAGCACTTCCTTGTCGGACACCGAGAGCTTGAGTTCCTGCTCCTGGGCCTGCGGCGCCTCGCTGACCGAGGGCTGCGCCAGCGCCTCCTGGACCCGGCGCGAGGCCGGCGCCGGCTTCTTTTTGGCCTGGTCCGGCAACGGCACCGAATCCAGCATGTGCTTCCAGTCCTCGGCGGCACGGAAAAACAGGTCGAAAGCCTGCTCGAAAATCAGCGCATGCTCGTGGCGTTTGACGAAGATCGCTTCCAGCGTGGTGTAGACATCGCCGCGATGGCCGATCTCGATCACCTGCAGCGCGTTCAGCGCGTCGATCACCGCACCCGGCCCGACCGGAAGCCCAGCCGCCCGCAACGCGCGGGCAAAGCCGACGACGTTGTCGGCCATTTGCCCGGTCGGAGGCGTGAGGTGGTTGATGGGCATAGAACCAATTTCCTCGTCATTCCGGCTCGTGCTTCGCACGCCCCGCAATGACGACCGTTGTTTGCTGCGGGCGAATCTAATTTTCGCTCGTCGCTTCCTTCAAAACCTTTTGCAAGCCGTCGCCCTGCATCCGCGCGATGTCGTCCTGGTATTTCAATAGCGCGCCGAGCGTATCGCCCACGACTTGCGGGGTCAGGGAGCGGGCGTCGAGTTCGGTCAGCGCGGTGGCCCAGTCGATGGTCTCGGCGACCCCAGGTGATTTGTAGAAATCCTGATCGCGCAGCGCCTGCACGAAACGCACGACCTGCTGCGACAATTTTGCGGAGATATTGGGCACGCGCGATTTGACGATCGCCAGTTCGCGCTCGGCCGAGGGATAATCGACCCAGTGATAGAGGCAGCGGCGCTTCAGCGCGTCGTGAATTTCGCGGGTACGGTTCGAGGTGACGATCACGATCGGCGGTGCCGGCGCTTTCACGGTGCCGAATTCCGGGATCGTGACCTGGAAGTCGCTGAGGATTTCCAGAAGATAAGCCTCGAACGCCTCGTCGGCGCGGTCGAGTTCGTCGATCAGCAGCACCGGCGCGCCCGCCGTATCGGGCTCCAAAGCCTGCAGCAGCGGCCGCTTGATCAGGAAGCGTTCGGCGAAGATATCGCTGGAGAGCTGGTCGCGATCGGCGTCACCAACCGCTTCCGCCAGCCGGATGGCGATCATCTGCGACGCACTGTTCCATTCATAGACCGCGGAAGCGACGTCGAGGCCTTCATAGCATTGCAGGCGGATCAGCTTTCGCCCGAGCGCCGCCGACAGCACTTTCGCGATTTCAGTCTTGCCGACGCCGGCCTCGCCTTCGAGAAACAGCGGCCGGCCCATCCGCAGCGACAGATAGGCCACCGTCGCCAGCGAACGTTCCGCAAGATAACCGCGCGAGGTCAGGAGTTCGAGCATCGCATCGACGGAACTGGGTAACGCCGATGCACTCATGGCAAGAACCAATCTGCAAGAACCAATCTTGATGAACCCGTAATCAGTGTCACGCTTTGGCGGTCGCGGCCTCGACCGCGCGGCGTGCCAGCACCCCGATCAGGTGCGCACGATATTCCGCACTGCCGTGCAGATCGCTGTTCAAGCCGTCCGTGGGCACCGTCAAGCCTTCGAGCGCCTTGGGTGAGAAGCGCTTCTTCAACGCCTCTTCGAATTCGGTAACGCGAAACACGCCATCGGAGCCGGCGCCGGTCACCGCAACGCGGACATCCGACGGCCGCTTGGCGACGAAAACCCCGACCAGCGCGTAACGTGAGGCCTGGTTGCGGAATTTGATGTACGCGGCCTTCTTCGGCACCGGGAACATCACCTTGGTGATGATCTCGTCGCCCTCGAGCGCGGTCGTGAACAGACCCTGGAAGAATTCTTCCGGCTTCAAACGGCGCTTGTTGGTGACGATGGTGGCGCCGAGCGCGAGGCAGGCGGCCGGATAATCGGCGGTCGGATCGTTGTTGGCGAGCGAGCCGCCGATGGTGCCTTTATGGCGCACCGCGGGATCGCCGATCAGGCCCGCGAGTTCGGCCAGCGCCGGGATAGCTTCACCGACGATTGCCGATGTCGCGACCTCGGCGTGCCTGGCGGTAGCGCCGATCACCAGCGACCGGCCCTTCATCTCGATGCCGTCGAGCCCCTCGATATGCGAGAGATCGACCAGATGCGGCGGGCTCGCGAGCCGCTGCTTCATCACCGGCACCAGCGTGTGGCCGCCGGCGATCAGCTTGGCGTCTTCATTCTTGATCAGCAGATTGGCGGCCTGCCTGACAGTCGCCGGACGATGATATTTGAATTCGTACATGAGGTATTCCCGACCGCCATATGCGGCACTTGAAAATGACGCGAGATCCGATTTCGCCAAACCTTATTTAGCCAAGGCCTTGACGATGACCTTATTTAGCCATGGCCTTGGCGCCGGCCGCGATCGATAGAACGATGTTCTGGTAGCCGGTGCAGCGGCACAGATTGCCTTCGAGCTCTTCGCGGATCACATGGTCCGACAGGTCGTGCCCCTTGCGTTGAACCAAATCGACCGCGGTCATGATCATGCCGGGCGTGCAGAAGCCGCATTGCAGTCCGTGATGCTCGCGGAAGGCTTCCTGCATCGGGTGCAGCGGCGCACCGTCGGCGGCCAGCCCCTCGATCGTCCTGACCTCATGGCCGTCGGCCATCACCGCCAGCGTGGTGCAGGATTTGACCGCCTTGCCGTCGAGATGCACGACGCAGGCACCGCATTGCGAGGTGTCGCAGCCGACATGGGTACCGGTCAGCCGCAGGTTTTCACGCAGAAACTGGACTAGCAGGGTACGGGGATCGACATTCGCGTTAACGGGGTTGCCGTTCACGATCAGGGAAATCTTGGCCATTCAGTACTCTCTTCATCTGCGCCGCCGCATATCGGCGGAACAGTCGATTAAAATCATTCCAAAGGCATAATATGGGCCATCCCGGCAATGAGCAACCTCACCTGCGGCATGGCCCGATGTGGCCTGAGGCGGAGTTGACCTGCAGGTTAGCCTTTATGACTAGCCTTTTTTGGGATTAGCCTTGCACCGCCTTGGCGAAATTCGCGAAAAATTCATCGGCCAGTTTCTTGGCCGAACCGTTGATCAGGCGCTGCCCGAGTTGGGCGAGCTTGCCGCCGATCTGCGCCTCGACATTATAGCTCAGCAGGGTGCCGCCATCCTTCTCGGCCAGCGCCACGGTGGCGCCGCCCTTGGCGAAGCCGGCGACACCGCCCTCGCCCTCGCCCGAAATCTTGTAGCCGTTGGGCGGATCGAGATCGCTCAGCGTGACCTTGCCCTTGAAGCGGGCGGACACCGGCCCGACCTTCATTTTGGCGGTGGCGCGAAAGCCGTTGTCCTCGGTTTTTTCCAGCTCCTCGCAGCCGGGAATGCAGGCCTTGAGCACTTCCGGATCGTTCAATTTGGCCCACACGGCCTCGCGCGGCGCCGCAAGCTGGACCTCGCCGTTCATTGTCATGGCCATGTGATTCGCCTCCTGAAAACGCGTCCTGGCACTTTGGCCACGGCGCCGCTACCAAACCCCAAGTAAAGCACGGAAGCGCCAAATGAAAGGGGATGGCCGTACCGGGTGCGATGCATATTCGCAACCGCAGCACGCCGGCCGGTGGACTTGCGCCGGGCCAGCAGGGTTGGCAGAGGTATGAGAGGATGGTTAGGTCGCGCGCATCATGAGTACTGCTCTCTCGCCCCTGCTCGCGCCGATGCTGTCGAGCGCTGCCATGCGCGCGATCTGCGACGATGTCGCCTATCTCCAGTACATGCTCGATTTCGAGGCCGCGCTGGCACGCGCCGAAGCCGCCACAGGTGTCATTCCGGCCAACGCGCCTGCCCCGATCGAGCAAGCCTGCAACGCCCGGGCGTTCGATCTGGCCGCGCTGGCGCAAGCTGCCACCAAATCCGGCAATCTCGCGATCCCCCTCGTCAAGGCGCTGACCGCCGCCGTCGCCAAGACTGACGCGGACGCCGCGCGCTACGTGCATTGGGGCGCCACCAGCCAGGACGTGATCGATACCGCAGCGATGCTGACCCTGCGCGCCGCGATCGATGCTCTATTGTCCGATATCGACCGCGCCATCGCCGGCTTTGCCCGCCAGGCGCGAACCCATCGCCACACCGCGATGGTGGGGCGCACCTGGCTGCAGCATGCGCTGCCGATTCCGTTCGGGCTGAAGCTTGCGGAATATGCCGCCGCGCTCGACCGCTCGCGCACGCGACTGCGGAGGTTGCGCAGCGAGGCGCTGGCGCTGCAGTTCGGCGGCGCGGCGGGAACGCTGGCCGCGCTCGGCGACAACGGCTTGCGCGTCGCCGAGAAGCTCGCGCAGGAGCTTGACCTGCCGCTGCCCGATGCGCCCTGGCACACCCACCGCGATCGCTTCGCCGAGGCAGCCTCGGTGCTCGCGATTATCGCGGGCACCTGCGGCAAGATCGCCCGCGACGTATCGCTGCTGATGCAGACCGACGTCGGCGAGGCGTTCGAACCCTCGGGCGAAGGCCGTGGCGGCTCGTCGACCATGCCGCATAAACGCAATCCGGTCGCCGCCGCCAGCGCGCTCGGCGCCGCCACCATGGCCCCCGGCCTGGCGGCGACAATGTTTGCCGCGCAGGTGCAGGATCACGAACGCAGCGCCGGGCCGTGGCATGCGGAATGGCCGACCTTGCCGAGCCTGCTGCTGGTCACCTCGGGCGCGCTCGCGGCCATCGTCGATATCGCCGAAGGCCTGGAAGTCGATGTCGCGCGGATGCGTGCCAATCTCGACACCACGCGTGGGCTGATCATGGCCGAATCCGTGACCTTTGCGCTGGCGGAAAAGCTCGGCAAGAGCGAGGCGCATCATCTGGTGGAAGCCGCCAGCAAAAAGGCCGTCGCCGAGAAAAAAGCCCTGCACGACGTGCTGGCCGGCGACCCCCGAGTCACGCAACAGCTCGACGCCAAGAGACTTGCAGACCTGTTCGAGCCGATGTCCTATCAGGGCGTTTCGCAGGCCATGATTGACCGGCTGCTCGCGTCGCTCGATAAAAAGTAAACGCGCGCGGATCTGGTCTGCGCATGACAAGGAACATGACATGCCGATGATCGACGCCGATGGTTGCCTGCTCAACGTATCCGTCGAAGGCCGCGACGGCGGACCGACCCTGATGCTGTCGAATTCGCTGGGCTGCACCTTGCAGATGTGGGAGCCGCAAATGAAGGCGCTCACGCAGCTGTTTCGGGTGATCCGCTACGACCGCCGCGGCCACGGCAAATCCGGCGTCCCGCCTGCCCCCTATTCGATGGAGCGCTTCGGCCGCGACGTGCTCGCGATCCTCGATGATCTCAACATCGAGAAGGTGCATTGGTGCGGGCTGTCGATGGGCGGCATGGTCGGGCAATGGTTGGGGGCCAACGCGCCGGAGCGTTTTGACCGGATCGTTCTCGCCAACACCGCCTGCTATTACGCCGATCCGACCAACTGGCTCAATCGCATCAAGGCGGTCAAGGAAGGCGGCCTTCCCGCGATTGCGGACGCCGTGATCGCCGGCTGGCTGACCGCTGATTTTCGCGAGCGCGATCCGCAGACGGCGGCGAAGATGAAGGCGATGCTGCTGGCGACGCCGGTCGAAGGGTACCTCGCCTGCTGCGAGGCGCTGAGCACGCTCGATCAGCGCGCGTTGTTGCCGAACATCAAGAGCCCGACGCTGGTGATCGCCGGCCGTCACGACATGGCGACGCCGCTGGCGGCGGGTGAACTGATCCGCAGCCAGATCCCCCGCGCCAGCCTCACGATCCTGGACGCCGCGCATATTTCCAATATCGAGCAGTCGCACGCGTTCACCGACGCCGTGGTCGGCTTCCTGACGCAACGCTAGAGGAGACCCGTCATGGACGATCAGAAACGCCGCGACGACGGCATGGTCCAGCGCCGCAAGGTGCTCGGCAATGCCTGGGTCGACAAGTCGATCACCAACCGAAACGCCTTCAATACCGACTTCCAGGACATGATCACGCGCTATGCGTGGGGCGAGATCTGGACCCGGCCGCATTTCGACGAGCGCACGCGGCGTGTGCTGGTGATCGGAACGATGGTGGCGCTGGCGCAATGGGACGAGTTTCGCCTGCACATTCGCGCGGCGCTGACGGAAGGCGGCTTCACGCCCGACGATATCAAGGAAATTCTGTTGCAGCAGGCGATCTATTGCGGCGTGCCCGCCGCCAATCACGCCGTCAAGGAAGCCTCAGCGATTATCCAGGAGCTGGGGCTGCTGAAGGGATAGATCGCTGGCCGGCCGCTGGATCTGCGGCGCGGTCTGAGCGGGATGCTCGGTCAGCATCACGATCGCGGTGCCGAGCAGCAGCAGCAATTCCGTCGCGTGCAGCCGCAAAGCCGCGGTCTCGCCGACCTGGGACGCCATCACCATACTGGCAAAACTGATCACGCTGCCGATCGCAAGCGCGATCGCCAGCGCCTCATCGGCCCCGCCGCGCTTGCGGATGACCGCGCGGATCAGAAAGACCAGGAAGATCGCAAAGAACGCCACCACCGTCAGCTTGCCCAGCGCCAGCAGCCACGCCGCCCGCACCGTGGCCATCCCGGCCAGTTGCAGATGATCGCTGATGAACAAAGCGACCGAAATGTTCGGGCGCTCATAAAAACCGTGGATCGGCGAAAGCATGATCCTGAAGGCGACCATGGTCCAGGTCGGAATGAAATAGGCTGCGAGCATCGCGCCGCTGAGTGAGCTGATCCGCCAGTTTGCCGACATGTCGCTTCCCGCTTGTTCCGCGCCATCAGATGGGGCGGCGGATTCGTGCGGCGAGGTAACGCGCTTAAACAGCGACGGGCAATTTAAACCCTTTGTTTACCTTAATGCGCTCCCTGGGAGAGGGGCCGGCGTATCTTCGAGCTCCGCCAAACAAGAAAAATCCCGCCTTTCGGCGGGACTTTCCTGCTCTCTCGCTTCGATCTCCGCCGGAACTAGCGATCCCGTTGCGGGGTCTGGCCCTGGCGGTTCGGATCCTGCTGCTGGCCGGGCTTCTCCTGCTGCTGCTGGCCGGGCTTCGCGCCGCCGCCCTGCTGCTGGCCGGGCTTCTGGCCCGGGTTCTGGTTCTGCTGGCCGGGCTGGTTCTGGTTGGACATCCTGGGTCTCCCTTGTTGAACGCAGTGCATAACAACGCCGGGGTCGCGCGATTGGTTTCAGGCCCACCCCGGTTCCACCTTGATGTTTGCGTGGCATCAACGTGGTGCGACTGAGGCCAGGGAACCACGAAGGAACCGGCAAGGAACTTTGCGACACCCTCCCCTAAACTACCTATGTACAACGCCATCTGGCCGCGGCTGGCGCTGTTGCCGCCCAAGGTTCCCACTGTTAGAAAATGGCACGACGCGACGTTCCGGCTGCCGGGAGCCATCGCCGCGAAATTGTTAAGGCGTGCATTTTCGTTACGGCAAACCGGGGCCACTTTGCCGGAAAATGCTCAAACAGCGGCAGCGCATGGATTATTTCGCCCAGCAAGTCATCAACGGTATCGTGCTCGGCTCGATCTACGGCCTGATCGCCATCGGCTACACCATGGTCTATGGCATCGTCGGCATGATCAATTTCGCCCATGGCGACATCTTCATGATCGGCGGCTTCATCGCGCTGATTTCGTTCCTGGTGCTGGTCTCGTTCGGCCTGACCGCGGTTCCGGTGATCCTGCTGATCGTGCTGCTGGTATCGATGGCGATCACCGCGCTCTATGGCTGGACCGTCGAGCGCATCGCGTACCGGCCGTTGCGGCATTCATTCCGCCTGGCGCCGATGCTGTCGGCGATCGGCATGTCGTTCGTGCTGTCGAACTATTCGCAGGTGGCGCAGGGCGCGCGGGTCAAACCGGTGCCGCCGATCATCACCGGCGGCTACACGCTGCTCGATAGCAACGGTTTCGTGGTGCGGTTGTCGAACGTACAGATCGTCGTCGTCATCACCACCGTCGTGCTGCTGGCGATCTTCACCTGGCTGGTGTCGCGCACCCGCCTTGGTCGCGACATGCGCGCCTGCGAACAGGACCAGACCATGGCGGCCTTGCTCGGGGTCGATGTCGACCGCACCATCTCGATGACCTTCGTGATCGGAGCGGCACTCGCCGCCGTCGCAGGCATGATGTACCTGCTCTATTACGGCCTGGTCGATTTCTTCATGGGCTTCGTCGCCGGCATCAAGGCGTTCACCGCGGCCGTGCTAGGCGGCATCGGCTCGCTGCCCGGCGCGATGCTGGGCGGGCTTTTGATCGGCCTGATCGAAACGCTGTGGTCGGCCTATTTTTCCGTGGAGTACAAAGACGTCGCGGCGTTCTCGATCCTGATCGTCGTGCTGATTTTCCTTCCGACCGGCCTGCTCGGCCGGCCCGAAGTCGAAAAAGTCTGACGGGCAAGCCGCGTGACACCCATCCCGACGCCGGTATCGCGCGCCCCTGGTGCAGCCTTCATCATCAAGAAAGCCCTGATCAGCGCCTTCGTCGCACTGGTGCTGTTTTCGCTGATGATCGGCGTTCGCACCGAGGCCGGCCCTACCGGCCAACTGATCTACTGGACGCGGTTCGGCGATCTTGCCGCGATGGTCGCGATCGTGTTCGGCGGCAGCATCGTCGTTGAATTGCTGCGGCAATGGTGGGGACCGGCTGGCACGGTCAGAGTCGTTCCGCCGCAAATGCAATCCGCGCTGGCGACCGCGGGACGGCTGGTGGCGCCGCTGCTCCTGATCTTCGCGTTTCTGGTCCCGGTGATCTTCTACAATCAGCGCTACATCCTCGATCTCGGCATTCTCGTGCTGACCTATGTGATGCTGGGTTGGGGACTAAACGTGGTGGTCGGCCTCGCCGGCCTGCTCGATCTCGGCTATGTCGCGTTCTACGCGGTAGGCGCCTATTCCTACGCACTGCTGGCGACCAATTTCGACCTGTCGTTCTGGGTCTGCCTGCCGCTTGCCGGAGTCCTCGCCGCGTTCTGGGGCGTGCTGCTGGGCTTTCCCGTGCTGCGGCTGCGCGGCGACTACCTCGCCATCGTGACGCTCGCGTTTGGCGAGATCATCCGGCTCGTCATCATCAATTGGCAGAGCCTGACCGGAGGCCCGAACGGCATCTCCGGGATTCCGCGCCCGACCATGTTCGGCATCCCGCTCACGCCGGGCCCTAACGGCCTCGCCGCCAAACTCGGCATCGAATTCTCGCCGACCCATCGCATCGTGTTCCTGTTCTATTTGATCCTGGCGCTGGCGTTGCTGACCAATTGGGTCACGATCCGCTTGCGGCGTCTGCCGATCGGGCGCGCCTGGGAGGCGCTGCGCGAGGATGAAGTGGCCTGCCGCGCGCTCGGCATCAACATCACCACCACGAAGCTGACGGCGTTCGCGACCGGCGCCATGTTCGGCGGTTTCGCCGGCGCATTCTTCGCCACACGCCAGGGCTTCATCAGTCCGGAGTCCTTCACCTTCCAGGAATCGGCCCTGGTGCTCGCGATCGTCGTGCTCGGTGGCATGGGTTCGCAGCTCGGCGTCGCGCTGGCGGCGCTGACCATGATCGGTGGCTTCGAGCTGTTTCGCGGCCTCGATCAATATCGCATGCTGGTGTTCGGCGTCGCGATGGTGCTGTTGATGATCTGGCGGCCGCGCGGCCTGATCGGCCATCGCGCGCCGACCGTGTTCCTGCGCCACGCGCAAACGATCTCATCCGACCTCGTCAAGGAGGGGCATGGATGAGCGGCGATAGCATTCTTAGCGTCGATCATCTGACCATGCGCTTCGGCGGCATCGTGGCCGTCAACGATCTGTCGTTCAGCGCGACGCGACGCCAGATCACGGCGTTGATCGGCCCGAACGGCGCCGGCAAGACCACCGTATTCAACTGCATCACCGGTTTCTACAAGCCGACTTCCGGCAGCCTCCGCCTCACCCATGACAGCGGCGCCGAGTTCCGGCTCGAACGGCTGAACGATTTCCGCATTTCCAAGCAGGCCAAGGTCGCCCGCACCTTCCAGAACATCCGTTTGTTTCCCGGCATGACCGCGCTGGAAAATCTGATGGTCGCGCAGCACAACGCGCTGATGCTGGCCTCCGGATTGACCTTTCTCGGCCTGATCGGCGCGCCTTCGTGGCGCGCCGCGGAGAAGCGCGCGATCGATCTGGCAAAATTCTGGCTCGACCGCATCGGGCTGCTCGACCGCGCCGATGACGCGGCCGGCAATCTGCCCTATGGCGACCAGCGCCGGCTCGAAATCGCGCGCGCGATGTGCACCGAACCGGCGTTGCTCTGTCTCGATGAACCTGCCGCCGGGCTGAACGCGCGCGAAAGCGCAGGACTGAGCGAGCTGTTGCTCGCGATCCGCGACGGTCAGGGCGCCTCGATCCTGCTGATCGAGCACGACATGTCGGTGGTGATGGAGATTTCCGACCGCGTCGTGGTGATGGATTACGGCGTCAGGATCGCCGAAGGCACGCCAAAGGACGTCCGCGACGATCCCAAGGTGATCGCGGCCTATCTCGGCGTCGAAGACGAAGAAGTTGCCGCCGTCGAGCAGGAGCTCGGATTGTGAGCATGCCTTTGCTCGAAATCCGCGGCCTGTACGCCGCCTACGGCAAGATCGAGGCGCTGAAGGGCGTCGATATCGACATCTCAAGCGGCGAGATTGTCGCGCTGATCGGCGCCAACGGCGCCGGCAAATCGACGCTGATGATGACGATTTTCGGCAAGCCGCGCGCACGCTCCGGCCAGATCCTGTTCGATGGCCGCGACATCACCGATCTCGAGACGCACGAGATCGCGCGACTGCGGATCGCGCAATCGCCGGAAGGCCGGCGGATTTTGCCGCGCATGAGCGTGGCCGAAAACCTGCAGATGGGGGCCGACGCCACCGAGTCCAGCGAGACCGAGCGCGCTAATGGCCTTGAGCGCGTCTTCACGCTGTTTCCGCGGCTGAAGGAACGCATGACGCAGCGTGGCGGCACGTTGTCGGGCGGCGAACAACAGATGCTCGCGATCGGACGCGCGCTGATGAGCCGCCCTCGCCTGTTGATGCTGGACGAGCCTTCGCTCGGCCTTGCGCCCTTGATCGCGCGGCAGATCTTCGATGCGATCCGGACCCTGAACCGGCAGGACGGCCTCACGGTGCTGATCGTCGAGCAGAACGCCAATCACGCGCTACGGCTGGCCCATCGCGGCTACGTCATGGTCAACGGCCTGATTACGCTCTCCGGAACCGGCAGCGAACTGCTGCAGCGGCCGGAAGTGCGCTCGGCCTATCTCGAAGGCGGCCGGCGCGGGTAGCGATCGATCCGGCTCCAATTTGACGACACGTGACGTACGCGGCGAATAGACCCATGGATTCGCCGCAAAATTGCCGATGACTTCACGACAAAATCAGCCGACAATGGCTTCGATTTTCGAACCCGGCCGGCCGCCGGGGATTTCCCGTATTGATAGACCCGCGAGGACTTCCCATGAAATCATTCAAGCTCATCGGACTGGCGTTCGGCGCGTCGCTGGCGCTTTCGACTGCCGCGCTGGCGCAGGACATCACCATCGCGGTGGCGGGCCCGATGACGGGCGGCGAATCCGCATTCGGCCGGCAGATGAGGAACGGCGCCGAACAGGCGGTGGCCGATATCAATGCCGGCGGCGGCCTGCTCGGCAAGAAGCTGAAGCTGAACATCGAGGATGACGCCTGCGATCCAAAACAGGCGCGTTCGGTCGCGGAGAAAATTGCGGGAGCCGGTATTCCGTTCGTCGCTGGGCACTATTGCTCGTCGTCGTCGATCCCGGCTTCGGAAGCCTATGCCGACGGCAATGTGTTGGAGATCACGCCGGCATCCACGGCGACGAAATTCACCGATCGCAATCTACCGAACGTAGCGCGCATCTGCGGCCGCGATGATCAGCAGGGGCCGGCCGCAGCGGCTTACATCTCGAAGGCATTCGCCGGAAAGAACGTTGCGATCCTGAACGACAAGACCAGCTACGGTAAGGGCCTCGCCGACGAAACCAAAAAGGCGCTCAACGCCGCAGGCTTCACCGAAAAGATGTTCGAATCCTATAACAAGGGCGACAAGGACTTCAACGCGATCGTATCGCGCCTGAAGCGGGAAAATATCGATCTGGTCTATGTCGGCGGCTATCATCAGGAAGCCGGCCTGATCCTGCGCCAGATGCGGGATCAGGGATTGAAGACGATCTTGATGGCGGGCGACGCGATGAACGACAAGGAATTCGCCTCGATTACCGGAGCAGCCGCTGAAGGCACCCTGTTCACTTTCGGTCCTGACCCGCGCAATAATCCCGCCGCGAAATCCATTGTCGAGGAGTTCAAGGCCAAGAACATCGATCCCGAGGGCTACACGCTCTATAGCTACGCCGCGGTGCAGGTGTGGTCGCAGGCCGCGAAGAAGGTCGGCAGCACCGATCCCGTGAAGGTCATGGCTGCGATCAAGGCGAACGAATGGGACACCGTGATGGGCAAGCTATCGTTCGACGCCAAGGGCGATATCAAGCAGAATTCCTATGTCGTTTACAAATGGGACGCCAAGGGCGACTACGCCGAGATCAACCCAAAAGGCTCTTAGAAATTTTCGACCCTGATTTCAAACGCCCCGGTTCGCCGGGGCGTTTTGTTTTGGCAGCCGGCGGGGCGCCGCCTAGAGCAGGATGACTTATCTTCAAATCGTCATCCGGCTCTATCTTTTGTTTGAGCATGATCTCCGCGCAAACGCTTCGCGTTTGTCGCAGGGAAAACCGGTTTCCACTTTTCCGGATCATGCTCTAAGTAGCCGCCGCCTGCCGTCGCCGGGAGGACTCTCTGGCAGTTTCGATCGCACGAACCAGATCGTTCGGGCGAAACGGCTTCTGCAGACAGACGACATCGGCGAGTTCTGGCGACTCGGTAACAAAATCCAGCGTTGTCATTCCCGAAATTGCCACGACCGGCAGGTTCGGGATGCGCTCACGGATCATTCCGATGAGATCGAGCCCGCTGGTGCCCTGCAGAAAGATATCGACAATCGCGAGATCGAAGCTCGAACTCGTCGATCGCCTTCAACGCCGCCGTAGCACTCTCGGCTTCGACGATCTCGAAATGATGCACCCGCAGCACGATGGAGATCATCGCCCGCACATCAGCCTGGTCGTCAATAACTATGATACGAGGCATCGGCTCACGCGGATCGGCTTCGGACCAGCCTACATCGGAACATCCGATTTCGGTCAAGCTATCAGGGCCATTATCCCGCCTGTGAGTAAAAATGCGGTTACCCTTGCCGATTCTCACCGGTCTGATTAAGGATTGTGTAACCTTAGGTTGACGCCAACCGAGGCCCGGAAGGCCACGCAATCGCCCGCAACCGGGCCGTACAGCGTGCAATACCTGACATTTCGACGCTGACCGGATATAGCGATTCACCGGATGGCCTAATATGGTGCGCGCACCGGTTGGCGAGGGGGCGATAGTGCAGGCAGATGACGACCACGGCATCTTCCTATCGACCATGCCGGCGACAAGGCGCGACCGCGCAGCGGCGTTTGCCGTCGTCGGCGTATCCTTTGTTTTATTCGTATGCGTCCTGCCATTTGCCGGCATACCGCTGGCGCCGGTTCCGGCATTCGTGGCGAGCTATCAATCCGCGCTCGCGATCAACGACCTGATCACCGCGCTTCTGCTGTTTTCGCAGTTCGTCATCCTGCGATGGTGGGCGCTGCTGCTGCTGGCGAGCGGCTACATGTTCACCGCCGCCGCGGCGGTCGCGCATGCCCTGACCTTTCCAGGCCTGTTCGCGCCGGCCGGGCTGTTCAATGGCGGATCGCAGACCACCGTCTGGCTGTTCATGATCTGGCATGGCGGATTTCCGCTGTTCGTGCTCGGCTATGCCCTGCTGAAAGGCAGCAATGGCGGTCCCCGAATCCAGGGCTCGGCCGGACGAGCCATTGTGGCCAGCGCCGTCGCGGTTGCCGCCGCGATGATCGCCGCGGTCTGGATCGTCACCGGCAGGCACGACCTGCTGCCGACATTGCTCAGCGAGGGACGCTACACGCCCACCATGATCGGCGTGGTGACCGTGGTATGGTCGCTCAGCCTCGCCGGCGTGTTCGTCTTGTGGCGGCGGCGGCCGCATTCCCTGATCGATGTCTGGCTCATGGTGGTGCTGTGCGCGTGGCTGTTCGACATCGCCTTGTCCGCGATCGTCAACGTCGCGAGGTTCGACCTCGGTTTTTATGTCGGACGGATCTATGGACTCTTCGCGGCAAGTTTCGTGCTTGGGGTGTTGCTGTTCGACAATGTCGCCTTGCAGGCCCAGTTGTCCCGCCTGCTCGGAAAGCTGCGCCGGCAGGCCGCGTCCGAAAGAGATCACCACACCGAGCGCGAACGCCTGTTCAGTGCGGTCGTTGAATCCTCCAGCGACGCCATCATCACGAAGTCGCTGGACGGCACCATCACCGCCTGGAACAGGGCAGCCGAACGCATGTTTGGATTTAGCGCTGCGGAAGCGGTCGGCCAGCGCATCGACATCATCGTGCCGCCCGAACGGCGCGCCGAGCTGCGTCAGATCCTCGATCGAATTGCGCGAGGCGAAAGCATCGCGCAGCATGAAACCGTGCGGCACCGCAAGGACGGCAGCGAGGTGGAGGTCTTGCTGACGATCTCTCCGATCAAATCGGCAGCGGGCAAAATCATCGGTGCCTCCAAAACCGCCCAGGACATCGGCGAGCGCAAGCGGACCGAGGCAGCCCTCAACCAGGAGATCGAGGAACGCCGGCGTATCTTCGAGACTTCGCAGGATCTCATCCTGGTGACCGATACCGAGGGAAATTTCGTTCAGGTCAGCCCCAGTTCGATGACCATCCTGGGCTATGAGCCCACAGAAATGATCGGGCACAGCGCGGTCGAATTCATCCATGCCGACGATCTCGACCGCACCCGCGCCGAGATACGGGCCGCCCGGCGTGGCCGGCTGATGCGTGACTTCGAGACGCGCTACGTCCACAAGGACGGCCGTGCGGTGGCGCTAACCTGGATGGGAACATGGTCCGAGCCGGTGCAGCGACACTTCTTCGTCGGCCGTGACTTGACGGAGAAGCAGGCCGCGGAGGCGCATTACCGCCAGGCCCAGAAGATGGAAGCGGTCGGCCAGTTGACCGGCGGCGTCGCGCACGACTTCAACAATATTCTGACCGTCATCACCGGGACCATCGGGATCCTGGCCGAGGCCGTCGCCGATCGCCCCGAACTGGAGGCCATCGCCAGGATGATCGACGAAGCCGCCGAACGCGGCGGCCAATTGACCAAACATCTGCTGGCCTTTGCGCGCAAACAGCCGCTGCAGCCGCGCGAGATCGACGTCAATGGTCTGGTGCTCGAAACGGTGAAGCTGCTGCGCCCGACCCTGGGCGAGCAAATCCAGATCGATCCGCTGCTGGCCGACGATACCTGGCCGGCGCTGGTCGATCCGAACCAGCTCACCACGGCCATTCTCAATCTGGCGCTGAATGCGCGGGACGCCATGCCGAACGGCGGCAGCCTCGCGGTCGAGACCAAGAACGTCGATCTCGATCAGGCCTATGCGGACATGCATGTCGAGGTCACGCCGGGATCCTATGTCATGATCGCGGTAAGCGACACCGGCTCCGGAATCGCGCCCAAGGATCTCGAACGGGTGTTCGATCCGTTCTTCACCACCAAGGAAGTCGGCAAGGGAACCGGCCTCGGTCTCAGCATGGTGTACGGCCTGGTCAAGCAATCCAACGGGCACATCAAGATCTACAGCGAGCAAGGCCACGGCACCAGCGTGAAGCTCTATCTGCCGCGCGCAACCGGCGTGGATCACGGCGCGACCGAGATGCTGCCGTCCACGGCGGTCCAGGGCGGCCACGAAGCGGTGCTGGTGGTCGAGGACGACGCGCTGGTGCGCAAATATGTGCTGACGCAGATCCGCAGCCTCGGCTACTCCACGCTGGAGGCGTGCAATGCCGCCGAAGCCTTGCAGGTGATCGACAGCGCCGCCGATATCGATCTGCTGTTCACCGACGTGATCATGCCGGGCGCCATGAACGGCCGTCAGCTGGTCGACGAAGCGCTGAAGCGGCGCCCCTCGCTCAAGACGCTGTTCACATCGGGCTATACCGAAAATGCCATCGTTCATCATGGACGGCTCGATTCCGGTGTACTCTTGCTGGCGAAGCCATATCGCAAGCCGGAACTGGCCAGGATGATCCGGATGGCCCTCGACAATGGACACGCGTCTTGAACAACCTCCTGACCGACATTGCCGGCGTCCGCGTCGGCCACGCCGATGACCCAGCGCTGGCATCCGGGGTCACGGCGGTGATTTTCGACCAGCCGGCGGTCGCCTCGATGGATGTCCGCGGCGGCGGGCCCGGCACCCGCGAGGGGTCGCTGCTCGATCCGGTCAACGTGGTCGAACAGATCGACGCCATCACGCTTTCCGGCGGATCGGCGTTCGGGCTGGAAGCCGGCGGCGGCGTGCAGGCCTGGCTTGCCGAACAGGGCCGCGGATTTCGGGTCCGCGAAGCGCTTGTTCCGATCGTGCCCGGCGCGATCTGCTTCGATCTGCTCAACGGCGGCAACAAGCAGTGGGGCCGCTTCGCGCCGTATCGCGATCTCGGCTATGCCGCGGCCGCTGCCGTAAGCACATCGTTTGCGCTCGGCAGCGTCGGCGCTGGCCTGGGCGCAACTGTCAGCAACCTGAAGGGCGGGCTGGGTTCGGCGTCGGCGGAGACACCCGGCGGCGTCAAGGTTGCGGCGCTCGCGGTCGTCAATGCCATCGGCAGCGTCACGGTCGGCGATGGTCCGTGGTTCTGGGCCGCACCGTTTGAAATCGACGGCGAATATGGCGGACGCGGATTGCCGCCTTCGTTCACGCCGGAGATGCTGGCGATGCGTCTCAAAGGCGCCGCGGCAGCCTCACCAGCAGAGAACACCACGCTGGCGATTGTCGTCACCGATGCCATCCTGACCAAGCCCCAGGCCAGACGGCTCGCGATGATCGCGCAGACCGGCTTTGCCCGCGCCATCTATCCGGTGCACGCGCCGCTCGATGGCGATGTGGTGTTCGCTGCCGCCACCGGCGAGAAGCCGATCGATCCGCTGGTCGGCTTGACGGAACTCGGCATGGTCGCGGCCAACGTCACGGCGCGCGCGATCGCCCGCGGCGTCTACACGGCGACCGCACTACCCTTCCCCGGCGCGTTGCCGGCCTGGAAGGATCGCTTCGGCTAGCGAAGTCGAAACGGCCTTACGCGTTGAACGACATCGGATTAGTCGAGAACGACATCATCTGCGCTTCGCGCTGGACCATCTGGTTGATCAGCGATGCCGAATTCAGGCTGCTGGTCCCAGAAGACGTCGAAGATCCGGCCTCGAGCGCCTGCAACAGCGGATCGGTACTCGGATCGGTGCTGCTGCTCTTGCCTGACGCGCTCGAACCCGCGACATGGTGATGCCCGTGGTGGCCGCCCTTGCTGGCGGCGCCCTGCAGCGCCGACGACAATTCGCCGAGGCTGACCGAGCCGTCGCCATTGCTGTCGAGCTTGCTGAAGACGTCATCGGCGGCCGCGGTGTTGGTTCCACCGGCGCCGAGCGCGCTTTCAAATTCCGATTTGGTGATCGAGCCATCGCCATTGGCGTCGATCTGCGAGAACAAATTTTGCAGCGCGTTCGCCGAACTCGTGGGCGCCGAGCTGGCCGATGCGGATGTCGATGACTGGCTCTGCGCCGCAAGCAGCGCCTCCATGGTGGCCGGCGAGATCTGCGAGCCGCCGCCGGTGAAACCGGTGGTTCCGGTCGACGTCGTTGAGGTCTGACTGGAGCCCGGAATCTCGAAGCCCGAGGATTGCGTCGAAGAGGTCGCCGACGAGGCCAGCGACTGGATGGCGCCAAATGCGGTCGACGCGGCGCCCAAAGCAAACAGCATGGTCAAACTCCGAAACACGCCGCCAAACGCGGCCCACACTTTCACGCCTGTTGGTCAGCAAGCGCCGTGCCATCGAAAAAAAGCCAATAAATAATGGACTTTTTGTAATCCTGGCGGCCGGATCTCCCGGCAATTGGTGCCGCCGGCGGCAGAATTTGCCCCGGTGCTACGGCTTCCACAGTCGGTCTTGCCGGCAGGCGTTGGCTGCATTGCCCCCGGGCTTTGCGCATGTTACCCGAAACCGATCCACAGCCCTGAAGTGCCCGGGAAAACGCACATGTCTCAACAATTTGCGTCACGCCCTCTGGTCATCGCGCCGTCGATCCTGGCGTCGGATTTCTCCCGGCTGGGCGAAGAGGTTCGCGCGGTCGATGCCGCAGGCGCCGACTGGATCCATCTCGACGTGATGGATGGCCATTTCGTTCCCAACATTTCCTACGGCCCCGACGTGATCAAGGCGATGCGCCCGCATACGAAGAAGATCTTCGACGCGCATCTGATGATTTCGCCTGCCGACCCCTATCTCGAAGCTTTCGCCAAGGCCGGCTGCGATCACATCACGGTCCATGCCGAAGCCGGGCCGCATCTGCATCGCTCGTTGCAGGCGATCCGCGCGCTCGGCAAGAAGGCCGGCGTCTCGCTCAATCCGGGAACGCCGATCTCGGCCATCGAATATGTGATCGACATGATCGACCTGGTGCTGGTGATGTCGGTCAATCCGGGCTTTGGCGGTCAGGCTTTCATCCGTTCCGCGCTCGGCAAGGTCGGCGACATCAGGGCGATGACGGCGGGGCGGCCGATCGATATCGAGGTCGATGGTGGGGTGGGACCGGATGTTTCGGGCGCGTTGGCCGCCGCCGGCGCCAATGCCTTCGTTGCCGGCTCTGCCGTGTTCAAGGGCGGCACCGTCGAAAGCTACAAGGAAAATATCTCGGCGATCCGCAACGCCGCCGCGGCCGCGCGTGGCGAAATGGTCTAGAGCATGATCCGGAAAAGTGGAAACCGGTTTTCCGATAAGATCATGCTCAAACAAAAACGCGTTCAGCCTTTGCGCGGCGCCGCTATCCCGCGCAGCAACAGCGCCAGCAACGCATCGAACCGCGCCGACAGTTCGGGGTCTTTCCATTCCTCGGCATGCGCCGGGTGATGATAGCGCACGGTGGCCTCGAACAATGCGCGCGCCGTCGCCTTGACGTCTGACGTATCGAACACGCCCTCTTTGACGCCATCGGACAGGATGCCCGCGATCTGATCGACCATGCCCTCCCTGTGCGCCCTCACGGCCCCGCAGGCTTCGCGGGCCAGCGTCAGATAGGTCGCGAACATCTCGGGATCTTCGCAGACCTTCTTCTGCTTGGCCGTGCACAGCGTCCGCAGCCAGCGTTCGAGCCGCGCGGGCGCAGGCCCTGAATCTTTCGCAATCTGTTCGAGGGGGGCGCTGACGCGGTCGAGCCATCGCTTGGCTACCGCTTCGCGCAACGAAGCCTTGCTCGGGAAATGGCGGTAGACGCTGCCGTGGCTCACATCGAGCGCACGGGCAACATCGACCACGGTGGCTTTCGCCAGTCCAAAGCGACGCAATACGTCTTCGGTGACCTCAAGAATTCGCTCGGGTGTTAAAACCACAGCTTCGTTCATTCGAACACCGTTTACCTGTTGCGGTCAGACCCTACTTAACGGGTGAATTTGGCGGCTTGTGCGGCCAAATGGCGGGCCACCTGGATATTGAGCCATTGGTGGATCCGGGAGGTCAGATATAAAATTTCAATCGTCATGGCAGTTCTCAGCAAAGTTTCTTGGTTAGTCCCCCGCCTATCGCGGTTCGTTGCGAGGTTTATATCGTATCCCGATGACAGATTTCAATATCTGTCAGTCAATATTCTGTGATGAGCTGCTTCCGGCTGTCCAAAGGCCCCCTGTAAGCGCGGGACCATCGTGTTGTTGATGGGCCCAGCTCCCGCCAGACCGGCGTTTGTCTCACCGGGGTGGCTCTGCTAAAGCGTGGCGTAACCCCCAAACCGTCAGAGTCCGCAATGATTCCCCGCTATACCCGTCCGGAAATGGCCTCCATTTGGGAGCCGCAAACCCGCTTCAAGATCTGGTTCGAGATCGAGGCGCATGCGGCGGATGCGCTGGCGGAACTCGGCGTCATCCCCAAGGAGGCCGCCAAAACCATCTGGGCCAAGGCCAGGGATGCGACCTTCGATGTCGCGCGGATCGACGAGATCGAGCGCGAGACCAAGCATGACGTGATCGCCTTCCTGACCCATCTGGCCGAGATCGTCGGCCCCGAAGCGCGCTTCGTGCACCAGGGCATGACTTCGTCCGACGTGCTCGACACCTGCCTCAACGTCCAGCTCACCCGCGCCGCCGACCTGCTCATCGCCGACGTCGACAAGGTGCTGGCGGCGGTGAAGAAGCGCGCCTTCGAACACAAGATGACGCCGACCATCGGCCGCTCCCACGGCATCCACGCCGAACCCGTGACGTTCGGGCTGAAGCTTGCCTTTGCCTATGCGGAATTTTCCCGGGCCCGGGCGCGTCTGGTCGAGGCCCGCAAGGAAGTTGCGACCTGCGCGATTTCGGGCGCGGTCGGCACCTTCGCCCAGATCGATCCGCGCGTCGAAGCCCATGTCGCCAAGGCGATGGGCCTGGTGCCGGAGCCGATCTCGACGCAAGTGATTCCGCGCGACCGCCACGCGATGTATTTTGCCACGCTCGGCGTGATCGCCTCCTCGGTCGAACGGCTCGCCACCGAAATCCGCCACATGCAGCGTACCGAAGTGCTGGAAGCCGAGGAGTTCTTCTCCGAGGGACAGAAAGGCTCGTCGGCGATGCCGCACAAGCGCAACCCGGTGCTGTCGGAGAATCTGACCGGCCTCGCCCGCATGGTGCGCGCCTATGTGACGCCGGCGATGGAAAACGTGGTGCTCTGGCACGAGCGCGACATCTCGCATTCCTCGGCCGAGCGCATGATCGGCCCCGACGCTACGGTGACGCTGGACTTCGCGCTGAATCGTTTGGCCGGCCTGATCGACAAGCTGCTGATTTATCCGGCCAACATGCAGAAGAATCTCGACCGCCTCGGCGGCCTGGTGCATTCGCAGCGGCTTCTGATCGCGCTGACGCAAAAAGGCGCCAGCCGCGAAGACTCCTACAAACTCGTGCAGCGCAACGCGATGCCGGTGTGGCGTGGCGAAGGCGACTTCCAGACGCTGCTGAAAAAAGACGCCGACGTGAGGAAATATCTCAGCGACGCCGAAATCGAAGAACAGTTCGACCTCGGCTACCATTTCAAGCACGTCGATACGATCTTCAAGCGCGTGTTCGGCGAGGCGTAACGCGAAGCGCCGCTACAGCTTCTTCAGCGACACGACGGCGGTGCCTTCGTTGTTGTTGTAGAAGTACGTGAACAGCCCCGGCAGAAAGATCGACGTGTCGTTCACATAGACGAACACCTCGCCATCGCTGCGGGCCGTGAATTCCGCGGTCCACAGGTTGCTCCCATCTGACGATTGCTTGAACGCCGGAAGATGCTCCTCGAGGCCGGAGGCGCCAACACGAACGATCGGCGCAAACCAGTTCGACCAGATCAGGCGCTTGAAGGGCACGCCCCCCAGTTCGACCAGGGTGGATCTGCTGAACCCCTCCGGGCTGGTCGGGATGGTGTGATTGTGGTCGAACCACGGTTGCTTCACCGCAAGGCTGATCTGGTACCTTTCGTCATGGGTCACCTTCAGGCCAGTCGGGTAGCATATGTCCCGGGTGTCGAAGGCGTCACCATATCCAGGAGATTTGTTGGCGGTGACTTCGGTTGCGGTCACATCGATGCTGCTACCTGTAGCCTTGCAGACCAGGCCAAGCGTGTTGGCCGTTCCGAACGCCAGCCACCAGAACAGCCAGAACATGATGGCGGTCGGCAGGATCCAATGCGACAGCGTATAAAAAAACGCCTGGTAGATCCCGAGCCGGCGTAGCTGGTAAATGGACGCGCGCCATCCCGCCAGCGGTGTGTGGCTTTCCGGCGAATGCCACGCAACGCGCGCCACGTCGTGGATGGTCTGCTGAAGACTCGCGCCCCATCTCATCAACAACAAGGCCAGAACCCCGCCGATCAGAACAAAGCCCGGTCCATTGCGAAACGCCACCCACCACGGCTCCAGAAATCCCGGCAGAAACGATGCCGCAGCGTTGACGAGCGGCGTCACGAAGCCGCCGACCTCGGTCTTGCCGAAGCCTGGCCAATAGATCACCCAAACCGGCGTCGCGACCACGAACGCGGTGGCGAAGGCGGTCAGGAAATAAACCACGCGGCGCAGCCAGATCCAGTTCCAGACATCGTTCTGGACCAGCGATCGCGGATCGCCGGGATCGACCGGATGCAGCGCATCGGTGACCGCGCCCGCTTTGTCGGTGAAAAAATAACTCTTCGGCATCACGACGGGCACGTAGCGGTCGGTGCCGAACTGAACCCGCTTGAAAACCGAATCGTGAATCGTCGCCTTCGGTGGCGGCAGCGGCTCGCGCCAAAGGCTCGGGTGCAGATCGGCGATGACCCTGGTCTGCGAATCTTTCGCCTTGCGCCACAGCCGCCAGATGCTGGCGACATCGTCGCGGAAAGACGGCTTGTAAGGCGGCGCGCTCAGCAGATCCTTCAGATTGCGCGGCTTGTAGCGATAATATGCCGCGAGGCCTTTGCGCGAATCGTTCAGCTTGTCGTCCGGATTGATCTGGGGATCGATGATCGACGCCCGCTGGCCGGGGGAATAGTTCAATCCGTAGGCCTGCGCCCGATCCAGCATCCAGTCGAGCGTCACATAGGCAAGGCCGTTCTGCGGATAGCCGCCGCCGACGTCGGCGTGAACGCCGACGAACCAGACCTGGCTGATACGCTGCTGATCGATCGCCGGAAGCTGCGTCCGCAGATGCGGCGGCGGCTCGGCCGCCTTCGCCGCTTCGCTGCGCGGATCGTAGTCGATATCGAACAGCCAATCCGTCTTCTCCCTGCCGGGAACGACGGCCTTGGCGCGGACATAGCGCTGATCCCAGATCACCGGGGTGAAGGCGTCGCGTTCGTCTTCCAGCGACATCGCGTGGCATGCCCTGAGCACCTTCGCGTTCATGAACTGATCCGGCATCGACAGCGGCCAGATCCAGTAGTCGATCGCGCGCGTCATCTCCTGGATCGGGCCGCCATAGGCGTCCACCGTGTCCCAGATACCGACGAAATGAATGCTTTCGACCTCGACCGCCGCCGGCGCTTCGACCGGCCGATGGGTGAGTTTGCGCCATTGCCGGATGGCGGCGTCGCGTATGCCGCGCAGATCGATGCCCATCTTGCCGAGATATTTCGGAATGCCGCCGGTAAACCGCCGCCGGTATCGGCGATAGGCATCGGCGGCAAAAAGCGCGAGGTCGGCCTCCCTGTCGTCATAAGCGACAAGCCCTTGCGAGGCGATCATGCCGGCGACGATCCGGATCGTGAAGGAGCCGCGGCTGAAGCCGAAACAATAGATGCGATCGCCGGGCTGGTAATTCCGGCAGCAGAAACTGTAGATCGCGATCACATTGCGCTTCAGACCGAACCCGAAGATGCCGCCGAGCGCCGCGAACAGTTTGAACGACGATGTGCCGACGCCATTGTCATAGAAGGCGACCTGACACTCGGGATTACTCAGATCGAGCAGTTGGTACAGCCGCCAGACATTGGTCTTGAACAGGCTTCCCGCGCTGTTGCCGGTCCCGTCCGAAAGCAACACGATGTTCTTCGACATCGACGCCCCCCGCCTCGACATGCCGTCAGACGCGCATGCTCGCCGCAAATTGCGAGCAAAGCAAGGAACAATCTATGCGGGAAGCGCGGGATTTAACACAACCTGCGACGCCGGCGCCCGGTTCAATCAACCCTCTGCGCCATTGAGCATTCGCGCCCCGACGCGGTCGCGCCTGACGAAATGATGCCAGAGCGCCGCGCCGATATGGATCACGATCAGCGCCAGCAGCACGTAGGCGAAGAAGATGTGCCGATCCTCGTAAGCCCCGGCTGCGGCCTTGTCAGGCGACGTGATTTGCGGGACGTGAAACAGCCCGAACCAATCCGAATAATTCGGGGAACGTGCGCCGGAATGCGCCCAGCCCAGCGTCGCCACCAGGATGGTGACGACATAAAGCGCCCAATGGCTGATCTGCGCCGCGATCCGCTGCCACCGTGGCGTATCGGCAGGCAGCGCCGGCGTGGGATTGATGGCGCGCCAGATGACGCGAAGCACCATCAGCAGCAACACGACATAACCGATATCGGCGTGGATCGAGCGGTAGAAAAAGCGATCCGCCCGCGCGGGAAAGTGATTCATCCACCAGCCATAGGCGATCATGCCAATGATCACGCAACCGAGAATCCAGTGGAACGATCGCGCGACGCTGCCCCAGCTCAAAGGCGTATTTCGAATCATATCTGCGTAACCTCCTCTCGGGCTTCCGGATTACCGGTCCGGCGTCCGGTCCACGGACCGGAACCGCGTGCGGCGCTAGCTCTGGCACATAACAAAGGCCATCAAAACAACTGAATGGTAACCCGGGATCGGCTAATATGCCGCGGTGCCAGCCTTCCCGACGATTCTTGTATTCGATTCCGGCCTCGGCGGCCTCACCGTCCTGCGTGAGATCGTGAAGGCGCGCCCGGATGCGCATTATGTCTATGTCGCTGACGACGCGTTCTTCCCCTACGGCCACCACAGCGAAGAGGCGATCGTCGCCCGGGTGGTGCCGCTGATCGGCGAGTTGATATCGGCACATGCGCCCGATCTGGTGGTAATCGCCTGCAACACCGCCTCGACCCTGGTGATGTCGCATCTTCGCAGCGCCTACAAATTGCCTTTCGTCGGCACCGTCCCCGCCATCAAGCCGGCCTGCGCCAGTTCGAAAACCAAGCGCGTGTCGGTGCTCGGGACCAAGGGTACCGTCAAGCGCGAATACACCCACGCCCTGATCCGTGATTTCGCCGGGGGCTGCAAAGTGACCTTGGTGGGATCGCCGGATCTCGCCTCGCTGGCGGAATCGGCTCTAAGCGGCGTTGAGGTCGGCGATTCCGCGATCGCAGCCGAACTGGCGCCCTGTTTCGTCGGAGCCGATGCGGATGCGTCGGCTCGAACCGATACCGTGGTGCTGGCCTGCACGCATTATCCGCTGCTGGTCGACCGGTTCATCAAACTGGCGCCATGGCCGGTCGACTGGATCGATCCCGCGCCCGCGATCGCGCGACGGGTCGCCGATCTGCTCGGGCCCGCCGGCCGCGATGCCGATCAAGCCGGCGCCGAAATGATTTTCACCTCGGGTCGGGCGCATGCGCTGAGCCAGGCGCTGATGCCGTTTTTCGGCGGCCGCGTCCCGGCGTAGCGCCCCTACACTATCCCAAACGCAGGCCAGAAAGTTTTCTGGCCGCGACTTAAACGATCGGTACAGAGTGTCGATCTGATCGCGTGCCGGAGGCAGACCACCCTCGATAACCCGCTGCGGGCTTCAACGGGAAACCGGGACCGATATGGCAATCAAGAAAACGCCGATTTGTCGGAGTCGATCAAGTGGTTTGAACGGTCCTATCACCAAGGGCACTCGATCTACGCTGCCGGAGAGCTCGCTTATGTCCATAGATACGCGCGCAAGGCACCGTGGTTCGACACCAAACACTCGTTTGAATTATTTCAGGTTTACGCGGCTTACAGAAATGCCTATTGCCATTATTGGCTTACATCACTGAGCGATGTTTCTAGCGTTGCGCGCGATGCTTAGGCTGGGCGCGCTTAGGACAGGATAGAAAATCCGAGAGGCCCGAGCCGCGAGTGGTCATCGCGATAGTCCCCAATTGCCGAAGGTTACGCCCGGCTTGGCCGGCGTCGCATCCTTGTCGACCTTGAATGCGAAGGTTAGTCCGGCGCGGATTTCATTGACGGCATGCCCGTTGACCAGCGCATACCGAAACGCGGCATCGAAGCTGAGTTCGTCCTTAACCTGCCAGATAGCGCCAAGCAGCACGGAGCGAGTTTCGCTCTGCGTCCAAATCTTGTCGTAAAACGTTTCAAAGACCGGCCGGACTTTCCATTTCGACGGGCCTTCAAGAATGACATCGAGGAAGGCTTCGCCATGCTGATCGCGGGTAAGATTGGTCTCGACATTAAAGTGCGCCGTTCCCCAATCCCAGCGCTGAGATACGATACCGGCCCAGCTAAACCCGACTCCGGGATCGGTATTGACGCCCGGCAACAGCGGCCCGAACTCCGTCGCGATACTAACGCCGGATCGATCCTGAAGAACGCCCGGCCGGAGAACGTATTTGAGGAACGCGCCCGCGGCGGCAAGACTAGTCGGGCCGCCCGGCGAAAGCGGAGTTTCGAGTTGGCCCTGCAAGACCATTTCCCAGCGGTCGGCGAAACCATAATTGTAGACCACCTCTGGCGCGATCAGGGTCGATTGGGATCCTGTCTGCAGGCGCCCCGCCGGTTGCAATTCGATCTCAACTTCGTTGAGATTAGCGACGGCCGCATCGGTGCCATCGAACGGCCGATAGGCCGCCGCCGGCCGTCCGACAAGACAAAGCGCCACGGCTCCGGCCCAGCCGATCCGGACGATCAACCGGGTCGAGTAAGCGTGACCCTTACGTTCCGGACTCGCCATTGCCGTTACCGTGACATCCGCCAAGGCGAGCGATCGGTCCATGACTCCAGCGCCGCTTTTGCCCACTCGATCGATTTATCCTTGTGACATTCATTGCAGGCATTTGGAATCTTCAGTGTTTCGGTATCGCTCGGCGTCACGAAGTGAAAGGTGTGACTTCGAACGTTCTGATCCCCGATCGTCTGCGCGATCTTAGGCATATGACAGGCGATGCATTCGTTGCCAGCGCTACCGGTCTGATGATGCGTGTGCGCCTCGATCGTGGAGGCGTGCGGTCCCGCCTGTGCATTCGGGCCGTGGCAGTCAAGACACAGCGCATTGCCGGGCTTGCGCACCATGCCAACGTTGTCGGTGCCATGCGGGTCGTGACAAGAAAAGCAGGTGACGCCGCGAGCATACATCAGGCTTTGCACGAAATCGTTGCCCTGCATGCGGTTCTTGTGCGCGGTGCCGTCTGGAAAGTGAGTAAAGGTGGTCTCGCCGAGCTTGTGTTCTTCGAGCTTCCAGTAGTTCTTCAGGTGTTTTCCAGCATCAAATCCAACCGGCCAATCGTAATATTTCCCCTGTATCGGGTTGGTCAGAGGTTGCCCCTGCGAATGACACTGGACGCAGGTGTCGCTGGCGTCCACGTAATCGAAGCGCGCTGGATTAAGAATATTATCGCGGACCGGCTGTTTGACATGCGCTTCGCCCGGACCGTGACACCTCTCGCAACCGACATTCCACTCAGTGACGGTCTTCGTGTCGATGTCGTAGTTCACGGAATGACAGCCGTCGCAGAGCGGCCCTGTGGGGCGCTGAAAATTATCGGGCGGATAGAGCGTCGCCCACCAATCGGCGTTGTTGGGGACGAAATAGCGGCTCCAGGTTTGATGCGCGACATCCCATTGAACAGGCAGTGGGAAATAATCATCGCCGACCTTCTTGAAGTAACGTTGCTTCCATCGGCTTCCGTAAACAAGGCTGACGTCGTCCTTGGTGAAAGGAAAGACCGAATTGGGCTTTGATAGGTCGGGGATGATGGCGTCGGGATGTTCGCGGGGATCGCGTACCACGTTGGCCATGCGGGTCTTGCTCCAACGCGCGTAAACCTCCTCATGACATCCTTTGCAGGCAACCGATCCGACATAATGCCCGTGATCCGAGGGCATTACCACCGGTGCAGCGGGCGAAAGCGCGGCCGCTGCTTCGGGAGTCATCGCTGCCACCTCCGGCAGGTGGCGGATGTAGCTGACAAGCTGCCAAATCTGACGGTCGGGAAGATTCCACGCCGGCATACCGGTGTTACGAATGCCGTTGCGGATGTGGTAAAATAATTCTCCGTCAGAAGTTGCTGCGATGGCAGGCGACCGCAACGTGGGCACGCGCGGGAATTCATCGGAACCGATGGGTGTTCTGCCGTCGCCGTCGTAGGCGTGACAGGTTTCGCACTTCTCCCGGTAAAGGTCTTTTCCGGCTGCAACATCGGAAGGATCGGACACCGGATTGACCCTCATTTTCGCTTCCAAGGGAACGCTCTGATGCAGCAACCAGGTCGCAAGGATTGTCTCCGCCTCCGGTGGTTCGGTGCGCGCGCTTGATAGCCCAGGAATTACTCTGACGTAGAGACCGCCGAGGATCGCAGTCGCCGCTACGAGAATGAAAGCACACCAAATCAGAAATTTTCTTCGCATCAGTCTTGTCCGTGAATAGAAGGGCCTGCCTCAGCTCCTCGACTTCCCAACACGAGGCTCGAAGAGCCTCGCGCATGCTCCCGGTAACAGCTTTTTTATGCGCGCCGTCTTGTCGAGCGCGACTTATTAACCCCTGGCCATCTTGATCGCATCGTCGAGAAGAAATGCAAGACGATAGCCGAAGTTCTTCGTTCATCTTCGCGTCACGCATGGAAGCTCCGTGTGACCCAGACTGTGCGGCCTTCCAAATCCCGGCTTGGAATCTTGGAGGTAGGAACGAGCGGAAGATTTTCCTTCGTCCAGGCCTCGATACCTCCCTCGAGGACATTTGCGGATGCACCCGCGTGACGAAGCCACGCAGCAACGCCTTCGCTGAGTTTTTGGCCCTTCTTGCAAATCACGACGACGGTTTGTCCGGAAAGGCTCGGCGCCCATTCCGCGACATCGGCATGGCTGCGCCGCACCGTGCCTGGAACGAAGTTAGGATCGGCCTCGAAGTCTTCGTCGATCCTGACGTCAACGAGAACGGGGCACGCTGCGGTGCCGATCAGGCGTGAAAGTTTATTGGGGGCCATTGAGTAAATGGCTGACATGATGCGTCCTTGGTGGAGAACCGGACGCGATTCTTTAGCATGTCGCCTCGTGGGGAGATCGCTTCCCCATACAGTCACTAGAGCCAAAGCTGCGGCCGTTTGTCAATCGGGAACTGAGTTCCCAAGTCGCGGTGCGATCACGTTCAAGCGCGCGCAGGTTTGCGCCTGTATGAAAGGAGTCTGTCAACTGAGGCGGCCTACTGGAATGTCCTATGGTCCCCGCACCACTTGCTATAATCGCGTTGTGCGTTGGCGGCAGGCTGGCGTTTGGGACCGGATCGTGGATGCACTGGCCGCAGGTCACGACGCGGCAAGATCAAGCAGACTCGATATGACAAGCTCGCAGCCGACTATCTGGCGTTCGTCAAACTCGCGTCAATCCGCATTTTGTTTGCGTGCTAGTGAGTCCACGCCCTAGATCCAGCAAGGCAGAAGAACGGAGACATCGCCGGCACCGCTTGTTGTTCTTTGCCGATACTACTTTCCTATCGGGCTCAACGATTCAACGCATCGCACTTCCCGCCACCACGGATCACATCTGCAATTCCTTCAGCCTGAAATCGCAAAACGCCAACTGCTTCGCCTCGCACGCAAACACAATCTCGTGACCAGGCCGCGGCAAAACAACCCGACGGGCAAATCACCCAAACCCTGTCCAGCCCTTCCGCGAAAAATATTCCACTTAACATCGAGGCCAAATCACCGGCTTATCTGGTCCGTCTCACCCGATGAGAGGGGCGGCTCGCGATCGTCACGAACGCGCGGTGGGATGCGGTGGACGCGAAAGCTGCGACTGACGAGCGTGGCCGATGCGTACGGCGAAAACGTGTGGTTCTGACGCCCCGATGCTGGCGTCAAGTTGGTGATGATGTCTGCGCATCACGCAAGTGATGTCGCTTCGCATCACACCGGCGACGGTGACAACAGGCCGGTCACCGGGAAGAGCGCGCCATAAGCCGTAAAACCACTGCGCAGGGAAAGCCGGATTGCTTCCGCTGGACCTGTATGCTCGTGTGCGTTTTTTTCTGTGCCCTTTGCACACGAGACCGCGGGTGCAGCGCGCATCCGGCTTTCCCTGCGCCCTCTTGTTGCTTTGGAGGGTGAACATCGATGCAAAACTCGGGCGCATCGCGCCGCGAGATTGCGAATGCACATCTTCTCGCTGTTTGAAAATTGAGTCATTCTGATCGGCGGATTTACGCCCTACCGGCCGAACGGAGCTTTGCCAGTGACCGCTACAACCCCTGCCCCGCTGAACCGTCTCCGCCAATTGTGGCGCGAGGGACGGCCGACCTTCGGCGCGATCGCAACGATTCCCAGCATCCAGACCGTGCAGATCATGGCGCGCTCCGGGCTCGACTGGATCATCGTCGATCTCGAGCACGGTCCGATCGACCTCGGCTCGGCGCACGGCATGATTGTCGCGACATCAGGTACGCCCTGCGTGCCGCTGGCGCGGATTGCCGCCAACGAACCATGGCTTGCCAAGGCGCCGATGGATATCGGCGCGCTCGGAATCAATTTTCCGATGATCTGCAGCCGCGCCGATGCTGAAAAGGCCGTGCGCAGCGTGCGCTATCCCCCGCGCGGCGACCGGTTGTGGGGACCGTTTCACGCTCCGTTTCGCTGGGGCGTGTCGATGCCGGACTATATGGCGACCGCCGACGACGACATGATCTGCATGATCACCATCGAGCATGTCGAGGCGGTCAAGCGGATCGACGAGATCATGGCGGTACCCGGCATCGACGTCGCCGTCATCGGCCCCGGCGACCTCGCGACCTCCATCGGCAAGCGCGGCCGCCCCGACGATCCCGAAGTGCTGGCGCTGGTCGCGCAGGCCGAAGCCGGCATCCTCAAGAGCGGCGTCCCGATCGGCGGCGTCGCGCGTACGCCCGAGATCGCCAACCAGATGATCGAGCGCGGCTATGTCGTGCTGGCGCTCGGCTTCGACTGGTCGCTGTTCGCACGCGGCATTGCCGCCAGCCTCGAAGGCATCAAGCGCTGAAACGCATGCTTGCGCTTTTCCCTTTCGTTTTGCCCTGCTAGAGCAGGATGACTTATCTTCGAATCGTCATCCCGCTCTATCTTTATGTTTACGCATGATCTTTTCGGAAAACCGGTTTCCACTTTTCCGGATCATGCTCTAGTGTCGCCGCACAGGGAGAAAAACATGATCAAGAAAATTCTGCTCGGACTCACCATCGCCGCCTTCGCTTTTGCCGGTGGCGCGTTCTCCGGAAGTGCTTTGGCCCAAGGCATCAAACGCACCCCGCTGCAAAAGATCGACTTTCCGGAAGGCTATACAACCGTGACCGCGATCGCCGAGGTCCCGGCCGGTGGCGCGTCCGGCCGCCACAGCCACCCCGGCGTCGAGACCGGCTATGTCCTCGAAGGCGAGCTTGAACTCGTCATCGACGGCCAGCCGCCGCTCAAGTTCAAGGCAGGCGAATCCTATCAAATTCCGGCAGGCGCCATCCACAATGCCAAGGCCGGCGATAAGCCCTTCAAAGTGCTTGGTATTTATATCGTGGATAAAACCAAGCCTTTGGCCACCCCTGCCTCTTAAAGCAGCGCAAGCAGCGTCCTCAGGCAAGTCGGCGATGGCTGGATAAATCAGAGCCGCCTCACAAGCTATCGCCGACGCGTGAGCAACACACCGACCAGGAAGGCGACCGCCAATGCCTGGAGAGGCGTCCGCCGCGTGAAGCGAGCAAGCATGTCCAGAGGCATGCCGGGTTCCTGCACTGCCTCTATTGCCTCGTTCACTCGTTGGCTTGCCGACCGAAAGGCCTGCGTGACCTGATCTACGGGATTGACCGGTTTGGGCGCCGGCCCGTCATCGTCCAATGAGTTCAGTGCGTCCAGTAGTTCGCCCATATCGGAATCCTCCCGAAGTCTTGGAACCAATGAGGGCAACAGGCAAATGTTCCACGTCCCCGCTTCCGGCGTGCGTTCCGTGGGCGGCACCATTAACGAAGCGATTTAGTCGACCGAGACGCGGATCACGCCTGAACGCATCATACCGAGCGCGCGCGCTGCGCTGACCGACACATCGATAATCCGACCTCGTACAAACGGGCCGCGATCGTTCACGCGACAACGGATTGAATGACGGGCGCTCGAAACTGTGACCATGCTTCCGAATGGCCGGGTGCGATGGGCGCACGTCATTTCACCGCTATGGCCGCGGCCTCCGTAGTAGGAAGCAAAGCCCGTCTCGGCGTGCGCTGACGAGATTGAAACTATCAGCGATGCGACGGCTAACGAAGATCTGTACATGGCGATTTATCCAGATCGAAGGCACCGCGACCGCCGTGCTTGCCATCGCGCTCGCTCCTCGGTTTTGAAACGAACGAGTTGCCCGCCAACAGGTTCCCCTTCGACCTGGATGGACGGAACCAATAATTGGCCACGTTTCAGGCGACATCGCCCACGAGCTACGCCGGCGCTGCGATCTTCAGCGCCGCGACGTGCCGTTCTACCTGGAAGATTTCGCGCGGCTAGCTGAATGAGTAAATCACTCACCAAGCTGGCTACAGTGTCGCATGAAGTGTTCGGAACGTTATTCGGGCAGGACGGTTGAGGGCGGGAAGTCTTAGTTCAACCGCCGGAGCACCCTATGGAAAAAGACCTCAGCGCCCTGTTTCTCGATACTCTGAAGGACATCTACTACGCGGAAAAGCAAATCTATAAGTCCCTCCCGAAAATGGCGAAGGCCGCCAGCTCTGACAAACTCAAAGCGGCTTTTGAAAAGCACCACGAGGAGACCGAGGGCCAGATCGAACGCCTCGAACGAATTTTCGAATTGCTGGGCAAGCCGGCCCGCGGCAAGAAATGCGATGCCATTGAAGGTATCCTCGACGAGGGCAAGGAGATCATGGAGGAGTACAAGGACGAGCCCGCCCTGGATGCTGGCATGCTCGCCGCGGCGCAGGCCGTCGAGCACTACGAGATTTCTCGTTACGGTACGCTGCGATCCTGGGCCGCAAAGCTGAGCATGAACGAAGCGGCGAAACTCCTCGACCAGACGTTGGCCGAGGAAAAGAAGACCGACGACGCTCTGACCAAGCTCGCTGACAGCGAAGTCAACGCGGTCGCCCAGGCTGCGTGATTCTCCGAGAAGGCAAGGCCTCGGCACACGGCCGGGGCCTTGCTAGCTGTCGTCAAACACCCTGATCATAGTCTCTACATGAATGGCTGACGTCCCCGGCCTGCAGGCTCCGCGGTAATGCCGGAGTATCGCGCTTACGCCTGGTTCCAAAACCAGCAGCGTGACCGCGACGTATTTGACTGAAACAAAATAGCCCTGTCGCCGTCATAAGATAGCGGGCCGGTCGGTTGCTTCCCGCCTGTGACCTTGAGGCGGATGCCATGTGTGAAAAGTGTGTCGAGCTCGACGGTAAGATCGAGCATTACCGTGTTTTGACGTCCCGCATCACCGATCAGCCAATACTTGATGGGATCAAGGAGTTGATTGAGCAGATGCAGGCTCAGAAGCTCGCCCTTCATCCGGAGCAAGGGACCACGACCAAATCGAGCGCGTGATACGATCCGCTGCTTTGGCCGCCTCTCGACTACTCGAACGGAACGGGCGCCGGCCATGCCTTGCCGCTCGGTCGCTAGCATCTCAACGAACCAGTCTCTGCGACGACCCCGAACGTGACGGCCTGGCTGCGCAGCGCCGCGGGTTCGCGCACGTTCCCGCTCTGATGCTTTTCGATGCATTCGAAGGCTATCTTATGAGCTCAAAAAGCCAAGCGTTTTCAATATAGATGCGTTAACATGCGAGGGGAAGAAAGCGCATGAACGGTGTGGATTGCTGTCCTCAGACCGGTCGGTTCGTGCTAAATGATGGTCAAGCGGACGGAGATTCCGTCCGCCGATTTGCGGTCGCGGGAACCTGAGTGCATCGATGCGAGGAACGGCTCGAAAAGTCTCATTGCCGCGCCGTCTCATCGCCGACCTCATGCATGCCTCGATCCGGGTTCCGTTCGTTTCGCTCCGGCGGACCCTCGACATCCGTCCATTGCTGGAGGCTCGCGCGATGGCTGCGCAGCCGCCCGGTTGGGCCGCGATCTTCGTCAAGGCGTTCTTTCTGGTCGCGAAAGACCAGCCCGTTCTGCGCACGCTCTATCTGAAATGGCCGTGGGGGCGCTTTTATGAGCTACCGCGCAGCATCGGGATGGTGACCATCGCGCGCGTTGAAAACGCCGAGGATTGCGTCCTGCTGCAAAGGATCTCCGCGGCGGATGAAAATCCGTTGAGCGAAGTCGATGCAGCGATCCGCTACGCCAAGGACGCGCCGGTCGCCAAAGTGCCGGCATTTCGAAAGATGCTACGGGCAACGGCGCTGCCGCTGCCGCTTCGCCGCCTGCTCTGGCTGGTCGGCCTCAATGTCGGCCGCCAGCGCGCCAATTATTTCGGGAGTTTTGGGGTCACCTCGGCCGCCGCCTATGGCGGCGGCGAACTGCACGCGCTCGGCCCTGGCCCCTATATTATCAGCTATGACGTCGCCCGGCCCGACCAGACCATCGATGTCATGATCCGATGGGATCACCGCGTCGCCGACGCGGCGTTGATCGCCAAGGCCCTGGCCCGGCTGGAACAGGTGCTGAACACCGAAATCGCAGCCGAATTGCGCGCCCAGCGGCAGCAAGCCGAGCCAAAGGTGGTCCGGGCGGTCGCGACCTGAGCCTGATATCCCTTTGTACCCCCTTGGCATCGCCGGGAGCCGGGAATGCGACCAATTTGGCCCTAAAACCCGGGCCATATCATTTGACATAACAGCGGTTTCTCCCTAGAAACCGCCTGCTCGCGGGCCGGTTTCGGCCCGCGTTGCGTTTCGCGACCCGTGGCCTCGCCCTTCAAGCTTAAGGGATGGGCCTGTCGGCTCCGGGATTTCCCGGCGCACAGGAGGGCGCGTTTCCTCAAAACTCAACCTTTTATGAAGAGGACGCGATGACTAAGCGCAGTGAGGCGAAATACAAGATCGATCGCCGTATGGGCCAGAACATCTGGGGCCGCCCGAAGAGCCCCGTGAACCGCAGGGAATACGGCCCCGGCCAGCATGGCCAGCGCCGCAAGGGCAAGCTCTCCGACTTCGGCGTGCAGCTGCGCGCCAAGCAGAAGCTGAAGGGCTACTACGCCAACATCAGCGAGCGCCAGTTTCACGGCATCTACGTCGAAGCGAGCCGCCTGAAGGGCGACACCGGTGAAAACCTGATCGGCCTGCTCGAGCGCCGTCTCGACACCGTGGTCTATCGCGCCAAGTTCGTGGCCACCATGTTCGCCGCGCGCCAGTTCATCAATCACGGCCACGTCAAGGTGAACGGCCGCCGCGTCAACATCTCGAGCTACATGGTGAAGGTCGGCGACGTCATCGAGGTCAAGGAATCCTCCAAGCAGCTCGCGGTGGTGCTGGAAGCAAGCCAGCTCTCGGAGCGCGACGTGCCCGATTTCATCGAAGTCGATCATTCCAAGATGACGGCGAAGTACGCCCGCATCCCGCATCTGTCCGACGTGCCGTTCGCCGTGCAGATGGAGCCGCATCTGATCGTCGAATTCTATTCGCGCTGATCTTTCGGCGTTTTACGAATATCAAAGGCCCCGGTTTTGCCGGGGCCTTTTTGTTTGGCGGTATCCACATTCTGAATTCGTCATGCCCGGGCTTGTCCCGGGCATCCACGCCTTTATGTTCAAGCCCCCAAACCAAGGCGTAGATGGCCCGGGACGAATCCGGCCACGACACTGCGAGAATTCTGCAATGACCTACACCCCTCCCCCGCGCGATCCCAACGCAATCCCCGTCCGCATCAACCTCCTCTCGGACACCCAGACCCGCCCGACGCCGGCGATGCGGGAGGCAATGGCGCGAGCCGAGGTCGGCGACGAGCAGATCGGCGACGATCCGACCACCAATGCGCTGTGCGAGCGGGTCGCGGAGTTGCTCGGCAAGCAAGCCGCCGTGTTCATGCCATCAGGCACCATGTGCAATGTCACGGCGACGCTCTCTTATTGCCGGCCCGGCGATGAAATCCTGGCGCAGGAGAGCGCCCATATCCTGGCCCGCGAGGGCGGCGCGCACGCCGCACTCGGAGGTTTCCAGATTACCGCGCTGCCGGGGGCCGATGGGCAGTTCACACCCGACACCTTTCGCGGGGCACTTCACCCGCGCACGCGCTATCAGCCGCCGCAGGTTCTCGTCAGTGTCGAGCAGACCGCCAATATCGGCGGCGGCACGATCTGGAAGAAAGCCGCGCTCGACGAGGTCGTCCAGATCGCCAAATCGAACGGTCTTGCCACCCACATGGACGGCGCGCGGCTGTTGAACGCCTGCGTCGCGACCGGAATAGCAGCGCGCGACATGGTTGCCGGCTGGGATTCGGCCTGGCTCGATTTCTCCAAGGGTCTCGGCACCCCCATCGGCGCGGTGCTGGCGGGCTCGCGCGATTTCATCGACGACGTCTGGCGCTGGAAGCAGCGGCTCGGCGGCTCGATGCGTCAGTCCGGCGTTTGCGCGGCGGCCTGCGTGTACGCACTCGACCATCACGTCGATCGCTTGGCCGACGATCACGCCAATGCGCGCGCGCTGGCGCGCGGGCTTTCCCAAATCGCCGGCATGACGGTGCAGCAGCCCGAAACCAATCTGGTGTTCTTCACGCCTGATGGTGCCGGCATCACCGGCGACAAGATGGTCGAAGCCTTGCGCCAACGCGGTGTCCTGCTGGCGATGATGGACGGCCGTATCCGGGCCTGCACCCATCTCGACGTCACGGCTGCGATGATCGAGGAAACCGTTGGCCTCGTGCGCGAGATCGTGCGGGCGGCGTAAGCAGGCCGCGCCCGATCATCTGCCCAGCGCCTGATAGACCAGCTTCTTCAATTCGATCTGGATCCGCCCGCGCTGCGACGGGGTCTGCATCATGCAGATCACGAACAGGTCGTCTTTGGGATCGATGAAAAAGAAAGTACCGGCGACGCCGTCCCAGCGATATTCGCCCAGTGGCAACGATGTATCAGGCTGCTGCGAGGTGCGGACCGCAAAGCCGAGACCAAAACCGCTGTCGGCGCCCGGAAAATAGAAATAATCGCGCGCGATTTTTGTTGCCGGGCCGATATGATCGGATGTCATCAGCGCGACGGTCTCGGGTTTGAGGTAACGCTTGCCGTCCAGCGTGCCGCCGTTCAGCAGCATCTGGGCGAACCGCGCATAATCCGCCGTGGTGCCGACCATCCCCGCCCCGCCGGATTCCCACCGCCGCAGCTGCATCGGATCGCGTATCCCCGCGACCGGACTGGTGAAGCGATCGTACGGCATCGGCTCGGCAATCAGCGGCCGCTTGGCCTCGTCGGTGAGGTAGAAGCTGGTCGCGGTCATCCCGAGCGGGTCGAGCAGGCGCTCCTTCTCGAACTGAAACAGCGATTTGCCGGAAACCACTTCGATGACCCGGCCGAGTATGTCGGTCGAATGGCCGTAATCCCACAGCGTTCCCGGCTGTTCGGCGAGCGGTAGTTTGGCGAGGCGATCGGCGAAATCGGCATTGTCGAAATCGCCCCGGAACAGATCGGCGTTCGCATAGAGTTTGCGCACGGCGCTGTCGCCGTAGAAGCCGTAAGTGAGACCCGAGGTGTGACGCAGCAAATCCTCGATGGTGATTGGATGCTGCAGCGGTTCGAGCGCAAGCGTAAGCTTTCCGGCCTCGTCACGCTTTTCGACGCCCACCTTCACATCCGCAAACGCCGGAATGTATTTGGCGAGGGGATCGCCGAGCGCGAGCTTGCCGTCCTCCACCAGCATCATCGCGGCCACCGACGTGACCGGCTTCGACATCGAATACAGCCGGAAGATCGTATCATCCGTCATCGGATGCCGACTCTCGACGTCGCGCACACCGAATTTCTCGAAATAGACGGGATGGCCGTGCTGTTGGATCAGGACGATGGCACCCGGAATCTTTTCCGTCGCGATCTCGTTGCGCATGTAGTCGCCGAGGCGCTCCAGCCCGGCGTGCGAGAAACCGGATGTGGCAACCGCGGGCGTTTCGGCACGGAGCGCGGCCGGCGATCCCGCCCCGATCGCGCCGATCGTGAGCGCAACCGCAAGGCAGCACCGGCTCGCAAAACGGTTAGTTCTCCATCGCCTCATAGATCAACTGCTTCAGCGTCCGCTGGATGCGCTGGCGTTCGCTCGGCGTCTGTTCCAGCAGGATAAAGAACATGTCCTGCTCCCGATCGACCACGAAATAGCAGCCGCTGGCGCCGTCCCATTTCAACTCGCCGAGATCGCCCGGCGGCGGCGGTTTGGCATTGCCGGGATCGGTGCGCACCGCGAGCCCCAGGCCAAAGCCAAAGCCGTCGCCCGGGAAATAGAAGTAGTCCCTGCCGACGCCCGAACCGGGACCGACGTGATCGGTTGCCATCTCCTTGAACGTCGCGGGCTTGAGATAGGTCTTTCCGTCGAACGTGCCGCCATTGAGCAGCATCTGCACGAAGCGCGAATAGTCCGCCATGGTTGACACCATGCCGCCGCTTGCGGATTCCCATTTCTTGACCTTGGTCGGGTCGTTCTCGCGGCCGACCCGGAAATCGCTGTCGTTGGGCAACGGTTGCGCCATCAGCTTCACCTTCTCCGGATCGGTGACGAAGAAGCCGGTGTCGGTCATCCCCAGCGGATCGAGCAGTTTCTCCTTCTCGAGCGCGTATAGGGATTTTCCGGACGCGATTTCCATGATTCGCGCCAGCACGTCGGTGGAATGGCCGTACTGCCAGAGCGCGCCGGGCTGATTCTGCAGCGGCAGCGCGGCGATGCGCTCGGCAAATTCGGCAAGGTCGAAATCGCCCTGATAGATATTGGCGGCGCGGTAGGCCTTGCGCACCATGCTGTCGCCGTAGAAGCCGTAAGTGATGCCGGAGGTATGACGCATCAGGTCGAGCACCGTGGGCGGATGATCCGGCGGAACGAGATCGAGCGTGGTCGTGCCGTCCTCGGCCTTCCTCTCGACGCCGACCTTCACATTGGCGAACGAGGGAATGTATTTCGAAATGGGGTCGTCGAGCTTGATCTTGCCTTCCTCGAGCAGCGTCATCGAGACCACTGCGGTGATGGCTTTCGTCATCGAGAACAGGCGGAAGATGGTCTTGTCGGTGATCGGCGCCTCACTCATCACATCCTGCACGCCGAAGGACTCGTGATAGACCGGCTTGCCGTGCTGCTGGATCAGGACAATCGCGCCGGGGATCTTGCCAGTCGTCACCTCGTTCTTGAAGAAGTCGCCGATTTTGGCGAGCTTGTCCGGATTGAAGTGGGCGCCTGCGGGAATATCGAAGGTGCCTTCCGCGCCCGCCGGCGGCGCCGCCAACGTCAACAGCGCGCCGCCGATCAGCGCGCGCAACCAATCATAAGACCCCATCAACCCCTCCCCGGATTAACGGCGGGGAGTGTAGCGGCCGGCTCAATCGGCACAAGGGCTGCCGATATCGGCCAGCGCCTGCTCATGGAGCTTTGCGCTGTCCTTTGAAAAGCAGCAGAAGATGATTCGGGTGAGCGCGGGGGCGGTCGCCAGCGCTTGCGCGGTTGCGGAAACCGCGATTCCAGCCGCCCGATCCGCGGGGAAACGATAGACCCCGGTCGAGATGGCGGGAAATGCGATGGACCCCAGCGAATTGGCCTGCGCGAGTTCGATGGCGCGGCGATAGCACGAGGCCAGCAAGCCATCTTCGCCTTCGGTCCCGCCATGCCAGACCGGGCCGACCGCATGAATCACATGCCGTGCTGCTAACCGATAACCTCGGGTGATCTTGGCGTCGCCGGTCGCGCAGCCATGCAACGCGCGGCACTCGGCCAATAGTTCAGGACCGGCCGCGCGATGGATGGCGCCGTCCACGCCACCACCGCCGAGCAGGGACTCATTCGCAGCGTTGACGATGACGTCAACGCGCAGGGTGGTGATGTCGGCAACAATAACTTCCAGTCGCGCCTTGCCGAGCTGGCGCGCGGCGAGACTCAGGCTGACGCCGCTGCGTTGATCACAACGCCCTTGTCAGCCAACAGCTGCTGCAGTTCGCCGGCCTGGAACATCTCGCGGATGATGTCGCAACCGCCGACAAACTCGCCCTTGACGTAGAGCTGCGGAATGGTCGGCCAGTTCGAATAGGTCTTGATGCCGTTGCGCAGATCCGCGGACTCGAGAACGTTGAGGCCCTTGTATCCGACCCCCACGTGATCGAGGATCTGGACCACCTGCCCCGAAAAACCGCACTGCGGAAATTGCGGCGTGCCCTTCATGAACAGCACGACGTCGTTCGACTTTACTTCGTTATCGATGAATTGTTCGATGCTCATATGCTCTTCCTTTTGGGGCATCGCCCCCTGCCGCACGGCCGTTCGGCCCGGCCCGTTTAACCCGTTACTGCCATATATGTACCCCAAACCGTTGTGCATCCAAAGTAAAATGGCGGGGGTCTGACATGCGCGGGTTTGACACAGAGCGGCCGGAAACGGCCGAACGATGGCCGGTGGCGGCCGTGACGATAACCCCTAGGTATGATCGGGGGAGGCTTTTATCCCGTGCGGAAGACCCTATCTAGGACAGGCACTTTCCGGGGAACCGGTACGCCAGAGTAACGTTCTCTCCCGAACCGGAGACCATCGTGACGAAACCAGCAACCGCCGCGGCCACGTTAGCCGCCCCTTGCCCGTCTTTGTTCTCGGAGTTCGGCAGCCTAGCCCAGAATTTGGTGGAAGCCTTCCTCGCGGTCCGCAACGAGACCGAGCGGCGCGCCGCACCCCTGTCGCCGGAAGATCAGCTTGTGCAGTCGATGCCGGATGCCAGCCCGGCGAAATGGCACCGCGCCCATACCACCTGGTTCTTCGAGCAATTCCTGCTTGGCGAACACAGCCCCGGCTACCAGGTGTTTCATCCGGATTACGCCTTCCTGTTCAATTCCTATTACGTCAGCGCTGGACCGCGACACGCCCGCCACCAGCGCGGCCACCTGACCCGGCCCGGCGCCGATGAGGTCACCGCCTATCGCCGGCATGTCGATGCCGCCGTGGTGAAATTTTTTCAGACCACGGACGAGGATAAGCTGGCGAAGTTGGCGCCGCTGGTCGAGGTCGGCCTCAACCACGAGCAGCAGCATCAGGAATTGATGCTGACCGACATCCTGCATGCCTTCGCGCAAAACCCGATTCCCCCCGCTTACGATCCGGCGTGGCGCTTCCCGGCCTCGACCCGCGGCGACGAAGAATGGGTCACGCTCACCGAGGGCATCCACAGCATCGGCCATGCCAGCGAAAGCTTCCATTTCGACAATGAGAAGCCCGTTCATCGTGCGCTGGTCGGGCCGGTGAAACTGGCGCGCAACCTCGTGACCAATGCCGAATGGCTGGCCTTCATGGCCGACGGCGGCTACAGCACCGCGACGCTGTGGCTGATGGATGGCTTTGCGGCGGTCAATAACGAGCAGTGGCAAGCGCCCGGACACTGGCGCCAAATCGACGGCGAATGGAAGATCATGACGCTCGGCGGGCTAAGGCCGGTCGATCCCCAAGCACCTGTCAGCCACGTGAGTTATTACGAGACCGACGCGTTCGCGCGCTGGAGCGGCAAGCACCTGCCGACGGAAATGGAATGGGAAGTCGCCGCCCGCGCCGGTCACCTCAACGATGCCTTCGGCATCGTCTGGCAATGGACCCGCAGCTCCTATTCGCCCTACCCGGGCTACCGGGCCATCGAAGGCGCGCTCGGCGAGTACAACGGCAAGTTCATGGTCAATCAATTGGTGCTGCGCGGGTCGTCGCTTGCAACTCCGCAGGGCCACAGCCGTATCACCTACCGCAACTTCTTTTATCCACACCATCGCTGGCAGTTCACCGGGCTGCGGCTCGCCGATTACCCCACCTGATTTTTTGTATCCAACCGCGCGGGGCGCGCGTCGAGGAGAGTATCATGAATGTGTATGCGAGTGCCTTGGCCGAAGCGCATCTGCCGGATGAACAGACTTCAACATTTGCCCGCGAAGCCATCGGCGACCTGTCGCAGCGGCCAAAGCGGCTGTCGCCGAAATATTTCTACGACGCGACGGGTTCGGAATTGTTCGAGGCGATCACGCGGTTGCCGGAATATTATCCGACGCGCACCGAGCTCTCGATCCTGCGGGATCGTGGCAGCGAGATCGCAGCCATCATTCCAAAAGGCGCCGCGCTGATCGAATTCGGCGCCGGCGCGACCACGAAGGTACGGTTGTTGCTGGAGAAGTGCAGGATCGGCGCCTATGTCCCGGTCGACATCTCCGGAGACTTCCTGAAGGACCAGGCCGACGCGCTGCGCAAGGATTTTCCGGGTCTTGCGGTGTATCCGGTCGCAGCCGATTTCACCACGCCGTTCGTGCTTCCGGCTGAGATCGCTGATATGCCGAAGGTCGGCTTCTTTCCAGGCTCGACGCTCGGCAATTTCGAGCCGCATGAGGCCTGCGCCTTCCTGCGCAGCGCCCGGCAGATCCTCGGCGAAGGCGCACAGATGGTTATCGGCGTCGATCTCGAGAAGGACGAACGCGTGTTGTATGACGCCTATAATGACACCGCCGGCGTCACCGCGCGCTTCAATCTCAATGTGCTGGTGCGCATCAACCGCGAACTCGGCGGCAATTTCGACCTTTCCTCCTTTACCCATCGCGCGATCTACAACCGCGAGCGGCACCGCATCGAGATGCATTTGATCAGCAAGAAATCGCAGACCGTGCGACTGCTCGGCACCAGCCTGGCGTTTCGCGCCGGCGAAAGCATCCACACGGAAAACAGCTACAAATACAGCATCGATCGCTTCACGGCGCTGGCGCGAGGCTCGGGCTGGACGCCGCGCGAATCCTGGACCGACAAGGCCGGCATGTTCTCGGTTCACGCACTGGTGGCGTCGGACTGAGCGGCTTCGGATCGGGATCGGCCAGGGCCGGAGCTCAGCGAAATCGACTCCCAACTCGCAACGATCAGCATGATCGCGGTCGTCAGACACGACAGCACCACCGGCGATAGCTCGCCGGCGAACCAATAGAGCACGCCCAGCGCAATGATACCGGCGCCATGCGAAAGCTGCAGGAAGCCGCGAAAGGTATGCTTGAACAGGATAGTCCCGACCAGAAACAGCAGCGGACCGCCGATCGCGCTGAGAACCGTCTTGTAGTCGGAATGCCCACCGGGATGGGTCAGCACGAGATCGTCGGCCACCGCCGAGACGATGATGCCGGCCACGATCGGCATGTGCAGATAGGTGTAGGCGAGCCGCGCCAGCCGGCCGGGTTCGCTGGATTTTGAAATCTGCTCGGAGCCGGCTTCGGCGCCCTTGTGGAAATAGATCCACCACATCGCGATGCTGCCAAGCAACGCGGCCACAAAGGCGATGACGTTCTCGGTGGTCCAGGTCAGGTCGCCAAAGGTCGCACCGGTCACCACGATGGACTCGCCGAGCGCGATGATGATGAATCCGGCGCAGCGCTCGGCCATATGGCCGCCTTCCACCACCCAATCCGCGACCGACGTCGCGCCGTATTTCGGAATCCAGAACCGCACCGCCGGCGACAGATATTCGATGCCCAGCGCCACCACCCACAGCGCCAGCCGCGATTGCCCATCCGCCAGGCCTCCCGCGATCCAGAAGATGGCAGCCACCGCGAGCCACACCAGGATGCGGACCGCATTCAGGCGCGCCAGGGGTTGGCCTGATGTCGTCGATGCCAACAGGAAGATCGTCCGCCCGACCTGCATCACGCTATAGGCCAGCGCGAACCAAAGTCCTCGCGATTCAAACGCCTTGGGGATCGAGGTCGAGAGCACGAGCCCGCCCAGCATCAGGGCAAACAGCAGCAGTCGAACCGGGGTCTTCTCCGGGTCAAGCCAGTTGGTGATCCAGGCGGTATAGACCCAGAGCCACCAGACGCTGAGGAACAGGAGTGTCGTCTGCAGCGTGCCGAGTGCGGTAAATCGTCCCAGCAGGGTATGCGATATCTGCGTGACGGCGTAGGCGAACACCAGATCGAAGAACAATTCGGCATAGGTGACGCGGCTATGCTGGTTGGCTATCCGGGGGCGAAACAGCGCGCCGCGTTGGTCGTCCCCTGCCATGCCCCGTCCCGCTTCGGGCCTAGCCCTCCGGTACCCCAGGTCCGCCAGGTACCCCGGTCTGCAGCGCCAGCGCGTGCAGCACGCCGCCCATCTGCCCCTTCAGCGACTGATAGACGATCTGGTGCTGCTGGACCCGGGATTTGCCCTTGAAAGAGGCCGAAATCACCGTCGCGGCGTAGTGGTCGCCGTCGCCGGCCAGGTCGCGGATCGTCACCTCGGCGTCGGGAATCGCTGCCTTGATCATCGATTCGATCTCGCGGGCGTCCATCGGCATCCTAATATTCTCCCGTCAGGTTTCCGGTCCTCACGGCTTTCGCAACCGTGACGGCCAAACTTAACCCGGACACTCTTCTAGGTCACGCGTTGTCACACTATATCCCTGATCCAATCGTTTTAAATCTGCTGGATCAGGCCCTGCCGATCACAACGGGCTGACCGAAAAGGCGCATCCTCATGAAACTCCCCGGTCCCGACCACCCGATCACCATTACGGCCAACCCGAAGCGGGTCCGCGTCTCCGCGGGCGGCGTTGTCATCGCCGACACTACCCATGCCCTGACCCTCAAGGAAGCCAGCTACCCGGCAGTGCAATACGTGCCGCGCACGGATGCCAACATGGCCCTGCTCCAGCGCACCGAGCGAACCACCCATTGCCCCTATAAGGGAGATGCGAGCTATTACAGCGTCGTCGCCGACGGCAAGACACTGGAAAATTCGATCTGGACCTATGAGACGCCGTTCCCTGCGATGGCCGAGATCACCGGTCACCTGGCGTTCTATCCCGACAAGGTGAGGATCGAGGAAGTGGCGTAGAAAATTTAGTCGTCATTCCCCGCTCTGCAAGAAGACTAATCGCGCACTTACACCCTGAAGATCGTCAATCCGAGCACCAGCAGGACCAGGAAGATCGCCGCGAAAACATAGAACAGGAAGCGGGCGACGTCGGCCGAGGCGGCGGAGATGCCGGTGAATCCGAAAACACCGGCGACAACAGACACCAGTAAGAAAATCAGCGCCCATTTCAGAAGTGTCATTGCCCGTTCCTCCAGCCTTCGCGGCGCAACTCCCGCGCGATGCTGATCTAACGGCGGGCGATGGCGCTGGTTCCGGGGCGAGCGGCGGCGAGCGGTGCTTCGATCGCGGTCCGGCTTCCCCGGTGCTTATTTGATTCAATAATTTGATCTTGCTGAATCGGGTTCCCGGTTGCAACATCCGGCAATAACCCCGCCTGGATGCGCATGACGTCGATTTCCCATGCAGAGGCGCCCGCACAAGTGCGAGCCGCGCCGAAAACAGCTTCGCGCAACGCCGCGCTCGATCATGCGCGCAGCTTCCTGACGCTGGTCGTCGTGCTTCACCATGCGGTCATTCCCTACACGCATTTCGGGCACACCGACGGCAAGTCGTGGCTCGGCTTTGATTTTGTCGTGGCCGCCACCGACAGCTTCTTCATGGCGATGTTCTTTTTTCTGTCGGGATTGTTCGTGTGGCCAAGTCTCGCGCACAAGGCTCCGGCCGTCCATCTGCGCGACCGCCTGCTCCGGCTCGGCCTTCCCTTCGCGATCGCTGCGGTCACGGTGATTCCAATTGCGTATTATGCCATTGCCCTGCGCCACAGCCCCGACATCAGCTTCGCGGCGTTCTGGTGGAAAACGGTGACGGTTGGTCCGTGGCCGAGCGGACCGCTCTGGTTTGTCTGGGTGTTGCTGGGCTTCGATCTGTTGGCGAGCCTGTTGTATCGGCTATCGCCCAATTTGCTCGATCCCATCAATCGATTGTCGCAGCAATGCTTCGACGCCCCGGCCGGATTCTTCCTGTTCCTGCTGGTGGTCACGGCGGTGGTTTATATTCCGGCGCTGATCTATTTCGGGCCCAATCACTGGTTCGAGTTCGGGCCGTTCTCCGTTCAGGCCAGCCGTGTGCTGCTTTACGCGGCCTATTTCCTCATCGGCGCCGGCATCGGCGTTGCGCATTTCAATCAGGGCGTGCTGGCCGCCGACGGACGGCTCGCACGGAGCAGTTGGGGCTGGCTGATCGCGACGCTCGTTCCCTATTGCCTGATGTGGGTGCTGATCTACATCAAGCGCGAAATATTGGGTAATCCCGATCCGCAGCCGACGTGGTATTTCGTTTGCTACGGCCTTTGCTTCGTCGCCTTTAGCGCCGCCATCCTGTTCGCCATCCTGGCGTTTTTTCTCGGCTCAAAGCGACCCTGGCACTTGCTGGACCGCATGCAGGGCGATGCCTACGGCATATTCCTCGTGCACTATCCGATCGTGCTGTGGCTGCAATACTGGCTGTTCGATTACGATCTGCCCGCCGTGATCAAGGCCGCCATCGCGTTCGTGCTGACGGTCGCATTCAGTTGGGCGGTGACGGTGGCTTTGCGAAAAATCCCCGGCGCCACGCGCGTGCTTTAGCGCGCGATGATCCATTTTCGAACCGTCGTCATGCCGGCGGTTGGCATCAAAACTGCATGAGTTTTCCCAGGGAGGCGTGTCCAAGGTCAACTTACAAGGATACCCAATGGGACTGTCGGCTATTTTGATCGCGACCGCACTCAGCCTCACCATGTTCTTGGCAGTCTCGGATCTGCCGTAATTACCTTCCGCTGCCCATATAGGCCGGAAACCAGCTTTCGAACCCGGTCTTCAGCGACGCAATCGTAACCGGCGTTTCGCCCGCCACCGTAATGGTGTCGCCGCCGGTGGTGCCGATCCGCGCGCAAGGCACGCCTGCGCCTTTCATCTTCGCCAGGATCAGGCCGGCCTCCTGCGCCGGCACGGTGACGATGTAGCGCGCCTGGTCTTCGCCGTACCAATAGGCATGCGGCACGATCGACGCGGGTGCTGCCAGCAATTGCGCGCCGATGCCGCTTGCGATCGCCATCTCCGCCAGCGCAATCAACAGCCCGCCATCGGAGAGATCGTGCACCGCGGTCGCGGTCCCGGCGTGAATCATGCCGCGCACCACGTCGCCGTTGCGTTTCTCAGCCGCGAGATCCACCGGCGGCGGCGCACCCTCTTCGCGGCCGCAGACATCGCGCAGATAAACCGACTGGCCGAGCCACCCTTGGGTGTCACCGATCAACAGGATCGCCTCGCCACCGGCCTTGAACGCCAGGGTCGCGGACTTGGTAAAATCATCGAGCAGGCCGACGCCGCCGATCGAGGGCGTCGGCAGGATGCCGCGGCCATTGGTTTCGTTGTAGAGCGAGACGTTGCCGGACACGACCGGGAAGTCGAGCGTGCGACAGGCTTCCGCGATGCCCTTCAGACAGCCGACGAATTGCCCCATGATCTCGGGCCGTTCGGGGTTACCGAAATTGAGGTTGTCGGTGATCGCGAGCGGCCGGCCACCGACGGCAGTGATGTTGCGCCACGCTTCCGCCACGGCCTGCATGCCGCCCTGATAGGGGTCGGCCTCGCAATAACGCGGGGTGACATCGACCGTCAGCGCCAGGCCCTTCGGCCCGTCCTGCACGCGCACCACGGCAGCGTCGCCACCGGGACGTTGCACGGTATTGCCCAAAATGACGTGATCATATTGCTCCCAGACCCAGCGCTTCGAGCAGAGCTCGGGTGTCGCGATCAGCTTTTCCAGCGCCGGCATGATTCCGATCGGCGGCTTGACGTCCTGCGCGCGAATGGTCGGCAGCAGCGGCGTTTCCACATGCGGCCGATCGTAGAGCGGGGCTTCATCGCCCAATTCCTTGATCGGCAGGTCGGCCATCACGTCGCCGCCATGCTTCACCACGAAGCGCTTGCTCGGCGTGGTGTAGCCGACGACAGCGAAATCCAGCCCCCATTTCTTGAAGATCGCTTCGGCTTGCTTTTCCTTCTCCGGCTTGAGCACCATGAGCATGCGCTCCTGGCTCTCGGAGAGCATCATCTCATAGGCGCTCATGCCGGTTTCGCGCGTCGGCACCGCATCGAGATCGAGATCGACGCCGAGATCGCCCTTGGCGCCCATCTCGACCGCCGAGCAGGTCAGCCCCGCCGCGCCCATGTCCTGGATCGCGATCACGCAATCGGCTTCCATGATTTCGAGGCAGGCTTCCAGCAACAGCTTTTCCGCGAAGGGATCGCCGACCTGCACAGTCGGACGCTTCTCGGCGGAATCATCGTCGAATTCGGCCGACGCCATCGAGGCACCGTGAATGCCGTCGCGGCCGGTCTTGGAGCCGAGATAGACGATCGGCATGTTCACGCCCGACGCCGCCGCGTAGAAGATCTTGTCGGCATCGGCGAGGCCCACCGCCATCGCGTTGACCAGGATGTTGCCGTCATAGCGGGTGTGGAAACGCACCTGGCCACCGACGGTCGGCACGCCGAATGAATTGCCGTAGCCGCCGACACCGGCAACCACGCCCGACACCAGATGGCGGGTCTTCGGATGTTCCGGCGCACCGAAGCTCAGCGCATTGAGGCAGGCGATCGGGCGCGCGCCCATGGTGAAGACGTCCCGCAGAATGCCGCCGACGCCGGTGGTCGCGCCCTGATAGGGCTCGATGTAGCTGGGATGATTGTGGCTCTCCATCTTGAAGACCACCGCCTGGCCATCGCCGATGTCGATGACGCCGGCGTTCTCGCCCGGCCCCTGGATCACCCACGGCGCCTTGGTCGGCAGTCCCCGCAGATGCAGCCGCGAGGATTTATACGAACAATGCTCGTTCCACATCGCCGAGAAAATCCCAAGCTCCGTGAAGCTCGGCACCCGGCCGATCAGCTTGAGAATGCGCTCATATTCATCGGGCTTCAGCCCATGACTGGCGACGAGTTCCGGGGTGATTTGCGGCTGGTTCATGGGGCTTCTTACAGCGAGAGAGGTCTCTTTTTAGGGAGATCGGATCGGCCCGAAAAGGCCTTTTACGGGCCAATTTCCTGATGTCCAGAGCTTTACGGACGCACGGTAAGCCGCCAGCGATTTGCACATCGCCGGTGGATCGGATTTAAGACCTGAAACCCTCATTTGAAGGCTCGAATCGCGTGGACGACCTCACCAAAACCGCATACCGCCGCCGCCCCGACCTGCACGTCGCCACCGAGGGCGAATTTCAGGGATGGCGAACCTGGAGCGGCGATAATTTCGAGACCGGCAACGGGCCATTCTGGCACCGCGAGGACGACGACGGCACCATGCGTTGCGCCTTCCGGGTCGAGAAGAAACATCTCAACGGCGCCAGCAACGTCCATGGCGGCGCCTTCATGTCGTTCGCGGATTACTGCCTGTTTGCGATCGCCTCGCCGATCCTCGAGGGACCTGCGGTCACCGTGTCGTTCGGCTGCGAATTTCTCGACGCCGCGCGCGAGGGCGAACTGATCGAAGGCACCGGCGAGGTCACCCGCGCCGGCCGCTCGATGATCTTCCTGCGCGGCATCCTGAAATCCGGCGAGCGGTCGCTGTTCACGTTTTCCGGGACCATCAAGCGAGTCAAGCGGCGGACGCCGGCCGCGGCGGGTAATGCCGGCTGATCCTGATCCAATGGGACGTCGCTTCATTCTTCAAGCAGCCAGGATAATCCGAGACACACGATCGCGCCCCCGCGGCGCCATGCGCCCGGGCTGTTGCGAAATTATCCGCCCTGAAAATAGAGGGCGTGGGGAATGCCGGATGCCCGCTGCACCCGCAGCCCCCTGTGCAGAAAAAAAGCACAGGGGTAGAAGCCACAGGTACACCGGAATCACCCGGCATTCCCGCACGCAATGGTTTTAACGGTTTCCTTCGCGCTCTCCCCGGTGACGAATTCCTCTTGTCACCGTCGCCGGCGGATTAAACGTTTGTCGAACCCGGTTAGGTTCGCCAAACCTCCGCCGACTTGACACCAGCGACGGGTGCCAGGACCACACGACTTCGCCGTCCGCAACAAGCGCTGTTCGTCCTGCGTGCCGGAAGTCGCTCACGGGGAGCAACCCGCCCTGCGATCCCATCACACGCCCAACGCTGCCGCGTCCACCGCATCCCGCCCCGCGTCCGTGACGATCGCGAGCCGCCCCTCATGTGGGACGAGACGGTCGCGGATATGAAGGTGATTTGGGGCGTTGGGGAAGCGGAATATTTTCGCGAGGAGGACTGGACCACCCAAATCACCTTGAGTTGGCTCAACAAATTCGTGCCAACGTGAATTGGGCGAGACGTCGGAAAAGAACGCCGACGACGCCCCGTCTCCGTCATTCCCTATTGCAAACTGACCAAACTCAGATCGATGAACCACGATTGCGGCGAGATAAAACCCTTCACTTTCGGGCTCATCGCGCGCGGGTTGAGGTCATGGACGATGTAAAGCCAGGGCGGGTTGTCGACGAGGCGTTCATGCGCCTTGGCGTAAGCTGCCGAGATCACCTTGGGATCGCTGGCCTCCGCAATCGTCTTGAGCGCATCCTCGAACTGATCGTCCTTCCACTGCTCGAAATTGAATCCGTTCGGCGACCAGTTGGCGGCCGAGAAATAGCGCGCCATCACGCCGACGTCGGATGATGGCGAGCTGATATTGAGCGCCATGGCGCCCTGAAGGTTCGGCGCGTCGGGCGTCGCGCGCGCCGCGTTCAGAAGAACCTGCCATTCGACAACATCGAAATCGACATTGACGCCGCAGGCCTCTTTCAGGTTCTGCTGCAGGAATTCGTTCATTGGCAGCGGCAACATCTGGCCCGAGCCGGAATTGGAGATCTGCACCTTGAAAGACAGCGGTTTCGCCGCGGTGTAGCCGGCTTCCGCCAGCAGCGCCTTGCCCTTCGCGGCATCGAATTTGTAGTGGTTGGCGGGTGAACCGAAATCCGGATCGCTGCTCTTGAGCCAGCCGACCGAAGGCTCCGCGGTGCCACTGAGCAGCGACACCAGCCCTTCCCGATCGATGCAGTAGTTCAGCGCTTGGCGCACCCTGACGTCCTTGAACGGGCTGTTGGTGGCACCGATATTGAAAAACCACGGCCAGACATGCGGATACGAGCCTGTGGTGATGGTGTAGCCCGCCGATTTCAGCGAAGCGATGCCATCGGCCGGCGGCACTTCGATCCAGTCGACCTGACCGGAGCGCAACGCGGCCAGCCGCGAATTGGCCTCGGGGATCGGCATCAGCACGACGTTATCGACCTTGGCCATTTTGGATTTGTCCCAATAGCCATCCCAGCGCGCGAGATCCGCCTCCTGCCGCGGCACGATCTTGGTCAGACGGAACGGCCCGGTACCGGCCGCCGGCAAGGTCGCGACCTTGGCCCAATCGTGGCCCGCCTTTTCGAACGACGCCGGCGAGGTGAACAGCAGATAGACCGCCATATAGGGCAAATAGGACGCCGGCTTGGTCGTGGAGATCGCAACCGTGTAATCGTCGAGCTTCTTGTAGCTGTCCATCAGCGGCACGCGTGCGCGCGACATCGCCGAACTCGGCGCCTCGAATTGCGGGCTGGTGTTGTTGAAATAGCGATCGAGATTCCAGACCACCGCATCGGCATTGAAATCGGTGCCGTCGTGGAATTTCACGCCGTGACGCAGATGGAAGATCCAGGTCTTGTTGTCGGCCGGATCCTGCTCCCACTTCTCCGCGAGCCCCGGACGCAGCGGCGCCAATTGATCGGTCTTGGTCAGATCCCACAGCACCAAACCTTCGAAGATCGGATAGCCGAGGAAACGCAAGCCCTCGAAACCGTTATTCGGCAGGCCGGTCGCTGTTGGAATGTCCGACGCCGTCATGGCGATGCGCAGCGTGGTCTCGGCGGTCGCCGCATGCGACGACAGCGTGACGGCTGCGAGCGCCAGCGTGCAGAATGCCTTGCGAATGAGCATGATGACCTCTCCCGTCCCATGATTGGCGATTTCGGGAGAGAACCAGCAAGTTTCAGGCCAGCCGGAAACGCGGCCGTCTACGATCTACCATCCACACAGGATCGTGAGGGATCGAAAGAGCGGCGACCGCGCTCGAAGCGGCTTTATTGCAGCAGCTTGTGATATTTGGCGACATCGCGCGTCACCAATTGCTGCAGCACATCAGGCGCGTGCTCATTGGTATCGGGCGCCACGGTCGACAAATCAGCGAAACGTTTTTTCACCACATCGCTTTCGACAGCCGTGCGCGCTGCCGCGTTGAGTTTTGCAATCAGTTCAGGCGGCGTGCCCTTGGGTGCGAACAGACCGTTCCAGCCCTGCGCTTCGAATTCGGGAAGCCCGGCATCCGCCGAGGTCGGAAGCTCCGGCAGCGTCGCCAGACGCACGGTCGAGCCGACCACCAAGCCCTTCACCAGCTTGCCCTGGATCGACTGCGACACCGATGTCGCGCCGTCGCAGACGCCATCGATCTGGCCGCCGATCGCATCCGTCAGCGCGGGCGCGGCGCCGCGATAGCTGACCAGCGCGACGTCGACGCCGGCGGCCTGCACGAAGCTCTTGCAGATCAGGTAATTCGACGAGCCGACGCCGGCGTGGCCGAGATTGATCTTGCCGGGATGGCTTTTGGCGTAGGCAATGAAGTCCTGCACATTGCTGGCCGGAAAATCCTTGCGCAATGCGACGATGCCGAATGTCTTCGCCACCATCGCGATCGGGGCAAAGGACTCCGGCGAGAACGACAGGTCCGGATAGATCGTATAGGACGCCGCGTTGGTGCCGGCATTGCCGATCGCGATGGTGTAGCCGTCGGGCGCCGCGCGCGCCGCCTTGGCGAGCGCGATCGAACCACCGGCGCCACCGATATTCTCGATGATGATGGTTTGCCCCAACGCCTGGCCCATCTGGTCGGCGACGGTGCGCGCGATCACGTCCGAGCTGCCGCCGGCCGCAAATGGCACGATCATGGTGATCGGATGATCGGGAAAGTTTTGGGCGCTGGCGGAGGTGACGAACGAGAGCGCCGCAGCAACTGCGGCCAAACGCGCCGCAAGAAGCTTCACGCGGCTTTTTCCAGATGCGCCACCAGGCCCGCAAACAGGCCGCGGCCGTCGGTGCAGCCCATGATGTCTTCGACGTGGTTTTCCGGATGCGGCATCATGCCCAGCACATTGCCGCGGTCGTTGACGATACCTGCGATCGACTGCGCGGCGCCGTTGATGTTGGAACGCTCATCCACGACACCGTCGGCCGAACAATAGCGATAGAGCACCCGCCCCTCGCCTTCGAGCCGCTTCAGCGTCTCTTCATCGGCCTCGTAATTGCCCTCGCCATGCGCGATCGGCACGCGAATGACCTGGCCGGCATTGTAGCCACGGGTGAACGGCGTATCCGAACGCTCGACCCGCAGATGGACATCGTGGCAGATGAATTTCAGCCGCGCGTTGCGCATGAGCACGCCGGGCAGCAGACCGGATTCGCAGAGGATCTGAAAACCATTGCAGACGCCAAGCACGAGGCCGCCCTCGCCTGCGAACTTCCGGACCGCATCCATCACGGGCGAACGCGCCGCGATCGCCCCGCAACGCAGATAGTCGCCGTAGGAAAATCCACCGGGGACCACCACGAGATCGGTGCCCGCAGGCAGTGACGTCTCGGCATGCCAGACCATCTGCGCTTCGTGACCGGAAGCGAGCTTGAGCGCGCGCGCCATGTCGCGCTCGCGATTGATGCCGGGAAAAACCAGAATGGCGGATTTCATCGATCGTTCAGCCTAGAGAAGTTCAACCCGGTAATTCTCGATCACGGTGTTGGCCAGCAGCTTGTCGGCGGCGTCTTTCAGCGCCGCCTCGGCCTTGGCCTTGTCGGTAACAGACAGCTCGATGTCGAACACCTTGCCCTGGCGCACGCTGGCGACGCCATCGACGCCGAGCGATTTCAGCGCGCCTTCGATGGCCTTGCCCTGGGGATCGAGAATGCCGGTTTTCAGAGTAACGGTTACGCGTGCTTTCACGTCTTGTTGCCTCAGCTCTTCACCAGCACCGGGCCCGAACCGGCGGGCCGCTCGTTTTCCATCAGGATGCCCAGCCGCTTGGCAACCTCGGTATAGGCCTCCAGCAGTCCGCCGAGATCCCTGCGGAAACGATCCTTGTCGAGCTTCTCGTTCGACTTGATGTCCCAGAGACGGCAGGAGTCGGGCGATATCTCGTCGGCGACGATGATTCGCATCATCTCGTTCTCGAACAACCGGCCGCATTCCATCTTGAAGTCGACGAGGCGGATGCCGATGCCGAGAAACAGCCCGGTCAGGAAGTCGTTGACGCGGATGGCAAGCGCCATGATGTCGTCGATCTCCTGCGGCGTGGCCCAGCCGAACGCCGTGATGTGCTCTTCGGAGACCATGGGGTCGTTGAGCTGGTCGTTCTTGTAATAGAACTCGATGATCGAGCGCGGCAACTGGGTGCCTTCCTCGATGCCGAGGCGCTGCGACAGCGATCCCGCCGCCACGTTCCGCACCACGACTTCCAGCGGCACGATCTCGACTTCGCGAATCAGCTGCTCGCGCATGTTGAGGCGGCGGATGAAATGGGTCGGCACCCCGATGTCATTGAGGTGCTGAAACAGGTACTCCGAAATCCGGTTGTTGAGGACGCCCTTGCCCTCAATGATCTGGTGTTTCTTGGCATTGAACGCGGTCGCATCGTCCTTGAAGTGCTGGATCAGGGTTCCCGGCTCAGGACCCTCGTAAAGAACCTTTGCCTTGCCTTCATAAATGCGACGTCGACGGCTCATTGGGATGTACCGTGTGTTGTTGAAATCCATGAATTTGGTGTGCTCCGGATGACAAGGACTGCGACCCACGACGGAGCTGCCGTGAAGGCCAGGAACTTGAACAAGCAGCGAAAACAGAACAAGAACCGAGCCTGAAAGCAACCTATCCGATTGGCCCCCCCAGCACAATCGATCCGGTTCCTCCAAACCCTAGTTTTACCGCCTTACCTAGCGGCGTTTTGGCTCGTTGTTTTGGCGATTCTCGCTGTTTATCTAGGCATCGGAGCTATCAACCGCAACGAGGCGGATGCTCATCCCTTCGGCATCAGGAGCGGAACCGTACCATGACCACTTTCGACAAGCGTGAAGAGGGTTTTGAGAAGAAATTCGCCCTCGACGAGGAGCTGAAGTTCAAGGCCGAGGCGCGCCGCAACAGGCTGTTGGGATTGTGGGTTGCCGAGCAGCTCGGCATCAGAGGTGACGCCGCGAGCGCCTACGCCAAGCAGATTGTCGCCGCCGATTTCGACGGCGCGGGCCATGTCGCGCGCAGGGTGACCGCCGATCTCGCCGCCAAGGGCATTGCCCTTTCGGAACCCGAGCTTAGCGCCAAAATGAACGAGCTGACGGCGTTGGCGATCGCGCAGGTCAAGGCGGGGAATTGAAGGCTACGGCGGCCGATCCGCGATCCCGCGTCTACTTCAGCGTGATCTGGAAACTCATCGATCCGTTGACGGTGTAGCCTTCCTGCTGTTGCTGGCCAAATTGCCGTCCGATGTTGCTATTGACCGACTCCATGCGACAATCCTTCGCAAGGATTTCGCGGAGCAAATCGCACTGACGCGCCGCCATCTCGTAGACCGCGCGTTGCGCCTTCTCGCGTAACTTCTGCGCGTCCTCGATGTCGCCAGTCGGTCCGGCGACAAAGAAATTGATGTTGGACTGAACCCTGACCTGTCCCTCCGGACGCTGCCCCGCGTTGAGTTGTTCCAGCACAATGCGCTGTCCAGGTGTCTGCGCGACGGCCGGCACCAAGGATAGCAACAGACCGGCGCCGGCGAACGCGAATTTTCTAAACGGCATCATGCGAAAGGACCCTTTACGGCTGGAGCAGCTGCCGCACACCCTACTTACCTCAGGTTGCGATTTGACGAAGCTACGCCCTTAAAAACCGCCCTCGCGCTTCACCCGGCATTAACCGGGCGCGCACCTACTCCTCCTTGAAGCCATATTCCGGCACGTTGCCGCTGGCGCCGTAATATTTGTAAGGCAGGAATTTGCCGGACATCGTGATCTTGACCCGATCACCCTTGGGATTGGCGACGCGTTCCATCGCCATATCGAAGTCGATCGCCGACATGATGCCGTCGCCGAACTCCTCCTCGATCAGCGCTTTCCACGCCGGACCATTGACCATCACCATTTCGTAGAAACGATAGATCAAGGGATCGGTCGGCGGCATCGGCGTGCCCTCACCGCGCATCGGCACCTCGTTGAGCATCGCGGTTTCGGACTTCGACAACCCGAACAGCTCTTGCGCGTTGGCGGCCTGCGGCTTGGTCAATTTCATCTGCCCGAGAATGGCGCCTGTTATCAGCACCTCGGAATAGCCGCCGATCTGCTCGCAGATGTGTTTCCAGCTCCAGCCTTTCTCGCGCTTGATATCGAGCAGCTTCTCGGTGAGGTCGGATCGTTTCATAGGTCTTCTCCTGACATTTGATGCCAAATTAGGCACGCAAGGAGCATGCCAAATCGGCAGCAAAAGCTCAGGTTTACTGGTCTTCCGATACGCCGGATTGCAGCCGGTCAAGCTCGGTCGCGAGGTCGGCCTCGATCGCCGCAGATGGCATATCGATGACCTTGTAGCCGCGCTGCTGCAGCCATTCGCGCCGTGTGGCGCGGTCCTTGGCGATCACGTCCGTCTCATCCGGATTGACCAGCTCGATCGCCAGCCGGTGCACGAACGAGACGAAGTCCGGGATGTGCCGTCCGACCGGGGTCTGGCGCTTGAACTGGCCGGCAAAGCGGCGATCGGTGGTCAGCGCCTGCCACAGGATCCGCTCGGCGTCGGTCGGGTTTCGCCGCAACAGCCGCGCCAGCCCGCGCACGGTGCCGCTTTCGGACGGCGTAGCACCTTGGCCGTGCTCGGCCAGAAGCGCGCGCAGCCGTGTGGCCTGCTCGCCGTCGAGCACGCCGCCCTTGGCCGGGCCCTTGCGCCCCTCGGCGATCGCCATCACCACGCCGTGCAGGGTGTGCATGTCCTGCTTGGTCGGATCCATCCGGGTGAAGATGTTGCGCAGGTTGACCAGCATGGTGTCGCGTTTCTCGGCCGGGCGCAGGAATTCGACCTTGTCGAGTTCGCGCACCAGATTGTCGAAGAACGCCTGCATCTGGTGCTGCGAGGCCGGTTCGGAGCGCTCGGGCATCGCAAACGGCAGCGTGCCCGCGGTCGACAGCTTGAACCATTCGTACCCCATCAGCAGCACGGCCTGGGCGAGGTTCAGCGAGGCAAAGCCGGGATTGACCGGGAAGGTGACGATGCGATTCGCCAGCGCCACCTCCTCGTTCTGCAGCCCATAGCGTTCGCGGCCGAACATGATGCCGACCTCGCCGGCGCCGGCCTCGATCTGGGCCACGATTTCGCGCGCGGCGGCGTCGGGTGCGACCACCGGCTTGGCCTGGTCATGGGCGCGGGCGGTGGTGGCGAACAGCAAGGTACAATCGGCCACCGCCTGCTCGACCGTGTCGAACAGCCCGGCCTGGTCCAGGATGTGGTCGGCGCCGGAGGCGGCGCGCTTGGCGTGGACGTTCGGCCAGCCGTCGCGCGGATTGACGATGCGAAGCCGGCTCAGCCCGAAATTGCCCATCGCGCGTGCCGCCATGCCGATGTTCTCGCCGAGCTGCGGCTCGACCAGAATGACGACGGGGCCGGCGAGTTCGCGGCCTGATTTGGTCTTGTCGGTGCCCGAGCCGGACATCTCACTTCACTTTCTGATTCAACTTCTGAAGACTTTGATTCAAGTTCCGAACAACCTGATTCAACTCCTCATCTGCAGCCCCAGTCGATGGCCCGGCTGGCAGAATTTCTCAAGCAAAATAATCGGGTTAGCGACCAGTTAGAATCCTCGCGCAAAACCTCAGGAGGACGGCGGGACGGCCCCCGGAAAGCTTCTCGGCGAACGGCTACCGTTGGCCGCGACCAAGCGCCATGACACCGGACAGGCGCTGGAGGCCGCGCGCGGCTGCCCTGCTGCCTGAGCTGATTTGGGTCGGCCCAAAGGCATGTCTGCCAGCCGCCGTTCTGCCCAGCCATTCGCCTTCCACCCTTGTGACGGCGATGCTATAGGGCCTCATCGGGAGCGGCTTCGTTCCTCCCGCCCCCGCAGACACCCTCAACGCAAGGCCCGATCTCAATGGCAAAAATCAAGGTGACCAACCCCGTCGTCGAACTCGATGGCGACGAGATGACCCGGATCATCTGGCAGTACATCAAGGACAAGCTGATCAACCCGTTCCTCGATGTAAACCTGATGTATTTCGACCTCGGGATGGAATACCGCGACAAAACCGACGATCAGGTCACGATCGATGCTGCCAAGGCCATCAAGAAGGTCGGCGTCGGCGTCAAATGCGCCACCATCACCCCGGACGAAGGCCGGGTGAAGGAATTCGGCCTCAAGGAGATGTGGAAGTCGCCGAACGGCACCATCCGCAACATCCTCGGCGGCGTGGTGTTCCGCGAGCCGATCATCTGCAAGAACGTGCCGCGGCTGGTGCCGGGCTGGACCAAGCCGATCATCATCGGCCGTCATGCCTTCGGCGACCAGTACCGCGCTACCGATTTCAAGTTCCCCGGCAAGGGCACGCTGTCGATGAAATTCGTCGGCGAGGACGGCAAGGTGATCGAGCGCGAAGTCTACAAGTCGCCGAGCGCCGGCATCGCGCTGGCGATGTACAACCTCGACGATTCGATCGCCGACTTCGCCCGCGCCTCGTTCAACCAGGGCCTGTCCAAGGGCTATTCGGTCTATCTCTCGACCAAGAACACCATCCTCAAGACCTATGACGGCCGCTTCAAGGATATCTTCCAGGAGATCTTCGACAACGAATTCAAGGCCAAGTTCGACGCCAAGAAGATCACCTACGAACATCGCCTGATCGACGACATGGTGGCAGCCGCCATGAAGTGGTCCGGCGGCTACGTCTGGGCCTGCAAGAACTACGACGGCGACGTGCAGTCCGACACCGTGGCGCAGGGCTACGGCTCGCTCGGCCTGATGACCTCGGTGCTGATGACGCCGGACGGCAAGACGGTGGAAGCCGAGGCCGCCCACGGCACGGTGACCCGGCATTACCGCGAGCATCAGAAGGGCAAGGAAACCTCGACCAACTCGATCGCGTCGATCTTCGCCTGGACCCGCGGTCTGACCCATCGCGCCAAGCTCGACAACAACGAGGCGCTGGCGAAGTTCGCCGCCACGCTGGAGAAGGTGTGCGTCGAGACCGTCGAGGCCGGCTACATGACCAAGGACCTCGCGCTGCTGGTCGGCGCCGACCAGCGCTGGCTCTCGACCACGGGCTTCCTCGACAAGGTCGCGGAAAACCTGACCAAGGCGATGGCAGCGTAATGGTATCCCTCACCAGAACGACTGCCCTCGCCTTCGTCCTGCTGTCGGGCTCGCTCACGAGCGCGATATCAGCCGAAACCCCGCTCCCCGGCGCCATCGCGGCGCCGGGCGAGACCGTCGTGCTCTCGGTGCATGCCGAAGGCGCGCAGGTCTATGAATGCAAGGCCGGCACCGACGGCAAGCCGGGCTGGCTGTTTCGCGAGCCGATCGCAACCTTGATGGCCGACGGCAAGACCGTCGGCCGGCATTATGCCGGACCGAACTGGGAAAGCGCCGATGGCAGCGCCGTCACCGGCAAAGCCATCGGCAACGCCCCGGGCGCGACCGCCAATGACATTGCCTGGCTCAAGCTCGAAGTGATCGCCCACCGCGGCAGCGGCGTCCTTTCCGGCGTCACCACGGTGCAGCGGATCAATACCGCAGGCGGCCAGCTCGCGGGCGCCTGCGACAAGGTCGGCGCCACCAAGAGCGCGCCCTACTCCGCGGATTACGTGTTCCTGCGGAAGGGTTGAGCGGCTTCAAAAGAAGCAACGTCGTCCCGGCCTTGAGCCGGGACGACTATTTTGAGGCGCCCCGGACGAACCTGGGCGTTACGCCCCCGCCATCGCCTTTTCGATCGCCGCGAGCGCCGCGTCGGCCTTGGCGCCATCGGGGCCGCCGGCCTGCGCCATGTCGGGCCGTCCGCCGCCGCCCTTGCCGCCGAGCGCCTCGGACGCGAGCTTGCACGAGATCGACCGCGCTGAAGCGCGAGGTGAGATCGGACGTGACGCCGACCACGACGCCGGCCTTGCCGTCGTCGGTGACACCGACGATCGCGACCACGCCCGAGCCGAGCTGCTTCTTGCCGTCGTCGGCGAGGCTCTTGAGGTCCTTCATCTCGATGCCCGAACCGCTCTGGCCATCAACTTTACGCCCTGGACTTCGCGGAAATCATCCTCGGTGCGACGCGAACCGGCGACGCTGGGCGCCGCCGCCCATCGCGAGCTTCTTGCGCGCGTCCGACAGATCGCGCTCCAGCTTCTTGCGCTCTTCCATCAGGGCTGTGATGCGCGCCGGCATGTCGTCGAGCGTGGTGCGCAGCTCGGCGGCCGCGGTTTTCGCCAGCGCCATGGTGTCATTGGCGTGCTTGCGCGCGTGATTGCCGGTCAGCGCCTCGATGCGGCGAACGCCCGAGGCAACCGCGCTTTCGCCGGTCACTGAAATCAGGCCGATATCGCCGGTGCGGCGCACATGGGTGCCACCGCACAATTCGACCGACCATCCCAGCGCATTGGCGCCGTGCTCGCGCGCGGTCTTGCCCATCGACACCACGCGGACCTCGTCGCCGTATTTCTCGCCGAACAGCGCGCGGGCGCCGGCGTCGCGGGCGTCATCCACCCCCATCAGGCGCGTGGTGACCTCGTCATTCTCCAGCACCACGTTGTTGGCGATGTCCTCGACGCGGGCGAGTTCTTCCGCGGTGATCGGCTTCGGATGCACGAAGTCGAAACGCAGGCGATCGGGCGCCACCAGCGAGCCGCGCTGCGCGATGTGATCGCCGAGCACCTGCCGCAACGCTTCGTGCAGCAGATGCGTCGCGGAGTGATGGGCACGGATCGAGGTGCGTCTGGCGTGATCGACCTCGAGCGCCAGCGCCGTGCCCGATTTCAGCGTGCCCTGCTCGACCGTGCCGAGATGCACGAAGAGATCGCCGGCCTTCTTCTGGGTGTCGGTGACGCGGAATTTGACGCCCTCGCCCAGCATCATGCCGGTATCGCCGACCTGGCCGCCGGATTCAGCATAAAACGGCGTCTGGTTCATCACGATGGCGCCGGTCTCACCGGTCTTGAGGCTGTCGACTTCCTTGCCGTCCTTCACCAGCGCGCCGACCACGCCTTCGGCGTTCTCGGTGTCGTAGCCCAGGAATTCCGTGGCGCCGAGCTTCTCGCGCAGCGGAAACCAGACGTTCTCGGCCGCGGTATCGCCTGAACCGGACCAGGACGCGCGCGCCTTGGCCTTCTGCTTTTCCATCGCATCGGTAAAGGAGGCGATATCGACGCCGATGCCGCGGTTGCGCAGCGCGTCCTGGGTGAGATCGAGCGGAAAGCCATAGGTGTCGTACAGCGTGAACGCGGTGTCGCCGTCGAACATGTCGCCCTTTTTCAGCGAGCTGCTTTTCTCGTCCAGAATGGTCAGGCCGCGTTCCAGCGTCTTGCGGAAGCGCGTCTCTTCCAGCCGCAGCGTTTCCTCGATCAGGTTTTCGGCGCGCACCAGTTCCGGATAGGCCTGGCCCATCTCGCGCACCAGCGCCCAGACCAGCCGGTGCATCAGGGGATCGCGCGCACCCAGCAATTGCGCATGGCGCATCGCGCGGCGCATGATCCGGCGCAGCACATAGCCGCGGCCCTCGTTCGACGGCAGCACGCCGTCGGCGATCAGGAACGACGACGCGCGCAGATGATCGGCGATCACGCGCAATGACGCCTTCTGCTCGCCTTGCGGATCGGCGCCGGTCAATTCCGAGATGGCGCGGATCAGCGCCACGAACAGGTCGATGTCGTAATTGTCGTGCTTGCCCTGCAGCACCGCGGCGACGCGCTCCAGGCCGGCGCCGGTGTCGATCGACGGTTTCGGCAGCGGATTGCGAACGCCCGGCGCGGTCTGCTCGAACTGCATGAACACGAGATTCCAGATCTCGATAAAGCGGTCGCCGTCCTGCTCGGCCGAGCCCGGAGGGCCGCCCCAGATCTTGTCACCGTGGTCGTAGAAGATTTCCGAACACGGACCGCACGGCCCGGTGTCGCCCATCTGCCAGAAATTGTCGGAGCCGGCGATGCGGATGATGCGCGACTCCGGCAGGCCCGCGATCTTCTTCCAGAGGTCGAACGCCTCGTCGTCGTCGATATAGACGGTCGCCGTCAGCTTGTCCTTGGGCAGGCCGAATTCCTTGGTGACCAGGTTCCAGGCCAGTTCGATCGCGCGATCCTTGAAGTAATCGCCGAACGAGAAGTTGCCGAGCATCTCGAAGAAGGTGTGATGCCGCGCGGTGTAGCCGACATTGTCGAGGTCGTTGTGCTTGCCGCCGGCACGGACGCATTTCTGCGACGTTGTGGCGCGCTGGTACGGGCGCTTCTCGACGCCGGTGAAGACGTTCTTGAACTGCACCATGCCGGCATTGGTGAACATCAAGGTCGGGTCGTTGCGCGGAACCAGCGGCGACGACGGCACGATCTCGTGGCCGTTCTCGGCAAAGAAGTTCAGAAAGGTCGACCTGATCTCGTTAACGCCGCTCATGTCCATCCAATCGCAAAGTACGAATCGCAAAACAGCCCGGAACCTGGCCGTAAAAGGCTATCTTTATGCCGCAACGCTTTTAGACAAGGGGGGCCGCGGTGTCCAGAAACTGTGCAGCCGGATCATAGGCTTGCCGCATGAGCACAACAGACGTTGATAATACTGCGGCTGCGTTGACAGTCCTGGCTTTACCGTGGTTTCCTCCTATCTGTTCGAGAGCGTCACGTCGGGAGAGACCGGCTTAAATGCCGGCGCCGAAGGAGCAACCGCCCCGGAAACTCTCAGGCAAACGGACCGCGTGACGTTGTTAGCATCTGGAAAGAGACGCCGAGGGGTTTTGACCCCGACGTGTCCGCCGACGGGATAATACTCTCAGGCACAGCGACAGATGGGGCTTTCTGTGGGTTTTCGCGGGGAATCATCCCCGGGAAACCGCGAGGGCTCCGTGATGCTGACGCGCGATCAACAATCTTCACTGAAGCGTACCCCTCTGCACGCCCTGCACCTTGCCCTCGGCGGCAAGATGGTGCCGTTCGCCGGCTACGACATGCCCGTGCAATACGCCACCGGCGTGCTCCGGGAACACCTGCATACCCGCGCGTCGGCCGGCCTGTTCGATGTCTCGCATATGGGCCAGATCGTGCTGCGGCCGAAATCCGGCAAGGTCGAGGATGCGGCGCTGGCGCTGGAACGGCTGGTGCCGCAGGACATCGTCGCGATCGCACCTGGCCGGCAGCGCTACGCCCAATTCACCAACGCGGCCGGCGGCATTCTCGACGACCTGATGGTGGCCAATTTCGGCAGTCATCTGTTTGTCGTGGTCAACGCCGCCTGCAAGGCCGAGGACGAGGCGCATCTGCGCGCGAATCTGTCGGACGCGTGCGTGGTCGAGCCGCTGCCGGACCGGGCGCTGATCGCGTTGCAGGGACCGAAGGCCGAGACGGTGCTGGCCAAGCTTTGTGCAGACATCGCGGCGATGCGGTTCATGGATTCCGGCCCGCGCCGCATCGGCGATATCGACTGTTTCGTTTCGCGCTCCGGCTACACCGGCGAGGACGGCTTTGAGATTTCAGTTCCAGCCGGGCATGCCGAGACGCTAACCAACGTGTTGCTGACCGATCCCGCCGTGCTGCCGATCGGGCTCGGCGCCCGCGACAGCCTGCGGCTCGAGGCCGGGCTTTGCCTCTATGGCCACGACATCGACGCCGAGACGACCCCGGTCGAGGGCGCGCTGGAATGGTCGGTGCAAAAGAGCCGCCGGAGCGGCGGCGCGAGGGCCGGCGGTTTTGCCGGAGCGGACAGGATTCTGGCGCAGTTCGAAAACGGCGCCCCACGCCGCCGCGTCGGCTTGCGGCCGGAGGGCCGTGCCCCCGTCCGCGAAGGGGCGGCGCTATTCGCCGACGCCACCTCATCCGAACCGATCGGCCGCGTGACTTCGGGCGGCTTTGGCCCGAGCCTCAATGCACCGGTGGCGATGGGCTATCTCCCGGTATCGCACGCGCCAACCGGTTCATCCGTGTTTGCCGAAGTTCGCGGCCAGCGCCTGCCGGTGCAGGTCGCATCGATGCCGTTCGTTCCCAACACTTACAAACGTTAACACCTGCAAACGCCAGAGGATTTGTCATGACGACGCTGTTCACCGACGACCACGAATGGCTCTCCATCGAGGGCGACGTCGCCACCATCGGCGTCACCGATTACGCGCAGTCGCAGCTCGGCGACGTCGTGTTCGTCGAACTGCCGAAGGTCGGCCGCAGCCTGAAGAAGGCGGAAGCCGCCGCGGTGGTCGAATCCGTCAAGGCCGCCTCCGACGTCTACGCGCCAATCACGGGCGAAGTAATCGAGGTCAATGACGCGCTCGCCGCCGAGCCGGCTCTGGTCAATTCCGACGCCGGCGGCAAGGCGTGGTTTTTCAAGATGAAGATATCAAACAAAAGCGAACTCGACGGTCTGATGGATGAGGCCGCCTACGCCAAGCACACCGCCTGAGGGATCAGCATGACCGCGCACCGCAAGCCCACCAACGAAGCCGCCGTCACTTTTGCGCGGCGGCACATCGGCCCCTCGCCCCGCGACATCGCTTCGATGCTGGAGAGCGTCGGCGCCAAGAGCCTGGACGCGCTGATGGCGGAGACCCTGCCGTCGTCGATCCGGCAGCGGGCGCCGCTCGATCTCGGCCCGGCCTTGAGCGAGACCGAGGCGCTGACGCATATGCGGACGCTTGCGGCGCAGAACGAGGTCTTCACCTCGATGATCGGCCAGGGCTATTCCGGAACGATCCTGCCGGCGGTGATCCAGCGCAACATTCTGGAAAATCCGGCCTGGTATACCGCCTATACGCCGTACCAGCCGGAGATCAGCCAGGGCCGGCTGGAAGCGCTGTTCAATTTCCAGACCATGATCTGCGACCTCAGCGGGCTCGACGTCGCCAACGCCTCACTGCTGGATGAGGCCACCGCCGCCGCCGAAGCGATGGCGCTGGCGGAACGCGCGGCCCAGAGCAAGAGCAAATCGTTCTTTGTCGATGCGGAAGTGCATCCGCAGACATTGGCGGTGCTGCGCACCCGCGCCGAACCGCTGGGATGGAATCTTATCGTCGGCGATCCGCTCAGCGATCTCGGCAAGGCTGAGGTATTCGGCGGCCTGCTGCAATACCCGGCCTCCTCAGGCGCGGTGCGCGATTTGCGCCCGGCGATCGCAGCGTTGCATGCCCAAGGCGCGCTGGCGATCGTCGCCGCCGACCTGCTGGCGCTGACGCTATTGGCCTCGCCCGGCGAACTCGGCGCCGACATCGCGGTCGGATCGGCGCAGCGCTTTGGCGTGCCGATGGGCTATGGCGGGCCGCATGCGGCCTATATGGCGGTGCGCGATGCGCTGAAGCGTTCCCTGCCCGGCCGCATCGTCGGACTTTCGGTGGATTCGCGCGGCGAGCCGGCCTATCGGCTGGCGCTGCAGACCCGCGAGCAGCATATCCGCCGTGAGAAAGCCACCTCGAACATCTGCACCGCGCAGGTGCTGCTGGCGGTGATCGCCTCGATGTACGCGGTCTATCACGGGCCGGAAGGGCTGACCGAGATCGCCCGATCCGTGCATCGCCGGGCCTCCGTGCTGGCAGCAGGTTTGCGCAAGCTCGGCTTTGCGCCAACGTCGGATGCGTTCTTCGACACGGTAACGGTGAATGCCGATGCGAAGCGTGACGAGATCGTCGCGCGCGCGCTCGCCGAGAAGATCAATCTGCGGATCGGCGATACGACGCTCGGCATTGCGCTGGATGAGACCACGACGGCCGATAACGTCGAGGCGGTCTGGCGTGCCTTCGGCGGCAAGCTTGTCTATGCGGATATCGACGCCGGCGCGCGCGAGGCGCTGCCGGCCGAACTGAAACGCGCGACCGTGTTCCTGACCCATCCGGTGTTCCACGCGCATCGCTCCGAGACCGAGTTGTTGCGCTACATGCGAAAACTCTCGGACCGCGATCTCGCGCTCGACCGCGCGATGATTCCGCTGGGCTCCTGCACCATGAAGCTCAACGCCACCAGCGAAATGATCCCGCTGACCTGGCCGGAGTTTGCCAATCTGCATCCGTTCGCCCCGCGCACGCAGGCCGCCGGCTATCACGCGCTGTTCAAGCGGCTCGAACAATGGCTGTGCGATATCACGGGATACGACGCGATTTCGCTGCAGCCGAATTCCGGCGCACAGGGCGAATATGCCGGGCTGCTCGCAATCCGCGGCTATCACACCGCGCGCGGCGAGCCGCACCGCAAGGTGTGCCTGATCCCGTCTTCGGCACACGGCACCAATCCGGCTTCTGCCAGCATGGTCGGCATGGATGTGGTGGTGGTCGCGTGCGATGCGCGCGGCGACGTCGACGTCAATGATCTCAGAGCCAAGGCCGAGCAGCATGCGAAAAACCTCGCCGCCGTGATGATCACCTACCCCTCCACCCATGGTGTGTTCGAGGAGCATATTCGCGAGATCTGCGACATCGTGCATGGCCATGGCGGTCAGGTCTATCTCGACGGCGCCAACATGAATGCGCAGGTCGGCCTCTCCCGGCCCGGCGATTATGGCGCCGATGTCAGCCATCTCAACCTGCACAAGACATTCTGCATTCCGCATGGCGGCGGCGGCCCGGGCATGGGACCGATCGGCGTCAGAGCGCATCTGGCGCCGTTCCTGCCAAGTCATCCAGAGAATTGCCATCCCGCGATCGATAAGGCCAAGGGTGCCGCGGTCGGGCCGGTGTCGGCGGCGCCGTTTGGTTCGGCGTCGATCCTGACCATCTCCTACATCTATATCCTGATGATGTCCGGCGAAGGCCTGACCCGTGCGACGGAAGTGGCGATCCTCAATGCGAATTACATCGCGAACCGACTGCAGCCGCATTTTCCGGTGCTCTATCGCAACGCCAAGGGCCGCGTCGCGCATGAGTGCATCGTCGATCCCCGGCCGTTAAAAACCTCCAGCGGCGTCACGGTCGACGACATCGCCAAGCGGCTGATCGATTACGGCTTCCACGCCCCCACCATGAGTTTTCCGGTGCCGGGCACGCTGATGATCGAGCCGACCGAATCGGAATCGAAGGCCGAGCTAGATCGGTTCTGTGACGCCATGATCGCGATCCGGCGCGAGATCTCGGAGATCGAGAGCGGACGCTGGAAGGTAGACGCCTCACCACTGCGCCACGCGCCGCACACCGTCCACGACATCGCCGACGACAATTGGTCCCGCGCCTATAGCCGCGCCGAAGGCTGCTTCCCGGCCGGCACGTCGCGAACGGATAAATACTGGTGCCCGGTCGGACGGGTCGACAACGTCTATGGCGACCGCAATCTGGTGTGCTCGTGCCCGCCGATCACTGACTACGCGCAGGCGGCGGAGTAAGGCTCGTCTGTCACGGGCGAAGCGCTCACGAGGGTCAAGGCGCAACCAGAACCGGATCCCAACGCCACAAACGATCGTTGGTCAGCCTCGTTCCGCCCCACCAACGATCAATCGGATTGTGGCGGCTGAAATCTTCCTTGTGCGCGACAACCGCCTTGCCGAATTCGGTCAACGAAAGTCGGCTGCGGAGGTAGGCATGCTCTCACCACGAACTATTCACACAAACAAAACGGGCGCCAAAGACGTCGGCAACTCAACGTCCTCGGCGCCCGCTTGCTCGGAAAACTCAGTCTTCCGCGGGCTCCTCGCCGTCGGCGTCGCGCTCGGGCGAGCCGGCCAGGATCTGCTCGGCGATCAGGCCGGAGTTCTGGCGGATCGCGGCTTCGATCTTCGCGGTCATATCGGGGTTGGCCTTGAGGAACGCTTTCGAGTTCTCACGGCCCTGACCGAGCCGCTGGCTGTCATAGGAGAACCAGGCGCCGGACTTCTCGACGATACCGGCCTTGACGCCGAGATCGAGGATCTCGCCCATCTTGGAGACGCCCTCGCCATACATGATGTCGAATTCGACCTGCTTGAACGGCGGTGCCAGCTTGTTCTTCACCACCTTGACGCGGGTCTGGTTGCCGACCACTTCGTCGCGCTCCTTGATGGCGCCGATGCGGCGGATATCGAGGCGGACGGACGCGTAGAATTTCAGCGCGTTGCCGCCGGTGGTGGTTTCCGGCGAGCCGTACATCACGCCGATCTTCATCCGGATCTGGTTGATGAAGATCACCATGGTGTTGGATTTGTTGATCGACGCGGTGAGCTTGCGCAGCGCCTGGCTCATCAGCCGCGCCTGCAGACCGGGCAGCGCGTCGCCCATCTCGCCTTCCAGTTCGGCCTTCGGCACCAACGCTGCGACCGAGTCGATCACCAGCACATCGACCGCGCCGGAACGCACCAGGGTGTCGCAAATTTCCAGCGCCTGCTCGCCGGTGTCGGGCTGCGAAATCAGCAGTTCATCGATATTGACGCCGAGCTTGCGGGCATAGACCGGGTCGAGCGCGTGTTCGGCGTCGATGAAGGCGCAGATGCCGCCCTTCTTCTGGCCTTCGGCGACCGTGTGCAGCGCCAGCGTGGTCTTGCCTGAGGATTCCGGTCCGTAAATCTCGACCACCCGCCCCTTCGGCAGACCGCCGACGCCGAGCGCGATATCGAGCCCGAGCGAGCCCGAGGAGACCGTCTCGACATCCATCGAACGGTCGTTCTTGCCCAGCTTCATCACCGAGCCCTTGCCGAACTGGCGCTCGATCTGGGAAAGCGCGGCGGACAGCGCCTTAGATTTGTCCATGGAAGATCCTTCGACGATACGCAGGGCAGAGGCGGACATAGGTGGTGCTCCTTATGGCGGGGATTCGCTAGCGGGACAAACGGGCGGCGGCGGTTGAGCAATTGATCAGCTTGTGGAACCTTGTACCATGTTTGTTCCTTGTTCGCAATATGTTCTTTTCGGAAAGGCGGTACTGGCCCCTTTCCATCCCCAGCCTAAGTGACTGGTCCCTTTTGATTTTAGGAGTGGTCCATTTTGTGATCGGACGTGATTTGAGCGATGCGGGTAGCAGCGTCATATGACGGATGACAGGAGACTACTATGCATGTGCTAGTCGTGGGCGCCGCGATCTGCGCCGCGTTATATTTCGCAATCCGTTTAGCGGTGCGGTTGTACTTCCCGCCCGAAACGTGCCAAGGACCGCTTCAGTTGGCGGCCTCTTTCTGAGACGGGGGCGGAGCCGATCGAACCATAAGTGTCCCTAATCGATATCTCTTGCTGGCCCTTAGTACAGAGACCTCAATTTTCCCCTCTTGCCTAATTTCGAGAGGATTAAATTGAAAGCCTATCCGAATCGAAAGGGGCCGCATTTCCGCGCCCCCCTCGCCGGTACAATTTTTTTCGGAATGAAAAGCAGCCCCGGCAAGAACTAGGTTAGTGCGCCACCGGAACCGAGCCTGTCCTGACTTCCAGAACGCTGGACAGCACCCAGGGACGGAACTGGCCTGTTTCGAACCCAGTGGCCCAAATTGAATTTTGCCGTGGCGTAATTTGATTTTGAGATTGGATCAGTTTGGATTACAGGCCGTACCCAGCAATGGTCCCGTTCCGTAAATTCCGGTTTTTGAGCCTATGGACGATCACCAGCCTGGTTTTCGCGCTGGCCGGGTGTTCATCTTTCCTCGAAGAGGTGGAGCAAGCGCCCGCGCCAGACATCGCGAAGGAGTTATCGGCGATCAGAACAGTCGCAGGCCAATATCATCTGGCCGGGGAATTGCAGATTGCTGGCCCCATAAAAGCTCCCGCGATTTCTTTGATCCCGTGGGTTATCTGCCTTCGGAGCCCTTCTGAATCTCGTTTTACAATCGCGATCTTCTACAAGGCGGATGAACTGGTCTCATCGCGAGAAGCGACGGTCGCCGACCGCTGCGATAGTCAATCATACCAGCCGATTCCGAAGTGAGGCCGCCTCAGTTGGCGGCCTCTTTCATTTAGCCCATGGAAGGAAAGTTGCGGCGGCGGTCCTCTCGACGCGACGAACGCGGTCCTTATCGATCGCTTGGAATTTCGGCGTCTGCGAATATTGCGCGGTCCGCGGCTGAACGGCATCTGGCCATCAACATCCCCACACGCAAAACGGCCCCAACGGCGCTGGAGGTGCCGAATTGGGGCCGCTGGCGGAGTGACCGAAGCAGGCGCAAACAGTCGGCCGCATTACTGAGTGTCCCGGTTTGCGACTTGGGTTCATCAGCCGGTTCGCGGCCTCCAAACACGAATTGCCGGCGGCGCGCCATGTGCTTTTTGTTTGAACCTTTTTGATCGTGATCGGACTTATTGCTACCTGGGGCATTGCATCACTCGGGGACTAAGCCTGCGCCGCCAAGCGAATATACTCCGCTCGGGCGGCGCTGTGCATTGGAGCGAGGCTCACCGTTTATCGACACGCGGAGCAGCTTCGATCGGCACGCCTTGCGGCAACTTTTGAATGAACCTCGTCGGCCAGACTCAATCTTTCATTGCCGCCGCTGAAAGCAGAAGGGCTCCGACTGGAATCGAAGCCCTTCTCAGTTCGCCAGCCACGGCAAATCGTCAGAGTTACACGAGGCTATTTCAGCGACGTATTGATGCTCGTGAACTTGTCGTTGAGGGTCGAGCCCAAGCCGTTGACGGCCGCGATAATCGCAAGCGCAATGCCCGCTGCGATCAGGCCGTACTCGATGGCGGTGGCAGCCGATTCATCCTTCAAGAACTTTGAAAATATCCGAGACAATCCAACCTCCTGGTTCTCAGGGGAGCCGGGTTTCTCCCGGTTCCATAAATCGAACCTCGCCGGAAAAAGCTAAAATTGAACGAATTAAGGTCATAAACGATTTATGAACACCGCCTCGGCGTTGCGAACTGGCGGGATAAGCGCACCGCCGATCAGCTGTCTCGCGGTTCCGCCTCCGGGATAGCTGCGACAGCTGCACCCGCGCGGTCAGCTGTTGTTAACCATAGAATGCGCAGCTGGCCGTGCCCGATAAGATCGGAGCGAGCCGCGACCATGATTTCTGACCTTCAAAAGCTTGTCGTGCTGCCCGTCGCGATGATTCTGTTTCCGTGCGCGGCGTCGAGCTCGCCCGGCCCGACTTGGCGCGGCAATCCGCCGGCCCAAATCGTCGCCGCCCGCTAAGACTTGCTTTAGCTCGCCTTTATCCGGTTCGCCGGGCGGCATGCTTCAACGGCCGTTATCGAGAAAAGTTAATACTTATGCGCGTGTGGAACCGGTGCCGGGAAAATACCTGCTCCCCCAGCCGGCCCGATAGACTAGTCCGCGCTGGGCAGCCGACGCATGGTGAATTCGATGTCGCCGCCGGGCAGTTCGCGCCAGCTTTCGACCCCGCTCATGTAGGCAGCCTTGGGATAACGGGCGAGGAAATCGCGCGCCTTGGTCCGGGCCCGGTCGCGCGGCAGGGTGAAGGTCTCACGCAGATAGCCGTCCTCAGGCTTGCGCCGGCCGGCCATCCGGTCGGCCAGATCGCGTGGGCGAAAGGCCATGTCGCAAACTCCAGCACAGATAACGACCGGCTCAATATAGCGCACGCGGCGGCCAATCCGAGTCCTGCCCCGCCTCGTCAGGACAAATTCGAGCCGCCAACCGGATCCCGCGCCACGGGACCGCCGGTCGCGACATATTGCTGGATAGAAACAAATGGCCGCGCCGGCCCGCGACGTACCCGGTCTGGAGCCGCGCGCGACGGCTTAAAGCCGTCTAGTTGACGGTGCTGCCGGTTTTGGTTCGCGGCTTGGCCGAGGGCGTCTTGGGCGGTGCATCGCTGCGCACATTGCCCCATGGATCGGAAGAGACCTTGGCGTCCGGAATCTTTTTCAGCGATTCCCGGTAGGCCTTGTCTCTCACTTCATCGGCTTCCCTTTCCTCAGGCGTCTTGGATGCTGTCTCCGGAATCAGATTGATGTTGGGCATTTGCTGCGCCTTCGCGTAACCCGGCAACATCAGCAGCGCGAGAACAGCCGCGGCGCGTAAAACCTTCATGGGGATGCTCCCTGCATTTTCTTGCCCAACAGCGTATCACCGCGGCCGTGGCAACGCCAAGCACGTGCGGCGCACTACAAATGATCCGATTTGCAGGATTTCGGCAACCAATCGTCCCAGATCGGGCCGCATTTGGTACAACCGTTCAGCAGAAGGCCCAAGGCGATTACGCTGAAAATCAATGCCAATCGCCTGAACATCGTCCACCACTCCTACTGGCCCGGTTATACTTCCCCAAGTCTGGCATTTTCAAGCCAAGCCTTGTTTTCAGACCAATCCTTGTTTTCAGGCCACGCCGGCCGGGTCACGTTGCTGAACGCCACCGACAACAAGCCGGTGGCGATGGTTTCAAGCGCGTTCGCGATGCTGTGAGAACGCGGCCTTGAGGGTTATTTGCCGAGGATCTTCTCGGCCGCGTTGACGATGCTGATGGTCGGATTCGCCGCGCAGAAAGTGCCGAATTTCTTGGCGTTGTCGACGAACACGTCGGTATCGATGATCGCCTCATCCTCATCGCCCTTGTACCAGCCGTCCATCCAGGTCAGCACCATCTTGATCTCGTCGTCGCCGCCCTCGATGAACTGCTTGCAGGTCATGGTCGAGAGATCGAGCACGACGGCTTTGGCGGGCACCGACGACAACATGAGCGCTGCGGCAAACAGCATCGAAATGGTTGTTTTCATAATGGTCTCCAGGGGAGGATATGGAAAAGGGCATCGACGCAGGCGCGCCGCGGATGAACGGATTGAGAAATGCAATGGAACGGACCGGAACTCACACCAGTCACGGTTCCATTCGTAAACGAAACCTGAAGGGAAAGGCAAGCACGGCGGGGGTTGGATTCAATCGTCTGTAATTTCGCAGCGCTAATCTAGGCCATCAATGACAAGCCGGTTTTCGGATTTGCGACATGATCGAGAAACGCAGGAGCCAGCGATTCCGGGTGCTGAAGGGCGCCACCATTGCCTTCGAAGGCAATGATCTCGCCTGCACCGTCCGTAACCTCTCCGACGGTGGCGCGGCGCTTGATTTCGCGAGCACGCTCAACGTGCCGCCGTCGTTCACGCTCGTGATCGAATCCAATCGGTTCACCCGCCGCTGCCGCCCGGTCTGGGCTAACGAAAGACGGCTCGGCGTCGCGTTCGAATAGCGTTATTTTGCCACCGCCGCCGCCAGCAGCGCCTGGGCCTGTTGGGTAGCCGCAGCGAATGACGGCTGCTGCGGCGCGCGCTGGGTGAAGCAACGCTTGAAGGCGTCCTCGCCCTGTTGACGAAGATTGCCAAGCTTGTCGTAGGCTTTCTGGTCAATCTTGTTGAACCGCAAATCGTCTTCCGCCGTCTCGGCCCGCTTGTTGTAATCGGTGCGGATCGCGATGCATTCGGGAATTTTGACCTCAGGATCGATCGAGCCGTAGGCGACGTAAACCTTGCCATCGGCGAGCGCGGATACAAACACCTCGTCCGCCGCATCGGGCACCTCGGACTGGGTTCGCCCGGCCAGAATTCCATAGGTAAAAGTCGCGGTCGCGGGCTTCGCCATCGGCAACAAATCGAAATTGATCACCGCAGCGCCGCTCGATATCGCCTGGGTGTAGAAACTTTCGTCCTTGAGCGCCGAACCGATCCGCTGCGGCACATTCCTGGCGCCCTTGTCCCACCAATCCTTGTGCGCGAGCAGCCAACGCTCGAACAATGACTGCGTCGTGACGATGATATGGGCCTTGGGCTCGACATACTGGCCATCCGCACCGTTGCCGCCGGCCTTCTCGCCGCCCTTGCCGAGCTCGGCGTCGAAGCGCAGACCGTCGAGCGTGCCGAAGCCTTCGTCGCCTTTGTAGAACGTCTCGATATTGAGCTTGGCTGGCCCAAAACCGGTGCGCGCGGGCTCCTTCAGGATCGCACTCATCTGCGTCAGCAGGTCCGCGAACGCCGCGGCTTCGACCCTGGTCGCGGCATCGTCCAGCGCGCCGGCGTCGTACAAAGGCGAGAGCTTCTTGATCGCGGCATCGCGCGTCGCGATGTATTTGTCCTCCGGCGAAAGCGGCGCCGCGCCGGCATTCGCAAACCCCACAACGAAAACAGCGGTGATGCCCGCCAACGCGGAAAACAGCGTTGCGGCCCGCAAGCGTCCGCGCGACCCTGCCCGCGCTGTGTCCAGAAATTCAAACTTCATATCGGTATTCTCCAGTGACCCATCCGGTCATTTGACGGTGACGCTGACGATCGGCCCCGGCGTCATGCCGATCGCAAAACGCGCGATCTCCCGCGTCTTGTCGGCGTCACCTGCTTCGACCGTCACCTTCCAATCGGAAAAGACCCGCCAGCCGATGGTGAAATGTCCGACGCTGGCCAGAAAGACATGGTCATCGACCACCATCGGGAGCAGCAGCGGGCTCGTGTCGGTCAGCGCGGCGGCTGTTTTGGGTTTTGGCGCATTGTCGCCGTCAGCCTGCGCATCGTCAGGATCGGGCCGATCGGCGACACGCTTCAGGCGCTGATATTCTTCGCGCTGCGGCCCGGTCAGTGCCGCGAGCAAATGCAATTCCACCGCCGCACGATCCTGCTGGGTCTGCCTGACCAGATCGAGCGCGGCGCGCTGAAATCCCTCGCAACCGCTGCTGCCGCACTCATTTTTTTCCCAATTGTTGAGGCTTGGCCAATCATTCCACGTCTTGTCGAAATCGAAATGCGGCGCGAAGACGAAGTCGGCCTCGCACGGTTTCAGCCACTTGTCGCCGCCCCACGGCGTCAACGTCAACGTCGCGGCAAGACTTGGTCCGGCAGAGAGGCTGTCATCGATGACGACGGGAAGGCCATCCACCGCAGCGAACGAACGCGTCAGGCCGCAGGAGCCGCCGATATCGTCCGCCCCACTCTCGGGCTGCGGCACCAGGCGCGCACGGCCGCGGCTCACCGAAAAGAATACCGTCGAATTGCAGCCCGCGGTGCCGGCGATGCTGTTGGCCGCCAACAGGCTGCTGCCGGGCAGATCGGAGACCACCAGTTCTTCCTGGACATCATCAAGCGCCTTCAGCAACTCCGGCGATGGCGTAAAGGGCCGTTGAAGCAATGCCTGCTTGCTTGATGAACGCCTGTCGCGAATATTCCTTCAGTCGAAAGCGAGGTGTTCCGGCCATGAATCTCGACGGTGCCTTGTGCAGGAACGTGCCGACCATGTCGCCGGTACGCGCCCGCCGTCTTGTCATCCGATGACGGCCAATTGCTCGTGACCAGCGCTGCCAGATGCCGGGCCGCATCGGTGCAGGACGCAGCGGCATGCTGCAGTCTCGACCGGCACCACGGTAACGATGCACGCGACGGCGGCGCGTATAGCGACGGCAAACAATAGACATGAAATCCTTTCGCTTCGGCGTCAGACGTTATGACAGCCGAAGATCAATGCGCGGCTGCCGGCTTCCATTCGGCCACGAGCTTCTGCGCTTCGGCGATCTCGGCCGGGGTCATCGCCTTGGCGACGAGTTGCTGATTTTTCTCGGCGTCCGGCTGGCCGCGCGCGGCCGCCACGCTGAGCCACATATACGCGCTGGACACGATCCAGCGGAACGCCGCGACCGCCGCTGTAGAGGTTGCCGAGATTGTTCTGGGCAACAGGCAGGCCTTGTTCGGCGGCCTTGCGATACCAGTTCGCGGCCTCCGCATAGTCCTGCGGCACGCCCTTGCCGCTTTCGTACATCAGCCCGAGATTGGACTCGGCCGGGGGAAAGCCCTTTTCGGCCGCCTTGCGATACCAGTTGGCCGCCTCGCCATAGTTCTGCGCGACGCCTTTGCCGTTATCATACATCAGCGCAATGCCGTACACCGCGCCGAGCTTGCCGTGATCGGCGGCGAGCCGATACCATTTCATCGCCTCGGCATAATCTTGCGGTACGCCCTCGCCGTTGTCGTACCTTAGACCGAGGTTCAACTCACCATCGGCATTGCCCTGATCGGCAGCCTTGCGAAACCATTTCACGGCCTCGGCATAATCCTTTGATGGCCCCTCGACATACATCTGCCCGAGATAGTTTTGCGCGATGGCAAAGCCCTGCTCGGCCGCCTTGCGACACCAGTTCACGCCTTCCGCATAGTCCCGCGCAACACCCTGGCCGTTATAATACATCGCGGCCAGATTGAACTGGGCCGGCGCGAATCCCTGTTCGGCGGCTTTGCGGTACCATTGCAGCGCTTCGGCATGGTCGAGCGGCACGCTGCGTCCATGGTCGTACAGGCCGCCGAGATTGGTCTGAGCCGGCGCATAACCTTGTTCGGCAGACTTGCGATACCATTTCAGCGCCTCGGCATCGTTTTGCGGCAGGCCAAGCCCGCGTTCGTACATGACGCCGAGATTGTATTCGGAATTGAGTTGCCCCTGTTCGGCAGCCTTGCCAAACCACTTCGCAGCCTCGGCTGCATCCCGCGCCACACCTTGACCGGTGAAGTACATGATCCCGAGATTGTATTGCGCGTCGCGATCGCCCTGGTCGGCCAGCGGGCGCAGCAGCTGCACCGCCTTCGCATAGTCGCCACTCTTGGCGGCGGCGTTGGCGTCGTCCAACGGGGCAGCACCGACGGGAGCGGCAAAACTCGACATCATAGCGGCCACCAGCAAGATAGCGGCCAGTGCGCGCCCGATCGACATCTTCATCGTCATGCCCCGTTGGTCGCCAACGGTAGTCCCCGGGTTCAATGGGTCCGCCGGTGCCAATGCATGCCCCGCCGCAATGTTAGTATCCACATGGAAGGTACGGAACATGCTGACACCTCCAGGCTCGCCGATAGGTCGAGCGTGCAGGTTCAGAGGTTCAAACCCCGGCTTTCGAAGCCGGCTATTTCGGCTTCTTCTGTGGATCCGCGGGCTTTGTCACGCCCCATGGATCATATTTTTCCTTGGGGTCGGGTATTCGCTCGAGCGCGGCCTTGTAGGCTTTCTCATCGACCTTCTTGGTGGCGGCCTGCTCGGGCGGCTTGCCGCCCTGATTCCGCTTGCCGCCCATCTGGGCATGCGCTGGCATCGCCATCAGCGCCAGGGTCGCCGCCATAATCATCAAGGCCTTCATCGCTTGGCTCTCCCGCCCGTTCTTTTGCCGATACCTATCCTCCGGCCAATGATGGCCAGCGGGGATCGGCAGGCGCTACAGATTAGTCGGTTCCGTGGCTGGTTTCAGCAATGTTGAGGGCCGTGAACGAAAATTAATCTCACGGCTACGGGCAATTTTACATGGGTCGGGATAGAACCATTCCAATGGGGCGGACCACACTTCATATCGCGCTGATGACGGGCGCCGCGCTGGTGCTGACCGGGTGCGGCTTTGCCGACATTCGCTCACCGGTACCGGAATTCATGCGCACCAAGGAAAGCCCGCCGCCGCCGCTGGAGCAGCCGCCCGACGTCAAGCAGCTCGTGCGCGAGCATCTCGATCAGGTCTTCACGGTCGCGTCGGCGCCACACGACGTGCAGGTTTCGCCGGCGCGTCACGACCTCCGCGGTGCCGGGTGGACCGCCTGTGTCAAGGCCGAACTGAATTCGGCCACCGGCAAACCGCTGGGCACACAGACCTATCGCATCACCATCAATGAAGGGGTGATCTTCGACCGGCGGCGGGTCGAGGAAGAGGATACCTGCCTGTCCGAGACCTATGAGCCGATCTAGCAGCGTTTTCGAGCGAAGCATGCCCTCGGACTTGATCCGGGGGTGGATACCGGTTCGCGTGAAGTGTCACGCGGGCGATGCGGAAGCTCTGGACAACGCGTCCACATCAGGCTCAAATTTGATTTGAGCAAACCGGTTTCGGCCCAGCGCCGAAAATGGCTGCCAAAAAGACTGCAACGAGTGCCCGCGGCAACGACGGGCGCCGAAAAAGTATAAATCGGGAGGAATTGATGGCCGTTTCGCGTCGTGATGTTTTGTTGGGGACCACCGGAGCGCTCGGCGCTGCAGCATTTTCATTTCCAAAGCCTGCGATCGCGCAGTCGGAACCGATCAAGATCGGCTTCCTCGCCGCGATGACCGGGCCGAGTTCGGCTCCGACCATCGGATTCAACCGCGGCGTCATCTTCGCGGTCGATGCCATCAACGCCGCCGGCGGCGTCAAGGGCCGCAAGATCGAAGTCATCACCCGAGATACCCAGGGCGACCCCACCAAGGCCGTCAACGCCACGCAGGAAATGATCAGCCAGCTCAAGGTCCACTGCATCTGGGGCCCACTCAATTCCGGCGAAGCGCTGGCCACCACGCCAATCATGGCGCGCGCCAAGATGCCGGATATTCACCCCTGCGTGGTCGAGACCCTGATCGACCCCGCCAAATTTCCCAACGCGTTCCGCATCGCGCCGTCCAACAGCCAATGGGACGACGCGGTGCGCAATTATTGCCTCAACATCCTCAAGGTGAAGAAGATCGCGGTGTTCGGCGACACCACGGGCTATGGCGTCACCGCGGTCGGCGCCTCCGTCGCGGCGTTCAAGAAAGACGGCGCCGACGTGGTTTACCAGGCCAACATCGATGCCACGCAGCCGGACATGACGCCCGATATGCTGCGCGCCAAGAACGCCGGTGCCGAAGTGATCGTGGTGTGGAGCGTCGCCACCAGCATGGAAGCGCGCATGTTCAACACCCGCGCCGCCATGAACTGGGACGTCTCGTTCGTCGGCCATCCATCGCTGGCCTCGGGCGACATCGCCGGGCTGATCGAAAAGCCCGCCAACTGGAACAAGGTCTATGCAGTCGGCTACAAGAGCTGCAGCTATGACGCGGCCGGCAAATTGCCTGAGAAAAGCCAGGGCCTGGTCGATCGCCTGACCAAGGCCAATGTCGCGCTCAACGACACCCTGCTGTGGTGGATCGCCGGCGGCATCGATGCGATCGAACTGTTCGCCAAGGGCGTCGAGACCAGCGGATCCACCGACGGCCCCGGCATCATCGCCTATCTGAACTCGCTGACGAAATATCCCGGCTATTTCGGCAATTACACCTTCACGCCAACCCAGCATAATGGCTACCCGACCGAGGAGATCGTGATGTCGGCGGCAAACTCCGCCAAGAGCGGCACCTTCGCGCTGGCACCGGGCTACGCTTGAACTGAACGCAGAGAGCACAGCCCATGCTCGGCTCGATCCTCGCATCTGGTCTTGCGGCGGGCGCGGTCTACGCGCTCGTCGGCATCACCTACAACACAATGTTCTCGACCTCGCGGGTGATGAGCTTCACCTCCGGTCAGCTTGCCATGCTCGGCGGCGTGTTCGGCTCGATGTTCATACTCAAGCTGGGCCTGCCCATCATCGTCGGTTTCGCGCTGACGCTCGTGGGATGCGCCATTATCGGAATCATCACCGAATTCGTCGCGGTACGGCCGGTGCTGAAAAATCTCGACCAGCATCTCTACGTGCTGTCCACGCTGGCCCTGGCGCTGATGATCCAGCAGGTCGCGGCGATCAAATGGGGCACCGAGCCGCAGCCATTTCCCCGCCTGATCGGATGGGGCAGCGGCGTGTTCGACGAGAAATTCTGGCTGCCGGTGGTGGCCTGCGCCATCACCATCGCCGGCCTCGAATATCTCTATCGCCACACGTTGGTTGGCCGCGCGTTCCTCGCGATCGCGGAGGATAATTTCGCCGCGCGCGCGCTCGGCCTGCCCGAGCGCAATTTGCGCATCGCCAGCTACGCGCTCGCCGGCATCATCGGCGGCGTCGCCGGATTTTCCGGCGGCGAATTGCTGCTGGCGTTCTTCGCCAATGGTGCGCTGCTGAATTTCTACGGTTTCGTGCCGGTCGCACTCGGCGGCCTCGGCAACAACCGCGGCGCCCTGATCGGCGGCCTGGCGCTCGGCCTGTTCCAGCAGGCCGCCAATTTCCTGGTCGGCGGCATCTTCTCGTCGGTGGCGGTGTTCACGCTGTTCATCGTCGTGCTGCTGGCAGCGCCGCAGGGCCTGTTCGGTTCGGCCACCGCGCGGAGGGTGTGATGACCGCCGTCACCACAACGCCCCCACGCAACGAGACCAGCGCCTTCCGTGCCGTCCTGCCGCAACTCGCGCCGTTTGTCGGCGTGTTTGCGGTCGCGATGATCCTGCCCTTTGTCAGCAATGATTATTGGGCGCTGATCGGCACCCGTGCCGCGATTTATTGGGTGCTGGTCGCCGGCCTCAATCTCGTGGTCGGCTTCGCCGGGCATCTGGCGATCGGTTATGTCGCGCTGCTGACGCTCGGCGCCTATACCACCAGCGTGCTGGTCGCCGGCAACGTGCTGCCGCCGGTGCCGGTATTCGCCGCGTTGCCGATCTCGGCCTGCGTCGGCGCCATCTTCGGCGTGATCGTCGGCTTGCCGGCGTTTCGATTGCGCACCTTCTATTTCGCGATGTCGACGCTCGGTTTCGCCACCATCGTGACCCAGATCGCGCTGGCCTGGCAGAGCGTCACCGGCGGCGGCATCGGCATCGCCGGCCCCGAGTTTCCCGAACCCTTCAATAGCCCGTGGGGCTTCTATTATCTCTGCATCGGCTTTGCTGCCGTCTCGACCTGGATCACCGCCAACATCGCGCATTCCAGGTATGGCCGCGCCCTGATCGCGGTGCGCGACGCCGAAGTGGCCGCCGAAGCCACCGGCATTTCCAAGCCGCGGATGCTGATCGCGATCTTCCTGCTGGCCGGCGCGCTGGCGGCGATCGCCGGCGGATTATTCGCCAGCCTGCAGACCTACATCACGCCGGACGCCTTCACCTTCGATCTGTCGGTCCTGTTCTTCATTGCGATCCTGATCGGCGGCCGCGGCTCGATCCTGGGGCCGATGCTCGGCACCATCATCCTGACCATCCTGCCGGAGATCGCCGCCCCCCTGGCGGCGTGGTCGACCTTCCTCTACGCGGTATTGCTGCTGGTGATCGTGCTGGCGATACCCGGCGGCATCGCGGCGCTGCTGGATTTTCGCAACCGCCGACCGCTCGCCAGCAACCGCGCCATCGTACCGCGCCCGGCAGCGCTCGGCGATATCGTGCGCCGGCGCCCGGGCGGCAAGACGCTCAGCCTGCGCAACATCGCGCTCAGTTTCGGCAACGTCCGCGCCATCGACGGCCTCAATCTCGACGTTCAGCCTGGCCGGATTCACGGGCTGATCGGTCCCAATGGCAGCGGCAAGACCACAACGCTCAACGTGATCTCCGGCTACTACGCCTCCAAGGGCGGCGCGATGAGGTTGGGCGACGACGAGTTGCCGCCGGGCATGCCGGCGTTGCGGGCGGCCCGCGGCATCGCCCGCACGTTTCAAACTCCACGCGTGATCGGCGAAGCTTCCGTGCTGCAGAACGTGATGATCGGCGGCACCATCGAGGGACAGGCCAGCTTCGTCGAGGCGATGCTGTCGCTGCCGCGCAATCAGCGCGACGAACGCATGCTGGCCGCGAAAGCCCGCGGCCTGCTCGGCGTGGTCGGGCTCGAAACGCTGGCCGATGTCCGCGCCGACCGCCTGCAGCACAGCGAATTGCGTTTCATCGAAATCGCGCGCGCCCTGATGCTCGATCCTGATTTTCTGTTGCTCGACGAGCCGGCTGCAGGTCTGTCCGCCGACGAAATCGATCGGCTGGCCGCACTGATCAAGGCGATCTGCGCGCGCGGCACCGGCGTCCTGCTGGTGGAGCACCATGCCGACCTGATTTTTGCGATCTGCGACGAGATCACGGTGCTCAATCTCGGCCGCATCCTCGCCGCCGGAACCGCCGCCGACATCCGCAGCCACAAGGAGGTTGTCAGTGCCTACCTCGGTGCTTGAACCCCTGCTCTCCGTCGCGGCCCTTGAATCCGGCTACGGCAAGATTCGCGTGCTGCATGGCATCGACTTCCAGGTCGCCGCGGGCGAGGTGGTGGCGCTGCTCGGCCCCAACGGCGCCGGCAAGAGCACCATGCTGCGGGCGCTGTCGGGCCTGCTGCCCGTCACCGCCGGCTATATCAGGTTCGGCGGCCGCGACATGACCAACGCCACGCCGCGTGAGGCGGCGCGCGCCGGCCTGGTGCATGTCATCGAGGGCCATCGCGTGTTCACGCAGATTTCGGTGACCGATAATCTCTTGCTGGCGGGCTACGATCTGTCGCGCGGCGAGCGCACGGCGCGGATCGAGGAGGCGCTGTCGTTCTTCCCCGAGATCGCCGCGAAACGCCACGAGCGCGGCGGCGCGCTCAGCGGCGGCCAACAGCAGATGCTGACGGTGGCGCAAGGCCTGGTGCGTCGCCCTCGCCTGCTGATGCTCGACGAACCCTCAGCCGGTCTATCGCCGGTGCTGGTCGACCGCGTGCTCGACGTCATCGCCCAATTGCGCAAGCAGGGCACGGCAGTGTTGCTGGTCGAACAGTTGCTCGAAAAGGCTTTGGCGACCGCCGACCGCGTCTATGCGCTGGTGCAGGGACATGTCGTGCTGGAGGCGCCGACCAGCGACGACAATCTGGCCCATCGGCTGGAACAGGCCTATTTCGGTCATCAGGCGCTCAGCGCGTGACGTCTTTGTTGCCCGCCTTGCATGAGGTTTCCGTTTAGTCCACCATTTGCAATCAACAGCAGGCCGAATGGCCGCAACAATCAAGTGCGGCGCGATCAAAAGCACGCCCGGGAGGAACATCATGAAGGCTTTCCCCGTCAGCCGTCGCGTGATCCTGAAATCATCGGCCGCAGCGGCAGCGGCGCTGATCTTGTCGCCCGCCATCATCGGCCGCGCGCAAGCCGCCACCACGAAGCTCAAATTATCGTCGTCGCTGCCCAACGACGCCAAATATGCCAATGGCCGGGTCTACTACGACAACCTTGTCAAGAACCTGAAGGCGAACGGGCTCGGCGAACAGATCGACGTGACGTTCTACCCGGATAACCAGCTCGGTCAGGAAATCGACGTCATCAATTCCGTCAAGCTCGGCGTGATCGACCTGATGGTGTCGGGCTCCTCGATCTCGGCCAATCTGGTGCCGTTGGTTGGAACGTTCGACCTCGGCTATCTCTTCACCAGTTATCAGCAACAGACCAAGGCGTTCGACGCCGGCGCCGCCAAGCCGGTCGAGGACGCGCTGCTCAAGGGCGCCAATATCCGGATCATCTCATGGGCGTATAATTTCGGCGCCCGCAGCGTGCTGTCGAAGAAGCCGGTGAAGACGCCGGAGGATCTGGCGGGCCTCAAGATCAGGACCTTGCCCAATCCCGTCATCACCGAATGTCTGCGCCTGATGGGTGCTGCGGCAACGCCGCTGGCGTTCGGCGAAATCTACACCGCGTTGCAGGCCGGCGTGCTCGACGGGCTCGAGCACGATCCGCCGACCATCCTGGCCAGCAAGTTCTACGAAACTTCGAAGAATTACGCGCTGACCGAGCATATCTTCTCGCCGCTCTCGACCTATTTCAGCGACACGACGTTCAATCGCATGGATCCGAAACTGCGCGAGGGCTTCCTCGATGCGGCGAAGAAAGCCGCCGCAGACACCCGCACCCATGGCCTCGCGGTGGAGAAGGAGGCGCTCGCGACCCTCGTCGAAAAGGGTGTCACGGTGATCGAATGCGACCGCGAAGCCTTCCGCAAGCGCGTGCTTCCCCAAACCGACAATTTCGTCAAGGCGCATCCCGACGCCAAGCCCGTGGTGGACATGATCCGCGCGACGCAGGCGTGAGGCTTTGTTGATGTCAGGCGCCGCGCCAGGCGGCCGTCGCCGCATCATCGCCGCGCTGCTCGCGGTGAGCGACGCCATCGCGGCGATCCTGCTTGCCGCCGACCTGCTGGTGGTCTGCGGCTCGGTGTTGCTGCGCTTCCTGTTCAACGCGCCGGTCGAATGGTCCGACGACGTCGCGCGCGGCCTCATGGTCGGATCGAGTTTCTTTGGCGCGGCCAGTGCGGTGGCGCGCGCCGAAAATCTCGGCGTCGCATTCTTTGTCGACATGTTGCCGGCGGCTATCAGACGCGTGGTCGACGCCGTCGGCGCGCTGCTGGTTCCGGTGATCGCGGGCTATGTGGCATTCAACGCCATCAAGATGGGCTGGCTCACGACGGGACAGACCTCGGGTTCTGGTTTGCCGCTGGAATGGACCTTCTATCCGATGGGCATCGGCGCGCTGCTGATGACGATTTTCGCGATCGAGCTTTTCTGCAAGCGCTCCATCCGCGACATGAGCGCGGGCGCGATCACCACCGGCCTGATCGTCGGCCTCTATCTCGCCTGGGATTTCCTGGCCCCGGACACGGTGCCGTCGTCGGGAACGCTGATGCTCGCCGGTTTCTTCATCACCCTGTTCGGCGGATTGCCGATCGGCTTTGCGCTGGCGCTGGCGGCGCTGACCTTCATCTGGGTCGAGGGCACCCTGCCCGGCGTGATCTTCGCGCAGCAGATGGCCCGCGGCATCGACAATTTCGTGCTGCTCGCGATCCCCTTCTTCATTCTCGTTGGTTATCTGATGGAAGCCAACGGGATGTCGGTTCGCCTGATCGAATTGCTGCAGCGCGCGGTCGGGCGCATGCGCGGCGGGCTGAACGTCGTGATGGTAATGTCGATGGTGCTGTTCTCCGGCATCTCCGGCTCCAAGATGGCTGACGTTGCCGCCGTCGGCTCGGTGCTGATTCCGGCCGCGCGCCGCTCCAAACAAAATCCGGGCAGCGCGGTGGCGTTACTCGCCGCCTCCGCCGTGATGGCGGAGACCATTCCGCCCTGCATCAATTTGATCATCCTGGGCTTCGTCGCCAATTTGTCGATCGGCGGATTGTTCGTCGCGGGCTTGCTGCCGGCCGGGCTGATGGCCTTGGCCCTGATCGCGGTCTCGATCGTGTTCGGAAAACCTCCGGCCGCTTCCGGCCGGGCTGAACCGCAAGTACCGATGTCGGGCCTGTGGAGCGGCGCCATCGCCTCGTTCGGGCTGATCTTCATGATCTTTGCCGGCTTCAAAAGCGGATTCGCCACCGCGACCGAGATTTCGGCGTTCGCGGTGATCTATGCCATCGTGGTCGGCGGCGTGGTGTTCCGCGAACTTCGGCTCAAGACCGCGATCCACAGCTTCGTGCAGGCGGCAACGCGCTCCGGGCTGGTGCTGTTCATCGTCGCGGCGGCGCAGTCACTGGCATTCATCCTGACGCTGCAGCAGGTGCCGCATGCGATGGGCGAAATGATGCTCTCATTGTCAGGCACGCACGGCACCTGGCTGTTCATGCTGCTGTCGATCGCGGTGCTGATCGTGATGGGCTCGGTGCTGGAAGGCGCCGCCGCGCTGATCATCTTCGGACCGTTGCTGCTTCCGGTCGCGGTCAAGCTCGGGATCAATCCGCTGCATTTCGGCGTGGTGCTGGTGATCTCGATGGGGCTCGGCCTGTTCGCGCCGCCGCTCGGGCTCGGACTTTACGGCGCCTGCATGATCGGCAACGTGCCGATCGAGCAGACCGTCAAGCCGATATCAGGCTATCTCGGATTGCTGTTGCTGTGCCTGCTGGTGATCGCCTTCGTGCCCGCCATCAGTACAGCGCTGCCGCATGCCCTCGGGTACTGAGGAGAGGGCCGAAGGACACCGAACATGAAAATACTGCTGACCCACCCTCCGCAGGCGAGGGCCCAGTATTATGGCGAACGCAGCCTGAACGGCCTGCAGGCGTTGGCGCCGGTCGTGTTGCACGAAGCCGACGACGCGCTGGATGCGAAAGGCCTGATCGCCGCCGCCCGCGACGTCGATATCATCGTGGCCGACCGTTTGACGGAAGGGCCCGGCGAGATTTTCCCGCAGCTTCCGAATCTGCGCGCCTTCGTGCGCTGCGCGGTCGATATCCGCAACATCGATGTCGAGGCGGCCAGTGCGGCCGGTGTGCTGGTGACGCGCGCAGGCCCCGGCTTCGTGCCATCGGTCACCGAACTCGCGCTCGGTTATCTCGTCGATCTGTCGCGCGGGATTTCACGGGCGACGGCGGATTACCAGGCCGGGCGCAGCCCGGAGATCCGGATGGGGCGGCAGCTTGCCGGCAGCCGCCTCGGCATTATCGGCTATGGCCATATCGGCCGTCACCTGGCGCCGATCGCCAAATCGCTCGGCATGACGGTTCTGGTGGCCGATCCCTTTGCGACCGTCGACAATTCCGGCATCGAACAGGTTTCGCTGCAGGATCTGCTCGGACGCGCCGACTATGTCGTCTGTCTTGCGGTCGCCAATGCGGACACCGAAAATCTGATCGGCGCAGCTGAGCTCGCGCGCATGCAACCGCACGCCTTCTTCATCAACCTGTCACGCGGCAATCTGGTCGATGAGGCCGCACTGGCCGCGGCGTTGCGCGAGAACCGCATCGCCGGTGCGGCGATGGATGTCGGCCGCGCGCGCGATCAGATGCCGACGCCGGAACTGGCGAAGCTCCCGAATGTCATTGCCACGCCCCATATCGGCGGGCTGACACCGCCGGCGATCGAAAGCCAGTCGCTCGAGACGGTTCGCCAGGTCGAGGCGATCATCAGCGGCAGGATTCCCGTTGGTGCGGTCAATTCCGCGCATTGGACACGGCGTCCCTGAGCGGCAGGATGATCCAGATGTGATCGCGCTTTTCCACCGGCTGCGTATCAGTCACGGGAACGATCGTATAAATACCTCATTGCCTGCTCGCATCGCTTCATCGGCCAGCCTATGAGGGGTTTCATGATTTCTTGTCATCGCTCGTTGAACTGGCTGGCCATCACCTTCGTCGTTGGCGGTATTGGTCCCACCTTCCTCCAACAGGCGATGGCGCAATCGGCGCCGCTGACCGGCAATGCGGCGTTCGGCGACTGGCGCACCGACAAGCCCGGCGTGAGCCGCCTGATCAAGCCGGAAGACCTGCCGAAACCGGGCGCGACACCCTCCTCCGCCAATGTCTCGCATGTGGTCGCGCGTCCTGCGGCGGCGCTGCCGCAAGTGCCTGCCGGCTTCAAGATCGCGTTATTCGCGGAAGGCCTGAGCGGACCACGCCAGATGCGCGTGGCGCCCAATGGCGACATCTTCATTGCGGAAACCCGCGCCGGACGTATCAGGGTGTTGCGCGCCGCCGATGGTGAGGCAAAACCCGCGACCAACAATATCTATGCCAGCGGGCTCAGCCAGCCCTTTGGCGTCGCCTTTTTTCCAAGTGACGATCCCAAATGGGTCTATGTCGCCAATACCGGCAGCGTCGTGCGCTTTGCCTATCATGCGGGCGATCTCAAAGCGTCCGGTAAGGCTGAAACCGTGGTTACTGACCTGCCGCGTGGCGGCGGGCATACGACGCGAGACATTGTCTTTAGCCGCGACGGCAAGCGGATGCTGATATCGGTCGGCTCCTCCAGCAATGATGCGGAGGGCATCGGCAAACCAGCGGAAGGGTTGCAGGCCTGGATCGACAACCATCCGCTCGGCGCTGCCTGGGGCAGCGAGACCGATCGCGCCGGCGTTCTGGCGTTCGATCCCGACGGCAAGCGGCTCGGCACGTTCGCCACCGGCATCCGCAATTGTGTCGGCCTCGCTGTCCACCCGACCACGGGCGATCTGTATTGCTCGACCAATGAGCGCGACGGCCTCGGCGACAATCTGGTGCCGGATTATGTGACGCGGGTGCGCGAGGGCGCGTTCTATGGCTGGCCGTGGTCTTATATCGGCGACAATCAGGATCCCCGGCACGCGAGCGAGCGCGCCGATCTCAAAGGCAAGGCCACCGTCCCCGACGTGCTGCTGCAGGCGCATTCGGCTTCGCTGGGGCTTACGTTCTACAACGGTAATCAATTCCCCGCCGAATATTCCGGCGACGGTTTTGCCGCCGAGCATGGTTCGTGGAACCGAGCCAAGCGCACCGGCTACAAGGTGATCCGCATCCGGCTGAAGGACGGCGTGCCGACCGGCGAATACCAGGATTTCATCACGGGCTTTGTGCTCAACGATAACGACGTATGGGGCCGGCCGGTCGGCGTGGCGGTTGCCCATGACGGCGCGCTGCTGGTATCCGAAGACGCTAACGGCACGATCTGGCGGGTGACGCACTGAGCAACCGATACCCCCGCCGCATGCTCAACAACCCGTTAACATTACCGCTCAAATTGAATCCCCGCGCCAACCGTATTTTCCAATCTTTCCGCTAGCATCCCTGGCGAACGGGATGACGGGGAAGTGGCCGATATTGCTGACACAGCGATGGTTCGTCGCGCATCGATGAAAGATGCCACGGACAAGCGCGCGCCGTCGGATGCCGCCGTACCTCATGGCGGCGCTCTCACCCCGATCACCGAAATTGCCGTGGATCGGTGGCAGTCGCTCGCCGAACGCGCCATCGAGCCGAACGGCTATTACCTCCCGGAATGGGAATTGGCGGTCAACGCCTCAGCCCAGGGCCGCACGGATTCGTCGGCTCTGTCGGCATGGAGCGACGATCGATTGATCGGGCTGATGCCCATGATTTCGATGTGGCGTGCGTACAAAATCCCCCTGCCCGCTTTGGTGAGCGCCCATCCCTACGGCACGTTGTGCGTCCCTCCGCTCGATCGCGAGATGGCGAAAGACGCCGCGGCGCAATTGCTGCAACGGGCGCGCAACGCCGGCGCACATGCGCTGATCCTGCGTGACATGCCGCTTGATGGCGCGGCCATGCAGAGCTTTGCCGAGGTGCTGCAGCGGGACGGTCTTGCGTCCCCAAGTGCTGCATTCCAATCTGCGCGCCTGTCTCGACGCCACGCGCGACGCCGATGAGTTACTGCATGACGCGCTCGGCACCAAGAAGCTCAAGGAATTGCGCCGGCTGCGCCATCGCCTGGCTGAGCACGGCACCATCAGGTTCGAGGTCGCGCGCTCGCCCCAAGACGTCGCGGCAGCGCTCGAAACCTTCCTGGCGCTGGAAGCCAGCGGCTGGAAAGGCGCGCGAGGTACCGCGCTGGCGCAGAACGACGGCGATATCAGTTTCATTCGCCGCGCCACCACCGCGCTCGCGGCATCAAACCAGTGCGAGATCGTGACGTTGCGCGCGGGCGATACGCCGGTTGCCGCCGGAATCGTATTGCGGCATCAGGACCGCGCCTTCTTCTTCAAGATCGGCGTCGACGAGCGCTTCGCAAAGACCTCGCCGGGCGTTCAGTTGACGCTGGAGCTGACCCGTCACCTCTGTACCGATCCTGCCATCGCATCGGCTGATTCCACCGCAGGGCCCGATCACCCCATGATCAATCCGATCTGGCGCGGCCGCTTTGCGATCGGCGACGTGCTGATCCCGCTGCGGTCGAGCGATCCCATCGTGCCGGTGATCCAAGCCGCGATGACGTTACGTTATACGGCGCGCCATTACGTGCGCCGCGCTGTCGAGTTCATCCGGGACGCAAGGCGACAACAGCAGCGCCGATTCACGTAAGACTACGACGCGCGCTGCCCGCCCTCACTTCAGGGGCGAGTGCGGCGCGGGCAGCATGATGGTCGAGTGCATCTCCTCGAGCAGCGGCGGGCCTTTGGTCAGGAACTCCTGCCATGCCGGATCCTTCATGACGGCGCCACGCGCTTCGGCCCGCGCATTCAAATCCGGATAGGCCCAGAGGTGGCAGAGTTCGTTGGGCTGGCCTGCCTCGGTCTGCCAGAGGCCGACGATCTTGGAATATTTCTCGCGCGCCGGCAGCACCGCCGTAAACGCATCGAGCCATTGCTTGGCGGCACCGGCGGGCTTGGCGCGATAGTTGCGGAACTCGTAGATGTTGCCGGTCGATGCCGGGGCGACGGGCGGCCTTATTGCGTTGAGCAGGCGGACATCCTGGCGGATCAGCAGCGGGCGGATCAGCGGCAGGTACTCGCCGCCCCAGCGCGGATTCTTCGCAAGCTCGGCGCGCAACTTCGCGCGCTCCTCGAAATCGCGGTAGCTCCACATGTGCATGACCTGATTGAGCGGACCGATCTCGGTCGACCAATAGCCTTCCAGCTTGCCGAAATTATTGCCGCGAATATCGAGTGACACGGTGCTCGCCGCCTTGACGATGTCACCGAGGGTGCCGGGTTTTACGGTGTAGGTCCGAAGCTCATAGATCATGCTGTTCTCCCCAAGGTTTTTTTGTTGCTGGAATAAATCGTTATGCGACTGCGAGATTCGGGGTTGGCGCTAATGCGAGCCCCGGAATGCCGGCCTTTCGGCCGTCACTCCGCCGCCTGCGCGTTCACTTCCGCCGACACCTGACGAATGGCGCGCGCGAGTTGTTCGGCCGGCTGCGCGCCGGATACCGCATATTTCTGCGCGAACACGTAGGTCGGCACGCCGGAAATCCCCTTGTCGGAGGCTTCCTGGGCCTGGCCCGAAATCAGCGCCACGTCCTCATCGGTCGCCAGCCGCTTGCGCACGTCGTCGGCATCGAGGCCGCAATCGGCCGCCGCCTGCACCAGCACGTTGACATCAGTGAGATCGCCGCCATCGCGGAAATACAATTCCATCAGCCGCTGCTTCATTTCGGCGGCCTTGCCTTTGGCCTCGGCCCAATGGATCAGCCGGTGGCAATCGATGGTGTTGGGCTGGCGCTTGACCAGTTCGGGATGGTAGGTCAGGCCTTCCTCGCCGGCGGCGGTCACGACCCGCCCCGCGATGCCCTTGTAGGCCTCGGGCGAGCCGAACTTCGCGGTGAGATATTCGTCGCGGCTGATGCCCTCGCGCGGCACCCAGGAATTGAGGAAGAACGGCCGCCAGTTCACTTCGACCGGAACGTCCGGCACCAGCGCCAGCGCGTTCTCGATCCGGCGCTTGCCGATGTAACACCAGGGGCAGACCACGTCGGAAACGATGTCGATCTTGAGCGGCTTCAGGCTGTTCATTGGCGGCGTCCTCCCTGAGACATCCAGGAGATAAGCGCCAAATCCGGGCCGCGGCAAGCCGCGATTCTGAATGCTATTTCAGGTCAGCCGCCATATTGCGCATACGTTCCGCGGTCAGATCGTCGGCCGGAAAAAAGGTTTCCAGCGCCAGTTCCGACAGCGTGATATCGACCGGCGTGCCGAAAATCATCGTGGTCGAGAAAAAGCTTAAGGTATCGCCACCGAGCCGCATCTTGAAGGGGATCGCGACATTGTCGGTTGATAAAGGCCCCGAGCGGGCCGGGATCGGAAACGCCTTGAGGTCGTGATAGAGTTTTATCAGCTCGGGATCGGCCGTGGTCTCGCATTGCCGGTGCAGCCGCTCCAGCAGATGCCCGCACCATTCGGCGAGATTGACGGTGCGCGCCGCCAGCGCCTCCGGGTGAAAACTCAGGCGCAGCACATTGAAGGGCTGGCCCAGCAGCCGCTGCGGAATGCCCTCGAGCAGCGGCATCACCATGCGGTTGGCCGAGACCAGATTCCAATGCCGGTCGACCGCCAATGCCGGGTTCGGCTCATGCGCCCTCAGCACGAGATCGATCGCGGTCCGCGCCGATTTCAGCGCGGGGTCGTCGAGCGAGCGCTGCGGAAACGCCGGTGCGAAACCGGCCGCCACCAGCAGCACGTTACGTTCTCGCAAGGGCACATCGAGCCGCTCGGCGAGTTTCAGCACCATGTCGCGCGACGGCGCCGCGCGGCCGGTTTCAACGAAACTTAAGTGGCGCGCCGATATCTCGGCATCGCCGGCCAGATCGAGCTGGCTGAGATGGCGGCGCTGCCGCCATTCGCGCAAATGCTCGCCGACATGGGCGGGGGCTTGGGCGGGCTGGCCTCGGTCGCTGCGTGCAATGGCTGTCTGTGCGTTCATGGCCAAAACTTACCACGCGGATTTCAGCCATTCCATTACGTCCGAGGTAATCGAATTCACGATCGGGGTGCGCCAACTTCGGGATCAGGAGATGACCATGCGCCCCAATTCCCACCCCAACGCCTCGCCTTCCGCCGCGGGCCTGATCCCGTGCCTGCTCAATTGGCTGCTCAAGCTGGCCACCCGGCTGCTGGCGCGTTCCCTCAACATGCCGGAACCGCTGGTCCACACCACGGGCGCGTTCGTGTTCGCGCAGGTGCAGGCCGTCGAGACCAGTATCGGCAGGACGCTCTGCCCGGTCCGGCTGTGGCGCCGCCTTCGGGCGTCGATCGAGGCTTCTAGGCGATCACCTCCTAGGTGATCGCCGCTCAGGCGGTTGCGTGACCGTTGGCCTTCGCGCCGGCCGCGACGCCGTTCAGCTTGCGTTTGCTGGCTTTGGTCTTGGCCTCTGTTTTCGTCTTCGTTTTCTTTTTGGCCAGCTTCTCGGCTTTCTTCAAAGCCTTCTTCTCTTCCTTGGCCTTCAGGCGCAGCCGTTCTTCCCTCGCCTCGGCACGCTTCTTCTTGCGCTTCTTTTCGCAGGCATCGCATTTGCAGCCGATCGGCTTCAGATAGGCCTTGAAGTAATCGGTGCCATAATCGTAGTTGATCTCGTCGCCGGGCTCGATGTTCTTGATGGCGCGGATCACCACCTTGCGCTTGCGCGGCTTGACGTCGGATTCCGCATTCGGCTTGCAGGCGTGATTGATGTAGCGCGCGACGTTCTTGCGCACCGAACCGTCGATGGTCCAGCGGTTGTTGAGCTCGAACAGATATTTGTTCTCGATCGCGTCGTCTTTTTTCTTCTTCGAATCCAGCAATGGTCCAAAATAGCGGATGATTTTGGAACCCTTTTTGATGGGCTTGGTGGCGAAGAGGCCAAGCCCGGTGCGGGAACGGCCAACGCGATAGGGTTTATTCGACGGAATGGCAGGCATGATCGGCGGGAACTGACATTTGCGAAATTGAAGGGCTTGCGAAGCCGCTGTTCTATGACGATTCCGCGCTCATGTCAGGCCTTTCACGCGTTTCTGCCGAACCTTCCCCAGATTGCACCGGCCAATAGCCGCATAATGTGAGGTCAAAGCATGTATTTCGCCGATTTGAACGCCGCATATGCGATAGCGGCGGCGGCGTTGGTTGGCGGCTAGGCCCCGGGCCGTCCGATGGTCACCTTGAGCATCGCGTCGAGCAAGGCCTCGGTCGTGGTGCCCTCCGGCAGCCGACGCAGGATGTCGGAGAGCCGGTCATCCAGCAGCAGCATGGTGAAGCCGTGCACCAGCGACCATGCCCGCACGATCGCCGCGGCCTGGTCCAGCGACAGCGCTTGCGCGGAAATCTGCTCGTGGCGGCTGGCGCCGATCGCACCCGCGAGCCCCGCGAACGAGGCGTTGGCGGCTTCATTGAGCGATGGCCGCGACATGTCGAGACGCTCGGTGCGGAACATCAGGCCGTACATGCCGGGATGCGCCTGCGCGTAACCGACATAGGCGTGGGCGCGGGCCAGCGCCTTTTCGGCCAGCGCCGGGCTCGCGGCGCCAGCGGCCACCATCGCATCGTTGAACTGCCGGAAACCGATCGCGGCGAGTTCGCTGACAAGACCGGTGAGGTCGCCGAAATGATGGGTGGGTGCCGCATGCGACACGCCCGCCTCGCGCGCCACCGCACGCAAGGTCAGGCCCGGCAGCCCGTCGCGTTCGAGCACGCGCTCGGCCGCCTGCAGCAGCGCGTCGCGCAGCGCGCCGTGATGGTAGGGCGAAGCTGCGCCGGCCGTCCTCGCGCCGGCGGCTTTCGGGGTACCGCTTTTCGTGGCCGCTTTGCCGGCCGCGCGTGCCGGCGCGGTCCTCGCTGCGGCGCGCTTGACGCGGGCATTGGCATCGCTGGATTTTCTGGTCATCGTCGCGTTATAGGCAGTCATTTTTACACTGTAAAGATTTAACTTGACGGGCCTCCTATCCTGGCTTATTGATATCTTTACGATGTAAAGATTAGCCCAAGGAGAGGTCATGACGATCTTCCTGGTCCTTGCGCCTTACGGTGCTTTCGCCTTCCTGATGCTCGTGACCTCGGCCGCCGTGAGCCTGTTTTCCGCCGCCGCGATCTGCCTCGCCGTGATCGCATTCGACGCCGCGCGCGGCCGCTCGATCAAGATTCTCGGCGTCGGCTCGGTGATCACATTCGCGGCGGTCGGCCTCTATGTCAGCCTGGTCGATCCCACCGCCGGCACATCAGCCGTGAAGTTCGCGGTCGACGCCGGCATTTTCGGGATTTCGCTGCTGTCGATCGTGATCCGCCGCCCGTTCACGCTGCAATATGCGCGGGAAGCGGTCGATGCCGAGACCGCGAAACTGCCCGGCTTCCTCCATGCGAACTATCTGATTACCTGGACCTGGACCGGCGCCGCGTTGTTGATGATGATCGGCAACATTGCGCTGCTCTACGTGCCGAGCCTGCCGCTGTGGTCCGGTTTGCTGATCGCGTTCGCCGCCCGCAACAGCGCGGTCTATTTCACCAAATGGTATCCGCAGTATCGCAAGGCGAAGTATGGCACGATGCCGGCCAAACCGGCCCTGCCCGGCACCGTGGTCCCGGCATCCTGAACCCCTGAGGAAACGACGATGAAGAATGTATTCGCCAGGCTTGCGAGCGACTTTTTCTCCACCATCGTGTTTCTCGCGGTGTATCTGATCACGGACAATGTGCTGCTGGCGACCGGCGTCGCGATCGCGGGCGCAATAGCGCAAGTGATCTACGCCCACATCAAGGGCGAGCAGCTCGGTTTCATGACCTATGCCAGCCTGGCACTGGTGATCGTGCTCGGCAGCGCAACGCTGTTGACCAACGATCCCCGCTTCGTGCTGGCAAAACCCGCGATCGGCCATTTTGCGATCGGCGCCATCATGCTCAAGCGCGGCTGGATGCTGCGTTATATGCCGCCGATCGTTGCCGAGACCATTCCGGAATATGTCACCTTCGCGGGCTACGCCTGGGCCGTCCTGATGTTCGCGCTCGGCTGCGGCACCATCGCCACCGCCATGACCGGCGACATGAAGCTGTGGGCGTTCTATGTGTCGGTGGTGCTGATCGGGGCCAAGCTCGCGGCTTTCGCCATCCAATACGTCGCGTTCCGGATTTTGGTGACCAGCCGGATTCGTGCCGCGCGCGCTTGATTGCCGCGTTGCCTGCCAAACGCGTTTTCAAGCGAAGTGGGTACCGGTTCGCGTAAAGAAAACGCGCCAAAAACCAGATTGGGGTTCCGGGAGCGATGCGCTATACCGCCCGCCGGAGGCTTGCCCAAAACCATTCCGGTTTTGCGAGAAAGGCACGGGAGACCACAGATGGCGGTGGACGGAAACTGGAATATCACCATGAGCACGCCGATGGGCGAGCGCAAGGCGACGCTGACCCTGAAGAATAGCGGCGGCACGCTGACGGGCACCCAGGGCGCGGACGGCAATTCGGCCGAGATCTTCGACGGCACCGCCAAGGGCGACGACCTCGCCTGGAAAGTCTCCATCACCAATCCGATGCCGCTGACATTGGAATTCACCGGCAAGGTCTCCGGCGACAGCCTATCCGGCGAAATGGGCATCGGCCCGATGGGCAGTTTCCCGTTCACGGGGACAAGGGCGTAAGGGGCCTGCGCCTGATCGAACGTTACGCTCTGCGTCATTCCGGGATGCGCCGCTTGGCGCAGGCCCGGAATCCATACTCCCTGTATCAACGTTCAAGGACGAGCATCCACACAGGGGTTATGGATTCTCAGATGCGCAATTGCGCATGTAGCTCGCGCTTCGCGCGCCCCGGAATGACGAACGTTTAGCGCAACGTTCCCCCACCTCACCTCAATTCTCAAATAAATCATTGCCCTTGTCATCGATGATGACAGCCGAAAAACTTTCCGGATATGACAGGGAATTAAAGTGCCTGGGATGGGTTGAGCCCTTTGCTAAACCCATCAGCATTATAAACTGCAATCGATAGGTATCCATTCAAGGGAAAAAACAATGCATCGAACACTGACCATTATCGCCATCGGCGCCAGCCTGTTGGCCGGCATCGCAGCACCCGCGCGAGCGGCAGACGTGTCGCTGGCCCGCTTCGATTGCGGCACGCCACAGGCACCGACCGCCGTCAATGAGCGCTTCTCGGATACCTTTGCCTACGGCGATCTCAAGATTCAGTTCGTCTTCAGTTGCTATCTCATCAAGCATGGCGACGACTACATGCTGTGGGACACCGGCCACTCGATGACGGCGCCCAATGTCGCGCCGAAGGTGAGCCTGGTCGATTACCTCGCCAAGATCGACGTCAAACCCGATCAGATCAAATATGTCGGCATCAGCCACTATCACGCCGATCACACCGGCCAGATCGCCTCGTTTCCGAAGGCAACCCTGCTGATCGGCGCCAGGGAATGGGACGCGATCTCAAGCCCCAAGCCGCCCGAAGGCGCGAACTTCAAGCCGTTCGAAAGCTGGATCAAGGGCGACAGCAAGGTCGAGCCGGTCCCCACCGACAAGGACGTGTTCGGTGACGGCAGCGTGATCATGCTGCGCACGCCGGGACACACCCCGGGCCATTCCAGCCTGCTGGTCAAGCTGCCGCAGATGGGCCCTGTCATCATTACCGGCGATGCGGTTCACTTCCGCGAGAACTGGGATTCGGATGGCGTGCCGTGGTTCAACTACGATCGGGCCCAGACCGTGGCTTCGATCGAGCGCCTGAAGAAGATCGCATCGAATCTGAAGGCCACCGTCATCATCCAGCACGACGCGCGCGACGTCGAAAAATTGCCGGTATTTCCCGCCTTCGCGAAGTAACTGCTAGCCCAAAAGCTGGATGCCGAGAGCAACCGAGATAACGCTGCCCCGCTTTTGGGGCAGCGCCAAAATCCTCTCGCCGGCAGCTTCGACCCCAAGCGGATTTTATGCGGGCGATCGCCTAGACCGGTGGCTTCGGCTGCCGCGCAGTCCGCACCTTGATATGTTCGAGCGACGCGACCAGCCAAGCCACGCCAGCGTCCATCATGGCAACTTTGGGTACGACGACATTCATCGAGAAACGCGGAAGCGCGATCGGCGCCTTGATGGCGACAATTCCAAAGCGAGGACCGTACATTTCGACGAATCGTCTCGGCAGGGCTGAAACCAAATCGGTCTCAGCCAGTACGCCCAGTGCAAAGATGAAATTTGGCACCGTCAGAGCGACACGCCGCGACAGCCCCTTCCTGGCAAGTTCGATATCCACGAAGCCATAGGCGTCCCCCGTATGCGATACGACGAGATGCTGCATTTCGCAGTAGCTCTTCAAACCGGACGCTCCTTCGTAAGGATGGCCAGTCCGCGCGGCGATCACAAAGTCTTCGCCATAAAGGATCCGCTTATGGAAGCGCGCCGGAACATCGTCGACAGGGATAACAGCGATATCCATCACGCGCGCTTCAAGTTCGATCAGGGCCTCCTTCCAGGCTAGTTGAGGCTCAGGCTGGCCTTGCACCGGAAGGATTTGACGGACGCCGATGTCGATTCCAGGCGCGGCCTTGCGCAACGCCTCCAGCAACGGCGGCAGAAAGACCGCTGACGTTCCGTCAGGCGCGCCGATCACGAAGCGACGTGTGGAGGTCGCCGGATCGAATGGTGCGGCGCTCGAAACCACGCTTCGAATGCGCGCCAGAATTTCGGAGATGGGCACGGCCAGTTCGGTTGCCCGTTGGGTCGGGACCACGCCTTTCGGGGTTCTAAGAAACAAGGGATCGCCCAAGAGTTTCCGTAGTCGTCCGAGGCCGTGACTGACGGCCGATGGCGAAAGGTTCAACCGCGCCGCGGACCGTCCTGCATGGCGCTCTTCCATGAGGATCTCGAAGAGCACAAGCAGGTTCAGGTCAGCGCGAGAAAGGTCAATTTGGTTCATCATATCGGTGAAATCATATCACTGGATTCATATCTGGCGAAGTGGGATATGCCCCATTGCCGGATGTTCGGATCCGGTCGAGCTCAAATCGGGAGGTGCAAGATGTTCAGCATGTTGCAAAGGCCAGGGCTGCGGACAGCCAATGAATCGCCCCCCCACACCGCCTCGCCGGCCGCCATATCACGACGGGGAGCGATGGTCGCCGGACTGGCAACAGCGCTATCTTCCCGGCCATCACAAAGTCTCGCCGATCCGAGCATCATCGCAGGAGAAACGCTTGTGAACCTCATCCAGCGCACCGAGGCGCAGGCCTCTGCTTTCATGCGCGGCGACATGGAGCAATGGTCCGGGCTGGTCCGCATTGCGGACGACTTCACGCTGATGCAGCCATTCGGCGGAGAAGCTAGCCACGGCTTTGATTCCAGTCACGAACACCTGACGCAGCTCGCCCGTTACTTCAGAAACGGTGACGCGAAGCTTGAAGTCGCGCAGAGCTACGCATCTGACGATCTGGTGGTTCTGGTTATGATCGAACGACAGCATGGCGAAGTCGGCGGCCTGCCCAGTCAGGACTGGTCACTCCGCGTGACCCAGGTATATCGCAAGCGCGGTTCGGAGTGGCAGCTTGTCCATCGACACGCAGATCCGCTGGTCCGCCACGTCGGCCTGAAGGCGACGGCCTCGCTCGCCCGAGGCGCCTTCCTGAGCGAATGATACTGAGAAACTTCAAGCAAAACGGTCCACTGCTGCATTAGCCGACATCGCCGCATTGTGATGAGGGCCCGCCACGATGGCCTGCGTCAATCGCCACGGGAGTGCTTCCTTGCTAGAATGGGTGAATGCGGAAACAACCCGATAGCGACAGTCAGCACGGCCGGGAAACCGGCGGCGCAGCAACCAACCCGCGGAGCACTGCGACCTTCAAGCAACGGGTCGGCGCCCTCAGGAATATCCTGCCCTTTGTCGCGATGGTTTGGCAGACCGGCCCCGGATTGACAGCAACTCTGCTGGTTCTGCGGTCGACCAGAGCGATGCTTCCGATCGCAACCCTCTACGTCGGAAAGCTGATCGTCGACGATGTCGTGCGGCTGGTGCAAATGCCCGGCAGGCCGGAGACACTTGCGCAGTGGCTGCACAGCGGCTTGCTGGACTGGTTGGGCGTTCTTCTGGCCGTCGAGTTCGCGTTCGCCATCTGCGCGGATGTTCTCGGACGCATCGTATCCCTGGTCGATAGCCTGCTCTCCGAGCGCGTCAGCAATGCCTCGAGCGTCCGGCTGATGCAACACGCCGCCACGCTCGATCTGGAGGATTTCGAGGACTCCGAATTTCAGGACCAGCTGGAGCGCGCGCGCCGGCAGACCAGCGGGCGGATGACGCTGCTGGGGCAACTTTTCAGCCAGGCGCAGGACATTGTGACCGTTGCATCCTTCGTTGCCGGTCTGATCTTCTACGCACCGTGGCTCATCGGACTGCTGCTGCTCGCGCTGCTCCCCGCTTTCCTCGGTGAAGCCTACTTCAACGCGCAAACCTACTCGATCGACTTTTTCCGAACACCGGAGCGGCGTGAGCTGGATTACGTCCGTCAAACCGCCGCCAGCGTCGATACCGCCAAGGAAGTCAAGATTTTCGGACTCAACAATTTCCTGATCGAACGCTACCAGCGGCTCGCGAGCGATTTTTACGCGGCAAACCGGGCGCTCGCGGTGCAACGCGCGCGCTGGGGCGCCCTGTTTAGCGCGATCGGCACGGTCGGTTACTACGTGGCCTACGCCTACATCGCCTGGCGCACATTGGCGGGTGAATTCTCGGTGGGCGATCTCACTTTTCTGGCGGGCTCATTCCTGCGTCTGCGCACGCTGCTCGAAGGTCTGCTGACCAGCTTCTCGACCACCGCTGGACAAGCGCTCTATCTCGACGATCTATTCTCGTTTTTCGAGACCCGGGCCGAGATCTTGTCACCGGATAATCCCCGTCCATTTCCAAGCCCGATCCGCGCAGGCTTTGTCTTCGAAAACGTCGGCTTCATCTATCCAGGCGCGGACAGATGGGCCGTGCGTCACCTCCACTTCAATCTGCTCGCAGGAGAAGTGATCGCGCTCGTGGGCGAGAACGGCGCCGGAAAAACCACGCTCGTAAAACTCCTCACCCGGCTGTACGACCCCGACGAAGGCCGCATCCTGCTCGATGGCCACGACCTGCGCGAATACGACCTGGAGTCCCTGCGCGGAAACATCGGTGTGATTTTCCAGGATTTCGTGCGGTACAATCTCAGCGCCGGCGACAATATAGCCGTTGGAAAAATCGCGGCACGAAACGATGCGGCCCGGATCGAACGCGCGGCCATGCGAAGTCAGGCCGACCAGGTGATCGCGCGACTGCCGGGCGGTTATGATCAGATGATCGGCAAGCGCTTCAAGAGCGGCGTCGAATTGTCCGGCGGCGAATGGCAGAAGGTCGCCATCTCGCGCGCCTACATGCGGGAGGCTCAAGTCCTTATTCTGGATGAACCAACGGCCGCCCTCGACGCACGATCGGAATTCGAAGTCTTTCAACGCTTCAAGGAACTCAGCGACGGCAAGACAACCGTGCTCATATCGCACCGTTTTTCCAGCGTCCGGATGGCCGACCGTATCCTGGTCCTTGCCGACGGAAAGGTGGAAGCCGCCGGCACGCACGAAGAGCTGATGTTACAGTCCGGTCGCTACGCAGAGCTTTTCGAGCTACAGGCAGCCGGTTACAGGTGATGTCAGCGCGTACGATGGATCGAGCCCTTCGAAACCCGTCAGCGTCATCCACTGAAATGGATGGGTATCGCGGAGTTTATCACCGGGCCGGCCGAAGGCCGGACCCGTTGGGCTCCCCCACCTGCGCGCTCCTACAACAGCGTGGCCGCAAGGGCGAACGCCACCAGTAACAAGGCGGTCGAAGACGATATCACGGCGAGGAACGGGTCAGGATCGGTCATTCCGGGCAACGTCCGAAACGGCTAATTTGTTTCCCCATCATCGGCGGAAACTGGTGAATATCGCAGGGAAAAACAGCCTATTCGTCTATCTCGCGGAGCTTCTGTTCCAGTTCGATCACCAGACTGTTGATGCGTTGTTCCGTTACCGGATCGTTCGTCGCTTGCCGTGCAAGCGCCCGGTAATTCATGATCTTCATTTCGAGTTCCACTCGTTCGTTCTTTGAAGGCACGGCACGAATTCCCAAAGCCTTTTAGTTAAGACGATGGAACTCGGCTTTTGTTCAATTCTGCGTTGCTGCTCGCCGCTGGAACTTTGTTCTGTCCGGAGAACTACGGGGCCTTACGCCGTGCGCCCGGCGATCATCGCCTGGATGTCACGCGCCACGGCGCGGAGATCGGCGGCCAGCTTTTCGAAAAGTTCGCGCTTGTGGGGGTCGGTGGCCAACTTGCCGATCAGATCGCAATCCTCAGCTTCGGTGAGCAGCTTTTCAAGCTTCGCGCTCAGGTCTTCCATTCCTGGAATTACGCACCCGCGCGGTGACAAAGTCCATAATCAAATGGGCCACGATCTGTTGTTCCGTCTCTGAAACATAAAACTCAGCCCGGGTTTCCCGAGGTGCGCCCGCGCTTGCGCGGACCCGGTGGGCCAATTCGCCCTATGCGCTTTCGCCCGGAGCACGGGAAGTAAGGCAGGAACCTATGTCGTTCGAGGACCGTTATCGTGCTCAAAGGAGCACCACATGGCCGACACCAAAAATCCGAACGAGAAGCAGCCGGGCGAAAAGCCGGAAGGAAAATACCATTACAACCCGGGCAACCAGTCCGGCAAGGTGGCTGAGATCATCCCCAAAGAAGACGCTAAAGTCTCCAAAGAAGAAGCTAAAAAAGACCGCTAGACGATGCAGAGGCCGCCTCAGTTGGCGGCCTTTTTCTTTAACTCTGCAATCTTGCTTCCCGGATAGTCGTCACGAATCCGCGACCGCTTTCCGGCTCGCGGAAGGTCGCCGGGGACTAGCCCATTAGCAGATGGGCCGAAGGTCGCAGGAGGATGAGAGCGGGCGTAGCAGGCCGGCTACATCTGCGTGCGCTGAGTGCCATATCGAGACATTCAGCCCAGGCTCCAATGGCCGGAAGGTCAAACCTTCGCGTTTATCAAGGTTGTACTCGCGCCATCTACGGGCCTTGCCGAACGACGCGGCAAAATCGCAAGCCCGAGAGGTCGGCTACACTCATGCGTGAAGTGGGGTACGATTTGCAATCGAAGAGTGTATGCTGTTGTAACGTCGTTTTTCACACGGTAAGGACATCCATCATGTCAAACGAGCCAGAGGAACGCCTCGATCGCCGCGACTTCATGATCGCATCAATTGCAACGGTCGGCGCATCGGCTGCTCTCGCGGCCAATGCTGGTTCTGCGAACGCCCAGGACTCAGCGACTTCCGCTGTCAGCCCGACACGGGGTGCGCCATCAGCAACGGTCTATACCGGCGATACAATCCAGGGGAAGAAGGTCGTCAGCGCCCTCGACGTCAACGACCTGGAGCCCGGGCAGAAGCACCTTTTGTATTTTCAGGGCGTGGAGATGCCGACCGGACAGCACTGGTATGTGTCCGTGACGGTCGCCAGGGGGGCAAAGCCCGGCAAGCGCGTCGTCCTGGTGAGCGGTGTGCATGGCGACGAGATGAGTTCCATCCATACGGTCCAGACCGTGATGAACCAGCTCGATCCGGCGCAGATGTCGGGCACGGTGATGACCGTCACGGACGTGGCCCGCCCGGCCATAGAAGGCATGCAGCGCAGATGGCCCAATTTCGGCAGGGGCAATGATCTCATCGATATGAATCGGGAATGGCCCGGGAACGAGAACGGTGTCACCGCGGCCAGCCGACACGCCGGGCTCCTGTTCAACCGGCTGCTGCGGCCGAACGCCGACGCCGCGATCGACTTCCATACCGGGACAACCGGATTCGATGTCAGCGCATTCAATATTGCCGGCATGGATGTGCCCGAGATCAAGGCGATTGTGGAACTGTACCCGGTCGGCCAGATCTTCGACAATCATGTGTATCCCGGGGTCCTGCATAATGCGTTTGTCGACGTGGGCATCCCGTCCTTTTGCGCGGAGGTCGGCGCTGCACGCGTCCTGGACCTCGAAATGATCTCCCTGTTCGTGGAAGGCACAATGAACGTCCTCAAGCATCATCGCATCCTTGCCGGGCCATTGGGACGTACAGGCAAGGACGTGGGTGTTTTCATCGGCAACAGTGCGTTCCCGATCCTGGCAACCCAGGGCGGGCTCGTCGAGCATCTGGTCAAGCTCAACGACAAGGTCGAAGCCGGACAGAAGGTGGCCATCCAGCGCAACAGTTTCGGCGAAGTGGTTGCGGAATATACAAGCAGCGTGGCCGGAGAGGTAACGGGCCAGCGTAGCGACGCGATGTCCGAGCCCGGCAACCCCCTGGTATTCATCCTTTTCCACAAGGCGACGCCGGACGGCGGTGAGACTTATCCCGAGTGATCCAACGCTTGCGCGATGGGAGGTTCCTGTGTGTCGTTGTGGACAGACACGGCGAGAGTCATCCGCTTAATTGGCTCCCATTGTTTATGTGAGGATATTTGCGATCAGCCCGGCAGCCGCTACGCCGGGCTTTTCGATTCGACGGCCCCGAAGACGATGGCGCTCGTTGGGTCAACGATCATCGCGACTCCTGAGTGCGGAATCGTCTCCGAATGAACCTACATTAGGACACGTGAAGCCAGGATCGTTGCACAGACCTCGAAGCGCGCGGGCCCCGCTCCCTAGACCGCGGGAATACCGCGCGCCCTCGACGACCCTCACTGGAGGTTCAGGCCGCCAATTCCTTTTTCACCGCCGCCGCGCCGTTGCCGACCTTGTCGACGGCCTTCTGTAATTGCTCTTTCGAAACCCCGAGGTGCTTCGTCCAGTACTGGACTTCGTGGGGTTCGTGCATGTTGATTTTCGAGCGGTCCTGGTAGCCCGTCTTCTTCAGGTCATCCATGTTCAGTCCTCCAGGGCAGAAACACGCTGAGAGGCGTCCAGTTCCCTCGCTGGGGTCTATACAGATTGAGTGGCGCCGATCGGCCGAGTGCGCTTCCCATTCGTGGTCTCGGGACTTCTTGCCAAGCGCGTCCTGATCCTTGCCGGGCCGATAAAAACCTGAGTTCTTTCGGAACTCCGGTCGTTCCTGCACATTCAAATTGTAAGGGAGGCCAACATCCCATCCGCCAGGCGTAAATCCTCGAGGTGGCGCCCAAAGACGCCACGCGTCGAAGGATGAAAACCAAGGAGATGCACGATGAACACCAGACAGCTCATTCTCTCAGGCTGCGCCGTCATCATTTTGAGCGTCAGCAACGCGCAGGCCGGCCCCTGCAACACCGTTGGTAAGGATGCCGGCTCTGGCCCGACGCCCGGGGCGACCGGTCAGACAATTACCACCGGGTCAGCAGATACCAAAGAGCACCCTCCGACCGAAACGATGAACCGCGTGGCAGGGGACAAAGCCATGTCAGCGCAGGACGCTCAAAGGCAACAGCAGGCTCAGCCCACCGCAGCCCAGGAGGCCCAAGGCGCCAAAGTGGCCGATCAAGGTTGCTGATCAGCGGCTGCAGGCTATCGCTCCGCCAAGTCCGGCTTGACCTGAGAGGTGTCCTCAGGTTGGCATGGACTTCAGCATCCTCTGCAAATGCTTTTGATCTTTTTGCCGACATTGGAATCTTGGGAACCCTCCGCTCGGATAGCGTCATCGCCGGGCATCGCTGGCCCTGGGGTGACGGTACCATCGATGCGGCCTCCGACTGCCCCACCGGCCCGATTACCCGCCGTGCCGACCGTTGTCGAACCTAATGGCGCACGACCTGCAGCGGTCCCGGATCGCGATCCTGACGAGTCGGCCGTTCCGGCCGAGTTCGTACCAGGCGTATTGGATGCGTTTGAAGCGTTGGCTGCACCACTCGGATCATTGCCGGCGTTGTTGAGACCTTCGACGTTTCCCGGCCCGGTCACGCCACTGACTGCCGCGCTGCCCGCTCCCGCCGAACCGGCGCTGGGAGCACCCGCTGTCCCCGACGCGCCGCCGGTAGAGGCGCCGCCCGCCGACGCGCCCCCGGAAGATCCGCCACCACTTCCTCCTCCGCCACTCTGCGCAAGAACCGATAGTGGGGAGAGCAGGACCGCGATGACGAGCAATTTGCATGGTAATGAATAAGCCATCGAGGAACTCCTTTCGAAACCAACGTCGGCGGAAACAGCGCGTTCCACATCTTAGGAACAAATCACCGGAACACGGCTTAAATCCCGGTTCTGTGGCGTGGAGTTTGTAAGATGCGCAAATCCAATCGGACGCCCTCGATCGTTCCGAACGACGACGATCAGAATGTCTACATCGTGTTGGATGATTTTGGCCGCGCCGGTCTAGCCTATCGGGAAACCGATGCCGAGCACGCCGACCTCGAAGCAGTCATCATGGACATGCTCGAAGGGCAATACCAGAACCCGGTGCGGGTCGTCGGCTTCAACACTGCCGAAAAATGGTCCGAGGACGCCTCAGGCCAAGTAGCCCACGAGCTGCGCCGGCGCTGCGATCTGCAGCTCCGCGATGTGCCATTTTATCTTGAGGACTTCGTCGAGCGGCACGAAGGTCGATATCACGATATCCAGCTCCCGCTGCCGCTGCCGTTTCGCCTGGTGTGATCGATGAAATGCACCCTCTGCGAAGACACCGGCTGGGCTGCGAAAACCATCCGACCCGACCTTGGCGAGGCGAGCAAGCCCGGCCCTGCGGCGAAAAAAGCCGGACTTGATCTGGGAGGGAACCAGGCCCGGCAAGTTGACTCGGTGTGTCACCTGACACCAAAACGATAAAATCGCTCGGACAGAAATGTTCCCGGGCACCGGGGGAGGCGTTTGACCACACCCCCCTCGAGGGGCAAATCAGCGATTTGGCTGTCCAGCCCCCAAACGAAAAATATCCGGCTTTACGCTTTACCCCAAATCACCGGCTTATTTCCCGCCGTCCCACCCCAACAGAGGGGCGTATCATGATCGTCACTTACGCGGGATGGGATGCGGTGGACGCGGCAGCGTCGGGCGCGTGAGGTGATCGCAGGGCGGGTCCTTTGGACTTCGTGAGCGATCGCCGCGTGCAGACGAACGGCGCATGTTGCGGACGGCAAAACCGTGTGGTCCTGGCACCCGTTGCTGGTGTCAAGTCGGCGGAGGTTTTGCGAGCCCGACCGGGTTCGCCAAGACCTTCAATCCGCCGATGACGGCGACAAGACGAATTCGTCGCCGGGGAGAGCACGGCATACCCCGTTAAAACCATTGCGCAGGGAAGGCCGGGTGTTCCGGTGGACCTGTGGTGACTAACCCGTGTGCTTTTTTGTTGCACGCGGGGCTGCGGGTGCACCGCGCACTCGGCTTTCCCTGCGTCCCTCTTGGGATCGCTCTGCGCCCTGTTGTTGGGGCGAGAATTTCAAACATCCCTCGGGCGCATCGTGTCGCGAGAAGGTGAAGCTGTGTCTGAAATCTATCCGCGTCGTCCCGGCGAACGCCGGGACCCATACGCCGTGTGTTCTCGTTTTGGCGATGAGTTGGCCGCCCTTAGCAGCAATAGACGGCCAGGGGTTATGGGTCCCGGCGTTCGCCGGGACGACGGCATGTGTAGGTCTCCCCTCACCCCAGATTCAATTCCTTGAAGAAGTCGTTGCCCTTGTCATCGATGATGATGAAGGCCGGGAAATCCTCGACCTCGATGCGCCAGATCGCTTCCATGCCGAGTTCGGGATATTCCACCACCTCGACCTTCTTGATGCAGTGCTCGGCGAGGTTCGCCGCGGCACCGCCGATCGAGCCGAGGTAGAAGCCGCCATGCTTCTTGCAGGCTTCGCGCACCGCGACCGCGCGGTTGCCCTTGGCGACCATCACCATCGAACCGCCGGCGGCCTGGAACTGATCGACAAAGGAATCCATCCGTCCCGCGGTGGTCGGGCCGAACGCGCCGGAGGCGTAGCCGTCCGGGGTTTTGGCGGGACCGGCGTAGTACACCGGATGGTTTTTGAAATAATCCGGCAGCGGTTCGCCCTTCTCCAGCCGCTCGCGCAATTTGGCATGCGCGGAATCGCGCGCCACGATCATGGTGCCGGTCAGCGACAGCCGCGTCTTGGTCGGGTGCTTCGACAGCGTCGCCAGAATGTCCTTCATCGGCTGATTGAGGTCGATCTTGACCACCTCGCCGCCGAGCGCCTGCTCCACCGCGGGGAGATATTGCGCCGGATTGTGCTCGAGCTCCTCGAGATAGACGCCGTCCTTTGTGATCTTGCCGAGCACCTGGCGATCGGCCGAGCACGACACGCCAAGCCCGATCGGCAGCGACGCGCCGTGGCGCGGCAGCCGGATCACGCGCACGTCGTGGCAGAAATACTTGCCGCCGAACTGCGCGCCGACGCCGAGCGACTGCGTCATCTTGAGGATTTCCTGCTCCATCTCCAGATCGCGGAAGGCGTTGCCGTCGGGCGATCCATGGGTCGGCAGCGCATCGAGATAACGCGCCGAGGCGAGCTTGACGGTCTTCATGCACAGCTCGGCCGAAGTGCCGCCGATCACGATCGCCAGATGGTAGGGCGGGCACGCGGCGGTACCCAAGGTCAGCACCTTCTCCTTCAGGAACGCCAGCAGGCGATCTTTCGTCAGCACCGACGGCGTCGCCTGAAACAAAAAGCTCTTGTTGGCGGAGCCGCCGCCCTTGGCCATGAACATGAACTTGTAGGCGTCGTCGCCTTCGGCGTAGATCTCGCACTGCGCCGGCATGTTGTTGGCGGTGTTTTTTTCCTCATACATCGACAACGGCGCCACCTGCGAATAGCGCAGATTGCGGCGCAGGTAGGCGTCGCGTGCGCCTTCCGACAGCGCCGCCTCGTCGTCGCCGTCGGTGATGACGTTGCAGCCCTTCTTGCCCATGATGATCGCGGTGCCGGTGTCCTGGCACATCGGCAGCACGCCGCCGGCGGCGATGTTGGCGTTTTTCAGAAAATCGAAGGCGACGAACTTGTCGTTGTCGCTGGCTTCCTTGTCGTCGAGGATGTTGCGCAGCTGCTTCAGATGGCCCGGGCGCAGATAATGGTTGATGTCGCCGAACGCGGCCTCCGACAGCGCCCGCAGCGCCTCGCGCGACACCACCAGCATCTCCTTGCCCAGCACCTTCTCGACCCGCACGCCCTCGGTCGTGATCTTTTTGTAGGGCGTGGTGTCGGCGCCCAGCGGAAACAGCGGCGTGTGCTTGTAGGGCGGAACGGGTTTCTGGTCGGGAAAGGCGGTCGGGGCGTTCATGGGCTTGCTCGCAGGTTTTGTGGCCGGAAACGTCCGCTTCGAGACGCCGGGGATCGAACCGTTCTAAGCACTTTTGGCGAAAAAGGTAAGGTTTTGGGAGCACCGGGTCATCTGCCATGCAGACGCGCCAAGCCCGTCATCGGACCGCGCTTTCTACGTTCCCGCGGGTATTTTCGCCCGGTCATGACGGGGTTAGGCAACGAACGTCGTTCTGCGCCCGGGCCTTGTCCGGCTCTTTGTCCGCCTCTTGCAAGAACCGTCCGCGCGGGCTTTTATGGTTTGGGGGTATCGATGACTGGAAATCGTTTGACGAGTTCGATTGCGCTGGCGCTGCTGGCCGCTGCTTTTTTTGCGGTGTCAGGCGCCTCGCCGGCCCGCGCCGATCGCTGCGACGATCTCGCGGCCCAGCTCAAGAACCAGATCGACGGGCTTAACGTCGGCAAGACCGCGGCCAATGTGATCTACCTGTCGCATCCGCAGGCCAAGGAGCTTTCGCTCGGCTGCGCCGGCCGCAGCTATTCCAACCAGTTGTTCGTCAGGGCCAGCGTCCGCAAGCCGCCGCCGGCGTTTCTCGATCTCGCGGCCAGCGGTGCGGCCATCATCTTCACGCTGCCCAAGGACGACATGCTGAAAGGCGTCAATCGCTGCATCAAGCGGATGGGGCTGATCCATGGCGACGACGTCTCGACGCGCTATCGCCGCCTCGACATGCGCTGCGTCAGGACCAAAACCGAGGCCTCGATCGCGATCTCGCGCAGCACGGACGAGTAACGCCGCCTTCATCGCAATCGATCGATTTCCAGCGAAATCGGAGTTTTCCGTTCACCATCCGCGGCAAGTTGGTTCCGATCGCGCGCCTTTTAACGATTGGATTCATGGAGCGTTGGTTAGCCCCGGTCACAGTCGGGCAAGTTGGCCCAGATCCCTGTGCCAATCCCCGTCCCAGGAATCTTTGCCCACGAGTATCTGTCCATGAGTATTTCGAGCATTTCCTCCCCGCCCCCGGTACAGCCAGCTTCCACCGCGAACCAGAACACGCCCCCTGTCGTCAAGAGCGACAATGATAACGACGACGCGGCCGCGGCCCAGGCGCCGACCCCGGCTCCGCTTCCGCCGGGTCAGGGCACGCGAATCGACCAGCTGGTCTGACGGCGGCTAGCGCCAACCGCAAATACCGCCGCAAGTTTGCCGAAAACATCGCGATCATGGTGTCTTGCGTCGGAGGGCGCACCGCATGATCGCCAAATGGATATGGCAGAGCCTGCTCTGGGTTGTCGGGATGGGCGCGCTGTTGTTCGCGCCTGCGGGTACGTTGCGCTGGCCGGCTGCCTGGGTTTTTCTGGCGGCCATGGCCGTCATCAGTCTGTCGGCGGGATCCTGGCTCGCCAGGACCGATCCGGAATTGCTGGCCGAGCGCATGCGCCTGACCGCGCAGGATGAGCAGCCCGCCGCCGACAAGATATTCGTGCCCGTCATCGGCGGCGCGTTCCTGATCTGGTTCGTGGCGATCGGGTTCGATCACCGCCTCCACGGCCCGGCTTTTCCGATTGCCTTGCAGGCGCTGGGGCTGGCGCTGCTGCTGCTTTCCACCATCTTCATCATGTGGGTGATGCACGAAAACTCGTTCGCCGCCCCCTTGGTCAAGGTGCAGCATGAGCGTGGCCATCACGTGGTCTCCACCGGTCCCTACGCCTGGGTGCGGCATCCCATGTACAGCGGCGCGGTGCTGTTTCTTGTCGGCATAGCGCTATTATTGGGCTCAGCCTGGGGCCTCGCAGCCTCGCCTTTGTTTGCGGTGTTGTTCGGCATTCGCGCCGGAATAGAAGAACGCACGCTGATTGCGGGCCTGCCGGGCTATGACGATTATATCTCGCGGGTACGCTATCGCCTGCTGCCCGGCGTCTGGTAGCAACACGGAGCTGACGATGCCCGACAGCAAGACCTACACCGGCGGCTGCCATTGCGGCATGGTGCGGTTCGAATGCACCACCGATCTGGCGCTTGTCACGGCGTGCAACTGTTCGATCTGCACCAAGAAGGGACTGCACTTCGCGTTCCTGTCGCCGAAGAGTTTTCAGCTCCGCGCCGGCGTCGAAAATTTGCGCGAATATCTCTTCAACAAGCACGCGATCCGGCATCAGCTCTGCGTCGACTGTGGCGTCGACGTGTTCGCCCGCGGCAGCAAGCCCGATGGCACCGAAGTCGTGGCGCTGAATGTCAGCTGTATCGACGGCATCGAGCTTGCGAAACTGGCGATGACGCCGATCGACGGACGGAACAGGTAGCTCATCAGTTGCCGCGCTAGATATCCAGCGCCTTGTAGCGCCGAAATATCCCGTCTTCGTTGAAGGCGATGCGGCGGTCGCCGGTGAGATAGGCCTTGATGTTTGGCCGTGCGGCAACCCGGTCGTGCAGATCGACCAGCCCTGGTATCTTGCGCTCAAAGGCCTTCATCCGCTTCGGAAAAGCATAACGCAGCCCTTCGACGAGTTGAAACATCGACAGGTCGACATAGGTCAGCCGGCGGCCGGTGACATAACCGCCACCATTGCTCTCCAGCAGCCCCTCGAAATAGCCGAGATATTTCGGCACCCGTTCGTTCCAGAATTCATCGGTGCGCTTTTTCGCCGGCGCCTTCTGATCCTCGTAATACAGCGATGGCCCGAGGGGATGATGGGTGTCGTGAACTTCCGTTACGAAATCGGTCACCGTGAGCTGCAATTGATGCAACCATAGCCGGCCGGCTTCCGCCTTCGGCGCCAGACCATGGCGCGATCCCAGATAGAACAGAATGTTGGCGGTCTGCCCGATCACGAGCTGGCCCGCCTTGAGGAACGGCGGCGCGAAGGGCGGCGTATTTTTCGCCTCCATCATCTTCATCATCGCGGCCACCCCGCGAGCGCCCCGGGCGACGTCGGTATAATCGGCCCCGGCCTCCTCCAGCGCGAGACGGACATATTCGCCGCGGCCCTGAATGCTCGGCCAGTAATAAAGTTCATAGCGCATCGACCGCACCTTTCCGCTCAGCCAAGCTTAACAAATCATTCGATGATTCGTTCAACGCGCTCAGCCGGCAAGCGCGGCCCATGCCGAAGCAAGCAAAAACCGACGCGAGCGGCAGGCCGGGCCTGCGCCGCGTCGCTTTTGCTTTCCTGCGTAACCGTCGGGTCGGACTCAGTTCACCGCGAAGCAATACATCAGCCCGTCGCCGCCGGTGCTCTTGAGATCGGCCTGCGAGCAGCCGCCTTCGGACCCGCGCGACGGGTGCGAACTGTTCCAGGATTTCGACGCGTCATCGTCGCGCAGGCCGATGCGATCGGAATGCCCGAGCATCGCCGATCCCTGCGTGCTGCTCGTCCAGTTCTTGCAGGTGCGGTCTTCGCCCGCCGCGAACGCGGTGCCATCGGGCTGCGATCCCGTCAGCATGTCATGGCGGTTCGGGATATCGCCGCGGCCGTTGATGACCTCGCCCTTTTCGCTCAACGCGCTCTGCTTGGTGAGATTGTTGCTGCCGTGGAGTTCGGCGACATCCTTGGCAATCACGACACCCTTTGCATTCTGCCAGGGTCCCTTGCCAATGCGGTCACGCGCGTTGATCGCAGGCTTGCCATCGGCCGCCTGCGTCGAGAGATAAGCATGCCAGGTCTTGACGCCGGAAGCGTTGGCGCCAGCGGCCTGTGCAAGTTCCTGACAATGATTGTCGGCACCGGCGATACCGCCGAGGTTGGCGCCGTTACCGATGCCGGTGCTGGTTACAAAAAACGTCGTGCCGGCCGCCTGCGCATTGGCCGGCCGATCCGCGATCAGGACCAGACAAGCCATCGCGGTGAGAGCCAAACAGGCACGCGAAACGATCCGAGCAGAAATCGGCATCGGATCCTCCCAATTTTTTTTAGCCGGCCGCATGGGCGCCGGCGCATGATCTGACATCAACCATTAGGCCGGGATATTATTCCGGCTCGACGACGGCGAAACGAAAGCCGGCGTCAATAAAAAAGCGCCGCGAAATGAATCGCGGCGCTTGATTTCCCGATCGCGTCACGTCGCGATCAACTGGCCTGCTGGATCGCCGACAATTCCCAATTGGCGCCGCGCGGCCGCAGGAAGGTCCAGACCTCCGTCGCTTCGCTTGGCTGTTCGCTGCCTTCGACCAGGCGGCCGGAGACGCGATCCACGGTCTTGTCGATCATCGAGAACCGCATCGCGACGCTGGCGAAGTCGGTCTCGCCTTCACGCCAGGCTTCCGCAAGATCGCCCTGCAGCAGCTTGGTCCCCGTGACCTTGTTGACGACATTGCGCGCCTTGTTTCGCTGCAAATCATCGGTGAAATACGACACCATCTCCGGTGTTGCCAGTGTATGAAGCTTCGCGACATCCTCGTTCGACCAAGCCGCCTGAATATCGCTGAGCAGTCGTTCGAAGGATTCATAGTCGGCCGGAAGAATCTCAAGCGGCGCGCTACCCGATCCCAGTCCGAACCCTGGTGCCATACGGTGAATCGATGCGCCGCCTGGTCCTGCGGCGGGGGCATCGGCATAGGCCGGCGTGGTGCGGCGTTGCCACCACGACATCGCCAGTCGAACAACGATGACGATCAAGCCGATCTGCAGGATCAGGCCAAACAGCGACGACAGGCCGCCGAGCCCGCCGAACAGGCCGCCGCCGAACAACATGCCGAGCAGGCCGGCGCCGAGGAAGCCGGCGGCGAGGCCGCGCAGCATGCCGCCACCCGGCCGGTTGAAGAAGCCGCCGCCCGCGGTGGCGTTACCGACCGCGGGATTGCCTGGCTGGGTGAACGTGCGGTTGAACGGCTGCGTCGCGCTGGGTGCCGTCGATGTGCTCGGCGGCGCGGAGAACGTCCGCGTTCCCCGGGATCCCGAACTCATGCCACCACCAACCCGCGCATCGGCCGTCGAGACGGCCGATATCAACGGCAGCGCCAACGACAGAACGACGGCAAGGGCTTTAATAATAGCGCGACCGCGCTGCGTGAATCTCATGGCCTTTTTCCTCCATCCCCAGCAGGGGAAAGCGCTTTTAAGATGGGCACCGTGGCATGAATGTGAAGCCACTATCGAGGACCGACTATGCGGCCCTCGGTCGCGGGGATGCGGCAATCCAGCCGTTTGTTGCGGTGCGGTCCGTTACGATGGCGCCATGGTTTCCTTTACCTTGGCAACCAAGGCACTCAGCGCAAACGGCTTTGCCAGGAAGTCGAACTTTTCATTCTCCTCGAGGCTCTTCGCAAACGCGTCTTCCGCGTATCCCGAAACGAAGATGATCTTGAGGTTGGGATTGCGGCCGCGCATCGCCCGTAACAGCGTCGGCCCGTCCATTTCCGGCATCACCACGTCGGACACCACGAGATCGATCGCGCCGTCTTTCTCTTCGAGCGCTTCCAGCGCCTCGATGCCGTTCGACGCTTCGATCACAGTATAGCCGCGGGAACGCAAGCCACGTGCGTTGAGCGAGCGCAGGCCCTCCTCGTCTTCCACCAGCAGGATCGTGCCCTGGCCGGTCAGATCGACCCGCGGTTTCGGCTCGACCACGGCCCCTTTGGCCGCTCCATTGGCCGCCTGCGACTCGTGCTGCGGTTCCTGCTCGGCATGATGCCGCGGCAGGAAGATACGGAACGTGGTGCCCTTGCCTTCCTCGGAGTCGACATAGACGAAGCCGCCGGTCTGCTTGACGATGCCATACACCGTCGAAAGACCGAGGCCGGTGCCTTTGCCGACTTCCTTGGTCGAAAAGAATGGCTCGAAGATCTTGTCGACGATTTCAGCGGGAATGCCGGTGCCGGTATCCGATACGTCGATCCGGACATAGTCCGCCGGCGGCATGCCCTTGTAAGACAGCTTCTCGGCTTCCTGCGCCGAAACATTCGCGGTCTTGATCGTCAGTTTGCCGCCGTCGGGCATCGCATCGCGCGCATTGACCGCCAGGTTGACGATCACCTGCTCGAATTGCGAGACGTCGACCTTGACCTGCCAGAGGTCACGGCCGTGCACCGGATCGAATTTGACCTTCTCGCCGATCAGACGGCGCAGCAGCATGGTCAGATCGGACAGCGCATCGCCGAGGTCGAGCACCTGGGGCCGCAACGTCTGCTTGCGCGAGAACGCCAGCAATTGCCGCACCAGGGTCGCGGCGCGGGTCGCGTTCTGCTTGATCTGCATGATGTCCTGGAACGACGGATCGGTCGGCTTGTGCGCGTTCAGCAGGAAATCGTTCGCCATCATGATGGCGGAGAGCACGTTATTGAAATCATGCGCGATGCCGCCGGCGAGCTGGCCGACCATGTCCATCTTCTGCGACTGGTTGATCTGGTTCTCCAGCGTGCGCCGCTCGGTGGTCTCCAGCATGTAGACAATGGCAGCCTCGGTCTCGCGCTCATCGGCCTCGACCGCGGTGACGAAGAACTGGCCCCAGCGTTCCTTGCCGCCGTCGAGCATCGCCTCGACCGGCGCAATATCGCCCTGGCCTTCGGCGGCCTGGTTGATGGCCGCGATCAATGAACTGCGGTCGCGCGCACTAACGGTCCGGAAGATCGAGTTACTGGCGCTGGCTTCGAGGCCGAGGCCTTGCGCCAGCTTCGCAAAGCGCGCATTGGCGCGAACCACCTCGCCGGCGCGGTCCACGGTCGCGATCGCCATCGGGGTATGGTCGAAGAAGCGCATGAAGCGGACTTCGGCGGCGCGCTGCGGATCGGAGCGTTCGTCGCGCGCGCGGCTGATGACCAGCGTCCGCGAGGCGCCGGGCACGCCGTCGGCCCCGAACGCCAGCTTGTGATAGAGCCGCACCGGCATGGTCTTGCCGCCGCGCATCCGCAGATCGATATCGATCACTTCGGTTTTGACTTCGCCGGGCACCGCCACGATCGAGGTCAGCAACGACGCGCCATCGCCCGACACGATATCGGTCAGCTTCAACCCGCCCGAACCGATTTCGGCAAGGTCGTGATCGAGCCAGTTTGCCAGCGTCGCGTTGACATAGACGAGATCGCCGGCCGGATTGACCGAGAAGAATCCGCACGGCGCATGATCGAGATATTCGATCGCGTGCTGCAGTTCCTGAAACACGTCTTCCTGCCGCTCGCGGTCGCGCGTGATATCGGCGATCGACCACACCGCGTATTTCGCCTCGCGCTTGCCCTGGCCGAGCGGCCGCACCCGCATCCGCAGCCAGCGGCCATGGCTGCCGTCATGGACGGCGATCCGGACTTCTTCCTGCTGACGCTTGCCCTCGCGCGCCGCCTTGAGCAGCCGAAACACCGCCTCCGACACATCTGGATTGCCGATGAAGACCCGCTCCACCGGGCGCACGTCCTGCGCGCTCGCAGCCCCCGTCAGCGCCAGATAGTTCGCGTTCGAATAGACCACATGACCACGGGGGTCGGTGACCGCGAGGCCGTCATAGGCCTGATCGGCGATATGACCCATCACCGGGTCATCGGCGGCGCGATCGGCGAAACGAATGATCCCGGCGGCGAACGCGAACAGGTTGAACAACCCGACCATCGCCAGCAGCGCCAGCAATCCAAGAATGTAAGGCTGCGCCTGCGTCCGGCCGATGGTCATCAGCGCGACCGCCGCCGCGACAATGCCGCCGGCCACCAGCAGCACCAGAACGATGCTGCCGCCGCGCCGCGCCGGCTCGTGGGCGCTGGTCGGTAGTTGCGACGGATCGTGGTCGGTATCGGCGGTCATAACCCGGGGACGCGGCCTGTCGACATGGAGCTGACGCGCTCGTGCACGCCCGCTCCTGAGTGCCTGAATCGGACCGGCAAGCGCAAGTCCATCAGGCGGCTATTTCGTTGTTGGGGCGCATTCCAGGCCGGTTTCTCACGTTTTTCAAGCCGGCCGGCCGGAAAGCCCGCGTTTGAGGCCCATGACGTAGCCGATGACTTCGGCGACCGCATGATAGTGCTCGACCGGGATTTCCTGGTCGATTTCCACCGTGGCGTGCAGGGCCCGCGCCAGCGGCACGTTTTCCACGATCGGGATGTCGTGCGCCTTCGCGATCTCCCTGATCTTGAGCGCGATCTGGTCGACGCCCTTGGCCACGCAGATCGGCGCCGCCATGCCGCGTTCGTAGGACAGCGCGACCGCGTAGTGGGTCGGGTTGGTGATGATCACGGACGCCTTGGGAACCGCGGTCATCATGCGCTTCTTCATGCGCGCGTGCCGCAACTGCCGCAGCCGGCCCTTGATGTGGGGGTCGCCTTCGGACTGCTTGAATTCCTGCTTCATCTCCTGCAGCGACATCTTCTGCCGCTCGAACCAGGTCCGGTACTGGAAGAAATAGTCGGCGATCGCGACCACCGCGAGCATCGCCACCACCGACCCCAGCAGTTTCATCGCCAGGCCGATGATCATCCCCATGATCGCCGTCGGCTCGAGCGCCACCATCGACTCCAGCCGATGGCGCTCCGGCCACAGGATCGCCGTCATCACGCTGCCCAGCGCGACCAGCTTGAAGATGCCCTTGGCGAAGTTCGCCGCCGCCTGCTTGCCGAAGATCCGCTTCAACCCGGAGGCCGGCGATATCTTGCTGAAACTCGGTGTGAGCGACTGACCCGACCACACCAGCCGGTGCTGCAGCATGTTGCCGGAGATCGCCGCGATCGCCAGCATCAACAGCGGCACGCCGAGCGCTGCGATCAGCATGTATTCGAGACGCTGTCCCAGCTCCAACAGGCTGGGCCCGTCGACATGGATCATCCAGGAATTGGCGATCAGGTTGCGCAGCGGCATCTTGATGCTGCCGATCGATCCGGAAAACGACGACAGCACCAGCGTCGCGCCGGCGATCATGAACCAGGTGTTGACCTCCTGGCTCTTCGCGACGTCGCCACGTTCAAGCGCCTCATCAAGACGTTTTTGGGTGGGGTCTTCTGTTTTGTCTGACGAATCGCTCTCGTCGGCCATCGATCAGGCTTTCAATTCCAGGCTTGCAGTTCCGGGCCTGCATTTCATGGCGTCAAATCTTGCATGACGCCGGTGAAGTAGTTCAGGAACGTTCCCATCATGGCCACGAGAACGAGCGAGAAGATCAGGAAGCCGGCCAGAATCGATAGCGGCACGCCGACGAAATAGACCTGCATCTGCGGCATCAGCCGCGCCAGCACGCCAAGCCCGATATTGAACACCAGGCCGAACACCAGGAACGGCGCCGACAATTGCATGCCAATCTTGAAGGCGGCGGCGAAAGCACGGGTCGCAAGGGCGGCGATATCGCCGCTCGGCGTCAGATCGGCGGGCGAGAAAATGTTGTAACTGTCGTTGAGCGCGGCGATGACGAGGTAATGGCTGTCGGTCGCAAACAACAGCGTTATGCCGAGCATGGTGAGGAAGTTGCCGATCAGCACACCCTGCTGGCCCTGGGTCGGATCGACCGAGGTGACGAAACCGAGCCCCATTTGCTGGGCGATCACCGCGCCCCCGACCTGCAGGGCCGAGAGCGTCACCCGCGCGGTGGCGCCGAGCACGACGCCGACGATGATCTCGTGAACCATCATCACCAGCAACGGGTTGATCGATTGGGCGTCGATCTGATAGGCGGCGCGATGCAGCGGCAGAAGAACGAAGGTCAATAGCAACGCGATCGCAAGCTTGATGCGAACCGGAATGTTCGACTCGCCGAGCCCCGGCAGCAGCATCACCATGCTGCCGACACGGGCAAACACCAGCATGAAGGTGGCCGCGAGCACGGGCAGCAGTGAGACGTCGATGCGCATGATCCACGCATAGTGCCTCAACCACCTATGATTCGCGACGATATCCGCATCATCTCACTGTGTAGCGCGTCCGCCATGAACGGCAGCGCCAATAGCAGCGTGACGAAAATCGCCAGGATCTTCGGCACGAACACCAGGGTCTGCTCCTGGATCTGCGTCAGCGCCTGGAACAACGACACCACGACGCCGACCACAAGGCCCACGAACATCAGCGGCGACGACACCACGACAATGGTCCAGATCGCATCGCGCGCCACATCGAGGGTTTCAGGACCGGTCATTTTCTTTGTCTCGCTTTGTTGAGCTTTTTTCGTCATTCCGGCTCGCAGAGCCGAACCTCAGATGCGCAATTGCGCATCGGGGAATCTCGCGATTCCGGGTTCGCGCTTCGCGCGCCCCGGAATGACGTAGTTGAAAACTCAAATCGGCATCTTCATGATGTCTTCGTAGGCCGAGATGACCTTGTCGCGCACCGACACCAGCGTCGATATCTTGACATCGGTCTCCGCCACCGCCGTCACGACATCCATGACATTGGCCTTGCCCGCCGTCATGGCGACCGTCTGCTGATCGGATTTTCGCCCACCGTCTATGACACTTCCTATCGCATCCTTGAGCAGATCTCCGAACGAGGGGCCTCCCGCGTCGGTCGGCTTGGCAAGGCCGCCGGCGTCTATCATGCGAGCTGCACTCGCGTAGGCGTTTGCAGCGATTGTGGGTAAAGCCATGTTCTAAGTTCCCTGTTTCAGGACTTGAGGATGTCGAGCGTGCGTTGGATCATCGTGCGCGTAGCGTGGATGATGTTGAGGTTCGCTTCGTAAGATCGCTGCGCATCGCGCATGTCGGTCATTTCGACCAGCGGATTGACGTTGGGGTATTTGACGTTGCCCTCGGCATCCGCCGCCGGATTGCCGGGCTCGTGCTTGACACGAAACGCCGTCGCATCGGGCACGACCCGGCCGAGCGTAACGACTTTCGCATCCAGCGTACGGTCAAGCTCCGAGGAAAAGGTCGGCACCTTGCGGCGGTAGGGATCGCCGCCGGCGGTCGTCGCGGTGGAATCCGCGTTGGCGATGTTTTCCGAGATCGTGCGCATGCGTCCTGCCTGCGCACGCAGGCCCGAGGTCGCGATCCCCATTGATCTGGCGAAGTCGGCGATGACTTGACGGTCGGCCATGCTGTCCCTTTCCTGGTCTTAATCCGGCCTTAGGCCTTCCCAATCGCTGTTTTCAGAAGATGAAGATTATGGCTGTAGAGCGAGGTCACGGCGGCATAATCCATCTGATTGCTCGAGACTTTGAGCATCTCGTCTTCGAGATTGACGGCGTTGCCGGCAGGTCGTGTCTCAAAGCCGACCTTGCGATTTTGATCGAAGCTTTCCGGAGCGCCCGACGGGCCGATGTGGCCAGCGCTGGTGCGCATCATCGCCAGCGGCCCATCCACGCTGGAGCCGGAGGCATCGAATTTCGGTTCCACAAGATCACGCGGCTTGAAATTCGGCGTATCGGAATTGGCGACATTTTCGGCCAGCACGCGCTGGCGCTCCTGATGCCACTGCATTCTGGTACGAAGCGCAGCCAAGACCGGAAGATCGCCCGACATTGAACCCTCTTCTCCCCTTGCCTTCGGGCACGACGCCCTTGGGTAGGCAGAATTTGCCGCGTGTATGGTTAACAGCTGGTTAAGATTCGTTTTGGTTGGCAGAATCGATGCTCGCGGCGGTTCGTTCCACGCCAGCCCCGAGCGCATTTTTGCCACGAAAGCCCCGTTAACCAGCCCGATTGCTGAAGCTGGAGGACGCGAGAAGTCGTTTTGGTCCAGCCGATTCATGGGTTATTAAGACATCGGGGCGGCAGTTCTTGCCCTGGGGAATTAAGAGATTGGGCAAATCTCTGACTTATCGCCGTTTGCCGGGGACCAAGCATGCAGGCACTGACATTCATCTTAGCGTTCGTGGCCGTTCTGGCGCTGATCGGTGCTTTGGCGTGGCTGGTCCGCCGATTCGCCGGGAACCGCCTCGGTGCCAACACCAATCGCGGCCGGATGCCGCGCCTGGCGGTGATTGACGCCGCGGCTGTGGATGGCCGCCGGCGGCTGGTGCTGGTACGGCGTGACAATGTCGAACATCTCCTGATGATCGGCGGCCCCACCGACATCGTGGTGGAACCCAATATCCTCCGTGCCATGCCCGCGCGGGACCAGATGGCGTCACGGCCCGCCGTTGGCGGCGCGGAAGCACCGCCGCGAATCGCGCCGCTGCCCGACGCGGCCAACTGGAGCGACGATGGATCGCGGTCCGATGGCTTCGATCACGCCGAGCCGCAGATGCCGGAGCCGCCGCCACGGCCCTCCCGTCCGGCCTTTGCCGACGAAATACGCCGCCCGGCGCCCCCGCCGCCGCCGGAACGGCGCAGCGATCCCTTTGCAGGCCTCTCGGCCGAGCCGAGCAGCCCGCGCTCGGAGCCGCGCGTCGAGATGCGCAGCGATCCGCCGATTTTGCCTTCCAGGCCGCAGCGCTCCGAGCCGATGATGCCGCGCCCGACACGCCCGGCCGAAGCCCCGAAACCGCCGCCGGCCGCCGGCGATTCGCGCGGAGCGCCCCGCGGCACCGCCGCCGCCACCGCCCGTTCCCCCGCCGGCGCCCGCACCGTCTCTGTCGTCGGCCGATCAAAACCTCGCCGAGATGGCGCAGCGGCTGGAAGCAGCCCTGCGCCGGCCGGCCGAGCCGAGCGAACCGCGCGTCGGTGCGCCGCCGGTCGCACCTGAGCCGCCGCCGAGCCGCCCTGCCCCCCGCGTCGAACCGCCGGCCGCGCCGCCGGTCGCCGCGACGCCGCCGAAGAGCGGGTTTGAGAATCTGGAAGACGAGATGGCCTCGCTGCTGGGCCGTCCGAAGTCGCCTTCGTGAGATCGGCGTCTTTCCCGCGTAGAGTTTTATTTTTTGCCACACTGATAGTCGCCGCCGGATCGCTGGTCGAACCGGCGTTCGCGCAGGATATCAGTATCAATCTCGGCCAGGGCAATGGCGGCGTCACCGAGCGCTCGATCCAACTGATCGCGCTGCTCACGGTGCTGTCGATCGCGCCATCGATCCTGATCATGATGACGTCGTTCACCCGGATCGTCGTGGTGCTGTCGCTGCTGCGCACCGCAATGGGAACCGCCACCGCACCACCAAACACCGTAATGGTCGCACTGGCGATGTTCCTCACCGCGTTCGTGATGGGGCCGGTGCTGCAGAAATCGTATGACGACGGCATCAAGCCGCTGGTCGCCAACCAGATCAGCGTCGAGGAGGCGTTGCAGCGCGCCTCGGTGCCGCTGCGCGGCTTCATGATGAAGAACGTGCGCGAGAAGGACCTCAAGCTGTTCCTGGATATGTCGAACGAACCGCCGCCCGCAACCCCGGATGAAATGTCGCTGCGGATCCTGATCCCGGCGTTCATGATCTCCGAACTGAAGCGCGCCTTCGAAATCGGCTTCCTGCTGTTCCTGCCGTTTCTGATCATCGATCTCGTGGTCGCATCGGTCCTGATGTCGATGGGCATGATGATGCTGCCGCCGGCGGTGGTGTCACTGCCGTTCAAGCTGATCTTCTTCGTGCTGGTCGACGGCTGGTCGCTGGTGGCGGGAAGCCTGGTGCAGAGTTACGGCGGCGGCTGAACGCGCGTCAGAGCATCCATCGATCGTCAATCTGGCTTGATCCTCAGGGCCATCGCAACAGCCGGGCAGCCGTTCCGCCCAGCACATTTGCGCGGTCCTCATCCGTCAGGAACGGGAGTTCCTGCCTGAAATGGTCGAGGCATTCGCTGTAGCTGCACGGCAACCGCGTCACGTCGGAGCCCCACATGATACGTTCCGAGCCAAATGCATCGAACGTTCGCCGCAGATACGGCGCCAGATTCGCGAACGGATAAGGCTCGGTCGAGTAGCAGGGCAGCGCGGTTGCCTTGACGGCGATGCTGGGAAAACGCGCGAGCGCCAGTAATTCGTCCAGATCGGCGAAAGATTCCGCGTCGCGCAGTTCGCTGCGTCGTCCCATGTGATCGACGATGATCGCAAGACCCGGATGCCGCTGCGCCAGGGCCGCAATATCTCCGAGCAATCCCGGCGCCAGCGCCATCAGGGGAATGCCGAGCCGCTCGCAGCCGGACCAGAACCAGTCGATCACGCCGGGAGCAAGCCATCGCGCCCAGATCGACTTGAAGAACGTCATGCGAATGCCGAGCATACCGGGTTGATCGAGCCAGGTTTCGAGGCGTTCGCGCGCGCCGCCGGCCTCAGGATTGAATCGTCCCATCACCGCAAAGCGTGCCGGAAACCGCAACGCCGCTTCCAGCGCGGTGTCGTTGCTGTCGCCGACCGGAGACGGCGGCACGATGACCGCACGATCGATTCCGGTGCGGTCCATCATTCCGATCAGTTCGTCCGCGCCGAGCGGCTCCGGCCGATGCGGCCTCGCGCCGGGCACCACCACGAAAGATGGCTTGCCGATTTGCTCTGATGGCCAAGGGCGGTCGGGGCGATGCGCTTCCCAAAGATGAACCTGAGCGTCGGTGATCTGCATGGCGGCGATATCCTGTCGTGTCGATGCGGTGTCACTGATGTCACGGCGGGTCGCCGGTAGGAAGTCCGCTGCTGCAGAGCTGACACCGGTTTGAACGCGTTGCGCGCAAGGTGCTTCAATCCTTCGAAAACATGATTCCGCGTCCTCGCCGCGCGATGCGCTCGAGTTTTTGCAAGGATCATCCGCCCTCTCAGAGAGGGCGCAGGGAAAGCCGGGTGCCCATTGCACCCGCAGCCCCGTGTGCAAAGGGTAGAAAGCACACGGTGGTCGACCACAGGTTCGCCGGAACACCCGGCCTTCCCTGCGCAATGGTTTTAACGGTTTCCTCCGCGCTCTCCCCGGTGACCGGCCTATTGTCACCGTCATCCCTGATGAAGCTTGCTTCCCAGGAACTTGACGCCAGCATCGGGGCGTCAGGACCACACGGCTTCGCCGTCCGCGTTAGCATCGCTCGTCCGCGCCAAAAGGCGCGACGACGCCACCGCGTCCACCGCATCCCGCGCCCAACGTTCGTGACGATGGCCAACGCCCCTCTCCCGGGCACGGGACAGAACAGAATAAGCCGGTGATTTGGGTCTGATGAGAAGAGGAAATATTTTTGCAAAGGGGGCTGGACAGCCAAATCGCTGATTTGCCCGACGACGCAAATCAGTCGCCTGCGAACCAAGGCGCGTACTCATAAATCGGTTTTGCAAGCGCAGCCCAGCTGACTTTCGCTTTGTGCCGCGAGCGACCAAATTGGTGCGCAGCCGCGAAATGACGCGATGTGCCAACAGCAGACAAAGGATCGTAGGGCTGGCCGGCATCACCGCCGGCTAGCCCTACGTTATGACCGTCAGCCGCTCTGCGGCCTCTTCAGTGTCTCCATGATCTGATCGACGCTGAAACTCGATGGCGTCTGACGTGGAGGAAATTCTTTGAACGTCCCGATGAATTGCGCGACGAGGGCTTGCGCGGGAACTGCCAGAAACGACAGCTTGAATACCCAGTCGTTGTAAGTGTTCGACGTGATGTCGGCGCGTTCGTAAGGGTCCATGCGCAGGTTGTACATTTTAGGCGCACGCAGGCAGGTGAACGGCTCGCGCCAGATCTGGATCGTGCCGGCCTCGCGTTGCTCACAGAATACCAGCTTCATGTTCTCGTAGCGCATCGAGACGAGCTGGCCGTCGTCGTTGAAGTAGAAGAATTCCTTGCGTGCCGAATTTGGTTGCTGTCCGGTCAGGTAGGGAAGCTGGTTGTAGCCGTCGAGATGCAGCTTGTAGGTCCGACCGTTGGCCTGCGGTTGCCAGCCTGTCAGCAGGCGCTCCTTCACGCCGGTGTCGCCCGCCACCGCGAGCAGGGTCGGAAACCAGTCGAGGCCCGAAAAAATCTCGTTCGAGATGCTTCCCGCCTGAATGCGACCCGGCCATCGTACGAACGCAGGGACACGGAACGCGCCTTCCCAGTTCGAGTTCTTCTCGTTACGGAATGGCGTGTAGCCGCCGTCCGGCCACGTATTCATGTGCGGGCCATTGTCGGTCGAGTAGACCACGATGGTGTCATTGGTGATACCGAGATCATCGAGGGCCTTGAGAATTTGACCAACATGACCATCATGCTCGATCATGCCGTCGAAATATTCGCTGATGCCGCTTTGGCCCAGCATCGATGGCCGCACATGCGTGATTGCGTGCATGCGGGTCGAATTGAACCAGCAGAAGAACGGACGGTTCGCCTGCGCCTGACGCCTGATGAAGTCGATGGCAGCAGCCGAAGTCTCGTCGTCAACCGTCTCCATGCGCTTTTTGGTCAGCGCGCCCGTGTCTTCGATAGTCTGTCTGCCGACACGGCCAAAGCGCGGATCGACGGTTGGATCGTCGCGGTCAGTCGCACGGCACTTGAGCACGCCGCGTGGCCCGAAACGCTCCCTGAAGCGTGGGTCCTTCGGGTAAGCGGGGTTCTCCGGCTCCTCTTCGGCATTGAGGTGATAAAGGTTGCCGAAGAATTCGTCGAAGCCATGGACTGTCGGCAGGAACTCGTTTTTATCACCGAGGTGGTTCTTGCCGAATTGGCCGGTCGCGTAGCCGAGCGGCTTGAGAGCCTCTGCGATGGTCATGTCCTCCGCACGCAGGCCGAGATCAGCGCCGGGCAGGCCGACCTTGGAAAGGCCGGTACGCAGCGTCGCTTGTCCAGTGATGAACGACGAGCGGCCCGCCGTGCAACTTTGCTCGGCATAGTAGTCGGTGAACATCATGCCTTCGCGAGCGATGCGGTCGATATTCGGCGTGCGATAGCCCATCACACCGAACGAATAGGCGCTGACATTGGTCTGGCCGATGTCATCGCCCATGATGAAGAGGATGTTCGGCCCGCGACCCGACGGCGCGGCAGCAGCCGGTGCCGCCGCGGGCGCCGCCTGTTGCGCCTGCGCGAGCGCGTCGAAGGACAGTGTAGCCGCGACCAACGCGGTTCCACTCAACAGAACACTGCGGCGATCAAATGAGCCATGGTTTGACCGGGACGCCATCTCCGTCTCCTGTTTCTGACTACACACGCAATGCGACGGAGAAAATTACAGGACCACGCGGTGCTTGTTGATCTAGATCAATCACTGCCGCTATGGGTCATTTTCGACCAATTCAGCGGGTGTTGCCTGCTGATTGATGTCCGCTTCGCCCCAAAAGCGCAGCGCTGGAGCAGCAGCGCTTAGCTTGCGTCAATCAGGCGATGGCTGCGCGCTAGATCCGCACTCCGCGCAGCGCGCAAATGATCGCCGTGGAAATCAGCGCGGCGGCCGTCAGCCCGATCAACCATACGCGGTTGGCAATCGCGGCATCACGTGATGCGCTGTTATCACGACCCGCAGTCCAGATGCGAGATGGGCCAAAATGAAAACCACACCTAGCGCGTAATCGGCAACAGGCGGATGCTCCAGGAGCCATGAACGAGGCCCTCCATCGGGCCGGCCGAAGGCAGGACCCGTAGGCTCCGCGCATCCTGCGCGCTGACCACCAACTCAGTAGACGTGGCGATGCCGCCGGTCTCGCCGTCCCGGCGGCGTTTTGCGCCCCGCGTAATACGGATTGACGATGCACTGTGCGGCGCGACCCGATGCCGAGGCCTGGCATTGTGGCAGCGAGGTATAGGCGCATTCATAGTAATAGTCGGTAAGGCCTTGGTAGACCTGCAGGCAAACCGGATAGGCTGGGTCATAGGTCTGGGCCCGGGCAGGAGCCCCCATCAAAATCGGCGCGATCATCAAAATCGTCAAAGTCGAAATCCGCATCTGAACCTCCTTCAAGATTTACGGCCAACGCCTCATAAAACCCGAAGCTTCCTTCTGGCCTCGGCTCGGTTTCCGGCCTCACGGCCATCGCGGCCCATCCTGCGAGCTAGACCGCGAGCGAGTCCATGCCGCTTTTCCTGATTGCCTCGGAAGCGCGCGCGGAGGTCAGAAATTCGATCAGTCGCCTGGAACCTTCGATCTCGCTCGAGCCAGCCACGATAGCGGCCGAAAAGGTCTGAACAAATTGGATCTCGGGTGCGATGTTGCCTGCGAAGTCGACGCCCGCAGCGTACACAATTTCACTGGTCGGCAAGACCCCAACATCCGCGTCTCCTGCGGCGACCATCGCGGCAGCGTCTGTGCCGCGGGGTCTGACCTCGACCCTGATTTTTTCCGCAATGCCGAGCCGCGGAAAAAGATCGGTCGTAAGCCAGATACCGCTGGTGCTTCCCGGGACCGCGATGGTTTTGGCATTGAGCAGAACTTGTTTGAAGGCCTCGACAGTGCTCACGTCGGGCTTCGGAGCCCCGGCCCGCACCGCAACGCCGATGGGGACGCGCGCAAGATCGACGTCCGTTCCCGCAACGATTCTCTTCGCGGCGATCAGCTCACCGAGGCCCTCTCTGGACAGGATCACGACGTCGGACGGTACGCCGCGAGCGAGCTGCGCGGCAATCGTCTGCGGTCCCGTGCCTTGCGACGCACCCGATCCGGTCGCGACCTTAAGGCCGCTCGCCCGCTCGAATTCCGGCAACAATTCCTCGTACGCGCCGCTAAATCCACCGGATATCAAAACTTTCATTTGTGCCACGTGCTATTCCACTTTTCCGGACTACGTTCTAGCCGCTGAGATCATGTTGCTTTCACATCATACTGCTTGCCGAGGTGATCGCCGATCTGCACCAGCATCGCGACGCATTCGGGATAACCGGGCTTTGCCACGGTCGCCGCATCGGCGCTGGCGCGGAACTCCCAGGAAGCTCCGTTGCGCAGAACGGAAATGACGAGGCCGTCGGGGCAGTCGGCGTGAACTTTCAGTTCAGCCTGCGCCATCGCGATCAGTTCGGCTTCAGTCCTGGCGGGTTTGCTCATGACGGCGGTTTCTCCTGTTCGCCCGTGCAGGTTGCCGCTTCAGCGTGCATCTGTCGAGGGGATGGATGCCACAGGCGCTGCGGCGCTACTTCGCAGCGTCCGCCTTCGTCATCCCGATGATCCGCGGCAGCGCGCCGGTCGGGAACGGATCGGCCTTCTGGACATCGGGTGGCAAGGTCGCCTTCGCGGTCGCGTCGGGAAACCGGGTCTTCATCTCGCGCAGGAACCCGTCGAGCGTGTCGACACTGGCCGCCATCTTCGCAATCGTGGCGAATTCGGCGCTCGACGTCGAGGTCGGCTTGCTTGCGGTCTCGAACGCGGCGCGGTCGGCGTCGCCGCTCATCAACGGCGCATATTTCTCGCGGAACCGGGCCAGGCCGATGGCATCTTCCGCCAGCGCGTAGCCGACCACGGCGCGGATCACGTCGCTCTTCTCGATCGGGTTCAGCGGCTTGAAGTCGCGCCAGCGGTCGGCGTAATACAGTTCGATCTGTTCCGACGCCTCGCGCCAGCGCCGCGACGCCCAGTAGATGTCGGAGCGCAGCCGGATCGCTTCGCGTCCCGTGATGTTCGAGATGATGTCGAGCGCGAGATCGTGGCGGCCGACGTCGCTTTGCGCGCGCGCCTCCAATAGCAGCCGCTGCGTGCGCAATTCGCCCGAGAGGTCGGCGATCCGGGTGGTGCGAAGGGCCGCGATGGCGCGATCCGGCTTGCGGTTGGTCAGATAGACCATCGCCAGCCGCGCCGCCACCTGCGCCCGCGCCGACCCTTCGAGCCGGTGATCGACCTGGTATTGCAGCAATTCGCTGGCCTGATCGAGCAGATCGACCGCAACCAGCCGATCCGCCAATCGCCGGATCATTTCGTCGCCGCGGCGGCCGATCGGCGTCAATTCGCGGAATTCATAGAACATTCCAAGCGCATCGACCGGTGGAAGATCGTCGCCCTTCGAGCCCAGAAATATCTGCGCGAACAGCGCCTGGGCGGCGTCCTGCCCCTGTCGCGACATCTCCGAGTTGGGATCGAGCTGGGTCGCGGTTTTGGCCGCCGCCAGCGATTCACCGTAATGTCCGGTATCGGAATAGATCCGCGCCATCATTTCCAGCGCGCGCACTTCGAGCGCGTCACGGCGCCACATCACTTCCAGCGTTTCAAGCTCGCGCAACGCGTCCGGCTGGCTGATTTCGTCGCGCTTCTGCTTGAGCGCGATCTCGTATAATTTGCCTTCGGCCGCGGCCTGCCGATCGGCAGAATCGACGGCGATCTTGTATTGGGTCAGGGCATCCTTCTCACGCCCGAGCGCCTCGGCGAGCCGGCCGCGCATCACCGAAACCGTGGGCTTCAGCTCCGGCGAAACACCGATGACGTCGAGATCGCTGCTGCGCTTGTCGGCGCCGGAATAATCCTTGACCTCGATCGCACAGCGCATCGCCTCCGTAATCACGATGCGCTGCAGATCGAGCGGCAGTGAGTTGATGGTGAAGTCGACGTTCTTGAACTTCTCGCGCGCGTCCGCCCATTTGCCCTGCCGGGCAAAAGCCAGCGCCCTCCATAGCTGCGAATCGTAATTGTTTCCGACCACCGGATTGGCGAGATCCTTGAGCCCCCGTCCGGGACGGCCCATCAGGATGTTCGCGACCGAACGCATGATCAGCGCGGCTGGATCCTCGGTCCCCGGCTTGGCGTCGGCCAGCACCACATCAAGTACCGCCTTGGCTTCGGGATAAAGCGCGCGCGCCAGATAGAAGCGGGCGAGGTCCATCCGCACCGGCGTGCGTTGATCGGGTTCGAGCGCGGCGGCAGATTCGATCAGCGCGTCCAGGCTGGTGTTGAAGTTGCCCTGCTGGTTCTTATGCCAGTCGTCGACGTCGAAAATAGCCTTCGGCACCGTCGGTGCCCGTTCAGATGCGGCGTTGGCCGATGACAGCGTCAGGCCGCCGGGCTTGCCGATGATGATCTTGTCGGGCGCGACTTCGACGCTGACGTCGTCGGAATTGGGACGGATCGCGACGCCGTGAATCGAACTCCAGCAGCGACATCTCGACGAAGTCCTGCCGCTTGATGAAGCCGCGCACCGGCGGCGTCGCGGTGACCACCAGCAAGGTGTCGCCCGCGTCCGGATCGAGCAGCCGATGCAACCGTCCCGGCTTGGACAGCGCCACCGTCACATTGGCCAGCGTCGGATCGGTCATGTTTCTCGAAACCACCAACGGCTGCGTCGGCGTCTGCATGGTGTCGGCGAAAGTGAGCGTCCAGTTGGCTTTGTCGTCGCCAACCAGCGACGGCATCTGGGGACGGTTGAGCCTGATCCGGATCGCCTGCCCCTTCTGCAGCGGCACCGGCTTGACGTCGGCGATAACGGCCCCGCCATTGTTCTTGAAAGGCGCAAGATCGATCGGCTTGGTCGTGTCGAACACCAGCCACACGGTATCGGCGCGGCGAAACAGCGCCGCCGGCGTGACCGCATCAAAGGCAAATGTCACGTGCAGACCTTCGCTGTCGCGGATGGCGCTCACCGACGCGGGGGTGTCACCTGGGATGATTTCAGGCGCAGGTGCCGCCGCCGCGGGGCTCGCTTTCGGCATCTCCAGCGGCGCACTTGCGCTCGCTGGCGGCGCCACTGCGCTCGCCGGAGGCGCTGTTGCGCTCGCCGACTGCACAGCGCTCTGCGTCTCGGCTGCGGGACCGGGCTGCGGCGCTATTTCTACCTTGGCTTCGGGCTTCGGCTCCGGTTTGAGCTCGGGTTTTATTTCGGGCTTGACCTCGACGCTGGCCTCCTTGACTTCCCGGCATCGCCGGCACCATCTCGCTGGATTGCCCTGGTGGCGGCGCGTGATCGGCGGGCTTCTCCGGCGCGAGCACCGCGGCCTTCGGCGCGGCTTCCGTTGGAGCGGCAGCCATTGGCGCGGCGGCTGCCGGCGCGGCTGCTGCGGGCGCCGGCACCACTGGCGCCGCCGCGATCGCCGGTGCCGCAGCGTTGGAAGCATCCGCCAGCGGCAATTGCGCCGACGGCTTGTCAGGGGCCTGGAACGCGACGTCGATGATGTAGTTCTTTTCCTCGCGGAACGAGTGCACGTCGACATCGCCGATCAAGTTGATCTCGATGGCCGAGGCTTCGCCGGCGACCTTCTGATTGATCGATGCGATATTCGCGGGCGCCGCGATCTTGGCGTCGGCCAGATCGAAATTGAGCACGGCGTTGAAGAGCAGCGTGAGCTTCTGGTCGTTCAGCACCGACGACACGTTGACGCCGTCGGGCATTTCGAACACGAACCGCACGAAGGTCGGCTGCACCGAGGCGCGGACGCGGATCGGCGGACGCTTCTTGGCTTCCGTCGTTGCGCGCGCCAGCCGCAACGCGCGCTCCGCGGCGCGCGCCCGGTCCGCCAGTTCGCGGATCACTTCGGGCGGCAGGCTCGGCGGCGCGCCGGCCCAGGAGTCCGGCAACAGATCGACGAAGATCCGCTCGCCCGCCGACATCGTGTTGACGGTGACCCGCCGTGCCAGCGACAGCCGGATCGCGGTGCCGTCGGGATCGCGCCGCGCCGACGAGACATAATCCGGCACCGCATCCGCAATGGTCTCGATCGGAATGTCGACCGGACGCTTGAACCGGATCACCAGAATATTGCCGGCCGTGGTGACTTCGGAATCGACGTCGTCGGCGAGCTTGAGCACCAGCCGGGCAAAGCCGCCGGCCGCCGCGAAGGTCGCCTCGCCCTTGACGGGATCGCTCTCGCTATGGCCGGGAGCCGTCGATCCGATCAGGACCAGGACGACCGCAAGCCCTCCAAGGCAGCACCGAACGGTCCGCGCCGATGCGCGGACTCGCGACCAAAATCCAGCGGCAGCGGCTCGCGCCATTTCCTGGGGGTCTCTCGGTTCACCGACCTCAATCGGCCGCGGAACGCCCTCGCCCGCGCTTTTGAATCTAGAATTGCCGGTTTAAGGCTTTGTTAAATATCCCGGCTAATTGATTTTTTGCGGCAGCATCTTGCCTTCGATCTTGGGAAGCTCGGCGGCAGAGGCGGATTGGTCCGGCCCGGCGCGGCGGGCCATTTCGGTGGTCAGGCGCTCGGCCGCTTCGGGCGACATCAGGCCCAGGATATCGGACATCTTTCGCGGCGCGATCTGCGACGCGATCTGGTACAGCACGGACATCTCCAGCCGGTCGAACACCTTGGCAGCGTCCTTGGGCTTCATGCTCTCATACATCGTGATGATGCCCTTGAAGCGCGCGTTATCGGCTTCGGTCTTCTGTTCGGTCGCGGTGGAGATCCGGGATTCGATGCCCTTCAATTCCTCGACGCGCGATTCAGCCTTCTTTTCGGCGGCCTTGAGCAGGCTCTCGCGAATGTCGATCTCGCGCGCGCGGGCTTCCAGCTCCTGCCGCCGCGATTGCAGACGCTCGAGGATCGCGCGCTCGGAGGCCGATACCGGCGCCTGTCCCTCGGGCGGAAGCGTCACCAGTCCTTCAGGGGGCTTGGACGGTTCGGCCGCGGGCGCTTCCGGCTTCGGCGGCTCTTCCTTCTTGGCTTCGACCGATCCGGTGATGTCGCCGGGATCGGCCCGGCCGGTTGGAAAATTGAGGGTGTCCTGCGCCCAGGACTTCCTGGCCGACTGCGGATTGTAATCGAACACATAGCCGCCATCGATCACGAGGCCCGCGATCTTCAAAACGGCGAAACCGAAGATCGCCACCACGACGACCGGGATAACGCGAATGTCACGAAAAGCTTTCATGCGGCGAGGCCATCAGCCCTTCTGCGTTCGGAAAACGCCTGGGCCGCCTGGGCGATGGCCTTGGCACTCGACACCACCGGAGCCGCGGCTGCGGCGTCAGACGACGGCCGCGCCGCGCTGGCGATCTTGGACAGCCTGCGAACGACGTTGTCGCCCTCGGCGAGTTGCTTCCTCAACTGCTCCGACAGATGGCCCGCGGCGGTCAACTGGTTGCCGAGATTCTCGTTGACGTCGCGCACCGTGAGCTTGAGGCCGCCGATCGCGCGCTCGGCGATCTCGGTTGCCGTGATCAACTCGCCGATCGTGGCTTTAAGCGAATTCTCGTCCGCCTTCAGCCGCTTCAGCCGCGCGTTCAGCAGCATGCAATAGGCGATCGTGAGCATCAGCAACACAGCCACCAGACTCTCGATTGCAATTCCTAAGGAGTGACTCATTGGGCCTCCAATGCCTTGTTTTGCTCATCGGCCTTCTCGAACATCGCGAAGGTGGTGTTGGGCTTGCGCAGTTGCTTGGTAACGCGAATGGCGACGCGGTCGCCGACCCGGCCCATCCGCCCTTCGGTCAGGATGACACTGCCGCAGCGCACCTTCACCAGCGCATCGGCGCGCATTTCGAGCGGCAGGGTATCGCCGACTTTCAGCATCATCAGCTGCTTGAGCGGAATGTCGGCTTCATAGAGCACGGCGTCGACCGAAATCTCGGCCTGCGCGACTTCGGTGGCGAAATGGCCTTCCCAGATCGGATCGCGCCCGAACTTCTCGCCCATGAACATTTGCAGCAGCACGGGACGGATCGGCTCGATGGTCGCGTAGGGCAGCAGCAATTCGATGTTGCCGCCGCGATCTTCCATATCGATATGCAGCCGCACCAGGATGGCCGCATTGGCGGGCCGGCTGATGGCGGCGAAGCGCGGATTGGTTTCGAGACGGTCGATGGTGAAGGTCACCGGCGACAACGGCCGAAACGCCTGCTCGGCATCCGACAGCACGACTTCGACCAGCCGCTTCACGAGGTTGGTTTCGATGGTCGTGTAGGGGCGGCCTTCGATGCGCAATGAAGTCTGGCCGCGGCGGCCGCCGAGCAGCACGTCGATCATCGAATAGATCAGGCTGGAATCCACCGTCGCGAGGCCGAAGTTTTCCCATTCCTCGGCCTTGAACACGCTCAGCACGGCCGGCAGCGGTATGGAATTCATGTAGTCGCCGAACCGCACCGAGGTGATGCGATCGAGCGAGACTTCGACGTTGTCGGAGGTGAAATTGCGCAGGCTCGTCGTCATCAACCGCACCAGGCGGTCGAACACGATTTCGAGCATCGGCAGACGCTCGTAGGAGACCATCGCGGAGTCGATGATGGCGCGAATGCCGGAATTGTCGTCGACATTGACGTCGCCGACATTGAAGCCGAGCAGATTGTCGATTTCCTCCTGCGACAGAACCCGTTCGCCGCCGTTCTTGCCGCTGCCGAACTCGCGCCCGCCGTCCTCGACCATGGCGGCCCATTGCAGCGCCATCGTGCCGGAGAGTTCATTGGCGGCCGCGGCTTCCGCGGCCTCCGCGGGGTCCTCCGAATCCAGCGATGCTTCCCATTGGGCCGCAATGGCATCCTGGTCGACTTGATCGTTGCCCGCCATGTTCTAAATCCGTCTCGTCATTGAACGACGACTTCCTTGAACAGCACAGCGCTGACTTCGTTTGGCGCAAGCGCCAGGTTGACCCGCCGGGTCAATTCTTCCTTCATGCGATAGAGGCCGGCGGATCCGTTGAGGTCGGCCGGCCGCAGCTCGCGCAGATAGGTCTGGAAGATATCGGTCACGCGCGGCAGCGTCGGCTTGATCGCCTCGACCTGCTTCTCTTCCTTGACCTCGAGCGTGACCTTCACCTTGAGATATTGCACGCGCTCGCCGGGCTGGCCTGACAGATTGACCATCATGTCCGGCACTTCGATGAAGGATGGCGGCTTCGGCGGCGGCGCTTCGGCATGCACCTCCTCGCCGTGATGGCGGAAGAAAAAGAACCAGCCGGCCCCGCCCCCGAGGATGGCCAGCACGCCGACGCCGGCAATGATCAGCTTGAGCTTGCCTTTCGGCGCCGATGCGGCTTCCGCTGCACCGTCCTCTGCTTTTTCGCTGTCCGCCATGGCCCCGCCCGGTGTCGCCGTGAATTCGATGCCGCCGGACAGGCTTTAAGACGCGATACAATGCCGCCAGCGCACATGCGCTCTAGATGCGGACGCTAAGGTAATAATGGTTAACGGAATCTTTCGTTTGGCCCGCGACTAGGAAAAAGTTGCCGGGCAAACATGGTCAACAAGACCTTTCTGCCGCCCGCCAAGACCGCAGCCAAACGCCTAAGCCATTATAAAATAATCATTTTCTGAACTGGCACGGCTTTCGCTCTACAGGTTGCATGAACCGCGGCTTGGGAGAGCCTCTGGTTCGCAGCATCCGCCGACCGGCCTGGGAGGGCTTTAGGCGGATCACTTGAAGGGGAGAACCATCGATGGAGAATACGCTTCTCATCGGACTTTCGCGGCAAACGGTGCTCGAGCGTCAGCTCGACGTCGTCGCCAACAACATTGCGAACGTCAATACCGCGGGCTTCAAGGCCGATTCCTCGCTGTTCGAGGAATATCTGATGCCGGGCGCGCACGAGGACAATTTCATCGGCCGCGACCGCCGCGTCAGCTACGTCCAGGACCGCGGCTCCTTCCGCGATTACAGCCAAGGCCCGTCCGAACAGACCAATAACCCGCTCGACGTGGCGATTTCCGGCGACGGTTTCCTGGTGGTGCAGACCCCGGCCGGCGAGCGCTACACCCGCGACGGCGGCATGCAGATCAACAGCCAGGGTCAGCTCGTGACCGTGGGCGGCAACCCTGTACTCGGCAATGCCGGTCCGATCGTGTTCCAGCCGACCGACCATGACATCAACGTCTCACCCGACGGCACCATCACCGTCATCGAAGGCAATGGCCGCACCGATGCGCTGCGCGGCAAGCTCCGCCTCGCCAGCTTTGCCGATGCGCAGAAGCTCCTGAAAGAGGGCGCGAACCTTTATTCGGCCGGCGAGGGCAGCGCGGCCCAGGCCGACACCAAGTCCCAGGTCCAGCAGGGCTACATCGAAAAATCCAACGTCAACTCGGTGGCCGAGATGAGCCGCATGATGGAGGTGACGCGCGCCTACACGCAGATCTCGACCCTGCTGCAGCAGGAAAGCGACCTGCACAAATCCGCGATCGAAAAACTCGCCGACGTCCCGGCATAAGGCCATTTTCGGAGAACACCCATGCAAGCGCTTCATACTGCTGCGACCGGGATGGCGGCCCAGGAACTCAACGTCCAGGTCATCTCCAACAACATCGCCAACCTTCGCACCACCGGCTACAAGAAACAGACCGCGGCGTTTCAGGATCTGATCTATCAGCACATCCGCCGCGTCGGCGCGCAGTCGTCGGACCAGGGCAACATCCTGCCGGTCGGTATCGATATCGGCGGCGGCGTGAAGACCGTCGGCACGCCGCGCTCGATGACGCAGGGAACGCTGTCGCAGACCGGCAACGACCTCGACCTCGCCATCACCGGTGAAGGCTTCTTCAAGATCCAGATGCCCGACGGCACCTTTCAATACACCCGCGACGGCACCTTCCAGATGGACAACCAGGGCCGCATCGTCAACGCCCAGGGCAATCTGGTGCAGCCGGCGATCACGGTGCCGCAGAACTCCTCGGGCCTCACCGTCAACGCCCAGGGCCAGGTCTCGGTGACGCTGCCGGGCACCACGACCTCGACCATCATCGGCCAGATCGGCCTGACGCGCTTCATCAACAAGGCCGGCCTGCTGCCGGTCGGCAGCAATCTGTACCAGGACACGCCCTCCTCCGGTCCGCCGCAGGACGGTCTCGCCAACGCCGAAGGCTTCGGCAGCATAACCCAGGGAAGCCTCGAACAGGCCAATGTCGACGTCGTCTCGGAGATGTCCGACATGATCGCCGCGCAACGCGCCTACGAAATGAACGCCAAGGTGATCAGCGCCGCCGACCAGATGCTGCAAACCACCTCCGCGCTGTTCCGCTAAGGAAACCGATCATGATCGTCCGCTCCGTTCTGCTCGCAACCGCCCTGCTCGCCGCCACGGCCGTGGCGGCGTTCGCAGGCAACGACGACGACGTGATCGCCGTGCCCGTGCTGCGCGCCAATGTCACCGTCTCCGACGACGTGGTGCGGATCGGCGATGTCATCGACAACGCCGGTACCGCGGCGCAAATCGCGATCTACCGCGCGCCCGACCTCGGCACGACGGGCTCGCTGCCGACCGCACAGGTGCTCAACGCCTTGCAGGCGCATCAGGTGATCGGCGTCGATACCAGGGACATCAAGGCGATCTCGGTCACGCGGCTGTCGCGCGCCGTCGATGCCAAGGACATCCAGTCCCAGGTCGCTCACGCGCTGGAACACCGCGGCGGCCTCGGCGATGCCGCCAATATCGCGCTGACCTTCGATCGCGACGTGCAGGATATCCAGCTCGATTCGTCCTACACCGGCGCCATGCAGCCGATGGCGGTCCGGTTCGAGCCGCGCAGCGGCCGCTTCGATGTCAGCTTCGAGATCGGCAACGACAACAACGCCCGGCCGACCAAGCTGCGCTTTACCGGCACCGCGATCGAGACCGTCGATGCCGCCGTGCTGACCCGCGACGTCCAGCGCAATGACATCCTCAAATCCTCCGACGTGACCACCGAGCGGCGCCCGAAAGCCGAAGTCGGCGGCGATGCCGCCACGCGCAAACTCGCGGTCGGCATGCAGATGCGCAAGCAACTGCGCGCGGGACAGGCCTTGCGGGTCGCCGATATCGGCAAGCCCGATCTCGTGCAGCGCGACGACAACGTCACCCTGATCTATGAGGCCGCCGGCCTCTACCTCACCATCCGCGGCAAGGCGGTCGAAAATGGCACCGAGGGCGACACCGTCAGCGTGCTCAATTTGCAGTCCAAGCGCACGGTGTCCGGCGTCGTCATCGGCCGCGGCCAGGTCGCGATCTCGGTCGCAACCCCGCGCGCTTCCGCAACACCCGATACCTCTTCCACCGTCGGATCGGCCGAACCCGCACCGGTTTCGGTCGCCGCCAGCACCAGTTCGCCAGTCGCTCCAAAAGCCGAGTAATGTTGATGTCCAAGTTTCGTGAGAACCGGTTGAGTGAGAATCGGAATTGGTCGTGCATCGACCGGCCCACATTCAAGCGCCTCGCGCTTGTCGGCACCATGCTCAGCGTGGCTGGTCTCGCCGGCGGCTGTTCGTCGATCGACCGTTTCTCGCAAATCGGCGAGCAGCCGAAGCTGTCATCGATTGAAAATCCGACGACGCAGCCCGGCTACAAGCCGGTGCAGATGCCGATGCCGAAGCCGGAAGCGGTGTCCTACAACGCCAACTCGCTGTGGCGGAACGGCTCGCGGTCGTTCTTCAAGGATCAGCGCGCCCATCAGATCGGCGACCTCCTGACCGTCACCGTCAACATCACCGACCAGGCCAATTTCGCCAACGAGACCCAGCGCAGCCGGGCCAGCACGGACGATTCCGGCGTCACCAATTTTCTGGGAAGCAGCTTGCTGACGGGAAACGCCGCAAAGGTTCTGCCTGGGCGCCTGCTGACCGCCAACTCCACCAACTCGTACGACGGCAAGGGTTCGATCCAGCGCCAGGAAAGCCTCACCACCAACATCGCCGCCGTCGTCACCCAATTGCTGCCGAACGGCAACATGGTGGTCGAAGGCAAGCAGGAGATCCGGGTCAATTTCGAAATGCGCGAACTGATCGTCGCCGGCATCGTGCGTCCCGAGGACATCCAGAGCGACAACACCATCGACTCCAGCAAGATCGCGCAGGCCCGCATCGCCTATGGCGGCCACGGCCAGATCACCGACGTGCAGCAACCGCGCTATGGCAGTCAGGTCATGGACATCCTGCTACCGTTCTGACCCCTGTTCAAAGAGCTCCCACATCTCATCGCGAACCTAGGCGCTGTGAGATGTCCTACGCGGCCTCCGTCAGCTCCCCTGACGGAGGCCGCAGTCTTTTTCAGCGCCGCGGGTCATCCTCTTTTAAGGCCCGGCCATCCTCTCGACAAAACTGCCGCAGAAACCTATTGGAGTTAAAGGTTCGGGGACATTTCGATGCCGCTGATACGTGGCAAGATTATCGGACATGACAGCGAGCGACTGGCGTTCGCATTCCTCATGCTCAATGGGGATGAACCCGTCGAATGCCGGATCAGTGACGCCGCCATGGACGAGCTGATCGGCGTCAAGGGCACCGAGAACAGCGCGCGGCAGGCGCTGTTCCTGGCGCACCGCGATGCTATCGAAAAGATCGCCTCCGACCTGTACGACGAGAAACCGACGGTGAAGGGTGCAGTCCTGCGGATTTTCACCAAGCACATTCATGCCGGCGGATGACGCTGCGATCGCCCTGCGCTGCGGCGCCTGCTGTGTTCGTCAACGCGCGCCCTTGAGCGTGCATGACGTCGAGCACGTCGTTTGAGTGCCATTGTCGCACTTGAGACAGACGTTCACGCACTGCGTCATGTTTTTGCGATCGAACGGTTGGTAGAGCTTTGCGGCGCAGCTTCCCGTGGAGCCCGTGATCTCGGGATCGGGCGAGCACGATGCCACGGCAAACGCGAGCAGGATGGCGGCTGAGGTTCGCATGATCGGCATCCGATTCGGATCGCCTGATCATGGGCGCAGCAGCGTCGACCGCAATTGCCTGACGGAACTTATCCCCTGACGCGCCGCGGGGTACCTTATCGCCATAACGCGGGAGCGGAGGCGGCTTCACTTATCCAATAGAGATTGGAACCCGAGGAACCTCTTGCGGCGAATCGTCGCCTCGACGCTTCAATGCTGCTCTGTTCGGCTGCGGTCGCATTGGAGTCATGTTGTGCCGCTATGCCCACGACAACGGGAGTACAAACGGGAGTATAAGGATGAAGATTTCGCCTGTCGATTTCCACCCGGCGCTGGTCTCAACGATGAAATCCGCGCTCGAAGCGGCGACGGCTCATGTTGACAACTCGTCGGGCAAACCTCCCACTTCCGCGACCAAGGTGAAAATGGCGTCTCGCATCCTCAAAATTGCCGCCGAAGGTGTCACTGATGCCGACAAATTGCGGGTTGTCGCCATCGAAGAAGGTCTCTGCCCGGCGGATTGAAACCGTCGCAGCTCTAAAAGTTCGTAGGGCCGAGATTGTACCAGCCCCGGCCTCCGCGAACATAAACTCTGGCGGCCGCAGCGCATATCTTTTCCCGGTTCGCGTCAAACGCGTCCAGCAAACCGAACTCGTCCAACCGGGCGTCGGGTTGGATTTGCGTAAGCGCATCCTGGCTTATGAAGAAAGCCGCCTCGATTGCGCTATCATGCCCCCAAAACCGCACGACGCGGCGTGTGGCATCATACGAACGGCTGTGGTTTGGAAAATCAATCATTTGGGCGCGCTCTTGTTTGCCGATCAACGACAACCCTGATCGGGACTAAAACGCCCCTCGGTTGAAGCAGACGCGCTGTGGCAGCAACAATCCCCTGTCGCACCCGATCGAGAAGACCGGCCTGCGCGGCAAGCTTGCTTGCGATACGATGACTGACGCCGAAGATATTCATGGCCCAACCTCGCTAATTCGCCCGATCGGTCATTAGTTAGGTATTATTCCGGCAATTGCGAGTGCAGGCGGGCAAGGAACAGCCGTATTCGGGAACGTAGCTGCTCCCTGATACTTATTTCGTCGCGATTTCAGACCCGACAGGTCCTATCCATGAGCACAAACCAAAGCCAACTGGCGGCGGCGGCCCTGGAAACACTTCACGGCGCGCGCGGCCTCCCTGCCGCGGAGGCAGCGGCCAAACTTCGTGACTTCGTGGATTCAATAGCGACGATACTTCCCCCGACCGAGCGGCTGGCGGATGCATCAGGCGCCCTGAGGACACTGGTCAGCCAGCTGGAATCCGAGGGCGCGGCGAGCGACGACAGCTGGGAACTCGCGATCGAAACCATGCTCCGTTTTGCCAACGAATCCGCTTGATCTTCCAAGCCTGACGACCTGATCGGCCGTCGTCTCTACATATTCGCAAACGTTCGCATCGCCGCCACGACACTGCTCCCCAAATAAGGCTTCGGAATAAACAGGGCATTGGGCGGCAAGCCAGGAGGCTTGGCTCGGCCGGTGGTGACGATGATATGCACCGGCGGCCAGCGGTCGTTGACGAAGGCGGCGAGCTTCAGACCGTCCATCGAACCGGGCATGTTGATGTCGGTAAAAACCAGATGAATGTCTTGCCGGGATTCCAGGACACGAATGGCGTGATCGGCATCGGACACCGACACGACCTGATAGCCAGCGTCTTCCAATTCATCCTTGAGCATTTCACGGATGAGAAATTCGTCTTCGGCGATCAGAACAGTTGGCATGGCCACCCCACGTGGGGTCATCACAGGCCACGACTGCGAACGAACAAGCGCTTATCACTGATCGTTCCGTAGCGGTACTATTCCGCAAATTCGGAGAGAGTGTGGCCGGATTGCGGGAACGATCTCGGCGGAACCGTCCCATGTGCCCAATCGGCCATAGCCGGTCGGTCCAAGTGACGCGGCAGAGCTGTACAGAATTGCTCGCCTCGATCGACGAATGGAGTTCCGGTTGCGAAGAGCCAAGGCCCTGGCAATGGCGTCTCGCGACCATCAGGGGAAAGCCGCGCTTCGTCCGCCATTGCCAAGGCTGTCATTGCCGAGTCTTGTCATTGCCAAGGCTGTCAGTTTGGCGGTCTGAGTTCACCCAACAGCCAGCCGAGCATATTGGATTGGATCGGATCGGCTGCGATCAGAACCTTTTCAAGATGACCACACTGAACGCATTCGAATGCCAGCGAATTGAACCCCAGGCGGGCCGGCGTTATCCGCGCCAGCACCATCTGAGCCTCGCATTTCGCACAGCCGCGGCTTTCAATCCTGTTGGTGGAGCTATCAAGCGAGAAGTGATGGTTCATCGCCAATCCTCCGGCAGATTTGAGTTAAGCTGATTCTTTCTCCTGCGAGGCTCCACCGGTATACCGCCATGTGACCGAACTGGATGTTGTCGGGAGCCACACCGGAAAGACAGGAGCGTAATGCCGCTTTCAATCGGCCGCTGGTCAATTTTTCTCGATTTTCGATTCTTTTACTTCACGAAATCCAGGCGCTGCATCGGTGCTCCAGTCCCGCTGCCGCGCATTCAGGACCCAACATCCACGGGCTTTAAGCCAGCCGTGTCGGCCTTGTCGGATGCGCCGTTCTCGGATGGTGGTCGTGCAGGTAAGACGCCAGGTGGTTGCGAACGATGTCGTCGCCGGCCGCGGCCGTCTCGAACAGGTTCTCCTGCACGCCCCGAGGCAGGTCAGGCCACAACGCGAGCGCGGCCCTGCCCAATAAACGTTCGAATTCGTGGGTCGAGTTGTTCTTCATCGCATCGGACCTTGTTGATCGGAACGACTGTAGCGAGCCGTATTCGACAATCATAGGTCAGCAACCGCGACAGATATTCTTTAGCTTGGCGGTGGTTCGGGCGTCTTCCTCGGCAAACGGATCCTTGTATGCGCCTGGCGGCACATCGATCGCAATGGCCGCGGGCTTTTCGATTTTTGCAGTTGACGCGGCGTCGTAACACGCAAGTCGCTGGCTCGTGCTTTTGATGGTGCGGCAGTCTGATCCGGCGGCGAGAGCGCTTTGCGTGGCGGCGAAGAGCAGCAGTACAGCGAGCGTTATTTTCATCTGATTTCCCTTGCGGGCGATATGACCCGCCGCCTGTCCACAATTGAAACAGGCCGCCTCCACGAAATGAATGACCAATCAGCTCCAATGCCGATCGCGCAGACTCTGCAAAAACGCGCGTCAGTACAGGCGTGCTCGAATGCGTTAGTCCAGTAGCCCGCTGACGTCAGCCGTTCTGCCACTATTTCTTCTTGCCGGAGCCGAAGGTCGGTTGCCATCCCGCGGCCTTTTGGCTTGGCGCTGCGGCAATTGTCTTGATCTTCTCTTTCTTGGGTTTCTTGGACTCCCGATTACCTTTTTGCTCTCCCTTGGCCATGCCGGTCTCCTTCAGTTCGATGATGATGATGACGATACAGTGATTGGATCAGAGCGACGCTCGCGTTGTTCCAAGACACGCTTGCCGGCGGGTCGGCATCACCTGCGACCGTCCGCCCCGCTTCAGCGAACCAGGCTTGTATTTATGTCCACCGCGGGGTCGAAAGCTTGAACAAGAAAGTCCGTCGAGCGCGACAACGGGCCCCGCATTTCAATACTGTGCGCGCTTTGCCACCGAATAGCTATGCATAGTTGAGGTCGTCTTGACGGATCTCGGTCGCGGATCTCGATTAGGCTTGTAGCGCCGTCCGAAAGGGCCATAGTCACCGGATGGCTGATACGCACCTCCCCTCGCTGAGCACCGAAGAGCTGGCGTCGTTGCGCGAGCTCGGCAAAGGCGATTTGCAACAGGATATACCCCAACTTCACTGGGAGCGCCTTGTCGCTCTGAATTACGCGCTGAGGCGACTTGGCGTCCTCGGGCTGACGGAGGCCGGCATTCGCCGCCTCGCGGCAGGCGAATGACCATGGTGAAATTCATGCCTGATCCCCTGAGCCGCGAAGAATTCGAAATTCTGAAGCAAATCGGCGTTCTCCCGGTGAAGATGAAGGCAACGAACCATAACGAGAAGCGTTTGGTTCTGCTGGGATTTGCGGAGGAAGCCCTCGGATTTCTTGCTTTGACCGACGATGGCGTGATGCGAATTGCGATGGGCAAATAACGCGTCGCCGGGAGTGAGATTTCCCACCGTTGACATCGTGGCGCTAATAGCGCGGGTCTTTTACTGGAGGCGATTTGGCCGAGATATCCCAATTTTCGATTGTTACCTACGAACGCCGGCCGGGATATTGGCGCGCAGCCATAACTCCCTATCGACAGTCCGGCAATTTCATCCTGGGCAAGACAACGTCCAGCTTCGTGACGCCGGACGATTTCACTTCCGAACATGACGCCAAGGCTGCGGCCGAAAAAATGATCAGGACGCTGTAGAGCGTGGTTCGTCCTTCGACTTCGCTGAGCGGGCACGGCCAACAGCAGGACAGCCGCCATCGGTCTCGGCGCGTCGCGCCGACAACATGCAACGATCGACTGCAGCGCTCGCGTCAGATCAATGCGCCAGCGCGGTTGCGCCCGCCATCTGCTCGCGCCTTGCGTCGATGCGCAAGCTCACGGCCACAATTGCGCCGACCATCGAGCATCCGGCGAGCAGAAGCAGCCCCGCTGTAAAGTCTCCAGTGAGGTCCTTCAGGTAACCCATCGCATATGGGCCCGCGAAGCCGGACAGATTGCCGAGCGAGTTGATCGCCGCGATTCCGGCGGCCGCCGACGCCCCCGTCAGGAAGCTCGCCGGCAGCGGCCAGAACATCGGCGGCACCGCCGAGACGCCGATCTGCGCAAAGCAGAGCAACGCCATGATGATGACGGGATTGGACACAAATCCGGACAGCCCGATTCCGATCGCGGCCATCAGCAGAGCGGTGGCAACGTGGCCTTTTCTCTCCATGGTGCGGTCCGAGTGCCGGCCGAGCAACACCATGCCGATGGCGCCGAACACGAACGGCAATGCAGCCAGCAATCCGGTTTGCGTATCGCTCACCCCAAAGCCCTTGATAATGGTCGGCAGGAAGAACGCCACACCGTAGCTCGCCGCATTCAGGCAGAAATATACCAGGGCGCACAGCAGAATGCGGATATCGGTAAGAGACTGCAACAAAGAGAGATGCTCGACCTTCTCCTTGTTGCGTTTCTCCGTGGCTTGCACGTTCTCCAGCCAGGCAATCTCATCTTGTTGCAGCCAGCGTGCCTGGCGCGGGAAGTCGGTCAGATAGAACAGCACGGCGAGCCCGACCAGAATGGACGGCAACGCTTCCAGGATGAACAGCCATTGCCAACCATCCAGGCCCCAGCCGGACAGGTTCAACAGCATCCCGGAGATCGGCGCGCCCACAATGGATGAAATCGGAATCGCCAGCATGAAGAAGCTGATGACGCGGGCGCGGTAGACCGCCGGAAACCACAAGGTCAGATAAAAGATGATACCGGGGAAGAAACCCGCCTCGCATGCGCCGAGCAGCAAACGAAGGGTGTAAAAAACCGTTTCATTCGAGGCCCCCGTCGCTTTGGAAATCGACGGGATAAAGGCGAACGCCGCCGAAACGATCCCCCAGGAGATCATGATGCGGGCGATCCATAGCCGCGCGCCGACGCGCTCCAGAAAGATGTTGGAGGGAACCTCAAACAGGAAATAGGCAATGAAAAACAGTCCGGCGCCGAGTCCGAAGGCCGCCTCGCTGAAACCCAGCGCCTGGTTCATGTGCAGCTTGGCGAAGCTGACATTGACGCGGTCGAGATAGGCAACGAAATAGCACAGGATCAGAAACGGAATCAGCCGCCGCATCACTTTGCCGATGACACGCTTTTCTAAGTCGTCCATGGCGCCGCCTCCTGTTAGCAGAGTTTTCCGCCCTTGAGCCGAGCTGGTTTTGCGTAACTATGACCCTCTCGGGCTCAAGGAGCCAATGCATTTTTCCATGGCATTTTTTCCACGGCATTTTGCTCCATGGCATTTTTCCATTTGCATGCCGGGAATGGATTGATGCGTTGCGGCAACCCTGCTCACGGCCGTCGCGACATCCGGCGTCTTTCTGCGCCGGTATCGATGGGAAGCCTGCGATCACCGTTGCTGCAGTGCAGTTGTCACTGCCGCGACCGGCACCCCGCTACAACGCAACCAAATTTACCGGTAGACGAGCCGGGGCAACTTGCGATCAATTATTTTTTGCAAACTGGCGTGTCGCGACGCGTTCACCTCGCGGGTCACGCGACAACATCAACAAATCGGGCAGGAGAAACATCATGCGGGCTGACGGAAACGAACCTCTCGCGCGTCATGCCCTCGCCTTTGTCCTTGCCGGCGGGCGCGGCAGCCGGCTGATGGAACTGACCGATCGGCGCGCCAAACCGGCGGTCTATTTTGGCGGCAAGTCGCGCATTATCGATTTCGCGCTGTCAAACGCCATGAACTCCGGCATCCGCCGGATCGCGGTCGCGACCCAGTACAAGGCCCACAGCCTCATTCGGCACCTTCAGATGGGCTGGAACTTCTTTCGGCCCGAGCGTAACGAGAGCTTTGACATTCTGCCGGCCAGCCAGCGTGTCTCCGAAACCAATTGGTATCTGGGCACGGCGGACGCCGTTTATCAGAACATCGATATCATCGACGGCTATGGCGCCAAATTCATCGTGGTTCTCGCGGGCGATCATATCTACAAGATGGACTACGAATTCATGCTGCAACAGCATGTCGACCAGCGTGCGGACGTCACCATCGGCTGTCTCGAAATGCCACGATCGGAATCCAGCGGCTTTGGCATCATGCAGGTCGACGACAAGGATGTTATCCAGAGTTTCCTGGAAAAGCCGGCGGATCCTCCCGCCATGCCAGGCAAACCCGACCACTCGCTGGCCAGCATGGGAATCTATGTCTTCAACGCCAAATTCCTGTTCGATGAGCTGCAGCGGGACGCCAATGATCCGACTTCCAGCCATGATTTCGGCAAGGACATCATCCCCCACATCGTGAAACATGGCCGGGCGGTTGCGCACCAGTTCAGCCGCTCCTGCGTCCGGTCCGGCGACGATCCGCGCAGCTACTGGCGGGACGTGGGAACGGTGGATGCCTATTGGGCCTCCAACATCGACCTCACCGATATTCTGCCCGAGCTCGATCTTCACGATCGCTCCTGGCCGATCTGGTCCCACGCCGAAATCACGCCACCGGCGAAGTTCGTTCACGATGAGGAAGGCCGTCGTGGAGAGGCGGTCACCTCGCTGGTGTCAGGGGGATGCATCATCTCCGGCGCGGCGTTACGTCGCTCCCTGCTGTTCACGGGCGTGCACCTGCATTCCTACGCCAAGGTCGAAAATGCGGTGATCCTGCCCTATGTCGACGTCGGCCAGGGCGCTCGATTGGCCAACGTCGTGATCGACCGGGGTGTGCGGATTCCACCGGGACTGGTGGTCGGAGAAGATCCGGAACACGATGCGAAGAGATTTCGCACCACCGAACAGGGCATCTGCCTGATCACGCAGTCCATGATCGACGGTCTCGTAACATGAGTCCTATCAGCAGTCCTGTCAGCGTTTTGTCGGTTGCTTCGGAAATCTATCCCGTCATCAAGACCGGCGGCCTCGCCGATGTGGTCGGCGCCCTTCCGACGGCCTTGCGGACCGAAGGAATTCAGACGCGCACGCTGGTGCCGGGCTATCCCGCGGTTACAGCCGCGTTGGAAGCGGCCGAAGAAGTTCTTGATCTGCCGAATTTCCACGGAGGCCCGGCTCGCGTGCTCTCTGGTTCCTGCGCGGGCATCGACCTGTTCGTGCTCGACGCGGCACATCTTTTTGCGCGTCCGGGAAACCCCTATTCGGCACCCGATGGCACCGACTGGCCCGACAACGCCATCCGCTTCGCGGCCCTCGGACGCGTTGCGGCCGATATCGGCCGGGGATCAATTCCGGCATTCGTGCCTGACATCGTGCACGCCCATGACTGGCAGGCCGGGTTGACGCATGCCTATCTGCAGTACAGCGACCGGCCGCGACCGGGCACGGTGATGACCGTTCACAACCTGGCCTATCAAGGACAGTTTCCGCCGGGGTTGTTGAGCGAGCTCGGATTGCCGCCGGAGTCCTTCAACATCGACGGCGTCGAATATTACGGCTCGATCGGATTTTTAAAGGCCGGGCTCCGGTTTGCCGACCGTATCACGACGGTCTCGCCGACCTATGCGCTGGAAATCCAGCGGCCCGACGAGGGTATGGGGCTGGACGGCCTGCTGCGTGGCCGGTCAGATCTATTGAGCGGGATCCTCAACGGTATCGACACCTCCGTCTGGAATCCCGCGACCGATCCCCACATCGCCTCACGCTTTGACGCAGTCCGATTGCAGAATCGGACGCCCAATAAGGCCGCACTCCAGCAACGATTGGGTCTTCGGGCCGCACCGGACGCATTCCTGCTCGGCGTGATCAGCCGGATGTCCTGGCAAAAGGGGCTCGACCTCCTGCTGGAGACTCTTCCTGCGCTGCTGGGCGAGCCTATCCAGATCGCGATGCTGGGAAGTGGCGATCCAGACCTTCAGGACCGCTACCGCGAGGCTGCGGAAGCCCATCCGGACCAGATTGGCGTATGGATCGGTTATGATGAAGGTCTCGCACACCTGATCCAGGCCGGCGCCGATGCGCTCGTGGTGCCGTCGCGGTTTGAGCCATGCGGGCTTACCCAGCTTTGTGCGTTGAGATATGGCGCGGTTCCCATCGTATCGCGCGTTGGTGGACTGGCTGATACCGTGGTTGATGCGAATGAACTGCTGATCTCCGACGGAGCAGCGACCGGCATCAAATTCGGGCCGGTCACGACCGAAAACCTCACCGATGCCGTGCGCCGGGCGCATGCGCTGTTTCGCAAGGGTCATTTGTGGCCGGCGCTTCAGCGCAATGGCATGGCCGTCGACGTGTCGTGGCGCAACCGAGCGAGCCGTTATGCCGACCTGTATCGCCAGATCGTCAGAGCACGTCGGGGCGCGTGAACCAAAGCTATAGCCTCACGCCTTTTTGCTTTTGCGTGCTTTCGCGCGCGGACCCGCGGGCGCTTTCTTCTTTTTCTTGTCTTTCTTGGTCTGATTGTAATCGATAGCGGCGCGGATAAGTTTTTTCAGCGCAGGCGCATTGATCTTGTCACCCTCGAAAAGATCGATCGCCCGCCATGTGCTGCCTTCCAGGCCCGCGTTGAAGAGCTTGTCGGGATCGGCGATCTTGGCGCCGTGGGCAAAGGTCAGCTTCACCTTCTCCTTGTGGGCATTGCCGACCGCAATGATGCCGTCGCGGGACCACACCGGGCTTCCCATCCACTTCCATTCCTCAATGATTTCCCGATCGGCCTCAAGGATGCTGTTGCGGACGCTGGCCAGCGTCTTGCCGCGCCAATCCCCGAGCTTTGCGATCAGCCGGTCGATCTGTTCGGAGGGATTCATCTTGATACCTCGAATCCGTGCCGGCGGATTTCAATCTTCCCTCGCCAATATTTGCTCCAGGTTGGCAAGGAACTTCCGCCAGCCGAACTTGGCGCCCTGATAGGCCTGCTGCTGATCCGGCCGGAAGCCCGACTGCTCCATGCGCAAATGGGTTCCCGTGCCTGTGGGGGTGAGAGTCCAGGTGACGACACTTTCGAGACCCATGGCACCCCAGGAGTAAGACAGCGTCTTGTTCGGCTCGACGGTCAGGACCTGACAGTCGACCGCGCCCCAGTCGCCGCGAAAATTGAAACGGTGGTCGGCGACGGGCTTGAAGTCGTTCTTCATCAGCCACTCCTCGATCAAATGCGGTTGCGTCAGCGCACGCCAGATTTTTTCCGGCGGAAAAGGCACCTCGCGTTCGACAACGACGGAGAGCGTTTCGGTCGCGGTATTGCTCATTGGTCCATCCTTTTCAGCAAGTCTTCGAGATCGTCGAACCGGCTTTGCCAGAACCCGGTCATCTGGCTGGTCCAGTCCATCAGCGGAGCCAGGGCGGCAAGCTGCGCGCTATAGTGCGTCTGGCGCCCTTCATGGCGGTCGCGCACCAGCCTGGCCTGCTTCAGAACGCCGAGATGCTTTGAAACCGCCGGTTGTGAGACGCCGGACCGCGCTGTGAGAGCCCCGACCGTCTGCTCTCCCTCGCGGCACAATCGCTCGAAGATGGCCCGCCGGGTCGGATCGGCGAGCGTTCTGAACAGCACATCGTGAGTGTTCGGCATTTTGATCGATAACCCGCTGGCTATGGATTAACGTATAACCGCCGAGTTATGCGTAAGTCAAGCCGAGAACGCATCCTTCGGGCGCAACATCAAAATGATCGACTGCCGGCATCAAATAAGGTTGTGCGACCTTGAGTCCACTATCGGACAGACCAACTGGTAGTAGCATCCCTATACTGCTTCATCTCATGCGGAACTGAGGCATGCGCCCGTCTCATCCGCCAACCGATATTCGCCTGTTGCGACCGAGGGTCCAAATTGCGGCCCCGCACGCGCAAGACGCTGGGTTAGACGATGTCACGCCGATCAGAAAGTGATCCTGATATTCATGATTCGGCCATACAGGCCGACGAGGCTCTCGCCGAAGCCGTCAAGTTGCCGTACGGCGCTGCGCGCACCGCAGCGCTGAAGAAAGCCGGTGAATTGCGGTTGGCCGTCGACAAACGGGGCATCCAGTTTGCCAAACGCGGCAGACCGCCAAAAACACGATGATGGGGAGCGCGGGCGCGCTCCGGCAGATTTATTTGGGGGAGAGACTTATTTGGGGAGAAGACTTGACCGTCAACAAGGTTAACTGGTCACAAGTCGGACGCGTCACCGGGCCAGGCCGCTACATGTTCAAATTTGGCTGGCTTACGATTACCGAAGAGGAGCTCGCGGTCTGGCGGCAATTCCCAAACGCATCGTTCACGCTCTACCGGCCATCGTCAGCCGAGACCGAGGATGACTTTCGCCTCGGCGCCTTCGACCTGCCGGAGGATTCCTCGTCAGACCGCAACTGAGGCGCCGAAGCTACGCCACCGCGACCATGTCATGAGCCGGATCTAGGGCTGGCGCTTCCTCAGGGAACAGCCGATCCCGTCCCGCGACATATTGCTGTTCGCCGGCATGCAGTTTCGCGTTGTTGGCTTCGCGCTTTTTCGCGTCTTCCTCGCCATAGAGGAACGCGAGAAAAGCGTAGCGCCGTCCCTTGGTGACGGGCGTCACCTGATGCAGCGCGCCGCAGGAAAACACCAGCGCCCCGCCCTCCGGCGGCCGGTAGGTCTTGCGGCCGAATTCCGGAAACATCAGGTCGCAACCTTCAAAATTATTGTTGAGGTTGATGGAGACCGCAAAGCGCCGGTGCTGCGCGCCTGCGTTGACGTTGTCGCGATGCCGATGGAAATGACCGCCGACCTCGCTGTCGTAGCAGGCCACGATATAGCGATCCATCCGCGTCGCCTTGAACTGGAAATTCTGCTCGATCTGCGGCAGCAACCGGCGCACGATCTGGCCGCGAACGAGGTCGCGGACTTCAGGTGCTGCCACCGGCACGTCGCTGCGGCGCTTCAGCCGCCAGTCGGACAGCGTGGTGGTCTTGCCGGAAATGTCGAACTGGAAACCGGAATCGACGCCGCCCTGCTGCTCGTAGAACTGCACCAGGAAGTCGCAAAGCTCGAAACTGAAGACGCGCGGCACGATCAGCGCCGGCGCGAACATCGGCACGCCGGCGGAGGCCTCGACATCGGGAAGGCTGCGCACGACATTGCGGACGGTCTCGGCATGGCCCTGCGGATTGTCCCAGGCGATATCGGCAATCGAGCGCAGCATCGGGTCGAGCACGATGGTGCGCGGCATCTCCGACGCGCCGAACGCGCTGCTGATCGCGCCGTCATAGTCCGCCAGGAAGAACAGACCGTTGCTGCTGATCGCCGCAAGGCTCGCGACATCGTCCGGCTGGCCGGTGAAGATGCAGGCAACGGCGACATGGTCTTCGCCAAGCCCGGCGCTGGCCTGGACGAGTTCGGCGATCTCGGTCATCGCGCGCGGATTCGATGGCGAGCCCAGGAAGCTCAGCACCACCCAGCGGCCGGCGCTGACATGCAGGTCGAACGAACCGCCAGTGACCATGGGCGCGCTGAACCAGGGTACGGGATCACCTAGAATCATGCGGCCACCGCTTGCTTGCTGAATGGATGACGATCGGCCGCGCCATCGCAGCCGCCCTTTGCCAACAAGCTAGCGTGGGCATGGTTAACGTATTCCTAAGGGGAGACCGACCCTGCTTTTGGAGCCGCGCGCCGGCTACTCAGGCAAACGTGGCCTGTACCGGGCCCAGTTCCGACAACTCCATCCTCACGGTGTCGCCGGGATTGAGCCAGATCGTTTTCACCAGGCTGCCGGTCAGCACGATCTGGCCCGCACGCAATCCCCTGCCGTCGGCGGCGAGATGGTTGGCAAGCCACGCCAGCGGGTTGTGCGGATGACCGAGCACGTCGGCGCCGGTGCCGCGGCTGACTTCGACATCGTTGATGATGGCGCGGCCGACCACCTTGAGCAGATCAGGCACCGCGGATCGCGCAAGCGGTTTTCCGAGCACGCAGCCGGCGGCGTAGAAATCATCGGCCACCAGGGTCGGCGCGCCGATGCTCTGCCAGTCGACATACCGATCGTCGACGATCTCGATCGCGGGATGATAGGCCTCGACGGCCAGCGCAACGGCGTCAGCGGTGAACGGCGCCTGCGATGCCGGCAGGTCCTGCCCGAGCCGGACCGCGATCTCGCATTCGACGCCGACGCGAACGAAATCATTCGCCGGCAACGATACGCCGCTCTCGTGAACGCCCTTGGCGAATACGCCGCCGCCGCAGGGATGCGGGATATTGAGGTATTGCTGCATCACCGCGCTGGTGCAGCCGATCTTGTAACCGACCATGGCGCCGACCTGCGGCAGCAGGAGATCATGCACCGCGCGCTGAATGCGGTAGCCGTCCGCCTCGGTCTGCGGCGCGAGTTCGGATGGCAGCGAACCCAATCGGGAGCGATTACGGCGGGCGGTGGCGATGATTTGTGCGGCCGCGAGCGTCTTGTCCATCAGCGGCGTTTTCCAAACAGCGCGAATTCAAACAGCCGGCCACACCGCAAATGACGTGCGAGAGGTCCAGCCTTGAGTTCGCGACGATCTATTCGTCGCGATAAACCTTCTCGCGCTTCTCGTGGCGCTCCTGCGCTTCCACCGACAGCGTTGCGATCGGGCGGGCTTCGAGCCGCTTCAGCGAGATCGGCTCGCCGGTCTCTTCGCAATAGCCGTAGGTGTTGTCGTCGATGCGCTGCAGCGCCGCGTCGATCTTGGAGATCAGCTTGCGCTGACGGTCGCGGGCGCGCAGTTCGATCGCGCGATCGGTTTCGGACGATGCGCGGTCGGCGAGATCGGGATGATTGACGTTCTCTTCCTGCAGCGTCTGCAGCGTGATCCGCGATTCCCGCAGGATCTCGTCCTTCCACGCCAGCAGCTTGGCGCGAAAATAATCGCGCTGGCGGTCGTTCATGAAAGGCTCTTTTTCGGAGGGTCGGTAGTTTTTCAACTTTTCCAAGGCCAGCCCATCTATCGTGCGAGGCGGCCCAAAAAGTATCGGTCCGCGCCGGCCTTATATAGCGGCGCCTTGTGACAAACAATATCGGCCCTCCCGAAGCGGGACCCGTCCCCAACGGCCTTAGCAAGAGCTTACCCGGATCCCTGTCGGAAACCCGGCTTTTGCGTCCGGCCCATTCCAAGCTCACCGGCCACAAAAAGCGCCGACGGCGACAGAAACGTCCAGTTTAGTTGCTTTTGCTGCACCGCATTCCAGAATGGACGCGCCCTTCTCCGCCTTGGCCTTGTATGCCACGGGAAAAACCCGGCGCCACGTCGAACTGCCGACGCCGCCGACGACGAGATAGCGGCCAACCTTCGAATCACCGGCGGCGCCGATCAGCATGGCCGGTCCGTGTCGGGAAACGCACCGAACTGACGGCCGCATCATGGCCGGCCAACACTTGCGTCAGGGAACTCTGATCCGCGATGTCACCGCGCATCGCCTGCGACATAAGGTTGCACCGCGAACCGGCGATGGCGGTGATGGTGCGGCAGAAAGATACCTTAGAACTGGCCCGCTTTGGCGAGTTCGACCTCGACCCGCAATTCGATCTCGGACAAAACCGCGTCGAGGCCGGGATCGCCGGATGAGGATTTGAGATAGGCGGCGGCGTCCCGCAGCCGGTTCACGGTCGATGCGTTGAGATTGCCCGAGAGCAGGCCGATCTTGAGGTCGTCGAGCACGTCGAGCGCGCCGCGGCCGCGTTGCACCGAACGCTTGCGGCGCTCCGTCGGATCTTCGATCCCCTGCATCGCCAGCAACGCATCGATATTGGCCGCGGCCTTCGGCGCGCTCATGGCGCGGGTCTCGGACGACGACGTGGTCTCCTCCGGCAGCGCAAAGCTGGATGAACTGGTTCGCCTGGTGTTGGCGGCCGGAGACCCCAGTGTGGTGCCGTTCGGTCCGTAGATGCGCATGATCGTATCCCGCTGTGTGACGCAAGCTTCGCCCCGTTATGGTTAACAAGGCGTAAATGACCCGGCAAAATCTGCCGCCAGCGGGCAGTTTCGCCGCTGCCGCGGCCCGTCACCCCGCCCTCCCCTTCGTATTTTTATCCAATAAAATCAACATATTGCCTCGAAAATACGGCATGGCACAGCCCTCGCATAGTTAATGCCGGATCGCCGTCATGGGAGTGGCGCGCAGGTCCGAGCCAAAGACCTCAGCGGGGAGCAGAGGATGCCAAGCGTGTTTTCGGCAAGCGTGTTTCGGGTGGCCTGCGCCGCGGTGCTGGCGCTCGCGATCGCGTTGCCCGTGTCGCCTGCCGCCGCGACGTCCCGCATCAAGGACCTCGCCAACATCGAAGGCGTGCGGCAGAACCAGCTGGTCGGTTACGGCCTCGTGGTCGGCCTCAACGGTACCGGCGATACCCTCAACAACATCCCCTTCACCAAGCAATCGCTGCAAGCGATGCTCGAGCGCATGGGCGTCAACATCCGCGGCGCCACCATCCGCACCGGCAACGTCGCCGCTGTGATGGTGACCGGCAACCTGCCGGCCTTCGGGACGCAAGGCACCCGGATGGACGTGACGGTGTCCTCGCTGGGTGATGCCAAGAACCTGCAGGGCGGCACCCTGCTCGTCACCCCCCTGCTCGGCGCCGACGGCAACGTCTATTCGGTGGCGCAGGGTTCGGTTGCCATCAACGGGTTCCAGGCCGAAGGCGAAGCCGCCAAGATTGTCCGCGGCGTGCCGACCGTCGGCCGCATCGTCAACGGAGCGATCATCGAACGCGAGATCGAGTTCGCGCTCAACCGCCTGCCCAATGTGCGGCTGGCGCTGCGCAACGCCGACTTCACCACCGCCAAGCGGATCGCGGCTGCGGTCAACGATTATCTCGGCGCCAAGAGCGCCGAGCCGATCGATCCGTCCACGGTGCAGCTGACCATCCCCCCGGAGTTCAAGGGCAACGTCGTCGCCTTCCTGACCGAGATCGAACAGTTGCAGGTCGAGCCGGATCTCGCGGCCAAGATCATCATCGACGAACGCTCCGGCATCATCGTGATGGGCCGCGATGTCCGCGTTGCCACCGTCGCGGTCGCCCAGGGCAATCTCACCGTCACGATCTCCGAAAGTCCGCAGGTCAGCCAGCCCAATCCGCTGTCGCGCGGACGCACCGTGGTGACACCGAACAGCCGCGTCGGCGTCACCGAAGACGGCAAGAAATTCGCGCTGGTGAAAGACGGCGTGTCGCTGCAGCAACTGGTCGACGGCCTCAACGGGCTCGGCATCGGCCCGCGCGACCTGATCGGCATCCTGCAGGCCATCAAGGCCGCCGGCGCCATCGAAGCCGACATCGAGGTGATGTGATGCAGGCCGCAGCGAACAGCATCTACAGCGGCGTGACCGCGAAGACCGCAACGACCGCCAAGACTCGGGTGCCGTCCTATAACGGCCACCCGGACTACGACATGATCAATGCCTTGAAGAAAGTGTCGCCGCACGCGCAGGCCAAGGCCAAAAGCACCGCGACCGATTTCGAGGCGATGTTCCTCAACCAGATGTTCTCGCAGATGACCAGCGGCCTCAAGGGCGACGGCCCGTTCGGCGACACCGAGGGCACCGGCGTGTGGCGCTCGATGCTGACCGAGCAATATTCGAAATCCTTCGCCCAGGCCGGTGGCGTCGGCATTTCCAACGACGTCTATCGCACGCTGATTTTGCAGCAAGCCAGCCGCGCCAGCTAGATCCAGAACACGAGACGGGGAACCAGACATGCAGCAGCATCCTCAACGGCAACCGGCCGCCGCGCCGATCCCGCTGGCAATCACGCCGGCCGACGCCCGCAAGCTCGCCGAGAACCTGATGGATGTGATGAGTGCGCTACTCGGCGTCATCGAGCGCGAGACCGAGCTGGTCCGCGCCGGCAAGGTCCGCGAAGCGATGGCATTCGAGCCGAAGAAGACCGAGCTGTCGCGGCGTTATGTCGGCGCGATCACGCATCTGAAGGCCAGCCAGAAATATCTGCATCAGACCGCGCCGGACCTCTTGACCACACTGCATCGCCATCACGATACGTTCCGCGCCATGCTGCAGATCAATCTGACGGTGCTGGCCACCGCGCATGCGGTGTCCGAAAGCATCGTGCGCGGCGTCAACACCGAGATGCAGCGCCGCAATATTCCCAATACCTACACCGCCTCCGGGCAGCGCGCGACGCCGGGACCCCGCCACAACACGCCGCTGTCGATCAGCCGTTCGCTCTGACTATTTTCGGCGGCGTATTCTGCCGGCGCCGGTTTTTTCGATACGAACATTTTTCATCAAATATGCGCGCCGCCGGCAGCGCAAACTTCAGCGCGTTTTCTAACGTAACGTTGAGACCTACCAGTCATAATTGACTACTGGAGGGGTTGGGATTTGACTCGAGGGAAGCCAGGAGGCTGCCATGAGTACGGATTTCAGCATCAAGCCGGTGGGGGCGCCGGCTGTCATACCCGTTGCCCAGCCAGTGAGCGAGGCAACGAGTAACGCTGTCGCAACCCAGTTGCCGGCCAGCCAAAGCGTCACCGTGGCTGACGCCAGCGCCGGCGCGCGCAATGATTCGCAGCCCGCGAGCGATTTCATATCGCACCAGGCCTTCCTCGATCGCGCGGCGGGCGCGATCGTCTATCAGGTCATCAATAGCAAGGATGGGCAGGTAGTGGATCAATTTCCCGACGAAGCGACGCTGCGCCGGCGCGCCTATTTCCACACGCTCGATCTGACCAAGAGTGAGCCCTCGCGCCCGCTCGCGACCGATCTCAAGGCCTGAGCACGGAGCGTCGGCTGACGAAGACGGGCCATCGAGGCCAGATGCAGCGTGCGGCCGGCGGAGCGACGGCCTGACGATCCCTGCACGATCGAAGCGTTACGGCCTGCCCGCCAGACCGGCGGCAATGTTCGAATTGATGTCAATCAGCGACTGCAATTTTTTCCGGGGTCGGATCGGTTTGCAATTCCAGGGTCCGCTGCATCACGAAGATCGCGATGTTGATGATGTTCTGGCGGACCTCAAGCGGCTGGGGATTGTCGTTGCTTTCGGCGGCGCTCATGAAAATGGTCCAGAGCCGGCGATTGAACGTCAACGCAGCATGCATCCGCTTGTCGGCGCCTTTCCAGTCGTTCTGAACTTCGACCAGCTTTCTTGCTGCCATCAGCAGGGTCTGTGCTTCGATATCACGAGGAGAAGATGATTGTTGTGCAGTGCGAGCGTAGGCATTGGCAGCGTTGGACATTCATGACCTCAGCGGGAAGTTGCGCAGGCCGCGGACTTCGTGGCTGCCCGTGTTTTATACGTCGCTGCTTTTAAAATTGGGTTAGCAACGCATTTCCAAATGCGATGAAACCACCGCGCATGAAATCGCTCTGATGTTTCATGCGAGGCAACCCCGCAAAACTACGTAGTCGCGAGCAGAAATCGCGCGACATAAGCGCAGCGAAAACGGCAAGGTTTTCCCAGCCGTTTCAACTTGTTTGCAGCGAGCCCCGATCAGCGCAGGAGCTGGAGCACGCTCTGCTGCGACTGGTTGGCGAGCGCCAGCGCGGACACCGCGATCGACTGGCGGGTCGACAGCGCCTGGCTGTTGGCCGCTTCCTCGTTGGTGTCGGCCAGCGTCAGGTTCGAGGCGCCGGTCTGCAGCACGTTGATCAGGCTCTTCGAGAAGTCCTGGCGGATCTCCACGATCGACAGGTTCGAACCGAGCGTTCGATGCTTCCGTGCGCAGCGTGGTGCTGGCAGGGTCTAAGCGAAGCAAGCACGGCGTTGGCCGAGTTGCTGTCCAGGAAGTCGGTACCGGCGGTCAGGGCGAGAGCGCGAGGCCCGCGGTATTGAGGGCGACGCCCTGAATGGCCAGCGTCGACTCGCCGGTTTCGTCGAACGTCAGGTTGAGGGTATCGCCTTCGAGCAGGTTGATGCCGTTGAAGGAGGAATCCTGCGCGGTGGTGTCGATCTGCTTCAAGGTGTTGTTGTACTGCGTGATCAGTCCTGCACGGGTCGCCTGTGAATTGGGGTCGGCAACCGGACCCAGAGCCGTCAAGCCGCTCGAAGGGAGTGGCGGTGCCGCCGATCTTGCCGATGGTCGAGGACGCGGCGTTGTTGCTCGTCGTCACGGTGATCGCACCGGTCGAGTCGATGGTCGCCTGCAGGTTGTTGGCGGCCAGCGCGTTGTTGAGTTCGTTCAGCGTCGAGACCTGCCCGACGCCGGTACCGAAGGTGATGTTGGTCGGAACACCGTTGCCGGTGGCGCCGATGGTCAGCGTCTTGTTGGTCAGCGTGCTGTCGGCCTGCGAGACACCCGTGCCAAACCCGAGCGCAGCCAGCGCGCCGGCATTGCTGCTGGTGATGCTCAGGTTGCCCGCCGTGCCGGTGTGCAACGTGATCTGGCCGTTGGTGACCGAGGCAGCGTTCGCACCGCTCGAACCGGTAATCGCATCGATCGCATTGAGCACATCCTGCACCGTGCCGGTGGTGCTGATGGTGCCTCCGTTGGCAGAAGGCGTGCTTGTTGGATTGGTGCTGCTGAAGGTCAGGATCTTCCCGTTCACCGTAAGGGTATCGCCATCGGCGAATCCGCTGGTCAAGGCGTTGCTGTTGGACGAAGCCGGTCCGGAGAGCGCCGTCCCAGCGGTGATGGCCGCTATCACGGGTACGGTGATGGGGTTGGTGTCGAAGCCAGTGAGACCGAGCTTGGTCAGCGTGCCCGGGGTTGAACCGGTAAAGTTGATGGCCGTGGTTGTATTGGTCGCCACGCTGATCTTGCCGGTGCGTCAACGGTCGCGGTGCCGCCTGTCGCCTGATCGATCGCGGTCAAGACGTCGTTGATCGTGCCGCTCGCGAGACCGATCGAGAAGTCGCCCCCGGCGATCGTGCCGGTGTTGCCGCTACCAGGATGGAACGCGATCGTCTTGCCGTTGACGGTCAGGGAGTCCGCTGCGGTCAACGCCGAGCCCAGGACGGACGGACCGCCCGCAACCGCAGTACCGGCCAGCAGGGAGCGCCGGAGGATAACGGCGATGCAGCGGCCGCGCCGTTGGCGAGAGCCTGATGGACGCCTGTGCCGAGTCCCAACGCCGTCAGGGCGTTGCCCGTGCCGCCGCTGGTGATGGACAGGTTCTGCGCCGTACCGGTGCTCAGAACGAGCATGGCCGTTGGTAACCGTCGATGGCGTGGTCGCGCCGGTAATCTGGTCGATCGCGGAGAGAACGTCGGAAATCTTGGTACCCGCCACCAGACCAATCGTGAAACGCTCCCGCGACACCGGTAGCGCCTGCCGGCGCGGTGCTCGAGAAGGTGATGGTCTTGTTGTCAACCGTGAGCGTCGAGCCATCGACGATCGCGGTGCCAGATCGTTCGAGATGCCGGTGGCGGTGCCGAGGAGACTGGTGCCTGTCGTGATATTGGCTGGCGCGGGGATGCGCGACGTCGTGCCGGTATCGCCGACAGTACCCGAGCCGCAGGACGCCGCCGGTGCCACTGAACGACAGGCTGGAGGCGTACCGGTCGAAGCGTGCCGACGGTCACCGACGAGTGACGCCGAGCCGGTATCGACGCCGGTCGAACGTCCGAACGTTGTCGGCGGTCGTACCGTCCGATCGTACGTTGCCGCGCACCGTTGACCGGGTCGCGCGGTCGAAAGGTGATGGTCTTGCCATTGACCGTGAGGGCGCTGATTGACGGCAACGCCCTGGGCCCCACCCGCGTGGTCCGTGAGGGCCGACATCAACGTCGCGCCGTCGCGTTGACTGCCGGAACGCCGAGAGCACCGCGTGCCCGCCGTCGCTAGCCGTACTTGTAAACGCAGACTTTGCGCTCCCCGTGACCGGGGTGCCGATTGCAGTGCCAACGAGGTCTGGTTGTCGAGCTCCTTCGCGCCGGTGAAGGTCGCATCGGCTGCCGTGGTGCCGAGCAGGTTATTCGCCGTGGCGCCGGGGACCGCTGCGGCGGTCACACTGGATTTGGCCGAGAAGCCGATCGGCGTCTGCAGCACCTGGTTGGCGATGGACTGCGCGCTGGCGACCAGGCTCTGCAGCGAGGTGATGCCGGTGTTGGCGGCCTGCAGCACCTGCACGCCGTTGCCGATGCTGTCGAGCAGATTGCCGATGTCGCCGGCGCGGTTGTTCAGCGCCGCCGCGGTGAAGAAGCTGGTCGGGTTGTCGAGCGCGGTGTTGACCTTGTTGCCGGTGGAGAGGTCGTTCTGGGTCGTCGCGAGCAGCGAAGCCGTGGACTGCAGGGAGAGCAGGTTCTGGCGAACCGATGCCGAGAGAACAATTCCGGACATGTGACGGACCTTCCTAGTTGTAACGCTAGGCGGTTCTACGAGGACTCCTTTAAATTAAGGTTAACGCCGGCTTAATTTGTTCGATTAACGCTTCCTTACCTCAGGCGGACCCGGGAGGCCTCCCCTCGCCGGCATCCACAAACGAAAAACGGCGGGGTTTCCCCCGCCGTTTCGATGTTGTTGATCGCCGCCGGGATCAGCGCAGGAGCTGGAGCACGCTCTGCTGCGACTGGTTGGCCAGCGCCAGCGCGGACACCGCGATCGACTGGCGGGTCGACAGCGCCTGGCTGTTCGCCGCTTCCTCGTTGGTGTCGGCCAGCGTCAGGTTCGACGCGCCGGTCTGCAGCACGTTGATCAGGTTCTTCGAGAAGTCCTGACGGATCTGCACGATCGAGAGGTTCGAACCCAGGCTGGATGCTTCCGAGCGCAACGTGGTGCTGACGTTGGTGAGCGACGCCAGCACTTTGTTCGCCGAGTTGCTGTCCAGGAAGTCCGTACCCGTGACCAGGGGCTGCAGGCCGAGGCCCGCGGTATTGAAGGTGACGCCCTGAATGGCCAGCGTCGACTTGCCGGTTTCGTCGAAGGTCAGGTTGAGGGTGTCGCCCTGGAGCAGGTTGACGCCGTTGAACGAGGAGTCCTGAGCGGTGGTGTCGATCTGCTTCAAGGTGTTGTTGTACTGGGTGATCAGTCCTGCACGGGTCGCCTGTGCATTGGGATCGACGACCGGAGCAGAAGCAGCGGCCAAGCCGGTAAAGGCGGTACCGGTGATCGCCGAGCCATTGACCAACGGTTGACGACGCAGCGTTGTTGGTCGTCGTGATGGTGATGGCGCCGGTCGAGTCGATGGTCGCCTGCAGGTTGTTGGCGGCCAGCGCGGCGTTGAGATCGTTAAGTGTCGAAACCTGGCCGGCAGCGGTGCCGAAGGTGATGTTGGTCGCAACACCGTTGCCGGTGGCGGCGATGGACAGCGTCTTGTTGGTCAGCGCGCTGTCGGCCTGCGTGACACCCGTGCCAAACCCGAGCGCAGCCAGCGCGCCGGCATTGCTGCTGGTGATGCTCAGGTTGCTTGCCGTGCCGGTGTGCAACGTGATCTTGCCGTTGGCGTCGATCGAGGCAGCGTTCGCGCCGGTCGAACCGGTAATCTGGTCGATGGCAGTGAGCACATCCTGCACCGTGCCGGTGGTGCTGATGGTGCCTCCGGTAGCGCTTGTGCTTGTTGCATTGGCGCTGCTGAAAGTCAGGGTCTTACCGTCCACCGTAAGGGTATCGCCATCGGCGAACCCGGTGGCCAGGGCGTGGCTGCTGGGCGTAGACGCACCGGAGAGCGCCGTCGTAGTGCTGAGGACCGATGCCGCTGCGGGTACGGCGATACTGGTCACGCTGGGGGTGGTGAGACCGAGCGCGGTCAGCGCCGTACTATCAGCGCTACCGCCAAGCGTGATGGCTGTGGTTTTATTGGTCGTCAGGCTGATCTCGCCGGTGGCGTTAATCGCGCTGGTGCCACCCGTGATGCTATCGATCGCGTCCAGAACAGTCTGGACCGACGCGGTGCCACCCGCTTTGGTACCGATCGTAATGTTGCCGGTGGTGGCGTCAGTCGCCGTCGCGGTCGTCGTCGTGTTGTCGAACTTGATGGTCTTGCCGTTGACCGTAATGGTGTCCCCATTGGCGATCGCCGTGCTCAGTGCGGACGCACCGCCCGCAGGCCCAGGACCGGTCAGCAGGGTAGCGCCGGTAATAGCCGGCGCTGGCGAAACGGCAGTGCCGCCGCTGCGGGTAACGGTGGCGATGCCGCGTTGCGGCGGCTGTGCCACCGATCGTGATATCGCTAGCGGTGCCGGATACAGCACGATTTTGCCGGTGGCATCAAGGGAAGCGGTAGCGCCAGGACCAGCCGCCGTCTGCAACGCGGAGAGAATGCCGCCAACGGTCGAAGTCGAGCGCTGAACCGAGACCGATGATGGTGTCGCCGGCGGTAGCGCCCATCGATTTAGAGTAGTTGGTTAAATTAAATAGGTGGTGTCGCCGGCGGTGGTGCCCGGCGCGGTCGCGGTGGCTATTGCGTTGAACGAAATGGTGTGGCCATTGACCGTTAGCGACTGGCCGGCCAATGTGGTCAAGGTCGCCGTCGCGAGATGGTTGACCGCACCAGAACCGAAGGAGGTGGCGGCGGTGGCTGCAGCCGGGCGCCATCTTGCAAGGCGACCGTGCCCGTCGCGGTGGCCGGGCGAAAGCGGACACCGCGCTCCCTGTGATCGCGGCGCCGGTTCCGACGCCAACGAGGTTCTGGTTGTCGACCTCAGCCGCGCCGGTGAAGGTCGCATCGGCGGTGCCGGTGCCGAGCAGGTTGGTCGCGGTGGCGCCGGTGATGGACGCGGTCGTCACACTGGATTTGGCCGAGAAGCCGATCGGCGTCTGCAGTACCTGGTTGGCGATGGACTGCGCGCTGGCGACCAGGCTCTGCAGCGAGGTGATGCCGGTGTTGGCGGCCTGCAGCACCTGCACGCCGTTGCCGATGCTGTCGAGCAAATTGCCGATGTCGCTGGCGCGATTGTTCAGCGCCGAGGCGGTGAAGAAGCTGGTCGGGTTATCAAGCGCCGAATTGACCTTGTTGCCCGTGGAGAGGTTGTTCTGGGTGGTCGCGAGCAGCGAAGCGGTGGATTGCAGGGAGAGCAGGTTCTGGCGAACCGATGCGGAGAGAACAATACCGGACATATTTCGTACCTTTCTGGTAACGTGAGCCTGGTCCCAATCACTTTGATCGGGCGACCGGGTCACGTTGGAAGCAAGCCGCTAAAAAAACATGAATCGGTTCCCGCTAATGCCGTCTACCTGGCCGCTCCAGCGATGCGCCGATCCGGCTTGGCGCACCGCGCTGTTGGAAATAACGCTGTTATCACTGCACTTTCGCACGTTGGCCGTTCCATTTACGAAGCGTTAACCATATTCGGAAAGGATCGTGGCACACTGGCCAAAAGTATCGGCGCGTCCCTGACGCGACTTAAGCCGGCACTCATCTGAATGAGCTGCAACGAAGGCTTGCGTAACAAGCGGCAACGGAGAACAGCATGGCCCTCAAAGTAGAGCTCAAGCCGAACGAACGGATCATCGTCGGCAACTGCGTGATCACCAACACCGATCAGCGCGCCCGGCTATTGATCGATGGCGACAAGATTCCGATTCTGCGCGAGAAGGACATCCTGACGCCGGAGACCGCCAATACCCCGGCCAAACTGGTCTATCTGGCCGTGCAGTTGATGTATATTTCGCCGAACCCCGAGGTCAATCACGGCACCTACTTCAATCTCGTGCGCGATATCGTCACCGCCGCGCCGAGCGCCTGGCCGATCATCGAAGGCATCAACAACAGCATCCTGAGCGGCGACCTCTACCAGGCGCTGAAGGAAGCCCGGAAGCTCGTCGCTTACGAAAAGAAGCTGCTCGATCACAACCAGGCCAACATCGCCAAGGCCAACGCGGCCTGAACCGACGCGGCCTCACCAAGGCCGCTTACATCGCCAGTGGCGGTGACGGTTCGACTTCGATCACGACGCCATCGCTCTCGCCCGAGCGCTGCGCACCAAACTCCAGTACCGCCGAGATCATCGCATCGATATCGCAGATATCGGTGCGATGATTGACGATCGCCGCCCGTATCGCGAGCTTGCCTTCCAGAACCGTGGTCGACGGTGCTGCGATCCCCGACTCCTGGATATCAGCGACGATCTCGCCATTCAGCCTGTCGGCATCCGCGCCGCGATAGCGGAAGCAGACGATATTGAGTTGAACCGGCGCCAACAGTTCCAGCCGCGGTTCGGCGAGGATGCGGGCTTCCAGATATCCGGCGAGCGCGCAGGTGCGGCTGATGACGGCGCCAAGCTTGTCGGTGCCGTAGGCTTTCAACGTGAACCAGGTCTTGAGCGCGCGGAAGCCGCGCGACAGATCGGGCCCGAGATCGCAAGGCCACGGCGAGCCTGCGGCCATGCCCCTGGTTTCGCGGCGCAGATACGCCGCCGGCGCAGAAAACGTATCGCGATGCTGCCGGCCGTCGCGAACCAGCAGGAAGCCCGCGTCGTAAGGCACCTGCCCCCATTTGTGGAAATCAAGCGCGATCGAATCCGCGTTTTCAATTCCGGCGAGCCGCGGCCTGATCTCCGGCGACAGAATACCGAGCGCGCCATAGGCGCCGTCGACATGAAACCAGAGCTTCTCTTCCCGGCACAACGCGCTCAGCGCCGCGAGATCATCGATGGCGCCGATATCCACCGTGCCGGCGGAGCCGACGACGAGGAATGGATTGAGGCCGGCCTCGCGATCCGCTGATATTTGCGCGCGCAACGCCGCGACGTCGATGCGATGACACGCATCGACCGCGATGGTGCGCAACGCATTGCTGCCGAAGCCCGCGATATCCATCGCCTTGGTGATGCAGCCATGCGCGGCCTTCGACGTATAAGCGGTCAGCAACGCACCGTCATTGCCGATACCGTGCTGCCGGACAGGCTGCCCGAGCGCGGAAGTTCGCGCCACCAGCACCGCCATCAGGTTGGCCATCGACGTGCCCGTGACGAAAATCCCGCTCGCCTCGACCGGGAAACCGAACATCGCGCGCGTCCATTCGACGACCTGACGTTCGACCTCGATCGGCATGTGATCGCGACCGCCGAGATTGGCATTGAGTCCGGCCGCCAGCATCTCCGCCAGCATGCCGACCGCGGTGCCGCCGCCATGCACCCATCCCATGAAGCCGGGATGCACGTTGCCGGTCGCGTAAGGCACGACGCAATCGGTGAACTCGCGATAGACGTCGCCAAGATCGGTCGGCTGCTGCGGCAGCTCGCTGCGAAACCGCGCGCGGACGTCAGCCGGGATCGGCGACCACACCGGGCGCTCGCGGATGTTGGCGGCGTAGTCAAGCATGTCGTCGAGCATGCGATGACCCTGCGCGCGGATATCATCCCAATTTTCGGGATCGAGCGTCGCGCTCGATTCGGACTGCAGCGATTGATTGCGCTGTACGATGGTCATGCGGCACGCTCCTGCGGTTCTCTCGCGCGGCGAACCAGCATGGCCGCGAACGCGTCGAACACCTTGCGCATCTGAGGCAATTTGTACGGAAAGATATCGGGCGGATCCATATCGTGCACGATGGCGGTGTTGTCGGCTTCGAAGATCAACAACGATCCGTTTTTGGTTTGCGCACAATCCATCGTAAAATAGTCCAGACCGATCCGGCCGGCGATGGCCGAAAGTGCCGCCTGATGCCGCTGCGCGAAGCCCGCGTCGAAGCTGCGCATGAACATCTCTTCTTCGAGACGCTTGGCAGCGCTGAGCGACATCCCGGCGTTGAGATACCAGATATCCCAGCGCTCGGCGATCGCGAGATGGCACGCATAGGGACGGCCATCGATGAAGACGATGCGGTATTTGCGAAACAGGCCGTCGTCGTCGGAATAATCGACAAAGCGCGAGACGAAGAACTCTTCTTCCTGTCGCGCATCGAGATAACGAAGCAGCGCGGCGCGATCGTCAATCCTGGCAAGCCCGACGCCGGCATGCGATCCGCGCGGCCTGACAATCACGGGAAAGGCGAGATCGATCGCGACGTCCGAAAGCGCAAGCGCTGAATGCGACACATCAATCAGTTGCGCGCGCGCAACCGCGATGGTCGCCGGAATTTCGACACCGTCGATGCCGCCGAGCACGCGATGCAGCTTGTCGCGATCGAGATTGCAGATGTCGCGCGGCAGATTCAGCAGCGGCCGCGGCCAGCGCGCGGCGAGCTGATCGATCCTGCGAAGCGCATCACGGCACTCTTCCGAATCGGAGGCAATCACGATGGCAATGTCATGATCCGGCAGCGGCGCAGGAAGTTCGACGTCCGGAATGACGTAGAGCGTCATCAATTCGATGCCGGAATTCTCGAGCAGAAATTCGATCGGCGTGTTGCTGCCCATGTCGGTTGCCGCCGCAAGCGCCAGAACGCGCAGCCGCGGCGTCGCCAGCGAACAAGGCGAACGAAACAATTGATGCGAGGCCAGGATGCTGTCCTGGATCGCAAGGCCGGCTGGCTTGTCGCCCAGCAATTGCGCGATCAAGGAAAGATCGAGCCCCTCGCCTGCTTCCACCGTGCCATCGATCAACCTGGTAATCAGCGCCTGCCACAGCGGACGAAGATCGATACCGCCGACCTGCATCCTGGCGAGCCGGGCAACGCCCATGCGTTCGGCGCAAGCCGATTGAACCACGTCGACCTGCCGTTCGGCGGCGCCTGGCATCTCACGCCACATCGGTCGCGAGCACGGGCGCGGCAAACTGCGCGGAGATATCGCCGTTGAAGACCGACGGTCCGACATGATCGAGACGGCTCTCGAGATCGGCCCAGATCTCGCCGCCCAGATCGGTCCAGCGTTTGCAGAAGGCAAAATCCTCGCTGAGATAGGTTCCGGTCTTCGGATCGATCATGCATTCGAACAGCGCAAAGCGGTTGGGGCTGCCGGCCAGCGCATCGAGCGAGTGCTCGCGAAAGAACTGCAGCGTTGGATAAGCCGCGCACATCTTCTCGAACACGTGGCGCCGGATCATCAGAAATCCCGTGCCGGCATAGCGCACGCGGGTAAAGCCATTCACGACTTCGACGTGATCGGGATCGTTGATCTCCAGCACATAATCGAGCGACGCCGCCGGCACGTTCGGCTTGCTGGTCTCGATCGCCCGTTTCGCCTTTTCCCAGTTGACGCGCTTGATCGGATAGAGCGCGGCCACCACGTCGGCGCCGGATTCGATCAGCCGAAACACCTGATTGGGTTGAAAGCCGATATCCGCGTCGATGAACAGGAAGTGCGTCGCGGTGGGATCGTCGAGGAACTGGGTCATCAGATTGGCGCGCGCGCGCGTGATCAGCGCATCGCCATCCCGCAACAGCACCTTGAATTCGGCGTTGGATTTCGAGCGCATCGCGCTCTGCAGCTTGAAGATCGAGCTGGCGTAGATGCTGGAAACCTGCCCGCCGAAGCAGGGCGTTGCCACCACCAGGTGAAATCGCTCGGTCATGAATGGCTCCGAAAGCGGCGGACGGGCCTGCAATCCTCACCAAACAGTAAATAGACGTGGTTAACGAAATCCTAACGCCGGTTAACGCCCTTCCCTGTCAGGCGCGCCCTCGCCTGGCCATGTCCCGCAATTCGTCGCGCAACCGGATAATGACGCTATCCCAATCGCCAAAGGCCGGCTGCCGCATCAGCTTCGCGGTCGGGTACCAGGGCGTGTCGTCGCGATCCCGCATCCAGCGGAAATCCGCCGCAAACGGCAGCAGGATCACGACCGGCTTGCCGAGCGCGCCGGCCAGATGCGCCACCGCGGTATCGACCGCGACGACCACATCGAGCAACGAGATGATCGCCGCCGTGTCGGCAAAATCGCGGATGTCATCGCCGAGATGAACCAGGTTTGGCAGGCCGCGCAGCATGTCGCGATCCGCATCGCGCAGCTCGGTCTGCAGGCTGAGACATGGCATCGGCGGATTTTCGAACAACGGGGCCAGGCGCGCCAGCGCGATCGAGCGGTTGGCATCGTTCTTGTGCGCCGAAGAGCCGGACCAGACAAACCCGGCGCGTGGGCGGCCCGGCGGCAGACGCTCGCGCCAATCAGCGACGCGTCCGGCTGGTGCCGTGAGGTATGGCAGCGTGTCCGGAATCGTCCCGGCCTGCGTCTTGAACGCCAGGGGAAGACTGAGCAACGGCGTATGCAGGTCGAACGCCGGCCGCATCCCGCCGGACGCGATCACGGTGACATCGGGCAATTGCGACAGCAGCGGTTGCAGCTCCGGCTGAACCTCACAGATGACTTTTGCACCCCGGCCCGCGAGCCATGGCGCATAGCGGACGAACTGGATGGTGTCGCCAAAGCCCTGCTCCGCATGGAGCAAAATGTTCTTGCCGGCGACGGGTTCGTTTCCGAGCCAGGGCGGCGCGCGAAATGGCCGCCGGTGCCGGGCAAACGCAGCCGTCTTCCAGCGCCACTCATATTCCTTCCAGCCGCTGTCGAAATCACCCAGCGTGAGATGCGTCATCGCGGCCTCGAAATGGGCCTCGGCAAATTCGGGCGCCGCCACAAGCGCCGCCTTGAAGTCGGCGAGCGCTTCGAGCGGCCGGTCCAGCCGGCGCAGCGCATGACCGCGGTTGGTCAGGATCTGCGGATGAGCTGGCATCGCCGTGAGTGCCGTGTCGTAGCTCGCGATCGCCTTCATTGGCTGGTTCAGGCGCAGCAGCGTGTTGCCGCGATTGACCAGCGCGCCGACATGACCCGGCGCCTGTGCCAGCGCGCCCTCGTAGCTCGACAACGCATCATCGAGGCGCCCCCGTTCGAGGCAGGAATTGGCGAGATTATAGAGAATCTCCGGATGATCCGGCGCCAGTTGCAACGCGTTGCGAAAGCTCGAAATCGCTTCGTCAAAGCGGCCGCTGGCATGCAGCGCGAGACCGAGATTCGACATCGCATCTGACGAAGCCGCATTGGCCTTCAGCGCCGCCGACAGGAAATGCAGCGCTTCCACCATGCGCTGGCGCTGGAAATTGAGCATGCCGAGCAGATGCAGCGCATCGAAATCGTCAGGCCGATGCTCGAGAATGCCGGCGCAGAGCTTTTCCGTCCGGTTCAGGTCGCCGTCTTGAAACGACGAATACGCCTGCCGCTGCAAGCGCGACAGGTTCGGCATCCGGCCGGAGGTATTTTTCCACTTTGCCGACAACGGGCGGTCTTTCCGGGGAACAGGCAAACCCGAAGATCGTTCGAGAGCGTCACTCTCGAATCAACCTTCACCCCGAAAGTTAGCATTTTCCGCTGCGCACGGCCCGCTATGCCGCGCGCTCGCGGCCGGCGGCCGCGCGGCGGGACAGCATGCCGGCAAAGGCGTCGAAGATCTTGCGCATCTGCGGGCCCTTGTACGGAAACGCCTCAGGCGAATCCATGTTGTGGACCACGGCCGTGTTGTCAGCCTCGAAGATCAGCAATTCGCCGCTTTTGTTCTCGGCGCAATCGACCGTGAAATAATCGAGGCCGACCCGATCGGCCAGCGCGGCCAGCGCGTGCTGGTGGCGGACGGCGAAGGCGCTATCGAACGTCTGCATGAAGCTGGCCTCCTCCATGCGCTTGCTGTCGCTGAAGGCCATGCCGGCGTTGAGATACCAGATATCCCAGCGATCGGCGACCGCCATGTGGCAGGCGTAGGCCCGGCCATCGACAAAGACGATCCGGTATTTGCGGAACAGGCCATCGGCGTTGGCGTAGTCGACAAAGCGCGAGACGAAGAATTCCTGCTCCGGCCTTTCCAGCAGATAGCGGCCGAGCGCGGCGCAATCGTCAATCTTGGCGAGACCGACGCCGGCATGCGAGCCGCGCGGCCGGATGATGATCGGAAATCGCAGGTCTGCGGCGATATCCGCAGCCGAGCGTTGCGGCAGAACCAGGCCGGACAATTGCACGCGGGTCATCGCTTCGGTCGCGGGGATATCGAGGCCTTTGATTCCGGATAGCAGGCGATGCAGCTTGTCACGATCGAGATTGCCGACGCGCTGCGGCGGATTGAGCAGCGGACGCGGCCAGCCTGGCGCTGATCGCTCGATCTTGCGCAGCGCATCGCGGCATTCTTCCGAATCGGACGCGATCACGATGGCGACATCATGGTCCGGCAACGGCACCGGCAGTTCCACGCCATCGACCACGTACAGCGTCAGCAGCTCGATTCCCGAATGCTCCAGCAGAAATTCGATCGGCGTGTTGCCGCCCATGTCCATCGCCGCCGCAAGCGCGAGCACCCGCAGCTTCGGCTTCTCGAGCGAACAAGGCGAGCGAAACAATTGATGAAACGCCAGCACTTCTTCCTGCACCGCCAGTCCCGTCGCCTTGTCGCCCAGCAGCTGCGCGATCAGGCTGAGATCGAGCGCCTCGCCCGCATCCACCGTTCCATCGGATATTTTCGCCAGGATCTGGTCCCGCAACGGACGAAGATCGACACCGTCGAACGCCATCGTCGTGAGCCGGGCAAATCCGATGCGGTCGGCGCTGGGGTAGCGAACGAGATCGGCGCTTTCAGCGCGCTTGGTCTCCACGGAAGGCCTCCATTGAACTCAGTCGTTGCCGCGCCCGCCGAACTAGCCGGGGCTGAGATACTTGGTCAGGGTCAGTTGCGAAATCATCGACGTGGTCTGGAACGACGCCTGCAGCTGGGTCTGCAGCGCCAATATCTCGGTGGCCACCTGCTGTGTCGAAACGGTCTCGGTATTGTCCACCATCGACTGCAGCATGGTTTGCGACTGGGCTTGCCGCGCCGAGGCGTCCTTCATCACGGTTTGCGCCGTGGCCAAATCGGACTGGATGTCCCCGATCGTCTGCTGTCCCGGCTGCGGCGTCAGGTTGGTCGCGGTGCGCTGGCTCAGGGCGGATACCTGCGCGGCCGAATTGGTACCGGTCGGCGACGCCGTGAAGGCGGCAAACACCGCGATCGACTGCAGCTGCGACCGAATGGCTGATTCATTGGCCTGTGCCCCGTACTGCACCGTGATCGACGAATCGATCCGGGCGGTCGACGACGCGCGCGCCGATCCCGGTCCCGAATTGCCGGTGTACCAGGACACGGTGTTGGCCGATGTGCCGGCGACCAGCGAGGTCGGCGGCGATCCGGGCCCGACCCGCAGCGGCGGGACCGGCGCGGTCACGCTGCCGCCGCTGAAGCCAAGCGCACCGAGCGCCGCCGTGTTCGAACTCGTGATCGACAGGCTTGCTGCATCGTCGGTATGAATTTCGACGACGCCGCCATCGATAGTCGAAGGCGTCGAGGTGCCGGTGATCGCGTCGATCTTCGACAACAGCGTCTGCATGCTGTCGGTGACATTGACCTGATTGCCGGTCGCTCCTGAAGCGACAAAGGTGATCGGCGTGCCGTTGACGTTGATGGTGTCGCCGGCCGCGAAGCCCGGGGATATCGAGTCGGTACCAGCAGCGCCGGACAGTGCTGTCGCGCCCGTGATCGGCAGCGGCGCGGGGGTCGTGGGCCGGCTGTTGACCGCGGTTCCCGACGCAGTTGTGCCCGTGACGGTGCCGCTGAAGCCGAGCGCCGCGAGTGCGCCAGAGGGCGAACTCGCGACCGACACAGTCCCGGCATCGTCGTTCAGCGTGACTACACCGTTGTTGACGGTCGATGGAGTCAAAGTGCCGGTGATCGTATCGATCTTCGAGAGCAGCGTCTGCACGCTGTCGGTGACATTGACCTGGTTGCCGGTCGCCCCGGACGCGACAAAGGTGATCGGCGTGCCGTTGACGGTGATGGTGTCGCCGGCCGCGAAACCTGGGGACACCGAGTTGGTACCGGGGCCGCCGGACAACAACGTCGCGCCCGTGACAGGCACGGGAGTCGCGTTCTGATTGGTGGCTACGCTTCCGGTAGCCACGCTAGCGGTATTGAAAAAATTGTCCCCGGCGGCCATCCGCCGACGCGGCCACCAGCGTCGTTCCCGACAGCGTGCCGATCGACGAGTTCAGCGCCGTGTTCAGATTGGCGGCGGTCGCGGCCGGCGTCGCGCCGATGGTAAAGCTTCCCGACGGCGCCGGCGTTCGTGTTCGTCGCCGTCAACTGAACGGAGCGATTGAGTGCCGTCCGGTAGATTGAAGGTGAAGGTCACCTGATCGCCTGGATTGGGATTGGTGGCGCCGAGATTGACCGAGATTGCGGACGGCGAGCCGGACGGACCGGTCACCGTCGCGCCGGTCAGGGACGACGACACCGAATTCAGTTTCAGGCCGAACGGCGAACCGGCAACGTCTTCCGCGACCGACACCGTTGTCGGGGTCGCGGCCGGATTCGATATCACCAGACGGCCGAGGCCGGTGGTGCCATCGGCCACCGCGCGCTCGGCGATGATCTGTTTCAACCCGGCCTGGGTCGCGGTCCCGTTCATGATCTGATCGGCAGGCGCCGTCGCCGGCGTGTTGATCGCGCTGCCGGAAAACAGAAAGTGGTCACCGGCTGGGTATTGAGAATCCCGACATCGAATCGACAGCTCAGCGCCGCATTTTCCTGCGCGATGGTTTGTCCGCTGCTGTTGAGGGTTTGCGGCGTCTGCGCCGACGCATTCTGCACCTGGCCGGCGATGCTCGGACAGCGACTGCAACGCGTTGTTGGCTCGCGGAGATCATGGTCTTGACGTTGGTCATGGTGTCGGTGAACGCGGAAATGCTGGCGAGCTGCGATCGCGCCGCGATCGCAAACCCCTCATTGATGCCCATGCCGGCGTAGCTGGTCGATTTCTCGCCGGTCGCGAGTTGCGTCGACAGGCGTCTGCATCTGATTGTTCAGATTCTGTATCGCCTGGGCGAGCGGAGTACTGCGAACCAACGCTATTGATCGACATCTGGATCGTCCTAGACTTGAGCCTGCAGCAGCGTGTTCATCATGCATTGAACGACCGACATCACGTGAGCGTTGGCGGCATAGGAATTCTGCAGCGCGATCAGGTTCGACATTTCGGTGTCGATGCTGACGCCCGCGATCGAATTGAATTTCTGCTGCAGCGTGGAGACGACGACGTCCTGGCCCTGCTGCAATTGCGTCGCCGACGAGGCCGCGTTGGCCTGCAGGCTCAGGAACTGCTGCATGAATCCCGAGATCGTGCCCGAAAACGGCGATGCCGTCGTGCCCAGATCCGGTTGTCGGCGAGTAGGTGAACGAGCCCGTCGTCAACTGCGAAAAGAGAAAATCCGAGCGCGTGGTATCGGCGGGCGCCGTTGTCGGCGACGTGCTGAAGACGCTGAGGTTCGCCGGATTGTTGAGCAGCGCCGGATTGACGGTGATGCGGCCGGCTAGCCCGGTCATTTGCGAGCCGCCGCCGGTGATCGCGCCGGTATAGGGCGAGCTGCCGTCGGTGAACAACGGCAGCTGCGGGGTGCCACTCGTCAGCGACGTCGCCGTGGTCGTGGTCGAAGCCGCCGTCACGGTCGACTGCGCCGAGCCGACCAGGCTCAACGTGCTGCCGTGAGTCGAGGCCGAGACGCCGGTGCCGGCGAGCGCGGCGTTCAATTGCGCCACGACCGACGCCATGCCAGCGGAGAAGTTGATGCCGATCTGCTTTGGGTTGGCGTTCGGCGCATTCGGCAGCGGCAGCGCGGTCGGATCGGTGACGTTGACGATCGATATCTGGCTGCTGGGCGTTGGTCCCGGTGTTCGTGTAACGTCAGATTGATGGTATTGCCGGGCGCGATGTTTGACGTATCGACGCTGAAGCCTGCCGGTGGCCCGGCGACGGCTGTGCCGGCCGTGGTCTTATCGGACACCGCGCTCGACATCGACGCGGCGAGCTGGTCGACCTGGGTCTGCGCCTGCACCAAAGTCTGGTCGCGCAATTTCAGGTCGGCCGCGATCTGGCCCGAGCTGATCGCGTTGTTCGCGACCATGTCGTAGCTGGCGCCGTTCGGAAGCTGGATCGTCAGCGACCGACGCCGGATTTGGTGGGGTCGCTGTTGTAAAGCGAGTTCGGGGTCAGCGCTCCCGACGAGGAGAACGTCATCTTCGACGCCAGGCCGCCGCCCACAAGCTGAACGCCGGATGTCGTAAACACGCTGGTCTGGTTCGAGGCATCCGTGGTGACGCGAACGTCCATCAATTTCGACAGATCGTTGATGGCGTTGTCGCGCTGATCCATCAGCGTCGCGGCCGCGGGATCGGTCGGGCTCAATCCCTGCAGCTGGGTGTTGATGGTGGCGATCTGGTTCATATCGGCGTTGGCAGTCGTTACCGACGTTGCCGATATCCTGCTCGACATTCGAACGCAGCGACTGGATGCCCTGCGAGGTCGAGTTCAGCGACTGCGCCAGCGACTGCGCCGCTGCGAGCGCCGAGATCTGCGCGGATTGACTGCCCTGGCTGGTCGATAGCGCCTGTAACGCCGTGGTAAAATTGCTGTACGCCGTTTCGATGCGTGCCGTCGCCGCCGGGCGTGCCGTAGACGTTCTGCAGCTGGCCGAGGATATTGGCCGTCTGATCGGCATAGCGCGCCGCCGGAGGTTTCCGTCCGCAGCTGGCTCTGAACAAAGAGATCGAGCTGGCGGTTGACGCCGGTGACCTGGACGCTGGTGCCGACGCCGCCGCTCGCCACTTCGATCTGGTTGGCGGTCTGGGCGACATAGCCGGGCGTTTGCGCGTTGGCGATATTGCCCGACACGATCGAGAGCGCGGCCTGGTTGGCGCGCAGGCCGGACATCGCAGTTGCAAGGGCAGAACTCAAACCCATGTTTATTGCCCGCTTTGAGTTAAATTACACCGGCCTCATTCGAGGCCGATCAGCGCAGCACGTTCAGCAGATCCTGAACCATGTCGTTGGCCGTGGTGATGACCTTGGTGTTCGCCGAATAGGCCTGCTGGGTCACGATCAGCTTGGTGAACTCGTCGGCGATGTCGGTGTTCGATCCTTCGAGCGACGAACCGCTGATCGATCCCGACGCGCCGGCGATCGCCGGACCGGACTGATCGGTGACGGCATAGGCTTCGCCGTCGAGCGCCTTCAGGTAGTTGGTGCCGTTGAAATGCGACAGCGTGACCGCGGCGAGATCGATATTCTGCCCGTTGGAGAACGTGCCGACCACGAGGCCGTTGTTGTTGATGGCCACCGACTGAAGCTGACCGGCGGCAAAGCCGTTCTGCGTGATGTTGTTGATGGTCGCGGTGCCGCCGGTGCTGGCAAATTGCGTCAAGGCACCGGCGCTGAGGTTGAGCGTCAGCGTTGCCAAGCGATTGACCGCTGACGGTCACGCCGGGGATCGTGACGGCCGAACCCGCCGGGCTCGATCAAGGATCCGTTGGAGTTGAAGGTGAAGTTTGTGCCGACGTTGATCCAGGCGACCTGCGTAGCCGGTGGCATTCGGATCGGTCTGATAGAACAGATTCCAGGTGTCCTGATGCGGACACCCAGCGAGGCGCTGTCGGTTTTGGCCCAGCGCAGTTGCAGGTTGATCGGCGTTCCAGCCGAGTTGAAAGCCGTTACCGCGCCGCCGCTGATGGTTTCGCTGGTAAAGGACGTGAGGTCGTTGCCGATGACAAAACCGGTGCCGGCCGTGCCACCGCCTGTGCGGGCCGCTGTCATCGTGGTTGCGAAACCGAGCGCTTGGAATGCCGGCGAATTGCTGGAGACCGAAAGATTGGCCGCGGTGCCCGTATGCAGCGTGATCGCACCGGTGCTGGGATTGATGGTCGACGGGTTGGTGGTGCCGGTGATCGAGTCGATCATGCTGAGCAGGCTGCCGACCGAGTCGGTGACCCTGATCTGATTGGGGCCTGGGGTGGCGGTGGCAGCCACGAAGGTGATGGCCGTGCCGTTGACCGTGATGACATCGCCAGGCGAAAAACTAGCCGCCAGCGCGTTGGCTGGAGGGGGGACGGTGACGGTGCCGTTGAAGCCAAGCGCGTCCAAAGCAGCCGGGTTCGAACTGCTGATCGACAGCCCCCCGCCGGCGCCACTATGCAGCGAGATCACGCCGCCGCTGATGGTCGACGGGGTAGTCGCGCCCGTGAGCGCATCGATCTTTGTCAGCAGCGTCTGGACGCTGTCGGTGACCCTGACCTGATTGGCGCTAGGGGTCGCGCTGGAGGCGACAAAGGTGATCGTCTGGCCATTGACGGTGATGGAGTCGCCGGGCTTATAACTGGAGGCCAGCGAATCCGTGCCTGCGGCACCGGACAACAACGTCGCGCCCGTGATCGGCGCGGAGGTGAACTGGTTGTCGACCGCGCTTCCGGAGGCGGTTGGAGCGGCGACATTGACGAGGCGCTGCCGAAGCCAAGCGCGGCGAAAGCGCCGTGTTCGAACTGGTGACCGACAGACTCCCGCTAGTGCCGTTTTGCAGCGTGATCACGCCTGCCGCTGATGGTCGACGGGGTAGTGGCGCCCGTGATCGAAGTCGATCTTTGTCAGCAGCGTCTGGACGGTGGCGGTGACGCGGGGTTGATCTGGCCGTGGTGCCGGTGCCAAAGTTGAATGACCGTGCCATTGACGGTGATGCTGTCGCCGGCCGCAAAACTGGAGGCCAGCGAGTCCGTGCCGTGCGGCGCCGGACAACAACGTCGCGCCCGTGATCGGCGCGGGGGCGGCCTGGTTGTTGACCGTGCTTCCGGAGAGGGTGGCGGCTGGAGCGGCGACCGTAACGGCGCCGATGAAGCCCAGCGCGCCCAAAGCAGCCGGGTTCGAACTGGCAATCGACAGACCTCCGCTAGGGTTTTTGCAGGGTGATCACGCCGCCGCTGACGGTCGAGGGGGAAGAAGTATTGCCCGTAATCGAGTCGATCTTTGTCAGCAGCGTCTGGACGCTGTCGGTGACCCGTACCTGATTGGCGCCAGGGGTGGCGCTGGCAGCCACGAAGGTGATGGCCGTGCCGTTGACGGTGAGGGTATCGCCGGCCACAAAACTGGGGGCCAGCGAGTCCGTGCCGGCGAGGCCGGACAACAACGTCGCGCCCGTGATCGGCACGGGGGGCAAGCCCTGGTTGTTGACTGTGCTTCCAGCGGCGATCGCGGTCTTTGACAGCGCTGTTGCACTGCCGATGGGACCTGCGTCGCCGCCTGATTTAACGCGGCAGTGCCGGTCACGGTCGCGTCGCCGAAGGGCGCCGGCGGCGTGCCCAAGGTCAGCGGATTTTGAGCGAAACTACCGGGATCGAGGCCTCCGGCGGCGCCAAAAGAGTGCCCGTGCCCGCGGTAGCGCCTGCCGTAGTCGCCGGCGTCGTCGGCAGGTTGGCGGCGTATTGAATGGCGCTGGTCGCCTGCGCCGGAACGAAGTTGTTCTGGAACTGGAGAACCTGCGGAACGTTGCCGAGCGGGTTGCCGGTCTTCGGATCGACCGGCACGCCCATCAGGATAATATCCGGCGCCGTTGACCAGGTTGCCGTTGGCATTGACCTGAAAATCGCCGCGGCGCGTATAGTCGGTGACGCCGTTGAAGACCGGCGCGATTATCTACGATGCCGGTCGGCGTCTGCACCGAGAAGAAGCCATCGCCGTTGATCGCCATATTGGTCGCGACCGTCGAAGCCGAGACGGTGCCCTGCGTCGTGATCGTCGCTGCGCAAAGGCGGTCACGCCGCCGGCGACCTGCCGGCTCGGCGTCGACGATTCGGCAATGAGATCTTCGAAGCTGGTGCCGATGCCCTTGTAGCCGATGGTCGAGGCGTTCGCGATGTTGCCGGAGATGTTCTGCAGCGCGAAGGATTGCGCCTGCAGACCGCCAACCGAGGTATTAAGCGCATCGAAGATACCCATAACATCGTCTCCAAATTCGATCCGGGGCGGCCACGCCGGCACTGCCATGCCGTAGCCGTCATCGAAGGAGACATCGCAAGCGCTATGCCAAAATGAAAAACACGCAATATCAGCTACTTAAATAACAATGCCCCGGTCCGAAGACCGGGGCACAATTGCCGGGCGGGCAACTATTGCCGGGCGAAATGGTGATTTAGGATGCCGTCGGCGCCGCCGGATGAAACTGCAACGCGAAGCCGTCCATGCAGTAGCGCAGCCCGGTCGGCTTCGGTCCGTCGTCGAAGACGTGGCCGAGATGACCGCCGCAACGGCGGCAGTGAATTTCGGTGCGCAGCATGCCGAAGGTACGGTCTTCGTGCTTGCCGACGGCGTTCTCCAGCGGCTGATAGAAGCTCGGCCAGCCGGTGCCGCTTTCGAATTTGGTCTCCGAGGAGAACAGCGGCAGGTCGCAGCCGGCGCAGGCAAAGATTCCCTTGCGATGCTCCTTGAGCAGCGGGCTCGAATTCGGCCGTTCGGTGCCTTCCTTGCGCAGGATTTCATATTGCTGCGGCGTCAACTGCGCGCGCCATTCCGCGTCGGTCTTTTCGACCTCGAATTTCTCGGCGGCCTGTGCCGGGGTGACCCGCAGCCAACGGAAAGCTGCAAGGCCGAACAGGCTGGCAACGGATGCGAGCAGGATGCGGCGGTCGATCATGATGGTCTCCGTGGCTGAAGCGAGATCGGGCGTGTTCGCTGGAAGATACGGCGGCTAAAACCAGAAGTTACACCGGTTTGACCCGATTATTCTCACTTTCTTGCGAGATGCCCGCCTGCCCGCAAGCGGGACGCAATCAAGACAGCCCGTTTGCGCCTTCCCCCGGATCCGTCGCGACCGGCGGCGGACGCTCGGGGCGCGGCCGCGGCGGACGGCTCGGCGAGCGGGTTCCGCCCTGGCGATTGGCCTCTAGCCGGCGCGCCTCGCGAATGCGCTCCTGGGCCCGGGCTTTTTCCCGGTAACGGGCGAGTACGCCGGCCGCGGCCGAGCTTCCCCGCCCCCAGATGCCGACGATATGTCCGGCGACGCGGCCGGTCGGGCCGCCGGCCCAGACCAGTTCGAACGGCGAGAACAGCCGCCAGCGCTCGTCGCCCCAGAGAATGCTGCGCGCGATCAACTGCCCGGCCATCGCCGAGGTGTTCAACCCCTGGCGCCCGAAGCCGCTCGCCACCCATAGCCCTTTTCGCAACTGGCCGATCTGCGGCATGCCATGCACGGTCTGCCCGACGGCGCCGCCAAAGACATCCGCGATCTCGACCTTGCCGAGCTGGGGAAAAATCGTCCGGATCCGGCGCGCGATCGTGCCGGCAAATCGCTGCGGCCGCGCCGACCAGGTGGTTTCCGGCGAAGCCCACATCAAGCGGTCGCCGTCCACGATCCGGAAATGATCGACGCCGTCGCTGTCGATCACAGACCCCTGGAAAGTGATCGCCTCGGCCAGGCGCTCGCCGAGCGGCGCGGTCACCGCCGCATAGCGCCAGACCGGCAGCAGCGTTTCAGACAGTCGCCGCAGCGCCGCACCGAGGTGGATGTTGCCCGCAAGTACGATATGCGAGGCGCGCAATCGCGCCGATGGCGTCACGATGCGCTTGCGAACGCCGGAGGAATCGATGCTGACGACGGGTGTATCCTCGAAGATCCGCGCCCCGGCCCGGTGCGCCAGCGCCGCCAGTCCGTGGACGTAATGGCGGCCATCGATCTGAAACGCCTTGGGGTAATACATGCCGTGGAAATAACGCCCGGTCTTGAGCTGGTCGCGCACGCGATCGACCTGCCAGCCCTCCACCTCGGTCTCGAAGTCTTCACCAAGCATCTGCAGCCGGCTGATCAGCTGATCGCCGACATCGACATTGGAAACCTCCAGCGCGCCCTCGCTGAGGCCGATCCCGGGCATCAACTCTTCGGTGGCATTGGCCCGCACGAAAGCGGCGCCCTGCCGCGACAAGGACCAAAGTTCACGGGCGTCTTCGAACCCGACACGTTCGATCAGCTCGCCGATCGGCAAGCCGTAGCCCGGCATCACCGTGCCGAGCTGATGGCCCGACGCGTTCCAGCCGACATGACGGCCCTCGAGCACGGCGACGCTGGCGCCCATGCGCGCCGCCTCCAGGGCTACGGTGAGACCGGCGAGCCCGGCGCCGACAACGCAGATGTCAACGTCCAGATCGAACGACAGCCGCTGGCGGTCACGGATCGCCGCAGGCTCGGATCGGGTGGTCGCGCCGGGAGGAGTGTCGCTCATACCGTTTTCTTACGGACCGATCGGGCGCTTGTCACCTTGCCCTGAGCCTCAGTCTGTACATTAATCGGGTAAGACCTGAACGAATCGAGATCGCGCCATGCGCCGTTTGATGCTGTTGCGGCACGCCAAGACCGAGAACAACGCGCCAAGCGGCCGGGATCAGGACCGCCGGCTCGACGACCGTGGCCACAAGGATGCCGCCGAGATCGGCAACTTCATCGCCGGCCATCCGCCTTTTCCCAATTGCGTGCTGGTTTCGCCGGCCGTCCGGGCGCACCAGACCTGGGAGGTGGCCTGGGCCGCGATGAAAAATTCGGTGCCCGCGCCGCGGGTGGAACTGCTGCCGGAACTCTACGGCGCCGACCCCGCGCAAATGCTGCAGACCATCCGCGACGCTTCGGTATCGGACCCGAAGCAGCTGATGGTGATCGGTCATAATCCCGGCATGCATGAACTGGCGCTGGCGCTCACCGATGGCGGCGGCGACACCGCCGGACGCCGGGCGCTATCAGACAATTTGCCGACCTCGGGTCTTGCGATCTTTCATTTTGCGATCAACGACTGGGCCGATGTGGCATTCCGCCGCGGACGTCTCGCACTGTTCGTCAGCCCCAAATTGCTCAGGCAGGCTGATTGAAGGCAGGCCGATTGAAGAAGGCTTGCTGAAGAGGACCTGTTGAAGAACAGTCTGCGACGAAAGAAGGCGTTGGCGGATTGAAGGTGCCGCGCGAGACTTTCGCGCCATGCTAAGTCTGGGAATGACAGGGAGGCGCAGATGTTCAACTCCATTCTCGTGCCGATTGATCTCGCCGATACCGATCTGGCGAAGCCTGCGATTGCGACCGCGGCGACGCTGTCGCAGACTTGGCAGGGTGCAGTGCGGCTGCTCAACGTACTGCCGATGACGCCGGTGATGCTGGCGGAATATGTGCCGGCCGATTTCGACACCCAGCAGCGGCAAACGTCCGAAGAGGCGCTCGCAATCGTCGCGCGCGAATCCGGCATCGAAGCCCCGCGCATTTCCAGCGTGGTGCGGCAAGGCGGCATCTATCACGAGATCCTGGAAGAAGCCGCCGCGATCAAGGCCGATCTGATCGTGATGACATCGCACCGGCCGGCGATGCGGACCTATTTCCTCGGCTCCAATGCCGGCCATGTCGTGCGCTACGCCAAATGCTCGGTGCTGGTGGTCCGGCACTGACATACGACCGAAATCTGATCAGGCGACGGGCCACTCCGCGATGAACCCCTTCGCCTTGTAGGGCTCGATCTTGTCCCATTCACTGAGCATGCGGCGGCTGAATTCGGGATCGGTGTGCCAAAGCGTCCGCGGCGTCTTGAAACTGTCGACGGTGACCAGCATCTTCTCGACCTCCGGCCAATGCCGATGCAGCGTCATCGGATAGCGTCGCGCGGTCCAGGTGTTGCCGAGGCAGATCACGCCGCGGATATTTTTCAACCCCAGCACCGCGTCGATGATTGGCAGCGAGAAGATCACGTTCTCGCCGGTATTCATCGCGCGATTCTCCTGCAGGATTTTATCGGCCGGGATGCCGCGTGCGATCATCGCGTTCCTGATGATCTCGCATTCCGAAACGCCGGAACCCGGCGTCACGCCGCCGCTGACGATCGACCAGCGAAACATCCCTTCGCGCCAGAGCCGATGCGCTTCGTCGACACGAAGTGCGACATCCTCGCGGGTGCCGAACACGAACAGGAGATCCGCAGGATTGATCGGCGTGCGGATCAGATGCCTGGTATTGATGTCGGCAATTTCCGCCTCGGACGGCAGCCTTGTGGGATCGTTCACGGTCCGCCTCGCGTTCAAAGCGATGCCTTGATGCCGCGGATTCCAGGCTCGGCGAAGTCAATTTTCATTGCGCTTGATTGCGAGGCCGCGGCGGCGCCGTGGCCTATGGCAGCAACGCCTCGGGCAGATGATCGAACGTGTAGCTCTGCGGCCGGTTGCGCCTGACAAAGCCGCCGACCTGCCAGCCGAACAGCGCGGCGAAACCGATCAGAAACAGGATGCCGGCGAGTTCGCCGGTCATGAGGGCGCGGATCAGCAATCCCGTCATCGCGACCCCGACCAATGCCAGCAGCACAAGCGCCGCGATATAGAGGCGCGGCTTGAGACCACCGGTCAGCGTGGCGTTGCTGCCGGCCTCCGCCATCCGCCGGTGCAGCGCCACGATGAAGACACGATAATCATGGTCCTGCGGCGATATCAGCACCGAGGTTTGCCAGCTCGTCGACAACAAAGCGATGCGGCCGCGGTCTGCGCCGTCGATGTCGGCGCGAAACCGGCGCGATTGCATCGACACCGGACGATAGGACAACCGCACCCCGGCAATTGCCGCGTAAGGCCACACACCGGATTTCCCGGCAATGCGCCAAGACAGTCCTTCGCCGGTCAGCTCAAACCGATGCGCGGCGCCGACCAGCGATGCCTTGTAGGCGTAACTGATTGGGGCAGCCTCGTTCGGCGGATCGATGGTCATGGACACATGCCTGAAGCGTTTTTGAGCGAAGTGGATACCGGTTCGCGTGAAGAAAACGCGTCAAAACAAGAAGCTAGAGATTCGGTTCTGATTCAATCAGAACCGAATCTCTAGCGCGACAGGCAGGCCCAAAGGAAGGCGAAACATCCGAGCGCGCCCAACGCGGTGCGCACGGCATGGAGGGCGCCCCACCGCACCATCAGCGCCCGCGACGATGGTCCGGCCTGCTCCGGCGTGGTGGCGAGCAGCGCATCGTTGACCGGCTTGATGACCAGCAGCGTCCACGGCCAGGGCGCGATCATCGCAAGCGCCCCGATCAACAGGCCCGGATGCTGCTCCTGCCACCACGCGATCATCCCCAGCGCAAAGCCCAGCAGCGCGAGCGATGCCTGCATCGCGGCACCGCGCCGGTAGGAAGGCTTCCATTCCGTCAGCAGCGCGCGATCATCCAGCGTCAGCCGCGCCGGCTGTTCGGCGACGTTGACGTATACAGCAGCTCCGGTGAAGATCGCAGCCACCGTCAGCGCCAAAAGACCGATCGTCATGTGCGGAGCCTTCCGGAAATAATCGCCTCAGCGTGCGCGCGCAAAAGACTGCGGAAACGCGCCGCGTCAGCTTGCGTGGCCGCCCGGCTTTACCTTACAAGCGGAGCATGGCCGAGACGACTTATTTTCCGCGCCGACTGATCCTCGCCGGCGCCATGATCACGGGCGTGCTGCTGGCGCTGGCCGTGCACATGCTCGGCGCGCATTTCGGACTCGACCTCGGCGGCCTGTGGCGATCCGACACCCATGAATTCATGCCGGCCGGCGCCGCCATCGCGTGGTGGCTGATTGCCTCCGTCGGCTTTTGCGGCGGCTATTTCACGGCGACGCTGATGCACAGCGCCGTATCGGGGCAGATCCCGCAACGGATGCGGCAGTTCCTGATCGCGGTCGGCGTATTGGTGTTGATCGGCGCCGGACAGGCCGCCTCGGCGCCGAGCCCGATACCGACCATTTCGGGCGTGCTCGCCGGCATCGCCGCGCTATGTCTCGGCGCGGCGATGGCATTTTGCGGCGCGCATTTTGCGCTGCGCAGGGGTTAGCACCCCATCGATCAGTGCGACGGATGGTGCGAGGCGCCCCACCAGATCGCCGCGCAGGCCGCGAACAGCAGCGCTGCCGAAATCAGCAGCGATGCATGCGCGCCGGTCAGCAGCGCGTTGGCCTGACCGGCCAACGAACCGAACAGCGCGACGCCCAGCACGCTGCCGGTTTGCCGGGTCGCATTGAGCACGCCGGCTGCGATGCCCGAGCGCGATTTCTCGACGCTGCCCAGCAATGTCGAGGTCAGCGGCGGCACCAACAGGCCGAGGCCACCGCCGATCATGACGAGCTGCGCGCAGATGGCGACATAGCTGGTGCCTTCTGCGATTCCGAGCAGCGCCAGGCATCCGACCGCCGACAACGCCGCGCCGAGGGCGATGGTCGCGGGCGACCCGATCCGCTCCGCCATGCGCGGCGCCAGCAGATTGACCGGCAACACCGCGCCCATCATCGGAACGAATGCGAGCCCGGTCGCAAACGGCGACCATTGATTGACGCGCTGGAAATACAGGCTGAGGACGAAGATCAGTCCGTAGAACGCGACATTGACCAGCAGGCCGACCAGCGACGTCAAGGCGAACATCCGGTGCCCGAACAGCGACAGCGGCAGCATCGGTTGCGGCGCGCGCCGCTCCTGCAGCACGAACAGCACAGCCAGGATCGCCGCTGCGGCAAACCCGGCAATTACCAAAGGATTGCTCCAGCCGAGCGATCCGCCTTCAATGATCGCACCGGCAAGACATCCAAGTGCCGCGATCGCGGCGAACTGGCCGGGCAAGTCGAGTTCGCGTTGCTGCGATCGCGTGGTCTCGCTGGCATAGCGCCAGCTCAGCCACAGACCCGCAAGGCCGATCGGAAGATTGACGAGAAAGATCGATCGCCAGCCCACCAGTGCAATCAGGCCGCCGCCAACCAGCGGGCCTGCCGTGAGCGCCAGGCTGGCGCCGGCGGCCCAGATGCCGATGGCGCGGCCGCGCGCCTTGTCGTCAGGATATGCGTGGCTCAGCAGCGCCAGCGAATTGGGGACGAGAATCGCCGCCCCCAATCCCTGAACCGCCCTCGCCGCGATCAAGGCTGACCGCGTTGGGCGATATAGCGCAGGCGAGCGAGGCGGCGGTGAAGATCGCAAAGCCCGCGATGAAGACCCGCTTGGCGCCGATGCGATCGCCAAGCGCACCGGCGGTGAGGATGAACGCGGCAAACGCGAGCGTGTAGGCGCTGACCACCCATTGCAGCTCCGAGACCCCGCCGCCGAGCGACGCGCCGATGCTGTTGAGCGCGGTGTTGACGATGGTGACGTCGAGCTGGACCACGCCGTAGCCGAGGCTCATGGCAGCCAGCGTCAGCGATGTCGCCCAGTTTGAAGGAGTTGATTTCTGCTGCGATCCGAAATCCGGCGCTCCCCTGGCGGCGGAAGCCCGCGACGAGAATTGGGCAGACGGGAACTTAAGGGATGGGCTTGGCATAGTGTCACCTCCATTTCGGGGAAGTAACGTCTGAACTAAGCCTCGTTTCCACTAAACGCTTCGGCCGCGATCGAAGCATGGCTGTCGACGTATAAGTGTCCGTCGCCGTTGCGCTGATGACAATGCGGCCGCCGTCACACGCGCGGCGAAACCACGCGCTTCGGCAATTGGACATCCCATGCGAGGCCGAACAGCACCAGCAACCGCAGCAGCAAATAGGTCAGATCGATCTCCCACCAATGCCGCTGATTGGAGGCCGAACCGGGCTCGGCATGGTGATTGTTGTGCCAGCCCTCGCCGCTGGTGAGGATGGCGACCCAGGCGTTGTTGCGGCTGTTGTCGCCGGTCTCATAGTTGCGGTAGCCGAACAAATGCGGAAACGAATTTCCGCACCAGGTGACATGCCATACCAGAACGACCCGGACGACGACGCCCCACAGCCACAGGCTGGCGCCGAATTGCAGCGCCCCGCCGAGCGTTTCTCCCCACAATAGTCCGGCCGAAAAGCCCGCCGCGAAATACAGCAACGACTGGGCAAGCGTGATCCAGACCACGAAGCGTTCGATCCATCGATAGAATTTGTCGCGGATGATGTCGCGCGCATAGCGGTCGTAGGCGTTGCCCCGAGTCAGATCGGTATTTTCAATGAACAGCCAGCCGACATAAGACCAGAACAAACTGACCAGCGGACTATGCGGATCGGCGCGGTCGTCGGCGCGGTGATGGTGCAACCGATGGGTCGCCACCCAACGCGCCGGCGTATCCTCGACGCAGCAGGTCGCGATGATCGCAAAGCTGTGCTCGAGCCACAGCGGGCAGCTAAAACTGCGGTGGCTCAGCAGGCGATGGTAGCAGAGATTGATACCGGCGGCGCCGAACACGTAGACGCCGATCACCGCGAACGCGACACCGGTCCAGCTGAAGAACCAGGGGCTGAATGCCAGCAGCGCCAGCAAATGGTGGCTTCCGACCGTGAACGCGTAGCGCCAGTTGATCCGCCGGGCGGTTGTCGCGAGTGGACACGAAAGCTGCTCGGCCGCGAAAATCACGCCGCTCGCGTCAACCCGGCCAGCCTCCTCCATCAACTTTCCAATTCCAACCGTGAGCCAGCCTTGTACACGTCTTTGGCCGCGCCGGCAGGAAATGTGGTGAAAACCACCGGGTTTTGCGATTAAGGCACCGGCGACCGCCATCGCGACGCAAAAAGCCGCGTTAGCGGGGCCAACGCGGCTTTTTGTCTCATCCTTTCAGCCAATCAGCTTGCGGCGCGAATATTGACCTGGCCTTCTGCCAGCGTGGTCAGCTTCTTGTCGGTCGCCTTTTCCTCATCAAGCGTCTTCTGCAGCACGGTGGCGCAATCGTTGCGGCCGAGCTGTCTCGCCCAGGCAATCAGGCTGCCGTAACGCACGATCTCGTAATGCTCGGCGGCCTGCGCCGCGTTGATCAATGCGGCATCCAGCACCTTCTTGTCCTCGACTTCGCCGGCGACCTCGTCGGCTTCCTTGATGATGCCGTCGATCGCCGGACAATTCACCGCCCTGGCGTCGATGCCCTGCATCTGAAACACCTGTTCGAGGCGCTGGACATGCGTTTTGGTCTCGTCGAGATGCGTCAGAAAACCCTGTTTGAGCTGCTTATCGGTGGCTTTTTCGGCCATTTTCGGCAGCGCTTTCACCAGTTGCTTCTCGGCATAGTAGATGTCCTGCATCTGATGCACGAACAGATCGTTCATGGTCTTAATGTCTTTGGTAAAAAGTCCCATTGCGCTGATCCCTTGTTGGTGGAACACACGCGCGCGAAAGCGTTCACTCCCGGGCGCCGATATGTTCGATGGCTGGTACAGCGCTAACCGGCTCGCCGCGGCTATGTTCCTGGCGCGGCTGAAAACGTGACGATGGAACAGGGGTTTGTTGCGTGATGGAACGCCGGTCGATGGGGACCCATTTCAGAGATTTCAAGACTCGAATCCGCTCTGTCCGGACATATGTACGGCGTGTGACAACATCGCCGGTCGGGGGCTGATGCTGGCGTTGTCAAGGACTGCACACCGGGGCGTTTTTGCCTTATGTATTGTTGTCTGTGGAGCGGTTGGTCGCCCTTTGGCATCAATGGCTTCGAGCAAAGACTTGCCGCCCCGTTGGGAGGATGAATGCATCGACTGCTGACCACGCTCGGGCGTGGCTTCAAGGAACGGATCGGCTGGAAACGGCTCGGTATCGCCGCTAGTCTTCTCATTATCGTCCTTGCAATCACGACGCTGGTTCGCACCCTCAAGGGCGTCGATACCGGCGTGATTCTGACGGCGTTGACGGAGATATCACCGCACCACATCGCCCTCGCCGCGCTGTGCGTGGTGGGAGCGTTTTGTACGCTGACCTTCTATGATTTCTTCGCGCTGCGGACCATCGGCAAGAAACACGTGCCCTACCGCATTGCAGCGATGTCGAGCTTCACCAGCTATACGATCGGCCACAATATCGGCGCCACCGTATTCACCGGCGGGGCGATCCGTTTCCGGATCTATAACGACTACGGGCTGAACGCGATCGACGTCGCCAAGATCTGCTTTCTGTCCGGGCTGACCTTCTGGCTCGGCAATTTGTTCGTGCTCGGATTGGGCCTGGCGTGGCACCCCTCCGCCGCCAGCGCCATGGATTTGCTGCCGGCCTCCATCAACCGGCTGATCGCGCTGGGCTGCCTCGCCGGCATCGCGGCCTATTTCGTCTGGCTGATGATGGGCAAGGAACGTCGCGAACTCGGTCAGAACGGCTGGAAGGTGGTGCTGCCCTCGGCGCGGCTAACCCTGCTGCAGATGCTGATCGGCGTGGTCGATCTCGGTTTCTGCGCGCTGGCGATGTATCTGTTGATCCCGGCGCAGCCGCAGATCGATTTCGTGTCGCTGGCGGTGGTGTTCATTCTGGCGACGCTGCTCGGCTTCGCCAGTCACGCCCCGGGCAGCCTCGGCGTATTCGACGCTGCGATGCTGGTGGCGCTGCCCGAATTCGGCCGCGAAGAACTGCTGGCCACGCTCCTGGTGTTCCGGGTGCTGTATTTCCTGATCCCGTTCGGGATTGCGATTTCCATCATGGGCACCCGCGAACTCTGGCTCAATGTCGTGCAGCCCTGGCAGAAACGGCGCAGGCCGGGCGAGAACCACCCCGCCGCCACCGCGACGCTGACGCCGCTGCCGCAGCCGGTGAAACGCCTCAAGAAGCAAGCCTGACATCGCGGCGGTGAGCGAGCCGGTTCTCATCGGCGGCCTTGACGACTGACCGCCTGATCAGGCGGTTGCAGCGGATCTGTTTCAGATCGGCCGGATTGCAATCCGACGACAACCAGGATTGATGATTGCGGGTCCGGAACCTGGCCTCGCGTTTTCAGAACGCCGATCGCTCTTATTTCCGCCCCACCTTTGACGTCAAACGCGCCATGATCCGAATTCAGCTAATTTCGATAATCCTGTGCGCGCTGTTCGCGTGCAGCGCCGCGCCGGCAATGGCGCAAACTCCACTCGCACCGGCGGTAGCGCAAGCCGCTCCAATGCAAGCCGCGTCCGACGGTTCGATGCAGATTTCCTGGGAAGTCCGCAACCGATTCCGCCTGTTCCGCGAAGAGCGCGATTTCCTGCTGCAAACCGACAGCGCGCGGGCCGGCAGCATCCTGGCATCCGAAGACCAGCTCGAGGCGCAAAGCGACGGCCGCGGCTGGGCACGCAACACCGTGAACCGCCTCTGCATCGATCTGAGCGGGCGCGTCAGCGAACCCTGCACACGCGATAACGTCAAGGAAAGCTACCTGACGCCGGTGGATCATCCGATCACGGTTCGGCTCACCGGACAGGTTCCGGTCGGCGCCATTTGCGCCTGGTCGTTCGACGATGGCGATGCCCCGCGGCAATCGACACTGGATTGCGCCGAGCCGCTCAATTTGCGGGTTCGCTACGGCCGCACCACCAACGCCACCGTGGATGTTTCCAGCGCCGATGCACCGCAGCGGGTCACCGCCGCGATCGCGGTGCGCGATGTCTTCATCGCCGGCCTCGGCGACAGCATCGCCTCGGGCGAAGGCAATCCGGATCGCGCGGTCGCGCTGGCGGATGAAGGCTTCTGCTTCCGCTCCTATCTCGGGGCGGCCAACAACCAATATTACCGGCCGAGCCGCGCCGGCTACAAAGGCGGCCGCGCCTGTGAAGCGCCGGACTTTCTGCCGGTCTGGCAGCGCCAGAGCGCGCTCTGGTTCAACTCCGCCTGCCACCGCTCGCTCTACAGCTACCAGACCCGGACCGCGCTGGCGCTCGCGGTGCGCTATCCGCATATCGCGGTGACCTATTTGCCGCTGGCCTGCACCGGCGCCACCATTGCCGACGGCTTGTTCGGCGCGCAACGCGCGCGCGAATGCCCGCCGAGCAAATCCGCCAATACCTGCTCGGGCACGGTCAACGCGCAACTGCCGGAATTGCGTGATGCCCTCGCCGCGGCCAAGCGCCGCCAGCCCGACCGCAAGCTCGATCTGGTGCTGCTGTCGGTCGGCGCCAACGACATCAATTTTTCCGGGCTGGTCGCGGACACCATCGTCGATGCGCCGACCGAGCGCGAATTGTTCACGCGCATCGGCCTGATCGGATCGGTCGAGGATTCCCGCACGGCGCTGATGCGGGATTTGCCGCGGGGATTTGCCAAGCTCCGCGATGGGCTCAAGCCGCTGGTCGGCGACCTCTCGCACGTGATCTACGTGTCGTACGCCAATCCGGCGCTATCGGGCGGCGGGCCCTGCCCCGGCGGCCGCGCCGGCTTCGATATTCACCCCTCTTTCAACGCCGATCCGCAGCGTCTTGCCAGCGTGACCGGCTTCATCCAGAGCGAGTTCCTGCCGCAACTGAAGGCGCTGGCGCTGTGTCAATCCGGCATATTGTGCCGCGATCCCGCCGGCGACCGCATGACCTTCGTCGATGCCCATCAGGCGGCGTTCGCCAATCACGGCTTCTGCGCCCGCGCCGAGACCGATCCCGACTTCGACCGGACCTGTTTCTCCGACAAGGGCGACAGCTTCAATCCCGATATCGTCACCGCGGCCGCGCAGCCGATGGCGTGCGGCCGCAGCGCCGGGGAATATCGCGCCTATCTGCCGCGCGCCCGCTGGATTCGCGACGCCAATGACAGCTACTTCGCGGCGATGACCTATCCGCAGGGGTTGCCGTCCTCGATGCAACCGGCGGATATCCATGACGCGACATGGGGGATTCTGTCGGCGGTCTATGGCGGCGCCATCCACCCCACCGCCGAAGGTCACGCCACGATGGCGGACGCGGCGTTGCCGGCGGCAACGTCGGTGCTTCGGCTCGATGCCGCCGAGCCGCCGGAGGTGACGTCGGAGCCGGTCGCCCCGCTGCAAGCTCCGCCGCAGTGACCAGGGCAAACGTTTGATAAGGAATGCGCGCGGCAAATGCGCGGATCGATCGGCGCAGGCAATCGCAGCAAGTGCCCGGCGCAGCCGCTCGGAGTAAGTTGCCGAGGCCGTTAGCGTGCGGGCGCGGGTGCAACGCCCTTCTTGGCGCCGGTCGTCGCCGGTTTCGCTGCCGGAGCTGCTGTGGCCGCCGCCTGCGTCGGCAAATATTTCGCGACGATCGCCGGATCGATCTGTGCCATCGCGGTATCCGGCAGCCGATACCAGATCTCGTCCTTGCCGAACAGGGAAATGCCGAGATAGCCGCGCATCGTCAGCTCCTGGCCGTCGGCGCTGACGGTCATCTTGGCGTGATAGATCTTGCCGTCGCGCGGATCGAGCACGTTGCCGTCCTCGTACTTCAAGCCGTTGCGCTTCATGTTGCGGATGAAGGAAATTCCGAGCACCGGCGCGTTCTTGCGATCATCGGTGCATTTCGAGCAGATCTCGTTGGTGTCTTCGCCGGGCAGCGGAAATTCCCTGGCGATCACGCCTTCGAAATTGACGCCGTCGTGGTCGACGATCAGAAACCACACTACCGGCTTGCCGTTCTCGAGCTTCTGCCACAGCCCCGCCGCCGAAGGTCCCGCCGCCGAAACCGCCGAAGGCTCCGCGGCCTTCACAGGCAACATGAGCGCGAGCACCATCACGACGCCGGCCATGATCGGCAATGCCCGCTGGAATTTGGATACAGCAATCCGCATCATCATTCACCCGATCAATTCACAAAATAATGACCGCAGACTAAGGCCATTTCGCGGACGGTTCCAGTGCCGCAGAGCGGTTTGTGCTGTCTGGAAACCGTCGATCACCGTCTAAAATGCGTCGTAATTTACTTAAGCAGCTTCTGTGACCACCATTGTGCCGGCGATCGGGATCGCACGCTCGCGGCGTTGAATCGGTTTGGCGCGAATCAATTGACGCCGAGTTTCTTCTGCAGGCTCGACGACGAGGTCGTGTACTGGAACACCAGCCGCTTGTCCGGATAGACGTAGCGATGCGCCTTCTGGGCCATCAACGCGCCTTCGTGGAACCCGGAGAGAATAAGCTTCAGCTTGCCCGGATAGGTGTTGATATCGCCGATCGCGAAAATTCCGGGCACGTTGGTCTCGAAGCTTGCGGTCTCGACCGGCACCAGATTGTTTTCGAGCTCGATGCCCCAGTTCGCGACCGGTCCGAGCTTCATGGTCAGGCCGAAGAACGGCAGCATGGTATCGCAATCGACCTTGGTCATCGCGTTGTCGTTGCCCTTGACGTGGGCGCCGCTGAGCTTGCCGCCCTCGCCTTCGAGCGCCGTTACCTGGCCGATTTTGAGATCCATCTTGCCGGAGGCCACCAGCGCGCGCATCTGCTCGACGCTGTGCGGGGCGGCGCGGAAATCGTCGCGCCGGTGCAACAGCGTCACGCGCCTGGCGATCGGGTGCAGGTTGAGCGTCCAGTCCAGCGCCGAATCGCCGCCGCCGACGATCAGCAGATTCTTGTCGCGGAACTGTTCCATCTTGCGCACGGCGTAAAACACCGAACCGCCTTCATAGGCTTCGATGCCGGGCACCGGCGGACGCTTCGGCTGGAACGAGCCGCCGCCGGCGGAGACCACGACCACCTTGCATTCGAACACCTGGCCGGCATCGGTGGTGACGCGAAAGCCGGGATCGCCGATCTTCTCGATCGTCTCCACCATCTCGTTGAGGTGGAAGGTCGGGTTGAACGGCTTGATCTGCTCCATCAGCGCCTCGGTGAGGCCCTGACCGGTGACCAGCGGGATGCCGGGAATGTCGTAAATCGGTTTTTCCGGATAGAGCTCGGCGCACTGGCCGCCGATCTTGTCGAGGATGTCGACGAGATGCACCTTCATGTCGAGCAGGCCCAGTTCGAAAACGGCGAACAGTCCGCACGGGCCTGCACCAATAATCAGCACATCGGTTTTGATCGCTTCGCTCATGTCAGCTTCTTTTCGGTTGAACTTGAACCGTCCTTGGGACAAGGCCTGTCTAGCCAAGACGACCGCGTGAGGAAAGCCATAAATGGCTCCCCGCTATGCCCGCAACCCCTTGCCGGAGTTGCCGAACTCAGGTTCAAGAACAGGAAACGCCCGGAGATCGTCCCGTGAATGCACCAGCCCGTCTCGATTCCACCCCGCTGCTTGCGGATTTTCCCTTTCGGGTCACGGACAATGTGCGCTTTGCCGATCTCGACCCCAACCAGCACGTCAATAATGCGGTTTATGCAACCTATTTCGAGACCGGCCGCGTGACCCTGATGAAAGATCGGAGCTACGGGCTGATGCCGCAAGGGCTGGCCTGGATGATGGTGCGGCTCGACATGCATTTCCGCGCCGAACTGCGCTGGCCCGGCACCATCGAGATGGGATTGGGATTGACGAAATTCGGCCGCACATCCGTGACGTTCGACCAGGTGGTATTTTCCGGGGATAAATGCATCGCGTCAGCGCAGTCGACATCGGTATTGATCGACGAGATCACCCACAAGCCGACGCCGCTGACGGCGGAGATCGTCCGGAACTTTCAGCCCTGGCTGCGGCGCGGGGTCGATATCGCACAGCCGGCGCAATGACGCTATAATTAAGCCTGCCGCTCCGGCGTCGCCACCACGAGACCATCGAGCGCATCGCTGACCTTGATCTGGCAGGACAACCGCGAATTCGGCCGCACGTCGAAGCCGAAATCCAGCATGTCTTCTTCCATCGGCGTCGGTGCGCCGACCTTTTCGCGCCAGGCCTCGTCGACATAGACGTGGCAGGTCGCGCAGGCACAGGCCCCGCCGCATTCCGCTTCGATCCCGGGAATGGCGTTGCGGATCGCCGCTTCCATCACGGTCGCGCCGTTCTCGACGTCGATGACGCGGGATTCGCCGGTGTGGTCGATAAAGGTAATCTTGGCCATGATCGCTCGTGCTAGCGGGATGCAGATATAAGAGGGTCCGGGGGTGTCCTATAACGGGTCGATCCGCTCCGCGCTAGTGCGCGGGATTTGACCCCGGCCAACGCGTTTTGCCGGGCGGCGTGCAATACCCTGGGGAAAATTGGCTGCGGGTTGGATCAGGAACGGCGCAGGCGTGCGTCGATGGCGCTCCGCGCCTCGGCGACGGTGTCCTTCACGCCGGCCATCGCCTCCGACGGATCATGGCCATTGCGGAGGGCGGCTTCCAGGGCTTCGGCGGCGTCGCCGACGCGAAAAGCGCCGATCGCCCGGGCCGAGCCTTTGAGCGTATGCGCCAGCGCCAGACCTTCTGAAGATCTGCCTTCTGAAGATCTGCCCTCTGAAGATCTGCCGTCGGAAGGCAGCGTGGCAAGCCGGGCGATCAGGCCGACGGCCTGGGCCGAAAACATCGCCAGCACCTCATGCTCGAGCGCGGTGTCGCCCAGCGTCATCCGGTCGAGGTGCGCATCGTCGATGGGACCGTCATCGGGAGCGAGCGGCGGTGATGGCATCCATTCAATCCGTTCCAGGTGAAGCGGCATGGCAGTAACCTCAACTCGTCTGCCTGCCGGTTTCGGCAACGCAGTTTTCGCCAGCCAATCATGGAAATGGTTAACGGAACGTTTTGCGTACTTGCCGCAAGTTCGCCTCTTTTTTGGCGAAAAGTTGCCGGGATTGACCCCGGTCTACGGGAATTTTCAGGGCTCTGAAGGCCTTACAGCGCTGCGCTGTTAACGATGATTAAGATTGTATTAATCGCAGCCATTTCATTCGCATCGCTCAGCCAATAGGATGTTTGCGGATGTAGCGGACAAGCCGGCCAACGGTCACGCTTGCGCACCGCTGGGGATGAGACCGGTCTGCTCCTTGCGAGGGACGCGCAAGACCAGCCGGATAGTAAAAAGTACAACGAGGGCTCAGACTGAACATGGCGAACAACCCCAAGAAGGTCAAAGACCCTACCGAAGTCGCGCTTTCTGCCATTCAGGAAGCCCTGAACATCAGCGACGTGCCGAGCAACGACAGCGGCCACGATCGCGACGACGTTCGTAACGACATGATGACGCCAAGTTCGCCTCCGCCCGCCTACAACGAACCGCCCTTCGACAACAGGCAGAGCACCGACCGGCCGATCTTCGACCAGATCGAGGAGCCGCGCCCGAGCACGACCCGACGCGCCGCCAATGACGATCGCGAAACCATCGGGCAGATCCTGCAAGCCATCCAGAAGGGCCGCCCTGCCCGCAGTGCCTTTACGCTCGCATCGCTGTTCACCGTGGTCTGGCTGATCGGCGCCGCTTTGTTGACCTTCACCTTCCTGCCCTCGCTGCAGGCCACGATCGGCCAGGGCAGCGGCGGCATGCTGGCGCTGGCCGGACTTGTGGCGCTGTTCCTCGCACCGGTGCTGCTGCTTTATTTCCTCGCCACCCTTTCCTGGCGCGGCCAGGAATTGCGCATGATCGCGCAGTCGATGGCGCAGGTTGCCATTCGTTTTTCCGAGCCCGAAGGTGCCGCCAGCGACTCCATGGTCACCGTCGGCCAGGCGATTCGCCGTGAAGTCGCGGCGATGGGTGACGGCGTCGAACGCGCGATCGCACGCGCCGGCGAGCTCGAAACCCTCGTTGCCAACGAAGTCGCCGCCCTCGAGCGCGCCTACAGCGACAATGAAGTGCGCATCCGCGCGCTGCTGCAGGACATCGCGCATCAGCGCGACAATCTGGTCGGCCAGGCCGAACAGGTTCGCAGCGCCATTTCCGGCGTGCAGATCGACCTGCGCCACGACATCGCGCTGATCTCGGACGCCATCGCATCGCGCGTCGACGAAGTCGCCAAGAGCATCACCGGTGCGCTCGAAGAGCGTGGCGCCCACATCACCAGTGCGCTGAGCCATGCCGGCGACAACATGATCCTCGCGCTCGGCGAGCGCGGCGGCGACCTGCTCGACCGCCTCGAGGAAGCCAGCGCCGAGACCACCCGCGCGGTGCTCGACGCCAGCGAACGCCTCACCACCAGCCTCAATTTCAAGACCGGCCACGTGCATGACGAGTTCGTCGATCTCGCCGACCGCGTCCATGAGATGCTGAACGAACGCATCGACCGCATCACCAGCGAATTCGAGCAGCGCTCCTCCACCATCGTCGACGGCATTTCCGACCGTACCGAACAGGTTCACGACTCCCTGAAGAATTCCAGCGACTCGCTCCTGCTGGAACTCGAACTGCGCAGCGGCGATCTCGTCAGCAAGATCGACGATGCCGGCAATCGCCTCGCGACCCAGATCATGACCAGCGGCGACAAGGCCAGCGAAGCGCTCGACGTCACCGTCAACACGCTGGTGGCGAAGGTCGCCAGCCAGACCGAAAACGCGCACAATTCGCTCTCGCTGCAGATGAGCGCGTTCGATGAACTGGTGAAGAACCAGGGCGGCGACCTCGCGGAGAAATTCGCCCGCGACTCGGGCACGCTCGGCGCGCTGATCAGCCGCCACATCTCCGAATTCGATCGCACCGTCAAAACCTTCGGCGGCGAGATCGTCGAGCGGATGGGCCAGCGCACCCAGGATATCGCCGAAAGCCTGAAGACCTATGTCGACACCTTCGACACCCGCCTGACCTCGAACAGCGGCGAGATCACCGCGTCGCTGGATCAGCGCCTGCTGCAGTTCGAAACCACGCTCGGCAACCGCGTGGCCGATCTCGACACCTCGCTCGACACCAAGATCAAGACCTTCGACAGCTCCGTCGGCGGCCATCTGCAATCGCTTGAGCAGACCTTCGATACCCGCGCCAAGTCGCTCGAGGAGACCTTCGATACCCGCGCCAGGTCGGTGACCGAAACCCTCGACGGCCGGCTGCAGGCTCTCGAAGAGACCTTCGATACGCGCACCAAATCCGTCACCGAAACCCTCGACGGTCGGCTTGGCCTGCTCGAGAACACGTTCGATACAAGGGCACAATCCGTTACCGAAACCATCGACGGCCGCCTCGCCACGCTGTCGGCCTCGCTGACGGACGGTGCGGCGCAGGCGATCCATTCGATCAACTCCCGCCTGACCCAGCTGACCTCGTCGCTGACCGACGGGACCGCGCAAGCGATCCAGTCGGTCGAACTCCCGCCTGACCGAGCTGACCCTGTCGCTGACGGACGGCACTGCGCAGGCGATCCAGTCGGTCAACTCCCGGCTGACCAACCTCACCACCTCGCTTGCGGCCGGCACCGCGCAGGCGGTCGCCGCGGTCGATCAGCGCATCGCCGATGTCACCGAGACCATCGACGGCCGCAGCGCCTACCTGACCGACACCATTGCGGCCCGGTTCCAGGAAATCCATCAGGGCCTCGAGGGCCGGGTCGGCGCCGTCGCGACCGATATCGACATGCGTGTCTCCCAGTTCGAAGACCTGCTCGGCTCGCGCATCGAAGCCGTGGCCGGCCGCATCGAAAGCAGCGGACGCCAGGCCAGCGATGGCCTGATGGCCCGCGCCGAGGAACTGTCGGCCGGCATCCGGTCCCACGTCGAGGACGCGGAGCGCTCGATCACCAACCTCGTGGTCAACACCAGCGAGACCATCCAGACCGGCGCACGTGCCGCTCAGCAATCGATGCTCACGGTTTCGTCCGACGTCGGCGCCCAGTTGAAGCTGACCTCGGCGGAAGTCGAAAGCGCCCTCACCGCGGTCGGCACCGGTGCGGCGAACTCGATCCTGAGCAGCGCCCGCGAAGCCCAGTCCTCGCTGATCGCCTCGTCGGGCGAAGCTTCCACGCAGATCAAGTCGCTGGCTGCCGACGTCGAGCGCACGCTCTCGGCCGCCGGCAATGCAACCGCCGCCTCGATCCTGTCGGGTGCGCGTGAGGCCCAGACCACGCTTGTCACGGCTTCCGCCGATGCGGCGAGCCAGGTCAAGTCGCTGGCCTCCGATGTGCAGCGCTCGCTGTCGATGGCCGGCAGCGCTACCGCCGAGTCGATCGTGGCAGGCGCGCGCGATGCCCAGGGCACGCTGATGACGGCTTCCACGGAGGTCGCCAACCAGGTGAAATCGCTGTCCTCCGACGTGCAGCGTTCGCTGTCGAGCGCCGGAACCTCCACCGCCGAGGCGATCACCGCCGGCGCGCGCGAAGCCCAGAGCGTCCTCGTCACCGCTTCGGCGGACGCGGCAAGCCAGGTCAAGGCGCTGGCCGCCGATGTCCAGCGCTCGCTGTCGATCGCCGGCACCGCGACCGCCGAGTCGATCACGGCCGGGGCACGCGACGCGCAGAACACGCTCGTCAGCGCCTCGTCGGACGCCGCCAGCCACGTCAAGATCGCTGGCCGCCGATGTCGCAGCGCTCGCTGTCGATCGCCGGCACCGCGACCGCCGAGTCGATCACGGCCGGGCGCACGCGACGCGCAGAGCACGCTCGTCAGCGCCTCGTCGGACGCCGCCAGCCACGTCAAATCGCTGGCCGCCGATGTCGAACGTTCGTTGACCGCGGTCGGCGCCGATACCGCCGCGTCGATCCTGAACAGCGCCCGCGAGGCGCAGGGATCGCTGGCCGCAACGTCAGCCGACGCCGCGAGCCAGATCAAGGCGATTTCGGTCGATATCGAGCGCTCGCTCGGTGCGGTCGCCGCCAACACCACCGACCACATCCAGACCACGGCGCTCAATGCCCAGAGCGCGCTGGTTGCCGCATCGAACGAAGTCTCTTCGAAGATCAAGTCGACTTCGGCCGACGTCGAGCGCTCGGTGCTCGCCGCCAGCGGTGCGTTCGGTTCCACGATGACCGGCAAGACCGACGAAATCGTCACCTACGTCCAGCAGCAGAGCGATCGGCTCGCGCAGATGATCGACGGCAAGCGCGGAACGCTGGTCGACGCGATCGGTACCAAGACCCATCAGCTCACCATCGATATCGACCGCGTGACGTCGGACGCCCTGAAATCGATCGAGACCCGCGGCCACGCGTTCTCGCAGTCGATGACGACCAACGGGACCGATGTCGCACGCACCATCACCTCCGCCGGAGAACTGGCGACCGGTGCGATCAACAAATCGCTGAAGGATCTCGAACAGTCGTCGCGCTCCGCGATCGATCAGTCGCGTCAGGTCTCGATCGCGGCCGTCACCGAAATGCAGGAAACCAGCAAGATCCTGCGCACCGATACGGTCGCCCTGTTCGAGCGGCTCCGCGAAGGCAACATCCTGCTGCAGGAAGTGCTGACCGGCGCCCACGACAACCTCAACTCGCTCGAGCGTGCGCTGGTGACCCGCGTGGCGGATTTCGTCTCCGCCATGAACGACGTCACCGCACGCAACGGCGTCGCGACCCAGGCGCTGGAAGACCAGTTGAATGTCTTCAACGGGAAAACCTCGCAGGCCCTGGACAATCTCGGCACGCTGTCCAGCGAGTTCGAGAGCCACGGCAAGACCCTGGTCGAGGCCGCTGCCGTGGTCGAGCAGAGCAACCGCAGCACCACGGCGTCCGTTGCCGAACGCAAGGCGACGCTGGAATCGCTGGTCACCACGATCGACCTGCGAACCACCGATCTCGATCAGCGGCTCTCGCGCTTCACCAACCTGCTGGATGAATCGCTGGCCGCCGCCGAAGAGCGCGCCCGCGACATCGCCCGGGTGGTCGCGGAAACCGCCGGTGCGGGTTCGGCCGCGATCAGCCATCAGTTCGCGGCGGTCCGCGAGGCGGCCGAAGAAGAACGCCGCCTGACCTCCGATACCATGAGCCAGCTCTATCACCAGGGCACGCAGGAAGCGGACGCGATGTTCAAGCAGTCCGCCGACAAGTTCGCCACCATGGTCTCGAGCATGAAGGAAATGGCCGCGGAAATGCAGCATGAGCTGGAAGCCACCCGCAACGAACTGCGCCGTGGCGTGCTGGAAATGCCGCAGGAAGCCGCCGAGAGCACCTCGCAGATGCGCAAGGTCATCGTCGACCAGATCGAAGCGCTGGCCGAACTGAACCGGATCGTGGCGCGCCACGGCCGTGGCCTCGACGTGGTCAGCAGCAACGGCAGCGGCCGCTCGAGCGTGCAACGCGAGGAAGAGCCGCTGCTCGCAAGCGTCGGCGGACGCAACGAGGCGCCTGTGCGCTCCGCACCGCCGCCGCGCGCGCGCGACACCAGCAGCGCATCGAGCCTGCCGCCGCCGGACCTCGGCATGCCCTCCTCGCGCCGCACCGAAGCGCCGCCGGTCAGCCCCGCCGATGGTGCGACTGATGGATGGCTCTCCGGTCTGCTGAACCGCGCCGATACCGGTTCCGGCAACCAGGACGTCCCGCGCGGCCGTCCGCCGCAGCCGCCGGCAGGTGGTGGCAATCCGCTGGAATCGCTGTCGCTCGACATCGGTCGCCTGATGGATCGCAACCTCGCCACCGAGATGTGGGATCGCTATCAGCGCGGCGAGAGCAAGGCCTTCACCAAGCGGCTGTACACCCCGGCCGGCCAGAAAGCCTTCGACGAAGTCGCCCGCAAATATCGCGCCGACCGCAATTTCAAGCAGACGGTCGACCGCTATATCACCGAGTTCGAGCGCCTGCTCGACGAGGTCGCCCGCGAGGATCGCGGCCCGCAGGCGCTGCGCGGCCACCTCACCTCCGAGACCGGCATGGTCTACACCCTGCTCGCGCATGCGGCGGGACGGTTGGGGTAAGCGGCGAATAGCGAATTACGAATAAGAGAACGGAGGCAGCAGTGCCTCCGTTTTGTTTATGCCGGCCTGGATGAGCCACCGGGTCACGCAAATACGCCTCCGCCGCTACGACAACCGGTGCGCACGCCTATCCTTCTCCGGCCGCATGGCTGGTGCTCCGGCCGACGCTAGGCGGTATCAGGCGAAGCTGGTAACGATATCGATCTCACAGGGGTCGAGGACCGCAGCATGGACAACCGTAGCGACATCTGGCTTGGCGTCGACGCGATCAAGCCGCGTTTCATCGATCTCGCCGACAAGATCTGGGCGATGCCCGAGGTGTGCTACACTGAGGCGCGCTCCTCCGCCGAACATCTGGCCGAGCTGCGCCATCAGGGTTTTCGCATCACCGAGAATGTCGCTGACATTCCCACCGCCTTGATGGGCGAATGGGGCGAAGGCGGCCCCGTGATTGCTTTCCTCGGCGAATACGATGCGCTGCCCGGCCTCAGCCAGGAGGCGGGCGTGGCGGAGCCTCGCCCGATCGAGGCGGGAGGCCATGGCCATGGCTGCGGCCACAACCTGCTGGGCTCGGCCGCGCTGCTGTCAGCTACCGCCGTGAAGGATTGGCTTGCGGCGCACAAGGTGCCGGGGCGCGTGCGTTATTATGGGTGCCCCGCCGAGGAAGGCGGTGCCGCGAAAACCTTCATGGTGCGCTCGGGCGCCTTCGATGACGCCGACATCGCCATCACCTGGCACCCCAACAGCTTCTGGGAAGTGGCGGTGACGCCTTCGCTCGCCAACACGCGCGCCGATTTCATCTTCACCGGCCGCACCGCGCACGCCGCCGCCTCGCCGCATCTCGGCCGCAGCGCGCTCGATGCGGTGGAGCTGATGAATGTCGGCGTCAACTACATGCGCGAGCACATGCCAAGCGACGCCCGCGTCCACTACGCGTTGCTCGACACCGGCGGCATTGCCCCCAATGTGGTGCAGGCCCACGCCCGCGTGCGCTATTCGATCCGCGCCCGCGATCTGCCCGGCATGAACGAGCTGGTCGGGCGCGTCCACAAGATCGCGCAGGGCGCCGCGCTGATGACCGAGACCAAAATGGAGATGCGGATCATTTCCGCCGTCTCCAATGTTCTGGACAACACCCCGCTCGAGCAAACCCTGCACCGCATCATGGAGGACCTCGGCCCGCCGCATTTCGACGAGGCGGACAAGGCGTTCGCCGCGAAGATCCAGTCGACCTTGACCGACAAGGACATCGCTTCGGTCTATCATTCGATCGGCATGGACCCCACCGGCCGGCCGCTGGCCGATTTCATCGTGCCGCTGGACGCCAAGCGCAATCCGCAGATCGGCTCGACCGATGTTGGCGATGTGAGCTGGGTGGTGCCGACCGTTCAGGTCCACGCCCCCACTATCGCCATCGGCACCCCGTTGCACACCTGGCAGGTGGTGGCGCAGGGCAAGAGCCCGCATGCCCACAAGGCCATGGTGCAGGCCGCCAAGGCGATGGCAGCCCTCGGCGTCAAGGCGCTCAACGAGCCGGAGCTGATTGCGGCCGCCAAGGCCGATCTTGCGAAGCGTACGGCCCGCACGCCCTATGTCAGCCCGCTGCCCGACAACGTCGCGCCGCCGCTGGATATGTCGGTGGCGTGAAGCCGCAGGATGGATTGAGCGCTTCGCGAAATCCATCGCCTTCGCAAGGCAACTGATCGGGCACGTGGTCTGTGCCAGGCGATGTTGCTATTGCTGTCAGCAATCATGTAGCAGCAGCAGCCGCGATCGATCTTTCGAATCCGTTGGGCACTTCAATATCGACTTCAAGCGTCGATACATTTTTGCCCCTGTCCATCCTGACGATGACCTTTTCCGGATCAAGCACGACATGCCGCGAGACCACAGCAAGGATCTCTGCCCGCAGCAGTCCCAACAACTCAGGCTGGCCGCGCAAACCTCGTTCGTGCGCCAGGAGAATCTGCAACCGTTCCCGTGCAACAGGCGCGGAAGCAGTACGGCTACCGAGCAGCCGGAGCAAGTTCATCATGCGGCCCTCCGTCGCAGCAGTCGGTTCATGAAGCCTTTGCGTTCGACCGGCACCATCATGGTGACGGATTCGCCCAACAGGCGGCGGGCTGCGTCGATGTAGGCGCGGGCCGGCGCGCTGGAGGCGTTGTTCAGAGTAACCGGCGATCCAACGTTCGACGCCCGCAAAACGTCCTGGCTCTCGGGAATGATTCCAAGCAGCGGTGTCGCCAGAATTTCAAGGATATCATCGATGCTGAGCATTTCTCCCCGCGCCGCGCGCCCCGAATCGTATCGGGTTATCAGCACGTGCTTCTCGACCCGCTCGCCCCTCTCGGCCTTCACGGTCTTTGAATCGAGCATTCCGATGATGCGATCGGAGTCGCGCACCGACGAGACTTCGGGGTTGGTGACGATGACCGCCTCGTCCGCGTAGCGCATCGCAAGCGTCGCGCCCCGCTCGATCCCTGCCGGACTATCGCAGAGGATCCAGTCAAACTTTGTTCGCAGGTCGTCGATAACGCTCCTGACGCCTGCGTCAGTCAGGGCATCCTTGTCCCTGGTTTGGGATGCGGGAAGCAGCCACAAATTCTCGAGGCGCTTGTCGCGAATGAGAGCTTGCGAGAGTTTCGCAACGCCCTGCACGACATTGATGAGGTCGAACACAACCCGGCGTTCTGCTCCCAAAACAAGATCGAGATTGCGCAGGCCGACGTCGAAGTCGACGACGACAACCTTTTCTCCCATTTGCGCGAGCGCCGCACCGAGCGCCGCGGTGGAAGTTGTCTTCCCTACGCCGCCCTTGCCAGACGTCACGACCAAGACTTTGGCCATACTCATATCTCCCTATTCGATTAGTTCAGCGGTGTGATTTTCATGGTGTCGCCTTCGAGCCACGCTTGAGCCGGTCGATTGCGCAAGCGGACGTCTATTTCTTCGGCAGTTTGATAGTAGCCGTCGATGGCCAGCAGCTCTGCCTCGATCTTCTGACAATAGATCCGCGCGGCTGAATTGCCGTTGACACCCGCCATCGCACGGCCGCGAAGCGTTCCGTAGATATGGATAGAGCCCCCGGCGACAATTTCCGCGCCGGAACCGACCGAGCCCAGCACTGTCACGTCGCCTTCGGTAAAAACAACCGACTGACCGGAGCGCACCGGGCTTTCGAGCAACAGGGACGTTGGTTTCGGTTTGGGCTCAGGCTTTTTCGGTTCGTCCTGCGCAAGCACACATTGGCGTCCCCCTGTGAGCAAAGGCGGCATGTTCGTCGTGAGGTGAGCGGCGTCCACACCCTCGATGCCAAGGACCCGAATATTCCGTTGTTCGAGGCTTGTGATGAGGTGCGCGATAGCGCTTTGGCTAAGGTCCACGGCGGACAGGTCAAGCACCACCGGCTTCCCGACAAAAAACCCGGGCGAGCGGGCGAGCGTTGCGTCGATTTCGTTTAGCCAGCCTGCAATCGGAACGACCGGACAAAACACAAATGCAACGTAAGATCGGCCTCGCATGCGAACTAGCTGGCGTGTTGGCTGCGAAATTGCGTCCATGTGGTCGACTCGGCTTTCTTTTCGAATGGTTAACGATGCGCGGCCTTGGTTAACGACTGGTTAATGACGCCTGCATTCGGTTAAGAACCAGCGTCACGTGCCTGAGGGAAATCTCAGCCGCAAGACGAGGAGTGTGCCCGAGGGGACTACTCCGTTCGGGCCACGCCGGCAGCACTGAATCGCCCGCTCGGCCGCCTTTGCCGCCCCATTTTGGCCTTCCACGACCACCTAAACCGCATGTGGCCCTTCAGGCCAAATTTTTAGCCAAGCCGCTGGGCGCCATTGATCGCCCTCCCCTTGCGGCTTTGTCGATCGCTGATGTGCGGTCTTTTTCCTGACCAGAGGATATGCATGATGCGTACATTCATGGCTGTAGCGACACTCGTTGGCTTGGTCGGATCGAGCGCCGAGGCCCGACCCTTCCACCATCACCATTACGGTCACCGTCACTACCGTCACCATGCCGGTGACGGGCACCATTACGCGGGAAGGCCGGGGGCGTGGTGCGGATGGTACATGCGCCAGCAGGTCGGTAGCGATCCCGGACCGAAGTACAACCTCGCCAGAGCGTGGGCTCAGTACGGATCAAATGCCGGTGGTCCTGCCGTTGGTACTATCGTCGTCTGGCCCCATCACGTCGGCGAGATCGTGGGACAAGAAAACGGTCACTGGATCGTCCGGAGCGGAAACGATGGGCATGTTGTTCGCACGCGCCCACGGTCACTGGCCGGAGCGATCGCGTTCCGCCGGGCATACGCAGCGTTCTAGACAGTCTGGCTGACCCAGCGGGGCCTAGAGCGGATGACTTATCTTCGAATCGTCATCCCGCTCTATCTTTATGTTTACGCATGATCTTTTCGGAAAACCGGTTTCCACTTTTCCGGATCATGCTCTAATTCGGGTTTTTCCTTGAACAAAAAGAAACGGCCCCAGGGTTGAGATCTGGGGCCGCTCTGAAAGCGCCCGATCAAGGGCTGGGGGCTGATGAGATCGGGCACCCCTATTTGATTAAGCTCACGATTCGTGTCCTAATTCGTGAGAACGCGTGTCCTAATTTGGACGCCTACACTGGCGACCCGGCAACATGACGTTGGCACTGCAGATCGCAGCATCAGAATGACTCTTGCTGGCGCGTGGTCATTTGCGCCGCGGTGTGGCATGGAATCCAAGATTCCTTGTTGGAAACATTGAAGCCTGCGGATTTCGCTGATAAGCACAGGCGCTGCTACCGGATACCTCCACCAAAGATGCCGACACCTTCCCAATCCGTCCTCAGCACCATCCACACCCCCGAAGAGATTCTCGCCCACCCGCGCTTTGCTGCCGCCCGCGCCGCCTTCATCGACGCGGTACTCGCATTTCACGAAGGCGATCGGTTCTCGAGCCGGCTGATGGTCGAGACGATGCGACAGGTGACGTTCAACCTGATCGTGATCCTTCATCTCCGCCATAGCGAAAACGATCGTTCGACATGGCCGACGCCGCAGCGGCTCAAGGCTGAAATAAAGCCGTACGGATTGGCGAGCCCGCGTCGAATCGATGCGTTGGTGGCGCGGCTGGTTCAAGCCGGCTATGTCGAGGCGCGCGCCTCGGAGCAGGACCGCCGTGTGCGTTTTTTGACTCCGACGCCCAAGATGATGGCGCTCGATCGGGAATGGCTGGTCTACAACTACGTGCCGCTGCTCGTGACGTTTCCGGACAGCTATGCCGAGCCGATCGCGCGGGATCCTGCATTTCAGCGGGCTCAGCGGCTGGTGGCTCTCGATTTTGCCCCCAAGAGCACGCAGATCATCGCCAGCAATCCTGCCGTGATGCGGTTCATGCATCGCGATGCCGGCATGCTGGTCCTGATGAAACTCATTCAAATGTCCGCCGGCGATGTCGCCAAAGGCCTCTCCTACACCGATATCGGCACCCGGTTCGGCATCTCGCGCACGCATGTGCGGGGGCTGTTGGAGGACGCAGCCCAACACGGCGACGTGAGCCTCTCCGGCCGCGACGGGCGCCTGGTGGAGCTGAGACCTTCCATCTTGCAAGCTTTCGACCGCTTCCTCGCCGACGCCATGTCGGCGCACGATCTTATGTACAAGCTCGCGCGCCAACGGATGGGGAACCCAGTGACGGCGCCGGAGCCGTCGATCGCCAGCCAGGGTTCGTAGGACCTCCTGCCCGCGGTCAGGTGATCCCCATAGCGCTGCCAGCCAGTGCCCAATTTTTGTTTGAGCGCCTATCGATATCCGCAAACGGCCGCGGCTGGACCCCAAGCAATTCCACGCAAAATGTTCCGTTGGCATTGCTTCCTGCACCGTTATGTATGCTCCCGAGTTCGTTTGCTGCTGACAGCGAATGACCTCCCAGCGGTCGTCGCACATTTCGTGCCACCTTCGCCGTGATCTGGTTCACACGCACCCACGGCCGACTCGCCTAACAAAAATAAACCCTGCCTCGCTTTGAGGCGAAACCGGAGGCCGAAATGGCTGCTATCGCGAAAGTCCTTTCCCGCGCGTCAGGAACGGACATTGACTTCGAGACGCTCCAGACCCTTGCCATATTCTGTGGCGCGGGGCTGTTCGTATCCCTTCTTTTCGCGAGCTATGGGCTTGATTTGAGCCCTGGGTTCTTCTGACAACCGCAGGGCGCACCGTGTTGCCGATGTTTTGTAACGCGATTCATCGGCATCCTGCTGGGCCGCTTTCGCTGCTCCTGAGACCGATCAAACGCCGAGCGCACCAGATATCTCACCGAGTGTCGCCTTTTCGGCGGCGCTCACCTGAACTCCGCCACCGAATAAACTGCCGCCTTCGGAAGCTGCTTCAGCGGTGCTTTGACTGATCTGCTGCAGCCACCCCTTGAACGCAGCGGCGTCACCGGGGGCCTTTGCGCTCAGCAATGCTGAAATCTCGCGCAATGACTCGACAGATTTGGTCTTGATGTCCGCGGGCTTGGCACCGGAGAATTCCGCCTTGAGGCCATCGCGCGCGGCGCTTCGCCCCTCGCTGGTGGAGAAATCAGCAACCACCGCCTTTACCAGGCCGTTAGCGTTGGAGTCGGTCGCGACTTTCGTTAGCGCGGCGCCGCCAGCGAACGATTCCTTCAAAAGACCCCAAAGCCCGCTTGGATCGGCCGCGGTAACAGCCATTCCCGCGATCATTGGGCTTTTCAGAAGCAGCGTCCATTCATCCTTTGTGAAGCTGGTCTTGTCGGCCATTGATTTCCTCCTGATGCTATCCGCTACCAATCGAAGCGGCAGAGCGCGCATGCCTGCGGCTTTAGCAAGTACCGCCGTTGCGCAATCTGCCCCGAGCAGACCGCGCAAACGGCATCTGGAGATCAAGCGCGCGAGAGCGTATCGAGTTTTCCACGAATCTCATCGATCGCGGGCTTCGCAATGTCTCCAGCTCCGGGAGCCGCCAGCACCTTGTCACACATCTGGTTGATCGTCGGCGTTGCCGTCGCGATCAATCTGGCGAGTGCGCTTTTTCCTTCGGGGGTGAGCTTCGTCGCGAGATTGCTGACTTCGTTCAATTGCGCGGTCGCTTCCCGAAGCTTGGGCAGGGCCGCTTCAGCGGAAACGGCGTCCGTGATGGTTGGAAGTACGGATCTCAAGGCGCCGACGGATGAGTTGACCTGGTTCGCCAGATTCACTCCTCCAATCGTCATATCCGATGGGGCCATACCCACGGTTCCGGTCGCGGGTTGGGTCGCAACGGGACGCGGCGCCTCAGCAACCGTGTCGCCGCCCGGACGCCCCAACGCATACCAGACAAGACCGCCCAAAACGGCCAGGCCAGCTAGCCAATAGGGCCACTGCGATGCTGCTGCGCTGGTTGTCGCCTGCGCTGCCAGACGAGCCCCGGCAACTGTCCGTTCCGAGGCGCTGGCAACTCGGCTTCCGGCGGCCGAAGCTGCCGCGGCGCCGCTGCCCAGGCCTCCCGCGGCTCTGTCGATAAGGCCTGCAGCGCTCAACTGATCGGCCAGGCCGGGCGGAATTGCCGCAGCGATCTGATCCTTTTGCGAGGCGAGAAGCGACGCTAGTCCGCTTGCGTCCAGGCCTGAGCTGCGCTGCTGTTGACCCAACGCTGCGAGGACCACAGGGCCGAGCATACCGAGCAGCGACTTGCTTGAGCTCCCGTCTAATCCTGCGAACTTGCCGATCGACTGTGCCATCGTGTCCAGCGCTCCGCCGCCGAACAGGCCCGACAGCATGTTCGATCCGGTTTCCGCCAAATTGTTCTGGCCTGAACCTCCAATGAGGCCTTTGAGACTCTCGAGCGACCCAGGCTGCTGCTGCGCCAACGTATTGGTGAGTTGACGCGCCCCTGTGGGCGTGGCGGCCACGTCCGCGAGACTCGCGAGCAGCGCAGGGACGCCGCCTCCAATCGCCTTTTGCGCGATGGTGCGGTCAAGGCCTAAGGCAGAAGCGATCTTTGCGATCATGTCAGGGGTTAAGAATTGCATCACAACAGAGACGAGATTTGCAGCCATGGCGATCTCTCCATTAGGGTTGTGAAGAAGTGGCCTATTTGGGGTACCTCCGAAGCTGCGACTTCGTCACAGCCAGTCACATTGTCCAGCAACTGCTAGGTAGAAATCTTGATCTGGATCATGCAGGGGTGGCTGGTCTCGGATCGAAAATTTCCACCAACGGATTTGCGTTGCGCCAACAGATCTGCGTTGCCTGCAATCGAACCCTTCCATCGCAGCTAAATGTCCAGCCGAAATCCGCGGCCTGTCCAATCACAACACGGAGAAGCAAGCGAACGGAAAAAGCCGAAGACAGCAGACATTGAGGCGAAGAAGGCCGGTGCTGTCAATTTTTTTTAACAAAAGCCGGTCAGGTCTGCTGACCTACAAAATACAGTTCCGCTTTACCGGAAGCTGGACAAGGCGATGATCGATCAAAGTCGGGGAAGCAAGAAAATACGCACTCAACCACGGTCCACGGAGATCCTCGCACCGGCATATTGATGTCTGCGATTGGGCACTTCTCTTTCGTGGTGTAGGGACGCATTCAATGCCTCAGTTGTCCGCCTTTGGTATTCGTCCCTTGCCACCGCATTTCCTTACACGGCGGCGGATACATTCTGCGGCCGGGCTGCGCGGGCTGCCTGACGGTGGGGAATCCAGTGCCGTCACAGTTCGCGCATCTCTGCTCAGTTGGATTGGCGAGCGGTTTTTTCATCCGAAACTTTCCGTTGAACTTTGACGTCGCCCAGCGAGGCCCCACTGGGGGCTGCCAATCTGACGCGCGAACGCACTGACGGCCCGCGCTGCACCGCAGGATGAGCAGCGCGGGGAAGTTTGACATCGGCGTTCGTCGTGGCAATATAAATCCAGATGGCAGCACGGTCGGATGTACATCGGGCGCCGTATAGGTCGGGCCTCGGAGCAATCCGGGGCCCGATTTTTATTCCTGCAATGAAAGAGGTCTCCAACGGAGACCACCTTATTCCGCGACCTTTTGCAGAATTACTGCTTTCGGGGGCTTCGCCGCCGCGTGTTGGTATTGAATTCAAAACTTGAAATCGGAAAACCGGGTAAGGAGCGCGGTCTTCAAAAACTGGTAATGCACTATGGTTACTCCCAGTTCGTTCAATCGCCGCTGTCCATTTGCGATCTCGGTGCCGAGCAAATTCTGATACTTAGTGTCCTCCGGATCGCGCGTTAAATACTCATCGGAATCATTGCCTAGGGTCACTGCTGCTCGCGCTAGCACGTCATCGATACGCGATTTCAGGCCAGCTTGTTCAGCTTTCGCCCCCGCCAACGCGTCCTCTATCGAACGAAAAATGGATGCAGCTCGCGCATGATCGGTTTCGGTGTCTCGGTCGGCTGATCGCGCCTTAAAGAAATTATTAGCAGACGCTCTTAAAAATAATTGAAACATCTTCGCGTATCTCGCGTTCGCAGTGGCATGGCTGCCGAAAATGGAGGTCAAGTCGACCTGTAAATAATTTGTAAAAACCAATTCCGCCCAAATGTGGGCTTGTAATGCAACAATGGCAGACTGGGATCAGAGAAAATCCCGCAAGCGCGCTAGTTCAATAATGTACTCTATGCACATCACCTCGGTCACCAATGGTGGTTGAGGGGCAGAATGTATCTCATACAGGTCGCGGTAGGCGAGCCAGCCGAATGCCTCACCCCCAACGCCGCCGTATGCGCGCTGAGGCGTTGTCGGTGCGCGGAGCGGGCCAACCCCTCAGCGGCCCGTAGTAAGCCGCGGCGGGGACACCATCCAGAGTTCGATTGCCGCGAGGATGGCAACGGCAGCGCCGATGACCACATGGACCGTCATGGCGGTGGTTCCCTGGAAGCCAAATACCCAAGGTGAAACCAGCGTCCACAATCCCACGATGAGGTTCAGCCACTCCTCCCAGACTGCGAATGCCGCAAGCGCCGCGATAGCAAGCGCCGCGATGACGATGCCGGCGATCATGGCGTTTTCGGAGGCCCTTCCGGCCTCGAATCCGAACATCCAAGGCGAACAGAACAGAATCGCGCCGAGGACCAGGTTCGCGACGTCACACAATTTTGCGTTCGTCCAATTCTCCATCATGACACCCTCCATTGAAGGTATTCCTGGTTATTTCAACCGAGCGTCGCCGTCGGAGTTCCACTGCACGATTGTCGCATGGCCAAGTCGCTCCTGCATCGCGCAAGGAAGGTCACCTCGGCGCCGCCGCACTCAGCCGCGCGGGTGATCCCGCCACGGGCGGCGATTTCAGCGATGCCAAGGCGATCAGGGGTTGGTCGAACAACAGCTCGCCCCGAGTTACCCAGCCTCTTTCAGATTGTGGGCTGAGCCGTTACGATATTTTTTCCTGAGTGGGGGCTTGGAATGAGAAGGCGTCAATTTCTAGGTGTTCTCGGTGGCCCAATTTTTGCGCGGCCATACGAAGCACTCGCGCAAAAAGCGCCTGTTCGCATCGGATTTCTGACCAGCGGTGCGGCCGCATCGATCAATAGCGCATACCAAATTAAAACGATCAAACGAGGGTTGGAAAGCAGCGGCATGATTGAAGGCCGCGATTACATCTTTGAACCACGATTCTCAGGTGGACGCTATGAGCAGTTTCCGGCGTTGGCGCACGAGCTCGCTCAAGCCGGCGTGAGCGTGATCCTTGTGAATACAATCGCCTCGGTGCGCGCGGCGCAACGCCTCGTTCCATCCGTACCCGTCGTCATGATTTCGATTAATGATCCGGTCGGAATGGGTCTGATTACAAGTCTCGCAAGGCCCGGCGGTCATACCACCGGCCTGGCGACGTTAAATGAAGACATCTCTCCCAAGCTGCTTGAATTCCAGCGCGCGATTGTTCCAAATGCCCGCTCGATTGCCGCTCTGTACAATCCCGAGAACCCAACCAATCCGGCATTCGTGGAAAATCTCCGAATACATGCAGACGCCCTGGGAATGTCGGTGACGCTCATCGAGATACGGTCGCGGGATGACCTCGAAGCTGCATTCGCTGCCCTCCCGGCGCAACGTCCCGACGCGCTTCAGGTCATTTCGGATTCGGGCACCTTCGATCTAAGTGATCGCATCGCTGCATTGGCTCTTGCCAATCGGCTTCCTACCTTCGCGACGAGTCCGGATTTCGCCAAATTTGGCGGCCTAATGGCGTATGGCGCATCGCGCGAGCAGCTCTATGTCCGATCGGCCTATTACGTGAAGAGAATATTGGACGGAGCGGATCCCGGCGACCTGCCCGTGGAACAGCCGTCACGAATTGAGTTGTGCATCAATCTAAAGACGGCCAAGGCGCTTGACCTCACCGTACCCGCTTCGCTACTCGCCACTGCCGACGGGGTGATCGAATAGCGTAAGGCACTTCCGGGTCTCGCACAAATGCGAGTCCGCACCGGCTCTATGGGGGTCTGCTATCGGGGGTAGACCGGAAGTGACCGGCCGACGGCCAAACGGCGGGATCGACCCACAACGGTCAGCAGCGACGCGGCTGAACCTGCCCGCCGGTCTGATTTCGCATAGACAGCCGCCAAACTCCTGTAGAAATTAAGCCAAAGCTTGCGCCCGCAACAACTCGAAAGCATGGAGGGGGCCCATGAATCCTTTGCTTAAGGAGATCCGTCACAATCCCCTGCTCTGGTTGCTGGTCTTCGTGCCCGTGCTGTTCGCCACTCAGAAGCTCAAGCCGGAAGCGCACACGCTGCTTTTTGTGCTGTCCGTCCTGGCAGTCGTGCCACTGGCCGCGCTGCTGAGTCACGCCACCGAATCCGTGGCGGCCAAGACGGGCGATACCGTCGGTGGCTTGCTCAACGCCACGCTCGGAAACCTGACCGAACTTGTCATCGCACTGACCGCATTGCACGCTGGGCAATATACATTGGTGAAAGCATCCATCGCCGGGGCGATCGTCACCAACACGTTGTTCATGTTGGGCGCGTCGTTTCTCCTCGGCGGGCTCAAGCACCACGCGCAGGAATACAACAGGGCCAGCGCCCGTCTGCAAGCGGGCCTGCTCTTTCTGGCCACGGTCGCGATCTTGATTCCGTCGGCGGTCACTGAAGCCGATTCCGTGGCGGGGTCGGCGTTCACCGAGACGTTGAGCGTGGGTCTGTCAGTGCTGCTCATCGTCGTCTACGGACTGGGCCTATTGTTCTCACTCAAGACGCACCGCGAGTTTTTCGGCGGCGCGGAACATGCGGAATCGGGTGAAACGCCGTGGCCGTTGGGCCTCGCCCTGGCCACGCTGGCGGGCGTCACTGTACTGGTCGCGCTGGTGAGCGAGGTGTTCGTCGAGTCGGTGCAGGAGGCCGCGGTGGCGTTCGGGATGACTCCCGCGTTCGTGGGGTTCATCGTGGTGGCACTGGTGGGCGGTGCGGCGGAGATGGCCTCGGCATTTTCCGGCGCGCGCAAGAACCGGCTGGACCTGAGCGTGGGCATCGCGCTGGGGAGCGCATCCAAATCGCGCTGTTCGTCGCTCCGGTGCTGGTACTGCTCAGTTACGTGATCAGCCCGGCTCCGATGAACCTGCAATTCTGGCCGGGCGCAGTGGTGATGATGTTGATCGCGACCATGACGGCCTCTCTGGTGACCAACAGCGGGCGCTCGGCGTGGTTTGTCGGAGTGCTGGTACTGATGGTGTATCTGATTTTCGCCATGACGCTTTACCTGTTACCGCCCCGGCTACCGAGTGAAGGGACCCGGCCTCGAAACACAACTGAAAACTCCATTCATCGGCGCCCACCACGCGTCACTTAACGCCACCGCGCCGGAGCGATCCGCATGCTGCGCCAACTTCTCCTGAGTATTGCCGTCAGTGTTTGCAACATTGCGATCCATGCAATCGTGATGGCAGCCGTATTGTGGCGGCGCGCATCGCGGATGAGCGTGCAACGTCCCGTCCATCGCTTCGACTGATCGCCGTCATGATTGCGACCGCATCGGTCTTGATGGCCGCGCATATTGCCGAAGTGGCCGTTTGGTCATTTGCTTACATGATGGTCGGTATTGCACCTCCTGGCACTGATCTCGTCTATTTTGCCTTTGTGAACTACACAACGCTCGGTTACGGCGACGTGACTCCGATTGAGCGCTGGCAGTTGCTTGGGCCAATGACGGCGATGAACGGCGTGCTGTTGTTTGGTTGGTCGACCGCTGTCATTTTTGCGGTCCTACGGGCCGTGATGAAGAGCCAGACCGAAGAAGGACTGCGACAGAAAGCGCGTATCTTCCGAGTAATGCATTGCGGCGTTTCAGCGGCGAGGCGCGTGAGGCGATCGAGAAACCCGGCGACTTCCGTTCATGGCACTTTTGAGACATGCCGGCCGTATCAGCGATGTCCGCTTCTTGATCGGCCCTTCGGGGTCAAGCACTTTCAGACTATCCATCCATGCGGTGTCGATGTCGGTCGCGGGCTCGTGCTTCTCTTCGGAATCGGCGCTCGGCCTTCCATCATGGGATCCGAGGACGAGGCGGAACTGATCTTTGACGACCTTGCCGTCAGTGTGGCGGCGGGTCCAAGCGGACATACGGACTCACCTCATCCATCGTCCCGCGAGGGACATCTTTCCACTGCTCGGTGGATTTCGATTTTCTCCTATCGCGTCTGATCCTGTAAGGTTTTCATGCGGCTGCTGTGGCTTGCTCCCGGGTCCAACGAACTCGTGCCGTCAACCCAGATGCGGTGCATAATCACGGCCAGCCGGCGAGCCAGCGCCACGATCGCCTTCTTCATGCCGCGGCGCCTGGCGATCTGCATGGCCCACGCCTTGAGCCAAGACCATTTTTTTGAATGCATCATGCTCTGAGCTGCTTCGTAGAGCATCGTCCGCATCATCTCATCGCCACAGCGCGATATTTTCGCCGCTCGATCGATCTCGCCCGATTGATACCTGGAGCAGGTCAGCCCAAACACCGCCCCGACGGACTGGATTCCGGAACCGGGCTGGCACATCGACGGTGGCGCGATAGGTCAGCGCCACCACGGGGCCGACACCCGGGGTCGTCATCAGGCGCCGGCATACCTCATCGTCCCGGAACGTACAGCCGCAAGCGGCGGTGCAGGATGACGATCTGTTCACGGAGCACCCGCCGGACGACGAGCAGCGGCTCCACCAGTACCGCCAAGTCGGGGATATTCTCGACAAGCTCCTGGATGCGAACCTCGAACCTCACCTTGCCGACCATTCCGACCTAGAGGCCGAAGTTGCGCAAAGTACCTCGCAGATCGTTCTCGATGGCGATCGCCTTGGACTGCAATAGCTTGCGATGGGTCACAGCATTCGCAGTTTTTGGCTGCGGAGCGTCTTTACATGCACCGGACGGTACAGTCCCACCCGGATCATCTGAAGCGATGCGCGCGCATCATTGTCGGTCGGTCTTGTTGATCTGCGCCTTCAGCACCGCCTGCATGTGCCGGGTTTCGACACAGACCACCGGTAGCTCCGCTTCGGCGAGAGCGCTGAACAGCCATTGCGACAGCGGCCCGGCTTCCAGTCCGATCCGCTTGAAGCGGTAGGTGGGGTTCCCCAGAACCGTCAGCAGGGCTGCAGGTTCGCTTGCTACCTTAACTTCCTTCACGATCCTGCCCGTGTCATCCACAATGCAGATGCTCGTCTCCTTGACCGATACGTCGAGTCCGCCAAAATGGTCCATGCTGCGCTTCTCCTTCTGATGCTTGACGCCGTTTAAGCAGCCGACACCGGCACCGCTGCGGTGATAGGCGCGGCGGTCACCGAGCGCTCGATAACCCGCCGCTAAAGCCCTAGTAGCACGGTGGGTAGGGTTGGTATCCGCGCGTTGGGCTCCATATGCTCCATATGCTCCTGCAGCACCGACGGCAGCAGCACCGACGCCTACCGCCACTCCACGGCGTACGGCTGCACCACGATAAACACCACCACGATAAACACCACCACGATGAACGGCACCGTGATGAGCGCCAGCGCGACCAACGCCAACGCCAGCGCCAGCGCCAGCGCCTCTTCGAGCGAAGGCATCAGTTGAAACGGTCACAATGCACGCGATGCCAACGATAACGGATGCAGCGAGCGAATAAGGGTTCCGACGCGACATGATTAATCCTTTCTCAGGCTGATCAGTTCGTACTCCGAACAAAGTCCTCTTGACTTGGATCATGGCGAAGAAGCGGGAACCGAGACCAAAAGGGACCATCCGCGTTCCCAACATAGCAATACGGTACCGGTCGGCGCCACAAACTAATTGCTAGGTTTTCTACAATCCTGCGCTGGTTGCCGGCGATTGCGTCATGTTCGGCTATCCGTATCCTCCCTCAGCCTGGCCCTCGTCGTTCCCGGTCACATCTGGGCGGGGAGACTATCGATATGCCGAGCTCGTCGCGCTCGTCATTGGCGCAGCGTTGATTGGTTTTGCCCGGCCCACGCTGACGGCCAAGCTGTCGGCCTCTCTGCTGCTGACGAGTCCGCGTGGCCTGTTCGTGCTGGAGCAGGGATGGACGGAGCCCATTGCTGTGCTCCTCTTTGCGGGCACGGCGGACCGTCTGCTGCGCAGACCAGCCGTCGCGCCGTGGGGGTGCAAGTGGGACTGCTGCTGGTGACCAAACAATACCTCGTGCTGGCAGGTGTGGCGCTGCTGCGCTCTACGGCGACGCTTGGTGTCCGCCGTCGCCGGTTTCTCCTCGGTCTCAGTGGCGCGGCGCTCGTGGCGACGGTTCCCTTCGTTCTCTGGTATTGAAGAGCCTTTCTTGGCTACAACGTCGTGCTGCTGCAGGCACGCGAACCCTTCCGCATCGACTCGCTGAGCTATCTGAGCTGGGCGGCGCGGGCAGGCTGGGGAATGGTATTGCTGGCTGGGTCACTTGTCGCTGCGTGCGCCGCCTTGCTGATTGGGCTGTTGTGAACGCCCATACGCTGGCTGGGTCTGCCTATTACTTGCGCTGTCATGGATGGTGATGTTCGCGTTCGGCTCCAAGGCGTTCTGGCAGCAATGACTATTTCTTCGTGGTCGGCGTGTTGTGTCGCGCGGTGGCCGCGACGGGGCAAAATGGGGAGATAGGGCAAGATAAGGAGATAGGGAGCGAAGATGAACTGAGATTGAGCCGATAAAACCAGAGGCCGGAAAGCATCGATGTTTTCACATCTTGCCTATCCAGCCCGTCTTCCTTATCTTCCTGAATGAGGAACAAACCATGATTCATACCGGCCGTCACTTTCTGCAGATCCTGGAACCTGACCACGTGCCGCGCATCCTTGGCGTGCTCCGGGCCATGGACCAGCCCGTTATCGATCATCGAGGTGCCGAGTTTGCGGTCCTGCTCGACGTGCTGGAGCGCCTGCGCTGGGTCTTCCAAACAACCGGGCCCGTGGTCGGTATCTCGTTGGGTACGGGCGCGTGCGAGGCGGCCATGGTGAACACGCTGTCAGCCGGTGACCGCGTCGTGATTTTCGAGACTGGCGATTTTTCGCATGTGTGGCGGCAGGTGGCAGACCGGCTACGCCTGGACGTGGACGGATGCGCCGAACAACTCGGCGTCGGGGTGCGTCGCCCGCGGAACTCGAGGTTCGGCTGGCCGCCGACCGTCAGCATGCGATTAAGGCTGTCATCGTGGTTCACAATGACGTCGAACGGGGTGATGAGGCCGAATTCAGGAGCTGCGTCGCGTGATGAACGCGGCCGGACATCCGGCGCTGCTGATTGTCGATGCGATTTCTTCACTTGGGTCGATTGAGTATCACCATGATGAATGGCAAGTGGATGTGACCGTCTGCGGATTGCAGAAGGGGTTGATGGTTCCACCGGGTCTTGGATTCAATGCGATCTCCGGAGAAAGCCCTGGCCGCAAGCAAACAGGCGACTCCCTAGTCGTAACTGGACTGGAGAGGTTGACGAAGGCAAACCGTTCGGGCTTCTTTCCTGTACACACCGGCCACCAATCCGCTTTTGGGCTCCGGGAAGCCTTGCGCATGCTCGAAAGAAGAGGGCTTGTCCGATGTGTTTCGGCGGCACAACCGGCATGCCGAGGCTGCACGCGCCGCCGTGTTCGCCTGGGATTTCGAACTCGCGTGTGAAGAGCCGCTGGATAACTGACTCCAGCGTCGCCCTGTTCGTCATGCCCAGGGCGACAGCGCGGATCGCCTGCGGCAACCCGTTCTCGACCACTTCGACATGTCGCTGGGGGCCGGACTGGAACTCGCGGACACGGTCTTCCGCATCGGCCATCTCGGCAGCTTCAACGACCTCATGCTCGCGGGCACGTTGAGCGGGGTTGAAATGGGGCTGTGCCGGCTCGCGCAGGTGCCACACCGCGAGGGTGGCGTCATGGCCGCGCTCCAGAAGCTCACGCAATCATCAGTGGTGGGTGGGGACAGCCGACGGTCTCGAGTCCACAGCCGTCAACTGTTTCCAGGTGAACGCCCGACGATTTCCGAAGGCGGGTCTGAAGACCCGCCTCTACACGATTCCACTGGGCGTCTCGACAGCCGGAGTCTCCAGTATCGTAGCGGCGGGTCTTTAAGACCCGCCGTCCCTGCCTCGCGAACTCGGTGAATGTCCCGTCATGCTGCAGCGGCACGTCTCTGGCGCCCGGGGTTCGGCCGTGATGATGCTTCCACCGCAACCGAGAGCACATCCACCATGAGATACAGGCAGTTGCGGAGCATCGTGTGATAAAATTCGGACAACATTTGCCGGAAGCTCAGGCAGCGGGTGATGCGCCGTGTGAGCGCGTGGCTGGGTGTGGTGTTCGCGTCGGCGCTGAATCCGCAGACGCGCCAGCGGCACGGCCGGGGCAATCATCGGCCAGCCCCGCAGCCAGTTCATCACAAGCGCCCTCCTATAGGTACTGCGTCAGTTGTCACAACGAGCGCGAAGATCTCGCTGACGCTGGACACCTTGACGCTCGATCAGCTGCGCATCATGCTGACATCTGGGAAAGGTTATCCTGAAGCTTCGCGGTGGACGATGCTGCCCCAGGTCTTCCCGCCGTATAATGCCACCATAGACGGCTTCGTCACCTGGCTTGAGTCGTCATCTTTATCGCGAGAACAACCGGGAAGCCGTACCCGGGGCGGGCATCGCTGCATCGGCTCAACCGGACTGAGGACAACGAGCAACGCTATCGAGACCTGCGGGCCTCGACATCGACGCGAGCGCGTTCCTTCTGCCGATGATGAAAGCTATGGCTTCGAGATCGCCAGGCTGTCCCAAAGGTCTCACCGTCGCTGCTGGAGCAATATCTCGTCGCGTCACAGAAGATCAGCAGTCTGGCTGTCGGCGATCCTGCGATGATGCCAATCAGCCAGCTCCACCGAATCCTGCTGGATCGGGCGCAGGACGATCACATCGAAGGCCTCCCGCTCGGCACCCGGGAGGCTGGATTCGTCACACGTTTCCGCTCGATGCACATAATGATTCTCAGCGAAACTGACCCGCAACATCCGCCGGGATCACCGGGGACTTTAATTTCCGCACGAGTCCTGAGATCAGCGTGGATGGCGAGCGGGTATTTCGGCGCTGGTCGGGGCGAGGCGGGACAAAGATGTCGGACGAGAACATGTCTGCCGCGGCCAACAAAATCGACGAGCGTCTGAAGATTCGCATTCCGGTGAAGGCTGGCAACCACGTACGGTGACGGTTGCCTTCATCAGAAAGAACGCGTCCGAGTCCGACGAGCCGCTCCAGCCCCATGCACGGGATCACGACCTCCAGAACATGAACGGTATCCCGCTCTATCGACTACGTGGACATCGGCTTTTTGATGCCACCGGTTCCGGCGATACGCCTAGCCGTCGCCGGATTTTCGTTTGCCGTCCGACTCCGCGCTCCGCGCTTCGTCGAGACTCGCCGAAGCTTGGCGAGGCGGACCAGAGGCGAAGTCTCGCCGAAGTTCGCAGGAGATCGAGGCGAACGAAGGCAGATGCGCACGGAGATTCTGGCGACCCTGGCGCGGCGAGCGTATCGGCGACCTGTTTCAGATGCGGATGTGAACGGCCTGCTCGTCTTCGACCAGGAGGGCCGCAAAAACGGGGGATTCTGATGCGGGTGTCCGGCATGCACTTCAATTCGATCCTGGCCAGCCGACAGTTTCTGTTCCGCGCCGAGCTTGACCTGCCGAACGCAACACCCGGGGTGGTGATCGGCGTGGGCGACCTGGAGATGGCGTCTCGATTGTCGTTCTTTCTGTGGAGCAGCATCCCGGATGACGAGCTGGTGAATGTGGAAGCAAAGGGCAAGCTCAGGATTCGGCGGTGCTCGCGGGCAGGTGCGGCGGATGCTGGCCGACCACGGTCGGAGGCGCTGGCGCGCAACTTCGCCGGGCAGTGGTTGTTTCTGGGCAGTCCCTGCACGTCTTCCGGACGTAAATGACGTTTCTGACTTTGACGACAACCTGCGGTGGCGTCTGCGGCGCGAGACCGAGCTGTTGTTCGGCTCCGTCATTCGCGAGGATCGCAACGTGCTGGATCTGTTGACCGCCGACTACACGTTCGTCAACGAACGGTTCGCCAGGCACTATGGAATTTCCGAGTGTAGGGGCAGTCGAATTCGGCGCGTCCGCTCACCGACGACAATCGTCGCGGGTTGCTGGGGCAGGGGAGTATTCTCACCGCCACGCCGTATCCGAACAGACGCTCCCTGTCCTGCGCGGCAAGTGGATTCTGGAAATATTCTCTCGGTACGCCGCCACCTGCGCCGCCACCGAACGTGCCCTCGTTGAAGACACGACCGCCACGGCCAGGTGCTGACGATTCGCGAGCGTATGACCCAGCATCGCAACAATCCAGGTTGCGCCAGCTGCCATGCGTGATGGATTCGCCCGGCTTCTCACTCGAGAACTTCGACGCGGTTGGCCGTCGGCGACGAAGGAAGCTGCCGGCGCCGTCGATGCATCCGGCCAGCTCGCCGACGGAACCAGCGTGACCGGTCCTCTGAGCCTGGCGCGTCGCGGCACCCGGACCAGTTCGTCGGGTCACTGCGGAAAAGATGCTCACCTACGCCTGGGTCGCGGCCTCGAGGACGACGACATGCCTGTCGTTCGGCGGATTGTCCGACAAGCCGCCCGCGGCGAGTATCGCTTTTCGGCGCTCGTCGCGGGGATCGTGACGAGCCCGCCATTTCAGATGCGGAAAGCCCAGGAAGGCTTAGGGCCTAGGCAAACAATCGTGCGTGGCGGGGCTTTCAAGCCCCGCCTGGATGCCGGACCTTAAGTCTCCGGCTGATGTACGTCATTGACACGTGCAACTTGAGGAATGAGACTGGACCTATGTTCATTATGTAGTGGCACATCCCCCGGCGAACGGTCTTAAGGGCATGGGCGTCATGCTCGCGCCGCCGCTGCTCGAATCCATGATTCCGGCACGGACGCTGCTCGCCAGGACTGCTGCGGCACCGGCACCCCACTGGCGTTGATCGCCGCCTCACGGCGCTGTGATGGCCCAGTGGACGCCTGCGACCGAGGGTGCGGGCTTCGAGTTCACGCGGATTCAAGCCGCTCGAGCCTTTCCGGGAAGCGGCTCAAGATCCCAAGCGACTCGGACACAAGGCCGCCGATACGAGCGCCGTCCATTCCTTGAGCCCGACGACGTGGCTGAGTGGTGTGCGCCCAAGCCCACGTAAGGCAGCGGAAATGCCTACGCCGGCGTGACTGCGGACCAGATTGCCGCTCGTCACATCGGGCAGCAGACGCTTCTGCTCGTCGATGGAAGCTCGCGACCGAGGACCACTCAGGCTTGATTGGTGCCTGCGATCGCGACTACGGCTGTATCTACATGAACACGTTGTCGTGGCGGACGCCTATGACACTGCTGCCGATGGAGATCAACCCGCGTAAGGTATTCGAGCGGATGTTCGGTCAGGGGGGTACCGTTGCCGATCGACTGGCCAGAACCGAGCAGGATTCGCAGTACTCCACGCGATCACGAGTCAGGCTTCGGATTGAGCAATACGCTCAACGCGTACCAACATCGCCATTGTCTTCCTGCTCTATCGAGGACGCCGACCTCGAGTACTCCCGGTCGGCATCCCCGCCCTGATCGACCCCCTGCTGAGCGGCAAGGCCGACGCCGTCTTCGGCACCCGCCTGCGCGGCGGTGCGCACCCGCAGCGCGCGCTCCTGTCCGGCACTACGCCGGCAACCGCTTCCTGACGCTGCTCTTCCGAACGTCCTCTACAACACGACGATCTCCGACATGGAGGTCGGCGACAAGGCCTTCCGCGGCGACCTCGTGCGCGACCTCACGCTCGTCTCGAACGACTTCCGGATCGAGCCCGAACTGACGGCGAAGATCCTTCGCCTCGGTCCGGGCATCCGCCTCTACGAGGTGCCGATCTCGTACGACGGCCGCTCGTACGCCGAAGGCAAGAAGATCACGTGGAAGGACGGCTTCGGCGCCGTCGGCGCGCTGATCCGCTTCCGCTTCGGCGGTTAGCGCCTCACGTCCTCGCACCCGCCGACGATCACGTCGTTCGGGTCCACGGACACGATGTCGTAGCCCTCACCGCAGTCGATGCGGTCGACCGCGCCGTCGACCGCATCGATGCGGTCGTTGCCGGGGCCGCCCAGCACGATGTCGGCGTCCTGGGTCCCGGAGATGATGTCGTCGCCCGGGCCGCCGTCGACGTAGTCCTGGCCGAAGCCGCCCTCGATCACGTCGTTGCCTTCGTTGCCGAACACCTGGTCGTTGCCGTAGCGGCCGTAGACCTGGTCGTTGCCGGCGCCGCCGGAGACGATGTCGTCCTGGTGCTCGCCGTCGACGTAGTCGTCGCCGCCGCGCCCGTCCAGGGTGTCGTTGCCGACGGAGCCGAACACCGAGTCCGGGCCTTCGGTGCCGACGAGGTTGTCGTTGCCGAACCCGCCGCGGACGACCGAGGGCGGCGGCTCGTCGTTGGTACGCCTCCGGCGGGACGGTCAGCACGGTCTCGCACGAGTCGAGCTGGTCGCGCGTCGGGGCGGTGTCCTCGGTGAAGACGGTGTCGTCGCCGCGGCCGCAGAAGACGAAGTCGGCGCTGTCGTCGGCGACGTGGATCGTGTCGTCGTCGTCGCCGCCGAAGATCTCGTCCGCGCCGCCGCCGCCGGTGATCTGGTCGTCGCCGTCGTAGCCGGAGATGCGGTCGTCCTCGCCGCCGCCGTCCAGGGTGTCGTCGCCGTCCTGGCCGAAGATGTTGTCGCGGCCGGCGTTGCCCTGGATGGTGTCGTTGCCGGCGCGGCCGAGGAGCTGGTCGCCGGCGCGGCCGCCGACGAGCGTGTCGTCGCCGTCGCCGCCGTCGAGCTTGTCGGCGCCGTTCTGGCCGTAGAGCTGGTCGTCGCCGGGCCCGCCGTCGAGCAGGCGGTCGTTGCCGCGGCCGCCGTCGAGCAGGTCGTTGCCCGGCCCGCCCTCGAGCAGGATGTCGTTGCCGAGGCCCTTCTCGCCGATGATGTCGTCGCCCTCGCCGCCGCGCAGGGTGTCGTCGGCGTCGCCGCCGTCCATCTTGTCGTTGCCGGACCCGCCGTCGATCACGTCGTTGGAGAGCCCGCCCTGGGCGGTGTCGTCGCCGGCCCCGAGCGTGATCCGGTCCTGGCCCGTGTCGCCGTACGCGGTGTCGTTGCCGTCGCCGCCGTCGATCGTGTCGTTGCCCGAGGACGCCGGAGAGCACGTCGTTGCCGGCGTCGCCCTGGAGCGTGTCGTCGCCGCGCTGGCCGCGCAGGAGGTCGTCGCCGCCGAGGCCGCGCAGCAGGTCCGCGCCGCGCGTGCCGTTCAAGACGTCGTTGCCCTCGGTGCCGATCAGCTGCGCGAGCCCGGGTTGGACGACCAGCGCGCCCGGGACGCCCGGGAGGCGGATCGTGCTCAGCCGCACGCCGCTGAACGCGGACAGGACGACGACGGTCTTGGACGCGCGGACGCACACGTACAGCCGCGCGCCGTCGGCCGCGTACGCGGCGTGGCCCGGACCGCCGCCGGTCGGCGGGCGCGCGACGACGCGGCGCGTCGTCGAGGTCGACGACCGCCGCCTTGCGCGTGATGCCGCGCAGCTTCGCGCCGGGCGCGACGATCGCGCGGCCGCCGTCGGGCGACACGGCCACGCCGCCACCGCCGTCGGTGCGCAGCGCGACCGAGCCGGTGACGCCACCCGTCGCCGGGTTCACCCGGACGAGCCGGGACCGCGGCTTGCGCTTCTTCTTCGCCGGCTCGGTGGCGGAGATCCACGCCTGGCCGCCGCGAGATCGAGACGCCGGCGGCGCCGCGCAGCGTCAGCCGCCGCACGAGCCGGCCCGTGTCCAGGTTCAGCACCGCGACCTTGCCGCCCCGTCTGCACCACGACGGCGCGGTTCGCCGTCACCGCGAGGTCGACCGGCGTGCCCGCCAGGCGGCGCAGGCCGACGCGCGCGCGACGTCGCCATGTCGATGACCTCGATCCCGTTGCTGCGCGCGGCCTACGCGCGGGTGCCGTCGGGCGAGACGGCGAGCGCGGCCGGGACGCCCTGCAGCGCGCCGTGCCGCACGACCGGCGCGCGTGTTGAGGTCGATCACGGTGACGACACGGCCGGTCGCGATCAGCGCGCGCGAGCCGTCCGGCGTGGCCGCGACGGCGCTCGCCGCGCCCGGCGACGCGCACCGCGGCCGCCGCGTTCGTGCGGGTGTCGATCAGCTGCACCTGGTCGGTGCCGGTGGCGACGACCACCACGCGCCCGTGGGCCACGGGCGCGGCGACGAGGAGCAGCAACGGAGCAATGAGGAATCCGCACGGGGCCTGAAACACGCGGAGGCCCCTGTGGTTGCGCGGCTTACAAGCCCGACGCGCTCCAGGGCCGCCTCGTACTCGTCCATGAGCTCCTCCTCGTCGCGGCCCGTCGGCCGCCCCGCGCTCCCACAGCGCGGTGAGCTCGTCGGCGATGCGGCTTGTAGCGCTCGAGCCACTCCTCGCTGCGCGGCGAGCCAGTAGCCGGTGAGCGAGCAGCGGGCCTTGTCGACGCCGCGCTCGTGGCGCAGGTACCGGCGCGCGTCGCGGACGGTCCGCGTCTGCGCCCGCCATCCAGATGTAGCCCGGCCCGTCGGGCTCCGGGAACGAGCGCACGACCTCGTTGAGGCAGCTGGTCCCGTGCAGCCAGCGGACGTCGACGCCGAAGTCCTGGCGGTCCGCCGGGTCGTCGACCTCGACCACGACGGTCGTCGGACGCCGGGTCGCAGCTCCTCGAGCATCCGCCCGATCGCGGGCAGCGCCGTGAGGTCACCCACGATCAGCTGCCACTGCGCGTCGGCGGGCAACTCGTAGCCGCCCTCGGCCGCGCTCCACACGAGCTCGTCGCCCGGCTGGGCCGTCCTCGCCCAGGTCGCGGCCAGGCCGCCGTCGTGCAGGGCGAAGTCGATGTCGAGCTCCTCGGCCTCGGGGCGGACCGCGCGCACGGTGTAGTTGCGCCGCATCGAGTGGTCACCGGGTTCGCCGAAGAACAGCATCAGCCAGTCGTCGGGCCGTTCGGGCGGCCGGCAGCCGGGAACCGGAACGTGAGCCGCAGCATGCGCGGCGTGATCTCGGCGGTGCGCAGCAGCGTGCCAGTGGTGTACACGCTGAGTTAGGGTACCCTAACTGCAGTCCCGCAACCGGTACACGACCATCTCCGGCCCGGGCCGTTTGAACGCGCGCGTCCACGTAGTTGAACGACTTGTCGACCTGGTAGCGCGGCAGGTTGCCGTCCGTGGGGTCGGTCTTGAAGACGACGTCCGCCTGCTGCTTCGAGGGCGTCGTAGTACTTGAGCGCCGCCGGCGCCCGCTTGGGCTCGGCCAACGCGCGGCCGTACTGCGTGGAGCCGGTGACGATCCAGCACACGCCCTCGCGCCGGTAGACGTCGATCAGCCCGGGGTGAGCGTGCGCTCGTAGTTCTGGAAGTTCGCGGTGCGCCGTGCGCCGCCGTGCTCCTTCGCGAGCTCGGCGATGATCGCGTCGTTGCGGTTGAAGCGCGCCCACTGCTGGACGGGGTGCGCCTTGGCGCCGCCGCCCGGCGTGGAGCCGTACCACTCCGTCGGCGCGATCGGCTCGAACGAGACCTTCGTGCCCTGCGGGACGTTCGCCACGAGCCAGTCGCGCGTCTCGGCTGCGCGTGTCCTCGCGGCCCATCACGATCGCGTTGCGGACGGTCGGCACGGCTCGTGGCGAGGAGCAGGAGCGCCGCGGCGGCGACCGCGAGCGCGACGCGGTGCTTGACCTGCGCGACGCGTACGCCGGCGAGGACCGCCAGCGTGGGGTACAGCGGCAGCATCCAGCGCGCGTAGAAGCGGCTCTGGCTGCCCATGTAGAGCCAGTACAGGAGCGACCAGCGCCACCGAGCACGGCCGCCTCCTTGCAGCGGCGCTTTGACCAGCAGCGACGATCCCGCCACCGATCGCGAGCACGCCCGGGAGCCAGCCCGAGCGCCCACGTGGACGACGTCAGGTAGTACCACCAGCCGTTGCGCTCGGGCTGGCCGAGCAGCGCCGCGCCGCCCGCGAACTTGCGCTGGCGGTCCAGGTCGTTGATGAACGTGTCCCAGTCCGCGAACAGGTACGGGTTGGTGACGATCACCGCCGCGATCGCGATCAGCCCCGCGAACACGAGGCCCTTGACCGCGTCCTTGAAGGAGAGCGGGGACTGAGCAGCGCGGCCGCGACGAGCGCGATCACCACCGCGCCGTCGGAGTACTTGAAGGACGCCGCGAGCCCGACGGCCGCCCCGCCCGCGAGCAGCGCCTTCGTGCTGCCCGTGCGCAGCACGACCGCGCTCGCCCACAGCGCGAGCGCGCACGGCAGCATCCCCGGCCCGTCGTTGAGCGCGAGCCGCGAGTAGAACACCGGCAGGAACGCGACCGCGATGATCGCGGCGGCGATCAGCCCGACGCGCTTGTCGAACCACGCCCTGCCCGCGAAGTACGTCGCCGCGACCGTCCCGACGCCGAAGAACACGCTGATCCAGCGGCCGGCGAGGAACACCGCGCCGGCGTCGTCGGCGAACCACTGCTCCACGCCGCCGAGGTGGATGACGCTCAGCCACGCGGCGAGGATGTACGTCAGAAACGGCGGGTTGATGAAGTAGCCCGGGGTTCAGGTCCCCGGTGGTCATCGACACCGCGTGCGGCACGAAGTGCGCCCGCTCGTCCAGGTTGTACGAGTACGGCAACCCGTGCCGAGGCTCCACACCCGCAGCCCGAAGGCGACGAGGAGGATCAGCGCGAGGATCGCCGGGAGCCGGTCGCGCGTAATCACGCGCGAGGAGTTGAGGGGCGAGGGGCCGATGGGCGCCTACGCGGCCAGGTCCATCGACACCGGTACGTCCGGGAGCAGGAGCGCGCAGTCGGCGGTCGCGCCGAGACGCGTGAAGAAGGACGAGCGGACCCAGTCGATGGCGACGGGCACGGCGGCGATCATGCCCGCGAAGCGCGCGGCGGCGTAGGCGTCGCCGAACAGGCCGCTGCGCCACGCGACGGCGGGCCGGACCGACACGTCGACGCGGTCCTCGCCCGCGAAGGACGCGTAGACCTGGCGCGGCAACTCCTCGGCGAGGAGCGGGCCGGTCTCGCTGTTGAGCAGGTAGGCGCCGGACTCGACGGCGATCCGGTACTCGACGGTGTCGTCGCGGACGAGCAGTCCGCCGACGGCATGGCCGTTGACGATCCGCGGCCGGAATTGGGCAGGGAGGAGCGCCGCGGCGACCGTCGGGTCGACGCGGTAGTTGACGATGATCTGCATCAGGTCTTGTGGTCCCTAGGAGAGGGGTTCAGGACGGTGCGTGCGCCGAGGACGGGGCCGAGGACGGCGAGGACCCACAGCCAGGAGACGCCCCACGGGTCGGCGATGCTCGTGTCGGCGCCGATGACGATCGCCAGCGAGATGAGCGGATAGAGCAGGAGCACCAGCGACTTCTTCGCGATGCCCGCGCGGCGTGCGCCGAGCACGACGCCGAGGTAGGCGGCGCCGGCGACGATGATGCCGCCGTTCTCGTTGACCACCCACCGCTCGGCGAGAACGAGGGCCCACGCGATCGCGATCAGGCCCCAGATGGCCATCCGGGCCTTCTCGCCGCGGACGACGGTGTAGAGCGCCGCCAGCACGGTGGCGATGATCAGCAGGAAGAACACCGTGCCGCTGAGCGCGACGGCGAGCAGCCACGCGATCGCGGCGACGGCCCCGGCGAGGCACCCCCGCGCAGGGCCGCATTGACGGTCTTCGCCGCGCGTTCCTTGCGGCTGGGCTTGGTACCGATTCCAGCGTCGAGGAGCGTCGCGGAACTCATATCTCCAAGGTACCGCTCCTCGCCCGGGAATTAGCTATGGCTAGCCCCCGAATGTGAAGACGCGCAACCCCCGGTCGCGGTCCGAGCCGAGGATGAGGTCTCTGCCGCCGAGCTTGTGGATCTCGACGCCCCAGTAGTTGGAGCCGCCCGCCTCGACGAACGCGCCGACCTCCTTGAGCCCCTTGTCGTTGTAGGAGAGCGCGCGCATGCCGAGCGCATAGTGCGAGACGAAGACGAGGTTGCGGTCCGGGTCCGTCGCGACCTCGTGGACGCTCATGTCGCCATAGTTCTCCGGGCGTTCCGAGCTGGCCCTCCTTAGGGGCGTAGATCGCGACCTCCTGCAGCTTCGCGCCCGGCGTCAGGTCGGTCCGGTACATGTGCGTGTAGCCCCAGCCGTCGAAGACGGCGGAGATGTCCACCGGCACGGACGGGCCGGCGGGCGTCGCCGTGCCGGTGCCGTCCGCGTTGCACGTGTACGAGCCGTCGGTCTACGCCCAGCAGGCGGGAAGCCGTCCTTGCGCGAGACGAAGATCGCCGGGTCGTCTCGGACGCGGCGAGCATGCTCACGAGCGTCTCGCAGCCGTCTTCGCCGGTGCGGTTGAAGACGATCAGGCCCTTGTAGCCCGCGGCCTCGATGTTGTCGAGCTTGACCTGAAAGTCGCACACGCCGCGCTCGACGACCGCGATCAAGTTGCCGCCGGCCGACGGCACGGCGTCGCAGCCGAGCCCGAGGAAGTGGGTGTCGCCGACGAGCGGCCGCTCGTTGTTGACGGTACGGCGTCGCCGCCCTGGATGGCGGTGAACTCCTGGTTGGCTGCTGGACCGCCACCGGACGCGCGACGACGCGGAAGGCGTCGAAGTCCTCGTCCGTGGCGAAGATGAACTTGTTGTCGCGCGTGAACTCGGCCTGATGGGCGTTGCCCTCGGGCGTGTCGTCTGCCCGTAGGGCACGCGCGCCGGATCGACGGCCGTGAAGTCCGTGTCCGAGAGCGGCTTCGGCGTCGCCGGGTCGCTGACGTCGAGCGTGATGTAGCCGCCGTCCCAGTAGGACATGAGCATCACGTCGCGACTGCCGATCCGCTTGACCACCATGTCGTGGCTGAACACGGAGTCGCCGTGCGGGCGCGTCGGCCCGGTCTGGGCGAACTGGCTCAGGTTGGTTCTGGACACCAGCTTCGGCTTGCTCGGGTCGCTGATGTCGAGGATGTCGACGTCGGGCTCCTCGAAGGTCGTCGACGAGCACGACGTAGACACGGCCGGTCTTCTTGCCCGCGGCGTCACGCTGCTCCCACGCGAACGCGGAGTGCGTCTCGTTGGCCTTGGTCTGCGGCACGCCGTTGCTCGGCCGCCGTTCTTCTTGGTGAAGTTGCCCGCGCCCTCGACGAGCTTCTTGGGGGCGCGGGGATTCGTGACGTCGACGAGGGAGATGCCGCCGACCCTGTTCGTGGTGTTCGGGCACCATTCGTTCTGGTAGACGAGCACGTCGCCCTTGAACGCGGCCGTGTCGATCGACACGACCTGGGCCTCGTCCGAGAACGCGCTCGACGTGGCTCGAGATGTAGCTCACGGCCTTGGGCGCGGCCGGGTTGCCGATGTCCACGATCTGCACGCCGCCGCGCCCGCAGGTCGGTTCGTAGAAGATCGCGAGGTAGGCGTAGTTGCCCTTGGCCGACACGTCGGCCACGCGCCCGTCACCGGCGAGCTCGCCGCGAGGTCGTATCGCCGACGCAGTCGAGCCCCTCCTCGCGCGCGGGCACCGAGAGCCGGCCCTCCACACCGCCGGCCGCGCCGTGCGAGTTCCAGTGCTCGGCCAGGCTCGACATCAGCCAGCCGTCGTCGCTGACGTTCGCGTCCATCGGATGCGCCCCGGCCGTGCCGGCGAGCGCGGCGCGCCCGCGGCGATGACGGCCGCGGGCAACGAAAAGCGTCCCTTTACATGCTCCCTCTCCACCTCGACTTCAGGTTTGGCGCGGCAGCGTAAAGGCGAAACGCGGTGGCGGTAAGCAACCGACGCCAGCAAGCCGGAGATCGGTCGCGCCCGGTTGACAACGCTTGACAGCCCGCGCTGCGCGGGAGCAGGATCGGCAACTCCTCACGGAGAGGAGCGCAGGATGAGGAACAGCATGGCTTGCGGCCGCCGCGGCACTCGCCGCGTGCGCAACCGTCCCTGGCCTGGGGCCACGAGCCCGCGGGGTCGCTCGACGTCGAGTGGGTCAATCCGACAGCCCCGACGCGCAGGGGTCCGCGCGCAACATGGTCGCCGTCGGCCATGACGACCTCGGCGGCCGCGGCTTCAACGCCGACGTGTGGGTGCACGAGCAGTACGCCTATGTCGGCTCGTGGGGCTTCTCGGACTGGGCCGCCAAGCAGCGCTTCTGCCCCAACGACGGCGTCGCGGTCGTGGACACGCGCAACCCGTCGCGTCCGCGCGAGGTGGCCACGCTACGAGCCCGGCCGGCACGTCGGCCGAGGACGTGGTGGTCAAGACGGCTCGCTACGGCGCGCTCGCCGGGCGTGACATCGCCGTGGTGGGCATCCAGGTGTGCGGTGGCGACCGCACGGACACGAGCTTCTTCCGCGGGCTGCAGGTCTTCGACGTCACCGACCCGGGGCATCCGGCCGAGCTCGCCCGGCTGGGACACGGGCTGCTGCACCCGCGGCCTGCACGAGCTGGAGGTCGAGCACCGCGACGATCTCCAACGCACGTTCGTCTACGCCAGCGTGCCCACGAGCGAGTACGCCGACGCGCTCGGCCGTCGCGACCGCATGGGCCGCGGCGACTTCCGCCTCATCGACATCACCAACCCGCGACTGCCGGTCGAGGTCTCCGACTGGGGCGTGCACCGCAACCTCGGCGGCGCCGCCGCGCCCGGCCTCGGCTGCGACCCGGACGCGGAGTACGGCCACAGCGCCGAGCCGTCCGCCGACGGCCGCCTGGCCTTCATGTCCTACTGGGACTCCGGATTCATCGCGCTCGACGTGACCGATCCCGACCAAGCCGACGATGCGGGGCCGGACGACCTACCCGGCGACCGCCGACGGCGACGCGCACTCCTCCAACTACGACGAGGCCCGCGGCCTGCTCTTCAGCGCCGACGAGGACTTCTGCAAGACCTCGGGCTCGGGCACCGAGAAGGGCTTCGGCTACCTGCGCGTGTGGGACTATCGTGGATCTCGGGGCGGCGGGCAGATCGGCAGGTTCGAGACGGCCAACGCCACCGGGAACAAGGACCTCAAGGCGGGCGACACACGATCCACAACCCGCTGCTGTCCGGGAGACGCTCTTCGTCTCCTGGTACACCGACGGCGTCCGCGGTCGTCGACGCAAGCGATCCACCCGACCGCGCGAGGTCGCGTACTTCGTTCCGCCGGCGGTGAAGAACCCGATCCAGCCCTCCCAGCGCGGCGTGCTGACGAACGCGACGCAGGCCTGGGGTGTCGCGGACGACGAGGGCCGCGACCTCGTGTTCGCGAGCGACATGAACTCCGGGTCTCTGGATCCGCGCAGAACGGGAGGCTAGGCCGGAACGGCCACCTTCTCGGCGCGCACGAAGCGGCTGCGCTCGGCGGCGACCTCGAGATCCATCGGGTCGCTCAGGTCGGGCTCACGCGGCGGGAGCCTGAGCAGCGAGTACGCCAGGCAGACCACACCGGCGAGGCGCGTAGCCCAACGCGATCCGCGGGTTCGAGAAGACGTGCACCTCTTCCGAATGGATCAACCCGATCAACGTCAGCACCGCGCCGACGCCGCACCCCGCGGCCGCGTGGATGAACCGCCGGTCGATCACGAACACCGCGATCGAGCCGAGCACCATGCGCTCGCGGGTCCATTCCTGCAGCGCCGCCTCATAGGCCTTCACGGTCTGCTCGAGCCGCTCGCTGCTCTCCTCCCGCTCGCCCAGGATCGCCAGGGCGACGCCCAGGTTGTTCTGCGCTCGGGCCCAGTCGAGCGCACACGCTCGCGGGTCCATTCCCGTAGCGCTGCCTCATAGGCCTTCACGGCCTGCTCGAGCCGCTCGCTGCCGTCTTCCCGCTCGCCCAGGATCCGAAGGGCGTTGCCGAGGTTGTTCTGCGCCCGGTCCTACTCGAGCGGCACGCGCTCGCGGGTCCATTCCTGGCAGCGCTGCCTCATAGGCCTTCACGGCCTGCTCCAGGCCGCTCGCTGCTCTCCTCCCTGCTCGCCCAGGATCGCCAGGGCGTTCCCGAGGTCATCCTGCGCTCGGGCCCAGTCGAGCGGCACGCGTCCTCGCGGGTCCATGCCTGCAGCGCCGTCTCTATGGGCCTTCACGGCCTGCTCGAGCCGCTCGCTGCTCTCTCTGCTCGCCCAGGATCCGAAGGGCGATGCCGAGGTTGTTCTGCGCCATTGCCCAGTCGCGCGGCACGCGCTCGCGGGTCCATTCCTGCAGGGCCGCCTCATAGGCCTTCACGGCCTGTTCGAGCCGCTCGCTGCCGCTCTCTCGCTCGCCCAGCCTCGCCAAGGCGACGCCGAGGTTGTTCTGGGTCATGGCCCAGTCGCGCGGCACGCGCTCGCGGCGCCATTCCTGCAGCGCCGCCTCATAGGCTTTCACGGCCTGCTCGAGCCGCTCGCTGCTGCTCTCCCCGCTCGCCCAGACTCGCCAGGGCGGCGCCGAGGTTGTTCTGCGCCCGGTTGGAAGTCGAGCGGCACGCGCTCGCGGGTCCATTCCTGCAGGGCCGAGCGGGAGGCCGTGATGGACCGTTCGAGCCATTCGCCCTGCCCGGACTGCTCGCCGAGAACTGCCGTCGCAAGCCCCAAGGAATGCCAGAGACGACCGCGCTGGTCGGCATCCAAGCCGAAAGGCATGTGGGTGCACAGGTGCTCCAGCTTCTGCACCGCCGGGGCGCAGCAGATCGGCCAGTAGGTACCCGCTTGTTCCGTTGCCGGTGCGATGTGCGCGGCCACAGACGCAAGCAGGACGGCATTCAGGTCGGTACCGAGTGGCTCAGGAAGCTCGGCCTTCTCCAGCAGGTACGAGCTGGCTCGGCCCTCTGCGTTCCCCTGGCGGCCCAGGAACTGGAGGCGGAAGGCGCTCGTCAGCCTTCGCAACTTCGCCGAACATTAGAACATCCCCGTTCTTCGCCTCAAGCAGCCGCCGTGCCTCCGTCAGGAGCTGCGCGCGGCTCCCGATGTCCCATTCCGGACCGGGTCCTAGGCGGATAACATCGATGCCCTGGTAGGGTGCTAGGGCTGCGGCGACGTGGTCGGTCTGGCTGCCTTCCGTGTCCCGCTTGAGATCGGCGACGAGGACCGTGAATTGCGTCCCGACTGCCGGCGGCATATCCAGCCGCTTCACCCAGCGCGCGAGCTTGCGCGGCGTCGGCAGTAACTGCCGGACTGTGTCGCTGAAGTAGCCGGCGATCAGCGCACCGAGCCCGAGCGCGCCGCGAGCCAAGTAATCACACCCCAAGACGTCACGTCAGCTTCTCCATATTGGCTGTTTTCCTTGAATTTCCACCCAATCTTAACATTATCTTCTCTCTAGAGAGAACAGGCCCCAGGCCCTTCAAGCTCGCCAAGCACCTCTGCTCAGCTCACTAGCTAGAAGGTCATCCACTCCACCATCTCAGCGTCAGGCCGACCGCTTCGACTTGCCCACTCGCCTCCGCCAGCCTCAAGCGGCAGGGATCAAAGGGGCGGATGTGCGGCTCGTCGCCAGGAGCACCATGGGTGCCGGTGGTCGTATTTCCGCAGAGTGCTGATGCGCCGCTGGCTGATCGAGCGCGGCTGAGCCGCTTCGCACGTCACGCCGGCTTCGGCCGCCGCTCCAGCGCCGCCAGCAGCTCCCGCAGGCGCTGCTTGGTGCGCTCGGCGGCGTGGTCGTCGAGGACGTCGAGGTCGATGAACAGGTCCAGGCCCTTGCCGTGCTCGCTGATCACCTGCTCGCGCTGGGGCAGCTCGCCCAGCAGGCCCTCGACGGCATAGGGCACGACCTCGCGGCTGATGCCCTTCATGTGGATCGGCGGCAGCGGATGGGCGCGGACCAGGTCGCGGACCAGCGCATAGGTCTCGTAGCTGAGGACGATCCCGTTCGCCTGCGCGATGCTCTGCAGCCGGGCGGCGAGGTTCGCCTCGGCGCCGATGATCGTGTAGTCCATCCGGTCGTTGCTGCCGAAGTTCCCGACATTGCAGTAGCCGGTATTGATGCCGACGCGGGCCCGGAACGGCCGCTCGACGCCGCGCTCGCGCCATTCGGTATTGAGCTCGGCCAGCCGCTGCTGCATGGCGACGGCCATCCGCACGCAGGCGCGCGCGTCCTCGGCCACGCCCTTGGTCTCCGGATCGCCGAAGAAGCCCAGGATGGCGTCGCCGATGAACTTGTCGACGGTGGCGCCGTGCGCCAGGGCGATCGTCGACATCTCGGTCAGGTATTCGTTGAGCAGCGCGGTCAGGTCCTCGGGCTGCAGCCGCTCGGTGGTGCCGGTGAAGTTCTCGATGTCGGAGAAGAAGATGGTGAGCTTCTTGCGCTCGGTGGTGATCGCCACGTCCTTCTGGCCGCTGAAGATGCTCTTGTAGATCTGCGGCGACAGGTACTTGGCGAGCTTCATCGAGATCGCCGCCAGGAAGTCGTTGGCCTGGGTCAGCTCCTGGTTGATGCCGCGGATCAGGCCGGCCTGACGGCGCTGCATCAGGATGAAGGCGAGGCCGGCACCGGCGGCCAGGACGAAGTAGAGCAGCAGGTACTTGAAGGCGAGGATGTTGGTGCCCAGCGACTGGGAGACCGAGATCTCCTGGATGCCCCGCACGTCGCCGACCTTCCAGTCGAGCTTGGGGCTGTCGGGGTGGCTGTTGTGGCACCCGACGCAGACCTCACCCATCCGCACGGGGGTGGCGGTCCGGACCTTGCGGTCGAACAGCGAGCCGGTGACCTCGACCACCGGCTGGTCGGGATCGGCGCGCAGTGCGTCCAGCGCGCCCAGCTCGAACGCATCGAGCGGATGCCGCTCGCGCCCGCGGAACGGCAGATCGGAGACGAAGCGGTACTGCACCGCGCCGTTGTGCGCGCTGATCCGCTTGCCGAGCTCGATCGACAGCGTGGCCGGGATGGGGATGGCCCCGGGGGTGTCCTTGTAGTCGTCTGCGCCGGTGGTCACCTGGCCGTGGGCCTGCAGCACGCGACCGACCACGTCGCTGGCGTAGAACGAGCGCATGTCGTCGATGATCTCGCTGGTCTCGCTGGCCTGGAGGCGCAGCAGGCGCTCGGACAGGCTGCGCAGGTCGAGCCAGACGGCCAGCGGCAGCGCGATCAGCCCAAGCAGGACAGCCAGGACGAGCAGCGGACCCATCGTTCGCTGCTGGCGAACGGCCAAGTCGGTCAATCCCGCCATGGTTGAGTCCCGATCCTCACTGCCGAAGCGGCCTCGATGGACGGGCAACGTAGACGGTTCGTGCCGTGCGCGGGCGTGATATTGCACACAAGCGGGCCAAGCCGGGCGCCCGCAGACGCCCTCACACCAATTGCGGGCGCGCCATCACCGAGGGCAGCTCGACGTTGAGCTCGAGGATCGACATCTGGTCGCCGCGCTCGATGTCGACCTTCACCTTGCGCGACGTCGATCTCGACATATTTCCTGATCACCTCCAGCAGCTCGCGCTGCAGCAGCGGCAGGAACTCGTAGCCGCCGGCGCCCTTGTCGTGGGCGATGACCAGCTGGAGGCGCTGCTTGGCCGTGTCCGCCGAGGGCGGACGACGGTTCAGCCCGAAGAACTCGAACAGTCTCACGCGGTCCTCCGCAACAGCCACTGGACCAGGCCCCTCTTGGCGGGGGCGGTGAACCGCATCTCGATCTGCTCGCCGGCCAGGCGCTTGACCGCGTCCGTGTAGGCCTGGCCGGCCTTGGAGCGCTCGTCCAGGACCACCGGCATGCCGACATTGGAGGCCTGCAGCACCGAATCGTCCTGCGGGATGACGCCCAGGAGCGGGATCGCCAGGATCTCCAGCACGTCCTCGACCTTGAGCATCTCGCCCTTCTCGACCCGGGCCGGGTCGTAGCGGGTGAGCAGGAGGTGCTGCTTGACCGGCTTCCTCGCCCTTCTCGGCACGGCGCGTCTTGCTGTTGAGGATGCCGATGATCCGGTCGCTGTCGCGGACCGAGGAGACCTCGGGGTTGGTGACGATCACCGCCTCGTCGGCGAAGTAGAGCGCGGTCTGCGCGCCCTTCTCGATGCCGGCCGGGCTGTCGCAGATGATGTAGTCGAACTCGAGCTTGAGCTCGTCCAGCGCCTTCTCGACGCCCTCGAGATCCAGCGCGTCCTTGTCGCGGGTCTGCGAGGTCGGCATGACGTACAGGTTCTCGACCCGCTTGTCCTTGATCAGCGCCTGGTGCAGGCGGATGCCGTCGTTGATGACGTTGATGAAGTCGAACACGACCCGGCGCTCGCAGCCCATGATCAGGTCGAGGTTGCGCAGGCCCACGTCGAAGTCGATGACGACGGTCTTCTTGCCCAGCAGCGCCAGGCCGGTGGCGATGGCGGCGGCGGAGGTCGTCTTGCCGACCCCGCCCTTGCCGGACGTGACCACGATTACTCTAGCCAAATTCCCCTCCTCGTGCCGGAGCAGCCACCCGCGCCCGCGGGCTCAGGACAACGCATGAATCACCAGCCGCTCGCCTTCGAGCTCGACGCGGGCACGTCGGCGCTGGTGCCTGGGGTCGATGCCCTCGCTCACCAGGTGCACCCCGGCGATCGACAGGAGCTCGGCCTCGAGCTGGTCGCAGAAGATCAAGGCGGCCTCGTCGCCCTCGATGCCGGCGAACGCCCGGCCGCGCAGGGTGCCGTAGACATGGATGTGGCCGGATGCCGCCAGCTCGGCCCCGGCGCTGACCGGTGCTGTCACCACCAGGTCGCCGTCGGCCACGATCTGCTGGCCGCCGCGCACGGGCTCGGTGATCACCCGGGCGGGTCGCCCGCGTGGCGCCGCTGCCGCCACGGCCGGCGGCGTGGTCCGGCCGGTGGGCGGCGTCTCGACCGCCTGGCGTGGCGGGCTGCCGGCGCCGAACGTGGCGAGGCCCGCGGCGATCGCCGCCTCGTTCCACTCGGGCGTGCCGTTCTGGATGCCCACCGGCATCAGCCGGTGCTGGCGCAGATGCTCGGCCAGCAGCGCCAGGTCCAAGGGCGGCTGGTCGGCGATCGCGCCCACGTCCAGCACCAAGGGCGCGCTGCGAAAGAAATCGGGCGAGTGCGCGATCTTGTCGACCAGGAGCGGGATGAAATTCGGGTCGTGCGGCGACAGCAGACGCAAGGACAGCACCGTCTGCAGCGAGCCGCGGACTTGGAAAGGTACCTGACGGCCCTCGGGCGATGTCTTTACAGCGGCGACTGTTGCCACCTGACCACTCTGCGTTCGGCGCGTACTGCGGCAGGGCAGCCACGCGCGCTTTGTCGGACCTCGGGACGACCACAACATCTTGTGGTTCGGGGCAAGCCGGTCCCGCGTATACGGTAGTCGCGACACTACTAGCAATTTTCGCGCGCATGGCAAGCGGCGATGTGGCCCTTCGGCGACTTATCCCCAGGCCGTTAAGGCCTCCAGCGCGCGACGGGCCATGACGGGCTTGCGCTCGCTCTTGGGCGTGCCCGCTGGCGGCGGCGGGAACAGGCCGAAATTGACGTTCATCGGCTGGAAGGTCTCGGCCACCGCACCGCCGGTGATGTGCGCCAGGAGCGCCCCGTGCGCGGTCTCGGGCGGCGGCGGCAGGGGTGCCGCGCCATGCGCCTCGGCGGCGGCGAAGCGCCCCGCCAGGAGCCCGACGGCGGCGCTCTCGACATAGCCCTCGCAGCCGGTGATCTGGCCCGCCAGGCGGACATGCGGCGCTGCCTTCATGCGCAAGGTGAGGTCGAGCAGGCGCGGGCTGTTGACGAAGGTGTTGCGGTGCAGGCCGCCCAGCCGCGCGAACTCGGCCCGCTCCAGCCCCGGGATCAGCCGGAACACCCGGACCTGCTCGGCATGCTTCAGCTTGGTCTGAAAGCCGACCATGTTGTAGAGCGTTCCCAAGGCGTTGTCCTGCCGCAGCTGAACCACCGCATGAGGCCTTCTCCCCGTCCGCGGGTCGGTCAGGCCCACCGGCTTCATCGGCCCGAAGCGCAGCGTCTGCGGCCCGCGCTCGGCCATCACCTCGATCGGCAGGCAGCCCTCGAAATAGGGCGTGCTCAGCTCCCAATCCTTGAAGCTCGCCCTTGTCGCCCGCCAGCAGGGCGGCCGAGGAAGGCGTCGTACTGCTCCCGGTCCATCGGGCAGTTGATGTAGTCGGCCGTGCCGCCGCCCGGCCCCTCCTTGTCGTAGCGCGACTGGAACCAGGCGACCTCCAGGTCGATCGACTCCCGGTGGACGATGGGAGCGATCGCGTCGAAGAAGGCGAGCTGATCCTCGCCGCCGACCCGGCGGATGTCCTCGGCCAGGGCCGGCGAGGTGAGGGGCCCGGTGGCGACGATGGCCTGGCCCCAGTCCAGGGGTGGCAGGCCCGGCACCTCCTCGCGCACGATGCGTGACCAGCGGCTCCGCCGCGAGCGCTTCGGTCACCGCCGCGGCGAACCCCTCCCGGTCGACCGCCAGCGCCCCGCCCGCCGGCAGCTTGTGCCGGTCGCCCATGGCCAGGATCAGCGAGCCCAGCCGGCGCATCTCCTCGTGCAGCAGGCCCACGGCATTGCCCATGGCATCGTCGGAGCGGAACGAGTTGGAGCAGACCAGCTCGGCCAGCCGATCGGTCTGGTGCGCCTCGGTCGCGCGCACGGGCCGCATCTCGTGCAGCACCACGGGCACGCCGCGCCGTGCCAGCTGCCAGGCGGCTTCGCTCCCGGCGAGGCCACCGCCGACGACATGGACGGGTGGGGGCATGGGATCGGCCCGATGCGAGGGTGGGACGGGCCGAGCCTTCTAGCCGATGCTGGCGGCCGCTGCCAGGGCGCCACACCGAGCGGCACTGCGTGCGGACTGTGACAAAGGCCACGGACGCCCGCCGGCCACTACCCGCAAGCTGCCGCATCGCCCGGCGTTGGGACGCCGCATATTCGGGAATGCGACCATGTTCGTCTATGTGCTGACCTTCATCGCCTGCATCGGCTCGAGCGCCGACCGCTGCCGCACGGTCGAGCTGCCCTGGGACGGCTCGCTGATGCAGTGCATGCTGTTCGGCCAGCACGCGGCCGCCCAGTGGACCACGGAGCACCCCGGCTGGGCCGTCGCCCGCGGCTGGCGCTGCGAGAGCGGCCGGAGCGCGTGAGCTTGCAATCTGGTCTCGCGCCGGCTAGGATGCTGGTGGAAGAACTATCCACCAGGTAGAAGCATGGCGCTGAACATCAAGGACCCCGACACCCATGCGCTGGCGCGCCGGCTGGCCGCGGCCACGGGGGAGAGCCTGACCGAGGCGGTGCGGCAGGCCGTGGCCGAGCGCCTGACCAGGGTCGAGCGTAGCCGCGGGCGGGTAAGCGACGAGCTGGTCGCACGGCTGGAAGGGATCGCCCGCCATTGTGGCGCTCTCCCCGTTCTGCGTCGGCGCGACGAGGACGAGATCCTGGGCTACGATGAGCGCGGGCTGCCCGGCACGTGGTGATCGACAGCTCGGCGCTGATCGCCATCCTGCAGGACGAGCCGGAACGGCCGGTCCTCGTCCGCAAGCTGGCGCAGGATCCGGTGCGCCTGATCTCCGCCGCGAACTGGCTCGAGACGGCGATCGTGATCGACGACCGCTCGGCGAGGCGGGTGCCCGCGACCTCAAGCTGCTCCTGATCGAGGCCGCGGTCGAGATCGTCGGTACGGGCGGCCACCGAGCTCGCGCCGCGCGGCCCGCGTCGTGCCGACCGCCGCTCGACCGCGTGCGCCTACGCGCGGCGAGGCCAACTACGGCGACTCTTCGCACGGCCGACTCGCCCGCGAGATCCGGCTGACGCGCGTCGCTGTTCACAGGGCGCACGACTAGCCGTCGCCGCAGCGGCCTGATCGGTCGGCCGAGTTGGCGGCCTGCTGGGAGCGCGACGGGGCGGGGTGCGCGCAGGACGCGGCTGACGTCTGGCCACGCGAAGCGGTCGGCAATGTGGCTGAACTCGGCTGGTGACGTGCGGTCAACGCCTAATCGACGGCTTGAGCCGCTTGGCACTGGCGCCGATGCGCATTACCGTCGATTGCGTCGCTACCGAAGGCGATTTCCCGGCATGAGCGGCGACGCCGCAGGCATTTCTCAGCCGACACTCGCCTCGACGACCAGGCGCATGTCCGGTGGCATCACGAAGCTGCGGGCGGCGCTGGAGCTGCAGGTCCGCAGCCGTCACCGGCGATCACGGCTTTGGATCTTCCAGGACGTCGACGGGATCGGCCTCGGCGAGCACTGGCCGCGGTTGCTCGACGAGAGCCTGGAGGTGGCGCCGTTCCTGATCCCGGTGCTGACGCCACGCTTCTTCCGAAGCGGGCCGTGCCGCGACGAGCTCCGGAGGTTCCTGGCGCACGAGCGCGCCGCGGGCCGCGATGATCTCGTCCTCCCGATCTACTTGGTTGAGCGCCCCGGTTCTGGAGCAACCGCACCTGACGCGACGGACGATCTCGCCAAGGCAATTGCCCGACGGCAGCGCTGGCCCTGGCAACCGACACGCACTGCGGCCGGCCGGCGATCCGACCGCGTGCAAAGCGCGAAGTGCGCAAGCTTGCCGTCGCAATCGGGAGCCGGCTCGAGCCACGAAGCGCACCCGAGAGCGCCCGAGCCAGCCCGGCCGCCGCAGCCCGCGTCGCCTCGCCGCGGCCCCTCCGCCGGTCGGACCTGGCAACCCGGTCATGTCTTCCGCGACGTCGACGCGCCGTGGTGCCCGGAGATGGTCGTGATCCCGGCGGGCACGTTCACGATGGGGTCGCCAGCGAGCGAGGAAGGCCGCTACGACGACGAGGGCCCGCAGCGGACGGTCACGTTCGCGCCGGCCGTTCGCGATCGGTCGCTACACGGTGACGTTCGCCGAGTGGGACGCCTGCGTGGCGGCGGGCGGCTGCAGCGGCTACCGGCCGGACGATCAGGGCTGGGGCCGGGCTGACGGCCGGTGATCAATGTGAGCTGGGAGGACGCGCAGGCTTTCGTGGCGTGGCTGCGGACCAGACGGGTGAGCCCTACCGTCTGCCGACGAGGCGGAATGGGAGTATGCGGCGCGGGCGGGGACGATGACGCCGTTCTGGACCGGTGCCACGATCTCGACGGCGCAGGCGAACTACGACGGCAACTACACCTATGGCGGCGGGGCGAAAGGTGTCTACCGCGAGCGCACGGTGGCGGTGGACGATCCCGCGTTTTCGGCCAATCCATTCGGTCTGTCATCATGTCCACGGCAATGTCTGGGAGTGGGTGCAGGACTGCTATCGCGACAGCTATGACAACGCTCCTCTGGATGGATCGATCGCTGTCGACAGGAATGATTGCCCGGAGCGCGTCCTGCGCGGCGGCTCCTGGGACGTCATCCCGAGGTACCTCCGCTCCGCCATCCGCGACAGGGGCGCGCCGGACGACCGGGACGGCTACGTCGGCTTCCGGGTGGCGAGGATGCTTACCCCTTGATTATTTACCTCTTTAGGTCTTGGGGGTCCGGGGGCGAAGCCCCCGGCGCGGATTTTCGGGTGATCGACATGAGTCAGCGCTGCGGTGGACAATGCGCGGCAGACGGGTCCGGCTCTGGAGGCGATGTACCGGTTCATGCTGTGGCTGATCCCGACGGTGGAGAAGTTCCCGCGCAGCCAGAAGTTCCTGCTCGGCGACCGCATCCAGGGCACGGCGCTCGACGTGCTGGAGCGGCTGATCGAGGCCACCTACACCAAAGCGCGGCGGCCGGCGCTGCTGGCGGCGAACCCCATCCAAGGATATCATTCCTGAACTCACCATGGTACCCTGCACGGCCCTACCCCATCCCCGGATGCCGGCCATGCCCATCGCCGCTCGACCCACCCCGGTCCACCCCGACGGCACGACCGATCCCACCGGACGCCGACGTAGCGCGATCACGCGGCTCGACCACCTCGCGGCACGCCCGAACCCGACGATGCAATCTGCACGAACGATTTCGCGGGCGGCACGAACGAACCCACGAGGCGGTTCCGCGAGTGCTCCGAGCCGCAACACCGCTGCCGCGCGGAGCGACACGTGCGAACCCGACACCGCGAAAATACACGAACGAATTCGCTGCCGGCATGAACGAACCCACCGCACTGCGCAACTTAGCGGCGATTCCAAGGCGCCACCGGCTGGAACCGCTCGACCAGGAAGTCGATGAACGCACGCACCTTGGCGGGAAGATGCCTTCGCTGCGGGTAGACCGCATGGATCGCGGTACGCTCGTCGACGGCGAAGTCGGCGAGCAGCGGGACGAGGCGGCCGGTGGCGAGATGGGGCAGGGCCAGGAAATCGGCGGCCCAGGCGATGCCAAGCCCGCCGAGCAGCAGCTCGAACAGCGCGTCGCCGTTGTCGCTGCGGAAATTGCCGCGCACCCGGATGCGCACGACCGAGCCGTCGGGTGCACGGAACGGCCACTGGTTCAGATGGTCGGGCTGGTCGAACAGGATGCAGTTGTGGCCCAGCGAGCGCCTCGGGGTCGGCCGGGGCGCCGTGGCGGTCGAGATAGGCGGGAGCCGCGCACACGATGCGGCCATGGTCGGCCAGACGGCGAGCGATCAGGGATTCGTCGTGCACCGCACCCAGGCGAAGGGCGAGGTCCATGCCCTGGCCGGCCAGATCGACCCGGCGATCGGCGAAGGCGAGTTGCAGCTCGACATCGGGGTAGCGCGCCGCGAACTCGGGCACCAATGGCACGATCTGGCTCATGCCGAAGCCGTGGCTCAGGCTGACGCGCAAGGTGCCGCGCGGGCGCAGCCGGCCCGCGCTGACGAGCTCCTCGGCGGCATCCAGCTCGTCGAGCAGCTCGCGTGCACGCTCGTAGAACAACCGGCCTTCGGCCGTTGGTGCCACACGGCGCGTGGTCCGCTGCAGCAGCCGGGCGCCGAGACGATCTTCCAGGCGGGCGAGGAGCTTGCTGACCGCCGAGGGCGACAGGCGCAGGCTCTGCGCTGCGGCCGGTCAGGCTGCCATGCTCGACGACCTGGACGAACACCGCCATCTCGCCGGCCCGGTTGGCACCCAAGATTTGTGACATGGCCTCATCAATGTGGTGACCAGGAGCCCGATTATCCTCCAGCAGATCGGCGCTAGGTTCAAGGTGTTGCCACTTCTGGAGACGGCCATGTCGGAACCGAGAGCGCCCATTGCCTACGAACAGTACAAGCGGGAAGCCGCGCGGCTGCGCCGGGAGGCCTATGGCGAGTTCTTCCGGAGCCTGAAGCGCCTGCTTCGGCACGGTCGGCGGCGAGCCTATTCGGCAACAGGGCCAGCTTGGGGCCAGTGATCCGCCACCCGCACCGCCTCGTCCATGCCGGGCCAGGGCGGTGTCGTCACGATGACGAAGGCCAGCGGCGCCGTGCCGGGGTTGCGGAACTGAAACCAGGTGCCGAGCGGGATCGAGTGCGCGGTGTGGGGTGTCAGTGCCACGATCTCCTCGCGCTCGCCCTGGCGGCGCCAGAGCTCGCCCTCGCCGGCGAGCACGTACCAGAGCTCGTCGACGGTGCGGTGGGTGACGGCCAGCGAGACGGCGCCGGGCGGCAGGGTGCAGTGGACCATGCTGCCGCCCTTGACCTGCGGCAGGAAGCGGATCTGCGGAGCCGTCGGGGGCCAGGACGTCGTGACGCGCGGCGGGGCGGCCGGTGGCGAAGGGCACGGTCATGGGCGCACGAAGTACCACAAGGTCAGCAGGCTGCCGACGGCGATGACGATGGCGCGAAACAGCTTCTGCGGCAGACGACGGGCGATGCGGGCGCCGGCGAAGCCGCCCAGGGCCGCACCGGCCATCATGGTCAGTGCCGCCGGCCAGACGACGATCCCCTGGCTCACGAACACGGCCACGGCGATGCCGTTGACCAGGGCCGACATGCCGTTCTTGAGCGCGTTGGCGACGCGCAGCTCCTCCAGCCCGGCGACGGCGAGGCCGGCCAGCAGCATGATGCCGAGCCCGGCGCCGAAATAGCCGCCATAGACCAGGCACGGGACCAGGACGAGCACGGTCCAGGCGTTGAGCCGCAGGCCGCCGGCGTGAACGGGTCGGCCGCGCCGGATCAGGGCCAGCAGGTGCGGGCTGAGCGCGAACAGCAGGGTGGCGACGAGCAGCAGCCAGGGTACGAGCGCCATGAACGCCCGGTCGCTGGTCAGCAGCAACAGGACCGCTCCGGCGATGCCGCCGCCGAGGCTGAGCGCCGCCAGCACCGGCAGGCGGCGCAGGCCGGCGTCGGCGAGCTCGCGGCGCTGCGCCCAGGCGGCGATCAGGCTCGCCGGGACCAGCGCCACCGTGTTGGAGGCGTTGGCGGCCACCGGCGGGATGCCGACCGCGAGCATGGCGGGGAAGGTGAAGAAGGTGGCGCCGCCCGCGATCGCGTTGACGGTGCCGCCGGCAAAGCCGGCGACCACCAGCAGCAGCGTGTCGAGGAGATTCAGCCGCCGGCCGGGGTGATCAGCCGGCTGCGGCAGGCTGGTCAGTGTCATCAGCTCGGCCCAGTCGAAGCTGCCGTGCCCGGTCATGGTGGTCCTCACCGAGGCTGCCCAGTCGGTGGCGATGGAGCCATGCTGCAGCCGAGGGCGGGCATCACGAAAGCGTGAGCAAAGCGCCTTCAGACCAGGGCCAGTAGGGCGAAGAAGACCGCCACCACGATCCAGCCGGAGAAGGCCGAGACGCGGCTGGGGGCGGGGTCGATCGCATGAGACAGCATGATACGTATCCGGATGCGAAAGCGCGGCATCTGACCGCGGCGGCGACATGCCGCGGCGGCAGCGCCAAGATGTGACAAATATCACGTCATGCGCGATTTCTAGCGCTGGTCGGCGAGCGCCGCCAACGCCGCCTCGTCGGCGCGCCAGAGGAGCCAGCCCGGCAGCTCGCGCAGGCCGAGGCGGGCATAGAAGCCGCGGGCGCGGTTGTCGCCCTGGACGACAAGGTCGATGCGGGTGGCGCCCCGCGCGCCGGCGATGCGGGCGAGCTCGGCCAGGAGGAGCCGCCCGACGCCCAGGCCGCGCGCGGCCTCGCGGACATAGAGATCCTCCAGGAACAGACCGCGCTGTCCGGACCAGCTGGAGAAGGTCGGGTAGAACATGGCGAGGCCCAGGGCCGCGCCGCGCCGTTCGGCGACAAGGCACTCGTACGCGCCCTCCGCGAGGCCTCGCGCATAGTCCTCGGGCCGGCCGAGTGCCGTCGCACCCTCGTGGGCCGTGTGCTCGGCGATCAGGGCGGCGATCAGCTCGCCATCGGCGGGCTGGGCCAGGCGGAGAGCGACATGCGCCAAGGCCGGGGCTCAGCCCGCCGCGCCCGCGGCCCGGCGCTGGCCGGAGGGCAGAGTGGTCGCCGTCAGGATGCTCAGCGCCATGACGGCCGGCACCAGGACGAACACGGCACCGGGATGGCCGGCGTCCAGCAGGCTGCCGACGATGGCCGGGGTCAGCGTGGCGCCGAGGTCGAGGCCGGAATAGACGAAGCCGAACACCTTGCCCGAGGCGCCGGGCGGGGCTGCCGCGCGCACCAGCATGTCGCGCGAGGGCGTGGTGGCGCCGGCGAGCGCTCCCGCCAGCGCCACGGCGGCCAGGAGCACCGGCGTCGGCAGCTCGATCCGGCCGATCAGGGCCAGGATCAACGCGGCCAGCGCCAGCCCGCCGACGATGATCCGCTGATGGCGGCCGCTGCGGTCGGCCATGACCCCGCCGGCCATGGTGCCGGCGGCGCTGCCGATCATGAAGAAGGTGACCGACGCGGTGGCGGCCACCATGTCGAGCCCGAACAGCTGGTGCAGCGACAGCGGCATGAAGCCCTGCAGTGCGATGAACGAGGTGGCTTGCAGGGCGAAGAACAGGAAGCAGAGGAGGATGGGTGCCGAGGCGAACACGCGCAGATGGCCCGCCAGCGCCGCACTGGCCGCCAGGTGCGCCGGCGCCCGATGGGCGGGCGTTTCGAGCAGCTCCCGGTTGGCGAGCACCAGGGCGGCGAGCCCAAGGCCGACGCAGCCGCTGAACAGCAGGGCCACGCGCCAGGAGGACAGGGCGGCGATGCCGGCCACCAGCACGGGTGCGATCGCCCAGCCGATGGTGCCGCCGACGGTGTGGATGCTGAAGGCACGCGCCATGCGCTCCCGCGCCACGTGGTGGCCGAGGATGGCGTAGTCGGCGGGGTGGAAGACGCTGTTGCCGAGGCCCATCAGGATCGCGGCCGGGACGAGGGCGAGATAGCCGGGCGCCATGCTGGCCAGCACGGCACCGGTGCCCAGGCAGGCGAGGCCCGCACCCAGCACACGGGCGGCGCCGATCCGGTCGACCAGGAAGCCGGCCGGCGTCTGGCACAGGCCCGAGGTCAGGAACAGGGCGCTGAGCAGGAGGCCGAGCTCGGCATAGCCGACGCCGAAGGCGGCCTTGAGCACGGGGAACAGGGGCGGCAGGACGAGGTGGAAGTAGTGGCTGCCGCCATGGGCGGCGCCGACGATGGCGATGATCTTGAAGTCCTGCCGCAAGGGCGGTGCTGCGGCGGCCATGGTCTCAGCCGAGCTTTACCGCGGTGCCGCTGGCCGCGACCATCAGCATGCTGCCTTCCTTGCCGATCACCTCGTAGTCCAGATCCACGCCGACCACCGCATCGGCACCACGTGCCCGGGCCTCCTCGACCATCTCCTCGATCGCGCGATCGCGGGCCTGCCGCAGCACCCCCTCGTAGGCGCCGGCCCGGCCGCCGACCACGTCGCGCACCGAGGCGAAGAAGTCGCGGAAGATGTTGGCACCCAGGATGGCCTCGCCGGTGACCAGCCCATGATAGGCGACGATCGGCCGGCCCTGGACATCGGACGTGGTTGTGACGATCATGCGGTTGTCCCTGGAAGTGTTGCCCACTCGCCCAAGCCCCACAGCGTGCCCAGCCGCGCGGCGGATCGCAAGAGAGGAAGAACATGCGGTGGAGAGCCATTGTCCTGGCGCTCGTTGCCTGGCTGTCGACGGGAGCGTCCTTCGCGGTCACGGCTGAGGCGCCCGACCCGGCGGATGCGGCGGCGATCCGCAGCGTGATCGAGGGGCAGCTCAACGCCTTCATGGCCGACAACGCCCCGCAGGCCTTCTCCTACGCTTCGCCCGCGATCCAGAGCATCTTCAAGGATCCCGACACCTTCATGTCGATGGTCCGCGCCGGCTATCAGCCGGTCTATCGCCCGCAGGAGGTCGAGTTCCGCGACCTCGTGCCGGTGGAAGGGCGCTGGACCCAGCGGGTGCTGGTGGTCGGCCCGGACGGCGTGCCGGTCGTGGCCCAGTACATCATGGAAAAGCAGCCCGACGGCTCGTGGCGGATCGACGCCTGCGTGTTCGAGCGGTCGACCGAGCACACGACCTGAGATTGCGGCTCGGGGCGCCGCCCGTGGCCCCGATGCCTGCCTAGCCGGCTGCCGGCCTGGTCGGTTTGACCGAGCCACTGCGCAATGGCCGCTCGGCCATGAGCGCCAGCCACAGGAAGGCCGCGGCGAAGCCGGCCGCTGCCGTCAGGAACATGGTGCGGAAGACCAGCTCCGCATCACCGGCGAGCACCTGCGGCACCGGGCCGTGGCTGCGGGCGCCGCCGAGCACGAGTGCCCCGAAACCCGCCACCGCCACCGCACCGCCCAGCGAGCGGAAGAAGCTCATCACCCCCGTGGCCGTGCCCAGCTGGTGCATCGGTACGGCGTTCTGGATCGCCACCGTGGTGACCGGCAGCACGGTGCCGACCCCGATCCCCACCAGCGCCAGCAGGATCTCGGCGACCGCGAACGGCAGTTCGACCGGATGCGGCGCAAGGGCGAGGCAGCCAAGTATCGCCAGCGCCAGGCCGGCCAAGGGCGGGCGCTTGTAGTGGCGCAGGCGCGCCATCAACCGGGCGGCCGTCGTGGCGCCCAGGATCACGCCCGCCATCAGCGGGATCAGGGCAAGGCCGGACTGGCTGGCGCTGAGGCCGCGCGCACCCTCGAAGTAGACCGGGACGTAGATCGACAGGCCGATGAAGGTCCCCATGGCGAAGCAGGCCGACGCGGTGCCGAGGGCGACCACGGGCTCGCGCAGGACCGACAGTGGCAGGAACGGCTCGGGTGCGACGGTCAGCCGCCAAGCGAACAGCAAGGACAAGGAGAGGCTGCCGCCGAGCAGCGCAAGCATCGGCGGTGCGGTCCAGGGATAGCGCACTCCGCCCCAGCTCAGGGCGAGCAGGAAGCAGATCGTGGCGAGCACGATCAGCACCGCACCGATCAGGTCCAGCCGGTGCGGCCGCTCGTGCCGCGGCAGGCGGCGCAGGGCGCGATCGGTCATCCACAATGCGGCGAGGCCCAAGGGGAGGTTGATCCAGAAGATCAGGGACCAGTGGAGCTGCTGGGCGAACACGCCGCCGAGCACCGGCCCGAGCACGCTGGAAACCACGAACACCGAGGCGATCAGGCCCTGGTAGCGGGCACGCTCCTTGGGGGCGACGACGTCGGCGATGATGGTCTGGGCCAGCGAGATCAGGCCGCCGCCGCCGACGCCCTGCAGGCCGCGCGCCAGAATCAGGGCCAGCATCGAGGGGGCGAGGGCGCAGGCGAGCGAGCCCAGGACGAACAGCGCGATGCTGGTCAGCAGCATCGCGCGGCGGCCGTGGATGTCGCTGAGCTTGCCGTAGAGCGGCGTCACCGCGGTCGAGCTCAACAGGTAGGCGGTGACCACCCACGGCAGGTCGTCCAGGTCGCCCAGCTCGTGGCCGATGGTGGGCAGTGCCGGCGCGACGATGGTCTGGTCGAGAGCTCCCAGGAACATCGCCAGCATGATGCCGGCCAGGATGCCCCGGATCGCGGCATGATCGAGCGCCGCCGCGGGCGCCGCGGCGGCGCTCACGCTCGGCTCCGATATGGACGCGTGGGACCTACGTATTGCCGCTGATGTATTCGCGCAGCTCCGCCGCCTCGTGCTGGACCTCGTCGAGATGGTGCTTGACCACGTCGCCGATGCTGACGATGCCGCACAGCCTGCCGTCCTCCTCGACCACGGGGATGTGGCGGATGCGGCGGTCGGTCATCATCGCCATGATGGCACCCACGCTGTCGCCGCGCGAGCAGGTGAACACCTGGCGGGTCATGACGTCCCCGAGCGGCCGCTCGAGCACACCGGTGCCATGCTCGACCAGCGCGTTCATCAGGCCGCGATCGGAGACGATGCCGTCGATCGCGGCACCGTCCTCGGAGACGACCAGGGCACTCATCCGCCCGTGGCTCATCAGCCGCATCGCCTCGCCCACGGCGGTGTCGGCGGAAACGGTACGCACTGCGCGGCCCTTGCTGGCCAGAATTGCCTCGATGTTCATGATCCTTGCCCCCTGACCCCTTCTGCGCGGAAAGGAAACCGTAGAACGGGATATCGTCGTCCAGCTCGTCGGCGATGCTGGGTGTCTTGCCGCGCGCCTGGCCGCCGCCGGGGCCGCGCGCGGGCGGTGTCGAGCGCTGCGGCGGCCCGCCCATGCCCTGGTCGTCGCCGAAGTCCCCGCCGCCGCCATAGTCGCCGCCGCCCCCGCCCTCGCCGCGACCGCCCAGGAGCGTGAGCTCACCCTTGAAGCGCGACAGCACGACCTCGGTCGAGTAGCGCTCCTGGCCGCTCTGGTCGGTCCATTTGCGGGTCTGCAGCTGGCCCTCGACATAGACCGAGCTGCCCTTGCGCAGGTAGCGCTCGGCGATGTCGGCCAGATTCTCGTTGAAGATCACCACGCTATGCCACTCGGTGCGCTCCTTGCTCTCGCCCGACTGGCGGTCGCGCCACCGCTCGGAGGTGGCGATCCGCATGTTGACGACCTTCTGGTTGTTCTGGGTGTGGCGCACCTCGGGGTCGCGCCCGAGATTGCCCACCAGGATCACCTTGTTGACGCTGCCGGCCATGATAGACTGCCTGCTCACCTTGTTTCATGGGTACGGTGTACGAAGCAATCGGCGTGGCAACAATCGTCGCGTCGTCCAATCAGGCGATCGAGGAGATGGGATCGTGAAGATGAGCCTGCCGAGCAACCTCGGCCCTCGGGCACGCCGGTCAATCATCGCGGATCAGCCCGGGCGGCCGTGGACTGTGTCGTCGAGGTGGCGCCCTCGGCCGCGACCGGGCCGCTGGCCGACGAACTCGCGCGGCTCGGCGCCACGGTGCATTCGCGCGACCCGACGACCCGCCTGTGGTCCATTGGCGTTCCGGCCGGGCAGTTGGCAAGTGTCGTCTGCGCCTGACAGGTGTGGTCGCGCGTACGTGCGACTGCGGCGAGCGCTGTCGTCGCCGCTGACGGAGTTGATCAATCGCCGAAAGTCGTCGTTCGCCGGTCGAGCCGAGGCCAAGAGACCAACGTGATCGCATAGCGCAGTGGCGACTGCGGCTCGGGCATGCGACGCGGCCACGCGGATCGAGCCCCAGGCCGAATCGTGAGGCGTGACCCCGGGCGGCGATCTCGGCCGATGCCACGAGCATGGCGCTCACCTGCTCGGCGGTGAGGCGCGGATTGCGTTCCAGCAGCAGGGCCACGATCCCGGCAACGTGCGGTGCCGCCATGCTGACGTGCCCGCTCGATTGCAAGTTCCCGCACCGGGAACTGACCTTAAATGCTCTGGCCCTGTCCGTCGGGCCGGCCGCCGAGCGCATGTGCGGCGCGGATGTTGGTGCCGGGCGCCGCTGACCTCAGGCTTGTCGCAGCCCAGTCCCGCGTTCGTCCCCGGCCGCTGGAGCTATTGGGGGCCAGCGTCGCGTGGTCGTAGTTGGCGACCGCGACGCTGCGTCGGCCCGTCGCTGGCGTGCCCAGCGTCGATCACCGGATCGAAATCGGCGCCGACGAAGAATGATTGATCGGCGAAGCTGTTGCCCCGGTCGCGCGCGTCACGCTCGATCCAGGCGTCGAACCGGCCATGGCGTATGTCTATGCCCTCGATCTCCACCACCCAGACGCCGCTCGGGACTGGAGTGAAGGCGTTGGGCGGGGCGAATCTCGACGAAAACCCTGGCATCACCGTTGAGTACCGAGAAGCGCTCGTGATCCACGAACACTTGGGTCGTACCCAGGGTTTCCAGCATCGACTCGCCGGGCTCCGCCCACGCCGTGGTCTGCCCGGCCGGGGAGCGCACCCGGGCCCGCACCCGGTCCCTGGGACGACAGCCAGATCTCCATCTCGTTCGGCGTGCGGTCGGCCCCGAGGGGCAGGGTTCCGCCGCCGACCGGCAGGCCGCCTCCAACGCGCCATTGCAGCGCACGGCTTGTGCCAGTCGTCAAGGTCCCGGAGGCATGCGTACGCCAGACATGCTCGTTGCCTGCAGCCATGACGAGGCCGCGCCCCGGCTCCTCGAGGAGGCGGTCGATCGCCGCGGCTCGACGACGCTCGTCGCCGTCATGGCTGCCGCCGTTCTGGCCCAGGCTCATGTTGATGACGCAGGGCAGTCGCCCATCGCGCTCGCTCTGCGGAAGACATAGGAAATGGCCCGTGCGACGATCGACTCAGTCAAACGTGGTCTGCTGGTCGTTGGAGCGGGGTATGCACCAGGATGAGGGTGGCGCTCGGGGTGCTTAGGCGCCGACGAACAGCCCTGCGCCGAAGTTCGCATCCGTCCGAGCGGCACGTTGCCACGCATCCGCGATGGCTGGCAACGTGCGTGCCGTGGCTGCCAGCCTCCGGCCGATGCCGGACGGAAGCAAACGGGTTGCGGCAGCGCCAAGGCGGCATCGAGCGCTGCCCGGTCGATATTCGACCCCGAAGGCGAAATCGGGCTCGGTACCGGGGTGTGCTCGCCTGCCGTCGGCACCAGGAACTGGTCCCAGAGGAATGCGACCCGGGTCGTGCCGTCAGGGTTGCGGAAGTCGTCCAGAGTGAAGTCGAAGCCGAAATCGACCACGCCGACCACGACTCCGCCGCCCCTGAGTCCCGTGCCCGTGGCAGGCGCATGGACGTCGTCGGCATGGGTGGCGGCCAGCGATGTGTCGAGCGTCGGTCGTAGATTGCGCCCGGCCTCGACATATTTCACCCCGGGCGGCGGCGAGCTCGGTCAGACGGCTGACCGGCACGTCCACGGCGAAAATCGATCGCGATGCCTGCTCCACCGCAGCGCGGCGAAGGCCATCCGGGACTACGGTGCCTCATGCAGCATGACCAGGACCGGCTTCATCGTCGACGGATGCCTCGGGCTCCTCCACGGAGCCGGCCACGGCGCCGCGGACGATGTCGTTGGCGAGCCGGTCGGCATCGTGTTGCGTGGCGACCATGCGGCGAAGCTTGAGGATGCGCAGCTTGATGGTATGTCATAGCGTCAATCTCGTCCTGGCTCATCCTATCCATGCCGCCGCGACAGCACGGCGCATTCGAAGCCGAGGACAAAGATTCCCCGCGTCGGTCGATGACCGAGCCGCGTGTGTTGTTCAATCCCGCCAGATGACGCGAGGGCTGGTCGCCCGTCGTCTCAACCTGTGATCCTATGACGAACTTCCGAACGATCAAGGACGAAATTGGCATGGCATGGGCAGGACGGGCAGGTCCTGGGGCGAGCGCGCGCCCACGCCCGGGCACCCCTTGCTGCCGGCAGCCATCTCGCCCATCCTCCCTCCGAGCGTTTCGCTCCGATTCGACGTCATCCCCCAGGTCGGTAGGCCATGGACGATTTCATCCGCATCCGCGGCGCGCGCGAGCACAATCTGAAGGGGATCGACGTCGACATCCCGCGCCACAGGCTGGTGGTGATCACCGGCCTGTCGGGGTCGGGCAAGTCGAGCCTCGCCTTCGACACGATCTATGCCGAGGGCCAGCGGCGCTACGTCGAGAGCCTGTCGGCCTATGCGCGCCAGTTCCTCGAGCTGATGCAGAAGCCGGACGTCGACCTGATCACCGGGCTCTCGCCGGCGATCTCGATCGAGCAGAAGACGACGTCGAAGAACCCGCGCTCGACCGTGGCGACGGTGACCGAGATCTACGACTACATGCGCCTGCTCTGGGCGCGGGTCGGCATCCCGTACTCGCCGGCGACCGGCCTGCCGATCGAGGCGCAGACCGTCTCGCAGATGGTCGACCGGCTGCTGGCCATGCCCGAGGGCACGCGGCTCTACCTGCTGGCTCCCATCGTGCGCGGCCGGAAGGGCGAGTACCGCAAGGAGTTCGCCGACCTGCTGCGGCAGGGCTACCAGCGGGTCAAGGTCGACGGCGAGCTCTACGATCTCGACGCCGTGCCGGCCCTGGACAAGAAGCGCAAGCACGAGATCGAGGTCGTGGTCGACCGCGTGGTCACCGCACCGGACCTCGCCCAGCGGCTGGCCGAATCGATCGAGACGGCGTTGGGGCTGGCCGACGGGCTGTGATCGCCGAGAACGCGGACAGTGGCGAGCGGCTGACCATGTCGGCCAAGTTCGCCTGCCCGGTGTCGGGCTTCACCCTGCCCGAGATCGAGCCGCGCCTGTTCTCGTTCAACAATCCCTACGGCGCCTGCCCGGCCTGCGACGGGCTGGGCCGCAAGATGCTGATGGACCCCGAGCTGATCGTGCCGGACCAGGACAAGTCGGTGGCCAAGGGTGCGGTCGAGCCCTGGTCGTCGACGACCATGAACTGGTACCCGCAGACGCTGGTCTCGATCTGCAAGCACTACGGCGCCAGCCCCGATACGCCCTGGCACAAGCTGCCGGCCAAGGTGCGCGAGGTCATCCTCTACGGCTCCGGCTCCGAGCAGGTGCGGATCGAGCTCGAGGACGGGCTGCGCAAGTTCGAGACCAAAAAGCCGTTCGAGGGTGTGGTCAACAACCTGCAGCGGCGCTGGCGCGAGACCGAGTTGGCCTGGATGCGCGAGGAGCTGTCGCGCTACATGAGCTCGACCACCTGCGAGGCCTGCGCCGGCTACCGGCTCAAGCCCGAGGCCCTGTGCGTCAAGATCGCCGGCCGACACGTCGGCGAGGTCACCGAGCTGTCGATCCGCGACGCCGTGGCCTGGTTCGCCGGCCTGCCGGCGCAGCTCTCGGCCAAGCAGCAGGAGATCGCCGCGCGCGTGCTCAAGGAGATCCGCGAGCGGCTGGGCTTCCTCGACAAGGTCGGGCTCTCCTACCTGACGCTGGCGCGCGACAGCGGCACGCTGTCGGGCGGCGAGAGCCAGCGCATCCGGCTGGCCTCGCAGATCGGCTCCGGCCTCACCGGCGTGCTCTACGTCCTCGACGAGCCCTCGATCGGCCTGCACCAGCGCGACAACGACCGGCTGCTGGAGACGCTGCGGAACCTGCGCGACCTCGGCAACACGGTGATCGTGGTCGAGCACGACGAGGACGCGATCCGCTCGGCCGACCACCTGATCGACATGGGGCCGGGGGCCGGCGTGCACGGCGGGGTGATCATCGCCGAGGGCGAGCCTGCGACGGTGATGGCCGAGCCCGCCTCGCTCACCGGCCAGTACCTCTCGGGCATTCGCGCGATCCCGATCCCGGCCAAGCGCCGCAAGGCCGCGAAGAACCGCTGGCTGGAGGTGACCGGCTGCCGCGCCAACAACCTGCAGGACGTCGACGCCCGCTTCCCGCTGGGCTGCTTCGTCGGCGTCACCGGCGTCTCGGGCTCGGGCAAGTCGAGCCTGGTCGTCGACACGCTCTACCCGGTGCTGGCCAAGCGGCTGATGGGCGCGCGGGCGATCGCCGGCGAGCATGACGGCGATCGCCGGCATCGAGCATGTCGACAAGGTGGTCGACATCGACCAGTCGCCGATCGGCCGCACGCCGCGCTCCAACCCCGCCACCTACACCGGCGCCTTCACGCCGATCCGCGACTGGTTCGCCGGCCTGCCCGAGGCCAAGGCGCGCGGCTACGGGCCGGGCCGGTTCAGCTTCAACGTCAAGGGCGGGCGCTGCGAGGCCTGCCAGGGCGACGGGCTGATCAAGATCGAGATGCACTTCCTGCCCGACGTGTTCGTCACCTGCGACGTCTGCCAGCGGCAAGCGCTTCAACCGCGAGACGCTGGAGGTGACCTACCGGGCGAAGTCGATCGCCGACGTGCTCGACATGACCGTCGACCAGGCGGTCGACTTCTTCGAGGCGGTGCCGCCGGTCCGCAACAAGCTGGTGGCCCTGCAGCAGGTGGGGCTGGGCTACATCCACATCGGCCAGCAGGCGACCACGCTCTCGGGCGGCGAGGCGCAGCGGGTCAAGCTCGCCAAGGAGCTGAGCCGGCGCGCCACCGGCCAGACCGTCTACATCCTGGACGAGCCCACCACCGGCCTGCATTTCGAGGACGTGCGCAAGCTGCTCGAGGTGCTGCACGCGCTGGTCGACACCGGCAACACGGTGATCGTGATCGAGCACAATCTCGAGGTGATCAAGACCGCCGACTGGCTGATCGACATGGGCCCCGAGGGCGGCTCGGGCGGCGGCCGGGTGGTGGCCGCAGGGCACGCCGGAGCAGGTCGCGGCCACCGAGGGCAGCTACACCGGCGGCTACCTCGCCCGCCTGCTGCCGCAGACCCTGCGAGCTGATCAGCGCCTGATCCATCCCGGCCTTCACGCCTGGCGCGCTGCCCAGCGGGCGAGCTTGCGGGCGATCGCCTCCGCCCCGGGCTCCACCAGCAGCATGTGACCGTGCCCCGGCTCCTGCCAGTAGGGCGCCGCGATAGGCGGCGGCCGTGCGGTGCGGCGCCGGTCGTCGCTGCCGCGCAGCACAGCACCGGCAGCGGACGGCAACGTGCGCCGCAGGCATTGTCCAGCATCCAGAAGAACAGCTCGAACAGCGCCTGACCCGATTCGGCCGAACTGGTCGAACACGGCGCGCTGCTGCGCGGGCGGATGCGGTTGAGCGAGGTCGCGACCGCGACCTCGAAGTTGGCATGGACCGCCTGCTGCCAGAACGGCCCCAAGTTCGATCAGCCCCTGCGAGCCGTCGCGCTCGAACTCGGTGCTGGGCAGGATGCCGTACGCGGCCGCCCGGGCCGACCAGGATCAGCGCCGACACCAGGCCCTTCGCCGCGAGCTGCTGGCCGATCACGCAGCCCACGATGGCCGAGGAACACAGGCGGGGCGGCGAAGCGCCCCAGGTAACGCTCCATCTGCCGCGTGTAGCGCTTGAGGCTGACCCCGGCGAGCCGATCGCCCTGCGCCTGTCGACGCATGGTAGATCAGGTCGGGCGTATGGACGTCCCAGCCGCTTCCTCGCACCGGGCGGAACCGGCGAAGCTCCAGGCCCCGGAGAAGGCGCCGTGCAGCATCACGATCGTCCGCCCCGGCCTGGCGTGGCGCCCTGCTCGCCGTCGCCATCGTCAGCGCTCCCATCCCGGCCAGCGCCCCGCGCCGCCGCCAGCGCGTCTGCCGCTGCGTCATGCCGCCCGCCTCCAGCTCCCTGGCCTCGCCAGCGTCTCCTTGGCCTCGCGGTGATCGGCGTGGTCGGCCTCGTCGACCTCCTGCACCGCCGCGGCGCGCGGATGGTATTCGAGGTCGATCAGGATCGGGAAGTGGTCCGAGCCGAAGGCGGGCAGGCGCTGCAGGCCGTGCAGCAGGAACTCCGGGCTGTAGAACACGTGGTCGAGCGGCCAGCGCAGCCACCAGTGGTGGGCGTGGAAGCTGTTGTAGAAGCCGCGGCCGATGCGCGGGTCGATCAGGCCGCTCAGGCGCCGGAACAGGCGGCTGGTGCGCGACCAGGCGACGTCGTTGAGGTCGCCGGCGACGATCACCGGCTTGGGCTCCTTGGCGATCTCGCGCCCGACCAGCACCAGCTCGGCGTCGCGCGGCAGGGAGCTGTCGGCCTCGGTCGGGCTGGGCGGCTCGGGGTGGATGCCGATCAGCACGATGTCCTCGCCCGAGCGCAGGCGGACGCGGGTGCGAAGGACGGGATGTCCTCGCGCAGCAGGAAGCGCAGCTCGGGATGGACCAGCTCCAGCCGCGAGAACAGGGCGAGGCCATAGGTGTTGTCGAGCGGGTGCAGCATGCGGTGGCCGTGGCCGGGCAGCATGTCCGCCAGCCGCTCGACCCACCAGGCGTCGGTCTCCAGCGCCAGGACGAGGTCCGGGTCCGGCGGCGGCGAGGCTGGCGGCGAGGCCGTCGACCTCGCGATTGGTCATCAGCACGTTGACCACGACCAGCCGCAGGCTGCGCGAGGGCTGGCTGCGCGTGGCCTTGCCCTGGCGCCGCCACAAGGGCGTGTAGGGCAGGATCATCGCCAGCTGCCAGGCCAGCGGCCGCCGCCAGGGCCGCGAGCAGGGCCAGTCCCAGGGCCCCAGCCGCCGCCGGCGGACGCAGCCGACGCCGAGCCGGCGACGGCGCCCAGCAGCATGATCTGCTGGCGGGGGAAGTCCCAGGCGCGCACCCACCAGGCCCGTGCCCGTGGCCAGCGGCAGCAGGGTGACGAGGATGCAGCAGAGGGCGACGATGCGGGCGATGGCCGCGAGGATGTTCAAGCGTTCCTCCAAATGAGCCGCGGTCGAGGCGCCGGCTCCACTCGACGTCAGGCCCCGGCATGGCGATAAACGGCGCCGAGGCTGCGAGCACAACGGGGAGGCAGCATGGCCGGTTCATTCATCGAGCGGTTCTCGCTCACGGGCAAACGGGCGCTGGTCACCGGTGCGTCCAAGGGCATCGGGCTGGAGATCTGCCGGGTGCTGGCCGATGCCGGGGCCGATGTCGCCGCCGTGGCGCGCGACGCCGCCGGGCCTCGCCGAGGCCCGGGCCGGCATCGAGGCGACGGGCCGGCGCTGCCTGGTGATCGCGGCCGACATGGCGACCGTCGACGGCCCGCGCGCGGCGGCGAAGGCGGCGCTCGAGGCCTGGGGCGGGATCGACATCCTGGTCAACAATGCCGGCATCGCCGTGGTCGAGAGCATCCTGGAGTGCGGTCGAGGACTGGGACCTGGTCCAGGCGGTCAATCTGCGGGCACCGTTCCTGCTCGGCCAGGCCTGGCACCGGGCATGATCGAGCGGCGCATGGGCAAGATCGTCAACGTCAGCTCGCAGACCAGCAACATCGCGCTGGTCCAGCACGCCGCCTACGCCGCGTCGAAGAACGGGCTGAACGCGCTGACCAAGGTGATGACCGCCGAGTGGGCGCAGTACAATGTGCAGTCCAACGCCGTCTGCCCGACCGTGATCCTCACCCCCATGGGCGAAAAGGTCTGGGGCGACCCGGCGCGCGGCGACCCGATGAAGGCCAGGATCCCGCTCGGCCGCTTCGGCAAGCCGATCGAGGTCGCGGACCTGGTGCTGTTCCTGGCCTCCTCGGCGTCGGACATGATCACCGGCGAGACCATCTACATCGACGGCGGGTTCACCGCGCTGTAGCCGATCCAAGGCTAAGTGCCTGAACTCGCTTGTCTTCTCGAATTCGTTCGTGCGTTTTCGGGTCGTCGCTCGGGTTCGGACGTGCACGCCGCATGGGCGCACGACGCCGGCCGTCGGGTTCGTTTCGCAGTTCCGTTGGGCGTGGCGGTGGGTTCGTTCGTGCGCGAAGGCGAATTCGTTCGTGTATTCATGGCCGCTCGGGTTCGCGCGTGCCGCGCGGGGATCGTTTGTGCGGATTCGCGCTGCGGGGCGTCCCGGGTTCGTTTCGCTTGCGCTCGGGCAGGCGGGTTCGTTCGTGCCGAGCGAATTCGCTCGTGCAGGATGCGGCGATGGCGGACGAGCAGCGGCTGGGCGGATAGGAACTTCATCCTGCGATGATCATGGGCAGCGCCGGCCAAGTCAAGGCCGACGTTAACCCGGCGTTCGGGATCTTGGGGTCTATCGTCGGGAGGGTGGACCAGGGGCCGCGCCGAGCCGGGAGCCCGAGCGAAGCGAGGGCGGGCAGGTTCTGCTGCGAGGTGGGGGTGGGATGGCGGAGCGGGGCGGAGACGGCGATCGAGGCGCGCGGGCCGGCGGCGGGTCAGGGCGGCGGCGGGCTGTCGGGTCGGAGTCGGCGCTCAGCGTGACCGGGGTCGCCGATCGGCAGGCGTCCGGGGCGGCGGCGAGGCGCTGCTCCAGGGTCTGCGCGCGAGGCATGCGGCGTGGGGGCGTGGCGGCGCGTCGGCGAGTGCCACGTGGCGGCATCGCCGAGGGCTTCGGACGCATTGGCCAGCGCCTCGCGCTTCGCGGCGAGCGCGCCCGGATCGTCCTGCGGCGCGTCGGACCGAGCCGAGCCGTTCCAGCTGACGGAGAGGTCGCGCTGCCACTGTGCGTTGCCGGGGTCGGCGGCGGCGAGCTTGTCGCGCGATGTTCTTGCCTGTCGGTGAAGGCCTGGAGGGCGCCTGGCGAGGTCGCCCTGGGCCAGGCGCACGTCGCCGAGCTTGTTCCAGCTGACGGAGAGGTCGCGCTGCCACTCGGCGTTGCCGGGGTCGGCGGCGGCGAGCTGGTCGCGCGATGTTCTTGCTGTCGGTGAAGGCCTGGAGGGCGCCTGGCAGGTCGCCCTGGGCCAGCGCACGTCGCCGAGCTTGTTCCAGCTGACGGAGAGGTCGCGCTGCCACTCTGCGTTGCCGGGGTCGGCGGCGGCGAGCTTGTCGGCGATGTTCTTGCTTTCGGTGAAGGCCTGGAGGGCGCCGGGCAGGTCGCCCTGGGCCGCGCACGTCGCCGAGCTTGTCCCAGCTGACGGAGAGGTCGCGCTGCCACTCGGCGTTGCCGGGGTCGGCGGCGGCGAGCTGGTCGGCGATGTTCTTGCCGTCGGTGAAGGCCTGGAGGGCGCCTGGCAGGTCGCCTTGGGCCACGCCGCACGTCGCCGAGCCTGTCCCAGCTGACGGAGAGGTCGCGCTGCCGGGCTAGGCGCTGCCGGGGTCGGCGGTGGCCGAAGCGGCGAAGCAGTCTCTGGCGTGTCTCGTAGGCGGTCATGGCCAGAGCCGATGCTGCCGAGGGTCTGCCGCGTGTCGCCGACGCGGATCCAGCGCCAGCCGAGCGCCGAACCCTCGGCGTCGGCCGTCCGGCGGGGCAGGACCGCCTCGATGTTGGGCAGCTCGACGCGTGCGCGCAGCGCCGCGTCGCGGTCGTAGGAACTTGCGCCTAGATAAGGCAGTGTGTCGGCGAGCGCCGCGAAGTGGGCGGCCAGGGCGGTGGCCTCGGGCTCGCCTGGCGTGTGCTCGGCCGCGTGCTCGCGCACCGGCGCCAGCATGCGCAGCCGATCCGGGTCGGGCAGGACGAGGCCGGTCTGGGCGAGGGCGGTCGCGGCGGCGGTGCCGTCGCGGGGCATGATCGCGGGGAGGTCGGCGCGGGCGAGGCCGTGGGGCAGGCGGCCGAGGACGGCGAACAGGCGACGGCCGGCGTCGGTCAGGCGCGGGCTCGCCAGCGACAGCGCGATCGAGGCGGCGAGGTCGAGGTCCTTGCGCGCCGCCCTGGCCGCGGCGGACGAAGGCGCTGCGCTCGCTCTCCCACTGGCGCAGCACCGTGGCGGCGTCGGGCTCGGTCCGGGCGCGGTGGGCGACCAGCTCGATCGCGAGCGGCAGGCCGTCGAGGCGGGCCAGCAGCGTCGGGAGCGCGGGATCGGCGGCGTAGCGGTCGCCGGCGATGGCGAGGAACAGGCTGCGGGCGGGATCGAGCGGCAGCGGCTCGACCAGGATCGGCCGCCAGTCGGCGGTGCCGGGCAGCTCGAAGCCGCGCAAGCGAGGCGACGAGGCTCGTGCCCGGCAGCTCGGCCAGGCGCGCGAAGGCCTGCTCGGCGCCGGTAGGGTCGACCTCCCAGGGGGTCTCGGCATTGTCGAGCACGAGCGAGGGCCGGCTCCCCGGCGAGCGCCGCGATCACGTCCGCCAGGGGCTGCGCGCCGGGCTCGCGGCCGAGCGCGCCGCGACCGCGCCGTAGATGCCGGCCTCGTCGCGCACGTCGTGGAGCCGGACGAAGCAGCGGCGGTCCGCGAACCGCGCCGCGACGGCCGGGTCGTGCAGGGCGGCGATGGTGAGCTTGCTCTTGCCGATGCCGCCGGGGCCGAGCACGATGATCGGCTGGCGGCGTCGTCGTCGGAGGATCCAGGCCCGCAGCTGGTCGAGGTCGGTCGCACGGCCGACGAAGCGGCCACGCGGGGGGAGGCCGAGTGGCAAGCGGCCGGCGGAGGTCTGTCGCCGACTTCGGCGAACCGGAGGCGTCGCGCCTCGAGCGTCCATGACCGCGCGGACCTTGGCGGCTGACGATCGCGAAGCAGGCTCCTCCTGCGTCGCCCCAATGCGCCGAGCGGCTTCAGGTCGTTGGTCTCGTCCTGCGGCAGGCACTGGTGCGCGGCCCAGGTGCGCGCCGAGATCGACGCGGTCACAGACGATCGGGACGAGCTCGGCACTGCCCTGTTGCTGCCGCTCCACGCGCGGCATGAGCTCGCTCCGATGCAGCAATCGCGCGAGCCGACGAAGTGCCGGCGAGATCAGGACGATGACGATCGTCGGCGGCGTCGAGCTCGGCTCGGATGCGCCCGTTCCATTGCTCCCCCGGCTTGATCTGCGCGGTCGTCGGAAGGCCGCGAGCTGGCCGCTGTGCGTCAGCCAGCCGAGATGCTTGAGCACGCGCGTCGCGCCACGCATGGTCCTCGTGCGCGTAGGACAGGAAGGCGCGGACCGGGCCGCGGGCCATGCGGCGTGTTCCTCGCGGTTGCCGGAGCATCAAGCCGCAAGCGGCGGACGCTGGCAAGGCGGGGGCCGGATGGGCCCCGCGGCTCAGCTACAGGACTGGCCGACGAACCCCAGCCGGTCGGGGGGAATGCGCTCGGCCTGGGTGACGAATCCGACCAGGCCGTCGCCCAGGCCGTTGACCCATTCCCAGACCAGCCTGGTGTCGCCCCCGCTCGCGGGCGATCTCGAACACGCGGCCGGCCAGCGATTCGGCGACCAGGATGTTGCCGTTGGGCAGGACCTGCAGCTTGCCGCGATGGTCGGTGTAGAAGGGCACCTCCTCGCTGCCGGTGAAGCTCCAGACCAGCTCGGTGGTGACGGGGTCCTTCGGGTCGATCTCAAGGACCCGGCTCTGGCCGAAGCGGCGCTCGCTGGCCGCCCATCCGGTTGTCGAACACCATGATGTGGCCGTTGGGCAGGAAGTCCGGGTCGTGCTGGCGGATGAACGGCCCGGTCCGCCACCATTTCACCGCGAGCGTCTTGCCGTCGAGCACGGCGATTGCGTTGATGTTGCGCATTGAGACCAGAAGGTCGCCGGCGGCGAACTGCGGGAAGGCCGCGGCCATGTCCTCGCGCAGCACCTCGACGTCGTTGAGGTGCAGCGGGTCGTCGGTGTCGGGTAGGTCCGGGTTCGACCGCGTGTTGGCGTAGAGCTCGGCGGCACGGCCGTTGGCGAGCAGGAGCTCGAGCATGGGGGTCTGGTCCAGAATGGTGCCATCGGGGGCCAATCGGACGACAGTGTCGTCCCAGACAAAGCCGTCCTCGGCTACGCGCACACCAGGGAGCCCGGGGCCGACCTGCTTGAGCTGGTGGCGGCCCGGCGCCAGGATCTCGCCATTGGGGGCGACGTCGATCGCGTGGTGGGTCTCCAGCGGCACGCTCCATACCAGGCGCGAGCAGCGATCGATCTTGACCATCCCGGCGCCGTCGAAATTCATGACCACGCCGCCGTCGGGCAGGAGCGAGGCGCCGTGGATGGCCATCTCCCAGTCGGCTGGGGTGCGGTGGAGATGGGGCGAGTCCGGCCAGGCCTTGCTGAACGGGAAATCCCAGGCGTGGACGACCTTGCCGTCCTGGTCGAGCAGGAACGGATGGAACGTGCCGCTGCGATAGCCGGTGACGAAGGTCAGCCCAGGGGCGATCGCCGCCTGGTCATGCACGGTGGCGCCGTCGACCAGCTCCGACTTGCGAGGCGTAGCGCGAACGGATCTGCAGGTAGTGGCGCCAGTTGACCTTCCAGTCCCGGACTACCTCGTCGGCCTCGCGGACCAGGTGGTAAGGGAACACGCGGTAGTGGGCGATCACCATGCCGCCGACAAAGGCGAGCAGGATCAACCCCGCAACGAACAGAAGCACGTCCCAGATACGGGCGAGCCGCCGGAACAGGCCCGGGCTGGCCCGATCGGAAGGGGCGAGGTCGATGTCAGCCGGCACGCTGGCTCACGCGGGCGGCGGGCTCGGAGTTCCGGCGGGCCGCCAGCCGAACTGCCCGGCGGTCTCGCATGTGCGTCACGGTCCGTGGTGACAACTCAAGGCTCCCGGGCTGCTGTTGGCTGCGGGCGCCGCAGGGCGCTCGACCGTTTCTAGCTGGACCGATGGCGGGTCGGGCGCCCCGCGTCAAGGCGGGAAACCCGCCCGGCTACGATCCAAGGCGAACTACGACGCGACCGCCGCTCGATTGTGGCTCGCCACTCCGGCAGCGGCCCCTTAGGCTGAGCGGGCGACGGAGGCGACGGGGCCGACCGCGCGACACGGACGGTAGAGCGTAGGAGAGGAGCGGCATGGGTCGCGTCGTCGCCGCCTTTGCCTATCGTTGCGGGTCACCGCGTGGCCGAGATCCAGCTCGGCGACAGCGCCGCCTGGGCGCGCGAGAAGGGCGATTTCGTCTGGATCGGCTTCCACGAGCCGACCGAGCAGGACCTGCGCGTCCTGCAGGCCCAGTTGGCGGAGGACGCAGTTCGGGCTGCACGAGCTGGCGATCGAGGACGCGCTCAGCGCGCGCACCAGGTGCCCAAGCTCGAGGTCTACGGCGAATTCTGCTGTTCGTGGTGCTGCGCACCGCGCAGCTCGACCAGCGGCAAGGTGGTGTTCGGCGAGACCTGCATCTTCGTCGGCGAGGACTACATCATCAGCGTCCGCCAGGGCGCCTCGCAGTCCTACCTGCCGGTCCGTGTGCGCTGCGAGGCGTCGCCCAAGCTCTTGACGCACGGCGTCGACTACGTGCTGCACGCGCTGCTCGACTTCGTGGTCGACAACTACATGCCGGTGGTGGCGGCGGCGGTCGAGGAGGTCGACGCGATCGAGGAGCGGCTGCTCGAAGCGCGGCTGACCCGCGGCGACATCGAGCGGATCTACGAGCTGCGGCGCGAGCTGGTGCGGCTGCGCCGGGTGGCGGCACCGATGGTCGAGGTCTGCTCGCGGCTGCGCCATGTCGAGCTGCCGTTCATGGACAAGAACATGCGGCCCTATTTCAAGGACGTGCTCGACCATGTGGTGCGGGTCAACGAGACCATCGACGGGCTGCGCGAGGTGTTGAGCTTCGCCTTCGAGGCGGCACACCTGCTGGAATCGTCCCGGCAGGGCGAGGTGTCGCGCAAGTTCGCCGGCTGGGCTGCCATCCTGGCGGTGCCGACCGCGATCGCCGGCATCTACGGCATGAACTTCGAGTTCATGCCCGAGCTGACCTGGAGCTACGGCTATTTCATCGTGCTGGCGGTGATCTTCGGCGCAGCCGGCACGCTGTTCTGGCAGTTCCGGCGCTCGGGCTGGCTGTGACGCCGGCTCCCTAAGGTGGCGTGAATGGCAGGAGCCGGGTCGGCGCGCCGCCGTCGGCGGGCTCCAGCACCAGGGCGCTGTTGTCGCGCCGCAACCGCTGGGCTCCGGTCAGGGCCGCGAGAAAGGCCGTCTCCATCGCCATCTGCGGCGGTGGGCAGGCCATTCGCGTCGTCGCCAGCGGCCCCACCTCGAGCTTGCCGCCCACCTCCCGGATCGGGCCGGTGTAGCGGTTGCAGCCCGAACGGCCGCCGATCCGGTCGGCGGCGGCGAACTCGAGTGTCACCGCGATGTCGTCCGGCACCGGCTGGCCGGCCACCGTCTTGGCGGTCCAGTTGGTGCCGGCGAGGTCGGCGGGCAGAGGCCCCTGGGGCTGGGCCCCGACGCAGGCAGGCAGCATCAGCGCCAGCAGCAAGGTCATCGATCCGGGCGCTGCGCGCGACATTGGTGCTCAGCGCGGCCGTGGCGTCAGGGTGATCTGCTGGCCCTGTCGGCCGTAGAAGGTCAGTGTGTCGACGCTGACCTCGGTGCGCCAGGCGGCATGCAGCATGTCGATGAACGCCTGCTGCATGGCCGCCTGCTCGGGCGGGCATTTGTCCCGGCTCTGGCGCAGGATACCGATGGTCACCTTGTCACCGCGCGAGGCGAAGGGGCCGACGAACCGATTGCAGCCGGCCTGGCCACGAACCTGATCGCCACCCTTCAGGAAGTCGATGGCCATCGCAGCCGGGTCGGACACCGGCTTGCCGTCGATGGACTCGGCCTGCCAGCTCGTGCCTTCCAGCTCCTCGCCGACCCGGACCTTGGAGGGTGTGCCGGATTGCGCGTTGCACGGCGCGGAGCCCAGGACGAGCGTGAACAGAAAGAAGGCGCCGACGACGGCTTTGCGCATGACCAGCCCGATGCTCCTCGCTAGCTTGGGCGGCACGCGTAGCGGCGGCAGGGATCGCTGACAAGCGTCGCCGAGCTATCGCAGCGTCAGGGAAAGCTGCCGAAGCCCGACTGCTGCCAGTTGTCATCGGTGTCGGAGGTCGCGGCTGGGGCGGGCTCGGGCGTCTTCTTGGCGCAGGGCGCCGTCCCGTTCCCCTCGCTGGCGGGCGCCACGTCGTCGGCTTGCTCCACCAGTTCCGCAAGGTCGGCGATCGTTTGTGGCAGATGATCCACGGTCATGGTGCTCTCCTGCCCGAAGGGGTTTTGATACGAGTGTCGGAACACGCGCATAAGGCACGTGTCCACGTTGCATCGCAATAACGCAAATGCACAACAGGTCCCCCGGCATCTGCGGCTTTGTGGTCACGGATGGCCGAGCAAGGCGCCGGCGTAGAGCGTGACGGCGACCGCCGTCGCGAGGTTCAGGCTGGAGACGCCCGCCTGCATGGGAATGGCGATGCGGTGCGTGGCCCGATCGAGGAGGTCGGCGTCGAGGCCGCTCCGCTCGGAGCCGAACGCCAGTACCGCGCCATCCGGCAGGGCGCGCGCACCCAGCTGATCACCGCCGGGGTGGAGCGCAACGAGTGGACGCGTCGTCGGCGGCAGGTCGTCGATGCGTGCGACGGGCAGGGCGAAGTGCAGACCGGCGGAACCGCGCAGCGCGGTCGGGTGCCACGGGTCGTGGCGGCCGGTGGTGAGGACGCCCGCAGCACCGGCGGCTGCGGCGACCCGCACGACGGCGCCAATATTGCCCAGATCGCTTGGTCGCTGCAGCAGCACCAGCGGCGCCGCGCCCGGCGACGAAAAAAGGCCCAAGGCGTCGACCTGCGGGCGGCGTGCCAGCGCCATGACGCCGGTCGCCGGCGGTAGCGGGGCCAGCGCGGCGAACCGCTCGGGGTCGATTTCGCACACCAGCGCAGCGATCCTTGGCGCCAGATCGGGTGCCAGTACCGACGTCAGGCGAGCCAGCGCCGCGGCGTCACCAGTGACGGCCAACTCGATGATCGCACCGAAGCGCAGCGCGTGCTTCAGCGCGTGCAAGCCTTCGATCACCACCAGGCTGGGATCGGCCCGCGCCGCCCGGAAGCGTGGCGTCAGAGCCTCGTGATCGGGCTTGCTCACGGCATGCTGCAGCACAGCATAAAGCTCAGGCGGTGGTCGCCGCGGCACTGGCAATGCGGTGGTCCAGCCGCGCATCCTCGAGCCCCGCCGGCTCCTGATGGAGGATGACCTCGGCGGTAGGGAAAGCCGCGAACAGCTCGGCCTCGATGGCGTCGGCGACGTCGTGCGCCGCGGCGACGCTCATGGCACCATCGATCTCGATGTGCAACTCGATGAACTGGGTCGCCCCCGCCTCGCGGGTACGGAGGTCGTGCAGCCCGCGGACCTCCGCATGGGACAGGACGATCTCCTTGATCCGCTGGCGCGTGTCGGCCGGCAGCTCGTGGTCCATCAGCACCTTCACGGCGTCGCGGCCGATGCCGTAGGCGTGCCAGCCGAGATAGAGCGCCACGGCAGCACCCATCAGCGGGTCGAGCCACACCCAGCCGAAGCGCTGCGTGACCATGAGCGAGGCGATGATCGACAGGTTGGTGAGCAGGTCGGCGCGGTAGTGGACGCTGTCGGCGTTGATCGCCTGCGAGCCGGTCCGGCGCACGACGTGGCGCTGGAACCAGACCAGCAGGAGGGTCGCGGCGATCGCGAAGCTCATGACCGCGATGCCGAGCGAGGTCGAACTCGACGGCGCGTGGATCGCCCAGGCGCCTGGCGGCGTCGATGAGAACGAAAATGGCCGAGCCCGCGACCAGGGCCGCCTGCGCCATGGCGCTGAGGCTCTCGGCCTTGCCGTGGCCGAAGCGGTGGCCGCGATCAGGCGGCTGCTGGCTGATCTGAACGGCGACGAAGGTGATGGCCGAGGCAACGATGTCGGCCAGGCTGTCGATCAGCGACGACAGGATCGCCAGCGAGCCGGTAGTCACGGCGGCCGCCAGCTTGAGCAAGGCGAGCAAAGTCGCCAGGGACAGGCTTGCCGCGGCGGCGAACCGCTGCAGCCGCGCTGGGTCGGTAGGCAGCAGGCCGCGCATGCGTCACTCCGGTGCGGGATCGGCTGTTGGCGAGGCGTCATAGCGTGTCGGGTTGTCGCTGCCCACGGGGCATCCCGCCGCCCCCAAGTGCCGCATGATCTGGATAGGATCGTGCCGTGAATCGAATTCGCCGAGGACGACCCGGCCAGCGCGCTCGAAATCCTAGCGTCGCGGGAGGGCGGCGGGCCGAAGCGCCGCCAGCTCGTGGCGGACGTCGGCCGGGCTCGCGGGCCGTGGCCCGGAGCGCATCAGGACGCCCTGCCCGGACGCGGGCAAAGGGGCGCCGCCAAGCCAGGCGCAGATGTCGTCGAGCACCACGTCCAGGCTGTGTGTCTGCAACAGCAGATGCGGCGCCTCCGGGTAGCGCAGCGCCGTCACGAGCGGCCTGAGGTCGCGCACCGCCTGCTCGAACAGGCGCAAGGGGATGATCCCGTCCGCGCGGCCGTAGAGGAACAGGGTCGGCAACCGCAGCCGGCGCGTGCTGGCCGACGCGGCATCGGCCAACGACAGAAGCCCCTTGTAGGCGTCCGCACGGATGAAGCGGACGATGCGCGGATCCTGGCCCAGCCGTTCGCGGGCGATGGGCGTGAACTGGGCGTGCGTGCCGCGAGCCAGCCGGCGAGAATAGCCCGGCGCAACCAGGGCCAGCGTGGTGAAGGCCACGTCCCACATCAGCCGCAGGCGGATGCCGCGGCGGACGGCAGGCTCGACCAGGATCAGGCCGTCCACCGGCTCGGGGCGAAAACGGGCCGTGGTGACCAACGCCACGCCGCCGCCCATGCTCTCGCCGAGCAGGAACAGGCGCGTGCCGTCGCCTGGGCGCAGGATGTTGACCACCGCATTGAGGTCGCGCACCAACCTCCGCCAGCCGTGCCATCGCCCACGGCCGTCCGTGTCGCCGAAGCCGCGCTGGTCGTAGGCGTGGAAGCGAAAGCCACGCCGGGCGAGCGCGGACCCGGCCTCGGCGAATGCCAGGCGGAAATCACCGAACGCATGGAGCCCGATCACGGTGGCCTGCGGCGTGCGGGCGGGCTCCCAGGTGATCAGGGGCAGCCGGACGCCATCGGCCATCACCAGAACGCGTTCCCGGACGACGATCTCTCGCGACTGGTCCAGGCAGTCGACGGCCTCGTTGCCGGGGGCGGGGCTCGCTGGAGCCATCATCGGGTCATCGGTCGCCATCGTGTCGGGTAGATGGTGTCCGTCGTGGGTCGGGCCAATGCCATGGCCGGCTTGCGCATCGCGTCGCCGCCATCTAGGGCAGGTCGGCCTTCGCTGTCGATTGGTCGCCCATTGCCCCACCAGCTCGCCGACACGCTACGCACCCCGGCGGCCCTGGCTGACGCCGGCCTGATCGACGCGTCGCGTCTGGCGGACCTCGAAGCGGTGGCCGCGCGGTATGCGGTGGCGATCACGCCTGCGATGGCCGAGCTGATCGACCCGGGTGATCTGGCCGATCCGATCGCGCGCCAGTTCGTTCCGGATGCAGCCGAGCTCGATGTGGCGCCGGAGGAAATCGCCGACCCGATCGGTGATGTCGCGCACAGCCCAGTGCGAGGCATCGTTCATCGCCATCCCGACCGGGTGCTGTTGAAGCCGGTCCATACCTGCCCCGTGTATTGCAGGTTCTGCTTTCGGCGCGAGGTGGTGGGGCCGGGCGGCGAGGGCACGCTGACCAGAGCCGAGATGGACGTGGCCTTGGCCTACATCGCTGGCCGACCGGAGATCTGGGAGGTCATCGTCACCGGCGGCGATCCGCTGATCCTGGCCGCCCGGCGCCTGCGTTCGCTGGTCGGCCAGATCGCGGCCATCGAGCATGTCCGGATCGTGCGGTTCCACAGCCGGGTGCCGATCGTGGCACCCGAGCGGATCACGGCGGATCTCGTGCGGGCGCTACGAGTCGAGGGAGCAGCCACCTGGCTGGTCGTCCACGCCAACCATCCGCGCGAGCTTACGCCGGCCGCGCTCGAGGCGCTGGGCCGGCTGGTCGATGGCGGGATACCGGTCCTGAGCCAATCGGTGCTGCTGCGCGGCGTCAACGACGATCCGGCGGTGCTGGGCGCCCTCCTGCGCGGGTTGGTCGAGGCGCGGGTCAAGCCCTACTACCTGCACCATGCCGACCTCGCGCCCGGAACGGCCCGCTTTCGCACGCGGATCGACGAAGGGCAGGCGATCATGCGCACCCTGCGCGGTCGCCACTCGGGCCTGTGCCAGCCGACCTACGTGCTCGACCTGCCCGGCGGGCACGCCAAATCGCCCATCGGCCCGGCCTATGTCACGGCTGACCCGTCGGGGACGACCATCCTCGACCATGAAGGCCGGCCGCATCGTTACCCCGAGATCGACGAGGGGCGGCTTGCCCTGCCGACCGAACAGCTGGCATGAACGGGGCAGACGCTGGCGCGGTCGCCGGTGTCTGTGTGGGAGGCAATCGGATGCGCAACGTCCTGGCATCGCTCTGCGTCGTGGCCGCGACGCTCACAGCCGTTCCGGTCCTGGCCCAGGATGGCGCGACGCCGTTCGGGCCGGAGGATGTGAAACGCGAGCTGGTCGGCAAGATCTGGCAGGTCGAGCTGCCCAACGGCGTGTCCGGCGGAGGAGACCTTTCGCGCGGACGGCACGGTCAAGATCACCGGCGGGCTCAGCGACCGGGGCTACTGGCGGATCTGGGAGCAGGGCTACTGCACGCAGTGGTACCGGATGCGCAAGGGTGCGGAGCGCTGCTTCACGCTCGACCGGACCGCCGACGGCAAGATCCGGGTGTTCAAGCCCGACGGCGAGATCTCGATGACGATCCTCAGCACCAAGCCGATCGAATAGCCGCCAGCGTCATTGGTCGTACCAGAACGTGTCCAGGAGGTAGATGCCGAACTGGCCGTGCGGCTCGTAGTTGAAGATCGCCTCCTTGGGCACGTTGCGCAGGTTGGCCCGCGACGCCACCGGCTGCAGGACGCCGGAGACCAAGCCGATCGTGTAGCATTGGCTCGCATAGAGCTTGAGCATCTCGTGCCAGATCTCGACCTGCCGCTCGTCGCTGGCCGTGGTCCACTCCTGGTACAGCTCCATGAGCCGCTTGGCTTCGGGCATGTCCGGCGGCTCGCCGGCCTCGCCTTTGGTCTCGTAGTGCTGGCCCCATTTCGGCCATTGCAGCTGGTCGCCCTGGCTGGTCGGCGCGAAGTCGCGCGGCGGCAGGGCGGCGGCGGGGACGCCGTTGTCGATGCCGAAGAACATCGACATCAAGGCGGTGCCGGCATAGACGCGGCTGCGCATGATCTGCCGGTCCGACGGCTTGGACGTGATCTTGAAGCCGATCGCGGCCCATTGGTCGGCGACGAGCTCGAGGACGTCGGTCTGCTCGTTGTCCTCGCCCGAATTCTCGACCACCAGCTCCATCGGCCGCCCGTCGGGCAGGAGCCGGATGCCGGCTGGATTGCGCTGGTCGAGGCCCAGCTCGTCCAGGGCCTGATTGGCGGCGTCCAGGTCGAAGGTGGCGCATTCGTTGGCCAGCTCGTCGAGCCACAGCGGGCTTTCCGGCAGGATCACGTTGTTGGATGGCGTCGCCAGCCCGGAATAGAGGAACTGGCTGATCGAATCGCGGTCGATGCTCATGGCCAACGCCTTGCGGAAGCGCAGGTCGCGAAACAGGCCGCGCCAGACCGGGTCCTCGGCGTTCAGGTTGGGATAGATCGCGAGGTGGGCGGCGCGTGCCTCGGGCCACAGTAGCGTGGTGAGCCCGCTGCGCGGCTCGCTCTCCCTGAGGAAGGTGTAGTCCTTGAACACGAGGCGGCGGGCCTGCAGGTCGACCTCGCCGGCGCCGGTCTTGATCGGGATCAGCTTGCCGTCGACGATCTCGAGGATGAACTTGTCGATGTAGGGCAGCTGCTGGCCGCTGCTGTCGACGCGGTGGAAGTAGGGATTGCGCTCGGCCACGAAGCGCTGCGCGGGCGGCTGGGTGACCAGGTGCCAGGGCTGCAGCGTCGGCATCGTCGGGATTGTCGAAGTCGTTGAGCCGATCCTTGCGCAGGAACAGCTGGATCCAGTCGCGCGCACCGTTCTCGGCGATCAGCTTCTTCAACTGTTCGGGATCGGCGTATTTCTGGTGGAACTGCTTCAGGTAGTGCGCCGGCCGGTAGATGAAGAGCTGATTGGCCGCGGCGAGCGCCGGGAATGAAGAAGCGGTTGGGCTTGGACCAGGACCAGCGCACGGTGAGCTCGTCCAGCACCTCGACCTTGGGCGGCTCGCCGCCGGCCAGGAGCTGGATGTCGACACCGCTGAACGAGAGATCTTCGTTGGTGGCGACATCCTCCCAGAAGAAGCGGAAATCCTCGGCAGTGAAGGGCTGGCCGTCGGACCATTTGTGCCCCTTGCGCAGGTGGAGCGTGAAGATCCGGCCGTCCTCGACCTCGTAACTGGACAGGATGTCGGGGACGAGGTTCAGGTCGCGATCGAAGCCGATGAGGTGGGAGTAGCCGTAGATGTTGAAGAACCGCGTTTCGCGCTCGCGGCCGATCAGCATCCGCAACTCGCCGCCGGGCTTGCCGATGTCGATGCCTTCGATCACGCGCGGCTCATCGGGCGGGCCGGCCAGCGCCGGCGCCGCGACCATGCCCAGTACGGCCGCCGCGACAAGCCAATGCGACCTCGACCGGATCATGCCTGCTTCCTCCCCTTTTGTGCCTCGCACCAGCCCGCCAAGGGTGGATTGCATGGCCGGGCGATGCCGTCAAACTGGTCGGACCACGCACACGATCTGCAAATCGCACCATTTGTGATAAAGATCACAGATGATCCCAGGCGCATGGCCGATAAGGGCCGCGCTGAGGGCTGAGCATTTGGACCTGTGAGAGCGATAGCGCCTCACAGGTCTTTTTCTTTCAAGCGGTTACGATGCCGTGCCCGGTCAGAACCTCCCGCCAGGTCGCCACCAGATCGCGCTGCTTGCCCTCCAACGCCACCAGCTCGACGCCCCGGCCGCACATGGCCGCGAACATCGCCAGCTCCAGGTCGCTGGTTCGCACCAAGCCCTCCTGCGAGCGTGCCGCCGCCCAGCCGACCAGCGCCGAGAACCACGCCTGTTGCAGGAGCGGGCCATTCAGCCATCGCCAGGTACCCATGACGCGCGCCAGCGCCAGGCCGAGCCGCCGGGTCGCCTCGAGGTCGAAGCCGGCCCACCACGCCGAGTGATCGGCCATGCGCAGGGCGAGATCGTGGCCGCCCTCGGGCCGGCCCAGCATCGCCGGCTGGATCGGCTCCCGCTCGGTCAGCTCGCGCAGTATCGACGCCAGCGCCAGCAGCGGCGGCGACACCAGCCGAACCCGGCCGCGCCCCAGCAGCGAGACAGCAAGCCGCCAGCTCACCGAATCGCAGAGCCACAGCTCGATGTCCTGATGGGCGAGCGCGGCATCCAGCAGCCGTGACAGGAGCGCGGGCGAGGACGACCCGAGTCCGCCCAGGACGAGACGCACCGGCCGGTTGGCGGTCCGGCGGAGCAATTCTTCGATGCACAGCTGCTCGCTGGCCCGGGCCAAGCCCAACGGGCCCGAAAGGCTGACCAGCAGGGGTGCTGACGGCGGGACCGCATCCAGCGCCGGCCAGGCGAGGTCGGCGAGGCTGAGCGCGCGCATGCTTCGGCCCGAGGACCCGACCAGGGCGGCGAGCCCGAGCAGGTCGAGCAGCCCGCCCGGCGCCGCAGCCGCGCGCAGGTCGAGCAGGATCGCCTCCGCCGTGGCCGGCAGGGACACGATCGCCTCCGCCAGTGCTCGAGGCGAGGGCGACGGCCGGTCGTCCGCCGGCCAGGGCAGCGCGGCGGCGCCCGTGGGCGTGGCCAGCGTGGCCGTCGGCGCGAGCTCGGTGGCCCCGGTGCCTTGCTTGGCAAGCAGCGCCTCGAGATGATTTCTGGGCCAGTGATCGCCGGGGCGCAGCGTGACGACGATCGGTGCCGAGACGGCCATCGAGATCGCTGCGCCGATCGCGGCGCCGTCTGCCTCGCTCGGTACCGTGCGGAGCTCAACACCGGGCCAGCAGGTACGCAGCCAATCGCCGACGCCATCGTTGGAGCTACGGTCGAGCACGAGAATTTGCGCGGGCGGCAGGGACTGGGCGGCGACGCTGGCGAGGCTGCGCCATAGGAGATGGCGCGAGTTGCGGCACGGCAGGATGACGGCGACGGGCGCCACGGTGCCGATCATCGGCCGACCCGCCAACCGGGCAATCGATCGTGACGCCCCAGTCGCGCAGCCAGCCCGTCGAGGGCAGGTGTGGTCTCGACCAGGCCCAGCTCGATCAGCTGTGCCGTGGACACGAACCGCTCGGTGAGATCGCAGCGGAAGTCGATCGTGTCGGCGGCCTGCATCCGGCGGCTGAACTCCGTGTAGCGCTTGGCACCTTGCCAGTATTGCTTGCGCTCCGCCTCGACCCTGGCGCGATCGATGAAGTCCGCGATGAATTTGAAGTGCAGGAGCACGCCGGTCTCCGGCGCGAGCGCGATCGGGTACAGCGTGTGGGTGCTGCTGGTGTAGCGCAGCTCTTCCTGCCAGCGAACCAACGGGACTTTGTGCAGGAACACGCCATCCTGCTTGCGGTCGTAGAGAAACCGGGACACCAGCCCACCTGCGATCATCTTGAACGGGAAGTCCGGATGCTCGCGGTGGATGTAGCCGGCGCGGTCGAAGCAGGGGCAGAGCGCCAGCGGACTGTCGCCCGGCCGATAGGCCACGTCGTGCAGGCTGCCCTCGGCATACATGTCGAGCATGAAGGTGAAGAGGCCTTGCGCACCTTGGCGGTCGAGATGCGCCGTGAGCTGCTTGAGCCCCAGGAATTCGGCGTGTGGATAGGCCAGAACCTCGTCGACATCGACGGTGAGGCACCAGGCGCCGATGCCGTGGCGATCGAGCAGATGGTTGAGCCATCTCATCCCGCCGCCGAACACCGCGTAGGAGTCGGTGGTCAGATAGAGGTGCGTGTCCGGGCGGCCGAGCAGATAGTCGCGCGACCCGTCGTCCGAGCCGTTGTCGACCACGAAGAAGCGGTCCACACCTTGGCTGCGATAGAAGTCGAAGAGCCAGGGCAAACGCAGATGCTCGTTGCGCAGGCGCGTGAACAGGCGGATCTCGCCCGTGGCCGGCGGGATCGGCCGGTCGTCCAACCGTTCCAGATGGAGGGGCGGCCCGCTCACCCGGCGGTCGAACCGAGCTACATCGCGCCATAGCCGGCGGGCAGACCCAAGGCGTCCGCACTCCGCCTCCAGCCGCGCCACCCGCTTCTTGACCTCACGATGGGCGGGGTAGTCGGCATAAAGCTCCTCGACCATGGAGTGAGGCCGACGGAGAGACGGGCGCGCGAAGCATAGATCGATCAGCGCCAGCCGGACGGACAGCGTGTCGGGATGCTCGGCGCACGCCATTTCCAGCACTTCGAGCGCCTCGCTGCCGCGGTCATGCTTGGCGAGCAGATCGACCAGCCGCAGCGCTGGCTGGAAGGCTTGCGGGAATCGGGCAAGGGTGCGTCGCAGCTCGGTCGCCGCGCGACCGATCCGGCCGGCGCGCTCCTCGACCCAGGGCACCAGCAGAACGGCGTCGAGGTGCTCGGGCAAGCGATCGGCCAGGGCGCGGGCCATGGACGAGGCCTTGCGGAAGCGGTTCTGTCCCGCCAGCGCCCGCACCATCAGTGCCGCGGCCCCCGGGTCGTCGGGGCGCATGGCCGTGGCCCGTTCGAGCCAGCCCGCCGCGGCCGTGAAATCCGATTGAAACATCGCCATCCGGCCGAGCTGGCAATAGGGCTCGATCGCGTCGGGATGGACCTCGGCGAGGTCGCGGAACATCGCCTCGGCCTCGGTCAGCCGTGCCGCGTCCTCGAGCAGCCGCCCGATCGCGACCCGCGCGCGCAGATGCCGGGGCTCGAGGCCCAGCACCCCGTCCCAATGGCCGAGCGCGCGCTCGACGTCGCCTTCCTCCTCGGCGGCGCGGGCGAGCGCCTCGCGCCAGCGGGCCCGACCGGGCTCGATGGCCGCCAGCCGGTCGAGGATGGCGGTAGCCGCAGCGAACCGATGCTGGGCCACGAGCACCTGGGCCAGCTCCTCCAGCGGCTCGGCCGTGCCCCCCGGCATCGCCAGCACGCGGTGATAGCGCCGAGTGGCCTCAGGATAGTTCTCGCGCTGGGCGGCTATGCGCGCGGATTCCAGCGCCAGCTGCCGCGCGCCCGGCCAACGCCGCATGCCGTCGGCGGCCAGCGCATCCGCATCGACCAGCCGCAGCCGCAGCCGCTGGATGCGCAGCAGACCGTGCAGGGCGGGCAGATCGTCTGGCGCCGTGTCCAGGATTGCCCGCCACTGCGTTTCGGCCTCGCCGTAGCGGCGCTGCGCTTGCAGCAGGCGCGCCAGCTCCGCCGCGGTCGCCGCCGTCGTGTCGCCGGCCGTGCGCGCGCGGCGAAGGATCGCCTCCGCCTCGTCGGCGCGGTGCTCGCGTGCCATGCGCTGGGCCAGGCGCAGGGCCGGCGGACCCACGCCGCCGCCCTTGGCGGCAGGGCTACGCGGCCGAGCGGTCGCGGACATGGGACTCGAAGGCTGGCGTCGCCTGCATCAGGCCGAGCTCGACCAGCTGGCGAGCTGTCCCGATAGCGCTGCGACACCGCGGCCATGAAGGACAGGCCCTCGCCCTGCTCCAGGCGCCGCTGGTAGGCGCGATACTCCTTGGCACCCAGGAAATGCTGGCCCCTGGCCACTTCGGCCCGGACCTGGGCGGCGAATTCGGGCAGGTACTTGAAGTGGAGCAGCATCCCGCTGATGTCAGCCAGCCGGCACGGGAACGCCGTGTGCTTGCTCGAGGTGTACTTGATCTCCGGCCGCCAGCGGATCAGCGGCACCTTCTGCAGTACCGGCCCGGCGGCGGCGTGCTCATAGAACAGACGCGCACGACAGCCGCCATGCAGGCGGAAGTACGGGAAGTCGTTGCTGTCGCGACGGACGTAGCCGGTGGCGTCGAACCAGGGGAACGCCTCGATCAGGCTCTGCGCCGGGCATGTAGCTCACCTCGTCCAGCGGCGCCTCGGCGTAGAGATCGAGCATCGGTGCGACCATCGCTTCGGCGCCGCACCGGTCCAGATAGGCGGTCAGCACCGGGAGGGGTGCGGTCTCGCAGTGCGGATAGACCAGGACCTCGTCGGCATCGATGGTGAGGCACCAGGCGCCGACCCCGTGCGCGTCCAGCAGCCGGTTGGTCCAGCGCATGCCGGCGCCCGATGCCGCGAACGAGGCCTCGGTATGGAACAGGTGGACGTCCGGCCCCTGGCCGCAGCAGCCACTCGCGCGTGCCGTCGTCGGAGCCGTTGTCGAGCACGAGGAAACGGTCGACCCCAAGTGCCCGGTAGTAGGCCAGCAGCCAGGGCAGGCGGGCGAGCTCGTTGCGGACGAGCAGGAAGGCGCGGATCTCGCCTGCGGGAGGGGGCAGTGGGATGGGGATCGAGCCGCTCGATCGGGTCGGGCCCGCCGTGGATCCGCGGGTCGTGGACGGTGATCCGTGCCCACCGCGCCCGGCTCCGCTCGACGGCACCGTCCTGCCAATCGAGGCGGGCGAGGCGCCGCTGCACCTCGCGGTGCGCCGGCAGTTCTTCAGCGAGAGAGGTCATGATGCGTCCGCGCCGCTTCGTGCCGGCCGGCCGCCATTGCGGCGTCGAAGGCCGTGAGCCTGGCCGCAAGGTGGCGCGGATGGGCCGCGAGCAGCGCCTCGCCATGGCTGGCGGCGGCGTCCACGTGGCCGTGGCGCAGGGCCAGCTGGGTCAGCTGCAGGATCGGCTCGACCCGCCAGGGCAGGGCGGAGCGCGCTTCGAGCATGGCCAGCCGTGCCGCGTCGAGCCGGCCCAGTGCTTCGGCGACCGATGCTCGGCCGAGATGGGTGCGCGGCTGGTTGGGCGCCATGGCGACGGCGGCTGCTGCTGCATCGGCGGCTTCGTCAGCGAGCCCGAGCTCGGCGAGGGTGCTTGCCAGCCCCAGTTGGGCGGCGACGTGCCCGGGTGCCGAGGCGAGCACCTGCTCGAAATGGTCGCGCGCGGTCGCATAGATCGCCCTGGCGTGCGGCCAGCTCGGCCACGGCCAGGCGCGGCTCGAGCGCCTGCGGCGATGCGGTGACGAGATCCAGGTAGAGGGCTGCGGCCGCCGCACCATCGGCAGCGGCCTCCAGCACGCGACCGAGCAGCAGGCGGTGCTCGGGCTGCGCGGGCTCAAGGTCCACCAGGCCCGCGCGCTCGGTGCTCGGCCGCCACAACGTCGCCCTCGACCAGCAGGGTGCGGACCAGGGCCGCCGCCGGCTGTGGGTGGCCGGGCTCGCGAGCGCCGAGTTCCACGAGGATTGCGCGCGCCTCGGGAAAGCGGTGCTGCGCGGTCAGGGCCTGGGCGAGACCGAGCAGCGCCGCGAGCTGGCCCGGGCTCGCCAGCAGGGCGTCGTGCCAACGGGTCTCCGCCGCGACCGGGTCGCCGGCATCCTGCGCGATCCGGGCCAGCTCGGCTGCCGGCCGCGTATCCCTGGGCGCCGCCGTCAGCAGCTCCCGGCACAGCCGCTCGGCCTCGGAGAACCGGGCCTCGGCACGCAGGGCGCGGACCATGCCGAGTCGGCCGTCGAGATGGTCCGCGGCAAGTCCGAGCACGCGCTGCCAGTGCCGCAAGGCGAGATCCGTCCGTCCCCGCTCCTCGGCGAGGCGCGCGCGGGCGATCCGCAGCTCGATCGCGGTGTCCCCGGCATCGATCGCCTGGGCCAGGGCCGCGTCCGCGGCCTCGGGGTCGTGCGCGCGCGCCAGGCTGCTGGCGACGGCGACCAGCAGCTTCGCCGGCAGCGGGCCGGCTGCGATCGCCGTGCGCGCGCAGGCGGCGGCATCGGCCAAGCGACCCTGGGCGAGGTAGAGGGAGGCCAGCGCCGCCAGGGCCGCGGTGTCCTTGGCGCCGACCAGCGGGCAGGAGCACCCGCTCCGCCTCGTCGGCCCTGCTCTGGGCCAGCAACGCGTCGGCCAGCCGCAGGCGCGGCAGAGCTAGCGGTGGCCGCGCTCACAGCAGCCACGACCTGCCGGACGCCCCACCGGCGCATGGTGAGCTCCAGCGTGGTCACGAGGTAGGCGGCCCAGCGCGGCTCGGGTGGCGGCCGCCGCCTCGTCGAGCTCGAACGGGAAGTACTCGAAGGCCAGCCGCTGCTCGCGCAACGGGCGTGAAGTCGGGGTGGTTGGTCAGGAACACCGGCAGGAACGGCTCGCCGGCCTGCTGCTCGGCCAGCGCCTTGGCGATGGCACCCTCGATCTCGCCGGGCGGGCGAAAGAACAGGGCCAGCACGAGGTTGGGCAGGTCGGGCACGCTGCGCAGCGCGTAGGCGGCGAGGCCGGGCGAGGGGCGCAGGACCGGCATGGTCGGCCGACGCTCCGGCCAGTGGCGCCAGTAGATGGCGCCCAGGGTCGTATCCATGAGCTCGAGGCGGGTCCGGGCCTGCCTCGATCAGGCGTGTCAACGCCACGCTGGTCAGACGCGGCTTGGCGCAGCGCGAGGGCAGGGGCTCGACGATGGCATCCGCGCGTGTCGGGTGGGTCCAGCTCGCTGCGGGCTACCTTCAAGCGGCGATGCTGCTCGGCCACCAGGCCACGCAGCCGGTCGAGCTCGCCGGCAGGCGCGGGCTTGAGGCGGGTCGCCATGCCGGATCCCTAGCCCCGCCCGATCACGGCGACGATCGCTGCGGCGGCACTGGCAGCACCGTTGATCGGGCAGGCGGCCCGGGCGCGGCGCGCCAGCTGCCGGCGCAGCGCCGGGTCGAGCAGAGCCGACATGTAGCCGGGCAGCGCACCTTCCGCACCACGCGGCAGGCAGATCGCGGCACCTCGGCTTTCGGCCCACTCCGCCCGGGCCCGCTGGTCGTCCACCTTCTGCTGGTCGTTGGGCACGAAGATGGTGGGCAGGCCGTGATGCATGAGCTCGTGGAACGAGTTGTAGCCGGCGGCGCTGATCGCGAAGTCGAAGGCGCGAAAGTGCCGAGTGTTGGGGAAGGCGGAGAGGTAGCGCAGGCCGCGCCGCCGCACGGGCGCGTGCTGGATCAGCCATTCCGCCACCACGACCTGGAGGTCGAGGCGGCGCTGTGCGGCGGCGACGTGGTCCAGCACGCGGTCGATGTCGTTGTTGTTGCCGGCACCCAGCTGGACCAGCACGGCGGCGCGGCCCGGCTCCAGCCCCAGGGCGGCGCGGGACGCCTTGGCTTCGTTCAGCTCGCCGGCGTCCAGCAGCATCACCGGCGGCACGGCCAGCGGCCCGTCCGGTGCGGCGGCGGTGACGCCGCGGTCGGCGGCGGCGGCGGCTTCGGTGGGCTCGAGCACGGCGTCGAAGCGGCTGCTCAGCGCCAGATGACGGGCCAGCGCCGGATCGGCCCGCCACATGCCGCGACGCACCCAGACCAGCGGCGCCTCGACCTCGGCGCAGGCCGCGAGCAGCGCCTCGCGCGGGACGTTGCCGTCGAACACGATCGCGGCCGGGTCGTAGTGGCGCAGCATGGCGAGCAGGCGCGGGGCCATCGCCGCATGGTGGTCGGCGGCCACGGTCTCGTCATGGGCCGGCTCGGGGACGTACTCCGTCCGGTAGCCGGCATGCTCGATCACCGACAGCGCGTGGCAGGGGGTGAAGAAGACCGGCTCGTAGTCGGGCGGGAGCCGGCGCGCGATCGCGAGCAGCCGGGTGACATGGCCCAGGCCCACGCCGTTGGTGGGGTAGAAGGCGATCGCGCGCTTGGCGTCGCTCGCCCGCGGGCGTGCCGGTCGCGGCAGGCGCACATGCTCGGCCAGGAGGTCCAGGAGCGTCTGCGGCCCGAACCGCTCGGCCAGGGCCGCGTCCTGCTCGGCGACGTAGCGGTCGTAGAAGCGGGGCTCGGCCTGCAGGTAGCGCGCGGTCTCGGCCACCTGGTCCGGCTCGCGATAGGCGGGGCCCGGCCCCAGGATCGCCTTGAACCCGAGCCGAGCGTCACGACCCGGCCGGCGGCCATGGCCTGGAGGGCACCGCGCGGGAACTGGCGTTGCGGCTCGTCCTGATGGTGGACATAGAGGTCGAGCCGGGCGAGGAAGCGCCTGGCGCTGATGGCTTCGCGGGGAAAGATCCGCCAGGCCGGTGGCAGAGGCTTGACCAGGCCGGCCAGTGCTGCCTCGCCACCGAGGAAACGCATCTCGAGATCGGGCTCGGTCGGATGGGCCGCGAGCAGGTTGTCGCGGCCCGCCGGCAGCCGGTCGTCGTCGAAGCGGAGCATGCGCCCCAGGACTGGGCGGCCACCGCCGCGACGGTTGCGCTCCGTGCGCCATGCCGCGATCGGCTCGAGCGGCGGCAGGTCCGAGCGGGCGAAGGGCAGGCCGGCGGCATGCTCCACATACTGCCTGCGGATCGCCGGGGAGGCCGGGCACCACAGCTGGCGCCTGCTGATGCGATCGTCGATTGAGGCGGCGGCCATGCCGGGATCGAACGCTGGTCCGCTTGATCGCAGCAGCGATTGGGCCAGGATGACCAGAGCGTGGTCCGCCCGCAGGCGGGGAATGCCCGATGCTGCGGCCGCCAGGAGACGCGGCTCATAGACCAGGGCGATCCGGCAGGTCAGATCGTCGATTTCCGGCGGGATTGGCACCGCAGTATGCTCGCGCACCAGCCGGGCGATGCGCGCGTGGACGGGTGCCGATGGTGGCAGGGCCGGGTCGCGCAACCACAACAGCCCCAGCTGCAACGAGCAATGGGCCAGGCTCGCCAGATGCGAGGCGATGGTCTCGGCGACCTCGCCGGAGCCGCGGAATTCCCCGGCCAGGATGAGATCGAAGTCGTATCGCCTGGACTGGCCACGCATGGGTCGAGCTTGGTCCGACACGCTGATCGCTCACCACAGATTTCAACCAAAACGGGATAGTTGTCAAATTTCTTCGCCGATTGGAACAGGGCGGGTGGGTGCCTTGGGAATCGTCGGCGTTAACGGCATGTTCGGACTTGGAGGATAGGTTGCCGGTGACCTGCGCAACCAATCAGTGACGGTGCCTCCCATGAAGAAGATCAACCTGCTGATCGCAGCTTTGCATGCCGGTGCCCTGGCGCTGGTGGCCGGCCCGGGCATCGCCCGCGCCCAGGACGCGCAGGAGATCCGGGCCTACATGAGCGCCCTTTCCATCGGCACGGTCGAAGCCATGAGCGACTTTCTCACCGCCTATCCGAATTCCATGCTGCCTGGCAGCGAGCTCGGCGCCTCGATTGCCGCCGGCCTGGATCAGCCGACCGCCGCTACCTCCTCGACCGGAGCCACCACCTCCGCCCCGGCCGACGGCGACGACGACACCGGCGTCTACTGATCAGAAGGTTGGAGTTTATCTCTGCTCAATAAGCTAATTTTTCGGCGCCAGCTCGGTCTCCCACGAGCCGTCTGCAGCACTCTCGTCGCACCTCCGCGCTGCCCCCGCTCAGTGTCGCCGGTGACCGCGCTCGGCCGGGGCAGGCCGGTGCTCGCCGCGGTGCTTTCTGAAGCAGGCATCGCACACGCAGACAATCGGTGTTCGTCTGGTCTGCCCGCCCTTGCTGATCGGGCTTGAGGAAGAGGCCGCGATCGAGCCCGCGGGCGGCGCGGAAGTCGACGTCCTCGATGCTGGCCTGATGGCGCAGACGGGCAGCCCGGGCGCGCCTCGAAGCGCTTTTGCCGATGCGCCGTCGCCTCCCGATCGAGCAACAGAGCGAGCCATTCGGCATGCTGCAGCGCCTTGGCCCTCGGGTTGGGCCTCCAGATCCTGGAAGGCCTTCGCCATGCCGTGCAGGCCGAGGCTGGCGAGCAGGTCGAGCGTGGGATGGACCAGCATGGTGGTTCTCCTCAATGGAAGTAGCCGGGGCCGCGCAGGTTGGCCTGATCGATGACCACTGTGGGCTCGTCTGGAGCGGTCCGGCGGCCCAGCCGGTTGGCCAGGATGGAAGCGATGCTCTTGTAGGTCAGCGTGCCGATCTGGAGAGCACGGGCCAACACAGCCTCGGCGCGGCCAGCCTCAAGGTCGCGGAACAGGCGCAGGATGCCGAGGCAGGTCCTGGCGACCCCATTTCCAGTTCATCAAGCGAATGTCTCAGCCGCCCGAGGCGGCGCCGAGGGTTGCGATCCGCACTACCGGATCATCCGCCTCGAGTTGTCACGCGTCGCCACGCCGAGGGCGACTGCCCGGTCCATCTGCGGAAGGCACGATTGAATGCGGCTGGCTCGGAAAAGCCGAGTAGATGCGCGGTCTGCTTCAAGGAAAATTCATGGGAGCTCACGTAGCGTTTTGCCAGGTCGCATCGCAAGCCGTCGACGATCGCCGCGAAGCTTGCGCCGGTCGAACCCAGCCTGCGGGTCAGCGTGCGGGTACTCATGCCCAACTCGGCGGCAATCGCGCCTGCATCAATGCTGCCTCGAGCTAGCCTTGGCAGAACAATCCGTTCGACTCTGGCGACGATGCTCATGTCCCGTAGGGCTTGCCGCTCTGCCAAAAGGCTATTCGCATGGTCGCGAAGGACATCGAGCAACTCCGGATCAGCGCCGGCGATCGGGAGTTGGAGCCACGAGCGAGGGCCAATGATAGCATCGCGCTCACGCGTCCACTCGACCGGGGCGTGGAGGATCTTCTCAGCCAATGCCGCGTCGACCGGCGCGGCGTGGCGCAGTCGCACGATGGCATCCGACAGCCTGCTGCGCGTGACGAAACGCAGGCCGCGCAGCAATGTGCCGATCGCAAACTCGGAGGCTTGCCGGTTGCCGATCATCTCGGGATTGCCCCAGCGGAGGCCAAGTGACAAACGGTCCCCGTCTTCCTCGACCGCCAACGTGCATTCGTCCAAGTTCACCGACAGATAACGCTGCAAGTCACCCAGATAGTGAGCCAATGTTAGCTCATTAAGGCCGATAAAGGTGAGCACCCCGGCATCGCGTGGATCACGCTCATAGCCGAGGCGCAAGCCGAAAAATGGGTCGTTGAGTTCGGTCGGCTGCGTGCTCAATTAATGCAAGCAGGCTCGCCTGCGGCAGCCGTGATCCGCGACGACCAATGCTGCGATGGTCGATCCCCATCGCTTGAAGAATTGGTCCGCTGGCGACCCCGCCCTTCTCGAGCCGTTCGACGACCCGCCGAGCCCAGATGGCGATCATCGTCGCCTGACGCGCAGAAGGTATCATAGTCCACTACCGCAAAGCTTCATACCCCGTCAGCTTCGCGCCGATTGGCTGTGGAGATCAAGAGAGTGGCTTGGGCGGTCATATGGCCGGCCAAGCCTCGCTCCGATGTAAGCGCCAGGACGACAATCACAGGCCCAGGCCTAGCAAAGCGAGACGCCAAATGTTCGCGACCCTTCTTCTCGTCACCACCCTGCAGACGGGCGCGGTATCGGTACAGACTATGATCGAAAGCATGCCTTACGGGACCAGCACTTGTCGTCTGGAACAAGTGCTGATCAGCGGCACCTATCAATGGGTGTCTATTTGCGAGTAACCAAAATCAACCTCTAAACCCTACAGGAAAACTACGTCATGGCTACCATTAACTTCACGAACTACGCCGATAGTGTGTACGGCTACAACTACGGCGGTATCAACACCTTCAATCTCTTGAAGGGAGAAGACTATTTCGACGGGGGCTACGCCCGCGAACTCGTCTACGGCGGCGACGGCGCCGACACCATCTACGGTAACGACGGCAACGATACGCTGAACGGGAACCTTGGCTATGACTACCTCCATGGTGGTTATGGCTCGGACACCCTCTATGGCGGTGACGGCAACGACACTCTGTACGGGGCGTGGGATCACACCTTCGACGTGCTCTTTGGCGGCAACGGCAATGATACGTATTTATGCCGATGGCGATCAGGTCAATGCCGGGGCCGGTAACGACATCGTCACCATGGTCGCTTTACTACGGTAGCGAGCGTGCCGACGTAAAGTTGGAGGTCGGGCGCGATACGCTCAACATCAACGTCTATGAGAATGATTATGCGGGTTACAACGAGAACCGCATCGACGTGCTGGACTTCAATGCCGACGACAGGCTGTGGTTCACGGCGTCTGGTCCTTATCAGTATCTG
>CAWAWU010000005.1:0-339919 GCA_963785945.1 uncultured Alphaproteobacteria bacterium
TTGTCATTGTCGGAAACTCAATCTGGCTAGTAAATGGCGCCATTTCTTGGCGGACTTCATCATCTGTATGTGCGAGTTTGATTTCCGACAGGCACAGGTCAAAAGCGCCGTTTCGACCATCGACCGCTCACTTCCGGTCGCCCCCAACAAGCAGACATTCTCGGCGCCTGTCGGCATGTCTCAAAAGTGCCATAAACGGACTCATGCACCGCAGCAAACAGCATCGTCCACATCAATTAGTGCGCTGGTGGTCCAAGCGAAGGTGAACAGTCCCGAAATGCCGATGATAGGGCTGATAAGCCGCCAATGCGCTTCAAGGTCGACACTTCCGTAACCGAGCGTGGTGTAGGCGTTCGCACAAAAGTAGATCGCGTCGTAGGCGCGCGCAATCAAACCCAGGTATATGAGGGTATACGCCCACATCATAAACTCAGCGATATGCAGTGTGCAGCAGGAGGAAGACGGACCAACCGAACAAGAGAAATGCCGCGACAAGGTGGAGCCGCTCCAGACGAAGCCGTCGTTCGCGCCGCTTACGCAACACGAGAATAAGGTGGAGACCGGCACCATGGAACATCACGAGAAAAACCAGCATGACTGCGCCGATGCCGAGCGCCACCAAAGGTTTTAAATCATCTGGAATTTTGGCAAGGAGTGACGAAAGATCAGGCATGCGCTTATTCGTTACGGCGACGGTCGATGCGTCACTCGTCAAACAGGTCGGCTGGCTCGTGCAGTGCGTGTGTGTACCGAAAACCCTAAATCCGACCATAATGGTGATGAAGTCCGCCCAGGATGGCACGTGAACGAATGACACCGGCGCGCTGTACCAAGCGAGAGACCGGCGCATCCTTGTTCAAGGACCGGTGCGTTCTGACGCCGTTGTAATAATCAGCATAGGATTTCAGAATTCGGCGCAGATGCGCCTCGCCCAGGACAATGATGTGGTCCACGCATTCACGCCGGATCGATCCGATCAGCCGTTCGGCAAAGCCGTTCTGCCAGGGCGAGGCTGGTGCGGTAGGTCTGTCCCGGATGCCCATGGCGCGCAATCGGCGCGTGACGACGCTGCCATAGATCCGGTCGCGATCGCGGATGAGGTAATGCGGAGCCTCATCCCAGGAAATGCCTCCGTTATCTGACGTGCAACCCATTCTGCCGTCGGATTTGCTGTGACGTTGATCCAGACGACCTCTCTGCGGTCGAGCCGGACGATGACCATAGAGCAGGTCGAAACCGATAGTTGGAACAGCGAACAGGTCCATGGCGGCGATGTCCGGCGCGTGGTTACGCAAGAAGGTCCGCCATCCCTGGCTGGGCGGCCCCCGCCGTTTGACCATGTACTTGGCGACGCTCGACTGCGCGACCTCAAACCCCAGCTTTCCGAGAGGACGGATAGGAATTGAACCTGTGACCTTGGGTTATGAGCCTGATGATCTGACGCGGCCTAAGACCTCGTGCGTATGCAAACGCCTGACCTGCAGTCGAAGTGCGATTGATTGACCGCGCTTCCGGATGTATCATTGAGACATCCCTCACGTCGAAACATCGATCGGCCAAGGCTGAGAAATCAAAGGGTTACGCTGGACTTGGTAGCGAGAGAGGGACTCGAACCCCCGACCCCAGGATTATGATTCCCGTGCTCTAACCAGCTGAGCTACCTCGCCACGGTTCGCCGTCGCGGTCATCTACCGCAGGCGCGAACGCGCGGCATATAAGAAGCCGGTCGAGGGCCTGTCAAGCAAACCCGCTCGTTCTGCCAAGCTATTGCAGCCTTGTGGCTATTTGGGCCGGACGTTGGGGTCGCCGCCGGGGCTGCCGGGCGGCGGAATCACCGGCATGTTTCCGGTGCCGGCATTGGGGGCCGGAGCATGCATCTGGGGGTCGACGTTGGAGGGCGGACACAACACACCGTCGGATTTGGCCAGCCGATCGCCCAAGGGGGCCGCACTTTGGCCCGTGGTGGTTCCCTCAGGCGCGATATTGCCCTGCGGCGTCGTTTGCGTCGGGGCACAGCCGCGCCTGTTTTCCGGCGTGGACTGCGCCGCATCATGCGCCGGCGGGTTGGTCGGCACCTGGGCGTAGGTCACGCCTGAGAGCGCGACCAGAACACATGATGCAAGAATTGAGCGTTTGATCTGCATGCCGGGAAAACGGCCCGCGAGCGCAGAGGTTCCGCAGAAAACGTCAGGATTTGCGGTAACGGATCAGCGAGAAATGCCCCATCGGCGGCATCGGGCGCCGTTCGGTCAGGCTGACGCCGCCATGTTTGGCGGCCCAATCGACCAGCCGCGCCCACGGAAATTCCGGCCGCCAGCCGAGCCGGCGCGCCAGCGGCGCGAACGCCAGTTCGAAGATGCGGCGCGGACCGCTTTCGGCGCCGATGTGATTGACCAGGATCAGTTCGCCGCCGGGCTTCAGCACGCGGATGAAATCATCGAGCGTGCGTTCCGGATCAGGCACCGCGGTGATGACATATTGCGCCACCACGGCGTCGAAAAACGAATCGGGAAACGCGAGATTCTTCGCATCCATCACCGCGAGCGTCTGGACATTGACAAGCCCGAGCGCCCGCACGCGTTGCTGTGCCCTGCGCAGCATCGGCTCGGAAATATCGACGCCATACAATTGGGTGGTGCGCGAATAATCCGACAGCGACAATCCGGTGCCGACGCCGACATCGAGAATCCGGCCGCCGATCTTGTCGGCTTCCGCGATGGTCGATTGACGGCCCTGGTCGAAGACCTTGCCGAACACAAGGTCGTACACCGGCGCCCAGCGCTCATAAGCCTTTTCGACCCCCGCGCGGTCGATATCCCCAGCCATGCCCTCGCCTTGAATTTTTATCCGCGCATTTTTTGTCAGCGCAATTATCCGCGCAATTTCTTATTAGCGTACGGCCTCGACGACCAGCGGCTGCGTCACGCTTTTGGCCGCGGCCCGCCGCGCGGTCGCGCTCTGGATGAACCCGCCGCCGAGCACGCGCGCCTGACCTGAAGCGGCATCGTAAAACACGCAGGCCTGGCCGGGCGAGACGCCCTCCTCGCCCGCGACCAGTTCGACTTCATAGCCGCCATCGGCGGCGCGCAGCCACGCCGGCTGCGGCGCGCGGGTCGATCGCACCCGCACGAAAAGCTCCAGGCCGTCGCCGACGGCGCGATCGAGCGCCCCGTTGCCGATCCAGTTGACGTCGCGCAGCACGATGCGATCCATCCGCAGCGCCTCGCGCGGCCCGGCCACGACGCGGCGGCTCGCAGCGTCGAGCTTCACCACATACAGCGGCGCGCCGGAGGCAATGCCCAATCCCTTGCGCTGGCCGACGGTGAAATGAACGATGCCCTGATGCTGGCCGATCACGTGGCCGTCGAGATCGACGATGTCGCCGGGCTCGATCGCATTCGGCCGCAAGCGGCCGATGATGTCGGTATAGCGTCCGGTCGGCACGAAGCAGATGTCCTGGCTGTCCTGCTTGTCCGCAACTTCAAGCCCGAAGCGCCGCGCCAGCTCGCGCGTTTGCGGCTTGGTCATGTCGCCCAAGGGGAAGCGCAGATAGTCGAGCTGCTCACGCGTGGTCGCGAACAGGAAATAGCTCTGGTCGCGATCGGCATCGGCGGCGCATACCAGCGCGCGCGATCCGTCACCCATACGGCGCGAAGCGACATAATGCCCGGTCGCCAGCGCCGAGGCGCCGAGTTCACGCGCGGTCTTGAGCAGATCGCGGAACTTGACCGAGCGGTTGCATTCGATGCACGGCACCGGGGTCTCGCCCGAGGCATAGCTGGCGGCGAAATTATCGATCACCGATTCGCGGAAGCGGCTCTCATAGTCCAGCACGTAATGCGGGATGCCGATCCGCTCGGCGACATTGCGGGCATCGTGGATATCCTGCCCGGCGCAGCAGGCGCCCTTGCGATGGGTGGCCGCGCCATGATCGTAGAGCTGCAGCGTGATGCCGACGACGTCGTAGCCCTCGGCCTTCAACAGCGCCGCCGTCGCCGACGAATCGACGCCGCCGGACATGGCGACCACGACCCTGGTGTCCTGCGGACGTCCTTCGATATCCAAACTGTTGAGCATGGTTCCGGTCATCGATGCGATCGCGGCGGCAGCGAACGCTACCGCGATCAGAAAGCCAAATCGTCAGAAAGCCAAACCTTCCGAGCGCCAAATCTTCCGAGCGCTTTGCACCAGCTCCCGGCAAGCAGATTGGAACGGCTGAAAAGCTGCTCTTTAATATAGGCCGCATTCCCGTCAGGCAATCACGCGGACCTGCGTTTTGCGCTAGCCCAACGGCAAATCTTGCCGCCGGGCAGAAAAGGGGCGCCTTCGATTACCCCCGAGATTCGGCCGCCTCTAGATCAAGATGTTGAAATATATAGATAATTTTTGAGAGGCGGACTGGCCCACTCCTTGCTGATCTGAAGCCAAGGATTTAGTGCAAGAGGCCGTCCGTGCAGAGCGTCACGTCAGAAGCAGCGACAAACGTATCTTTTCAGAACGCGACGCCGCGGCCGAAGCCGGCGGCCGACCCTTCGCAGGGCAACGATATCTTTGCGGGCCTGGTCGACAGCAACACCGCCGCCAACGCCAGCCAGGCGCAGCAGCAATCGGCCCAGCAAAACTGGCCCGACAATCATTCTAGCGCCGCGGATAACAGCCGCTGGCGTAATTCGGCTTCGGCCAACCAGCCCGCGAACAACAACAATAACAACAGTTCGGGCAATCAGGACGCCAATAACGGGCGGACTTCCGACGCCAATGCCAGCAACAATACCGACGCGCCGCCGCGTTCCCGGACCAAGCCCTCGGCCGCGAAGGACGATTCCACGACATCGACCACGGCCTCGTCCACCGACGCCTCGACGTCCGCTTCGACAAACGGGCCCGCCGACCCGGCATCGCAGGATGGAACCAGCACCGCGGCTACGACCCCGGTTGCGATCGCCATTCCCGTCACGGTGACGGTCGCGGCCGCTGCTGCCACGCCGGGGTCTGCGAGCGGCACGGCGCCGCTGGCAATCGCCGCGGCTGCCATTGCGGCCAGCCAGTCGGCCACATCGGCAGCAACAGCGGCGCCGGCCGATGCCGACGCGACCGATACGACGACGACCGATGTGACCACGGCACCTACGAAGGCTGCGCCCCAAACCAGCGCAAGCCAGACCACCGGAGCGGCGAAGACCGCGCCCCAGGGCGGCGCGGACGCTTCTGCCGATACCACGGTCACGACAACAATTGCCGCGACCGCGCCTGTCACCGTCAAGGGTTCGGGCGCCAAGACGGCGGCGACAACGCAAGCCGATACCAAGACCTCAAACAGTTCCGACGCCTCCGGCACGACGGACCCGACCGCAACGGTCGCCCAACAGCCCGCGGTCGCCGCCAAGCCGGCCGCAACCGATGGCGCCACCGACACGACAAATGCGGGCAGCGCCGCCGGTGCATCCCTGGCAGCGACAACCACCGCCTCCGCGCACGATCATGCCGCCGGCAGCACCACGGACCGCACCGCAACGGCGTCCGTCGACGCCAGCAGCCAGACCGCGGCCGCCGTTCCGCAACAGCTTGCTTCGACGGCGATCAATTCAACCGCCACGGGATCGCTGACCGCAACCGCCGCAACGCACGCCGTGCCATTGAGCGGACTTGCGCTCGAGATCGCCGCATCGGTCAAGAACGGCAAGAGCAGCTTCGAGATCCGGCTCGATCCGGCCGACCTTGGACGGATCGACGTTCGCATCGACGTCGATCGCAGCGGCCAGATGACCTCGCATTTGACGGTCGAAAAGCCGGAAACGCTGTCGATGCTGCAGCAGGACGCGCCGCAATTGCAGCGCGCGCTGAATGACGCGGGCTTCAAGACCGGCGACGGCGGGCTGCAGTTCAGCCTGCGCGATCAATCTTCTTCCGGACAGAACAGCGGCAACGACACCAACCGCAACGCCCAGCGGCTGGTCATCAGCAATGAAGACGCCGTCCCCGTCACGCCCGTGGGACGAAGTTACGGCCGCATGCTCGGATCGAGCAGCGGCGTCGACATCAGCGTTTGAGGAGACGGACATGACCGCTACAGCAGCAACCAATGCCCCCACGATCGTTTCAGGCACGACGCCCCTCCCGGCGTCATCGTCCGGCTCGTCGGCGGCCAACTCGGCCAACGCGCTGGCGTCGCAGCAGATCGCCGGCAACTTCCAGAGCTTCCTGACACTGCTGACGACGCAATTGCAGAACCAGAACCCGCTCGATCCGCTGGACACCAACCAGTTCACCCAGCAGCTCGTCGAATTCGCCGGCGTCCAGCAACAGCTCAATACCAACGACTCGCTGTCGACCCTGGTATCGCTGCAGCAGACCACGCAATCGACCGAAGCGCTCGCCTATGTCGGCAAGACGGCGGTGGTCAACGGCAACACCGCCACCATGGTCAACAGCTTAGCGGATTGGGAGCTCAGCATTCCCACCGCGTCGGTCATGGATGTCTCTATCGCCAGCAGCACCGGTCAGACCGTGTTCACCGGCTCTTTCTCCGTATCGGCCGGCAACAATCAGCCGTTTGCATGGAACGGCCAGGGCAACGACGGCACCCAATTCCCTGACGGCAATTACACCCTTACGGCGACCGCCAAGGACACCAACGGCAACACCGTGGCCATTACATCCGCTGTCGCGGGGACGGTCAGTTCGGTCGACCTCACCCAGTCGCCGCCGCTGCTGACCATTGGCGGTCAGACCTTCACGGTCAACCAGATCCAGAGCATCATCAGCAACTGACGCGGCGGGTCACCCGCCATCGCCGCCACAGCTGATTTCCCTTTCCAGACCCCAAACCGGCCCGTCCGGGCGCCAAAAATGGCGTCCGGATGAACGTGTCACGGCATTTTCAAGGAGATTCGTATTGGAGCCTTGGGCTTAGGCAAATTTTAAGCCGCGGGGCGTAGATTGCTAGCGTGAGTTCAGTGGTTGAGAGTTTGTGAGTACGCCATGACAGAACCCCATCGCCCGAGGGTAAAATACGTCATCGGGCCTGACGGCAGTCCGTTAACAATTGCGGATCTGCCCGCGCCCGGTACCAAACGGTGGGTTATCCGCCGTAAGGCCGAAGTCGTCGCCGCGGTTCGTGGCGGTCTGCTCTCCCTTGAGGAGGCCTGCAGCCGTTACACCCTGACGGTGGACGAATTCCTTTCCTGGCAGTTTTCCATCGACCAGCATGGCCTGGCGGGACTGCGCACCACCCGTATCCAGCAATATCGCCAATAAGCCAAAACCAATCGAATTTGATGAAGATCGGCCTCGTTTTGCGAGGCCGATCTTTTTCATATGGCACAATCGCTTCGGCTCTTAACCTTCGTTAACCATATCGAAACCATCCCATAGGCAATAATTGCCCAGTCGGCTCCTGGGGCCGAATCTTCGGGGGCGGTTGGTTTTGCAGAGTCTGGTGAGCTTCCTAAAGGGTCTGGGCGCTGCGCGCCTGATGGCGATGGTCGCGGTAACCGCCGCGTTGATCGGCTTCTTTGCGTTTGTCATCATCCGGGTCACCACCCCCCAGATGACCACGCTGTTTACCGATCTCTCCACCGAAGACTCCTCCGCCATCATCAAGGACCTGGAACGCCAGGCGATCCCCTACGAGCTGCGCAACGACGGCGCCGTGATCATGGTGCCGAAAGACAAGGTCACCCGGCTGCGGATGAAGCTCGCCGAGGGCGGCCTGCCCAAGGGCGGCGGCGTCGGTTACGAGATTTTCGACAAATCCGACGCCCTGGGCACCACCAGCTTCGTCCAGAACATCAATCATCTGCGCGCATTGGAGGGCGAACTGGCCCGCACCATCCGCGCCATCGACCGCATCCAGGCCGCACGGGTCCATCTGGTGCTGCCGGAGCGGCCGCTGTTCTCCCGCGAGACCCCGGAGCCGTCGGCCTCGATCGTGGTGCGGGTGCGCGGCTCGCTCGAACAACAGCAGATCAAGGCCATCCGCCATCTGGTGGCCTCCGCCGTCAGCGGGTTGAAGCCGCAGCGGGTCTCGATCGTCGACGAATCCGGTCAGTTGCTCGCCGACGGCGAAGCCGGCGACAACGAGAACGTGGCCGGCGACGAACGCCGCAATGCCTTCGAAAAGCGGCTGCGCAACGAGGTCGAGGCGATCGTGTCGTCGGTGGTGGGCGCCGGCCGCGCCCGGGTCCAGCTCTCCGCCGATTTCGACTACAACCGGATCACCCAGACCTCGGACAAGTTCGATCCGGAAGGCCGCGTGCTGCGCTCGAGCCAGACCCGGGAAGAATCCAGCGCCACCGCCGACAACAGCGGCCAGGTCACCGTCAACAACGAATTGCCGGGCAATCAGCGCCCGGACGGCGCGTCGACGGCAAAAGACCAGAGCAAGAAGACCGAAGAAACCAACAATTACGAGATTTCCCACACCACCAAGACCGAAGTCACCGAAGCCGGACGGGTCAACCGCATCTCGGTCGCGGTGCTGGTCGACGGCGCCTACACCAAGAACGAAAAAGGCGAGATGGTCTATCAGGAGCGCGGCAAGGACCAGCTCGACCGGATTGCGACGCTGGTGCGCTCGGCGATCGGCTTCGACCAGAAGCGCGGCGACCAGGTCGAGGTCGTCAACCTCAAATTCGCGGAATCTCCCGCCGTGCCGCCGATCGCCGAGCCGAGCGGCCTGTTGGGCATGCTGCAATTCACCAAGGATGACGTGATGTACGTCATCGAGCTCGGCGTGATGATGCTGCTGAGCCTGGTGGTGCTGTTCATGGTGATCCGCCCGCTGGTCAAGCGGATCCTCACTTCCGATGCGATCCCGGCGTTGACCGGTGACGATGCGGTGCCGGCACTGACCGACGCCAGCGCGGCGGCGGGCAGCACCGGCCAGAGCCTGGTGCCCGGTGCGGCCGGCCTGAACCAGATCGACGTCGCCCAGGTTCAGGGCCAGGTCCACGCGCAGACGGTGCATCGCGTCGGCGAACTGGCCGAGCGAAACCCGAACGAGACCGCCAACATCGTTCGCCAGTGGCTCACGGAACCGGCGTAATCTGACATGGCCCTCCCCCCGCAAACCTCCAACGCCAACGACATCTCCACGGTGATCGCCACGCTGGCGAGCCGTCAGGGCAATCGCCCGAAGGGGCCGGCGCTGTCCGGCCCGAAGCGCGCCGCGATCCTGATGCTGGCGCTCGGCGAACAATATGGCGGCAAGGTCTGGCAGCTGCTCGACGACGACGAAGTGCGCGAGCTCTCGATCGTGATGTCGACCCTCGGCACCGTGGAAGCGGACGTGGTGGAAGATCTGATGCTCGAATTCGTGTCGCGGATGTCGGCCTCCGGCGCGCTGATGGGAACCTTCGACGGCACCGAACGGCTGTTGCAGCAATATCTGCCGGCCGAGCGGGTCAGCGGCATCATGGACGAGATCCGCGGCCCCGCCGGCCGCAACATGTGGGAGAAACTCTCCAACGTGCAGGAAGAGGTGCTCGCCAACTATCTCAAGAACGAATATCCGCAAACCATTGCCGTGGTTCTGTCGAAACTGAAGCCGGAACACGCCGCCCGCGTGCTCGCGATCCTGCCCGAGGACATGGCGCTCGACGTGGTCGGCCGCATGCTGCGGATGGAAGCGGTGCAGAAGGAAGTGATCGAGCGCGTCGAGCAGACGCTGCGCACCGAATTCATGTCGAACCTGTCGCAAACCCGCCGCCGCGACGCCCATGAGGTGATGGCGGAAATCTTCAACAATTTCGACCGCCAGACCGAAACCCGCTTCATCACCTCGCTGGAAGAGGAAAACCGCGAATCCGCCGAGCGCATCAAGGCGCTGATGTTCACCTTCGACGACCTCATCAAGCTGGATTCCGGCTCGGCCCAGACCCTGATGCGCAACGTCGACAAGGACAAGCTCGGTATCGCGCTCAAGAGCGCCAATGAGGAAGTCCGCGCCTTCTTCCTCGGCAACATGTCGTCGCGTGCCGGCAAGATGCTGCTCGACGATATGGCCGCACTCGGCCCGGTCCGGCTGCGCGACGTTGATGAAGCACAGGCGCTGCTGGTCAACCTCGCCAAGGACCTCGCCGCCAAGGGCGAAATCATGCTGACGAAAAACCGCGCCGACGACGAGCTGGTGTACTGATGGCCGCGCCCGCAAAATTCCTGTTCGACACCGACTTCGCCGCACCGGACAAGGCGCGCGAGAAGCCGGCCACGCCCGCCGAGATCGCGCAGAAGGTCGCGCAAGCCGAGGCCCGCGCCTATCGCGACGGCTACGACGCCGCGCAGCGCGAGGCGAAAGCCGAAAGCGACCGCCGCGCCGCGCTGGCGCTCGAGGAAATCGGCGTCGCGATCAAAGGCATCGTATCGCGCTTTGCCGGCATCGAGACCCGGATGGAGACCGAAGCCGTCGACGTCGCGGTCGCGGTCGCGCGAAAGCTTTGCAACGATTTGATCGCCGCCGAGCCGCTCGGCGAGATCACCGGACTGGTGCGCGAGTGTTTCTCGCATCTGGTATCGACCCCGCATCTGGTGGTCCGGATCCACGAGTCTCTTTATGACGGCGCGCGCGAGCGGATCGAGCAGATGGCCAAACGAAGCGGCTTCGAGGGCCGCCTGGTGATCCTGGCCGAGCCGGAAATCGCCAAGGGCGACTGCAGAATCGAATGGGCCGACGGCGGCGTGGTGCTGGAGCGCGCGGCGATCGAAGCCAAAGTCAACGAACTGGTCGGGCGCTATATGGCGTCCCGGGGTCAGGCCGGACGGCCATGAGGATAAGCCATGAGTGACACCGACACGCAGGTCCCATTGCCCGATCTCAACTCCGCAGATACGCCGGCGATCGACGATATCGCCTATAATGAAGACGAACAGGCCTCGCGCATTGCCGCCGATCTGGAGGCGGTGTTCGACGTGCCGGTCCAGGTCTCGGCGGTGCTCGGCCGTTCCAAGATGGATGTCGGCGAATTGCTCAAGCTCGGGCCCGGCACGGTGCTCGAACTCGACCGTCGGGTCGGTGAATCCATCGACATCTATGTCAACAACCGGCTGGTGGCGCGCGGTGAAGTGGTGCTCGTCGAAGACAAGCTCGGCGTCACCATGACGGAAATCATCAAGGCAGAAAAGTCCTAACGATCCGGCGCCCGAACGGCGCCAACAGACGAACAGGAGATTACCATGCGGCTTCTCATCGTTGGCACATTGAAGGGCCAGCTCACGACCGCCACCAAGATCGCGATGGACAATGGCGCTTCCGTCACCCATGCGGAGGATCACGAACAGGCGATGCGGGTGCTGCGCGGCGGCAAGGGCGCCGACCTGCTGCTGGTCGATGTCGCGCTCGACATCCGCGACCTCGTGATGCGGCTCGAGGCCGAACACATCCACGTGCCGATCGTCGCCTGCGGCATCTCCAGCGACGCCCGCGCCGCGGTGGCCGCGATCCACGCCGGCGCCAAGGAATACATCCCGCTGCCGCCCGATCCGGAACTGATCGCCGCGGTGCTCGCCGCCGTCGCCAACGATTCCCGCGACATGGTCTATCGCGACGAAGCCATGGCCAAGGTGATCAAGCTGGCGCAGCAGATCGCGGGCTCGGATGCGTCTGTCATGATCACCGGCGAATCCGGCACCGGCAAGGAAGTGCTGGCGCGTTACGTCCATACCCGTTCCAACCGCGCCAAGCGGCCATTCATCAGCATCAATTGCGCGGCGATTCCCGAACACCTTCTGGAATCCGAATTGTTCGGGCATGAAAAAGGCGCGTTCACCGGCGCGGTGGCGCGGCGCATCGGCAAATTCGAGGAAGCCACCGGCGGCACGCTGCTGCTGGACGAAATCTCCGAAATGGACGTGCGGCTGCAATCCAAATTGCTGCGCGCGATCCAGGAGCGCGTGATCGATCGGGTCGGCGGCACCCGCCCGGTGCCGGTCGACATCCGCATTCTCGCGACCTCGAACCGCAACCTTGCCGACGCCGTGCGCGAAGGCTCTTTCCGCGAGGATCTGCTGTTCCGGCTCAACGTCGTCAACCTGAAGATCCCGCCGCTGCGCGAGCGCCCTGCGGATATCCTCGAACTGGCGCTGCACTTTGTGAAGAAATATGCCGACGCCAACGGCGTTCCGGCGCGGCCGTTGTCGGCCGAGGCGAAGCGGGTGCTGACCTCCAACCGCTGGCAGGGCAACGTCCGCGAACTGGAAAACACCATTCATCGTTCGGTGCTGATGGCTCAGGGCGACGAAATCGGCGCCGAGGCCATCCTGAGCCCGGATGGCGATCGTCTCGATCTCGCCAAGACCGTTCCCGCCGTCGCCCACGCCACCTTCGCCGCCGAGCAGGTCACCCGCGCGCTGGTCGGCCGCACGGTGGCCGACGTCGAGCGCGATTTGATCCTGGAGACGCTGAAACATTGCCTCGGTAATCGCACCCACGCCGCCAATATCCTGGGCATTTCGATCCGCACGCTGCGCAACAAGCTCAACGAATATGCCGACGGCGGCCTGCCGATCACCCCGGCGGGCGCCGGCGACCATCAGCGTTTTGCAGCGGCGGGGTAAGGCACAGAAGAAAAGCTGCCCCTTCGCCACGAGTCCACTAGCGCCATGGTTCGAGACGCGCGGCGTTGCCGCGCTCCTCACCATGAGGACCTCATCCTGAGGAGGCGCGAAGCGCCGTCTCGAAGGATGCGCCGCACGTGCCGGACATAACTTCTCATTCTCGCGACGTGCTGCGCCCGAGTTTTGCAAATTCATCGCCCCACCTAAAAAGAGGGACGCAGGGCGATCCCAAGAGGGACGCAGGGAAATGCCGGGTGCCCGTTGCACCCACAGCCCGTGTGCAAAAGGTAGTAAGCACACGGTAGTCACCACAGGTTCACCGGGACACCCGGCATTCCCTGCGCAATGGTTTTAACGGTTTCCTTCGTGCTCTCCCCGGTGACCGGCTTATTGTCACCGTCGCCCCCGAGAAGCTTGCTTCTCATGAACTTGACGCCAGCATCGGGGCGTCAGGACCACACGACTTCTCCGTCCGCCTCGCGCGCTGTTCGTCAAAAGCGCCCTGGCGTCCACCGCATCCCATCCCAACGTTCGTGACGATGGCCAACGCCCCTCGTGGAGGACAGGACCACACGGATAAGCCGGTGATTTGGGTCAAAAGAAAACAGAAATATTTTTGCAAACGGGGCTGGACAGCCAAATCACCTGATCGAGCAGGCCGTCCACCTCTGAATTGACTTCCGCAGCATGGTCACAGTTGCGGACCCGACAGGTTCAGCTCACGCTCTGCGCGGAAAACATTAGCATAAAGGTTTGCTATCCATTGGCGTCCGCTCGACGTGACATTGAGGTAGCGTATCGCCATCTGAATTTGCGGAGCGACGTTATTCCAATAGAACTGCGGGTACTTGTAGACTACGTCTGCGGGCGTATCGTAGCCGAGCTGTTTGTTCAAACCGATTTCTTCAAATTCGTAGAACAGTGCATTTGCCTTTTTCAGGTAATTGGGATCTCCGAGTTGACCTATGAGATCAGCGGCTCGCAGCAACAAACCCTCCTCTTCGATCAGGTCGTCGTCGTTCGAGGATGACGCATATGGAAAGCGCGTATATTCGATCGCTCGGGCAATTCGCTCAGCGTCCACCTCTTCGGTCCCGCCGAGGCGCTCGGAGACGAACAACTTGGACCGGTCCACATGGTAGGGTGCGAGCGCGGCATCGGACGACCCTCGCGGTAGACGAATCGTACGACCACTCAGGTCTGCGACATAGGACTCGTTGTCATCTCCCTGCAAGATTCCGCGAACGTATCCGATGTCATGGGCAAGGCACGCTAAAATGAAATTCGCATAGTCCTCTGCGGTCGTTGCCCGCAACATCTGTCGTCCCATCAATATGTCGTGCCCGGCGAGGGTAACGAGCATCGAGTGCTCAATGTTGTGATACAGGGCGTCGCTGTTGCCGATGCAATCAAGCGTCAGTCTGGCTGCGAAGGGGACAACTTCAGCCAAATGGGCATGTGAAGCGCCAAACCTGCTCTTGGTGTCCGACGTCAGGAACGATCCCAAAGCCTGCGCCACCAGTTCCGGAATTGTGATCATCATCTGAACACCCATCTGGCTGACCGCCGTGGCGTGACAAGATCCCTTCGCGGCCCGATGTTAGCACATCGGTCCTATCTGCGCCTGGCAAAATGTCGTCTTTTGGAAGGTTGAGACATGCCGACTGCATCGACCGATGTCCGCTATCGGGGGTATCCCGGAAGACATTTGCTCAGGCTGAGTTCTTCCGAGTTTGATGCTGTGGACGGCTCCTCCACCGGCACGATCGAGTGCCATGGATGTGGGCGCTGTTAAGGCTCCCACGCATTCGGAGGAGCAAGCCATGCAGACGATCACGACAATCGGTCTCGATATCGCCAAGTCGGTCTTCCAGGTTCACGGGGTTGATGGCTGCCGGCCAGGTGGTCGTCCGTCGTCAGCTGAAACGACGCTCGGTGCTGACGTTCTTTCAGAAGTTACCGTCGTGCTTGGTCGGCATTGAGGCCTGCGCTTCGGCGCACCATTGGTCGCGCGAGCTGCAGGCGCTGGGTCACAAGGTACGGTTGATACCGCCGGCCTATGTGAAGCCTTACGTCAAGCGACAGAAGAATGATGCGGCTGACGCGGAGGCCATTTGCGAGGCGGTCACCAGGGCCAACATGCGGTTCGTGCCAACCAAGACCCCAGAGCAGCAGAGTGGCCTGGTGCTGCACCGCACGCGCCATCTGTTCATCCGTCAGCAGACCGCGGTGATCAATGCAATCCGGGCCCATCTTGCCGAGTTCGGGATCGTTGCACCGGTCGGGCGTCACGGTGTCGAAGAGCTGCTCAATGTCGTGGCTGATCCAAACGACAAGCGAGTTCCGGAGATAGCTCGTGCGTGTCTGTCGGCATTCGGGGCTCAATTGCGCAGGATCAAGGAGCAGGTACTGGAGTTCGACCGACTGATCAGGGCCTGGCACCGATCCGACGAGATGAGCATGAGGCTCGATGAAGCTCCCGGCGTCGGTCCGGTGCTGGCCACTGCTGTGGTCGCTACCGTTGCTGATCCAAAGTCCTTCCGATCAGGACGCAACTTCTCGGCCTGGATCGGTATCGTGCCGAAGCAGCACTCGAGTGGAGGCAAGAACCGGCTCGGCAATATAAGCAAACAAGGTGACCGCTATCTGCGCGGCCTGTTCGTGGCCGGCGCGCTCGCCGTCATCCGTTACGCCAAGATCCATGGCACCAAACATCGCCCCTGGCTCACGGCCTTGCTGGCGCGACGGCCGACCAAGGTTGCGGCTATTGCGCTTGCCAACAAGCTCGCGCGAATGGTCTGGGCCATGATGGCCAGGGGCGAGCGATACAAGGAACCCGTCGCGCTTGCGGCGTAAACGAGATCGCGCCGGACAACCGGCGTGATGTGAAGGTTGGGAGGGCGAACAGCACGTAATGCAGGAGCCGGTCGATCCGGCGATCAGGACAACCCACTTGGGTCGAAGCATTGTCAAATGCGAGAGTTTGATCGGGACCTGATCCGCGGAGGGCATTATGGCCAGCGGTCATGTGAACCGCGTCAAAAGGCCGAACACATGGCTGCACCGACCAATGCTGCAAAACGTGAAGAAAGTTCTTGCCAACCCGGAGCCGTCCACACATGACCCAACTGAGACATTGGGCCGCGCCCAGTGGAACCGTGGGTCAGAGCCGATACGGCAGGAAGATCGAAACGTTGCGGAATTTAAGCCTGAGCAGTGAGGCCACCTCGGTTTTGGTTCGAAGAGCAGCTTGCAATGCTGGAAAGAGAAAGCCCGAATTGCTGCGGGCTTTTCCTGTTTACCAGCCGCGGTATCCGCCGCCGCCAAAGCTAAAGCTTACGGTCGGCCCGCCATAACCATAACCACCGCCATAGTACGGTCCAACCTAACCGCCGCCATACCCGCCATAGTACCGCCGCGGATACGGTCCACCATAACCGCCGCCATAGTACAGCTGCGGAGCGTAACCGTAGCTTCTATAGTACGGGCGGTAATGACGATAGCCGTAGTGGCGGTAATGCCGATAGTACCGGCGATACGAGCTAAAGTCAGTAGACTGCTGCGTTACATCGGTTGCGGCTTTTGCCTTCACCGTGTTGTCCGCCGCGTTTGCAGCGGAACCGCCGAGTAGAGCGGCTGCGCTGACTGCCACTGCGATGAATAACCTTTTCATACGAGCACTCCCAAGAATGCGTGGGGTGCTAATCACCGCAGACGTTCTACGTTCCGAAGCGCGACATCAAGTCACCTATAGTGCGCTGTCTGAGGTGTCGTTCCCTGGGAGTAAAAGCGTCGCGTCTGATTAAGTTGGGGCGTCAAGGTTGGCCGCTGATGTAGAACCTGTGGCGCGGAGCGACCGAGATGCCCGTCTGTTAGCTCGGCATCACGAACATGAGCCGCCGCAGGCAGACCACCGCTGGCATGCCCCGCGCAAATGATGCGGCGCTAACCCTCATGCGGAAACCGGAGCAGAGGGGGGTAAAATCCCCTAGTTCCACACCCAGGAGCAACAACATGACCCCACACATCCCCGAGGAACTTTCCACCAGGTTGATCGACTGGAGTCCCTTCGTGACCATGGGCAACACGATGCCGCCCCGAGATCCTGATGAAGACGAAGAGGAAGAGGACGAAAAGGAAGAGGACCGCGCCGACGAACCGCCGGTCGTGCGCGAGCCGGAGGAAGACTAGATGAGCGACGGAGCGAGAAAGGCTCCGATTGCTTTCGGGAGGAGCGACATGGCCATCCATTTCAACCACACGATCTTGTCGGCTCACGACAGCAAGGCCTCGGCGATATTCCTGGCCGAGCTGTTGAATCTTCCAGCCCCGAGGCGCTGGGGACCATTTCAGATGGTCGTCACGGAAAACGGTGCCAATCTCGATTACATGGACACCGACGGCGAAATCACGCCGCAGCATTACGCGTTCTTGATTAGCGAAGCCGAATTCGACGAGATTTTCGACCGGATTCGGGATCGAAAGCTTTCCTACTGGGCCGATCCCGGGCGGAGGCAGTTAGGTGAGATCAATCACCACGACGACGGACGCGGTGTCTACTTCGAAGACCCGAACGGCCACCTGCTTGAAATCATCACACGCCCATACGGCAGCGGCGGCTGGAATCCATGAGAACTCGGCAGGCTGCCGTCAAGTAGGTGAACCCCGGTCTCGACAGATGATGGTTTGCGGTCGGCAGGCTGGGCCAATGCTGCGGTCGCATCCGCAATCAGCCGCGGTGCCGACGGCTGGGAAGGCTGCATGGGGTCGGAAGCCGACTTCCACAGAATGTCCGCATGTGGCACTTTTCCGACCTGCCGGGACAGCCTAGTGATGTCCGTTGTTCGAGGTAGACCGGAAGTCGCGTTTCGGAGCCGTCAGGTCAGTTTTTGACCATTAGCGGTCCTGGGAGATAATCTCAAACCATTGGCCCCCGAAACGCTCGAAGTAAGCCCAAAGTGCGTTACACTCGACGGCTGATCAGCGATTGATCAGCGCGTTGAGGCCGGTAACGTGCCAAGCAGAGTCTGTCAGACATGGTGAACTCAGTCTTCCGCTTCCTAAGTCAGTTTTTCCTTTTTTTGTGCTGCATGACGACGGTTCAGGCCACGCCGTATGAACGCATCGTGTTCCCATACGAAAACGCAGCGGATCTGCGGGGCTTTGTCAACGTGCTAACGGCTTTCCGCGCGGCGTGTCTTGCGCAGCCCGTTACGCGTGACCTGCCTGTCCACCTGGTCCCCGAGGGGTATCTGGTGGTCACACGCGCCGTCCATTTGTGGGGGAAGGAAGACGGCTCATTTCCAGATACGGCCATCCTGTCGAAGACCGGACGGGAGGACAGCGATCTTGCCGGCGGTTATCCCATCATCGATTTCATGCTTCCGACCGCCAAGCTTCCTGACGGCACCTGCAGTGTCAGATGGAAGCGACTTTGGGCCCAGGATTACGTCGACGGAGCTCGGCGGCTGAGTCTCGATATGGCTGCGTCGCTTTCAGCGCGCGTTTCCTTCTATCTCGATGCGACGCTGATCTCGAAGCCAAATGAGAGTTTTTCCGTCGCTGATCGCTACAGCGACTTAACTACATGGCGAACTGAGTGCAACAAAACCAAACTATGTCGTTTCGAGGTAAATGCGAGCTTCGACCATGGGGGCGTCGATGTGATGATTACGTCTCGGGGCGAGGTGAGGAAATAGACTTGATCGCCCGATCCCCCTTCATTTTATCTCGGCGAACAATAGAAATAGCCGCGACGTCCGTAGCTAGGCATTACGGACACGACGGGCTCGCGCCGCCTACTTCGCCGCTCAGTGGAAGTCGGCGACCGAAGCGGCTGAGATTATGGATTTGGCATTTCAACGATTTGCGCGGGACGGCAGTGAATGTCGGTTCTTGAGGTTAAAGCGGACTCACAGCGGGCATCGTCCAAAATTGCTGCTAATGACCCGAAGCGGAAACCGAGCGTCCAATCATCGCTGATGAACCATTTGTTCTGCGACCCCGACTAAAGGACAAATGAACGTCCGGGGAATGGCGGTCGGTTTTTCCGGCTGCTCCGACCAACGTGCGGAGACCACGTGCGATGCAGATGCGCTTCTCAACATACCGGTTGTTAGCATGCATGGCCGTGGTGGTTCTCGCCGGGTTGCCGAGAGTGGCCGCCGCAGACGAGTGGGATTCCTGCGTAAAGCTATCAGATGACCTCGCGGTCGCAGGGTGCTCGCGCGCCATCGACGCGCACCAATACACGGGTCGAAGCCTCGCGCGGCTGTATGCGCGTCGCGGCGGGGCGTACCAGACACAGGGCGACCTCAACCACGCAATGGCGGATTTCAACGAGTCGATGCGGATCGATCCGACGTATCCGGCTGCCTACAACAACCGCGGCAACACTTGGTACCACAGGGGCGACTTCGACCGGGCCATCGCGGACTATAACCAGGCGATCCAGCTCGATCCGAAATATGGGTCCGCCTACGTCAACCGCGGCAGCGCCTTGGGCGCCAAGGGCGACCTCGACCGGGCCATCGCGGACTTCGACCAGGCGATCCAGCTCGATCCGAAAGATGCTGAAGCGTACTACAACCGCGGCAGCGCCTGGGGCGCCGAGGGCGACCTCGACCGGGCCATCGCGGACTATAACCAGGCGATCCAGCTCAATCCGAAATATGGGCGCGCCTACGTCAACCGCGGCAGCGCCTGGGGCACCAGGGGCGACCTCGACCGGGCCATCGCGGATTATAACCAGGCGATCCGGCTCGATCCGAAAGATACCAAAGCCTATTACAACCGCGGCATTGCGTGGGAGAAGAAACGCAGTCTGCAAGCGGCATTGGCTGACTTCAAGATGCACTCTCAACTCGCTCCGTCCGATCTAGACGGCCTGACGGCTGTGAAGCGCGTATCGAAAGAATTGAGCGCAAGATGACGGGGCGGCGCTGACATGGCTTGATGTCTGGAAGTGGCACAAACCGGCGGTTGAAAGGCGGGCAGAGCACGTCCGCTCTGCCCGAGTATTTCAGACGGCCATACTCCTCGGCTTGGCTACAGAGCCGACAAGCATGAGCCTCCAGATTACGTATCGGAATCAGGTCCGTTCTCGAGCGAAAGCGGACTCCGCCTCTGGCCTAGTGGCAAGCGACCGGTAGCGATTGACCCAATGCGAACTACAGCCCAGCCACCGCGATCTAGCAAACAGACTCATCTGGGTTCTTAATTCAGATATCGCCTGCGCCAAGAACTAAGATTCTTACGTTGGTGATTGTAATACTTCGCTTGTCGACGAAAATGAGGTTTGTTGCTCCCAAACTCAGGGGTTCTAGAGTGACCCTGCGCTCACTGAGCGTATTAACATCAACGATATTCGGATCGCCAATCAGCACAGTTTCGAAGGGTCTTTCAAGCGCGAGCCCCGTCTTAGCACCGAGCCTTAGAGTGATCGTCTGATCTGCGGCGCAAGCTACGGAAATCGTGGTCAGCAGCAAGACCAATACGAGAAGGTAAGCTCGCACGCGAAGCGTTGCAGCCATCGCAATTCCTCCGGTGTGCTTGAGCCTCATTTTCCGATGACATGGTAATAGCCCGCCTTGGTTTCAGGGTGACTTCGGGTGACAATAGAAATGACTTCGTCAGGGTGGTGGAATTGTTTCGTGGCCGGGTTCCAACGAAGCACGTTCTTCGCGACCAGCTCAGCACCCAGGTGTTTCTCCCAGAGCGCGATAATCTTGTCTTTGTCCATCGACACCTCAATACCTTGCAATCACCACGCAGTTATCCGAGAAACGCTCTCAAGAGGAGCAAACCTCTCCTCCCGGGGTACCTCAGCTCTTGATATCAGACGACCAGGTCTTCTCGATCAGCTTGACCACCGGCTCCGGCATCGGAATGTAGTCTAGTTCCTCGGCCATCTCGCCACCCTTGGCGAAAGCCCATTTGAAGAACTTGATGGCTTCGGCCGAGGCGGCCTTGTCCACCGGTTCCTTGTGCATCAGGATGAAGGACGACGCCGTGACCGGCCACGACTTTTCGCCCGCCTGATCGGTGAGGATCACGTAATAGCCGGCAGCGTGCGCCCAGTCGGCGTTTGAAGCGGCGGCCTGGAACAACTCCACGGTGGGCTGAACGGTCTTGCCGGCCTTATTCATCATGGCCGTATAGGTCAGCTTGTTTTGCTTGGCGTAGGCGTACTCGACGTAACCGATCGAGTTTTTGGTCTGGCCGACGTTGCCGGAGACGCCTTCGTTACCTTTGGCGCCTACGCCAACCGGCCATTCAACCGCGGTGCCGGATCCGACCTTGGTCTTCCACTCGGCGCTCACCTTGGAGAGATAGTCGGTGAAATTGAACGTCGTGCCCGAGCCGTCGGAGCGGCGCACCACAGTGATGGCGTCGGCCGGCAGCTTTGCGCTTGGATTGAGCTTCTTGATCGCCGGATCGTCCCATTTGGTGATCTTGCCGAGATAAATGCTGGCAAGGGTATCGCCGTCGAACACCAACTCGCCGGGCTTCACGCCCTCAAGATTGACCACGGGAACGATCGCGCCCATCACCATCGGCCACTGTACCAGGCCGTCCTTGTCGAGTTGCTCGACCTTCAGCGGCATATCGGTCGCGCCGAACGTTACGGTCTTGGCCTGGATCTGCTTGATGCCGCCACCCGAACCGATCGACTGGTAGTTCAGACCGTTGCCGGTCTCCTTTTTGTAGGCATCAGCCCACTTCGAATAGATCGGGAACGGGAACGTCGCACCCGCTCCTGTGATGTCGGCGGCGAACGCCGACGTCGATGCGGCGACCAGGCCGGCAGCGACGATTGTCTTGATGAGATTCATGAATGGTTTCCATTTTGTTGCGCGAGACGCCGAATACGCCCGATTGCCCGTGTACGAGCGCGAGGGAAGGTTCTTTTACGAAAGTTAGCGGACAACGGCGGCAATCAAAAATGCTCGTTTCAAGCCAACTCGTTTCATAGCAATCTCCCTGGCTCACAATCGGAGGATCTTCCAACAAACCTGCCCATCCTTGATTTGTGTCAATCCTGCGGGGCAATTCGCAATCCTCCGGCTTTCGATCTCCGCCGAATAGAGCACGTCAGTGCGGCTTACCCTTGTGTGGCGTGCGCTGGGAACCTGATGGGATAGTCGCGCCACTTCCGTTCATGGGCACGTTGAGATACTGAAAAGGTCTGCTTAGGGGGAAAGATCGGAAGTCATCGGCAGCTGTGAAAACGGCGCTTTTGGCCCAACGCGGACAAGCTCCTGCCAAGCTAACGATACCCGTACTGCGCGACATGGAGGCGTGCGTTGGCGCGTCACCATGTCACGACGGGCTAACGTGACAGTGCAACCCCCAAATCTGGAAGGGACGGTGCAGATTTTTTATGCTATCAATTAAGGCCGGGCAGGCCGAGAGACGTGATGCTGTTTCGTCTCGCATTTGCCTTTGTGTCGATGGCGGCGCTGCTGGTTCATCCCTTTGACGCCGTCTCGCAGGATCTGCTGCGCTATGTCGACCTCAATAGTCCGGAAATGTCGACATCGGAGATGACGCGCGCCGAGGTCGACGAGCTTCTCAAGGCGGCGCCTCGAGGCCCCGGGGACCAACGCTCCGCGGATCTGGAGGGAAAGCGGCTGTCGCACCTCGATCTCTCGGGCCTCGACTTCTCCGGCAGCAATCTTCGCCTGGCAAGGCTCAACCGGACGGATCTGAAAGGCGCGCGCTTCGATCGGGCCATCCTGAACCAGGCCTGGCTGATCGACGCGGATTTGACGGAGGCGTCCCTCGTCAAGGCATCGCTGCTCAGCACGCAGATGCAACGCGCCAAGCTTGGCGGGGCCGATTTGAGCGGCGCGCGCATAACCGGAGATCTTTCCGGTGCCAGCCTGATCGGGGCCAAGCTTGCGGGCGCCGATCTCAGCGCCGACATGCGCAACCAATCGATGGGCCTGATGCGTGGCGTGCTCAAGTCCGCCGATCTCAGGAATGCGGATCTGAGCGGCGCCAATCTCTCGCGCGCCAATCTCGAATTCGCGAAGCTGCAGAACGCCAATCTGGCGAACTGCAACCTCAATCACGCCGACCTTGCGGGAGCTGACCTATCCAACGCCAATCTGGCCGGCGCCGATTTCACCGAGACCGACCTCGCGTCGACGCTCTTGCCGAGCGCGGCCGCGCTCGCCGAGGCCCGCAATCTGGACAAGGCCTGGAACTTGAACCAGGCGCGGCGCCCACCATGACGGATGGGATGCGATTCTTTTGGCGAAGCCGCAGCCGAATTGCCGCAAACAAGACGCAATATCCGGGAAAAATTGGCAACGTTTCTACTGCCATGGTCCAAATTTGGATAGCCGCCAACCAGACCGTCGGTGGTGCCAATGCAGCAGATTGCGGACTGGCTTGAGAAGCTTGGGCTTGGGCAATACGCGCTGCGTTTTGCCGAGAACGGGATCGACCTTGGTGTCCTTCGCGAACTAACGGACCAGGACTTCGATAGGCTCGGGGTCCTGATCGGCCATCGTCGTAAAATGCTGCGCGCGATCGCCGAACTCAATCAAGCCGAATTGATCGCCGAGCCGGCCCGTCGGCACGATGCCGAGCGACGCCACCTCACCGTCATGTTCTGCGACCTGGTAGGCTCGACTGCGCTCTCGGCGCGCCTCGATCCCGAGGACATGTGGGAGGTCATCCGCGCCTATCGGGCCGCCTGCGCGAGGGTCATTGCCACTTATGACGGCGTTATCGCCAGGTTTATGGGCGACGGAATACTCGCCTATTTCGGCTATCCCCGCGCACACGAGGATGACGCGGAGCGCGCAGTGCGAGCGGGGCTCGACATCATCGCCGCAATAGAGCCGCTCGAAACGCTCGCGGAAGAACGGGTTGAGGTGCGGATCGCCATCGCGACCGGGCTTGTGGTGGTAGGCGACCTCATCAGCGGAGGCGCGTCGGAGGAACAGGCAATGGTCGGCGATACACCGAACGTCGCTGCCCGGCTCCAGAGCCTGGCGGAACCGGGGGCGGTTGTCGTTGCTGCTTCGACGCGGCAGCTGCTTGGCGATTTATTCACTTTTCGCAACCTCGGCCGCCGCGAGGTTAAGGGCATCTCGGAACCCATCGAGGTCTGGGCGGTCGAAGGTAGAGCCGCATCGGAAAGCCGCTTCGAGGCGGTGCGCACCACGCGCTCGATGGGCTTTGTCGGCCGCAAGGCAGAGATCGCATTCGCGCTCTCGCGCCAGCGGCTGGCGTGGCAGGGCCAAGGCCAGGTGGTGTTGATTTCCGGCGAGGCAGGGATCGGCAAATCGCGCATCGTGGCAACGCTCTCCGAGAGCCTCGCGTTGGGGTCGCACCGCCGGGTGCGCTATCAATGCTCGCCCTACCACACGAACAGTGTGCTTCATCCCTTCATCGCTCAGCTCGAGCGCGCGGCCGGCATCAGGTCGCAGGACACGCCCGGGCAAAAGCTCGACAAGCTTGAGGCGATGCTGGCGCTTGGTACGCAGCAGGTGGCTACAGCGACGCCACTCATTGCCGCGCTGCTTTCGATCACAACCGGCGAGCGCTATCCGCCGCTCGGCTTAAGTCCAGTGCAGCAGCGGCGACAGACATTCGCCACCCTTCTCGACCAGCTTGAGGGCTTGGCACGGCAGCAACCGGTGCTGATTGTCTGCGAAGATATGCATTGGGCCGATGCTACGACGCTCGAGCTGTTCGACCTCACGGTCGATCGGATCAGGGGACTGCCGATCCTCGTGCTCATGACATTCCGGCCCGAGTTCGAGCCGCCTTGGACCGGCCTTGCCAACGTCAGCCTGCTGCGGCTCGATCGGCTCGACCGGCAGGACACGCGCGCTCTGGTCGAGCAGGTGACTGTCGGTCGGCAGCTGCCAGCTGAGATGATGACTCAGATCATCGACAGGACCGATGGCATCCCGCTGTTCGTCGAGGAATTGACCAAGATGGTGCTGGAGTCCGGACTGCTCGTCAAAGATACCGGGCGCTATCGCCTCGATAGTCCGCTACCACCGCTCGCCATTCCCGCGACGCTGCAGGACTCCCTTATGGCGCGGCTCGACCGGTTGGCGCCGGTCAAGGAGGTGGCACAGATAGGCGCTGCCATTGGCCGCGACTTCTCATACACGCTACTGCGATCTGTGGCGGGGCGCGATGATCTGGCGCTGAGCGCCGCACTGGGGCAGCTCGAAGAGGCCGAACTGCTATTGCGCCGCGGGACACCGCCGGAAGCGAACTATAGCTTCAAGCATGCGTTGGTTCAGGAAGCGGCTTACGAAAGCCTGCTCAAGAGCCGCCGGCACCTGCTTCATAAGCACATTGGCGATGTCCTGCGCGATCAGTTTCCAGTCGTCGCCGAGACCGAGCCGGAAGTCGTGGCATACCACTTCACCGAAGCGGGGCTGAGCGAGGTGGCCTTCGAGTGGTGGCGCAAGGCGGGCCAGCAGGCCTTGAAGCGCTCGGCATATTCCGAGGCAATCGCACATCTCGGTAAGGCGGTTGCCATCGCCGATGCGCTGACTGATGAGCCGGGCGGGCCCATGAACCGGCTCCATCTTCAAATCGCATATGGCCGCGCGCTGCGGGGCGGCCTTGGATACAGCGCTCCCGAAACGGTGGCCGCATGGACGCGCGCCCGGCAGTTCGCAGCTGACATCAACGATCCGGTTGAACTGGCGCCCATCAATTCGGGCCTGTTCAACGCCAGCTTGAATCACGGCGAGATCGCGCCGATGCGGGATTTGGCGGAGGCCATAATGAGCGCCGCCAACCGGCGTCCGGAATCGCCGGTGGCCGCCGTCGTCGCGCACTGGACAAGCGGGGTGACCTGCTGGTTCGGGGGCGATTACTTGAACGCGAGAGTGCATCTTGAGCAAGCACTGGCGATCTATGGTGCCGAGCGGGATCCCGCGACCTTCAAGCCGACGACGCTGGATCTGCCGTCCGTTATCATCCGGTTTCTTGCTCTGGTGCTTTGGCCGCTTGGGAAGATTGACCGATCGCGCCGGCTCGCCGAAGAAGCGGTGAGTGCTCCGGGAGAAAAGCGCGCGCTTGCTCAAGTCAATGCGCTCGTTCACAAGGCCGTTTTCGACGGTCTATGCGGGGTGCATCCTCGTAAGTTGCAACAAACGGAGACGATCCTTTCCCTCGCCCGCGAGCACACAATGCCGTTGTATGTCGCCGCCGGTACGCACCTGAACGGCTTGGCAAAGTGGCATGCCGGCGACCGAATGGGTGGACTCGCGGAAATGGGCCAAGGCTGGGCATTGCTTCACGAAAATGACTGCTACCTTTGCGAACCGTTTTGGGGGATGCAGGTTGCCGTGGCGAACGCAGAGGCAGGGCAACTCGAGACTGCGCTGGAAATTCTAAGAGATTTGATCGGCTGGGCGGACCAAGCCGGCCAGCATTGGCTGGATGCCGAACTGCATCGTGTTCATGGTGAGCTTTTGTTGCGCAGTGACCGGCCGAACGTTTCCGCCGCCGAAGATGCCTTCAATAGAGCCCTGGAAATCGCTCGAAACCAACAGACGAAGACTTTCGAGCTGCGCGGCGCACTTGGACTCGCGCGCCTTTACATCACAGATGGCCGACCGGCGGCCGTATCCGAGGTGCTCGCGCCAGCCCTCGTCGACTTCGATCCGAGGCAAGATCTCCCCGAGATCGAGGAAGCGAAGAAGCTGCTCAAGCATAGGCAATAGCCAGGCGGCCATTCTCCTGAAACCGTGTTTCCCCAATTCCATCCTTCTGTCATGGGTGACATTTTCGCCCGATGCCCTTCACCTGCGTGACCGTTCGACGAGAATTACGGAGCTCATCTGGCTGCTCCTGCCCTGCTCACGGCTGTGGTGCGCGGAAGCACGATCTTAAACTCCGTGAATTGCCCAGGCTCTGTTTCGACATCAATCCTGCCACCGTGTTGCTTCACAATGATGTCATGACTCATGGACAGACCAAGCCCGGTGCCTTCGCCCGCCGGCTTGGTCGTAAAGAACGGGTTGAAAATTTTTTCCTTCACTCCGGGCGGAATTCCGGTGCCGTTGTCGCGAATGCGAATTTCCACCGTACTTCCCAGATTTTTCGTGGTGGCGCGCAGTACCGGCTCAAAACCCGAATCGCCATTCTCCGTCTTGCGCTTGGTCGCCGCGTAAAATCCGTTTGAGATCAGATTGAGGAATGCGCGGGTGATCTCCTGCGGGAACATCTCAATCGTGCCCGCTTCCACATCGAAGTCGCGTTGCAGCGTGATATTAAACCCTGATTTTTCGGCGCGCGCGCCGTGATAGGCGAGATTAAGACTCTCATCAAGGAGCGCATTGATATCCGCGGGCCTGTGTTCCCCGGAACCCTCGCGCGAATGTAGCAGCATGTTTTTGACGATGGAATCGGCGCGCTTGCCGTGCTGGACAACCTTTTCCAGGTTTCCCTTCAGCATCTGCGTCAGCTCGTCGAGTTCCTCACGCTTTTTATCGTCAAGAGCAACCGGTTTCAGAGCAGCGCTTAATTCATCGATCAATTCCTTGGAGAGCGCGGAGAAATTGTTGACGAAATTGAGCGGGTTCTTGATCTCGTGCGCGATGCCTGCGGTAAGCTGCCCGAGCGAGGCGAGCTTCTGCGTCTGAACAAGGCGATCCTGCGTGGTGCGCAGGTCCTCGAGCGAAGCGGCGAGTTCCTTGGTGCGCGCCTGCACCTGTTCGAACAGCCGCACGTTGCCGATCGCAATTACAGCCTGATCTGCAAAGGTCTGCAGCAAGGCAATCTGTTTGTCGCTGAACGGATGCACTTCGATACGACGAAGCACAATCGCTCCAATGCTCTCACCCTCTCGCAGCAGCGGTACGCTCAAAATTGTGCGATGGCCCCCCTCAAGACGCGACATCTCCCGTGCTTTTGGGAATTGATCGCCTTCAGAGGATAGCAGGTCGTGGACATGAACCGGCTTCTTGTCGAGGAACGCACTTCCCGCCGCGGTCCCGTTGCGGATTGGTATTTTATCGAGACTCGTCGGTATCGGGCCGCTATGCGCGCTCAAACGCAGATTGTCGCCGTCCCTCAGGCGTACAACGGCATCGTTGGCATCGCAGAGCTCGCAGGCACTCTCGACAATGGCCTGGAGAACCGGGCCGACATTGGTCGGCGATGACGCGATCACCCTGAGGATATTGCCACTGCCAGTCTGATAGACCAGGGCTTCGGACAGATCGCGGGTCTTCGCCTGAACCTCATCGAACAACCGCACGTTCTCGATGGCGATGGCCGCTTGGTCTGCAAATGTCGTGGCCAGTTCGATTTGCTTATCGGTGAAAGGCTGCGGCGCCGAGCGCGTCAGGACGATCACGCCAACCGGAACCCCTTCGCGCAGCATGGGAACGCCGAGCAGGGCGCGAAAATCACCCAGCCTTTGCGCCTCATTGAAGGTATAGTCTGGGTCGGCTTCGACGTCGGGAATATGTACGACGACACCTTCAAGAAGAGCGCGGCCCGTCGCCGAGCCTCGATCCGGTACGACCGGAACGTTTCTAACGTAGTTCATGAATTCATCAGAAAAGCCGTAGTTCTCGGCACGATAGAAGACTCCGTCTTGCTGACGGGTAATGGTCGCCTTATCGGCTTCGCAGAGCTTGGCCGCCAACTCAACAAGAGTTTGCAGCACTGCCTTCAAATCGAAGGTCGAGCGGCTGATGACTTTGAGTACGTCTGCGGTGGCCGTCTGCTGCTGCAGCAATTCGCGCAGATCCTCAGTGCGCGCCTGAACCTCATCGAACAGCCGCACGTTTTCGATGGCGATCACGGCTTGGTCGGCGAAGGTAGTGACCAAATCGATGTGTTTGCCGGTAAACGGTTGAACTGTGCAGCGCGAAAGAAAGATGACTCCAATCGGAACGCCTTGGCGCAAGAGCGGCACGCCCAGCACCGTCCGGTAGTCCCCGATGCGTATAACTTCGGATAGCTCGTATTCGGGATCGGCTTGAATATCGTGAACTTGGACTGTTCGCTTTTCCAGCAAAACTCGACCAACGATTGACCCGCGGCCCGGCTCAATACTGATGCTTCCGAGATATTTTGCGTTTTTCAACCTCTCCTTGTCTTTGCCAGGGATGCCAAAGCTTGCAGCAAGATGGAAGGCAGTGCCTTTCGGCCGCCAGATATTCGCTATGTCCGCCTCGCATAGTCGGCACGCAGATTCAACAAGTGTCTGCAAGACTGTCTGCAGATCGAAAGTCGAACGGCTGATGACTTTCAGCACATCGGCGGTCGCGGTCTGCTGTTGAAGCGATTCACGCAAGTCCTCCGTGCGCGCCTGAACCTCGTTGAACAACCGCGCGTTCTCGATGGCAATCACGGCCTGGCTGGCAAAGTGCTGCAAGAGGGCGGCCTGTGTTGCGGAAAACGGTCGAGCTTCCTTGCGGTAGACCGTCATAGCGCCGCGCAAAACTCCATCCTTTCGGAGCGCGACAACCAGTGCGGAACGGGCGCCTCCCAGGTCGACAACGGCGCGACGCAACGGGTTTCCTGCCCGATAAGCGTCCTCGTCGATCTGATCCAGGTTATGTATGAGATCCTCGCCCGCCAGCAGACGCCAGTGTGCATCTCCCGGTCTAGCCTGATCCAATCCGGTTTCGAAATAATTCGCGAGTTCAGTAGGCACGCCGTGTTGTGCCGCAAACCTGAAGCGCTCCCCATCATACGTCGCTAAGAAGCCGAACGCGGCCTCGCAAAGGTGCATTGCCTTTTGCAGCAATGCCTCGAATACCGGCGCAACGATGCCGGGCGAGGCGTTAATGATCTCGAGGATTTCCCTGGTCGCGGTCAGCTGCTGACGCGCTTCAGTCAGCTCGCGCCTTAGACTTCCACTCTGATTCTTTAAATCGACGCGCCGAGGCGCGCGATTGCGTTTTGTCGACGCCTTGCGTTTGGTGGGCTGCCGGCGCACCGCTTGTCCGCGCTTCGCCATTGGACGCGCTCCGACGGAAAGCTGCAAAACTCGAAATATGGTACCAAAGCCTACCCAATCCGGGAGCGGCCGTATAGTCAGTCAGACGATCGCGACTTCCGGTTTTGGCACACCGCGTCATTTCGACGTGATACGGAATTTGGTCGCTATCGATGCATAGCGGACTCCGGCAAATCGGCCGCCAGCCTATCTGTGGCTTCACGGCCGGGTTGGAGACCATTTGTGAAGGCCCTCGTCCAAGGGTAGAGTTTGTCCCTTGCCAGAATGACGCAGCGCCTGATGCCGTGCTGCGGCAGGCCTCCGTCTCGACCACGCCAAGCGAAGCAGAAAGACTCTCATGACCGACCACATTCTGAAGACCATCAGCGCCATCGAGCCCGAACTCATTGCGATCCGGCACGATTTGCATGCCCATCCCGAAACCGGCTTTGAAGAGCGCCGCACCGCCGGCATCGTGGCCTCGACGCTGCGCGGCTGGGGGCTCGATGTCACCGATGGCGTGGGACGCACCGGCGTCGTCGCGACGCTAAAGGGCAAGCAACCGGGAACGCGTTCCATCGGGCTGCGCGCCGACATGGACGCGCTCAATATCGAGGAAACGACAGGGCTTCCTTACGCGTCCACCGTCTCAGGGAAAATGCACGCCTGCGGCCATGACGGCCATACCGCGATCCTGCTGGGCGCTGCCTATACACTGGCGCAGCACCGGGATTTCGCGGGCACCATCCACTTCATCTTTCAGCCCGCCGAGGAAGGGTTGGGCGGCGGACTGGCGATGCTCGGGGACGGCCTGCTCGAACGCTTTCCGGCGGAGAAATTATACGGGCTGCACAATTGGCCGGGCATGCCGGTCGGCCGTTTTGGCACCGCGACGGGAGCTTTTATGGCGGCCGGCGATACCTGGACGGTGACGCTACGCGGCACCGGCGGTCATGGCGGCGCCGGCGCGCATCTTGCGACCGACGTGACGGTGGCGCAGGCGGAGTTTGTGATGGCGGTACAGACGATCGTCAGCCGTAACGTACCGGCGCTCAAATCAGCGGTCATCAGCGTCGGCTATGTCAGTGGCGGGATCTGGGACGCGCCGAATGTCATTCCGTCGCAAATCGTCATTCGCGGCACGACACGTTGTTTCGACGAGAAGGTGCGTGAGCTGCTGGAGCGGCGGCTGGGGGAAGTGGCGCACGCGGTTGCCGCGGTCCATGGCTGCACCGCCGAACTGCAATACGAGCGCATCTTTGCGCCCCTGGTCAACGATGCCGACTGCACGGCAACCGCGATTGCCGTTGCCCGCTCGATCGTCGGCGAAGGACAGGTCGAAACCACGATGACGCCGGTGACCGGCTCGGAGGATTTTTCCTTCATGCTGCAACAACGCCCCGGCAACTACATCATGCTCGGCAATGGTGTCGCAGCGGACGGATCCTACGCGTCGGTCCACACCCCGAAATACAATTTCAACGACAAAGCGTTGCCGCTCGGCGTGCGCTACTTCGTAGAGTTGGCGCAGCGGGAGTTGGCATAGACGGATCATTCTCCCTCTCCCCGCGCGCGGGGAGAGGTAAGCTGGCGGCGCGCCTCGACTCAAATCAAACGCATCATGCTCTAACCGTTGTCGAGGAATAACTCGGCGCATCCGGCCTGCGGAAAATATGGATGGGATCACCGGGCTGCAGTTCCCGCCCGGTGAAGGCCACATAGGCATAGAGCGCGAGGTAGCCGATCGCGATCGTGCCGACGACGTAAAGAATCCAAACCGCAAAACGTTTCATCAGGTGACGGTGCTGCGTTGGGTGACATCGGCGACGTGGCGCTGCCACAGCCACAGCAGCGGCACCAGAATCAGCCCCGCGGTCAGGTTGAGGACGATGCCCAGCGTCGGCACGCCATGACCGGCCACCGAGAACAGCCGCGACAGGCTGCCGACAACCAGGATGAGCGTGAGCAGCGCGATCCGGTCGCCGCGGCGTTCGACCTGCGGAACGCACGACCAGTAAAGCAGCCCGATCGCCAGCAGCACGCCCTTGCTGAAGCGCACGTAACTGTCCAGCACCACATCGCCGGACAAATCGGCGTACATCGTGCCGAACAGAACCCCCGTCAATCCCAGGAACACCCCCGCGAAACCCGCGATCGCAACCGCGGCCTGTAAAAGCTTGCGTTCCATCGCGCGACCTCCCGCACTCGTCCCGTCGACGTTGGGACACCAGCGAGCTTTTAGGCCGCATACGGGAAAAAGACCACCGGCGCCGGGGCCGGTGGAACTATCGTCACCTGATATTTATCGGGATCTTTAGCGGCGCGCGTGCACCGACGGCAGGCTGACCTCGGCGAGTTTTGCCGCATCTTCATCCTGGTCGACCGCGACATAGCGGCCCTGCCAGTAGGCCAACGCCGCGGTATGTCCCGATGTCTGGATATCCAGCACGCGTCCGATCACGATGGCATGGGAATGCCGCTCGACGATGTCCTCGACCTCGCAATCGACCGCCGCCAATGCGCCGACCAGCAGCGGCACGCCGGAGACGCGCTTGTTCCATTGCGCGCCTAAGAAACGGTCCGCGCCCTTCAGGCCACCCTTGCCGGTAAAGCGTTCGGCGACTTCAAGCTGGTGCGCGGCCAGGATGTTGACGCCGAAGAAGCCCTGGCGCTTCAGGATCGGCCAGGACGACGCCTCCCGATTGATGCTCACGATCAGGGTCGGCGGATCAACCGACAACGACGCGACCGACGTCACCGTCATCCCCGTGATGTCCTCGGACCGCCCGACCGTGATCACGCTGACGCCGCCGGTCAGATGACGCATGGCACCGCGAAAATCACTTGAGGAGATGTGGCGATCGATCGCGATATGGCGGACGACGGAGTTCATGACGGCCTCACAATTCCAGATCTTTTGTTGCCGAGTTCATTGTTCCCGAGCTTATTGTTCCAGCGGCTCATCGCTCGAGTGCAGGAGATCACGCAGGATCGCGCCTTCCAGCGCTGCCAGATCGGCCGAACCGCGGCGGCGGGGACGCGCGATGTCGACATGAATATCGTGCGCGATGCGCCCCTCTTCGATCACCAGCACCCGGTCGGCCAGCGCGACCGCCTCCGAGACGTCATGCGTCACCAGGATCGCGGTGAACGCCTGATCGCGCCACACCCGCTCCAGCATCCGCTGCATCGAAATCCGCGTCAGCGCATCGAGCGCGCCGAGCGGTTCGTCGAAGGCCAGGATACGCGGATGACTGACCAGAGCGCGGGCCAGCGCCACGCGCTGCTTCTGGCCGCCCGACAGCACCGCCGGCCAATGGCCGCGCTTCTCGTCGAGACCGACCTCGGCGAGCGCCTTGGCGGCGCGGGATTGCGCGTCCGGCGAGCCGCGATCACGGCCAAGGCCGACCTCGACGTTCGACAGCACGCGCGCCCAGGGCAACAGCCGCGGCTCCTGGAACATGACGCGGACATCTTCCGGCCGGGTTTGCTCGCCGAAGCTGATGCTGCCGGCGTCGATCTTCTCGAGGCCCGCGATCAGGCGCAGCAGCGTGCTCTTGCCGCAGCCGCTGCGGCCGACGATCGCGACGAACTGTCCGGCCGGAATATGCAGATCGATGCCGCGCAGCACCTCGTTGCTGCCGAACGACTTGCGCAAGCCGCGGATGGTGAGCGGAAGCCCACGATGCGGCGCGTCCGAGCCATCGCGCGCCTGCCGTGCCTGCTCGATGAAGTCAGGATGATCCAGGGCCTCGGCGTCGGGACCGAGAAAACGAAGGGCTTGTTGCATCTGTCGCTCGCCTATTTCTGCACTTATTTCTGGAACGCCGGGTGCCAGGACAGGGTCAGCCGCTCCAGCGCGCGCGAGGCGCTGTCGGCGAGCTTTCCCAGCAGGGCATAGATCAGGATGCTGAGCACGACGACGTCGATCAGCATGAACTCGCGTGCCTGCATCGCCATGTAGCCAAGGCCGGATGACGCCGCGATGGTCTCCGCCACGATCAGCGTCAGCCACATGATGCCGAGCGCGAAGCGCAGGCCGACGAAGATCGACGGCAGCGCGCCCGGAAAGATCACCCGGCGGAACAACTCGCCGTCGGTCATGCCGTAGATGCGCCCCATCTCGATCAGCTGCGGATCGACGGTGCGGATACCGTGCAGCGTGTTGAGATAGATCGGGAAGAACACGCCGAGCGCGACCAGGAACAGCTTTGCGGATTCGTCGATCCCGAACCAGAGGATGACCAGCGGAATCAGCGCCAGATGCGGAATGTTGCGCACCATCTGCAGCGTGGTGTCGGTCAATTTGCTGCTCAGTTGCGACAGACCGTTGGCGAGCCCGAAGGCAAAGCCGATGCCGCCGCCGATGACAAAGCCGACACTGGCGCGCCAGAAGCTGACCCAGATGTTGCGTTCGAGTTCGCCCGACAGCAGCAGCTTCCATCCCGCCAGCGCCACATCGGACGGCGCCGGCAGCACCCGCGGCGACACGAAGCCGGTGACGCAGGCGACCTGCCAGAGCAGCAGGATGGCCAACGGCACGATCCACTGGATCAGGCCGTCGGCGCGCGGCAACCGAAAGCCTCGGACGCGCGGAAGACTTTCGATCAAGCTCATGATTGCGAGGCCTTTATCAGCGGCCGATGCTCGTTGGCGATGGTCTCGCCGAACGGACCGGTATTGACGCGCAGCGACGGTGCATTGTCGTTGTGATTGAGCGACAGCAACGGGAACACCAGTTCGGCAAAGCGATAGGCTTCCTCAAGATGCGGATAGCCGGACATGATGAAGGTATCGACGCCGACGTCCTGATATTCCTTGATGCGCGCCGCCACGGTCTCGGGGTCGCCGACCAGCGCGGTGCCGGCACCGCCGCGCACCAGGCCGACGCCGGCCCACAGATTGGGGCTGATCTCGAGCTTGTCGCGGCGTCCGCCGTGGAGTTGCAGCATGCGCTGCTGGCCGACCGAATCCATCCGCGAAAAGATCTTCTGCGCCGAAGCGATGGTGTCGTCGGTGACGTGCTTGATCAGGTCGTCGGCGGCCTTCCAGGCCTCTTCATTGGTTTCGCGCACGATCACATGCAGCCGGATTCCGAACGACAGCTTGCGTCCGCGCGCCGCGGCAACGGCCTTGACGCGATTGACCTTCTCGGCCACCTGCGCCGGCGGCTCGCCCCAGGTAAGGTATTTGTCGACGGTATCGACCGCGACATCGATGCCGGCATCCGACGATCCGCCGAAATAAAGCGGCGGCCGCGGCGATTGCACCGGCTTGAACAGCAGCCGGCCGTCCTCGATCCGGATGTGCTTGCCCTCGACATTGACGGTGTTGCCGGCGAGCAGGTCGCTGTACACGTTGAGGAACTCGCGTGTCACCGCGTAGCGCTCGTTATGATCGAGGAAGATGCCGTCGCCCTTGTTCTCGACCGGGTCGCCGCCGGTGACGACGTTGATCAGGAGCCGCCCGTTGGTGACGCGATCCAGCGTCGCCGTCATCCGCGCCGCGACGCTTGGCGATTGCAGGCCGGGGCGGACGGCAACGAGATAGCGCAGCCGCTCGGTCCAGGGCGCGACCGCCGAGGCAACGACCCAGGAATCCTCGCAGCTTCGCCCGGTCGGCAGCAGCACGCCGAAATAGCCGAGTTGGTCGGCCGCCTGCGCGATCTGGCGCAGATAGTTGAAGTTCACATCGCGGCCGCCGGTGGTGGTGCCGAGATAATGTCCGTCACCATGGGTCGGCAGGAACCAGAGGATGTTGGCGCCCGATTGGGCCTTCGGAGAAACGTGTTTAGTCATGATCAGGATCCCGGTTTGCGTTGGAGGTCGGACACCGTGACGGCTTTCGGCAGCAGGCCGAGGCCGAAGAAGGTGTCCGCGATGCGTTGTTGACTGGCGATGACGGCGTCGCTGATCGGCAAGATCCCGTAGGACTCACGCTTGAGCGACACGACGAGCACCGAGGCCGGCAGACCGACCGATGGGCTCAATTGTTCGGCGACGGCCTCGATGTTGTTCTTGGTCCAATCGTCGGCTTCGTTGAGCGCGTCGAGCACGACATCGACCGCCTTGGCGTCGTGGCTCAGAAAGTCCTTCGAGGTGAAATAGAACTGGTAGTTGGCGACCACGTCGGTGCCGTCGGCAAGGACGCGCGCCCCGGTCGAGGCTTCGGCGGCGGCCTCATAGGGATCCCAGATCACCCAGGCATCGACCGAGCCGCGGCTGAACGCAGCGAGCGCATCTGACGGAGCCAGGTATACCGGCTGGATATCGGTATATTTCAGCCCGGCCTTCTCCAGCGCCTTGACCAGCAGATAATGAACGTTGGAGCCTTTGTTGAGTGCGACCTTCTTGCCGCGGAGATCGGTGACGGATTTCAGCGCGCTGTCCTTGGGAACCAGGATCGCCTCGCCCTGCGGCGCCGGCGGATCGTAGGCGAGATAGACCAGCGGTGCGCCGGCTGCCTGCGCGAAGATCGGCGGGGTTTCGCCGGTGACGCCGAAATCAAGCGCGCCGACATTCAGCGCTTCCAGCAGCGGCGGCCCGGACGGAAATTCCGTCCACACCACCTTGTAGCCGAGCGGTTTGAGTTTCTCTTCGAGCGAACCCTTGCTCTTGAGCAGCACCAGCTTGCCGTATTTCTGGTAGCCGATGCGGACGGTCTTGTCCTGCCCGTAGCTGGCGCCCACGCCGGCCAGCGCCGTACTCATCGACAGCACCGCGACCGCGATTATCTTCCTAAACCAACGCATCGTCCGGTTCCTTGTTCGCTGGATGAAAATGACAGGCTCAGGTCTGCACCGGCTTCCAGACCGCGTCGCGAACCACGACCGGCCTTGGAATGAGGCCGAGCTTGAAGAAGCGATCGGCGACGCCTTGCTGGGTCGCGATGATGTCATCGGTGATCGGGCCGACCGCAAACGCCGAGCGGTTGGCCGCGACGGCCTGGATATCGAGGGGAATGCCGGTGACCGCGCTCAACGACTTCGCCACTTCGTCGCGATGCGACTCCGCCCATTTGGCGGTTACGGTCGTGACGTCGATGATCTGCTGCAATACGGCGCCGTGGTTTTTGGCGAAATCGCGATTGGCGATGTAGAACGAGTTGGTCTTGGTGATCTCGGAGGCGTTGACGAGAACGCGGCCGTTCTGCTTGGTTTCACCGATCGCGAAATACGGATCCCAGATCGACCACGCATCGATGCTGCCATTGGCGAACGCCGGACCCGCATCCGGCGGCGTCAGATAGACCGGGGTGATATCGGCATAGGTAAGGCCGGCTTTTTCCAGGGTCTGCACGATGATGTTGTGGGCGCTGGAGCCCTTGGTGAATCCGACGCGCTTGCCCTTCAAATCGGCGATGGTGCGGATCGGTGAATTGGCCTGGACCAGGATGCCCTGCCCGTTGGTGATCGGCTGCCCCGCGGCATAGACGATGTTGGCCCCGGCCGACTGCGCGAACACCGGCGGAGAATCGCCGACCGCGCCGTAATCGATGCTGCCGACATTCATGGCCTCCAGCATCGGCGGGCCCGAGGAGAACTCGACCCATTTCACGTCGATGCCCTGGGACGCGAAGTGCGTCTCAAGCGTGGCCTGTTGGCGCGCGATCACCAGCACGCCGTTCTTCTGGTAGCCGATGCGGATTTCCTTGAGGGAAGCCTGTGCGCTCACGGACCGTGACACGACGGCAACTGCCGCGGTTCCGATCGACCATTTGAGAAATTCCCGACGCTTCATGACGATCTCCTGACGAAATGCCGCCGACATCGTGCATGCATTCGAACTCAGGGGATGATGGTGCTGCGCCCGGAAGGTGTCGAGTGCTCTGCAAAAATAGCAATGAGCATGCTAGCCGGTGTACCAGCGACGATGTGTTTGTTGCCGGATTGCGATCTCCGGCGGCGCATTTTTCTTGGGCGCTGATGCCATGCGAATTTATTAATCATGAGCGGGTCACCGGACTCATTTCGCCGGGTAAAAGTCGAAATCTGCGTCGAGCGTTGACAACGACGTCAGCAATCATCCAATAATTTCTGTCAACTGGACTTCCAACAGAAGGTTACGGTCGCGCGCTCCTCCGCCGCAGTCGATTATTTCTTCCGCTACAGCCACGGCGCCCGGAATCAGCCTCAGCAGCGAGAATCCGCCTCGCCGGACGGCTAACAATCAAACTCGATTTATGACAAACTGGTGGCAGCAATTCGCCAGGCCCTGTTCCGTAGCCGAGTTCATCATGCCCGCACCCAAGCCGCCTGCTTTCGAAACTCTCAGCCTGCATGCCGGGCAGCATCCCGATCCCGTGACGGGATCGCGCGCGGTTCCGATCTATCAAACCACGTCCTACGTGTTCCAGGATTCCGAGCACGCCGCGGCCCTGTTCAACCTCGAACGCGCCGGACATATTTATACAAGGATATCAAACCCGACGACCGCCGTGCTCGAGGAGCGGCTGGCCGCGCTGGAAGACGGCGTCGGCGCGATCTGCACCGCGAGCGGCATGGCCGCGACTGCATCTGGCGATCGCGACGCTGATGAACGCCGGCGACCACATCGTCGCCTCCTCCTCGCTCTATGGCGGCACCATCAACCTGCTGGCGCATACGCTGCCGCGCTTCGGCATCACCACGACCTTCGTCAAGCCGCGCGCGCTCGACGAGTTCCGCGCCGCGATCCGTCCCAATACCCGCCTGATCATCGGCGAGACCATCGGCAATCCCGGCCTCGAAGTGCTGGACATTCCTGAAGTCGCGCAAGTCGCCCACGATGCGAAAATTCCGCTGCTGATCGACAACACTTTCGCGACGCCCTATCTCAGCCGACCGATCGAACTCGGCGCCGATATCGTGATGAACTCGGCCACCAAATGGATCGGCGGCCACGGCATCGCGATCGGCGGCGTGATCGTCGATGGCGGGCGGTTCGACTGGCGCGGCTCCGGCAAATTTCCCCAGCTCACCGAACCCTATGCCGGCTATCACGGCATCGTCTTCGACGAGCAGTTTGGCCAGGCGGCGTTCATCATGCGGGCGCGCACCGAGGGCTTGCGCGATTTTGGCGCCTGCCTGTCTCCCACCAATGCGTTTCAATTGCTGCAGGGCGTGGAAACCCTGGGCGTTCGGATGGATCGGCATATCGCCAACACCCATGAAGTGCTGGCGGCGCTGACCGCGAACAAGGCGGTGGACTGGGTGCTGCATCCCTCGCTGGAAAATCACCCCGACCACGCGCTGGCGAAACGCCTGCTGCCGCGCGGCGCCGGCTCGATCGTCAGTTTCGGCATCAAGGGCGGCCGCGCCGCCGGCAAGAAGTTCATCGAGAGCTTGCGGATGATCAGCCATCTCGCCAATGTCGGCGACGCCAAGACGCTGGTCATTCATCCGGCGTCAACGACCCATCAGCAGATGGACGCAGCCCAGCTCAAGGCCGCCGGCATCGGCGAAGAGCTGGTGCGGCTGTCGGTCGGTATCGAATCCGCCTCCGATATCATCGACGATCTCGGCCAGGCGCTCCGCATCTCGCAGAAGGCTTGAGCCATGCAGCTATCCGTGAATGGCGCTGAAGTATTTGTCGCGACCGGCGGCCGCGAATTCGATTCCGACGCTGCCGACCGTGGTGCTGCTGCACGGCGCGGGCTTCGATCACACCACCTGGGCGCTGCACAGCCGCTGGTTTTCGCATCACGGCTACAGCGTGCTGGCGCCGGATTTGCCCGGTCACGGCCGCTCGTCAGGCAATCCGCTGCCGAGCATCAGCCGACATGGCCGACTGGACCGCGGCCTTGATCGAAGCGGCAGGCGCGACCAAGGCACGGCTGGTCGGGCATTCGATGGGATCGCTGATCGCGCTGGAAACCGCGGCGCGGCACCCCGCAAAAGTCTCCGGTCTGAGCCTGATCGGAACGGCGGCAACCATGACCGTCGGCCCTGATTTGCTGAAGGCCGCGGAAGCCAATGATCAGGCCGCCATCGATATGGTCTCGATCTGGGGATTGGGTTTTCAGGCCGAACTGGGCGGCAGCCTCGCACCCGGCCTGTGGATGCATTCCGGCGCCCAGCGCGTGCTGGAAAAATGCCGACCCGGCGTGCTGTTCAACGATCTCTCCGCGTGCAACGCCTATCAGGGCGCGCTCGCTGCCGCTGCAAAGGTCACTGTGCCGACCACATTGATCCTCGGCGAACGCGACATGATGACCCCCGCCAAGGCCGGCAAGGCGCTGGCGGCCGCGATTCCGAACGCCAGAACCATCGTGCTGTCGGGCGCCGGCCATATGATGATGGTCGAACGGCCCGATGAATTGCTCGCGGCGCTGCAGGGCTGAGGTCGCGGTCCCGCCGCCAAAGCATGACGAATTTTGGTCGAATCGGTCGCGCCGGATTTGGTTGAACCTCGCCCCGCTTGCGGAAGATGATCGCAGCAAGCTCGATTCCGAGGCGACTCCGGCCGATGCTGCTAATTCGTCACCGTCAGACTTTGCGGCAAGACGCCCCTCAACGCGAAAACGGCATCGGCAATCTCGCAGAATTCTTTTGTTGATCGCTCGCAGGCAACGGCGTTCTCGCAAATCACGACGACGTAGAAAGAATGACTTTTCGCCGTCATCGCGAGCGAAGCGAAGCAATCCAGAGCCGCAAGGAGAGCTGGATTGCTTCGTCGCTAATCGCATCCGCAATGGCCAGCGACTCAACCATCAGCCCGCGCACGCGCGCGAGCGTCTCGAAGGATGGCTGCGACGCACGGCATGCAGCCATCCTTCGAGACGCGGCGAGAACGCCGCTCCTGAGGATGGTTGGGAAGGGTGGAGCGACCGGGATCGATCCGCAAGGCCGCACAAAACTATCCCGCCGCGACAACCGCAGGCTTGGCGACGTTCACCGCCAGTTTGCCGTAGCGGTCCTTGAAGGCTTCGGTATCGATCTCCTCGAGCTGGATCGCGCCGCTCATGACGCCGGCCTTCCACGCCTCATGCTCGGGATCGTTCTCGAATTCCGGCATCACTTCCCTGGCGAACAGCTCCAGCGACTCGCAGATGTGCTCGTGGCTGTTCTTGCCGGCCTGGTTGAGCAGGATCACCTGATCGATGTGCGAACTCCTGAACCGCCGCAATTTCTTGGCGATGGTCTCCGGCGATCCGATCAGGCCACCGCGCAACGCGGCCTCCTGCGCTTCGGGATTGTCGCGCTTCCACTTGTTGTATTCATCCCACATGTTGACGGTGCCGGGATCGGGGCGCTGGCGGTTCTGCGACGCGCCATAGAAGCGCAGCGCGAACTGGAAGAAGGTGGCGCCGTCGGCGCGCGCCCGCGCCTCCTCGTCGGTCTTGGCGCACATGAAGAACGACACCAGCGCCATGTTCGGATTGATCTGGTAGTCGGCGAGCTTCTTCAGCCGCTTTGTAATCGCGTTGTAATACGCGTGCACCCAGGCGTGCGCCGCGTCGGCGCTGACGAACTGGAAGCCGAGCGCGCCAAAGCCGTTCTCGCCCGCGCGTTCGATGGTCTGCAGTTGCGAGCACGCCATCCATAGCGGCGGATGCGGCTTCTGCACCGGCTTCGGCACCACATTGCGCAAGGGGATATCGAAATATTTGCCGTGATGCTCGGTGCCCACTTTCGTGAACATCGGAAAGATTGCCTGGACGGCTTCCTCGAACACTTCGCGCTTGGTTTCCATGTCGCGGCCGAACGGCGTCAGTTCGGTGATCGAGGCGCTCTCGCCCATGCCGAATTCGCAGCGGCCATTGCTGAGCAGATCGAGCACCGCGATCCGTTCGGCAACCCGCGCGGGGTGATTGGTGGTGAGCTGGATGATGCCGTGGCCGAGCCGGATCTGCTTGGTGCGCTGGCTGGCGGCCGCCAAAAACGATTCCGGCGATGGCGAATGCGAATATTCTTCCAGAAAATGATGCTCCACCACCCAGGCGTGGTGGTAGCCGCAGCGGTCGGCGGTCTCCAGCTGCGTCAGCGCGTTCTGGTACAGCCGGAGTTCGTCGCCGGCTTGCCACGGACGCGGCAGTTGCAGCTCATAGAAGATGCCGAATTTCATGACGTCTCTCCCGCTGTTTTTTTGGCAGTGTAGGCCTTTTACAGGGAGTTTAGCCTCGGCCGGTTGCAAGTCCAGCCAAAGCGTTGGCGGCCAATTCCGTGTCACGGAAGGTCGGCTTGCATGAAGCGCGCGAATGGTTAGCTTGTGCATCGTCCGAGTCGCGGCCGCCTGCGGCCACGCGCCTCCGCCCTCCACAGAGACCCCGTGACCATTTTTAGATGACCACTTTTACGCCGCATCAGGATTCCGCGTTGAAGGCCGTTGCCGACTGGCTCAAGGCCAAACCCGGCAGGAACGGCACGCCGCCGGTGTTCCGGCTGTTCGGCTATGCCGGAACCGGCAAGACCACGCTGGCCCAGCACATCGCCGAGGCCGTCGATGGCGAGGTGAAATTCGCCGCCTTCACCGGCAAGGCCGCGCTGGTGATGCGCAACAAGGGCTGCGACAACGCCTCCACGATTCATTCGCTGATCTATCGCGCGCGCGAATCCGGCGTCGAGCAGCCGAGCTTCGAATTGTGGGACGACGCGCCCGCCTCCAAGGCCAAGCTGATCATTATCGACGAGTGCTCGATGGTGGACGCCGAACTCGGCCGCGACCTGATGTCGTTCGACTGCCCGCTGCTGGTGCTCGGCGATCCCGCGCAATTGCCGCCGATCCAGGGCGGCGGCTTCTTCACCGACTGCGAACCCGACGCGATGCTGACCGAAGTGCATCGCCAGGCGCAGGACGATCCGATCGTGCGGATGTCGATGGACGTGCGCGAGGGCCGCGATCTCGACATCGGCCGCTACGGCGAAAGCGAAGTGGTGTCGCGCGCGGAACTGGATCCGGAACGGGTGATGGGCGCCGATCAGGTGCTGGTCGGGCGCAACAACACGCGCCGCTCCTACAATATGCGGGTGCGGCAGAAGCAGAACATCGAGGATCCGTTGCCGGTGGCCGGCGACAAGCTGGTCTGCCTGCGCAACAACCGCAAGAAGGGCCTGTTCAATGGCGGGCTGTGGCGGGTGAAATCGCGCGCGGCTTCGAAATCCAAGATCATCACCATGCGGCTCTCGCCCGATGAGGACTTTGGCCACAAGGTGACAAAGGTCTCGGTGCGCGGCGATTGTTTCGGCGGCGCCATCGAGACCATCCCGTGGGAGCAGCGCAAGCCCTATGACGAATTCGACTACGGCTATGTGCTGACGGTGCACAAATCGCAGGGCTCGCAATGGGACGACGTCGTGCTGTTCGACGAAAGCTTTGCCTTTCAGGACAGCCGCGCGCGGTGGCTCTATACCGGGATCACGCGCGCCGCGAAGCGGCTGAGTATTGTGGTGTGATCTTTTGCAGCGTCATCCCCGCGCGGCGAAGCCGTTGCGCGGGATGACGGCGGTCAATTACTTCCCTGCAAAATGAGAAATCCTCCCCGCCGGGAGGGAAAACCGGTTTCCACCTTTCCGGATCATGCTCGAACGCCTTGCAAACGGAGTTTTTTCACGAACTCGTGCGCGTTCCGGGGTAACAAAAGCCGCCTTGCCCCGTATCTTGGGCATCGGGCGGGATCCATTGATGATTGCGAACCGCAACCCCTGCCCTAAACTGCCTTTCAATCGGCCACCCGGAGGAAGCCCCATGTCCCGTAACCAATTCAGCCGTCTTTCGCTCTGCGCTGCCGCCGTCGGCGCGCTGGCGATCGCCGCCTTCGCCGTTGCCCCCTCCTTCGCGGCGGAAGACGCCGTGGTCATTCCCGCGCCCGCGATGGACGCGGCGCCGTCCGACGGCGTCCAGACCGCGGTGTTGTCGGGAGGTTGTTTCTGGGGCGTCCAGGGCGTGTTCCAGCACACCGCCGGCGTCGTCAACGCGGTGTCCGGTTATGCCGGCGGCAACAAGAGCACCGCCCAATACGAGACCGTCAGCACCGGCACCACCGGCCATGCCGAGTCGGTCGAGATCAAATACGACCCCAGGAAGATCAGCTATGGCAAGATCCTGCAGATCTTCTTCTCGGTCGCGCATGACCCGACCCAGCTGAACCGCCAGGGACCGGACAGCGGCACGCAATATCGCTCGGCGATCTTCACCACGTCGGACGAACAGAAGAAGGTGGCGGATGCCTATATCGCCCAACTCAACGCCGCCAAGGTCTACAAAAAGCCGATCGTGACCAAGGTGGGGTCGCTCGAAGGATTCTATCCGGCGGAGGCCTATCATCAGGACTATCTGACGCTGCATCCGAACCAACCCTATATTGCCTATAACGATATTCCGAAGGTCGAAAACCTGAAGAAGATTTTCGCGGACAACTACATCGAGAAGCCGACGCTGGTGGGCGCTGCAAAGGTCACCAACTGACGGCAGTAATGACCAGGAGGTTTCATGTCCGATACCAAGACGACCACCGGCAAGGTCGAGAAGAGCGAGGCGGAGTGGCGCAAGGAATTGACGCCGATGCAGTATGCCGTGTTGCGCGAGAAGGCGACCGAACGGCCGTTCTCCGGCGAATACGAGCATGAGCAACGGCAGGGCACCTACATCTGCGCCGGCTGCGGCCAGACGCTGTTCGAATCCGATGCCAAGTTCGATTCCGGCTGCGGCTGGCCGAGCTTCACCGCGCCGGCGGTGGACAGCCATGTCGACGAGGAGCGCGACATCAGCCACGGCATGATCCGGACCGAAGTGTTGTGCTCGAAATGCAATGGCCATCTCGGCCATGTGTTCGAGGACGGCCCCGGCCCGACCGGACTGCGCTACTGCATCAATTCGGCGGCGCTGAAGTTGCAGCCGAAATAGGCCGAAGCAGGTCGAAGCAGGCTTGGTGCTATTCCTTGCCTGTTCCTGCGGCGGAATATGCTTTGCCCAACAGGCGCGGCGCGGCTTAAGTTAGAGCGTCGTCGCTTGTGGGGAGAGTGCTATGTCGCTTGGAACGATTCTCATCATCCTTGTCATCATTTACCTGCTCGGCGGCTTCAGCGGCCGCATCGGCGGCTATGGCTATGGCATCGGCCATTCCGGGATGGGGATCGGCGGCGTCGTTTTGGTTGTGCTGCTCGTTTTGCTGCTACTCGGCAAGCTGTAAATCACTTAAATACTTGAAAAATATACGCTTTTTATGGAACCGGCCGGACGGCCGGATTCATCATCCGGGCGCCTCAGGAGTCGCATTTCCGTCAAACGAGCTTATATTAAAGACTGTCATGAAATGACGTGTACCGGAGCGCCACCAGGTTTTTGGGCCCGTACGATCTGTTCGCGATGTCGATCGCGTTCTCACGAAAAAAGAAAAGGGTCCCTGACCATGGCTTCCTTCAGCTACAACACCGCCGCCGAATTGTTTCCTGCCGCGATCCGCAAGAAGAAGCGGGCGGGCTTCGCCTATCGGCGTTTTGGCACCGCGGCCGAAGCGGTTCGCTTCGCGATCGAGGAATTGCCGGCGGATTCGCTGAACGGCGCCTATCTGCAGGTCGACGAAGCTCGCTTCGATCAGAGCGGCATTCGCTCGCTGTATGAAAGCGAAGCTTTCCCGCTGCAGCGTCGTCCCCGTGCGCCCGAGCCGGCACCTGCCGACAATGCGGACGCCGACGCGGCGTAATCCATATCGTCGTACCGGCAACGCGTCTTCTCCCCTCGCGAAGTCGGATTTATCCGACTTCGACATGGGACGCCAACTCGGGTAAACCCGAGTTAGGTGGGGGAAGGTCGCGCGGCTGCTTCTCCATCCAGTGTCGCAGCAGACGCACGTTGCGCATGTTGGCGCGAAACAGAACATCGAACGCGTCGCCCGCCATCGGCACTAGCCCGACGTCCCTTCCACCGCGACATTGCCGAGCATCCGCGCGGTGACATGCCAGGGCGCACCCAGCGCGCGCGCCTCACGCACGAGCCACAGCGAGAACGCCGTCGCGATGAGATCGCCGACCACCGGAATCAATCGGACAATGCCGTCGATGCCGTAGCGGATATTGGTGCCGGGCAGAATGAAGGCGACGTCGAGAAGTCTCGCCACCATATCGAGCCGCGCCAGCCGCTGCTCGCGGGTGAGATCGCCGAACGGGTTGGCGCTGGAATGGGTGAAATCGAAGCGGAAACGCTGAAATCTTCCACCCGGAAACCCCGAACCGAGCCTCAGCCGGAATCTCGCGGCCGTCCTGATCGATCACAGGACCTCGCACGGACCGCGCGGCTCCGCACCACGAAACGTGGCGCCAGCAGCACTCGTGGCAGGTTCTCGGAAATAGATTTCTTCGTTTGCCATGCCCATCACATGGGTAACGCGCGGGCGAACGCAAGTTGCCTCGCCGCGAGCGCTGATCAGCGCTCTCGCGCGGTCATCCTTCCGCGGTCGCGGGGAAGTCGATCGCCTCATGCGCCAGCCACGAGCAGATCACCGCGGGAACGAAGCCGACCAGGCCATAGAGGAGAATACTGCAGCGCGCCGCTGTCCGCTCCGCTCGATCCGTACATCAAGTCGGCCACGGCGAACCCGATCGCGCCGACGATCAGGATGCGCAGCACGGGACAATGCGTTTGACGTGAAAGACGATGTCGTCCGTCGCCGCGATCATCAGGACCGGCAGGATGCCGAACAGATAGCAGTACTGCAGTGTCTCGCGGAAAACCACGAACAGCTTAGTCACGTCCGACAGGCTCGGCTGATCCCAGTAGCCGGACATCACCGTGGTCGCCATCAGAAGAAAGAAGCCGCCGAGAAACGGCCCCAAGCCTGCGAAGATCACGTACCGCTTCATGCTCCGCCCTCGCAATTTTTGCTTGGTATAGCAGTTTTGCGCGTGCTGCGAACTACGCCCAAAGCAGCAAATACGTCACCCGGCGGCAGCGCCACGCAATTCCGCACGACGAACAACGGATTTCCGTGACCCGCCTGTGACTTTTTTTCATTAGCGTTTGCGGAAGAAATCCCGAGCCCGCCGTCAAAGCGCCCGCGGCGACCAGCCCTATTCGCCCCACGCCGCGAAGGCGTCGTTGAAGGCGCGCTCGCCGGGCGGGCCTTTTTCGATCGCGATGATGGCGCGGCGCTGGTTGACGTAGACCAGCGGCACGTCGAACCACGAGCGTTCCTTCAGGAGCTGGACGTTGCGCGCGCGGTCGGCATCGACATTGGACAGTCCGACCAGGAAGAAGCCGTCGGTGACCTTGACGGCGAGGCCCGCGAGCGGCGTGCCGCGCGCCTGCTCGTTGGACTTCATCAGGATGCCCGGCACATTGCTGACGCCGCCGCCGGCGAAATCCGGCGGCAGGATGAAGGTCAGCTCCGCGGTGTGGCTGGCCGGCAGCGAGGTGTCGGTGTTGCGGCGGAACGACATCGTCATCTTGAACTTGCGGTCGGGGATGTCGATGTCGGCGCGCACCGCGATGTCGGCGGGCTGGCCGGTGCCGCCCTTGATCGGTTCGGTGCGCCACACCACCGTGCCGACATATTGCTTGCCCTTGGGATCGGAGGGATCCTCGTCATACAGCACCACGCGCTGCGCCACCGGCGCGACCTGGTCGGTGGATGACGCGGCTGGCCGACACGGTCCGGAATCTTCGGCTTGGCCGGCGGCGAGGTATTGTCCTTTGGCGCTTCGACCACCGCGGTGGACGGCTTGAACAGACCGCTCACGGTCGTCACCACCGACTTGCCCATCAGGATCGCAGCACCCACCAGGATCAGCACGATGCCGATCGCAATCGCGCTCTTGAACGGAAACACCGTACCGCCGCGCGCGCGTTTCTTGGTCTCGCGGTCCTGCGACAGACGCGGGCGCGAGGCGGCCGGCGACGGCGCGTAGCGTTCGGCCTCCTCGGCGAATTCGTCATACGAATAGGCCGCACCCGGATCGGCGCCACGGTTCTCCATGCCCGGCTCGGACCGGTCGAATTCCGGCGAGGGCGACGGCACGTTGGCGTAGGTCTTCCGCGCCGAACGGGTGGCCTGCGCGGCGGCGCGCCCGAGTTCGTCGGCATCGGCGGTAATGTCGCGGAAGCCCCGCATGCCCGGCGCCTGCGGAGGCGTGTTGTCGGCGCCGCGCCGCGCCACGCCCATGCGTTCGCGGGTTGGCGGCAATTGCGAATCCTGCGGCGGAACCGGGGGCGGCGGCGCATCGGCGCGAAGATTGCGCGGCGCGTCCTGCGAGGGCCGATCATTGCGCGACGGCGGCGCGGGCGGACGCGGCCGCGCCGCGGTAGACTGGGCTGAGGAGGAGCGGCGGCGAGCCGGGTGGCGGGGCCGCGGAAGACGGTGGCGCGGCATCGCCCGGCCTTGCGCCAGGCCGGGTACTGGCGCGGAATGCGTCGCCGGCACGGGCGCGGTCGCCGGCCGGTCGCGCGGCATCGCCGGATCGTGACGCCTCGCGGGCGCGCTGGGCCGCCTCGGATTCGACCTTGCGGACGGCCTCTTCCAGCGACAGCCGTTCGCGGGTGATCTCGGATTCACTTAGAGGTGGCTCGACGCTGCGCAGCTGCGCGATCAGCGCGGAGCGTGCCCGTTCATAGAGCGCGCGGCGGCTCTCGCCGGGAGCACTGGGGTCCAGTCCGGCAATGGCGCGGGCGATCAGCGGGTAGTAATCAGCCATCTTTGCTCAGCATTGCAGGCTTTCCGGTAATATCTCGTTAAGCCTCAAACGGATTTTGGACCAGAATAGTATCCTCGCGTTCCGGACTGGTGGAAAGCAAAGCAATCGGACAACCCACCAATTCCTCGACCCGGCGGACGTATTTGATGGCTTGCGCCGGCAAATCCGCCCAGGAACGGGCGTTGGCGGTCGGCTCTTTCCAGCCCTCGATGGTCTCGTAGATCGGCACCACCCGGGACTGCGCCCCCTCGCCGGCCGGCAGATGGTCGATTTCCTTGCCGTCCAGCATGTAGCCGACGCAGACTTCGATGCTGTCGAAACCGTCGAGAATATCGAGCTTGGTCAGCGCCAGGCCATGGATGCCGCAGGTCCGCACGGTCTGGCGCACCAGCACGGCATCGAACCAGCCGCAGCGCCGCTTGCGTCCGGTATTGACGCCGAATTCCTTGCCGCGACGGCCGATCTCCTCGCCGATCTCGTTGGTGAGTTCGGTCGGGAACGGCCCCTGGCCGACCCGGGTCGTATAGGCCTTGCAGATGCCCAAGACATAGCCGACCGAGCTCGGTCCCATGCCGGTGCCGGTCGCCGCCTGCGCCGCCACCGTGTTGGACGAGGTGACATAGGGATAGGTGCCGTGGTCGACGTCGAGCAGCGCGCCTTGCGCGCCCTCGAACAGAATGCGCTTGCCTTCGCGGCGCTTGAGGTCGAGCAGCCGCCACACCGTTTCGGCGTAAGGCAGCAACTGCGGCGCCAGCGCGGTCAATTCCTGCAGGATTCCCGCGCCGCTGATCTCCTCCAGATTGAGGCCGCGGCGCAGCGCGTTGTGATGCGCCAGCAGCCGGTCGATCTTGTGCGGCAGCGTGTCGAGATCGGCGAGATCCATCAGCCGGATCGCGCGGCGGCCGACCTTGTCCTCATAGGCCGGGCCGATGCCGCGCCGCGTGGTGCCGATCGCGGTCACCGTGCTGGCCGATTCGCGCAACGCGTCGAGTTCGCGATGCAGCGGCAGGATCAGCGTGACGTTTTCGGCGACGCGCAGGTTTTCCGGGCTGATCGCAACGCCCTGGCCCCTCAGCTTGGTCACCTCATCGAGGAAGGCCTGCGGGTCGAACACCACGCCATTGCCGATCACGGCGAGTTTCGACGGCCGCAGCACGCCGGATGGCAGCAGCGCCAACTTGTAGGTCTCGCCATTGATGACCAGGGTGTGACCGGCATTGTGGCCGCCCTGGAAGCGCACGACAATGTCGGCCTGCTCTGACAACCAGTCGACGATCTTGCCCTTCCCCTCGTCGCCCCATTGGGCGCCGACGACGACAACATTGGCCATTTCGCGAGTGTTCCCTCTGCAACTAAGCTCTGCACGAGCATGATCTGTTCGGAAAAACGGTCCCCCCTCGGGTCACGCCTGAGGGCATGCTTTTTCCGGATCATGCGCCCAGCGCAGAATCACGGCCGCGGCCGCTCGCATGCGAGGCATACCATCGGATAAAGGATGCGGGCTATTGACGCAAGCAGGAACGGGCCTTCAAACATTACTTCAGCCAGCTCCAACCCCTTGATATCCCCTAAAAAAATGGCAGCTGCGACGCGGTGGCACGGACAAGCCTGAGCTATCGGGCCTTTTCAGGGCACGCCACCTCGCGGTCGGTCTGCCACAGCGATATTCGCTGCTCCGGCGGCAGGTACATCGCGTCGCCCGGCTTGACGGCGAAGGCCTCGTCAAACGCGTTCTGGTTGCGCAAGGTGCCGTTGGCACGGAATTGCCCGGGCGAATGCGGATCGACCTTGAGGCGTTCGACGCGGGCCGCGTCGCGCACCTTGTCGCGCCAGATTTGCGCGAAGCCGATGAACAGCCGCTGTTCACCGCTATAGCCGTCGATCACGGGCGCCGGGCAGCCCTGCCGCGCCAGCCGATAGGCACGGACCGCAATCGCCAGGCCGGCATTGTCGGCGGCGTTTTCGCCGAGCGTCAGCGCGCCGTTGACGTGATAGCCGGGCAGCGGACTGAACGCATCATATTGCGCGACGAGATCGCGCGTCTTGGCATCGAAGCGGGAGCGATCGTCGTCGGTCCACCAATTGCGCAGATTGCCGTTGCCGTCGAACCGGCTGCCCTGATCGTCGAACGCGTGACTGATCTCGTGACCGATCACCGAGCCGATGCCGCCATAATTGACGGCGTCGTCGGCCTCGGCATCGAAGAACGGCGGTTGCAGGATTCCGGCCGGAAACACGATCTCGTTGCGGCTCGCGCTGTAAAACGCATTGACGGTCTGCGGCGTGGTGCGCCATTCGGCGCGATCGACCCTGGTGCCGAGCTTGGACATCCAGTAATCGTAATCGAAGCGGCGCGCGCGCATGACGTTGCCGATCAGATCGTCATTGCGGATATCGAGCCCGCCGTAGTCACGCCAATTTTCCGGATACGCGATCCTGGGCGCGATCGCCTCCAGCTTGGCGAGCGCCTCGCGGCGCGTATCAGGCCCCATCCAGTCCAACGTCGCGATGCCCTCGCGATAGGCCGCCAGAATATTGGCGACCATGGCTTCCGCGCGTGCCTTGTTGGCCGCGGGAAAATAATGATCGACATAGAGCTGCCGAGGTCGAAGCCGATCAGGCGATCGACCGACGCAACCGCCCGTTTCCAGCGCGGCTGCATCTCCGGCACGTCGCGCAACGCGTGCTGCTCGAACGCGAAATCCTCGGCGACGAACGGCGCCGTGAGATAGGCCGCATACGAACTCAGGACGTTGTAGACGAGGTAGGCCTGCCAGGTCTCGACCGGCGTGTCGCGAAGGATCGCGCCGATGCCAGCAAAATAACTCGGTTGCTTCACCACGACCGTAGCGATACCGCTGCCGACACCGGCCGCGCTGATAAAGGACGGCAGATCCTGCGGCGCGATCAGGGCGGGCAGTTCGGCAATGACTGTTTTGTTATAGGTCTTGATCGGATCGCGGTTTTGCACCCGCGTCCATTGCAGGCGCGCCAGCGCGGTCTCCAGCGCGATGATGCCGTCGGCGCCGGTCGCCGCCGCGGGTTCGCGCGCCAGCGACAACAGTTTGACGATATGGTCGCGATAGGCAGATCGGATCGACTGAAAATGCGGCTCGTCCTTGAGATAATAGTCGCGGTCAGGCAGGCCGAGCCGGCCCTGCCCCAGATGTGCGGCATAGACCGTGGCGTCATGCTCGTCCGGATAGACATCGATATCCCAGGGAATGCGGACCCAAAGCCGCGACAGCTCGGCGAACAACATCGGTAAATCTGCTTTGTCGTGCAGGCCGTGAATTCGCTGCAGCACATCGTGCAGACCGGCGAGACCCGCCTTCTCGACGCCGGTCTCATCCATGAACGCAGCGTAAAGATCGGCAAGCTTGCGGCGTTCCGGATGAGTGGCATCAGCCGGATCGACGCTCTCGATCACGTCGCGAAGCTGCGTTTGCGTGGCTTCACGCAGTTGCGAGACGTATCCCAGGCGCTGCGGTCGGCCGGGATCGACGTCGCCGCGAGCCATTTGCCATTGGCGAATTGCCAGAAGTCCTGCTGCGGCGGGACCGCGGAATGATCGAGGACAGGTCGATGCCGGCGGCGGCCCCGCCATGACATGACGGGGCAAGCCAGGCCGATCACACAAGCGAAAGCAAATTGTCGAAGCATGACTCCAGAATAGCCGCCACGCCGCGGTTTTCCAGCCTGATCTCGCCGATAGACCGGAGCGTGTGGACGCGATCGCTGTCCCGCGCATGGTCGCGATGCATCCACCCCATTGATACCTGCGGAAAATCCGTGTCTGTGACATCAGCCGGGTGCACGTTCCGGCCCGGAATCAAACTCCGGGCGGGCGCCGGTATCATTTTTGAAACCGGGCCGAGAACGACAAATCATGTCAGCCTCCACTCCGACTTCCAACCCGGCCTCTTCCGGTGGCTGGATCGCCAACCAGCCCTATCTGCTGCTGTGCATCACCGCGTTGTGCTGGGCCGGCAATGCCATCGTCGGCCGCTTGGCCGCGGGGCACATTCCGCCGGTGACACTATCGTTCCTGCGCTGGTCGCTGGCGTTCCTCATCATCCTGCCGTTCGCGTGGAAACATCTGGTGCGCGACCGCGCCGCCATTCGCGCCGGGCTCGGCACCATGATCGTGATTTCCGTCACCGGCATCAGCGCGTTCAATACGCTGCAATACTGGGCGCTCGAATATACCCAGGCGCTGAACACGCTGCTGCTGCAATCGGCCGGACCGCTGATCGTCGCGATCTGGTCGCTGACCCTGCTCGGCGTGCGGCTGACGCTGGCGCAGACCGCCGGCGTCGTGGTGTCGCTGACGGGCGTGCTGGTGATCCTGCTGCATGGCGACCTCACCACGCTCACCAGCATCGAGTTCAACAAGGGCGACCTCATCTTCACGGTGGCCCTGGTGATCTTCGGGTTCTATTCCGTGATGATGCTCAAGCGTCCGGCGATACATCCGCTGTCGTTTGCCGCGTTTACCTTTGGCTGCGGCTCGGCCTGCCTCATTCCGCTGCTAATCTGGGAAATGCTCTCGCGCCCGCTGATGGCGCTGAATACCGCGAACCTGCTGTCGCTGTTTTATGTCGCGGTGTTTCCCTCGGCGCTGGCCTATCTCTGCTACAATCGCGGGGTGCATCTGATCGGCGCCAACCGCGCCGCACCGTTCTTTCACGTGGTGCCGCTGTTCGGATCCGTGATGGCCATGGTGTTTCTCGGCGAGCGGCCGCAGCTATTTCATTTCATCGGCTTCGCGCTGGTGCTGACGGGGGTTTTCATCGCCTCGCGCAAGGGATCGGCGCCGTCGGCCCTACCGGACCCGCAATGATCACGCCGGCTGCATGATCGCGGGTCCGTCGCCAATCATGTCATGCACGATCCTGGATAGCCGCGCCCGCGCCGGCAGATTGGGGGCGATCATTCCATGCGCGCGCCTGAGCACATCAGGCACGAACTCGCACGCCAGCAGGCGATCATAGTCATAGGGCCCGGGCATGCGGAGGTTGCGGTATTGCAAGCCGAAAAGCCGAAGCGGCTGTAGTAGGCGGGATCGCCGACCAGCAGCACCGCCCGGTATCCGCGCGCCCTGGCGGCGCGCAAGGCGCGCCACATCAGGACCGCGCCGACCCCGCGCTTGCGGACGCTCTCGTCCACCGCGAGCGGACCCAGCAGCAGGCACCTTGTGACATTCCCGGCCATCACCGACCAGAGCCGCCCGCCGGCGTGTTCGAGGCAGCGGCTTGATCAAGCACGGCGAGATCGTCGCCGGTCGAAACTTCGGTCACGGAGTGAGATACGGCATCCATCGTTCGTCTCCATTGGGTTTCAGCGATTGCTCGGGCCCTTCTCAAGTGACCGTCGCGATACCCCATGGTGTCGTGGTTCCGGAGACGCGTTCATATCCCGCGTGATCCGGATCACACGCGGTTCAAAGGCGCGTTGACCACGCGCAATCAAGGGTTCAGGAATATGCTGAAGCGACGCCAGTCATGAACCCGGCGTCCACAAGCTTGATCGGCGGTGCGCAATTCAAGCCGTCATGCTGGAAGCTTGAATTTGCTGTAAGCCTCAGCGGTCGCGATGATGACATGCTCCGCGCATCCGTTGCGGCGATGCAGGTCACACCGGGTTTCGTAGTCCGCCGATGTCATCATGTCGATGAAGTCAGCCACCGACGGGTAATACACCAGCGCCAGATAGTCCCATTGATGGCCGTCGGGCTCGCCGAGCGCGACGGTCTTGGCATCGCCGGTCCACAGCAGCGTTCCGCCGCGGGCCTTGATCATCGGCACGGTCAGGGCGCTATAACGCAGATAGGCATCCCAGCCGCTGCCGTCGCCATCGAGCGAGCGCGCGTGAAACCGCATCAGGTTCACCATCACCACCGGCCCCTGGTGATCCAGCGCCTCGAGACTCCTGACATTCAACAAATCCACGCCCATCGATTGCTCCCTCACCGCCACGCTCGCCGATTTTGCCCGGCCGATTTGCGGCATTGTAGCATTGCAGATGCAGGACTTGTCGCGCGCAACGAATCCGGCGCATCTTCGCATCAAGCAAATGACCATTTCCGCGCCGCCGTCCGGCCCCATCAGGTGGCTCAATAACCAACCTTATCTGTTGCTGAGCCTGACTTCGCTGTTCTGGGCCGGTAACATCGTGCTCGGCCGTTATGCCGCTGGCCACGTGCCGCCGATGACGCTGTCGTGCATCCGGTGGGTGGGCGCCTTTGCCACACTGCTGCCGTTCGCAATCCCGCATCTGCGGACTGATTGGCCGGCGCTGCGTACGCGCCTGCCGCTAATAGCCGTGTTGTCGGCAACCGGCTTCGCCATCAACAATGCATTGTCATATTGGGCCCTCCTGTACACCGAGGCGCTGAATGCACTGTTGATCCAGTCGTCGGGGCCGCTGTTCGTGGCGCTGTGGTCGCTGTTGCTATTTGGCGTGCGGCTGACGCGGGAGCAATTTGCCGGCATCACGATCTCGATGGCTGGCGTCTTTACCATCATCCTGCATGGCGATATCCGGGCCCTGACAGCCATCCAGTTCAACAAAGGCGACGTCATGCTCGCCGGCGCGTTGTTGGCGTTTGGATTGTATTCGGCGCTGATGCCGCGCCGGCCTGTGACGCATCAGCTATCCCTGATCACATTCACCACCGCAGGCGGCGCGTTGCTGCTGCTGCCGTTTTCGATCTGGGAACTATCGACCGATTACACGCTGAAATTCGATAGTTTGACGCTGGTGATGGTGATCTATGTCGTGATCTTTCCGTCGACGCTGGCGTATCTTTGCTTCAATCGCGGCATCGCCCTGATCGGACCCAACCGAGCCGCACCATTCTTTCATCTGATGCCGGTGTTCGGCTCCGTGATGGCGATCGTGCTGCTCGGCGAACAGCTCCGGCTGTTTCATCTCATAGGCTACGCGCTGGTGCTGGCCGGTGTCGTAATCGCGTCGCGGCAGGCGTCGGCCAAGGCGTAAACCCGGCTTACGCCGACGGCGGCGGCCATGCTGAGGCCCATATCGACAATCGATTGGCCTGGTCGAAGCGCGTATTCAGCATCTCGCGCTGCATCAAATAGCCGGCCAATGCGCCGGCAACACAGAGACCGTGCCGAGCTTGGGGGTAATCTTCAGATTACTGAGCTTCACGGGTATCTCCGGGGAATGGGCAAGATCGCAATTGGCGGAATGAATGGCATCACGTTATAGTGAAATTCTCCAGCGCCTGGTTACCACCACTTCTCCGTAGAAGTGCGGGACGAAAGAGGCTGCCGCGCAGCGGGAAGAACGGCTAAGCAAGACGCTGGAAATCGGGAGACGGCGGCGACCCTGTCGCGGTCATAACCAACACCGAAGTGTCAAATCGGGAGAAAGAAATGCCTAAGTTCAAAGTGGTGACGCCGAAGGGCGCAAGCTTCACGACCGCCGGTGGCGGCTATGCCTTCGAAAAAGAAGCGCTCGACCCGATCGATGCCGAGATCGTCGAGGCACCGACCAACGAAGACGAATTCATCGCCGCCGCGCGAACCGCCGACGCCATCTACGCCAAGGGCATCCCGATCTCGAAGAAGATCATCGACGCGCTGGAAAACTGCAAGGTGATTACGCTGGGCAGCGTCGGTGTCGACAGCGTCGACGTCAAAGCCGCGACCGCGCGCGGCATTCCCGTCACCAACATTCCCGACACCTTCATCGAGGAAGTCGCCGACCACGCCATGATGCTGTTGCTGGCGGGCTTTCGGCGGCTGATCGAGCAGGACAAGATGGTCCGCGAAGGCCGCTGGTCGGAGGGCCGCCCGGCGCTCCTGAAGATCCCGCGGCTGATGGGACAGACGCTCGGCTTCATTTCGTTCGGCCGGGTCGCGCGCGCCGTCGCCAAGCGCGCCGCACCATTCGGGCTTCGCATGATGGCCTATGATCCCTTCATCCAGGAGACGCTGATTTCAGAGCATGGCGTGCTGCCGGCAACCCTGTCGGAAGTGCTGTCGCAGTCGGATTTCCTGTCGATGCATGCGCCGGCGCGCCCCGAAGTGCACCACATGCTCGGCGAGAAGCACTTCAAGCAGATGAAGCCGAGTGCGATCTTCATCAACACCGGACGGGGTCCGACCGTCGACGAAGTGGCGCTGATCAAGGCGCTGCAGGAAGGCTGGATCGCGCATGCCGCGCTCGACGTGCTGGAAAAGGAACCGCCGTCGCACAACAATCCGCTGCTGCGGATGGAAAACGTCACGCTGACCGCGCATGTCGCTTCGGCGTCGGCACGTTTCGACGAGGCGCGCAAGCGCCGCGTGGGCTACGAATTGTCACTGGTGCTGTCCGGGATGTGGCCGGTCAGCTGCGTCAATCCTTCGGTGCTGCAGAATACCGCACTGCGGCGCTGGCAGCCCGTCAGCATGGACCGCGGTCCGAACAGCTAGCGCCGAACGGCGACAAAACTGCAGCGCCGTGAAAAGGTGAGACTCACCTGCTCACGGCGCGCGCAAAGCGGCATCACCCGACATTAACCTGCCGGCGTCATCACGACGCAACGCGCTCTCGCCCACTCCAAGGGAGGGTAGGTGTTAAAACACCAACGCCTTAAAACACCAGCGCCTTGGCCTGCTTCACCTGCGGCAGCGCCTGCACCTTGGTCAGCACATCCGCCGGCACCGCCCCGTCGACTTCGACCAGCGCGATGGCGTCGCCGCCCTGCTTGTTGCGGCCGAGGTGGAAGGTCGCGATGTTGATCTTGGCGTCACCCAGGAGACTGGCAAACTTGCCGATGAAGCCCGGCTTGTCTTCATTGGTAATATAGATCATCGACTTGCCGAACTCCGCGTCGACGCGGATGCCCTTGATGTCGACCAGCCGTGGCTTGCCGTCGGCATAGACCGTGCCCGAGACCGAGCGTTCCTGCCGCTCGGTGGTGACGGTGACCGTGATCAGGCTTTCATAGTCGCTCTGCGCCGCGCGCACGATCTCATCGACCACCATGCCGCGCTCCTTGGCGACGACCGGGGCCGAGACGACGTTGACGTCGCCCAGCATCGGCCGCAGCAGGCCCGACAGCACCGCCGAGGTCAGCGCCTTGATTTTCATCTCGGCGACATGGCCTTCATAGGTGATCTGTACTTTCGCGATGCCGCTCTCGGTGAGCTGGCCCGCGAACGAGCCGAGCTTTTCGGCCAGTTCGATGAACGGTTTCAGCTTCGGCGCTTCCTCGGCGGTGATCGAGGGGAAATTGACCGCGTTGGAAATCGCGCCGGTCAGGAGATAGTCGGACATCTGCTCGGCCACCTGCAGCGCGACGTTCTCCTGCGCTTCGGTGGTGGCGGCGCCGAGATGCGGCGTGCAGATCACGTTGGGATGGCCGAACAGCACATTGGAGGTGGCGGGCTCCTCGACGAACACGTCGAACGCCGCACCCGCGACCTGCTTGGAATTCAGGGCATCGAGCAGCGCCTGCTCGTCGACCAGCCCGCCGCGCGCGCAATTGATGATGCGCACGCCTTTTTTCATCTTCGCCAGCGCGCCGGCATCGATGATATTCCGGGTCTTGTCGGTCAGCGGCGTGTGCAGCGTGATGAAGTCGGCACGCTTGAACAGATCTTCCAGATCGACCTTCTCGACGCCGATATCCTTGGCGCGCTCCGGCGACAGGAACGGATCGAACGCGATCACCTTCATGCGCAGGCCAAGCGCCCGATCGGCGGCGATCGCACCGATATTGCCGCAGCCGATCACGCCGAGCGTCTTGCCGGTGATTTCGACGCCCATGAAGCGGTTCTTTTCCCACTTGCCGGCCTGCGTCGAGGCGTCGGCCTGCGGAATCTCGCGGGCCAGCGCCAGCATCAAGGTGATGGCGTGTTCGGCCGTCGTGATCGAATTACCGAACGGCGTATTCATCACGATGATGCCCTTCGACGTGGCTGCGGGGATCTCGACATTGTCGACGCCGATACCGGCGCGGCCGATCACCTTCAGCCGCGTCGCCTTCTCGATGATCTTGGCGGTCGCCTTGGTGGCGGAGCGGATCGCGAGCCCATCGTAATTGCCGATGATCTCGGCGAGCTTGTCCTTGTCCTTGCCGAGATTGGGCTGGAAATCGACGTCGATGCCGCGGTCCTTGAAGATCTGCACGGCGGCGGGCGACAGCGCATCGGAAATGAGAACTTTGGGTTTGGACATTGGGATCTAATCCGTTGATGGACGATGCATTTTGAGATCGTCACCCGCTGGGCAAAAGCGCGAAGCGCGTCTTCGCTATAGAGACCCGCGGGGTCCATCCTTTTGGATGGATGGCCGGGTCATCTTGCGTGAAGACGAGCTTCGCGCTTTTGCCCGGCCATGACAGTGAGATGAACTTACGCAGCCCTGATTAGGCAGCTTTGGCGAGCGACGCCTTGGCTTCCGCAAATGCCCAGTCGATCCACTGCGTCAGCAGCGCGACGTCGTTGGCTTCCACGGTAGCGCCGCACCAGATCCGCAAACCTGCCGGCGCATCGCGGTAATGCGCGAAATCGAACCCGGCGCCTTCCTTCTCCACCAAAGCGACGAGCTTCTTGGAGAACTCGGCCTGCGCGTCCGGCGTCAGCGACGTGATCGCGGGATCGGTCACCTTCATGCACACCGAGGTGTTGGATCGAATAGCCGGATCCTTGGCGAGGAAATCGATCCACGGCGTTTTCGCCTTCCAGTCGGCAAGCACCTTGGTGTTGGCGTCGGCGCGCGCCATCAAGCCCTTGAGGCCGCCGATCGACTTGCCCCAATTCAGCGCATCGAGGTAGTCCTCGACACACAGCATCGACGGCGTGTTGATGGTCTCGCCTTCGAAGATGCCCTGGTTGAGCTTGCCGCCCTTGGTCATACGGAAGATTTTTGGCAGCGGCCAGGCCGGCGTGTAGCTTTCCAGCCGTGCCACTGCGCGCGGCGACAACACCAGCATGCCGTGCGCGGCTTCGCCGCCCAGCGCCTTCTGCCAGGAGAACGTCACCACATCGAGCTTGGGCCAGTCGAGCGGTTGCGCGAATGCCGCCGAGGTCGCGTCGCAAATGGTAAGGCCTTCGCGCTTGGCGCTGATCCAGTCGGCATTGGGTACGCGCACGCCGGAGGTGGTGCCGTTCCAGGTAAAGACGATGTCGGAAGCGGGATCGGCCTTGGCGAGATCGGGGATTTCGCCATAGCCGGCGTGCAGCTTGGTGACGTCCTTGAGCTTCAATTCCTTGACGATATCGCTGACCCAGCCCTCGCCGAACGATTCCCAGGCGATGGTGGTGACGGGCCGCGCGCCGAGCAGCGACCACAGCGCCATTTCGACCGCGCCGGTATCCGACGCCGGCACGATGCCGATCTTGTAATCGGCCGGCACTTCAAGCACTTCGCGCGTCAATTCGATCGCGAGTTTGAGCTTGGCCTTGCCGACTTTCGCACGATGCGAACGGCCGAGGGCGGCGTCTTTGAGATTTTGGGCGTTCCAGCCAGGGCGCTTGGCACAGGGGCCGGAAGAGAAATGCGGCACGTTCGGCCGCGAAGCGGGCTTCGCTACGGTCATGTTCTATCCTTCCAGATAGCAAGCCTCCCGTTGGGGGGAGGTGTCCCGCCGCGGTGCTTAAGGGAACCGGCCGCAATCGTCAAGAAACTTCGGGCGGATCACGCTCGATTGATGGCGCGACAGTCGCCTGCGGCGGTATTTGCGGAAGCGGCTGCGAACTCAAAAGCTCCGCCGCATCCGTCATCAGGCGCGCGGCCTGCCTGCGGCTCGCGACTTTCAAAATGCTTTTTTCATCGGCCCGAACGACATATTCGTCGCCAATTCTCACCATCGAATAATTTTTCACGTGCGCTCCCCAAATTGCCCGAGCCCGACGGATATGTCGGATGACGGTTAATCGTTCCGCGAAGCAAACGGGTGAAGGGCCGGTTAGTTTACTGCGCCTTAACCGGAACCAATAATGCCGATCACTTCAGGCATCAGGCAGAGCAATATTCAACTTTCGATGACGACCTGCATCAAAATCGCACGGTCATCCCGACATGGCTGCGCTGGAATCCGAGCCGTTCATAAAACCGTTGCGCATCGACGCGGGTATTATGCGTCAGCAATTCGACCAGCTTGCAGCCCTTGGCGCGCGCTTCAGCGACCGCCCATTGCACCAGCTGTTCGCCGATGCCGCGGCTACGGCAGTGCGACGCGACGCGGACGTCCTCGAGCAGCCCGCGCGAGGCGCCCTGCGAACTCACTCCCGGCAGGATGCAGAGCTGCAGGCAGCCGACCACGGCACCCTCATTGTCCACCGCAACCACGAGCTGGAGTTTCGGATCGCGATCGACCGTTTCGAACGCCTCGAAATAGGATTGCGGCAGCGGATCTTCGAGCCGTTCCCGCGCGCTGCCGAGCCGATCGTCGGCCAGCATGGCGACGATCGTTTTGATGTCGTCGCGACGGGCGCGGCGGATGGTGATCGATGAGGTCGCAGGCATATTGGTCTCCGTCATTCCCGGCGCGCCGGCGGCAGCCCGAGATATTCTTCGGTCGCGGCGATCCAGCGCTGTAGTGCGGCATATTTGTCGAGCTGAAAGCCACCTTCATGCGCGACCCGCGTATAGGCCAGCAGCGCGACGTCGGCGAGCGAAACCGCCTCGCCCGTCAGGAACCGCGTCGCGGCGAGTTGCTGCTCCATCCGCTCGAGCGCAGCATAACCGCGCCTGACCTTGTCGGGGTCGAGATCGGAAGCGGGCTTGCCGAGATAGACCATCTGAAAGCGGCACACGGCGATATAGGGCTCGTGGCTATATTGTTCCCAGAACAGCCATTCATCCATCTTCGCCGCCACGAAGGCATCGGAAGGAATGAGATCGCTGCCGCGCGCGAGATACCGGATGATGGCGTTGGATTGCGCCAAGGTGCGACCGTCATCGAATTCGACGGTCGGCACCTGCCCCGCGCTGTTGAGCCTCAGAAACGCGGGCGTCCGCGTCTCGCCCTTGAGCGTATCGATGTTGCCCCACGTATAGGGCAGCGCCAGCCTGTCGCAGAGCCACTTCACTTTCAGGCAATTGCCCGAATTGGTGTCGCCGTAGATCTTCATCAATCGCGCGGCTCCCCTGATGGGAACGGCATCGGACCAGCCGTCTCATTTGCTGTCAAGGTCGGCCGGCGAGCGTCCGCTCAGAACTTGTAACCCAGGCCCGCGTGCACGCTATTCTCGGAGACTGCCGTGTTCTGAATCGACATGAACTGGATATATTCCCACTCACCGCGCAGGAAAATATTACCCCACAGCATATATTCGAACCCAAGACCGGCGGTCCAGCCGGCCACGAAGGCGTTGCTTTTCGCAATCGTCGACGTCAGCGCAAATTGCGTCAGTGGAACAGTGCTCGGGGGCGTGACCGGATCGAAGACCGTTCTGGTCACGGAGCTCGATACGGTGCTCGAAACATCCATGCGGCCGACCGCAAGGCCGCCGAACATGTAAGGCAGGAAGTCGCCGGTCGCCCAGCCCGCCCGGCCACGGAATGTCACCTCGTCCTTGACTCGCAGCGCAGCACGGCCGTTCAGGGTCAGAGCATCCACAGCCGTATCACCGGGCGCTAAAATCAGTCCCGGCTCGGGGACCTGGATCGGCCCAATGCTTCCACCAGTCGACGTCGCAAGACCGGAAAGATAATTGTAGTTTGCCTCGACGCCGAGCACGACGTCGTCGAACTGCCAGTTGCGCCCGACGAACCCGCCGAAACCCGAGCTTTGTCCGTTGACTTTACCGAACAGGTTTAATTGGGACGCCGGCCCTTGCAGCGTGGTGTTGCGAAACAGGTCATTGGTCTGAGTAGTCGCGGTGCGCCTATAGTCCGTGTTGATCCATGATTCGCCGACCTGACCGCCGACGTACCAGCCATCCCAGTTTCTCGTCGGCGTGCTGGACGCTGGCAGGGTGCCGCGAAGAAAATCGGGCATGTCGGCCGCCTGCGCTCCGGTCATCGCCCCGAACATCACCGCCGCCAGGAATAATCTACGCATTGCAACGCTCCGATCGAACACTCTGGACTTGGCGCTGATCATCGCTCGTTAACCTTAACCAATCGTTGTCGCGGTGCGCGATCGGCGTTACTTTTCGCCCCAAGGATCACATCGCGCCCAAACAAAACGGCGCGGGAAAATCCCGCGCCGTTAACTAATATTGGGTTGTGAGAACTCGCTCAGCCCTTGGTGACCAGCGGCGGCGGCGCGTAGACCTGCGGGCTGTCGAAATTCCAGCGCACGCCGAGCTTTACGTCGTTTGAGGTGATATTGTTGAACTTGAACACATGCCCCCCGGCCGAACCATCAAAGGTGGAAACGACGCCGGTGGTGCCGGTGCCGAGGTCAACATAACTGTAGGCAAGTTCGAGCGTGACGTTCGGCGTGACCTTGTAGGCAAGACCCGCGTGAACCGCCCACGCAAAATTCCACTGGGAGGCATTCGCGGCAGATGCGGAGCTCGCAACGGGGGGGCCACCGACGAAAGCAGGAACGCCACCGCCACCGACCTGTTGGTTAGTCAGTCCGTTATCGGTGAAGTTGTTGATCGAGACCCGCGCAGTACCGACGCCGGCGCCGACGAACGGGGTCACGCACCACCATGTTCCGAGATCCGCATAGACGTTGGCCAGGAACAGCAATTCGGATTTGCTGGCGCTATAGTTGTCGATGCCGCTCGCGACGCCACCAGCGAACGGGAAACTTAGGCGATCAGTACCCTTGAAGTTGGCGCTGCCTCGGTATTGGCCGGTGATATCAGCACGAAACCAGTTGTTGAACTGATAGCCGGCACCGATCTGGTAGGTGCCCGCGGAATCGAAATTCGTCGTCTCATTGAAGCTATTCAGCCCCTGATATAGCGCCGCGTCAGTCGACCTGATGTTATTCACACGCTGATTGCTGAAGCCGATATCGCCGCGCAGATACCAGCCACCGAAATCCTGCGCCGGGGGCGGCGCGTAATACGGCTGCGGCGGCGGCATGATGGAGGGCATGTCGGCTGCGAACGCTGCCGATGACAATAGAGATGCCGCTCCGGCGGCAACGAGGAACTTAACGCTACGCATTGGCTTCGTCCTTTTGTCCGGTGAGGCAGACAACGGAGGCCTCACATCCGAAAACTCACGGTCGGACGATGCCATCAAATGCTTAAGCGGCGCTTAACCCTAATTTTTAAGGTTGACAATTTGTGACGATCATTCTCGACGTCGCGAATGCGCGCATCAAAAATGGCGCACGCGCCACAATCGCTAACAATGTGTTGATGAAAGACCGGGGGCGTTAACGAAGCAAAGGGCGCGCGCAAGATTCTATTTTTGACGCGTTTTCTTTACGCGAACCGGTACCCACTTCGCTCGAAAACGCTTTATCGCGCACCCTTGGGCATCTTGGGCAGGAATACCGCGAGCAATCCGATCACGGGCAGGAACGCGCAGACCTGATAGACGAAGGCGATCCCGGTGTGATCGGCGACGCGACCGAGCACCGCGGCGCCAAGACCGCCGATGCCGAACGCAACGCCGAAGAACATGCCGGAGATCATTCCGAAACGATGCGGCATCAGTTCCTGCGCGAACACGATGATCGACGATGTCGCCGACGAGATGATCAGGCCGATGAAGATCGTCAGCACCGCGCTGCCGAACAGGCCGGCATAGGGCAGCGCCAGCGAGAACGGCAACGCGCCGAGGATCGAAAACCAGATGACGTATTTGCGCCCGAAGCGATCGCCCAGCGGACCGCCGAAGAACGCGCCGACCGCATTCGACGCCAGGAAGATGAAGAGATAGAGCTGCGCGGCCTGGGTCGAGACGCCGAACTTGTCGATCAGGTAAAAGATGTAATAGCTCGACAGGCTCGACACGTAGAGCTGCTTCGAAAACAGCAACGCCACCAGCACGCCAAGCGCGACCATGACGCGACGCGAACTCGGCGCGTCCGGATGGCGCACGACCGGCGTGAATTTCCTGGCCGCGATCTGCGGCTTGTACCACTGTCCGATCCGCCACAGGATCACGATCGCCAGAAAGGCGATCGAGGAAAACCAGGCGATGCTCGGCTGGCCGAACGGCACCACGATCAACGCCGCCAGCACCGGCCCCATCGAGGTGCCGAAACTGCCGCCGAGCTGAAACACCGATTGCGCGAAACCATAGCGTCCGCCCGAAGCGAGCCGCGCGATCCGCGCCGACTCCGGATGAAACACCGCCGAGCCGAGCCCGACCAGGGCCGCGGCAACCAGGATCACGGGATATTGGTGCGCGGCACTGAGCAGCAGCAGACCGAAGAACGTAAAGCCCATGCCGATCGAGAGCGAGAAAGGCTGCGCCTTCTTGTCGGTGAAATGTCCGACCACCGGCTGCAGCAGCGACGCGGTGAACTGGAACGCCAGCGTGATCATGCCGAGCTGCCCGAAGTCGAGCGCGTAGGCGTCCTTCAGGATCGGATAGATCGAGGCGATCAGCGACTGCATGGTGTCGTTGAGGAAATGCGAGAAGCTGATGCCCGCCAGCACGATGTAAGCCGGTCCGGCCGCCGTCCCGGCAGCGGATACGGACGTCACGTCCGGCACGATGACCGGCTCGACCAGGGCTTCTTCGGAGACGACGACAGGCTTGTTCAACGGCTCATTCCCGGGAGATTCGCGATGCGACGTAAATCTCCTACGCCGCAGGCGCGGCGCCGACCAGCAACATTAGCTAATGGCTGCGATGCGTTGGGCTGTTCGCTCAGGCGGCCGAAGCGGCGGCCTCGCCCAGCGCCGAGACGATGTGATCGACCACTTCCTCGACCAGGATGCGGTCGTCGCCCTCGCCCATCACGCGGATCACCGGCTCGGTCCCCGATGAGCGCACCAGCAGGCGGCCATGACCGTTCAGGCGCTTCTCGCCGTCGACAATCGCCGATTTGACCTCGGCGTCGTCGAGCGGCTTGCCGCTGCGATAGCGCACGTTCTTGAGGATCTGCGGCAGGGGATCGAAGCGATGGCAGACTTCCGACACCGGGCGGCGAAGTTTTTGCACCACCGCGAGCACCTGCAGCGCCGCCACAAAGCCGTCGCCCGTGGTGGCGTAGTCGGACAGGATGATGTGACCGGAAGGCTCGCCGCCGAGATTGTAGCCGCGGCTCAGCATCTGCTCGAGCACATAGCGATCGCCGACCGGCGTACGCACGAGCTCGATGCCCTGCCCTGCGAGGAAACGCTCGAGTCCGAGATTCGACATCACGGTCGCGACGATGCCGGGCTTGGCGAGACGGCCATCTTCCTTCCAGCTTTGCGCGATCACCGCGAGCAACTGGTCGCCATCGACCAGATGGCCGCGTTCATCGACCAGGATGACCCGATCGGCGTCGCCATCGAGCGCGATGCCGATATCGGCACGCATCTCGCGCACCTTGCGGCTCAGCGCTTCCGGCGAGGTGGATCCGCATTCCTTGTTGATGTTGAAACCGTCGGGCTCGACGCCGATGGCAATAACGTCGGCGCCGAGTTCCCACAGCGCTTCCGGCACGACCTTGTAGGCCGCACCGTTGGCGCAATCGATCACCACGCGCAGGCCATCGAGTGAGAGATCGCGCGGCAGCGTGCGCTTGGCGAATTCGATGTAGCGGTCGTGAACGCCGTCGATGCGGCGGGCGCGGCCGAGGCTCGCGCTCTGCGCCAGCCGCTTGTCGAGCAATTCATCGAGCAACTGCTCGATCTGCTTTTCGACATCGTCGGATAATTTGAAGCCCTGCGGACCGAACAGCTTGATGCCGTTGTCCTCGAACAGATTATGCGACGCGGAAATCATCACGCCGAGGTCGGCGCGCATCGACTTGGTCAGCATCGCCACCGCCGGCGTCGGCATCGGGCCGAGCAGCAGCACATCCATGCCGACCGAAGTGAAGCCGGCCACCATCGCGTATTCGATCATGTAGCCGGAGAGCCTTGTATCCTTGCCGATGACGACGCGATGGCGATGCTCGCCGCGCTGAAACACCAGCCCGGCCGCCTGCCCGACCTTCATCGCCAGCTCGGGCGTGATGAGGCCATTGGCGCGGCCCCGAATCCCGTCGGTACCGAAATATTTGCGGTTCATGTATCCCCCAGCAGCTTTCGAGGGTCCAAAAAGCCCGTCCGGCAAGGAGCCTCGAATGCCCGCCATCGTGGCGTGTGGCCAGTTATAGGGCCTTTGTCCTTAAGATGGCTTCAAAAAATATGATAAATCATTACCGCGAGCCGCCTCCTATATATCGACTAACCCACTGTTTTACAATGGTTTATCGGAAAGATACCCCAGGCTGCGGCATCTTAGTCCTTGCGCTTGATGTGATGGTCGGCCTTCGAGGGTGCCGGCTGGGTGACGTTGACCGGGTCCGAGCCTGGAAAGGTCTCTTCCAGCCCCTCCTCCAGGGCATCGTCCAGACGGCGTTTTTCGGCGCTCTTGGCGCCTTTCGGGTCAGAGCCTGGTCCGATCATGGTGGCCCTCCTGATGGCTGCGAACAGTTCCGCACAGCGATTTTGCAGCTGGCCCAACCATGCTAGATGAAACCTCAAAGCCGCAAATGCAAGAAGGGCCGGAAACTTCCATGAAACACATTACCTGCATCGAGGATCTGCGCCTGCTCCACAAGCGCAACGTGCCGAAGGCGTTCTTCGATTACACGGACCGCGGCTCTTATTCCGAGGATACACTGCGCGCCAACCACGACGATCTGCAGCAGATCAAGTTTCGCCAGCGCATCCTGGTCGACGTTTCCAAGCGCGACCTCTCGACCACGATCCTCGGCGAGCCTGCCGCGCTGCCTTTGATCCTGGCGCCGGTGGGATTGCTCGGCATGCAGCATGGCGACGGCGAGATCCACGCCTGCCGCGCCGCCCAGGCCGCCGGCATTCCGTTCACGCAAAGCACGATGTCGATCTGTTCGATCGAGGACATCGCCGCCGCCGTCGACAAGCCGTTCTGGTTCCAGCTTTACGTGATGAAGGATCGCGGTTTCATCAAGGCCCTGATCGAGCGCGCCATCGCCGCCAAATGCAGCGCGCTGGTTTTGACCGTCGACCTGCAGGTGATTGGCCAGCGCCACCAGGACATCAAGAACGGCATGACGGTGCCGCCGGAATGGTCGCTGTCGAAGCTGATCGATTTCGCCACCAAGCCGACCTGGGTTTCCGGCGTGCTGCGCGGCAAACGCCGCACCTTCGGCAATCTGATGGGCCACCTGAAAGGCACCGAGGACATCACGGCGCTGTCGACCTGGATCAATTCGCAGTTCGACACCTCGCTGAACTGGAAGGATGTCGAGTGGATCCGCAGCATCTGGCCGGGCAAGCTGATCCTCAAGGGCATTCTCGACGTCGAGGACGCGGAAGAAGCCGCCAAGAGCGGCGCGCAGGCGCTGGTGGTTTCCAACCATGGCGGCCGGCAGCTCGACGGCGCGCCGTCATCGATCGAGGTGCTGCCTGAGATCGTCGACGCGGTCGGCTCGAAGATGGAAATCATGTTCGACGGCGGCATCCGCTCGGGACAGGACGTGATGCGCGCGCTGGCGCTCGGCGCCAAGTCCTGCATGATCGGCCGCGCCTACGCCTACGGGCTGGGCGCCGGCGGCCAGGCCGGCGTCGCCAAGGCGATCGACGTCATCAGCAAGGAGCTCACCACCACGATGGGCCTGTGCGGCGTCAACACCATCGCCGAGATCGACGACCACGTACTGGCGATTTGAGGAGCGGTCAAAAATTATGGTCGTCCCGGCCCGGCGCGCAATTGCGCGTAAGGCGCCGGGACCCATACGCCGTGTCGTTCCGTTTTAGCGAAACCGTTGACACTCTTCGCCGAAACATCGGCGCCAGGGGTTATGGGTCCCTGCTTGCGCAGGGACGACCCGTTGATAGGCTACTCTGAACACCACTCACATCGGCGGTGTGATGCCGTCGATGCCGACGCCGACACGGTTGGTTTCCAACGTACCGTCGTCCTTCTTGGTCGCGCCGAAGATGATGATCTTGGCGCCCGGCTTCAGTTCGTCCTTGTTACCGGTCACGAAGGCAACAATGGGCGTATCCGGCCCGACCACGACTTTCTTTTCGCCGTCCTTGTACTTGACCAGGATGTTCTGGCCGTCGGTGCCGGCGACCGTCTCCGCGACCGTGGCGTTGGTCATGGTGCTGTTAGGCCGTAGATCCCAGGCCCGAAAACCTTCGCCGGTGCCGCGTTGGGCTTCCGGGAAAATATGAACCGCCAACGCCTTCTGGCTGCCGTCGGCCTGGGGCATCGCCGACACCCCGATGTAAGAGCCCGGCTTGACGTCGGACAGCGCGGACTTGGCGATGCCGATCACCGCCAGATTGTCGGCCATGCGGACCTTCATCTCGGCGCCCTCGCGGGATTTCACCGTCAGCACCGGACCGTCGACGGCTTCGATGGCACCGCGAATGCGGACCATCGCAGGTGCCTGCGCCGATGCCGCGGTGACGGACAGAGACGTGGCGGCAAGCAAAACCGCGAGCGCACGCGGCAGCAACGACGAAACTTTCATGATGGTCCCCTTAGGAATTCTGGTTGGTGACAGTGCAAGGGAATACCCCGTCGCTGCGGGCATATTCCGGGATGACGGAACCGTGACGTCGGGTGACGCCCCGTCCCGCTCAACATTACGTCTGAAACGATGCCGATGTTACATCGGCGGCGTCAGGCCGTCGCGGCCGACGCTGACGCGGTTGGTTTCGAACGAACCGTCCGGCAGCTGTTTCATGAAGGCGATCACCTTGGCGCCGGCCTTCAGGTCGGATTTGTCGGCGGGAACGTAGGTCACGACCGGCGTATCGGGCAGGACCTCGACCTTCTTCTCACCATCCTTGTATTTGACCATCAACGAGTGGCCGTCATTGGCCGCCACCGACTCGGCGGTGACCGTGGCATTGGTCATGGTGCTGTTGGGGCGCAAATCATAGGGCCGCGATCCCTCGCCGGTGCCGCGCATGTCTTCGGGAAACACGTGGACTTCAAGCGCATTCTGCTTGCCGTCCGGTCCCGGCACCGTGGTGGCGCCGACGAAAGAGCCGACCTTGATGTCCGCCATCGATATCTTGATGATGCCGACCACCTTCATGTCGGCGGCCATGTGCAACTTGACGTCTTCGCCGCTGCGCGACTTGACGGTGAGGATATCGCCATCGACGCTCTCGATGGCGCCGCGAACCCGGCTCGGCACCGGAGCTTTTTGGGCGAACGCATAGAGGGTGGATGCCGCGACCATCGCGATGGCGACGAGCGGGCGCATGAAAGTGTGACGACGAGGGGGCATGAAGGTATCTCCGGCCGCGGGGGGCTCTCCATAGCACCGGACACCGCAAGCTCAGTGATATTCCTGCTCAAACCTTTGTGAGATCGGCCTCAACCAGCGCACGGAGTTCTGATGTCACCTGCGGGCGCTGGCCGAACCACAATTCGAAGCCGCGCACCGCCTGGTGCAGCAGCATCCCCAGGCCATCGGCGGTCTGTAATCCGCGGGCCCGCGCCGCGGCCAGTAATGGGGTTTCCAACGGCACATAAACCAGATCGGCGACAACCGCATGCGATGGCAGCAGGCCGAGGTCGAGGTTAAGCGCTGGCTGGCCGTGCATGCCAAGCGACGTGGTGTTGACCAGCAATCCGGCGCCCGGCAACAGGCCTTCGATGGCATCCCATGCCACCGGATGAACCGACGCGCCGAATTGATCCGCCAGCGCCTGCGCCCGGTCGAGCGTCCGGTTGGCGAGATGGATGTGCTTGATGCCGCGTTCGATCAATCCGAACACCACCGCGCGCGACGCACCGCCCGCACCGAGCACCAGGGCGCCGGTCGCCCGATCCCACCCGGGCGCACAGGCGTCGAGATTGTTGATAAAACCTTCGACGTCGGTGTTGGTCGAGCGCAGCTCGCTGCCGTCATACCACAGCGTATTGGCCGCGCCGACCGCACGCGCACGCGCGTCCGGCGCCGACAGCGACAGCGCATGTTCCTTGTGCGGAAGGGTGACGTTGGCGCCAACGAAGCCGTGGGTCGACAGATGCAACACGAATTCGGCAAAGCCTTCCGGCGGCACCGCCTCGATATTGTAGCCGCCGTCGATGCCAAGCGTCCGCAGCCAGTAATGATGGATCAGCGGCGAACGCGAATGCGCCGCCGGCCATCCGATCAGGCACGCGGCACGGGCTTTGGTCTTCGATGTCATGACTTCCAGATTGGGTAAGCGGCGCTCGCTGTCAATCCCGCGGCCTCACCGTTGCGAAGGCGACGCCGCTCAGGGCCAGCGCCAACCCGGCGGCAAACCAGATCGCGGCAAGATTGATCCAGCGATAGGCGCGGGCGCCGCAGACGGCGCCGGCGACCAGGGCCGCCCACAGCAGCAGGTTTGGCAGCCAGGCCCAGCGCCGGCCGCCGGTCAACGCCGCGGCGGCGAGTTGCCCCACCTTCACCAGCGCGCCGGTCATGTAAGTGAGCCCCAGACCGCTACCGCCTTCGACCTGGAACACCGTGTTTTCCAGTCCCATCGCCAGCACCATCGCGGCAACCGCGAGCGGCGGCGCGCCCAGCGTGTAAGACAGCGCGGCGGCCACGAGAAGTGAGCCCTCCGCCAGCAATACCCGGCATTGGCAATAGACCGAGCGGGTGAATACGATCAGGCTGCCGGCGGCGGCCCCGGTGACGAACAGCGCGATCAGCCCGATCGCTTGGGCGGCATCCGACCAATGCCCCTCCGCCAGATTGACACCCAATCGCGTCGAATTGCCGCTCATGAAGGAGACGAAAAGACCGCCGAGATGCAGGAACCCGATGCCATCGACATAGCCGGCCAGCGCACTGAGGGTGCAGGCCAAAGCGAGGTTGCGGCGGGACTCAAGCACAGCGCGGCGCTGCCTTCAGGCGTTCCATTCGTAGATTTCTTTTTCGTAGGCCTCGTTAAAACCGGCGCGCTGCAAATTCCGGTAGGAGTGCTCGAGCATGTACAGCGTCTCGGACACCTGGATCGAACAGCCCATCTGCTCGGCGCGCTCGATCCGCTTGGCAATCAGCGCCTGTTGCGCACCGCGTTTGCGATCGCTTTCGGCGGTCGCCGCCGCCATCAGGTAGCCGAGGTCTTCGAAGATGCAGAGTGCGGCGATCGCCACCGGCCGGGCGCCGTCGAAGGCCATGTAGTGGAAGAATTTGTCGCGGCCCGCGGACCTCGAATATTCCGGCCACAGCGTTTCGCCGAGCTGCGCGCTGGCCTGCGCGATCTCGTCGGCATTGACCTCGCGCACGTCGAGATCGGTTTCGAAGTGGACCGGAGAACGTTCGGTCCGGCATAGCGTCGGATAGCCGGTGCGGGTGATGCGGGACAGGCCGTGCGCCTCGAGCCAGCCGCGCGCCAGATCCATGTCGGGACCGGGGCTGAGCCAGACGAAGAAGCGCTTGACGCCTTCGGTGGCGTACAGGTCGATCAGCCGTCCGACGCCGGCGGACGACATGCCTTCTTCGGCGCCACACAGATAGACCCGGTTGATATTCGACGACGCAAAGGGCGTCTGGCGACCGACATCCATCGTCAGATAACAATGGCCGAACGGCGTGCCGCGAAACTCCCTGCGGATCAGGCTTGGCGGCTGGCGTTGGCTGTCCACCCATTGCGCGAGCCGCCGCATCTTCAGCGATAGATCGATCTTGTCCATTGGGCCTTCCGCGCGCCGCGGTTTCGCGCGACCGAGAACACGATGGCGCATTGAACGAGATCACGCATCAGTAAGCAAGTCGCGTCGTGCGGCGCGGCATATCCCGTTTCGCATGGATGATGATCGGGAAGATTATGGCGCCCCCAAGAATTCTCGGAGAATTCTCCGAGAGTTCTTGGGGGCATGATGTCGGCAAGGTCAGGCCGCGACACCATGGGCCGCGATGATCTGATCGGCGGCGCGGCCCGAGACCTCGGCCATGCGGTCGAAGGCGCGGGTAAAGCTGCCGGCGCCCGCCGTCGCCGAGCGCAATTCCACGATCAGTTCGCCGATCTCGGCTTCTGGCATCATGGCGCGGACGCGATCCCATCCCGGCCAGCCCTCGCGGGTGTCGAACCCGAGGATCTGCCCGCGCCTGCCCGACAGGATGGCGTTGATCCTCGCGGTGGCATCGGTCGGACAGACGATTTCGACCACATGGATCGGTTCCAGCAGCACCGGCTGGCACTGCGGCAACGCCTCGTTGACACCGATCCGCGCCGCGGTCCGGAAGGCGAGGTCGGAGGAGTCGACGCTGTGATAGGAGCCGTCGGTCAAGGTCACCTGCACGTCGATGACCGGGAACCCGAGCGGCCCGCGCAACAGGCCATCGACCACGCCCTCTTCCACCGCGCCGATGTAATTCCTCGGCACCGCGCCGCCGACAACTCTTTCGGTAAATGCAAAACCGCCGCCGCGCGGCATCGGCTTGATCTCCAGCACCACATCGCCGAACTGGCCGTGGCCGCCGGATTGTTTCTTGTGCCGGCCGCGCTGGGTGATCGGCTTGCGGATCGTCTCCTGATAGCCGATCGCAGGCGCGTGCGATTTGACGTTGACGCCGAACCGTTCGCGCAACCGCTCGAGCGCGACCCGCAGATGCATCTCGCCCTGCCCCCACAGCACGATGTCGTGGGTCTGCGGATTATGGATCATGGTCAGCGACGGATCTTCCTCGTTCAGCCGCAACAGCGCCTGCCCGAGCTTGACGTCGTCCTTGCGGTCGGTCGCCGCGAGCGCGATCGCCAGCACCGGTGGCGCCGGCTCGATCGTGACCAGCGCCGGCGGCGCGGTCTTGGCCCCCGACAGCGTATCGCCGGTCTTGACGGTGTCGAGCTTGCCGAGCGCGACGGTGTCGCCCGCCTCCGCCGCGGCACGCTTGCTGTCATGCGCGCAGTTGACGGCGAGGATGCCGGACACCCGGCTGGTTTCACCGGATGAGGCTTGCAGGGTCGCGCCGTCGTCGAGATGTCCCGCCAGCACGCGGGCCAGCGACAGCTTGCCGCCGTGCTGCAAATGCAGCGTCTTGAACACATAGGCCAAGGCGTCCTTGGAGGACGCCGCGCCCAAACGCCTGGCGGTGTCGCTCACGTCGGGCGCTTCGTGCCGCAGCGCCTTCATCAGGCGCAGCACGCCGTTCTCGCGCAGCGCCGAGCCGAGCAGCACCGGACAGATCTGTCCTTCGCGCAATTCGCGGGCGAGATCGTCGAACACGGCGTCGCGCGGCGGCGCGATATCCTCGAGCAATTGCTCCATCAGCTCGTCGTCATGATCGGCGAGCTTTTCCAGCATCGAGAACCGCGCTTCCTTTTCGCGGTCGAGATTGCCGCCTTCGAGCGACACGACCTCGGAGGCCTTGTGCTCGCGATAGACAAAGGCGCGTTCGAGCGCGAGGTCGACGAAGCCTGCGATCAGATCGCCATTCCAGATCGGAATCTGCCGCAGCACCAGCGGAATCCGCGATGCCGGCTGCAAGGTCGCGAGCGTCTCGCGAATCCGCTTGTTGGCACGGTCGATCTTGTTGAGGAACAGAAAACGGGGAATGCCGAGATCCTCGAGCTCGCGCAGGATGATCTGAAGTTGCGGCAATTTGCGTTCATCGGCTTCGCACACCACGACCGCGGCATCGACGGCGGGAAGTGCGGCACGCATGTCATGCGCAAATTCGATCGAGCCGGGACAATCGATGAAGGTGTAGCTGTCGCCCATGAAGCTGGTGGTGGCGGCGGTGAGGCCGACGCCCATCTTGTGACGGCGCGCCTCCGGGCTGGAATCGCCGACCGAAGTTCCAATTTCGACACTGCCGGCGCTACGGATGGCGCCGGTGCGCGCCAATATCGCTTCCAGGAGAGTTGTTTTACCGCTTTGGAAAGGGCCCACCAGCGCAATGCACCGTGGACCTCGGGGACTTCTGACGTCATGTCCCATTGCCGCCTCCTCGTTTGGAGCTCGGCCCTTGATTGGGTCGGCAAGGGGGATGGTCCCCCTGCCCCGAAGATTTGGCAAGACAGAAAAACGTCGCTGCAGTGCGGCGTGAGCCGGACGGAACCATCCGATTCCGTCATTGCTGTGCGAGCCAACGGCTCGCAAGGGCGTGGGATGTGACGGCACGGAATAAGCCGGTGATTTGGGTTCGAAGGGAATAGAAATATTTTTGCAAATGGGGATGGACAGGCAAATCACCTGAAGGACCAGGAGCGTTTCAGTTCAAAAACAAAAAGCCCCGCTGGGACGAGCGAGGCCTTATCTTGAGAGCAAAAACTTGGAGGTTATTTGCTGCGGGATAACCCGCTCCCCTCAGGTTCGTTCCATGGACCGCTGGGTCACCGCCATCGGGTGGGTCGGGCCTGTTGAAATATCCGCAGAACGGGCGATTAAGCCACTTCCTGCTCGAAGGAGGAGTAAATCCGTCCATCGGGATCGATGATATGAACGTCCCAGCACCCATCCTCGATAAGTTCGCGCGCCTTTTTGAGGGCGGCGGGAAGGCTCATCCGCTTCAGCTTGACGCTGCCAGACGTGTCGAGACCGCTGATTTCAAACATCCCGCCTCCTCCCGTTTTTTGCACCTTACACCTTTTTCCCCTGAGTTGTCTTCGGCATTTTGGGGATAATAGTGACGGTGCAATTGACACGTCACGCCAATACTAATGGCGCGCTGGCGGAACGTCGTTGGCAAAGACGTCATATCAGTAAAATATTTTAGTGCACTGTCACCGTAATTCGACCTATCGAGCGATGTCCGCTTTTGAGTGTAACCCGGAAAACATTTGCTCACACTGAGTTCTTCTCAGTTTGACCCAAAGCGACATCGCGTGAAACCAAAAGTCGAAGTCAGCAACGAGACTTGGTCAGTTTGGCGGATGCCCCGCTCGCGTCGCAATGATAGCTCGGCCGGCACGCAGAAATCGCCGGCTAGACGACGCCCCCGCTTCCCACCTAGACTTCTCGCAAGATCGGCAACAGCCGACTTGCATCAAGGGAGAATCCGATGACGCGACGAGGCATGTTGTGGCTGGCGTCCATGGCGCTGGCTGTTGGAATTGGCGCAAATCCCGTCCTCAATCCGGCCTCGGCGGAGAAGAAATACGATCCGGGCGCCAGCGACACCGAGATCAAGGTCGGCAACATCATGCCTTATAGCGGACCGTGGTCGGCCTACGCGTTGATCGGCCGAACCGAGGCCGCCTATTTCAAGATGATCAACGACCAGGGCGGCGTCAACGGACGCAAGATCAATTTCATTTCCTATGACGACGCCTTCAGCCCGCCCAAAACGGTGGAGCAGGCGCGCAAGCTCGTGGAAAGCGACGAGGTGCTCCTGATTTTCCAGAACCTTGGCACGCCGACCAGCAACGCGATCCAAAAATATTTGAACGGCAAGAAAGTGCCGCAGCTCTTCGTCGCCGCCGGCGCCACCAAGTTCGGCGACTACAAGAACTTCCCCTGGACCATGGGCTGGCAGCCTACCTACCAGACAGAGGGCCGGATTTACGCTAGATACATCCTGGAGAACCTACCACAGGGCAAGATCGGTATACTCTACCAGAACGACGATTCCGGCCGCGACTATCTCAAGGGGCTTAAGGACGGTCTCGGCGAGGATGCTACCAAGCGCATGATCGTCTCCGAATTGCCCTACGACGCGACCGATCCGACCATCAACTCCCAGATCGTGGCGATCAAGGCTGCCGGCGCCGATATCTTCTTCGATGAAGCATCGCCTAAATTTGCCGCGATGGCGATCCGCAAGGTCGCCGAGCTTGGCTGGAAACCGACGGTGTTTCTCGCAAGCGTTTCGAACTCGGTCGGCTCGGTGCTGAAGCCGGCGGGGCTGGACAATTCCAAGGGCGTGCTCTCGAGCAGCTACATCAAGGACCCGACCGATCCAGCCTGGAAGGACGATCCCGCCATCAAGGAATGGTTGTCCTTCATGGACAAGTATTTTCCCGACGGCGACAAGAGCTCGAGCTTCAGCACTTATGGCTATGCCGTCGCGCAGACGCTGGTGCAGATCCTGAAGCAGTGCGGCGACGAGCTGACGCGCGAGAACGTCATGAAGCAGGCGGCCAATCTAAAAGATATCGACATTGGTCTGCTGCTACCCGGCATCAAGATCAACACCAGTCCTACCGACTATCACCCGATCGAGCAGATGCAGATGTCGCGGTTCAACGGCGAGCACGGCGAGCTGTTCGGCAAGCCGATCTCAGGTGAGATCGGCACGCAATGACAGGCGAATTAAGACGAAGACCGCATGGGCGGAGCGATATGCGGGACCTTCCCGCGTGCCGCTCCGCCCTCGCGATGCGGAATTTGGTCCGCTATCGGGGCATAGCGGCCCCCGCAAGCCGTCCGCCCGGACAATTTGGGTTCACGGCCTAAGATACTCTCACCAATTCGCACTGTAATTTTCTGAATTGTTTCCATCAATGAAGCGGGCGCGGCCGATTTCGCAATCGCGCCGCGACGAGGCGGGCAATTTCCGCCGGTGCTTGATCCGGAATGGCGAAGACCGAACTGACGTTTATCTCGCAGAGAACGTAGGTGTCCTCGCCCGCTGCATTACGCGGACCGAGGAGAAAATCGGCATCCCATATGATCGGCAACGAGGCGGCATCGATGCCGAGGATATCCATCATCTGCGGCGTCCACACGGTCTCCATCTCGTCCTTCAGCCGCTGAAACGGCTTGGCCGAGGCAGGATGCATGATGCGCGGACCCGGTTGCGCCGCTTCGGAGTCCGGTCCTTCGGGTGGCGGCGGGATCAGTGCCTTTATCAACTGATGGCCGAAGCCCACCACCTTGTCGGCGCCCATGTAGCAGCGGATCATGCCTTCCGGCAGGCGCGGTTGGAACGGCTGATCGACGATACAGCCGTCGGCCCCGAAATATGCTTCGCAGCGTGTCATGAAGTCCGCCAGCGCAAGCTCTTCCGGTACGCTTCCGCGTCGCGCCTGCAACACCCGAACTGCCGCCGCTTCGCCCCGAAGCGCATCAAGCCGTTCGACTTTCCAGACACCCTGTCCGCCGTTGCCGCGATTCTGCTTCAGCACCCTCGGACCGGAGGCCATCAGACACTCCGGAAATACCTCCCGAAAACCGCGCGGAGAGCGATAGATGTGCGTATCGGTCCCCCACCCGAGTTGCTTCGTCCTGTGCAGGACCTCCTTGACTCCCATGGCCAGGATCACGTCCGGATGGGCGCTGACCCACGGCCCCCGCTCCGCGACGTCGCGCAGCAACGTATCCAGCACCGCGCGCGTCTTCCCGTCATGCAACGGATCGACCCAAACGAGTACGCCGTCCGCCGTCATGAGTTGTTCGCGGACCTCGTCCGCGAACGACTCATCGAAGACCGCCGGCTCCGCGTCGATGCCAAGCGCGGCAAGTTCCTCGAATACCCGATGGAAGCGATTGTTCTGCGGTGTCGCCGAATTCCGCGCTTCCCGGTCACCGCGCCAGACTATTGCAACTCTGCCGGTCACAGGCGGTCTCCGTCTTTCGATCGTTATCCTAGTTCTTCGTCGTGGCAGCCTTGTCGAGCGCCGCCCGCAAGCCCTTCGCCAGCTTGATGGCGTCGTCGTTTGCCCAGAAATGCATGAAGAACAGTCGCGGATTCTCCATCAGCATGTGGCTGTGAAGTGCGGTGACATCGATGCCGTTGGCGCGCAGCGTCTTGAGGACCGGGTTCACTTCGGTGTCGGTCAGGACGAAGTCGCCGGTGATCGCCGCCTTGCCGTTGCCGGTCGGCTGGAAATTGATCGCTTCGGCGACACCCATCGGTCCGACCGGGGCCATCTTCATGCCGTCCATGGTCACGGCATCGCGGCGCGGTACGTTGAACTGAAGGACTCCGCCGTTGGCCTGGCCCTTCACTCCGATGATCTGCTCGATCTGTGCGCTGTCGAGGTCGACCGCCGGCGGCGTCGCCGGCGCGGCCGGTGCCGTCATCGGAGTCTTGCTGACCGCAAGCGCGTCGTGGATGACCGCGGCCATCTTGGCGGGGTCTCCGTGACCGCCGACATGCATGTAGAACGTCGCCGGGCTGGCGCGCAGCAAATGGTTGTGGATGGCGGTGATGTCCAGCCCGCCTTCGATGAGTTTCGCCATCACTGGTTCGATCTCGGTTTCGAGCAGAACGAGGTCGCCCATGACCATGGCTTCGCTGCCCATCGGTTTGAACGCGACCCAGCCTCCCAGCGCGAGCGACGGCTTGATGGTCACGCCGTCGAGTGTCACGCTCAGGTCGGTCCTTGGAAATCCGTACCGGTGAACGTCCTGGGTTACGGCCGCAGACCTTCCCATGGCCTCGTCGACCTTTGACCAGACGATGTCTTCTCCACGTGCCGCACCGGAAATCGCCACACCGGCGACGATCAGTAGTCCGAGCAATCGCATTACTCTCTCCTTCTTGGTTTTAGCTGCCAGCCCGATATTTTCCCGCGTCAGTTCTGAAAGTTGACAGCGGGCGATATGTCGATTTGATCGAAAAGCGTCGAGGCGCTTTGTTCGGTCCAGAGGCCGATCCTGCCGTTTTCGCGGGCGTGACGGTCGAACGCCGTCAGCACCCATTGGCCGTCCAGCGTGATGTTGAATTCGTCGTCTTTCACGACGACCTCGATACGCTGCCAGTGATCCTGCTCGATCTCCGCATCCACGCCGGCGACCTCTTCGGCGGCGCCATTGCTCACGCGGATCAGCGACACGCGACCTTCGAAAGCACTCGCGCGGACCAGAAAGTAGTCCCGGGGACTGACGACGCGGACGGCTATTCCTGCGCTGGGAAGCTTCCCGCCCGAGAGCTTGAACCGGGTCGCGACCTTGACGTTCATGGCCGAAACGGCACGATAGATCGCCATCGACGACGCGTCCGATTTGTCAGGTGTGATTTCCTCGATAGAGCTTCCGCCCGGAGCAACCGCGTCGCGTGCGACGGCCCAATGGCCGATGTCCGCCTGGTCTGCGCGCCAGGCCTCGAAATCTCCGGGCGGTTCACCCACCTTCTGGTGCGAGAAGTCGATCAATTCCGCCCGCGCCGATCTCGGTGCTGCGAGCACGGACATCGCGACGAGCACCAGTGCCGCGGCTCTGCTCACAGGACACCCGCGGCGTGAAGGAGCAGGCCTGCAACCGCGCAGGCGCCCAAGGTCTGCAGCATCCCGACATTGAACCGGAAGATCGCCGCTGCGGCTGCAACCGACAAAGCGAGCGCCCAAGGGTCAACACTCCTGAGAACGGGAGCCTCGAACGATAAGCCCAGGCTGTGGACCGGCACGGTGACGTGAAACAGCGTGTGGATCGCGAACCAGATCGCCAGGTTGAGGATGACGCCGACGACCGCCGCGGTGATCGCCGACAACGCGCCGGCGAGTGCCTTGTTGCCGCGCATGACTTCGATGAAGGGGGCGCCGAGGAATATCCAGAGGAAGCACGGCGTGAATGTCACCCAGGTCGCCAGCAGGCCGCCCAGCGTCCCGGCGACCATCGGCGACATCGAACCGGGGTCGCGGAAGGCGGCCATGAAGCCCACGAATTGCAGCACCATGATCAACGGCCCGGGCGTGGTTTCCGCCATGCCGAGACCATCAAGCATCTCGCGGGGCTGCACCCAGTGATAGTGCTCCACGGCCTGCTGGGCGACATAGGCGAGCACCGCGTAGGCGCCGCCGAACGTGACCATCGCCATCTTGCTGAAGAATATCGCGATCTGGGTGAACACATTGGCTTCGCCGAGCATCACGAAAAGTGCCGCGACCGGGATCAGCCACAGCAACAGCCAGACCGAAGCGACGCGCAGCGAGCTTGAGACGCTCGGCTTGGCATGCGCCGGCAATTCGTCGCCCAGAAGACTGTCGACCAGGGCGGTCGATTTCGACGACCCGTGACCTCCGCCGACGGCGAAGGTGGCGAGGCCGGCGCGACCGCCGAAAAAACCGATCAGGCCCGCGCCGAGCACGATCACCGGAAACGGAATGTTGAAGAAAAAGATCGCCACGAACGCTGTCGCGGCGAGGCCCTGCATGATCCGGTTCTTCAGTGCCCGCTTGCCGACGCGCACCACGGCCTGGATCACGATGGCGAGAACCGCCGCCTTCAGTCCGAAGAACAGCGCCGCCACGAAGCCGACGTTGCCGAACGCGGCGTAGATGTAGCTCAGCGCCATGATGGCGATGACGCCGGGGACGATGAACAGGCCACCGGCCATGATCCCGCCGCGCGTGCGATGCATCAGCCAGCCGATGTAGGTCGCAAGCTGTTGCGCCTCCGGGCCGGGCAGCAGCATGCAGTAGTTCAGCGCATGCAGGAAGCGGTTCTCGGAAACCCAGTGCTTCTCTTCGACCAGAATCCGGTGCATCACCGCGATCTGGCCGGCCGGGCCGCCGAAGCTGAGCATTGCGACGCGGAGCCAGACCCGGAAAGCCTCGGTCATGCTCGGTAAACTCGGCGTGCCGGGTGCTACCTGGATCGAATTGTTTGCAGTCAGGTCGGTCACGCCCGAGTCTCCGTCTTGGTCTTCGGCCTGGCCTTGTGGGACGACCAGTTGTGGGTCTCGCCGGTCGCGTCCCGGCACCATCGATAGAAGGCGTCGTAAAGCAGCATGCCGGCATCAAGCTGTTCGTGGTCGTCGGCATAGATCCGCGAGAGACCGAGCGAGGCCGCAAGGAGACCGGGCGCCTCCGGAGAGAGATCGAGCCGGTCGGTGTCCGCAGCGCGGACGATCGTGGCCAGGTGACGCAGCGCATCGATCTCCAACCCGAATTCCTCGATCATCGCGTCGAAGGTGCAGAGGTCGCCGCGATGGCTCCAGTGCACGCCCTCGATATCGAAGGGTACGGCACCGAAGCGCTCGCCAACGGATTCGACTTCGGAGGCGGTCACGAACAGAAAGATCGCGGATGGATCGACGAAGCGGCGGATCAACCACGGACAGGCGATGCGGTCGACCTTGGGCCGCGCGCGCGTGACCCAGACCGTACGGCCTTCCGGATCGCGCGCCGGAAGCTTTGAGGCCGGGACGCGCGGCAGCTTCTCCCTTGCCCAGGCTTCGGTGCCGCCGTCCAGGACATTCGCGGATGCGCCGGTGTGCCGAAGCCACGCGGCGACGCCTTCGCTAAGCTTCTGCCCTTTTTTGCAGATGGCGACGACCGTCTTTCCGGAAAGGCCGGGTGCCCATTCTCCGACCTTGTCGTGGCTGCGGCGGATTGCGCCGGGCACGAAATTCGGGTCGGCGTCGAAATCCTCATCGATCCGAACATCGACGAGAACCGGGCACGCAGGCGTGCCGATCAGACGAGCAAGTTTATCTGGGGCTATCGAGTAAATGGCAGACATGATGCGTCCTCGGTGGATGACCGGACGCGATTCTTGGGCATGTCGCCTTGTGGGGAGATCGCTTCCCCATGCGCCCGACTACAGCCAAAGGGCGCTTGGTTTGTCAATCAGGAACTTGGTGCCCGGATCGACGCGCCCTTTAAAAAACCGTTGCGTGAAGCTCGTACCGCTTGCGTCAATCATGTGACGACGGAAATCGAGGCCTGTCCCGCCTAAATGATAGGGACTGGTCAGGATAGCATTCGCGCGCCCCGTTGGTTCCCTACAATGACGGGAAGAACGGCTAATTACCGTCCCGGCCGCAGTTCCAGGCTTTCCAGTCCGGCGGCGACATTGATGCCGACCTGGCCCTGCACGCTGAGCGGCTGCAGCGCGATCGAATTGTCGGAGCCACCGACCAGCACATTGCCGCCGACGCCGACGCCGACCGACGCGCTGCCCTGTGCACCGGCGTAATTGCCGGAGAGATCGCCGGGCCCAAGCCGGGCGACCGGGGCATAGACGCCCCAGGCAAGCGCCGACTCCTGGGTGATGCCGAGATCAACGCCGACCTTGCGGATGGTCGCGACGTAACGGTCTTCCGGCATGCCATCGACCCGCAGCACGCACCCAAGATTGGTGACGGAGCCGACGATGAAGCCGACGCTGGCGCCGCCACGGCATTCGAGAACGCCGACCTGAACGCGCTGGATCGGTTGCGCATCGGCGCCCGCGAAGGCGCCTACCAGCATGGCCGTGGCGATACCGGCGAGGATGAATGAGCGGCGCATGAGGAAATCTCCGGCTAATGAATGTGATGCGAGCAGGAATCAATCGAGCGCCATGGCTGCGGCATCGACCACGGCGCTCTGCATTCTATGGCACAACCGCGACGCGCGTGCCAGATTTGGCAAACGCCAAACCGCATCGCTGATACATCCAGTCACAAAAAAGAGGCCCGCCAAAGCGGGCCTCTTTCGATCGAATGATGTCGGTCTCAGCCGTGACGATGATGATGGTGGCGGTGATGGCGCCAGTGCGGATGCCCGTAGGCGACCGGCTGCAGGTCGATGCCGGCAATGCCGGCCGCGACGTTCAACCCGGTCTGGCCCTGCACGCTGATCGGCTGCAGCGCATAGGCATTGGCCGGGCCGCCGACCAGGAAGTTACCGCCGAAGCCGACGCCGACCGACGCATTGGCGCCGACGCCGCCGTAGCTGCCGGCGAGGCCGCCGTAGCCGAGCCTGCCGTCCGGCGAATTCACCGCCCAGGAGAATTGGGTCTGCTCGGTGACCCCGAGATCGAGGCCGATGCGCTTGACCGTCGCGATGTAGGGCTCGGGCCGGCGTCCTTCGCTCTGGAACACGCATTCAAGGCTGGTCACCGAGCCGACAACGAAGCCGACGTTCTGGCCGCCATGGCATTGCAGGACACCGGCACGCATCGCCGGTACTGCGTTGGCGCTCGCGATCGGCGCGATCAGCGCAACGATGGCAATGGAAAGTGTCGAGAGTTCGCATAGGTCTGGTCTCCGCCTGACAGGTTGAACTTGCGCGGCGGACAAGAAGGAAGCGACGTGTCCAAAACAAGGCGCTTTCCAGAATCGCCGTCAAAACATCAAAGCTTCGACGGCGATGTGATTTGACAGCCTTTTTTCCGACGCGTTTTCTTGACGCGAACCGGATTCACCCCGGATCAAATCCGAAAACGCGCTTTATTTCTGTCGCGTTTTCCTAATGCGAACCGGAATCCACTTCGCTTGAAAACGCTTATCTCAAGTTGCCGCAAAAGCGCTGGATGCGTTTGCAGGCATCTTCGAGGTCGGAGGTCTTGGTCGCGTAGGAAATCCGGAACGCGGGGCCGAGCCCGAACGCGGAACCCTGCACCACGGCGACGCCCTCGTTCTCCAGCAACTCGGTAACAAAATCCTCGTCGTTACCGATCAGCTTGCCGGACGGCGAGGTCTTGCCGATGGTGCCGGCGCAGGACGGGTACACATAGAACGCGCCTTCCGGCCGCGGGCACTCGATGCCCTTGGCCTGGTTGAGCATCGACACCGCGAGGTCGCGCCGTTCCTTGAACACTTTGTTGTTCGCGGGAATGAAATCCTGCGGCCCGTTGAGCGCTTCGACCGAAGCCCATTGTGCGATCGACGACGGGTTCGAGGTCGACTGCGACTGGATGGTCGCCATCGCCTTGATCAATTCGCTGGGGCCGCCGGCATAACCGATGCGCCAGCCGGTCATGCAATAGGCCTTCGAGACGCCGTTCACCGTCAGCGTGCGGTCATAGAGCTTCGGCTCGACCTGCGCCGGGGTCGTGAACACGAAGTCGTCATAGACCAGATGCTCGTACATATCGTCGGTCATGACCCAGACATGCGGATGCTTCACCAAGACGTCGGTGATCGCCTTCAGCTCGCTGCGCGTATAGGCGGCACCGGTCGGGTTCGACGGCGAGCACAGGATGATCCACTTGGTCTTCGCTGTGATCGCCTTTTCCAGATCCTCTGGCCGCAGCTTGAAACCGCTCGACGCCGGACATACCACCGGCACGGGCTCGCCGCCGGCCAGCGCCACCATTTCCGGATAGCTCACCCAATAGGGCGCCGGGATGATGACCTCGTCGCCCGGATTGATGGTCGCCATCAGGGCGTTGTAGAGCACCTGCTTGCCGCCGGTGCCGACGATGATCTGGTTCGGCTTGTAGGTCAGCCCGTTCTCGCGCTGGAACTTGGCGATGATCGCCTCCTTCAGCTCGGGAATGCCGTCCACCGCGGTATATTTGGTCTTGCCGGCCTCGATGGCATGGATCGCCGCCAGCTTGATGTTGGCGGGGGTATCGAAATCCGGCTCTCCGGCGCCGAGGCCGATGACATTGCGGCCTGCCGCTTTCAGCGCGCGTGCTTTATCCGTTACCGCGATGGTCGCGGACGGCTTCACACGGTCGAGCGCAGCGGACAGGAAGGGCATCATCGTCTCCTTGCAGGTGTGATCAAAAGGCAGATCCCTCAAAAGACGCGCGTCATGAATTGGGGTTCAACCACGACTCTTTTTGTTGGGATCGAGGCACCCTAAAGCGCGCCACGCTGCATCGCAAGAAGGTTCCGGCAAACTGGACAAATTGTTCAACAAAAGGTGTTTTCTTGCGGTTTCGAAGCGGCGGGCATACGAATATTGCGAGCATCCATGGGCTCCGTCCCGGGTTCACTGCGAAATCCGGAACGACCGGCCGCGCTGGCCGATACCGCGCGCGATCCTCACCCGCAGGCAGGATCGACATCCGCTGGCGCCGCCGCTCCCTAACGAAACGTTAAATCCGCCAGCCTAGACTTGGCGCTTCCACAATGACTGGACGTTGAGCGATGGTGGGCTTCTGGCAGAGCTGCGGTCCGGCCGCTGGCTGGCCGGTGCCACCACGCTCGCCTTCGGCCCCGAGATCTGGTGGGTGTTCGCAGCCTCGACCGAAACCGCGCGCAAATTGCTGCTCGAGCAAGGCGACGTCGGATTCGAAAAATTGCAAAGCGTGTTTGCGGCGATCCGGCTATGGGGCGGCGGAATATCGCTCGCTTACGCGGTTCAGGGCGCGGCGTCGCTGATCGCCATTGGCGGCGTGGCGTGGCTGTGGCGTTCATGCGGCGACCGCAATCTGAAGGCCGCGCTGTTGATGGTCGCGACCTTGCTGGGCTCGCCGCATCGTGCTCGATTACGATCTGACTATTGTTGGGCCGGCGATGGCTTTCATGGTCGCCTCGATCGATGCACGCGGCGGCTTGCTTGACTACGAGGTCAGCCTGATGGCCGTGGCGTGGATCGCGCCGCTGCTGGCGCGCGGGATGGCCCACGCAAGCGGCCTGCCGATCGGCCTGATCGCGATCGTGGCGCTGTATGGGGTGGTGATGCGACGCGCGACAGAAACGCGCACCGGCCCCGTGATCGTAGCGACCGGAATCGCGCAAGCGTGATCCGATTTGTATCGGCGTGTTGGCAACAGCTGGCACAAAGTTTCTGGCGATTGCAGTGCGGTAGGGAATTTCGACTTTTTCCATTACCGGGGCCTTGCGACCTATCGCCAACGGCATCATTGTTTAGCCGCGTTACGGGATGACAAGGCGCCTCCCGTGCGCGACGCGACCGACCGGTCGCGTGTCCCAATTTTTGCGAAAACTAGCTTCTTTTTGCGAAAACCAGCTTCGACTGAATCCAACTTCGCGAATCCAACTTCGACTGAATCCAGATGTACAAGCTCTATTCGATGCAGCGCTCCGGCAACAGTTACAAGGTCCGCCTTGCACTGGCGCTGCTCAACGCGCCCTACCGCGCGATTGAAATCGACATTCTGCGCGGCGAGAGCCGCACGCCTGATTTTCTCGCGATGAATCCGAGCGGTCAGGTGCCGTTGCTGGAAGTAGGCCCCGGACGCTACCTCGCCGAATCCAACGCCATCCTCTGGTACGTCGCCGGCGGCACCTCGCTGGCGCCGGACACCCGGATCGAACGCGCCGAGGCGTTGCAATGGATGTTCTTCGAACAGCACGCGCTGGAGCCCAATATCGGCGCGGCCTATTTCTGGCTGTCGCTGGTCAGAGGCGGCCGCGACCTGCAGACCCACGCGCTGGAAGACTGGATGGAGCGCGGCTACGCCGCGTTGCAGGTGATGGAAAATCACCTCAAGACCCACGAATATTTTGCCGCGGGCCAGCTCACCGTCGCCGACATCGCGCTCTACGGCTACACCCATGTCGCCGACCGCTGCGATTATGATCTGGCGACGTTTCCCGCCGTCCGGGCCTGGCTGCGACGGATCGAGCAGACCCATGGTTTCATCGGCATGGACTGGCGGCCGGATGCCGAGGCCGATGCCGGGATCGCCGCCGAGGCCTGAACCAGCCCCGAATAGCGGGCATAACCGCTGATTTCGCCGCGATTTTGCCATTTTCCGGGCGAAGCCCGCCGCAATATGGCCTACGAGGACTGCAAACTCCTTGCGAGTCGCAGTGATTCGCCCTGCGCATCCAAAGGAACTCGGCCATGATACGGTCGTCCGGCGCGACAGGTTTTAAAGGCCGCTCTGCGCCCGTCGCCTCCTCCCGATTGCACGACGCCGTCGCCGCTTCGCTGGCGATCGGTGCGCTGTCGCTTTGCCTGATCGTCACCCTCACGGTGTTCTCGATCAAGGTGAGCATGGCGATGCCTATTCCCGCCTAAATCATTTTTCCCAAAGCCATTCGCCATTCTCGAACGACAAGGCGCGGTGACGTGCACCGCGATTGGGGATCGATGAGAGCACCTGTGATACTCGTGACCGCGACGCTGACGGTTGCGATCCTGCTGGCAGTCTCGCTTTTGATCGCCACGGGAATCCGTGGCGAAAACGCCCCGCTGCGTGCGCAAGCGCCCGCGGAACGGATTTCGGCTGTCGTGCCGGCCGCGAAATAAGAGGATTTGTATCAAACAATCGGAAATCCGCGCGGGACCTTTCAATCGCCTCTTGAGCATGCGGCAAGAAAGCCCGCAACGATCTGCAACAATCCGTCAAGCTGCCGCCCTTATTCTCGGCGAGAGCGAGAACAGGCATGCGGTTCGACTGGCGCGCGATCTCCGGCCCAATACTCACGGCAGCGACGGCTTTGACCGCCATCCTGCTTGATCATGGCGTGATGCCCGTTCCTTATCCCGCGTCGCTGTTCGTCTGCATCGTCGCTTTCGCGGGCTCGCTGAGCGGCCTGCCCTCGGCCCTGATCAGCGCCGCACTTGCGGTCGCTTCCGCCGCGCTGTTCCTCCTCAATCACCGCGCCGTGCCGGGTTACGACACCGCCGATCTGATGCGGCTGGCGATGTTGGCAATGACCGCAACCGGCACCGCAATCATCACCGGGCTGTTGCGGAAACGGCTGACGGATACATTCGCGTGGGAGCGCAAGCAGCATGCCGCCGCGGAGCGCCTGTCGGCGGCGCTCGATCAGGTCGACTTCGGCATCGTGCTGTTGGATTCCGATACCCGCGCGGAATTCATCAACCGCGCCTTCCGGCATTATTTTGCGCTTTCGGACGAGAAGGCCGACAGCAAGCCGCCGTTCATCGCGCTGATGTATCACAGCCGTGATACCGGCGCCTGGGATATCCCGGAAGCGGAGCTGAGCGACTTCATCGCCGAGCGCACCAAGCTGATGCGCGCCGGCGACCCGACGCCGATCAACATCACGCTGCGCGACGGACAGGTGCTGCGGTTCAGTTGCACGGTGTTGCCGGACGGCGGCAGAATGCTGAGCTATACGCCGGTGACCGACCTCGTCCGCCACAGCGACGACCCCGCCAATGTCGACTATTACCGGTCGCTGCGCGGTTGGCGGCAATCGCGGCCTGATCCGCTATCTGCGCGCCGCGGAATAGCGCCAGCGTATCAACCCGATTGATCCCTTATCCCGTGTCCCTAATACAGCAGACAGCAGCCGCGCAGGCCGTGCGTGATGCAGTGTTCTAAAGGACCGCTGTTGCCGTGCTAAAGTGAGGCCGGCTGTCACAATCGGCGTATGCAAGTGCTGCTGTGGATAAGTCTACCTGTCACCGCTGCGTAACAAAGCAAGGCTAGGTTGCGCCCGCGTTTGATCAGGCCCCCCGTCACGATCACGCGCTTCAAAGCGGTCCCCGTCAGTCGCCGCGTCTGACCGGGGCCGCATTTTTTTGTGCTCCCCTATTTTGGCTGATGTCGGGTTGACGACCCGCTTGTGCGCCGCCGCAAAAGACCTCGAAGCGGACCTGCGTTGCGCTCTCAACAATGCCGCCGCCTTGCGGCCGGGGAACCGGCGGGCCACAATGCTGATGCCATCAGCACATTTTGTCTCACAGGATCCAATTCATGCAAATTCGCAATCTCGGCGGCTCCGGCCTGCGCGTGTCCGCCGTCGGTCTCGGCTGCAACAATTTCGGCCAGCGCACCGATCTGGAAACCTCGCGCAAGGTGATCCACAAGGCGATCGACCTCGGCGTCACGCTGTTCGATACCGCCGATATCTATGCGGGCATGGGCGGCTCCGAGACCGTGCTGGGCCAGGTGCTCGGCGACCGCCGCAAGGACATCGTGCTGGCGACCAAATATTCCAAGCCGATGGCGGCCGACGGCACCAAGCAGGGCGCGTCGCGGCGCTACATCATGTCCGCGGTCGAAGCCAGCCTGACGCGGCTGAAGACCGACTACATCGATCTCTATCAGCAGCACGATTACGATCCCTTGACGCCGATCGAGGAAACGCTGCGCGCGCTGGACGACCTGGTCCGCCAGGGCAAGGTCCGCTACATCGGCAATTCGAATTTCCCGGCATGGCGGATCGCGGAGGCCGAACTCACCGCGCGCGCGATGAATGTCAGCCGGTTCGTGTCCTGCCAGGATGAATACAGCCTGGTGGTGCGCGATATCGAGAAGGACCTGCTGCCAGCGGCCAAGGAATACAAGCTCGGCCTGCTGCCGTTCTTCCCGCTCGCCAGCGGCCTGCTGACCGGCAAATACAAGCGCGGCAGCGCGGCGCCCGACGATACGCGCTTTGCCAAGATGCCGGCGCTGAAGGATCGCTACGTCACGCCGCGCAACGAGGACATCGTCGAGAAGCTGCAGGCGTTCACCGAGAAGCGCGGCCACACCATGCTCGAACTCGCCTTCTCCTGGCTGGCGTCGCGGCCGCAGGTCTCCAGCGTCATCGCCGGCGCCACCCGCGTCGAGCAGATCGAGCAGAACGTCAAGGCGATCGACTGGACGATGACGGCGGAAGAACTGGCCGAGATCGACAAGATCACGAACGGGTAGAGGTCTCTGCTCCCTCTCCTCGTGCTTGCCGCAAGACTATCGGATATGGCCGTATCGATGCGGTCATGACCTCGCACACGCTCTCAGCAAGTCGTCCCTGCGAACGCAGGGACCCATAACCCCTGGCCTAAAAAGTGAAAAAAGGCCTCTGCTGCAGCGCTTAGCTCGAAAGTCCTCGCCGTATGGGTCCCTGCGTTCGCAGGGACGACGCGTTGACGCGCCCGGGAACGGCTACTCCCTCACATATTTCTGGATGCGCCAGTTCAGCGTGTCGGCGACGAAAACCTCGTCGCGCGGGCTCACCGCGATATAATGGGCCTCGCCATATTTGCCGGATGTCTTGCCTGAACCCGCACCGGCCATCATCCCGACCACCTTGCCGTTCAGATCGAGTTTCATGATCTGGCCGACGTGACCGTGCGCCAGCCAGATGTGCTGATCGGCGCCCATGAACAGCCCGCACGGCGTGCCGGGATGCCGCGACTCGCGGATGTAGCTGCCGTCGGCGTCAAACACCTGGATGCGGGCGTTGTTGCGATCGGCGATGTAGAGCAGCCCTTGCGCGTCGAACACCAGCGAATGCGGCAGGTTGAATTCGCCCGGACCGTTGCCTTTTTTGCCCCAGCTTTTGATGAAGTTGCCGTCTGAATCGAACTTCAGCACGCATGACTCGGCCTTGCCGTGCCCTTGCAGCACGAAGATGTCGCCGGTCGGTCCGACCACCGCCTCGTTCGGCTCGTGGAGCAATCGCAGATGCCCGAACGGATGCCACTCGCCGCTGTGGCCCTTGACGCCCAGCACCATTTCGAGGCGCCCGGATGGATTGAACTTGTAGGCCAGGTTCGAAGCGACGTCGGTGGCCCAGATGTTATCCTGCGCGTCGATCCGCAGACCATGCGACCGTTCGAACAGCCCGTCGCCGAACCCGCGGATGAAGTTACCGTCGGGATCGAATTCCATGATCGGCGTCGGCCCGCGATGGATCACGAAGATGTTGCCCTTGGAATTGAAGGCAACGCCCGATGTGCCGCGAAAGTTCATGCCCGGCGGCAGCTTGAACGATTCGGCAACGGCGATGTAGGGAAGCGGCGAAGCGGCGATTTCCATCATGCGCGATTATCGGGAGGGCTTGAGAAAAAGTCTAGAGCGGGATGACTTATCTTCGAATTGTCATCACGCTCTATCTCTTTATTGGAGCATGATCTTTTCGGAAAACCGGTATCCACTTTTCCGGATCATGCTCACCCCACCAGCCCCTTCATCGCTTTCACTTGTGCGCTGTCGGGGAACACGTTCTCGGCCAGTACGCGATCGCCCAAGCCTAGATGATCATGCAGCACGCCCTTGAGCGCGGCGCGCAGATCGGTGGTCGGCGCGAGGTCGCGGGCCTGGTAGAGATTGGCAGGCTTCAGTCCGGGCCAGTCGGAAATCACCCGGCCCCCTCTGATGGCCCCGCCGGCGAGCAGCGCGACGGTGCCGGTGCCATGGTCGGTGCCTTCGGTGCCGTTGATCCGCGCGGTGCGGCCGAACTCGGTGGCGACCACGACCACCGTGTCGCGCCAGCGCTCGCCCAATCCCTGCTCGAATTCCGCCAGCGCGCCATCGAGTCCCGACAGCAATTGCGCCAGACGGCCGACCGGGCCGCCTTCATTGGCATGGGTATCCCAGCCGTCGAACGCCAATGCCGCAATCCGCGGGCCGTCATCGGCCGCCATCAGCTTGGCAGCACCCTTCGCCACCAGCCGCATCGCGCCGATCGCGTTGGTGCCCGGCTTCGGCTTCACGTCGTCATCTAGCGCCGCCTTGTCGAGCTGCAGGCCCTGCGACAACGCCGACGCCAAAGCGGGATCGCGATGGCTGTAGAGTTCGACCAGCCGCATCGCGGTATCGTCGGCGGCTTGCGGCAGCGCGACCGGCGCCCAGCCGACGGTTGGCGCGGCGCCGCGCAGCACCAGCGGCGTGGTCGGGCCGACCGCCAGCGCGCTGGTGACGCGATCACCTTTGGGCAAGGCCTCCAGCGCGCGATTGAGCCAGCCGGATTGCACCTGGCCCGGACCGGCAAAGCCGCTTTCCAGCACATCCTGTCCGTCGAAATGCGAGCGGTCGCGATACGGCGTCGCGACCGCGTGGATGACCGCCGCATGCTTCTCGCGATACATCCGCGCGAATTCCGGCATCGCCGGATGCAGCGCGAAAAACGAATCCAGCATCAATGCCGCGTGCGGCCCATCCGATGTCAGCGCGATCGAACCATGCAGGCCGGCATAATCGGGATCGCCGACCGGCGCCACCGTGGCGAGACCGTCCAGCGCGCCGCGCAGGATCACCACGATCAGCCTGGGATCGCGGCCATCGGCGGCGCGGGCGAATTTCGGCAAATAGGCCCAGGCCGCGAACGACGCGCCGCCCAGCAACAGCGAACGCCGCGAGGTGCGCGCTGATGTCGGGCTTTCACAGCAGTCCATCATCATCTCCTCTGGAATTCCGGTGACATCAGCAGCAACGCCAGCGCCTGCTGCCGCGATTCCGCGCGCTCGATGGTCCGCCGCGTTTCCGGCGAGGCCGCGTCGGCCGCTGCCAACTCGAGCAGGTCGCGCGGATCGATCGTGTCACCTAACCGCGACGCCACCTGCGCCGAGATGTCGAGGCGCAGCTTCAGGCCTTCGGGCGCGGCCCATGCCGCGTTGGTATCGGCAAATCCGTTCGGCCCGGCCGGCGACCACAGCGGCTGCCCCAGCAAATTCAGACTGCCGAGGTAGCGGCCGGGATCCTCCGGATTGCGCCCGAGCAGCCGTCCGGTCGCCACCAGGAATTCATAGGGACTGCGCAGCTTGGTTTGCGGCGCCTGCCAGGCTTCATCGGAATCCACCAGCGCGATCGCCATCGCCTTGAGGTCGCCGTCGCTGTTGCGGAACACGTCCTGCATCCGCGCCACCAGAACCGGCGGCGGATCGTCGGCTATGAAATGGCGCACGAATTTGGTCGCGATGAATTTCGCGGTCGACGGATGGCGTGCAATATCGGCCAGCGCCGCTTCGCCCTGCGCGATGCCGTTGTTCTCATAGACCTTGCCGAGCAGCCGCTGCGGCCCCGGCTCATGCGCGTTGGCGTTGAACACAAAACTGCCTGGCGTGCCGAGTTGCCCCTTCCGGCCGGCAAAGGTCCAGCCGGTGATGATGCGCGCCAGCGAGGTCACGTCGTCCTGGGTATAGCCGCCGCCGACGCCGAGCGTATGCAACTCCATGATTTCGCGCGCGAGGTTTTCGTTCAGGCCGCGGTTGCGGTTTTGCCCGGCGCGCGAATTCGGGCCGAGCGATTGCTGATTATCGAGAAAGAACAGCATCGCCGGATGCTGCTCGACGGCCTTCAGCATGTCGGCGAAGCGTCCGAACACATGCGGCCGGATCGCCTCGCGCTCGAACGAACCGGCCCACATCCGCGCCAGTTCGCCCTTGTTGGCCGAGATGCAGAAATGATTGGACCAGAACACCACCAGCCGTTCGGCGAACCCGCAATCGGCGATCACGGCGCGCTGCAGCCGCGCCAGCGCCTCGGCGCGGTAGGTCTTCTGGATAATGTTGAGCGGCGGCTTCGCGGCGTTGGGCTGCATCGCCTCGGCCGGCGCCATGGCTGCGTTGGCCGCGTTGCCGTTGTTGTCCGCCGCTGGCTTCGCCGACTCTTTTGGCGCCATCTCCATCGCGATGGCGTTGAGCGAGAGGTTTCGCCGCGGCAGCCTGCCGTCCGCCGCCGATGGCGCCGGATTGGCTTCGGATCCCGGCATCGGCGCGCCTGATTTCGCCGCCGCGGCGCGCGCCTGATTGATCTCGAATTGATAGGCGAACACCGCCTGCCCCAAAGCCGGCGTCGACAGCAGGCCCGGCATCTCGAGCAACACGCCGTTGGGGCGGCTGAGTTCGGCTTTGACGAAGCCGCGTGGATCGGACGCGGCGTTGACGAAATCACCCGACGCTCCGCCGCGCGCGCCAAGCCCGAAGCGATTGAGCGCAACCAGGGCAGCTTGCGAATCGCGGGCCATCGGATTTCCCTTTGCGCTTCCCTTTGCGCTTCCCTTTGCACGTCCCTTGGTGCGCTTCCATTGGGCTGGCTCAGGCGTATATTGACCTAGGTATAGCGCCGTCCGCGATGAACCCGACATGAAAATCACGGCGGGGATTTGGCTCGATCGATGACAAACCCGTTAGCAAAGGCCAGTTCGCGCCGTCTTGTCTGTTCCGGTTGCGGAACGGAATTCGGTTGCGACCTCTCCGGCACCTGCTGGTGCGCCGAGGAAACCGCGCGGCTGCCGATGCCGGCCGAGGGCGGCGACTGCCTGTGCCGGGATTGTCTGCGCAAGGCGGCGGCGCGGGCCGCCAGTACGACGACAACGTGACCGATCGATGGAACATCGACGCCGTCCTGCTCGACATGGATGGAACACTGCTGGATACCGAAAGGGTTTATCTGGAGAGCCTGATCGCCGCGCTGGGCGCGTGCGGCTACACCGACGATATATTGACACTGGGCCACGCGATGGTCGGCATGCCTGCCTCGGATTGCGAGGCCATGCTGCTCGATCGCTATGGCGAGCATTTTCCACTCGCCGATTTGAACGCGGCGTTCAGCAGCAGGCGAGACGAAATCTTTCGGGCGGGAATCCCGCTGAAGCGCGGCGCGGCGGAACTGCTCGACGCCTTGCACGGCCATGGATATCCGATGGCCATCGTCACCTCCTCCTCACGGCGTACTGCGGAAGAGCATCTGACGCTGGCCGGGATCCGCAGGCGTTTTGAGGCTGTGCTGACCCGCGATGATGTCGTGCGCGGCAAGCCCAGTCCCGATCTCTATCTGTTGGCGGCCAAACAACTCGGCTTGCCGCCGGCATGCTGTCTCGCCATCGAGGATTCAAACCCCGGCGTCGCCGCGGCGCATGCGGCCGGCGCCATCACGGTCATGGTGCCCGACATTGTGCCGCCGACCGCAGCCTCACACGCCAGATGTGCCGCGGTGCTGCCTGATCTCAGCGCTGTCGTGGCGATGCTGCGCGAGCGCGGCGAACTGACGCACGCGCTATCGCTTCGCGCGCGTTAGCGAGGATTGGCCGCCGGAAAACCGAGTCGGCCTGCGCAAGTATGGCGACCACGACATCAATGAAACACGTCGCGCGGCCTGACCGGCGGACCTTGCGGACCTTTCGGGGCGCTCGCCGCCCTCAGTTCATCCGGGGTGACGCGGCAATCGCCGTTCCTGTCGAACTGCAGGATGAACTGATTTGGCTTTTCGACGAATTCCTTGCGGGCGATCTTGCCATCCTGGTTCTCGTCGAAATAGCCGAACTCTGCGTCTGCCAGAATGCCGCCGGCTTTCCGGACGGTGGCAAACTCGGACGGGTCGAGCTTTCCATCGTGGTTGCGATCGGCCAACACAAATAACCGATCGAGATAGCCCTTCCATTCGTCGCAGGTGTAGACGCCGTCGCGATTGGTGTCCCAGATTTCCGGCCCGCCCCGGGTCTCGGCGGATTGCGCAAGCGCGATGGGCCCACTTATCACTAGCAGCGCGACGGCAACGCCGATCCTGCGCATGTAATTCCTGTCCGACAACTCTCTCTCCGTCTCTGCAGCCACCAATTACGCGGACGGAAACTATACGTTGCCTGAACAGGTTGAAACCCTTCGCGAGTTCACAAAGACTGCATTCTGTGCGGCTATTATTTGTATATTTTTCTCGCCGCGCCGGTCGTGCAGTCGTGACCGGCATCAGGTGACAGCGCTACACGTGATAGCCCGGCGATTTGCGCGCCATGCCGTCGAAGGCATCGAGCAGTCTTTCGCGCCACGCATGAACCAGATCGTTTTCGGCCAGCAATTTGAACGGGCTCACCACGCGCGCCCACTGGAATCCGCCGAACACGATGTAGTCGGCATAGTTCGGCGCGGCGCCGCCGAGATAGGGTTGCGTCTTCAAGGTCAGCCGCATCGGATCGAGCGCGCGTCGAAAGCCTTCGACCGATGTGTCACGTTCCGCCATCGCCGCTTCCAGCGACTTGCCGAGGCGCGCCTCGCGCGACTGGCGGAAATAGGCCGAGTCCTCCGGCTTCAGATGGCCCGGAATATCGGCGACGATCAGCGGGAACATGCCGCCGACCACGGTGACGTCGCCCCACCAGTTGATCATCCGCGCCATGGCACGGCCGCCCTCGCCGCCGAACAGCGACGGCCGGTCCGGATAATGATCTTCGAGATAATTGGCGATCTTCCAGGAATCCGCCACCGAGGTCCCGCCGTCGAGCAGCACCGGCACCTTGTCGGATTGATGCGGGGCGATCGCGTGCTTTTCGGTGAAGCACCACGGAATCGTTTCCGCCGCCAGGCCCTTATGCGCCAGCGCCATCCGCGTCCGCCAGCAAAACGGGCTGAACGGGCGGGTCGTATCGGTGCCGACGAGTTCGAACAGTTTCAGTGACATTTTACTTTCGCCCCTCTCATCCCCGCGCTTCATAACGTGACGTTATTGTTCCGTCATGCCCCGCGAAGGCGGGGCATCCAGTACGTCGCGAGGTTCAATGTAAAACACCGATGCCAACGTTTACTGGATCATCCGCCTTCGCGCATGATGACGACGACCAAGCACGACGTTGCTATCTACTTCACCACCGCGGCGGTCTGGCCGAACAAAAGCTTGCGCTCTTCTTCGGTGCGGTTCACCGGCTGGCCGAAGTTCGGATTGACGTCCTTGGCCAGGGCATAGGCGCGTTCGGTCGCCGGGCGCGCGCGAATGGTCTCGAACCAGCGCTTGAGGTGCGGGAAGTCGTCGATGTTCTGGCCCTGGTTCTTGTATCCCGCGATCCAGGGATAGCTCGCCATGTCGGCGATCGAGTAATCGCCGGCGACGAATTCGCGATCGGCAAGCCGCTTGTTGAGCACACCGTAGAGCCGATTGGTTTCGTTGACATAGCGATTGATCGCATATTCGATTTTTTCCTGGGCGTAGTTGCGAAAATGATGGTTCTGCCCGGCCATCGGCCCGAGCCCGCCCATCTGCCAGAACGTCCACTGAATCGCATCGTAGCGGCCGTAGAGGTCGGCGGGCAGGAACTTGCCGGTCTTCTCGGCCAGATACAGCAGCATCGCGCCGGACTCGAAGATCGAGATCGGCTTGCCGCCACCCTTCGGCTCATGATCGAGCATCGCGGGAATACGGTTGTTCGGCGCGATCGCCAGGAAGTCCGGCTTGAACTGATCGCCCTTGCCGATGTTGACCGGAAAAATCTTGTATTTCAGCCCGGTCTCTTCCAGGAACATCGTGACCTTGTGGCCGTTCGGCGTGGTCCAGTAATGCAGGTCGATCATTGCGGCGCTCTTGTCCTGATAACGGGTGCACGGCTTGAGGCGTGCCCTGACCCATTTGAATGCGATTGCATGAAATTCATCGCATCGAGGACATGAAGTCAATGCCGGGCGCTATGCATCCCGGCGAAGTGATCTCTGTTCAGGGCGCGCGGGTCCGCTGTCCCGGCAGGCCGAGCGCGGCGATCGTGAATGGCGTCATTGGAATCCCCTTGCCATTAGTGCCGCGCTTGGACCGGGCGCGCAAACCGGTTTATCTTGCCCTGGCACCAGTTTTCCTGAGGGTCGTATGCGACGGCTACTGTTTCTCAACGGCATCAAGGCGTTCGAGGCCGCGGCGCGCAGCGGCAGCTTCGCGGGCGCAGGCCTCGAGCTCAACGTCTCGGCGGCGGCGATCAGCCGGATGGTGCATCTCTTGGAGCAGCGGCTCGGCGTCGCCTTGTTCGAGCGCAAGGCCAACCGACTGGTGATGACGCCTGCGGGGCGCGCCTATCAAAGCGGGCTGACGCCGATCTTCGATGCGCTGGCAAGCCTGACCGCGCAGGTCACGGCGTCCTCCAGCGTCCGCGCGCTCACCGTCGGGGTCGGACCGACCTTTGCGATGCGATGGCTGATCCCGCGGCTGGCGGATTTCCGCAAGCAAGAACCCGACATCGAGGTGCGGATCACCACCGGCGGAATGGCAGCGCCCTTCGCCGACGACTGGAGCTGCGGCGTCGCGCTCGGCGATGGCGAATGGCCGGATCTGGTGGCGGAGCCGCTATTCGCGGCCGATCTGCTGCCGGTGTGCACGCCGCGGCTGGCCGCGCAACTCAAGCGCCCCGGCGACCTCAAAGGCCCCGGCCTGCTGCGCGTCGCGCATTCGCCCGACGACTGGCCACGCTGGCTGAAGGCCGCCGGGATCGCGCGGGTAACGCCGCGCGGGCCGGAATTCCAATATTACGGCCAGGCGCTGCAGGCCGCCGCCGACGGCCTCGGCGTTGCGATGGGCATTCGGCCCTACATCGACGACGACCTCGCGGCCGGGCGGCTGATCGCGCCGTTCGAGCAAGCGGTGCCGAAGGGCATGCGATGGTATCTGGTCTATCGCAGCTTCCGCACCGAGCAGCGCGATTTCGCCGCCTTCCGGCGCTGGATCATCCGCGCCGCGGCGGGCTCCGCCGATCGCAGGACGCGGCGCTAGATCCGCCGCCAATAGTGGCAAGCGGCAACCGCCGGTACCCGATTGCCTATCCGAGGGACGACATCGAAATAATCTTCGGCATGTGTGAGCCAGTTCACACATGATCCCCCCGAAACCGTGGTCCGGTCGGGTTCCAGCATGCATGGGGGAATCCGCATGGCCCGTTCTTATGACGGCTTCGACATCGAGTCCTTCGAGGCGGGACGCGATCTGTGGCACGCCCGTATCCGGCGCGCCGATGCCGCGCCCGTCGTGATCGATGGCGTCGCCTTCCCGGCCCTGGAACTCGGCTTCGCATGGTCCGATCCCGACGCCGCGATCGCGGACGCGATCAGCCACATCGACCGGTTTGGGCAACGATATGCCGCGACCGCCCCTCGGACCGTTGCCTGACGTCGCGAAGGATGGCCGTCATGCTGCGACTCGTTCATTCAGCCCCGGCGCATTCCAGCAAGGCGCGATCGCATTGCCCGGATTGCGAAGGCGACCTCGCCGTGCTGCGCATCATCCCGGGACGGGCCAAATCGGAATACTGGACCCTGCGCTGCACGAAATGCGGTGGCATCCATCTGGATATCCTGAAGGCCTCCCCGGGCTTGAGCGAGCGCCACGCCGAATCCGGCACCAGCTGAACGCCTCCTCGCCCCCTGAAACATTCAGCCCTCGAACGCCCGCGTGATCGCGCGCTGCGCATCGCCTTGAATCTGCCGCAGATGATCCTGGCTACGAAAACTTTCCGCGTAGATCTTGTAGACCTCCTCGGTGCCCGACGGCCGCGCCGCGAACCAGCCGCTGTCGGTCGAAACCTTGATGCCGCCGAACGGCTGGCCATTGCCGGGAGCGGCGCTGACCGCCGCGCGCACGGGTTCGCCGGCCAGCTCTTTCATCGCAAGCTTTTCCGGTGACAACGATTTCAGCACGCTCTTTTGCGCCGAGGTCGCCGGCGCGTCGATCCGTTCGTAAAAGGGAACGCCGAGTTCCCCGGTCAATTGCTCGAACGATTGGCTGGGGTCGCGTTTGGTTCGCGCTGTGATCTCGGCGGCGAGCAATCCCAGAATGAGGCCGTCCTTGTCGGTGGTCCATACCGAGCCGTCGCGCCGCAGGAACGAGGCGCCGGCGCTCTCCTCGCCGCCGAAGCCGAACGAACCGTCGACCAGACCATCGACGAACCATTTGAATCCGACCGGTGTTTCGACCACCCGGCGGCCGATCTTTTTGGCAACGCGATCGATGATCGCGCTGCTGACGATGGTCTTGCCCACCGCGCTGTTCGGGCTCCATTGCGGGCGGTTCTCGAACAGATAGGCAATCGCGGCCGCCAGATAATGGTTCGGATTCATCAGGCCGCCGGAGCGCGTCACGATACCGTGGCGGTCGGCGTCGGTATCGTTGGCAAAGGCGACGTCGAAGCGATCGCGCATCCCGATCAGCCGCGCCATCGCGTAAGGCGACGAGCAGTCCATCCGGATCTTGCCGTCCCAATCCACGGTCATGAACCGAAAGGTCGGATCGACGGCATCGCTGACGATGGTCGCCGCGATGCCGTAGCGCTCGATGATCGGCTGCCAGTAGCGCACGCCGGCGCCGCCCAGCGGATCGATCCCGATCTTGACGCCGGAGCCGCGGATCGCCTCCATGTCGACGACATTGCCGAGATCGGCGACATAGGGCCCGATATAATCGTAGCGATGCACGCACGACGCCTTGCGCGCCTGCTCATAGGGAATGCGCTTGACGCCCTTCAAGCCGCTTTCCAGATAGCCGTTGGCGGCGCGTTCGATGCCGGATGTGATGTCGGTATCCGCCGGGCCGCCATTGGGCGGGTTATACTTGAAGCCGCCATCCTCCGGCGGGTTATGCGACGGCGTGATCACGACACCGTCGGCCAGACCATCCTTGCGGCCCTTGTTATAGGTGAGGATCGCATGCGAAATCACCGGCGTCGGCGTATAGCCGTCATCCGCGTCGATCATCACCTCGACGCCGTTGGCCGCGAACACTTCGAGCGCACTCACCGCGGCCGGCTCGGCCAGCGCGTGGGTATCGATGCCGAGGAACAAGGGACCGCTCAATCCGGCGCGCAGGCGGTGATCGCACACCGCCTGGCTGATGGCCAGGATGTGCATTTCGTTGAAGGCATTGTTCAGCGCGGAACCGCGATGCCCCGAGGTGCCGAACGCCACCCGCTGCGCCGGAACCGACGGATCGGGTTTTTCAGCGAAATAGGCCGTCACCAGCCGCGGAATGTTGGTCAGCATGGAGGGCTCGGCGATCTTGCCGGCCAGCGGATGGATTTTGGCGGCCACTTTTATTCCTTTAAAAATCCCGGCGGGGACATTCGATGGCAGTAGCTTAGAGTCCGGCCGAAAATGCGTCCAATGGAATTGGGCTGTCCGACAGAGTTCGTCATGCCCGGGCTTGCTCCGCGGGCATCCACGTCTTCGCGGGCCGAACACAGGAAGCGACGTGGATGGCCGGAACAAGTCCGGCCATGACGAGACACGTTGTTCCGCGTGCGATGTCATCAGGTGGCAGTAGCCAGTTCTGAAGCTTCGCCCAGCCCATTTGCTCTTTTATGTCGTCCGGACTCGCCCCATATTCCGGACATGGCGAAGAACCCCGACACTCCCAAAAAGTCTGCGAAAAACCCCGAAATCCAAAGCTCACCGGCCCGACGTGCAGCCGATCGGACCGGCGCTGGCGGAATTGCTCAATCCCGCGATCAACCGCGGCGAAAGTGGCATGGGCTCGGGCACCGGGCTGCAGCCGCCGCCGGATAATTCCTGGGACCGCCGCTCCGGTGGCGAGGCCGCCGCGCATCGCGCGCGGGCGTCGACGCCGAAGAATTTTGAGGGCGATGCAGGACCGCGATCAACTCCGTTGAGATCGAATCCGCAGCCGATTGGCGCAAGAAAAGGTGCGGCAGCAACCGGCGGCGCTTCTTCCTCCCCTCCCCCTCGCGGGGAGGGGTCGGGGGTGGGGGGAGCAACAACGGCATCGCCTGTGGCTTACCCCCCACCCCGACCCTCCCCCGCAAGGGGGGAGGGAGCAGACGGCTTTGACGAAGCCCCGCAGGCCAATTACGGCACGTCAGCCACGATTCCCACCCTCGATCCGGAACTGGCAAAACAGCTCGGCTTTACCACCGAGGAAGAGGACGCCGCCGCGCTGGCGCGGCCGCCGCGCAACAAGATGGAAGCGCTCGGCGTCGCCGCCACCGCCGATGCGCTGGATGCGCTGATCCGCGACGGCCGGCCGGAATTCAAGGGCGAAGACGGCCAGACAAAGATCTGGACGCCGCATCGTCCGCCGCGTCCGGAGAAATCCGAAGGCGGCGTGCCGTTCGTGATCAAGTCCGAATACGAGCCGAAGGGCGACCAGCCGACCGCGATCAAGGAATTGGTCGAAGGCATCAGCCGGCAGGACCGCACCCAGGTGCTGCTCGGCGTCACCGGTTCCGGCAAGACCTACACCATGGCCAAGGTGATCGAGGCAACGCAGCGCCCCGCCATCATCCTGGCGCCGAACAAGACGCTGGCGGCGCAGCTCTATGGCGAGTTCAAGAGTTTCTTTCCCGACAACGCCGTCGAGTATTTTGTCAGCTATTACGACTACTACCAGCCCGAGGCCTATGTGCCGCGGACCGACACCTATATCGAGAAGGATTCCTCGATCAACGAGCAGATCGACCGCATGCGCCATTCGGCGACGCGGGCACTGCTGGAGCGCGACGACGTCATCATCGTGGCTTCGGTGTCGTGCATCTACGGTATCGGCTCGGTCGAAACCTACACCGCGATGACCTTCGCGCTGAAGAAGAACGAACGCATCGACCAGCGGCAGTTGATCGCCGATCTGGTCGCGCTGCAATACAAGCGCACCCAGGCCGATTTCACCCGCGGCACCTTCCGGGTGCGCGGCGACGTCATCGACATCTTCCCGGCGCACTATGAAGACCGCGCCTGGCGGGTGAATTTGTTCGGCGACACCGTGGAGAATATCGAGGAGTTCGATCCGCTCACCGGCCACAAGCAGGACGAGCTCGAATTCATCAAGATCTACGCCAATTCGCACTATGTGACGCCGCGCCCGACGCTGGTGCAGGCCATCAAGTCGATCAAATCGGAGCTGAAGCTGCGGCTCGACCAGCTCAACAACCAGGGCCGCCTGCTGGAAGCGCAGCGGCTGGAGCAGCGCACCACCTTCGATCTCGAAATGATGGAAGCCACCGGAAGCTGCGCCGGCATCGAAAACTATTCGCGCTATCTCACGGGACGCCGGCCCGGCGAGCCGCCGCCGACCCTGTTCGAATATGTCCCCGACAACGCGCTGGTGTTCGCCGACGAAAGCCACGTCACGGTGCCGCAGATCGGCGGCATGTTCAAAGGCGACTTCCGGCGCAAGGCGACGCTCGCCGAATACGGCTTCCGCCTGCCCTCCTGCATGGACAACCGTCCGCTGCGGTTCGAGGAATGGGACATGATGCGCCCGCAATCGGTCGCGGTGTCGGCGACCCCATCGGCGTGGGAACTCAACGAATCCGGCGGCGTGTTCGTCGAACAGGTGATCCGCCCCACCGGCCTGATCGATCCGCCGGTCAATATCCGTCCCGCCCGCACGCAGGTCGACGATCTCGTCGGCGAGGTCCGCGCCACCGCGCAGGCCGGCTATCGCTCTCTCATCACTGTTCTGACAAAGCGGATGGCGGAAGACCTCACCGAATATCTGCATGAGCAGGGCATTCGCGTGCGTTACATGCACAGCGATATCGACACCATCGAGCGCATCGAGATCATCAGGGATCTCCGGCTCGGCGCGTTCGACGCGCTGGTCGGCATCAATCTGCTGCGCGAAGGCCTCGACATTCCCGAATGCGCGCTGGTCGCGATCCTCGACGCCGACAAGGAAGGTTTTTTGCGCAGCGAGACCTCGCTGATCCAGACCATCGGCCGCGCCGCGCGCAACGTCGACGGCAAGGTGATCCTCTATGCCGACCAGATGACGGGCTCGATGGAGCGGGCGATCGCCGAAACCAACCGCCGCCGCGAGAAGCAGGTCGAATACAACACCGAAAACGGCATCACGCCGGAGAGCATCAAGAAGTCGATCGGCGACATCATGAACTCGGTCTACGAGCGCGACCACGTGATGGTCGAGATCGGCGACGGCGGCATGGCCGACGATGTGATTTCGATCGGACATAATTTCGAGACCGTGCTGGCCGACCTCGAAACCCGGATGCGCGAAGCCGCCGCCGATCTGAACTTCGAGGAAGCCGCCCGCCTGCGCGACGAAGTCAAACGCCTGCGCGCGACTGAGTTGGCCGTGGTCGACGACCCCACCGCCAAGCAGCGCACCGTACAGAACAAGGCCGGCGCCTACGCCGGAACGAAGAAATATGGCGACGCCGCGAACTTGCCGGTCAGTGCGATGAAGAACAAGGGCGCGTCGACAGCGGTGAAAGCGAGCCGCAGCGGCAAGAGCGGCTCAAGGGTCCACAAGCCGCATCTCGACGAGATGCACGGCCCCGAATCCCTGCCCTTCCGCCCGGGCGGCGCGCTGCCCGCAAAACCCTTTGGCGGCGACAGCCGGATCATCCAGCCCACCAACTCGCGCCAATCCGGCCCCGAATTCGGCCCCTCCCCGCGATCGAGCGGCGGCGCACCGGGGCATCGCGGCGGGTGGAAGAAGCGGTAACGGTTAGTGTCAGACATCGGTATCCTCAATGATCCCGTTAGTCTGATCGCCATCGCACTCTTCCTCTCTGGCGGCTTGCAGCTTTCTGCGCCGTGATGCCGATCACGCTTAGTTTGTGTTTGTCATTCCGGGATGCGCCACTCGGCGCAGGCCCGGAATCCATAACCCCTGCGACAGCGTTCAGCGCTGAACATTGATACAGGGAGTATGGATTCCGGGCTCGCGTTTCGCGCGCCCCGGAATGACGAGAAAGAAAAATTCTCTTTCAGGTTCAACGTGATTCCACCAGTCCAGTCCTCGCGCGAAAAATTTCCCGCTTTCTTTTCTACCCAAATCACCGGCTTATCCCGGGCGTCTCATCCCTCACGAGGGGGCGTTGGCCATCGTCACGAACGTTGGGATGGGATGCGGTGGACGCGAAGGCGCGCGAGACGAGCGATGCTGACGCGGACGGCGAAGTCGTGTGGTCCTGACGCCCCGATGCTGGCGTCAAGTTCCTGGGAAGCAAGCTTCTCGGGGGCGACGGTGACAACAAGCCGGTCACCGGGGAGAGCACGAAGGAAACCGTTAAAACCATTGCGCAGGAGACGCCGGGTGTTCCGGTGAACCTGTGGTGACTACCGTGTGCTTACTACCTTTTGCACACGGGCTGCGGGTGCACCGCGCACCCGGCGTTTCCTGCGCCCCTCTATTTCTAGGAGGGATCATTTTTGCAAACCTCGGGCGAACGCCGTCGCGAGAATGCGGACGTTTGTCCTGTTGGCTATCTGACGTTTTTGCTGTTGCTGTCTTGGCTGTCTGACAGGTGAATCACGGATCAGCGGTGATGATGCGCGTGCAGCGCGCTCACCCCGAACGCCGATGGCTGGTGTTCTGCGTCAGATTGCCGTGCGCGGCCTGTTCGCGAATGTTGTGCTTTTCGTCGTCGCGATGGCCCTTGGTGGTGTCCAGGGGGACGCTGGGCGCGCTGCCCGGCCCCTTGTGGCACTGGTTGTCCTGCGGGACCGGCTGGATGGTTTTTGTGAGGGGTTTTGTCATCGTTGGTCTCCGTTGCTCACGGAGAGAAAACGCCGCTCAGGGACGCATCGTTCCCGGCAATTTACAACGGCAAATGACGGGAGAAACCTTACATCTTGTCCTGACCGGCGGGTGACTGGCCCTGACCCTGGGTCTGCTGCTGTTGCTGCTGCGCGCGCTTGTTGGCCTCGTGACGGCCATAGAGGCATCCCGCGGCGGCTCCCAGCACGCCATGATGGCCGGCATAATGACCGGCGACGCCGCCGACCACCGCACCCTTGATGCAGCCCTTGGCCTCGGCTGAATTCGCGACGAGCGTCAGCGCGGCGACGGCGAACAATACGGCTGATATTTTCATGGCGCTAACATCCCTGTGAAATGCCGCCGATGCGGCGCGCTCGGATAATGGCGCAGGCGCGATTGGGTTCCATTTGGCGGATCAAACCTCTCGTCGTCCCCGCGCAGGCGGGGACCCATACGCCGTGTCGCCGATGTTCCGGACAGTGTCAGTATCGGTGTTGAACCACTGTGCGTCGTTATTTGCGCCAGGGGTTATGGGTCCCCGCGTGCGCGGGGACGACAGGGTAGCTAATTCAGCTTCTTGCCGTCCTCGGTCACTTCGTCGAGAAACGCGCCGGCTTCGCGGTTGAGGAATTCGACATCGGCGGCGCCAGCGCCGCCGGCCGAGGCGTGGCCGGTCACGGTGCCCGGGCTGATCGTCATCATCTTCACGCCCGGGATATTCTTGCCCATTTCCTTCGGTTCGAACTCCGGATTGAGCAGATCCTTGGTGCCGGTGAGGATCAAGGTTTTCGCCTTGATCGAGGCCAGCGCCTTGGCGGTGTCGCCGTTAAAGCCCGGCGTAGTGCCGACGTCGTGCCGCTCATAGGCCCAGGTCTGGTAGATCCAGTCATTGGCATCGAACGCCTTCATCATGGCGTTCTCCTGCTCGGCCATCCAGGGCAGCGCATCCATGCCGTTCTTGAATTGGACCGAGTACATGTCCGGCGTGCGCGCCGCCAGCAGGCTGAGGATGTCGCGCCACAACCGCACGCCCTTCTCCGGCGGCGCATCGTAATTGCCGTCCTTCCACGCCGGATCGTCCATGATCGCCTTGCGCGAGGCGTCGAGCACCGCGACCGTCCAGCCCGGCGTTTTCGCCAGCGGCACGATCGCCACCAGCGCGTCCATATAATCGGGATGGCTGACGCCCCATTGCAAAGTCTGCATGCCGCCCATCGAGGGGCCGATCACCGCGACGACATGGTCGATGCCGAATTTTTCCTTGAGCAGGCGATATTGCGATTCCACCATGTCGCGGATCAGGAATTTCGGAAATTGCATGCGCGGCTGCAGCCTGGAATTGCTCGGCGACGTCGTAAGACCGTTCGAGATCGCGTCGGTGCAGATGATGAAATATTTGTCGGGGTCGAGCGCCTTGCCGGGCCCGATCATGAAGTCGAGCCGGTGGTGATTGCCGGAGATCGCCGTCACCATCAGGATGGCGTTGGATTTTTTCGCGTTCAGCGTGCCATGGGTGACATAGGAGATCGAGAAATCCTTGATCGCCTCGCCGCTCTCCAGTCTGAGGTCGCCCTCGTTATAAAGCTGATGCGGCGGTTGCTGCGGCGTGTGGGCGGCGGCCGGCAGCGACAACAGCAGGCTGCAGGCGACAAGGTGCGCGATCGTTTTCATCATTCTCCCCATGATCTCTTGTGGAGGGGCTTTGACATCGCCCTCCTGACGCGGACGATACGGGCCCGATCGGCGGCTGTGAAGCTGCCGGCGCCGCGCCGTCGGACAATTTGCCGGGCGAATCCTGCGGAATAAAACGATGGTCTTGCTGTTTTCCCGGCAGCCGTCTTCCGGCGTCACGGGATCAATCCCCAGATGAGTTACGTGACGCCAATACACTCATGGGTTGCACGTCCTTTTGCTGTTGGAGCGCGCCGGCCCTCGGCATTTGGGCGATTGATCCCCGGGCAATTCCATTCAAAATAGAACCGATCCTGCGAGTTCGGGTCGAACAGCGGCGGAGACCAACAATGGCCGACAATCCTAACCGCCAGTGCGTGGTGAGATTTTTCGATGCCTATTATTCAGGTGACATCGAAACCGCGACCGCCTGTTGCGACGAGAATTTCGAGACCATTAGTTATGCGCCGGTCGATCTTTTTCCGCATCTGGGGGTTAAGCAGGGCAAGGCCTGGGTCGGCGAAGCGATCCGCACTCAGCAGACGCGCTATAAAAACCGGAAATATGAACTCAAGATGACCGCGGTCGACGGCGACAAGGTCGCGGCGATCCAGTTCCTGAGCCTGACCAAGCGCAGCGACGATCGTGTCGTGCATCTCGAAACCGCTGAATTCTTCACTTTCCGCGCCGGGCTGATCCTGACGCACCGCGCGTTCTTCGATTCGTTCGATTTCGTGCAGCAGTTGCTCGGCCGGGACCTGACCGATTCGTTTGCCACCAGCGTCCGCGACGCGATGGGGCGTTGAGCTGGTCGCGCGCGCCCCGCGCGTCGGCGCTTATTTTTCCAGCCGCATTGAACCTCGACGTGCCCGGCCTCGACCAACGTCGAGCTATTGCGAGTCGCACAAGAATACTTTTGCGAAAATGCCATCATGAAAATTGCGTTGCTTGTGGTGTTGGGTCTGGTGCTGGGCGCGCTGGGCGGCGCCGCGCTTGGCATCGGTGCCGGGCTGGCCTGGATCGAAATCTTCAACACCAGCAATTTCGAAGGCTACAGCGGCATGCTGGTGTTCTTTACCTTCATGCCGCTCGGCGCGGTGCTCGGCGGAATCGGCGGCGCGCTGTTGTTCGGCGTGATGGCCGCGCGCGACAATCAAATCGCCATCGAACGCGAGCCAATGCGGCGGTCCGACCGCTAGCGCACGCTTTCGAAGCATAATCACACCTTGTCGAGCAGGCGCTCGGGCGTCCGATCCATTTGCCGCGGATGATCGCCTCGTAACCTTCTCGGGCTGTGGCTCCGCCACAATTTTGCGCGAGTTAAGCCGCATTGCTCGCTGGCGAAGCGCGGGCTGGGTAATGACTTCCATCGGGCGATACGGACGGAGCGGACTGCTGATCCTGGCGGCCGGCGTTGGCTTGGCTTTGTCGGCGCCAGCGGGCGCGCAGATCTGGCCCAAGGACATGACGACCGACCCGCCGGCCGAACAAGCCGGCACCGCCCCCGACGCCGACGCTTCCGATGCGGACGCGCCTGACGACGCACAGACGCCCACCGCGGATAGCGCCGCCGCCAAGGATTCCGACATCAAGGGACTTGAGCTCGACTGGAGCCAGCTCAACGTCGATGCATCGACCCTGACCTGGACCCCGGCGTCGAAGGCGCGCGCGGCCTCCCCGAAGACAACACCGGGCACCGACGCGTCGTGGTCGTCGAACGACAAGGCGGACGGCTCGGCCGCGGTGTCGGTGAAGCAGTCGGTGTCACCCTTCCTCGATACCAGGGTCGGCGCCGACATGACCGTGACCCGGCAGCCGCAGACGCTGACCGAGTCGCAATTGTTGTCGGAGAAGCTCGCCAATGGCGGCAGCCTGCCGCAATCCTCCGGCACCGCATGGGCCGCGATCACCGCGCCCGGCGCCGGCTCGATCTGGGACAAGACCGCGATCGAAGCCCGGGTCGATCCCTCGCAGGAGCAAACTAGGCTCGGCACCTCCCTGAGCAAATCGCTCCCGCTCAACGAGCAATATTCGCTGACGCTGCAGAACGGTTACAACCTGGTCGAACAGGGCGTCATTCCCGTGCCCGGCATTATCGGACGTCCGGTGCGGAATTACGAAACCGACCAGTCCGCCAGCCTGAGCATCGGCGACACCGGCACCAGCATCACCGCCGGCCAGTCGCTGTCATCGACCGACGACAGATGGCTGCGCAAGGTCGGCGCCGAGCAGAAGCTGTTCGGCGGCGTCAGCATCTCTGGCTCGATCGGCGAGACCTCGCTCGGCACCACCAACAAAAGCTTCAGCGCCGGTTTCAAGCAAAGCTGGTAGCAGCGAGCGGCTCAATTCCCACGAAAGATCGAGCCTTGCCGCATATTGGCCCCGATGCGGTCAAAATCGGAAGCCCTGATAGCAACACGTAAACTTTCGTCGTGCGGGGGACTACCGCGCTGGCATCACACGCGAAACAAGGGGACGACCGATGAATGCTACCAATCGTTCTACAGCAGTTGAATCAACTTCAACTGAGCCTGAAGTGGACAGCAACCTTGCCGCCGTCTCGGAGGTCGAGGCCGGCATCCGCGATTTCGTGCGCAACGATATCGCCTATCTGCGCCGACCGCCGGGCATGCTGAACGCCGACGACCCGGCGCTCGAGCCCAGCGCCGAGGCCACCGTCACCAACGTCAACTCGCTGATCCAGCGCGTCGCCGGAACCTCGCTGGCGGAAATCGAGAAGCTGATTTCCGAACTCGAAAGCCTGCGCGACCTGTTGCACGCCGAAGGCCAGCGCGTGCAGCGTGAGATTTCCGGCTACGCCCAGCTCAGCCAGGCCGCGATGAAATCCACCCGCATGATCGCCGACAACGTCACGCAGTGGAAACGTGCCGCCGACGGGCTGCGCAACAGCTGATCGCTTAACTATCTCCATTCAAAATGGCCGCCGCGCTCCCGCTCCGGGAGTGCGGCGGTTGTATTTTAGCCAATTTGTATTTGAACTTGTCGGACCGACGCTGCGACCAAGACAGGGCACCCTGCTGGTGCCGGGCGCGTTCGGGAAAGTTCTTCATGCAGACCATCAGGCCGGATAATACCGATCCCATTCCGTTGCGGAACTCGCCGCACAAGATGGGCACCATCATGATCCGTTTTGTCGGATTGCTGGTCCTAGCCGTGGTGATTCTGGCGCTGGCCTGGAACCGCTGATCTTGCGTATGCCGATCTTGCGTATGGTTAGCGAAGCGTAACGCTGTGGCTGATGCTCGCCGTGGTTTCGAGCGAATAGGCGCCGTCGGCGTAGCCCTTCACCACCACCCCGGTGGTCAGCATCACTGCCAAGGTGACGCTTGCGAAGATAAAGCCAACAAATTTCAAGCTGTCGCGGTCCGCCATCGCTTTCCCCTTCCCCTGTCCCGTCCCCGTTGATCGACTATGGCGGCCACAAGGTTAAAATGCGTTATCGGATCGATGGTTCCGAACCGCGCATTTGATGCAAGATGGTTTACGAAAAGCTGCGCCATAGCGTTTTCGAGCGAAGCATGCCCTCGGACTTGATCCGGAGGGTGGCGACCGGTTGGCGTGAAGAAAACGCGTCAAATCAAAAACCAAGCTTCGCGTCGATGTCAGGCGAAGTCCCGCCTCGGCACAAAGGCCGTCGCCAGCAACGAGAACACCGGTTCGCCGCGCTGATTGGTTCCGCTGTTACGGGCCTGCGCGATGCCCCATTCGGGACGCTTCTCGGACGTTCGCAGCGATTCGACCTCGCTGGCAAAACTGATGGTGTCGCCCGCCAACACCGGCCTGATCCAGCGCAACTCGCGAAAGCCCGGCGACGGCCCCCAGATCGCGACCTTCTCGCCGCGCGCGATGGCTTTCGCAGCCTGACGCTGGCCATCGGCGACCAACAGCTTCATGCAGACCGACCCGACATGCCAGCCCGACGCCGCCAAGCCGCCGAACAGCGAATTGCGGCCTTCTTCCTCGTCGAGATGAAAGCGTTGCGGATCGAACTGCGCCGCGAATTTCTTGATCAGCTCCGCGGTGAAGGTGAACGATCCCAGTTCACGCCGCTGCCCGACCACGAGGTCCTCGAAGAAACGCATCAGCTTGGCTCCGCGGCGGCGTCGATACGCCGCTCAACGATGATCGGCGTGACGATCTCGCACAATGCTTCCCCGGCGGCGTTACGCACCACGCCATGGAAGGTCACGATCCCGGTTTGGGGACGGCTGCGGGAAACCCTGGCCTCCGCGATGTCGATGTCGAGCGTCAATTCATCGCCGGGCCGCAGCGGCGCGAGCCAGCGCAATTCATTGACGCCGGGCGATCCCAGCGACGCAGTGCGGCCGATAAAGCCGTCGAACATCATCCGCATCATGATGGAACAAAGATGCCAGCCCGAGCCTGATAGGCCCTTGAGCATCGAGCGTTTCGCGGCCTCCTCATCGAGATGCATCGGTTGCGGATCGAACTCGGCGGCAAACGCCAGTATCTCTTCGCGCGTGACCCGGCGCGGTCCGAATGAACCGAAGCGGCCGGGCTTAAAATCTTCGAACGTCAGCTTCATGATGCGGATTGCCGGAGAGAAGCCTGATTGTGGCCGTTATTTGCAGCAATCTCAACCCGCCCATAGGCATGGCTCATGTCCTGCGGGCAAACACCGCCGTTCGACGCTGGCCCCTGACGCGGCCTGTCCTGCTTGCCCGGAATGACATTCAGGGCTAGGGCCTGTCTTATCAGGAGCCAGATTAGACGCGAATCATATTCGACTTGCCGGGAGAACGAGCGATGTTTGATTTTCAGGATCTGTTTCAGTGGGACCGCTTCATCACTCCCACGATCATCAAGACCTTTTACTGGCTGGTGATCGCATTGATCATTCTGCTCGGCATTGCCGAGATTTTCTCAGGCCTGGCGATGATGGCGGTCAGCCCGTTCGGCGGATTCATCGTGTTGATTTCCGCCATCACCAGGGTGCTGGTCGGGGTGATCTTCTCGCGCATCGCCGCGGAATTCATCCTGATCGTGTTCCGCATCAACGAACACCTCGGCGCGATCCGCGACCAGGGACAGGGGCATTAAGCGACCACCACGAGCACAACCTCATCCTGAGGAGCATCGCGTAAGCGATGCGTCTCGAAGGATGACGGCGGTGCAAGCTGCCATCCTTCGAGACGCCCGCCTTCGCTGCGCTCCTCAGGATGACGCTGGCTCTGAAATGAGGCGCTTAATTTTTACGTGTTAAACCGGAAATGCATCACGTCGCCGTCGGCGACGACATATTCCTTGCCTTCCAGCCGCAGCTTGCCGGCGTCACGGGCGCCGGCTTCACCGCCGAGCGCGACGTAATCCGCATAGGCGATGGTTTCAGCGCGGATAAAGCCCTTTTCAAAATCGGTATGGATGACGCCGGCCGCCGCCGGCGCCTTGGTGCCGCGGTTGATGGTCCAGGCGCGGGCTTCCTTCGGGCCGACGGTGAAATAGGTGATGAGGTCGAGCAACTGATAGCCGGCGCGGATCAGGCGATCGAGACCGGCCTCTTCCAGACCGAGCGTATCGAGGAACTCGGTGCGCTCCTCGCGCGACAACGTCGCGATCTCGGATTCGATCTTGGCCGATATCGCCACCGCGACCGCGCCTTCTTTCTTGGCGTGCTCGAACACCTGCTTCGAAAAATTATTGCCGTCCTTGGCCGAGCCTTCCTCGACATTGCAGACATAGAGCACGGGCTTGGAGGTCAACAGCCCGAGCATGCCGAACGCGCGCTCTTCCTCCGGCTTGCGCTCGAGGAACCGCGCCGGTCTGCCATCCCGCAGCAGCACCAGCGCACGATTGACGAGGTCGAGCTGTTCCTTGGCGTCCTTGTCGTTGCCCTTGGCCTTCTTGGTCAGGTTATCGACGCGCTTTTCCAGGCTGTCGAGATCGGCCAGCATCAACTCGGTCTCGATGGTCTCGATGTCAGCCAGCGGCGCGATCTTGCCTTCGACATGGGTGATGTCGGAATCCTCAAAGCAGCGCACCACGTGCGCGACCGCGTCGACCTCGCGGATGGTGGCGAGGAACTGGTTGCCGAGGCCCTCGCCTTTCGAAGCGCCGCGCACCAGGCCCGCAATGTCGACAAAGGTCAGCCGGGTCGGAATGATCTGCGCCGACTTGGCGATCGCCGACAGCTTGTCGAGCCGCGCATCCGGCACCGCGACCTCGCCGACATTCGGCTCGATGGTGCAGAACGGGTAATTCGCCGCCTGTGCCGCCGCCGTCTCGGTCAGCGCGTTGAACAGCGTCGACTTGCCGACGTTAGGCAGCCCGACGATACCGCATTTGAATCCCATAATGTGTCCTGAAGTCCGTTCGCTGTGACCGGCGTCGCGTTAGGCGCCGCCGCCATCTTCCTTTTCGAAAAATCCCTTGGCCTGCATCGCCAGATGCACCTTGTTCTGAAACGTCGAGTCGCGACCCGTTACCAGCAGTCCGGCGTTATCGGCCACCGCCTCGCACAACGCCTCGACCCAGGGCCGGTCGCTCTTGGCGAAATCCGACAGCACGTGCCCGTGCACCAATTCCTTGACGCCGGGATGGCCGATCCCCAGCCGCACCCGGCGATATTCATTGCCGATATGGGCCGAAATCGAACGCAGACCATTGTGACCGGCGATGCCGCCGCCGACCTTGATGCGAACCTTGCCTGGCGGCAGTTCGAGTTCATCCTGGAACACGGTGATCTCGCTCTCGCCAAGCTTGAAAAAGTTCGCGGCTTCCTGAACCGCGCGCCCGGACTCGTTCATGAAGGTAGCCGGGCGGAGCAGCACCACCCGTTCGCCATCCAACGTGCCTTCGGAAGTCTCGCCCTGAAAACGACGGCGCCATGGTGCGAAACCATGACGCCGTGCGATTTCATCAACGGCCATGAAGCCGATGTTATGCCGGTTATGCGCGTACTTCGTGCCGGGATTGCCGAGACCAACAAAGAGACGCATGACGCGGCATCCCGCGCTCTATTACTTCTTCTTGTCGCCACCACCGGCGGGCGCCTTGGCGCCAGCCGCCGGAGCCTTCGCCGCACCTGCCGCAGGCGCCGCGGCGCCGGCCGCCGGAGCAGCACCGGGAGCCGCAACCGCAGCCGGACCGGCCGCCGTGGCAGCCGCAGCCGCCTTGATTTCTTCAGCGTAGCCGGACGGCGGCACGATGGTCACGAGCGTCGCATCTTCGCGCGACAGCGACTTCACGCCCGCCGGCAGCTTGATGTCGGAAAGATGCAGCGAATGGCTGATCTCCAGGGTCGAGACATCGGCCTCGATGTACTGCGGAATGTTGTCGACCGAGCATTCCAGTTCGAGGGCATGGGTGACGATGTTGACGGTACCGCCGCGCTTCACACCCGGCGCCGATTCGGCGTTCTGGATACGCAAGGGAACGCTGACGCGAATGGTGGCGCCTTCGCCGAGCCGCATGAAGTCGACATGGATCGGAAAATCACGCACCGGATCGAGATGGAAGTCGCGCGGAATCACGCGATGCTTCTTGCCTTCCAGATCGATGTCATAAATCGTGGTGAGGAACCGGCCGGCCAGAATGCGCTGGCGCAATTCGGCATCGTCGACCGAAATGGTCACGGGGGGCTGGTTGTTACCATAGATCACTCCGGGCACTCTCCCGGCGCGACGCTCTGCCCGTGCGGCCCCCTTGCCGCCTGACGGACGTGCGGTCGCCTTCAATTCCTTGACGCTCGCCATTGTCTTAAGTCCTTGTTTTTCAAAAAGTTAAAGGCCGCATCGCGGCCCGTTGAACGCCGCAGCAAGCCTCCAGGGGTGCGGGGGCTGCGGACGTGGCGGCGTTCTAGCCCCAAAGGGGCGAAATGACAAGGAAATGAAGGGATTTTTCTGAGTTTGGAGTGCCAGAGACTTGGACGGCCAGGACAAAGCCCGGCCACCTGTCCGTCTTGAGGCTGCCGGTATCGGGCTCTTTAGGTGGCCCCCCCGAGCTTGGCTTCCAGCGCCGCAATGCGGGTCTTCAGCGCCTCGTTTTCCTCGCGCGCCAGCCGGGCCATGTCCTTGACCGCCTCGAACTCCTCGCGCTTGACGATGTCGAGATCGCGCAGGATCTTTTCGGCTTGGTTGCGTACGACGGTATCGACCTCGCGCTTGACCCCCTGGGCGGCGCCGGCGGCGTCGTTCATCAGGCGGCCGATCTCGTCGAAAAACCGATTGCTGGTCTGGGTCATCTGGGACGCTCCGGTCGCTGCAGGGTCGCTGTATAATCACAATGGCGATCCCGGGCCTGTGGTTCAAGGTCGGACTTGCCTTCGAGGCCTGCCTCCGCAAAGCCCTGATTACCTTGTCATGCTCCGGTTTCCTTGCAATCGTATTCAGCGCCCTCAGGCCAAACCAGAGTCATAAAAAGAGAAGAAACGCTCATGATCGACCAGCAAATCGACATTCCGACCAAGGACGGCAAAACCACCACCTTTATCAGTCATCCCGAACGCGGCGGCCCGTTTCCCATCATCCTATTCTACATGGACGCACCGGCGATCCGCGAGGAGCTGCGCGACATGGCGCGGCGGCTGGCGACCTCGGGCTATTACGTGATGCTGCCCAATATGTATTACCGCTCCGGCGAGATGGAACTCGGGCCGATCAATCCGGACCCGGAATCGCCCGAACGCAAGAAGATGTTCGCGCTGATGAATTCGCTCACCATTCCGCTGGTCATGGAAGACACCAAGGCCCTGCTCGAATACGCCAACGGCCAGAAAGCCGCCCGCATGGACCTGATCGGCACGGTCGGTTACTGCATGAGCGGACAATATGCCATGAACGCCGCGACGCATTTTCCGGCCGTGAAGGCCGCCGCCTCGATGTATGGTACGCGCCTGGTGACCGACCAGCCCGACAGCCCGCATCTGGCTGCGCAAAAGACCAAGGCCGAATTGTATTTCGGCTGCGCCGAGACCGATATCTACGCCCCGATGGAGACCATCGAGAAGATCAAAGCCACCGTGAAAGGCGCCAACGCCGAGGTCGAGATCTACCCGGGCACCCATCACGGCTTCGCCTTCCCGAAGCGGCCGATTTACGATCGCGACGCGGCGGAACGGCATTGGGAGCGGCTCCTGGCACTCTATCGCCGCAACCTGTCGACCTGAGCCTCAAGGATTAGATGCCCTTTCTCACCATTGCCTTTCCGGTCTTCAACCCGATCGCGATCTCGATCGGGCCGATCGCGATCCGCTGGTATGCGCTGGCGTATATCGGCGGCATCGTGCTGGGCTGGATCTACGCCCGCGCGCTGATCAAGAACGACAAACTATGGGGCCGCCCGGCGCCGATCTCGCTGCTGCAGCTCGATGATTTCATCCTGTGGGTCACGGTTGGAATCATCCTCGGCGGCCGCACCGGCTATGTGCTGTTCTACAATCTGCCGTTCTTCGCCGCTCATCCCGGCGAAATATTCGAATTGTGGAAGGGCGGCATGTCGTTCCATGGCGGTTTCCTGGGCTGCGTCGCCGCGGTGATCTTGTTTTGCCGGAAGAACAATCTGCCGATCCTGTCGCTCGGCGACATCACCACCGCCGTCGGGCCGATCGGACTGTTCCTCGGGCGGCTCGCCAATTTCATCAACAGCGAATTATGGGGCCGGCCCGCGGATGACAGCGTGCCCTGGGCGATGGTGTTTCCCAATGGCGGCCCGCTGCCGCGCCATCCAAGCCAGCTCTACGAGGCGACGCTGGAGGGAATCGTACTGTTTACCCTGCTGGCGGTGATGATCCGGATGGGCGCGCTCAAACGGCCCGGCCTGATCCTGGGAAGCTTTATCGCCTTCTATGGTTTTGCCCGTATCGTCGGAGAGCATTTTCGCGAGCCGGACCCGCAACTCGGATTTTTGTGGGGCGGGCTCACCATGGGTATGCTGCTGTCGTTGCCGATGATTCTTGCCGGCGCGATCATTATTGTGGTGGCATGGCGCCGGGAAACGCCGAAACGGATCACCATCCCCGACCAAGGTACGCCGTGACCGAAACTTCGCCGCTGCAATCCGAACTCAAGCGACTGATCAAATCGACAGGGCCGATGCCCGTCTGGCGCTACATGGAGATGTGCCTGACGCATCCCCAATACGGCTACTACGTCTCGCGCGATCCGCTGGGACGCGAGGGCGATTTCACCACCGCACCGGAAGTGAGCCAGATGTTCGGCGAACTGCTCGGGCTGTGGGCCGCCTCGGTGTGGAAGTCGATCGGCTCGCCGTCGGTGCTGCGGCTGATCGAACTTGGGCCCGGCCGCGGCACCCTGATGGCGGACGCGCTGCGCGCGCTGCGGGTGTTGCCGCCGATGTACCAGGCGCTGAGCGTCCATCTGGTCGAAATCAATCCGGTGCTGCGCGAGAAACAGAAGGCGAACTTGTCGGGCGTGCGCAACATCGCCTGGCACGACAACATCGACGACGTGCCGGACGGCCCCGCGGTCATTATCGCCAACGAATATTTCGACGTATTGCCGATCCATCAGGCGATCCGGCGCGAGACCGGCTGGCACGAACGCACGGTCGAACTGGACGCCAGCGGCAAGATGGTGTTCGGCGCCGCCGCCGAGCCGACGCCGCGCTTCGAGGTGCTGCTGCCGCCATTGGTGCGTGCCGCCCCGGTCGGCGCGGTGTTCGAATGGCGGCCCGATGCCGAGATCATGAAGCTCGCCAGCCGCGTGCGCGACCAGGATGGCGCGGCGCTGATCATCGATTACGGCCATTTGCGCAGCGACGCCGGCGATACCTTCCAGGCGATCGCCCGCCACAGCTTCACCGATCCCCTGAAGAACCCGGGCGAGGCTGATGTCACCGCCCATGTCGACTTCCAGGCGCTGGTGCGCGCCGCGGAAGATCTGGGCGCCCGCGTCCATGGCCCGGTGCCGCAGGGCGAGTTTCTCAAACGCCTCGGCATCGAAACCCGCGCCGTTACCCTGATGGCGAAGGCCTCTCATGAGGTTTCCGAGGATATTTCCGGCGCGCTCAAACGTCTGATCGGGGTCGGCCGCGGCGGCATGGGCTCGATGTTCAAGGTGCTGGCGATCTCGGAGCCGAACCTCACCGCGCTGGCGGGCTTCAGCGACCAAAACGACCAGGAGCCGTCCGACAAGGCCGAGATTGCATGACGCTGGAGTCCGCCACGCTCGCGTCGCCCCTGCTTTCGGCCATTCCCGGCCTCCGCCACGCCTTCTTTACCCGCGAAGGCGGGGTCTCCAGCGGCATTTACGGCAGTCTCAACGCCGGCATCGGCTCCAACGACGATCCCGCCAATGTTGCGGAAAACCGCCGCCGCATGGCCGAGCAGATGGGCGTTCAACCGCCGCATTTTCTCACCGTGCATCAGACCCATTCGCCCAACGTGGTGGTGGCCACCGCGCCCTGGGACAACGGATCGCGGCCGATGGCCGACGCCATCGTGACCCGCATTGGGGGTCTTGCGATCGGCGCCTCCGCAGCCGATTGCGGCCCGATCCTGCTGGTCGACCCGAACGCGCGCGTGATCGGCGCCGCCCATGCCGGCTGGAAGGGCGCGCTGACCGGCGTGCTGGAATCGGCGATCGACGCGATGGAAAACCTCGGCGCCGAGCGCAACGGCATGATCGCCGCGATCGGTCCCCTGATCCGGCAGCCCAGCTATGAAGTCGGCGCCGAATTCGTCGAGCGGTTCATCGACGCCGACAGCGAGAACGCGCTGTTCTTCATGCCCTCGGTACGCGCGGGCCATTCGATGTTCGACCTCGCCGGCTATATCCGGCGGCGGCTCGAAAATGCCGGCGTGCTGATGATCGACGACATCGGCGTCGATACCTATGCCGACGAGAATTTCTTCAGCTACCGCCGCTCCGTGCATCGCAAGGAGCCGGACTATGGCCGCCACGTCCACGCGATCGCGCTGGAGCCGTGACGTCGGCTCAACTGTTTCAACTTGATGCAGATTTTCTGCAGGGCACCTGTTCGATCCCTCCTCTTTGTAACGTCCTGCCCTAGACGTTAATGCGTTTTAACGATATCGCTCCGGGTAATGAGGGAAGCGTCATCCAACCTGTTCCGGGCCAGCCGGACGATTTCGCGTGCGGCTGTTGCCGCCACGTGGCTCGCATTGGCCTGTGCGCTCGGTGGCTGCGCCGCCGGTGGCGCCCCCGGCAGCAACTCCTTTGCGATGGCCAGCGGTGGCGGCGGCAGCGGCACCACCGTCACCTTCGAATTGATCGACGGACCGCCGCCGCAGGTGTTCGACCGCATGGTCGGCGTGCTCGAACTTGAGAATCGAAGCTGCGCAATCTCTCGATCGTGTCCCGTGAAGGCATCGCCTCCTACCGCGTGCGCAGCTATCTGGCCGCCCAGGTCAACCATGGCCGCACCACGATCTCCTGGGTCTGGGACGTCTATGACGCCAACCAGCAGCGCGCGCTGCGCCTTTCGGGCGAAGAACCGGCCAGCAAGTCCGGACGCGACGCCTGGGCCGCGGCCGATGACCTGGTGTTGCGGCGCATCGCGCAGGCCGGGTTCAGCGGCCTCAGCGCCATGGTCAACGGTACGGCGCCTGCCGACGCGCCGCCGCCGGCCGCCGCGCCCGAATTGCGCGGCCCGGCGGTTGCGAGTGCGGAGCAAAATTCACCCGCACCGGATGCATTCAACGTCAGTTCGCTGAGCTACAGCGCCCGCTGAGGGGCAAGAATTAGCTTACCATCCGGCCCAGCTTCGCGATTTTACGCAGGAAAACCGCGGGCGATGGGTTGCCAGCCGCGCCACCTCCTTGATATCACCTCGCTCGTCGAAGGCGCCGGTTCCGTGGGTATTCCGATATGCTGAACATCGTATCCAGCAAGGCGCGAGGAGAAGCCTCGATGTCGGCCAAAAACGGCTCCATCAAGCTCGTCGCCGGTAACTCCAATCCCGCGCTGGCACAGGACATCGCCAACTGGCTGCATTTGCCGCTGACCAAGGCCGTGGTCCGGCGGTTCGCCGACATGGAGATTTTCGTCGAAATCCAGGAAAACGTCCGCGGCTCCGACGTCTTCATCGTGCAGTCGACGTCGTTTCCGGCCAACGACCATCTGATGGAATTGCTGATCATCACCGACGCGCTGCGCCGGTCGTCGGCGCGCCGCATCACCGCGGTGATCCCCTATTTCGGCTATGCCAGGCAGGATCGCAAATCCGGCTCGCGGACACCGATTTCGGCCAAGTTGGTCGCCAACCTGATCACCCGGGCCGGCGTCGACCGCGTCATGACGCTCGACCTGCATGCCCTCCAGATCCAGGGCTTCTTCGACATTCCGACCGACAATCTCTTCGCCTCGCCGGTGATGGTGCGTGACATCAAGGAGCGCTTCGACCTTTCCAATCTGATGGTGGTGTCGCCCGACGTCGGCGGCGTGGTGCGCGCGCGCGGCCTCGCCAAGCGGATCAACACGCCGCTCGCCATCATCGACAAGCGCCGCGAACGCGCCGGCGAATCCGAGGTCATGAACGTGATCGGCGATTGCGCCGGCTATACCTGCATCCTTGTCGACGACATCGTCGACTCCGGCGGCACGTTGGTGAATGCGGCCGACGCGCTGCTCGCCAACGGTGCCAAGGACGTCTACGCCTATATCTCGCACGGCGTGCTGTCCGGTGGCGCGGCCGCCCGTATCGCCTCCTCGAAGCTGAAAGAGCTTGTTATCACCGACTCGATCCTGCCGACCGACGCGGTGAACAAGGCGGCCAATATCCGCACCCTGTCGATTGCCGCGCTGATCGGCGAAGCCATCGGCCGCACCGCGGCGGAAGAGTCGGTGTCGAGTTTGTTCGACTGAGGCGATAACGCTCTCGTCTCGGTAGCCCGCATGAGCCAACGGGTCGCGCGAATGCGCGCCCGATGACAGGCTCCGCGACATGCGGGGACCAGCGAAATAATGAAAATCCCGGATATCGCTCCGCTCATCCGGGCTACGCGCTCCCACTGATTTTCTTTGTCGTCCCTGCGAACGCAGGGACCCATACGCCGTGCTGCCAAAGTTTCGGGCGGTGTCCATATCGTTGTTGCGCATTCACATTGCATCACGAGCGCCTGGGATTATGGGTCCCCGCGTCCGCGGGGACGACGACTTTGTATGCACGGTCGCCCTCAACACGCGGCTTCGGATTCACGTTTCAAACGACAGCAGCCACAGCTTCGCGATCTCGCAGCATGTTACGCCCGAGCTTTGCTAAAAAATCCCGCCCTTCCTATCAGAGGGACGCAGGGAAGACCGGGTGCGCGCTGCACCCGCGGTCTCGCGTGCAAAGGCAGAGAGAAAGACGCACACGAGCATACAGGTTCAGCGGAAGCAGTCCGGCCTTCCCTGCGCAATGGTTTTAACGGTTTCCTTCGTGCTCTCCCCGGTGACCGGCTTTCTTGCCACCGTCGCCCGCAAGAAATTTCCCACGAACTTGACGCCAGCATCGGGGCGTCAGGACCACACGACTTCGCCGTCCGCTTTAGCGCTGTTCGTCAAGAGCGCATCCGCGTCCATCGCATCCCGCCGCCCACGTCCGTGACGATCGCGAAACGCCCCTCGTATGGGACGGGATAGCGCTGAATAAGCCGGTGATTTGGGTCGGATGTGAAGTGGATTATTTTTGCACCGACGACTGGACAGGGCAAATCAGATTGAAATGGCGAGAGAAATTCAGCTGTGCGCGCACGCGCCAAAACGCCTTCGGCAGCCCGCATGAGCCAAATCCGGGATGACTTTATTCGATCACCTCGTCCGCGCGGGCCAGGAAGGATGGAGAAAACTCGAGACCAATAGCCTTCGCGACCTTGAGGTTTACAACCAGATCGAACTTGGTCGGCTGTTCGACGGGGAGGTCATCAGGCTTTGCTCCTCGCAGGATTTTATCAACATACTCTGCTGCGCGCCGGAACAGATTAGGCGTGTTAGGTCCGTAGGACATCAGTCCGCCGCTATCAACGTATTCGCGAAAGCCATGCATAGTTGGCAGACGGTGTCGTTGGGCTAATCTATTGATGAGAATGCGGTTCGTGTTCACAAGCAGGTTTGGCGGAACATACATGGCCTGCAACTGAGCATCGAGCGACGCAAATGTGGGCTCGATGTCACTCGCGCGGCGGATGGGAAGGGTGACGACCTCGATTCCAAAGCTTTTACCAGCCGCATGGACCGCACCGACGTCGAGCATGGTTCCGCGATAGTCGACAAGGGCGAGGATCGCAAAACGCCGCAATGGAGAGACAGCTTCCCTCAAAAGCTCAATTCGTTTCCCCGCGAGGTCGGTTGACTGTATCGACATTCCGGTGATGTTTGCGCCCGGTCGTGCCAGACTGGACACGAGACCCGTACCCACCGGGTCTGACATCAAGGCAACCACGATTGGAATTGTGGATGTTGCTTTCTTCGCCGAATCCCCGCCGACCGCAACGAGAACGCTGGCATCAAGCTTGACAAACTCGGCACCTATCTCGGCGTAACGTTCTTCGCTTCCTTCGGCCCAACGATACTCGATCTTGACTGTTTTTCCGTCGACCCAGCCGAGTTCTTCAAGGCGTCGGACGAATGCGGCCGTCCATGGAGCCCAAGCGGAAGGCGTGGCTCCACCCATGAATCCAATGATTGGCAACCTCGTTGCCCGCTGTGCGCGAGCGGAGGACGGCGAAGACGCCACGAGTCCGCCGAATCCTGCGAGAAAATCCCGCCGTCGCATGCGCGATCCCTTTAGCCACTCGTCGGCAACCTACCTCAATGCCGCCGAGATCGGAACGGCGCCCTTTGGCGCACCATGTCCGCTTGTTTCAACGTCGGGAGTAGTCCCGTTTGAAGGATGCCCGCTCTACCCCTATGCGAACGGCGGATACGCCTTCGGCATAAGCGGGACATCGGCCCACAATTCTGATATATACCATTCATTTTCCACGAGCTTCGGTGTGCATCTTGAGCAGCGAGCACGTAGAGCGGCGGCTGGCAGCTATTCTGGCCGCGAATGTCGCGGGCTACAGCCGTTTGATGGGTGCCGACGAAGAAGGCACGCTTCCTCATCTCAAGTCCTTAAAAACGCTCGTCGATCCCAAAATCGTTGAACATCGTGGACGCTCGGCAAGAACATGGCGAACTCGCACAACCTGTCCGTTTTCGCATAGTTGGAACTACGAGGCTGTAATATTACGGTTGTACGCGCTGCAATTACGGCATGCAGCGATGTCCATCGGCCGACGCGTCTGGAGTGACGAGCATGACGTCGACAAAATTGCCGCTGTGGCTTCGCTTTTTCCTGCTTATCGGCATCGTCGTCTTTGCGGCAGGCGCAGGTCTCCTTGGCTATCGGTACTACAGTCGCCCGGTAACGCTGACCGTGGCGGTCGGCTCGATCGACGGCGAGGCTGCCAAGGCAATGTCAGCGATAGCGGGCGAGTTCGTTTCGACGAACGCGCCGGTACGGCTCAAGGTTATCGACAGCGGCACCGCGCTTGAGGCCGCTAACGCCTTCTCCGCGGGTAAGGTCGATCTCGCCGTGGTTCGCGGCGATGTCGGTGACTTGTCGCAGGCGCAAGCCGTTGTCGTCGTCAGCCATATGGTCGTACTGATCATCGCGCCGCCGGGATCATCCATCGACAGCATGGACAACCTGAAGGGACGCACGGTCGGCGTGGTCGGCGGAGTAACGAACGCCAAAATTGTCGACGCGCTGACTAAGGAATATGATCTGGCGAGCGCAAAAGTTGCGTTCAAGAACCTTGCTTTGACGGATGTCCGGCAAGCCCTTCAGTCAAAACAGGTCAGTGCCCTGCTCGTCACGATCCCGCTCGCCGGAAAATACCTCTCGCTCGTTCGCGGATTTTTTCAGCTCGACCATAAAAAGGTCCCGGTACTGATCCCCATCGAGTCCGCGGCAGCAATTGCAGAGACCGAGCGTGCCTTTGAAAGTTTCGACCTCCCGAAGGGCACGCTGCGGGGAGCGCCGCCGGTTCCGGACGATGACCTGACGACGTTGAGGACCTCGTTATATCTGGTGGCGCAGAAGAAGCTCGGCGCCGATCTCGTCACCAGCCTGACCCAGGCGATCATGAGGGTGCGCAGGGATCTTCTGCGCGAGCAGCCGATTTTCGCGCAGATCACCGCGCCCAGCACCGACCAGGATGCCTACCTTCCGCTGCATCCTGGAGCGGCAGCCGTCTACAACAGCACCACGCAGAGTTTTATGGATGAATACGGCAACTGGATCTATTTGACGCCGATGGTGCTGGGTGGTGCTGTCACCATGCTTGCGGCGGCGTGGAAATTCCTGGGCATCGGCAACCGCGCGACCGAAGGCCCGCTGGATTCTCTCTATGCACTGGCGCGCCGGATCCGGAAAGTCGAAGCTGAGGCTGAGCTGTCGGATATCGAGGAAGAAATCGACGGCATTCTAAAGGCGGAGCGCGCCAAATCCGCCGCGGGAGACGAGAGCGCGGTGGATGATGCCACACTGAACGTGGCAGCCCACCGGCTGGAGAGCTTGATTCACGACCGACGCAGGTTGATCGCCAAGAGACCCGTAGTTGCCTCCGCGGCCTAGGCGACAAACCGCTAAGTTGCGACAGGCCGCGGCACCGCGATTGCCGGAACCACAGCCGAAGGAGAGCCTTCATGAAACATCTGACGATTCCCGTATTGCTGGCAGGAAGCCTCATCGCCTTAGCACGATAGAAGCGGGCGCCGTCATTTGCGCTCATACGGCCTAAAACTGGATGACCAACAGAGAGACGGCCGCTGCCTCGCGACACGCTGGTGAATCATGAATGCAATCGCGTTATCGTGCATCACATTTGTATGCATCTCAGGCGGCGCCCTGCTCGGCATGTTCCTTCCTGGGCATCACCTGAGCACAGATGACAAGGATGTGGTCAGGCTGGGCACGGGCCTCATCGGGACAATAGCCGCGCTTGTCCTCGGCCTGCTGATCGCCTCGGCGAAGGGCTCCTACGACACGCAGAGCACTCAAGTCACGCAGATGACGAGTAATGTTGTCCTGCTCGACAATCTGCTGGCGCAGTACGGACCGGAGACGAACGACGTACGCAATCTGTTGCGGCGCAGCATCGTTGTTTTAGCCGATCGAATGTGGCGCGAGAAAAGTTCTGAGGTTGCCAAGGCGAACCCCTTCGAAGCGACCGCCGCAAGCGACGCATTCTTTGCGAAGCTTCAGCAGCTTTCGCCGCAGAACGATTCCCAGCGCTCCCTGCAAGCCAGGGCCATACAGATCGCCACCGACATTGCGCAAACCCGCCTGCTGCTGTTCGCCCAGACGAACAACTCAATCCCTATGCCGTTCCTGGTGGTGCTGATTTTCTGGCTCACTATCATCTTTGGAAGCTTCGGCCTGTTTGCCAAACCCAGCGCAACCGTTTTCGGCTCGCTGTTCGTTTTTGCACTGTCGGCCGCCGGGGCGATCTACCTAGTCCTGGAGCTGGGTCAGCCATTTGCGGGTTTAATGCAAATTTCCAGCGCGCCACTGCGCAACGCTCTCACGCCGCTCGGTCCCTAAGCCATTCGCATGATCGGGGTTGCCCCGGCCAGAGCAAGCCCCGACTGATATCGCGGTCGGCGCGACCTGCTGCAGCGGCGTTTCGAATTGATCAAGATGCGCGTTGTGCTGGGATGTTCGAATCTGGGGCACCTTTCGGACATCCCGGTGCAGTCTGACGACGTCTCCTCTCAAGGGTAGAACAGACCTGCTGAGCGAGCCCGGACACTTCCGTTTTTGACCGATATTGTTGCAAAAGTCTTTTTGGGGTGACGAACGAAAATTGTGAGAGCCGCTGATGCGTTTTGCGAGCGGCGATGTGAGGGACCATATCGTTTCATCCAAAATCGATCACGGACCTCCCTAGTGGCGCTGAAAAGCGACGCAGCAGAAGAAAAGTCCGAAGATCAACTTTCGCGAGATTTTTAGGGTTGTTCGATTTTCGACTTTTGCAACAATATCGACCCGCAACGGACATCGGCCGCAGACCTAGTGTCCAGGCGATGTCAGCCTGCCCGCCGAGGTCGTCATGGTGGATGCAGCCTATGACGCCGATCACTTGCGCCATGCCGTCGCCGTCAAGGGGCGCTCGCCGTCATCCCCAACAACCCGTCGCGGGCGCTCAAATATCCGCTCGACAAGCATCTCTGCCGCTCTGAGCGCGCTCTCGCCGTCGCTGCTTATCTGTTGTGCCGAGTGGATGCATCATAGCGATCGGCATAGTGGCAGGATCACCACACTGACAGGCAAACCGGCGGGTTGTTCGTGCCATCACCCGCATTTTTTGCGCGTTCAAATATTGATCAAACAATTGACTGCTAGACGACTCTCGAAATGTTGAACTCGCTGCGGAGTGGAATTCTGGAATGCCCAAAACTGTTGAGGCTCGCAAGCGGCGAGCCATTTCACTTCGGTCCTTGTCACTTCGGCCCTTGCTGGCGAGCACAACATTGAGCCACCCAAGTTTCGCAGCAATGCCGAAGCGGCTTGGGTTCATTGCCGCGCTGCTGGTCCTGGTCTCAGTGTCGAGCCAGGGTGCTCATGCCCAGGTGACGGGTGGCCCCGGTGGCCCCGGTGGCGCTATGGCCGCGCCACCCGCGGCTGCGGGAGTGGCACCCGCGGCTGCGGGAGCTGCGGGATCTGCCGGCGTCGCCGGCCTTTCGGTCGGCGCTCTCGCCGCCATCGGCGCCGGGGTTGTCGCGGCGGCGGCGGTGCCCACGACCGTTAATTTCCAACAGACTCAGTTCATGAACATAATGACCGATCCCATCAACTTCCTCGAAGGGTCCGGCCTAGACTCTGAGATTACCGGCGCCTATGCCGCCATCGAGCGCAAGGCGCCGCCGATGGCGCCGCGCTTCGAGCCGCGCTGGAGCGTGTGGGCGGCCGGCTTTGGCGGCTCGCAGACCACCGACGGCAATGCCGCGGTCGGGTCGAGCAACACAACAAGCAGCATCTATGGCACGGCGGTCGGTGCCGACTACCGCTTCTCGCCGGACACGCGGGCGGGCTTTGCGCTCGCGGGCGGCGGCACGAATTTCAGCACCAACAATCTCGGATCGGGAAGGTCGGACCTGTTCCAGGCCGGTGCCTATGTCCGGCACACCAACGGTGCGGCGTACATCACCGGCGCGCTCGCCTATGGCTGGCAGGACGTCACCACGAATCGCACCGTGACCATCGCCGGCTTCGATCAATTGCGTGCCGAGTTCAACACCAACGCGTATTCGGGGCGCGTCGAAGGCGGCTACCGCTTTGTCGCGCCGGTGGTCGGCGGCGTCGGCATCACGCCCTATGCGGCGGGACAGTTCACGACGTTCGATCTGCCGGCTTATGCGGAGAGCGTGGTCACCGGCACACCGAATTTTGCGCTCAACTATACGGCCCAAAGCGTGACCGATACGCGTAGCGAACTGGGCATCCGCACCGATAAATCCTGGGCGATGCCGGGCGCGATCCTCACCCTGCGCGGCCGTCTTGCCTGGGCGCATGATTTCGATCCGGACCGTTCAATCGCCACGACCTTCCAGGCGCTGCCCGGCGCGAGCTTCGTCGTCAACGGCGCGGCGCAGGCGAGCGAGTCCGCGCTCACGACTGCATCCGCCGAATGGAAATGGATGAACGGCTGGTCGGCGGCGGCGACCTTCGAGGGCGAGTTCTCCGACGTCACCCGCTCTTACGCCGGCAAGGGCGTGGTGCGGTATGATTGGTAACCGGCGACTTCCGGTTTTGGACCCAACTGAGACATTCGGCTCGTTCCACGTCTGTGTCGTAGGCTCAACTCGACGATGTGGGTCGTCGGCGTGATCGTGGTGATATCTTCGGACTTATCGCCGCCACTAGACTATCCACGTTTTGGCTGCCGGGGCCCTTCAGCGTCGGGGAATATGCTCTCGTATATCGCGCGGGCCTCTCTAATGAGACGCGCCCGTTCAAGCTCCGACTTTGGGACAAATCGTACAACTTCCCCCATGGGACACTCCAAATCTAAGGCCCAGCGCGCAGACGGCGGGCGAGTTTCATCAGAACTGTGGCGGCCCAAATCGGCCCATGCTCATGGACAATCGGCGGAAGAGCCTCGCCGATGAGAGCAAGGGCCAAGGTCTCACTTGAAATGCCATCGGCCTCTGCGCACCTCACGGCGTTTCGCACATGCGCCCTGGCTTCGTCGAAGCGAAACGCTGTCTTCTGACCGCTGAAATTGTCAGTATCTGGGAGCGTCGCGTCGGTGGATGCAGGAGAAGGTTTCATGGCAGGAGCTCCATGACGTTATGTTATAACATAACGTCATGGTTGGCAATCAAACTCGGAGCCATTTGTGCCACCTTTACCGGCAAAGCACGGGTGAACGAACGGTTTCGGGCTTTGGCGATTGACGCGAATCTCGGCGAGGTCGATCCATGATGGGCCGTCTGACGAGTGACCAAGGTCAGCCGTTCTACGAGTTTCATCCTGGCGACGCGGTTCCCGAAGATCATCTGGTGCGGAAGATCGACGCAGCTCTCGATCTTTCCTGGCTTCGCAGCAAACTTGCATCTCATTATTCGCCCATGGGTCGCCCATCGATCGATCTGGAGCTGATGATCCGGATGCTGGTCGTGGGGTATGTCTTTGCGATCCGCTCAGAGCGGCTGATCTGTCGTGAAGTACAGGTGAACCTAGCCTATCGCTGGTTCTGCAAGCTCGGCATCGAAGATGCCATTCCGGACCATTCAGCGTTCTCGCGTGCCCGCAACGAGCGTTTTCGCGAGGGGAGACCAACTAACTCGGGCGAATGTTACTTGCCTGCATGCCGTCTGGGCATTCTGTCCAGCGCATGGAAAGGCCGACGCGTTCGCAACAGCCGACCTCACCACCCTGCTTAAAATGCGCCGAGCAACCCTGGTTTGCCACGAGCATGCCGGACCCGCCGACAGGGCGGACATTTCACATGTTCCAATACGACATGATCCGGCCACGGAGCGTGGGCCAATCGGATGGGTTGATCTTGCCGGGATCTGCGCGGGAAAGGAGAAATGCTCGTCTCCACCGCGACCGTTCGTCACCTTGAGAATTCGACCCCAGAGTAACATCGTGTCGCCGCGACGACCTTGCGGGAGTAACGCGTCGATGGAGAAATTTCTAAACAACGCAGCCCACTGGCGTCGCCGCGCAGAACAGAAGCGGGCAAAGGCCAGTTCCTCGTTTCCCTATAAGGACCGAGATCGCCTTCTCAAGGCTGCTGAAGAGTATGATCGATTGGCAGAGCGTGCGGAGCGATGGCATACGCCGTCCGATCCGGCTGTCTTCCAACGCGGCGCCGCCGTTTCATCTGAGAACAGCGCCTGATACTACGAAAATCGAAACGCACTTTCGCCGGAGCGCCCGTCATGCATTCGTTGCCCGCAGAATGGTTTCCCGTTGCCATTGCGCCGACTGATGCAGACCTCGAAGTCTGCACCTTGGGCTATGATGGAATCGTCCACGCGCTCGTCTTCCCGTGCCACAAGGATGGAGCCCAATGGGTCGATGCGTCAAATAAAGAGCGCGTCGACATTCACCCGACGCATTGGCGCAAATGGACCGAGAGTCATTAAGAGATCGAAAACGGCAGATTACGCCTCGCTAACCCGATCAGTCTAACAGCTTGTCGAGCGTAATGGGCAGATCGCGCACGCGCTTTCCGGTGGCATGATAGACCGCGTTGGCGATCGCGGCCGAAACGCCGACAATGCCGATTTCACCCAGTCCCTTGATGCCGAGCGGATTGACGATGTCATCCTGCTCGTCGACGAAGATCACCTGGATGTCGTGCACATCAGCGTTCACCGGCACGTGGTATTCGGCGATATTGGCATTCATGATGCGCCCGAAACGGTGATCGATCAGCGTTTCCTCGTGAAGCGCCACGCCGATACCCCACACCACGCCGCCCATGACCTGGCTGTGCGCGGTTTTGGGATTCAGGATACGCCCGGCGGCGACCGCGCTGACGATGCGCGTGACGCGGACGACACCGAGCTGTTCGTCCACCTTCACTTCCGCGAAAATCGCCGAATGGGTGTTCTGCGCATGCGCGCCGTCGTTGGCAAAAGTTGTGGCCTTTTCGCGTGTGATGCGATCCACGCCGCCATGCCGAAGCGCATCCGACATCGACACCGCGCGCCGGGCGTCTTTCCTGCTGACGATCATGCCGCCGGCGAGCGTGACATCGCCGGGCTGCGCACCGGCCAAGGGGGAGTCCGCCATGTTTTGCGCCAGACGCAGCAGTTCCTCCCGGATCGCATCGCCCGTCGTCACGATGCCGTTGGAGACCGAGGCGGCAATCCACGAGCCGCCTTCCACCGGGGATTGCGGCAACGTTGAATCGCCGAGCCGGATATGGATGCTGTCCAGCGGCAGGCCCAGCACATCGGCCGCGACCTGCGCCATGATGGTATAGGTGCCGGTGCCGATATCGGAGGTCGCGCAGGATATCTCTGCGTGTCCGTTCGCACTCAGCGTGATGCGGACGGAAATCGGCACCTGCAACGCTTCCCACACGCCCGTCGCCATGCCCCAGCCGACCAGTTCGCTGCCGTCGCGCATCGCGCGCGGGGCCGGATTGCGTTTGGACCAGCCGAACGCTTCCGCGCCCTGGCGGTAGCATTCGCGCAGGTTCTTGCTGCTGTAAGGCAGCCCGCTGTTCTGATCGCGATCCGAATAGCAGCGCAGGCGCAGCTCCATCGGATCGAGCTTGAGGGCGATGGCCAGTTCATCCATGGCGGATTCGAGCGCATGGACGCCGGTCGTGGCACTCGGGCCGCGCATATCGCAGGAGGTCGCAAGATCGAGCCGCGCCAGTCCGTGGGCATAAGCCGCGGTGGCGCTGGTATAGAGCAGGCCCGACCAGGTGGTTTCGTGGCGATGGAAGTCCTCGAATTGCGATGTCACCGTGATCGCGCGGTGGGTGATCGCATCGAGGGTTCCGTCGGCTTTCGCGCCCAGCCTGATCTGCTGGATCATGGCGGGCCGATAGCCAAGCCCATACATCTGCTGGCGTGTGAGCACGACGCGCACCGAGCGCTGAAGCGCCCGCGCCGCCAGCACGGCCAGCACCACCTGATATTGCGGCCGCAATCCCGAGCCGAACGCGCCGCCGACAAAGGCCGACATCACGCGGACATCCTCCGGCCTCATGCCGAAGATGCCGCAGATATAACGCTGCACATTCTGCACGCCCTGGGTCTTGTCGTAGACCGTGAGCTTGCCGCCGCCGTCCCAGAGCACCGTCGAGGCGTACGGCTCCATCGGATTGTGGTGCTCGATCGGGACATAATATTCGGCATCATGGCGCACCTCGGCCGCCGCAAAGGCCCTGGCGGCATCGCCCCGCGGCTTCGCCGGGGCGTCCAGCGCGAAGGCGTCGTCACGGGCGCGATACAGATCGGTGACGTGCGGCTCCTCGTCATAGTCGACGTGCAGCAGCGACGCTGCGAAGCACGCGATCTCCGAGGCCTCGGCCAGAACGAGCGCGATGGGCTGCCCGCTGAAGTGAATCCTTTCATCGTAGAGCGGGCGGAACGGCGATCCCTCGGGCGCGACCTCGTCCTTGTATGCTTCGTCGTTGTCCGCCATCGGCGGCCGGTTCTTGTGCGTCAGCACGGCAATCACGCCACCGACCTTCATGGCCTCGCTGAGGTCGATGCGCGCAATTCGCCCCTTCGCGATCGTGGATGTCACCACGCTGGCGAAAACCAGGTCCGGCGCCCCGAACTCCCCGGCATATTTCGCGGCCCCGGTAACCTTGTCGCGCCCGTCGACGCGGGAGGTGGCAGTCCCGATGTAAGCGGTCATTGGCATGCTCACGCGATTTTCTTGCTGGATATCGACTGCGGCGTGCCGCGCGCAGCCTGGGTCAGCGCCCGTATGATGGCACGGCGGGCCAAATCGATCTTGAAGGTGTTGTGGCCGAATCCCCTGGCGCCGCGCAGCACCAGCTCCGCCGCGTGGGCGAACACGGCCGGCTCGGCAGCCTGTCCCTCCAGCGCCGCTTCGGCCGACCGATCCCGCCACGGCTTGTGCGCGACGCCGCCGAGCGCGAGCCGCGCCTCGCGGATGCGGTTGCCGTCCATCCCCAGTCCCACCGCGACCGACACCAGCGCGAATGCATAGGAATGGCGATCGCGGATCTTCAGATAGGTGTAGTGGCTGGCGAATCCCTGCGCCGGCAATTCGACCGCCGTCACGATCTCGTCCGGCGCCAGATTGGTATCGCGTTGCGGCGTGTCCCCGGGCAGACGATGAAAATCCGTAAGCGCCACGCTGCGTTCGCCCGCCGGCCCCACCACACGCACTTGCGCGTCGAGCGCCGCCAGCGCGACGCACATGTCGGACGGATGGGTCGCGATGCAGGCGTCGCTGGTTCCCAAAATCGCGTGGCCGCGGTTGAGGCCCTCGATCGCCGAACATCCGCTGCCCGGCTCGCGTTTGTTGCAGGGCGTGGCAGTGTCATAGAAATAGAAGCAGCGCGTGCGCTGCAGAAGATTGCCGCCGGTCGACGCCATGTTGCGCAGCTGCTGCGATGCGCCGGCAAGAATGGCGCGCGACAGCAGGGGGTAGCGTTGCTCGATCAATGGATGCCAGGCCAGATCGGCATTGGGCACCAGCGCGCCGATGCGCAAGCCGCCGTCGCCGGTGCTGTCGACGGATTTGAGCGGCAGCCGCGAGATATCGATCAGCCGCGACGGCCGCTCGATATCGTCCTTCATGAGGTCGAGCAGGTTGGTGCCGCCTGCGATGAATTTCGATGTGGGGTCGGCCGCGATCTGCCGGACCGCATCCGCGACGTCGCTGGCCCGCGTGTACTGGAAGTTGATCATGGCGCCCTCATCGCCTGCTCGATCGCCGCGACGATGTTGGGATAGGCGGCACAGCGGCAGATATTGCCGCTCATCAGTTCGCGGATCTCATCGGCGGTCCTGGCCTTGCCTTCCGCGATCAGCCCCGCGGCCGAGCAGATCTGGCCCGGCGTGCAATAGCCGCACTGAAACGCATCATGGTCGATGAACGCCTGCTGCAGCGGATGCAGCGTCCCGTTGCCGGCCAGCCCCTCGATGGTGGTAATGCTGGCGCCGTCCTTCATGACCGCCAAGGTCAGGCATGAATTGATCCGCCGCCCCTCGACCAGTACCGTGCACGCCCCGCACTGGCCGTGATCGCAGCCTTTCTTGGTGCCGGTCAGGTCGAGATGCTCGCGCAGCACATCGAGTAAAGTGATCCATGGCTCGACATTGAGAGTGTGTTCGGCGCCATTGACGATCAGCGTGACCGGAATCAGATCCGGGATCGACAAATTCGCCTGGCCGGCAGCAGTCGTTCGCGCCATTTGCATTCTCCGCATAATTTCGGCATGCAACGCAGCTCGGACAGGTGGCTCTGGCGCCGCCCGAGCTTGGAACGTGCTGGATCGTAAATGAAATTAGTGGCGCGTTCGTGTCCAAAGATGTGACGCGCTCGCTTCGCAAGCGAGCGGGTGCGGCGATTGGTCAGCTTCACAGCTGCGCTGCCCGCGCATCAGGGAGTGGAATTGCGCTGGCCGCGGCGGCGCTCGGCGGTGATTTCGGCCAGGATCGACATCGCGATTTCCTCGGGCGTGATGGCGCCGAGGTCGAGACCGGCGGGCGCCTTGACGCGATCGAGCGCGGCAGCGGCAACGCCGGCGGCGGCGAGCTTGTCGCGCAGCGCCGCCATCTTGCGCCGGCTGCCGACGAAGGCGTGATATTCCGCGTCGATTGCCACAGCCGCGCGCAACGCGGCCTCATCGCCCTTGCCTTGCGTCGACACCACGATGAACCGCCGGGTCTGATTGAGTTCGCCGAGCACATAGCCGTCGACCAATGTGTCGGTATCCGGGATCACGACGAGATCGGCGCGAGGGGCCGCCAGCGTGACGTGAAAACCCAACTGGCGCGCCTGCGTGGCGAGCGACATCGCCACCGGGCTGGCGCCGAGGATCACCAAGGAGGGATGCGGCAGCACCGGCTCGACGAAAATATCCATGGTGCCTTTGCTCGGGCACATGTTGCTGGCGAAGCGGATGCCGTCGCGGCTCTCGCCTGATTTGACGCCGAGTTCGGCGAGCAGGTCTTCCGGTTGCACCGACACCATGCGCGGTTGGCCGTCGGCCAGCGCCTCGCGCGCCGCCTTCAGCACCGCGCCGCGGGCGCAGCCGCCGCCGATCCACCCCGCCACGATGGTGCCATCGGGACGGATGATCGCCTTCGCGCCGGCTTTCGCCGCCGTCACCGACACCGTTCGCACCACGGTCGCCAGCACGAAGGTCTGCTCGGCGGCTTTCATCTGCGCGACCAGGTCCATCACTTCGACATGAGCGGTCATCGGACGTCTCCTCCGTCACCTCTCCCCACCGGGGAGAGGTCGGTTTGCGCCCGGCGATGCGAAGCATCGTCCGGAGCAAATCGGGTGAGGGGGCGCTGTTCTCACGAGGGAGCGTAACCCCTCACCCGGCGCTACGCGCCGACCTCTCCCTATGGGAGAGGTGAAGTCAGCATCGCCGCGTGATTTCATTCCATCCATTCTCACAGTTTCGCCAGATAGGGTTCGAGCGCGGTCAGGCTTTTCAGCGTATTGGCCGGCGCATAGAGATCGACATGCGGCAGCGCGGCCTTGATGCCGGCGGCCTCGGGCGCATAGCCCTCCCACGCCATCATCGGATTGAGCCAGACGATGCGGCGGCAACGCTTGCCCAGCGCCGCCATCTCGCGGCCAAGCAACGCGGCATCGCCGGTCTCATAACCGTCGGACACGATCATCACGCAGGTGCGCGAATGAATCACCCGCGCGGCGTGCCAGCGGTTGAAGGTTTGCAGGCTTTCGCCGATCCTGGTGCCGCCGCCGGCGCCCTGCGCCATGATCGAGAGCCGATCGAGCGCGCGCGCGGCGTCCTTTTCCTTCATCGCGTCGGAGACATGCGCCAGCCGGGTGTGAAACAAGAAGGCCTCGGCCTGCCGGAACTCATCCAGCACGCCGTGGATGAAACGCAGGAAGACGCCGGTGTACATGCTCATCGAACCGGAGGCGTCGAGCAGCATCACCAGCCGCAACGGCTTTTCCTTGCGCTGCCGTTTCACCAGATCGATCGGCACGCCGCCATGGCTGATATTGCCGTGGATGGTGCGCCTGAGATCCAGCCGGTAGCCGCGCCGCCGCGCCAGATCGCGCCGGGTCAGCCGCGTGCGCATGGTTTTTGCCAAGCGCGCCGCGGCGGCATGGGCCTCCTCGATCTGCCCGGGCTCGGCCATCTTGCGGAAATCAGTCTCCGCCATGTTGGAGGCCACGGAGGCGCCTTCCATGCGGCCTTCGCCGGCGCGGTGTTCCGGCGCTTCATCGGCTGACGGAATTTGGTCCATCGCGGTGTCGCCGCCGGTGCGTTGGTCGCCGGGATTCTTCGGCAGGCTTTTCAGCGACGGATTGTTGGCGGCCCTGGCCGAGCCTGAGGTCATCGAGCGCGACCGCAAGCGCTTGCCGAGCCAGAACGCATCGAACAGCCCGTCGAATTTGTCCCAGTCAGATTTGCGCGCCGAGAACAGATGCTTGAACGCCGAACGCAACAGGTTCGGCCGCGCCGCATAGCCTGATGTCATCAACGACGCCGCGTCCCGGCCTTCATGCAAGCCCACGGCAAACCCGTTGTCGCGCAAGGTCGCCAGGAAGCCTGCGAGCCGCCCCGCGACGAGGCGTGAGACCGCGTCGATCTCGTCGTAATTGGCGCTGGTACCACAGCAGCTCATGCCACCTTCCCCAGCAGACGTTCGGTGACCTCGCGCGTCACCCGCGACTTGTCCTCATGGGTCTTAAGCAGGCACATCAGGGTTTCGTGCACGGCCTCGGGCGCGTCGTGCAGATCGCGCACGTCGATGCCGACCAGCGCCGCGGCCCAATCCAGCGTCTCGGCGACGCCGGGCACCTTGCGCAGTTCTTCCTTCCGGATGCTTTCGACCATGCGCGCGATCTGCAGCGACAGCGACGCGCTGGCGCCGGATATCCGCGCCATGATGATCCGGGCCTCGCGGTCGGCGTCGGGATAGTCCACATAATGATAGAGGCAGCGGCGGCGCAGCGCGTCGGACAGTTCGCGGGTGCCGTTCGAAGTCAATACTACGTGCGGGATCGTGACCGCCTGGATGGTGCCGAGTTCGGGGATCGAGACCTGGAAATCGGACAACAGCTCCAGCAGAAACGCCTCGAACTCGTCGTCGGCGCGATCGATCTCGTCGATCAGCAATACCGGCGCCTTGTCGCGGCGGATCGCGGCCAACAGCGGCCGCTCCAGCAGATATTTCTCCGAGAAGATCTGGTCCTCGATGGCATCGGCCTGCTGGCCCCGGTGCGCCTGGATCGCCAGCAACTGGCGTTGGTAGTTCCATTCATACAGCGCCGCCGATTGATCGAGGCCCTCATAGCATTGCAACCGGATCAGCTCGGTCGCGTGCACTTTTGCCAGCGCCTTCGCGACTTCGGTCTTGCCGACGCCCGCCTCGCCTTCCAGCAGCAGCGGCCGCTTGAGCAGGGCCATCAGCGAGACCGCGGTCGCCAGCTCGCCATCGGCAATGTAGCCGTTGGCCGCAAGGCGCTCTGCGATCTCGTCGCGGTTTTTCATTTCTCAAGTGCCTTTCGGTTTGCTTGAATCATTTTCGTCCTTTCTGCCGCCTCATGGTGACCGTCATCCTGAGGTGCCCGCGCTGTTGCGCGGGCCTCGAAGGATGGCCGCGAGTCCGCGCATGTTGCCATCCTTCGAGGCTCGCTTCGCTCGCACATCAGGATGACGCAGTAAGTCGATGGTTACCGCCGCTCGCAATGACGCTACGCCGCAAACACGCCCAAATTCTTCGCCGCCCGCCAGTTGCGCCAGAAGTCGTGCGGCATCTGGATGTGGGTCGAGCCCAGAAACGAGAACGCGTCGTTGACGGCGTTGGAGAACGCGGGCACGCCGCCGACATTGGGGCTTTCGCCGACGCCCTTGGCGCCGATCGGGTGATGCGGCGACGGGGTGACGGTGAAGTCGGTTTCCCAATGCGGGGTCTCGACCGCGGTCGGCATGAAGAAGTCCATGAACGACCCGGTCACCACGTTGCCTTCGTCGTCGTAGCGGATCTCCTGGCCCATCGCGATCGCGAAGGCTTCGGTCAGGCCGCCATGGACCTGGCCCTCGATGATCATCGGGTTGATGCGGGTGCCGCAATCGTCCAGCGCGTAGAAGCGGCGCACCTTGTAGACGCCGGTATCGACGTCGATGTTCATCACGCAGATATAGGCGCCGAACGGATAGGTCATGTTGGGCGGATCGTAATAACTCACGGCCTCAAGGCCCGGCTCCATGCCCGGCGGCACCGAATTATACGCCGCCCAGCAGATGTCCTTCATCGACATCGATTTCTCCGGCAGGCCCTTGACCCTGAAGCCGTCGATATCCCATTCGAGGTCGCCCTCATGCACTTCGAGCTTGTAGGCCGCGATCATCTGCGCCTTGGCCTTGATTTTTCGCGCCGCCATCGCGATCGCCGCACCGGCCACCGGCGTCGAACGCGAGCCGTAGGTGCCGAGCCCGTAAGGCGCGGTGTCGGTATTGCCTTCCTCGATCATGATGTCGTCGGAGGGAATGCCGATTTCGGTGGCGATGATCTGGGCCCAGGTGGTCTCGTGACCCTGGCCCTGGCTCTTGGAACCGACCCGGGCGATGCCCGCGCCGGTCGGATGCATGCGGATTTCGCAGGAATCGAACATCGCGATTCCCAGGATGTCGCAATTCTTCGACGGGCCGGCGCCGACGATCTCGGTGAAGAACGACACGCCGAGGCCCATGATCTCGCGGGTCTCGCCGCGCTTGAACGCCGCGCGCTTTTCCGCCTGCTCCTTGCGCAGGCCGGCATAGTCGACCGCCTCCATCATCTTGCGCATCGCGGTATGGTAGTCGCCGGAATCATATTCCCAGCCCAGCGCCGAGTGATACGGGAACTGCTCCGGCTTGATGAAATTCTTCAGCCGCAATTCCGCAGGATCCATCCCGAGCTTCTGCGCCAGAATATCCATGCCGCGCTCGATGCAATAGGCCGCCTCGGTGACGCGGAACGAACAGCGATAGGCGACGCCGCCCGGCGCCTTGTTGGTGTAGATGCCGTCGACCGACAGATGCGCGGTCGGAAAATCATACGAGCCGGTGACGATGTTGAAGAAGCCTGCCGGCCATTTCGACGGATCGGCGCAGGCATCGAACGCGCCGTGATCGGCCAGCACGTGGACGCGGAGTCCCGTGACCTTGCCTTGCTTGGTCGCTGCGATTTCCGTGGTCATGTGATAGTCGCGCGCGAAGGAGGTCGCGGTCAGGTTCTCGATGCGGTCTTCGACCCACTTTACGGGTTTGCCGGTGACGATCGACGCCACCGCGGCGCAGATGTAGCCGGGATAGGCACCGACCTTGTTGCCGAAACCGCCGCCGATGTCCGGCGCGATGACGTGGATCTTGTGTTCCGGAATTTTGGCGATCAGCGCCACCACGGTGCGGATCACATGCGGCGCCTGGAAGGTGCCCCAGATCGTCAGCTCGCCCTTGATCTTGTCGAACGAGCAGACGCACTGGCAGGTTTCCAGCGGCGATGGATGGGTGCGGTGATAGGAGATCATCTCCTTGATCGAGACTTCCGCGTTGCGGAAGGCGGCGTCGGTGAGATCCTTGTCGCCGACGGTCCACTCGAAGACGTGGTTGTGATGCTTGCGCGGGCCGTGCGCTCCGGTGGTTTTACCGGCGAGGTCTTCGCGCAACACCGGCGCATCCGGATCCATCGCCTTGAACGGGTCCATCAGCGGCGGCAGTTGCTCGTATTCGACCACCACCTTGTTGATGCCGTCATCGGCCGCATAGCGGTCGGTCGCGACCACGAAGGCGACTTCCTGATTCTGGAACAGCACCTTGCCGTCGGCCAGCACCATCTGGACGTCGCCGGCCAGGGTCGGCATCCAGGCGAGGTTGACGGTTTTCAGCGTTTCGGCGGTGATCACAGCCAATACGCCCGGCACCTTCAGCGCTTCGTCCGTGTTGATGGATTTGACGCGGGCGTGGGCGTGCGGCGAGCGAACGAAATCGCCGTGCAGCATGCCGGGCAGCTTGACGTCGTCGACGTAATTGCCCTTGCCCTGGGTGAAACGGATGTCCTCGACCCGCTTGCGCTTGCAGCCCATGCCTTCGAGTTTGGCTTCGCGTTGTTCCCGCGTGGGAGTCATGTCGTTCATTCCGCAGCCTCCTGGAATTCGACGCCATTGATCTTGGCGGCGGCGTACTGGATCGCCCTGACGATGTTCTGGTAGCCGGTGCAGCGGCAGAAATTGCCGGATATGCCCATCCGGATTTCCGCTTCGGTCGGTGACGGGTTTTCCTTCAACAGCCGCTGCGCGCGCACGATCATGCCCGGCGTGCAGAAGCCGCATTGCAGACCGTGCATCATGCGAAAACCTTCCTGCAGCGCCGACAGCGAGCCGTCGGCGTTGGCGATGCCTTCGATCGTGGTGATGTCGGAGCCATGCGCCTGCACCGCGAACATGGTGCAGCTCTTGACCGACATGCCGTCGATATCGACGGTGCAGGCACCGCAATGGGTGGTTTCGCAGCCGATATGGGTGCCGGTGAGAGCAAGATTCTCGCGGATGAAATGCACCAGCAGCGTGCGCGGTTCGACGAGGCCTTCGACCTCGGCGCCGTTCACTTTCATGGTGACGTGAGTTTTTGCCATTCTGTTCCTCCCTGAACGATCCATTCCAGTTACGGCCCTCATGGTGAGGAGGCGCTTGCGCCGTCTCGAACCATGAACGCCGCACGTGTCGCCATCCTTCGAGACGCGCGCAAAAGCGCGCTCGTCAGGATGAGGCGCGGGCAAACGCGCGCTGCAGCGCCCGCATCACCATGATGCCGCCGACATGCTTGCGGTATTCGACCGGACCGCGGGCGTCCGCGGCCGGCGCCATGATCGCGACCGCGGCGGCGGCCGCTTTTTTCAGCGTGGCGTCGTCGAGGCTGGTGCCGATCACCGCCCTGGCGGCGTCCTCGGCCAGGAGCGGCGTTTCCGACAGATTGGTGAGGCCGATCGCGCAAGTAGCGACCTTGCCGTTGGCCTTGGTCAGCATGACAGCGGCGGCGGCGGTGGCGTAATCGCCGACCTTGCGCTTGAGTTTTTCATAGGCGTAGCCGTGACCCGCTGATGGCACCGGGATCAGAATCGAGGTGAGGATTTCGCCGGGCTCAAGCGCGGTGAAATAGGCGCCTTGATAAAATTCGGAAGCCGCGATGTCGCGAACACCTGAGGTGCCCTCGAGCCGGTAGCTGGCGCGCAAGGTCATCATCAGCGCCGGCATGTCGTTGCCGGGATCGCCATTGGCGACATTGCCGCCGAGCGTGCCGCAGTAGCGCACTTGCGGATCGGCGATCAACAGCGCGGTCTCCTGCAGGATCGGCAGCAATTGGGCGATGTCATTGGAGACCAGCAATTCATGCTGGGTGGTCATGGCGCCGATCACAATGGTGGCGCCGTCGCGGCGGATGCCCTTCAAGCCGTCGATGCCGTGCAGATCGACCAGATGCTCCGGCGTCGCCAGCCGCAGCTTCATCATCGGCACCAGGCTGTGGCCACCGGCCAGCGGCCGGGCATCATCACCCAAGGTCGAGAGCAACTTGACCGCGTCGGCGACGGTCGCCGGCCGGTGGTAGCTGAACGGGCCAGGTATCATGGTTTCCTCCATCGTCTTCTGGGCGCCGTTACCGAGCGCAGACGTTGGAGCAAGGCTCATCCCGCGCGCATTCGCGCGCAAGATGGCGGTGGTTTCTGGCTCACAAGACCGGAAATTTCGCACGAAATGCGCCTTCTCGCGCACGAAATGCGTCAGGTCTCGCGACCTAATGAGCGCTCTCCCGAGGCGTCCCAGCGACTTCTGACTCGCTGAGAGGCCCCCTCACCCGCCGCGCACCGGACGATGCTTCGCATCGCCAAGCGCGCGTCGACCTCTCCCCGCAAGCGGGGCGAGGTGAACCAGACTCGCTTCTCTCTAAATTGGAGACGCCGTTACTTAAGCGTGGCGCCCGGCGAGGCCCAGTCGGGCCTTGACCTCCGCGATCTTGGCGCGGCTGACCGGCACCCGATGCGGCGACGGGCCATCGAGTTCGACCACCGCGCCATCGCCCTCCTTGCGCACGAAGGTGACGTGCGGGATCGCCACGATATGGCTGCGGTGCACCCGGACGAACAGCCCGGGGTCGAGCTGCGCTTCGGCTTCCGAGATCGACCACGGACACATCCGCTCGCGGGTGCCGTCATGGACCTTGGTGTAATGCGCGTCGGCGCGGACGCTGCGCACATCGGCGGTATCGATGAAATGGGTGCCGTCGGCGCCCTCGACCGGAAGCCGCGGCGCCGGCGCGGCGCGGGGTGGCTGGCCGATCCCGCCGAGCGGCGTCGGCCGAAGCCGCGAACCAGGCGCCGCCGTGAACTCACCGGCGGGCAGAGCATCGGCTTGCAGGGCAGGCGCTTCCACCACCGACGCGGCTTTATCTATGAACGGAGTCGCCTTGCCGCGCGGATCCGGCACCAGCGACAGCAAAAAGCCGGCCGCGATCACAAAACACAACAGCGCCACCACCAGCGACAGGATCTGCCGCGAGGCGGCGAGGCCCTCGATATGGTGATGCATGCCTTCAGGCGATGAAACCAGATGCATGCCCGACATCGCGGTGTAGTGCATGCCGGATACCGCGATCCCGAAGGCGATCGCGCTCAGGATCAATTGCACGCCGCCCCGGCGCGCGAGAAAGGCGCGCAGCCCGCCATAGGCCGCGGCGATCGCGATCAGCACCGCAAGCACCACCATGGCGCCGTTATGCTCCATCGCAAAACTTCCGGACAGGCCATGCATGCCGACATAATGCATGCTGACGATGCCGAGCCCGAGCAACACGGCCGACGACACCACCCGCAGCAGCGAGGGTTCGCCGACGCTGACGAAGAACAGCGAAATTCCCACCACCAGTGCGCAGATCAGGAACGATATGATGGTCGGCAGCACCAGATAAACCGTGCCCGACGGCAGCGGCGCCGCCAGCATGCCGACGAAATGCATGGTCCAGATACCGACGGCCAGGAAGCCCGCAGCACCTGCCAGCAGCACGCGATGACTCACGCCCGGCGTCCCGCGGATACGCGCCGCGAGGCCGAAGCCGGTGTAGCCTCCCAGAATCGCGATCACCACCGAGAGCGCGACGAGATAGGGATCGTGTCCTTCGAACATGATCGTCTCGGCCACCCGTCTCCACGGATGTGCCTCCTCCCGCCGCGGAGTTTACAGGCGCGGCGGGGGAAATGACAATCGGCTGATAGGCGATTGCGATGTCTAACTGCGTCGTGATGAGATTGGGGTGAACTCAACGGCAACGGAAGCGCGCTCCCTCTCCCATTGGGAGAAGGTTGGGGTGAGGGGTTACAGCCTCTCGTTAGTCAAACCCCTCACCCGATTTGCTCCGGACTTCGCATCGCTCGAAGCAAATCGACCTCTCCCCGGCGGGGAGAGGTGAAGGGGCGTTCACGCGCGGCCGCCTGCCTAGACGATCCCCGCCGCCACCTGGCCGCGCAGCCGTTCCAGGCTGTGCAGCGTGTTGGCGCAGGCTTCCGCGACCTCGATGCCCTTGATGACAAAGTGCTTGCGGAAGAAATCGTAATGCACCGCACTCTCGTGGAATTGCTGCGGCGTCAGCACCGCCGAGAAGATCGGCACTTCGGTTTTCAACTGCACGTCCATCAGCGCCTTGATCACGGTGTCGGCGACGAACTCATGGCGGTAGATACCGCCATCGACCACGAGGCCCGCCGCCACGATCGCGGTGTAACGCCGGGTCTTGGCCAACAACTGGGCGTGCAGCGGGATCTCGAACGAGCCCGGCACTTCGAACACGTCGACCTGCGCGCGCGCGATGTGGCGCGCCTCGATCTCGGCCAGGAAGGCGACGCGGCATTCCTCGACCACCTCGCGATGCCAGGACGATTGCACGAAGGCGACCCGCTGCGGTTTGGTGAAACGCGGATGCGCCGGCGCCGGGGGAAGATCCGGCGTTTCGGGAGCGTTGGTGGTGTGGGAGACTTCAGCTTCTTGCAACATCTGATTCATGGCTTTCCTCTTTCAGGACCAGAATCAGGGCACACGGAACGAGACGGCCACGCGCAAACCGCGCGGGACCTTTCGCAACCGTTCTCTTTCATCCGGACTATGACCGTCGGCTTCGGAATCACACCGAATCTGCTGACCCTTCTTCGCTGGGAGTTTCCGGGTGGAAGCTTCCCGATGAAGAAGGCGCTCGCGGGCTTGGGCGACGTCACCCTTACCGCCGGTGGGGATTTTCACCCCGCCCTGAGAACATCGGTTGCTCGGATGAGCAACCTGAGGGGAATTATGGCGCGTCGCCGACATCCCAGCAAGGTCCTTTGGCATGGGGAACCAGCATGTCCCCATGCCAACGGAACAGGGCGCCGGCGATCCTTGGCCAGCGCACGACCTAAGCCGCTTGCTGGCCGGCTCTCATCAGTTCGAGGATCGCTTCAAGCCGCACGACCACGTCACTTGTTTCCAGCAGCTGCTGCTTCTTGTCGATCCCGATCGACAGCAATTGCACGACGGAATCGGCCAGCAGGCTGGCCTCGCCGATGTTGGGCAGGCGGATACGCAGTTGCGGCTGCAGCGGCAGCGCGGTGAAATCGACTTTCGCGTGAATCTGGTAGGCGTCGAGCACCGCGCGCGACAGCGCGACTGCCTCCGCCGTGTCGCCCCTGGTCTCGTCGATCCGCGCCACCTCGGCCGCCAGGAAGTCTGCCTCGACAGGCCTGACGATCGCGCTGCGTTCGAGGCCGGAGACAAAAAGCTTGAGCGTTCCATCGACCTGGGTCACGCAATTGATGATGCCCGCGGTGACCCCGACCGGATAGAGCGCGTCCGGCGCAGGATCATCGTCGGCCGCGCGGCGTTGCGTGACCACGAGAACGCGACCGTCGGCCGCCATGGCTTTCGCGACGGCAAGCCTGGTCTTTTCACGCCCGACAAAGATCGGCGCCACCATCTGCGGAAACAATACGAGATCGCGGATCGGCAGGATCGGGATACCCGCCCCACCTGACTTGGACGTAACACCGTCTACCGGTGTCGGCGCCACCGAAGGGTGAGACGCCGGCTGACTCGCCTGAATCCTCGCAGCCAGAAAATTCCAGTCAGGCAAGCCAAACGTTTTGGCGACCAGTTCCAGGCTCTCGCTGTGAGTGAGGGAAACGGATTTGGTCTTCAGGGCTTCGCGCAGGGTTTGCGCCATAGCTTTAGCATCGCGGAAATCACGCATGGGATCGTCCTCTGCAGTGGCGAACGAGGAATGTCAGGTGCTTGCGTTACTGACTCGTTCGCTCGGGCAAAGGGGGCCTCAAGCTATTCGATACGTTCACCGTACCCTCAAAGGGGGCGCAAGCAGCGGGCCGTATCCACCCGGCGGAAAATATGCGCCCTGGAAAAAGCCGCTGTCAATCAGGGTTCCCAAAATTAACCTTTAAGGCTGATTCGACCCACCCATGGGTGAAAGGGCCACGCCGGACTCGATATGCGGGAATCCGATTCCGGTTTGTTCTCATCTTAATAATTATGACGCGCGATGAGCTGTGGACGACGCCGGTTTGTCTTGTGGACGGACTCAGGGGTCGGTTGCGCGGATTCCGCAAATCACATCAGTTGATCCTCGCAGGCTCCGAGGTGTTCGACGGCGTTCGGGGGATTGCACTCGGCAGCGACGCACCCAATTGGGCGCGCGCCGGGCCCCATGTGCGTATCAACACAATCAAGAAACAAGGTCGAGACGGAAATGTCCCTCCTCGAAGGCATCATCGATTCCCGGAACAACCCGCTTGCGGTGGTCGAGGATATCGCGGCCGACAATAATTGGGCGTTCGAACGCTCCGGCGAAGACGAAGTGACGATCGTGTCCAAGGGCGACTGGACCGACTATCAACTCTCCTTCACCTGGATGAACGAGATCGAGGCGCTGCATCTGGCCTGCGCCTTCGACATGAAGATCCCTGAGCCACGCCGCGCCGAAGTGCAGCGGCTGATCGCCGCGATCAACGAGCAATTATGGGTCGGGCATTTCGACATCTGGACCCACACCGGGATGATCATGTACCGGCAGGCGCTGGTGCTGCCGGGCGGCATGACCGCCTCGACCGCACAATGCGAGACCATGCTGGTCAGCGCCATCCACGCCTGCGAACGCTATTATCCGGCGCTGCAGTTCGTGGTCTGGGCCGGCAAGACCGCCTCCGAAGCCATGACCGCGGCGATGTTCGATACGCAGGGCGAGGCGTAGGGCGTCGCTACACATACAGTGTCGTCCCGGCGCACGCCGGGATCCATACTCCGTGCCACCAAAGTTCAAGTAGAACGCTTGTGGCGCTTCCCTTGCTTCAATAGAAACGTTGGGGATTATGGGTCCCGGCCTTCGCCGGGACGACGAGTGGTGAGACCAGTGAACAACGCCAACACCTTGCAACATATCAACGGCACCATCGTGCTCGCCGGTGCGGGCAAGATGGGCGGGGCGATGCTGGCGGGCTGGCTGGCCGGCGGGCTCGATGCCAAGCGTGCCGTCGTGATCGAGCCGCATCCTTCCGATGAGATCAACGCGCTCGCCGCCAAAGGCGTCCGCCTCAACCCGCCGGCCCAGGACATCGGCACCGTCGAGACGCTGGTCACAGCCGTAAAGCCGCAATCGTTTCGCGAGGCCGGTGCGAAACTGAAGCCGCTGGTCGGATCATCGACGCTGGTGGTGTCGATCATGGCCGGCACCACTATCGCATCGATCGCTGAAATCTGTGGCGGCGCGGTGGTTCGCGCCATGCCCAACACACCGGCCGCGATCGGCCGCGGTATCACGGTCGCAGTCGCGGCGAAAAATGTCAGTGCGGCGCAACGCGCGACCGCCGACGCGCTGCTGCGCGCGATCGGTTCGGTCGAGTGGATCGACGACGAGCAATTGATGGATGCGGTGACGGCGGTCTCCGGCTCCGGCCCGGCCTACATCTTTCTGCTGGCCGAAGAACTGGCGCGCGCCGGCGTCGAGGCGGGTCTGCCGGCCGAGCTCGCGACGCGGCTGGCGCGCGAAACCGTCGCCGGCTCCGGCGAATTGCTGCGCCGCTCGGAAGCTTCCTCCGCGACCTTGCGCCAGAACGTGACCTCGCCCGGCGGCACCACGGCCGCCGCATTGGAAGTGCTGATGGGACCCGACGGCATGCAATCGCTGCTGACGCGCGCGGTAGCGGCGGCGACGCGGCGCTCGAAGGAACTGGCGAAGTAAGCGCGATTACTTCCCGCCGCCAAAACGCGCGGTAAAGCTGGAGGCTTCGACCAAGCCGCGGGCATGGCGGCCGGTGCCGATCCGTCGCTTGTCGTCAAAAGCTTCGACTTCGAACCGGATCACGCGGCGCTCCACCGCGATCACTTTCGCGGTGGTGCGCACCGTGACGCCGACCGGGGTGGCGGCGAGGTGGCGGATATCGACCTCGGTGCCGACCGTGATCCAGCCGGGCTCCAGCGCAGCGGCAATGGCGTCGGCGGACGCCAGTTCCATTTCCAGGATCATCATCGGCGTCGCATAGACCATCGGCATATGCGGCACGAAATGCCCGACCGTGCGTTCGGGCGGCACGACCAGCGTGCGCTCGGCGCTCATGCCGACCTTGATAGCGTCGCGTGCGTCCATGGCTCTAAGTCGCCTCACATAACAGCGTCGTCCCTGCGCACGCAGGGACCCATACGCCGTGACATCAACGTTCAGGCCGTGAGCTCGCGGCCCATCTTGCGCTTCAACAGAAACGTCAGGGGTTATGGGTCCCTGCGCCTCACGCGCAATTGCGCGCCAGGCAGGGACGACAGCAATTACTTCTTCGCCGCGGCGGCGCGTTCCACGAAGGTCTTGCCGCCCTTCATCTTGTGATGCAGCGGCGCTTCGTTGATCTGGATCACGACGGCATCGGCATCGACGCCGAGGTTCTTCACCAGCGCCTGCGTGATGTCGCGCATCATGCCGGCCTTCTGGTCATCGGTGCGGCCGGCGGCCATGCTTATGGTGATCTCAGGCATTTTGGTCTCCTCTTTGCTCTTGCTATCGTCATGGCCGTAGGACTTGTCCCGGTCCGTGCGCAACGAGCTTCGTCCATCAACGACAGGAGAGCGTGGATGCCCGGCCAAGGCCGGCGCATGACGGTCGACGAGCATGAATAGCCGTATCCGCTAACTCCACTTCACGTCATGGCGCGCCAGCACTTCACGCACTTTTGCGACCAGCTCATCTTCCCCACACGAGAACTGCGCCGGACGCGTTTCGCGCCATTCCGCATTGGAGGCGATCGCGGCGGCCGCCTTGGCGCCTTCGATCAGATCCTTGATCTGCACCTCGCCGCGCGCCTTTTCGTCCGAGCCCTGGATGATCACGCAAGGCGAATTGCGGCGGTCGGCATATTTGAGCTGATTGCCCATGTTCTTGGGATTGCCGAGATAGAGTTCGGCGCGGATATTCGCATTGCGCAACTGCGCGACCATCTTCTGGTAATCCGCGACGCGGTCGCGGTCGAACACGGTGACGACGACGGGGCCGAAATCCGGCGTGGTGTCGATCTTGCCGAGCATCGTCAGCGCCGCCTGCAGCCGCGACACGCCGATCGAGAAATCCGGTCGCCGGCACCGGCTCGCCGCGAAAGCGCGACACGAGACCGTCATAGCGCCCGCCGCCGCCGACCGAGCCGAAGCGGACGGGACGGCCCTTTTCGTCTTTGGTTTCGAGCGTCAATTCAACTTCGTAGACCGGGCCGGTGTAATATTCGAGGCCGCGAACGACCGAGGGATCGATGCGGATACGATCATCGCCGTAACCGGAAGCCGCAACCAGTTTTGCTATCTCTTCCAGTTCGCTGACACCCGCTTTGCCTGTTTCGCTTTTCGCCAGATAGGTCTCCGCCGACGCGACCGCATCTTTCCAGTCATCGCGCTTTTGCGTGACGGCCAGACACGACATCGGCCTCCGCGGAACCAAGCGCGGCGCCTTTGGTGAAATCACCTTTGCCCTCTTCGCCGCCATCCCATCGTCCGGGACCGAGCAGCTTGCTGAATTTCATCGGCGGAAAATTTGTCGAGCTTGTCGATCGCCCGCAGCACGGTCAGCCGACGTCCGGCATTCTCGTCACCGGCGAGTCCGATCGACTCAAGCACCCCATCGAGCACCTTGCGGTTGTTCACCTTCACCACATAGCTGCCGCGGGGAATGCCGAGCGCTTCCATCGTGTCCGCTGCCATCATGCACATCTCGGCATCGGCGGCCGGTGACGCGGAGCCGACCGTGTCGGCATCGAACTGCATGAACTGGCGGAAACGGCCGGGGCCCGGTTTCTCGTTGCGATAGACATAGCCCGCGCGATAGCTGCGATAGGGTTTTGGCAGATTGTCGAAATTTTCCGCGACGTAGCGCGCCAGCGGCGCGGTCAGATCGTAGCGCAGCGAGATCCATTGCTCGTCGTCGTCCTGGAACGAGAACACACCCTCATTGGGCCGGTCCTGATCGGGCAGGAATTTGCCGAGCGCGTCGGTGTATTCCATCGCCGGCGTTTCCACCGGCTCAAAACCGTAGCGCTCATAGACTTCGCGGATTTTGTCGGTCATCGCCCGCGTCGCTGCGATCGCGGCGGGGCCACGATCCTCCAGCCCGCGCGGCAGCCGGGCTCTCAGTTTCTGCGGTTTTTTGGGTTTGTCGGCCATGCCGGGTTGGTACCAGCCGAGGCGCGGCGCGGCAACCGTGGCGGGGAGATCAAATTGACGTCGTCATGCCCGACACAAAGGCCGGGCATGACGAACCGAGAAGCTCAAAACACCTTCTTGATCCAGTCGTGCGGGTCGGGCGCGCGGCCGTATTGGATGTCGACCAGTTTCTTGCGCGTTCCCATCGCCACAGGGCCGGCGGCGCCGCCGGAGATGAGAAAATCGCCGCTCGCGGAACACACCTTGCCGATCGGCGAGATCACGGCCGCGGTGCCGCAGGCGAAGGCCTCTTTCAGCCTGCCGCTGGCCGCATCGGCGCGCCACTGCTCGATGGTGTAGAGTTCCTCACGCACCTTCGTGCCGGCATCCTTGGCCAGCGCGATGATCGAATCGCGGGTGATGCCCGGCAGGATAGTGCCGAGCGGCGGCGTCAGCAGCGAACCGTCGTCGAACACGAAGAAGATGTTCATGCCGCCGAGTTCCTCGATGTAGCGGCGCTCGACCGCATCGAGGAAAACCACCTGATCGCAGCCGCGATCGATGGCCTCGGCCTGCGCGCGCAGGCTCGCGGCGTAATTGCCGCCGCATTTGACGGCACCGGTGCCGCCGATCGCGGCGCGCGTGTAGTTCTCCGACACCCAGATCGACACCGGCGCAGGCCCGCCCTTGAAATAGGAGCCGACCGGCGAGGCGATCACGGAGAAGATGTATTCGGCTGACGGTTTCACGCCGAGGAAGACCTCGCTCGCGATCATGAAGGGCCGCAAATAGAGACTGCCCTCGCCGCCCGGGATCCAGGCGCGGTCGATGCGAACGAGCTGCTCGACCGCTTCGAGGAACACGGACTCGGGCACCGGCGCCATCGCCATGCGCTCGGCCGAACTGCGGAAACGCCGCGCGTTGGCGTCGGGGCGGAACAGGTTCACGCCGCCGTCGTCGCGCTTGTAGGCCTTGAGGCCTTCGAAGATCTCCTGCGCGTAATGCAGCACAGCCAGGGCCGGATCGAGCGGGAAATTGGCGCGGGATTCGATGCGCGCGCCATGCCAGCCCTTCGCCTGATCGTAGCGGACCACCGCCATGTGATCGCTGAAAACCCGACCGAAACCGGGGTCCACGAGCTTTGCCGCGCGCTCCTTGTCCGACGTCGGGCTCGCCGCGGGCTGGATTTCGAATTTCAAACTCATTTTCTTGTCTCGCTGTCGGAACCGGCGCGATATCCGGCGCCGGCCTGCCTCCCTGGGCCTGTTTGCTTGATCGATCTGGACGTTGCCGCCACCAGCCCTGCGGCCGGTTGCCGCCTCACATATCCGAGGACATGCTTTTGCGGACGGAGGAAGTCCAGTATGTTTGCCGAAATGCCGCTCGACAATCGTACGGTTAACAAATTCCGCGGCGCTCGCCGCCAACCCCTGACTTGCTTGGCCTTCTCAGGCCGCTTGCAACGCATTCGCAGACAGTCACGACTTAAAGTTTCGCTGCGGCTGATAGTTTTGTAACATTGAACCCAAGATACGTCAATATGACTGACATAAATTTCTCAAGCGCGTCGCCCGACCCTGACGTGAAGGGGCAGGATCGCTCGTCTGCGCCCAATTCTCCTGCGGCCAAGTCCGGCGACCTGCGCTGGGACATCATCGAGTTGTTATTCTTCGCCTATCGGGACTTCGTCGGCGACGCCGACCATGAGCTGGAAGCGTTCGGCTTCGGTCGGGCGCATCACCGGGTCATGCATTTCGTCCACCGCTACCCCGGCCTGAAGGTGGCCGATCTGCTGGACGTGTTGCGGATCACCAAGCAGTCGCTGGGGCGGGTTCTCAAGCAATTGCTCGATGAAGAGTATATCGTGCAGCGGACCGGCAATAACGATCGCCGGCAGCGCCTGCTTTTCGCCACCGCCAAGGGTGAGGCGCTGGTCGGCAAACTCGCAGGCCTGCAGACCGATCGGATCAACCGCGCGCTCGGGGATATCAACCCGGCCGGTGCCGATACGGTGCGCCAGTTCTTGCGTGCGATGATCGATCACGACGACCCCGATAAGGTGCTGGAGACGATCCTCAAACCAGCCGGCGCCGCCAAGGCAAAGGAATAGTGCTCGTGGCCCAGGCTGCAACCCGCGCTAACGCACATCCGCGGCTGGCCGACGATGCGCCGCATCTGCTGCTGGTCGATGACGACCGCCGCATCCGCGATCTGCTGTCGCGCTTTCTGTCCGGCGAGGGCTATCGCGTCACCACCGCGGCGAGCGCCAAGGATGCCCGCGCCAAACTGCTCGGCCTGCATTTCGACATGCTGATCCTCGACGTCATGATGCCCGGCGAGACCGGCTTCGATCTCGCGCGCTTCATCCGCACCTCCTCGTCGGTGCCGATCATCATGCTGACCGCGCGGCATGAAGCGGAAAGCCGGATCGAGGGCCTGCAGATCGGCGCCGACGATTACGTGGCCAAGCCGTTCGAGCCGCGCGAGCTGGTGCTGCGCATCGGCAATATCCTCAAGCGCACCGCGCCGCCGCCGGTGGAAACGCTGGAGTCCGTCGCGTTCGGACCCTACGTCTATCATCTCGAGCGCGGCGAACTGCGCCAGGGCGATGAGGTGATTCACCTGACCGACCGCGAGCGCGACATGCTGCGCATCCTGGCGACCGCACCGGGCGAAACCGTGCCGCGCGGCGCGCTGACCGGCGGCGACGGCTCGGTCAACGAGCGCGCGGTCGACGTGCAGATCAACCGTCTGCGGCGCAAGATCGAGCGCGATCCCGCCAGCCCCTTGTTCCTGCAGGCGGTGCGCGGCATCGGCTATCGCCTGGTCGCATCGCCTTGATCCAATATCGAGTAAGATCAGCCCCATGAGTACGCTCGACACCGGCCTGACGCTGATCCGCACCGCCGCCGGCCGCGTTTCCGCGGTCAATGGCAGGATGGGCAACGCGTTCAAGGGCTGGATGCCGAGCGGGCTCTATGCCCGCGCGCTTTTGATCATGATCGTGCCGATGGTGGTGCTGCAATCGGTGGTGGCGTTCGTGTTTATGGAGCGGCACTGGAACACGGTGACGCGCAGGCTGTCGGCATCGGTGGTGCAGGACATCGCCGGCCTGATCGACGTCTATAATGGCTATCCGCAGGACAAGGACCGCGCGCAACTGCGGCGCATCGCGCAGCAGCGGCTCAATCTGGTGGTCGACTTTCTCGCGGTCGGCGACATGCCGCCGCCGGGCCCAAAGCCGTTTTTCTCGCTGCTCGACCAGTCGCTCTCGGTGCAGCTCGGCCGGCAGATCGGCAAGCCGTTCTGGATCGACACCGTCGGCAACTCCAATCTGGTGGAGATCCGCATCCAGCTCGACGACACCGTGATGCGGGTTTTCGCGCAACGAAGTGCGGCCTATGCGTCGAATTCGGAGATCTTCCTGTTCTGGATGGTCGGGACGTCGTCGATCCTGTTGATCGTCGCGGTCTTGTTCCTGCGCAACCAGATCAAGCCGATCCTGCGGCTGGCCGACGCCGCCGAAAGCTTCGGCAAGGGCCGCGAGGCGCCGAATTTCCGTCCCCGTGGCGCGCGCGAAGTGCGCCGCGCCGCGCAGGCGTTCATCGAGATGAAATCCCGCGTCGAGCGCTCGATCGAGCAACGCACCGCGATGCTGGCCGGGGTCAGCCACGACCTTCGCACCATCCTGACCCGCTTCAAGCTCGAAATGGCGTTGATCGGCGACAGCCCTGAGGTCGAGGGCATGCGCAAGGATGTCGACGAGATGTCCGGCATGCTGGAAGCCTATCTCGCCTTCGCGCGCGGCGACGGCGGCGAGCAGGCGCAACCGACCGACATGAGCCAGGCGCTGGAGGAATTGCGCAGCGACGCCGAGCGCAACGGCCATACCGCGACGGTGCAGTTTCGCGGCCTGCCCGTGGTCACGGTGAAACCGGCCTCCTTCAAGCGCTGCCTCGGCAATCTGGTGTCGAACGCGGCGCGGCACGCCGACAAGATCGAGATCACCGGCCACCGCGATCACCGTTATTTGACCGTGACGATCGACGATGACGGTCCGGGCATTCCGCCCGACATGCGCGAGGAAGTGTTCAAGCCGTTCCTGCGGCTCGACGACGCCCGCAATCAGGATGAGGGCGGCACCGGCCTCGGCCTCGCCATTGCCCGCGACATCGCGCGCTCGCATGGCGGCGACATCATGCTCGGCGACAGCCCGATGGGCGGGCTTCGCGCCACGGTACGGGTGCCGGTTTAACGGGCTTCAATTTTGTTTGAGCATCCCTTTCGGAAGCAAGCTCTTCAGCTTGTCTAGGTCATGCAAATTGATCTTCATGCCGCCGGGCATCACGATGTCGCCGGGTTTCTGATCGGGTTTGCAGGCGCCGAGCCATTTCGCCTCGATCATCGTTTCGTGATCGCCCTTGGTGGCGGCCGGACCGCCGTCGCTATGGGATTTGGTCTTGACGGTGTAGGCGGAATTGAAGTCGCCGACGATTTCCGAATGCGATGAGATCGACACCCCGGCCAGACCGCAGACGGAATCGCTGACGAAGCCGGTCGCCGTCTTCTGGATGTCCTGCTTGGAGCACACTTCCTTGCTCATCGGCGAGAGCGCCGTGCTCATTTCCTTGTCGGTGGTCGCGTCGGTGCAATGCTGCATGGTCATGTCGGGCGCCGGCGAGCCGGTCCGCATCACCTTCATTTCCCACAGGCCCGGCTTGCGAATCGGCAACTCGTCCGCGCGGGCACCCGATGCGGGCGCCAATGCCAGCAGACCCAGCGCCAAACTCAATGAAACAAGCTGCCGCGTCATATCCGGGCCTCCGACAGGGTTTCCGATGAATGGAGCAGCCGGCTTAGTAGCGGACGCGCTCAGTAGCGGGCGCGCAGCGGCCGGTCGGCCGCGGCATACGGCAGCCAACGGCAGGCGAAGGAAATATAGCCGCCGTAATGCGCCTCGACCGCGAGGAATTTCACCACCTTGCCGTAGGACGCGCAGTGATTGATCGCCATCGTGCGGATATCGTTCTCATTGGTCAGCGAATAGGCGATGATGCCGCCGGTATCGTTACCCTTGAACGGCGGCACGGTATCGGCCCGGGCCGGCGTCAACGCCAGCATCCCGCACACAGCAGCCAAGCTCATGGTAACCAGGCTTGCGGCCCCAATCATTCGCATCGCAGACTCCATTTCGTTCGGGAGCACCATAAGGCGCATCGTCCCCGATGAAAAGAACGGCCGGGGCTTCGGGCCAGAGATATCGGCCGGGTGTTGCCGCGTTGCACTTGACCTTGTGCGGGCTTCACGGCACCGTCCGCGCTCACGATCATCCGGCGGATTGTCCATGCACGACCTCTCCTCATCCATCAAAAAAATCAGCCTCAAAGTCAGCCTTGGCGCTGCGCTCGGCGTCCTGCTGGGGCTGTTTGCATTCGGTCCGGCAGCCGAGGCGGCCAATCCGTTCGAGATGAATTTCTGGCTGTCCGGCCCGAAATATGATGGCCGGGTCGCCCCCTGCGAGGCGGCGCTGTCGACCATCACCTCCCAGTTCCAGGAAAAGGAAAGCACCTTCTGGAATTCCGACCTGCAAATCACGGCCTATGGCGCGATTCGCGAGACCGCATTCCGGCCCTGGCAGTCCGACAACATTCCGCGCCGCTATTGCAGCGCCCAAGTTATGGTCAGCGATGGCAAGGTGCGTACCGTGCATTACTCGATCATCGAGGATGGCGGGTTTGCCAGCTTCGGCCAGGGCGTCGAATGGTGCGTCACCGGGCTTGACCGCAACTGGGCCTATAATCCGGCCTGCCGCGCCGCCCGCCAATAAATTCTGGCCGCTTTCCCTTCTGGCGCTATGAGGCCCTGCTCGGCCTCCCGTTATTTTGTTCTTTAAATGTTCTGGTCGCCTGCTAGGCTTCCACACCTTCAGGGGTATGGGAGCGTTGTAATGTTTCATTTTCCGCGAATTTGGATCTCGGGGCTGATCTCGGCCGGCCTGCTGATTTTGGCGTCGCTGGTGAGCTTCGGCCCGGCGTCGGCGCAGGACCGCCGGCAAAACACCCCCGGCGAATTCGATTATTACGTGCTGTCGCTGTCCTGGTCGCCATCGTTCTGCGAGGAGGCCGAAGAGCGCGGCGGCGGCGGTCGTTCGCAGCAGGCGCAATGCGGCGGGCGGCCGTTTTCGTTCGTGGTGCATGGGCTGTGGCCGCAATATGAGCACGGCTTTCCCGAATATTGCCAGCGGCCCTCGCCGCGGCTCGGCCGCAACATCATGGTCTCGATGCTCGACCTGATGCCGGCCCCGGGCCTGATCTACAATGAGTGGGACAAGCACGGCACCTGCTCCGGCCTCGACCAGCGCGCCTATTTCGAGACCATCCGCAAGGCCCGCGCCGCGGTCAAAATCCCCGAGGAATATCTCCAGCTCTCCGACGCCAAGATGGTGGCCCCGGCCGACATCGAAGCGGCCTTCGTCAAGGCCAATCCCGGGCTCACGACGTCAGCGATGGGCGTGACCTGCAACCGCACGCGGCTCAGCGAAGTACGCATCTGCATGGGCAAGGACCTGCAATTCCGCCCCTGCGAGGAAATCGAACGCCGCAGCTGCCGGCGCGACCAGATATCGATGCCGCCGATGCGGGGCGGTTAGCGAAACACGACGTCATTCCGGGATGGTCCGAAGGACCAGACCCGGAATGACGTGCGATACTTTTGCGGACCGATGTAATACCCCTCTCTCATGAACTACCGTCACGCCTTTCATGCCGGCAACTTTGCCGATGTCGTCAAGCACATCGTGCTGGTGCGGATCCTCACCTACCTGCAGGACAAGCCGGCGGCGTTTCGCGTCATCGATACCCATGCCGGTGCCGGGGTCTACGATCTTACCGGCGACGAGGCGCAGCGCAGCGGCGAATGGCTCACCGGTATCGCGCGGGTGATGCAGGCGCGGTTTTCGGAAGCAGCAATGCCGCTGGTCGCGCCCTATCTCGACATTGTCAGGGCTTTCAATCCGCAACGCGAGCTGAAGGCCTATCCCGGATCACCGCTAATCGCGCGCGCCCTGCTGCGGCCGCAGGACCGGTTGACCGCCTGCGAGGTCGAACCCAAGGCCCGCAAGCAGCTGATCAATGCGCTGCGCCGCGATACCCAGGCCAAGGTGGTCGACCTCGACGGCTGGATGGCGTTACCGGCCTTCGTGCCGCCGAACGAGCGGCGCGGCCTGGTACTGATTGACCCGCCCTACGAGGAGAAGGACGAGTTCAGCCGGATCGCCGACGGTTTCACGGAGGCCTTCGTGAAATGGCCGACCGGCAGCTATCTCTTGTGGTACCCGGCCAAAAGCCGGCGTGCGACCGATGGTCTCGCCCGGCATGTCGCCGAGGTCGCCGCCGGCGGCCCCACGCCCGGCAAATGCCTGCGGCTGGAATTCAGCGTCGCCCCGCAGACCGCGGATGGCGCCCTGGTCTCGGCGGGTATTTTGCTGGTCAATCCGCCCTGGATGCTGGCGGCCGAGCTGAAGACCATCCTGCCCGAGCTCGAAAAGCCGCTCGGCCAGGGCGGTGCCGGGCGGTTCAGGCTCGAAGTGCCCAAACCTTAAGTCCCCCCGCCCCCGTATTTGAACCGGTGCTGAAAGTCCCATTTGAGCCGTAGGCATTTGGCGGAAAACCGTATTATGCTCTGGCCATTAGGACTGGCTTTACGTTCCGCTTCCGCGAATGGTAGCGGCGGAGTGATTAGGCCTCGAATTTTTTTCAAGACGGATCGGCTGATACGCCTAATCCGCAACGAGTGGCCAAGCTTTCCGGCAGCGATAGTCCGGTCGGCCGATACGCAGGCGCGTAGCGGCGAAGCAATACGGGGAGTTTCCCGATGGCCATGACGGGGATAGTCAAGTTCTTCAATGCCGAACGCGGCTACGGCTTCATCAAGCCCGATGACGGCGGTCGCGACGTATTCGTTCATGTCACCGCGGTCGAACGGGCCGGGCTGAAAGACCTCGCCGAAGGACAGCGCATCACCTTCGAGGTCGAGCCGGACAAGAAAGGCAAGGGCCCCAAGGCAGTCAATCTGGTGCTTGCACCTTAAGACCTGATGCGCTCCTAAAAAAATCCCGGCCGCAAGCGGCCGGGAGGTTATTACGCCAAGTCTTCTTAGTTCTAGGTCTTCTTAGTTCTAGGCCTTCCTAGTTCTATCAAAAATGATAATTCACGCCGGCACGCAGCACGCCGAATTGAGAGCCATTCGAGACGCCGGTGATGGTGAAACGCGAATCCGAGAGATCGACATAGAGATATTCGATCTTGGCGCTCCAGTTCGGCGCGAGGCCGAACTCGGCGCCGACACCCGCGGTCCAGCCCGCATTGGTGTGGGATTCCGACAGGCCGAAGGTCTCGCCGCGCAGTTCGCCGAACGCGAGACCGCCGGTGCCGTAGAACAGGATGTTGCTGAAGGCGTAGCCGATCCGGCCGCGCACGGTGCCGAACCAGGGGTTCGAGAACTTCCACGGCGCAAAGGTATCGTCGGCGCCGGTCGCCTGCAGATCACCTTCGACGCCGAACACCAGCGGACCAGACTGCCAGTTGTAACCGGCCTGCACACCACCCTCGACACCCGACGGTTTGGGCAGCGCATTGTCGACCGAGCCCCAGGCATAGCCGAAATTGCCGCCGAGATAGGGACCGGCCCAGCTATAGGCGTTGAGCGGCTGATTGACGGTGTAGGGCGCGCGTCCGTACGACATGTCGGCCGCCTGCGCCGAGACCGTGCAACCCGCGGCGATCAACGCGACGACGCCCCAAACGATCCTGCTCATTTTCAACTCTCCCGCACGCCACTGCCGCGACCATCGATTCGCACTGCAAAATGCGAATTCGGATGGTTACGGAATTCTCTTTTTGACTGATAAGATTTATCGAGACTTTTAAGTTAAAGGGTTGTTAAGGCCTGCCGGCCGCCAATTCGCAGTCTTAAGAAAGCGTTACCGGCGCGACCCCGGCACTCCACGCACGCCCCCCACCCGATACGCCCCGCTTGCGCGCCGCCCCCATGGCGATGCCGTGCCCCAGCCCCTAGTTTAGGCCCATGGATAGCGACCCAACCGACAGCCCCGGGAACATGGACGGCACAACCGAACCGGACCAGAAATTGCGCAGCGGTTCCGACCGGGTTCCCGAGCGGCCCGATCTGCCGCCGCAGGATCTGACGGCGGCGGATACCGATCCGGCGACGGCCTCTGCCGAGGACGACGAAGAAGTGCGGCTGCCCGATCTGCCCGACGAGACATCGGAGGAGACCGGCGACGCGATCCCGGAAGGCCGGCTCGCGGTCGGCCATGCCGCGATCGAAAACGCGGTGCGTCTGGCGCCGACATCGCCCGGCGTCTACCGCATGCTCAACGCGGCCAACGACGTGCTCTATGTCGGCAAGGCCAAGAACGTCCGCAAACGGCTGTCGTCCTATGCGCGGGTCTCGGCGCCGCTGCCGGCGCGCATCCTGCGCATGATCGCGGCCACCGTGGCGGTCGAGATCATCTCGACCACGACCGAAACCGAAGCGCTGCTGCTCGAGGCCAATCTGATCAAGCAGCTGCGCCCGCGCTTCAACGTGCAGCTGCGCGACGACAAATCATTTCCCTATATTCTGATCTCGGGCGACCATTGGGCGCCGCAGATCCTCAAGCATCGCGGCGCGCAATCGCGCCCCGGGCGCTATTTCGGACCGTTCGCAAACGCTGGTGCCGTCAATCGCACCATCACGGCGCTGCAACGCGCCTTCCTGATCCGCTCCTGCACCGACGGCTTCTTTGAAAGCCGCACCCGGCCCTGCCTGCTGTATCAAATCCGCCGCTGCTCCGGTCCCTGTACCGGCGAGATCGATTTCCCCGGCTACACCGAGCTGGTGCGCGAGGCCAACGACTTCCTGTCCGGCCGCAGCCATCTGGTCAAAAAGGAATTGGCCGGCGAGATGGAGAAAGCCTCGGCCGAGCTCGAATTCGAAACCGCCGCCCTCTACCGCGACCGGCTCGCCGCTCTGTCGGCGATCCAGTCCCAGCAAGGCATCAATCCCCGTACCGTCGAGGAAGCGGACGTGTTCGCCATCCACCAGGAGGGCGGCTATTCCTGCGTCGAAGTGTTCTTCTTCCGCACCGGCCAGAACTGGGGCAACCGCGCCTATTTCCCCCGTGCCGAGAAGACCTTCACGTCAGAAGAGGTGCTGGCCTCGTTCCTCGCGCAATTCTACGACGACAAGCCGCCGCCGAAACTGATCCTGCTGTCGCACGAGATCGAGGAAAGCCAGTTGCTGGCCGACGCCTTGTCGGTCAAGGCGGGCTTCAAGGTGGAGGTCACGACGCCGAAGCGCGGCGAAAAGAAGGAGCTGATCACCCACGCGCTGACCAATGCGCGCGAGGCGCTCGGCCGCAGGCTCGCCGATACCGCCACCCAAAGCCGGCTGCTGCAAGGCATGGTCACGACGCTCGGCCTGCCGCAGCAATTGCGGCGCATCGAGGTCTACGACAACAGCCACATTCAGGGCACCAACGCCGTCGGCGCCATGATCGTGGCCGGGCCGGACGGCTTCATCAAGAACCAGTACCGCAAGTTCAATATCAAGTCGGAAGGCCTGACGCCGGGCGACGATTACGCGATGATGCGCGAGGTGCTGCAGCGCCGCTTCAAGCGGCTGCTGAACCCGCCGGCCGAAGGCGATGCCAAAGCCGATTCTGACCAAAGCCAAGGCGGACGACGATTCGTTTCCGCAATGGCCCGACCTCGTCATCATCGACGGCGGGCGCGGCCAGCTCAATGCCGTCCGCGAGATCTTCGAGGGACTCGGGTTGACCCAGGTCTCGCTGCTGGCGGTCGCCAAGGGCCCCGACCGCGATGCCGGCCGCGAAACCCTGTTCATGCCGGACCGCGAGGCGATCAAGCTCGAGCCGCGCGACCCCGTGCTGTATTTCATCCAGCGGCTGCGCGACGAGGCGCATCGCTTCGTGATCGGCTCGCACCGCAAGCTGCGCAAAAAGGACATCCGCGAGGCCGGTTTGCAGGAGATTCCCGGCATCGGCCCGTCACGGAAACGTGCCTTGCTGCATCATTTCGGAACGTTGAAGGAGATCGAACGGGCGTCGATTGCCGACCTCGGCAAGGTTCCCGGCGTCAGCGCCGAAAGCGCCCGCAAGATTTTCGAGTTTTTCCACGCGCAGCCCAACTAGACGGGGGCTGGCGTTACAATTACGTCATCTCCCCGGATCATGTACCCCACCCGGTTGACGTAAGTGCCTCAGCGGTATTGGTAAGACGGATGAACATTGCGACCACCAAGGCCCAGTCCAAGGGACAACCCAAGAGCCTGTCCCTGCCGAACATTCTGACCTATGCCCGGATCGCTGCGATTCCGGTGGTGGTGGGGTGCGTTTTTGCCAAGTCGATCATGGAAGGCCCGCTGTGGCTGCGATGGATCGCCCTGGCGGTGTTCATCGCCGCCGGTGTCACCGACTATCTCGATGGCTATTACGCGCGGATCTGGGATCAGCAATCCGCTTTCGGCCGGATGCTGGATCCGATCGCCGACAAGCTGCTGGTCGCCTCCTGCCTTTTGATGCTGGCCGCCGACAACAGCATCCATGGCTGGACGCTGTGGGCCGCGATCGTGATCCTGTGCCGCGAAATCCTGGTGTCGGGCCTGCGGGAATATCTCGCCGCCTTGCGCGTCAGCGTCCCCGTTACCAAGCTTGCGAAGTGGAAGACCACGCTGCAACTGGTCGCGATCGGCTTTTTGATCGCGGGCGAGGCCGGCGAGCAGATCCTGCCCGCGACGACGCTGATCGGGATCGTGTTGCTGTGGATGTCGGCGCTGTTCACGATCTACACCGGCTGGGACTATTTCCGCGCCGGCATTCACCATCTCATCAAGGAAGATGAGGGATGAAGGTCAAGTATTTCGCATGGGTGCGCGAACGGATCGGCAAATCGGAGGAAACGCTCGAGCCGCCGGCCGATGTGCGCACGGTCGATGATTTGATCGGCTGGCTGGCGCGGCGCGGCGAAAGCTATGCTTACGCGTTCGAGCGGCCGCGGGTGATCCGCGCCGCGATCGACCACGCCCATGTCAAACCGGACGCCATGATCTCGGGCGCCCGCGAGATTGCGTTTTTCCCACCGATGACCGGCGGTTAAATCAACCGATGACCGCCGCCGTCACCATCCGCATCCAGGCAGCCGATTTCGACATCGCGCAAGAGATCGCCGCGCTGACCGAAGGCCGCATCGATATCGGCGCGGTCGTGAGCTTTTCCGGCATCTGTCGCGGCAGCGAGAACGGCGAGCCGATCGCGGCACTGACGCTCGAACATTACCCCGGTATGGCGGAAGCCGAAATCAAGCGGCACACCGATGAGGCGATGTCGCGCTGGCCGCTGACCGGCCTGACCGTCGTTCATCGCGTCGGCCGCATCACGCCGGGCGAGAATATCGTGCTGGTATTGGCGGCCTCGGCGCATCGGCAGGCCGCGTTCGAGGCGGCGGAATTTTTGATGGACTACCTCAAGGCCAACGCGCCGTTCTGGAAGCGCGAGGAAAGCGCCAAGGGGACGAACTGGATCGAGGCCCACGATCACGATGACGCGGCGGCCGCGCGCTGGACCAAATCCTGATGGCCAAACGCGCCACCAAAGGCGTTCGCAAGGCTGCGACACGTGGCCGCGCCGCGCCGAAATTCCCCAAGGTCGCCGCCGGCGAACTGCGCACGCTGCTCGATTTCGTCCGCTATGCGGTCAGCCGGTTCGCCGAAGCGGAACTGGTGTTCGCGCACGGCACCACCGATCCGCTCGCCGAGGCCGCGTTCATCGTGTGCGCGACGCTGCATCTGCATCCCGACCAGTTCGAGACCTTCGCCACCGCACGCGTCACCGCGGCAGAAGGCAGACAGATTCTCGAGGTGATTGCCCGCCGCGTCACCACGCGGAAGCCGGCGGCTTATCTGGTCAACAAGATCTACATGCGCGGCCTGCCCTTTTATGTCGACGAGCGCACCATCGTGCCGCGCTCCTTCATCGGCGAATTGCTGGACTCCCATTTTGGTGGTGAGGGCAATGAAGACGATGAAGCCGCCGGCGCGCTGATCGACGATCCCTACTCCGTGGAACGCGTGCTCGACCTCTGCACGGGGTCGGGATGCCTCGCGATCCTGGCCAGCCGGAATTTCCCCAACGCGCAGGTCGACGCGGTGGATATTTCCCGGGACGCGATCGAGGTCGCCGCGCGCAATGTCAGTGATTACGGCCTTGAGGACCGGGTGACCTTGCACCGCGGCGATCTGTTCAAGCCGCTCGGCAACAAGCGTTACGACCTGATCATTTCCAATCCGCCCTATGTCGATGCCGAAGGCATGGCGGCGCTGCCGCGCGAATGCCGCGCCGAACCCAAAATCGCCTTCGATGGCGGCGCCGACGGGCTCGATATCGTCAGGCGTATTTTGGACGAAGCCAGCCAGCACCTGACACCGCAGGGCGGCCTGTTGTGCGAGATCGGCCGCGGCCGCGAACTGGTCGAGGCCGCCTTCCCGCAATTGCCGCTGTTATGGCTGGATACCGAAGACTCCGACGGCGAAGTGTTCTGGATCGCCGCCGCCGATTTGTGAGGCCGGCGCGTGGCTTGCGTTGCCTCTAAAACCGTCTGATTGAACGCAAATATAGCGGCCACCGGCGTTCCCGTACCGCGATGAAGCTGATAGCCTGCGGGGCAACCGCCATACCCAGCAAGCAAGAGGCCCCCATGCTCGACAAGAGCCCCACTGCCACCGCCGTCAACGTCCCGAACGACCTCGCCGCGCACTGGATGCCGTTCACCGCCAACCGGGCCTTCAAGAAGGCGCCACGGCTGCTCGCGGGTGCCAAGGACATGCATTATTTTACCGTCGATGGCCGCAAGATCATCGATGCCGCCGCGGGCATGTGGTGCTGCAATGCCGGCCACGGCCGCAGCCAGATTTCCGAGGCGATCGGCAAGCAGGCCGCAGCGCTGGACTACGCGCCGCCGTTCCAGTTCGGCATTCCGCAGGCGTTCGAACTCGCCAGCCGTATCGCCGACCTCGCGCCGGCCGGGCTTGATCACGTGTTCTTCTGCAACTCAGGCTCGGAAGCGGCCGACACCGCGCTGAAAATCGCGCTGGCCTATCATCAGCTCAACGGCCAGGGCACCCGCACCCGCCTGATCGGCCGCGAGCGCGGCTATCATGGCGTCGGCTTCGGCGGCACCTCGGTCGGCGGCATCGTCAACAACCGCAAGATGTTCGGCACGCTATTGTCCGGCGTCGATCACCTGCCCCACACCTATGACCGCGACAAGCAGGCGTTCTCGAAGGGCGAGCCGGAATACGGCGCGCATTTCGCCGACGAACTCGAGCGTCTGGTCAATCTGCATGGCGCTTCCACCATCGCCGCCGTGATCGTCGAGCCGATGGCCGGATCGACCGGCGTGCTGCCGGCGCCCAAGGGCTATCTGAAGCGGCTGCGCGAGATCACGCAGAAGCACGGCATCCTCTTGATTTTCGACGAAGTCATCACCGGCTACGGCCGGCTCGGCTTCGCCTTTGCCGCCGAGCGTTACGGCGTGCTGCCGGATATGCTGACCTTCGCCAAGGGCATCACCAATGGTGCGGCGCCGATGGGCGGCGTGCTGGTGCGCGACACCATCCATGACGCCTTCATGAGCGGTCCGGAGCACATGGTGGAGCTGACCCACGGCTATACCTATTCGGCGCATCCGCTGGCCTGCGCCGCGGCGCTGGCGACGCTCGATATCTACCGCGACGAAAAGCTGTTCGAACGCGCCAACAAGCTCGAGTCGAAATTCGCCGACGCGGTGATGACGCTGAAGGGCGAACCGAACGTGGTCGACATCCGCACGGTGGGGCTCACCGCCGGCATCGACCTCGCCCCGCGCCCCGATCTGCCGGGCAAGCGCGGCTTCGACGGGCTCAACAGCGCCTTCCACGACAACGACCTGATGCTGCGCGTCGCCGGCGATACCCTGGCGCTGACCCCGCCGCTGATCGTCACCGAGGACCAGATCGGCGAGATCATCGAGAAGGTCGCCAAGGTTATCCGCGCGGTCGCGTAAACTCCTCGCCTATCTCCCGGACGCGGTGCGAGCCTTCTGGCTTGCTCCGAGTCCGGGAAACACGCCTCTCAGGAACCTTCGAAACCACCGCACGTTCATCCCCCGCGAGGACATCTTGTCCTTCGCCGGGAGAGGATCGCGGACATGTTGGCGCCTTCGAGCGATCTGCTGCGCGCCGGGCTCGGGCTCAAACTCAACCAGGTCAAGCGGGCGACGCGGTCGTACATGCGCGACCGCACCAATCAGGCGACCGGCACCGCCACATCCTATGCGGTCGCGGCCGGGCTGTTCGCGGCATCCGGGATTTTTCTGATCGCGGCCTGTCTGGTCGGCCTCGCTGCATTGTTTCGCTGGGTGCAAATCCGTTACGGAATGTTTCCGGCGTTCGGGGTGATCGGTGCCTTGCTGCTCGTGATTGCGATGATCTGCGCGGCGCTGGCGGCCGCCAGGCTCAAGCGCCCGCCGCCGCACTTTCCCTCGCTGACCAGCCGGCTTCGCGTCGCCATCACGGCCAGTCCGCTCCGAACAGCGCCTACTGAGGGGATGCAGGCTAGGGCGGCCTCGCTGATGCCGGCGCCTTCTGCGCCAGTTGATCACGCCGGCACAAACCAGTTCAAGCCAGCCACGCGGCCCCGAAAAGATAACCGCCAGGTTCAGGCCGGCCTGATTTTGGCGGCCACGCTGCTGGGCTGGGCCGCGGTGAGGCGCAGGAACCAGAACCGGCGAATCGACGTCTGATGTCCGGCCGACCATCCGGGACCAACGATCTGCTGTTGATCGCGGCAACGGCGATCGCGGTGCTGACCTTGCAACGCTACTTTCGGACGCCGCTGCCGCCGAGTCCGCCAGCGGAACCGACCCCATTACATCAGCCCCTCGACGCTCTCGCCGGCGAATTGTCCCGGCCCGAGCGCGGGCGGCTTTCGCGCAATCCGCTGCAGATTCCGTGGACCGGCTGGAAGGACATTCTGTGGCGCACCTATGCGCGGACCGGCGAAGACCGCCTGCTCGCCATTGCCGCCGGCGTGGTGTTTTTCGGCCTGCTCGCGGTATTTCCGGCGATCACCGCGCTGGTCTCCTGCTATGGCCTGTTCGCCAATCCCTCGACCATCGGCGCCAATCTGCAAACGCTGGCGCTGATGCTGCCGGAGGGTTCGTTCCAGATCGTGCAGGACCAGATCGCGCGGGTGCTGATGAAGGGCAACACCGCGCTCGGCGCCACCTTCCTGTTCGGCCTCGCGCTTGCGATCTGGAGCGCCAATGCCGGCGTCAAGGCGGTGATCGACGCGCTCAATGTGGTCTATGAGGAACGGGAAAAGCGCAGCTTCATCCGGTTGAACCTGCTGTCGCTGGCCTTCACCACCGGCGGCATCGCCGCTCTGTTGCTGATGGTCAGCGCCGTGGTCGCGCTGCCGCTGGCGCTCAATCATGTCGGCCTCGCCCCGGAAAGCCAGTTCATCGTCAGCCTGGCGCGGTGGCCGCTGCTGCTGGTCATTTTACTGATCGCGCTCGGCCTGCTCTACCGGTTCGGGCCAAGCCGGCGGCAGGCCCGCTGGGAATGGTTGAGCGTCGGCACGCTGGCGGCGGCGCTGCTGTGGATCGCAGGCTCGTCCTTGCTGTCCTGGTATCTGTCGAACTTCGCCAATTATGACGCGACCTATGGCTCGCTCGGCGCCGCGATCGGCCTGATGATGTGGATGTGGATGTCGGCCATTATCGTGCTGTGCGGCGCCGAACTGAATTCGGAAATCGAGCACCAGACCGCACTGGACACCACCATCGGCCGCGCCAAACCGCTGGGCCGCCGCGGCGCGGTGATGGCCGACACGCTGGGATCAGCGGTTCCGGCCGTGTCCAAACAACACTAGTCTTCCGAATCAACATTAATGCTAAGCTCGCCGCGCCTGGGGGAGGCGAAACTGAGACGAGCGAAGCTTTTTTCGCATTTCCCCTGAGCCCGTGACCATGGACTTGAGGGCCCCGCGCGCAACATGATCCGCATTTCGACGATTTTCATCGCCATCTGCATGGTGCTGGTCGCAGCCTCGCTTGGCCTCGTTCTGTATTCGGTGGCAGGCATCAGCGGAATGGAATCCGCGATCGTGGCGCTCACCGCGCTGACCTTTCTGATCCTCTACAACGCGGTATCGATGCGGCTGCGCGACCGTACCGACGTCGGCGGCCAGATCGCGGACCTGTCGCGGGGCACCGCCGACCTCGCCCGGCAGGTCGCCGAATTCGGCCGCCGCCTCGCCGCGGTCGAAGGCCGCATCACCTCGACGAATTCGATCGGGGCCGACCGCATTCATGCGGTTGTCGGCGAGATCAATGAACTGGGCGGGCTGGTCAAGCAGCTCGCCGCCTCGGTCGCCAGCCATGACGAGTTGTTGTCCTCGGGCGCGCTGACCGCGGCACCGACGAGGCGCAGGCGCAGGCCCAGGCGCAGGCGGACACCGCCCGAGATCCAGGACAACAGGAACTGCCGCTGTCGGGCGAGCAGAGCGGCACAGCGGCGACCACCGCGGCCCCCGTCACACCGCCTCCCGCCGCCGCCGTCAGCCAGGCGCCGCCGTCGCTGAGCCAGGCGCAGGTGCTCATTGCGGTGAAGAACGCCGTCGAGGAAAACCGGCTCGATCTCTATCTGCAGCCGATGGTGACCTTGCCGCAGCGCAAGGTGCGCTTCTACGAAGCGGTCACGCGGCTGCGCGACGACAAGGATCAGATCATCACCGCCGACGATTTCGTCGGTATCGCCGAAGCCGCCGGACTGATCGGGCGGATCGATCACATGGTGATGCTGAGATGCGTGCAGGTGCTGCGCCGGCTGATGGTGCGCAACAAGGAAGTCGGCGTGTTCTGCAACGTCGCGGCGGCGACGCTCGGCAATCCCGCCACCTTCGCGCAATGCCTGGATTTCCTCGAAGCCAATCGCGCGCTGGCGGCGTCGTTCGTGCTCGAATTCAAGCAATCGACGTTTCGCAACCTGGGCCCGACCGAGACCGAACATCTGGCGGCGCTGGCGCAGCGCGGCTTCCGTTTCTCGATCGACCACGTCACCGATTTGCGGATCGAGCCGCGTGAACTCGCCGATCGCGGCGTCCGCTTCATCAAGGTGCCGGCGGCACTACTGCTCGATCAGCGCCAGAGCTCGACCTCGGACATTCATCCCTCGGATCTTTCCGATCTGCTCGGCCGCTTCGGCATCGACCTGATCGCGGAGCGGATCGAGGGCGAGCGCGCCGTGGTCGATTTGCTCGATTACGACGTGCGGTTCGGTCAGGGGTTCCTGTTTGCCCCGCCGCGACCGTTGCGGCCGGAGGGGGCATCTGCTACCGGCGGGGCGCCTGCCGGCAAGGGGCAGGACGCGAAGGTCCAGGATTCAACCAAGGTTCCCGATTTCAAGGCTCCCGATACCAATGGCTCCGGCAAAACAGCTTCCATCGATGCGTCGGCCATCAATTCTCCGCGCATCTCCGGGGTCGCCGCGCTGGCGCGCCGCATCGCCGGACCGGGCTGAGCGGTCGCGCCTGCGATGACAACCCTTCGGTTTGCCGAGAAATTGCGCGACCTCGTGGACGGCGTGGATGTCCTGCTCAGCGACATCTGGGGCGTGGTCCATAACGGCCTGGTCGCGTTTCCGGAAGCCTGCGAGGCGCTGCATACTTTTCGCAGCCGCGGCGGCACCGTCATTCTCATTACCAACGCGCCGCGGCCGGCGGATTCGGTGCAGCGGCAATTGCGCAAGCTCGGGGTTGCCGACGACACCTACGACGCCATCGTCAGTTCAGGCGATCTGACCCGGCATTACGTCGCCGACCATCCGGGACGAAAAGTATTCTGGCTCGGCCCGGAACGCGACAATTCGATCTATCGCGGACTAGATCCGGTGCTCTCTCCGCTGGAACAGGCCGACTACATCGTCTGCACCGGCCTGCTCGACGACGAAACCGAGACCCCCGAAGACTATCGCGGCATGATGCTCAAGGCGCGCGAGCGCAAGCTGACGCTGATCTGCGCCAATCCCGACATCGTCGTCGAACGCGGCGATCGCCTGATCTATTGCGCCGGCGCGATCGCCGAACTCTATCGCGAACTCGGCGGCGAGGTGATCTTCTACGGCAAGCCGCATCGGCCGATCTATGAGCGCGCGATGGCGCTGGTCGCCGAGCGTCGTGGCCAAGCGACCGAGCTCCGCCGCGTGCTGGCGATCGGCGATTCCGTGCGGACCGATCTGACGGGCGCCCGTGGCTTCGGAATCGATTGCCTGTTCGTGACCCGCGGCATCCATGCCGAGGATTTCGAGGGCGTCGATCAACTCGACCCCGCCTCGGTGAAGGAATTGTTCGGCCACCCGCCCCGCGCGCTGACGCGCGAGTTGAAGTGGTAGCAGACGAAGTGGACTGATTTACTCGACGCTCGCGGCCGGCACTACCATTTCACCCCCGTCATGGCCGGGCTCGTCCCGGCCATCCACGTCTTGAAGCATTCACGGCACCAAAGACGTGGATGCCCGGGACAAGCCCGGGCATGACAAATCTTGATATCTGCCGGTTGGTAAAATCAGGAAGGCCGCGCCTTACGCGCTCGCCATATCCGGGAACACCGCCTCGATCTTGGTCTTCAAGGTCGCGGCATTGAACGGCTTGACGATGTAATTGTTCACGCCGGCCTTCTTGGCGGCGATCACGTTCTCGGTCTTGGATTCCGCCGTGATCATGATGAACGGCGTGGTGGCCAGATTGGGGTCGGCGCGCACTTCGCGCAGCAGGTCGTAGCCGGTCATCGGCTCCATGTTCCAGTCCGAGATCACCAGCCCGTATTTCTTGCCGCGCATCTTGTTCAGCGCCGCCGAGCCATCGCTGGCATCATCGATATTCTCGAAACCGAGCTGCTTGAGGAGATTCCGGATGATGCGGATCATGGTGTTGTAGTCATCCACCACCAGAACCGACATCGACAAATCAACCGCCATTGGATCCCCCACACGACACTAACGCCGAAATACAATCTGCCATGGGACCGAGATGCCCCCGCAGTTCACCCCCAGCAGTAGCATCAGCCGTTAAACAGCCCGTTAACCGGCCGCCGGACGCACGCCATCCCGGCCACCGGCCGAGGCAACCCCCGGGCTGGCTTGACTTCACGGGCCCCCCCACGTCACGGTCGCGCTCCCTGATCGACCTCTGCTGAAGAACCCCGAAAAATGTCGTCCGACTTTATGGTTATCCGCGATTCCACCCCCGCAGCCGCGATTCCGGCCGGGACCGTGGTCGCGATGGGCAATTTCGATGGCGTCCACCTTGGTCACCGGGCCGTGATATCGGCCGCCATGGCGATGGGGCGTGCCCACGGCAAACCCGCGCTGGCGGTGACGTTCGAACCGCATCCGCGCAGCTTTTTCAGCCCGAATTCCCCCCAGTTCCGGCTCACCGATGAGGCCGGCAAACTGCGGCTGCTGGCCGGGACGGGCCTCGCCGGCGCCGTGATCATGACTTTCGACAAGGAGCGGGCCGGCACCACGGCGCAAGACTTTATTCACCATGATCTGATCGAGCGGCTCGGAATCAGCGGTATCGCGGTCGGCTATGACTTCCATTTCGGCAAGGGCCGGGTCGGCTCGCCGAGCCTGTTGGTCAGCGAAGCGCCCCGGCTCGGCATCGAGGTCGATGTGCAGCCGCATGTCGATATCGAGGAGCGGCCGGTTTCCTCCAGCGCGATCCGGATGGCGCTGGCCGAGGGGCAGATCGCCGACGCCACCGCGATGCTGGGCGGCCCCTGGTTCATCACCGGCGAGGTGATCCATGGCGAGAAGCGCGGCCGCGATCTCGGCTATCCCACCGCCAATATCCGTCTCGACAAGACTTGCGGGCTCAAGCACGGCATCTACGCGGTACGGGTCGGCCGTGGTCTTGAGCGGATCGACGGCGTCGCCAGCTTCGGCCGCCGCCCGACCTTCGACAACGGCGCTCCGCTGCTGGAAGTATTCCTGTTCGATTTCAAGGGCGACCTCTATGGCACGGCGCTCGACGTCGCCTTCATCTCCTTCATCCGCGAGGAACTGAAATTCGATAGCATCGACGCGCTGATCCGCCAGATGGACGACGATAGCGCCAAAGCCCGCGCTGCCCTGGCGGCCGCACCGAACGCCTTCCCGAAGCTTGGAGCGATCGATTGAACAAGACCGAAAAGCAAAAGATGCTGGCGGGCGAATTATACCGGCCGGATGCCGAGCTCGGCGCCGATCAGGCGGCGACCAAGCAATGGCTGGTGCGCTACAACGCGGCGTTGGCGCTGCCGGTCTCGGAACGTCACACCTTATTGTCCGAGCGTTTCGCCCATGTCGGCAGCGGCGCCGTGATCCGGCCGCCATTTTTCTGCGACTACGGCTACAACATCAGTCTCGGCGACGGCGTGTTCCTGAATTTCAACTGCGTCATCCTCGACGTCGTCGAAGTTGTTATCGGCGACCGCACCCAGATCGGGCCCGCCGTGCAGATTTACGCCGCGGACCATCCGCGCGATGCCGCGACGCGGCGCAGCGGCGTCGAATTCGGACGTCCGGTACGGATCGGCGCCGACGTCTGGATCGGCGGCGGCGCCATTATCCTGCCCGGCGTAACGATCGGTGACGGGGCCGTGATCGGCGCCGGCAGCGTCGTGACGCGGGACGTCGCGAGCGGGCAGACGGTCACCGGAAATCCGGCCCGGCCGCATCACCCAAAACCATGAGTTCAGGGATCAGGCCGCTGGCCCGCGGGAATGGCGCAGATCGCGCCGCAGGGCTTTGCGATCCGGCGGCCGGCTGCTATGGAAAGCCCCATGTTTGCGCGGCGCACCATAAGCATTAGCGGCCCGGCTTCTGCCTGAGCTTCGGCTCGGCGGAAAACCGGGACCTGCTTCATTCATCCGCGATCCCTCGCGTTTCAAGCGCCCCTTCGAGCCAAACCAGAGCATTCATGTCCGACAAGCCGCAAAAATCCGAAGCCCAAAAATCTGAAACCCGCGACTATTCCAAAACCCTGTTCCTGCCGCAGACGGAATTCCCGATGCGCGCCGGCCTGCCGCAGCGCGAGCCGGAAATCCTCAAGCGCTGGAACGAGATCGACCTCTACGACCGCCTGCGCAAATCCGCGGCCGGCCGCGCCAAATTCGTGCTGCATGACGGCCCGCCCTACGCCAACGGCAACATCCATATCGGGCACGCGCTGAACAAGATCCTGAAAGACGTCGTCACCAAGAGCCAGCAGATGCTCGGCTTCGATTCCAATTACGTGCCGGGCTGGGACTGCCACGGCCTGCCGATCGAATGGAAGATCGAGGAAGAGAACTATCGCTCCAAGGGCAAGCAGAAGCCGGACTTCCGGGATTCGGCTGCGATGGTGGCGTTCCGCAAGGAGTGCCGCGCCTACGCCAACCACTGGCTCGACGTGCAGCGCGAGGAATTCAAGCGGCTCGGCATCATCGGTGACTGGGATCACCGCTACGCCACCATGGATTATTTCGCCGAAGCCCAGATCGCGCGCGAACTGATGAAGTTCGCCGCCAACGGCACGCTCTATCGCGGCTCCAAGCCGGTGATGTGGAGCGTGGTGGAAAAAACCGCGCTGGCCGAAGCCGAAGTCGAGTACGAGGACTACACGTCGGATACGGTGTGGGTGAAGTTTCCGATTGCGTCCCCGGCGCATGGCGCGCTGGCCGCCGCATCGATCGTGATCTGGACCACGACGCCGTGGACGCTGCCGGGCAACCGCGCCATCAGCTTCTCGCCGAAAATTGCCTACGGCCTCTACAAGGTCACGGACGCGGCCGCGGATAACTGGGCCAAGACAGGCGATCTTCTGATCCTGGCGGACGCGTTGGCAGAAAGCGTGTTCAAGCAGGCGCGCGTCACCGCCTATGAAAAAATCCGCGACATCCCGGCCGACACGCTCGACGTGGTGGAATGCGCGCACCCATTGAAGGGGCTCGACGGCGGCTACAGCTTCACGGTGCCGCTGCTGCCGGGCGATCACGTCACCGACGATACCGGCACCGGCTTCGTGCACACCGCGCCGGGTCACGGCCGCGAGGACTTCGACGTCTGGATGTCGAACGCGCGCGAGCTGGCACAGCGCGGCATCAATACCACCATCCCCTATACTGTCGATGAAAACGGCGCGCTGACCGATCAGGCCCCCGGCTTCACCGGCAAGCGCGTCATCAACGACAAGGGCGAAAAGGGCGACGCCAACGAGGCCGTGATCAAGGCGCTGGTCGAGCGCGGCATGCTGCTGGCGCGCGGCCGGCTCAAGCATCAGTACCCGCATTCCTGGCGCTCCAAGAAGCCGGTGATCTTCCGCAACACGCCGCAATGGTTCATCGCGATGGATAAGGATATCGCGGATGGTAGCAACGCGAAATCCGGCGACACCTTGCGCGCCCGCGCGCTGCAGGCGATCTCGGTGACGCAATGGGTGCCGCAGTCGGGTCAGAACCGCATCAACGGCATGATCAACAGCAAGCCCGATTGGGTGATCTCGCGGCAGCGCGCCTGGGGCGTGCCGATCGCGGTGTTCGTGCGCGAAAAAAGCGATGGCTCGGCCGAGATCCTGCAGGATGAGGCGGTCAACGCGCGCATCGCCGACGCCTTCGAGAAGGAAGGCGCCGACGCCTGGTACATGGATGGCGCGCGCGAACGCTTTCTCGGCTCGCTCGCCAATGAAGCGTGGAAGAAGATCGACGACATCTGCGACGTCTGGTTCGATTCCGGTTCGACGCATGCTTTCGTGCTGGAAGATCCCGTGCACTTCCCCGGCCTCGCCGGCATCAAGCGCAAGGTCGATGGCGGCCGCGACACCGTGATGTATCTCGAAGGCTCGGACCAGCATCGCGGCTGGTTCCAGTCGTCGCTGCTGGAAAGCTGCGGCACCCGCGGCCGCGCGCCGTTCGACGTGGTGCTGACCCACGGCTTCACGCTCGACGAGAACGGCCGCAAGATGTCGAAGTCGGTCGGCAACACCGTGGAGCCGCAAAAGGTGATGAAGGACTCCGGCGCCGACATCCTGCGGCTCTGGGTCTGCGCCACCGACTATGCCGACGACCAGCGCATCGGTCCTGAGATCCTCAAGAACACCATCGAGACCTACCGCAAGCTGCGCAACTCGATCCGCTGGATGCTCGGCACTCTGCATCATTTCAAGCCGGACGATGCGGTCGCGGTTGCCGAGATGCCCGAACTCGAACGGCTGATGCTGCATCAGCTGGCCGAGCAGGCGGCGATCGTGCGCACGGCCTATGCCGAATTCGACTACAAGACCGTGGTCGCGAGTCTGGCGGCATTCATGAACACCGAACTGTCGGCGTTCTATTTCGATATCCGCAAGGACACGCTGTATTGCGATCCGCCGTCATCGACGGCGCGCAAGGCCGCGCTGACCACCATCAACATGCTCTGCGATGCGATCCTGAAATGGCTGGCGCCGGTGCTGTCGTTCACCACGGAAGAAGCGTGGCGGATGTACCGGCCCGACGCCGAACCGTCGGTGCATTTGACGCTGTTCCCTGAAGGGTTGGAAGCGTTCCGCGATGATGCATTGGCCGCCAAGTGGGAAACCATCCGCAATGTCCGCCGCGTCGTCACCGGCGCGCTGGAAGTCGAGCGGGCCGCCAAGCGGATCGGCTCGTCGCTGGAGGCCTCGCCGCTGATTTACGTTTCGGACAAAGCGATTTTCAACACGCTGTTCGATATCGATCTGGCCGAAGTCTGCATCACCTCGAATTACGAAGTGCGCGAGGGCGAGGCGCCGGCCGACGCGTTTCGTCTGGAGGGCATTGCGGGCGTCGCCGTGGTGGTCGAAAAAGCCGTCGGCACCAAATGCGCGCGGTCATGGAAGATCCTGCCGACCGTCGGCGAAGACGCCGAATATCCCGATGTCTCGCCGCGCGATGCCAAGGCCCTGCGCGAATGGAAGGCGCTGGGAGTGACGGTTTGAACTCTCACCTCCGTCCCGGCATCATCGCCGCCATCGCCGTGCTGGCGCTCGACCAGGCCTCGAAGCTCTGGCTGCTCTATGTGTTCGACATCGCCCATCGCGGCGCGGTGCGTGTGACGTCGTTCTTCGATCTGGTGCTGGCCTGGAATGTCGGCATCAGCTTCGGCTGGTTCCAGAACGACAGCCCCACCGCCCAGATCATCCTGATGCTGATCAAGGCCGTGGCGGTGATCGTGCTGGCGATCTGGATGGCACGCTCACGGACGCTGCTGGCCACCCTGGCGCTGGGCCTGATCATCGGCGGGGCCATCGGCAACGCCATCGACCGCTTCGCCTATGGCGCGGTGGTCGATTTCGCCCTGTTCCACGTCCAGATCGGCGGAAATACCTACAATTGGTACGTGTTTAACCTTGCGGATGTAGCGATTGTTGCCGGTGTGGCGGCCCTATTGTATGATTCCTTCCTGGGGGTACCCGCCGCAAAAGCGCCCTGATCCCGGCTGATACGGGCTGCTTGGAACATGGCTTTCGGGAGCGGAGCTGCGCCCGGTTGGCGTGCCCTGCGGAAACTTTGAACAGGAAGAGCGCGATGCGCGACACCAAAGCCAACGAAGTGCGTCATTCATCCCATCTATCGGTGCGCGCGCTCCGGATCGGCGCCGTCGCGCTCGCTGTTGGTTTCGTGATGATGACCGGCGCCGCGCGCGCCCAGGAAGACGACGACGATGACAAGACCTTCGAGGAAAAGATCATCGAAGGCGTCATGGCCGGCATCGGCGGCACCAACATGGACAACCGGGGCATCGATTATCGCGAGCGGTCTCCGCTCGTCGTACCTCCCAAGCTCGAGCTGCCGCCGCCGCAAACCGCCGCCACCGAGGTGAAGGCGCCGAATTGGCCAAAGGACCCCGACGAAGCCCGCCGCAAGGCCGCGATTGCCAAGCGCAACAAGGACAAGAAGGATACGCGCGACGCCACCACGGTCGCCAATGAAGCGTCCCGTCCGCTGTCGCCGAGCGAACTCAATGTCGGCAGGACGGCAGCTCCGGCCGTCGCGCCCGGCCAGGTCCTCCAGCCGGGCGAGGGCGATCCCGGCAGAAACGCAATTCTGAACCCGTCGCAACTCGGGTATAGCGGCGGCTTCTCCGGCCTGTTCGGCGGCAACAAAGCCGAGATCGCCCCGTTCAAGGGCGAGCCGACGCGGGACTCCCTGACGCAGCCGCCGGTCGGCTACCAGACGCCGTCGCCGAATTTTGCGTATGGCACCGGGCCGAAGGAATCGTTGAACAAGGAATATAATCCGGCTGCCGGTAAATATGGCGATTAGTTAAGCCGGTCTCGCGGCTTCGTGACGCTCAACGGCAGACCCGCGGTGTACGCTAGCCGCGATTTCATTCCGAACAATTTTGTTCGGGCCTCCAGACAGGTCATGATGCCCTCACATCGTCTTGCCGCTTCCGTTCTCGCCGCGCTGGTTTCAGCCTTCGCTTTTTCAACATCCGGCGCGCTCGCCCAGACCACCGTCACCTCGGACCCACCCGCGACCTTTACCCTCGGCAATGGCCTCAAGGTGGTGGTGATCCCGGATCACCGCACGCCGGTGGTGACGCAGATGATCTGGTACAAGGTCGGCTCCGCGGACGAAACGCCCGGCAAATCGGGGCTGGCGCATTTCCTCGAGCATCTGATGTTCAAGGGCACCAGCAAGCATCCGGCCGGTGAATTCTCCCAGACCGTGCTTCGGATCGGCGGCAACGAGAACGCCTTCACCTCGACCGACTACACCGGCTATTTCCAGCGCGTGCCGCGCGACCAGCTCGGCAAGATGATGGAGTTCGAGGCCGATCGCATGACCGGCCTCATTCTGAAAGACGAGAACGTGTTGCCCGAGCGCGACGTCGTGCTCGAAGAATACAACATGCGGGTCGCCAACAATCCGGAAGCCCGGCTCACCGAGCAGATCATGGCGGCGCTGTACCTCAATCATCCCTACGGCCGCCCGGTGATCGGCTGGCACCAGGAAATCGAGAAGCTCGACCGCGAAGACGCGCTGGCGTTCTACCACCGCTTTTATGCGCCGAACAATGCGACGCTGGTGATCGCCGGCGACGTCGACGTCCAGGATGTCCGCCCGCTGGCGGAAAAGACCTTCGGCGCCGTCGCCCCGCAGCCCGCCATTGCGGCGCAGCGCATCCGTCCGCAGGAGCCGACGCCGATCGCGCCGCGCACCGTGACGTTCGCCGATCCGCGCGTCGAACAGCCCAAGATGATGCGCTACTATCTCGTGCCATCAGCCACCACGGCCGCCGCCGGTGAAAGCCCTGCGCTCGACGTGCTGGCGCAATTGATGGGCGGCGGCAGCAACTCCTATCTTTACCGCGCGCTGGTGGTCGATCAGCCGCTCGCGGTCAACGCCGGCGCCGGTTATCAGGGCACCGCGCTCGATCCCAGCCAGTTCACGATCTCGGTGGCGCCAAAACCCGGCGTCAGCTTCGCGCAAGTCGAGCAGGTGGTCGACCGCGTGATCTCGGACGTCGCGCAAAACACGGTGCGCTCCGAGGACCTCGAGCGCGTCAAGACGCAACTGATCGCCGAGGCGATCTACGCCCAGGACAACCAGGCAACGCTGGCGCGCTGGTATGGCGCGGCACTCACCACCGGCCTGAGCATCGAGGACATCCGAAGCTGGCCGGACCGCATTCGCGCCGTCACCGCCGCACAGGTGCGCGATGCCGCGCAGAAATGGCTCGACAAGAAGCGATCGGTGACCGGCTATCTGATCAAGGATAACGGGCCGAAACGCGAGGAGAAGCGCTCGTGATAAATCCCCTGGCTTGCACACGACGCATCGCGCTGGTCCTGGCCGTCGGCTTCGCCGTCACGCCGCTGGTATCGACACCCTCGCACGCCGCGGCCAAGATCCAGCATCTGGTCTCGCCCGGCGGGATCGAGGCCTGGTTCGTGCAGGACGCCACCGTGCCGCTGATCGCAATGGAATATGCCTTCGGCGGCGGCGCCTCGCAGGATCCGCCCGGCAAGCCCGGCGTCGCCAATCTGGTCGCCGATCTGCTGGACGAGGGTTCCGGCGATCTGGATTCCAAGACCTTTCATGAACGGCTCGACCGCCGCGCCATCGAATTGAGCTTCTCGGCGACGCGGGATTATTTGCGCGGCTCGTTGCGCATGCTCAAGGACACCCGCGACGAGGCGTTCGATCTGCTGCGGATGTCGCTGACATCGGCCCATTTCGACAGCGCCGACGTCGAGCGCATCCGCTCCCAGGTGATTTCCAATCTGCAAAGCGACAGCGCCAGCCCGTCCGCGCTGGCCGGCCGCAAGTTCCTGCAAATGGCCTTTGGCGACCATCCCTATGGCCGACCCTCGGATGGCACGCTGGAAAGCGTACCGACGATCCAGATCGCCGACCTGAAGGATTATGTCAGCCACGTGCTGGCCAAGGATACGCTTAAAGTGGCCGTGGTCGGCGATGTCGATCCCGACACGCTGGGCAAGCTCCTGGACAAGACGTTCGGCAGCCTGCCCGCCAAGGCCAGCCTGACGCCGATCCCGGACGTGGAGGCCGCCAAGCCGCCGCAACGCGCGTTCATTCCGCTCGACGTGCCGCAGACCGTGGTGACGTTCGGCGGACCCGGCATCCGGCGGCATGATCCGAATTTCATGGCCGCCTATGTCGTCAATCACATCCTCGGCGGCGGTAGCTTGTCGTCGCGGCTCTATCATGAAGTCCGCGAGAAGCGGGGCCTGGCCTATTCGGTCTATGAATCGCTGTTGTGGATGGAGCACTCCGCGCTGTTCATCGGCAATACCGGCACCCGCGCCGATCGCGCCGGCGACACCGTCGAGGCCATCAACCAGGAAGTGCGCCGCATGGCCGAGGACGGCCCGACCCAGCAGGAACTGGACGAGGCCAAGTCCTATCTCAAGGGCTCGCAGATGCTGGCGCTGGATACCTCCTCCAAGCTGGCGCAGGCGATGCTGCAATACCAGCTCGACAAGATGCCGATCGACTATATCGAGAAGCGCAACGCCATCGTCGATGCCGTAACGCTCGAGGACACCAAGGCCGTCGCCAAGCGCCTGTGGGGCCAGGGCCTGCTCACCGTGATCGTCGGCCGCGCCCCGCAAGCCGCCGCCCAGCCCGCCGCCGCGACCCCGCCGCCGACGGCGAACTGACCCGTCACGGATTCGTCTCCCGGACGCGGCGCAGCGCCTTCTTGGCGGTGCGCCGCAGAGCCGGGACCTGCGCTTTCCTGGTGCCATGGACCTCGGATCAGCAGCGCGCCGCGAGGGCGCCGCGCAGGGGGAACGCATCCGTCCTTCAGTCACCGCTGCCAAACCCTCTATCTTGTGCAAGACCCGATTCCCGCCGGGGATCATCCCGTCTTCCGGTGACGCCATGCTGCGGATTGCCCGCGATCTCTCCATCGACGAAAACGACATCGAGATCGGCTTCGTCCGCGCCTCCGGTCCGGGCGGGCAGAACGTCAACAAGCTCTCGACCGCCGCCCAGTTGCGGTTCGATACAAGCCGGATCACGCTGCCGGAGGATGCCGCGATGCGGCTGGCGCGGCTGGCCGGCCAGCGCATGACCAAGGACGGCGTGATCGTGATCCACGGCCAGCGTTTCCGTACCCAGGAACGCAACCGCGCCGACGTGATCGACCGGCTGCTCGAGTTGTTGCGCGAAGCGATGGTGCGGCCCACGCCGCGCCGTGCCACCAAGCCGACCTTCGGCTCCAAGCAGCGCCGGCTGGAAGGCAAGAAGCGCCGCGGCGACGTCAAGGCAAAGCGCGGTTCGGGCGGTTACGACGATTAGCTTTGGTTTTGACGCGTTTTCTTCACGCGAACCGGTTGCCACTTCGCTCGAAAACGCTACGAGCCCGCACTGCACGCCAAGCTGCGCGCAACGTTCCATCATAAAACAGCCGGCTACTACCACGGCCTGTTCGCACCGACCTAAGCTCGGCTGCATGAGAACAAAGCGTCCGATACTTGCGATAGGCTTGGGATTTTGCAGCGCGATATCGGCGTGTTGCGCCGCATCGGCGCAAATGCCGCTGCCGGCGGCAAAGCCACTCGATGGGGCCGCGCTGTTCAAGCAGCAATGCGGCACCTGCCACACCACCGATGCTTCCGAATCTTTCCGCCAGGGGCCGCCGCTCGACAAGATCGTCGGCCGGCAAGCCGGCAAAGTGAATGGCTTTCACTATTCGCCGGCGTTCGCAAAGGCGGACTTCGTCTGGGACGAAGCCCGGCTCGACGCATGGATGAGCAATCCGCAAGAGGTCGTTCCCGGCGCTGTGATGGCGTATCGGCAGGCCAAACCCGAGACCCGCGCCGCCATCATTGCGTATCTGAAGGAGCTGAACTGATGGCCAAGCCGGTTCACTCGATGATCCGCGTTCTCGATGAGAAAAAATCGCTCGACTTCTACGCGCGCGCGTTTGGGCTCGAAGTCGCCGATCACCTGAAATTCCCGGATTTCGCGCTGATCTATCTGCGGCACCCGTCATCGCCGTTCGAGGTCGAACTGACCGTCAATTTCGATCGCAAGGAACCTTACTCGCTGGGCGATGGATACGGCCATCTCGCCGTCATCGTCGATGATGTCGATGCCGAGCACGCCCGCTTCGAGCGCGAAAAATTGTCACCCGGCCCGCTGCGGGATTTCAAGCATGACGGCGCCACGCTGGCGCGCTTTTTCTTCGTCTCCGATCCCGACGGCTACAAGATCGAAGTGATCCAGAAAGGTGGCCGCTTCGGTTAACGCTCAAAAAAATATCCAATAGAGGAGGACACCCATGAGAGAAGTTGATCGTCGAGGCAAATACAGCCGGCGCATTTTCCTGAAAGGTGCGGCGACTGCGGTTCCGGTCGCAGCCGTGGCGGCGAGCGCCGGGATCAGCATCGAGGATGCCTGGGCCGCCGATGCCACCACACTGACGCCCTCTACCTTGAAGACGCTGGTGAAGGTCGCGCGCGATATCTATCCGCACGATTTTTTGGTCGACAGCTATTACATCACCGCGATCAAGCCGTGGGACGGCAAGGCCGCCAAGGATCCCGCGATCAAGGCGATGCTCGAAGACGGCGTTCGACGCCTCGATCAGGATGCCAAAGACCGGCACAAGGTGGCGTACGCCGAGGTGGCCTGGGAAGCCGATCGCGTGGTGTTGCTGCAGGGGATCGAGCAGACCGACTTCTTCAAGAAGATCCGATCCGATCTCGTTGTCTCGCTCTACAACCAGGAAGAGCTGTGGCCGAAGTTTGGCTACGAGGGCTCGTCCGCCGAGCATGGCGGCTACATCAAACGCGGCTTTAACGACATCGATTGGCTGCCGAAAGTCTGAACGCTTCGCGAGAAAATGCGGTTGGCAAAATCTGGTGGCAAGATTCTGGTTGGAGGACTTTTATCATGGCGAAATTCGATCTGAACGACGACAGCCTGGTCGTCATTATCGGTTCCGGCGCCGGCGGCGGCACGTTGGGCAATGAACTCGCCCAGAAGGGCGTCAAGGTCGTGATCCTTGAGGCCGGACCGCGCACCGAGTTGCAGGACTTCGTCAACAACGAATGGGAAAGCTTCACGCAGCTCGCATGGACCGACATGCGAACCACGTCCGGCAACTGGCGCGTGGCCAAGGATTTTGCGAATTTGCCGGCGTGGATCGTGAAATCGGTCGGCGGGTCGACAGTGCACTGGGCCGGCGCGTCGCTGCGCTTCGACGAACACGAATTCCGGATCAAAAGCACCTATGGCAACGTGCCGGGCGCCAATCTGCAGGACTGGCCGATCACGCTGGCTGAAATGGAGCCGTGGTACGCCAAGGCCGAGAACAAGATGGGCGTCACCCGCACCAACAACATTCCGGGATTGCCGGGCAACAATAATTTCAAGGTGCTGGAAGCCGGCGCCAAGAAGCTCGGCTACAAGGAAGTCCACACCGGACGGATGGCGATCAACAGCGAACCGCGCGACGGCCGCGGATCGTGCCAGCAAATCGGCTTCTGCTTCCAGGGCTGCAAGTCCGGCGCGAAGTGGTCGACGCTCTACACCGAAATCCCCAAGGGCGAAGCGACCGGAAACCTTGAAGTCCGCCCCGGCAGCATGGCGCTCAAGATCGAGCACGATGCATCGGGCAAGGTCACCGGCGTCGTCTATGCCGACGAGGCCGGAAAGACCCAGCGGCAGAAGGCGCGCATCGTCGCGGTCGCCGGCAATTCGATCGAGAGCCCGCGGCTGTTGCTCAACAGCGCCTCCAGCATGTTCCCCGATGGCCTCGCCAACTGATCCGGCCAGGTCGGCCGCAACTACATGCGTCACATGACCGGCAGCGTCTATGCGGTGTTCGACAAGTCGGTTCACATGTATCGCGGCACCACCATGGCCGGCATCATCCACGACGAGGCCAGACACGATCCGTCGCGCGGCTTCATGGGCGGCTATGAAATGGAAACGCTGTCGCTTGGCTTGCCCTTCATGGCGGCGTTCCTCAATCCCGGCGCATGGGGACGTCCGTTCACCTCGGCGATGGAAGGTTATCCGCGCATGGCCGGGATGTGGCTGGTCGGCGAGGATATGCCGCAGGAAACCAACCGCGTGACGCTCGATCCGACCGCCAAGGACAAGTTCGGCATGCCGGTCGCCAGCGTGCATTACGACGACCATCCCAACGATCTCGCGATGCGGGCACACGCCTACAAACAGGGTTCCGCGGTCTACGAGGCCGTCGGCGCCACCGTGACCTATCCGACCACGCCCTATCCCACTACCCATAACATGGGCACCAACCGGATGAGCGCGAAGGCGAAAGACGGCGTCGTCAACAAATTCGGCCAGACCCACGACATCAAGAATTTGTTCGTCTCGGACGGCAGCCAGTTCACCAGCGGCGCGGCCTGCAATCCGACGCTCACGATCGTGTCGCTGGCGATCCGGCAGGCCGATCACATCGCCGGCGCGATGCAGCGGAAGGAAATCTAGCGCTTGATGACATCGGGCTGAATCGAAGCGTTCGCCAGATTATTCACCTCTGCCCGCGCGCGGGGAGAGGTCGAAGCCGAAGGGCTTCGGGTGAGGGGGCTTATCGCGAGTTGACCTTGGTGAGACGCGCCCCCTCACCAACCCTCTCCCCGCAAGCGGGGCGAGCTATCGAGACCTTGGTGAGACGCGCCCCTCACCCCAACCCTCTCCCCGCAAGCGGGGCGAGGGAATTTCGCTTATTCGGCTGCGACCAGCCGCGGTGTCCTGTCCTCGATAAAATCGGGCATGACGGCCGTGGACTTCGATCGATAGATCAGGCACGAGCATCGCAACAGCGATGCGAAATTATGCACGTCGCCGTGATGGTCGAGAACCTCGCTGTGAAGACGGGTCAGGAACTTCGCGAGACTCATATCTTCCTTGCTCGCGATCTCTTCCAGCGTATCCCAGAACGCCAGTTCCAGCCGGATCGAGGTGCAGTGCCCATCGATGCGCAGCGATCTGGTCTGCGATTTATAGTCCCGTTGCGGCTGATGCGCGAACAGCTGGCACATAGGGTATCCTCCCGGTCACTTTTATAACTTTTCTAAACGATATACCCGGCTCGCAGCGGTCACAATGTTTCCGTCATCGATCGGCCCGCGCCTGAAGCCGCCGCAAACGCCGCCATTTCCTAGCCAAACAGCGGGAAAGACCCGGAAAACCCGTGGGTTTGCAGCCAGGGTTGATGGCCCGCCCTCCCCTGATCCGGCAAAAGCGCCTAGATTGATCGGCCAATCCCACGAGTTGCCCAAACCCATGCCCGTCCGCCAGCTCCCAGAACAGGTCGTCAACCGCATCGCCGCCGGCGAAGTGGTCGAGCGGCCCGCCAGCGTGGTCAAGGAACTGGTCGAGAACGCCATCGACGCCGGCGCCAGCCGGATCGACATCTTCACCGACGGCGGCGGCAGGCGGCGGATCGGCATCACCGACGATGGCGGCGGCATGACCTCGGCCGATCTCGCGCTCGCGGTGGATCGCCACGCCACCTCCAAGCTCGACGACGAGGATCTGCTGCAAATCCGCACGCTGGGGTTTCGCGGCGAGGCGCTGCCCTCGATCGGCGCGATCGCGAGACTTGGCATCACCACGCGCCATGCCAGCGAGCCGCATGCCTGGTCGTTACAGGTGGAAGGCGGCGCGAAATCGCCGATCATGCCGGCGGCGCTCGGCCACGGCACCCGGGTCGAGGTCAGCGATCTCTTCTACGCCACGCCGGCGCGGCTGAAATTTCTCAAGACCGACCGCACCGAGGCCGAAGCGATCCGCGAGGTGGTGCGGCGGCTTGCCATGGCGCGGCCCGACATCGCCTTTACCCTCGCGGGCGAAGAACGGGCGCCGGTGACCTGGGCCGCGGCGCTGCCCGGCGCGCCCGGCCGGCTCACGCGGCTCGGCGATATCCTCGGTGCGGATTTTCGTAGTTCCGCGATCGAAGTGCGCGCCGAACGGGAAAGCGTTGTGGTCGAAGGTTTTGCCGCGGCACCGTCGCTGACCCGCGCCAATGCGCTCGGGCAATATCTGTTCGTCAACGGCCGCCCGGTGCGCGACAAGCTGATCCTGGGCGCGGTGCGCGCGGCCTATTCGGATTATCTGCCGCGCGACCGTCATCCCGTGGTGGCGCTGTTCGTGACGCTTGATCCGCAAGAGGTCGACGCCAACGTGCATCCGGCCAAGACCGAGGTCCGCTTTCGTAACGCCGGCCTGGTGCGCGCGCTGATCGTGCATGCGTTAAAGGATGGCCTCGCGCGCGAGGGCAAGCGCACCGCGGCCAACAGCGACGGCGCCGCACTCGCCTCGTTCCGGCCGTCATTTGCGCCGCGCCCCGCCGGGCCGGTCAACTGGGATTGGCAGCGCTCGCCGGCCTATCCGCCGGGGGTGCCGTCTGGCAACCCGCTCTCGGCTTTCGGCAACGCTGCGGTGACGGCGTTCGCCGAAGCGGGCCAGGCCGCGTTCGATGTCGGCACGCCGACCGCCGACGTGCGCTTTCAGGAGACTCCATCAGCCGATCTGCTCGACCGGCCGCTGGGCGCAGCGCGAACGCAGATTCACGAGACCTACATCGTGTCGCAGACCCGCGACGGCCTCGTCGTGGTGGACCAGCACGCCGCGCATGAGCGCATCGTCTATGAGAAGCTCAAGGCGTCGCTGGCCAGGAATGGCGTGCAGCGGCAGATCCTGCTGATCCCGGAGATCGTCGAACTGGACGAGGCGACGGTGGAGAAGCTGGTCGACCGTTCGGAAGAACTGGCGTCGTTCGGGCTCGCGATCGATTCCTTCGGGCCCGGCGCGGTCGCGGTGCGCGAGACGCCCTCTTTGCTCGGCAAGGCCAATGCCGCCTCGCTGCTGCGCGATCTCGCCGAGCACATGGCGGAATGGGACGAGGCGCTGCCGCTGGAGCGCCGGCTGATGCATGTCGCGGCCACCATGGCCTGCCACGGCTCGGTGCGCGCCGGCCGCCGCCTCAAGCCGGAAGAGATGAACGCGCTGTTGCGCGAGATGGAAGACACGCCGAATTCCGGCCAGTGCAACCACGGCCGCCCGACTTATGTCGAATTGAAGCTCGCCGATATCGAGAAATTGTTCGGGCGAAGGTGAGACTGATACTCGACGTCATCCTGAGGTGCTCGCCATCTTCGGCGCAGCCTCGAAGGATGGTGTTCAGCGCCGTCCTCGCGGCAATCCTTCGAGGCTCGCAAAGCTCGCACCTCAGGATGACGCTGTGCAAGCGACACGCTCAGCCAAACCGCAAAAACGTAAATTCCGTATCGTCATACGCCCGCCGCTCAAGCTCCTCGAAACCTTCCGGCGTGACGAATTCCGCCTTGGCTTCCTCGACCACCAGCAGCGCGCTTGGCGTCAGCCAGCCGCCGGCGCGCAACGAGGCCAGCGCTTTCTCGGCCAACTTCATGCGATAGGGTGGATCGAGAAACACCAGCGAGAACGGCTCGACCGGATGCGCGGGACCGAGATCGGTGGCGTCGCGGCGATAGACCTTTGTGACGCCGCCCAAGCCCAGCGCTTCGACATTGTTGCGCAGCAGCGCGCGCGCCTCGGCGCCGTTGTCGACGAACAGCGTAAACTTCGCGCCGCGCGACACCGCCTCGATGCCGAGCGCACCGGTGCCGGCGAACAGGTCGAGCACGCGCGCGTCCTCGATCGGGTTGTCATAGGCGTGGATCAGGATATTGAACACGGACTCGCGCAGGCGATCCGCGGTCGGGCGGATATCGCGCGAGGATGGAGAGGCCAGATTGCGGCCCTTCAATCGTCCGCCGACGACGCGCATCGCGTAAGCTACTCGTCCCGCGGCTTGAGATCGCGCTTGCCGTGATAGCCGCGCTGCGGGCGGCGCGGCGGGCCGTAGCCGCTGGCTTCGGCTTCGTTGCGCGCGCGGGCTTCTTCGCTGCCGGTGCGTTGCACCAGCACGCGGCGGCCCTTGCGGTCGGCGATCAACGCGCTCTTGCCCGCCGGCTTGAACGGCTTCTTGCTGCGCGGACCGTCACCCCCATCGGCCGGCGGAGTAGACGGAGCATCACCCGGCATCGGCCGGTTGAAATCCGCGCCCGCCAACGTCGCGATCTTCTCGCCGAGCTGCTCGCGCAGCACCCGGGTCTTGACCTCCTCGACCTCGCCTTCGGCGAGTTCCGCGAGCTGGAACGGGCCGTAGGAAATCCGGATCAGGCGGTTCACTTCGAGGCCGAGATGCGCCATCACGTTGCGCACTTCGCGGTTCTTGCCTTCACGGATCGCAAATACCAGCCAGACATTGGCGCCCTGGTCGCGCTCCAGGGTCGCATCGATCGAGCCATATTTGACGCCGTCGACTTCGACGCCCTTCTTCAGTTCATCGAGCTGCGCCTGCGTGACCTCGCCATGGGCGCGGACGCGGTAGCGCCGCAGCCAGCCGGTATCGGGCAGTTCGAGCGCGCGCGCGAGACCCCCGTCATTGGTCAGCAGCAACAGGCCCTCGGTGTTGAAATCGAGCCGGCCGATCGAGATCAGCCGCGGCAGCCCTTCCGGCAGATTGTCGAACACCGTCGGCCGCCCCTCCGGGTCGGCGTGGGTCGTCATCAGGCCGCGCGGCTTGTGAAACATCCACAGCCGCGTCCGCTCGCGCGGCGGCAACGGCTTGCCGTCGACGGTGATGACATCGTTGACGGTGACATCGAGCGCCGGCGAGTTGATGACGCGGCCATTGACCGAAACCCGGCCCTGCGTGATCCATTCCTCGGCGTCACGGCGCGAGGCAAGGCCCGCCCGCGACACCACCTTGGCGATGCGCTCGCCGGATTTCTTCTCGCGCGGCGGCCGCGCTGCCGGACGGCGCTCCTCGGAACTGCGCTCGCGATAGGCGCCACGGCCCCCGAATGCCGGGCGCTTGGCGAACACCTTGCTGTCGTCCTCGTTGTCGCGGCGCGGACGGTCGGAAAAACCATCGGATGATCGCGTTTCGTTGCGCGGATGCTCTTGCCAGGCGTTGCGCTCCTGACGCGGACGATCGAATTTCGGACGGTCGTCGCGGCCTTCGCGAGGACGATCGAACTTGGGACGATCCTCACGTGACCGCGAAAACCGCGGGCGCTCGTCGCCGCCGTCGCGGGGCTTGTCGTAACGCGGCTTATCGAAGCGCGGCTTGTCGAAGTTCCGCGCGCCATCGCGCGGCGGACGCGAAGGACGTGCATCGTCGCGCGGCCCTGTATCCCGCTTCTGCCATGGCTTGGAATCGCCACGTTCAGGTCTATCTCCGAAATTCTTGCGCGGACCGCGATCCGGCGCGCCGCGCGAGAATTTCTTGTCGCCGCCAAATTTTCGTTCGCCTTGCGGACGGTCGCCATAGGGGCGATCCCGCTGCGGCCGGTCGCCGTCTTTCCGAAAACCTTCGCCGCGCGGCTTGAAGGGCCGCTTCTCGCCGTCGCCATCGCGCGAGGCATAGGGCTTCTTGTCGCCGAATTTCCGGTCGGAAAACCGCGCTGCCGGGCGCGCATCGCGGTCGCCGCCGCGTGGGGTGTAGGGACGCTTTTCACCGGTGGGGCGATCATCGCGGTTGAAACGTTGCGGACGATCGCCGGTGCGATCGCCGGGCGTGGCGCATCGCCATCGTATGCACGGCGCGGCGGCCGGCTGTCATCGCGGCGGCCGGCGTACGGCTTTTTCTCGTAAGGCTTCTTCTCGTAAGGCTTTTTCTCAAAAGGCTTGGCGCGATCCGGCTTGCCGGCGTAGGGCCGGCGCTCGCCGCCATCGCCCTTGTCGGCGAAGCCACGCTTGGCGAATTTCTTCTCAGGCCCCCGAGCCGCGCCGGAACGGCCTTTACCGCCAGCGCGGCCCTTGCCGTCGCCGCCGGGCCGATCACGCCGGCCGCGCGAGGAATCGTTGTTTTTGTCGCTGTCGCGGGGCATGAAGGGTCTCTACTCTCGGTGCATGAGATGCGAACGGATCGGCATAGCGACAAAGCGCGCGCTCTCTGTTCGAGCCGCATTCTCACGCAAAACCGGTATCCACGTTTGCTGAAGCTGCAGCTAGTAGCAGGTTTCTTTGGATGATACGAGGCATGGCAGCCCCTTCTTTCATGGATTTGGCCCTGAAAGCGGCCGAAAACGCCGGAAAAGCCGGTGAAGTGCCGATCGGATGTGTGATCGTGCTTAATAACGAGGTGATCGCGGAGGCCGGAAACCGCACCTTGGCCGACCGCGACCCGACCGCGCACGCCGAAATCCTGGCCATCCGCCAGGCCACCAAGGCGGTCGGCAGCGAGCGGCTGGTCGATTGCGACCTCTATGTCACCCTGGAACCGTGCACGATGTGCGCCGGCGCGATCTCGCTGTCGCGGGTCCGGCGGCTGTATTACGGCGCGGCCGACCCCAAGGGCGGCGCGGTCGATTCCGGCGTACGCTTCTTTGCGTCGCCGACCTGCCATCACATCCCCGAAATTTATTCGGCGGTCGGCGAAAGCGAAGCCGCGACGCTGTTGCGGGAGTTTTTCAGGGCGAGAAGGTAGGAATTTCGGGGCACGGTGCCTCACTTAATCCCCACCGTCATCATCCGCGAAGGCGGATGATCCAGTATTCCAGAGCGCCCGTAATTAACTCAAAGATCGCGGAATACTGGATACCCGCCTTCGCGGGTCTGACGGTCGATAGTTACGGCCAGGCTGTGTTCACGCCACAAAAAACTCCCTCAACAATTTCGCCGTCACGTCCGGATTCTCTTCCGTCAGAAAATGCCCGGAATCGACCGGCGCGCCCGTGACATTGGTCGCCCAGGTCTTCCAGGTGTCGAGCGGGGTTGCCGCGGCGCTGGCGATGCCGGCATCGCCCCACAGCGCCAGCATCGGGATCGTGATCTTGTTGCCGGCGTCGTGGTCTTTCTTGTCGATGTCGTAATCGGCGTAGGCGCCGGCGCGATAATCCTCACACATCGCGTGCACGCGGGAGGGATCGCGGAACGGCGCCAGATAATGCTCCAGCGCGCGCGGGTCGATCTCGTTGAGCGTCTTCGACTTGGTCTGGCTCGCCATCTTCTGCTTGAGGAAATAATCCGGATTACCGCCGATCAAGGTTTCCGGCATCGGATAAGGCTGCGCCAGGAACAGCCAATGATAGATCTTCAGCCCGTAGAGCCGGTTCATCTTCTCCCAGTAATTATAGGTCGGCAGGATATCGAGCACCGCGAGTTGCGACAGCCGTCCCGGATGATCGAGCGCGAGCCGATAGGACACGCGGCCGCCGCGATCGTGACCGGCGAGCGCAAAATGCACATGACCGAGCTGCTCCATCGCCTCCACCATGGTCTGCGCCATCGCGCGCTTGGTGTAAGGGATATGATCCTTGTCGCTCTCCGGCATATCCGACCAGCCGTAGCCGGGAAGATCGGCGATGATCAGCGTGAACTTGTCGGCCAGTTGCGGCGCCACCTGGTGCCACATCACATGGGTCGAGGAAAATCCATGCAGCAACAACAGCGGCGGCCCCTTGCCGCCGACGCGGGCGAAGATGCGCCCGGATTTGGTGTTGATCCATTCGGCCGCATAACCGGGAAACAAATCGGCAAGATCTGGCATCTCTGGCACTCCTCGGCGGTGGCACGCGGCGGCGTCGCGGGAACGACAGCGGCGATTGCTTTAAACATTGTTCGACGTTGCCGCTGGCTGACCCCGGAGTTATGCCATTCATCAGCCAAGACCAACAACAGCCGAACGAGGAAACCACCCATGTCGATCGATTTCGAAGTCCCGGCAGAAGCCAAGGCGATCCGCGAAAAAGTCCGCAAATGGGTGCAGGAAGAATGCATCCCCGCCGAAAAGGAACTCGACACCAAGCCGCTCGATGAGGTGCTGGGTCCGCTGCGGAAGAAGGCCCGCGCACAGGGGCTGTGGTGCCCGTTCGTCCCGAAGGAATATGGCGGCATGGGTTTGGGGCCGCTTGCCAACGCGCTGGTGCAGATGGAACTGGGCGAAAGCTCGCTCGGCGCGCTCTCGATGAATACGCAGGGCCCCGACGACGCCTCGATGATGACGATCCTCGAACACGGCACCGAATATCAGAAGGAGAAATTCCTCAAGCCCCTGCTCAACGGCGACAAGCGCATCTGCTTCTCGATGACCGAGAAGGCCTCCGGCGCCGACGCGACGGGCATGCAGACCCGCGCGGTCAAGGATGGTAACGAGAACTACATCCTCAATGGCGAGAAGTGGTTCTCGTCATCCGCCAGCGTCGCCAACATCGCGCTGGTGATGGCCAAGACCGATCCCGACGCGCCGCGCCACAAGCAGTTCTCGACCTTCATCGTGGAATTGCCGAACCCCGGCTACAGGATCAAGCGCAACGTCGCCAACATGGCGATCGAAGGCCCGCATGACGACATCCTGCGCGGCGGCCATTCCGAAATCGAGATCAAGGACCTCAAAGTGCCGGCCGACAATCTGCTCGGCGGCGAAGGCAACGGCTTCAACATGGGCCAGCATCGCCTCGCCTATGGCCGCCTGCGCCACGGCATGCACAACATCGCCAAAGCCCAGCGCGCACTCGACATGGCGACCGCGCATGTGACCAAGCGTTCGACCTTCGGCCAGTTGCTCGCCGACCGGCAGGCGGTGCAGTTCATGCTCGCCGAATGCGCCAGCCAGCTCTATATCGGCCGGCTGATGCTGCTGCACATTGCCTACAAGGCGGAAAAGGGCATGGACATCCGGCAGGAGAATTCAATCGCCAAGGTGTACCTGGCGCATATGGTGCATCACGTGATCGACACCGCGATCCAGCTGCATGGCGCCCTCGGCTTTTCCCAGGATACGCCGCTGGCGAAATGGTACACGCAGGTCCGCTCGCAGCGGCTGGTCGACGGTCCCGACGAAGTGCACAGATGGCGAGTCGGCCGCAACGTCATCAAGGCGTTCCGCGAGCACGGCACCACCGCGAGCGCTGCGGGTGGCGATTTGATTTGAGGTTGCCGGTAACATCGATAGCCTCATCCTGAAGAGCGCGCGTTTGCGCGCGTCTCGCAGGATGGCCGCATCATCACCCTTCGAGACGCATCGCTTCGCGATGCTCCTCAGGGTGAGGCCGTTATTTTCCTTCGCGTTCCCGCGCCACCGCCTGCCAGCCAATGTCGCGTCGGCAAAAACCTTCCGGCCATTGGATGCGGTCGACCGCCTGGTAGGCGCGCTGCTGCGCTTCGCTCACGGTCTTGCCCGACGCGCAGACATTCAGCACGCGGCCGCCATTGGCAAGAATAGCGCCATCCTTTGCCACCGTACCGGCGTGGAAGATTTCGGCGCCCTCGATTTTGGCCGCGTCATCCAGCCCTTCAATGCGCGTGCCCTTGGCGTAGTCGCCGGGATAGCCGTTGGCAGCCATCACCACCGTCAGCGCCGGCTCGTCATACCAGCGCAGATCGAAATGCTTCAGCTCGCCGTCGCAGGACGCCAGGAACGCCGGCACGATGTCGGACATCATGCGCAGCATCAGCACCTGGCATTCGGGATCGCCGAAGCGGACGTTGTATTCGAACAGCTTCGGTCCCTGCTCCGTCAGCATCACGCCGGCATAGAGTATGCCGCGGAATGGCGTGCCGCGCTTCTTCATGCCGGCCACGGTCGGCAGAATGATCCGCGACATGATCTGGTCGTGGATTTCAGGCGTCACGAACGGCGTCGGCGAATAGGCGCCCATGCCGCCGGTGTTCGGGCCCTCATCATGATCGAACACCCGCTTGTGGTCCTGCGCGGTGGCCAGCGCGATCGCGGTCTCGCCGTCGCACAGCGCGAAGAAGCTGATCTCGCGGCCCGACAAGAATTCCTCGATCACGACTTCGGCGCCAGCCGCACCAAAGGCGCCTTCGAACATCATCGCGATAGCGTCCTCGGCTTCGCGCAGCGTCTTGGCGACGACGACGCCCTTGCCGGCGGCCAGCCCATCGGCTTTGACCACAATCGGCGCGCCCTGAGCCCTGACATAGCCGAGCGCGTCGTTCGCGTTGCCGAAGCGGCGGTAAGCACCGGTCGGAATATTGAATTCGCGGCAGAGGTCTTTGGTGAATCCCTTGGAGCCTTCGAGCTGGGCCGCCTGCTTGCTCGGGCCAAACGCCTTGATGCCGACGGCCGTCAGATCGTCGACGATCCCGGCGGCGAGCGGCGTCTCCGGGCCGACCACGACGAGATTCGACGGCGTTGCGTTTGCAGAAATCGATCACCACGGCGTGGTCGGTGATGTCGACCGCGACGCATTCGGCCTCACGCGCGATGCCGGCATTGCCCGGCGCGCACCACAATTTCGTCACCAGCGGAGACGCCGCAATCTTCCACGCCAGCGCATGTTCGCGGCCGCCGGAACCGAGCAGGAGAATTTGCATGAACAGGGGCTCAGAAACAGGATTTGGAACTTCGGTCGCACAAAACTCCCTTGCTCCGCAAGGGGAAGGACGAACTCAATCACCGTCATTCCGGGATACGCCGTTTGGCGCAGGCCCGGAATGACGAGCTTACTTTCCACCTCCGGACGCCGCGATGATTTCTTGCAGCGTCGCGACGTGGCGGGCGAAGGCGGCGCGGCCGGCCGCGGTGGCGGTCACGGTGGTCTGCGGCTTCTTGCCGACAAAGGCCTTGTCGACCGCGACATAGCCGGCCCTGGACAGCGTCTCGATATGGGCGCCGAGGTTGCCGTCGGTGGCGCTGGTCAGCTTTTTCAGCTTGGCGAATTCGAGCCCCACGCCCGCAGGCAGCGCATTCAGCCCCGCCATGATTCGCAGCCGCAAGGGTTGATGGATGACATCGTCGAGTTCAGCCATCGGTCAAATCCGGCGCATCCAGAGCCCGCCCAGGATCAGGCCACCGCCATTGACGAACGCCATCCACAGCAGGAACGTCAGCCCACCGACATAGAAATAGCCGATCAGCGTCAGGATGCTGATACTGACGCCGATCAGCACGAAGGCATAGCCGAGCCACATGCCCGCGATCGAATAAAACAGCATGAAATAAATCGGCCAGAAAGTTCCCAGCTGGCGCGGCGTGAAGTTGCCGAGCACCTTGGTGCAGAGATAGCCGAATGCGAAAAACAACAGATACGCCACCAGCATCCGGGCATCAAAGCCATGTGGAGCGGTTCTGAAAGTGATCATCGTGAGGGTCGCCAGCGCTCCGGCCACGTTGACGGCGATCCAGATATGATTGCCCTCATCGGGCCGGAGATAGTTCGCGATATTGCCGGCGAACACCAGCACGCCCCACAAGATCATGATCAGGCTGGCGATGTCGTAGGTCTGCGATTGACGAACACGGCGGACCATCTCGTCGATATCGGAGAGCGCCTCAGCGGCTTCCTTGCTGTCGATCATGATGGCACTCTCCCGATATCGAACATCAGCTTCCCGCCATGTCCCGCGTGGCGACGTCCTCAGCGATCGCGGACACCGCGTTCGGTGCGCTCAGGATGCTCATGTGATTGGCGCCCTCGACCAGCTTGACGTCAACCGCCGGCGCGATGCCGTTGACCGCTTCAGCGTATTTGTCCGCAATCATCAACTCGTCGTCGGCGCCGGAAAAGATCGTCAGCGGCCTGGTCACGGCCGCCAGATCAGTCTGGTAGCCGCGCGTGCCAAAATTGCGCCTGAGCCGCTCGGAATAGGCCGGCACCAGGATTTTTCCGGAATCGGGAGGCACCGCAAAGGCCAGCGTCGGCAGCGCGTCGCAGCAGTCGACGCCGACTTTGCGCAGCACCTGAAGCGCAAGAATGCGCGGGACATCGCCGCTGGCCCAGCCACCGGAATTCGGCCGGTTGGTCGGGGCGTCGTAGCCGAGATAAGGCGCAATCAACACGGTGCGCGCGAACAGGCCCTGGATCGGCGATCCCGCCACGCGGAGCGCGAAGCCGCCGCCCGCCGAATGTCCAAGCAGCGTGATCGGCGCGGTTGGATTGGTTTTGCGCACCACCGCGACGAAATCGGCAAGATCGTCCTCGAGCTGGCCCACATAGCCGATATCGCCCCGCGTCCCCGATGCACCGTGACCGCGCACATCGACCGCGAAACTTTCCACGCCCCGCGCGGCCAAGCCATCCGCCAGTGCATGGATGCTTGAACTCGACCCGGAAGAGCCGTGAACGAGGATGGCGACCCGCCCGACCGCGGCTCCGCGCGCCGGATAATGGCGGTAAGCCAGCTCAGTGCCATCGCGCGCCTGAAAAAGCTCGAAGCGCGGCATGGTGCTGCGATCCACCGCCCGCGCGGTTTCGGAGATCGAGCGTAGTTCCGGAGGCGGCGTCAGCGGCGCGGCAATCAGCGCGGTGAACAGAACGGCGACTGCGCCAACCCCGCACAGCAGCCATTTCAGGGCACCAAAGGACCCACGTATCAGCCATGTCGACATGATCTTCTCCTCGGCGAGGGTGCTAGACCTAGGTTATATAGAGAACTCTGTACTACAGAGTTTACAGTCATACAACACGAAATTGGCGGGGATAGCCAAAACTCCCTACCTTGCGCGAAAGCCCGAAAAGTCCGAATCGATTGCCGATGCCGCCAGCTGAAAACCTGATCAATTCGCCCGAATTCACCGTCTCGGAACTGTCCTCCGCGCTGAAGCGGACGGTGGAGGACGCCTATGGCCATGTCCGGGTGCGCGGCGAAATCTCCGGCTTTCGCGGGCCGCACTCTTCCGGGCACTGCTATTTCGCGCTGAAGGACGAGAGCGCCAAGATCGAGGCCGTGATCTGGAAGGGCGTCCACGGCCGGATGCGCTTCAAGCCGCAGGAAGGCCTCGAGGTCATCGCCACCGGCAAGCTCACGACCTATCCCGGCTCGTCGAAATACCAGATCGTGATCGAAGCGATCGAGCCCGCCGGCATCGGCGCGCTGATGGCGCTGATGGAAGAGCGCAAGCGCAAACTCGGCGCCGAAGGATTGTTCGACGAAGCGCGCAAGCAGCTATTGCCATGGCTGCCGGAAGTGATCGGCGTCGTCACCTCGCCGACCGGTGCTGTCATCCGCGATATCCTGCATCGGCTGGAGGACCGTTTTCCGCGCCGCGTGCTGGTGTGGCCGGTGCGGGTGCAGGGCGAAGGCTCGGCCGAGCAGATCGCAGCCGCGATCCGCGGCTTCAACGCGCTGCCCGAAGGCGGCAAGATTCCACGACCCGACGTGCTGATCGTCGCGCGCGGCGGCGGTTCGCTGGAGGATCTCTGGTCGTTCAACGAGGAGATCGTGGTACGCGCCGCCGCCGAGAGCATGATCCCGCTGATCTCGGCCGTGGGGCACGAAACCGACATCACACTGATCGATTTCGCCGCCGACAAGCGCGCGCCGACGCCGACGGCCGCCGCCGAAATGGCGGTGCCGGTGCGCAGCGAATTGATGGTCGAGGTGTCGACCTTGGCGCGCCGCGTGATGGTGTGCTGGCAGCGCGCCCAGGAAGCCCGCCGCAATGAATTACGTGCCGCCGCGCGCGCTCTTCCCGCCGCCGGCGAACTGCTGGCGATCCCGCGGCAGCGGCTGGATGGGGCCGCCAGTGCCCTGCCCCGTGGGCTGAAGGCCAATACCCATGCACATTTCCGCCGCTATGCCGCCAGCAGCGCGCGGCTGACCGTGCGGGTGCTGCGCGGCCAAGTGGCGCAGGCACGCCAGCGCCTGACGGCATCGGGCGAGCGCATCACCCATTCGGCGCGATCGTTGCTGCGCAGCCGGCGCGATCGTTACGCCGGTCTGGAGATCCGGCTGAAGGCCTCGAAGCTCGCCAACGCACAGGCCCAGCGGCAAACCATCGCGCGCCATCGCGAGCGGACCCTGCGCCTGGCCGAGCGCGCACACCGCGCGCTTGCGACCCTGCGGCAGCGGCTGGAGGCGCGCGTCGCGCATAGCGGCCAATTGCTCGGTGCGCTATCATACCGCGGCGTGCTTGCGCGCGGCTTCGCGCTGGTGCGCGACGAGCAGGGTCACGCGGTGCATGCCGCAGCCTCGATCGGACCGGCCGCGCATCTCACCCTCGAATTTGCCGATGGCCGCGTCGGCGCCACGGCGGACACCGACCGGCCGGCGACCTCGCGGCCTGCAAAGCCGGCTGCAAGCGAGCCACAGAAAGCCAGCGAAGTGGAAAAGCCGGCCGCGCCCAAACGCGTCGCAAAGCCGGTCGATCAAGGCAGCCTGTTTTAAGTCTGTCCGCTCTCACGATCGAAAGCCAACAAGGCGGCGCATCCGATGAAACTGGCGAAGCCGCAGGTCGATATCGGCCTTTCCACCAACGATCCCGATCCGATGCTGGCGTTCTGGCACAACTGGATCGAACTCTCGCAGCGCGCCTCGATCGTCGGCGCACTGAGCTAAGCGACGATCAGCGCGACAACCATTCGGCGACGCGCTTTTGCAAATCGGCGCGCGCTTCCGCATCGGTGCCGATATGGCCGCGTTCCGGCACCGCGGCATCGGCGCCGCCGCCGACCGCATGCAACGGAAGATTGGGACGATCGAAGTCGTGCGGGGCGCCCGGGTAGATTTCGATCCGGGTCAGCGCGCTACGGCCGCGCGCGCCATCGACCATCTGGCGGCAGGCGGACGGCGAACTGATATCGTCCTTGGCGCCGATCAATAACAGCGTCGGCACGCGCGCGCTCCAGCCAAGACCGGACGAGATCCGGCAATCCGGATAGAACGCGATCGCCGTGCGAAAATCCGGATCGGTGCTGCGCGAGGATAATTGCGGGCGCACCGCCCACAACAAGGCGCTGGCGCCGTTCGCCCATCCGATCAGGCTGATGCGATCATGCGCGGCCCAGGGCTGCTGCAGCAGCCACTGTCGGGATGCGATGACATCGGCCACCCGCTCGCGGCGGGCGAGCACGTGGCGCTCCTTGACGCGGCATTGCGGACCAAGCTCGCGCGAACCGTAGCTGTCCGGGAGCAACACCGCATGGCCGGACTTCACCAATTGTTCCGCCCAGTCGCGATAGCGCGGCAGCACCGGTTCGGAATGGCTGCCCAATCCGCCGCAGCCATGCAGCGCGATCACGGTCGGAAACGGACCATCGCCGTCCGGCTTGTAGAGCTGCGCGTGCAAGGTGCCGTTGCCTGCGGAAATGTCGACCTGATGCGGCACCGGCAACGGCGCCGCAGCCACGACAGCGGTCATGGCAAGCAGCGTCAGGAAGCTGATTACTGACAGAAGGCGCATCGGGTTTGCCGGGTCATCATGGTGCTGGGAAAACAGCGCCCCATCGGAACAGGGTACCATGCGCCCCAAACGGAAATTCATCACAAATCGGTGGGTTTGACCGGCGGACATCTAGACCTATTTATGATAGACTTCATCCTTAAACCTCTCATCCGGTCGGGGGACCGGGCCAGTCGGAGTTCAACGTGCTTAATAAATTCGGCCCCTCGGGTCATGGCGAGGCGCAGGTGCAATATCTGGACGGCGATTTCCGCGTGATCTCGCCGGGAACCTATGTACGTTGCGCCGTCACCGATGCGCGCATTCCGCTCGACGAGTTGAAGTATTGGAGCGTCGATCTGCAGGAAGCCTACGCGATCCCGACCGCGGTGTTGCAGCGGCATTTCCCGGGCGCGTTGAAGACGCAGGGCTGAGCGCATAGCCACTTCCGTCACCGCCAACATCAGTTGCGCGCCTGGTATTTCCTTTCACGCGCCTTGAACAGCAGGTCCGACACAAACGACCGCAACCTTGCCGCATCCTCGAATTCGAGCGTGACCTGAAACGCCGCAATATCGCGCGCCGCGACCGAGGCGCCCTCGCCGCCGCGCAGCCGTGCCAGATCCTTCTCGGTCGTGACCAACGTCAGTCCGTCGCGGCCGGCTTCCGCGATCAGCGCGTCGATCTCCTCTGCCGAAAACGGATGGTGATCGGCGAAGGCCCGCTCCATGACGACATCGACCCCGGCGCTGCGCAGCGTCCTGAAAAACCGGCCGGGGTCGCCGATCCCGGCAAACGCCAGCACACGCTTGCCGGCGAGCAGCGCCAGCGATGCGGCGGCCGGCTTGAGGTGCGCCGGCAACACCGGTTTGGCCTGCGCGGCAATGGCGGCCGCCACCGCGCCAGCCGCGGTGCCGTTGCCGATCACGATCAACGCGTCGGTGCGGGCGAGTTGCGGCGGCAGCGGCGCACGCAAGGGACCGGCGGGAAATACCCCGCCATTGCCGAGGCCGCGGCCGCCATCGATGACGATGATCGAGGCGTCCTTTAATATCGCCGGGTTCTGAAAGCCATCGTCCATCAGGATCACGCTGGCGCCCTGCGAGCGCGCCAGAGCGACGCCGCCGACGCGATCGCGCGCGATCACCACCGTAACCGTCTGCGCCAGCATCAGCGGCTCGTCCCCGACATTGGCCGCGATGTGCCTGACGGAATCAACCTTGACCGGTCCGCGCCATTTTCCGCCATAGCCGCGGCTCAGCACCACCGGCGTCTCGCCGAGTTCGCGCAACAGCTTGGCCAGCGCCAGCACAGTCGGCGTCTTGCCGGCGCCGCCGGTGTGATAGTTGCCGACGCAAATCACCGGGATGCCGGCGTCAAAGCCGTCGCTCTGCATGCGCCAGGCGGCGACCTGGCCATAGATGGCGCCCAGCGGCATCAATAATCGTGAGAGCAAGGATGGCGGCCGATACCAGAAGGCCGGCTCACGCACTGGCCGCTCCCATTTCGAGCCGCAACTGCAGCAGATAGGGCTCCAGCGCGATCATCGTACGTTCCAGCGCGCCGCCAAGCTGCTCGACCACCCGCGTCGATGCCACAAGCGAGGATTCGCGCGCCAGGGGATCGGCCAGCAACTGGCCGAGCTGCTTGACCAACGCTTCCTGACGATCGGCCTGCCGGGCGCCGCCGGCCTGGTCGAGCGCCTCGTAGACATCGGTGAAGTTGAAAACGTGCGGACCATGCACGATCGAGGCGCCGAGCTTGATCGCCTCGATCGGATTTTGTCCGCCATGGGGAACCAGCGATCCTCCCATGAACACGATCGGCGCCAGCCGGTAGAACAGGCCGAGTTCGCCCATGGTGTCGGCGACATAGATATCGTTCGTCGCGGTCGGCAGCTCCTCGTGCGAACGCAAGCCGGCATGCAGGCCGGATTCGGTGATGAGGCGGGCGATGGCCTCGCCCCGATCGGGATGCCGCGGCACGATCACGGTCAGCAACTGCGGGAAGAATCCGGCGAGCGTCTTGTGCACGTCCAGCAGGATCTCTTCCTCGCCGGGATGCGTCGAGGCCGCCACGATGATGGGCCGGCCGCGCGTCACCGACAGCAGCCGCTCCAGCTTGGCCGCATCGGCGGGCGGCGCTGGAACATCGAGCTTGAGGTTTCCGGTAGTGATGACATTGCGGCTGCCGAGTGCTGCGAAGCGCTCCGCGTCGACGCGCGATTGGGCGAGGCAGACATCGAACCGGCCGAGCAAGGCCGAGATCGTCGAGGTGATCTTGCGCCAGCGCGGAAACGAGCGATGCGACATCCGGCCGTTGATCAGGACCATCGGCAGCCGCCGCGCCGCGCTCGACAAAATCAGAATTCGGCCACAGGTCCGATTCGATAAAGAGCGCCAGCGACGGCTTCCAGTGATCGAGAAAGCGCGCGACAAAGCGCGGTGAATCGTACGGCACATATTGATGGATGATATCGGCGGGAAAGCGCTTGGCGACGATCGCCGCCGAGGTCACCGTGCCCGAGGTCAGGAGGATGCGGAGATTGAGCGCCCGCAATCGTTCGATCAGCGCCGCCGCCGCCAGCACCTCGCCGACGCTGGCGCCGTGGATCCAGATCAACGGCCCATGCGGCCGAACGTCCGCGCTCATGCCGCGGCGCTCGCCGACCCGGGCCGGATCCTCCTTGCCCTGTTTCAGCCGCCGCTTGATCAGCGCCGGCGCCAACGGCACCGCCGCCGCCGACAGCTGCCGATAGAGCCGCAATGTCATCGGCAACGGGCTAGCCATGACCCGCCATTTCCGGGCGGCCGACCTGGGCATAGGCCCGGGCGGTCACTTCATTCAGCACGGCCTCAACTTTTGCGCGCAATCGTTCCATGGTCTCGGCATCGGCGTCCGGCGGCACAAAGATCGTTTCAATGCCCACCAAGGCGCCGCGTCCGAACGGCAGATTGATGGTGGTACGGTCCCAATTCTTCAACTGGATGAAACGGCTGGTCGCCATCGCGAACGGCATGATCGGTCGCCCCGATGCCTTTGCCAGCATGATCAGGCCAAGACCGACGACGCGCGAGCGTTTTGGCACATCCGCTGTCAGCGCGACGTTATAGCCCTGTTCCAGCGCGCGCACCATTTCCATGAAGGCGCCGACGCCGCCCTTGCGGTGAAACGCCGAACCATGATCGCCGGAACCGCGGATGGTGCCGATCCCGAGCCGTTCGGCGGCGATCGCATTGAACTCGCCATCGCGATGCAGCGAAATCAGCACCTTGGCGCGGTAGCTCGCCTTGTTCTTGATGAACGGTGTCATGAAATGCTGGCCGTGCCAGAACGCGAAAATCGCCGGCATCTGCGGCTCGACCTGCGCATAGACGTCGGGCGGATCGAAGCTGAAACGGTTGGTCCACCAGACCAGCCGCAGATATTCGGCCGCGAGGAACCCGACAGCGCGCTGAAACCAGCTGCTGCGCAGCGTGTTACGAAGCAGCTTTTTCAATTCAATGGCCGGACTTTTCGTCTTGCCCCGGATCCAGCAGCCGATGCAGATGGACCACGAAATAGCGCATGTGGGCGTTGTCCACGGTCTGCTGCGCCTTCGCCTTCCAGGCCGCAAAGGCGCTGGCGTAATTCGGAAACACCCCGACGATCTCGACCTGATCGAGATCCTTGAACGTGGTGTGTTCGAGATCGGTCAGTTCGCCGCCGATGACGAGGTGGAGCAGCTGCTGCGGAGCACTATCTGGCATGATTCGTTTTCCCCATGTGGTGCCCGGCCAACAAGATTTCCAACACTCCGCGAGGGCGTTCAGGGCAACGGCCGATTTCGGAAATGCTCGACAATGCTTGCATGACGATCGCGTCCCGCTGCCACCAGCACCCCGTGCGTCACCTCGCGGCGATTGTACAGGATGGTATCCCCCGAAAGCGTGGACATATTACCATTCGCTTCCTGCACGATCAAATTGGCTGCTGCAAGGTCCCAGTCGCGGCTTTGGCCGCCGGCAAAGGCCGCGTCCAGCCGTCCCTCCGCCACCCGGCATAGCCGAAGCGCCAATGAGCCGATTCTCGGATACAGCGAAATCTCGCCCGGCCCCCGGTTCAACCGCTCGACCAGCGGCTTCGGACCGGCGACGCGGGAGAAATCCAGATCGGTCCCCGCGGTCGCGTGAACCGGCCGATCGTTGCGAACCGCGCCGCCGCCGCGCGAGGCAAAGAAAAACTCCTCGGTGACCGGCGCGAACACCGCCGCCAGCACCGGCGAAGCGCCTTCGACCAAAGCCACGCTCACACACCAGTCTTCACGGCCGGCCAGATAAGAGCGGGTGCCATCGATCGGATCGACGATCCAGACCAGCGGCTTGCCGAGGCGCGCCTCGTCGTCGACGCTCTCTTCCGACAGCCAGCCATAATCCGGCGTGGCCGACCGCAGCCTGCTCTCGATCAAATCGTTGGCCGCGATATCGGCCTCGGACACCGGCGACGACGCACCCTTGGTCCAGTTCTTGAGCTCGGTGCGGAACATCGAACGCGCCAGCGCGCCGGCCTCCCGCACCGTGTCGATCAACAGCGCAGTGTCGCGCGCCAGCCTGTCGCGAGAGTGGGTTTCGTTGTGCACGCTGCCGGCGCTAGCGTCCGCCAAGCGTCAATCCCTCGATCCGCAGCGTCGGGGCGTTGACGCCGTAACGAAATTCCAGATCGTTGGCCGGCACCATCGATTTGAAGATATCGAACAAATGGCCGGCGATCGTCACCTCGCTCACCGCATAGGTGATCTCGCCGTTCTCGATCCAGAACCCGGAGGCGCCACGGCTGTAATCGCCGGTCACGCCGTTGACGCCGGAGCCGATCAGGTCGGTGACGTAAAATCCCTGCTTGATGTCGGAGATCAATTCGGCCGGCGTCGGCTCGCCCGCTTCGAGATGCAGATTATACGATCCCGGCGACGGCGACGACGACACCCCGCGCTGGGCGTGGCCCGTGGTGGCCAGGCCGAGTTCGCGCGCGGTGGCGGAATCCAGCAGCCATGAGGTCAGCACGCCCTCGTCGATGATCGCGAGCTTCCTGACCTTGACGCCCTCGGCGTCGAAGGTTTGCGAGCGCAACCCGCGCACCCGCAACGGATCGTCGATGATGCGGATGTTTTTGGCGAATAATTGCTGGCCAAGACGGTCTTTCAGGAAACTGGTCTTGCGCGCGATCGAGGCGCCATTCACCGCACCCACCAGATGACCGACGATCGATCCGGACACTCGGGGATCGAAGATCACCGGGACCTTGCAGGTCTCGACCTTGCGCGGATTGGCGCGCGCCACGGTGCGCTCGCCCGCGGTGCGGCCGACACTCTCCGGCGAAGCCAGAGTCGGACGCATGCGGTGCGACCGTATAATCATAGTCGCGCTCCATCCCGGTGCCCTCACCGGAGATCGCGGTCATCGAGATGCTCTGGCTCGATCGCAGATAAGAGCCGTGGAAGCCGGTCGAGGTCACCAGCACCATGCCGCCAATGCCTGACGACGCCGAGCCGCCGCCGGATTTGGTCACGCCCTTGACCGCGAGACCCGCGGCTTCCGCCTCGCAGGCGCGCCGTTCGAGTTCGGAGGTCGAGGGTATTTTGGTATCGAGCAGATCGAGGTTGGGGAATTCTTTCGCCAGCAGCGCCGGATCGGCGAGGCCGACATACTTATCGTCGGGCGCAACCCGCGCCATCGCCACCGCGCGTTCGGCCAGTTTGGCGACACCATCGCCGCTGACGTCGTTGGTGGATACCACCGCCTGGCGCTGTCCCACCAGCACCCGCAATCCGACATCGTCGCCTTCGGAGCGCTCGGACTCCTCGACGCGTCCGTCACGCACCTCGACGCCTTGCGACACGCCGCGCACCGCGACCGCATCGGCGGCATCCGCGCCGGCGCGCTTGGCGGCCTCGACCAGCCGCTGCGCCAGCGTGCTCAGCGCCGATTGATCGAACAGGTCGGAAGCTGCGGCATGGGATGAAACTGGCGACGCGGCGGATGGTGAAGAGATCACGAACGAAATCCCGAAAGTTGAAGCTGAATGGAGCGGGCCCGACGCAGATCGGCCGACCCATGAGATGTGCCTGATTCACAGGGATTTCAAGCATTTTTGCAAGCCAAAAGCGGAAGAATCTCCGATTCCACGCAAGGTCTCGTCAATCATGTGCGCCAAGGTCTTGTCAATCATGCGGGCGAGTGACGCCCAGTTAACCAGCCTTTTTAAGCCGAAACGGCAACGGCTCTGGCATGCTCTCACCCATCGACCGGGAACATAATCCTGGCGGGGAGACTAAAAGCCGTGAGGCGTCAAACAGCAACAAGCGGGATCAATCCCGCCGGGTCGAGCCGTGCATTGCGGCTCGACCCTCTTTCCCTGCCCATCAGCTTCGACGCGCACGATGCCCGCGCCGACGGCGGCGTGCGGCAGATCGAACTTCATCGCGAACGCGTCGTGTTGCGCCGTGCCCTGCACGGCATGCGGATGGCGGTCAACATCAACGTCAGCGATTTTCTCGGCGTCGCGTTGCGCGGCATCGACGATGTCCAGATGCTGGTGCTCGCCCATCGCGATCCGTCTTTGACGATCCCGCTCTGCGTCAGTTCCGACCGCGAAGAGATTGCAACCGCCTGGCAGATGTGGAGCGAGATCTTCGCGCTTCCGCAATTGCCGGAGGACAAGGCCTCCGCGCCCGCGACACGGCGCCGTCGTCACAACGCGATCCGCACGCGTCGTCCGAAATTCCTGGTGCGTCGGCGCCGCGGCGATCTGCTCAATCCGGCGAACCTTCATCAGGGCGAACGCGAGATCATCGCAAGGGATTGAGCGCGGAGTCGTCGGCAAATTCCCCGCTTCGTCGTCCCGGCGAACGCCGGGACGACGTGGATGGGTGATCGCGATTCACACAGCTCCGCATTCTCGCGACATCGTGCGCCCTCAGCGACAAACGCTGCGCGTTTGCGCGGGGAATGACGAGGATGTAGAGGACGCCGTTTAGCTCGCCCGCATCACCGCATCGACCAACAGTCCCGCCAACAGCAGCAGGCCGGCGTCGCGGTTGGATTTGAACACGCGCAGGCATAGCGCGGTGTCGGAAATATCGAGCCGGGCGATTTGCCAGGCCAGATGCGCGGCGAACATGGCAAGTCCGATCCACGCGAAGGCGCCCGCCCCTGTCAACGCCAGCGCGACGCCGATCAAGACGACAGCGAGCGCGTAAAACGCCACCAGCGCCGCACGGGTACGCGCGCCAAACAACAAAGCGGTCGATTTGATTCCGATCAGCGCGTCATCCTCGGCGTCCTGATGCGCGTAGATGGTGTCATAGCCGATCACCCATGAAATCGAGCCGGCATACAGCCACAGCGCCGCCGCATCGATCCGCCCCATCAGCACCGCAAAGCCCATCAGCGCGCCCCAGGAGAACGCCAGCCCGAGCACGATCTGCGGCCACCAGGTGATCCGCTTCATGAACGGATAGATCGCGACGATCAGCAGCGAGGCGATGCCGGTCATGACCGCGAAGCGGTTGAATTGCAGCAGCACCGAAAGGCCGATCAAGGCCTGGACCACCAGGAACGTCACCGCCTGCGGCACACTGACCTGCCCGGCCGGGATCGGCCGCGACCGGGTGCGTTCGACCAACGCGTCGAGATGGCGGTCGGTGATGTCGTTCCAGGTGCAACCGGCGCCGCGCATCACGAACGCACCGACAAAAAACAGCGCAACGACGAGCGGCAATTGTTTGATATCGTGCAGAACGCCAGCGGCCAGCGCCGCCGACCACCAGCACGGCATCAGCAGCAGCCAGGATCCGATCGGCCGGTCGAACCGGGCCAGCCGCAGATAAGGCCGCGACCATGACGGCGCACGGGTATCGACCCAATTGCCGGTCGCATCAGCAACGCGGGCGGCCACGCCACTCATCTGACCCTAATGTCCTGCTTGCGAAATTCGCCATGCACAATCGAGCAACGTCGCATCCGCGGCGTCGCTCATCGCGTCAGCACGTTACCGTTCAACGTGTCGAAGGTGCTGCCGCCCTTCTTGGTCTTGGTCGCTTCAGGCAACGCTGCCGCGGAGCCGAGCACCTCGCTCAGGCTCGGGCCGGCCGGTCCCCTGGTCTGTGCCTGCTGGGCCGCGCCGCAGACTTTCTGCATCATGCTCTCGGAGTTCTTGTGGCCGCCCTTAAGCTGCTCGAGCACCTGCGGCGGAATTCCACATTTCGCCGCGTGGGTCTCGACATATTTGATCATCTTGAGTTCGGCCTGGGTGTAGGCCCCGATCAGTTTGCAAGCCTCTTCCGGCGTCGCATGCCGGTCGCTGGCGGCCTTGATCATCTTGCCGCGCTTCTCGGCGTCATCGCGCAGCGGCATGAATTCCTTCATGCAGGCTTCCCCGCCACCGCCGCCTTGCGATGGCGGCGCCGGCGGCCGCTCGAAAGCTCCGCCGGCGAGCGGCGCCGCGCCATTGACCGGGAAAGAGGCGTTGGACGGAGGGGTAACCGACGCAACCGGCGCCGACCCATTCACGGGCGGGAAAGCCGGGTCGTTGGCGACGGGTGCATTGCCCCTGACGACAGGCGCACTGCCCCTGAGCGGCGGAAATGCCGGATCGCTAGCCGTGCCGGCGGCGGCGTTGGGCAGCGGCGCCGGAAAGGCACCCTGCGCCAGGGCGTGACCGGCATGGGCAGCAACAAGCGCCACGGCGAGCGGCACAATCAAGCGGCGGATGATCACAGCTGCTCCTCTGGCAAGTTCCAATGATCCCTGCGTCTTTCCAATGAAAGACGATTCCGATGGGGCTATCTACGATTCTTGCCTGCCCTTAACAACCCGGGGAATTGGGCAAGAGCGCGGCGTAGGGCCGCGCCGGAGGCCAAAATCTGCTTCGGATTCCGGTGCTTTAGTCTAAAAGCGGCCTCCGGAACATCAAATATGCCTGAACTCGACTTTCGCGCCCCCCGCCTGTTCATCGACGCCGCATTGACGGCGGGCGCAACGGTCGCGCTTGAGCGCAACCACAGCAACTATCTCGGCAATGTGCTGCGGCTTGCCGCGGGCGACACCATTCTGGTGTTCAACGGCCGCGATGGCGAATGGCAGGCCGCGATCGGCGGACGCAAGCGGCCCGACAGCCTGACCATCGTCGCCCAGAGCCGGCCGCAGGACGTTTTGCCGGACCTCGCTTATGTCTTCGCACCGCTGAAACATGCCCGGCTCGATTACATGGTGCAGAAGGCGGTCGAAATGGGCGCCTCCTCGCTGCAGCCGGTCTTGACCCGCTTCACCCAGGTCTCGCGGGTCAACAGCGAGCGGATGCGCGCCAATGTCATCGAAGCCGCCGAGCAATGCGGCATCCTGAGCGTGGCGGGCGTGGCCGAACCGGTGACGCTCGATCGCTATCTGGGCCAGCGCGGGGCTCAGCGCCTGCTGGTATTCTGCGACGAGGCCGCCGATGTCGCCGACCCCTTGCAAACGCTCCGCGGTGAAGCCGCTTCCGGCGGGGTCGACATTTTGATTGGTCCGGAGGGCGGATTTGCCGAGGAAGAGCGCGCCATCCTGCTGCGGCAACCGCGGATTTTGAGGCTCTCGCTGGGCCCCAGGGTGCTGCGCGCCGATACCGCCGGGGTCGCAGCCCTGGCGCTGGTGCAGGCGGCGCTCGGCGACTGGACCGGATGCAGCCGATAGATTAAGGGCCGTTATTGGCATTTTGGCCGGTCATTAAGCGATCCGGCCGATCCCTGTCGAAACCCCGCCCTGACCATGCTAAGGGCTGCGCCAGATAACCCTCGGACCCCGTTTTCGGGACAATTGGACGCCAAAATGACCTCGACCGCTGCCGCCCGTGGTGCGACCGGAACCGCCGCATGGGCGGACGCGCTGCTGTTGTCGTTCGCGCAGGCCGGCTACATCAGGGCCGAGCCGGCGATCCTGCAGCCTGCGGAGCCGTTCCTCGATCTGTCCGGCGAAGACATCCGCAAGAGCCTCTATCTGACCACCGATGTCAGCGGCGAGGAATTGTGCCTGCGCCCGGACCTCACCATTCCGGTCGCCTGCGATTATCTGGCCTCGGACCGCGCCGGCCGGCCGGCCGGATTCAGCTATCTCGGGCCGGTGTTTCGCTATCGCGACGGCCGCTCCAACGAATTCCTGCAGGCCGGCATCGAATCCTTCGGGCGACAGGATCGCGCCGCGGCCGACGCCGAGATGCTGGCGCTGGCGCTGGAAGCGACCGCTGCCGTCGGCCTGACCGACGTCGAAATCCGCACCGGCGACGTCGCTTTGTTCAATGCGTTGATCGATGCGCTCGGGCTTTATCCGGTGTGGCGGCGGCGGCTGATCAAGGATTTCAACCGTAAGGCCAGCCTGGCGGAGGATATCGAGCGGCTGACGCTGGCGACCGCGCCCGGCCGCAACGAATATGAAGGCGTGCTCGCGGCGCTCGCCGGCTCCGACCGCAAGGCGGCGCTGGCGCTGGTGACCGACCTGATGTCGATCGCCGGCACCACCAATGTCGGCGGACGTTCGGTTTCCGAAATCGCCGACCGCTTCCTCGAGCAGTCGACCCTGAAAGGCGGCGCGCTGCCACGCGACGCGCTCAAGACGATCAAGCGCTTCCTGGCGATCGCGGGCGATCCTGACGAAGCGGTCGCGCAACTGCGCGCGCTGGCCGACGATTCCAGGCTGGATCTGGCCGCCGCGATCGATCAGCTCGAAAGCCGCATCGGTTTCATGGCCGCGCGCGGCATCGATACCAAGACCGTGCGTTTTGCAACGGCGTTCGGACGCGGCCTCGATTATTACACCGGCTTCGAGTTCGAACTGCACCACAAGGGCAATGGCGTCGAACCGCTGGTGGCGGGCGGACGGTACGATGGCCTGATGACCCAGTTGGGCTCGGCCGCGCCGATCCCGGCGGTCGGATTTTCGGTATGGGTCGAAACCCTCACCCAGCTTGGTCAAAGGGCTGCCGCTGGCTAGCGTCAAAGGGAGCGCATCATGACGGCGCCATTCGTTCTGGCGGTTCCGTCGAAGGGCCGCCTGCAGGAAAACGCCGAGGCGTTCTTCGCCCGCGCCGGACTCGGGCTGGCCAAGCCGCGCGGCGCCCGCGACTATCGCGGCACCATCAGCGGGCTCGACAACGTCGAGATCGCCTATCTCTCGGCGAGCGAGATCGCCTCGCAGCTGGCGCGCGGCGCGGTGCATCTCGGCGTCACCGGCGAGGATCTGGTGCGCGAGAGCATCGTCGACGCCGACAAGCGCGTTCTCCTGATCGATACGCTCGGCTTCGGCAGCGCCAATGTGGTGGTCGCGGTGCCGCAGGCCTGGATCGACGTCCGCACCATGGCCGACCTCGACGACGTCAGCACCGAGTTCCGCGCCCAGCATAACCGGCGGATGCGGGTCGCGACTAAATACATCAACCTGACCCGGACCTTCTTCGCCTCGCACGGCGTGGTCGATTACCGCATCGTCGAGAGCGCCGGGGCCACCGAAGGCGCGCCCGCGGTCGGCACCGCCGAAATGATCGTCGACATCACCACGACCGGCGCCACCCTGGCCGCCAACGGCCTCAAGGTGCTCGACGACGGCGTGATCCTGCGCAGCCAGGCCAACCTCGTGGCCTCGCGCGACGCCGACTGGTCGGGCGAGGCCCGCGAGACCGCGCGCGTCATCCTCGACCACATCGCCGCGCGCGCCCGCGCCAGCAAATACCGCGAGGTCCGCACCCGCTTCAAGGAATGCACCGCAGCCCTTCTGACCGAGGCGCAGAATCGCTTCGGGGTGGTCTCGCCGTTCGGCGGCCCGACCTCGTCCGGGATGGTCACGCTGCATTGTCCGCCCGCCAAGCTCTATGCGCTCGGCAGCTTCCTGCGCGACCACGGCGCCGATACGGTGTCGGTGGCGTCGCTCGACTATGTGCTCGACCGCGACAATCCGCTGTTTGCCAAGCTCGAGGCATTCTTGCGGCAGTAAGGCGCAAGCCATCAGCCGATCCCTGTGGCGACAAGAACAGGCGATTGCCATATGCTGTTTTTCCTGACCTTGAGACCTGATCGATGATGCTCGGTACGGATGTTTCTGGCCTGTCCACCACCGCAGCCAATGCTGCGGCGCAAGGGCTGTCGATCGTCGTGCCGGTCTATAACGAGGCGGCCGGACTTGCGGCGCTGCATGCGCGGCTTGGTGAACTGGCGACAAAGCTGCGCGACCGCTACCGCCTCGGCTGCGAGGTGGTCTATGTCGACGACGGCAGCTCGGACGGCACGCTTGCCATCGCGCACGGACTGGCCGCCGATACGCTCGACGTCCAGGTGGTGTCGCTGTCGCGCAATTTCGGCAAGGAAGCCGCGTTGATGGCGGGGCTCGATCACGCGCGGCGCGGCGCCGTGCTGTTCATGGACGGCGACGGCCAGCATCCGGCCGATCTGGTCGAGAAGCTGGTCGGTCACTGGATCGATGATGGCTATGACGTGGTCTATACCGCGAAAGCGCATCGCGACAATGAATCGTTTCTGCGCCGCCTCGCGGTGCATGGCTTCTACTCGCTGATCAATTGGGGCGCACGGCAGAAAATCCCCGAGGATGCCGGCGACTTCCGCCTGCTGTCGCCGCGGGCTGCGGCCGCCCTCAAGCAGCTCCCCGAGCGCAACCGCTTCTTCAAGGGCCTCGCCAGCTGGATCGGCTTTCGCCAGATCCGCGTCGACTACGAACCCGCGGCGCGTGCGCACGGCGTCACCACCTTCAGCCCGGGACGGCTGGTCGGCCTCTCGATCGAGGGCCTGACCTCGTTCTCGGTCGCGCCGTTGCGGCTGGCGAGCCTGCTCGGCGCGGTACTCGCGACCATCGCGTTCCTGTTCGGCCTTTCGATCCTGTGGGAAACCTGGACCACCGGCAAATCCGTCCCCGGCTATCCCTCGCTGGTGGTCGGCCTGATGACGATCGGCGGCGTGCAGCTCATCATGATCGGCATTGTCGGCGAATATATCGGCAAGATCCTCTCCGAGCTGAAAGCGCGTCCGATCTATTTCGTCGCCGAGCACAGCGAGAAGCGGGCCGAAGCCGATGGCAACAGCAATGCCGGTGAAAGGTCCGCGGCCGAATGAACGACGCCGCGACGCCGCGACGGTTCTGGCTGTGCGCCGACGATTACGGCCTGAGTCCCGGCGTCAACCGCGCCATTCGCGACCTGATCGAACGCGGCCGTCTCAATGCGACATCGGTGATGGTGGTGGGACCCGCGATCGGCCGCGACGAGGTCGGTTCGCTGCAGGCCGCCGCCGCCAAAAGTCCGCGTTGCGCGATCGGACTGCACGCCACGCTGACGGCTCCGTTTCGCCCGCTGACGATGCATTTTCAGCCCATCGAGGGCGGCCAATTTCCGGCCTTTCCAAAACTGTTGCGCGCCGGCCTGCTGCGGCGGCTCGATCCCGAAATCATCCGCGCCGAATTACTGGTGCAGCTTGCCGCGTTCACCGAATTGTTCGGCCGGCCGCCCGATTTCGTCGACGGCCATCAGCATGCACAGCTGTTTCCCCAGGTCCGCGACGGGTTTCTGGCCGCCGTCAGACAGGCCGCACCCGGCGCCTGGGTACGCCAGGGTGGACGCGAGCAGCCGCTGGCGCAGCGGCTTGGCGCGCCCAAGGCGCTGGTGCTCGATATCCTGAGCGGCCAGTTTCGCAAGCGCGCCGCCCGCGCCGGCATCGCCTTCAATCCCGGATTCGCCGGCGCCTATGATTTCTCGCAAGAACCGGATTTCGGCGCGCTGATGGGCCGGTTTCTCGACCGGCTGCCGGAGGGCGGCCTCGTGATGTGTCATCCCGGATTCGTCGACGACATCCTGGTCAGCCTCGACCCGCTGACGACCCAGCGCGAACGCGAATATGCGTTTCTCGCCGGCGAGCATTTTCCGCCGTTGCTGGCCCTGAATAACGTTACATTGGGCTGATATCGCTCAGGAAAAGCTTGAGGAATCTTGCGGTCGTTTTGTCGCATACCGAAATTTAATTCGGCCGGACACTACTTGCGACACAAACCCCGCCTACATCTGCAGCGCGCTTCGACATCCATCCGACGCGACGGAGAACGCCATGACACCGCAAGAACGCCAACTGGTTGACGATCTTTTTGCCCGGCTCTCGAAGGTCGAGGGCGCGCCACGCGATCCGGACGCGACCGCGGCGATCACCCAAGGTTTGCGCGTGGCGCCCAATGCGATCTATGCGCTGGTGCAGACCGTGCTGGTTCAGGACGAAGCGTTGAAGCAGGCGCACGACCGAATCCAGCAACTGGAATCCGCCAGCGCACCCGAACCGCAGCAATCCGGCAGCTTCCTCGATTCGATGCGCGACGCCGTGTTCGGGTCAGGCCCGTCGCACGGCTCGGTGCCGAACGTCCGCGCGCCCGACATCAACAGCCGAGACACGGGCCGCCCGGTGTGGAACAGCGGCCAGGTGATGCAGCAGGCCCAGGCCCCGGGGGGATACGGTCAGCAGGGGTATGGTCAGCAAGGTCAGCAAGGATATGGTCAGCAGGCCTATGGTGGCCAGAGTCCGATGGGTGGCGCATTCGGCGGCGCGATGGGCGGTGGCGGCGGCGGCGGTTCGTTTCTCGGCACCGCGGCCGCGGCAGCAGCCGGCGTGGTCGGTGGCTCGCTGTTGCTCAACAGCTTCCGCGGCATGATGGGCGGCGGCGGCAGCCGGCAGGCGTTTGGCGATACCGCGGCGATCGGCGACAAAACGCCAGGGAGCGACCTGTCCCGCAGCGAACTCGCCCGCGATGCCGGCATCAACGATATCGGGTCGAAAGACCAGGCCGCCGAGAATCGGGCCCAGGATCTCGAGCAGGATCGCGAGGAGGATTCGCGCGCCGGATTTTTCGACACCGCCTCGAATGACGACGACGATAGCGATCATGATTCCGACGGCTTCGATGGCGACGGCGATAGCGACTACGCCTGACACCTTCGCCAACCGGCAATAAAAAACGGCCGCTCGACAATCGAGCGGCCGTTTTCAGTTACGAGCTCCGGAGCGGGACGACTTATCTTCGAATCGTCATCCCGCTCTATCTTTTTGTTTGAGATCGAAAGATCAGATCACCACGACTTTCGCGCCGACATTGACGCGGCCATAGAGGTCGATCACGTCCTGGTTGCGCATCCGGATGCAGCCCGAGGAGACGTTGGTGCCGATAGTCCAGGGCTCGTTGGAGCCGTGGATGCGGTAGAGCGTCGATCCCAGATACATCGCGCGCGCGCCGAGCGGATTTTGCGGGCCGCCTTCCATATGCCGCGGCAGATCCGGGCGGCGCACCAGCATCTCCGCCGGCGGGGTCCAATCCGGCCATTCCTTCTTGGCGGAGATCGTCTTCACGCCCGACCAGGTGAAGCCCGGCTTGCCGACGCCGATGCCGTAACGCAGCGCCTTGCCGTTGCCCTCCACCAGATACAGAAACTTGTTGGGCGTATCGACGACGATGGTGCCGGCGGCTTCCTTGCCGCTGTAATCGACCATCTGCTTTTCATATTTCGGATCGAACGGACGCTGCGTCGGATCGTAGGCTTCCTGCTGCGGATCGGCCTGCTGCATGTCGCCTTGCTGCGGCAACAGCGCCCGCCGCGGTTCATAGGACGGCTGCTGCTGGTAGACCGGCTGCTGCTGATAGCCGCGACCCTGGGCCTGCTGCTGGTCACCGAACAGGAATTCGATGAAGCCGCCGCCCATATTGGAACGGTCGGCAGAGGCGGTGCGCACCGGCGCCGGCTGCACGGGCTGATTGCCGTAGATCACATTTGGTTCGGGCAGCGCCGCGTCGATCGCGGCGGCTTGATGGGTTTCGGCAACGAGGCAAGCTGCGCCGGCGAGCAGCGCTAGGGTCATTTTTCTGAACATCGACGTACTCTGTACTGTTTCGTCACTGTTTAATTCCTGGCAGAGCGCCCTGGACAGCGCCCGCCGCACGCGATCAATACAAATCAAAACCTAATCGGTTTGGTAAACAGAAACGGCGTTTGGATTCACCACGTCGTCAATGGGGCGGCGTTTTGTCCGGTAGCGTTTATTTTCGATGAATGCCGGCCGCACATGGTTAATCGCGGGTGCGCGCGGAACGGGAAGCCGCGCCAAGCAAGAAGTTCCGGCGTGAACTCAACGTTAAATCGCATCTGCTTAAAAGGAACGAGTGCAGTCCAGGAAGAGCCTCATGCCGATTTATCGCAGACGTTTTCGTATCGAAGAAGCAGTTGCCGGCGACATGCCGATGCCCACCGTCGCCGATGCCGATATCGATCCCATGCATCACGAGATCATGAGCGAACTGCGCGCCATCCGCAGTCAGATGGCTGCGCCGAGCAGCGCTGCGAAGGAGATCGTCGCTTCGGTCGACCGCGAAGTCGCCGACGCCCATGCGATGCTCGAAACCTATCGGGCCCAGATCGAGCAATGCGAGAAGCTCAAGGTCGAGCTCGATTTGATCTACGACGCCATCAACCGCACCAAGCGGGAAATCGCGGTTCTGCACGGCAAGAGCTTCAGCGGCGAGGAAATGGCCCGCGTCAATGGCGAGCTCGGCGCCGTGGTTGGCGGCACCGAAGAGGCCACGCAGCAGATTCTCGAAGCCGCCGAATTGATCGACCAGGCCGCCAGCGCGCTGATGAAGGTGAATTCGCCCGATCAGCAGAAGCTCTTGAGCGAGGAGATCCAGGAGCGCGTCGTCTCGATTTTCGAGGCCTGCAATTTCCAGGATCTGACCGGCCAGCGCATCAAGAAGGTGATGAACACGATGAAATTCATCGAAAATCACATCACCGTCATGATGGACATCTGGGGCGGCGTCGATGCGATCAAGGCCCATGCGCCGGCGATCGTCGATAGCCGCGAAGGCGACGACAAGCTCCTGAACGGGCCGAAGCTGGACGACGATCCGGGCCACGTCTCGCAGGACGACATCGACGCGCTGTTCGACTGAGTTTTACGCGCCGGGTGGCGACACCCGGCGCCGTCACATCCCAAACGCAAAAACGCCGGCTTCGCGCCGGCGTTTTTTGATTCAGAAACGTCATTCCGGGATGGTCCGAAGGACCAGACCTCAGATGCGCAATCGCGCATCGGGGAATCTCGAGATTCCGGGTTCGATGCTTCGCATCGCCCCGGAATGACCAACGGTTGATGATTATGATTTGCCAGCTCACGCCCGCGGGGCGCAGCGGACATAGACCATGTTGCCGTAGCGGGTCGCCGCATCCTTGTCGATGAAACGCGTGACCATCACGCGGCCGTCAAAGGAAACGATCTCGCGGTCCTGTTCGCCGCCGGCAGGCCCGTCAGGCCCGATATAATTCTTGCCGCTCGGGCTGCCCTTCAAGGCGAGTTCCTGTGGCGTCGCCTGATCCGCCAGATGCATGACCACGCCGCCATGGGTGCCCGCGCCGATCACGTAGGGCTGCTTGCACTGTCCCTTGGCAGCGGCCTCGGTACGCACGCGGTCCTTGGGGTCCTGGAACGAGGCGAGGCCCCAGCGGCCGACGATTTCGTCGGCGCGGATGGTGGCCGGCATGGCCGGTGCGACGCCCGGCTCGGGCGGCGGGGCCGAAGATGAGGAAAACGAGGGCATGCTCACACTGCCGCATGCGCCGAGAAACACCGTCAGCGCACAGGCGATCCCCAGATTGGCAACCGCCCGCGCACCAAGTGACCTGACCATGGTATCCCCCGCATTCAATTCGTGGCCGCTCCCGACCCGCAGCCAAGCGTAAAACTGCTTTCGGAGCAATGACGTCCAACGAATTACGCCGGCGCCCCGATTTTGTTTCTCCCGCAGCATCCTATATCGGCCTCACCAAGGACTTAACCGCCTTGCTTGACAGGATCGGCGTCTCGCCATATTCCCCGTGCGCATAATTAGCACTCCGTGAGCCCGATTGCTAAGAGGGATACGGACGGTCCGGCGCCTTCGGGACGTCGAATATGTCCCGTATTCCAAGCCGCTCTATTCCAAGCCGCTCTCGATGGCAAACCAGACCTCAGAACCGAACCTCCAAAGGAACCGCGATGGCTAAATCCCAATTTCGTCCGCTGCATGACCGTGTTGTGGTCAAGCGTATCGACGCCGAAGAAAAAACCAAGGGCGGTATCATCATTCCCGACAGCGCCAAGGAAAAGCCATCGCAGGGCGAAATCACCGCCGTCGGCCCGGGTGGCCGTGACGAGGCCGGCAAGCTGATCCCGATCGACCTCAAGGTCGGCGATCGCGTCCTGTTCGGCAAATGGTCGGGCACCGAGATCAAGCTCGACGGCGAGGAACTCCTGATCATGAAGGAGTCAGACATCATGGGCGTGCTCGCTTAAGCGGACGCGTCGCCCTCGCCCTGAGGAGGCAGCGCAGCTGCCGTCTCGAAGGACCCAAGAGTTCATCCAGCCATCCTTCGAGACGCGGGCAAACGCCCGCTCCTCAGGATGAGGCTTTTTCCAGGAGTATTCAAAATGGCCGCCAAGGACGTTAAATTTTCCGGAGACGCGCGCGATCGCATGCTGCGCGGCGTCGATATCCTCGCCAATGCCGTCAAGGTGACGCTCGGCCCCAAGGGCCGCAATGTCGTCATCGAAAAGAGTTTCGGCGCCCCCCGCATCACCAAGGACGGCGTCACCGTCGCCAAGGAGATCGAACTCGACGACAAGTTCGAGAACATGGGCGCGCAGATGCTGCGCGAAGTCGCCTCCAAGACCAACGACACCGCCGGTGACGGCACCACCACCGCCACCGTGCTGGCGCAGGCGATCGTGCGCGAAGGCGCCAAATCGGTTGCCGCCGGCATGAACCCGATGGATCTGAAGCGCGGCATCAATATTGCCGTGACTGCGGTCGTCAAGGACATCGAGAAGCGCGCCAAGCCGGTCGCGGCCTCCTCCGAGGTCGCCCAGATCGGCACCATCTCGGCCAATGGCGACGCCGCCATCGGCAAGATGATCGCGCAGGCGATGCAGAAGGTCGGCAACGAAGGCGTCATCACGGTTGAAGAGAACAAGTCGCTCGAAACCGAAGTCGACATCGTCGAGGGCATGAAGTTCGACCGCGGCTACCTGTCGCCCTACTTCGTGACCAATGCCGAGAAGATGACCGCCGAACTCGAGGACGTCTACGTGCTGCTGCACGAGAAGAAGCTGTCCGGCCTGCAGGCGATGCTGCCGGTGCTCGAAGCGGTGGTTCAGTCCGGCAAGCCGCTTCTGATCATTGCCGAAGACGTCGAAGGCGAAGCGCTGGCGACGCTGGTGGTCAACCGCCTGCGCGGTGGCCTCAAGGTCGCTGCCGTCAAGGCGCCCGGCTTCGGCGATCGCCGCAAGGCGATGCTGGAAGACATCGCGATCCTGACCGGCGGTCAGCTGATCTCGGATGAACTGGGCATGAAGCTGGAAAGCGTGACCATCAATATGCTGGGACGCGCGCGCAAGGTGGTGATCGACAAGGAAAACACCACGATCGTCAGCGGCGCCGGCAAGAAAAAGGATATCGAAGCCCGCGTCGGTCAGATCAAGGCGCAGATCGAGGAGACCACCTCGGACTACGACCGCGAGAAACTGCAGGAGCGTCTGGCCAAGCTCGCCGGCGGCGTCGCGATCATTCGCGTCGGCGGTGCGACCGAGGTCGAGGTGAAGGAGAAAAAGGATCGCGTCGAGGACGCCCTCAACGCGACCCGCGCGGCGGTGCAGGAAGGCATCGTGCCGGGCGGCGGCGTGGCGCTGCTGCGCGCCAAGAAGGCGGTCGGCCGCATCACCAACGACAACCCCGATGTCCAGGCCGGCATCAACATCGTGCTGAAGGCGCTGGAAGCCCCGATCCGTCAGATCTCGGAAAACGCCGGTGTCGAGGGTTCGATCGTGGTCGGCAAGATCCTCGAGAACAAGTCGGAGACCTTCGGCTTCGACGCGCAGACCGAGGAATATGTCGACATGGTCGCCAAGGGCATCATCGACCCGGCCAAGGTGGTCCGCACTGCCTTGCAGGACGCGGCCTCCGTGGCCGGCCTGCTGGTGACGACCGAAGCGATGGTCGCCGAACTGCCCAGGGAGCCGGCTCCGGCGATGCCGGGCGGCGGTGGCGGCGGCATGGGTGGAATGGGCGGCATGGGCTTCTAAGCCCACCGCATGACAGCGATTGACGCGAAGGCCGCCTCCGGGCGGCCTTCTTTTTTGGCGAATGTTAGAGCGCTTTCGAGCCAACGGGTCGCGCAAATGCGCGCCCGATGACAGGCTTAGTGGAAACCGGTTCGCGTAAAGAAGCGCGTCAAAACAAAAGACTGGAGCCCCGTTCCGATTCAATCGGAACGGAAAAGGCTCTAGTGTGGTTTGCTAGTGAGGGATTCGGCCGGTCTCGGGAAAGCGCCACAACGGCAGCCCGAATTGGCCCTTTGAGGAATTTGATATGCGTGCGCTCCTGCTCTGCCTGGTCGGACTGATGACGGCCTCCTCGGACCTTGCTTTCGCCGACATGAAGCTCTCGACCAAAGCGGCCGCCGGCGCCAACGAGATCAGATATTTCACCTCGATCGATGGCTTGATGGACGGCAATGCCGACGTCGTGCTGAAGGAGACCCGTCAGGGCAAGAGCGTCTCCGCGGCGGTGCTCGACGTCTGCTATCCCGTAGCGAAAGGCTCCGACCGCAAGGACCGTTTCGTCGCCAACCTTGCGGTGAACGGTCAGACCCTGACCGGCACCGCGCAGAGCCTCGGCGAGAAACAGCCGGTCACGGTGAAGCTGGTGCGACGGCCGACCGGCGATACCTTCGAGTTCAAGGGACAGATCAGCGTCGGCCAGGCGGTGACGGAGGTCGCCTCGTCGGACAATTCCGATCTGAGCGAAAAGGAATATCTCGACAACCAGTCGACCGATGACGGCATCACCGCTTCGCCCAAGGATTTTACCGAAGTTTCTCCGGAAGCCGTGGCGGTCAAGATTAAACTGGACGCGGCGGCGGATTTCCTGAAAGCGCTCAAGGGGCAGGATCTCGAGGTGACGCTGAGCGGCCTCGCGGTCACCTGCGACGCGCTGCGCGCCGGCGAGCAGACCATCAACATCGCGATCGATCCGGACCGCGCGGCGGCGCTGATCGCCAAGGCCAAATCGGCGCCCGGCGTGGTCACGGCGGGCTGGACCTCCGGGGTCATGGAAATGGACCGCACCATCCGATTTGCAGCCGCCGACTGGCGTGATGGCGACAAGCTCAACAAGGACAAGCTTGCCACCGCGATCGCCAATGTGCTGAGCAAGACGTTCGCGGCAAAACCAGCATCCTCGGCATGGAGTCCCTCGACCGGGAAGCTGAAATTGACCTTCAAGCGCCCGAACCAGACCTTGCCTGCGCTCGACCTCACCGACACGATCGAAGTCTCCGCGCTGGTGGCCTCCGACCGGCCGGGCGCGTCCGACCGGCTGGTATTGTGGATCAGCGCGCCCTCGGTCTCGACCGCGGACGAAGGCACCGGCCCCAAGCTCAATCTGGCCGACGAGTCCGGTAGCGACGAGGAAGGCGAGACCAGGGACGACAACGGCTCCGTCGACGCCCTCGCCCGTGAGTTCAAGGGGCAGCATTGGGATGCCGACAAATCGGCCTGGAAGTAGTCCGGATTGCCTGGATTCCCGGCGCCTCCTTCCCAGTGCACCCTTTCCATGCAATCGCGCATTTGACATGGCCCGCCGCAGCGGCAATGAACAGGCCAAATAAGGGCTTGCAAGGTTTCACATTTGATGGCGCGCTATGACGTAGTGGTGATCGGCGCCGGCCTTGGAGGCTTGACCGCCGGCGCGATCCTGGCGCGCGAGGGCCGCAAAGTCCTCGTCATCGAACGCAGCAATTCGGTCGGCGGCGCAGCGTCGAGCTACAAATCCGGCGACCTGTTTGTCGAAGGGTCGCTGCACGAGACCAGCGATCCGCATGACCCCCGCGATCCCAAGCACGACGCGCTGACCCGCGCCGGCGTCATCGACGCGGTCAAATGGATTCCATCCGAAATGTTCTACCAGGTCCGCGGCGGTCCGCTGGCGCAGCCCTTTGTGATGCCGGACAATTTCGACCAGGCGCGCCGCGCATTGACCGAGCGCTTCCCGGAAGCGCGGGCCGGAATCCACCAGCTGCTCGGCGACATGGAGCGCGTGGCCGCGGCGATGGGCAGGCTCTCGAAGAGCAGTGGCGCCGCGAGCCATCCGCGCGAAAATCTCCGCGCGCTGTTGAAACTGGTTCCCGCGATCGGCGACTGGAAACTGTCGCTGTCGCAGAAGCTCGATGCGGTTTTCGGCGACAATGAAGCCGTCAAATGCGCGCTGGCCGCCAATCTCTCTTATTTTCATGATGACCCGGGAACGTTGTGGTGGATCTTCTTTGCGATGGCGCAGGGAAGCTATCTGCAGAGCGGCGGACGCTACGTGCAGGGCGGCTCGCAGCGGCTTTCCAGCGCGCTCGCCCGCGCGATCAGGGTCGCCGGCGGCGAACTGCTGGTGCGCCGTCTCGTCACCGGCGTCGCGCTGGATTCGAATGGCCGGGTCTCGACCGTCACGCATACCGCGCGCGACGGCAGCGACCCGAAACAGGTCGAGGGCCTGCGCATAATCAGCAATGCCGCCCCCGAGACGCTCGCGACCCTGATGCCGGCGACGGCCGCGAACAAGCTCAGGGAAAGCTACGCGCAGCAGGCGCCCTCGGCCTCGCTGTTTGCGTTGACGCTGGGATTATCGAAGCCGCCGCGCGAATTCGGCATCAAATTCTACTCCACGCAAATTCTGCCTGGTGACATGACGCGGCTGTCCGACTACGCTAGGGGCGCGACACGGATGGCAGACGAGCCCGGCGAGCGGATGCCGCCAATGTCGGTCGTCGATTACGCCGCGATCGATTCCGGCGTTCCGACCCCGCCCTTCGTGCTCTCGGTGCTGGGGCCGGATCATCTGTCGAACTGGGACAGTTCCGACATGGACGCCTATCGCGCCAAGCGCGGCCGCTGGCAGCAAGCGATCGTGCGCTATCTCGACGAGATGTATCCGGGCCTAGCGGAAGGCATCGTCGCCTCGTCGTTCAACAGCGCGCTGTCTGTGCGGCAATATCTCAATGCGCCCCACGGCGCGGTCTATGGCTTCGCGCCGTGGCCGCAGCCGGCACGGCGTATCCCGCGGCGCTCCCCGCGCACGGTGGTACCGGGACTGTACCTGGCCTCGGCCTATGCCGGCTTCGGCGGCTATTCCGGCGTCGTGCAATCCGCCGGCGCGTGCGCCGACATGATTTTGGGCGAGGGATAGCGCGGTTTGATTCGAATCGAGTTGATCTGAATTGAGGCGCGCCGTCAGCTTACCTCTCCCCGCGCGCGGGGAGAGGTCGAAGCCGAAGGCTTCGGGTGAGGGGGCCTAACCGCGAGTCAGAACTTGGTGAGACGCCCCCTCACCCCAACCCTCTCCCCGCAAGCGGGGCGAGGGAGACGATGCGCCTCAGTCGAATTTAGCCCGCTCTATCACATCAATTCGTGTTGATGTGGAAGCGCAGCGGTTTCGCGCCCGTGAACACGACGAGATCGTTCTGGCGTTTCCAATTCGTCGCCGCGCTCAGGGTCGCGACCAAATCGTCATCGATCGCGGCCCGTTCCGGCGAGCAGGCCCGTTCCTCCATCGGACCGGGCACAAAGATCACGGTATTGCCCGCGACCGAAAACTGACCCGTGCCGCTTTTGCACCAGAGATCGAGCTTGGCTTCACCATTGTCGCCGATTTCCAGCGTGGGAAGCCGCTTCGTGCCCGGTTGATTTGCGGTATCGAGCGTCATCTCGAATCCGAATGGGAACTCGTCCTGGGCACAGGCCGGCAAGGAACCAAGCGCGCCTGCAGCCAATGTCAGGGCAGCCACGGTCCGTCTGAAAAACCTGGTCGTTGAAAACATGTCGCCTCTCAAAATAGTCCAGCCTGCAAAATAGCCCAGCCTGTTTGCCGCGCGCTTTCTAATCGACAGGCGCGGCGTTGGCCAGATTGGCTCTATCAATAATCGGAAAGTCGCAAACAAATCCCCGCGGAACAGGTCCGCGGGGATTTTTCACGTGGTCGCGAGCAAGGCTATTTCTTCAGTTATTTCTTGGGCTATTTCGTGATCACCATCGCCGTGAATGGATAGACGTAGGCCTGCAGCATCACGAACAATCCGACCAGGCACGCCAGCGCGATCGAGTGCTTGAACACGAAGCGCAGGATGGTGCCTTCGTGGCCATACCAGTTGGTCGCGGTGGAGGCGACGACGATCGACTGGGCGTCGATCATCTTGCCCATCACGCCGCCGGACGAGTTGGCGGCCGCCATCAGGATCGGCGGCAGGCCCAACTGTTCCGACGTGATCTTCTGCAGATTGCCGAACAACACGTTCGAGGCCGTATCCGACCCGGTCAACGCGACGCCCAGCCAGCCGAGCAGCGTACCGAAGAAGGGATACAGCACGCCGGTGGCGGCAAAGGCCAGACCGAGGGTTGCGTCGACGCCCGAGAGCCGGGTCAGCGTGCCGATCGCAAGCATCGCCGAGATCGTGATCAGGGAGATCGCGCAGATCTTGAGGGTGCGGCCGTACTCCGCAATCATCTTGGCCGGCGAAAAGCCCATCAGGAAGCCGGAGATGATCGCCGCGATCAGCATGCCGGTGCCGGTGAAGGACAGATAGAAGAAATCAAATGACGCGCCTAGCGGCGTGGGCTTCGCCGCGACGGGTGGCACGCTATTGATCGCGTTATGCAGTCCGGGAACCGGATATTTATAGAAGAAGGTCGAGTTGGCCCAGCTCTTGAACGAGTCGTTGCCCCAGACCAGCATCAGGATGCAGACGATGATCCATGGCAGCAGCGCGCCCCACAGTTCGCTCTGGGTCAGCGGCGTCTTGTCCATCGGCGTCGGCGTCTTCATCGTGGCGGCGGACTCGTCATTGCCGCGCAGCACAGGCGACAGCCAGAGCACTTTGGGCTGCCAGACCTTCAAGAACAGGATCAGGCACCCCATCGAGATCAGCGACGCCCCGATATCGACGATCCAGGGATTGATGTAGTTCGAGATCACGAATTGCGGGACCGCGAACGACACGCCGGTAACGAGGATGGCCGGCCAGACATCCTTCATGCCTTTCCATCCGGCGAACGCCCACACCACCCAGAACGGTACCATCAGCGAGAAGAGCGGCAGCTGCCTGCCGACCATCGCGCCCAGCAGGAACGGATCGATGCCGGTGACGGTGGCAAGACCCTGGATCGGCGTCCCAAGCGCGCCATAGGCGACGGGTGCGGTGTTGGCGATCAGCGACAAGCCCGATGCGGCGAGCGGCGAGAAGCCGAGACCGATCAGCACCGCGCCGGTAATCGCGACCGGCGTGCCGAAGCCCGAGGCGCCTTCAAAGAACGCGCCGAACGAGAACGCGATCAGCAGCAATTGCAGGCGGCGGTCTTCCGTGACGCCGCCGACCGCGCGTTTCAACAGTTCGAATCTCCCCGTCGCAACCGTGATGCGATAGAGGAAGATGACATTGAGCACGATCCAGCCGATCGGGAAGAAGCCGGACACCACGCCGAGGATCGAGGCGCGGATCGACATCTCTGCCGGCATGGTGAAGACGAAGATCGTGATGAGGTTGGCGACGATGACGGCAATGATCGCCGCGATATGCGCCTTGACCTTGCCGCTGGCGATCAGCACCAGCAGCGTGACCACCGGTACGGCGGCTGCGATCGTCGACAGCGCCGTATTGCCGAGCGGATTGTAGATTTGATTCCACATTGAGCTTCTCCCCCACGCCATTATGCGCCGCCCCGGCCCGCGTGGACGGTCGGAGCTATCTGGGCATGATCGCAGGAGCGTCTCGGCAATGCGCGAAATCGGCAGCGAATCTGGTTCGGCAACGCCAGTATCCGCTCACAACCTCGCGAAGTCTAAAGGCCCCCCGCCCTTCGCCGTTGTCTGCATGCTAGGGTCTCCCCGGAGGCGGCGACAAGCGAACCGGGGCCATGTAGCCTACAACTTTAGTATAACGCCGCCAATTTCCAAACTATTTCAAGCCTTTGACACCACGTTTCCGGAGACGATCATCTGTGAACAACATCCGCTCCACGCTCGCCGCCGTATGGCGGATCTCCGCCCCTTATTTCAACTCCGAGGATAAATGGGCCGGCCGCGGCCTTCTCGCGGCGGTGATCGCCATCGAACTGTCGACGGTGTACCTGACCGTTCTGTTCAACAAATGGAACAATGTTTTTTACAACGCGCTTCAGGAGCGGAACCAGCCGGTCTTCACCTACCAGATCGGCTATTTTTGCGTCCTCGCCGCGTTCTGGGTCGGGCTGAAGGTCTATCAACTCTACCTCAATCAGTGGCTTCAGATCCGCTGGCGGAACTGGATGACGACCCGCTATCTCGGCGGCTGGCTGCACGACGCCAATCACTACCGGATGCAGTTGCTCGGCGATGCCGCCGACAACCCCGATCAACGCATCGCGGACGACACCCAACGCTTCGTGGAGCAAACGCTTGCGCTGGGCATCGGGTTGCTAAGCGCGGTCGTCACGCTCGCCTCGTTCATCTTCATTCTGTGGGCCCTGTCCAACGAGGCTCCGCTGCATCTGTTCGGCCGGGATATTCCGATTCCCGGTTATCTGGTCTGGGCTGCCTTGATCTACGCGCTGCTCGGAACGATTTTGACCCATCTGATCGGCTGGCCGCTGGTTGGGCTTAATTTCCAGCAACAGCGCTATGAAGCCGATTTTCGCTTCAACCTGGTCCGCGTGCGCGAGAACAGCGAACAGATCGCGTTGCTGCGCGGCGAGCCGGTCGAGCGGACGCGACTGCGGGGACGGTTCGGGCTGGTGATCCAGAACTGGCTCGAGATCATGCAGCGCACGAAGAAGCTGACCGCCTTTACCGCGAGCTATTCGCAGGCCTCCGTGATCTTTCCCTATGTGTTGATCGGACCGGCTTATTTCGCCGAGAAGGTTCAACTCGGTGGCATGATGCAGGCGCTTTCCGCCTTCACCAGCGTGCAGGATTCGCTGTCGTTCTTCATCACCGCGTACCGGACGCTGGCTGAATGGCAATCGGTGGTCGCCCGCCTCAGCGGATTCGAGAGCTCGATCGAGAATGCCGACGCGCTGGCTGTCAAGGCCGACACTATTCATGTGGCGGCGAGCGACAGAGCCGACATCGACCTCGAAAAGCTCGTGGTCAGCCTGCCCAACGGCGTCCCGCTGGTGGCGGCTGACGGCTTCAACATCCGGCGCGGCGAGCGGACCTTGCTGACGGGTCCGTCGGGTGCCGGAAAATCGACGTTGTTCCGCGCCATTGCCGGGATCTGGCCGTTCGGAAAGGGCTCGATTGCGATTCCCGCGCAGGCCAATCTGATGATGTTGCCGCAGCGGCCTTATTTTCCGGTCGGCTCCCTGATGGCCGCCGTGGCCTATCCGGCGGAAGCGGGCGCCTTCGACCGGACGCAAATCGGCGATGCGCTGATCGCGGTAGGCCTGCCCAAGCTGGCGAGCCGCCTGGAAGAGGAAGCGCACTGGAACCGGATGCTGTCGCTGGGTGAACAACAGCGCCTGGGGCTGGCCCGCGCGCTATTGCTCAAGCCGCAATATCTGTTCCTCGATGAGGCCACCGCCTCGCTCGATGAGCCCTCGGAGGCGGCGCTCTATCGCTTGATCGAGGACAGGCTGCCGGCCACCACCATCGTGTCGATCGGCCATCGCTCGACGCTGGAGGCCTTCCACCAGCGCCAGATCGTGCTGAGCCGCGACGGCGACCGATTCGCGTTGCAGAACCCGAGCGAGACTTCCGCCCCGGCCTTGCCTACGGCCTCTCGTTAAGCGCCCCTCACCCGATTTGCACCGGACGATGCTTCGCATCGCCGGGAGCAAATCGACCTCTCCCCGGCGGGGAGAGGTCGCCTGAAACGTCCGGCCGGACCGACTCAATCAGAACCTTCCCGGTTTGGCCGGCGCGACGAGCAGGCTTGCCGGGTGCGATGCCTGTCGTCGTCCGGCGGACCGCAGCGGCTGCCGTCTTGTCCAGTCCCCGTTCGGCACCCGCAAACAAAAAGGGGCGGCAGATCGCTCTGCCGCCCCTTGGTGATGGGATGAAAGCTTATTTCAGGCTGGTCATCGCGGTCAGGTCAGCCGACAGCTTGACGATGCCAGCCGCGCCGCACCAGTTGGAGCCGACGCCCGACGGATTGATCGGGGTGATGTTGTTGACCGAGCCAGAGCCGTTGAAGGCGCTGGTGAAGGCGTTGCAATCACCCTTCGACAGATCGGTGTCGGAGTAGCGCAGATCGAGCGTGAACACCTTGTAGGTGAAGCCGATGCCGATGTTCCAGGTGTTATAGTCGGCGTATTTGATGCCGTTGGCGAAAGGCGTGCCAGCGCCAGTGCCGTAGAACGAGTCAGACGTTCCAAGCCACTGCCGTCCGAACTCGCCGGAGACGTACATGCCGACTCCGCTGGAGCCGAACACCGTGCTGGGCGCGGTGTACTTGCCGGTGATCGACGAATAGTTGCCCCAGGCGCCGGAGTTCAGGAAGTTCGGCGAATAATATTCGTTCAGGCCGAACGCCCAGTTGTCGTTGATGGTGTAGTTGAGCTTGGCATAACCTTCGAAGAAGCTGACGTCCTTCTTCATCACGTTGCCGTTGGCGAGGAAGATCGTGTTCGAGCTGATGGCGCAAACGTTGCCACCGGAAAGTCCGTTCGGCTGAACGACGTTGTCGGCGCAGTTGCCGCCCGGATACAGATAGCCCCAGACACCGAAGTCGAAGGCGGCCGCACCGAAGGTCGGGCGGATACCGCCGTAGACGTCGACTTCAGCCGCGGCGCGGTTCGCAAAGGAGATGCTCTCGGTCGAGGTGCCGATGTAGAGTTGCAGGTCCTTGTTGACGTTGTAGCGCGGCTCGAAATAGGCGGACACCGAAGGCATATGGTTGGACTGGGTGACGCCGCGGAAGATGTAGTCGTTCATCACCGCGCTGCCGAAAGCGATGTCCCAGGGATCGAACGCTGGCGGCGGCGGCGCCTTGACAGCCTTCAGGGGCATATCAGCCGCAAGAGCAGAACCCGATACCATTGCCAGCGCCGTTGCCAACAAAACCAATTTCTTCATGACGATCCCCATCAAATTTCAAAGATCAGCCCGATTTCGGCGCCCCCCGGGGACAAGCGATAACCGACTGCACGTTCAATTTCGTAACGTGGCGCCAATCTGGAATGCCAACCGCGTTGCGGGAAGCAAAAAGGGCGGGCATCTGCTGACTTTTTAGGCGTTGCGGCCATTTATAGAGATGTTGTCGCAGGGTGTTGCATTCAGACAACAACTTTATCCGGTTCCAGTGCTGCCCAACGGCATATGAGCGGTTTTTCCCTGAGGAAAAACCGGGACCTTCGCTGCTGCAGCGAATCAATTCCGACTGCGTTTCAAGCCGCGGCTGCCCGCGTTCCAACGCATGCAAAAGGCCGCAGCGATGGGACGCTGCGGCCTCTATGCGATCGCGATAATCGGGACCCGTTCGCTAGTTGTCGTCCTCCCTCGGGGACCAGACGAACTCATGCTGCCCGAATGTCCCCATGACGGGGCGGAACTAGGTGCTGCGGGAGCCGACGAGGGGCCCGCCCAGCTCGGTGCCGCCGGAGCCGGCGTGGGAGCAGCCATCGGCGGTGCGGCCGGCGGCTTGGGCGCTGCCGGCGGCTTGGGCTTTGGAGCCATCGCCTTTGGAGCCATAGGCTTTGCGGCAACAGGCGCGGCGGCTTTCGGCGCGGCGACGGCGGCCGGTGCCGCAGATGCCTTCGCGGCTTTCTTCTTGGCGCTGGCTTTCTTGACTGACTTCTTGGCCGACTTTTTCGGTGCTGCCGCTTTGGATTTCTTCGCCGACTTCTTGGCGGATTTCTTCGCCGACTTCTTGGCGGATTTCTTCGAAGCCTTCTTTGACGGCTTTCTTGGAAGCTTTCTTTGAAGACTTTTTCTTTGAAGACTTTTTGGCGGATTTTTTCTTCGCCATCAGAAGTTTTTTCTTTTTACTCTTCTTGCCTTTTTTATTCTTTTTTGCCTTAGCCATCGTGACCCTCCTGTTGCCGCCGATCAAAGTCTGCGATCACCGTTCAAACGACCACTTTCCAAACGACTACTTTCGAAACCACTATTGTCGATCAAGCCCCTTCAAATCATCTCCGCTTCGCGCCGGACCGCCATCAATTCAGCCATCAATTCAGCCCCGGCCGGGGCCCGCCCGTCGCCCAATCGAGCAGCTCAACCGTGTGCACCACGGGAACGGACGTACCGCTGGCAATCTGCACCATGCACCCGATATTGCCCGCAGCAATCATGTCCGGCTTGACCATCGCAATATTGGCGACCTTTCGATCGCGCAATTTGTTGGCAATGTCAGGCTGGAGAATGTTGTAAGTCCCCGCCGAACCGCAACACAAATGACTCTCGGGCACATCTTTCACCACGAATCCATTCTTGGAAAGCAATTCTTTCGGAAGCGCCGTGATTTTCTGCCCGTGCTGCAGCGAACAAGCGGAGTGATAGGCGATGGTGAGGTTGCCTTGCTGCGCCGACGGATTGAGATCGAGGCCGGCGAGATACTCCGTGATATCCTTGGCCAGCGCGGATATTCGCGCTGCCGGGCCAGCGAAATCGGGGTCCTCGCGCAACATGAAACCGTAGTCCTTGATCACCGTGCCGCAGCCCGATGCGGTCACCAGGATGGCGTCGAGGCCGCCTTGTTCCGCTTCGCTTTGCCACACCGCGATGTTGCCGCGGGCGCGCGCCAGCGCATCGCCGTCATGACCGAGGTGGTGCGTTAACGCACCGCAGCATTGCTCGTCCTTGACCAGCACGACTTCGATGCCGTGGCGCGTCAACAGATTGATGGCGGCCTGGTTGATGCGGGGCGCCAGCACCTGCTGGGCGCAGCCCTGCAGCAGCGCGACCCGGCCGCGCCGGTCGCCTTGTGCCGGAAAGACACTGCCGGCCGCCGGTCCCTTTGCCGGCAGGCTGCCGGGCGCCAGCGCCAGCATCGCCCTCAGGCGCCGCCACAGCGTCGGCGATGCTGAGGCGGTTTTGGGGTCTGGCAGCAAGGCGGTGAACGGTCGGGCCAGCCGGGCCAGGATCATGCCCATCCGGAACAGCCCCGGCCGCGGCAGAACCAGCGCGAGCATCGCGCGCAGGGCACGTTCGGGCAGCGGCCGCGTATAATCCCTGCTCGATCCTGACCCGCGCCTGATCGACCAGATGCATGTAGTTCACGCCCGACGGACAGGTGGTCATGCAGGCCAGGCAGGAGAGACAGCGGTCGATGTGCTTGACCACCTCCTGGGTCGGCGGCTTGTCCTTCTCCAGCATCTCCTTGATCAGGTAGATGCGGCCGCGCGGGCTATCGAGTTCGTCCCCGAGCAGCACATAGGTCGGACAGGTCGCGGTACAGAAACCGCAATGCACGCAGGCGCGCAGGATCTTGTCGGCTTCCGCGATATCGGGATCGGCGAGCTGGGCGAGGCTGAATTCGGTCTTCATGTCAGGGATCCCCTCAGCAGCCGACCGCGGTTGAGGATGCGCTTCGGATCGAAACTCTGGCGGACGCGTTCGCCGAGCGCGGCAACGCCGTCCGGCAGTGGATGAAACACATCGACGTTGCGGCGGACCTCGTCGGACGCGCGCAGCAGCGTGGCGTGACCGCCCGCGGCGTTGACGCGCTCGCGCACCAAGGCGGCCTGGGCATCGGGCTTGGGTGGCAAGGCCGCCCAGATCAGGCCCCCGCCCCAATCATAGATCACGTCGCCGCCGCTATCACGCGCCAGCCGCTCGCCGAGCGCGCCACCGGACGCCGGCGGGCAGACGATGCGCCACACCGGCCATGCACCGAGCGTGCCGCTGGCCGCGAACGGCTGCACGTCGCGCACGGCCACCCAAATTGCAGCCGAGGCCGCATCTTCGACAATTTCCGCCGTGCCAAACGGCGCGAGAAGTTTGACCAGCGTGGCCGCGCGATGGGCGACCGACGCCGCGATCCCCTCCAGCCGCACCAAGGTGACCGCCTGCCCCGACGAACTCAGGCCACCAAAGGCTCCGGCGGAGGCCCGGAACGCCGAGTTCGGCACATGCGCCGCCCCCGACACGTCGAACGGCGAACCCAAAGCCGCCGTCATCGCACGGTTGGCGGTGAGGTCGTCGAGCCCGCGCAGCACCAGCGTGCGTTCGCTCTCGGGCCGCGGCATCACCTTCAGGGTCACCTCGGTCATGACCGCCAGCGTGCCCCAGGAGCCCGCCAGCAGCTTGCAGAGATCGTAACCGGTGACGTTCTTCACGACCTTGCCGCCGGCGACAAAGCTGTCGCCGAAACCAGACACCGCATGCGCGCCCAACAGGTGGTCCCGCGCGCCGCCGGCCTTGATACGGCGCGGGCCCGCGAGGCCGGCGCCGATCATGCCGCCGATGGTTCCCAAATCCGGCGTGCCCAGCAGCGGCGCAGTGTTCATGGGCTCGAACGCGAATTGCTGGTTTTTGGAGTCGATCAGCGACAGCACATCGGCCAGCGGCGCGCCGGCCTGCACCGTGATGATCAATTCGTTCGGCTCATACGCCGTCACCGCGTTCAGCGTCGACAGGTCGAGCAGCGCGTTGGTCGCCATCGGCTGACCGACCTGGCGCTTGGAGCCATGGCCGATGATCTCAAGCGGCTGCTCGCTCGCAATCGCGGCGCGCACCACCTGCTCGACGTCGTGAGCGTCTCGTACTTTCAGAGTATCCACGTGCTTATATCTGCCTGCTGTTGTCATCGTCCGCGAAGGCGGACGATCCAGTAATCGCAAGCGCTGAAGATAAAAATCGACGGCGCGGAATACTGGATACCCCGCCTGCGCGGGGTATGACGGTTGAAAACTTTGCGAGATCCAACATCAGAACCGCGGGAGATCGGGGAACGCCAGCTTGCCGCCATGCACATGCACGCGGCCAAGCTCGGCGCAGCGATGCAGCGTCGGAAACACCTTCCCCGGATTGAGCAGCCCCTGCGCGTCGAACGCGCATTTCAGCCGCTGCTGCTGGTTGAGGTCGATCTCGCTGAACATCTCCGGCATCAGATCGCGTTTCTCGACGCCGACGCCGTGTTCGCCGGTCAGGACGCCGCCGAGTTCGACGCAGCACCGCAGGATGTCGGCGCCAAAGGCTTCGGCCTTGTCCATCTCGCCGGGCTTGTTGGCGTCGTACAGGATCAGCGGGTGCAGATTGCCGTCGCCGGCGTGAAACACGTTGGCGACACCGAGGCCGTATTTCGCCGAGAGGTCGCGGATCCGCGCCAGCGCCTGCGGCAGCGCGCCGCGCGGAATGGTGCCGTCCATGCAGAGATAATCCGGCGAGATCCGCCCCACCGCCGGAAATGCCGCCTTGCGGCCGGCCCAGAACAAATTGCGTTCCTGTTCGGACGTTGAGATCTGGCACGTCGTCGAGCCGCAGCCGAGCGCGATCTTCTCGACGCGATTGATCAGTTCATCGACTTCGACGCCGGGGCCGTCGAGTTCGATGATCAGCAGCGCCTCGACGTCGAGCGGATAGCCGGCGTGCACGAAAGCTTCGGCGGCGTGGATCGCCGGCCTGTCCATCATCTCCATGCCGCCCGGAATGATTCCGGCGCCGATGATGTCGGCGACGCATTTGCCGGCCGCCTCGACCTCTGCAAAGCCGACCATCAGCGCCCGCGCGGTCTCGGGCTTCTGCAGGATCCGCACCGTGATCTCGGTGATGACGCCGAGCAGGCCCTCGGACCCCGTGATGATCCCCATCAGATCGTAGCCTGAGGTCTCCGGCGACTTGCCGCCGATCTTGAGGATCTCGCCCGTGATCAGCACGATCTCGCAGCCGAGCACGTTGTTGGTGGTCATGCCGTATTTCAGGCAATGCACGCCGCCGGAATTCTCCGCGACATTGCCACCGATCGAGCAGGCGATCTGCGACGACGGATCGGGCGCGTAGTAAAATCCGGCATGCGCCACCGCCTGGCTGATGGCGAGATTGGTCACCCCCGGCTCGGTCACGACCACCCGGTTGTCGAAATCGATCTCGCGAATCCGCTTGAACTTGCCGAGCCCCAGCAGCACGCCATCGGCCAGCGGCAGCGCGCCGCCGGACAGCGACGTGCCGGAGCCGCGCGGCACCACCTTGATGCCCTGCTCGTGGCAATATTTCAGGACCTTCGAGACCTGTTCGGTGGTGTCCGGCAGCACCACGACCATCGGCGGCTGGCGATAGGCCATCAGGCCGTCGGATTCGTACGGCAGCATCTCGGCCGGCTTGTCGATCACGCCCTCGCCCGGGACGATGGCGCGGAGTGCGGCGACGATCGCATCGCGTCGTCCCAGGACCGCCTGATCCGATGCGGGCATCATGATGGTCATTATGTGTTTCCCTGAGCGCGCGCCCGACGTGGCGGCGCGTCCGCTGTGGTCGATTTGTTATGGCAAATCAAGCACGTCTGAACTGTTTTGGGTAGCTCTCCAAAGGGTGAGCAGACCTGACGGCCGGCGATCCCGGCATCGTGAAACCATGACCGGTTTCGCGGCTTGTCCACCGCAAGCCCGCCATGCCACAAGCGGCCCTCAAATCATCCCACCCCCCGGAAGAGCTTCCATGAAAAAAACGACCGTAAGCGCGCTGATCGTCCTTGCCTTGTCCGTCGCGGCATCCGCCGCGCTGGCGCAGGACATCACCGCCGGCAAATCATCGTTCAACAAATGCCTTGCCTGCCACGCCATCGGCGAAGGCGCCAAGAACAAGATCGGTCCGGAGCTCAACGGGCTTGACGGCCGCAAGTCCGGAACCGCGCCGGATTATTCCTATTCGGACGCCAACAAGAACTCCGGCATCACCTGGAACGAGGCCGAGTTCAAGGAGTACATCAAGGATCCCAAAGCCAAGGTTCCCGGCACCAAGATGACCTTCGCCGGCATCAAGAACGAAAAAGAGATCAACGATCTCTGGGCGTTCGTCTCGCAATACGACAAGGACGGCAAGACCAAGACGCCCTAAAATCAAGACGCCTTGAGACCCCATAACGAGACCGGGTAACGCTCTGCCCGCTGCAGGCTCCGCGACATCACGCGGAGTTTGCGGCCCTTCACGCCCCCCGAAACGGCCGGGCCGCCTCGACGGCCCAGTCGCGCAGATGTTTCAGCAAATGAAGGTTTCGTGCGTTCGGGGTGTGCACGAAATAGTACCCGGTCTGCAGCGGCAGCGGACGTTCCGCGAGCTTGACCAGCCTGCCTTCGGTCACGGCCGTTGCGATATAGGCCATGTCCATCAAGGCGACGCCGGCGCCGGCCATCGCCGCGTCGAGCGCCTGCGCCCGTGTTTCCACCGTCAGCCATTTGATGCGCCGCCTGGCCAGCGCGGGGTCGTGCTGCTGCCAGTTCGACCAATCCATGAACCGCGATCGCGCCCGGATCAGCGGCGCGCCGTGCCAGCCTTGTCTGTTGGCCGGTTTGGCATTCGCCACGAACCGCGCCGCGACGTCGGGCCGGGCAACCGGCATCAGGGTTTCCCGGAACAGCAATGTCGAGGCTAGACCTTTCCACGCGCCCCGGCCGTGGCGGATCGCGCAATCCATCTCTTCCTTCCTGAGGTCGACGGCCCGCGTCGTGGTGAAGATCGCCACGTCGATCTGCGGGTAAAGCGCCTGAAATTGCGGAATGCGCGGGATCAGCCAATGCGAGGCAAAGGTGACGACGGTGCTCAGCCGGATCTGGCCGCGATCCCGCCGAAACGGTTCGACCGCCGCCTCGATGCGATCAAGCGCATCGCCCATGCTCGACAGCAGCCGCTCGCCGTCCTCGGTCAGCGCAATGCGGCGGCCGACCTTGCGCACCAGCGCGACGCCGAGGCGCTTTTCCAGTTCGGCGATCCGGTGCGACAGCGCCGAGCGGGTGACGCCAAGCTGTTCGGCCGCCTCGGTGAGGGTGCCGAGCGTTGCGAACAGCGACAGCGCTGCCAAGGCGCGCGACGAGGGCTGCAGCGATTGACCCATGGAAGCGGTCCGGGAGCATTACTATTGGTGAGGTATTTTCACCAATCGGAGCGCGCCGGCAAGCTATCATCCGCCATCGCTGCGAAAGGACAGGACGATGGCAATCGAGAACTTCCGGCAACTCGCCGCCTATAATAACTGGGCCAACCTCCGGCTCTACGGCGCGGCGCTGGAGCTGGCGGAGGAAGCCTATCGGCGGCCAACCGGCGTCTTCTTCGGCAGCCTGCATGGGACGCTCAACCATCTGCTGGTGGCGGACCGCGTATGGCTGAAGCGCCTGACCGGCACCGGCGAGCATCCGGATCGCCTCGATGCGATCCTGCACGACGATCGCCAGGACCTGCTTCGCGCCCGGATCGCGGAGGATGCGCGGATAGACGATCTGGTCGGAAGCTATACCGACGCCGATCTCACCCATTCGGTCGACGTATCACACCAGGGCCGGCGCACGATACGACCAGCCGCTCCAGGATATCCTGCTGCATTTCTTCAATCATCAGACCCATCACCGCGGCCAGGCGCACGCATGCGTCTCGATCCTCACCGGCCGCGAGCCGCCGACGCTCGACCTGCTGGCGTTTCAACGCGGCGTTCCCGCGCCGAGTTTAGGGTGAGACCACATCGCTCCGACGGGCTTGCGGCCAATTCACGCTGACGGCATCACCGCGCGAAATTCGACGCCGTGCAGGCGGATCGTCGGGGCCATGCCGAAATGGTTGCCGCCGAACACCTTGATGCGGCGGTCGAACTCATCCTTCGGAATGTCGAGGGGCATGTCGCAGATCGCGCGATAATTGCGGCGGGAGTACTTCTTGGCTCCCCATTGAATCGGAAGCGGCGGCAGTGGCGCGGGATCGGTCGCGAGCGATTTTGCCATGCGCCAGAACAGTTGCGCGAGATGCGCGTAAGCCAGCCCCTCGAGACCAAGGACAGGGATATCGGCCGGGATGGGGAAGCGCGCGACCTCGACGATCGGGCCGGCATCGACCTGTTCGACCATCACATGCGCGGTCGCACCGAATTCGGTCGCCCGGTCATAGAGCGCAAAATGCGCGGGCGCCCATCCCGGATATTCCGGCGGGCCCGGATGAAAATTGAAGGCGCCGTAGCCAAGCTGATCGAGAATGACGGATGGCACGACGATCGGCGTTACGAACGCGATCAGCCGCGCGCGCCGGAGCACGTCCGAACTCAAGGCCGCAAGATCGACAGGAGTCCCGACCGGTATCACGACGAGATGCGGATTGTGTCCCCGCAATGCATGCGGCAGCACCGATCGCTCGGCCTCGCCGCAGAGCAGAATGATAGTATCGAACATCGCGCGTCGTTCCCGAACGCGCCCCCGCGCGACGATAGGGTCAGCAATCTTAACGAGATGTTTTTTTCGCCGTGTCGGGATGTTGCCGGGCATTGCGGGTGCCGCGCCAGCAAAATCCGGACATCAAAAACCTCAGTTCGCGGCTGCCGCCGCTGTACTTTGAGCGATGTTGCCGATCATGGCGTCGATCTCATGCACGATCAGATCGGGCGCGGCGTAGGGCACCATGTGGCCGATTCCGGGCAAGATGATCAGTTTCGCGTTCGGCACCGCGGCCACGAACGGCCGCGAGTGGATGTTCGTCCACACGGTCTTGTCGGCCTCGCCCGAGATCACCACCGCCGGCGCCTTGATATCGCGGTAGTGCGCCGCCTGCTCGACGACGGCGGCCTTCAGCGTCACGAGGTCCCAGGCATTGGCGAGGAATTCGCGCGGACGCAGCAGCAATGGCGTCGCTGTCACCTCGACAAAGCCATTCGGTATGGTCTGCGGCAGGAACACGCCGCGCGCGCCGGGTTCGGTCAGGAAATATCCAAGCGGCAGCGTGATGGTATAGGCCAGCAACGGGCCGATCACCGGCGTGGTGACGACCTTGTTGTACCAGCCGACGCCGCCGCGCCACGGATACGCCACCGGCGCCAGCATCACGAGCCCGGCGACGCGCTCCGGATAATCCAGCGCCATCCGTGCGCCCAGCGCGCCGGCCCAGGAGTGGACCACGAAGATCGCTTTGCCGACTCCCAATTTTTCGAGCGCTTCTTCGATCATCTTGCCCTGGATCGCCGGCGTCGAATCGGCGAGACGCACGCGCGTACTCCAGCCATGACCGGGACGATCGATCAGGATCACCCGATGATTCCTCGCGAGCAGATCGCCCAGCGGATGCCGCATGGCCTCCAGGTTCGAACTCGCCCCGTGGATCATCACGATCGGCGGCGCGGTGCTGTCGCGCGGCCCGATGTCGAGCACGTTGAGCGCGGCACCTGCTACCTCGATCATGCGGCCTTGCGCCGGATAGGCGCGCTGCAGCGCCAGCACGCCGGCCTGCGTGATCAACGCCAGGATCACCAGCGCGATCACGACGACGGCAAAACTCATGTGCAATGTCCTGACGATCCCAGCCCCAAGCAGCTACGGCTTTACCGCGCAACGGTTTCGCAGCCAACGGCCGATCACGTGATCGAGCCCAGACTGAAACCGATGCGCCCCAGTCCCGGCAGTTTGAGCGCGGGCCGCCGCAGATCGATGCCGATCACGGCGCCGAGAAAGTTGATTTCGATGCCCTCGACCCAGCCGACGGTCAGGCCGAGATAACCGCCAAGCGAGACGCGAATGCCGGTTCCCGACGGCGTCCGGCCAAACATCGCGTTGTCGTAGGGAAAATCCTTGCCGATCGCGGTCGGGGGCAACGCGGCCTGCAATTCGGGGACGGAAGCGAGCACGGCCGTGACGAACGTATTGGAGTTCGGTCCGGGCCAGGCGCGATAGTCACCATAGGAACGCCACCCATAGCCTTCCACCGCGGTACTGATTTTCGGGATCATGCGCGAGGCGGCCTCGCCGTCGGCGGCGGCGATCGTTTGCGGTGCGACGCCGAACCACCGCCCGTCGGGCGCAAAGCCATTGATACGAACGGGCTCACCCCAAGCCGTATAATCATATCTTGTATAGCTCGATGCGTGCGCCTCTTTGACCACGATCCAGCAATGCACCGCGAAGATTCCGCGCCAGCGCACCGTTCGCGCGGCGTAGACCCGCACCAGCGCATCCGGGTGCTCCGCCACGGCCGGCAACAGACCGGAGCTGGAACGATCGGCGGTCTGCCAATTGCCGGTACGGTCTTCGAACAGGTACTTCGTTGCCGACAGGATGATCGGCGCCACGAGCAAGAACAGCAGAATTATCACCGTTTTTCTCACCCGGGGCGAACTCGTTCGACGGGCTTTTTCACACCACCGTCACTGGCGCGTTCATATAAACGCCGCCGGCGCCTTTGCCATGTGATGCACCTGCGTCACTAAGACCGTCCATCTGCCGCGTTGTCCACACTATCCACAGGAACGCGGATCAGGCGTCACGATTCACCCAACATTGTACGGGGATTATTCCAAGGCAGAAGTGGAGAGTATGATGAGTTACAGACCAAACGAAATCGCCATCGACGAGATTGTCGCCAGTTGTGACGGCGACGTCCGCGGGGCGCTCAAGGCCTTGCTGCTGGTCAATGAGCAGCTGGAGGCGGAGATCGCGCGGCTCTATGCGGCGGTGAGCCGTAACGGATCCTTCGAACGGGGCGGCGGCGCCCTGCACTAGAACGCCTCGGTTTTGCAAAGCCTTGGTTCTTGGTTTTAGAAACGTTCTTGGTTTTAGAAACACTTGGTCGGACGGAAAGCGTTTTCGCGATCAGATATCGCGGCCTTCGACTTTCTCGGTCAGTGTCTTGACCAGTTCCGGCACCTTATCGAGGTAGGGATTGACGGCGAGCGCCTTGCGGAAGGCGTCGAGCGCGCGTTTGTCGTCGCCAATATCCTGCATGATCATGCCGAGCCCTGCCAACGCCCCGAAATGACGGGGTTCGCGGACCAGCACCTGCTCGATATCCTCGAGCGAGTGGGTGTAATCGTTTTGCAGATAATACACCGTCGCGCGCCGGTTCCACGCCTCGACATAGTCGGGCCGCAGTTTGACGACGGCATCGAGCAGTTTCAGCGCGACGTCCATCTTCTGGGCGTCCATCGCGGCCTTGGCGCGCACCATCAACAGCGCCGCCGTGTCGCTCGGCGTCTGCATCCATAGCGCCCAGATCCGGGCTTCGACGTGCTTGGCGCTGGCCTCGTCCGGCGCCACTTTCAGGGCGCCAAACAGGAAATCCAGTCCGCGGGTCCGGTCGGGCCGACCTTCGGCAGCTTGCCCGGCGCTTCCGGCAATTTCTTCTGCTGTTTCGCCGGCGCGGCACCCGCATCCTGCGCCAAGGCGGCAACCGGCAGCGCTGCGACGAGGGCAGCAAAAACCAGAGCGGATCGAGCGTTTCGCGGGCGAAGGAATCTCAATGCCATCATCAAAGTCTAGACGCGGCAAAACCGTCTTGCAAAGCAGCAAGATGTGAATGACGAGGATTTTTGCAGCAAATCCGCCGGCCCGGCCAAAAGGGCCGGATCAGTCCAAAACTCAGCCCTGGCGTGCCTTGAAGCGGCGCTGGACCTTGTTGATCACGTAAATCCGGCCCTTGCGGCGGACCAGACGGTTGTTGCGATGACGACCACGCAGCGATTTCAGCGAGTTACGGACCTTCATGGGACAATCCTGATGCTTCGAAAGGCCGTGACGAGAGGCCGAAATTGGAGCCGAAAGTGGCAAATGGGATTACTCCCGCCAGCGGATTCCGCCCGGGACGGCCGGTTTCTAGGCCATCGCGTGGGCCGATGTCAATCCGGAACCAGGGGCCCAAGGACACTTGCCCTCAGATCGAGCGCCCATACAGAGAACAGGAATGCCGAGGTTATTTAATGGCTTAAGCTTGATCTCGGGTTCCAGGCCGGCCGTCATAAGGGACAGGTTCAAATTGGTCGGGCGCCAGATCTTATCTGTGTGAAGGTCTTATCTGCGTGATGGCGACGCCGGCGATCGCGAGCAGCCCACCGACAATCAACTTCGGGGTCATGCGGTCGCCAAGGAACAATACGCTCGAAATCAGGGCGAACACCGGAAGCAGCAGGCCGAAGGGGGCGACGCGGCCCATGGAGCAGCGGGCGATCAGCCAGAACCAAAGGCCAAACCCGACAATTCCTCCGATGAAAATCGTGTAGGCCAGTGCCAGCCAGCCACGCTCATCCGCCGTGACAAGGCTCGGCAGTTGTCCATGTTCGAGGAGCAACGACATCATCATGACCTGCGGCACCGTGAGCGCCGACGACCATCCCATCAACATCAGGGGATCAAAAGGGCCGTAGCGCTTCGTCAAAACGTTGGACACCGCGAACGCGAAGGCTGCCCCGACCACAAGCAGCAGCGGAAGCGCGTTGGCCGACAGGCCAGGCCCCGCTGCCAACACAACCACGCCGGCGAAGGCCAGCACCACGCCGGCGGACGTGGTGAGAGACGGCCTCTCCGCGAGCAGCGGCCAGGCCAACAGGACGGTGAACGGCGTGGCGAGTTGATAGGCGACGGCCGACATGCTTCCCGAACCGAGCCCAAGGCCGACATAGAACAGCCCGAAGTTCAGCCCGCCGAGGAAAACCGAAATAGCTGCGACAGGACCGAACTGTTGACGTGTCGGCCTTCTGACGAACGGAATAAGCAGCAGCGCGATGACCGCGAAGCGCAATGCGAGGAAGAAGAGCGGCGGAAACTCCATAACGCCGACCTTGATGGCGACGAACTGATAACCCCAGAGCAAGGGAACGGCCACCGCGCAGACGATCTGGATCGCAGACATGGTATCCTTCCTTTCAAGACCATTCGGTCCAGATATAGGCGCACGCACATCGGAGGTATTCATACTCGTGTCTACCTGATGAAGCGGTCGAGAAGAGCGTCAGCGGTGGCCTGCGACCTGTTCCGTGCCGGTGCGGTTTTGCCGACGACGCGCAGCCCCTCGACGAAACAGACGAGAATTCGGGCGGCACTTGAAGGCTCGACACCGTCGGCCAGCCTGCCCGCCGCCTTCGCGCGGGAAAGTGCATCGGCCACCCTGCCCTCCATGGCCTTGAAGAAGCTTGCGATGCGACGATCGACTTCAGCATCATGGCCAGCCAGTTCCATGACTGTCGCCACCAGCAGACATCCGCGCCGGCCGTTGGCACCGCTGGTGCGGTCGACGTAACCGGCAAGGTAGGCCCGCAGGCCGTCGACCGGGTCCCTGCCGGGGGCGAGTTCGAACGCCATCCGTGCCAGCGCATCGGCAATGTAGCGATCAAGCGCCCGCAGAAAGAGCGAGTGCTTGTCACCGAACGCAGCGTAAAGGCTGCCACGCGAGAGCTTCGTCGCACGAAGAAGGTCCGGCAGCGCCGTGGCGTGATAGCCGCGCGACCAGAACACGCCCATCGCACGTTCGACCGCGGCTTCCGCGTCGAAACTTCGGGGGCGGCCACGGGGCAACGGCACTGGGGTTTGGCGGGTCATTGCTGATATATAGACCGATCGGTCTTTAAATGGCAAGTGAACTATATTGCGAGTGAGCGCTTTGGGTCATTCGCTGCCTGGTCATCTCCGCGAGGCTGAAGCGGAATGACTGCGCACTTAAAACTCGAACGCGCTGCCGCCGAGAAAAGCAAGCAACGCTGCGCGTCAGCACGAATTTGGTGCACTGTCACCTGAGGAAGATCAATTCCTGAGGAAGATCAATCGTGCGGTTCAAATTATGACCGTTGGCTTTGGACGTGATTGGTAAAAAATTTTGGGGGAGATTCTTGTTCGTATTCCGCCGCCACATAAGGCGGATGAGCCGTAATCTTAGGCCCGCAATAGTTTTCATCCTTTCTGGCAGACATAAACATCATGCTTTTGAGGCGATTATAGAGCCGACCACTACGAGGGTGGCCGGATAGGTATCCACGAATAACGAACGCGCATAGATCGGCTAGCTGCAATGGTCCAGATTTGTCCTTGCTGGCAAAGTGAACCGACCCACGAATACTCCTTAGAGGAAGGATGTTATTAGGCCAAATTCCGGGGCTTTTCTCAGGGAATCTGAATCCATCATGCACGCCCTTTAACATCTTACGGACTTGATCATTATCCTCCGCAACGATCTGGGCCACTTCGAGTGGATAGTAAGCTCGCATAAATTGCTCAATTCGAAGTGTGCACGAAGCAAATGCGACAGCATGAGCAGCAACACTGACCTCATGCGCGCTCGGCACTTCTTTCTCTGGAGGATGATCGTCCAGAAGTGCTTTTCGCTTGAAGGCTTCGTGGACAATCGGAATGTCAAGCCGTCGAGGAAGTCGCGCTAAGTCACGCAGGATGAGCAGGCGGCTATCAAGAGTCCAACGCTCTCTGTCGCCGAAAACCTTGCCTGTCCCCGACCAAATCTCTTTTGCATGAAAAACAAATCCTGATTGCTGTTGCTTGGGGATATGTTTTCTGACGAGCCGATCAAGCTCCCGTTCGAGAGGAATCAGCTTATCGTCGGCATGCACAACAACGCCAGCAACAACCACCCATGGCTCACGTTGAGAAATTCCGCTCTCATCTAGGAATACGAAACGCACGACCTTTTTTGCCTTCGGCTGCGCCGCAATGACCAGCGCACACGTCAACTGCGCGTGCGAATTTGAAGCCTATTGTCTCACAGGTTGAAATTCGTGCAATATGCCCGTTGGAGATAGGGGGCGGGCATGGCGGAACGAATTGGGAATGTCCTGTACTGGCTCGGCTGTATCATTGCCGCGCTGGTAGCCGGTATAGGCGCCTTTGTTTACGTCGCGGAAGGTCACGGAAGAAGCGACGGCCCGATGATGTTGATCGTCTTCATGGTACTGGCTGCCGTACCATGGCTAATCGGACGGGCGCTTCGGTACGTTCTTTCGGCGACATAGCGTGGGATCAATGAGATTGTTATCCGGAATTACGCTCACTGCACTATTGGCAGCGTCTGTAGCCGCACACAGCCAGTCAAGGAGGGAGATTTACGAGTTGCAAGAGCGATGCGGTAAAAGCGCCACAGAACTGTTTGACAGAGATTTTCCAAGAGAGGATCGAAAGGGTCTCGAAAGTTTTGAGAACAACTACAACATACGTCTAAATAAGTGTTTCATGCTCGAAGAAAACACGCTGACAACGCGCGATCAGGGTAAGACCTATCAGACCAAACTACTCACACTGGTCGATGTGCAGGGCAACAAAGTATACGGCAGTTTTAGTCCATTGAACTGCGACGTACAGGAAACCAAATGCCGCACCGAACAAGAATTTCGTGTGCTCATTCGGCCGTACATGGACGATCAGCCCACTCATTAACGGGTTGCCACGAGTTGACGGCGCCCCCAACCAAGTCATCAGACATATGGTCACCGAGTTACACAGCGCGCGGAATTGAACTCACGATGGCCGGTTGCCTTTGAACGTTTTATTTAAAGCGAACAATGTGCCTACCAGCTCGTAGGATGAATTGAGCTCTTGCGAAACCCATCACATCGCTCACCAGAGTGAGACTGATTAGCGCCAGCATCCTTGTACGACTACAATGTCTCACGGCGAAGTGATGGGTATCGCTTCGCTCCACCCATCCTACGCGCTGTCGCCGTAAACCCGCGGCGGCCAAGCTCAGCGAGGCTGATGCCGGGCCTTCTTCGCGAATTAACGCAAAATTGACATCGCTCCGCATTTGCTGGCGATCTTAATCGAACGCTTGCAGTCGGCATTGGATGGTTCTCGCTCAATGAGAACGTGACCCATGCCATTCGATAATAGCCAGATCAGTGAAGACGGAGAGGAGCACGAATACTCCGCCCGGGCGTTAGCCGTTAGCCGCGAAGTGCAACGCCAGCCGCATCGGCACGCGGTCGAAGATGCGGAACGCCGCAGTCTACTCGCCGACGCGCGCCAGTTGGCCACAGAGGTCCGCGAGCAAATCGGCTTGCTGCTGATCGATGCGGAGCAGGTAGAACACCACGCCATCGCCGCCCACCAACGGCGCATCCGGGAACGTGCACAACAGCTCAGCACGCAGCGAGGGCGTCGCGTGATCCTGCCGCCGCATCACACGGCGACGATCCTGTTGTTTCCGACGCGGCGCTGAGCTCAGTCAGTTATTAGCGGCCTCAGTCGCCCCCCAGCGCTGGGCCCATTTCTATTCTTTCGTCGCTTGCCATCGTCCGCTGCACGGCTTCCCCGCCGCTGCTGCGTTCCATTTACCCGAACCGATTTTGCCGCCGAGCTGTCCGAACGCATATGCACCGTTCAATGTTGCTTTGACCATGCCTTCATGCGCGACCGTTCCAAAAATGTCAGCGGGACCGGAGATTTTTCCATCCTGAACCGTCAGACGATATTGGGCCGAAGGTTCGCAGCTTCCGGCTCTCGTTTCGACCGTGACATCCCAAACGCCGTCATAGGGTGTCCCAGCAAGCGCCGACCCGGCCAGCAAGAGCAGCGACGACGCAGTTAGCAGGCGAGCAACGAGCATAGGAAACCGCCATTTAAAAAGCCGCAGGCATTCGCGCACTGCGGCTCACCCCCAGCCTCGGTGCACCTAGAACACGCCGGGACTGAGGTAAATCGAAATGAGCGGTTCCACTGCAGGAACAAAAATTTCGTTGCTGTGCGGACACAACGACCGAAATGGCCTATTCGCCGAAGTCCAAGGAGCGCGAAAACCCGTGCGCGGCGGCGCGAATTTGTCGAGCGGATTCAATCTGATTTGGGCTGTCCAGCCGTACGCCGAAAAATATTCCGGTTCTCGATCGACCCAAATCAGATTTACAACCCTGCCATCCCACCCCGCCAGAGGGGCGTATCATGATCGTCACGGACGTTGGGGTGGGATGCGGTGGACGCAACGGCGTCAGGCGCGCGAAGGCGCGCTGGACGAAAACGCTTGTTGCGGACGGTGAAGCCGTGTGGTCCTGACGCCCCGACGCTGGCGTCAAGTCGGTGGAGATCATTCCGCCGGCGATGGTGGCAAACAAGCCGGTCACCAGGGAGAGCGCGGAGTAAGCCGTAAACTATCGCGCAGGGAAAGCCGGATTGATCCGCTTGAACCTGTGGTCCTACCCCGTGCTTTTTTTGCACGGACCCACGGGTGCGATCGGCACCCGGCTTTCCCTGCTCCCTTGTTAGGGTGGCACCGTGCCCTCTGCTTCCTGTGAGGGCTAAAAGACGAGGCATAACCCGGACGTATCGCGCCGCGGGACCATAAAACCGTATCGAATCGTGATTGCAGTCAGATTGAGCGAATTCGCCCTGATCCGGTCACTTGCCAATTTCGTTATATGGTATAATCAATTTACCAACGCGATCATCGCGCGACGCGGGGATACGGAAATGCCCAAATTGAAGTTGCCCAATATCGAAGACGTCGTGGCGATCGACATCCACACCCATGCGGAAGAGCCCTGCGGCATGCATGGCGACGACGGCTATGACGACTTCCAGGCGCAGATGGCCGACTACTTCAAGTCGCCGCACAAGCATCCGCCGACCGTGCCGGAAACCGCGGCCTATTACCGCTCGAAGAATATCGCCGCCGTGATCTTCCCGGTCGATGCCGAACGCGAGACCGGTTTCCGCCGCTACAATAATTACGAGATGCTGGAGGCGGCGTCCGAAAACCTCGACGTGCTGATTCCCTTTGTCTCGATCGATCCGCACAAGGGCAAGCTCGGGGTGCGCGAGGCGCGCAAGCTGATCGAGGAATACGGCGTTCGCGGCTTCAAATTCCATCCGACCATGCAGGGTTTTTATCCCAACGACCGCATGGCCTATCCGCTGTATGAGGCGATCAACGAGGGCGGCGCGATTGCGCTGTTTCACACCGGGCAGACCGGCGTCGGCTCGGGCATGCCCGGCGGCATGGGAATGCGCTTAAAATATTCCAACCCGATGTATATGGACGATGTCGCGGTGGATTTTCCCGATCTGAAGATCATCCTCGCGCATCCGTCCTTTCCCTGGCAGGAAGAAGCGCTGTCGGTCGCGACCCACAAGCCGAATGTCTATATCGACCTCTCCGGCTGGTCGCCGAAATATTTTCCGCCGATTCTGGTGCGCTACATCAACTCGATCCTGCAGGACAAGATGCTGTTCGGATCGGACTGGCCGGTAATTACGCCCGATCGCTGGCTGGCCGATTTCGCCAAGCTCGATATCCGTGACGAAATCCGGCCGAAGGTGCTAAAAGCCAACGCGCGCAAAATCCTGGGTATCTGACGCGCGCAATTGGAAAATATCACCATGACGATCAAGGCCGTTGTGTTCGATGCCTATGGCACGCTCTACGATGTTCAGTCGGTAGCCACCGTCACCGAGCAGGCGTTTCCCGGTTATGGCGAGATCATCACGCAGATCTGGCGGATCAAGCAGCTTGAATATAGCTGGCTGCGATCGCTGATGCATCGCTATGAGGATTTCTCGGTCATCACCCGGGAGTCGCTGACCTACACGCTGCGGCTGCTCGGACTGAAGCACGACGATGGCGTGTTCGACCGCATCATGGAAAAATATCTGCATCTCGATCTCTATCCGGATGCATCGTCATCGCTGGCCGCGTTGCGCGGCCGCAAGCTCGCGATCCTCTCCAACGGCAGCACCGACATGCTCAACGCGCTGGTGCGCAACAGCGGGCTCGACCGCGTGCTCGATGCCACCATCAGCATCGACTCCAAGCGAATATTCAAGCCGAGCCCGGATGCCTACACGCTGATCGAGGAGAAGCTCGGCGTTACGCCTGCCGACGTCTTGTTCGTATCGTCGAACCCATGGGACGCCGTCGGCGCCAAGTCGTTTGGGCTTAATGTTGCCTGGATCGAACGGGTGACGCCGGAAGCGATGGCGCAGGCCTGCGTCAAGAGCGACGTCGTCCCGCCATTGACGATGTTCAAGGCGATCCGGATGCAGATGGACGAACTCGGCCTGCAGCCGGACTATCGCATCCACGCGCTGTCGGAATTGCCTGGGGTTGTTGCGTCTCATGAGCCTTAAATCGGTCCGCGCGTTTTTCGCCGAGAAAGCCCCCGACATCACCGTGATCGAATCGACGCAGAGTTCGGCGACTGTCGTGCTCGCGGCCGAAGCCTATGGCGTCGAGCCGGCGCGGATCGCCAAGACGCTGAGCCTGCGGGTCGGCGACCGCGTGATGCTGATCGTGGCCGCCGGCACCTCTCGGATGGACAACAAGAAACTGAAGGCGGCGTTCGGCGGCAAGCCCAAGATGCTCGGGCTCGACGAAGTCGCCGACATTACCGGCCATGAGGTCGGCGGGGTCTGTCCGTTCGGCCTGAAAACGCCGCTGCCGATTTATTGCGACGTCTCGCTGCAAGCCTTCGACGAGGTGGTTCCGGCGGCGGGTTCGACCCACAGCGCCGTGCGCATCACGCCGGCGCGGATGGCCGAGCTTACCGCAGCCGAATGGGTCGACGTCTGCCAGGGGCCGGCCTGATGCCGCGTGGGCCTGATGTCGATGACGGCCCGCAGCGTTTCATCCGCAAATGGCTGACATTCGATGAGACCAGGCCGATGCGCATCCGCAAGATATGGATGCTGATCGCAGCCGTATTGATGCTGTTGGCGGCCAGCGCGCTGCTCGTTCTGTTCAACAGCTAGCTTACGCGAGCGACCGTTCGAATGCGGGCTTACCAGTCATCATTTTCCGCCGGATAGTCGCGACGCCACGGCGCCACACGCTGCGGCGGCTGCCACGGCGCCGCACGCTGCGACGGCTGCGGCGGTGGCGGCGCGCTGGCGTTTGATTCGAATACCGCTCGGCAGGGTCGACTGAGTTGCGCCGTATTTTGCCGCAAGCAGCCGACGATCCGGTTCACATCGGGAATCTGCGCCCCGCACAATCGAAACACATCCGGCGTGCACGCCATCTGCTGTTCCATCGAGCCGCGGTATTCCTCCGCAAGGGCGGTGTTTTGCACGGCAGCGATGCTACCGATCGACACCACAAGGCTCAGGACCATTCGGTGCAATGCCATGCCTGCTCCATTCCTTCGCATGCAATTCTTCCGATGCGCGACGCGCGGTTCACGCGCTGCACACTCAAATCGCAAATGAATGAAGCCGAAGAAGGTTCGGACCGCACAACAAATTGTGAAACCGGTTCCATCGCCGGACCGGGACCGAAGGCCCCTATTCCACCTTGCCGATCTTCTTCACCGCCGCGATCAGGCGGGCGCTGTCTTCCGCGACGAATTTCGAGAATTCCGGCGCGTCCATGTAGGCCACCGGACTGCCCGCCGTCTCCAGCGGCTTTACCACCTCGGGGCTTTTCACCGCTTGCGCCATCGCCTCGCGCAGCCGCGTCATGATCGGCGCCGGCAGCGCGCTTTGCGCGAACAATCCGGCCCAGATGTAGAACTCGACGTCCTTGTAGCCGAGCTCCTTGAAGGTCGGCAGATCGGGAAAACTCGGAATCCGCTGCGCGCCCCAGTTCGCGAGCACGCGCATCTTGCCGTCATCGACCTGCTGCTTGAGGGTGCCCGGCGCCGAAGCCAGCGCCTGCACGGTCCCGCTCAACAGCGCGTTGAGCGCGGGCCCGGCGCCGCGAAACGGAATGTGCAGCAGCTTGATGCCGGCATTGGCCGCGAACATCTCCATCGCGACATGCAGCGTGCCGTAGGGCCCGGACGAGCCATAGGGGATTTGACCGGGGCGCTTCTTGGCGTCGTCGACGAATTCCTGCAGCGTCTTCCACGGCGCCGAGGCCGGGACCGCCAGCAAGGTCGGATCGGCGAGCACGCGCGCGACCGGCGCGAATTGCGAGACTTCGTAGGCCACGGGACGGTCGAACAGCCGGTCGGCCTCGGGCAACACCGCGAGCGACGACAACGTCATCAGCAAGGTGTAGCCGTCGGGCTCGGCCCGCGCCGCCATGGCATTGCCGATCGAGCCGCCGGCGCCGCCGGCACGGTTGTCGACGATCACCGACTTGCCGAGAATGCCCTCCAGCGCATGCGCCACCGGCCGCGCCGCGAGGTCAGCCTGGCCGCCGGCCGGAAATGGCACGATCATGGTGATGTTGCGCTCCGGCCAGGTGGTCTCGGCGAATGCCGCGTTCGAAAACGCGGTTTGCGCCAGCGGCAGCGCGGCGGCGGCCTTCAGAAGTTCGCGGCGGTTCATTGGTCGTTTTCTCCCCCGAGGATTCTTGTTTGATTGAATACAGCCTAGCCCAATCCACTGGGTGTGCAAAAGGCGCCCGCTACTTCGGTTTCTTCCCTTTTGCAAAATGCTTTGCCAAAAACTCCGCCAGCACCTCGACGCGGGCGGGGCGCGGGCCGCCGGGCGGCAGCACCAGATGCACCGCGCCTTCGGTCTGCTTCCAGTCCTTGAGGATCACCTCGACTTCGCCCGACGCGATGGCGTCGCCGACGATGAAGTGCGGCAGGTCGGCGATCCCAAGACCGGCGATCAGCGCCGGCATCAAGGCCTCGCCATTGTTGACGCGCAATTGCCCGCCCGGCCGCACGCTGGCCTGCTCGCCCGCGGCGTTGGTGTAGTGCCAGACATTCGGTGTCGACAGATAGGCGTAGGCAAAACACCGATGCTGGGCGAGATGCATCGGATGCGTCGGTCGGCCGTATTGCTTGAGATAGGCAGGTGCTGCCACCGTGTAGCGCGGCATCGCGCACAGTCGCCGCGCGATCAGCGATAAATCCGGCAGGGTCGCGATCCGCAAACCGGCATCGAACCCCTCGCCGATCAGGTCGACCATCGCGTCGCTGAGATGCATATCGATGGAGACATCAGGGTACTGCCGGAGGAATTCCGGCAGGATCGCCGCCACGATTTTCACCCCGAACGTCATCGGCACCGCAAGCCGCACCAGCCCGCGCGGCGCCACCGATTGCGACAGCGCGTCATTCTCGGCGGCCTCGCCGTCGGCGAGCAGGCGCGCGGCGCGCTCAGACAGTTTTTGGCCCGCGTCGGTCAAAGCGAGCCGCCGCGACGTCCGGTTAAATAGCCGCGCGCCGAGACGGTCTTCGAGCCGGCTGACCGCCTTCGACACCGTGGCCTTGGACAGCGCCAGCTCGCCGGCGGCAGCTGCAAACGACCGTAATTCCACGACTTTTGCGAAAATCGCGAGCGCCTCGAAATCGGGGAGTTTTGCCATGGGCGTGGACCTCAAGATCAATAATTGAAACAATGAGTTTCGATAGTTTCTATTTCTATACCTCTGACAGAGGCATATCCAAAGCCGATCGAAGTTCAAGGACTTCACCCAAGGAACATCCCATGATCGAACTCAGACCTTTTGCAAAACTCGGCGGTGCCGACCACGGCTGGCTGAAGGCGAAGCACCACTTCTCGTTCGGCAGCCACTACGATCCCAATAATATGGGTCACGGCGCCCTGAGGGTGTGGAACGACGACGAGATTGCACCGAACACCGGCTTTCCCGCCCATCCCCATGCCAATATGGAAATCATCACCTACGTGCGCGAAGGCGCGATCACCCACCAGGACAGCCTCGGCAACGAGGGCCGCACCGAAGCGGGTGACGTGCAAGTGATGAGCGCGGGAAGCGGCATTCGCCATTCCGAGTACAATCTCGAACCCAGCAAGACCCGGATCTTTCAGATCTGGATCGAGCCGACCACGAAAGGCGGCCAGCCGACCTGGGGCGCGAAACCGTTTCCGAAGTCGGATCGTTCGGGCAAGCTCGTTACCATCGCGAGCGGCTTCAAAGGCGACAAGGACGCGCTGCCGATCCGTGCCGACGCACGGGTCCTCGCCACCACGCTGAAGGCCGGCGAGAGCGCGGAATACGACGCGGATAAAACCCGCAACCTCTATCTAGTTCCGGCAGCAGGCGCGGTGGAAATCAACGGTGTCCGGGTCAATGCCCGCGACGGCGCGGCGATCCACAACGAAGCCCGGCTCAAGATCACCGCACTGGAAGATTCCGAACTGGTGTTGGTCGACGCGGCGTAATCGTCAACGACGCAGAGACAACCCCACACTCGTCATGCCCGGGGTTGACCCGGGCATCCACGGCTTCCTCTGAAGCCTCCATCCAAAATCCCACCCCAACCTCAACGGAGATCCATCATGACAAAAGTTCTCGTTCTCTATTATTCCGCCTATGGCCACATCGAGAAGATGGCCAACGCCGTCGCTGAAGGCGCCCGCGAGGCCGGCGCAACGGTCGATATCAAGCGCGTGCCCGAACTGGTGCCAGCCGAGGTCGCCAAGGCATCGTATTACAAGCTCGATCAGGCCGCTCCCGTAGCCAAGGTCGAAGAACTCGCCAATTACGACGCCATCATCGTCGGCACCGGCACGCGCTTCGGCCGGATGGCCTCACAGATGGCGAACTTCCTCGATCAGGCCGGCGGCCTCTGGGCCAAGGGCGCCCTGCACGGCAAGGTCGGCGGCGCTTTCACCTCGACCGCGACCCAGCACGGCGGCCAGGAAACCACGTTGTTCTCGATCATCACCAATCTCTTGCATTTCGGCATGACCATTATCGGCCTGAATTACGGGTTTTCGGGCCAGATGGAACTCAATGACGTCACCGGCGGCTCGCCCTATGGCGCCACCACGATCACCGGCGGTGACGGCAGCCGCCAGCCGACCGAGAACGAACTCGCCGGCGCGCGCTACCAGGGCCGCGTGATCGCGGAAACGGCGAAAAAGCTACATGGCTAACTAGCCGGCAGCTTGCCGGGCTGACTGCATAGCTGATGCGATACGGGCGGCATTCTCCTGACGGAGTGCCGCCCTATCTACATTCGAGGAAATGGTGGACGTCAGCGATGGTCGAAATTCTTTTCATGGTTCAACTGGTCCGCAATCCGATGCGGGCGATCGCGCGGCGCTGGTGGTGTAAAAGCCTCTACCGCGCCTCGCGCGGGCAACGCCGTTGCCCGGAATGCACCAAGGCGTAGAATTTTCTTCGCCTGCCCGTCGAGTTCTGGGCATCCGTCCAGGACGCGATGGAACCAGACCGCGTCGAGACCGTTGGGTCCCGCGCATCCGCGCCTGGAGACCGCACCATGACCAATAAGGCCGATTCCAAGCCTCCCCATCAAGACAACGCGAAGAAGCCCGCGACGCCGCATCCCGGCATGATGGGGGACGGCACCGAAGAACAAAACCTCGGTCAGCCCGGAAATCCTGCCGCCCGCATCAAGGAAGACGAAGTCGACGCGGCTTTCGGCAAGAAGACCAAATAGTCCTGATGAGGCCGGCCGGGACGACCGGTTATTCTGTCATCCCAAACACCGACGAATTCGCCTATAAAGGCCGGGCAGCATGATGCCCGGCTTTTTGTGCAAGCCTTTGATTAAGGCGATAACCCATGAGCGATGCCTCTGCTGGCCCCTGGCCCGAATTGCCGCTCGCGGGGTGGCGCGATACCTGCGACACCCTGCATTTATGGACCCAGATCATCGGCAAGATCCGCTTCGCCCGCTCCCCTTGGCTGAACCATTCCTGGCATGTGGCGCTGTATGTCACCGCACGCGGCCTGACCACCTCGCCGATCCCGGACGGAACCAGCACGTTCCAGATCGACTTCGACTTCATCGACCATGTCTTGCGGATATCGAGCAGCGACGGCGGACAGCGCCAGTTTGCGCTGGCCAGGCAATCGGTCGCGAGCTTCTATGCGGCGACCATGGCCGCGCTCGCCGAGCTTGGCATTCACGTCGAAATCGACGAGATGCCGAACGAATTGCCCGATCCGATCAAATTCTCGCAGGACCGCGCCCACGCCTCCTACGATCCGGACGCGGTGCGACGCTTCTTGCAGGTTCTCGTCAATGCCGATCGCGTGTTCAAGCAATTCCGCACCGGCTTTCTTGGCAAGGCGAGCCCGGTGCATTTCTTCTGGGGCAGTTTCGATCTGGCGGTGACGCGATTTTCGGGCCGGCGCGCGCCGCGCCATCCCGGCGGCGTGCCTAACCTGCCCGACGCGGTCGCCTGCGAAGCCTATTCGCACGAAGAGTGCAGCGCGGGCTTCTGGCCGGGCAGCGGCGCGATCGACTATCCCGCGTTCTATTCCTATGCCTATCCCGAACCGTCAGGCTATCGCATCCTCAAGGTCCGGCCGGACGCCGCGTTCTTCAGCGAAGCGCTCGGCGAATTCATTCTGCCCTATGATGCCGTGCGCGCGTCCGACAATCCCGACAAGACGCTGCTGGAATTCCTGCAAAGCACGTATGACGCCGCGGCCAATAGCGCGAAATGGGACCGCGACACGCTTGAGTGCGCCCCCGGTCAGCCGGGCGTAGTGCGGGAAATTCAGTGAGCCTTCGTTGTCGCGAAAGGACCTACCGCCTGTCGAACGCTCTTGGAAAGTCGCGGATAGCGTCGTAGCCACTGGACAACGCGGTCGCGCAGCGCGTAAGGGACGCCACGCCAGGACAGAGCGATGCTGACGTCTGTCAATGGAAGCGGCCTGGCTCCGAAGCGCCGCTTGTAATCGTAGTTGCCGATGCTCAGATCGAAGTTACGCACGCCCAGCTCATGCAGGGCTGCCATCGTCCGTTCGACGCAAAGCAGGCCCGGCGAACAGTTGGACCACTGGCTGCCAGCATTGCTGGTCCGCAACAACGAATAGTGGTTGCCGTTCCTGAGCCCCATTGTGGTGGCGATGATTCCGTCGTCGCAGATCAGCGCGGAGACGACGGCGTAGCCTTCTGCCACACCGCGGCGGACGACGTCGCGATAGAAGCTGGCATGATTGATGTCGTCGAGCACGAACGGTTGTCCGAGTTTCTTCATGCGTTCGTGTTGCTGGACATCCATGACATCGAGAAGCCGCAACGCCTCGTCGACGGTCGTGGCGACCTGAAACCTGGCGCCAGGGAAGCGGGTAAAGACGCGCCAGCACCGTGGCATCTGCATTTTTCTGATCGAGCAGCGGTAGGCTTCGAAATCACCATCCACCTCAATGAGATTGCCGTTCACCGAACAGGATCCCGTCCATCCTAACGCCACCAGGGGATTCGGCCTGCCCTGAATATCGGCCGGCATCTTTTTCAACCGGATCAGGTCAGGACGATCGGGCAATCGGTGCAGCGCCGCCAGCAAGGCACTGTTCATGGCGCGCACGCCGGCGAAATCGTGCGGAGCGTCCGGGGCCAGTATCGGCGCGTTGAAGTCGCTCACGCCGAGATCGGCGAACTCGACGAGGCGAATACCGTTTTGCTCACGGCAGATCAGCGGGACCAGCGCAACATGATCTTGAGTTGCCGTGTCCGAGATAACCGCAATCAGCGGAGCCAGCGTATCAAAGGCGCTATACCAGGCGTCGAGCCAATGCCGGTGCTGAAAGCTGGTGGCATCGCCGGCGCTGTCCCGGAACCGGACTGCCTGGCTCCAGTCGCGGATAAATTCCACGCGGAAAGAGGCAACCGAAGATGTCGCCCGCCGGTCTGTCTCTCCCAGTTCCAGAGTAACCATGACCAACGCTTCCCACTCGCCTTCAAACTGATCGTGCCTGGTCTGTGATGGCCGGGTTCATTCCGAACATGTATTCGCCGCAGGTTGCATATCGTGCCGGTTCGCGCTCTTTCGAACTGGCACCGCACGGATATCGCTCTTGTCTAACAAGGGGTGGCACCGCGACACCAGCGCAATCACCCCGTTAGACCCGGTGTCCGCAATGTATGGCTAACGATAATGTGCGACTGATAATAAAGAATGCACAAGTGCGGCGTACAACCGGGAAAACTCAAACGATCACGAACGTAACGTGTGGTATCTTTATCGACGCAGTTAACCTTTAAACTAATTTTCCGAGAGCTAAACGCCGCTTACGACTTTCGCTTGCAACTCTACGTCGATATCACATCAAGCTTAGACAACCGATCCGCGCCGCAGCGGCGGAGCGACAGTTGAGTGAACGACACGTACTTTAAATCCATTTCGGACAAGCGGTCACCATGCACTCAGTCGCCCTCTTGACGCCAAGCCACAGCAAGGATCTCGAGCGCTTCGCGTTGCTCTGTGAAAGCATCGACGCGCATCTTACTGGTTACACCAAGCACTACGTCGTCGTTAATGACGACGATGTTCCGTTGTTTGAGAGATTCGGATCGGAAAAACGCGTCATCGTTCCGGTCTCGCACTACCTGCCGAAGTGGCTTTGGGCCGTTCCGGCGGCGCTTTCATGGAGTCGCAGGCGCGTCTGGGTATCGCTGTTTTCCTATCCCGTGCACGGCTGGCACGTCCAGCAAATCGCCAAGATCGCGGGCGTTCTGGCCGCACCCGAGCAGCGCATGTGCATCATCGATTCCGACAATTTCTTTTTCCGCAAATTCGATATCAGCCAATATGCCGGCGCGGAGAAATCGCCGCTGTACGTCGATCGGCAGGCCATTCGGGCCGAGGCGGCACCCTTTCATACAATCTGGTTACGCAACTGCAATAGCTTGCTCGGCCTGCCTGAAACGGTTTTTCCCGCGGATGATTTTGTCGGCAATTTGCTCGTCTGGGACAAGACGGCCGTCCGCGCCATGACCGACGCGATCAAGTCGGCGACCGGAAGAAGCTGGGCTCTGGCGCTGTGCCGGCAGCGGGCGTTCTCGGAATACCTTTTGTACGGCCGCTTCGTGACGAGTTCTCCGGCTCAGCTCGCGGCGCATCAGATCGTGGAGCGAAGCCTCGCTCTCGCGCACTGGGATGAAACCCGGCTCGACAAGTCTTCGATCGAGGCAATGCTGCACGACGCCTCACCCGAGCAGGTCGCGCTTTGCATACAGTCATATTCGGGAACGTCGATCGGGGATATCAGAGGCGTCCTGTCCGCAGCACACGAACCTGAGCCAGCCTAGAGCTTAGGTTCTGATTGAATCAGAACCCAAGCTCCAGATTCTTAAACCGGCTCAACCTTGCCGCAAGGGCGGCTCACCGGCGGCGACCGGTATTGCGCTTCGTCGGCCAAAGAGTCGAAGGGCGAGTGTCCGAATCATCGTTCTGGCTTCGCAGATATTCAATCCGATGGCTGCCAGCCCATAAACCAGCATGCCGCTTACGGCGAGGAAGGCAAATGCCCCAACGCTCGGCACCGGCAACCAATGCGCCAACGCCAGGACCGCGCCCGCCATCAAGCTATTGGCCAAAAGAGTCCGCACCAGCGGCCCCAACAGATATGGCAACGGGTACGTAAATCGGGTCAGCATCATGCCGATCACAGTCCCGCATACTTCTGAAATCATGAAGGACATCGCCGTCCCCTGCAGACCCCAGGCGTTGGTGAGCGGCCAGATGCAAGCGAGGTTGATGCCGACACTCGCCAGGCCCTGAACCAGCGACCATTCCGGCCGCTTGGCCAAGTGGAAGCTGACATGCACGTAATATTGCGTGATGCATTGAAAGAGCCAGCCGACGGCGAGCATCGGGACGATCAAACCCGCCGTCTCGCGGAACGCAGGTCCGAGAAGGAACGAGGCCAGATAGGGAATAGTCAGCGAAAGACCAACCGCCGCCGGTACCGATACAGCAAGCAGCGTCTCGCCAAAGCGCTCCAACTGCTCCCGCGCCTTGGGTGCGCCGTACTGCGCGAGGCTGCTGACGGCAAGCGGGAAAGCGGCTGCGGCAATGCTGCCGGCAGGCATCTGAATGATCTGGCGCGTCAGGTCGGCTGAGGCGCCGTAAAGGCCGGAAAAGGCTTCCCCTGAATGCCACGCCAGGAACAACCGGTCCATCGAGCACTGGAAGGTGTAGACAAAGCCGGTGATCGTGAAGACGAACCCAAGACGGAAAAACAAACGGAGTTCGTCGAGCTTGGGCCTGGCAAGCGGCGCCCGCCAAATGGTCCGGGCCGAGAACGCTGCTGACGCGAAGTAGGCCAAGGCAGATCCAGCGAGCATGCCGATGCCGTCCCACCCCCACTTGATCGCCGCGAAACAAAATACGAAGCCCAGAACGGTCCGAAGCACGGCGCCGGTGACGAATTCGCGCACCTGGAAGCGCGCTCGCATGATTTCCTGGCCCATTTCGACCAGGCCGATGCCCAGCGCGAGAATGATTGCGCAACCGAGCTCTCGCCAGCCGCGGTCCGAAAACAACCCTGTAAGAAGGAGCAACAACGGAGATACGGCGAACGAAATCCCGTAGGCGGCCAACGCTGTACCGCGAAGATCGCTCTGCCCTCCCTCCGATTGAAGACGCATCACCGAGAAGCGGATCCAGGTAAAGAGGATCGCCGACACAAACCCGGCTATTCCGACGCCGATAACATAGACCCCGTAGTCACCCGGCGAGAGAAGCCGCGTGAACGTCGCAGTGCCGAGAAAGCCGAACATCGCGGCGATCACGCTTGCGATCATGTACTGGGATGCGTGGCGCAGCATCGCTCAGACCCAACTCATGAGCCGAGACCCCGGATGTGTCTCGCATTTGTCGATCACGTCAGATCGCCTCGCGTGTGAATTTCGTGATCACGTCCATGAACGGCTTCGGCCGGAAATCCGCATCGAGCGGCAAGGGGCGGTCCGGAAGATGGTCGGGCCGGGGAAACATCTGATTGATCCAGCTGTATCGGTCCGCCAATCCCCAAGTGAGGATCGACCGGAGTGGCGCCTGCGACGAAATGGAGCCCAGGACATCGCTGACTCGTTTCGCGACGATCGCGTCTCGCTGCGCCACGGACGCCGGAAGCTTCGAATCGTCGACGTCAAGCTCGGTCACGATGACCTCGAGACCCCACGAGCGGAATTCAGCGACACTCTTTGCAAGACCCTCGGTGTCAATCTCCAATTCGCCGTGCAGGTGAGCCTGCAGGCCAACGGCATGAAGGGGCGTACCTTTGTCGAGCAAATCGGAAACGAGATTACGCAAGCAGTCGCGCCTTGCAGCAAAACGTTCGCCAACCGACTCGGTATCATAATCGTTCAGGGTAAGCTGAACGTCCGGATCGGCATCGGCGGCAAAGCGGAAAGCCATTCGAATATAGTTTTCGCCGAGCAGGCTTTGCCACAGCGAGTCACGCCGCTCCGTCGGCCGCCGTGGAAATTCGGGAACGGCCTCGTTTACCACATCCCAGGAAGTCAGCTTTCCCCGATAATAGGTGACCACGGTGGAGATATGATCGCGAAGCGCGCGTTCAGCGCCGGCTGCGTCCGTGATCTGCTTGGTCCAATCGGGCAAGTCCGCATACCAGACCAGGTTGTGACCGCGCATGGTCATTCCGTTCTGGTGCGCGAAGTCGAGCAACGCGTCGGCCTTATCGAATGCAAACGTATGCGCATCGGGCCGAACGGTCGGCCATTTGAGTTCGTAAACCGGCACGATCTGCGTACAGTAACGCGTCAACGCGGCTTTCAAACGCGCGTCGGACTGCAAATCTGCCAGCGTGACCGCCGCTCCATAGCCGTCGCGACGGCCGGCTGCGCCGGCGGCCAGAAGCGGCGCGCTTCCGATCGCCCCGGAAGCTGCCGCAGCGAGCCCGCCTGCAATCAGTTTTCGTCGGCTGATATTAATCATATGTGCTGCCTTCAGCGGATATGGTCCCGGGATATCAAAGCAACAGCGACAACACCTCTTAATTCGGCCAGTTACGTTAATTCAACTTGAATGGAACATAACTAATTTCCACACCTGGCACGGACGTTGCTGATGCTAAGAAAACGTGTCCATGAGTGTTCGGCTCTGGCACACCTCGACGCGCGTTCATCAGTGTAGGTACCAATGTGGGTCAATATCGTCATTCCGATGAAAAATGCCGCCCCATTTATTGGCGCCGCAATTACCAGCGCGCTGGATCAAGCCTGCGTCAAAAGGGTGATCGTCGTCGACGATGCCTCAACGGACGGGTCTGCCGAGATCGTTGCCCACATTAAGGACGAACGGGTAACGCTGATCCGCGGTGCCGGCCGGGGCGTCTCGGCCGCCCGCAATCTCGGCTTCGCGGAAATTGAACGCCTGAGCGATACCCAGGAGGCCGAGTGCAGCTGGGTGATGTTTCTTGACGCTGACGATCGCCTCGTTCCGGGCGCGACCCAGAAGCTTCTCGGGGGTGTCCGGGACGAATGTGTTGCCGTCTACGGAGATTATGAACGGATCGATGCCCGCGGACATCGCATCGGACGCCGCCGCCTGTTGCTTCGACGCGGCAAGCCGAGCGGAGAAATCCTGCGCGATCTGCTGGCTGGTAATTTTATCGTCAACGGCGGCGTCATGCTGATCCGTCACATTCAATTCCGTCAGGCCGGCGGCTTCGACGAAGCGCTCCGCTATTGCGAGGACTGGCACTTGTTCTGCCGGCTTGCAGCGCTCGGACCGATTGCCTGGAGTCCGCGAACGACCGTGCTGGAATATCGTGTCCACGACAGCAGCGCGATGATGAGCGGCCGGATCGATTTCAGCCACTGTCGCGCTGCACTCGAGCGCGTATTCACCGATCCCAGAATCGTCAGCCAGATCGGGCGAGCCGACATCGTCTGGTTACGACGAAGAGCCGAGGCGCATCTGAAGACATATCTGGCCTGCCAGGCGATTCGCGCACGCGCGTATGGCCAAGCCATGAGGGAAACGGCCGAGGTCATTGCCCTTTTTCCGTCGCAGACACCCAAAACGCTTGCTCACGCATTGAGCGCACTGGCGGGGCTTTAATGCCGTTCCCTAGAATCGAAGCGGGCGCGATATGAGTGATGTGCCTGAGGCCGTGGTCTGCATACCGACGTTCCGGCGCCCGGGCGGTCTGAAAAAGACCCTCGAGTCGCTCGCCGCTCAGGTCGGCACGGATCGTTTTGCCGTGGTTGTGGTCGAGAACGACGCCGAGAGGCTTGAGGGCAAGGTGGTCGCAGACGCGATATTTGCCTCGCGCGCGCCTTACGGTTTCTGTGTGGTCGAACCGAGCCAAGGCAATTGCAGCGCGATCAACACGGCGTTCAGGACGGCCCGGGAGCGTTTCCCGTCGGCGGAATTCTTTCTGATGATCGATGACGACGAGGAAGCTTCCCCGACATGGCTTGCCGAAATGATCGATGCGGCGCGGTCCAGCGGCGCTGATCTGGTCGGCGGCCCCGTCGTGCGCCGCTTCGAGAACGGCACGCCCGCAAGCTTGCAGAAGCATCCCCTCTTCTATTCGACCATCGGCAGATCGGGCGAGACCGCCACCCTGCACGGCACGGGAAATTGTCTCGTTCGCAGGAGGGTGCTCGAGACGCTCGGCGAGCCGACGCTTGACCCTCGCTTCAATTTTCTCGGCGGCGGCGACATGGATTTCTTCACGCGCTGCCGCCTCGCTGGCTTCAAGTCGCATTGGAATGAAACCGCCACGGTGTCGGAGACGGTGCCAGTCCAGCGCATGAAGACCAAATGGGTGCTGGCGCGATCCATCGCCACAGGCGTGATCAACTACACGATCGACCAGAAGCGCTATCAGGGACGCCGGGGCGCCGCCTGGCTGCTCCTGAAGAATTTGATTTCCCTCGGAATTTCGCCGTTTCGCGCGGTGAGGGCTCTGCTTGCGACCGGCCATTGGCTACCGGCGTCGCATCCGCTTTGCTTGTCGATCGGACGCAATCTGGCCGCACTCGGGCTGGCGCCCACGCCCTATCGAGCCGCCAACATCACACCGCTGTTCGAAACCGCGCCAGATAGTGCATCCCAAACACAGCGATCAGGAAAGTGAACCAGAGCGGATTGGCGCGATCGAGATAGAAGCTCTCGAACGAGGCCAGATAGATCCCGAACAACCAGATACGCAGGAGCGCCATCGCCAGCGCCCCATTGTTCCCGCCGCGTTCCGCAAGATGAAAATCCCGTAACGGCCCGACCACCAGCACCGCAAATCAGGAGCGCCAGGCCCGGCAGCCCCAGGATCAGCGCGGTATCCAGATATCCGTTATGGCTGTGAGCGACGGTTGCCGCCCACTCCATGCCCGGGAGTGTCACCCGGTTTGCTCCTACGCCCCAGAAAGCCGAAAAACCGTAACCCAGGACCAGATGCTGTCGCAGCGATAGGAGCGCGAAGATCCAGATCTCGGTTCGGCCGGTGAAGCTCGTATCCAGCGGCAGCGCGTCGGCGATCGCGGCCAAACGATCGCTCATCACCGTACCAACGCTCAGCATGTTAAGCACCAGCAGCGGCAACAGCAGCATTGTCGCGCGCAGCCAGAAGGATTTAACGATCTCGGTGAGAGAACTCAGCACCAGCACCCCAATGCACAGCGCAAGCGCACTCTTGCCGCCGGCATTGATCAGGAAAATCGTCGCCAACGCGATGCTGGCGAGGCCGCTGACATAAAAACCGCTGCTCGTGATGTAGATCCCGAGAAACAGCATCATCACCATCACGGGTGCGGCCACGTTCTTGTGTTCGAACGCGCCGCGCCAGTCTCCGGCGAGCAACGGCTCCTGCAGGTCGGTGGCGAGGTGGATCGACAGGTTCGGCACGAACACGATCCCCAGATAACAGACCGCAAGCAGCCCCAGGACCGCGACGCTGAACCATCGGGCCATCTCCGACTGCGATCTCGGCAAAAAGAACAGCATCGACGCCACCGCCGCAGCGCTGACGGTCAAGGTGAGACGCTTTGCCGATACGGAGGGATCCGTCGACAGCACGACGCTGATGAGGATCCAGCCTCCGAAAATCAGCAATCCCGGAGACAACAAAGTCTGAAGCCCTCGACGGTTCTCCGAGATCGTCAGGAGACCTGTCAGGACGGCCAGGCCGCCGAACACCACGTAAGTAAGCGCGTCATTGCCGCTGGTTGCGTCCGGCAGATCCGCTTCGGAAAGATTGACGAACGGCCGCAACGAAATCCAGGCGATCAGCAGCGATCCGATAAACACCGCGGCGCGCAGCACGTGCACCACCTGCTGCCGACGAAGGATGCCGAGCAGCGCGTAGGCTTCGGATGCGGCCAGAAGCTGGTTCATTGAGAAGTCTCGCAGTTTTCAGCCGCGGTGAACCGCGGACGGACGCACCGCTCAGAGCGATGAAGAACGGTCGACCCCGGCGATCCCAGCTACAGCTTCGGATATTCCAAACCCTGGACATCCGACTGGTAAATGAAATCTTAAGGCGCGCGTTATTCGCTGATGACCGAGGCCAGATCAACAATTTCCCAGCGTCATCTCAAAAGGTTAATGCATTCCGAATTAACCATCCAATGCAGGAGATCTGGCGCCGGGCTCGTACCGCGTTCCCCTCGGCACCGATATTGCTGAGTGAGACTCGCCATGAGACAAACCAGCACCGAAACGATTTCGCCAGCGACCGCGCCACCGAATTTCGCGCTCTTCAAGCGGGATTCGAAAGGTTTTTGGCCGGGCAACCAGGATGCCCTGCTTGCGGCCGCCAGTGCCTTTACCCTGCCAATCCCATTTCTGGACATGCCGGCCCAGGACGAACCAGGCTCGGATGACCGCGCAAGAATGTCGGTCGGAGAGACAGCGCAACACCCAACCAACCACCTAACAACACGAGCGGTAAGACCATGAGCAAATCGGCTGCATTGAACTTCGCTTCCGCCGCGCCGACCAGGGCGTGCAACACCCCATCGCGTATGGCTGTCCAACTGCAGGCGCGACTCAAACTGCCTCCCGGTGAGGCTTTCGATAGTCTGATCGCCGTTCACGATATCCTTGGTGCCGAACTGCCGAATAGGAGGCTCACCGTGTACGAGGCCGGTGGCGGATCGACTTCCTTCCTGCCGCCCGACGTGGTGCGGCGCTCGGACATTACCGTTGTCGATATCGACGAGGACCAACTTCGCAAGAACGATTATGCGGACAGGACGATCCTGGGCGATATCCAGACCTATCGCTTCGCTCCCGAAAGCTTTGATCTTGTGACCTGCTACAACGTCCTGGAGCATGTTCCCGATGTCGAAGCGGCGTTGACGGGCTTCTTTGATTCGCTCAAGCCGGGCGGCATGGTTCTGATCGCCGCACCCAACCCGAACTCGTTGTCCGGCGTCGTCACCAAATACACGCCGCACTGGTTCCACATCTGGTTCTATCGCCACGTTCGCGGCGACATGGATGCCGGCAAGCCGGGCCAGGCGCCGTTTCCGACATGCTTCCACCCGCTGGTTTCGCCCTCGAACCTCGATGCGTTCGCGAAAACGCACGGTCTCGAGGTGATCTACCGCCGGGAATATGAAAGCCCGCGCTTTCCGGAGATGCGAGCTCGCAAACCGCTGCTTGCCGCCCTGGTCGATGCCGTTGCCTCGGTCATGAATGGTCTGCTGTTGCGACAGACCGACGTGCGGCATGGCGACTATCACGTGATTTTGCGAAAGCGCTGAGCGATGTCCGCGATGGAGTCCAAAACGAGAGCGACCGCCAGCCATCGGCTGGCGACGTCCTTGCGTGTCCGGCGCCTCGCGCCGGCCATCAAGGCCGCACTCGCGCAGGACTCCCGCGGCGCCGCGCAAATCGATAACGAGACGTTAATTTCTCGCAGCGGTGACAGCTCCGCGACGCGAATCTCCACTGGCGGCGAGCTGAGCCAGATCGATCGTGCGTTTGAGGCCGCGCGGTGCCGAATAATCCCGATTCGGGACAGGGCGGAGGCGTCGTTATGCGCATCCGCTTAAACGCTTTTTTTGCGATTTCCGTGAATAGTCCCCCAATGAGTATGGTTAATTTTTCCTGTTGCGTTTGTTCCGCGCCGGTAGCGGGCGCGTTTGGCGTGACCCGGAGAGTAGCCGCTCAACCGACTGGTGCGGCGGTTCGAATGGAAGCCGGGGCTCATGCTCGTTTATGATCAACCGATAGGCCAGGCCACATCCGGCGCCCCGCGGCCCCAACCGCTGATGTCCGGGGGCTTCAGCGTGCTCGAACTCAGCCGCGTGCTGTGGCGGCGAAGGATTGCGATTGCCGCGGCCGGGCTGATCTGTGCCTGCGCCGCCGTCGCGGTCGGCAAAAGCATGACACCGAAATTCACGGCGACGGCTCAGCTTTACGTCGATCCGCGTGAATTGCAGCTGGTGGATCGCGAATTGACGCCGCGTGCGCAGGATGTTTCGGGCCTCGCCATGGTGGTCGAAAGCCAGGCGCGCCTGATCACCTCCAACAACGTCCTGCTGCAGGTGATCCAGAGCACGCATCTCGACCAGGATCCCGAGTTTGGCGGCGCCTCCAAGGGCCTCGCGGCCTCTCTCCTTGGGCTGTTCGGGATCCAGACCCCGACCACGGCTGAAGAAGACAAACTCGGGCAGATGTCGGCGCTGGAGGCCTTGAACCGCCACATCAACGTGAAGAAGACCGCAAGTAGCTTCATCGTCGACATCGAGGTCTGGTCGTATGAGCCGGCCAAGGCCGCGATGCTCGCCAACGCGTTGGCAGAGGCCTATCTGACCGAATCGAAGACCTCGCGGGCCACCGCTGCCCGCCGCGCAACGACCGACCTGTCCGGCCGCCTCAATGAGTTGAAGGCACGGCTCCGCAATTCTGAAAACATCCTGGCGGTCTACAAGGCGCAGAATAATTTCGTCGGCACCCAGGATACGCTGATCAGTGATCAGCAACTCTCCGCTAGCAACCAGCGGCTCGCCGCGGCGCGGGCAGCGACGCTCGATGCGCAGGCCAAATACGATCAGATCGAAGGTAGCCGCCGCGCGGCCACCGACAGTGGCGCCATTCCCGAGGCGCTGCAGTCACCGACCATCGCCAATCTGCGCTCGCAATATGCCGAAGCCCGCAAGCGCTACGCGGAACTGACCGGTGAACTCGGACCTTTGCATCCCGCGCTGCGCCAGATCGAGAAGCAGGTCGAGGATCTGCGCAGAACAATCAATGAGGAAGTCGATCGCTTCGCCATCTCGGCGAAAAACGATCTGACCCGCGCCCGCGACTACGAGGCTTCACTCAATAAGTCGCTCGACACGCAAAAGCGCCAGAGCGTCCAGCTGAGCCAGGCGGCGGTGCGGCTTCGTGAACTTGAACGCGATGTCGAAGCCAACCGCGACGTCTATCAGTCGTTCCTCAAGCGCTCGCGCGAAACCGAAGAGCAGGAGAGCCTCAACACTTCGAACGCGCGCATCATCGGCGAGGCCACCGTACCGCGCCTTCGCACCTTCCCCCCGGCCATGAGCCTGCTGGCGATGGTCGGCTTCATGCTCGGCACGCTCGCAGCGGCGGCCTGGGCCGTTGCCGCCGATCGGCTGCCGCCCGACAGCGCCGAGCCGCAACCCGTCAAGACCGAAACCAAACCGTCGGCCGCGCCATCGAAACAGTCCAGGAGCACACCGCCGCGGCGACAGCCTCAGACTCAGCCGCAGGCGGTCGCGACGCTCGAAAAGCCGCCGATCGCGCTTTTGCAAGAATCCGACGTGATGCGAACGCTGGGTGGAATCCTGGCGAGCGGCGGCATTACCGACGTGACGCGGATGGGGTGGCCGACGCTGCGCACGGGCTTTCCGCTGACGACGTTCCTCAACACCATGCGCGCGATGCGCGCGCCGCTGGCGAAGCGCGCGCCTGCCGACGCAACGCCTGTCATGGCCGTGATCGGCGCGGGATCCGCTCAGGATCGCAGCATCGCTGCGCTGAACATCGCGCTGGCAGCCGCACGCGACGGCGCCAAGGTGCTGATGATCGACGCCGATCATGTCAACCACGCGCTTTCCGACAAGTTGAGCCGGCCCGGCAAGAGCGAAGCCAACACACTCAACTGGCTCAATATCGGCACCAAGCCTTCCAGCATGATCGAGACCAGGAACGGCATCTCGGTGCTGCCGGCGATCACCACATCCGACGCCAAGTCGAGCGAAGCGGTTCACAAGGCGATCGCCGCCGCCGGCGGCTATGACCTTGTGATCCTCGACGGACCGGCGATGCCCTGGAGTGCTGCCGACCACAAGCTGCTCGAGGCAGCCGGCGGTCTCGTCGCGGTGCTGCCCGCCAAGCTCGATATCAACGATTGCATCGAAACCATCATCACGGCGCTCGGCGGCGCGGAGCGCAAGCTGGTTGGTGTCGTCCTCAACGAACTTAATCCTGCGGCCGTCAAACGTCAGCGAGACAAACAATATGCTTGAGCGCCGTGCAAATCCCGTAGGGAGGGCCGCCACCGCAAGCGTGCCGCGAATTTCGCTGGGTGGGCTCAGGCTCGCCGTGCTCGATATCGAGCAGACCGCGAATTTCATGATCGATATGGTTTTCCCGGCACGCAAGGTCGACCGGCCGCTGTACCTGACATCCGCCAACGGCGAAGTGCTGTCGCGCTGTTCGACCGAACCGATGACGGATCGGCTGTTCCGCTCGGCCGATCTCATCAATGCCGATGGTCAGCCGCTCGTCACCGTATCGCGATTGAAGTCGTCGCTGCCGTTGCCGGAGCGCGTTGCGACGACCGACCTTTTTGAGATAGTCGCGCGCAAGGCCGCAGCCGCCGGGCTCACATTCTACATGTTCGGCGCCGACGAACAGGAAAACGCCACCGCCGTCGCCAATGTCCAGAAGATGTTCCCGGATCTCAAGATCATCGGCCGCTCCCATGGCTATCTCAGGGGCGACGCGCTTCGCAGCAAGGTCGACGAGATCAACGCGCTGGCGCCGGACTATTTGTGGGTGGCGCTCGGCGTGCCCTATGAGCAGGCCTTCGTCGAGGAATTCACCCCGCGGCTGTCGAATGTCGGCGTCATCAAGACATCGGGCGGGCTGTTCAACTTCCTGTCGGGGAGCCGCGCCCGAGCCCCTAGATGGATGCAGGCCATCGGCCTCGAATGGGCCTGGCGAATCTGGCTGGAGCCGCGCCGGCTGTTCTGGCGCTACCTGACCACCAATCCGCGCGCGCTCTATCTGCTGTTCCACAGGACCAAGCCGTCGAACGCCGGTCGGACGCAGCGCAGCTAAGGAGCGCACGGCTCACCCGCCTTCCATGCTGCGATTGCGTTTGCGTTCAAACCTGACGGCACAAACCCCGCTGCCGCCCATGCAGGCGTATCGCTTGCCCTGCGGGAACCAGACCGGCTAACATGCTCCCATAAAGAAAAATGCGGCTCTGCGCAGTCGCGGAAATTCAGGGGAGAAAATATGAAAGCCACCAACCGGTCTTGGCGCTATCTTTTGCTGCCGCTGTCGTTCGCCGGCATGCTGAGCATCAGTTCCGCCGCCGAACTCAATCCAGCCGCCGTGATCTACAAATTGCCGGACCAGATTCCGTGGGGCCCGGTCAATGAAGCCGGCGCGCAAGTCGCGGTGGTGGTGGGCGATCCGACCAAGCCCGGCTTCTACGCCGTCTACAACAAGTGGACCAAGGGAAACCATTTCAGCCACCCGCATTTCCATCCGAACGACCGCTACATCGTGGTCCTGCAGGGCACCTGGTGGGTGGGCTCCGGCCCGAAATTCGATCCTGAGCACGGCACCACGCCGATGCCAGCCGGCAGCTTTGTGACGCATTTCGGCAAACAGGTGCACTGGGATGGCGCCAAGGATGAAGACGCCGTATTGCTGATCATGGGCGAAGGCCCGGCGACGGCCACCGAGGTCGAGCAGGCGAAATGATTGGAGGCCACGATGCGTCAGACGGCGGATTTGTCCTTTGAACGCATCGTGCACGAATTCGCGCGATGGCGCGCGGTTCCGGAACATGAGCGATCGCCGGCCCCGGCATGGTGGTGGGGCCCGGCGTTCGAAGCGCTGGATGGCCGACAGCAGATGACGGCGGAATGGTGCACGAGCCTGGGATTGCCGGATGGCTCACCTGTCGCAGCCGGCGCCGGCGCGATACTCGCCTCGCTTAGTGACCAGACGCTGTTGCCGTGGACCGGGAATTTTCCGTTCAACGCGAGCCGTTCGAACCCGGCATAACGCCGCTTAGAGCGAGATGACTTATCTTCGAATCGTCATCCCGCTCTATCTTTTTGTTTGAGCATAATCTTTTCGGAAAACCGGTTCCCACTTTTCCGGATCATGCTCTAATGCGCGGCTCGCCGGGCGGATTTCCGCGGTTTTGAGCGCCGTGGGGCCGACTGCTTGAGATCGCCGCCGGCCACCGGTTGCAGCGGCGGCGCCACCACCTGCGGCGCCGGCCGCAGCAGATCGGCCATTTGATCGGATGGCAGCGGCCGGCTGAACAGAAAGCCCTGCATCTCATCGCAACCATGCGCGCGCAGGAATGTTTCCTGCTCGACGGTTTCCACCCCTTCGGCCACGATGGTCATTCCGAGCGCGTGGCCCATGTTGATGATGGCCTGGGCGATCGCCCGGTCTTCGGTATCATCAGGGAGGTCGCGCACGAACGAACGGTCGATCTTGATGGTGTCGATCGGGAACTGCTTCATCAGCGACATCGACGAGTAGCCGGTTCCGAAATCGTCGATCGCGATCCGGATGCCCCGGCTCTGGATCTCGTCGAGCACCTTGATCGCGCGCGCGACGTTGCGCATCATCATGCTTTCGGTCACCTCGATCTGCAGCAGGACCGGCGACATGCCGCTCGCCGCCAGCGCCTCGTCGATATCCCGCAGCAGGTTTTCGTCGCTGAACTGGCGCGGCGACAGGTTGACCGCCATCGATACCGGCCACAATCCGCGGCGCTGCCACGCCATGTTTTGCGCACAGGCTTCCCGCAGCGCCCAGCGCCCGATCGGAACGATCAGGCCGGTTTCTTCCGCGAGCGGAATGAACTGTCCCGGCGGCAGCATGCCGTGTTCGGCATGGGTCCAGCGCAACAGGGCTTCCACGCCGGTGATCTGTCCGGCCGCCAGATCCACCTTCGGCTGGTAGTGCAGCGAGAACTCGTTGCGCGCCAGTGCATGACGCAGGCAGTTTTCCAAAGTCAGCCGCTCGAGCGACTGCATCTTCACTTCCTTGGTGAAGAAGCGGAAATTGTTCTTGCCGTCTTCCTTGGCAAGATACATCGCCATATCGGCGTTCTTCGTCAGGGTGTGAACGTCGGAGCCGTGATCGGGAAACATGGCGATGCCGATGCTGGCGGTGGCGTAGCACTCGTGACCGCTCAGTCGCACGGGTGCGCCAACCGTCGCCAGCAGTTCGCGGGCAATTTCCTCGATGGCGCCGCGGTCGGCGGTATGCTCGAGGATCACGACGAACTCGTCGCCACCGAGCCGCGCCACGATGTCGCTGGAGCGAAGATTTCGGCGCAGCCGGGTGGCTATTTCCGCCAGCAGCGCGTCGCCGGCTTCATGTCCCAATGAATCGTTGATGACCTTGAAGCGGTCGAGATCGACGAACAGCAACGCAAACTGCAGTTGGCGCTGGCTTGCCGTCTTCATCGCCGCATGCAGCAAACCGTTGAACATGTCGCGATTGGGCAGGCCGGTCAGGCTGTCGTGCGAGGCAAGGTATTCGATCCGCTCATCCGCTTTGGTCTTCTCGTCCGCACGGTCGAAATTATCCAGTGCGAAGGCGATATTGTCGGCGATGCGCTGCAGCAGATCCACCGATCCCGGCGCGAACGCACCCTTTTCAGCCGCACAAAATAGCAGGATGCCGATCGGCTCTCCGCGATTAAAAAGCGGAAACGCCGCGACCGCGCGCACGCCGTCGCGGCGGATCGAGTCGTAAAACACACGGCCGCGCGGGTCGGCCAGATAGTCATGGCTGATACAGGGTTTTCCGGAGCGGAACGCGATGCCGCTGACCCCGCGTCCTTCGGGACAATTCTCCCTGATCGACAGCCTGACCGTTCGGCTTTTTGCCGCGGTCGGCCCCGCCGCGGCGACGATATCGAGCAGGTCATTGCCGTCCTGGACGAGGCCGATGCTGGTCGAGGTGAACCTGCCGCCATTCGCCGCGGCTTCGCACACCAGCTCAAACAGCTCGGCACGGGACTTCGCCCGCATGATCGCTTCATTGGTCGCGCTCAGCGCCGCGAACATCCGCGTCAGATGCTCTTTCTGCTCTTCGATCCTGGCCTTTTCATCCGCCCGATCGAAATTGCCGACCGCGAACGAGACGTTTTCAGCCAGACGCTGCAGCAGTTCGACCAACTCCGGCGTGAATGTTCCCCGTTCCGTCGAATTGAAGATGAGCAGACCCTGCACGCGCTCGCCGATCAGCAGGGGCAACGCTGCCGAGGATGCAATGCCGCTGCTGCGGGCGCCCTCACGCCAGGGCCTGGTTCGCTCATCGGCCATGACGTCGTTGGTAATGCAAGGCAGCCGCGTCCGGAACGCCGTCCCGGTTATTCCGCGCCCTTCGGGCAGCGACGCCGTAATCGCAAACTTGCGGACCCTCATCTCGTTGGCGTCGGCGCCGGTCGAGGCGACGACGTGAAGAAATTCGGAATCAGGCATACTGAGCGCGACGGTCGCCGAATTGAACTTTGCACCGTGAACCGCGGCCGCGCAGACCATTTCGAACAGCTCGGCGCGCGACTTGGCCCGCATGATCGCTTCATTGGTCGCGCTCAGCGCCGCGAACATACGCGACAGCCGCGCCCGCGCCGCCTCGCGATCGAAATTGTCCAGCGCATACGAAATGTTCGCCGACATCCGGTCGAGCAGGGACACGGTCTGGTCATCCAGCGAACCGGCCTCCCACAGGGTGACGAGCAACACGCCAACGCTCTGGCCATTGCAGGTCAGCGGCAACGCCGCGGCCGCGCCGACATGCCCGGCGGATGCGCCCTGTCGCCAGGCCAGCGAACGCGCGTCATTCAGGAAATCGTTGCTGATTGAGATCTTGCGGTCGCGAAACGCCTGTCCGCAGACGCCGGATCCCTCGGGTGTATTGGCGACGATCGTGATATCGATCCGGCACAGCCGTTTGATGTCCTCGCCGAAGCCGGCGGCGAAACGAAGCTTGTCGGTGCCGGGTTCCAGCAGAAACACCGCGGTCGCGAGAAAGTCGCCGCTGGAAAACGCGGCTTTGCTGACCTGCTCGTACAGCTCCTCTGGCGATTTCGCGTAGAGGATCGCTTCGTTGGTTGCGCTCAACGCTGCAAACGTACGCGTGATGTTCGTCTTCACCGACCCGCTCCCTTCGGGGTAATTATTTGCCCGTCCCGGTGAATTTATCGGCGTCCGAGGGCTAAACGGCCGTTAAACGCGGCCTAAGTTCCGATTCAAAGTAAACGGCCCAACAATAAAGCCGCCCAAAAGGTCGATAGATCAGGAGTTCTACGGATATCCGGCGCCGAACGCGCAGGTGATGTCCAAGGGATGTCCGGCTGACGTCCCGACGCCGGCCACCGGAGCCGATCTGGCAAGGCGCAGGGGACCGCTCTCCGCCGGTATCATTCAATTCCGTGGTGTGGAAACGACCGCGCGCGACCGTGCCTGGCGGGACCCGCCATTCGATTTTTGCCACTTGCTCTGAGGCCATCGCTTTGAGACCATGATGACGCAACAACAAGCAAGACCCGCGTCCCCGCGGGCGTCGAAAGAGGAAATCCCATGCCCATTATCCAGGCCGACCGGCTCACGCGCATCGGTGCGGCACTGCTCAAGGCCGCCGGCGCCTCGGATGAAGAAGCCAGCGCTGTCGCCATCGGATGTGTCAACGCCAACCTCGCCGGCCACGACTCGCACGGTATCATCGCGATTCCGACTTATATCGATCGCGTCAAGGCCGGACACATTGTTCCCGGGGCGAAGTGGACCATCGTGCAGGAATCGCCGACCACGACCGTGATCGACGGCCATTGGGGGTTCGGCTTCCATGTCAACGCCAAGGCGATGGCGCTGACGATCGAGAAGGCGAAGACGGCCAATGTCGCGGCGTGCACGGTGTTCCGGCAAAGCCATGTCGGCCGGCTCGCGGCCTATCCGATGATGGCGATGCGCGAAGGCATGATCGGGATCGCGGCGGCGGATTCCGGCCGCTCCCCCAAGCATGTCGCGCCCTTCGGCGGCCGCGAGGCGCGGCTCGGCACCAATCCGATTTCGATCGCGGTGCCGTCCGATCTCGAGGCGCCGTTTTATCTCGATATGGCCACCTCGGCGGTTGCCGCCGGCAAGATCCAGCTCGCGGTCGCGCGCGGCGAAACAATCCCCGAGGGCTGGATTATCGATAGTGAAGGGCGGCACACCACCGATCCCAGGGAATACCGCAAGGGTGGTGCGTTGCTGCCACTTGGCGGCAGCGAGGGCTACAAAGGCAGCGGCCTCGCCGCGATGGTGGAAATCCTGTGCGGGCTGCTTACCGGCCTCGGTTTCGGCGTCGAGCCGACCGGCCGGCATAATGACGGATGCTTCATGGCGGTGTTCAATGTCGCGGCGTTTCGTCCGCTGAAGGATTTCCAGAAGGAGGTCGGCGAGTTCGCGCGCTATCTCAAATCGACGCCGCCGTCCGAAGGCTCAGCCGGCGTGTTCTATCCGGGCGAGGTCGAATATATCCGCGAACAGAAACGCAAGGCCGAAGGCATCGAGATCGAGGACGCGACCTGGGACAGGCTGCGCGCGTTGGCCGGCGAGTACAAACTCGCCGCCGAACTCGATCTCGCATAAGAACCCAGGGAACAGGGAGAGCAGCATGACACGGCAAATGGCGATGGTGGGATTCCTGCAGGCGCAGAATTGCACCAACCTGCCGAGTTCCTGGCGCCATCCGGAATCGCGCGACGATTCGATGTCGGCGGATTATTACCAGGAAATCGCCCGCATCCTGGAAGCCGGCAAATTCCACATGGCGTTCTTCGACGACCGGCTGGCGATGCCGGACCGCTACGGCAACGATCACGCCCACACCGTCGAATACGGCATCCGCTGCGTGAAGATGGATCCGATCGTGGTGCTGACCACGATGGGCATGGTCACCGAGAAGCTCGGGCTGGCATCGACCTGCTCGACCACCTACTTCGAGCCGTTCGATGTGGCGCGCCGCTTCGCCACCCTCGATCTGATGACCAATGGCCGCGCCGCCTGGAACGTCGTCACCTCGGTGAACGACGGCGAAGCCCACAATATGGGGCGCGACCAGCACCTCGAGCACGATCTGCGCTACGACCGCGCCGACGAGTTCATGGAAGTCGTGCTCGGCCACTGGGACTCCTGGGAAGACGGCTCGCTGATCATCGACAAGAAGAGCGGGCGGTTCGCCGATCCGACCAAGGTGAAGCGGCTCGACCACAATGGCGCGTTCTTCAAGTCGCGCGGGCCATTCACGGTGCCGCGTTCGCAACAAGGCCATCCCGTCGTCATCCAGGCCGGCGCCAGCGGCCGCGGCCAGCGTTTCGCGGGACGGTGGGGTGAGGTGATCTTCACGGCCGCGCGCAATCTCGCCAACGCCAAGCAGGGCTACGACGCCATCAAGAACGAGGCCGCCAAGCTCGGGCGCGATCCCGACCAGATGTTCCTCTGCAACCTGATTACGCCGGTGTGCGGGGCCACCAAGGCCGAAGCCGAGGACAGGATGGCGCTGATCGGCAAATTGCCGCTGGAAATCGATGCGCTGTCGCTGCTGGCGGAAGGCCTGAACTTCGACTTCGGCGCCAAGGGCATCGACGAGCCGCTGACGACAGAAGAATTGCAGGGGATGCAGGGCATGATCGGCATCCGCGACGGCGTGCTGAAAACCTCGGGCAAGACCAACCCCAGTACGCGCGATTTCATCACCTTCTCCGGCCGCGGCCAGACCCAGGACGCCATCGTCGGCGGCCCCAAGGAAATCGCCGACAGGCTGGAGGAGATGTTCGTCAACCGCGGCTGCGACGGATTTGTGGTGGCGGCCACCTATGTGCCGGGCTCCTACGCCGATTTCGTCCAGCATATCGTGCCGGAATTGCAGCGCCGCGGCCTGTTCCACAAGGACTACGCCGGCAAAACCCTGCGTGAGAATCTCGGCCTGCGGCGCCCCGCCGCCGGCGCATGGAAAACCGAGCCGCGCGTCGCGGCCGAATAAAAAGGATAGCAAATGCGTTGGCTTAAATTCACCGCGGCCGGACAAAGCGCGGAGCAAGCTTCCTGGGGCCTCGTCGAGGCCGACAAGGTCGTCACCGTCAGCGGCGATCCGTTCGGCGAATGGAAGCGCACCGCGCAGACCCACGCGCTGAAGGACGTGAAGATCGAACTGCCGCTGGTGCCGCGCACCTTCTATTGCGTCGGCCTCAATTACCTCAAGCATCTCAAGGAAGCCGCCGACAAGGCCGGCACGGTCCCCAATGTGCCTGACCGGCCCGAGATCGGTTACCGCGCGCAGAACGCGCTGATCGCGCATGACGAAGATGTCGTGATTCCGGCGACCGCCACCGAGAAGATCCATTACGAGGGCGAACTGGTCGTCGTGATCGGCAAGAAGGCAAAGCACCTCAGCGCGGCCGATGCAATGTCCTGCGTGTTCGGCTACACCATCGGCAACGACGTCAGCGAACGTACCTGGCAGAAGGCCGACCGTGGGTTATGGCGCGCCAAGAATGCCGACACCTTCAAGCCGATGGGGCCGTGGATCGAGACCGACGTCGATCTCGACAAGATGGAAACCGTCGTCCGGGTCAACGGCAAGGAGAGCAATCGCTTCCACACCAACGACATGATCTTCGGGATCGTGCCGTTCATCGTCGAGTTGACCAAGTATTTTACGCTGTGGCCCGGCGACGTGATCTGGATGGGCACCGACGGCGCCTCGCCTGACATCAAGGCGGGCGATGTCGTCGAGATCGACATCACCGGCATCGGCACCTTGCGGAACAAATTTGTCGCGGAAAAGCGCTAGATCATGAGCCGTCATAGCGCTGCGCATTATTTCCTCGAAGGTCTGGTGGATCTCGGGGTCGATTACATCTTTGCCAATCTCGGCACCGACCATGTGTCGCTGATCGAGGAAATGGCGCGCTGGGACAAGGAGGGCCGCAAGCATCCCGAAATGATCCTGTGCCCGCACGAAATCGTCGCGGTGCACATGGCCGGCGGTTACGCGCTGGCGACGGGGCGCGGCCAGGCGGTATTCGTCCATGTCGATGCTGGCACCGCGAACGCCTGCATGGCGATCCAGAACCTGTTCCGCTATCGGCTGCCGGTGATGCTGTTCGCCGGACGCGCGCCGCATACGCTGCACGGCGAGTTGCCGGCCTCGCGCGACACCTATGTGCATTTCGTGCAGGACCCGTTCGATATCGCCAGCATCGTACGCCCCTATGTCAAATGGGAATATTCGCTGCCCTCCGGCGTCGTGGTGAAGGAGGCGCTGGCGCGCGCCAATGCCTTTGCGCAAAGCGATCCGCCCGGCCCGGTCTACATGATGCTGCCGCGCGAAACCTTGGCGGAAGAGTGGGACGACGCAGCAATGCCGTCTTATGCGCCGGCGCGTTATGGCAGCGTGCAATCGGGTGGCGTCGAGCCTGCGCGCGCCGATGCGATCGCGGCAGCCTTGATGGCGGCGGACAATCCGGTGGCATTCACCGCCTATCTCGGCCGCAAGCCGCAGGCGGTTGCAGTGCTGGACCGGCTGGCGCGCTCCTGCGGCATCCGCGTCGTCGAATTCAATTCGATCGACCTCAACATTCCCCAGGACTCGCCGTGTTTCGCCGGCTCCGATCCCCTGCCCTTGCTGGAGCACGCCGACCTCGGCCTGATCCTGGATTCGGATGTGCCGTTCGTTCCGCAATACGCCAAGCGCGCGAACGCCATCAAATGGATCCAGATCGATATCGATCCGCTGAAGGCGGATTTTCCGATGTGGGGATTTGCCACCGATATGCGCGTTCAGGGCGATTGCGCCATCGTGCTGCAACAGGTGCTGGATGTCGTCGAAGCCCGCGCCGACGACGTCTTTCGTCGCCGCGTCGCCGAGCGCATCGCAAGCTGGGGCACCGCGCGCGAAGCCACCGCCAAGCGCCGCGCCACGGCGAGCGCCAATCAGGGCGTATCGGGTGCGCTCAACCCTGCCTTCGTGTTCGCGACGCTCAGCGCAAAACTCTCGCCGGACGACGTCGTGCTCAATGAAGCGATCCGCAACGGGCCGATCCTGCAGGAGCACGTCACGCGCACAAAGCCGCAAAGCTATGTCGGCCTCGCCGGTGGCGGGCTCGGTTTTTCCGGCGGCATGGCGCTGGGGCTGAAGCTGGCGCAACCCAATCGCCGCGTCGTGCAGGTGATCGGCGACGGCGGATTTCATTTCTCGTCCCCCGACAGCGTCTATGCGGTGGCGCAGCAGTACCAGATTCCGATCCTGACGCTCGTGCTCGACAATGGCGGCTGGCAGGCGGTGAAATCCGCGGTGCAGCGGGTTTATCCGAAGGGCGTTGCCGCGGAGACCGACCAGTTCCAGTCCCGGCTGATGTCGGGCCGTCAGGGCGAGCGGCGGGATTTTTCGGCCGTCGCACGGGCCTTCGGCGCGCATGGCGAGCGCGTCACCGAGCCCGGCGATCTCGCGGCCGCGATCGATCGCGCTTTTGCTGCGCTCGATGACGGCAAGGCCGCCGTGCTGCATATTCACGTCACGCGCCTTTGAGCGGGAGATAGTTGATGAAAGCGCTGGCCAGAACTTGCTCGATCGGCATCTGTCTTGGATCGATTGGGCTGAGCGCGATGGCCGCTTCGCCGGCGTCCGCCCAGGAAGACCCTGCAAAATACCCGACGCGGCCGATCCACATCGTCGTCGGATTCACGCCCGGCGGCGGCAACGACATCCTGGCGCGGATCGTGGGGCAGAAATTATCCGACAGTCTCGGTCAGCCCGTCGTCATCGACAACAAGCCGGGCGGCGGCGCCATCGTCGCAACCGAATATGTCGCCAAGGCCGCGCCGGACGGCTACACGCTGCTGGTCGGCGCCAGCGGCGCCATGACCATCAATCCGGCCGTCTACGCCAAACTGAACTACGATTCGATCCGCGATTTTGTGCCCCTGTCCGAACTCGGCTCGTTCCCGCTGATCCTGATCGTCAACGCATCATCGCCATTCAAATCGGTCGCCGATCTCGTCGCCTACGCCAAGGCCAATCCGGACAAGACGAACTATTCCAGCGCGTCGGCGGCGTTCCAGGTCGCGACCGAACTGTTCAAGCAGAAGACCGGCGCGCCAATGCAGGAGATTCCCTACAAGGGCGCCAATGATTCCGTGATGGCGGTGATCTCGGGCCAGGTCACCGCGACCATCGCCGACGCCGGCCCGGTGTCGGGCCAGATCAAGGGCGGTCAGGTGCGTGCGCTCGCGGTCGCAGCGCCCAAGCGCGTCGACGATCTTCCAGACGTGCCGACCATGAAGGAGGCCGGCGCCGACGTCGAGGCCGTGTTGTGGAGCGGCCTGTTCGCGCCGAAAAACACGCCGCCTGCGATCGTGAAAAAACTCGAGGGCGAATTGATGCGGATCGCGCGGATGCCCGACGTGATCGAGCGGCTGAAGCCGCTCGGCATCGACTCGGTCGGCAATTCCTCGGAGGAGTTTTCGAAGATCCTGGCGGCCGACATTGCGCGATGGACCGCGGTCGCCAAGGCCGCCAATATCAAGATCGAGCAGTAGCGGCCTGCCGGTTCGGCACGATCCATGCCACGATCATGGTGGCCACGGTCGCGACCACGATATTGAGGATCAGCGCGCCGAGCCCGACATAAAACACGTAACTGACGCCGCCGAGGTCGATGCTCGCGAGCGGCTTTAGTCCGTTGCTCCACGCCGTCCACGATCCCCAGCCAATGCCGACCGCCCAGCCGAGCAGCAGGCCTTCGGCACGGAACCAGCGCGTGAACAGGCTAAACACCAGCGCCGGAAAGGTCTGCAGAATCCACAGGCCGCCGAGCAGTTGCAGATCGAGCGCATATTGCGTCGGCAGGAACAGGATGAAGGCGAGCGCGCCGACCTTCACGACCAGCGATGCGATCTTCGCCACAGCCGCCTCGCCGGCATGGCTGATGTCCGGGTTGACGTAGGACTTCCAGACGTTGCGCGTGAACAGATTGGCGGCGCCGATGCTCATCACCGCGGCCGGTACCAGCGCGCCGATCGCGATCGCGGAAAACGAAAAGCCTGCGAACCAGGACGGGAACAGCGCCCTGAACAACGCAGGCACTACGTCGTTTGGCGTATCCACCTTGATATGGGCGGCATAGGCCATGTAGCCCAGCAGCGCGATCAGCCCGAGCAGCAGCGTATACGCCGGCAGCAACACCGCGTTCTTGCGGATGGTGTCGGCGGATTTGGACGCGAAGATGCCGGTGAGCGTATGCGGATACATGAACGCCGCCAGTGCCGAGCCCAGCGCCAGCGTCGCGTAAGGCAGCATCTGCGCCGGCTTCAGGGTCAGGCCGGTCGCGCCACCCTTGGCCGCGAAGGCATCGCCGGCCGCGGCAAACACCGCGCCATAGCCGCCAAGCTTGGATGGCACCACCACGACCGCGACCAGCACCACGATATAGATCATGATGTCCTTGACGAAGGCGATCAGCGCCGGCGCCCGCAGCCCGGAGCTATAGGTGTACAGCGCCAGCACGATGAAGGCCGCGATGATCGGCCATTCGCCGGTGAGGCCCATCGCCTTGATCACGACGCCCATGCCGATCAATTGCAGCGCGATATAGGGCATGGTCGCGACCATGCCGGTGATGGCAACCGCCAGTTCAAGGCCGCGCGAACCGTAAGCGCCCTGAACCACATCGGCCGCGGTCACATGGCCGTTGGCGTGCGCCACCTTCCACAAAACCGGCATCACCGCGAACACAAAGGGATAGACGATGATAGTATAAGGCAGCGCGAAGAAACCGTAGGCGCCGACCGCATAGACCAAGGCCGGCACCGCGATCACGGTATAGGCAGTATAGAAATCGCCGCCGACCAGAAACCAGGTGATCCAGGTGCCGAATTGCCGGCCGCCCAATCCCCATTCGTCAAGATGCTCGTTGACCGGACCGGATTTCCAGCGCGCGGCAAAGAAGCCCATCACGGTGACGAGGGCGAAGAAGAAAATGAAAACCGAGAGTGAAACCCATTCGATCTGACCGGCCATAACTATGCTCTTTCCCGACTACGGCGTTTCGTCGGGCGTACGGCGGCGATAGACCAGCCAGATCAGCAGCGCCGTGACCGGCACCCACGCGAGTTGATACCAATAGAAAAACGGAAAGCCGAACAACGAGGGCTCGGCAAAATTATAGAACGGCACCCATAACAGGCCAACGAACGGTACCAGCAACAACAGCCTCATCAGGGGACTCCGAACAGAAGCCCGTGGTCTAGAGATTTAGCCGTCGCTCTGCAATAGCGTGACGGGCATCATGCCATGCGAAAAGCAGGCAGCTCCGGCGGCGAGACGTTAGCTTGCGTCACGTTGAACGGGCGCAACGCCTCGCCGGCTGATGAATCTCGCGCTCCGAGCCTCGCCACCGGCGGCAGAGAGTCGGAATGCGAGCGATGCGCGAAACGTGCTATTTTACAACCTCAGCACCGGCCTTGCAGATCGTTGCGTCCTGGTCGCCGGTGCCGCCGCTGCAGCCGACGGCGCCGATCAGCTTGCCGCCTTCGACGAGCGGAAAGCCGCCGGGGCTCGCCACCAGGGTCGGATCGAGCGTGCCGGTATAGGCGTGACCGGTTTCATAGGCATTATAAAACAGACGGGACTCGCGACGAAACCGCGCCGCGGTACGCGCCTTGCCCACCGAGATCGAACCGGACGCGATCTGCGCGCCCTCCATGCGCGAGAAATGCACCAGTTCGCCATTGGTATCGACCACCGCGATATTCATCTTCCAATTCCGCCGTTTGGCTTCGGCTTCCGCTGCGGCCATCACCTGCTTGGCGCGCTCAAGTCCGATCGAGGTGCCGTAGGGAATGTCGAACGGGATCGCATCGGGCGTCCCGCCCGCGGATGGCGGTGCCGGCGGGGTCGCAGGCGCCGGTGTCTGCGCCAGTGCCGATGAACTCAAAGCGGCGATGGCGCAGGCTGCCAGTGTCATTGATACGATTGAACGCATTCTATCCTCCAGAGTGATGTTCGTTTTCAGATTCGTCGGTACGCCGCGTTACATTGGCGGCATCAACCCGTCTTTGCCGTAGGTAATGCGCGAGGTTTGCATAGTTCCGTCAGGCAGCTTCTTGGCTGCGCCAATAAAGACCTTGATCCCCGGCTTGAGGTCATCCTTGCTGCCGGTCACATAGGTCACGACCACGGTCTCAGGCGTCACCATGAGCTTCTTCTCGCCGTCCTTGTACTTGACCGACAGCACTGGTCCGTCGGTGCCGGCGACAGTTTGCTCGACATTGGCATTGGTCATCTTGGCGTTCGGCTTGAGATCCCAATCGTAATGACCTTCGCCAGTGCCGCGCATCGATTCCGGGAAGATATGCACCTCGATCGCCCTTTGGTTGCCATCGGGTTGCGTCATCCCGGTCGAACCGACGAACATGCCGGGCTTAATGTCGGCCATCGACGATTTCACGATCGCGACAAACAGCGGACTATCAGTGACGGTCAGCTTAACCTCGGCACCGTCGCGGGTCTTGACCACGTAAACCGGGCCTTCGATCCGATCAATGGTGCCGCGGACACGGACGATTTCCTGCGCCGATGCTGGCAAGGCGAAGCAGATCAAGGCGAAGCCGGCGGCGGCGAGCAAGCGTTGTATCATTCCGGACATGGATATCTCCTGATTTCAGATTTGATGGCTGGAATTTCGTGTTGCGCGACCAGAAAATTATTTCCCCAGATGCTTGTCGAAGAAGCCGGCGATCTCTTCGAAGGCATCCTTGGCCTCCGGCGAGGTGTCGTCGCGATAGAATTGCGCATGCGACTGGCCCTCGAACACCTGCAACGCAGCCTCGACACCGGCCTGACGCAGCTTGCGATGGACGCGCACGGTGTTGCTGAGCAACAGATCGCGCGTGCCGCTGGTGAGGATGGCCGGCGGGAAGCCATGCATGTCGCCATAGACCGGCGACAGCAGCGGATCCCTGAGGTCGTGCCCATTGGCGTAGACCTTGGTACCGGCATCGCAGAAGCCGTCGGGTGAAACCAGAACATTGTCGAGCATGGCATTGGTGACAAAGCTATCGCCGACTTTGGTGACGTCGGACATCGGGGTGCCCGGCGCGATCGCGCCCGGCAGCGGCACGCCGTCCTGCTTGGCCTTCAGGATCATTTCCAAGGTCAGCGCGCCGCCCGCCGAACTGCCGAAGATCGCAACGTTCTTCGGATCGATGGTTTTGATCGCGTTTTTATAGACGGTGAGACCGTCATCGAGCGCTGCCGGAAAATAGGCTTCCGGCGGCATCCGGTAGTCCACCGCAATCACCTTGAAATGCCCGAAGCCCGCCATGAACAACGCTTCGGGAAGCGCGGCCTCGCCGGGATTGAGCACATAGCAGCCGCCATGGACATGGATCAGCAGCCGGTTGCGGTTCTCAGGCGGCATCGTCTCGGGCGTCACGATGAAGGCCCTGACGCCGTCGATGACCGTCTTCTCCACCTTGACATGCAGACGCTCGGTCATGCCGGGGATATTCTTGATGGTGGCGGCAGCCCCCGCATCGGCGACCGGCTTCCACTCCTCGCCGGTCTTCGGCAGCACGTTCCAGCCGGTGCGGAGCGGCGCGCCGATGATCTTTGCCAATTGCGGGCTGACGGTGCTGGGAACGGGCACCGAACGCGCAGGAACCTGCAGCATCGGCGTCTCAGTAGCTTGGGCCCGAGCCGCCGCCGGGTTGCCGATCGCAATCGCAACGCACAAAAATGCTGCTGCCCCGAACTTGCCAGTCACAAAAACACGGATTCCGGCCGCCGTTCGCCCCATCACGCTCCCCTGTTCAGTCTTTTTCTTACGTTTCAAAAAATAGGCGCAACAATTGGCCTGCTGCGACGCCTCTCTGCAACACCTGCAATCCCGGAATATTCCGGCCGCATCGCTATTCGACCTTGATTCCGGCGTCCCGGATCAGCTTGCGCCAGCGCTCTTCCTCGCCGTGGAAATAGCGATCGAGCTCTTCGGGCGGACGCGCGATCATGACAAGGCCCTCGTTGACGCCGAGCTTCTTGAACATTTCGGCCTGAACGGCTGATGCCGCCGATTGATTGAGTCGGTCGATCACCTCACGGGGCGTCCTGGCCGGCGCGAACAGGCCGTACCAGCTTTCCGCCGCGTAACCGGGAACGGCTTCGGCGACCGTGGGCAAATCCGGGAACGCCGGCGACCGTTCCGCCGAGGTCACGGCGAGCGCGCGCAACTGGCCGCTTTCGATCAGCGAGGCTGCACTGGCGACCGTGGTGAACATGACCTGGATCTGGCCGCTGATCAGGTCGGTGATGGCTGGTGCTGCGCCTTTATAATGGATGGTCGCCAGATTGACCTTGGCCATGTTCTTGAACAATTCCCCGGCCAGATGCGCCGAGGTGCCGATGCCGAATGTCCCATAGGACAATTTGTCGGGTTCGGCCCTGGCCGCCGCAATCAGGTCCGCGATCGACTTGATCGGGGATTTGGGGCTGACCACGACGACATTGAACGAGCGCGCGACCAGCGCCACCGGCGCAAAATCCTTCTGCGGATCGTAAGGCAGCTTGGCATTCAGGCTGGGATTGACCGCATTCGCGAACGTCCCCATCAGCAGCGTGTAACCGTCCGGCTCGCTGACGGCGACGGCCTGGGTCCCGATAATGGTCCCCGCCCCCGGCTTGTTCTCGATCAGGACATTGACGCCGAGGTTTTTGGCCATCTCCTGCGCCAGCGTGCGCGCCACCACGTCGGTGCCCCCGCCCGGCGCAAACGGCACGACGATCTTGACCACCCTGTCCGGATAAGCAGCCGAAGCGCTTCCGTTTGAGGCCACGGTCAACAGCACCAATGCTGCAAGCGCGAACAACAGACGGATTTGAAGATTTCGCCAAAGCATCATTTGCGCACGATCCCGCGGGAAGACGTCATCTTCATAACCTGAAAACCGAAAGCCCTGACGTTGCAGGCCATGCGCCTGACGATGAACGGTCATGACGCCGGGCATGCTGTGCAAAGATGGACGTCGGCACGTGCCTTAGACTAGAAACTTGGACTAGAAGGTGCTGCAAAGATAAAAGCAAAACCAACACTCTGGGGAAAAAAACATGAAGCATTGGCTGGTCGGACTAGTGTTGCTGGCGGGATCGCCGGCCTTTACGCAACAGGCCCTGGCGCAACAGAATGTGCCAATCATCCCCTTCGACTCCGTCCCCAATCCGCTGAAGCTGCCGCCAAACATGTATTTCGGCGAAGCCTCCGGCGTCTCGGTCAATTCCAAGGGCCACGTCTTCGTGCTGTCGCGCGGCAACACCAATGGCCCGGCCTATGCCGCGGCGGCAGCCCAACTGCTGGAATTCGACGCCCAAGGCAAGTTCCTCCGCGAAATCGGCAAGAACCTTTACGCCTGGTCGTTCGGGCACACCGTCAAGATCGACGCTCAGGATAATATCTGGGTGACCGACAAGGGCTCGGACATGATCATCAAGTTCGATCCCGAAGGCCGCGTCCTCATGGTGTTCGGCCGCAAGCAGGAAGCCTCCGACGAGGATACCGAACCGCTCAAGCATCCGAAGCCGCCGCTGCCCGCCGAGGACGGCCGCTTCCGTCAGGTGACGGATGTGGCCTGGGACAAGGCCGGCAACACCTACATCAGCGACGGCTACATCAATTCGCGCGTCGCCAAGGTCGACAAGGACGGCAATTGGCTGAAGTCGTGGGGCGACCGCGGCAAGGAGCCCGGCCAGTTCAACACCCCGCACTCGATCGCGACCGATGCCGACGGCAATGTCTATGTCGCCGACCGCGGCAATCACCGCATTCAGGTGTTCGACGGCGACGGCAAATTCCTGCGCCAGATGGTCATCGACGTGCCGGTGCCACCCGGCGCCAAGCCCGCCATCGGCAAGATTCCCGACGAGGCGATGATGGCCGGCGGCACGTTCTATCCGGGTTCGCCCTGGGCGATCTGCATCACGCCGCCGCCGCATCAGGTACTCTACAGCTCGGACTCCTGGCCCGGCCGCATCTACAAGCTCAGCCTCGACGGCAAGGTGCTCGGCATGCTCGGCCAGTCCGGCAAGCAGTTGAAGCAATTCGGCTGGATCCACGCGCTGGCCTGTCCGTCGGAAAACACCATCTACGCCGCGGAGCTCCTGAACTGGCGGGTGCAGAAGCTGATTCTGAAGCCGTAGCGATTGTTCTTCACCTCTCCCCGCGCGCGGGGAGAGGTCGCGAGCCTCTTGCGAGCGGGTGAGGGGGCGTTTCAACAAAGCCGAACTCGCGGAGAGGCCCCCTCACCCGAAGCCTTCGGCTTCGACCTCTCCCCGCAAGCGGGGCGAGGTTAGGGAAACACGGCTTCGCGATCTCGCGGCATCTTACGCGCGAGTTTTGCTGGAAAGCTCTGCCCTCTTCCAAACAGAGGGAGCAGGCGACCCTTAAGAAAGGGCGCAGGGAATGCCGGGCGCCCGATGCGCCCGCAGCCTTGCGTGCAAAATAGAAAGCACGCAAGCAAGTCACCACGGTCACACCGGAAAACGCCCGGCATTCCCCGCGCAATGGTTTTAACGGTTTCCTTCGTGCTCTCCCCGGTGACCGGCTTGTTTGCCACCGTCGCCCCTGAGAAGCTTGCTTCTCGAGAACTTGACGCCAGCATCGGGGCGTCAGGACCACACGACTTCGCCGTCCGCGATCTGCGCTGTTCGTCAATAGCGCATCCGCGTCCATCGCATCCCGCCCCACGTCCGTGACGATCGCGAAACGCCCCTCGTTTGGGACGGGACGGCGGGGAATAAGCCGGTGATTTGGGTCGGATGGGAACAGGAATATTTTTGACTTAGCGACTGGACAAGTGGAATCACGTTGATCCGCTTCAATAAAATCCTTTGGTTGAGAAGTCTGAATCACCTTCGCGGAGGCGCCATCAACCCGCAGTGGCTCGTCGTGGCGTAGCTCATGCGCTGAATCTAATTCCACTTTCAGGGCATAGCAGACGCGGTCGGACTTGTTATTCGCTCGACCTATTCACGAATGACCCAACTCGGACATCCTTTGATCTAGATCAACCCGGAAGTGGGCCGCTCCGTCTCTGTACACCTCAATCATCAAGCCATGTCGGCTTCAGGTGCATCCCAAGAAGAGGATGACGTCATGAGTAACGATAGGATTCCGGAAAAGCCTGAGATGAACACGGACCAATCGGCGGCCGCGATCTCGGCCGTCGGATTGACGAAACCTGCACAAGCGTAACAACCAGCTACGGCGCTGGCATCCGCAAGCCTGCGGACGAACAACGTCTTCGGCAATCAGAAGTTGCGGTACGGTTTGCGATCGTCGCGCACGATAAGTGCGTGGCCGCCAAGGACGGAGAACATTCGAACGCGAGCATCAAAAAAGGAGAAAACAATGGAACGGAAGATAGTGGAACGTCGGACAGTTCTTAAGGGGGGCGCAGCCGCCGTCGGTATGTTGGGGAGCAGCGTGTCCGCTTCAATGGTGGCGGGCATACAACAAGCATCCGCCGATACGCCGCCATCATCAGTTCCGGATCAAATTCTAGCTGCGTTTCAACGTTTCCGTGAAACCATTCCAGCAAACTTCGATCATGAGTATGTCGAGAAGGCCGTCAAACCGTTTTTCCTGACGAGCTTTTACGAAGGCGAGCGTCCAATGCTACCGGTGATCGACGTCACCTTCAGCAAGGAAAACGCACTGCCTTACGACCTATGGGGACTCATTACGCGGGACTGGCGACCAACTCCTGAAGACGGCGTTACGGTCTTTTTGCAGGGTCTTGAGAAACGTGGCCCCAATAATCTTCGTAAGAGGATCTACTTCTCGGGGGTGACGCCGGACCTTTACAAGCCAATGTATAGTGCGAAGGTCGTCGCCTTCTTCGACAAACTCATGGACAAGCAATTCGCCAATAAGCCATTCATGCGGCATTACCTCGATTATTATTTCGACCTCTATTGGGACCTTCACCTTGGAGTGACCGGGGCCGCCATTCCCTTCGAGGTACGGCAGATTGGTGAAGCATTCAACACTGTTCTCGCATACAGGAATCCTCTTCTGCCCATCACGTATGATAACTACATGATAGTTCGTGAACGCCTCGACTTTCTGAAATCATGGATCGATGATCGACTCACCGACATTGAAAGTGGGAAGACCAAGAACCCCGAAAAGACGATGGCTTGGTACTGGTTGAAAAACGCCGGCGACGGCCGTCACTTTGCGAAGAAGGACGTCGTGTTCGAGTGTTTCCACAATTTCGTGGCTCTCAGCCAATGGGGCAACTCGATCTTCGGGATTATGTCGCGACTATCCGAAGATGGCGGCGATCCGGCCGTGCGAGCATCTTTTCAGAAGACCATGAGTGGAACTTACGATAACGCCAACAGCGCTCCCTTCTCGCCATTGGAATTATTCGTCATGGAATTATTCCGCGTTATATCGCCAAACGGCGGGAGCATCTCGGCTATCCAGGATGCCAGGACAAGCGCCTATGGCGCATCTCCGCAGCAAAGGTTTGGCTTGCCTATGGAACGCCATAGCTACATCAGCACACCCCACACAAGTACCAGCCTGGACCCAGTCCACTGGCAGGACCCGAATGCTTTCGATCCATCAAGGTATCTTGGTGTTCCCACTAGCGCCCAGATTAATGAAGATAAATGCCAGCAGATCGGCCTCGCGCGATGCCCATTTGAAATCACAAATTTCGAGGTCAAGGATGGACGCAAGGCAAACATGACGAATAGTGGTTTTGGGACGGTTTTCGGTGTTGTCGACGGGAAGAGCATGCCGGTTTGTGACTATGCCGGCTTCGCACCATTCGGCTTCGGCTACCGACGGTGTCCAGGCGAGCAGTTGACGATTCAGGTCTTTGAAGATTTTCTCCGCAAGGTCTGGCGCGACAAGATCGTCTTCCGCAAACTCGGTCTAGCCAACTCAGGCCGGGTGCCGGTCGGACCCAACGCTGTGATCGAAGACGATCTTGGATTCACCAGGTCGGCCTAATCGCGGCAATCCGTTTATACCTGCTGCACCGGCGTGAACGCCGATGCAGCCACGGTAGGCAGTGAAAGATTGCCTTTCAGCCTTTCCCCACTTGCACTAGCGCCGCTCAGGTTCATGCGTCTTTCCAATTGACTCGTTATAATCCGGACAGAGTGAATGTCTCTTCCTGGCACATCGCGTCATTTCGCTGCGATACGGAATTTCGCTATCGGGGCATAGCGGACATCGATCAAGCCGTACCAAACACGCGCCGCTCGTCAAAGGCGCATCCGCGTCGGGGTCGGAGGGGAACGAGAATATTTCTATCAAGGGGACCGGACCGGTGGAATCACGTCGATCCGCTTCACTAAAATCTCTTAGTTGTACGAGCTTGAGTCACGTCCTTCGCAACGCCATCAACCGCAACGGCGCGTCAAGTTGCTCCAACAGCTTACCGCCGACCCTGGCCTCGGCGCGAAGCCGGGCGATTCGAGCCAGGCGAAATCGGCATCATGTTTCCGGTCGGCCAGAACCATTCAAGGTTATTTCAACCTGAACGGAAATCGACATCTTTACGTTGACAACCGGCGCGAGGGATGGTCGACCTAGATGACCTTTGTGATCTCGCAGAAGGCGCCCAAGCCGCCGCCGTCCGCGATACCGATATTCCACGAAAGAGAGCCGCGCAGAGAAACAAGATACCGAGTGAGGCGTGCGTGTCCAAGGCACCTCAATTGTTATCGGCTTCGGAGGTGGTGCTGTTTCCGCAACAGCCCGCGCTGCAGTTGATTTACGATACCGCGCCGATCGGGCTTGCCTGCCTCTCTCTGGACTGCCGCTATCTGCAGATCAACCAGCGGCTCACCGAAATCTGCGGCATTTCGATCGAAGACCATCTCGGACGTTCCGTCCGGGATTGCGTGCCGGCGCTGGCCGATTCGGTGGAAGAGATCGTACGATCAATCGTGGACACGGGCGACCCGGTCGTCGGGATCGAGGTCGCCGGCCAGCGCGCCGACGAGACCGAGGAACGCTACTGGATGACCTACTGGCATCCGCTGCGCACGCCGAACGGCGAGATTGGCGCCATCAACGTCGTCGCCGAGGAAATCACCGAGCGCAAGCGCGCCGAGCAGGCGGTCCGCAACGCTCGCGACGCCGCAGAGACTGCCTTGCGTCACCTGCGAGAGACGCAAAATTCGTTGATCGAGGCTGAGAAACTCGCCGCGCTCGGCCGGATGGTCGCAGGCATCGCGCATGAGCTGAACAGCCCGGTCGGAATCGGCCTGACGGTTGCATCGAGCCTGCAGCAAAAAGTCGCGCGGTTCTCCGCGGAAACTGCCCGTGGCACTCTCAGGCGCTCAAGCCTCAACGAATTTGTGAAGCTTGTGCAGGACGCCTCAGCTCAACTTGTCACCAGTCTGAGCCGCTCTGCCGAGCGCATTCAGTCGTTCAAGCAAGTAGCCCTCGATCACAGCCAATCGCACCCGCGAAGTTTCAACGCAGGCGAATTGACGGAGCAGATACTGTCACATCTGGCCGGCCAGTTCCGGGAACAGGACGTCGCTCTCCGGCTTGCGTGCGAGGCTGATCTTGAAATGAACAGCTATCCGGGACCATTCGGACAGGTCCTGAATCATCTTGCGATCAATGCCCTGACCCATGCGTTCCCGCAGGGCCGCCAAGCGGCGCAAGGGACGATCGATATAAGCATCAGCGCCGCAGGGTCCGATCACATCGATCTGGTGGTGGCCGACGACGGCTGCGGTATGTCGCCCGAGGTCAAGCGTCAGGCCTTTGATCCATTTTTCACCACCCGCCGCCATGCAGGCGCGACCGGTCTTGGATTGCACACCGTATACACCATCGTCGCGGAACAACTGGGCGGCCGGCTCACGCTCGACAGCGAGATCGGCGTGGGCACCAGCATTCACCTGATCTTGCCGCGGACGGCGCAGGCGACGGGCGTAGCCCCACGCCAACTCTGACATTCCATTCGCGCCGCGAGCGGAATCTTCCGCAAGCCCACCGTCAGCGCCCAACTTCCGGCCAGCATTATTCACTGGCACCACTTCGCGATCTCGCCGCGTGTTTCGCGCGAGTTTTGTCATGAATGTCCCGCTCTCTGAAACAGAGGGGAGCAGGGCTACCCTTAAGAAAGGGCGCAGGAAATGCCGGGCGCTCGATGCGCCCGTAACATTGCGTTGCAGTTTCGCCGTTACTCTCTCCGTCGCCTGCTTGATCTGCGCTGTTTCCTCGCTGACCTGGCGCAACTGTGCGGCCTTCACCACCTCAATTTCGTGCCGAACCGTTGCGGGTTCGCGCGCCAGGGCGATGCCGCGCGCGCGCTCCTCTTCCAGAGCTTGACGAGATTGCTCCGTGCCGCCGCCAGCTCTTTTCGCGCGGCGGCGGCCTCCAGCGCCAGAGCGGTTGCTTTTTTGCGCTCTTGTTCGAGCGATTGTGAGCTCTTGGCGGCTTCCGCTTGCTTGAGGCGCGCTGTTTCGTCATCTGCCTTCAATAGTGCCGCCTGTCTTTCATTTTCCCGCTGCGCAGTCGCAAGTTCGCGCGCCAGGGCGGTGCCGCGCGCGCGCTCCTCTTCGAGCGCTTGACGAGATTGCTCCGCGCTCGCGGCCAGCTCTTTTCGCGCGGCGGCGGCCTCCAGCGCGAGAGCGGCTACTTTTTCGCGCTCTTGTTCGAGCGATGGTGCGATCTTGGCGGCTTCCGCTTGCTTGAGGCGCGCTGTTTCGTCGCTTGCCTTCAATAATGCCGCCTGCTTTGCATTTTCCTGCTGCGCAGTCGCAAGTTCGTTTGCCAGGGCGGTGCCGCGTGCGCGCTCGTCTTCGAGCGCTTGACGAGATTGCTCCGCGCTCGCGGCCAGCTCTTTTCGCGCGGCGGCGGCATCCAGCACGAGAGCGGCTGCTTTTTCGCGCTCTTGTTCGAGCGATGGTGCGCTCTTGGCGGCTTCCGCTTGCTTGAGGCGCGCTGTTTCGTCGCTTGCCTTCAATAATGCCGCCTGCTTTGCATTTTCCTGCTGCGCAGTCGCAAGTTCGTTTGCCAGTGCGATGCCGCGTGCGCGCTCGTCTTCGAGCGCTTGACGAGATTGCTCCGCGCTCGCGGCCAGCCCTTTTCGCGCGGCGGCAGCATCCAGCACGAGAGCGGCTGCTTTTTCGCGCTCTTGTTCGAGCGATGATGGGCTCTTGGCGGCTTCCGGTTGCTTGAGCTGCGTCGTGTCGTCGCGTTCCTTCAACAATGCCGCCCGCTTTTCATTTTCCCGCTGCGCAGCCACAAGCTCGCTTGCCAGAGCCGCACGGCGTGCGCGTTCCTCATTGAGCGCTCGACGAAGTTGCTCGGTGGTCGCGGTCAGCTCGCGGGCGAGGACGGCTGTTCTCTGCCGCTCCTCTACCGAGCGCCCGGCGATATCGCTCCGCGCTCGCGGCCAGCTCTTTTCGCGTGGCGCCGTCTGGCGCACTGGCCTGATCGGCATCGACCTGTCCGGCGTATCGCTTCTCATCGGCAACGACCTCAGTGCGGAAATGCGTGACGATGAGCGCCGCCACAACGAGAGTCACAGTGATCGATAACGCTAGAAGTCGCCGCCCACGGCCGGCCCGCGATCGGTTGCGCGATCTTTCGTTTTCTCGCAGGAGATATTGATCGCGCGGCATTGGATACCAATGCATCGGCGTGATCTTGGGTGGCGTGATCTTGGGTGGCTCGCCGTTTTCACCGACCGATTGGCTCGCCTCAGTCGACCAGTGAGCGACAACATTGGTCGCGCTCGCATCATCCCTGGGGATGATCGCTGTTCCGTCGTTCGTCAGTGATCCCTCAATCGGATGGCGCATGCAACGCGCCTCCTAATCGGTTATCGGGCAATTCCTCTGACTACGGAAAGCCTATGACAGCCGCGGCAGGACCACAAGCACGGCTTTGGCTAAGGACCTCGATAGAGGTTTCGGACGAGGCGCCGGAAAAGCGGGAACCAATTTTCTGGAACTTTTTTCTCTCTCACGTCGCGGATCAAGCACCGTCCTCCGGAACAAACAGCGACGTCGGGATTTATGTCGCGGAAGGACTACCCCTTTAGGGCTGATCCGGCTGCGTCGTTCGCGTGGCGAAGAGGCGCGCGCGGGCAACGAGATACCCGGCGCCCGCGCAAGCTCTTGAGAAGCCAATTGTGACGTCAAGACCAATCCGATCTTGTAGCGATGGAGTGATCCGATGAGATGTCTGCCGCTCGTTATTGGCGCTGTCGCCGCGTTCGCCAGCGGTGCCTCAGCTCAATCGATCAACCTCACCGGCACTTACCGGTGCATCCAGGATTGCCGTGATGATTATCGAGGCGCTCCAGCTTTCGTCACCCAGAACGGAGACCAGATAAACCTTGTGACTGAGGCCGGCGTTGCCTACCGCGCCTGGCCCGATCTGACTGCACCGTTTAGCCGGATCTGGATCGACGCGCGTAACGAGGGCGCCGTTTATTCGCCCGACGGAGCGCGGATTCAGTTCGACGACGGCACGGTCTGGCAGCGAGATTTCGGGCCCCCACCGCGGCCCGTTGTCTGGCGAAGAGCGCCGGTCGTCGTGGGAAAATAGCTCGTTTTGAGCCTGATTTTCTGTGGACATGCAGGACATCGGTCAGGCCGCACCGGTCAAGCCTGATGGGTGGGTGTGTCCTGCATTTGGCAGGCGCGCGTCGTGGCGGGCGGCGCGGGTCGTGATTCTCGGCAGCGGCGCAGGGCGCTCAGTGCCGCGGCGATCTGGCGGGGGTCGCCGAGGGCGCGGGTGCCGTTTGCGCCGCGGGTGCCGGCTCCGGCGCGGGCGCCACGTAATAGGGGTTATCGAAACACAGCCCGGCCACGCCCCCTTGGGCCCCTTCCTTGCACTGCGCCATGGACGTGTAAAAGCATTCGATGCGGCTGCCGTCTCCGCCGTATACTTCCATGCAAACAGGATAGTTCGGGTCGTACCTTTGAGCCCGGGCCGGCGATGCGGCGAAGATCATTCCCGTCGCAAGAATCAACCAAACCAGCCCGCGCATCACGTCCCCCCGGAGCCTGCATATCTCATCGAACACAGCTAGCGGCGTTAGAACAAGTTACAAAACGATAACAATCGCTGGACGCGCCACTCGGCTGATATTCGACGCGTGGAATACGCTGCATTCGACAGGCCGCGCCTTCAAATCATCCGCGCCACGACGGGAATTTTTCGCAGTAACACCGTCAGCACCCAGCTTCCGCCCAGCGTGCCGATGAATACGATCGCAGCCTTGATTGCCGCGGGGAACGCGGGATCGTAGACGACATATTGCAGCCAGATGATGAAGACGTAGTGCAAGAGATAGATGCCGTAGGCCGATGGCTGCATCGCATCGAGCAGGCTCAGGCTGGAGCGCGCCAGCCGCAACGACGTCGCCGGTATCGTGAACGCCATCGCAGCGCTGAACAGCGCAAAGGCCATGCCGTACGCCGTTCTCCACCACAGCGCCGGCGAAGCGAAATCCGCAAGCCAGTTGTGGTGGGCATAGACCAGCAGCAGGATCGCGCCATAGAACAGCACGGCAAACGCGAGCCAGACCGGCCAGCGCCTGGCGATATCGCCTTGTTCCGCGAGCAGCCCCGTTCTGAGACTGACGATTCCGATACCGACGCCGGTAAAGAAATAGGCCGGGTACAGCAGGATGCGGCTGGTCTGGATCGGAAACGGATAATGCCCGGGCTCGAACCAGGCGCCGTCGCCGAAGGCCAGATGCATCGGCAGATAAGTCACGACCGACAGAATCGAAAACGCGGCAAAGGCCGCGATCGGCCGCTGGCGCAGCGCGTAGATCGATCGGCCGAAACCGGTGAGGATTCGGGGCGCCGTCGACCAGATCGCGGCGGCGATGAGATCGAACGCGAGCAGCACCCACAGGAACCAGGCCTGCCCCGACGGCCACGGCCCGATCGTGAGCATGTGCCACCAGTAATGAAAGAAATTGAAATCCGTCGTGCCGGGCGAATGATAGCGCAGGAACGAGGCGTAATAGGCGATCGGGATCAGCACGAAGATCGAGATCAGGAGCGGCACTCCGAGCCGCCAGGCGCGGTGGCGCAGGTAACCTGTAGCACCCCTGCGCGTCAGGCTGTCATGAACGAACAGGCCCGAGATCAGGAACATGAAGGCCATGAAGAAACTGTCGTTGAACAACACGACCAGATCGAAACCGAGCCAGCGTATTCGGTCGCCATTGCCGAAAAAAGTGTAGTTGACGACGGAATGGTGGATCACCACCAGCAGGGTGCCGAAGGTGCGCGCGCGGTCGAGCGCAACGATGCGCCCTTGCGCGATGGTGGCCTGATCGTCGGCGCCGGTCTGGTCCAGCACGTGCGGCTCCCCAATGTTCGGCGCTAAATCATCCGCGCGACGAACGGAATCTTGCGCAAGGCTGCGACCAGCGCCCAGCTCAGCGACAGCGTGCCAGCGAACACGATCGCGGCCTTGACGCCCGCCGGCAGCGAATAATCATAGACCCAGTATTGCAGCCAGATAATGAAAATATAATGCACCAGGAAGATGCCATAGGCCGAGGGCCGCAGCGCATCCATGAAACGCCAATTGCCCCTGGCAAAGCGCAGGAAGATCGCGGGCTCCGCGAACGCCATCGCGCCGCTGAACAGCGCAAAGGCAAGGCCGTAGCCGACGCGCCAATCGAGCGGCGGTGAATTGAAATCGGCCACCCAATTGTGGTGGGCGTAGACCAGAAGCAGGATCGCGCCGTAGAACACCAGCGCAAACGCCCACCAGATTGGCCAGCGTTTCGCCATCTCACCATCTTCAGCGAACAGACCGGCTCGCAGATTCAGCGCGCCAACGCCAACGCCGACGAAGAAGTAACCGCCATAGAGCAGGATGCGGCTGGTCTGGATCGGCAACGGATAGCCGCCCGGATCGAGCCAGCTTGCGTCACCGAAGGCCAGCCGCATCGGCAGATAGATCGCGACCGAGAACAGCAGGAACACAAAAAACGCCGTCATCGTCCGGTTGCGCAGCGGGAAGATCAAGCGGCCGAGCGCCGCAAAGGCATCCGGCGCGATCACGGCGATCAACGCCGCGATCGCATCCAGCGCCAGCAGCACCCACAGGAACCAGGCCGGGCCCGACGGCCACGGCCCGACGGTGAGCGTGTGCCACCAGAAATGAAAGAAATTGAAGTCGGTGGTGCCGGGCAAATGATAGCGCAGGAAGGTGGGGTAATAGGCGATCGGCATCAGCACGAAGATCGACAGCAGAAACGGGATGCCCAACCGCCACGCGCGTTCGCGCAGGAAGTTTGCCGGTCCACGCCGCACCAGGCTGTCGCGGACGAACAGGCCGGAGATGAAAAACATGCAGGCCATGAAGAAGCTGTCGTTGAACAGCACGACGAGGTCAAAGCCGAGCCAATGCGCATGGTCGCCATTGCCGAAAAACGTGTAGTTGACGACGGAATGATGCACCAGCACCAGCAGCGTGATGAAGGTCCGCGCACGGTCGAACGCGGCAATGCGCGGCGATGCCGTCGTGATCTCTTCGCTTTCGGCCGGTTTCCGCAGCATCAATTCGCTTCCACGCATTCACTTCCACGCAAGGTCATTCGCCGGCCGGTTGGATCATTTCTCGAACGCGTCGTAAATGATCTTCTTCACCGTGGTGATGACGTGCATGCGCCCGGACGGCGAGTCCTGCATCACGACGAAAAACATGTCTTCGGCGCGGTCGACCACGATGTAGCAGCCGGTGGCGCCGTCCCATTTGATCTCGCCGAGCGAGCCCGCGGCGGCGGCACCGCATTGCCGGGATCGGTTCGGACACCAAAGCCATAGCCAAAGCCAAAGCCGTCGCCGGGGTAATAGAAGTAATTGCGCGCCACGCCCGATTTGGGGCCGATGTGATCCGTCGTCATCGCCGCAAAGATCGCCGGGCTGAGCACGGTTTTGACCATCGAGCGTGCCACCATTGAGCAGCATCTGCCCGTAACGGGCGAAATCGGCAATGGTCGAGACCATGCCGCCGCCGCCGGATTCCCAGCGCGTGACGTTGAGCGAATTGCGCTCGACGTGCCGATCCTTGTCGAGCGGCTGGGCATAGCGCGCCCGTTCCGCGGGATCGGTCAGGAAGAACTTCGTGGTGGTCATGCCGAGCGGATCGAACAGATTGGTCTTCTCGAACTGGTAGAGCGATTGACCGGACGCGACCTCGATGACGCGGCCGAGGATATCGATCGAATGCCCGTAGTCCCACAAGGTGCGCGGCTGCTCGGCCAACGGCACCTTCGCGATCCGCTCGGCAAATCCGGCATTGTCGAAATCGCCGAGATAGATGCCGTCATAGGCGGCCTTGACCAGGCCCTCGCCATAGAAACCATAGGTGATGCCGGAGGTGTGCAGCAGCAGATCCTCGATGTTGATCGGTCGCCACGGCGACACCAGATCGAGCACCGGCTTGCCGGCATCGTCCTTTTTCTCGACCCCGACCTTCATATCGGCAAAGGACGGGATGTATTTGCTGACGGGATCGCTGAGCGCGATCTTGCCGCGGTCCACCAGCATCATCGCCGCGACGCTGGTGATGGTCTTGCTCACCGAATGGATCGGAAAGATCGCATCCAGCGTCATCGGGATGCCGGCGTTGACGTCGCGCTTGCCGAACGCCTTGAGATAGACCGGCTTGCCGTGTTGCTGCACCAGCACGATGGCGCCGGGAATGTGGCCCGCGGCGATCTCGCCGTTCACAAAGCCTTCGATCGGCGCGAGCTTTTCGACCGACAGCAGCGCTCCCGGCCGTGGTCCGAACGTGACATCGGCCGCGCGCGATGGCGCCGCGGTCAGGCTGGCGACGATCGCCGCACCCGACAGCGTAGCGCGCGAAATCAACGACGCTGAAATGAACGCGGATTTGCGCGAAAGCATGGATGTGCCCGACCGGTCCATTCGATGGAGTGACGTTATGGCATCGCCGCAGCCTGATCCAGATAGCACGTCATTCTCGGCGGTTATTGTTATTTCCTGCGGTTGTCAGGAATACGGATTGATCAACTTTTGCTGTTCGGAGCTGTGCTGAACCAGCAGATCGATGAAGGTGCGGACTTTCGCGGACAGATGATGACGATGCGGATAGACCGCGCTCATGGCGAATTCCACCGGCCGATATTCCGGCAGCAGGCGAATGAGCCGGCCCGATTCCAGATCGTCGTGAACCAGAAATCCCGCCGCCAGCCAGATGCCGACACCCTGGAGCGCCGCCCGGCGCAGCATATCGCCGCTATTGGAAACCAGATTGCCCGCGACCCGCACCGCGGCCGGCACACCCTTGCGATCGACGAAATGCCATTCGTCGTTATACTGATAGAGCACATGACGAACGCAATTGTGCTGCGCGAGTTCGGCCAATTGCTGCGGCCGTCCGTGCTTTTCGAGATAGGCCGGCGAACAGCATAATACGTGTCGCCAGGTGGCGAGGCTGCGCACGATCAGGCTCGAAGCCGGACGGCGGGGTGAGACGGACCGCCACGTCGAACCCCTCATCGATCATATCGATGTTCTGTTCGCCCATCGCCAGATCGACCTTGACCTCGGGATAGCTGGCGAGGAATTCGGCGACCACCGGCGCGATGAATGGAACGATGTGCGTGGCGGTGTGAATGCGCAATGTGCCGCGCGGAATCGATTGCGAGGAGCCGGCGATGTCATCGGCCTGTTCGAGATCGGCCAGAATCTGCGTGCAGCGATCGTAATAGGTTTTGCCGACCTCGGTCAGGCTGACCTTCCGCGTGGTGCGGTTGAGCAGCCGCGCACCAAGCCGGTCTTCGAGCGACTGGACGTGATTGCTCACCATGGTGGTCGACATGTTGAGATGCCGGCCGGCGGCGGAAAAACCGCCGCTGTCCACCACCCGGACGAACGCCGTCAGACTTGTCAGCCGGTCCATCCCGAGGCCTCCGATTGTCCTCTCTCACTGGATAATCCTTCCAGTTTTTACCGGATTATCACATCGCACGCGACATTGCATCTTGGCGCTTATCACGGGGCGCCCACATCCGGACGCTGCCTTTTCCCAGGGGGATGTCATGGCGGACCTTTCTTATGCGGCTGATTTACAAACAAAAACGGCCTCGCGCTCGTATCGGCAGGCGATCAAGCGCGCCGCTCTCGCGCTGGCCTTGGCGCTCGGCATCGCCGGCGCGGCGGACTTCGGCTACGGCTATCTGACCACCGGGCGCTACCTCGAATCGACCGACGACGCCTATGTCAAGGCCGACTCCACCATCGTCGCGCCGAAAGTCTCCGGCTATCTCGCGCAGGTGCTGGTCGGCGACAACGAGCCGGTCAAGGCCGGGCAATTGCTGGCACGGATCGACGATCGCGACTTCCGCACCGCGCTCGATCAGGCCCACGCCGATGTCGCGGCGATCAGAAGCCGCGGTGCGCAACCTCGATGCCCAGATCGCGCTGCAGCAGCCGATCATCGAACAGGGCACCGCCGACGTCGCCGCCGCCGAAGCCAATCTGCAATTCGCGCAGCAGGAGCAGAGCCGCTACGACGGCCTGATGAAGTCCGGCTCCGGCACGGTGCAGCGCGCGCAGCAGACCGATGCCGAGCTGCGCGAAAAAACCGCCCAGTTGCAGCACGGCAAATCCGGCCTGATCGCCGCGCAGAAGAAGGTCGACGTGCTCACCACCGAGCGCGCCAAGGCGGTCGCACAGCTCGACCACGCCCGCGCGGTCGAGCAGCAGACGGCGCTGAACCTGTCCTACACCGAGATCATCAGCGCCGGTCGACGGCACCGTCGGCGCGCGCACGCTGCGGGTCGGCCAATTCGTGCAGGCCGGCACGCAGCTGATGGCGGTGGTGCCGCTCGATGCGGTCTATGTGGTGGCGAACTTCAAGGAGACCCAGCTCACCCATGTGCGCAACGGTCAGCCGGTCGAACTGCGAGATCGACAGCTTCCACGGCACCAAGCTCAGGGGTCATGTCGACAGCCTGTCGCCGGCGAGCGGCCTCGAATTCGCGCTGCTGCCGCCCGACAACGCGACCGGCAATTTCACCAAGATCGTGCAGCGCGTTCCCGGTGAAGATCGTGCTCGACGACCACAGCCTGACCGGCCTGCTGCGTCCGGGCATGTCGGCGCGAGCCGACCATCGACACCAAGGCCACCGTGGTCGCCGAACGGGCGTCCAAGAGCCAGGTCGCGTCCGAGATCGCGCTGGCACGGCCGAACGGCGGCTAGGCCATCGCTTTCCAGCGCGGCTTTATCAAGCCTTGCTGGACAATCCTTCCGCTTTTCAGCGGATTATCTGATCCCTCCGCCCAATGCACTGTCCCTCTGTCACCGAGAGGAAATCGCCATGACCACGCTTCAGCCCACCATCGACACTGGATCGCCCGGCCTCAACGGCGCGACTCGTTCGGCCGCACCAGCGCCAACTCCGGGTGCCGCATCCAGGCGGTCTCGGCCAAAACCTGGCTCGCGGTGTTCGGCGCGACGCTCGGCGCCTTCATGGCGGTGCTCAACATCCAGATCGTCAACGCCTCGCTCGCCAACATCCAGGGCGCGATCGGCGCCGGCATCGATGACGGCGGCTGGATTTCGACCTCGTATCTGATCGCCGAGATCATCGTGATTCCGCTGAGCGGCTGGCTCGCGCAGGTGTTCTCGATCCGGCTCTATCTGCTGACCAACGCCGTCCTGTTCCTGGTGTTCTCGGCCGCCTGTGCCTGGCGCAGGACCTGCCGCAGATGATCGTGCTGCGCGCGATCCAGGGTTTTACCGGCGGCGTGCTGATCCCGATGGCCTTTACGCTGATCATCACGCTGCTGCCGAAGGCCAAGCAACCGGTCGGGCTGGCGCTGTTCGCGGTATCGGCCACGTTCGCGCCGGCGATCGGTCCGACCATCGGCGGCTATCTCACCGAAAACTGGGGCTGGGAGTACATCTTCTACGTCAATCTGGTGCCGGGCGCGCTGATGCTCGGCATGCTGTGGTTCTCGCTGGAAGCAAAGCCGATGAAGCTCGCGCTGCTGCGCGAGGGCGACTGGCCGGGCATCGTCACCATGGCGATCGGCCTGAGCGCGCTGCAGACCGTGCTCGAGGAAGGCAACAAGGACGACTGGTTCGGATCGACCTTCATCGTCCGGCTGTCGATCATCGCCGCCATCGCGCTTGGCGCTGTTCTTCTGGATCGAATTGACCAGCAAGAAGCCGCTGTTGAACCTGCGGCTGCTCGCGCGCCGCAATTTCGGCTTCGGCGTGCTGGCCAACTTCCTGCTGGGCGTCGCTCTATACGGATCGGTTTTCATCCTGCCGCAATATCTGGCGCGCATCCAGGGCTACAATTCCGAACAGATCGGCATGGTGCTGGCGTGGACCGGCCTGCCGCAGCTCGTCCTGATCCCGCTGGTGCCGCGGCTGATGAAGCGCGTCGATGCCCGGCTCATCATCGGCGTCGGCTTCGCGCTGTTCGCAGCCTCCAACTTCATGAACATCTACATGACGACGGATTACGCCTCCGACCAGTTGTTCTGGCCCAACGTGGTTCGCGCGGTCGGACAGGCACTGGCGTTCGCGCCGCTCTCCGCGGTCGCCACCGCCGGTATCGAGGCGGAGAATGCCGGCTCGGCCTCGGGACTGTTCAACATGATGCGGAACCTGGGCGGCGCGATCGGCATTGCGATGCTGCAGACCTTCCTGACCAAGCGCGAGCAATATCATTCCAACGTGCTGATGCAGTCGGTTTCGCTGTTCGAACAGGCCACCCGCACCCGGCTCGACCAGCTCACGCAATATTTCGTCAATCACGGCGTCGCCGACCGCACCGATGCCGCGCACCGTGCGTTCGTCGCCATCGGCGGCATCGTGCAGAAACAGGCCTTCATCCTGGCCTTCAGCGACACTTTCTATTTGCTGGGCGTCGCGCTGCTCGTTGCACTCATGGCAGTCCTGTTCCTCAAAAAGGCCGGCCATCTTGACGCCGGTGGCGCCCATTAAAATATCCCTCCAACGGCAACCGAAGGAGAACGACCATGAAGCCTCGCATGAACTTCTATCAGGCCGCGCCCGACACCATCAAAGCGCTCAGCGCACTCGAAACCCAGGTGCAGGCGAGCGGTCTCGAGCAGTCGCTGATCGAACTGGTGAAGACGCGCGCGTCACAGATCAACGGTTGTGCCTTTTGCATCAACATGCACACCCAGGACGCCCGCAAGCACGGCGAAACCGAAGCAAGGCTGTATCTGTTGAACGCGTGGCGGGAATCGCCCGGCTATTCCGACCGTGAGCGCGCCGCATTGGCCTGGACCGAAGCGGTGACGCTGATTTCGGAAACCCACGCGCCCGACGACGTCTACGAAGCGGTCCGCGCGCAATTCTCCGACGCGGAGACGGTCAATCTGACCATGCTGATCGCGACCATCAACGCCTGGAATCGGCTCGCGATCAGTTTTCGCGCGGTGCCGCAGATCAAGGCCAGCGCCCACGCGGCGTGATCGCACCGCGACGGCACAGCATCAAGTCGCTGTGGCTTTGGCGAAGTCCACATAGATCTCGCGCAACCGGTCCGTCATCGGACCGGGCTTGCCGTTGGCGACGGTCTTGCCGTCGATCGAGACTACCGCCTGGACGAACACGGTGGCGCTGGTGATGAAGGCTTCCTTCGCCGCAAGTGCCTCCTCGATCGAAAACGCCCGTTCCTCGACCCGGAGCTGATGCTCCTCGGCGAGTTTCACCACCGCCTTGCGGGTGCAGCCCGGTAGAATCGCGCTGCCGTTCTGCCGCGTCACGATCACGTTGTCCTGGGTCAGGATGAACGCCGACGACGAGCCGCCTTCGGTGACCTTGCCGTCCTCGATCATCCACGCCTCGCCGGCGCCGGCTTCCGCCGCCGCCTGCTTGGCCAGCACCTGCGCCAGCAGCGCCACGCTCTTGATGTCGCGCCGGGTCCAGCGCAGGTCGGGCACGGTGATCACGTTGATGCCGATCTTGGCCGACGGCGCGTTGACGATGTCCTTGACCGACGTGAATAGGATCAGGGTCGGCTTGACGCCCTTGGGAAACGCAAAGTCCCGGCCGGTGTCGGCGCCGCGCGTCACCTCCAGATAGACCATGCCGTTGACCAGGTTGTTGCGCTGGACCAGCTCCTTCTGGATTTCCTCGATCCGCGCCGTGGTTTCCGGCAGCGCCAGCGAGATCTCGCCGACCGAACGCTCCAGCCGGGCCAGATGCGACGCGTTATCGATCAGCTTGCCGTCCAGCACGGCCGCGACTTCGTAGATGCCGTCGGCGAACAGGAACCCGCGATCGAGCACCGAGACCTTGGCCTCGGAAAGCGGCAGAAATGATCCATTGACGTAAGCGATCGGGTCCAAAGCGAGATCTCCTGTTCGGCAGCGGGATTACGCGGGTAATATACGCAAATCGTTAAGGGTTGATCGATGAATTTTTGGGGTCGTCATTCCGGGATGCGCCCTAATGCGACAAGATCTTCGACAAGAACTTCTGCGCGCGGTCGCTGCGGGGGCTGCCGAAGAAATCGGTCTTCAGCGCGTCCTCGACGATTTCGCCCTTGTCCATGAAGATCACCCGATTGGCCACCTTGCTGGCAAAACCCATCTCGTGGGTCACGACCATCATGGTCATGCCCTCCCGGGCGAGATCGACCATCACATCGAGCACTTCGCTGATCATTTCGGGATCGAGCGCCGAGGTCGGTTCATCGAACAGCATCGCGATCGGGTCCATCGCCAGCGCCCGGGCGATTGCGACACGCTGCTGCTGACCGCCGGATAGTTCGGCCGGATATTTGCGCGCATGATCCTGCAGCCCGACCCGTTGCAGCAGTTTGGTGCCTTTTGCCATCGCCTCGTCAGGCGAGCGTCCGAGTACCTTCTGCTGTGCCAGGCACAGATTTTCGATGATCCGAAGATGCGGGAACAGTTCGAAATGCTGGAACACCATGCCGACCCGCGCGCGCAGTTTCGGCAAATCGGTTTTGGGATCCTTGACGCTGATTCCATCGACGATGATTTCGCCGGCCTGGAACGGCTCCAGCGCGTTGACGCATTTGATCAGGGTCGATTTGCCGGAGCCGGACGGACCGCAGACCACCACGACCTCGCCTTTGGCGACGCTGGTCGAGCAATCCTTCAGCGCCTGGAAGCTCGCATTGTACCATTTGTCGACGTGGCTGATTTCGATCATGGATGTCTCACAAAAGCTGCAACATGCACGGCGTGCTCCCTCTCCCATGGGGAGAGGGTTGGGGTGAGGGGGTACGGTCTATCGTTAGGCCGTAACCCCTCACCCGGATCGCACCGGACGATGCGTTTGGCATCGCCGAGGCGATCCGACCTCTCCCTATGGGAGAGGTGGAATAACTCTGGCGCTCAGATTTGAACTTCATGACCTCCCCTACCGGACGATGGCGATGCGCGACTGCAGGCGCCGGACGCCAAAGGACGCAAGGCAGGAAATCGCGAAATAGACCGCGGCGGCGAACAGATACATTTCGACCAGCCGGCCGTCGCGTTGCGCGACCTTGCTGGCCGCGCCCAGAAAATCCGGGATCGACACCACGTAGACCAATGAGGTGTCCTGGAACAACACGATGGTCTGGGTCAGCAGCACCGGCAGCATATTCCTGAATGCCTGCGGCAGCACGACGTAGCGCATGGTCTGGCCGTAGGTCAGGCCGAGCGCCTGGGCCGCGGCGGGCTGCCCCTTCGAGATCGACTGGATGCCGGCGCGCATGATTTCGGAAAAATACGCCGCCTCGAACAGGATGAAGGTGACCAGCGAGGACGTGAACGCGCCAACGGGGATCGGCCGTGACGCGCCGGTCAGCCATTGCCCGACATAGGGCACCAGGAAATAGAACCAGAAGATCACCAGCACCAGCGGCAGCGACCTGATCAGGTCGACATAAAGGCCGGCGATGCGGCCAAGCAGCTTGAACCCCGATAGCCGCATCAATGCGATCATGGTGCCGAACACCAGGCCGCCGACGCCGGCAAGCCCGGTCAGCATCAGCGTGAAGGTCATGCCGTCGAAGAACAGATAGGCCAGCGAGCGGCGAATGACGTCAAAATCGAAATTGGCGAACATGCGCGGCGGCTCACTTCCCGCTGATGTAGCCGGGGATCGCCAGGCTGCGCTCAAGCAGGCGCATGGCGATCACCACAACCACATTGATCACGAGATAGAGCACCGTCGCGGCGGTAAAAGCCTCGAACACCTGAAAGGAAAATTCCTGCATCGACCGCGCCGCGCCGGTCAACTCGACGAGGCCGATCGTGATCGCGACCGAGGTGTTCTTGATGGTGTTGAGAAACTCCGATGTCAGCGGCGGCATGATGATGCGGAACGCGATCGGCAGCAGCACATAGCGGTAGGTCTGCAATGTCGTCAGCCCGAGCGCGGTGGCGGCGAGTTTCTGTCCGCGCGGCAGCGATCCGATCCCGGCCCGCAACTGCTCGGCGACGCGCGCCGACATGAACAGCCCGATGCCGATCGCCGCGGTATAGAACGGCGCGTTATGAAGCTGCTTCAGCCACAGCCCCCACGCCGACGGCACCAGTTCCGGCAGCACAAAGAACCAGAGGAACAACTGCACCAACAGCGGCATGTTGCGGAAGAACTCGACATAAGCGAAGCCGACCCGCGCGGCCGTTTTGGACGGCAGCGTCCGCAGCACGCCGACGACCGATCCCAATGCAAGCGCAATCAACCAGGCACAGAGCGAGACCTCGATCGTCACGGCCAGGCCCGACAGCAGCATGTCGAGATAGGTGCCGGTCCCGTCAGGGGCCGGCTCCCAGAAAATGCGCCAATTCCAGTTGTAATTCACGAAGCCTTACGGCGTGTAAGAGGCGGGATCGGGCGAGTCCGACGGCTTGGCGAATTCACGCTTGAGTTCGGGGCCGATCGGGGAGTTGAGATTCAAGCCCTTCGGCGGAATCTTCTGGGTGAACCATTTGTCGTAGAGTTTTTGGCCTTCACCGCCGGTATAGAGCTTCGCGGTTGCGGCATCGACCACCTTCTTGAAGGGCGCATCGTCCTTGCGCAGCATGATGCCGTAGGGCTCAGGCTTGGAGAAGGCGTCGGTGGAGATGATGTAGGTCTCCGGATCTTTCGAGCCCGCAACCAGGCTCGCCAGCAGAATGTCGTCCATCACGAACGCGACCGCGCGATCGGTCTCGACCATCAGGAACGCTTCGGCATGGTCCTTGGCCGCGATGATGTTGACGCCGAGGTTCCGGGCCGCATTGGCTTCGGTCAACTGCTTGATGTTGGTGGTGCCCGAGGTCGAAACCACCGACTTGCCCTTGAGATCGTCGATCGAGTTGATCTTGTTCAGCTTCTTGGAAACGAAGCGGCTCGCGGTCAGGAAGTGGGTGTTGGTGAAGGCAATCTGCTTCTGGCGATCGGCGTTGTTGGTGGTCGATCCGCATTCCAGATCGATGGTGCCGTTGGCCAGCAGGGGAATCCGGGTCGATGACGTCACCGGATTGAGCTTGACCTCGAGCTTGTCGAGCTTGAGTTCGGCCTTCACCGCATCGACGATCCCGTAGCAAATATCCATCGCGAAGCCGATCGGCTTCTGGTTGTCGTCCAGATAGGAAAACGGAATCGAGGAATCGCGGAAGCCGAGCGTGATCGCGCCGGTTTCCTTGATATTTTTCAGCGTCCCGGTCAGTTCCTCGGCATGACCTGCGCCGGCCCATAAGACGGCGGCGAGCGTCAGACCGATCGTGCGCAGGTGCTTCATCATGTCCTCCTTGCAGGGATAATTTCGGGATTGAAAAAGCCTCAACCGCCCCTGGCGACTTCGGATGGAAGGGGTGACCGAGTGGATGCTTGCATAGATCAGGCCAAGACAGGAAATTTGCGCTCTTCTGGCGTCATTCTGGGCCATAAAATCGGCCGCTGACAAGGGACGGGCCAGGGGTTTCGGCCATCACCGTACTAATTGCGTAGAGCCTGCCTCGGGGCCGCCGGCACGATGTATCGGCGGCTTGATGCATCCTGACCGGAATGCCATTGTTGCCGCGGGGAGACGGTGGGTTTTGACGCCGAAGCAGTAAAATCATGAAAAAAGAAATCCGGCTGAACGCCTTCGCCATGAACTGCGTCGCGCATCAGTCGCCGGGGCTGTGGACCCATCCACGCGACCGCACCGCTGAATATAACCGGCTGCCATACTGGATCGATCTGGCGAAGACGCTGGAGCGCGGGCGGTTCGACGGGCTTTTTCTGGCCGATGTGCTCGGGGTCTATGACGTCTACGGCGGCAGTCCGGACGCCGCGCTGCGCAACGCCGCACAGACGCCGGCCAACGAACCGCTGCTGCTGATCCCGGCGATGGCAGCAGTGACCCAGCATCTCGGCTTTGGCGTCACCAGCAATCTGTCCTATGAGCCGCCCTACCCGTTCGCGCGTCGGATGTCGACGCTCGACCACCTGACCGAAGGGCGGATCGGCTGGAACGTGGTGACCGGCTATCTCGACAGCGCGGCCCGCGGCGCCGGCAAGGACAAGCAGACCGCGCATGACGATCGCTACGAGGTCGCCGACGAATATATGGAGGTGGTCTACAAGCTCTGGGAAGGAAGCTGGGAGGACGATGCTGTGTTGCGCGATCGCGCCCGCAGCCTGTTCGCCGATCCGGCCAAGGTGCATCGCGTCCAGCATCAGGGCAAGAATTATAGGCTCGATGCGATTCACCTGAGCGAACCGTCGCCGCAACGCACCCCGGTGCTCTATCAGGCCGGCACTTCGCCGCGCGGTCGGCAATTCGCGGCGGAGCATGCCGAATGCGTTTTCATGTCGGGACCTTCGGCCAAGATCATCGGTCCGCGGGTGTCGGCTATTCGCGACCTCGCCCGGGAAATCGGCCGCAACCCCGCTGAAATCCTGATGTTCAGCATGATGACGATCATCCTCGGGCGCACCGAGGCCGAGGCGAAGGCGAAATACGCCGATTACCGCAACCACATCAATCCCGAGGGCGCGCTGGCGCTGATGTCGGGCTGGACCGGTGTGGATTTCTCGACCTACGACCTCGATCAGCAGGTGCGCCATGTCGAAAACGACGCCGGCCGTAGCGCGATGGACAACGTCACCCGCGCCGATCCGGATCGGGTCTGGACCGTGCGCGAGGTCGCCCAGCATGTCGGCATCGGCGGCGCCGGCCCGGTCGTGATAGGCACGCCCGCAAAGGTCGCCGATGACATCGAGGCCTGGTTCGAACAGACCGACGTCGATGGCCTGAACGTTCCGTTTGCAATCTCGCCCGGCGATTTCGAGGACATCACGGAAATGCTGGTGCCGGAATTGACCCGGCGCGGGCGCTACAAGCGCGCGTATCGCGAGGGGACCTTGCGCGAGAAATTATTCGGCGACGGCCGCGCAAGGTTGACGGCACCACATCCGGCGGTGGGGTATCGGCCGAAGGCGAAGTGATCGGCTTTCGTCATTCCGGGGCGCGCTCTTGCGCGAGCCCGGAATGACGCTGGTGTTTTGATTCAATTCACCGAATTATTCACCACCACTTCAATCAGCTTCGCGCCGGGCCGGCTGAACGCCGAAGACAACGCGGATTTCAGCTGACCGGGATCGGTGATCTTGATCGACTCCAGTCCCAGCGATTTGGCGACGCCGGCGAAATCGACCGGCGGATCGATGAAATCCATGCCGACATAATGATCGTCACCATGGAACGCGAGCAGCCGCTGCTTGATGATGCGATAGCCGCCATTGTTGACGATCACGAAGGTCAGCGGCAGCTTGTGATTGGCCGCGGTCCACAGCGCCTGGATCGAATACATCGAGCTGCCGTCACCGGAATAGCACACCACCGGACGATCGGGATTGGCGAGGCTGACGCCGACCGCCGCCGGCAATCCCCAGCCGATGCCGCCCGAGGCCAGCGCATGATAGCCGTAGCGGTCGCGATGCGGCCGCAACGCCAGCATCTGCCGCGAGGAGGTCAGGCCTTCATCGACCAGAATGGCGTTTTCCGGCATCGCCTCGACCACCTGCAGCGCCAGCCAGTCGGCATCGATCGGCGATTTATCTTTTGCCTTGGTGATCTGCTCGACCAGCGTCTTGCGCCGCGCGCTCCAGTTCTTCGACGCCAGCGCGTCGATGCCTTTCCTGGCGCGGGTTTCGAGCGCAGCGCCGCCCGCGGCTTTCAACGCCGGAATCAGCGCGCGCAGGGTTTCCCTCACATCGGCCTTCAGCGCGATCTCGGCGCTGTAATTCTTGGCAAGATCCCAATCGACCAGGCCGACCTGGACGATCGACAGCCCCTCCGGCAGCGGATCGACCTCGCTGAACACCGACATGCGCAAGGGGTCGGCGCCGAGCACGATCATCAGATCGTAAGGTGCTAACACCCCGCGAACCTGGTCCTGCAGGCGCGACAGCGCACCCATGAAGCACGGGCTTTCGGACAGGAAGTGCGAGCCGTAAGGCGTCGAGCACTGATAGGCGGGCGCCCCGATCGCGGCCGCAAACGCCGCGGCCTCCTGCAGCGCATCGCTTTTGACGACCTCGTCGCCGGTAATGATCACCGGATTTTGCGCCTTCAGAATCCGCTGCGCCAGTGCCTGCAACGCTTCATCGGATGGACGCACGCGGGTATCGACGCGGGTCGAGCGTCCGAGCTCGATACCGGCCTCGGCGTTGAGGATGTCGCCCGGCAGCGAGATGAACACCGGCCCGGTCGGCGGCGTGGTCGCGATCTTGGCAGCGCGGCGCACGATCCGCGGCAGATCCTCCAGCCGCGTCACTTCCACCGCCCATTTCACCAGCGGTTCGGCCATCTGCACCAGCGGTCCGTACAGCACCGGCTCCATCAGGCCGTGGCCCTGCTCCTGCTGGCCGGCGGTCAGGATCATCGGCGTTCCCGTGAATTTCGCGTTGAACAGCGAGCCCATCGCGTTGCCGAGGCCGGGCGCGACATGGACGTTGCAGGCGACAAGGCGGCCCGAGGCTCGGCTGTAGCCATCGGCGATCGCGACCACGAGGCTCTCCTGCATCGCCATCACATAGGTCAGGTCCGGATGGTCCTTGAGCGCGTGCATGATCGGCAGTTCGGTGGTGCCGGGATTGCCGAACAGATGCGTGATGCCCTCATCCTTCAGCAATGCAAGGAACGCCGAGCGGCCGGTAATGCGATTCATGAAAGGTCTCCTCCTGCCCGCGGTCGTTACCACCGGGATCGAATCATCATGGACGATCAGCCGGCGTGAGATCAATGGAACGCGCTCATGGCTGCCCTGCGCTGGCGCGCACGAGGGGCGGCGTAATCGTGCTATCAGGGTTGGAAATCGATAAAATGGGAGGACGTGCCGTGCGCGCGCGCTTTTTCTGGACCGCAGGGATGGTTCTGATGACGATTGGCCAGGCAACCTCCGTACAGGCAGGTTCGGCAAACGCCGCCCCCAGGGACCGGTTCTTCTGGCTGACAGAGATCAACAAGGCCTCGGCGGTCATGATCGTCGAGCGCGGGATCGTGCCACGGCCGCTCGGCGCCAGGATTTTCGACGCCATCAACCGGGTCAATACCGCCGGCGACCAGCCGGGCGCGGTACGGTCGGGCGATTATTTGAAGGTGGAGCAGGATTTGATGGCGGCCGGCGGCCCCGACATCAGCCGGCTGCATTCCGGCCGCAGCCGGCAGGATATCGGCGCGACCACCCAGCGCCTGATCACGCGCGACGATTTCCTCACCGCGTTCGAGAAACTCAACGGCATGCGCGATGCGATCCTGGCGATGGCGGCGCAAGCCCCCAACGCCATCATTCCCGCCTATACTTGGGGCGTGCAGGCGCAGCCGATCACGCTCGGGCATTATCTGTCGGGCTATGCGGCGGCGTTCGAACGCGAGGCCGCGCGGATGCGCGAGGCCTATGTCCGGCTCAACCAGTCGCCGCTGGGCGCGGCCGCGCTGGGCACGTCGAGCTTCCCGGTCGACCGGCCGCGGCTGGCGGAATTGCTGGGGTTCGACGGGCCGGTCGAGAATTCCTACGACGCCAATCAGATCTCGCCGATCGACGGCGGCGCCGAACTTGGTGGATTGGCGACCTCCGGCGCGCTGGTGCTGGGCGCGCTGATCGCCGACGTCACCGCGCAATACGCCCAGACCGAACCGTGGATTCTTTTGGCCGAAGGCGAGCAGACCGGCGTCAGCAGCATCATGCCGCAAAAGCGCAATCCCAGCGGTCTCGTCAGGCTGCGCGCCGAAGCCAGCACGCTGATCGGCGAGGCCAACACGTTTTCGCTGATCGCGCACAATGTCGAGCCGGGCATGAGCGACTACAAGGATTTCGGCAACCCGAAGGAATATCCGAACGTGATCCTGCGCGACATGGCAGCGCTGTACGGCGCATGCCGACGCCGTGGTGCGCACCATGATCTTCCGGCCCGACCGCGCGCTCGATGAGGTCAACAGCGATTATTCCACCACCACGGAGCTCGCCGACACGCTGCAGCGCGAGGCCGATGTGCCGTTCCGCATCGGCCACCATTTCGCCTCCGAGCTGGTGAATTTCGGCCGCGGCCATCATCTCCGCGCCAGCGAAATTCCCTACGCCGAGGCGCAGCGGATCTATGCCGGGATCGCGACATCAGCCAAGGTCGATACCAAACTGCCGCTTTCGGAAGCGCAGTTTCGCCGCTCGCTGACGGCGGAGAACATGGTCGCCGCAAGCAAGGGACTTGGCGGCCCGCAACCGGCCGAAGTGGCGCGGATGCTGGCCTCCGCCAAGGAAAAACTCGGTGCCGACAAAGCGTGGCTCGATGCCACGCGCGCAAAGCTTGCCGCCGCGTCGCAAAAACTCGATCAGGCCTTTGCCGGTTTGCGGGAGGCGAAGTGAGCATCCTGCATCCGCGCCCTCAAAACATCCCCTCGTGCTCCATTGGCTTTTTCTTCTTGGAGCGCTGCCAGACCACGCCGGGAAACCCCTTCAGCGGCACCAGCGGCTCGCCGGTATAGGCCCAGTCCTGCAACTCCTCGATCGCGATGTGATAGAGCGGTTGCCGGCCGGTACGGCCCGAGAACAGCACGCGCGAAATGTTGACCATGTGGGGTGAGCGCGGGCGTTCATAGAACAACGGTGTGCCGCAACTGGCGCAAAAGCTGCGGACGGTCTTGGTCGCCTTGTCCTCGTAACGCGCAATGCCCGCTTTGCCCTTGGTGATCCGCAGCCGCTTGCGCCAGCTTCCGACATAGGTCGCGTACGCTGCGCCATGCGCGCGGCGGCTCGCGGCGGAATGATCATGCCAGGCCCAACGCGCCGGCGTATCGATCTCGAAGCCGACCTTGCCGCACAGGCACTCGCCCTTGGAGACGCCGACCGCGCTCGCTTGTTTTGCCACGGGATATCCTTGTAGCCCGGATGAGCGCAGCGACATCCGGGACTGGCATTAGTCGCACTCCCGGATATCGCTGCGCTCATCCGGGCTTCGATCGGTTCACGCCTTCTCCAACTCATTATGCGCCGGATAATCCGTATAGCCCGCCGCCTCGCCGCCATAGAAGGTGGCGCGGTTGTAGGGCGTCAGCGGGAAGCCGTGCGCGAGACAGCGCGGCAGGTCGGGGTTGGAAATGAAGATGCGGCCGAACGCGATGGCGTCGGCATGGCCATCGGCGATCGCGGCATTGGCGGTCTCGCCGCTAAAGCCGCCGGCGGTGATCAGCTTGCCTTTCCACAGCGGCCGGAACAGCACCATCGCGGAAGGCACGTTCTGATGGTTGACCTCGGCGCGACCGGCACCGCTGGAGCGCGGCTCGATGAAATGCAGATAGGCGAGGCCGAGCGGGTCGAGCGATTTGACCACATGGGTGTAGAGCGGCATCGGATCGGCCTCGCCGCTGCCATTGGCGATGCCGTAAGGCGACAGCCGCACCCCGACGCGGTCGGCGCCCCAGATATCGACCACCGCCTTGGTGACTTCCATCAAAAAGCGTGTCCGGTTCTCGATGGAACCGCCATATTGGTCGGTGCGCAGATTGGTGTGCGACTGCAGGAACTGCTCGATCAGGTAGCCGTTGGCGCCATGGATTTCGACGCCGTCGAAACCCGCCTTCAGCGCATTGGCCGCACCCTGCCGGTAGGCGTCGATCACACCGGGGATTTCGCTGGTCTCCAGCGCGCGCGGCGTCTCGTAGGTGACGATCTTGCCGTCCGCCGTCGAGGTCTTCAGATCCGCGGGGATCGCCACCGCCGACGGGGCGACCGGCAACACGCCATTGGGCTGGAACGAGGAATGCGAAACCCGTCCGACGTGCCAGAGCTGCAGGAAGATGATGCCGCCCTTAGCGTGAACCGCGTCAACGACCTCGCGCCAGCCGGCGATCTGCGCTTCCGAATAGATACCGGGCACACCGGGGCTGCCGAAGCCGGTCGCCATCACCGGCGAGGCTTCTGCGATCAGCAATCCGCCCGGCGTGGCGCGCTGGGCGTAATATTCCGTGTTCAGCATCCGCGGCGCGAGGCTCGGCTTTTCCGCCCGCATCCGCGTCAACGGCGCCAGCACAAGGCGATGCTTGAGCTGGTACGGACCGATCTGTAGCGGCAAAAAAAGCGACGGAAAGTTCATGACTGCCCCTGAATTTTCTTATGCGGTTCATGGATATAATGTGCCTTCATCTTGTTCGTAAAACGCTCCGGTGGCAATGTCGGCCGCAATGAGAGAGCGCCCCTCTTCAAAAAAGAAATCCGCTTCGATGCAGAAATCCGCCGCCAGACCGCTGCCTTCCCTGAGCGTCCGGATCGATCTCGACGCCGAGGGCCGGATCGGGCCGGGCAAGATCCAGCTTTTGGAAAACATCCATGCCTGCGGTTCGATTTCGGCCGCCGGACGCGCGATGGACATGTCCTACAAGCGGGCGTGGGACCTGGTCGACGAGATCAACCGCATCTGCCGCCACGCCGCCGTCGAGCGGCAAACCGGTGGCAAGAACGGCGGCGGCGCGGTGCTGACGCCGTTCGGCCTGTCGCTGGTCGCGCGCTACCGCAAGATCGAGCGCGACGCCGCCAGCGCGGTGAAGAAAGAACTCGCGGCATTGCGCAGCGATATCGGGCGGCCGGTGAAGGCTGCGAGCCGGTAGAAGCAGTGAACGTCTCTCCCTCGCCCCGCAAGCGGGGCGAGGTGAGGAAGTGCCCTAGCCGGTCTTGATCCAGACCGCCTTGACGTTGAGATACTCTTCGAGGTGCTGCTTGCCGGACTCGCGGCCGTAGCCGCTCATCTTGTAGCCGCCGAACGGCACCGCCGGGTCCATCGCCTGATAGCAATTGACCCACACCGAGCCCGCGCGCAGCGACTTCGCGACCTGATGCGCCTTGCTGACATTGGTGGTCCAGACGCCGCTGCCGAGCCCGAAGGTGGTGGCGTTGGCGCGCTGGATCAGTTCGTCGGTATCCTTGAAGGAGATCGCCGAAATCACCGGCCCGAAAATTTCCTCCTGGGCGATCCGCATGTTGTCCTGCACGTTGGCGAACACGGTCGGCGGCACGAAATAGCCCTTCGATAATGCGCCTTCGGTTAGCGGCGCGCCGCCGGTCATCGCCTTGGCGCCCTCCTTTTGGCCGATCGAGAGATAATTCGACACGCGCTCCATCTGCTGTTTCGACACCAGCGGTCCGATCTGCGTGTTGGGATCGAGGCCGTTGCCGACCTGCAGCTTCTTGCCGAATTCGGCGACGCGGCCGACGAATTCGTCATAGATCTTGTGCTCGACGAACAGCCTGGTGCCCGCGCTGCAGATCTGGCCCGAATTGGCGAACACCGCCATCGCCGCCCCCGGCACCGCCGCATCGAGGTCGGCGTCGGCGAACACGATGTCGGGCGATTTGCCGCCGAGTTCGAGCGACACGCGCTTGAGATTGCCGGCCGAGGCGCGGATGATCGACTGTCCTGTCACATGCGAGCCGGTGAAGGCGACCTTGTCGACGCCGGAATGCGACGCCAGCGCCGCACCCGCGGTCTCGCCATAGCCCGTGACCACGTTGACGACGCCGGCGGGAATGCCGGCTTCCATCACCAGTTCCGCCAGCCGCAGCGAGGTCAGCGGCGCTTCCTCGGCGGGTTTGAGGATCACGGTGCAGCCGGTCGCGATCGCGGGGCCGATCTTCCAGATGCTGGCGCCGAGCGGGCCATTCCACGGAATGATCGCGCCGACGACGCCGACAGGCTCCTTCAAGGTGTAGGAGAAGATATCGCCCGGCAGCGAGTTCTCGATGGTCTCGCCATGCAGCGCGGTCGCTTGCCCGGCGTAATAGCGCAGCATGCCGAGCACGCGCAGCCTGTTGCCGCGGGTGCGGCTGATTGGCGCGCCCATGTCGAGCGTGTCGAGCTGCGACAATTCCTCGAAATTCTTCTCGACGAGATCGGCGAGCTTGAGCAGCAGGGCCTGGCGTTCGAACGGCTTGACCTTGCTCCACGGTCCCTCAAAGGCGCGGCGCGCCGCGGCAACCGCGCGATTGATGTCCTCTGCATCGCCTTCGGCGACAGTGGCGAGCAATTCGCCGGTGGCGGGATTGAAGGTCTCGAAGGTCTTGCCGGAGGCGGCGGCGACCCATTTACCGTCGATCAACATCTTCTTGGTGGAACCATCCGCGTAAGGATGGCGCGTCATCGGAATAGCTTGCGTCACAGCCATGTCTGCACTCCCTTGATTTCGCCTGATATTTTCAAGTCGTTATATTCTATACACTACAACGGCCACTTAAAGCCGTAAAGCGCGCATGCGGTCGAATGAAGGCGTCAAGCGAAGACCTCCCATGCGGTTTGGTGCATGGCACGCGCGTCACGATAGCGTAGTCAATTGGCGAGAGAAAAATTGGCGATAAAAGCAGATCAGGAGCGATCATTGTCCCACCCAGCCATGTCACCCGATAACGTTGCCGTCATCACCGGCGGTGCATCCGGTATCGGGCTCGCCGCAGCCATGCATTTCGCGAGCCTCGGCATGAAAGTCTGTATCGCCGATATCGGCGCCGACCGCCTCAAGGAGGCTGAAACAAAACTGTCATCTATCGCCCCCGGCGGCGACGCCAACATCATGACCGCAGCGATCGACGTCAGCCGCGTCGAGCATCTCGGCGGGTTGGAAGCCGCGGTACGACAGCGGTTCGGCGGCACCGACATCCTGATGAACAATGCCGGCATCTCGCCGGACGCCAAGATGTTCGGCCCGCTGGAAAACTGGCAGCGCCTGCTCGCGGTCAACCTCTGGGGCGTGATCCACGGCACGCAGATTTTCGCGCCGCACATGATCGAACGCGGCCGGCCCGGGCTCATCATCAACACCGGCTCCAAGCAGGGCATCACCACGCCGCCCGGCGAGCCCGCCTATAACGTCACCAAGGCCGGCGTGAAGGCCTTCACCGAAGCCTTGCAGCATGAACTGCGCAACACGCCGGGCTGCAAGATCACCGCGCATCTGCTGATCCCCGGTTTCGTTTTCACCGGACTGACCGCGCGCGGCCGCGACGAAAAGCCCGCCGGCGCCTGGACACCGGAGCAGACCGTCGATTTCATGATCGAGCATATCGACGCCGGCGATTTCTACATCCTGTGCCCCGACAACGACGTGCCGCGCAGCCTCGACGAACGCCGCATCCTGTGGGCCGCCGGCGATATCGTCGAGAACCGCCCTCCGCTCTCGCGCTGGCATCCGGATTACGCTGAGGCTTTTGCGAGGTTTGTGAAGGGGGAGTGACTACGCCGAGGCCCTACTACGCAGAGAGATGCTGCACATGCGGTCGTCGTCCCTGCGAACGCAGGGACCCATAATCCCTGACGTTAATTGATACAGACGGCATCGGTTTCACTGCCGAAGACGCGAGTCCTCACCGTATGGGTCCCTGCGTTCGCAGGGACGACGTCGGTGGTGTTGTCCGCAGCTCCGGAAACGGCACCGCCGATGCGATACGTTTCCGGAGCCGGGCAAGTCGTTGCGTGGCGTCTTATTTGCGGGCCGCGCAGGCGTACATATTGATTTCCATGCCAACCGGCACTTCGACGATCTTCGGTGTCTTCCAGGCCATTAATCTCTCTCCACGATTACGGTGCGAGCGCCCCGTACGACCGCAAAACTACGTCCACGGTTTAAACAGCGCAAGCACAGGCTACCGCATCAATTGCTGACGATCTGTGCCCATCCATGATTGCGGTGCGCTGCAATTCCTATCCGAACCTGCGGCAAAATGGCGGGCGGTGTTCCACAGCAAGCGCGGCGGTGCGCCGCACACAACCGTCGTCCCGGCCCGGATATTACGCCTCAATTGACAATGTTCCGGACCGGCGCATTGATATCGGCATTCCCCGGCAGCGGGTGTTCGCCCGTTAGAATCGGGGCATCGCAGGGAGGGATCCATGAAGCTTCAATTGAAGGCAACGGTGGCTATCCTGGCGCTGGCCGCTTGGCCGGCGGCGGCACAACCGGCGGCGCCGGCGCCGAACACCGCGCTCGAAACATTGGGCGCAATGCATCAGACCGGCAGTACGGCCGATTGGCCCGAAGTGCCGCAGACCGGCGCGAAGGCCGATCAGGTCAAACAGAACCTCGCCAAGATCAAGATGCCGTCGGGCTTCCATATCGCGCTCTACGCGCTGGTGCCCGACGCCCGGCATATCGCCGTCGGCCCGCAGGGCGTCGCGACCTTTGTCGGCACCCGCAAGTCGAAAGTCTGGGTGGTGACCGACCGCTCGCGCGGCGGCGTAGGCGAGGAGGTGAAGGAGTTCGCGCCGACACTGCCGAAGAAGATCCCGAACGGCTTGTGCTTCTCAAAGGACGGCTTCCTGTACATCGCCGAGCAAAATCGCGTGCTGGAATATGCCGCGGCCGAGTTCTTCTATGAAAGCCCCGACGTCGTCGCCGGCGCCGTGGTTGCGGAGGGCGACCTTATTCCGAAATCCGAGGAGAGCTACAATCACACGGCGCGGGTGTGCCGGGTCGGTCCGGACAACAAGCTCTATATCCAGCTCGGCCAGCCCTACAACGTGCCGGCCAAGGACAAGTTCGACCTCTATCGCAAGGTTGGCATGGGCGGCATCATCCGCATGGATCGCGACGGCAAGAACCGCGAAGTCTACGCCGTGGGATTGCGCAATCCCGTCGGCATGGACTTCCACCCGAAGGACAAGTCGCTCTGGACCAACGACAATCAGGTCGACGGCATGGGCGACGAGCAGCCGCCGGGAGAACTCAATCGCATCGCCAATGCGGGCCAGGATTTCGGTTTCCCGTGGTATGGCGGCGGTCGCACCCGCACCGTCGAATACAAGGCCGACACCCCGCCGGCGAACGTGGTGTTTCCTGAGGTCGAACAGGCCGCGCATGCGGCCGATCTCGGCCTGATCTTCTACACCGGCTCGATGTTCCCGAAGAAATACCAGGGCGCCATTTTTTCCACGCAGCATGGCTCCTGGAACCGGACTCAGCCGGTCGGCGCGCGTCTTTTGGTGACGTTCCTGAAAGAAGACGGCCACGCCGCCGGCAAATCCGAACCGTTCGCCGAAGGCTGGAACGACAACGGCTACTATCTCGGCCGCCCCGTCGATGTGGCGCAACTGCCCGACGGCTCGCTGCTGATCTCGGACGATCTCGTCGGTGCGCTCTATCGCATCACCTACGACGGCAAGTAACGTCCCGATATCGATCGATGGCCCCTGTGATGCAGGGGCCATCCCGCTTTGCATCGCATCAAGCCGTGAGGTCTTAAGGTGATACCTGCGCATTCCAGGGCAGCGCTGCTGGCTGCCCATCTGTCCGTGTCCATTTTCCTGGTTGCCGCCAGCAGCGGCGTGTGCAGCGCGGGCGACGTCAAGGCCGGGCGCATGAAGGCGCAGATGTGCCAGGCCTGTCACGGCATGGACGGACTATCGAAAACCCCCGACGCCCCGAACATCGCCGGCCAGACCGAACAATATCTCGTTGCGCAGCTGCAGGCGTTCAAAACCGGCATCCGCAAGAACGATGCAATGTCGGTGGTCGCGCCAACGCTGTCCGACGCCGATATCGATGATCTCGCGGCCTATTTTTCGGCCATCGAGATCAGTGTCGGCAAGCTTCCGGGGCAGTAGGCCTGACGAGGGAGCACTTAGCTCAACTCGTCATTCCCTGATGCGTCTTGGCTTGTCCCGGCCATGACAAAAAGCTACAGCGTCTCCTGCTTGTGGCCGCATTCCTTGCAGGCGAATTTCACCCGGGAGACGCCTTTTTCGGCCGAGACGCGATTTGGCGCGCCGCATTTGCCGCAGACCGCCTCGATGCGGGTATTGCCCTGCTTGATGACGAGGGCCTTCTTCGCCATGGTTTCGCGAATCAGCCGCTCGGCCTCTTCGCGCATCTCCTGCTTCGACATCCGTCCGCACCTGTCCTGAATTGCCAGCGCAGTTTATAGCACGCACATGACAGTTTGCGAGCCGTTAGAGCCGGTCCGATGAATCAGAACCGGGCTCACCGCTTTTTGTTTTGACGCGTTTTCTTCACGAGAACCGGCCTTCGTGGGGACAGCGATTGATACGCCATATTGTTCGGGACCGGTGCCGGGTTTTGCCTGATCGCCGCGATCCTGACCTGGCGGCTGGTACGGGCCTCCGATACCCAGCCGATCGCCAAGAAGCAGCGCGGCCTGCCCGATATCCTTGCAGCATCGACAGCTTTGGCTGCGAAGGGTCCGAATTAAGGCACCAGCGTCGTTCGCGACGGCAACCACATCGCGATGTCAGGGAAGACCACCAGCAGCCCAAGCAGCACGAACAGCAACAGATGGAACGGCACCGTTCCCAGCACGACGTCCTTGAGCTTGCCGGTCCAGATGCTCTGGATCACGAACAGGTTGATGCCGATCGGCGGCGAGATCTGGCCCATTTCGATGAACAGCACCAGGATGACGCCGAACCAGATCGGATCGATGCCATATTGCACCAGCACCGGATACAATAGCGGCACCGTCACCACGATCATGCCGAGGCTTTCGACCAGGCAGCCCAGCACCGTGTAGAGCACGAACAGCGCCAGGAAAAATTCGAGCCGCGACAATTTGAGGTCGACCAGGAACTGCGTGATCTGCTCGCCGACGCCGGCATAGCTGATGGCGTAGGAAAACACGAACGCGGCATAGACGATGAACAGGATGTTGCCGCAGATCCGGACGCAGGTCTTCAACGCGGCCTTGAGCACGCCGAAATTGAACTCGCCGCAGATCATGGCGATCAGGATCGCGAGCAGGCATCCCACCGCCGCGGCTTCCGTCGGCGTCACCAGTCCCGAATAGATGCTGCCCATGGTGCCGCCGATCAGGAACACGAACGGCAGCACGTCGAGGATGGCGCGAAGAAATTCCTGCAGGGATCGCGGACCGCGTTCGACCGGTGCGACGCCGGGCTTCAGCCAGGCGTGCACGGCGATGTAGCCCATGAACAGGAACGTGAGCAGGAAACCGGGCATCACGCCGGCCATGAACAGCTTGGCCACCGAGGTTTCGGTGAAGGTGCCGTAGACGATCATGGCGATGCTGGGCGGGAAAAGAATGCCAAGCGTGCCGCCGGCGGCGAGTGAACCCGCCGACAGCCGCGGACTGTATTTGCGCTGCTGCAATTCCGGCAGCGCGACCCGGCCGATCGAGGCCGCGGTCACCACGCTGGAGCCGCTGATCGCCGCAAAGATCGCGCAGCCCGCGATATTGGTCTGCAGCAGCCCGCCGGGCATCCACGCCACCAGCGTGGACAGGCCGCGATAGACGCGTTGACTGAGTTTGCTCTCCTGCAGGATCTCGGCCATCAGGATGAACAGCGGAATCGCGGTCAGCGTAAAACTGTCCATGCTGCCCCAACTGACGAGGCCGATGCCTTTCAGGCCGGCGAGCCCCGCATGCATGAACAGATACAGCACCGACGGGACCAGGATCGCGAACGGAATGGTCATGCCCACGGTCAGCAGACCGAGGAACACCAACATTACGACGATGAATTCGATGCCGGGGGTCATGCGTGATTCCCCCGCGCCAGAATCCGCGCCTTGGTGACCATCGCCCTGACCAGGGCCAGGCACAGCAGCGCCATCCCGATCGCCATCGTGCTTTGCGGCAGCCAGAGCGGCGTATGCAGCGGCGTCGGCGCGACGTCTTCGGTGTGCCAGGAATTCGCGGTCAGACGCCACAGCTGCCACGTCACCAGCGCGGAGGCGACCAGCGAAACGAAATCGAACACCAGTTGCGTGATCAGGCGTCCCGCCCACGACAGCCGCGTCTGCACCAGTTCGACGCGATGGAACGCGCCATGGGCTTCGGCCACCGACATGCTCAGAAACGTCAACGCAACCAAAAGATAGCCGCAGACTTCATCGGTGATCTGGAACGAGGTCGTGAACACATTGCGCGCGATCGCTTCGGCGGCGATCAGCACGATCGACACGATCAGGAACAGCGCGCAGATCGTCTCGCAGATGTCCTCGACCAGCGTCGATCCCGCCACGACATATTCGGCAGCATGGGGCGTCGCCCCATCGGCCAACGGTTCGCCAGGGTTCGTCATGACTATCGGCCGATAGCGGCGCGGACTTGCTTCAGCGCGACGACCGCATCGGGGCCCTGGGTCTTGGCCCATTCCTCCCAATATGGCGCAATCAGTTTGACGGCGGCGTCGATCTCTTCAGGACTTTCCTTGGTGATGGTCATGCCGCCATCAGCGAATTTCTTGGTAAGGTCTTCTTCCTCATCCTGCATCGCCTTGGTCATCAGCGGCAGATTGGCGGTGATGATCTTGCGTACCTTGGCTTGCGTGTCCGGCGACAGCTTCTCGAACCGGTCCTTGTTCACGATGATGACCGAGTTGAAGTAATTGATGCCGATCCGGTAGTTATATTTCAGCAGGTCCTTCCAGATGTTGCCGCCGCCGGTATTGGCGGTGAGAACACCGTCGACCACGCCGCGATCGAGCGCGGAAGGAACCTGCGGCGCGCCGATCGTCTGCGGGATGCCGCCCAATCGCTTGATGAATTCGCCTTGTTCCGGCGAGGTGACGCGAATCTTCTGGCCCTTGAAGTCGGCCAGCGAAGTCAGCTTCTTGCTCGAATACGCCACCTGGAACGGATAGAGATACTGCCCGAGCACGACCAGGCCTTTTTTCTCGAACGCCTTGACCAGAAAAGGATTCATGATCGCGGCGGCCTTGTCGTAATCCGACAGCGTCCGCAGCAGCATCGGCAGCCGCAACACCCCGCCGATCGGCACGTTGCCGAGGAAATAGCCGTCATCGCCCATCTGCACGACATCGTCGCTGACGGCTTGTGTGATGGTGGTGGTGTTGATCGGCAGCGAACCTCCCAGATGCAGCCGGATCGAGAGCTCGCCGTTGGTCTCTTTTTCGATCTGTTCGATCGCGGTATCCAGCCCCTTGACGGCAGCGACCGTGCCCACGGCGTTGTAGACGTAGAGATCCCATTTTTCGGCCGCTGCGGCCGGCCGGCCCAGCGCCAGCATGAGCGTCAACGCGAACAGTGCCGCAGCGCTGCGCGGAAGGATCCCCGTTTTTACCCCAGACATAGTTCGCTCCCGTTTGGTCTTCTGTTTTTTTCACTATTGTCGATTAAGACCGTGGCGAGCAAATCATTTTGGACAATTTCGGAGCGAGGCATAGCGCCATGCGTGAGAGGCTGGCTGCCGCCACGCGCGTTGGATCACACTTCGAGCCATTCCTTGCGCACGGCCGAATTTCCGCCGAGATCGCCAGGCGTTCCCTCGAACACGATCCGGCCATGGCCCATGACATACAGCCGCGACGAGATCTTGAGCGCGATCGCGAGTTTCTGTTCGACCAGCAGCACGGAAACGCCGCGCCGCGCGATCTCGGCCAATAACTCTCCGACCTGTTCGACCAGCTTCGGCGCCAGACCCTCAGTGGGTTCGTCGATCAGCATCAGGTCGGGATCGCCCATCAATGTGCGGCACATCGTCAGCATTTGCTGCTCGCCGCCCGACAGCACGCCGGCCGAAGTATCCTGACGCGCCTTCAGGTTTGGAAACAGCGCAAACACATCGTCGAAATTCCAGCGGCCGAATTTGCCGGATCGCTTCAATCCGAGTTCGAGATTCTGCCGCACCGTCAGCGTCGGAAAAATCTGACGGTCTTCCGGCACGTAGCCGATGCCGCAATGCGCCACCTGGTCGGGGCGCAGACCGGCGATGTTCTTGCCGCGGAATTTGACCGTGCCCTGGGCGGTCACCAGCCCCATGATCGACTTGCACGCCGTCGATCGCCCGACGCCGTTGCGTCCCAACAGGCTGACGATCTCGCCATCGTTCACGTCCATCGCCACGCCATGCAGGATATGGCTTTGGCCGTAATAGGCGTGGAGATCTCTGACTTCGAGGATCATGCTGCGTCCAAGGCCCCGAGATAGGCTTCCTGAACCGCAGGATTGGCGCGCACGGCTTGCGGCGGACCCGAGGCGATCACCCGGCCATAGACCAGCACCGTAATGACGTCGGCGAGATCGAACACCACCTTCATGTCGTGCTCGACCATCAGCAGCGTCTTGCCCTTGGAGACCCGGCGGATCAGTTCGACCGCGTTGTCGGTTTCGGTGTTGCTCATGCCCGCGGTCGGCTCGTCGAGCAGGATCACGGAGGCACCGCCCGCGATCGTCATGCCGATCTCGAGTGCGCGCTGGTCGGCATAGGACAACAGGCCCGCCGCGGTATCGCGGCGCCGCGCCAGATTGAGATCTTCCAGCATCGCGTTGGTGCGTTCGGTCAGCTCGCGCTGCAGCCACAGCGGCGTCCAGAACGAGTAGCGATAGCCCATGCTCCACAACAGCGCGCAGCGCAGGTTTTCGAATACCGACAGCCGGTGAAAGATCGAGGTGATCTGGAAGCTGCGCGACAGTCCCATCCGGTTGATCTTGTGCGGCGGCAACTGATCGATCCGGACATCGTTCAGCAGGACCTCGCCGGTCGAGACCCGAAAGCGTCCGCTGATCAGATTGAACAGCGTGGTCTTGCCGGCGCCGTTCGGGCCGATGATGGCGTGACGTTCGCCCTTGGCGATATCGAGGCTGACGCCCCGGATGATCTCGAGATTGCCGAATGCCTTGCCGACGTTTTGCAGCGAGAGCGCCATGCCGGTCATGATATGCTCCGCTGCGGCTTGAGGTCGGCCATCAGGCTTTCCCAGACACGCCGGAACGATTGCGCTTCCAGCCGCAGCCAGAAGCCTCCGCCCAGCAGAAACACCGTCGCCAACAGCCAGGGCAGCGTCGCATGGATGTCGATCTTGTTGCCGAACAGAACCAGCGACTTGCCCTGCGCCGCGCCAATGGTCAGGAACGAGGTCAGTTCCACCAGGCCGACGAAGCCGAGCACCATCAACATGCCGGGCACGAGAACCCTGACATAGGGCACCGCGAGCCGGCCGAGTTGCCCGGCGCGAACGATCGGGCCGTGCGCCATCACCAGGCCCATGATGCCGCTCGGCGCGAAGATCACCATGCTGATGAAGAGCACGCCGACATACACCAGCCAGGAGTTCGACATCAGGCTGACGCCGCTTTGCAACAGCGTAATCAGGACGGCACCCAGGATCGGACCGCCGAACGAGGCAGAGCCGCCGATATAGGCCATCAACAGCGCATTGGCCGACAGCGGCGCTGCCAGCGCATCGAAGGTCACGATTTCGTAGGTGATCGCGTATAACCCGCCGCCGATGCCGGCGAAGAAGCCTGATAACGCGAACTGAAAGAACCGCACCATGCGCGGGTCGTAGCCGACGAACTGCACGCGCTCGAAATTGTCGCGTGACGCATTCGCCATCCGGCCGAGCGGAGTCATGGTCAGGAAGTACATCGCCAGCGCCGCGAGCAGCGTCCAGGCCAGCGTCAGATAATAAACCTGGATGCCTTGCGCGTAGGTCAGACCGAACAGGCTGCGCCCGATCATGCGGTTGGTATTGACGCCGCCCTCACCGCCGAAGAAATGCTGAAACATCAGCGCCGATGTGACCATCAATTCGCCGATCCCGAGCGTGATCATCGCAAAGGCCGTCGCGCGCTGCTTGGTCGCCATATAGCCGAACACGATCGCCAACCCGAGCCCGGACAATCCTGACAGCAGCGGGATCAGTTCCATCGGCAGCGGCAGGCTGCCCGCGCCGGCCATGCTGAGGAAATGAATGGTGGCGTAACCGCCGATGCCGAAGAACACGGCATGGCATAGCGAAAACAGCCCGGCCTGTCCCAACAGCATATTGTAGGACAGCGCCAGGATGCTCATCATGCCCATCTGGGTCAGCATCGAGACCACGAAGCCGGACTGGCGCCCGGTGTGATAATTGTAGAACGCCCAGGGCGCCGCAATCGCCAGCGCGAGCACCATGATCCAGATCGAGCTTTGCCTGAACCGGAGCGCCGTCATGTGTCGCGCGTTCCCATCAGGCCGCGCGGCCGGAACAGCAGGATGATGATCATCATCGCGAATGGCAGCAGCGCGCCGATGCGGGCCACCGGCACCGTCAGGATCTCCGTAAACAGATTGTCGCCGGTAACCGAAATGCCGAGCGGCTTGAGCAGATCGAGCATCGAATAATTGATCACCACCGCAAAGGTCTGGATCAATCCCATCAGGATCGAGGCGACAAAACAGCCGGCCAGCGAGCCGAGCCCGCCGAACACCACGACGACGAACACGATCGGCCCCATCGATTCAGCCATGCCGGGCTCGGTGGTCTGGTAGTTGCCGCCGATGACGCCGGCGAGACCGGCCAGCAGGCAGCCGCCGGCGAACACGATGGTGAAAACGCGGGGTACGTTATGCCCGAGCGCGCTCGCCATTTGCGGATGGGTTAGTGCGGCCTGGATCACCAGGCCGATGCGGGTTTTCTTCAGAAGCAACCAGGTCGCCACCAGCATGCCGACCGAGATCAGCAGCATGAAGCCGCGATAGGCCGGAAAGTTGGCGCCGTAGATCGTGAACAGCGGAAAGTCGAGGCTCGGCGGCACCCGATAGGCCATCGGCAGCATGCCCCAGATCATCTGCACGCCGCGCTGGATGATGAAGACAAGGCCGAAGGTGAACAACAGCTCGGCGATATGCCCGTTGTGATGAACGCGCCGCAGGCCCCAGACTTCGATGGCGGCACCGATCAGGGCGCACAACAGCGGCGCGATGATCAGGGCCGGAAAGAAGCCGACGAACTGGCTGACCGTGAATGCCAGATAGGCCCCGATCATGTAGATCGAGGCATGAGCGAAATTCAGCACGCCCATCATGCTGAAGATCAGCGTCAGGCCGCTCGCCAGCATGAACAGCAACATGCCGTAGACCAGGCCATTGAACAGGGAAACGAGGACTATCTCCATGACCGCCTCGTTCTCCCGTTCACCGCCCTTTCACGTGCTGCCTATTCCGGCCGTTTCATCTTGCAGATGGTCGGCAGGGTCAGGTCGGCTGCGGTCGCCGTCATGATGTTCTTCCAGCCGAAGCCGGTATGCTCGGCGTCGTATTTCACGTCCTTCGAGAACACGCCGACATAATACGGCATCAGCAATTGGTGATCTTCCTTCCGCATGATGTTTTCCTGGCCGTCCAGGTCGGTGTAGTGCATGTCTTCCAGCGCCAGCGCCACCTTCAACGGATCGGTCGATCCGGCCTTGTTGATCGCATCGGCCAGCATGTCGATCATGGTCAGGAAGTTAAGCGTCGAGAAGTCCGTGGTGTGGTCGATCCGCCAGTCGGTGACGATCTTCTCGGCTTCGGGCTTCTTCAGATCGACCGCAACGTTGCCGTTGAATTCCATCACCGAAGACAGGCGGTTCTCACCCGCCTGCCCGATCGCGGTCGGTCCGCCGATCAGATGCGACAGGAACGTATCGAACCGCACATCGAGACCGTTATCCACCGCCGCCTTGATCAGGAGATTGAGGTCGCGGTTATAATTGCCGGTAACCACGCTTTGGGCGCCGGACGCCTTGATCTTGGCGATGTACGGCGTGAAGTCCTGCACCTTGCCGAATGGCATCAGCTCATCGCCGACGATCTCGATGTCGGGCCGCAGCTTCGCCAACCATTTCTTGCTGTCCTTCTGGATCGACTGCCCGAACAGATAATCCTGATTGAGCAGATAGACTTTCTTCAGGTCCGCCGGCAGCGACTTGATCCGCGCCGCGGCGCGCATGTCGACGCTTCCGGCGAAACGGAAGTGCCAGAAATCGCATTGCTCGTTGGTCAGTTCGGTCGCGAGCGCGCCGCAGTTCAGATACAGGATGCGGTTATCCGGATTGCGCGCATTGTGTTTCGAGACCGCGTCGATCAGCGCCGAGCCGACATTGGAGCCGGTGCAGTGCATCACGAACGGAATGTTCTGGTCCGTCATGTTCTTCAGCGCGATCAGCGCTTCGGAGGGCTGCAGCTTGTCGTCGAACGGCACGATTTCGAACTTGCGGCCGAGTGCGCCGCCCATGGCGTTCTTTCGCGCGATGATGAATTGAAAGGCCTTCAGGAATTCGTCGCCGCCGGAAGCGAATGGCCCCGAGAACGGGTCCGTGTAGGCGAGCTTGATGGTTTCCTCGGCCGCCGCCGCCGGCCGTCCAAACGTCAACAATCCAAGGATGGCAAAAGAATAGCAAATCAGGCGCAAGCAAAAGCTCATCGCGTCCCTCCCCTATGCCCTATCCATTTTTGGATAGATATTCTTTCTTGCGCGGGAGAGTACATCGTCGCGGAGGTGAGTCAATTGGCGGACGCCGGTTGCGACGAAAGGAGAGCGCGGCGACAGCCCGAAAATTGGGCGGCATCCTCCCGGGTTGCGCGGCAGCTTCGGCGCACCCTAAAGCCCGGGCCGCAATGGCCATTTCACATATATGGAATTTTCCGGCGTCTATTGGCGGAGCAACGGCTCTGGCCGTAACCTGACCGCAAATGTCCTCCGCAAGGAGGATTATCGTCTCAGGGGAACGTTCAATGAAAGTGTTCATCTTCGATCTGCTGGCCTATGGCGAGCAACTCGATCACCTCAAGGTCGGCAGCGAGCTGCCCTATCCCTTGTCGAACCGCTACTTCAAGGCCGACGTCGCGGTGCGCACCTACGCCGAGCATCTCGAAGCCTGGGAAGAGATGGACAGGCTCGGCTATGACGGCGTCGGCTTCAACGAGCATCATTGCTCGCCCTACGGGCTGATGAATTCGCCGAACCTGATGGCGGCGGCGGCGGCACAGCGCACCAAGCGCCTCAAACTCCTGATCTACGGCAACCTGCTGCCGCTGCATGAGCCGCTGCGGCTCGCCGAAGAACTCGCGATGCTCGACTGCCTGTCGAACGGCCGGCTGATCTCGGGTTTTGCCCGCGGCATTCCCCGCGAATACCAGGTTCACAACGTGCCGCTGAAGGATTCGCGCGCTCGTTACGAGGAAGCCTATGAGATCGTGACCCGCGCCTGGTCGGAAGAGATATTCTCCTATGAAGGAAAATTCTGGACCTACAAGGACGTCGCGATCTGGCCGCGCCCGGTGCAGAAGCCCGGCCCCGAGATCTGGATTCCGATCGTCGGCAGCAAGGAATCGATTGAATTCGCCGGCAAGAAGAACGCCATCATCACGCCCGGGCTTGCCCGCGGCGGCCTGCAGGAAGACATCATCCGCTATTTCGCCAAGTGCCTCGCCAATAACGGCCACCAGATCACGCCCAACCATCTCTCGATCGCGATGTCGGCCTATGTCGCCGACAGCAAGGCCGAAGCGGTCCGGGAATTCGCGCCGTATCACCTTTATTTCAATCGCACGCTGTTCAGCCACGGCAACTTCACCGAAACCGCCAAGCAGCGCGACGCCGGTTACGTCTCGCAAAGCTCGAACGACTATGTGCGCCCGGAGAACATGAAAGCGGCGGCCGGCTTGCGCGAGGACTATCGCAACATGACGATGGCGGATTTCGAGCGGCAGGCCGAGCACATGCCGCTCGGCACCGCCAAGGAGGTCACCGAACGGATCATCGGCGCCGCGGAAGCCGCCGGCGCCAATCAGGTCCAGATCAGCCTCAACCGTGGTGCGCTGCCGCACGAGATGTTCATGGAACAGATCCGGCGCTTTGCGCGCGAAGTGTTGCCGGCATTGCAGGCCCATGAAGTGGTTCGGGTCCCGCTCGGCGAGGATGTCGCGGCGTAACGCGGCCACCGCAGGCCGACCGAAGTTGAAGAGGACATATTTTTCGGACAGACTTATAATCAGACAACGAGTGTCGACCATTTTGGAACGGTTTCCCGACCGAACTTTGGAACGACACCATTAGACATCATCGGGAGGGGGTAACCATGAGCGGTGAACTGAGGTCGCCTGTCGAAGAGGCGCTCGAAAACCAGCCATTCGGCGCGCTGCAACTGCGCGTCGTGCTGTTGTGCGCGCTGGTGCAGGCTTTCGACGGTTTCGACCTCGGCACCATCGGCATGGCCGCACCCTCGCTGTCGAAAGCCTGGGGCGTCGCGCCGCCGCTGTTCACCAGCGCTTTTGTGATGTCGAGCGTCGGCATTCTGATCGGCGCGCTGCTGTCGGGCCCGCTCGGCGACCGCTTCGGCCGCAAGCCGCTGCTCGTGATCAGCGTCGGCTTCATCGGACTGTTCTCGGTGATGAGCGCCTTCGCGTGGTCGATCCCCTCGATCACCGCGATGCGGTTCCTGACCGGGCTCGGCATCGGCGGCGCCATGCCGGCGACGGTCGCGCTGACCTCCGATTACAGCCCGATCCAGCGGCGCGGCACGCTGATCATGCTGATGTTCTGCGGCAACACGGTCGGCGGCTTTCTCGGCGGGCAATTGGTCGCGCAGATCCTGCCGATCTTTGGCTGGCAGAGCATCTTCTTTGCCGGCGGCCTGCCGCCGCTGGTGCTGATCCCGTTCCTGATGCTGTTCCTGCCGGAATCGCCGCGCTTCCTGATCGCGCATCGCGCCGATGCGCCGTCGACGCAGGCAATCCTGCGCAAGCTCAATGTCAGCGCCCAGGCGGCGGCGTCGAAACTGGTCGATGTCGCCCAGGGCAATCCGGTGCAGCAATTGTTCACGGGTGGCCTCGCGGTATCGACGATCCTGCTGTGGATCGCGTTCTTCGCCAACCTGCTGAACATGTATCTGTTCAGCTACTGGATGCCGACGGTGCTGACGCTGTCCGGCTTCAAGCCCGAAAACGCGGTGTTCTATGCCAGCGCGTTCCAGCTCGGCGGCATCCTGAGCTGTCTCGTGCTCGGCCCGATGATCGACCGCTTCGGCGCGCCGCGGGTGCTGGCGGTGAGTTTTGCGTCCGGCGTGGTCTTCGTGCTCGCGGTCGGGCTCGCCAATTTGCCGGCGCCGTTTGTGATGATTCCGATTCTCGGCGCCGGTGCGGCGATGATCGGCAGCCAGCTCGGCGCCAACGCGATGGCGGCGGGGCTCTACCCTGCGCGGATCCGTTCGACCGGCGTGGGCTGGGCACTCGGCATCGGCCGGCTCGGCGGCATTGCGGGTCCGGCGATCGGCGGCGCGCTGCTGGCCTTCGGCCTGCCGCCGAAGCAGATCTTCCTGTGCGCCTGCGGCCCGGCGCTGATCGCGGCCCTCGCCACCGTGCTGATAACGGTGAAAACAGCCCAACATCGCGAAACGGTCGTCGCCGCGCCGCAGCCGCGCACCGCGTGAGATCTATGCCGGTGCGCGAATGATGGATTTCACCGGCAAGACCGCATTCGTCACCGGTGGCGCCAGCGGCATCGGCCTCGCCCTTTGCCGCGCCTTCGGCCAGCGCGGCATGAACGTCGTGATCGCCGACGTCGAAACCGAGACGTGCGCCGCCGCGGTCGAAACGCTGCGCCGCGAAGGCCTGAAGGCGATCGGCACGACCTGCGACGTCTCGGACCGCGCCTCGTTTGCGGAAGCGGCGGCACGCGCCTTCGCCGAATTCGGCCATGTCCACATTCTCTGCAACAACGCCGGGGTCTCCCGCGCCGGGCCGATCGAGGCGATCGCGGCGTCCGACTGGGAGTGGGTGATCGGCGTCAACCTCAAGGGGTTGATCCACGGGCTGCAGATTTTCCTGCCGCATATGAAGGCCCATGGCGAGGCCAGCCACATCGTCAATACCGCCTCGATCAATGGGGTGGTCGGCACCGCGCTGGCCGGCCCCTATTCCGCGACCAAGTTTGCCAGCGTCGGCATATCCGAGGTACTGGCCGCCGAACTCGAAGGCAGCGCGATCGGCGTCAGCGTGTTGTGCCCAAGCTGGGTTAAAACGCGGATGCTGGACAACGGCCGCAATCGGCCGGCGCGGTATGGTGGCCCGATTTCACTCGATGCGGACAGCCGCAACGCCGAACGCAACCGGCGATACGCCCAAGCGCTCGCGGATGGCCTCGATCCCGCCGATGTGGCGGAACTGGTGGTCAAGGCGATCCAGGCCCGCAGGCTCTATGTCTTCACCCATGGCGACCGCCGGGAAGCCGTCGCGCAACGCTTCGAGGCGATGATGGCGGGCTTCGATGCCATCGATCACGACATGCCACAACAGGTGCAGCCTGAAGCAAAGGAGCGCCGATGAATTTTTCGGGCAAGACCGCGTTCGTCACCGGTGCCGCCAACGGAATCGGCCTCGGCATCTGCCGGGCGCTGGCGCGCAACGGAGCCAATATTGTGCTCGCCGATATCGAACAGGCGCAACTTGAAATCGCACGCCGCGAACTCTCGACCTTCAACGTCCGCACCCATGCCGTCGAAGTCGACGTTTCCGACGCCGATGCCTATGAGCGCGCGGCCGATCAGGCCGAGGCCGAATTCGGCAATATCCATTTCCTGTTCAACAATGCCGGCGTTTCGCTCGGTCCGACGCCGCTGTGGCAGGTGACGCCGGAGCAATGGGAATGGATTTTTGGCGTCAACATCCACGGCGTCATCAACGGCATCCGAACCTGGGTGCCGCGGATGCAAAGGCATGGCGAAGCCGGCCACATCGTCAACACCGCCTCGATCGGCGGGCTTCAGGTCAATCCCAAGCTTCGCAACGGCTCCTATGCAATGACCAAATACGCCATCGTCGCCGCGTCCGAAGCGCTGGCGCTCGATCTCGAAGGCAGCCCCCTTGGTGTTTCCGTGCTTTGTCCCGCGCTGATCGCGACCACACTGCACGCCTCATCGCGGCGGCGCCCGGAGCGGCTCGGCGGCGCCTACGAGCATCCCGGATCCGACGCCGCCAAAGCCCGATTTTCCGAGGGACTGGCGCCCGACGCCGTCGGCCGCCGCGTGCTCGATGCCATCGCGCGATCCGAGTTCTTCATCTTCACCCATGAGGAGCCGCGGGCGTGGATCGAAGCGCGGCATGCCCGCCTGCTCGCGGGCTTCGACTCGATTGCGCGCTACAATGCGGGCGAAGGCAAAGGCTGATCAATCCATCGCGCCGGCAAAATGCGCCAACCGCGCCGCCTCGGCGCGGAGCGCGGCCAGGATCTTGGTCAGGTTCTTTTCGATCCGTTCCTGCGGGCCCGCGACCCCGATCGCCAGCGGCCGATGCGCCGGCGGCGTCGGCACCACCATGCCGACCACCCCGACTCCCCGCGTCACCATCCCGCGCGACAGGCAATAGCCATCACGCCGCACCTGATCGATGCCGGCCATCAATCGATTGAGCGGCGACAGGCCGCGCTCGACCTTCTTCAACCGCAATGTCCGCCGGTAAATCCGGGCGATATCCTGATCGGTCTCGCCCGCGAGCAACGGCCAGCCGACGCCCGAATGCACCAGCAGCACCCGGGTCCCGGCCGTCGTGTAATATTGCAGCGGCTTCCTGGCGCGCAGGATCTCGACGATCTCGACATAGATATCGGTCACGGTCCCCAGCAGGATGGTTTCACCGACCTTGCGGCCGATCCGGCGCACCGCTTCCTGGATCGGCCCGCTCTCGTAATTCGCCGATGTCACCCAGCCGCCGAGTTGCGACAGCTTCAGGGTCGGCAGGTAGGCCCGCGAGGTGCTCTCGAACGAGAGGTAATTCAATTGCGCCATGGTTTTCAAAAGCGCCGCCGCGCTCGAGGTCGGCATTCCCAAGGAGTCGACCACGTCCTTCAGGCGCAGCGGACATTGCCGTTCGCGAAACAGCTCGAGGATATCGAAGACCCGGCGGGCCGATTTTGTCAGCTCATTTGACATTGTCTTGAAGACATTCGCTCAAAGAGATGGGCTGAAAGCTGCACCCAATCCGGCCGTAAGGGCAAGCGGGCGCTACGGCGCGTAATCGATATGCGCCCTGATCGAATGATTGGCGTTATCGATCCAGCCGAATTTCTGCACCGCGGCGATCATGTTCGTCAGCCCCTCCTGCCACCAGGCCTCGGAGGCGAGCGACGGCCATTCGCGCAATGCTTTCTCGGAGATCCAGGCGTGTTCGTGGTCGCTGCTCAGCGCCACTCGCCTGAGCAATTCAGCCTGGAGCGTCGGATCGTCGAACGGTCCTTCGATGCGGACCGAGAACGCCTTGAAATTCCTGGCATCGTCGATCTCGACCTGACGGTCGGCCGCGATAATGCGGATGATCATGAGTTCCGTCTCCGTTTCTCGAATGCTCGCCGTGGCAGGCGATTCAGCCTTGAGGAAATCTGGCGCAATGGGCCAATCGCTTCAACCCGGTCATAACCATCCGTGCCATCGGATACGTTTCTACCACTCGGGAGTGCTGCGATGACGGCAAAATCTTAACGTGTGCCGGTGTTATTGTTGAAGCTGCGATTCATAAAAATCCATCAGGGAATACCCAGCAAGGAGAGCGGCATGAAGTTCTATTCCAGCCTCGCCGTCATGGCGATGCTCATGAGCGGGACAAGCATCACGCACGCCCAAACCCTCCCCGCCTATATGGAGCCGATCTCCGGCCTGACGACGACGACCCCGGCCGATATCGCGACCAAGGATGTGCTGGCGCTCAACACCGGCATGTTCGAACTCTATGGCGATGCGGCAAAAGTGTTCCAGGCCAATATCCTGGCCAAACACCCGGTCATCCTCGGCCTGTTCTCCGGCGCCGGTGGGCGCTTCACGCTGTATCGCCCCGGCGCCGCCCCGCTCGACGCGCCCCAGGTGCCGATGGTGTATCAACTCTTGAAGTCGGTCGGCCACAGCACGATGGCGCTGGCAGAAGTGGTTGGGCCTTATCTCGACAATCCTGCCAATACCTCATGGCGCGGATCGATGCTCGCCTACCGCAGCCACATGCAGTCGGCGCTCGACGGGCTCGACGCGACGCCGATGCCGGCAGAATGGCGCGACAACAATCGCATTATCCTGAAGAACAACATCGCGTTCATGGACGATTGCCTGGCCAAGGGCGTCATCGCCTTCGCCACGCTGGAAGCATTCGGCAAGAAGCAGGCGCCTTATCTCGCCAACAACGTGGCCTGGGCAGCGCAGACCCAGGTCAATCACTGGATGACCGTGCTGGCGGGCTGGAAGACCATGCTCGGCGCCGATTGGGAGAAGACCTATGCGGCGAGCAACACGATTTATGTGGCACGCCAGAACAACGTGCTGTTCAGCGTGCTGGCGCAGTTCTTTCCGCCTGAGGCCGTCAACGATCGGCTGCTGCTGATCGAAACGGTGTCCTTTACCACGACACAGGCCGACATGCTGGATTCGCTGACCCGCATCATTGCCGACCGCTCGGTCGGCTCGCTGTTCTTCGGCAATTACCATTTGATGGATTATGAGCTGATGGGGGGCGACGCCCGCGCCGCGATCATTGCCGAAAGCGGCAAGCGCGGCATGACACCGTTCCTGCCGCCGGTGGTGCCGTTCGGCTCGCACCAATGGCCGACTCTGGTCACGCCGGGAACAGGTCCCGCATCGATCGCCGACCTCAAATAACAGGCGATATCGGTTCGAAACCACTCGAACCGATGCCGCGCGTGGGACGCCACTACGCGCGAACGAAAGATGATTTGTTGCAAGCGGCGCGCACTATTCTATCGTTTGCAACGAATCAATCTTAACGTTTGCGGCCTAGTGTGTTCGCGTGCTCGTCGATGATTCTCTCATCGAATGCGTCATGATCGTTTTGACCAAGAGGCGAAACCATGCGGCCCTCGCGACGCGAGTTCGTGAAGTGGGTAACGGCGAGCGGAATTTCGCTCAGCCTGTCGCGGCTCGCCGTGGCCGACGAAACCAGCTTCGACGCGCATGAGACCTTGCCGGGACGGCAAAGCTGGAATCCGGCTGCCAAGGGCCTCGGCCGCATCGACGGCGTCGCCAAGGTCACGGGATCGAAACTCTACGCCTCCGATTTTCGCGCTGCGGATATGCCGGGCTGGCCGGCCAATACCTCGCATGCGCTGCTGGTGCGGGCGCCGGACGCGACACATGTCTACATCGGCTTGGACCTCGCCCGATTGTCCGGAGCGCTCAAGCCTTCGGTGATCGTGACCGCGGCCGATCTGGAAAAGATCGGCACCCGCGTTCCGGAGTTCTATACCGGTGACCTGTTCTGCCCGATCGGCAAGACGCCGATCTATATGGGCCAGCCGGTCGCGCTGCTGATCTTCGAAAAGTTCGACGCCTTCGACCAGGCGCGGCTGGCGCTGCGCGACGGAACGTTCGTCAAATTTGGCGAGGAAACCGGTCCCGTTAGCTTGCCCGACTACGGCACCTTCCGGTTCACCCGCGTGGCCGGCGCGAAGCCCGACGCGCCCGATATCTATTCGCCGATCCAGGCCGGCTGGGTCAGCCCGAAACGTTTCCAGGATACGACGCTGCCGGTGTGGTCGCCGCTCGCCGGGGAAACCGAGCCTGCTTATGGCAAGGCCGCCGCGCTGGGCGATCAGATCCGCGCCGAACTCGCCGCGGACAATCCGAAACTCCTGGTGCTGGACCGCGAGTTCGACACGCAATCGGTCGATCCGATGTTTCTGGAGCCGGAAGCCGGTCTTGCCTGGTACAACAAGAACGACGGCAAACTCGAGCTCGTGCTCGGCGTGCAATCGCCCTATGAAGCCGCGGAATCGATCGCGTTCCTGTTGGGGAAGGCCCGCGCGCCGTTCAGGCCGGCGCATATCAAGGGCCATTACGCCTATGTCGGCGGCGGCTTCGGCGGGCGCGACCACACTACATTCATTTTTTACACCGCGCTGGCGGCGATGTTCTTTCCCGGCCGCCCGGTGCGCCTGGCGCATGACCGCTATCAGCAGTTTCAGGGCGGCATCAAGCGCCATCCGATCAAGATGCGCAGCCGGATCGGCGTCGATCGCGCCACCGGCAAGATCACGGCTTTCGCCGCCGATCATGTGCTGGATGGCGGCGGCCTGAAGAATTTTTCGGCCAACGTCGCGGTGGTGGCCGCGACCGCCGCGATCGGCATCTATGACATTCCCAAGGTCGATGTCACCTCGGTGGCGCTGCATACCCGCGGCGTGACCGCGGGCTCGATGCGCGGTTACGGCACGCTGCAGACCCTGACGGCGCTGGAAGTATTGATCGACGAAGCAGCGATGGCGCTGCCGCTCGACCCGATCGAATTCAGGCGGCGCAACGCACTGAAGCCGAATGGCCGGACCATGGTGGGCAATCCGTACACCGTCTCGGTCCGCACCACCGAGATGCTGGACAAGCTCGAAAAGCATCCGATCTGGGCGCAGCGCGCGGCGGAGAAGGCGCGCGGACAAACCAGGGATACGCTGGTCGGGACCGGCCTGGCCTGCGTCACCAAGGATTACGGTACCGGCGGGGATTCCTCGAACGGGCGCGTGGAAATCAGCCCCGAGGGGCGGATTTCGATCTATTGCGACCATGTCGAGATGGGCAACGGGATCGGGACTGCGCTGGCGAACCGGGTGGCGCTCCATCTCGGCAGCGTCGCCGACGAGATTGCGGTGGCGCAGGTCGGCGCCTTCGATGCGCTCGCGCTGGTCACATCGGGCGATCCCTACACAATGGACCAGAAGACCCAGGACGCCGCCGAGAAGAATCCGCATTGGGTGCCGTCGATCTCTTCCCCCACCAGCGCCTCGATCGGCGCCCATGTCGGAACCCATGCGGCGGCCGAGGCCGCGCGCACCCTCTTCCGTTTCGGCCTGTGGCCGGCGGCACTGGAGCTGTGGCACATCGCGCCGCACGATCCGCGTGCCAAAGACTGGGCCAAAGCGAGCTGGCAGGATGAACAGCTCACCATGCCGGGGCTTGCGCCACTGCCGTTGCCGGCGCTGGCCGCAACCGCGCATGCGCGCCATTTCGTCACCGGCGCGGTCACCCACAGCTTTTCCCGCTGGGCCTGGTCGCGCGCGCGCTTTCCGGTTGGCGGCGAACAATTCACGGCCGAGATCGATGCCCTCGCATTGCGCCAGGGCGGCGGCAAATTCGCTTTCGTCAAACGTTCAAGCGTCAAATTCCCGCCGACCCACAATAACCAGAGCGGAAACACCTACACCTCGATGTGCGGCACGCTGGTCCGTGTCGAGATCGAGCGCGCCACCGGCGCTTTGCGCATCGCCAAGGCCTATAGCGTGTTGGAATGCGGCCAGGCGCTGGTGCCAGAGGTCGTGCTCGGACAGACGCAAGGCGGCTTCGCGATGGGCGTCGGCTACGCGCTGTTGGAAACGCTGCCGCCTTACGAAGGCGGTCCCGGCAACGGCCAATGGAATCTCGGCCAATACCTCGTCGCGCGCGGGTCGGACCTGCCGTTGCACGATCTCGAGATCGAGATGCTGCCGCCGCTGACCCCGGACGAACCTCCGAAGGGCATGGCCGAAGTGGTGATGGTCCCGGTGGTTCCCGCCCTTCTGAACGCCATCTTCGATGCCACCGGACACCGCTTCCAATCGCTGCCGGTGACATCGAGCCTGCTCAAGGGAGCGCTCGCGTGACGACCCTCACCATCACCATCAACGGCCGCGCGCATGGCCCGACCGATGTGCGCGACGACCTGACGATGAACGATTATTTGCGCGAATATCTCGGGATGACCGGCACCAAATTTGGCTGCGGCGCCGCGCAATGCCTGAGCTGCGCTGTCATCATCGATAATCCTGACGGCACCAGCTATACCAGCCCGACCTGTATCGTTTCGGCTGCCAATTTCAATGGCAAGTCGATCCGTACCGTCGAAGGCCATGCCAAAAACGGCGAACTGTCGGCATTGCAGAAGGCCTTCATCGAACACTTCGCTTTCCAGTGCGGCTACTGCACCGCCGGCTTCCTCAACGAGGGCCAGGTGCTGCTGGAGCGGTTGGCGAAAGCGCCGGTGGCGCGCGCCGATCTGGAGAAGACCGTTGCCGAGGCGCTCGATGGCCATTTGTGCCGCTGCACCGGCTACATCAAATACCACGAGGCGGTGCGCGACGTGATCCTTGCGGATTCCAAACGCTACCTGGCGGAGAGCCGGTGATGGGACCCAGGGCAGCGCGCACATGAAATCCGAGATGCGGTTTCATATCCTGACAGCCGTCGCAGCGCTCGCGAGCAGCCTACTTGCGGGCTATGCGTGCTCGGCGACCACAACCCATTCGCTGGCGAGCCCCGAGAGTTTTGCCGGGATCGCCGACGTCGACAAACGCTCGGCCGCGATGTTCTCCGAACTCGGCAAGGTCTTGACCAATCCGCGTTGCGTGAACTGTCATCCCGCCGGTGACCGCCCGCATCAGGGTGACGAGAGCCGGCTGCATCAGCCGCCGGTGATGCGCGGTGCGGACGGTCATGGCATCGAAGGCATGCGTTGCTCGATCTGCCACCAGGCCGCCAATTTCGAGCCGGGCCGCGTGCCCGGCCATCCGGAATGGCACCTTGCGCCGCGTGAAATGGCGTGGGAAGGCAAGACGCTCAGTGAGATCTGCGCTCAGCTCAAGGATCCCGCGCGCAACGGCGGCCGCAAGGTCGAAGACCTCATCCATCACATCGGCACTGACACGCTGGTCGGCTGGGCCTGGGCGCCCGGCTTCGGCCGCACCCCCGCCCCCGGCACGCAAGCGCAAGCCGGCGCGCTGGTCGAAGCCTGGGTGAAAACCGGAGCGGCCTGCCCCGCCCCATAGCGGCCCGCGAGACTCCCGAATCGGTTTGGCCCGATTTTCGCTTCAACGATGACAGTGCATTGTGACGGCGTGACCAATGGAATGAGCAGAAGAACTGCTCACAGCCTTCGATCCAGTTGGAAGAACGTACACGCTTTCGGGAACCATCACTTGTGACACCGTTAGATGTTCGGTTGGCGGCGAAATAATGCCACCACCATCAACGGAGAACTGCCATGGAATTGATCCTGATTATAGTTGTGGATGGTGCTGTTGTTCGGTGGCGGCGGATACTGGGATCGTCGTCGCGGTCACTGGTGAGCGAGGGTAGCTTCAGCACTTGACGGGCACCACGTGCCCGCAGCCTAACTCTTCGTCGCCGATTGCTCCGCCTGGTTGGCAGCCTCGTCGATTGTTCTTCCAGCCACGGTGACGTATTCCGACGTGTGCCGCGACCTCGCGTGCCCATCGCACATACTCCAGCCGCCGTTCGACCGACCAATCGGGTGGCGGGCTATTGGCGATCGCTCGCGATTGCTGGTCTTGTCGGCGAGCTTGATGGCTTCGCTTCCCGGCTTTTGGCCAGCCGATTCGGCTTGCAATCGTTTACGTTCTGCCTTGGGCAGCGACCTGTCATCGGTGACTTCTTCCCACGATACCTGCGACCTTCTGGCCGTATTCGCGCTCGATCGATCCGATCGTGACGTCCTGATCCTCGACCACGTCGTGCAGCAAAGCGGCGATCGCGACGTCGGGTCACGGCCTTCCGTCGCTGCGGTGATCGAGGATTCCACTTCGAGCAGGGATTGACGTAAGGCTCGGCGGCCTGGCCCTTGCGGCGCTGGTGGACATGCCAACGGGCCACGGTGTCCGCCGTTTGCATGACACGGATTCAATCGTTCATCTGCCTCCTCCATGCACGCGATTGCGGTCAGCAACGTGGCTGTCGCTGTTGGTCGGCTTGTACTGTTTGGGATGATCACGTTTTGAACGTAATGACCGCGCCGCGGTCGTTCAACGGCTTCGCAGCGGAAACCATCCGACATCAGAATGCTAGATGGTGGTGTGCGCAGTCATATGCGAACCGGTCTCCACCCGCAAATTCCCTGTTATCAGGGAATTTAACAGGGAAATTTAGGACTTTGGGGGGTGTCGGCCCTAAAACCTTGCCAGAAACGGCTAAATCTATCAGGCACTTGAGAGCAAATTCCCTAAGACAGTGAACGGGGAATTTCTACGGACCGAACAGGGAATTTCAATTCGCGAACAGGGAATCTCGGAAAAGGACCGGGCAAGCCAAGTCCGCAGGCGTTCCAGCACCGTCGAAATGTTCAGGAAAATTGGGCGGAATATAATGTGCTGGGGAACAAGCCCATTTTAGTCAGGCCTGTTTCGGCCGATTAACGTTAGTAAACTTGAGGGAAGCTTCCTACATTCTGACGGCGCTGCGATCAGTTAGTGCGGCTGCGCAGGTTGAACGCTCCACACATCTTTGACGATCTCGAATTCATGGAAAGGACATTGCAGTGGGCGTCACCATCTCCTCAGTGATTGTCGGAACCGACGAAAAACAAAAAGAAATCGAACATAAGGCCAAGATGCATGAAGTCGCCAAGCTCATCGCTGGTGACAACGCTGCATCCTACTGGCTCCGCGATTTTCTTTCGGACTGGTCGTTCGAGGTCAAGTCTCGCCACAGCATTGAAACCCTTCTGCCAACCAAAAGGGAATTATCGAAAAGGCTTTTGTCCATAGAGAAATTGACGATGGAGCTTTCAGGCCTCCTACAATCTCCGATGACGTCGGGATTTGTAGCCACTGGTGCCGGCAGAGAAAGCGAAAGCTATATTCACGATGAGGTGCTTCCTATTCTCTCAATGCTCACAGTGGACGCACGAAAGGCAAGAAGTTCGCCGCGTCTCGTCACGCCTGAGGGAAATGTCCAACCCGGCCGCGGCAGGGCCCATTTACCCGGGAGTATGCCGCCGAAGTACGTTTGTACGGCGATCATCGCGGAGGTTTGGTCTTTCTTTCATCAGGATGAGGATCCAAAGCCGATAGATGGGCGAGCACTGGCCGCAGCTGCGCGATTTTTTGACGCTTGGGTTGAGCCCGGCGGTTGGGGAACCGACAAATTGAAGGGGTGGAAGACTTACCTGGAATCCGTACGTGATCCTGACCTACAAGCAATTCGAAAAGAAGTTCGACGTCATGTAGCCAACCAAGCACACTTCGCATCAACCCTTACAGCGGAAAAGAATGCTCAGTAAAATCAGCTATTTTGGTCGATAGACTTACGAATTGAGATGAGCAATCTCCTTTCCTTGACGCTCTTTGAGAGTGTCCTTGAGGAAATACGAGATGGCCAACGCGAGTAAATCACTTACTGCTTCCGATCAAGCCCCACCAATCGAACACATCGGCGGAAATGCCGACCGCCCGAGACAGCTTTCATATCTCGCAACCACTAGTCTAACCCCCAACCCTGAAAATCCGCGCAAGCATAGTAGAGCGCAAGTACGTGCCATCGCTAAAAGCCTCGACGCGTTTGGCTTCAATGCGCCCATTCTGATCGATAGAAACAGGAAGATCGTTGCTGGCCATGGGCGCTATGAAGCAGCCAAGCTCCTCGGTCTCCCCCAAATCCCCGTCATTATTCCTTGACCATCTGACTGAGATCCAGGCCAAGGCCTACATGCTGGCCGACAACAAGCTGACGGATAGGTCAAGCTGGGACGACGCCAAGGTGGCCGTCCAGTTGAAGGAACTGTCAGATTTAGTCCTGGATTTTGACATCGAAGCCATCGGATTCGAACTGCCGGAGATCGATTTCCGGATCCAGTCACTCGACACATCAGACGCTGCAGATAACGCGGATGAATTCGAAGCCGCAACTGGGCCGGCGGTATCGGTGGCCGGCGATCTATGGCTGCTCGGCCCTCACCGCCTGTATTGCGGGAACGCCCTCGACATCACCGCCTACGCCACCTTGATGGAGACCGAGAAGGCCGCGGCGGTGTTCACCGACCCGCCCTATAACGTCAAAATTGACGGCCACGTGAGCGGCAACGGCAGCATCACTCATCGTGAATTCGCGATGGCATCCGGCGAGATGACCGAGGAGGAATTTGCCGATTTCCTGACCGCGTCCATGAAGGCGATGTGTGCCCATACCGCGCCAGGCGCCCTCGTCTTTGCCTGCATGGATTGGCGCCATATGGGGGAGATGCTGGCCGCCGGCCGCGCCTCAGAATGCGAACTCCTCAATCTCTGTGTTTGGGCCAAGAGCAACGGGGGCATGGGATCGCTCTACCGTTCCCGGCATGAGCTGGTGTTTGTATTCAAGAATGGCCGCGAAGCTCATCTCAACAACGTCCAGCTTGGCCGTTTCGGGCGCAATCGGACCAACGTCTGGAATTACCCGGGCTTTAATGGCTTCGCGCGCAAGGGCTCTGAAGATGCCCTGGCTCTTCATCCAACCGGTCAAGCCGATCGCGCTGGTTGCCGACGCGATCCTGGACTCAACCAAGCGCAACGACATCGTTCTGGATCCCTACATCGGTAGCGGCACCACAATTCTGGCTGCCGAGCGCACCGGCCGGCGATGTTTCGGCATCGAGATCGACGGTCGATACGTCGACACTGCAATCCAAAGGTGGGAAAGGCTGACCGGGCGGAAGGCACAAAACGCCCAGGGCCAGACGTTCGCGCAGGTGAAGCTGGAACGGGGGATCGGTCAATGAGCCCTCAACAAGACGACGATCACGTGGGGTATGGCCGTCCGCCAAAGAAGACACGCTGGAAAAAAGGCCAGAGCGGCAACCCTAGGCGTCAATATCCGGCGCGCTCCAAAAGTACTGTCGAAATGATCGACAAGTTCTTCTTAAAACCGGTCGAAGTCACTGTGGACGGCGAGACGAAGGTTATCTCGACGCTTGAGGCGATCGTCATGCAGCTCTGGTTGAAGGAAGTTCTCGGGGACCAGCGCGCCCTGAAGGTTCGACTGAAATACCAGGAATTTGCCAGACAGAGTTCCGAACCGAGACTGGAGGTCGTCTTCGTTGATAATGACTACACCGCGCGCGCTGGCCGGCGTACCCTACAACGAGGGAGGTACCAGCCATGAGTGGTTACGAGGTCGGCTACGGAAAGCCGCCCCAAAAATCTCGCTTCAAGAAGGGCGTCTCGGCAAATCCCAAGGGGCGACCCCAAACGCAAGCCTCTTGCTGCAGGTGATATCGTCAACGACGTTTTGAACGCTTCCGCTGAATATCGCGAACGGGGTCAAACCAAGAAGGCGACGCGGCGGGAGCTGACGATCCGGAACTACCTGAGGCTCGCCTAAAGGGTGACGTGAAAGCCGCCGAAACGTTGCTCAGGCTTCGCGCGCACGCACAGACGATTCGGCGACACCGGAACGCATGCGGGTTGAAGTGACCGACTGGCTGCCCGACCACCCGGGTCAGACTGGCGCGCAAAAGACCCATGAATTCGCCGCGCGAGGTGAAGCCAAGGCACCGGAGTGGTGGAAGCCTGCCGATGCCGATCCGGGGAGGCATGGCGCGATTAAAGCCCGCATGGGCTCGGCGCCTACATTAGCGAACCCGAGAACTCGAAGGAGTCTATGCATGAGTCGTCCGACGGAAAACCAAGTCGCACTCATGCCACTGCATGCTGGCCAGGTGAAGGCCTATTGGGCGTTACAGCCACACCGTTTCAAGGCCCTCCGGTGCGGTCGGCGGTTCGGCAAGACCGATTTCGGCAAGACCTGGATCGCCCAAGGACTTGCACAGGGCTATGAATGCGCATGGTTCGCACCTCAGCACAAGACCTGGTCCGAGGTTTACCCGAGATCGCCGACATGATTCGACCGATCCTGGACACCAGCTCAAGGCGTCGGCGTCATGCGCATGAAAACGGGCGGCCGCCTGGATTTCTGGACGTTGGAGAACGAGATCGCCGGCCGCGGGCCGTCGCTATCATCGCATCGTCATCGATGAGGCCGCCTTCACCAAGGATGGCGACAACAAGGTCGATGGCTCGATGATGGAACTCTGGGAAAAAGCGATCAAGCCGACGCTGTACGACTATGGCGGCGAGGCGTTGGTCTGTTCGAATTCAGCCGGAAAGAACCCAGAGAACTTCTTCTACAATATCTGCAACGACCCTCAGTACGGCTTCGGCGAATACCATGCCACCACCATGGACAATCCGGTGCTTCCGAAGCGCCTTCAGAATGAAAGCCTGAAACAGCCTGGATGAGGCGCCGAGGCGAATTTCTCGACGATCTAAAGACCGGCAACGATCCCCTGGTGTATGCCCAAGAATATCTGGCGGAGTTCGTCGATTGGGCCGGCGTTGGCTTCTTTGCCCGGGACAAACTGCTCGACAACGGTCAGCCGGTCCCTTTCCCGCACGTTGCGACTGCGTGTTTGCGGTTATCGACACCGCGTCGAAGACCGGAACCGAGCATGACGCGACCGCCGTTACATTTTTCGCGTCGAACCCGTGCTGGCGGCCGTTCCCGCTCATGATCCTGGATTGGGATATCGCTCAAATCGAGGGCGCGTTTCTGGAGACTTGGTTGCCCGTTGTGTTTAACCGGCTGGAGGAACTCGCTCGGCTTTGTCGGGCACGCCATGGCTCGCTGGGCGCCATGATTGAAGACAAGAATTCGGAACGATCCTACTGCAGCAAGCTCTCCGCCGAGACATGCCAGCCCAGGCGATCGACTCCAAACTGACAGCAGTGGGCAAGGACGAGCGAGCCCTTATCCGTGTCCGGCTATGTCTATCCGGGGAGAAGTGAAGTACACCGACCATGCGTTCAACAAGGTAGCGACCTACAAGCGTAGATCAAAGAACCACCTGATGGATCAGATCGAAAGCTTTCGGATGGGCGACAAGGACAATAAGAGAGAAGATGATCTTCTGGACACATTCTGTTACGGGATCGCGCTTTCACTGGGAGACAATAAGGGATTCTAAGGAAGAGGTCCCGCGCACGTCGATCGTCGAACTGCTGCATCCTGACGAACGTCAAGCACGCGCCCGCACCAGCTCGAACTTTCTCCGTCATAAGAGCAGGCCCCAGACCAGGCATATCGCTAGTCAAACGGATGCGCTTTCATCGAACCTTTCCGACCGCGGCGCAGTTCGTCAAGGACATGAGGATAGAGTGACGACTGAGCCTCGAGGAAACGCTGGAGGTCGAAAGGATGGATGATCGTCGCGGAACTTGGACTCTGGTTGACGAGCCGATCGAGATGAATTAACGCCCGATCTCCATCCGTGCTTTGGGCTCGCGGCCGGCCCACGAAGGGGCTTTGACTACGGTCCCATA
>CAWAWU010000006.1:0-286588 GCA_963785945.1 uncultured Alphaproteobacteria bacterium
GGCGAACGCGTCGACGGCGGTCACCGAACTGAAGAACGCCGGCATTCCGGTCCAAGTGGTTTCCGGCGATCGTGAAGCGGCGGTAGCGCCCATTGCGCGACAACTCGGCATTCCCTACGTCGCTGCCGTATTGCCCGCCGGAAAGGTCGTGCACATCACGGCGCTTGAAGCCTCAGGCCGAAAGGTCCTCATGGTCGGTGACGGCTTGAACGATACGCCGGCGTTGGTGGCCGCGCATGCATCAATGGCGCCGGCTTCAGCTGCGGACGTCGGACGTAACGCAGCTGATCTGGTGTTCTTGCGCGAGGGCTTGTTCGCAGTGCCTCAAGCGATCTCCGTCGCACGCAATGCCAGACGGCTCGTTCGACAAAACTTCGCCCTTGCGATCGCCTATAATCTGGTTGCAGTCCCCATCGCAATCATGGGCTATGTGACGCCGCTGGTCGCAGCCGCGACGATGTCTGCATCGTCGATTCTGGTCGTCGCCAATGCGCTGCGTCTCAGGAGCCCGCGAAAGATCGCGGCAGGCGCTGGTGCGGATTCGCAGCTTTCGACCAAGGCCGTGATGGAGGCCGCTGAATGAAGGACTATCTTTATCTGATACCGATCGCGCTCGGGATCGGCCTTACCGCACTGACGGCCTTTATGTGGTCGCTCAAAAACGGGCAGTACGACGATCTCGAAGGGGCTGCGGAGCGGATTCTGCATGAGGAGACCGATGCTCCGATCGAAAGACCTCGCGGCCACGTAAACAACCGGTGAGCGTTTCCCAGGGCAAGTCAATTCCTCCGTCTAAGGCGTGGACACCCTAATGGGATCTGGGTGTTGAAGTTGCGATGTCTGTTCATGGCACTTTTGAGACATGCCGAATGACCCTGAGAATGTCTGCTAATCGGGCAAGACCGGAAGTGAGCGGCGCGAGGTCAACGTGACGCGATTGACCCAACTCTGACGTTAGCGACGTTGCCGCGAAAACAAAAACTCGGTTCTGAGAGCAAGGTCTTTGGTCGGAAACGGTTCGGCCGGTTGACTTAGATCAAGGTCGTCTGGGGCGGGAAGAGCAGCATTTTAAATATTTGATATCACGCCGGAAGCTATCTCTCGCTCTGCTTCCGGTGAAGCGGAACTTTTCTTACGATGTGGCATTTAGCAACATCGCTTTGATCTGGCGGCCAACAATGGGAGCGCAGCTATGGCAACCCAAATCATCATGGACCTCAACGGCGATACTCGGCATAACTTCGATGCGAAGGACGTGAAGGCACTCTTGGAGGCCGAGCGCCGCTTCAAGGCCCTAACGGGTGCTGGCTTCACGGCGGCAACCCGTACCGCTTCTGGAGAACCGGTCGTGACGCGCACGTTTGATCCGACCGTAGAGGAGACCCTGTTTTTTCCGCGGCTTGTCGGCGGCTAAGAGTCGGTTCGTGTTCGTGACACTGCTTCACGATGCGAACGGTCAGCTCCGGCGACTCCTAGCGGCCTGCTTACACTTGGCGCGAGGCTTTCGCGAGTGGTATCTCCGTCCCAGTATAAGAGAGCAGCGCGGCCTCAAGCTCTTGAGGGAATGGCTTTCGCAGGAGCAACTGGCGCAGTATGACGCGCACAGATATTTCGAGGTCATCGGCTGCCACACCGGCAAGCGATACCGCATATGCCACGGCAATGGAGCGAACATCATCGAGCTAGACGATGCCGCCCTGCCGAGAACGGGCTGGTGCTTCGTGCCTCGCGATCCTCTGGTTGCGGGCGACGTCATGCTAGCCCAAAAGATTGCCCTGGAAACGGACGAGCGAGGCGCGCTGGCGGTGGCGAACAATTTTACGCCTAGATAACTTGGCGAGCCAGACTAGCCGGGACTACCGGTGTCGCCTTAAATCGCTTTGCTCTGTTATTCTTCTTCGATCCAGCACATTGCCATGCAGGCCGGAATTCTTCGGCCCGTTCAAAATCGGCGCGATTGAGCTTTTGGAGTCATCGCAGCGACGCAGCAACTCGTGATCGAATAGAAGGTGTCGTTTGCTGCAGTGCATGAGTTTCTTGTTGGCACTTTTCCGACCTGCCGGGACAGCCTAGTGATGTCCGTTGTTCGAGGTAGACCGGAAGTCGCGTTTCGGAGCCGTCAGGTCAGTTTTGACCCATTAGCGGTCCTGGGAGATAATCTCAAACCATTGGCCCCCAAACGCTGAAGTAAGCCCAAAGTGCGTTACACTCGACGGCTGATCAGCGATTGATCAGCGCGTTGAGGCCGGTAACGTGCCAAGCAAAGTTTGTCAGACACTGGTGAACTCGGTCTTCCGCTTCCTAAGTCAGTTTTTTCTTTTTTTGTGCTGCATGACGACGGTTCAGGCCACGCCGTATGAACGCATCGTGTTCCCATACGAAAACGCAGCGGATCTGCGGGGCTTTGTCAACGTGCTAACGGCTTTCCGCGCGGCGTGTCTTGCGCAGCCCGCTACGCGTGACCTGCCTGTCCACCTCGTCCCCGAGGGGTATCTGGTGGTCACACGCGCCGGCCATTTGTGGGGGAAGGAAGACGGCTCATTTCCAGATACGGCCATCCTGTCGAAGACCGGACGGGAGGACAGCGATCTTGCCGGCGGTTATCCCATCATCGATTTCATGCTTCCGACCGCCAAGCTTCCTGACGGCACCTGCAGTGTCAAATGGAAGCGACTTTGGGCCCAGGATTACGTCGACGGAGCTCGGCGGCTGAGTCTCGATATGGCTGCGTCGCTTTCAGCGCGCGTTTCCTTCTATCTCGATGCGACGCTGATCTCGAAGCCAAATGAGAGTTTTTCCGTCGCTGATCGCTACAGCGACTTAACTACATGGCGAACCAACGTCAGAATTGCCGGCACAAGTCTTGTCGGATATTCACGACATTGTCGACCTCTGTAAGCAGGTCGGCGGCAGACCTCTTTCTGGCCCTTCAATCGAACACGGTCGTCTTGTAGGCGGTCCCGAGTTCTGGACCGTTGATGAAGCAACTCTCGAATGCGAGAGTGCTTCGAGAGTTTTTTTCTAACGCTCACGGTTGGAACTCCGCAATCTTCGTCTCCCGGTCGGATGGACAGGTAAAGCGCTACACGGTGGTCGGCTTCGGCATAAAATCGGAGCCCGTCGCAAGCTCGTCAAAGCTTTGGGCAGCTGTGGCCGGCGCGAATTGCGGTCAAAAGGGCACTCGCACTACGGCCGAAATGATCGGCTGCGAACGTGAGCTTTTATGGCGTGGGGAGTCTCAACAGCTGACCTCTCCAATGCGAAGACATGTCGAATTCGACATATCGAATTTCTGGCAGACCGTGCGAGCAAGCCGTGGTCGCCTCCCAGGCCGCAGCAGTTCGACAGCAGTTGGGAACGCAGGCTTTTCACCTCGATGCAGGCGCGCGGTCTGGAGCCCCATCCTCAGTATCCACTTGGTACACGCTACCTAGATTTCGCGCTCTTTGCCGGGAAGACAAACCTCGACGTTGAAGTTGATGGAGTTCGCTGGCACACGGATGTGACCGGCAATCGAAAGACCGCTGATCGGTTGAGGGACAAAGAAGTCATCGGCCGCGGTTGGAAGGTGCTGCGCTTCTGGGTCCACCAGCTCGCAGAAGACATGGAGGCATGCCTTGACAGCATTGAACGAGAGCTCGGCCGTCGCTAACGGGCCGGCACTTCAGATCCCCCCAGCCTCATGGAAGTGGATAGGCCTGATCGGCGGCCTCGGCTTTCTTGTCATCTGCCTCAACGCAGCGCTGTTCCTCCTTGTGCAACAACATGAGCGCGGGATCGCGACACGGGAAGACGACGTGCGTCGACGTCTTGTGGAAGCGACAGCCAAAGAAGCTCAGCTAGGCGCGATCAAAGTTGAGATGGCCAACCGGATTTAATGGTGCGGCTCGAAGCGCAGTTGACCCTGCGATCAACAAGCTCGCCGAAATCATGGAGGATTGTGGTCGCCCGTTTGGTCATCGCCTGAGGGATGCAATGATCGCGTATGTTGTTAACTACCCTACCCGTCCGGGCGACGACTACCGACTACCTCTCGCCGATCAGATCGAGCTTCGCATTCTGCCGAAGCTTCGAGGTCTCGAGATTGACAGTCATCGCGCAGCCTTCGACAAACTCGATCGGCTGCTTCGAGACGAACTAAACGACTTAGTTATGGCAGAACGGGTCGCAGAGCTGCGCGAGCGGCAGGCCAGAGGCACTGGCCTATTCGTCTGGCGCGGCCTAACGCGCGAAGGGTGAGCGCCGTGCTGGAGATCTGGCTGAGACCGTGGGCCCTAGTTCAACCGGAGCGGCCTCGCCGAATTGTCCTGCGTGGCCAGGACATTGAAATCAGCGATAACCACGCAGCCTCGATCTGGCTTTACGAGACCAATGGTGAACGAGCGACTGTAAATGGCAGGCAGGGTACGACCGAGCCCGTTTCGGGCTTTGGGTCTGGAGATGAAGAGCGGCATCTCTCCATTATCCCATTGCCGATCAGGAGCACGCCCGGCATATCCGTCTCAACCGCCGGCCAAAACATTCGGATTCACTGGCCAAGCGCACCAGAACGTCCGCCCACCAAACTGGAACCTCAGACAGAAAAGGAACAGGAGGCCCACCGCCTTATGCTTAGAGCCCAAGCGGTCTGGGGGCGGCTCAGAGACGTAGAGACCGCCCTGGGCGATCCAGCAAGGCTTTGGCAGGAATTGCGGCGACGGTGGACCGAAGAAGGGGACAGCGTCCCGCCGAGCATGGATGTCGTAGCCCACCACGCTTTCGTGCTCTGGCGAACGATCGAAGAACTGGCCCGATCACCTCGTCGTATCTTGCGACGAACCCATCGGCAGATCCCAATATCACGGGTTCAAGAACTCGACCGCCGAGCCATGACCTGGCTTGTACGCCAGCCGGGAGAAACCCTCGCTGAGCGGGCTGGTGATCAACAGCGAATATTGGCCGTTGCACGAGAAGAAAACTTCGATACCCTCGAGAACCGAGTACTTCGTGCCTACTGCGAACTGGCTTCGCACGCAGCCCGGGACTATCTCGAACTGAACAGAACGAAGCGTCTGACGACCCGTGCCCGCAAGGTCGATGCCTTCGGGCGGTCCTGTCGGCGGCTGGCGCGAGACCTGGCCGATCATGGCGTGAGACTTGCCGATCCCGGCGTCACGCCCAATTTCGTGCTTCAGCACAATGTCAATTACCACCGGATCTGGACCTCTTGGCAAGAATTGCTCGACCGCGACCGGGTTCTTGACGAGCTCTGGCGTTGGCAAGCTCGATCATGGGAAGAGTTCTGTACTCTCGCCGGTCAGCAAGGTCCACATTCCAGGCGGTCTGTTGGCTCGGATTTTCCTGGTGCTGTCGTAGCCATCGGTCATGCACCGTCATGGCGAGTTGGTGCGCCTCTCGCTCCGTGAGCGCCTTTGGTCCTGCACGCAGATTGGCCCACCTGACCTCAACATCCGCGAGCGCCTCGGCATGGCGGCGTTTGGCTTCCGCAGGGTCGCGGGTCCCGAGACTCCGCTTCTCCTCGAGCTTGCCGACGAGTTCGCGTAGGTCCTCTGGCACTCCTTTTCGGAGGTAGTAGACACCGCTTCGGGGATGCTTCCAGGGACGTGACATTGCAAGGGGCATTGTACCAACCTTTTGTACCAGGCGGGTAGCGTCAACTCCTTGATTTTGCTTATTTGCTTTTAAATCAAACGCTTAAAAGCTGAGTGGTGCCCAGGGGCGGGATCGAACCACCGACACTGCGATTTTCAGTCGCATGCTCTACCAACTGAGCTACCTGGGCACTGCGGGAGCCAAAGCACCCCGGAGCGGGCGGTTTATAGTAAGGTCGGACCGCCCTGTCCACCCGGCTTCGCTAGCTTGTCCGGCATCGTCTGAGGGCCGCCGCTGTCCGGCTTCGCCGGGCCTGGCCACGCTCCTGCCTTTCCGCCAAATTGTTGGGGAATCGCGCCTATTCGGCGTCCTGGTCGTCTTCCGGCTTGCCGGGGATGGCATAGGAATTCGACAGCCAGCGGTTCAGATCGACGTCCCGGCAGCGCTCGGAACAAAACGGCTTCGATGCCTCGACGGCGGCCTTGCCGCAGATCGGGCACGGCTTTGCTGAAAACGGCTTGCCGGATGGCTTGTTTTGAGACAGCCCTGCGCCTTGCCGGATCACCGGCCTGATCTGGCGGCTTAGCTGGCATTCAACCAGCCGAAGCGGATCGGAAAACCTTCGCCGCCGAGCAGGGCGATCGACTCGTAGAGCGGCAGGCCGACGATATTGGTGTAGGAGCCGACCATCTTGACCACGAACGAGCCGGCGATGCCCTGCACGGCGTAGCCGCCGGCTTTGCCGCGCCATTCGCCGGAACCGATATAGGCCTGGATATCGTCCTCGCTGAGCCGCTTGAAGCGCACCCGGGTCTCGATCAGGCGCTGGCGAAAGCTCTCTTTCGGCGTCACCAGGCAGACCGCCGTGTAGACGCGATGGTTGCGGCCCGACAACAGCCGCAGGCATTGCGAGGCCTCGTCGACCAGATTGGCCTTGGGCAGGATGCGGCGGCCGACCGCGACCACGGTGTCGGCGGCGAGGATGAAGGCGCCGCGCAACTCGTCATCGAGCTGCACCGATTTAAGCGCGGCGTCGGCTTTGGCGCGGGCCAGCCGGTTGGCGCAGGCGCGCGGCAGCTCGCCCCGGCGCGGGGTCTCGTCGACATCGGCCGGACGCAGCGCGTCGGGCTCGATCCCGGCCTGATTGAGCAGGCTGAGCCGTCGCGGCGAACCGGAAGCAAGAACGAATTTGGGGCGGCCTAGCATGCGGATGTTTGCTGGGGGAGGATTCGGGGCGAATTCGCGCGGAACCTATCGGAAGGGCTTCTCTGAGACAACCGCGCAAGCGGCGGCGGCCGGTCGAAAGGTCACGGATGGGCGGCTCCGCTGCTGGGCGAACGAATGATCGAACTCGCCGATTCGCTACAGCCGTTTATGACCATATGTCACCCGTTTGCGACCCCGGCCTTCGAAAAGCGCTTGCGAATCCTTAGCAACAGCCCGTCGCAGACCTCGCGATAGGCTTCCAGCTTCTGTTCGCGATTGCCGTCGGCGCCGGTGGGGTCATGCGTCGGCCAATATTCGACATCCGCAGCCAAAGTCCGCGTCAGTTCCAGCGCCCTGTGATGCGCTTCCGGCGACAGCGTGATGATGAGGTCGAAATTGAGCCCTTCCCAATCGTCGAGTTCCTCGAACGTCATCGGTCTGTGGCCGGAGATATCCTGGCCCAGTTCCGCCATCACGGCGACCGCGAACGGATCGAGTTCGCCTTTCTTGACGCCGGCGGATTTGACATAGAGCGCCTGCGGAAACATGTGCTGCAGCAGGCTTTCCGCCATCGGCGAACGCACGCTGTTCAAGCCGCACGAAAACAGCACGGCTTGCGGAGCACGCGGGCGCGGTGGCGCCGCCATGCGTCAGGTGTCTCTGAGGTCGGGCATGCTCCGGGTCCGGATCATGCTTCGCCCTTCCAGTGCAGCACGCAGATCAGCGTGAACAGCCGGCGCGCGGTTTCGAAATCGACCCGCACCTTGCCTTTCAGGCGTTCCTGCAGCGTGCGCGAACCCTCGTCGTGAATGCCGCGGCGACCCATGTCGATGGCTTCGATCTTGTCCGGCGTCGCGGTGCGGATCGCCTGGTAGTAGCTGTCGCAAATCATGAAATAGTCTTTCACGATCCGCCGGAACGGCGTCAGCGACAACAGATGCGCCACCACCGGCGTACCGTCCTCGCGGCGGATATCGAACATCAGCCGGTTGCCGGTGATGCCGAGATGCAGGGTGAACGGTCCACCCTCGGCGCCATCGGGCGCGAACAAATTCTTCTCGACGAGATCGTAGATCGCGATCGCGCGCTCATGCTCGATGTCGGGACCGGAGCGTCCGATCGATTCCTCATCGAGCGTCACCGCGACGATGCGATTGTTTGAATCGTCCATCGGCGGCGGTTTGGTCATGGCAGGTCGATTGGCAAATTCAGGCGCATTCCGACCGAGCGGGCATGCGCATCGAGCCCTTCGGCCTTGCCGAGCGTCATCGCCGCCGGGCCCAGCGCGCGCAGCTGATCCGGTCCGCATTTGAGGATCGAGGTGCGCTTCATGAAATCGAGCACGCCGAGGCCGGAGGAAAACCGCGCCGAGCGCGCGGTGGGCAGCACGTGATTGGAACCGCCGACATAATCCCCGATGGCTTCGGGCGTATGCGGTCCGAGAAAGATCGCACCGGCATTGCGGACCTTTGCCGACAGCGCTTCCGGGTCGGCGGTCATGATCTCCAGATGTTCGGCGGCGATCTCGTTCGCCAGCGCCGCGGCATCGTCGAGATTCCTGACCATAATGATCGCGCCGAACTCGTTCCACGACGCGCGCGCGATTTCCGCGCGCGGCAATGTCGTCAATTGCGATTCCACCGCGCGCGCGACCTCGTCGGCGAGCGCAGCATCGTCGGTGATCAGGATCGATTGCGCGCTGGCATCGTGCTCGGCCTGCGCCAGCAGATCGGCCGCGATCCAGCCGGCATTGCCGGTGCGGTCGGCGATGACGAGCACTTCCGAAGGGCCCGCGATCATGTCGATCCCGACCTTGCCGAACACCAGCCGCTTGGCCGCGGCGACATAGGCGTTGCCGGGGCCGACGATCTTCGCCACCGGCGCGATCGTCGCGGTGCCCCAGGCCAGTGCCGCCACCGCCTGCGCGCCGCCGACGCGATAGATCTCCGACACGCCGCCGAGATGGGCCGCGGCCAGCACCAGCGGATTGAGCTTGCCGTCGGGCGACGGCACCACCATCACCACGCGCCCGACACCCGCGACGTTCGCCGGCACGGCGTTCATCAGCACCGAAGACGGATAGGCCGCGGTGCCGCCCGGAACATAAAGACCGACGGCATCGATCGCGCTCCAGCGCCAGCCCAGTTCGACGCCCAGCGCGTCGGTGAAACGCTCATCCTTCGGCAATTGTCGCTGATGGAACAATTCGATCCGGTCGCGCGCGAATTTCAGCGCGTCGAGCGTCTCGCGATCGCAGGCCTTTACCGCGGCATCGATCTCGGCCGCCGTCACGCGCAGCCCGCTCGCATCGATGTCGAGCCGGTCGAATTTGCGGGTCGCCTCGATCAGCGCGGCGTCGCCACGCGCCGCGACGTCGTCGACGATGGCGCGGGTGGCGCGCTCGACATCGGCGGAGGCTTCGCGCTTGGCGGCGAGAAATGTGCCGAATCGCTCTCGGAAATCGGCGCTGCTGCTGTCCAGGCGAATCGGCATGGTGGCTTTCTTGATGGCGGGTCGAAGGTCTATGCTCAATGGCGCGGCGGCCAAGGGCCGTCAACCCTTCAACCGCCGGAATAAGGCCGGTTCAGGCGTCCAGCCCGGAGGACTCGGCCCCGAGATCGGAGGTCCCGAGATCGTCCGCGCCGAGGTCGGCCAGCTCGCATTCGAGACATTCGACATCCAGCCGCAGCGCCCCGCCGCTGCTGAACAGCAGGACGACGCTGCCGCCGGGGGCTTCGGCCGGGTGAAACTCGATCCCGAGCAGTTCGAGCGGCTCTTCCGGCGGCGCCTCCAGGTCGATATGGCGCGATTTGCAGGACAATACCCGGTCGAACCGCAGCGCCGAGATCAGCCGGCGCGGGGTGGCTTCCCCCGCCATGGTCTGTTCCCAATCCAGCCGGCTCATCCCGACCACCAGCCGCTTCTCGCTCTGCCGCCAGATAATGTCGGCGGCCTGCAGGTGGGCATCCTGGACATGCGCGGAAATGACCGCGAGGTCGTCGGCGTCGAGGGCAATCAATTTGAGCTCGGTCGTCATCGATCGCGCCTCGAATTTTGATGCATATTCTTTCGCAAAACCGGCAGCCACTTTTGCGGAATATGCGTGAACCTTCAATCACTGATGCGCTGGATGGAGGCGCCGCAGGCCGACAGCTTTTCCTCAAGCCGCTCGAATCCCCGGTCGAGGTGATAGACGCGGTTGACCATGGTCTCGCCTTCGGCGGCCAGGCCCGCGATCACCAGCGACACCGACGCGCGCAGATCGGTGGCCATGACAGGCGCGCCACGCAGTTTGGCGATGCCGTCGATAGTGGCGGTCTCGCCGTCGAGGCTGATCCGCGCGCCGAACCGCGCCAGTTCCTGCACATGCATGAAGCGGTTTTCGAAGATGGTTTCGGTGATCTGCGACGAGCCTCCGGCGCAGGCCATCAGCGCCATCAGCTGCGCCTGCAGATCGGTCGGGAACCCCGGAAACGGCGCGGTCGCAACCGTCACCGGGGCGATCCCGGCGCCGTTGCGGGCGACACGAATGCCTTCATTGTTGACCGTGACGACCGCACCCGCCTCGGTCAAGACATCGAGCGCGGACTGCAACAGTTCCGGTCGCGCCCCGGCCAGCTGCACATCGCCACCGGTCATCGCCACCGCCATCGCGTAGGTGCCGGTTTCGATCCGATCGGGCAGCACGGTATGCCGCGCGCCGTGCAATTTCGTGACGCCTTCGATCACGATGCGCGGGGTGCCGGCGCCACTGACGCGCGCGCCCATCTTGTTGAGGCAATCGGCGACATCGACGATTTCCGGCTCACAGGCGGCGTTGTTGATGGTCGTGATGCCCTTGGCCAAGGTCGCCGCCATCAGCGCGACATGGGTGCCGCTGACCGTGACCTTGGCGAAATCGATCGTGGCGCCCTTCAGGCCATCAGGTGCTTTCGCGATCACATAGCCGCCGTCGATGGCGATCTCGGCGCCGAGTTTTTCCAGCGCCATGATCAGCAGATCCACCGGCCGGGTGCCGATGGCGCAGCCGCCGGGCAGCGACACCTTGGCCTCGTGCATCCGCGCCAACAGCGGCGCGATCACCCAAAAACTTGCGCGCATCCGCGACACCAGTTCGTAAGGTGCCGTGGTGTCGATGATGTCGGCTGCCGAGATATGCAGGGTCTGGCCCTGATATTGCTGATCGCCGGGGCGCTTTCCCACCGCCATGATATCGACGCCGTGGTTGCCGAGAATGCGCTGCAACTGCGCGACGTCGGCGAGCCGCGGCACGTTGTCGAGAATAAGCGTTTCCTCGGACAACAAGCCCGCGATCATCAGGGGCAACGCGGCATTCTTCGCACCCGAGATCGGAATGGTGCCGTTGAGCTTGTTGCCGCCGACGATACGAATGCGATCCATCTAAAATCCTGCTGTTATGGCCGAAGTATAGGGCGAACCGGATCGCGGCAAAAGCCTTGAAATTTGCGGCTATTTGATGGGGTGAGCCCACAACCCTGCTGGTCACTCCGGAGCACGAGCGAAGTGAGTGAACCTCAGATGTGCGCCCGGAATGACAGCGCAACTAAAACCGATTGATGTCCTCGCTCTCCAGCACCGGCTTCGGATAGCCGTCGCGCGCGACGCTGATCATGGCGCGGCCGACCCGCTCGGTGGTCGTCACATATTTCGGCGAAGTCCGTGCGAGCCACGCGAACAGAGGTGACGCCACCACATAGACCGCCTGCACCCAGGCAGTCTTCGACCTGACGCCGTGCAGCGGCTGGATGCCCCCGGGACGAAACATATAGGCCGCCTTGAACGGCAGCTTGAGCAGGTCGTTTTCGGTCTTGCCTTTGACGCGCGCCCACATCCGCGGGCCTTGCTCCGTCGAATCGGTGCCGCGCCCGGTGACATAGGTGAACACCATGCCGGGATTAAGCCTGGCCAGCGTCGTCGCCGTCGCCATGGTCAGATCATAGGTCAGATGCCGGTAGCGTTGCGCGTCCATGCCGACCGAAGAAACGCCGAGACAGAAAAAGCAGGCGTCATGGCCGGAGAGTTCGGATTCGATCGCGGAAAAATCGAAGAAATCACCATGCAGGATTTCCCGCAGTTTTGCATGTTGCTGTCCGGTCGGGCTACGCCCGACCACCAGCACGCGCTCGACGCCGGCATCGACAAGGCATTCGCGCAGCACACCCTGCCCGACCATGCCGGTAGCGCCGAACAGGATGACTTTCATCGGACTTCCCATCGTATCGTTGCGTCACCCATTCAGGCCGCGATCGCGGCCTGATCGAACGATACTCCGGTCAGCGCGGCGGAGATATCCCACAGACGGGCCGCCACTGCGGCATCTTTCGCCTGCGGCACGACCTTCGCCGGCACCGGCGGGCCTTTCAGCCTACTCCCAAATCGCCGCCGTCGAGGCGACCGGCGTCAGCCCTTGAAAAACGCCAGCAGATCCGCGTTGATCGTGGCCGCTTCCGTGGTGGGCATGCCGTGCGGCAAGCCCTTGTAGGTTTTCAAGGTCCCGTTCTTCAGAAGCTTCGCTGACAACGGCCCGGCGGCGACGTAGGGAACGATCTGGTCGTCTTCGCTGTGCATCACCAGCACCGGGACGCTGATCTTCTTGAGGTCGTCGGTGAAATCGGTCTGCGAGAAGGCGACGATACCGTCGTAATGCGCCTTGGCGCCGCCCATCATGCCTTGGCGCCACCAATTCTGGATCACCGGCTCCGAGGCTTTCGCGCCTGGACGATTGTAACCGTAGAAGGGACCCGCGGCGACGTCGCGATAGAATTCCGAGCGGTTGGCCGCAAGCGCCGTCTGAAATCCGTCGAACACGTCCTTGGGCAGGCCATTGGGGTTGGCCGGGGTTTTCACCATCAGCGGCGGCACCGCACAGAGTATCGCCGCCTTGGCGACCCGGCTCTCGCCGTGCCGTGCCAGATAATGCACGACCTCGCCGCCGCCGGTGGAATGGCCGACATGGATGGCGTTCTTGACATCGAGATGCGCGGTCACCGCGGCGAGATCGTCCGCATAATGATCCATGTCATGGCCATCGCCGGTCTGGCTGGAACGCCCATGACCGCGGCGGTCATGGGCGATCACCCGGTAGCCGTGATTGAGGAAGAACAGCATCTGCGCGTCCCAATCGTCGGACGACAGCGGCCAGCCATGTGAGAACACGATCGGCTGGCCGGTGCCCCAATCCTTGTAAAAGATTTCGGTGCCGTCTTTGGTCTTGATCATGGGCATGATGAACTCTCCTGTACTGACAAAGTTCATTTCGGCACACGCTCTTCGCGTGCACCTTAGATGTGCAAATGCACATCTAAGAATTTAGAGACATCGTCTCGTCGATTCCGGGTTCGACGTTTCACGTCGCCCCGGAATGACGAAGCTGGATCAAGCGAACGTCGCTGGCGGCCGGAAGCGCCTGACCGCGCCGATGATCACGAGTACGAAGAACAGCAGCACGAGACCTTGCACGACCGCGAACGGCGGCTCGGACGGCGGCACGCTCGGCGCCAGCGCATGCAGGAAGGGGACCTTGAGGAAGCTCTGGATCACCAGTACGAACACGTTGAGATACAATGAGATCATCGCGGTCAGCACGTAGATCCAGCGCCACGAACCGGCGAGCTTCATGCCGTAAAGCGCGATGCAGGCGACCACCAGCAGCACCAGCGAGAGAGCGCCGATGATGTGCGATGGCAGCAGCTTGTCGGACACCAGAGGCGGAATCAGAAAACCGGTCGCGCTGGTCAGGATCGTGGTCAATAGAAAGATCGCGGTCATGCCAGGCTTGCGGCTGGAGCCGAGTAGCCCGAACATCACGAGAATACCAGAGACGATTCCAATCAGGCTGATGATGACATGCACCTGCGTGAAGGTAGCTAAACTCATTCCCAAGATCATGATGCCGTCCCCCGTTAAAGTGGAACGAATGCTACACCCTCAATGGGAAAAAGCTACACATGGCCAGCGATCAAAATCGTCGCGGACAATGCCCGTATTATCCGCAGACTTGTCAAAAACTTAGAACGTGTACGTGCGCGCAACGCACATTGGCTTCAATAATAGCGCGGGATCGGCCCGTTATGCGGCGTCTTGCGGTCCGAGAGATCGAATACGACCTCATCGACATAACACCAGCCCCACCCTTCGGGCGGATCGTAGCCTTCGATGATGGGGTGGGCGGTGGCGTGGAAATGCTTGGTGGCGTGCTGGTTGGGCGAGTCGTCGCAGCAGCCGACATGGCCGCAGGTGCGACAGATCCGCAGATGCAGCCATGGGCTGCCGCTCTTCAGGCATTCCTCGCATCCGAGCGCGCTCGGCGTCACCGTATGGATGCCATCGAGATGGGTGCAGCGTTTCGCCATCTCCGTCCCCCTCTCGTTAAAGCGCCGGCTTGGCCGTATCGCCAAGAAACCCGTGCAGCGCCGCGACCACCTGGGCGCCCTCGCCGATCGCGCCGCCGACCCGCTTGACCGACCCGGACCTGACATCGCCGACCGCGAACACGCCAGGCACCGAGGTTTCCAGCGCGGAGGCCAGATCGCCTGCGGCCTTCCTGCACTGCGCGCCCGTCATTACGAAGCCGCCGCGATCGACCATGACGCCGCAACCCTCCAGCCAGTTGGTGGCGGGATCGGCGCCGACAAACAAAAACAGATTGCGGATATCCATCTCGGTGTCTTCGCCGGACAGGCGGCTACGGCAACGCACCCGCTCCAGCGAGGCATTCTGCACGCCGTCAAGGCCGACCACCTCGGAGTTGAACATCAGTTCGATGTTCGGCGTCGCCTCGATGCGCTCGATCAAATAGCGCGACATGCTGGCGCCAAGGCCACCACCGCGGATCACCATGTTGACCCTGCGGGCGTGGCCCGACAAAAACACCGCGGCCTGGCCGGCGGAATTGCCGCCGCCGACCAGCACCACGTCCTGTGCCGCGCACAGCCGCGCCTCGATCGGCGAGGCCCAATACCAGACGCCGCGGCCTTCGAAATCGGCGAGATTGGCGATTTCGGGCCGGCGATAGCGCGCCCCGCTCGCCACCACGATCGACCTGGCGCGCAGATCGTCGCCGCTATCGAGCTTCAGCGCGAAGGCGCCATCGTCGCGCGAACAATCGAGTGCCTTGACCTCGACCGGGATCATGACCTCGGCGCCGAACTTCTGCGCCTGGTTGAAGGCGCGGGCGGTCAACGCGATTCCTGAAATGCCGGTCGGAAAGCCCAGATAATTTTCAATGCGCGCGCTGGCGCCGGCCTGACCGCCGAACGACCGCGCATCGCACACCGCGACGCTGAGGCCCTCCGACGCGGCGTACACCGCGGTGGACAATCCGGCCGGACCGCTGCCGACAATGGCGACATCGTAGACCTTGCCCTTGGTGACGCCGCGGATCATTCCCATCGCGCGCGCCAGTTCGGACTCGCTCGGATTGCGCAGCACCGTGCCATCGGGCGTCACCACCAGCGGCCAGTCCTCGGGCGAGGGCGAATAGCGCTCGATCAGCGCGGCGGCGTCATGCTCGGTGGCGGGATCGAGCAGATGATGCGGATTGCCGTTGCGGGTGAGAAATCCGCGCAGCCGGACCACCCCGCTGGAATCCGCCGGCCCGATCAGCACCGGGCCGCCGGCGCCGGCCTGGATCAGATTGACCCGGCGCAGGATCAGCGCGCGCATGATGCGCTCGCCGAGATCGGCTTCCGCGACCAACAGCGCACGCAGGCGCTCCGGCGGAATCAGCAGGGTCTCGACGTCGCCCTCGGCGACGCCGTCGACCAGCGCAACGCGGCCCGAGAGCTGGCCGATTTCGGCGAGGAATTGCCCCGGCCCCTGATCGATCACCGGCGTGACGTGACCGAGCCCGTCGCGCTGGGTGATCACGACATGGCCGGACAACAGGATGAACATCCCCGGCCCCGGCTTGCCGGTTTCGAACAGCCTTTCGCCATCCCTGTAATTGGCGATCTCGCCGAACCCGCGCATGCGCGCGATTTCTTGCGGCGTCAATGCCGGGAAGGTCTGTTCATGACGCGGGAACGAGGCCGCCACCGGAATCCTCGTTCGCGCGGTGTCGTCTTTTGAGTCCACGCCCATCGCCTTTCACATTGCTTGAAAACAAACCGCAGCTTGAAAACAAAATGTGTCGCGACGACGAGCGTGGCTATTCGCCGGACTTCTTACCGCAATCGTCATATGGCGAGGCACCATCGATATTAGAAGGTGCGGCGGTCAGATCGTCACGGCCCCTCGCCTGCGATTTTCTTCGCTTGAGATTTTCGCGCAAGGCCTGCTTCAAGCGATCCTGCCGCCGTTCCTGCTTTGCGCCTTTGCTTGATTTGGTTGCAATTGCGCCGATTGATACCTCGCGCTTGTCGCCGTCATCCGTCATCGCAAACCCGTTCACTCCGCTCCTCAAAACGACATCGCCGAAACAATAGACCGATGAGCCACCCATGGCGGAATAAATGCAAGGGGCGGCCGGCAACGAGGCCGGATCGCAAGGACCTCGCGCCGATCAAGGCGCTGCGGGCGCTTGGCGCGGAACCGGGAACCGGATCTCGCCGGAATTGATCCGGCTGAGCGAGGCCGCCGCGGCCCGCTGACCGGGCCGTTTTTGATGTTTTACCGGGGCTTCCCGCGCTTGCGCGAACGGGGACCTTGTGGCAAGGATCGGCCCGCCTTGAGGGCCCTTTGGGCCGATTCTCACATCCGGGGCAATGCTGCCGTAGCTCAGTGGTAGAGCACTCCATTGGTAATGGAGAGGTCGACAGTTCAATCCTGTCTGGCAGCACCATTCTTTCTCGAAAATCCCTTTTAAATCAGCGTAAAACTGCGCCTCCGTCAGATCGTCGGCTTCGGCCATTTCAGCTATGACGAGCGGAACAGAGCAAGAATAAGTGTGTCAACGGGCACAACGGTTCGCGCTTTGTCCATGCGCATCGATAGCGCGCGGCTGCGCTCAGTTTGCTTCTCGCGCGAAGCCCTGCGGACCTAAGAATCTCGTTTGAGAGGCTCATGCTGAATCCCTTGGGAGCGAATTGAACGCGTCTCAATGGCTTCCAGCGTTACCCCTGTTGGCTCCCCACCAGCCCGGCATCCCAGAGCCTTCGCAGGTGAAGATGGAGGAGGACGGGCCAGAACGAAACGGAGCAGCCCGATCATTTCGCCGGCTTGGGCGATGCCATCCCGGCATCACCCCCAGACAAGGCTTTCGGTAGACACAGCCGTCGGCCTCACTGCTCCGGCTTGTATCCATCGTTCAGGGTTTGCAGGAACGCGATGAGGTCGGTTTCGTCCTGCGCCGTCATGGCCGGCGTTTCGCCGGGATGGCGGTTAAAGGGGGGATCGCTGACATCGACATTGGCGTGATACTGCACCGGAATGTCGTTGAACTTCTGGACCTTTCCGTCGGCGTCAAGCGGATAGACCTTCTCCGGATTCGTATCGCGGAAATTGTAGAAATCCATCACCTGCTGCAAGGTCTGGAATACACCGTTGTGGAAGAACGCGTGGCGTACAGCGGTGTTGCGCAAGGTCGGCGTCTTGAACATGCCGCAAAATTGCGTTTGGTCGGCAATATTCTTGCGAATGGGTCCGCAAACCCCGAGATCGAAATAGTCGGGAGCCTTGGTATCCGCCAGCGCGAGGTTACGCGGCGCGGCCAAGGCTTCATATTGCCTGTCGGTGAACACCGGCGGGTATCCGTCCTTGCTTGGCTCAGAGGTATGACAGCCGGCGCAATTGGCTTTTTCCGGATCGTTGAACAGCCGAAGACCGCGCATTTCGGCCTCGCTGAGACGCGCCTTTCCTTCCAGCCAATAGTCGTACTTGCTGGTGTAGGGGTGGAAGCTCGGCTCCTCGATCTGATAGCGGCCGATCGCGAACGTCGCCTCGGCAACCAGCAAATTCGTATTCTTTAAGATATTCTCGCCGAACAATGCCGCCAGTTTCCTGGCATAAGGCGCTTGGCGGATTTTTTCGGCCATGATCTCGATGCTGCCGCCGTCCATCTCTCGCGGATCGAGCAGCGGACCTGACGCCTGCATCTGAAGGGTGTCGGCGCGGCCATCCCAGAACAGGCCGCCCTGCGGAACGATATTTGCGCTTTGCGCAGTCTTTGTTGCGATCTTCTCCGCGCGCGCCGCGGTCTTGCCGATCTCGGCCTGCTGCGCCAAGTTCACGTTCTCGTTTAACGTATCATCGGGGCCGATGCTGAATTCGGGCTGCCGCTCCAGGTACGTCAGCGAGGGGACGGCGCGCGCACCGGGAAGCGTCAGCGCGGGGCCACCGAGCATGACCGGGCCGTCGTTCGGGGGACCGTAGGCGTGGTCCGGGCTATGACAAGACGCGCAAGAGATCTTGCCCGACGACGACAGGCTCGTGTCGAAAAATATATCCCGACCAAGCCTGGCCATCGCGGAGAGCGGTTGGGCAGGAGGATGGACCAGATGGACCGGATTCGGATTTTCGCCGGGCAATTTTTGCGGCTCGGCAGCGAAGACGGCGCCGGCCATAAGGCCGGCGCCGAGGAAACACACGATGGTGCGATGTAACATCTAACTCAGCTCACTGGTTCTTGGACTTGGCCTTGGTATCCACCGTGCCGAAGGTCGGATCGAGGATAAGCGCGGTGCTGTTGGCCTTGTTGAAGTTGAACATGTCCACGATCGAACCGCTCGTGGCATCGAAGGAGCCACCGCCGAGACGCTGACCTTGCAGCCAGTTGTCCTCGATGAATTGCGGGATCGAGGCCTGCGAGACCTGCACGTGGCTGACGTAGTTCTTCTTCGCGAAGGGCGAGATCACCACGAACGGGACACGGGTACCCGGACCGCAGCGGCCCGCGACGGGCTGACCGCTGATGCCGTTGGGTTCGGGGGTCTGGCCCGGGATGCCGCAGTTGCCGGTGCCGTTCAACACATCCGAAGGCGAGAACGACCCACGCGAGATCGGGGCGGGGGCGTGGTCGTACCAGCCGTCCGAGTCGTCATAGGTGACGATCACGGCCGTTGAGTCCCAGTCCGGCTGCTGCTGAAGGAAGTTGATCAGATTAACCAATCCGGTCTGCTCATCGAGCGGGTTGGAGTTGCCCGGGTGACCGTCCTGCAACGATGCCTGCTTGATGAAGGAAACCGCCGGGTAATTGCCGGATCCGACCGCAGTGAAGAAGTCCTGCAGATCGTAGGCATGGTTGGCCGGGTCGATCTTCTTGGTGCCAGGGACCTCGGTGAAGCCGATCGCCTTGGTCGAACTCGGACGGGCGTGGGTCGGATTGGCCGTCGAGGTGTAGTACTGGAACCAGATGTGATGCGGGACATAGTCGCCGTGAGAACCGCCGGTGACCGGGCTGATGGTGCTGCGGTGGCAACCGGTGCTGCCGTTGGCATTGATGGTTTGCAGGTTGAAACCACCGACGAACGACCCCCAGGGGATATTGCCCGTGTTGAGCAGGTCGCCGATATTCTTGGCCGTCATCTGGACCTGAACCGACGGGCTTGAGCAGACGTCGCCGGCGGGATCGATATCGCCAGTGAGCGTGAAGCTGCCATCGCTGTTCGGGACCCCGGCATCGGTTGACAGCAGAAGCTGACCAACGGCCGAGGCAGGCGTGCCGGGAGGAACACCGACAGGGAGCGTAAAGCCGTTGGTCTGGCCGGAGAACATGTGGACCGCGCCGGGCGTCGACGGACCAAAGGTGTCAGTCCAGGCATTGTCGCTCATCGCGTAGTTCTGGGCGTAGTTCCAGTAAGCGGTGACCGTGTTGCCGTCGAAATAGCCCATCACCTGGGCCGCGGTGCCGAAAGCGCCGGCGCCGCCGCTGCTGCCCTGACCCACGTCCAGCGGGAAGAGGTCGTTCTTGCCGCCGTCGTAGGCCTTCTGCTCGGGCGTATAGCCGTGGTTCTGGTCGGACGTGTTGGCCTGGGTGCGATCGAGACGGAACGGGTTGGCGGCGGCCGTGCCGTTGGCAGGGTTCAGGTTAGGATTGCTGTCGAGCAGCGCCGGGTTCGTCAAAAGATTGTTGATGTCCCGCTGCGTGTTCTTGGCGGGCTCGAAAACGGGCTCACCTTCGGGGTTCAAGGCATTCGGATAGGTGCCGAAGTAATGATCGAACGAGATGTTCTCGTTGAAAATGACCACGAGGTGCTTGATCGGAGTCTTCGTCGGCAGGTTGTTCGGAGAAGCCGGGCTATTGTCCGCCGTCTGATCCTTGTTCTGGCCAGCGACAACCGGGCCAAACGAAGTCGCAGCAGCCACGACAGCAAGCAACGCTACGGTGGATAGCAAAGTCGTCTTCAATTTTCGATTTCTCATCTTTTTCCCTTTTGCCTCTCAAAAAAATTTTGAGCCGTGCCGCGGAGACAGATAGGGAACCTAAGTGACAACTAGATGTAAGTTTGATTTCAAAACCACTCGGTCCGCACTCGCCGGGCAACATTGCGGCTCGGCAGCGAAGACGGCGCCGGCCATAAGGCCGGCGCCGGGGAATCGCACGATGATGCGACGTAACGCCTGACTTAGTCGTTCTTGTTCTTGGCCTTGGTATCCACGGTGCCGGAGGTCGGATCGAGGACAAGCTTCACGCTGTTGGCCTTGTTGAAGTTGAACATGTCGACGATCGAACCGGTCGTGGCATCGAAGGAGCCACCACCGAGACGCTCACCGTTCAGCCAGTTGTCCTCGATGAATTGCGGGATCGAGGCCTGCGTGATGAGCACGTGGCTGACGTAGTTCTTCTTGGCGAAGGGCGAGATCACCATGAACGGCTGACGCGTACCGGGACCGCAGCGTCCCGCGACAGGCAGATTCTTGATGCCGTTGGGTTCAGTGGCGCCGACGGCGCCGCAGAGGCCCGCGCCGTTCAAGGCATCGGACGTCGAGAACGACGGGCTCGTCGTCGGGGCGAAGCTATGGTCATACCAACCATCCGAGTCGTCATAGGCGATGACCACGGCGGTGGAGTCCCAGTCAGGCTGCTGCTGCAGGAAGTTGATCAGATTGACCAGTCCGGTCTGCTCATCGAGCGGATTGGAGTTGCCCGGATGCGCGTCCTGGAAGGACGCCATCTTGATGAGAGAGACCGCCGGGTAATTGCCGGATCCGACCGCAGCGAAGAAATCATTCAAGTCGTAGTTATGGTTGGCGGGATCGACCTTCTTGGTGCCCGGAACCGTGGTGTAGCCGATCGCCTTGGTCGAGGTCGGACGGGCATGGGTCGGATTGGCGGTCGACGTAAAGTACTGCGACCAGATGTGATGCGGAACATAGTCGCCGGGAGCGCCACCGGTGACCTGGCTGACGGTGGAGCGAGAGCAACCGGTGCTACCGTTGGCATTGATGGTTTGCAGATTGAAACCACCGTAAAAATTACCCCACGGAACGGTCGCGCCGTTGAGCAGGTCGCCGATGTTCTTGGCGTTCGACATGGCCTGGGAGGACGGGCTCGAGCAGACGTCGCCGGAGGGATCGATATCGCCGGTCAACGTGAAGCCGCCCGCGCCGTCGGCGAGCAAGCTGCCACTACCCTTGGTCTGTACGAAGCCGTTGGTCTGGCCGGCGTACATGTTGACCGCGCCGGGCGTCGACGGACCAAATTGGTCACCCCAGGCATTGTCGCTCATCGCGTAGTTTTGAGCGTAGTTCCACATGGCGGTGACAGTGTTGCCGTCGAAATAGCCCAGCACCTGGGCCGTGGAGCCGAACGCGCCGGCGCCGCCGCTGGTGCCCTTGCCGGTATTCGACGGGAAGAGGTCGTTCTTGCCGCCGTCGTAGGCCTTCTGCTCGGCCGTATAGCCGTGGCCCTGGTCGGCCGTGTTGGCCTGCGTGCGATCAAGGCGGAACGGGTTGGCCGCGCCGGCGCCGTTAGCCGTGTTCAGGTTGGGATTGTTCCCAAGCAGTGCCGGGCTCGACAAAAGATTGTTGACGTCCCGCTGCGTATTCTTGGCGGGCTCGAAAAGCGGCTCACCTTCGGGGTTCAAAGCATTCGGATAGCTGCCGAAGTAATGATCGAACGAGATGTTCTCGTTGAAGATGACCACGAGGTGCTTGATCGGATATTTGGTCTTCAGCGTGTTCGGATCGACGCCGGCGTTCTTGTCACGCCTTGTCCGCCTGGGCAGCGATAACTGGTCCAAGCGAAGTCGCTGCAACCGCAACGGCAAGCAGCGCTACCGTGGATAGCAAAGTCGTCTTCAATTTCCGATTTCTCATTTTTCTTTCCCCAAAAAGCCAAATTAGAAGGGTTGTAAGCGGCGAGATCGTTAAGCAGCGTCAATGACGGTCGTGTGTCAGTTTGATTTCAACGCCGTTCGGGTCGCGGTCTTCCACCGCAGCAGAGCCGTGCCGCTCAGGCACAACGGCAGTTGGACTGTCGATCGCGGTTCGCGACAAATCATTCGCTAAGTCACGACGGCGAAAGTTTTTTTTGATGCAGCGGAATGCAGGCGTCGCTGAACAGATCACAAGCGTTCAAAAGATTTCAGCACGGAAATTTTTTGCACACGCCCAACCGGCGGCTCATGTTGATATCGCACAGCCGAACTCGTCCCTCGAAGGAGAAGCACGCCGCAGCTTCCTCTTCCGACGCTTCGCTTTACAAATCTGTCATTAATCTTTCTTGTAAGCCGCTGCCGAAATTCCCTTTGATTCGGCAGCGCCCGCTTTGCGCCGAGCAGCGCACCCACGTCCGTCGGCCCGATGGGGTCAGTGCGCCGGCTACGCGCAGACGAAGATTTCGTCGGTCGGGAATTTGCTCGAAATCAGTTCCGGCCCATCGGCGCGGATCACGAACATGTCCTGAATGTGCCAGTGATTTACGTGGGGCTCCATCGCGATCACCATGCCCGCCTCCAAACGCCTCGGATTGCCGCGCGCAATCACCGGCTCCTGCTGATGCCACCAGGCGCCGACACTGTGGCCGGCCAACATCGAATGATAGGCCATCCCCGCCGCCGCGAAACGTTCGACCACGAATTGATAGATTTCACCGGCCGTCCGGCCCGGCACGAGTTGGTCGTTAGCGGCGCGATAGATATCGCGAATCACGGCATATTGGCGTTTCTGTTCATCGCTGGGCTGGCCGACCACCGCGCAGCGTGACTGATGCCCGGGATAACCCTTGATGTAGGTGACGTAGTCGGTGCGGATGGCGTCGCCGGCGGCGAACGCAAAATCGCTTTCGCCAGCATAGGGGACCGTATTGCGCTCGGAGTTGAGAATGCCGTGGGTAAATTCCGACCCATGCGCGAGACAATAGCCCACCAATGCGGCGTGCAGATCCCGCTCCCGCATACCGGCGCGCACTGTCGGAAAACAAGCGAGATAGGCATCGTCGAGCATGTCGGCGCCGTGCTTGAGGCGCGCCAACTCGGTCGGTGTCTTCACCGCGCGCACCACATCCATCAACTCCGTGGAATCGGCCGTCTGCATCCGCGGCAGGCGAGTCCGCAACGTTTCCCAATCGGCGGCGCTGATGAAATTGGTCTCGAAACCAATTTTGGCATCGGCCAAACCCATGCCTGCGATCACCTTCGCCAGTCTTTCGATCGGCGGTTCGGAATAGCCCTCATAGACGTCGAAGTGCTCGATAAAGGAATCGCGCCTAGCGAGCCCCTCGGCGATGGCATTGACGACCATGCGCGGCTCGCCGGTGCGCGGCCAAACGAGATAGACGCCGCGCGGAGAATCCGCGAGATCGAGATGGCGCGCCAGCGTGCCGGGATAGGCGAACCCGGCAAGATAGGTGAAATTGATGCCCGCTCTCGCCACGATGGCATCGAGACCCCGCGCGTCCATCTGTTGCGCCAGGCGCTCGAGCTGCACGTAATCCTTGACCGAAGACTTCATGTTTAATTCCTCTCTCACATCCCGCAGCAGGCGGCCTTTACTCCACCTCGCGCTCGACCATTCTCAGAAAACGTTGGGTCCGTTCGTGCTTCGGATGGTCCAGCACGTCTTCGGGCGGTCCCTGCTCGATGACCCGCCCCTCATCCATGAACACGACGCGGTCGGCGACTTCGCGGGCGAAGCGCACCTCGTGGGTCACGACCATCATGGTCATGCCCGCTTCGGCGAGGCGGCGAATGACCGCGAGCACTTCGCCGACCAGTTCGGGATCGAGCGCCGAGGTTGGTTCATCGAACAGCATCAGCCGCGGCGAGATCGCCAGCGCGCGGGCGATCGCGACACGCTGTTGCTGGCCGCCCGATAGCCGGTGCGGCAAATGATCGGCATGGGCCGACAGGCCCACGGCGCCGAGCAGGCTGATGCCGAGCGCCCGCATCTTGTCGGCGGCCTCGCCGTAAACCCGGACCGGCGCCTCCATGATATTTTCCAGCGCCGTGAAATGATCGAACAGATTGAAATGCTGGAACACCATGCCGATCCGCGCGTCGGCGCGGGCCTTGGCAAGGTTACGGGTCGGCACAAGGCGGTCGCCGGCCTGTTTGGCATAGCCGACATATTTGCCGTCGACCGTGATCTCGCCCCAGTCGAGCTGTTCGAGATGGTTCACCAGCCGGAGCAGCGTGCTCTTGCCGGAACCGCTCGGCCCCATCAGCACCACCACCTCCCCGCGATTGATGGTGAGATCGAGACCGTTCAGAATTTGCTTGGCACCATACGATTTTTGCACGTTCCGACAAACCACGAACGGTGCGTCGGCGGTGTCGCCCTCAGTCTGCCCCGCGCTGAGCGTATCCATCCATGCGTTCGGCGCGACCGCGCCGGGCAACGCCGTAAGCGGCGCCTGTGCCGGCCTGGCCTTGCGTTCCGCCTCGGGGTTGAAATTGCGTTCGAGATAAAACTGCGCGATCGCGACTGCGCTGGTCATTATCAAATAAATGATGCCGGCCGCGGCAAACACCGTGAAGAACTTGAAGTTCTGGCCGACGATCTGCTGCGAACGGAACGTCAATTCATTGACGAAGATCACCGAGGCGATCGAGGTGCCCTTGATCATGGAAATGGTCTGGTTGGCCATCCCGGGCAGGATCGCCCGCATCGCCTGCGGCAGGATGATACGCCGGAGCGTCAACAACGGTCCCATGCCGAACGACGCGGCCGCGATGCCTTGGCGGCGATCCACCGACAGGATGCCGCCGCGGATGATCTCGGCGCAGAACGCGGCCTCGTTGAGCATGAATCCGACCACCGCGGTGGTGAAGCTGTCGAGCCGGATTCCTGCCGCCGGCAGGGCGTCATAGAGAAACACCAGTTGCAGAATGAGCGGCGTGCCGCGCATGAACCAGATATAACACCAGGCCGCGCCGCGAATCGGGCGCAATGCCGACAGCCGCATCAGCGCCAGAAACAGCCCGATCACCACACCGCCGATCATCGCAAGCGCCGCGATCTCGATCGCCGTCACCGCGCCGTCCAGCAGAAACGACGAGGAGACGTAGGACAGCGTCTCCAGCACCGGCTCCGGCACCAGATGCGAACGCCAGCCCAACGCGACCGCGATGACCAACACCAGGGCGGCGACGCCGGGCCAGATCAATTGTCCCGATAATGGAAGCCGACCGGCCTGTACCGTATCAGCCATGGGCATCACCTCATTGTTGCCGGCCACGGTCACGCATCAGCCGCACAGGCTCGCGGTGGCGTGAGCAACCGCTTGCGCCGCCGTCACCAGATCCGACAACAGAACACGTTCGTCCGCTGTCGGCCATTCCTTGTAAATCCTGATATCACCGGGGCCATATTGAACCGTCGGGATGCCCAATGCCGCGATGACGTTGCCGTCGCCGACATTGCCAAGCCGTCCCCAGCCGCCGATCGCGGCCGGCGCACCGGAGGCGCGCTCTTGTCCAGCCGCCAGCGCGGCGACCAGTTGATGATCGGGGGCGCACTCCATCGGCTCCTGGCACCAGCCAGTTTCGGTGCCTTTGGCCGGCACTTCGAAACTATAGTTGAACGCCGGGTGCTCGCGCTTGATCCCTTCCAGCAGCGCCACCAAATCGGCGGTCACGCTCTGCAAGGTCTGGCCCGGCACGGTGCGGAACTGCAGCAGCAGTTCGGCCCGCTTGCTGTGCAAGCCGGTGTGGTTCTTCTGGTAGTAGTGCTCCTTGTGGAACGTATCGAATGTATGGGTCGGAAAGCCCGGCAGGTCCGGATGCGGGGTGAAATTCATCCAGCTTCCTTCCGGAATCGGATCGAGGCTCGGCCCGATCCGCCGGATCACTTCGCAGAGTTGCTCGATCGGATTCCAGTATTGCGCCTTGGCTTCCGCGCTGTAGCGAAAGAATAGTTCCGGCGCCTCCACCCGGATCCGCACCATCACGATGCCGACGCACACATTCGCGATGGTGTTGTTGGAATGCTCCATGTTGATGCAAAGATCGGCGCGCACGCCGCTGTTGAGCAGTGCCCGTGTGCCGGCACCGCCGAGCTTGTGGGCAATCACCGGACACAGCAACACATCGCCCTTGAGCCGGGTGCCAGACTTGATGATCGCCTCGACGCCGCAGAACGCGGCGGCAAGGCCACCCTTGTCGTCATGCGCGCCCATGCCCCAGACCCAGCCGTCCTCGAATTTGGCGCCGTAGGGATCGACCGACCAACCCGGCATCTCAACGCCGGGATCCATATGACCGTTCAGCATCAGGCTCGGGCCGCCGCCGCTGCCATGCAGGATACCCATCGGTTGCCGGCTCGTGATCCCAGGATCGAACGGATGCACCACATCCATCATCGTAACATCGAGGCCGATATCCGTCATCCGCTCGGCGAGATGATCGGCGATCTGCTGTTCCTGGAAGGCGGAGCTCGGGATGCGCAAAAGCGCCTGTTCGATCTCGAGAACGCGCGCGGCATCGACGTGCTGCTGCACGCCGGACAATCCGGTGGTCATAAGGTTTCTCCTGAACGCTTCGTGGCCGGCGCTTTTCGCCGATCCGGCTGATTTGCTTGCATCTTTGCTGGGTTCTCGCGGGAGGCGATTACTCCGTCAGCACCGTCGGCTCCGTGGTCAGGCTGTAGTCGACATTGTAACGCTGATAGATCGCCTTCTCGGTGCCGTCGGCGCGGATCGCGGTAAGACCATCCTGGATCGCCTTGATCAGATCCGGATTGCCCTTGGCCGTGCCGACCGAAATCTTGGCGCCGGTCACGACATCGAAGGCGCTTTCGATCACGGTCGGATTGGCCGCCACCAGACTCTCACCGACGAATTTGTTGATCGACACCAGATCAGCGCGGCCGTTCTGAACCAGCCGCACGCCGCTCGGCATGTCCGACGAGGTGATGATGTTGAGCGCGGTCTTTCCCGCCGCGACGCATTTGCCGCTGGCGTCGCGCAGCAAGGCCTCCTGCGTGGTGCCCAGCGTCGTGGTTGCGGTGATGCCGCAGAGATCGCCGAGCGAATGGATATTTTTCGGATTGCCCTTGGCCACCAGCATGCCGGTCGCGGCATTCATGTAGACGACGAAATCCATCTTCTTGGCTCGATCGGGCGTGTACAGCAGGGTGTCCCACATGATGTCGATCTGACCCGCCATGGTCGCGGGGATCAGGCCGGCCCATGTACCGACCGAGAACTCGATGGGGACGCCGACGCATGCGAAGGTTGCCCGCGCAAGATCGGCATCGAGGCCGGACAGCTTGGTGAAATCCTTGGGATCGCGCATGCTGAACGGCACGCTCTCACCGTCCTGCCCGATCTTGATCGTCTTGCCCGCGAGCGCCGGATATTTCGCCGCCATCTTGGCGGGTTCGCAAGCCACGCCGTCAGCCCTGGCCGTGCCTGCCACCGCAACGAAAACGCCTGCCAAAAAGGCGGTCCGCGCAAGAAATGACGGCAACAATGTATAAATCTTGTGCATGAATTCAAATTCCTTCTTTTCGCAGTTCAGCGCTGGAAAAAGAATTATTCGAACTGTCACGTGTCATTACAAATGAATTGTAGACATCTAAATCATGCGCATCTTTTATATGAGGATGGACTCTCGAAACCTTGAAACCCTGGTGTGGGTCGCACGGCTCGGCGGCATCGGAGCCGCGGCTCAGCATCTCAACATGACCCAACCCGCAATTACCCGCCGTATCCAGGAACTTGAACGGGAACTCGGCGCCAAGGTGCTGCGCCGCCAGGGTCGCAACGTGGTGCCGACGCCGCTCGGCCACATCTGCCTCGGCAATGCCGAGCGCATTCTGACCGAGGTCGCGACCATGCGCGTGGCGGCGAGCGGCAAGGCTGCGGTCGGTACCATCAGGGTCGGCGTCGTCGAGAGCATCGCGCTGACCTGGTTTCAGAACCTGCTGACCCGCATCGAGGCGCGCTATCCCAAGGTGCAACTCGAAATCGACGTCGATCTTTCGAGCCGGCTTGCGACCAAGCTGGCGCGCCGCCAGATCGACATCGCCCTGCTGCCCGGACCGGTACAGTTGCCCGGCGTGGTGCGCGTGCCGCTCGGCAGTTGCGCCATGAACTGGCTGGGCCATCCCGAACTGGCCCCGAAAGACCGCCCGATGACGTCGGCCGATCTCGCCGAACTGCCGATCATCAGCATGCCGCAGGATGCCAATGCGTATTATTCGATCGTGAACTGGTTTGAGGAGGCGAACGTCAGTCCCGGCCTTGTGCATCGCTGCAACAGCTTCAGCGTCGTGGCATCGCTGGTTCGGCGTGGTGTCGGTGTCAGCCTGTTGCCGCCGGATCTTTTCATCGATGATCTTGAATCACACAATTTGAAGATTCTGATCGAAGAACCAAAGAGTCTGAAAGTAGATTACTCTGCCGCCTATTTGCCCGGCACCGAGCTATCGATCCTGCCGGAGGTCGCGGCCCTGGCGCGGGAAGAGAGCTGGTTCCTTGGTTCGACGCCGTCACGCGGCAAGGGTTTTGCGACAGAAATGCTGGTTTCGTCTCAGCACGGACTTTGATGCGGCAACCTTCGCACGACACCATCAGAGGGACCTCCGCTGATCACGCCACGTCCTGCTCCGGCACGCTGGCGATCTCCCTGGCCATTGCGGTCGCAGCGACGTAGTCGGTCTTGCCGGAACCCAACAACGGCACCTTTTCCACCACCAGCACGCTGCCGGGAACGGAGAGCTCGGACGCCCCCTTGGCTTTCGCCTCGCGCTGCATGGCGGCGCGGTCGGCGCCCTTTTGCGTGGTCAGCAATACGACGCGTTCGCCCTTGCGCGGGTCCGGCAGCGACACCGCCACCGAAATCGCCTGTGGCCACAGCGCGGCGGCGATGGATTCGACGGCCGAGAGCGACACCATCTCGCCTGCTATCTTGGCGAAACGCTTGGCGCGGCCCTTGATCGTGATGAAGCCGGCGGCGTCGACCGTCACGATGTCGCCGGTGTCGTACCAGCCATCCGGCGGCGACTCGAGCACACCCGGATTTTCCGCGCGCAGATAGCCGAGCATCACGTTGGGACCACGCACCGACAGGCGGCCGCCCTCGTCGATACCGGGAACGGGATCGAGTTTGTATTGCATCATCGGCGAAAGCCGGCCGACGGTGCCCTGGCGATTGGCCATCGGCGTGTTCATCGCCAGCACCGGCGCCGTCTCGGTGACGCCGTAGCCTTCCAGCACCCGGATGCCATAGCGCTCCATGTAGACCTGGCGGGTTCGTTCCTTGACCGCCTCGGCGCCGGCCACGACCAGCCGCAGCGTGCGGAAGTCGTACGCGTGCGCGGAGCGCGCATAGCCGGTCAGGAAGGTGTCGGTGCCGAACAGGATGGTGGAGCCGGTCTGGTAGATCAGCTCGGGCACGATCCGGTAATGCAGCGGCGACGGATACATGAAGATCGGAATGCCCGCGAGCAGCGGCATGATCGTTCCGCCGGTCAGGCCGAACGAATGGAAAACCGGCAATACGTTGAACACCTTGTCATTGGCATTGGCATCGACCCGCGCCAGCGACTGCGCGGCGTTGGCGAGGATGTTGCGATGGGACAGCACGACGCCCTTGGGCGTGCCCTCCGATCCCGACGTGAACAGGATCACGGCCGGATCATCCGCCTTGCGGGCGACGCGCGGCCTGGTGCCCGCGAGCAGGCCGGCGACCTTGTCCCCGATACCGATCGTCCCGCGGACATCTTCGAGATAGATGATGTTCGCCGCCGGGCCGATCGCCGCGATCAGTTTGTCGAGCTTGGCCTTTTCGATGAACGCGCGCGAGGTCAGCACGGTGCGCACCTGCGCGGTCTTGATCGCGCTGAGCACACTGACCGGGCCGGCCGAGAAATTCAGCATCGCGGGCACCCGTCCGATGGTCTGCAGCGCCATGAACACGACGGCGACACCGGCGGAGTTCGGCAACAGCACCGCAACATTCTCGCCGACTTCCGTGCCCTGGCTGAGGCGTCGGCTCAAGACCTGCGCGCCGAGGATCAGCTTGCGATAGGTCAGTTTGGTGCCGAGCGCGTCCTCGATGATCGGCTTGCCGGTGTCGCGGTCGCGATACGCATGGGCCAGACCCTCGAACAGGGTCTGGTCGAGCATCGCCGTCTTCACCAGGGCATCGATCAGGACGTCCTGCAGGGCGGCACCGGCGGCGTTGCGCCGCGCCTTGCCGCGCAGGGCTTCGTCGACCATGAGCTTCACCGGCGGCAGGATCGAGATCGTCACCTTCGGAAACCAGGCGCGCTTGATCTCGCCGTTCTTGAGATAGCTGAGATGCGAGCGCTGCGCGCCCTCGATACGGACCGGCACCACCACCGCGTCAGCCTTGTCGGCGATCATCGCGGTGCCGTCATACACCTTCATGATCGATCCGGTCACCGTGATGCGGCCCTCGGGAAAAATCACCACGGGTTCGCCCGCCGCCACCAGCTTGATCAGGTCGCGCGCCGCCAGCGGCTTGGAAGGGTCCATCGTGTAGTGACGGATCATCTTGAGGAACGGTTTGGCCCACCACGCCTTCGCGATACCGGTGTCGACCGCGAAACTGGCGTCGACCGGCAAGACCGCATGCAGCAGCGGGCCGTCGATCAGGCTGACATGGTTGGGCGCGATCAGCATGCGGGTGCCTGCCGCCGGCAGGTTTTCCAGGCCGCGGACCTCGACACGAAACAGCGCACGGAATATCAGCGCACCGAAATCGCGCACGCCTTCCTTGCCCCAGGTCGCCAGCACGAACCAGACCACGCCGAAACTCGCGATCGCGAGGCCCAGGAATATCCAGGCCACGGCCAAACCAGCCGCTTGCAGCAACGCCACGAACAGCGAGCCCACCACCATGAAGGCGGCCTGCAACACGTTGCCGGCGGCGATGACGCGGGCCCGTTCGGACGGCGCGCTCCAGGCCTGCACGGCGGCAAAGGACGGGACCACGAACAGGCCGCCGCCGAAGGCGAACACGAAGAAGTCGGCCAGCATGCGAAAGCCATCGACCGAGGTCGCGAACGACATCGGCGTGACATCGCTGCCATGCGCGGCATGCCCGATCGCCCAGGCCAGATCCAGCCCGACCAGTCCCATGACGATGCCGCCGAGCGGCACCAGCGCAAGATTGGGGCGAGCATGGCTGAGATGGGCGGCGAACAGCGAGCCTGCGGCAATGCCGATCGCAAACACCGCAAGGCAAAGCGTGACCACGCCTTCGGTGCCGCCGACGCCGTCCTTGATCACGGCGGGCAACAACGACAGCACCACCGCGCCGACCAGCCAGAACCATGACACGATCACCATGCCGTCCCACAGCCGCGGTTCGGCATACAATGTCTTCAGCAACCGCACGGTCGAAGTCCAGGGATTGCGGGTGATCGCAAGATCGGGCGCCGATGGCACCGTCGCCGGGATCCGCGAGGCAAACGCCCAGCACAGCACGGACAGGCCGACCACCGCGAACGAGATCCAGCCCATATGCGTCGATTCCGAGACGAACAGGCCGCCGGCGATGGTGCCGATCAGGATCGCCATGAACGTCGCGCCTTCCACCAACGCGTTGCCCATCGCGAGTTCGGCCGTCGATAATTGATCGGGCAGGATGCCGTACTTGACCGGGCCGAACAGCGCCGCAACGATGCCGAACAAGGCCAGCGCCACGAACAACAGCGGCACCGAATGCAGGAAGAAGCCGCCGGCGGCGAAACAGGCGGCGAAGATTTCACAAAATTTCAGCCGGCGGGCGACGACCGATTTGACATATTTGTCGGCGAGTTCGCCGCCGAGTGCCGACAGCACAAAGAACGGGAAGATGAACACGGCGCCTGCGACGGTCACCAGCGAACCGCCCTGCCCGGACGCCACGCCATACAAAATCATGATGACGAGGGCGTTCTTGAGAACGTTGTCGTTCAGGGCAGAGCAGAACTGCGCCCAAAACAACGGCGCGAAACGTCGCGACAACATCAATTGCTTGATCATGCGTGGTTCCTTCGGCGGAGTAGCCCGACAACCCCAACTTGCTTAAGCAGACGGCTGCATCGCAACGAGGAATGCCGGGAATGCACAATGCTCGGTTAATGCGACGGCATTTTGGGGCCGCTCGCTGTGCGACGGTTCTCAGTCAGCGCGCTCAGACGCGGCCGGCTTCGCCGATGTCGCGGATATTGCTGGCGAACGCGAAGCCCGATGGCACCACACGGTGCGTGGAGCCTCGCACGACGCACGTCTAGCGTCGGCCCGGGTTTCGATCGGACGTTCGACGGGAAAGGACTGCGGAACAGACATCATGGTTTCCTTATCGATCGTTGTTGGTGTCGGATAGGGAGTCGAATGTTCAACGCTGGCGCTGGTTTCACCGGCTGCCGTCCTTTGCCGTTAGGTCAGGTCGTGCAGGCCACGGAAGATGTTGAGGCGATCCCGCCAGCGGCGCGGCGCTGCCGTGCGTTGCCAATTTGCGCCCCGGTAGCGCGAACGCGTCATCGCGGCTTCGCGGGCGGCGATCACGCCGCCGACGTCGCAGGCCCGTGCCAGCCGATCGACCGGCGCGAGGACACGCTTGCGGGCGGCCATGAAGGTCTCGACCGTCATATCGCGCACGATGGCTGTGAAGCCCGTCACCAGGGCGGCCGCATCGTCGACGAACGTGAAGGCAATCTCGGAAATAATCGTTTGCATCGGCTGTTCCTCCGGGTTAATTTGAACAATGTTCAAGTAGGTACTAGAAAAATGAACATTGTTCAAGAAGAATCTGTGCGCGATCGAAAAAAAGATCGGAGGCGGCTGTTGCTGCTCGAGGTCGCGCGCCGTGAAATATCGGCTAATGGACTGAGATCACTGAAGATTCGGGATGTCGCCGCGGCTGCGGATTGCTCCGTCGGCAGCATCTATAATGAGTTCGGCGACTTTGATGGGCTGATCCTGACGGTCAACCGGGAGACGGTGCAGCGGCTGGACGCCCTGTTGTCGGCGGTTCCGGACCGGGATCCGGTCGAACAGTTGTTCGGCCTGGCCGGCACCTATCTCAGCTTCGCCACCGAACACGCCAATCTGTTGCGGTCGCTGTTCGAACATCGCATGGAAAACGATCGGCCGTTTCCGGATGATTTGCTGCAGATGGTGATGCGGACCTTTGCGCTGATGCACGCGCCGATGGTCCGGCTGTTGCCGGACAAGGACCCGGTCGACGTCGCGCTGCTCGCCCGCATGATGTTCTCCGCCGTTCACGGCATCATTTCGCTGGGCCTGGAGGAGCGGATGATCGCGGTGCCCCCTAACAGCCTTCGCTTTCAGGTCACGCAGTTTGTCGAAACGCACCTGACCGGCATGGGCATCCTGCCACGCAGATAGGCGGTTCCGGCGCCGCGCGCCGGCGTCGGACGCGGCGTCCTGTCCAATTGTTGAGGGCCTTTGCGCACCTATAATTCCGGTTGCTGGAGAACACTCAGACACGGTCGGGGAGGATGCCATGCCACGCGATGGATATCTTCTCTATGAGCCTTCCGTTGAGCAGATCCAGCCCGGCGAGCGGGAAACTATTCAGGCCATCGTGGACTCCATCGGCCGGACGAACGAATCCAGCTTTGCTGCACGTCACCGCGGAATCCGCCAGCAACACGCCAAGGCTCATGGTTTCCTCAAGGGCACGTTGACCGTTTACGACAATCTGCCCGAACATCTGCGGCAGGGCATGTTTGCGCAGGCGCGCAGCTATCCGATCATTGTTCGTCTCTCCTCCGCGCTGGGTGACATCCGCAGCGACCGTATCCGCGTCGCTCGCGGGTTCGCCATCAAGGTATTGGGTGTCGACGGCGCCAGGTTGCCGCCGGAAGACAACTCGACCAACCAGGACTTGCTGCTGGTCAATCACAAGAACTATTTTGCCGACGCCGCTTCGTATCTGCCGTTGCAGCGGCAGTTCGAACGCCAGCCGATGATGCCGGACGTCGTCCTTCGAACCGTCGGACTGTTGGCGCGCGCAGCCACCCGGATATTCGATCTCGCGGGCCTGACGGCTCCGTCATCGGTGCGCGCGCTCGCCGATCCGGGTGACAACATTCTCGGCGAAACCTTTTTTTCCGGGGCGGCGATCCGCTTTGGCGCCTATATCGCCAGGCTCTCCATGGCCCCGGTGTCGGAATCGCTACGCAAACTTACCGGCCTGCCGGCCCATAACGAAGAAAATGCGATGCATGACTTCGTGGTTGATTTTTTCAGGAACAATGCCGCGGAATATGAGTTGCGTGCCCAGCTCGGCAAGGACCTGCAACACACGCCGGTCGAAGACGCCAACGTCGAATGGCTCGACGAGATTTCGCCGCAGCAACCCTTGGCGCGAATTACGCTACCACCGCAACAGGCCGACAGCCCGGCGCGGCGCGCCTATGGGGACGAGATTCTTTCGTTCGATCCGTGGCGGTGCCTTGCGGCACATCAACCGCTTGGCTCGCTCATGCGCCTTCGCCGGGAGGCCTATCAGGCATCGAGCGTATTCCGTCACGATAAGGACCAGAAGCCGATGCACGAGCCGCAGCACATCGCGGAATTTCCCGACTAGCCGCCGGAAGCCTGACGCAGCAAGGCACCGGAAAACAATGAGGCCGCCCGCAGCGGATCGTCCGGTGCGAGGGACTTGGCCAGCGATCGCACCAGGCCGTCGAAGCGCGCGCGGTATTCGACGGCCTTGTTGGTATCTCCGATACGGTCATAAAAATTCGCCGCGGTCGCGTAGACGCGCCACGCCGCAACCGGCAGCCGGGCATTGCGGACAATCGCGATCGCGCGGGACAACTGCACCCTCGCCTCCTGCGAATCCCCGGCTGAAATCGCGACCCTGGCCATCAGGCTGTGTGACAGCGCGAGAAATGTGCGGTCCGGTGCGATCGCTGTCACCGCATGAAGCCGGGCAGCCGTCTGTTGCGCCTGGCCCAAATTGCCGGCCGCAAGCCAGTACTCGCAGCAGTTCAGGAAATATTGCGGCGTGATCAGCGACTCCATCGCGACGCCGTCGGTTTCCATGCGCCGCTCGATCGCATCGAGATGCTGACGTGCCACCGGCAGATTGCCCAGCCCGATATGAGCCCTCGCCAGCAGATTCCGGCCGATAAAGAAATTGAACGGATTGGCCTCGACGGTCGCGTTGAGAGTTGCCTCGCCATATCTGGCCGCGCTCTCGAAATCCTGTACCTCGGCTTGCATCCACCCGACCGTCAACCGGCACAGCGCGCCGGCCTGCACATTCACGTTGCGCTCGGCAATGGCCAGCGCGTCCGCCACGTTTTGCCGAGCTTCGCCCCACTCGCCCTGATAGAGCAGAGCAAATGCCTCGATCGTATTGTAGATCACGAACAAATAGACGTCGCCGATGACATGCGCCAATTCGCGGCCGCGCCGGGTCGCGGCGCAACAGGCCGGGTAATCCGAGCGCAGGAATTCGAGCACGCTCTCCATCGAGCAGCGCCGCATCAGCATCGCAATATCCTGCGATTCAGCGATCAGCTTCACCGCCTGACGGCAATATTCCGCATCCTCCGTCCGCCAGCCGCGCAGCATGAGATTCAAATTGGCGACATTGCCTTGCACCAGCGCGCCGAACGCCGCGTCATCGATCGCACGGCTTTTCGCCAATGCCTGCTCGGCGAGTTCAAGGCTGCGCCGACGGTCGACGTAGAGGCAAAACCGGCTGAGATCGACCAGCCCGTTGACCTCTGCCCGGAGATGTCCGGTGCTGACGGCATAGGCGATCATCTCGTTGAGATCTTCAAGCGAGCGGATCAGGTCTCCGCCCGCGCGCCAGGCCCAGGCCCTCTGGTGCAGCAGCTTCAGGCGCGTCGCCGATTGCTCCGCAGCCAGCAGATGAGGCACCAGTTCCAGCGCACGGCCGAGATAGCTTGCGGCTTCCCGCGTGCTGAACCGGTGCGCCGAGCTTTCGGCGGCCAAACCAAGATAATGCAGCGCCTTGCGGAAATCGTGACCGAGTTCGAAATGACGCGCCAGCGCGGAAGCGACTTCCGGTGCGCGGGCGCCGTAACCCTGTTCGAGGCTTTCGCCGACGCGCCGGTGCGTGTGGACGCGACGCCCCGGCGCGAGCCGCTGGTACAGAACCTCCTGGTAGAGCGCGTGCTGAAAGGCATATGCGCCAGAGACCTCGCCATTTGGCCATTCGGTCATGCCGGCCGAAACCAGCACGCGCCCCGTCCGCGCCAGTTCCTCGCAAGCCTGCTCGACATCGAGCACGCTGCGATCCATCGCGCCGGCCACCAACAGCGCCGAAAACTCCGCGCCCGCCGCGCTGGCGACTTCCAGCAGGCCGCGCTCGTCGACGGTCAGGCGATCGATATGGCGCGTAATCATTTCCCGCAAATCGCGCGGCATGCTGTCATGCGAGATCGACGAATCTTCCGCCCCCAATCGCCAGCCGCCATCGGCTTCAACGATAGCGCCATGCGCAACGAGGTGATCGACCAGCGAAGCGACGAATAACGGCTGTCCGCCCGTTCGTGCGAAAATCCGCTCCGCCAGCGCCGCCGCCAGATCGTCGGAAGCGAACCGCAGAGCGAGGTAATGCGCGACTTCGTCCTGCGTCAGCCGATCGAGCGCAAGCTCGGTGCAGCGCCCATGGATCTGAAGATCCTGATGCACGGTGCGAATCGGATGGCCTTCGAGCGCGACATCCATCGGCCGGTAGGTCGCGAGCACCAGGATCGCGGCCTTGCGGTCGCGTCTGCCGACGCGTGACAACACGTCGACGGTCGCAACATCGCTCCAATGCAGATCTTCGAGGATGATCACCCAGGCGCGTTCGGCGGTGAGGCTCTCCATCAGATCGCCGAACTCCCGCAGCATGCGCTCACGCGTGGCGCCGAAAATCTCGTGGTGAAATGCGACGCGATCTTCCTCGCCGAGCAATCCCGGCATTTGCGCCAGCCATGTCGGCGCAAGATCGCGAAGCGCCTTGAGCAGGAAAGCTCCATTGGCGCCGCGGCACCCCTCCTGCAGCGCCTCGATCAGCGGCAGGAAGGCTTCGTGGGTACCGAACAGCTCGTTGCAGCCGCTGCGCAACACGCCGACGCCATGCGCCCGCAACCGTTCCATCGCCATATGCACGAATGTCGTCTTGCCGATACCGGCCTCGCCGGTGACGAACACGACCTGGCGGTTGCCGGACAATGCCTGCTGCAGCACGCCTTCCCAGATCGCGAGCGGCGCGGTGCGGCCGACGTGCCAGCGTGAAGGCGGCGTTGGATCCGGCGAGACGTCTTCGTCGCGCGGCGGCGCCATTGCGGCAGACGAAGGCGCTGTGACCGATGCGATGAAACGATAGCCGCGCCGCGGCACGGTCTCGATGTAATTCGGCGCCAGCCTGTCGTCGCCCAGAGCGGAGCGCAGCGCGTTCACCGCCACGCTCAGGCTCGACTCGCTGACATGCAGATCAGACCAGACAATGTCGAGCAGATCGTCCTTTGTCACGAGCTCGCCGGCGCGCTCGACCAGGCAACACAAGACTTCGAAAGGTTTCGGCGCCAGCACGACACGGTCGTGTCCTCGCCACAGCAGGGCGTTGGCTCGATCAAGCCGAAACTGGCCAAAAGCAAGCTCGCCTGTTTTCACGGCAGCCGACCTCTTCGTCCGGATCGGCCGGACCTTAAGAGAAAGCTAAGCCAAATGTAAGGGCGGCCTAAGGACGCGGATGGCGCACCAACAATAGCGTGCTCATCGCCGATCTGCGCATCGGCAAAACAGATAACGCCGACACCAGCGCCAGGGAGGAAGCCAAGATGCCGAATCCAAGTCACCAGAGAAACGCTGAGCAGACCGCGGCTAACGGAGCCAGGCTGATCCTGTTGCGCGAGAACCTCGGGCAATTCAACCCGACGTACGATGAATCCAGAATCACGTTCGTTGCCCTGCCGGATGGCGCGCATCGCGATCCGCGCGGGCCGGTCGCCGACGCGCCCCGGCAGCCCGAATTATCGATTCAAGAAGAGCACAGCGCCACATGCAAAGTCCTGCCGCTCTACGAAACCAAATCGGCTGAGCAACCGCGCAGCGAACTGGACCGCGGACCATCGTTGACCGTCGGGCTGCTGCGTTGCGCGGGCGCGATCGTCGGATTTCTGACAGGCGGCCCAACCGGCGCCGCTGTTGGCTCGATGCTCGCCGTGGTGGCGGGAGACATCGTCGCCCGGCGAAGCAACCTCATCTGGCTAAAGCTTAAGTCGATCGCGTTTTGGCGAACCGGAGGTTCCTGACATTTCGGCACACCGGCCGTCCGACAAACAAATCCTGGATGCGCAAACATCCAGGATTTCGATTTCTGAAAACAGGCGACCCCACTCAACGAAGCATGACAAGGCTGACAGTGGAATCGTCCCGCAGTTCGTCCTTGCCCCGCGATGACGATCTCACTCCCGCTATCCGGCAGCGCGGCGGGCTAGTTCACGATGAACCGGTAATCGACCAGGATCCGTTACGGATCGTCGACGATCAGAAACTCCCGGCCGGTCACGAGCACATCGCCCTTCGGTGAGATCATTTCCCAATTGAAGGTCACGCCACCAGAAGCCAGCAGCAGCCGAAGCTGCGCGCCTTCATCGATATTGCCAGGCGGGTTTTACGGAAATCGGCGGCCGGGTCGCGCTGACGCCAAAGCCAGCAACGCTGCGGCGGTCTCGGCATGATTAATGAGCAATGCCGTGCTGGATGGCGAATTAAGGCATCATTTAGCTTTCATTAAGGCATCGTTAATCACAGAAAGTTGTTGTTCCACAATAGGTTGGGTTATCGCCAACTGTGACCTATCGGTGACAGCAATTTATTCAAAAGCTGTCTAAGTGCGCGCCATGGATCGAGCCGGGACACGGCTAACCCTCAAAAAAATGATCTGCTGGAGAACTACACCAATGAAGAAGATTTTACTCGCCACTGTGGCCGTCGTCGCTCTCGGCGCGACCGTGCCAGCACTTGCTGCCGATCTCGGCGCGGCTCCGCGCACCTACACCAAGGCCCCTGCCTATGCGCAGCCGATCTATAACTGGACCGGCTTCTATATCGGCGGTCACGTCGGCGGCGCCTTCGCGGGCGACAACAGCCTGCAGAGCGACAGCCGTTTCCTCGGCGGTATCCAGGGCGGCGCTGACTATCAGTTCGCCAACAACTGGGTGCTCGGTGTCGAGGCCCAGTACAGCTGGATGAGCAACAACAACAACGGCGTGACGTTCCCGGGCGGCGTTCTCGTCACCTCGAACAGCAACCAACTCGGATCGGTCACCGGCCGCCTCGGCTACTCGTTCGGCCCGGCGTTGCTGTACGCCAAGGGCGGTTATGCCTTCAAGGACGGCGATCATCTCGTCGTCGCCGGCGCGCCGTTCGGCTTCACCACCACGGGCAACACCCGCGACGGCTACACGGTCGGCGCTGGCCTCGAATACATGTTCGCCCCGAACTGGTCCGCCAAGATTGAATACCAGTATTACAATTTCGGCAGCACGACCTTCCTGACCGGCCCCGCCGGCGTTATCGGCGCTCGTTTCAACGACGACGAGCACACTGTGAAGGCCGGCGTGAACTATCGCTTCAACTGGGGTGGCCCGGTCGTCGCCCGCTACTGATCATCTCTGATCGGAATCGACGGAAAGGCCGGCCTTGCGCCGGCCTTTTTCGTTTGGGTGCGCAAAAATTGCGCAAAGCCCGCCAATTTCCTTATTTTATTAACTGGGCACCACGATACTGCCGCCGGGTTTCACCTGAAGGGTGAAAGTTTAGGGCGGGCAGAAAGCATGGCTTACCGATTTTCGATTCGTAAATATTTGAAGTTCGGCTTTTTGCGTCCGCAATGGGGCGTCCGGGGCAGCCTGTTCGCCGCTTTCGCTGTCATCGCCGGCATGGCCCTTATCATTAGCGCCGGCGCCGGCCTGGTGCTGGGGCAACTCGGCAAGGCCATGGTCGATCTGAGCGGACGGGATATTCCGCGCCTCGCCGCCAGCCTGCAATTGGCCGCGCAAAGCGCCAGCCTTGCCAGCCAGGGACCGGCGCTGCTGGCGTCGCGAAGCGCGGAAGCGCTCGACGAACGCGCAAAGAAAATGAAGGAAACCCAGCAGGTCGCGCTCCACAAGCTTGGCGAGATCACCGAACTCGGCGCCGACAAGGCGGTCGTCGCGGCACTGGGCGAAACCGTCAAGAATATGGACGACACCATCAAGAGCCTCGGCTCGGCCGCCCACGAGCGGCTGGAAGTCGCAGCCCTGCACGAGAAGCAATACGAAGCCCTGCGCGGCGCGCAGGCGGCCTTTGTCGCCGCCGCAAGCCCCGCGATGATGAACGCCCAGCTCCAGATCAACGCCGTACTCGGCTCCGCGGAGCTTTCCGCCGACGATGCGACGGAGGCCGCGCGGACCGTCGAACAGCTCGGCGATGTGATCGCCAGCGGCCATCAGGCGTCGTCGGAAATGAACGCCGCGCTCTCGGCCAACAGCAGCGATACGCTGGAAGCGATCGAGAAGGAATTCAAGGACACCAAGGAGCGCGTCAAATCGAACCTCGATCTGCTGGTGAAAAGTCACGAGAATAAAGCGCTCGGCGAAGCCGCGATGAAATTGCTGACATTCGGCGAGGGCAAGACCGGCGTGTTCAAGATCCGGCAGAAGGAACTCGACGCCAGCGACTATGGCGACGTCATTCTCGGGGAAACCGGCAAGCTCAATGTCGGCCTCGGCATCAGCGTGCAGCAGCTCGTCGACGGCGTGCAGAAGGAAACCGATGCATCGACCTGGCAGGCGCGCCAGGAGATTTCCTACGCCACCGTCGCCATGCTGGTGCTCGGTGCGCTGACCTTGGTCGGCTCGGTGCTGTTCGTCTGGCTCTATGTCGGCCGCAACATCCTGCGCCGGATCCGCGGCCTGCAACGCTCGATGCAGCTGTTGTCCGACGGCGATTTGCAGTCTGAAATCTATCAGAGCCACCAGCACGACGAAATCGCGTCGATGGCCAGTTCGCTGCAGATATTCCGCGAGAGCATGCTCGAAGCGCGGTCGCTCAGCGCCGATCAGGACAAGGACCGTGTCGCCAAGGCCGAACGCGCCTCCCGCATGGAAGCCCGGATCGTCGAATTCGAAGCCACCGTCCGCGCCGCGCTGGAAAATCTGCAGAGTTCGGCCAGTTCAATGCAGGCCACGGCGGAATCCATGTCGGTGACCGCCGATCAATCCAGCGCGCTGGTGAGCGCGGTGGCATCGGCCGCCGAGGAAACCTCGGTCAATGTCCAGACCGTGTCCTCGGGCACCGAAGAACTGTCGTCGTCGATCGCTGAAATCGGCCGCCAGGTCGTCAATTCGGCGGAAATCGCCCGCAAGGCGGTCGCGGAAGCCGGCAGCACCGACGCGACCATGCAGGGGCTGGCGGAAAATGCCACGCGCATCAGCGTCGTGATCGATCTGATCCAGACCATCGCGTCGCAGACCAACTTGCTGGCGCTCAACGCCACCATCGAAGCCGCCCGCGCCGGCGAAGCCGGCCGCGGCTTTGCCGTGGTGGCCTCCGAAGTGAAGAACCTCGCCAGCCAGACCGCGAAAGCCACCGATGAGATCCGGGCTCAGATCGCCAGCATGCAGGCGGTAACGGAATCCGCCGTCGGCGCCATCAGGAGCATCAGCAGCACCATCGGCGAGATCAACGAGGTGACTACCGCGATCGCAGCCGCAGTCGAGGAGCAGGGCGCGGCAACGCGCGAGATCGCCCGCAACATCCAGCATGCCGCCGGCGGCACCAGCGAAGTCTCCAGCAACATCGTCGGCGTCTCGGCCGCCTCCGCCGAAGCCGGATCGGCGGCCAACGAGGTGTTGACCGCGTCCAGCGCGCTCAGCCGCGAAGCCGGGATACTGCGTTCGGAAATCGACGTGTTCCTCTCCAATATCCGGGCGGCGTAGCCGTCGATTGGTCGTGTCCGTCATTCCCCGATGGTCCGAAAGACCAGCCCGCAATGACGGACTAACGATACCCATGCGGTTTTTCCAAACCCGCATTTGCTTTTTTCGGCTAGCATCGCGCCGCGTGTGCCGCTAAGCCGGTATCATGCAAGCGAAAGACACCGTGCAGTCCTCGGGAGAGGCACTGCGATACCCTTGGGAAAATCATCCCGGCCCCAACGAGGTCGTCGAGGTGATGCCCGGCGTGCTGTGGGTGCGGCTCGCGCTGCCGTTCCGGCTCAACCATGTGAACATCTATCTGCTCGCCGACGGCGACGGCTGGACCATGGTGGATTCCGGATTCGGCAATGAAGAATCGATCGCGGCCTGGACCGCGTTGTTCGAAGGTCCGCTGGCGCATGTGAAGATCACGCGGCTGATCGTCACCCACTCGCATCCCGACCACGTTGGGCTTGCCGGGTGGATCATCGAGCGCTTCAACTGCGCGCTCTATATGTCGCAGGTGGAATATCTGCAGTCGGTCTATCACCAGAACCGCGGCACCGAGGAGCGTAAGCAGGCGCAACGGCTGTTCTTCCGCCGCCACGGCATGGACGAAGACTTGACCGACAAGCTGCTCGGCCGCGGCCAGGAATATCTGAAACGGGTTTCGGTGCTGCCGCCGTCCTATCGCCGGATCTCGCACGGCGACGAGATTTCGATCGGCACGCGGCGTTTCAAGGTCATCACCGGCGGCGGCCATGCGCTCGATCAGGTCATGTTGTATTGCGCCGCCGACAAATTGTTCCTGTCGGCCGATCAGGTGCTGAGCAAGATCTCGCCCAATGTCAGCGTCTGGGCGGTCGAGCCCGATCAGAATTCGCTCGGCGAATATCTGGCGTCATTGGCGAGCCTGACCACCACTTTGCCCTATGATGTGATCGTGCTGCCCGGTCATGGCGTGCCGTTTTACGGCCTGAAGACCCGCATCAAGCAGCTGGCCGACCATCACGAGGAGCGCTGCGGGCTGATCGCCGATGCCTGCCGCGAAGTCTCGAAAACCTCGCGGGAACTGGTGCCGGTGGTGTTCCACAAATACCCGCTCGACGTCCACCAGATGGGTTTTGCCTCGGGCGAACTGATCGCCCATGTCAATTACATGCTGGTCGAGGGCCGCCTGACCTCGGAAGAGATCGACGGCGTGCTGCGTTTCAGGACCACCTGAAGCTGATCCGCGGCCTGAATCATTTCAGCGGCAGCGGCTGATCGCCGAGCATGCCCTTGGCGATGACGTTGCGCGCGGCGGCGGCGTCGAGCGAATGCCTGATCATCAGGTCATGGCATTCGGCAACGATCTGGTCGGCATCCTGCATCAGCTTGAGCTGCTTGTAGCGGTCATCGCGGTGCAGTCCCATGCTCTCGCCGACGACCTCAAGAACGTTGACGATGCGAAACGGCCAATCGCGTTCGTGCGCGCAGAGCTCGCGATAATCGGAATGATAGACCGCGACCAGCGCGTCGATGCCAGCCTCCGACGCCGCCTGCAGCTCGTTCCGTTGCAGCTCGCGCTTGTACGCGGGCAGCACGCCGAGGCTGACGCTTTGCAGGCCGACCGCGGGCTGCTTCAAATCGACCAGTTCCACGCCGGGGATCGCCTGCAGGATTTCCGCGGCCGCTTCCGTCACGCCGGCCACGCCCGGATGGCTATGCAGCGCGACCCGCATCCTGGCCTGTCGCTGCAGCAGCGGGGTCAGCTGCGCGAGCCGCTCGCGCAGGAAGCGCAGGAACGGCGTCATCTCGAACGGCTGGGCACCGCCCTGCCGCTCGATCGCCGGGATCGTCGTCTCGGTGAACTGGACGTAGCAACTCGGGCACCAGGAGATCACCTGACCGGACTTCGCGTGCGACAGCTTCTCGATCGTGTTCGAACCCATGCGTCCCGACATCTCGACGTCGCCGGTACGTAATTGCGAGACGCCGCAGCAATGGGTCGGTCCGCCCATCACCTGATAGGTGACGCCGAGCGCATCCATGATGTCGAGCGCCAGCAGCGCGATGTGCGGGGTCTTGAGCACATTGCAGCCGGTATAGAACACGAAGTCCGGCGCTTCGGCTGGGATCGCGGCCGACGCCGCCTTCTGGCCGAGCCGCTCCAGCATTTCGTCATCGAGCTGCAGGCGGGACAGCATGGTGACGTCGCGGCTGACCTCGCGGAATTTCGTGATGCCCTGACGGCGGCGCTCGGGCAACTCATTGCTGGCCTTGGCGATGGAAACGCGCGCCATCGCCAGCAGAAAGCGCGGATTGACGCCGTAGTCGCAGGCCTCGATGCATTCGCCGCTGAGCATGCAGGCGGACGCCCATTTGCGCGACACTTCCGGCCCCTCGCCGGTGCGCACAATGTCCAGGATGCCGCCGATAATGTCCCCGGCGCTCGCATCGGTGATCCCGGCGGGTGTTACGCTCGGGCAGACCTCGACGCATTTGCCGCAACGCGTGCAGGCGTCGAGCATCTCCTCAACGCGGGCGTCTAACGCCGTCTCGAAAGAGATTTCGCTCATCGGCTGGAACTCCGGCCCGTGGACCCGATGTCACGGACCAAAACGAAGGCTACTCCGGCCCGGCCGCAAATGCGATAGATGCTGCTGGCCACCGCGCGCGCGATTCCGCAATACGTGCCTAGCGCGTTGATCAGGAACAATTTTTGCCGTGCGTGCATCGCAACCCCGCATCCCGTTGACAGGCGGCCGAAAATCCAAATCCGGCTCGACATTAAACCTGGAAAAGCTCTAAAAAGAAAACCATCAAGGCCCGCCGCACCGGTCAGGTTCCGTTCCAGGTTTCGCCATGGATTACAGCCAATTTTTCCAAACCGCCCTCAATCGCCTGCATGATGAACGGCGTTACCGGGTTTTTGCCGACCTCGAGCGGATCGCGGGCCGGTTTCCGCATGCGGTGTGGCACTGCCCGGGCGGCCCCCGCAATGTCGTGATCTGGTGCTCCAATGACTACCTCGGCATGGGCCAGCACCCCAAAGTGGTCGGCGCCATGGTCGAGACCGCGACCCGCGTCGGCACCGGTGCGGGCGGTACCCGCAACATCGCGGGCACGCACCATCCTCTGGTGCAGCTCGAGCAGGAGCTGGCCGATCTGCACGGCAAGGAAGCCTCGCTGCTGTTCACCTCGGGCTATGTTTCGAACCAGACCGGCATTCCGACCATCGCCAAGCTCATTCCGAACTGCCTGATCCTGTCGGACGCGCTCAACCACAATTCGATGATTGAAGGCATCCGGCAATCCGGCTGCGAACGTCAGGTGTTCCGCCACAGCGATGTTGCGCATCTGGAAGAGTTCCTGATCGCCGCCGGCCCCGACCGGCCCAAGCTGATCGCGTGCGAGAGCCTGTATTCGATGGACGGCGACATCGCGCCACTGGCCAAGATCTGCGATCTGGCCGAGCGCTATGGCGCGATGACCTATGTCGATGAGGTTCACGCCGTCGGCATGTACGGTCCGCGCGGCGGCGGCATCGCGGAACGCGACGGCGTCATGCACCGCATCGACATTCTTGAGGGCACGCTGGCCAAGGCGTTCGGTTGCCTCGGCGGCTATATCGCCGGCAAGGCCGACATCATCGACGCCGTGCGCTCCTACGCGCCGGGCTTTATCTTCACCACCGCCCTGCCGCCCGCGATCTGCTCGGCAGCGACGGCGGCGATCCGCCACCTGAAAACGTCGTCGTGGGAGCGTGAGCGCCACCAGGACCGCGCCGCCCGCGTCAAGGCGATCCTCACTGCTGCCGGCCTGCCGGTGATGTCGAGTGACACCCACATCGTGCCGCTATTCGTCGGCGATCCCGAGTTGTGCAAGCAGGCCAGCGACCTCTTGCTGGAAGAGCACGGCATCTACATCCAGCCGATCAACTATCCGACGGTCGCCAAGGGCACCGAACGCTTAAGGATCACGCCGTCGCCCTATCATGACGACGGATTGATCGATGGCTTGGCTGACGCGCTGTTGCACGTCTGGGACCGCCTCGGTCTGCCGCTGCGTGAAAAATCCATGGCGGCCGAATAGCTGCGCTACCCGCGTATCCTGGTCGCGGCCGTTTTGGATCAAGCCTCTTTTTCGGATTGCGCCTCTTTCCGGGTCAAGCCTCGATGGAAATGGTCTGGAAAGGCATCGTCGGCGGCCTGATCACCGCTGCGATCGTCTGGCTGTCGAAGCGCGGTAACACCCTGCCCGGCATTTTGCCGCTATTTCCGACCTTCGGGCTGATCGCGCTGTTGGTCGTCGGCGCCAAGGGCAACAATACCGGGTTCCGCGAGGCCTGCATTGCCGGCGCCAAGACCATTCCGGCGTACCTTGCCTTCCTGGCGGTGTGCTATTTCACCGTCGGTCGCATCGATTACCGGCTGGCGCTGCTCGGCGGGCTTGTGGCGTGGCTGGCGGTCGCGCTGGCGATCTTCCTCGCCCCGCGCTGGACTTAACGACGATCCCAATTCCCTGATTTAGCCGGCAATTCGCTGTCGCATGGCCGCGTGCAACGCGCTAGGTTTCACAGACCTGTCAAGGAGTAAGCAGCGATGCTGCACGATTGGGCCGTGATCGTAGCCGCCTTCGGCTACATCGGGTTCCTGTTTTTCGTGGCGAGCCACGGCGACCGGCTGTCGCCGACGCAGCGCGGCCGCGCCAGCGCGCTGATCTATCCGCTGTCGCTGGCGATCTATTGCACCTCCTGGACGTTCTTCGGCTCGGTCGGTTTCGCTTCCCGCACCAGCGTCGATTTCCTGGCGATCTATGTCGGCCCGATCCTGATGATCGTGTTCTGCACACCGATCCTGCGCCGGGTGATCCAGCTCGCCAAATCGCAGAACATCACCTCGATCGCCGATTTCATCGCCGCCCGTTACGGCAAGAGCCAGGCGGTCGCCGCAACCGTCGCGCTGATCGCGATCATCGGCTCGGTGCCCTACATCGCGCTGCAGCTCAAGGCGGTGGCGTCGTCGCTGGAGACCATCCTCAGCGAAGACCAGGCCTTCTCCTCGATTCCCATCATCGGCGACATCGCGCTGATGGTGACGATCGCGATGGCGACTTTCGCCGTGCTGTTCGGCACCCGCCAGACCGATGCGACGGAACATCAACATGGCCTGATGCTCGCGGTCGCCTCCGAGTCGATCGTCAAACTGGTGGCCTTTCTGGCCGCCGGCGCCTTCGTCACCTTCTGGATGTTCAGCCCGGTCGAACTGATCGAGCGCGCGATGAAAACCCCGGAAGCGGTGCGCGCGATCGATTATGTGCCGTCGATCGGCAACTTTCTAACGATGGTGCTGCTGTCGTTCTGCGCGATCGTGCTGTTGCCGCGCCAGTTCCATGTCAGCGTGGTCGAGAACTCCAGCGACAACGAGGTAAAACGGGCGCGCTGGCTGTTTCCACTGTACCTGATCGCCATCAATGTGTTCGTGATTCCGATCGCGATCGCCGGTCTCGTGATCTTTCCGTTCGGCGCCGTCGACAGCGACATGTTCGTGCTGGCGCTGCCGATGGAAGGCAATGCGCCGCTGCTGAGCGTCCTCGTCTTTATCGGCGGCCTGTCGGCGGCAACCGCCATGGTGATGGTGGAATGCGTCGCGCTGGCGATCATGGTGTCGAACGACATCGTGTTGCCGCTGGTGCTGCAGCGGCGCGGCGCGACGCGTAACGAGCCAAGGGATTTCGGCGATTTCCTGCTCGGCATCAGGCGCTTTTCGATCTTCGCCATCATGGTGATGGCCTATTTCTATTATCGCGCGCTCGGCAACACCCAGCTGGCGGCGATCGGCCTGTTGTCGTTCGCGGCGATCGCCCAGCTCGCCCCGGCATTTTTCGGCGGCCTGTTCTGGCGGCGCGCCACCGCGCGCGGCGCCATGGGCGGCATGCTGGTGGGCATCGCGATGTGGATCTATACGCTGTTTCTGCCGAGCTTCCTCGACAACAGCACCGCCGGCCTGCTGCTGCTGCAGCACGGCCCGCTCGGTATCGAGTCCTTGCGGCCGCAAGCCCTGTTCGGCGCCGATCTGACGCCGCTGCTGCATGGCGTGCTGTGGTCGCTCTCGCTCAACGTCCTGACCTATGTGGTACTGTCGCTGGCGCGCCTGCCTTCCTCGATCGAACGATTGCAGGCGGACCTGTTCGTGCCGACTGCACTCGCCCCGATCACGCCGACCCTGCGGCGCTGGCGCACCACGGTGACCGTGCAGGACATCCAGACCACGGTGGCGCAGTATCTCGGCCCGGAGCGGGCCCGTCGTTCCTTCGACGCGTTCGCGACCACCCATCCGGTGCCGCTCGATCCGGCAGCGCCGGCCGATTTCGAGTTGCTGCAGCACGCCGAGCATCTGATCGCCTCGTCGATCGGCGCGGCCTCCTCGCGCCTGGTGATGTCGCTGTTGCTGCGCAAGCGGACCGTTTCGGCCAAGGCCGCGCTCAAACTGCTCGACGATGCCCACGCCGCGCTGCATTTCAACCGCGAAATCCTGCAGACCGCGCTCAATCATGTGCGGCAGGGCATCGCGGTGTTCGACGCCGACCTGCAGCTGATCTGCTCCAATCATCAATTCGGCGAAATCCTCGGCCTGTCGCCCCACCTCGTCCAGCTCGGGATTCCCTTGAGCGAGATCCTCGAATTCATGGACGCAAGCAGCGCGCTTGGCCCGGAACACAGCGAAGCGCTGCTACAAATGCGGCTCAAGGCCTACACCACCGAAGGCGAGCCCTATCTGGAGCGGCTCCCCGACCGCCATATGGTGATCGAAGTGCGCACCAACCTGATGCCCGGCGGCGGACTGGTCATCACCTTTTCCGATGTCACGCCGAGCTTCGAGGCTGCCGAAGCGCTGGAACGCTCCAATGCCACGCTGGAAAAACGCGTGCGCGACCGCACCGAGGAGCTGACGCGGCTGAATTCGGAACTGGCGCTGGCCAAGAGCACCGCCGAGGACGCCAACATCTCGAAGACGCGCTTTCTGGCCGCGGCGAGCCACGACATCCTGCAGCCGCTGAATGCGGCGCGGCTTTACGTGACGAGCCTGGTCGAACGCCGGAGCGGCGGCGAGGATTCCCGGCTGGTCGAAAACATCGACGATTCACTGGAGGCGATCGAGGAAATCCTCGGGGCGCTGCTGGATATCTCCCGGCTCGACGCCGGCGCCATGACGACGTCGATCACCAGCTTCAAGATCGGCGATCTGATGCGTTCGCTCGAGATCGAATTCGCGCCGATGGCGCGCGCCAAGCGGCTGGACCTGACCTTCGTGCCGAGTTCGCTGCCGGTGGAATCCGACCGGCTGCTGCTGCGGCGGCTGCTGCAGAACCTGATCTCCAACGCCATCAAATATACCCCGCGCGGACGCGTGCTGGTCGGCTGCCGGCGCCGCGGCCAGTCGCTGCAGATCGGCATCTACGATACCGGCGTCGGCATTCCGATCGTCAAGCGCGGCGAGATCTTCAAGGAGTTTCACCGGCTCGAACAGGGCGCGCGGATCGCGCGCGGCCTCGGCCTCGGGCTATCGATCGTCGAACGGCTGGCGCGCGTGCTCAACCACGGCATCGCGCTCGACTCCAATGCCAGCGGCGGCTCGTTCTTTTCGGTGACCTTGCCGATCGCGAAGGCGGTCAACTTCACTGCAGCCGTCACCAGCGCCACGCCATTGTCCAAGGCGCCGATGAGCGGCACCCTGATCGTTTGCATCGAGAACGACGCGGCTATTCTCGACGGCATGAAAACCCTGCTGAAGGCCTGGGATGCCGAGGTGATCGCGGTGGCCGATCCTGATGCTGCCATCGAAGCCATCGAAGCCGTGGGCGGACGGGTCACCGGTCTTCTGGTCGACTATCATCTCGATCGCGGCAACGGCGTCGCCGCGATCCGCGATATCCGCCGCCGCTTCGGCGACGCCATTCCGGCGATCCTGATCACCGCCGATCGCAGCCCGCATGTCCGGGACGCCGCGCGCGAGGAAAACATTGCGGTGCTGAACAAGCCGGTCAAGCCGGCATCGCTACGCGCTTTGATCGGCCAGTGGCGCAACCGGCAGATGGTGGCGGCGGAGTAGAGTTTATTGCGGTGACGGCGTATTCTGCCGCCATTGGCCGCCAGCGATTTTCGCCGCGGCGATCACCGCCTGGGTGCGGCTTTCGACGCCGAGCTTTTGCAGGATCGCCGAGACGTGCGCCTTGATGGTTGCCTCCGAGACGCCGAGTTCGTAGGCGATCTGCTTGTTGAGCAGCCCCTCCGACAGCATCATCAGCACCCGCACCTGCTGCGGCGTCAACGTCACGAGACGGTCGCGCAGGCGCGTCATGTCCGGATCGGTCGCCGATGACAGATCGGTATCCGGCGGCACCCAGACATCGCCATCCATCACTTTGACGATGGCGTCGCGCAAGGTCTCGACGCCGAACCGCTTGGGGATGAACCCGGAGGCGCCGAAATCGAGCGACCGGCGGATCGTGCTGCCATCGTCGCTGGCGGACACGATCACCACGGGGATCGCGGGATATTGCGCGCGCAGGTAAATCAAGCCGGAAAAGCCGCTGATTCCCGGCATCGAGAGGTCGAGCAGCACCATATCGACGTCGGAATCCTGCTCAAGCAGCGCCGTCAGTTCCTCGAAGGTTCCGGCCTGATCGATCTTCGCCGAGGCAACGACGCTCGCGACCGCTTGTCGCAGCGCATCGCGGAACAACGGGTGGTCATCGGCAATGATGAGATGGGTGCTGGTAGCCATTTATTTCTTACAAGCCGGTTGCGGTAGAAGCCGTGACCTCTCCGGAGAGCTTTGCCAAGCGGTTTTTGTTTGTTGAAACAATTGTCCTCTGATGCCAAGGCCCATGCAAGCACCGAATATTGCCTTGCGGTAAAGCGGTTAATCAGCCCTCGTTGTGCGCTGCAATACATTCAACCGCTCTGAATCCGAGGGGGCACCGAGGCACAGCGTACCCCCCACATAAGTAGTGCGGCGCCGGTGCGACGGCTGAAAGTAGTAATTGCTGGTTTTCACGCCGATGTTACCGTAAACACGAAGCGCCGTGGCTCAATCCGGCGAAGTTCGGCGCCACGGAATCTTTGGGATCAATGATCTTGGGGGGATTCGACATGGCCACCATAGCTGAATCATCGCCGCGATCGGCAGGAATGACGAAAGACGAACGTTTCGTAATTCTCGCCTCCTCGCTCGGCACCGTTTTCGAGTGGTACGACTTCTACCTGTACGGATCGCTTGCTGGAATCATCGGCGCGCAATTCTTTAGCGCCTATCCGCCGGCGACACGCGATATCTTCGCACTGCTGGCGTTTGCCGCTGGCTTCCTGGTGCGTCCCTTCGGCGCCATCGTTTTCGGGCGCGTCGGTGACATCGTCGGACGCAAATACACCTTCCTCGTCACCATTATGATCATGGGCCTTTCGACTTTTATCGTCGGCCTGCTACCCAGCGCCGCAACCATCGGCATCGCAGCACCGATTATCCTGATCGGATTGCGCCTGCTGCAGGGCCTGGCGCTCGGTGGCGAGTACGGTGGCGCTGCGACCTACGTCGCCGAACATGCGCCGCAGGGCAAGCGTGGTTATTACACCTCGTTCATCCAGACCACCGCGACGCTTGGCCTGTTCCTGTCGCTGCTGGTGATCCTGTTCACCCGCTCCGCGATCGGCGAAGCAGATTTCGCCGCCTGGGGTTGGCGCATTCCATTCCTGGTGTCGGTGCTGCTGCTCGGCATTTCGGTCTGGATTCGTCTGCGCCTCAATGAATCGCCCGTATTCCAGAAGATGAAGGACGAGGGCAAGAGCTCGAAGGCGCCGCTGACCGAAGCCTTCGCCAACTGGGGCAACGCCAAGCTGGTGCTGCTGGCGCTGTTCGGCGGCGTGATGGGCCAGGGCGTGGTGTGGTACACTGGTCAATTCTACGCGCTGTTCTTCCTGCAATCGATCCTGAAGGTCGACGGCTACACCGCCAACCTGCTGATCGCCTGGTCGCTCTTGCTCGGTACCGGATTCTTCATCGTGTTCGGCGCCCTGTCCGACAAGATCGGCCGCAAGCCGATCATTTTGGCCGGCTGCGCGATCGCGGCGCTGACCTTCTTCCCGATCTTCAAGATGATCACTACCAATGCCAACCCGGCGCTGGAAAAGGCGATCGAGACCGCCAAGGTCCAGGTCGTTGCGGATCCGGCAGGCTGCGGCGACCTGTTCAACCCGGTCGGCACCCGCGTCTTCAGCGCGCCCTGCGACACCGCCCGCGCCTTCCTCGCCCAGTCGTCGGTCAAATATGAGACGGCCTATGGCGCGGCCGGCTCCGGCGTGAAGGTCATGGTCAACGGCAAGGAAGTACCCTACGCCAACGCCAAGGACGGCAACCCGGCGATCACCGCCGCGGTCCAGGCGGCCGGTTATCCGAAGTCCGCCGACGCCGGAATCGTAAAGATGGCGCACCCGTTCGACATCTTCCGGCCGCAGGTCGCGTCCGTGATCGGGTTGCTCTTCATCCTGGTGATCTTCGTGACCATGGTCTACGGACCGATCGCGGCGATGCTGGTCGAACTGTTCCCGACCAAGATCCGTTACACCTCGATGTCGCTGCCCTATCACATCGGCAACGGCTGGTTCGGCGGATTGTTGCCCGCGACCGCGTTCGCGATCGTGGCCTCGACCGGCGACATCTATGCCGGCCTCTGGTATCCGATCATCTTCGCGGCGATCACCGTGGTTGTCGGCCTGTTCTTCCTGCCGGAGACCAAGGACGTCGACATCAGCAAGACCTGATCGTCTGACAAGGCCAACGAAACCTATCGGCCGCGGAGCGATCCGCGGCCGGTTTTGTCTCATAGCGTTTTCGAGCGAAGTGGCCGCCGGTTCGCGGCGCAATCAAGTTTACGCAGATTGCGTAGACTTATCTGCGTTAGAAAACGCGTCAAAACAAAAATCTAGCCGATGCGCCCCATGAACTGCAGCACGATCTCGCGCCGATGCGGACGGGCGCGATGCTCGATCAGATAGATCGCCTGCCATGTTCCGAGCGCAAGTTGACCTCGCAGCACCGGGATATGCAGCGACGTTCCCGTCAGCATGGTCTTGATATGCGCCGGCATATCGTCGGGGCCTTCGGTATCGTGGCGCCATCCACCGTCCTCGGGCGCGAGCCGGCCGAGCGCCGTCATCAAATCGTCGAGCACGGTGGGATCGGCATTTTCCTGGATCGTCAGCGACGCCGAGGTGTGACGGATGAACAGCACCACCGCACCCTCTTTCGCGTAAACCTCCTTGACGAATTTCGCGACCTCCGCGGTGAGATCGACGAAACCGGCGCCCGGGGTTTCAACCGTCAGCACTGACGTCACCAGCGCATCGGCGGTCACGGCCGAGGGCGCAGTGCGGGAGATGGATCTGGGTGAACTCATCGAATGCGCCAACTAACTTCAAATCCTGCCGTTGACGTCCTTCTGTACCCGGTTGGCCATCTCGACGAGACGCCGCCAGGCCTGCTCCAGAAACGACATCGCGCGGTCCATGTCGCGGTCGCTCGGCAGTGGAATTTCGATCTTCGGAATTTCAATCTTGCGGCTGCCATCGGCGACCTTCGGTTCGGACTTTTGCAACGGATCCGACTTCGGCAGCGGCTCGTCGATCTTGCCCGTGACGGTGGCTTCGCGCTCCGCCAGTTGCGACGTGAGCTTTTCATTGTCGGCCTGCAGCCGGCCGATTTCCGCATCGAGCGCCGCACGTTCGTCGGGCACGGCATAGCAGGCCCAGCCATTGCCGTTGTTGCTGCAGGTCGAGACCTGACCGGTCCTTGTGTCGAGCCGGATCACGCCATCGGCAACCGGCGACAGCGTATAGCGGCCGTTGCCGGCGTCCGGCATCGGCTGCGCCGCAGCGGCGCCGATCCCGGCCATCACCGCGATAGCCGCGAGCGAAATGGAAAATCCTGGAAGCGAGCCTGCTGTCATCATGGGAGTGCTCCGCCTCAAAACCGCCGATGCTTCCCCTTGCCGGACTTTGTAATACCAGACCTGCCCGATCTAGACCTGCGAACGATAGGGTGCACGGCCCGATTTCAACGCATCGGCGAGCAATTCGATCCGGTCCTGGCCCCAGAATACCTCGCCGTCGAGCACATAGACCGGCGAGCCGAACACATCCGCCGCGAGCGCGTCCTGGCGGTTTTGCTCATAGGCGGCACTGATCTCCTCGGTGCCGGAACGCTCGACCAGTTGCTTGCCCGGCAGGCCGCAATCATCCGCCAGCTTAATCAGGGTCGCGGGCTCGGCGAGATTGAGCTGCTCTTCCCACACCGCTGCATAAGCCCGCCGCAGCAATGGGTCGGGATCGTGGCCCGCCTCGATCGCGGCGATCACGACGCCGTCGGCGAGCCGCGCGTTGAACGGCCAGCTCGCCGGCTGCAGATGAAATTTCAAACCGCGCTTGTCGCGCCAGCGTTGCAGTTCGACCATCCGGTAGCGCTGCCGCACCGGGTGACGCTTCAGCAGCGGCAGCCCGCCGGTTTCGGAGAACAGGTCGACCAGCACCACCGGCTTGTGGTTCACCTTGAGGCCGTAGGGCGCGATAACCTCCCGGAACAATTTGTGCCCGATATAGGCCCAGGGGGATTGAAGCGAGAAATAATAATCGACCTGACGCGGCATGCCGGCTCCCGAGAATTGGTTATTGGCGACCATCCCAACAGACCGGCCGAGGCGTTGCAAGATTGTTTCCCGGCTGCTTTTCACCGCAGGTAGTCGATCAAAAATCGCGCATCGGGTCGAATTGGCGCGGGTCTTGAGGACAATCCTGGGTGCAATAGGTATAAATTCTCAAAGTCCCTCAGTTATGAATAGGCCCGAGTGTTTTTGCGGAATCGCGCGCGGTTTTTGGCAATCCGGCGCGAGGCTGCTGCAGTGCGGTGTTTGGTCCACAGGCGGTTCGCGGTGAACGCGATAAAACCAACCAAATCAATGCGCTAACTGGTTACGACGCAATCTTGACTTGGTTTGACGTGGTAAGTATGGTCCGCCCGGCTTTTGAGGGTGACGGGGCGTCATTTCCATCCACGCGGCATTGTTTCGGGTCTCCACAGCATGGCTGCAGGCACGAACGAGAGCGAAAACGGAAATCACGATACATCGTCGTCGGACGAGGCTGCGCTTTCCGCAAGGCTCGGAAGTCTGGATCAGCGGTTGTCCGAAATTCGGGGCGGCCGCAAAATCGAGACTGACCAATCCGGCTCTGGAAGCGGAGACGGAGCTGCCAGAGCATCGGCGATGGCGCGCGGTTTCCAGCTTTCTTCCGAGTTGATCGCCGGCGTTGTCGTCGGAGCGCTGATCGGCTGGGGCTTCGACCGGTTGTTGTCGACATCTCCTTTCGGAATGATCGTTTTCCTGCTGCTCGGCTTCACCGCCGGTGTGGTGAACGTGATCAGGTCGGCAGGCGTTGCTCCGAACAAGACCGGCCGTTGAAAGACGGAAAAACCGGACGAATTGATTGCAGGGCGCCGGCGTGGCCGGTGGGACGAGAGATACGGCGCGGATGATCGATCCGATCGAACAGTTCAATATCCACAAGCTCTTCACGATCGGCCATATCGGCCATCAGGAGATCGCCTTCACCAATTCGTCGGCCTACATGTTCGGCTCGGTGGCGCTGATTTCGCTGCTGATGATCGGCGGCGTGGCCGGCAAGCGTCTGGTGCCGGGACGGCTGCAGTCGGTCGCTGAAATCGGTTACGAATTCGTTGCCAACACGATCAGGTCGACGGCCGGCAAGGAAGGCATGAAGTTCTTTCCGCTGGTGTTCTCGCTGTTCATGTTCATCGCGGTGTCGAACATCGTCGGCGTCATTCCCTACAATTTCACGATCGCCAGCCATCTCGTCGTCACCGCGGTGCTCGCGATGATCGTGTTCTTGACGGTGCTGATCTACGGTTTCTACAAGAACGGCCTGAAGTTCTTCAAACTGTTCGTGCCCTCGGGCATTCCGATCTTCATCCTGCCGCTGGTCGTGTTCATCGAGGTGTTCTCGTTCTTCCTGCGGCCGATCTCGCACTCGGTGCGTCTGTTCGCGAACATGCTCGCGGGCCACATCGCGCTGGCGGTGTTCGCAAGCTTCATTCCGCTGCTGGCCGGCCTTGGCATTGCCGGTTACTTCGGCGCCGTGCTGCCGCTCGGCATGGTGATCGCGCTGACCGCGCTCGAGCTGCTGGTCGCGTTCCTCCAGGCCTACGTCTTCACCATCCTCACCTGCATCTACATCAACGATGCGATTCATCCGGGCCACTAGGCCCGGTCCTCTCTCACCAAACCTCAACAAGGAGTTCGTTTCATGGATCCGATTGCCGCGAAGTACATTGGCGCTGGTATTGCCTGCATTGGCATGGGTGGCGCAGGCGCCGGCGTGGGCATCATCTTCGGCAACTATCTCGCCGCTGCGGTGCGCAATCCTTCGGCAGCCCAGGGCCAGTTCGGTAACCTGATTTTCGGCTTCGCCGTGACCGAAGCGCTCGGCATCTTCTCGCTGCTGATCGCTCTGCTGCTCTTGTTCGCACTCTGATGCTTGCCTGCGCGTATCCTTTTTCGGGATACGCGCTAAGCCGAACAGGAGAAGCCAGTGGCTGAGAGTCATGGCGACGCCAAGGGCACGACCGCCCACACCGAAGCCAATGCCGAAAAGCGTGAGTTTCCGCCGTTCCAGAAGGACACCTTTGCTTCGCAACTGGTGTCGTTGCTGATCGCGTTCGTCGCGCTTTATCTGATCGTTTCGCGTATTGCGCTGCCGCGCGTCGGCGGCGTGATCGATGCGCGTGCGAACACGATCGAGGGCGATCTGGCCGATGCGCAAAAGCTGAAGGACGAGTCCGACGGCGCGCTGAAGGCCTACGAAAGCGAACTCGCCGCGGCGCGCAGCCGGGCGCAGGCGATCGGCGCGGAGACCCGCGAAAAGCTCAACGCCGCATCCGAAGCCGAGCGCAAGTCTCTCGAGGAGAAACTCTCGGTGAAGCTTGCCGACGCTGAAAAGACCATTGCCTCGACGCGTGAAGCAGCGATGAGCAACGTTCGCGGCATCGCCGCGGATGCGGCTGCGGCGATCGTGCAACGGTTGACCGGCGTGCAGCCCGACGCCCAGTCGGTCAACAGCGCCGTCGACGCCTCGTTGAAGGGATAAGATCTGATGTTCGCCGAACCGGAATTCTGGGTCGCCGTAGGCTTCGTCATCCTGATGGGCGTGTTCGTCTATGTCGGCGTCCACCGCACGGTGCTGACGGCTCTGGATCATCGCGCAGCGCGCATCAAGGCCGAACTCGACGACGCGCGCCGCCTCAAGGAAGAGGCCGCCAAATTGCTCGCGGAATACAAGGCCCGTCATGCCACCGCCGAGCGTGAGGCGCAGGACATCATCGCGGCCGCCAAGGCCGACGCCGAACGCATCGCGGCCGAAGCCAAGACCAAGATGGAAGATTTCGTCGCCCGCCGCACCAAGACCGCGGAAGGCAAGATCGCATTGGCCGAAACCCAGGCGATTGCCGATGTCCGCGCGGCGGCGGCCAATGCCGCGATTGCCGCAGCTTCCAATATCCTGTCGCAATCGGTCAAAGGCTCGGTCGCCGACGATCTGTTGGCCAAGGGCATTGCGGAAGTTCGCGCCAAGCTGAACTGACAATCGTCAAAATCCAAAAATACCAAGCCGGTGCGAGATGATCGCGCCGGCTTTTTCTTTGGGTTCTCCCCGCCTCCCGTCGTCCCCGCGAAGGCGGGGACCCAGTATTCTCAGGCGTTCGTGAGAAAACGTGGGCGTTGCGGAATACTGGATACCCGCCTGCGCGGGTATGACAAGGGCTCCGCATTCCCAAAGGACAACGAGGATAAGCCGGTGATTTGGGTCCGCGGTAAAGCCCCGCGCCGCTATTTTTTCTTGGCTCGCTTGGCCGGCGCTTTCGCCTCCGGGGCCAGCGCCTGCGGGTCGAAGCCGATATAGAAGATGTAGGAATCGGCAACCGCTCCCGGTGGCACCGGATAGACCAGATCGTCCGCGACCAGCGTGAACGGCACCGATCCGTCTTCCGCCATCGTCACCGTGGTCCGATAGGCCTTGGTCGCGATGGTCCTTTCATTCACGCCGCCCTGAACCACGGCGACGCGCAGCGGAATCTGCACCGTCTCGGGCGCGCCGGCTGGACCGGCAATCACGCGGCCCTGAATACCGATCCGCGCGGTAATGTCGCCGCCGGTGCGGGTGCAATCGCGCGCGGTCTTGGTGATGGTGGCCTGGAAGCGCACGTCATTGCCGACCGCCTCCTTGCCCGGCGCCGCCACCTGAAAGGTCGACGCGCCGGCGCGAATGCTGACCGGCGGGCAATTCAGGTCGGTCTGGCCCTCAGGCGGGGCGCCGTCCGGGCTCCCCGGGGCCGGTTCGGCCGGCTTATCCGACGACGATCCGCCGCCGAACAGGCTCTTGAAGCGATCGGTCAGCGATTGCGCCGCCGCCGGCGAGGCAAAAACGCTGCAACCGACAGCCAACACGACCGCGGCCGATACCGCAATCCGGCGATATTTACGCGACGGAGTTGCCGTCATGATCACAAGCTTCTCACCCATCCGAAGTCCCTGGTCTCTTACGTCATCCGACCGTCATTTCCGGCCGCGTTATAGCAGCGCAATGGCGGCGAACCCAAGGCACTCGATAGGCACCCTAAACGCATACCGCCTAGCCGCGAAAATCCTCGTGCAGCAGGCCGAACAGCAGATGGTCCTGCCAGACGCCGTTGATGCAGAGATAGCGCCGCGCCAGCCCTTCGCGGGCAAAGCCGCATTTTTCCAGCACCCGGATCGACGGCGCATTGGAGGGGATGCAGGCCGCCTCGATGCGATGCAGATTGAGCTCGCCGAACAGCGACGGCAGCAGCACGCGCAGCGCCGCCGTCATGTAGCCGCGATGGGCATGGGGCTGCCCGACCCAATAGCCGATGGTGCCGGCCTGCACGATGCCGCGGCGCACATTCGCCAGCGTGACGCCGCCGATCATCGCGCCGTCGGATTCGCGAAACACGATGAAGGGATAGGAGCGGTCGGCGGCGATGTCCTCGGCATAGCGGCGCAGGCGGCGCCGGAAACCGGAGCGGGTCAGGTCGTCGGACGGCCAGATCGGCTCCCACGGGGTCAGATAATTGCGGCTGTATTCCCGCAGATGCGCCCATTGCAGGAAATCGGACATCTGCGGCGCGCGCAGCAACAGGCCGTTGCCGCGCGGCGCGAGCGCCGGCGATCCGCTGGATGGCAATCGAAATAACGCCATGGCCGACACTCCCCAAGGGCCTTGAAATGCCCTGAAATGCCCGAAAACGGCCGCCGCGCGGAAACCCTGGTGCAAGCGCGGCGTCCTAGTGAAGACGATCTTTGGCCTTCGACTTGGTCAATCCTTCCGCAAAAGATACCGCCGTGTCCAGACCCCTGCCGCTGCCGAGCGCGACAATGGCCGGCCGGCTGCGCGACAATAGCCCTCGCGCGGCGTTCCGGGTCGATTCGACGCTGACGGCATCGATCCGGGCCACCAGTTCTTCCACCGTCAGCGGGCGTCCATAGGCCAGAATGTGGCGCGCCAGCTGTTCGGCGCGGGAAGAGCAGCTCTCCAGCGCCATCAACAGCCCCGCCTTCATTTGCGCCTTGGCGCGCGCGACTTCGGCTTCGGTCAAGGTCTCGACGGCATCGTTGATGACGTCGACGATCACTTCCATCATTTCGGGCGCATCGCCGGGATCGGTGCCGGTGTAGAGCCCGAAAAAGCCGGTGTCGCTGTAGGGTGCATGGAAGGTGTAGATCGAATAGCAAAGCCCGCGCTTTTCACGCACTTCCTGGAACAGCCGCGACGACATCCCGCCGCCAAGCGTGTTGGTGAAAACCTGCATCGAGAACAACGACAGGTCGGTTTGCGGCACGCCTTCCAGCGCCAGGGTCAGATGCGCCTGTTCGAGATCGCGATGCACCACGCGCGAACCGCCCTTGCCGAACATCGCGGGCTGCGGTTTCGGCGCCGGCGTACCCTCGAAGCTGGAAAAGCGCCGCGTCACTTCCTCGACCACCTGCTTGTGATCGACCGCACCGGCGGCCGCCACCACCATGTCGGGCCCGCGGTAATGCGTCGACAAATAGCCGCGCAACGTATCGCGATCGAACTCCTTGAGCGTCATTGCGGTGCCCAGCAGCGAGCGGCCCATCGGCTGGTCCGGGTAACACAGCTCGTTGAGATGCTCGAACACCACGTCGTCAGGGGTATCCTGCGCGGCGCCGATCTCCTGCACGATGACGTTCTTTTCGCGCTCCAGCTCATCCGGCACGAAAGAGGGATTGGCGAGAATGTCGGACAGCACGTCGAGCGCCAGCGGCACGTCCGCCTTCAACACCCGCGCGTAATAGGCCGTGGTTTCGGTCGAGGTGCCGGCGTTGAGATCGCCGCCGACCGCCTCGATTTCCTCGACGATCTCGCGTGACGAACGCCGTGCGGTGCCCTTGAACGCCATATGCTCGAGCAGATGCGAGATGCCGTGCTCGTTGGACTTTTCGTCACGGCCGCCGACGCCGGCCCACACCCCGAGCGCCGCGGTTTCCAGATGCGGCATGGTGTCGGTGATCACCGTAAGGCCGGAAGGAAGCTTGGTAACGTCGACGCTCATCCGGCAACTCCCTGTTTCGTGGCACGGCTGACCGAGCGCACGAACTGCTCCACTTCAACCTGATCGTTCTTCATGACCTTGATCTGCTCGGGTCTGGTCATCAGCCCCTCGAGCCAGGCCGGCAATTCCGGACGCACACCGCAGGCGGCCTGCACCGCATCGGGGAATTTCGCGGCATGCGCGGTCGACAGCACGATGTTCGGGATCTTCGAATCCGGGGTGTCGCGATCGGCGACCGCGAGCGCCACGGCGGTGTGCGGGTCGACCAGATCGCCGGCCTCGCGCCAGGCGGCGCGGATTGCGGCTGCGGTCTCGGTCTCGTCGGCGCGCCCCGCATCGAACTCGCTACGGATCGCCGCCAAGCGTCGCATCCGGCAGCACGAAACGTCCGGACTGTTTCAGCGATTCCATCAGCCGGCGAACGCCGGCGGCGTCGCGGCCGCTGGCCTCGAACAACAGCCGCTCGAAATTCGAGGAGACCTGGATATCCATCGACGGCGAGGCCGACGCGTGAACCTCGCGCACCTCGTAGATGCCGGTCTTCAGCGTGCGCGGCAGGATGTCGTTGATGTTGGCGGCGATCCGCAGCCAGCGCACCGGCAGCCCCATGCGCTTGGCGACATAGCCCGCGAAGATGTCGCCGAAATTCCCGGTGGGGACGGTGAAATCCACCGTACGGGCCGGCGCGCCGAGCGCGACGGCCGACGTGAAATAATACACCACTTGCGCGACGATCCGCGCCCAGTTGATCGAGTTGACGCCCGACAGCGCAACCGCGTCGCGAAAGCTGTGATGATTGAACAGCGCTTTCACGATCGCTTGGCAGTCATCGAAGGTACCTTCGATGGCGAGCGCATGAACGTTGGCCGCGCCGGTCGTGGTCATCATCCGCCGCTGCACGTCGGAGATGCGGCCATGCGGGAACAGCACGATGAGATCGACATTGTCGAGCCCGGCGAACGCATCGACCGCGGCACCGCCGGTATCGCCTGAGGTCGCGACCACGATGGTGGTGCGTTGCGCGCGCTTGGCCAGCACATGGTCCATCAGCCGCGAGATCAACTGCATCGCGACGTCCTTGAACGCCAGGGTCGGACCGTGAAACAGCTCCAGCACGAATTGATTGGGGCCGGTCTGGTCGAGCGGCACCACGGCGGGATGGCGGAAGGTGGCGTAGGCCTCATTGGCCATGCGGCCGAGATCGGCGTCGGAGATCTCCTCGCCGACGAACGGCTTGAGAACGTCGACCGCGACTTCCCAATAGGGCCGGCCGAAGAAGCCCGCGATGGCCTCGGGCGCCAGCTGCGGCCAGACCTCAGGCACATAAAGGCCGCCGTCGCGGGCGAGCCCGGTCAGCATCACATCGCAAAAGCCCAGAACGGGGGCTTCCCCCCGGGTCGAAATATACCGCGTCAAACCGCCCTCCAAAGGCAGCGTTATCCCGCCAAACCTTTGATATCAAATGAAGATCGATCACGCCCCCGGCGCAATCGTGCGGCACCATAAAGCGTTTTCGCCGGCAGGGGAAATGCTGGAATGACGAAAAGAACGGGGCGCTGTGGCGGTTTGTCGTCCCGGCCTGGCGCGCAATTGCGCGTAAGGCGCCGGGACCCATAACCCCCGGCATCGGTTGGTGTGGAAAGCATCTGCTCCACTGCCGAAACGTGAGCACACGGCGTATGGGTCCCGGCGCAAGGCCGGGACGACGTGGATGGACGATTGCGATTCGGTTTTCGAACAAGATCACCTCCCACAAGCATCCAATGGCGCCATGGTTCGAGACGGCGCTTCGCGCCTCCTCACCATGAGGTACGGGACATGCGGCTTTATCCCGCTCACCATGAGGGCTTTGCCGACCTCATCCTGAGGAGGCGCGAAGCGCCGTCTCGAAGGATGCGCTACACGCGCCGGACATAACTCCACGCTCTCGCGACACGCTGCGCCCGAGTTTTGCAAATTCATCGGCCCAAAAAGTGAGGGCGCAGAGCGATCCCAAGAGGGACGCAGGCGACCCCAAGAAGGGCGCAGGAAACGCCGGGTGCGCGGTGCACCCGCAGCCCGTGTGCAAAAGGTAGTAAGCACACGGTAGTCACCACAGGTTCACCGGAACACCCGGCGTCTCCTGCGCAATGGTTTTAACGGTTTCCTTCGTGCTCTCCCCGGTGACCGGCTTGTTGTCACCGTCGCCTGCGGATCATTCCGAAAGCTTGACGCCAGCATCGGGGCGTCAGGACCACACGACTTCGCCGTCCGCCTCGCGCGCTGTTCGTCAAAAGCGCCTTGGCGTCCACCGCATCCCATCCCAACGTCCGTGACGATCGCGATACGCCCCTCGTGAGGGATGAGACGGCATGGAATAAGCCGGTGATTTGGGTCGAAAGGAAATGGAAATATTTTTGCAAACGGGACTGGACAGGCAAATCAGTGATTTGCCCGTTCGGGCAGCGTAGCCTGTATGAGCATTACGACATGCGGGTCGACGAAACCAACGGCTTCGTCGAAATAATTATTGCCAGAAAGATCCGCGCGCTTCCGCGCTTTCGTTGATCCAGATCAGCGCGTCTCGGGAGTTCAAGGCAATCAGCCGCTCGTCGGCGCCGCACAGACCAGCGCTATCCGACAAATAGAGTACAAAGCCGCCGTCTTCGGCGCGGAATAAAGCTTCCCGTCCAGTTCGCTCCTCGAGCGAACTGCCGTCGATAAAAGGAATTATGCGCGATGCGATAAGCTTCAAATTTCGAACCTCAAAGAAGGCCTGACCGATTTTCATCTCGGTCGATGGCAGCCGAAACGCCTGCCCTTTGCCGCGCCGATTTCCGGCTCAATAAATTGAGCTCCCGTCCTTTCGTTACCGGCTGAAATGTTCCGGTAGCTTCGCAAACTCCAGCTGGACGCCCGTCAAAACAATCACACCGCCTGCGAAATCTTCTTTTTCTTGCTCCGAGCGTTCGACTCCTCGGAAAAGCTGACGCCGATCTCGCTGCCGTTGACCCGAATGAGCCCGCAGCGGCGGAATACGAGGCCTGTCGTCGACAATTGCAGAAAGAACTCCTTGAGATTCAGTCCATCGAAAGACTCTTCGACCATCAACCTCGCACCGGTACTGGAAATATCGAGCACCGTGCATCTGCGATGCCAGGTGCCATCGACGGCCACCATTCGCGCATCCAGGCCCCGCGAGAAGGAAACCCGATCGGATTTTCTTCCGCCCCATGCCATGGCCGTCAGATCTCCGACATCGCCACGGCCGTCTCGGGCGCGTCGGCCTTCCTGGCTGAGCTGCGCGCCGACCAGAACCGGATCGTCCGCTGGGCCGCGGATAACGACAGCGCCTCGAACGCTTCCCTGCTTTGCTCGAGATCCTGCTTCGAGGCCGGCGGGCATTTCGGCCGGTTACGGAGGACCATCATGGTCGTCGACCAGTTCAGCCGCGAGGCCCTGCAGGCCACGATCAGGCCATCCGGCCGCGGGTTGCTGATCAATGGCTCGATGGCATCGATCGCGACCGTCGAGAGCAGCGAGAGCGCCGCGATGACGTTGGAATATTCACCCTGGATCGCAAAGCGGTTGATGGTCTGGTCGCCGAGCTTGCCGGCGCGGTTCAACGCCAGCACGGTCGCCTCGGACTGGGTGTAGTCCACCGGCTTCGGTACGGTGACACCGATCTGTGTGGCGATGAAGTCAATGGCCGCTTGAATCTTTTCGCGCATTTCAGGCGGCGCCGCCTTCAGCAGCTTGGCGCGCACGGCGGCGGTGGCCTTCGACAGCAACTCGCGCAGCATGTTGGCCGGGATGTCCAGTCGAAGCCCGAGCTTTTCCGCGAGATCGCCATCCTTTTCGGCGCTCTCGACCAAAGTGGAATAGCCCCGTTCGGAAAAGCGGGCGCCCGCGTTGCTGGCGAGCGCATGAGATACTTTCGAATTCCCGCGCTTGAGCAACGCGTCCGTCACCGGCGCGTTCAGGGTTTCCCGGTTGGAAATCGCCAGCAGATGCTGCTGCCCGCGGGTATTGGCGATTTCGATCAGATCGCTTTCGGAAAGACGGCTGGACTTCGACAGCACCGGAACCGCCACCGCGGCTTCCTCGTGATAGGCCAGTTGCCGGACAACTTCCTTGGGCGCGAGCGCCGACTCCGAGAGCACGGTGCTCATCTGAGTCAGCGTCCGCGACTCCACCCGCTCCATCAGCTTGACCAGCACGTCGTCGAAAACGCCGATCTGGTTTTCGTTCAGCCGGTCGGCATCCGAAAGAAACAGGTCCGTGACCTGCCGCAACATTTTAACGCGCCGTTCGGACGAGCCGGCTTTCACCGCGCCTTCAAGTTCGGCGATGAGGGCTGTCGACGGCGACGCTGTCATGAAGGGCCCCTCGAACCAACGCGACGCCCCTCAGTGGAGTGATCGACGCTATGCTGCGCTGCAAATAACGCGATGGAACTGATCGACGGCGTCTGAAAAACAAAAAAAATGGCTATGTGAGAAAAATTAGTTCGGATGAATCCGCGCATTGCAAATTCCCCACCTCGAAACAGGCCGGGCCGGCGTCGGTAAATAGCTGCCCGGCGGTGGTAGGTTCTCAGACGCGAATTAGGTTCCGGTTAATATCGGGTGAAAACCATATCGAAATTCGGCGAAATGTTTTAGATTACGCGCATAACCTCAGCAGAAGGGCCTGCAGCCCTCAGTTGCGCTGTTTTTACGCAGGGCGGCTGGTTGCGAGGCGCCTGATTCGGCATCCATAGTTGGCTATGTCCGGCTTCGGACACAGATTGCCGAATTCACACTTGAAAATAAGGCCAATGCGCACGGTTTCATTCGCACCGTCGCCTATCCTGCAGGCGCTTCATTTCACCGACATCGACGAATTCAGAAGGTCCGTCAGGAAGTTCTGTGTCGAGTTTACGCCGCTGGTGCGCAAGATCTCGGTGCAACAGTCGATCTTGAATCTGGCCGCCTTCGATATCGTTTTCGTTCAGTCGTTTCCCAGGATCGCCGATACCCAGCTTGCCGCCAATACCACCGCCATCTGCCTTACCATGGATGACGACGAGCCAGTTCGTTTCAATGGCGTGGACGTCGATCAGGCCGTCGTCGGTATCGGGCACGGCGGCAGCGGTTTTTCGATCGCGGAAAAAACCGGTGCGCGCCTCGCCGTGATAAATTTCTCGCCCGAAATCCATGATCGCGGATGGCCGGACACCCGCCCGCACTTCGGCGTGTTTGTCACCACGATAGCGGCGCAACAAAAACTCAGGCTGCTGATTTCGGAGGTCCTGAAGTTTGCGTCGACCTCGTCAGATGAGTTGCAGGCGGCAACCACCATGGCCGCCGTCAAGGATTCGCTGCTTCTGGCGGTCGATCAGGTCTTTGAAAGCAATTCGCCGAAGCCGCGGAGATCGTTGCATTCCGCGCGGACTTTCACGCTGTTTCAGCAAATCGAGGCGCAACTGCTCGATGATCTCGAAAGTCCCATTTACAGTGACGCGCTCGCCGCCGCGGTCGGCATTTCCGTTCGCACCCTGCAGGATGTGATCGCGCAATATCGCGGGATCAGCCTGCATCGCTATCTGCGATTGAGGCGGCTCTGGCTGGTCCGCAAGCGGCTGCTGACGGGCCATATCAGCGTCAAGGCCTGTGCGCTGGAATATGGTTTTTGGCACATGGGCGATTTCTCGCGAAGCTATCAGGCGCATTTCGGCGAGACGCCGTCGCAGACGCTGGCGCAGGCGCGCTGACCGGTCGCAAATTTTCCCGGTGACGCTAATGTCATTGTCGTGGCGCGTCGGCGACCGGGATGGGAAACATGGCAGAAGACATTCATACATTTCGCAACGACCGGCTGACGGCCATTGTCGCGGCCGACGGCGCGGAACTGCATTCGCTGAAAACCGCTGACGGCCACGAACTGATCTGGCAGGCCGGGCCGCAATGGCCGCGGCATGCACCCTTGCTGTTTCCGATCGTCGGCCGGCTGAAGAACGACGAATTGATTCATCGCGGGCGCGCCTATCCGATGAAGCAGCACGGGTTTGCGCGAGACCAACGGTTCCAGTGGGTGGAACGCGGACCAAGTTCCTGCACGCTGGTTCTGACCAACGATGCCGAGAGCCGCAGCCGCTATCCCTTTGCGTTCCGGCTGACGGTGACGTTCTCGCTCGCATCGTCCGGCCTTGAGGTGCGCCTGGAAGTCACCAACACCGGCGAGGAAATGCTGCCGGCGTCGATCGGCGCCCACCCGGCGTTCAACTGGCCCCTGCTCGGCGGAATCGAGAAGCAGGCCTATCGGCTTACCTTCTCCGACAACGAGCCGGCACCGATCCGGCGGCTGCGCGACGGCCTGCTGCTGATGAAGCCGGAACCGACCCCGATCCAGGGCGGAACGCTGGCGCTTTCGGAGCGGCTGTTTGACGATGATGCTGTTATCCTGGATCAGCCCCGCAGCACATCCGTCCGGTATGCCGCGGATACCGGTCCATCGATCGAGATGTCCTGGGACGGATTCCGCGAACTCGGGGTCTGGTCGAAGCCCGGCGGCGCGCCGTTTCTGTGCATCGAGCCCTGGCACGGCACCGCCAGTCCCCTAGATTTTGACGGCGAGTTCGCCGCCAAGCCCGGCGTGATGCACATCGCCCGCGGCGACACGCGTGTCCTGAGTTATCGCATTGGCGTGGGCTAAGCTTCAGCCTCGCAGCTCTATAATGCCGCCGCGGCCTCTGACGCGGTCACGATGCGCGCGAACTCGCCGTTGAGATTGGCCAGGGTCATCGGCGTGGATGGCTTCGGCCGTATGGGCGTCGCCATCCGGCCCGATCCGATCAAACGTCCAGGTCGCATCGCGCACCAGGCAGGCGTCGTAGCCGAGATTGCCGGCCATCCGGGTCGTGGTCTCGACGCAGTGATTGGTGGTCGCGCCGCAGATCACCAGCGTCCTGATATCGGCGGCGCGCAATCGGCTTTCCAGATCGGTGCCGATGAAGGCGCTGTTGACGCGCTTGACGATCACGGGCTCGCCATCCCGCTCGCGCGCCTCGTCCTTGACGGGATAGCCTGTGCCATCAGGCAGAAACGACGATGTCGGGCGCGTGCCCTGGTGGCGGATGTGGAAGATCAGCGCGCGGCGTTGCCTGAAGGCGGTCAGCAAATCCACGATCCGCGCCACGGCATCGGGATTGTTGCGCCGCTTGCCGGCGGCTTCCCATTCATCGAACGCGCGCTGCACATCGACGACGATCAGGGCGGTGGGTGAGGACGAAGTTTGGGTCATGCGGGCATTTCCATGGGAACCCGACGTCAGGCTTCACATCGAATCCTGTCACGACAACACGATTTACAAAATGCCGTTTTTCCCTCGGTTCCGGACGCTGCCCTAAATCGGGCTACGACGATGCCCGCCGTTGTGCGCGCCACCACACGGCGAAAGCGATCACCACGGCGCCTGCGAGGCTGAACCAGGTGATGGCGTATTGCATGTGATCGTCCTTGAGATGAACCTCCAGCGCGCCGGGTTTTGGAATTCCGTTGGGCGGCGCCGGAGATTCGAGGTCGATGTAGAACGGCGCCACCGTGCCGCCCCAGCCGAGCGCATCGGCCATCGCCAGATGATCCCGGTTGAACCACAGGCGGTTGGCGAGGTTTTGCTGCGGCGTCAGCAGGCCGGCCTTTTCCGGAAAGCGGAGATAGCCGGTCAACATCACCGGCGCATTCGTCAGCAGCGGTTTTACGGCGCGATCCTGCTGCGCGCGGTCCTGCATCGTGTTCTGGACGAAGCCGGTGTTGATCACGACGACCGCACCATCCGGCAGCCGCGCCGGCAGAAAGGCCCAGGTGCCGGGACCGGAGACGTCCTCGCGCACGGCCGAGCCGGAGCTGTAGACCATCGCGTCGGGGACAGCGATGTAGGTCGCCTGGAACTGGACGCGGCGGAATTCGTCGGTCGCGGCATTGAGCGCGCCCCATTGCGATGGCGGCGGCAAGGCGCCGGGCAGCTCCGCGAGCCGCTGATCCAACGTGGCGATCAACGCGTGCTTTTCGACCCGGCGCTGCAACTGCCACAGCCCGAGGCCGATGAACACGATAAGCATCACGCCGGTGAAAATGCTGAAGCCCGCGAGGCTGCGCGGTTTTGCCGGGGTCGCGATCATTTCGGGGCGCGATCGATCAGCCGGCCTTCTGCGGCCTTGTGATGGTACTGCAGCGCGATCAACAGCGCCTTCATCGACCGCAGCGGCAACAGCGTGGTCGCCAGAATCAGCGGCAGCCACAGCACCGCGTGAACCCAGAACGGCGGCTGGTATTTCACTTCCACGATCAACGCGCTGGCGACAACGACGGCGCCGGCAAGCATGATGATGAAGATCGCGGGGCCATCGCCGGCATCGATGAAGGCATAATCGAGCCCGCAGGCCTCGCATCGCGGCCGCAGATTGATGAAGCCGCTATAGAGCTTGCCCTTGCCGCAACGCGGACATTTGCAGGCGAGACCGCGCAGCGCGCTCTCGTACACCGTGGGCAATGTCTGATCCGGCATGAAGGGTCTTTCAAACTTCCGCAAAGCAAAAGGGCGGCCTCGCGGCCGCCCCTTCTAACACAATGACCGCTGGCCTATTCGGCGCCGACGAGCCGGCCGCCGCCGGTACCCCAGACATAGATGCAGATGAACAGGAACAGCCAGACCACGTCAACGAAGTGCCAGTACCAGGCGGCGAATTCGAAGCCGAGATGATGAGTCGGGGTGAAATGCCCGGCGTTGACGCGCAGCAGGCACACGATCAGGAAGATGGTACCGACCAGCACGTGGAAGCCGTGGAATCCGGTCGCCATGAAGAAGGTGGCGCCGTAAATATTGCCGGCGAAGCCGAACATGGCGTGGCTGTACTCATAGGCCTGAACGCAGGTGAAGGTGGCGCCGAGCAGGATCGTCAGGATCAGGCCATACTTCAGACCCTTGCGATCGTTCTCGAGCAGCGCATGGTGCGCCCAGGTCACCGTGGTGCCCGAGGTCAGCAGCAACAGGGTATTAAGAAGCGGCAGGTGCCAGGGATCGAACGCCTCGATGCCCTTGGGCGGCCACACGCCGCCGAACAGCGCGTCACGGGTGGCGTGCACGGGGTCGCCGGGGAACAGCGACGAATTGAAGAAGGCCCAGAACCAGGCCACGAAGAACATCACTTCGGAAGCGATGAACAGGATCATGCCGTAGCGGTGGCTGATCTGCACCACGCGGGTGTGGTCGCCCTTGTACTGGGCTTCGCGGATCACGTCCGCCCACCAGCTCGCCATGGTGTAGAGCACGCCGATCAGGCCGACACCGAAAATGATCGGCGCCGCCGCGAGCATGTGATGCATCCAGGTGATCGCACCGACCGCCATGATGAACGCCGAAATCGAGCCGACCACCGGCCACGGGCTCGGATCGACGAGGTGGTAGTCGTGGTGCTTGACTTGCGCCGTAGCCATTGCGGTCTCTCCGTTAGCGGTGCCCGTGATAACAGGCACGTGTCGTCTCAAAAATCAAATTCCGCGATCGCTGGAATACCGGGATTTAGCCCGGCTTCCCGCGATCAGAAGTTTCCCTTGCGCTTGTCCGGTTCGACAGCCGCTACCGGCTTCGGCGCCGGATCGCGCACGGGATAGAAGGTATAGGACAGCGTGATGGTGTTGAGCCCGTCATTATCGCTGTCCTTGACCAGGGCAGGATCGACGTAGAACACCACCGGCATCTGGCGGGTTTCGCCCGGCGCCATGGTCTGTTCGGTAAAGCAGAAGCAGTTGATCTTCTGGAAATACGCGCCGACCGTGAGCGGCGCCACATTATAGGCGGCCTGCCCGGTCGTGGTTCGCGCCGACTGGTTGGTCACGGTGTAATAGACGGTGACGACTTGGCCGATCTTGACCTGGATTTCGGTCTGCTCCGGCTCGAACTTCCACGGCAATCCGCCGGCGACGTTGGAATCGAAGCGCACCGCGATGGTGCGCTCCAGCGGCGCGGAGGTCGGCGCTGCTTCCGCGACCTGGGTGGTGCCGTTGAAGCCGGTGGCGCGGCAGAACCAGTTGTAGAACGGCACCGCCGCGTAGGACGCGCCGACCATCAGCACCACGACGAAGCCGCAGATCGCGGCCACCGTCGCATCGCGCGTCAGGCCACGGCGCGAGGCCGCCTTGTCGCTAGCGGTCGGTTCTCGTGATGCCGGTGCTTTTTCCATATCCGTCACGCCTCACATCGGCCGTACGAGAACGCCCGGTCCCTTGACCATGGTGACCGCGAAAAACAACACGACGAGGACGCCGAGCGCGAGCGCGATGGCGACCGAACGCTGGCGTCGGCTTTTCTGCTGCGCCTCGGTGAGGACGATTCCGTCTGGCTTCTGCTTGTCTTCCATTGCCTCGCCATGCGCCCCCTACCAGATCGACGGTATGAGCGCGTGCACGACGACCTCGAGCAGCAAGGTCGCGAACAACGCAAACAGATACAGGATCGAGAATGCGAAAAGCTTCCGGGTCGCGCGCAGCGCAGCACTACCCTCGCGACGCCGGTAGACGTTGATGGCGAGCCCCAGCATGCCGGCACCGAGCACCAGCGAGGTGACGCCGTAGACCGCGTCGAAATAGCCGAGCGGCCACGGCGCGAAGGCCACCGCCACCAGCACGATCGTATAAAGCAGGATCTGCAGCCGCGTGGCGTCGGGCCCGGCCACGACCGGCAGCATCGGCACCCCGGCGCGGGCATAGTCGTCGTTGCGGAACAGCGCCAGCGCCCAGAAATGCGGCGGCGTCCAGAAGAAGATGATCAGGAACAGCAGCAGCGGCTCGACCGACAGCGAACCGGTCGCCGCCACCCAGGCCACCACCGGCGGCAGGGCGCCGGCGGCGCCGCCGATCACGATGTTCTGCGCGGTCCAGCGCTTCAGCCCGATGGTATAGATCACGACGTAGAAGAAGATCGTGAACGCGAGCAGCCCGCCGGCAAACCAGTTGACCAGGATGCCGAGCGTCATCACGGAGAAGAACGCCAGGGTCAGTCCGAAGGCGGCCGCTTCCGGCCGGGTGACGCGGCCGCGCGGGATCGGCCGGTTGGCGGTGCGCGACATCAAAGCGTCGATGTCGCTCTCGTACCACATGTTCAGCGCGCCCGAGGCGCCGGCGCCGACCGCGATGCACAGGATCGAGGTAAAGGCCAGCACCGGATGGAAATGGCCCGGCGCGATCATCAGACCGACCAGCGCGGTGAACACCACCAGCGACATCACCCGCGGCTTCAACAGCGCGATGTAATCGGCCGGAGCCGCTTCGGAAATCCGGGGCGACAGATCGATGGCGTTGTGGTCGATAACCGACAAGACAGCTCTCGCTTCTCTAAAAGGCGCGGCGCCGTCAGGACGCCGCGCGCATTCGCATCACTGCACCCGCGGCAGCACTTCGAACTGATGGAACGGCGGCGGCGACGACAGCGTCCATTCCAGCGTGGTGGCGCCTGCGCCCCACGGATTGGCGACCGCCTGCTCCTTGCGCACGAACGCATCGATCACGCCGTAGATGAAGATCAGCACGCCGAAGCCGGAGATGTAGGAGCCGATCGACGACACCAGGTTCCAGCCCGCGAACGCATCGGGATAGTCGACGTAACGGCGCGGCATGCCGGAGAGGCCGAGGAAATGCTGCGGGAAGAACACCAGGTTGACGCCGATGAAGGTAACCCAGAAGTGCAGCTTGCCGATCTTCTCCGAATACATGTAGCCGAACATCTTCGGGAACCAGTAGTACCAGCCGGCGAAGATGCCGAACACGGCGCCGAGCGACAGCACGTAATGGAAGTGCGCGACGACGTAATAGGTGTCCTGCAGCACGCGATCGACGCCAGCGTTGGCCAGCACGACGCCGGTGACGCCGCCGAGCGTGAACAGGAAGATGAAGCCGATCGCCCACAGCATCGGGGTCTTGAACTCGATCGAGCCGCCCCACATCGTGGCGATCCAGGAGAAGATCTTCACGCCGGTCGGCACCGCGATCACCATGGTGGCGGCGACGAAATAGGCCTGCGTCGCCGAGGACATGCCGACGGTGTACATGTGGTGCGCCCACACCACGAAGCCGATGCCGCCGATCGCGACCATCGCATAGGCCATGCCGAGATAACCGAACACCGGCTTGCGCGAGAAGGTCGAGACGATCTGGCTGATCATGCCGAAGGCCGGCAGGATCAGGATGTACACTTCGGGGTGACCGAAGAACCAGAACAGATGCTGGAACAGCACCGGATCGCCGCCGCCTTCGGCGGAGAAGAAGGTGGTGCCGAAATTGCGGTCGGTGAGCAGCATGGTGATGGCGCCGGCGAGCACCGGCAGCGACAACAGCAGCAGGAACACCGTCACCAGGATCGACCAAACGAACAGCGGCATCTTGTGCAGGGTCATGCCCGGCGCGCGCATGTTGAAGATCGTGGTGATGAAGTTGATGGCGCCGAGGATCGACGAAGCGCCGGCCAGATGCAGCGCCAGGATCGCGAAATCGACCGCCGGACCCGGATGGCCTGAGGTCGATAGCGGGGCGTACATGGTCCAGCCTGCGCCGACACCGTTGGCGCCCGGCTCACCCTCGACGAAGGTCGAGATGATCAGGAGCGCGAACGCGGCCGGCAGCAGCCAGAACGAGATGTTGTTCATGCGCGGGAACGCCATGTCCGGCGCGCCGATCATCAGCGGCACCATCCAGTTACCGAAGCCGCCGATCATCGCCGGCATCACCATGAAGAAGATCATGATCAGGCCGTGCGAGGTCACGAACACGTTGTAGGTATGGGTTTCGTGGAAGATCTGCACGCCCGGATACATCAGCTCGGCGCGGATCGCGATCGACATCGCAGCTCCAATGATGCCGGCGACGATCGCGAAGATCAGGTACATCGTGCCGATGTCCTTGTGGTTCGTCGAATAGACGAAGCGCCGCCAACCGGTCGGATGGTCGTGCGCATGGTCGTCGTGGGCGTGATCGTCGTGAGCTGTTGCTGCCGTTGCCATTTTCAAATCCTGCGTTCAGTCTTTTTCAGACCTTGCGGTCCCGTCGCCCTTGTCCCGTCGAAGCGCCCTTGGGCGCTCTGGCCTATTGCGCCGCTGCCGCCGTCGAGGCGAACGAATTCGCCGGCCCGGATGCATACTTCTTCTGTGCGGTCGCGACCCAGGCCGTGAACTCCTGATCGTTCACCACATGCACGGCGATCGGCATGAAGGCATGGTCCTTGCCGCACAGCTCCGAACACTGGCCGTAGAACCAGCCGGTCTTGGTGGCCTTGAACCAGGTCTCGTTGAGGCGGCCGGGAATCGCGTCGATCTTGATGCCGAAGGCCGGCACCGCAAAGGAATGGATCACGTCGGCGCCGGTGGTCTGGACACGGATCACCTTGTTGACCGGCACAACCATTTCGTTGTCGACCGCGAGCAGCCGAGGCTGCTTGTCAGCCGCCAGCAGCGAATCGAATTCGAACTTGCCGTTATCCGGGTAAGCGTAGCTCCAGTACCACTGCTTGCCGGTCGCCTTGATGGTCAGGTCGGCCTTGGGAACGTCGAGCTCCTCGAACAGCAGCCGGAACGACGGCACCGCGATGCCGACCAGGATGAGCACCGGAATCAGCGTCCAGGCCACCTCGATCAGGGTGTTGTGGGTGGTCTTGGAGGGGACCGGGTTGGCCTTGGCGTTGAACTTCACCACGACCGCGACCAGCAGCCCGAGCACGAACAGCGTGATCAGCGTGATCAGCACGAACAGGAAGTTATGAAACCAGGTGATGTTCTCCATCACCGGAGAGGCCGCTTCCTGCAGCCTGAATTCCCACGGCGCAGGCTGCCCCAATTCGGCAAATGCCGTCCCGCCAGCGACCAGTGCAACACCGGCCACCGTCAAACCCAGCAACTGCCGGCCCATTTGGCCCTTCGACATCTTCATGCCGTTCGCGCTCCCATGATAGTACCTCTAATCGATAGGTCCCCCAGCATTCCGCCTGATGGCAGGAGATGCTGCACGATCCGCCCCCCGAACAAACGGTCTTGGGATGCACTCTAAAGGACACTTCATGAAGTGAACTTCAGGAATACCTGGACCAGATCGTTAGAACGCGTCGAAATCCAGCCTCTCAAACCATAATTCTCCGCCTCTCGCAATGCAGTAGTAAGGTGTGGACCGATGCATCAACGCTTACCCCTTGGGTGTGACATTTTCCCGTGAAATCAGGCCCAAGCGGCGATTTTGCCGGATGGCCACGCTTGACAGGGCAGCTACCCGTTGTAGGCACAACAGGGGTGCTCCACAGGAACGTGATTCGCCATCTGCGGAGTGTTCGCCCGGCGCGGGAATTGCCTGAAGGCCGCCTTCAAGGCGCCGTCATTGCCGTATCAGTCCAATATTCGCATCCGATACCGGCCGAGACACTGGCCAAAGAAGCAGACGACGGAAACTGGCAAAGGGATGCTGGAAGGATCGACCCCGATGGGGCCTTCGAACAATCTGAACAGGCGCGCGACAGCCACGGCCCCCCGATGGTCCGCGGCCGTGCGCGGTTTGATGGGCGCCTGCCTGGTCGCCGCCGCCCTGCTCGGCCTGACCGCCGCCGCCAGCGCCCAGGGCGCGGTGCGGTCGGTCCATGGCGACTGGCAGATCCGCTGCGATACGCCGCCCGGCGCCCAGGCCGAGCAATGCGCCCTGATCCAGAGCGTGGTGGCCGAGGACCGCTCCAATGCCGGCCTGACCGTCATCGTGCTGAAAACCGCCGACCAGAAGAGCAAGCTGATGCGGGTGGTGGCGCCGCTCGGCGTGCTGCTGCCGTCCGGCCTCGGCCTGAAACTCGACAATGTCGATGTCGGCCGCGCCGGCTTTGTCCGATGCCTGCCCAATGGCTGTGTTGCCGAAGTTGTGATGGACGACAAGCTGCTGGGCCAGCTGCGCAGCGCCAAGACCGCGACCTTTATCATTTTCGAGACCCCCGAAGAGGGCATCGGCTTCCCGCTCAGCCTCAACGGGCTCGGCGAGGGCTATGACAAGTTGCCGTAGGGCGTTTGTCGCGCAAAGCTAGAACAACAGCGCCATACAGACGATGTTCTCGTCAGCGCCGTCGAGGCGAACGGCGCGGCGCTGCAGCCCTTCAACCTCGAACCCGACCTTCCTGTAGAGTTCGATCGCGCCTGTGTTGGTTTCCCGCACCGTCAATTCGACCCGCTGCAGCCCGATCGCGCGCGCCGCGTCGAGCGCACGCAGAATCAAGCGCTTGCCGATGCCCTGGCCGCGGAACGGCGGCAGCAGCGCGATCCCCAGCACGCCGCCATGGGCGTAAACCGGCATGGCCTTGGGCGTCACGTCACACCAACCGACCACCTCAAGGCCGGATAGCACCACAAACTGCGGATAGCGGCGTTTGATCATGTCGAGCACGAACGCCCTCGTTGATTCGAGCGGCGGCGCCTCCAGAAACGCCAGATATCGTCGTTCCCGCGCGACAAAATCGAGCGCCCGATGGAAGCTTTCGATATGTTCTGGCGCAATCGGAACGATTTCGACCGCATTCATCGCTAAAACTGCCCTGGTCCGGCCCCTCGCGAAACGGCTGGGAAACAACTATCTTGGATGCACCCCTCCGACAACGGACCCAATGGATGACCAATCCTGCCACGACCTCGCTGCTTGACCGTGCCAATCTCGACCGCGATTCCGTCCGCCATGAAGTGGCGCGGGGGCTGTCGGGGGCCGACGATGGCGAGCTGTTCCTCGAATACAGTCAGACCGAAGCGCTGATGTTCGACAATGGCCGGCTGAAGCAGGCGACCTATGACACCTCGCAAGGGTTTGGCCTTCGCGCCGTCAAGGACGACGCGGTCGGCTATGCGCATTCCTCCGACGTGTCGCTGCCGGCGCTGATCCGGGCGGCCGACGCGGTGCATGCGGTGCGCGGCGGCTATTCCGGCACCTTCGCGGCCGCGCCCGCCCATACCAATGTGCGGCTTTATGGCGACGACAATCCGCTGGAGGCGCCAGGCTTCGAGAGCAAGGTGAAACTGCTCGCCGAAATCGACGCCTATGTCCGCGACAAGGATCCGCGGGTGCGGCAGGTGACGGTGAGCCTGGGCGCGACCTGGCAGGTGGTGGAGATTCTGCGCCCCGACGGCGAGAGCTATCGCGACATCCGCCCCCTGGTGCGGGTCAATATTTCCGTCGTCGCCGGTCAGGGCGATCGCCAGGAAAGCGGCAGCAAGGGTTATGGCGGCCGCGAGGGCTATGCCCGCTTCATCGAAACCAAGGCGTGGCGCGAAGCCGCCGATGGCGCGATCCGCGAAGCGCTGGTCAACCTTGAATCGGTGCCGGCGCCCGCCGGCGAAATGGACGTCGTGCTCGGCGCGGGCTGGCCCGGCGTGATGCTGCACGAGGCCGTCGGCCACGGGCTGGAAGGCGATTTCAACCGTAAACAGACTTCGGCTTTCGCCGGCCTGATGGGCCAGCAGGTCGCGGCCAAGGGCGTCACCGTGGTCGATGACGGCACCATGGCCTCGCGCCGCGGCTCGCTGTCGATCGACGACGAGGGCACGCCGACCAATCGCACCGTGCTGATCGAGGACGGCATTCTGGTCGGCTACATGCAGGACCGCCAGAACGCCCGCCTGATGAACATGAAGCCGACCGGCAACGGCCGCCGCCAGGGCTATGCCCATGTGCCGATGCCGCGCATGACCAACACTTATATGCTGGCCGGCCAGCGCGATCCCGCCGAAATCCTGGCCTCGGTCAAGAACGGCATCTACGCCGCCAATTTCGGCGGCGGCCAGGTCGACATCACCTCGGGCAAATATGTGTTCCAGTGCACCGAGGCCTACAAGATCGAGAACGGCAAGCTCGGCACGCCGCTGAAGGGCGCGATGCTGATCGGCAACGGACCGACCGACCTGCATCGCATCACCATGATCGGTAACGATCTGGCGCTCGATACCGGGATCGGCACCTGCGGCAAGAACGGCCAGGGCGTGCCGGTCGGCGTCGGTCAGCCGACACTGCGGATGGAACGTATTACGGTCGGAGGGACCGGCTCGTGAGCGTCGAGAAAATATCCACCGAACCCGAGGCCGCTGACATCAAGGCCGGCGACACCCAGGCCGGGACCTGGCGCGGCCAGGCGGCCCAGTTGCTGGGGATCGTGCTGGTCGTGTTCCTCGCCAAGGGCGCGATCGCCGAGCCTTTCTATGTGCCGTCAGGCTCGATGGAGCCGACGCTGCTGATCGGCGACGCGCTGTTGGCCTCGAAATTCCCCTATGGCTACAGCGCCGCCTCGCTGCCGATCCAGATCACGTTGCCGGAGACCGGCCGCGTGCTCGGCGGCACGCCGAAGCGCGGCGATGTCGTGGTGTTCCGCTGGCCCGGCGACCGCTCGCAGGCCTGGGTCAAGCGCGTCGTCGGCCTGCCCGGCGATCGCATCCAGATGCGGCAAGGCCAGCTCTTCATCAACGACCATGCCGCCGAGCTCAAGGCGGACGGCATCGGCGAAGCCGAAGATGACAATGGCGGCTCCGAGCCCGCGCACCGCTACATCGAGACCTTGCCCGGCGGCGTCCGCCACGAGATCTTCAAGCTGTACGACAATGGCCGGCTCGACAACACGCCCGAAGTGACGGTGCCGCCGGACCGGCTGTTCGTGATGGGCGACAACCGCGACAACTCCGCCGACAGCCGCGTTCCCGTGCGCGAAGGTGGCGTCGGACTGTTGCCGATGGACGATCTGGTCGGCCGCGCCGATGCCGTGGTCGGCTCCTGGGATCTCGGCATCCGCAGCCAGCCGGTGACGACCTGGCTGTCCGGCTTTCGCCTCGGCCGGTTCTTTACGGCGGTGCGCTGAAGAAGCGTTGCCCTCGTAATCGTAGGGAAAGTTCGTCATGCCCGGGCTTGTCCCGGGCATCCACGTCTTTGCTGAACTAAAGCGAGAAAAAAATGTGCTGACCGGCGCGCGGTGATTCTACCGCACCACGCCGGAGATAAACCCGGCCTTCCTTCGCGGCGGCTTGATTTCCTTTTTCAGGAAACAATGCGCCTCGCGTCCGACATAGCCCCGGCGGGCGTAGGTCCAGGCCCGGCACTTGTTGTCGGCGGCGCAGGCGCTCTTGCAGGCCTCGTCGCCCTCGTCGCGCTTGAGGTCGAAATTGCGGTAATCGCCGCCGAACCGGTCGATCGAAGTTTCAATGGCGTTGTTGCGTGGTTCGACCACGCCGGCGCCGCGTACGCCGGAGACGCAGCAACTATCCGGCAGCCGCACCGGCACGCTGTTCTTCAGCCAGCATACCGCGCTGCTGCCGATATCGGTCGGATAGCTGAAGCTCCAGGAGCGGCAGCGGCGGTCGCGCTCGCACACCAGCGCGCAATCCGCCGGATCGCCTGAGGCGACCGGCGAGTTCTGGTAATCGCCGCCCGGCCGATCGAAATTGGCCTGGGCGTGCGCCGGCCGCGTGACGGCGATGGCCACCAACACAGCCGATGTCACCAAACACGCCTTGAGCAGACGGCGTCCCCACATTCGCGATGGCTTTCGACTGACTGGACCTGACCGCAGATCGCGGGCCGCCATCTGATCGCCATCAACCTGTACGGCAGATGAACGGCGGTAAAACCTCGCCGGATCAGGCGCTAACAGGTGTCAGCAACCCCCTAGAACGCGTATTCGTCATAGGCCGGTTCGACGGTTTCCTTCCAGGGACCGCGGAATTTCTCCAGCATCTCCTCGGCCGGGGTGCGTCCGGAATCGATGATCCGTTGCAGCGGTTCGAGATGACGGGTTTCGTCGCGTCCGGACTGATCGAGCCGGCCGCGCCGGCGCAGGCCGGCATAGGACACTGCGAGGCATTCCTTGGCGACTTCGAACAGATAGCGGTCGCGGATTCGCGACTTGAAGCCCATGCGCGGCACGTCATCGCGCAACGCCTGGCGCTCCTGCGAATTCCAGTATTTGACAATGTCCCAGGCCGCGTCGAGGCTGACGTCGTCATAGAGCAGGCCGACCCAGAACGCCGGCAGCGCCGGCAGCCGGTCCCACGGCACGCCATCGGCGCCGCGCATTTCCAGATAGCGCTTCAACCGCACCTCGGGGAAAATCGTCGACAGATGATTGGCCCAATCCGACAAGGTCGGACGCTCGCCGGGGAATGCGGAATTCTTGCCGGCAAAGAAATCGCGGAACGACGATCCCGAGACATCGATATAGTCGTCGCCGCGCTTGACGAAATACATCGGCACATCGAGCGCATAATCGACCCAGCGCTCGAACCCCATGCCGTTCTCGAACGCCCAGGGAATCATGCCGGAACGCGCGTTGTCGGTATCGCGCCAGATCTCGGAGCGGAACGACTGGAAGCCGTTGGGCTTGCCTTCCGTGAACGGCGAATTGGCGAACAACGCGGTCGCGACCGGCTGCAGCGCGACTGATACGCGCAGCTTCTTGACCATGTCGGCTTCCGAGGAAAAGTCGAGATTGGTCTGCACCGTGCAGGTCCGGTACATCATGTCGAGGCCGTATTGGCCGACCTTCGGCATGTAGTTGGTCATGATCTTGTAGCGGCCCTTGGGCATCACCGGGATCTGCGCCCGCGTCCATGACGGCGTCATGCCGAGCCCGAGGAAGCCGATGCCGAGCGGCGTTGCGATCTCGCGCACCTGGGCCAGATGCGCCATCAGTTCGGACTGGGTCTGGTGCACGGTTTCCACCGGCGCGCCCGACAATTCGAATTGGCCGCCGGGCTCGAGCGAAATCGCGCCGCCGCCGGTGACGTCATAGAGGCCGATGATGTTGCCGCGCTCCATGATCGGCTCCCAGCCGAGCAGCAGCTTCATGCCGTCGAGCAGCGCACCGATGCCGCGCGCGCCCTCGTACGGAACCGGGTGATGGCCCTGCAGCGTAAACGGCGTCTTCTCGTGTTCGGTGCCGATGCGGAATTCGGAAACCGGCTTCGCGCCAGCCGCGAGCCACGCGACCAACTCGTCGCGCGATTGCAGCGGCGTCATATCGATCTGGTCACGCGCCATAGAAATTCCGAAACTGGGGCGATTCGACCGAACGCGCCGTGTGGCAGGGGGCACCCCGGACCGACAGGTCCAGAGGTGCGGGACGGGGAAACATTATCATCGGGCGGCTACGCCGTCTTTAACGGCGAGCGCGGGAGACTCGTCACATGAGCAGCCGAGCCGGTCAAGCAAGCCGCACAGCTTGACGGCATCGGTGTCGGACAGTTTGGAACCGACATGCTTTTCGATCGCGGCCGAATAGGCGCTCCACATCCGCTTCTGCATCTCGCGCCCGGCTTCGGTGATCTCGACGAACTGGCCGCGCTTGTCGATCTTGCATTCGCGCCGTGCCGCCAACCCCTCGTCGACCAGCCGGTCGATCAGCCGCGAGGTCGAATATTGCGGGATCAGCATCTGCTTTTCCAATTCGACCGGGCGCATTTCGCCCGTCGGCGCGCGCGACAATTCGAGCAGCGCGTCGTACCAGGCGAGCGGCGGGAAGCCGGCCTTTTTCAATTCCTGCTCGACCGCATCGAGGACCCGGCTCTGGACTCGCATCAGGCGAATCCAGGCGGCGGTCGCCTCGGTGGATGGTTTGCGTTTCATGGTCCGATCCATAGGAATGTCGGCGATCATTGTACCGCACTTAATGCAGCTGCATCAATCTTGACTATTCCATGCAAACGCATTTAGTCGCCCTTGCGTTAAATGACCAGACCATTTCCCAGGAAGGAAACGCCGATGAAGCTTTATTATTCGCCCGGAGCCTGCTCGCTCTCCCCCCATATCGCGCTTCTGGAAGCCGGCCTGCCCTACGAACTGGTCAAGGTCGATGTCCGCGCCAAGAAGCTGGAAAATGGTGACGATTATTTGAAGGTGAACCCGAAGGGCCAGGTGCCGGCGCTCGGCCTCGACAGCGGGGAAATCGTCACAGAAGGCCCGGTCATCGTCCAGATGATCGCCGACAAGGCCTCGGCCAAGAACCTCGCGCCAGCCCGCGACAGCGCCGAGCGCTACAAGCTTCTGGAGTGGCTCAACTTCATCACCACCGAGCTGCACAAGAATTTCAGCCCGCTGTTCAATCCGGCGATCCCGGACGAGGTGAAGAAATTCTTCGCCGACCGGATCATGGGCAAGTTCAACTATATCGAGTCCCAGCTGGCCGATCGCGAATATTTGATGGGAAAGCAATTCACCGTCGCCGACGGCTATCTCTACACCATGCTGCGCTGGGCCGATGCCCACAAACTGGACCTCTCCGCGCTGACCAATTTGATGGCCTACAAAGCCCGCGTCGCCGCGCGCCCGAAGGTGCAGGAAGCGCTGACCAAGGAAGGTCTGCTGAAGGCGGCGTGAGGGTTCGGTCTCCGCAATAGACAAAGGGCCGGATCATTGATCCGGCCCTTTTTGTTCGCGATCGACCCGCGAGGCTTACGCCGCGGCCTGCTTCTTCGGCGGGAAGCGACCGTAGAAGGTCTCGCCTTTCGCGGCCATCTCGACCAGCAGTTTCGGCGGCGTGAAGCGCGAGCCGTATTTGGCCTCGAGCTTATGGCACAGCTCGACGAATTTTTTGGTGCCCATGAAGTCGATATAGGACAGCGTGCCGCCGGTGAATGGCGCAAAGCCGAAGCCGAGGATCGAGCCGACATCGGCCTCGCGCATGTCGGTGATGACGTGATCCTCCACCGTGCGCGCGGCTTCCACCGCCTGCACCACCAGAAAACGCTGCTTCAACTCCTCGACATCGAGCGTGTCGGGGTCGAGATGCTTGGGCTGCAGGCCGGCCAGTCCCGCCCACAGGCTCTTCTGGCCCTTGCCCTTTTCGGGATAGTCGTAATAGCCCTTGGCATTCTTGCGGCCGAAGCGGCCCTGTTTCTCGACCATTTCGACCAATAGCTTCTTCTGCGCCTGATCGATGGCGTTGGCGCCGAGATCGGCCTCGGTCGCCTTCATGATCTTGAGGCCGAGATCGAGCGCCACTTCGTCCGACAGCGACAGCGGCCCGACCGGCATGCCGGCCATCCTCGCGGTGTTCTCGATCATCGCCGCCGGCACGCCTTCGAGCAGCATCTCGCTGCCTTCGGCGATGTAGCGCATCACGCAGCGGTTGGCGAAGAAGCCTCTGGAGTCATTGACCACGATCGGCGTCTTGCCGATGGCGCGCACGTAATCCAGCGCGGTCGCCAATGCGACGTCGCCGGTGTTCTTGCCGACGATGATTTCCACCAGCATCATCTTCTCGACCGGCGAGAAGAAGTGAATGCCGATGAACTTGCTTTGGTCCTTGAACTCCTCGGCCAGCGAATTGATCGGCAGGGTCGAGGTGTTGGAGGCGAAGATCGCGTCGCTTCCTTCAACAGCGGCTGCGCCTTGGCGTAGGTCTCCGCCTTGACCTTGCGATCCTCGAACACCGCTTCGATGACGAGGTCGCAATCCTTGAGCACGTTGTAATCGGCGGTCGCGGAAATCCGCGACAGGATGCTGTCGCGATCGCTTTCCTTGGCGCGGCCCTTCTTGATCAGATCGTCGATCACGGAGTTGGCGTGGCCCTTGCCCTTGTCGGCGCTTTCCTGATCGCGGTCGATCAGCACCACCTCGATGCCGGCGCGCGCCGAGACGTAACCGACGCTGGCGCCCATGAAGCCGGCGCCGATCACCGCGAGCTTCTTCACCTTGGTCGGCGGCACGTTCGGCGGGCGGCGGGCGCCCTTGTTCAATTCCTGCATCGACAGGAACAGGCTGCGGATCATCGCCGCCGCTTCGTTGCTGCGCAGGATCTGGGTGAAGTAGCGCGATTCGACTCGCAACGCGGCGTCGATCGGCAATTGCAGGCCTTCATAGACGCACTGCATGATGGCGCGCGCGGCCGGATAATTGTCGTAGGTCTCGCGGCGGAAGATCGCGTTGCCGGCCGGGAACATCATCATGCCGGCCTTGGAAAACACCGGACCGCCGGGCAGCTTGAAACCCTTCTCGTCCCACGGCGCGACCGCCTTGCCGCCGGCCTTGATCCAGTCCTTGGCGGTCTTGATCATGTCGGCGGCCGGCACCACGGCGTCGACCAGCTTGAGCGCCTTGGCCTTGTCGAGATTGATCGCTTCGCCCTTGAGCAGCAATTGCATCGCATCCTGCGGCGACACGATGCGCGGCACGCGCTGGGTGCCGCCGGCGCCGGGGAACAGCCCGACCTTGACTTCGGGCAGGCCGAGACGGGTCTTGGGATTTTCCGCGGCGACCCGGTAATGGCACGACAGCGTCAGTTCGAAACCGCCGCCGACCGCGAGCCCGTTGATCGCGGCGACCCACGGCTTGCCGGAGGTTTCGATGCCGCGAAACACCTGCGAGAAGCGGCGGCTGTGGTCGAACAGCATCTGGTTGGCGGCTTCTTCGCCCTTGGCCTTGAGCATCTCGGCGTAGCTGCGGGCCATGCCTTCGAGCATCGAAAGATCCGCGCCGGCGCACAGCGCTTCCTTGCCCGAGGTAATGACAACGCCCTTCACAGCGGCATCGGCCGAGGTCTCTTTCACGATCGCTTCGAGTTCGTTGACCGAGGTCTCGTCGAGCACGTTCATCGAACGGCCCGGGGTGTCCCAGGTCACCAGCGCGATGCCGTCGGCGTCGGTCTCGATCTTGAAATTGTTGTAGGCCATTTGTTGCTCCCAAATTCGAAACGCTGTTCGTGTTTAGCTAACGCCAAAAGCTGAGGACTACTTCTCCCCTCCCCCTTGCGGGGAGGGGTCGGGGGTGGGGGTCTCCAAGCACTGAGCTTGCAGCTACCCCCACCCCGACCCCTCCCCGCAAGGGGGAGGGAGCAGAATCTCAGACTCTTTCGATAATCGTCGCGGTGCCCATGCCGCCGCCGATGCACAGCGTGACCAAAGCGGTCGACTTGTTGGTGCGCTCGAGTTCGTCGAGCACGGTGCCGAGGATCATCGCGCCGGTGGCGCCGAGCGGATGGCCGAGCGCGATGGCGCCGCCATTGACGTTGATCCTGGCGTTGTCGATGTCGAAGGCCTGGATGTAGCGCAGCACCACCGAGGCGAACGCCTCGTTCAGCTCGAACAGATCGATGTCCGACTTCTTCATGCCGGAGCGTTCGAACAGTTTTTTGGTCACGTCGACCGGGCCGGTCAGCATCATCGCAGGCTCGGAGCCGATATTGGCGAACGCGCGGATCTTTGCACGCGGCTTTAAGCCATGTTTCGCGCCGGCTTCCTTGCTGCCGAGCAGCACCGCGCCGGCGCCATCGACGATCCCGGAGGAATTGCCGGCGTGGTGCACGTAATTGACGCGCTCGATTTCCGGATGCGACTGGATCGCGACCGCGTCGAAGCCGCCCATCTGGCCGACCGCCGCGAACGACGGCTGCAACTGCCCCAGCGACTGCATCGTCGTGGTCGGCCGCATATGCTCGTCCTTGGCCAGGATGGTCAGGCCGTTGACGTCCTTGACCGGGACCACCGAGTTCTTGAAGCGGCCCTCGTCCCAGGCTTTGGCGGCGCGCTGCTGGCTCTGCACCGCATAGGCATCGACGTCGTCGCGCGAGAACCCGTATTTGGTCGCGATCAGATCGGCCGAGACGCCCTGCGGCATGAAATAGGCCGGCACCGCGATCGAGGGATCCATCGGCCAGGCGCCGCCGGAAGCGCCGATGCCGACCCGGCTCATCGATTCCGCGCCGCCGCCGATGGTGAGTTCATGCTGGCCGCTCATGATCTGCGCGGCCGCGAAATTCACCGCATCGAGACCCGAGGCGCAGAAGCGGCTGATCTGGACACCCGGAACGCTCTCGCCGAGACCGGCCTGGATCGCCGCGAAGCGCGCGATATCCGAACCGGCTTCGCCGACCGGATCGACCACGCCGAGCACGACGTCGTCGATGACGTCTTCGGGAAGGTTGTTGCGCTCCTTGAGCGCCTTCAGCGGCGCGGTGGCCAGCGCCAGCGCGGTCACCTCATGCAGCGCGCCATCGGCCTTGCCGCGGCCGCGCGGCGTGCGAACGTGATCGTAGATAAATGCCTCAGGCATGACGCCCTCCTGGTATGAGGATCATAATATATTCGGCGATGGCGCAGCTGCCGCGAGCGTATTGGGCCGCGGCAGATTTTCTTCGATCGGCAGACCTCAGAAGGCTTCCGCCGCCAATTCCATGGTGGTCGCGCTTCCGGTCTGGATGCGCGCAAGATGCAGTGCGGTTTCCGGCAGCATCCGCTCCATGAAGAAACGGCCGGTCACCAGCTTGGTGGTCAGATAGGGCGTGGCGCCGGAGCCTGCAATCTTGTCCTGCGCGACTTTGGCCATCTTCGCCCACATATAGCCGAAGGTGACGAGGCCGAATAATTGCATGTAGTCGGTCGCGGCAGCGCCGGCATTGTCGGGCTTCGCCATCGCGTTCTGCATCAGCCAGGTGGTGGCCTGCTGCAGATGGCCGAGCGCATTGCTTAAAGGTGCGACGAACGGCTTCATGGCCTCGTCGGCGCCGTGCTCCTTGGCAAAGCCCGCGACCTCGCCAAAGAACGTCATCACCGCGCGGCCGCCATTGCGCGGCAATTTGCGCCCGACCAGATCCAGCGCCTGGATGCCGTTGGCGCCCTCATAGATCATGGCGATGCGCGCATCGCGCACGAACTGCTCCATGCCGTTTTCGGCGATGTAGCCATGGCCGCCATAGACCTGCTGGGCCAGCACCGCATTGGAAAATCCGACATCGGTCATCACGCCCTTCATGACCGGCGTCATCAGGCCCATGTGATCGTCGGCGGCCTCGCGGTCCTTGGGATCGCTGGAGCGATGCGCGACGTCGCTCTTCAGCGCGGTCCACACCACCATCGCGCGCGCCGCTTCGTTGAAGGCGCGCATGGTCAGCAGCGTGCGGCGCACGTCCGGATGCACGATGATCGGATCGGCCGGCTTGTCCGGCGCCTGCGGGCCCGACAGCGCACGGCCCTGCAGACGATCGCGGGCATAGGCGACGGCGTTCTGGTAGGCGACTTCGGATTGCGCCAGCCCCTGCACCGCGACGCCGAGCCGCGCCTCGTTCATCATCACGAACATGCCCTGCATGCCCTTGTTCTCTTCGCCGATCAGCCAGCCGGTGGCGCCGTCGTAGTTCATCACGCAGGTGGAATTGCCGTGAATGCCCATCTTGTGCTCGATCGAGCCGCAGGACACGCCGTTGCGCGCCCCGAGCGAGCCGTCGGCATTGACCAGGATTTTGGGCACCACGAACAGCGACACGCCCTTGATGCCTGATGGAGCCCCCTCGATGCGCGCCAGCACCAGGTGAATAATGTTGTCGGCCAGATCATGCTCGCCGGCTGAGATGAAGATCTTGGTGCCTGTGATCTTGTAGCTGCCGTCGGCCTGCTTGACCGCCTTGGTGCGCAGCAGCCCGAGATCGGTGCCGCATTGCGGCTCGGTCAGGTTCATGGTGCCGGTCCATTCGCCCGCCACCATCTTCGGTACGAACATCGCCTTCTGTTCGGGCTTGCCATGCACGATCAGCGCCGCGGTGGCGCCCATGGTCAGGCCGCCATACATCGAGAACGCCATGTTGGCCGCACTCTGGAATTCGGTGACGACCTGGCTCAGCGTCACCGGCAGTCCCTGGCCGCCAAATTCCGTCGGCGCCGACAGGCCGAGCCAACCGCCTTCGGCAACCTGCTTGAATGCTTCCTTGAAGCCTTTCGGCGTGGTGACGCTGGCATCGTCATGCCTGACGCAGCCCTGGAGATCGCCGACGCGATTGAGCGGCTGCAGCACTTCTTCGCTGAGCTTGGCGGCCTCGCCCAGGATCGCCTCACGCACGTCGGCGGAGGCATCGCTGAAGCCCGGAAGATTGTCGTAGCGGTCGATCTGAAACACATCGTTGAGCAGGAAATTGACGTCTTCCAAAGGCGCCTTGTAGATCGGCATGATGTTCTCCCGGCAGGGCAGATGCGTTGATGGATTAAGCAAAATTTCGAGAGGCAGCGCTCGCCCCGTTGCAGAAATAGAGCTTAGCTGTTTCCGGGTTCCAGGCCAGTCACTATCGTGATCGCGTCACTGCGCCGCAAGCTGTTCGCCCATCAGCCGGTGCAGCATGTTCATCGCCTTGAGCGGCCGCACCATCACCTTGAAATGCGTGATCCGGCCATCCCCGTCGAACGTGATGATGTCGACACCGTTGATCTTGATGCCGTCGATCTCTTTTTCGAATTCGAGCACCGCGCCGGTGTCACTGCGCCACTCGCCGACATAAGCGAAGCCCGCGCCACCCAGCACCTTCTCCGCGCTCGACAGATATTTGAACGTGATGTCTCGTCCGCGCTGCGGCGTATGCACCACCGGACTTTCAAACACCGCGTCGGGGTGAAGCAGGTCCCAGAGCGCCGCGCGGTCGTGGGACTTCATGAAGCCGTACCATTTGTCGAGGCCTGTCATGGTCACCTCCTGTGCGTGAAAAGCGCAATGCCCCGGCATCAACGCGCCCGAGCACGAACCGATCAATATGCATATTGACGCATATGCGTCGATACGCATAAAGTCAAGGATACTCTCAACCAGAAGGATGTGGGCGACGTGGCGCTCGGTGACGCAATCCTCGCATGCCTGACCGAACGTCCGATGACGGGCTACGAGCTCGCCAAGACATTCGACTCGTCGATCGGCTTTTTCTGGAAGGCCGACCACCAGCAGATCTATCGCGAACTCTCGCGGCTGCGCGACCGCGGCCACATCCAGGGCCGCGAAGTCGTGCAGTCCGGCAAGCCCAACAAGATGGTCTACACCCTGACATCAGAGGGTAAGGCCGCGTTGCGGCACTGGGCGGCCCGGCCGAGCAGCCCGGCCTCGATCAAGGACGACCTTTTGGTGCGGCTTTACGCGCTCGATAGCGTCGACATCGAGCCGTTGCGCGACGACCTGATGGCACGGCTGGAGTACCACCGCGACCGCTTCGCCCGCTTCGAGCGCATTCTCAACAAGCGCTTCCCGGACGGCACTGCGTCGCCCGCCGATACCGGGAAGCTGCTCGGACTTCGCATCGGACTTCGTTACGAACGCAACGTAGCGGAGTGGTGCGAAGAGGCGCTCGAGGCCCTGTCCGCGATCGCCCACCCCACGGATGTCTCTGCGGATGTCTTGCCGCTGAAGAACCGCCGGCACGACAACAACAAGTGAGAAGTTTCGCGGGAGAGTGTGAGGGAACAAGCTCAGGTGTCGTCCCGCTAAAACATCAAGCGTTACGTCGTCCCGGCCTTGAGCCGGGACGACGACCGGAGACGAACCGGCCCAAATCCTCGTGCCGGAGCCCAGTGGAACCGGTCTGGCCGCCCAACAGATAACTTTAAGGCGGCGCGCCTCCATTCCTTAACCCGTTATTTACCGTAACGCGAAAAAGTCGGTGCTTGAGGCAGACGACCTGCGCGGAATTCGATTGTCTATTCAATTGGGACGCGCGGGGAGACTGAAGGCGCAATGGGTGGCGCCGGGGTCGGAACCGGATCAGAGCATGAATTCGCGCGTATCGTGGAGTGTTGACGGCATCGATCCATCTGTCCGCGAGCGGGCCGAGGCCGCCGCGCGCCGGGCCGGCATGTCGCTGAGCGACTGGCTGAATTCCACTATCGGCGAATCGGCCCCTCCGAGTTTCCGGGCGCGGCCGCCGGCAGCCAGCCAGACCTACGCCAAGGAAACGCGGGACGTCGCCGACATCCACCAGCGGCTGGATTCCATTACCCGCCAGATCGAACAGATTTCACGGCCGCCACAGCGGAACGACGCCCCGCGCAACGATGCGCCCCGCGGCGCGCCCGCCGTCGCCCGGCAATTGAACGACGCCATTTCGCGGCTCGACGCCCGGCTCGCCCAGCTCTCGAATCCCGCACCAACATCCGCTCCGGTCCAAGATCCGGTCAAAGACAAGCGGCGCCAGGCCGAGATGGTCGAGCGCGCGGCGGCCCAGGTCTATCGTCCGTCGCCGCCGATCAGCCCGGCGTCCTTTGATTCGGCGATCGCGGAAATCACCGCGCGCCAGAACGAACTCGATAATGTCGCGCCGCGCGCGATGCCCCGGCGCAGCGCGCCGCCGATCGCGCCGAGCCTGCCGACGACACCAGCGATGGCTCCGCCCCCACCGCCGGGACCGGATTTCTCGTCGCTCGAACGCCATCTGTTCAAGATCACCAGCCAGATCGAGGCGTTGCAGCGCCCCGACGTCACCGAGCAATCGATCGCGGCGTTCCGCAGCGAACTGGCCGAGATTCGCGCCGCCATTACCGAGGCGATGCCGCGCCGGGCGATCGAATCGATCGAGAACGAAATCCGTTCGCTGTCGCGCCGCATCGACGATACCCGCCAGAGCGGCACCGACGGCCAGGCCTTGGCCGGCATCGAACGTGCACTGAGCGAGATCCGCGAAGTGCTGCGCTCGCTGACGCCGGCCGAACAGCTCGCCGGCTATGACGAGGCGATCCGCAATCTCGGCGCCAAGCTCGATCTGATCCTGCGCAGCAACGAAGATCCCGCGACGGTCCGCCAGCTCGAAACCGCGATCGCCGCACTTCGCTCGATCGTCTCCAATGTCGCTTCCAACGACGCGCTGGTGCGGCTGTCCGACGACGTGCGCACGCTGGCGTCCAAGGTCGACCAGCTGGGACAAGCGAACAACAGCGATTCGTTCGCGATCCTCGAACAGCGCATCACCGCGCTGACCTCGACGCTGGAAAGCCGCGAGCGGCCGGCAATGCCCGCAAGCACCGAGCAGCTGGAAAACGCGCTGCGAGGGCTGTCCGAGCGGCTCGATCGCATGCCGGTCGGCAACGACAACGCATCCGCCTTCGCCCATCTCGAGCAGCGCGTGTCGTATCTGCTCGAGCGCCTCGAAATGTCCAGCGATCATCGCGGCGGCAATCTCTCCCGCGTCGAGGACGGCCTGCAGGACATCCTGCGCCATCTCGAAAACCAGCATGCGAACTTCGCTGCCTTGACCGAGAACAGCCGCAACTTTGCATCGCCGCAGCAGGACGCCGGCATCGCCGATATCGTCAAGCGCGAATTGTCCGATATCCGTTACAGCCAGACCGAGCGCGATCGCCACACCCAGGATTCGCTCGAAGCCGTTCACAACACCCTCGGCCATGTGGTCGATCGTCTGGCGATGATCGAAGGCGATTTGCGTAGCGTGCGTTCGGCACCGCTGGCGCCGCCGCAGCCGGAAGCAGCGCCTCGTCCTGCCGCGCCGCCAGCCGAGATGGCCGAGGCGCGGCCCGCGCGCATCGCGATGCCGCCGCAGCCCAAGCCGGAACTGCCCAATCCCGCCGCCAGCGAAGCGCATTTCACCGCCGCGCCGCGCGAATTCCATGCCGCTGCGTCCGCAGCGCCCCCCGCGATCGCCGCCGTGCCACCGCGCGCGATCAGCGAAATCCTCGAACCGCACGCCGCACCGGCGCGCGCGGCGATCGCCCCGGAACTGCCGCCCGATCATCCGCTCGAGCCGGGAACGCGGCCGACCGGACGGACCGCGTCACCCTCGGAGCGCATTGCGGCTTCCGAGAACGCCATCAGCGAAATCGCGCCCGGAAAGCCCGAGCCCGCGACGGCATCGAGCTTCATCGCCGCCGCGCGCCGTGCCGCCCAGGCCGCGCAAGCCGCCCAGCCCCCGACCAAAGCCGCCATCAAGGCCAGCAAGAAGGCCGCGGCCGCCCAAATGAAGGCGGCCAGCGCAACCGCCGCCGGCAACAAGGAAGCCTCGACGATCACCTCGAAGATCCGCTCCCTGCTGGTCGGCGCGAGCGTGGTCGTGATCGTGCTCGGCACCTTCAAGATGGCGATGACGCTGCTCGACGGCGGCAGCGTGTTGCAAACGCCTTCGGTGGAAAGTTCGAGCGAGCCGCCGGCTCAAGCGCAGCCGCCTGAGGCAGCCCCCGCCGCCCAGCCGGCGCCGGCGGTGCCCGCGATGCCGTCGATGACCGCGCCGACGCCGATCGGCCGGCAGTCGTTCAACAATATTATCCCGATTATCCCGGACAATTCCGGCAGCGGTGCCTCGGTCGCGATTCCGCAGGCTGCGCCTGTGAGCGCACCGGCGCCGGCGAACGACATCACCGGCTCGATTCCGACGCAGCCGTCCGTGAGCGGCAAGCTCAGCCAGGTGCAGATCCCCGCGACCGAACGGTTGCCGGACGCGATCGGCGGCCCGGTGCTGCGGTCCGCGGCGCTCAAGGGTGATCCCACCGCCGCCTATGAAATCGGCATGCGCTATGCCGAGGGCAAAGGCGTGGCTTCGAATTTCGATGAAGCGGCGAAATGGTATGACCGCGCGGCGCAAGCCGGCGTGGTGCCGGCGATCTTCCGGCTCGGGACGCTCTATGAAAAGGGCCTGAGCGTGAAGAAGGATGCCGATATCGCGCGCCGCTATTACATGCAGGCGGCGGAGCGCGGCAACGCCAAGGCGATGCATAATCTCGCGGTGCTCGACGCCGATGGCGGCGGCAAGGGCGCCAACTACAAGAGCGCGTCGCAATGGTTCCGCAAGGCGGCCGATCGCGGCGTCGCCGACAGCCAGTTCAACCTCGGCATCCTCTATGCCCGCGGCATTGGCGTCGAACAGAACCTCGCCGAATCCTTCAAATGGTTCAGCCTGGCGGCCGCGCAGGGCGACACCGACGCCGGGCACAAGCGCGACGACATCGCGAAAAAGCTCGATCCGCAGTCGCTCGCAGCGGCGAAGCTCGCGATCCAGACCTTCACGCCGGAGCCGCAGCCCGACGATGCGATCAACGTGGCAACCCCGGCCGGCGGCTGGGACGCAGCACCTGTGCAGGCCAGTGCGGCCAAGCCCGCGGCAAGGCCGGTTGCTTCAAAGCGCACCGCATCGGCAGCTCCGGCGGCGCATTAATCTGAATTATTCACCACGTCGGAAGGTGCGCGGCAGCGGCGGCAAAAAAAGCCACAAGCGGCGTATTCTTTAGTCCCTCACAATGGCAATTTCGGTTATGCAGGGGTGCGGCGATTGACCCGCGCTCCCGAAGAAACCATGCCGTGAGCGGTTTCGGCCAGCCTCAAGGCTCATTCCGAAACAGACGCGCGTGCAACTCTTCCTCCCGATCGCCGACATTCCGGTCAATGTCTTCCTCATCCTGGCGATGGGCGCGGCGGTGGGTTTCGTGTCGGGCATGTTCGGCATCGGCGGCGGATTCCTGATGACGCCGCTGTTGATCTTCGTCGGCATTGCGCCGGCGGTCGCGGTCGCTTCGGTGGCGAGCCACATCGCCGCCTCATCGTTTTCCGGCGCGATTTTCTACTGGCGTCGCCGCGCCATCGATCCGCTGCTGGCGACGGTGCTGCTGAGCGGCGGCGTGATCGGCACCACGCTCGGGGTCTGGACCTTCACGCAACTGCGCGCGCTCGGCCAGCTCGATCTGATGATCGCGCTGTCCTACGTCGTGCTGCTGACCGGCGTGGGCGGGGCGATGTTCTGGGAAGGCCTGCGCGCCATCATGCGGGCGCGGCGCGGCGGCGCCGCCTCGCTGCGCCGCCCGGGCAGCCATGGCTGGATCCACGGCCTGCCGCTGAAGATCCGCTTCAAGCGCTCCAAGATTTACCTGTCGGTGATCCCGGTGATCGCGGTCGGCCTGATCATCGGTTTCATCGGCGCGGTGATGGGCATTGGCGGCGGCTTCATCCTGGTCCCGATCATGATCTATCTGCTGCGGGTGCCGACCTCGACCGTGATCGGCACCTCGATGGTGCTGACCCTGGTCACCATGGTGTTCGCCACCATGCTGCACGCGGTCACCAACCATCTGGTCGATGCCGTGCTGGCGCTGATCCTGATGGTCGGCGGCGTCACCGGCGCGCAATTCGGCGCCCGCGCCGGCCAGAAAATCCGCGGCGAGCATCTGCGGCTGCTGCTCGGGCTGCTGATTCTCGCGGTCGGCGTCCGCTTCGCGATCGAACTCGGGATCAAGCCCGACGATCTCTTCACCATCCGGGAAACCGGAGACGGCGGATGATCGCGCGCCGTTCCCTCGCAACCATGGCCGCCGCGTTGCTATTGGGCACGATTCACGCCACTGCGCCGGCGCATGCGGAGCGACTGATCGTATCGGTCTCCAACCAGCGGGTCACGGTAACGGCGAATTATTCCGGCGAGGAGCTGGTGCTGTTCGGTTCGGTCGAAAAGGACGCCGCCACACCCGCGACCCGCAACGCCTACGATCTCGTGGTCACCGTCAGCGGGCCGCCCGCCGACATGGTGACGCGGCGCAAGGAACGCAAATTCGGAATCTGGATCAACACCGATTACCGCCAGTTCCTGCAGGTGCCGACCTATCTGGCGCAATTCTCCAACCGGCCGTTCGACGCCATCGCCTCCCCCGAAGTCCAGCGCCGGCAGCAGCTCGGCCTCAACAATGTGCGGCTGACCCAGCGCGTCGGGCCCGATTACGCCGACGTGGTGCCGAACGACGCGTTCCGCAGCGCCTTTGTCCGGCTGCGTTCCGAACATGGGCTGTATCGCGAGGCGACGTCGGCCATCACGTTCCTGACGCCGACGCTGTTTCGCACCGAGATTCCGCTGCCCGCCGAAGTGCCGATCGGACGCTATGACGTCGAGATCAAATTGTTCGCTGATGGCGCGCTGGTGACGCAGACCGTCACCAGCTTCGAAATCGTCAAGGTCGGCTTCGAACAGTTCGTCGCGACCACCGCCCGCCAGAACGGGTTTATCTACGGGCTCGCGACCGCGTTCATGGCGCTGATGAGCGGCTGGATGGCGTCGATCGTGTTCCGGAAGGATTAGACGAGGCCTTCTTACTTCCGGACAGCGGCGGGACGCGTGACGAGATAGATGCCGAACGCGACCGGGATAATGCCGAGGAGATCGCGGGTCTCGACGTGTTCGCCGAGCACCATCCAGGCGAACAGCATACCAAGCGGCGGCATCAGGAAGTGATAGGCGCTGGCCGCGGTCGCGCCGCACACCTTCAGGAGATGGAACCAGAGCAGATAGGCCAGGATCGAGCCGCCGAGCACCAGGAACGCGAATGCGCCGAGCAGCCGCGCGCTGGGTACGATGTCGCTGACGCTGGAAAACGTGAGCGCGAACGGCAGCACGGCCAATCCGCCGGCGAGATTCTGAATGCCGTTGCCTATCCACAGGCTGCCCTTTGGCGCGAATATCTTGAACAGAATGGTGCCGACCACGATCGACGCCAACGAGGCCAGCGTAAACAGGATGCCGTGCAGGCTGTCAGTACCGGCGGACATCCGGTGCCAGACGATGAATCCGACGCCGGCTATGCCGAGCAGCAGTCCGGCGACCTTGCGCCACGTTAAGGATTCCCCGAGGAACAAGGCGGCCAGCATCGCGGTGAATACCGGGTTAGCGCTGACGATCAGGGCGCCAAGCCCGGCGGAAACCGTTTTGAGCCCGGTATATCCAAGCCCAAGGTAGAGCGCGTTATTGGCCACGCCGAGAATTGCGAACACCGCCGCGTCGCGCCAGGTCAGTCCCCATCCCTCGCCGCGCAGCGCCGAAAAACCGAGGATCAGGATACCTGCCAGCAAGAAGCGCGACGTCAACAAGAGCAGCGGCGGGCAATCAGTGACGCCGATCTTGCCGGCGACGAAGGCGAAGCTCCAGAGCAGGCAGAACAGCCCGATATAGAGCGGCAGCGGATTGAACCGGGAGCGGGGAACCGCGATCGATGGAGCGAGCGACATGGCAAAATCCTTTGGCAAAATCCTTTGGGAAGTCTCCGTTGCTTCCATGTAGGCCCGCGCCTTGATATTTGGAAATTAAATGATAAACTGACTTTCAGTGGAAAAATGAATACATCGGGATGAGGAAAATCCCATGTTCGATCTGGAATTGCTGCGTAGTTTCATCTCGGTAGTCGATGCCGGCGGTTTTACCCGCGCCGGCGAACGGGTTCACCGCACCCAGTCCACCGTGAGCCAGCAGATCAAGCGGCTGGAAGACGATGTCGGCCAGCCGCTGCTCAATCGCTCCGGCAAGGACGTGACGCCGACCGAGGCCGGCGAACGGCTATTGTCCTATGCGCGGCGGCTGTTGTCGCTGGCCGAGGAAGCCCGCGACGTGATGGCGCGTCCCGGCAGCGAAGGCGCGGTCCGGTTGGGCATTCCCGAGGATTTCGCGGCCTATCGATTGACCAAACTGCTCGCCGCGTTCTCGCGCTCGCATCCCGGATTGCGGCTCGACGTGCGCGCCGATCAGAGCGTCTTTCTGCGCCGCGACCTCGAGCGCGGCGAACTCGATCTGGCGCTGCTCAAGCGCGACGCCAATGAGAAAGGCGGCATCGCGGCGTGGCCGGAGCGCGTGCATTGGGTCACCAGCAAGAGCCATCCGATCGATCCGAAAATTTCGTCGGTGCCGTTGATCGGCTTTCCCGCCGGCTGCCTGTATCGCACCCGCGCCATCCACGCGATCGAAAGCGCCGGCCGGCCCTGGCACATGGCCTATACGTCTTCCAACCTGTCCGGCATCCAGGCCGCGGTCGCCGCTGGCCTCGGGCTGAGCATCCTCTCGGAGATGGCGATCCAGGCCGACCATCGCGTGCTGACCGCGAAAGACGGTTTTGCCCCGATCGACAGAACCGAAGTCGCGCTGCTGGCCGCCCCCGATGCGAGCCCGGCGACCTTGCGGCTGGCCGATCGCCTGGCGGAGTTTTGCGATAACGTGCAGGCAAAGGCGGCGTAGCTTCGTCACGGATGATGTCAGCAGTTCAGTAGCACCTCGACGCGGCGATGGTGTGCATTCGGCTGTCGCCCAGCACATGCGCCAGAAACCCCGGCGATCCAAAAATCTTCGCAAACGCCGCGTCGCGGATGTTCAGGCCGCCGGTATAGGCGCCGAATGCCGGCATCACGGCGCGCTCGCCGTCGCTGGCGAAACAGCGCCGCTCCATCGAACGCCCGCGGGTCGAGACCCGCGCCTTCGGATGCAGATGGCCGGCGATTTCACCAAAGGCTCCGGTCGGCTCATGACGAAAGGCGATCGGCCCAATCGCGACTTCGCTGGCGACCACACCGCCAAGGTCGGACGGCAGCGCCGGATCGTGATTGCCCGAAATCCAGATCCAGTCGCGCCGCATTTGCATGGCCGTCAGCGCCTCGCGATCCGGCTGCGACAGCCGGTGATGCGCGGTTCGGTCATGAAAACTGTCGCCGAGCGCGACCACCGTGCGCGGGTCGTGCCGGGCAATGACCGCGGCAAGCCGGCTCAACGTCGCCACCGTATCGTATGGCGGCAGCAGCACGCCGCGCGCGGCAAAGCTGGAACCCTTTTCCAGGTGCAGGTCGGAGACCACGAGCAGGCGCTGCTCTTCCCAGAACAGCGCACCGGAGAGATCGGCGAGCAGCACCACATCGGCAATCGTGACGGTCGACGCGCGCACGGTCTGATCATCCCCTGAAGATTGCGCCGCTGTCGTCACGTTCTATCCTGTCGCCTCCTTGACGAGTTCGGAGGCCGCTTCGGCCAGCAACTCGTCGGAGGCTTCGCCATAGACCGACTCGCGGCCGATTTCCAGCATCACCGGCACCGCCAGCGGCGAAACGTGATCGAGTTCCCGGTGCACGATCCGGCCCTGGATTCGCGACAGCATATCGCCGAGCCGCTTGAGATCGAGCAGTCCGGTCGCCGCATCGGCCCTTGCCGCCCGCAGCAACACGTGATCGGCCTGATGCTTGCGCAGCACGTCGTAGATCAGGTCGGTCGAGAACAGCACCTGGCGGCGGCTTTTCTCCTCGCCGGTAAAGCGCCGCGCGATCAGGCCGGAGATGACCGCGCAGGTGCGGAAGGTGCGCTTCATCAGCGCGGATTCGGCGAGCCAGGCCTCGAGATCGTCGCCCAGCATATCCGGATCGAACAGCGCGTTGAGGTCGAGCTTGCCATGCCGGATCATGAACGACATGTCGCCGAGCCCCCAGACCGCCAGCGCATATTCATTGGCGACGAAGCCCAAGGGCCGAACTTTGGCGCGTTCCATCCGCCGGGTCAGCAGCATGCCGAGCGTCTGGTGCGCCAGCCGGCCCTCAAAGGGATAGCAGACGAGGTAATGCTTGTTGGCGCGCGGAAAGGTTTCCACCAGCAATTCGCGCACACCGGGCACCCTGGAAAAATCCTTCTGCAGCGACAGCCAGTCGCGCACCTGGTCAGGCAGCGCCGCCCATGCGCGCTTGTCGTCGAGCAACCGGCGCACGCGTTCGGCCAGATAGGTCGAGAGCGGAAACTTGCCGCCCATATAGGACGGCACCTTGGCGTCCTTGTCGTTGGCGCGCGAGACATAGACCTGATCTTCCGCCAGCGCCTCATAGCGCACGACTTCGCCGCCGAACACAAAGGTGTCGCCGATCACGAGGCCTTCGATAAAGGCTTCCTCGATTTCGCCGAGCATGCGGCCGCCGCGCCCAAGTGCGCCGGTGGAACCCGAACCACCGCCGCGCGAGCGCACCAGGCGTACTTTCAGCATGGTGTCCTCGACGATGGTGCCGACGTTGAGCCGATAGCTTTGCCGCACCCGCGGGTTGGCGACGCGCCAGCGGCCCTGTTTGTCCTGCTTGATGCGCGCAAAGCGCTCATAGGTTTTCAGCGCGTAGCCGCCGGTCGCAACGAAATCGACCACATCATCGAAATCGCTTCGTGACAGACCGGAATACGGCGCCGCGGTCAGCACCTCGCGATAGAGGTCGTCGGCCAGAAACGGCTCGCCGCAGGCGCAGCCGAGTACGTGCTGCGCCAAGACGTCCAGCGCGCCAATTCGCAATGGCGGAGTATCCTGCGCATTTTCCGCGATCGCATCGATCGCGACCCGGCACTCCAGCACCTCGAAACGATTGGCCGGCACCAGCACGGCGCGCGACGCCTCGTCGATGCGGTGATTGGCGCGGCCGATTCGCTGCATCAGCCGCGAGGAACCCTTGGGTGCGCCGATATTGATGACGAGATCGACATCGCCCCAGTCGACGCCGAGATCGAGCGACGAGGTACAGACCACGCCGCGCAGTTTGCCCGCCGCCATCGCATCCTCGACCTTGCGGCGCTGCGCGACATCGAGCGAGCCGTGATGCAGCGCAATGGCAAGGCCATCGTCGTTCATGCGCCACAGGTCCTGGAACAGCATCTCGGCCTGGCTGCGGGTGTTGACGAATACCAGCGTGGTCTTGTTGGCCTTGATCAGATCGTAGATCTCGCCGAGCGCGTGGCGCGCGGAATGACCGGCCCAAGGCAGCCGCTCTTTGGTGTCGAGCATTTCGACTTCGGGCGCTGCTGCACCGCCGGCGACGACGATGTCGGCGGCCTCCACGTTGCCATCGCGTTGCGGAACTAAAAACCGCGCCAGCGATTCCGGCTCGGCGACGGTGGCGGACAGACCGATCGCGCGCAGCTCGGGCGCCAGCCGCCACAACCGTGCCAAGCCGAGCGATAATAAATCGCCGCGCTTCGAGGTCACCAGCGCATGCAGTTCGTCGAGCACGATGCGTTTCAGCGAGGAAAACAGAAACGGCGCGTCGTCGGAAGACAACAGCAGCGCCAATTGTTCCGGCGTGGTGAGCAGGATATCCGGCGGGTAGCGCCGCTGCCGCTGCCGCCGCGACACCGGCGTGTCGCCGGTGCGGGTCTCGACCTTGATCGGCAACCCCATCTCGGCGATCGGCGTCTCCAGATTGCGCGCGATATCGACCGCCAGCGCCTTCAGCGGCGAAATGTAGAGGGTGTGGAGGCCGCGAGATCGCTGCACGCCGCGACCGGTGGAGATCACATTACCGGCGCGTTCCTTTGCCCCTCCTCCCCGACCCTCGGCTGCGGAAGAAGACAACTCCACCAAGGTCGGCAGAAAACCCGCCAGCGTCTTGCCGGCGCCGGTCGGCGCGATCAGCAGCGCCGAGCGGTCGTCGCGGACTTTGGCAAGCAGCGCCAGCTGATGCTCGCGCGGCGACCAGCCACGCGCGGAAAACCAGCGGCGGAAATGGTCCGGCAGCAGGGCAGCATTGTCGGTTGCGGAAACAGGCGAAATACGGGGCGGCACATCCCAAGAGCTAAGTCGTCGGGGCCGGTTCGTCGAGAGCGGCACCCGGCCAAATCAACCGGATGCCGCATCGACAATTAGCTACTCCGAGACCGCCTTTTCGGAGATTTGCCAATCCTTGCCGTCGAAGATCGAGATGTGGAGCGTCTTCATCGGCGAATAGTCGTCGGGCGTGTAGCTGTAATTGATGTCGTCGAGGAAAAACGGCGAGTGATAGCCGGCCAGCGTGCTCGCATGTTTCAGGACGTTGGCGCGAGTCAGTTCGTCACCGCAGCGGCGCAGGATTTCGCCCATCGAGACCGCCTGGCCATAACCGGCATAGGCGATGGTGTTGTCGGGATCGACATTGGGCAGATATTTCGCGCGCAACGCCTCGAACGCCATGGCGTCCTTGTCCTTTTCCCAGCGGCCCGGTCCGGCTTCCTTGGAATAGCGGATAGCCACGATGCCGGTGGCATTCTCGAATCCGGCGGCATTGAGGATGGAACGTCCGGTCGATCCTGCCGACAGCAGTTGCAGCGGCTTCCAGCCGAGTTCGACCACCTTGCGCACCGATTGCGACGTCGCCTTGCCGGTGGTGATGTTGTAAAAAACATCGGCGCCGGACTTCGAGAGATTGATGAGCTGGGAATCGACCGTCGGATCGGTCAGATCGTAGGTCTGCTCCATGATCACCTTGGCGGTGCCGCCCGCATCTGCCAGCACCTTCTTGAACGGCCCCAGGAAGTCGCGGCCGAAATCGTCGTTCTGGTAGAGAATGCCGACCTTGGCATCCGGCTTCACGGCGACAACATGTTTGGCGAGAATGCGCGCTTCGGTCGGATACAACGGCAAGCCCGCCATAGTCCATTTGTTGTTCTTCGGATCGTTCCATTTCGACGCGCCGGTATTCAGCAACAACTGCGGCACGCCTTTCGAATTAAGATATTTATGCACCGCGGTCTGCGGCGCGGTGCCAAGCGAGCCGTATAGCGCCAGCACCTCCTCCTGTTCGACCAGCCGCCGCGTTGCCTCGACGCATTTCGGCGCGCTGTAGGCATCGTCCAAGGTGAGGAAGTTGATCTTGCGGCCGTTGATGCCGCCCTTTTCGTTCAACGACTGAAAATAGGCTTCGCCGACCCGGCCGAGCACGCCATAGAGCGAGCCTGGGCCGCTGTGCGGAATGGTTTGTCCGAGCTTGATCTCGGTATCGCTGGCGCCGGGGTCGTACTTTTTTTCCGCCGCGCGGACATAAGGCGCTGCTACGGTGGACGCGAGAATCGTCGCAAGAGCGGTGGCGCCGAATTCGCGCCGTGTCTGTCGGTTGTTCATTGTTTTGTTTCTCCCTAGAGAATGCATTGAGGTACATTCCCGCGGGATCGGCAAGCGCGAATTTCGGATTTCGCAACGCAACGTCGCCGCATGTTTCGTGAGGCGAGCGCGCCTCACCTCACATTTTGGTCGCGACCACCACGAGGCCGGGGGCCGGAACATTGTCCTCGTTGCGGGCCGACAGATCCTCGCATTGCGCCAGTTCAAGGCCGGCGGCTTCGACCTGCGCGCGCACGTAAGCTTCGCCATGGGCGTAGCGCAGTCCCTGGCCGATCCGAACGCCATCGCCGTCATAGGTTTCCACCGTGAAGGCCAGCAAGCCGCCCGGCGCCAGCACGCGCGAGATCTCACTCAGTACCGGCGCGAGATCGGCGACATAGACCATGGCGTCCGCGGCCAGAATCAAATCGGCGCTAGAATCAGGCTTGCCGCGCAAACCCTCGACCATGTCGGCAACTTCCAGTTCGGCATAAAGACCCGTGGCGCGCGCCCGCTCGATCATGCGCGGCGACAGATCGATGCCGATGAAGCGATCGACCTCTCGGGCAAACGCGGTCGCCGCCAGACCGGTGCCGCAGCCGAGATCGATCGCGCGCTTGAAGAAGGCGGGCTTGCGCGCGCCGGCGCGAACCGACAGCACCGCCTTGAACAACAGCGCCGGACCGCGGTAGCCGAGGTCATCGACCAGAGCGGCCTCGAACCGCGGCGCGTATTGATCGAACAGCGTCTGCACATAGGCCTGCGGCATCGCTGCCACTTGCACCGCGCCGAGCCGCATCAGGCGCAGGCTGGCGCCGTGGCGGTCGTCGCCGTCGGCGGCGCAGGCCCGGCGAAACGCCGTGATCGCCGCCTCGCGTTCCCCGAGTTGTTCGCGCAGTTCGCCCAGCGTGAACCAGGCCGAGGCGAAATTCGGCGCGAGTTCGGTGGCCTGCAGCAGCAGATCGGCGGCCGCGACCAGATCGCCCTTCAATTGCAGATCGCGAGCGAATTCGAACCGGCGGTCGGCGATCATATCGCCGGAGGACAGGAACAAGCGCGTGGGCATTTAGGAACCACTCGTCATTGCCGGGCTTGACCCTGCAATCTATCAAAAATTGATTTTTCAAGAAGATAGATGCGCGGGTCAAGCCCGCGCATGACCGCTAAAAGTCTGGATGACACCTCCTATATAGCCAAGATGCGCCCGCAAGACATCCTGGCACCCGTGGCCGCCGGCCTCTGCTGCAAGCCCGGCGGCTTTCATATCGACCCGGTGCGGCCGGTCGAGCGCGCGGTCATTACCCACGGCCATTCCGACCACGCCCGGCCCGGGCATGGCGCGGTGCTGGCGACCCGGGAAACCCTCGACATGATGCGGCTGCGCTACGGCGACAATTTCGCCGGCAGCACGCAGGCGATCGCCTATGGCGAGGAGATCAGGCTCGGCGACGTCAAGGTGAAATTCCACCCCGCCGGCCACGTGCTGGGCTCGGCGCAGATCGCGGTTAGCTGCAAGGACACCTGCATCGTCGCCTCCGGCGATTACAAGGACGCGCCGGATCCGACCTGCGCGCCATTCGAAGTGGTGCCCTGCGATGTCTTCATCACCGAGGCCACCTTTGGGCTGCCGGTGTTTCGCCACGGCGACGCCGCGGACGAGGTGAAAAAGCTGCTGGCGTCGGTGGCGCTGTTTCCGGAGCGCGCGCATCTGGTCGGCGCCTATTCGCTCGGCAAGGCGCAGCGCGTGATCGCGTTGTTGCGCGCGGCCGGCTACGACGCGCCGATCTACCTGCATGGCGCGATGGAAAAGATCACGCACTACTATGAAAGCCGCGGTGTCACGCTCGGCGAATTGCGCGCCGTCAAGGGCGTCAGGAAGGCGGATCTCGCCGGCACCATCACGCTGGCGCCGCCATCGGCCACGTCAGATGTCTGGACCAGGCGTTTCCCCGATCCGGTCACCGCCTTTGCCTCCGGCTGGATGCGGGTGCGCGCCCGCGCGCGTCAGCGCGGCGTCGAATTGCCGCTGGTGATTTCGGATCACGCCGACTGGGACGGCCTCACCGCCACCATCGACGCCACCGGCGCCGGCGAGATTTGGGTCACCCACGGGCAGGAAGACGCGCTGGTGCACTGGTGTAAGGCAAAAGGCCTTGCGGCGCGTCCGCTCGATCTCGTCGGTTATGGCGACGAGGATGAAGGCGAGACACCGGCGGCCGAGGATGCTGAGGGAACAGCATCCGGGGATGCCGAAGCATGAACCGCTTCGCCGAACTGCTCGATCGCCTCGCTTACGAGCCCGGCCGCAACAACAAGCTGCGGCTGATCACAAATTATTTTCGTGCTGTCGAAGATCCCGATCGCGGCTACGCGCTGGCGGCGCTCACCGGCGCGTTGTCCTTCAAGCACGCCAAGCCCGGCCTGATCCGCGACCTGATCGCCGACCGTACCGATCCCGTGCTGTTCGCGCTGTCGTATGATTACGTCGGCGATTTGTCGGAAACGGTCGCGCTGATGTGGCCGAAGGCGAGCCTGCCGCTTCACAACAACCCGCCTCCTCCCACGCTCACCGACGTCGTCACCACGCTGCGCACGCTCGGCAAGACCGAATTGCCGAAGCAGCTCGCGCGCTGGCTCGATGAGCTGGACGAGACCGGCCGCTGGGCGCTGCTAAAACTCGTCACCGGCGCGATGCGGATCGGCATATCCGCACGGCTGGCGAAGACCGCGGCTGCGGCGCTTGGCGACAAGGACCCGCATGATATCGAATTGATGTGGCCCGGGCTGACGCCGCCCTATCTCGATCTGTTCGCATGGCTGGAAGGCCGCAGCGACAAGCCGATCAATCTCGATCCCGCGCCGTTTCGCCCGGTGATGCTGGCGCATGCGATCGAGGATACCGACTTTGCCAATCTCGATGCGTCCGACTATTTCGCGGAATGGAAATGGGACGGCATTCGCGCCCAGGCGGTCAGCGGCCGCGACGAGCACGGCCACATCCTGACGCGGCTGTATTCGCGTAGCGGCGAGGACATCACCAAAAGTTTTCCGGATTTGCTGCCGTCGCTGCATCTGCCGGGCGCCATCGACGGCGAACTGCTGGTGCTGCGCGACGGCCGGGTGCAGACGTTTAATGTGCTGCAGCAGCGGCTCAATCGCAAAGTCGTCTCGCCAAAATTGACCAAGGACTATCCGATTCACCTGCGCGCCTACGATCTGCTCAGCGAGGGCGAAACGGACTTGCGTGAACTGCCGTTCACGGAGCGCCGGGCGCGGCTCGAAGCCTTCGTCAAAAAACTGGACGATCCCCGCATCGATCTATCGCCGACGATCCCTTTCGACAGTTGGGAGGCGTTGAGATCGGCGCGCGCCGATCCGGCCGACGCAGGCGCCGGTGCGGACGCCGAAGCCGTCGAAGGCGTGATGCTGAAGCGGCGCGATGCGCTCTATCTGCCGGGCCGGCCCAAGGGCCAATGGTGGAAATGGAAGCGCGACCCGCACATCATCGACGCCGTGCTGATGTACGCCCAGCGCGGCCACGGCAAGCGTTCGTCTTATTATTCAGATTACACGTTCGGGGTCTGGACCTCGGGCGACGACGGCGAGCAACTGGTGCCGGTCGGCAAGGCCTATTTCGGCTTCACCGACGAAGAACTGCTGCAGATCGACCGCTTCGTGCGCCGCAACACCACCGAGAAATTCGGACCGGTGCGCCATGTCGTGCATGAGCCCGATCAGGGCCTGGTGCTGGAGGTCGCCTTCGAAGGATTGGCGCGCTCGCCGCGGCACAAATCCGGCGTGGCGATGCGGTTTCCGCGCATCAGCCGGCTGCGCTGGGACAAGCCGCCGCGCGAGGCCGACCGGCTGGAGACGCTGGAGCGGATGCTGAAGTCGGAAACGGCACATGAGATGGCGGCGACGGAAAGCGGCCATTGACGGTGCATCACGGGTTCCCCATCTGCTCTCTGCCATAGTACAATGCAGTCGAAGCTTCGTACAGGAGATCACAATGCCGAACGACACCAGGGAATTGCCGGCCAACCGAGACGGCATGCACCGTTTTCTCGGCGGTTCGCCGCTGGCGGTGGCGTTTCGGCTGATCCTGCTGTCGATCCTGGTCGGCGTGGTGCTGGCGGCGATCGGCTTCGACCCCTGGAATATCGTCCACAGCATCCGCCTGCTGTTCCAGCGGATCTGGGATCTCGGCTTTGACGCCATCAACGGGTTGTGGCGCTACTTCCTGCTCGGCGCCGTGATCGTGATTCCGGTCTGGCTGTTGTCGCGGCTGTTCGGCGCGCCGCGCCCGCGCTGAATGATTGACGGGACAGCAGCCGATGCGATTGCAATTTGTCGGCTGCGGCGACGCGCTCGGTTCCGGCGGCCGATATAACACCTGCTTTCACGTGCAGGGCGATCAGGTCAATTTCCTGATCGATTGCGGCGCATCCTCGCTGCCGGCGCTGAAGCGGCTCGGGATCGCGCGCGACGCGATCGACCTTGTTCTGATCACGCATTTCCACGGCGATCATTTCGCCGGCCTGCCGTTCCTGCTGCTCGACGCGCAGTTCAGCCGCCGCAGCCGTCCGCTGGTCATCGCGGGTCCGCAGGGCATCGAGCAAAAGCTGCCGCAGGTGATGGAAGCGCTGTTCGAGCATTCGTCGAAGACAAAACAGAAATTCGATCTCTCGGTCGTGACGCTGAAGCCCGAGGAGACACGCCATTTCGGCGCGGTGAAAGTGACGCCCTACCCGGTGGTCCATGGCGAATCCGGCGGGCCGTTTCTCGGCTATCGCATCGAGACCGAGGGCCGCGTCATCGCCTACAGCGCCGACACCGAATGGACGGAGACGCTGATCCCGCTGGCGCGCGAGGCCGATCTGTTCATCGCCGAAGCGTATTATTACGACAAGATCGTCAAGAACCATCTCAGCCTCGCGACGCTCGAAGCCCGTCTGCCCGAGATCAAGCCGAAGCGGCTGGTACTGACGCATATGAGCGACGACATGCTGGGACGGCTGGATGCGCTCAAGCATATCGCGGCGCATGACGGCATGATCGTCGAGCTCTAGGGGATAGTCGGGCACACGTGGACGCTTCATCATTCAATCGCTCTTCCAAGGTGACGACCGCGCAGGTGTTCGCCATCGCCGGTCCCGCGATGGTCGCCAATCTGACCACGCCGCTGATCGGCATCGTCTCGACCACCGCGATCGGGCGGCTCGGCGATGCCACGCTGCTCGGCGGCGTGGCGATGGCGTCGGTGTTGTTCGATTGCATGTTCTGGCTGTTCGCGTTCCTGCGCATGAGCACGGTCGCCTTCACGGCGCAGTCGATCGGCGCGGGCGAAATCGGGGAAGTCCGGGCGATCCTGGTGCGCGGCTTCATCGTCGCGGGGGTGATCGGCGCCGCCCTGATCGCGCTGCAGATCCCGCTCGCGGCGATACTTCTGGGCGCCATGGGCGGCAGCGAAGGCGTGACACGCGCCGCCAAAACCTACTTCATCATCCGGATCTGGTCGGCGCCGCTGGCGCTCGGCAATTACGTCGTGCTCGGCTGGCTGATCGGACAGGCGCGCGCCCGGCTGGCGCTCGCCACCCAGATCACCATCAACGTCATCAACATGGCCGCGACCATGCTGCTGGTGCTGGTGTTCGATTTCGGAATCGCCGGGGCCGCGATCGCGGCGGTGATCGCGGAAGCCACCGGCCTCGGGCTCGGCGTGATCATCGCGCGGCGGCTGTCGCAGGGGCAATTCGCGGTGCCGCGCGCGACGCTGTTCGATCGCACCAAGCTGATGCGCATGCTGGCGGTCAACCGCGACATCATGATCCGCACGGCGTCGTTGATTACGGCATTTCTGTTTTTCACCGCGCAGGGCGCGCGCGCCGGCGATGTGACGCTCGCGGCCAACGCGGTGCTGAACAATTTTCTGCTGATCAGCGCGTTCTTCCTCGACGGCCTCGCCAATGCCGCCGAGCAGCTCTGCGGCCGCGCCTATGGCGCGCGCGACCGCGATGGATTTTCGGGCGCCGTGAGACTGGTCGTGATCTGGGGCTTTGGCTTCGCGGTCGCGGTCAGCGCGATCTTCGCGCTGTTCGGGCCGTCGCTGATCGACATGATGAGCGCGAGCGAGCAGGTCCGCCACGGCGCGCGCGAATATCTGAAATTCGTCATCGCGGCGCCGCTGCTCGGGGTGTTCGCCTTTGCCTATGACGGGGTCTATATCGGCGCGACCTGGGCGCGCGACATGCGCAATCTGATGATCCTGTCGCTACTGGCGTTTCTGTCGGCCTGGTTCGCGCTGCGCGCGTTCGGCAATGCCGGTCTCTGGGGCGCGCTGTTGGTGCACTACGCCGCGCGCGGCGGCCTGGAGGCGCTGCGCTATCCGGCGCTGTTCAGGGCGTCGTTCAAAACGTGAGAGGCTTATCTTCTCCTTCTCCCGCAAACGGGGCGAGGTAAGAAGGAGCGCGCGGCATCCGCGGCACGCAACTACTGCACCGGCCAATCCTCGGCGGTAATGGTTGCCGCATCAGCGCCGACGATTTCGGACAGCGAATCGCGGCCGGTGCGCAGCAGGGTCGAGGACAGATCGTTCTTGATGTCGTTGACCAGGCCGAGACCCTTGTAGATCAGCGACGAGTACAGCTGGATCAGGCTGGCACCGGCGCGGATTTTTGTCAGCGCGGCGCCGCCGGTGTCGATACCGCCGACGCCGATCAACGGAAATGCGCCTTCGGCGCGCACATAGGTCTCCGCCACCATGCGGGTCGACAGCCGGAACAGCGGCCGTCCCGACAGTCCGCCCTGCTCCGCCATCCGCCCCCGCTCGCGCAAGGTCGAGGGACGCGCCAGCGTGGTGTTGGCCACGATCATGCCGTCGACCCCGCGCGAGCGCGCAATGTGCACGACATCGTCGAGTTCGCTCAGGCTCAGATCCGGCGCGATCTTGAGCAGCACCGGCGAATCACCGGCGTTCTGCCGAACCCGCTCGCGCGCATCGATCACCTTGGCCAGGAGATCGTCGAGCGCCGCCGCCTGCTGCAGATTACGCAGCCCCGGCGTATTCGGCGACGAAACATTGACGGTGAAGTAGCTCGCGACCGGCGCGAAGGTCTCGATCAGCCGCACATAGTCGGCCACGCGATCCGCGGTATCCTTGTTGGCGCCGACATTGACTCCGACGATGCCGCCCTGGTTGGCGCGCGCCGCGAGCCGCCGCAACACCACTTCCGCGCCGTCATTGTTGAAGCCCATGCGGTTGACCACGGCTTCATCGCGTTCCAGCCGGAACAGCCGCGGCCGCGGATTGCCGGCTTGCGGCTTTGGCGTCACCGAGCCGATTTCGACAAAGCCGAACCCCAGCCGCAACAGCGCGTCCGGCGCCTCGGCGCTCTTGTCGAAGCCCGCGGCCATGCCGATCGGATTGGGAAAGTTGAGGCCGAACGCCCGCACCGCCAATTTCGGATCGTCCGGCCGCAGCCGCATCGGCGGCAGCAACCGCAAGCCCTGGATCGCCATGCGATGTGCGTCTTCCGGATCGAACCAGCGCAGCAGCGGCAGCGAGAACGCATCGAAGGCGCGGATCACGAGGTCAGCTCCGGAATGTCGTGGGTGCCATCGGAGCGCGCGTGCATGTTGAGGACGCGGGTGACCACGCCGAGATCGAGTTCGCCATAGAGATGCGGGAACAGCTCGTTGTTGCGCGAGGGTTCCCAGCGCAGCGCGTCGCCGAGGGCGTCGGCATCGGTCTCGATCAGGAACAGTCCGGTCTGGCCGAAGAAATGCTTGCGGGCCGTCTCCATCACTTGGGACGCCGTGGAGAAGTGAATGAAGCCATCGCGCGTATCGTCGGCGCTGCCGCGGTACACCCCCTGCCGCTCGGCCTCGCGCCAGGCCGAAGCGGAACAAATCTTGTAGATGCTGCGCACTGGCCGAGCGTCCTGTTTGTCGTTGAGTCTCTTGGGCTTTTCCGGAGAATTTCCGGATCTGCGGGCGACCGTATCGGCGGCACCGGCGTACTTCAAGGGCAGCCTTCCGGCAGGCCGGCCCGATTGTGAAAACGCCGCGATTAAGGTAATAATTCCTAGCTTTTGAGCTGATAGGACCCGGTGACAGGCGCCATGGCCAGACCTCCAAAAGCACCGCAGACGCTTACCCATGAGCAGGTCTGGACCGCGCTGGACCGGCTGGCCGAGCACGCCGGGTTGTCGGCCTCGGGGCTGGCGAAAAAATCGGGGCTCGATCCCACCACCTTCAACAAGTCCAAGCGCGTCACCGCCGATGGCCGCGAGCGCTGGCCGTCGACCGAATCGATCGCCAAGGCGCTGGCCGCGACCTCCAGCTCGCTCGACCATTTCGTGCAATTGATCGGCGATAGCCCGCGGCTGACGCAATCGATTCCGTTGCTCGGCTTTGCCCAGGCCGGAGCCAACGACGCCTTCGACGAGGATGGTTTTCCGGCCGGCAAGACCCGGGACGAGATGGCGTTGCCGACCGCCAACGACGAGCACACCTATGCGCTGGAAATTTCCGGCGATGCGATGCGGCCGGTCTATCGTGACGGCGACATCGTCGTGGTCTCGCCCGCGACCCCCATCCGGCGCGGCGATCGCGTGGTGGTGAAGACCAACGACGGCGAAATGAGCATCGGCGAGTTGAAACGCCGTACCGCGCGGACGCTTGAATTGCAGTCGCTTAATCCGGGTCATGCCGACCGCAGCTTCGCGACTACCGACGTCGCATGGATCGCCAGGATCGTGTGGGCGAAACAATAGAATGACCGCCGCCGCGCCGGATGTTCTGGAGGACCTGTTGCAGGATTCGCTTGATGTCGTGCTGTGCGGCTCGGCCGTTGGCACCGCATCCGCTCTGGCAGGCGCTTACTACGCGCACAAGCAGAACAAGTTCTGGACAATTTTACACCAGACCGGGCTGACGCCAGCGCTGTTGCAGCCGCAGCAGTACCGTGAGCTGCTGCAGCACCGGATTGGTCTCACGGATTTCGTGAAGACGCATTCCGGCATGGACCACGAAATACCCTTGTCGAAACTGGCGCAGGATTCCCGCGCCCGCCTGACCGCTTCGATGATGAAATATCGGCCGAAATTTCTCGCCTTCACCAGCAAGAATGCGGGGCAGCGGTTTCTCGGTGGCAAGCGCGAGTACGGCGAGCAGATCGAACGCCTTGCCGAAACCCGGATCTGGATCCTGCCGTCGACATCGGGCGCCGCCCGGGGCAGCTGGCGTCCGGAGATTTGGCATGCGTTTGCGGAGAGGGTGAGAGCCTGCAATGGCTGAGCGACGCTTCTTCCCTCTCCCCTTTTTGGGAGAGGGAAGAGCCGCCGGACTTACGTCGCGTAGTCCGGTTCCTTGCGGTCGAGCATCCGCTTTAAGGCATCGAAGTGGCGTTGGGCGGGGGTCGGCCCGTTGTACAGATGATTGCCGCCGATATCGCGCTTGGTCTTTTCGACCACGGCTTCCGGCAGTTGCTTCAGCTTCTGCCCGGTCCACATCGCGTAGATCTGCACCTGCGCGGCCCGCTCGATGTAATAGAGCCGGTCATAGGCGTCGGCGACGGTCTCGCCGACCGTGCTGATGCCGTGATTCGCCATGAACAGCACCGAGCGATCGCCGATCACACTGGCGAGGCGCGCGCCTTCGGCGGGATCGAGCGCAGGTCCGGTGTATTCATCGTCATAGGCGATCTCGCCGGACATCCCGACTTCGGTCTGGCCGATCTCCTTGATGCGCGGATCTTCCAGCCGCGTCAGTGCGCTGGCATAGGGCATGTGGGTGTGAAACACCGCTTTCGCCTGCGGCAACGCCTTGTGGATCGGCGCGTGGATGCAATAGCAGGAGCGCTCGACTTCGCCCTCGCCGCGCTTGACCGCACCATCGTCGATCCCGACTTCCATGAAGGACGAAGCCGTCACTTCCGACCAGTGCATTCCGAACGGGATCTGATAGTAGCGATCGCTGCGGCCCGGCACCACGAAGGTCAGATGGTTGAAGATGCCTTCGGAAAAACCCTGGTTGAAGGCCAGCCGGTGCGCCGCCGCGAGGTCGACCCGCGCCTGCCATTCCTCGGCGCTGCTGTCCGAAAGCGTATTCGGCGAAACCCTGAACTGCATGAGCATCCTCCTGATGTTGGCCGCCCCTCAAGCGGAGGCTTGGGCCGTGTCATGGCCGTCATGTTAACGCAATTTGGCAGGGAATTGGCTGAAATTGCCGAGGGGCTCCTATCCGGATTTGCGGGCGCGGGGCACGCCTCATGGTGAGGAGCGCGGCAAAGCCGCGCGTCTCGAACCATGGAGTTTTTGGTCCATCCTTCGAGACGCGCGCAAGAGCGCGCTCCTCAGGATGAGGTCCCAGTCGGGCGACGACGCCCTCTCTGGAATGAATTACGCCGACCGTGCCAGCGCCCCGTCGATCATCGACACGGCATTCGCCAGCCCGTACACCGCGACGAACGAACCGAAGCGCGGGCCTTTTTCCTGGCCGAGCAGCACCTGGTAGAGCATGTTGAACCAGTCCAGCGAGACGCCGGGGCGGCCGTCCTTGCCCTTCTTGACGGCGTCCAGGAACGGCTCGCGGCGCCCGATCTCGTAGACCACATTCTGGATGTCTTCGGCCGACGATTCCGGCGCCAGTTGCGACAGCGCGTCGCGCAGATCCTGCAGTGCTGCGCGTTCGTTGTCGGTCGGCTCGCGGAATTGTTTGGTCGGCGCCACGAAGTCGCGATAATAATTGATGGCGTAGCCGACCATCGCATCGAGCTTCGGATGGGTCTGCGGCGTGACGCCGGGACGATAGCGGCCGATGAAGCCCCACAGCGTCGCCGCATTCTCCGCGTTCGAGGACGACACCAGGGTCAGCAGCAACTGGAACGTCACCGGCATATCGGCGACCGGCGGATGGCCGGCATGAATGTGCCAGACCGGGTTGGCCAATTGCTGCCTGGCGTCCTGCCGCGAAAAGCCGTCGAGGAACTGCTGATAGTCGTCGACGTTGCGCGGGATCACGTCAAAGTACAGCCGCTTGGCCGACTTCGGCTCGCGGTACATGAACAGCGACAGCGATTCCGGCGAGGCATAACGCAGCCATTCGTCGATGGTGAGGCCGTTGCCCTTCGACTTCGAAATCTTCTGGCCCTTGTCGTCGAGGAACAGTTCGTAATTGAAGCCTTCCGGCGGCGTGCCGCCGATCGCCGCGCAGATCTTGCCGGACAGCTTCACCGAGTTGATCAGATCCTTGCCGGCCATTTCGTAATCGATGCCGAGCGCGGTCCAGCGCATCGCCCAATCCGGCTTCCACTGCAGCTTGCAATGACCGCCGGTCACCGGCAGCGTGACGCGCTCTTTGGTCTCGGGATCGTCGTAGGAAATGGTGCCGGCCTTCACGTCATGTTCTGATATCGGCACGTACAGCACGAGGCCGGTGCGCGGGCAGATGGGAAGGAACGGCGAATAGCTCGCGGCACGCTCCTCGCGCAGCGACGGCAGCATGATGGTCATGACCGACTCGAGCCGCTCCAGCATCCGCAGCAGCGCCGCATCGAACTTCCCCGACTTGTAGTAATCGGTGGCGCTGGCGAATTCGTAATCGAAGCCGAAGGTATCGAGGAACGCCCGCAGCCGCGCATTGTTATGCGCGCCGAAACTCGGATGCGTGCCAAAGGGATCCGGCACCGTGGTCAGCGGCTTGCCGAGATGCTGCTCCAGCATCTCCTTGTTCGGCACATTGTCCGGCACCTTGCGCAGGCCGTCCATGTCGTCGGAGAACGCGATCAGCCGGGTCTTGATCTTGTCTTCGGTCAGTACGCGAAACGCGTGGCGCACCATGGTGGTGCGCGCGACTTCACCGAAGGTGCCGATATGCGGCAGGCCGGACGGGCCGTAACCGGTCTCGAACAGCACCTCGTCCTTGGGCTTTTTCTTCAGCCGCGCGACAATCGCCTTCGCCTGCTCGAACGGCCAGGCGTTGGATTGTTCGGCGAGCGCGCGCAGGTCGCCCGGGGCGGCGGCAAGATCGATCGTGGACATCTATAAAGGGTCTCCAAGGCGCGGAACCTAACGCTTCCGCGGTAAAATGCAAAACGATGACAGGTCATTCCGGGATGGCGCGTCAGCGCCAGACCCGGAATGACCAAGTCTCTCGATCTAAAACGGGCTCACCGAAAAATAATGCAGCCACAGATCGGTGTAGCGGCCTTTTTCCCAGACCCGGAACAGCGCCCAGTTCAGCGCCTGCCGCAGCAGGTCGTTGCCCTTGCGCACGGCGATGCCGACACCTTCGCCGAAATAGCGGCTCTCGACGAAAGGTCCGCCCGAGAACGCGCAGCAATCGCCGGAATCGGTGCCGTTGATCCAGAACGCCAGCGCGATCGCGTCGCCGAAAATGAAATCGACCTCACCGCGGCGCAATGCCTGTCGCAGCGCGTCGTCATTGGGATACGGATGCAATTCGGCGTCGGTAAACATCGCCTTGAGATAGGCCTCGTGCGCGGAGCCGGCGATGACGCCGACTTTCTTGCCCTCGAGATATTCGGGACGAACTTCCGTCATCACCGCGTTCTTGCGCGACACGAACCGTGCCGGCGCGCGGTAATAGGGATCGGTGAAATCGACCCGCGCGCGCAATTGCGGCGTCACCGCCAGCGAGGCGATGATGGCGTCGCCGCGGTTGCTGGTGATCGCATCGATCAGGGTCTCGAACCGGCGCATCTGGACGGTGCAGGTGACCTTGATCTCGTCGCACAGCGCCCGCGCCAGGTCGACATTGAAGCCGGCCGGATTGCCGTCGGCGCCGGTGAAGTTGAACGGCGGATAGTCGGTCTCGGTCAGAAACCGGATCACGGTCAGGCGCGACAGATCGGGCCGCTCCGGCCGCCGGCGCGGATCCCAGAAGCCGGGCACCGCCTGCGGCGCGGCTTCCACCCCGGGCTTGGCGACCACACTTTGTGCCTGCGCCGGCAACCCGGACAGGGCCACCGACAGCAGGACGCCAACCGACACGCCGGCGGCAGCCAGCCTTGTCCGGATGGCGCGCGGCAATAGACTATGGCCCGATAAAATGAAGTTGCTGGATGGCATTACCGACGTTTGCTCGGGAATTTTCCTGGGAATCCCACGGCCTTATAGACCATCCGGCCGATAACGCGAGGGTGTTCCACCCGGCTGGAATCCGGCTCAAAGGTAGTGTTTGAGATCGGCAGCCGCTTCCTCGGGCTTGCGGTCGAGCCTGAATGGCGACACGAACTTGCCGTCGCGATCCATCAGATAGATCAGCGCGGTGTGATCCATGGTGTAATCGCCATCCTTGAGCGGGACTTTCCTGGCATAGACCCGGTAGGCCGAAATCGCCTTGGCCACGGCCTGCGGATCGCCGGTCAGGCCCTTCAAATGCGGATCGAAGCTCGACAAATAGTCTTTCATCGCGGCCTGAGTGTCACGCTCCGGATCGACCGAGACGAAATAGGCGTTGACCCGATCGGCGTCCTTGCCCATCGCCCGCAAGATCTCGGAAATCTGGAATAGCTCGGTCGGACACACGTCCGGGCAGTGGGTGAACCCGAAGAAGATCAGCGTCGGCCGGCCCTGCATATCCTTCTCGGTCACGGTCTGACCGCTCTGGTCGGTGAGTTGAAACGGTCCGCCGATCGCTGCCGGCGCGGTCACATGCCGCAAGCCGCCGAGCGCCCACAGCATCAGCACCAGGCCGACGACAAGGCTTCCGGCGAAGGCCCCGACAATGACCAGCGGGCGGGTAGTCCGTTCCATCATGAAATTCCCTTGAGCCCTGGTCAGAAGCAGGCCGAGATGCCGGCCGCGATGGTCTCGAAAAAGACCGCGGTTCCATAGTGGAACCAGAGCACCAGCGCCGCTAACACGACGGCGACGCCTACAATGACACCGCCCGTCACGATGGCCTGAGCGATCCGGCGCGGCGGCTGGATGGAGGAAGAGATTTGCTGCGGCGTCGTGAACGGCTGGGCCATATGCGACCATCTCTATAAACAGGCTTCGTCGACCCGGCACGGCTGCCGCATCGATCGAAGTTCCATGTTGAGATAGAGCCCCTCGCCAACCCGGGCAAGCGCCACAAGGCCGCGCCCGATCACGTCATGCGGAGCGGCAGGCTTGGTTAGCGAAAGGCTTGGTAGCGGGCAGATTCACGAGCAAGCGCCTTCGCCCTGGTACCACGCCCGATCGTGTCATGCGGACGCGTCGATGCCTCAGGCGCCGCGGAGGACGAGGCCTGCGCGTCGAGATAACAGGGCTTGTACATGCTCGCCAGCTGCTTGCCGCGCAGGAAGATCATGTGCGGGGTCAGCCCGCCGCGCGCGGCGATCCAGCGTTTTATCGCTGACGGATACATCGAGTAGAGCATCTGCGTCGCTTCGGGATTGGTCACGGCGCGGCCATTGACGCCGAAGTCCCACGCCGCGTGGAACCCGAGATTGGCGTGGGAGGTAACGCAGATCTTGTCGTGGGGAACGGCGCCGAGAACGATGGTGCAGGCCGAGGCGCACAGACCGTCGATGATCACGGTCTGGCCCGAGCTGCGCAGGTCCTGGTATCTGTCGACATAAGTGCCGATGCGGCCACCGCGATCCTCGCCGATCCGGACCACCGCATGGCTGGCGCCCACCCCTGCCAGCAAGAGCACCGCCGCGAGCAACCCAGTCACCAGCTTCATATCCAGCCCCAGTCCAAACCTGTCGAACCCGAATCTGATCATCTTCAGTGATGCGCCCGCAGCGTGTTGCCAGATCGTCATTTTGTCCAGACGGCCGAGGCACCTCCAAACAGATTCAAATTAAGTGTTGCCTGCCGGCTGCACCTTTGGTCGCACGGTCCCAAACTGGAACAGGTTAACTAGCCCGCGCCGTAAGCCAGGTCACACAAGGAACCCTTTGCCGTTGACCGCCGATGGCACCACGGGTTTCACTCCTCCGAGGGGATGAGGGACGCAACGATGGCCGAAGACGCAGACGTAATCGTGGTCGGCAGCGGGTTGGCCGGGCTTGTCGCGGCGACCGAAATCGCCGACGCCGGTAGACGCGTCATCGTGGTCGAGCAGGAAGGCGAACAGAGCCTTGGCGGCCAGGCCTTCTGGTCGCTCGGTGGATTGTTTCTGGTGGACACGCCGGAACAGCGCCGGCTCGGCATCAAGGACAGTTACGAGCTCGCGCTGCAGGACTGGATGGGTTCGGCCGGCTTCGATCGCGACGAAGATCTGTGGCCGAAGCGCTGGGCGGAAGCCTATGTGGCGTTCGCGGCCGGTGAGAAGCGCGGATGGTTGCGGGCGATGGGCCACCGTATTTTCCCGGTGGTCGGCTGGGCCGAGCGCGGCGGCTATGACGCGATGAGCCATGGCAATTCGGTGCCCCGCTTTCATGTCAGCTGGGGCACCGGGCCGGGGGTGGTCGAGCCGTTCGAACGCCGCGCGCGCGACGCGCAGGCGAGCGGCCTGCTGACCTTCCGCTTCCGCCACCGCGTCGATGCGCTCACCGTTACCAATGGCGCCGTCGACGGCATCACCGGTTCGATTCTCGAACCTGACGACATCGAGCGCGGCAAGAGCAGCTCGCGCAAGATCATCGGCGATTTCAGTTTGCACGCGCAGGCCGTCATCGTGGCGTCCGGCGGCATCGGCGGCAATCATGATCTGGTCCGGCAAAACTGGCCGAAGCGGCTGGGCGAGGCGCCGAAGCACATGATCTCCGGCGTGCCCGAACATGTCGATGGCCGGATGATCGGCATTACAGAGGCGGCTGGCGCGCGGCTGATCAACCGGGATCGGATGTGGCATTATGTCGAGGGCATCCGGAACTGGAACCCGATCTGGCCGCGCCACGGCATTCGCATCCTGCCCGGACCTTCGTCGATGTGGTTCGACGCCACGGGCGCGCGGCTGCCCTCTCCGCTGTTCCCGGGTTCCGACACGCTCGGTCAACTGCAATACATCATGGGCACCGGCTACGATTATTCGTGGTTCGTGCTGACGCAGAGCATCATCAAGAAGGAATTCGCGCTGTCGGGCTCGGAGCAAAACCCCGACCTCACCGGAAAAAGCTGGCGCATGACGATCAAGCGCGCCACCAACAAAGGCGCGCCGGGGCCGGTGGACGCGTTCAAGACCCACGGCGCGGATTTCGTGGTACGCGACAATCTGGCCGATCTCGTGGCCGGCATGAATGCGCTTAGCGGCGACAATTTGCTCAAGCTCGATCATCTCAAGGGCCAGATCGAGGCGCGCGACCGCGAGATATCAAATCCCTACGTCAAGGATACGCAGGTGATGAACATCCACAACGCGCGCCGCTATATCGGCGACCGGCTGATCCGCTCCGCCAAGCCGCACCGCATTCTCGACCCGGCCCATGCTCCCCTGATCGCGGTGAAACTCAACATCGTGACGCGCAAGACGCTGGGCGGGCTCGAGACCGACCTCGATTCTCGCGTATTCGGCCTGGACGGCCAGATCATCCGGGGGCTTTACGCCGCGGGCGAAGCGGCCGGCTTCGGCGGCGGCGGCGTCCACGGCTATCGCTCGCTGGAAGGAACATTCCTCGGCGGCTGCCTGTTTTCCGGACGCAATGCCGGGCGCGCGGCGGCCAAAGCGGTGGGATGAAAGGAAAACGTCAGGCAAGAAAGCGTCGGGGTAACCTTGGGGTAAACGCAATCGGTACGGCCGGCGCCGGCGGCACGAAGCGTTAATCAAACCCGCAGGATCGCGGCGGAATCGCGATTTATTAATGTCGCACTTAGACTCTCGTGGTCCAATCGGCACACTTCAAGCCATTGGATGACGAGTATTATTGTGAGTGTGTGGCGTCGCATTGGGGAGCGCCTGCCCGCTTCGCTGACCGGCCGCCGCCGGTTCGCGCAGATGCTCGCCGCTATTCGCTCCGACCTGTCCTGGCGATTTGCAGCCCCTGGCGCTTTCCGCCAGCGCTTCGAGCACGCCATTGCGACGATGCCCCAGGGCATCTGCATGTATGACGCCCAGGACCGGCTGCAGCTCGTCAACGCGCAATTCTGCAAGATCTACAATCAGCCGATGTCGCGGCTGCGCACCGGCATGAGGCTGTACGACGTGCTGGTCGACAGTTGCTCGATCGGCAATTATCCGGGCCGCAGCGTCGACGATATCTACTCCGCCCGCAAAGCCTTCATCGACAAGCGCGAGAAGGGAACGTTCCTGCAACAGCTCGGCGACGGGCGGCTGATCGCGATCTATCATCAGCCGCTCGAGGATGGCGGCTGGGTATGCACCTATGAAGATATTACCGAGCGGCGCCGCGCCGAAGCGCAGATCGAATTCCTGGCCCAGCACGATGGCCTGACCCAATTGCCCAATCGCCTGTTGTTCAGTGCGCGCCTTGACGACGCGCTGGCAAAAGCCAATGCCGGCGACGCCTGCGCCCTGCTTTGCCTCGATCTCGACGGTTTCAAGGACGTCAACGACCGGCTCGGCCACGCCGCCGGCGACGCGCTGCTGAAGGAAGTCGCCGAACGATTGTTGAAATGCGTCCGCAAGGATGACACCGCGGCGCGGCTGGGCGGCGACGAATTTGCGATCGTGCTGCCGAATACCTCCGCGGCCGAGGCGGTCAAGACCGCGCAGCGCGTCACGTCGGCGCTCAGCGGCACCCATTTGCTTGCCGGATTCGGCGAAGCGCAGATCGGCGTCAGCATCGGGATCGCCTGCGGTCCCGACCACGCCGCGAGCGCCGACGCGCTGATGTTGCTGGCCGACAAGGCGCTCTATGCGGCAAAGCACAGCGGGCTCGGTATCCCCCGGCTCTATGACGCTCACCTCGAGCAATTCACCGCGGGATCGCCGACCGAGGCGTCCGCGAACCGGAAAGGCCGTGGTCTCTCTCCGGCCATGGAGCAGCTTCGCCAGGCCGCGACGCTCGCCAACGACCTTCGCGCGGCCCTGCACGACGGCCACGTCCATCTCTGCTACCAGCCGATCTACGACGCGCTGACCCGGCGCCCGATCGCGTTCGAGGCGCTGGCGCGCTGGACCGATCCGGTGCGCGGCAACGTCTCTCCGGCCGATTTCATTCCCGCGGCCGAAGAGAGCGGTTTTATCGGCCCGCTGACCGAGTGGGTATTGCTGAACGCCTGCACGGAAGCGGCGGGCTGGAAAGAGCCGGTTCAGGTCAGTGTCAATCTGTCGCCGCTCAATCTGTCGCAGCCGGCCCTGGTCGCAACGGTCGAGCGCATCCTGCACGCGACGGGATTGCCCGCCGGTCGCCTCGTGCTCGAACTGACCGAAGGCCTGCTGCTGGAAAGTTCGGCTGCCGTTCATGACTGCCTGCGCGGGCTGAAGCAGCTCGGCGTCGAGCTGTGGCTCGATGATTTCGGCTCGGGCTATGCCAATCTCGGCTATCTGCACAGACTGTCCTGCAACGTCGTCAAGATCGACCGCAGCTTTCTGGCGCAGCACGACAAGCAACGCGAGGTTCTCGGCGGCATGATCGCGCTGGCGCGCGCCTGCGGGCTGCGGGTCGCCGTCGAAGGCGTCGAGACAGCCGATCATCATCTCCTGCTACAGGAGCTTGGCTGCGACCTGCTGCAGGGCTTCCTGTTCGCGCGGCCGATGCCGCCGGACCAGATCGACGCATCGCTGCGTTCGATCGTCGAACTGCCGTTCCATGACGGCGTTCCAATCCTCGCCTGATCGGCGACCGCTTCCGCGATAGCAGTGGCGGACCGCGCGTCGGCGCGCTAAGTAACCGGCGCCACATTTTTTGGAGAAGAACATGACCATCCAGCGTTTTGAAACCGGCCCGCGCATGAGCCAGGTCGTTGTCCATGGCGACACCGTCTATCTCGCGGGCATCGTCGCCAACACGACGGCCGGTGAAAGCGTGACCAAGCAGACGCAAGAAGTGCTTTCGATCATCGACAGCCATCTGGCGAAAGCGGGAAGCGACAAATCGAAGTTGCTGACGGCAACGATCTACCTTACCGACATGAAGAACTTTGCGGAGATGAACGCGGCGTGGGACGGCTGGGTATCGCCGGGAAATACCCCGGCGCGCGCTACCGTCGAGGTCAAACTCGCGGGACCGAAATACGGCGTTGAGATCATGGTGATCGCGGCGCGGTAACACGCTGTTTCGCCGCAGCATGACTTCAGAGGTAATCGATTTAGCGGCGCCAACCTTCGATAGTCGCCGGACGCCCATCAGTCCGGCGACATCAGAAGGAAAACAGAGATGACCGACGTCAAGAAAGTGGCCCATAGCTATATCGATTTGTGGAACGAGCGCGCGCCCGATCGCCGGCGCGAAATGCTCCGGCAGTACTGGACCGATGATGCCAAATACATCGATCCCTTGATGAGCGGCGACGGCCGCGACGGCGTCGACGCCTTGATCTCCGGCGTGCAGCAGCGCTTTCCGGACTTCAGGTTTTCGCTGATCGGCGAACCCAATGGCTATGGCGACCACGTCCGCTTCTGCTGGGGCCTCGGTCCTGACGGCGCCGACAGCCCGATCAAGGGCACCGACTTCGCCGTGCTGCGCGACGGGCGGATCCAGCGCATCACGGGCTTTCTCGATCAGGTCCCACAAGGGGCTTGAGCGCCACGGTTGCGGCTGCCCGAACTCAAAGGGCAGTCGCGCACCGTCTTGAGGTAAATTGCGCAACAAATGCTTTTTCAGATCATGATGTTATTTGGCGAGGTGTTGATCGAGGAATGCGGTGATCTCCCCGAACGCCGCTTTGGTTTCAGGCGCCGTCGGGTCGAACAGATATTGCGCGTGGGAAAGACCCTCGAACACCTGCAGATAGGCCTCGACGCCGGCGTCGCGCAATTTGCGATGGGTTCTGACGGTGTTTGACAGAAACAGGTCGCGCGTTCCGCTGGTCAGGATCGCGGGCGGAAAGCCGTGGAAGTCGCCGTAGATCGGCGAGAGCTGCGGATCCCTGAGATCGTGGCCGTTCGCATAGAGGGCTGCGGCGTGACTGAGATAGCCGCTGTAGCTGACGAGAACGTTGTCCACCCATTCGTTGGTCTTGTAGCTGTCGCCGGTCTCGGTCAGGTCGGACCAGGGCGTGCCGGGCGCGATCGCCGCCGGAAGCGCGAGGCCTTCCTGCTTGGCGCGCAAGATCATCGCCAGCGTCATGCCGCCGCCGGTCGACGTGCCGACGATGGCCATGCGGCTCGGGTCCTGCATCGCGAGTGCGGCCTTCCAGACCGCCATCGCATCGTCCATCGCGGCCGGATAAGGCGCATCCGGCGGCATGCGGTAGTCGAACTCGATCACTTTATAGCCGCCATACGCGGCCATCAGCATCGCCTCCGCGGTGCCGGCTTCGCCGGGGCCGTAGACATAACCGCCGCCATGAACATTGATGATGAGCTGGTTGCGATGCGCCTCCGGCATCGTCTTGGGCGTGAAGATGAACCCTTTGACGCCGCCGATCACGGTCGGCTCCATCGTCACGCCGAGCGTTTCGCGCGCTTTCGCCAGGAAAGGCAGCGACGCATCCGCCAGCTTCTTGACCAGCACGCGCCATTCCTCCGCCGAAGCCGGGTTGGCGTTCCATGCCGGCGCCCGGTACGGCGCGGCCACCAGGGCCTGAGCGGCTGGGCCGATATCCTGCGGCACCGGCACGATCCTGGCCGGCAGAGTGCGCGGGCCGGGCGTGGCGTTGGCGGCACTTTGTGCGGGTTCAACGACCGAAAAATTCGGGGCCTGAGCCAATGCACCCGTCGTCGTCATTGCAAAGGCTGACGCTACCGTCGCCATCACGGCAATTCGTAACATTTTCGCTCCCCCCGACTTGTGTTCTACGGCCTTGCGTGGCCGTGCACGTCTTAGGCGTCAATAGAACGCAAGAGGGAGACCTTGGCAACATGAGGCGGATGGCCGCTGCATTTGAAGTCGCCGACTACATAAGGTGAGAAAAGAACGCTCGTTGCAACGCATCCCATGACGCCATGGTTCGAGACGGCGCTTCGCGCCTCCTCACCATGAGGACTCTACTGATCTCACCACTACCGACCAAGAAGCGCTTGCTGCCTCATCCTGAGAGGCCGTGAAACTATCTCGGACCTCATCCTGAGGAGGCGCGAAGCGCCGTCTCGAAGGATGCGCGACAGAGGGCGCGCCAGACGCAACCAAGCCTTCTCGCGACTCACTGCGCCCGAGTTTTGCAAATTCATTCGCCCCAAAAGTGAGGGCGCAGGCGACCCTCAAGAGAGGGCGCAGGGAAGACCGGGTGCGCGCTGCACCCGCGGTCTCGCGTGCGAATAGACAAAAAAGGCGCACACGAGCATACAGGTTCAGCGGAAGCAGTCCGGCCTTCCCTGCGCAATGGTTTTAACGGTTTCCTTCGTGCTCTCCCCGGTGACCGGCTTTATTGCCACCGTCGCCGTGCTGAAACTTCAGCGCGACTTGACGCCAGCATCGGGGCGTCAGGACCACACGACTTCGCCGACCGCCTCACGCGCTGTTCGTCAAAAGCGCATCCGCGTCCACCGCATCCCATCCCAACGTTCGTGACGATGGCCAACGCCCCCTCGTGAGGGATGAGACGGTGTGGAATAAGCCGGTGATTTGGGTCAAAAGAAAATGAAAATATTTTTGCAAACGGGGCTGGACAGGCAAATCAGTGATTTGCCCTGTCCCGAATTCTGACTCAAAAGCCGTCATGCCCGGGCAACAGCGCGAAGCGCGTCTTCGCGCTAGATGCCCCGGGCATCCACGTCTTCGCGGTGAAGCTGGTCGCCGGTATTTGATACGACCACCGGCCCGCGCGCATGTCTGGCCTCACGCAGCCGAGGTCGCCCGGAGAAATCATCTATGGCATCCTCCATGCCAAAGAAGCCTGATTTTTTGAGCATGATCTTTTCGGAAAACCGGTTTCCACTTTTCCGGATCATGCTCGCCATGGAGGAACTGCCCTGATGATTATCGATTCCCAGGTCCACGCCTATGAGGCGAACACGCCGAAGCGCCCCTGGCACAGCGTGCCGAACTGGCCCGATCACGTCACCGGTGACGAGATGGTGGCGGCGATGGACAAGGTCGGCGTCGACGGTGCGATCTTCATCTCCTCTTTTTCGATGTACCGCTACGACGCCAGCTATGCCGTCGAAGTGCAACGCGCCCATCCCGGCCGGATGGCCATCGTCAAGCCGGTCGACCCGGATGATCCCGAAGTGGCCGATGTCGTCGCCGACTGGAAGAAGACACCGGGCGCGGTCGGAATCCGCATCATGCTGACCAGGGAGAACGGCCGCGACCCGAACGACCCCGGCCTCGACCGGATTTTGCGCGCGGCGGTTCGGCACGATTTTCCGGTCAACATCCTGTGCTGGGACAATCTGGACGCGGGCATTTCGCTGATCGATCGCCATCCCGACGTGCGCTTCATCCTCGATCATCTCGGCATCCTGCAACCGCGCCAGCCTCCCGCGCCGCCACAGCCCTGGGCCGAGTTGCCGAAGGTGCTCGAACTCGCCAAGCGCCCGAACGCGGTGATCAAGGTCAGCGGCGCCTGCACGCTGTCCAAGGAGCCGTATCCTTTTCCGGACATCTGGGATCCGCTGGCCCGCGTGTTTGACGCCTGGGGTTTCGATCGCTGCCTGTGGGGCACGGACTGGACGCGCGCGTTCGCCGTCGTCAATTACGAGCAGGCCGTCGTGCCCTTCCTCAAGACGACGCGGCTCAGCGACAGCGAGCGGGCGATGCTGATGGGCGGCGCCTGCGCCAAGGCGTATGGCTGGTCACCGAAAAGATAGCACCGGCCAATCGAGATGGCCTTCGCTATACTGGCCTGATCGCGGAACGAAAATGCGTTCCGCCAAAAATGGGAAAACCCAATGAAAGCTGCCTTCATCGAACGGCACGGCGGACCGGAAGTCCTGCAATTCGGCGAGATGCCCGATCCCGTGGCCGCACATGGCCAGGTCGTGGTCGATATTGTCGCCGCCAGCGTCAATGGCGCGGACTGGAAGGTGCGCGAGGGCAAATCGAGCCAGCTTGCGCACTTTCCCTACATTCTTGGTCGGGATTTCTCCGGCGTCGTTTCTGCTGTTGGCGAAGGTGTCAGCGATTTGCGTGTCGGCGATGAAGTGTTCGCCGTCTGCGACGTCGGCCAGGAGGGCGCCTATGCCGAGAAGATCGCGATCAAGGCCGCCATCGTCGCCAAAAAAACCGCTTCCCTGTCACATGTCGATGCCGCTGCTTTGGCGCTGGCCGGGTTGACAGCGATCTGCGCCGTCGAAGACACCTTGAAGCTGAAAGCGGGCGAGACGATCCTGATCCAGGGCGGCGCCGGCGGCGTTGCAGGCTTTGCCATCCAGTTGGCAAAACACCTGGGGGCCCGCGTGATCACCACCGCAAGTGCGGCGAACCATGACTATCTGCGCCAGATTGGTCCTGACGAGATCATCGACTACAACGCGGTGGATTTCACCAAGGTGGTGAAGGACTGCGATGCCGTGTTCGATACCGTCGGCGGTGATGTCGCGCAGCGGTCGTTTAGCGTGCTGAAACCAGGTGGCCGCGCGGCGTTTATTGCCTCGGGCGCCCATCCGCCCAAGCCGGAGCGCAGCGATGTCATCGCGCTGCGGCCCAACGTCGGACGCGACCGGCCGCATCTCGAGCGCATCGTGGCGCTGGTTGCGGCAGGCGCCGTCCGTCCCCCGGAAGTGACGCGCTATCAGCTCAGCGAGGCCGTCGCCGCGCACCGCTTGAGCGAATCCCGCCACTTTCGCGGCAAGCTGGTTTTTGTGATGCGTTGAAACCGCGTCGTCCAAGCAGCGGGGACGCGATCGGCTAGAGCAGGATGACTTATCTTCGAATCGTCATCCCGCTCTATCTTTTTGTTTGAGCATGATCTTTTCGGAAAACCGGTTCCCACTTTTCCGGATCATGCTCTAGCGGGCGCCTCAGGCCCGCTGCTTGGCCATATTGATGATCCTGGGCTGAGTATATTCCGCAAGGCCAGCGTAGCCCAGTTCGGCTCCGATGCCGGACTGCTTGTCGCCCCTGAAGGGAATGTCGGGCTGCAGGTTGAGATGCCTGTTGATCCAGACCGTGCCCGAATTGATTTGCGAGGCCACGGCGAAGGCCCGATCGGGATTCTTCGACCAGACGCTGCCGCCGAGCCCGAACTCCGTATCGTTCGCGCGCGCGATGGCGTCTTCGACCTCAGCATAGCGCAGCACCGGCAGAATTGGGCCGAACTGCTCCTCCCTGACCAACCGCGCATCGTCGCCGATGTCGCGAACGATCGTCGGCTCGACGAAATAGCCTTTGCGCTGCAGAGCATTGCCGCCCGCAACGATAACGCCATCCTGTTTGGCATCGTTCAGGAAGCCCTTCACCCTCTCGAAATGCGCCTTGTTCTGTAGCGGGCCGATCTGGGCTCCAGGCTTGGCGCCGTCATCGACGACAGCCTCGCGGGCCAGCCGCCCGAGTTCCTCGCAGAATTCGTCATAGTGCGAATCATGAACGTAGAGGCGCTTGATCACGACGCAGCCCTGGCCGGAATTGAAGGTCGCGCCGGCGAACAGCGCGGGCGCTATTTCCTTCGGATTGACATCGTCGAGCACAATGGCGGCGTCGTTGCCGCCGAGCTCCAGCGTGAGGCGCTTCAGTGTGCCGGACGCGCTTTCCATGACTTTCCTGCCGGTCGCAGTGGAGCCGGTGAATGCAATTTTGGCGACGTCGGGATGGCGGGTGAGCGCATCCCCGAGATCGTTGGCGTCGACAATGACGTTGATTACCCCAGGCGGCAAAATATCAGCGCACAGCTCACCCAGTTTAAGCGCCGCCAGCGGGGTCGTCGCCGCCGGCTTGGCGACAACGGTGTTGCCTGCAAGCAGCGCCGGCGCGATCTTCGCGGCCAGAAGGATCATCGGCACGTTCCACGCCGATATCGCTGCGATCACGCCGAGCGGCATCGGTTGTTCGATGATCTTCTGGGACGCATCTTCCTTCAGGATCCGAGGCGCCAGGTCGAGATCCGCATAATAGCGCATCGCGGCTACGACGGCCGCCATTTCGGACACTGCCTGTGCGATCGGCTTGCCATTTTCAGCCGTCAGGATTTCTGCAAACTCGGCCTGACGCACTTCAACCGCATCAGCCAGCCTGGCCAGCAGCGCGCCGCGGTCCCGCACCGGCGTCTCCGACCACCGCGGAAGGGCCGCCTTGGCCGCGGCGACGGCCTGTTCGAGTTGCGCGCGGTCTGCCCTGGGCGCCACGGCAACCACGTCTTCCGTCGCCGGGTTGACCACATCCAGCGCCATCGCACCGGACACCAACTTCCCATCGATCAAAAGCTTGTAGTCTTTCATCTGTCTATCCTCCAATTTGCGGCAGGGATCGCCAGGAACCATTCCAGGCGCGCCTGCCTTTACGGATTTCGTCGTTCTGAAGAAGTTCGAAGCGCCGCCGCAGCGGCGACGCTTTGTGCGGTGCTCAAGCGTTGAGGATTTCGGCCATGCGCTCGCCTATGATCACGCAGGGCGCTTGGGTGTTGCCCGTGGTGACGCGCGGCATGATCGAGCCGTCGGCGATGCGGAGATTCTTCACCCCGTAGACCCGCAGTTCGGCGTCCACGACGGAGAGATCATCCCGACCCATCTTGGCGGTGCAGGTCGGGTGATGCATCGACATCGCCCCGTCCCGGATCAGGTTGTCGAGCGCCTCGCCGACCAGGGGGCCGGGCAGGATCTCGCGCTTGACGAACGGCTTCATCGCTTCGGAGTTGCCGAGGTCACGGGCGATCTCCATGCCCCGGCGCAGCGCCGCGAGGTCGCGCGGGTCGCTCAGCATGTTGGCGTGAATCTCGGGCGCCGCATGCGGATCGGCCGACTTCAGCCGCAGCGAGCCGCGACTTTCCGGACGAACCAGTCCGGGGCTGATCGACCACACATTCTCGACCGCATGGCGTCCTGTTACCTCGGACAAGTAAGGAGCTTCGACCTGCCAAATGTGCAGGTCCGGCGTGTCGAGTTCCGGACGGCTCCTGGTAAAGAGATTGGCCTCGGCTGCATTGTTGCGGACCGGGATCGGTCCCGGCGCCTCCCAGAGCCCGCCGCCGATGATCGGGTGATCCTGGAGGTTCTGACCGACGCCGGGCAGATGGGAAACGGTGGAGATGCCGAAACGGGCGAGTTGGGCGCGGTCGCCGATGCCCGACAGCATCAGCAGCTTCGGGGTCTGGATGGCGCCCGCCGACAGCACGACTTCGCTTGAGGCCTTGATCGCACGGATCTTGCCCTGCCACTCGAATTCCACGCCAGTGATGGTGTTGCCTTCCAGAGTAAGGCGATTGACATGAGCACCGGTCAGCAGGGTCAGATTGGGCTGGTGCATTACCGGGTAGAGGTAGCTCGCCGGAACGTTCAGCCTACGACCATCGCGGATGCGAACGTTGGTGATCGCCGCGCCGCCCGGACCTTCCTGCATCACGCCGTTCTGGTCCGCGAAGGTGGGGATGCCCAGCGATCCGGCGGCCTTGAGGAAAGCCGGCGCGATCGGACCGGGATTCGGGGCGGGCTGCACGAAGACCTCGCCGCCGCTGCCGCGTCGTTCAGGATCGGGGGCGCCATGCCAGTCCTCGATGCGCCTGTAGATGTCGAGGATATGCCGATAGTTCCAGGCATCGTCGCCTGCCTGCCTGGCCCAGAAATCGAAATCGTTCTTGTGACCGCGGGCCCAGACCATGGCGTTGATGCTGGTGCCACCGCCGAGAACCTTGCCCGCGGCCTGAACGATTGAGCGATTGTTCACGCTCGGGCTGCGCTCCGTGCCGAAATTCCAATCGAGTTCGCCGCCCTGGTTGAAAAACCAGGTCTCGGTAATCAGGATGCCGGGCTTCAAATCATCGCCACCGGCCTCGAGCAATAGCACCTGCGCATCGCGATTCTCGGCCAAGCGACGGGCGACAACCGAGCCGGAAGCGCCGGACCCGATCACGATGTAGTCGTAGGTTGATCGCAGATTGGCGCGGCGAAGTCCTTGGTTGAACGCTATCGCCTCGAACCTCTCGGCAGCTTCACCGATAGCCGCGGCGGGCAGGCCCAGGTCGGCGGCCCGACTGACGAACGTCGTTCGGTCAATCTCGCGGGCGAGCAATTGGCCTTCCAACAGCGCTAACTTCACGCCCTTCGAAGCAGAAGCGGTATCAAACATGGTCGTTCCTCCTGGCGGGGGGTCCCGGCTCTCGCCCGGCCCGTGTGATTGACAAGCCGACGTTAGGCGTGGGATAACTTGTCTGAAATGACGTATACCCCTTGATTTCTGCCAATGATGATCAACAATGATCCGCTCGCCCGCTGTGCGCTTTTCGTAGCTTTCGAAGGGATGGGGCTGCTCGACCTCACAGGTCCGCTCACGGTGTTCTGGTCAGCGTCGAAGTTCTTGGAGCAGCAGGGCCGGCACGGCTATGCGCGTCACACAGTCAGCCTCGACGGTGGACCGATCCTGACGGCCGAGGGGGTGACGATCGAGACGGCGCCGATATCGCAGTTCGAAAATGTGGAGATCGACACCATCGTGGTTCCAGGTGCGCTGGACATGGTGCCTACGCTTGCCGATGGTCGCTTGGTGCGCTGGCTGGCAGCCCATGCGCCCAAGGCGCGGCGAACCGCCTCGGTCTGTGCCGGAGCCTTCCTGTTGGCCGAGGCCGGTCTACTTGACGGCCGCCGCGCCGTAACGCATTGGGCCTCATGCGAACTGCTGGATCAGCGCTACGAGCGCCTGACCGTCGAACCCGACGCGATTTTCATTCAAGACGGTCCGATCTGGACGTCGGCGGGGGTCAGCGCCGGCATCGACCTCTCGCTAGCTCTTGTCCAGGCGGATTGCGGGCGCGATATCGCCATGCAGGTCGCGCGGCAGTTGGTAATCTACATGAAGCGGCCGGGCGGTCAGTCGCAGTTCAGCGAACTCCTGCAATCCCAGACTTTGACGTCGACGGCTTTCGAGAACCTTCATATCTGGATCTCGAACAATCTCGGCGACGAACGGCTGAATGTCGATCTGCTCGCCGAACGCGTGGGCATGAGTTCGCGAAACTTCGCTCGAAGCTACAAGGCAAAGACCGGCCGCACTCCGGCCAAAGCGGTCGAAGTGTTCCGGCTGGAAGCCGCCCGGCGCCTGCTGGAAGAAACCGAGCACGGCGTCGACCGCATCGCCCGCAGCTGCGGTTTTGGCGATGAAGAACGGATGCGCACCACGTTCCAACGCCATTTGGCGATATCGCCACGCGACTATCGGCGCCGGTTCTCAACCCGCTCAACAACGGCTGCGGCGGGTGCATGCGAGAAGGTTTGAGGCGTCGTTCTAACGCGGCCGGGTGGTTCCCCGCGTTGATCGGTGGCGGAAGAGCCGGCCGACGCCTTATTTGAATGGTGCCAGGATAGCGTCACGCGCGAAGGCAAATCATCGCTCCTGCGATTTTCCGGGTCCGCGATACCGTCCGTTCGGCTAAGATCGTCTTGGTGAGACGGCGCAGTGAAATTCCCGCGGCGGAGGGGGGCCGCGGTTTGGTGGTTCAATGGATGAAACCCGGGAGCACCGCACATGGCAAATTGGAAACCCGACCCCAGCTTCTACCCCTCCCCGCGCATGGCCTCGAAGGCCGCGCCCGAGACCGTGGCTTACGTCGCCGCGTTCGACCCGGACCGAAAGACGCCCGACGCGATCGCTGTCGTCGATGTCGATCCCAAGTCGAAGTCCTACTCCAAAATCGTCAGTACGACACCCATGCCCAACGTCGGTGACGAACTTCATCACTTCGGCTGGAACGCCTGCTCCTCGTGCCTGTGCCCCAATGCACCGCACCCGCATGCCGAGCGCCGCTATCTGGTGGTGCCGGGCTTGAGGTCTTCGCGCATTCACATCCTTGATACCAAGCCCGACCCGAGAGCGCCGAAGATCGTCAAAGTGATTGAGCCGGACGAGGTCGCCGACAAGGCGGGCTACACGCGCCCGCACACGGTGCATTGCGGGCCGGAAGGCATTTATGTCGCCGCTCTCGGCAACCGTGAGGGCAAGGGACCGGGAGGCATCTTCCTGATGGATCACGAGACCTTCGACGTGCGCGGCCAGTGGGAGATGGATCGCGGGCCTCAATATCTTGCTTACGATGCCTGGTGGCATCTCGGCCACGACACGCTGGTCACCAGCGAGTGGGGCACGCCCGACACATTCGAGAACGGGCTCATCCCGGAAGTGCTGCTTGGCGCCAAATACGGCCGGCGGCTGCATTTCTGGGATTTGCAGAAACGCAAGCATCTGCAGACGATCGACTTCGGTGACAAGTATCAGCTGGTTTTCGAGCTGCGGCCAGCCCACGATCCAACCAAGGCCTACGGCTTCGTCAACTGCGTGATCAGCCTGGAGAATCTGTCGTCCTCGATCTGGACCTGGTATCGCGACGGCGACAAGTGGGCGGTGCAGAAAGTGATCGAGATTCCGGCCGAACCCGCAAGCGAAGATCAACTTCCCCCGCTGCTCAAAGGATTCAAGGCCTGCCCGCCGCTGGTCACCGACATCGACCTGTCGATGGATGACAAGTTCCTCTACGTCGCCTGCTGGGGCACGGGCGACCTGCAGCAATACGACGTCTCCGACCCGTTCAAGCCGAAGCTGACCGGCAAGGTGCGCATTGGCGGCATTGTGTCGAAGGCAACGCATCCCGCTGCCAGGAACGGCGCACTCAGCGGCGGCCCGCAGATGGTGGAGATCAGCCGCGACGGCCGGCGCGTCTATTTCACCAACTCGCTGTACGGCGCCGTCGATCCGCAATTCTATCCCGATGGCATCGAGGGATGGATGGTCAAGCTCGACGCCGATCCGAAAGGCGGCATCGCTTTCGATTCCAGATTCTTTGTGGACTGGCCGGCATCGCACAGGCCGCACCAGGTGCGTCTTGAAGGCGGCGACTGCTCGTCGGATTCCTATTGCTATCCGTGACGAGGCAAGACCCGACTCGATTATTCAACGCGCGCCGGCATGCAAGCATGAACGCATGACACAATCGGCTCGCACTACACATCCGGAGCCGCGACAAGTCGGATTAGCGCCCCATGAACCCCGTCTCCTCCGAATTCTGGCCATGGCTCGCCCTCGCCGGTCTTGGGGCATTTCATGGTCTCAATCCTGCGATGGGCTGGCTGTTCGCGGTCGCGCTGGGACTTCATCGCCACAGCCGGCGCGTGCTATGGCTCTCACCCCTTCCCATTGCACTCGGACACGCCCTCTCGATCGCCATCGTGGCTGGCGCGTTCCTTTGGGCTGGCCTGGTGATCGATCTGCGCGCGGTCCGCATCGGCGCCGGTCTCTTCCTGATCGGCTGGGCGTTGTATCACTGGCGCTACGGGCATCGGCATCGCGTGCGCGTGGGCATGCAGGCGGGACTGGCCGCGCTCACAGCGTGGTCATTTCTCATGGCGACCACGCACGGCGCCGGTCTCATGCTGTGGCCCGTGCTGATGCCGCTTTGTTTTCCGGCAGCCTCAGAGCCGACTGTGACCAGCCCATTCCTTGTCGCACTGCTAGGTGTGGGGATTCACACGCTGGCGATGCTGACTGTCAGCACGGCCGTTGCGGTCGCCGTCTATGAGTGGATCGGGCTCGAAATCCTGCGTCACGCCTGGCTCAACGTCGACCTGATCTGGACGCTGGCGCTTCTCCTGGCCGGCGGACTGTTGCTGCTCGGCTGAGTTCCGGTCGTGCGACGGCGGTGCAACGCCTCCTTAATTCTCGCGCCCTGCATCGAAGTCGTTTTCGAAACGCAAATGCTTCACACTGCGGCCACGGCGCCGCACCAGCTTCAAGGCCTCTACCCCGATCTTGATATGCCTTTCGACATAGTTCGCGGTCACCACCAGATCCGACGCTTCGGTCTTCACACCCTCGGGAATCATCGGCTGATCGGACACAAGAAGCAGCGCGCCAGTCGAAATGTGGTTGGCAAATCCCGCGGCAAAGATTGTCGCCGTCTCCATGTCGATGGCCATGCTGCGTGTACGACGCAACAGATCTCTGAAGCGATCATCGTGTTCCCAGACACGACGATTGGTGGTGTACACCGTACCTGTCCAATAGTCGTAACCGAGATCGCGGATCATCGTCGACACCGCGCGTTGCAACTCGAACGCGGGCAGCGCGGGGACCTCCGGTGGCAAATAATCATTCGAGGTGCCTTCACCCCGAATGGCCGCAATCGGCAGAATCAGGTCGCCAATCTGATTTTTGCGTTTCAACCCGCCGCATTTGCCAAGAAACAATACGGCTTTCGGCGCGATGGCACTCAGCAGATCAATCACGGTCGCCGCATTCGGGCTTCCCATGCCGAAGTTGATCAGGGTGATTCCGTCGGCAGTCACGTTGGGCATCGGTCGATCTACGCCCTTTACCAAACCGCCATACGCCGCGGCGAACCATTCGACGTAATTGTCGAAGTTGGTCAGGAGAACATATTCTCCGAATTCGGCGAGCGGCGTGCCGGTGTAACGCGGCAGCCAGTTTTCCACGATGTCCTTTTTCTCTTTCATTCCCTTTGGTCTCATCTGGAGGCGCGCAGCAACAGCCTACCGCGTCAGATGCGCTTGAACACACCACTTTCGGATGGTGGGCGGGAACCCGGCCGCGAAGTCGCGGTCAGTTGTTCAGGAGGGTGCGGCGACGGCGCAGGAATTCTCCGGCGACCTCGCACCCGATCGGTTGTATGGTTGTGAAAACAGGGGGCGGCCGTGCTGCAATGCACCAACTGAAACCCGATAACGGAGGCTCCGCCATGAAAGTCAAAGAAGTGATGCACAAGGGTGTCGACTGGGTCAGCCCCACTACCCCTGTCACCGAGCTAGCGAAACTGATGCGGGCGCATGACATCGGTTGCGTTCCGATTGGGGAGGACGACCAACTGGTCGGGATGGTGACCGATCGCGACATCGTCTGCAAAGGACTCGCGAGCAACGGCTTCGACGCTCGCCGCGCGACGGCGCGCGATGTGATGACCGAAGGCATCCATTGCTGCCGGGAAGACGATGACCTCGCAAAGGCGATTCAACACATGGAGAAGCTGCAGCTGCGCAGGCTGCCGGTGATCAACAAGAGCAAGCGGATGGTCGGCATCATCAGTCTCGGCGACGTCAGCCATTCCGTATCGGACGATGTGCTGTCCGGGTGCGTCAGGAGCGTTTCGGCCCATCACTGAAGGCGGCCGGCGCCAATCTCGCGATAGCCGCACGATCAGACGTTGAGACGAAGCCGCGCGATACCTTTGTCGCGCGGCGCGAGAGGCTGCGGCGCCGAAGCGCTTTGCATTGGATCGGTGCAAGCCCGAAACGATGCGAACGAATTCCGCACACTCACAACGGCCAGGCGCTGGTCGAGGAAGGCGTCCGTCCTCGATAATCTGCGGCCCGCACCGGCCGGCTGCAGGCGGAAATATAGAATTCGTTAACACGGTAGCCCTAGTCCTTAGACATATGGGCAAAATCCCGGAATGCTGCCGGAACATCGATGAGAGATGAAGCAGACCATGCTGCCGCGGCTCTGTCGGACGAGGTTCGCGTGCGCCTCTACGATCAGGCCTTGAATCTCGCTGGTATCGGCGCCTGGGAATGTGAACTCGAGACGGAGCGCCTGACCTGGACTCCGGGCGTCCACGACATCTTCGGCTATCCGACGGGCAACCCGCTGCGGCGCGCGAGCATCGTCGATCTCTATATCGACGAGTCGCGGCGCAACATGGAGCTCGCGCGTGCCGAGGTGATCCGGAGCGGCCGCGCAGTAACGCTCGATGCCGAGATCAGGACCTGGCGCGGCGAAAGGCGCTGGATGCGCCTCTCGATCAACGCAGTGGGAGAGAGCGGACGGCCGGTGCGGATCTTCGGCTCCAAACAGGACATCACGTCCGACCGACAAGCAATGGAGAGCCTGCGGCGGCAAGCCGAAACCGATCCGCTCACCGGGCTCGCCAATCGCTCCATTTTCCAGGCCCGTTATAGCGAGGTCGTCGGCGACAGCCTGAATCATGGCTTCGCGTCGGCACTTGTCCTGATCGACCTCGATCGTTTCAAGGACCTCAACGATACGTTTGGCCATCCGGCCGGAGATGCGTGCCTGTGCGAGGTCGCGCAGCGTCTGGGGCGGGCCTTCCACAAGGCCGGTCTGGTCGCCCGGCTCGGCGGCGACGAATTCGCGATCATCCTGCGCGCTCCGACAAACCCTGACCGGATCGCGCACGTGCTGCAGCAGACCGTTGTGATGTTGAGCCGACCGCTTTTCTGGAATGGTCTTCGCCTCGAGGTCGGCGCCTCGATCGGAGTTGCTCTCGTCGGCCGCCCGCATCGCCGGCGGATCACCGAATTGTTCGCGGAAGCCGACATCGCGCTCTATGATGCGAAGGCCGCCGGCCGCAACAAGGTCCATCTGTTCGGCGACGAGGGGTACATCCGGGCGGCCTAGGCAGGTTGGTGCGCGTGGGAGAGCGCGCGTGGCCCCGGATCAAATCCGCATGGATTCTTCGGCCATGCACATCAGAACTTCCAGGTCATGTTGGCCTTGAAGTCGTGATCCTGGGCATGGGACGCCGCCTGTCCGACATAGGAGAGGCCGACGCTGACGTTGCGGGCGACCAGGACATCGAAGCCCGCTTCGACCACGGCACTGTCCTGGGCGATCGGAACACCCAGGACGCCGAACGCGCTGCCGCCACCGCCGAACGCCAGCAGCGAGGTCGGCGTCACGTCGCCGGCGGCGTGGCGCCAGCCAAGGCTGCCGCGCGCCGTCGCCGCCATGCCGTTGAGGCTGAAGTCGGTTGCGGCGCGCAGACCGAGCGTCGAGAAAGTGACGTCGGTCGAGCCGCTGCGCCCGGTCAGCGCCGCCGCGCCGCCGGTCTCGCTGAAGCCGCCGGTCCACAGGTTCACATAAGCGAGATTGGCGAACGGCTCGAAGGCCAGCGCACCGACGGCGGTGTGACCGGCGTCGATACGATAGCCGAGATCGCCGAACACCTGCGCCGTGCCGGCGGCGTAGCCGGACGACAGCTGTTCGCCGAGGCCGGGCACCACCACCGAGCGCGAGGTCGAGATCTGGTGCCACGTATAGGCCGCGCCGGTGCGGAAGCCGAGCGCCCCCCATTGCGAGCCGCCATAGAGGCCAAAATGATAATTGTCGCTGGTGCCGGACGAGCCGCGGTCGTTCACGTCGAAATTGGTGCGGCTGTAGCCGCCGAGGGCGCCGATGCGGGCGCCATCGAACGCGGCGGCGTCGCCGCCGGCCAGGAAGCCGCCGGTGGAGCGGCTGAGCTTGGCGGCATTGCCGTCGCCGTTGGTCGAGCCGAAGGAGCCGAAGCCCTGGCCCCAGAACGCGAGGCCATCGGTCGTGGCGGCGACCGCCACCGGCTTGCCGTCCGCAGCATAGGCCGCCAGCGGGGCGGAGGACGCGCCGACCGCGCCGAAGGCGGACCGCAGACGGTTGATGGCCGCATCGCGCACGAAGCGGCTGTCCTCGATCAACGCGGTCTTGGCCGAGGCATGGACCTCGCCGGAGAGCTGGTCGAAGGCATTGCGGGCTTGCGACGCCGAGAGATTGAGCACTGCATTATTGACGGCATTACCCGCACCGAGGCTCTCTACGCCCCCGGCGGCGGCGATCTGGTTCGGCGTGACGCCGACGGAGGCGAAACTCGTGCTGTTGCGGGTCAGCAGCAGGTTCACGTCGTGGGTGTCGTAAGTGAGCGACGGGGTGAGGAAGGCGAGGTTCGAGGTGACGCCGGCAAAGGTGCCGCTGACGACCCCGGTGGCGCTGAGAATGGTATAGCTCGTGCTCGGCGAATAATTACCGGCTGCAGCCAGCACTTGCACTGTGCCGCCATTCACGGTCGCGGTGCCGCCTGCGGCGAGCTTGTCGCCCTGTCCGGCTGCGTTGACCTCGACCTGATAGATCGAACCGGACGCGAACACGACATTGTTGGCGACGTTCAGCGTCCCGATGGAATTGCCCGGCGCGACGATGCCGCCCGATTGGGCGGTGACGCTGCCGACGATGCCGTTGCCGGCCAGCGTGCCGCCGCTCGTGACGGTGACGTCCGAACCAGACAGCGAGCCGTTGACGTGCAGCGCGCCGCCGCTGATGGTGGTCGTGCCTTGGAAGGCACTTGAGTCGGCCGTCAGGAACGTCGTGCCGGCAAGCTGGTTGATGGCGCCCCCGCCTATGCTCAGGCCTTCGATGACGGCGTCAAAGGTGTAATTCGCGCTGGTGTGGTTGAAGTTGATGACGCCGCCGCTGCCGGGGCCGAAGGTGACGAGCGCGGTGTTCAGCGTTCCCGGTGCCACCGGCGCGCTTCCCGCCGCGGCGCCGATGTTGAGCGTGCCTGAGCCGCCGTTGCTTGCGAGGATGACAGAGCCGGCCGAGACGGCGCCGTTTGAGATCGTCAGTGTGCCAGTGCCCCCTTTGCCGATGATCAATTGGTCGCCGGTCGTAAACAGGGAGTTTGCGCCGTCAACGACCAGAGAGCCTGTGCTGCCGGAAACAAGGCCGAAGATTGGCATCGCCGCCGTGACCACGCCGCCATTGGTGATCGTAACCGAGCCGCTGCCGCCGGAAGCAGTACCGACGACCAGAGTCGAGCCGACCTGCCAGGACGAACCGGGGCCATCGACCGTCACCGCGCCGTGGCCGCCGCCGCCGACCGACGCACCCTCCAGGCTGAGCACCTGGCCGCCACTGGAAATCGCCAGCGTGCCGGTGGCGCCGGACTGGAGGCCGACTTCCAGACCACCATTTGTCGTAAGGATGGAATGAGCGTCCTCGACCGTCACGACTCCTGTAGACCCGCTACCAACGGCGATCCGGAGGGCGTCGGTATTATCGAGCGTGACCGTACCACCGCTTGAAATTGTCAGCGTTCCGTTTCCAGAAAAGCCTACCCCAATGGTGGACGCCGTGATCGATCCTCCGCTGTTCACCGTCACCGAGCCGGAAGAGTTGGCCGAATCGCCGATGGTCAACTGCGGCGTTGTAAGGGTGCCGTTCGAAATCTGCAGCGCGCCGGTCGCGGAATTGCCGACCACCACGCCGAGGGCGAAGGCATTGCTCCCCGAAATGGACGTGGGATTGGGTGTCGTCGTGTCGATGATGACGTCATCCCCCGTCGTCGGGACGGCGTTCGTCGACCAGTTTCCCTGCGTGAACCAGTTGCCGGAGGTTGCGCCGATCCAGTCCGCCGCCTGTGCGGCGGTCGGCATGCCGGCGATGACGGCGCCGGCGAGCAGCAGCGCCGCGACGCTGGTCGAGCAGGACAACTGGCGGCGGCGGAATGTTACGGACGTCTTCATCATGATGATGCTTTTCAGAACGGTTTTTGCCGGACAATTTTCGACGGGCACTCAGCGGGGCATCGAAGCATCAAGCAGGCGCCGCAGGCCGGCGCGTACCGGGACCGGCCTCGATATCGATGTGAGCAGGAAAGATCATTGGACCCCAAAGTGCCGCGGACGATCCGCTCCCCACCTAGCCGGGATTCGCCGGATACCGCTTGGGCTGGCTGACGCGAGGGCTGAGGCTAGGCGGCAAAGAAGCCAGACGGCGCGCCCGTGTTGCGGCTTGGCAACGATCGGACGGGGCGGTCGGGTGGATCGCGAAGGTCAGTGTTTGCGTTGAAGAGATTCCGGGTTCGTCGCTTCACGACGCCCCGGAACGACCAGGATTTTCAGCCTGTTGCCGCCAGCATGTTTTTCCTGAAGGCAGTCCCGGGGATCAGAACTTGTAGGCCAGACCGAAGGTGGCGGTGTGGGTCTGCAGCCGCACGGCCGTGGTCGTGACGTCGGTTTCGAAGCAGTTGAGCGTGGCCCCGGCAACGGTTGCACTGCCGGCGCAACTGCGGCTGTCCTCGAAGCGGGCGGTACCGAAGTCGGAATAGCGGTATTCGGCGCGCGCGATCCAGTTCGATCCGAGCTTCATTTCGCCGCCGCCACCGACGGTGAAGCCGGGCTTGACGGTCGATTGCGTAATGTTTGCCGGCGTTTTCAGACCGGGGGCGCAACTGCCCATTTCAGAGGCATCGAAGCCGGGGGCTGGCGAGGGGAACGCCTGCAAAGCCGTGTCACAGCGCGACGTTTCTTCGACGCTCATCCAGGCGGCGCCGCCGGTCAGGTAGGCCATGAATGACGGGTTGACGACGTAGCCGAGGCGGGCGCGGATGCTCGCGTCCCATTTGGTCCTGATGCTGTAGCTGTCGTTGAGGCCGTTGCTGGCGCCGAAAATCGAACCTGGCAAGTAATTTCCGCTCTGCGTGCTCTGGGCGTTCGCGAAGCCGAAATCGCCTTCCAGGCCCACCACCCATTTCGGATCGAATTGCCAGTTGTATCCGATATAGGGGCTGACCCGTGCCGCTACGGTGTCATAGCCGCTGCCGAGGGAACACAGGCATCCCGGGATAACATTCTCAGGAGGCGAGCCCGGCGCCTGGGCCGTGGCCTTCTCGATGGTGGACGTCGTCTGGTTGGCGCGGATGCCGACACCCGCGCCGAGATAGACGCCGGTCCACGATGTCACCGACGGCATTGCCGCATAGGCTGCCAGGCTGCCAGCGCCCGGCGCTGAAGTGTTGCCGAACTTGTAGGCGAGGCCGAAGGTCGCGGTGTGCGTCTGCAGCTTGGTGTCATAGTTCACGGTCTGCACGCCCGTCGCGGCCGTGCGCACGTCGGTGTTCGAAATCCGCCCGTAATCCGCGAAGCGATATTCCGCGCGAGCGATCCAGTTCGACCAGAGCATGGCCTCGATACCGGCGCCCACCGTGTAACCGAGCTTGGTTTGGGTATCGGTGATGTTGGCGGGTGCAAAGCCCCCCGGCGCGCAGGCTCCGTCAACCGACGGCAGGGTGCTGCAGTTCGATGTTGTCTCGAGGTGAATCCAGGACGGGCCAGCCGTGCTGTATAACAGGATCTCAGGATTGATCAGGTAGCCGGCGCGGCCGCGGATACTGGCGTCCCAGGTCGTTCGGACAGAGAAGGAATTGGAAGCCGCTCCGCCGAACGAAAACGGCGTTGCCGGATAGGCGCCGCCGAGCAAGGTCGTGGTCTGGTCGGCGAAGCCGAAATCGCCCTCCGCACCCAGCACAATCCGGCCGATCTGCCAGTTGTAGCCAATGTAGGGGCTCGCCCTGAAAGCCGTGCCGTTTAAGGGATTGCCGGTCACACAGCGAAAGCCGACGAAACAGCCGGGGTCGACGAACATGTTGTGCAATCCGGCAGGCGCGCTGGTGTCGGTCGCTGAGTTGACATGGACGCTGCTATCGCTTGAGCGGAAGCCAATGCCGGCGCCGACATAAAGGCCTCCCCAGCTCTCGACCAGCGCTGGAGCCTTATAGACAGGCGACCTCGCCTCGATATCGGCGGCGCTGGCGGAACCCATCGCCACCAGGCTGGTTGCAAGGGCGAAAGTCAGGCGGGCGGTACAGTTCATTGCAAAGGATTCCTCATGCCAAAGCGCCGCGGGCGGTAAGCGCCCACCTAGCGGGAATTCGCCTAAGGCCGCTTGGGCTGGTTGACGCAAGGGCTGGGGCTGGGCGGCAAAGATATACAGACGGCGAGCCGGTGTTGCGGCTTGGCAACGATTCTACGGGACCGCCGGGCGCGGATTCGCGCAGATGTTCAGGCGCTTGAACGAAATTAAGGGACTAGAGCATGATCCGGAAAAGTGGATACCGGTTTTCCCTGCGACAAACGCGAAGCGTTTGCGCGGAGATCATGCTCCAATAAAGAGTAGAGCGGGATGACGATTCGAAGATAAATCATCCCGCTCTAGTGATTCCGGGTTCGCCGCTTCGCGAGGCGGAAAAGCTCTCAACCGCGGTAATCCTGGCGCGCGGCGGCGCGGATATCGGAGGGTGTGGCACCGTAACGGCGCCGAAACGCATGATTGAAATAGGACAGGTCGCCAAAGCCTGAGTCGTAGGCGATGGCGCTGATCGCGCGCGGGTGGGCGTGCGGCTCCATCAGCAGGCGATGCACGCGCGCAAGTCTTTGGTGCAGCACGAAATCGGTAAACGTCGTGCCCGCGTCCATGAACAAGGCGCGGATATAACGCGGCGATATACCGTGGCGCGCGGCGACGGCATCGACGGAGAGATCGCGGCGCGTGATATTGGCGGCGATGTCGGCTTTGACGGCGCGAAAACGCGCAAACCGCACCCCTCGCCCCTTGGCCAGTTCGCGGGCGTCGCGGGTCGCACCGAGCACCAGCGCGATCAGGTCGTGCAAGTGATCGTCAACGGCAAGGCGAAGGCTTGGCATCGCAAGCGTCTGCTCGTCATTCAACACGCCGATGTAATTTTTAAGCAATCGAAGGGCCTGGTTGTCCTTTGGAACGGCGCGGACAAGCGCATCCTCCATATGGGAAAGCCGAGCCGACAGCTTCTGCCGGTTGAACCGGAAATTGAGCAGTTGTGCCGGCGTATAGCCCACATAGGTGGCTGTCTCGCCGCTTGCCGTCAGCACAGCCTCTCCGGTGCTGGCGCTCACCTCCCGGTCTCCCCGATTCCAGGTTACGGCGCCGCTGCGGACCAGCGTGAAAATCAAGTCGTCGTTGTCAGCCAACCTCGCGAGATGGCGGCATCGCATCCGTGACACATGACCATCAGCGATGCGCACCGTGGGGAACATGCGCATGGCCATGTCGGCGTCGATCTGCTCTCCTTTCGTCAAGGGTTCCATTTCGAGATGGAGCATCGTGCGGCCCCAGGTCTCGCGAAACGCTTCCGTTCGATCCTGGTCCGAAAAAGCAGTTGTCGAAATCCGAAAACTGGTCGTATCGCCCGCCGTCAAAGAACCCTCCCGCACGACGTCACGCCTGATCGTCAGTATGACCGTACCTGCTGCAATTACGCTTTCCCAGCCCACAATATGGTCTGAACGATCAAATCCGGAAACATGAACGAATCTGTGCCGTATAGCCCAAATATCCGTTCCGCCGAGACCTAGCGGCCGGCCGGCAGGACTCAAACCGTCGTATCGTCTTTACGCGCGGCGGCACGGATATCCGAGGGCGTGGCGCCGTAACGGCGCCGAAACACATGATTGAAATAGGACAGGTCGCCGAAGCCGGACTCGAAGGCAATCGTGCTGATCATGCGGCCGGCAAAACGCGGATCGACCAGACAACGATGCGCGCGTGCAAGCCGCTGATTCAGTACGAAATCGGTGAACGTGGTCTGATCGCTGTCGAATAATGTTCTGACGTAGCGCGGTGAAATGCCATGCCGCCGCGCCACAGTCTCGATCGACATATCTCGTCGGATCAGGTTGGTGAGAATATCCGCCTTGAGCGCGCGCAACCGCGCGGCGCGAACGCCCCGCCCTCTGGCTATATGCGTCGCATCGGGCCTCGCCCCGAGCGCCAGCGCGACGAGATCCTGCACATGGGCGGCGCTCGTCGCTTTCAGTTCGGGCGACATATGGCCGATCTCGTCCTTGAGAACCTTGACGTAGCCGGTCACCAGCCGCATCGCTTCATTGTCGCGTGGAACAAGCTGCATCAGGGCGTCGTCGATGTTGGCTACCGCCTGCGTAAGCGTGGCTCGCGAGAAGGCGAGAGCCAGGAAATCGATCGACGAGTTATAGAGACATCCGCCAGGCGCGTCGTTCGACCACAGCAAGGCTTCACCGGCACGAAATCCGACTTCCCCCTTGCCTTGGTGAGCCACAGCCTCTCCGCCGAGGAGAATGCCGAAGACCAGATCATCGCTGCCGTCGGCGATCAGCGCCGGCGTTCGCGTTACCCGGTTTGGCGAACTGGACACGAAGGCGATCGACAGGTTCGGCAGCATCTGGATGTCGGCCCGGCTGCGAAACGGTCCGTCGCCGATCGGCTCCATATCCATCTTGGTGATGGTGCGGCCGAAAGCTTCGCGCCAGATCGGAAGCCGATCCCGCTCGGGCAGATCGTCGGTCGAAAACCGGAGGGCTCCCCCGCTCTCTTGCAAAGTACCCTCTCTAGCAAAGCAGCCTGGTGGCCGCATCTCGACGGCCTCAAGATCAGGGTACAAAACACAAGCCGGCATTTACTTGGGCAGGGCGACACTGCGTGTTGGGCTAGGAGGAACAAGCGCAGCGGCTAACGATCAACTGCGAACCAACTGTTTCCGAGGCCCGATCACATCCGCGGAGAACCGCTCTCTACGCTGTGCTCTTTCACAGATCAGGATCGTGCCAAGTTTCGCGCACGATCGCGTATTCGCCGAGCCAAATGCGCGCTGCAGATCCGCCCTGACCTCATGATCCGCAGTATGATCCTCATCGAGGGGAAGCAGATGTTCAGTGGGTCGAGGTCGACCATTCCGCCATCCGGATATCCGGCGATAAAGTAACCCTCGAACAGGTCATCGCGGGCAGGCATCCACCGCCGCTGGGGGTTCGCAGTTTGTACAGAAATGGCGCGCCCGAAGAGATTTCGAACTCCTGACCCCCAGATTCGTAGTCTGGTGCTCTATCCAGCTGAGCTACGGGCGCGTTTTTCGCTAGGCATCTCGGGCTTGAGGGCCCGGACGCATTCCGGAGCGGGTCCGGAAGGTCGCGAAGAGCGCTTTAGCTACCCGCTCCGGCCTCGATTGGCAAGCGCGGGAAGCGCCTCCGGCGGGGCAATTCTGGGCCTCAATTTCGGTAATTCGGGATGGTGCGACAGGCCGGGTGATGGAGACTCGGCCGTTGGCCTAGGCCCGGGCCCGCTCATTGCGGATGCTGAGCAGTTCCACCGGGCGGTCCGGGATCGCGATCCGGAAGGTCGCGCCGATGGTGCCTTCGACCAGATGGATCTCGCCTCCATGGGCGCGGATCAGTTCGGCCGCGATCGCAAGGCCCAGCCCGCTGCCGCCGGGCCGGCCTGAGGTCTGGAACGCCTCGAACAGATGATCGCGCGCCTTGGCGGGCACGCCGGGACCGGTATCGGAGACCTCGATGATCGCGACGGTGCCCTCGCGCCGCCCGGTGATCCGGATCTGGTGGGTCGTGGCATCGCTTTTGGGGCGGCTTTCGAGCGCCTGCGCCGCGTTGCGCACCAGATTGAGCAGCACCCGGAACAGCTGATCGGGATCGGCGTCGATGGTCAGTCCGCGTTCGATCGCGCTGATCCAGGCGATCGACGCATCCGACGCCAGGCCGACCGATTCGCGAACTTCGATCACGACCGGCTCGATCAGGATTATGCGGCGATCCGGCGCGGCCTCCTGCGCGCGGCCATAGGACAGCGTCGACTGGCAGAACGCGATGGCGCGCTCCAGCGAGCGCATCAGCTTCGGCGCAAAGCGCTGCACCCGCGGATCCGGCACGCTGGCGAGCTGGTCCGACAGCAATTGCGACGACGCCAGCAGATTGCGCAAATCGTGGTTGATCTTCGAAACCGCGAGGCCAAGGGCCGCCAGCCGGCTCTTTTGATGCAGCATCGACACCAGGTCGCGCTGCATGTCGGACAATTCGCGCTCGGCCACCCCGATTTCGTCGCCGCGCTGGCTCGGGACGATGATGCGCGCCGAGCTTTCGGGGTTCTCGTGGAACCCGACCAGGCTCTCGGTCAGCCGCCGCATCGGCCGCACGAACAGGTAATGCAGCGCGAAGTAAACCAGCGCCGCGGTGAGGATCGCGATCAGCAGCGAGATCCACAGCAGATTGCGGGAGAACCGGTACATCGACGCGCGCAGCGGTGCCTCATCGATGATGGTTTCGATGAATTGCGCGCCGCCGGGCGCCGGCCCGACCACGCGTATGGTCTGGTTGCCGGTCTCCAGCATCAATTCGATCGAATCGACGAGCGCCGACCACACCGTCATGGTCCGCATGTCGACGTCATGATCGATCGCCGCCGGCAGGTCGGCGCTGGCGAGCAACCGGCGCTGCTGCCCCATCTTGATCGCCACCGCGCGGGCGCCGATGCTGGTCAGGATCTGACGGGCCAGCGAATCCGGCACCATGCCGGACGGGGCGGCGTCCAGCACCAGTGCCGCGGTATTGGCGGCCGCCAGGCGGTCGTTGAGGCGGTTTATCCGGAAATTGGCGATCGCCGGCACGTAGATCAGGATTTCGGCGATCATGACCAGCGGAATAGTCAGCAGCAACAGCTTGCCGGACAGGCCGAGCCGATACTGCGGCTTCGGCCGCGGCATTTCCGCGGTCGGCTGTTCTTCGGTTACTGCCACTCTGTCTGTTTCCGCTCACCTCTGAGGTTTCGACGATGCGACCTGCTCAGGAGTCGGTCAAATTACAGTTCGATAATGTCAATTATTCCGCGCTCTTGCGCGCCTGCCCGGGAGGCAATTTACCGGCCTCAAACGGAAAACACCGTGACGTGGGTTATATTCGCGCCAAAATACGCCGTTTCAAGGATTCGGGTTGCGGCATCGTGCCTCGAATCCAAAGTTCACCTAGGCGGCAGCGGCGATCTTACCGGAAATCCATGATTCCAATGCGATTTTAACCCGAAAGCCGCCTGAAAGGGCGCTTTGCCGGACAACGGCAGGTTTGCAAACGAAGCCGCCGCCAAGATTGACGAAAACGGGACGCTCCCTTATAAGCCGCGCCAACTGTCCGCGATGGTCCGGTCTAACCGGGGGCGGCTCATTGGGGCCGCGTACGGCTCATTTTGGGCCGGCCAGCATCACCGGACTTATCTCAATTCAACAGGCACATTGCCCGGTCAGCGGAGAACTACCCGTGAAGCGGACTTATCAACCCAGCAAACTGGTGCGCAAGCGCCGTCACGGCTTCCGCGCCCGTCTCGCCACGACCGGCGGCCGCAAGGTTCTCGCCGCGCGCCGTGCGCGTGGCCGCAAGCGTTTGAGCGCCTGAGCCGGGCTTCCCGGAGAACTCATCATGGATCGGCTACGGCAGCGGGTGGACTTCCTCGCTGTGGCCGATGGCGCGCGGGTTAACAGCGCTGCTTTTGTGGTACAAAGCCGCAGTCGCGACGATACCGGGCCGGTCCGGGTCGGCTTTACCGTCACCAAGAAGAACGGCACCGCGACCGAGCGCAACCGTATAAGACGCAGGCTTCGCGAACTGGTGAAGCGGCTGGATGGTATATCCATGCGACCGCACAGTGATTATGTGCTAGTCGGCCGTCGTGCCGCCCTGAACCGTGACTTTGCCACCATGCTCGACGATCTCCGTTCGGCGCTCGATCGCCTCGACCGGCAGCCCCGAAAACGCGCGACGCAAGCCGCGGCCAGACCCGAATGACGAGACCTTGAAACGATGACCGACAACCGCAACACCATCCTCGCCGTCATTCTGTCCGGGCTCGTGCTGATCGCCTGGCAATATTTCTACAATATGCCGCAGATGGAAAAGCGGCGCGCCGCCGAGCAGGCGCAGAGCGAATTGGTCAAGCCCGCGGGCCAGGCGGGTAGCGCGAGCACCCCGCAGGGCGGCATCGCTCCGACGCCTTCGGCCGATGCCAATGCGCCGGCAGCGAACCAGCCTGCTTCCACGGCGATTGTCAGCCGCGAGGCCGCGATCACCGCCTCCCCACGCATCAAGATCGATACCCCGCGCGTCACCGGCAGCATCGCATTGAAGGGCGCGCGCATCGACGATCTGTCGCTGGTCCAGTTCCGCGAGACCGTCGATCCCGCTTCGCCGCCGATCGTGTTGTTTTCGCCGTCGAATACGGCGGAGCCCTATTACGCCGAATTCGGCTGGGTTCCGGCCAGTGGTTCGACCGTCAAGCTTCCCGATCGCGATACCAATTGGCAGCAGGAAGGCAGCGGCGCGCTGACGCCGACCACGCCCATCACGCTGAAATATGACAATGGCGACGGTCTCACCTTCCACCGCACCATTGCGATCGACGACCGCTACCTCTTTACGATCAAGGACGACGTCACCAATGTCGGCAATGCGCCGGTCACGCTGTATCCGTTCGCGCTGATCTCCCGGCACGGCACCCCGAAGGTCTCGGGCTATTACATCCTGCACGAAGGCCTGATCGGCTATCTCGGCGAGCATGGCTTGCAGGAATTTGCCTACAAGAAAATCGACGATGCCAAGGAAGTAAGGCTGCAAGCCACCAATGGCTGGCTCGGCATCACCGATAAATATTGGGCCTCTGCGCTGCTGCCCGACACCAGCGCACAGCTGCAGGCGCGTTTCTCGTCCACCCTCGTCGGCACCACGCGCAATTACCAGACCGACTATCTGGAGAATCCGCAGACCATCGCGATCGGCGGCACCGGCAGCGCCAATGCGCGGCTGTTTGCCGGCGCCAAGGAAGCCAGCGTCGTCGGCATCAATTTCCCGATCGGCGGTTTCGGCGGCTACAACAAGCAGCTCGACCTCAACCATTTCGATCTCCTGATCGACTGGGGCTGGTTCTACTTCATCACCAAGCCGATGTTCCTGGCGCTCGACTTCTTCTATCATCTGGTCGGCAATTTCGGCTTCGCGATCCTGCTGGTGACGGTGCTGGTGAAGCTGTTGTTCTTCCCGCTCGCCAACAAATCCTACGCGTCGATGGCGAAGATGAAATCGGTGCAGCCGCAACTGGCCGCGCTGAAGGAGCGCTATCCCGACGACAAGATGAAGCAGCAGCAGGAGATGATGGAAATCTACAAGAAGGAGAAGATCAACCCGATCGCCGGTTGTCTTCCCGTCGCCTTGCAGATTCCGGTGTTCTTCTCGCTCTACAAGGTGCTGTTCGTCACCATCGAAATGCGGCACGCGCCGTTCTTCGGCTGGATCAAGGATCTGTCGGCGCCGGATCCGACCAATCTGTTCACCCTGTTCGGCCTGTTCAGCTACGATCCGACGGCGCTGCCGGTGTTCGGACACTACCTCGCGCTCGGCATCTGGCCGATGATCATGGGCGTGACGATGTGGTTCCAGATGAAGCTCAATCCGACGCCGCCGGACCCGACCCAGAAGATGATCTTCGACTGGATGCCGCTGATCTTCACCTTCATGCTGGCGGGCTTCCCGGCCGGTCTGGTGATCTACTGGGCCTGGAACAACACGCTGTCGGTACTGCAACAGAGCTTCATCATGCGCCGCAACGGCGTGAAGGTGGAACTGTTCGACAATCTCCGGTCGACGTTCGCTTCTAAGAAGGCGACGTAGGACCGATCAGGATTAGGTCGCTCCACAGGAACCTCATCCTGAGGAGCGGCCCGCAGGCCGCGTCTCGAAGGATGGGCCGCACATCCCATGGTTCGAGACGGCACCAAGAGGCGCCTCCTCACCATGAGGCCTGAACTCGTTGGTTCAATCCGAGAAGACAACCGAAAGCCTTCGCATGACCGCCGACACCGATGCGAAGCTGATCGAACAGGGCCGCAAGATGTTCGCGGGCGACTGGCAGTTCTTCTGGGCCTCGCCGTCGGTCGAGACCTTGCCGCCGATGGCCGGCATGGAGGTCGCGTTCGCCGGCCGCTCCAATGTCGGCAAATCGAGCCTGATCAACGCGCTGACCGGCCGCAACGCGCTGGCGCGCACCTCGCACACGCCGGGCCGCACCCAGGAACTGATCTTCTTCGAAGGCCCGGACAAAGAGGGGCTGCGGCTGGTCGATATGCCCGGTTATGGCTACGCCTCCGCGCCCAAGGCCAAGATCGCGTCCTGGACCGCGCTGATCCACAAATTCCTGCAGGGCCGCTCCAGCCTCGCGCGGGTCTATGTGCTGGTCGATGCGCGGCATGGCCTGAAAGACGTCGATCTCGACGTGCTCAAGACGCTCGACAAATCCGCCGTCAGCTATCAGGTCGTGCTCACCAAGGCCGATCAGGTGAAGGCCACCGAACTGGAAGAGAATTTCGCCGCCACTGTTGCAGCGCTCGCAAAGCATCCCGCCGCCTTTCCGGAAGTTCTGGTGACGTCGTCGCGCACCGGCGCCGGAATGGCGGAATTGCGGGCCGCGATGATGCGCCTGCTCGGCGAGCGCAGCTGATGGCGGGTTTGGGCATGTTCCGCATTCTGGTAATTCTGGCCGCCATCATGGGCGCCGATGGCGTCATCCTCGCGGCGGCTTCAGCGCATCAGCCCGACGCGACGCGGCTGGCGTCGGCGTCCTCGATGTTGCTGTTCCATGCCCTCGCGGTGCTCGCGGCGGTGGCGCTGAGCGAGCGCGGCCTCATTCATCTCCGGCTCGGAATAGTCGCGGCCTGGGGCTTCGTGATTGCGGCCGCCTTGTTCGCCGGCGACCTGACCTTGCGGCAATATGCCGGTCATAGTCTGTTCCCAATGGCCGCGCCGACCGGCGGCACGCTCTTGATCGTGAGTTGGCTGATGCTGGCGGTGTCCGCGGCGTGGCCACGGCAGAGTTGAGAGCTACAAGGCCACTGCGGCGGCGGCAAGAAGACATCGCCGTCATGCTTTGCGCGGTGCCTGGCAATCGGATAGAACCCGCCCCATCCTTTTGACCGCGAGATCCGCTCATGACCGACGCGCCGCATATCAGTCCGCTCGATCAGGCCCGCATCCTGTCCGAGGCGCTGCCTCACATGCAGGAATATGACGAGGAAACCATCGTCATTAAATATGGCGGTCATGCCATGGGCGCCGAGGATCTCGCCAAGGCGTTCGCGCGCGATATCGTGCTGCTGGAGCAGACCGCGATCAATCCGGTGGTGGTGCATGGCGGTGGGCCGCAGATCGCGACCATGCTGAAACGCCTCGGCATTCAGTCGGAATTCGCCGCGGGCTTGCGCATCACCGATGCCGCGACCATCGAGATCGTCGAAATGGTGCTGGCGGGTTCGATCAACAAGCAGCTGGTCGGCTACATCAACGAGGCCGGCGGCAAGGCCGTCGGGCTGTGCGGCAAGGACGGCAACATGGTGACGGCGTCGAAGGCGACGCGCACCATGGTCGATCCGGATTCGCATATCGAAAAGGTGGTCGATCTCGGCTTCGTCGGCGAACCCGACAAGGTCGACCTGACGCTGTTGAACCAGATCATCGGCTACGAGCTGATTCCGGTGCTGGCGCCGCTGGCGACCTCGAAAACCGGACAGACCTTCAATGTCAATGCCGACACCTTCGCCGGCGCCGTCGCCGGCGCCTTGAAGGCCAAGCGGCTGTTGCTGTTGACCGACGTTCCCGGCGTGCTCGACAAGTCGAAGAAGCTGATTCCGGAATTGTCGGTCAAGGATGCCCGCAAGCTGATCGCCGACGGCACCATTTCCGGCGGCATGATTCCGAAGGTCGAAACCTGCATCTATTCGCTCGAACAGGGCGTGCAGGGCGTGGTCATCATCGACGGCAAAACCCCGCATGCGGTGTTGCTCGAGCTCTTCACCAACCAGGGCACGGGTACGCTGATTCACAAGTGATGACGCACCAATATTCCCCGTCATGGCCGGGCTTGACCCGGCCATCCACGTTTTGCTTGCGGCAAGTTCGTGAGAAAGACGTGGATGCCCGGGACGAGCCCGGGCATGACGATGGTGGAACGTTTGGTGCGCCCTTTTGGCGCTATCTAACGACTACTCTGCTGTTAGTGATCTCGACAGCTAGCGCCCACGCGGACCTGAAACTCTGCAATCACATGAGCTATGTGATCGAGGCGGCGATCGGCATCGACGACAAGGCGGCGACCGCGACGCGGGGCTGGTTTCGGATCGATCCGGCGGCCTGCCGCGTCGTGCTGCAGGGCACGCTGGCCGCGGATCGGATCCTGCTCAACGCCCGCGCGCTTCCGGTCTACGGCGCTTCGCCGATCCCGCAAAACGGCGGCGATACGCTGTGCATCGCGCCGGAAAACTTTGTCATTGCCGCGGCGCGCCAGTGCCGCTCGGGACAGACCCCGGCGCCGTTTACCCAGATCACGCCGACCACCGCCGATGACGGCAATCAGGTGGCGTATCTCGCCGAAGACAGCGACTATGACGACGAGCAGGCACGGCTTGCCGCGATCCAGCGGCTGCTGGTGATCGCGGGCTATGACGCCGCCCCGATCGACGGCGTCGATGGCCCGAAGACGCAGGCCGCGCTCGCAGCCTTCCTGAAAAGCCGCGGGCTGTCGCCGGATGTCGTGCAGTCACCGACTTTTTTCGCGACCATGATCGACGCGGTGCAGGCGCCTTCCTCGACCGGACTGACCTGGTGCAACGACACACCGCACAAGGTGATGGCCGCGGTCGCCACCGACGACGGCAAGACCGTCACCAGCCGCGGCTGGTATCGCATCGAACCCGGCAAATGCCTGCATCCCGATGTCACCGGCCAGCCGAAGCAAATCTTCAGCTTTGCCGAAGCCGTCGACGCCGATAACCGCACCATCAAGCTGAAGGACAGACCGCTGAACTGGGGCGGCGCCAAGCAGTTTTGTACCCGCGAGAGCAAGTTCGAGATCAACGACCAGGGCGATTGCGGCAGCCGCGGCCTCGCTGCGATCGGATTTACGCCCGTTGATATGTCGAGCGGCGGCAAGACGCTGCGCTTCGCGATGCCGTGATGACACAATGACAAAAACGCCCCGCGCCTTCAGCCATATCGACACCTGGGTGTTCGATCTCGACAACACGCTGTACCCGCACCACGTCAATCTGTGGCAGCAGGTCGACGCGCGGATCGGCGAATTCATCGGCGCCTTCCTGAAAATATCGCCGGAACAGGCCCGCGTGATTCAGAAGGATTATTACCGCCGCTATGGCACCAGCATGCGCGGCATGATGACCGAGCACGGTGTGTGCGCCGACGATTATCTCGCCTATGTGCACCAGATCGATCATTCGCCGCTTGAGCCCAACCCAACCATGGGCGCGGCGATCGCGAAATTGCCCGGGCGCAAGCTGATCCTGACCAATGGCTCGGTCGATCACGCCGATGCGGTGTTGGCGCGACTCGGCTTCGGCCAACATTTTGAGGCGATTTTCGACATCATCGCCGCCGAGCTGGAGCCGAAGCCGGCGCCGCAGACCTATCAGAAATTCTTGGCGCTTCACGGCGTCGATCCCCAGAAGTCGGCGATGTTCGAGGACCTCGCCCGCAATCTCGTGGTGCCGCACCAGCTCGGCATGACCACCGTGCTGGTGGTGCCCGACGGCAGCAAGGAAGTGGTGCGCGAGGACTGGGAACTGGAAGGCCGCGGTGAGGCCTATATCGACCATGTCACGGATGATCTGACCGGGTTTTTGCAGGAGCTGAATGCGGCGAAGTAGGCAGCTCACCTTCGTCGTCCCTGCGGACGCAGGGACCCATACGCCGAGGAGCCGCTTTCGAGCACGACGTCAGGCGCCTTTTGTCGCCATAAACACCGGGGATTATGGGTCCCGGCCTTCGCCGGGACGACGGGCCAGCTTGACTCCGCCCGCCCGAATCCCGACAAAAGCCTCCTAAATCACCATCGCCACATCCCGTTGTCTTGAGGAAATCTCGATGTCTCTCGCCTCCCTCGAATCCACCGTCAACGCCGCGTTCGATGCCCGTGACGGCATCTCGACCGCCACCAAGGGCGAGGTCCGCGAGGCCGTGGATCAGGCGCTGGAGCTGCTCGACAATGGCGCCGCGCGGGTCGCCGAGCGCGAGGCCAGCGGCAAGTGGAAGGTGCATCAGTGGCTGAAGAAGGCGGTGCTGCTGTCGTTCCGTCTCAACGACATGAGCGCGATTCCCGGCGGCCCCGGCAAGGCGTCGTGGTGGGACAAGGTGCCGTCGAAATTCGAGGGCTGGGGCGAAAACCGCTTTCGCGATGCCGGCTTCCGCGCCGTGCCGGGCGCGATCGTGCGCCGCTCGGCCTTCATCGCCAAGAACGTCGTGCTGATGCCGTCCTTCGTCAATCTCGGCGCCTATGTCGATGAATCCACCATGATCGACACCTGGTCGACGGTCGGTTCCTGCGCGCAGATCGGCAAGCGCGTGCACATTTCCGGCGGCGTCGGCATCGGCGGCGTGCTGGAGCCGCTGCAGGCCGAGCCCGTGATCATCGAGGACGATTGCTTCATCGGCGCGCGCTCGGAAGTGGCCGAAGGCGTCATCGTGCGCAAGGGCGCGGTGCTGGCGATGGGCGTGTTCCTCGGCGCCTCCACCAAGATCGTCGATCGCGACAGCGGCGAGACCTTCATCGGCGAAGTCCCGGAATACGCCGTGGTGGTGCCCGGCACCCTGCCCGCCCGTCCCCTGAAGAACGGCCAGCCCGGCCCCTCGACCGCCTGCGCCGTGATCGTCAAGCGCGTCGACGAGCGCACCCGCGCCAAGACCAGCATCAACGAGCTGCTGCGGGACTAGGTTCGAACCGGCAGCTTCGAACCCAAGGTCTTTTCGCGCGACCAACCTATCGGACCGCGGGTATTCCCGCCGTCCGGAGCGCGGATGATGGACTACGCCTGGTTTTTGTTCAGCTTTGAGGGTCGGATCAATCGCGCCAGATATTTTCTGGCGGGACTGATCATCGGCTGCTGGATCTTGCTGCTGGCCATCGTGGTTTTCTGCATCGCGAAAACGCTCGGCAGCGCTCCTCTATCGCTTGGTTTAAAAACCGACGACATCTTCGGCCTTGTCGATCCCGAAACATTTCGTTCGTTAGCGTCAGCTCAACGCGTGCCCCTGTTGTTCAAGGTAGTGGGCATGCCGCTGTTCCTGTGGGCGTATCTCGCCGCCTCGGTCAAGCGGTTGCATGACCGCGACAGAAGCGGATGGTGGATGGTCCCTTTTTTCGTTGTTCCGGGTCTCTATAGCCAATTCGAGCCCCGGCTCGCCGATTCGATTCCGGTGGTGGTGATTGGCATTGCCGCGGTGGTGCTGCAGCTCTGGGGCACCATCGAGATGTTTTTCCGCAAGGGGACGGACGGGGCCAACCGGTTCGGCGCCGACCCGCTGGCGCCGGCGACGCCGATCGATACAAGCCCGGGTTGGGACCAGCACAGCGAGCTGGAATTTGTGCCGCATAGCGCTGGCCCATCGGCTGGACCTCATGTTAATCGGGGGCCATGAATGATGCCGTTTCCATTACCCGCGACCTGATCCGCTGCCCTTCCGTCACGCCGGTCGATGCCGGCGCGCTTGGCGTGCTCGAAAACATCCTGACAGCCGCCGGCTTCGAGGTGCATCGCGTCACCTTCAGCGAGCCCGGCACCGCCGACGTCGACAATCTCTATGCCCGCATCGGTACCTCTGCGCCGCACATCACCTTTGCCGGACATACCGACGTGGTGCCGCCGGGCGACGAGAGCGCCTGGACCCATGGCGCGTTCTCGGGCGAGGTCAAGGACGGCTTTCTCTATGGCCGCGGCGCCGTCGACATGAAGGGCGGCATCGCCTGCAGCGTCGCCGCGGTGCTGGAATATCTTGCCGCCAATGACGGCCAACCAAAAGGCTCGATCTCGTTTCTGATCACCGGCGATGAGGAAGCGATCTCGGTCAACGGCACCGTCAAGCTCCTGAAATGGGTCGCCGATCGCGGCGAGAAGTTCGACCATTGCGTGCTCGGCGAGCCCTCCAATGTCGAAACGATGGGCGACTGCATCAAGATCGGCCGCCGCGGCTCGCAGTCGGGCACGCTGTATGTCGACGGCCTGCAGGGCCACGTCGCCTATCCGCATCGCGCGGCCAATCCGGTGCCGGATATTTCGCGATTGGTCGTCGCGCTGAGCGACGAGCCGCTCGACCTGGGCAGCGCCCAATTCCAGCCGTCGAACCTCGAATTCACCTCGATCGATGTCGGCAACACCGCGAGCAACGTGATCCCCGGCCAGGCACGCGCCAAGTTCAACATCCGCTTCAACGATAACCACACCCAGGAGACGCTGCGGGCACTGGTCGAGGCACGGATGGCCAAAGCGGCCGGCAACCGGATCAAAGCCCGGATCGAATGGGAGTATTCCAACTCCAACGTGTTCGTCACCAAGCCCGGCCCGTTCACCGATCTCGCGGTGAGCGCGATCGAAGAGATCACCGGCCGCAAACCTGAATTAAGCACCAGCGGCGGCACCTCAGACGCGCGCTTCATCGCCAGTCATTGCCCGGTGATCGAGTTCGGCCTGGTCGGCCAGACCATGCACCAGATCGACGAACGCACGCCGGTCTCGGACCTGGAGAAACTGACGAAGATTTACCGCGGTGTGCTCGACCGGTATTTCGGGTAAGAGTTTGACGCTCGCTTCACCGTCATCGTCCGCGCAGGCGGACGATCCAGTATTCCACGACGTTGAAATTAAACGGCAGCGCCTCGTAATACTGGATACCCGCCTTCGCGGGGTATGACGGATCGTGAGGTCGAGCGAACTCCGCTCAATAATCCACCCGCACCAGATACAACCCGTCCGGCGGCGCGACGGGGCCGCAGGCGGCGCGGGTGCGGGCGTCGAGCGCGTTATGCAGATCATCCGCGTTCCAGCGGCCTTCGCCGACCCAGACCAGCGAGCCCACCATCGAGCGCACCTGGCTGTGCAGGAACGAGCGTGCCGACGTGATGACATCGACTTCGTCGCCATTGCGGACGACGTCGAGCTGGTCGAGCGTCTTTTCCGGCGATTTCGCCTGGCATTCGGTATCGCGAAAGGTGGTGAAATCGTGCTTGCCGATCAGGCGTTGCGCGGCCTCATGCATCGCATCGGTATCGAGCGGCCGCGGCAGCCGCCAGACATGGCCGATATCAAGCGCGAGATTGGCGCGGCGGTTGCTGATCCGGTAGCGGTAATGCCGCTTCCTGGCGGAGAACCGCGCCTCGAACGTATCGGGCACGATTTCCGCCGAGAGCACGCCGATCGGATGCGGCCGCAAGTGGGCATTGAGACCGTCGCGAAACCGGCCCGGCACAAAATGCTTTTCGATATCGCAATGCGCCACTTGCGCCAGCGCATGCACGCCGGCATCGGTGCGCCCGGCGCCGTGCACGCGGACCGGCTCGCCGCAGATCGCCTTGACCGCGTTTTCCAGCGCGCCCTGCACCGACGCGCCATTGTCCTGCAGTTGCCAGCCGCAGAACGGGCCGCCGTCATATTCGATGATGAGTTTGTAGCGGGGCATCAGGCGAGCCGCAGCGGCGGTTTGAGCGGCGTGCCGCGCAGAAAATCCTCGGCTTTCATCGGCGCCTTGCCGGCGCGCTGCAGCTCGAGAATCCGGATCGCGCCTCGCGCGCAGGCCACCGTGAGGCGATCGTCGAGCAAATCGGCCGGCGTGCCAGCGCGATCGACGATTTCACAGCGCAGGACCTTGATCCGTGCCGGCGCGCCTTCGACCGCGATTTCGCACCACGCGCCAGGAAACGGCGACAGTCCATGAATATGACGCAGCACGGCATGCGCCGGCTGGTTCCAGTCGATCCGCGCCTCGGCCTTGTCGATCTTCGCCGCATAGGTAACGCCGTCTTCGCTTTGTTTTGTCAGCTGCAACCGGCCACGCTCCAGCGCGCCCATCGCCCGCACCATCAGATCGGCGCCGAGCGGCGCCAGCGCGTCATGCAGATCGGACGCCGTCATCGCGTCGGTGATCGCTATGCGCTCGGCCATCGCGACATCGCCGGTATCGAGGCCGACATCCATTTTCATCACCATGACGCCGCTCTCGGCGTCGCCGGCCATGATGGCGCGGTTGATCGGCGCGGCGCCGCGCCAGCGCGGCAGCAGCGAGCCGTGCAGATTGAAGCAGCCGAGCGGCGGTGCCTCGAGAATGGTTTTGGGCAAGATCATGCCATAGGCGACGACTACGGCCGCATCGGCCTGATGCGCGCGGAATTCCTCCAGCGCTTCGGGCGTCTTCAATGTCGTCGGCGTCAGCACGGGAATGCCGAGCCGCTCCGCCTCAAGCGCCACCGGCGTCGGCTGCAACTTCATGCCGCGCCCGGCCGGCTTTGCCGCGCGCGTATACACCGCCGCGATCTGGTGGCCATGGGCCACGAGTTCCAGCAATGTCGGCACCGCGAAATCGGGCGTGCCCATGAAGATCAGGCGGAGTGGCATGAAGGCGAATTCCTGTGCGCAGCGTCATCCTGAGGTGCGAGCCCTCTTCGGCGAGCCTCGAAGGATGGCGCGGGAAACAATGTCGAACTTAACTGCCGTCGCCCTTCGAAGTCGTCGCCCAAGAGCGCCTTCGCACCTCAGGGTGACGGCACTTTTCGTCAGCCGAGTCTTACTCCGCCGCGCGCTTGGCGGCCTTGGAAAATTTCTTCAGCACGCGGTCGCGCTTCAGTTTCGACAGATAATCCACGAACAGCACGCCGTTGAGATGATCGATCTCGTGCTGGATGCAGGTGGCGAACAGCCCTTCGGCGTCCTCTTCCTGCACCTTGCCGTCGAGATCGGTGAAGCGCACGCGGACTTTCGCCGGCCGCTCGACCTCTTCGTAATATTCCGGGATCGACAGGCAGCCTTCCTCGTACACCGACAATTCTTCCGACGAGGAGATGATTTCCGGATTGATGAAGACGCGCGGCCGCGGCCTGGTCTCGCCGTCCTCGTCGCGCTTGGCGAGATCCATGGTGATCAGCCGCAGCGGCTGCGCGACCTGGATCGCCGCCAGACCGATGCCGGGCGCGTCGTACATGGTCTCGAACATGTCGTCGGCGAGCTTGCGGATCTCCGCCGTCACCTTTTCGATGGGCTTGGAGACGAGACGCAGCTGCTTGTCCGGAAGGACGATAATTTCTCTGATGGCCATGATTTTTGTAAAGTCCTCGGCGCGCGATTTAAGCCGCCGACCTGCCGGGGTCAATCCGCCGCGGCCGCGGGTTTTCGCCTCAAGGCCGCGATTTCCCGTTCTGCCGGTTCCGTTGAAATTAGTCGATCATTAAGCATAAATGTTCTCTCTTCGTTCGCGCAAGTGACCGAATCGGTTACAAGGGCGGCATGAACGAAATCCTTTTCATGCTCGGCGACATGCCGATTCGCGTCAGTGCCGCGCTCATTGGCTTCGCGGCGCTCGCGCTGGTGTTGCTGCTGAGCATTGCGATCGTGATCGCCCGCTCCGGACGCCGCGGCGCCGAACTGGCGATGGCGCAGGCGATCCGCGCCGACGAGTTGGAGGAGCGCTTGAGCGAGATGATGCGCGCGCAGAGCGAGGCCACTGGGCGCGTGGACGCCATGGGGCAGGCGCTGGCGGGCCGCCAGGCCGAGATGGCGCGCGCGGTCAGCGAGCGGCTGGATTCGGTGACCCATCGGGTCGGCCAATCGATGGAAGCGACCACCCGCAACACCATGGACTCCTTGCGCGTGCTGCACGAGCGGCTCGGCATCATCGACAATGCGCACAAGAACCTCACCGATTTGACGTCGCAGGTGACCACGCTACGTGACGTGCTCGCCAACAAGCAATCGCGCGGCGCGTTCGGCCAGGCGCGGATGGAAGCGATCGTCCAGGACGGCATGCCGAAAGGCTCCTACGAATTCCAGTTCACGCTTTCCAGCGGCAAGCGGCCGGATTGCGTGGTGTTTTTGCCGGATCAGCGCCCGCTGTGCATCGACGCCAAGTTTCCGCTGGAAGCCGTCACCGCATTGCATGACGCCCGGACCGATGAAGAGAAGAAGTTCGCTTCGCAGCGGCTGCGCGCCGACGTGATGAAGCATGTCAGCGACATCGCCGAGAAATATCTGATCGCCGGCGAGACCCAGGACACCGCGCTGATGTTCGTGCCGTCGGAATCGGTCTACGCGGAGATTCACGACGGGTTCGACGACGTGGTGCAGAAGGCCTATCGCGCCAAGGTCGTGCTGGTGTCGCCGTCGCTGTTGATGCTCGCGATCCAGGTGATGCAGCAGATCCTGAAAGACGCCCGGATGCGCGACGCCGCCGACCAGATCCGGACCGAGGTGCTCAACCTCGGCGACGATCTCGGCCGCCTGCGCGACCGCGTGCTGAAATTGCAGAACCATTTCGGCCAGGCCAACGAGGATGTCCGGCAGATCCTGATCTCCGCCGACAAGATCGAAAAGCGCGCGGGACGGATCGAGGAGCTGGATTTCTCCAAGACCGATGCTCCGGCCGAAGCACCCCGGATCGTCAAACCCGGCACGCCGGAGCTGTTCCCCGTGCCGCGCAAGCTGCAGGCGGGGGAGTAGACGCGCCACATTTACCACCGTCATCGCCCGGCTTGACCGGGCGACCCGGTAATTCCAGGGTGTGCGTCATACCCCGCGAAGGCGGGGTATCCAGTAATACGAGGAAATCGCAGGAAAACTCTCTGGCTTCGCGGAATACTGGATCGTCCGCCTTCGCGGACGATGACGGTACTATTTGCGGCGCCCAAATCTGCTAGCACTGCCAGATGAATATCGCGCCCAATCGTCCCCCCGAAAAACCGACCGCGTCCCTGCCCCGCGCCTCCTGGCGCGACGGCTTTGCGGTCTACTTGCAGCCGCGCGTGCTGATCGTGTTGCTGCTGGGCTTTTCGTCGGGCCTGCCGCTGGCGCTGTCGGGGTCGACGCTGCTGGTGTGGATGCGCGAATCCGGGGTCGATCTCGGCACCATTGGATTGTTCGCGCTGGTCGGCACGCCCTACACGCTGAAATTCCTGTGGGCGCCGCTGGTCGATGCGCTGCATGTGCCGTTGTTCACCCGCAGCTTCGGCCGCCGCCGCGGCTGGCTATTGTTCTCGCAACTGCTGTTGATCGTCGCGATCCTGTTGTTGGCGCTGACCGATCCGGCGCGCTCGCCCTTGTTCGTGGCGCTCGGCGCGCTGCTGGTGGCCGCAACCTCATCGACGCAGGACATCGTGGTCGATGCGTTCAGGGTCGAGAGCCTGCCTGAGAGCGAGCAGGCTGCCGGCATGGCGTCCTATGTCGCGGCCTACCGCGTCGGCATGCTGGTCTCGACCGCGGGCGCGCTGTTCATCGTCAGCGGATTTGAAAGCACCGGCATCGCACGTAGCTCGGCCTGGACGTGGGGCTATGTGGTGATGGCCGCGATGGTCGTGATCGGCACCGTCACGGCGCTGGTCGCCACCGAGCCCGAGCAATCGGCGCGCGCCGAGGCCGCGACCGGCGCCGAAACCGCGTTCACGCGCGTGCTGCACGCCGCGATCGGCGCGTTCTCGGAATTCCTCGGCCGCAAGGATGCGTGGGCAGCGCTGGTGTTCGTGGTGCTGTTCAAATTCACCGACGCGTTTTCAGGGACCATGACCGCGCCGTTCGTGATCGATCTCGGCTTTTCCCGCAACGACTACGCCGCCATCGTCAAGGGCGTCGGCCTCGCCGCGACCCTGATCGGCGGTTTCGCCGGTGGCTTCGTCGCGCGACGCTATTCGCTGGCGGCGAGCCTGTGGATCGGCGGCGTGCTGCAGGCGATCGCGAATTTATCGTTCTCGTGGCTGGCGCTGGCAGGCGTCAATCAATGGGCGCTGGCGTTCGCGATCACCGCCGAGAATTTCACCAGCGCCATCGGCACCGTGATTTTCGTCGCCTATCTGTCGGCGCTGTGCCGCAACCCGCTGCACACCGCGACCCAGTACGCGCTGCTCACCGCGCTCGCCGCGGTGGGGCGGACCTATTTGTCGTCGGGCGCTGGGTATGTCGCGAAGGCCACCGGGTGGCCGCTGTTCTTTATGATCTGCGTGCTGGTCGCAATACCGAGCCTGATCCTGCTGACCTGGCTGCAGCGGCGCGGGCATTTTGATGACGTGGGACCGGTGAAGGTTTGATCTCTCGGGATCAATGCTTCGTCACCACGCTCCATTTGGTGACCACGGCATCGCTCATCTGCCCGGCCTCCTGCGAACAAGCGACTTCATCGACCTTCAGCGAAACTTCTTTGCCGAGGAAGTTCTTCAACTGTGCCACCTGGGCCGGACTGTTGGCGATAATCTGAAAGGTCTCTGGTCCGGTTTCCAGACCACACAATCCGTTGCCTGTCGGCAGCCGGCGTGGCTCGCTTTTGACCTCATAGGCAGGGACGCGCTTGCCCATCTTGCCAGACCGGACTTTCATCGCATTGAGCTCGCCTGACAGCACGTCTCCGGCCTTGATCAGCTTGGCGGCCTTCGCGGGTTCGGCGTCCTGCGCCGAAGCTGTCGACAGGGTGGCGGGAATGGCCAACGCCAGCGTCATCGCGACACCAAAGCTCAAGCGTCTGCCGAATCGTCGTTTCGTCATATGCGTTATTTCCGTTTGATTTGGTTAGAATAACGTCCGCTGCCGCATCGCTGCGGATAGCGTGCCTTCGTCGAGATAATCAAGTTCACCGCCGACCGGTACGCCGTGGGCGAGCCGCGTGACCTTGACGTTGGCCTCCTGCAGGAGATCGGTGATGTAATGCGCGGTGGTCTGGCCGTCCACCGTCGCATTCAATGCCAGAATGACTTCGTTGACCCTTGGGTCGTGCGCCCGCGCCACTAGCGCATCGATGGTCAGGTCCTGCGGGCCGACGCCGTCGAGCGGCGACAAGGTCGCGCCGAGCACATGGTAGGAACCATTGGTCGCATGCGCGCGTTCCAGCGCCCAGAGATCGGCGACGTCGGCGACCACGACGATGATCGACGGGTCCCGCCGCGGATCGGTGCAGACCGTGCAGGGGTTTTGGGTGTCGATATTGCCGCAGGTCTTGCAGACCTGGATCTTGTCGATCGCCACCTGCAGCGCGCCGGCCAGCGGCGTCATCAGCGCTTCGCGCTTCTTGATGAGATGCAACGCCGCGCGCCGCGCCGAGCGTGGGCCTAGCCCCGGCAGCCGCGCCAGCAGCTGGATCAGACGCTCGATTTCGGGACCGGCAACGGCAGCAGGCATATCGGTTAGCCGAGCCCCAGGCCCGGCGGCAAGCCAAGTCCGCCGGTCAGGCTCTGCATCTTTTCCTGCATCGCCGCTTCCGCCTTGCGCCGCGCGTCATTATGCGCGGTGACCAGCAGATCTTCGAGAATCTCGCGCTCGTCCGCCTTCATCAGCGAGGGGTCGATTTTCACGGCCTTGACTTCCATCTTCGCCGTCATGCGCACCGCGACCAGGCCGCCGCCGGAAAGGCCCTCGACCTCGACCTGGGCGAGTTCTTCCTGCATCGCCTGCATCTTTGATTGCAGTTGCGCCGCCTGTTTCATCATGCCGAGAAAGTCAGCCATCGGTTATTCCTCTAAAATATCTATTCGTCGTCGCTGTCGGGGCTCTCGGCGGGGTCTTCACCGATAGCATCGGATTCCGGCGGCTCGGGGGCAAGCCGGCGCACTTCAACGACCTTGGCGCCGGGAAACCGCGCCAGCACCTCTTTCACCCGCGGATCGGCTTCAGCGGCCTGCTCCCGCTGGCTCTTCTCGACCTGCATCTGCGAACGCAGCGTCGGCTGTCCGGCTTCGTTGGACACGATCACCGTCCAGCGCCGGCCGGTCCATTGCTCCAGCTTGCGTGACAGCTCGTTGATAAGCGTGCGCGAGGCATGGCGTTCCAGCGCGAGTTCGAGCCTGCCGTCCTCGATCCGGACCAGACGGACATCGGCTTCCAGCGCCGTCCTGGTCATCAGGTCACGCTGCTGGCCCGCCAGCGCCACAAGTTGCGGAAAGCTGGTAATTCTGAGCGCGGGCGCGGACTGCGCCTCCGGCGTCGGCGCCATCATTTGCGGCCGGGCGGAAGCCTCGGCGCCGGCGCGGGGCGCACTGGGCGCGCGCATCGGCGCGGAGGACGACGAGGTCATCGAAGAAACCGTGGAGGCCGGCGCACCACGTGGCGCCGCATTCGATGCAATGACGGGCGAGGTGTTGCCATTCTGCTCGAGCATCCGGATCGCCTCGTCCGGGGTCGGCATGTCGGCGACATAGGCGATGCGCACCAGCACCATTTCGGCGGCCGCGGCCGGCCGGGTCGCGCCCTGTACCTCGGTGATGCCTTTCAGGAGCATCTGCCACATCCGCGACAGCACCCGCATCGATAGTTTTGCCGCGAAGTCGCGGGCCCGCAGCCGCTCGGTCTCGCCGAACGCGACATTGTCGGCGGTCGCCGGCACGATCTTGACGCGGGTGACGAAGTTGACGAATTCGGCGAGGTCGGAGAGCACCACGATCGGGTCGGCGCCGGTATCGTACTGGTCGCGGAATTCCCTGAACGCGCTGGCGATGTCGCCGCGCGCCAGCGAATCGAACAGGTCGATCACCCGGGTGCGATCGGCCAGCCCCAGCATCTGCCGCACGGCGTCGGCCCGCACCGGTCCCGCGGCATGGGCGATCGCCTGATCGAACAGCGACAGCGAATCGCGCACCGAGCCTTCGGCGGCGCGGGCGACGATGCCGAGCGCCTCGGGCTCGACCTCGACGTTCTCCTTGGCCGCGATGTTGGCGAGATGCTTCATCAGCACGTCGGCCTCGACCCGGCGCAAATCGAAGCGCTGGCAGCGCGACAGCACGGTGACCGGGACCTTGCGGATTTCGGTGGTCGCGAACACGAATTTGGCATGCTCCGGCGGCTCTTCCAGCGTCTTCAGGAAGGCGTTGAACGCCGCGGTCGACAGCATGTGGACTTCGTCGATGATGTAGACCTTGTAGCGCGCGCTGGCCGGGGCATAGCGCACGCTGTCATTGATCTGGCGCACGTCATCGACGCCGGTATGGGATGCAGCGTCCATTTCCAGCACGTCCATGTGCCGGCTTTCCATGATCGCCTGGCAGTGCACGCCCGGCACCGGCATATGGATGGTCGGCCCCGTCACCGATCCATCCGGCAGTTCGTAATTCAGCGCGCGGGCGAGAATCCGTGCCGTGGTGGTCTTGCCGACGCCGCGCACCCCGGTCAGGATCCAGGCCTGCGGAATCCGTCCGGTCTCGAACGCGTTCGAGACCGTGCGCACCACCGCCTCCTGGCCGATCAAATCCTCGAAACTGGACGGGCGGTATTTGCGCGCCAGCACCCGATAGGGCTTGCCGGCCTCCGGCGGACCGCCGAGATCGAAGCCGCCCTGATGGACGCTGTCGGACTCAGCGGATGGCGTGTCGGAGGTGGAGTTCGGAGGGGCGCCAGCGTCGGTCATCGATCGATCCGCAATTGATTGTCTCTCGAAGCCGGCTTGCGGACGTGCAGGGGAATCAAGCGCAGGACGGGTCACCCCTTTTTGGCGCGATTCGGTCGAAAAAACAGGCGAAAAGATAGGTAGGAGACTGACGAGCGACCCGATCCGGACCTCGTTAGGGCTGCTTCCTTCCGGACCTGACCCGGTTGGCGAGTGGCTCGTCCACCGCCAATCTCCCGGTCCCTATTTGGGGCCAAAAGGGCCGGAAAGCAAGCGCCGGACACCGGCTTTGCGGGGCTTGTGCAGAAACGCGGAAAGGCATTAGTTGCCGTCACGGCCGGGCCAGGGCGCAAGGTGCGTCTTCGTGCCGCTTGTCCCGGTTATCCACGTCTTGCTTGGCGTCCCAACCAGGGAACGTGGATGCCCGGTATCCGGTATAAGGCCGGGCACGATAAGGGAACCTGCATGCCCGACTCCGCCTGGTCGCTGAACTCACAGCTCAAGAAAGACACCATCGACATCGGCGACCTGCCGCTCAGCCGTGTGCTGGTCATCAAGGACGCGCATTACCCCTGGCTGCTGCTGGTGCCGCGGCGGCCGGAAGCCAGCGAGATCATCGACCTCGACGAGGTCGAGCAGGCGCAATTGATGACCGAAATCAGCCGCGTCGGCCGCGCGCTGAAAGACATCACCAAATGCGACAAGCTGAATATCGCAGCCCTCGGCAATATGGTGCCGCAACTGCACGTCCACATCATCGCGCGCCGCTCCAGCGACGCCGCCTGGCCGCGCCCGGTCTGGGGTGTGCTGCCGCCACTCGAACATGACGCCGAGGAAGTCCAGCACTTCATCAGCGCGCTTCGCCGTAAAATCTGGCTAGGGTAATTCATGACCGCATTCGATTCATTTCCATTGGGCCAGCCGGCCTTCGTCACCCATGTTCTCGATCGTGCCGCGCATTTCCGTACCGACGACGCCAAGCTGCTGGCGCTGGAAGGCAAACGCGATACCCGCGCCTATGTGGTGCACCGTGATTCGCTGGTCGTTGCCAGGGAAAACGGCGGTTTGCGCGCGCTGCTGACGATCGACGAGGCGATCAAATTTGGCGCCAACCCCGGCACCATCTTCCTGGGTCTGCGCGAGGGCGCTGCGATCTTCGGCATGGGCATCGGCGCGCCCGCGGTCGAAAAGCTGTTGACCCGTGACGACGTCGCAGTGACCGAATTGCGCGGCATGGCGATGCAGGGCGTGGTCCCGCCTGACCAGCTCTCCGCGATCGCGATGGCGAAATCGATGGTGAGCTGGCATCAGCGCCACGGTTTCTGCGCCAATTGCGGCACGCGCAGCCGGATGACGCAAGGCGGCTGGAAGCGCGATTGCCCCAATTGCAAGGCCGAACACTTTCCGCGCACCGATCCGGTCGTGATCATGCTGGTGACGTCGGGCGACAAGGTCCTGCTCGGCCGGCAGAAGCAATTCCTGCCCGGGATGTATTCCTGTCTTGCCGGCTTCGTCGAAGCGGCCGAGACCATCGAGGACGCGGTTCGCCGCGAAATCTTCGAGGAATCCGGCATTCGCTGCACCGACGTGAATTACTACATGACGCAGCCCTGGCCCTACCCGTCATCCCTGATGATCGGATGCACCGCGCGCGCCACCAATGAAGACATCATCGTCGATCATTCGGAGCTCGAGGACGCACGCTGGTTCGACCGCACTGAGGCCACCTTGATGATCAAACGGCAACATCCGGATGGTTTGGCCGGACCGCATCCCTTTGCCATTGCGCATCATTTGCTTGGCCGCTGGGTGCATGCGGGGCCCGCCAACGGTGCATAGCCGGAACTTCGCTGCGTCGAAATCGGTTAATGCCGGACCTCGCCCAGAACCTGGGCTCCGGCAGAATGCGGAGCCGGCATGACGGAATCCGGAATGAATTTCCACCACGCCGCGCCGAAAATCCCGCCGCGCATTTTGTGTATCGGCATACCGGTACGTGACCTGACATTTCGCATCCAGGAAGTGCCGGCACGCGGCTCCAAGGTGAACGCCAGTCATTTCGACGAAATCAGCGGCGGCAACGCGCTCAATGCGGCGATCGGCATCGTGCGCCTCGGCGGTCGTGCCTCGATCTGCGGGCCGATGGGCGACGCCCGCGAAACCTCAAGCCGCTACATTTTCGACCAACTCAAGCATGAAGGCATCGAGACCAGAGACATCGTGCACATGCCGGGCCTGGTGACGCCGATCTCGAACATCATGATCGACCCCAGCGGCGAGCGCACCGCCATCACCTTCCGCGATCCGGAATTGTGGAAGGTGCGCCTGCCCCACCCCGACAAATTGCTCGAGGACTGCGCCGCGATCCTGGCCGAGAACCGCTGCGCGGAGTTCTGCACGGATATTTGCGCCGAGGCCCGCAAGCGCGGCATCCCCGTGATCGTCGACGTCGATCGCACCATGTCGCTGCGGGAGGGACTGCTCACGGCGTCGTCGCATCTGGTGTTTTCCAGCGAGGCCCTGCAATCCACCGCCGGGATCGCCGAGGACGGCGAGGCCCTGAAGAAGATCGCCAAACTGACCTCCTCGTTCCTGGCGGGCACGAGGGGCCCCCAGGGCACCCTGTGGCTCGACGAACAGCAGAACCTGCAGCAGACCCCCGCCTTCCCGGTGCACACCGTGGACACGCTGGGCGCCGGAGACATATTCCACGGTGCCTTTGCGCTGGCGATTACCGAAAAACAGGAGCTGCGGCAGGCGCTGCGTTTCGCGTCCGCCGCCGCAGCCCTGAAATGCACCCGGTTCGGGGGCGCCTTTGCTGCCCCGCAACGTGCTGAAGTTGAAGAACTTTTGGCCCGGAACCAGAACGCTGCGCCGGTTTCGGCCGGGCTCTGATGGCCTTGCATTAGAATATTTTTCTATATATGAGGGATATCAACCTCGCATATGGAAGAAAGTTCTTCGCATGACCGACCTCGCCGTGCAAATCCTTGAGCCCAACCGCCGGCTCGACGCTATCGACCGCAAGATTCTGACCGTGCTGCAGGACGACGCCTCGCTGTCGGTGGCCGAGATTGGCGACCGGGTCGGGCTGTCCTCGACGCCGTGCTGGAAGCGCATCCAGCGACTGGAAGCCGACGGCGTCATCCTGCGCCGGGTGGCGCTGGTCGACCAAAACAAGATCGGGCTCGGCATCTCCGTCTTCGTCTCGGTGGAAAGCGCCGATCACTCGGAGGCGTGGCTCAGGACCTTTGCCCAGGCCGTCAGCGCGATGCCGGAGGTGATGGAATTTTACCGGATGGCGGGCGACGTCGATTACATGCTGCGCGTCGTGGTCGCGGATATGCAAAGCTACGACGTGTTCTACAAGAAGCTGATCAGCGCGGTGCCGCTGAAGAACGTGACGTCACGTTTCGCGATGGAGAAGATCAAGTCCGTCACCGCGCTGCCGGTGCCGGCGGCGGGCTAAGGCTTTCAGGCGGCGGCGAGCAAGACGAACGCCATCACCGCGGCGCCGTCACGCGCGGCGGCCCTGCGGTTTCGATGTCGCCGTCATCACCTCTGGCGAGCCTGATGCCCCCTCCCCAACCAGGCGTTTACGGGCAATTAGCTTCGTCATGGTAATCGTCTCGCGATGGCGCGAGGAAAAATCATTCCAACGACGCGATGGCCGGCTTGGCTCAACGCGGTAGCGTTGCTGATCGCGAGCTGGATCGCGATTGCAGCGCTGTCTTTGCAGGTCAGGGCCGGCGCCGAGGTCGTAGCCGTGGCGTTCCCGCCATGGTGGAACGACCATCAAGCGTTGCTCGCAGCCGCGGCCGCCAACGCCGCCATCGTCAGGATGACCGCCCTTCCCACCGTTCTGGTGGTGCGGCCGGACGACAATGACGGGCTGAGGCAACTGCGAAAAGCCGGCGCGTGGCTGACCCTGGACCCGCAGGCGATCGCCGCCTGCGCCACGGATTAGAGGCTTGCTTGCTTCACCGCATCCGATTTTGGGGACCAAGAATGACCATCGAAAGCGATGATCTGGCGGCATTGCGTGAGACCACCAGCAACATATTGCTCACGGTGCTCTGGCTGCATGTGCCGATCGCCGTGACCGTCGGCATGATGCGCGGCGCCGACTGGCTCGCGCCGGCTGCCCTGATGGCCGCGATGGCCCTGACTGCGACCGTGTCGTGGCGTGTGTCAGGAAGTGGACTCTCGACGCGCCTGGTCGTCGCCGTGGCCTTGATGGGCGGCGTCGCGGTGCTTGTCTTTCAGCTTGCGGGACATCGCTGGCAGATCGACGTGCACATGTATTTCTTTGCGGCGCTGGCGTTTCTGGTCGCCTATTGCGACTCCCGGCCGATCATCATCGGTACGATTGCGGTTGCGCTGCATCATCTGGCGCTGAATTTCATCCTCCCCGCGGCGATCTATCCCGGCGGCGCCGACCTTGGCCGCATGGTCCTCCACGCCGTCATCCTCCTCATCGAGGCCGGCGTGTTGATCTGGCTCGCGTACACGCTCTCGCTTCTGTTCGAGACCGCAACGCAGAGGACGGCAGAGGCGGAAGCCGCGAGTGCCGCTGAAGCCCGCGCCAATCAATATCGCGCCGAGGCCGAGCAGGCCAGGCGAGACCACGACGCGGCAAGACGCGAACTCGCCATCGGATTCGAGCGCAAGGTCGGCAGCATCGTCCAAGCCGTCACGGTGGCCGCCAGCGAGATGCAGGGCCTGTCGTCATCGATGAGCGGCAGCAACGCTGAAACCTCGCGGCAGACCGCCACGGTCGCCGCCGCATCGATGCAAGCGTCGGTGAATGTTGAAACGGTGGCGTCGGCGACCGAAGAGCTTGCGGCTTCGATCAACAACATCACCCAGCAGGTGACGCGCTCCGCCGCGATCGCCGCCAAGGCGGCCGAAGAAGCCCGCCGCACCAACACCGTGGTCGAAGCACTTGCCGGCGGCACACAGAAGATCGGCGAGGTGGTGACGCTGATCCAGAACATCGCCAGCCAGACCAATCTGCTCGCCTTGAATGCGACCATCGAAGCGGCCCGCGCCGGCGAGCATGGCAGGGGATTTGCGGTCGTCGCGAACGAGGTCAAGGCGCTCGCCAATCAGACGGCCAAAGCGACGGAGGAAATTGCGGCACAGATCCAGGGCATCCAAAATGCCACCGGCGAAGCCGTCAACGCCATCCAGGTCATCGCCGGCACCATTGCCGAGATCGATGATGTCTCCAGCGAGATCGCAGCCGCCGTTGATCAGCAAGGCGCGGCGACGCAGGAAATTGCGACTAACGTGCAGCAGGCGGCGAATAGCACGAGGGACGTCAACGATAGCATGCTCCGCGTCAGCCGGGCTTCCGATGACGCCGGCAAGGCAACCTCACGGCTGCTCGAGGCAGCGACCGGCCTGTCGTTGCAATCCGAGCAGCTGAAGGCCGAGGTGAAGGACTTCCTGGGTTCGCTACAGGCGGCGTAGGCATTTCACGCAACGCGCCAAGGTCAAGCCGCCGCTGTCATCACCCGCGTACGCCGGCCGAGCCGAGCCCGCCTCAAATCTTCTGATTATATTCGCCGACTTCGGGGTGGGTGCGGAGCACCGAATCCATCGCCTCGAACAGGTCGCGCATCCGTTGCTCGGACACCGGGCTTTCGACCACCACGACCAGCTCCGGCTTGTTGGACGACGCCCGCACCAGGCCCCAGCTGCCGTCCTCGACGGTGACACGCACGCCGTTGACGGTGACGAGATCGCGGATCGCCTGCCCCGCCACCTTCTCGCTCTTCTTCTGCATCGCCTCGAAATGCTTCACCACGCTGTCGACCACGCCGTATTTGGTCTCGTCGGCGCAGTGCGGCGACATGGTCGGCGACGACCAGGTTTTCGGCAGTGCGTTTTTCAGATCCGCCATCGACTTGTCAGGCGCGCGGTCCATCATCTCGCAGATCGCAATCGCCGAGATCAGGCCATCGTCATAACCGCGGCCGAGCGGCTCATTGAAGAAGAAGTGCCCGGACTTCTCGAAGCCTGCCAGCGCACCCAGCTCATTGGTGCGGCGTTTCATGTAGGAATGGCCGGTCTTCCAATAGGTTGTCTTCGCGCCCTGCTTTTGCAGCACGGGGTCGGTCACGAACAGCCCGGTCGATTTCACGTCGACCACGAATTCCGCATTCCTGTGGATCGCCGACATGTCGCGCGCCAGCATCACGCCGACCTTGTCGGCGAAGATCTCCTCGCCGGTATTGTCGACCACGCCGCAACGGTCGCCGTCGCCGTCGAAGCCGAGCCCGACGTCGGCTTTGTGCTCCAGCACCGCATCACGGATGGCGTGCAGCATTTCCATATCTTCGGGATTGGGATTGTATTTCGGAAAATTGTGGTCGAGCTCGGTATCGAGCGGCACCACCTCGCAGCCGATCGCTTCCATCACCTGCGGCGCAAACGCACCCGCGGTGCCGTTGCCGCAGGCGACCACGACCTTGAGCTTGCGTTTTAGTTTTGGACGTTTGGTCAAATCGGCGATGTAGCGCGCCGGGAAATTCTCGTGAAACTGATAGGAGCCGCCGACCTTGTTGTGGAAATCGGCGTTGAGCACGATCTCCTTCAGCCGGGTCATCTCATCGGGACCGAAAGTGAGCGGACGGTTGGCGCCCATCTTGACCCCGGTCCAGCCATTGTCGTTATGCGACGCGGTCACCATCGCGACGCAGGGAACGTCGAGTTCGAACTGGGCGAAATAGGCCATCGGGGTCATGCACAGGCCGATGTCGTGGACCTTGCAGCCCGAGGCCAACAGCCCGGAAATCAGCGCATATTTGATCGAGGCGGAATAGCCGCGGAAATCATGCCCGGTGACGACCTCCTGCTTGACGCCGAGTTCCGCGATCAACGCGCCGAGCCCCATGCCCAGCGCCTGAATGCCCATCAGGTTGATTTCCTTGCCGAACAGCCAGCGGGCGTCATATTCGCGGAATCCGGTGGCCTTCACCATCGGCTCCGACTCGTAGGCATAGGTATTGGGAACCAGCACGGGTTTCGGCTTCGGAAACATGCAAATGACCTCGTGGTGAACTGCTGAAAGCAGTGCCTGGCAGAGCCATAGCGAATGCCACGGCGCGGCGGAAGGCGGCAGCTACCTTTTGTGACGATTAATAATCAAGGCAGCTGGGCCGCGCAGAGGCGCTTATTGCTCCAGCACCATCATGCCGTTGGCATATTCGAAGCGCTTCAGCCTGGACAGGAATGACAGGCCCAGCAGGTTCTCCGACAGCGCCTCGTCGGGCAGCACCATGGCATCGACGTCGCGCACCACGAGGCCGCCGACATCCACCATCGCAATCCGGGTGCGCGCCGCCTTGATGGTGCCGTTGGCGGTCGTCACCTTGGCGGTGTAATCGCCGGGCGACGGACGGAAACCGAATTGCGCCGCCGAGGTCTCGTTCAGCGCGATCACCGACGCGCCGGTATCGACCATGAAGCCGATGCGCTGGCCGTTGATGCGGCCTTCGGTGGCAAAATGACCGCGGGCATCGTGCGGGATGTTGAGCGTGCGGCCGGATGCAGGGGCGGCCATCTCGATCGCGGCGGCCTGCTGCGGAACGGTACCGGCGCGCGCCGACGCCATCTTGTCCGCTACCTGCGCCATGAAGGTGCCGAGCACGACCATGACCGCGGCAAAGATCATTATGTTACGCATCACGCACACACTCGATCAAACACGGGACAGCGGATATGACCACGTCCGCCGCCAAGCGGCGACTTACGGCAGCGACGAAGGCTGCTATTTCGGCCAATAGGATGAGGGAAGCGTTAACGGCTCGGGTCGTAGGCGGTGGTACTTACGTGCCCCGCGGCTTCACCCGCCGCGTCGGCATGGCGCTCGCCGGATCTTCCGGCCAGGGATGCCGGGGATAACGTCCGCGCAGATCGGAACGCACGGCGGCATAAGAGCCGCGCCAAAACCCCGGCAGATCGCGCGTCACCTGCACCGGGCGGTGCGCTGGCGACAATAGTTCCAGCACCAGCGGCACCGCACCCTTCGCAATCGAGGGATGGGCGGTGAGGCCGAACAACTCCTGCAATCGGACCGCGATGGTCGGCCCCTGCTCGGCCTCGTAATCGATCGCCAATTGGGTGCCGGTCGGCGCCTCGAAATGCGTCGGCGCTTCGCGCTCCAGCCGCGCGCGCAATTCCCAGGGCAACAGCGTCATCAACGCATCCGACAGATCACCAGCCGACACATCCTTCAGCGATGTCTTGTCGTACAGCGCCGGCACCAGCCAGGCCTCGCGCTGCGCCGCGAGCGCGTCGTCGGACAGATCAGGCCATTGCGACGCATCGCCCTCGGCCTTGCGCAGAAACATGACGCGGTCGCGCCATTGCTTCAGGGGCTTCGACCAGGGCAGCCGCTCAACCCCTGCCGCGATCAAACCATCGGCCAGCACCCGCGCGGTTTCCGCCGATGGCGTCAATGCCATCGGGGCTTCCGACAGCGTGATCGCATGCAGCGTGCGTTTGCGCCGCGCCCGCAGCGCCAGCGCGGTTCGATCGAACGAAATTTCGTCGGCGATTTCGATCTCGTCGGCGAAGTGCCGCTCGATGTCGGCCTGCGTGATCGGCGCCGCCAATAGAATGCGCCCCTGCGCCGCCGTCCCCGTCAGTTCCGCCACCGCGATGTAAGGCGCCCGGGCGAGCGCCGAGGTTTGCTCGATCGACGCGCCGCGCCCGTTGGCGAGCACGAAACTGCCATTGCCCCGATTCCGCGCGACGCGGTCAGGGAAGGCAAACGCCAGCATGATGCCGACCGTTAATTCCCCTCCCCCTTGTGGGGAGGAGGAAGAGGCCACCTGCTCGGCCCATCGCCGCGCCAGGCCCCTTGCGCTGGTGGCGCGTTGCGCGCGGTCGCGGCGGAACTGGTCCAGCCTGTATTCGAGATCGACACTGTCGCCGCCGAGCCCGCGCTCGGTCAGGATGGCGGCGATCTCGGCGGCCTCCTCGCCGGCGCCGAGACGATGCGAATCCACGATCATGCGCGCCAGCCGCGGCGGCAGCGCCAGCGCGCGCAGGCTGTTGCCCTCGGCGGTGATCCGGCCATCGCCATCGAGCGCACCGAGTTCGCGCAACAGGCTTCGCGCTTCCTTGAGCGCCGGCGCCGGCGGAGGATCGAGAAACGCCAAAGTCGCGGGATCGCTGACACCCCATTGCGCGAGGTCGAGTACCAGCGACGACAGATCGGCGCTGAGGATTTCGGGCTGGGTGTAGGCGGCCAGCGACGCGGTCTGCGGTTCGTCCCAGAGCCGGTAGCACACACCGGGCTCGGTGCGTCCGGCACGGCCGCGCCGCTGATCGACCGCGGCGCGCGAGGCGCGCACGGTTTCCAAGCGCGTCAGCCCGATATCCGGCTCGTAGCGCGGCACCCGCGCCACGCCGGAATCCACCACGATGCGAACGCCTTCGATGGTCAGCGAGGTCTCCGCGATCGAGGTCGCCAGCACCACCTTGCGCTGCCCCTTCGGGGCCGGCGCGATCGCGCGGTCCTGCACGCCGGCGTCGAGCGCGCCGAACAGCGGCACGATTTCGACGCTGGCGTCATGCACCCGCTCAGCGAGAAAATTCTGGGTGCGGCGAATTTCCGCAGCACCCGGCAGAAACGCCAGCACCGACCCGGGATCGGCGCGCAAGGCCATCGCGATGGCGTCCGCCATCTGCCGTTCCAGCGGCGCATCGGCCTTGCGGCCGAGGTAGCGCGTCTCGACCGGAAAGGCGCGGCCTTCGCTTGATATAACCGGCGCATCGCCAAGCAATTTGGCGACCCGTGCGCCGTCAAGCGTCGCCGACATCACCAGGATGCGCAGATCCTCGCGCAAGCCGGTCTGCGCATCGCGCGCCAGCGCCAGTCCCATATCGGCATCGAGCGATCGTTCGTGAAACTCGTCGAACAAGACGGCGGCGACGCCGGATAATTCCGGGTCGTCGAGAATTTGCCGCGAGAAGATGCCTTCGGTGACGACCTCGATCCGCGTCGCGCGCGATACTTTCGAGCCGAACCGGACCCGGTAGCCGACGGTCTGGCCGACCGGCTCGCCCAGGGTTTTCGCCATCCGTTCGGCGCTGGCGCGGACCGCGATCCGGCGCGGCTCCAGCATGATGATCTTCTTGTTGCCGAGCCATCGCGCGTCAAGTAGCGCCAGCGGCACCCGTGTGGTCTTGCCCGCGCCAGGTGGCGCCACCAGCACAGCCGCGTTGGTCCTGGCGAGCGTGCCCGCGAGTTCGTCGAGCACCACGTCGATGGGCAGAGGGCTGTCGAAGCTGCGGGGCAAAATCTCACCAACTCGTCATGCCCGGGCATAGTAGTCTGCTTTGCGCAGACTGCGTAAACTTGTCTACGCTCCCGGGCATCCACGTCTTTCTTGAACAGAAAACAAGACGTGGATGGCCGTGACAAGCACGGCCATGACGGAAATTACTATTAAGCGCCAACTCCAATATCTCCATCACTTCCGCGGTTCGGGAGCGCGGCCTACGCTTTCATAGGTGAAGCCGAGCGCGGCCACTTCGTCGGGGCGATAGATGTTGCGCAGGTCGATGATCACAGGCTGCGCCATCTCGCGCTTGATGCGCTCGAGATCGAGCGTGCGGTACTGCACCCACTCGGTCACGACCACCATGGCGTCGGCACCCTTCACGCAGGCGTAGGGATCGTCGCAATAATCGATATCGGGCAATTCGCGGCGCGCCGCTTCCATGCCGACCGGATCATGCGCGCGAACCTTGGCGCCCATATCGAGCAGACCCGTCACCAGCGGGATCGACGGCGCCTCGCGCATGTCGTCGGTATCGGGCTTGAAGGTAAGACCGAGCACGGCCACTGTCTTGCCGCGCAGGCTGCCGCCGACAGCATTGGAGACCTTGCGCGCCATCGCGCGCTTGCGGTTGTCGTTGACCCCGAGCACGGCTTCGACGATCCGCAGCGGCACATCGTGATCGAGCGCGATCTTGACCAGCGCGCGGGTATCCTTGGGAAAACACGAGCCGCCGAAGCCCGGCCCGGCATGCAGGAATTTCGAGCCGATACGATTGTCGAGCCCGATACCGCGCGAGACTTCCTGGACGTCGGCGCCGACCTTTTCCGCAAGATCCGCGATCTCGTTGATGAAGGTGATCTTGGTGGCAAGGAAGGCGTTGGCCGCGTATTTGATCAGTTCGGCGGTGCGCCGCGCGGTGAACATCAGCGGCGCCTGGTTCAGCGACAGCGGCCGGTAGATATCGCCCAACACCTTGCGGCCGCGCTCGTCCGCGGTGCCGACCACGATGCGGTCCGGGAACTTGAAGTCGCGGATCGCAGCACCCTCGCGCAGGAACTCCGGGTTGGAGGCGACCACCACGTCGGCCGTCGGATTGACCTCGCGGATCAGCCGCTCCACTTCGTCACCGGTGCCGACCGGCACGGTCGATTTGGTGACCACCACCGTGAAGCCCGACAACGCCGTGGCGATCTCGCGCGCGGCGGCATGGACATAGCTTAAATCGGCATGGCCATCGCCGCGCCGGGAGGGGGTGCCGACCGCGATGAAGACCGCGTCGGCCTCCGCCACCGGCGTCGTCAGGTCGGTGGTAAAATCCAGCCGCCCTGCCTTGACGTTGGCGGCCACCAGCGCGTCGAGACCCGGCTCGAAGATCGGGATCTCGCCCCGGTGCAGCGCGGCGATCTTGCTGGCGTCCTTGTCCACGCAGGTAACCTGGTGGCCAAAATCCGAAAAGCAGGCGCCGGAAACCAGCCCCACATACCCCGTGCCAATCATGGCAATCCGCATAAGACAACCTGCCTGTAATGGTTAATGACGACCCGATTTTGGGGCGGTCTTAGATCATTTCGGACGAATCGGAAACGGCCCGGTCCCAGAAAAGCGGCATGACGTTTGTATGAATAAAGGAGAATGAAACCGATCCAGCCGATGATGCCACCGTTTAGCGCCGAAAAGAGACAGTGATGACACCGAACGGCACATCCGCCGCGACACATCGTTCCACCGCCCCGGCGGACGGTCGCGTCGATTGGGTCGATTACGCCAAGGGCATCTGCATTGTGATGGTGGTCATGATGCATTCGGTGCTGGGCGTCGAACTGGCGGCCGGCCAGACCGGCTTCATGCATCTCGTCGTGATGTTCGCCAAGCCGTTCCGGATGCCGGATTTCTTCCTGATCTCGGGCCTGTTCATCTCGGTCGTGATCGATCGCGATTGGCGGACCTACCTCGACCGCAAGGTCGTGCACTTCGCCTATTTCTATGTGCTGTGGGTGACGATCCAGTTCGGCTTCAAGGCGCCGGGCTTTGCCACGGAGTCAAGCTGGACCCATGTCGGCGTGCTGTATCTGGAATCCTTTATCGAGCCATTCGGCACGCTGTGGTTCATCTATCTGCTGCCGATTTTCTTCGTGGTGATCAAGGCGACGCGGCGGATGCCGCCGCTGCTGATCTGGAGCCTCGCCGCGCTCATGGAGATGGCGCACGTTGCCACCGGCTGGACCGCGATCGACGAGTTCTGCGCGCGGTTCATCTACATCTATTCCGGCTACGTTTTTGCGAACTACGTGTTCGCGCTATCCGACCGGGCCCGGGCACGGCCTGTTCTGGCGCTCGCGGGATTAACGCTGTGGGCACTGGTCAATGGCGGCCTGGTGGCGGCGGGTGTCAGCGAACGGCCGCTGGTCTCGATCGCGCTCGGACTTTCCGGCGCCTGCGCCATCGTGACCCTGGGCACGCTATTGGCCCGCGCGCAGTGGCTGACGTTCCTGCGCTTCTGCGGCGAGCATTCGATCGTGATCTATCTCGCCTTCTTTCTGCCGATGGCGACGACCCGAACGCTGCTGCTGCATTCCGGCCTCAGCCACGACATCGGCGTGATTTCGCTAATCGTTACCATCGCAGGCGTGGTCGGCGCGCTGGTGATCTGGCTGATCGCGCTGGCGGCCGGCGCCAATTTCCTGTTCGAGCGCCCGGCCGTATTCTGGATCGCGCCGAAAAAGCCGCGCCCCACGCTGCTGGCGGCGGAGTAATCCTGCCACTCGTCCGCTGAAGTGTGTATTGGGCGCAAAAACCCCCTCCCAAGGCTGTCAACGCCGGCAAAAATCCTTACATTGCGGCCATGCCGAAAACATCCGAAAAAGCTGCCGCAAATCCCGTCACCGTCAAAGCCCTGAAGAAGGGCGACCACGTCTTTCTGGTCGACGGTTCCGGCTATATTTTCCGCGCCTATCACGCGCTGCCGCCGCTGAACCGCAAATCCGACGGGTTGCAGGTCAACGCGGTGCTGGGCTTCTGCAACATGCTGTGGAAGCTGCTGCGCGACATGCCGCCGGACAATCGGCCGACGCATCTCGCCATCGTGTTCGACAAATCGGAAGTTACATTTCGCAACAAGCTCTATGCGGACTACAAGGCGCATCGGCCGCCGGCGCCGGAAGATCTGATTCCGCAGTTCCCGCTGATCCGCGAAGCGGTGCGGGCGTTCGACCTGCCCTGCCTAGAGCAAGGCGGATTCGAGGCCGACGATCTGATCGCGACCTATGCCCGCGAGGCGGGCGAGCGCGGCGCGACCACGACCATCGTCTCCTCCGACAAGGATTTGATGCAGCTCGTCACCGACAACGTGACGATGTACGACACCATGAAGGACCGCCGCATCGGCATCCCCGAGGTGATCGAGAAGTTCGGCGTGCCGCCGGCGAAGGTCGTCGAGGTGCAGGCGCTGGCGGGGGATTCCACCGACAACGTACCCGGTGTGCCCGGCATCGGCATCAAGACCGCCGCGCAATTGATCGTTGAATATGGCGATCTCGAAACACTGCTGCTGCGCGCCGGCGAGATCAAGCAGCCGAAGCGGCGCGAATCGCTGATCGAGAATGCCGAGAAGGCCCGCATCTCCAGGCAATTGGTGCTGCTCGACGATCAGGTCAAGCTGGACGTGCCGCTCGATGAACTCGCGGTGCACGAGCCGGATGCGCGCAAGCTGATTTCGTTCCTGAAGGCGATGGAGTTTTCCACCCTCACCCGCCGCGTCGCCGAATATTCGCAGATCGATCCGTCCGACGTGGAGGCGGACGCTGGCAACAAGAGCGGCGCGTCATCGGCCGCGCCAGCGAAAGCAAAGTCGAACGACGCCTCCGGCGATCTGTTTGCCAGCCCCACCGCGCCTGCGACGCCAAAACCCGGCGCCGACAAGCAGGAAAAAGCTGCGAGCCTCAAGGGCACCCCGATCTCACTCGCCGCGGCCCGTGCGGAGGCAGCGCGAAAACTCCCGGTCGACCGCAACAAGTACCAGACCATCCGCAGCCTCGATCAGCTCAAGATTTGGATCGCGCGGGTGCACGAGGCCGGCCACCTCGCCATCGAGGCCAAGGCCGACACCATCGATCCGATGCAGGCCGAGCTCTGCGGCATCGCGCTGGCGCTGGCGCCGAACGACGCCGCCTATATCCCGCTCGCGCACAAGCAATCCGGCGGCGGCGCCGGGCTGTTCGATGCCGGACTGGCGCCGGACCAGATCAAGGCGTCCGACGCGCTCGACGCGTTGCGGCCAATGCTCGAATCGGCCGGCATCCTGAAGATCGGCTTCAACATCAAATTCAACGCCGTGATATTTGCGCAGCATGGCATCACCATCCGCAATCATGACGACGTGCAGCTGATGTCGTATGCGCTCGACGCCGGCCGCAACGCGCATGGACTCGAAACGCTGTCCGACCTGTGGCTCGGCCATGCCATGCTGACCCATGGCGAACTGACCGGCAGCGGCAAGAACAAGCTGTCCTTCGCTCAGGTCGCGATCGACCGCGCGACGGCCTATTCGGCCGAGGACACCGATGTGATCCTGCGGCTGTGGCGGGTCCTAAAACCGCGCCTGATCGCCGAGCGCATGACGGCGGTTTACGAGACGCTGGAGCGGCCGCTGATCTCGGTGCTGGCGCGAATGGAGCGGCGCGGCATCTCGATCGATCGACAGGTGTTGTCGCGGCTATCAGGCGAGTTCGCCCAGACCGCGGCGCGGGTCGAGGCCGAGATCCAGGAGATCGCCGGCGAGCCGGTCAATGTCGGCAGTCCCAAACAGATCGGCGACATCATCTTCGGCAAGATGGGAATCCCCGGCGGCAGCAAGACCAAGACCGGCGCGTGGTCGACCTCGGCGCAGATCCTCGACGAACTCGCCGAACAGGGCCACGAATTTCCGAAGAAGATTCTGGAATGGCGGCAGGTCTCGAAACTGAAATCGACCTACACCGACGCGCTACCTACTTACGTTCATCCGCAGACCCATCGCGTCCACACCACCTATGCGCTGGCGGCGACCACCACCGGACGTTTGTCATCGAACGAGCCGAACTTGCAGAACATCCCGGTCCGCACCGAAGACGGCCGCAAGATCCGCCGCGCCTTTATCGCGTCTCCCGGCCACAAGCTGGTATCGGCGGATTATTCCCAGATCGAACTGCGGCTGCTCGCGGAGATCGCCGACATTCCGGTGCTGAAACAGGCGTTCCGCGACGGGCTCGATATTCACGCCATGACTGCGTCGGAAATGTTCGGCGTGCCGATCAAGGACATGCCGGCCGAAGTGCGCCGCCGCGCCAAGGCGATCAATTTCGGCATCATCTACGGCATCTCGGCGTTTGGATTAGCTAACCAGCTCGGCATCGCCCGCGAGGAAGCCTCCGCCTATATCAAGAAATATTTCGAGCGCTTCCCCGGCATCCGCGCCTATATGGATGCGACGCGGGATTTCTGCCGGGCGCATGGCTATGTCGAGACGCTGTTCGGGCGCAAATGCCATTACCCCGATATCAAGGCCTCCAACGCCTCGGTGCGCTCGTTCAACGAACGCGCCGCGATCAACGCCCGGCTGCAAGGCACCGCCGCCGACATCATCCGCCGCGCCATGACACGGATGGAAGAGGCGCTGGCCGAGCACAAGCTCTCCGCGCAAATGCTGCTGCAGGTGCATGACGAACTGATTTTCGAAGTGCCCGACGACGAAGTGGCGGCGACGTTGCCGGTGGTGCAGCACGTGATGCAGGACGCGCCGTTCCCCGCGGTGCTGCTGTCGCTGCCGCTGCAGGTCGATGCAAGGGCGGCGAATAATTGGGACGAGGCGCATTAAGCGATTACCGTTTCTCGCCGAAATATTCGGCCAACCTCGGCACGCTTTACGAAATGGCATCGCAGCGTGAGGCGCGCTATAAGCGCCTATCCCGGAGCGAGTCCATCATGCCCCATCTCACCGCCCTACTCGGCTTCGCCCTGATCTCACTCGGCATGGTGCTGACACCGGGGCCGAACATGATCTATCTGATCTCGCGTTCGATCACGCAGGGACCTGCGGCCGGTATCGTTTCGCTTGGCGGGGTCGCGCTCGGCTTTGTGTTCTACATGCTGTGCGCGGCGTTCGGGATCACGGCGTTCCTGTTCGCAGTGCCCTATGCCTATGACGCGTTGCGATTGTCCGGTGCGGCCTATCTGCTGTGGCTGGCGTGGCAGGCGGTCAAACCAAACGGCCGCTCGCCGTTTCAGGTGCGGGAATTGAAGGTCGACGGCCCGCGCAAATTGTTCGCGATGGGTTTCGTCACCAATCTGCTGAACCCGAAGATCGCGATGCTGTATCTGGCGCTGCTGCCGCAATTCATCGATCCCGCGCAGGGCAGCGTGCTGACACAGTCGCTGGCGCTTGGATCGATCCAGATCGCGATCAGCGTCAGCGTCAACGCGATGATCGCGCTCGCCGCCGGATCGATCGCGGTGTTTCTCGGCACCCGCCCGACCTGGCTGCTGGTGCAGCGCTATCTGATGGGCACCGTGCTGGCGGGGCTCGCGATGAAGATGGCGTTCGAAGCCAGGCGGGCGTGAGTTCGCTGCAACACCTTAATCCAGCTTCGCTTCCATGCCGCGCTTGACGGCGGGGCGTGCCATCAACGTGTTGTACCAGCGCTCGACATGGGGAAAATCCGAGAGTTCCACCTTGTGGCGCGGGTGGCGCCACGCCCAGCCGAGGATCGCAAAATCGGCGACCGATAGCGCGTCGGCGACAAATTCGTGGTTGGCCAGACGCCGATCCAGCACGCCATAGAGCCGGCGCGTCTCCGCCATGTAGCGCTTCAGGCCATAGGCGCGGTCCTGTTCGTTCTCCAGCGCGATGAAATGATGCACTTGCCCGGGCATCGGCCCGAAACCGCCCATCTGCCACATCAGCCATTCCAGCACCGGGACGCGCTCGGCGAGCGGTGTGGGCAGGAATTTTCCGGTCTTCTCGCCGAGATACAGCAGGATCGCACCGGATTCGAACACGCTGATGCGCTTGCCGCCGGGACCATCGGGATCGACGATGGCGGGGATCCGGTTGTTGGGGCTGATCGCCAGGAACGCGGGCGCCATCTGCTCGCCCTTGGAGATGTTGACCGGGATGACCTTGTAGGCAAGCCCCATCTCCTCCAGCGCAACACTGATCTTGCGGCCGTTCGGCGTGTTCCAGGTGTGGAGTTCGATCGTCATCCCTGTTTCCCCATTTTCAAAGCTTTGACCTCCCGTAGCCCGGAACCCGAAGGCCTTACAACCGCGATTTCCGATGGGGCGGCCCCGCGCCCACGCTGTTGACGGCGGGGTATCAGCGCTGGAATGTGCCTGACAGGGCCGATAGATTGCGCCCGCTTCAACCTGAGAACCGAGCCAGAGAACCCCGCTTTGTCCAAATCAGCCTCCCGCGCCCGCCTCGCCGAGATCATCCGCAAGCGCTCGTTCGGGCGTGGCGAGATTACGCTGGCCTCGGGACGCAAGAGCGATTTCTACTTCAACCTCAAGCCGACCATGCTCGATCCCGAAGGCGCGGCGTTGCTGGCGGAATTGACCTATGAGGCGCTGAAGGACGACGGCCTCGACTATATCGGCGGGCTGGAAATGGGCGCGGTGCCGCTGGCCGGCGCCATCGCCCAGCTGTCGTGGATCAAGGGCCATCCGATCGCGGCGTTCTTTGTCCGCAAGAAGCCGAAAGAACACGGCGCCCGGCTCGCCGTCGAGGGCCTCGCCAAGGGCGAAAGCCTGCAAGGCAAGCGCATCGTGATCGTCGAGGACGTCACCACGACCGGCGGTTCGGCGCTGAAAGCGGTGGAAGCCGTGCGCGACGCCGGCGGCAACGTGGTGCTGGTGCTCACCATGGTCGACCGCGAGGAAGGCGCCGCCGCAACCTTTGCCGAGGCCGGCCTGACCTTCCGCTCGCTTTATAAAGCGGCGGAGTTTTTGAAGGACTGAGGCGACAGGATTTTCGGCCTCGCGGTCATCCATGTTTTGAATCCAGCCAACGACCGTCATGGCCGGGCGTGACGACGGATTGCATTTCTTTTCGCCACGCGCGCGCTTGCTCATAGCTCGTTTACCATCCCGAATTAAGGTGAATCAGGGCTGAACCTAAATTCGTAGCCCCGGATTCTGTGGTGTCGGGTTTGGTGGCGTTGGGTGGGGTTGGCGTTGCGTAAAGAGTTGAAGGATCGGCGCCGGCAGCGCCGCGTGATGCTCGTGGCCGCGGTTACGTTCACCGGTGCGATGGCGATGGCGCCACGCGCGGCGTCGGCCGAGGGGCTGTTCGATTTCCTGTTCGGCGGCGCCCAGAAACAGCAGGCGCACCAGGCACCTCCGCAAGCCAGCTTCTTCGCCGACCCCAACCAGCCGGCGGCGCCACCGCCTCGTCAGGTCGCATCAAGCGGCGGCTCCGGGCCCGCGTTCTGCGTGCGCAGCTGCGATGGCCGCTATTTCCCGCTGGCGCGCGCCAATGCCTCGCCGGTTCAGATGTGCCAGGCGTTTTGCCCGGCCAGTGCCACCAAAGTGTTCTACGGCAGCAACATCGACAGCGCATCGTCGAGCACCGGCGAACGCTACCCCGACAGCGAAAATGCCTTCGCCTACCGCAAGGCGCTGCGCGCGGACTGCACCTGCAACGGTCGCGACTCCGCAGGGCTCGCTCCGGTCGATCTGACCCTCGACACGTCGTTGCGTTCCGGCGACGTGATCGCCACCACCGACGGGCTGGTCGCCTATTCCGGCGTCAGGGTCGGCAATGGCCAGACTGCCGAATTCACGCCGGTGGCTTCGTTTCCGGGCCTCACCGCCGAAGTCCGCGCGCGGCTCGGCGAAATGAAGGTCGCGCCGGTTCGCGCCGACACCATCGCCGACGATAATTCAGTCAGCCGCGACGCACTGCCCGCCTCCGCGCTGCCGAGTTCCGGCGCGGCTAAAGACAAGCGCGCCGAAGCGGATTAAGTCTACCGCGGAAACACCCTCATGGTGAGGAGCACGCGAAAGCGTGCGTCTCGAACCATGCGACGTGTGGCACATCCTTCGAGACGCGGCCAAACGGCCGCTCCTCCAGCGATAACGGCGAAGCCGTTACGCAGGGATGAGTGCCGAGGATAATTCACCGCCCGACGATGACGCCGATGACATTCGGCGCCGACAGATATTTTTCCTCGATCGCCGCGCGCGCCGCGGCGCGGTTTTCCGGCGTCAGCAGGCCGCGTTTCTCGGCGAGGATCATCCAGCAATAGCCCCACCAGTCCGTCAGCATGCCCTGGTCGTCGATCAGGTCGTAACCCTGCTCGGCGGCAAAGATGCGCGCATGCGCTTCATCGAGCGTATCGAGCCAGGCGTGGTCGGCGATCGAAAACAAATCGTCGCTGAAATCGTCGGTCGTGTACCCCCACACCGACATGCAGACCGCGTTGAATTCGCGGTCGATCTGGTCGTCATCGACCAGCCGGCGGCGCGAAGTCTGATGCAGCCGCGACAGCGAACGGGCGAAGTCGGCAATGCGGGTGAGAGCGAATTGATCGAAGGCGATGGTGGACATGTAGTCCTCACAAGCTCGGACAGACCCTAGATATTGTATCGGCATAGCGCCGAATCACAATGATATATCAAAGACTTGCTAAAGTGTTCTTAATTTGTTCCAGTTCAATTTAACGTCGTCCCGGCGAAGGCCGGGACCCATAACCACCAAGGTTAAAGTTTCTTGCAAGGCCAAGCCATGAGCATAGCGGGCACTTATTGCGTCTACATCCTCGCCAGCCGCAAACATGGGACGCTTTACATCGGCGTCACGAGGGACGTCCCGATCAGGCTGGATCAGCATCGCAGCGGCCGCGGTTCAGAGTTCGTCAAAAAGTACGGCGTTCACATGCTGGTCCATGTGGAAGGGTTCGCTTCACCGCAGGAAGCCATTGCGCGCGAAAAGCAACTGAAGAACGGCACCGCGATTGGAAAATCCGTTTGATCGAAGAGAGCAATCCGGATTGGAGCGACCTGTCGCACCTGCTTTAGTTTCTTCGTCCCGGCAAAAGGCCGGCATCCATTGCCGTCTGACATCGATGTTGCGGAAGGTGCCACCGTTCGAACGACAGGACACGGCGTATGGGTCCCGGCCTTCGCCGGGACGACGCAAGTTAATCTTTTCAACTCACATCGCCGACAGCATCTTGTCGCCGCAATAATTTGCCGAAAACTTTCCGCCGCATTGCCTGCGGATCGCGGCGCAGCGTGCCGCCGGGGAAGCATTCGCCGGGACGTTGAAGGCGCAGCTCAGGCCGTCGGCGCTGCGGCCGATCTTGCCGCCGGCGGCGAAGGCGGCGCTTGACACGCTGATGCAGCAAACCAGAAGTGCGGCGGCGGCGATCTCGATGATCAATCTCATGCCCGATTCCTCCCCTGAATTGTCGCGATATCGCGGCTTACTGTCAGCCTATATCACCAAACCAGTGCGCGCGGAGGGCGGCAAATCGGCCCGGTCCTTGCATAAAAACCATGCATGCATTGCACAAACGAGACCCCCTGCGGGTTTCGATCCCGGCGCAAGGCGCGTATCATTTGATTGGGGCTCACGGTTCAAGGATCGAGCGTTTGTCAGATCAATCTCTCCCGGTGCATTTTCCGGTACTCGGTCAACCCGTCGATGAATTGGCGCTGGCCGAGATCAAGGGCGCGATTCTCGCCAAGCTCAGGCTCGCGATCGGCAAGGACGCCGCCATGGCCAGCCGGCAGGACTGGTACAAGGCGGCGGCGTTGGCGCTGCGCGACCGCATCGTGCACCATTGGCTGACCGCCGAGAAGAAGAGCTACGACGCCGGACGCAAGCGGGTCTATTACCTCAGCCTGGAATTCCTGATCGGCCGCCTGTTCACCGACGCGCTGAACAATATGGGCCTGTTACCGGTGTTCGAGGCGGCACTTGGCGATCTCGGCGTCGCGTTGTCGGACCTGCGCAAATGCGAACCCGACGCGGCGCTGGGCAATGGCGGCCTGGGGCGGCTCGCGGCCTGCTTCATGGAGAGCATGGCGACGCTCGCGATCCCCGCGATCGGCTATGGCATCCGTTACGATTTCGGCCTGTTTCGCCAGATCATCGCGCAGGGCTGGCAGCATGAATATCCGGACGAGTGGCTTGGCTTCGGCAACCCTTGGGAATTCCAGCGGCCTGAAGTGGTCTACCAGGTGCATTTCGGCGGCGGCGTCGAGCATGTGACCGATGCCAAGGGCCGCGAGCGCGTGATCTGGCACCCGTCCGAAACCATCCAGGCCGTCGCCTATGACACGCCGATCGTGGGCTGGCGCGGCCAGCACGTCAACGCGCTGCGGCTATGGTCGGCGCGCTCGCCCGATCCGCTCAAGCTCGACATATTCAACAAGGGCGACTATCTCGGCGCCGTCGCCGAGGAAGCCCGCGCGGAATCGATCTGCAAATTCCTCTATCCGAACGACGAAAGTCCCGCGGGGCGCGAACTGCGGCTTCGCCAGGAATATTTCTTCGTCTCGGCTTCGCTGCAGGACCTGATCAACCGCCATCTCGCCTCCGACGGCCAATTGCGCAGTCTGGCCACCAAGGCCGCGGTGCAGCTCAACGACACCCATCCCAGTCTCGCCGTCACCGAATTGATGCGCATCCTGGTCGACCTGCATAATTTCCGGTGGGATGAAGCCTGGCGGATCACGGTCGCGACGCTATCCTACACCAATCACACGCTGCTGCCGGAAGCGCTCGAGACCTGGCCGGTCGAATTGTTCGAACGGCTTTTGCCGCGGCATCTCGACATCATCTACCGCATCAATGTCGCGCATCTGGCGCTGGCGGAGCAACGTTGCCCCGGCGACGTCGATTTCCGCGCCTCGGTATCGTTGATCGACGAGAAGTCCGGCCGCCGGGTGCGGATGGGACAGCTCGCCTTCGTCGGCTCGCACCGCATCAACGGCGTCTCCGCGATGCATTCCGATCTGATGAAGGAGACGGTGTTTCACGACCTCAATCATCTCTACCCCTCGCGTATCACCAACAAGACCAACGGCATCACCTTCCGCCGCTGGCTGATGCTGGCCAATCCCAAGCTGACCGAGCTTTTGCGCGAAGCCTGCGGCGAAGCTGTGCTCGACGACCCCGCCCAATTGTCCCTACTGGAGGCCCGCGCCAGCGACGCCGCGTTCCAGCAGAAATTCCGCAGCGTCAAGCACCACAACAAGATCGCGCTGGCGCGGCTGATCGGCGAGCGCCTCAATGTCCCGGTGGATCCAACGGCGTTGTTCGACGTCCAGATCAAGCGCATCCACGAATACAAGCGCCAATTGCTCAACATCATCGAGACGGTCGCGCTGTATCAGGCGATCCGCGACGAGCCGCAGCGCGACTGGGTGCCTCGGGTCAAGATCTTCGCCGGCAAGGCGGCGGCGAGCTACCGCTATGCCAAGTTGATCATCAAGCTGATCAACGACGTCGCCGATGTCGTCAACAACGATCCTGTCGTGGCCGGCCGCCTGAAGGTCGCGTTCCTCACCGACTACAATGTCAGCCTCGCCGAGGTGATCATCCCGGCCGCCGACATCTCGGAACAGATCTCGACGGCGGGCATGGAAGCCTCCGGCACCGGCAACATGAAGCTCGCGCTCAATGGCGCGCTGACCATCGGCACGCTCGACGGCGCCAATATCGAGATCCGCGACCATGTCGGCGCCGAGAACATCGCGATCTTCGGCATGGAGGCGATGGACGTGGTGGTGCGGCGCAAGCAGGGGCTTGATGCGACCGACGTGATCCGGCGCTCGCCGCCGCTCTCGCGGGCCATCAACGCGATCGGCAGCGGCGAATTTTCGCCCGACGATCCCGGCCGGTTCGAATCGATCGCGCACGCGCTGCGCTATCTCGACCACTACATGGTCAGCGCGGATTTCGAATCCTATTATCAGGCCCAACGCGGCATCGATGCCCGCTGGCAGGTGATCCCGGCCTGGACCCGCGCCAGCATCCTCAATGTCGCGCGGATGCCCTGGTTCTCGTCCGACCGCACCATCCGCGAATATGCGGCGGACATCTGGAACGTGCCGGTGCCCGGGACACAGCCCGATACGCTGCAGGCGCAAAGCGGCGGATCGCGGTGAAATCATAAGTCGTCATTGCAATGACGAAGCCCGGCAAATCCGACCCTGTTCCCAAACGTGAAAGTTTCATGCTGACAAAAGCTCCGCATTTGTTCGACGACGCCACCCGGATCACCGCCGGCGACTCCAGTTGGCAGGGGCGCGCGGGCGAGGATTACTGGGCATTCGTCGGCCAGTTCGGCGGTGCGACCGCCGCCACCATCCTGCGGGCCTTGATCGACCACCCGCAACGCGCGGGCGACCCGCTCTCCCTCACCGTCAATTTCTGCGCGCCGGTGGCGCAAGGCGAGTTCGATCTCGACGTGCGCCTGATCAAGGCGAACCGCTCGTCGCAGCATTGGTCGGTCGAGATGACGCAAGGCAGCGCCGGCGTCGTGACGTTCGCCACCGCCGTATTCGCCGAACGCCGTCCGTCGTGGTCGCACCAGCAGGCCGCATCGCCGCAGGCCACTCCCTTCGAGCAGACGCTGCCTTTTGCCGCCAAAATCGCCGCAACGTGGGTCAAGCAATATGACTTCCGCTTTGTCGAGGGCGAACCGAAATTCGGCTCGTCATCGCCGGCAGCACCGGGCAGCGCATTCTCCAAATTATGGATCGGCGACCGCGTGCCGCGGAAAATCGACGCGCTGTCGCTGATGTCGATGTCGGATGCGTTTTTCGGCCGTGTCTTTCACGCGCGGAGCGAACTGGTGCCGTTCGGCACGGTGTCGCTGACGACCTATTTCCACACCGACGTCGAAAGCCTCGCGGCCGAGGACATCACACGCGTGCTCGCGATCGCCGACGCCAAGATCTTCAACAAGAGCTACGGCGACCAGAACGGCGAGTTGTGGTCGCCGAGCGGGCGACTGCTCGCGACCACGACGCAGATCGCATATTTCAAGGCGTGAGGATGATCTCGAAGCCGCATAGCGTGTAAGGTGGACAAAGGCGCCTTTGCGCCGCGCAACACCAAAGGCCACATCAGATGTCCGACGCCGACACATCGAACACCCCGAAGATCGCGTTGCTTGGTATCCCCATCGAGATCGGTGCGTCGCAGGCCGGCACGCTGATGGGACCCGCAGCGCTGCGCACCGCGGGCATCGCGCGCGTGCTCGAGCAGTTGGGGCTGACGGTCGAAGACCATGGCGACCTGGCCAAGCCGGCGACAGCGTCATCCGACGATCCGCCCCCGGCCAATGCCAAATATTATGACGAGATAAAAAACTGGGTGCGCGCGTTGAGCGAACGCGCCTTCGCGCTGGCCGAGAGCGGCGCGATCCCGATCTTCATGGGCGGCGATCACAGCCTGTCGATGGGTTCGGTGAACGGCGTCGCGCGTTACTGGCAGGAGCAGGACCGGCCGCTATTCGTGCTCTGGCTCGATGCGCACGCCGACTACAACACGCCGGCGACCACCATTACCGGCAACATGCATGGGATGTCGGCGGCGTTCCTGTGCGGCGAGCCCGGCCTTGACGGCCTGCTCGGCAACCAGCCGCGCGCGCCCATCACGCCCGACCGGCTCGATCTGTTCGGGATTCGCTCGATCGACCCGCTGGAGAAAAATCTGGTGCGCGAACGCCGCGTCGCGATCGTCGACATGCGCGCGATCGACGAATTCGGCGTTGGCGTCCTGATCCGGCGCGTGATCGAACGGGTCAAGGCCCGCAACGGCGTGCTGCATCTCAGCTTCGACGTCGATTTCCTCGATCCCGCCGTGGCGCCCGGCGTCGGCACCACGGTGCCGGGCGGCGCCACCTATCGCGAAGCCCATCTGATCATGGAGCTGTTGCACGATTCAGGCCTGGTGCGATCGGCCGATATCGTCGAGCTCAATCCGTTCCTCGACGAACGCGGCCGCACCGCGCGTGTCGCGGTCGAACTGATCGGGAGCCTGTTCGGCGTGCAGATCACCGACCGGCCGACGCCGAGCAACGCGGTGTTGCCCGATGAGGGTTGAATAATCCGCAGCCGGATCGGCAATGAAAAAGGGCGGCTCGAATGAACCGCCCTTTTTCGTCATTCCGGGGCGAGCATCTTACTCCGCCGCGAGCTTTGCTTCCGGCGCGGCGGCGCGGACGTCGGCGTCGACCTGCGCTTCGAACTTGGCGAAGTTCTTCTGGAACATGCCAACCAGCGCACGTGCGGTCTTGTCGAACTCGGCCTTGTCGGCCCAGGTCTTGACCGGATCGAGGATGTGCGGCTCGACACCGGGCAGCGAGGTCGGCACCGCGAAACCGAAATACTTGTCGGTGCGGAAATCGGCATTACGCAGCGAACCGTCCAGCGCCGCGGTCAACAGCGCCCGCGTCACCTTGATCGGCATGCGGCGGCCGGTACCGTATTTGCCGCCGGTCCAGCCGGTGTTGACCAGCCAGCAATCGACATTGTGCTTGGCGATCAGGTCACGCAACAGATTGCCGTAGACCGAAGGATCGCGCGGCAGGAACGGCGAGCCGAAGCAGGTCGAGAATTCCGGCTGCGGCTCGTTGCCGAGGCCGCGTTCAGTGCCCGCAACCTTCGCGGTGTAGCCGGACAGGAAGTGATACATCGCCTGTGCCGGAGTCAGTTTCGCGATCGGCGGCATCACGCCGAACGCGTCGGCGGCGAGCATTACCAGATTCTTCGGATGACCGGCGCGGCCGCTGCGCGACGCATTCGGGATGAAGTCGAGCGGATAGGCCGAGCGGGTGTTTTCGGTCTTTGAGCCGTCGTCGAAATCAGGCGTGCGGGTGTTGGCGTCCAGCACGACGTTTTCCAGCACCGCGCCGAAGCGCTTGCTGGCGGCATAGATCTCGGGCTCGGCTTCTTCCGACAGCTTGATGCACTTGGCGTAGCAGCCGCCTTCGAAATTGAAGATGCCGTCCTCGCTCCAGCCATGCTCGTCGTCGCCGATCAGCGTGCGCTTGGGATCGGCCGAGAGCGTGGTCTTGCCGGTGCCGGAGAGGCCGAAGAAGATCGCGGAATCGCCGTTGGGGCCGACATTGGCCGAGCAATGCATCGGCATCACGCCCTTTTCGGGCAGATAGTAATTCAGCGTGGTGAATACCGACTTCTTCATCTCGCCGGCGTAATAAGACCCGCCGATCAGGACGATCTTGCGAGCGAAATCGATGGCGACAACGTTCTCGGATTTGCAGCCGTGACGATTGGGATCGGCGCGGAAGCTCGGCAGATCGATGATGGTCAGCTCCGGCACGAAGCTCTCGAGTTCCGACGCCGCCGGGCGGATCAGCAGCGTGCGGATGAACAGCGAGTGCCAGGCGAGTTCGGTGAAGACGCGAGTCTTGATCCGATGCGTCGGGTCAGCGCCGCCATAGAGATCCTGCGCGAACAGTTCCATGCCTTCGGCGTGCTTGAGGAAATCCGCATAGAGCGTCGCGAACTGCTCCGAGGTGATCGACTGGTTGCCGGCCCACCACATGTTCTTGTCGGTGGTGGCATCGCGAACCGTGAACTTGTCCTTCGGGCTGCGGCCCGTGAACACTCCGGTGTCCGCGCACAGCGCGCCATCGGAAGACAGCACCGCTTCGCCGGTACGCAGCGAATGCTCGGTGAGCTGCGGCGCGCCAAAGTTCCAGTTCACGCCCTTGAGGTTTTTTAAGCCGAATTTGTCGGCACCGAAGGCACCATTATGCACGCCCGTCTCTTGCACGAAATCCTCCTCGAACCTGCGAATGGGCCCAACCTGCCTCTGTCGCGGTAAGCCTGAACATAGCCTTCCGGCCTCGATCCGGCGACCTAATAGTGATGAACGTCCGGCTTGCCAAGCCGATCCCGCGAGTTTTGGTTTATTCTGTAGGCAGCCCAAATATGCCGCAGAAATGCTTTGCTGCAGTGCGTAGCGGCGCCCATTTTCCGGGCGCGCGACACTCCGTCACGCCCGAATTGTTTTGCTGCTGTGCACAATCGAAGCGCTAATGCGCCGCGCCTTCGCCGATCAGCGCAAATGGCCCCCAGAACGCCGGATAGGCGTTCCGCGGCGACGATTTGTCGTTGAGATAGCCGAGCATGGCCTGACGCAGCGCTTCGGTGCGGCTCATTTTCGGATTGGCCTTGAGGCGATCAAACGTGGAAGTTGCAAGCCGCGTCGCCGCCTCCGAACTGACCGCCCAATGCGACACCAGCAGCGCCCGCGCGCCCGCATAGAAAAACGAGCGCGCCAGGCCTGACAGGGCTTCGGCGCCGGGCTTGTCGCCGGCGATCGTATTGCAGGCCGACAGCACCACCCAATCGGCGTTGAGTTTCAGCTGCGCCACTTCGCTCGACGTCAGCAGGCCATCATCAAGTTCGGACGGATGCTCCGGCATGCTGAGCGCCAGCGACGGTTCGGCGAGCCCTTTCACGTCGCCGGCGACGAGACCATGGGTGGCAAAATAGATGATGCTGTAATCGGCCAACGGCGCGCGCTTGACGGTGGTTTCGCTGGCATCGGCACCGAGATGGATGTCGGCGGCGGCCACACCGAGATCTTTGGCGACCGCTTTCAATTCGTCCGCGGTGTCAGGCAGTTCCGGCAACGCTTGCGCTAGCATCGCGCGGTCGACGCCGGCGCCCTGCCAGAAATCAGTATAGGCCGCCGACGTCACACCGCGGACGGCGGACTTGGTCGCCTCGGATGCGGTCGCGGCACGTTGATCGCCCGTATCGCGCTGCGCTGGATTGAACACGGGATCGCCAAAACCGGCCATCGGCTTGATGCCCTGCTCCTTGCGCGCAAACACCCGCAGGGCTTTCAGGCTCGCCACCGACGGCAGCACCGACACCGCCTGGCGCTTGAGCAGCCACGCCGCCTCGCGATAGCCGTCAAAGGTTTCCGGAATCGCGGCCGGCGGCTTTTCCGTCACCAAGAGATGGAATGGCAGCGCTGTCAGCGCGCCCGATGGCACCACCAGAAGCCCGCGCTTGTCTTTCACCAGGGTTTCGACCGGTCCCAGCAGTACCGCATATAATTCGTTGGCGAGCGCCAGATCGAATAAGCCAGCGCGGCCGGATGGATCGTTGGCGTTGCCGATCTGGCGGAGATCAAGCCCGCGACGGAACGCGGCGACCTTTTGCGACACCGCTTCGGCGCCGAGCGGCAACCGCCGCCACTCGAAGCGGTCCTGTGTCATCGCCAGAACGTAGCTCTCGCGGTCGACCACCGTGAACAGCACCAGGGCTTCTTCCGGTGATAGCAGCGACTGCACTTCCCTAACCGTCATCGGCAACGGGTTGGACAGTGCCGCGTAATCGGGAAACTCGGCCGCCAGGATTTTCTGCAGACCTGCGCGTTCGCCCGCGATGGCCGCGAGCCGGCTTCGGCTGCGCTGCTCCGCGGCCGCATCCCGCTTCGCCGCCCCTTGCGAAACCGCCGATACGATCGCCTTGTCCAGCGTCTCGGCTTCCGCGGCGAGGTCCTGATCCCTGCGAACCAGTTCGGCGAGACGATCGGTTCCGGCGGCAAGTCGAACCGCGAGCTTGTTCACGGCGGATGCGGCCGAGGATTGGATGCCGAGTTGGATCGCATTCAAGGCATCATCCGATGCCCTCTCGATCGAGACCAGTTGCCGTGCCTGCGCGTCGAACAACACCGGAAGTGCTATGCGCAACTGCGCGCGGCCGCTCGCGATGGTCTGTTGCACCAGCGGCAAGGCATCGCTGGTTCGTTTCTGGCCCTGATAAAACGAAGCCAGATTGTTCTGCGATGTCGCGACGTCGGGATGATCCGATCCCAGCGCCCGCAGGCGGATCGTCAGCGCGCGCTGATACAGCGGCTCAGCCTCGGCCGGGCGGCCCACGCGCTCATCGAGTTCAGCCAGATTGTTCAACGATCGCGCGACATCGGGATGATCGGGGCCGAGCGCCTTCTCGCGGATCGCCAGCGAGCGCCTGATCAGCGGCTCGGCGTCGGCGGCACGTCCCTCGACCTTGTAGACCTGGCCGAGATTGTTGAGCAGCGTGGCCACTGCCGGATGATCCGGGCCCGCCGCCTTCTGGTAGATCGCCAGCGCCTGGCTGAACAGCGGCTCGGCGTCGGCGTGACGGCCCTGTCTTTCATACAATGTCGCGAGATTATTCAGGGATTGCCCGACATCGGGATGAGCTTGCCCGAGCGCCTTTTGGCGGATCGCCAGCGCGCGCTTGAACAAGGGTTCAGCTTCGGCGTAACGACCCTGCCGCTCATATAGCGCCGCCAGATTGTTCAATTCGGGCGCGATCTCGACGCGATCGAGGCCATCGGTTTTCTCCAGGATCGAAAGCGCGCGCTTGTAGAGCGGCTCGGCCTCGCTGTCCTGACCCTGATTGCCATAGAGCAGCGCCAGATTGTTCAGCGCGCCGGCGAGGTCGCGACTAGCGATGCCGGATGATTTCTCAAGGTTTGCGACCTGCCGCTGCGCCAGCGGTATCGCCTCGGAATATTTTCCGGCCCGGCTGAGTTCGGCAATCCGGGCACCGAGCGTGGCGCTATCGCTTTTCTGCGCAAAGCACGAAGTGCCGAGACAGGCGCTCGCGATCAGCGCCAGCCCCAGCGTCAGAGCCAACCGATTGCCGGATTTCATGCTGGGTTCGTCTCACATTCAACGGCCGCGGGCGCGCTGCCTTGGATCGTGTGATGGGTCGCGTGAACCCACGCGCCCGTTCAATGTTCCGGCGCGTCGACGACGATCTCACCGGTCAGATTCGGCTCGATCAAGCCTCGATCAAGCCTTGGCGCGCGCCTCGCCCACCAGCCGGACCAGCATCTTGCGCAGTTCGTTGCCATTGGTGACGCGCTCCGGGAACTCCAGCCGGAGCGTCGTCGCCCCGGCCTGCATGTCCATCCCCTCGGGGTCGCAGCCGGTACAGCGCCAGTCGGCAGCTGCCGCGCCCAGCAACTTGGTCGCGTACAGATTCATGGCGTCGCGGTGATCATGGTTCATGTGTTCGATGGCGCCCGGCTCGGCCTCCAGCAGCGCCGTGGCATCGGAAATGTCGGTCAGGAACCGTTCCGGCGCCAGATCCACGATCCGGCCAAATCCGGCCACCAGATGGGCGGCTGTGGGCCGGATCCGGAAAAAGGCAAAATCCTTAAATTCAACAAAGGCTTCCGCTGATGGATGGGCGTTGAGGTAGCGCCTGCGCAGCACCGCGGCCTCGTCCGCCCCGGCCTGTTCCGCATGGCCCGCCAGCATGATCCGGGCGCCCTCCAGCGGGTCGCCGGCGGCCCGCTCGTCCAGCATCAGCGAAACCCTGGTATCGCCAAGGACGTTTTGGGTGTGCAGCGCGAGCCGCGAAATCAGCAGAATCGGCGAGCCATCGACGTGGCTCGCGACATTCACCAGGGAACAATAGGGATCGCCGGTTCCGACCATCAGGGTAGCCAGTGCCCCCTGCCGGCTGCGCCGCAGCAGCGACCGGGCCAGCCTGGAAGGGTCGAAATCAGCTGACGATTGCATGTGTTAAATCCAAGGTATCGTGTTGCAATGAAGGTCTTTTTTCGGGTAAATAGGCGTTACCACGGGTTGGAACGCTTTGCCCCGCGAAGCGCTCTGCGGAACTCGGTCACACTTCAGCCCAGCTTGCATTGCTCGTTGACCGCGTTCGAAGCCCACTTATACGGCGCACCGCTATATAGCCCGCCGTTTCAGCCACCGTTTTTTCGAAAGCAGGCTCATGCCCACAATCGCCTTGGTCGATGACGACCGCAACATCCTCACATCGGTCTCGATCGCGCTGGAAGCCGAAGGCTACCGTATCATGACCTATACGGATGGCGCGTCGGCGCTCGACGGCTTTCGCACCAGCCAGCCGGACCTCGCCATCCTCGATATCAAGATGCCGCGCATGGACGGCATGGAGACGCTGCGCCGGCTACGGCAGAAATCGGATCTGCCGGTGATCTTTCTCACCTCCAAGGACGAGGAGATCGATGAATTGTTCGGCCTCAAAATGGGCGCCGACGATTTCATCCGCAAGCCGTTCTCGCAGCGCCTGCTGGTCGAGCGCGTCAAGGCGGTGCTGCGCCGCGCGGCGCCAAAGGATCCGACCGCAGTCCCCAAGGAGACCGACGCCAAGGCGCTCGATCGCGGCTTGCTGCGGATGGATCCCGAGCGTCACACCTGCACCTGGAAGAACGAGCCGGTCACGCTGACGGTGACGGAATTCCTGATCCTGCAGGCACTGGCGACCCGCCCCGGCGTGGTCAAAAGCCGCAACGCGCTGATGGACGCAGCCTATGACGATCAGGTCTATGTCGACGACCGCACCATCGACAGCCACATCAAGCGGCTGCGCAAGAAGTTCAAGGTGGTCGACGACGATTTCGAGATGATCGAAACCCTCTACGGCGTCGGCTACCGCTTCAAGGAAACCTGATCTTTCGAGAGACCTGACATGCATGCGCCCCGGCGGGCGCATTGTTAACTGACTTGGCCGCCCGTCTCGGATAGGATGCGCGAAGAGAATGCGGGGGCGCGCGAAGAGAAGCGCACTTCGCGGGACGTTTCGAAACAACCGGCAGTCCACAACCAGCAGTCCACAACCAGCAGTCTTGGCCATTGCTCGATCGAACGCTGTCTGATCCGAATCTCGATGCCGCGGACGAAGTTGCGTCGCACGGCGCGGATTCGGCTGCCAGCGATGCCCCGCGCGTCAAAGGCTGGCAGGTGCCCCTCGGCTGGCTGCGCCGCGCCGGTCAGTTTTTCTTTGCGCTGTCGTTCTCCAGCCTCACGCGCCGGATCGTTTCGCTCAACCTCGCCGGCCTCGTGGCGTTGGTCGCCTCCATTCTCTACCTCTCGCAATTCCGCGCCGGCCTGATCGACGCGCGGACGCAGAGCCTGCAGGTGTCGGCCGAAATCATCGCGGGCGCGATCGCGGCCTCCGCGACCGTCGATACCAACACCATCACCATCGATCCGGACCGGCTGTCGGACCTGAAGAACGGCGAAACCTACGGTGCGCCGGACGAATATTCCGGGCTCGATTTCCCGATCAATCCGGAACGGGTCGCGCCGGTGCTGCGGCGGCTGGTGTCACCGACCAATACCCGCGCCCGCATCTACGACCGCGATGGCGGCCTGCTGCTCGACAGCCGCAGCCTCTACAGCAAGGGCGATGTGTTTCGCTTCGAGCTGCCGCCGCTGTCGGACGAAAAGCCCGGCATCGCCGAACGGACCATGATCGCAATCCGCACCTGGCTCAATCGCGGCGACCTGCCGCTCTACCGCGATCTCGGACCTGAAAACGGCAAGGGCTATCACGAGGTCGGCGAGGCGCTCGATGGCCAGAAGAGCAGCCAGGTCCGCGTCAATGAGCGCGGCGAGGTGATCGTCTCGGTCGCGGTGCCGGTGCAGCGCTTCCGTGAAGTCTATGGCGCGCTGATGCTATCGACCCAGGGCGGCGACATCGACGCGATGGTCACCGCCGAGCGGCTCGCGATCCTGAAAGTCGGCGGCGTCGCCGCGGCTGTGATGATCGTATTGTCGCTGCTGCTGGCGAGCACCATCGCCGGGCCGGTGCGCCGGCTTGCCGACAGCGCCGAGCGGGTGCGCCGCCGGATCCGGACCCGGGTCGAGATTCCCGATTTCACCCGCCGCCGCGACGAGATCGGCCATCTCTCCGGGGCGCTGCGCGACATGACGGATGCGCTCTATAACCGCATGGAGGCGATCGAGATGTTCGCCGCCGATGTCGCCCATGAATTGAAGAACCCGCTGACCTCGCTGCGCTCCGCGGTCGAAACGCTGCCTTTGGCGCGCAACGAAAACAGCCGCGCCCGGCTGCTCGCCGTGATCGAGCATGACGTCAAGCGGCTTGACCGGCTGATTTCGGACATTTCGGACGCCAGCCGGCTCGATGCCGAACTGCAGCGGCAGGATATGGCGCCGGTCGATCTGCGTCGCCTGCTCAGCACGCTGACCTCGGTCGCCAATGAGACCAAGCTCGGCCACGATGTCGGCGTACAGATCCGGTTCGAGGGACGAACCCCCGCCGACACCTTCTCGGTTCCCGGCCATGATTCGCGGCTCGGGCAGGTCGTCTCCAATCTGCTGATGAACGCGCAGTCGTTCTCAACTCCTGGCAGCAAGGTCCGAGTGGTCTGCCGCCGGGTGCGATCGGAAATCGAAATCGTCGTCGATGACGACGGGCCGGGAATTCGCGACGACGCGCTGGAGCGCATCTTCGAGCGGTTTTACACCGACCGCCCGCATCAGGGTTTTGGACAGAATTCCGGACTGGGGCTGTCGATCTCCAAGCAGATCATCGAGGCCCATGGCGGCCGCATCTGGGCCGAGAATCGCGTCGGCCCTGTCGACGCCGAGGGTGAGCCCACGATCGCAGGTGCACGCTTTGTGGTCCGGCTCCCGTCGCCATGACGGACACGGCGGCTGCAAGCGTTCACGCTTCGGCTGTGATGGTCGGCAATCGCGCCGTGCTGATCCGTGGGCCTTCCGGGTCAGGCAAGTCACGCCTCGCCTTCGACCTCATCCTGGCCGGCCGCACGGGGCAAATCTCACCCGCCGTGCTGGTCGGCGACGACCGCGTCCATTTGGCTGTGCATAACGATCACCTCGTGGTCCGGCCGTCACAGCGATTGGCGGGACTGATCGAGATTCGCGGGTTAGGTATTCGCCGCTGCGCGTTCACTGCGGAGGCCGTGGTGGGCCTGGTCGTCGACCTGGCAGCTCAGGATGCCGAACGGCTGCCGCCGCCGGAAGCCCGGCAAGCGCTCATTCATGGGGTAAGAATACCGCGGATACCCGTGGAATCGGGTTTTTCCCCGCTGCCTTTGGTTGTAGCTGAACTAATGACAACCGATGGTACGGAAACCAACTCCCTTTCTGATGATTGTGTGAAGGGAATTAGTAACCATATCAGGTCCAGTATCGCGACCGAATGACCGGCGCAGACTCCCCCACCAAGGTTATTTTCCGGGAGAATCGCAAAGATCCCCTCTTGCGCGGGGGCTCTGGATGGTCAAAGTGGCGCGTTCGTGCGGTGCACCAAAAAGCACCCACGAGGAGTTTCCGATGATTGGTCTAGTGCTTGTGACCCATGGGCGCCTTGCCGACGAGTTCAAGGCGGCGCTTGAACACGTCATGGGTCCGCAAAAACAAATCGAAGCTGTCACGATCGGAGCCGAGGACGACTCGGATTTGTGTCGCAGCGATATCATTGAAGCCGTCAACCGCGTCGATAGCGGCGATGGCGTTGCAATCCTGACCGACATGTTCGGCGGGACGCCATCCAACCTTGCGATCTCCTGTATGAGCCGCCCGAAAGTGGAAGTGCTCGCGGGGATCAATCTTCCGATGCTGGTCAAGCTTGCGAAGGTTCGCGAAGAGCGGTCGCTTCCCGATGCCATCTCGATGGCGCAGGAAGCCGGACGCAAATACGTCACCATCGCCAGCCGTGTTCTCGCCGGCAAATGAGCGACGACGATACGCCGCCCGAAACCAGTTCCGGGCCAAGTGTCCCGCCGGACGCGCTGTCCCGCGAAATGCCGATCATCAACAAGCGCGGCCTTCATGCGCGCGCTTCCGCAAAATTCGTTCAGATGGTCGAGCGCTTCAATGCCGAGGTCTGGGTCACCCGCGGCAACGAGACCGTCGGCGGCACGTCCATCATGGGATTGATGATGCTCTCAGCAGGCCCGGGCACCACGATCACCGTCTCCGCGGCGGGCCCCGAAGCCGAAGCGGCGCTGGATGCGATCACCGAACTGGTCGGCGATAAATTCCACGAAGAGAACACTTGATAGTGGCGTTTGCCTACCAAGGCACGATCTCACCCTTGTAGTTAAAGTATCGCAGAGCCAGATTGGCCGTGCCACGCCGCCAGTGCATCGGCAACGCCGGGAATGCTTTCCTCGACGCCGAGCCGTGCGTCCGATCCTCCCATGTCGGTTCGAACCCAACCTGGATCCACCAAGGCCAGGCTACGCCGATCGCCAGCATGACGGACGGCATAGGACCGCATCAGGGTGTTCAAAGCCGCCTTGCTGGCGCGATAGACCTCCCATCCGCCCGTTTGATTCAGCGAGACGCTCCCCAGGCTTGAGGACATGACGGCGATCGTGCCGTCCGAGCGGACGAGCGGTCCCAGCCGTTCAACCACGCGCATCGGGCTCAAGGCGTTTGTCACCATGACGCGGTTGAATTCTTCCGTTGAGACTTGATCGACACGCTCGCCCGGCCCGTTCGCGACACCCGCGTTGACGAACAGCAGATCCAGTTCACGGCCCGAAAGCCGCTGACGCAACGCATCGACGCCGGCGGGGTCGGTCATATCCAACTGCTCGATCGTGAGCCGGCCGCCCGATGTCGCCGCAGTCTCGTGCAAAGCAGTGCGTTCGGCGGACCGTACGGTTGCGAGCACGTTCCAGCCGCGTGACAACCATTCACGGGCAAGAGCTAACCCGAGGCCGCGCGAGGCGCCGATGATGAGGGCAGTCGATGGAGTGGTCATGGGGATATTCCTGAGGGATCTCTCAGTTTCAGAATTCGCGATGGCTCAAGTGGCGAACGATCACTTCGCCGGCGGCATGATGTAGACTTTCCAGGTCGTCGACGGGCCGGAATGGCCGCTGAAAAACCGCTGCGTGGTCATCACCAGATTCTCGGCATTGGCGGCGTTGGCCGCCATCCAGGCTTCGCAGGTCTTCAGCCGGTAATCCGACGTGTCGCAGATGCCGATGAAGCCGAGTTGCCTGGCCTCTTCGAGCGAGGTCAATCCCGACGACCAGGTCTCGCCAGGCGTATAGGGCTTCGGATGATCCGGACTGTAGAACGTCATCGGTTCGCCGATCTCCGTGGTGCCGGCGACCACGGGCCAGCGCGAACCGAAGCGCTCATGCCAGGCCTGGGTGAGTTCGCGGGCGAGTTCGGAGCGCGCGCTGTAGCCGGACGCGCCATTGGGATTTTCAGCGATTTCGAGCGCCGCGATGCGGGGTGCCGCCGCCAAGGTCGCGAGCGTGATCACGAGCCAGACCGCCGCCAGGTAGAACACCGCGATCCTGGGAACACGCAGCGCGGGAATCGCCACCAGCGCCAGCGGCACCAGGAAGAACAGCGAAATCCCCCAATCGGTCTTCAGATAGACGATGAACGCGAGCGCGCCGAGCGGCGGCCCGATCGCGACCACGATCTGAATGATCCAGACGTTGAGTGCCTGCGAGGTGTTGACGCCCGGGTTCGGCCCCCGCGACCAGTGGCGCGTAACCAGCGCCAGTGGTCGCCGCGACATGCTCGCCCACCATCCCGGCGTCAATGCCAGCACCAGTGCCGCCAGCGCGATCGGCGCAGCCAATAGCGCAAGGTTATGATCGAGATAGCCGATCACGAGCTGCAGGCACTGCGCCCGGTCGGTCAGGGCGTAGATGTCGCCGGCATAGCTAAACGGCGCGAAGTCGACTTCCCTGAGCCACCACAGATGCGGCAGCATGGCCACCAGCAGCGTCGCGATCGCGACCCAGGGCGCCGGCGAACGCAGGAACAGCAACCGTTGCGGATGCAGCAAGGCGGCGATCCCGACCGCGCCGATCATGGTCAGCACCCAGTATTTCGTCATCAGCGCCAGCGCACCGGCGAGGCCAAGCCACAGCCCCGAACGCGTGGTGCGCTTCTCGAACGCATCGAGATAGGCCAGCACCAGCAGCGGCAGCGTCACCAGCTGCAGCAGGTCCGGATTATACTTAAAACCCTTGAAATTGAAGATCGGGTAGAGCGCGAGCATCACCACCACAAAGAACGCGCGGCGCCGATCGACCACGCGCAGCGCGGTAAACCAGGAGATCACCAGGCCGCAGCTTACGGTTGCCATCGCCAGCGCATAGGTCGACCAGTTGGCGGCCGGAAAGATCTGGAACCAGAGGCCCGCCACCCATCCCGACAATGGCGGATGCTTGCCATAGCCGAGCTGGAATTTCTGGCCCCAGGCGAAGGCTTCGGCGACATCGAAATGAATATCCTGCGCCGCCTTGAGCTGGATCAGGATCATGGTCCAGAGCATCGCGTGCAGGATGGCGAAACCGATCACCAGCCAGGGGCCGGCCCGGCGGCTGGAGGCCGAAGCGGCAAGCAATGCCGCCAGTCGCCGGATACGTGGCCTGCGGCGCGCACGTGATGTCGCGGGTAAAATCGATGTAGTTGACATGGCCCTGTGCCTAGCGCGTTTTCGTGCAAAGTGGAATCAGCTTGCCGTGAAGTTGGGCTGCGGGATCCGGCTCCAAAACGCCGCATTCCGGTTGCCGCAGCGGGGTGCGAATGCTATCCCGCGCCCATGACAACTGCCCCTATTTCCAACATCCGCAACTTCTCCATTGTCGCCCATATCGACCATGGCAAATCGACCTTGGCCGACCGCCTGATCCAGATGACGGGCGGGCTCACGGACCGCGAAATGGCTGGCAAGGAGCAGGTGCTCGATTCCATGGATATCGAGCGCGAGCGGGGCATCACCATCAAGGCGCAGACCGTCCGGCTGAAATATCGTGCCAAGGACGGCAAGGATTACATCTTCAACCTGATGGACACGCCGGGCCATGTCGACTTCGCCTACGAAGTCTCGCGCTCGCTGGCGGCCTGTGAAGGTTCCCTGCTGGTGGTCGACGCCAGCCAGGGCGTGGAAGCGCAGACGCTCGCCAATGTCTACCACGCGCTCGACGCCGGCCATGAGATCGTCCCGGTTCTCAATAAGGTCGATCTTCCGGCGGCCGAACCCGAAAAGGTCAAGCAGCAGATCGAGGACGTGATCGGCATCGACGCCTCGGATGCGGTGATGATCTCGGCCAAGACCGGCCTCGGCGTGCCCGACGTGCTGGAAGCCATCGTCACCCGCCTGCCGCCGCCGAAGGGCGACCGCAACGCGACGCTGAAGGCGCTGCTGGTCGATAGCTGGTACGACGTCTATCTCGGCGTGGTGGTACTCATTCGTGTGGTCGACGGCGTGATCAAAAAGGGTGACCGCATCCGCATGATGGGGACTGGCGCCGCCTACGACATCGAGCGGGTCGGCTTCTTCACGCCGAAGATGACCCAGGTTGACGAACTCGGTCCCGGCGAGATCGGCTTCATCAACGCCGCGATCAAGGAAGTGGCCGATACGCGCGTCGGCGACACCATCACCGACGACCGCAAGCCGGTCACCGACATACTGCCAGGCTTCAAACCGGCGATCCCCGTGGTGTTCTGCGGCCTGTTCCCGGTCGATGCCGACGATTTCGAAACGCTGCGCGCGGCGATGGGCAAGCTCCGCCTCAACGACGCCAGCTTCTCGTTCGAGATGGAAACCTCGGCCGCGCTCGGCTTCGGCTTCCGCTGCGGTTTCCTCGGGCTGTTGCATCTTGAGATCATCCAGGAGCGTTTGTCGCGCGAGTTCGACCTCAATCTGATCGCGACCGCACCGTCGGTGATCTACAAGATGCGGCTGACCGACGGACAGATCATCGAGATCCATAACCCGATCGACATGCCCGACGTGGTGAAGATCGCCGAGATCGAGGAACCCTGGATCGAGGCCACCATCCTCACCCCCGACGAATATCTCGGCAGCGTCTTGAAGCTGTGCCAGGACCGCCGCGGCTCGCAGAAGGAGCTGACCTATGTCGGCTCGCGCGCGATGGTGAAATATGACCTGCCGCTCAACGAAGTGGTGTTCGACTTCTATGACCGCCTGAAATCGGTCTCCAAGGGCTACGCCTCGTTCGACTATCATCTGACTGACTACAAGCCGGCCGATCTCGTCAAGATGCAGATCCTGGTCAACAACGAACCGGTCGACGCGCTGTCGATGCTGGTGCACCGGACCCGCGCCGAAGGCCGCGGCCGCGCCATGGTCGAGAAGATGAAGGAACTGATCCCGCCGCACATGTTCCAGATTCCGATCCAGGCCGCGATCGGCGGCAAGGTGATCGCGCGCGAAACCGTGCGCGCGCTGCGCAAGGACGTCACCGCCAAATGCTACGGCGGCGACATCACGCGCAAACGCAAGCTTCTGGAGAAGCAGAAGGAAGGCAAGAAGAAGATGCGGCAGTTCGGCAAGGTCGACATCCCGCAGGAAGCCTTCATTGCCGCGCTGAAGGTGGATAGCTGAGGCTGTCCGGACGAAATCTGTGCTCTCGGCCAGTACTTTATGTCGTACCGTAAAATTACGGCCCTGGTCGCCGCCGCTGCAATTCTTAAGGAATTTCTGGGAGCTTCCGAATTCCTTTTCAGCAGAGATTCGGCGGCCTCATGTTCAGACTTCGATCGATCGGCGCACAACTGATTCTGGCGATCTCGCTAACGGTCGCAGCGGCCTGCGCCATCCTCGGCACCTTCTCGATGATGCAGCAGCGTGCGCTGATGCAGCTCGCGCTCGATCAGCAACTCAAGCTGCAATATGACAGCGTGATCGCCGCCCTCGATTATGAGGGGCACGCTGCGATGGCCGTCAGCACGGCATTGGCCGCCCTGCCCCCGGTTGCGGACGCCGTCATCAAGGGTGATCGCGACAGTCTGTCGGCAATTCTCGGCGATGCATCGAAGGCGCTAAAAGCGCAGGGCATGCCCTTGATGAACCTGATCCTGCCGCCGGCCACTATTTTCCTGCGGGTCTACGATCCCAAGTCGTTCGGCGACGATATTTCGTCGCGTCGATCCGCCGTGGTGACCGCGAACAGAACGGCAAAGCCTGTCGTCGGCGTCGAGCGAGGGCGCGATACGCTCGGCATCTTCGCAATCACCCCGATCGTCCGTGACGGCAAAAGCATCGCGGCGGTCGACGTCGGCGCCGTCTTCGGCAAGGAATTCGTCGATCATGCCAAGCAGCGTTTTGGCGTCGATCTCGCCGTGCATTGGTACGATGGCAAGTCCTTCCAAACCCTCTCGTCCACCTTCGGCGATCGCGTGGTCGCGACCGAGGGCGAACTGAAAAGCGTGCTCGACGGCGCAACGCTGCACCGCGATGCCAATCTGGACGGCCATCCGGCCGCGCTCTATGTCGGTCAGATCAGGAATTACGCCGGCACGCCGATCGCAGTTCTGGAGGTGGTCAAGGATACCACCGCATACGAGGCAGCGACCTCGAGTTCGCAGCGCAACCTGATGATCGGCACGGCCATTATTCTATCCATTGCAGTGCTGGTCGCCTTCCTGCTCGGCCGAGGCCTGTCGCGCCCGCTGGCCGCGATCACCGCCGTGATGAACCGCCTTTCCAGTGGCGATACCGCCGTGACGATTCCCGGAGCCAGTCGAAAGGACGAACTCGGCAGCATGGCGGTAGCGGTCGATGTGTTCCGCCGCAACATGATCGAAGCCAATTCGCTGCGCGAATCGCAGGACGCTGCCAAACAACAAACCGAGGCGGAAAAGAAAGCGCTGCAGCGACAGATGGCCGATCGCTTCGAGGCCGACGTCAAGAGCGTGGTCACGGCCGTGGCGCAGTCGACCAAGGACATGCAGCGCGTGGCGCATGAGATCACGACCAGCGTCAACGGCACCTCAAAGCAGGCGGCCGCGGCCGCAGCCGCCTCGGAGGAAGCATCCGCCGGCGTCAACACCGTTGCCGCAGCGACCGAAGAACTCGCGTCTTCCGTCGCCGAGATCGGCCGCCAGGTCACCCATTCCAGCCATGTCGCCGATGGCGCCGTGGTCAAGGCAGGGCAGACCACCGAAATGGTTGGCAGCCTCTCCGCGGCCGGCGAGAAGATCGGCGATGTGCTGCGCCTGATCGGCGCGATCGCCAGCCAGACCAATTTGCTGGCGCTCAACGCCACCATCGAGGCCGCGCGTGCCGGCGAAGCCGGGCGCGGCTTCGCCGTGGTCGCCGCCGAGGTCAAGGAACTCGCGAGCCAGACCGCCAAGGCCACGGAAGAAATCGCCGGCCAGGTCACCGCGATCCAGTCCGCCACCGGCAACTGCGTCGATGCCATCGGCGATATCAGTACGACAATCCGCGAGATCAGCGGCATTGCCACCACCATCGCAGCCGCAGTCGAGGAACAGGATTCGGCGACCCGCGAGATCGCGCGCAGCGTGCAGCAAGCCGCCGCCGGCACCACCGAAGTCTCGCGCAACGTCGCCGGCGCCAGCCAGGCGGCCGATCAATCGCGCACGCTGGCCGACAATGTGCTGGTCGCGTCGGGCGAACTCGGCCAGCATGCGTCGACGCTGTTCAAGAGCGTCAATTCCTTCCTCGCCGGCCTGCGCGACGCCGCATAGGCACGCGGCGAAAACGCATCGATACCTTCGTCCACGAACGCCCTATCCGTCTCCAATTTTTAAGGAGTTTCTGGGAGGTTCCGTCATTCCTTAGGCTGCGGAGAATCGGCCCCCAATGTTCAAACTTCGATCGATCGCGGCGCGCCTGATCCTCGCCATTTCGCTGACCGTCGCGATGGCTTGTGCCATCCTCGGCACCTTCTCGGTTTTGCAGCAGCGCGCACTGACCCGGCTCGCGCTCGCGCAACAACTCAAGCTGCAATATGACAGCGTGATCGCCGCGCTCGACTACGAGGGGCGGGTCGCGATGTCGGTCAGCGCTACCGTGGCCGCGCTGCCAGCGGTAGGCGATGCCATCCTCAAGGACGATCGCAACGCGCTGATGGCATTGCTCGGCGAATCCATGAAGGCGCTGACCGCGCAGGGCATCCCGCTGGTAACCCTGACCCGTCCGCCCGCGAGCGTCTTCCTGCGCATCCACGATCCCAAGGCCTATGGCGATGACGTTTCGGGACGGCGCGTCACGCTGGTGACGGCGAACAAGACCGGCAAGCCGATTGTCGGCGTCGAACCGGGCCGCGTCACGCTGGGGAATTTTGCCATCACGCCAATCATCCGCGACGGCAAGAGTATCGCCGTGGTCGATGTCGGCGCCCCCTTCGGCAAGGAATTCGTCGATCGCGCCAAACTACGGCTGGGTGTCGACCTCGCCGTGCATTGGTTCGACGGCAAATCCTTCAAGACGTTGTCCTCGACCTTCGATGGCCGCGAGCTTGCCACGCCGGACGAACTCAAGGGCGCACTGGATGGCGCAGCCATCCAACGCGACGCGAGCTTGGATGGCCACCCCGCCGCGCTCTATCTCGGCCAGATCAAGAATTACGCCGGCGCGCCGATCGCCGTGCTCGAAGTCATCAAGGACACCACCGAATATGAGTCGGCGGCGATCAGCTCGCAGCGCAATCTCATGATCGGCACCGCCGTCATTCTGGCCGCGGCGGTTCTATTGGCTTTCCTGTTCGGCCGTGGCCTGTCGCGTCCGCTAACCGCGATCACCGCGGTGATGAACCGCCTCTCCAGCGGCGATACGTCAGTGACGATCCCCGGCGGCGACCGCAAGGACGAACTCGGCAGCATGGCGGCGACCGTCGACGTGTTCCGCCGCAACATGATCGAGGCCAATTCGCTGCGCGAAGCACAGGAGGCCGCCAAGCAGCAGACCGAGCTGGAGAAGAAGGCATTGCAGCGCCAGATGGCCGATCGCTTCGAGGCGGACGTCAAAAGCGTGGTCACGGCCGTGGCGCAGGCGACCAAGGACATGCAGCGCGTCGCCAACGAGATCACAGCCAGCGTCAACGGCACCTCGCAACGCGCGGCAGCAGCGGCCGCCGCCTCGGATGAAGCATCGGCCAGCGTCAACACGGTTGCCGCGGCCACCGAGGAACTGGCCTCCTCCGTGACCGAGATCGGCCGCCAGGTCACCCATTCCAGCCATGTCGCCGACGGCGCCGTGGTCAAGGCCGGACAGACCACCGAAATGGTCGGCAGTCTCAGCGCGGCCGGCGAGAAGATCGGCGATGTGCTGCGCTTGATCAGCGCGATTGCCAGCCAGACCAATTTGCTGGCGCTCAACGCCACCATCGAGGCCGCACGCGCCGGTGATGCCGGCCGGGGTTTTGCGGTGGTCGCAGCCGAGGTGAAGGAACTTGCGAGCCAGACCGCGAAGGCCACCGAGGAGATCGCCGGCCAGGTCACCGCGATCCAGTCCGCCACCGGCACCTGCGTCGCCGCGATCGGCGACATCAGCGACACCATCCGCGAGATCAGCGGCATTGCCACCACCATTGCGGCTGCGGTCGAGGAACAGGATTCGGCGACCCGCGAGATCGCCCGCAGCGTGCAGCAGGCCGCTGCCGGCACCGGCGAGGTCTCGCTCAATGTCGCCGGCGCCAGCCAGGCGGCCGATCAGTCACGCACGCTGGCCAACAATGTGCTGGTCGCTTCCGGCGAACTCAGCCAGCACGCGGCGACGCTGTTCAAGAGCGTCGACACCTTCCTGTCCGGCCTGCGCGACGCCGCATAGCCGGGGCCTTACCGGACAAGGCGTCTTCCGATGATGTTCGGAAGGCACAGTCAAGCCGCGGCCGCCTTGCATAGACCCTGTTACGCCGTCTTGCCCATCTTGATCGGCGGCGGCGAATAGACCACCATGCCGCCGCCAATCAAAACCCTGGAAAAGGGCGAGGAAACCAATGAACAAACTTCCCGGCTTCGGACTTATCGAGCGCGCGCGCGCGCTGGCGCCGCTGATCGCGAGCGAGGCCGACGAAATCGAACGCACGCGTCGCCTGACCCCAGCGGTCGTTTCCGGCCTGATCGAAAACGGGCTCTATCGCGTGTTGCTGCCGCAAAGCGTCGGTGGCGCCGAGGCGCCGCTCGAAGTCTTCATGGACATGCTCGAACAAGTGGCGATGGCCGACGCCTCCACCGCATGGTGCCTTGGCCAATGCAGCGTCTGCGCCATGACCGCGGCCTATCTCGACCCCGAGACCGCGCAGGAGGTCTTCGGACCTGCGAACGGCATCCTCGCCTGGGGCGCGATCGCGGGTGAGGTTCAAGTCGTACCCGGCGGTTATCGCGCCCATGGCCGCTGGAACTTCGCCAGCGGCTCCCGCCAGGCCAGTTGGCTCGGCGCGCATGTCGGGGTCGTCGAGGCCGACGGCACCAAGCGGCTCAAGGCGGATGGCACGCCGGAAATTCGCACCATCGTGTTTCCGTTGGCGAGCGCCACGATGTACGACGTCTGGGACGTGATTGGCCTCAAGGGCACCGGCACCGATTCCTATTCGGTCGACAATCTGTTCATTCCGGATCGGTTCTCCGTGGTGCGCGACGATCCGGCCGCGGTGCGTGAAAAAGGCCCGCTCTACCAGCTCACGACCAACATCGTGTTCGGCATGGGCTTTGCGTCGGTTGCGGTCGGCGTCGCACGCGCAACGCTCGACGCCGCGACCGATTTGTCGCGCAGCAAGACGCCCCAGGGGCTCAAGGCGATGCACCAGAATAATGCCGTGCAGGGCGCGCTCGGCCGCACCGAAGGCAATTTGCGCGCCGCGCGCGCCTATCTGCATGCGACCGCAGGAGAGGTGTGGCACGATCTGACGCAGACCGGGAAATACACCGAAAAACATCGCACTGCGCTGCGGCTCGCCTCGACCTGGACCATCCATCAGGCCGCTTCGGTGGTCGACGCCGCCTATCACATGGCAGGCGCCACCGCGGTGTTCGCCGCCAACAAGTTCGAGCGCCGCTTCCGCGACATGCACGCTATCGCCCAGCAGATCCAGGCCCGCGACACCCATTATGAGGACGTCGGCCGCGCGCTGCTGGCCACCGACCCCACCGCCGGTTCAAAAGCCACCTGACGGGCGTTTAGCGCATCGCAGAACATCACCTCGTCGCCGAGGCAGCGCGGGGGGCGATCCGCGCTGTCGTCCGGCGGCATGCCGGGCTGTCCCCAACCATTTACGAAGGGCATCTTGAGCAGCCCACCGAGCGACTGCTTCTCGGGATCACCTGGTCCGTTGAGGCATAGCGCAACCATGCCGAAATCGGCCCCTTTACAAAACGAATGTTCGTTCTTTATAAGACTTACGGGCGATCGTCAAGTCGACCTGCTGCCGGACCGCGCTGAGCGATGCTGTTGCGTGCGCCGCTCGCCCGATGAGGCGGCGTTCACGACTGAAGGGACCGACGATGCCGAAGGTGAAACCCGAAACCCTGGCGATCCGGCGTGAGGAGATCCTGCAGGCCGCGGAGATCTGCTTCGCGCGTCAGGGATTTCATCAGACGACGATCCAGGACGTGATCCGGGAGTCCGGGCTCAGCGCGGGCTGCATCTACGGCCATTTCACCAGCAAGGAGCAACTGATCCAGGCCATCGGCGAGAGCCGACACGCGCGTGACAGCGAGCTGCTCGCGGCCAAGGACACGGATCAGGATCCGCTGCAGAGCCTGCGGGCGATCGCACGCGCCTTTCTGGGCGATCTGCAGAAGGAACAGGGGCTCCGCGCCCGCCGGGTTGCCCTGCAGCTCTGGGCCGAGGCGCTGCGCGACGACGTGGTCCGCGACCAGGTGACGAGCGGGATACGCGAGCCCATTGCACTGATCGTGGATCTGCTGCGGCGCGGCCGGCGCAACGGCGCGATCGACCGCGCCATTCAGCCGCGCGCCGCCGCGCGCGCGATGGTCGCGATGTTCCAGGGATTGGTGCTGCAGCGGCTGTGGGGGGAAACAATCTCCACCGCCGAGGCGATGCATGCATTCGACATCTTCCTCGCTGGCCTTGCCGCGAAACGCTGACGGAGGACACGAGATGAATCTCCACGAACTGCTCGCTGGAATCATCACCGGTCTGGCTGGCGGATTGACCGCGGGGCTTTTGGGCGTCAGCCCGGGCGGCGGCCTTGTTGTCTTCTCCGTGCTGCTGCTCGGCGCCGGGCAGCACGTCGCGCAGGGAATCTCGCTGGTCGCGCAGGTGCCGCCAACCAGCCTTGCCGGGATCAGGCGCTATTGGCAGACCGGCAACCGTACGCCGCTGCGCTGGATCATCCTGTTGACGATCGGCTTCGTGGCCGGCGGCGCGGCCGGCGCGCTTGGTGCGAACAACGTGTCCGACTCCGTCCTGCGGTGGACCTATGCGGCCTATCTCGTCGCCCTCGATGCGATGCTGATCTTGCGCGGGGGACGCGACAAGACCGAGCACGAGAAGGAACGTCCCATGCGCGATCTGCATTGGGCGGCATTGCTGACCGTCGGGTTGCTCGCCGGATTGTCGTCGGGTTTTCTCGGCATCGGCGGCGGACTTGCAACCGTGGTGGGACTCAGTGCCGTGCTCGGAGTCCCGCAGCACCAGGCGCAGATGGTCAGCCTTGTCATGTCGCTGATCCCGACCACGATTCCATCGGCGTGGATCTATTGGAGTGAAGGCTCGCTGGCGTCATGGCCAGTGCTCGCCGGTGTGATTGTCGGATTGATCGTCGGAACCGATCTGGGTGCCCGCGCGGCCAACCGGATCGACCGCGCGACACTGCGCATGACGACGATCTTTTTCGTGTCGCTGATGGCGATCTACATGACGTTCAAGGCACTGTCATGATTTGGATGGCGCGGCGCAGCGCGTTGCGGGAGGCGCTTCCGCCAACCGCGCGGTTAGCCTAGACTGTACTGATCGTCACGAGTTTCTCGCCATGAAGACGCCGGGCCGGAACAGTGCCAGCAAGACCCAGCTCGCGCGGAGCCCGGCCGCCGCGGTGAAAACCGTCTTCGCCGCCTATCCCCCACCGGTCAAGGCAAAGCTATTGGCGTTGCGGCGACTGATCCTCGACACCGCGAAAGCAACCAAGGGCGTTGGCGCACTGCACGAGACGCTGAAATGGGGACAGCCGAGCTACCTGACGGCGGCGACGGGAAGCGGCAGCACCATCCGGATCGACCAGGTGAAGCGGGCTACGGACCAATACGCGGTGTATTTCCATTGCCAGACCAATCTGGTCGAGACCTTCCGCGAATTGTATCCGACCGAACTGAGCTACAGCGGCAATCGCGCCATCATCCTGAACGCGGATCAGGTCATACCCGAACCGGCGTTGCGCCACTGCGTGGCCCTGGCGCTGACTTATCATCTGAACAAGCGTAGGGGCGGCAGGGCCAAATAGCCAACGCCGTCCTTGAGAGACGCCCTTGCGTCCCGCCCTATGCGACGCGCGCGGCTTTCGCTCCGAACTGGGTATCCAGCATCGTGACGATCTCGGCGTTGGGCCGGGCGTGGCTGAACAGAAAACCCTGCGCTTCGTGGCAGCCCTCGCCGCGCAGGCAGTTCAATTCGCCTTCGGTCTCGACGCCTTCGGCCGTGATCGTGACGCCGAGGCCGACGCCGAGGCTGATGATCGCGCGTACGATCGCCTGGGCGTCGTTATTGGTCCCGAGGCCGCGCACGAACGACTGATCGATCTTGATCTTGTCGAACGGAAAGCTGCGTAGATAGCTCAAGCTCGAATAGCCGGTGCCGAAATCGTCCATCGAGATGCGCACGCCGAGCGCGCGAAGCGCATGCAACGTGGCCTGCACCTGGCTGCTCTTCTCCAACAGCAGAGTTTCCGTGATTTCCAGCTCCAGTCGCCTGGCCGGCAGACCGGACTGCTTCAGCGCTTCCATCACCACCGACAACAGATTGCCGGCACGAAATTGCAGCGGCGACAGATTGACCGCGACCCTGATGTCGTCGCGCCAGGTCGCCGCGTCCCTGCAGGCCCGGCGCAGTATCAGGCCGCCGAGCCCGTTGATCAGGCCGGTTTCCTCGGCGACGGGGATGAATTCGGCCGGCGAAATCATGCCACGTTCCGGATGCGGCCAGCGCACCAACGCCTCAAAGCCGGTGATGCGTCCGGTCGCAAGATCGACCAGCGGCTGATAATACGGCCGCAGCACGTCGCCCTGGATCGCATCGCGCAGATCGATCTCGATCTTGCGACGGCTCTGCGCACGCGCATCCATGCCGGACTCGAAGAAGCTGAACGTGCCGCGCGAATCGTTTTTGGCGCGGGATAACGCCATATCGGCGTGCTTCAACAGCTTCTCGGACTCATCGCCGTCGCCCGGCGACATCGCGATGCCGATGCTGGCGCCGATCACGATCGAATGGCCGTCCAGCAGATAGGGTTCGCCGACCGCCTTCAGCAGGCGCCGCGCCAGCAGCACGGCATCATCGGGCCGCAGCATCCCGCTCTGCACGACCGCGAATTCATCGGAGTTGAGGCGGGCGAGCGTGTCTTCCTCGCGCAGCGTGGAGCGCAGCCGCTTGGCGACGCCACGCAGCAGCTTGTCGCCGACGGCGTGGCCCAGCGTGTCGTTGACCGCCTTGAAATTGTCGAGGCCGAGCATCAGCACGGCCACCTTGTCCGAACTGCGCCGCGTATGCTGCAGCATCTCGTCCATTTCCTGACGCAGCAAGGTGCGGTTGGGCAGCCCGGTCAGGCCGTCATGCTGCGCCATGAAGGCGAGCCGCGCCTCGGCGCGCTTGCGTTCGGTGATATCCATCAGCGACAGCAGCACCGCAGGACGGTCGGCATAGACCAGCTGGCGCGAATAGATCGCGAGGTCGATCAGCGTGCCGTCGGCCCTGACGTGCTTCCAGGTGCGCCCCGTCAATTCGTCGCTCGAATGCTCGCCGGCCCATGGCGGTCGGGAGTCGAAGGCCTGGACGCTGCCGATCGTGAGCTTTTCGAACTCGGCGCGGCTATAGCCGTAATGCGCGATCGCGGCGTCGTTGACGCTCAGGATGCGTTCGTCGTCGAGCGCGCAGACGATCATCGGAACCGGGTTCGAGTCGAACAGCAGCCGGAACGAAGCCTCGCGCTGCTTCAGTTCGGTGATGTCGACGCGCAGACCAATGATCCCGCCATCCTCGGTCAACCGCTCTTCGATCAGGACGCAGCGGCCGTCCGCCAGGGTCTGCTCGTGGCGTTCGCCGGGCCGATAGAGCTTGGCGAGCCGGTCGGCGATCCATTCTTCCTCGCGGCCGATCGCTTCGGGATAATCGCCGCGCTCGACGCCGATGCGAATGGTGTCCTGCAAACGCACGCCACGCTCGAACAGGTCCGAGCTGCGGCTATAGATCTCCGAATATTTCTTGTTCCAGAGAATGTAGCGACCGTCGGCATCGAGAAACACGATGCCCTGCGGCAGGATTTCAATTGCCTCGCGCAGCCGTTCGTGGGATTTGCGCGCCTCCGCGATCGCAGCCTCAGCCTCGGCGCGCATGCGCACGATCTCACCGCTTTCGGCGGCAGCACGGCTGCGGCCGCTTGAAAGCTTGGGGCCGCGCTTTACGGACCGTCTGGTCATCGCCGCGTGTTTCGGTCTTTTGTTGGTCTTCGGCCGGCTCGTCGGCATTGCTGCACCTGCTCGCATTCTGCGTGCGGCAGTTCTCCGACAAGTATCTGAAAAAATGGTATCTTTTGCCGGCTGGCCGTCACCGCACCGGGATTCCAAGTGCCTGTTTAGAAGGCGAATTCCTGGCTCGTGCGCGAGACCACATCAGGCGACAGGTGCGCGCTGCAAACGCGCGAGGCAAAATCCGCAGCGCTGCATGACAGATGTTTGACGCACACCGGAATTGCACAATGAATGTGCGAAACATCCGCTTCGCGCACGAAGATTCGTCAATGATCTACAGGGTTATAGAACGGTTAAAACCACGCGCCCCAACACGCTAATTCGATATCTCGATCCGGGTACTGCGCGGCCCGTCGCGCTTGACCAGCGCGAACAATGCCGCCGCATGCGACGGATGCAGCCGGACGCAACCATGCGAGGCCCGCCCGCCAAGCCGGGAGATGTCATTGGTGCCGTGAATGGCGAAGCCGTGATAGAAGAAGATCGCATGCGGCATCGGTGAGTTGTAATATTTCCGCGAGAAGTAGCGCCGCGCCATCGATTGCGGATGGAACGTACCGCTCGGGGTGCCATAGCCGCGGCGGCCGGTCGAGACCGGCCAATCGTAGCGCATCGATCCGTCGACACGGACTGCCATGCGCTGCGATGATTTGTCGATCTGCACCACGACTTCGGCGCGCGCCGGCGTCAGAACCAGCCCTGCCCCGATGGAGGCGACTGCGACGATCAGCCGTATGCCCGGTACCCGGTTCACGATACGCCCTCAACTCAAAACAGCCGACAACATGATGTCGTTTTCAGCCGCGTGTTGTAAAGAGCCGCGGCCAAGGGCGACCGGAGTCGCGTCCGTCAGGCTTAACTACTGACCTGTGCGCTTGAGCCGAATGATCGTACAGATCAAGCAATTGCGACCGTCGCCGTTATTTTCAATCGCTGTTTCCATGATAGGCTTCCGCGACAGAGTGCCCCAATGACCCCTCGCCTGATTCTGATCCCTCTCCTGATCTCGGCCTTCATCGCTGGCGCCGGCAATGCGCTGGCGCAGGACAAGGGCACCCTTGATCCAAAGCCGCTGCCGCCATTGGCCAATCCCAACGATCCGAAGATCGGCGCCAAGGAGCTGTTCGGCCGCAAGGTGCTGCCCGCGGCGATGCCGACGCGCGTGATCGGCTTTTACGCCAAGGGCTGCATCGCCGGCGCCGAACCGCTGCCGATCAACGGCGACACCTGGCAGGTCATGCGACTGTCACGCAATCGCAATTGGGCGCATCCGGACATGGTCGAACTGCTGGAGCGGCTGTCGGTCAAGGCGCACAAGGATGCGGGCTGGCCGGGGATCTTGGTCGGCGACATGGCGCAGCCGCGTGGCGGCCCGATGATCACCGGACACGCCAGCCATCAGGTCGGGCTCGACGCCGATGTCTGGCTGACGCCGATGCCGAATCGCCGATTGTCGCGCGAGGAGCGCGAGGAAATGTCGGCGGTCATGATGGTGCGTTCCGACCGGCTCGATGTCGATCCGAAAGTCTGGACGCCGGGCCATCTCACGGTGATCCGCGACGCCGCGATGGAGCCGCGGGTAGAGCGCATCTTCGTCAACGCCGCGATCAAGAAGGCGCTGTGCCGCGACGCCAGGGGCGATCGGAGCTGGCTCTCCAAGATCCGGCCGATGTACGGCCATGATTATCACTTCCATATCCGCATCACCTGTCCTGTTGGCGCGAAAGAATGCGTGCCTCAACCGCCGCCGGCAGATGGCGAAGGCTGCAGTCCTTCCGACTTCGCCTATTGGTTCAAGGATTCGGTAATTCATCCGAAGCCGTCGAAAGAACCGCCGAGCCATCCGATGACGCTGTCGCAACTGCCGCCCGATTGCCGCCAGGTTCTGGCCGCGCCGGACGCCAAGCAATGATGCGGCGCAAGGTGATTTGATTTGGTATTTGTACGCGTTTTCTTCACGCCAACCGGGTATCCACTTCGCTCGAAAACGCTATACTATCTCTGTCGCCGCGCCGTAAGCGCAGGCGAGGCTTCGGGTCAGGGCTACTGATCTCATCCCATTCCCGATTACGGCCATCCGTACGCCGGTTTTCGACCAGCGTCATGGTCGGGAAGCAACTGTGAAGGATCCACCATGCGCATCAGTGCACGCAACCAGATCAAGGGCACCGTCGTCGAAGTGACAAAGGGTGCGACCACCTCGCACGTTCGCGTCGATATCGGCAATGGCCAGATCGTGACCTCCTCGATCACCAACGAGGCGGTCGATGAATTGGGCATCAAGGCCAAGGGTCACGTCACCGTGGTGGTGAAGGCTTCCGACGTCATGATTGCGGTGGATTGAACATGCGAAACACTCTGCTGATCGGCTTTGTCCTGCTTGGAACGACTTCGGCTTGGACTTCGGCTTGGGCCGCGGAAGAACCGAGCGGCTGCGACAAATTCAAATGGCCGATCGAGCATGAGCGCGCCGCGTTGACCGCGCCGGACCGGGTCAAGCTCGCGTCCGGCGGCGAACTCGCCGCGGTGCCGTCGACGGGAATGACAATCGCCTTACAGCGCGCCCGCCGAGGCCAAGTTGCCGACACCGCCCGAGCGGGCGCCAAAGGATGGCACCTTCGCCGGCTTCACGAGTTTCAAGACCGCGCCGAAGGCCGGCATCTACACCGTCAGCCTGTCGGCGGGCGCCTGGGTCGATGTGGTCCAGGGCGGTCAGCTTCTGAAGCCCAAGGGCTTTAGCGGCGCGACCGATTGCGACGGCATTCGCAAGACCATGAAATACGAGATTTCGGCTAGCCCCTTCGTGCTGCAGATCAGCGGCGCCAGGGACAACGCCGTGTCGGTGGCGATCCTGCCGTCTGAGTAGACGAAGGAAGCCTTTACCCGTCACCTCAGCCTGTTATTGTTTTGCTCGGCGATATCCCGATCGGCCGTAAGCCATCGGGATTCACGGAAGGTGCTTCCGTTTGTCGCATGCCATTATTTCAACGCCCGATTTGCGCGCGCTGTGCGCCGCGAACGCGCATGGAGCACCCCAAATGCACCGTCTTGCCGGACTTTCCTTTCTCGCTTTCACGATCCTGTTCGGATCGATCTGGTCGCCCGCACTGGCGCAGGACAAGAGCCTCACGGTGTTCGCCGCGGCCTCGATGAAGAACGCGCTCGATGATGTCGATGCGGCCTATACCGCCAAGACCGGCGTCAAGATTTCGGCGAGCTATGCCGCGAGTTCCGCCCTCGCCAAGCAGATCGAACAGGGCGCGCCGGCCGACATCTTCGTCTCCGCCGATACCGACTGGATGGATTATGCCACGGCCAAGAAGAACATCAGCGAGCCGACCCGGGTCAATCTGCTCGGCAACAGCATCGTGCTGATCGCGCCGAAGGATTCCAAGATCGACAACGTCACGATCGGACAAGGGTTCGATCTCGCCAAGCTCGCCGGCGACGGCAAGATCGCCACCGGCGACGTCAAGGCCGTCCCGGTCGGCAAATACGCGCAAGCCGCGCTTGAAAAACTCGGATCCTGGCAGGCCGCCGCGCCGAAATTCGCGATGGCCGAGAGCGTGCGCGCGGCACTGGCGCTGGTGGCGCGTGGTGAAGCGGTGCTCGGCATCGTCTATTCCACCGACGCCAAGGTCGAGCCCGGCGTCAAGATCGTCGGCACCTTCCCGGCCGATTCGCATCCGGCGATCATCTATCCGGTCGCGGCGACCTCGACCGCGAAGGCCGAAGCCACGGATTATCTCGCCTTCCTGAAGACGTCGGCCGCCAAGGCGATCTTCGAGAAATACGGCTTCACCTATCTCGTCAGCCCGACGACCTGAGACGTGCTCGACATCTCGCCGACGGAATGGACGGCGATCCTGCTGTCGCTGCGCGTCGCCACGATCGCGACGCTGGTGGCGACGCCGATCGGGATCGGCGTCGCGTGGCTGTTGGCGCGACGCGACTTCTGGGGCAAGGCGCTGTTCGACGCGCTGATCTATCTGCCGCTGGTGCTGCCGCCGGTCGTTACCGGCTATTTGCTGCTGCTGACCTTCGGCAAGCGCGGCCTGGTCGGCGCGTGGCTCGCGGATCATCTCGGAATCGTGTTCGCGTTCCGCTGGACCGGTGCCGCACTTGCCTGCGGCGTGATGTCGTTTCCGCTGTTGGTGCGGCCGATCCGGTTGTCGATCGAGGCCGTGGATCGCCGATTGGAGCAGGCCGCGGCAACGCTGGGCGCGCCGCCATGGCGGGTGTTCCTGACCGTGACATTGCCGCTGGCGCTGCCGGGCGTGCTGGCCGGCATGGTGCTCGGCTTTGCCAAGGCGATCGGTGAATTCGGCGCGACCATTACCTTCGTCTCGAATATTCCCGGCGAGACCCAGACCATTTCGTCGGCGATCTATTCGCTGATCCAGACGCCGGATGGCGACACGGCAGCCCTTCGGCTGGTGCTGGTTTCGATTTTCATCGCGACCGCGGCGCTGATCGCCTCCGAGTTGTTCGCGCGACGCGCCACCCAGCGCCTGCATGGAAACTGACCATGCTGCGGGTCGATGTCTCCAAGAAACTGGGTGAGTTTACGCTCGAGGCCTCCTTCACCAGCGAAGGCCGGGTGACCGGTCTGTTCGGCGCGTCCGGCGCCGGCAAGACCTCGCTGATCAACATGATCGCAGGCCTGGTGAAGCCCGATCGCGGCACCATCGCGCTCGACGGCGAAACACTCGACGATAGCGCGGCGGGCCTGCACATCCCGCCATATCGCCGCCGCATCGGCTATGTGTTCCAGGACGCGCGGCTATTCCCGCATCTCAACGTCAGCCAGAACCTCGACTATGGGCGGCGCATGAACCACCTGAACGAAGACCCCGCGCAGCAAAAGCGGGTCATCGATCTGCTCGATATCGGCAGACCTGTTGGACCGCCGTCCCGGCAAACTGTCCGGCGGCGAACGCCAGCGCGTCGCATTCGGCCGTGCCCTGCTGTCGAAGCCAAAGTTACTGCTGTTGGACGAACCGCTCGGTGCGCTCGACGAAGAACGCAAGCGGGAGATCCTGCCCTATCTGGTGCGGCTGCGCGACGAGGCCGGCATTCCCATGGTCTATGTCAGCCACGACGCCGCGGAATTGCGCCAGCTCGCGACGCAGATCGTGATGCTCAAAGGCGGACGCATCACGGCGTTCGGTGGCGTCAAGGTGTTGACCTCGTCCTAGCGCTCGCAAGCGCCCGTCTCGCTCGCATCGATCTCCTGATTCAAATTTCAAACAGCCAATTCACCGTCATGGCCGGGCTCGTCCCGGCCATGCCACGTCTTTGAGGAGTGGAAGTAAGACGTGGATGCCCGGGAAGAGCCCGGGCATGACGGGTTATCCATTGACCACGCTTCGGGTATAACCTCGCATTCTCGCGACACAATGCGCCCGAGTTTTGCACGACGTTCGCCCAATAAAGAGAGGGCGCAGGGAATGCCGGTGCCCGATGCACCCATGGTTTCGTGCAAAAAAGCACGAGGTCGTCACCACAGGTTCACCGGATTCAGCCCGGCATTCCCTGCACAATGGTTTTACGGTTTCCTTCGTGCTCTCCCCGGTGACCGGCTTTATTGCCACCGTCGCCGTGCGGATACCTCCGCACAAACTTGACGCCAGCATCGGGGCGTCGGGACCACACGACTTCGCCGTCCGCGTCAGCGCCGTTCGTCTTCGCGCGCCGCTCGCGTCCATCGCATCCCGCACCCAACGTCCGTGACGATCGCGATACGCCCCTCTGGCGGGACGGGATAGCGCCTATACGCATCTGATTTGGGTAGAAAGGGAAACGAAATATTTTCGCGCGCGGGACTGGACTGGCCAAATCACATTGCAATGACTGGGCAATTTCGCGTTCACGGGCGATTGCCGCGCAGGCCTCGCGGCTCCTCACCGTCAAGCCGTCAACCTTTCAAAGTCCGTAAATTCATGCCGCAGGATTCAGGACCCCGCTTTGGACGTTTGAATCACGTTGAGACTGACGTCTTTAACCGGGGCACTTCTAAACGGACATGCTGCGGACATGCCAAAATCGACGCGAATGCACCCGAAGCGGACATTGGCCGCGCCGGTTGGAATTGAGCCTGAGGTCGGGCTTACTCACCAAATTCTGGCGATAACAATGAGGTTAGAGCGATCGAAGCCGTTCCAAGCGGGCTTGCGGTTTACTGAATTAGATCTCGCAGCCGGATGAATTCAAAGCCTTACGCAAGCCACCAAACGCGCTTAGCCGACAGGGCTCGGTGTCGCCGGCGGCCTTTGAACGATCGGGAATAGCAGTTCGCTTGATATCGATAGTCTTTGGCTTCGACTTAGGAAGGGCAGCGGTAGTGACTTTCTTTGTTTTGGGATCGTGCCGATGGCGGTTGATAATCCTCGGGGCCTCCGGAGAACCGATGGTGGTAGCTTCCGACGGAGAAATGCGTTCGTCGACCAGACCAGGCAGCGTTGGCGTCTCGCTTCTCGCATAGGCAATTTCAAGTCGATCAGCCTTCGCCAACGCACCATGTGAATCGGAAATGCCTACGGTTGTCTCGGCAAGGGGCTGGACGACTGTTGCCAAAGAACGCGGTGGCGTTCTGATTTCCATTGCCGCCAGTACTCCCACACCCAATGGGATGAGGAGGCCCAACAACACCATTCTCAGCATAATGCTCCCCCGACCAGGATTAGTGCCGGTGGAACTTCTCCGATCTAATGAGGCAACTTGGCGGCGGCCGAGGTAACAACCTGACCTACGTGCAGGGCGTTTGCCCGCAGGGTTAATGGAGGAGAGCCGCCCATTTCGGGATTGCCCCACAGCGGACCTTCCTTGATAGAAACAGAAAACGGCAGGGGGTTCTGAGAGGGCGGAGAATCCATTCAAGCGGGATGGAGGTCGGCATAGGTTTCGATTGACAGTCAGCCCGGCGTTGCGCCAAAATTCCCGGTAGGTTGATACACCCGCCGCCTGCGCCCTTCGGGGATGGTGAACGTATCAAATCGATCCACCCCTCGCCATTGGCGAACGGGTCGGCAAGGCAGGCCCCGATCTTTTCCGTTCGCCGATGCAGAGGTGTTTTCATGCGCGATTTCCGCGATGCGAAGGCTATGGCGCATACCTTGCGCGATGCCTTAAAGGCGAAAGAAATCGAAACTACCCATAGTGAGTGCTTGGAGTTGATCGCAAAGTCGTTCGGCTACGACAATTGGAATATCCTGTCCGCCAAGATTGAGGCGGCTCAATCTCGCACTCCCGATGGTGGCGCGCCGGCGTCCGCCGGGCTCGTCCCTGAGCCAAACCACACTCTCTATTGCTCGTTCTGCGGCAAGTCGCAGCACGAGGTGCGCGAGCTCGTCGCAGGGCCAACAGTCTTAATCTGCGATGAGTGCGTCGCACTATGCAGCAATATCGTTGAAAATGAGGAAATACTGCGGTTGTTCGCGGTGGACAGCAAGGAAGGAAATCAATCACGCCTCACCGGGTCTGAGTATCAGCCGTCCACCGAACAACTCATATCTGACGTGGAACGCGCCAAGAGCCATGTTGGGCGTTGGCGCCTTGCCTTGGAGCAAATCAAGCGAAAGCTTTCGATGCAAGACGGCGAAGTGCTGACGGCGGGCGACGTTCTGGCCTCGCCGAGCTTTGCCTACCTTAAGAACAAGTCGAGCGATGATCTTCTTGCCCTTGCGCAGCAACATGAACGCGCACTGAAGCGATATGAAGATGCGGAGCGCATCGTAGGGATCGCCCCTAGCGAACGCGGGTGGTGAATTCATAGAACAAACATCCCGAGCGCAGCGACGGCGGCTGTCTGCCTCGCGCTCGGGACAACCGTGGGGGTCAACCAAATGTCGGAAGTTGGCAGGTTTGAGACATGCCTCCTGCATAGGGCGACGTGCGCTTTCAGGGATAACCCGGAAGACATTTGCTCAAACTGAGTTCTCTGAGGACGAGTTTGCGAAGGTGATTTTTCGTCTGGAACCGCTGCCATGTGGGTTCGATTGTGCAGAGTTCCGGGCTGGAAAATCGGCGGTCCGAAGCGTATATTCCCGGGATGGCGACAATTTTGCAATGCAATTGCGGCGCCGAGTACAGACGCACCGAAGAGAAGCTCTTGGTACCGCATACGGGTGACGCGGTCTGCACGGTCTGCGGAGCTGCTCTGGAATCGTGGCGGGAAAGCCCCACGTTCCCACATACGAACTTATTGAACGTCCAGAGAGAACGCCGGAGTGATACTGGCCCAGTGCGCCTGATCTTAAAGAACTCTACCTTGGAGCCGGAAGAGATTAGCCGCATCACAGAGGCATACGAGCAAGCGTTGCATACCCTCTGCGTCAGGATCGCGACGACCCTCTAACGGAAATGATCGCGAGGCAGATCATCAAGATCGCACAAGCTGGTGTCCATGACGCGGCGCAGCTTTCGGCTCTGGCGGTCGCAAAACTACGCATCCGATAAGGCCGCCTCTGTTGGCGGCCTCCCTAGGGTCCACGCCCGAGGAGCAACAACATGACCCCACATATCCCCGAGGAATTTTCCACCAGGTTGATCGACTGGCGTCCCTTCGTGATCATGGGCAACACGATGCCGCCCCGAGATCCTGATGAAGACGAAGAGGCCGAGGACGAGGAGGAAGACGACGAAGAAGAGGACCGCGCCGACGAACCGCCGGTCGTGCGCGAGCCGGACGAAGACTAAGCAGGATGCTTTTAGGATTGGCATAGCCTGAGTTTCGGAGAGTGTGATCCGCAGCGGACATGCGGCGCGCTACCGCGTCCGGTGGCTTCCAAGGTCCCTTCGAAATCCCGAGAGCACCGGCCAGACGTCGAATGGACGGCGGTTCTCGGCGGGAGCAACCTCTCGGCGTTCACTGGTGCAGGAGACGAGCATGACCCTCATATGGCTTGGTGTGCTCCTTGTTTTCGGCGGCGTGCTCCAGATGGCGTTTCAGCCAATCTGGCGAGGCCGATTAAGTGGTACAAAGTGGCTTCGCTCCCGGCGTGACACGCTGGAACCTGAAAGACCGGGTAGCGGCTTCGGCATCAAATCGAATTGGCCTGGACTTGTGCTGGTCGCGCTTGGCGGCGCTTTCTTGCTGGCCGGGGCTGCCATCTGAGTTGAAACGAACGTCGTTAACGCTCTCGGGCGTTGCGCGCTATCTAGCCGGGCCTTCGGTGCTGGAGCCATGTCTCTTCCTGGCACCGCGCCGAACTGCCAAAGCACTCGGTCTCACTGTGCCGCCCTGGCTGCTCATTTCGCGCCGACGAGGTGATCGAATGAGGCGCAGTTTGCTGCGATGCATGAGTCCGGAAGTGGCACATCGCGTCACTTAGTGCTTCAGCGATATGTCCGAAGTTGGAGGTAGAGCGGAAGTGACCGGCCGACTGTCAAAACGTCGCGAATGACCCTAAACGGACGTTTAGACACATCTCAAATCTGTTCGATGATGAAACGACGCTCGAGACGGATTATCGGTGGCAAGCTTCAATGCGGCTTTTTGTCTCCCCTTTGACCACGCAGAAAGCGTGATTGTTACGCGAGCTTAATCCAACAGACAGCCCAGCGTAATACGTCAGAAACTATCTCCAGCCCGCAACTTATTTTTCGCGTGGTACTCTGGAGAATCCCCGTGACCCAATATTTTTTTCATATCTTAGACGGCTCGAAAGTCTTTACCGATGAGCTGGGAAAGAGCTTTGCGAATTCAGAAGAAGCTATAAATCAGGCTAAGTGCCTCGCTGCCGAATTGAGTAAGGCGGGCGATCTCTGCAAGTCGAACCTCGTATTAGTAGTGGACGAGCACGGCCAACGTATCTTCAAATGCCGGGCTTCATAGAGACCGAGAGCCCGCTGACAAAACAAACGGCAATAGAAGTGGAATAAAATCAGCAGGACGAAATGGCGGTCCTGTGCGTACCCAACGGGCCAGTCTGGTCGCTTCCGCGATGTCCTTCTTGATAAGGTCCGCCTTGCGCCATAGCACGACACGCGGCCGTGGGCCGCGCATCGCGCTGTACCGCGTGGTCGAGTCACGGCCGGTGATGGCGGCGGGCATGATGACGCGGGAATGCGTCGGGCGCAAAAGCATATGAGTCGGTGGCGCGGTCGCCGCAGTAGGAGATGCCGCCACCGGCCGACGCACACGCTCCCTTCAACGCGGGCCAGTCGGGAGACAACCTGGCAGCAGGCGTTGGCGCCCCTCCATTCAGAACGTCCAGATTAGGATAATAGAACGCGAACGCGCCCGGCTCCTGGATGGCCGCCCTTATGGTCCCGTTCGGATTGTAGTCGTTCTTCGGATTATACCCGGAGTCGTGCAGATTTTTGATATACAGGGCGCGCGCACCCTCCGGAGCTTGCGCGAATGCCGGCGTCGCTGCGGTCGCGGACAGCAGCACGACCGCTGCAAGAGCTTTGAATGAAGTCACTTTCGTTTCTCCTTTATGGATCGGTTGTAGACCCGCGTGGGACGAGACGAATTGATCACGCTTCGCGAGGCGAGCGTGCTGTCTGGACTGCGAGCTATCTGCTTGCAGCATCCGATGCGGATACCTGGTGCTCACATGTAGGGAGACCGCACGCCGGTCCCATTAAATTCCGCTTCAATCAACTCAACTCGGCGTGAAACGCGCGTTACAGAGCCAATCGCCTGCGGACCGGCATTTGCGCACAACAAAGCTGATTGCGGCGCGACAGGACGTCGTGACGAAATCATGCCGCGTGAACACGGCGGTGACTCGACTCCTGAATGGTCGTCGATCCCTCGCGGACTGGTTATCTGACTGCCGTCGATTACTGTGTAATCGCGCGGGCAGCGCCGCTGCCCGGCTCAACCAGTCCGACATCGTTTTCATTTTCTCGATCCGGTTGGAACCGACGAAAACCTTGCAAGGGTCTGGTTAGTGCCTAATGCGAGGCACGTCTGTGAGCTGTCTCACTCCTCGTATTTTCGTGTTGTTTGCTTTTTGCCGTGCCGCGGCCAATTCCGGCCCTGACCTGTCAGGCCGGCAACAATAACGCTTACTGCGGTGGATGAGTTTCCTGTTGGCACGTTTGAGACGTGCCGACGGAATCTGAACTATGTCTGCTAATCGGGGGAGATCGGAAGTGGTCGGACAAGGGTCAGAACGACGCGATTGATTTGCGCCTTCCCCAATGGGGACATTCCCCTACCGATGATACCCGCAGCGAGGACTTAATCCGTCGCTAGGTCGTAGTCATCGCGCAAGGATTGCTGGACATTGAGCGCAGCGCGTGCCGCCGTGTTGGCATCGGCAGCGCCGGCGGGGCGCCTTTACTTCGAAGCTTTCGCTATCTTTTGCTTCAAGTGGCCGGTTTCGTGATCGCGGCGGAGCTGGCTCAACGACGTTTCGTTCAGTTGAAGAAGAACCTCGCTCAGTGTCTTGGTTTCAGGATGCCCAGCGGCGAAACTCTGTCCGTAAATCTTACGCAACGTGCTAATGATCGTGTTTCCGTGTTTGTGGCTGATTTCACCGTCGTGGTTACGGTGGCGATTGTCGAGACCTGCTTTGCTCATGGTGCTCTCCATTGTGCCTACAATCTGAGAGCATCCTCTTGCCTGGACCGAATGGCAATCTTGCGCCGCAACCGGGGGATCAAGGCGGGGGGCTGAATTGTACAAACCTGTAGACCTTGGCCGGTTTCCGGCGCGGGGCAGGTGTCGGTTTTGGGCGGCGCCGGTTTAGTGCTGGCATCATCCCGAGCTGCGCCATCATGGCGCGACGGCCTGTTGATTGCTCGCCGGTCAGCCTGGATCAATACGGGCGCACGATTGCGGTATGTTCGATTGACGGCGTAGACATTGCGGAGTGGCTGGTGCGCAACGGGCTCGCGCTTGATTGGCCTACATACTCAAAGGGCAAGTACGATGATGTTCAGCGTGAAGCTGAGCACGCCGGGCGGGGAATGTGGGCAGGCAGCTATGTTGAACCGTGGCTGTTCCGCGGTTGTATCAGGCAGCACGGAAGACCGGGTGCATGTTCGGACGATGCGAACTCGCATCCATAATCAGCATCCGGGGGGTACAAGCCGTTTCTTTTTAGGGGCGAGCGCTCTGTCGATTGCGCGCTCGGCCGCGATCACTGCCGCTAGTTTGTTGTTGGCTTGACCTGAGTTTTTTACGTTCGTGTCCAATGACAGCGACCACATCCACTTGCCGCGCTCGACGCCTTGGACAATGCTATATTCTACGTCTCGATATTCCATGCCGTTAAGCGTCCTCCTAACGAACGCCAGTGCATCTTCAAAAGTAAGCCCCGGATTGCTCCGGGGCCTTTGCTATCGAAGGTACATCCATCCCTCGAAAGAATGTCAATATTTGCTGCCGCTCATCGGAGGAGGAGCCATGGTGCCGGCCCCGGAACCTGCGTCGTCTTGGTCCGATGGATTCGCCGCGCCGCCTTTTTGTGGCCCCGTTACGCGTGCTTGACCCTGTCGTCATGCCTTTTTCTTGTTGCGTTTTCTTTCCACGGGTAGCGCCGGGAGTGACGGTTCCTTCACTGGACGCGCCCGGCGCGGGTTGGCTTTGAGCAGACGCAATAAGCGTCGAGCCGAAGAGCGACGTAACGACAAGAGCAGAGATTGCAAGTTTGGATCGCATCAGAAGACTCCCAAGTTGGTTAGGACGAACCCAAACCTCGGGCATGCGATTTTGTTCCGGCCCATGGCAAACATTTCGCAAATTTCATATTATAAAAATTCGTTCGTGATTGCTGCGCGGGCGTCCATTACGTTTCCAAACATCCGTCACCTCCAGAACATAGGATTTACGCAAAGCGCGTCCAATGGTGTATTTGCCTATCGGGGGAATACACAGTGTACATGGACGTTATCGAGAGCCCTCGTTGCTCAAAATGCGGGGAGATGATGGCGTTGCGAATCATCGAGCCTGAAAGACCGGGTTTCGATTTGCGCACTTTCGAATGCCCGAAATGCCTGGGCACCGAAACCCTAGTGGCGTCGATTTCTTGCGAAGTAGATGTCTCTATTGCGCCAGCACGTAGCAGGCGCTCGGGCCGATAAATGCTTTTCGACCAGGAGACTGCCGGCACACCACCGATGATGGGGGTGCCGCGCAATCGTTGAGCGTGCCCATCGCGGCCGCATTGGTTTCAATGAAACGCCACATGAAAATCAGACGTTTACCAAATTTCGTGGATAAGAGCTTTCTTTTCAAACTGGAAAGGAATGACCCATGCGCATCTTTACGGCATCCGTCATTGTTGCGGCCCTCTCCCTCGTGACGCCTGCTATCGTGCGGGCACAAGGAGCATCCTCGCAGCCCGAGGCACAGACACCGCCTGATCAGTCCAGCACGGTCATACGGAGCATACAGGTCGTCGACATCAAGGACCTGAAGCCGGCGTTGCGCTCGAAGGTCGATGAAGTCGTCGCGCATACCAGCGAAGAAGACATGCAGTCACTTCGGAACTCTATTGACGCAACACCGGAGGCGGCAGACGCGCTTAAGGCCAAGGGCCTGAGTTCGTCGCAGGTCGTTGCTATCAACATCGTCGATGGCATCCTGACGTTGTTCGCCAAGACAGCTTGAAGTCAGTATTATCAAAACTAACGTGGAGAGCCGCATGCGGGATAGTCGGGATTGGGAAGGCAGCTTTGGAAGGTTCGCCGTTATCGCTGCTAGCGTTCCTTGTGGTGGTTGCCATCCTGAGAGGGGGACCGTGGAACACTCCGCATGTTCCGCCTAATCCGGGACCGAGCGGAACACCGGGCTCGACGGGATCGGCGGTGCTAAACGACCCACCGCCAGCCGTGGGTCCTCGAGACAACCACAGGAATGGCGCGCTAATGGGGCGCCCAGTCATATATGGACTGCCGATACGCGGCCGCAGTGCCGTGCCCGACGCTGAGGACGCTTTCAGTTCGCGCTTGCCTTGCAAGCCGCCGCTTCCCGCGTCTCACTTGACCGCGTGTGCCACCTGAGAGCCTCGGCGGCCCCTCAATAATGAGGGTAAAGAGTGCTCAGATAGTCCGACAGCGTGGTGGGATCGCCGCGCGTGCTCTGTCGCAACGGCTGGCCGCTCAACAGCACGCCGGCTTGGGTCTTGTAATCAGGAGCCCAATCGTCGGTCGGCTTTAACGGCTGGCTGAGGAGCTTGAGGTAGTTGTCATAGGCCAGTTGGGTGCCGACGAAGATGCAGACGCAATGTTGTGGTTCGGCATAAAAATAACGCACGGCTTCACCAACCCCGTTTAACACGAAGCGGTGCGCCGGCAGCGCGCGCAGCGCTTTTTGCCCAGCCGGATCGTTGGCAACCTGGACACGAAAACCGGCAGACGACAGATAAAAGCTGTTCTTTTCCAGGGACAGTTGGCTTGGCGCCTCCGCAGCGGCCAAGCCAAAAGCGCACAGCAACAGCACAACGGCTGGAAACAGGCGCAAGGCCCTGAGGCCATGGACCCGAAAGAGATGCCGGTGGCTCGCTGCGGCCGGCCAGATTATCGATGCTGGCATTGCAAACTCCCCTGCTAGGCCCTGCCTTTTTCTTTTGCGCGGGGTACAATGCCGCGAACAGTGTGCCAAGATTGTGTTGATGTACCGAGAGCGTATTTGGATCGGTTTCACGATCAGCAGTCTGAATAGTCAAGCATATTGCGATCTCGTCCCAGTGCGCCCGGATCGGGGACCGCTGCCGCGCTGATAGAAGCCGCGCCGATGCTCGCTGGAATCATTGCTTAATGTTTCATCGCGGTTCGGTGACTCGCCCGGCCTGCTTGCCGCATCAGGCTTGTTGAATTCGTAAACCATTGACCCCGGTCATCTTCAGTTTACCGTCTCCTTTAAGCAACTCGCTGTCGCGACGTGCGATCGTGTGCCCAACGATCGGAGACAAATCCGACGGGGAGCGTCCGGGTCAGGTCGAAGGACCTGGTCCAACAGGGTGTGCGGATGACGGCAGAAAAGCAAAAGCCAAAAAGCAAGAAGCCGTCGTCGCCCCCGGCGCAAAATCGATCACCAATTCGGTTAGCCGTGGTCGGCACGGTGCTCAATATGGCCGCGACAATCGCAACATTCGGATCTGTGTTGCTGTGCCTGGTCGTCGCGAAGCACCTCACATAAGGGGAGGGAGACCATGCTCCTAGAATTGTTTCCGCTAATAGCCTCGGCCATGGCCGCTTTGAGCTTCTTCGCGTTGACCGCCGAGGAGAGCTTCGAGGATTAGGGCGTCAGCTCTCGAATGCCGCACCGACAACGTCGCCGTAGCGCCAGATCAACCGACACTGGCGCATCGTGCGAAAGTTGTCGAATGAGACACCGAACTCGGAAGGCACTATGCTCAGGCCGTTCAACTGAATACCGGCGCCATGATTGGTCACATCGCGCACGCGACAGGCATGGACCCAGTCCTGGCCTGAAAAGTATATTGACGCGTCGCGCTTGATCATCGTGCGGCCAACGGCACGTCGATCGAGATCAGCTCTTTCCCGATGGGTTGGCATGAAGGGGCATTCTCACGAGAAAAGCGAAGCCGCCAGCCGGAATATAATCGACCGACGGCTTCGCCACGGTGGACCCGGACGAGGGCAATGTCCGATGCCGGGAAGCCTATCGGCTTCGCTTGCCACCGCAACGAAACTCGGTCGTTAAGCTTGATGTCGCGGATACGGGTTAAGTCTGGAACCGGTTGCGACGGCATAGCGCAGGAACATGCCGCGCCCCCTTAAAGTTGATATTGGGCGCTTGGCGCTCACCTCCAGCCCCCCCGCGCCGAGTGCAGCTCCGCCGTCGCGGCTCTCTATGTGTCCGCTGACGGCGGGCGCTTTGAGATAGCGCAGGAAGCTCGCGATGCTGCAAAGCAAGTCATCGCTGGTGTTTTTCAAAACTCGAAACCGGTTAACCAGGGAAGGAACCTTGAGCTGGCTGAAAGAGGTCTCATATGTCCGTCGATAGCTGGACCGAAGATCTCGCTTCTGTCGTTCGATATGCGCTGACGACGACGCGTCGCGATAGTGATTTGCCCGTTCCATGACAATGTAACAATCCGTGTCCGTGATGACGCTGCGGAAACCCATGCCTATGTTCGTGCCGCTAAAGTCATTAAAAGCGATGGCACAACATGGGAGCATGAAGCTCTGCACAAAGAAATTAACCGCCAGCTCGGCGAAGCAGCAGACGGGGTCTGCCCTCAGTGCGCAGCGCTCCAGCATTGAGCAGACCGCTGCTTGAAATCGAGAATACGCGAAGCGCTGGTTCGGGGAGAGCCGCACTGCACGACGATGCGGCCGTTGGGGAGTTACCACATCGCTCGCCTACTGCCGTTTATGGCACGTTTGAGACGTGCCGACGTACCCTGCGAATGTCTGCTGATCGGGGTAGACCAGAAGCGGCTGGCCGACCGTCGAAACGACGCTTTTGGACCCAATCCGGACTATCCTTCACCGCGCCGGTCCTATCTTCACCGCACCGAGCCTCTTGGGCGGTCAGTATATGGGCCTGGCGGTCTTCCCGGCGTTTTAGCCCGCCCGTGCCGCGAGGGCGTAGAGCCAGCCCATCAGCGTCGCAACCGACACCAGCGTTGTGACCGAGACTGTGGCCGCGACCAGGGGTTCTTCCACCTTGTACTCGCCTGCCAGGATATACACCGTCTTGGCGGTTGGCACGGCGGCACAGATGACGGCGGCGATCGTGTAGAGCGGATTGAGGCCCAACGCCACACAAAGCCCGTAGACGATCAACGGCATGATCACGAGCTTCACGGCTGCGAGCACAATGGATGCCATGAGGTTCGAGCGTATTCCTTCAACCGACAGGCTTAGTCCAATGGCGAAGAGCGCGCACGGCGTCAGCGCAGCCGCGAAGATGTTCATATAGGCCGCAAGTGAGGCCGGCATCGGCAGGCCGGCGATCGTCCACGCCAGACCGATCAGGGTTGATAGCACCATCGGATTGAGCACGATCTGCTTCACCAGCGTTGCCGAACCTGCCGTGCCCGGGTGCGCGCCGCACCCCGCATGCGCGCCGCGTCCCCCGCTTTCCAGGAGAATAACAGTCGCGGGGAACATCACCCCCGCCACGAACACGGTGGCGATGGCGGCGGGCAGAACGGCAGGCTGTCCGTAGATGGAGTGCAGGATGGGCAGCGCTACGAATCCGGTATTGGTCATTGCCGCTGCCATTCCATAGATCGTGCTGCTGGCGAGGTCGCGTCCCCACCAGGCGCGTACAGCCAGAAAGACCAGCGCGAAGCACAGGATGGAGCCACCGCCGAATGCCAGCAGAAAGCGCCATTCCAGCAGGTTACGTGCCGGCTCCTGCGCGATGGTGACGAACAGCAGCGCCGGCATCGCGACGTTGTAGGCGAAATGCACAAGCCCGTCGGCCAACGACCGCGATATGTAGCCGAGCCAACCGGCCAGCCAGCCCGTGACGATAATCGCAAACACGGGAAGGACCAGGTCGGCGACTGCCATCTTGCTTTCTCCCTGGCAATGCCCTGATCGGGCGTTGGGCCGCATAGAAGATCATAAATCCGGCGCTAGCAAATTGCGGCCAGGCTTGGCCACGGAAGAGCCAAGTTAACCGAATGGCCGTTTCTGGGCACTTTTCCGACGTATCCGCTCTGGCCGAGAGTGTCAGTTCTTGAGGGTAAAGCGGACTTACAGCCGAGATCATGGGAATGCCGCTAATGACCGAGACATTCCGGCAACAGCGTCGTCTGCTGGCGATCCGCCCCTTGAGCGAAACCCTGCATCACTTCCCGCGCCGATTCAGCAAGAGAATCATAGCATCGAGGGGGTTTTCACACAGCCTGGACCCTCAGCGGACCTCGCGACATTGCAACATGTGACGTATCTGATCGGCAAGCCGCGCGCCTGGATAAGCTACTTTAATCCGATCACCATCGAATCCGGGCCAACAAGCGGTTCGACCCGCGTTTTTGAGAATCCGGCTTCGCGCATCCAAGCCTGACAGTCCTCTCCTGTATAGTCGAACCCACCCGCAGTTTCGATCAGCATATTCAAGCTCATCATGAGACCGAAAGTGTTTTCGCGGCGATCATCATCGATGATGGCATCATAAACGACGATTGCGCCGCCTTTCGGAAGAGCATCAAATGCCTTGCCGAGAAGCATCTTTTTCTGGGCAAGGTCCCAATCATGGAGGATGTGACCCATGACGATGACATCAACTTTCGGCAGAGGGTCCTCGAAGAAATTTCCACCTTGAAACCGCACTCGGTCAGCCAGCCCGCGGTGAGCGATAAATTCCTCGAAGACTGGCTTGACAGCGGGAAGATCGAAGCCGATGCCGGTGAGGTGGGGATGGGCGCGGGCGAGAGTGGCGGGTACCATGCCCTGAGCTGAACCAAGATCCATGAAGGTCTTCTGGTCGCTCCATGGGAAGTTGGCGGCGATGGTGTGGGCCGCACCCGCACTTATTCCACTCATCGCGGTCAGAAACCCCCGCAGCCGATCCGGATCGGCATATATTGCCGCAAAGAGGTTTTCTCCTCCACCTTTACTCTCGTTCTGCACTTCACCGGTGCGCAGGGCCTCCGTGAGCGAGCCCCAGAAGCCATAGAGCCGGGCATTTGCCATCTCTAGGGCACCGCCGATATAGGATGGCTTGGCTCGATCGAGAAACAGGTCCGTGTCTGCGGTGTTGCTGTAGACGCCGTTCTCGCGCTCCAGCAACTTGAGTGCCACCAGCGCATCGAGGAAGTCGCGGGCTGATCGCTGATGCAGCGCAAGCTTTCTTTGAAGCGTCGGCAGGTCGGCAGGCGCATCGGCCAAAGTGTTAAACACGCCTAGTTCGACAGCACTTAAGAGCGGCACAAACCGGCTGTTGAAGCAGAGCACGTCCGCTCTGCCCGAGTATTTCCGGCATCCGTCCGCCGATAGATCAAGGTTGCTTTGTTCGTCGCAGTGAATGCGTCCCGAACAGCCTCGGGTCCAGCCCTGCCAGCTATTGGACGACGTCAAGTTTGACCTTTGCGATCCCACTTCCAACCATTCCCAGCGCATCGGCCGCAGAGTGTGAGACATCGACGACTCGTCCGGGAACGTACGGACCCCGGTCATTGACCCGAACTGTCACGGAGCGCCCGGTCTCGACGTTTGTCACCCGCAACCGAGTGCCAAACGGCAACGTAGGATGAGCGGCGGTTAAATCATGCGTATCGAACTTTTCGCCGCTCGCGGTCTGTTGCCCCTCTGTGTAGAAGCTGGCAATTCCCTGCGAGGCGATCTGTGTCGGGGCCGCGTTGTTGTGCCGCGCGAACGGGGTATGCTTTTTCACGGATGCGACACGCCTGTTGGTGACGAATGATGCCGTTCGATGGTGTTGCAGCGACGCCTGTTGGCCGGGGCCAACAAATTCGGAATTTCTGGTGACAACGGATGACTGAGCGCAGGCCGCAAGCAACGCCGCCCCGAGAACGACGGAAAACAGTTGAATGATGTTCCGGACACGAGCGCCCGAGACCGGGAATGCGTCAGGAATATGATTTGCTTTAATGGCGACGTAAGAACTCTTGGCACAATCGATGGAAGACATGTTGCATCCCCAACTTGTGCGCCCACCTAAACTCGACCCACAAATGAGGGCGGAACCGTGACTGGGTGAGACCAGGCACGGCACCAACCACGCGATTTCATTCGGGTGTGATTATTGCGCCACAACTCGCCGCAGGTGCGATGTCGTCTGTTGGCACCCTTTTGGACTTAAGACGAACTGCGAGAATGTCTGCATCGGAGTAAACCGGAACGGACTTGGGCTACCTCCAAAGATATTTCCGCATCTGCCCGGTTGCCGGCGAACTAACACATCATGTCATGCGCTATGCACCAGTCCGGGCCATTTTCGGGCGCCGGTCTCCCCTTTACCTTCGTCGTTTGCCATCGATAGCCACGGCCGAGCATGCACTGCTTGAATGCAGCGGTATCGGCAAGACCTCGAATGTCACCGGTCTGACTATAGCAAAAATCGAGCGCGGCTTGGGAGACCGCGGCACTGCGCGGGTGCCCGTGCGGCCTGATCAGATCTCGGTAAACCTCATTTACGACTTGGTCGGCGCGCGCAGCAGCGGAGCTTGCCAGCAAAATGACTGAAATAATTATTGCCCGTTGCATGGCTCGCAACCTTCGTCTTTTGAATGACCGTCAATAGTTGGTCACGTTCGGCATCGGACTGGTTCGAAGCTGTCAATTACAAATGGGAAAGCCAAGCGTAATAGGCACATTCCGAACCGCGCCGCCATGTCGCCTTCTGGGCACGAACCGGGCGTCTAAACCCCCGCCACCGACGACCAGATGTCCGCAAGCTTGCGTTTCCAGGCTTGCGTTCGCGTCAGCGGCGCTGGCGCGTCTTCCTCCTCCGGCAGGCGAAGGCCGACGACATTGACCCGGCCGCCGCCGATGCTGCGCGCCACCAGGACGATGCTGTCGAGCGCGAGCTCTGCGCCTTCCTTCGGGGCGTGATCGAGATGGATGTCGAAATAATCCGCCAGCGTCAGCTTGAGGTCGTCTTCATTGGCTTTGACGCCGTAGACCTCGGCCAGTTCGCCCAGCGTGTGCTCGCCCGACACGGTGAAATCCCCGAGCAGATGCGGATCCGGCGCCGAGCTCGGCAGCATGTCGACAAAGAAGCGATCGAGCGCTTCAGCCTTCTCCGGCGGCGCCAGTAGATAGATGTAATCGCCGGCTGCGACGGGATCGGCCTCGGTGGGCGAGAAATCCGCTGGTCGCGAATCACCAGCGTCGGCTTCGACCAGGATGGAATAAGCCCGCGCCGCAAAAACAGGCTTTTCGGCCGTACGGGATAGCCGACCAGTTGCTGTTCGAGCTGGCCGGGCAGATCGAGTTCGACGCGGCGCGGGCCACGCTCCGCGCGCGGCAGCGCCACATGCAGCCGCCGGGCCGCCGCGGCCAGCGTCCAGCCCTGCAGCAACAGCGAGATGATGACGACGACAAAGGCGACGTCGAAATAGAGATACGCTTTTGACAGCCCCACCAGCATCGGGATCGACGCCAGGAAGATCGCGACCGCGCCGCGCAGGCCGGTCCAGGCCATGAAGATCTTTTCCCGCCAGTTGAAGCGAAATGGCGCCAGACACAGAAACACCGCGACCGGCCGCGCCACCAGCATCAGGACCAACGCGACGGCCACCGCCGGAACAGCACTGCTTAACAACCGTTGCGGCGAGACCAGCAGGCCGAGCAGCACGAACATCACGATCTGCGCCAGCCAGGTCGCGGCATCGAGGAATGTCACCACCGAATTATGCGCGCGGGTCGGCCGGTTGCCGATGATGATGCCGGCGAGATAGACCGCGAGAAATCCCGAGCCATGCGCGATCTGCGCGCCGCCGAAGATCACCAGGGCGGCGGTCGCGACGAAAGGCGCATGCAGGCCCTGCGGCAGCGCCACGCGGTTGAGCGCCAGCACCACCAGCCGGCCGCCGATCACGCCGATGATCGCGCCGAGCAAGGCTTCCTGGGCAAATTCGCCTGCCACATGCCAGAACGAGCTGGAGCCGCTGGAGATCAACTCCACCAGCATCAGCGTCAGAAATACCGCGAACGGATCGTTGGTGCCGGATTCGACTTCCAGCGTCGCGCCGACGCGCGGCCGCAGCCGCAGGCCCTGCGCATGCACCAGCAGAAACACCGCCGCCGCATCGGTCGAGGCCACGACGGCACCGACCAAAAGCGCCTCGGTCCAGTTCAGATCGAGCGCATATTTGGCGACCGGCGCCGTAATCAGCGCCGTCAGCAAGACGCCGATCGTTGCCAATACCATCGATGGCGCCAGCACCGCGCGGATGCTCTGGAACCGGGTTTTCAGACCGCCATCGAACAGGATCAGGGCCAGCGCCACCGAGCCCACCAGATAGGTGGAGCGCACGTCGTCGAACCTCAACTGGCCCGGGCCGGAATCGCCGGCCACCATGCCGATCACCAAAAACACCAGCAGCAAAGGCGCGCCAAAGCGCAGCGCGAGCAGACTCGACAGGATGCCGGTCATCACCAGAACGGCGCCGAGAAGAATGGCTATGCTGACCGAATCGAGGGAAGCCATGAGCTCTCGCAAATCACTGCAAATACCTGCATTTGCATCCTTATCGTCGCCGCACAGGGACGCCAAGGGCATTCAAGGCGATTTGGGACCGATGGCGACAATGTGCCCTGACAGGCCGCGCCTGGCGGGCTGGACAACCATGTCGTTGCAATAGCGTCAGCGCCCGGGTTGTGGGAATCTGCCGCCTATTCGAATCAGGTTTAGCCGTGGATGCGTCAATCTTCCCTGAGATGAGACTTGGACGATGGAAATGACCGACATTCTCGATGTCCTGCATTCCGCCGCGCGTTCGGTCGGCGCCGAAGTCACCTCACCATGGTTTTATCTGCAGCTCGGCATCGTGATGGCCGGCGCCGGAATATCGTTTGCGGCCGGCGCCGCCATCCGCGCCCACACCGACATGTCCACAGTGGCGAGAGGCTGGCCGGCGCCGCTGCGGATGATGCTCCGCGTGCTGATCGCCTATTCCTCGACCGCGGTGTTCGCGGTGCTGATGCGGGTGGCGCGCACCATCATGGCAGCGTCGACCTGGCCGAGCCGCAGCTATTTGCTTTCGATAACCGCCAAGCTCGCGCTGGCATGGCTGGTGATCCGCCTCGTCACCTCGGTGATCCGCAACGAGTTCGTGGTGCGCCTGGTATCGATCACGGCGTGGCTGGTGGCGGCGCTGAGCATCATCGGCCAGCTCGAACCCACGCTCGACGCGCTCAACTCGGTTGCCATCGTCTTCGGCGGCATGCGGCTGACGCCGCTGCTGCTGATCAAGCTCGCCGTGCTGTTGTCGGTGGCGCTGTGGCTGACCAATATCGCCAGCAATTTCGCGGAAACCCAGATCACCCGCACCGGCGACCTGACGCCGTCGATCCAGGTGCTGCTGGTCAAGATCGTCCGGCTCGCGTTGATGGTGCTTGCGGTCACGATGACGTTGAGCGCGGTCGGCATCGATCTCTCGGCGCTGGCGATCTTCTCCGGCGCCGCGGGCGTCGGCATCGGTTTCGGCCTGCAAAAGATCGTCGCCAATTTCATCAGCGGGATCATTCTGCTGGTGGACAAGTCGGTGAAGCCGGGCGACCTCGTCACCATCGGCGACAGTTCGGGACGGATCAGCGCGATGAAGACGCGCTATATTTCGGTCGCCGCCGGCGACGGCCGCGAATTCCTGATTCCGAACGAGGATCTGATAACGCAGAAGGTCACCAACTGGACCTATACCGACAAGAACACGCTGGTGAAGGTCAATTTCGGCACCAATTACGACGCCGATCCGCGGCAGGTCTGCAAGCTCGCCTCCGAGGTCGCCGCCGCCGCGCCGCGCGCCACCAAGGGCAAGACGCCGAACTGCATCCTGACCGAATTCGCCGAGGCCGGCATGAAGTTTTCCCTGACCTTCTGGATCGCCGATCCCGACGGCATGGACAATGTGAAGAGCGAGGTGATGCTCTCGCTATGGGATGTGTTCAAGCGCGAGGGCATCCGGGTGCCCTATCCGGTCCGCGAGATCCGGGTCCGCGGCGGCGCGTTGCCGGTCGAAAATATGGTCGTGGAAGTTCCCACCTGACGCGGCCGCAATTGCCGCCGGATTTGCTCCAAAAGGCGCCCGGAGCAGGTTCCTGCCGGGACGTCAGCCCCGTCGCGTCCCAAGCTTGGCTTGCGCTGCTCGCCCCGATCATTAAATTAGGGCGTCAAATCATCCATTTTCGACCTTACCGCAACCCAGCCCGCCAAAGCATGATCCGCCCATGAGTTATGTCGAAGCCTCCGATGTCTCCCTACGCAAGACAGGTCAGATCAAGCTGCACGGCCCGGGCGCGTTCGCGGGCATGCGCAAGGCCGGCGCGCTGGTCGCCAAATGCCTCGACGAGCTGACCGATATCGTCAAGCCGGGCCTGCCGACCGCTGAGATCGACGAGTTCGTCCGCGATTTTGCCTTCCGCCACGGCGCCTACCCGGCGACGCTGATGTATCGCGGCTATCGTTATTCGACCTGCACCTCGATCAATCACGTGGTCTGCCACGGCATGCCCGGCGACAAGATCCTGAAGGAAGGCGACATCGTCAATGTCGACGTCACCTTCATCGTCGACGGCTGGTACGGCAATTCCAGCCGGATGTATGCGATCGGCGCGATTGCCCGCAAGGCCGAGCGGCTGATCGAAGTGACCTATGAAGCGATGATGCGCGGCATCGCCGCGGTGAAGCCCGGCGCCACGACCGGCGATATCGGCCACGCCATCCAGAGCTTCGTCGAGCCGCAGGGCATGAGCGTGGTGCGCGACTTCTGCGGCCATGGCCTCGGCCGCATGTTCCACGACGAGCCGAACATCATCCATGTCGGCCGCCCCGGCGAGGGCGTGGCGCTGAGGCCCGGCATGTTCTTCACCATCGAGCCGATGATCAATCTCGGCAAACCGCATGTGAAGATCCTGTCCGACGGCTGGACCGCGGTGACGCGGGATCGCTCGCTGTCGGCGCAGTTCGAACACTCGGTCGGGGTGACCGCTGATGGCGTCGAGATTTTCACGCTGTCCGAACGCCACGGCGAAAAGCAGATCGCCGCGACCTGATCCGAAGATTTGCCGCGCTATTTGCGCTCGGTCGCAAGGTAAATCAGCGACAAGAGCGGCAGCGTCATCCCGATCGAAGCAACCAGCGTCCAGCCGCCATTGGCGTAGGCCCAGCCGCCGACGGCCGATCCCATCGCGCCGGTCAGGAAGAACGTCGTCATATAAAGGCCGTTGAGACGGCTGCGGGCTTCGGCGCCGAGCGCGAACAGCGCGCGAAAGCCCAGCACCACATTGGCCTGCACGCCGAAATCGATCGTGATCGCGGCAAGTCCCAACACCACCAACGAGGTCGTCGAGCCAAAATCGACCATTCGCGTCAATGCAAATCCGCCCGCGGTGAGCAGGATCGCACCTGCGGTCGCGGGCCGCGTCCACCCCCGGTCCGCGACGCGTCCAGCGATCGGCGCCGAGATCGCCCCCGCAACGCCGACCAGCGCGAACAGCGCGATGCCGTTTTGGGAGAGATGAAATGCGGGTCCCGCCAGCAGCAGCGGCACTGCGGTCCAGAACATGCTGAACACCCCGAACAACGTGGCGTGATAAAGCGCGCGGCGCCGCAGCACCACATTGCTGGTTGCCAGATGCCCCATCGACGCCAGCAGCCGTCCATAGCTAAGACGCGCGGTGGGCACGCGCGGCGGCAAGGTCCGGCGCAGCACCAGGATCAGCACCGCCATGATGGCGGCCGAGGTGACATACACCATGTGCCAGGACGAAGCCGCCGCGATGAAGCTCGCGGCCGGACGCGCCAGCATCACGCCAATCATCAAGCCGGAGGTCACGTTGCCGACGACACGGCCGCGCGTCGCCGCGGGCGCCAGATGCCCGGCATAGGGAATCAGGATTTGCACGGCGACCGAGCCCAGCCCGACGAAAACGCCGGCCAGCAGGAACGGCAGCGGATGGGTGGAGAGCGCCGCACCGACCAGCGCCAGCGCGCCCAGGCTCGTCACGGCAAGCACCAATCGCCGGTTCTCGATGAGATCGCCGAGTGGCACGATCAACAACAGCCCCGCGCAATAGCCGAGCTGCGTCGTGGTCACGATCAGCCCGCCTGCCTGGAGCGACAGACCGAGATCCGCCGATATCGGCCCGACCAGCGGCTGCGCATAATAGAGATTGGCGACGATCAGCCCGCACGACACCGCGAGCAGCAAGGTCAGCCATCCCGAAACGATTTCGAGGGGCCGAGGCAGGTCCGTTGTAATGGTCGTCACGCGAAGTCTCCATATCGAGATTACCCATGGCTTGACATGAGCAACCGATCAGCAGTGTCGTTCATTGCGATCGGGCGGGTCAGCCGAAGCGATCCACGTCTTCCGGCGGAGCGCACGCGCCTTGCACGCTTCTTCCGAGACCGGCGCCTGCGCGCCGCATCCGATCGACCTGCCTTGGTACCTGCCTGGGATGGATTTCTCTGCGTGACCTTGGAGGACAAGGTCAACAAAAACGCCTCGTTCTTGGCGAGGCTGCTACCGGCCGTGGAGATATCCGCGACGGCGATGCACAAGTATAGGACTGCAGCCCGAAGACAAGTGCATTTGGAACATCGCTGTCCCGCAACCCATCACATGACCGTCAGCACGCACCAGGCGGCCCATTCCGGGCATAAAGCCGGCGCCGGGCACTTCAAGGTTGCAAAAGCCGCCCGGCGCGGCATGCTACGCGCGATGGCCACCAAACCGGACGAACCGCAATCCGAGCCCGCCGAGACGCCGCATTATCACGGCCATCGCGAGCGGCTGCGCGAACGTTTTCGCAGCGCCGGCGCGGATGCGCTGAGCGATTATGAATTGCTCGAACTGGCGCTGTTCGCGGCACTGCCGCGGCGCGACACCAAGCCGCTGGCAAAATCCCTGCTCAAGACGTTCGGTTCATTCGCCGAGGTGATCCATGCGCCGGAGACGCGGCTGCGCGAAATCGAGGGCATTGGCGACGCGTCGATCAACCAGATCAAGCTGCTGGCGGCCGCGGCAACCCGGATCGCCAAGGGCCAATTGAAGCAGCGCACGCTGTTGTCGTCGTGGAATGACGTAATCGGCTATTGCCGGACCAGCATGGCCTTCGCCGACAAGGAGCAGTTTCGCATCCTGTTTCTCGACAAGCGCAACCAGTTGATCGCGGACGAGGTGCAGCAGACCGGCACCGTCGATCATACCCCGGTCTATCCGCGCGAAGTGATCAAGCGGGCGCTCGAACTATCGTCGACCGCGATCATCCTGGTGCACAATCATCCAAGCGGCGACCCGACGCCGTCGCAGGCCGACATCCATATGACGAAAGCGATCGTCGATATCGCGCAACCGCTCGGGATCGCGGTGCACGATCACATCATCGTCGGCAAGAACGGGCACGCGAGTTTGAAGGGGATGAAGCTGATCTAGCAGATTTGCTGCGCCGGCATCATTCCGACCGTCACGCATTGCTCCGATTAGAACGTGAACAGGATCGACGCGTACCATGAGTAGCGATCGGTCTCATCTGTGTTCTCGATGCCGCGCCGGACGTAACCCAGCAGATGATAGGTGTCGTTGAGGTCGTAGCGAACCCCGACGCCGACACTCGATGTCGCCGGGTCGCCAACAGCGTCGGACGTCTGGTGAAACAGCTCCGCGCCAACCTGAAGTTTCGGCAGCAATTGATAGGTCAGCACGCCGCCAACCTGACAAAAATCCAGGCCCCTGCCGTTTGTGATCGTGCATCCGCCGCCGCCGAATGCCGACCATCCACCGCTCCAGTCCTTTTGCACCCAGACCGGCAACAACAGCGACGCGTGGTTGTCGCCAGTGAGGTTTGAGCCGCTCGGGAGAAACACGCGCGGAAAAATACTGACGTCGAGGCCGAAGGAATCCTGGTGCAGGAAGCGATATTTGGCGGCGAGTTCGACGTTGCCCGGACCAAGGCTCGGACCGCCCGTCGCGGGCCGGTCGAAGCCGCCAGGTAACGTCGCAGTGAGCTGAAGGTTCGGCGCGGCGCCATAGTTGAAGTCGATGCCGGCCTCGCCGGCCGTTCCGTCGCGGGTGCTCGTTCCGTTATTGAACGTGTAGATCTCGAAATGCTGATAGTCGGTCGGCTCCGGATCGTCGGAGACGTAAGGCGGCCCGGCCAGCGCCGTCTCGGGCATCAAGCCGAGAAATAGCACCGCGATTTTCCATGCTTGCGCGAGATGTCGCCAGGGCATCATCCAAATCTGAGTTGCCGCCTTTGGCCGGCAGGTGTCTTGACGTAGTAAATACTACATGATCTTGTGTCTAGCGGGTTTTGCTACATAATTTCGGAGCAGCCATGTCTGGTGTGGTTTCAACGGGACTTGGCAGCGAGCTTGATCGGCTGCTCCGGCAGACCCACGAACAGCTCGGCGCAGCCGGGCGCCGGGTGGCAAAATTCATCGACGAAAATCGCCAGACTGTCCTGGCAAGTTCGGCGGCCGCGCTCGGAGGTTACATCGGCACCTCCGACGCGACGGTGCTGCGCACCATCCAGGCTTTGGGTTTCGCCGGGTTGAGCGACCTGAAGCAGGCCATCCTGAAATCCGCCGATGAGGTCTCGACCCCCGCCGATCACATGCGGCGCACGCTGGCCGATCTGGAAAAATCCACCGGACAAGCGGTCGAGAGCGTATTACAGGCCCATGCCGACGGATTTGCGGTTCTGCAATCCGAAAAGTGCCGCGCGCAAATCGCCGCGGCTGTCCGCGTTCTGGACGCGGCGGATCGCATTGTGGTGTTCGGCATCGGACCATCGGCGGCGCTCGCCGGTTACGTGGCGATGTCGCTGGCCCGTTGCGGTCGTGCCAGCCGAACCATCAACGCGACCGGCTCTATGCTGGCGGATCAGCTGCTGGACCTTCGGCGCGGTGACGTGCTGCTGATCCTCGCTTACGGCCGGCTCTACAAGGAGGTCAGGATGGTCTTCGCCGAAGCAAGGGAGTTGCGGCTCGCCACCGTGCTGGTGACGGAAGCTGAGGGCACGCCGCTGGCGAAGCTCGCGAATGTCGCGGTCGCAATTCCTCGCGGGCGCCCGGATCGGGTCTCATTGCATGGCGCCACGTTGGTCGGCCTGGAGGCCATGGTGCTGTCGCTCGCGGCCGCGAAGCCCGAGGCCGCGGTGGCGTCTCTCGACAAACTCAACCGGCTGCGGCGCGCGACCGAAGTTACGAGCAAGGCAAAAGGCGCCTGGCGCTAAAAGACAAGCCCCGAAAAGCACGTGGTGACGTGAAGCTCCACGACCGAACACCCGAACCCTGAGGACGGCGCAATGAATCCCGGCGGAGAGCGAAGCAAGGTTCCGGAAGTGACTCTCATCTTCTGGATCATCAAGATCCTCGCCACGACGCTCGGCGAGACCGGCGGCGATGCCGTTTCGATGTCCATGAATCTCGGATACGCGACCAGCAGCCTCATCTTCATCGGCATCTTCATCGTCGCGGTCATCGCGCAGATCGCCGCGAAGGCATTTCATCCATTTCTCTATTGGCTGGTCGTGGTCGCGACGACGACCGCGGGCACCACCATGGCCGACTTCGCCGACCGATCGCTGGGCATCGGTTATCCCGGTGGCGCTTCGCTGCTGTTCGTGCTGCTGATGGCCTCGCTCGCCGTCTGGTACTGGTCGGCCGGATCGATCTCGGTCGATACCGTTGCCACACCCAGGATCGAAACGTTCTATTGGGTGGCGATCCTGTTTTCGCAAACGCTGGGCACCGCGCTCGGCGACTGGATGGCGGATACCAATGGGCTCGGCTATGAGGGCGGCGCGCTGGTTTTCGCGGCAGGGCTTGTCGTGATCGCGACGGCGTATTTTGCCACCAACGTGTCGCGGACACTGCTGTTTTGGGCCGCGTTCATCCTGACGCGGCCGCTCGGCGCGACGCTTGGCGACCTGCTCGACAAGCCCCTGGACAATGGCGGTCTCGCCTTCAGCCGATTCTATGCGACGGCGATCCTGGCCGCGATCATCATCGCCTGCGTCGCGCTGCTTCCGCAACGGGCCGGCTCGCATCCGGGAACGCCCGCGCCAGCAAGCGACGGGAATTGATCGCCATGCAACCTATCCATCTGCCGGCGCTCGGACCGAGATACTGGGTCGCATTGTGTATCGCCAGCATCTTCGGCGCCAACATGGGCGATTTCTTTGCCCGCAACATCGGGCTTGGTCATGTCGCCGGTTTGCCGTTTCTCGCCGTCGCACTTGCGATCGTGATGGTGGCCGAACGTTTCGACCGGATGACGCATCAGATCTACTACTGGATCGCGATCATCATCGTCAGGACCGCGGCGACCAATTTCGCGGATTTCGCCTGCGGCGATCTCAAATTGCCGCGATTGGCGGTGATGGCGGGGCTCGCGATCATTCTTGCGCTCGCGTTATGGAGCAGCTGGCAATTTGCCTGGCGCGGCTCGACCGGCAAGACCGATCAGGCCCTCCCGGTACTTCGCGCCGATCTCGGTTATTGGGTCTGCATGTTTATCGCGGGCACCCTGGGCACGGTGATCGGCGACTACTGCTCGCACAATCTGCATCTCGACGATGGCGGCGCGGCTCTCTTGCTGAGCCCGATGGTGGCCGCTTGCTTCCTGACCGGGCGAAACGGTTTGCTTCGCCGGCTGCCGTTTTACTGGTCGACCGTCGTCGCGATCCGCGCCGCCGGCACCGCGGTGGGAGATTTTATCTCCGGCCGGCATTTGCTGGGATTGCCACTCAGCACGCTGGTCACGGGATTGGCGCTGGTGGCCTTGCTGGCCATGTGGCGAGAGCCCGACAGATCAGGACGATTGCTGCCGACCGGCTAGTCAGGACGACTTCGCCGCGCCGGCCGCCTGCGCGGCGCGCACGACGAACGTCCGAGCTGCGCAGACGAATTCCTACTGCCGCAACATGATCAGCGGATCGGCGCTGTCGGGCACCCGACGCCATTGGGCGTTGTCGTCGGCTTCGAACTGCCAGGTCTCGCCGCTGGCCGACAGCAACAGGATCTGGCCGTGATCGAGCCGCCATTGCGTCGGAGCAAAGGCGGTGACCGCGGGGTCGCATTTTGGCTTCAGGAAGACCTGGAAATTGTCGGCGCTGGCCTCGGTGTTGGTCAGGGTCAGGCCGCAGATCGCCTGGCCATTGCCGCGCACCATCGCCCAATCGCCGATCATCTGATCCATCGATTTGGCCAGCGAGCGCGCCGCGGCGAGATTCTGCAGGATGTAGACGCCCTCGCCGGTTCGCAGCCCCTCGAAAATCCCGGTCTCGACTTCGGTGAAATCGATCACCGGCTGGCCCGCGGCATCCTGCAGCCGGACGATGTCGCCCAATCCCTTGATGCTCCAGGAGGTGATGTCGGCGGTGAACGGCAATGCCGCCGCGCAACCGGGCTCAAGCTCAAGCTTCATGCCCAGCGGCGTCGCATCGCTCTTCATGGTGACGACGCAGGTCTTGCTGCGCTCGGTGGTGGAGAGCTCCCACTGCCCGACCATGTCCTTTTTCAGGGTCGAGGTATCCTGCGCCCGCGCCGGCACGCCCCAGGCCATCGACGCCAGAACGGCGGCAACCGCGAAGCGGGCGTGACGGCGCAGCATCAGCGGGCCTCGTTGCATCAGCGTGGCTTGGCCGGCGTTTCCGCCACCGGGGTCAGCGGCGGCTTGCCGGCAAACCAGGTTTTCAAATTGTCGACCACCAATTGATCCATCGCATTGCGTGTGACCACCGACGCCGAACCGATATGCGGCAGCAGCACGACATTCTGCATCGCCTTCAATTCGTCCGGCACGTTCGGCTCTTTTTCGAACACGTCGAGACCGGCGGCGAGGATAGTCCCCGACTTGAGCGCGGCAACCATGGCCTGCTCATCGATCACGGTGCCGCGCGCGACATTGATGATCACGCCGCGCGGCCCGAGCGCCTTCATCACTTCGGCGTTGATCATCTTGTTGGTGCTGGCGCCGCCGGGGACGATCACCACCAGCGTGTCGACGGCTTTCGCCATCTCGATCAGGTCGGGATAATGCTTGTACGAGACACCCGCGGCCGGGTTGCGGGTGTGGTAGACCACCGGAACCAGCGAGGCATCGAGCCGGCGCGCGATCGCCTGGCCGATGCGGCCCATGCCGACCATGCCGACCTTGCGGTCGCGCAGCGAACCGACGCTGAGCGGGAAATTCTGCGTCGACCAGAGGCCCGATCGCAGATAGCGGTCGGCCTTGATGAACTCGCGCAGGGTGGAGATCAACAGCCCCATCGCGATGTCGGCGACTTCCTCGGTCAGCACGTCGGGCGTGTTGGTGACCATGATGTCATGGTCGCGCGCGTAATTGGCATCGACGTGATCGTAGCCGACACCGAAGGTCGAGACGATCTCGAGCTTGGGAAATGCCGCCAGCGTGGCGCTGTCGCCCCGCACCGAATTGTAGGTGATGGCGACACCACGGATCTTGGCGGCGTCGGCCGGGCTGAGCCGTTCAAGATCGTGCTTGGTCTCGAATTTATGCAGGACGAACTGATCGGAAAAGCCGTTGTCGACGATCGGTTTGCTCGGGCCATAGATCAGCAAATCGATCTTCTCGGAAGAAATATTCCCACTCGGCATCAGTTTTCCTTTCCCAGAGCACTCTCGTGCCAGCGCCGCAATATCAGGTGTGAGGTTAGCGCGAGCAGCCCATAAATGACAATTCCGGCGGCGGAGAGCAACAGCAGGGCCGCGAACATTCGGGGAATGTTGAGACGATAGCCGGATTCCGCGATTCGGTAGGCCAGCCCGGAACCGGCGCCGGCGGAGCCCGCCGCGATTTCGGCGACCACGGCGCCGATCAGCGACAGGCCGCCCGCGATCCGCAAGCCGCCAAGGATGAAGGGGAGCGCCGCGGGCAATTTGAGATATCGCAGCGTCTGCAACCGCGACGCGCCGTACAGCTGAAACAGGCCGGCCAGATTGCGATCGACGGAATTCAGGCCCAGCGTGGTGTTGGACAGCACCGGGAAAAACCCGACGATCCAGGCGCAAACAATGACCGCGGTCTGTTGCGGCAAATAGATCAGCAATAGCGGCGCGATCGCGATGACCGGCGTCACCTGCAGGATCACCGCGTAGGGAAACAGCGAATATTCCAGCCATTTCGATTGATTGAACAACAGCGCCAGCGCGATGCCGCCGACGGCCGCGGCGATGAACCCTTCCAGCGTCGTCAGCAAGGTCGTCAACAGCGAGCGCGACAATACCGGCCAATCCTTGACGAGCGTTTCGAACACCGCCTCCGGTCCCGGCAGCACATAGGGCGGAATATTGTTGACCCGGACCACGAGGCTCCAGACCGCGATCCCCGCCGCAAGCACGACAACCGGGAGCACGATCCGGATCAGCCCCAGAATACGGTTGGCCTGCCCGGCGGCCGGCGGTGCGGTTTGCAAGCTGCCCATCAGCCCGGCAGCCCCTGATACAGCGGCGCCAGCGCATTCGAAACAACGCGGCAATAGCCGGCATACTCGGCCGACGTCCGGAATTCCTCGCCGCGCGGTTCGGGCGAAACGATGTGAAATTCCGCCGCGATGCGCCCGGGCCGCGCGGTCATCACGATCACCCGTTGCGACAGGTACACCGACTCGAACACCGAATGGGTGACGAAGATGACGGTCTTGCGCAAATTGCGCCAGAGCGTGAGCAGATCATTGTTGAGCCGGAAGCGGGTGATCTCGTCGAGCGCCGCGAACGGCTCATCCATCAGGAGGATGTCCGGATCGGTCACCAGCGCGCGCGCCAGCGACACCCGCATCTTCATGCCACCGGATAATTCGCGCGGAAACGCATCGGCGAATTCCGCCAACCCCACTTGCGCCAGGGCTTCGCCGATCCGGGTGTCGGCTTCCGCCACGGGCATGTGCCCCAGTTTCAGCGGCAGCCGCACATTGTCCCGGACGCTGGCCCACGGCATCAGCGTCGGCTCCTGGAACACAAAACCGATGGAATGCTGCCCAGGCGTTTCGTTGGAACGATGCGCCACCCGGACGGTGCCGGATGTCGGCGCGTTGAGGCCCGCGATCAATCGCAGCGCGGTGGACTTTCCGCACCCCGACGGCCCCAGCAGCGACACGAACTCGCCGCGCTGTACGGCGAGATCGAGCGGCCCGAGCGCGTCCACGCCGCTGTCATAGCGCTTGGTCACCCCGCGCAGATTGACCGCAAGGCCGGCCGTCTCACTCTCGATATCGGGAAGCGCGGGATCCGCCATCATCAATTCATGGCTGATTCTTGGACTGATTCTTGGGCCGCAGATCGAGGCCGACGCCCTTGTTGATGAAGCGCAGCGTATAGCCCTTGCGGAAGTCGATGTCGGAATGCGCCACACCGGCGCGCACCATCTTTTCGAAGAAGCTCGCGACACGCTCGTCCGACATGGCGCCAATGCCATTCTTCAGCGTGTCGCCGGAATCGACGATGCCATATTCCTTCAGCTTGCTGACGGAATACGCCAACATTTCATCGGTCATTTCCGGATTGAGCTGCTTGATCATCGCATTGCCCGGCGCATTATCGCCATAGAGATAATGGTACCAGCCGAGGATCGAGGCGTCGACGAAGCGCTGGACCAGATCGGGCTTCTTGTCGATCAGATCGCTGCGGGTTTCGATCAGGGTCGAATAGGCGTTGAAGCCGTAATCCGCCAGCAACAGCACTCCGGGCTTGAACTTGGCGGCCTGTTCGACGGCATACGGCTCGGACGTGACATAGCCCTGCATCGCGCTCTGCTTGTCGGCGATGAACGGCTGCGAATTGAACGTATAGGGCCTGACCTTGTCCTCGCTGAATTTGTATTCCGATTTCAGCCACTGAAAATAGCTCGCGATCCCTTCCTTGGACACGAACAACGTCAGCGGCTTGAGATCCTCCAGCTTGGCGACCTTCGATTCCGGGTGGGTCAGGAAGACCTGCGGATCCTTCTGGAACATGGCCGCGATCTCGACCACCGGCACCTTGTTCGCGACGGCATCGAAGGATTGCAGCGTGTTCGCGCTGAGGAAGAAGTCGAGCTTGCCCGCGATCAGCTGCATCCGGTTGTTGTCGTTCGGGCCGCCGGGCACGATGGTGACGTCGAGCCCATATTGCTTGTAGGTGCCGTCGGCCAGCGCCTGGAAGAACCCGCCCTGCTCCGCCTCCGGCAGCCAATTGGTCCCGAACGAGACCTTGTCCAGCGTCTGTGCGCCGGCGGAAGAGACGGCCAGGGCTGCGGCGACGAGACCGGCCGTTAACGTTCGCGGCAAAAGGCCCGGCTTCATGATTGGACTCCGTCGCTCATTTTGGCCCATGATGAGGGCCGATTGCGGTCCGGAACTGGTTAACGCCGTTCGAGGACCAAGACAAACTACCTTGCAAATGGATTGAAAGAAACGCTTCGCTCGATGGCCTCAACCGTTCCTCCCCGCGACTGGACCGAGATTCACTGGCCCGATATTTCCGGGGCGGAGCCTTCGCGCTGGATCGCGGTGTTGCCGCTGGCGGCGACCGAGCAGCACGGCCCGCATTTGCCGCTCGGCACCGACGTGATGATCGCGCAGGCCTATCTCGATCGGGTGCGCGAGCTGTTGCCTGCCACCGTGCCCGTGACGTTCCTGCCCATGCAACCGGTCGGGATTTCGACCGAGCACATCCATTATCCTGGCACGTTGACGCTGCCGACCGCGACCGCGCTGAAGGACTGGATGGAGATCGGAAGAAGCGTCGCGCGCGCCGGCGTCAGGAAGCTCGTGATGGTGACGAGTCACGGCGGCAACAGCGCGGCGATGACCTTGGTCGCGCAGGACCTGCGGGCCGAATGCGGGCTGCTCGCCGTCACCACCAGCTGGTCGCGCTTCGGCGTGCCCGACGGATTGTTCTCGGCCGAGGAGTTGCGTCACGGCATTCACGGCGGCGCGGTCGAGACCTCGATCATGCTGGCGCGATATCCGCACACCGTGCGCCAGGAGCACATCGCTGATTTTCGTCCGGCCAGTATTGCGATGGAGAAGGATTACCGCTGGCTCTCGGCGCATCGGCCGGCGCCGTTCGCCTGGCAGGCGCAGGACCTTCATCCAAGCGGCGCGGCCGGCGATGCGACCCAGGCATCGGCGCAGAAAGGCCTGCAATTGTTGGATCACGGCGCTGCCGCGTTCTGCGAATTGCTCGCCGACATCGATAAATTCGATGTGAGCACACTCTCGGGTCATCCGAACAGCTGACGCGCGATCGGTTACCCGGCTGTATCAGCGGGAAAATCGCGAGGAATCGTCAGTCACTGCTCCGTGATCGAACCGGATTCGAACAGCTCCCGTCCAACTGGTCATGCAGGCCACAACGGCCACATCGAACCGGATGGAGTTTCTTATGTCGATCAAGACCAAAATTGCCGCAGCCGCACTCGCAATACTCGCCGTTACCGGCAGCATCGCATCCACCACCCAATCAGCCGAGGCCAGGGGCCTTGGCTTTGGTATCGGCGCCGGCCTTGTCGGTGCAGCCATCGTGGGCAGCGCCATCGCCGCCAGCAGCAACGGATATTATTACGACGGTTATCGCCACTGCGCCTGGGTTCGCCAGTTCGACGCTTACGGCAATTTCATCGGCCGCGTGCGCAGCTGCAATTACTGAGGATCGATCGAGCGTTTTGTAGACGCGTTTCGCGAGCGCAAACCAGAGTCAATTTCGCTGGAAGACGCACTAGCGACAATTCCTGCGTTCGGTACGGGCGCCTCATCCACCCCGTGCCGCACCCCGACCCGCCCGGTCGTCCCCCCGGGCGGGTCATCCTTTTTTAGACATGAGCAATGAGGAAGCCACCTCACACGATCATTTGAGGTAGGACTGAATGGCCTGGATGAGTTCTTCCCCACCCTCGAAACGCTCCGAAGGTTTGGTCGGCTCCACGACATGTTCGCGGATGTGATCTTCGATCACTTCGCCCATCAGACCGTTGATGCCTCCGCGGGCGGCGGCAATGAGGTGCAGCACCTCGGGGCAACCCTTTTCTTCATCAAGCGCCCGTTCAATCGCATCGAGAAGACCGCGCACACGGCGGACACGGTTAAGCAACTTGGCTTTCTCACGAAGAGCTTGAGTCATCGATGTTGACACGATCCTTTTTGATAGGGTAGGGGGTATATATAACTTCTGGACGATGAAGTCGAGCGATCATCCGGCATCTCGAAAAGGCTAACTAGAGAACCATGGGCAGTACCACCTTCGATGGCATGCTTCCGGCGCAGACCGGACCGCGTGCCGTCATCAATTTGGGTTTTCGCGGCACGATTGCCCGCGTGACGAACTGGCCTAGCTCCGGCCACTAGTCCCGCGCTCATCATGGTCCGCGACGAGCGGACGCGAGATGAGTGATGTGTCAACAACTTCCAATTTGGCGCGGGCAAGGCTTTTCAAACGCGGCCATTATCCAGACGCGTCATCCTTTTTCGTCGCTGTGTTCCGGGCTGGCCCGCGTCTTGGCGCGGGCTTTTGTGTTGCATGGCTGTCACACAACAGTGCCAACAAATCAGCGGATACCTTCAGCTTTATTTGCAACTAAGAATTACTTGCAATAAAGATCCGCTTACTGTTCAAAGGCTTGGCAAGGGATCGGGGCGGATGGCCTCTGTCTCTGGTCTGGCTTTTGGCCGGGAGGGAAGGCATCGAACGGCCCGGCGAACCCGTTTGGCTGTTTCTTCGGTGGCAGCGCGACGGCGAATCTGCAGTGATGATCAAAGAGACCGCCGGGATGTTCGTGCTGGAAAAATCCACCCGATGAACCGCCGCAGCCGAACCCAAACTTGCGCATTGGCGGGCGTTGGTCTCGGCATGCTTGGGTTTGCCGGTTCGGCTGCTGCCACCGACTTGCCGCTCAAGGCGCCGGCTCTCAAAACCGTTTACGACTGGACCGGATTTTATATCGGCGGTCATGTCGGTTATGGCGGCGGCAGCTTGGGTCCCGGTACCAATCCGGTGCCCGAAGAGAGTTTCCCGTTTCCGCCCAGCCTCACAGGTCTGATCGGTGGCTATCAGGCCGGGTACAACCGTCAACTCTCGAATCATGTCGTGCTCGGCATCGAAGCCGATGCGTCGTTCGGCAGTCCGGTCGATGCCCCGAAATTGGGGACGGCGCCCTTCAACAGCACGCTCGATTACGTCAGCACGGTGCGCGGCCGCGCCGGATATGCCTTCGGCCGCTGGATGCCGTATCTGACCGGCGGCTTTGCCTGGGGGCATAGCCACGTCAATCTCAATGACGATGCGGGAGGCATCTTCGCAACTCCCGGACAAATCCACACCGGCTGGACCGCGGGTGCGGGCGTCGAGTTTGCCGTGAGCGGCAACTGGAGCGCCAAACTCGAATATGACTATATCGATCTGTCGCGGCGGATGTACGATTTGAGCAGTTTTGGACTGCCCAGCGTCAATGTCGATCCCAGCGTTCATCTGGTCGAACTCGGCGTTAATTACCGGTTCGCCGATGCGCCCTGGTCGTCGCCGGATTCAAACGGTGAAAAAACCGCGCTGCCGGAATCCGACAACTGGAATGTCCACGCGCAAACCACGTTCCTGCCGCAGACCTATCCCTCGTTCCGCTCGCCCTATGCCGGTCCCGACAGTCTGCCCGGCCACGGACAGACCCAGGCGACCTGGACCACCACCGCCTTCCTCGGCGTGCGGCTGTGGCAGGGTGGCGAGTTCTATTTCAATCCCGAGCTGGCGCAGGGATTCGGCCTCAACGGCACGCTCGGGATCGCCGGTTTCCCCAACGGCGAAGCGCAGAAGGCCGGCGCCGCCGAGCCGAAGTTTCGCGCCCAACGCTATTACCTGAAGCAGACCTGGGGTCTCGGCGGCGAACAGGAAGACGTCGCCGATGCCGCCAATCAATTGCCCGGCAAACGCGACATCGACCGCATCACGCTGATCGTCGGCCGTTTTGCGGTCGGCGACTTCTTCGACAACAACAGCTACGCGCACGATCCACGCGCGGACTTCATGAACTGGGCGATGTGGTCATCGGTCGCCTACGATTTCCCGGCCGACTTGCCCGGCTATACCCGCGGCGCGGTGGCCGAACTCAACCGCAAGGATTGGGCGGTGCGCGCCGGGGTGTTCGAGGTGCCGAGTGCGCCCAACAGCGACGTTCTGGTTTTCAACGGCAAGAATTTCGGCTCGGTGATCGAACTCGAGGAGCGCTACGCGCCGTTCGAACAGCCCGGCAAGCTGCGGATCGGCCTGTTCGCCAACAACGGCAATACCGCGAATTATCGTCAGGCGCTGGCGATTGCGGGCGCCGATCCGGCGCTCGATATCAACGCCGTGGTGCCGGACATTCGCCAGGAAAATCTCAAATACGGATTCTACCTCAACGCCGAACAGCAGATCGTCAAGGACGTCGGGCTGTTCGCGCGCCTGAGCTGGAATGACGGCCAGAGCGAAATCCTGTCGTTCACCGATGTCGACCGCAGCGCCTCCGGCGGATTGTCGATCAAGGGCAGTTTCTGGGGACGGCCCAACGACAGCATCGGCATCGGCGGCGCGGTCAACGGGCTTTCCAGCGCGCACCGCGATTTCCTGGCGGCCGGCGGCATCGGCCTGTTGATCGGTGACGGCCAGCTCAACAATTATCGCCCCGAGCAGATCTTCGAGACCTACTACGCCTATTCGGTGAACCCGCATTTCACCGTCACCGCCGACTATCAACTCATCACAAATCCGGCCTATAACGCCGACCGGGGGCCCGTCTCCGTCTTCTCGGCGCGTCTGCACGGTGAATTCTAGAGCAGCATGATCCGGGAAAAGGGGACACCGGTTTTCCGCGGGACAGATGCGGCGCGTTTGCCCGGAGATCATCTCACATCATAGCGAGGCCGCTGTTCATGGCGCTTCAGGATATCCGCCCGGCCGCCCTAGGGCAGGCGTTGCGGCCGAACATCTGGGATATCGTCGCGCTGATCCTCGTGACCGGCGCCCTGGTGCTGATCGTCTATGGCGGCGAGCAGACCGCCGCGCCCTTGTCGGCGCTCGATGTCGCGCCGGTGTCGCTCGATCCGGCCAATCTGCCGGCCTATGCGCTGCGCACCACGATGCGGATGCTGCTGGCGATCGTCTGTTCCATCATCTTCACCTTCATCTACTCGGCCCTGGCCGCCAAGAGCCGGCGCGCCGAGATGGTGCTGATCCCGTTGCTCGATATCCTGCAGTCGGTGCCGATCCTGGGCTTTCTGACCTTCACGGTCGTGTTCTTCATGAACCTGTTTCCCGGCCGCGTGCTGGGCGCCGAACTCGCCTGCGTGTTCGCGATCTTCACCAGCCAGGCGTGGAACATGACGTTCAGCATGTACCAGTCGATGCGCAACGTGCCCAAGGATCTGGAAGAGGCCTCGCAAAGCTTTCATCTCAGCGGCTGGCAGCGGTTCTGGCGGCTCGACGTGCCCTTCGCGATGCCGGGCCTGATCTGGAACACGATGATGTCGATGTCTGGTGGCTGGTTCTTCGTGGTGGCCTCCGAAGCGATCACGGTCGGCAACACCACGGTGACCTTGCCCGGCATCGGCTCCTATGTCGCCCTCGGCATTCAGCAGCAGAATTTGCCCGCGATCGGCTATGCGATCCTGACCATGCTGCTGGTGATCATCGCCTATGACCAGTTGCTGTTTCGCCCCGTGGTGGCCTGGGCCGACAAATTCCGATTCGAGCAGACCTCCTCAGGCAATGCCCCGACCTCGTGGATGCTCGATCTGTTTCGCCGCACCAGGGCGCTGCGGGCAATGTCATTGCCGTTCTCGGCACTGAACAAGGCGGTTTCGAATTTGCATATCTCGGTTCCTGATTCGCTGAAGATCGCATCGAAAGAGAAACGGCCGCCGTCACGCATCGTCGACGGAATCTGGCTGGCTTTTATCGTCGCGAGTACCGGCTATGCCGCCTGGCAAATTTATCTCTATCTCTCGGCGACCCTGAGCCCGACCGACGTGCTCACGGCCTTTGGCGACGGCCTGATCACGCTCGCCCGCGTGGTTGTGCTGATCGCGCTGGCCACGTTGATATGGGTGCCGATCGGCGTCTGGATCGGGCTGCGGCCGAAACTCGCTGAACGGATGCAGCCGCTGGCGCAGTTTCTGGCGGCGTTTCCCGCCAATCTTGCATTTCCGGTGTTCGTGGTGGTGATCGTGCGCTATGGGCTGAACGCCAATGTCTGGCTCAGCCCGCTGATGATCCTGGGCACGCAGTGGTACATCCTGTTCAACGTCATCGCCGGCGCCAGCGCCTTTCCAAGCGATTTGCGGGAAGCCGCGTCCAGCCTGCATCTGAAGGGATGGCGGTGGTGGGTGAAGGTCGTGTTGCCCGGCATCTTCCCGTATTACATCACGGGCGCGATCACGGCGTCCGGCGGTTCGTGGAATGCGTCGATCGTCGCGGAGGTCGCAAGCTGGGGGAACACCCATCTGACGGCGACCGGTCTCGGTGCCTATATCGCCACCGCGACTGAAAATGGCGACTTCCCGCGCGTCGTGCTCGGCATCGCGATCATGTGCATTCTGGTGACACTGTTCAATCGGCTGCTGTGGCGGCCGCTTTATGCCTTCGGCGAGCGCCGGCTCCGGCTCGGCTGATCAGGAGAAGTTCATGCTAGATCCCGCCAAAACGACCAGCCTGCTCGACATCCGCAATGTCTGCCGCTCGTTTCCGAAAGGCAGCGGCGAGGACCTGCTGGTGCTCGAAAAAGTCGACCTGACGATTCATTCCGGCGAGATCGTCGGCCTGCTCGGCCGTTCCGGATCGGGCAAGTCGACCTTGCTGCGCATCATCGCAGGGCTGGTCACGCCCTCCACCGGCGAGGCCAAATGCCGGGGCGAAGCCATCCAGGGGCCGCCGCACGGCGTCGCGATGGTGTTTCAATCGTTCGCGCTGTTTCCCTGGCTGACCGTGCTGCAAAACGTCGAACTGGGCCTGGAAGCGCTGGGTATCGACAGCGCCGAGCGCCGCACCCGCGCGCTGGCCGCGATCGACCTGATCGGCCTCGACGGTTTCGAATCCGCCTACCCCAAGGAATTGTCCGGCGGCATGCGCCAGCGCGTCGGCTTTGCCCGCGCGCTGGTCGTGCACCCGGACCTCCTGCTGATGGACGAGCCGTTTTCGGCGCTCGACGTGCTGACCGCGGAGACGCTGCGCACCGACCTGATCGATCTCTGGATCGAAGGCCGGCTGCCGATCAAATCGGTGCTGATCGTGACCCATAACATCGAGGAAGCGGTGTTGATGTGCGACCGCATCCTGGTGTTTTCGTCCAATCCCGGCCGCGTCGCCGCCGAGATCAAGGTCGACCTGCCGCATCCGCGCAACCGTCTCGATCCGACCTTCCGCCAGCTGGTCGACAGCATCTATGCCCGCATGACCCAGCGCGCGGAGCCGAAGACACCCGCGATCGAGGGCATTCACGGCACCGGCGTCGGCATGATCCTCAATCACATCTCCTCCAACGTGCTCTCGGGTTTGATCGAGACGCTGGCCGGCCCACCCTATAACGGGCATGCCGACTTGCCGGTGCTGGCCGGCAGCCTGCAACTCGAGGCCGACGAGATCTTCCACCTGGGTGAAGCGCTGCAATTGCTGCGATTTGCCCAGCTCAGCGAAGGCGACCTGGTGCTGTCAGATGCCGGCACACGGTTTGCCCATCTCGAAACCGATGCCCGCAAGAAGCTGTTCGCCGAACATCTCGTCAACCATGTACCGATCATGGGCCTGATCCGCCGGGTGCTCGACGAGCGGCCGAGCCACACCGCACCAGCCGCGCGCTTCCGCAACGAGCTCGAAGACTACATGTCGGAAGAGTATGCCGACGAAACGCTGAAGACGATCGTGTCCTGGGGCCGCTACGCCGAACTGTTCGCCTATGACGAGCAGTCCGAACTGTTCAGCCTGGAAAACCCGCACTGAGCGGCGGCGGTTACCGAGCTCTCCGCTGTCGTCCCGGCGAAGGCCGGGACCCATAACCCCGTGGCCTTTCGATAATACGCCGTTGGTCCAGACGGCGCCATCAAAACGCGACGACACGGCGTTATGGGTCCCGGCCTTCGCCGGGACGACATAAAATTCACCCCGCCGGCGAGAATGAATCCGCGCGCGCCATCGCCCAGGCATCGCGGAAGCGCATGTCGCTGGTGCCGTCGATCAGTTCACCGGGCCGCAGCGACGGATAGAGCTGCGCAAACGAGCACACGTCGGTGGTGGACGTGCGTTGCGAGAAATGAATCGGCCGAATCTGCTGCGGATGTTCGAGGCCGGCCGCGGCGATCAGTTCGGTCAGCGCATGCAGGGTCGAGTGATGATAATTGAAGACCCGCTCGATCTTGTCCGGCACAAACAGTGCGCGATTGCGTGAGGGTTCTTGCGTGGTCACGCCGGTGGGGCAGCGGTCGGTGTGACAGCTCAGCGACTGGATGCAGCCGAGCGAGAACATGAAGCCGCGCGCCGAATTGCACCAGTCGGCGCCGATCGCCATCGCGCGCGCCATGTCGAAAGCCGTGGCGATCTTGCCGGACGCGCCGATCCGGATGCGATCCCGCGCATTGATGCCGATCAGCGCATTATGGACGAAATTGACGCCCTCGCGCATCGGCATGCCCAGATGGTCCATGAACTCCAGCGGAGCGGCACCGGTGCCGCCTTCATTGCCGTCGACCACGATGAAGTCAGGATAGATCCCGCTCTGCAGCATCGCCTTGCAGATGGCGAGGAATTCCCAGGGATGGCCGATGCAGAGCTTGAAGCCGGCCGGCTTGCCGCCGGACAGACGCCGCATCTCGCCGATGAAGGCCATCATTTCCAGCGGCGTCGAAAACGCCCGGTGAAAGGCCGGCGAGATGCAATCCTCGCCCATCGAAACGCCTCTGATTTTGGAAATCTCTTCGGACACCTTGGCCGCCGGCAACACGCCGCCATGCCCGGGCTTGGCGCCCTGGCTGACCTTGAGTTCGACCATCTTGATCTGGTCATCCGCGGCGACGCGGGCGAACTCCTCGGGATTGAAGCTGCCGTCGCGGTTGCGGCAGCCGAAATAGCCGGAGCCGATTTCCCAGATGATGTCGCCGCCATTCTCGCGATGATAGGGGCTGAGGCCGCCTTCGCCGGTGTCATGGGCGAAGCCGCCCTTTTTGGCGCCCGCGTTCAGCGCGCGCACCGCGTTGGGGCTGAGCGCACCAAAACTCATCGCCGAGATATTGAACACAGATGCCGAATACGGCCGCTTGCAATCCGGGCCGCCGATGGTGATGCGGAACTTCTCCTCGGCATGCGGCTTGGGGGCCATCGAATGATGCATCCATTCATAGCCCTCGCGATAGACATCCTCCTGGGTGCCGAACGGCCGCTTGTCGAGCACCATCTTGGCGCGCTGATAGACGAGCGCGCGGGTGTCGCGGCTGAACGGCATGCCGTCCTTTTCGCTCTCGAAGAAGTACTGCCGCATTTCCGGCCGGATCTCTTCCAAGAGGAAACGCAGATGCGCCGAGATCGGATAATTCCGTAACACCGCGTGGTTCTTTTGCGTGAGATCGCGAAAGCCGAGCAAGGTGAGCGCGCCGAAAATAACAACCGGGACCAGGACCAGATCGAGCACCTTGTGATCGAAAATCCCGATGCCGAGCAGCAACACCGTCACGACGCTGCAAATCGTCAGGACGATGAAGCGCGGAGAGAACGGAAGCATCAGTGTTTCCATGGGACCCCTTGAGGCAGAATCTGCCGTGTTATTTCTTGGTCACTACAAAACCTGGCTCAAAACGCCGGACAATCTCTACACGATATCCGGCGCGCCGGTCAGGGATATGACAGCGATCGCCGCTGAGGCTACCGAATCCCGCGACGGAAAATCAATGCGCACAGCCCGGCCATCATCAGCCGCACCGTTTTTGCAGTGCAACGTAGCCTGACAAGATTTTCTGCACGATTTCAGGCAGCACAGGTTCCGAACCGATCAGTGGGTGTGCGGGCGCATCTCCTCGGGAATCCCGCTCTTTTGCAGGCCGCCTTGCACCAGCCACGCGTCGGTGCTTGCGATCGCGCGCTCGATATGGTCCGATGTCCGGGAGAAGTCGTAAGGTGATCCCACCAGCGGACAAAGCGGCGGCACCACGTAATATTCGATCTCGGGGGCGAGATCTTCCAGCTCGCTGACCAATTGCCGCGCGATCAACAGTGTCAGCGCATGCAGCGCGTTGGCGACGGCGCCGGTCGGCGGCGCCTGCGTCGAGCAGGCATAGCCGGTCGGCAGGATGATCAGGCGCTGCGCGCCCTTGGCGACCGCGACCTTGATCGGGGTGTTGCTCGAGATCGCGCCATCGGCGAGGTAAAAATCCTTGTAGCGAACGGGTGCGAAGGCGCCGGGGATCGCGGTCGAGGCGATGATCGCCTGCGCGGCGGATCCTTCCGACAACACCACGCTGTCGCCTGAAATGATATCGGTCGCGACGATATGAACCGGAAGCTGGGCGTCCTGCAGATTGCGATAGGGCAGATGATCGTCGATCAGCTTCTTGATTCCGTCATGCGAGATCAGAAAGTCCCGCCGCCAGAGGAATCCCAGCAGGGTGCGCCACGTCACCGGAAAAACATCGTGCCGCTGCAAACCGCGCCAGATGGTCTCCAATTGCAGCACGCCCCTCAGCGTGGGATCGCCGGCATAATATGCGCCGTTCAAGGCGCCGACGCTGGAGCCGACCACCATATCCGCCGAAACGCCGTGGGCGGCGAGCGAGTGCATCATGCCCACCTGAATAGCCCCGAAGCTGCCTCCGCCGGCGAAAACAAGCGCTGTTTTCGCAAAACCTGTTCGATCAAGTCCCGTCCGATCAAATCCCGCCAAAGCTCAAACGCTCCCCCATCGGCAACCGGGCCGCGCGACATTCGAGGGCGTTATAGCAGTGGGAAAGCGAACTGCACGATCAAGAAAAGGTTGGGAGGTCGTGAGCGGTGCTCCGACTGAAATCGTCATTCCCGCATGGTTCCAAGCACCGGACTTCGGACATGCAATGGCACATCGTAGTCCGATGCCTCGTACCGGCATCCCGGTTGGCGTTCAGCGCTCGACGAACGCCTTCTCGATCACAAAATGGCCAGGCTCGTTGCCGCTGCCTTCGAGAAAGCCGCGCGCCTCGAACATCTGGCGCAGTTCCTCCAGCATGCCCGGGCTGCCGCACATCATGATGCGGTCGGTCTCGATGTCGAGCGGCGGCTGGCCGATATCGCTGAATAATTGCTCCGACGTGATCAGGTCGGTGATCCGGCCGCGGTTGCGGAACGGCTCGCGGGTGACGGTCGGATAATACTGCAGTTTCTCGCTCAGCAGCGGCCCGAACAGTTCATCGCCGCGCAGCCGCGCCACCAGTTCTTCGCCATAGGCCAGCTCGGACACCTGCCGGCAGCCGTGCACCAGCACGATGCTGTCATACAGATCGTACACATCGGGATCCTTGATCAGGCTCGCGAACGGCGCAAGGCCGGTGCCGGTCGACAACAGCAGCAGGCGCTTGCCGGGAATCAGATTGTCCGCGATCAGCGTGCCGGTCGCCTTGCGTCCGACCAGGATGGTATCGCCTTCCCTGATCTTCTGCAGCTTCGAGGTCAGCGGCCCGTCCGCGACCTTGATGCTGAAGAATTCCAGCGCCTCTTCATGATTGGCGCTCGCCATGCTGTAGGCGCGCAGCAGCGGACGGCCATCGACTTCGAGGCCGATCATCGCGAATTGTCCGTTGAGGAAGCGAAATCCCGAATTGCGGGTGGCGGTGAAGCTGAAAAGCGTATCGGTCCAGTGCCGGACAGAAAGAACTTTCTCTCGATGGAATGCGCTCATGTGTTTTAGTTTTTCCGTTGCTCTCGATGTAGAACGATCGTGTTGTCCGGCCCCTAAATCGGGCAAAAACCCCTGAATTATCTGGGAATTTGGCGTCTGACCGACGCCCACGAGAGAGATAGTCGCCTTGCGTTGGCGCGCAATTGCGAACTCACCATGGCAGTCGGTTTATTTTGCCGGATGGTTCATTGCCGCGGTTTTGCGCGCAATTAACTTGCTGAAATGAGCTTCAATCCGACAATAAATTTTCACGGGGGCGTGGGCGGGGCCGTGCCTTGCCACGCGGTTTGGAGCTATACCCAATGGGCTCGGAAATGGCCGCTGCGGCGGCAACAGGTTAACAATGCTCAACAGCCAGCGAATATTTGTCGAAGCCTTGCGAAGATATTGCGCCGAGCGCGAGATCGCGATCGACGTTCGATCCGACGGCTGGCTGATCGTCATGCAACGCGGTGACGTCAGGCACTGCGCGTTTGGCTATGACGTCGGACTGAACAGCGCCGTGGCGCATCGCATCGCCAATGACAAGGCCGCGACAGCGGAAGTTCTGGCGATGGCACATGTCGCCTGCGTTCCTCACACGCTGTTCCTCAGTCCGGAAATGAACCAATACGTTTCCCAACCGGGATCGTGGGAAGCGATGCTTCGGCTTCTCGCCGAGCATCCCAACGGCATCGTCGTCAAGCCAAACGAAGGCACCACAGGTGAATCCGTTTTCATGGTGTCGACCAGGCCAGCGCTCGAACTCGCCGTGAGCCGGATTTTTGGTTCGCATTTGAGTTTGGCCATTTCGCCGCGCGTGGACATCGAAGACGAAGTCCGTGTTGTCATTCTCGATGGCGAGCCGGTCGTCCTCTACAGCAAGAACCGGCCGTATGTGGTCGGCGACGGCCAACGCTCGCTGCTCGAGCTTGCGCTGGCGGCCACGCCTGTCGCGCAGAGATCGACGGTGTTGCCGGGCATGATCGCCGACCTCGATAAAGCCGATCTGGATTTCGTGTTGCCGCCGGGCCAGCGGCGGGTATTGAACTGGCGCCATAATCTCGATTCAGGCGCGCACCCGATTTTGCTGAGCGGCGGCAAGACCCGCGACGCTTGCGCCGAGATTGCGATCCGTGCCGCGAAGGCGATCGATATCCGCTTCGCATCGGTCGACGTGGTTCAGGTCGACGGCGCCTGGCAGGTGCTGGAAATCAATTCGGGGGTGATGATGGAGGCACTGAGCAAGCTCCACCCCGACCTGGTTTATGCGGCGTACAATTCGGCGCTGGACAGGCTGTTCCAGGGTTCGCGTTAACGCCTCATTAACCATAACAGGCCGATGGTTCCCGAAAAGGGAGCCTCGCATGACCGACCTGTCTTCCATCGCATCGTCTACAACGAGCTTCATCGCCAACCAGACGGCCCAGATCGGCAAGGCCGCCGTTGACGCCAAGAACAGCTTTGCCACCGCCTTGAACCACGCCCAGACCACCGTCGGGATCAAACCCAAAGCAGGCTTCACCGCCGGCCCCACTTACGAAGCGACGACGTTGACGGGCCAAACCCAGGCGGCCTTTAAAAACACGGTCAACGGCGCCATCAACGCCGCAAAATCCGCGCTCAACATCAAGCCTTGAAGTAAACGCTGCGGCTCAGCTAGAGCAGGATGACTTATCTTCGAATCGTCATCCCGCTCTATCTTTTTGTTTGAGCATGATCTCCGCGCAACGCTTCGCGTTTGTCGCAGGGAAAACCGGTTTCCACTTTTCCGGATCATGCTCTAGCGCAAACAGAAACGCCGCCTGAAAGGCGGCGCGTTGCCGTTGCGATCAACGCAACAGGATAAACCGAACTTACCCCTGCATTTGCAGCAGGGTCGACATCAGGTCGCTGGTCAGCGATTGAGAGGGATTGGCACCGATCGCGCCACCCGCGCCACTGCTCGTGTTCTGCAGATATTGATCGAGGGATTGCTGGAAGGCTTGCGCGCTTGACGTTTGCGACTGCGCGGCCGGAGCCTTTGACTGCGAGGATGACTGCGACGACGCCAACGGATTTGCGGTACCACCGACAGCAGCGACCATAGAACCATCCCCAACGGGTGAGAGCCAACTTCCTCCTTGGGTAGAACTTTATGGTTAACGGACAGTAAATCGGGCTGACATTGTCGCGCCCCCGGATGGACGCGACCGCCCGGCCTCAATCTGATGGCCGCTAGTTCGCACCCTCGTTGTCGTCGAGCACCTTGAAAGCCTCTTCGAGCTGCGGCGAGATCGCGACGTTCATTTTCTCGCCGGTCGGCAGCCGCCCGATGAACCATTTGTTATAGAGCGGAAGCAAATCGTGGTTCGATCCGAGCTTGCGGAACGCCCGCTCCACCACCGCGGCAAGTTGCGGCTCGCCCTTGCGATACATGATGCCGTAGGGATCGTAGGACAAATAATCCCCGGTGACCTTGAACTTGTCCTGGGATTTATGCCGCGCGATCAGGCCATAGAGCAGGATGTCGTCGGTCGCGAATGCATCGGCCTTGCCGTCCACCAGCATCTGATACGATTGCTCGTGATCCGGCGACACCACGATATTGAGCGCCAAGGTGAACTTCTTGTCGAGCGCATGCATGGCCTGCTCGTTGGTGGTGCCCTTGGTGACCACCACCGTCTTGCCCTGCAGATCTTTCGGCGCCGAAATCGTCGACGCCTTCGGCACCATCAGCTTGGTCCCGGCGACGAACATCAGCGGCGAGAATGCCACCTGCTTGCCGCGCTCGGCGTTGGCGGTGGTCGATCCGCATTCGAGATCGATCTTGCCTTGCACAACCGCGGGAATGCGGTCATCTGACGTCACCTTGACGTATTCGATCTTCAGATTGGGGTCGTCGACCTCGGCGCCGATCTCGTCAACGATCGCCTCGCAAAGTTCCAGGCTGTAGCCGATCGGACGGCCGGACGGATCGATGAACGAAAACGGCGGCGAACTCTCGCGATAACCGAGATGCACGACATGCCTATTCTTGATTGCGGCGAGCGTCGGGCTTAGTCCTTCACTGCCGCCGGTCTGGGCCGCCGCGGCCGTTGCCAGCAGAGATGCTGCCAGCAACAGGCCCCCGGCCCGGATCCGTCGTCCCCAGATCTCGCGCATGCATCGCTCCCCTCAATGGCCGGCCATTGCGGGGATCTCGCCGGGGATCATGGTCGGTGGCACGACATCGTCGGGCCCAAGCGCGTGTTCGGGCGCGAGTTCGCCTTCCCACTTCGCCACCACCGCAGTCGCGAGCGAGTTGCCGATCACGTTGGTGGCGCTGCGTCCCATATCGAGGAACGTATCGATACCCATGATCATCAACAGGCCGGCTTCCGGAATGTTGAACTGGCCGAGCGTCGAGGCGATCACCACCAGCGACGCGCGGGGAACACCGGCGACGCCTTTCGAGGTGATCATCAACGTCGCCAGCATCGCGAACTGCGTGCCGAGCGACATTTCGATGTGATAGGTCTGCGCGATGAAGATACTGGCAAAGGTGCAGTACATCATCGTGCCGTCGAGGTTGAACGAATAGCCGAGCGGCAGCACGAAGCTCGATATTCGCGAGGAGGCGCCGAAGCGGTTGAGGCCTTCGAGCGTCTTCGGATAGGCCGCTTCCGAACTTGCGGTCGAGAACGCGATCATCAGCGGTTCGCGGATCAGCCGCAGCAGATGGCCGTATCTCGGGCCCGATCACCACGAAGCCGACGATCACGAGGATGCCCCACAGGATCATCAGCGACAGATAGAAGCCGCCCATGAACACGACCAGCTTCCACAGCACCAGCAATCCGTTCTTTGCGACGGTCGCTGTGATCGCCGCCCACACCGCGATTGGTGCGAACAGCATGACGTAACTCGTCACCTTCAGCATGATATGGCCGAGATCATCGATCAGCGACAGGATCGGCTTGGAGCGCTCCGGCGCCGCGCCCAGCGCCACCGAGAAGAACACCGCGAACACCACGATCTGCAGGATTTCGTTCTGCGCCATCGCGTCCGCGATCGAGGTCGGAATCAGATGGGTCAGAAACTTTTCGATCGAGAAGGCCGAGGTCGGCAATCCCGTCGAGGCCGCCTTGTCCGGCAAGGCGCCGGGGAAATTGGCGCCGGGCTGCAGCAAATTGACCATCACGAGGCCGAGCAGCAGCGAGACGAACGATGCGCTGACGAACCAGCCCATGGTCTTGGCGAAGATGCGGCCGAGACGCGCACCGCTGCCCATATGGGCGATGCCGCCGACCAGGGTTGCGAACACCAGCGGCGCGATGATCATCTTGATCAGGCGCAGGAACAGCATGGCGATCAGGTTTACGTCGGCGGCGATGTCTCCCCTGATATCGGGAAGATAATTGAAGATCAGCGCGCCCATCACGATGCCCAGCGCCATCGCGATCAGGATGTATTGCGTAAACCTGTTGGACATTTTCTTACCCCCGTAAGTTCCCCGCGCTGGCGAGTTTGGCAGATTTTAGCTCCCGCGCAACAAGCTTCATAAAATCGTCAAATCGCGCCCGGCCAGACTGGCATGCCAACGCAGCGACAATTGTTCCCGTTGTGGAAGGAAGCTGCGCAGACTAGCGTCACGCGCAGCGCACAATGTGGGCAGGTTGAGCGTCTGATATGCGCCTTCTGCATCAAAGAACGACATCCGGGAGGGAACGCCATGAACGCCACCGTCAATCGTCAGGTTTTGCTGGTCGAAAAGCCCACGGGAAAGCTCGGGCCCGAACATTTCAAAATGTCCAACGGCACGATGCCTGAACCGGGGGATGGCGAGGCATTGCTGCGGGTGCGCTATATTTCGCTCGATGCCGCCAACCGGGCCTGGATGCATGGCGCAACCTATCGCGCCGCGGTCGAAGCCAATACCGTGATGGCCGGCGGCGGCATCGCCGAAGTCATTGCATCGAAGTCACCCAATCTTGCGCCGGGTGATCTCGTGTTCGGTGACACCGGCTGGCAGGATTACGCCGCCGTTGCCGCCAAGCACCTGACCAAGATGCCAAAGGTCGAGCCGATGACGCATCTGCTCAGCGTCTACGGCATCGCCGGTCTCACCGCCTATTTCGGCCTGCTCGACATCGGCAAGCCGAAAGCCGGCGAAACCGTCGTGGTCTCGGCTGCCGCAGGATCCGTTGGATCGATCGTCGGCCAGATCGCCAGGATCAAGGGATGCCACGTCGTCGGCATCGCCGGCGGCAAGGATAAATGCGAATGGCTGACGTCGAAGCTCGGCTTCGACGCCGCCGTCGATTACAAGGACGGCGCGGTCTTCAAGGCGCTCAAGGCCGCGGCCCCAAAGGGTATCGATGTTTATTTCGATAATGTCGGCGGCGACATTCTCGAGGCGTGTCTTGCGCAGATGAACAATCGCGGCCGCATCGCTTGCTGCGGTGCGATCTCGCAATATGACGGCGTGCCGTCGGCGACCGGCCCGCGCGGCGTGCCCGGCCTGATCGTGGTGAAACGCCTGATCATGCAAGGGTTCATCGTGATGGACTTCATGGACCGGCGCGACGAAGCGCTGTCCGACCTGCAATCATGGGTCGCCTCCGGCAAGTTGAAGGTACAGGAGGATATCATCGACGGCCTTGAGAATACGCCGAAGGCCTTGATCGGATTGCTGGCGGGCGAAAACCGCGGCAAGCGGATGATCAAACTGTGACGGGTGGCGTTTACGGACGATAACAATCTACTTGCGATGGAAACGGAAAACGAAAATGATATCACCCGCGAGGATTTCTCTCGCCGGCCTTTTTTTAAAATTTCACTTCGGTTGACGCTGCGGTTGCAGCGATGACAAAAAAGGGTATTGCAAATGATCAACACGTCAGGACGCGCGGCCACGCTGTGGGCAATCGTAGCAGGCGTGACATTCGCAACCGCGATGCCCGCATTTTCGCAAGCCCCGACCGACGCGCAGCGTAGCGCGATCCGGTCGGCCTGCCGCTCCGATTACATGGCGCATTGCTCCGACGTGCCGCCGGGCGGCATGGCGTCGCTGCAGTGCCTGCAGAAAAACATGTCGAGCCTGTCATCGGGCTGCCAGAGCGCGGTTCGCGCGGTCGAGCCGGCGGCCGAAGCCGAACCGAAGGCCGAGGCCAAGCCGGAATCGAAGCCGGAAGCCAAACCAGAATCCGCGCCAGCCGCATCATCGGCCGCCCCTGCGGAGAAGCCGGCCGCTGCTGGTACGGCCGCGCCGAAGGCCGCCGCAAGCACCGCGTCGAAGAAGCCGAGCAGCGCGCAGGTGGCCGCGGTCCGCAGCGCATGCCGCTCCGATTACATGGCGCATTGCTCCAGCGTGCCGACCGGCGGCGCCGCGGCGCTGAATTGCCTGAAACAGAACAAGTCGAGCCTCTCGGCGGGCTGCCAGCAGGCGGTCAATGCCGCAAGCGGCGGCGCTGCATCAGGCGGCGGTACAGCCGCGCCGGCGGAAGGCAGCGCGGCTCCCGCTGACGCCGCGACCGCGGCTTCCGGCGCAGCCCCGGCGGCGGCACCGATGACGCTGCGCCCGATGCGACCGCGCGAAGTGTTGTTCGTGCTGAGATCGGCGTGCGGCGCCGACGTTCGCGCGCTGTGCGCCGGTGTCCCGCCCGGTGGTGGCCGCATCGTTGAGTGCCTGGCGTCGAAGGCCGCGTCGCTGTCGCCGGCGTGCCATGACGTGTTGGGGTCGTTCGCGCAGTAATGGCCCCCAGGACCATCCTGTGGCCGCTCTGCAACCGGGTCGCCGCCGTCGATATTTATGGTAGCGCGGTCGGCCTGCAGCGGTTAGGCTCGCCTCAATTGTCAGTATACTGTCGATTGGGAGAAAACGTTCGTGCGTATCGCCGTCGTTGGCGGAGGGCCGGGAGGCCTCTATTTCGCCTACCTCTGGAAAAAGCGGCATCCGGACGCCGCCATCGATCTGTTCGAGCAGAACCCCGCCGGCGCCACCTGGGGCTTCGGCGTGGTGTTCTCCGAACAGGCGCTCGAATTCCTGCGCGCGGACGATCCTGAAACGGTCGATGCGATCGCGCCCCGGATGGAAAGCTGGAAGAACATCACGCTCTATCTGCGTGGCGAAAGCGTAGCGCTCGACGGCGTCGGCTTCTCCTCGATCGGCCGGCTCGAACTGCTCACGATCCTGCAGCAGCGGCTTCGCGCCGTCGGCGTCACCCCGCGATACGACACCACGATCGCATCGGTGGATCAGTTGACCGGCTACGATCTGATCGTCGCGGCAGATGGCTTGAACTCGCTGCTGCGCCGCAGCTTCGAAGACGAGTTCGGCGCGTCGGTGACGCATTCCGGCAACAAGTTCGCGTGGTACGGCACCACCAGGCGGTTCGAAACGCTGTCGCAGACGTTTGTGGCGACCGACCTCGGCAGCTTCAACGCCCATCATTATCGTTACGCACCTGCCATGAGCACGTTTCTGGTCGAATGCGATCCGACGACCTGGCAGCGCTACGGCTTTGCCGACAAGACGGTCGAACAATCGCAGGCCATTTGCGAACAGGTCTTCGCCGCCACGCTCGACGGACACAGGCTGGTGTCGAACAAATCGGTGTGGCGCAATTTCCCGTGGATCTGGAACGAGCGCTGGAGCCACCGGAATATCGTATTGATCGGCGATGCGCTGCATTCGGCGCATTTCTCGATCGGCTCGGGCACGCGGCTCGCGATCGAGGATGCCATCGCGCTGACCAAGGCGATCGAGGCGGAAGCGGATATTTCAGGCGCGCTGGCGCGCTACGAAACCGAACGCAAGCCGATCGTGAAGAAGCTGGTGACGGCGGCGCGCACCAGCGCCGACTGGTATGAGAAATTCCCCGACCATATGAAGCTCGACCTGATGGATTTTGCCTACAGCTACATCACCCGCTCCGGCCGGATCGACGATGCGCGGCTGCGCGCGATGTCGCCTGAATTCATGGCGCGCTATGAAGCGGCGAAGGGCCGAGGCCATCCATGACCGAACCGATTGCCGATCAGGTCCCATCCGACAGCCCCGGCGCCCGCGAAATCGGTTTCGCGATGCCCGAACGCTACAATGCCAGCCGCATCCTGTTCGATAATCTCGCACAGGGCCGCGGCGACCGGCTGGCGCTGACCGGTCCGGGCGGCACCCGCAGCTATGCCGAGCTTTGCGCCGATGCCTGCCGATGGGGACACGGATTTCTATCGCTGGGCCTGAAGCGCGGCGACCGCATCCTGATGTTCCTCGACGACACCCCGGCCTATCCGGCGGCGTTCTTTGGCGCGGTGCGCGCCGGCTTCGTGCCGTTGTTGATCAACACGCTGACACCGCCGGACCTGCTGCAATTCTATCTTTCGGATTCCGGCGCTGCGGTGGCTGTGGCCGATGCCGGCTTTTGCACGCGCTTCGATGCAGCCGCCTGCAAGGATACATCCTTGCGCACGCTCATCGTTGCCAACGGCCCCGCGGGTGAATGCGCGGCACCAGAAGTTGTTGTTGCCGAACAATGGCTGCCGGGATTCGCCACCGATCTGGCGGAAGCCGATACACACCGCGACGAAATGGCGTTCTGGATGTACTCGTCCGGCTCGACCGGACGGCCCAAGGGCATCGTCCATCTGCAGCACGACATGGCCTATAGCGAGCAGGCCTTCGCACGCCACGTGCTCAAGCTAAAACCGGACGACATCTGTTTTTCCGTACCAAAGATCTTCTTCGCCTACGGCTTTGGTAATTCGATCACCTTCCCGCTCTCGGTCGGCGCCACCACTTTGCTGCTGCCGGACCAGCCCAAGCCGTCGACGATCTTCGAAGCGATCGAGCGCTATCGCCCGACGGTCTTCTTCGGATTGCCGACGCTCTATACGTCCCTAACAAAAGCCGACGGCGCGGCCGCGACCGATTTCTCGTCGCTGCGCATGGCACTCTCGGCCGCCGAAGTGTTGTCGGCCGAGGTCTTCCATGGCTGGAAGACGCTGACCGGCCTAGAAATCGTCGAAGGGTTAGGGTCGACCGAGGCGCTGCACATCTATCTCTCCAACCGGCCGGAGCAGAAGAAACTCGGCGCCGCCGGGCTGCGCGTGCCCGGCTATGAAATCCTGCTGCGCGACAAGGACGGCCGCGACGTCGCCGATGACGAGGAAGGCATTCTGTGGGTGCGCGGCGATTCCAACACGCCGCTGTACTGGAACCGGCCCGTCAAGTCCGCCGAGACGATCCGCGACGCCGGATGGATCTACACCGGCGATCGCTTCGTGCGCGACCGCGACGGCTTTCACTTCTTCCGCGGCCGCGCCGATGATCTGATCAAGATTTCCGGCCAGTGGGTCTATCCGCTCGAAGTCGAGCTGTGCCTCATCGAGCACCCGGATGTGCGCGAATGCGCCGTATTCGCGGCCGAACTGCCGGACCGGCGCATGACCTTGAAGGCCGTGGTGGTGATGAACAGCCGTGCCTTCGACGCCGCGGAGACAACCAGGCGGCTGCAGGATTACGTCAAGGCAAAGCTGTTGCCCTACAAATATCCCCGCGAGATCGCCTTTCTCGACGAATTGCCGAAGACCGGCACCGGCAAGATCGACCGCCAGGCGGTGATGCGGATTTGATATTTACGTTTGGAGTGCAGCAACAAATCCAACGTCGTCCCGGCGAACGCCGGGACCCATACGCCGTGTCGTCTCGATTAAGGCGTGGCGTTGCAATGATGGCGTTCGAAACGCGCATGCCGGGGGTTATGGGTCCCGGCGTTCGCCGGGACGACGAGAGGCTTCCAGCTATCCGGCCAACCCGGTGCCGCCGTAGAGCCACGCCAGATCGCGGTAGTAATCCTCTGATGTCTTCGCGCCCATGATCGCGTTGCGCACGCGCGCGTGTTCGCCGTCGGGATGGTAGATGTGCTCGCCGATGGCGCGGGACAGCAGTTGCACGCGGGCGGTGCGGGCAAAACGTTGCGCGCGGTATTTTTCCAGCGCGCTTTCATGGTCGTCCGGATAGGCGCCCAGCATATGCGACAGGCACACCGCGTCTTCCATCGCCTGGCAGGCGCCTTGCGCGAAATATTGCATCATCGGGTGGGCGGCATCGCCGAGCAGCGCGACCCGGCCGTCGATCCAGCGTTCGATTGGGTCGCGGTCGCACAACACCCAGAGCCGCCAGTTCTTGCCGTGACGGATGATCGCCTGCGCCCGCGCATGCACATGGGCAAAGCCCTGCATCACCTCTTCGTCGGAGACCGGCTTGCCGGCGACCGGCTCCGGCGCGTCGTTGTGATAGGTGACGACGAGGTTGAACACCTTCCAGCCCGACAGCGGGTAATGCACGATATGGCATTTCGGGCCGGCCCACAGCGTCGCCGCGTTCCAGCGCAGGTCTTCCGGCATCTCCTCGGTCGGAATCACCGAGCGATAGGTGGTGTGCCCGGACACCCGCGGCGGCCCGTCGGCAGCGACCTGCTTGCGGATGTTCGACCACAGTCCGTCCGCGCCGATCAGTAGCGCGCCCGTGACGCGCTCGCCCGATGCAAGCCTTGCCGTCACCGACGCGCCGTCCTGGTCGTAGCCGACCACTTCACTGCGGACGCGCAGCTCGATCAGCTCATGGGCCTGGCACGCCTGCAGGAACACCCCATGCAGGTCACCGCGATGCACCACCGCGTAGGGATTGCCGAACCGGGCGCGGAACGGCTCGCGCAGGTCGACATGGGTGATCTCCTCGGCCGTCAGCGCATCCATCAGCCGGAGCTGGTCGATATAGACGGCCATGCCGCGCGCGGCTTCGCCGACGCCGAGATAATCGAAAGCATGGAACGCATTGGGCCCAAGCTGGATGCCAGCGCCGATTTCGCCCAGTGCCGCCGCCTTTTCCAGCAATACCGAGCGGATGCCCTTTTGCGCCAGGCCCAATGCCGCGGCGAGCCCGCCGATGCCGCCGCCGGCGATCAGGACCGGTCGCGCGTCCAGGCCCGCTCCCATCAGCTCGATTTCCTGAAATGTTCGAGCGCGTCTTCGGCGCGCAGCGGCACCCGCGAGGCCTCATTGTTGAGGTCGACCAGTTGCGTCATCAGGGCCAGCAATGTCTTGCGGTCGGCGGGCTTCAGCGGCTGCAGCATCCGCGCCTGCGCCTGATCGACCGACGGCATGATATCGCGCAGCAGCGCCGCGCCCGACTTGGTCAGATGCAGCAGTTTTATCCGCTTGTCGTCGGTGGACGGCTTGCGCTCGATATAGGCCTTGGCTTCGAGACGCTCGATCACGCTGCCCAGCGTCGAGCGGTCGAACGCGATCACGGCCGACAGCCGCGTCGCATCGATGCCGGGATGGGTACGGATCGCCACCAACGCCGCATATTGCACCGGCGTCAGATCATGCGCCTTGCACTCCTCGACGAAGATCGCGACCGCAATCTGCTGCATCCGGCGGAACAGATAGCCGGGCGCGGAATAGACCGCGTCCATCGTGATCGGCGTATCCTTCGTGCCGAGAGCCTTCGTAACAGGAGTCTTCGTAACGGGCGTCTTGGTCATGGGAGCCTTATTCGGCATCGGGCTGCCGGTCGGGTGCGGCATCCGCAAACGCCCTAAGCTTTTTCGTCGCCTCCTCCGCCCTCAAGAGCCGCGGAAACGCCGCGAGGTCGACGCCGAAGCGCCGGGCATTGGCCAATTGCGGCACCAGGCAGAGGTCGGCGATGGTGGGCTCCGCTCCAAAGCAGAACGGGCCGGCTTCGCCTGCAACGAGCTTTTCGCAGGCCGTGAGGCCCTCGCTATTGGCCCATGCCGCCCAGTCCGTCACCTTCTCCTCGGGCAATCCGAGCTGGCGCAGCCGTGCCAGCACTTTCAGGTTCTGCACCGGGTGGGTGTCGCAGGCGAGCGCCATCGCGAAGGCGCGCACCTTGGCGCGACGCAGCGGATCCTTTGGCAGCAACGGCGGGGTAGGATGGGTCTCGTCGAGCCATTCGATGATTGCAAGCGACTGGGTCAGCACGGCATCGTCGGCTTCCAGCGCCGGCACCAGCCCCTGCGGGTTGATGGCGAGAAAGGCCGGCGCGCATTGCTCGCCCTTGCGCAGATGGTGCGGCAGGTGTTCGGCGCTCAAACCCTTCAGGTTCAATGCGATTCTGACCCGGTAGGACGCGCTGCTGCGGAAATAGCCATGCAGCTTCATCGGAACCTCCCTCAAACTTCTTGTTTGTTGTCGTTGCGGCATTGACGCTATCCATATTGTAAGTATGCTGTCAATCAGAACGACGAAAACGTGAAACGACAAGAAATCAGGGAGGCCCTCGATGGAAGCCGTAGCAAAGACCCCGGAACGCGAAGCGTTCTACAAGAAGATCGACGGCGAAAATCTCTCCGCGCTGTGGAACGTGATGGGCGACCTGATCACGCCGGAGCCGCGCAGCGCCTGCCGGCCGCATCTGTGGAAGTTCGACGCCATCCGCGATTACATGACCGAAGCGGGCAAGCTGATCACCGCCAAGGAAGCCGAGCGGCGGGTGCTGGTGCTGGAAAACCCCGGCCTTCGCGGCCAATCGAAAATCACCACCTCGCTGTTTGCCGGCGTCCAGATGGTGATTCCCGGCGACGTCGCGCCGGCGCACCGGCACAGCCAGTCGGCCCTACGTTTTGTGCTCGAGGGCAAGGGCGCGTTCACCGCGGTCGACGGCGAGCGCACCGCGATGGCGCCCGGCGATTTCGTGATCACGCCGTCGATGACCTGGCATGACCATTCCAACCAGACCTCGGAGCCAATGTTCTGGCTCGACGGGCTGGACATCCCGATGGTGCAGTTCTTCGATGCCTCGTTCGCCGAAGGATCGAACGAGGATCAGCAGAAAATCACCAAGCCCGCCGGCGACAGCTTCGCGCGCTACGGCCACAATCTGCTGCCGGTCGATCAGAAGCGCGCCTCGAAGACCTCGCCGATCTTCAATTATCCCTACAGCTACACCCGCGAGGCCTTGGAACAGGCCAAGACCAGCGGCGAGTGGGACGCCTGCCATGGCCTGAAGCTGAAATTCTCCAACCCCGAGACCGGCGATTTCGCGATGCCGACCATCGGCACCTTCATCCAGTTGCTGCCGAAGGGATTCAAGACCGCGCGCTATCGTTCGACCGACGCCACCGTGTTCGCCGCGATCGAAGGCAAGGGACGCACGCGGGTCGGCGAGCAGACCTTCGAATGGGGCCCGCGCGATCTGTTCGTGGTGCCGAGCTGGCAGTGGGTCACCCACGAAGCCGACGAGGATTCGGTGCTGTTCAGCTTCTCCGATCGCCCGGTGCAGCAGAAGCTCGATCTGTTCCGCGAAGACCGCGGCAACGCGTGACGATCCCGGTCAAGGTCCACCCCGGGGGGGGGGAAGGCTTTTGACTCCGAAGCCAGGTCGCGATGCGGAAAGACGGCATCGCGATTTTGTTGCAATCGTACGCGGCTCGGTTCATTCCGAACCGTTCTCCGAAACTCCTGATTACAGAGCGCTTGAATGTCCGAGACGAGTCGTGACCTGATCCTGCGTGGCGGCCGTGTCCTGTGCGCCGGCTCGGCGATGCCGGAACCTCTTGAGATCAGGATCGGCGGCAATGGACGCATCGTTGCGATAGCTCCGATGCTGCCGGACGGGGACGCGCAGGTTTGCGCACTCAATGGCGAATTGGTACTGCCGGGCCTGATCGATATTCACCAGCATCTGGACAAGTCGCGCACCCGGGCGCTGGTGTCCAATCCGTCCGGCACGCTTGCCGGCGCCTCGGCGGCCTATCGCATGCTTGCTCCGACGATCACGCGGGATCAGATGATCGCGCGCGCCCTGCAGACCGTCGAGGCCTGCAGCGCCTACGGCACGGTCGCGATCCGAAGCCACACGAATATCGATCCGCAATCCGGTGTCCGCGGCATTGAGGCCATGGTCGCGCTGCGCGAACAATGCGCGGACCGCATGCGGATCCAGCTCGTTGCCCATGTCACCTCTGACGCCACGTCGATGCTGCCGGAGAGCAAGGCCTGGCTGCGTGCTGCGATAGACCTTGGGGTTGATGCCATCGGCGGAGTGCCGGCTTTTTCCGATCAACCGGTGGCTTTCCTGAAATTGCTGTTCGAGATGGCTCAGCAGAGCGGTCTCCCGCTCGACATGCACATCGACGAACATCTCGACGACAGTAAATTATTGTTTGACGAACTCGCAGAAATGACCCGCGCTTACGGCATGGCTGGCCGCGTGGTCGCCGGCCATTGTTCGGCACTGAGTGCCATGCCGCTCGATGCCGCACGGCGCACGATCGATAATCTTCGCGATGCCGGGATTGGCATCGTAACGCTTCCGGCAGCCAATCTGTTCCTGCAGGGCCGCATGGTGGACAGGTTGCCGCCGCGTGGACTGACCCGCGTCGCGGAACTTCTCGATGCCGGTGTCGCGGTAGCCGCGGCGTCAGACAACGTGCAGGACCCGTTTGTCCCGACAGGCTCCGGCGACCTGCTGGAAATTGCGCGGTGGACATTGCTCGCCGGACAGTTGGGCCTCGGCGATCTGCGTAAGGCTTTCGAGATGGTCAGCGCGGCGCCGGCTCGGATGATGGGCCTCGGCGACAATTGGGGAATTCAGCAAGGCGCATCGGCCGATCTTCTCATCGCCCGCGCAGACTCTGTGGATGATCTGGTAGCGGGCGGCGCCCTCGAACGCACCGTGCTGCTGGCGGGGCGCGTCGTCGCCTCGACGTCGCGTTCGGTGAACCTGCATCCGCGTTCGTTCACCGCCAGTGCAGCAACCGCACTTCCAGCAGATTGATCAGCTTTCCCACCGCGAGCCCGAACAGCGACAGGATCACGACGCCGGCCAATAGCTGATCGGTCTGCATCAGATTGCCGGCCTGCAGCACGAAGGCGCCGATGCCGTATTCGGCGCCGATCATCTCGGCGCTGACCACCAGCAACAGCGCCACCGACGCGGTGATGCGGAATCCCGCCAGGATCGAGGGCAACGCGCCCGGCCAGATCACCCGGCGCACAATGGCGTGGAACGGCACGTTGAAACTTTGCGCCATCCGGATCAGATTGCGCGGCACCGCGTCGACACCGCTATAGACCGAGATCGCGGTGGAGAAGAACACGCCGAGCGCGATGGTCGCGATCTTCGGCTCTTCGCCGATCCCGAGCCACAGGATCAACAGCGGCAGCAACGCGATCTTCGGAATCGGAAACAGCGCCGAGATGAAGGTGATGCCGACGCCGCGTGCCAGACTTGAGAGGCCGATCGCGAAGCCGACGACGACACCGGCGGCGGTGCCGAGAATCCAGCCCGTCCCGATCCGCATGATCGAATACGACAGATGCTTCCACAGCGCGCCGCTTTGCGCGAGCTGATAGATCGCGCGCACGATCGCCAGCGGCGCCGGCAGGAACAGCGGATTGACCCAACCGGCGCTGCCGGCCAATTGCCAGAACGCGATCACCAGCGCCAGCGCGATCCAGCCCGCGCGGCGGCCCACCTTCGGCGCAAAACCCCCGCCCCGGAACGCGACCGGCCGCGACGCTGCGGCGGGGTCAACCGGCTTCGATGCTTCGGGCTGTGGCGCGCGCTCAAGCACTTTGCACCTCCCGCTCGGCATCGATCGCTTCCTCGCGGATCAACGACCACAAGTCGTTTTGCAGGCTGAGCAGCTTTCCCCGGGCGCCGATGTCGCCGCGCTCGTGGCGCGTCATCGGAATCGTGACGACCTCTCTGATACGGCCGGGCCGCCGCGACAGCACCACGATGCGATCGGCCAGCCGAACCGCCTCCTCCAGATTATGCGTGACATAGACCGCACCCATCGCACCATCGGCGAGCAGATTGATGAAATCTTCCATCAGCAATTCGCGGGTTTGCGAATCCAGCGCCGACAACGGTTCATCCATCAACAGGATCGCGGGCCGCACCGCCAGCGCGCGCGCAATGCCGACGCGTTGCCGCATGCCGCCGGAGAGTTGCTTTGGATAGGTACCGCGGAAATCCGACAGCCCGGTGCGTCGGAGGGCGTCGACGACGATCGCCTGCCGCTCGGCCGCGCCGAGGCCGGTATGCAGCAGCGGAAACTCGACATTCTCCTCGACCGTGCACCACGGCAGCAGCGCAAAGTCCTGAAACACGAATGTCAGCGGATTGAAGCTCGCCGGCGGCGCCGCCCCACGCAGTTCAGCTTGCCCTGCGCTCGGCTGCAGCAGCCCGCCGAGAATCGACAGCAACGTGCTCTTGCCGCAGCCGGAAGGCCCGACGATCGCGACCACCTCGCCGGAGGAAACCGTGAACGAGACGTCATCGAGCACGTCGAGCGTGCCGAAACGGTGGCTGATATGGTCGGCGATCAGGTCCATGCTTGCATTCGATTCCGAAAATAAAACGCCGTCATCCTGAGGAGCGCGCTTTGCGCGCGCATCTCGAAGGATGGTGACGCGCACTGCCTCGTTGCCATCCTTCGAGACGGCCGCTTCGCGGCCTCCTCAGGATGACGTGTTACATCAATCCGGCTTCACATAATCCTTGGCGATGATCGCATCGGCATCGAAGCCCTTGTCGACAAAACCCTGCCCCTGCAGCCAACTGATCTGGTTGGCGACATTCCTGACGTCGAGCTTGCCATCGGGATCGATATAGGCGCAATTGCCCACCACCTGCTCGATCGGCAAATTGGTGTATTTGGCGATGATCTCCAGCAGCGGTTTCGTTTTTTCATCGATCGAAGCGTTGCCGTCTTTTACCGATGCCAGGATCACATCGTGATATTCGCGGTCGGCGCGTTCCAGCGCGCTGAGCAGCTTCGTCACCAGCGCCTTGTTGGCGAGCGCTTTTGGTGAGGCGAATACCGCGCCCAACTGCCACGGCGTTTCATCGCCAACCCACCCCAGGAGCTTGGCGCCGTTATCGTCCATCAGCTTGCGCGCGGTCGAGACCGGCAGCAGGGCCGCATCGACGGTTTCGCCTTTCAGCGCGGCGGCAGCGTTCGACAGCGACTGCAACGGCAACACCTTTACGTCGGCAAGCTTGAAGCCGTATTTGTCGGCGAGCAGACCCAGCGAATAATGAAAGCTGGACCCCACCTGCGTCACCGCGATGCGTTTTCCCGCGAGATCCTTTGGCGTCTTGAGGCCGGCGGTATAGGCATTGTTGCTGGCGAAATAGCCGATCAGCGGAAAGCCCGCCTTCTCGCGGCTCATGCCGCCGATCACCTTCAGCACACCCTTGCCCGCGAGGTTATAAAGCCCCGCCGTGAACGCGGTGATGCCAAAATCGACGTCGCCCGACGCGGTCGCGACCGCGATCGGCTGCGCCGCATCGAAGAATTTCAGTTCGACATCGAGTCCGGCCTCTTTGAAATAGCCCTTGTCCTGCGCGATGAACACCGGCGCCGATGACGACAGCCGGAGCACGCCGATCCTGGCCTTCAGCAGCTCATCCGCCCGCGCGACGCCAACCGCCGCCATCGCCAGCAGACCGGCCAACGCGAGCCGCGCAAATCCCGTCATCCAGTTTTCTCCGTCTTGTCTTACAGACCCGTCGGCACGCTTTGCCCGCGCCCGATAAACGCGCCCTGCTGCTTGAGCGTTTGTTGCAGCTTTTCCACGGCAATGTCGCGTGGAATCGTGTTGCCCGATAGCGCCAATGCGGCGGCGGTTCCCGCCGCCTCACCCATCGCAAAACAGGCGCCGGACACCCGCGCGGCGGACTGGCCGTCATGGGTCATCGAGGCGCAGCGGCCGGCGACCAGGAGATTGTCGAGGCCCTCGGGCGTCAGCATCCGGTACGGCAATTCGTTGAAGCCGCGCGATTCCGGGATCGGCGGGAACTTGAAGATCACGTCGCCCGCGACATGCTGCTCCATCGGCCAGCCATTGACGCCGATGGAATCATCGAACGAGGCGCAGCCGAGCACGTCCTCGCCATCAAGCATGTAGCCGCCGACCACACGCCGGGTTTCGCGGATGCCGAGCTGCGGCGGCAGATCGACAATGTAGGATTTCTCGAAACCCGGCACCGTGCGCAGGAAGTTGAAGGCGTTGATGGCCTGGCGACGGCCGTCGATTTCGCCGCGCGTGAGCTGGTCGGGTTCGAGCCCGTTGATCGCCGTGCCGTCGTCGCGCGCGAGCTGGGTGAAGTTCACCCGCCACTCGATGCCGGATTTCTGCGGCCGCACGATCGCGGCCTTGCGCGGGAACCGATGCGTGCCGGCGGCTTCGGCTTTTTCCATCAATCCCGGAATGGTGCGCCAGGCGTCACCGGCCTTGTCGGGATCGATGCCATTGAGGCGAAACATCATCGAGGGGTAGAGCATGCTGCCGGCGTTGTCGCCCACTTCGAAACGTGCGCCCGGCCCAGGCCGCGAGATCGCCGTCACCGGAGCAATCGATGAAGATGTCGGAGCGAATAGCCTGACGGCCGGCCTTGGTCTCGACGATCAGCACGTTGATGCGTGTGTCGTCCTGCATCACTACGCCGGCGCCGAGCGCATGAAAGAGAATGTCGACCTTGTGCGCGGCCAGGAGATCATCGGCCGCGATCTTGTAGGCCGCGGTGTCATAGGCCTGCGCCAAAATCTTGCCGAGGATCAGATGCGGCGCGTTCAACCCGCCGAGATGATCGATTCGATCCAGCAGATCGGAGGCAACGCCCTGCACCACCCGATGCATCTCGCCATGCACATTGGCATGCAGCCCGCAAAAATTCGTCACGCCGGCAGCCGTGCCCATGCCGCCAAGAAACCCATAGCGCTCGATCAGCAGCGTCCGCCGCCCCGCCCGCGCCGCAGCCACCGCCGCCGCGATCCCGGCCGGCCCGCCGCCGAGCACCGTGACTTCATATTCGCCGTAGAGCGGAATCTGTCGCGCGGGTTCGGTGATGGTTTTCATTCTTGCTCTCGATCCAGGGCGACAAGGAATACGCGGGGAATGGCAGACTCTATTTTCTTCCCCACCGTCCCGCACGTTTTTCCGCGAACGACGCCAACCCTTCCGACGCCTCGGCGGTCTGCCGCTTCGCCGCATGCATCTTGACCAGGCGCTTGTAAGCGGCGTCATCGACGGCCATGCCGCCGAACGAGCTTTCCAGCGCCAGCGCCTTGGTCTCCGCCAGCGCCTGCGGGCCGTTGGCCAGCAACTGCTCGACGACTTTGGCGCCGGCGCTTTCGAGTTCGGCCAGTGGCACCACCTCGTGCACGAGACCGATGCGGCGCGCGTCGTCGGCTCCAAAACGCTCGCCGGTCAGCGCGTAGCGGCGCACTTGCCTCACGCCGATGGCATCGCAGAGTTGCGGAATGATGATCGCCGCGGTCAGCCCCCAGCGCACTTCGGTGATCGAGAACAATGCGTTGTCGGCCGCGATCACGACATCGCAGGCGGAAATCACGCCGGTGCCGCCGCCGAAGCAGCCGCCTTGCACCAAGGCGACGGTCGGGATCGGCAGCGTGTTGAGCCGTTGCACGGCTTCGTATGTGGCCTGCGACACCGCCTCGTTCTCTTCGGGCGAGCCCGGCCGCACCGCGTTGATCCATTTCAGATCGGCCCCGGCCTGGAAATGCTTGCCATTGCCCTTGAGGACCACGACGCGCAGATGCGGTTTCTTGCCCAAATCATCCATCGCCGACAGCACGCCATTGATGAGGCCGGCATCATAGGCGTTGTTCACCTCGGGGCGATTGAGCGTGACCGTGGCGACGCCGCGCTCATCGAGGTTCCACAAAACCGGATTGGCAGACATTGGACGTTCAACTCCCTCAATATTATGCATTCGTTTCGCCGGCCACTATGCCGGGAGCACGCGCCCTGATCTATCACTTTTCGTCATGGCAGTAGCGCCCGTCCCGATGACCGGTTGCGCTGCAGAGCAAGCTTGTGGAAACTGGCGTTTCAACCGTCGCCTCTGACAGGACATCAATTCCATGCGTATCTGTATTTTCGGCGCGGGCGCCGTCGGCAGCCATTTTGCGGTGCGGCTCGCGATGGCCGGGCATGAGGTGTCCTGCGTGATGCGCGGAGCGCACCTCGAGGCGGTGAAGGCCAACGGCCTGCGGCTTCGCGTCGGCGCGGCCGAATTCTCGGCCGAGATAAAGGCCTCCGACGATCCGGCCGCGCTCGGCCCGCAGGATCTCGTGATCAGCACCCTGAAAGCCACCGGCATCGAAAGCCTGGTCACCGGCCTGCCGCCGCTGCTGCGTGAGGACACCGCCGTGATCTTTGCCCAGAACGGCATTCCCTGGTGGTACGATCTCGGCCTGCCCGCCCACCATCGTCCGCCGCCCGATCTCGGCTTTCTCGATCCCGACGGCAAATTGCGCGCCGCGATTCAGATGCGGCGCATTATCGGCGGCGTGATCTTCTCGTCGAACGAGATCATCGCGCCCGGTGTCGCCGCCAATCTTTCGCCGGAGCGAAACAGGCTCCTGATCGGCGAATGCGATGACCGGCAGAGTGAACGGATCGAGCAGTTCCGCGCAATGCTCCAGGCCGCGTCGATCGAATCGACGAAAGTACCGGATATAAGGGAAACCATCTGGACCAAGCTTTTGACCAACATGTCGATGTCGGTGCTGTGCCTGTTGACCGGCCAGACCGCGCGCGGGGTCCGGGAAGACCCGGCCTTGAAAGACGTGGTGCCGCGCCTGGTCGATGAAGCCGACAGCATCGCACAAAGCTGCTACCCCGCGATCCAGCGCGTCGTCCGCACCGGCCGCGCTCCCGACCACAAGCCGTCAATCCTGCAGGATTACGAACTCGGCCGCGCCTTGGAGATCGACGTGCTGGTGAAAGCGCCCGCCGCCTTCGCGCGCGCCGCAGGATTATCGACACCGATGCTCGATCTGCTGGCCGCCCTCGCGATCCGCCAGGCCCGCGACAAGGGGCTCTATCAGGCTTAACGTTCAGCTCTCGCAGCACGGCAACGGTCGATCAGGAACTCCATTATGCAAATCAAAGACAAAGTCTGCGTTGTCACGGGAGCGGCGAGCGGGATTGGCGAGGCGGTGGCACGCGCTTATGCCGAGGCCGGTGCACGCGGCGTCGTGGTCGTGGACCTCAAGAGCTCGCGCGAACGGCTCGCCAATGTCGCAGGCGATATCGACGGCTTCGCTGTAACAGCAGATGTCGGAGAGGAAGCCGACATCAAGGCACTGATCGCGGCGGCCGAGGCCAAATATGGACCCGTCGATATTTTCTTCTCCAACGCGGGCCTGTCACGCAAGGGACAGGAAACAGCTTCGGACGCCGATTGGGATGTGAGCTGGCGGGTGCACGTCATGAGCCACGTGTTCGCCGCACGGGTGCTGGTGCCGGGCATGCTGGCGCGTGGATCCGGCTATCTCCTGAACACGGCCTCGGCGGCCGGGCTTTTGGCCTCGCTGAATTCGATGCCCTACGGGGTCACGAAAAACGCCGCGGTGGCGCTCGCCGAGCATCTCGCCATTCAATATGGCGACCGCGGGATTCGCGTCTCCGTGTTGTGCCCGCAATCGGTGCAAACCGGCATGACGACCGCGGGGCCGAGTGCTGCGCGGGTCGATGGCGTGATGCAGCCGGAGGAAGTCGCGCGCCTCGTGATCGAAGCGATGGACCAGGAGCGCTTTATGATCCTGTCGCATCCGCAGGTGCACGAATACGGACTGCGCAAGGCCTCCGACCGCGGCCGCTGGATCGCCGGGATGCGGCGGCTGCGCGACAAGATCTATGGCGCGCCGCTGCCGGGTTGATCGCCCACGGCGCTACACAATCGCGTTGGCGAGATCTTTCATGCTTGGCAGCCGAATATCCGGCTGATGCGGCGTTTCGCCGAACGGCCGGCTGCGCCGATCGATGAACGCGGTCTTCATGCCTGCCGATTTGGCGCCGATGCAATCGAAAGCGTGATTGGCGACGAACAGGATCTGCTCGGGCTTCAGCCCCAGCAACTCGGCGGCCCGGGTGTAGGTCGCGACATGCGGCTTGAACGAGTTCGCCTCGGCGACCGAGATCACGCGGTCGAACGGCACCTTGTGATAGCGCTTCGCGCTCTCCAGCATGTCGGGATCGCCGTTGGAGAGCACGACGAGCTTGTATTTGGCGCGAAGTTTGTCCAGCGCCGCCGGCACTTCCGGAAACGGCTTCAGTTTTTCAATCTCGCTGACGAGATAGCGAACATCTTCCCTGGAATATTTGATGCCGGCCCGGTCCATCACATGGGCGACGGCGCGGTGCCCGATTTCACGATAGGGCGTATGCTCGCGATGCAATAGCGCATCGATCATCGAATTCTCGAAATGGGTGCGGCGCCACCAGGTCACGAAGGAATTCGGGTTTCCATTCCAGCCTTTATCCTTGAGAAATGGCGTCGCGATCGCGGTGAGTCCACCCTGCATGTCGACGACGGTACCGTACTGATCGAACATGCAGACTTTGACGTTGTTCTTGATGGCCTCGACACTCACGGCGGTCTCCCTTTGCGGTTTCTTGTTCCCGGCATCCTGCCTCAGGGAACGCCGATTGCAAATGGGGAATGCCGACAGCCCGCAGGCTGAGTTCGCTCAGCGAACGATCACGCCGGCCCACGCCGCGAACGCGTCGAGGATTTCGTTCATGACTTCGCCGTCATGGCGGCCCGAACGCGCCAGCACATGGAAGGAATGATCGCCGTCCCTGACCGGATGCAGCGTCGCCGATGATCCCAGGCTCTTGACGACGGGCTCGAGCAGCGTCAGTTCCGCAAGCGCATCGCGTGTGCCCTGCAGAAACAGCATGGGGACATGAATATCTGCGAGATGTTTCGCCCGTTCGTTCGACGGCTTGCCCGCCGGATGCAGCGGAAAGCCGAAAAAGGCGAGCCCGCGCACGCCGGTCAACGGTTGCAGCGCCTGCGCCTGCGACGTCATGCGGCCGCCGAACGATTTGCCGCCCGCGATCAGCGGAACGCCTTCGCAGCATCGCGCGGCTTCCGCGACCGCGGCGCGTACGGCAGCGTGCGCGACCGCGGGTGAGTCAGGCCGCTTGCTGCCTTTCTCCATATACGGAAACTGATAGCGCAGCGACGCCACGTGACGTTCGCCAAGACCGGCCGCGACCTTCTCCATGAACGGATGGATCATCCCGGCGCCGGCGCCATGGGCAAACACAAAACAGGCGTGCGGCTTCGGTGGCCGGGTCAGAAGTCCGGAGACGGACCCGGCATGATCGATCTTGATGGTGAGCTGTTGCGGACCAGGGCCTGTCATTTCATCACGCCATCACCGGATGCATCCACGACGTCCCGTCATGGGTATCGGATGATAGGCCAGACGTTGCCTGGCTCCAAGCTGGCCTCCCCCAGACGCAAGGCGACCCGGCCGTTGCTCCGCCGGCTTCGATTCCCCGCCCGATCGGACGAGAATGACGCGATATGATCGTATCGCGACGCTTTTAAATCAAAGCGGCGCTTCGTCACGGCATTTTTGATGGAAAACAGCATGGCATCGGCCCTATCATCGATCCGACCACAGCGATTCAAATGAATCCCCGCGCGTCGGCCATGATCATGGGACATGAACAGCCAATGCCGCCAAGGCATTCGGCAAGAGGACACAGAGATGGACCATTTGCCAAATTCCGCCGCGGCGCGCGACATTTCGTACCTGCTGCATCCGAACACCAATGCACGGAAGCACGAGAAGACCGGGCCGATCATCATCGATCACGGCAAGGGCGTTTTCGTCTACGACGACCAGGGCAAGGAATATATCGAGGCGATGGCCGGCCTCTGGAGCGTCGGCGTCGGCTTTGGCGAAGAACGACTGGTCAAGGCCGCCGCGGCCCAGATGACGAAGCTGCCCTATTATCATTTGTTCGGCAGCAAATCGACCGGACCGGCGATCGACCTCGCGGAGATTCTGGTTCAGATCACGCCGGCCGGGCTCGACCGCGTGCTGTATACGAACTCAGGCTCGGAAGCGAACGACACCGTCGTCAAGCTGGTCTGGTACTACAACAACGCGATCGGCCGGCCGCTGAAGAAGAAGTTCATCGCGCGCAATGGCGGCTACCATGGCATCACGGTCGCGTCCGGCAGCCTGACCGGATTGCCCGCCAATCATCGCGGCTTCGACCTGCCATTGCCGCAGATGTCCCACGTCACCTGTCCGCATTACTACCGGTTTGCCAATCCCGGCGAGAGCGAGGAGGCCTTTTCCGACCGTCTTGCCGCCGAACTTGAAAGCAAGATCATCGCCGAAGGCCCCGAAACCGTGGCCGCCTTCATCGGCGAACCGCTGATCGGCGCCGGCGGCGTGCTGGTTCCTCCCAAGGGATATTGGGAGAAGGTTCAGAAGGTTTGCCGCGCCCATGACGTGCTTGTGGTGGCCGACGAAGTGATCACCGGTTTCGGGCGTCTCGGCACCATGTTCGGCTGCGAAAAATACAACATCAAGCCCGACATCATCGTGCTGTCGAAGCAACTCACCTCATCCTATCAACCGCTCTCCGCCATCGTGATGAGCGACGCCTTGTACCAGGGCGTCGCCGACGGCTCGGACCGGCTCGGCTCGTTTGCCCATGGCTATACCGCGACCGGCCACCCGGTCGCCGCCGCGGTCGCGCTCGAAAACATCGCGATCATCCGGGAGCGTAATCTCGTCGGCAACGCCAACGAGGTCGGCGCTCACATGCAAGCGCTGCTCAAGCGATTTTCGTCGCATCCTTTGGTCGGCGAAGTCCGCGGCGAAGGCCTGATCGCCGGCGTCGAACTGGTCGCGAACAAAGCCACCAAGGAAAAGTTCGACCCGCCGGGCAAGGTCGGCACTTATCTGTTCGGCCGGGCGCATCGGCACGGGCTGATCATTCGCAACGTCGCCGACACCATCTGCTTCTGTCCGCCGATGATCATTACCAGGTCTCAAATCGAGGATGTGGTCAGCCGCTTTTCGGCGAGCCTGGACGAAACCGCCGCCTGGATTTCAGCGGGAATGCCGCCGGAGTAACCGGGGCTCGTGGAATGTCGCTGTCGGACATGTGTCCGGCCGCGCGCATCGGTATGGAAACGGCGGAAATCATCTCCATATAGCCTGCAATACGCATGGAGCGCGCCTCCATGGACGAACCCGCGCGGCCTCCTTGGGTTCCAGTAATCAACTGCAAATGGAAACCCAATGACGGCATTGTCCATCCTCGATCTTGTCCGGGTTACACAGGAAACGGACGCACGCGGTGCGCTTAATAATGCGCGTGACCTCGCCGCCCACGCCGAAGGCTGGGGGTATCGCCGCATATGGGTGGCGGAGCATCACAACATGGCCGGAATTGCCAGCGCCGCGACTTCGATCGTGCTGGCCCATATCGCCGAAGGGACGAAGACGATTCGGGTCGGCGCCGGCGGCATCATGCTTCCCAACCACGCGCCTTACGTGATCGCCGAACAATTCGGGACCCTTGCGAGGCTGTTTCCCGGCCGCGTCGACCTCGGACTTGGACGCGCGCCCGGCACCGATCAGCTGACGTTACGCGCCTTGCGCCGCACGCCTGACGCCGCCGATAATTTCCCCCAGGACGTTCTCGAAGTGCAGGCTTTCCTGGCTCCGGCCGGTCCCAATCAGCGCATCCAGGCGGTGCCGGCGGCGGGAACGAATGTGCCGTTGTGGATTCTCGGATCGAGCCATTTCGGCGCCATGGTCGCGGCCGAACTCGGGCTTCCTTACGCGTTCGCCTCGCATTTCGCGCCCGAACTGCTGATTTCCGCGCTGCAGATCTACCGCGACCGCTTCAAGCCATCCGAGCAGTTGGACCGTCCCTACGCGATGGTGGGCGTCAACATCATCGCCGCCGGGAGCGATGACGAAGCGCGGCGGCTGGCGACGACGCAGCAGATGTCGTTTACGAACATCTTCCGCGGCGCGCGCGGCCTTAGCCAGCCGCCGATCGACGATATCGAAAGCTACTGGTCGCCGACGGAAAAGAGGCAGGCGATGGGGATGCTCGCCCGCTCCATCGTCGGATCGCCCGAGACCGTTCGTTCCGGCATCGCTGCGCTGGTGGCGGAAACCGGCGCCGACGAACTCATCGTCGTTTCAGATGTTTACGATCACGCAACGCGGCTGCGTTCTTTCGAACTTATCGCCAACGCCGCCCGCACCGCCTCCTGATAGACAGCATAGATTGCCAGCATGAAAAACATCGGATTTCTATCGTTCGGGCACTGGACGCCCTCTTCGCAATCGCAGACCCGCTCGGCGGCCGACGCGCTCCTGCAATCCATCGACCTCGCCGTCGCGGCTGAGGAGTTGGGCGCCGATGGCGCCTATTTTCGGGTTCATCACTTCGCCCGCCAGCTCGCCTCACCTTTCCCTTTGCTGGCAGCTGTCGGCGCGAAGACCAGCCGTATCGAGATCGGCACGGCGGTCATCGACATGCGCTATGAGAACCCGCTTTACATGGCCGAAGACGCCGGCGCCGCCGATCTCATCGCGGGAAGCCGCCTGCAACTTGGCCTGAGCAGAGGGTCGCCCGAGCAGGTCATCGATGGATGGCGGTATTTCGGCTATCAGCCGGCCGAGGGCCAGACGGATGCCGATATGGGCCGGCGCCATGCAGAGGTCTTTCTCGACGTTCTCAGCGGCAAGGGCTTCGCGCAGCCCAATCCGCGCCCGATGTTTCCAAACCCGCCCGGATTGCTTCGCCCTGAACCGCATTCCGCAGGCCTCCGCGACCGCATCTGGTGGGGCGCCGGCTCGAACGCCACGGCACTATGGGCGGCGAAGTTGGGTCTGAACCTGCAGAGTTCGACGCTCAAGAACAACGAAACAGGCGAGCCCTTCCACATCCAGCAGGCCGCCCAGATCAGGGCCTACCGCTCAGCCTGGAAGGACGCAGGCCATGAGCGCGAGCCGCGGGTGTCCGTTAGCCGCAGCATTATCGCTCTTGTGGACGATCGCGACCGTGGCTATTTCGGCGGTGGTGGCGACCAGGATGACCAGATCGGCTTTATTGATCCCAAGACCCAGGCGATCTTCGGCCGCAGTTATGCTGCCGAGCCGGACGTTCTGATTGAGCAGCTCAAGAAGGACGAAGCCATCATTGAGGCCGATACGTTACTATTGACCGTCCCTAACCAACTCGGCGTTGCCTATAATGCCCATGTCATTGAATCGATTCTGACACACGTGGCCCCTGCTCTCGGGTGGCGCTAAGCGTTGTGCCAAAGCTGATTTAGAGGGAGTCTGAGCGTGAGCGTTGCCTTCACCAAGGAAGACAGTGCCGAAACTGCGTCGGAGACTCTACTACCCGATCGCCCGGTTTCGCCTCATCCGAACCTGGTTACGGAAGCAGGACTAAAGGCTCTGGAATTTCAGCTCCACCAGGCCCGCGAGGCGTACGAGACGGCACAGAAGATCGAAGACGTCAACGAACGGCGGCGGCAAGCAGCAACCCCGTTGCGGGATGCACGCTACTTTGCGGCGAGAGTTCGGACGGCTCAGGTCGTCGCCACCCCGACGTCGACAGACATTGTTGCCTTTGGCAGCACGGTGACCTTCAGACGTGACGACGGGCGCATCCAGAAATATCGCATCGTGGGAGAGGACGAAGCGGACCCCAAGGCCGGTTCGATTTCCTTTGTATCTCCCGTGGCGAGGTCTCTGATCGGCAAAGCCGTCGGGGATTTCGTCGGCACATCCGGTCAAGAACTTGAGATCATTGCGATCTCGTAGCACGCCCGCACCGGACGCGGATGCGAGCGGCGCCATCTCCTCCTAAGGCG
>CAWAWU010000007.1:0-864631 GCA_963785945.1 uncultured Alphaproteobacteria bacterium
CTCTGCGCCTGCTCTACGCTCTTGCGCCACCGCCTCAAATGTTGGAGATCGGCACGCAACTCACGCCGATCTCCGTCTTCTATTCCAAACGACGTCAAGATGGTCGCCATGGCCTTGAGCACCACAGCGTCGATATCTTCGTGATGAAGTCTCCGCTGTTCGGCCAGTGTCTTCGCAACCACCGCCCTGATATAATCGTCACGTGTTTCGGTCATCGTTTGATGATCTCCGTGGTCATCGTTTGATGATCCCGCCGCTGTCATCGTTTGATGATCCGCGCGACGTTTTCGAACGTTCGCTTACCGAAATAAAATGACATAACGAGACCGGCCCAGATGCTGACGTCCCCCTTGAGGGCTGGCGTCGAGCCGAGGCCTAGAATCGTGTCCCACACCACACACTTCGCGAAGAACGCCAGCACGATGTAAAAAGCGATTTTTTCAGGCTCCCACGGATGCCCGATTTCGGCGATCTTCAATTGAGTAAGTGACTGTGTCTCAAGCGTCTGCGCGACAATCTCGCTGGCCGCCAGATCCGCGGCGATTTTGGCGTCAACGTTGCCGGCCTTCAGTTTGGCCTGATACGCGTCGATCAATCCCTTGATGACGGGACCACCGAGAAATGAAAGGATTGCCATCCACATGTCAGTTGGCCTTTCGAGCCGTTCGCAGTCGCGCGATCAGGGTCACGATGGAGACGCCGAGTAGAATGCGCCCGACCGTTCTGGTGTCGCCGATCGCGGCCGATATCTGATCTTTTAGATTTGGATCGCCGAATGCGTCGGCGAGCGTATCGAGTCCTTGCATCGCCGCGCCTGCGATCGCCAGGCAATACCCCCAGGCAATCGTCAACGAATGGAGGCAGGCAGCCTTGGCTTTGGCCCACATGTCAGGGCACCACCTTGGTGGCAGCGGCCTTGAGTGCGGTCGCCTTTGCCTCCAGACTTGCAATTTCGGTCTGAGCGCCATTCACCCAAAGCTTGATCCTGGGCCAGGAATAGATCGAGGCGGCATAGCCCGCGGCGAATACAACGGCGTCGAAAAACGTCCACATGGTCATTTCCTTTTCGGGTTGAAGATCACGGAGAAAAACGAGGCGATGAAAGCGCCGAGCGAACCGCGTGCCGGGTTGGTAATCGAGGGCGAACGCGGCTTCGGCGCATCGCGCGGCAACTCGGTCACCGATGGAGAAACCGCGATGGGCGGCATCTTGCCGTCGAAGCTGATGGTGCGGTCGAGTGCCATGATCGCCAGCAGCAAACCGGCGCATCCGGGCTGGCTGTCGACGGCAGCCGAATCGTAAACCCCGTCGCGAACATATTTGCCCGATTTGTACTGATCGGTGCCCGACCAGATGTAGGGGGACGGAACCCCGCGCGCGGCATAGCCCAACCCATTGTACTCCTCGAGTTTCGTGAGCGTCGCGCCGATGCTCCAATCACGGTTGCGCGCGAGATAGGGCGCGCAATCGACCAGCGCATCGATCGCCGCCTCCTCCCAGGACTTGAAGGGACCGCGACCCGCCGGCACATGAACCGAGATCCTGTTCCAGGGATCGCCCTGCGCGAGAACTCGCAAACCAGTTCTGGCCCAACTCCCGCTCGTGAATGACGGCGATCACAAACCACGGAACGCCGGTTTTGGCCTCGACCGCCTGATAGCGCGGTTTCGCCGCGACCAGCGATTTTGCAACCGGGGTGAAATTGCAAGTCGGCCTGGCGCTTGCCCAGCGCTTCGCATTCGCCGCGGTCAGGGCGTTAAGATCTGTCATTGCTTGCTCGCTGTGAGATTGTGGTGCTAGAACGCCACCATGCGGCGTACCGTTAGAACTGTCCTGATCGCCACGGTGTTGATGACCTGCGCGGCAGGTCTCACCGGTGCTCGTTAATTTTTCAAGCTTGTATACGCGGGTGTACTATGATCGGCGCTTTCCGGCTCTCAGCCGCTACGCGCTGGAGTCCACGCCTGACATCGTCCTTGTCGGGAGCTCGATGACGTTTCGGCTCTATGAGAGTTACTTCCAAACGAAGCTGCGCAATATTTCGATCTAGGGCGGATCGCCGCTAACGGGCCTTGCGATACTGGCCAGTTACCCGTCTCTTCCACGCGTCGCCTTTGTCGAAATGAACGTCATGTCGCGGCGGGTCAATTCCGATCTTGTGGAAAAATTCGGCAACAACGACGCCGCTGCCTTCCATTGGTTCGAGCCCTATCGGGCCGCAATCTCTCTGGTCCACTACTGGCTCAAATTCAGATCCGAGAATGTCGCCGAGCTCCGAAGCGCTGCTCCAGCAACTTATGACATTTCCGCCTCTCTACATCAGGCAGCAGATGAGTTCGCCAGCACGAGCACGGACGAAGCAATGGCTGAGAATACCCAGACCATGAAGCGTCTCGTATCCACGCTGGAAAGCAGGGGATGCAAGGCCTACTTTTACGAGCTTCCCTATCCCGGAAATTTGGCGACCTCACATTTCGTCGTGACCGCACGTACCCTGATGCACGACGCCTTTCCAGATCCGAAACGATGGCCACAATTCGACTATCATCTGTCGAAGCTACGCTGGGTCGACGCCGCTCATTTGGACGAACGATCCGCCGCTATCGTCGCGCGGGAGATGGATGGAGTTCTGGGCATATTCCGTGATACATTGCAGGAAACGGTCGGAACGGCGCGTAAACCGCTCGCTACGTCGATGGACGAATTGTGTCGATAAAATGCCTCAAACGAAACCTGGACGTCGGCTCCAATCGGTTATGACGGATTTGGCTTCAGAGAATGCGCACGATGTAATTGCACGTAATTGTTGGCTGTACGATTGCGTGAGCGCTACCGCTGGTGTTGTTAGATGAAACGTTGATCGAATTTGTGCCCGTCGATGTGATTGCACTTGGGGTGCTCCCATTTGACCACCACGGAACATTGAGTGCGCCGGACCCGGCTGCGGCCGAATATTGAGTGTTAAACGGAATGCCTCCCACTGTAGACGTAACAGAAATTCCATTTGACCCACTAGACGTGATACCAGTCGGCAACTCTCCTAAGGTCAACATATGACTTTCCGAGCCACCCGCTGCGCCGAGGTGTGCGGTGGCACCAAAAAAGCTGGCCGTTAGCCGGAATGCCGGCGATCCACCCATGTCGTCAGCCGCAGCAGACACCCGCCCGCGCTTATCCGGCAGGTTGAATGTGGTTGATCCGTCGCCCGTGCCATAAGTCGTCCCGATCATCGAGAATAGCGTCGCATACGTTGTTCGCGAAACCTCCTGCCCAGATGGAAACGCGAACGAACTATTCGGTGCGGTAGGCCCCCAATAATCCATTCCCGCGCCGAGCGGCACGTTGTATGGATTGCCGTAAAATCCCTGGAGATAGAACGCCCCGTCGCTGTTACTGTACACGGCGACATAGGGCGTACCCTGGATGATGGTTCCTGGTTGGCATTCAACACCGGGAGACAGGCGCAGCGGCTTGGTTCCGAGCAAATCTACGTTGAGCCCGATGCCCGGCGAGCCGGAGATGCCGTTGGTGGCGTGCGGCGTGAACGCGATCATCTGGCCATCGAGATGGGCCAGCGTGTCGAATCCCTGGTAGCTCGAAACGACATAAGACGTATTGGTGCCGGTGGTGACGATCGCGCCCGCGATATCGTCGCGATATTTCGCGGTCGCGGCCATCATGGCGCGCGCGGAATCGTTGACGCTGGAGGGCGCCTGCCCCTCCGCCCAGTTGATGGTGTTGTCCGCCGTGGCGTCAGCAGAAGCTGTCTGCGACCATTTGTAGAGCGTCATTCTCTTTCCCTTGAATACGGAAGCGGCCAACCCGTACCGGTTGCCGTTCGCTGTGGTTGGCTTCTTGAACAGAACGTATGGGCTGGTCCCTGCCCTCATCCCGTGTTAGCCCAGATGTCAGCGGTTCGGATCGGCAGGGAATGATGATCGAAGCAGTGATCTGGGATTTTGGCGGGGTACTCACGACATCGCCGTTCGAGGCTTTTGCCCGTTTTGAGACGGAACGCGGCCTACCCGCGGATATCATCCGGCGCACCAACGCTGCCAATCATTGGGAGAACGCCTGGGCGAAGTTCGAACGCGCCGAGATCAGCCTCGAGGAATTCGATCGGCTATTCGCCGCCGAATCGCTGGCGCTCGGCGCGGAAGTGCGTGGCAAGGATGTGTTGCCGCTGCTGTCGGGCGATCTTCGGCCCGAGATGGTCGAAGCGCTCCGGCGCGTAGCCGCAAGATTCAAGACCGGCTGCATCACCAATAATCTTCCGGCAAACAGCATCGGCAGCAAGGGCGGCCGGTCGCTTTATGTCGCCGAGGTGATGGCGCTGTTCAATCATGTCATCGAGTCAGCCAGGATTGGCTTGCGGAAACCCGATCCGCGAATTTATCACATGATGACCGAGGCCCTGAACGTCGATCCCAAACGTTGCGTCTATCTCGACGATCTCGGCGTCAATTTGAAGCCCGCGCGCGAGATGGGCATGACCACCATCAAGGTGCTCAATGCCCCGCAGGCGATTGCGGAGCTTGAAGCGGCGACGGGGCTAGTGCTTCGTTGATGGTTGGCGCTGGAGATCGATGCACGAGCGCCTGTCGCGTCGGTCAATGTCAGCGTGTATTGAAGATCGGCGGCGGCACGGGCCACTGTGGCATCGGCTGGTTGCTCGCACGCCCGAGCGGTCTGCCTGTTTGCTGCGGTTGAGTTGGGTTCGTGGGGTCCATGTTAGGAGCCCCCAGGGATCGCGTCTACTATGGGCTTACCGTTGATAGTCAGAAATTTGGAAGGGACGTAGCCTGTGAGTTTTTTGGTCTTATCCGTTGAGCCAACATAAAATACCTGATCCGGCATTCGATACTTTCATTACTTATCTAGAAATGGAATTGGCCTTACGCCAGGCGGCTTCTGCAAGGAATGCGTCTGCTGACGATGGCAACTGGAATTAGAGTAGACGACGAGGATAGATGGGCGGACAAGAGACCTGCAACTCCGCACACCAGCCGGATTAGTCATCGCTGTCGCCTTTCCACTCTTCCGCATAGAGCTTGGCGTAATAGAAATTCCCAACGAGGTGAGCCCGACCGTTAGTCCCCGCAAGGACCGATCCAAATCGTAGTCCCGGCGCGGCGCGCGGCCCCGGCCCGGTCCAGCCCTGCACCGCTAATCGCCACGTGGTGCTTCTACGATATCCAGGCAAAGAAAATTGACCGGACGGGTCATAAATCAAACTGAGATAGAGCCGGGGGATCGAGCGAAGCCCCTCGTCGCACTGGCCAACCTGCTGATCGTTGCCCTCATCATCGACGTAGTTTATCGGCCTGCACTTCGCCAGAAACGCCTCGAGCGGTACCGCGCGGATGAGATGCAAGGCGTAGAAACGAAAAACTTCATCCTGAAACCGGGTGATGTATTCCGTCCCGATGTTAATCGCTGGAAGAGCCGTGGTGAATAATACCAGGGAGAGGATCATCTGCTTGCGCCATCTGAGCCGAAGCAAGCTCCACAGCGCGAAAAAAAGCAGTAAAAACCAGCCGCCGGTGAAGAGATACCAACACCAATCGGAAATACCCGAGACATAGTATAACGACAGTTCGACGATCCGGCTCACCAGCACGACAGCGACCAAAAGATATTTCCAACAGGTCATCGGCATTTCAGGACTACTTCTTCGACCCCGCGTCATTACCGGCAAGCTCCATATATTGCGCGCAGCGGCAGGCCGGCGCCCGTGCGGTCAGGAGATTTCGAATGACGCCCAGCGGTACGCCCGGGCTTTCCCTGGCCACGGCTTCGGCTCTGGCATCGATGATCACGTCGATGTCGGCGCGGATCTGTTTGATACGCTGCTCAAGCGGCGGTGTGCGCGTCGTATTCATCGGCTTTGTCTTCCTTGAATTTTGGGCCATCCGTCGGAGCCGTTTGGGTTTTTCGGCATGACGACAATTGTTGCCTCGCGCTTGCGGCCTCGTTCTGCGCGCGGCGGATTGCCTTTTCGCGTTGCGCTTCGTGCGTCGCGACAAAGGCCTGCAGATCGTAGGGCAAGGTCCTGAACCTCAGCTTTTGTTCACCTGGCCATGCCCGCGGCGGCACGATACCGGCAACCTTGTCGATGGCCGCTGCCGCGACACCGCCGAGCGTCGGATCCGCGAGCCCGATCGCGGCATGCATTTTCGATATTTCCTGCACCGCCGGCCATAGCCGCTCGATGCCGAGCGCGGCGCAATCGGTGACAAACCTCGCGACGTCGCTCGGCGCCGCCGGACAGGCTGAAACTCCATTCAATTCACACCATTTGGCAAACATCGGCGCGGCGCGCTGCCGCGCCTGCGCCAACGCAACCAACAGCGGGCTCGTCGCCGACATCTGGCCGATCATCGCCTGGCTTTGCGCAGCGCCGCGTGCACGCCGCCCATCTTCTTGCGCAAGGCCATCAATTGCACGCGCCGCCGCAGATTGTGAGGGCTGGAATCAATCTCGCCGCGCAACTCGGCGTCCAGATCTTCAAGCGTCTCGGCGCGCTTCTTGAGCCCATAGAGGGCAAAATCATCTGCGATATCATCGGCCGTCATCGCCCGACCGTAGAGTTTTTCGGTCACGGATTCTGTACGGTCGATGAAGTCGCGATCCTCATCTGCCATGAACATTAGTCCCCCAAATTGATTTCGATTTGAACGCGCGGAGAGAACGGGAGGAGACAACTCTTCCCGAGAGGATTTTTCCGGCATTCCCGTGGTAAGTCAGGCTGAAAATCTCAAGATATTTCGTGCAGGCTGGATGGCTCTGCAGCCAAGCCCATCACCAGCTAACGCCGACCAAAGATTGGCGGTGCAACGATGTACTGGCGCATCGGCCTACCGCTATAAAGCCCGGGCAGACCGCCGAGCGCCGACGCTGCAGGTTGACCAGAATCCCGGTCTGCAACAACAGAGCTAATCTGGCGCCCCGACGGTGGCGAATTATTGTTTGGGCCCGGCGTTACCAGGCACGCCATATGAAGTATAGGAATCCTTTGGCCAGTTCGTGGGCGCCTTTCGATCGTAGCCAATTCTAACTCCTTTCCTCACGTCAATGGATTTTCGCAGCATAATTTCGTCATGGAGTCGCGATCGGCATCCATGACCGCTTCATCGCCGAAAATTGTCTGTGGTTATTAAGTTCGCCGGTCTTTCGCGAATGCGCGGCGAGTCATTTCATTTCTGAAAATAGAAGTTCAAGTATTCCGAAACGGATGTTGCTCTCGATATATTCGAGCCCCCTCCGCTCCCTGCCAAAAAACACATTGAGCGCAATGCGCGAGCCGGGGTCTGCACGCACATGACTAACACCGCCATCAAAATAGCAACAACGGGGTCCCCAATTCGTCTGAAAGATCGTAATGATAACGATCTTATGCTTCGGATCAAAAAAATTCAGCCTCAGCGAAATGTTCCCGTTTTTTAACTTCAGATCACAACCCTTGTCGTATGTGCAATCCAGCTTGCCTGCTTCGCTGTGTTCGGGGTCATCGAATCCATAGGCGACCGCGTAATCGCCCGCGAATGCAGAATTGCCCGAGAAAAAAAATATCAGGAACAGCGCAACGCCTATTCCCTTCGTCGATAAAATGAACTTGCGCAGAGCGGGCGTCATTGAAGACTCAACTGGAAGTTTGGCCAAAACAGGCAGCGGGAATATTAGAACAAATAGCGAACATTGTCAATTGCTGCCGTCGCAACGGTACGACTTGCTTGGCTCGGTTTGTTGCCCGGCCCAATTCAGCGCCGGTTGGATTTCCTCGCGTGATACAGCGCCACCGCGTCCTTGATATTGCCGGAGTTCGAAAGCCTGGCGTTGAGCGTACGCAGATCCGTGTGTTCCCGCTCGGCGGGCGTGCGGGCCATGCCGGGCCGTTGCACCGGAGGCACCGGTCTCGCCGAGACAGCGTCCTTTGCCTTCATCATCAGGCGATAGGTCTCGCGGCTCTCTTCCTCGCGTTCTTCCCACCATACCTTCACGATGCCCACTTTGGAGAGCAGCGCATCCTTGATGAAGGAATACAGCACCATGAATCCGGGGTTCTGCTGCATGAAGACATGATTGACGTAATCGGTCTCCTGCGCCGCTGCGGCCTCGTCTTCGGGACCGACCGGCTCGAACCGCACCACTTCGTCGGAACCGGCGAAGATATCCATCAAATTCGGCATCAATCCTTCGATGGTATCGGCGACATCGGTCGACACCGCCCGCGAGCGCCCGTCTTGCGCCGGCATGTCTTTCCGCATATCGCCGAGATAATAATCCATCGCATCGGCACGCTCTTCGATCAGCCGATCGGCCGAAATTCCCGCCAGCGCATCGGCCTTCTCGGACGCGAGCATGGCCTTGAGATCGGATACGGACATTTTGGACATTTGAAACCCTTCTGGATTTGAAGACATCACCGGATGGCGGCCCGAACCGCAGAGATCACGAGCGATCCTCACAAGAAGCTGATTGCTTCGTCGCTCCCGCTACTCGCAATGACGACCGCGTCGCGTTAAACTCAACGCCAAGCCAGGAGGAAATGAAGAAAATGGCCGTCTCCACATGCACCAAATGCAGCGGACACAGTTTCGAGCTTGCGCTCTTCACGCCACTCGGCGAAGCCAAAAAGCTCACGATCGTTCAATGCGCCGCCTGCGGCACGCCGGTCGGCGCCCTCGACCCGGCGCTGGGGCCGCAGATCGAAGCGTTAAAACACCAGGTTGCGGCGATCGACGAGCGGCTGAACCGGATCGCGAAGGCGCTGCAGGGGTGAGAGAAAAGCAAGTAGGCACAGCTTCAGTACGTGCCAACATTTCGTAGCAAGCGCGCAAGCCAGTCTGGCGATTGAATCGAAGGTAGAGCGTGCCCACACGTTCGTTCTCGATAAGCAAGGCGCCCCTGGCCTTGATCCCTTTATAAAACGACATCCGGGGCAGCGGTTTGCCCCAGCGCATCGGCCGGGTGGCTGGGCCAATCATGATCCCGGCCCGAGCTCCTTGTGCTCGTGACAAAATTCGATGGCGTCGCGGCCCGGCTAGCCGAAGGCATAACGAGTAGAGCGGCGGCGGATTGCGCTTCGCTAATCCGCTCCATGAGCTGCGATCTTCAGGCTTCACGCGAATAATTGATGGACACCTACTATAACGAGCATTACTACTCCAACTATTGCGGCGATTGTACCCGCCTGTCCCGCACGCGGCGTGCTGCCGACGCCAACTAGAAACATGCCACTCACCAGGCTCGCCAAACCCGTCACCGCCGCGAGATAAATCACGTTCATGATCTCCTGAACCGAAAGACGCCAAACATGTCGGAATCCTCGCCCGTGCCGTCGTCGAAGCGGCTTGCACTTTTTCTCGACGGGACGTGGAATCAGGTCAGCGACAACACCAACATCTGGCGTTTCCGCGCGCTGTTCGCGCCTGAAGGCTCCGATGGACGCGAGCAGCGCGCTTATTACTCGACCGGCCTCGGTACCAAATTCGGTGAAAGGATCAGCGGCGGCATGTTCGGCGCCGGCATCGATACCGCGATCACCAGCGCCTACGAATGGCTGATGGAAAACTATCAGCCCGGCGACGAGGTTTTCATTTTCGGCTTCAGCCGCGGCGCCTACACGGCGCGAAGCCTGTCGGGGTTTGTTTCCAAATGCGGGCTGCTGCAGAGTGGCGCGCCACTCGGCGTCAACCAGCTCTTCATGCGCTATCGCCGCTCGGGGCAACGGACCATCCGCGAACTGATCGCTGCTCAGGCCGACGGAAAAGCCGATTTCACCTTCGAAGAATCCTGGATGGTGAAATTCGCGCAGGCGATCCCGATCAAATTCATCGGGGTGTTCGACACTGTCGGCGCACTCGGCGTACCCTTCCCGCTGCTGCGTCGCCTGCGGGGCACGGCCTATCCCTTCCTGAACACCGGGCTGCGCCAGAACAATGAATATGCCTTCCATGCCCTTGCCATCGACGAGCACCGCAAAGCGTTCAGCCCGACGCTGTGGACCAACGAGGGCGCGGTGAACGCACCGCAGCGGCCGATCGAGCGGACCGAGCAGAGATGGTTCGTCGGCGCCCACGCCAACGTTGGCGGCGGATGTTTTGACGACCCACTGGCGCAACTGCCGTTCAAATGGCTGGAACGCAAGGCATCAACGCTCGGCCTCACCTTCAAGGACAGCTTTGCCGCCGAACAACACGCCGACGCCGCAGCCATTTCCGATTCCTACGGACAATTCATGGGGGGCCTCTATCGGCTGTTCACCCTAGGCCGCGCCTATTACCGGCCGATCGGTGTCCCTCCAAAGGACGAAGGCCCCGGCGTCACCAATATCAACGAAACCATCGACGTCTCCGTATTCGACCGCTGGCGCAATGACAAAACCTACCGACCACCAAAACTGCAGTCATGGGCGGCGTCGAAACTGGTCGATCCGGGGAAAATCGCAAGATCGGTGCGCGCGGACAATCCGGCCGTGGCAGTTACAGATTGACACGTCAGTCCGTCATTGCGAGCCAGCGGCCGACGCGAATGCAATCCAGAGCTATCCGAAAAACTGAATTGCGGCGTCGCTCGTGCTCTTCGTAATACTGATGGCGTTGAGCTAAGATCCTTAGTAATTGTACCCACAAGGTCTAGAAACGAAATCTCATCAGAGATGACTTCGCTGAAGTGAAGTAAAGGGCGCACTCAAAACATCGCCCACGCCGATGAAGGACAAGCCGAAGGTGAAGAAGGCGAAGAAAAAGAAGACAAAGAAAAAGCCCGGCAAATAAGCCGGGCTTTTTCGGATTGGTATCGTTTTATGCGGCTTCCATAAGTTTCTTGGCCGCCTGAGTCAAAAAACCAGACCGTGTGTAGCCATGCGCTTCTGCAAACTTGTCAATTTGCTCAAGAATATCCCCGGGCAAAGTGACATTGACGCGAATAGCTTTGGGCTGTTCGTTTTTCACAGAAACGAGGATAGCTACACCTGACCGGTTGTCTGGATCAGACATAACCTCATCTAGGGCTGAGGGCTCCGGAATAGCTTCTCCGTCCTCAGCCAGTCCTTCGATATGAAGGGTTAGGGCCTCTTCGGCCATGGCTCTGGCTTCATCCAGACTTGTCCCTGCGGTCACAACGCCGGAGAAGTCTGGAAAGGAAACGCCAAAGTCACTGTCGGCGTCCTTATGGATAAGACCAATATAGTTACGCATGGCTCTTACCTCAGTTTTAGACCTGACTGCTTTTCAATACTCTTTAGTGTCCCGACCGGGATGTCCCGTTCGGGATGCGGAACAGTTACACGGCCCTTTTTACGCGGGTGTTTGAATTGGACATGGCTTCCTTTTCGGGCCACCTCAAACCATCCATCCCCTTGAAGGGCCGAGATAATTTCCCGGCTTTTCATGGTGTGTAGTTATACACACCGTGTGGATATGTCAACACATAATTGAAGTCTTGGTTCCGCAATGACGCTATCTTTTCGGCCTGAAGCGCTTCGCCCCCGCCAGTGCAGAAAGCGCCTGGCAATCCTTGAAAGGTCGCGCTCAGTTAGCTTGACGATACGTCAGACGCTTGCCAGCCACCCTTGATGGCAAGGTCCGCACGTTCCCCTTCGTGGACGCCAAGGGCAACCCGGTTGGAATAACGGAAGTCGAATTCGCAGAGATAGCGGTGAAGGTGCTTCTCTTTGCAGTAACGAAGCAGGAACAACACCCCCTCACACCCACCCCTGCTCCAGATACCGGATCGGCCGGTTGAACGCCCCCGCGCGCCCCGGCGCCTCATGGCAAATCGCCATCAACCCGAACGCATCCGCCGCATGGCTCGACCAGTCATGCTCCGGCCCGAGCCCGACGTTGCGCACGTCGTCCTTCCGCTCGTGATAGAAGCCGATCGCGTCGCGGCCGGGCTCTGTCGTCGCTTCGTTGAACCAGAGCTGCGGCCCCAATCGACGCAGCGCCTCGATCCGCATCATGGCGGCGCCCTTGCCCTGGTTCTTGACTGGCGGCTCGACGGTGAAGCCGGCTTCGCGCAGATGATCCTCGTAGCGCTTGCCGGTGATGTTGTTGGTGGTGACGCCGTCGTGCGGCAGATAGAGGATCGCGTTGGCGTAGCCGTTGCTGCGCAGCCAGTTGACGTGAAACGCCAGCACCTGGCCGACCGCCTCGTAATAGTCCAGAACGCGGATCTCAGTGCCCACCCACTGCACGATCCAGATCGTGAAGGCGTCGGCCGCGGCACCGGAGCCGCCGATGTCGATGAAGGCGCGCAGCGGCAGCAGCGGATCGGCGGAGACCTTTCCGATCCGCCCTTGCGCCCGCGCCTCCGCCAGCATCTGCGCGAAGTAGGCGCCCTCGAAGGCGCGCGCGTAGTCGCCTTCCCAGATGTGCTCATAGCGCTCCGGATAGAGCGCAGATCGAGCTGTCGCTCCTCTTCCAGCACCGCCGGAAACCACGGATTGTCGCGCCAGTTGGCCTTGATCACGACGGCGCCTGCCGGCTTGCGCGCCCGGAAGAAATCGTCGATCGCGTCGGACTCGCCGCCGCGGATTCCAGCTCGCCCACAACTCCGAGCGCTTCGGCGCGGATGGTCGGGCGCAGCAGCGACAGGCTGCGCGCACTCAATGTCTGCGCTTCGTCGATCCAGGCGATGCGAAAGCCTTCCAGTGATTTGATGGATTCCGCAGTGTGATCCTGCATGCCCCGGAAAATGATCAGACCGTCGCCGGGCGTCTCGATCTTGTCGCTGAAGATCTTGAATCCGCTGACCGAGGCCGAGCGCCGCGATCTTGCTCTCGATCAGCCGCTTGCTCGATTGCGCCAGCGTGCGCTGCGCCTCGCGAATGCAGACCGCGAGCGTGCCGCGCTCGGCCTGGCAGGTCTCGACCAGCAGCTCGCCGAAGAAATGCGATTTGCCCGATCCCCTGCCCCCGTAACACGCCCTTGTACCGGGCGGGTGCGAGCAGCGGCTCGAAGACATTTAGCTGTCGGAATTTTCAGGGTGGACAATGACGCGCTCAATTCTATGGATCAGTTCCAACGCACCATCGTCGCCGTTCTGCAGCGGTTGGGTGGCCTTGCCCCAGCCGCGATCGAGGATCGCGTTGGCGGCGGACACGCGCGCCGCCGGCGTCGCGTCCTTGTTGCGCATGACGCCGACCAGAACATTAAGCGCGGTGCGGGTGTGGCCTCGCGCCAGCGAACGGATTTCGGTGATGGTTTTTGGCAAAGGCATAGCGAAACGACCTCTTGTCGTGGTCCGGCTTCGAGCATGATCCGGAAAAGTGGAAACCGGTTTTCCGAAAAGATCATGCTCAAACAAAGATAACGCCAGAGCATGATTCAACTCGTTGAATCATGCTCTGGTGAACCCAACAGAATAAATATGCGGCATGACCGGCATCTGGCGCGATCATTTGGGGCGCGAACCTTATCCCTGACGGGGCCGCTGCGGCCGTGGACTTCTGCCACGCCGCGCACCGGCACGTTCGCGCGTGCCGGCAAATCGAGCAGGATGATTTGGACAACATGGTTCGGACGGCGGCGCGATGCGGACGCCCCTGGCGTCAATGCACCGACAAGGGATGATACGGGCGCCGTGAATGCGCACCGCCGTCCGATTGGAAATTTCAAAATGAAAAAGCCCGCCGCCGATTTCCCGGTGCGGGCTCAATTCTCGTTCCGCAAAATTCTTGCGACGATGGATATAAGCCGGTGATTTGCCCGTCGTGTCAATTTCTTTTTCGAAAGACGGATCGCGTCGACACGACTGCGTCACCGCGAAGCGAAAAAGCCCGCGGACCTTTTTGGGGCCGCGGGCTGATGTTTCCGACGATGCACATAAGCCGGTGATTTGCCCGACGACGCAAGTCTTTTTTACAAATCGTTTTTACAAGTCGTTTCCGAACGGCCTTCAGCACGAACCCGAAACCGACTGAAATGCGGCAATTCGTCAGCAAATTCTCTGCCGGAAAAATTGACAATTGGCCGCGCGTCCGTATGGTCATCGGCACTTTCCAGATGGTGATTTGCGCATGACACGAGAGCAGATTTCGGATTTTTGCGTTACTTCGCTGGCCAATATCCTCCGCATTCCCGAAAATACCGTCACGGTCGACACCAAGTTCGCGCGCCTCGGGCTCGATTCAGCGATGGTTGTCTACCTCATGATGGAGCTTGAGGAGAAGCTTGGGCTGGAATTGTCGCCCGACGACTTCTACGATCACCCGACCGTCAACGACCTCTCCCGCTATCTGGCCCAGAGGCTGGCGGCGCGCTCGGCCGCGTAGACCACGAGTTGCGTAGGCCTTTGGCCGCTTACACCAGAATGAGCTCGATCCCGATATGGAGACCTTTTCCTCGCTGGTGACACTGCTCGCGCGCCGCGCGGAAACCCAGCCCGATGAGCGGGCCTATGTTTTCCTCGGAGATCGCGGCACCGAAGAAGCCGCCCTCACCTTCCGTGAACTGCATGACGCGGCGCAGGCGCTCGCAACGCAGCTCACGCAGATGGTCCAACCGGGCGATCGCGCCGTGCTGGTATTCCCGCCCGGCCTCGAATTCATCGTCGCGTTTTTCGGATGCCTGATATCGGGCGTGATCGCGGTACCGATGATGGCGCCGCGCCGGCACAGCGCACGCGACGCCAGTGCCGCGATCGTCGCCGATTGCGATCCCGCGATCGTGCTGACCAGCAACGCGCATCTCGTCCGTGACGATCTGCGCGGGCGCTTTCCGGGCCGCCGGCTGCCGTGGCTGGCGGTCGATCTCGCCTCGAAAAAATCCGGCACGATCGATTGGCCTGCGCCGGCAACGGATAGCATCGCCTTCCTGCAATACACCTCGGGCTCGACATCGAACCCCAAAGGGCGTCGCCGTCAGCCACGCCAATCTGCTGGCCAATCTGGAAATGATCCGGATCTCGCTCGGCACCAGCAGGCAATCGACCTATGTCAATTGGGTGCCGCTCTACCACGACATGGGGCTGATCCTGAATGCGCTGCAGGCGCTTTATGTCGGCGCCCTCTGCGTATTGATGGCGCCGAACGCGTTCATGCAACGGCCGCTCAACTGGCTGCGCGCGATCCATACCTATCGCGCCGAGGTCGGCTGCAGCCCCAATTTCGGCTACGACCTCTGTGTCAGCCGCTATCGCGCCGACCAGATGCAGGGCATCGACCTCTCCTCATGGAAGGTCGCCTTGAACGGTGCCGAGCCCGTGCGCGCCGCGACCATCACGCGGTTCACCGAGACTTTTGCTGCGCATGGCTTCAACCCCAAGGCCGCGTTCCCGGCCTATGGCATGGCGGAAGCAACGCTGTTGATCGCGGGCGGGGCGCGCGGCGCGGGTCACGTGACGCGGGAGGTCAGCATCGCCGGGCTTCAGTCGCACGCGGCCCGTGCCCCCGCGACAGCGGATGATACCCAAACCCTGGTCGGCTGCGGCCGCGCGCTGGCGGGCGAACGGATCGCCATCGTGGATCCCGACAATGGCAAACGCCTTGCTGCCGATGAGGTCGGCGAGATCTGGGTCAGCGGGCCCAACGTCGCGCGGGCCTATTGGCGCAACGACGAGGCCACGCGAACCGGACTGCATGCGCAGATCGCGGGCGAAGACGATGGCGCGATGTGGCTGCGCACCGGCGACCTCGGTTTCCTCGATCCATCAGGCGAATTGTTCATCACCGGCCGCATCAAGGATCTCATCATCGTCAGGGGCATCAATCATTACCCGCAGGATATCGAGCACACCGTGCAGGCGCTGCATCCGGCACTTCGCGAAAACTGCGGCGCGGCGTTCTCGGTCCCGGACGATCGCGGCGAGGAAATGCTCGTTGTCGTGCAGGAGATCGAGCGCACCGAGCGCAACCGGATCGATGCGACCGAGATGAAAGGCCTGATCCGCGAAGGCGTCACCAACCAGCACGAATTGTTCGCGCGTTACATCATCCTGATCCGGCCGGGCACGCTTGCCGAAAACCACCAGCGGCAAGATCCAGCGCAGTCTGACCCGGCAATCATGGCTGGAGGGACGCTTCGAGGATCTGGCCGTTGACGCCGATTGATCAGAACTCGATTTTGGCGGCGGGGCCAAGGCGAAGTGTCGCGATGATCCCCTGCGATATCCTTTCCGCGATCGCGCCGCGATAGTGAACGAAGTCCGCAAAGTTATCAGGGTTGCGGGTCAGCGCATTGTCGACGCGATAGTTGATGAATTGGCTGTGCGGCCGGCCGGCCACGGTCCGCTCCAGCGCGGCGTTGCACGCCTTCCGCTCGATCGCTGCAACGCTGCCGGGTTGCGGAACCGTCGGAGCGAGGGTCGGCGGAACGAACAGAATAATTGGAACGTCGGACGGAATTTTTTTGATCGCGGCGTCGAGCCGCGCAATGGCGGGAAACATTTCGCGCTCCGCGGCGGTGGCCGCCGGTGCCGGATCCATCGGCAGACCAACCGCGCGGAATGAACCCGGCAGCCAAATCTCCTCATAGTTGAAGAAGCCGTCCACGATCGCACGTTGGTGGTAGCCCAAACCGATCGATATCCGCTGGAACGCGTGCTCCATCGACCGCCACGAAATCAGCCGAACGGCGTATTCGAGAAAACTCTGGTCGTAGAGCCAATAGGGCAGATTTTGCGCGGGCTCTTCCCGGCCATGCCAGCACCAGTATGGATCGGCGCCGATGATCAGCGCGCGCGGATGCGGGTGCTTGCGCATGAACAGATCAAGGATCGTAAGTATCTCGCCCGGAGTTCCGCCTATTTTGTAGAGCTGGACGAAATGCAGGCCGGTCGCTTGCGACAATTCCGCCGGGTTGAGCCGCTGCACCGTCGAATTTCCGATCACCGCCGAATCGAACTGCAGATCGCGCGCGCGGCTCGGAATCGCGGTGATCGTGTTCTGATCATTGACGCCGTCAATGCTAAGCAGACCGAATTTTCCGGTGTCATAGGGATCCACCGCGATCAAGAACCCCAGGATCAGGCACGCGCCGATCACCGGCACGCTGAGAAAGGCCACCAGCCAGCGCCGCCATTCCGAGGCGGTCTCCGCGACGGCGACGGAGTCAGAACTGGAAATAGAGGAAGTCATTGGCCACCTGATCTCCGATCGGGATGAGCATCGCCAGCAGCGCGGCGCCCAATAGCACAGCCGTCCATATACTGGGCCGCCGCGTCAGCCATGCCACGATGTCCTGACTCGCCGGCAGCAGGAACGCAATCAGCGCGGCAATCAAGATCGGCGACAAATGCCTGACATGGCTGAGGTCGGGCAAGGTCCCAAGGCCCTGATAGATGTGCAGCGCGGCATCCAATGAGCCGGCCCGGAATATCACGGCCGTCAGCAGCGCAAAACCTGTGGTCAATGCCCATCCGACCAGCTGCGGGAGTCTCGGACAATAGCGCCGCCACAGCGAGCAAATGACCAGCGCGACGCCGTGCAGCACGCCCCACAAGACGAAAGTCCAGTTTGCGCCATGCCACAAGCCGCACAGTGCCATCGTCACCAGCATCGCAGCAAAATACTGCACCAGAAGAAAACGCCGGGGCACGATGCGGGAATTGGCGAGCGGATGAAACACGTAATCGCGGAGGAACCGCATCAGTGTCATGTGCCAGCGCTGCCAGAAGTCCTGAATGTTGGTCGAGCGGAACGGCGCATTGAAATTGAACGGCAGTTGCACGCCGAACAACAGGCCAAGGCCGATCGCGATGTCGGAATAGCCCGCGAAGTCGAACAGGATCTGAATATTGAAACTGAGCGCCAGCCACGCTTGCCCGGCAGGCACCTGCCCGAGAGCGGCCTGGGCATAGATCGGATTGATGATATTTCCGATTCGATCGGCAAGCTCGATCTTTCCGATCAGCCCAACCACGATGAAGGTGATACCGAGCGCGAATTGGCGCTGCCAGCCCGGCGCATATACCTTTTGGCCGAACTGGTGCATCACCTCGGACCACCGCGCCAGCGGCCCGGCGATCGCCTGCGGGAAAAACGCGATGTACAGCGCGTAGCGGTCGAGCGAATAAGACGGCGCCTTGCCGCGCCGCAGATCGACCAGATACATGATGTGATGGAAGGTGAAGAACGAGATTCCGAGCGGCAGCGCGATATCGAAATGCGGCATCGGCCGGCCCAGAACCAGGCCGACATTGTAGCTCACGAAGTTGCTGTATTTGAACACGCCGAGCACGGCGAGGTTCGCGACAACAGCAGCCGTGACGATGCTTTTCCGCTTGCTCGCGACGAACGCGCGCGCGGCCAACCAGTTGATCAGGATCGACAGCACCAGCAGCGCAAGGAACGGCGGGTTCCAGTAGCTGTAGAAAACAAACGACAGCAACACCAGCACACCGATCCGCAGGCGCGGATGAGGATCAGCCAGGCGATAAAGCAGGATGGCCGCCGGCAGGAACACCAGCAGAAACGGATAGTCGTTGAACAGCATTCATCTGCAATATTAGGCATTGTCGGCTGCTGCGTCTACCGTTACCCGCAGCGCTTGGTGTCACCAGCCCAATATATGCTTTCCCGTCACCCGTGTTCGAGATCGGGTAGATCGAGGGATTTCTGATCAAGCAGCGCTTGCCCAGAGGATACCTGACGCACGCGACGGCGCGCGATCTTCTCCGGGCTCGGGACTTTGACATCCCACGCCAGCCCGAGCGCCGACAGCAATCGGATCAGCAGAAATCCTGGATCGAGCTCGATACCAGTGCAACCCGAACGCCGCCGAATAGGGAAAGGCGTGATGGTTATTGTGCCATCCCTCGCCCCATCCCAACAGCGCCATCACGCCGAGATTGCGGCTGTTGTCGTCGCGGGTCGCGAACGGGCGCTTGCCGAAGGTGTGCATCACCGAATTGATCGCCGACATCGTCTGCTCGACCACGAACATGCGCACGACGCCGCCCCACAACAACCCGGTCAACGCACCCCACCAGCTCGCGGTCACGAGCCCGCCGATCGCGGCCGGGATCGCAAGACCCAGCACCACCCAGCTGTAATAATAACGGTTCACCGCGACCAGCGTGCGCTCCGCCATCAGGTCCGGCACGTAATGCGCGACATTCGGATAGTCATGCTCGATCATCCAGGTCAGATGCGCATGCAGAAAACCTGTCAGGCGCCCGAGCATCGTGGCGCCGTGCAGATTCGGCGAATGAAGATCGCCCTCATGATCGGAGAGTTCGTGATGCCGCCGGTGCATCGCGACCCAGGACAGCATCGGGCCCCGGCCCGCCATCGATCCCAGAATGATCAAGGCGCAACTCACGCCGGTGCCGGTCGAGAACGCGCGATGCGTGAAGAGGCGGTGATAGCCGACCGTCAGGCCGAGGCCGGTCAACAGCCACATCGCGAAAAACAGGCTGATGTCGGCGACGCCGATCGGCCGGCAAAACAACAGGCCGAGCGCGACCAAGGTGCCGACAAAGGGCAGGATATCGAAGATGATGAAATGCCGCCGTTGCAACTTGTGAAGGTGGCGACTTCTGAGTACTCGATGATCGCGCATGTGGAGCAAGCGATTCCGGAGGGAAACCAGATGGAACCAGTACACAATGGAACTGGGGGTCGCAACCGGCGCTATCGTCGATGCACAGCCATAGCGCCCGCATGCGGGCGCTATGGCGTCCGCGCCGGTAACCTCGATTCGCGGGCCTGCGTGCATTTGCCGCTCACGGCAGATCCGGTGTGCTATTGAACAGCTTGATTTATCAAGTGTATTTTGATGCGATCATTTCAAGCCGAGACATTGCGATGAAGTGGCAAAAAGAGCGCGACGATTTAATTGCGCAGACCAAGGCATTTGTTCAATCCGTCACCGGGCGAGCGCCGCAGGCTGTGCTGAGCCCAATTCTTAGCAAGCCCGCGCCGATCGAAAATCCTTTTGTCGTGCCGGTGTCGGCCCAGGTATCGCCGCCGCCCCTCCCGATCGAGCAGGTCGTCGCGGCCAAATCTGCCGAAGCCAGATCCGCCGAAGCCACGCCAATCGAGCCGGATCCTTCGCCGGTCAAGGCGCCGACTCCAAGCGATGTCCGCAAGGAAATCCAGACCCGGGTCGCGGCTTTTCAGGCACATCAGCACCGCTTTCACCGCGAGCGCGATGACTATTTCAATTCGGTTCTGACAAAAGCCCGCTCGGCCATCAAGGACGGCCCTGACGTACCGTCGTCCTGACGGTATTCTGGTCTTGACCGGACTCCTGGGGCGCATCGATCAAACGTCGGCCCAGCGCAGTTTTTTTAAAATTTGAGGCAGCCCGTTAAGCCTGTGCGAATTCAAATCCGGCATCATCCCGATTCGACCAAATCCGGTTGCAAGGAGAATGTCCGATGTATTTCGTGGCCGCAGTGCTGGCGGTGCTGGCGGGTCTGTTCTATGCCGCCGGCAATCATGAAATCGGTAGCGCAGGCGTCGAAATGTGCCGATACGGCAGCACATTTTGCGACAGTCCGGCTTATGTCCTGGCCGGCGCCATCCTGGCCGCGATCTGGGGCGGATTCGTCAGCATCCGCTGAAAGACGTCCCGACGCCTACGGCAAGCCGGAATTTACTGCGAAACGGGGTTTGGCGGTTGCGCCGGTTTCGGGCCGGGTGCATCCGGTTCGATCGCAGGCTTCTCCGTCGTCGGGGTGACCGTGGCGCCGACGGCGTTGGCCGCCGCCTTGGTCGAGGGGTAGTGAACCTCTGCTGTCTGCAAATGAGGTTTATTCCACGGACCGTGATCGACCAGCAGCATACCCAGCACGCCGGCGGCCGCGACCGCCATCGCGATCACGAGCGGGCCGCGCAGCGTCCACATCGAATGCGCTCTGTTCATGGAATGGCCTGACCTTGTTGTTTCCTCTGCCGAACTAAATCACGGCAAGGCCGAAAGTTCCTCGCCGGCCTGTGATCCCTGGCCTTGTTTTCCAGGAACAATTTATCGCCCGCGCTATTGCTCGCACTCATCGAAGGAGGACGACAATGGTCAAGGAAACAAGAGAAACCGGCACGCTGATCGGCAGCGACAAAGTAGAGGGAACGGCGGTCTACGGTGCCGGCGATGCCAAGATCGGGTCGATCGAGCGCGTCATGATCGACAAGAAGAGCGGCCGGGTGTCATACGCCGTGTTGAGCTTTGGTGGCATTCTCGGCATCGGCGACGACCACTATCCGCTGCCTTGGCAGTCCTTGAAATACGACACTCAACTCGGCGGTTACCGCACCGGCATCACCGAGACGCAGCTCAAGGGCGCACCAAAATACGGCAACGACAACGCCTGGAATTGGAACGACCCCGCCAGCACGGCGTCGATCAATTCGTACTACGGCGGTGCGATCTAACGCGGCCTGGTGGTACAAGGCAGAAAGGCCCGCGATCGAGCGGGCCTTTCTCTGTTGTCTGCTCCGGCTCGGTCACACCTTGAACAGCTTGGCGTAGCGCGCCTTGATGTCCTCGCTCTGCGCCAGCACGGCAGCCGGATCGGATTTGAGTAACTTCAAAGATGCCAGCGGCGGATGACCGGGCTTCTCCTTGACCTGCGAATGGAACGAACGCAGGCCATAATTGTCGACCAGCATTTGTTGTCCTTCCGCGCTCAGGAAGAAGCTCTGGAACAGCCGCGCGGCATTCGGGTTCGGCGCGCTGCGGAAGACCGCACTGGGAACGATGATCAGCGGCGAACCTTCGGCGGCATAGACCACCTCGACCGGCTTGCCCTCGTCCTTTGCGAGCAGCAAATTGTAGTCGTTGCCATCGGCCATGACGGCACGCTCGCCCAGCAGCAGCTTTTTCGGCGGATCGGCGGCCGACTGCACCTGCATCACTTTCTGCTTGGCGAGGCTTTCGAAATACGTCCAGCCGAGATCCCGCGACAGCACGAAAGTCGCGGTCATGATCGCGCCGGAATAGCCGGGATGCGCCTTGACGATCTTGCCCTGCCATTTTGGATCGAGCAGGTCGGCGTAACTCTTCGGCGCGTCCCCGGACTTCACCAGCGTGGTATTGTAGCCGATCGCTTCCATCCAGGCGCACGAGGTCGCATAGGTCCCATCGGCGTCGAACTGATCGGCCGGAAAATATTTGGCGACGTCGTCAGGAAGATACGGCGCAAGCCAATCCTTGGCTTTCCAGTCGAGATAATGCGCAGGGTCGGTGCTGTTGGCGACGTCGACAGCGTTGATGCCGCTGCCCTGCTCTTGGGCGATGCGCTGATAGATCCGCTCGGCGCCGGAGCGCTCGACCCGGACCGATATCCCGGGGTATTTGGCTTCGAACGCCTTGCCCAGCTGTTCCGCGACATTGAGCTCCAGCGCCGAATAATACGAGATCTTGCCTTCCTTCTTGGCGGCTTCGATCAGTTCCGGCGTTACGCTCGACGGCGGCGCGGCGGCCCGGACCGGCCCGGCGAACAGCGCCGTGGCCGCAACCGCGGTGGACGCCTTCAATAGGTCGCGTCTCGACCAGTTTCGATCTCGCATCGTGTTCTCCCGTTAGGCCGGCTTTTTGCGGACCGGTGCAGCTGGCACGGCCCGGCGGCATTTTATTAGAAACCTATGATGGACTGAAAACACGGGCCGCGCCAGTTGCCAGGACTTGCACCCCGGCAGCGCATTGCCGTCGGTGCTAATTCGGCTTACCGGCATCGACGCCATTCACATGCGGGTGTGGAGCGCGGTGCTCAACGGCATCGTCGCGGTACCGATCATGGCGATGACGAGGGTGATCGGCGCCAATTCAAAACCGGAATCGTGACCGATATAACGCCCGCTATTTATGGTCGAAATGCCAGGCGCCGTCCCAGGCTGCGGCAGGTGGATTTGCCGCGAAATCATCCACGCGCCTGATGAAGATTTTCGAGGGCACATCGTTGGGGACGGCGGTCAGCGCCGCACGGAAAGCGTCTCGCGCGTCGTCCCAGCGGCGGGCGCGATAGGCAGTCAACCCTTCAGCAAAACGATCACGCAGCGTTATCTGCGCCGGCGTCAGATCGCCTTTCCCGGCCATGATCTCAAACACCGTCTCGGGATTGCTCTGCCCCACGACCACCAGCCGATCGAGCTCGCGCGTCTCGATCGCGTCCCCGGCCGCCCGCATCGTCGCTTCGGAAATCAGGCATCGGCTGCCATAGACCTTGTTCGCGCCCTCGAGGCGCGACGCCAGGTTCACCGCATCACCCATCACGGTATAGCTCATCATGAATTCCGAGCCGATGCTGCCGACCAGCACCTCGCCGGTCGCAATGCCGATGCGCATGTCGCATTCGGCGCCGGCGGCGCGCACCCCGAGCAATTCGGGCAATTCGGTACGCAGCGAAGTGACGCGTCCGGCCATGCCGACTGCGGCAAGACATGCCAGCCGGGCATCCTCGCCATTTTCCGTGAACGGCGGTCCCCAATAGGCCATCACGGCATCGCCGATATATTTATCGATCACACCGTGATTGTTACGGATCTGCTCCGACATCGCAGACAGAAAGTGGTTCATCACCTTGACCAGCCCCTGCGGTGTCATGCCTTCGCTGAGGCTGGTAAATCCCTTCATGTCGCAGAACAACACCGTCATCACTCGGCGTTGGCCGTCGGTCGCGGCCAGCGCCGGCCGGTCGACCAATGTTTCCACCACGCGCGGGTCGATATAGCGGCCGAACGTCTCCCGCATCTTCTCATTCCGGCGCAGCCGCTCGACCATGGCATTGAAGGCCGACGTCAGCTGGCCGATTTCGTCGCGCGTCGTAACATCGATCGACCCTTCCAGACGGCCCGCCTCTACCGCGCGCGTGCCATCCAGCAAGCGGCGGACCGGCCGCGTGATGCCGGAACTGACGAACATCGAGAACGTCAGGCCAAGGATCGCGGCCAGCGCGGTCAACAGCGCCGAGATCGCAATATTCTGCCGCTGGTCCCGCATCGTCACCGCGGCATCGGCGCGGACCTGCGCCATCATATCCGTGCGAATGCCATCGATCCGCTTGTTGAGCTCGTCACGAAGGGTATCGATCCGTGAAAGGCCCTTCCTGATCTCGGCGAAGTCCTGTGTTTTCGCTTCGAGCAGCGGAAACAGGCGTTCATGCTCCTCGTCCAGATAATGCAGGAGGTCCTTGTTGGTGTCCTCGATCCGGCTGTCGATCCGCCCCAGTGCCGCATTGTCGGACTCCGTGGTGGTGTCGTCGATGATGGCATTGATGAGCGCGTGAACTGCGCTGGCCTCCTGGCCGATCGCGATACCGGCCGCTTCATAGCGCTGCTTGCGTTCGGCAAAGCCCGCATCATCCGGCGGCGACTGCATCTTGGCGATCACCATGCGGCGAAGCTCGAGCGAGCGATCGAGCGACTGCGTCTGCATCCGTGCCAGATGGTTATTGGCCTCGACATATTTCGAGGTCAGCTCATCAAGCTGATGGGCGACCCTTCGCGTCATCACGGTCGACAATGCCGAGACAATGACCATCAGGACGATCAGCCCGATGGCAATACCGAGAATCTGGCTCCTGATCGACGACCGCATCATTAATCAGCCCGCTCCCTGGCGGCTGGAAATTACAACTAAAATGTTCGATCGGCACTCAGGGCGTTCGCCAGTGCGAACGGACAAACTCCCCCGCTCTTGCCAGCGCGCGGCGCCCGTCGTCAAGCTTTGCATTCCACATCGGCCACGCGTGGATCATATGCGGCCAGATTTCCAGGGTGGCATCAACATCGGCCTCCCCGGCGGCGGCCGCAAAGCGCGCGGCGTCGGCGAGCAGCCCCTCGGCCGATCCGACCTGGATCAGCACCGGCGGAAACCCGCGGAGATCGGAGAACAACGGCGAAATCAGCGGATCCTTGCGATCAATGGTCGCGGGCACATAGGCGTCCGCCAGTTCGCCGAGATAGCCCTTGTGGATGATCGGATCGACGGCGTCCTTGGTGTCAAGCGTCGTGCCCGACATCGTCAGATCGGTCCATGGCGACAGCAGCCACGCGCAGGATGGCGGCGCTTCGTTGGCTGCCCGCAATTGGTTGATCAGGGCGATGGTGAGATTTCCGCCGGCGCTATCGCCGCCGACCACGATGTCGGCCGCGGCAATGCCCTGGCCGCGCAGGAAGCGCCAGGCCGTCATCGCATCCTCATGCGCCGCGGGATAGGGATGCTCGGGTGCGAGCCGATAACCGACGGCCAGGGTGCGTACCTGCATGGCCCGGCCGGCCTCGGTGACCAACCGGCGGTGGCTCAGGATCGACCCCGAGCAATAGCCGCCGCCATGAAAGTACATCAGCACACGCGATGCGTCGCTGCCGGGAGCGAGCGACCATTCGCCGGGTATGCCGTCGCAATCGACGGCCGTGAGCATCACGTCATCCGCGGCCGGCCAGACCGAGCCGACCTCTTCGATGCGCTGGCGCCGCTGCGCCCAACCGATCGGCCGCGGCTTGGACGTCAGCAACGCGCGGATCGCGTCAATCTCGCTGTGAGCCATCGCTCTCCTCCTTGCCCCAAGCCTCAACCTTCAAGCCTCAAGCCTCAAGTCTAGTTCAGGCCTGCGGTCTCGCCAAACGGACGCCAGCGGTCGGGCGGCCTTGAAAACGCTGGCGGCGCCGACGGTTCAACCAGGGTTAACAAATGCTTTTCGCCAGGCTTGCGGCGCCAAATCCACGGTGCAAAGGCCCGGATTTCACCTGCCGGGTAACCGAACATTTAACGCGTTCGGATAGGTTTTTCCGAACAAAACAAGCTAGGCGGCGGGCTCCAGGAGCTGACCGCAACCGGAGCGGCAAATGCAGGCGAGCGCTGAAATTGTTACGCCGTCGGGTATGCCCGAACCGGAGAGATTGCCGCTTGTGATCGGCCTCGATGGCTTGCTGCGATCGAACCTCGACCGGGAAGTCCAGGTCAGCGGCATCGCTTCGTTCCTGCACTCCCCGCGTGAAGCGCTAACGGCGCTGGTCCGCGGCGGCGGCTCGATCCGGGAATGGCTGAAATCGCTGTCCCAAATCGATTACAGCAAGCTTCCCTATGAGCCTGAGGTGCTCAATCTGGCGTTGGCGGCCCGCGCGCAAGCCCGCAAGGTCTATCTTGCAACGAAGCAAGATACCGCCCACGCGGCCGCGATCGCCGCGCATTTCGCTTTTGACGGCGTCATAGCAATCGACACGCACGGCGCGCCGATCGAGGCGGACGATCCGCACGCGCAATACCTCAAACAAACCGGCTTCGACTTTGTCGGAAGCGCGCCAGCCGCAGGCGGGCTCGACAGTCCGGAGCGCCGCACGTCGTTCCGGACATGGCTGGGTGCATTGCGGGTCTACCAATACGCCAAGAACACGCTGGTGTTCGTGCCATTTTTGACAGCGCACCAGTTCAATATGGCGTCGCTCGGAAATGCCGCGCTGGCATTTTTTGCGTTCTCGGCGGCCGCATCCAGCGCCTATCTGCTCAACGATATTCTCGACCTTCAGGCCGACCGCAATCATCCGACCAAGCGCCATCGCGCTATTGCGTCCGGCAGGCTGCCAATCGCCTCGGCGCTGGCGGCCGTCCCGTGCCTTGCCGCGGCGTCGCTTGTTGCCGCGGCTGGTATCTCCGGGCTATTCCTGGCCACCATCGTCGCCTATCTCGTCATCACCGTGGCCTATTCGCTGCATCTGAAAAAGATGCTGCTGATCGACATCATCGCCCTGGCGGGATTGTACACCACGCGTATTCTCGGCGGCGCCATCGCCATCAACGTCCATCTCTCCGAATGGCTGCTGATCTTCTCGCTGTTCGTCTTCACCTCGCTCGCGCTGATCAAGCGTTATGGCGAACTGACGATGCGGCATGGCGCAGGCCTTGCCGATCCCGTCAACCGCGACTACCGGATCAGCGATCTCAATATCGTCGCGGTGCTCGCCGGCGCCTGCGGCATGAATGCGATCACAATTTTCTCGCTGTATATCTCGTCGCCCACGGTGACCGACCTGTATAGCTCGCCGGCGCTGCTGTGGCTGCTCGATCCGCTGCTGCTCTACTGGATCGGCCGCGCCTTGATGATCGCGCACCGCCAGGAAATGCATGATGATCCGATCGTCTATACGTTCAAGGATTGGCCGAGCCGGATCACGGTGGCGCTGATGACCTGCGTCGCGCTGGCGGCGATCTGACAGGATGGAGGCCAACCGTACCATGTCGGCGCCGTAGTCTAGGGGACGATTAACATCTTTCTAAACAAGGATATCAAGATGACCAAGATGCTCTGCACCCTCGGTGCAAGCGCAATCCATCCGCGCACCATTGAGTACATTCTGGTGGCAGTCGGCTTCAGCGTGGCTCTGGTTGTGGTACTTTATCAGCTTTAGCGAAAACTTTGGATATCGGCTGAAGCGGCACGAAGTTGCGCCGCTGCGCTCCAATCTGAGCTTTGCGATCCAAAGGACTATTAACGAGCTGGTGATCCCGGGAGGATCGAGCGATTGTGCACAGGTTCGGGCTTTGCGCCGCGCAACAGGATCATAAAAATCAGCGCGGTCAACGCGGTCACCGCGAACCCTCCAATCGAAAGCACATCCAGATATTCAACGTTGGTGTTTGTCCCCAACCGAGATGATTGCAAGGTGCCATAGGCTCCTATTATCATTGGCGCGGTGTAGATTACGGCTCGCTCTCCCTCGCGCGCGAATTTCTTTAGCTCGGGCAGCAACAGTGCCAGGCCGATTCCAAATATCAGAAAGTCGTAATCGTACGCGTAAGGGCTGATCGAGATCGAAACAATCGCGGTCAAACCAAGGCACGAACGCGTGGAGAATCCGCGGTACAGCGCCATAGCTATAACGCCAAGTGCCGAGACGGCGACAACGCCTTGCCCCAGAAAGCAAGCCCAAGCGGGTAGGCCTGCTGTTCGTAACGCGGCATAAAAAGAGATCATCCGGTATAATGGATAGTATCCGCGCTCCAGGAAGATCGTGGAATCGCTTATGCTTTGATGTAGTCCAGTCCAGATTTGAAGACCGAAAATGGCTGTACAGATCAGCGAACTGGTGAGAACGAAAGCTCCGGCTGTCATAACTACAGTCCAGCGACGCTTCAGGATCGAATAGATTCCGAAAGCTATGGCAAGATGCGGCTTGATGACCATGAGACCAAGCGCCAACCCGGCCGGAATTTGCCGTTTCTCGATAAAGAGGCAGACCAATCCAATAAGTCCAGCGGTGAGGAATCCGTTTTGGCCGCAAGCCATCGTGATCGCCATCGCGGGAAAGAGAATAATCAGGATCAGCGCGAAATAGCTGGCAGCGATCGACCTCAGTATGAGGAGATAAAATGTAAGCGTTGCCGCAGTGAACAGGAGGTACGCTACGCCCGTTGGCATAAGCGCAAAAGGCGCAAGCAACAGGTTGAACTGCGGTGGATAGGTCCACGGCATAAAGCTGTCAACTCCACCCGAAGCCTCTCTTTGCATATTGAGGAATTTTGCGAACTGATAGGCTTGGTCAGAGTCGCCCAGCCAAACCCTCTGTGCAACGATGTGAAAGGCATCGAAATCAACCAGGTTACGATGCAGCCCCACCCCCAATCGAGAAAACCAGATAGCCTTTAGCGCAACACTAATTGCCAGCGCCGCGACGACAAAGCGCGTGTAACCCGCCCGCTTGGGCGCGGAGGACTGAATTGTTTCCAGGGTTTTTGCCAGCATCGGAATGGGGCTCTTTGCGAAACCTTAAGGTAGAGCAAATAGGTTAAGCAGTAAAAAAAGACCCGACGCGCAACACTGAGAATCATTGGCTTCGGAATGTTAAGGGCGATCGGCCTATGCTTCTCAGGTCAGAGTTGCAAAAGTAAGGGCCGGTTTAGCGGCAGCTGGTAAAGAAATAGTGGGTCCGACGCCGCAATTATCGGATTGATTCTTGTGGTCGATCTGGACTGGGAAGGCCGAACCTTTTGCTGAAATCCACTGTTCGCGAAGGAACTCAATAGTGACGGCGACTTCGGGTTGGGGCCGCTACCCGATCATTGATACCCAAATGATCCATCCCCACACAGTTGATGCCGCCCAAAGCGCGACGACGCGGGGGAACCAAGCGGTCGCTCGCGGCAATGGCCGAGCCTACGGGGACGCGGGCATCGGCGTTCGCCAGACGATCTCAATGATTCATCTTAACCGGATGCGAACTTTCGATGCCCAGACGGGTCTGATTACGATTGAAGCCGGGGTGCTTCTTTCAGACTTGATTGAGACATTCTTGCCTCGCGGGTTCCTGCCCTATGCCCTTCCTGGTACAAGCTTTATTACCGTTGGGGGGGCGATCGCCGCCGACGTCCATGGCAAGAACCACCACCGAGAGGCTGGTTTCGGTCAATACGTCGAAAGCCTGCTATTGGCGGTGCCCACAGGGGAAACGCTTCGTGTATCGCGCGAAGAACACTCAGATCTATTTTTCGCTACGATTGGGGGAATGGGACTGACTGGCATAATTCTCGAGGCGACGATCCGATTGCGTCGTGTCGAGACGGGTTGGATCCGCCAGCGGACCATCGTCGCTGAAGATCTCAGTGCGGCCATCGCCGCGTTGGAGAATAGCGACAGCGCTACCTATTCAGTGGCCTGGATCGACTGCCTGGCAAAGGGCGCTCGCCTTGGACGCTCACTGATCTTTCTGGGAGAACATGCGTCTTATGCGGAACTCGATGAAAAGCAGGCCGAGAACCGTTTTCCGCTCCGAAAGCCTCCTGTGTCGATAGCAATTGATGCTCCTTCTTTTGCGTTGAATCGTTGGGCCGTTGCGGCATTCAACGAGCTTTATTTTCAGGCCGGCGTGCGCAAGGCTGCGTCTCCCATCCTGGTCCCTGCTCACCCGTACTTCTTTCCGCTCGATGCGCTCGGCAACTGGAATCGGATCTACGGCCGGAGCGGCTTCGTTCAGCACCAAAGTGTGCTTCCCACGAAAAATGCAAAAGCCGCGCTGGCCGAAATGCTCGATCGCATCGCCAAGCGCGGCGGATCCTCGTTTTTGGCAGTCCTGAAAAAGCTGGGCGCTGGAACCGGCTCTATGTCTTTTCCAATGCCCGGCTACACCCTCGCTCTGGACTTTCCGATAAAGGGCGATCTATTCCCTTTTCTCGACGAGTTGGACAAGCTAGTCGTCGCCGCCGGCGGCAGACTTTATCTGGCCAAGGATGCACGGCAGTCGCGATCCACCTTTGAGGCAAGCTATCCTGATCTGTCTTGTTTCCGCGAGGTCCGACGGACGATTGACCCCAAAGGGAACATGAAATCGCGCCTTGCCGAGCGAATTGGAATTTGAGAGGAAACGATGGCTGCCGCCGAACAAACCGTGCTTATATTGGGAGCCACATCGGATATTGCCCGCGCAACAGCGCTTGCCTTCGCCCAAAACCATTGGACAGTTCGCCTTGCAGGACGCGCGCTGTCTGAACTTCAGCGCGAGGCAAATGATATTTCGGTTCGCGTCGATCGACCGGTCACTATTCACGAGTTTGACGCGCTTAACACAACTTCATTTGCCGAGTTCTTGGAAGCGCTGCCCGACCTTCCCGATGTCGTCATTTCAGTTGTTGGCTTGCTTGGCGAACAGAGCCGCGCCGAAGTTGACCTTGATCACGCCAAGGAAATCATGCGCTCAAACTACGAGGGCCCTGCATTAATCCTCAGTCTTTTTGCGGAACGGTTTCGTGGACGCGGGCATGGATCCATTATCGGCATCTCTTCGGTCGCGGGGGACCGAGGAAGAGCCTCTAATTACTTTTACGGTTCTGCAAAAGCAGGCTTCAGTGCCTTCCTTTCTGGCTTACGTAATCGCGAAGCGGTCAACGGCAGCATTCACGTGATGACGGTTAAGCCAGGATTTGTCCGAACGAAAATGACAGAACATATGAAGCTGCCACCTGTCCTGACGGCCACCGCGACGGAAGTCGGCGAAGCCGTATTCAGAGGCTTCAATCAACGCAAGGACGTGATCTACGTACGATCCATCTGGTTCTTCGTAATGTTCATTATCCGCATAATACCGGAACGAGTTTTTAAACGACTCAAATTGTAGGCGGGCGAAAGCAAGATGACGTTTTCAGGATTGGAGCGCCCACCCCGGCGATCTGTACCGCCTGTGGAACGTCCTGGCGTGCTTGATCAGCCCGGAGAATTTCACCGGGGAAGAAGGCAAAGGCGGGATGCCGGTGGTATCCTGCCCGCAACGTTGTCGCTCTGGATGTTGCTGCTCGCCCTGGAACTATTGATGAGCTTCTATCTCTGCAACAATCGGCTCATTTTCACGCTCGACGATCCCTATATTCACCTCGCCGTCGCCGACCATATTCTGTCCGGCGGGTACGGCGTCAACGAATCTGAACTTTCTTCGCCAAGCTCTTCGATCATTTGGCCCTATTTGCTGGCGTTCACGGAAACGCTGCATCTTGGCGCATTTGGCCCGCTTTTCATCAACGCAATCGCTGCGTTCGCAACTGTTTTTGCCTTACTGCGTTTTCTGGAAACGGTCGGCTTTCTTGACCGTCGTGAAGGGCTTTTTTCTTATGTCATAGCGGTCCTCGCAATATTCGTCACTAGCGCGATCGCGCTGCCTATGACGGGCATGGAGCACAGCCTTCACGTGTGGGCCTCCATCATGACATTCATTGGCCTCGTTGAGGCGACGCGTGGACAGGGACCCAGGCTTATCCATTTCATGGCACTTGTTCTGCTGCCGCTCGTTCGCTTCGAAGGTACGGCTTTTGCTCTGGCTGCCATCGTCGGCTTTGCTTTGCTTGGTCAACGCCGCTTTGCTGCTGCGGCAGCAAGCGTGATCCTTTGCTCCTTCGGACTTTATTTCGCGCTGATGGCTTCCCGCGGTCTACCGCTCCTGCCGAGTTCCGTTTTGCTGAAATCACGCATCGCCGGAGATGCCTACGAAGGTACGAGCGCGTTCGGCTCCATTTTCCATCATCTGGTCGCGAGTTTTGAAAGTCCTTTCGGCCGCCGGCTTATCTTGCTTGGCGTTGCCATCGCTTGCGGTGCGTGGCTGTTGCGTACCGACCGTAAGGCGGTGACGGTCTGCACCGCCGTTCTCGCTGCCATCGGCGCGCATCTCGCATTGGGCGAGTATGACTGGTTCCATCGATACGAGGTTTATATTATCGCACTCGCCGCGCTCGCGCTTCTCTATGTCGCCGCGCAAACCAGGCCGCTGCTCACTACGGCGCAATGGACCGCCACGCAAATCGGCATCGTCTTACTGATTGGCTTTGCGAGCACGCCCTATCTTTTGGCCACGCTCCAAACACCCCTCGCAGCGCGTAATATCTACGAACAGCAATATCAAATGAGCCTTTTCGCTCAACGGCTTTATAACGGACCTGTCGCGGTCAACGATCTCGGCCTTGTCGCTTATAGAAACCCGAATTTCGTCTTGGATCTTTGGGGATTAGGTTCGGAAAAAGTGCGCAAAGCCAAGCTTGCAGGCCAGTACGGACCCGACCAAATGGCCGCACTCGCGGACGAGTATCAGGTCGGCTTGGTGATGATATACGATAGCTGGTTTCCTTTGGGTATTCCGGCCACCTGGAAAAAGGTTGCCATATTGCACACCGACAACGTTACCGCGGCAGTGGGAGACGTCGCCTTCTACACGACCCCGGCAGCGGATGCAGAGCGGGTTGCGACAGCCTTGAATTCTTTCAAGACGTTGCTGCCACCGCGCGACTATCTTGAGATGGTTAAACCATTGAAACGGATTTGATCGGACCGCGCGTTCTCTGCGCAACGCATAAACTGATTATGATGCGGGTCCTTTGCGTCGTCACTTTCCGAGCTTGTAACGGATTGTCATCTGTCAACTTCACTTCCCCGTCCGAACCGCCGGCGTTCCGCTAGATCGAAACCTGCCGTCCGATCTCGACCACCTGGTCGGTGGGGAGGCTGAAGAAGTCGCTGACATGAATCGCGTTGCGTTCCATCACCGCGAAGCAGGCCTCCTGCCATGCGGGGAGACCCATGCCATCCTCGCGGCGAATGACGGTCTCGTGGCCGACGTAATAGGTGACGTCGTCGAGGTCGACCGTGCATCCCAGCGATCTGCAGGTCGTCAGCAGCTCCGGAATATGCGGGCGCTCCATGAAGCCGAACACGGCATCGGCGCGCCAGAAATTCGGGGCAACCTGCTCGATCCTGATACGCTCGCCGGACACCGCCCAGGGCACCGAGAGGATTTCCACGCGCAGCACGAATAGATGTTCGTGCAGGGCGCGGTTATGCCGGACATGCCACTGCATCACCGGCGGCGTATCGCGCTCGGTCCGGGTCAGGAACACGGCGGTGCCGGGCACGCGTGGAATGTTCTTCGCCTGGATGATCTGCATGAATTGCGACACTGGGATCAACGCCTCATGCATCCGATCCATCACCGCCGCCCATCCGCGATGCCATATCCACATCACGCCGTAGACGGCAATGGCGAGGATCAAGGGTATATAGCCGCCCTCCGCGATCTTGCTCAAATTGGCCAGGAAGAAGGCACTGTCGACGACCAGGAAGCAGGCCGCGACGGCGCCTGCCGCCGGCAAGCTCCATTGCCAGATCTCGCGCATCGCGATGAACAACAGCGCCGAGGTCATCAGCATCGTCAGCGACACCGCGATGCCGTAGGCCGCGGCGAGATTGTCCGATTTGCCGAAGCCGATCGTCAAGCCCACCGTCACGATCATCAAGAGCCAGTTGACGACGCCGACATAGATCTGCCCGTAGCCTTCCGAAGACGTCTGCTTGATCCGAAGCCGCGGCAGCCAGCCGAGCTGGATCGCCTGCCGCGTCATCGAGAACGCGCCGGTAATGATCGACTGGCTGGCGATGATGGTCGCGATGGTCGCCAGCACGATCAGCGGGATCAACAGCACCGGCGGGCACAGCCGGAAGAAGATATTGCCGTCGGTCGGCGTGCCCCCGAGCACCAGCGCGGCCTGCCCCGCATAATTCAGGATCAGGCTGGGAAACACGATTCCGAACCAGGCGAGCTTGATCGGGCCGCGGCCGAAATGACCCATATCCGCATACAGCGCCTCGGCGCCGGTGACGCAGAGGAACACCGCGCCCAGCACCAGGAAGCCGGTCACGCCGTGCGAGAACAGATAGGACAGGCCGTAAACGGGATTGAGTGCGGCGAACACCGCCGGATGCTGTACGATGCCGGAAATGCCCAGCACCGCGATCGCCGCGAACCACAGCAGCATGATCGGACCGAAGAAGTGACCGATCCTGGCCGTGCCCTGCGACTGGATCGCAAACAGCGCGAGCAGGATCGCGACCGCGGCGGGAACGACATAGGGCTGCACTGCCGGCGTTACCATATTGAGGCCTTCCAGCGCCGACAGCACCGAAATCGCCGGCGTGATCGCGCCGTCGCCATAGATCAGCGCGGCCCCGAACAGCCCGACGGCGACAATGGTCGGACGCTGCCGTTTCTTGACACCCAATAGCGCCATCAGCGCCAGGATGCCGCCCTCGCCGTCATTGTCGACGCGCATCGCGAACAGCACATATTTGACCGTCGTGATGATGAAGAGCGTCCACAGCACCAGCGACAGCGCCCCCAAGACCGTCGCCGGGTCCGATGGCGTCGCGGTGGCGCCGAGAATGGTCTTGAAGGTGTAAAGCGGACTCGTGCCGATATCGCCGAATACGATGCCAAGTGCGGTAAGCCCCATGATCGGCAGGCGGCCCTTCCGCGACGGCCTCGCCTCCGCGCCGATCTCAGCTGCTGAATTGGCGCTCAATTTGTACCGCCGGATCCCAAAAGTTATCTCAACCAGTTATCTCAACGAGTTAGCTCAACCAGCGGCCGGCCCAAAAGGTCCGGCGCGCCGGGCGGGCATCACCGCCCGCATAAATATCGCCTTGCACTGCGACGCCGACACGACATGCAAGGCTGCCGCAATCTCGCGATTGCCGCACCGCCTGCTCTGCTGATAGATATCCGCAGCAGCCGGAATTCAAGGTCGTTCCCGAACCCGAAAATCTGGTAAAGTGATGGGAGGGACCCAAAATGAGTCCGGAGCGAAAAGGTACTATTCTCGGTGCGATCGTCGCCGTGGCGGTGCTTGCCGCCGCGTTTATTTACGTGCCGATCGGAAGCCGCACTATGACGGCCAAGCCGGCCGCCGCGCCGGAGCAAGCCCCGGCGGCGCCCGTGGCGGCACCGCGCGGCCCGGTGGTCCGGGAGGTCCCGAACTAGGTTTTGGCGGATAGCGCAACGCGCATGTCGTCAGCGGTTCGCCGGATCGTGATCAGCGCGAACAGGCTGATGATCGCAATCAGGGTGAGGTAATAGCCCGGCGCGAGATCGGCGTAGATGCCAAGGATCACGAGTTTTGCGATCGGCTTGCCCCTGCGGCTGCGCAGGCGTGGCCGCCGGCGCGGCTGCTGGTGCCGATAGCGCCATCCTCGAGTTTCTCCCCCGACGCGTTCCTTGCCCGCGCCGTTACAGCGGCCGCTTCATCTCGCCCAGATCCCAGAACAGTCCGGCCATCAGGCTCAGCGCTTCCTCCGTCACGGAGAGCAGAATGTGTTCATCGGGCGCGTGCTGCGAGCAACCGGGATAGGAATGCGGCACCCAGATCGTCGGCAATCCCAGCACATCGGAGAACACGTCATTGGGCAGCGAGCCCCCGAAATTCGGCAGCACCGCGGGCTCCTTGCCGGTGGTGTGCCGGATCGAATCCGCGGCCCATTTGATCCAGGGGCTGCCAAGATCGGTGCGCGATGCGGCAAAGCTCTGCGTCGCACGGACCTTGACCATCGCGAAGCCGCCTTTGTCGAAGTGCCGTTGAATTGCAGGCACGACCTTGTCGATCTCGGTGCCGACCACATAGCGAAGCTGCAGCACGGCGTTGGCGCGGCCGGGAATCGCATTGGCCGGCTTCCCAATATTGCCTGAGGATATTGCGAGCACTTCGAGCGTGTTCCAGGCATAGAGCCGCTCCGCCGGCGAAAGCCCATCCTCGCCCCAGTTCGGCGATAGCGCGGGCTCATCGGCCATCGGCTCGACCTTGACGTCGGCGAGCATGGACCTGATCTGGTTCGAGAGCCGCGGCGGCTTCATCTCATCGAGGCAGCAGGTGTCCCTGGCCGTCGACCAGTGAGCTGATCGCATTGGCGAGGATAGTCGCCGGGTTCGCCAGCACGCCACCCCAATTGCCGGAGTGATGGCCGCCGTCACGCAACTCGACATCGAGATGAATTCGCAGGCCACCGCGGCAGCCGAGAAAGATGGTCGGGCGTTCCGCTGACAGCCGCGGCCCATCGGAGCCGACAAACACATCCGCGGCGAGTTCATCGCGCAGGGAATCGCAGACTTTCGCGAGGTCAGGCGATCCAATCTCCTCGCCCATCTCGATGATGACCTTGGCATTGAAGCCGAGCTTGCCGCCGCGCGCTTCGCGAACGGCCCGCAGCGCCGACAGGTTGATGGAATGCTGCCCTTTATTGTCGGCCGAGCCGCGGCCGTAGACGCGGTCGCCCTTCGGCGTCAGTTTCCAGGGGTCGAGGTTGTCGCGCCATTCGCCGACCATGCCGTCGACGACGTCGCCATGCCCGTAAGTGAGGACGGTCGGCGCCGAGGCGCTCTCTTTGTATTCCGCCAGCAGATATGGATGCTTGCCGCTCGGCGACTCGATCAGCCGCGTGGTGAATCCAATTTCCGAAAACGCCGGCTGCATCTCCGCCTCGAGATAGGCGCGCAGCACGTCCTGCCTGCCGGCGTTCTGGCTTTCCGTGGGATAGGCGACCCTGCGGCCGAGCTCGGCCATGAACTCACCGGAATGAAAATGCTGGCTGACGCGCTCGATGGTCTCGGCTCTGGTCACGATGGCTGATGTCCTGGCTTGGCGATGATGCGCCTAGCCTAGTCGAACCATCGCGGTCAGGTCCATGTCTGATTTCCGGATAGCTCTATTGCTGATGTCAGCAGCCCTTGTCGCACGCCTTACTCTTGACATCCGGCCGGGGATCGCCGGTGAACATGCTGCGGTTCGGCATCTTGATCGCGCTCAGCGTCTTGGCGTCGAGTGTCGCATCCGCGGGCAACAGGCCATTCATGTTGAGGATATAGGCCGAGACCGCATAGACGTCCTCGTTGTCAAGGGATTGCGGTGCGTTCTGCGGCATCGCGCGGCGAATATAGTCGAACAGCGTCGGCGCGTAAGGCCAGAAGCTGCCGACGGTCTTGATCGGCTTCGGCGTCGCGATGGTGCCCTGGCCGCCGACCAATCGCTCGCCGACGCCACCCTCGCCTTTATCGCCATGGCACGCCGCGCATTGCTGCGCGAAGACTTCCCTACCATGGCTGACGGTGCCGCTGCCGGGCGGCAGGTTTTCGCCGTTGCGGCCGATGTCGATATTCCAGCCGGCGATTTCGGCGTCCGTCGCCGTTCGCCCGATGCCGTAATGTCCCTGCGTTTCGGCACGCACGGACGATGCGACCATCGTCAGCGCGAGGACAGCCAATGCGGATTTAGGAATTGGCATTGGTCACCTGTCCCTGCGCGTCGATGCGCCACGGCTGGATCGCGTTGTTGTGGTAGAAAGAGTTCTCGCCGCGCACCGCCAGCAGTTCCTGGAATGTCGGCTGCACGTAACCGGTCTCATCGATGGCGCGGCTCTGGATCACGACCGGCTGTCCATCCCATTGCCACGGCAGCCGGAAACGAGTCAGCGCGCGGGTCAGCACCGGCTCCTGCAATTGCGCCTCCTGCCAGTTCTTGCCGCCATCGACCGAGACATCGACCCGCTTGACCTTGCCATGGCCGCTCCAGGCAATGCCCGTGATTTCATGGAAACCGGTTTGCTTGAGCTTCTGTCCACCCGACGGCCGGGTGATGATGGATTTCGCTTCCATGTAGAACGTGAATTCCCGCGCGACGCCGTCCGGCATCAAATCAGTATATTTCGAGGTCTCCTCACGCGAATAGGCCGGCTCCGTGACGGCCTTCAGACGCCGCAGCCATTTCACGTTCATGTTGCCCTCGAAGCCGGGCAACAGCAGCCGCAGCGGATAGCCCTGTTGCGGGCGCAGGCGCTCGCCGTTCTGGCTGTACACCAGCATGGCGTCGTCGAGACATTTCTCGATGGGAATACTGCGTGTCAGCGCGGCGGCGTCGGCTCCCTCGGCCACCAGCCATTTGGCCTCCGGGCGCAGGCCGGCCTCTTCAAGCACGAGTTTCAGGCTGACCCCGGTCCACTCCGCACAGCTCAATAATCCCACCAGGTCGGAGGCGGTCTTGCCATAGGGTTTGGTGTAGACCGGATTGCCGGAGCATTCGAGGAAGTGAATCCGCGATTGCGACGGAAAGCGGCGGAGGTCTTCCATGGTGAAGATCATCGGACGATCGACCAGGCCATGCAGCATCAGCCGATGCTGATCGGGATCGATGGTCGGGACGCCGCCATGATGACGTTCGTAGAATAACCCGTTCGGCGTGATGATGCCGTCGAGATCCTGCAAAGGCGTTCGCCCCGACGCCGAGATATATTGCGGCAGGTTCTTCGAGATGTTCTTGACGACGTTCTTCTCGAACGGCGACGGCGTGCCATAGGGCTGGCTGCCCATGGGATCGCCGGGCGCCTTCATCCATTCGGGGATGTTCGGCGGCACGTTCTCGGAAGGGGGCGCTTGTGTCTGCGCCGAAGCCTGTCCGCCGGCGACGGCGCTCATCACGGCGCCGCCGAGCGCCACACCGCCCTGGCCCAGCATTTGACGGCGCGACACCGCGCGTTCCGCGCGCTTAGTACGATCCGGAGACGTCGTGGAATTGGTTGCCATTGATCCCTCTGCGATTGCGCCTGGTGATCCCGAACGTTGCCGAACAGGTAACGCAGCACGGGGGTATTTGGTCATATTCCTCCCGCGCGCTCAACGTCGAACCTTGCCGAATCACCGGCACAAAAGCGCCACCGCTTCCAAAATTAGCCGCGGGCGCGGAACAAAGTTGTTGCCGCCGCATTTTCTCCGCGAGGCCGCCACCCGCTGTTCACTCCAGCGCCTGTCGCGGATAGCCAAAGGTCGAAAGACCCGCCGTTCAAAGCGGCGCCTGTCGCGGGTAGCCATGGTGGCGGCCTCATTATCTCTCGAAAAGCGAGCGCCGCATGAGCTTTGAAACACCGTCGACGCCGCCGCAACCGGGCATGGGCGAACGCGCCATCGATACGGCGGCCGACGTCTCCCGCACCATCACGGAAGTTACGACCACGCTGCGAGCTGCGGTCGATCGCCTGAGCGAGGCCGTCGCTGCCGCGCGCCAACCGGGGCAGCCACTCTCCACCATCAGCGCGATCACAAGGGAAGCGCCGCTGGCGAGCCTGTTCGTGGCGTTTCTATTCGGCGTTGCGGTGTCGCGCCGGCGCTAAGCCACCACAATCTCCCCGCACTGACAGGGTGCCGAAACCTCACGCACCCAACGGCGCGCCCATCACCGCGCCGCGCGCAGCTGTTCAAGGAATACCGGGCCGAGCGAGCGCGTGGTGGGCGACAGCACCGCGTCTCAGCGGCGTGAGCCGTGGCCGAAATCGCGGCGGCGGAAGTGCGGCAACTTAGAAAGCCAGTTTCGGAAATTCGGCGGCGGCTCAATTACGAGTCGGTAATGTCCGGTAGGTAATTAATCCAGATAATCGCCCGCCGGCGGCGCCGATCGGCTCGAAAGTATGAGTTCGAGCAACAATCGTGCTGCAAAGCAGCAAACTTGCCGAAAATTAATTTCGCGCCAATGGCCCCACACTCGACTAATAAGCGTTGTACACCATCTGTTGAATAAGACGTGATCGAGGAAACGATGAAGCGGGGTATTGCCGTTCTGGCGAGTGTCTGTCTGCTGACTGTTGGCGTGTATTTCGCCATCAGCAAGTGGGGCATTCGGCATGACACGCTCGATCTCTTCGACGCCACACGCCAGCGGCCCGTCTCCGTCGATCTCGCCGTGCGCCGCGACTACGAGTGGAAAGCCGTTGACGGCTTGTGGAAATTGCCGGTCGCGATCATCAGCAACGGCAACACCGTCAAGAATACCGAGTACTCGTTCCTGGCCAATGTGCTTGCAACCCGGGGATATCTGGTCGCCAGCATTCAGCAGGATTTGCCGAGCGATCCACCCTTGATGACCAAAGTGGGCGAACCTTATGTCGGCCGGCGCGGGGTCTACGAAAAGGGCGAAGCCAATATCCTGTTCGTGTTGGACGAACTAAAGAAGCGGCAGCCCGACGCCGACTACGCTCATTTGACGATGGTCGGGCATTCCAACGGCGGCGACATCTCGATGTACTTCGCCAAGCATCATCCCGAGATGGTCACGAAAATCGTCACGCTGGATAATCTGCGCGTGCCCTTCGTCACCGGCAACAAGATGAAGATCCTGTCGTTCCGCTCGAACGACCCGAATTTCAAGACCGATCCGGGCGTGCTGCCGAACGCCAAGCAGGCCGTCAAGAACGGTATCGATATTATCAAGACCCCGTTCCAGCATACCGAGATGAGCGACCGCGGCCCGGACGCCGTGAAGGAGAAGATCCAGGAGGCGCTCGATCATTTCCTGAGCGATAGCTCGTCCAGCGAATTGTCGCCGGACGACACCGACGATTTGCTGATCGCCAAACCGCCGGCACCCACAACGGCCGCGCCGTGCCCCGGCGGCTGTGCCTGCCCCGGCTGCGCCACCCGTCGCGGTCAATCCGGCCGCGCCCGCTTCCAATCCCGATCGATCCGGCTCTTGAGTTGGATCCGGCTGCCTAGCGGCAGCCTGCGACAATCGGCAGCAAGCCCGATTCCCTCATCGTGGCAGCCGTTCTACGCGGTTTAACTGAAAAGTACCGATTATGACGTAGAGATAAAATTGCAATTTCAAGCAATACAATTTTACCGGTAGCGCAGGCAGTGAAGCCCACGAATTAATTTCGAGGAACGCGATCGTGCAAAACGCCGATGATCGTACCCTTTTCGAAGGCTTTGAATTCGCGTCGCACCGCAACGCGCCAACCCGGATTCTTCCTGACAGACGAGCCATCGGGTTCGCCCAGCCTTTCCGGCTTCGCTCAGAAAATCATCGACACAATTCCCGGCGGAAAATTGCTTTCGGCCGCTTGGCCATCATGGATCGTTAGCGCGGCAGGAGTCGTTTCGTTCACGGAGTGCAACGTGCCCTACGGAGAAAGAAAAAGCGAGCGGGTCGATTTCGAACGGGGAATCCCGGTCTTCATGATGGGGATCGATGGAACCTGGCGCCGCGACTGTTTGATGATCGACGTATCCCAAACGGGTGCGCGCTTGTCCGTCGAAGGGTCGCTGGAGGGGCTCGATCTCAGGGAGTTTTTTCTCCTGCTGTCGTCCACGGGACTCGCCTATCGGCGATGCCGGATGGTGCGACTGCATGGCGATCAGATCGGCGTTGAATTTCTGAAAGTGTCGACAGCGAAATCCAAAAAGCAGCAGGCAAGAGGATCCGCCGATACGGTCGGCTAGAGCGGGATGACTTATCTTCGAATTGTCATCCCGCTCTAGTTTATTGTTTGAGCATGATCTTTTCGGAAAACCGGTTTCCACTTTTCCGGATCATGCTCTAGCGCTCAAGTGTTGCATGCATCACCGGGAATCGAACCAAATAGAACCATCAAATTATGCTGGTCCACATTATCGCAGATAGATCCGGAAAGTCCTCCCAGCTGCGTTCCATGATCCAGACGCAGCACTCCGTCAGTTGCGCAACACTCGGGGCTGGAGACATCGTGGACAAGGAATGCAGCGTCGCGATCATCGCGGCCGACCTTCGCAATGTCGACAACATCGCCGCGCTCAAGGACATCTGCGGCAGACTTAAAAATGCACGGCGCCGGATCTTCGTTACCGAGCAGAGGGAAAGGCGCGACGCGGTGCAGGCCTACGCGTTGGGCGCGACGCATGTCCTTGCCAACCCGATAACCCCGCGATCCCTGCTCGCCGCCATTGCGGAGAGCATGTCGGCGTCGAATGCCCCGGTGGAAAGCGAGCCGGGTCGTTCACACGGTGCGGCATCAGGCGGCGCGGTGGCGCTTGCTTCCATGTTCTCTGCGGTCCTGGAGGGCAATCCGATCGACGTGGCGGTCGCCAGAAGTGCTGCAGGCGGCATCGCCGACAGCATTTCCGAACACGGCCTGTCCGACTGGCTGGGCACCGTGCGCCGCCATCATGAGGGCACGTATCAGCATTGTCTGCTCGTCACCGGAGTAGCCGTCGATTTTGGCTTAAGCCTCGGATTGCCGCGGGCCGATATCGAACGGTTGCATTCGGCCGCGACGTTCCACGACATCGGCAAGGCGAAAATTCCTCTTGCGGTGCTCGACAAGCCCGGGCGTCTCGACCCGGAGGAACGCGCGATGATCGAGACCCATCCGGCGGTCGGATACGATGTCTTGAAGGATACCGCCGGGATTTCCCCTGAGATCCTCGATGCTGTGCGGCACCACCACGAATTTCTCGATGGCAGCGGTTATCCCGACGGCCTCTGCGCGTCCAGCATATCTGACGTCGTTCGTATCCTGACCATCTCGGATATCTTCGCGGCCCTGATCGAAGATCGGCGGTACAAGCCGCCGATGCCGAGGGACCAGGCCTACGAGGTCATCCGAAGCATGCACGGGAAACTGGAAGGCCCCCTGGTTGCGGCCTTCAGGCCCGTCGCGTTGAACCGCTGATCGGCCGTCCAGCGGCAGATCCGGACAATACTCGACGATCCCCCAAGATCCGGCGCCGCGCATATTGTGGCGGAAGAACGCCCCACATTCGCCAACCAATCAGCGCTTCGTGGTTCGGAAGAAAAAATCTCGGCTTTGTGATCGCATTTTCGGAACGTGATATTATGTTGGCCGTAGCTTTCGATAACCCGTCAGAAGGTTAGGCAGCAATGGGCAAGGAAGCAAAAACCGACGCCGAGCTCGAAGACATGATCCTGCAGCGGTTGCTGATCGGCGGTGTCTTCGTATCCGTGCGCAAGGATCCAATCCTCGGCTGGCGCCCAACGGTCGTTACCGCGCCGAAGCGCGCCAAAAATGCCCAAGAACTCGCTGACAAGATCGCCGCGGACCTCCGCAAGAAGTTCACGTTGAAGGACTGACGGATACTTTCGCACCGCACAATATCAGCGAAAATCCATCCCCTCCCCGTCGCACGTAAAAAGGCCGCCCCGAGGGCGGCCTTTGCTACTCAATTCGGTATGATAGGCGACGATCAGTTGTGATCGACGATGACCTTGCTGCGGTCATGGTCCATATCCCGGTCGCGGTCGCCCTTCTTGATGATGACCGTATCGTGGTCGCGGTGTTGGGGCTCGCGCACCACCTCACGTTCGCGCACCACTTCGCGGTCGCGATGGCCCTCACCAACGGTCACACCGACACCGGCCGGGCCAACGCCCACCCCGACTTCGTCGGCACTCGCCGGCAACGCAGTTCCAATCATCGCGGCGGTCGCGATCACGGCCAAAACCAATTTCATTGCACGCCTCCAGTTTGTTGAATTGACCTTCGACAACCGGACGCTGGAATGAATGTTCCGGAACTATCCCAGGTAGCGCTTAAGGGAATTTTGCGGTTCCATCGGAACGAAACGGTCCGTCCGTCACTGCCCCCGACAGACCCCGGTTTTGCCCGGATATGAAACCGGGGTCAGGCCCGCTTTCCATCCTGCCTCAAATCAGACATAAACGATTCGGTTCAGGTTCCCGTAAGCGTTAATTTGCGTTGTCGCCTGGAAAGCTTACGAGGATACGGATGCTGCGATCACCCCGGCCAACGCCGACATGCACACGGTTTCAGGCCACCGTCGAGATGCCCTGCATCAAATGCGGTGAACCGATGAGGCTTGCCCTCATCGAGCCGAGAAGCCAGAACTTCGATCTACTGACTTACCAATGCGTGCCGTGCGACAGCGGCGAAAGTTTTCTGAAGGCGATGTAGGGAGTTCGTTCCAACCTCACGCTTTGGTTGGTCGCCGGAACTCGCATCAGCTCCAAACGCTCAGCTTCTATCGGTCGGATATCTGCGCCTGTGCGGAATGGAAGATCCCGCCGCCCGAAATCTGCGACGCGATCAGGAAGGCCGCCACGACGGCGGGAACGCTGATCAGCCTCAGAAATTGATCCACCGAAAGCATGCTTGCCCCCAAAGCTGCCTGAGAATGCCCGGACGAGAGGATCGCCCGAGTGTTCCCGAAGCCCGTTTCAATCCACTCTTTGCGCGATCTGCTGACTCGTGAATTGCTGGTCAGTGTAAGCTGCTCCAGCAATCGCGATCAGCGCCAGAATGGAAATAACCGCTAACGTGCGCATGGTTAACGATTGCTTTAGATTGTGGCCAAAAACGTCTGAGCTTGGCGCATTTTCGGGACGATCACGGGAATATTGATGGCCGCGGGAACGTAACGCCCCTTAAGCGGTGTTTCCCGCGTCGATCGTCTGCACCGACCCCGTAATATTACGGCCTCCGTCGCCCAGCAGATATTCGACCATCCGCGCCACGTCGTCGGTTTCAGGCAGGCGACGGAGCGCGCTGCGGCTGGCGATCCGCTTGCGCTGATCGTCCGACAGGCTCTGGGTCAGTTCCGTGTCGATGAAACCCGGCGCAACCGCGTTCACGGTGATGCCGAGCTTGCCGACTTCGCGCGCCAGCGACTTGGTGAAGCCGGTCGCCGCCGCCTTGGTGGCGCCGTAGACCGACAGCCCGTTATAGCCCGTGCTCGCAATGATCGAGGACATGTTGATGATGCGGCCGGCGCCATCGGCCATCATGTGCCGCACCACATATTTGGTGAGAATGACGGGAGACAGCACGTTGAGACGAAGCAAGGCCTCGATCTCGCTGTTGTGCATGGTGGCGAGCAGCCCTTCGGTGCCGATCCCGGCATTGTTGACCAGGCCGTAGATCGCGCCGAACTCGTCGCGCAGTTCCTTGACAAAGGCCGGGATGGCGTCGATCTCGCTGAGATCGAACGCCCGGAATCGCAAGCCGCCACGGCCCTGCTTCACCGCGTCGCCGATCGCGTCCTTTAGCTCGTCGCTTTCGCTGCGCGCCACGGCAATGACATTATAGCCGGCGGCTGCGAGCCTTCGCGCGATGGCAAGCCCGATACCGCGGCTGCCACCAGTGACCAGAACATTATGCATCGTGCCGGGCCAGCTTTCCGGCCGCCGTGATATCGAGCGACGGCACGAATTTGATTACCGCGGGCACCTTGTGCGGCGCCAGCGACGCCTTGCAGTCCGCCAGGATGCGGGCGCGAATTTCATCGCTTCGGCCGGCGTCGGCCCCATCGGCCAGAATGACATCCACGACCACGATGCCGCCGGTGATCGGACTACGGCGCGACTTGGCGCGCGACATCCGCACTTCCGGCTGCCGGTTGACCACCGCTTCGATCTCCTCGGGATGAACCTTGAGACCGCCGATATTGATGATGCCGCCGCGCCGTCCGACGAAATGGTAGCGATCGCCGCGCAGTTCCACCATGTCGCCGGTGTCGACGAAGCCGTCGCGATCGGTCAGCTCGGCCGCGTTGCGGCCGACATAGGCATGCGCGGTGCGCCGCGAGCGGATCCGCAGCGAGCCGTCCTCGACTTTCATTTCGACGCCGTCGCGGTTGGTGCCGACGATAGCAGCGGGAAAACCCTCGCGGCCATCGTTGACCGCAAAGCCGACGCCGGCTTCGGTCGAAGCATAGGCGTGGCCGATCGAGGCTCCCGGAAATGCCGCGCTCAGGCCATCGAGCACGGCCTGGTCGGCAATCTCGCCGGACAGGCGGACATAGCGCGGGGAAAATTTCGAGGCCGATCCGCTCATCAACAGCTTGCGCCAATGCGAAGGGGTGCCCGAGATATGCGTGACGCAGCGCGCCTGCAACCGCGCGACGTGGTCGGCCAGCGCCTCGTGCGGGCTCGATAACACCATCGAACCGCCGCCGACGATGGCGCGCAAAAATATCTGAAGGCCGCCATAGCGGCGAATGTCATAGAAGGTCGCCCAGACCGCAGCGCTCCGCGCCGGACCGTCGGCGATGATCGCACCGGTCAGCGCCTCCAGGGTATGACCGACGATCTTCGGCACACCCGACGTGCCCGATGTCAGCATCAGCCATTCGGTTGCGCGCTCGGTCTTGATTTGCATCGCAGCGCGCGCCGGCGGCGTGGCCGGGATCACGAGCTTGATAGGACTATCGGTCCACCGCTCCGGATGGTCGGTGACCACGGCATCGATGTCGGCATCTGCCATCAGGCTTTGCAGATGGTCGGTGTTGAGATCGGGCGGGCACAGCAGCATGCGCCGGGCGATGCCATCGATCTCCGTCATGACGAGGCCGGAGATCAACTGATCCGACACCGCCATCAGCACCGATCGCCCCGAGAGTTCGCTGAGGCGATCTCCGAGGCAGGAATGTTCGAGAATGTCGGTCAGCGAAACAACCCGTTGCGCATCCGAGATCGTGCGGCCGGTCAGATCCGGGCCGAGATAATCGCGGAGCGCGAAGGTTTCACGCGGGGACATTTTCATAGGCCTTGATGAAGTCGCCTACGGTGAGAGGAAACGTCGCGTCCTCCGAAATGGTAAACGGATCGACACCGAGGTCGTCCTCGAGCCGCGCCACCAGGATGGCAAAGCCGAGTGAATCGAAGCCCGTTTCGTGCAGCGACAGCGCATCGTCGAGCGGCGGCAGCGTGACTTTCTGCTCGTCGGCGACCTGCCGCATCGCCGAAATAATCCTTAACCTTACTGACATGGATTGTTTCGCCTTCTCGTTAAATTGTGAAGGCGCATCATAGGACGCAAAAGTGAAATCTCTCTGTCCTCCGGCGATCTTTCACGCGCGTTGGTAAACTGAAACTCGCCACTTACCGCAAGCTTGAACCGAAACAATCAGAAATGAGAATGAGACGCGCCTGGCATGATGGAACAGAGTTCGATGACGGCGAGTACGGGCACGAACACGGCGGCCTGCGCCGAGGAGAGATAATTTAGAGCCGGATCGCACCATCGAGAATGCGCGCATAGGCAAGCGCATCGATCGGCCGGTATTCTCCCGACTTCGGTTCCCTGAAAAACAGGGGATCGGTGACGCGATGCGGATCAAATCCCTCGCGCACCAGTTCCTGCTTCTTCTGCTTGAAGGTTTCGGTGGTATCCAGCGACGCACATATCCGGATCGCCACCGGACAGGCATAGGCCGGCAGCCGGCGCAACAAATGTTCGGCGAATTCGTGCAGGTCGAAGCGGTTGTCGATCACGATCGCGGCCATGCCGGCGCGGCCATCGGCGCCGGGAATTTCCACGCCACAGGTCGTGGCCTCGATAACCCCCGGGCAATCGGAGACGGCTTCGTTCACTTCCGAGGTCGCGACGTTCTCGCCCTTCCAGCGGAACGTATCGCCGATCCGGTCGACGAAGTGGAAGTAGCCCTGCTCGTCGAGCCGCATCAGATCGCCGGTACGAAACCAGGCATCGCCTTTGGCCTGCACATCGCGCAGGATCTTCTTTTCGGTTTGAGCCTTGTCGGTATAGCCCTCGAACCGGCCACCGCCCTCATCCGCCAGTCCGATCCGTCCCACCGCTTCGCCGACTTCGCCGCGCGCGCAGGTGATGCACAGACCATCCGCGTCCCGTATCGGCGTGCCGAGTTCGGGATCGACCCGCACGATCGCCGCCGGAAAACGATGCGCCAGCAGCGCGGGTATCCGCCCGATCGCGCCGGGCTTGCCCTCGACATTGTAGAGCGAGAAATTGCCTTCGGTCGCCGCGTAGAATTCCAGGATCCGCGGAATGGCGAAGCGCGCCTGAAAGGCTTCCCAGATGTCGCCGCGCAGACCGTTGCCGCAGACCAGCCGAAGCCGGTGGCTGGTTTCGAATTCCGACGCGGGGGCCTTCAGCAGATAGCGGCAGAGCTCGCCGATATACTGGAACAAGGTGCAGTCCCAGCGTGCGATGTCGCCCCAGAAATTGGCGACGGAGAATTTGTCCGAGATCACCACCGAGGCGCCGGCGCTCAGCATGCTGCAGGGAGCCACGATGCCGCCGACGCTGTGAAACAGCGGCAGGCAGTCATACAGGCGATCGTCCGGCGACGCGCCGGTCAGGCCGGCAAACCAGCCGCCCCAGTTCAGGATGCGCCGATGGCTGATGCTCGCGGCCTTCGGCAGGCCCGTGGTGCCCGAAGTATAGATCAATAGCGCGCGATCGTTGATCGTGACCGGAGGCCGCTCGGTCACGGCCAGCGGGCTGCCGTCCATTCGCTGCAGAATATCGTTCAGCGCCACATGGCTGTCGTCGATATCGAGATCGGCGTCGCCGCCATGGATCCAGATCTTCGGCACGCGGTTCAGATAGGGCGCGGCCGTCTCGAACACGGCGACCAGGTCCGCGGCGAGAATGACGTGATCGGCTGCCGCGACGTTGACGCAATGCGACAGCGATTGCCCGACCAGCTTGGTATTGATCAGCGCGGCGACGCCGCCGACCTTGCTGATGCCAAGCCATGCCGCGATGTAATCCGGGCGGTTGGGCATGAACAGGCAAACGGTATCGCCTGATCTGATTCCGGCCGAAAGCGCCCAGCGCGCATAACGATTGATCCGGTCGGCCAGGGCGCCGTAGCTGAATGTCTCGGCGTCCGACAGCAGGCCGGGCCGATCCGGTTGCCGCGCAGCATGAGCCTCGACAATATCGGCGAACAGCCTGGTTGGATCGGTCTCGATGCGAGAGGTCAGCTCGATCGCCTTCAACCAGCTCTTGGCGGCCGAGGGCTTGCCCTGTCGCGGCAGGGTTTGCTTTGGCAACTCGATAACGCCTGCGCTCATGGCCGAATGCCCAATTGTCGATCCCAAGCCGTCAGGCCCTGTATAGCCGTGCCGCCTCGATCAGGGGTTAATCAGCACAGTTAAAAGCAGCTTGCTGCAACGGCGAACCGGGCCGCGGTAGCGTAAGGGCCAATGACCGAAAATCGGCAGCGCGAAGCCCCGCTTTTGCCCCACACGACTGCCAAACAAGGCGTTGTGAAGTCGATTCGTCCCGTGTTCTGATAGTTTGGCGGGCGCGGCCGTCCTATCCGGCGGATCGGGCACAACAACCAATAACGGGAGGGCATCCGGACACTCAGGGAAATCGTCAAATGACGTCTGCAGTCGCCAATCGCCGGCCGCTCGAGGAGCGAACCCGTGCCTGGAGCGACTGAAACAATCGCGAGCGGTTAGAGAAATATGTTCTCGCTCGCGCCGGAAAGACATCAGCAGCTTATGAAGAGCGAGGAACGATCATGATCAAGGTGAAGATTAACGGCGAAGTGCGTAGCTGGGACGGCGACCCGGATCTTCCGCTACTCTGGTTTGTCCGCGACGAAATCGGGTTGACCGGCACCAAATTCGGTTGCGGCCAGGCGTTGTGCGGTGCGTGCACGGTGATGGTCGACAAGCAGGCCGTACGGTCCTGCATCACCTCGGTATCCGACGTGGCCGATCGCGAAGTTACCACCATCGAGGGCCTCCACCCCACCGGCGATCACGCCGTGCAGAAAGCCTGGCGTCAGGTCAATGTCCCGCAATGCGGCTACTGCCAGGCCGGCCAGATCATGCAGGCCGCGGCCCTGCTCGCGGAAAATCCCAAACCCAGCCACGACCAGATTCGCGAGGCGATGGCCGGTAACATCTGCCGCTGCGGCTGCTACCAGCGCATCGAAAACGCCGTCCACCTCGCTTCGACGGGGGTGTGACCATGAACATCTTCACCAATCCCGACAAACTTCGCGGCATGGAAAAGCGCGTCAAGGTCGAGAAAGTGTCTCGCCGCACCATCCTCAAGAGCCTCGGCATCACCGGCGGCCTGGTGCTTGCAGCACCGGTGACGTCGCGTCAGGCGTTCGCGGCCTATCAGACCGGCGCCGGCGCGATGCCGCACGGCACGGTGGTCGATCCGCGGGTGTTCGTGGCCATCGCAGCCGACGGCACCGTCACCATCCTGGCGCACCGCTCGGAAATGGGAACGGGCGTCCGCACCAGCCTGCCTTTGATCGTGGCCGAGGAGATGGAAGCCGACTGGTCGCGCGTCAAGGTGCAACAGGCGCATGGCGACGAGGTCAAGTTCGGCAACCAGGATACCGACGGGTCGCGCAGCACGCGGCATTATCTGATTCCGATGCGCGAGATCGGTGCCTCGGCACGCGTGATGCTGGAAGCCGCCGCCGCCAAGCGCTGGAATGTGCCGGTAACGGAAGTGAAGGCCGTCAACCATGAGGTGGTTCATTCCGCGAGCGGCAAGCAGCTCGGGTTCGGCGATCTCGCCGCGGATGCCGCCAAGGAAGCGGTGCCGAAGGTCGACGGGCTGAAGCTGAAAGACCCGAAAGACTTCCGCTACCTCGGCAAGGGCGAGATCAGCATCGTCGATCTTCGTGACATCACCGTCGGCGCCGCCCATTACGGCATCGATACCAGGTTGCCGGGGATGAAATACGCCGTGATCGCGCGACCGCCGGTGACCGGCGGCAAGCTGGTGTCCTTTGATTCCACCGCAGCGATGAAGGTCTCCGGCGTCGAGAAGGTGATGGAGGTCAAGGGCTGGCCATGGCCGTCCAAATTCCAGCCGCTCGGCGGCGTCGCCGTGATCGCGCGCAACACCGGTGCGGCCATCAAGGGACGCGACGCGCTCAAACTGGTCTGGGACGATGGCGCCAACGGCAAATACGAGTCAGCCGCCTATCGGACCGAGCTCGAGGAGGCCGCGCGCAAGCCCGGCCTGATCGTGCGCAAGGAAGGCGATGTCGATGCCGCGTTGAAGAGCGCCGCCAAGGTGGTGGTCGGCGAGTATTATCTGCCGCATCTCGCCCATGTCAGCATGGAGCCGCCGGTTGCCGTCGCCAACGTCAAAGACGGCAAGGCGGAGATCTGGGCGCCGGTGCAGAGCCCCGGCGGCACCCGCGAGGATGTCGCCAAGACGCTCGGGATTCCCGAAGACAACGTGACCGTCAACGTCACGCTGCTCGGCGGCGGTTTCGGGCGCAAGTCGAAATGCGATTTCGCAATCGAGGCCGCGCTGCTCTCCAAGGAACTCGGTGCGCCGGTCAAGGTGCAGTGGACGCGGGAAGACGACGTGCACCACGACTTCCTGCACACGGTGTCGGTGGAGCGCATCGAGGCCGGCCTCGATGCCAACAACAAGGTGATCGCGTGGCGGCATCGCAGCGTAGCGCCATCCATTGCGTCCACTTTCGCGGCCGGTGCGGTGCACGCGGCGCCGTTCGAACTCGGCATGGGCCTGATCGACATGCCGTTCGAGATCGCCAACATCCAGTGCGAAAATCCGGAAGCCGCCGCGCACACCCGCATCGGCTGGTTCCGCTCGGTGTCCAACATCCCTCGCGCCTTTGCGGTGCAGTCGATGGTCGGCGAACTCGCCCATGCCACCGGCCGCGATCAAAAGGAGATGCTGCTGGAGCTGATCGGCTCACCGCGGATCGTCAATCTCTCCTCGGTGAAGGACCCCTGGAACTATGGCGAGCCCTATGACAGCTATCCGATCGATACCGCGCGGCTGCGGCGCGTGGTCGAGGTCGTCGCCGACAAGGGCGGCTGGGGGCGGAGCGTGCCGAAGGGACACGGGCTCGGCATCGCCGTGCATCGAAGCTTCGTCAGCTATATCGCGACGATCATCGAGGTCTCCGTCGGCGATAAGGGCAAGCTTACGGTCCATCAGGTCGATACCGCGATCGACTGCGGCACCCATGTCAATCCGGAACGCATCCAGTCGCAGATCGAAGGGGCTGCGATCATGGGGCTGAGCCTCGCCAAATATGGCGAGATCAGCTTCAAGGACGGCAAGGTGCAGCAGAACAATTTCGACGACTTCCAGGTGATCCGGATGGACGAGGCGCCGCTGGTGACCAACGTCCATATCGTGCCGGTCGATGCCGATACGCCACCAAGCGGCGTCGGCGAGCCCGGCGTGCCGCCCTTTGCGCCAGCGCTGATCAACGCGATCTTCGCCGCCACCGGCAAGCGCATCCGCGCGCTGCCGATCGGCAAGCAACTGGAGACATAGAGCGGAACATTAGAGCGGGATGACTTTTCTTCGAATCGTCATCCCGCTCTATCTTTTTATGTTTACGCATGATCTTTTCGGAAAACCGGTTTCCACTCTTCCGGATCATGCTCCAACGAACTCCAACGATACGTTTTCATCGATCTGACAGCAGCCAGGTCGATGAAAACGCCGCTCACGGAAACGCGGCCTCGAAACCAGAACGAAGCCGCACCTTTCGTCATTTGACGTTGCGCACCTCGACCGTCGCCGTGCCCTTGTTGTCCCGATAGAAGAAATCCCGCGGCAACGGCCATGGCAGGACCCCCTCGTTGACATACAGGAATAGCTCGCCGCTCCGCCGCGGAACGATCGGCACCTCGATGACCGGATCCTTCTTGTACGAGTCCGGTTCGAGCAGATACTCGTCATTGCCGGTGTCGCCGACACGGGCGAACACCACGAAGCGGGGCTGCATCAGGTTGCGCGTCAGCGGCCAGGTCAGCGCCGAGATGATCTTGTCCCAGCGTGAGCTCAGCTCGCCGCGGTGCACGCCTCGTGCCGACACCGGCCGTCCATCGCTGGTCCAGGTGTCGTTGGGCGTGATCTTGATGATGTAGCGCTGGCCCTGCTCGACCATGATATGGGTCGAGTTGCAGACCTTGCTGACATCGAGCGTCTTGTACTGCGTTTTCTGCGGCTCGACCTCGCACTTTGCAGCGCAGGTCGCGGGACCGGCGATCGAGGCTTGTGCGGTCCGGCATACCGCATTCGCAAAGCATTTGCCGGAGTTCTTGTCCGCGTCGCAGATTTCCTTCGGCGCAAATTCACAGCTCGGCGTCGTGCCGGCACCGCAAAACACCGGCGCTCCCGAACTGCAGCTCAACGTACCACTGGAAGAACAGGTGGCTACCTCCGGACCAAGGCAGCGGCTGATCCCGTAATTCGTGGTCGCCCTGCGGTCGGCGGCGATCGTGGGATCGGCGTGGCAGACGTAACCGGCCGTGTCTTCCAGATCGAAAAGGATGTGGCTACCGAACAGCGCGCCGATGCCCACGAACGACATCGCGAAAACTGCCGGCAGCCATTTGAGCTTCAGGTTGCGGATAAAGGAGCGGTAAGGCGGCGCCGTTCGCAAATGGAGTACGGCGGCGGGCGGCAACATCGACAGCAGAATGAGCACCAGCGTCGCCCTGATCGAGAACGTCACGTAGTGAGCGATCCAGCCATGCACCGGCCTTGGCAGATGCAATTCACGTGGCAGCACCGAGTAAAACAACAGATAGATGCCGACCGCCGCTGCGGCCCGGCGGACCCAAACCGAAGCCGGCGTTGACGGCGGCGTGGATGTCGCCGCCGGACGCCATACCAGCTCCATGCGGCTTTCGATCACGCGGCCGAGCAGCGATCCGGCAAGAATCAGCCCGGCGACCAGCCCACCGACGAACAGGAATTGGCCGGGCGCACGTGCATAGGCATCGATCCACGGCGATACAAAGCCCGGCAGCACCTGGCTGAGTACGCGAATGGCTTGCGAGACGAAACTCAGCGGCGTGGTGAATTCGTCTTCGGCCGGCGCCTGGCGAAAGAACGGATAGAGCGCAAGGTAGAACGACGCAAACACCGTCGCGAAATAGATCACCCGGCGGCGCCACACCACATTCCAGATGTCTTCCTGCTTCGCGCAGCGCTCGGCGGCGGCGGCTGCGCTCTCGACCGTCGACTGATCGACCAGGCCATCGTCGGTCAAGAGATCGTAGGTCCGGGGAATGCCGATCGGCGCATAACGATGGGCGCCGGCTTTCGCGCGATTGATCGCGGTCTCGTGGATCTTCGCCTTCTCGATCGACACCTCGTCGCCGGAGCGTCGCGACAGCTTCATATGGTTGAGGTCGTCGATCTTGCGCGGGCCGTAGCGGTAGTACCCCCCGAACCCGTTGCGCGAGTCGTAAAGCCGGCCGTCCTTGTCCCGCAGCCATTTCTGCATGACCACCATATCGGGGTCGGCGCGCTGTTCCGGATCGGTGCTGGTGGCGGTCTTGAATTTCAGGCCGGTCGCCTCGGCGCTCTTCATGATCCAGTACAGCGGGATGTGGGCGAGCGAATCGTCGGGGTAGCCACCGCCGACATTGGAGTGCACGCCGGCAAACCAGACCTGATGCAGTTGCCCGGGCGGAACGCCCTTCTCGTTCCATAACACCGGATGAAAGGTGGTGCGCTCGTCGTCGAGCGACAAAGCGTGACAGGCCTGTTCGATGCCGTGGTTGAAATTGCGATCGGGCAATTCGAGCGGAAACAGCCATTTGCTCACGCCGCGTGCCATTTCGTCGATCGGCAGCCCATAGGCCGCCACGGTATCCCACAGACCTAAGAACTTGATCTTCTCGACCGTGCGGTTACGGGTCTGATCGTAGCGGACGCCGAATGCTCGCAACACCGTGTCGCGTGCCCAGCGGAACGGCGCTTCGAGCCGGAACACGGTGTGAAACAGATTGGCGCGGTAGGCCCGATAGGCCAGCTTGGCATTCTCATACAATTCGGCGTCGGTGTTGCCGCGCACGAGGCCCTGGTCGAGCACCAGCCCAATGACGACGCGGATCGTGAATGCCCCGCGGCTGAAGCCAAACCCGTAGATTTCATCATCCGCGGATTCATAATTCGCGCAAAGGAATTTGTAGATATCGAGGACGTTGCGCTTCAGGCCATAGCCGAAGACACCGCCAAGGATGGCGAGCGGCTTGAAGGACGACGTCCCCACACCGTCGTCGTAAAAGGCGACCTGCTTCTTGCCGGTGAGATCGAGGCTCTCGAACACACGCCAGACATTGGATCGCCAGACCTTGCTCGCCGAATTGCCGGTGCCATCGGAAAGCAAAATAATTCGCTTGCCCACTCGCGCCCCCCGAACGAAAATCATATGGCCCGGCTGCATTGGCTTGACCTACGTCAGACCAATTCATGACGGCATTTCTCAAAAATACGGCAAAGTCGCAGGCGACGCTTCAAGGCGTCACCCGCGTGGGCCGGTTTTCCACTGATAACCGGAAGACAGGACATAAACTGTCCGCCACATCACATTTGGAAAGATTCCTGACAGCCGCGCGTGTCCGGTCAGGCCGTCGCCTTCTCCGGCGCGGTTTCGCGCATCATCGCCATGGCGATAAGCCCGACGGCGGTGGCAAACAGCAGGTACCAGGCCGGCGCCAGCGCATTGCCGGTGACATGGATCAGCCAGGTCACGACCAGTTGCGCGGTGCCGCCGAAGGTCGCGATCGCAACCGCATAGATGGTGGCGAAGGCACCGCCGCGGATGTGCTGGGGCAACCCTTCCGCCAGCGCCACATAGAACGCGCTATAGGGAATGCTGCCGATCAGCGACAGCAGCCCGAAGCCGCCCAACAGCGCCCACGCGCTTTGGGTGTCCACGATCCACAGGAAGGTCGGATAGGTCAGCAGCAATGCGATCAATTGCGGCCACACCATCACATGCCACCGGCCGGCACGATCGGCCAGCCAGCCGCCATAGAGCGCGCCGACGATGCCGAACGCGTTGCTGGCGACCGACGTCGCGAAAGCAAGGCCGGTGGAGACGTGCAGCGTCGTTTCCGCATAGGTCGTCATGTACTGGCCGACATAGGTCGCGATGGTGCCGCTGGCCAGAATGAGCAGACCGAGGCTGATGATGCGCGCGTTGGCGCGGATGGTTCCGAACCGTTTGCCGCCGGCTTGTTTCACCGATGCCGCCACCGCGGCCAGATCGACCGTTTCGGGCAAGCGCGAGCGCAGCCACAGCCCGAACGGCAGGCAGGTCGCACCGAGCAGGAAGGCAATGCGCCAGCCGTAGGATTGCAACTCGGCATCGGTCAGCACCTTCGACAAGATGACGCCGACCAACGCGCCCGCCGTGGCGGCGATTTCCTGGCTCGCCGGCTGCCAGGAAACCGCAAATCCCCGCCGGCCCGGAGGCGCTGATTCCATCAGATAGGCCGTGGTGGGACCCACCTCGCCGCCGAGCGAGAAGCCCTGCACCATGCGGGCGAGGATCGCGATCACGGGTGCTGCGATGCCGATCGTCTCGTAGGACGGCGTCAACGCCAGCACGATGATGGCCGTTCCCATCATCGTAAAACTCAGCATCATCGCCGGACGGCGGCCGGCCCTATCCGAATAGTGCCCGATCACGATGCCGCCGATCGGCCGCGTGACAAAACCGACGCCGAACGTCGCCAATGACAACATCAGGCTGCCGAACTGGCTATTGGCGGGAAAGAAGGTGTGGCCGATCTGAACGGCGAAAAAGCTGTAGGTGATGAAATCGTAGAATTCGAGCATGTTGCCGATGGTGACGGCCAACGTCGCCCGCCCGATCAGGGGCTTCGATTTCGGCCCGACCGCGGAGCCTGGCAGGGATTGAGTGCTCATCTGTCCGGTCCGTCGATCCGTTTGCTGCATTCCAGTGCGTATTGATACACTAAGCGTGGAATCGTTCCACGCGCCATAAGCGATGCTGTTAGCATGCGCTTTGATCGAGTTCAGGGGAAGCCAATGCAGGCGACCATTCGTTGTCTCGCGGGCGCTGCCATGGCCCTTGGCCTTCTGGTGAACGGAGAAGTCATGGCTTTCGACATCGAAGCCCATCGCGGCGGACGGGCGCTGTTTCCCGAGAACACGCTGCCGTCCTTTGCCAACGCGCTCTCGATGGGCGTGAACACGCTGGAGCTGGATATCGGCGTCACCCAGGACGGCGCGGTCGTGGTGTCGCATGAACGCAAGCTCAACCCCGACCTCGCCCGCGGCGCCGATGGCGTCTATGTCGCGCCACCCGGCACGCCCTTTGTCCGGTTGCGGCTCGAAGACGTCAGGAAATACGACGTCGGCCAGATCCGGCCGGGCAGCGCCTACGCGGCACAATTTCCGGACCAGCATGCCGTGCCGGGAACGCGAATTCCAACGCTGATCGAGGTGTTCGACCTCGTGCGCCGATCGGGCGACAGCCAGGTCCGTTTCAATATCGAGACCAAGATCGATCCCAATCATCCCGACGAGTCACCCGATCCGCAACGGTTTGTCACCGCGCTGCTCGATCTCGTGCAGACGCAGAAAATGACCGACCGCGTCATGGTCCAGTCGTTCGACTGGCGGACGCTGCAATTGGTGCAGCAACAGGCCCCGCGCGTACCGACGGTTTATCTGACCCAGCAAAAGGGATTGGGAGCGACCATCGCGCTCGACAAGGCCACGGCATGGACCGCGGGCTTCAACCCCGCCGACTACGGGCACTCGCTGCCGCGCACGATCAAGGCCGCGGGCGGTGCGATCTGGTCACCTTATTTCGGCGACGTCGATGCTGAGGTGATCGCCGAAGTCCCATCAGCTCGGGCTCAAGGTCGTGGTGTGGACCGTCAACAAACCAGCCGACATTGCGCGGATGATCGACATCGGAGTGGACGGGATTATCTCCGATCACCCGGACGTACTGCGCAGGATTGCCGGCGAAAAGGGTATTGCCCTGCCCGCCGGACATCCGGTTACGCCATAGACCGCACACCAGATAGCGCCGCGCGGCGAGGCCTGCCGCTTCCCGGATGCCTGCCGGCCCGTTGCGGAAAAATCAGGACCAGGCGACAATCAATCCCGCGAGGATGGCAGACGCATAAAAGCGGCTGATCGCCAATCCGCCGTCGGCGACGGGCTTGTCGAGGAGATCGCCGACGGTGGCGCCGAGCGGCCGCGTCAGGATGAACGCGCCCAGAACAACAATGTGCGCGATATGCTGGTGAAGAAATAGGGCGAGCAGCAGCGCAGTCCGGCGCCGAACACAGGGCGCCGCCGTCGTAACCGAGACCGTTGGTGTCGGCGACCCAGTCGCCCAGCGCCGTACCGAGCGTCTGCGAGAACAAAATCGTGATCCAGTAGAACATTTCAATTCTGGGCGTCACGACGGTGTCGACCGACACCGACCGAATGGACACCGCCGTAACGTGATCGAAAAGCCGGGTGCTGGACGGAATATCGGCAGCGCCCTGGTAATATTTGCGCAACCGTCTTTTACCATGCCGGCTAGAACATCGTGTGGCGCAACAACGTTTCTGCGATAGTTGCCCGTCCCAGCGATGAAGAGGCCGCAATGATCTCCAGGAGAGCTTTCCTTCATTCGACCATGGGCGCCGGATCTAGCGCTGCTCGCTCCGAGGTGGATGATTTCAGCTGCCGCGGCCGCTTCCTACCCCAGCCAGCCCGTGCGATGGATCGTTCCCTATACGGCGGGCGGTGCCACCGACGTGTTGTCGCGGCTGATCTGCCAGTTTCTCGCCGACCGGCTCGGCCAGCCCTTCATCGTCGAGAACAAGCCCGGCGCCGGCAGCAACATCGGTACCCAGGACGTGATCAATTCACCCCCGGACGGCTACACGCTGCTGCTGACCAGCACCGCGAATGCCATCAACGCCTCGTTCGATCCCGGGCTGCCGTATGATTTTGCCAAGGGCATTACGCCGGTTGCCGGCGTCGCGCGGATTCCGCTGGTCCTGGTGGTCAATAATGACCTGCCGGTCCGCACTGTCGCGGAGTTCATCGCCTACGCCAAGGCCAATCCGGGCAAACTAAGTATCGCCTCCTCCGGAATCGGGACTTCGCTGCATCTGTCCGGCGAACTGTTCAAGGCGATGGCCGGGGTTCAGTTCACCCATGTGCCCTATCGCGGATCGGCCCCGGGCCTGACCGACGTGATGTCAGGCCATATCCAGGGCATGTTCGACAACGTTACCTCCTCGTTCGAATTCGTGAAGAGCGGAAAGCTGCGCGCGCTCGGCGTCACAACCAAGGAGCGATCGGAAACGCTGCCGGACGTGCCGCCGATCAGCGACACCCTGCCGGGATTTGAGACCAGTTCGTTCTACGGCGTCGGCGCGCCCCGCGATACGCCGCTGGAAATCGTCGATCTCCTGAACAAGCAGATCAATGCCGCGCTGGCCGATCCGACGATCAAGGCGCGGCTCGGCGAGCTCGGCGCCATCGCCATCACCGGCGATGCCAGGCAATTCGGCGCCATGCTCGGTGTCGAGACCGAACGCTGGCGCAAGGTGGTGGAGTTGTCGGGTCAACGGAAAGAGCAGTAAGCCCCGTTGCGGGGCGCCGGGCGATCGCCCCTGCGCGCGACATCGTAATGTCACAATCGCCCAAATCGCCGCGCAAATGCAAATCCCTGCCGGCTTTAACCGACAGGGATCAGCAGGAAAGATGACGAGCGGCGGGTTGTTACACCCGGTGGCCCATCAAGGACCCGCAAAACTATTAAAGTCCGGCACAAAAATCCTTGCAAGTCTTTTTGTGAGCAGGGGAATAATTCATCCCCGGGTGTCGAGGGATACCCCAAGTTGATGCGCCTTGACCGCGGTTGCGCCAACGGTTCGCTTCAACGCCTTGGAAATTTTGGCAACACCGACTTTCTTCTTCGCCAGTGATTTCAATTCACGCACATCGGATGGGGTCCACGCGCGCCTGACGGACTTTTTCTTTTTGGCCATACCGGCTCCTCATTTCAAGAAGCGCGCTTTTATCACACCAAAAAGAATTAGCAACGCAACGAAAAGTGCGGCGAGCTAAATTACAAGTAATTCATGTGGGCTTATTACGACTGACGCTTTGTCGCATCCTTCGCCGCCGTCATCACGCCGCCGGTGATCTGTCGCATATGCTCGCCGGCGTTGGTAAACTGGCTTCTTAGAAATTCCGATTGAATTTGCATGGCTTGCTGGAGGTCCGTGGCGTGAGCCAGCTTGCGCGCATGCTCGAACGCAGCCTTCATGTTCTGCTCGGTGAAAGTGAGCGCCTGCCTGGAAATCTCCGTTCCTGGATTGGGCATCGACGCCACCGATTTGTTCGCGGCATCGAAAAACATTTCGAACGCCTTTTCGGTCTGATCGATGGTCTTTTCGACCAAATCGCGCAATTCCGCCGGGACTTCAATTTTCGGTTCAGCCATCGCATTTTCCTCCAGATTTAATTGACAATTAGCATATTTCCCTGGCCGCGTCCCCCGTCGTATTTCGCGCCCGGTAAAGAAACGGTATCTACCGCTGGATGCGGGTGACAACGGGCCGGCGGGCGATTACACCGATCAGCCCTGTAGCGGCGGCACTCTGGAACCCAATGGATTCACCTCAACTGACCCAAGATCTAAATCGGGATCGGAACTTGAACCGAACGCTCAACAGAGCGCCGCGGCTTCGCGAGAAGCAAAGGCGGTTTTCGTTCTTCATCCTGTTTGCCGGGATTTTCGTGTTCGTCGCCGCGGCGGGCGCGCTCTATTATGCCTTGCGGCCGGAGATATTGCGCATCGCGGTCGGCCCATCCGGCAGCGACGACCAGAAGCTGATTCAAACGCTGGCGCAAACCTTTACGCAGCAGCGCAGCGCGGTCAGGCTCGCCCCGATCGCGACGACCGGTCCGGCTGAAAGCCTCTCGCTGCTCGGCGCCGACAGGACCGACCTCGCTGTGGCCCGCGGCGACCTCGATATGCCGGCCGACGCCCAGTCGGTCGCGATCCTGCGCAAGAACGTCGTGGTACTTTGGTCGCCTTCGGGTCTGCCGGCGAAAGGATCCAAGAAGACGCCGGTCCCCAAGATCAAGAGCCTGGACGATCTGCCCGGGCATCGGCTTGGCGTGATCGGAACGACGCAGGCCAATGTGACGCTGCTGCGCGTCATCCTGAGCGAGTCCGGCATCGATGCCGACAAGGTCACGGTGGTGCAGTTCGGGGTCCAGAAGATCAACGAGATGGCGCACGACGCCAGCATCGATGCCTACATGTCGGTGGGCCCGCTCGACAGCAAGATCACATCGGAGGCGATCGCCGCCACCGCCCGCGAGCGCGGCGAACCGAAATTCCTGCCGATCGATGTCTCCGACGCGATCGCCTCGAAGCATCCGCTCTATGAATCGGAAGAGATTCCCGGCAGCATCTTCAGTTCGTCTCCCGCAAGGCCCGACGACAAGGTCGAGACCGTCAGCGTCAATCATCTGATCGTTGCGCGGCGCGCATTGTCGGAGACGGCGGTCGGAGGGTTCACGCGGCAGCTGTTCAGCGTGCGGCAGGCGCTGGCGCGGCAATTGCCCGGTGCCGCCAACATCGCGCCGCCCGACACCGACAAGGACGCCGCCGTGCCGGCGCATCGCGGCGCCGCGGCCTATATCGACGGCACCGAGCGGACCTTCCTGGAAAAATACAGCGACTACATCTGGGGCGCGGTGCTGCTGCTGTCGGGCCTCGGCTCGGCCGGCGCCTGGTTCCGCAGCTATCTGAAGCGGGACGAGAAGGCCCAAAGCGTCGCCTTGCGGGACCGCGTGCTGACGCTGGCCGCACAGGCCCGCGACAGCAATTCCGCCGACGAGCTGCGCGGCATGCAAACCGAGGTCGATAACATCATTCGCGAAACCCTGAATTCCTACGATGATGGCGCGATCCAAGAAGGCGACCTCTCGGCCTTTAATCTGGCGCTCGAGCAATTCCATCGCGCGGTCGCCGACCGCAACGCCGTGCTCGACGACATCAGCACGGACCCTCCCCGCCTGCGCAGCCGGCAATAACGAAAACGTGGGCTGCGTTTTCCCGCATCATCCGCCCGGCCATCGATAAGCCATTGAAAGCGCTCATGCTGCCCGTTGGAACCATTCGGCAGCGTTCGAAGTTGGTACCTACTGGGCGCAACAGAAGGTGGACGTCATGCAGATTGGGCTACATCAAGCCGTTCTCGTTCCAGATCGGGGCACGCCCCGAACCCAAGATTACCAGCGTGCGCCACGGCGTTACCGAGATCAGGTTGAGCGACGGCAGGCTGGTGCGAGCCACGCTGCATGTCGGCTCCCTCAAGGCCGATCCGAACAAGCCTAACGATGTCGAGATATCGTACAACGTGGTAGCCGAGATCATGCCCGCACCCAAAACCCTCATTCACGACGTGCACGAAACCGTTCAGTAACTTCGGCGCCGTGTCGCGAGCGCGCCTCTCATCCTGAGGGGCGCCGCTTCGCGGTGCTACCTTGTCTATCGCCGCCACACTTGAGAGCCGCCTCCCCTCCGCCGAACTCTGTTAACCCCGCCCAGACCGGCGTTTGCCGGAGGACTTCCGGTCGGGTTCCCGGTAGGATCGCCGGCTTCTATGGTTTGCCGAGGCGGCGCATTCATGATCGACACACCCCATTCCCCGGCCGCGGCTCGCGCGGCCAGCCGCCCGGTTGCTGCGCGCCATAATTGGCCGGTGTTACGCTCCCTGCAGGGCTACAGCGCTTCATTTTTCTCACACGACCTCGTCGCCGGGCTGACTTTGGTCGCCATCGCGATCCCCGAGCAATTGGCAACGGCGCGGCTCGGCGGATTTTCGCCGCAGATCGGTTTCTTCGCATTTCTGGCGGGCTCTCTGGCCTTCGCGCTGTTCGGAAGCAACCGCTTCCTGTCCAGCGGCGCCAATTCCACCATCACGCCAATTTTTGCCGGCGGTCTTGCTCTGCTGGCAACCTCCGGCTCGCCGGATTATGCCGCGCTCGCTGGCGCGCTCGCATTGATGGTCGGGCTAGTGCTGGTGATCGGCGGCATTTTCCGGCTCGGCTGGATCGCCGATCTGCTCTCGATCCCCGTGACCGTGGGATTTCTGGCCGGCATCTCCTTGCACATCCTGATCTCGCAACTGCCGGCCATTCTCGGGCTGCCGACGCCCGGCGGCCCGATGCTGCAGCGGCTGGCGACGCTGGCCGAACAACTGCCGCAGGCCAATCTGTTCACGCTGGCGATTGGGCTCGCCGTGCTGGCGCTGGTGACCATCGCCGAGCGGATCGACGTCCGCATTCCCGGCGCGCTGATCGGATTGATCGGGGCCGCCGCCGCCGTAATATTCCTCAACCTCGAAAGCCGCGGCGTTGCGGTGCTCGGCGATATCCCGGGCACGCTGCCGAAGCTGATCATTCCGGACATTGCCATCACTCGATGGCTGCAGCTGGTGCCGCTTGCGCTGATCATCGCTGTGATCGTCATGGTGCAGACGGCGGCGACGACGCGATCGTTCGTATCCGATAAAAACCAGCCGCCGGATGTCGACCGGGATTTCGTCGGGGTCGGCGTCGGCAGCATCTTCTCCGGCCTGATCGGCGGGTTTCCGGTCAATGCCAGCCCGCCGCGCACCGCGATCGTGGCGGAGACCGGCGGCAAATCACAGCTCGCCGTGCTGATCGCCGCCGCGATCATCCTGGGATTGCTCGCGTTCGGTGGCTCGCTGCTGCATCACGTTCCGCAGGCCGCCCTTGGCGGCGTGCTGCTGTTCGTCGCGATGCGGATCATCCGCGTCGGCCAGATCATCGCGATCTCGCGGCAATCGCTCGGCGAATTGCTGCTGGTGGCCGCGACCGCCGCCGCCATCATCGTGCTGCCGATCGAACAGGGTGTCGCGATCGGGATCACGCTGTCGCTGCTGCATGGCATCTGGAGCACGACCCGCGCCCGCGTCACGGTCTATGAACGGGTGCCGGGCACGACGATCTGGTGGCCATCCAATCCGCATATTCCCGGCGAGACCGTGCCCAACGTGCTGGTCGCGGGATTCCAGGCGCCGTTGTCGTTTCTCAATGCCTATCATTTCCGGAGCGATGTAGTCGGCCTGGTGCAGTCGTCGGCCGCGCCGCTGCGCCTGATCGTGCTGGAGGCGACCGGCATTGTCGAAATCGACTTCACTGCCGCGCAGATCCTGAGCGACACCATCAACGCCTGCCGGGCGGACGGCGTCGCTTTCGCGATCGCGCGGCTGGAATCGGAGCGGGCCCGCGAAGCGATCGAGAAATTCGGTATCGATGAGCTGCTCGAAACCAAGCAGCCATTCCACAGCGTCGAAGAAGCCATCCGGATCTGCTGTGGCGAGACGAAAAAATAGACAGCAAGAACTGTCGTAAGTTCCTCGCAGCAACGCCGCGCCGCTTTCCGACGCGGAACCCGTTCATCAAATTAGCGCCCCTCTGCCGGAACGGTTTTTGTTGCCTGCTGTTTCCTGTGTATCGATATCGGAGGAAACGCAGATGGCGCTCAATACAACCTCGTTCCTGGCCGGCGTCGGCTCCGTGGTGGCGGTGCTCTCGACCGGACTGGCCGGCGGCTATTTCCTGGCCAATCCCTCGCATATCGATCCGCCCAATCGCCTGCAGCGGGTGGCCGCGGCAAATCAGGATAGCAAGCCGGCGCCGGCCACGGCCGACGCCAAACCTGAAGTGCAGAGGCTCGCAAGTCGTCGGCCACGGCCGCGCCTACAGCGGCAGCCAGCGCCGGCTACGAAGCCAAGGCCTCAGAACCCGCCCGTACGGCCGCCATTCAGGCAACTGCCGCTCCGGCGGCACAGCCGGCCGCCACGCCGATCAGATGCCAAGGCCAATGGTGAGAAAGCAAACGCCGACAAGGTGCGCGCTGCCGAGGCGCGCTCCGCCGATGCGAGAGCTGCCGAGAAGAAACGTGCCGGGACCAGGAAGATTGCCGAACAACAGCGCAAGCAGCGCGAACTCGAAGTCGCCACCATCGCGGTGCGGCGGATCATTCATGAGCGCGACCCGTCGGATGTCGTCGTCGACAGCGATCAGGCCGAAACGCCTGCTGCTGAAATGCCGCATTTCAATCTGTTCAGGCAATGATGCGCTGACGCCGGCAGGCCAAAATTTGATTACCGATATTTAAGAAAATTCCGCGGGCATCCGCGGGAACGCAATCGCGCCGTCGCAGGTTCTGAATTGCGCAAACACTCAGCCAAGGAGAACTATCCATGCGATCCAAACTTGCACTCGCGGCCCTCGTGGCGGCCTCGTTCGTCGGCGTCACGACCATGGCTTCGGCGCAAACCCAGGCACCGGCGGCAGGCGCATCCAGCGACAGCAGTGCCGCGCCGGCCGCCACCGACACCAAGATGAAGAAAAAGAAGATGGCGTCCAGCAAGAAATCGGGCACCACGACGGGCATGAGCAAGAGCAAGTCGGCCGGCCAGGGCAGCACAAACTCAGGCGCCGGCGCGGACAGCAAGTAATGGATCCAAGCCGTTCGCGTCGCGATCGGCGGTTCACATGAAAAGGGCCCCGGTGCGATCCGGGGCCCCGTTTTCTGGCGGCTGCGATGAGCCGGTCAGCGATAGTTGCGGGGATGATGATGACGCCCCTGCGGGCGTCCCATATAGGCGTAATCGTTTCGCCATCCGCCCGGATAGGGCGCCGCCGTTCCGTAAGCGGCCCAGTAGCCACCGCCGGTATAGGGGTTGCCCGGTCCCAGATTCTGGCAATTAGCGTTCGGATAGTACTGGGCACATTTACCGGGGTTCATGATGACTTCCTGGGCCTTCACCGGCGTCACCAGGGCGGTGACCGTCAGAGTCGCGACACCTAGCAATGCGAGCTTCATTCGTTCCTCCTCCGATATGGCAATCGGGAGAAGTGTGGTGTCGAAAGGAAAGTTCCACCAGTTATGCAGATGTGACCTAGCAGCTTTGTGATGACTCGCGCTCGCGCGGCTCAAATCCCGCTTCGCTGCAGCCGCGGTCGATTTCTGCATGATCATCGCGACCACGGCATCGATGATGCGGCCGATGGCCGCGCGCCGATAGGCCCAGCGCTCATCCGCATCAGGCACCGCGATCACCATGGTGGCATTGGCTTCGAACAGCAACAGATCGCCGTTTGGCGCCAGCCCAAAATCCACCCCGGCATAGTCGAGGCCGAGCGCGTCGCGGATTCCCTCGAGCGCCGTCATCGCGACGTCACCGAGGGCTGAGCGCATATCGCCGAGAAACACCGCCTCTTCCGATCGATGGTCCGGCTTGTCGGCCATGTCGGAGGTGAAATAATGCACCTTCCAGTTTCGCGATATCGCCAGATGCAGCGGATAGATCTCGCCGCCGATCATCATCACGCGATATTTGCGCGCATTGCCGTCCTTGCCTCTGGCATCGAGATATTCGATCACCAGCAGATCGTCGCCGGGAAGTCCGGCAGCCGCCGCGGCAAGCTCGGAATAGCTCTCGACAAAAATAAAATTGCGCCCGGTATGATAGCCGGGCGAGCGCAGCAGCAGCGGAAAGTCGAAGCCGAGGCTGGTGACAACAGCAACGCCGCCGGGACCGGCGAGCACCTCGCGCCTGACCGCTGTTGTCTTCGGCGTCACCACGCCGCGCAAGGCGCCAAGCCGCAACGCATTGTCGATCCGGCCGGTCTTCATGACCGCGCGCGGATCGTTGATAACCGGCGCCGTCGTCCGCGCCACCAAAGCGGCCGCCGCTTCCAGCGCGGGCTCGCAGAGGTCGGCGTCGCCGATGGCGTTGAAGATCAGCTGATGCGGCGGCAACGCGGCCTTCGGATCGAGATAGTCGGCGACGATCACCGAGGTCAGAAAGGTGCAATCATCCAGTACCGCCGCCGTCGGGATGTTGCCGCCGCCCGACGAGACCAGTTGCAGCAACGTCACCGGCGGCCTGGTGCCGCGATAGGCCAGCGTCGAGATCGCGTGATCGCGAAAGCCGCGCTGAAAATGATGCCGCGCCGCCGTGCGATCGCCGAGGTCGGACAGCACCGCGCCCAATCCCTGATGCGCCTCGGCATGGTCCGGATTGATGCGCAGCACCGCTTCATAGTGCTCGCGCGCTTCCGCGTGCCGGTTGGCGCGCAGCAACAGGTTGGCGAGGTTGACGCGCGCCATCGGATTTTCGGGATGGTGCAGGATCGCTTCGGCATAGACCCGGCAGGCGGCATCGATCGCGCCCATATTGGTCAGCAGCGTGCCGAATTCATTCAGCGCGCTGAAATTCTGCGGCGCCCTTCGCAGGATATCGACGAAAGCCTGTTGCGCTTCCTGCCGCCGGTCCAGCGCCCCCAGCAGCACGGCGCGCTCGATCTCGGCCGCGACGGGATCACCCGCGATCGCACGCGGCGCCAGCAGATCCTCGAGCTGGCGCAGCCGCGCTTCCTGCGCCAGCCGCGGCGCCCAGCTGCGCGGCTCGGGGGTATCAGGCAAAGCGGCGGCTTTCGGTTTCAGTCCGGTCACGATCTCAGCGGGTTCGATTGGCGCTCACACCGCACTATCCGCTGATTCGCAAGGCGGCGTATCGGCAATGTGAGGGCGTTTTGCCCTGCCCCATCAGGTATGTCCGGATGTTTCCAGGCCCTGGCCGCGACATACAAGGAAGCAGGTTTCCGGCCGGGTGAAGGGTGCATGACGGCCGTGACAAGACTTTGTTTACCAAGAATCTTCATGGTTCGGTTACCTTCACCGACACAGGGCGTAAATCCATGACCGCATCCGCTTTGGCCCCCTCGCTTCCGGGCGCCGAGCCCGCCGGCTCGTCCGCGGTGCACTGGCTGCGGATCGGCCAGGACCATTACGCCGCCGGCCGCAACGACGAGGCCGTTACCGCCTTCCAGCTCGGTCTCGCCGCAGCCGAGGCTCAGCCGGCCGCCAGCACGCCAATCGAGACCGTCGCCGACCTGCATTCCAAACTGGGCAACGCCTGCATGGTGCGGGGCAATCTCGAACTGGCTACTGCCCACTATAAAGCCGCGCTGCGCCTCGTACCCACCTTGACGCCGTGCTGGTGCAATCTCGGCAATGTGCTGGTCCAGACCGGCAAGCCGCAGGAAGCCATCGCGTATTTTCTCGAGGCGCTGAAACTGAATCCGCGGCATTGGGCGACGCGAACCAATCTGGTTCAGGCGCTGGCCGCGACCAAGCAATACATCATCGCCAAGGCACTGTTGCAGGAACTGCTCGGCGAACAGCCCGACAATGCCGTGCTGCACCACCAGCTCGGCAAAGTGCAGTACGAACTCGAGGAAGTGCCGGCGGCGGTGGAATGTTTCGAAAAGGCCATTGCGCTCAACCCGCGCGATTCCGACAGCCTGTACTGGATCGGTGGCATCCGGCAGCGGCTCGGCGACGATAAGGCCGCCCAGACGGCCTACGCCCAGGCCGCGGAGATCCAGCCGCTGATCCGGCGGCCGGCGGTCAAATCGCCGGCGGATTTTCGCGTACTGGCGCTGTATGCGCCGTTCGGCGGCAACACGCCGACCGAATATCTCTTCAAGCATGCCGATTACGACACCGACACGCTCGCGGTGTTCGAGAACAAGGCCTACGACGCGGAAGTCTTCAAACAGGGCGTCGATGTCGTCGTCAATCTGATCTCCGATGTCGATCAGGCCGGCGCGATGCTGCCGCAGGCTGCCGATCTCGTCGAAAGGCTCGGCAAGCCCACCGTCAATGACCCCCGCAAGATCCTGCGCACGACGCGCGACATGGTCGCCGAGCTGCTGACGGGCATTCAGGGGTGCCGGGTCCCGAAGATCCGCCGGCAGCAGGCCGGCGAAAAACTCTCCGTTGAAGATATTCGTCAGACATTTCCCTCGGCGGCCTCGATCCTGGCCCGGCCGGTCGGGACCCATGGCGGCGACGACTTCGACAAGATCGACACCATCGCAGCGCTCACGGCCTATCTGGCAAAGCCCGCCGAGACCGACCGTTACTTCATCGAATATGCCGACTATCGCTCGACCGACGGTTTCTACCGGAAATACCGCTTCATTTTTGTCGAAGACAACGTGCTGCCCTATCACCTCGCCATCGCCGACGAGTGGAAGGTGCATCACGTCAACACCGACATGGCCAACCAGGCCTGGATGCAGCAGGAAGAAGCCGCGTTCCTGAATGAGCCGACACGCGTCTTTAACGAGCGGCATTATCAGGCGCTGCACGAGATCCGGCAGCGCATCGGTCTGGAATATTGCGGCATCGATTGCGCGCTCGACACCAACGGTGACCTCCTGGTGTTCGAGGTCAACGCCTCGATGCTGGTGCACGACGACAACGCGGAATTTTCCTACAAGGACCCGGCGGTCCGCCGCATCAAGGCGGCGTTCGACGCGATGCTGGCGAAGTTCGCGAAGTCCGGCCGCTGAACCGGAAGCAGCTCCGATAGCCGCAGAAGAGATTCGACGCAGCGGTTGACGCGCTGCGTCGCGTCCGGCGGCGTAACCCGCCGCCATCCTTCGAGACGCATTGCTTGCGCGATGCTCCTCCAGCGACAACGGCGAAGCCGTTGCGCCGGGATGAGGGTCGGGGTCGGAGGAGTGTGTTCTAGTTCTGCGGACCGGATAGCGAGATCTCCCGTTCGGCACGAAAGACATTGCCATAGAGATTGCCGATCCACTGACGTCCGCTGGAGGTCATGTTGAGATAACGGATGGCGGTCTGGATCTGGGGAGCCACGCTGTTCCAGTAGAATTGCGGGTAGCGCTCGACGATGTCGGCGGGCGATTCATATCCCAACTGACGGTTCATGCCCGTCTCCTCGAACTCGTAATAGAGCGCATTGGCCTTCTTGATGTAATTGGGGTCGCCGAGTTGTCCGATAAAATCGGCGGCGCGCAGCAGCGAGGCCTCCTGGCCCTCCCCGATACTGGAATCCCCCGGAGGAAATCTCGTGCCTTCGATGGCACGCACGAGGCGCTCCTTATCGAGCATGGGAATGCCTTCGATCCGCTCCATGACATATAATTTTGATCGATCGACGTGATAGGGTAACAGCGCCGCGTCGGATGAACCGCGCGGCAACACCACTTTCTTGCCGGTCGCGTCGATCACGAAGCCGTCGGCATCGTCACCCCTGAGCAAGCCGCGCACATAGCCGATGTCGTGGGTAAGGCAGGCAATGATGGTGTGGGCGTAATCGTCGACGGTCATTTGGGTATACAGTGCCCGGCCGCGGAAGATATCGTGACCCGCCAATGTCACGAGCATCGTGTGCTCGATATTATGATAGAGCGCGTCGCTGTTTCCGATGCACTCCAGCGCAATGCGGGCCGCGTTCGGCACGATATCTATCAGATCCGTCTTCGATGAGCCGAAGCGGTGGCGCATATAGGAACCAAGGAATTCTTCCAAGGCATCTACCGCCAATTCCGGTAAAGTCATCATGGACGTCGCCCTGATTTGCGTAACGCGCTCCCTGCGTGATTTCGACTTTCTTGTTCTCGTCGCCTTGGCCGATGAGCATAGCGCATCTCCGGTGTCCCGGCCAAATGCCAAATATTAACTTTGGACCACGGTCGACATGAACTGGGCGGGGAAGATGAGGTGGAATTCTTCTCGACCGAGATCTCGGCGGAGCCGCTCGTCACGCCGGCATCACGGATGGCCGGATTTTTTTCCGAATACGCCCGCGTCAGCCAGCTTTGCAATCTGGCTGTCATCATAGCCGAGCGTCTTGCGCAGGACTTCGTTGGTGTGCTGACCGAGCAAGGGTGCTGCGACGGGATCGACGATCGGGGTCAGGCCCATGCTGAGCGGCGATTCGATGTTCGGGACCGCGCCCGCGGTTGGATGCGGAATCAGGCTGAGACGGTGACGGTCGCGCACTTCAGGCGCATTAAAACCTTCCTCGACGGTGCGGAGATGGCCGACCGGCACGTTGGCCTTCTTCATCTTCTCCATCCAGACCTCACGCCGGTCGCCGGCGAACACCTGGCCGATGATCTCGCGCAACTTTTCCTTGTTGGCCGAGCGCACTCTGCGATTGGCGAAACGCTCGTCGGTCATGAGGTCAGGCCGCTCGAGCACATCAACGACAAGACGACGATACAGCCGGTCGTTGGCGCAGGCGATGTAGAACGGGCCATCGGCGGCATGATAGACGCCGACGCTGGGCGAGCCGTTCGGCGAATTGCCGAAGCGGCCGGGATTATTGCCGCTGATCAGGTAGGCCATGCCGTAGAAACCGGTCATCGCCACCGCGATGTCGATCAGCGCGACTTCGACGTGCTGGCCGCGGCCGAGCCGGTCGCGCGCCAGCAGCGCCAGCAGGATGGCGTTGCAGGCCGACATGCCCGTCGCCATGTCGACGATCGGCGGGCCGGTGCGCACCGCCTCCCCATCCGCAAAACCGTTCAGCGACATGAAGCCGCTTTCGGCCTGCGTGATCGGATCGAAGCCCGGCCGCAACGCAAACGGTCCCTTGCGGCCATAGGCCGAGATCGAGCAATAGACCAGCCGCGGATTGGTCGGCGCCACCGACGCATAGTCGAGGCCGAACTTCTTCATCACGCCGCCGGAGAAATTCTCCACCACCACATCGGCCTTGGCGATCAACTCGCGCGCCACCGCAAGCGCCTCGGGGTTGGTGAAGTCGAGCGCGATGCCGCGCTTGTTGCGATTGAGGCTCAGATACGCCGCACTCTCGCCACCGATCTCGGCGTGCTCATAGGCGCGCGTATCGTCGCCGCCTTCCGGGTTTTCGATCTTGATGACCTCGGCGCCGAAATCCGCCAGCGTCTGGGTGCAGGCGGGGCCTGCCACCACCCGGGTGAAGTCCACCACCAGCAAGCCATCGAGGGCCGTCGGTTCGCCCGTGGCGCGCGGCGTGCGTTCCGGCAATTGCGGTATGGTGGTCATGATCGGCATTTCCTCTTCTGATATGGGTCTTCAGGCCACAGGTTAGCCCTGCGCGAGCCGATTTTACGGGCTATTGCCCGACGTCTACAAGGGCTGGTTCATCATGGATGTCATTCGGCCACCGCGTCGGCCAGCGAATAGCTCGTGCTGCGACCGCCGCCGTCATTCTTGCTGAGCAGCCCGCGCTCGACGAGACCGGCGATATCGCGCAGCGCCGTATCGGGCGAACATTTCTCGATCGTGGCCCATCTCGAAGAAGTGAGCTTGCCTTCAAAACCATCGAGCAAACGGTTGATCATGTCGCGCTGGCGATCGTTCAGCGGCGTAGTGCAATGCGCTCTCCAGAACTCCGCCTTCCGGAAAACAATCGCAAGGGTTTTTTCCGCGCCTTCGAAAGCCCGATCGAGGCATCCGAGAAACCATTCCATCCATGGTGTGACGTCGAGCCCCGCTTTCTGCGTGGACTCAAGCATGTCGTAATAATCCTTCCGCTCCAGCCGGATTTGCGCCGACATGCTGTAGAAGCGCTGCGGGCTGCCTTCCGAGCGGGCCAGCGACATGTCAGCGATTGCGCGCGCAATGCGGCCATTGCCGTCGTCGAATGGATGGATGGTCGCAAACCACAGGTGCGCCAGAGCCGCCTTCAAAACCGGGTCGATGACGCCCTCAGTGTTGAACCAATCGAGGAAGGACTTCATTTCGGTGTCAAGCCTGACGGCGGCGGGCGCCTCATAGTGAACGCGCTCGCGCCCCTCGGCGCCGGAGACCACTTGCATCGGGCCTGATCGATCGTCGCGCCATGCGCCGACCAGGATCCTTCGCATGCCACTGCGTCCCATGGGAAACATCGACGCATGCCAGGCCAGCAATCGTTCCGAACTCAACGGCTCGCCGAATTTCTGGGTGGCGTCGAGCATCATTTCGACGACGCCTTCGACATGGCGATCGGCAGGCGGCAAGCCCGCAGCTTCCATTCCGAGCCGGCGCGCAATCGAGGAGCGAACCTCTTCTTTGTCGAGGATTTCGCCCTCGATCTCGCTGGATTTGAGCACATCCTCGGTGAGCGTTTGGAGAATCGCCTCCTCGCGCAGTGCAAATCCCAGCGCTTGCATGCGCCCGATCAACCTCCCCTGACGATGCCTGACGGCTGCGAGCTGACCCGCAAGACGGTGCTGATCCCAGGTAAATCGCGGCCAGGCCGGCAATTGGTGGATATAGTCGGGCATCTATTCTCCGCAAGCTACGCGGAGATAATCGGCAATATTCCCCGCAGACGCAAGCTTAATCCCTGCATAAGATGCGGAGATTAAGGCCGCTTTTCTCCGCATCTCCCAATATCCGAATATAACCAGTCGCTTACGGCAGGTAGAGCTAAACGGCTCACTTTCCTTGGCACTCCGGGGTTGAAATCATTATCGAGCCAGATTAGATATATCTAAATAACAGATATATCGAAACTACATCGAATGAGAGAGACCATGAGACACCGACATTCGGACCACGGTCGCCACGGCGACCACGACCGACGCGGCGGACACCGTCACCGGGGATCATTCGACGACGGCGATTTTCGCCACGAGCATCGCGGCCGCGACCCCCGCGGTCATGAGCATCACGGGCGCGGCGGCCACCGGCACGGACGGCGGTCGGGCCGCCTGTTCGACCATGGCGAGCTTCGCCTGGTGGTGCTGGCCCTGATTTCCGAACGTCCGCGGCACGGCTACGAGATCATCAAGGAGATCGAGGACCGCGTCGCCGGCACCTACACGCCGAGCCCCGGCGTGATCTATCCAACGCTGACCATGCTCGAAGAACTCGGCCAGGCCACCGTAAGCGAGAGCGACGGCAAGAAGCTCTACGCCATCACCGCTGACGGCACCGCCTACCTTGCAGCCAACAAAAGCTCCGTCGACAACGCCCTGCAACGAATGCAGTCGGTCAATACGGCGCATAGCGGCGGTCCCGCGCCGGAGATCATGCGCGCGAGGGAAAACCTGAAGGCGGCTATTGTTTGCGCATCTGCCGGACAAGATCGGCGGCGCCAAGGCTGGCTTTGGTGTGCGTGCTGATCGAGGCCGCGGGCCAGTTGCTGATCTGGCAGGCCGATCACGTGTTGATGGCTTACGCCGGCGCGGCGCTGACCGGATTTGGTTTCTCGCTCGCCTTCCCCGGCTTCGGCGTCGAGGCGGTGCGCCGCTCGCTCCCACAAAGCCGCGGCGCTGCGATGGGGGCCTTTGTCGCCTTCCTCGATATCTCACTCGGCATCACGGGACCGGCGGCAGGCGCGATCGCCAGCACCGCCGGCGTCAGCGCCGTCTATCTGGCAGGCGCGGCCGCCGTCGCGCTCGCGGCGGTTGTCGCAATGGTGCTGCTGGTGAACCCGCAGCACCCGGCCGCTTAGGCTGGAAAGACAGGGTCCCCGTAGGGATAGAACTTTTTCAGGTCGACATTCTGATACGGCAATTTATCGAGACGAACCGTTCCCAGAAACGGCTCGGTCGGCTCGACCAGCAGAATGGTCTTGGCAAAACCATTGTCGTGAAAGCCGCGCCTGAAATGCACGCGCGATTTGATCGCCATGACCTCGAACGCATTGATATCCAGCCCCAGGCCTTTCAGGGAAAACGGCTCCATGATCTGCACGAGGTAGGTGCTGAGAACCAGGACGTTGCCGCGGCCAAATTTGATCGCAGCCCAGAACTGACCGTGGTCTTCGCCCGCGGCCAGAATGGTGCCCTGGATGCGCACAGGTTGCCCGGCGGATTCATCGACGAGACCACCGACCTCCATATCGAAGGCATCGCCGGGCTTGGCGCCTTGCGCTTTGAGTTTGGCGGTTGCCCTGGCATCGGTGACCGTCGCGATCAGCGTGTTGGCGAGGTCCTGCGCGATGATCTCGCGCAGCAAAAACGTCGCCGATCCCGAGCGATCGCTGTGATCGGCCAGCACCACCGGGGTTTCGCCGCGCTGCACGGCCTGTTTGGCGAGCGCGACACCGTCGGGGATGGTGTGAACCCTGGTCGAACCCAACAGCGCCTCGCGATGACGCCAGGCCGTCGCCGCCATGTCGCGGCCGATCCTGTCGGCCAGCTCCTGGTTGCCGTTGGCCATCACCTGGATCGTCATGCCGACATCGGGCACATCGGCGAACGGAAACCCGAAGAACACGTTGATGTAGACATCCGGCTCGGTCGCTTCCCAGGTCAGCGCCCGCTGCACCAGATCCATCCATGGCGACGCGCCGGTCCATTGCAGCACCGTCGGCGAGATGATCGGCACCTTGATGGTCACATGCGCCGGCTCGTAATCGCCGCGGATCGCCCGCACCAGGGTGCGCGCGGCGCGCTCACCCTGCAGATAGCCGTCATAATGCGGGAAATATTTTACGGCGAACGCCATGTCGGCATGTTTGAGAAATTCCTCGTCCTCATTGCCGTGCAAATCGAAGGTCGCGGCGATGAACGCCTGGGGGCCGACGACTTCGCGCACCTGCCGCGCCAGATCGGCCTCGGGACGCGGCACGCCGCGCACCCCCATCGCGCCATGGACGCAGAGATAGACGCCGTCAAACGGCTCGCTCGCTTTGAGTTCGGCGATCATCCTGCCGACCAGCGTTTCATAGGCCTGCTGGGTGACCCATCCCGAGCCAATGCCGGTCTTGGGCCACAACGGCAACTCGATCCCGACCAGTTCGACACCATCGAACTCCCGCGCCATCTTGACGAAGCCGCCCATGTAATTTTTGGGATCGAATTTCAGCAGGGCTTCGCCCTTCGCCGGCGATCCCGGATAGATAAAATCGTCCAGCGTCGTATCGTTCTTGAGAAACGTGACGGTCTCATGGGAGAAATGCAGCACGGCGATACGGATCGAACGACGGGTCATAATGGCCTGCTCTCCCCCTTGATGGCGCACTTCGCCGCGCGCGACTTGCCGTCATTGTGACATTGACGGGCGCTTGCGCCAACACACGATGACGAAAACCAGCGATGCCGGAGGCTATCCAGGCTTTTCAACCAGTGGCGCCCGCGCCACCAGCGCCAAGCGGCGGTGATGAATCAGATTATCCAGCCGATGCGCCGCCGCGATCAGGGCGTGGGTTTCCGATGCGCTCTCCTCGCTGTCGGCGGACCTTGCCAATTGGGCGTGAAGGATGGCGTCGATCTCCTCCTCGATCGCGGCGAGTTCGGCTTCATCGTCGGTTTTCCGCACCCGCCCCGGCAGGCCGCACAGCGTATCCAGCGTCGTTTGCGCGCCATCTACGGGGCGAACCCCGAGGAAGCGCCAGGCGGCGGCGAACACCGAGGCCAGCGCGCCCAATACCATCGGCGTCAGATAGATCGCGTTGCTGTAACGATCCATGAAGCTTTCCTGGGTGCCGTTATAGAATGCCGCGGCACCCGGATGCACCGCCAGGAAGGCGTCGGGATCGGTGTCGGGCGCGGCGATCCCGGCCAGCAGCGGCTGCTCGCCGATCAGGTCGCGGCGCACGCTCATCAATTTTTTGGTGAAGTCGCCGATCATGGTGGCGCTCAGATGCCGGTTGGCGACGAGATAAAATCCGACGCGCAACGTGGTGACGTCGTCGTCCGGCACCGGCGGCGCGCCGCGTAGCGTGCCCTTGGGAATATCGAAGCTCTCATAGGGACCCTTGGCGTCGGCGATCGCGCCGGCGGCATCGATCGGGATCAGCACCGGGGATGAATTGGGGCTTTCGCGGAACAGGCCCTTCACCAGCGACAGATACCGCTCGGTCAGCGGCACCACCAACAACAGCGCGCTGACCTCCTTGGCCTGAATGGCGCGGCGCGCATCCAGCGGCGCGATGTCCTTGAACGTGACGTTGGCGTGGCCGAGGTCATATTCCTTCTTCAGGACCTCGACGACGCCGTGATTGATTTCACCGCCGACCACGCCGACGGTGTGATCGCGCAATTTGGCGATGCTGGTGATGGACGATCCCGGCGGCGCCACGATCATCACCACGCCATGCGCCGTCAGCGCCACGGCGCGGGCCTGCTGCAGATCGCCGACATCGGCCCGGACCACCGCGAGATCGGCGTTGCCCGCATCGAACGCCTTGGCCGCATCGAGCACGCTGCCGGTATTGATGACCTTGAGCCGGACCGGCGCATCCGTGGTTGCAAGGTGGCTGGCGATCAGCGACGCCAGCTGTTTGGCCTCGCCGTCGAGCGACCCGACCGCGATCGTCAGCGTCTTCGGCTTGCTGTAGTACCGGTACGAGATCAGCCCCGCCCCCGCGACGATACAAACCACGCCCGCCAGGAGGACGGCGCGAACCCAGAACGGCAGGGCTGTCTGCAGGTTTTTCATGGCATCCATAGCGTCAATCGATTCCGGCAGCGAGTGTGTCAGATATCGGTACGGTTGCGCAGCCTCCTGGTTCGAAAAATCCGCGTTAAGGATTGGCAAATTCTGGCCAGAAATCCCCCTGCCGCGTCCCCGATTTGGCGATCGAGCTCAGGCCGGGCCAACGGGGCCTGAGCTGCGGCCTTCTGAAGCGCAGCCTTGGCGGCGTGCCGCATTCGTTTGGCGGCGCGACGGCGCAGATGGGTGGGGATACGCGTGAACGTATGATACCGCGACCATGACATCGTTCTCATTGAAGCCTCCATCGTCCCGCGGAGATTGGTGGGAGGCAGCAACGGCGCCGTTCGAAATATCCGGGTTACAAATTGGAAAGTACCGACGCGGCTTCGATGGACACGCAGGCCAGCTTGGCATGACCGCAATTCATTGCCGGAAGTTTATTTTGTTCATCGGTATTAAACCTCCGTAATACACCGAACCGGATTTCAACTGGCCGCCTCCAACTGACGTTAGGAGGAGAACATCATGAAACTTACTTCTGCACTTGTTGGTCTCGCCGCACTTTGCGGTGTTGGCCTCGCTACCGCGCCGGCATCCGCGATGCCGATGACCATTCCCGGTCAAGCCAACCAGGCTTCAAACATCGAGCAGGCCAATTACGTCTGCAACGAATGGGGCCATTGCTGGCATCGCCATTACGACAGTGACGGTTACTACCATCCGCATTACTGGCATCGCTGGCATCCGTATTACAACGGCGGCTGGGGATATGGCGGCGGCTGGCACCACTGGCACCCGCATTACTATGGCGGCTGGGGCTACGGCGGCGGCTGGCACCACTGGCATCATTGGCACCACTGGAATCAGTGGTGAGCTCCAAGAGAAGGACTGAAGAAAAGGACTGAAGGAAATGACTGAGGAAAGGCAGTCGGGAAAGGGGCTTCGGCCCCTTTTCTTTTTTCTGCTCTCTCGCGTAGGGAGCGCGTAGCCCGTTCGCAAGCACCGAGGCCGCACGGCGCGTGATGATATTTGTTCATCGCAGGCATGAGAAAAATATCCGGCAAGCCCGATTGAATGACGATCGTCTTTCAAAATGGCTGCGGCTTGCGTATTTCTGCCGTCCAACGACACACGCGAGGAATTTTTTTGCTATTTTTACGCGCCAATAGCGCGAGGTTCCCGGCCATCCCATCTGGTCGTTCGGGGGTTCACACTGAAAACCTCGTATCGAACCAGAGAGAAGAAGATGAAGAACGTACTACGAATGGCAGCGGGGCCCGCCTCGGCATTATTGGCGGTGGCATTCCTTTCGATGTCGACGCCGGCTTCGGCCGGCGATTATTGCCACACCGACACATCCGGGATGCGCGGCTGCGGCTATGCCACCATGGAGCAATGCGAGGCGGCCGCTTCCGGCAAGGGTGGCAATGGCTGTTATCGCGATCCGTTCCTGCCCGAAGCCAGCAATCCGAAGAATGCGCTCGCCTATCAGGCGAAGTCGAAGAGCGCGGTCCATCACGCCAAGCCGGTTAGCGCTCAATAATCCACTATCGCATCTCCCTCCCGATGCGATCTCTCCGCCCGCGGTCTTTTTCGATCCCTTCGAAGGCCGCGGGCGGTTGATTTTCCGCCGCCGACTGTGCCTCAGGCGGCCAAGCCCGACATGCTTATTTCGGCCGGTCTGCCGCCCGAAATCACTATTGCTGCTTTTCCCAGAACGACAACAGCCCTTGCGAGGCCGAGCCGCCGATCACGCAGGGAATGCCGACCGCGACCTGCCCGAGTGCCGCGGCGGAAACGCAGCCGAGCGCCACCGCGCCGACGCCGACCTGGCCCCAGAAGTCGAGGTTGCGCCTGGAATCGGAGCCCTTGGTCTTGAGCTCTTCCACCGCGGCCAGCGCGTCCTTGCGGACTGCGGCGAGTTGCACGGTGTCGGCGGCTTCGATCACCTCGCCGAGCGGCGCTTTCACTGATGCCGGTGCCTGGGCCAGTTCACCGCGGAGATATTCGCGCAAGCCCTGGTCCCGCACCGCGTAACTCGCCAGCGTATAGCGCGCCATGCTGCCGACCGTCAGCTTGTCGATGGTGTCGCGGCTCTTGCTCCACGGCAGCATCGAGACGATGCGCTGGATCGGCACATGGGAGCCGGTGGCGAAATAATAGCCCCACAGCGTATCCAGCAGATCCTGGCTGTTGGCGAAGGTGACTTTGGTGTCCAGCTTCTTCTCCTCCTTGGCGAACGGATTGTGGGTGAAGGCGCCGCGCAATTTATCCATCATGCCGGGCCTGGTCGCTTCGAGCGGGATGTCGGTCAGCGTCGGCAGCGTGCCGGCGAGATAACTGTCGATCATCACCTTGCGGCCGGGCATCCGCGGTTCGACCTTGCGCAGCAGAGTGCGCCAGTCGGGCAATCCGGAATAGGCGATGGCGCGGACGATCACCCATTCATCTTCCGGCGGCACCGGGAACAGACTGGTGACGAGTTGCTCGGCCTTGGCGGGATTGGAGCCGATCGCGCCGGCGATGAAGCCGAGATAGATGCCGGCAGTCTCGGGCTCCTTGAAGGTCTGCGCATGAAACAGCACGCGCACTGCGGCCGGCACATGAGCGTAATCCGGCTTGGCCCGATAATTATAAATCCATTGCTGAACCACGCCGAGCGAGGTGCGCGGATCGATCTCCGGTGAGATCGGGGCACTCGCGGACGAGGTGACCGACGGAATCAGAAGAAACAAGGCAGTGACGACAGCAGCGGTACGCATGTGATGCTCCCACGACGCGTTCGCGCTTGCCAAGCCTGCAAGCGCAAACTTTCCGGCATTTCGCTAGCGGCCGTTTGAAGCGGCACTACGACAAATCTTAGTTCGACCGGTTCGGCTTGGCGTCGAAATTGTGGCGGCGTTAGCGATTGGCCCGCAACTCACCTTGGCTCCGACATTCTTTCGCCCCGCGCAGGCAATTCGATCCTGGTCAGCCGAACAAGGGACAGGCGGGACGTGATGCGTAAACCCTCAGGACCGGCCGAGCGATGCCGCCGGCCGTGGATGGCAGGCGCGCTGTTAGCGGTGTTGTTGGGACTTGTGGCCACGCCGGGCCGCGCCAGCGAGACCATCGACGTCGAAGGCAATCGCCGCATCGATACGGAGACCGTGCGCTCCTATTTCCATGCCGCAGCGGACGGACATTACGATGCGGCCGCGCTCGACGCCGCGCTAAAGGCGCTGATCGCGACCAATCTGTTCGATCACGTCGCGATCGATCATGCCGGCGGCCGGCTGGTGGTTCACCTGACCGAGGCAAAAGTGCTCGATCGCGTCGCCTTCGAGGGCAACAGGAAGATCAAGGACGAGCAGCTCAAGGCCATCGTCGAGTCCAAGGCGCGCGGACCGCTGCAGCGCGCGCTGGTGCAGGCCGATGTCGGCCGCATCATGGAGGCCTATCGGCACGCCGGTCGCGACGATGTCGGCGTGGTGCCGGAGATCATCGACCGCGGCAATGACCGCGTCGATCTCGTCTATGAGGTGACCGAAGGCGCCAGGACCACGGTGCGGCAGATCAATTTCGTCGGCAACCGGGCCTTCAGCAACCGGCAGCTCGCCGCCGTGATCAAGACTTCCCGGACCACGATGCTGAGCTTCCTGACCGGCGGCGACGTCTACGATCCCGATCGCGTCGCGGCCGATCGCGAGCAGTTGCGGCTGTACTACCGGAGCAAGGGCTATGCCGATGCCAGCGTGCCCGCCGCCAACGCCGAATACGATCCGGCGAGCAAGGGCTTTACGCTGACCTTTTCGATCGATGAAGGTCCGTTGTATCACTTCGGCGATATCAGCCTCGTGAGTAACGTCCCCGGACTCGATTCCGAAAAACTGCGCCGGCTGCTGCTGATCCGGACCGGCGCCGTGTTTGACGGCAACGCGCTCGACAAGACCACCGAGATCATCACCACGGAAATGGCAAAGCTCGGCTTTCCCTTTGCCCAGGCCAAGCCCCGCACCGTCGGCAACGCCGGCGCCGGGCGTATCGACATTGCCTTCGTGATCGATCAGGGGCCACGCACCTATGTCGAACGCATCGACATCCACGGCAATATACGAACCCGTGGCTATGTGATCCGGCGCGAATTCGATATCGCCGAGGGCGATGCCTACAACAAGACGCTGATCGATCGCGCCGAGCGGCGGCTGAAGAACCTGAACTATTTCAAGACCGTCAAGATTGCCGCGAAGCCGGGTTCGGCGTCGGACCGCGTGGTGCTCGATGTCGAGGTCACCGAGCAATCGACCGGCGATTTCAACATCGCCGGCGGCTACTCCACCACCGATGGGCTGCTGGCCCAGGTCAAGGTCGGCGAGAACAATTTCTTAGGGACCGGCCAGGCCGTCAAGGCCTCGGTGAGCTACGGCCAATATGCACAAAGCGCCGCCCTCTCGGCCTCGGAGCCGTATTTTCTCGGCACCCGCGTCGCCGCCGGCGTCGAATTATTCGCCAGGCAGACCAATTCCAGCAGCTATCAGTCCTATGGCAGCGACGTCTATGGCGCGACCTTCTCGCTGGGCCTGCCGGTCAACGAGCAGATTGGCACCCAGTTGCGTTATTCGATCTCACGGCAGAACGTCACGCTCGATCCGGCGTCGCTGGCGGTGACGCCCTCGCTGCCGATCCAGCAGGCTGCGCTTGCCGGGCCGCAATGGGTTTCCGCGGTCGGCGACACCGTCACCTACAACACGCTCGACAACAACCAGATGCCGACCAGCGGCATCAATTCGCAACTCAAGCAGGACCTCGCGGGTCTCGGCGGCAACGTGAACTTCCTGCGCACATCAGAGGATGTGCGTTATTACCAGGCGCTCAACAGCGATCTCGTCGGCATGGTTCGCGCCCAGGGCGGCTATATCACCGGCTATGGCGGCCAGCAGGTGCCGTTGATCGACAGCTTCTTCGGCGGTCCGACCATGGTGCGGGGATTTGCGCCGAACGGATTCGGGCCGCGCGATCTCACGCCGGGCACCACGATGGATAATGTCGGCGGCAGCATGTATTGGGCGACGACCGCGGAATTGCAGAGCGCGATCCCCGGCGTGCCGCAGGAATATGGCCTGAGAGCCTCGGCGTTCGTCGATGCCGGCAGCGTGTTTCACTACGCCGGTCCCACCACATTTCCCGGTTCGGCCCAATCGCTGCAGCTCGCCAATTCCAACGTCGTGCGCTCGTCGGTCGGTGTCGGCCTGACCTGGGGGTCGCCGTTTGGCGCCCTGACCGTCAATTACGCGGTGCCCGTGACCAAGGCGGCCTATGACGTGGTGCAGCCGCTGAGCTTCAGCGCCGGACCGTTCTAGATTTACCAGCCTGTCGTCGCAACGCTAAGGCGCTGTGCCCCCTCCTCATGGTTTGCCATGAGGCGTGCTGCCGGGGAGTGCCGGCCGCGTCCCGTGGGAACGTATAGTCAATCTCGGGGCTTCAACCGCGCCTCTGGCTCGCTCGGTCTTGCGTTCCTTTCCCGGCCAGAAAGCGGCAACACCGGGCCTAACCAAGGGCGACGTGACCGAGGCGTTCATGAGTTCGATCATTTTGGGCAAGCAAACGCGCTCCATATCGAAATTATCCATCACATATTGGCGGGCATTGGCGCGCATTCGGAGAAATTTCGACGGATTTCCGAGCGCCTCAACAACGCGAGCGGCAATTCCATCGGCGTCGAAGAATGAGACCAACATGCCATTTTCGCCATCCTCGATCATTTCGCGGACCGGCGCCGTATCCGAACCGATCACGACGCAGCCAGCACTCATCGCCTCAAGAAAGGACCACGAGAGAACAAAGGGATAGGTGAGGTAAACGTGTGCTGACGATATCTGAAGCAACTTGAGATATTCCGTGTAAGGCAGGTGACCCACGAAATGCAGCCGGCCGAGATCGATCCGTGATTCAACCTCGTTGAGAAAGACCGACTTCCAGTTGCTGCCGCGAGGCGGAGGCAGGCCGTAGGCCGCTCCCTCCCCGCCGACGACCACGATCTGAGCGTTCGGCCGCTCGGCCATAATTCGCGGCAACGCGCGCATGAACATATGGTAGCCTCGGAGCGGCTCGAGGCTGCGGACGACGAAGGTAACCACCTCATCGTCACATCTCAGTTCCTGTCCGGAAGGCAGCCGAAAGATGGCTGATGGTTCCGGCCGCACCAGGTCGACATCCACCCCCTCATGAATCGTGGCAATCTTGTCCTGATATTGGACAGGAAATGTCGAACGCTGCCATTCGGTCGGCGACACCCCGAAATTGGCGTCGTTCAGCGCCAATAGCGTCGTGGCGTTTTTGAGCTTGAGCCCGATATGACCGTCCAAACCGGCCTTCGGAAATTCAGGATCGAAATCAACATCCAGCCCCTGATCGCCGTAGAAAAATTCGCAGTAAACCAGGAGGCGCGCCTTCGGGAACATGATGCGTAACGGCAAGGTTTCTCCCCAGCCCGGATGGGCCAGGATAACATCCGGTGCAAAGCCCGACGCGACCAATGAGGACAAGGCGTAAAGCACCTGTTCGCCGCGCTGACATTCGAGGTCAAAGCGCCGCGCGAAAGGGTGGGTGCCCGCCAGATCCGACGAACCTAACGCATACTTTCGCAACTGTACGCCAGGAACGGAACGCGATGTGCTCGACCCAATGGCTACCATATTGACGGTCTTGTCGCGGGAAAGCGCCCGCGCCAGATATCGATACTGAGCCGGAAAGTTATTGTGAACAAATAACACATTCATTGAACGACCTGCCGCGGATAGCCCGCGTCACCCCCACAACCTGCCTTAACATAGCCCAGAATTCGATGAACCTAGCGAAATTCACATTGAACAGTTACGCATTATGTTACACAATATGTTACATGTGAGACTTGATCTAGCGCCGCGAGCAATATCAAGGCCATCCTGTTAAGAGCCGTCTTAAAGAAATTGAGGGTTTCCATGCCACGCGAGAGCAATGTCGGCCAGCGCAAGGAGGTTGAGCTCAATCGTGGACTGTTCCTGGTTCACTACAAGAGCGCCGAGGACACGGCTTCACCACCACAGGTGAAGGTTTCTCCTGCACCGGGCTACGAGCGCCAGATCCAGATCACAACCCATCCGGATTCCGATTCGAATACACTTTGGCATCCGAATACGTCCCTGGTCGTGCAAGCGAATGCGACGGCCACGCTTCACGTTGAGGTGCTTGCTGTGCAGCCCAACGGCTCACGCGTCGCTGCCGTCAAGATCGAACCCATCACGCAAGGCAAAGCGACCGAGATGGCCGATCTGTCCGAACCTGCTTTACCTGATCTTCATACCATGAGAGTCCTTGGCCACGTCGCTGGTCTCGGCGACGTGATCGTTGCGGCCGATCAATGGATCGCCGGCCCGTCGGCGCCGTCGCGTATCGAAGGCCTTGCCATCGAATGGCCCAAACAAGCCGGCTTGCAATTGCGATACGCCGTCAAGTCAGGTGCGCAAGCGGGGAAGATGACGGAAGCCGGCGGATATGCCGGCACACGTGGACGAGCAATGCCCCTCACCGGCCTGATCCTGGAACTTTTTGGCGAACTATCTAATTCCTATCAATTAGTCGCTGATGCGATTTTTTTGAGCTCACCAACCATGCGAGTGTCCGGGAAGAGTATCGTCCTGTCCGGCCCCACTGGGCGGGAGCCCCTGGTTGGTCTCCGTTTGAGCGTCGAGCAAATCGAGAAACGCTCAGTGGCCCAATCCCCAGCTCTCGCTCCGCGGCAGGCCGGCGCGAGCAATGTACCTCGCCATTCAGTCGCCCAGGTCCCTTCCGCAGGAAGGGTTCGAGTTTTTCGCAGCCGCGTCAAACAGCCGGCGGAGTAATCCGATCAACAGTAGTTGGCGGTATCGGCCGAAGTGACGGTAGTTATTGATATTCGCCAACGCGCAACTGGTGTGCGATTTGGAGCAGGATTGGCTCCAGAGAAACAGTTTTACAAGGTGACGCCCTGATTTTCGATCAACCGCATCACCGTGACCTCGAACTACTAGCCGCGCAGGCTCTGGCAAGAAACGACTATGCCAGGGCCTTCGAGCTATCGGACCGCCGCTGCCGGATTGCGCCTGCGCCTCAGCCGAACAGTTATCTGCTGCGTGCGGAAGCATCATTCAGGATAAGGCGAGAAGCCTACGCGGTCGCGGATCTCGACAAGGTGCTGGAGCTTGCTCCGGACGATGCACAGGCCAATCGCCGAATGCTCGCCTGGTCGAAAGGCGAACGGAAAACGACTGCCGCACGATCGCTACTGACAAACGCGCGGGACGTCGAGGTTCTTCGCAAAGCAATCGACACTCTCCAGCATCAGGCGCCCGCGAAATTCGCATCGATGACGGTGTTGGACGAAAGCGTCGAAGGATGGGTGGTGTGGGATAAGAACTCAGCCGCCGAAGTTTCGATCGTCACTCAGGACAACGTCGTATCGTTCTTTATCGACGCAGATCCCTTTCATATCCTGAGCAACGATAGTCGGAACGGCGCCAGCTTTTCCGTCGCCAGACCGACCTCAACAGCCCCGCAATCGTTCTTCGTCTCGGTTGACGGGTATCCGATCTTCTCGCTTCGTGCGCCGGGAAACGTCAATCCGGCTAGAGGTCTGCCGCGGATCCGTACCGGCGGCAGCGAACTGATTCCGACCGTCATCATTCCCGTCTACGCTGATTTCTCCGCAACCAGGGCTTGCCTGAACAGCATCCTGAAGGCGATGCAGTCGGGCACCTTTAAGGTCTTGCTTGTCAATGACGCGACCCCGGACAGCCGTATCGGGAACTACCTTGATGCTTTCGCACGGCAGCCTGGCGTCGAGATGCTGATCAATTCAAGCAACATGGGCTTTGTCGGCAGCATCAATCGTGCCCTGGAAGCCGTCAGAGGTGGCGACGTCATCCTGCTAAATTCTGACACTATCGTTCCGCCTGGTTTTGTCGATCGCCTTGCCGCGACAGCCCACAGTTCGACCGACATCGGCACTGTCGTTCCACTGTCCAACAATGGTGAATTTTCGAGCTTTCCCGTCGGGAATGACGTCAACGAGCTTGGCTCGTACGACGACGTCGTAGCCCTCGACAGAATTGCTGCCTCGGTAAATCGTGCCGGCCCCGTAGATATTCCAAGTGGCATCGGATTCTGCCTCTATATCACGCGAGCCTGCCTTAACGCCGTAGGATATCTCTCTGAACACTATCAGCGCGGCTACCTTGAAGACGTCGACCTCTGCCTCAGAGCTCGCGAACTTGGCTTTCGCAGTGTTTGCGCGCCGTCGATCTATGTCGGTCACGAGGGATCGCGCTCGTTCAAATCCGAAAAGCGCTCGCTAGTTGTACGGAATCTACAAGTACTCGATGGCAAATTCCCGAACTATCGGAACGAGTGCTCGGCATTTATTGCTGTCGATCCTCTTAGGTCCGCTCGGGAAGCGATCGAACGGTCGCTTCCCTTTCCTGGTAACCGTCCAAACGTAATCGTCGTCGGCACCGGCGCTGTTCACGCGGTCGCGCAGGCCCGCAGTCGTGCATTGCTCGCCCAAGAGCAAGAGGCCCTGTTGCTCGAAGTTGCGCAAGGCTGTAGGGGGCCTGTTGTGCGACCTGTTGGCCCGAATGGCAGAGCGCCTCAAAACATCCGGTTCACGATTTCGGATGCGTCCGAACAAGCAGCGCTCGATCAATTCCTGAGCACAATTCGTCCCTCGCGCTTCGAAATCCTTGATCCGGCCAACGTACCTCCATCGCTGCTTAGGCGCATTGTTAATGGCGAAACGCCGTACGATATCTTCATCGCGGACTCCGGCCTGTTTTACCCCGCGGAGCAGTCACCCCGCGTTCACAAGACAAACCGGTATGATCTGCAGAATACGAATTCCACTGACGATGCGTCGTCCAGAATTCGGCTGTGGCAACGTCAATGGCGGACGGTCGCAGAAGGTGCAGAGCATATTTTGACGCCCTGTGCGATGGCCAAAGCTTTCGTATCTCGCCACCTCCCCAACGCTCACTTGAGGGCGGTTGATGAAATCATATCTCCAGATCGAGCACCATCACAGCATCGTGTTCAACGGCTCGGAATTCTTGTCTTTCGCACATCGACCGACGAATTCGGAATGATTCAGAATCTGGCCCGCGCCTTCCTTGATCGTCACCCTCATTTGAAAATCGTCGTCATCGGTTCGACGATCGATGATCAGAGATTGATGAAAGGCGGAAATACACATGTTACCGGGACCGTCCCATCGGATGAGCTCCATCGCGTTGTCGACCAATATGACTTGGGTGCGCTTTTGATTTGCAGCGGGAGGCCTCTGTTTGGTCATCCCTCCGAACGGTCAGCAGTAGCCTCAGGCTTGCCGATTGCACGTTTCGACTGGTCGGATGGACAGTATCAGACACGAGAACCGGATCTCACCATCGACCCCTACTCCGATCCGGCGGACATTGCGAAATCGCTTCTCAGCTGGATGGAGGGGCGCTAGATCACCATGGAAATAATCCGCCAGACACTGACCGAATCCTGGTCTCCATCTCTCTTGGAGACCTCGTTTGTCCGTTTGGATGAGACGAGTTTCGGCGGATATGTGGTCGATCCAAACGATCTCACGCGTGTTTTCACCATTGATATTTTGATCGACGGCACACCAGCGAAGACAGCACTCGCAAATGAATTTGTTCGAGAGCTCTCGAAACGCCGCTTAGGCAACGGCTGTTTTGGATTTTCGCTGTCTTTCAACAGCGATTTTATCCACAACGCCGAGATCGTCGAAGCGCGACTGTCCAATCTTGGCACCGAGGTCGGCGTCCCCATCATCCTGACGAGAGCCGAAATCAACGCCGATCTCCAAGGCCCGGGATCGGCGCGGTGGATCGGCGGCCTGCGGTTTATGGGCTGGGTTGATGGAGATAGCCCAACGGCACCCGTTCTGGATGTACTCGTCGATGGCGCACTCGTTTCGCGCGTCAAGGCTTTGGGATGGACGCATCAAGGACGCGGAGGGGATCAAGGTCGCGCCGTTCGCGCCTTTGATTTTCACCTGCCGGATCGCTTCGCAGATGGTTGCATTCATCAACTAACAATTGTCAAGGAGAGCGGAGAAACACTCGGCCAGACTTCATTGCCGTTCGTGACATTCGAGGACGGGTTGGCCGGGATGATAGCAAAGCTCGGCGGCATCGACGCCGAGCGATTGAGGGGCGAACTATTCGATCAGCTCATGCCCAAATCTCTTCCGATGTCGCGGTACGAAAGCTGGTGTGAACGCTTTCCGATAGCTCCCCCTACCCCGGTTTCAACGAAAGGCGCCGTCATCTTGATCGGCATGGGAAATGTTGGCAAGACGCTGCCTAGCCTCGATGACCAGACGCACGGCGATTGGGTCGCGGTATCACTACAAGCCGGAGCACAGCAGACCACCTTCGATCCGGTCGAAGCGCGGTCCTTCCTGGACAGTGAAGGACATGACTGCGATTTCGTGGTGTTCGCCTTGACGGAGACGGTCTTTGCACCGGATGCGCTGGCGCGGATTGCGAGTACTTTCATGCAAGCCAGAGGGACAACGATCGTTTACGGCGATCTGGACCTCGCGACGCACGATGGCGGAAAATGGCCACTGGCTCTTCCTGCTTTCGATTATGAGCGGATGCTGGAACAGGGTTTTTGTGCGTATTTCTTCGCTATGCGGCGTGAGACGGCACAACTATCACTGATGTCGGGAGCATCGGATCTCTATCGGCTATTCAATTCGCCTTTCGATGGCGAATTTCCGGATTCCGCCCATGTTGCCCATCTTCCGGGCGCACTGGCCACAATCCCTCCGATCCGAACGGTCGGGGGGTGCGAGGCCTTGTGCGCAGCCACGCGTGAACATCTCTCCAAGCGCAACATTGAGGCACAAGTCATTGCGAGTGCCGGCGTAACCTTGCCGGCAGTGCGTGTTATCCGGCCGCGGCCATCCGGTCATACAACGGTCATCATTCCGACCCGAAATCGGGTATCCCTGCTGAAACGGTGTCTGGAGAGCATTGCGCCGGCAATCAAAAAGGCTTCTGCCGACGTGCTCGTCATCGACAACGATTCGTCCGATCCGGAAACGCTAGATTATTTGGATAGTATCGTCGGCGATACGACCGGTGTCTTGCGCGTTGATGGTCCGTTTAATTTTGCACGTTTGAACAACATCGCCGCCGAGACCGTGACGAGCGAGTATCTTTGCCTTCTCAACAACGACGTCGAAGCAATGGACGATCAATGGTTAGAAGAAATGCTGGGACGTATAGCGGAGCCGGATGTCGGTGCCGTTGGTGCATTGTTGCTATGGCCAAGCGGCGTGATCCAGCATGGCGGGGTCGTGACCGGCGCCAGTTTTGCCGCCCATCATGCGTTCAACGACCGCGTTGACGGGGACCCGGGACCCGGCGACCTACTCCGTATCGCTCGTGAATGCAGCGCCGTCACCGCAGCATGTATGCTGACTCGGCGAGATGATTACCTGGAAGTTGGTGGAATGGATGAAGTCAATTTTTCCGTCGCATTCAACGATGTCGATTACTGTCTGAAACTACGTGCCATCGACAGACGAATTGTGTTCACTTCTCACGCTAGGCTTTGGCACCTGGAATCGGCGAGCCGCGGCCGCGACGACCAACCCGACCGACGATCGCGATTCAAGCGGGAGCTACAAATGTTGCGGGAAAAATGGTCGGAGGCGCTGCTGAATGACCCGTACTACAATCCAGTTCTATCGTTGGATCCGGTTCCTTATTCCGCCTTGGCCTGGCCGCCACGTTCCCGAAATGCTCGTTGGTGCAACCCACCAGTTCCGACCGATGTTCCGCCGGGAATGTGAGTCCCGAGCGGAACAATCCGAAGACGGCCGGGTAAATACGGTTTTCCCAATGATGAAGGGATACAGGTGACAAGCCTTCAACGACGCATTCTGAATGCCGGCTCCGGGCCCCAGGCCGCACGCCGGATGGCGCCTCTCTTTCTCACAGAGGAATGGGAAGAAATCCGTCTGGACATCGATCCAGCCGTCCGGCCAACAGTTGTTGGATCAATCACGGATATGCATTTGCTTTTTGAGCCTGCCAGCTTTGACGCGGTCTGGTCATCGCACACGCTCGAGCATCTCTTTGCGCACGAGGTAGCTGATGCGCTCGGCCAGTTCAAACGCGTCTTGAAGGCCGACGGCTTCGCACTGATTTTCTGTCCCGACCTTGAATCCGTCGCCCAGCAATTGCTGCAGTACGGCGCCGATCAAGTGGCTTACGTATCGCAGGCAGGACCGATCACCGCGCTAGATATGCTCTACGGCCACATGGCCTCCATATCGCGGGGGCGCCATTACATGGCCCATAACACAGGCTTTACGGCAGATCGTCTGGGCAATCTGCTGCTTGAGGCGGGTTTTCCCACCGTCAACGTTCGTCGCGACAATCATTTTGAAATCTGCGCTCTGGCCTTTGCAGAAGAGGCCGATCGGGATCGTATCCAATCCGAACTCGCCGAGTGCGGTTACGATTTGATGGAGCCTTCCATCTAGATTATGGTCCGCTGATCGACCGATCGACGTGCCGGAGGTCCGCCCTTCATGCTTTGCTGTTAGCCAAGACGGGGTCGTGAGCCGCAGGATATCCGCGTGAGAGTTCCTTAGCGCAGCTCACGCGTCAATTCGTCGAGTTCAACGGCTAAGGCTTCGTTCCAGGACGGAGTGACAACCCCGAACACATCTTCAAGTCGAGATAGGTCGAGCCTCGAATTGCCGGGCCGCTTTGCTTTGGTCGGATAATCGCTGGTTTTGATGGGAGCAACGCTTTCGACCTCGAGTTTAACGCCGCGACTCCTCAAGCCCGCGACGATCGCGGACGCGAAACCTTGCCAGCTCGTTTGCCCTGCGCAGGCGACATTGACAACGCCTCCGCTCCTGGCAAATCCGTCTGCGAGACTCGCAGTCTCGGCGCGCAAAATCGCCACGACAGCTTGCGCAATCACCCTGGCCGATGTTGGCGCGCCTATCTGGTCGGCGACGATCCGCAGTTCCTTGCGTTCTCCGGCCAGCCGCGCAATCGTTCTCAGGAAATTCGTACCTTTGGCTGCGTAAACCCATGACGTACGTACGATCAAATGAGGACAGCCCGCTTCCGCGATTGCCTGTTCGCCAGCCAGTTTGCTTGCGCCATACACGGAGAGCGGGCCCGTTGGACCATCCTCGCGCCACGGCCTGTCACCGGAACCATCGAAAATGTAATCTGTCGAGAAATGGACCAGCGGAACATGATGCCGTGCAGTCCAGCGCGCGATAACGGATGGCGCCTCTGCGTTGACACGGAATGCCAAGTCCGCTTCATCTTCTGCACGGTCCACGGCAGTATATGCGGCGGGATTGATGATCAATTCGGGCTTCAATCCATCCAGCGCCGCAGCGAGCACCGCCGGATTGGCAAGATCGAAGTCTGCGCGCCCGGGCGTAAGAAGATCGTTCTCACCCTCAAGCAGCGGACGCAAAGCCCGACCCACCTGCCCGCTCGTTCCCGTCAGCAGGATACGCATCAGACTTGTCCGTAGACCGGCAAATTTGTGATGTCGGCCAGTCTCGGCGCTGCGGCATCGCGGGGCGCCAGCGATGGTTGCTCGATGCCCCACGCGATGCCGATGACAGGATCGTCCCAACGCACGACAATCTCATCCTTCGGACTATAGTGATTATCGCATTTGTAGAAGAAATCTGCGGTCTCGGATAGTACGGCAAATCCATGCGCGAACCCGCGCGGCACCCATAATTGCCGTCGATTTTCCTCGCTTAGTTCCACGGCAACATGACGGCCGAAGTTCGGGCTGCCGACGCGCACATCAACCGCAACGTCCAGGACCTTGCCGCGCAAAACGCTGACGAGCTTGCCCTGGGTTGAAGGATTTTGCAGGTGTAATCCGCGAAGTACGCCGTAACGAGACCGAGAAAGGTTATCTTGCACGAAAGGCCTGGCAATGCCATTCTCGACGTATCTGTCAAGTTGATAAGTCTCCAGGAAGAACCCCCGTTCGTCGCCAAACAGCTTGGGCTCGATGATCACGACCTCCGGTAGCGCCGTCGTAACAACCTTCATTTGTTCACCGCTTTCAAAGGTTCGTCTTGAGTCTATATTAACATTGCGTCGCATAACAAACTTGTGCAACGCACGTTATATGTTAACATTGGTTTGGTAAACAGCGAGGGGTTATGAAGGGCATCATTTTGGCTGGCGGCACTGGTTCTCGTCTCTATCCGGTGACGACTGTGGTCTCAAAGCAACTTCTCCCGGTGTTCGACAAGCCAATGATTTATTATCCGCTGTCGACGCTGATGTTTGGCGGCATTCGCGAGATTCTAATCATTTCGACCCCGCAGGATCAACCGTTGTTTCAGCGGTTGCTGGGTGACGGCTCTGAGATCGGACTGCGGTTTTCCTATGCGAGTCAGGAGACCCCGCGAGGGCTGGCCGATGCTTTCATTGTGGGCCGCGATTTTGTCGGAGAGGATTCCGTCGCGCTCGTTTTGGGCGACAATATTTTTTACGGGCACGGCCTGCCGGAGATGCTGGCCAAGGCCTCAGCCCGAAAAAGCGGCGCCACTGTTTTTGGATATGTCGTGAACGCACCTGAGCAATATGGCGTGGTCGAATTGGACAGCAATAGCCGCGCAATTTCGATCGAAGAGAAGCCAAGACACCCGAAATCGGATGTTGCCGTCACCGGTCTCTATTTTTACGACAACGACGTGCTTGATATTGCGGCGAACATCAAGCCATCGGCCCGGGGAGAAATCGAAATTACCGATGTCAACAAGGCCTATCTCGAACGCGGAGACCTCTTCGTTGAGGTTCTCGGCCGCGGCTTTGCCTGGCTCGACACTGGCACACATTCCTCCCTGGTGGAGGCTAGCCATTTTGTGCAGATCCTGGAACAACGTCAGGGGTTACGCATCGCCTGCCCCGAAGAGATAGCGCTTCGACAGGGCTACATCTCGCTGGACGAGTTCGAGAAAGCCGCGAAAAAGACTGCCAAGAGCAGCTACGGCGAATATCTGAACTCGGTCTACCGTTCATTCAAAAACTAGCCATTCCTGCGAAGAAAGGTAACGCGAATGCGCTTCGGGGAATCTACCCTTTTTGTCACTGGCGGGGCGGGCTTCATTGGCTCAGCCGTTGTGCGCCATTTGCTGCGCGATACGCATGCCCGCATCGTCAATATTGACAAGCTCACCTATGCAGCGAACCTGGAATCCCTGCCGGGCGCCGTCGGCAATCCGCACTATGCCTTCGAGCAGGCCTGTATCTGCGAATCTAATGCCCTTCGCAAACTATTCGAGAAATACAAGCCCGACGCGGTGATGAATCTCGCGGCGGAAAGCCATGTCGACCGCTCGATCGACGGTCCCGGAGAATTCATTCAGACCAATATTGTCGGCACGTTCACGCTTCTGCAGGAATCTCTCCGTTATTGGCGCAGCCAATCTCCGGAGAAGCGCGCGAAATTTCGCTTCCTGCACATCTCGACGGATGAGGTGTTCGGCTCGCTGGGCGATGAAGGGTACTTCACCGAGACGACCCCTTACGCACCGAACTCCCCTTATTCCGCCAGCAAGGCCTCCTCGGATCACCTGGTTCGCGCTTGGCGGGAAACCTACGATCTGCCGACGCTCGTGACCAACTGCTCGAATAACTATGGGCCCTACCATTTCCCTGAAAAGCTGATCCCGCACATGATCATAAAGGGCCTCGCCGGCGACCCACTGCCGGTCTATGGCGACGGCAAGAATATCCGGGACTGGCTTTACGTCGAGGACCATGCAAAGGCTCTGGCGCTGGTGCTCGAACACGGCATCATAGGCAGCACCTACAATGTCGGCGGTCGGAACGAACGAACCAACCTTCAGGTCGTAGAAAGCATCTGCGACTTGCTCGACGCAATCTCGCCGGACAAAAACGGCGCAAGACGAAATCTTATTTCGTTCGTACGGGATCGACCGGGTCACGACCGACGCTATGCCATCGACGCCTCGAAGCTCGAGCGCGAAATCGGCTGGCGGGCCGAGGAAAGTTTCGAAAGCGGAATCGAGAAAACGGTCCACTGGTACGTCAATCATCGGCCGTGGTGGCAAGCGATCCTTAACCGCGGATATACCGCGAGCCGCGTCGGCCTCAGCCAATAGGTCGGGTAACCGATCCGACTAGCCGGTCCTCATAACATTATCATGGATGTATTTTCATCATGCGCATTGCGATGATTGGGTCTGGCTACGTCGGCTTGGTGTCGGGAGCCTGCTTCGCCGATTTTGGTCACGATGTTACTTGCATCGACAAGGACGCCGACAAGATCGCGGCATTGAAGCGGTGTGAAATCCCGATCTTCGAACCCGATCTCGAGCAACTCGTTCGTGGCGGCATGAGTTCCGGCCGATTGAAGTTTGAAGAAGACCTCGCCGGCGGCGTTAGCGACGCAGATGCGGTCTTCATTGCGGTGGGTACGCCTTCCCGTCGGGGCGATGGTCATGCCGATCTGACCTATGTGCATGCCGCAGCGCGTGAAATAGCGGCGCACCTGAGAGACTTCACGGTTATCATCACCAAATCGACAGTGCCGGTCGGCACCGGTGATGAGGTCGAACGTATCATTCGTGAAGCCAACGGCAACGCCGATTTTGCCGTCGCCTCTAATCCGGAATTCCTGCGTGAGGGCGCGGCTATCAGGGACTTCCAGCACCCCGACCGTATCGTGGTCGGTACCGAAGACGAACGCGCCAGGAAAGTCCTGGGCGACATCTACCGTCCGCTTTACCTCAATCAGGCGCCCATCATGTACACGAAGCGCCGGACCGCCGAACTGATCAAGTACGCCGCCAACGCTTTTCTAGCAACCAAGATTACGTTCATCAACGAGATGGCCGACCTGGCGGAACAGGTGGGGGCGAATGTGCAAGAGATCGCGCGCGGCATTGGGCTGGACAACCGCATCGGATCGAAATTCCTGCATGCCGGCGCGGGCTATGGCGGCTCCTGTTTCCCAAAGGATACTCGCGCGCTGGTCAAGACTGCACTCGATTACGGTGTGCAACTGCGCATCGTGGAGGCGACGTTGACGGCCAACGACAATCGCAAACGCGCGATGGCTCGCAAGGTGGCGAACGTCCTCGGCGGAGACATCCGGGGAAAGACGATTGCCATTTTGGGTCTGACCTTCAAGCCTGACACCGATGATATGCGCGAGGCGCCGTCAATTCCGATGATTACGGGTCTGCTGGATTTGGGCGCCAAGGTAAAAGCCCATGATCCCGCCGGCATGGAGCAGGCGAAGAAGGAGCTAACTGGCATCGAATATTGCGACGACCCCTACGCTTGCGCTCGCAATGCCGACGCATTGGTAATCGTCACCGAGTGGCGGCAGTTTCGTGCGCTGGATCTGGAACGCATCAAGGCGAGTATGATCGCGCCGGTGATCGTCGATCTCCGGAATATCTACCGACCAGAGGATATGTGGGCGCTCGGCTTCAAATATGAAAGCATCGGCCGGCCGAATTAAACCGGTGAATGGATTGCCGAGGCGAAGCACGAAACCGCCGCGGACACCAGGCCGGACGCCTGCATGATATCAATTCAAACAAAAAGATGGGGTAATCGGCCGGCCAGCTTGTGGATAGCTGAAGATTTTTGGGTGCTGCGCTTCAGGCTGATGGTGAAACGAGGTCCGTGGTAACGGCCTCAAGCATCAGAAGGAGAAGCGCAGCATGGACCATTTTGCTGGATTGGACGTATCGGTCAAGGAGACCAGTGTCTGCATTGTGGATGACACGGGCAGGATCGTGAAGGAAGTGAAGGTAGCGAGCGAACCTGCAGCCCTGCTGAAGGTTCTGGGGAGCCCGGCCTACCGCTTCAAGCGGATTGGACTGGAGGCCGGACCGCTGTCGCAATGGCTGTTCAGCGCTCTCGCCGAAGCGGAGCTACCGGTGGTCTGTGTCGAGACCCGGCACATGCAGGCGGTGCTGAAGGCGCAGATCAACAAGACGGACCGCAACGATGCGCGCGGCATCGCGCAGATGATGCGGGTGGGACTTTACCGTCCGGTGCATGTAAAGACGCTCCGCAGCCAGAAACTGCGAATGCTGCTGACCCATCGCAAGCTATTGCAGTCCAAGGCGATCGCCATCGAGAACGATCTACGCGGTACTTTGCGCAACTTCGGCCTCAAGGTCGGAATGGTCGGCAAGGTGAGGTTCGAGGTTCGCATCCAGGAGCTTGTCGAGAACATCCCCGACTTGGCGGTACTGGTGGAACCGCTGCTCGTCGTCCGGCGGGCGCTCCGTGAACAGATCGTCATCCTGCACCGCCGCTTGCTGGCTATCGTCCGGGAGGATGAGGTATGCCGGCGCCTGATGACGACCCCCGGTGTCGGCCCCGTGGTGGCGCTGACCTATCGCGCCACCGTCGATGTGCCTGCCCGGTTCCGGAAATCCAAGTCAGTCGGGGCGGTGTTTGGGCTGACGTGCTCCAGATATCAGTCGGGCGAGATCGATTGGAGCGGCAAAATATCGCGCTGTGGCGATGAGATGATGCGGACGATGCTCTACGAAGCAGCTCAGAGCATGATGCATTCAAAAAAATGGTCCTGGCTCAAGGCGTGGGCCATGCAGATCGCCAGGCGCCGCGGGATGAAAAAGGCGATCGTGGCCCTGGCTCGCCGGCTGGCCGTGATTATGCACCGCATCTGGGTTGACGGCACCGAGTTCCGCTGGACCCGGGAGCAAGTCGCGGCAGCCGCATGAAAACCATTTGGGATCAAACTCGATAGGAGAACACTCGAGATCCACCGAGCAGTGGAATGATGTCCCTCGCGGGACGATGGATGAGGTGAGTTCGCATGTCTGCTTGGTCCTGCCGTTCGATTGACGGCAAGGCCGACCAAAAGATTGTTCCGCCTCGTCTTCGAATCCCATACTGGAAGGGCCGGGCGCCGATTCCGAAGAGAAGCACGAGCCCGCGACCGACATCGACACCGTGGTAGTGGATAGTCTGAAAGCGCTTGACCCCCAACGGCCGATTAGAGAAGCGGACATGCGCCCAGGCATGTCCGCTTTCATGTTTTATTTGCTTCGATCAGGCCGCGCTGACGGCACTTTTGCCGAATACCGCCTGAGCACGAGCCGCCAGACGCTCGCGGATCGTCCCCGGTACCTGGCGATAGGCCTTGGCACGCGGATATTCCATCTCCGGTACATTCCGGCCTTCGGGATAGAGCGCCTCGTATTCGTCCCAATTGTCGAAATTGGCTCGGTCGACGTGATCAACAAAAGTCTCAGCAGGCACGTTTTCGGCGAGGATCAACGAATGATCGTCCAGCTCGACGTGATAGTAGGTAAAGGTCGCGGGCACGTCGCGCTCCCGCACGATCGACACACCGTTGACCAGAGCACCTGCTTGCGCGAGGACGCCGTCAACGAGCAGTGCATGTCCAGGCGACACGAAAAGGTCCCGGCACGGCATGTTATCCTCGATAGCATGCGCTCTGATGCAGACGGGAAGGCGCAATTCATCGGTGAACAAGCGCGAAACGGTCTGGCGCCCGATCCAACGGACCGGCGCTGAGCGACCGTCCGCCGTCCTCACCAATTGGCCGATGGAAAGCTTTTCCACGGCGATGTCGCCATCAGGCGTTGCCACTGAAGTGCCCGCCATGAAGCAAATCGCGACGGAACCGCCGGGATCCACATGCTTAAGCTGACCATGGCCGTCGTTGAGATTGCCTTTGAAGGCGAAGTTGGTGATATAGACGAAATCACCTTTGTGGTCTTCGACGATGAACCCGTCATGACCTCCGATCTTTGCGGTCGCGACGAATTCATACTTGCCCCCGAGCAGAGATCCGCTGGCCCCTTTTACCTTGAGGTCCGGATCGGAACTATCGATGGTTGCCGATCCGTCCCTGTCCGTAATGTTAACGCCAACAGCGATAGGATCCACGCCAGCGGCTGCGGGGTTTGTATCGACTAGCGTATAGGTCCCATTTGAGGCCGATAACGAGTAGGCAAAATTGAACGTTTCAGATGGTTTAGCCATTCAAACTCTCCCCTGCGATGCTATACCCAAAGGGAACACATAAAAAGTCCGCGGTCAATCGAAGCATAACATATATCATAACATATTTGTTAGTGTGTATCATTTCTGTTATCATGGCTGTTCGCGGTGCGGCCTCAGGTGTAGGCTTTGCAGACCAGTAACGTGAGAATTCTCCTGCTGGCCTGCAGTCAAAAACAGGCGACGAGACCGATGTCGAACGAGGAACAGACCCAACAGCGCTTCGACGATCGCGACCGCCTCCGCGAGGCTGACAGCCCCTCGGCACCATCGGCCAATGTTCAGGCAAAATTCGAATGCGATCCTGATAATAGCGCCGCGGCTATCGCTCTGGCTTATGACCACTTGCGATCAGCAAACATTCAGGATGCGCGCGACACATTTGAACAGGTGCTGGACCGCGACCGGGACAGCAAGGCCGCTCTGCTCGGGCTTGGCCATACCTTCCGGCACCTCAAACAGCTTGAAAATGCCGAGACACAGTTTCGTCGCCTGCTGGCGCTCGATCCCAAACACGCCGATGGACTGAACGGACTTGCCGCCACACTCAAATCAGGTGGACGCTTCGAAGAGGCTCTGGTCGCGCTGAAGAGCATCGATCAGACAAATGGCCCTCTCCTCGCCGTAAAGCGAGAGATCGCCAATCTCCTTCGCACCCTTGATCGAACGACCGAAGCTTTGGAGATGTTTCGCGAACTCGTCATTCTCGAACCGGATAACGCCGCGAATTCGATCGGAGTAGCGCGAATCTCGCTTAAAATGCAGGATTTTGATACCGCGATCAACGCATTCAAGGCAGCAATCTTAATCGATACCGGAAATACGAATATAACAATCGAACTTGGTCATGCCTTGCGAGAGGCTAACCGGCTCAACGAAGCCGAAACTCTATTGAACACCGTTCTTGTCGAGCACCCCGACAATGTCAGTGCCCTGCACTGCCTTGCTTATGTCCTTTGGAAGGCCGGACGGCCAGATGACGCCATTGTCAGATTTTGCCGGGTATTGGAAATTGATTTCCGGAACGTTCGGGCGCTCCGTGCGCTGGGCGCGATAGCGCGTGAAAAACACGATCACGCTCAAGCGCTCATACACTTCACAAAAGCGGCCGACATCGAGCCCAACAATCTGGATGCCAGGTTCGATTTGGGCCGATCCCTGCATCGTCTCGGCCGGTACGACGACGCCATCATCGAGTTCCAGCGAGTTCTGGAAGCGAGACCGGGATTTTCTTCAGCGTTGATAGGTGTAGGCCGGGCCAAGCGTGCAATGAACGATTTTGCAGGGGCACTGGCAGCATTCGATGCTGTCCCACTCGCGGATCCACAATGCATTGATGCGGCGATCGAGTCCGGCCACATTCACCTGCATCTGAAAAATGGCCAGGAATCGGAAAGATATTTCCGTAAGGCTCTCGATCGGGACCCCGACAATGTTCATGCCTTGAATGGCTTGAGCTACGCCCTGCGCCAACTGGGAGCCCTGGACCAAGCCGAAGCAGTACTGAAACACGCGCTAACGCTGAGGCCAAACGATAACGGCGCCGTGACCGGGCTGACGAGCCTTTTTGAAATTCAGCATCGCATCGACGAAGCTATCGATCTTCTCGAAAGCGCGATAGCGCTTGATGCAGGCTCTCCGGCACGCATTGCAGCCCTAGCCCAACTCTATCGCCGGCGTGGGGATCACGAGACGGCCTTACGCTATTTTACGGCGGCGGCCGACGCTGAGCCTGACAATTCCGGCCGCGCAAGGGACGTTGCCGTGGGATTGCGCGAACTCGGACGTATGGACGAGGCCACGCGTATTATCGATGCGGTACTAGCAAAGTGCCCGGCCGATGAGAGCGCCCTGGCAGAGCGCGGCATTCAACTGCGCTGGCAAAGTCGGCATGAAGAAGCTCATGAGGTGTTCATCCAGCTTCAGCGCATCAATCCTGGCAACGCGCAGAACCTCGTCGAGCTGGCGATCGAGAAGCGTGCATTAGGGCAGCTACAGCCAGCGGAACGCTCGCTCAAAGACGCACTTCAGCTTGAGCCGAACCAGCTCAGCTCGTTATTACAACTCGGCGAATTGGCGGCCCTTAAGGGCGATGTCGAACGCGCCCAGAGCTTCTTTCAAACGGCACGAGAGGCTCATCCGGAAAATATCTGGCCATGGCTGAAAGCTGCATGGACCGCCTTCGATGCCGGCGACAGCGACGAAGCCTTTTCCCTGGTCTTGCAGGCGCGCGAACGCTTTCGATCATGTCCGGAGATCGATGCAGTCGAAGTCGACCTGCTTCGAAAGCAGCGCGATTTGCGAGGCGCGCGCGCCGTATTGCAGCGGGTCGACACGGCCGGCCTGTCCAGCTTCTGGCTTTCAACTCATCGCATTCAAATCGAAACCTCTACCGCTCATTATGATGACGCAGAAGCGTTTCTCTCGAAAATGACTTCCACAAGCGCTTCGGAGCTCGCCCGCGTCGCGCTGTTGCGAGGACAGATCGCCGAGGCACAATATGACTATCCGGGAGCGATATCTCATTATGAGGCAGCAACTCGACTGACGCCGGCCGACGGTTGGGCACATATGGATTTGGCTCGTGCTTCCCTGATGGAGCTGGACACCGGCACTGCAAGAGCAGAATTGGCCGCATTTGCGAAATCGTCCAAATCCTATCTGGTACCAAAGGGCCAGTCGATCAACCTTTCACAAAGCCATGTCGGGCAATTACTCGAGGACTTCGAACTGGACCAATCGGCTCTCGCGAAACTGCGGCAAGCGAGAGCCATGCCTCTCGCAGATCAGCTCCCAACCCTTCGGTCCGTCGTCCAGGTGCATCCGGACTGCACGTCGGCAGCTATCGCGACCACGATTGCCATGCGGCGGAACGGACGATTTTCGGGGGGCGCACTACCTGCCGAGAGCTCCTTTAAAAGTCCGATACCGCAGCAGATCGTCCAGTTCTGGGATACCGATCCTCCCCCGGACGTCGTCGATCTGATGACCAGCTGGCAGCAAATGAACCCGCAATATGGCTGGACATGTTTTAATGATGCGGAAGCCCGTCGCTTTCTGAGGCAGGCGTTTCCGCTCCCAGTTCTGCAGGCCTATGTCCGCGCGCGACAGCCAGCCCAGAAGGCGGATATCTTTCGCCTCGCTTATCTGACAGCCTGCGGAGGCATTTATGCCGATGCGGACGATCGTTGCGATACGCCACTCAGCAGCTTTGTGCGCAGCGATGCGACGCTTGCTTGCATCAGGACAATTTCGCGACGATCGGAAATAATTTTATCGCGGTACCGCCGAACATCCGGTATTGCAGCGAGCGCTGTCGATGGCCGGTGCGGCGGTTAATCGCGGCGACCAGGACTTGATCTGGCTGTCAACCGGGCCGGGCCTGCTGACGCGTGCATTCTGCCTCGAGTGGGCGATTGGCCCTCAACCGGGCTGGCTACCGCGCGCCCAAATCATGACCCTGGGCGAACTGCAGCGGGTGATCGGCATTCATTGTCCCGCTCAGTACAAAACCACGGACAGGCACTGGAGCCGGGCATCATTCGCGCGACGTGAGGTGCGTGGCTCTCGTCGACATCCGCACCATCGAGTCAACTTGGCGGCGGCCGCCGCAACATCGCCACATCAATAACGCAAACACTTCCGACGCAGCGAGACAGGGATAAACACATGGACCTACGGATGTCCCTCGAAGAGAAAAACCTGTTCAGGCTGCAGCTCGACTCGTCCACCAATTATCTCGAGTTTGGTATGGGCGGCAGTACGATCGCCGCCATCGAACGAGGATTGCCGGTCGTTAGCGTCGAGTCCGATCGACAATGGATATCCAATGTCGAAGATACCATCGGTGAAAAGTTTCCGGAAAAGAAAGCACACTTTAAGCCGATTTTCATCGACATCGGTCCGACACGCGAATGGGGAATTCCCTGTTCAAAGGAAAAGCAGCACCTTTGGCCCAATTACTTTATGTCGGTTTGGTCCCAACTCGATGAAAATCCAGATCTTGTTCTGATTGACGGACGCTTTCGTACGGCCTGTTTTTTCAGCTGCCTGTTTGCACTGCCGTCGACAACAAAGATCGCGATACACGATTTTCGCGATGGGTACGAAGTTAGAAAGAATTACGAGAAATCGCTTGAGTTCGCGGATATCAATTCTGCTGCAGGTACGCTTTTTGTATTGAGAAAAAAACCTCAATTCAACCATCTCAAAGCGCTGGCGGCATTCCATTCGGTGATGAACGATTACTGGTAAGATAACATAGCGCGGGGATCCCCACGCGCTATCCAGTTGGCCGACGCCGAAAAGCCGAAAAGCAGGCAGCCCAGACGTCGCCAACATACAGGGCAAAGAGCACCGATGCCCAATGACAGAGCTACATCTTGAAACGCGGCGACGACCCGCGGGTGGATTCGCGCTACATCTTTCCCAGCAAGGTGATCCGATCCAGGTCATCGACCTGCGCCCATCTGATCGCATGACTTTCCAGAACCGAAAGACCCGCATTGCGCGCGTATTCCGAAAACAACTCGAGGGTCATATGGTTGCGCGCATGCGGATTGGAACCATAGCTGACCGTATCAGGCGCGTCGTAATTGGAGTGATGATAAAGAGCCATGCCGTCCTTTGAAAGAACGCGCGAGGTTTCCATCAGATAGTTCTCAACGAGATCAGGGCTGAAATGCACCATTGCATCGTAGCAATAGATCGCCGTCACGGATTTATCCGGAGCATTACTTAACTCATAGCCATTGTTCTTAACGAAAGAGACGTTCCGATAATGACCCAAACGGCTTCTGCAAACGTCGATATTCTCCTGATGAATATCAACGAGAGCGATCGAGCCGCATTTTGATGCAATCTTTTCGGCATGCCGACCGCGACCACAGGCCAGTTCAATCACCGTCGTGAGGTCCAGCCGGTCGAACATCTTTCTGAAAACCGTATCCGGATTCCAGAATATTATGTTCGTCCACTTCTCTGCATCCGCGTAGTACGCACTTTCCTTCCAGGCATGCCCTATCTTTTTGGCAGAGGCATCCAGATTGGTCTTGTTCGACATGACGTCTCTCCCATTTAGGACACAACTATAAAGGTGCGCACCGCGCGTGTTGGACATCGCTACTCCGCTCCGTTGCAGAGCAAGAGATCGACCACGGCCCTTTTCAGTTCGAAGGTCGCAGCCCCGGATCAATGATCGTTTCCGGCGACATCACGGCCGACATCAATCGGCTTCGCTCCATTTCGGTCGGAAACTCCAAATTACCATCGGGCCCGAATCTGACAAAACCCTGCGTGTGTTTCTTCTCTTTTTCGTCGACATTTCTCAGATTTATTATCTCGGTCAAATAAAGAACGACATTCGGATCACTCGCCTCACTGATGAGGTTCTGAATACTTTCCAGACTGTCTTCCAATTTCACGATAACACGGCGCTGCCGAAGCTTGTTGACGTTGGACATCATCCTCTGCTCGCGATAGAGGCGATGCCGGTGCTGCACGATAAGCGATCCGCATGACACTGCAGACAATCCCGCCTCTCGGGCCTGAATGTTGTGATTTATGAATGCCGTGTTTATCGCGGACGATTTGAGCAGCGGCTTTCCCCATCGCACACCGTCTTCCAGCACTTTTTGATCGCCCCCGACCCAGTACCGCGTTGCGTCCCAGGAAACGTTGGGCAGCCAAATGCCACAAACAAAATCGCCGCCAGCTTCGAATCCCGCACTCAAATTGTTCAAAATCCGATTATTGTAAGTCCCGTTGCCATCTACCCATTGAAGAAATTCGTCAGTATCCAGGAAGATGAAGTAGTCGCACGATTCCGCGATTGCCCGATAGAGTTCCGGATTCTTATCAAGAAAATGCAAATTGTTGTGGTGGCCGGAGAACTTAAAGACGAGCAATTCGGGCGCCAGTCTCTCGTAAGTTTCGATAACGTTCTGATCGTCCGAATCATTGTCAAAGACAATGAGCGAGTTGATTCCACATACTTCCGAGTGATGTTTAATCCAGTCTTCGAGCAGCCACCGATCGTTCTTTGTCTTTAGCAGAATCTTGAGTGGAGATTTTCGATCGGCAATGCAAGCGGCGTTGGACGCGACATCGTGGTGCCAATTTCTTAAAGGACGCGCCACTTCACAGCTCCATAAGACTACAACATCGTACTATCAACGGACTAACGTAGGGTCCAAGAATGGTTCAAACGTGACGCAACTAGCCGCCGCGGCAGCTTTGTTCTGTCCATAGACCGGACCAATACAACGCTTCCAGACCAGTGGGAGCCCGCACTCGCTCCGACGAGGGCAACAGTACCGGGAGGACAAGGCCAGGGGAGGCGCGCCCGTCGCGCTTATCTTGCAAGAACGAACGACCTCATTGCGTTGCCGATCACCCGTTCTGACCGGACACTGATTGCCCATACTCATTTCCGGCCAAGTCAGATCAACCTGGGCCAATGTTCTCTTTCGACCGGTCGCCGCACGGAACGCCTCCAGGTTAGCAAGCCCGTCGGTCCAGGTCGGCGCTAGCCATCCCCCTTCCGTAAACTCGTTCCAGGCGTAGACTAGTACGCTCCGGAACGGCGCGGACGCACCTCCCGTCGCTGCGAGCTGCATGGCAGACCGAACGAGGACCGAAACATCTTCCTTATGAGCCGCACCGCACCACGTTTTAACCTGGGCGTCTTTTCCTTCGCTTAGTCTGATCGTATCTCTTGGGCGCGGGTCCCATCCGAGCGTGACGTTTGGGATGAAAGGAAAATTGGCTTTCGTGGAACGCTGCCAATACGCAGAACTATTGGCGACACAGTCCTTGAACTCATGCGCCCCCGGCTGGGCCGGCGCAAACGTCGCGTAGGCGGTCGTCATATCCATGCCGGAATTGCGGGCCTGCTCAGCAGCAGTCGCAGGATCCGGATATTCCAGAATGAACAGCAGCTGCACGCCAGATTGCTTATAGACGTTGTCCTTTATGCGTTGAACAACCTGCTTTGCCGCTTCGTCGCTGCCGTAAACACCGCTCCAGCCCTTACTGAAGACAAAAATCGGCGCGACGCCGGTGGACGTCCGCACATAATCCTTGTTGGAAACAAACGAGGCGATGCTTTTGGAAATATCGTCGACGTCTTGCTGCGGAAAGCTCTGATTGAGAGAGATGGCAAAGCGCACCCCCCTTCTATCAGGTAGTTGAAGATAGGTTTCCAGTGCGCGGTTGAGTGAAACAGATTCCGACGTGTTTCGTCCCCAGGCGGTCGTTTCAGGATAAAATCCGAATACAAAGTAATCTATTCCCGCGGAGTAAGCATAGGCGACTTCCGCCGAAGAACGTTTTCAAGATCGCCGGCAATTGTCAGCTTACTATCTTCACCCCTTTGTGCGAAAAATGGTACACGATTTTTCCACTCTGGCTGCTCTACGACCTTAAGTTCGGAACTTTGAGCCGTCCAGTTGTCCCAGCGGAGCGCTCCGATCAGCACGCCGCCGTCCGCCTGAGCCCGCGGAATCGTCACCGTCGTTAGCGCAACCAGGACGCCAACGAAGTGCTTTCGGAAAATCGCCTGTATCATTGACTTCCTATCGTAAGGCTATCATTCAGGCGACTACTCCCACCATTCTAAAGTAGACACCAACAGGTTTTGTTTGAACTGATCAGCGACGCAGCGCTCTTTTCCATTGCGCTGCGCTATGCTGCTGGTTAGCACTCGGGCTACGTCCTTCCACCGCACCGACCCGATGAAAGTGTTGCGAGGCGGAGTTGATCTGGGCGTTGCGAATGCCGTTCGCCACATCGGGATTTTTTTGCAAATACCAGTCTTCATCAACCTCTGGCCCGCCGCCCGAACGCCCTTCGAAGTACCCGTAGCCAATGTAGTGCATATAAGCGCTCGCGATTTCGCCGCGTTCCACCGCTTCGGCGACATCCGGGTTTTCTTTCAGGTACGCTCCTTCGTCGAATTCGACGGCAGTCAATGCGATCTGAAGCAGTAGCTTGAGCATCGCGGCAGGAACACGGACAGTTCCGTCTTTTTCAAGGGAGACCGATCGAAATTAAGTGTTTGACTGCGCTTCAAACGACGGAACGAACATCAGGAAACTCCGACATGCTTGGAATTCAATGCACCGGCGAGGTCAGACCTTGGCCTTTGAGCGCACGATTGATTTGGCAACCGTTGTCGACGGCTCCGTGTTGGTTGCAGTACCAAGCAATTGAGCCGTCACTTCGGCGAGATACGAGGCCTGCAAACCGATTTCACGTTTCGACAGCCCGAATCGTTCGCCCGCGAACCGGTGGATGCTCTCGATCTCCTCGATGTGCTTTTGCGCCTTGAGCGAATGCGTCACGCTCGCGGCATGGCGGCGATGCACGTTGAGGGGATCGGCGACATAGGCAATCCTGGCACCGGGAAGCGTGAGGCACTCCAGATAGATTCGCCAATCGCCTGCCATTCGGTACTGCTTCAGGTCATCGCGACAGGCTTGCAGCGCGCGCAGTAACACGTCCCGACGCCACAGAACGGAACTGACATTGAGAATGGTATTCTTCACGCTCAGGTAACGCGTGACGAAGTCCCGCCCTTCGAAAACGTCGGTACGCGAGAGCGCTCCGGGCTCAATCGTCGAGAAGTACGGCTTGTAACTGGCGTAAAGATGCGAGCCGTCGGCGTCGATCGACTTCGAATCGGTAAATCCAAGTCCGATCGACGGATCGCTCTTCATCAGCGTCAACAGGCTCGACAAGAACGTCGGCTCGGACAGATCATCGGCCTCGGCGATCCAGAGAAATTCGCCGGTCGCCATTTCCGCGGCCTTGGCCCATTGCGCGAACACCGAGCCGGAATTTTCTTCGTTGATGACGAGCGACAGATCGCGCTGACGCTCATCCGCCAACTTCATGATCACCGAAATACTGTCGTCTGAGGAGGCATCATCCAGCACGATGACTTCTTCGACCGGGTGATTCTGGTCGAAGATCGTGTAAAACCGCTCCGGCAGGCAGTGCGCGTAGTTGTAGTTCGGCACCGCGACCGAAATGGTCGGCAGTTTGGGGACGGCCAGATGCACCAGATCGCGGACATATTCCGGAAATGAAAAGTTGCGCTCGATAAGGTCCGCCATACGGCCGCGCTCCGACCCGGTAGGCCGCTTTTGCAGCAACCGGACGATCGCCTGTGCCATTGCCGGCGCGTCACAATACGGCACGACCTGGCCGACCTTTTCTCGGGTGAGGAAACCGGGAATGCCGCCGGAATCCTCAAATGCTACCACCGGCACGCCAACGCTGAGAGCCTCAAGCGCCACGGTCGGGAATGGATCTTCGCGCGAGGTCAAGGCGTAGACACTCGAGGCTGAATACAGCGCCTGCATATCCGAGCGGAAGCCGGTGAAATGAAAATGACCGGTTGCTTCGGCCTGCTTGATCTCCGGTCCCAGCCATTCCAGCAGGGCTGGATCTATCCCTCCGGCCCAGCAGAAATGCACGGCCGGACTCGTCTGTCGCACCAGATTCCAGACCTGCAGGAACAGATCGAATCCCTTGCGCAGGTCGGCATAGCCCACGCCGAGAACCATGTTGTCGTCCGCTTTTAGCCCCAGTTCCTTGCGGAGCATGGCCGCTTCCGCCGGCGCGTCGGCGATCTGCTTGTAGCTTCCCTGTGGACGGATCAGAAAACGTTCGTCGGCCTCGTCCAGTTGCAGCGATTGTGCCAATTTATCGCGGACGAAGTCGGACGCGAACACCACCCGATCCGCATGCTTGATCGCCAGATGCGCAACGGTTTCCAGACCCTTTTCGCGCAAAATACGCGGCAGTTCATGAACCAGCGAGATCGTCCGAATGCCCATATCGGTCAGCATTTTTACGGCGTGGCCGCTCGCCGTCGTGTTGACGATCGCAGCTGAAAATCCCTTGTCGCGGAAGACCTGCAAACTCACGGCTAGCTCTGACGGCTGTTTGAGCACGGTGAGTGGCGCGACGGAGCGATACTCGGGAATCATGGCGCCGCCAGCGAGCAGCAGATACTCGACCTCGATATTGAAAGCGCTGCGCAGCGTCTTGCCGATGTTGAGCAGCAGATGCTGCGCACCGCTTGGAAACGCATCGTGACCGACGAGAAGAACCTTCGGCGACGACAGATCCCGGGTCAGTCCAGTCACCGCCCGCGCCGTCGCGTTCAGATAGGCTGAACCGAAATGCAGATCCGGCTCGAGATAGGCGCCCTCGCACCATTCGTTCCAGGCATTGATGCAGACGATAGGCTCGCCAAAAAACGCTTCCTTCTGCGCCTTCTCCACCAATGTCGAGAGCCATGTCTCGTATTTTTGCGGCGTCGAGCCCTGGATAACCAATCCGGTGCCTTGCCGGCGCGCGTCATTGTCCCAACTCGGAACGACCGTCTTGATCAGCGGAAAGTCCGGCGAGGGCTCGTCGATCGAATACTTCGCGACATCGTCGTAGCTATAGATCTGGCCCGAGAACGTATCGTCCAGGATCACGGCCTCCGAATTCACCAGCGGTACGTGCTTGGTCAGCTTATGCGGAGGAAACTCGATCGCACCATCCATGCCATTTTGCGTCGGATCATAATCATCGAAGCTTTGGCTCATGATGATGATCGGATTTTCTCTGAACCTCTGCTCGAAGATCGCACGCCACCTCGCGATAACGTTGGCGGTGTCCGGAATAAGCTTCGGCCGATAGATCATCAGAAGCGGCCGTCCTCGAATGCGGATATACCGCGGATCCTTGAAATGTCGGTCGAAATCCTTCAGCAACGCCTGATCATCGTCGGAAAGGTAATCCTGCGAGATCAGGACCTCGCCCTCCATGCCGTCCCAGCGCCGGGTCCAGTTTTCGTTGGCCCACATCAGGCAGAACGGCATCTTGATATCGCGGGTTTTCAGGAACTGTTCGAGCGGCCGCTCGAGCAAGCGCTTCCCGTTGAACCAGTAGTAGTAATACACAAAGCCATGAACGCCGGCGGCTTGCGCGAGTTGCACCTGCTTCCTTATCGTCTCGATCTCGGCAAGCGAATAAAAGCCCAGGTCCCGGGGGATTCTTGGCTGATAGTGATCCTTGAAGCGGGGTACTCCGCGCGCGATGTTGGTCCACTCGGTAAAGCCGGTGCCCCACCATTTGTCGTTTTCCGGAAAGGCGTGGAATTGCGTGAGATAATACGCAAGCACCTTGGCGCGTGGCTTGGCGCCCTGCGGCAGCGGTCGCTGCTCCTCGAACAGCGCGCTCGGCTTGGAGAAGCGCTTGATCTCCGCGGGAATGGTCGCTTCGTTTTCGGGAGGAACCGGAAAGATACCTTCTTCGTGCTGGTGCTCAAGATAGTGCAGCAGCGGATTCTGGTCCGTCTTCCCTTTGAAATAGCGCTGAACATAGAACTTCGTATCGAATTTGTCCGAGGGATTGCGTCCCTCCTTGAAGCCGTGAAAAACAAAATGCTCGAAGGGATCGACGCCCGCCGAGGCGACGTCTCCATAGGTTTCCAGATAATATTTTGAATCGAATTCCGGTATCGGGCTGAACGGACCCAGACGGTTCTTCAGATAATGCGCAAGCGGGCTCTCGTCCGTCGGGATGCCGTATTGTTCGCGATACCAGGCCGGCTGGAAATATGGACCGGGACGACGGCCTTCGATTTCGCCAAGCTTGGCATAATGCAGCAATGGCTGCAGATCGGATTTCTCCACATCCGGATACTTCGCGGTGTACCATACCGGATCGAAAACCGGATTCGGTCTCCGCCCTTCCTTGTAACCGTGAAAGAAGAAATGCTCGAACGGATCGGCGCCTACCGCAGCGACATCCGGATAAGTGCTGGAATAATAGGCTTGATCGAACAGGCCGATCTGTTTCAACAGACGGCCCGCGGCCTCCGCTGACATCATTTCAATGGATCGCGGAGGCATCTCTGTGCCTGCTGCGGAGCCGTTGTTCTTGACGGAAGTCTCATCGGCCCGGGATTGATTTTTGACAAGGCTACCGCTTTTGGCCTTGGGGTCTCTTTGACTTGCGCCGCTTGCCAGCTTGGAAAGAAAGTCAGCCATTTCCACACAATCAACAAATTGGACCATCGCTCTTCGCGATAGCAGCTTAGCGCATTCTTACTGCCACCGATATGAAAGCTGCATTTGATAGTGCACGTAATGCAGCTTTGGAGTGCTTTTATTTACATCGCTTCGCCTAACTTTTGCATTCGTTGAGCTCCCGAGGATTGTGCGGTGATGCTTACTTCTCAGACACAATTTTCATCAACATTTCGGGAACGTCATTTCATGTTCGCCTCGTGATGAATTGATCTAAGCTGGCCCTCCGATCAATTGAAGCCGCCGAATGGCAGCATCATTTTTCTGCTCCGCAGCCTTTTGATACCAGCCTCTCGCGGCAGCGACGTCACTCGTTACGCCGGATCCGGTTCTGAGAGCATCGCCCAATGCGACCTGCGCTTCGGGCATTCCCTGCTCCGCTGCCTGAAAGAGCCAGTCAAACGCCTTTTCAAGGTCGACCTTGCAACCCTGCCCCTTCGAAAGCATCACGGCGAGATTGTACTGCGCAACGAGGTGACCTTGATGCGCCGCGGCTTCGTACCATGCGACGCCCTTGGCGTGATCCATTGGAACACCGTTTCCAGTACAAAACCGGACCGCGAGTTGGAATTGAGCTGCCGCGCTACCGGCATTCGCAGCTTTCGTGAACCATGAAACGGCCAACTCAACATTGCTGACCGCATTCTTGGGATCGGAATAGATCAAGGCCAGGGCGTACTGGGCCTCGACACTGCCGGCGTTGGCCGCCTGCGTGAACCACCGGACGGACTGGGCAAGATCGACCAGACCGCCGAACTTTCCAGAGAAGAAGTTTCCCAATTGCAATGCGGCTTGCGCATGCCCGGCTTCGGCGGCGGCCGTGAGAAGGTTCTTGGCGTGCCCGATACTGTCGAATGACGGCTTGTGCTGGAGCAAAAACAGGGCGTAGGTCGTTTTCGCTTCGGAATCACCACTCTGCGTCGCCTTCTCGAGCCATTCTTGAGCAAGCTGTTGATCGCGTGGCACGCCGTTCCCGGCCGAGTAGAGCCTGCCGAGCTGAACCTCTGCTGCGCTGATTCCCGCCTCGGACGCCTTCTCAAACCAGGTGATCGCCGCGACGGGGTCTTTTTTAACGCCAGAGCCGTTGAGATAGAAGACGGCAATGTTGAATGCAGCCGTTGCATGGCCATTTACGGCGGCACGTTCGAACCACCTGGCAGCCTCGCGGATGTTCGGTGAGAAGCCCGTGCCGGTCGCGTAGAATCGCCCCGTGAAAAATTGCGCCTGGACGTTGTCCAGTTCTGCCGCCTTCAAGTACCAGTTCGCGGATTCTCTCAGGTCCGGCTCGGTACCGGTCCCGAGCGCATAGAACTCGGCAAGTGCCAATATCGCCGGAAGATAGCCTTTCCTCGCCGACTTGCGTAACGCCGTTTCGGCCTTGTCGAGGTCCTTCGCGATACCGTCGCCGGTCAGGCGCATCCTTCCGATATTGAAGAGCGCAAGGACGTCGTCATGGGCAGACGCGCTCGAAAACAGACGAGCCGCCTCAACGTGATCTTCCGGCACGCCGTTGCCTTTCAGATTCATGAAGGCCAGCGCAACCTGCGCTCTGACATGTCCCTGTTCCGCAGCCCTTCGATACCAGGCAGCTGCCGCTTCAACGTCCACAGCGGCGCCGCGGCCCTGAAAATAGACATCGCCAAGACCAAACTCGCCTGACGGATTTCCCTGTTCCGCAGCTGCCGAATACCATGCCAGTGCTGCGGCTAGATCGGGCTGGCAACCCTGCCCGTGCGTGTACATGTCGCCGAGGAACGCCTGCGCCTCCGCCTTTCCGGCCGCCGCGGCCGCAGCCATCCAGTCGAAGGCAGTGTCGGGATTTTTCGCAACGCTCGTTCCGTGGGGGAATACCAGCGCCAGGAGATTTGCGGCCCTGTCACCCTGTCGCGAAGACAAGGAACGTCGCCACATCTCGGGACGGTTGGGACCGACCAGAGCATCGACGCCATAGTAGAAAATCAAACCAAGCTGAAACTGAGCCTCCACGTGGCCCAGTTGCGCGGCGCGCTCGTACCACGCAGCCACGTCGGGGGCGCTGCCGGCTACCCCCTCGTTCTTGGCATACAGCCTGCCGATGCGATAACACGCCTCGGCATCCCCCATTTCCGCTGCACGCCGCCAGGCCCTCAGCGCATCAATGAACCTTCCACGCTCGTATGCCGCCAGCCCCTGCTCAAAATCCCCCGATGGAGGCAGCCAGGAGGACGATCGAATCTTCTGGACCAACGGCACCAGTGATGAGGCCAATGTGGTCATGGTTCGCGCATTGCCTCCCGAACGCCCTTAAGCATGCCGCCCAGCAGATACATGCCGACCGAGCGGGTTCCCACGTTGACGTCTCCGGTCAATGTCATTCCCGGGATCAATCGGAAGTTTTTTGGAACGCCCTTGAAGTTCGTCCCGTCTACCGAGCATCGCGCCTTGTAGTAGGCGTCGACCGGTTGCCCATCGTCGCCGGTGGTAAATGCACCCTCGCTGACCCAGCGAACCTTTCCCTGCGCCTTGCCATGCTCCGCGGAGTTGAAAGCATCGACTTTCATGGCGCAATCATCGCCCGGCCGAATAAACCCGACGTCCCGCGAAGCAATCTTGATCTCCGCTTCGAGCCTCGTATCCAGCGGCATCAAGGTAATAAATGGATCTCCGGGCTTCAGAACCGAACCAATCGAGAGCCTTGCCAATGTCAGAACGACCGAGGGTTCGGCCGCCGTCCATCGAACGAGGTCCTGGTGCTTTATCGCCTTGTCATATGACGACGTTGCGCTATCAAGCGAGTTCTGGGTCGTGACAAGATCCTGGCTTAGCGACGCATTCCACTGCTCGATGAATGCATTCCGGTCTGCCTTGATCGAGTCCAGCTGATGCTGCGCTTCAAGCAGGCTGTTATGGGTGTTATCAATGGTCCGAAGCAGCTCCAGCCGCGTGTCCTGAGCTAGAAACATGTTCAATTGCGACCCCGTGCCGTGCTCGGCCAGCGTGGTGCGCATGTTTTCTATCTTCTGCTGAATCTCGTCGCGCTGGGTGTATCGATCGTCGTCCTTTTGTAGCTTCTGAATGGTCGCCTGGGTCTGGCTTATCTTCGAATCGTAGCTCGTCACTTGCGCTGCGTATTGCGCCTGGCGCTGGTCATACAGGGCCTTTTGCAAGGCGGCATAATTCTTTAAATCGGAATCCGGCTGATCCTTCAAAACCAGCGGCGTATGGTTCAGTTCGGCCTTATCACGCGCGACCTGAGCTTCGAGGCTGGCAATCTGCAACCGATACTGGTTGACGTCGGCAACGGTAAACGTCGAATCCAGCGTGGCCAGAAGCTGCCCGGCTTGAACCTGCTCGCCTTCGCTGACATCGATGGTCTTGATGATCGAGGGATCAAGCGCCTGAAGCACGCTGATCTGATCAACCGGAACAATCTTTCCGCCGACACTGGAAATAACGCGATCCAATCGCGTCAGACACATAACAGCGATGATGGAAGCCAGGAAGGCTGCCAAAACGTAGAGCGTCGCACGCGCAACGAGAGGCTCCGCCGCTTCACGAATCGCGTCGGTTTCAGACTGAAATTGGCGGACCGTCGCCAGCGATGCCTGATTAGGAGACAAGAGCGGGACTCCGATACGGACGTTGGGCCGGCGACCCGACATGACTGTTCTGCTGGTGCCACAACCCGCTATAAATGTCGTTGCGCTCGAGCAACTCGTCATGACGGCCGATATCATCAATCACACCGCGGTTGAGCACAAGAATGGCGTCCGCCTTCACTAATGATGACAACCGATGCGAAATGATGATCAGCGTACGACCGTGCGCGATACGCGATATGTTGGCGTTGACGATAGACTCGCTGTCGGCATCAAGAGCGCTGGTCGCCTCGTCCAGAATGAGAATCGGCGGATCGACGATCAATGCCCGCGCAATGGCCAGCCGCTGGCGCTGTCCGCCGGAAAGGTTGGGCGATCCTTCATAGATGACCGTCTCATAGCCGCGTGGCAGCTTGTCGATGAATTCTTCGGCGCCCGCCAGTCGGGCGGCACGCACCACGTCGTCAAAAGTCGCGTCTGGCTTTGCCGCAACAATGTTCTCCCGGATCGAACCGCTGAAAAGGAAATTCTCCTGCAGCACCACGCCAATGTTGCGACGCAAATGATCAACATCATATTCGCGTACGTCGACACCATCGATCTTGATCAAGCCTTCATAGTCGGAGTGCAGTCGCTGCAACAGGCGCGTGATCGTGGTTTTCCCCGAGCCGCTCTTTCCCATCACCCCCAACGTGGTGCCCAACGGAACTTCGAAGCTGAGGTTGTTCAGAGCGGGCGAAACCGCTCCTTTGTATTTGAAAGTGACGCCCGAGAATTGCACGTTACCTTGTAGCGGCGTGCGCACGCCATGACCCGAACGCCCTTCTTCGGCAGGCTGATTGACCAGATTGGCAACCATCGCCACGGCTGTCCGGGCTTCATCATACTGATTGATCAATTGTGCCATTTGCATCAGCGGACCGGAGACCCGCTGCGACAGCAGCAGGAACGCAAAGAGCGCTCCAATATAAACGGGATCATTGGTCGACAGCGCCAGATAGACACCAAGCGCATAGGATCCGCTGACTGCGAGCCGTTCCAGCGGCCGCACGCCTGCCTGGATAGCATTTGCAATCATGCTTTCATCCAGCCGGGCTTTCGCGACGCGCGCAACCAGAACATCCCAGCCATGCTTTTGCCGGGTATCCAGCGCCAGCGACTTGATCGTACGAATTCCGTTCAAGGTCTGGATCAGAAACGCGCCCTGCGCACCCTCGGCGACCACAACGGCACCGTGCTTTTTTCGATAGGCGGGCAACATGACAAGCAGCCAGGTGACGATCAGGCCGGAAAGCCCCAATACCACGAAAGTCATCACCGGACTGAAGAAGAACATGACCGGCAGGAAGAACAGTAGTGTCGTCGAGTCGAGTACGGTTCCGAATAATTGCCCGGTCAGGAACGAACGAATCTTGAATACTTCCCGGATATCGCGGGAAATCAGGCCGACGGCCGTCTGCTCAAAATAGTCGATCGGCAGATTGAGGACTTTTTCGAACACGTAGGTCGAGAGTTTGACGTCAAGCCGTGTCGTCAGGCGCTGAACGAGAAATTGCCTCAGAAAGGAAAATGCAGACTCGAATACAATGACGAGCAGCATCGCGAGGCACAGCACGTAGAACGTATTGAAGGCCTTGTAGAAAATCACCCTATCCGAGAGCAGGCGCCAAAACATGATTGGCGCCAAACCCAGGAATCCCAGGATAATCGCGGAAATGGCGACGTCACGCGCGATGCGGCGCTCGCGAAACAACAATGCCGTGACGAGGCCAAAGCTGAACGGCTGTGCGTCATCCGAAATTTCATAGTTCCGCTTTACCAGGACGACGTCACCCGACCAGATATCCTCAAAGCGGAGCTGGTCTATGATTAGAAGAGCGTCTTCCGCTGCGTTCGGATCCCGCAGGATCACGCGCGCGTTGTTCTCATCGCCGTCGAGGCGCAGCAAAACCATGCTGCTGCCATCGCGGAGCCAGACGATCGCAGGCAACGCTTTCTTGAGCTGCCGTAATCCCTTCCAATCGAGCTTGACGGCTTTCGCTGTCATGCCCGAGGAGTTGGCGCATTTGAGAAGTTCGCCTAGCGTGACTTCCTGGTCCGTCAGCAGATTATCGTGGATCAGCTGGGTGGTCGTAAGATGAAGTCCGTGCTGCCGCGCGACGATCATCAGGCACTGAAGTCCGGACGGGACAGGTCCTTCGCTATGCTCAACTGCCGGGATCATCGATTGAACGTTCATACCAACCTCGAGTAGCCGCAGTCTGTATCGGGACATTCGAACGAATGGTGACGATCTGTTATTCTCAACTCTTCGCTCGGTTCGGCAACATACCTTAAAAGTATATGTTAGTCATTAAAGTACATGTTAGTCATTCACGAGCGCGATGATATCGGCTCCGGAGCCCGGGAATAATCATTCAGAAATGGCAGGGCGCATGAAAAGGAAGAGCCCCGGCACGACCGGGACTCTTCGTGCATTCCAGGCGAGCCGCTATTACTTCGGCAGGATGACGTTCTGGCCGTCATTTCCAAACTGAAGTTCCGAAACTCCATGGAGTTCGAACGACTGACCGCCATTGAACGTGAGTTCGAATCCGGCGCTGGCGTTGTTCGGATCGATCTGGTTGAGCGAAGCGACATCGCCGACCGAACGACCCGCAAACGAGACCGCATCGTTGCCGCCGCCACCGGTAATCGTATCGTTCCCGGCATGCGTCTGGATATTGAAGGTATCGTTGCCGGCACCGCCGGTGAGAGATGAACCTGCACCGCTGCCCGACTGAACCGTGAACACGTTGTTGCCGGCTGCACCTGCAGCGCTGCTGAACGTGTCGCCCTGCTGACCAGTCAGGGTCTGCGTGCCGGTGCCGGCTCCCGCCGTCAGGGTATCAGTGCCCCCGCTGAAGAGATCCTTGAGCACGTCGTTGCCTGCGCCGCCCATCAACGACTGATGAGCGCCAGATCCGGCCATCAGCATTTGGTCGCCAGAGCCTGCAGTGAGTGTGTCGTGCCCATTGCCGCCATTGAGAGTGTCGGCGCCGGCACCACCCACCAGGTTGTTACCGTTACCGTCGCCCGTGCTGCCCGAGTTCAGGACGTTGAACGTCGAAGCCGCGCTATGCGATTCGATGTCTGACGAATCGCCACCATTAAGAATGGAATGACCCGTCGAGCCTGCAGCACTGTTACCACCGTTGATGGTATCACCACCAAATCCTGTGATGGTGTCGTTACCCGTCCCCGCCGTCAGCGTGCTGGTGCCAGCACCGGCATACCCACCGAGATCGACGATCGTGTTGTTTCCATGCCCGCCGCCCTCGGCCAGCTGATGCGCGCCGCCAATCCGCAGGAAATTGTCGCCCGCGCCGCCGATGATCGTATTCGCACCGGTGCCGCCAAGAATGTTGTCGTCGCCCCGTCCGCCCTTGATTAGGTCGGCTCCCGCACCACCTGTGATCACATCATTGCCGGCGCCGCCAAGCACGGTGTCGTTGCCGCTATCGAGAAGACTAATGCTGTCATTCCCCGAACCGAGCCCTATGTAAACGTCGGTGCTTCCGGTGACGAATGTCTGGATGGGCGCTTCCGTCTGAAGGACGATCGCCTTCAATTCCGGCGTGGTATTGATGACCGATCCAGACGCGGCGGACGTGATATCAAGTACTTGACTGAAGACGGCGGTATCATTCGAGATATACGGGCCGGCCTGGACCTCTCCGCCCTGATCCGAATTGAAGACGCCGTCCTTCTCGAGCTGGTTGAGCACCCCGTTGATTACCGCGTTATTGATATGACCGTTACCGGACAGGGTGGATTGAAGCTGAGCCTCTGTTAAATAGGAGATCGTCATGCTGCCCCACTTTGGCTTTGGTGCACCGCGAGAAGTCGCGTCGCACATGTGTCAATGATAACTTTGATATCATTAACGCTGGATATGTTAGTTAAGATAACACAAGAGTCAACTCGGAAATCAGCATCGTCGTAACGATCGGGTCAAAGGTTCGCGGAGGCAAAGTCTTAATGTTTCGGCAAACTTGCGTTCAAACGCAGCTTTTAGCATCGAGTCCACCATCGAAAACCCACTCGCGACTACCAAACGCTCAACATTTCGATGTGATTACTCCGCGAGCAATGCAGAGAATCCACCGAGATATGTTATATTGCATAGCAACAAGATCAGATGATTAAACGATGCCGATAACGATAACTGTTGCTCAGGGGAAAGGCGGCGTCGGCAAGACCACACTGGCCGTTGCGGTGGCCGGGGAACTCAGCAGGCGTGGATGGGATATTGCTCTGATCGACAGCGACCCCCAGAGATCGGCTTCGCAATGGGCCGAGCCAGGAAATCTACATTTTCCAGTCTATGAGATTGGATTGGCGACCGAAACGGTCGCCAATTGGGCGCACTACGTCCGCGGGATTCGAGCCGGCTGTCTTGTTATCGATACCGCCCCCAGTGCGCGCGAACTGGGGGCGTCGATCGCGGTGGCTGACCTAATTCTCGTTCCATGTACGGCGTCGGGCCTCGACCTTGAAGCCACCCAGCGGACATTGGCGATTATCGGGGCCGTCCGTGATCACCGAAGGGCGCCGGTTAGCGTAATTATCGTGCCCAACAGGGTCGATCGGCGAACGCTTGAAGGTCAGCAACTCTACGACGAATTGCAGTCGTTTGGCGAAAAGGTCAGTAGCCCGATCGCAAATCGCTCGGCCTTCGTGAGATCCTTTACAATGGGACAATCCGTCTGCGATTTCGCGGCAGGCCAACCGGCGGACCTCGATATTCGAGGTCTTTGCGATCTGGTCGTTGAAGCAATACCGCGCCCGGTCAGTATACCGATCGATTAGGACCGAGGTCGCACGCTCCCACGCGGCATCGCCTTCCTTGCCGCGGCCATGAGCGCCAGGAAAATCAGCTCGAAGAATTTGGTTTTTGACGGTTGGCTTTCGACGGACGGGTTCTCTCGATCTCGATGAACCAATCGGTCGGCCTCGACCTGGGCTAGCTTCGCCTCTGATCGCGCATTTTCATAGTATCCGTCGACTTGGTATCCGCCGACTTGGTTGAACGGAATGCGCGGGTCGTCTTGGCCCGTCCGCAATTCCCCGTCCTTACTCCCCCGGAAATCGTTTCCGAGAGCATATCCGCGTCTTTGCGCATGGCTGCAATGCTAAGAACCAATTCGATGACCTGTTGACGCAGCGAATGATTGATTTCGCTGAGTGCAGCCAACTGCGCATCATGGTTTGAATCGACTTCTCTCATGGTATGCAACACTCAATGTTTAGGGTTCATTTGGTTAAATCGGCTTGTGCATCATCCAGCCAACAGCTGGCGGCGGCCACTTTTACCAAAGCGGGATACCGGAACTGTCTGCTTTCCGGCTGAAGAGCGCGATTTCAAGAACGCTGTCTGCCGCGAAGCAGACAAGGCTCTAAACGCGTTCTGTTGAAAACAGTTCCATGTGAGACCTCATCCGCCGTTGAAGCGCTTTCAGATGTCCACAGTCGAAGCGCGACGAGATGTTCTCGCAAGAACGAGACAGGTCTGTGACGATAACGGGGCCGAAAAATAATTTGATGCAGGCCGATAAAATCGGCGGAAAAAGCTGTGATAAACTTCGGAACCAATGCTATGGCGATAAAAATAGCGCTCGAAAAATTATTGGCGGCTCGCATCATGCTGCTCAGCAAACAATACAAGCCTTCTGCTTGGGCAAAGTAGTGACTTTTCACTGCCGCAAATAAGACGGCTAGCAAGCTGTGCAGAATCACATTCCAATAATGAGTCGGCGGAACTCCAAGCTCGTCGTTGCCTGGTAACGAGGCAATCAAGATTCTTTTCGCGAGTGGATATTGCACGCAAAGGTGCAGAAGAATCGATCGGGCGGTGAGAAGCGCTCTATCTCCGCGTCTTGTCGAGGGCTTCCTGTATTTTCACTTTCTCTAGAAGAAGATCACTCACGATTCTCCTAAGCCGCTGATTTTCGAGCCTGAGATCTTCGATCTGCCCGTGATATCGTGCATCAGGCGCGTAGTCCTTCACTTCAACCAGATCTTGCCGTCCATCAACCGAAGGAGCAAGCGAGGGCGCAAGTTTCCTCCAGCGATGGAGTGTCATCACGCTGATGCCAAGCGACTTGCAGGCGTCCTTTTGAGATTTTCCATCTCGCATCATGTCGTCCGCAAGACGAAGCATGGTTGTTATTTCTTGAGTATCGTGTCGCTTCATCTTCACGCTCATATCAAAAATCTTGCTCAGCCAAGGTTATTTACTTGGCAAAATAATCGTTCCAGTGAGGAACTTCACATCCGATTGTACGGAATCTAACCAGCTTCGAAACAATGACAATTATGCTATTTATTTGGCTAAAGTAATGTATTTTGTTGACTTTGAGGCATTTTTGAGATTGCCGACATTTTGGGCGGGGGGTGCAACGTATTTGTAGTTGTGGTGCGGCCCCTCGGTAGTACGCTCGGCTTAGACCAAAAGAGGTTTGCCGTGGCCCAAGTCCAAGCGCCGTCCCTCGATATCGACGAAGCCGAGGCGCTTCTGCTCGAGAATGAGGCCCTTCTGCTCGAGAATGAAGAGCTACGCAAAGCTGCCGCGGAACTCTTGCTGGAAACGACCCTTCTTCGGGAGACCTTGCGGACCCAGCGAAAGATGACCACCCCGGAAGTTCCCGACGAGAACCGTCGAGCTGACAACGGGTTGTAGACCGGGGCGCGCCGTCACCCGACCGTAGCCGTGCAAAGCCATCAGTTTGACGGCCTGCCGCCACACATGCCGAGTTGCCCGCTGAAGCCTCGCTCGCTTCGTCCCTTCGATTGCCGCCGGTAACTCCGATGATGGACGTCATCATTCTCTCCGAAACACTGCCTATCCTCACAGATACGGTGAGGTGACGCTGACGTTTCGTATGTCCTGACCGCCTTTCCGTGGGTTCACATCCTCGCGATAGTCGCCGCTGTTTGCTGTGCGGGTGCAGCACGATGGCAATCGGCAACGCCCTGCTCCGCGAGAGCCAGTCCTATCATTGGCCTCAGCGTCCACTGCGCGGCGATAATTGGCGCCGTACGATCGGCAGCGATAACGATCTGCTGGATCCGGTCTCTAAAGCCGGCCGGATGGTGAAGACAGAATCGCTGGAGTCTTTTCTCGATGAGCGGAGATTGCGCGCTCACGTGCGGTCGATTTTTCAGGATTATATCGCATACGGTGACTCTGTCCATGGAGGCGGTGATACCCCCGCGGTCGGTCCGCCAGCAGTCTTTCCTGAACCTGGCGACATGACTTGGCTCGCCTTGAACCCGAACGTCGTGCGCCGCGACCAAGGTACGTGAGATCGAGGCCGGCGCCCAAACCATGCCTCCCTCACCCCGTCTTCGGCGCCCGCCGGCGGCGCGCGTCCGGTCATCAGCATCAAAGGACACTCCATGCTTTCTACGCGCGGCAAATTGAAGTGCGTCGCCCTGGCGGCTTTCCTCATGGCAAGTGCACCGGCTTCGCAAGCGCAGGAGAACAAGGTTAGTCTGTTCAAGGTCGTTACCGTCAAGGACGAGATCGTGATCGGGCTGTCCGACGACGAGATGAAGGCGCTCGGCGGCTCGGACGCCAGCGCCGTCGCGCATGCGCTGGCGCAAAAGGGCGACATGATGGTGTGGCAATATAACGTGCATCGCGGCCCGAGCGGCGACATGCAGCAGGCGCCGACCGCGAAAATCGGCCTGCTGGCCAATGCATCGCTGCGCGTCGAGCCCTATACCACGCCCTACGCCATCGTTCCGCATCAGTAAGCCAGCCTCTTCCAACCAGTCTCCCCTCAAATAGCGGCCGCACCCCATGCTCGACGCCCATCAACTGCTGTGGACGCAGATCGCCGCCGGCGTTTGCCTGCTGAATTTCGCCGGTCTGTTGATCAGGCTGGTTCGCCTGCGCGGCGCAACACGGAACGCCGGTAAATGGGACAAGGTCGAAGGCGTCATCATCGCCTCCGAAGTCGATCAGCCGCTGTCGCATCTATCGGATGATGAGACCGACGCTACGCCCGTCATTCGCTATCGTTACCGCATCAATGGACACGACCTCGAAGGCGATCGTATCAGGGTCGGCGGCGTGCCGATGACGACGCGGCTGCTGGCGATGCAGCAGGTCGCCCGATATCCGCTCGGCGCCCACGTCGATGTCTATGTCAACCCGAAAAACCCGAAGCGCGCGCTGCTCGAGCCCCGGGCGCAGAACAATATCGCTGGGACAATCGTCTTCGCCGTCATTTTCGGCGTGATCGCACTGATCCTGACCGCGCACGCGATCGCCGGCCACGTGCTCTACACCGATAATGGCGTGCCGCTGTTTGCCTTTGCGCTGCCGGGCGTGACCCTTCTGGTCGCGATCCTTGGCGTCGTTTCCTTTGTGCGGACGCGGCAGCTCGCCAGCGCCAGCAGGCGATGGCCGAGCGTATCGGGCACCATCACGACAGCTTCCGTGATCGAGGAGCTGATCGAGGACGACAGCGACAAGGACAGCACGACCAGGCGAAAGATCCACCGCTATCATGTCGATCTACGCTACGACTACCGGGTCAACGCGCGCGATTACGTCGGCACAACAGTCAATTTCGGCTGGGCAGCGGTCTACGGCTTGCGCGAACAGGCCGAAACGGCAGCGAGCCGCTACAGACCGGACGAGCCGGTCACCGTCTATTACGATCCGGATCACCCCGGCACCGCCGTGCTGGAGCCGAACAACCGGCAAGGCTCGTTCGCGCCGCTGCTCTTCAGCGCGATTTTCGCCATCGCCGGCGGGAGCTTGCTGGCGTTCTTTATCAAGGTAGGCTTCGACCACTAACGGACCGCCGACGCGCGGTTTGAAGCGCCATCTTCACAAAGTATGATGGATTATTGACAACATCATACTGGCCATGTGAGCTGCTGGGCAGGTCCCGTGGAACGACAGGCCACATGACTGCCATCGCCGATTTCTTTGACGACGAGCCGGTTCGGCTGCGCAGCAAGACCATCGGCATCTACGTCGTGCTGGCCGTCATCAATGCGCTGGCGTGGATCTGGGCGCTGGTCGAATTCCGGGATTACCCGGTTCTGCTCGGAACCGCGTCGCTGGCCTATACGTTCGGACTGCGCCACGGCGTCGATCCTGATCACATCGCAGCGATCGACAATGTCACCCGCAAATTGATGCAGGAGGGAAAGCGGCCGCTTTACGCCGGCTTTTTCTTCGCGCTGGGACATTCGACCATCGTCGTGATCGCATCGGTTCTGGTCGCCCTGTCGGTGGCGGCGCTGCAGGCGAAATTCGAGGGCTTCAAGGAAATCGGCAGCGTGATCGGCACCGGCGTCTCGGCGCTGTTCCTGCTCGGCATTTCGCTGGCGAACATCGCAATTCTGGTCTCGGTGTATCGCGTGTTCGCCGCGGTCAAACGCGGCGACCGGCTGATCGAGGACGATCTGCATGAGGTGCTCGCCCAGCGCGGGCTGCTCGGGCGCCTGCTGCGATCGCTGTTCGGCATCATCAACAAAAGCTGGCACATGTATCCGCTGGGACTTCTGTTCGGTCTTGGCTTCGATACGGCCAGTGAAATCGGCCTGCTCGGGATTTCCGCCGGCCAGGGATCGGCCGGACTGCCGGTGTGGTCGATCCTGGTGTTTCCGGCGCTGTTCACCGCCGCGATGTCCCTGGTCGATACCACCGATGGCGTGTTGATGGTCAACGCCTATGGCTGGGCTTTCATCAACCCCATCCGCAAGCTCTATTATAATCTGACGATCACGCTGGTTTCGATTGTCGTCGCACTTCTGATCGGCAGCGTCGAAGCACTCGGATTGCTCAGCGGCAAACTGGGCCTGGCCGGCGGATTCTGGGATTTCATCGATGCACTGAACGATAATTTCGGCGCGCTGGGTTATCTGATCATCGGCATTTTCGCCGTGAGTTGGCTGATCTCGGTCGCGGTCTATCGCATGAACGGATACGACGAGATCGAGGAACGCGCCGGCTGATCGATCGCCGCAAACAGGTCAAAAAAACCCGCGCAAGACTGATAATCTTGCGCGGGCTCGTGATGCCCAATGTTTCGCAAAGAGCAAAGCGCTCCTTTGAGAACGTTGCCGGCGATACTTATTTCAACGACGAATTGATCGACGTGAACTGATTATTCAAGTTCGAACCAAGACCATTGACGACCGTGATGATCGCGAGCGCGATACCTGCTGCGATCAGGCCGTATTCGATCGCAGTTGCACCCGATTGATCGGACAAAAAATCAAGAAAAAGACGCTTCACGTTTATCCTCCAGATTTGCGCTAAGCCACGCCCCGTAGATATACGGAAATAATCTAAGGTTGCATAAAGGCATTGAACAACATTTTAATTATAGTTTCTTCAAGATTAACACACGACTTGAGGTGGCGCGTCGCCCGCCCGCCTTCAGGCTTCGAGTCCCTCACGGCATCGACGCCCTATTCGGAAACGCAGGTCCACGTCGAAGGTGGGGAGAACGAAGCCCTGTACCCGGTGAGACAGGACGGTTTCGACAATAGCAGCCAGACCCCGAACAGCACCGCGACCAGCGCCACGCTAAATCCCAGTCGTAGCTTCATTTTGTCCCCTGCTCTCCAAGCCATGCATCATCGCGCGCATCTGTGCCAACGTCGCCGTGATCGTGGCGACAACGTCAATGGCCTCTTTGGCCTGTAAATATCTGATAGAAAGTAATGACGATCTCGAACGCGATCAACAGCACGATGATCATCTCGAGACGAAGCGAGCGTCTGGTATCGATGATATCAGCGAGTGTGTTGGCTGTTTCAGCGATAACGGCGAGTTTTCGATTAAGCGTATCGACACGCTCCTTGAGTTCATATTCGTCCTCCAGACGCGCATAGAGCCGCTCCAGATCGGGACGGTCCCACAGCGCATCGGGCTTCTCTGCGATCGCCACCCGGCCGGATATCCGGTGCTGTACCAGCAGCGCATTTCCGATCAGCTTCAATATGCCGGTGCGATCACGTTTGGTTTTGCCACGGATGGCCAGTTCCCGCGCCGCCGGTTCGATGGTTTCGAATACCTTGGCCACTTCACGCTCGTCGCTGGCAAGCACAACGCTCTTGGCCAGGACATCGGAAACGACGAGCAGCCTTTCCGGTGACATATCCCGCACCAGAATCGGTCCTCCCGCGGACACCTGATCTTCGGTCTCGCCCGCCAATTCGATCGTCGCGGTTTCTTCCTCCGGACGTGCGAGCCTGCCTCCGATGCGGGACGACAACCGCTCCAGAAGCGCAGCCTCATCTTCCGCCGACAGGCCGATCAATACCGCGACGCCGTAGCGGAACAGGACCGCGATGCCATCCTTTCCGATCCTGATGGCCAAAGGCACCGCCGAGAGCGCCTCGTCCTCAAAGCCCGTGGTGTTGATCCGATCCCCGACGTGAAGCGCGTGGGCGGTGACCCGCTGTTCCAATTGGCCGGAAAGAGAGACGGTATTCTTCATCGGGCGCTCTCCAGAAAGCCTGATGATACAAATACGCCAAACGGCCCGATCGAGAAAGGGCGACGCGCTAACGCTTCTCCGTCGCAAAGCCGTAGATCAGCGCCAGCCGATCCAGGCACTCGCGAAGCCGCCGTGCGAAATAATCCAGCCAGCGCTGGCCGCGCACGCCGCGCCGCTGGCTGATCTGTTCCATCGTCATGCCCAGGATCAGGATCTCGTGCACCAGCGCCGAGCCATCAGCGCCAAGCTCGCGCTCGACGCGATTGAGGCGCAGCACGGCCTTGCGCTGGCCTTCCGTGATCGGCTCGCGAAACTGTCCGCCGTCGACATATTCCCGGGAAGGATCGACCGCCTGCGGTCCGCGCTCGGCCTTCTCCCAATCGTTCTGAAACGCGCGCCCGCCCTGATATTGCGCCTCGTCGATCTGGTGATGCGAGTGCATTCGCCCCAGCGGATCGTTGCGGAGCGAGCGCAGCGTGACGATCTTGTCGCCGGGATCGAGCCCGAGGGGATCATCGACCTCGATGGCGGCGACATCGGCGTTGCGCGGCAGATCGCGCGCTCGGCGATCGTGAGCCTTTGCGGGGTTGTATGGCTTGTTGCGTTTTGCCCGTGCCAATCTGAATCACTCCTTTTGCAAACATGGATTTATCGGTATCGACTGAAGGTCGTTCGAACGTCACGTCGTTCGCCTGGCGACGTAGGCTGCCAGCTCCGGACTGACGACCATTGCGGGCTTCTGCGTGTCGCCAGGTGCCTGCGATCTCCGCGAATTTGGCGAATCGGCCGCACTCGCCTCAGCGCTGGAAAGACTCTGGTGTGAGTGTGAATGTGAGTGGTCGATGCCAGCCACAGCATGAGCGGACGCCGGCGCGGCAATTGCTCGGGATGGCGAGGGCAATAGTGAGGATCTGGAGCGCGCGCTGTTTTCCAGCTTCATGCGCGCCAGCGCCGAACCGAGGCCACCCTTTTGCCCGGCAATCGCGCGCTTGGCCGACACCCGCATCATCCGCTCCAGTTCGGCATCGATGCGCTTATGCTTCCAACCGTCGTAGAAGAAATCCTGCAGGGTGGCGCGGTACTCGCACCAGGTTCGTAGCGGCAGCTTGGCGATCTTGGAGAGCTGCCGGTCATCGTCGGGTAGCTCGCCCTTGCGCCAGTAATGCATCATCAGCAGCAGATAGGCGCCGTGCTGCGTCGTGGTGAGGTGGCCGGTGTCGCCGAGATAGTCGCCGACATAAAGCGGCATCCAGGGACGGTTCATGTCGCGCGCCCTTGCTTCGGCGAAGGTGCCATCAGTTCGGCGCGCAACAAGATTGCCAGTTCCGCTCTCCTGCGCGGGCCGAGCGATGGCTGCCGGATCAGCGCCCGCAGATGCGCGATGCGATGCCGGCGCGGCAGCGGTTTCATCCTGTTGATCATGACAGCAACGGCCGTGCTCATGCCGCCTCCACGATTCGCAGCAGAGCAGCGCTGATGGCGCGTTCCGGCATCGCGCCCGGCCCGCGTGTCAGGTGAAAATGCGCCGTGCAGTAGCTGGACTCTTCCTGCTTCGGGTGGCCGCAGAAGGTGATGGCCTCGCCCTCCACATCGCCGCCATAGGGGTAGCGGCAATCGCCGGCTTCAAGCTCCAGCAGCGACAGATGGCGCGGCTCGATGTCGACGCAACGCAGCGCCGGCGTCTCGACCCGCTCGAATTCGGGCACGAACCATTTCGACATCGCGGCAAAACGCTGCCGCAGCAGGCGCTCGCTCACTTGCCGATCCTTTGGCGGCAACGGCGTCAGATCGGGCCGCCGTGTGGGGCCGCCGAGCCCGATCCGCCTGGCGCGACTGATGGTGGCGTTGCGGGAATAATGGGTGCCGAATTTCGCGTTGATGGCGCGCGCGATCTCCGAATAGGTCATGCCGAGGGCAAGATACTCCTGCAGCGCGCCCGAGTGCTCGGGCGCCCAGTTGGACGGTTCCATGAATGTGTTCCTGTTGTGTTGTCGGCAGCCTCGGCGCTTGGATTAATTTCTGATATTCCGAAATCAAAGTCAAGCTTGATTTCGGATAATCGGAATTGCTATAATTTCTGAAATTCGGAAAACATGACATATGCTGGACATCAGGTTGATCGAGCGGGGGCTGCAAAAGCCGGGCAAGACCAAGGGCGGTCTGGCTACCGCCATGGGCGTGCGCCCGGGCGCCGTCTCCGAGATTCTGTCCGGAATACGCCTGATCAAGGCGTCCGAGATCGCCCCGATCATCGATTATCTCGAATTGAATTCTGTGCCGATCATGGGCCGGGTCGGTGCCGGCGCTTCGATCGAACCGGAACATGAGCAAGTGCCGCCGGAAGGCCTCGGCGAGATCGAACTGCCGTTTCCGATCGCGGAGGAGACCATCGCCTTCGAGGTATCCGGCGATTCCATGCTGCCGAAATACGAGAATGGCGACATCATCGTGGTCTATCGCGAGCAGCGCCACCCGATTTCGAGCTTCTACGGCGAAGAGGCCGCGGTCCGGCTCAAGACCGGCGAGCGCTACCTGAAAACCATCGAACGCGGCAAGTCCGCGACCGTGGTCAACCTCACAAGCTTCAACGCCAAGCCGATCAACGGCGTCAAGCTGGAATGGATCGGCGAGATCTGCGTCACCCTGCCAAGAGGCCAGATCGAGCGATTGCGGGCCAAGTCCACGGCGCGAAGCCGCAAGGCCGCCAGGAGCGGCGCGGCATGACCGCGCGCTGAGGCGATTCTCCCGAAGGCCGAAAGCGGCAGCGTCGAAATCGGACCTATTTCTGTTTTTCCGAATTTATCGCTTGACAAATTTCTGATTTTCAGAAATATTGGCGGCATGCAATATTTCGTGGTGATGATCGATTATGGCCGTCGCGGACGCGAGGCCATCGTCGATCCCGAAGTCACCCGCCGCGAAGTGATCTCGCGCGTGGCCTCCGGCGAGTACAAGAACATCAGCTTCATTCACGAGATCGCCGATCACAGCGTCGACGATATCACCGCCGAGATCCTGGCCGAGGCCGCATTGCCGGAGATCGCTCGACGGAATCACCGGCGCCGATTTGCAGGCCGACCGTTTCGATCACGCCCGCGATCTGCGCAAGCATGAGAGCGTGTGAGGGGCCTTGGCCACCAAGCCAGCGTCGTCCCTGCGAACGCAGGGACCCATAACCCCTGGCATTCGTAATTTAGAACGACGTTGCAACGCTCAATGTAAACGAGAGTCCAGGGGTTATGGGTCCCGGCTCAAGGCCGGGACGACGTAACGCTTGATGTTTCAGCCAGGACGGCATTGGTACTGCCGTAGCACCCCTGTCCCGTCACCCTCTCCCACGAAACTTCGCTTCCATCGCCCGCCGCGTCTTGACGGTCTCGTCGTTCGCGTCGAACTCGACGTCGCTCCAGCGCACCACCGATCCATGCGCGATGTCGTTCCTGAGCTTGACCTTGTGGGCGAGGCCAATCGGCAGCGCGCCAGCCGCGAGGCTGGCGGCGGCGGGCATCAATTTGCCCCAGACAGTGTAGCCGCCCTCGCCGTCGAGCATTTCACCGGCGCGCAGATGGCGCTTGGCGACCGCCACCGCGTCGCCACGGAAATCGTGCGGCTGGCCGGTCGGCTCATCGCGCAGCGCCGCCGACAGGATCGAGATGTTCAGTTCCAGCCCGATCAGATGATAGGGCTTGTACATCGCGGCATAACGCCCGCTCGCATCGGTCTTCAAACCATATTGCTTGAAGCAATCGGCGGCATAATCGTTCGGCGCTTCCAGCACCACATAGACGCCCCAGCGCAGATCGCGGAACACCGGCCGGCCGTCGCGCTCCAGCGACGACACCACCTCGACCACGCCGGACTTCTCCAGCACGCCGCCTTTATCGGCCGGCCGCATGATATGCGGCAAATCGTCGACGCCGCAGGGCGGAAACAGCAGGCCGCCGGTCGGCACGTCGAGCCCGCAGGAATTGGCGATCGCCGCCATTTCGATCGCGGATTTGGTGCCGTCGAGGAACGAGTTGAACATCTGCGGGTTCATGCCGGCCGATTGCGCCTCGCCCGCGGTCAGGCCGTAATGGCCCCAGACGCCTTCCGGCGTCACGTCGTGATAGGCCGGCAGATATTTTGTTCCCTTGCCGGCCGCGACGACGCGGAATCCGGTGGCGCGGGCCCAGTCCACCATTTCGGCCGTCAGCGCCGGCTGATCGCCATAGGCCAGCGAATAGACCACGCCCGCCTTGCGCGCTTCGTCGGCGAGCAACGGCCCCGCCAGCACGTCGGCCTCGACATTGACCATCACGATATGCTTGCCGGCCGCGATCGCGGCACGGGCATGGCGAATGCCGACCGCGGGATTGCCGGTGGCCTCGACGATCACTTCGATATTGCCCGATGTCGCCTTGGCGCCGTCGGCGGTGAAATTGGTTGCTGCGATCCGTTCCGCATCCCAGCCGACGGTGCGGCAGGCTTCGCGCGCGCGCTCCGGATCGAGATCGACGATGACGGGAACTTCAAGCCCCGGCGTATGCGGCACCTGCGACAGGAACATCGAACCGAACTTGCCGGCGCCGATCAGCGCGACCCGAACCGGTTTTCCCGCCGCACGGCGGGCATTGAGCAGATGATGCAGATTCATGGGGCGATCCAACCGTTAGTTTGTTCGTTGGATCGCAACCAATCAGTGCCGCGCCGCTTTTGCAAGGCGGGTTTTGGCGCAGGTGCGTTGAGGTCTCGTCATTCCGGGATGAAGTCGCATCCCGGAATGACGTGGAGAGACCTTGCCTCCTACACCACCAGAACCGTCGAGCCCGTGGTCTTGCGCCCGGCAAGATCGGCATGGGCCTTGGCGGCGTCCTTCAGCGGATAGGTCTGGTGCACCTCGATCTTGACGGCGCCGGACTGCACCACCTCGAACAGTTCCTTCGCCATCGCCACCAGATGTTCGCGTTTGGCGCCGTAGGTATTGAGCGTCGGGCGGGTGACGTAGAGCGAGCCCTTCTGCGCCAGCAGGCCGAGATTGAGCGGATCGACGTTGCCGGAAGACGCGCCGAACAGCACGAGGTAGCCGAGCGGCGCCAGGCAATCCAGCGACTTCATGAACGTGTCCTTGCCGACGGAATCGTACACGACTGGCACTTTCTTGCCGCCCGTGAGCTCTTCAACGCGCTTCACGAAATCCTCGCGCGCGTAGTTGATGGTGTGGGCGCAGCCATGGGCTTGCGCGAGTTTCGCCTTCTCGTCGCTGCCGACGGTGCCGATCACGGTGACGCCGAGATGCTTGGCCCATTGGCTGAGGATCAGCCCGACGCCGCCGGCCGCGGCGTGCAGCAGGATGGTCTCGCCGGCCTTGATGCGATAGGTCTGGCGGATCAGATATTGCGTGGTGAGGCCCTTGAGCATCATCGCGGCGGCGGTCTTGTCATCGATGCCGTCGGGCAGCTTGATCAGGCGATCGGCCGGGATCAGACGCTCCTCGGCATAGGCACCGAGCGGCGAACTGCCATAGGCGACGCGGTCGCCCGGCTTCAGATCGGTCACGCCGGAGCCCACTTCCTCGACCACGCCGGCGCCCTCGGAGCCCAGCCCGCTCGGCAACGGAGCCGGATAAACGCCGGCGCGATTGTAGATGTCGACGAAGTTCAAGCCCACCGCAGTGTGGCGGATGCGCGCCTCGCCCGCACCGGGCTTGCCGACCTTGACCTCTTCCCAGACCAGAACTTCAGGACCACCGGTTTTGTGAAAACGAATCGCATGCGTCATGGCGTACCTCCTCAGTTAAATTGATAATGTGTGAGATGACTGGTTGTAGGGCGACAAGGCCTGCACCGCTGACGCCGTTTGCCAAGGCTTGTGTCCTGCCAAGGCTTGTGTGCTGCCAAACCTTGCATTCCCGGTTCTTATTCCGGCATCAAAGCATAGGAGGTCACGGTCCGGCTAGAGCCGTCTGCGCAAGATGTCGGTTGCAAGACCGGAAACGAGCGCCCCCGAAACCATCCGTGCAGGCCAATAATCAGGGCGACAATAAGTGGGCAAGGTTCACCTTTAAGTGACCCTTTAATCGATCATTTTCCGAGGGGCCGTCGAAATATTTCCGCCGCAGGAATGTCTTGTACAGCTAGGACCAATTCCCCGGAGAGACACACGATGCATACGGCTGCCCTGATTTCGCTCGCGACAGCCGTCCCTCCCAACATATTCCTGCAGAAGGACGTGCTGGCCGCGGCGTGGGACGTGTTCGGGCCGCGCCTGCCGCAATTCGAAACGCTTTCGAGTATTTTCGCCAATACCGGCATCATCAAGCGCCATGGCGTGAAGCCGTTCGACTGGTATCTCCAACCGCGCGGCTGGCCCGAGCGAACCAAAGCCTTTCTCGAGGGCGCCGAGGCCCTGTTTGTCGAGGCGGCCGAAAAGGCGCTGGCGAATGCGCAACTCTCCGCCGGCGAGATCGACACCATCGTCACCGTCTGCTCGACCGGCATCGCGACGCCGAGCCTGGAGGCGCGCGTTGCGGGCCGGATGGGATTCCGCTCCGACGTCTCGCGCGTGCCGGTATTTGGACTAGGCTGCGCCGGTGGGGTCTCGGGGCTGTCGATCGCAGCAAGGCTGGCGCAGGCGCGGCCCGGCACCAACGTGCTCTTGGTCGCGATCGAGCTTTGCTCGCTGGCGTTTCGGCATGATGAACTCACCAAGGCCAATATCGTCGCCACCAGCCTGTTCGGCGACGGCGCCGCCGCGCTGATCCTGCGCGCCGGCGATGGCGGCGCGACAAGAATCGAGCATTCCGGCGAGCATCTGTGGCCGGATACGCTCGGCATCATGGGCTGGAATGTCGATCCCGAAGGCTTTGGCGTGATCTTCCAGCGCACCATCCCGAATTTCGTCACCGAGAACCTCAAGCCAGCGCTGACACGGATCCTCGAAGGCATGCAGTTGACGATGGCCGATATCGACCGCTTCATCTGTCACCCCGGCGGCGCGCGGGTCATCAGCGCGCTGGAGACCGCGCTGGCGCTGCATCAGGGCACGCTCGATCACGAACGGCAGGTGATCGCCGACTGCGGCAACATGTCGGCACCGACGGTGTTGTTCGTGCTGGAGCGCGCGCGCAACGCGGGCCTGCCGCCGCGTTCGCTGTTGACAGCGCTCGGGCCCGGCTTCACCGCAAGCTGCGTCACCTTGCGGCACGCCGCTTGACCGCAGCCGAAGTCATTCTCGCCCTGGTCACGCTGCAGCGGGCCGGCGAACTCGTGGTGGCCCGCGCGCAATACGCAACGCCTGATCGCGCGCGGCGCGGTCGAGATCGCCGCAGGACATTATCCGCTCGTCGTCGCGGTCCATGCGGGCTGGCTGATCTCGCTGTGGCTGTTTGGCCACGACCAGCCCGTGAACGCCATCGCGCTCGCGGCCTATCTGGTGCTGCAAGGCTTGCGCGGCTGGGTATTCTGGACGCTGGGCTCACGATGGACGACAAGGATCATCGTCGTCCCCGGAGAGAGGCTGGTATCCGCCGGGCCTTATCGCTATCTGTCGCATCCCAATTATGCCGTCGTGACCGGTGAGATCGCCGTGCTGCCGCTGGTTTTCTATCTTCCGTGGCTCACTGTGATCTTCAGCGTTCTCAATGCGGTGGTGCTGGCGATCCGGATCCGTGCCGAGAACCGCGCGCTGGCGGCGTCGCGTGAGACAACCGCGCCGTGAACGCGCCGCTCGCCGAGCCGGTCCGGGCCCGCGCCACCATTTGGCTCGGCTTCATCCTGATGTGCCTCGGCATGTTCATGGCGATCCTCGACATCCAGGTGGTCGCGACATCGCTGCCGTCGATCCAGCACGCGCTGGCGATTTCGCCTGATGCGATCAGCTGGATCCAGACCGCCTATCTGATCGCGGAAATCGTCGCCATTCCACTGACCGGATGGCTGACGCGTGTCCTGACCTTGCGATGGCTGTTCGTATCGGCGGTCGGCCTCTTTACCATGGCCTCGATCGGCTGCGCCTTCAGCGACGGCTTTGCGATGCTGGTCAGCTTCCGCGTGCTGCAGGGCTTTGCCGGCGGCACGCTGATCCCCGCGGTATTTTCCGCGGTATTCCTGTTGTTTCCGCTACCGCAGCATCCCCTCGCCACCACGATGGCCGGCATCATGGCGGTGCTGGCGCCGACCATCGGTCCCGTGGTCGGCGGCTGGATCACCGACACCTATTCCTGGCACTGGCTGTTCCTGATCAACGTGATCCCGGGCGTTGTCGCTGCCTCCGCCACGCCATTCCTGCTGCCGCGCGACAAACCCGATTGGCGCGAACTCACCGGGCTCGACGGAATTTCGCTGGCGCTGATGGCGATCGCGCTGGCGAGCCTGGAGATCGCACTGAAAGAGGCGCCGCAACTTGGCTGGCTGTCGCCGCTATGTCTGCTCGTGCTGCTGCTCAGCGCCGTCGCGACAATCTTCTTTGCGACGCGAACCCTCAAGGCCGCTCATCCCGTCGTCGACCTGTCCACGCTGCGCACGCGCTCGTTCGCGATCGGGTGCAGCCTGAGCTTCTGCCTCGGCGTCGGGCTGTTCGGCTCGGTCTATCTGATGCCGGTGTTTCTCGCCTTCGTGCGCCGCCACGATGCCTTCGAGATCGGCACCATCATGCTGGTCACGGGCGTCTCGCAACTGATCGCCGCACCGATCGCCGGTGCGCTGGAAAGCCGCTGCGATCCGCGATGGCTGTCGGCGGCGGGATTCGCGCTGTTCGCGATCGGGCTCGGCTGCAGCGCGTTTCAGGACCGCACGGCGGATTTCGACGCGATGTTCTGGCCGCAGGTGTTGCGCGGCATCGCCATCATGTTCTGCCTGCTGCCGCCGACGCGGCTCGCGCTCGGCGCGCTGACCGCAGCCCAGGTGCCTGACGCCAGCGGCTTGTTCAATCTGATGCGTAACCTCGGCGGCGCGATCGGAATCGCGCTGATCGATACCATCCTGTATGGGCGCACCGGCGGCCACGCCGAAGCGCTGCGCGACCGGCTGATCGCGGGCGACGTCACCGCGGCCAAGGCGATCGGGCTTGATGTGCAGCTCTTCACCCACCGGCCTCCCGGCATGTCTGACGCCGCGGTCGAAGCCTATCTGCGGCCGATGGTCGAGCGGGCAGCGTTCGCGCTCAGCACCAACGAAGCCTGGGCGCTGCTCGCCGGCGTGGCGCTGCTCGGATTGCTGCTGGTTGCGTTTGCAGGGCCCGCGCCCTCGGCTGGCGAAACCCGACAGCATAAATGCCGTGCTCAATCGTTGAAGGGTTCGACGTCGCAGCGCTCGCCAAGCATGAAGGCGTCGGCGACATGCACCAGCGGCGACAGATCGACATCGGAAACCCCGTTGGCGATCAGTTCAAGGAAGCGCTGGTAGATCGCCGGATATTCCGCCTTCTCCGCGTCGACCAGCGTCCGCTCGCCGTGGATCAGGCGGCGACCGCCGGAAGCCACGGTCACCCGCCCGGCATCGGTTTCGATCCGGATATCCCAGGTCTGCGGCCCGGTCTGGCGCCAGTCGAATGCAGCCTCGATCCGCACGCCGGCCTCATCGGCAAAGGACAGATCGGCCGCGATCGGCGCCGCCCGATTGCGCGGGAACGATAGTTCGGCCCGCGTCAGAAAGAACGGCCGCGGCAGGATCCGCGTCATGATCGAGAGCGCGTTGATGCCGGGATCGAACACGCCGAAGCCGCCCGGCTGCCAGATCCAGGCCTGACCGGGATGCCAGACCTTGACGTCCTCCTTCCATTCGACGGCGACCGACTTGATCTCACGTTCGGCCAGCAGCGCCCGCGCCGCTTCGACGGCGGGCGCGAAACGGGAATGCCAGGCCGCAAACAGCGTGCGCCCGCCTTGCCGGGCCGCGGCGATCAGCGGCGTCAGCTCGCTGACGGTCGCGCCCGGAGGCTTTTCCAGCAGCACATGCTTGCCGGCCTTCAAGGCGGCGGCGGCCAGCGCATGACGCGTCTGCGGCGGCGTGCACAGCGCCACCGCATCGATCGGGTGTTTGGCCGCGAGCAGCTCGTCGAGCGTCTTGAAATGCGCGACGCCGTCGATCGAGGCGTTGGGGTCGGCCACCGCGACAAGCTCGATCCCAGAGGTCTCCGATATCGCCGGGATGTGCCGATCCCTTGCGATCTTGCCGCACCCGACGACGGCGACGCGAATAGCGTTCACTTTGGAGTTCACTTTAGAGTTCACTTGCCCCATCGAAGCACCAGCGGACCGAGACGGCGCGCGATCTCGATCAATCCCGACCTGACAGCCGGATGCAACGGCTGCAGCGGCAGACGCACGGTTTCGTGCTTGATGACCCCGCCCTCCTTCATCAGCGCCTTGCAGGCGATCAGGCCGCATTGGCGATTTTCGTAGTTGATCAGCGGCAGCCATCGCTCATAGGCCTCGATCGCCTGTTCGCGGCGGCCGGTGAAATACGCATCGGTGATTTGCCTGATACCATCAGGATAGCCGCCGCCGGTCATCGCGCCGGTGGCGCCGGCATCGAGATCGGCCATCAGCGTAATCGCTTCCTCACCGTCCCACGGGCCTTCGATCGCCTCGCCGCCGAGCGCGATCAGTTCGCGCAGCTTGGCTGCGGCCTGCGGCGTCTCGATCTTGAAGTAGCTGATATTCTCAAGCTCGCGCGCCATCCGCGCCAGGAACGGCGCCGACAGGTGCGTCCCCGCCACCGGCGCATCCTGGATCATGATGGGGATCGAGATTGCGTCCGAAACCGTGCGGTAGAACTGGTAGATGCCGGCTTCGCCGACCCGGATGGTGGCGCCGTGATAGGGCGGCATCACCATCACCATGGCGGCCCCGGCCGCTTGCGCGCGCTTCGAGCGCTCAGCACAGATATGTGATGCAAAGTGCGTCGTCGTGACAATCACGGGGACGCGGCCGGCGACATGGTGCAACACCGCGTCGAGCACCTGGTCGCGCTCGGCATCTGTCAGCACGAACTGCTCGGAGAAATTGGCGAGGATGCAGAGCCCGTGGGAACCCGCGTCGATCATGCAATCAACGGCGCGCTTCTGGCCATCGAGATCGAGCCGGCCGTCGCCGTCGAACACCGTCGGCACCACGGGAAATACGCCCTTGTAAGGCCGTCCTATGTTCGCGCTTGCCATGCCATCCTCCTTTTTATTGCTGTTATCGGGCCGGGTCGCGTCCGATTCGATCGCGCCGAATCATCTTAAACTGCATCTTGCTGCCTGAGCGTGACCTTTCAGAGCCGCTGCCGTCGCGCGATCTGACGGGAACTGTGCTTTTTGGGTCGCACGAAGCTGATAAACGCCGGTGCATCATGCCCGGATTCGCTGGCGGGCAGTAGCGCATAGGCCTAGAATTCTTTCCGATTATTAATGCGGTATTGCCTGTTGGAAGCGCCCTTCCCGGGCCCTGAGCAGTTGCGGAATATCGTTCAAAACGCCTACAATGATCGGCCCGTCACGGTTTGTTAGAGCGACCTCACGCCTCGAACGGTCACGCAGCAAAGAGGCATGCCAATGAACGAGAATTCGGTGATGGAACGTTCATGAATCAACCCATCAAGCCGCCTCAGGAAGCGACACCTCAGCGCGAGTCCACCCCACTTGGCGCGCCGATCCCCAAGCCGCGATCGGCCTGGCGCTTTGTCGGGACATGTCTTCTGTTGTTGCTGATCGTCGCCGGCATCGTCTGGTGGACCAAGCACCAGCAAGCCAACGCGCCGGAGCCCGCGGGCCGCGGCGGCCGCAACGCGGCGCCGATGTCGATCGTGCCTGAGACCGTCGGCAAGGGCGACATCAACATCAACATCAATGCGCTGGGGACCGTGACCTCGCTCGCGACCGTCACGATCCGAAGCCAGATCAGCGGCTATCTGCAGAGGATCGCCTTCAAGGAAGGCGACGAGGTCAAGAAAGGCGACCTGATCGCCGAAATCGATTCCCGGCCATTTGAGGCCACGCTTGCGCAAGCAAAAGGCCAACTTGCGCGTGACGAAGCGATGCTCAAGGGCGCGCAGGTCGATCTCGCCCGCTATCAAGGTCTGGCGGCGCAGAATGCCGTGCCGCACCAGACATTGGACACCCAGGTGGCGCTGGTCGCGCAAAATCAGGGAACGGTCGAAGCCGATCGCGCCACGGTCAAATCCGCCGAGGTGAATCTGCAATATTGCCGCATCCTGTCGCCGCTCGACGGCCGCGTCGGATTGCGTCAGGTCGACCAGGGCAATTACGTCACCCCGGGCGATGCCAGCGGCATCGTGGTGATCACGCAGTTGAAGCCGATCAGCGTGCTCTTCACGGTGCCCGAGGATAATCTGCAGGCGATCTCGAAGCGGCTTCGGAGCGGCGCGGTGCTGCAGGCCGCGGCCTTCGATCGCGGCGGCGCCAAGAAAATCGCCGACGGCGCGCTACTGACCTTTGACAGCCAGATCGATCCGACCACCGGAACGATCAAGCTGCGGGCGCAATTTCCGAACGAAACCGAGACGCTTTATCCGAACCAGTTCGTCAACATCCAGCTGTTGCTCGACACCCACAAGGACGTCACCACGATGCCGACGGCAGGCGTGCAGCGCGGCGTGCCCGGCACGTTCGTCTATCTCGTCAACGCCGACGACACCGTTTCGGTTCGCAAGATCGATCTCGGCGTGACCGACGGCGATCGCGTCGAGGTTCGCAGCGGGCTGCAGCCCGGCGACAAGATCGTGGTCGATGGCGCCGACAAGCTGCGCGATGGCGCCAAGATCAATGTGCGCGCCGAGGCCGGCGATCCCAACGCTCCTGCCGCGGGCGGCGCCGCCGCGCCGGGCGGCGAAAAGGCCGGCAAGAAGCGGCGCTCGGAAGGCGGACAGAAGCAGGATAACGGGCAAAAGCAAGATAGCGGACCGAAGCAATGAGCCCGTCGCAACCGTTCATTCTGCGGCCGGTTGCGACCACGCTGCTGATGATCGCCATCATGCTGTCCGGCCTGCTGGCGTTCCGGTTCCTTCCCGTCGCGGCGCTGCCTGAAGTCGACTATCCGACCATCCAGGTGCAGACCTTCTATCCCGGCGCCAGCCCCGACGTGATGACGTCGTCGGTGACCGCGCCGCTGGAAGTGCAGTTCGGCCAGATGCCGAACCTCAACCAGATGAGTTCGGTCAGTTCGGCCGGCGCGTCCGTCATCACGCTGCAGTTCGGCCTGAGCATTTCGCTCGATGTCGCCGAGCAGGAAGTGCAGGCCGCGATCAACGCCGCCGGCAATCTGTTGCCCTCCGATCTGCCGGCGCCGCCGATCTACGCCAAGGTCAATCCGGCCGACGCGCCGATCCTGACGCTCGGCCTGACCTCGAAGACCATGCCGCTGACGCAGGTGGAGGATTTCGTCGACACCCGGCTGGCGCAGAAGATCTCGCAGCTTCCCGGCGTCGGCCTGGTCAGCATCTCCGGCGGCCAGCGGCCCGCGGTGCGCATCCAGGCCGACATCCGCAAGCTCGCCGCCTACGGGCTGAACATCGACGACCTCCGCACCACGCTCGGCAACGCCAACGTCAACACGCCCAAGGGCAATTTCGACGGCGCGATGCGCGCCTACACGATCAACGCCAACGACCAGATCAGGAACGCGGTCGACTACCAATCGCTGATCATCGCCTACAAGAATGGCTCGCCGGTTCGCCTGAGCGATGTCGGCAACGTCATCGACGGCGCCCAGAACGACAAGCTCGGCGCCTGGATGAACGAGACGCCGGCGATCATTCTCAACATCCAGCGCCAGCCGGGCGCCAACGTCATTGCGGTGGTCGAAGGCATCAAGTCGCTGTTGCCGCAATTGCAGGCCACGCTGCCCTCCGCGATCGACGTCAACGTCCTGACCGACCGCACCGTGACCATCCGTGCCTCGGTGGAGGACGTCGAGTTCGAGCTGACGCTTGCCGTCATCCTCGTCGTGCTGGTGATCTTCGTGTTCCTGCGCAACGCCCGCGCCACGCTGATCCCGAGCCTGTCGGTGCCGCTGTCGCTGGTCGGCACCTTGGGGGCGATGTACCTGTTCGGCTTCAGCCTCAACAATCTTTCGCTGATGGCGCTGACCATCGCCACCGGCTTCGTGGTCGACGACGCCATCGTCGTGATCGAGAACATCTCCCGCTACATCGAGGAGGGCGAGCCGCCGCTGCAGGCGGCGCTGAAAGGCTCCGCAGCAGATCGGCTTCACCATCATCTCGCTGACGGTGTCGCTGATCGCGGTGCTGATCCCGCTGCTGTTCATGGGCGATGTGGTCGGCAGACTGTTCCGCGAATTCGCCATCACGCTGTCGGTGACGATCCTGATCTCGGCCGTGGTGTCGCTGACGCTGGTGCCGATGGCCTGCGCCAAGCTGCTCAAGCCCGAAACCGAAATGCGCGAGAACGCGTTCCAGCGCTATAGCCGCGAGGGCTTCGACAAGATCATCGAAATCTATGGCCACGCGCTCAACTGGGTGCTCGATCGCCAGACCTTCGTGCTGCTGATCGCGCTCGGCACCTTCGCGCTGACGGCCTCTCTCTACGTCATCATCCCCAAGGGCTTCTTCCCGCTGCAGGACACCGGCGTGATCCAGGCGATCTCCGAAGCGCCGCAGTCGGTCTCCTATGCGGCGATGGCGGAACGGCAGCAAAAGCTCGCCAGCGCCATCCTGAAAGATCCCGATGTCGAGAGCCTGTCGTCCTTCATCGGCGTCGACGGCACCAACACCACGCTCAACAGCGGCCGCATCCTGATCAATTTGAAGCCGTACAACCAGCGCAAATCCGGCGTCACCGCCGTCATGCAGCGCCTCAAGGAGTCGACGGCATCGCTGACCGGCATCACGCTCTACATGCAGCCGGTGCAGGATCTGACCATCGACGGCACCGTCAGCCGCACCCAGTACCAGTTCGTGCTGCAGGACGCCGATCCGGCGCAATTGACCGAGTGGGCGCCCAAGCTGGTCGACAAGCTGAAGCAGCTGCCGCAGTTCGCCGACGTCTCCAGCGACATCTCCGCCTACGGCCTGTCGCTCTTTGTGCGAGATCGACCGCGACCAGGCCGCCCGCTTCGGCATCACGCCGGCCACCATCGACAACGCGCTCTACGACTCCTTCGGCCAGCGCATCGTCTCGACGATCTTCACCAATTCGAACCAGTACCGCGTCATCCTCGAAGCCGATCCGAGCCTGCAGACCTCGCTGGACTCGCTGCCGTCGATCTATCTGCCGTCCTCGGTCGGCGGCGCGCCGGTGCCGCTGTCGGTGATCGCCAAGATGCGGCAGGAGACCGCGCCGCTGCAGATCACCCATCTCGGGCAGTTTCCCGCCGCCACCGTCTCCTTCAACCTGGCGCCCGGCGCGTCGCTCGGCGATGCGGTCGACCGCGATCAAGCAGGCGCAGATCGACATCGGCCTGCCGCTCAGCGTCATCACCAACTTCCAGGGCGCGGCGCTGGCGTTCCAGTCATCGCTGTCGAACCAGCTGTTCCTGATCCTGGCGGCGATCGTCACGGTCTATATCGTGCTGGGCGTGCTCTATGAGAGCTTCATCCATCCGATCACGATCCTCTCGACGCTGCCGTCGGCCGGCATCGGCGCGCTGCTGGCGCTGATGGTGGCCGGCAACGACCTCACCATCGTCGCGATCATCGGCATCATCCTGCTGATCGGCATCGTCAAGAAGAACGCGATCATGATGATCGACTTCGCGCTCGATGCCGAGCGCAACGAGGGCAAGCCGCCGCGCGAGGCGATCTACCAGGCCTGCCTGCTGCGCTTCCGGCCGATCCTGATGACCACGATGGCGGCGGTGCTCGGCGCGTTGCCGCTGATGCTCGGCACCGGCGCCGGCTCCGAACTGCGCCACCCGCTCGGCATCTCCATCGTCGGCGGCCTGCTGGTCAGCCAGTTGCTGACGCTGTTCACGACGCCGGTGATCTATCTCTGGTTCGATCGTCTCGCGGTGCGCTTTGCCGGCCGCACCCGCGAGCCCGGCCCTGCGAACGAATTGAACTGACGCCATGAGCCTGTCGACCCCCTTCATCCGCCGGCCGGTCGCCACGACCTTGCTGACGTTTGGGCTCGCGGCGGCCGGCGTGGTGGCGTTTTTCAAGCTGCCGGTCTCGCCGCTGCCGCAGGTCGACTTCCCGACCATCTCGGTACGGGCGACCGCTGCCGGGCGCGAGCCCGCAGGACGTGGCGACCACCGTCGCGAGCCCGCTCGAGCGCCATCTCGGGCAGATCGCCGACGTCACCGAGATGACCTCGTCCAGCCTCGGTCGGCGGTCGACGCGCATCACGCTGCAGTTCGGGCTCAACCGCGACATCGACGGCGCCGCGCGCGACGTGCAGGCCGCGATCAACGCGGCCCGCGCCGATCTGCCGACCAGCCTGCGATCCAACCCGACCTACCGCAAGGTCAATCCGGCCGACGCCCCGATCCTGATCCTGACGCTTGACTTCGGACACGCTGTCGCGCGGCGAGCTCTACGATGCGGCCATCGACCGTGCTGGCGCAGAAGCTGTCGCAGGTCGACGGCATCGGCGAGGTCGGCGGTCGGCGGCAGCTCGCTGCCGGCGGTGCGCGTCGAGCTCGATCCCGCAGGCGCTCTACAAATACGGCATCGGCCTCGAGGACGTGCGCGCGGCGCTCGCCAGCGCCAACGCCCACAGCCCGAAGGGCGGCATCGACGTCGGCGATCAGCGCTACCAGATCTACGCCAACGACCAGGCCAACAAGGCCGACGACTACCAGTCGCTGGTCGTCGCCTATCGCAACGGCGCGCCGGTGCGTCTGTCCGATGTCGGCGAGGTCACCGACTGCGTCGAGAACCTGCGCAATGCCGGCCTCGCCAACGGCAAGCCGGCGGTGCTGATCATCCTCTACCGGCAGCCCGGCGCCAACATCATCGGCACGGTCGACCGCGTGAAGGCGCTGATGCCGCAACTGCAGGCGTCGATTTCGCCCGCGATCGACGTCGGAACTGGCGGTCGACCGCTCGACCACCATCCGCACCTCGCTGCGCGATGTCGAGCGCACGCTGGTGCTGGCCGTGCTGCTGGTGATCCTGGTGGTGTTCGCCTTCCTGCGCAACGTGCGCGCGACGCTGATCCCGGTCGTGGCGGTGTCGGTCTCGCTGGTCGGCACCTTCGCGGCGATGTACCTGATGGGCTACAGCCTCGACAATCTGTCGCTGATGGCGCTGACGGTCGCGACCGGCTTCGTCGTCGACGACGCCATCGTCGTGCTGGAAAACATCACCCGCCACATCGAAGCCGGCATGTCGCCGCATGGAGGCGGCGCTCAAGGGCGCCAGCGAGGTCGGCTTCACCGTGCTGTCGATGAGCATCTCGCTGATCGCCGTGTTCATTCCGATCCTGCTGATGGGCGGCATCATCGGCCGGCTGTTCCGCGAATTCGCGATGACGCTCTCGATCGCGATCCTGATCTCGCTCGCGGTTTCGCTGACGACCACGCCGATGATGTGCGCGGTGCTGCTGCGCGGCGAGACCGGCCAGAGACATGGCCGGCTCTATCGGATCAGCGAACGCTTCTTCGAGGGGATGCTGAACGTCTATCGCCGCAGCGCTGACCTGGGCGCTGCGGCATCCGCGCTACCATGATGCTGATCCTCGCGGTCGTGCTCGGCCTCAATTTCTATCTGTATGACGTGATTCCGAAGGGCTTCTTCCCGCAGCAGGATACCGGCCGGCTGATCGGCAGCATCCAGGCCGACCAGAGCATCTCGTTCCAGCTGATGCAGCAGAAGCTCGCGCAGTTCGTCAACATCGTCAGCAAGGATCCGGCGGTCGAGACCGTCGTCGGCTTCACCGGCGGCGGCCAGACCAATTCCGGCTTCATGTTCGTGTCGCTGAAGCCGCTGAGCGAGCGCGGCATCTCGGTCGACGGCGTGATCGCGCCGGCTGCGGCGCCAGATGGCGGTCGTGCCCGGCGCGACGCTGTTCCTGCAAGCCGTGCAGGACATCCGCGTCGGCGGCCGCGCCAGCAACGCGCAGTATCAATACACGCTGCAAGGCCCGACGTCTGGACGAGCTCAACGAATGGACGCCGAAGATCGCGGCCGCGCTGCAGCGCGAGCCGAAGCTGACCGACGTCAACAGCGACCAGCAGAACAAGGGGCTCGAATCCGATCTGGTGATCGACCGCGACACCGCCGCGCGGCTCGGCATCACCGTCAGCCAGATCGACAACACGCTCTATGACGCGTTCGGCCAGCGCCAGGTCTCGACCATCTATGTCGCGCGCAACCAGTATCACGTGATCATGGAGGTGGCGCCGCAGTACTGGCAGAACCCGGAGACGCTGAAGGACGTCTATGTCAGCACGTCCGGCGGCTCGGTCGGCGGCTCGCAGGCCACCAATGCGGTGGCCGGGACCATCGTCGCCCCGCGGCAGTCCATCGCGCCACATTCGGCCAACGCGCAAGCGGCGCGCAATCCGGCCACCAACTCGATCGGCGCCACCGGCAAGGGCGCGGCCTCCACCGGTTCGGCGGTCAGCACCAGCCAGGAGACCATGGTGCCGCTGTCGGCGGTCGCGCAGCTTCAGGCACGGGCAGCGACGCCGCTGGCGGTCAATCACCAGGGCCTGTTCGTCGCCACCACCATTTCGTTCAATCTGCCGCCGGGCGGATCGCTCAGCGACGCCGTCGCGCGCCATCGACGCCGCCATGAACCGGATCGGCGTGCCCGCCACCATCCACGGCAGCTTCCAGGGCACGGCCAAGGCGTTCCAGGATTCGCTCGCCAACCAGCCGTTCCTGATCCTGGCGGCGCTGGTCGACGATCTATATCGTGCTCGGCATGCTCTACGAGAGCTACGTCCATCCGCTGACGATCCTGTCGACGCTGCCGTCGGCCGGCGTCGGCGCCCTGCTGGCGCTGATGGCCTTCAACACCGAATTCAGCATCATGGCGCTGATCGGCGTCATCCTGCTGATCGGCATCGTCAAGAAGAACGCGATCATGATGATCGACTTCGCGCTGGAGGCCGAGCGCGAGCGCGGGCTCAGTTGCCGCATGACGCGATCTACGAGGCCTGCCTGCTGCGCTTTCGCCCGATCATGATGACGACCATGGCCGCGCTGCTCGGCGCGCTGCCGCTGGCGATCGGCATCGGCGACGGCGGCGAACTGCGCCAGCCGCTCGGCATCGCGATCGTCGGCGGCCTGATCCTGAGCCAGGTGCTGACGCTCTACACGACGCCGGTGATCTATCTGTACATGGACCGGTTCCGGCTTTGGAGCCAACGGATCCGTGGCCGCACCCCGGCGCCGCGCGCGCCCGGTGCCGCGCTGCAGCCAGGCGAATAGATGTCAACAACAACCCCGATCCGAGACCTAGCGCTTGACCGAGCCCTGTGCGATGCCGGGATCGAAGCGCAATCTTTTGGGCAGACGCGGCAAACGCCGCACACCCTTGGAATCGAAGCTTGAGCCGGTGCCCCATGAGTGACGTCGCGTGCCAGTCCCAATCCTTGTCCGCGCGGGTTCGCGGCAGGCTGCGCATCGCGCCCGCGCTCGCAGCCCTTGTGCTGGCGCCGGGCCTGTCCGGCTGCATCCTCGGCACCGAACGGCCCGAGCTCAATCTGGAGGTCCCGGCCGCCTATCGCGAAGCGTCAAAGCGCGCGGCGGATGCGGCTATACCGGCGCTGGACTGGTGGCGCGGCTTCCGCTCGAAAGAGCTGACCTCGCTGATGGAAGACGCGCAGATCTTCAATCTCGATATCGCGGTCGCGGTGGCCCAGATCGTCCAGGCCGACGCGCAGGTCGGCGTTTCGGGCTCGCCGCTGTTGCCGTCGATCACGGGCACGGCGACCGCCGAACAGGAGCATTTCGGATCGCAAACCGGCAACAGCAGCGGTATCGGTTCAGGTATCGGTACCGGGAGCCGCGGAACTGACTTCTCGCAATACAATGTCGGCCTCACCGCGAGCTACATGATCGACTTCTGGGGCAAGAACCGCGCGACGCTTTACGCCGCCGAGGAAAGCGCCACCGCCGCCCGCTACAATCGCGAAGTGGTGACGCTGTCGACCATCGTCACCGTGGCCAACACCTACTTCCAGGTGCTGGCCGCGCAGGATCAGTTGCGCGTCGCGCGCCGCAATCTGGCGGCCGCCGAACGCATCCTGACCCTGATCAAGCAGCAATTCGCCGGCGGCACCGCCTCGCAGCTCGATCTGTCGCAGCAGGAGGCGCTGGTCTCGACCGAGCGCGCTACGATCCCGCCGCTTGAAGTCACGATCAGGCAGAACATCGCGGCACTGGCGCTGCTGGTGGCGCGGGCGCCGGCCAACTTCAAGGTCAACGGCGGCGCGCTGACCCGATCGTCGTGCCGCGGGTCACGCCGGGCCTGCCGTCCGAACTGCTCTACCAGCGGCCCGACATCCGGCAGGCCGAGGCGCAGCTCGCCTCCTCCAATTTCAGCGTCGAATCGGCGCGCGCGGCCTTCTTCCCGCAGATCCAGCTGACTGCGAGCACCGGCGTGCAAAGCGCCGCGCTGGCCTCGCTGTTCGGCCCGGGCGCCTGGTTCTATACGCTGTCCGCCGGGCTGACCCAGCCGCTGTTCGACGGCTATTTGCTCGAGAGCCAGTTGAAGCAGGCCAAGGGCGTGCAACTGCAGAACCTGCAGGCCTATCGCAAGGCGGTGCTGTCGGCCTTCGCCGATGTCGAGAAGGCGCTGGTGGCGCTGGCGCAATTCACGCTGCAGGAGCGGCTGCAGATCGAAGCCGTGAAAAATTCGCAACGGGCTTTCGACGTCTCGGAAACGCAATTGCGCGCCGGCACCGTCAACCTCATCACCGTGCTGCAGACCCAGCAAACGCTGCTGACGGCCGAGAACACGCTGGCGCAGGTGCGGCTGACCAAGCTGTTGGCCGCCTCCAGCCTGTTCCAGGCGCTGGGCGGCGGCTGGACGCCGGATGGCAAGCTCGCAGCGGTGCAGCCAGCGGAGATGCCGCAACAATGAGACGCTCAGCCATCAAACCCGGTTTCTTCAAACCTATGGTCCTCGCTGCAGCCCTCTGCGCCGTCGCAATGGCTGGCCCTTACGCGTCGCCCGCACAGGCGCAGGCCGCCAACAACACGCCGTTGGCGTTCGGCATGAATGTCGACGAAGCCTCCGCCGCGCTGGGCACCACGCTGGTGTATGTCAGGGGCCGTCCTGGTGACGAAATGTTTCTGGCTCTGCCCAACGTCAAAGGCAGTGCGTTGTCGGACCGCAGGGACGGGCTCTATCTGCAATTCCGGCGCGGCAAGCTTGACGGCTGGAAGGGCGATTGGGGGACGAACCGGCCATGTTGCAGATGATGGCACGGACCATGGGCAGATTGCCGATTCTGGTGGCAGCGGTGATTACGCTCGCGTCGAGCGGCGCGGGATCGGCCTTAGCTCAAGCCTTGGCTCAAAATGCGCATGAGCCGTTTTTGCGACGGGACGTGCCGCCCACCGCCTGGCACTATGACGGCCGTGACGACACCAGAGACTTCCAGAACAACGGCTTCTTTCCCGGCGATTTCGCCGCCCGTCCAGGCAGCGCGTGGCTCGGCGCCGCCGGGCTGTTCGGCTTCACGCCGTCAGGCGGATCGCAATTTGGCGTGATCTATTGCACGCGACGCTATCGTTCACATAATCCGGTACCCGGTTATTTCCAGGGTGATGACGGAGTGTGGTATCGCTGTCATCGTTAATTCCCGACGTCCAAGAAACCTTTCGGCTGCTCCATATTACAGAAACGTAATATTCCCGCGGAAAACGTAATATTCGCGCGGAATCGATGAGAACTAAGTGATTGGAAAGTACGCGCGTGCAATGCCAGAAGCTGGCGGCGTGATTTTTGCACTGCAATCGCTGTCGAACGATTAATCGAGAAGCGCACCCGAATGAATGGCATCGTCCGCATAGCCCTGAGCCGGCCGTACACCTTCGTTGTGCTCGCGCTGCTCATTCTGATCATCGGGCCGCTCGCCGCGTTGCGAACCCCGACCGATATTTTTCCCGACATCCGCATCCCCGTGATCGGCGTGGTCTGGCAGTACACCGGTCTGCCGCCCGACCAGATGTCGGGGCGCATCACCACGCCGTTCGAGCGTACGCTGACCACCACGGTCAACGACATCGAGCATATCGTTGCGAATTCCTATAACGGCTTCGGCATCGTCAAGATCTTCTTCCAGCCCAATGTCGATATCCGCACCGCCAACGCCCAGGTCACCGCGATCTCGCAGACGCTGCTCAAGCAACTGCCGCCGGGCGCTACCCCGCCGCTGATCCTGAACTACAACGCCTCCACGGTGCCGATCATCCAGCTCGCGCTGTCGGGCGAAGGCCTCACCGAACAGAACCTCGCCGATATCGGCATCAACCAGTTGCGCACGCCGCTGGTGACCGTGCCCGGGGCCGCGATCCCCTACCCCTACGGCGGCAAACAGCGGCAGATCCAGATCGACCTCGATCCGTCGGCGTTGCAGGCGCGTGGTCTGTCGGGACAGGACGTTGCCAACACGCTGGCGGCGCAGAACCTGATCACGCCGGTCGGCACCGAAAAAATCGGCAGTTTCGAATACACCGTCCAGCTCAACAATTCGCCGCTCAAGATCGAGGAGCTCGGCAATCTCCCGATCAAGACCGTCGACGGCGCCATGGTCTATGTGCGCGACGTCGCCACCATCCGCGACGGCAACCCGCCGCAGACCAACATCGTCCACGTCGACGGCAACCGTTCGGTGCTGATGATGGTGCTGAAGGCCGGTTCGGTCTCGACGCTCGATATCATCGCCGGCATCAAGCAGAAGGTCGAGGAATACAAATCCTCGCTGCCGGACGCGCTCAAGATCGGCTTCATCGGCGACCAGTCGCTGTTCGTGCGCGGCGCCATCACCGGCGTCGCCCGCGAAGGCATCATCGCCGCGGTGCTGACCAGCGTCATGATCCTGCTGTTCCTGGGCAGCTGGCGCTCCACCATCATCATCGCCACCTCGATCCCGCTCGCCGTGCTTGGCTCCATCACCATGCTGGCGGCGATCGGCGAGACGCTCAACATCATGACGCTCGGCGGCCTCGCGCTCGCGGTCGGCATCCTGGTCGACGAAGCCACCGTGACCATCGAGAACATCAATTACCACCTTGAGCAGGGCAAGGAGGTCGAGGAAGCGATCCTCGACGGCGCCAACCAGATCGTGGTGCCGGCGTTCGTCTCGCTGTTGTGCATCTGCATCGTGTTCGTGCCGATGTTCTTTCTCTCCGGCATCGCGCGCTTTCTGTTCGTGCCGATGGCCGAAGCGGTGATGTTCGCGATGGTCTGGTCGTTCATCCTGTCGCGCACGCTGGTGCCGACGATGGCGAAATATTTGCTGCACGCCCACGTGCATCATGGCGATGCGCCGGCTTCGCGCAATCCGCTGGTGCGGTTTCAGCGCGGCTTCGAAGCCGGTTTCGAGCGATATCGTTCCGGCTATCGCGATCTGCTCGGGCTGGCGCTGATGCACCGGCCGACCTTCGTGATCGGCTTTGTCAGCTTTGTCGCCGTATCCTTTGCGCTGGTGCCGTATCTCGGACGCAACTTCTTCCCCTCGGTCGATGCCGGCCAGATCCTGATGCATGTGCGGACCCAGGTGGGCACGCGCGTCGAGGACGCCGCCAACCAGTTTGCCGACGTCCAGAAGGTCATTCGCACGGTGATTCCATCCGGCGAGATCGAGACCATGGCCGACAATATCGGCATGCCGATCAGCGGCATCAACATGACCTATAACAACACCGGCGTGATCGGCCCGCAGGACGGCGACATCCAGATCAAGCTCAGGGAAGGCCACGAGCCGACCGAGGTCTACGTCAAGGCGCTCCGGGAAAAACTGCCGGCGCAATTCCCGGGCTTGAGCTTTGCGTTCCTGCCCGCCGACATCGTCAACCAGATCCTCAATTTCGGCGCCCCGGCGCCGATCGATATCGAGGTTCGCGGCGCCAATCTCGACGGCAATTTCGACTTTGCCAACAAATTGCTGGCGAAAGTCCGCCGCATTCCCGGCGTCGCCGACGCGCGCATCCAGCAATCGGCGCGCAGCCCGACCTTCAATGTCGATGTCGATCGCACCCGCGCGCAATATGTCGGGCTGACCGAGCGCGATGTCGCCAACAGCATGGTGGTCAACCTCGCCGGCAGTTCGCAGGTCGCGCCGACCTATTACCTCGATCCCAAGAACGGCGTGTCCTATTCGATCGTGATGCAGACGCCGCAATATCAGCTGGATTCGCTGAGCTCGCTGGAAACCCTGCCGATGACCGCGGCTACTGGTACGCCATCCCCGGTCATTCTCGGCGGCATCGCCGATATCACGCGGACCACCTCGAACGCGGTGGTGTCGCAATATGACATCCAGTCGATGATACAGATCTACGCGACGCCGCAAGGGCGCGATCTCGGATCGGTGGCGGCTGACATCCGCAGGACCATCGCCGAGAGCGCCAAGGAGCTTCCCAAGGGCAGCACGGTGGCACTGGTCGGCCAGGTCCAGACCATGGAGAGTTCGTTCTCGGGCCTGCTGTTCGGACTGCTCGGCGCTGTGGTGCTGATCTATCTCCTGATCGTGGTGAACTTCCAGTCCTGGTCCGACCCCTTCGTGATCATCACCGCGCTGCCGGCCGCACTGGCCGGCATCGTCTGGATGCTGTTCATCACCCACACCACGCTGTCGGTCCCGGCCCTGACCGGCGCCATCATGTGCATGGGCGTCGCGACCGCGAACAGCGTGCTGGTCATCAGCTTTGCCCGCGAGCGTTTTGCCGAACTGGGCGACCCCATCGCCGCGGCGCTGGAAGCCGGCTTCGTCCGTATCCGCCCGGTGATGATGACGGCGCTGGCCATGATCATCGGCATGCTGCCGATGGCGCTGGGGCTCGGCGAAGGCGGCGAGCAGAACGCTCCCTTGGGCCGGGCCGTGATCGGCGGGCTGATATTTGCAACGGTTGCCACCTTGATGTTTGTCCCCGTTGTGTTCAGCATGGTGCACAAGAAGCGCGAGGACGAGGCCGAGGCGGAAAGGCCTCTGTTCGAGGGATATTCCCGCGCCGCCGAGTGACGACGAACTCGGCGACAAGAATAAAATAAAAGGGGAAACACCATGGCTGGGAACACCAGGGTGCGCAGCGTCGAAACGCTGGCATGCGACGCCGGCTGGCGTAACTATCATTTCGTCAAGATCACCACCGAAGACGGCGTCGTCGGCTACAGCGAATTCGACGAGGGTTTTGGCTCGCCCGGCCTGGGTGCGGCGATCGAACGCCTCGCGGCCCGCGTGGTCGGACAAAATGCGATGCAGCATGAGCGGATCTATTCCGAGCTGTTCGCGGCCACCCGCCCCTCCACCGGCGGCGTCATCGCGCAGGCGCTGGGCGCGATCGAGAACGCGCTGCTCGACGTCAAGGGCAAGGTGCTCGACGTGCCCTGCTATGAATTGCTCGGCGGCAAGATCCGCGATCGTATCCGGGTCTACTGGTCGCATTGCGCGACCTGGCGCATCAACCATCCCTCCTGGTACAAGCCCGCGATCACCGATCTCGACGGCGTCAAGGCGATCGGACGCGAGGTGCGCGAGAAGAAATTCACCGCGCTGAAGACCAATATCTTCACCTATACCGACGGCAAGCCGCAGGGCTGGCGGCCCGGCTTCGGCGTGCCGTTCGAACCCGAGATCAATGTCGACCGCCGGGTGCTGCGCGACCTGCGCATGCATCTGGAGGCGATCCGGGACGGCGCCGGGCCGGATGTCGATATCCTGCTCGACCTCAATTTCAACGCCAAGACCGAGGGCTATCTGAAGATCCTGCGCGAGATCGCCGACCTCGACATGTTCTGGATCGAGATCGACAGTTTCAGCCCCGAGGCGCTCGGCTATATCCGCCGCCAGAGCCCGCATCCGATCTCATCCTGCGAGACGCTGACCGGCCTGCGGGAATTCCTGCCCTATTTCCGCGAGCAGGCGATGGACGTCGCGATCATCGACACGCCCTGGAACGGAGTGTGGCAATCGATGAAGATCGCAGCCGCCGCCGAGGCCTGCGAGGTCAACGTCGCGCCGCATAATTTCTACGGCCACCTCTGCACCATGATGAACGCGCATTTCAGCGCCGCGGTGCCGAACCTGCGGATCATGGAGACCGACATCGACCGGCTTTCCTGGGACCATGAGCTGTTCACCCATGTGCCCGAAATCGTCGACGGCCATCTGATCCTGCCGAACCGGCCCGGCTGGGGCACCGAACCGAACGAAGAGGCGTTGCGCGCGCATCCGCCAAAGGGCAAAGGCGGGTTATTGACCTACGGGCAGAAGAACTGACGCGCGGCTACTCGTTCGACACCACGAGCCTCAGCGACAGCGATGCCAGCATCGAGGCGACCATGATCGCCGCGACCGCGGTGAGCCCGAACACGTAGGAGCCGGAAAACTCCTTCAGCCAGCCCATCATCGACGGTCCGGCGAAACCGCCGACCGTGCCGATGCTGTTGATGAAGGCGAGGCCACCCGCGGCCGCGACGCCGGTCAGGAACCGGGTCGGCACCGTCCAGAACACCGCCCGCGCCGCCGAGACGCCGATCAGTGCGACGGTGAATCCGAGCAACGCCACCGTCAGCGACCCCGACAGGATCGGCGCCAGCAGCCCCGCGCCGCCAAGCAGGCAGGCGATCGCGAGATTGACCAGGCGATGGCCCGTGCGGTCGACGTAACGCGCCCACACGATCATGCCGATCGAGGCAAACAGATAGGGAATCGCCGAGATCCAGCCGATCGACAAATTGGTCAAATGATATTCCTTCAGGATCAGCGGCAGCCAGATGCCGATGCCGTAGGACCCCAGCGTGAAGCCGAACTGGATCGCCGCGCAAACCAGCACACGGACATCCCTGAGCGCGGCCAGCAGCGAAGAATGCGGGCGCTCGCGCACTTCGGTCGCGAGCACGTGGCGCAACACGTCGCGTTCCGGTGGCGTCAGCCAGCGCGCGCTCTCCGGATTGTCGGCGAGCAAATAGAGCGTCAGGAAGCCCAGCGGGATGCAGGGAATGCTGACCATGATGAACAGCCATTGCCATCCTGCAAGGCCCCAGATGCCGTCCATCTGCAGCAGCATCCCGCAGACCGGGCCCCCGACCAGGGCGGATGCCGGAATCCCGATCAGGAACCACGCCAGCATCCGCGTGCGGTATTGCGCCGGAAACCAGGCCGCGAGAAAGAACGTCACGCCCGGGAAGAAGCCGGCTTCGGCGACGCCGAGCAACAGCCGCACGGCATAGAAACTGTTGGGCCCGATCACCAGCGCGTTCAGCGCCGACACCAGGCCCCAGCTGATCATGATCCGGGCGAGCCAGCGCCGCGCGCCGAACCGATAGAGCATCAGGTTGCTCGGGATCTCGAACGTCGAATAGGCCAGGAAGAAGATCCCGGCCGCCAGCCCGAACTCGCCGGCCGACAAGCCCAGTTGCTTGTTCATGGTCAGCGCCGCGATACCGAGGCTGGTGCGGTCGAGATAGTTGAAGAGATAGGCGATGGTCAGCAGCGGCACGAAGCGCAGCGCGGCCTTCCGAATCGCGCTCTGCAGCACGGCGTCCGAGGCGGCCGCATCGGGCGAAAGATCGCGCGAGACGCCCTGCGGCGAGAGTGTCATCTGCTGTTTCCCCCGTCCCCGGTCGATTTTCTTGTTGGTCGCAGCGCCAGATCACAGCGCCACGCCCGGCATCGACCTTAGCGGTCGCGGTGCCTGACCACACTACGTCTTCGGATTATTTCTTCAGATACTTCTTGAGGTCCTTCGGACCGACCTCGGCGCCGAACACATTGCCGTCTTTGTCGACGCCGACGCCTTCGGCGGTGCTCGAGACCGACATCGGCTGCTGATCGGGAATCAGCCCCAACACCTTGGCGTCACTGAGCCTGCCGAAACGGATGCCCTTTTCGCATCCTGGATTATAGGCGTAGGCCGCCGGATCGCGGGACTGCGATTCGGAATCGCCGACATAGATCATCTGATCCGGAGTGACGACGATGCCGCTCGGCCGGCTGAATTGCTTCCATTCACCGAGATAGCCGCCGTCGCGGTTAAACAGCGCGATGCGGTTGTTGTTGCGGTCCCCGACCAAGAGGCGGCCCTGCGCGTCGAAGGCCAGCGCATGCGGCACGTCGAGCTCGGCCGCCCCGCTGCCCTTGCCGCCGAACGATTTGATGAATTTGCCTTCGGGCGAAAACACCGAAACCAGCGATTTGTCGCCATGCGCGGTGTGGTTTTGCGCGACAAAGATGTCGCCATTCGGCGCGATCGCAACCGCGTTGGGCTGGAAGAAACCGTCGGGCGCCTCGCCGCCGCCGGGCTTGCCCAGCGTCATCAGGATCTTGCCGTCGGGGCTGAATTTGAAGACCTGCATGCCGCGGCCGTCTTTGGCGGCATTGTCGGTCACCCAGACATTGCCCGAAGCATCGACCGTGAGGCCATGGGGCATCTGCAGCAGGCCACCGCCGAAATGGCGCAGCACCTTGCCGTCAGGCGAAAAGGCGATAATGGGGTCGAGCGAAGAGCCGGCGCAGCTATTGGCGCCGCAGCGGTCATAGGCCCAGATCGTGCCGTCAGGGGCGACGGTGACACCTGCCGTCGAACCCCAACTGCGCCCATCGGGCAGCGGCGCGAAACTCACGCCGCGCTGAAACGGATCGGGGGCGTCGTTGACGCAAGGCGTGCTCGCCTGAGCCAAAGCAGCCTGCGCCCCCAACAAGGCCGCTGCGACCGATAGTGAAAAGACGGAGAGTGAAAACAGGCGCCAACCCATCGAGACCCTCCGTCCCCTCATATGCCAGAGGCCCCTCGCGGGGCCTTTAACACTTAGACAGCGTCCTTTGCCGCCTTGACCGGGCGCGCCCTGACGATCTTGCGGGCCGGCTTGGCCTTGAACGTCATCGCCTCTCCGGTGAACGGATTGGTGCCCTGCCGAGCCTTGGTGGCCGGCTTCTTGATCACGACGAACTTGGCGAATCCCGGAACCAGGAAGACGCCGGACTTCTTCAGTTCTTTGTAGCCGACGGTCGCCAGCGTTTCCAAAACGCCCTTGACGTCCTTCTTCGCAACTTCGGTCTCGCCAGAGATCTTCTCGATCAGCTGCGACTTGGTCATCTGTACTGCCATTTCGTCTCCTGTTAGTTGATTCGTGTCAGGGGACAGTATTGTTAAATTTCCCGCGGAAAACAGCACTTCCTGCGATCTGCACAGATTTTGTGGCCGAGAATCCCTAAAATCTAGGGGTTTTTTGCGATTTCGCCTGTTTGAGCCTAGCCGGGCAGTAGTTTGGCGTTGCGATATTGGTTCAGCTGGTCGCGAATCATCGCGATCGTATCGAGGCTGGCGTTGAAGCCGGCACGCCGCAGGCGGCCGGTGTCGCACAACAGATCCCAGTCCTTGACGAACACGAAGTCGGCGAAATCCCACGACGCCAGGCTTTCCAGCGGGCGCCGCTGCAGCCCGTGCTTTGCGACGACCCGGTCCCAGACCGGGGCCTTGTCGGCCATCCAGGTCGCCAGCTTCATCGGCCGCGGCACGCCGCAGGGCATGTCGAACCATTGCGCCAGCAGCGGCCAGAGCCTGCTCCAGCGAAAGCTGTCGCCATTGGTGATGTTGAACGCCGCGTTCCTGCCGGAATCATTGGTCGAGAGAAAGACGATCGCTTCGGCGAGCAGGTTCGCGTCCGACAATTCCGACAGCGCGGAATAGCCGGCGGCGCTGCCGGGAAAATCCAGGGGCACGTTGAGCTCCCGGCAGATCGCGGCATAGGCGCCCAGCACCGTGATCAGGTTGCGCGCCCGGCTCGGCGCGAAGTCGCAGATATAAGACGGCCGCGATGCCGACCAGCTCCAGCGCGCCTGCGCGGCCCGCGCGCTCAGGAGGTCCTGCTGGTCGTAATAGAAGTTCGGCGGCAGATGCCGCGGGTCGTCTTCGCGGGCAGGCGTCGGATAGCGGCCGATATGCATGCCGTACCATTTGGTGCCTTCGAGCAAATGCACATGTTCGAGCGCTTCGACGCGCGTCTCCAGCGCATCCAGCACCGTCGCCAGCATCGCGACATTGCTCTCGACGTCCTCGACGCCGCCCTCCCTGAACGGCGCGCGTGCGGCGAAGAACGCATGCGTCACCGGTTCGATCGAGGCCAGCGCACGCCGGCAGGAAGCGGGATCAGCGAGGTCGGCGGCGATATGGATGAACGGCATCTCGCCCGTCGGCGCATGGCGCGACAGGCCGTAAACGCGCCAGCCGGGCCGGCGCGCCAGTGCGGCGGCAATCGGGCCGCCGGTCGCACCCGTAGGCCCGATCACAAGCGCGACCTTTTCCGTCATGAGCGTTTCCCCTTTTGTGGCGACTATTTCCGATTGCGAATGGCGAGGCAACCGCGCGGGCATCTGGCGTTACAACGCGGTAAGGTCAGGAACATTCGCGACCACGGGCCGTTTTCTCCCCGACGTAATCAGGAGAAACAGATATGACGAGATTCAAAGCGATAGGCGCGGCCGCACTGGCGATTGCTCTTGCAGCGGCGTCTCCGGCGATGGCGCGTCCCGGTGGCGGCGGCCATATGGGCGGCGGAGGCTTCCATGGCGGCGGCGCGCACTTCGGTGGCGGCGGGTTCCGTGGCGGCGGCGCGCACTTTGCGGCCGGCGGATTCCGCGGCGGCGGCTTTCACGGCGGCGGTTTCCATCGTGGCGGCTTTGGGCCGGGAATCGCGGCTGGTGTCGTAGCCGGCGCGGCACTGGGTGGCCTCGGCTACTACGGCGGCTATCCGTATTACGGCGATTCCTACGCCTACGATTACGACGATGGCTACGCGCCCGCCCCGGCCTATTATGGCAACAATGGTTTTGTCTGCCAGCCCGGGACCTATTTCCGTGGCGAAGACGGTCGCACGCATCTCTGCCAGTAACAGCTAGCAATAGCGAAATAGAAAAAGGCGGCCTTATCGGCCGCGCTTCGCAAGATCGATGCAGTGATCGATTTTTCCTTCATTCATGATCGGGTTGCCGAGCTTTATTGCGCCGACAACGGACGGCCGCCGCTCGATCCGACGCTGATGTTCAAGGCGCTGTTCATTGGCTACCTGTTCGGGGTTCGCTCGGAGCGCCAGCTGATGCGCGAGATCGAGGTCAACGTCGCCTATCGCTGGTTTTTGGGGCTGCAACTGACCGATCCGGTGTTCGACGCCTCGACGCTGAGCCAGAACCGGCGGCGGCGCTACAACGATACGACGGTGGCGCAGGACATCTTCGACGCGATCGTGGAGCAGGCGATCGCCAAGGGGCTGGTCGACGGCACGGTGCTCTACACCGACTCGACGCATCTGAAGGCCAACGCCAACAAGAACCGCTACGATCTCGGCCGTGGTCGCCAAGTCGCGGGCGGACTACTGGGATGCGCTGGATGCGGCGATCGATCAGGACCGGGAAGCTCACGGCAAGAAGCCGTTGCCGGACAAGCAGCGCGAGCCGGTGTCGAAAGAGACCAAGGTCTCGCGCACCGATCCGGATGCCGGCTACATGGTGCGCGACGGCAAGCCGAAGGGCTTCTTCTATCTCGATCATCGAACCGTCGACGGCAGGCTCGGCATCATCACCGACACCTATGCCACACCGGCCAACGTGCATGACTCGATCGTCTATCTCGGACAGGCTCGATCGCCAGCGACGAACGCTTCGACTTCGACGTCGGCGCGGTCGGGCTGGATGCCGGCTACGCGACGATCGGGATCGCTCAGGGGCTGGAACAGCGCGGCATTCTCGGCGTGACCGGCTATCGCCGTCCGACCCCGCCGCGTCCCGGCATGATGGCGAGCAAGCATGTTCCAGCTACGAAGCCCGGGCGCGGACGGCTATCGCTGCCCGCAGGGTCAACTGCTCGCCTATGCGACTACCGATCGCACCGGTTACCGCCACTACAAGAGCGACCCGGCGATCTGCAGAAGCTGCCCGCTGCTGGCCTCATGCACGTCGAGCCGCAACGCCACCCGACTGATCATCGCGCCATGTCTGGGCCGACGCGCGCGAGCGTACCGATGCTCATCGGCTCACCCCATGGGGCAAGCGTATCTACAAGCGCCGGAAGGAGACGGTCGAACGTTCCTTCGCCGACGCCAAGCAGCTCCACGGCCACCGCTACGCTCGTTTCCGCGGCCACTTCGCCGTCAACTGCCAGTGCCTGCTCGCCGCAGCCGCACAGAACATCAAGAAAATGGCCCTCGCTCTCGGCCCTCAGGCCCATCGGGGCCTGAAGGCGCCTCAGTAACCCTCACTTTGACAACACGTCTCAAAAACAAAACCCCACCGGAAATTCGATGGGGTGGCGGCCTTATCGGCCGCTTTTTTTGCCTCGAGCAAAGCCGGGTTCAGGTGAAAACTCTCTCGCCGCGCGCCGCGACGTTTCGCGCAGCTATCACAACTAGTTAACGTAGGAACTTTTGAGACCGAACTGTTTTGTTCCCTCTGCGATCGGCTTGATCCTCGAGGAGAATAGTCATGACAAGATTAGCAACGATTGGTGTCTGTCTCGCGGTTGCACTCACAGCCGCGGCGCCTGCGCTCGCGCAACGCGGTGGCGGACATGGTGGCGGCGGCCATATGGGTGGTGGCGGAGGCTTCCGCGGAGGTGGAGGCTTTGGTGGTGGCGGCCATATGGGCGGTGGCGGGTTCCGTGGCGGCGGCGCGCAATTCGCGGGCGGCGGCTTCCGCGGCGGCGGCGCGCAGTTCGCGGGTGGCGGTTTCCGCGGCGGCGGCGCGCAGTTCGCGGGTGGCGGTTTCCGTGGTGGCGGCGCGCAATTCGCGGGTAGCGGCTTCCGTGGCGGCGGCGCGCAGTTCGCGGGTAGCGGCTTCCGCGGCGGTGGCGCGCATTCGCGGGTGGCGGCTTCCGCGGCGGTGGCCGCGCTTCGCGACCGCCGGCTTCAACGGTGGCGGCGCGCGCTTCGTGGGCACCGGCTTCAATACTGGCGGCGCGCGCTTCGCGGGCAATGGCGCTCGTTTTGCCAACGCTCGTTTTGCCAATGCTCGCTTTGCCAACGCAGCAATCCATCGCGGCAACTTTCACAACCGCGGCTTCAACCGCTTCAACCGCTTCGGCCCCGCGTTCGCGACCAGCGTCTTCATCGGGTCGGGGCTGGGCTACGGATTTTATGACGGCTACTACAACGATCCCTACTACTATGGCGATTCCTATGCCTACGGTTACGGCGACGGTTACGACCCCTACTATGTCAACAGCGGCTACACCTGCGAGCCCGGAACTTATTTCCGCGGCGAGGACGGTCGCCGGTATCTTTGCCAGTGAGCTTTCTTGATGACAAAAAAGGCGGCCGGGTTGGCCGCCTTTTTTTGTGAACTGCGCCAGCGTTTATTGGCTGAGCTTCACCGGCCTATCGCGGCCGAGCCACCACCGGCCTGCGTTCGATCGGATGGATGTCCACCTCCCGCAGGCGGCCCATCCGCAGCACATCCATCTTCAGCTCGCGATCGATCCGGTCGCGATCAAGCGTACGGATCAAATCATCGACGCCATTGATCGCGACATCATCGAGACGGATGACGACATCGCCCGGCAACAAGCCGGCCTGCGCCGCCGGTCCGTCCGGCTCGATCTGCATCAGCAATGCGCCCATCTTGTTCTCGACACCCGCCAGCACCGCGTGCCGCCGCGGAATCGGCGCGCTCTGGCCGGACACGCCGATATAGGCCCGCCGCACATAGCCGTGACGGATGATCTCCGACAGCACGAATTGCGCGGTGTTGCTGGCGACCGCAAAACAGATGCCCTGCGCACCGCTGATGATCGCGGTGTTGATGCCGATCACCTCGGCGGCCGACGACACCAGCGGCCCACCGGAATTACCGGGATTAAGTGCCGCATCGGTCTGGATCACGTCCTCGATGGTGCGGCCGTTGGCCGAGCGGATCGAGCGGCCGAGCGCCGAGACCACCCCCGAGGTGACGGTCGATTCAAAACCCAGCGGATTGCCGATCGCGACCACGAGCTGGCCACGCCGCAGGTTTTTCGAATTGCCCAGCGACGCATAATGCAGATCGCGCACGCCATCGGCGCGCAGCAGCGCCAGATCGGTGTCGGGATCGACGCCGAGCACGCGGGCATCGGTGACGATGCCCTCATTGTCGCGCAGCCGGATCTGCTTTGACGCGCCGACCACGTGGCTGTTGGTCAGCACGAGGCCGTCGGGCGAAATCACGATGCCGGAGCCGAGCCCGCCGCGCTCGCGCGATTGCGGCGACGTCGGCCCGGTTTCAACGCGTACGACCGCAGGCCCGATCCGCTCGATGACACCGATCACGGCGTTCGAATAGGCGTCGAGCAGGGCCTGATCGTTCGGCGCCGTGGCGCTGGGAGCTGATACGGATGGGGTGTGATGACGACAGGTCGTCGACCGCAGTTCGGGTAAAGTCCAACATGGCAAAATCCTCTGGTTTCAAATGGTAGCCATATTTCGCAGCCGCAAGAGCGGCGCGAGGCCCCTGCCCGGCGCCGCGCCGCGGTCAGATCAGCGGAAAACGCATCGTCCGTGACCTTGACGGCGGGTCGCGCGGCGCGACGCCCGGCGCGATCGGGTCGAAACCATCCGCTGCTCGACGCGGCCGTTATCGGCGGGCGATGCATAAATTCAGGGCGAATTGGGCGCGATTTTGCCTAGCGCGTGAGCATCAAGCGCCGCGAACCGCGGCGTTAGCCCGCTTTGGAGCCGGTGGGGCACGCCTTTCTGGCTAGGCTGCCGTGGCATACAAGTTGCGTTAGCAGGCGTAATGAAAACATCTCCTGTCCAGTTAAGCGTACGAAATGTCCGGAAGTCGTTCCACGGCAAAGCGGGTGAAGTCCGCGTGCTCGACGACCTCTCCTTCGATATCAACGCGCGCGATTTCGTCAGCATCATCGGCCCCTCCGGCTGCGGCAAGACCACGATCTTCAACGTCATCGCCGGCCTGATCGAGCCTGATTCCGGCTCGATGCATTATCTCGGCGAAGAGATCGACAGCCTGCGCGGCCGCGTCGGCTACATGATGCAGAAGGACCTGCTGTTTCCCTGGCGCACGGTGCTCGGCAACGTGCTGCTGGGCCTCGAGACCCGCGGCATCGACCGCGTCGAGGCCGAAGGCAAGGCGCGCGAATATCTCAAAGGGTTCGGCCTCGCAGGGTTTGAGAACGCCTATCCGAAGACGCTGTCGGGCGGCATGCGCCAGCGCGTGGCGCTGATCCGCACGCTGATCATGGACCCTGACATTCTCCTGCTCGACGAACCCTTCTCGGCGCTGGACTACCAGACGCGGCTCTATCTCGAGGGCGTGCTGAAGGACGCGGTCGAGACCTACCACAAGACCGTCATCCTGGTGACGCACGACATCGACGAGGCGGTCGCACTTTCGAAGCGCGTCGTCGTGCTCAGCGGCCGCCCGGCACGCGTCAAGATCGTGCATGACATCGATATCGCCGCCCACTCCCCGATCGCCGCGCGCAGCGACAGCAAATTTTCCGGCTACTTCCACGCGCTCTGCGCCGAACTCGACATCCAGACCGAGAAAACCGCGTGACCATTACCCTTCCCGGCACGGCCCCCCTGGCGAAGCGCAAGCGGCGTGCTGCGCGACGCCGCGCCAATTTCGACACCTCGCTCGGCCGCGCGCTGCTGCAGGCGGCCGCCGTGATCGGCTTCTTCGCGCTGTGGGAGATCGGCGTTCGCGCCGGCTGGATCTCGGCGTTTCTGGTCGGCTCGCCGTTCGGCATCTTCGCCGATGGCTACAGGATGCTGATGAGCGGCGATCTGGTGTCCGACACCTGGTACACGCTGTTCGAGGCCATTTTGGGTTTTGTCATCGGCACCATCTTCGGATCGCTGCTCGGCCTGGCGCTGTGGTACTCGGCGTTCGTGGCGCGGCTGGTCGAACCGTTTATCGTTGCCATCAACAGCGTGCCGAAGATCGCGTTGGCGCCGATCGTGGTGCTGTGGTTCGGAACCGGTCTGGTCTCCAAGGTGATGCTGTCGGTGTCGCTGACCGCGATCGTGGCGCTGATCGCCGCCTATCAGGCCGCCAAGGACGCCGACGTCGATCTGCAGTCGCTGCTGATCTCGATGGGCGCCGACAAGCATCAGGTGTTCTTCAAGGCGGTGGTGCCCTCGACCCTGCCGTCGATCATCGCCACCTTCCGCATCAATATCGGCTTCGGCCTGGTCGGCGCAGTGGTCGGCGAATTCATCTCGTCGCAGCGCGGGCTCGGCCATCTGATCTACACGGCGTCCAGCCTGTACGACCTCAACACGGTCTGGGTCGGGCTGTTCACGCTGATGATCATGGGGTTCGTGCTTTATTACGTGATCGACCTTGTCGAGCGCACCACGCTGCCCTGGAAGCAGTCCAACACCACGCATCAGGTTCAGGTCTAGAAATTTCAATGTCGAGAATACGGAGAGTTCAGATGTCGTTGCCCACGCGTATTGCCCGCGCCGCCGCGCTCACTATCGATGCTGCTGGCAACGCCAGCGCTGGCCGAAAACAAGAAGGTGGTGCTGTCGCAGGCCTTCCAGTCGATGCTGTATCTGCCGCTCTATGTCGCAATCGACGAGGGCTTCTTCACCCAGCAGGGCCTCGACCTCACCAAGGAAACCGCGGGCGCACCGACGGTGGCGCTATCCGCCGTCATTTCCGGCAGCGCGCAGTTCTCGATCCACGGGCCCGAATGGACGGCGATCGCGGCATCGAAGGGCGCGCCGGTCGACATCATCGCCAATGTCGTCAACGGCGCCGCGGTGTGGATCGCGACCGCGCCGGATTTCAAGTTCAACAGCATCAAGGACATCAAGGGCCAGAAGGTCGTCACCGGCTTGATGCCGACCACCAGCACGTCGCTGTTCATCAAGCTGCTGAAGGAAAACGGCATGGACGCCAAGACCGACGTCGACATGATCCAGGTCGCGATCGGCTCCGAGCCCGGACCGTTCGTCGCCAAGCAGGCCGATGTCGCCGTGATGTATGAGCCCGGCCTCGACCAGGCCGTCGCCAAGGGCATGAAGGTCGTGCTCGGATTTCCGAAATCCTACGGCCCTTACGCCTTCTCGTCGGTGACCGCGCGCAACGACGTCGATCCCGATACCGCGCAGCGCGTGGTCAACGGCATGGAAATGGCGATGCGCTTCATGGCCAAGGAAGAAGCCAAGACCGTCGAGATCGCCAAGAAGGAATTCCCGACCCTCGATCCGGTCGTGGTCGAGGCCGCCGTGAAGCGCATGCTCGCCGACGGCGTCTATCCGCCCAGCGTCGATATCACCGCGGAGGCGCTGAAAGTGTCGATGGATACGCAAATCGCGCTCGGCAACCTCTCGGCCCAGCCGGACTACAAGACGTTCGTGGTGAAGAAATTCATCGAACCCGCGCTCGCGATGAAATAGGTTTCGCGGCAAGATCGACCGCGCGCCGGGCGCCACGTCTTGCGCCTGACGCTGATGCGGCAAGCCATGATTTGATCCGGGAATAGCCGACATGACCGATCCGACTGCCCGCTCCGCGCTGCAATCCGGCGCGGGGCTTCTCGAGCTCCTGCGCCTGTTCCGGGGCAACCAGACCGCGGCGGATCACTACGCCGCGGCCTGCCTGGAGCAAGCGAAAGCCATCGAACCGACCCTGAAGGCGTTCGAGGTGCTGCCTACCGATACCACGCGGCGGCCGGGGCCGTTGTCGGGCATTCCCGTCGGGATCAAGGACATCATCGCGACCTCCGATATGCCGACCACCAACGGCTCGCCGATCTACCGCGATCACGTGCCGGCGGCGGACGCCTGGGTGGTCGAGCGCCTGCGCAATCTCGGCGCCACCATCTTCGGCAAGACCGTCTCGACCGAATTCGCCTGGCGGCAGCCGGGGCCGACGGTCAATCCCTGGAATAGCCAGCATACGCCGGGCGGATCGTCGTCAGGCTCGGCGGCGGCTGTCGCCGCCGGCATCGTTCCGCTGGCGCTGGGCAGCCAGACGCTGGGCTCGGTGGTGCGGCCCGCCGCCTTCAACGGCGTGGTCGGCTTCAAACCGAGCTTCGGCGCGATCCCGCGCATCGGCGTGCATCATCTGAGCCCGTCGCTCGATCACATCGGCTTCTTCGCGCGGCGCGTCGATGACGTGGCGTTTGCATTATCAAAACTCGCCGGCAGCAGCGATCGCGATCGCCATGGCCTCCCGCTTCCAAACTTCCATGTCGATATCGATCAGGGCGTGCCGCCGCTCAACAAGCCTCGGCTTGCGGTGGTCCGCTTCGCCAAATGGGCCAAGGCCGAGCCGGAGCAGCAGCAGGTGTTCGACACCGCGATAACAACGCTGCGGAATGCCGGCGCGATCGTCGAGGAACTCGAACTGGCCGAGCTCGACACCACCAACTGGAACGCGATCAACATCATTCTCGGCAGCGAAGGTGCCGTGATCTTCGCCGACCTGGTGGCGCGCTATCCCGATCGCAGCAGCGATCATCTGAAGTCCTTGGTCGAAACCGGCAAGGCCCATTCCGCGACCGATTATCTCGCCGCCAAGGCGCTGCAGGACAGATTGCGCGAGGCCTTCACCGCCGACATCGCAGGGTTCGACGCGGTGCTGACGCTACCCGCCTTCGGCGAGGCGCCGAAGGGCCTTGGCTATACCGGCGACGCCGAATATTGCGCGCCCTGGACCCTGATCGGCGTCCCCGCTCTGTCGCTGCCGGCAGGCTTCGGCAAGAACGGGCTTCCCCTGGGTATTCAGATCGTCGGACCGTATCGGGAAGATTACCGCACGCTTCGCGTCGCCAAATGGGTGGAAGGTGCGTTGGCGTTCGAGCCGGGAATTGCGAAGGTTGGTTAGCGGAATCCGCTCCAATGGTCGTCATTCCGGGATGCGCCTCTTGGCGCAGGCCCGGAATCCATAACCCCTGTGGGGGAGTTCATCACCGAACATTGTCACAGGGGTTATGGATTTCAGATGCGCAAATTGCGCATCGTAGCTCGCGCTACGCGCGCCCCGGAATGACGAAGAACGGAAGCCCCCGGAATGACGGAGAATGCTCAAGCCGCCTTCTTCGTTTCCAGCTCCGCCTTCCACTGCCCCAGCGCAGCCAGCGAATTCATCTGCGCGCGATGGCTGAACGCCTGCTGTCCGGCGGGAACGTTCTCGGCCTTGCCCGACCACGCCTTCTGCGGCGCGGCCTGTAGCGCGCGGCCATAGGAGAAGGTCAGCTTCCACGGCAGCCCGCCGATCCGGTTCATGGCGTCGAGATGTGCGGTCGCCTCCTCATCGGCCTGGCCGCCGGACAGGAACGCAATGCCCGGCACCGCCGCCGGCACGCAATGCTTGAGCATGCGCACCGTCTTCTCGGCGACTTCCTCGACCGGCGCCTGCTTCGGGCATTTCTTGCCGGAGATCGCCATGTTGGGCTTGAGGATCATGCCTTCGAGCGCGACGCGCTGGATGCGCAATTCCTGGAACACCTTGTTGAGCACGCGCTGGGTGACGTCATAGCAGCGGTCGATATCGTTATCGCCGTCCATCAGCACTTCCGGCTCGACGATCGGCACGATCTGGGCGGCCTGACACAGCGCCGCATAGCGCGCCAGCGCGTGCGCGTTGACCGAGATCGCGGTCATGCTCGGAATGTCCTTGCCGATATCGATCACCGCGCGCCACTTCGCGAAGCGCGCGCCGAGCTTGTAATAGTCCGCCAGGCGTCCGGCGAGCTTGTCGAGGCCGACGGTGACGAGTTCGCCCGGGCAAGCCGGCAGCGGCTGCGTGCCCTCGTCGACCTTGATGCCGGGAATGGCACCGGCCTGCTCGATCAGCTTCACCAGCGGCGTGCCGTCCTTGGCGTTCTGCCGGATGGTCTCGTCATAGAGGATGACGCCGGAAATGCATTTCGACATCGCGTCCTTGGAACGAAACAGCATCTCGCGATAATCGCGCCGGCTCTCCTCCGTGGATTCGACCTTGATCGCGTCGAACCGCTTCTTGATGGTGCCGGAGGATTCGTCGGCGGCGAGAAGTCCCTTGCCCGGCGCGACCATGGCCAAGAGCTACCTTGTTGAGGTCGGAAAGGTTCATCGCTGTCTCCCAAAAGCTGAATCTTCGTGACTGTGATCTCAAACATGGTGATGTCTGAAAACGTCGTGTTTTTATCCGGAACAAGAACGTCTCAGAAGCCAAATCGTTGCAGCCGGCAGCATAGGCAAACCCGGCCGGACGCTCAAGCGGCGCCGGCGCCGACCGGTTACCTGCGATATCGCGTCGCAATGCGACTGAAACGATCGCGCGGTCGAGAGCGCGATAGCCAAAGCACATTTGCGCTCGATCACTTCGCCGAGGTCGTGTAGCTTCCCGGCCAACGGCCACAACGGCCGTTGCCGCCATTACGCGGTTCAAGAAGAACAGTCAGGGGAGTTTGACGATGCCCACCCTTTCATGGCGCGCACTTTCGATAGCGTGCCTCACCGCAAGTGCTTTGCTCATGAGTCCGTCGGCGCAAGCGGCCAGCCCGAAACTCGAGACTACTGATGTCATGATCCCGTCGGGCGATCCCGGGATCCAGTTGTTCGTCCGCAACAAGCATCCAGCCGGCATGAAGAAGTTCTCGTCCGACCGCATTCTGTTGTTCGTGCATGGCGCAACCTATCCCGCCGAAACCGCCTTCGACCTGCCGATCGAGGGCGTGTCGATGATGGACCTGATCGCGCAGCGCGGCTTCGACGTCTATCTGGTCGATGTCAGAGGCTATGGCCGCTCGACCCGGCCGCCGGAAATGAGCCAGCCGCCGGAAGCCAACAAGCCGATCGTATCGACCGAGATGGCCGCGCATGATTACGGCGTCGCGGTCGATTACATCCTGAAGAAGCGCGGTGTTTCCAAGATCGACGTCATGGGCTGGTCGTGGGGCACCTCGATCGTGGGCATGTACACCAGCGAGCACAACGCCAAGGTCGATCGCCTGGTGCTGTACGCCCCGCAATGGGTCCGCACCGAACCGCCGGCCGCCAACGCGCCGCCGCTTGGCGCCTACCGGCTGGTCTCGAAGGATTCCGCCAAAGAGCGCTGGCTGAAAGGCGTGCCGGCCGACAAGCAGGCCGACCTGATTCCATCAGGCGTGTTCGACGCCTGGGCCAACGCGACCTGGGCCACCGATCCTGAATCGTCAAAACATTCGCCGGCGATGCTGCGCGCCACCAATGGCGTCGGCGAAGACAACCGGAACTACTGGAGCGCCGGCAAGGCGCAATACGATCCCGGCAAGATCACCGTGCCGACCCTGATCCTGCATGCCGAATGGGACGCCGACCTGCCGAGCTATCTGGCGCAGAACTACTTCAAGCAGCTCAAGAACACGCCCTACAAGCGCATGATCGAGCTCAGCGAAGGCACCCATACGGTGATGATGGAAAAGAACCGCATGCAGTTCTTCCATGAACTGATGGGTTTTCTGGATGAAGAGAAGCCGCTGGCGTTGAAGTAAGCAACCGCGATTCAGACCATCTCTCCGCGGGTCGTCCCGGCCTTGAGCCGGGACCATACTCCGTGGCGCCAGTGATTGCAGAAAGCGTTCGCTTCACTGCCGAAAACGACAGGACAGGGCGTATGGGTCCCGGCCTTCGCCGGGACGACTCATTGATATGCACTACAGAGTCAGGTCTATCGCTCCAAGCCTCACGCCGGCTGATCCGACTTCACCGGCACCTGTCTTGCGCGCGGTGAGCCAGTTCTCGAACCGCTGGATCACCACAAAGAACGTCGGCACGAACAGCACCGCGAGGCAGGTCGACGCCAGCATGCCCGAGAACACGGTGATGCCGATCGACTTGCGGGCGTTGGCGCCGGCGCCGGTCGCCAGCACCAGCGGCACCACGCCGAGGATAAAGGCAAAGGACGTCATCAGGATCGGCCGGAACCGGGCCCGCGCCGCCTCGACCGCGGATTCCAGCAACGGCTTGCCGTCGCGCACATGCAGTTCGAGCGCCACTTCGACGATCAGGATCGCGTTCTTGGCCGACAACGCGATCAGCAGGATGATGCCGATCTGGGTATAGAGATTGTTCTCGATTCTCAGCCCCGACAGCACCAGCATCGGGCCGAGCAGCGACAGCGGCACCGCCAGGATCACCGAGATCGGCGCGTACCAGCTTTCATATTGTCCGGCGAGCACCAGATACACCAGCAACAGCGCAAGGCCGAACGCCCAGTAGATCTGGCCGCCGACGGCTTTCTCCTGGTACGACATCGCCGTCCATTCGTAGCCCGCACCCGGCGGCAAGGTTTTGTTGGCGTTCTCTTCCATCAGGGACATCGACTGGCCGGAACTGTAGCCGGTGGCCGGCAGGCCGATGACGGTCGCCGACGGATAGAGGTTGTAGAGGCTGATCAGCGACGGGCCGACCGATTGCGTGATGGTCGCCACCGTGCCGATCGGCACCATGTCGCCCTGGCTGTTGCGCACCATCAGATTTTCGATGTCGCGCGGGGTCAAACGAAACTGCGCCTCCGCCTGGGTGTAGACCTGAAAGGTGCGGCCGAATTTGGTGAACTGGTTGACATAGCTCGACCCCAGATAGGATGACAGCGTCGAGAAGATCTGGTCGGTCGTGACATGCAGCGTCTGGGTCTTGATCCGGTCGACGTCGACATCGAGTTGCGGCACCATCGAGCGGAACGACGAACTGACCCGCTGCAGCGCGCTTTGGGTCTGCGCATTGGCGACGATCGCGCCGGTGACGGCCTGCAGCTTGCCGAAATCGGCATTGCCGTCGCGCAACTGGACCTGCATGGCAAAGCCGGCGGCGTTGCCGATGCCCTGGATCGGCGGCGGCGGGATCACGAGGATCCGCGCTTCCGGGATCGCCGTCATCTTTTCGTTCAAGCTGACGAACAGCGAGCGCAGGTCCTGGCCTTTGCCGCGCTCGCTCCACTCTTTCAGGATCAGATAGGCGACGCCGGCATTGGCGAGGCTCGACGAGTTGTCGAGCGCCGAAATGCCGGCGATGCTGATCACCTGATCGACGCCCGGCACCTTGCCGGCGACTTCGCTGACCTGTTCGAGCACATGCTGGGTGCGATCGAGGGCTGCGCCGTCAGGCAATTGCACCGCCACCAGCAGATAGCCCTGATCCTCGATCGGAATGAAGCCGGTCGGCACCCGCGACAATCCGTAACCGCTGATGCCGATCAGGATCAGCGCGAGGATCACGCAGAAACCGCTATGGTTGGTCATGCGGACCATCAGCCGGGCATAGCCGCGCTCCAGCCGGTTATAGACCGCGTTGAAACCGCGGTAGAAGAAGTTGCGCTGTTCCGGCGGTACCGGCCGGCGCAGCCACAGCGCGCATTGCGTCGGCTTCAAGGTGGCGGCGTTGACGGCGCTGAGCAGCGCGGTCGCGGCGATCACCAGCGCGAATTGCGAATACATTCGCCCGGTCAATCCCGGCAGGAAGGCTGCCGGCAGGAATACCGAGATCAGCACCAGCGTGATGCCGACGATCGGCGCGAACAGCGCGTCCATCGCCTTGATCGCGGCGTCATGGCCGGACATGCCCTGCTCGATGTTGTGCGCAGCACCCTCGACCACCACGATGGCGTCGTCGACCACGATGCCGATCGCCAGCACGATGGCAAACAGGGTCGAGATGTTGATGGTGAAGCCGAGTGCCGCCATCGCGGCAAAGGCGCCGATGATCGTCACCGGCACCGTGGTCGCCGGCACCAGCATCGCGCGCCAGTCCTGCAGGAAGATCAGGATCACCACCAGCACCAGCAGTCCGGCCTCGATCAGCGTCTTGTAGACCTCGTTGATCGACGCCGAGACGAATTTGGTGGTGTCGAACGGGGTGTCGTATTTGACGTCCTGCGGGAACGCCTTGGCAAGCTCCACCATCTTCTTCTGCACCGCCGCCTCGACCTCGAGCGCGTTGGCGCCGGGCGACTGGAATACGCCGATGCCGGTGGCCGGCTTCTTGTTGAGCGAAAACATCTGGCTGTAGGTCTGGGCGCCGAGTTCGACCCAGCCGACGTCGCGCACGCGGGTGACATCGCCATTATTGCCGGTCTTGACGATGATCTCCTCGAACTGGCTCGTGTCATCGAGCCGCCCATTGACGTTCAGCGTGTATTGGAACGCCTGTCCCGGCGGGGTCGGCGGCGCGCCGACCTGGCCAGCGGTGACCTGCTGGCTCTGCTGCTGGATCGCCTGAATGACGTCCTGCGGCATCAGTCCGCGCGCCTGCAGCTTGTTCGGATCGAGCCAGACCCGCATTGAATACTGGCCGGCGCCGAACACCGTCACATTGCCGACGCCGGGCAATCGCGACAGCTCGTCCCGGATGTTGATGGTGGCGTAGTTGCTGAGGAACAGGCTGTCATAGGTCGCGTTCGGCGACGTCAACGTCACGAACAGCAGAATCGCCGTCGACTTCTTCTGCACGGTGACGCCCTGGTTCTGCACCGATTGCGGCAGTTGCGACAGCGCGCTCGACACCCGGTTCTGCACCAGAACCTGCGCGAAATTCAGGTCGGTACCGATCTTGAACGTCACGGTCAGCGAATAGCTGCCGTCGGCGGCGCTATAGGACTGCATGTAGAGCATGTCCTCGACACCATTGACCTGCTGCTCGATCGGCAGCGCCACGGTATCCATCACGGTCTTGGCGCTGGCGCCGGGATAACGCGTCGTCACCTGCACCGTCGGCGGCACCACGTCTGGATATTGCGCGACCGCGAGGCGAAACAGGCAGACGCCGCCGATCAGGATCATCAAGATCGCGATGACGTTGGAAAGAACCGGACGTTCGATGAAGAATTTCGAAATCATGCCAAGTCCCAATTCCGTCCTATTTGGCCGATGAAGCCGACGTCTCGATTTTCTGCAGTTTGGGATCGACCTTCTGCCCCGGAATCGCGCGCAGCAGGCCCGCGATGACAACTTTATCGTCCGGCTTGAGGCCGTCTTCGATCACGCGCAAATCGCCGTCGAGCGGTCCGGTCTGCACCTTGCGCTGCTCGACGACGTTTTCACCGTTCACCACCAGCAGATATCGCCCGCTTTGGTCGCTGCCGAGCGAGACGTTCGGCACCAGCAGCGCGTTGTCCTGCTTGTCGAAGGGAACGCGGACCCGGAGGAAAAAGCCCGGCAACAGCACACGGTCGGGATTCGGCAGCAGGCCGCGCACCGGGAGCGTGCCGGTGGACTGGTTCAAGGTCGGCGACACATAGTCGAGCCTGCCCTTGTGCGGATAGCCGGTTTCGGTCTGCAGCCCGACCTCGACAGGCAATGTCCTCAGCTCGCTGATCGTGACCCCCCGCTTGGCGGCTTCGGCGCGGATCCGCAGCACGTCCTGTTCGTTGACGTTGAAATTCACATAGATCGGATCGAGCGCCACGATGGTCGCAAGCTGCGTCGGTGACGACACACCAACGAGTTCGCCGATCGAGACCAGATGGGCGCTGACGATGCCGTCGAACGGCGCCGTGACATTGGTATAGCCGTAATTCATCTCGGCGATCCGGGTGTTGGCCTGGGCCTGCTGCAGACTGGCCTGGGCGTTTTCGCGGTTGGACGTCGAGGTATCGAGCGTCGCCTGCGACACGGCCTGCCGCTGCACCAGATCCGTCTGACGTTTGAAGTCGGCTTCGGCCAGTTTCAACGATGCCTCCGCACCGGCCTCGGCCGCCCGGGCCTGATCGAGCTTCAGTTTGTAGGTTTCCGGCTCGATCGTGAACAGCGTGGTGCCCTGCTTGACGAAAGTGCCGTCCTGGTAATTGATCGATTGCAGAAAGCCCTGCACCCGCGCGACCAGATCGACGCTCTTGATCGGTGCGGTATTGCCTGTGGTTTCGAGGTAGCGCGTGATGGTCCGCTGCACCGGCACCGCAACATCGACCGACGGCGGCGGTGGCGCGACAAAGGTGTTCTGTTCGCAGCCGGTCAGCAGGATGAGCGATGCCGCGATGGCGGCCGCGCGGACACCGATGCCTGTCGCATCGTTCCTGGTCGCATGGCTTCTGGCTTCGTCACGTCTGGCGGATACTGGTTGATGCCTTTGATGCCCTGGCTTCATCCGCTTGCCCCAATCGATTGCTCACGCCGGCCGATTCGCGACGGGAATTCATACCATACTCCCGTAGCGGTGGAACCCGAAAGCCAGGAGATCGCACCGCAAAATTGTTACGGCGACGTCCGGCTTGTGCGGCGACATCAATCGATCACCTCGTCGGCGGTGACCAGCAGGGACGGAGGAATGGTCAGGCCGAGAGAATTGGCCGTCTTCAGATTGATGACTAGCTTGAAGCGCGTCGGTTGTTCGACTGGCAGATCGGCGGGATTTGCACCTTTTAATATCTTGTCGACGTAACCAACGGCCTTGCGGAAATAATCGGGGAAGTCCTGTCCATACGACATCAGCAGACCATGCGGGACCATCTCACCGACGAGTGACACCGTCGGCATCCTATGCGCCAAGGCTGACGAGCCTACCCGAACTCTTTCATTGAACATCAGTGCGCCCGCAACAATTGCACCGTCGAAGCCGTCGCGAGCAATTTCTGAGAACGCCTGTTCGATGGCTTCAGGAGAGGTCACCTCGACGGGGCGGAACGAAAGATCCAAAGCTTTCGCGGATCAGCGCCGCAACGTGAGCCGATCTGCTCTCTTGGATCGAACAGGAGTGCCACGCGTGCGAGGTTGGGAACCGCCTCCTTCAACAACTCGAGTTGCTTGCCTGACAGATCGGGTGCCATGAGCGAAAGGCCGGTGGCATTGCCGCCCGGGTGCGCTAAACTTTCGACAAGCTGGGTACCAACTGGATCCGGGGCGATCACAAATACAACAGGGATTGTGCTTGTGGCTTGCTTAGCCATCGCCGCCCCGAGCCCGGTGACGGCGACAATCACGTCGACTTTGCTTTCGACAAGTTCGCGCGCAAGCGTACGAAACCGTTCGGGCTGTTCGGCAGGAAAACGGTGTTCCAGTTCGATGTTTTTGCCTTCCACGTAGCCGAGGTCATTGAACGCTTTCGTCAAGACCCTCAGGTAGACATCCTCTTCCTGTGGGCTTCCCGCATGCCAGAGCACGCCAATGCGCCGTACTTTCCTGGGTTGCTGGGCTTGTATGGCAAGCGGATACGATACCGCCGCACCACCAAGAAGCGTGATGAAGTCGCGCCGTTCCATTGAAGTGCCCAATGCTGGCGGATGCAATATGATAACATCATTCCAGCGGAAGCGTCCGGGTGAAATGACGCAGCCCACCGGGTAATTCCAGCCGCCTCGTAGCCCCCTGCGGATAAAGAGCACGCCGCCCGCGTGAACGATTGCGGTAAGCGTGAACCGCATCGGGCTGTCGTCCAGCGTGAAGCTGTCGCTCGAACGAGAGACCACAGGATGAACGCCGCGAGCGCGCCAAGATGATTCGGCCGGATGGATTCATCGCGCTATATTGTTTGAACGCGGCAAGTAGAAATGTTTAGTAACACAGCCGATGCTGTATGAAGAAATAGTAAGTTGGCGAAGTCTCCGCGCTAACTACACTGCGTACGACTCTCATGGGGGAAGCCATGGACGCAAGGGCACGATTTGCAGCGTTCGAGATTGCGTGCCGCGAGCAGGCACGTGTTGCCCAAGACGACATGACGTTTTGGCTGAGCGAAGCCGACGAGTGGGCCCGCCTCAAGGAGAAGGCTGCCGGCCCAATGATCGAGAGCCCCCCGCTTCAACTCCAATTGCTCCTACGCGATTGTCGGTAATCTCGTGGAGCGGTCTCAAAGCGAAGCGAACCTGATCAGCCGCCGGAGTGACTAACGGAACCAGCGCGTGTGCGGCAAGCATTAGCTCTTTTGATCCTGCTCTTGTGCGGCGGCTGCGCTGATCTGGCGAGGTCGGCGGCGCAGACGCCTGAGCCTCAACAAGCGCCGGTAACTGCAAATCCCCCAACGACGGTTGAAGCGCCCCGCAAATTCGAATGCAGCGACGGAACGATTTCGAACTCGCAGTACGACTGTCTTGTCGATATGGCCAAGGCACGACTTCCGCCATCGCAGGCAGGCCGGGCGCAATGAACGTGGACCGTGAAATCCAACCCGTTGACCGCCATCATTGTTCGGACGAATGACTGCGCGCCAGAGGCGGACCTGCCTTCCGGGCCGGGTTTTGACCCGGAACGGTCATCGGCAACCGCAAACTGCGGACGGTGGCCTGCCACCCCCCTCCCCCTCCGCCCAGGGAACTCGCACGTCGGCTCTTCCGCATGGCAGCACATTGTCCTAGCTTAGTGTCTTCGGGCTCAGCGGGTTACGATGATGCAACTCCGCGTAAGAAAAACGGCCCACGTTCTGGAACGCTCCGGGCTCGCGATGGCTGGAGCGGCATGCGGCTTGTTTGTTGGCGCCTATGTGGGCTCCAGCGTCGCGGCGCTCGCTTCTCAGGGGTTTTTGCTCATCATGATGATTGGTGGCGCAATCGGGTTCTACCTGGGAATTGATACTCCGCCTCTGGCTTTGCACCGACCAGATGGCGAACCTTCAAAAGGCGTTTCCAGCGGCAAGATTGATACGGCAGAATTTCTCAGCGCCGCAGGTACATTTCTCGCGACGTTGACGGCATTTGTATCGGTCGGTGTGATTGTGCTTCGTGAAGATCCGCGCATCTTCTGGACAATAGCAGTAATGCTGGGATGGGTAGTTGGCCTGATCATGCAAATCATCGCCGGAGCGATAGCGCGCGCTCGCACTTGATATGCCGGCTCTTTTAGGCGCGGCGAGTTGATCAGGTGGCACCACGCGAGGAAGGCCCGCAAAGAGCCGCCTCTTCGGCTCGACTACCTGACGGGTCGAACTCAAGGAGATCTTCATCACTGGCGTCTGATCGGGCCGACCCGTGCTCAATTTCATGGGTCGCCCCAGCTTTACTGACGATTGGCACGGCGTCGCTTGCGGGAGACGCAACCAGCTGCGCTCCCGCAACCATAACATCTGTGTTTTACAGCCCGCTGCCAGGTACAAATAGTGCAGTAATCCGTTTGCGGCCGCGTCAGGGCCTTACATAGGTCCAGCCCAGTTCCTGCAGCTGCATGACCCGCACGACGCCGGACTTCACGACCGTCGCCTCGGGAATGAGCGGGATTTCCTTGTTCTCGGCCTTATGCATGTTTTCCTGGGTGTTGCCGCAGGCCTTGAAGGAGATCGCCGGATTGCCCTCCTTGATCGACTTGATCCGCTCCTTCACTGGCGAGGTGTCGTCGCGCAGCATATGCAGGCCGGGGCCGAACGTGACGACCTCGATCTTCACTTTCTGACCGAGGTCCTTGTAATACTGCGCGACATTGGTCGCATTGTTGAGCGCGAGATTCATCATTGCAGGGTCGTTCACGTTCACTTGCAAGATCAGATTGTGCGGCTTCCTGTCGGCGGCGGACCGCTTCAACACCTGCCTTGCCGATTGCTTCTGGTCTACGGCCGCTTCGACCGACGTCGGCGCGACGATGAGTAGTGCTACGACGGCAGCCAGCGCTCTGACAGAATTTTTAGTTCCTCGCATTGCTCTCTCCCATGTGATCGCTCGATGACCATTAGTCGCGTGGCTGTGCGACGGCGTTTGGCCATTTGCACGCCGCGGCCAGTTTCTCCCGCACCGTCTTCAGTCCGCCGAGCAAGAAAAGCCCCTCCTGGGCGGCACCCGATCGGTTGGAGATGCGAACGGCAATGCGCCCCTCCTCGGGTAGTGACTGCAGCAGGCGTACGACGTCGCCCGAGAACGCAGCCCCGGGCCCGAACGATGGCGGGCCTGCCGCAAGTTGCACCGGCGGTCGATCATTGAGGCGGTAGGATATGGCGTAATCCGCGCCGCCGCTGGACACCGCCGGTCCCGAAACCGCCAGTTCGGTGCGGCCGCCGCGGCAGTGAACGGAGAGCCTCATCAGGGGGCCATCGGGGGCGCGAGAATATGCGGTGGCGGTGACGATCGGCGTATAGTTGACCGGCGAGGTGGTCTCGCTGATGACCCAGTTGTCGCCGCTCCCCGCCGGACGATCCGACGGCGCGATATCATGCGACAGCCGGTCCAGACATTCCAACCGCTCTGTATGCTCCATCAGGGAGCAGGCGCGAAGCTGCGCCATAGGATCGGTGGCCCCTTCCGCGAAAGCGATCCTGTTTACGACTGCGAATGCGACGGACAGGGGAATCGCCTTCATCGCGACGCCTGCGAGGCGCGCGCCTGACGATCCAGCCATTGCTGCGCGGCCGCAGAGCGATCGAGGCCGGGGACTGTCGCGCCGAGATTGATCGCCTTCCATTTGGGGTCGAAGCCTGGCGCCTGCAGTTTGTCGATCCGGCCGAACAGGACGTCTACAAAGCGGGCGACGCGCTGATAGCGGTTGGTTTGTGCCGGCCAATTGAACGCCACCAAAGCCGTCGGGACCGCGATCGTCTCCACACGTTCGCCTTGCTTGATCAGGCCGGGGTATTCGGCCGGCTCCAGCACCGCGGGAAGATAGTAATCCTCGAGCTTGCTTTCGTATTTCACTGGAAGGAACTTGAAGCCGGGCTCCCAGCGTCCGCGTACGAAGGCGTCAACCGGCTTCGACGTGATGAAAACCACCGCCGCCATTTCGCCTTTTCGCATCTGCTCCAGCGCGACCTGGTGAGGAATGAAGGTGTTTTCTGCATTGATGCCGAGCCGGCTGAAGATCAGCGGCCCCGAATAGGCCGCGGCAGTGCCCTGGGTGTTGAAATTCACTTTCTTGCCGGCAAGGTCCTGCAGACTCTCGATCTCCGGCCGGACAAAGATATGCAGCTCCGACGGGAAGAGATTGAGCAGGTAGGTGATCCGACGCCGGATCTCCGGCACCTGAATTTTATACTCTTCGAGCGCGTCGGAATTGATGATCGCCGTATCGACGCCGCGCAAATAGAGCAGCGAGTTCAGATTTTCGGTGGCGCCCCGTGTGACGATCGGCAGCACGTGCAAATTGGGCCCGTCATCGACGACGCGGGCCATCTCCGCCGCGAGGCGAAGAGGGGCACCCTCGAGCAGTCCGCCGGCGAGGCCGACGGTCCAGGCGTTCATCTTCTCCTTTTCGGTCTCGTAAGTGGAGGCGCGGCGCGGCGAGGGAGCGGTCTGGGCATCTACTTTGGCTGTCTGCGCCTGCAGATTGACCGGTGGGAGCCACAGAACGAGCGCTGTTAACGGGGCCAGGCAAAAGTGTCGTCCTGAAAGCATATTCATTTCTGAACTCCCTTCTGGAGCGTCAAAACAAGCCGTTCGGCCGGAACCATCCCCTCCGGTCAGGGCATTCTCACATGCCAAACCTCATCCCGCTCACTGGCCCAATGCCCTTAACCGGTCCTTTGCCTCCCGAATGCCGCCGGCGTTCGCCTTCGCATAAAGCTCGCGCGCTTTCGTCACTTCGCCCCGCGTTCCATACGTCCCCCACGCCGACAGGACGCGCGGATCATATGTTTCTGCGAGCATGAAGCTTGCCTCCGCGCTGCCGGTATCGACAGCGCGCGCGAGCACCGTCCGCGCGGCGCCGATATCTCCCTGGCTGAGTAGAGCACTGGCGCGCGCGACCAACCTCGTCGCCTCCGGACTGCCCTTGACCCCTACTGTCGGCTGCGCCATCGCAACAACCTCCACCGCTTGTGCGGTCTTGGCAACTGGGCTGCTCGCCGCAGGCTCAGACGGGACGCGCGCACCAACCGTGCGCCGGGCGGACTCGAGATCCCTGGCCATTGCCTGGGTCTTGTCGCGTTCCAGCTGCAACGATTGTCGCAGCTTCGCCGTTACTTTCTCCGTCGCCTGCTTGATCTGCGCTGTTTCCCCGCTGGCCTGGCGCAACTGTGCGGCCTTCCCCTCAATTTCCTGCCGCGCAGCCGCAAGTTCGCGCGCCAGAGCGGCGCCACGCGCGCGCTCCTCTTCGAGCGCTTGACGAGATTGCTCCGCACTTGCGGCCAGCTCTTTTCGCGCGGCGGCGGCCTCCAGCGCGAGAGCGGTTGCTTTTTCGCGCTCTTGTTCGAGCGATGGCGCACTCTTGGCGGCTTCCGCTTGCTTGAGGCGCGCTGTTTCGTCGCTGGCCTTCAATAGCGCCGCCTGCTTTTCATTTTCGCGCTGCGCAGTCGCCAGTTCACGCGCCAGTGCGACACCGCGTGCGCGCTCCTTTTCGAGCGCTTGACGAGATTGCTCCGCGCTCGCGGCCAGCTCTTTTCGCGCGGCGGCGGCCTCCAGCGCGAGAGCGGTTGCTTTTTCGCGCTCTTGTTCGAGCGCTGGTGCGCTCTTGGCGGCTTCCGCTTGCTTGAGGCGCGCTGTTTCGTCGCTGGCCTTCAATAGTGCCGCCTGCTTTTCATTGTCCCGCTGCGCCGTCGCAAGTTCGCGCGCCAGTGCGACGCCGCGTGCGCGCTCTTCGTCTAGCGCTTGACGAGATTGTTTCGCGCTCGCGTCCAGCTCTTTTCGCGCGGCGGCGACTTCCAGCGCGAGAGCGGTTGCTTTTGCACGCTCTTGTTCGAGCGATGGCGCGCTCTTGGCGGCTTCCGCTTGCTTGAGGCGTGCTGTTTCGTCGCTGGCCTTCAATAGCGCCGCCTGCTTTTCATTGTCCCGCTGCGCCGTCGCAAGTTCGCCCGCCAGTGCGACGCCGCGTGCGCGCTCCTCGTCTAGCGCTTGACGAGATTGTTTCGCGCTCGCATCCAGCTCTTTTCGCGCGGCGGCGACTTCCAGCGCGAGAGCGGTTGCTTTTGCGCGCTCTTGTTCGAGCGATGGCGCGCTCTTGGCGGCTTCCGCTTGCTTGAGGCGCGCTGTTTCGTCGCTGGCTTTCAACAGTGCCGCCTGTTTTTCATTTTCCCGCTGCGCAGTCGTAAGTTTGCGCGTCAGGGCGGTGCCGCGTGCGCGCTCGTCTTCGAGTGCTTGACGAGATTGCTCCGCGCTCGCGGCCAGCTCTTTGCGCGCGGCGGCGACTTCCAGCGCGAGAGCGGTTGCTTTTGCGCGCTCTTGTTCGAGCGATGCTGCGCTCTTGGCGGCTTCCGCTTGCTTGAGCTGCGTCGTTTCGTCGCTGGCCTTCAATAGTGCCGCCTGCTTTTCATTTTCCCGCTGCGCAGTAGCGAGTTCGCGCGCCAGTGCGGTGCCGTGTTCGCGCTCCTCTTCGAGCGCTTGACGAGATTGCTCCGCGCTCGCGGCCAGCAGTTTTCGCGCGGCGGCGGCATCCAGCACGAGAGCGGCTGCTTTTTCGCGCTCTTGTTCGAGCGACGGTGCGCTCTTGACGGCTTCCGTCTGCCCGAACCGTGCCGTTTCGTCGCGCGCCTTCAATAGCGCCGCCCGGTTTTCATTTTCCCGCTGCGCAGCCGCAAGTTCGCTTGCCAGGGCGGCACGGCGTGCGCGTTCCTCATTGAGCGCGCGACGAAGTTGCTCGGTGGTCGCGGTCAGCTCGCGGGCGAGGACGGCTGTTCTCTGCCGCTCCTCTGCGAGCGCTCGGCGATATTGCTCCGCGCTCGCGGCCAGCTCCTTTCGCGTGGCGGCGTCTGGCGCGCTGGCCTGATCGGCATCGACCTGTCCGGCGTATCGCTTCTCATCGGCAACGACCTCAGTGCGGAAATGCGTGACGATGAGCGCCGCCACAACGAGAGTCACAGTGATCGATAACGCTAGAAGTCGCCGCCCACGGCGGGCCCGCGATTGGTTGCGCAATCTTTCGTCTTCCGGCAGGAGATATTGGTCGCGCGGCATTGGATACCAATGCGCCGGCGTGATCCGGGATGGCTGGCCGTTTTCACCGACCCATTGCCCCGCATCGGTCGACCAGTGAGCGACAACATCGGTTTCCGTCGCATCATCCCTGGGGATGATCGCTGTTCCGTCGTTTCTCGATGATCCCTTAATCGGATGGCGCATACAAAGCGCCTCCTAATTAGTTATCGGGCAATTCCTCTTACTTCCAATAGGGAAAGCCTATGACAGCCGCGGCAGGACCACAAGCACTGCTTTGGCTAAGGACCTCGATGGCGTTTCGGACGAGACGTTCGCGGCCGGGCTGAATTTTCTCTCCCGAGATGTGTTTTGCGGCGAGCCTTTCGAGAGGTTGTCGACGGGCCTTCATCCATTCGATCCGTTCATGGACCCCAAAGCGGACGTCGGTCGCGCGCGCAGACGCCGCTCCGTGCCGTCTCTTTTGTTCGGCGGTCTCAGTGCAATGCAGCGCAACATTCGCGACATGGAACAAGTGATCCGGATAACAGTTGCCCGTGACGAAGCCGGAGTTGACCTTTGATTTAGACGCCGCCGGAGGCTCGAGTTTCAGGCCGGTGTTTTTGAACCGACACGGGTTCTCAAGGCGAAATCATCGAGAGACTCAGAGATCAGGGAAGATAAGCCATTGCGCGTCTTCATCCTCGCATTGTCAGTCTTTGGAATTCTCGTCAGTGCAAATGTTGCCAAAGCCGGTCCGAGCACGACCAACCGCGACCCGGTGGCATCCGTCGATCCGGCGACCTTTGTCCACGAGGCAACTCAGGAAACCGAGGATCAGCTAGGACTTGACAAGGGAAAGCGTCGCGACGTGCAGCGCCGGCTGACCGGTCTCGGCTTCGACACCAAGGTCAACGGACGGTTCGACAAGTCGACCCGCGGCGTCATCACGCGTTGGCAGGCGACACGCGGCTATCCCGAGACTGGCTTCCTCAACACGCTGCAGCATCAGGCGCTACTGACCGAGTCCGTCTCAGCGGCGCGCGCCAGCCTTGGCAGCAGCGACAAATCCGATGCCGACCGTCCGGCCCGTCGTCGCGGCGGGGGTGGTGTTCAGCATCACCGCAGTGGTCCAGGTGGACTGATTGGCGGAGTGGTGGGCGGACTGTTCGGACGCAGGTGATCCGACAGCGCCAGTGAGACGCCTATACGACTGACTGCAGCCACGTCGCGAAGGCCTGGATGGTCTTTTCTCGTGGATGATCGGACGTGCGGACGACGGAGAAGCGATATCCCGGCAGAGACAGGTCAAAGGGCCTTATCAACGTGCCCGCCACGAGTTCGCGTGCCACGAGCACGTCGCTGAAAATGCCGATCCCCTGCCCGGCAATCACCGCTTCAATCGCATGCAGTTCCTCCCTGAAGCTCAGATGATCCATCTCCTTGAATTCCGGCACATCGCGCCACTTCCCCTTCGCAGCGGCGAGCCATCTCTGCCAGGTGGGTGCCTCGAGATCGGATGGTGACCAATAGCAATGAACGAGGACGTGTCGGCGAAGGTCGGCAGCCCGCTTCAGACCGGAGCTAACTAATTCAGGGCTGCAGACGGGCCAGAAAGAATCGCGAAGAAATTCCTTGGCGATACCGTCTGTTGGCAATGTGCGGGCATAGCGGATGGCGACGTCGGCATCGCCGGCATGGAGGTCCAAAACGCCGTCGGTGCCGATCACCTCGAGAGGCGCATTGGGGCGCACCTTCCTCCAGTGGGGCAGGCGTGGGACAAGCCAGCGGCTCGCAAAGGCGTTTGTCGTCGTCACGCGAAGGGGCTGCGCGTCCCCATCGCGCTTCACGGCGGCGAACGCTGTGACAAATGTTTCGAGGCCGTCGCGGATGACTGGAAAGAGGCGGGCTCCGGCCTCGGTCAACGTGAGAGGCCGCGGCCTCCGACGAAATAGAGCCCGCCCGCAATAACGCTCCAACTGTCGTATCTGATGGCTGATCGCGGTCGGCGTCACGCCAAGTTCGGCCGCGGCCTTCTTGAAACTCAAATGCCGCGCCGCGGCATCAAAGGCGCGCAACTCGATCAGGGGCGGCAGCCTGTTCATTCCCGTAGTGTAGATGAAAATGCTTCACCCTGGGCTGAATTATTCGAGTTTGCACCTGGTGCGGCCCAGGCGGAAAAAGACATGGCGGCCCAAACGAGGAGTGCCCCATGAGTTCAGTTCGATCAGTTGATGAGGTCGTCGGTGAGCTTTCCGGTACGTTTTCCGGGCAACTCTTGCGACCGGCGGACGCAGGCTACGATGAAGCGAGAAGGGTCCACAACGGTCTGGTGGACAAGCGCCCGGCGTTGATCGCCAGATGCCGTGGCGTCGCCGACGTGGTCGATGCCGTCAACTTCACCCGCAAGCTGGGCCTCGAAGTCGCAGTTCGTGGTGGCGGTCATAACGTCGCAGGGCGCGCCGTCGTTGATGGCGGATTGGTGATCGACCTCTCGCCGATGAAAGGGATTCACGTCGATCCCAAAGGCCGCACAATACGGGCGCAAGGCGGCGTCACCTGGGGCGAGCTCAACCGGGAAACCCAATTGCACGGTCTCGCGGTTACGGGTGGGGTTGTTTCCAGCACCGGGATATCAGGGCTCACCCTGGGGGGTGGCTTGGGCTGGTTGATGGGAAAATATGGCCTCGCCCTCGACAATCTTCGATCCGTCGAACTCGTCACCGCCGATGGCAAGGTGGTGCGGGCCAGCCAGGATGAAGAGCCCGATCTGTTCTGGGCCGTTCGCGGCGGCGGTGGAAACTTCGGCGTGGCGACTTCACTCGAATATCGGCTCCATGCGGTCGGTCCCACGGTCACCGCCGGTCTGATCGTCCACCCGTTCGACGGAGCCCGCAGCCTGCTAAGGTTCTTTCGCGACAGCACGGCATCCCTGCCCGATGAGCATACGATCTTCGGAACCCTCACCCATGCTCCGGACGGGTCGGGCACCAAGGTGGCGGCCATGGCGACGTGCCACTGCGGCTCGCTTGAGGCCGGCGAAAAAGCCATGCAACCGCTCAAGCGCTTCGGGTCTCCCGTCGTCGATGCGGTCGGTCCGATGCCGTACTGCCAACTCAATGGGATGCTCGATGGCGCCTATCCGCGCGGGGCCTTCAACTACTGGAAATCGAGCTTCCTTGCCGGATTGAGCGACGATGCCATCAACACGATGATCACATGCTTCGCGCGATGCCCCACCCCGATGGGTCAGTTGCTTCTCGAGCACGTCCACGGCGCCGCGGCCCGGATCGGCGTCGGCGACACCGCCTTCCCGCACCGTATGGAAGGCTACAACTTCCTCGTCCTCTCCCAATGGACAGATGCGGACGACACCGACGCGTGCATCGCCTGGGCGCGAGAGACCTATGCCGAGATGCAGCCCTTTGTCGCCTCCGGCCGGTACGTGAATTACCTGGATGACGACGAGGCGGGCGACCCGGTCCCCACCGCCTATGGCGCCAACTACCGGCGCCTCCAGGAACTCAAGACGAAGTACGATCCAAAGAACTTCTTCCGCATGAACCAGAACATTCGGCCGTTGGCCTGAGCCGTCCTGACGCACGGCAAACGCATCGGGAGATTGCCAATGCCGGTCACGTATCTAGTAGTGGGACTGAGCGTGGGGCGCAGCATTGATCAGCAGCACACCAAAAAGAAGGACCAGATAGAGCATCGAAAACACGAACAGGCGACGCGCGGGCCGCCTTTCCTTGTCGTCGCTCCGACGTACTTGCCATGCGAGAAAAATCATGGTCGCTCCGAGCACCGCCGCAGCCGCGCCATAGATGGCTCCCGCGAACCCCAGTGCCCAGGGTAGCAGTGAGACCGGAACCAGAAGAACGCTATAGAGAAGAATCTGGCGCTTTGTTTCGGTCTTGCCGGCTACGACCGGCAACATCGGCACACCGGCGCGGGCATATTCTCCAGCAAGATTGAGCGACAGCGCCCAGAAGTGGGGCGGCGTCCAAAGGAAGATGATCAGGAACAGGATGAGCGGTTCGAGCCCGACATTACCGGTGGCCGCAACCCAGCCGATCACCGGCGGGAGTGCGCCAGCCGCACCGCCAATGACGATATTTTGCGGTGTTCGGCGTTTGAGCCACATCGTGTAGACGACGACATAGAAGAAAATTGTGAAAGCAAGCAGCGCAGCCGCGGCCATGTTCAGCAAAGTGCCGAGGGCGAGAATGGCGCACATTCCAAGCATCAGTCCGAAAACCAATGCTTCCGAGCGCGATACACGGCCGCTGGGAATTGGGCGCATGGCGGTACGCGCCATCATCGCATCGATGTCGGCGTCGTACCACATATTGAGCGCACCGGCGGCGCCAGCTCCGGCAGCTATGCAAAGAAGAGCAACGGCACCGGCGAAGGGATCGATGCCGCCTGGTGCGACCATGAGACCGACCAATGCGGTAAAGACCACCAGCGACATAACGCGCGGTTTCGTCAGCGCGACATAGTCCCCGATGCTGGCGTAGCTCCCGCGAACGGGAATTGAACGATTGATTTGCATGAGATTGATACCTCGGCTTGCAAGCGACACGGCGACGTCTTCAGTCTGATCCTCAAAAAGCCATTGGTCGTTGTAGAACACTCTTTGTCGGGCAATCTCCGAAACGCGGCAGACCCGATTTCGCCAACTGCGCCGCTACTGCAGCTTCGCGAGCTTTCTTCCGGCAGGGACAATCCCGGCCTTCTTTCCCGCTGAATCGAACTGTTTGAGATAGGCGACGATATCGTCAATTTGCTTTGGATCTTTCAAGCCTGGAAAAGTCATTTTGGTACCGGGTATCTTGGCCTTGGGATCCCGGATGTATTCGCGGAAGGTTGCTTCATCCCAGGTGATGCCGGAATTCTTGTTCGCGGTGGAATAGCTGTAGCCTTCAATCGTCCCGGCTTTTCGCCCGAAGAGCCCGTTGAGCACCGGACCAATTGCGTTCTTTGCGGTCTCCCCGATCTGGTGACACGCCTTGCACTGGACGAAAATCTTCTCCCCTGAGGCCACGTCCTGGGCATGGCCCGGGACGATTGCGAGGATACCGACTCCGACCACGAGAGCGAAACTGCGCATCTGGCTGTCTAGTCCAGCGAGTTGATGATTTCCCGATAGGCAGCTTCAGGAAACGCCTTCAGCGTCCGCGTCCGGATGTTTCCCAGCATGCCCAGCTGCAGGTTGAAACGTGCCGCCACAGCATCGTCCGGAGCTTCGTAAACCGCGACGATGTCATAGTCGCCCATGGTGAGGAAAAAGAGCTTGAACTCGCCGCTCATTTCCTTGAGAGCTTTCTTGGCCGCGTCCAGACGACGTGGCGAGTCCTTCACTTTCAGCACGCCCTGGTCGGTCCAGTTTGCAAGCATGACATATGTGGTCATGGCCTTCTCCTTCTGGTGCGAGACAACGGTATCTATGTCGGCGACGCGAAAGATATGACCCGGATGAGGTGCGTGTAGTCGGATTCGAACACCATGATCGCAACGAATACCAACACCAAAACCGGCGGCAGCAGGATGGCATAGCTCAAGGCCAGCCGCTCCCAGGCCATGTGCATGAAGACGGCGACGATCAGGCCGGCCTTCAACACCATGAACAGCAGGATCAGCGACCATCTGAGATAGCCATGGAAGCCAAAGTAGTCGACGAGATAGGAGCAGGTGCTGAGGACGAACAACCATCCCCAGACCACGAGATAGAGCTTGATCGGGTGCTGCTGTCCCTCTGCGTGCGTGGCTCCTGATGCGCGCGCGTCATGCGCGTGAATGCGCAACGAAGGTTGCTGTCCTTCCAGATGTACCGCTGCGTCTGCCATGCGCCTACCTCACCAAAGATAAAAAAAGGCAAAGATGAAGACCCACACGAGATCGACGAAGTGCCAGTACAGGCCCGTGATTTCGACGATCTCGTAATGCCCCTTCCGGCTCGTGAAAAAGCCGCGCCGCTCGACATCGAAGTCTCCCCGCCAGACTTTTCGCGCGATGGCGATCAGGAAAATCACGCCGAACGTCACGTGAGTGCCGTGGAAGCCGGTGATCATGAAAAAGCTTGAACCAAACTGCGCCGCGCCCCAGGGGTTTTCCCAAGGCCGCACTCCTTCCATGATCAGCTTGGTCCACTCGAAGGCCTGCATTCCGACGAAGGTTGCGCCAAGTGCGGCTGTGATCAGCATCAGGACTGCGGTCCTGGCGCGATCACGGCGGTAACCGAAATTGACAGCCATCGCCATCGTCCCGCTGCTGCTGATCAAGACGAAAGTCATGATGGCGATCAGGATGAGGGGGATGTGTTGCCCCCCGATCGTGAGAGCGAATACCTCGCTCGGATTCGGCCACGGCACGGTCGTGGACATTCGCGCCGTCATGTACGAGAGCAGGAAACAGCTGAAGATGAAGGTGTCGCTCAGGAGGAAGATCCACATCATGGCCTTGCCCCAGGAGACATTCTTGAAAGCGCGCTGATCCGAGGACCAGTCGGCGGCAATGCCCTGCCAGCCGGCAATCCGCGCAGGCGATCGTTCAGGGTTGGTCAGCGCAGTTTCTGCCATCTGGTCCTTGCTCTCCCTAGTTCAGCAACTGGCGACAGATGTTGACGAAATCGTCCGTCCAGCCCGTCAGCAGACCAAGCAGGACGAGCCAGACCAGCAGCAGGAAATGCCAATAGGTAGCGCAGAGCTCCACGCTCAGGCGCAGCTGTTTCATCTCGGTGCCACGCCACACCTTGGCAATCGTTCTGCCGATGGCCACCAGACCGCCCATCACATGCAACCCGTGCACCGCGGTGATCAGGTAGAAGAAGGAATTGGCCGGGTTCGACACCAGGAAATACCCCGCGTCGCTGAGCTGTCGCCACGCCAACAGCTGCCCGACCAGGAATGTCACGGCGGACGCCGCCCCTACGAGCAGATCGAAGACTGCAACGTCCATCTGGTTTCGGCGCGCGGCCATGTACGCCCATTGCAGCGCGACGCTGCTCAGGACCAGGACGCCCGTGTTAACCCACAGCAGCGCAGGCACGGGCAGTGCCCGCCAGTCCGCCATGTTCATGCGCATGGAGTAAGCGCTGATGAAGAGTGCGAACAACGAGCCGGCGACCGCGAGAAACACTCCCAGTCCGATCTTCGCTGCCGGCATGGTCATCGCGCCCGTTCCCGGGAAGTCAGCAATCGGATCTTCTTCCAGCCAGGGTTTGGCTGTCAGCCGTTGCTGCGAGAGCCACCATCCGACGATGATCGCTATCACAGCCATGAACAGAATGATGGCGCTCACGGCGCGGCTCCCTGAACGGCCCGCGTCGGCGGCGGCTGGTTCTGCGGAATGAAGTCCTGCGCGGCACCCGGCACGCTGTAATCATACGCCCAGCGATAGACCACCGGGAGCTCCTTGCCCCAGTTGCCGTGCCCGGGCGGCGTCTGCGGCGTCTGCCACTCCAGTGTCGTCGCCCGCCACGGATTGCCGCCTGACGGCCTGCCCTTGAACAGGCTCCAGGCAAGATTGAACAGGAACACCGTCTGGGCGAAACCGACGGTCAACGCCACCACGGTGATGAAGGCATTCAGCGTATGCGCCGATGGCGGGATGAACGCCACCTCGCCGATGTCGTGATACCGGCGCGGAATTCCGAGCAGCCCAAGATAATGCATGGGAAAGAAAATCAGGTAGGCACCGAGGAACGTAACCCAGAAATGAAACTTGCCCATCCAGTCATCCAGCATCCGCCCGGTGACCTTGGGGTACCAATGATAGATCGCCCCCAGCACGACCATGATCGGCGCCACGCCCATCACCATATGGAAATGCGCGACGACGAACATGGTATCCGAGAGCGGGACGTCCACGACCACGTTGCCGAGGAAGAGGCCCGTGAGGCCGCCGTTCACGAACGTGACGATGAAGCCGAGGGCGAACAGCATCGGGACGGTGAGATGAATGTCGCCGCGCCACAGGGTTAGCACCCAGTTGTAGACCTTGATGGCGGTCGGGATGGCGATGATGAGCGTCGTGGTGGCGAAGAAGAATCCGAATTTCGGGTTCATGCCGCTCACATACATGTGGTGCGCCCATACGACGAAGCTGAGCGCGCCGATTCCCACGATGGCCCAGACCATCATGCGATAGCCGAAGATGTTCTTTCGTGCGTGGGTGCTGATCAGATCGGAAACGATGCCGAAGGCCGGCAAGGCGACGATGTAGACTTCGGGATGGCCGAAGAACCAGAAAAGGTGCTGGAACAGGATCGGGCTGCCACCGCCATACTTCATCTGCTGGCCCATCTCGACGAGGGCGGGCATGAAGAAGCTGGTTCCCAGGACACGGTCGAACAGCATCATCACCGAGGCAACGAACAGCGCCGGGAAGGCCAGCAGCGCCATCACGGTGGCCGTGAAGATGCCCCACACCGTCAAGGGCAAACGCATCAACGTCATGCCGCGTGTGCGCGCCTGCAGCACCGTCACCACATAATTCAGCCCGCCCATGGTGAAGCCGATGATGAACAGGATCAGGGAGGCCAGCATCAGAATGATGCCCCAGTCCTGCCCGGGGGTGCCCGAGAGAATCGCCTGCGGCGGGTACAGCGTCCAGCCGGCGCCGGTGGGGCCGCCAGGCACGAAAAAGGTCGACGCCAGCACCAGGACGGCGAGCAGGTAGACCCAGTAGCTCAGCATGTTCACATAGGGGAAGACCATGTCCCGGGCGCCGACCATCAGCGGGATCAGGTAATTGCCGAAGCCTCCCAGGAACAATGCCGTGAGCAGGTAGATCACCATGATCATGCCGTGCATGGTGATGAACTGGAGGTATTGGTTTGCATCGATAAAGGAAAAGGTGCCGGGAAATCCCAGTTGCAGCCGCATCAGCCACGACAGCACCAGGGCCACCAGCCCGATTGCCGTCGCCGTCAGCGAGTACTGGATGGCGATGACTTTGGCGTCCTGCGAAAAGACATACTGCGTCCACCAGCTCTTGGGGTGATAGAGCTCAACCTCCGCCACTTCGGCAGGCGGAGCGCCTGCTACTGCGTCATACGGGACATCGACCATCGAAATACCTCCTCGGTCGCTTCCAGCGCGGGCGATGAGTTGGTCTCACGCGCCCAATCCATCTTCGCAGCCGCCCCTATTCACCCCCGGATTTGTACGTCGCCTTCATAACGGCGCTTCGGCCTGACAATTCCGCAAACGTCTTCTGCTTCGCCAGCCAGGCCTGATAGTCACTCTCTTCTTCGACGATAACCTTGGCCCGCATCTGTGCGTGCGCAGCGCCGCATAACTCGGCGCAGAGAACATCAAACGTTCCGGTTCGGATCGGGGTCATCCAGAAATAGGTGACCGTGCCTGGGACCATGTCCATCTTGGCCCGGAATTCGGGCACATAGAAATCGTGCAAGACATCGAGGGAGCGGAGCAAAACCTTGACCGGCTTCCCGACGGGGAGGTGCAAATCGTCACTTTCGATGACAACGTCGTCTTGCCCAAGCCGATCGCCGGGGTTCAAGCCCAAAGGGTTGTCGGAGCCGACGTTGCGGACATCCGTTGTCCCCATCCGGCCATCCTTCCCCGGAAGGCGGAAGCTCCAGCGCCATTGCTGGCCCATCACCTCGATTTCGGTCGCGTCCGCCGGAACCGTGACGAACTGATGCCAGACCACCAGGCCGGGCGCCAACATGGCTCCGACGCCGATCGCAGTCCCTATCGTGAGCCACCATTCGAGCTTCTTGTTTTCGGGATTGTAGGCTGCCCGCCTTCCCTCCTTGTGATGAAAGCGGAAGACGCAATAGGCCATGAACGCGATGACCGCGAAGAAAACCGCCCCGGTGATCCAGAACGTGATGTTGATCGTGTCGTCGATGTAGCGCCAGTTGGTGGCGATCGGCGTCCACCACCACGGGCTGAAGAGGTGAAACAGCACCGAACCGACCGCGACCAAAAGCAGTATGAGTGCGACAGCCATCCCTCTGCATCCTTGCCGTTAAAGGCTGCGGATACCAATCAGCGGATACCAATCAAAGGGCGGAGCTCACGTCTGTCGCGATGGCGGATTTCACCTTCGCCATCGTTGTGCCTCTTGCCTCGCCCATTCGCCGGTCGCGACGTCAAGCAACATAGGCAATACGCGTCACGGCCGCTCATCTCGTCGGAGCTTGGGGCGCCTAGAGTTACAAGATGGTCCCCGCCTCCCCTGCCGTCAATAGCGCAAAAGGACAACGCCTGATCTCGCGCGTGCTCGATCGGGCGAGCATGCGTCAGCGCATATCGTTTGATGCTGCAACGCAACAAGCGGTTTGCAGAGCACATCTTGCTTCTATCGCGCATCGCGCTAAACTTGCCGAACCGGTCGCGACAAGGTTCGTCCGGCAAAGCTCCCTTTCGCATCACATGGTTTGCCGTACCCGGCTCGATCGCGATCTTCGCCCATCAAGGCGGACGCGCGCGATTTGGGACGCGTCGTTTTCACCGCTGCGGGCACGAACAAGGGAGACGGGGCCATGGCCGAACCGTATTCCGAACATATCGTCACACCTCCGCCAAAAGTGTTCGACGTCGCCACTTCGTATGTCATTCGCAATATCGGTCTATCCGACTTGCGCGACGCACTGCGCCTGGGATGGGAAGATTTCAAGGCGGTGCCAAGCCATGCCGTCATTCTGTGTGTGATCTATCCCGTCCTCGGAATTGTGCTGTTCAGAATGGTCCTCGGCCATTCGGTGCTGCCGCTGCTGTTCCCGCTGGCCGCCGGTTTTGCGTTGCTCGGTCCGTTTGCCGCGCTCGGTCTCTACGAACTCAGCCGCCGCCGCGAGCGCGGTGAGGAGGCCTCGGCGTGGGATGCGCTGGGCGTGCTGCGCGCGCCGTCGTTCGGGGCCATGCTTGGACTTGGAACGATGCTGTTCGCCCTGTTCGTGACCTGGGTTGCCGTCGCGAACGCTATTTACGTTGCAATCTTCGGCCATACTCCGGCTGCAAGTATTCCTGGTTTCGCAACGCGCGTGCTGATGACGCCGGAAGGATGGACGCTGATCATCGTCGGCTGCGGCGTTGGCTTCCTGTTCGCCGTCGTGGCCCTGTGCGTCAGTGTCGTGTCCTTTCCGTTGATGCTCGATCGGCACGCGAGTGCGATAGACGCAATCCGCACGTCGCTGCGGGTCGTGATCAAGAATCCATTTGCGATGGCCGCCTGGGGGCTGATTGTTGCGGCGCTGCTGGTGATCGGTTCGGTGCCGTTCTTCGTCGGTCTCGCGGTCGTTCTGCCGGTGCTCGGTCACGCCACCTGGCATCTTTATCGGAAGGTGATCGAGCCGGACCCGAATCCTCCACGCGAACAACCCCGACCGCCGAAAGGACACCGCTACGCCGCAGACTTCCCGGCCAATCTCTTCCCGTGGAGCCGCGAGAGATGAGAGCAAGTGATACGAGGCTTGCAAGCCGCAGCGGAGGTTCATTCTGCGTATAAGTCATGCACAGTTTGCCCGCTTGATGGAAAATGCACGACACGGCCGATCTGGCGGCAAGGTACCCTTCCGGCCGCGTCACAGTCAGCCGTTTCATTACGAAGCTGCGAAAATGGAAATTTGACAGGTCGCTATCAAGGAAGTTGCCGAAGCTTGCGTCCGAAGGAGAATCCAAATGACCACGGTGCGACAGTTGCTCGATCTGAAGGGCAGGAACATCTGGTCTATTCACCCGGATGCTACCGTCTTCGATGCCATCGCGAAAATGGCTGAAAAAGACATTGGATCGCTGGTCGTGATGGAAGGCGAGGAACTCGTTGGCATCATCACCGAAAGGCACTATGCGCGGAATGTCGTTCTCAAGGGCAAGGCGTCTCCCGCAACGCCCGTGCGGGACATCATGGAAAGAGACGTCGTCATTGCAGATTCAGGACAGTCCGTTGACGAATGCATGGCCGTCATGACCGAGGGGCGCGTGCGCCATCTGCCGGTATTTGAGGGAAACAAGCCAATTGGCATTGTTTCAATCGGCGATCTCGTCAAGAGCATCATCGGTGATCAGAAGTTCGTCATTGTTCAACTCGAGCAGTACATCCACGGTGGACGGGCCATCGTGGACGGCTGAATACGATCGCTACAGCCTGCCGGAAATATCCCGCGATACCTATCTTCAATTCGTTGTCCGATACGCGTTTGATTTTGCAGGTGACGACAGCCGCAATCACACGAGTCAATTGCAAATGTCGCCGTCGTTCAACGTCGGACTGCCTGATCAATGGTACGTCACCTTCTTTCCGTCCACGGACGTCCGCTACGATTTCATCACCAGGGAGTGGTTCGTGCCGTTCAACCTCGAGGTGGGAAAGGTCTGGAATAAATCTTTCCTGACAGGTCTTGAGATCGGAGTCCCCTTCTTCGAGACGGCTCATCCCGTTTACAAATACAAGATCGAGGCGCATGTCGGCTTCAGGTTCTAACTATCCGGGACCCCGTCGGTCGCGAGTGACCACCCAGATCCGACATTGCCTGACAGGAATCGCCCAACGGGAAATATGGAATATCTGCTGAAAATTTTTGGTTCAAACCCGGTTTGATGTCCGGCCCGGCGCCTTCGCAAGGGCGCGCGCGACGGGTGCATCGCGAGAGGCACGGTGGCAGGATCGCCACACCGGCAGCCGAATCGACATGGAAAAATCCGATTCCATCGATCGAACGGTGGTTCGTCGGCCGCGAACGGGATAGCGTTCAACCTTTACGAGAATCTATTCTCGGAATGGTGTACTCGCTGCGCGGTGGAATTCTGGAATGCCCAAGACTGTTGAGGCGCGCAAGCGGCGACCCATTTCACTCCGGCCCTTGCTGGCGAGCACAGCATTGAGCCACGCAAGCTTCGCAGCAATTCCGAAGCAGCTTGGGTTCGCGGCCGCGCTCCTGGTCCTGGTCTCAGTGGGGAGCCAGGGCGCCCACGCGCAGGCGGTGGGCGGCGCCGGTGGCGCGGGGAGCGCTGGTTTCGGAGGCGCGCCCGGGCCCGGCGGCACTGGGGCAAGTCCAAACGGAACCAGCGGAACCGGTGGCGTTTTCGGTGGCGGCGGCGGGGGCGGCGCCGGCGTCAGCACCCTTACGGGTGCGGGCGGTACGAGCGGCAGCGGTGGCGACAATGGCGGCGGTCTCAACGATACGGCGGGCGGCAATGGCGGCGAACTCGGCTCTTACAATCAGGTGAACCCGGGCGCCATTGCGAGTGGCACCGGCACTGGCGGCACCGCAGGCGACAGCGCTACGAACGCAACCGTCTTCGGGGGCGGCGGCGGTGGCGGCGGTGCCGGCGGCGGCGGCGTTCTTTCGTCCGGGGGCAACTTCACGATCTCCGGTGCGACGACGGTCCGAGGTGGCAACGGCGGCGGTGGTGGCAATGGCGGCGATGGCGTTGGCAATACCGGTGGCAATGGCGGTGGCGGCGGCGGCGGCGGCAGTGGCATCGACTTCACCGGAGCCGCTCTTGTCACCAACAATGGCAACATCATCGGCGGGAATGGCGGGGCCGGCGGCAGCGGTGGTACGGGGAATGGCACCCCTAGCAAGAACGGCACGACCGGCGCTGTTGGCGCTGGCGGCGCCGGCATCACCGGCGCCAATCTCACCATCAACAACAGCGGCACCATTTCGGGCGGGCTCGCCGGCGACAACACGACCCGCGCCAACGCCATCACCTTCACCGGCGGATCCAATTTCCTCAACCTCAATCCCACCGGCGCGCAGGGGACGCTGACCGGCAATATCGATGTCACGGGAACGCTGACGTTCAATCAGGCCAACGCCGCCACCCTCGGCTCGTCGAACCTCATCACCGGCTCGGGTGCCATCATTCAGGCCGGCACGGGCACGCTGACGTTAAATGGCGCCAATACTTATTCGGGCGGCACCACGATCAGCACCGGCACCATCCAGGTCGGCAACGATGCCGCGCTCGGAACGGGAGCGCTGACCTTGAACGGCGGCACACTGCAGGCGGGCACAGGTGTTACCCTCGGGAACGCGATCCGGCTCGGTACCGGCGGGGGAACCATTGATGCGGCGACGAACGCTGTTGCCATTTCAGGCAACATCACGGACGGAGCTGCCGCGCCCGGGCCGCTCACCATTAAAAGCACCGGCGGCATCGCAGGAATCGGATTCTTCGGAAGCAACACTTATTCGGGTGCCACGATCGTGGCTTCGACCGGTGTGCTCGACGCCTTTTCAGCGACCGCGCTCTCCCCCAACTCCGATTTTACGGTAAACGGACTCCTCGCGCTGGTCGGCTTCAACAATACCATTCGTTCGCTGTCCGGCACGGGCGGCGTGAATAATGCGGCCGGCGCGGCCACCCTCACCATCGCGCTCCCGACCGGAACAGCCACCTTCGGCGGGACTTTGTTCGACGGCGGCGGGGGCTCGCTGTCCCTGGTCAAGACCGGTGCCGGCGTCCAGGTCCTGACCGGCGCCAGCACCTACACCGGCTCTACGACGGTGAATGGCGGCACGCTCGAAGTGGACGGCTCGATCGCGACATCGAGCCTCACGACCGTCAACTCCGGCGCCACGTTGAGCGGCACCGGCACCATCGGTCTGACCACCATCACGGGCGGCGGTATCCTGGCGCCGGGCAATGCATCCAACCCGACCGGCATTCTTGCCGTCACCGGCAATCTCGCGTTCCAATCCGGCGCGGTGTATCTGGTGCAGGTCACGCCGTCGGCCGCCGCGCGCACCAACGTCTCGGGCACCGCGGCGCTCGGTGGAACGGTGCAGGCGGTTTTCGCGCCGGGCTCGTATGTCGCCAGGCAGTACGACATCCTGCATTCGACGGGCCTCGGCGGCACCGCGTTCTCCGGCCTTACTACGGCTAACCAGCCGGGCTTTAATGCCAGCCTGAGCTACAGCGCGACCGACGTGTTCCTGAATCTGACGGCGATGCTGGGCTCCGGTGGTGGGTTCAACCAGAATCAGCAGAACGTCGCCAATGCGATCAACGGATTCTTCAACAATGGCGGCGCGTTGCCGCCAGCCTTCCAGGCTCTCTTCAACCTCACTGGCAGCAATCTCGGCAACGCGCTGACGCAAGCCTCCGGCGAAATCGGCACCGGCTCGCAGCAGACCACGTTCAACGCCATGGGCCAGTTCATGGGCCTGTTGACCGATCCCTTCATGGGTCGCGGCAACGGGGTCAACGGCGCGTCGGCAACGCCTTATGCGGACGAGAGCGCGAGCAGCTATGCGGCGCGCCGGCGCAACGATGCGTTTGCGATGTTCACCAAGGCGCCGCCCGCGCCGTTCGTGCCGAGCTGGAGCGTGTGGGCGGCGGGCTTTGGCGGCTCGCAATCGACCGACGGCAATGCGGTCGTTGGATCGAACAACACAACAAGCAGCATCTTTGGCACCGCGGTGGGCGCCGACTATCTGTTCTCGCCGGACACGCTCGCGGGCTTTGCGCTCGCCGGCGGCGGCACCAATTTCAGCGTCAATGGATTGGGCTCCGGCCGCTCCGACCTGTTCCAAGCCGGCGCCTATGTCCGCCACACGGCGGGCGCCGCCTACATCACCGGCGCGCTCGCTTATGGCTGGCAGGACATCACCACCAATCGCACCGTGATGATTGCCGGTCTCGATCAACTGCGCGCCGAGTTCAACGCCAACGCCTATTCGGGGCGTGTCGAGGGCGGCTACCGCTTTGTCGCGCCGGTGGTCGGCGGCGTCGGCATCACGCCCTATGCGGCGGGACAGTTCACGACCTTCGACCTGCCCGCTTATGCCGAGAGCGTGGTCACCGGCGCATCGAATTTTGCGCTGAACTACACGGCCAAAAGCGTCACCGACACGCGCAGCGAACTGGGCATCCGCACCGACAAATCCTTTGCCGTCCAAGACGGCAACGGCATCCTGACCCTGCGCGGCCGTCTTGCCTGGGCGCATGATTTCGACCCGGATCGCTCCCTCGCCGCGACCTTCCAGACGCTGCCCGGCGCGAGCTTCGTCGTCAACGGCGCGGCGCAGGCCGCGGACTCCGCGCTGACCACCGCTTCCGCCGAGATGAAATGGATCAACGGCTGGTCGGCGGCGGCGACCTTCGAAGGCGAGTTCTCCAACGTCACCCGCAGCTACGCCGGCAAGGGCGTGGTGCGGTACGCCTGGTAGGTGTCCACTTCAGCTTCTGGCACATCGCGTCATCTCGACGCGGTACGGAGTTTAGTCGCTAGTCCCGCACGGGACCTTGGAACTGTGAACCAGTTCACAAATATCCTGATCAGATCGCGATAAACCAGCCGGGAAAAAGGTCGCGACTGATGTGGTTGGATGAATTTGCTGCGGCAATCCTCGAAGATGAAGTCGTGCTGCGTCACATACGGGACGGCCACATTTTCCACTTCCCGATCTTGTCGGACGGGACAGTGAGCGGACAAGCGTCCCGCGTGGAGTCTAATCCCAGGGGTGACCGCGAAGCGCGTAGCTATCTGAGCGATGCCTATGCCGCTGCTCAGGATGCATTTAGCTCGCAGTAGGAATGGGGCCTAAATTCCGAGTTTGAACCAAAACCGTCTTCAATGAGATTTCGGCTTCTTGCGAGAAGTGGACTTGCCCTTTTGGTGGTGGGGCCATTGCTTAAGCGCGACCTCTGCAACACTGTGTAATTCTGCTCGGGTAGCGCCCCCGACCGCTTGGACTGTCATGCCGTAAATGACCACCGAGAGATAGCGCGCGAGATCGGCTGGATTGGATTCGGCCGGCAAATCTCCCTCAGCTTTTGCACGCTCAAGGCGCTGGCGGATCGCCTTCTCGCCTCCCCGCCGGCGTGAACTTAATTCCTGTCGTATGGCGCCTGCTCCGTCGCTGCAGGCCAGCGCACCGTGCACGCCAAGGCAACCGACCGGATTGTTCTTATCGCCGTGAAGGTCTGCTGCGCCTTCGAGAAGCTGCCGCGCCATCGCATAGGCAGTCGGAGCAGTCAGCGCCCTGGTGCGGTAGGCGCCGGACTTGGCTTCGTACCGATCAAGCGCCAGCCTGAACAACATTTCCTTGTTGCCGAAGGCAGCGTAGAGGCTCGGTCGGGTGATGCCCAGTTCGTCCGTCAAATCGGAGAGGGAGGTTCCTTCATATCCTTTTCGCCAGAACAGTTCGGTCGCCCGATCCAGCGCCCGTTCCTTGTCAAACTCGCGCGGGCGTCCGACCTGCATCGCACATAAATCTCCATTCCAGACCGTTCGGTAGATAATTAGCTTGACTTGCTTTGTCCATACGGCCGAATATATATCGATCGGTATATAATGAGGAGGAGGTCCGCAATGCACGCCGCCCTGCCGGAGCGCAAATACGGCGTTCGATGTGTCCACGTACTCTTGGCTTCCATTTCAATTATTCTGGCTGTCCTGGGCGAGCCGCCCGCGTTTGCAGCCGTAGAGCCCTTTCCGCCGGATTTCAAAATTGAGAGCATTTCTGTAAACGGCGTCACACTGCACGTCCGCGTCGGAGGCAATGGGCCTGCGGTAGTTCTCCTCCACGGCTTCGCCGATACCGGCGACATGTGGGCGCCGCTCGCCAAGGCGCTCTACAGGGATCACACCGTCATCGTTCCCGATCTGCGCGGCATGGGCCTGTCGTCCCAGCCGGCGGGCGGCTACGACAAGAAAACCCAGGGCGTCGACATCGCCATGCTGATGGACAAACTGAGCATCCAGAAAGCCGATCTGGTGACACACGACATCGGCAACATGGTGGGCTACGCGCTCGTCGCGCAGTATCCCGACCGGATAACTAAATGGGTCGTCATCGACGCGCCGCTGCCGGGCATCGGGCCGTGGGACGAAATCCTGAAAAGCCCGATGCTCTGGCATTTCAATTTCCACGGACCTGACGTCGACCGCTTGGTGAAAGGCCGGGAGCGCATCTATCTCGACCGATTCTACAACGAGCTGTCGGCAAGCCCGAAGTCGATCGATGAGACGACACGCAACCATTATGCGAAACTCTACGCGCGACCGGGCAATATGCATTACGCTTTCGAGCAGTTCGCGGCGTTCAGCCAGGACGCCAAGGACAACAGGATTTTTGCGGGGAAAAAACTCAGGATGCCGATCCTTGCACTCGGCGCCGAAAAGTCGTTTGGCGATCAGCAGGCTGCGGTCCTGCGCGAAGTAGGGACGAACGTAGAAGGCGGTATTATCACCGGCTCCGGGCACTGGATCATGGAAGAACAGCCGGCACAGACAGTGAGTAAGGTCCGCGCGTTTCTCGACGGAAAATGAGTTGCCGATGTCCGATTTCCTGACCAGTGCATCCAAGTGTCCGACTTCGCGCTCGGAGCAGCTCCGAGACCGCGCGTTCGCGTGGCTACGCCGTCGCTGATTTGGGAGGCGACCGTGGCAGTTGGTCAGATTTCCGCATCTGGCTTTTCTGGAAACGCGCTGATGGTCGGAGGCGGCGTACCCGTCAAGGCAAGCAAACGAAATTGTTGGCGCGATCGGCGTTTCGGGTCGCGGTGGTTGCCCTAAAGGGCAATATGCCGCCCTCGTCGACCTAAACTAGGTTGGCGTACGCTGCATTGCGGCTCGCTATGGAGGGGGGACCATTGCACCAACGTGGACCATTGCACCAATGTTTGCGACGAATGCTTGGTACCTTGATGCTGGGGTCACGTCTTGCGGCTGAGACATTGCCGGGCGCGGTGGCGCTGGCCCGGCAGCCGAGGCCCAACATCCTATTCATCCTTGCGGACAACTTCGGTTATGGCGACCTCGGTGTTTACGGCGGCGGCGAGCTGCGCGGGGCACCGACACCGGGTCGCGAAGCATCCGAACCCGCCGGCCGCGAACTTGACGCGATTCTGAAATTCCTGAACTCAACGATACTCAAGTCTCTTGAGTGGTCTGCCGTGCCGCGAAAGTCAGCGCCATGACCAAGCAGGATACAGTGGCATCCGATATGACATTGATGCGTCGCTGCATTGCTCTGGCGCAATCCGCGGGTTCAACGAGGGAATACCCGTTTGCGGCTGTCATCGGACGACGAGGCGAATTCATTTGCGAATCGCTCAATATGGTCAGAAATGAACGAGATGTTACGCGACACGCCGAGATGGTCGCGATCTCATCAGCTCAGAAAAAGTTGCGATCCACGAGCCTTGACGCGTGCACGATCTATTCAACGATTGAGCCCTGCGCCATGTGTTCTTACGCCATCCGGGAAAGCAGGATCGGCAGAGTGATATTCGGCCTGCGATCGCCGCTAATGGGCGGTAACTCACGATGGGATATTCTAACCGATACCGGTTTGTCCTCGACATTGCCGGAGGTATTTGCTTCCCCACCCGATGTCCTGTCGGGATGTTTGCATCGCGAAGTTGAGAAGGTTTTTCAGAAGCGAAATCGGTTCATTTGGGAGTTCATGAAAGCTCGGAAGATATTCGTGGATGGCCCCGGAGATGATCGCACCCGGACTTTAAATGCCAAGATGGGAGCCGGGCTCGCGTCGCGCCTTGCAACTTGGGCCAGGGTCGTGGTTGTTGATCGTCTTTGGCGCGGCTAGGATTCTTCACATCCGCTGATGTCACCGAATTTGATTCATTGGGTCCGCCCCCTCTTCAATTTCACGCTCCGCCCCGCCCTTGGCGCAACTCAAAGAGCCGGCATGCGCCATGATTGTAGAACGGCGATGTCCGGGTTTGGCACGAAAACGGACCAGCCGGGCCGGTCTTGCGATGTCTGTTGATGGGGGTGAAGCGGAAGTCGCGTGCTTGGCGTCAAACCGACGCGATTGACCCATCTCGGACGTTGGGCATGTTCTTAAAATGAGTTATTCTGACACTCACCAGTTTTGTGGTTGATTTGCTGGTATTGGCATTTTGCGTGATCACATGCATGAAAAGGCCATGAGACGACGCGACGTCCTTACTCTGATTGGCAGTACAGCGTTTACGTGGCCGCTCGCCGCAAGGGCACAACAGACGGCCAGGATTCGCCGTATCTTCTGGGTTTCGACTGAATCGCAACCCGATCCTTTCGTTGATGGATTTCGCGAAGGTTTGCGTGAGCGCGGATATGTCGAAGGCAAGGACGTATTGCTGGAACTGCGTTATTCGCCCGGCAATCCCGACGCGCTTCGTCCGGTCTTGGCCGAGTTGAGTCGCGGCAAGGTGGACCTTGTGGTGTCGAGCGGACCCGCCACTCGAGCAATGAGGGCGGTAACTGAAGTTCCCGTTCTTTTTGCCATTAGCGGCGATCCGGTGCAACTCGGTCTCGTCGAAAGCCTCGCACGGCCGGGGAGCAATTTTACGGGCAGTACGTTCCTATCACTCGATCTCGCCGCAAAGCGAGTCGATTTGTTGAAAGATATATTTCCGAAATTGCGGAAGCTTGCTGTGCTGTCAAATACCGATCATCCCGGTGAGCCAGCGGAATGGCATTCCACCCAACAGGCAGCCCAAAAGCTAAGCATCAATCCGGTCTACGTTCCGTTCGTGGGCGCAGGGGAATTGGACAAAGCGCTAGCCACAGTCAGCAGTGCACGCGCGGACGCGATGCTAGTGTTCCCAGAAGGCGCCACTATGGTGCATCGAGTCAAGGTTGCGCAATTTGCCATCGATCAAAAGCTGCCATCGATGTTCGGTTGGAGCGAGTACTGCGATGCCGGTGGGCTCTTGAGTTACGGAGCCAACCAGCGAGCGACCTATTTGCGACTTGCGACCTACGCTGACCGGATATTGCGGGGCGAAAGCCCTGCAAATCTTCCGGTCGAGCAGCCGACCAAGTTCGAACTCGTAGTGAATGTCAGAACGGCAAAGGCGCTGGACATCGAGATCCCGACATCGATCCTGCTAGGTGCGAGCCGAACGATCGAATGAGACGGACCACCAGCAGTCTCATGGCATACGGGCCGAGTTTCGACTGCCAGTTCCGGCGGGCGGCTACGGGGTGATCGAGTAGGGGGATTGCTGCATTTCACGAGTTTGCTTCATGGCACTTTTCAGACATGGCGCGATGTCCGACTTTGGTCCGAAATGCGCTCCAAAGCGGACGTCTCTGCCGATACGCCATCGACGACGACACCGATACTGATCAGGCCAGATTGCGAGATTATTTTGGTTTACGTTCCAGTCGGCTTATCAAGCGTGCTCCGCTCCGAAGCTCTATGTCGTGACCATCAACTAGCTGCTTTGCCCACACGATTGCGTCGGGATCGTTATCGCAGAGGAACCCTCGCGAGTTGATGAAATGCCCATCGTCGCCGATGGTGTACACACGGTAATTTGCCATTCCCACTTTTCCACCCGCCTCTTTTTGGTTCGTGGTGGTATTCCAATTCCCTTCATGAAAATCAATGCGGCGTCTGGTCCCAGACTGTGCGAAACCGCCGAACAGAAAACGCGCGCTGGAATATCTCGCAGCATCGGGCGCGGTGCCGAACAGCGTGATCGAGCGCGACGGGATGTGCTCGACGATCCGCGCAGGCCGTGACGGCTTGTCGGCGCAATGGTGGCTCGATCGACAGAAGGCGGTGCCGATCGCCAGAGCGGCCCGCCGGTTCGCTGGCGCTAACCCGGACCTACAACGGCCACGGCGGCAGGCCGCAAGCTGGGCGCGGTCTCGATCATTTCCGCAAGGAAGGTGCGAAGCTGGTCCCACCGCCGACCGAACCCGACTTGTACATCGAGGAAGCCTACAGGCTCTGGGCGATCAAGCAGCAGGGCAAGTGAGGGCGCGGGCCGGTCTCGATGTAAGCGACCTAAGCGAACCGATATGTCCGGTGTTGGATGGAAACCGGAAGTCGTCGACAAAGGGTCAAACCGTCGCAAATGACCCCAACCGGACATTATCTCCATCTCCCGGCGCGTTTATTTGACCCATCGAGCAGTCTGCACATTCACTGACAGACCAGTACGGGGGTTTTCGCGTGCGTCAGCACCTTGTTTGTCACACTGCCGATTAGAAGCATGGAAAGTCCGCTGCGCCCATGCGATGACATAACAATGAGATCGCAGCCTTTGTCCTCGGCTGCTGCGATGATGGCTTGATGGGGTTGCCCCTTCTCCACTTGAATCGTCTCGCAGGAAACACCAGCCTCCTTGGCCGCATTTGCCGCGCGATCCAACGCGCTAGTGGCCTGTTCCTTGCGCAGCTCAGCATATGTTGCGACTGCTTCAAGGAACCGCCCTGTCATTTCTGAAAACGGTTCCACAACGAAGATTACAGATACCTTGGCTCCAAGGGATTTCGCCAGCGCCAATCCATGCGCCACCCCATGCTCAGCTAGCTCCGACCCATCTGTCGGAATGAGAATATGCCGGTACATGCTTTCACCCTCCCGCTTGTCCGGACGTATCGCTGCCGTCCGAATCTAAGCTGGGCCCGCGTTTCGGATACAGTCTTGAGATAGGTCAATCTATCGGTCCATCGTGCCGCGACCCAGATGTCCGCAATTGGCAGACCTGCGATGTCGCCTGTTGGCAGCATTGAGACATGCCGGTGGCCGCTCGGCATGTCTGCTTATCGGGGAAGACCGGAAGCGAGCGACTATGGGTCAAACCGACGCAAATGACCCGAGGCAGACGCATTGGACCTCGCATGCAGCCAGGTCAGCGCCGGAAAACCGGCCAATTTATTCTGGCTCAGGGCATCTTGCCGGCCCCAGACAGCAGCCGGTCAGTACGATGCGCATGGTTTCTGTCAGTTAGTTCCATTTCCGCATCGGACGCGGAAACGGGGCCGGACGCAAGAGCGGCCGCTCGATCGGCAATTTTCACCGGACGCAACTTGCTACGTGGCAATGTGCCACGGAAACATCGCGGCATGCCGCCGGTTAAACGCGTCTCTTCGGAGGAGAACCCCACAAATGAAGGGAGAGAGCGATGCGCACACTTAAAACTTTCGCTGTTGCGGCGACCATTCTAGTCGCTATCCCGGCAGTAGCTCAGGATACGGGGGGAGGACCTATAGGCCCGGGTAGCGACCGCGGATTGCAGCCAAGCCACGGTGGCTATTACTATGACGGCTATTCGAGCAATGCGTTCTGGCCGGACAGGCTCGGAGGCGACGGACGATACGCCGTGGCCCCGCGAGCCAACCACGCTTACTGCGCCCAGCACTATGCGTCTTATGATCCTGCGTCGGCAACCTACATCGGCCCAGATGGGCGACGCCATCCGTGCCGGTAGGCGCGTCGTCTCCGCCTGTTCTAGGTTTCGATGGCTATCCGGTAGGCGAAGTGGAAGACGCATAACGTCGTCAGATGGCCAGGCGGGCTGAGCAATCCGGAAGCCCAGAGCGCGCGACGTCAGCCTGCCGACGGCTACGGCCGATCGCAAATTCTGATGAACCTCCTCATGTTCAATGGCATCGAATCCATGCAAGCTGCCGCAGACGTGACGGCGCTCTTATGTCGGCCGCCCGCGCCGGCGGGTGATGAAATGAGACGGCGTCTCTGCTGCAGTGCACGAGTTCCTTCGGCCTCTCGTGGCACATCGCGTCATTTCGCTGCGGAGCAGAATTTGGTCGCTACCCGGGCATAGCGGACATTGGTTAAGCCCATGCTCAACGGGCGACCATGCCGCAGCTCGGCCTTCACGCCCGCTTGGAGCGCGGATCGCGCGGCGGCCAGCGGCCTGCTTCCGCCAACACCAGGAAACGCGCCAGCGTCTCGTTGAACAACGCGGCCTCCTCGAGATTGAGGATGTGGCCGGTCTTGGTCAAACTTAGGCGATCAACGCTCGATGGGCTATCGCCAAGTCGGTTTTTGGCACATCGCGTTACTTAGTGCGGTGCAACGACATGCCCGCTGTTCGGGTAAGACCGGAAGTAATCGGCAGAGGGGCAAAACGACGCGATTGACCCTAAGCGGCCATCAGATCACTTGTCGTACTTGAACGAGAGTGCGACGCGTGTGCGAAATTCCGTGACCTTTCCGTTCTCCACCTTCATGTCCATCTTGGTGACTTCGGCCACACGTAGATCATGCAGTGAACCAGCAGCCGTTTCCACCGCATGTCGACCAGCGTCTTCCCATGAGGTTTCGCTGACACCTACAACATCGATAATCCGGTAAACGCTATTCTTCGCCATTGGATCGATCCTTTCGAGGCTGAACTCCCGCGATCAATACCGGTGCGCGACTTGGCTTTCTCCTAATTTGATTTAAGTCAAGGTCCGGCAGCGCGGATAAAGCCAAACTGCGTTGATGCACATCAATGCCTGCATAGGCGGACAAGACGGGCAAGCAGGGCGATACGCCTTGCGAGCGCAGCGATGGGACAGGGATAATCATCCAAGGGATTGGCTAGACTTAGAAATTTCGAATATCCAAGCGTTGATCAACTACCATGAAAACAAATGGCGCAAAAATCGAGCAGCCCGTCCGCTGAATACTCCGTAACTGCAGCGATACATGACATGGAGGTTCTGATGCGTATTCTGGCCTTGGCGACTTTGACGATCGCGGCGATTTTAACAGCGCCACCGGCGTGGGCCCAGACGTACAGTCCGGATTATCCGGTTTGCCTGCGGTGGGCCCATGTTTACGATTGCAGCTACACGTCGCTGCCTCAGTGCAACGCGTCGGCATCGGGCCGTACGGCACAGTGCTTCATCAATCCATATTTTGCGAGCGCGCAAGTGCCCGCAGGTTATTGGCGGCATCGCCGCGCCTACTAAATTGGCCGATGCCCGCTTGTCATTTCAAACCGGAGCGCCGGTTAGAACACGGTATCCGCGACGACGTTGCCGGTCGTAGCCGTGCACCTGCATTGTTGATCGTCGCGGTGCAGCCGTTCGGCGTGAGCGCGCTCGCCTGGATCTGATTGGTTACGCTGCCGCTTTGTACTCGGTTCAACAACTCGAGCAGCCCATGCGCTCGCATCAGTCTCATTTCCGATGTCGCCTGTTGGCCACTTTTCGGACATGGCGACTATATCGAGCGATGTCCGCTTTTGACCCAAATGCGACATCAGGGCGCGCGGGAATTGTCCCGGCTTGAGCTTCCTGCAGTACCAATGCTTTACCAAGCTGTTACATTAAATGGCGGTTTCGGCGAAACACCGTACTTGGTGCAGATTTCAATCGAGTCCGTCTGAAGAAACGGGTGGAGCAACGCCAGTGCCAATTTTCCTCGACCGACACGATCTCTCAGGCCTGACAGCTTCCGATATCGCCGAGGCGCATCGAAAAGACCTGGAAGTGCAAGATCAATACGGAGTTCGTTTCTTGACGTATTGGTTTGATGAATCGCGCGGTACGGGCTTCTGTCTCATTGACGCACCGGATATCCAAACTGCGATGCGGGTTCATGACGAAGCTCACGGCGAAGTGGCGAAAGATGTGATCGAAGTGGACCTCTCAGCCGTCCAGGCGTTTCTGGGGAGAGTGTCTGATCCGGAACCGAGCGGCGAGGCAAACAACGTCACAATCGATTCGGCCCTGCGGGCCATTATGTTCACCGACATCGTTGGCTCCACCAGCATGACAGAGCGTCTTGGCGATGCCCGATCTGTGGAGATGGTTCGGGCACATGACGCGCTGGTTCGCCGCGCATTGAAGGACAAGGGTGGGCATGTGGTGAAGCACACTGGCGACGGCATCATGGCATCCTTCGCCGACGCGGCCGCCTCCGTGCAATGCGCCCGCGCCATCCAGCAAGCGTTTGAAGCCTTCAATCTGGCAAGCAAGGAGAAACTTCAGGTGCGAATTGGTATTGACGTCGGAGAACCGATTGCGGACAGCAACGACCTTTTTGGTGCGACCGTTCAACTGGCTGCTCGTTTGTGTCAGTTGGCCGAGCCGGATGCCATTCTTGTATCAAGTGCTGTTCAGGATCGCATCCGGGATCGCTTGCATGTCACAAACATTGGTCCCTGCCATCTCAAGGGTTTCCTGCAGCCTGTTGATGTATACGGAATCGAATGGCGTTAGCTGTCGCGACTGCCGACGACGTATCGAATGAGGTGACGATGTCTGCTGCTGGCACTTCTCGGACGTGATGCGATGTCTGGCTTGAAGTCCGCAATACGCTTCACAGCAGACATCGGCTGAATTTATGGATTCACGCCCGCTTGGAGCGCGGATCGCGCGGCGGCCAGCGGCCTGCTTCCGCCAACACCAGGAAACGCGCCAGCGTCTCGTTGAACAACGCGGGCTCTTCGAGATTGAGGATGTGGCCGGTCTTGGCAAACATCGCGAGGCCGGACGCCGGGATGGTCTGTTTCAGGAACAGACTCGGCTGGATGCAGGCGTCGTCCTCGTCGCCGGTGATGATGAGGGTCGGCACCATCATGCGCTTCAGCGGCTCCTCGAACGCGTACACCGACGGACGTCCGCCCTGAAAGCCGCGCTGGGTATGCGCCGACCCCTGCGCGTCGTGACGCGCCAGCGCCTCGACGAATTCCTGGAAGCCGCGCGGGTCCTTGATCTCGAACGGAATCCGGTTCGGCGATCTGGCATAGACCTTGGCCAGCTCGGGCGAGCCGAGCGTCTCGAAATCACGCGCGTTGCGCTCCGCGCTCTCGCGAAACTGCTCCATGCGCGCGGGCTCGGAACCGGTGCCGACGCCGGCGAGCGTCAACGAGATCGCGCGGTGCGGAGCGTGCAAGCCGACCTGAAGCGACGAGTAGGCTCCCATCGACAGACCGACGAAATGCGCGCGCTCGATTCCGAGATGGTCGAGCACCGCCAGCGCGTCGTCGCGAAAATTCTCATACGTGAAGGTCTCCCCGGCTGGCACGTCTGACGGCGTGTAGCCGCGCGCCGAATAGGCGATGCAACGGTGCCCCCGCGAGAAGTAGCGCATCTGCGGTTCCCAGCTGGCATAGTCGGCCGCGAATTCATGGACGAACAGGATCGGCGTGCCGCTGCCGGCCTCCTCATAATAGAGGCGCGTGGCGTCTTTCGCGGTGGCATAGGGCATGGCGATCTCCTTGCAGTGGCTCGCGGTGTTCCGCAGTCTCGAAATTCGGCTTCTGGCGTTGCAACGATGGCTCCTATACCCTACCCGGCAGAACAAGAAAGCCACCGGGAATAAGGGCTGGGAATGCGCAAAACGATACTCTTCGCCGCCGCACTCTGGCTGGCCGGTACCGCAGCGCCGATGGCGCAGGATTATCCCACCCATACCATCAAGATCATCGTGCCGACCGGCGTCGGCGGCATCACCGATCTGTTGGCGCGGATGATGGGCAACAGCATCAGCGATCAGCTCGGCCAGCCCGTCATCATCGATAACCGGCCGGGCGCCGGCGGCACCATCGGCACGCGGCTCGCGGCGCAATCGCCGCCGGACGGCTACACGCTGCTGATGGCGTTTCCGAGCCACGCCGCCAATCCGGCGCTGTATCTGCATCTGCCCTATGACAGCGAAAAGGATTTCGCGCCGATTTCGATGGTGACCAGGGTCAGCGAGATCCTGCTGGTGCCGAATTCGTCACCGGCGAAATCGATCCCGGAGTTCATCGAACTGGCGCGCAAGCAGCAGCTCAATTATGCCTCGGTCGGTGTCGGCAGCCTGGCGCATCTGGCGACCGAACTGTTTCTGGCTACCGCAGGCGTAAAGATGACCCATATTCCCTACCGCAGCGTGCCGGAAGCGCAGCAGGCGGTGATGTCCGGCGCCGTGGCGGCGTTTTTCGATACGCCGATTACAGCGCTTCCCCAGGTCAAGGCCGGCACGGTTCGGGCGCTCGGCATCAGCACCAGCAAGCGGCTGGCGATCGCCCCTGACCTGCCGACCATCGCCGAGGCGGGCTTGCCGGGATATGAGGTGATGGGCTGGAACGGCCTGCTGGCGCCCGCCAACACGCCGCGGCCGATCGTGGACAAGCTCAACAAGGCGGTCGTGACGGCGTTACAAAGCCCCGAGGTGCAAAAGCTGCTCGCCGAACAGGGCCTCGAGCCTGCCGGCAACAGCCCGGAGGAATTCGCCAGCCTGATGCACGCCGATATCGAGAAATGGATCCGCGTCACGCGCGACGCCGGCATCCAGCCGCAATGACAACAGCTTCAAGGAGTGACAAATGTTTGCAGTGATCTTCGAGGTCAATCCGAAGGACGGGCAGTACGATCATTATCTCGGCCACGGCAAAATGCTGCGGCCGGAACTGGAGAAGATCGACGGCTTCGTCGACAACACCCGCTACCGCAGCCTGACCCGCGACGGCTGGCTATTGTCGCTGTCCGGCTGGCGCGACGAGAAGGCCGTGGTGCGCTGGCGCATCAGTACCAACCATCACAACGTGCAGGACCAGGGCCGCAGCGGCATTCTCAGCGATTATCATCTGCGGGTCGGACAGGTGACCGCGGATACCGAGGTGCCCGCCGGATACGCGCTGCAGGAACAGCGGCTCGATGAGACCGTGGCCGGTGAAGGCACCACCGTGTCGCTGATTACGGCGAAGCGGCCGGCGCATTTGCCGGAGAGCGCTGGTGCAAAGGAGTGCGCGGCGTTTTTAGGCCTCGACCCCGATGCCAGGGGGTTGCTGGCCTGGGACGTGTTCGACGCCGTGCTCACGCCTGGCGATCTGATCCTGCTGATGTCGTGGCGCGACCGGACCGCCGCCGAAACTTTTGAGCAAGCGCTCACCTTGAAGCACGGCACGCGGCTTCGCCGCGTCAGGATCGTCAGGGATTACGGCATGTTCGATCGCCGCGAAGCGCCGCAATATTATCCCGACGCCAAGGGCCGCGAGACCATCCACTCCTGAGGTCTGGCTATTGCTGGGCTAATGTTTGGCTAGTGCTTGGGCAGTTCCTGCACCAAAACCCGCATGTTCTCGCTGTAATCGATAGGCACCACAACAAGATGCACGCCCTTGCCGTTTAGCGCCGCTTTCAGCGTCGGCAGGAAATCCGCCGAGGATGTGACCCGCGATCCCGTCGCACCGTAGGACTTCGCATAGGCGACAAAATCCGGATTGCCGAATTTCAGGCCGAAGTCCGGGAAATGATCGGCCTCCTGCTTCCAGCGGATCATGCCGTAGGCGTTGTCTTCGAGGATCAGCACCACGACATGCACGCCGAGACGCACCGCGGTCTCCATCTCCTGCGAATTCATCATGAAGCCGCCATCGCCGCACACCGCGAGAATTTTCCGGTCGGGATGAATCAGCGCCGCCGCGATCGCCGAAGGCAGCCCTGCCCCCATCGTCGCCAGCGCATTGTCCAGCAGCAGCGTATTGGCGACGCTGGTGCGGTAATTGCGCGCGAACCAGATCTTGTACATGCCGTTGTCGAGCGTCACGATGCCGTTGGGCGGTATCGCTTCGCGGACATCATGCACGATGCGCTGCGGCGTCAGCGGGAAACGATCCTCGGTCGAACGCTCCGCCAGCTTGGCGAGGATCTTTTCACGCAGGCCCAACAGCGCGCCGGCGTTGGGCAATTTGCCTTCGAGCCGGGCAGCTAACGCAGCGAGGCTGGCGCCGACATCGCCGACGATTTCGGCCTCCGGAAAATACACCTGCTCGACGGTGGCCGGCGTGGCGCCGATGTGAACGACGCGCGGTCCGCTCTCGTTCATGATGAAAGGCGGCTTCTCCACCGTATCGTGACCGATGGAAATGATCAGGTCGGCCTTGTCGACGGCCTCATGGATCCAGTCGCGCTCCGACAGCGCCGCGGTGCCCATGTAGAGATTGGAGCCAGCGTTGACCGCGCCCTTGCCCATCTGGGTGTTGAAGAAGGGGATCCCGAGACGCCGGACGAATTGCGACAACGGCTCCGCCAGTTGCGGGCGGCTGGCGGCCGCGCCCAGCATCACCAGCGGGCGCTCCGCCGATGCGATCATGTCGGCGGCGCGGTCGATCGCCACCGGGGGCGCCACCGCGAGTTCGACGACATGCGGCGGGATGATCTCGGCCGCCGCCTCGTCGGAGGCGACATCCTCGGGCAATTCGAGATGCACCGGGCCTGGCCGCTCCTGCTGCGCGACGCGAAAGGCATCGCGCACCAGGGTCGGAATGCTCTGCGCGGAGACGATTTGCGTCGCCATCTTGGTCAGCGGCCGCATCGTGGCGACGATATCGACGATCTGGAATTTTGCTTGCCGGCTACTGTGAATGGCCTTCTGGCCTGTGATCATCACCACCGGCATCGCGCCGAGAAGCGCGTAGGCGGCGCTGGTGGTGAGGTTGAGCGCGCCGGGCCCGAGCGTGGTCAGGCACACCCCGGCGCGGCCAGTCAGCCGGCCATACGTCGCCGCCATGAATCCGGCGGCCTGTTCATGACGGGTAATCACGAGCTTGATCTTCGAGCCGCGCAGCGAATTCAGCACATCGAGGTTTTCTTCGCCGGGGATTCCGAAGATGTATTCGACACCTTCGCTCTCGAGCGCCCGAACCAGCAGATCTGAGCCTTTCGTCATCGCCACACTCCCGGATATCGTCCCTGCGCGCCGTCCCCGCCGCCATGGATGGTATCAAGATCGCGGGGCTGCCGATACGCCCGCGACATGAAAACCGGATCGCCATGATCGGAGGGTCAAATTCGCAACTCCCTGCTATCAGGGAAATAAACAGGGAATTCACGCAAATTGGCTCGCTCTCCAGCCCCTGTGAGAAGAAATGCCTGTGCCATCGTGATTTTTCGGCGAAACAATCCAAGAAGTCGGACTTCACCGGATGAGGACACGCGTGCGGGACGGTGGCGAGGCAGGCCGAAAACGGAATGTGGAATCCATACGGTCAAGAATCTGTAGAACAATAGCCTTGCCAACATCCAAACAACAAAATTCGGTTTCATTGACTTAATGGCGCCCCGCCCCGAGTTTCGCCGCCTGTTTCCGACAGCAAATCTGCTGTCCGACTGAAGGGAGACCAAGATGGCGCGTCTGCTTCTATCCTTCGCCCTGGGATTGTGTTGGGTGAGTTCGGCATTTGCTGCCGACGTCACGCTGCTTAATGTGTCTTACGATCCAACGCGCGAGCTCTATGTGGACTTTAACAAGGCTTTCGCGGCCGCTTATCAGAAGGACACCGGCAAGAGTGTCGAGATCAAACAGTCACACGGTGGCTCAGGCTCACAAGCGCGCGCTGTCATCGATGGCCTGCAGGCCGATGTCGTTACCCTCGCGCTCGCTTATGATATCGATGCCATTGCAGGGAAGGGCTTGATCCAGAGCGATTGGCAAAAGCGCCTTCCGCAAAATGCCTCGCCGTACACCTCAACAATCGTGTTTCTCGTGCGGAAGGGAAACCCAAAGGGGATCAAGGATTGGGACGATCTGGTCAAGGCCAACGTCAGCGTGATTACGCCAAATCCGAAAACCTCCGGCGGAGCACGATGGAACTATCTCGCGGCGTGGGGCTACGCGCTGAAGAAATTCGGCTCTGCTGACAAGGCAAAGCAGTTTGTAAGTGATCTCTACAAGAACGTACCGGTACTGGACACTGGCGCGCGCGGCTCGACCGTTACATTTGTCGAACGCGGCGTCGGAGATGTGCTGCTGGCATGGGAAAATGAAGCGTTCCTTGCTCAACGCGAATTCGGCAAGGACAGTTTCGAAATAATAGCGCCTCCATTATCTATCTTGGCCGAGCCTCCGGTCTCCGTGGTCGATGCCGTCGCTGATAAAAAAGGCACGCGGCCGGCCGCGGAGGCCTACCTCAAATATTGGTACAGCAAGGAAGGCCAGGAGATTGCCGCGCGCAATTCCTATCGTCCGCGCGACCCGGAGATCGCCAAAAAATACGAGGCGTCCTTCCCAAAGATTGAACTATTTACAATCGACGACATATTTGGTGGCTGGACCAAAGCGCAGAAGGATCACTTTGGTGAAGGCGGCATCTTCGACCAAATCTACAAAAACTGATAGGCTTCGGAAAACCAGGGTGCGACGTGAGAGACAGGTCAGGGCGACGCAATATCTTGCCGGGGTTTGGTCTCACGATGGGGCTGACGCTGATATGGCTCTCCGTCATCATCTTGCTCCCGCTCGCAGGCCTGTTTCTCAAAACGCTTGAACTCAGCCCTGATCAGCTCTGGGACATTGTGACCAATCGTCGCACGCTTAATGCTTTGAAGATTTCGTTCGGCCTTTCCCTGGCAGCCGCGCTGGTCAATCTGGTGATGGGCACCATCATCGTCTGGGCCCTGGTACGCTATCGCTTTCCCGGCCGACGGTTGTTCGATGCGATTGTCGATATACCGTTTGCGCTGCCGACCGCCGTCGCGGGCATCGCGTTGACCTCGCTGTTTGCACAAAAAGGCTGGCTCGGTGCTCCGCTCGCCGAGCTTGGCATTAAGGTTGCGTTCACGCCGATCGGGATCTTCATTGCGATGATCTTCATCGGCATACCCTTTGTTGTTCGGACGGTTCAGCCGGTCTTGATCGATCTCGATGTTGAGATCGAGGAGGCTGCTTCAAGCTTAGGTGCTAACCGCTGGCATACGGTGTTCAGGGTGATCCTGCCAAGCATGATACCCGCTCTGCTGACTGGATTCGCGCTGGCGTTCGCGCGCGCCGTCGGCGAGTACGGTTCAGTGATCTTCATCGCTGGAAATCTTCCAAACGTATCCGAAATTGCACCACTGTTGATCGTGATACGCCTGTCGGAATTTCGCTATGCTGACGCCACCGCAATTGCGGTCGTCATGCTGATTGCGTCATTCGTGATCATACTTGCGGTTAATCGGCTACAGCGCTGGGCACAAATCCGCATCCCCGCCCACTAGAGATTGACAGATGAGCGGTGACGGTCGGCATCGAGCTTGGGTCAACTCTCCCATCGTGGCGGGTCCTATTGCTTTGGCGACAGGGTTGAGCGGATGCCGACTGCAATGGACCCTTTTCTTGGCCTCCAGCCGCGGTTGGCGCCTATTTTTGGCGGCGGAACATTTGCGATGTTTATGACCGCGCAACGAGCCACCGCGCCAGCGGATCCGCGTACCGAACCTCGACCAATACGCCTTGTCATCATCGCTATTGCAGTGATCTTTCTTACCGTGTTCGTCGTGCTACCCCTGATCGTGGTGTTCGCACAGGCTTTCAGTAAGGGAATAGGTGCCTACGCAATTGCGCTGTCGCAGCCGGAGGCTCTATCCGCAATCCGGCTGACGCTGTTGGTCGCTGCGATCTCGGTCGGCCTGAATCTAGTCTTTGGGGTGACAGCTGCTTGGGCGATTACCAAGTTCGACTTCCGTGGCAAGACCTTCCTGATTACACTGATCGACCTGCCCTTCTCGGTCAGTCCGGTAATTTCCGGCCTCGTCTTCGTATTGCTGTTCGGCGCTCAGGGTTTTTGGGGACCGTGGCTGCAGGCACACAATATCCAGGTCTTGTTTGCCTTACCGGGTATCGCGCTTGCCACCGTATTCGTCACTTTTCCGTTTGTTGCCCGGTCATTGATTCCTCTCATGCAGGAGCAAGGCACTCTGGAGGAGGAAGCCGCGATATCGCTTGGCGCCTCGGGCTTGCAAACTTTCTTTCGCGTCACTTTGCCCAATATCAAATGGGGGCTGCTTTATGGCGTGCTGCTATGCAATGCCCGAGCGATGGGCGAGTTTGGCGCAGTATCCGTGGTCTCCGGCCACATTCGCGGCGAAACCAACACGATGCCCCTACTGGTCGAAATTCTCTACAATGAATACCAATTCGTACCGTCGTTCGCGGTTGCTTCCTTACTCGCAATGCTGGCGCTGATCACTTTGATTGTCAAAACTGTCCTAGAGCGGCGATTGGATGAAAGGCAAGTACTGCGTGACAATTGAGCTCAGGAATATTGTGAAGAAGTTCGGCGCATTTGCCGCGCTGGACCACGTCGACTTGACGGTCGCCGACGGAGAATTGCTGGCGTTACTCGGGCCGTCAGGTTCCGGAAAGACAACGCTATTGCGGATTATCGCAGGTCTCGATTGGCCGGACGCAGGTGAAGTATCCTTCAACGGCGAGAACGTATTGGCGCATGCGGCAAGCGAACGGCACGTCGGATTTGTTTTCCAGCACTACGCTCTGTTTCGTCATATGACGGTGTTTGAAAATGTGGCCTTCGGCTTGCGCGTGCAACCGCGAGACATCCGCAAGGATGAAGCGAGCATTCGCGCGCGGGTCAAGGAATTGCTGGACCTGGTTCAGCTCGACTGGCTTGCCAGCCGGTATCCCAGTCAATTGTCCGGCGGACAGCGTCAGCGCATCGCACTGGCACGCGCGCTCGCCATCGAACCGCGGATATTGCTGCTCGATGAACCGTTCGGCGCCCTCGACGCCAAAGTGCGAAAGGAACTGCGACAATGGCTGCGCTCCTTGCATTCCGAGATCAACGTCACGTCAATCTTTGTCACCCACGATCAGGAAGAAGCACTCGAGGTCGCCAATCGCGTGGTGGTCATGGACAAGGGCCGTATCGAGCAGATCGGCACCCCAAGTGACGTTTATGATAACCCCGCAACCGCATTCGTCCACGGTTTCATTGGTGAATCGATCGTACTGCCGGTTGAGGTGCTCCAGGACTGCGTGCGGCTCGGTGGCCGGCCATTAAATATCCCTGCCGACGCCACGCTACATGGCGCCTCGAAGCTTTTCGTTCGACGCCACGACGTGCAGATCGGCGCGAGCCGGCAGTGGATCGCTGGAGGGAGTGGTTCATCGTGTCCGCACTTTCGGTCCGATTCAGCGGGCTGAGGTCGTGCTGTCCGGCGGTGACGGCAAAACCGTAATAGAGATTGATGCACCTCGTGATCAGACGCTTCACACTGGCGATGTCGTAGGCTTGCAGCTTGGCCGGTACCGGATTTTCTCGTCGAACGCGTAGCTAGGTCGCGTGATTCCCCGTTGGAGCAACAAGAACGGGAAATGGTCGCTGCGGCGACCTGATTGGCCGATCCGTCCGATTCGACGCGACCAGAAGAGCTTCGGCGTATGTCGCGTGCGCCACGCGATGGAAGTTTCTGCTTTCAACACGCACCGACGCGACAACCGATCAGTTCCAAGAGGCGAATCTGCGCGGGGTCGAGTATCGACGATCTTGGGATGCTTGGCAGCTACAGGATGGCAGGAGCTTCGGTTCGTGGCTTCTTTGCCGCTGGATTTAGATGCTCTCCGTGCAGGGTTCTTGTATGGGCGCCCTTCTGAATTGGGTTCGTTTTGTGAAACGATCGCAGCATTCGACGGACAGTGCAGAACGACCCACTTTTCGGCTGGCAGGCGCCTTGGCAAGTTGAGGGTCCGGTGGCTTGCCGCACTCACGCCGTAGAAATCCGCTTGGCGGCACGTCGGCGCTTGCCGCGGGCAACACGCTCATAGCGGTCCAGCGCCGACAGCCGGCAGAGATCATCGATATTGCAGCCCTTGGGATCGAATGAAGCGAGTAGCGCAGCCCTAACGGCGCGGACGCGCAAGAGCTCGACATGGGCGCGAGCTGCCTGGCGGGCGCTAATGATCTGGGCCTCGTCGCCTCCCTGCTCGACAAGCGCTTGCGCCAGATCGTCGATACCAATCGGGATCATTTGCCGAGGTTCTGCCGGGGAAGCCAATCCGTGCCCGGCCAGATCCTGCTGACCACCCTGCTGGCGCATGCGTCCGGGGAATGGATCTCGTCGGACTGGCCGGTCTGCTCCGCCAGCGAAACCGCAGCCCCGCACCGCACGGGAGCCGCCCTCACCTATGCCCAGCGCTATGCGCTGTTCGCGCTGGTCGGTATTGTCGGCGAGGACGATCTTGATGCGCCGGAGACCGTTCCGGGGCCGTCGGCGGCAGCACGAGCCGTGGGTCGCGCCTAAAAGCGCTTCCAGGCCGACGTTCCACCGGCCGCCCCAATTGTCAGCCGCCGAGTCCCAAACGCTGCGCGACGTGCTGATCGGTGAACTCGACAATTTGGATGCCGAGGAGAGCCTGGTCACCTGGGCCGAGCGGCGATTACCCGCCAAGAACACCTTGGGGCCGACGACGCCGGCTGGTCGAGGCCACCTACCGAACGCTGCCGAGAGGATTTGCGGCGCGGGTCAGGCCGGGAACGCCGCGACCTCGTCTGAGGTCGATGCACAAGCTCCGACCGACCGCGAGCCAACCGATCCGCATCCCCTCCCTGACGGGCCGGTCCTCCCGTTACCGAAGGAAGTTCGCCGACGGAGCAAGGCCCATCGGGCTTTTGTCCGGTACAGCCGTGACCGACTACGCCCCGCAAGCGCCGCGCTCAGGCGCGTTCCAGATCACCATTCCTTCCTTGTTCCAGCGCCTGCGTCGCACTCAATCGATATTAGCGATGACTCCTTCGGAATACGCTCACCCGTTCGAAGAGGCTGTGATGTCAGCCACTATAGCTCTCATCTGTCACTCGCCTCAGGAACCTGAACAACCAGCGCTGCTTTGTGATGACCGGTTGTGCGCTAAATGCATAGCGCTCGACGGCTTAGCGGCATATACGTCCAGCAAGTTGTTTGAGTTTATTAGCTCGCCATGCGCCGCGGCAGCTTCCAGCCGGGGCGGACGAAGTGACAGGTATAGCCGGTCGGGTAGCGCTCAAGATAATCCTGATGCTCCGGCTCGGCCTCCCAGAAGTCGCCGACGGGCGAAAGCTCGGTCACCACCTTGCCGGGCCACAGGCCGGAGGCGTCGACATCGGCGATGGTATCGCGCGCCAGCTGCTCCTGCTCTGGGCTGGTGTAGAAGATCGCCGAACGATAGCTGGTTCCCCGGTCGTTGCCCTGGCGGTCGCGGGTGGACGGATCGTGGATCTGGAAAAAGAATTCCAGGAGATCCCTGAAGCTGATCACCCGAGGATCGAAAATGATCTCGATCGCCTCGGCGTGGCTGCCGTGGTTGCGATAGGTCGCATTCTTGACGTCACCGCCGGAATAGCCGACGCGCGTGGAGATGACGCCGGGCTTGCGGCGGATCAGGTCCTGCATTCCCCAGAAACAACCGCCCGCGAGAACGGCACGCTCCGTATTTGTGGTCATGGGAGTTCCTCCGTATTGGCCGCGAATAAACCGGCCGCAAAATCGAATGTCCTGCCACGGGCCGCAGCTCAGGCGATCCGGCTGGACCAAAGCCTAGCATAAATGTGGCGCGGAGCGAGCCTTCGCAAGGAGCCGAACCCAGCGGATTGTCACATCTCGCGGCATATCAAAATTAAGAAAATCGCGTTAGGTGTAGGCTGATTGACGGGCCAACAAGTCCCCGTGCGAGCCGCGCATCCGAATGAATGGTTTTGCCTCTACCAGCGTTTGTGCAACCGGCAGCCGTTCCGGCCGGACGACGATGGTTTGGCGTGCGATCACGGTATTCGCCATCCTGTCATACCCACCACTCATCCGGCCAAGCGCAGCCCTGTTGGCGTAGACGGTCCCGTCGGCAGTGATAGTCAGATGACGAACATGCCCCAGATTGTCGGCAAAGACCGTCGCACAGAAGCCGGGGGACATCGTGATGCCGGTGTCTCCGCCCCGACAGGCGCCAGCGGGGGCGGCCGGCAGAGCCGCCTGCCCGGGCCAGGCTCCCGCCGCGAGCACGATGGGCGGCGGCAGCGGCCGCAATGGCCGAACTGCGGGGATGGATGAGAGGTGATTTCATGGGCTGGGAACTCCTTCCGACGCAATGGAGGGATTTAGGGTCGTCGATTAATGCCGCAACAGAATGTTTTGCAGACACTGATCAAAATCAGCTGAATTATAGGCTCGGCATCACCTCAATTCAGGTCGATCTGGGTCGGCACCGTCAGTCGACGCACTGCCTCCTTCGACAAATTTTTGGGAATTTCTTTGACAAGCAGCCATCCGTCAGAAGAAGCGCTGGTTACGGAACACCTGAGATAGCTAAGCTAGTCTATTGGCTAGTGATCCGCACCTTCGGGGCGCACTGTCAATGCAAGTCGCTGTTTAGATCGGACTTGAAACCAAACGAGGGTTACCGATGAGAGTCGCTACGCTTTTGGGATTGATGCTCGTGCTGTCGATCAGCACGGGGGCGTCGGCGGTCGAGGATAACGTCATGAAGCAACTTGTTCCGACCGGCAAGCTCCGGGTGGGCGTCGCATACGCTCCCGCGCCCACCCCGATTTTCGTTGCCAAGGACGCTGCTGGCGATGTGCATGGCGTCCCCCGCGACCTCGGTAGCGCGCTCGCTAAGACGCTTGGCGTACCCGTCGAGATCGTCGTTGTGGCAACCACCGGCGAATTGACGGATGCCTGCAGTTCCGGCGCAATCGACATCGGGTTCATGCCGGCGGACGATGAGCGCCGAATGCGCGTCGATTTTAGCCCACCCTATTTTGTGATCGAAAGTACCTATCTCGTCGCCGGCCCTTCCGCCATCAAGACGCTTGCGGACGTGGACCGTCCCGAGGTCACGGTCGTCGGCATCGCCGGATCGACCACCATGCGGGCCGCCGGCCGCAGCTTGATGAGGGCGAAGGTAGTCCCAGCGAAATCTGTCGACGAAGCCATGGGGATGATGAAGGCGGAAACCGCGCAGGCATTTGCCCTTACCCATGACGCGTTGCCCACCCTACAGAAGCAACTGCCGGGTTCGCGCATTCTCGATGGCGCGTTCCAGACCACTGGTGTTGCCATCGCCGTGCATAAGGATCACCCGGCTGCGCTCGCGTACGTCAAGGACTTCGTAGAGAGCGCCAAGGCCAACGGCATCGTTCGACGCGCATTCGATGACGCCGGATTGAACCGGCTACCCGTCGCTCCTTAGCTCCAAACTTGTTGAAATGTAAGTTTGCTTAGTGTCTGTCCGAGAACAGATTGAATTGGATGAATCGGTTGTCATTCAAGGGAGGCGGCCTGATTTTGAGGGAGCCGCCACCGATTGGACTACCGAAAGCCGCGCGCTATGACCGCGGCCACCTGCGCTATCCGAGCGACCTGGCCGATGAGCAGTGCTGCGCATTCCGCCGGCCAAGCGCGGTGGCAATAAGCGCACGGTGAATTTTGCGCGAAATCGTCAACGGACTGGTGCACATCCTGAGTACCGATGCCAGTGCCGTGCGATCCCCAAAGACCTGCCGCTGAGCTCAACGCTGTAAGACTATTTCATTTCGACTTATGGAACTGGAACGGCACGCTCGACCGCATCCACCACGGCCTCTATGTTATGTCGAATGCCGGGAAAGAAGAGAGCGCGAAGCTTCTCCCACCGCCGCGATCATCAACGGCCGGAGCGTGAAAAGCGCTGAAAACGAGGGCCTACATCGATCTGCATGGCTATGATGCGGGTCAAGGGCAAGAAGCGGCGTATTCTCGTCGACACGGAGGGTCTCTTGATGCATGCCATCGTGCATGACCGAGCGTCCAAGATTGACCCCTCCACCACTCGGTAGATCAATACAATAGCTTAGCTCGCCGATCGGCGTCGGGACCCCACGCCGATTAACACCCCACGTAAGTCTGATCGGCTCGCAAGGACTTGCGGGCTCTACCGGCCCGGGTTTGCGAGCTTTTCGAAAGATTTGATTTCGAAAAGCCCCGTTGTTGTCGCAACCCCATCGGCTTTGCGTGGCATGCCTCGGGAGCGCGACGTCGACGGCTGAGTTCGCACACCTACGGAAACACGCGACTCCCGGGAAGTCTTCGCCTTTTCGGAATTAACCTTGGCGCCCGGCAGAAATGCTTAAGACCAGGAAACGTTCCACGGCTCTGGCAAGAGCTTGCTCGGTCGGTGGCCCCTGCTCGATCGAGATCCGCTTGCTGCTTGCTGGTCGCAACGCGCCGACACACCGCAATAATTCCTCATTCCGCGCCAAGGTGAAAACGCAAACGAAATCGAACATACTAGCTGCCATCACGATGCTACGTAGAAATTCGCGCTTGGCGCGCTGTGCCGATGTCGCCCAGCTTAGCGTGGCCTCGTCGAATACCACCATGGCGCGATCTCGTGGGAAAGACAGGACCAGCCCGGGCTCTGCGACACCATCAAATCGCACGGGCAAAGGCCGCCAATCACGAAACCGAACGACGAACACCTCCTCGCCGGGCAATTCTCGCATCCCTTCCTTGCACCGCAACGCCACGCGGAGCAGGCTTTGAGAGGCGTCCCCTCGCGTCGGGGGCGCTGTTTGCTCCTGACCGGCGACGTTTGCGAGCTGCTGTTTCAGCGACGCAATGGTCCAGTTCCCGCGAGTCAGGTCCTGAGCAGCTGCGCGCCCCGCCCGGGATCGCGCTTGCTGATCCGCGCAATCGCTTCGACGGATGCCACAGGCATCCTGTGATCCGGCGGCAGCGCTTCGAGACCGGAGGCCTCCAAAAAGCAGCCGCCGCCAAAAAACGACGCAAGGTATTCTCACTGGAACCCGATTGGCCAGCCAGAGCGGTGATGAACTTCTGCCGCTCGCCGGCGCCAAGGACCGCGTAGGATCGAAGGTGGGGCAAGATGAAGCCGAGCCAATCGGAAATCGGCTTGGCTCTTGGTCGCTTGCCTTGTTTGACGGGCGGCATGACGAACTCCGCAGGCGCCGCCCCAGTACGGCGCGGACCGCTTAACACGATTGTATACCTGCTATCACACAGGAAAATATAGGAAATTGCGATAAGCCAACTAATTGGTTTACAGGGATGCTCGATTGAAGTAGCTTCGGTGAACCTCCGCAGTCGGCGCCGGTCCGCGCCAATCCCGTTTTCAAATCGATGGTCCCAGTATGGGCAACCAGCAAAAGCCGCCCACCTTGCCTCGGAGCCGGACGCCCAAATCCGCCGGCGTTTCTCGGCTGCTGAAAGCAGATTGGCGAGCGCACCACTGCCGTGCGGGACGTCGCGGTCCCATCTTCGGAGTAACGCAGGGGCAGCGCGGATGGCCACCCTCTGAATTCAATCTCGGACTGCGTCGGGCGCCCTCTATTGGGCTGTTGTTGCGATCGGCTGATCGCGGGCTGGCTGCAAGGACTGCGGGAGGATTTCACGGCGTACCCGAGGTCGTCGGCATCACCGTTTCAAGTGCACTCACTCCCCTGCAAGCCGACTTCAAATCCAAGGGCGCGCCGGGCCCGCGGCGAATGTGCGGGTGTCCATCCGGCTCGGCGCGCTGCCGTTGCGCACGCGAGCCGGCAAGCTGTCGCGCTTATGGGGGACGCTCAGCGATGATGAAAAAGCCCCCTCTCGACTATCTGACGACCGAACTGCGCGATCTCATGATCGACCTTGGCCGGGGCGCCCGTGGGGCGTTCGGCACCCGCGACACTCAAGCCATTTTTGACGAGAACCTCGAGGTCATCGAGCGCCTTTATCAGGCCGGCGCAAGCCATGCGATCGTCAGCGAAATACTGAAGGACATCGGTGTGACGGCTTCCGGCGGCTCGCCGCTGCCCACCGGCACCATATCCAGTGCGATCAGCCGGTCGCGGCAGCGCGCCGTATTACGCCTGGCAGCGCCCGGCATTGCCCGGCCGGTCGCTGCCGTCCCCGGCAGCCCCCTGCAGGCCACTGCAGACCGGGGCAGCGTACCGCAACATTTTGCAATGCAACGCAATAGTCCCGCGAGCAATGCCGGGGGCGCCAGAAACGTCCCGGCTGGCGCGCAAACCGCGCCTAATCATGATGCTGCGGCCCGCGCCGGTGCCGCAAAGCCAATGCCTGCTGCGGCAAGCACGTACAACCCGCAGCCCTCATCCACCGACGTGGCCGCGACGCGCGGCACAGAAGCAAGAAATTCCGCAGAGATCCTCAACAAACTAAGGAGCGCTTCCGATGGCGAAACGTGAAAATTTCAAACCTGACGACCTGTCGACTGAGCCCGCACCGCCGCAGATGGCCGTGGCCTCCTCGATCCCGGATTATATTGACGTCAGCGCCGATGCATCCCACCTCGGCAAAACCACGATTGCACGGCGCCTCCGTCATTACATGCACGGGGCTGGACGGCAAACCATTATGGTCAGGATCGAATCCCGCGCCATCGATCCGAAGCTGGAACCGGGCGACGTATTTATCCCAGTCGAAAACTTTAGCCGGGCCGGCGACCTTGCGGGCGGGATCGTCGGCGTGCTCACTCCTTTTTTTGACGCCATCGTGCGCGCGCGCGACGAAGGTAAAACGCTGATCATGGATTGGCCCGCTGGCGCTGCACGGCAGCGGCTGGAGGCGATGGCGGCCACCCGGTTCGACGAGCGAATGGCGGCGCTTGGCATGACCGGACTTTCGCTGGTCGTAACCACCAATGCGAGCGATCGCATGGCGGAGGCCGCCGAAAATCTCAATCTGCTGGCACAGGTGGCTCCCGGGCTGCAGCGCGGCGTGGTGCTGAACTCCCGCGCCGGCGATTTCAATTTTGCTTCGGGTAGCGAACAGGCCCGGCTGCTCCGGACGCTGCTCAACCTGCCGGACCTCGCCGCCATCTTGAAGATCCCGTTGCTCAGGGGCGGCTGCTGGAAGCTGTGCGAGGAAGCCGGCTACACCATCATGCCGGAGGCGATGCTGACCAGCCCGTCGGATCTCGCCAAGAGGCTAAAAGTCAACGAATTTCTCGCCGCCTCCGTGATCACGGAAATCGAGGCGTGGTGGCAGTTGACCGAAAAGGCGTTGGCACAGGTGGCGCGATTTCCCGAGGACGCGCCGCACCAGGTTGTCGCGGCGGATGGAGCAAATTCGTAGCGATCGCCCGGCTCTGCGGCGTCAAGCCATTGGGCAACTGCGCAGCTTCTATCGTCGCCGTCGCAGATTGCTGGCCGGCCCCCTTACTGTGTTGGCGGGCCCGCAAGCCTGCGCCGATGTCGTGATGTGGGGCGAGATCGAGCACCGGCTCGGTGTTGCCAGCCTGATCGGTGCCCTTTTCAAGGTTTTTGACCGCCTCGCCGCACGGCACCGGCGACAGGCGCGGAAGTGAGCCATGACATGGCAGCGCCACTGAAGACGACCGATTCATCTGCCGGCCTCCGCGCCGCTTGCCGGCGCTTAAGGCGGGGACCATGCAGGTTCAACGCAATAGCGAAAGGCGAGCCGGCGGTCGGCGACACCCTTTAGCTGTTGTCGGCAATTTCCTGCACGGTCGAGGCCGCAAATGACAGCGATTGAAAATTTGCAAACCGGAACTCCGACCCGATCGGCGAAAACCGAGGCGTTTTACGCCACGCGTTACGCGCAGTTGAAGCGCGCCGCGGCAGCCGGCAAGCCGAGCCTAGAACTTCGCGATCTGGTCGACTGGCTGCTGGCCAAACGGGCCGACTATCGAGCCGCATCTTGGCGGTTGGTCCGGGCCGCAGTCCTGTTCGGGCTGACACAGGAGCGTGACAAAAATCCCGCTGCTGCACACAAGATCGATACGGCGATCGGCAAACTCAGGAAGGCGCCCGCCACGGCGGCCGATCCGACGCCGCGCACCTCCAGCACCAAGGCCAAACGTGTGCCGGACCGCGAACGCGAGGCGATCTGCCAGCACGAGTTCGCATCAAATTCGCCGAATGGCCGCTGGCTGGCGGCCTATCTGCTTGCGACAACAGTCACGGGTTGCCGGCCGAGCGAGTGGCCGACCGTGCAATTCCGCAAATCGAAGTTGGCCGGCTTCACCTGGGAAATGGTGATCAACTGCGGCAAATATTCCAACGGCCGCGCCCACGGCCCGACCCGAACTTTACGTTGGGCTTCCTTGCCTGGGCATGTCGTCGAGGCGATCCTTACCTGGCTGGCGCAAGTGCGCCGGGCTCATGGGACCGGGCGCTATGATGCGCTACTTGACACCCTTGGTGCCCTGATGGCCCGCATTACCAAAAAGCTTTTTCCCCGGCGCAAACTGCGCCCGACGCTTTACAGCGCGCGCCATGAGGCAGCGGCACGGTGGAAAGCCCACTACGGACGCGGAGCGACGACAATGGAGGAACGGCTGACCGCACTGGCCATCGTCGCGGCATTGATGGGGCATGCCAGCGATGTCACCGCGACGCGGCATTACGGCCGGCCGTCTCGCGACGGCAAAGGCATGGGAGACTTGCCGATTGCCGTTGCGGACCCACAGGAAATTGCCAGGATCCGACAGGTTTTCAAGTTGGGAGACCTCACAGCTTCCGCTAAGGGGCCGGCCGGGCGATCGCCTTAAGCTTCATCCCGGAAATCCAACGTTCGTTAGGTCCTGCTCCAGCCAGTCATATCGCGGACGTCATCGTTCGCCGGTTCGCCGTGGCCTCGTCCTTCAGCTTGGTATCCCGCACAAGTTTTCGGCGTTCCGTAATTTGGGCCTACCGGCGTAGGTCTTCTTCCGCTAAGACCCAGAGCTTGGCTCATCAGTACGTCGAGCCGGTTTTCCGAAAAGTCGGCGGCGACAAACTCAAGTCCGGCGCGGCTGCAAAGTTCGTTCTCGGGTTGTTCGCTATGCAGACGGCGGACGATCGAAGCTGCGATGGCGTCGGGACCATCGGCGACGTGCGTGCGCAAGGCATCCGGCAAGTCGAAACCTTCGGCCGCCACATTCGTGCAAACACAGGGGACGCCGGCACTCAGGCTTTCGAGGACCTTGCCCTTGAGACCCGCCCCATAGGCCAGCGGCGCTACCGTCAAACGCACGCGATCGAAAACCTCGGCCAGATTTCCAACGTGACCCAGCGCGACAATGCCGTCGGCCTCGTATTGCCGAAATTGGTCGGGCATATCGCTGCCGACCAGAAAGCATTTAATGGACGGATCGCGCGATCGGATCAGCGGCATGATATCCTTGATCAGCCAGCGAACAGCATCCCGGTTGGGCGCATGACCAAAGCCGCCGATGAACGCGAAACCCCGGCGTTCCGAAAACGGCACCTTGGTTGGCTGCGGTTTCACTGACCAGGGAATAGTGAACACAGCCGCGCCGGGGACCTGAGATTTCAGCAGGTCGGTTTCGGCTTTCGAGTGCGTGATGACAGCACTTGCAAATGCCGCCGCCGTAAGCTCGGCAAGCCGGCCGATACCCAATCAAAGGGTTGCGAAAATGGCTCCCCTCAAGGGAGCTGATTTACGTGAACGTCCGACTGACCTGGGCGCGGCCTGGAAGCGCTGCCAAAACGAACCGCGCCGGCAAGATAGCCCACTTGCAGACAGACAGTCGAAGCCAGCCAGTTCACGACGATCCAGAAGACGTCGATCTCGGTGGACCACGCTGATATGACGGACAGCATCAAAGCGCCCATGATAGCCGGGACAAGGACCCAGACTCTGCAGCCTTGCGCCCATTGCAGATCCGACTAAAAAACTGACGATGCCGCTCAGGATCATCCCGGTCTCCCGAGATCAGAGTTGCACCTCGCAAATTAAAAAAATCTTAATGCTCGTTTCCAGGAGCGCTTCGTGAGCGCAACGCTGCATAACGCGGCTTTTTCGGTTCAACGCTTCGAACGAAACGTCGGCGTCAAGGCATTCGCGTCGAAGCCAGCGGGATTGGACAAAACCAGGGTCTCGCCCCCCGCCGCGTCGGCATCGAAGTCCCAACGATGGGGCGAGGCTCGCAGCAGCCTGACGGCGCAGCGCATTAACCTTAACGAATTTTCTTTTTCCCGGCAGCTGGCTTTGTTCTCCGGTCACGTCCCGGCCACGGAATTTACCTGACCGGGTGGGCCTTCTGATGCCAGGCCCAGGCAGAGCGAACGATGTTGCCGATATCCGACCGGCTTGCCTTGAATCGAAGAACGCCCTCAGAACGTGTCACGTCGGCCACAAGTATCGGCGGATCACCCGCGCGCCGCTCGCGGATGGTGACCGGAACAGCTTTTCCGGTTTCGGTCAGCACCGCCTCCAAAATCTGCTTGACCGAATAGCCGATCCCCGTCCCCAGGTTGAATGCGCCTCCCGGCTCGCCACTCAACAGGCGGTTCAGCGCAACGACATGCGCTTCCGCCAGATCTGAGACGTGAATATAGTCGCGTATAGCCGTCCCGTCCGGGGTTTCGTAATCTTCGCCGAAGATCGCGAAATCCGGAACATATCCCTGCAGCGCCATCAAGGCGCGCGGTATTAAATGGGTTTCCGAATCGCGCAGTTCACCGATGGTGCAAGCGGCGTCGGCCCCGCAAGCGTTGAAATAGCGCAGACAAATCGAGTTCAGGCGATAGGCCGAACGATAGTCGGACAGGATCTGCTCGATCATCCATTTGGAGCGCCCATAGGGATTGACCGCCCTGCCGGCGTCCGTTTCCCGGATCGGATCGCGGCCGGTATCGCCATAGACCGCGCCCGTGCTCGAGAATACCAGTGACCGGCAACCCGCCTCGTTCATCGCGGACAGCAACGCAAGCGTTCCGCCGATATTATTAACGTAATACTTTTGCGGATCGGCTACCGATTCTCCGACCGCACTGAATGCGGCAAAGTGCATGACGGCAAGCGCTTCATGTTTCCGGAGGACGGAGGCGATTTTGGACGTGTCGTGAAGGTCTCCCTCGACCAGGGGCCCCCATTGCACGAAATTGGCATGGCCCGTCGAAAGATTGTCATAGCAAACCGGTTCGAAGCCCGCCTCGGCAAGCGCTTTGCAGCAATGCGAACCTATATAACCGGCCCCGCCGACCACGAGAACAGATCGTTTAACTGACATCGCTCCGTACCCCATTCATCCAAACCCTGGTCTTCGTCCGCGCGTCAAAGACGGAAGGCCGGTGATCCCGTCATGCCGACACCAGGCTCTCGCCGTGTCGCCAGCCCGCGCGGAAACTCTCTTCCCCTAGCCCTGGTCGTGAAATTTTGTAGCCTCATTGCATGGTCCTGTCATGGGCGGATTTAGAATTCGTGCCATTTCCCCCTCACACGAATGCTGGCAGGCGATTGTCCGTTCGGCCCCGTTTCCGGGGCACGATCCGCGGCTTCTCAGAGAGTGTTCACTGGCTAACCATGCCAATTACATTGATTCCGGAAGACAGCTGCCTTTAGACACCCATCTGCGCGATCGAGGCCCAACGGTCGGGGTCTTTCGGAGTCTGCATTCTCACCCAGCGGTAGGGCGTCCGCGACCAGTCCCTGACCTGGGCGAACAGGCTATCAAGGACGAGATCTCCGCCGGTGGCACGGATGACAAGTACGAGATGATGCTCGCCCCACGAGGTTACGACCTCGCTGAGGAGAAAGATTGCGCATGGGCCAGCCTTTGGCGATCAACTCATGCCTTCTGATCACTGCATAATCGTTGCAATCGCGTGACTTGGAGCGATCAACCATTCCTCGCCCGCCAAGCCCCTCTCGTTGGGTGTCGGAACGATGTGCCGGTTGACGGCCGTATTCACCTGCATGAGTTCGGCCATGCGCTCCCTGGTCATTGGTGTGGCGCCGCCGCGAAATATCATCCGACCCGGTGCGCCGCACTCCCCGGCATACCGCATGCAGAACATGGTGCAAGCCATCGGCGCCAGCGCCGCTTCGCTGAAACGGATGCGCTCGACGGTCGCCCGCAAGCCGAGCGGCGACCCCAGAAGACCAGCCTCTGCCTCGCGGCCGCTACCGGCCAGCATTGACGCCCCAATCAACAGAACCGCCCAGAGATGTTTATACATCTTTCTCTCCCCCTTTTCGACGGGGACAGATCTACGAGAAATGTTTTGAGGTTTGACTCAAAAGGGACGGGACATTTGTTTCAAATCAGCCGGTGCGGCTTCAGGTGGTGTTAACCAGCGGGCAGCCTGACCGCGGGAACGGGCCGATCTCGCTGCGCAGGACTACGGCACTGGCGGACTTTCCCAAGTTCTCCAATTCCTCGATCAACTGCTGTCCCTCGAGCGTGCGACGGTCGACCCTGTTCGGCACCAGCAGGACGTGCAACTTGTTCTGGCGGCTTGTTCGCACCCTCCGGACGATATCAAGCGTCCGCAAGGTAGCCTCTATGTCCAACCCCGACGGAGTACATGGAATGATCGCAAGATCGGTAACGGCGAATACGGCGCCGAGCGCCCGGTCGTTGGGCGCACAGTCGATGACCATCGCGGTAAGCAGGGCGGGTTTTTGCTCGCTCGGGATGCCTCAAAAATCAGCTTCGCCGACATCATCCGCTGTATCGACGGCCCGCTGGCGCTTGCTCCCTGTGCGAGCAAGACCGCGTATCGGCCATGCCTGGAATGTCGTGATGTCAGAACCTGCGGCTGCGCGCAACACTGATAGAGGCTCGAGACGCCATGGCGGCGATCCTCAAGCGCACGACGTTGGCTCAGGTCTCGCAAAACACTAAGTTCACCAAAGCCAGCGCGATGCTCATCAAATAAAATTTGCGTGCGCATCTGATCGCTAAGTAAGCGGCGAATCCCTTTCCTCTTTAATGTTGCCGTCACCATTTCCAATTGCATCAACATGGCAACGAGGCCAATTCGTCGGCAGACTTGAAATCCCTGGGCTTCGGAGAGGCAACCCAATCCTTGGCCCTCTTTCCGACCCGGCAAATCTCAACAAAATGTCAAAGCCACACAGCAACCTTTGCAACGCTCAAAATCTCATAATTCCTGATAGCAACCTCGACTTAGTCGTCGATAGTAGATTTTTCGACTGAATTGATGACATCCACGAGATCTCTGTCGAACGGTGCTCAATATTGGAGTAGGACTTTGAGCCCTTAGTTGTGCTTGGCAGATTTGCCTTTTTGGAGAACGCTGGGTGAGTGACCTTAATGCGGTAGCCCGACAATTTGCTGAGATTGCCTTGGAGGCTGGCGCAGCGATTATGCTGGCTCGCGCGGGCACGGGAAACACCGCGCTCAAATCAGACGGCTCGCCGGTCACCGCAGCTGATCTGCGCGCCAACGAAATCATCTGCGACCGTTTGCGTTCGATCCTGCCTGCAATACCGATCGTTTCCGAGGAGGCTGCCGCCCCCTCATCGCTTCAGGCCGATGTCGACCGCTTCATTCTCGTCGACCCTCTCGACGGAACCAAGGAGTTCATTCAGGGCCGCGACGAATTCACCGTCAATATCGGCCTGATCGAACGAGGAATCCCGGTGGCGGGCGCCGTGTTCGCGCCGGCGCTCGGCGTCTTGTACATGGCGGGGAACAACGCCTACAGAATTGAAGCCGCTCCCGGCGAAAAGCTCGCGGCCTCGCACAACATGCGCGTGCTGAAGGCTCGGCCGCGGCCGGCGTCGCAGTGGCGCGCGGTCACAAGTCGTTCACATTTGGACCCCGATACGCAAAGCTGGATCGACAGCCATCCGGTCTCGGAGCTGCGGGCCGCGGGTTCCTCGCTCAAGTTCTGCACCATCGCCGAGGGCGACGCGGACGTCTATCCGCGTTTGGCGCCCACCATGGAATGGGATACCGCGGCGGGCGACGCTGTCCTGCGGGCCGCCGGCGGTAGTGTTCTCGACCTCGCTGGCGCACCGTTTCGCTACGGCAAGCCCGATTATCGAAATGGCTCATTTGTTGCCTGGGGTCTGCCGGCGGGCGATCCGCGGTCATCAGCCCCCGGCCCTCTTACTGTGAACGAACCATGCATCAATTAACGACGGCGGACACTCGCCACGCCCTGCCAAAGCATCTCAAGCGACTTGAGGCCGAGTCCATTGAAATCATGCGAGATGTCGTCGCTGATTTCAAAAAGCCAGTCATGATGTATTCGATCGGCAAAGATTCCAGCGTCATGCTGCATCTGGCCATCAAGGCGTTCTATCCGGCCAAGCTTCCGTTTCCGCTGCTCCATGTCGACACGACCTGGAAATTCCGCGAAATGATCGCCTTCCGCGATGAAACCGTGAAGCGGCTCGGTCTCGATCTCATCGTTCACATCAATCAGGACGGCCTCGATCGCGGGATCGGCCCGATTGCTTCGGGCTCGTCGTTGCACACGCAAGTGATGAAAACCGACGCGCTCAAGCAGGCGCTGGACAAGCATCAGTTCGACGCCGCATTCGGCGGCGCGCGCAGGGACGAGGAAAAGAGCCGTGCCAAGGAGCGGATATTCTCGTTCCGCTCGCCGGGTCACGTCTGGGATCCACGCAACCAGCGGCCCGAGCTGTGGAATTTGTTCAACACCCGGATTCGCCAGGGCGAAACCATGCGCGTGTTCGCGCTGTCAAACTGGACCGAAATCGATATCTGGGAATACATCATGCTGGAAAAAATTCCGGTGGTGCCGCTTTATTTTGCGAAAAAGCGGCCCGTCGTGAACCGCGCCGGCACATTGATCATGGTCGACGATGAGCGTCTTCCGCTTGAACCGAACGAAACACCGGAAATGCGGTTGATCCGGTTCCGGACACTTGGGTGCTATCCCCTGAGCGGGGCGATCGATTCAAACGCCACCACGATCGAGGACATCGTGACTGAAATGCAGACTGCGCGCGTGTCGGAGCGGCAAGGCCGCCTGATCGACAGCGACGAGGCCGCTTCGATGGAAAAGAAAAAGCGAGAGGGCTATTTCTGATGCAAGTTGCAGCCGCCCCTCTCCCCGCCGAAAGCGCCAACAAGGATCTGCTGCGTTTTCTGACATGCGGCTCGGTCGACGATGGAAAATCCACCTTGATCGGCCGGCTGTTGCACGACAGCAAGATGATATTCGACGATCAGATGTCCGCGCTTGCCAAGGACTCGAAGCGTCACGGCACCACCGGCGACGACATCGACTTCGCGCTGCTGGTCGATGGATTGGAAGCCGAGCGGGAACAGGGCATCACGATCGACGTCGCCTATCGGTTTTTTACCACGCCGAAGCGGTCGTTCATGGTGGCAGACACCCCCGGACACGAACAGTATACGAGAAACATGGCGACCGGTGCTTCCAATGCCCACCTCGCCATCATCCTGGTCGACGCGCGCAAGGGGCTGCTGGTTCAGACCAAGCGGCATTCCTTCATCTGTTCGTTGCTCGGTATTCGCCACGTCGTTCTGGCCGTCAACAAGATCGATCTGATGGGTTTCAAGCAGGAAACCTTCGATCGCATTGTTGCCGACTACATGACCTTTGCCTCCGGCCTCGGCTTCAGCTCGATCGTTCCGATTCCGATTTCCGCGCGCTATGGCGACAACATCACGGCGCCATCCGCAAACATGCCCTGGTACAAGGATCTGGCGCTGCTGGACTACCTTGAGACCGTGGATATCCAGGGTGAATTGCCGTCCCGGCCGTTCCGCTTTCCGGTTCAGTGGGTCAATCGACCGAACCTCGATTTCCGGGGCTATGCAGGCACGGTCGCGTCCGGTCAGATCGCAACGGGCGACGAGATCACGGTTGCGGCCTCCGGCAAGACCTCCCGCATCGACCAGATCGTGACCTATGACGGACCAGTCGAACGGGCCGAGGCCGGCGACGCCGTCACCATTACGCTGGCCGACGAAATCGACGTCGGGCGCGGCGACGTTCTGGCAACGCCGACCACACGTCCGGAGGTCGCGGATCAATTCGCTGCCCATGTCATCTGGATGGACCAGGATGCGCTGGTTCCGGGGCGATCATACTTCATTCGGCTCGGCACCAACGTCGTGTCGGCCACGATCACCAACCTGAAATACAAGATCGACGTCAATACGCGCGATCATCTGGCCGCCAAGACGTTCGAACTGAACGAAATCGGTTTCTGCAACATCTCGACTTCCCTTCCCGTCGCCTTTGATCCCTACGAGGAGAACAAGAAAACCGGCTCCTTCATCATCATCGACCGCTATTCCAACCGGACGGTCGGTGCCGGCATGATCGCGTTCGGCTTGCGGCGGGCCACCAACATCAGCTGGCAGGCGCTGACGATCGGGAAGACCGAGCGCGCTTCGCTGAAGAAGCAACGCCCGGTGATCATCTGGATGACGGGTCTGTCGGGCGCCGGTAAATCGACCATCGCCAATATTATCGACGGCAAGCTGTTCGCGGCAGGTCACCACACCATGTTGCTGGACGGCGACAACGTCCGCCACGGCCTCAACCGCGATCTCGGATTTACCGAAGTAGATCGCGTCGAAAACATTCGTCGAGCCGGCGAAGTGGCCAAGCTGATGATGGACAGCGGATTGATCGTGATTTGCTCGTTCATCTCGCCGTATAAATCAGACCGTGAGATGGTCAGAAGCCTGGTCGCTGATGGCGAGTTCCTGGAAGTCTTCGTCGACACACCGATCGAGGAATGCGCCCGAAGGGATCCCAAGGGCCTCTACGCCAAGGCGAAGGCAGGCAAGATCAAGAACTTTACCGGTATTGATGCCCCCTATGAGGCGCCGGAGAGACCGGAAATTCGTCTCAAGACGCTGGATCAACGGCCCGAGCAGCTTGCGGAGCGGGTGGTGAACGAATTGGTTGAGCTCGGAATTATTGGGCAAAATTGAAAAATTCAATGTCGACCGCGTCCCTGCGAACCCAAGGCGACCCATAATCCGAATCGGCGACCAGTATCTCACGCTTCGGTAAACCGGAAGCGACGCATGGCGAGCAATACATCTGGAACGAGGCTCGCCAATCTCGGCACGTCCGGCGTGCGCTTTCCGGAGCAGCGGTTTCATGGCGCCTCCATCGAGGCGCACCACGATCCGTTCGAAGCTGGCCGCCGGCTCAGCGTTGTCCGAAATGTCACAGCGATATCGCATGGAAGCCAAGCGAGGGCCGCGGCGCGGTCGAAACATTTTCGATCGTCCGCCGTCCGGCGCAAGCGGAGTGGAAGGGCAAGGAGCCCTATGTCGTCGCCTTTATCCGGCTCGATGACGGCGGCCGCATCCTCAGCAATGTCGTCGGGTGCGCAGCAGAGGACGTGCGCTGCGGCGATCGCGTCACATGCCGCTTCGTCGAGACCACCGATCCCGAACTGGGGCTGCCGGTATTCGAGCTGGAGAAATCAACGGCCTAAGCGCACAGACTGGGACACCGCAACATGTGTTGCGATGCCCGTGTTTTTGGTCTCCACCGTGACGAAGGCTAATCGCGTATAAATTTGTAGTCGAAGCCGTTGCCGTCGGCCGTGATCAGGCCGACCGTCGGGGTCGGAAAATGGATCGGCAGGATCAGCGTATCCGTGCCGGCGACGGAGGAGAAAAACTTCCGCCGCGATAAAGCCGACTGCTTCATGTCCCAATCGGGTTTCGACGACCATTCCGGTTCGCGGCACTGGATCGCGTGGTGCATGAGATCGCCGGCCACCACCGCGCGCTTGCCCTTGGAGAAGATGTTGACGCAGCAATGACAGGGCGAGTGCCCCGGTGTCGGCGTCAGCGTCACGGTGTCATCAAGCGCGTAGTCGTCGTCGACCAGCAGGGCCTGGCCGGCTTCGACGATCGGCAGGCAATTGTCGCGGAACACCGTGCCGGGTGGATTGGCGCCCTTGGCATTCTCGGCCTCCCAGATCGCGTATTCCCTTTTGTGGAAGACGTATTTCGCGTTCGGGAACGTCGGCACCCAGCGGCCATCGCGCAGGGTGGTGTTCCAGCCGGTATGGTCGATGTGGAGATGGGTGCAAAAGACATAGTCGATCATCTCGTAGCTGATGCCGAGCGCGAACAGCTCGTTGCGCCAGCGCTCCTTGCCGGGAAAATCGAACGGCGGCGGATGGCCCTTGTCCTCGCCGGTGCAGGTGTCGACCAGAATGGTGTAGCGCGGCGTCCGCACCACAAAGGTCTGGTAGGTGATGACGATCATCCCCAGCGCCGCGTCGAACACCTCGGGCTCCATCTTGGGCAGATGATGCTTGAAGACGGCCTCGTCATAGGCCGGGAAGAAATCCTGCGGTCGCCGCCACGGCCCTTCCCGCTCGATCACGGCGTCGATGGTGATGTCGCCTATCCTGATTTGTTTCATTTTCTTGTTTTCCCTTAGGCTGTTCTTAGGCGTGTCCTTGGCCTATCGCGGCGACAACGTACCGGGCGGTATTCCATCGTTCAAGCGGAAGCCCGCGATGGAAAATCGAGCCGGCTACGCCGTGGTCATCCGCGCGCCGTCACGATGTCGTGTTGATCGCGCGACATCAATGAAAATGTAAAATTTACGATTGCGCAGCCCGGATCGGCCTGTGCTAGCCTGCAGGTTGGGACCTTGACGAAGGCGCGAGCGCATGCACCACGCAAGAATGACTGTCAGCCTGAGTGCGGGTGCCATAACGTTCGGAACCATCCTGTTCGGAGCCCTTGCGACCGCCCACGCCCAACCGGCCCCCGCGGCGCCGCCGGCGGTTGGCGTGATCGAGGCCGTCAACCGTCCCGTCACCGAATCCAGCGAGTTTCTCGGACGGATCGAGGCCACCAACCGCGTCAGCGTGGTCGCGCGCGTCACCGCGTTTCTGGAAAAGCGGAATTTCGTCGAAGGCGCGGAAGTCAAGACCGGCGATCTGCTTTATGAGCTCGAGCGCGGCCCGTTCGAGGCCGACCTGGCGTCGAAGAAAGCCCAGGTCGCGCAACTGCAGGCGACGCTCGTCAACGCCAAGCTGACCACGGACCGGGCGCGAACGCTGCTGAGCGGCCCGGCCGGTCAGCAATCGACCTATGACGCCGCGGTCGCTAGCCAGGAGAGCCTCGAGGCACAGGTGCAGGCCGCGCAGGCGCAGGTGCAGTTGTCGCAGATCAATCTCGATTACACCGAAATCCGCTCGCCGATCGACGGCATGATCGGCCGCACCGCGGTGACCGACGGCAACGTCGTCACTCCGAGTTCCGGCGTGTTGACCACGATCGTCAGCCAGGACCCCATGTATGTCACGTTCCCGGTTCCGGTGCGCGAAGCGCTGGTGCTGCGCGATCGCTATGCGACGAGGGGCGGTTTCAAGGCGGTCGTTATCAGAATCCGGCTATCGGACGGTCGTCTCTATGATCAGACCGGCCAGCTGAATTTCGTCAATAATACAATCGCGCAAAACACCGACACCATCACGCTCCGCGGCGTCATCCCCAACCCGATTCTGCATCAGTTGGCCTCTGCGGGGGGACGATCGACGGTGCGAGAACTCACCGACAACGAGTTTGTCACCGTTTTGCTGGAGGGCGCGAAGCCGGTTGAGGTGCTCGCAATTCCACGCTCTGCGGTGCTGTCGGACCAGCAGGGCGAATATGTCTTTGTGGTCGGTCCCGACAACAAGGCCGAGCAGCGGCGGATCCAGCTCGGGCAGTCGACAACCACGATCGCCGCGGTCACCACCGGGCTCTCACTCGGTGACAAGGTCGTCGTCGAGGGCCTGCAGCGGGTGCGTCCGGGTCAGCCCGTTGCGCCGGGGCCGGCGAGCGCGTTGATCCAGGCCAGCATGAAAACGTCGGCGGAAGACGCTCGCACCCAACAGGATGGCGCGATCGGACCGAAACCCGCGGGCACCAACCCATGATTTCATCGGTCTTCGTCGATCGTCCCCGCCTTGCGATCGTCATCGCGTTCGTCATCACCATCGCCGGCGCGCTGGCGCTGCTGCAAATTCCGGTGGCGCAGTTCCCCGACATCGTGCCGCCGCAGGTCACGGTCACCGCCGTATTTCCGGGTGCCTCCGCCGAAGTGGTGGAGTCCAGCGTCGCCCAGCCGCTCGAGGCCCAGGTCGTCGGCGTCGACAAGATGCTCTACATGAAATCGACCAGTGGCAATGACGGCAGCTATACGCTGACCGTCTCCTTTGCGCTTGGCACCAACCCCGACATCAATACCGTCAACGTCAATAACCGCGTCCAGACCGCGCTGGCGCAACTGCCGACCGAGGTGCAGGCACAAGGCCTGACGGTGCAGAAGAAGTCCTCGGCGGTGCTGCAGTTCATCGTGCTGTACAGCAAGAACGGCCAGCAGGATCCGCTGTTCATCACCAACTACGCCATCATCAACGTGCTCGATGCGATTTCGCGCACGCCCGGCGTCGGCCAGGCCAGCCTGTTCGCGAAAATGAACTATTCGATGCGGATCTGGTTCGATACGCAGCGGCTGACCAGCCTTAACCTGGCGCCGTCCGACGTGATCGCGGCGATCCGCGCCCAAAGCGTGCAGGCGCCGGTCGGCCGCATCGGCGCCCGCCCGATCAGCGATGAGCAGCAGTTCCAGTTCAACGTGCAGACCCAGGGCCGGCTGACGACCTCGAAGCAGTTCGGCGACATCGTGCTGCGGGCCGATAATGACGGCTCGGTGCTGCGGGTTCGCGACGTCGCCCGGGTCGAGATCGGCGCGCAAAATCTCGACAGCGAGTCGCGGATTGACGGCCAGGCCGGCGTGCCGATGGGCATCTACCTGGCCCCCGGCGCCAACGCGGTGACGACGGCGAAGGCGGTGCAGGCGACGCTCGCCAAGCTGTCGGAGCGATTCCCGCCCGGCCTCAGCTATCTCGTCCAGTATGATTCCACGACCTTCGTCAGCGATACCATCACCGAGGTGATGAAGACGCTCGGCGAAGCCTTCGTGCTGGTCGTGATCGTGGTGTTCCTGTTCCTCGGCAACATGCGCGCCACGATCATCCCGGCGATCGCGGTGCCGGTCAGCCTGATCGGCACCTTCGCGGTGCTGCTGGTGCTCGGCTATTCGGCCAACACGGTGTCGCTGCTGGCGATGGTGCTCGCGATCGGCATCGTGGTCGACGACGCCATTGTCGTGGTCGAGAACGTCGAACGCGTGATGGAGGAAGAGCCGGACGCAACGCCGGCCGAGGCCACCAAGAAGGCGATGGCGCAGATCACCGCACCGATCATCGCGATCTCGCTGGTGCTGCTGTCGGTGTTCGTGCCGATCGCCTTCATTCCGGGCATCTCCGGCACGCTGTTCCGCCAATTCGCGGTGACCATCAGCGCGGCGATGGTGATCTCGGCACTGAACGCGCTGACCCTGTCGCCGGCGCTGTGCGCGGTGTTCCTGCGTCACACCGGCCCCCGGCACGGCATCATGGGACGCGTGCTCGGCGGCATCGACTGGGTTCGCGACCGCTATACCGCCGGCGTGCGCCGGCTGCTGCGGATGGCAGCGCTGTCGCTGGTGCTGGTGTTGTTGTTTGCCGGCGGCATCTTCGGTGTCGCGCGGCTGACGCCGACCGGGTTCCTGCCGGAAGAAGACCAGGGCGCGTTCTTTATCGCCGTGCAATTGCCCGACGGCGCATCGGTGGCCCGCACCAGCCAGGTGACAAAGCAGGTCGAAGCGCTGCTGAAGGATATTCCGGCTGTCGATCACGTGCTGTCGATCATCGGCTTTTCGCTGCTCGACGGCGGCAGCGAACCGAATTCGGCGTTCATGGTCGCGCGCATGAAGCCGTTCGCCGACCGCAAGGCGACGACGGATTCGGTGCAGGCGACGATCCGCAAGGTATTCGGCGCCGGCTCGCAGATCCGCGAGGCCAACGTCCTGCCGTTCAACCTGCCGCCGATCATCGGGCTCTCGACCTCTGGCGGCTTCGAATATCAGCTCGACGCGCTGGAAGGCCAGGACCCGGCCGCGCTCGGCAGCGTGATGAGCGGCCTTATCGGCGCGGCCAACCGCGATCCCCGGCTGACCCGTGTGTTCTCGACCTTCACCGCGACCAATCCGTCGATCTATCTCGACATCGACCGCGCCAGGGCACAGGCGCTCGGACTCAATATGAGCGACGTGTTCACCGCGCTGCAGGCGACGCTCGGCGGCATCTACGTCAACAACTTCAATCTGTTCGGCCGTACCTGGCAGGTCAATGTCGAAGGCGAAGCCGGCAATCGCGGCGATATTCCGGACATCTGGCAGATCTACGTGCGCAACAGCACCGGACAGATGGTGCCGATCCGCTCGATCGCCAGTTTGCGGATCGTGACCGGTCCGCAGGTCATCACCCGCTACAACAATTTTCGCTCGGTGACGGTGAATGGCGGACCGGCCGCCGGCGTCTCGTCGGGAACCGCGATCGCCGCGATGGAGGAGTTGTCCAAATCGACATTGCCGGCGGGCTACAGCTACGAATGGACCGGGACCGCTTTTCAGGAGCAGCAGGCGGCCGGCCAGACCGGCATCATTCTCGCGCTCGCGATCCTGTTCGCCTATCTGTTCCTGGTGGCGCTATACGAGAGCTGGACCATCCCGATCCCGGTGTTGCTATCGGTCGCCGTCGGCGTGCTCGGCTCCTACAGCGCGATCAAGATTGCCGGACTTAACCTCGACCTCTATGGCCAGATCGGGCTCGTGGTGCTGATCGCGCTGGCCGCCAAGAACGGCATCCTGATCGTCGAATTCGCCAAGGAGCAGCGCGAAGCTGGTTTGTCGATCGTGGACGCCGCGGCGCTGGGATCGCAGATGCGCTTCCGTGCCGTGATGATGACCTCGATCGCCTTTATTCTCGGGTTGCTTCCGCTGGTGGTTGCGACCGGCGCCGCGGAGATCAGCCGGCGGGCGGTCGGCACCGCCGTGTTCGGCGGCATGCTCGCGGCAAGCTCGATCGGCATCTTCATGGTGCCGATGCTGTACGTGACCTTCCAGGCGATGCGCGAGCGCTTGAAAAAGCGCTTCGGCGGCGCGCACAAGAGCTCGCATCCCGCTAAACCGCCGGCGGTGACCTGAGGCCGGCGTTCTATCGCACCTCGCCGGCTGGCAGGCGGCGATGCTATTCCGCCGCCCGCGCGCCCGGGTTTGCCGCCTGAACGATGCCTGCGCGCACAAAACCGTCTACCCTCGCCGCACCGAAACCCAATTCGTCCAGGATTTCACGGGTGTGTTCGCCGAGGCGCGGCGGCGGACGACGCACCGAACCGTTAGCGAAGCATTCGAGTTTGAGCGGTGACGCAAGCTGCCGGAGTGCGCCAATGGCCGGATGCTCCGTGGTCTCCACCATTCCCGACTGGGCGATATGAGGGTCGGCGAATACCTGCGATAGATCGTAAATCGGGCCGGCCGGCATGCCCAGCTCGCGAAACTCCTTGATCCATTGATCGCGTGGCCGCGTCCGTAAGCGCTCGTCGATCAGCCGCTCAAGTTCGACCCGGTTATCCCGTCGTAATGAGCTGTTGGCGAAACGCGCGTCCGTCAGCATCCACTCCATCCCGATATGCTCGCAGAGTTTGGTCCACATCGCCTGCGTCGTGGCTGAGAAGTTGAATGCCCCGTCGCTGCCGTGAAACAGGCCATAGGGGGAACTCACCGGATGCTGGTTGCCGGCGACGTCGGGCACTTCGCCGAGGCTGAGATAACGCTGGCCCTGCACCGACAGCAGGCCAACAAGACCGGCGAGCAGCGAAGTATCGACCCGCTGCCCCTTTCCGGTCGCATGCCGGGCGATGATCGCCGACTGTATGCCGATCGCGGTCCACATCCCCGCGACGAGATCCCCGATCGGAACGCCGACACGAGTTGGGCCGGTATCCGTCTGTCCAGTGATGCTCATGAAGCCGGACATGCCTTGCGCAATCTGATCCACGCCCGGCAGATGGCCGTAAGGCCCGGTTCGGCCAAATCCGCTGATGCTCGCGTAGATCAGCCGAGGATTGCGCGCCGAAAGCACCTCGTAGGACAGTCCCATCTTCTCCATAGTGCCGGGCTTGAAGTTTTCCACGACGACATCGGCGATATCTGCCATCTCCCGCACCAGATCCAGGGCGCCTTCTTTACGGAAATCGATGCCGATGCTGCGCTTGTTGCGATTGATGGCCAGAAACGACACGCTTTCACCGGCGTGAAATGGCGGGGCCTCACGGTAGAGATCGCCTTTCGGCAGCGCCTCCACCTTGAGGATATCCGCGCCGAGGTCGCCCAGAATAGTCGTCGAGAACGGACCGGCCAGAAGCCTGCTCAGATCAAGAACGCGAATGCCGTGCAGCGGGAGCATTTTTTCTTCCTTGTATAGCCAAAACCGATCAACGCATCAGGCAGGCAGGCTTTTGCCCGCGGTTTCCCGACACATCGCAACGAACACCATGCCAGGGATGTAAATCACCGAAATCAACGTGATCGCGACCGGATAACTGCCGGTATGCGCTGCCAATGCGCCGATCATCAGCGGTCCGGCCGCGGCCAGGATGCGGCCGAGACTGAAAGTAAAGCCCAGACCAGAGCCACGTGACTGGCCCGCGAACAATTCGGGTAGCCAGACGGTGAACAATGCGAATACGCCGTTGGTAAAGAAACCGAGCAGCGGCACCGTGACCAGAAACAGCGTGATGTTGTCCAATTTCTCAAGCAGGCCGTAATAGGCCACGACATTGCAGAGCATCGACGCTGCGAAGAACACAATGCCGACCGTCTTGCGGTAGCGCAGCCATTGCGCGATCCATGGCATCAGGAAACATCCGGCCAAGGTTCCGAAATTGGTCGCCAGACTGGCAAACGACGCCATCTGTTGCGCCTGCGCCAAGGTATGACCGGTCGCGAGATATTTGGTGGCGACGACAGTTGGAATCCAGAAACTTGACGACCATACACCAAGCAAGCCGCATGCGATCATGAGCGCCGCCGACCAGGTGACGATCGCCTGCGATCCCGTAAAAAGCGGCCGAATGCTCGCCGTCAGGGTCAACGGCAGCGCGCGGCGCGGCTCGGGAATGTTCATGCGGAGATAGATCGCCAGAAGCGCCGGAAAAATGCCAACAAGAAACATTCCGCGCCAACCAACCGCCGGCACCACCAACAGCGCCGCAGCAGATGCCAGGATAATGCCGGACGGGGTCGCGGTGTGAAGCCAGCCCGCGAGCCTGACGCGAAGCGATTCGGGAACAGATTCATGCAACAATGGCGTGCCAGCGGCCCATTCACCACCGACGCCAAATCCGACCAGGAAACGCAGCACGAGAAACGACGTCGTCCCAAACGCGATGCCACACAGCGCTGTAAAGATTGAATAACAGAGGATGGTAAGGCACATGACGCGAACCCGGCCGATGTGATCCGCCAGCCAGCCCCAGAACATCGAACAAGCCCAGCCCAGCATGAAGACGGAGAAGCCGACCCCACCATATATCGCGATGTTGGCTTTGCTGGCTTCGATCCCGCTCAACGGCAGCAACTCGCTCAAGGCCGAAACCAGCAACAGCCCATAAGCGGCGGAATCGAACCCGTCGAGCATCCAGCCGGCCCACGTCGCCCAGAATATCCGGTTGGGCGATACCGCCGGCGATACGGCGGTGATCGACGCAGTTGCGTCCATGCAAGGCCTCCCTTTTCGATTCATTTGGCTTTTGCCAAATTTTTTTATTCATTTGGCTTTCGCCAAATGCCGGCTTTCGGGAAGGCCTCGAAAACGGATTGGCTACTCGACCGCGATATTGGCGCTCTTGATTAAGCTACCCCATTTAGCGCGTTCGGCAGCGAAGAATTTGGTCGTTTCAGCTATGCTTCCGCCGACCGGCTCGATGGCGATCTTGCCGAACTGCTCCTTCACTTCGGGAAGCGCCAGCACCGCCGTGATTTCCTTGTTGAGGAATTGCGCTGTTGCCGGCGGCGTATGCGGCGGCGCCACCACTGCGAACCACGTGGTGGACTCGAAAGACGCGACGCCGACTTCCTGAAGCGTTGGAACGTCAGGCAATGACGGGTTGCGCGTGCTGCCGCCGGTCGCGAGAATCTTGAACTTCTCTTGCAGCCCCAGCGACGAACCCAGATTGTCGAAGAACAGGTCGACCTGGTTGGCCATGATATCCTGTAACGCCGGCATCGTACCCCGATACGGCACGTGCACCATCTGTGTGCCCGTCAGCTTCTGAAACAGGATGCCGGTCAGATGTGAGGTCGATCCGTTGCCCTGCGAGGCGAAACTGACCTTTCCAGGGTTGGCTTTGGCATAGGCGATCAATTCCTGCGCGGTTTTGGCGGGAAAGCCCGGCCTGACGTCGAGCACGTTCGGCACCGTGCCAAGCACGGTGATCGGCTCCAGTTCCGCTGGCTTAAAGCCGAGCGCTTCGGGCTTGTAGAGCGCGTCATTGATCGTCAGCGGTCCAGGCGGGCTCACGAGCAGCGTATATCCATCAGGCGCGGACGTCGCGGCATAGGCTGCGCCGATGTTGCCGCCGGCGCCGGTTTTGACTTCGATCACCACCGGCTGGTTCCAGCGCTTGCTGAGATATTGGCCGATGGTCCGGGCCAGAACATCGGCGGTTCCGCCGGCCGGAAACGGCACGATGATGCGAACCGCGTGATTGGGATAATCCGCAGGCGCATCGGCCGCGTCGGCGCGAGCCACGACGCCATGCATAAGCACCATTGCCAAACCGAAACCGACCAGCCTGTGAGATAACATCATCGAATTTCCTGCCCCGTACCCGTTTCTATTTTGGTTTGGTCTGCCGCGATGTCCGGGTTTCCCGACGACACAAACGGATCGGCAAAGAACTGGCCGTCCGGCAATCCGCCCAGGGCCTGAAAATCCCGCTCGGCGTTGCGGATCATCAACGGATTGCCGCAGGCATAAACCTGCCATCCCGCAAGGTCAGGGATATCACGCAGCACGGCTTCATGAACCAGTCCGGTCGCGCCGGTCCAGCCGGCGTCCGGTTCGGACAACACCGCCGTGAATGTCAGCCAGGGCACCCGCGCCGCCCATTTGTCCGTCAGGCTTCTCGAGATAAATATCCTGCCGGCGGCGGCCGCCCCAATAGAGCCGCACCTGCCGGGTGTTTCCGCGCGCGATCAGATCCTCGATGATGGATTTGACCGGCGCAAAGCCGGTGCCGGTCGCCAGGCAGACCATCGGCTTCTCGGTGCCGGTGCGCAGATAGAACTCGCCAAAGGGAATTTCGATGCTGAGCTTGTCGCCCTTGGCCAGCCGCGCCAGCACGCCTTCGGAAAACTGGCCGCCGGGGATGCGCCGGATGTGCAATTGCACGCCGTCGCTCTCGCGCGGTGCATTGGCCATCGAGAAATTGCGGGTGTCGCCGTCCGGCATCGACACCCGCAGATATTGTCCGGCCTTGAAACGCGCGCGAATACCGGCGGGAAAGCGCAGCATCAGCGTGAACACATCATCGGTTGGACGGCTGACGCGGTAGACCTTCGCCGTGATCTTCTTGCGCGCGGCCGGATCGTAACGGTCGATGCGCTTGGGATGAATGACAATGTCGGTTTGCGGCTTGGCCTGGCACAGCAGCACTTCCTTCGCCGGCGCCTTGATCTCCTTCGTGCCAAAAACAACCTTGCCATCACGAAGTTCGGCGTCGCAGGTCGAGCAGATGCCCTTGCGGCACGAATAGGGCAGCGAATAGCCGGCGCGCTCGGCGGCGTCGAGCACGGTCTCGCCGGCTTCGCAGCCGAACGTGATTCCGCCCTCATCGATGGCGATCTGGAAAGTCATGAGACCGCGGTGTCCGCAAGATCGGTGGCGCCGGACAAAAGTTTAAGCGAGCGCAGCACCGCATCGGGCTCGGCGATGCCTTTGCCCGCGATATCGAACGCGCTGCCGTGACCGACACTGGCGAACAAGACGCCGGCGCCGATCGACATCGCCGCCGAATTTCGTCCCGCCATCAGCTTGACGGGGATATGTCCCTGGTCGTGGTACATCGCGACAAAGGCGTCGAAATCGCGCTGCCCCAGCATCAGGTCGGCGCCCACAGGTCCCTCGACATTGAAACCCGCCGCCTTCAGGTTTTTCGCCGCGGGAGCGGTGATGTGGTCGTCATCGTCGCCGAACAGACCATTCTCACCGGCATGCGGATTGATTCCGAACAGACCGATGCGCGGCTGCTTGACGTTGAGTTGGCGCAAGGCCGCATCGGCCGTGCGCGCCGCGCGTTCCACCAGCGCCGGCGTGATCCGCGCCAGCGCGGTGTGGATCCGCTCATGCAGCGTGACGTGAACGATACGCAATCCGCCGCCAACCAGCATCAAGAAGACATGGTCCTCCGGCGTATTGGTCAACCGCGCCAGCAGGCTGGGATAGCCGGAAAACGGAATGCCGGCGGCGTTGACGTTGGTCTCCGAATGCGGACAGGCGACGATCGCCGAAGCATGCCCTTCGTGCACCAGCCGGATCGCGGCGGCAACGTAGTCGACGGTGGCGCGCCCACCCTCCGCGACCGGCGTGCCCGGATGGAACGCCGCACGCGGCAGGGAATCGACTCCCCTGACATAGAGCACGCCGGCGCGTGGCGGCGACCCGTCGAACGAGTGAATCGCGAAATCGCCGGCATACCGCTCGGCGCAAGCGCGTACCACGTATTGATCGCCGACCAGAATGATCGAAGGCCCATCGGCGCGGGCCATCTGCGCCGCCGCCTTGACGGCGATCTCCGGGCCGATGCCATTGGGATCGCCAATGGTGAGGGCGATGGTTTGCCTGCTCACAGCGGCAACGCCATCAGCGTGTCGATGCGCGAGCTGTCGCACACGACAATCCGCTCGTTCAGCCGCGCCTTGCCGTCTTCGATCTTGTAGAGGTCGAGGTAGCGGCCGGTCGCGAAAATATCGGTGTCGCCGTCCTGCACGATGCGCGCGACCAGGAAAGAGGTTTCGCTGCGCACCTCGCCGTTGCCTTCTTGCAGGATCGAGGGCTGGCCGAGGATATGGCGATACGACTGCCGCTCGTAGATATTGGCCTCGCGCAGCGCCGAAACGCGGTCGCGCAACATACCCTTCGAATTCGCGAAGATGATCGCGCCTTCCAGCCCCTCGCGATGATTGGCGGCGGTGGTGATCTTGTAGACGCACGCGCCATGAAAGTGATCGGGCCACTCTTCCAGCCGGTCGTCATCGATGCACCGGGCATATTCGGCCTGGGCACGCGAAATCATCTGATACAGATTGTCGGTCATGCGCGCGCTCACATGCCCATATTGTTGCGATAGGCTTTCCAGAAGCCGCGGACGGAAGCTTCGGTGACGCGGCTTTCGCTGCTCTGGGCCTGACTGCCGCCCATTTCCAGGATCGCCTCTTCTTCCGAAGCGCCAGCGATACCACGCTGGACGAAGCCGCCGACGCAACCATCTTCCATCGAGATGTAGCCGGCCGGGCCGACCAGATTGTTCTGCTTCAGTCGCGTCAGCCGCTGCTCCGGCGTGTCATCGGCAAAGCCCAGATAAGTCCAGTTCAGATCGGTCTTGTCGATCGCGCGCGGCACGATCTGGCGCACCGCGATCGCGTTCTGGATCTGCTGCAGCACGAAGGTCGGAAACACCGACAGGATCTGCAAGGTCACGCCATCATGATATTCGTCGAATCCCTGCAGCAGCGACGGGTCCGCCAATTTGTACTGGCTTTCGGAGCGGAGCTCCTGCTTGGCGTATTCGGCGTCCTTTTGGGCCGTGGTGTCGATCGCTGAAAAACTGATGTGATGGCCGCCGCTTTCATCGACGATGATGCCGCCTTTTTGCGAAAGCCTATTGAGCTCGAAGGTGGTGAAAAACAAATGCAGGATACTGGCGTGGTAGGAGTCCTTGACGTTCTCCATATAGAGCTTCCAGTTGTTCGGCAGCACCTGGGTGACGCGGCCCAGCACCACCGGCTTGCGGCCGCCGAGCACGCGCTCGATCCGCGATGAAATCTCGTCACCGAGATATTCCTCGATCGGCGGCACTTCTTCCGAAAACGACCCGAAAATCAGTCCATGCAGGATGGCGATGCGCAGCTTGCGCGGGCCGTGCTGCTCCATGCGGAAAGTATCGGGCATGCCGCCCTTGCCTTTGACGCCGTCCTTGAACGCAATGCCCTTGAGGTTGCCCTGCCGGTCGTAGGTCCAGGCGTGGTAGACGCAACTGAAATCCTTTTTGCCCTTGCCGTGGTTGTCGAGGCAAATCAGCGCGCCGCGATGGGCACAACGATTTTCGAACGCATAGATCTCGCCATCATTGTCGCGGGTGACGACCACAGGCGTCTCGCCGATCCTGGTGGTGCGGAAGTCGCCGGGCTCAGGCAGTTCCACCTCGAGCGCCAGATAGTGCCAGGACGGGCCCTGGAAGATGCGCTCCTGCTCTTGGCGATAGGTCTCGGCGGTCTGGAACACCCAATACGGCACCCGGGTCAGGGTTTCCGTCGGCCGCGCTTCATGCGTTTCGTGCAACATCTCTGATGATCCTGTCAGGCTCGGCTCGGGGGCCTGCATTTTTGTTTGACAGCCGCGGCGGCAAGTGTTCGGATACCGAACAATATCCCTATACCGAACAAATTGGACGTCCTCTAAATCACTGTCAAGGCCGCGCGATGCCTCCAAAAACCGCAACAAGTGAAAGATCGAGCGAAGGCATGGGCGGCCTCGCCAAGGGCCTTGCGATCATCGAAGCCTTGGCGACCCACGGCGTGCTCAGCGTCTCCGATGCGGCGCGTACCGCCGAAATCAGCCGCGCCGCGGCGCGGCGGTGCCTGATCACGCTGACCGAACTCGGTTATGTCGAACATGCCGGCCGCGAGTTTCGCCCGCTGCCGCGGTTGCGGGGACTCGGCGGCGTCACCACCAAAAATGACCGGATCGCGCGGCTCGCGGAACCGCTGCTGAAGCGCGCCCGCGACCAACTGGCGGAATCGGTATCGCTCGCGGTGCTCGACGACGACAGGCCTCACTTCATCGCACGTGCGGAAGCCGAACATATCCTCTCGACCGGCGTTCGCGTCGGCGCGTATTTGCCGGCCTATTGTTCGGCCACCGGGCGGGTCCTGCTCAGTCAATTCCCGGATAGCGAGATCGCGCAGCGGATCGGCCGCAAGCCGCTGCCCGCAAGGACCCCGCACACGATCACCAAATTGCCGCTGCTATTGGCGGAGATCCAGGCCACGAGAAAACGCGGTTACGGGTTCAGCGACGAAGAACTCGAGCTCGGCATGCGCGCAATGGCGGTGCCGGTGATCGGCGATGGCAACGAGATCATCGCCGCGATCAGCGTCAGCGCAGCGTCCGCCCGCGTCCGCGCCGCCGATCTGCGGCACCAGTTCCTGCCCGTGCTGCAGTCTTGCGCGAAGATGCTGAGCGAGGCGATCGGCAACATCAAGTGATCCAAAGACGATGTTCGCCCAATCTCGATCCATTCGCGGCAGCGGCACAAAAAAAGCCCCGGACAATGCCGGGGCTTGAGTTGGCTGGAAAGATTTCAGATCAGTACCTTGCGACCACCGGGCCGCCGAAGCGATAGTTGATGCGCGCGGTGACGAGATCGACGTCCTGTTGGATGTCTTCGATGCGCGAGAGCGCGCCTCCTCCAACAGTCGTGAAGCTGACGCCATTATTGAACATGAAGAAGTGGTCATACTCAACCGCCAGCGACCAGTTCGGAGTGAAGCCGTATTCGAGACCAACGCCAGCCGCGAAACCAGAGCGGGTTTCCTTGCCCGCATCAAACGCGGTCCCCAAGCCGGTTGTGATTCCCTTGTAATTGTCGTCGGTCACCGCGATGCCGCTCTTCACATAGAGCAATGCATTGTTCCACGCATAGCCGAACTGGCCGGTGAACAAGCCGAACGCGTCGATCTTCGACTGATTGGTAACGCCGGGCCCAAACAGAAGACTTAAATTGGATCCGCTCAGATCGGCCCAGTTACCTTGCGCTTCAAGGCCGGCCACCAGGGCGCCGACCTGCCAACGGTAACCAATCTGACCGCCGGCCGTGCCGCCATTGGCGCGACTGCATCCCTCGGGGGCGCCCGGGACAACCGGCGTACCGGCAATATTATCGACATTCCAGCAATTGCTGGACGAGCCGTAACCGCCGTTTACGCCGACATAGAAACCTGACCAGTCGTAAGCCGCCATCATCATCGGCGGCGCCTTGGTATAGGGACGCGCCGCAAGATCGGCGGCGTAAGCGCTGGCAGCATTGATGCTGAGAACGCTGAGAACACTGGCTGCGAGAGCAAACCTTTTCATAGAAGTACCTCGATGGCGAAATTGCTGCGCCACAATATCGAGATTCCACAACGACGGCTGTGATCAAACGACAACACCGATTTCAATTCGAACAAAAAACGTCTTTTTGAAGAAAGAAACTATTTTTTAGATATTCAAATCTGATAGACGACAACAATTTTTTTATATGTAGAGCCGAAACTTTTATGCGCGGACCACTCTTAGAGCCTGATCGGTTCTGATGGAATCAGAACCGGTCTCTGGGTTTTTGTTTTGACGCGTTTTCTTCACGCGAACCGGGCTCCACGGAGCCTGTCATCGGGCGCGCATTCGCGCGACCCGTTGGCTCGAAAACGCTATCGTTCGCTAAGGCCGCGACGCTTGTGCGTTGCTGCGGACCACACAAATCGAACATTGCCATGGCCGCCACAAATTTAATCAGCTGGACACTTTTTTATCAAACGGCGGGCGAAAAAGTTCGTCAGATTGCGGATTGTTCAATCGCGCCCCGAACAAATGTTTCGTGTAATCATTTCCGCGCGCTTGATACTGAGCGGTCTTGCGCGTTTTACTCCAAGAATGTTCTGCCCCGTCCGATAGTTCCTTTCGGACGGGGTTTTTCTCCCGCAACGCGATCTGATCGCTGTGCCGGCGAGCCGCTTCCGCATCAGTGACGAACAACTCGAACTCGGCATGCGCGCCATGGCCGCGCCGGTGATCGGCGATGGCAACGAGATCATCGCCGCGATCAGCGTCAGCGCTGTTCACGGCTCACCTTCACCGCATCCGGTGTAAGCTCGCGGTCTCGCTATTCGTGAACGTTCAGGTCGACGCCCCTGGGATCTTTGATCGTGGAAACGGCGACAAGGGAGATCACCGCGAGCGCTGCGATATACACCCCGATCCGCCACGACTCGCCGTAGGTCCCGATGATCCATTGCGCGATGGCGGGCGCGAACGCGCCGCCCAGGATCGCGCCGAGCGCGTAGGAAACGGAAACACCGGAGTAGCGGATTCTGGCTGGGAATAATTCGGCATAGAGTGCGGCCTGCGGCCCATAGGAAAGGCCGAGACCGGCCGTCAACCCGACCGCCGCCACGAAGAACAGCACAATGTTCCTGGTGTCGATCAGGAACCACATCGGGATCGCCCACAGCACCATGATCGCATAGCCGATCTGGAACGAACGCACCCGTCCGATCCAGTCGCCCATCAGGCCACCCAGCAAAGTGAATGCGAACCAGCTCACGGCGGCGAGCGTGCTCACCAGCAGGACCTGCTCGGTCGGCAGCTTCAGCGTACCCATGCCATAGCTGATCATGAAGGCGATCAGGATGTAGCCGGCTGCGTTGTTGGCCATGAAGGTCAGCGCGATGCGGAAGATGTCGAAGCCCCGCTCCCGGAATAGTTCGCGCAGCGGCGCGGAGGATTCCTTGCGGCGCTGATGCATCAGCTTGAACACCGGCGATTCCTCGACGGTACGCCGGATCACGGCGCCGACCACGATCAACACGATCGAGAACAGGAACGGTATCCGCCATCCCCACTCGACCATCGCCTGCTTGCCGAGCAAAGTCGTCAGGCCCCACAGCGCACCGGTCGCCAGGATCATCCCCAGCGGCGTGCCGATCTGCGGGAACGAACCGAAGAAACTGCGCTTCTCGACCGGTGCGAATTCAACCGCCATCAGGGCCGCGCCGCCCCATTCGCCACCGGCCGAAAATCCCTGCAGAATTCGCAGTATGATCAAGAGCGCGGGCGCCCATGCGCCGATCTGTGCATAGGTCGGCAGCACGCCGACCAGCGCCGTCGCCGCGCCCATCAGGATCAGGGTCATGACCAGCACGCCACGGCGTCCGAAGCGATCACCCATGTAACCGCAAACAATCGCGCCGAGCGGGCGGAACAGGAACGACAATCCAATGGTGGCGAACGACACGATCTGCGCCAGCAGCGGATTATTCTGGATCATCGGTCCGAAGAACAGCGGACCGAACACCAGGCCTGCGGCCTGGGCGTAGACGAAAAAGTCGTACCATTCGATGGTGGTGCCAACCAGGGTGGCCGCGAGGACTTTCTTTTCTTCTGATGTAACGCCACTGCCTGTACTGCGCGCGGCGATCGGTGTGGATGTGATTGTCATGACTGCCTCCCCCGTGGCGTGTTTTCTTGGTGTGCTTTAGCAAAGTTAGCTTCGTTCAATTCGTAAGCAACAAGCGCCGGTTATCAGGCGCTTGTTTCCCGCGCTGCGGTAGCCTTACGCCGCCTTGGCCTGCCCCAGCACGCGCATCCAGTTTTCGCCGACGATCTTGCGGACGTTGGCCGGCGTGGTGATCCGGCGCAACGCCGCCAGCAGATCGGGATACCCCGTGGGATCCGCCGGGATCGCGCTGCGGCCGGCGACCATGTCGAGGCCGATGGCGACGTGGTCCGCGCCGACGAGCTTGATGACGTAGTCGACATGCTCGGCCCACTCATCGATGGTCGGCAGCGAAGACAACGCGCTCGGGTCTTCCTTCCAGTCGGCCAATGCCAGCCAGCGCTCGCGAAACTCGCGGTCCATCCGTTCGATGAACTCGCCATGGTCGCCCGGTGGCCGCGTGAACGACGGCTGATATCCGACCATGCCGAACACGGCCTTGCCGGAATTGGCAGCGCCCGCCGGATTGCTCGCCATCCATTGCCGATACTTCTTGCCGACCACCGCCGCGGCGCCGTGAATGCCGACGAGGCCGCCTTTGCTGGCGAGCGCCTTCAGCACCTCATCGGATAGCCCGGCGCCGGAAACCGCCTTCGCGGTTTCGTGGCTCGCAACCACCGGCGCCCTGCTGCTCGCGATCAGCTGGGTCTGGACCGCTTCGGTGCCGTGCGCGATATCGATGAGGATGCCGAGCTGATTCATTTGCGTGACCAGCTTGTGGCCATGCTCGTTGATGCCGCCAAAATGATCCGGCTTTTCGCCGCCCTGAATCGGCGCCAGCGCGCTGTCGGCGAAATCGTTGAAGCCGGTTTGCGTCGCGAACTGCACGCAGCGCAGGCCGAGCCGATAGAAGGCATCGAGCACGTTGGGATCGCCCTCATGGTCGAAGCCGGACTCGCAGCCAATGAAGACGGCCATGCGCCCGCTGGCGACGATGCGCCGTGCGTCGGCCGGACTGAGCGCGATCGCCATATTGTTGGAATGCTCTTCCGAAAAGCGCAGCAAGGTGTCGATCAGCCGAAGGAACTGCTTCGGCGTGTAGTTGTAGTTCCAGTAGCCGTAGGGCCCGAGATTATCGATGATGCAATTGACGCCGGCGGCTTTGGCCCGCGCAAAGTCCCATCCTTGTTTGGTCGGCTTCCAGGGGTCGATGCCTTCCCAGTAAATCCGGTTGGTGATGTGGACGTGGCCATCCATGACGATATCGGGGTCGCCATCGGCAGCGGCGGCGCTTCCCCTCCAACCCGGAACGGCCGGTAGCCCCGCTGTCAGAGCGGCGGACGCGACGCCCCAGCGCAGGATATCGCGGCGGGTTTGACCAGAGGCCGGCTTGTTCATCTCTTATCTCCCTCGGTTCCCGGATTTTGTTTCCGGATAGTTTTATGGCGGGCGCACGCCCCTGCGCGCGATGACGTTCAGTTTCTGTTTACCAGCTTGGATCAGATTTCGAGAAGGATGAAATCCAGGGCTGAGCCATGTTCAAAGAGAGTTTTCCGATCGCCTATGACGCGCCGGCCGACCTGAAGAAATGGCCGTCGCTGAATAACCAGCGCCTGGCCGACAAGCCGCCTTATCTGGTTTACAACGGTACGCTCGCGGACTGCATCCGGGAATTGCTGGCAAAGCCGATCAGGCAGATCTCGCTGTACGATATCGTCACCGAGCCGCAGCCAATCTTCGATTGTCCGGTGCTGTCGCCGGCCGACGCCGCCGAAATCGCGATGCGCAAGGATTTCCCGAAGGACTGACACAGGCTGCCGCTTCCACCGCGCTCAGATGATCTCGCGCGCGCGCAAATCCGCAATCGCCGCCGCATCATAGCCAAGCGCATCCAGCACTTCATCGGTGTGCGCGCTCAGCGCCGGCGCCATGTGGTCAAGCCTGCCGCCGCCATGCGCGAGCCGGAAACCGCTACCGGCGAAACGCAAGCGCCCATAGGGCGTATCGACCTCCTGCAACGCCTCGCGCGCCGTGATCTGCGGGTGATCGATCACTTCCTCGACCTTCCAGATGCTGGCGCAGGGCGCGCCGGCCGCATCCAGAATCTTCTCCCAGGCGCGCGGATCCTTCTTCGCCAGCGCTTCCTCGATGATGGCCCGCAACGCCGGTTCGTTCTCCTGCCGCGCGAACCAATCGACGAAGCGCGGGTCTTCCAATGCATCGGCGCGCCCGATCGCCGTCATCAGCGACTGGTATTGCTTCTCGCTGTTGACCGCGAGCAGCAGATAGCCCTCGCCTGCCTTGAAGAGATTTGCGGTCGGCCGGCGGCTGACCGCCTGATTGCCGGACTGTTTCTGACGATGACCGGCCACGGTGTAATCCGCCACCTGCCCCGACAGGAACGCCAAGGTCGCCTCCAGCATGGAGACGTCGACCAGTTGTCCCTTGCCGGTATGCGTGCGCTGGAACAGCGCGCTCGACACGCCGAACGCGGCGGTAGCACCCGACAGCACGTCGCAGATCGCAAAGCCCGCGCGGGTCGGCCCGGCCTCCTCATGACCGGTGATGGCCATGATGCCGGACAACGCCTGGATCTTGCCGTCATAGCCGGCACCGAGCCGTTCCGGCCCGGTCTGCCCAAAGCCCGAGATCGCGCAATAGATCAGTTTTGGATTGATCGCCGACAAACCCGCATAGCCGATGCCGAGCTTGTCCATCACGCCGGGACGAAAATTCTCCATCACGACATCGACCTCGGCGGCAAGCCGCTTGACGATCGCAATCGCTTCCGGCTTCTGCAAATCGAGCGTCAGGCTGCGCTTGTTGCCGTTGATCGCCTGCCAGCCCGGAGCCAGGCCCCGGTCGGCCCATTCGCGGCTGAGCGGCGTGCGCCGCATGTCCTCGCCTTCCCGCCGTTCCACCTTGATGACGTCGGCGCCCAACAATGCGAGCTGGTAGCTCGCATAGGGGCCAGCCAGCACCTGCGTGAAGTCGAGAATCTTCACGCCTTCAAACGGTCGGGTCAATGCAACGCCCTCCTGGTAACGCGTCTTCTTGTTATTTTTCTTGTTATTGTCGTTCTTGGTCTTCTTGTTCGCGCGGCCGTTATCAGGCCGCCCGGTTGCCGCGCGCGATCTCCTTTTGCTTGTCGAATTCGGCGCGGCGTCGCGCCAGCTCTTCCGGACTCATCTGCGCGATATTGTTGTAGTCGAGCTTCCAGGACGCGTCTTCGCTCCAGCGCAATGGCGACTGCATCGTGGTGCGCGCGCCGGAGGCGGATTCCAGCAGGCCCAGCGCCAGTTCGAGGGTCTGCGCCTGCGAGGCGACATCGTGCGGCTTGCCGGCAGAATTACCCAGCGGGAAATCATTGAACAGAAAGCGTGGCACGGCGGCGTGTTCGACAATGTCCTTGGCGCATCCCATCACCACGGTCGCGATGCCGTTGGCTTCGAGATGGCGCGCCACCAAAGCCGAGGTCTGGTGGCAGACCGGGCAGTTCGGCACGATCACGGCGACATCGACCTTGTCGGCCTGGCAACGCGCCAGAATCTCCGGCGCATCGGTATCGATGGTGACGCGGTGGCTGCGGTTGGTCGGCGCACCAAAAAAGCGCGGCGCAACCTCGCCGACACGGCCCGAGGCTGCCGCCTTCAACAACTGCGGCAGCGGAAACCAGGTGCCGCTATCGGTCGCGGTGGTGTGTTTGCGGTCGTAGCCGATATGCGAGATGCGCAGATCGTGCGGCTTCGCGGTGTCACCGTCATAGACCGTGTAGAACTTGGCGCTGCCATTATACGCCGCGCCCGGGCCCTGATCGCCCTTCGCCGGATCGTACGGCGCCGCGGTGGTAATGATCGTCACGCGCGATTGCGCCAACGGCTTCTTCAGCGGCTGGAACGGCGCCTCGATATAATGAGCCCAGCGGTACGGCGTGGTGTAGCCGATCGCGGTGTAGTAGTCGCGCGTCCGCTGCATGTAGGGGACCGGGGAATCGTAATCCGGCGCAAAGCCGAGTTGTTCGTCGATCGGGCCGGTCATGGTTGTCTCCCTCATCTTTTTCACGCGTCTGGACATCAAGATAGGCCGGGGAAGCGGGCTCGGGAAGCCTTCGCCGGCGAATGGCAGCAAGCTTTTCTGGCCCTGGTTCTCGTCCTGGATCTCGCCCTAAACCGACGCCGGCCCCATCCAGTTGGCGCGGGACCGGATCACGGCGGTGAACGCATCCAACAGCGGCGTCGAGCGGCCGTAGGCGATCGCCAACTCATATTCGACCGGCGTGCCCAATCCCGTCAGGTCGCGAAACACCACGCCGGGCCGGTTGGCGGTCGCGATGATGCGGGTGACGAGCCCGACGCCCATGCCGCCGGCCACCAGGCTCGCAATGGTATCCATCTGCAGCGCCTCCTGGCCGACCCGCGGCACGAAACCGGCCTGCGCGCAGGCGGTCAGCACCCGCTCGTGCAGGCCCGGACCTTGCCGCGCCGGAAAGATGATCCAGGGCTCGGAGGCCAGATCGGCCAGTGCGATCGATGGCCGTTGCGCCAGCGGATGGTTTTCCGGCAGCGCCGCGACCATCTGGTTTTTGGTCAGCACCTCGACATTGAGCCCGTCGGCATCGCGCAGCGGCGGAATCACAAAGCCGATGTCGGCCTCGTCGTCCTGGATCTTGGCGATCTGCTGCGCCGTCATCGCTTCGGTCAGCGTCAGTTCGACGTCAGGGTAGCGCTCGCGAAACGCGCGCAGGATCGCCGGCAGTATCTCGCGGGCCGCGCTCGCGACGAATGTCACCCGCAGCGCGCCGCTCAAACCTGCCCCGGCGCGCCGCGCGGCGACAATCGCGCGCTCGGCCTGCATCACGGTGCGTTTGCATTCCTCCAGAAACACCAGCCCCGCCGGCGTCAAGCGCTCGATCCGGTTGGTACGCTCGATCAGAAGCGTCCCCAACTCCTCCTCGATCTGCTTGATCGTGACCGTGAGCGGCGGCTGCGCCATGTTGAGGCGATCGGCGGCGCGGCGAAAACTGAGTTCTTCAGCAACGGCAATGAACTGGCGTAATTGACGCAGCTCGATCATGTCCTGTTCCGGCGCCCCTTATTTTCGTTGGGGCGCAGGCTATCGGATCAACTGCGAAAACACGACAGGATTCAGCCGTACGGAAGCGCCACGCGCGCGCCGATGGGCTCGCTTCGCCGGTTTACGCCGCGACAGGACGAAGCCGCGAAACGATCAGGATCAGCAGAATCGAAACCGCCAGCAACGCCGTGACATAAAACAGTCCGGCCGAGAAACTACCGGTGGCATCCCGCAGGAACCCGATCACCGCCGGGCTCACCGCCGAGCCCAACAACCCGACCGCGCTGATCAGGCCGATACCGGCCGGCCGTGCCGCTTCGGACAATAACGACTGCGGCAAGGTCCAGAACGTGCTCATGGCGCAGAACGCGCCGGAGACCGTAAAGATCAGGCCGACCAGCCGCAATTCCGGCTCGGGAAAGTAGATCACCAACAGCCATCCGGCCGCCGCCATCGCCAGCGCCGCGACCACATGCCAGACCCGCTCCTGCATCCGGTCGGAGCTGCGGGTCCATAGCGGCATCAGGATCAGCGCTGCGATCGCCGGAATTGCCGTGACGAAACCGACCTGCGACAGCGAATACGCCTTCAGCACCTCGCGCACGATGGTCGGTATCCAGGTGGCGTTGGCATTGATGGTGTTGACCAGGCAGAAATACGCCAGCGCCAGCAACAGAATCCTGGGTTCGGTGACTTGCCGCCACACCGAGATCTTCGATTGCCGGCCTGACGCCTGTTGATCGTCCGCGAGCAGCGAGGTCAGGGTGCTTTTCTCAGGCTCGTCCAGCCAGGCCGCATCTTTGGGTTTGTCGGTGAGATAGACGTAGGCGATCACGCCAAGGATCACGGCCGGCAATCCTTCCAGCAGGAACAGCCAGCGCCAGCCTTGCAGGCCCAGCGCGCCATTCAGATTATCGAGGATCAGCCCGGAGACACCGGCGCCCAGCGCCATCGCCACCGGCTGCGCCATCATCAGATAGCCATTGGCGCGGGCGCGGTGCGAATTCGGAATCCAGTAGGTCAGATAGAGCAGCACGCCGGGCACGAAGCCCGCTTCCAGCACGCCGACCAGGAACCGCACGAGGTAAAGGCTGTTGGGGCCGACCACCAGCATGGTGGCGGCGGACGCCAGCCCCCAGGAGATCAGGATGCGCGCGATCCAGACCCGGGCGCCGTAGCGCACCATCAACAAATTGCTCGGAATCTCGCAGGCGACATAGCCGATATAGAAGATCGAGTTGGCGAGGCCGAAGGTCGTCGCGGTCAGCGCCAGATCCTTGTTCATCGACAAGGCGGCGAAGCCGATATTGATGCGATCGAGATAATTGAAGATGTAGAGCACGAACAGAAACGGGATCAGGCGCAGCCAGACTTTCCTGATCGCCGCCACCCGCTCGGATTGAACGGATGCGCCGTCCGCGACTGATATCGTGGTCATCTTCGTCTCCCCGTATTTTCTTGTTTAATGAGGTGTGCCCGCTTCTGGCGGCGGGCTTCGGCCTCGTTCAGTCGACAATCAATTTTTTCACCGGCGTTGGATCGAGGTTGAACAGGCGCGCCGCATTGAGCCCGAGAATGTTGCGCTTGGCCTGTTCGGTCAGGAACGGCAGGTCGCAAATCTCCTGCGGCAGATCGAAATCGAAATGCGGCCAGTCGGACGCGAACATCAATTGCGTTTCGGCCTTGATCATCTCGAAGGTGACTTCCAGCGCCTTCGGATGCGTCGTCTCCATCGGCTGGGTGGTGTAGAAGCAATTGTGGTTCATGTACTCGCTGGGCAGCCGCTTGAGCTGCGGCGCTTCGGACGGACGCATCAGATACTGGTCATCCAGCCGCTGCATCAGGAACGGCACCCACGCCAGCCCGCTTTCGACCCACAATGACTTGAGCTTCGGGAACCGCTCGGGAATCCCGTTCAACACCCAGTTCGTCATATGCACCATGTTGCACCAGGCGAAACCCAACGCGTGCATGCCAAGGAAGCGGTTGACGGTGGCGAGCGACGGATCCTGCCAGTGATAGCCGGCATGGAACGCCAGCGGCTTGCCGGTCTCCTCGATCATCGAGTAGAGCCGCATGTAATCGTTGTGATGCACCGGCTTGTTGCGGGTGCTGGTGACGCAGAAACCGATCACGCCCTTCTTGTCGCCCAACTCCCGGACCGTCCGCTCGGCCTCCTGCGGCGTGTTGAACGGCAGATAGATCAGCGACTTTGATGCGGTCGTCGGCGGACAATATCCGGTCGATCAGCCAGCGGTTATAGGCGTTGCCGAGCCACACCTCCATTTCGGCCTGCGGATGCATGCCGAGGAACAGCATCGGGGTCGGAAACACCACCATGTTGTCGACGCCGAGCGAATCCATCGCCCGGCGCGTCAGGGTGACATCGCGATGGACGTCGGTTTCCTTGACGATTTCCTGCTGACCGTCCTGATGCGGGATGCGCCCGCCCACCGACTGATAGCGCAGGCCCAAATCGCCGTTGAGGCCGTAAGGCGGCGCACCGATCCGCTCGGCCTGCCATCGCATCGCGTTGTCGCGAACCACGGGATCTTCGATATAGGTGACGATCTCCTTCCACGACACCGTTTCGACGTGATGGGCGTCGATGTCGCAGACGAACCAGTCCTGCAGACCGCGCTTGAGCGCGTTGCGCCGCGCATGCGCGAGGATGTCGCGGGTGTCGGTGTGAACGTCGATCTGCTGCACGCCGGCATATTGCGGGCCGATCTTGCCGTGAATGTTCATGATTGCCCTCCGGCGTAAGTGTCTTCGTCCGGGCGCCGGCGATACCACAGCGCCAGCTCCATCGGCCCGAGATGCAGCGCGCGCAGCATCTCGGAGACCGCCGAGAGCAATTCGGTCGGCGTCATCTCGCTGTCGCGGGAGCCTGCGATCGGCGGGAACGTGCGCTCCTCGCCGTCGGATTTGGCGACGTACAGCCGGATCGCCGCGGTGAGGATTTGCGCGACCGCCTCGTCCGAGACGCGGGACGCCTCGCCCTTCTCGACCAGTTCACGCGACGCGCGCAGCAAATCCGGCGCGATCGAATCGATCCAGCCATATTGATCGTTTCGCTTTTCGTCGCGGCGATCCGCTTCAAACGTTGACATAGATTTCTCCGTCCCGGATCGACAGCTCGGCCTTGCGCAGCCGAAACCGGCTGCTGCCCTGGTGGTATCCGGTCTTGATGCTGAATTCGTAGCCGTGCCACGGACAGACGATGTGGCTCTCGGCCTCGTCATATTCCTGCGTGCGGACGGTCTTGTCGTCGGCCGTGGGCTCCAGCACGCGCTTCATGATCCGGCCCTGGCAGATCGGACCGGCGCGGTGCGCGCAACGATTGTGCCAGGCGTAGAAATCGCTGCCGATGCGGAACACGCCGACTTCAAACTCGCCGCACACGACCACCTTGCGATCGCCATCGGCGTAGTCATCGACATTGCCAGCCATATATTCGGCCATCCGCTTCCTCCTTGCTCTTCTTGTCGTCCCGTTCACGCTGAAACGGCTGATGGCGCGCCGGCAAACACCGGCACGGCCAAGCGTCATCCTCGGGGGTGCCCGATCGCGCGGCCAATACTATGTTCGGAAGGAGCGATACGCGGGGCGTATCGCGGGCGGGATCCGCACCTTAACGGCGCCGGCAAGTCACCGCGCCATAAAAAACCACGCGCTTAGCGACGCGCCGAGGCAGAGCGCAGCACCAACCACAGCCGCGACGCCGAAAGCACTCACAAGCGCCGGTCCGACCGCCGCCAGCACCGAGCCGATCAGCGCGGTCGCGACCAGGCCGCCGGTGCGGGCGACGGCGCTGTTCAACCCGGATGCCGCGCCGACGTGGCGATCATCGACCGACATCAGCACGGCCGTCGTCAGTGGCGCCACGGCGCCGGCCATCCCGATCGCGATCACGAGCATCGCCGGCAGTACCCCTAGCCAGTAACTGTTCTCCGAACCGATCCGAAGCGTGAGCAAGAAGCCGGCGGCAACGATCAGCGGCCCGATCACCAGCAACCACCGTGGTCCGATTTTTCCGGCCAGCGCACCCGCCGCGGGTGACGCCAGCGCGATCACCACCGGCAGCGGCAGCAGCGCCGCGCCAGCCTGCGCCGCCTTATAGCCACCGGCCTCGATCAGAACGTAAGGCAAGAGAACAAAGAGCCCGCCCAACGCGGCGTACAGCAAAAAGGTGAGCACGGTGAGCCCGACAAAGCTCGGTGATGCGAACAGCGTCAACGGCATCATCGCCTGGTCGCCGCGGTGGCGTTCGGCCAACACGAAGCCCAGCAGCGACAGGCCGCCCGCCACCAGTGCAGCCAACACTGATATCGACCAGCCCCGCCCGGAGCCCTCCGTCAGCGCCCAGGTCGCAAGACCCAGGCCCGCGGTAGCGAGGACGGCCCCGGTTACGTCAAGCGGATCCGAGCCATCCTCGGCATCCGCACTGACGTAGAAATACGCCAGCGCGACGGCCGCCGCCGCGAGCGGCACGTTGATGAGAAAAATCGCGCGCCAGGAACCGGCATCGATCAGCCAGCCGCCAAGCACGGGACCGAGCGCCGCACCGGCGGTGCCGGCCGCGGCCCAGATCCCGATCGCGCGTCCCTTGGCTTCACCGGAAAAACTTCGGCCCAGGATGGCAAGGCTGCCCGGCATCAGCATCGCCGCGCTGACGCCCTGAAGAAAGCGCGCGGCAAGCAGCCAGATCAGGCTCGGTGCCAACGCGCATGCGATCGAGGCGATGCCGAACAGACCGGTTCCGATCATCAGAAGCCGCCGGCTGCCGAACCGGTCGCCCGCAGCACCTCCCAGCAGCAACAGCGCGCTCAGCGGCAACAGATAGGCGTTGACGACCCATTGCAGCGCCACCGCATCGGCGCCGAGGCTGGCGCCGATCGCGGGCAGCCCGACATTGACGACCGATCCGTCGATGAACGCCAGGCTCGAAGCCAGGATCGTGGTTGATATCACCAGGCGGGGATGAGCGACCCGCGCTCCCTCTTCCTGGCTTCGCGCAATCGTGGCGTCGCAAGGGCTGTGAACCAGGCTCATGGCCCATCTGTACGGCAACCCCGCGCACCGGACAAACGGTTCACGGTTCGATCAGCCGCTCCATGCCTTCAGGGGATATCCATGCGGGCCATTTTCGGTCTAACTTGCCCGTCTCGGCGCCCAGCCAGAGCAACAAGAAAAATCGGGATGGAACATGGCAGGAAGATTTCGCGTCGCAGCAACAATGGTCAGCGCGACCGTGTGGCTTGCGGGGGTGGCGATAGCGCAGGCGGAAGACGCACCACGCTTTCCCCAACCCACGATGGAGCAGCTGAACCCCGAGCAACAGGCCGTCGCCGCCGAAGTCCTGAAGCAATCCAGTGCCGGGCTCGGCGGCCCCTACGGCATGCTGATCAAAAGCCCGGAGCTTCTGAAACGCTATCTCCTGATGACCGATTATTTGCGCCAGAAAACCTCGCTGCCGCACCGGCTCAATGAAATGGCGATTCTGCTCGAGGCGCGGTTGTGGGATGCGCAATATGAATGGTGGGCGCACGAACCGCTGGCGCGGAAAGCCGGCCTGCCGGATGCGATCATCGAGGACATCCGCGCCGGCAAGCGCCCGGGCGCGATGCAGCCGGACGAAGCCATCGTCTATGACGTCGTGACCGAACTGCTGAACAAGCGGCAATTGTCCGACGACACCTTTGGCAAGGCCAAACAGATCCTCGGCGAGCAGCAGGTGGTGGATCTGGTCGCGGTCACCGGTTTCTATGTCATGGTCTCGGCCGTCGTGATCGCCGGACGAATTGCAATACCGAACGGCGGAGCACCGCCGATGCCGGTCCTGGTCAAGTGAGGAAGCAGACAACACATGCTCGGAAATAAAATCGGATTGGGGATCATCGGCTCGGGGCGGATCGGTACCTTGCGTGCGCGGCTGGCGGCGGGACATTCATCGGTCGCCACCATCGCGGTGTCGGATCTCAACGCCGCGAACGCTGCGAAACTGGCGACATTGGTCGGCGGGCGCAGCCACGGCAGCGACAATCTTGCCGTCATCGAGGATCCGGACGTCACCGCCGTGATCGTTTCCACCAGCGAGGGCGAGCATATGGCGCCGATGCTGGCGGCGATCCAGCGCGGCAAGCCGGTGCTGGTGGAAAAGCCGATCGCGCTGACCGTGCGGGAAGCCGATCAGGTGCTGGACGCGCTGGCGAAGCATGGCGGCAATGTGCGGGTCGGCTACAGCCGCCGCTACAAGGAGCGCTACCAGATCGCCAAGGAGCAGGTGGTGAAAGGCCGCGTCGGCGTGCTGACGGGCGGCGCGGCGCGGGTGTTCAATTCGCGGTCGCAGGCTCTGGCGATGCTGTCGCGCAACCCGCACGCCACGCCTGTGGTGGATGCGCTGACATACTATGTCGACCTGATGAACTGGCTGTTCGAGGGCCGTCATATCGTCGAGATCTATGCCCGCGGGCAGACCGGCGTGCTGAAGGCGGCGGGCCATGACGTTCCCGACGTGAGCTATGCCGTGCTGACCTACAATGACGGCGCGGTGGTCAATCTCGGCGTCAGCTACGCGCTGCCGGAAAAATACCCGGCGCTCGGCCATGCGGCACGGGTCGAGGTGCTGGGCATCGGCGGCGTGATGATCCTCGACGACGACCACACCGACCAGATCATGTACAGCGAGACCGGCGTGCCGCATGTCTATCTGCCGGACCACAACGTCAACATGGTGTTCCTGCAGAGCGGCACGCCCGGCGACTGGGCGCTGGGCGAATTCTGGGGCCCGATCGCCAACGAGACGCGGGCCTGGCTCGATCATCTCGCGACCGGCCGTCCCTGCACGCTGGCGACGCCGCAGGATGCCCGCGCCACGCTGGAGGCGACGCTCGCAATCGAACATTCGATGCGGATCGGCGCGCCGGTCACGCTGCCATTGCGCGCGGGATAACGGGACATGAAAACATGAAACGCAAAGGCTTGCTCACACGGCGTGCTTTGCTGCGTGCCGGCGGCACACTCGCCATCGGCGCGACCGCGCTCGCGCGTTCTGCGTCGGCTGCCGGATATCCGGATCGTCCGGTCCGCATCATCGCGCCGTTCGCGGCGGGCGGCCCGAGCGATACGCTGGCGCGGCTGATGAGCGTCAAGCTCGGCGAATCCCTTGGCGGGTTTTTCTATGTCGAGAACCGCCCCGGTGGCGGCAGCAATATCGGCACCTCGGTCGCGGCCCGCGCCACGCCGGACGGCTATACGCTGCTGCTGACCTCCAGCGCGTTCGTGCTCAATCCCGGGCTCTACAAGCAGGTGCCCTATGACGCGGTAAAGGACTTTGCGCCGATCGCCGAGCTCGTGACCTCTCCCAATGTGTTTATCGCAACGCCGGCCTCCGGCATCACCTCGATGGCGGAGTTGGTCGCGCAAGCCAAGGCCAAGCCCGACGACGCTGAATTACGCCAGCGCCGGAACCGGCACCACGCCGCATCTGACCGGAGAGTGGTTCAAATCGATCGCGGGCATCAGCATGGCGCATGTGCCGTTCGCCGGCGCCGGACCGGCCTTGCAGGCGATCCTGGGCGGCACCGTTCCGATCATGTGCGGATCGTTGCCGGGCGCGCATCCGCTGATCCAGAGCCAGACCTTGCGCGCACTCGCCGTCACCGGCTCGGAGCGCTGGTACGATCTGCCTGAGGTCCCGACCATGATCGAGCTGGGTTACAAGGATTTCCTGTCCGACACCTTCCACGCCATGCTGGCGCCCGCGGGAACGCCGCCGGACCTCGTCACGCGGCTGGCCACGGCATCGCAGGACATCCTGCACCAACCGGCGTTCCACGAGCAGTTGCGTTCGCTCGGCTTCGAAGTGATCGGCAACGGGCCCGACGGCCTGCGCCAGCGCATCGAACGCGAGCTGCCGCATTATCGCGAGCTGATCGCCAAAGCCGGCATCGAACGCGTGTAAGCCGGCTATTTGAAGCCGTACAGAAACGCCGGATTGTCCACCAGGATTTTCCGCATCGCGGTCGGATCAGGCGCCCACTCCGCCACCAACGCGAGCAGCGTCGCGTTATCCGGCCGTGGCGTGCGGCCGGGGTGCGGCCAATTGCTGCCCCAAAGACATCGCTCGGGCGCATGCGCCGCGAGGCGCCGTGCCAGATCCATCACATCGCGATAATGCGGCGGTCCATCGCGATCCGCGTGATATGGCGCCGACAATTTCACCCAGACGCGCCCGGTATCCAGCAGCCGAAACAGCACCGCGATAGCGGGACCGTCGGGATCCAGCGCGCCCGCGAACTTGCCGAGATGGTCGATGATGAAATTGCCGGGCAGTGCACGCAGCGCCGGCTCGCGCTCCGGAAATTCACGGCCGGCAAATTGCAGCACGAGGTGCCATCCCCGCTCGACAAATCGCGGTGCCATGCGCCGGGTCCGGTCCCAATCCATCATGCCCGCCGGAATGTCCATCAGGCATCGCAGGCCGCGCATGCCAAGACCATCCAGCCGGGTGATTTCGGCATCGCCGACATCCTCCGGCAGAATCGCCACGCCGCGCGCGGCCTCCCCTAAGGCCGCCATCGCCGCCAAGGTGCAGCGATTGTCGATGCCATAGGCGGAAGGTTGCACGATCACCGTTCGGGACAGGCCAAGCCGGGCCATCTCGATCGCGGTATTCGGCCAATCCCGCTGCCGGTTCGGCATGCGCGTTGCCGACAGCGTTCAGCGGGTAGCCCGGCTCGTAGATATGCATATGGGTATCGGTAGCGCCGTCGATCATCGTCGTTCTCACTTGAGGCTCAGGAAACTTTTTGCAGCGCGATCTCGCCGCCCGCGGCGATCGGGGTCGATTTGGCTGTGTTCGGCGCCTTGATGCAGGCCGCAATGATGGCAGCGAGAATCGAAAACGCCGCCATGAAGTACATCGCATTCTGGAAACTGCCGGTTTCCGACTTGATCCAGCCCGCGCCGTACGGACCCGCGATCGATCCGAGCTGCGCGAAGCAGTTGATGAAGGCTAGCCCGCTGGCGGCTTCCAGCGGCGACAACACGGAAGGCGTGATCGCAAAGATCCCCGGCGGGCACGCGTAGTAGCCGATGCCGGCAATCGCCAGCGCCACCAGCGACCATTGCGAACCGCCGAGCCAGGCTGCAACCGCCAGTCCGCCGGCCGCCACCACCAACGATGCCGTCAAATGCCAACGGCGTTCGCCTGACCGGTCGGAGCTGCGCGCCCACAACACCATGCCGATCACAGCCGCGAAGTACGACAAGGCATTTACCGTGCCGATCTCGGCTCGTGTTCAGACCGAGGTCACGCACGATCTGCGGCAGGAAGAACGTGATGCCGAACGCGCCGACATTGCGTCCGGCATAGACGAACGCCAGCGCCATCACCTTTGGCTTGATGGCAACCTGCCACCAGCTCGGCTTGGGGCCGACCGCTTTTACCTTCTCCTCGTCCAAACGCTTCTCCAGCCATTGGCGTTCTTCCGGGCTGAGCCATTTGGCGTCCGACGGCTTGTTGGTCATCACGAAGGCGACGATGCAGCCAAGGATCACCGCGGGCGATGCTTCCACGATCAGCAGCCATTGCCAGCCGCGAAGTCCGGCCAGCCCGTCCATCCCGAGCAGCGGTACCGACAACAGCGAACTGACGACGTTCGAGACCGGCGCCGCCACCAGGAAGATCGCTACCGCGCGGCCACGCAAAACGTTCGGAAACCAGTAGGTGATATACAGCAGCACGCCCGGAACCAGCCCGGCCTCCGCCGCGCCCAGCAGCAGCCGCATCGATATGAAACTGGTCGGCCCGACCACCCACGCCGTCGCCGCTGATATCAGACCCCAGCTGATCATGATGCGCGCGATCCACAGCCGCGCACCGAAGCGTTCGAGCGCAAGATTGCTGGGGATCTCCAGCAAAAGATATGTCAGCGAGAACAGCCCGGCGCCCTGGCCGAATTGTTCCGCCGACAGATGCAGATCCTGATTCATCTGCAACGCCGCATAGCTGATGTTCGAGCGGTCCAGATTGGCGACAAAATAAGCCGCGACGACCAATGGCAGCACCCGCCAGGACACCTTGCTCAGGGTGCGGCGCTCGATCTCGGACTGCGACATAGTTGGGGATCCCCGTTGTTTCGGCGCGATCAGCGCGATGCGCTTGCGCACCGGGAACCCGCCTCTCCCTTTTGTTTAGCCGTATTGAAGGTCGGCACTTGCGTCACGTTTAGGTCGATTATCGTTCGGCGGCAACAGGCCGCCGAACGTCATTGGGGATTCATTCGAAGCCGATCGACTGTGATCGCCTATTTGCCGTCGGGAAACAGCGTGCTGAGGATCTCGCCGGCGAGATTGAATGCGGCGACACCGCGGAACAACGCGGCGATGCCTGCCGACGCATGCAGTTCTTCCAGCGTGGCGCCCGCCCGGATCGCGGCCTTGGCATGATTGGCCGCCGCCTCCGAAGTCTGCACCAGCAGGATCGCAAAGGACATCAGCTGGACCGTCTTCTGGTCCAGCGCCTTCGGCGTCAGCGCCGCAATCCGCCAATCCTCCAGCGCGGTGACAAGCGCCGGATCGACCTGCATGCCCAGCTTGAGCCGCTTTGCAATCTTGGGCGGCGTAAAGCCGATCATCTCGGTGTAGCGGCTCTCGAGCTGGTCGAGCGTGGTGGGTTTTTCGGTCATGCGTTTTTCCTTCTCTCTTGAACAATGCCGACGGACGTCAGCTCACTGGATCACCACGTTGGCGTCCTTGACGACCTTGCCCCATTTGTCGGCCTCGGCATGCAGATACGCGCCGAACTCGCTGCCGGACAGCGACCCCGGCTCGGCGCCGACGTCGGCCAGTTTCTTCGCCAGATCGGGATCGCGCAGCACTTTCGTCACGGCGTCGGTCAACGTTTTCATCACCTCGGGCGGGGTTTTGGCCGGCGCCACCAGCCCGAACCAGGACGACGCCTCAAAGCCGGGAACGCCGGCCTCGACCATGGTCGGCAGTTCCGGAAACAACGGCGAGCGCGATGCACCGGCGACAGCGAGCGGTCGGATTGCGCCAGCCAGCGCCTGCGGATGTATCGCGGGCATGTTGTCGAACAGCATGGGAATTTGCCCCGAGACCAGATCGTTCATCGCAGGCGCAGCACCACGATAGGGCACGTGCGCGATGTCGATGCCGGCCAGCTTCTTGAACAATTCGCCGGCCAGATGATTGGTCGAGCCGTAGCCGGACGAACCGAAATTGATCTGGCCGGGCGAATGCTTTGCCAGCGCGATCAGTTCACGCACATTGGTGGCCTTGACCTCCGGATTGACCGCCAGCACGATTTGCACCGATGCGACCAGCGCCACCGGCGCGAAATCGGCCATCGGATCGAATGGCAGATGCGGATAAAGCGATTGATTGACCGCGAGCGGCCCGGGCGCCGTGAGCAGGAGCGTATAGCCATCGGGCGCTGACCGAGCCACCATCTCAGCGCCGATATTGCCGCCGGCGCCGGGGCGATTGTCGATGATGACCTGCTGTCCCCAGACTTCGTACAGCTTCATTCCGAGAAACCGCGCCACCACGTCATTGGAGCCGCCGGCCGGAAACGGCACCACGATCCGCACCGGGTGATCCGGAAAGGTCGCCGCGGCGACCGGTTGACCCAGCAACATCACGGCCAGCGCCGCCGTCACCGCGGCCAACGAAAATGGACGAAACATCGCGCTCCTCCGGATCATCGATTTTTTTGTATCATGGATTTAACCGTTGAACGGAGACATAGCGACATCTGGCGCGGCGGCGAAGGGACCGGTATCGTGCTGCAAACAACACAGCAAGAGGCGGAGTGAAACAATGCTGACCAGGATTTTTCAGGCCGCCACGATCCTGCTGCTCGGTACGCTCTGCGGCACGGTGCCTCTGGCCGCGCAGACGCCCTACCCTTCGCACACCATCACCATGGTGGTGGCCTACAATGCCGGCGGATCGACCGACCTGATCGCGCGCGTGCTGGGACAGCACATCGGATCGATCCTCGGCCAAACCGTGATCATCGAGAACAAGGGCGGCGCCGACGGCGCGATCGGAACCGCGGCCGTGACCCGCGCTACGCCCGACGGCTACACCATCATTCTGAGCACCACCAGCACGCACGTCATCAATCCCCTGCTCTACAAGGACATTTCCTACAACCCCTCGAAGGATTTCGAGCCGGTTTCGCTGGTGGCGCAATCGCCCAACATCCTGGTGTCGAGCCCGAAGTTCGATGCCAAATCGGTCGCTGACGTGATCGCGCGAGCCAAGGCCGCTCCCGGCAAGCTCAATGTCGCGACCGGCGCCACCATGCATCTGCTCAACGCCGCGATGTTCAAGAGCATGGCCGGGCTGACCTGGGTCGACGTGCCCTACAAGGGCAGCGGCCCCGCCATCAACGATCTCCTGTCCGGGCAGATGGACCTGCTGTTCGACCAGCTGCCGTCGTCGCTGGTGCAGATCAAGGGTGGCAGCGGACTGAAAGCCGTCGCGGTCACGTCGCGCAAACGAACCCCGCTGGCACCGGATATTCCGACCATCGCCGAATCCGGCCTGCCCGATTTCGAGGCGACGTCCTGGTGGGCGGTGTTCGCGCCGCCGAAGACGCCGCCCGACATCGTCGCGAAACTCAACGCGGCGATCAAGCAGGCCCTGACCGATCCAAAACTGCTGGCGACCTTCGGCGATATGGGGCTTGAGGCCTGGCAAAGCACGCCGGAGGAGCTGGCCAAATTGCTCGTCGATGAACGTGCCAAGTGGCAGAAGGTGATTGCCGACAACAACATCGCGGTCAACTGACAAGGCGGCATCATGACGACGTCCGACCCGACATCTGCGCCCCGCCCGATCGCGGAGATCGCGAGCTATCACGCGCATATCTATTACGATCCGGCCACGACGCGGACGACCGCGGAGCAATTGCGCCGCTGGATCGGCGAGCGTTTTGCGGTCCGGCTCGGAAGCTGGCACGACGTGAAGGTGGGTCCGCACGATCGCCCGATGTTCCAGGTCGCTTTCGCCAAGGAAATCTTCCCGACCCTGGTGCCGTGGCTGATGCTCAACCATCTCGGCCTCAGCATCCTGATTCACCCCAACACCACCAATCCGCGCCGCGACCATACCGTCGATCCCTTCTGGATCGGAACGCCCCTGCCGGTCCACGACGAAAAGCTGCCGAGCGAGAGCGAAGCCGAAGCAGCGCTGGAACCGAACACCACACCGCATCTGTCGGCATAGATCAGCCCACCGCGATATCCAGCCAGCCGAGCGCGTTGACCGTCAATCGGTCACGCGCGCCGATCACAACGGTGGTGGTTTCAGCCTCGACAATCGCGGGGCCTGCGAACGCGTGGCCCGGCTTGAGATCGTCGAGCGCATAGACCGGCACCTCGATCCATTCGCCGAAAAACGCCTTGCGCGTCGAGCGCGGCGCGCAGGCCGCAGCGGATGGCTGCCGATAACTCCGCCTGCCCGATTTGCGGGACTTCGCCGACCGCCGCGACCCGGGCGTTGACGAACACCACCTCCTGGTCGCGTGAGGCATAGGTGTAAAGCTCCTCGTGGCGGCGATGAAAACGATCCTCGATCTGATCGACCAGCGACGCGTCGTTCCAGCCGAGGCCATCGAGCGAGACATCGATCTCGAACACCTGCTCGCCGTAACGCATCTCGGCGGATCGCTCGACCGCAATGGATCCATTGAACCAGGAACGCAGCCGTCCCGTCGCCTGCTGTTCCAGTCGAGCGAAAATGTCGCGCACTTCCTCCGGCGAAATACGCTTGCCGGTGCCGTAATGGGTGCGGCTGACTTCGTAGCGCAGATCGCAGGTCAGCATGCCCCACGCCGACAGCACCGAGGCGGCGGTCGGCACGATGATGCGCTTGATCTCGAGTTCACGCGCGACCTCGACCGCATGCGCGCCGGCCGCACCGCCAAAGCTCAACAGTGCAAAGCGCCTGGGATCGACGCCACGGCGCAAGGTCATCAGCCGGATGCCATCAGCCATCTTCAGATTGATGATGCGGTAGATGCCGGCTGCGGCCTCCTGCAGCGAAAGCCCCAGCGAAGCGCCGACGCGCTCGACTGCGGCGGCAGCCGCCGCGGCATCCAGCGGGCGTTGCCCGCCCATGAAGGCGCCGGCATCGAGAAAGCCCAGCACGATGTTGGCATCGGTGACGGTCGCAGCCTCGCCGCCATTGCCATAGCAGGCCGGCCCCGGCACCGAACCGGCGCTTTCCGGCCCGACACGAAGCGTACCGCCGGCATCGACGCTGGCGATCGAGCCGCCGCCGGCCGCGATGCTGGCAATGTCGAGGCTGCGCAACGCGATGCGCTGTCCCGCCAGCATGCCATCGGCGGAGAGCGACGCCGCACCATCGGAGATCAGCGAGATATCCGTGCTGGTGCCGCCCATGTCGAACGGCACCAGATTGGGAACGCCGAGAATAGCCGCGCAGCGCCGGCCGCCGGAAATGCCACCGGCCGGTCCCGACAGCACGGTGCCTGCGGCCAGCCGCGAGGCTTCTTCCACCGGCGCCATGCCGCCATGCGACAGGATGATAAAGAGACTGCCCTTGAATCCGGCGCCGGCAAGGCGCTGCTCCAGCGTGGTCAGATAGCGCCGCACCAGCGGCCCGACATAGGCATTCACGATTGATGTCGAGACCCGCTCATATTCCTTGATCTGCGGCAGCACATCGCTGGAGCGCGACACGCTGACGTCGGGCAATTCGCGCGCCAGCCGCTCAACGGCCGCGAGTTCGTGGACCGGGTTGAGGTAGGCGTGCAGGAAGCAGACCGCGACCGACGTGGCGCCGGATTTCCGGATCGCGGCGATGGCCTCGCCAAGCGAGTGATCGTCGAGCGGTATGGCGATCTCGCCGTTGGCCTTGAGCCGCTCCTTGACGCCAAAGCGAAAATGGCGCGGCACCAGCGGTTCCGGCGGCGGCGACCGCAGATCGTAGCGGTTGTCCTTGAGGCCTTCGCGCATCTCGATCACATCGCGATGGCCTTCGGTGGTGAGCAGCGCGACTTTGGCGCCCTTGCGCTCCAGCAAAGCGTTGGTCGCCACCGTCGTGCCGTGCACCACGCGATCGGTGGATGCCAACATTTCCGCGCGCGTCAGCTTGAGACGCCGCGCCAGCTCGTCCAATCCTGCCATCACGCCGATGGACTGATCCGCCGGCGTCGAGGGCGATTTGCCGAAAACGATTTTGCCCTGGTCGTCGATCGCAACCAAATCCGTGTAGGTGCCGCCGACATCAATTCCGATTGTGAACATCATTGGGCATCCTGCCCGGCCGGCGCATCTGGCGCGGTCAAGCCTTGTTCGCGGTCATGCTGCCGCGCCAGCGCAGATCGCTTCGCCGGCGGTCCCCAACCGCCGCCGCCGGACGAGCGTATTTCCAGGCAATCGCCGGGCCGAATTTCGATGCCGACTTCCTTGGTTTTCAACACGCGCGGCGGCCGTCCTTCCGACAGCAATCGATAGGCGTGCGGCGCACCGTCTTCGCCACCCAGCATGCCGCAGGGACGGTGGCGTATGCCGTCGCCTGCCGTATTGCCCAGCGACGGTTTTTCGGTTTCCAGGATCAGGTCGAGCGACACGCCGAGGCCGCCGCGGAATTGGCCATCGCCGCCGGAGCCTTCGCGAAATTCATGTTGCCGGAAATGCAGGGGAAAGCGCACTTCTGCGACCTCGATGCTGCCGAATTTGAGGCCGCCGACCGAGTGCCACTCGCCGATCGACGAATAGCCGTCGCCGCCGGACGAGGCGCCGCCGCCGGGCCGCGCCTGAAACAGGTGCCAGATGAATTGCCGGCCGGTGCGCGGATTTTCGCCCTGGATCGCGATCCGGAAGCGGCGGCCCCATCCGGCCATCGCGCGTTCCGGACAGGACGCCGACATCGCCTTGATGATGGCTTCGACGATCTCGTTGGAGGGATGGCTGGTACACAACGTCACCGGACGACCGGGATCGGCCCAGACAATCGTCCCCTGCCTGGCGATCACCTTGAGCGGCCGCAGCGCGCCGGTGTTCTTGGGGATTTCGGCGTCGATCAGATAGGCAAAGGCCATCGCCACCGCGGCCTGCATGTTGGCATGCGACGAATTCACAAAACTGGTCGATTGCGGATCGGACCCGGACAGATCGACCTCGATGTCGCTGCCCTTCTTGGTGACCTTCGCCGCGATCCGGATGTCGCTGCGGCCATGGCCGTCATCGTCGAGAAACGCCTCGCCGTGGAACACGCCGTCCTTCCAGGTTGAGACCACCGCGCGGGTCTGCTGCTCGGTGGCGTCGAGGATCGCCTCGATCGCGGCTTCGACGACCGGCACGCCGAACTCGCCGAACAGTTTTGAGACACGGCGCTCGCCGAGATGCGCCGCCCCCAGCATCGCAGCGAGGTCGCCGCGAAACTCGCGGGGATTTCGCACGTTCAGCGCCAGCAGATCGAGCAGATCCTCGCGCGGCCGGCCGGCCTCGTAGAGTTTGATGGGCGGAACACGCAGCCCCTCCTGCCAGATCTCGGTGGCACCGGGATTGTAGGCGCCATGGGTGGCGCCGCCGATATCGCTCTGATGGGCGCGGACGATGGTCCAGAGCAGACGCCTGCCGCTGGCGAATACCGGCACGAACGCGGTGAGATCGGGCAGATGACTGCCGCCATGATAGGGATCGTTGAGCAGAATGACGTCGCCGGGTGCGACGTCCTTGAAGCGCTCCTCGACCGCGAGCGTGGCCCAGGGCAGCGCACCGACATGTACCGGAAGGTGATCGGCCTGCGCGATCAGCCGCCCGCTGGTGTCGCAGATCGCCAGCGAGAAATCGCGGCTGGAGTTCAGGATCTGCGAATAGGAGGTGCGAAGCATCGCCTCGCCCATTTCCCGGACGATCGAGCTCAGCCGATGCTGGACGACGGACCGCGTGATGGGATCGATCTTGGTGGACATGAGAGATGTGCCTGAAGGAGAAGTTTGCATTTGATCGCAGCGGTTTCGGTCCGGCTGATATTCAGGTCATGGCCGCCACTTCCGCCAGCGCGCCCGATGCCGCCGCGACGATGGCTCGACATCGGCATCGGTCATCGGCGTCGACAGCGCCATCAAGCCGTTTCCGGCCGCCAGCACGCCGCGATTGAGCAGAGCGCGATGGAACGCCGACTGACGCTTGGCTTCCGGCGGGGTCAAATAGGCCGAGCGGTAATCGCGGACCGGACGATCGGTGAAATGAATCTGCAACAGCGAGCCCAAGTCCGACCGTATTTCCGGGCACGCCGCTCTTGCGGAACGCCGCGTCGATGCCGGAACGAACCGCGTGGCCGATGACATCGAGGCGCGCGAACGCCGCTTCGTCGAGCAATTCCATCGCAACAAGGCCCGCGCGCATCGTCACAGGATTGGCCGAGAACGTGCCGCCGTGCGGCAGCGCCGGCTTGCCTGAACTCGGATCGAACACCGTCATGAATTCCCGGTGGCCACCGATCGCGCCGACCGGAAAGCCACCGCCGATGATCTTGCCGAGCGTGGTCAGATCGGGATCGATGTCCCACACGCCCTGCGCGCCGCGATAGCCGAGCCGGAAGGTGATGACTTCATCGAAGATCAGCAGCGCACCGACCTCGCGCGTGACCTGCGCGCAACGCCTCGAGATAGCTTTTGTCCGCTGGCGCGAGGCCCGCGCGGTTGGGCATGGGATCGACGAGCACACCGGCCAGTTCGGCGCCGTGCTCGCGGATCAGGCTGACCGCGGCCTCCGGATCATTGAACGGCAGCGTGATGACGTCGGCCAGCACATTCTCCGGCGTGCCCTTGGCGAACGCGACCGAAACCGGAGCGTTGCGGCCCCAGCTATCGGGCGTCGGATCGAGGCTCACTTCGGCGTAATCGTAGGAGCCGTGATAGGCGCCCTCGCATTTGGCGATTTTCGGCCGGCCGGTAAAGGCGCGCGCGGCCTTCAGCGCCATCATCACGGCTTCGGTGCCTGAATTGGTGAAGCGCACCTGCTCGACCGACGGCAGCCGCGATGCCAGCAGCTCCGCCAATTCGATCTCGGAGACCGTCGGCATGCCAAACGCCGAGCCCAGCGCCAACTGCCGCGTGGCCGCCTCGATCAGCAGCGGATGCGCGTGACCATGGATCAGCGAGGTGAAATTATTGATGCAGTCGATGAATTCATGGCCATCGACATCCCAGACCCGGCAGCCCTCGCCGCGCGCGGCATAGATCGGATAGGGCTTCATATAAACCGTGGTGCGCGTATTGCCGCCCGGCAGCGACGACAAGGCCCGGTCGTACAGCTTCTGTGAATCTGAGTTCGGATCCGGATACATCATTATCCGATTAAATATCGGCCTCGAATTCGATACCAGCGCTCATTTTCTGAGATCGCTAAAGGCGTCGTCGAGCCGATCGAGCGCCTCGTTGAGGATCGGCCGCGGCGTCGCGAAGTTGAACCGCAACCAGGTTTCACCACCGGGTCCGAACTGCGACCCCGGGCTGGCAAAAATCCGGGCACGGCCGCTGACGCGCCTGGCGACATCTTCGGCTGATAGCCCGGTTCCGGAAAAATCGACCCAGGCCAGATAGGTCGCATCGAGCCGCATCGAACGCGCCCCCGGCGCCGCCGCCTCGATCCGTGCGTCCAACAGGTCGCGGTTGCCGCGCAGATAAGGCAGCAGCTCATTGAGCCAGGCTGCACCGGTTCGCCATGCCGCCTCGGTCGCGATCATGCCGAACGCGTTGTAGGAACCGAGCCCGCTGGCCGCGATCCGCGCGTCGAGTTTGCGTTTCAGCGCCGCGTTCGGCGTCACGCAGGCGCCGACATGGGCGCCGGCGAGATTGAACGTCTTGGTGGCGGCGACACACGTGATCAGGCGATCGGCGATCTCCGGCGCCGCATTCATGGTCGGAATGTGCGCAGCACCGTCCAGGATCAGATCGCAATGGATCTCGTCGGACACCAAAATCAGATCGTGCTCGGCGCAGAACGCCGCCAGCGCCCGGATTTCCTCGACCGACCAGACCGTGCCGCCCGGATTATGCGGGCTGCAGAAAAACACCACTTTGGTCCGCGGCGTCAGCATTTCGCGCAGCGCCTCGAGGTCCATCGCGTAGCGGCCCTGGCGCTGCACCAGTTGCGCATCGAGGATGCGCCGGTCATTGGCGAGGATGATCTTGCGGAAGGCATGATAGGCCGGCGGAAACACCACGACGTCATCGCCGGGCTCGCTGACGGCCTGCAAGATCAGGCCCAATCCCGAGACCACCCCGGGGGTGGGACTGACCCATTCCGGCTTGATCGACACGCCATGCCGAAGCGCCAGCCAATCGGTCAACGCCTCAGCCCAGCTACCGGTGTCGGCATAATAGCCATGAACCCCGCGGTCGACGGTCGCCGCCAGCGCCTGCGTCACGCCCGGGGGCGCCGCGAAATCCATATCCGCGACCCACATCGGGATGGCGTCCGCCGCCGTAATGCCGGAAAGTTTTGCCGTCATGTCCCACTTCGTCGCGTGCGTGCCGCGGCGCTCAATTACACGATCGAAATCAGACATCGGGACGGTGGCTCCTGGGTTGGATTGGATGGCTAATCGTTAGCCTATCGCTCGAAAAATAGCCTGTCGCTGTCAACCAAAATCGGCTTTGTTTCCGGCGGGCGCCCTTGTCAGGCGACCACGACCGCGTGAACGGAACAGGAGACGACTATGAACGGACTTGGCGGCCTTAACAAATCGCCCGAAGGCGTCGTGATCGGGCTGGTTCAACTGCAATTGCCTGTGGTCGTGACCAAGGCCGATCTGGCGCGGCAGACCGAACGCATCGTCTATATGGTCGGCAAGGCGCGCCGCAATCTCGGCACCATGGATCTGGTGGTGTTCCCCGAATATTCCCTGCACGGCCTGTCGATGGACACCAACCCCGAGATCATGTGCCGGCTCGACGGCCCGGAAGTGGCCGCGTTCAAGCAGGCCTGCATCGAGCACAAGATCTGGGGTTGCTTTTCGATCATGGAATTCAACCCCGACGGCAACCCCTACAATTCCGGCCTGATCATCGACGATCACGGCGAGATCAAGCTGTACTACCGCAAATTCCATCCCTGGATCCCGGTCGAGCCGTGGGAGCCCGGCGACATCGGCATTCCCGTGATCGAAGGACCGAAGGGCGCCAAGCTCGCGCTGATCATCTGCCATGACGGCATGTTCCCGGAGATGGCCCGCGAATGCGCCTACAAGGGCGCGGAGATCATGATCCGCACCGCCGGCTACACCGCGCCGATCCGCGACAGCTGGCGCTTTACCAACCAGGCCAACGCCTTCCAGAACTTGATGGTAACGGCCAATGTCTGCATGTGCGGCTCGGACGGCTCGTTCGATTCCATGGGCGAAGGCATGATCGTGAATTTCGACGGCAGCGTCATCGCCCACGGCACCACCGGCCGCGCCGACGAGATCATCACCGCCGAGGTCCGCCCCGATCTGGTGCGCGAGGCGCGGATTCACTGGGGCGTCGAAAACAACATCTATCAACTCTGGCATCGCGGCTATGTCGCGGTGAAAGGCGGCGCGATGGATTGCCCCTATACTTTCATGCAGGACATGGTGGCCGGCACCTTCCGCCTGCCGTGGGAAGATCAGGTCAAGGTCACCGACGGCACCTCCTGCGGTTTTGCAGCCCCGACGCGCATGTTCGGCGCCAAGGCGGCGAAGGCCGCGGAGTAGCGGCTGACGTCGAACGTTAGCGGATGGCGACCACTCCACCCTCAGAGGGGGAGGGTCGTCAGACCCGCGAAATGCGGGTGATGCCAGTACGCCGCGAGCTTTCGATCCACCTCACCCCGTCAACGCCGCTGCGCAATACTGGATCGACCCTGCCTTCAGGGGAGCGATGACGGCTGAATGTGCGTCCACGTTCCCGCAGCACGAATGCGCCCGAGTTGGTACGATCAGTTTGTCCCTCAGCACCAGAGGGACGCAGTGCGATCCCAAGAGGGACGCAGTGCGATCCCAAGAGGGACGCAGGGAATGCCGGGCGCCCGATGCACCCGCAGCCCGTGTGCAAAGGTAGTAAGCACACGGTAGTCACCACAGGTTCACCGGAATCACCCGGCATTCCCTGCGCAGTGGTTTTAACGGTTTCCTTCGTGCTCTCCCCGGTGATCGGCTTATTGTCACCGTCATCCCTCAGAAGCTTGCTTCTCAAGAACTTGACGCCAGCGTCGAGGCGTCAGGACCACACGACTTCGCCGTCCGCAATCAAAGTGCTCTCGTCAGCAGCACCGCTTGCGTCCACCGCATCCCATGCCCAACGTCCGTGACGATCGCGATACGCCCCTCCAAGGGGCACGGGATGACAGCAATAAGCCGGTGATTTGGCCCGGCTGTGAACTAAAATATTTTTGCAAACGGGGCTGGACAGGCAAACGGCCAGGGCAAATCACTTGATGGCGGCTTAGGCAAACCGGCGCTCAGAGGCGTCCCCCGGCCATTCCAGACCTCCGCTTTGTCCTGTACGGTAACCGCACGGGGGAGAAGCGGGCATGAGACGACGGGCATCAAGGCGGACAAGCCCGCGGCCTCCCGGTCCAGCGATCGACTGAGCCGTTGAGGAGCACATTGATGACGAAACGACACTGGCAAGCCAGCTACGGGACGATTCCCACCGAGATCAACCCCGAGGCCCACCGTTCCGTGGTGTCGATGCTGGAAGGAGCGATGCAGCAGTTTGCCGACAAGCCGGCGTTTCGCTGCCTGGGGCAAACCGTCAGCTATGCCGATGTCGACCGGCAATCGCGCGCATTTGCCGCATATCTGCAAAACAATCTCGGCGTCAAGAAAGGCGACCGCATCGCGGTGATGTCTCCCAATCTGATCGCGTTTCCGATCGCCATGCTCGGCATCATTCGCACCGGCGCAGCCCAGGTCAACGTCAATCCGCTGTATACCGCGCGCGAGCTCGAATATCAGCTCAACGACGCCGGCGTGAACATCATCGTGGTTTACAGCGGGGTATCGGCCACGGTGGCCGAAGTCCTCACCAAGACCAAACTGAAGACCGTGATCACCATCAGCCCGGGCGACGGCACCACCGCCAAGCTGCCCGGTCCCGCGGTCGATCCGCGGCTGGCCGGGGCGATCGCATTCGCCGATGCCTTGAGCGAAGGCGCGGCGCTGCCGTTCGAGCCGGTCGATGTGGGCCCGGACGATCTTCTGTTCCTGCAATATACCGGCGGCACGACGGGACTGTCCAAAGGCGCAGCATTGTCGCACCGCAATCTCGTAGCCAACGCCGAGCAGTTCAAGGCGTTCATGCCCAACGATCTGCGGCCGGGCCAGGAGGTGATCGTCACGGCGATCCCGCTCTATCATATCTTCGCGCTGATGGTGAACTTCATCACCTACTTCTCGATCGGCGTCGATAATTGGCTGGTGCCCAATCCGCGCGATTTCGACAGCTTCATCGACGTGCTGAAGCAATCGCGCTGCAGCACCTTCATGGGTGTCAACACGCTCTATGCCGGGCTGGTGGCGCATCCACGTTCGAAGGAAATCGACTTTTCCAATCTGCGTCTGGCCGGCGGCGGCGGTGCTGCCATCATCGAAGCCGTCTCGGCCAAGTGGAAAGCGCTCACCGGCGTCATGATCCATGAAGGCTATGGACTGTCGGAAACCAGCCCGGTGCTGTCGTTCAACCCGACCGCGGTGACCGAATTCAACGGCACCACCGGGATGCCGATGCCCTCGACCGACATCAAGCTGCTCGACGAAGAGGGCCGCGAGGTCGGCATCGGCGAGCCCGGCGAAATCTGCGCGAGGGGGCCGCAGGTGATGAGCGGCTACTGGCAGAAGCCCGAAGCGAACGCCGCGGCATTCACCGATGACGGCTATTTTCGCACCGGCGATATCGGCACCTTCGACGAACGCGGCTTCCTCAAAATCGTCGACCGCAAGAAGGACATGGTCCTGGTGTCCGGCTTCAACGTATTTCCCAACGAAATCGAGGCGATCGTCACGGCTTATCCGGGCATCCTCGAATGTGCCTGCGTCGGTGTTCCCGACGAGAAGACCGGAGAGGCGGTCAAGCTGTTCGTGGTGCGCGCGCCGAACGCCGAGATCAGCGAAGCCGAAATCACCGCGTTCTGCCGCAAGGAATTGACCGCCTACAAGGTGCCCAAGCACGTGGTGTTCGTCGATGCGCTGCCAAAATCCGCCGTCGGCAAGATCCTGCGCCGCGAATTGCGCGACATGAAGTAAACGCGGCGAGGAAAATCCGAAACGACGCTGACGAATACCCGCTATTGCGGCTGGCTGGCGCCATCAGCGGTTTGGATCGCTCCATATCGCGACGCAGGCGTCGGGCAAGGACAATGTCGAAGTGCTGTTTTCGGACGATGGCTGCGGAATGAGTCCGGAGGTCGGGCGCCAGGTGTTCGACCCGTTTTTCACCACCCGGCGCGACCAGGGCAGCACCGGCCTCGGATTGCACATCGTCCACAACATCGTGACCAATCGCTTGGGTGTCCTTCAACGTCTCGCCACGGGAGACTTCAAAGTAAAATCGGGGCATGTTTCCTCAAGGCTGTCGCGGAAAACGAACGAAAGTGCTGACGGTTTCGAGGGACAGAAAATTCCTTGCAAATCCGATTCATGTGTCGCTTTTCGCACACAAGAGGGATATGCTCAGCTATTCGCTGTTAAGCTGGTTCCGCTATTCGGCGACGGAGAGGCATGCTCTCGCTCATGCGGAGAAGCCACGCCGGACGCCGGGAAGCCTCGCCAACAGGCTGCAAAATAGCTGCGCCTTGCTCGTGAAACCGTTTCGACCCGTCTGATTGGTTTGGCGGAAGGTATCTTTCAAAGCCTGAAGAATTCGAACGCTCCGACACGTCCTGACTTTCTTATGTCGGAAATCGAGCCGACAGACGTTGGCGGCTCGAATAAAACGGGATGCCGCGGCGGCGTTGACTCGGAGCGCCATTTCAATCCCTGCGGGAACTGGCCCAGACCGACCGGGCAGGATGCCGATCTTGATACCACCCGGCGTGGATCCGTTGCGCAACAGGCTGCTTGCAAAGCTGCCGCGTACCGACTTCGGTCAGTTGGAGTCGCATTTCGTCCATGAGCAACTGGCTCAAGGCACTATCCTGGCGGAAACCAATGACGAGATCGATCAGGTTTATTTTCCGATCAGTGGAATGATCTCGCTCGTCATCGTGATGCAGGACGGAAAGGCGATCGAGACCGGCACCGTCGGCCGCGACAGCATGTTCGGCGCAGCAGCGGGCTTCGGCCTCCACAAGTCGCGGGTGCGGGCCGTCGTTCAGCTGAAAATGTCGTCGATCCGCGTTGCGGCGCCGCATTTTCGCAAAGTGGTGTCGCACAGTGAGACCCTGAAGACGCTGTGCGTTCAGGACAGCGAGATGCTGCTGACACAGGCCCGTATGACGGCCGCGTGCAACGCACTGCATACGGTCGAATCCCGCCTTGCGCGTTGGCTGCTTCAGACCAGCGTCGTCACGGAAAGCGACACCATCACGCTGACGCAGGAGTTTTTATCGGAGATGCTCGGCGTGCGGCGAACGTCCGTGACCAATGTCGCCAGCAAGCTGCAGGCCGCCGGCGCCATCACCTACTCCAGGGGCGTGATACGAATTGTCGATAAGCCTTTGCTGCAAAGCACCGCCTGCGAATGTTTCGAAACGCTTCGGGGGCTCAAGGCTATCGGCTGACCGGTGCCGGCTTCGTCGGCGCCGTTAAACGCCGTGGCGCGCGGTTGCCAGGGATTGCTTGCCGATGACGGCCGGCGCGGTCGAGATACCACTCACGATCGTCGCTTCGGTGCGATAGCGCGGCAGGTGATCCTCGATCGAATAGCAAACGCACAGTGCGAGGCTGGCCCAGACCGCCGCGCTGAAATACAGCGCCATCCAGGTCATCTCGCCCTTCCACTCCGTAACGTCGTGCGTCACGATCCAGCGCGTGCTGACGTCACGCAGACCCTCGAGCGGCCGCAAAAGCCTGCTGCCATCGGCAAGCCCTGCCCGCCAGCGGTTCAGGTACATCGGGACATCGACGGTCATGAGAAACGCCAGATAGGCCGCAATCCCCGTGATCGCGACGGCGAGAGCCGCGCGCACCGGACCATCAAACTCCGGCAGCAGCCGGCAAAGGCCGATCCCGACGATGAAGAAGGCGACGGCCCATAGCGAATTCTCGACCGCGTTCCACAGATAATTGGTGGTCAGCACCGCATACCATGAGCAGCATTCCGCGATGATGATCAGCGGCACGATCACAAGAGCGGCGTTCAGGGTGGTTTCCGCTCCCGTCATCGTGCCGAGCTGATGCAGGATAATCGCCCACTGCGCCACAAAGCAGACCTCGGCCACGGTCGCTACCGACCGGCCGACGGCAACGCTCGACAGCCAGGTATCGAACAGGCAGATCCGCTGAACGTCCGCGCGCGGCAGGAACGACCTGAAGGCGCAGCCGAACACATAGGCCGCACAGAGCAGCAGCATGAGCTCGATGCCGGACGCGCCGCCGGCACTGCCGGCCGGCTGCAGCTGGCGGTACAGCATAAACCAGACCGCGATATTGGCGCCGCTGACGGCGGTCAGCAGACTCCACCACCAGGCCAGGGGATTCGACCAGGCCAGGGAATGTGACCGCGCCCGCCATTCCAGACTCATCGACCGCTCCGCATGTTACCGAACCGACACCTAACGGTAGTAATTGTGTCATAAATCCCGGCGAATCACGACACAAATATGCGTGCGGTGACGCCAGACGCCACGGTCGGGAAATGACCGGGAAGACCGGAAAGCGGAAGATGGGAGCAGCCGGCGGGCTGCGCGGCGTCAAGAATTATGACAGTAACGTCGCCACCCTGACGGCCGGAGGCTCCGATGTATTCGCGGAAGCCTCCGCGTTTTCGTCATGAACGTGTTCTCAACCGGCGGCCTCGCCGCCGCGGTCAACTCACTGATCGGGCAGATCGCGCCGCGCTGAGCCCCGTTTAGCTCCTGATGGCCGGCGACGCTCGGGGCCGGTTACGCCCCTTTGCGCCCGTTCTTTTCGCTGGCGCGGCGCAGCGCTTCGGCGAGCGCGCCGCCGCCGGACGCTTCCTGCGGTTTGCGCGGCGCTGAGGACGTCATCGCCGCCTTCGAGAACTCGCGCGGCTTGCCTTGCGCCGGGCGATCGCTCTTGGCGCCGACCTCATCGTCGAGCCGCAATGTCAGCGCGATGCGCTTGCGGTCGACCTCGACCTCCAGCACCTTCACCTTGACGATGTCGCCCGACTTCACGACTTCGCGCGGATCCTTGATGAAGGTCTTGGACATCGCCGAGATGTGCACCAGCCCATCCTGATGCACGCCGATATCGACGAAAGCGCCGAACGCCGCGACATTGGTGACGGTGCCCTCGAGCACCATGCCGCGCTTGAGATCCTTCAGGGTCTCGACGCCCTCCTTGAACACCGCGGCCTTGAACGCCGGGCGCGGATCGCGGCCGGGCTTTTCCAGCTCGCGCAGGATGTCGGTCACCGTGGGCAGGCCGAAGGTGTCGTCGACGAAGCTCTGCGGCTTCAACTGGCGAACGATCTCGGCATTGCCGATCAGCGCCTTGATGTCGCTCTTGGTGGCGGCCAGAATCCGCCGCACCACCGGATAGGCTTCCGGATGCACGCCGGAGGCATCGAGCGGATCTTCGCCGTCATTGATGCGCAGGAAGCCGGCGCATTGCTCGAACGCCTTCGGCCCCAGCCGCGGCACTTCCTTGAGGCCCTTGCGCGATTTGAACGGGCCGTTGGCGTCGCGATGCTGCACGATGCTTTGCGCCAGCCCGGCGCCGATGCCGGATACCCGCGCCAACAGCGGCGCGGACGCGGTGTTGGCATCGACGCCGACCGCGTTGACGCAATCTTCGACCACCGCATCGAGCGAACGCGCCAGTTTGGTCTCGCCGAGATCGTGCTGATATTGCCCAACGCCAATGGCCTTCGGATCGATCTTCACCAGCTCGGCCAGCGGATCCTGCAGCCGCCGCGCGATCGATACCGCACCACGCATGGTAACATCGAGCTCCGGCAACTCCTCCGACGCAAAGGCCGACGCCGAATAGACGGAAGCGCCGGCTTCCGACACCACGATCTTCGACATCTTCAGGTCCGGCAGCAGCTTGACCAGATCCATCGCCAGCTTGTCGGTCTCGCGCGACGCCGTGCCGTTGCCGATCGCGATCAGATCGACCTGATGCGTCACCGCGAGCTTGCCCAGCGTCGCCAGTGCTTCGTTCCACTGCCTCTGCGGTTCATGTGGATAGACCGCCGTGGTGGCCAGCACCTTGCCGGTGGCGTCGACCACCGCGACCTTGACGCCGGAGCGGAATCCAGGATCGAGGCCCATGGTGACGCGCGCGCCGGCGGGTGCTGCCAGCAACAAATCGCGCAAATTCGAGGCGAACACGCGCACGCCTTCGGTCTCGGCCGCCGTCCACAACCGCATCCGCAGATCGATACCAAGATGCATCTGGATCTTGGTGCGCCACGCCCAGCGCACGGTTTCCGCCAACCAGCGGTCGCCGGCGCGGCCCTGGTCCTGAATCGCAAAGCGCTGCATGATCTTCAGCTCGGCCGAGCTCGGCACGCCGGCGACCGGCGCTTGCGCGTCCGGCTGCAATTGCAGATCGAGTATCTCTTCCTTCTCGCCGCGGAACAGCGCCAGGATGCGGTGCGAGGGCAATTTGTGCAGCGGTTCGTTGAATTCGAAATAGTCCTTGAACTTCTCGCCCTCGGTCTTCTTGCCTTTTCGCACCGTCGAGATCATCTGGCCGCTCGACCACATCTGCTCGCGCAGCGCGCCGATCAAATCGGCGTCCTCCGCAAAGCGCTCGACCAGAATCGCGCGCGCGCCGTCGAGCGCGGCAGCGACATCGGCCACTCCCTTGTCGCCGTCGACGAACGAGGCGGCCACAGCTTCCGGATTGTTTTGCGGTTGCGTCAGCAATTGCTCGGACAATGGCTCGAGGCCGGCTTCCTTGGCGATCTCGGCCTTGGTGCGGCGCTTCGGCTTGAACGGCAGATAGATATCCTCCAGACGCCCCTTGCTGTCGGCCGCCATGATCGCGGCTTCCAGTGCGGCATCGAGCTTGCCTTGTTCGCGCACCGACTCAAGAATGGCGGCGCGGCGGGCTTCCAGCTCGCGCAGATAGTTCAGGCGTTCTTCCAGCGTGCGCAGTTGCGCGTCATCGAGCGCGCCGGTGATTTCCTTGCGGTAGCGCGCCACGAACGGCACGGTCGCGCCGCCGTCGAGCAGCGCCACGGTCGCCTCGACCTGCTGCTCGCGGACACCCAACTCTTGCGCAATCTGTCGATGAATGTTTACCACGCGAAATCCTTCTGAAGCCATCGCTGCGCCCGAACCACCGGCCGCGCGGACGCCGCTTATGGACCATTGCCCGTCGATTCATCAACCCGACACATGAAACAAAATGTTCTGTGGATTCGCAGGCGACATCAAGCCTGCATTGCCGAAGATAAAGGTGGATCGATGGCGTTTTAATGTGTAGACGGACGCTCCTCCTGGAGCTTTCATGTCAATCTGCGGCCTTGATTTCGGAACGTCGAACACGACACTCGGCACGATCGAGAATCGTGCGCCTGTGCTGGCTGCGCTGGAGCCCGGCCACACCACGATTCCGAGCGCGATGTTCTACGAAGTCGATGGCGCCGTGCTGATCGGCCGCCGGGCGATCGAAGCCTATGTCGATGGCGCGCCCGGCCGGCTGATGCGCAGCCTCAAATCCGTGCTCGGCACCTCGCTGATCGAGGAGACCACCCGGCTCGGGCGCAATCGCGTTCGGTTTCGCGACGTGATCGCCTATTACCTCGGCGCCGTAAAACGCCGCGCCGAGCAGGCCACCGGCCGCGAGTTGCGCGACGTCGTGCATGGCCGCCCCGTGCACTTCGTCGACAATGCGCCGGACGCCGATCGCAAGGCCGAGCAAACCTTGCGTGAGATCGCGCGCGAGGTCGGCTTCGACGACGTGACATTCCAGTTCGAACCGATCGCGGCGGCGCTCGACTATGAGCGCCAGATCACGACGGAAGAAGTCGCCCTGATCGCCGATATCGGCGGCGGCACCTCGGACTTCTCGATCGTGCGTCTCGGACCGCAGCGCCACGGCAAGGCGGACCGGTCCGCCGACATTCTCGCCAATGACGGCGTGCGGATCGGCGGCACCGATTTCGATCGCCAGCTCAGCCTCGGCGTATTGATGCCGCTGTTCGGCTTCGGCAGCCCGATGAAGCGCGCCGGGCTCGACGTGCCCTCGAGTTATTTTCACGACCTTGCCACATGGTCGAACATCAACCGGATGTATGAGCCGCGCGTCGCCGCGGATATCCGCCAGGTGCGTCAGGAGGCGAGCGAGCCGAAGCTGCTCGATCGCCTGCTGCGCGTGGTCGAGGAGCAGCGCGGCCACACGCTGGCGATGGAGGTCGAGGACGCCAAGATCGCGCTCTCCGACAAACGCCAGGCCGACATCCCCTTGCAATGGATCGCCCCGGGCCTCAGCGCCGGCATCGCCCGCCCCGATCTCGTCAGCCACACAATGCAGTTGGCGGATCGGATCGCGGCCCGCATCAAGAATTGCCTGACCCAGGCGGGCTTAGCCGGCGATGATATCGACGCCGTGTTCCTGACCGGCGGCTCGGTCAAACTCGCCCACGTTCGTAAAGCCATCACCAAGGCGCTGCCTTCGGTTCGCATCGTCGAAGGCGACATTTTCGGCGCGGTCGGCAAGGGCCTCACCCTCGAGGCGTTACGGCGCTATGGACCGCGGGACTAGAGCCTTTCCCGTTTCGATTGAATCGAAACGGGGCTCTAGTTTTTTGTTTTGACGCGTTTTCTTGACGCGAACCGGTATCCACGGAGCCTGTCATCGGGCGCGCATTCGCGCGACCCGTTGGCTTGAAAACGCTCTAAGCCGGAGTCCTCGGCCCCTCGCCGCTTTCCCGCAACGCGGTCAGCCCTTCGCGATAGGTTGGATAGCGCAGCTCGACGCCCAGCTCCTGACGGATGAGATCGTTGCGCACGCGTTTGGACTCGCTGAAAAAGCTGCGTCCCATCGCCGAGAGTTCGGCCGTGTCGAACGGGATTTCCGGCGGAGGTTCGATGCCGCAAAGGCGCGCGGCAAAGGCAACGACATCCTGCGGCGGCGCCGGTTCGTTGTCGGACACATTATAGATGGCGCCGCCGCGCGGATGAGCCAGCGAGGCTTCGATAACGGTGGCGATGTCAGCCACATGAATCCGGTTGAACACCTGCCCCGGCTTGACGATGCGGCGGGCGGTGCCAGCGGCGAGTTGCGCAAGCTGGTTGCGTTCCGGACCGTAGATTCCGGAGAGCCTGAAAATGTGCAGGGCTATTCCCCGCGATGCGCCGAATGTCAGCCACGCCTGCTCCACCGCAGCCCTGATCCGCGAACGCTCTTGTTGCGGTGAAGCCGGCGTCGTCTCGTCGATCCATCGGCCTGCGTGGTCGCCATAGACGCCGACCGTGGACAGATAGCCCACCCAGCGCAATTTCGGCGCGGCGGCAATCGCGTCCTGGAAGGTTGAAAGCACCGGATCGCCCGACTGGTCCGGAGGTATCGAAATCAGAATGGCGTCGCTGGCCGCAATATCCGACGCAATCGCCGCGTCGCAGTACTCGGGAGAAAACACCCGCGCGGTGATGCCTGTCTCAATCAGCATCTCCGCTTTCGCCCGGCTGCGCACGGTCGCGGTGACCTCGACTCCAGCGGTCCGCAAACGTTGCGAAATATGCAGCGCGGAATAGCCAAATCCGAACACGAGAAATTTCATGGCAACGGATTGAACGAGTGAGAGCGCACCAATGTCGCCCTTGGTGTTAGGCCCGGCGTTTACCGCTGTCCAGCATCGCTGCCTGCTCGCTGCAAAAGCGGCCGTTTTACGCCCGGTTTGCATGTCGGGGGAACCTGATGCCGCCGCTAAATAGCCTCACTATCTTTACGCGAGCCGGCGGCCGATGGGGATTCACTGGTTGAAAACCGCGTATTTCGCCGTGGCAGAGAAGCGACGATCGACACCGTACTAAACCGGGTCTGGGTGACGGAGACGAAAGTTAGCGAATCCTTTACACATTGAGCCAAGAATCGAGCGACTCAAGTTGACCGCGTATTTTTCAAAGTTATGCCGCAAGCCGCGCGTAATGCGGCCGGCGAACTCAACGTGTTGGACTAGAGGAATTTCCATGGCCAAGTTTGCGATCGGCGATATCGTAGCCAAGGGTAAGAACAACACCGGCAAAGTCGTCGCCGTCTACACCACCGTCGACGGTGAACTCCGCTACGCGGTGGAAAACGAAGGCGCGCTGCAGTTCGTTCTGGAAGATGAACTGGTTCCCTACCAGCCCCAGCCTCGAGCGGCCTGACCGGAGTCAGCCGATATCTTGGGGGATTCGACCGCTTCGACTTGCAAGCACCTTCTTCCCTACCGACGGACCCGGTCTCTCCGGTAGGCTCGTGAAGTCCCGTACCGCCTCGCACGCGTTGGCTGCGGCATGGCATCTGATGGGCTCCGACCCACAGGACCTCTGTGGGCCGGAGCCATCGACAATCGGAATGGCCCGTCGTCAGGCTGCTTTGGCTTTCGACACATGGGTGGCGATGGCGTCCATCAACGCCGGCGACAGACAATCATAGGGCTCAAGCCCGAGCTCCTTGAGGCGCGATCTGATGCCGCCCATCTCGGAGGGGCTGACGCCGGACTCGATCACCGAGGATACGAACGCCGCAAACCCCGGAGCCGCCGAGCCGCCTTCGGTGAAGAGTTCGGGGTGGATGAAGTCCAGACCGTAGAACGGATGGGCCTTGTTCTCGATGCGGCCGTACATATGGGTGCCGCAAACCTTGCAGGCGTGCCGCTGGATGGTCTTCGAGGCATCGACGATGTGAAGCTTGTCGCCGTTCTCCAGCACGGTCACGTTCCCGCTGGGAACCACGGCCACCACGGAAAAAGTGGCGCCATCGGGCTTCCAGCATTGCGTGCAGCCGCAGGCGTGATTATGCGCGACATCGCCCTTGATGCCGACCTTGACCGGCTTGTCCTTGCATTTGCAGACAAGGGTTCCGCCGGCAAAGGTGCCCGAGCCCTTCTTTACGCCATTATCAATCGATGGGTGGATATGAACGGTCATTGGCCTATCCTCCTTGTGTTTGACGCTTTTGATTTAGAACGAGACGTTATTTTCAGAACACGACGACCGAGCGGATCGACTTGCCTTCGTGCATCAGATCGAATCCCTTGTTGATGTCCTCGAGCTTGAGCACGTGGGTGATCATCGGGTCGATCTCGATCTTGCCGTTCATGTACCAGTCGACGATTTTCGGCACATCGGTGCGGCCGCGCGCGCCGCCGAATGCCGAGCCTTTCCAGACCCGGCCGGTCACGAGCTGGAACGGCCGGGTGGCAATTTCCTTGCCGGCTTCGGCAACGCCGATCACCACCGAAACGCCCCAGCCGCGATGGCAGGCTTCCAGCGCCTGCCGCATCACCGTGGTATTGCCGGTGCAGTCGAAGGTGTAATCGGCGCCGCCATCGGTCAACGCGACCAGATGCTGCACGATGTCGCCCTCCACCTTCTTCGGATTGACGAAATGCGTCATGCCGAAGCGGCGGCCCCATTCCTCCTTGGAATCGTTGATATCGACCCCGACGATCTTGTCGGCGCCGACCATCCGCGCGCCCTGGATCACGTTGAGGCCGATGCCGCCGAGACCGAACACCACCACATTGGAGCCCGGCGTCACCTTGGCGGTATTGACCACCGCGCCGACGCCGGTGGTGACGCCGCAGCCGATGTAGCAGCTCTTGTCGAACGGCGCGTCGTCGCGAATCTTGGCCACCGCGATCTCCGGCAGCACGGTGAAGTTCGAAAACGTCGAACAGCCCATGTAGTGGAAGATCGGCTTGCCCTGGTAGCTGAAGCGCGAGGTGCCGTCGGGCATCACGCCCTTGCCCTGGGTCGCGCGGATTTGGGTGCACAGATTGGTCTTCTGGCTGAGGCAGCTTTTGCACTGCCGGCATTCGGGCGTGTAGAGCGGGATCACATGATCGCCCGGCTTCACCGAGGTGACACCCGGTCCGACCTCACGAACGATGCCGGCGCCCTCATGGCCGAGGATCGACGGAAAGATGCCTTCGCTGTCGAGGCCGTCCAGCGTGTAGGCATCGGTGTGGCAGATTCCGGTGGCCTTGATTTCGACCAGGACTTCACCGGCCTTCGGGCCTGCCAGATCCAGTTCGACGATCTCGAGCGGCTTCTTGGCCTCAAAGGCGACTGCAGCGCGTGTCTTCATCGTATACTCCTGTTGCGCTCTTCAGCACCGTAACGCGTTCATTTGATACCTGTGCAACTGGCCTCTGCCTGCTTGGCGGCTTCTGACTTGTCTTCGTGGGTGGGCGGACGTCCCCCCGGAATGGCATCGTTGGCGCGTCCGCGCAGATAGACGTAGATATCGTCGAGGTAGCACATCACGTTCACATTGGTCGCAAACGCCGGCATCACCTTGTCGTTGGCGGCATCAACGTTCTTGCGGCCGTTGGTGACGATATTGACGAAGTCGCTGTAGCTCAGCGTCTTCAGCGAATTGGCCAGCGCCGGTGCGTAAGTCGATCCCTCCCCGTTGGGGCCGTGGCAGACGTGGCAATCCGAGTGATAGCGGCGGAAGCCGGAGAACGTGTACCAGTCGACCATCCCGTCCGGGCTGATCTTGTAGGTCGGGTTGCCGTCCTTATCCATGTACTTGCCGTTATCGGATGAAGCCACGGCCGGATCACCCGATCCGTCCGCAAAGACAACGCCGCTCGCCAACACATTCGTAGCCAACACACTCGCCGCGACAGCGAGCCAAAATTTCCGGTACTTGATCTTCACGTAAACTTTCCTCGTGGAGCTCTGAGACAAAATCGGCGCGCAGCAGAACAGCGGCGCGCCGATTGATTGTTACTTCGCCGTGCCGTTACTCGGACGGCAGGGCGAACACAGTCAACGTTCCGCCAAGCGAGGTGTAGGACGCCAGGCCCGCATAACCACCGACCGCGCCAAGGCCCGCCGTATCGACGGTCTTCTCCTTGGTCGGCAGCTTGCCCTGATCGACCGCACCATGCCACGCCGCGGCGTTTTCCGGCTGCAGCAGGCCGGCCGCAAGGCCGATGCCCGCCCAACCACCGACACCGGAGAGAACAGCAACATATTGCTTGCCGCCGTGCTCATAGGTCATGACGTTGCCGATGATGCCGGACGGAGTCTTGAACTTGTAAAGTTCCTTGCCCGTCTTGGCATCGACCGCCTTCAGGTAGCCCTCGAGCGTGCCGTAGAACACGACATTGCCTGCCGTGGCCAAAGCACCGCCCCAGGCCGAGAACTGCTCCTTGTTGGACCAGACGATCTTGCCGGTCTTGCCATCCCAGGCAATGAAGTTGCCCATGTGGGTATCGCCCTTGGGCGGATACATCGCGACCGCGGCACCGACATAAGCCTGACCGGCGGTGTAGGCCACCTTGTAGGGCTCATAGTCCATGCAGACGTGGTTGGTCGGGACATAGAACAACTGCGTCTCCGGGCTATAGGCCGCCGGTTGCTCGTCCTTGGTACCGAGCGCCGCCGGGCAGATGCCCTTTGAGTTGGTGTCTTCGCCCTGGTGCTGGGTCGAATAAGCGTCGACCACCAGCGGACGACCGTAGGTCTTGGACGACTTGTCCATGTCGATCTTGGTCGCCCAGTTCACCACCGGATCGAACTTTTCTGCGACCAGCAACTCGCCGGTGGCCCGATCGAGCGTGTAGCCGAAGCCGTTGCGGTCGAAATGCGTCAGCACATTGCGCATTTTGCCGCCGATGGTCTGATCGGTCAGGATCATCTCGTTGACCCCGTCGAAGTCCCATTCGTCGTGCGGCGTCATCTGGTAGATCCATTTGACCTTGCCGGTGTCGAGGTCGCGCGCCCAGATCGACATCGACCACCTGTTATCGCCGGGACGCTGCACCGGGTTCCAGGTCGAGGGATTGCCCGAGCCGTAATAGACCAGGTTCAGCTTGGGATCGTAGGAATACCATCCCCATGTCGCGCCGCCGCCGATCTTCCATTGATCGCCCTGCCAGGTCGAGGTCGACGAGTCAGGCCCAACCGGCTTGCCGAGCGAGGTGGTCTTGTCGGGATCGATCAGGGTGTCGGCATCAGGTCCTTCCGAAAAGCCGCGCCAGGCGAGCTTGCCGTCCTTGATGTTGTAGGCGCTGACCCAGCCGCGAACGCCGAATTCGCCGCCGGAAACGCCGATAAGAACCTTGTCCTTGTAGACGAACGGCGCATCGGTTCCGGACTGGCCCTTGCCCGCTTCGCCGTCCATCACCGACCAGACCTTGGCGCCGGTCTTGGCGTCGAGGGCGATCAGCGTCGTATCGGCCTGATGCAGGAAGATCTTGCCGTCGGCATAGGCGACGCCGCGGTTGACCGTGTCGCAGCACATGATCGGGATCACGTTCGGATCCTGCCGCGGCTCGTACTTCCAGATGATCTTGCCTTCGTGGTTGAGATCGAGCGCGTAGACCGTATTGGGGAACGGCGTGTGCACATACATCACGTCGCCGATCACCAGCGGGCCACCCTCGTGGCCGCGCAGCACGCCGGTCGAGAACGTCCAGGCCACCTGCAGCTTCTTGACGTTCGATGCGTTGATCTGGTTGAGCTTCGAATACCGCGTGTTCGCGTCATCGCCCTGCTGCATGACCCATTGCTTCGGGTCCTTGGCCAGCTTGTCCAACGCCTCGTCGGATTTGGCGGCGCCGGCGGCGAGCGCCGCCACAACGCCAAGACCGGTCGCGAGTAGCACCTTGCGCATAGTGATTCCTCCCATTTGTGAGCGAAGGGTTTCCGTAAAAAACGGTCCACTTTTCAGTTTTCTTCGCGGGCATCCTACCCGGTTCGAAATAGGAAACTTGCCCGAGAGGGAAGCACGTTTGCGTGAAAGCGAAACACAACGATCTTTTTAGCCGGCGCCCGCAACTTTCGCAGGCCGCGCCTGTTTATGCTGCGCAGCATCATAGGTTGAGGTTCCCCTTGACGGCGCTGAAACTAAGTCGGAGGATTATCAAAGGGATGTCAGCAGGCGTGCTGCGCAAAGCCCAATGACCGCCTTAAATTGAGGTAAAAGTTGCTTCATCGCGACTCGATGCCTTTTCAGCGGCAAAGCGGTCATGTTTTTGGTCTCGAATCGGTGGCTGGATAATGTCCGACACGGTCCGCTCAAGTAACACCTCCGGATTTACGCCGAAGAAACAGATCCAGGTTTGGTCAGATACACTGACCGATCTCTGCGGACATTTCGACATCGACCCGCTGGAGGCTTCGTCGTTCGAAGGCCGGATCAACTACACGACGGTTTCGAAGCTAAAGCTCTGCCAGATCGAGGCCAGCCAGCATCGGCTGGCACACACCGCCTCCAGCGCCGCGCTCGGCGGCCACCCATTCATCAAGATACTGTTTCAGACCTACGGGATTTCGCACTTCGAACAGAGCGGCCGTCACATCGAGTTGATGCCCGGCGACTGTCTCGCCTACGATGTATCCTGTCCGCATACCATCGTGAGCCCGGCACTGACCCGGCACGAGGTCGTTATCGTGCCGAAGGGACTGCTGCAGGAACGCGGCTTCCGCTCGGCGAAGATGTCGGCCTGCAAACTCTCGGCGCGCACCGGGACCGGCCGGATCGCCTACAATTTTGTCCACGCCGCGTTCGACGAGGCGACCAAGCTGTCGCCGAACAACGCGATCGGGGTGGCCAATTCGCTGATCGACCTCCTGCTGTTGCCGCTCCGCGAGGCCGACGCGATGTTCGATCGTGTCGGGCCCGAGGCGATGCATGTCCGGGCGCAATTCTTCATCCGGGAACATCTGCGCGACCCGGATCTTTCCATCGACCAGATCTCGGCGGCACTGGGCTGCACCAAGCGCTATCTACACATGCTGTTCAGCGACAGGGGCACCACCATCAGCGACTATATCCGGCACGCAAGATTGCAGAATTGCCGTCAGGAGCTGGAAACCCAGGCCGGAAAATCCGTCACGGACGTTGCATTTTCGTGGGGCTTTTCGAGTTCGTCGCACTTCAGCCGTGTGTTCCGGGAGTATTTCGGAGTTGTTCCGTCTGCAATTCACAAAGCGCAGCACGGTGGTCTCTCCCCGGATCTTCCCTGCGAATGAAACTTCTGCTTCGGCGCGACGAGCAGATATTCGCCTTGCATCCCCGCTGAATGCCTTGCAGCTGAATGTCTTGAAGCTGAAGTCTTGAAGTTGTCGGCAGCACGCCTGCCGCGGCTCGACGCAAGAATGCCGATCGAGCCGGGCAGATCGTTTCGATACGGCCTATTTGCGCGCTGCGCAGGCGTACATGTTGATTTCCATGCCCACCGGCACTTCGACAATTTTAGGAGTCTTCCAGGTCATTCCATTCTCCCAAGTAGTTTGCTGCCAAGTAACAGTTTGGCGCGAACTCCGCGCCGGCGTTGAACCTAAGAGCACGCCCGGCACCACGCAAGGGCGCAGGATTGAAGGTCGAACGCCGATATTTCTCTCTTGGACAAAGCGACTTCCCTCTTGGACAAAGCGCTCGGAAGTTGAGCGATATGAACCCACACGAAAATCCAAATCGCCGTTTTATCGAACCCAACGCAAAAACCGCCAATACAGCAAAGCCGCGCCAAGCACCCAGATCGCGATGATGGCGATCGCGGCGATCTTGCCGTCGTGCGGGCGCTGCATAATCTCGCTGGCTTTGGCACGGTAGCCGGCCATTGCCTGTTCCGGAATCAACGACACCACGAGCCAGATGCCGAGCGGGACCAGGATCAAATCATCCAGGTATCCGAGAACCGGAATGAAATCCGGAATGAGGTCGATGGGTGAGAAGGCATAGGCTGCGACGACGGCCGCGAGAACTTTCACATACCAGGGCGTATCGGGATTACGGGCAGCCAGATAGACCGCGTAAGCGTCTCGTTTCAACGTACGCGCCCAGATCCTGATGCGATCGAACATGGAACGGCCTCGATGGCGGCCTGACCGCGTTGCTTGAGCGAGCGGGCTATTTGAGCACGCACTTGGTTTCGGGACGATCAAGACCGAGCGTATCCAGCGTCGATACCTGATGCAGGAAGCCTTCCTGAGGTGACACAGACACGGTGTTTCTGCCATCGAACAGCAGGATCGGTTGCCGCAACTGCAAGTTCCAGTCGCGAAGCGTCAGCTTCTGGCCCTTGAAGGCTGCGACCGAGAACGCCGGGCTTTTCAGGTAGGCAAGCATTTTGGCCGGATCGTTGGAACTGGTTCGGGCCGCGGCTTCACCGATCATGCGCACCGCGGTCCAAACCTGCATGTCGTGCGCCGTCATCAAGCGCTGGAACGCCTTTGTGAAGCGGTTCTGCAACTGCACGGCGCCCCATTGATCGAACGCCGCGTCCCACGTGGTGGGCACCAGCCCGGCAGAGCCGGCAACCGGACGCGGGTCCCAGGTCCGGTACGGTAGATAGCCTGCAAAAACCTCGCTTTCGTCCGCCGCGACCAGCACATCATGGTCGGCAGCACCCTGGGTCACCACCGGCATCTGCTGCTGGATCTCGGCGACACCACTGTCGGTCCGTCGCGCGCCGCCGCTGTCCTTGAAGACCCGTTCCTCGACGATCTTGGCGCCGAAACGCTTCGCGGCATGGCGCAGCGCGTCGGCGAACAGCGCGTCATTGTCGTGCGACCCGGTAATCAGCATCCATTTTCGCCACTTTTTCCAGACCAGATATTGCGCCAGCGCGTCGGCGAGCATGGAACGCGTGGGTGCGACATGAATGACATTGGCGCGACAGTCCTGCTCGCGCAGCCGCTCGTCCAACGCAAACGCGTTGATCAAGGTCTCGCCACGCGCCTTGCCGGCATCCGCCGTCTTCAGGAGACGGTCCGCATCGAGACTCGTGACGATGAAGGACACGCCCTGGTCGGCCAGTGCATTCATGGCCGCGACCGGGTCGTCATTCTCGCCGACCAGCTTCTCGATCAGCGTGTAGCGCTGATTAAGGAAGCGGCCGGTCGCGTTGTCGTCTTCGGTTCCCAACTGGCCGCCGGCAAGCCCATCATTGGCGGCCGGCACGTCGATCAGCGATATCCGGATTCGCGAAGGTGCCTGGTGAAGATAGCCGATCTTGATTTCCAGCGGCTGGTCGGACAGGCCGGTTCCGCTCAAAGCGACGAGTGCGAAGAAGACGCCAATCAGGAGCCGGAGCAAATCGAGCCTCCAATGCAATGTTCGGACGCTCCATACGCCGGCCCGATTGCGCCGCAACATCGCTCGCCGATCATTGCGTCCCGTTTGAGCTTTCAGGCTACTCCATCTATCGTCCGAAGCAAGCAAGGCCGGCGCCGGCCAGCGAAACTTGAACGGCTGTGATTTGTCTGTTGAGCGTTTCGGCGTCAATAGATCATGCAGCCCTCGAGCGCGATCGAACCAAGCTGCACGATGGAGAACACCCTATGTTCGACTTACGCTGGATTACAGTCACGGGTCTCTCTCTGTTCGCGTTTCTTGTCTCGTTCGATCCCGCCTTTGCCTTTCTTGCCTATGTTTCGAATGAAAAGGGCAATTCGATCTCGGTGGTCGACACCGACAAGATGGAAACCGTTGCAACCATCAAGACCGGCCAGCGCCCGCGCGGGATTGCAGTCACCCGCGACGGTAAATTCATCTTCGTAGCCGTCGGCGACGACGACAAGATACAGATCTTCGACACCAAGACCCGCGACGACGCCGGCGAGTTGCCGTCCGGCGCGGACCCCGAACTATTCGCCCTCGATCCGGCCGGCAAGTTCCTCTACGTCGCCAACGAAAACAATTCGATGGTGACCATCATCGACATGGCGAAACGAACTACCATTGGGCAGGTCGGGGTCGGCACGGAACCCGAAGGCATGGCGGTCAGTCCGGATTCCAAGACGCTGATATGCACGTCCGAGACGACGAGCATGGTTCATTTCATCGATACGGCAAGCCGCGAAGTCGTCGACAATCTGCTGGTCGGTTCCCGGCCGCGCTTCGCCGAATTCAAGTCGGACGGGTCAGAACTATGGGTCACGTCCGAAATCGGCGGCAATCTTGCGATCATCGACCCGGCCACGCGAAAACTCAAACAAACCGTGACGTTCGAAATCCCGGGTCTGCGATCCGAGTCGATCCAGCCGGTCGGCATCAATATCACCAAGGACGGCAAATTCGGCTTCATCGATCTGGGGCCTGCCAATCGGGTGGCCGTGGTCGATGGCGTTACCCACGCTGTCCTGAAATACCTGCTGGTCGGGCAGCGCGTCTGGCATGGCGCCTTTACGCCCGATGAAAAATACCTGCTGGTCGCCAATGGCGTCTCGAACGACGTCTCGGTCATCGACGTCGCGGCTCAGAAAGTCATCAAATCCATTCAGGTCGGCGAATTGCCCTGGGGCATTGCCTTCGGGCCGAATTGAGACGTCGCAGCGCCTGTGCCGCGCCGCGCGCCGGCGAGGGCCCGATCAAATCTTTCGTTTCTCGTGGCCGGGATATTCGCAGGTCCATCTCGTGGCGGTCCATTGCGGATGGTCGCCGATCCATTGGGCGATGTAGGGCTGCGCGGCCATCATGCATTGATTGAGCGAGCCGTCCCAGGCGAACTGAAGATATTTGTCCTCGCAATAAGCCGGATTGGAGATGGCGCAGACAGTCAGGATGATTTCGATCATTCCCAGTGCCCTCTATCCTGAAACGAAACTCGAAAATGCTACGCCGAATTCGCGCGGCCGTCTGCAATTTCGGCATGAATTTTACCTTTCATTGCAGCCCGTGGTTCCATAGCGCCATCATGGGCAATAGCGGTCCCACGGGTTTGACGTTCTGACCAGTCGGCGGTCCCCAAGTTTTATCGCATTGCAACCTTTGTCCTGCGCCTGCGATTATCTGTCGCTCGCATCTGTGGCCTCTGATAATCATCGTATCGTTGCAACGCCGGAGCCCGAAAAATCATGACCCTCGAAACCGTTTCGCTGAACAGGTCGCATGAAGGCGTGCAGGGTGTTTACAGGCACGCCAGCCGCGAGACGAAGACGACCATGACCTTCTCGGTCTATGTGCCTCCGCATCAGGCCGGCGCGAAGCTGCCGGTGGTTTGGTATCTGTCGGGCCTGACCTGCACGCACGCCAATGTCACGGAGAAGGGTGAATTTCGCCGGGCCTGCGCCGAGCTGGGCCTGGTGTTTGTTGCGCCGGACACCAGCCCGCGCGGCGAAGGCGTACCGGGCGATCCTGCCGGCGCCTATGATTTCGGACTTGGTGCAGGCTTTTATGTCGATGCCACGCAGCAGCCGTTTGCGGACAATTACCGCATGTGGAGCTATGTGACAGAAGAGCTTCCCGAATTGATCGCCGGGCATTTTCCGGTCGACGCCACGCGGCAATCGATCCTCGGGCACTCGATGGGCGGCCACGGCGCCCTCACGATTGCCTTGCGGCATCCCAAGCGCTATCGCGCCGCCAGCGCTTTCTCGCCGATCGTCGCCCCATCACAGGTGCCATGGGGGATCAAGGCACTCGGCGGGTATCTCGGCGATGCGCGCGCAGCCTGGCGCAGCCACGACGCTGTCGCATTGATCGAGGATGGCGCGCGGTTTTCCGATTTCCTGGTTGACTATGGCGACGCCGACCAATTCCTGACCGAACAGCTTCGTCCCGAGCTTTTGCAGCACGCTTGCACGCAGGCCGGCATTCCGCTGATCCTTCGTCGCCAGGCCGGCTATGACCACAGCTATTACTTCGTATCGACGTTCATGGAAGACCACATCCGCTGGCACGCCGCGCGATTGGCAGCGTGATCCAACCCGCGGTCGCCTTGTTCAGTTCGTGCTATTTTGCGGGTGCGGCATCGCCCGACGGCGCATCGGACGGGAGCCGGTTCCGAACCAGGAAGCGGACGCCATGCTCGTAAGCCTCAGCCGTGTCGCCGCGGATCTGGCCACCGAGATGCGCCACGTTGGCACCGTTGGAGGTGTCGAGTATCCAGATGTCCATGGATGAGATCAGCGACGATACCTTGTGAACCACGGGCACAATGGCATACGCGGCGCCGGCACGGCGCGCGACCGGCAGGAAGCAGTCCCCGCACAGGTAACGCGGCGACGTCGCCGCGACATCGGCGCTGAACGGTCCGAGATCGATCGGAGAATAACGTCCGGTTTTTTCCAGCGCCTCCGACAGGACGCGCGTCGCCATCGCGAGCCTTTCAGTCAGGTCGGGCCGCGGAGGCTCACCGCTGGTGTCGTAGATCTCGAATGGAAAGATCGCCGTGGCCGGCGCGGCGCTGGCGCCTGTGCAACCCATGACGCAGGAAATACCCGCCAAGATCCACGCCAACACTGTTGAAGGCATCGTCGTTGCTCGATTCCGCGCGATCCGGACAGTTATTGAATTCATGTTAACATGCGCCCTGACCAGTGGCATCATCCGTTCCCGGCCGTTGCGGTTTAACCGCAGTCGCGGGTGACGGAGAGAATCGCAATGTTTTGGGAGCAGCGCAACATGAGCAGGGCGGTTATTCTGGTGGCTTTCATTTTTGCATTCCTTCCAGCGAGTGCGTCGGCCAAGGACACGCGGTTCTGGAACCTGACCGCCAACACGATTACGTCATTGCAGCTTTCGCCGCCCGGCAAGAACGAGTGGGGCCGCAACCAGGCCGACAACGATCGCGATCACACTGTCGATCACGATGAGCGCCTGAAGATTACCGACACGGAAGCTGGCACTTACGACGTCAGATTTGCCGACAAGAGCGGGCGGACCTGCGTTGTTCCGAACGTTGAGGTCAAGACCGGTGCGATCTTCTCGATCGAGGAGAAGGAGTTGAAGGGCTGCGCCAAATAGACGCGATCAATTTCATGGCATTCCAAGGTGAAAGCCCCTGCCCCAGGCTTGGTGCCATGTGGCTCAAAAATTGACGCCGAACAGGAGACGCGCCTGCTGGCGTTCAAAATTGACCAGATCGAGTGAACCCGCGACAGCGGTAGCATGGCCGGCAACCTGCGAACTCCACGCCAGCGTCATCCATGCGCGTTCCGAGAACTTGAAGTAGACGGTCGGACCAACGAAGAAGCCTTGTCCGGCCAGGCTATCGAGCCCAAACCCGTCATATTGCCGCAAATAGCGGGCCTCGCCGCCGACGAAAATCCCCGAATGAACCTGCGCCATCACGGCAAACGCAACGCCTGCCGTGGATTCCTGCGACCAAATTCCGGTCAATTTCGCGCGCATGGCATCGGGTTGATAAAGCAGGTTGAAGGCCGCGACGACACGGTCGGGAATGACCTCCCAGTCGGCTGCGGCGACAAAGTCGACGCTATATTGGCTGAGCGGTTGGCCGGTGATGTCGTCGGCCCGGCCCCAACGCGGCTCGGCGCCGATCGCAAGGCCGAACGGTGCGGATGCGCGATCAAGCAGCCGGTAGCGGATGTCGGCGGAAAGCCCGCCAAACGCCGTATACCGTTGATCGGCAAAGCCGCTTACGCCTGTAATGTCGTAGGAATTAGTGACCGCGGTGAATTCGGTTCGAAGGTTCGGCATCGGCACAAATTCCATCGACATCGTTCCCGAACCGGCATCGTAAGTTCCGGTACGCTTGGAAAATCGTCCCGTCAGCGTTCCTTCCAGCTCTCTTTCTCCGACCTCGCCGACATCGCTGCCGATGGTGAAGCCGAACAGATGCTCGGTCTCGATGGTCTCAGTCCGCGCACGGGTTGGAGTGAACGCAAGAGCGAGCGACAGGCAGGATATCGCCGTGCGGCTCCGCTTCAGCGCCGAAATAAACCGCCTGGATGCCGTCAGCGCCGCCATCGAAACATCCCGCCCGCGCATGGGCTTTGCCGCACTGCATTCAAAACCGGCTCGCGGATTTCCGCAGCATGAAGGATCGGAACGATCCGACCGTCGTTGATACTACTATGCTCTGCTGACATTGCCATCGTGGGTCCGACCTGCCGTGTGACATTTAGCTACGGATCTGCCGGTACTTTTGGCGAGTGGACAGTGCCGGCGATTTCTCGCATGAATGACGAAGTGAGAACGATGCTTCTGCTCAGAATTCTCGTAACGCTGTGGCTTGTGGTTGCGATGGCTCCGACGCGGGCCGCCGCCGAGACCTTGCGCATTGGCCTGCAAACCACCGGCACGTTCGCCTGGCAGCTGGACGTGATCCGTCGTCACCGCCTCGCCGAAGATGTCGGACTGGATCTGAAAATCAGCGAATTCGCGTCGCCGGATGCGGGCAAGCTTGCCCTTAACAGTGGCTCGGTCGATCTCGCCATCGTCGATTGGCTTTGGGTCGCACGGGCACGGGCCCTCGGCGCCAAACTGTTGTTCTATCCCTACTCCAGCGCCGCCGGCGCGATCATGGTGAAGAGCGATTCGCCGTTGCGCGGGATCGAAGACCTCCGGGGGCGCGTTCTCGCCGTTGCGGGCGGCCCGCTCGATAAAAGCTGGCTGATCGTGCAGGCGGCCGCGACCCGCCAGGGCATCAATCTCAAGCGCGATGCGACCCTTGCGTACGGCGCGCCGCCACTGATTTCGCAAAAGCTGCAGCAGGGCGAGGCCGACGCGAGCCTGAATTTCTGGAATTTCTGCGCCAGCCTGGAAATGCAGGGCTACCGCCGTATCTTCGAGGTGCGCGATGCCGAAGCCGCACTCGGACTGACTGAGCCGGTCGCACTGATCGGCTATGCGTTTTCCGAGCAATTCGCGGCCGATCACCGCAGCGCGATCGACCGCTTCATCGCGGCCGCGCGCAAAGCCGATGACATCATGCTGCGATCCGACCAGGAGTGGGATGCGCTGCGCCCGCTCATGAATGCCGACGATGACAAGACATTTGCAGCCTATCGTGATCGGACCAGGGAGGGAATGCTGCGGCGGCCGATCGCCGCGGAAGAAGCCGATGCCCGCACGCTGTTCAAGGCGCTTGCCAGCATCGGCGGCGCCGAGCTGGTAGGCCCGGCGCAAGAGCTCGATCCAGGCCTCTACTACCGACCCGCCCTGGGCGGAGATTGAGCCGTGTGGCCGAGAATTCTTTCGCTGGCTGTCTTGATTGCGGTCTGGGCCGTTGCGGCCATGTTGGCTCAATCGCGGCTACTCCCCGGCCCGCTGGCGATTGCTGCTTGCGACGCTCGCCGAGATCCGTTCGGGCGAACTGCCGTTCCAGATGGCCTGTACGCTCGGACGCGTGATCGGTTCGTTCGCGATCGCGATGGGGCTTGGGACGATCGCAGGTTATGCGATGGGCCGATCGAAGGCCGCGGACAGGTTTGCCGATTCCTGGCTGGTCGTGCTGATCAACATGCCGGCCCTGGTGGTGATCATTTTCGCCTATATCTGGATCGGCCTCAACGAGACCGCGGCGATCCTGGCCGTGGCCATCAATAAGCTGCCAAATGTCATCGTCGTCGTGCGTGAAGGCGCCCGCGCGCTCGATCCGGAGATCGACGAGATGGCGAAGGCCTTTCAATTCTCGCCGTTCAAGAGGATTCGTCACGTCGTGATGCCGCAGCTCGCGCCCTATCTGGCCGCCAGTTCGCGTTCCGGCCTCTCCATCGTCTGGAAGATCGTATTGGTGGTCGAGTTGATCGGACGCCCAAACGGCGTAGGGTTTGTGCTGGGTTCGGCATTCTCGCTGTTCGACATGGACAGGATCCTGAGCTATGCGATCTGCTTCATCGTGCTTATGCTTGTGATCGAAAGCCTTTTGGTGCAACCGCTTGAACGACGCGCGAACCGCTGGAGACGCCGCCCCGCTTGAGCTTCGCATCGATGCGAAGAGCTACCTGTCGGCCGATGGCATGGCGGTCGAGGTCGTTCGCGACCTTGAACTCCGGCTCGAGGCCGGATCGTTCGGCGCGTTGATCGGCCCCTCCGGTTGCGGCAAAACGACCATTCTACGGATCGCGGCCGGCCTGGATGCCGATTTCCGGGGACAGCTGCGTACCCCCGGAGCCGGGCGTCTCGGGATGGTATTTCAGGAACCTCGCTTGCTGCCCTGGCGAACGGTCGAGGACAACATCCGCCTGGCGCTTCCCGCCCACCACACCGACGTCGATCTCACGGATCTGTTCGAGACGCTCGGCCTTGGTTCGCATCTGGCACGATACCCCGGCGAATTGTCGCTGGGACTGGCTCGCCGCGCGGCAATCGCCCGGGCATTTGCGGTTCAGCCGGATTTCCTGCTGCTCGATGAGCCCTTTGTGTCACTCGATGAAGCGGTGGCCGCCCGGCTGCGCAGCGAACTCACGGCGCTTACGACGCGAACCAGGGTCACGACGCTGTTGGTGACCCATCATCTGGAAGAAGCCGTCCAATTGGCGGATCGCCTGTTTTTTCTGTCCGACCGGCCGGCGCGGATCATTTTCGAGAGGTCGCTACCGCCGCCGCGGGAGACCCGCAGCAAAGAGCTCATCGCGTCGATCGCCGCGGAAATGCGAGCGTTGGTAGCGCGGGCCGCAACCGGCACCGGACCAAGCTGACACTCGAACTCAGGCCAGCCGGCTCTCGATCGCAAAGCGCACGAGCTCGGACGATGAACGCAAGCCCAGCTTCTGACGGATGATGGACGAGGTATTGGCAATCGTCTTGTACGACGCATGGACCAGCCAGGCGATTTCGGAAAGGCTTTTGCCGACGCTGAGCAGCCGCAATATCTCGACCTCGCGCGGCGTCAGTTTCGATAGCGGGCTCTGGGCGACCGTGGGCCCTGCAAAAGCAATCTGCCGTGCGATCGCCGCAGGCAGATAAACCCCACCGTTTCCGACCTCCCTGATAGCCTCGACGAGGTCGCAGGGGTCGCCGGATTTCGAGACATAGCCTTTGGCGCCGATTTCGATCGCGCGCGCGGCGAATACCGGATCGTCATTCATGCTGAACATGATGATGCGCGCCGACTCTGTCCCCGCGAGAATGCGTCGCGCCAGTTCAAATCCCGAGACGGTCGGCAGATTGATATCGAACACGCAGACATCGGGCTGTTCAGCGATAAACACACGCTCGCCGCTCTCCGCGTCGGAGGCCTCCAGTATCACAACATCACTGTCGCCCGCGAACAAGGCGCGGCAACCCGAAGCCACGATAGGATGATCGTCGACGATCAGAACACGCATCGGCGCTGGTCCAAATTCTGTGTCAACTCTTGTTGCGCTGCATCAGACCGAACGAAGTAAATATCCGTACCGCGCGTTGCCACCTGACCGCGTTGTGCATCTCGGACACACTTGCTGTACGGTTCGATTAGATAGCCGCGCCGTTTTTCTGTCAACGCTCCTCTTGAAGAACCCGCGCGGCATGGTCCTGGACAGATACAATGTGGCAAAAATTATCTTTGCGCGTCCGTCTCATCACGATTCTGGCGCTCGTGCTCATACTGGGCCTGACCATCAATATCACGCGGCTCGTGCTCGAGGCTGGACCTCGTGTTCAGGCCGAGGATCAAAGCGTCATACGATTGGCCAGAGAATTCATCGAAACATTGGTCGTAAGTCTGAACGAAACTGCGGACCCCGATGCGCGGCTGACCCGGATCATTCAAGATCTCAACCGTCTCCGCCACGTCAGTATCACGAGGCAAGAGGACGCATCGGAGGTCAAGCGCCCGGTGGCCGATGATCACGGTGACGACGGCGAGCCGTCAGTTCCGGCGTGGTTCGTCGCGCTGATTCATCCGGAAACCACCGCCGTCAATGTTCCGATCTCGATTCACGGCAAGCCGGGATCGCTCCTCATCACGTCACATCCGGACGATGAGATAAACGAGATTTGGGACGGGATCGTCACCCAGCTCCAGGTTGGCTCCGCGATCGCGATCGCCCTGTTCCTGTTGACGATGATGGTGGTCAGCCGCGCGCTGGCCCCGCTTCAGTCGCTTTCGGAAGCGATGACGAACATCGAGGCCGGCGCCTATGACACGCGTGTGAAACCAGCCGGCTCACCCGAACTGGCGGCGATCTGCCGCAGGCTGAATCATCTTGCGGCGACGTTGGGCGACGCCGTTGAGGAAAAGCGGCGGTTGGCCGAAACCGCTGTCTCCCTGCAGGATGCCGAACGCAAGGAAATTGCCCGGGAGCTGCATGATGAATTCGGGCCTTATCTTTTCGCGCTGCGGGCCCACGCCAGCTCTTTGATGCGGACCGCGGATACCCACGAACCGAACACGGACGCATTGCGAAGACATGGCGATGCCATCCTCGAACAGATAAACGCCTTGCAGCAATTCAATCGGCGGGTTCTTGAAAAGCTGCGGCCGGTTGGATTGGCGGAGCTTGGCCTGAACGAGGCGATCGGTGCCCTCTTGCGCCTGTGGAGCGAGTCTCATCCTGAAGTGGAGATCGAAACGACGATTTCGCGATCTCTCGGCGAAACCAGCGAGACGGCGGCACTGACCATCTATCGCGTCATCCAGGAAGCCCTGACCAACGTGTTCCGACACGCCCGCGCGACCCATGTCGAGATCATCGTGACACCGGCGCCGTCTCGCCAGGCCGGAAGCGCGGCCGTGGACACTAGCGCGATCGCGGTCAGCGTCCGCGACAATGGCGCCGGCCTTCCGATCGATCACAAGCAGGGGCTCGGCATGATCGGGATGCGCGAGCGGGTGCTGGCGTTGGGCGGCACGATGACGGTGGCGTCGACCCGTCATGGCGTCGCCGTGGAGGCCCTCGTTCCCTGCGGGATACGGCAACTCCACGCCACCGTTGAGCCGGTTTGAGCGCGCTCTGCCCGACATTGACCGGGATATTGGGCGTCATTACCTTAACCAAGCGGGGTGAACGACTCACCGTCGCCGGCGACTTCCGTCGCGTTTATCGCAATCGGGAAAGGTCACATCATGATATCGCGACGTATCTGCGTTGTTTCGTTGGCGGTCGGGACGTTGCTGGCCACCGTATTGCCGGTCTCGGCGAAATCCAAACAGGTCAACGTGATGCGCCTGCTCGACACCGATAACGACGGCACCGTTGATCTTGCGGAAGCCAAGGCGGCGGCTTCAGCGACGTTTGACCGGCTGGAGCGTGACAAGGACGGCACGCTGGACAAGCGCGAATTGTCCGGGAGGCTGTCGGCCAAGGAGTTGGCGGCGGCCGATCCCGATCATGACGGCACGCTCACAAAGGAGGAGTATCTGGCCGTCGTCGAACAGCGCTTCAACGCCGCCAATCCGGACCATGATGGCACACTGGATGCCAAGGAATTGAACAGTCGCGCCGGCCGGGCCCTTTTGCGGCTCTTGAAATAGTCAGAGACATAGGCTCGGCAGCCTGAATGACCGGCCTTCGATCCTTTGGGCGAACCGGATCGGGAATTATTCCCGACAATCTCGGGAAGAAACCGGTCGCGACGCCGGACGTTTTGCGTCTAGGCGGCTTCGGTCCGCATACTGATAATGTTTCGCACCCTACAGGCGACAAGCAGAACAGCCGGCGGGTATGGGAGTGAGACGGATGAGTGCCCGGTATCTGTTGGTCGCGCCGCTATCGATATGCCTGTTTTCCGGAAGTGAACGGGCATATGCGCAGACGACGTCGGGCGTCGTCCAGGCTCTGCCTCCCGTCTCGGTCACCCAGACAAAGCCCGCCGTTAAACCTGGCAGCAGCCCGCGCGCGACCCGCAGGGTCCGTGCCATACCCGTCGTTCCGGTCTATCCGACAACGCCCCTGCCCGGCGGTGACATCGAGGCCGACAAGACTCCGGCCAGTGTCAATGTCGTCGACGCCAATCAGATCAAACAGACCGAATCGCTGAACATCAGCGACGCTCTGGTAAAATATGTCCCGGGGATCATTGTCAGCGAAGTGGCTGGCAATCCCTTCCAGCCCGACGTGCAATTTCGCGGCTTCGTCGCTTCGCCGGTATCCGGCACGCCCCAGGGGCTGGCGGTGTATCAGAACGGCGTAAGGATCAACGAGGCGTTCGGCGACACCGTCAACTGGGATCTGATTCCGACTTCCGCTATCCAATCCGTCTCCGTGGTCACCAACAATCCCGCTTTCGGCTTGAACGCCCTGGGTGGCGCTGTCGACGTGCAGATGAAGGACGGCTTCAAATACCATGGCGCCGAAATCGACACGATGGGCGGCTCGTTCGGACGTATCCAAAGCTCGTTGCAGTGGGGCAAACAGGTCGATGATTTCGCCGTCTATGGCGCGCTCGAAGGATTGCACGACGACGGATTCCGCAATTTCTCGGCGTCGAACGTCCGGCGCTTCTACGGCGACATCGGCGCCCGAAACGACCAGGCCGAATTTCATCTCAATATGGGGGTCGCCGACAATGATTTCGGCGCGGCCGCAACCGTACCGGCCGAACTGCTGCAGCAATATTGGGGCGCGACCTACACCACGCCGCAGACTTCCACCAACAAGGTCGGCTACGTCAATCTGACCGGCAAGGTCGAGGTCTCGCCGACATGGACCCTCGACGGCATCGTGCATGCCAGGGTGTTCGATCAGAAGACCCAGGACGGCAACCCGACCGGAACCCAGCCTTGCGCGGCCGATGCCACGCTGCTGTGCTTCGGCGACGGCAGCACGCCCGCAAACGGCCTGAATGGGGCTCAACTCTCCAATCCCTTCGACCCGAGCGCGGTGCTGGGTGAGAACGATCGTACGACGACCCATACGACCACGACGGGCGCCTCGTTGCAGGCGACCAATACCGATCAGTTGTTTGGACACAACAACCACTTCGTGGTCGGCGGCAGTTTCGATCGCAGCGTGACCAATTTTACGGCGAGCGCGGAGTTGGGAACGATTGGTCCTGACTATGTTGTCAGCGGCTCCGGAATTTTTCTCGGGCAATCCGGCGATCCCGTTTCGATCGGTCCGGTTTCGCTGCGTGCCACCAATCAATATACCGGGCTCTACGCCCTTGATACTTTTGACGTCACGAATGCATTCGCCATCACCGGCGGCGGACGCTTCAATGTCGCCAATATCAACCTGCAGGACCAAATCGGCTCAGCGTTGAACGGCAACGACACCTACACCCGCTTTAATCCCATCATCGGCGGTACCTACAAGATCACGTCCGGATTGACGGCCTATGCCGGCTACTCCGAAGCCAACCGGGCCCCCACTCCCCTGGAACTCGGCTGCGCCGATCCCGCCCATCCCTGCATCATCGCCTCCTTCCTGGTCTCCGATCCGCCGCTGAAGCAGGTTGTGTCCCACACCGTGGAGGCCGGCCTGCGCGGCACCGCGAACCTCAACATCGGTAATCTCGGATGGAAGCTCGGGGCGTTTCGCGCCACCAATACCGACGACATTCTCGCCATTCCCAGCCCGGTCCTGCAGGGATTTGGCTATTTCCAGAATGTCGGCTCGACCCGTCGCCAGGGCATCGAGGCTGAAGTCAATCTCAAGTCGGACAAACTGCAGATCAACGCGAGCTATACCTTTGTCGACGCGCGATTCCTGAATGCGCTGCAGATCGGCTCCAATAGTCCTTTCGCCGACGCCGACGGCAACATCCAGATCCTGCCGGGCAATCAAATCCCGGCGATCCCGCGCAACCGGCTCAAGGCCAGCATCGACTATGCCGTCACCGACGCCTTCAAGGTCGGAGGCGATGCGCTTTTCGTCACCAGCCAATATTTCGTCGGCGACGAATCCAATCAGTTCATGAAGCTGCCGTCCTACGCCGTCTTCAACCTGCATGCGTCCTATCAGATCAACAAGACGATCCAGATCTACGCGCGGGCCGACAACATCTTCGACAATCGCTATGCGACCTACGGAACATTCTTCGAAACTGGCGATGTGCCTAATTTCGCCAATGGCGGCGCGCCGTTCACCGATCCGCGCTCGCTCAGTCCGGCGCGGCCGCGCGCTTTCTACACCGGCATGAGAGTCACGTTCTGAGGCAGCAAGTGACGGTGACTTCAGGCCGGCGGCCCGCCGCCGCGGCGGGCCAGGAAGCCGCGAGCGGGATCGTAGGCCAGGATCGCGCCGCACAGAAACACGACGGTGCAGCCGACCACGACAGCGAGCGAAACCCAGGCGACCTGTTCATAAAGCGCGAAGCGAATGAGCTCGGTAGCGTGCGTAAAGGGATTCAGCTCGCAGATATAATACAGCAGCGGGCTTGATTCCTTGACCCGCCACAGCGGGTAGAGCGCGGAAGACGCAAAAAACATCGGAAAGATCACGAAATTCATCACGCCGGCAAAATTCTCCAGCTGCTTGATCAGCGACGAGATCAGCATTCCCAACGCGCCCAGCATGAAGCCGCTGAGCAGCAATGCCGGCAGCAGCGCCAGATAGCCCAGATGAGGCGGCTCGATTTCCCAGAACCAGGCGATCAGCAGGAACGCATAGGCTTGCAGCACCGAGACCAGCGTGCCCGCCAGCAGTTTCGATGTCAGCAGCCACCAGCGCGGGAACGGGCTCACCAGCAACGTGCGCATCCCCCCGGTTTCCCGGTCATAGACCATTGTCAGCGATGATTGCATGCCGTTGAAAAGCTGGATCATCGCGATCAATCCGGGGGCGATGTAGACCTCGTAAAGGACATAGGTCTCGTAGGGCGGGATGATCGACACGCCGAGCACCTGACGAAAGCCGGCGGCAAAAATGAAAAGCCAGACCAGCGGACGCACCAGCGCCGAGACGAAGCGTTCGCGCTGGTGGATGAAGCGCAAGGCTTCTCGCCAGACAATTCCCCTGAGACAGATGAAGTACTGCGCCAGAGAGAAGCGATGTCGGTCTGTCGCCGGGACGATCGCCGTCATCTGGCCGTTTCCAGTTCATCCTGATCGGCGATTCCCGTCAGCCGGTTGAAGGCGTCGCGCAGATCCGCGCCGCCGGTTCGGCCGACGACATCGCCGACGGCACCATGCGCAAGCACGCTGCCCTTATGGAGCACCACCACGTCGTCGCCCGCCCCCGCCTCGTCAATGAGATGCGTCGCCCAGAGCACGCCGATGCCATTGTCTATCGAGAGCCGGCGAACGTGATCGAGAATATCGGCGCGTGCCTTGATGTCGAGGCCGACCGTCGGCTCGTCGAGCAGAAGCAGCCGGGGCTGATGCAGCAACGCGCGCGCAATCTCGATCCGCCGCATCTGCCCGATCGAAAGGTTGCCGACTTTATCGGCGCTGCGATCAGCCATCGTTACGCGATCCAGCACCTGGGCGATCAGTTCGCCGGCGCGTTTGCTGGCGATACCGTGCAGCGCGGCGTGGTACATCAGGTTCTGGCGGACCGAAATATCGATATCGAGCGCGCGGGATTGAAAGACCACGCCGAGCTTGCTCAAGGCCGCTCCGGGTTCGTTCGCAACGTCATGACCGAAAATTCGGATTTGACCTGATCGAATGGCATAGAGGCGCGTGATCAGCGAAAACAATGTCGACTTGCCGGCACCGTTCAGTCCGAGCAGGACGGTAAATGACGACGGCCGGACGGTCAGAGCGACATCGTTCAGCGCGACCCGCGCGCCATAGCGATGGCTGACGCGATCGACTTCAAGCGCCGGGGCTTGAGCAGGATCGAATGGCTTCATGACCATTCCCAAAGGCTGTACCGCCATCCGCGCGACCGGCAGGCCGACCCATCAGAACCGCATGCGTCGTGCTGCCGACTGTCGCCGCGACGCGTCATGCCGATCTCGACGCACAGACTCCCGAATTTCGACGTTGGCCGTTTAACCCACTGCGTTCCTCGCGGCAAGGTCTGTGACAAATGCACGTCGTTCTTTGAACCACTACGAAAAGCTAGCTTCATGGGCGGATGCCTCGTCGCGCCGAGCTTGACCCCAATTGTTGATCCTGACAAATTATTCAAGCACTGTTGCATAATTCGTCCGAACACAAACAAGGATGGACCGGGTGAGGAATTTTCGACTTTACTTTTTTGCTGCCTGGACCTTATCCGGCCTGGCGTCGTTGGGTTCAATGGGTGCCGCAAGCGCGCAGGACGCCGCGCTGGGCGAGAAGGTATTTCTCAAATGCAAGGCATGCCATCAGATTGGCGAGGGCGCCAAGGATGCGGTCGGCCCGGTGTTGAATGGTGTCGTGGGCCGCAAGGCCGGCACTTATCCCGAGTACGCCTACAGCGACGCCAACAAGAATTCAGGCATCACCTGGGATGAAGCGACCTTGAAGGAATATCTCAAGAATCCCCGCGCCAAGGTTCCCGGCACCAAGATGATTTTCCCTGGCCTGACGAAGGATGACGATATCGACAATGTCATCGCCTATCTCAAGCAATTTGGAGCCGACGGCAAGAAGTCGTGATCGGGATTCCCTGACCGGCGAGCGCAACACCTCGTCGTGTTGGAGTGCCCGGCGACGAAAGGTGCTGACGATGGCTTGCATGCCCAGCTTGTTCCGATCAAGCGCCCTTGTGGCGATCCTGATCGTCGTTGCGGCTGCGCGCGCAAAGGCTGAGGATCTCAACGATTACCCGACCTCGGCGCGCGCGGACTATGTCTTCGGGTGCATGAAGGCCAACGGCGAAACGCAGGAGCTTTTGCAGAAATGCTCCTGCTCGATCGACGTGATTGCCTCGATCATTCCATATGACAGCTACGTGACTGCGGAAACCATTCTCTCGATGTCCCAGGTCACCGGGCCCGTCGGCTCTGAATTTCGATCGACCGAACCAGCCAGACTGGCGCTGCAGGAGTTTCGGCGGGCACAGGCCGAAGCGGAAATTCGCTGCTTCTGAGCGGACAAAACTGCAGCAGCTTGTCCGGGAGAGAAGTCACCTTGCCCGAGAGAGAAATTTTCGGCCAGAGGTAATGTCGAACATCGTTTATAGCATCGACTTTTCGACCGGCCATTCGCCCTTGAAAATATGCTTGTCCGTATCGACGGCTTCGACGCGGAAATCGGCGGCGCCGTTGGGCTTGTAGTTGAAGCGGATATTCGGATCTTCCGAGATCGCGATGCCGCCATCCATCGTCACCATCAGCTCGTCGCCCTGCCAGACCTTGAGGTTCTCGATAAAGAACGGCGGGATGTAAAGCCGGGTCAGCTGGTCCATCTGCAGACCGGAATTCTGCGGATGACGCAGCATGATCTGGGCCTCCGGCATCGCGCTGGCTTCGGAGCGGAACGTGCGGAATTTCATCTGCCCGAGCATCGATTTGGTGGCGTCGGCATTCGACGCCGCCGGCGCCGAGCAGCCTCCCGATGCTTTCACGAAAGTCTTGACGCCATAGAGCTTGCCGTCGCTGAGTTCGGCCACGAGTCTAACATAGGAATAGGTGTTGACCCGGACACGCGCTGAAATCGACGTCACGCCGGAACGAGGCCCGATCGTGAATGTGCCGGCGACAGGCGCGGGATTTTCATCGATGACGAGCGTCAGCGACTGCAGTGTACGCTTGTCGTCGGGAGCAAAGTTGACGCGCATGCCGATCGGCACGACGGCGGCATCCTCCGCACGGCGCGGCGCATCGAGAACCACGAGGCCGGAACCATCGAGAATGGGACGGTCCTTGAAGATATCGCCTTTGATGCTGTTCCAGGTTTCTTCCGACGGCTGGTCCTGGCTGGCGGCGGCCTGAGCGTTCGCCCGCGACGATCCAGCTAAATTCAGCGGTCCCGCCAGACACAGCGTCGCCATCAAGGCCGGGACAATCACCCTGGAAAAAATCGACATGGTCGAATTCCGTTTCCACAGGAAGCAGCGATCAAACTATCCGAAAATCCCTTATGCGGCAAGGCGCGGTCATTCCCATTCGAGTTCACCGAACGCCGCAATGACGTTGCGCGAACCATATTCGTCGAACAGCTTCCATTGCGATTGCTGGCCTCGCCCGGCCACCTGTGCCGCCTTGGCGAGAGGTGTCCCCTGGGCAATCAGATCGCGCACTTCCCTGGCGAGGCTTTCGAAGTAGCTCTGCTCATCCGCAACGGCGCCGCGCCAATTGGCCACGACCGGGCCATGTCCGGGAACGACGCGCTCGGCCGGCATGCGCAACAATTCCGGCAGGTCAGCGAGAAAGCCGCGAATACTGCCATCAAGGACCGGGATGTGCTCGACGAACAGCAGATCACCCGCAAACAGCGTGGAACTGGCGCCGTCGAACACCGTCAGGTCGTTGTCGGTATGTCCTGATGGCCACGCCTTCAGCGTCAGCACGCGGTTGCCGAGATCGATCTTCATTTCGCCGTCGACCAGCAGCGTGGGCGGCACGATCTTCACTTCGTCGATCAGGGCATCGCCGAGCACGCTGCGAAATGCCTTCAGGTAGTATTCGCCCCGCGCCGTCAGCGCGCGCGGCAGGTTCTTGTGTCCGACAAAAACAGTTCGCTCTCGTGCAAAAGAAGTTCCTTCTTGTGCAAACGCCGCGTTACCGAAAATGTGATCGGGATGAACGTGGGTATTGATGACATAGCGAACAGGCTTCGGCGTCACGGAGCGGATAGCGCTGAGGAGGCGCGCACCTTCGCGGGCGCTGCCGCCGGTGTCGATCACAGCCACCGCGTCGTCGCCGACAATGAAGCCGATATTGGCGGCATCGCCCTGGTTGGCCTCGTTCATCATGTCGATATTGCCAATGTGAACGTAGATGCCCGGTGCAATCTCGGAGATCGGCAGTGGCGTCGGCGAATTCTTCTGTTGTGCACTGCAATCGCGGGGAACCAGAACAAAAATAAAAACTGCGGCAAGGGCGCCACCCACGAAGCGTCGCGCCTTCGCGGCACGTCGATGGACATAGGCCGGTCGAACAACTGGGCGGGTTGATGAGCTTCGGTGAGCGACTGGCTCGTTATCCATGATGACGCGGCCTTTCGCGTGATGGCCCGCATGGAGCCGCGTGTGGTCTTTCGCAGCAATCAAATTTGGTCAGCGTCACTGCCCCGTACTGTACCATCGAACGCTGGGTCTCGCCCACATTGCAGCGTAAGCGACAAATCGACCTTCTCCCAAAGCATGGCTTGCTTATGAAAGGAGAGTTACCTAGTCTTTTTTTGACTTTTGCCTTCTTGATCAACGGTGAAAAGGGAGCCCGTTGTTTCGAAAGACATAGGTGGGCACTGTTCGCTGCAACCTGCATTCACGATTCGCCCCATGTAAGAATCGTCTCGCAGACCGTAACGCGGTGCCGGCAACAATTCATCCAAAAGAGGGCGAATGACGTCCCATGGAGAATCTGCGCGTATCCAAGGAGCGTCAGCCACCCTCCAGGTGAAAAACCCAGGGAGGAAGCGATGAATAAGTTTTTGGTCGTCACGACATCGGTTTTCGGCCTGATGACCGTGCAAGGGTCGGCGTTACGCGCCGACGAGGAGTTGGACAGGCTGGCCAAGGACCCGAAGCAATGGGTCATGCAGCAGGGCGATGACGCGAACACGCGTTATTCGAAGCTCAAGCAGATCAACGCGTCCAATGTCAAAAAGCTGCAGGTAGCCTGGACGTTCTCGACCGGTGTGCTGCGCGGTCACGAAGGCGGCCCGCTGGTGATTGGCGACGTGATGTATGTGCACACGCCGTTCCCCAATACGGTCTTTGCGCTCGATCTGAAGAATGAAGGCAAGATCATCTGGAAATATGAGCCCAGGCAGGATCCGAACGTGATCCCGATCATGTGCTGCGACACGGTCAACCGTGGCGTCGCCTACGCCGACGGCAAGATCTTCCTGCACCAGGCCGATACGACGCTGGTCGCCCTCGACGCCAAGACCGGCGCCAAGGTCTGGTCGGTGATGAACGGCGAAGCCGGAAAAGGTCAATCCGGCACGAACGCGCCGTTTATCTTCAAGGACAAGGTTATCACAGGTATTTCCGGCGGTGAATTTGGTGTGCGCGGCTCGCTGAGTGCGTACAACATCAAGGATGGCAAGCTTGTCTGGCGCGCCTATTCGACAGGGCCGGACTCCGAAATGCTGGTCGATCCAGCCAAGACGACGTCGCTCGGCAAGCCGATCGGACCGGATTCATCGCTGTCCACCTGGCAAGGCGACCAATGGAAGGTCGGCGGCGGTACCACATGGGGTTGGTATTCCTACGATCCCCAGTTGAACCTCGTCTACTACGGCACAGGCAATCCTTCGACGTGGAATCCTGTGCAGCGTCCGGGTGACAATCGCTGGTCGATGGCGATATTCGCGCGTGATCTCGATACCGGTATGGCCAAATGGGTCTATCAGATGACGCCGCACGACGAATGGGACTACGACGGCGTCAATGAAATGATCCTGACCGATCAGACCATCGACGGTAAAGCAAGGAAGCTGCTGACGCATTTCGACCGCAATGGCTTCGGTTACACCCTCGATCGGGCCACCGGCGAGTTGCTGGTTGCAGAGAAATACGATCCGTCGGTGAACTGGGCTAGCAAGGTCGACATGGACAAGTCGTCCAAGACCTACGGTCGTCCGCTGGTGGTCGACGCCTATTCGACCCAGCATAACGGCGAGGACACCAACTCGAAGGGTATTTGCCCTGCAGCGTTGGGAACCAAGGACCAGCAGCCTGCGGCCTATAGCCCGGAGACGCAGTTGTTCTATGTCCCGACCAACCACGTCTGCATGGACTACGAGCCTTACAAGGTGTCCTACACCGCGGGTCAGGCTTACGTCGGCGCCGCCGTGGCGATGTATCCGCCGAAGGGTGATACCCACATGGGTAACTTTATCGCCTGGGACAACAAGACCGGCAAGATCGTCTGGTCCAACAAGGAGCAGTTCTCCGCCTGGGGTGGTGCTCTTGCAACGGCCGGCGGCGTCGTGTTCTACGGCACGCTCGAAGGCTACCTGAAGGCGCTCGATGCCAAGACCGGCAAGGAACTCTACAAGTTCAAGACGCCGTCCGGCATCATCGGCAACGTCATGACCTACGAGCACGGCGGCAAGCAGTTCGTTGCGGTGCTCTCGGGTGTCGGCGGTTGGGCGGGCATCGGCCTTGCGGCCGGTCTGCTTCAGCATGACAACGCCGCGGCGTGGCATGACGCGGTCGACCAGGGCAAGCTGCCGACCAAGGAGAAGACTGTCGATACCGCGGGCCTCGGCGCCGTCGGTGGTTATGCGGGCCTGGCGTCCTACACCTCGCTGGGTGGAACGTTGACCGTGTTCGCCTTGCCGTCCGAATAGGACGTGACATCAAGGTGAAGTGAAAATCAATCGGCGCGCCGCGGTTTTGCTGCGCGCCGATTTTGTCTTAATGCTCCACGAAACCAAGCAGGCAGAAGCCAGTTGCACAGGTATCAAATGAACGCACAGAATATCGAAAGCCAGACCCAGCCTTTGCCACATTCATCGACGCGGCCGGTGATCGTGATTGCAGCACTCGTGGGCATGCTGACCTGCGGGCTGGCCGCCTTGCGGCCGGTCGAGGCTCTCGCGCAAGCACAAGCTCAAGGCAATGACCCCGGCGCGCTCGAACTCGTCGATCCCAATGTGTTTCGCGCCTGTGGCGACCCGCGCAATCTGCCGTTCTCCAACGACAAGAGCGAAGGCTTTGAAAACAAGCTCGCCGAATTGTTCGCCGCCAAGCTCGGCAAGAAGCTCAGCTACACCTACTTCCCGCAGGTCACGGGCTTCGTCCGGATGACGCTCGGCTCCTACCGTTGCGACGTGATCATGGGATTCCCGCAAGGCGACGATCAGGCGCAGGTGACCATCCCCTATTACCGGACGACCTATGCCCTGATCACCAAGCGCGGCAGCGGACTTGAAGATGTCGCCGCCATCGACGACCCACGGCTCAAGGATAAACGGATCGGCGTCGTCGCCAAGACGCCGCCCAGCACCAATATGGCAGTCAACGGCCTTTTGGGCCATGCCAAGTCCTATCCGTTGTTCATCGATACCCGCGCCGATTCCTCGGCGCAGGCCATGATTGAAGACCTCAATCAGGGCAATATCGATTGCGGCATATTGTGGGGCCCGATGGCGGGCTATTTCGCAGCGAAGGCCGACCCGCCTCTGGTGGTGGTGCCGCTGGTGAAGGAAACCAATGGTCCGCAAATGATGTATCGGATCGGCATGGCGGTGCGTCCGGCGGACCAGGAATGGAAACGCACGCTCAACAAACTGATCACGGAAAACAAGGCCGAGATCAACAAGCTCCTGATCAGCTACAACATCCCGATCCTCGACGAGGCCAATACGCCGATCACGGCCGAAACGCTTGCCAAACGGCCATGATGATATCAGCCGTTCGTATCGCGCTTGCGATGGTTACATTTGCCATCGTGGATGCGCGGGCGGCGGAGGTGCTCGAACCGGATGGCTATCGCCTTGAGGATTATCGCGCGCCCACACCTGCAACGCTGCGCGGCGCGGCGGCCATAGGAACGCAAGAGGCGGAAAAAATCTGGCGCAGCCGCATCGCATCCTTCATCGATGTGCTGCCAAGACCGCCGCGGCCACGGAACCTGCCTGAGGGAACGCTCTGGCGCGACAAACCGCGCGCCAATATTCCGGACAGTATCTGGTTGCCCGACACCGGCTACGGCGAACTTGCGCCCAGCATGGCCGATTACTTCGCGAAGGGGTTGGAGAAGGCGACCCGTGGCGATCGTGCCAGGCTGATCGTGCTTTATTGTTTGGCGGATTGCTGGATGTCGTGGAACGCAGCCAAGCGCGCGCTCTCGCTCGGCTATCCGAACGTCGCGTGGTATCGCGAAGGCACCGACGGCTGGCTTGCTGCCGGCCTACCGCTGAGCGATGCCACGCCGGAGCCGCGCCCGGCTGAATGAGTTGATTTCTGCCCTACCAGGGAGACGCCGAACCTTCATTATTTGGGCGTGTCGGCGTTCATGACGCCCTGAATCGCATTTCCCAGATCAAACAGCCGTTTCTCGATCAGGACAGGCACGTCGCACACATAGGAGGTCGATTTCCGCCGATCCTCGAAAATGCGCGTCTGCCACGCCAGCCGGCTGACGAGGTCCTCGGTCTGTGCCGGATCGGCGTCCGGCTTGTCCTGCATTTCCCTCAATTTCTGGGCTTCTGCGCGAATGTCGTCGGCGGCAGCCTTCTGCTTGCGTGAGAAACGCTCGATGCCGTTCATCACCTCATCACGCTGCGCATTGAGGGTTGAATACAACGACGCAAAAAGTGTCTTTGCCTTTTCCTGTTTTTCCGGGTCCGTTCCGACGATGTAGTCAGCAACCAGTTTCCGGGCGTCTTCGATCGGGGTACGGCGGGCCGCCAGCCGCGATACCAGCTCGGCTTGTTTCGCGTCGGTTGGCTTTGCCGCGTCGCCGATCTCGATCGGAGGACCATTCCAGACGCTGGCGATCGCAATCCCCGGCACCTTCAATTGCTGGCACGGCCAGTCTGGATAACGAGGGTCCAGCGCGAAGGCCGACTGAGTCCAGCACGCGACAACCGCAACCACGATGCAACGAGAACAATTGCGTTTCGAAAGAGCCACGTTGCACCTCCCTATGGTCCGCAACCGCCCACATGCTCCGGCCCATCGACGCCCGCAAGCCGATACGCGCTATTTGGCGACGCCTCGAAAAGTGCCGGTCGCAAAGACTGGGTAGCGCATCAGGGCTCGAACCTCGGACCCGATGATCAAGAGTCTCATGTTTCTATTTTCGTATCAACGGCTTAGATACAAAATTATTGGGGTTTTTGACCCCATAAAATCAATAGGTTACGTACGACTTTGTAGATCGTTTAGTTTGGACGCAATGCGAGATTTTGCCGGGTTGGAACCTGCGGCCCCGAGCGCCGCTCAGCTTCGGCTTCCCGAAAAGATCTTTCCCACATACTGGCGCAAGGCATCCATCAACAGCGAAAGCCCGTTCAGCCCCTGCCCGGTTTGGGTCGAAGCTTCCGGCTCTACGCCCGACAAATGCCGATCGAGATTCCTGGAAAAATCCGCGGTCAAACGCGCAACCAGCTCGCGCACCAGCCCTTCGCGCGCCATTTGCGCCAGCATGCCTTTCAGGCTGTAGCCGATCGAAATCTCCACCCTTGTCGCATTGGCCTCGATCGCCGCAAGCCGATAACGGATTTCACCTTGCGAGGTCGACCGGCTGCGCTGGTCGTTGCCGATGCCGACGATACGGCCCGACCAGGACTCCGGCGTACGCTCGATCCGGGCCGCGCCACGAAAATTGGCCGCGATCGGGCCGATCCTGACCTGGATCATGCCCTCGGCGTAGTCGGACTTGGGAACGCCGGTCAGGGTGACACCCGGCAGGCAACGCGCGACGGAAGCGACGTCGCCAAACAGGTCGAAAACCACCGCCGGCGGATAAGGCACGGTGAAATGATCGGTGATGACCGTCGCCGGCGTAAAGTCAGGCACGACAATCGCTGCGGCGATCTCCGGTGGCGGCTCGACTTTGGCCGTCGCCTGAACCGCGCTCACAACCGATACGCAGCTTCCTGATCCCACCGGACCGAGCAGTGTACGGCCGGCGCCCGGTTCGGGCGCGATGCCGCGCTTGCGCCTTTGGTCGATCACCGAACTGATCGCCCTGATGATTCCGACATAGCCGGTACACCGGCAGAGGTTGCCACTCATTCCGACGCGAATGCTGCGCTCATCGGCGTCGGGCAAACGACGTACCAGATCGCGCGCCGACATCAACATCCCCGGCGTGCAATAGCCGCATTGCAGCGCATGCTCGCGCGTAAAGGCCGCACGCAACTCGGCGGCGATCTCGTCATCATCAAGCCCTTCGATCGTCGTCACCTGTGCGCCCCCGCAGGAGACGGCATAAGTGATGCACGAGCGCGCCGGCATATCGTCGATCAGCAGCGTGCACGCGCCGCACACGCCGTGCTCGCAGCCCAGATGCGTGCCGGTCAGATGAAGGCCGTCGCGGACAAAATCAGCCAGATGGGTGCGTGGATCGACCGACGCATCGACCGCATGCCCGTTGACGGTGAGCGCAATCGCGGTCATTGCGACGCCTCGGCGATCGCGCGGCGCAGCACGGAAACATGAATGTGCCGGTCGACCGCATTGGAAATTCCGGCCTTCATCAGCAGCGCGTCGGCGACCCGCGCATCGAACTTGCGGCCGAACTCGCCGTTCAAACTTCCGCCGAACAGCTCGGTTGGCTGGTCCAGCAACATTGGCGCGGTCTCCAGCGCCCCGATCACGACGCGTGCCGTACCGGCATCGGGATCGATCACGACCGCGCTCATGGCATGGGCGAATTCGCCGGTCTTGCGGCAGCTCTTGACGTAGCCAAACCGCGCCGACGAAGCCATCGCCGGCACGCGAACGGCCTCGACGATCTCGCCGGGCTTCATGGCCGATTCCAGCGCGCCGGTGACAAATTCGGAAATAGTAAGATGACGGACCCCCGCGAGGCTCCGCAAGCGGAGGCTGGCGCCGAGCGCCGCCAGCGCCGACAGCCAATCGGCCGACGGATCGGCATGGCTTAATGAGCCGCCGATGGTGCCGCGGTTGCGCACGGCGCGATAGGCGATCATCGAGGCGACCCGCTGCATGGCGCCACGTGTCACATCGGGGATGCGGCCATCTTCAATGTCGGCATGGGTGATACAGGCTCCGATCAGAAGTTCGTCGCCGTCGCGCTCGGCTTGCTTGAGCTCGGAAAGCCCGGCGATGTCGATGATGAGGTCGGGCTGGACGAGCCGCAGGTTGAGCATCGGGCCGAGCGACTGGCCTCCCGCCATGATCTTGATCATGCCGCCGGGCTTGGCCATCAGGGCCAGCGCCGTATTCAAATCCGAAGGCCGCTCATAGGCGAATGGCGCCGCTTTCATGCTGCCGGCCTTTCCGCCTTGCGCGCGGCCAGTATCGCTTCGACAACCCGGCGCGGCGAGATCGGCGAATGCAGCAATTCCGCGCCAAGCGGCCGCAGCGCGTCGTTCACGGCGTTGGCAATCGCAGCCGGCGGCGCAATCGCGCCGCCCTCCCCGATGCCCTTGACGCCGAACATCGTATATGGCGACGGCGTCTCCATATGATCGAGCCATGGTTCCGGCACTTCGGTCGGACCGGGCAGCAGATAGTCCGCCAGTGTTGTCGCCAGCGGCTGCGCGGCAGCGTCGAACGGCATCTCCTCGTACAACGCGGTGCCGATACCCTGCGCAAGGCCACCGAAGATCTGGCCATCGACGATCATCGGATTGACCAGCACGCCGCCGTCCTCGACGATCACGTAATCGAGCAGCTCGACGGTGCCGAGATCGGGATCGACCGCGACCGTCACGGCGTGGGCCGCATAACTGAACGTGCCGCTGTCGCGCTGCGGCTTGTAGCCCGTGGTCGCCTCCAGCCCGCCGGGATCGACATCCGGCGGCAGATCCTGCGGACGCCGGTACCAGGTGTGCGCGATCTCGGCGAGATCGATACTGCTGTTCGGCCCGAGGACGCGGCCGCCGCGCAAGACGACATCGGCGGGATCGAGTTGAAGCAGCTTGGCGCCGATCCGCATCGCGCGTTTGCCCAGGATATCGCACGCGGTCGCCACCGCGCCACCGGCCATCACCATCGCGCGCGAGCCCCAGGTGCCGGTCGAATACGGCGTGATCGCCGTATCGCCATGGATCACGCGAATTTTCGCGGTGTCGATGCCGAGCAATTCATGCGCGACCTGCGCCAGCGTGGTCTCGAGCCCCTGACCGTGCGAATGGACGCCGACCCTGATTTCAAGGCCCCCGTCCGGCGTCAGGCGCGCCGTCGCCTGCTCATGGCCCGGCACCATCGGAATACCCCATCCGGCATAGACCGAGGTGCCGTGGGCGGCCTGTTCGCAATAAATCGACAGACCCGTGCCGATCAGCCGCCCGTCGCTTTCGCCGGCACGCTGACGCTTTCGCACCCCGGCGATGTCGATCGCCGCGAGCGCGCGACGCATCGCCTCGGGATAGTCGCCGCTGTCGAAATGCTTCCGGGTGATGTTGTCGAACGGCATCTGGTCCGGCTGGATCAGATTGCGCAGCCGTACCTCGCCCGGTTCAATTCCGGCGCAAACGGCGACCGCATCGAGCATGATCTCCAGCGCGAAGCAAACGCCGGTTCGTGCCACGCCACGATAGGGCAGGATTGGACATTTGTTGGTTGCGACCGAGAAGGTTCGGCAGCGATAGGCCGGCATCCGGTAGGGCCCGGGCAGGATGCTCGCGACCTGCGCCGCCTCCAGACAGGCCGAAAACGGATAGGACGAATAGGCCCCGGAATCGACGATCGCCTCGCAATCGATGCCGCGCAGGCGTCCATCGCGATCGGCGTAAACGGTGATGTTGTAATGGTGCTCGCGGCAGTTGGCGCTGGCGGTCAGATGTTCCCGCCGGTCCTCGATCCAGCGCACCGACAGGCCGCGCTGCAAAGCGAGCCAGGCGAGGCAAACCTCTTCCGGCAACAAGATGCCTTTATGCCCAAAGCCGCCGCCGATATCAGGCGATACGATGCGGATCTGCGCCTGCTCGATGCCGAGACAATCGGACAGGCCATTGCGCACGATATGCGGCATCTGGGCCCCGGTATGCAGCGTCAGCTGGTCGAGGCGATGATCGAACGTGGCCACCACGCCGCGACCTTCCAGCGGCGACATGCACTGACGCGCGGTCGAAATCTCGCGCGTCACCTTGATCGGCGCATCCAGCGCCGATGAAATATCGACCTCGAATGCGCTTTCAAGAAAGACGTTGTCGCCCCAATGCTCGTGGACCAGCGCGGCGTCGGCGTCGCGTGCCCTTACCATGTCGTAGACCGCCGGCAACTCCTCGAGGTCGAGCGTGACCGAGGCTGCGATATCTTCCGCCTCCGCCCGCGTCGGCGCCACGCACATCGCGATGAGTTCGCCGACATGCCGCACCTTGCCGGTTGCCAGCACCGGTTGTTCCGATATCTTGAAGCCGGGCAGCCCCGACACCGCGCGGATCGGCTTCACGCCATTGAGGTCGTCAGCCGTGAACACCACGTCGCGATAGCGCTCAGGCACGCCGATGCCCCTGATCCGCGCGTGACCCAAGGGACTTCGCACAAAGGCGACATCCATCAGACCGACGACACGAATGTCGGCCACGTATTGGCCGCGCCCGCGCATGAAACGGTCGTCTTCCTTGCGCAACAGCCTGGCGCCGACGCCTTGACCGGTGCCGGTCGAAGCGTCCGCAGCGGGATCGGTCTCAGCACGAGCCATCGATGAACGCCTCCGCGTTCGCCGCGAACCTATGCCGCGACGGCGCGCGGCAGGATCGGCGCAATCGGATCGTGGCGCACGCCCGCGCGCAGACAGAAGGCGGGCTGCAGCAGGCTCTCCGCGATCACCTCGGTCTTCTCGTTATCGCGCAGAATAAACCGGCCGGGCGTCTGCTCGAGCACGCTGACATCGGCGTCCATTCCCTTGCGCAACGCGCCGATCGTATCCGACAGGCCGAGCATCTCGGCCGGGTTCGAGGTCACCATCGGCACCACCTGCTCCAGCGTCAGGCCGAGCGCCATCATCGAACTCATTGCCTGCACCAGGCTGAATTTTGCCTGACCGGCGAATGGATGATTTTCGTCGTCGGCATGCTGGTCCGGTGTTCCCGCCGGCGCCGGCACGTGCGTGTTGTAGCCGTGGATATCGGCGCCCAATGTCGTGGGTACAATGCCCGCCGCGATGGCCTTGCGCGCCAGGCGATACGAGAAATGGCTGCCGTGACCGACGTCGATCCGCAGTCCGCGATCGAGCGCGGCCTGGATCACTGGATGCACCTCGCCCTCACGATTGACGAAACCGCCGGGGTGACGGGTGAACGGATGGGCCAGCACGTCGCCGGGCTGCAGCAGCGGAATCACCCGCGCCAGAATCGTATCGACGTCCTCGCCATTGGTGCCGCTCTCCGGCAGGCCCCAGAGCTGGCCGAAATGCACATAGACCGGAAGCTCCGCGCGACGGCCGATCTCGGCCGCCATCTCAATGACGCGAATGCCCCAGCGCGCGAACCCGCCGATCTCGGCATGCGCCTTGATGCCGCGCACCAGATCGCGATTAGCAGTCGCGGCTTTCACCGTGGCGTCGATATCGACGCAGTCGGGGCTGTAGAGGTTGGGATAATAGTGCCCTTCGAGACCGCCGACGAGATAAGCGGACAGGAACGCATAGGCGCGGGACTGGGATTTTTCAGCGACGAAATGCCGAAACCCCGGCAAGGTCATGCAGGACGGACCGCCCTGATCCACCAGCGTGGTCACGCCGGACTCGACGCCGACCATGTCGGCATTCATGCCGAACCGGCCGGTGACATATTGATAGACATGGGCATGGGTGTCGATCAGACCGGGCAACACGATCTTGCCGGTGACGTCGACGATTTCCCTGGCGCTGGTCGGCAGGATGTCCGCCTGCACCGCCGCGATCTTGCCGTTGCGGATGGCGACGTCTTTCAGGCCATCGACGCCCGAAGCTGGATCGATCACGCGACCGCCGCGCAGAAGCAGGTCGAAACTCGTGCTTACAGACATGGTCAATCTCCTCTCCCGGCCAACGGCACTTTTCGTCGCCGGCTAGATACGAAGTATGCTTCGTATTTCCATCTACGTATTTTCATTATTTTCATACAGCAACATTCGTGCCATAGGGTGCACCAAATTCATGCAAACGGCGGCGCCACGTCCGCTCCGGGAGCGATCGTTGACCGGAAAACGCCTGCCAGCCACCAAGCCGTCCCGGAAGCCGTCCTGGCCGCTCGACCAGCGTCCGGGCTTCCTGATACGGCGGCTGCATCAAATCCACGTCGCTTTATTCCAGAAGACCTGCGCCGGCTTCAAGATTACCCCGCTTCAGTACAGCCTTCTCTCGGCACTGGCGAAACGTGGAACGGCCGACCAGACGACGCTTGGCAGCGGACGTCGCACTCGATCGCACGACCACCACGGGCGCGCTTAAACGCCTGCAATCACGCCGCTTTATCGAGCGTTCGATTCATCACGGGGACCGGCGAGCGCAGCTTTGCCGGCTCACCAAAGCCGGCGCCAAGCTGCTGCGGCAAATGGAAATGTCGGCGCGCACCGCTCACCTCGATACGGTGGCTGATTTGAGCAAGGCCGACCAAAAGCGCTTCATTGCCATGATGCAACAGATTGTGGTGGCCAACGCCAGCCGGCTTGAAGCGACGACCACGATCGATTGAGCGATCGGGCGACGAACGAATAAGCGACTACTATCTGTGCATCCTGCCTCAAAAGCAGCAATCCTGGAGGTCAGGGGCGCCGGAAGCAGCCGGGCCGGATAATATTGCGAAGCATACTTCGCATTTCTCGCGTGACGTCGAACGGAACGGAAAGCGCCATTTCCTCCGGTATCGCCATGCACTTGGCCGAATAACTCATGTGATCGACGAACATATCGCGCAAGAAAGCGCCGCCCAGGGCACCCGGCTTCCGGTCTGGCATGTCCTTTGCTCCAAGCTGTGCATTGAGTTGGTGGCTAGGGTTCCGCATCGATGTTGATGGCTGGTCCAAGAGCTGCCGCCTGAGCGGGAGAAATCTGCGCAGGGCACGGCGGGATAAAATCCCGGGAGACCTCAGTAGCCAGGAATTGGCATTGCTCAGGTCTATGCCAATTCCAGGGTTCTCGAAGCTTCGAGTGGAGTTGGCGATGCACGTCCTGGATGCCTTGAAACTATCGGAAGCCTCGGCTCTCGTGCCAACGTTGACGTCCCATCTCAAGCGGAAGTGCGATCAATGACGGATTACGCAAGCGCAATCGAACGGCGCTTTGGCGATGGCGGCCCGTCGGGTGGCAACGCGGCCGACAACGAACTCATCCACCGGGTGCTGTCGCGAAAGACCGTGCGGCGCTACAGCGACGTCGTTCCGGATGAAAATCTGCTCGATCTGCTGGTCGGCGCCGCGCTGAGCGCCTCGGCCAAATCGGATTTCCAGCAGGCCTCGATCCTGCGGGTCAGAGATCCGGCCAAGCGCGCCGCGATCGGCGCGCTATTCCCTGCTATGCCCTGGATCGGACTATCCCCGGTGTTCTTCGTGTTTCTCGGCGACGCGCGGCGGCTGCAACGCATCGGCGAACTGCGCGGCAAACCTGTCCTCAATGGCACGCTGGAAGGTTTCTTCAACGCCAGCATCGATGCAGCCCTGGCGATGCAGACCATGATCTTGTGCGCGGAATCCGCAGGCCTGGGCGTCTGCCCCATCAGCGTCATCCGCAATGAAATCGATGAGGTCGCCACGGTCCTGGAATTGCCGGACCTGGTGTTTCCGGTCGCCGGCCTTTGCCTCGGCTATCCGCAAGGCGACGGGTTCGTCAGCCTTCGCCTGCCCCGTCGCGCGACCACACATCACGACAGTTATGATGACAGCGGCCTGCCGTCCGGCCATCGACGACTATGACCATCGGCGCGATGCACGGCACAGCATTCCGAAGGAGCAGCACCGGTCCAATGCCGAATTCGGCGAGGCATCTTTCTACGGATGGTCCGAAGACAAGGCGCGTCAGGCTGCGAAGGCCGAAGGCGCGGCGTTTCCGCCCTATCTGAAAAAGCACGGATTCACTTTCGACTGAGAAGCCACCCCCAACCAGCGAGGCGCACTCGCCTTGCCGCATCACCAACTGAAAGGAAACTATCATGACGAGATTTTTGCCTGCTCGCTTCGCTGCTGTTTCCCGGCGCCTTCTGTTGTTATTGCTGACGGCACAGCTCGCAGTACCCGTGCTGGCCGGCAAGGCGGGCGCGGCCACGCTCGATGAGATCAAGAAGCGCGGCTATCTCACGGTTGCGACCGAAGACGATTTTCGGCCGTTCGAATTCGTCAAGGACGGAAAGCCGACCGGCTTCGACAACGAACTCGTCGATGACCTGCGCAAATATGCGCCGTTCGAGATCAAGCAGGAGATCATTCCCTGGACCGGCATCCTGGCTGGCGTCAGCACCGGAAAATACGATGTCGCGATGACGGCAGCGATCATCACCAAGGAACGAAAGCAGTCGCTGGAATTCACCAGCCCGATCGCGGACGCCACCCATTACTACGTCAAGCGCAAGGGCGACACGAGCATCTCCTCGATCAAGGATCTCAGCGGCAAGACCCTCGGCGTGCAGGCCGGCAGCGCCATGCTTGCGCGTCTGACCGAACTCGATGCCATGCTGAAGAAAGACGGCGGCACCCTCGGCAAGGTCGTTGAATACACCTCCTATCCCGAGGCCTATCAGGATCTCGCGCTCGGCCGAACCGACTTCGTCGTCAACACCGTCATCAACCTGAAGACGCTTGTGGCCGAAAAGCCCGGCGCGTTCGAACTCGGCCAGGCGGTCTCCGGAAAATCCTTCCCGGCCTGGGCCGTCGCCAAGGGCAACACGGAACTGCTGGCGTTCTTCAATGAATTTATCGCCAAGGAGAAGGCCAGCGGCCGCTTCGCCGAATTGCAGAAGAAGTGGTTCGGCGATTCGTTCCCGGATCTGCCGGTCGCGTTCGAGCCGGAATTCTAACGGCAAGACTGGCCCGTCATGAGCGGCGGCGATATCGCATCGATCTTTCAGGGCGCCGTCGTGACAATCACCTTGTCGCTGATCGGCATCCTGATCGGTTTGCCGATCGGGCTTGGCCTTGCGCTGCTGCGCTGGGCCAACGTCCCTGTCATCGCGCGGGTCGTCGCGGTCTATGTCAGCGTCCTGCGTGCAACGCCGCTGGTCACCCTGCTGCTGCTTGTTGTTCTTTGCGCTGCCGAACATCGGCGTGCCCATCAACCCGATTTCGGCCGCGATCCTGGCGCTGGTCATGAATACCTCGGCCTTCAACTGCGAAGTCTGGCGAGCCGCGCTGATGAATTTTCCAAAGGATCAGTATGAGGCCGCGCAGTCGGTCGGCATGCGCGCTTCCCTGCGCTTCCGCCGGATCGTGCTGCCGCAGATTCTGAAGGTAAGCCTGCCCGGCCTCGTCAATGAAATGTCGCTGCTCATCAAGGTAACGCCGGTGCTGGCGGTGGTCGGCGTCGTCGACATCACCCGGGCCGCGGTGAGAATTGGCGCCCAGACCTATGAACCGCTGCCGCCTTTTCTGGTCGCGGTCGCGCTATACGCGCCGATCGTGTTCGCGCTGGTCGCCTTGCAGCGCTGGATCGAGCGTCGCCAGCTCGCCGCCGAGGCCGCCGCATGATCCACGATTTCGGCATCGTCTGGAGCGAACGTGCGCTGCTGCTCAACGGGCTGGCCAATACCACGATCCTGTCGGTATTGGCGGCCATCGCCTCGCTGGTGCTCGGCTTCGCGTTGACCCCGGCGCTGATGTCAAAGCATCTCGCGGTATCGGGAGCCGCGCGCACCTTCGTCGATGGCATGCGGTGTGTGCCGTTCCTGCTGTTCGCCTACATCGTCTATTACGGCCTGCCGTCGCTCGGCGTCCGGCTGGACAACTGGACCTCGGGGCTGCTGGCGCTGATCATCTACAACGCGGCCTACATGGCCGAGATCCTGCGCGGAGCCTGGGTGGCACAGCCCCGCGAGCCGATCGAAGCCGGCATCGCCTTTGGATTTTCGGACATCCGGCTGTTCCGCCGCATCATCCTTCCGCCCCTGCTGCTGTCGGCCGGGCCGGTGATCGGCAACCAGACCATCCAGATCATCAAGGACAGCGCGTTTCTGACCATCATCGCGCTGCCCGAACTGACGCACGCCGCCAGTTCGATCCAGTCCAGGCACTATGTGCCGTTCGCGGCGTTCATTACCGCCGTCTTTCTCTATTGGGGCCTTTGCCTGGTGGTCGAGGCCGGCGTGAACTCCGTTGGCCGTCTGGCCGAAGCACGGCGGTAACAGCAACATGGCAACGCTCAACAAGGTGCTGGACGTGGCGGGTGTCTCCAAGAGATTTGGCGACAACGAAGTCCTCTCCGACGTCAGTATGCAGGTCGACAAGGGCGAGACCGTCTGCGTGCTGGGACCCTCGGGCTCCGGCAAATCGACCCTTTTACGATGTATCAACTGGCTTGAACGGCCCGATGCCGGGCAGATCTATCTCAACGGCCAGCAGGTCGGCGTTACCGGCGCCGGCATCGCGATGAATGATCGCGACCTGTCGCAGATCAGAACCCGCATCGGCATGGTATTCCAGCATTTCGCGCTGTGGCCGCATCTCACCGTGCTGCAAAATCTGATGGAAGCGCCGGTACAGGTACAGCAGCGGCCGAAGGCCGAGGTCCGTGATGAGGCGCTGGCGTTGCTCGCCAAGGTCGGGCTTTCCGAGAAGCGCGACGCTTTTCCGTCGAGATTGTCGGGCGGCCAGAAGCAACGCGTCGGCATCGCGCGCGCGCTGGCCATGAGGCCGGATCTGCTGCTGTTCGACGAGCCGACCAGCGCGCTCGATCCGGAACTGGTCGGCGAGGTGCTGGTCGTGATGCGCGAACTCGCCCACGAAGGCATGACCATGGTGATCGTCACCCACGAGATGGCGTTTGCACGCGAGGCGGCAACACGGATCTTGTTTCTGGACCGAGGTCGGGCGGTGGAAAGCGGGGCGCCCGAAAAGTTTTTCGGCAATCCGGAAACCGAGCGCGCCCGTCAGTTCCTGCAGCGCTATGCCGGCGATACCGGCAACGGAAAACACTAAACGGAAACTGGTATCGGCAAGCGAAAGGACTGACATCGCGATGCACCCGATCTTTCATCTTCTACCCGGCGCGCCGAATCCGGTTACCCCCTACAGCCATGCCGTCGAGGCCGGCGGCTTCGTCTTCGTCACCGGACAGCTCGCCACCGACCCCGATGACGATTCGCTGCCGATGCCGGATGGAATCGAGCCGCAGACGCGCAAGGTGATGGATAATCTCAACCGTGTGCTGACCGGCTGCGGGATGACCTTCGCCAACGTGGTGTTTGCACGGATTTTCCTGACCGACTTCAAGCGCGATTACGCCGCAATGAATGAGATCTTCTCGGCGCATTTCACCGATGGCAAGCGTCCGGGCCGCACCACGGTTGGCGTCACCGACCTCGCCCGCGGCGGAATCGTCGAAATCGACATGATCGCCGTCAGATCGTGAGCCCACTGACATGACACAGACTCCCATCGAAATTCCGGCACGCCGCGGCAAGGCTGCCTTCGTCGCCGCGGGACAGACGGTCACCGTGATCAATACCCATGGCGAGCAGGTCGTCGACACCTGGGCGTTCAATCGCGCCGACCTCAGCGAATTCATGTCGAACGAGCACACGCGGGCGCACAGCCTGCACATGATCCCGAGACCCGGCGACATCCTGCGTACCAACCAGCGTCGTCCGATCCTGACGCTCACCGAGGACACCTCAGGCGGAATTCACGACACGCTGATCGCGGCCTGTGACCGCTACCGCTACGCTTTCCTGGGCGTGGAAGGATACCACGACAATTGCACCGATAATTTCCTGGCGGCGATGGCCGAGCTCGATCTCACTCCTCCGGAGGTTCCGAGCCCGCTCAACCTGTTCATGAACATTCCGTGGTCGCCGGACGGAACGCTGGGTTTCGAAGCTCCGCCGCGGCCGGTCCCCGGAAGCTATGTGCGTCTGCGCGCCGAGATGGATCTGGTGATCGCCTTTTCCGCCTGTCCGCAGGACGTATTGCCGATCAACGGCAAGGCCGGGAAGCCGGTCGAGGCGCATTTTATCATCAGCTAGATCCGGTTACGCCGGAGACAATCGTTTCGAAGGGAGCACAAGGCATGGTGTCGGCAGAGAAGAAGCGAGAGGACGCCGAGGCCAATCGGCGGCGTTACGAAGAACTTCGCGCGGCGGGACAGGAGGCCATCCCGAAGGGACTGCCGGAACCAACCCCGCGTGATGGGGCGCCTATCGCGCCGCAGTCCGTGATCAGCCGCGAGGACGTTCCGGCCGGCTGGTACACGACCGTCACGCTGCGTCGCGGAGAAGCGATCCGGATCATCGACAGCTCGGGCCTCGCCAGCGTATCGCTGATCGGCTGGCGCCAGGAAAACCCATCCGAGCGGATCAATTGTGCTGATACCATCAAGGTGCAATGGAGCGCCGCGATGTCCAAGGGGCGCATCATCCTGTCGGACATGGGGCATGTGTTCCTCTCCTTGATCGAGGACACCAGCGGCGCGCATGATCTGATGGTCGGGGGATCAACGGCCGCCTCGACGCTTGCAGCCTTCGGGTCCACGACACGAAACACCCGCGATAATTTCATGGCCGCCGCGGCCAAGAACGACCTCAGCCTTCATGACATTCCGCCCTGCATCACGTTCTTCGCGCCGGTGTCGGTCGACGCCAACGGCCGCTTTCTGTGGAATCCGGGGCGCAAGCAACCGGGCGATTTCGTCGATCTGCGCGCCGAAATGAACCTGCTCCTGGCGTTGTCGAATTGCCCGCACCCGCTCGACCCCGCCCGGCCCGCCGCCGCCCAACCCATCACCCTGATCCGCTTTCGGCCGCCGCCCGCCGCACCTGACGATTTTTGCCGCACGACGTCCCCGGAAGCTGCGCGCGCCTTTGAATTCACCGACCGGCTATACACTTAAGGAGTTGCGACGATGAGCGAAGCCGCACAATTCGACAGAATCGATACCGATGCCATCTATGCCCAGGACGTGCCGTCGGAGGCGCCGTGGTCCTGCATCCTGGAGCGCGGGCAGACGCTGCGCATCATTGACAGCGAGGGACAACAGGCCGTCGATGCCCTCCTGTACGCGGCCGATGATCTGACCGAACGCTACAGCGCGCAGGACACCTTGCGCACCCAGGGATCCGCCTACGTCCAGCTCGGCACCCGCCTGATCTCCAACCGCGATCGGGTGATGGCCCGCATCACCGCCGATTCCTGCGGACAGCACGACACCTCAGCCGGATGCTGTTCGTGCGAGAGCAACGCGGTGAGGTTCGGCGAGCCGACGAAATATCAGCACGCCTGCCGCGAAAACTTCATCCTGGAACTATCGAAATACGGCCTGACCAAACGCGACATCGTGGCCAATCTGAATTTCTTCATGAATGTTCCGATCGACCCTTCCGGCAATTTCACGGTCGTCGACGGCATTTCGGCGCCGGGAAACTTCGTCGATATCACCGCCGACATGGATCTGGTGTTCGTGATCTCCAACTGCCCGCAGATCAACAACCCCTGCAACGGCTTCAATCCGACCCCGGTCCGGGTGCTGATCTGGGACGAACTCAAGTAGCTCAGAGACACCATCAGAAAAATAACACACCGTCATCGACCGGGTCTTGTTGAGGCGAGAGCGTCACGGGCTCGCAAATCAGGCCGAAGCGTTGCAAAACCCTGCCGTGCACCTCTCTTTCACGTGCCATCGTGTAATGCTCCAGCAGGTCATTGAACACCACTTCGTCACTGGCCGCTAAAGACACCTTTTCTGGAGTTGCGCTGACGGATTCCAGTCGTGTCGTAACCCCCGGAAGTATGGCAGACGCGTCACCTAGTGACGTCATGAGAGCCTGAGCGCCAGTCATCAAGCCCTCAAATTGAGCGCCGTCGTGAACAAGGCGATTCATCAGCTGGCCGAGCTGTTCGTTACCCGCCTCGATCTCCCGGATTGCATGCAGGATTGAAGGCTCCAGCTTTGCCAATTGCGTGGGGTCTCCATCAACGCGAAGCCGCTTGAGATCGTTCGCGGATCGTTCAATTCCGTCCAAGATCGGCTTCAATTTCCAAGCTCCGTTCGAGACCTGATCTGCCGTCGCCTTAAGCTCATCTGCGATCACGACAAATGCGCTGCCTTTGACCCCCAGATGGCCGGCTTTAAGACTGGCATTCATGCCGACCAGAATGATATCGACGACGGCCTCGGAAAGTCCGGAAATCGCATGACGAAATTTTCCAAGCGTATCTCCCACGACGGATAACGCTTCATCGACCGATTTTCCGGCGGTCTCACACGTCCCGATCAATGCCGAGGCCTGCGCCAGCGTCTGTTTTATGGCGGCAAGGAATGACGACGTATCTCCGCCCTCACCGCCATATAGCGAACGGCCATGGCCGACGATGCCGGTCGCATCGACAAGCAGAGCGTTCAGCGAACGACAGATCTGGCTGACATCGGTATCGAACTCGCTCAAGGCATCCTTCAGCTGCGCGGCCTGAAGCTGGCAGATCAAGGTCGCCCTTTGCGAGACGTCGCCGACATCCGTTAGCTCCGGTACGATGCCGGCGTCGGAACCCGCGGCGATGCGTAGTCCGCGGCCAACATGCTCCAGGCGCTGTCGTGTGCTGTCACCCGCCTGCAGGGAAATGATCGAACTGCTGACGGCTTCGGCAATCCTCTTCGTGCTCGCGCTCGTCAGATCGGCGAGATGAACGCTTTTGTTCTGCTGGTCCCTCATGCCGGAATAGGCAGAGGTCAGATCGGCACCGACCGAAAGCAGTTGAGCCCGATAGAGGTTCTCGAAATCCTTCTGTCTGGTCAGCGCTGTTTCGACGGCATCTGAAAGCAGCTCTTGATCCCGCGTGCAGCGCTCGACTGAATGCTGCACCGATTTTGCAAGATCAAAGGCCTCCCGCGTGAAGTCGATAAAGCTATCTCGATTTCCGTCAATCGACGCCGCCTCGATCCGCGCGCTTCGTGCGATGATCGTGATCATCTGGATCTGCTTGAAGAGGGGCTGCAGAAGCGAGGACACCTCGGCTGCACTCTTGCCGATACTGCCCAACAGAGCACTTTCGGCAGGCAGTGCATCGGCCAGATCGTTCAATCTGGCAGCGATATCCCGGAGAGCTACCGACGCGCCTTCGGTTTTTGCTCCAGACAATTCCTGTGAGAGCGACGCCAGTCCGCTATTGAGCTCCTGAAATATCGCATGGCCGCGACCGAGACGATTCCCGACCTGAGCGAACGTATCCTCGATATGCGAGGCAACGTCCTCAATGGCCGCCACCGCTTCGGTGACCGTTTTTACTAAAGGCTCGCTGGACATAGCCGTTCAATCTGCCAACGCAACTTGTCCGGCATGATGCCAAAGCATGATCTCCCTGGGAATCTGGCCAAGAGAGACGATCTTTTGCACCGCGCCGCACGCGATCGCTTCCTTCGGCATGCCGAAGACAACACAGCTTTCTTCATCCTGGCCACGCGTGGAGGCGCCAAGTTTGCGCATTTCCAGCAACCCCTTTGCGCCATCGTCGCCCATGCCGGTCATGATGACTCCGAGCGCGTTCCGGCCCGCATATTGTGCCGCTGACCGAAACAAGACATCGGCGGACGGCCGATGCCGCGAGACCGGCGGTCCATCCTTGATTGCGATATGATAACGCAAGCCGGTTCGTTGCAGCAGCATATGCCGGCTTCCTGGCGCAATGTATGCGCATCCGGGAAGTACGGGTTCGCCATCTTCGGCCTCCTTAACGTTGATTTGGCAAAGACTGTTAAGCCGCCTCGCGAATGCCGCGGTGAAGCCTTGCGGCATATGCTGGACAATCAAAATGCCGGGGCAGTCGGGCGGCAGGACTTCCAGCACATCGCGAAGCGCTTCGGTGCCGCCAGTCGATACGCCGATGCAGACGATGCGTTCCGTCGCCGGCCGCGACCGGCTCTGAACGGGCGGAGGGATGATCGCATCTGCCGTCAGCTTTGCCTCAATGACAGGCCGGCGCTCGCTGCGGGGGCGCACACGCGCGCGCGCGGCCGATTTCACCGCATCCCGCAGCCGGGTCGACGACTCCATGAGCGCCTGCCGGGTGTCCACACGCGGCTTTGGCAGAATGTCGACCGCACCCGCCTCGAAAGCTTCAAACATCAGATCGGAGCCCTGCTCGGTGAGCGTCGAACAGATGATTACGGGGATCGGCCGTTGCGCCATGATCTTCCGCAGAAATGTGATGCCGTCCATGCGAGGCATCTCGATGTCGAGAATTATCACATCCGGCAGCTCATCCTGAAGGCGGCGGGCCGCTACGAACGGATCCGAAGCCGCGGCCATCACTTCGATGTCCGGGTCGTCATTGAGGATCGTTGTGAAAATCTGGCGCACCGACGCGGAATCGTCCACGATCAGGACACGAACCTTTTGCTTGGACATTTGTTCGACTCCGCCTCTCTATACCTTGAAGACAGTGGGCTGGATCTGCTTCAGCCCTTTCGAACCGTTTTGAACCATCGATTCCGAGTGCCCGACCATGAGGTAGCCCCCGGGCCGGAGATGGGCACAAAGCTGATCCACGACCTTGCGCTGCGTTGGCTTGTCGAAATAGATCAGGACATTCCGGCAGAATATGATGTCGACATCCCGGTCAACGGGATAGACCGGATCCATCAGGTTCATCCGCATGAAATTCGTCGATCGCCGCAGTTCCGGAACCACCCGCACTTCGGCTCGTGACCGGTCTTTCGAAGACAGAAAATAGCGGCTCGCCAGCTCTGCCGGGACCGGCGCTATCATCTCCCGCGCGTAAATTCCTGCCTTGGCGAGGCGCAAAACGCTGGTCGAGATATCCGTTCCCAGGATACGAAACTGGAATCTGGCCCCAGATCTTAGCATATCATCGAGAACGATGGCCGCCGTATAGGCCTCCATACCTGTGGAACAGGCCGAGCTCCAGACTTTGAGACCGCGTGATTCCCGGCCGCGCAAGCCGATAAGTTCAGGTACGGCGACCGACTTCATGAATGCGAAGTGCGACGGTTCACGAAAGAAATCGGTTTTGTTGGTCGTCACACAATCGATCAGATGGATGAGCTCGGTGTCCATCTGACCGCCGCCGAACAGTTGATCGACGTATTCATTGACATCGGAATAGTTCAGCGCGCGAACGCGCTTTTGAAGTCGCCCTTCGAGCATGAGGCGCTTTCCGGCGGGGAGCTTTATTCCCACCTGCCCTTCGATAAACTCCGCGATCGAACGAAAATGGCGATCCGACAAATGTCCTACGGTTTCCGTCGCTGCGAGCATCATCGAACTCTAGGCTGCAAAAGACGATTGCGGCCCTGCCTCCTGATTTGCCGGCATCTCGGCGGAAGCCATCAATTGCGCGAGATCGAAGATGATGATGAATTTGTCGCCCTTGCGGCCGATTCCGGCGAGATAATCGGACTTCCAGCGCCCTCCTACCGAGGGCGGCGGCTTGATTTCAGCCTCGTCGATATCGGTGACTTCAAAAACGCAATCTGCCACAAAACCGACGCCCACGAGACGATCATCCATGGGCACGTCAAGGATGATGATGCGGGTGGCTTCCGTCGCCGGCACGCTCGGCAAATTCAACTTTGTTCTCAAATCGACGATCGGATAGCCGGTGCCTCGAACGTCGATCATACCAAGCAGAAAGTTTGGTGCGTGGGGCAACTTCGAGATCGGCCGCATGTCGAGAATTTCACGAACATTGCGAATACTGATACCGAAAGTCTCGCCGGCGAGACCGAGCGTCAGGTATTGAGCCGTTTCGGCCATGTTACGCTCCACGCGTTCAAGATAAACGACTGCAGAGAAATTGGCCCGGCCTGTCCCATGGGCGAAGCCGGGCCATCTCTCAGCGTTGAAATTCCGCGTCGCGGTCGTCTCCGCCCTCATCCATCGCAAAGGCAAAACCGCCGCCATTCGCAACCTTGAGCGCGCGGGCCGCCGGCTTGGCAGCCGGCGCGGCCGACTTTTTGGCACCACGATCCACCGCCGACATGCTCGCCGCCTTGGCACGCAACTGGGTAACCGCCCTGTCGATCGGCGCGGCACCGGTCTTCTGACCATGATTGATGCGGAAGAACGAGATCGTCGATTGAAGCTGCTCGGCCTGGGACGCGAGCTCTTCCGAGGTCGATGAGACCTGTTCGGATGCACTGGCATTCTGTTGGCCGACCTTGTCGAGCTGCTGGATCGCCTGGTTGATCTGCGATGATCCGACATCCTGCTCGCGGCAAGCGGAGGTGATCTCTTCCACCAGCTCGGCCGTCTTCTTGATGCCCGGCACCAGCCTCGACAGCATGCTTCCGGCGTCCCGCGCGACCTTGACGGTTTCCGCCGACAGCGTGCCGATCTCGGCCGCGGCCGCCTGGCTGCGTTCGGCAAGCTTGCGGACTTCCGATGCGACCACAGCGAAACCTTTGCCGTGCTCGCCGGCCCGAGCCGCCTCGACCGCGGCGTTTAACGCCAGCAGGTCGGTCTGGCGCGCGATTTCCTGGACGATCAGGATTTTTTCCGCAATCGTCTGCATCGCCTCGACTGCACGACCCACGGCGGCGCCACTGGCCTCTGCATCCTTGGCGGACTGCGCGGCGATCTTTTCGGTCTGATTCGCGTTCTCGGCATTCTGCTTCACGTTCGAGGCCATCTCCTCCATCGAGGAGGAGGCTTCTTCGGCCGAGGAGGCCTGCTCGGTGGCGCCCTGCGAAAGCTGTTCGGCACTGGCCGAGAGTTCCTGGCTGCCGGCAGACACGTTCTGCGCGGCGGTCAGCGCCTCGGAGACGATCACGCGAAGCCTCTCTACCATCGCGCCCAGCGACTTCATCAGATCACCGATCTCATCATTGCTGGAGACGGTGACGGTCTGGCTAAGGTCGCCATCGGCCACCGCGCGGGCCAGATCGACGGCCCGGCCGAGGGCACGGCTGATGCTGAACGATATCCAGATTGCGGTCGTGACCGCGATCACGAAAGAGGCCAGCACCAATGAGAGCAGCAGGGTTTGCGCGTGACTTCCTTCGTCCCTGGCCTGAGCGACCCGCTCGGCCATGGCCTTCTGCACATTGTTCACATAGTCGGTCACAGCCTCCGTCGCCTCAGCCAAGGCCTTGCGACCTTCGGTCATCGAATGCTCTGTGGCCTTTGCCTTGTCGGTTTTTGCCAATTTGATAATTTGATCCTGTACCACGTTCATCTGACCGTAAACCGTGCCGAAGCGGTCGATCAATTTCTTGCCAGATTCGCTTGCGACCGCGAATATTTCCTCTCTCGTCTTTGCGGCGGACGCCCGAAGCTTGGTCATCTCGACCTCAAACTGCTCAAGCTCGGCGTCGGAGCTCGATAGGAGAATGTTCTTTTCCACTCGGGTCTGCAGCAGGATGTCTTTCTCCAGTTCCGAGGCCTTTTCCACCCGACTGGATCTCGACACCAGATCTTCTGCGGTGGCGATCATGTCGCTCAGTTTTATATACGCCACTCCACCGGCAACCATGGATAGCAGGAGAACGACCCCGAAGGCGCTCGCCAGTTTGGCTTTGACGGTAAATCTCATGTTCGGCCTCTAATGATCTCGCTGCGAGATTGCTCTCAATTGAGAATGCGTTCCATATTCGGAACGATAACGAACTCTTCACGCCATTTCGTGATGAAGCGGATGAACTCCGGCTTCCAGTGCATGCCAACGCGCGGCGTCTGCTGCGCATCGGTCCGTAGGATTTCTGTGACTTCGTAGACCTTGTCGGCGATGACACCGACGAGAACTGGATCGCCATCGACATTGATTTCGATGACAACGATGCGGGTATCGGCAGAGTCGTCGCTCATGGGCATTCCGAAGCGGATGCGCAGGTCAGCGAGCGGAATGACGTTGCCGCGAACATTGATGACGCTCGGAACAAATGACCGTGCACCCGCAACCCGCGTGGCGGGAATCGGGTCGATAATTTCCCTCACGAGCCCGGCGTCCAGGGCGAATTTTTCGTCACCGAGGCCGACCATCACAACCTGCATGGCAGCGTCGTCGTGTGTCGTGGCTGCGTCATGTCCGTAATCGCGATTCATTTACGCCGCCTCGTTGATCTGCTGTTTTTCAGACTGAGCCTGGGCGAGGACGACCAGTTGGGCGACATCGATAATGAGCGCCGCTTTGCCATCACCAAGAATGGTTGCGCCGGAGAACATCGTGACATCCGAATGCAGTTTCGACAGCGACTTGATGACGGTCTGGTGATTACCCATGATCTGATCGGCGACAAGACCGACACGGGTTTCGCCCGTTGAGATGATGATCGTTTTCTGGTGACGATCGGGCGAGCCCGGTGTCCCGAACAAATCCCGCAATTTCAGAAATGGAACGAGATCGCCGCGCACGTTGAGAAAATTCCGGCCACGCGACCTCTCGTCGGCGGCGGTCAATTCGACACATTCCTCCACGGCGGACAATGGAATGATGTAACGTCCCTCGCCGACACGGATCAGCAGTCCCTCGATGATCGCAAGCGTCAGTGGCAACCGCAGGGTTACGTTTGTTCCCTGACCGGGTTTGGTTGAAAGATCGATCGATCCCCGCATCGCTTCGATCGTGCGCTTGACGACGTCCATGCCTACACCACGGCCTGAAAGCGCTGACACCGTCTGGGCAGTCGAGAAGCCGGGATGGAACAGGAATTGATGAATGTCGTGATCGGACATCTTCGCGCCGGGTGCGATCAATCCCTGATCTTCGGCCTTGGCCCGAATCCGCGCGGTATTGAGACCGCCCCCGTTGTCGGTTACCGTGACCAGAACCTGCGCGCCCGAGTGGGTGGCGACCAGTTCGATCCTGCCCTGTTCCGTTTTGCCCGCGGCCGCCCGGCTCGCCGTATCCTCGATCCCGTGATCGATTGCATTGCGGATCAGGTGAACGAGGGGATCGGCGAGACACTCGATCATGGTCTTGTCGAGCTCGGTGTCCTCGCCCACCGTCACGAATTCCACCGGTTTGCCCAGATCCCTTGAAAGATCGTGGACGAGCCTTCTGAAACGCCCGAACAGCGAACCGATCGGCACCATCCGCGCGCCCATTGTGGTATCGCGCAAGCTTGCGGCGAGGCGTTCGATTTCTTCGGCGATCATTTTGATCGAGAGATCGTCGCCCGCAGACGCCAGCTGGCTAAGCCTGGCCTGCGCGATTACGAGTTCGCCAACTCGGTCCATCAGTTCGTCGAGACGTTCCGCCTGCACGCGAACCGTTGCAATGCCACGGTCATCGGCGCGCCTTGGCTCGTTGCGCCGCCTTTCGGACTGCGCTGCCTGATCGTTGCCATCCTTTGGCAGGTCATGCTTCGCCAGGTCACGCTTCGCCAAATCATCCTTCGCCAGGCCATCCTTCGCCAAGTCATGCTTGGTCAGCTCGTGCTTGGTCAGGTCAAGCGACGGCGGCTCATCCTCTGCCATCTGTTCCGGCGATAACGACGGCCCGGGAACGTCCAATGTCGTCAATGGCGCAAGAGTCAATTTCATTTCGTCTTGCACGAACATGAAGACGTCATCGATCGCGGCTTTGACGCAATCGCTATGTAACGTCACGTCCCACTTCAGGAGACAGTCCTCGGGCTCCAGTTCATCGAGCAACGGCACATCGTCCGTGAGCGGCACGGCGAAGCAGGAGCCAAGCTGACGCAGATCGTCCAGCAGATCGAGCGGATTTGACCCATTGCGGAGAATATGACTGTCAAATTCCAGGCGAAGCTGCCACCCTGACGAACGACTCTCGGCTACAGCGGTGATCTCGGCCGGAGCCGCGGCGTGGCCCGGGTGCGTGACCGGATGGATGAATTGCTTAAGATCATCCAGAATGGCATCACCAATAATGGAATCGGTGGTTTCAGGAGTTTCGATCAGAGCCCGGATGTAATCCTTGGCAGCCAGTGCCACCGAGATGAGATCCTCGGTCGGTTTTATCTCGCCCTTGCGAACGAGATCGAAGGCCGTTTCGAATTCATGCGTAAACGATGCGACTTTGTCGAAGCCGAACATCGCACCGGAACCCTTGATGGTATGCAGGGCGCGAAAGGCGGTATCGACCAGTTCCCGGTCATCCGGACGAAGGCCGAGATCCAGCAGCGCTCCTTCGAGCGTTTCGAAGAGCTCGCTGGCCTCCTGGCGAAAGACCTCGGCGGGATCCAACGAAGTCATGATCGCACCAGCTTGCTGACGACCGCAAGGAGCTGCTCCGGCTTGAACGGTTTGGTAATCCACCCGGTCGCGCCAGCACTTTTGGCTTCCTGCTTGATCGCGTCGTTGGACTCAGTTGTGAGAAACACGATCGGAACGCCCGTGAGCGACGGGAGCTTCCGCAATGCCCGTATCAATTCAAGGCCATTCATCACCGGCATGTTCAGGTCGGTGATAACCAGATCCATTCGGCTGGCCTTCGCCTTCTCCAGCCCCTGGGCGCCATCGCCGGCCTCGATCACGTTGTGACCGGCGGGCGCAAGAACGACCTTGATCATCTGGCGGATGCTCGGCGAGTCATCGACCGTTAAAATAGTCGCCATTACGTGCCATCGTTCTGTTGATGAAAATGACGGTTGATCATCGCGTCGCTGGAAAAGCCCGCGCGCTGAAGGGTGCTGCGAAGGGCTTTTGAAACCGCAGTCAAAACGATTGTGCGTCCCTGCTGGTTCGCCGTCCTCGTCGTCGAAAGCAAAAGCTGAATCGAGGTCACGTCAGCCTTGTCGACGCTGGAACAATCGATCTCCAGCCTGTCCTGCCGCCTGAAGGCATCCCGGACCAGCTCATAGACGCTACGGATAGCGGCGATACTGCAGTCCGCTGGCAGACGCAGCGACCAATTCGAATCTGACGGATTATCCATTTACCTACCGGTGCCCACGTAACTCGGCAGGATTCACGTCATTCGCGAGTTTTGTGCCGAACCACTATCCGGCGGTAGTATTATCCGTAGTGGTTACCGAAGCCCTAAAGAAGCGCCCCGTATTTTAACGGGCTTGCCCCCACCTGGTGGACGACCCAGCCCGGTGTCGCTTTCCGCATCACGCGCTCCAGCACCATGAAATGCGCGCTAAAACATTGAAAAAAGCGGAGGACCGAGATCGATCCCCGAGCTTTCACATGAAAGTGTACGCTCGAAACAATGCAATTCGAAGTATCGGCTGCAACCCGGGGGATCGCGGACAACTCCATTAGCGGCCCAGATCTGACAGACGCGCCGCTCTCACGTCGGCCTCGCCAGCCTATGCACTTAGGTCTCTATTAAGCGCCGCCGAATACCCTTGTGAACTCAATTATGACTTCGTCGGCTAGAAGGGCCGCCTGATGATTACCCAAGCATTATTGGTTGACGACAGCCGCTCCGCTCTCGGCTTGCTTAAACACCTGATCGAAGCCGACGGTACAGTCCAAGCGTCGGCCTTCCTTGATCCACTGGAGGCGCTGGCTGCGGCGCGCAACCGTGAATTCGACATTGTGCTTGTGGACTATGAAATGCCGAAGATCGACGGCATTTCCTTCATCCGCGAACTTCGTACGTTTTCTGCGTATGCCGACATTCCGGTGGTGATGATCACATCCATTGAGACCGACGACGTCCGCATTCGGGCGCTCGAGGCCGGCGCCACCGATTTTCTGCCGAAGCGGCCCCAGGCTACAGAACTCGCGGTCCGGCTGCGCAATCTCATTAAACTCGGCGCTGCGGTCAGAAAGCTGAACAACCAGGCCGCGGACCTTGCAATTGAAATCGCCGCCGCGACGCAAAAGCTCCAGGAGCGGGAAGAAGAGATCATCCTGCGCCTGGCCCTCGCAGTGGAATACCGCGACAACGACACCGGCGAGCATACCCTCCGGGTCGCCAAATACAGCCGCATCATTGCAGAAGAACTGGGCCTCGGCCCGCGTCTTTGCCGGGACATCTATCTCGCGGCACCGCTGCATGATGTCGGAAAGGTGGCCATTCCAGACAGTATTCTCCTTAAGCCGGGAAAGCTGAACGACGATGAAATGGCGATCATTCGCACCCACGCAGCGATCGGTGGAAAGATACTCGCAGATAGCCACTGCGAACTGATTCAGCTTGGCGCGACAATAGCCGGCGCCCACCATGAACGGTGGAATGGCAGCGGCTATCCCAACGGCCTGAAGCAGCTGCAAATTCCGATCGCTGCCCGGATCGTCATGGTCGCCGATGTGTTCGATGCCTTGACGACAAAGCGACCCTACAAGGAAGCCATGCCGCTGCTCAAAGCCCGTGAATATCTCGAAAACAAGAAAGAAATCGAGTTTGATCCCGCATGCGTGGACGCCTTTCTCTCACGTTGGGAAGAGGTCGCAAGCATCAGCACAGCGCATAAAGCCACTTTGGTGCCATTCGTGAATCCCGACGCGTCGACGGCGCCGCCGTTTATCCAGCAGATTGCATCATCTGTAACGAGCCCTACAGATCTTGCCACAACTGAAGTTTAAACAACCACGGCAAACGGCTTCGGGGTGACTAACCGGCATGCGCGCCATGGTGATCGTGGCCGACGCGCACGCTGGCGCGTTACTCGACGATTGATGCAGTCCTGTTTGAGCGCTCATTACGCGATCACTATATAGTGGCCGTTTCGTCTGCCTCGTTTCTTTATTTCCTTTGGCCTATTTTGCAGACGTTGCCGCTCAAGTCCGCTTCTCAAGCGAGATCGCGGCTACGCCGTTTCGACACAGCAACGCGAACTGATCCAGTCCGCAAAGCCGCGTAGCCTGCAGTCCTCCTCCGGCAGGTATACAAGCGGCCTCGCCACTATGCCATCGCGAAACGTGGTAGGCATGAGCCAGACATAAGAGGGAATCGGCAAAAGCCGCATCATGGAAACCAAACCGCCCATTCCGCGCGCCATCCTTGTGGCCGTCCAGCTCCCGGGCGTGGACGACGTCGCGCATGCCGCTGATCTCGAAGAGTTGGGCCGTCTGGTGAAGACGCTCGGTTACGAGGTCGTGGGCACGATATCGCAGAAGCGTGACGAGATCGACGGCGCGACGGTGCTGGGCAAGGGCCGGGTTGCGGAACTCGCGGCGATAACCGGCGGGACCGGGGTCGTCGGATCGATGGCGACAGCGCGGAAGTCGAAGGCTCGCGACCGCTTTGAAGACGCCGACGAGAAGCCGAACGTCAGCCAGATAGAGCCTGATCCGGAGAGGCAGCCGGGGCCGGAATTCGTGATTGTCGATCATGAAATCTCGCCAAGCCAGGCCCGCAACCTTGAGCGCGCCACCGGTGCGCAAGTACTCGATCGGACCGGCGTGATCGTGGAGATTTTCCATCGTCATGCGCATAGTCGCGAGGCGAAGCTGCAGGTTGAGATCGCGCGGTTGAAGTACGTGTCGCCGCGCTTGCGGGAATCGCCGGGCGGCGGACGGCAGCAGGGGTACGGCGCAGGCGAGTCCGATCTCGAACTCGATCGCCGCAAGATCCGCGATCGCCTCGCAGAGTTGAAAGAACAGCTGGACGATATCCAGCGAGACAGCGACCAGCGTCGGTCTGCGCGTCGCGATCAGATTCGGGTCGCACTGGTCGGCTACACCAATGCAGGAAAGTCGTCGCTGATGCGAGCGCTCACGGGTAGCGAGGTACTGGTCGCGGACAAACTGTTCGCGACGCTCGATACGACGGTGCGCGCGCTGCAGCCTGAGACGAGGCCGCGCGTGCTCGTCTCGGACACGGTCGGGTTCATCAAGAAGCTGCCGCACGATCTCGTCGCGTCATTCCGGTCGACGCTGGCCGAAGCGCTCGAGGCCTCCCTGCTGCTGTTCGTCGTTGACGCGTCCGATCCGACCTACGAATCGCAGCTTGAGGTGAGTCGCGGCGTGCTGCGCGAGATTGGCGCGGACGTCGTCCCGTCGCGCCTGCTCCTCAACAAGATCGATCGCGTGAGCGAGGCGGATCGCGCCGCGCTACGCGAAAAGCACCCCGACGCCATCCTGCTGTCCGCAAGAACTCCACAGGACGTCGCCGCACTGCGTGAAACGATTATCGCGTTTTTCGAGGCTGCGATGGTGGATGAGCAACTGGTGCTGCCCTACGCGAAGCAGGGATTTCTCAGCGATGTGTATGAGAACGCGCGCGTGCTTTCCGAGGACTACGACGCCACCGGCCGGATCATGAAGGTGCGCGGCCTGCCCGGCGCGATCGCGCGGCTGCGAAGAACTCTTGCCGCCTCGTGAGTTCGATCGTCAATCGGCCCGCTGCCAATAGCCGGACAAAAGCCGCCGGTGTTAGGTCGACACCACGACACCGGCTTTCGGCGCCGCGGCTCGCCGGCTGCGCGCCACGAGCAGGAGATGGGTGGCGCGATCCATGAACTCCGGGTTTGTGGCATATGCCTGCTCGAGCCGCGCGAGTTCATCGGCAAGCCGACTACCGCTTGCTTGAAACACGGGATTCCACCGGGGATCCGGCATGAATCGACTATGAAACAGGTCGAGACCGCGCAAATCGTCGACGTCGAAACCACTGGCGAAATAATTCAGTAATTCGACCGCTGTAAACTGGTGAAAGCTAAATGCAATATGTCGGCCGTCGCTGAGGTCGATCTCGCAGCGGTCCCTGACGTGATCTTGTTTCAATTGGCGGACTTTCTCGATCGAGTCGACAAAGGCCGTTGGAGTGCTGCCAGTCGGACGAACCGTCGTAACGAAACATCCCGACGTGACGCGTACGATCTCCTTTGAGATATCCGGCAAGCGTGCAACAGGCAGATGGCTGAGCGCGCTGTAAAGGCAAAGAGTCAGATCGACGGAGGCATCGGCTTCCGGCAACGGGTCCGCAAGGTCTGCGACGTCGAATGTGAGGTTCACTCCAGGAAGACTGGAAAGAGTTCGGGTCACCAACCGCGCCCGTTGTATCTGCACTTGCGCAATGTCGAATCCACGCGCGGCAATGCTGCTGAATCCGAGCGCATATGCGCGCATGACCAGTCGGCGCAGCCATGTACCGGGTCCGCAACCCGCATCGAGCAGCCGGACCGAGTTTGCACCGGAAGCCCGCAGGTCGGTCAGTTTCTTTTCCAGTACGGCCCAGACGCAGCGGTCTGCGTACGCGTGCACTCCGTCAAAGGTAAATGGCTGCGAGGGATCGCCATCAGCATAGGAGATATAATCGTCACCAGCCTGGTTGTAGATATCAGCAACGTCGTCCGTTGCCTCATGATCAACTGCCAGGACAGAATGCCCAACTTTATGGGAGACAGGCAAATTTGCCGCCCATTTCCGCGCAGGGATCGAATCGTGGTCAAACATGTGCGGGCTTCCACTTTTGCGGCCCATATGGCTTGAGAGCCGGCCGAAGCGCAGAAGATGTGACGGGGAGCGATATGAAATCGAGACTGATTGCTGTTGTCATTCATAAGCGCCTCATATACGGCGGATGGCAACTCAGCGAGAAAGTCTTCGAAGAAGGGCGGCGGTCGCGTCGGCATATGACACATCCGAGGCCGTTCGCGACCATCGACACGAGTTGGGCCGCATGGATCCGGTCTCTTTCTGTGTTTATCACACCGACCGACGTCGAATTCTCGCCCGCTACCCCTGCAAAAATTCCAGGATGAGTTCGTTGAATTCCCTGGGACTGTCGAGCGAGGACAAGTGGCCGGCGCCGCCAATGACTGCAAATTTCGCGCCGGCGATCAGGGTCGCTATTTCCTGGCATACGACTGGCGGAAACAGGCGATCGAATTCGCCACTGATGACGAGGCTGCGCGCCTTGACCTGTTTCAGCCGGTCGACGCTTTTGAACAGTTGCAGTCCGCGCGCGACGTTTGCGAAGGAGGAGCCCGGAATCTTGCCGTTGATCCGCTTCCAGCTGGCGAGAAAGGCCTCCCCGGTCGGGCTGGCGCGATAGCGCTCATTGAGCATTTGCGGCCACACCGACTGCATCCGAAGCAGCGGACCGTTCGGCCTTTCGAACATCTCGATCCATGACTCGTTCGCCGCGACGACATCCGGCGCGGTGCTGTCGACACAGGAATTCGCCACGATGAGCGCGTCTACGCGGGTCGGGTGATCCGCCGCCAGATACTGCGCAACCATGCCGCCGAGAGACAATCCGCAGACCACGGCACGGTCGATGCCGAGATGGTCGATCAGGTTGACCATATCCTGGGTCAGTTCCTCGACGGTTGTCTTGCGGTCCGCCAGTTGCGACAGCCCATGCCCCGCGAGATCGGGCATCACCACCCGATAGCCGGCATGCAGCAGGTCCGCGATCTGCTCGGCCCAGACCAGCCCGTGATTGGTAAAGCCGTGGATCATCAGGATCGCCGGTCCGGAACCTGCGACCTCGTAATGAAGCGTCATGTCGCGGGATTGATAAAACGGCATCTCAAATGCTCCTGGCGCTCAGGTCGGACTGGATCTGTTCGAGCGAGCGGCCTTTCGTCTCATAACCGAGCAGTAGCATGGCCAGGCCACCGATTAGGAGGGTCGCCGACAGCACTGCGAAGAACAGGAAATTGCCGCCCCCGTTGGCAAGGATGTAGCCCAGCGCCATCGGCGCGACGATGCCGCCGACACGCTGCCATCCGGCCGCCCATCCCGTGCCGGTGGCCCTGAAACGGGTCGGATAGACCTCGCTAGTATAGGCAAACAACGGTCCGCCCGCGGCCCCAAATGCAAAGAACGTCGTTGCGCAACCGAGCATCAGCAGCGCCGTCTCGGTGGCGGCGTAGCCCCATGCCAGCATCAGGACGCCGCCAACGATGAAGGCGCCCCCCAGCGTCGGCCGCCGCCCGATGCGATCCAGCAATCCGCCGCCAACCACATTGCCCAGAGCACCGGACGCGGTGATCGCGGCGGTGTAGATGAAGCTGCGCACCAGCGAAAAGCCCATCTTGACGAAGATCGAGGGCAGCCAGACCAGCATGCCGATAAACACCGCGCCGCCACAGAACTGCATCAGCCACAGGGCCGCCGTAGTGCGAAGATAACCGGCGCTGGCGAGGTCCTTCAGCTTGGCAGGCGGCTCGGCATGGACGGTCACGGCGACCTCGATACCCGAGGGATCGACGTCGCTGAAGCGCCGTACGATTGCCTCGGCTTCCTTCATGCGCCCGCGCAGCAAAAGGAAGCGAATCGACTCCGGCATCCGCAACACGAAGACGAGCAAAACAGCGACCGGGATCGCCGCAATCAGGAACATGCCCCGCCACGTGTAAATTGGGATCACATAGATCGCCAGCAGCGCGGCGCCGAAACTCGATGCCTGCCAGAACGCCACGATCGATGCGATCAGCATACCACGGCGCCGGGCCGGGAGAAACTCCGAGAGATAGGTGAACACCAGCGGCACTTCAGCCCCAAGCCCGAAGCCCTGCACGACACGGATAGCGACGAGCGACTCGTAGGACGGCGCAAGACCCGCACAGAGACCCATCAAGCCGTAGGTGACGATCGCGAAGATCAGTGCATTCTTACGCCCGATCGAATCCGCCAGAGTACCGACGATGATGCCGCCGAGCAGCATGCCGGTGAACACGCTCGACGCGAGAAACCCTGCCTGCCCGGGCGTAAGCTTGAACTCGCCGATAATGCCCGGCAGCGCAAAGCCCATCATCTGGATGTCGAAGCCGTCGAAGAAATGACAGAAGACGATGGTCATGTAGAAGGCAAGATGCCGCCGCGTAAAAGAGGACCTGTTGAGGGCTTCGATAATCTGGACGCTGAATGACATGTTCGGAGTTCCACCATCGATGATGGTTAGAGTGACTGACACATCGCGCGACAAACCAAGTGGCTTCAAGTCGTCAGGGGCCTGTCGAAACTAGCCGGACGACAAACATGCATCAATCGAATTTAATCCATAGGTTCTATTCACAAACCGTATAATGCGACCGGAACCCAGCCGACGGCACCTCCAAAACCGTCGCCGCTGTGCATGCGAGGCAGGCGCCCGTGAAAGTTGAGCGACGCCAATAGGACGAACGATGAGACGGGTCAGGGCGTTACTTTCCCGCTGGGAGAGCCGCGATCATGTCGAGTTCGACGCGCGCGCCCGGCGTCGACAGCTGGTTGATGCAAATTGTCGTACTCGCCGGCGTCCAGTCGCCGAAGTATTCCTTGAGCACGGCCACCATGCCGTCTTGGTCACGCACGTCGGTCAGGTATTTTGTGACCTTGACGATGTCGGTCCATGTCAGCCCTTCGTGGTCGAGAATACTCTTGATGGTCTCCATCGCACGCCGAGTCTGATCCTCGATCCTGTTAGGATGATCATGCTCGCTGATGTCGTGCGGATGTTTGTGATATAGCGGCGACGGCGTCGCACCCGAAATGAACAACAGACCGCAAGGGCTCTCCACGCGGATCGCCGGCGCATAGGGCATGTCAGGCCTTCGCTCGGGAACCGTCTGGATTTCCTTGATGTTCGGATTGGTCGGCGATGCCTGAAAAGCCGGCTTGCTGGTCATGTCTGCTGCTCCGAGAATAAGACAGTCGCGCGAGATTACTCACCTTCGAGGAAATAGACACGCGATGTCGAGGCTTCATTCCGTATCGCTAAAATCTTCTGGAACTCCGGCGAGTGAAACCAGGCCAGTGCCCGTTCGCGGCTCGGAAACTCAAGAACGACAATTCGCGGACTGGGAACTTCGCCGAGTATCGGCTCCGGCGCGCCACGCGACACATATTGGCCGTCGAACAACGCCAGCGTCGCGGGGACCTGGTCCTGATAGACCTTGAAGCGAACGGGATCCGTGACGGTCAGTTCATTAACGATGATGCTTCGCATCTTCATGTCTGCCTCCTCGCTCGTGGCCGCGGCCGCCCGCCGTCCGCGAGGGCAACGATGACCACAATCTCATCGGGACGCGGCGCATTCGGAATCGTCGCGCTTAGCGTATCGATCTCGTCGAAGGACCAGACGTCATCCTTGTGGCCGAGCGGGACGTCGATGGAACAGCCGACCCCGCCGATCTTGACGTTGGAGGGAATGATGGCCTTCCCGCCGCCGATCGCAGCGCGCATCGGTCTTCCCATCAACGGATGCAGGATCGCAGCCGCGTGCTCCAGGTCGCCCGACGCGCCGACAATCGCCGCCTTGCCGTAGGAGACCGCCGGGCGCGGCAGCAGTGCCAGCGCCTCCCGCACCAGCAGTTCGCCGAGTTCGGCACCGAAGCTGAAAAGCTCCTCGACCGATTCCTGCGACAGGCCTGCTAGCGGATTGGCGATCACGGCGCAGGCGGCGACGCGCGTCACCGGCGTGATCGCGGGTAATCCGCCTTCAGCGTAAACCACGTCCTTGATAAGCGTCAGCCTTCGGATGTCCATTCAGGTTCCTATCATACGATCGAAGTTGCGGCTCAGAATCAGATCGACCTGATCGGCCGGCAGGGCATTGCGGACGAAATTCACGGGATCAGGCTCGCCGAGCGGAAACGGCGCGTCGCTGCCCAGCATCAGATGCTCGACCGGGACCACGTCCGCAACATAGCGCAGAATCGCCGGCTCGAAACAAATCGTATCGAAATACAGCCGGCGAAGATAATCGCCAACCGGCATCTTCAGCGTGCTGGACAATTGCGGATTGGTGTCGACCTCACGCTGCATCCGCGCGCGGAGAATCGGACTGAAGGCGCCGGCATGGGCGCAGACGAGCTTCAGCGTCGGCCAGCGGTCCAGAAAGCCGGAGCAGATCATCTTGAGAATGTTGATGGTGTTGTCGAACAGATAGCCAGCAACGATGGTCAGTTCGTATTCCTTCGTACGATCTTTGCCGAGCGGATCCGCCGGATGCACGAACAACGGCACGTTCAGATCGACCGCTGTCTGGAAGATCGGTTCGAACTGCGCGTCATGCAGATAGACGCCGCGAACATTGGAGGCAATGTGGCCGCCGACAAATCCGTGATCGCGGACGCAGCGCCGCAGCTCCAGCGCGGCCGCCTTCGGATCCTGCATCGGCAACAGCGCCCAGCCGCCGAAATGTGTCCGGTCAGATGCAATTTCCGATGCCAGGGAGTCATTGAAGACCCGAGCCGCCTCGACCGCAATCCTGGCATCGAGATGGTAGTCGATGAACGGCGTCGCCAGCGACAGGATGGTGCGCTCGACACCATCGCGCCGCATTCGCTCGTGCTGCCTGGGCATCTCGAAGAATGTCGTGTTGAGCCCGAAATGCATACCGCGAATGTCAAGATCGACGGCATCGCCTTCGCGGCGCTTGATCTTGATGGCGAATTCGTCGCGCGTCTGCGCGAAGCGGAAGAATTCGTCCGGCACAAAATGGCAGTGGATGTCGGTGATCATCGTCAGAGTCCCAGGTAAGCTATCTTCAGCCGGTCGTCGTTCAGGAGCGCTTTGCCCTGACCTTCCATGACGATGCGGCCATTCTCCAGCACATAGGCGCGGTCCGCCGCGTGCAGGACGTGATGAACATTTTGCTCAACGATCATCACGGTCATGCCTTTGGCACGCAGATCGATGATCAGGTCGAACAACAATTTGACGTAGATTGGCGCGAGACCTTCGGTGGGCTCGTCCAGCAGAAGCATGCGCGGCTTGGCCATCAAAGCACGGCCGATCGCCAGCATCTGCTGCTCGCCGCCGCTCATCGAACCCGCTACCTGCCTGCGGCGATCGGCCAGCACGGGCAGCAGGGCATAGACCTCTTCAAGAGTCTGACGTGCAACAGCGCGCGCTGCAGCCGCATAGGCGCCGATTTCCAGATTCTCGAGCACCGTCATGAAAGGGAATAGCCGCCGCCTCTCCGGCACCAGCACCAGGCCTTTTGCGGGCCGCTCAAAGGCAGATAGCCTGTCGACGGCAACGCCTTCGAGCAAGACCTCACCCTGATGAGTCGTGCGTAGCCCCGCCAAAGTGAACATTAACGAGCTCTTGCCTGCGGCATTGGCGCCGACCAGGCCAACGATCTCGCCCGCGCCGACAGACAGGTTCACATCGTGCAGAACCTGCACGGCGCCATAGAAGGCGTTGAGATGTCTGACCTCAAGCAAGAATCATCTCCTCGCCGAGATAGGCCTTCACCACGGCGGGGTCACGCGCCATCATGGCGGGCGTGCCCTCGGCGATCTGTCTGCCGCGGTTGATCACGATCATGCGGGTCGCGGTCTTCATGATCGCATAGAGCACATGCTCTACCCAAATCACGGTAATGCCGCGCGCCGGAAGCTCGGCGACCAAGCGGGTCATGGCGCCGACTTCGGTGGGTGTCAGACCGGCCATGATCTCATCGAACAGCACCAGCTTCGGCTGCATCGCCAGCGCGCGCGCGACTTCGAGCCGTTTCAGCAGACCAACGGTCAACAAGTTCGCCGGCAGGCCGGCATAGTCGGCCAATCCGATATCGGCAAGCGTCGCCTCCGCAAGCTTGCGCGCGCCCGCAATCGATTTTTCACGCAGGAAGGCACTGAGCATGACGTTCTCGACGACGGACAGCTGTCGATATGGCTTTGGAATTTGAAACGTCCGCGCAATACCGACGCGCGCGATATCGTGGGATTTCCAGCCGGTGACCGGCTTGCCGTCGAACAGGATCTGGCCCGATGACGGCGGCAGCACGCCGGCGATCAGATTGAACAGCGTGCTCTTGCCGGCGCCGTTCGGGCCGATCAGCCCGAGCAATTCGCCGGGCTGCACCGCGAAGGACACATCGTTGACCGCCAAAGTGGTGCGGAACGCGCGGCTGACATTGCGGAGCTCCAGCAGCGCGCTCATCTGAACGGCCTCCAGTGCGTCAACTTGTTCAGAGCGCCGGCGAGACCGGCGGGGAAATACAGCATCACCACGATCAGCCCAAGGCTGTAGATCACCAGATGCAGACCCGCCGCCGCGTTCCCGAGATGCGAGCGCAGCAGTTCCGACAGCGGCGTGATCAGGAACGAGCCAAGCACCGGCCCGATAGCGGTCCCCAGTCCACCCACCGCGGGCAGCAGCGCGAACTGAAACGACAGCTCGGGCGAGATCACATAAGTCGGATCGAGATAGAGGAAATATTGCGCGAACAAAGAACCGCCAACGCCCGTGAGCGCCGCACTCAGCGCAATCGCTGCGGTCCGTCCCAGCAGCGGATTGACGCCCGCGGCGCCGGCGGCATCCTCGTTGTCACGAATGGCAAACAGATAGTAACCAAAGCGCGAGGCCTCGAGACCTTTGGTGATGGCATAGACGAAAACGAGATAGCCCAGCATCAGTGCGGCATAGGTCGTCTTCGACGCGAAGACCATGCCGACCAGGCTCGCCATCGGGGGGATCGACAGGCCCTCAGGGCCACCCGTCAGCGACGCCCAGTTCAGCGCGCCGATGCGAACGACTTCGGCGAAGGCAAGTGTCGAGAGAATGAAGAAAGGCCCGCGCAGCCGCGCACAGATCAGCGCCAGCACGGCACCGAACAGGCCCGCGATCACCGCGCCCGCCCAGATTCCGATCCACGGTGAAATATCGTAGCGCAGCAGCAGGATCGTGGAGGTGTAGGCGCCGACCCCAAAGAAGGCCGAGTGACCGAACGAAATCAGGCCGGCATAGCCGCCTGCGATATTCCACGCCAGCCCGAGACCCGCGAACAGGAAGCTAAGCAGGATCACATCCTGCAGGCTCGGCGCGATGCCGGACACCACCAGGCCGAAGGACATCACCAGCAAAGCGATCTCGAACCATGAGATTTGGCCGCGCTTCGGCAGCACCGGAATGCGCCTGCTGGATATCGGGGCTGGAATGACCATCGACATCGGATGCTACTCGTTCATGCCGACCATCGCGGCGCCCTGCTGACCCAGCAGGCCATTGGGCCGGAAGATCATCACCAGCAGGAACAACACGAAAAAGAACATCTGTCCAAAGGCCGGCGCGATGTAGTAGCCGCTCAGCGATTGCACCACGCCAACGCAAATGCCGCCCAACAGCGCACCCTCGATGCTGCCCATGCCGCCCAGCACCACGATGACGAAGGCGATCAGCACGAAATTCAATCCGACCGATGGAAACACCGAGAACAATGGCACCATAACGCATGCGGCAAGGCCAACCAGCGCGGAGCCGCCGGCGAAAGTAATCAGGAAAATGCGCGGCACCGGAATGCCCATCAGCATCGCGGCCTCGCCGTCCTGCACAGTCGCCCGGATAGCCTTGCCGAGATAGGTTTTCTTGATCATCCATTGCAGTCCGACGGTGCACAGGATGGTAATCAGAAAACCGAGCAGCAGTTCGCCCTTGAGATAGATCGGACCGATGCTGATCGAGCGGTTGAAGATCGGCGGAATGTCACGCAGATCGGCCGTCATCGCCATCAGCGCGGCGTTCTGCAGGAAGATCGATAGTGCCATGGTTGCGAACACGACCACCAAATGCGGCTTGTCGAGTGCCGGACTGATCACCAGCCAGTACACCACCGTGCCGAACAGGAACATCGCCGGCACGATCGCGATGGCGGCAAAATAGGGATTCAGCCCGAACAGATGCGAAACCGCCCATGCACCGTACATGGCGATCATCAGAAATTCGCCGTGGGCGAAATTAACGATGCGCAGGACGCCGAAGATTAGCGTCAGTCCGATGCTCATCAGCGCGTAGACACTGCCGATGAGAATGCCGGACAAGATGAGTTGGATGAGCGTGCTCATTTCATATGCTGGCTGCGGATGCGTGGGACACAAGGCCCGCGCAGTCCCGAATCACCGAGCGCTCCACTTCGGCATCGGCACCATCACTGCTTCGTGGGTCGCCAATTCCGGCGGATAGACCTGTTCGTTGCCAGCCTTGGTCCACTGCCAGACACCGATGGAGGCTTTCAGATTTTCGCCGGCGCTCTTTGGGTCGTCCGGCATGTCGAAATTCGTGAACTTGATACCACTGCCGTTGACCAGCGATCCCTCGGGCAGATCCAGCTTCAAGGCGATGTCGCGCAACTCGTCGGGCTCAAAGGTCTTTGCCTTCGGCAGGACCTCGGTGAACAGAGCCCAGATCGCCGAAAAACCTGCGGCGGCATGACCCGCCGGCGCACGCTTCATTTTGGCTTCGTAGCGCCTGTAAAATTCCTCGGCGACCTTCTTGACCTCGGGCTTCAGCACGTTGGCGTTCACCTTCGGCGGAAAGTCGGCAACAAAAATCCCGACTACGGAATCGCCGAGGGAGTCCCGCAGATCGGGCGACGAGTAACCAGCGCTGACGCCAACGAATGCACTCACATTGAAATCGAGTTCCTTCGCCTTGCGCTGAAACAGGATCGCATCATTGGCGAAAGAGATCGAGATCAAAATGTCCGGCGTCGCATCCTTGAGCTTCTGCACGATCGGCGTCATGTCGGTGGCGGTCTGGTCGTAGCCTTCGTCGTAGACCAGCTTGATCCCTTTGGTCTGAGAATAGGCACGGATGCCATCGCCGACGGACTTGCCGAATGCACGATTTTCCCAGAGCAGCGCGATCTTCAGCTCGCCAACCGGTTTGTTCAGCCGCTTGGCCAGATCGTCAAACACGAAATCGACGGCAGCTTGGCCATACTTGCGGGCAGGTGCACCAACCTGGAACGTGTACTTGAATCCGCGATGGGTAATGACTTCGGCCGCGCCTGTCGTCTCCCAGTGAAACACGCTGTGACGCTCGGCGGCCTGACTGACGGCAATGGCGATCGGTGACGCAAACGAGCCTGTCGTGATCTTGATGCCGTCATTGCTGATCAGCCGCTCGGCTTCGCTGATCGCCGCGTTCGGCGTTGTGGCATCACCCTGCACGTATTCGATCTTGCGACCGTTAACCCCGCCGCGCTCGTTGATCATATCGCGGGCGATCTGCATCGCCTCCCAGTTCTCGATTCCATTCTTGGCAAGGGGACCGGTGAATGGCAGCAGCACGCCGATCTTGATCGGCTCCTGCGCAGCAGCAGTCAGCGTGGTCGCCAGCATGACGCTTGCGAAGATCGCGCTCAGGCGGAGAAATGGGCGCATTGATAAGCTCCGTGTAGTCGATCCGGGTCCTCGACGCCTGAAACCTAGCAACGGCTCCGACATGCATCAATCGAATTTTTTCCATACATGTTATTCAAATATCGTATACCTTGGATGGGTGGAGGATCATGATGGATCAGCGAAAGATTCTATTCTTCTTCTCGGTCATCGAGCACGGCAATCTGAGCAGCGCAGCCCAAGCGCTGCGCATCTCGCAGCCGACACTGACCCGCCAGATCCAGGCAATCGAGGAGGAGTTTAAAACACCTCTGTTCGTGCGCGGCGGGCGCGGCATGTTGCTCACGGAGGCGGGCCGGCAATTGCAGGAAGGATTGCAAAGCATAGAGCGGCAATTGCGACTGCTGAAGAACGACGTCGCAGCGGTTTCCCTTGAACCATCGGGCGAAATCGCCTTTGGCATTCCGCCTTCGCCACGGGGGATGATCGCGGTGCCTTTGGTGAAGAGTTTCAATACGGCATATCCGCGGATCGTGGTCCGCATCGTCGAGGAAACCAGCGGCCAATTACGCGACCTCGTCGCCAACGGCATGCTCGACGTAGCTGTCACCAACACCAATGAGCCTTCGCATGGAATCGCGTCGCAGCATCTCGGACGTGAACGGATGCTGCTGGTCGGCCCGGCCAGCGCGAGGCTGTCGATGCGCAAGGAGACGCCGATTAAATCGCTGGCAGGCCTGCCTTTAATTCTGACAATGCGACCAAACAGCCTACGGCTCACGGTGGAGACCGGCCTGGGCCTCCATGGCTTGCAGCCCAATGTCAGGTTCGAAGCCAACACACTTCCCTTGATGACCGATCTCGTGATTGCGGGCCTTGGCTATACGGTGCTTCCCGCCTGCGGCGTCCGCGCGCTTCTCAAGCAAGGTCACATTTCCGCGAGTCCTATTGCGGATCTTTCCATTACGTGGATGGTAGCGCGACCGAAAGCGCGCACGCTCGGCGTCGCAGCCGAACGGTTCTATGAGATGCTCTGTGATCTTGGCCGCAAGCAGGTGCGTGATGGCGCCTGGGATTCCGTGACTTGATTTTTCTGTCGCCACCCTGTGGCCGGGTTCTTGCTTGTAGCGCGACAACTCCCCTGCTCTAGGAAACTCTGATGACCGGAACAATGACGTCGACCATCTCCATCAATCGCCGCACCGTGCTGGCGGGCCTTGCCGTTAGCGCCGTCGGCGGCGGCACCGCGACCATGGCGTCGGCGCAGCAATCCGCACCGGACGCCGCGAAGGGGCCGAAGGTCTGGCTGGATATGGATCAGCAGGAACTGGACGATGCCTACGACCAGGCGAAATATGCACCCAACTTCGTGCAGGTCATGAAGCGCTATGCATCCAACAGCGCAGCGATGCGTACGCGCGTGGGTGAGCCGAAACGCGTCAACTATGGTCCCACGTCAATTGAGAAGCTGGAAATCTACTCGCCGACGCAATCCAACGCGCCGATCAACATTCATATCCACGGCGGCGCGTGGCACCAGCGCCCTGCAACGGACTATGCCTTTCCCGCCGAGATGCTGATGCATGCCGGCGCTCATTATGTGGTTCCCGATTTCGTTTCAGTCGATGAGACAAAGGGCGACCTGATCCCGATGGTCGACCAAGTTCGCCGCGCCATTGCTTGGACAGCGCGCAACGCGCAGTCCTTTGGCGGCGATCCCTCGCGGATCTACCTGTCGTCGTTCTCATCTGGCTCTCACCTGGCCGGAGTGGCGCTCCTGACGGAATGGCAGAAAGACTTTGCTTTGCCTGACGACCTCATCAAGGGCGCCGTGATGTCGAGCGGTCTCTATGACCTCAAGGCGGTCCGCCTTTCGGCGCGATCTAAATACGTCAATATCTCGGATGAAGTAGAAGAGGCTCTCAGCACCCAACGACATATGGCGAAAATTCGGACTCCACTCGTGCTCGCCCATGGCACCTACGAGACGCCGGAGTTCAAACGCCAGACCCGCGATTTCGCCGCCGCATTGAAAGCTGCGGATAAGCCGGTGAAGTTTTTCATCAACGAAAATTACAACCATTTCGAAATGATGGAAACATTTGGGAGTCCTTATGGTCTCTTAGGCCGCGAAATGTTGCACCAGATGCAACTTCAAGGCGCTTGATCTGATTCCACCGACAACCGTCGACGAAAGCGGGGATCGCCTGCGCGCCGTACAGGGCCGTCACATGCGCGAGCAGTCCGCGCATCACGTTGGCATGCGCATGTTCGGAGAAGTGCTGCCGCGTCGAGGTGAAGTAAAGCATGGTGATCGCGCTACGGGCGCGCCGGCCGCCGCCAGGGCGTCCGCTAGCGCCGCCGGCAACGGCTGATCGCCGAGCGCGAACATCAGTCTGATCAGCACGGCTGACGTCCAGCGGGCAATGCGGCGTTTCCAGCGAAAACACAGTCGCAACGTCCAGCGCAATGCGGTCGCCCAACGCCAGAAGCGCGATGCATTTCAAGACCTGCATATGCAACAGAAACTCGGAGTCGGGCGCGGCCATCTCGATGCCGCGATCGAACAGGATCACCGCTTCAGTGAAGTGACCGCGCGCCTGTCGCAACTGCCCGAGCACGGGCAGCGCGGCGGCAAAGTCCGCGGTCCGTGCGAAGGCGCGCTCGGCCAGGTCTTCCGCGAGATCGAGATGGCCGCGGTTGATGAAGTACAGCAGCTTGGCGGCCGCCAGCATCAGCAGCGGGTTGGTCTCGATTGCGGGCAAATACTCCAGCACCGTAGCTTCGATCTCGCTCTCGATACCATCGCGATCGTCCAGGCTCATTCCGCTGAAGGGACGCCTTCATGATCGAACGGTCGCTGGAGCGCTTTTTCTTAAAGCGTGCTGCGGCGCTAAATGCGTTTCAATATCGAGCGAACGCTACCCTGCATTGAATCGCGTGGCTGGATCCGAGAACGATCACAGCCGAAAATGTGCAGCGCAGCGAGGAAAATCAGATTGACAGCCCGAAATCGTGTCGCGAAAATTAGCTCCCCAACGTGTCGTTCGACACTGCGCCTTCTGGCCGGGACGCATTACGAAGCGACATGTGTTGCTTCTCCGCACCTGGAGGGGTGCGGGTTCTGTTGAATGGGGATTAGAAATGAAAAGAGTTTTGCTCTCCAGCGTTGCCATTCTTTCTTTCTCAACGGCTGCTTTTGCCCTTGATCCCATCGGCCCGGTAAACACCAGCGCCGTTTTGCGCCCGGCGGAGCCGAGCGCGCAAGCTATGGCAGATCATAAGTTGTATCTGAAGAACTTGAAGGCGGCTGGCTTCAAGGCAAATGACACATCCCCGCTAGGTCCAGTCAACGTCAATTTAGTTCTGCGTCCGGACCACTCCAAGGTGCAGAATGGCAGGCACTGGGAAGGCGATAACGAAAAAACACGCTCGCCGAGCCGGAGCGATACGGCCGGCTGGAAATAAGCTGGACTAGCCTTCAACCAAGAACGGGCGGGCCATTTCTGGTCCGCCCGTTTTTTTGGCCATGAATGTCAACCCCCGCGCTCGATCGCCAGATTGAGTCCGCACCCGGCGACCGCAGATTGTAGAGCATTCGTACGGGCGCGGCCTCCGTGCTGTTGGATGTTCTGGCCGAAGAGATTGCTCGATAGCCATGCCCAGGCGCGTCGGCACCATCTTGCAAGTTGACGTCGCCCGGGCAATCCGGGCGGCAAAGCGCAATGGTGCCGACGCGATTCAGGTGGCGCCAGACGGCACGATCACGATACTGCTCAAGGGTCCCCCGCTCGTGCCCGCGGACGAGGACGCTTTCCAAAAATGGGAAAGAGAACCGCAGCGCATGCGGAGCGTACGAAGCCCGTCACTGGCACATTATTCTCGCTGATCACGGCTTTTAAGATATCGACCGAATTTACCACCCTCGCCGAGGTGACCAAGAAGGCATACCGGCGATATCTCAAAATGATCGAGGAAGATTGCGGCCATCACCGGCCACAGCCCTCGCGACGTGGATGAGATTTTGAAAGCGCACTACCTCTGCGGCCAAGCAGAGCTGGCCGATCAGGCTATCGTCAAGTATGCCGCTGCGTACGGTTCATGAACGAAAACTGCAAACCGAGGTGCAAACCGGTCTGACCGTTCCGCTTCTGTCCTGGGCTACGTGCTTGAAGGGCTTGGTGGGCGCACCAGGGCTCGAACCTGGGACCCGATGATTAAGAGTCATCTGCTCTACCAACTGAGCTATGCGCCCGGAACCGGCCGGGAAAAGCCCTCGCAAGAGGGCGTCGTTTAGCAAAGCGATTCCCCGATGTCCAGCAAGCCGGCGGAGTTTTCCCGGCCCGAAGCGGGAGCCGCCGGAACCCAAAAAGCCGCCGGATTCCGGCGGCTTTTCAGGTACTTCACGGGGAAGGTCAAACCGGTGGTCAGAGCCGCCCGGGATCCCGGCCGCCACGGTCCCGGCCCGAATCGCCATCGCGGTCCCCGCCGTCGTGATCCCGATCCATCCCACGGTCCATGCCGCGCCCGGATTCGCGAGGGCGCCAGCCGCCGCCTTCGAACCGGCGTTCCATATGGGTCAGGACCTTGAGGCGGCGCTTCTGGCCTTCATCGAGCGTCTTGTAGAGCGGGTCGGCGGCATCGGCGATCTTCTTCAGCGCCGCGCCCGAGGCCGTCATGTTATCGGCGCGCTGGCGCAGACGCGCCACCGGATCGTCCTGGTTCTGCGCATCCTTGGTGTCATCCGGCCTGGCATTCATGCGCGCATTGGCGCGATCGATCCGCAGCTTGGCGAAATCGCGTACCGCGGCTTCGAGCGGCGGCCACAATTTTTCCTGGTCGGGCGTCAGCTTGAGGCCGGCATGGACCGCGGCGATGCGGGCATCGGCAAAGGCTGCCCTGTCCTCGGGGCTGATGCGCATACGCTCATGGAACCAGGGGCGGTGCTGGGCATAGACCGCCGTGGTGCCGGCGATGGCGAGTGCGGCGACGCCGGCGAGTAGAACCTTCTTCATACGAACCTCCTTTGCAAGGTCGGACGAGGATGAGCGCGCTTTCAGCAGCAATCAACTTACAGTTTGGAAAGAGTAGTGTCTCTTACCAAGATATAACCTCAAGCGCGTTTCCAGATTCTCAGTATTCCGATGTCTCAATATTTCAATTTGTCATTTTCAATTTGTCATGCGCCAATCTGACGCCTGTTAATCGAATGTAAAATATTCAGATCATGCCGAGCAAGTGCGGCAGCCACAGTGAAATCTCCGGCACGTAGGTGATCAGCGCGAGAAAGATCAGCATCGCGCACAGCCATGGCAACACCGCGACGGTGATCTCGCTGATGCCCATCTTGGCGATGCCGCTCGCAATATAAAGGTTCAATCCGACCGGCGGATGACACAATCCGACTTCGGTATTCACGATCATCAGCACGCCCAGATGCACCGGATTGACGCCGAGCTTGGTGGCGAGCGGATACAGGATCGGCGCCATGATCAACAGGATCGACGACGGATCCATCACGTTGCCGGCCGCGAGCAGGATCAGGTTCACCACCAGCAGGAAGGTCCAGATGCCGAAATTCTTGTCGATGATCCAGGCCGCCATCTCCTGCGGGATCTGCTCATGCGTCATCAGGAACGAGAACAACACCGCGTTGGTGATGATGTAGAGCAGCATCGAGCTCATCGACGCCGCCTGCAGCAGCACCTTCGGCACTTCGGTGAGCTTCAGTTCCTTGTAGACGAACACCGTGATGAAGAAGGCGTAGACCGCCGCGACTGCCGCCGCCTCGGTCGGCGTGAAGACGCCGCCATAGATGCCGCCGAGCACGATCACGATCAGCGCCAGGCCCCAGAAACTCTCGCGGAAGGCGCTGACTTGTTGGCCGAAGCTTGCTTTCGGCATGCGCGGATAATCGTTGCGCTTGGCGATGAACCAGGTGACCGCCGCCAGCATCAGCGCCAGCAGGATGCCGGGAACGATGCCCGCCATGAACAGCGCGCCGATCGAGGTGTTGGTGGAAACGCCGTACAGCACCAGGATGATCGATGGCGGCACCAGGATGCCGAGCGCGCCCGAGGTCGAGATCACGCCGACGCCGAAGCGGCGCGGATAGCCATGTTCGACCATCGCCGGCATCATGATCGAGCCGATCGCCACCACGGTCGCGACGCTGGACCCGGAGATCGCGGCAAACATCGCGCACGCGGCCACGCCGGCAAGGCCGAGGCCGCCGTTGAAATGGCCGACCACCGACGTCGTGAACGCGATCATGCGCCGGGCGACGCCGCCACGGGTCAGGAAGGTGCCGGCCAGGATAAAGAACGGAATCGCCATGATCCCGAAATTGTCGAGGCCGGAAAACAGTTTCAGGCCGACGCTCTCGATCGGCACCTCGGTCATGGTGAACAGGAAGGTCAGCACCGTCAGGCCGAGCGAAATCGAGATCGGCATGCCCGTCAGCATCAGGGCAAACAGCAGTCCGAAAATAATGGCCGCGCTCATCACGCCTCTCCGATCGCGATAGGCGCTTTGGCGCTGGTCACTTCGATGCCGTCGACATTGGTGGCGTCGTGATGCGGCAACTCGCCGGTTCTCCAGTAAGCCCAGCAGACCTGGAGAAAGCGGAAGCACATCAAATAGGAGCCGAGCGGGATGCAGGCATAGACGATCCAGCTCGGCAGTTCGAGATCGGGCGACACCTGGTCGGTGCTCATCAGTTCGATGACGAATTTCGCGCCCATGGTGCCGACGATGGCGGTGAACAGCGCGCCGCCGAGCAGCCCGAACAGCACGACGCCCTTGCGCCATTTGTCGTTGAGGCGGTTGATCAGGACGTCGACGCCGACATGGATGCCGGTGCGCACGCCGTAGGCCGCGCCGAACTTCGCCATCCAGATGAACATGTAGATGCACAGCTCTTGCGACCATGCGAGCCGGATCGGAAACAGGATCGGATACAGGATGGGAACGTTGACCAGAAAACGGTGCACGACGGTGATGAAGGTCAGGAACGTCGCGGCCCCCATCAGGGACGCGATGATGATTTCTTCAAGCCGGTCGAGAATGCGTAACAACATCAATATCCCCCGTGACAATCGGGCGGCATGACGCCGCCCGACCATGCACCTCGTCCCGCGACCAGCCCGGCCGCGGCCCCGTTACAGCGTTTGCCGCCCAAAGCGTTTTCGAGCGAAGTGGAAACCGGTTCGCGTGAAGAAAACGCGTCAAACAAAAAATCCAGAGCTCAGGTTCTGATTTTATCAGAACCTGAATTGCTCTAGTTCATCGGGCTGCGGCCCGTTTCCTTCAGGAATTCGTCGATCAAGGGCTGACCGACCCGCGACGCCACGTCCTTGTAGACCGGCATCATCGCCTTGCGCATCGCCTCGTCCTGCTCAGGCGTCGGCGTAATGATCTCGGTCTTGCCGGTCTTCTTGATCGCGGCAAGCGCCTCGTCGTTGTCCTGGGCTGATGCGCCGTTGCCGTAGTCGGTGGCTTCCTTCATCGCCTTCGACAACTGGTCGCGGATATCCGCCGGCAGGCCGTCCCAGAACTTCTTGTTCACGACGACGACGTAGCCGATATAGCCGTGATTGGTCGTCGTCATGTATTTCTGCACTTCGTGCATTTTCTGGGTGTAGATGTTCGACCAGGTGTTTTCCTGGCCGTCGACGACGCCGGTCTGCAGCGCCTGATAGACGTCGCTGAACGCCATCACCTGCGGGATCGCGCCGAGCGTGCGGAACTGGGCTTCCAGCACCTTCGACGACTGGATGCGGAATTTCAGGCCCTTGTAGTCGGCCGGTTCGAGCAGCTTCTTGTTGGCGCTCATCTGCTTGAAGCCGTTGTCCCAGTAAGCCAGACCCGTCATGCCCTTGGAGTCCAGCAGCTTGAGCAGCCTGGCGCCGAGCGGACCATCGGTGACCTTACGCAGCGTCTTGAGGTCGGGCAGGATGTAGGGAAGATCGAACACCTCGAATTCCTTGATGCCGATCGGACCGAACTTGGAGTTCGACGGCGCCAGCATCTGCACCGCGCCGAGCTGCAGCGCTTCGAGTTCTTCCTTGTCCTTGTAGAGCGTCGAGTTCGGATAGACTTCGACCTTGACCTTGCCGTTGGTATATTTCTCGGCCAGTTCCTTGAACTTGTCGGCAGCCTTGCCCTTCGGGGTGTCGGACGCGACAACGTGGCTGAACTTGAGGACGATCGGCGAATCCGCCGCCGACACCGGACCGATCAGGGCCAACGCTGCGACCGATGCCGCAGCCAAAATCAATTTACGCATGTTTCCTCCAGCGCGATCATTGCGAGGCGCGCTTTGACGCGGCCCCATCCTTGCCTGCGGCACCAATACAGAGAAGCCGCCGCAAATGCCATTGCCCCTTTAGCAGGGGCTATTTTTCGTTTTGTTGCAGTGCAAAAATCAAGACATCAAGCCTCGATTGGGATCCCAATAGAAGGCGAAAGCGGCAACGTTTATCCCAATCTGAGGGCCGTTAGAATATCGTCATTGCGTTGAGGGGTGAGATACAGTTCCGCGTTCTCGCGACGATGATCGCCCGAGGTTTGAAAAGAATGTCGCCCCAAGAAGGACGCGGGCGACCCCAAGAAGGGCGCCGGGCGACCCTAAGGAGGGCGCACGCGACCCTAAGGAGGGCGCGGGGAAGGCCGGGTGCCCGTCGCACCCGCAGCCCGTGTGCAAAGGTAGAAAGCACACGGTAGTCACCACAGGTTTGCCGGAACACCCGGCCTTCCCTGCGCAATGGTTTTAACGGCTTACTTCGTGCTCTCCCCGGTGACCGGCTCTCTTGCCACCGTCGTCAGCGGATATGGCGCATCTCACACCCGGTTGGGCGGATGCACCTCCGCGAAACTTGACGCCAGCGTCGGGGCGTCAGGACCACACGACTTCACCGTCCGCGACATGCATCGCTCGTCCGCGCGCCGGTATCGCTCACGGGAAACCGCCCTGCGATCCGCCTCGCGCGACGACGCTGCCACGTCCATCGCATCCCATCCCGCGTCCGTGACGATCGCGATACGCCCCTCCAGGGGATGTGACGGCGAGGAATAAGCCGGTGATTTGGGTCAGAAGGGAAGCGGAAAATTTTTCGCGGAAAGGCTGGACAGCTTTTGGTGATTTGCCTGACGGGCCGTTTTTCAGCGTGCTTCCGGGCAGTCCTCACCGATGATTGGCTCCGACGCGGAACCAAAGAGTAGCCCGCATGAGCTCTTGCGATATGCGGGATCACTGGGCGTGATAAACCCAGATGTCGCGGAGCCTGTCATCGGGCGCGCATTCGCGCGACCCGGTGGCTCATCCGGGCTACGATTCTTGATTGTGGAGTCATTCCGGGGCGATGCGAAGCATCGAACCCGGAATGACGCTACGCTGCGCAATCAGCTCGCCGCTTGCGCCGGCACGTCGCGCTGGTGCTTCATGACGATCTTGTTGAGCGCACCGAGATAGGCCTTGGCAGACGCCACCAGCGTATCCGGATCGGACGCCTTGGAGGTCATCGAGCGGCCCTCATGGGCGAGCCGCACCGACACTTCGGCTTGCGCGTCGGTGCCTTCGGTCACGGCGTGGACCTGGTACAGCTCGAGCTTGGCCTCGTGCGGCACCAGCGCCTTGATGCAGTTGAAGACCGCATCGACCGGGCCGTTGCCTTCGGCTTCCTCGATTCTGATCTGGCCGTCGATGTCGAGCTTCATGGTGGCGCGCTGCGGGCCATGGGTGCCCGCGATCACCGTCAGCGAGGTCAGCTTGATGCGGTCATGCGCGGCCGCGATCTCCTGATCGACCAGCGCCTCGATGTCCTCGTCGTAGATATCCTTCTTGCGGTCGGCCAGCGCCTTCATCCGCACGAACGCGTCTTCCAGCTGGTTGGCGCCGAGCTTGTAGCCCATCTCCTCCAGCTTGTGCACGAAGGCATGACGCCCGGAATGCTTGCCGAGCACCAGCGAGGACTTTTTCAGGCCGACCATTTCGGGACGCATGATCTCGTAGGTCGAGGCGTCCTTCAGCACGCCGTCCTGGTGAATGCCGCTTTCATGCGCGAACGCATTACGGCCGACGATCGCCTTGTTGTACTGCACCGGGAACGACGTTGCCGCCGATACGACTTTGGAGGCGCGCGTGAGCTGGGTGGTGTCGATCTTGTTCCACCACGGGAACTTGTCGTTGCGGATGTTGATCGCCATCACGACTTCTTCCAGCGCGGCGTTGCCTGCCCGCTCGCCGATGCCGTTGACGGTGCATTCGATCTGCCGTGCGCCGCCGGCGATGCCGGCCAGCGAATTCGCCACCGCCATGCCGAGATCGTTATGGCAATGCACGGAGAATACCGCCTTGTCGGAATTCGGCACCCGCTCGATCAGCGTGCGCATGAAGTGGGTATATTCCTCCGGCACCGTGTAGCCGACGGTGTCGGGAATATTGACGGTGGTGGCGCCGGCCTTGATCACGGCCTCGACGATGCGGCAGAGAAAATCCATCTCGCTGCGGGTGCCGTCCTCGGCCGACCATTCGACGTCGTCGATATGGTTGCGAGCGCGGGTGACGTTCGAGATCGAGGTCTCGATCACCTGCTCCGGCGTCATGTTGAGCTTGACGCGCATGTGCAGCGGCGAGGTCGCGATCACCGTGTGAACCCGGCCGCGCTTGGCGAATTTCACGGCCTCCGCGCAACGGTCGATGTCTTTCGGGTGCGCCCGCGACAGGCCGGCGATCACCGAATTCTTGGAGCGGCGGGCGATCTCGCTGACGGCCTGAAAGTCGCCTTCCGAGGTGATCGGGAAACCGGCCTCGATGACGTCGACGCCCATATCGTCGAGCATCTCGGCGATCTCGAGCTTTTCCTCGAACGTCATGGTCGCGCCCGGGCATTGCTCGCCGTCGCGCAGGGTGGTGTCAAATATGATGACGCGGTCCTTGTCGGACTTGGTGACATTGGTCATTGCAGACTTCCTTGTAGCTGGTGCGCTGCCTGTTCGAGCGCTGACGGGGTTCTTTCGATCTCGCGCAACCCCTGAGTGCCCAGGCGCAAACCGCCCAGACGGCCCTCAGGGGCCGATAAGAAGCAGAAGCCCGCCAAGAAGCAGGGTGGGCAGGGACGCAGCCGGAATCGCGCAGGAATCGACGGCCTTGGCCGCCCCGCCCTGAACTCCGTACTTTAAGCTGCAAATCAGCATTGCCAGACCCTATGGGAAACCCATCCTCGGCCAAAACCATTGACGGTTTGTTGCCAGAACGACGTTCCGAGGTCGTTCTAGACGAGAAATAAGGCAGACTGCAACGCCAAAGATGGTGAGAAGATGGTCAGAGAGACTGACCTAATTGGGGGCGGTCCCGCGCGACGGGCTTCCCGCGTAGCCCGGATGAGCGGAGCGACATCCGGGACCTAAGCCAGCCGGCACAACGCTCCCCGCATGTCGCGGAGCCTGTCATCGGGCGCGCATTCGCGCGACCCGTTGGCTCATGCGGGCTACGAACCAACCTATTTCGCCACGACCTTCTTCACCACCGCCGGCCGCTTGTCCTCGTTCTCCAGCGCCTTGCGGACCTGCTTGAACTCCTCCAGCGAGGCGGCATCGACTTTCGGGAATTTCAGATCGAGCCCGTCGAGCGCGCTGACGATGGCCGAGCCGATCACCACCCGCGCGAACCATTTGTGGTCGGCCGGCACCACGTACCAGGGCGCGGCGTGGCTCGACGTGTGCCGGACCATCTCCTGATAGGCGGCCTGGTATTTGTTCCACAGCGCCCGCTCGCTGATATCGGCCATCGAAAACTTCCAGTTCTTGGCGGGCTGATCGAGGCGGTCGAGAAACCTTTCGCGCTGTTCTTCCTTCGAGACGTTGAGGAAGAATTTCAGCACCACCGTGCCGTTGCGCGCCAGATAGCGCTCGAACGCGGAAATATCCTCGAACCGCTCGCGCCAGATGTTTTTGGTGACCAGCTTGGCGGGCAGCCTTTCCTTGGCGAGGATTTCCGGATGCACGCGCACCACCAGGCATTCCTCGTAATAAGAACGGTTGAAGATGCCGATGCGGCCGCGCTCCGGCAGCGCCACCGCACTCCGCCACATGAAGTCGTGGTCGAGTTCGCGGGCCGACGGCTGCTTGAACGAGGAGACCTCGCAGCCCTGCGGGTTGACGCCGTCGAACACGCTCTTGATGGCGCTGTCCTTGCCGGCCGCGTCCATGCCCTGGAAAATCAGCAACAGCGACCAGCGGTTCTGCGCGTAAAGCTTTTCCTGCAGCTCATTGAGCCGTTTGCGATTGGCCGCGATGATCTTCTCGCCCTTCTCCTTGTCGAGCCCGCCCTTCTCGGTGGTCACGTGCGAGCGCAGATGAAACTCGCTGCTGCCATCGACGCGAAACGGCGCCACGAACGGCTTCAACTGAGCCGCCAGCGAGAGCGAGGGATTCTTGACCGGCTTCTTGCTCATGATGGGCTGCTCTCTGGTTACGCTTATTCGGTTTACGCTGAATTGGGTTACGCATAGTTGAACGATGCTGAATGGCAGTCAGGCGCCGAATTGCCGTTCGAGATAGGCCGTGACGAAGCGCGGCATGGTCGAAGTGAAATCGCCGGTGCCGCGCACCAGATGTATCCTGGACAGTTCGGCGGGTTGCTGTTGGGTAGCGAGATTAGCTTCGATGCGCTCACGCAGCGCTTCGCCTGACATGTCGACACGCAATATCCGGATCATCGCCATCGCGACACCGGTGAAGACACAATCCCAATGCGGCTCGGCGACGTAATCGGCCGGGGTCAGGCCGGTTTCCTCTTCGACCTCGCGGGCGACACTGGCCTCGATATCGATCCTGTCGCCTCTGACGTCGCTGGGATCGGGCGTGCCGGATGGAAAATAGATGCGCCCTGCATTCGAGGTGTGACTGCCCATTTCGCCGAGCGCGAACGCGCCGTCATTGCTTAATAACGCGCCCATGCCAAAGCCATTGAACACGTCCTTGTCCGGAAAGCCCCAATCCCGCCACGACAGGAAGCTGGCAAAATCGGTCTCGAAATAGTCGGCGCGGAAACGGTCGCCGTCGAAGGCCGGCGTGTGTCCGATCAGCACGCGGCCGTTCCAAAGCTCCGGCGTCTTGCGCTGCTCCGCGGCGAAATGCGCATCGATCTCGGCGCGCCGCGCCTGCGCGAACGGCCACGGCCGTAGCTGCACGTGCAAATCGAGCGTCGTGACGCGATGAAAGACCGGGGACGTCATCGAAACGCGTTATTTGGCATTCATCCCCGTGGTCTTCTTCGCTCGTTCGACGAATTTGTTGGTGTAGGTCCTGGTGACGTCGATATTGGCCTTCGCGACCTCAGGCGAGCCCTCGCTGAACACCGCGAGCACCGCATCGGCGCCCTTCGGATCCATCTTGCCGGTTTCCGAATACATCGGGATCGTGTTCTTGAGCGCGGCCAGATAAAGCTCCTTGTTCTTGCCGACCATTTCCGCCGGCATCTTGTCCATCACTTCCTGCGGCGAATGCGAATGGATCCAGGCCAGCGTGTTCAGGATTGCGTTGGTGAGGCCCTGCACTTCCTTGTCATGCGAAGCGACCCACGCATTGGTGCTGTAGAGCGCGCCACCCGGATATTCGCCGCCGAATATTTCGATCGTATCCTTTTGCGTGCGGGTGTCGGCGAGGATGCGCAGATCGGGATGGCCGCCCTGCAGCACCGTGACCGACGGATCGAGCATCACGGCCGCATCGATCTGGCCCTGCTCCATCGCCGCGACCGCGGTCGCGCCGAGGCCGACGCCGATCACCGCGGCGCTGGTGGGGTCGAGGCCGTTTTTCTTCAGCAGATACTTTAAGAAGAAATCGGTCGAGGAACCCGGCGCGCTGACGCCGACTTTCTTGCCGGCCAGATCCTTGATCGACTTGATCTCGCCATTGTGCGACGGCGCCACCACCAGCACCAAACCAGGATAGCGGTCGTACACCACGAAGGCCTGCAGTTCCTGCTTCTTGGCGGCGAGATTGACGCAATGGTCGAAATAGCCCGACACCACGTCGGCGCTGCCGCCGAGCACCGCCTTGAGCGCGTCCGAGCCGCCCTTCAGGTCGACCAGTTCGACCGCAAGGCCGGCCTTGTCGAATTCACCGAGTTGCTGGGCCAGCACGGTCGGCAGATAGCACAGGCAGGCGCCGCCCCCGACCGCGATCGTGATCTTGCTTTGCGCTGCGGCAGGGCTCGAACCAAGACCTGAACCAAGGCCCAAACTCAGCACCAGCGCCGCCAGCGTTCCGGTCAGCCTGCCAAACATCGCTCTCATGACTTCCTCCAGCTATTTGGCCGCAAGATAGAGCAGCGCGGAGGGCTTGAGAAGGCGACTTTGGCGCCAAACCAAGCGCCCACAAGCGATTTGGCCTGGGTTCACCACGCTCTATTCCATCCGATATGGACGATTTTTTTCACAGTCCGATCGCGCATCGGCAGATCATGCGCTGGCCAAGCGCGATTTCGCAGCATAGCATCCGCGCATAAAAACAAGTTCGCAGGGAGGACTAACCATGAATCGTACCATCACCGCACTATCTATCGCTGTCGCCTTCGCCGCCGGCTGCGGCGTGACGCATCTGCTGCGGCCGGCCATCGCGGCCGAGACCATCATGCCGCAGATCATCCATACCGCCGATTTCTCCGGCGATGCGCTGGGCCCGGCCAATGCCGGTGGCATGCATTCCAAGATGTTCGTCAACGCCGACGGCGCCACCATCTCGATCCAGGACGGCAATGTCGGCAAGCACATGCATCCCAACACCAACGAGATCCAGTACATCCTCGAAGGCACCGGAACGATCTGGCTCGGCGACAAGGAAGTGCAGGTCAAGCCGGGCGACCTCATCGTGATCCCGAAAGGCACCGCGCATGGCGGCACCAAGCCGGACGGCCGCCCGCTGAAAGCGATCGCGATCAAGACCCCGCCGCAAGCGCCGGATGATACCAAGATGCTGAACTAAGGTTAATCGTCATTCCGGGGCGCGCGTCTTCGCGCGAACCCGGAATGACGGACTTATCCCCGCCCCTCGACCACGGCCGCCAGACCAGCAGCCTGCGCTCGACCATGGTCACGCCGATATCGATCAGGATGACGAAGGCCGACAGCACGAACATGCCGGCGAACACGCCGGCGACGTCGAAGGTGCCTTCGGCCTGCTGGATCAGATAGCCGAGCCCGGCCGCCGATCCCAGATATTCGCCGACCACGGCGCCGACCACGGCAAAGCCAACCGACGTGTGCAGCGAGGAAAACATCCACGACAGCGCCGACGGCCAATAGACATGCCGCATCAACTGCTGTTCGTTCATGCCGAGCATGCGGCCGTTATCGAGCACGGTCCGCGAGACTTCCTTGACGCCCTGATAGACGTTGAAGAACACGATGAAGAACACCAGCGTGACGCCGAGTGCTACCTTCGACCAGATGCCGAGCCCGAGCCACAGCGTGAAGATCGGCGCCAGCACGACGCGCGGCAGCGCGTTGGCCATTTTCACATAGGGGTCGAACACCGCGGCGACGCGCGGCTGGCGCGCGAACCAGAAGCCGACCGCGACGCCGCCGAGCGAGCCGATCACGAAAGCCAGGATCGATTCCCACAGCGTGATCGCCAGATGCTTCCAGATGATGCCGCTGGCGAACCAGGCGACGATCTGGCTGCCGACATCGACCGGATTGGAAAAGAAGAACGGCGGCAGCAGCACCTTGCCGAACACCGGCACGCTCGCCAGCAATTGCCATAGCCCGACCACGACCACGGCGACCAAGAGCTGGCAGGCAAGAAGCGTCAGGCGTGACATGGTGGTGATCTATCCCTGGCCAGATGGGTATCCCTGCGTCGTCCCGGCGAACGCCGGGACCCATAACCCCTGGCGTTCGCTATTGCTGTAGGCCTCAGCCCCAGTGCAGAAAACGAGACCACACGGCGTATGGGTCCCGGCGTTCGCCGGGACGACCCGCCGGTGGAACCAACCTTACGGCTTCGAGAACAAACCGATCAAACCGGTCGCGACCTTGGCGTGGCCGTCGAGCGCCTTGATCAGCTCGTCGCGGGTCAGGCCCGCGGCGAGTGCCGACGGTTCGAGATCGGTTGCGATCAGCGTGAAGGTGTAGTGATGCGGCGCGCCGGCCGGCGTGCACGGTCCGGAGTAGAAGCCGACCTTCTGCGTGCTGGTGCCGCCGACATATTTATCGCTCGCCTTCGACACTTCGCCCTCGGCGAAACCGGTCACCGTCGGCGGAATGCCATAGGCGACCCAATGGCTGACACCGCCGGGCGGGCGCCCTTCGGGATCGAACATCATCAGAGCCAGGCTCTTGGTACCTTCAGGAACACCGCTCCACGACAATGCCGGCGACACATTCTCGCCGACGCAATTCGGATTGGATTTGGTGTTGCCGGCGTTCTTGGTCGCGAGCCGCGTGCCATCCTTGAAGTCGGGCGACGACAGCGTGAATGCGGCCTGCGCGTTGGCGCCGTGGGTGCCGCCCAGCGCGGCGAGCGTAACTGCGAAAGCCAGAAGTGAACCTCGTACCAGCATGACTTCTCCCTTGTTCTCAAATGTTAGAGTTCTTGAATGTTGGAATTGTTGAATGTCGAAGTTTCGATCGGAGTGTAGTTTCGTCACATCAGACAGCTTACCCGGTTGCTGATTGTGCGTAGCCCTTCAACACCTCATCCTTGAGAACACTCCAAATTTCACGATGAAGTGAGTGAAACTGCTTGTCCAGCCGCACTTCCATCATGTCACGCGGGCGCGAAAGTTGCACGCGCCAGTCGCCGATGATGCGCGCGCTCGGGCCCGCCGACATGATCACGACGCGGTCGGCCAGCGCGATCGCCTCCTCGAGATCGTGGGTCACGAACAGCACCGCCTTGCGATCGGCGTTCCACAGTTCCAGCAGCAGATTGCCCATGATCTGCCGGGTCTGCGCATCGAGCGGCCCGAACGGTTCGTCCATCAACAGGATCTTGGGATCGCGGATCAACACCTGCGCGAGTCCGACGCGCTTGCGCTGGCCGCCCGACAGCATGTGCGGATAGCGGCCCGCGAACGCGCCGAGCCCGACCAGACCGAGCCATTTCTGCGACCGCGCCAGCGCCTCGGCGCGATCGACACCGGTGATCTCCAGCCCGATGGCGACATTGTCGATCACGGTCTTCCAGGGAAACAGCGCATCGGCCTGAAACAGGTATCCGGCCTGCGGGTTGAGCCCGGTCAGCGGCACATCGAAAATCCGCACGTCGCCCGAGGCCGGCTTGAGCAGCCCGGCGGCGACATTCAGCAGCGTCGACTTCCCGCAGCCGGTCGGCCCGACAATGGCGACGAACTCGCCATCCGCGACCGAGAGATTGGCCTTTTCGACCGCCGTGTAGATGCGGTCGTCGGCCAGCCGAAACGCCACCGTCGCATCGTCAAGCGCGACCGCCGTCGGCATCGTCGTATCCACCCCATTCCCCTCCAAAGTTGGAATGATGCCTTAGCGCCTGCGAAGGATAAGTTCAACGCAGGGCCACAGCGTGGTAGTGCTTGATCCTCCCCTGAGGGGAGGAAGGTCAGGATCGAGATCGCATGCCCAACCCGCCCTTGATCGCCTACGCGCATGTCGGCAAGAGCTTTGGCGGCGGTCGCGTTCAGGCCGTCAAAGACGTCTCGCTGGAGGTCGCCGAGGGCGAATTCCTCGCGATCGTCGGCGGCTCCGGGTCCGGCAAGACCACGCTGCTGCGGCTGGCCAATCGGCTGATCGAGGCCGACAGCGGCCGCATCACGGTCGAGGGCGAGGACATCAGCGCCGCCGATCCGATCCTGTTGCGCCGCCGCATCGGCTATGTGTTCCAGAACGGCGGGCTGTTCCCGCATATCAGCGTCGCCGGCAATATCGGGATCACGCCAAAACTATTGGGCACGCCGTCACAGGAGATTTCGTCGCGGGTCGACGAACTGCTCGATCTGGTGCGGCTCGACCGCGCGCAGCACCGCGACCGTCTGCCGCATGAGCTGTCGGGCGGCCAGCGCCAGCGCGTCGGCGTGGCGCGGGCGCTGGCGGCGGGGCCCCGCATCGTCCTGATGGATGAGCCGTTCGGCGCGCTCGATCCCCTCACCCGCGATGCGCTCGGCGACGATTACCGCGCGCTGCATCGCAAGCTCGGGCTGACGACGGTCATGATCACCCACGACATGACCGAGGCGATATTATTGGCCGACCGCATCGCGGTGATGCGAACCGGAAAATTGCTGGCGCAGGGCACGCCGTCGGAATTGTCCGGCAGCGACGATCCTTACGTGGGCGAACTCCTGCACACGCCGCGGCGCCAGGCCGAGCGGCTCAAGGTGCTGCTGCCGCCGGATAACGCGGCATGAATTTATTCACTGATCCGCGCTGGCATGAGGCCCTGACGCATCTGCCGGATTATCTCGGCAACCATGTGCGCGTCAGCGTCACGGCGCTGGCGCTGGGATTATTGGTCAGCCTGCCGCTGGCGGTCGCCGCCCGCAACCGGCCGGTGATGCGCAGCACTCTGCTGGGATTTGCCAGCATCGTGCAGACGGTGCCGGGGCTGGCGCTGCTCGCGCTGTTCTATCCGCTGCTGCTGGCGCTGACCGCGCTGTCGCTGTCCTGGTTCGGATTTGGCTTTTCGGCGTTCGGCTTCCTGCCGGCGGTGCTGGCACTGGCGCTCTATTCGATGCTGCCGGTGCTGCGCAACACCATCACCGGGCTGCGTGGCGTCGATCCTGCCATCCTTGAGGCCGCCAAAGGCGTCGGCATGACGCCATCGCAGTCGCTGTTCACGGTCGAACTGCCGCTGGCGCTGCCGGTGATGATGGCGGGCATCCGCACCGCGGCGGTCTGGGTGATCGGCACCGCGACGCTGTCGACGCCGATCGGCCAGACCAGCCTCGGCAACTACATCTTTGCGGGGCTGCAGACCCAGAACTGGGTGTTCGTGTTGTTCGGCTGCGCGTCCGCCGCCCTGCTCGCGCTCGCGGTCGATCAATTGCTGGCGCTGATCGAGACCGGCATTCGCATGCGCCGCGGTATCCGCACCGCGCTCGGCGGCCTCGGCATAGCGGCGCTGGTGGTGGCCACGTTGGTGCCGACGATGGCGCGCTCGCCATCGAGCTACATTGTCGGCGCCAAGACCTTTGCCGAACAATATGTATTGGCGGCGCTGGTGGCGCAGCGGCTGCGCGCGGCGGGATTGACGGCCTCGACGCGCGAGGGCCTCGGCTCAAACGTGATCTTCGATGCCCTGGTGACGGGCGATATCGACGTCTACATCGACTATTCCGGCACTTTGTGGGCCAATCAATTCCACCACAGCGATATCAAGCCGCGCGCGGAACTGCTCGGCGAACTGACGACGATCCTGGCGCAGCAGAAAGTCACGCTGCTGGGCGAGCTTGGTTTCGCCAACGCCTATGCGCTGGTGATGCCGCGCAAGCGCGCCGAGGCGCTCGGCATTCACTCCATCAGCGATCTGGTCTCGCATGCCGGCACGATGTCGATGGCCGCCGACTATGAGTTCTTCTCGCGCCCGGAATGGGCCGGCATCCAGAAGGCCTATGGGCTGGCATTCCGCGCGCAGCGGCAGATGCAGCCGGACTTCATGTATGCCGCGGTCGCCTCGGGCGAAGTCGACGTGATCGCGGGCTACACCAGCGACGGGCTGATCGCGAAATACGATCTGGTCGCGCTCGACGACGACCGGCACGCGATCCCGCCTTACGATGCGATTGTGCTGATATCGCCGAAGCGATCCGGCGATCAGGCCTTGCGCGCGGCGTTGCAGCCGCTGCTCGGGCGCATCGACATAGCGGCGATGCGCGAGGCCAACCTGCGCGCCGCCGGCAATGACAGCACCTCGTCGCCGGATGCGGTGGCGCGGTGGCTGTGGGACAGGACCGAAGCGAAGTAGGCACGTCAGCCGTCATTGCGAGCAGATCCGGAAGTGGGAACCGGTTTCCGATCATGCTCAAACAGAGGCGGATGACGTGATGCATCCGCTCGGGTCGCAATGACAGGAACGCTACAATCCCTTGATCATGCCGGCGTCGATCAGCAGGCGATTGAAGCGGCGGGCCTCCGCGCCGCCCTTGCAGGCATAGAACACGCCGTTGCAGCGAAGCATGATCTTCTTCTGCTCCTCGAACGACGGATCGAGCGGAATGCCGGCGGCTTCCTGGATCACCAGCGGCAGATAGGCGCCGTCGATGGTTTCCATCTCGGTCGGACTCTTGACCGGTTCGAAATTGACCGCGTCGATCGCATAATAGGTCGCGAAGTAGCGCGGGTCGTAACTCATCAGTTTCCTGCCGATCGCCGCTTCGTCGAGGCCGGGATCAAGGAGGTGCGGTGAGAATTCCGGCTGATGATCGCCATAGCGCACGATCAGGAACGGCTGGCCCGGGAATTTCTTTTTCAGCCCCGCGATGAACGAATTGTAGTCGGTCACGCTCATGGCCTGCCGGCGCAGATATTCGTCGACCACCGGCTCGTTGCCGGGATTGCGCCAGGACGGCATCAGGTCCGGGCGGTATCGCGTTTCCCAGGGAAAATGATTGGCGCCGAGATAGACGAACGCGAACAGCGGCGTCGCCGGCGTCTGCTCCGACATCAGGGTCAGCGCCTTATCGTAGAAGAAGCTGTCGGGCTCGACATCTTTGGCGCCGAGGTCGTGCGCGTCGTAAAAATGCTCGATGCCGGTGGTGGCCTGGAAACTGCGCGCGCTCATGAAGGCGCCAAAGGCCGGATAGAGCGAGAGCGTGCTGTAGCCGCAGCGGCGCAACGCCAGCGGCAGGCCGCGTTCGACCCGGCCCGACGCGATGCGGGTCACAAAATAGGCGAACCGGCCGAACGAACGCGACGACAGCCCGGCGAGCACGTTGTATTCGGTGAACCAGCTCGGGCCGCCATTGCTCTCGGCCACAAATTTACGCGCCTTGCCATCGAACGAATTGAAGTAGCTGCCGTAGCCCTTGGGCACCTTGATGCCCTCGGCCTGACGAATGTCGAAACTGGATTCGTCGTGGATCATGATGATGTTGGGCCGCCGCCCGGCGGGGTGGCAGGAATCCACCAGCGGCACGTTAAGACGATCGTGGGCCACCGCGTCGGATTCCATGAAGCCGTACTGGATGAAATCCGATACCGTCGTGACGCCGGAGCGGGAGAATTTCGACAAATAGCCGTCGTCGTAATAGCTGCGCCAGACTTCATCCGGCCAGGTGAAGGCATAGCCGACCAAAGCGGCCAGACACGCCAGCGCGCAGGCCGTGGCCGGCAAACGGCGGATGCGGAACGGATCGAGCCACCACAGCGCATACATCAAGGGGATGGTGACGGCGGCAGCAGCAATCACGGACCAGCGCAGATGCGGAAAGATCGTAAACAAGAACGCCGCGGTATCGCGATCGATCACCATCAGGTCGACGAAGGTCGCGGTCATCTGCGCGACGTCGTGCTTGAGCCGCGACAGCAGCACCAGCACCACCACCAATGTCAGCGACAGCGCACCCGACAGCGCCGGGCGCCGCAGCAATGCGATCCAGAAGAAATTCAGGATACCCCAGGACAGCACAAAGCCGGTGCGCGAGCTGAGGTCGGTTTCGGTTTGAAACATCACCACCAGCGCCGCCAGCTGCGGCGCCGCCACGGCAAGCAGCCGCCACAGGCCGACCGCGGCGAGACCTCCGGTCGCCGTCGTCGCAGATGGACCTCGATTTGGCGCGAGCGCCATGGGCTAAACGCAATACCACCCGGCGCAGACCTTGAGCCTTGGCTGGCAATGGCCAGGAGGCCGACGACGCAGCCGGAGACTGCAGCGTGTCATAAAAATGTAATGTAAGCGTCATGAACGCGCAATGAGTTTGCCGAGGGGGGAGTACGGATTTGGCTGTCCGGAGGTTAACGCCTCGCAGCCGGGTCAGGTGGCCGGAATGCCGTTTGCGGACAAGGCGAAATTACTCGTCCCTCAGCAAATGAAACTGCCTGCCCAGCCGATGGTGCACGGTGATGACGGCACGATCGACATCGCTGATCAGGCTGTCGCCGAGAACGACATTGGGAATTTCCCAGTTACGGCCGGCGCGGACATCGGGCAAACCCTGGACACCTGGAACGGAGGCGGTTTCGCATCCCGGCTGATCGCGCAGCGCCTCGTTCGCGAGCTGGGTCAGCTCCGCACTGTTTTTGCCTGTTGTCGTCACGATGGCCGCAATATCTTCTTCGACAGCTTCATGCCGGCGGCATCAGGCCGAGACGCTTGGCGATGATCTTGTCGACCATGCGTTTGGGCAGCGTCGAGACGATCAGGTGCCGCATCGGATCGGGCGTGATCTGGTAACGCACCTTCGGGCTCGGCGATGTCAACGCTTCCAGAATTGCTTCGGCGATTTTCTCCGGCGGCAATCCGATTTCGCTGAGGTGCTTGGCGAAATCAAGCGCCTTCGCCCTCGCCGCGCGATACGGCGAATTGCTGTTGCCGCCAGCGTTCACATCGCCGGTCTTGCTCCAGATCGGCGTCTTCACCGCACCGGGCGCGACGATGATGACATCGATGCCGAACAGCATCAGCTCGCGGCGCAGGCTTTCCGACAATCCCTCGATCGCATGTTTCGACGCCGCATAGGCCGAACTGAGCGGATTGCCGCTTTTGCCCGCGACCGACGAGATCATCACGATCCGCCCCTTCGGTCCCCTGAGCTCCGGATCGACGCCGAGCAGCGGGCCGAAGGCTTGCGAAGCCATGATCGGCCCGATCACGTTGATGTCGAGCTGGCTGCGGAATCGCTCGATCGGCAGTTCGAGCAGCGGCCCCGCAACCGCGATGCCGGCATTGTTGACCAGCCCGGCCAGCGTCTCGCCGCCCAGCGCCGCACGGACCTCGCGCGCGGCCGCCAGCACCGCGGCCTCGTCGGTGACATCGAACAACAAGGGAGTGAAATTGGCGCCGAATTCGCTCTTCAAACGCTCGGCGTCGGCCTGCTTGCGCACGCTGCCGAACACCCGAAATCCACGATCGAGCAACATCTTTGCGGTGGCCCAGCCGATGCCGGTTGACGCTCCCGTAATGACGACAGATCTCATGGTTGCCTCCCCTTGATCCCACGACATGTCATCATGAACGGGAAACCGTGCAAGTGCCACGCTGGAAAAAGCCGGCGCGGCGTTCTGACGGCCTTTTCAAGATGAGAGGCGCATGCGGCGGTTGAAACAAAAAGCGCACCTCCTGTTGCAGGAGATGCGCTTTCCGGATCACCAGGACCGTACAGACGGGCCTCGCAGGTCGAGCGTGGCTCGGCCTTAGTTCTTTGACTTGTCGACCAGCGCGACCTTTTTGATCATCGAGATCGTGCCTGCACGATCTCGTACCTTAATCGTGGATCAAGCCTCAGTTCTTTGACTTGTCCACGAGCGCGCCCTTCTTGATCCACGGCATCATGTCGCGGAGCTTGGCGCCGACTTCCTCGATCGGGTGCTGCGCGAGCTTGGCGCGGGTGGCCTTGAACGAGGTCTGGTTGACCTTGTTCTCCAGCATCCAGTCGCGGGCGAACTTGCCGCCCTGGATGTCGGCGAGCACGCGCTTCATCTCGGCCTTGGTCTCGGCGGTGACGATGCGCGGGCCGGTGACGTATTCGCCGTATTCGGCGGTGTTGGAGATCGAATAGTTCATGTTGGCGATGCCGCCTTCATAGATCAGGTCGACGATCAGCTTCACTTCGTGCAGGCACTCGAAATAGGCCATCTCGGGCGCGTAGCCGGCTTCGACCAGCGTCTCGTAGCCGCCCTTGATCAGCTCGACCAGGCCGCCGCACAACACCACCTGCTCGCCGAACAGGTCGGTCTCGCATTCTTCCTTGAACGAGGTCTCGATGATGCCGGCACGGCCACCGCCGATCGCGGAAGCGTAGCTGAGGCCGAGGTCATGGGCATTGCCCGACATGTCCTTCGCGATCGCGATCAGGCAGGGCACGCCGCCGCCGCGCTGATATTCGGAGCGCACGGTGTGGCCGGGGCCCTTCGGCGCGATCATCAGCACGTCGAGATCGGCGCGCGGGTCGAGCAGGTTGAAATGCACGTTGAGGCCGTGCGCGAACACCAGCGCCGCACCCTTCTTCATGTTGTCGTGCAGATGCTCGCGGTAGATGTCGCCCTGCAATTCGTCGGGGGTCAGCATCATCACGAGGTCGGCCCATTTGGCGGCTTCGGCGACTTCCATCACCTTGAAGCCGGCGGCTTCGGCCTTCTTGGCGGAGGCCGAGCCCTTGCGCAGCGCGATCGCCACGTCCTTGACGCCGGAATCCTTCAGGTTCAGCGCATGGGCGTGGCCCTGGCTGCCATAGCCGACGATGACGACCTTCTTGCCCTTGATCAGGTTCAGGTCGGCGTCGCGATCGTAATAAACACGCATGGTCGTTTCCTCTTCAGTGGCCAATATCGGCCGATAAGTCGGGATTTAAGGGGTGTTCGGGTTGCAAATTTCCGGCGTTGTCTAGTCCATTTTCGACCTCAGGGGAAACCCGTTTATGCATGGCGCGGTGCGGCATCATGCGTCCATGAATACCGGATAGAGCGACGCCAGCAGCAACAGCGCCATCACGATATTGAAGGCGCGCACGGCCCTGCGGGAGCTCAGGATGGGCCGCAGCGAGCTGCCGAACGCGGCCCAGGCGCTGCAGGACAGCACTCCCAGAAGGAGGCTGAGCGCCACCTGGATCGTAATGTTCCACGGGTAGGTCGCGATCGCCGCATAGGCGGTGATGGTGCCGATCACCATCACCCAGCCCTTGGCGTTGATCCACTGGAACATGGCCGCGCCCCAGAAGGTCATCGGCCCGCGCCTGTTGTCCTGACCCGGCAAGACCGGCTCGGCCATCGCGATCACGGCGGCGAGATAGACCAGATAGGCGACCCCGGCATATTTCAGGATCGTCTGCAGCACCGGATAGGCGATGAAGACGGTTCCAAGCCCAAGCCCCACCGCCCCCACCATGAAGGCGACCCCGATGGTGATGCCCGCGATGTGCGGCAAGGTGCGGCGGAAGCCGTAGGTCAACCCCGACGACAACAGCATGATGTTGTTCGGCCCCGGCGTGAAAAACATCACGACGGCAAAAACCACGAAGGCGATCAACAGTGTGTGCGACATGAGACACTCAGGCGATCTTGGGCATTACGGGCTTCGATGAGCGCTTGCCACCGCTTCGACAGCAACATGATGGCGATGCCGCAGACGACGATGACCATGCCGGACAGCCGCAGCGGCCCGAAGCGCTCGCCGAACACGACGCTTGACGCCGCCGAGCCGACGAACGGCACCAGCAGCGCAAACGGCACCACCTGTACCGCGGTGTAATCCCGCAACAGCCGACCCCATAGCCAATAGGCGATGCTGGTCGAGATGCCGCCGATCGTAAGCATGCAGGCCAAGCCGGTGAGCGACATATGCGACAGCGCATGCCAGGTTGCCTGCGGCCCGTCTACGAACAGCGTCAGCGCGAACAAGGGAATTGCGGCCACCAGAAAAAGCCACGAAAACAGATTGAACATCGGCACATCATTGGCGCGGCGCAGCAGCAGATTGCCGATCGCGAAGCTGACCGGGCAAATCATCAGCACCGCGAACGCGCCCATGCTGAAATCGTAGCCGACGGTGCCGCAAATCATCAGCAGGCCGATGGTGGCGATGCCGATACCGAGGGACTGCAGCGGCGTCGGCAGTTCACGGAACGCGATCGCCGCGAAGCCGATCGTGAACAGCGCCTGGCTCTGCACGATCACGCTGGAGAGACCGACGGGAACGCCGTGGGAGATCGCATAGGCCTGCGCCAGGAACTGGCCAAGGAACAGCGAGAAGCTGATCGAGACCAGCACCGGCCAGCTGACCTTCGGCCGCGGCACCAGCAGGCACGGCAACGCCGCGACGGCAAATCGCAGCGTCGTCATCAGCGGCGGTGAAAATTCGTTAAGCGCGATCCGGCTCATAACAAAGGCGAGCCCCCAGATTACCGCTACCAATACGGCCAGGCAGACATCGGCTGGCTTCATGAAAGTCTAGCTTTGCTCGCCTGGTTTCGGTTTCCGCAGCAGATAGGTGCCGTGCAGCGGCGCGTGATAATCGGCCGAGACCAGCGTGAAGCCGACATCGGTCAGCATCCGCTCGATCACCCAGCCGAAGGTCGAATATTCGTCGCGCATATGGGTGACGACGCTGTCGCGCGAAAAGCCGTGGTTCTTGATGTTGAAATCCGCCCACGCCTCGACGTCCCGCTCGGATCCGTCGGGCATGCTGACGAAGACGATGTCGCGCAGGAAGAAACAGGCGCCCGGCTTCAGCGCGTTATAGATTCGCGACAGCGCCACCGCTTTCCAGAAATCCGGCAGATGATGCAGCGTGAACTCGCTGACGACGAGGTCGTAGGAATTGGGCTGATAGGCAAAGCTCAACAGTCCCGCCGACTGGGTCCTGATCGCGACCTTGCGGTCTCCGGCCTGGATCTTCGCCAGCCCCAGCATCGCCGGTGAAATGTCGATGGCGTCGACTTCGGCGCCGAGCTGGGCGGCCTCGCAGGCCAGCACACCATTGCCGCAGCCGATATCGGCCAGCCGCCAGCCGCGCTGCACGCCGAGCATGGTCAGCGCCGCGCGGGCGCGGACATCGCGATCGTCGTCATAGTCGCAGATCGACGCAACCGCACGATCAAGGCCGATCTGCCGCCGTTCGTTATAGTACCAATCGCGCGCCAGCATGGTTCACATCCCCTCGGGCCCACGCCCGATTGCGGCAACCCCGGTGCGCGACACCTCGACAAGGCCGAGCGGGCGCATCAGGTCGATGAATTGACTGATCTTGGCCGAATTGCCCGTGATCTCGAACACAAAGCTCTCGATGGTGGCGTCGATCACCCGGGCCCGGAACGCATCGGCGAGCCGAAGCGCCTCGACCCGATTGTCGCCACCGCCGCGCACCTTCACCATCGCAAGCTCGCGCTCGATCGCGCGACCGGACAACGTCATGTCGACGACGCGATACACCGGGATCATGCGGTCGAGCTGATGCTTGATCTGCTCGATCACCATCGGCGTACCGGTGGTGACGATGGTGATGCGGGAAAGGTGTTTCTGGCTTTCGGTCTCGGAGACGGTGAGGCTCTCGATGTTGTAGCCGCGGCCGGAAAACAGCCCGATCACGCGCGCGAGCACGCCCGGCTCGTTCTGCACCAGCACCGAGAGCGTATGGGATTCAACGGGATCATGGCGCTCTTCCATGAAATAGGCGGATGCGGGCTGGTTCATTTTGCCTCTTAGTTCTCGGCCGTCATATCTGCTTTGGCCGTCATGCCCGCGAAGGCGGGTATCCAGTAATCGCAGGCGCAAGAGATGGAATCGATGACTTGCGGATTACTGGATCGTCCGGTCAAGCCGGACGATGACGACGGAATATGTGGCTGACGCCTCGTGACATTACGCATCATCACACCGCCACCCGTTGCTCGATGCCAACAGCAACTTCCTGCCCGACCCACTTCCTAAACAGATCGAAATCGATGTTGCCGCCGCTCAGGATCAGCCCGACACGCCTGCCGCGGTTTTTCGCTTTATCCTGCATGGCAGCCGCGAGCGGCGCGGCGCCGGCGCCTTCGGCGAGATTATGTGTATCGGTCCAATAGGCTCGGATGGCTGCACCGATCTCGTCGTCGGTGACCTGCACGATGCGCGAGGCACCCCTGCGGATGATCGCAAACGCGTCCGGGTCCGGAATCCGCGTGGCCATGCCGTCGGCCAGCGTGTTGCTGGTCTCGGTCGTCACGATGGTGCCGGCCGCGAATGACAGCGCGTAAGACGGCGCCAGGGTCGACTGCACGCCGATGATCTCCGTCTTCAGCCCGAGCAGATCGCGCGCCAGGATGCAGCCGCAAATGCCGGAGCCCTGCCCGATCGGCACATAGAGCACGTCGAGGTCGGGCGCCTTTCGCAACAATTCGAGCGCGTAGGTCGCAACCCCCAGCACCAGGTCGGGATGAAACGACGGCACCATCTCGAGGCCACTGGCTTGCGCGCGGCGATCAGCTTCCTCGCGTGCGGCCTGGAAATCGTCGCCATGCTCGACCAGATTGGCGCCGAACGCCCGCATGGCGCGGTTTTTCTCGACCGAGTTGCCTGACGGCACGTAGATCGTCACCGGCAGGCCATAACGGCTGGCGGCGAACGCCAGGCTCTGGCCGTGATTGCCCCGGGTCGCCGAGATCAGGCCTGCGGTCGCGGGCCGCTCGCGCTTGAGGCGATCGACATACACCAGTCCGCCGCGCACCTTGAAGGCGCCGGTCGGCGTGTGGTTCTCATGCTTGACGACAATGGTCGCGCCGAGCCGTTGCGACAGCAACGGCCACGCATGCGCAGGGGTCGGCGGCATCGCGTGGCCGACCACCTCCTGTGCGCGCTCCAATTGTCCGAGATCAAACATCGGATCAGCTCACCTCACACCAGTGCCTTGCCGCCGGCGAAGGCGGACGCGGTCGCCTCGTCATTGGCGTCGGCCGGCAGCAGCATTTCGTTGTGGGCCTTGCCGGACGGGATCATCGGGAAGCAATTCTCCAGCGCCGCCACCCGGCAATCGAACAGCACCGGGCGCTTGACCGAGATCATTTCCTTGATGGCGCCGTCGAGATCGCCGGGCTTGATCGCCTGGATGCCGACGCAGCCAAAGGCGTCGGCGAGCTTGACGAAGTCCGGCAGCGCCTCGGAGTAGCTGTGCGACAGCCGGTTGCCGTGCAGCAGCTGCTGCCACTGCCGGACCATGCCCATGTACTGGTTGTTCAGGATGAAGATCTTGATCGGCAGCTCATACTGCACCGCCGTCGACATCTCCTGCATCGTCATCTGCACCGACGCGTCACCGGCAATGTCGATCACCAGACTGTCGCGATGGGCGACCTGCACGCCGATCGCCGCGGGCAGGCCATAGCCCATGGTGCCGAGCCCGCCCGAGGTCATCCAGCGGTGCGGCTCCTCGAAACCGAAGAACTGCGCCGCCCACATCTGGTGCTGGCCGACTTCGGTCGTGATGTAGGTGTCGCGCCCGCGGGTAGCCTCGAACAGCCGCTCGATCGCGTATTGCGGCAGGATGATATCGTTGTTCTTCTTGTAGAACAGCGAATTGCGCGCGCGCCATTTGGCGATTTCCTGCCACCACGGCTTGATATCGGGCTTTTTCGCTTCGGCCTTGAACACCTGCAGAAGATCGCCGATCACGTTGCCGGCGTCGCCGATGATCGGGATGTCGACGTGGATGTTCTTGTTGATCGACGACGGATCGATATCGATGTGGATCTTCTTGGAGCCCGGCGAGAACGCGTCGACACGTCCGGTGATACGGTCGTCGAACCGCGCGCCGATGCACAGCATGGCATCGCAGCCGTGCATCGCCATGTTGGCCTCGTAGGTGCCGTGCATGCCGAGCATGCCGAGCCAGTTCTTGCCCGACGCCGGATAGGCGCCCAGACCCATCAGGGTCGAGGTGATCGGGAAGCCGGTGGCTTCGACCAGTTCACGCAGCAGCTTCGAGGCTTCCGGCCCGGAATTGATCACGCCGCCGCCGGTATAGATCACCGGCCGCTTGGCCGAAGCGAGCAACGCCACGGCCTTGCGGATCTGCGCCGCATCGCCCTTCACCCGGGGGGTGTAGGAGACATGCACGTCGGATTTGCGCGGCGGATGATAGGTGCCGGTCGCGAACTGCACGTCCTTGGGCACATCGACCAGCACGGGACCGGGACGGCCCGTGGTCGCGACATAAAACGCCTCGTGCAGCACCTTCGCCAGGTCGTTGACGTCGCGCACCAGCCAATTGTGCTTGGTGCAGGGCCGGGTGATGCCGACCGTGTCGCATTCCTGGAACGCGTCATTGCCGATCAGATGCGTCGGCACCTGGCCGGTGATGCACACCAGCGGAATCGAATCCATCAGCGCGTCGGTCAGCGGCGTCACCATGTTGGTGGCGCCCGGCCCCGAGGTCACCAGCACCACGCCCGGCTTGCCGGTGGAACGGGCATAGCCTTCGGCGGCGTGGCCGGCGCCCTGTTCGTGCCGCACCAGGATGTGCTCGACTTCGCCCTGCTGGAAAATCTCGTCATAGATCGGAAGCACCGCGCCGCCGGGATAGCCGAACAGATGCTGCACGCCATGATCGATCAGCGCGCGCACGATCATCGCGGCTCCGGTCATCTGGTTGGGGTCGTGGCTCTTGTCGCTCATGGCTGGCTCCGGATCCGCTGTCCTCAGCGGCTTTCTTCAGTTGGTTGTCTCAAAAATAAAAAGGGGCCCAGAAGGACCCCTGCACACCGCCCGATTTTGGATGGCCCTAGCCATCCCCGGCGGTGCGCCTGGGTACGACTACGATAAGGAGTTTGGTAATAATATTACGCATTTTGCGGCTCGGACTTCCCAAAGGTTGCGCGGAACATAGCGGCCAAACCCGAGAAGTCAAGGGAAGCCGCCCGCGCGACGCGATTTTTCGGAGCTTAGCGGGGTTCCCGGCGTTGGGCGAGTGTTTTTCGGCTGGCGAACGCGCATGGCTGACGCGCCGCCGCCTAGCGTAGCCCGGTCTCCAGCCACCCCTGCGCCGCGTCCGGCGTCACCCATTCAAACTCCGGCAGTTGATGCCGGAACCAGGTGAATTGCCGTTTCGCGTAGTGGCGGGTATCGGCGCGGCCGATCTCGGCGGCCTGTTCCAGCGTGATCTCTCCGTTGAAATGACGCAGCAGCGCCGGCACGCCATGGGCCTTCATCGCCGGCAACAATGGATCGAGATGCCGCGCGCCGAGCTTTGCGACCTCCTCCAGCGCGCCCGCTTGCAGCATCGCGTCGAACCGCGCGTCGATCCGCGCATAGAGCGCGTCGCGTTCCGGCGCCAGAAAGACCGCGCGGAAAGAACCCGGCGCTAACAGCGGCGGCAAGCCATCGCGATGCCAGTCGGTCAGCGACCGGCCGGTCGCCTCGATCACCTCGAGCGCGCGCGCGATGCGGGTGCGATCGCGCGGCTTGAGGCGCTCGGCGGAAGCCGGATCGCGCTGGCCGAGTTCGGCATGCAACGCCTCGACGCCGTCACGTTCCAGTCGCGCCCGCACGCTGTCGCGGATCTCGGCGGCGACCGGCGGCACCGCCGACAGGCCGCGCGTCAGCGCCTTGAAGTAAAGCCCGGAACCTCCGGTAAAGATCGGCAGGCGATGTTGCGCGCGAACTTCCGCGAGCACCGCCGCGGCATCGCTGACCCAGTGACCGGCGGAACAATTGACCGCGGCGTCGACATGGCCATAGAGCCGGTGCGGCACGCGCGCTTCTTCCTGCGGCGTCGGCCGCGCGGTGATGATGCGCAGATCGCGATAGACCTGCATGGAATCGGTATTGATGACGACGCCGCCGGTTCTTTCAGCCAACTCCAGCGCCAGCGCCGACTTGCCGCTGGCGGTCGGCCCTGCGATAAGCACGGCTTGGCCTGCCGCTTGCCGGCCTTCTCCCTGGCTAGCCTCCTGAAGCGAATTGCCGCGCATGTCTCTGGTCGCCACGCTGATCTGCCATCCCGCCAATCCCGCGCTCGATAGCACGGTCGTCGACGGCGCGCGCGCCATTCTTCCCCAGGCCGGTCCGGCGCATTGGCTGTTCGACGAGGTCGCCGTCGATATCCCCTTTGACAGCAGCGAGCCGATCGCCGCCATCGTCACCCGCCTGCAGCAGGCGCGCGGCGACCTGCCGATCGACATTGTCGTGCAGCCCCGGATCGACCGGCGCAAGAAGCTTTTTCTCGCCGACATGGATTCCACCATGATCGGCCAGGAATGCATCGACGAGCTGGCGGATTTCGCCGGCCTCAAGGCGCATGTCGCTGGCATTACCGAACGCGCGATGCGCGGCGAGATCGCGTTCGAGCCGGCGCTGCGCGAGCGCGTTGCGCTGCTCAAGGGTTTACCGGTCGAGCGTGGTCGATGAAGTGCTGAAACAGCGCATCACGCTGACCCCGGGCGGCCGCGAACTGGTCGCGACCATGCGCGCGCATGGCGGCTATACCTGCCTGATCTCGGGCGGCTTCACGCTATTCACCAACGCGGTGGCGGCCATGATCGGCTTCCAGGAGAACCGTGCCAACGAACTCAAGGTCGCCGACGGCAAACTGACCGGCGAGGTCGCCGAGCCGATCCTGGGACGCGCCGCCAAGCTCGCCACCCTGATCGAGCTGCGCGAATCCTTCGACCTCGACAATCTCGATACCATCGTGGTCGGCGACGGCGCCAACGATCTCGGCATGATCGAGGCTGCCGGCTTAGGCGTCGCCTACCACGCCAAGCCCGCGGTGGCCGCAGCCGCCGCCGCGCGGATCGACCATGGCGACCTCACCGCGTTGCTCTACGCGCAGGGGTATCGGCGCGAGGAGTTTGTGGGGGGATAATCAGATCGGGCGTATAAGCGCGTAACAGCAATCCATCCGCCCCACACGTCATCGCCCGCGAAAGCGGGCGATCCAGTATTCCAGGGCGTTGCAGCTCTTTCGCGGCGGCGATTACTGGAGTACTCCGCCTTCGCGGAGTATGACCAGTAGCTGGCGTTGATCCTCGCGCTACTGCACGCTCAGCGCCACGAAGCGCAATTCGCCGTCGGCGTTGGCGATCAGCAGCAGGACGGATTTCTTGCCGTCTTTCTTCAACTGGTCGATACGCTTCTTGACGTCGCCGGTGTTGCCGACCGCTTCCTGCGCCACCTCGACGATGACCTCGCCGGGGCTGAGGCGTTTCTCGGCGGCATCCGAGCTGCCGTCGACATTGGTGATGATGACGCCCTTGACGCTGTCCTTGATCTTGTACTTGCCGCGCAGATCCTTGCTCAGGGTCGCCAGATCGAGGCCAAGCACCTTCTGCGTCACCGGCTTCTCGGCAGGCTCCTGCGTCTTGGCCGAAGCGGGCATCGGCTTGTCGCTGTCCTCGAGGCGGCCGAGCGTCACCTTTTTGGTTTGCTCCTCGCCCTTGCGGATGACGATCACGTCGACTTCCTTGCCGACCGCGGTGTCGGCGACGACACGCGACAGATCCTTTGGTTCCTTGATGTCCTTGCCGTCGAACTTGACGACGACGTCGCCGGGCTCGATGCCGGCGGGCTTGGCCGGGCCCTTGTCGTCGACGCCGGCGATCAGCGCGCCGCGCGCGGGCTTGATGTTGAGGCTTTCGGCGATTTCGTCGGTAACCTGCTGGATGCGGACGCCGAGCCAGCCGCGGCGAAGCTCGCCGAACTGGCGCAGCTGATCGACCACGCCCGCGACCGTCTTCGAGGGCACCGCGAAGCCGATGCCGATCGAGCCGCCGGTCGGCGAAATGATCAGCGTGTTGACGCCGATCACGTCGCCATCAAGATTGAACAGCGGGCCGCCGGAATTGCCGCGATTGATGGCGGCGTCGGTCTGGATGTAGTTGTCGTAGGGGCCCTGGCTGATGTCGCGGTTGCGCGCCGATACGATGCCCGCCGTGACGGTGCCGCCGAGGCTGAAGGGATTGCCGATCGCGATCACCCATTCGCCGAGCCGCAGTCTGTCGGAATCGCCGAACTTGACCGCGATCAGCGGCTTGTTCGGGTTCGGCGTAAACTTCAGCACCGCGAGATCGGTCTTCTTGTCGACGCCGACCAGTTCCGCCTTGAACTTGCTGCCGTCGTTCATGATGATCGTGATTTCGTCGGCATCCGCGATGACGTGATTGTTGGTCACGACGATGCCGGCAGCGTCGACGATGAAGCCGGAGCCCAGCGACGTGGTCTTGTGCGGCTGCAGGTCGCCAGTGCCGCCGCCCGGACCACCGCGGTGGTTCTTGAAGAAATCGTCGAAGAATTCCTCGAACGGCGAGCCTGGCGGCAATTTCGGCATCGCGCCGCGGTCGCCGCCGGAGGGTCCTCCGCCTTTGGCTTCGACCGTCTGTGAGGTCGAGATATTGACCACCGCGTCGATCACCTTCTCGGCGACATCGGCAATGCCGTCAGGGCCGCGCGCGAACGCCGGCGGCGCCATCACGACGCTGGCGGCGCCAAGACCGACGCCAAGGCAGATCGCGGCCAACCAGGGGCGCAGGCGACGACTGAGGGCCGGAATCGCAGCGGTCATATTGGGTCTCTCTGTCTTGAAAAAACGGATCGGCATTGCAGCGCAATGTGCGCCTGAACAGGGCTGCCGCGCAAGCATCGGACAGGTCATTTCATCGTCATGAGCGCAGGTCAAATGCGGCGAAAAACCGGCGCGGGCGGCCCCTTTTTCACGCGAACCAGCGACGACTTCGCTCGGAAACGATGTACCGCTAGCGCCGAACAATCCAGATCAGGATCAGGCCGACGACCGCCGATCCGATTCCCACCACGCGCAGAATATTGTCCGGCGTCGCCAGCGCGCTTTTCATCGCCCGACGCATCCAGGCCGGGCTTGCCGCGAACATCAAGCCTTCGAGCACAAACAGGATACCCACACCGATGAGGAAGTCGGCGAACGCTATGGACCTCATCGGACTGGAACCTCCCGGTTGATGTTCTTTTTGGCCTTGAAATCAGGGGCCGAAGCGATATGCCGCTTCGGCCCCTGATCTCTCACTTAAGGCATGCTTACGGCTTTGGCGCCGCCGCTGGCGCGGCTGCGGCCGCCGATGCACCGGACGGATTGCTGAAGAACTTGAAGAACTCCGAATCCGGCCGCAGCAGGAACCTCGTATCGTTGCTCTTCAGGCCGTTCTCATAGGCCGTCATCGAACGATAGAACGCAAAGAAGTCCGGATCCTTGCCATAGGCTTCGGCGAACAGCCGGTTGCGCTCGCCGTCGCCATCGCCGCGCACCTGCTCGGCGGTCGAATTGGCTTCGGCGACGATCACGGTGGCTTCGCGATCGGCGTTGGACCTGATCTCCTGGGCCTTCTGTCCGCCCTGGGCGCGGAATTCGGCGGCCTCGCGTTGCCGTTCGGTCTGCATCCGCTGATAGACCGCCTGGCTGTTCTGCTCCGGCAAATCCGCGCGCCGGATCCGAACGTCGACCACCTGGATGCCATAGGCGGCGGCTTCCCTGTCGACCTGATCGCGGATCCGGTTCATCAGGGCTTCGCGCTCGTCGCGCACCACCTGGATGAAGGTGACCTCGCCGAGCACACGGCGCAGCGACGCGTTCAGAATCGTCGTCAACTGGATGTTGGCGGCCTGGATCGATCCGATGCTCTGGTAAAACCGCAGCGCATCCTTGATGCGGTAGCGGGCAAAGGCATCAACCACCAGCCGCTTCTGGTCCGACGCGATCACTTCCTGCGACGGATTTTCCAGATCGAGGATCCGCTTGTCGATCGGGATCACGGTGTCGATGAACGGCGCCTTGAAATGCAGGCCCGGCGCGGTGATGGGGGGTTGTGGATCGCCAAGCCGCACCACCAGCGCCTGTTCGGTCTGGTCGACGGTGAAGACCGAACTGTAGCCGACAATGACGACAACCAGCAGCGCTAACAGCGCGACAATACCTGTAACCGGGGTTCTCATCGCGTGCTCCCGCTCTGCTGCTGCGGCTGCGCCGCAGGCGGACGCCGCGGCGTCAATTCGCTTAGCGGCAGATACGGCACGACACCCTGCCCGCCGCCGGCGCCGCCGCCGTCATAGACCAGCTTCTCGGAGCCGCCGAGCACGTGCTCCATCGTCTCCAGATAGATACGCTGCCGCGTGACGTCGGGCGCCTTCTTGTATTCGTCATAGACCTTCAGGAAGCGCGCGCTCTGGCCCTTGGCCTCGGCGACCGCCTGCTGCTTGTAGCCTTCGGCGACCTGCAGGATTTGCGCAGCCCGTCCACGTGCGTCGGGAACGACGCGGTTGGCATAGGTCTGCGCTTCGTTCTGCAGCCGCTCGAGATCGGCGCGGGCGGCCTGCACGTCGCGGAAGGCGTCGATCACCTGCGCCGGCGGATCGACCTTCTGCATCTGCACCTGCTGGATCAGGATGCCCGAACCGTATTTGTCGAGCGTGTTTTGCATCAATTCCTGTACGTTGGCCTCGGTCGTGGTGCGCGCGCCGGTCAGGATCGGCTGGATGTTGGATTTGCCGACGACCTCGCGCATCGCGCTTTCGGCGACCGCTTTCACGGTGCCTTCGGGGTTCTGGATGTTGAACAGGTAATCGGCGACGCCTTTCGGCTTGATACGCCACAACACCGTGAAGTCGACATCGACGATATTTTCGTCGCCGGTCAGCATCAGGCTCTCTTCGGGCACGTCGCGCATCGTCCTGCCGCGCCGCGCCGGATCGTCGATCAAGGTCATGCCGATGCTCAAGGTCGACACGCGCAGCGCCTTCGGCAGCAGCACGGTCTCGATCGGATACGGCAGGTGATAGTTCAGGCCGGGATAGGCATCGCCGACATATTTGCCGAACCGCAGCACGATGCCCTGCTCTTCGGATTGAACGCGATAAAACCCGGACATGCCCCAGATCACAAGGATGGCCAACAGCAGCAGCGCAATGCCGATGCCGCTGAAATATCCACCGGGCAGCAATTGCTGCATCCGATCCTGCGCGCGGCGCAGGAGGTCCTCAAGATCGGGCGGCCGCGGTCCCACTGGTTGCGGTCCAGAGCCCCAAGGTCCTTTCGGACCGGAGCCCCATGGGCCTCCGCCTTGATTCTTCCACGGCATAGATATTCTCCTCCACGGGGCTCAGGGGCAAAGACGCCCGGCCTCGTAATCTGGACGGCTTTATAGGGGACGACCCCGGCCCTTACAACGCAAGCTTCCGGTTCGAAGCAGCTATGCCTGAGGCCATAATTGTCAATGCAACATTGCCGGACGCGGTTAATGCGACTTTCGCCTATATCCGTCCCATAGGAGAAGCCGGCCGCCGTATGTACGTCACATAGGAAAAGTCGGCGCTATCGTCCGAACCGGCCGGATTCCGCACACGCGCGACCTCCCGCCAGCGAGCCGGATCGATTGCGGCAAAATAAGTATCGCCCTCGGGCCTCGCATGGACTTCGGTCAACTCCAGCCGATCGGCAATGCCGATCCATTGCGCGTAGATTTCCGCGCCGCCGATCACCGCGATCTCAGTGGCGAAACGCCGCAGCGCGTCGCCGGTCGCAACCGCGCGGGCGCTATCGAACGACGTCGTCACCACCGCTCCCGCAGCGCGATAATTGGCGTCGCGCGTCACGACGATATTGGTGCGACCGGGTAACGGGCGGCGCAGCGAGACGAAGGTCTTGCGGCCCATCACCACCGGCTTGTCGATCGTCATCGCCTTGAAGCGTTGCATGTCGGATTTCAGCCGCCATGGAATCGCACCCTTGGCGCCGATCACGCCGTTCTCGGCGACCGCAACGACGAGGACAATGTCAGGACGCGCAGTGGCCGTCGCGGTCACACCGCGACTCATACAGCCACCTCGGCCTTGATATGCGGGTGCGGGTCGTAGCCTTCGAGCACGAAGTCCTGATAGCGGAACGCGAAGATGTCCTTGACGTCAGGATTGATCTTCATGACCGGCAATGGACGCGTCGGACGCGTCAGTTGCAGCCTGGCCTGCTCGAGGTGGTTCGAATAAAGATGCGCATCGCCGAGCGAGTGCACGAAGTCGCCCGGCTTGAGGCCCGTCACCTGCGCCACCATCATCGTCAGCAGCGCATAGGAGGCGATGTTGAAGGGCACGCCGAGAAACACGTCGGCCGAACGCTGGTAAAGCTGGCACGACAATTTGCCGTTCGCGACATAGAACTGAAACAGGCAATGACACGGCGGCAGCGCCATCTTGTCGACGTCGGCCGGGTTCCAGGCGCTGACGATCAGGCGCCGCGAATCCGGGTTGCGCTTGATCATGTCGATGACGTTGGAAATCTGGTCGATGCTGCGTCCGTCCGGCGCCGGCCAGGATCGCCATTGCGATCCGTAAACCGGGCCGAGATCGCCGTTGGCGTCGGCCCATTCGTCCCAGATCGAAACGCCGTTTTCCTTGAGATATTTGATGTTGGTATCGCCGGCGAGAAACCACAACAGCTCGTGCACGATCGATTTGAGCGGCAGCTTCTTGGTGGTCAGCATCGGGAAGCCGGCCGCCAGATTGAAGCGCATCTGATGGCCGAAGATCGACAGCGTGCCGGTGCCGGTACGGTCATGCTTCTCCGCACCGTCTGAGAGAATCCGTTCGAGCAGATCGTGATACTGATTCATGGCGTGAGGTTACGAGCCTTTCGAGGAGGCGAGTTTTAGCGTCCGGAGCCGCCAATCGACAGCGGCGATTCGGCCGGACCCATCAATTATACCCCGAAAAATGAATATCCGGCCCGTAAACGGCAAGGGCGGAACCCGCATTCCGCCCTGGTCCTCGATCGAATTCGTCTGACTGACGGCCTCAATTGGTTGCGGGCTTGAGAACCGGCGTCCACTTCGCGATTTCGCTTTTCACCAGCGTAGCGAGTGTTTCCGGCGTGCGCTGCGGCGCCGGCGGGACCACGCTGCCGAGATCGAGCAGGCGCTTGCGGACGCCTTCGTCATCCAGCGCCTTGGCCGCTGCCGCGTTGAGCTTGGCAATGACCGGGGCCGGGGTTTCCTTTGGCGCAAAGATCGCATTCCAGGCCTGGGCCTGGAACTCCGGCAGGCCGGCTTCCGCGGTGGTCGGAACGTCAGGCAGGGACGGATTGCGCGCGGGCGTTGCGACCGCATAGGCCTTGATGGTGCCGCCGTTGATCTGCGGCACCGCGTTGACGATCTGGTCGCACATGTAGTCGACCTGGCCGCTGACCAGCGCATTCATCGCTGGCCCCGTGCCATTGAAGGGGACGGCGGTCGGTTTGATGTCGAGGATCGAGTTGAGCAGTTGGCACGAGACGTGGGAGACCGAGCCGACACCGGCATGTGCCGCATTGACCTTCCCGACATTGGCTTTCACGTAAGCAATGAATTCCTTCAGGTCCTTCGGTGGAAAATCCTTGCGCGCCAGGATAAGGATCGGCGTGCCGGCCAACAACATGACCGGCTCGAAATCCTTTTCCGGATCATAGGCAAGATTGGGATAAAGCGGCACCGACGCCGCATGGGTGCCCATGTGCCCCGTGATCAGCGTATATCCGTCGTTGGCGGCGCGCGCGGCGCGAGTGGTGGCGGTAGTGCCGCCGGCCCCGACCACATTCTCGATGATGATGGTCTGACCGAGCGTCTGCGCCATATGCCCGGTGACGATACGCGCGATGACGTCGGTCGGACCGCCGGCCGCGAACGGCACGATCATGGTGATAGTGCGGGTCGGATAGGTTTGAGTCTGGGCAGATGCGGCGAACGCACCGAAACCGATCAGCGCCGCCAAACCGCCGCCCGCGAGCATGCGACTGTACAAATTCATCGGATCTCTCCGAGCGCCATTGATGTACGACCGGCCCAAACCGGCCAGCATCCACCTCACACGCGTCAGCCCTCGAAGTCGAATCGACGGGATGCGGCCCAGCGACGCAGGATCAGTCCTCGGTTTCCGCGAACACCTCGTCACGCTTCTTGCGCAGCGACGGCAACACCGCCAGCACCAGAAGCGACGCCGCAAGGGCCATCAGCACCGCCGACAGCGGACGGGTCAGGAACACTGTCCAATCGCCGCGCGAGATCAGCAGCGCCCGGCGCAGGTTTTCTTCCATCAGCGGTCCGAGCACCATCCCGAGCAGCAGCGGGGCCGGTTCGAAGTCATGCTTGATCAGCCAGTAGCCGAGCAGTCCGAACGCGCCGGCGAGGATCACATCGACCGGGGCATTGTTGATCGAGTAGATGCCGATCGCGCAAAACACCATGATCGAGGGGAACATCAGGCGATACGGCACCCGGAGCAGCCGCACCCAGATGCCGACCAGCGGCAGGTTGATGATGATCAGCATCAGATTGCCGATCCACATCGATGCGATCATGCCCCACACCAGTTCGGGCTGCTTCTGCATCACCTGCGGTCCCGGCACGATGCCATGGATGGTCATCGCACCGACCATCAGCGCCATCACCGCATTGGGCGGTATGCCGAGCGTCAATAGCGGGATGAACGAGGTCTGCGCTGCTGCGTTGTTGGCGCTTTCCGGCGCCGCGACGCCTTCGATCGCGCCGCGGCCGAACCGCGACGGATCCTTGGAGATCTTCTTCTCGAATGTGTAGGCGGCAAACGACGCGATGACGGCCCCGCCGCCCGGCAGGATGCCGAGGATCGATCCCAGCACCGTTCCGCGCATGATCGCGGGGGCGGAAACCATCAAATCCTTCCTGGTCGGCATCAGCCCGGTGATCTTCTGCTGCACGAGTTCGCGGTCCATCTGGGCCCCGGCGTCGAGGTTGCGGATGATTTCCGCGAAACCAAACACGCCCATGGCCACGGTAGCAAAGCCGAGGCCATCGGCGAGTTCGGGAAGGTTGAACGCCATGCGTGAGACACCGGTCTCGATGTCGGACCCGACCATCGACAGCAGCAGCCCGAACACGATCATGGCAACGGCCTTGAGCACGGAGCCCTTCGCGAGCACCACGGCGAAGATCAGCCCCAGCACCATCAGCGAGAAATATTCAGCCGGTCCGAACGCCAGCGCGAGTTTTGTCAGCGGCGCGCCGAGCACGGCGATCAGGACGGTCGCGATGCAGCCGGCGAAGAACGATCCGATCGCCGCAATCGCGAGCGCAGGCCCGGCGCGGCCTTGTTTGGCCATCTGGAAACCGTCGAGCGTCGTCACCACTGATGTCGCCTCGCCCGGGATATTGACAAGGATCGACGTGGTCGAGCCGCCGTACTGCGCGCCGTAATAGATGCCCGCGAGCATGATCAGCGCGCCGATCGGCGGCAGCCCGAAGGTGATCGGCAGCAGCATGGCGACCGTGGCGATGGTACCGATGCCCGGCAGCACACCGACCAGCGTCCCGACCAGCGCACCGATCAGGCAGAGCATCAGGTTGATGGGAGTCAGCGCGACACCGAAACCGAGGGAGAGACCGGAAAACAGATCGGCCATTACACCCTCACTGAAGCAGAAAACGCGGGAACAACTGCAGCGGCAACCCGAGCGCATAGGGGAAAAGCAGACTGCAGCCGATGGTCAGGCAAATTCCGACGATGATGGTTTCTGTCCAGCGGGTCTCCGGCGTGCCTAACGCCGAGATGATGAAGCTCGCGAATGCCGAGATCACCAGACCAAGGGGCCGGATCGTGAGCGCAAAGGAAAGAATGGACAGCGATACGAATAGCGGGCCCCGCCAGGCATAGGTCGCGAGCTTCGGGCCGTCGGTCAGAAGGCCGACCACGGCAACGCCGGCGCCCAGCGCCAGCAGCAACACGCCGAACATGCGGGGCGTGGTGCCCGCGCCAAATGAGAACCCGCGCGTCCCCTGTAGATCGCTCGAGGCCCACAAGGCGAACAACGCGATCGCCATCAAAATAACGCCACCGAAATAATCCTGCGGCGCCCGCAGCTTTACGAACAGCGTGAAAGCCGCAACCGCGAGCAGAGGATAGGTATAGATCAGCGCCAGAAGCGTCTCGGATGACAGGGCCGACTTGGTGGTGGCGCCAAACGAGCCAACAGCCAGACTCGGAACCGCAAACAGCAACGCCGATCCATGACTCGCAAGCACCTGCGCCGGATTGCGCCCTGAGGATTTGACGAGTCCGGCAAGCGACCCCATCAGTCCGCCAATCGACCACACCAGATCGACAAGCTGCGGTGCGAGCGCCAACACCAGCACGGCGATGGCTGCGGACGAATTACGAATGGTTGACGCCGTGCTACCCGGTGAATGGCCCACTGTATCGGCCATGCACGTTCCTCCGCGGCCGGCAGTTGCGGCCCCTATTTTTTTGGGCTCGCTCTTATATTCCTAGCGATTTTCGTCAGATAACGCCAGCAAAACCCAGAATACCTCCCGCCAGCAGCAGCCAGAGCGGATTGAGCCGGGTCAGGGAGGCCAACACCGCCGCGACCGCGGTCACCAATGCCGCACCCCAGGTCCGGTCCGAGGTCAGCGCCAGGATAAGCCCGCTGGCCGCCATCAGGCCGATCGAGAGCGGAACCAGCGCGGCCTGGACAATGGAAGGCCAGCGCGCATGGCTCGATCGCTTCAAAAAACCGCTGACGAAATAGGCCAGCGCCGCGGTTGGAACGCACATCGCGAGGGTCGCGACCAGCGCGCCGCCGATGCCGCCGACCGTGTAGCCGATCAGGGTGACGATCAGCACGTTCGGCCCGGGCGACAATTGCGAGATCGCAAACACATCGGCGAATTGCTTGTCGCTCAGCCAATGATGCGCGTCGACCGCGATCCGGTGCATTTCGGGGATCGCGGAGTTGGCGCCGCCGACCGCGAACAGCGACATCAGCCCGAAGGTCCAGGCCAGCGTCAGGATCGGATTGCTCTCCGGATTCATGGCGCCGCCCGCCTTCGCACCAAAACGGTAATGGCGATGCTGACGGGGATCGCCACCAGCAATACCGCACGCCAAGGGCAGCCGCGCGATCCCGATCGCGACAAACACCGCGGCGAGGACGGCAAGCCCGACCAGGTCGCGCTTTTTGACCAGCGGCATCGTCATCCTGAAAATGACCGATATCAGGAGGCCGACCGCCCCGCAGGACACCCCGGCCAGAATACGCCTGAGCGACTCGACCTCGCCGAAATGCCGATAAAGCATCCCCAGGATCACCATGATCACGGTGGGAGGGCCAAGCAATCCGGTGAAGGCCGCGATGCCGCCCGCCATGCCGCGAAACCGCGAGCCGAACACCACGGTCAGGTTGACGATGTTCGGTCCCGGCAGGAAGTGGCACAGCGCGAAGGTCTCGTTGAACTCCTCCGCCGTCATCCAGCGGTGCTGCTCGACAATGCCGCGCCGCGCAAACACCAGCACGCCGCCAAAGCCCGCCAGCGACATTTTGGCGAACGCGACGAACAGCGCGATCAGACCGGGCGGCGGCGATGTCGGGGTATCCGGCGCAGGACCTGGGACAGGAACGGCTGCCGGCGAAGAATCCGGAGGCATGATCTTGATTTAGAACGGCGATCCCGCGGGGCCAACCGATATTCCGCGGTATCCACGCCTGCCGCTCTCTTGGCAGCTATGCCGCATGCGGGTAGCTGGGCGGGCTCTGTTTTTCTGCCGTTTTGCGTCCTATATTTGGGGTGCCGGCTTGCCGGCTATGGAAATAAATTGCCGTCGCAATAAACCATTCGGACCCGGGGGCAGTACCCGGCGCCTCCACCCAAGCCCACCGCGGCAAAGCGGGTTTCGGTGGGGGCGAAACAGGATCGACGAGGGCGTAAAGGACGTGTTTTTTCTCGGTATGGTTCCGCCGTTATCGGGCTATGCAATAGTTGCAAACGACAACTATGCTCCGGTTGCTCAGGCTGCGTAACGCAGTTTGAAAGACCAAATCTGAAGTCCTGATGGGTTAAGCTCCGTCAGGCGGGGTTCGGAGGCACCTGGCAACAGAAGCCTCCACTTCACCTTCCATCGTGAGGTCGATTTCCGTCCGGGCAATCTCCGTCAGGAATTGGCTTTTACTTGGTTCTTTTGCAGGAGTATCACCGCCGGCGGTACTGACCTTGGCCTCCGGCCGGGGTACCATCCGAACAATGCCGCGAGTCGGGTTACAGGCACCATCGCCAATCCACCGGCAGCATTTGAACGCGACAGGATAATCAATGGCGACCGATCATATCCGATACGATGTCCTGGCGCGCGACGCGCTGCGCGGCGTGCTGCGCCGCGTATTGACCGATGCGGCCGAGCATGGCCTGCCCGGGGAGCATCATTTCTTTATTACCTTTCTGTCCACCGCCGACGGCGTGAAGCTGTCACCGCGGCTGCTGGCGCAGTATCCGGAAGAAATGACCATCATCCTGCAGCATCAGTTCTGGGACCTGACGGTTCTGGAAGATCGCTTCGAGGTCGGGCTTTCCTTCGGCGGCATTCCCGAGCGTCTGGTGGTGCCGTTCAATTCGATCAAGAGCTTCTTCGACCCGTCGGTGCAGTTCGGCTTGCAGTTCGAGACATCCGATGCCGCAGCCGAGAGCCCGGCCGGCAACCTGCCCGCCGTCCCCGCCCCGGCGCAGGTTCCGGCAACCGTGACGGCGCCCGAACCGGCCGTCGAAAATCAGGACGAGCCGGCCAAGCCGGGCGAAGGCGCCGAGGTGGTGCGGCTCGATCGCTTCCGCAAGAAATAATCCGCGCGCAGGAAATGCTCGACGCTGTAGAATGAACGTTCCGCCGACTCTCGGCGCAACGGACATCATTCATGGCTCGATCAGCAACTCCATCACCCGCCACGCGTTCCGAAACCGACAGCTTCGGCCCGATCGACGTCGCCGCCGATCGCTACTGGGGTGCCCAGACCGAACGTTCGCGACGAAACTTCCGCATCGGCCATGACCGGATGCCGATGCCGATCGTCTACGCGCTGGCGACGGTCAAGCTGGCCGCCGCCGAAACCAATCGCGAACTGGGGCTGCTCGACCGGCGCCGCGCCGGCGCCATCATCCGCGCCGCGCGCGAGGTGATCGACGGCAAGCTCGACGATCATTTTCCGCTGGTGGTCTGGCAGACCGGATCCGGCACGCAAACCAACATGAACCTCAACGAAGTGATCGCCAACCGCGCCAATGAATTGCTCGGCGGCAAGCGCGGCGCCAAGCAGCCGGTTCATCCCAACGATCACGTCAACATGAGCCAGTCGTCGAACGATTCATTTCCGACCGCGATGCATATCGCGGCCGCGATGCGCATTCTCGCCGATCTCGTTCCCGCGCTCGAGACGTTGCACCGCGCGCTGCGTGCCAAGGAGAAGGCGTTCGCCAAAATCGTCAAGATCGGACGGACCCACACCCAGGATGCGACACCGCTGACGCTCGGCCAGGAATTTTCCGGCTATGCGGCGCAGGTCGAGAGCGGCATCGCGCGGCTGCGCGCGGCGGTGAAGGATCTGTACCCGCTGGCGCAAGGCGGCACCGCCGTTGGAACCGGACTTAATTCGAAGCCGAAATTCGCCCGGTCGTTTGCCAGGCAGGTGGCCAGGATTACAAAACTGCCGTTCACCAGCGCCGCCAACAAATTCGAGGCGCTGGCCTCCAACGACGCCTATGTTTTCGCGCACGGCGCCATCAACTCGGTCGCGACCGGCCTGTTCAAGATCGCCAACGACATTCGCCTGCTCGGATCGGGTCCGCGCTCCGGTCTCGGCGAGCTAATCTTGCCGGAAAACGAGCCTGGTTCTTCGATCATGCCGGGCAAGGTCAACCCTACGCAGTGCGAGGCGATGACCATGGTGTGCTGTCAGGTGTTCGGCAATCACACTGCCATCACCGTGGGCGGAAGCCAGGGGCATTTCGAGTTGAACGTCTACAAGCCGTTGCTGGCATATTGTATGATGCATTCCATCCAGCTGCTCGCCGACGTCACGCGTTCCTTCACCGAAAATTGCGTCGTCGGCATTCATGCAGATGAACAGCGCATACGGGAGCTCATGGAGCGCTCGCTGATGCTGGTGACCGCGCTGGCGCCGAAAATCGGCTACGATAACGCGGCAAAGGTCGCGAAATCAGCTCACGCGCGCGGAACTACCTTGAAAGAAGAGGCTCTGCGGCTTGGATTCGTCACGGCTGCCGAGTTTGACCGGCTGGTTCAACCCAGCAAAATGACGCACCCCGGATAATCGCTGCATAGCCCGCAAAATTACGGGCGCCGTTATAATTATAACTCATAACAGCTAAAGACTTATGGCGATCGGCTATTGCCGTCGCGCGCCCTCGTGGTACAGCACAGAATATTTTGTTTTCGCAGGGCGAAACCTGTTCTTTGATGCTATCAGATATCGACACGGGGATTTGCCGGATGAACGAGCAAGCTAATACTCCACGCGACAACTCACGCCTTCGTGAAAATGTCGCCTGTGCCTTAGTTGCCGGATGATGGGGGCAGCGATGGGGGAACTGGTCAACCTGAAGCGATTTAAGAAACGTAGTGAGCGCGAGCGGGCGGAGAAACAATCAGACACAAATCGGGCACGGTTCGGCCGAACTAAATCCGAACGCGCGCGCGATGAATTACAAACCAACCGCGCTAACGATCATCTCGATCAGCATCGCATCGATGGCGAGGACGCATCATGAAATCGCCCGTCGTCAAGCGATCGATCGTGGTCGCAGGTCACAAGACCAGCGTCAGTCTCGAGGAAGCCTTCTGGAATGGCATGAAGGAAATCTCCGGACTGCGGGACATGACGCTGTCCGAACTGGTGGGTGAGATCGACAGCAACCGCCAGCAAGGCAATCTGTCATCCGCGATCAGGCTTTTCGTGCTGGATTATTTTCGGACGCGTGCGCTGGCGGCTGCGCCGGAAGCGAAGCCGCCGATCTAGCGGCGCTTCGAATTATTTGTACGTTGCGCTGTAGAGAGCCATTGCGCGCTACGGCGATACCACGGCGAGCGCGAGCAACGACAGCAGCAACGCCGGCGGCATCACGATCAGGCCGAGCTTCAGAAATTGCACAGCGCCGACGTGCTCGCCCTCACGACGCAGCACGATCAGCCAGAGAATGGTCGCAAGCGAACCGGTTACGGAAAGATTCGGGCCGAGATCGACGCCGATCAGGACGGCGCCGGTGACATGCGCCGGGACCTGCGCGGCCTGGCTGGTGGTCGCGGCGATCAGACCCATCGGCAGATTGTTAAGTAAATTCGATGCCACCGCGACCAGGATGCCGGCGGCCCACGAGGTGACCTGCGGCGCGGCGGTAGCGGTCTCCTTCAGCACCCGCGCCAGCGCCGGCAGCACGCCGGTCCGGTTGAGGCCTTCGACCAGAATGAACAGACCCGCCACCAGCGGCAGCACCGACCACGAGACGTCGCGCAACACCGGCAGCGCGCGACTGCCGCCCAATCAGAAGCACAAGGGCGGTCACGGCCGCTCCGGCAACGAACGTCGGCAGCCCGAGGTCGCGGTCCATCGCGGAGGCCGTGAGCAGCACGATCGCTGTCAACAGAATGCCGGAGGCCGCAAGCTTGCCGGCGCCCGTCAGCGGGGCAACCGAATCAATATGGGCGACGGGCACATCGAGCGCGCGGCGTTGCGTCAGCCGCAGCGCCAGATAGGTCGCAACGATAGCCGCCAGCGAAGGCAGCGCGAAGATGCGCAGCCACTCCATGAGCGGCGGCATCTCTTTGCCGAACACCACAAGGTTGGCTGGATTGGAAATCGGCAGCACGAAGCTTGCGGCGTTGGCGATGAAGGCGCAGACAAACAGATAGGGCAGCGGTTCGACTTTCGCTGCACGGGTCGCGGCATAGACCGCCGGCGTCAGAACCACCGCGGTGGCGTCATTCGACAACAGAACCGTCACGATGGTGCCGACGAGGTAGACGATCAGAAACAGCCGCGGCGCCGAACCGCTGGACGTTCGCACCGCCTGCGCCGCGAGCCAGTCGAACAATCCTTCCTTCCGCGCCACTTCCGCCAGCAGCATCATGCCGACCAGAAAGAAGTAAACGTCGGTGCCTTTGCCGGCGGCGGTCAGTGCATCCGGCCATGGCAGCAGACCGAACGCAATCAGCAGCGCCGCGCCGGAGATCGCCCAGATGAATTCCGGCCAATTCCACGGCCGTGCGATCACGCCGAACGTGGCGAACGCGGCAATGCCCCAGGTGGCGGCGTCGGTCGTTGATATCACTGGGCGGCCGCCAATGCGGTTGCCGTCGGGCGCGCCTCCGGGCCATCACGACGCGAGCAGGCCGGTCGCAGGACCGAAGCAAATCCGAGCCACAAGGCCACCGAGCCGAGCGCAAAACTGCCGAGAATGAGAAACATCGCGCTGTAACCGATCTCCTGCGCAATCCAGCCGCCAATCGCAGGGCTCAACGAAGCGCCGAGACCCTGGACGGTCATCACCGCGCCCTGCCCGACATTGACGCGCCCGGTCCCATTGAGGATGCGCGCGACAAGGCCGGGAACGGCGACGCTTTGCAGCCCGGCGCCGATCCCGTCAAGTATCTGAACCGGATAGACGCCCCATTTGTTCATCACGCAGGCGGCGATGACACCCCGGATCGGCAGCGCGATGAACGATACCAACAGCACCAGCCAATAGCCTTCTTTCTCGGCGAGACGCATCGCGATGAGCGACACCAGGATCATCGTGCCTTGCGCGACAACGATGGTGATGGCGACAAATCCAGCCGGGTCCGCCTGTTTGGCGGAGACCACCGCGAGTCCATAAAGCGGCAGCATCGCGCCATTGCCAAGATGAAAGCAGGCCAGCGCCGCGGCGAGAATCAAGAGCGGCTTGCATTCGAACAGCACCGTGATGCCGCCGACCTGGCCGCCGTCATTGCCGTGGTTCAGCCCACGCGCCTCGTCGTCATCAATTGCAGCACCCGGGATCATCAGCACCGAGATGATCGACAGAACGCCGAACAGGGCCGCCAGCAACAACACCGCCGGAAAGCCGAACTGCCACCCGAGCAGACCCGACAGGCCGGCGCCGACCATATTGCCGGCGTGGTTGAACGCCTGATTGTTTCCGTTCTGCCGGTTGAATCCGGCCTGGCGAACGATGCCGAGCGTCATGCCGGAAACCGCAGGTCCGATTGCGGCTCCGGCAATTGCGGTCACGACCTGCGACAGCGTCACCAGCCAGAAGCTCTGCGACAGCAAAACGATGCCGGAAGCGATCACCGTGCAAATGCCGGGAATGATGACGTAGAGCTTTTTGCGTCTGGTGGCGTCAATCACCGCGCCTGCCGGCGTGGTCATCAGCATCCCCGCGACGCCGCCGGCGGTCATAACGGTACCGATCAGTCCGCTTTCCCATCCATGCGCGAGAAGAAACACGCCGAGAAACGGACCGATACCGGCCTGCATGTCTGCCATGAAAAAATTAAGCGCAAGCAGTGGCCATTTGGCCCTCGCGGCCAATTCGTTCGATGGTCGGTTCACATCGCGCTCCATCGCCACGATTGGCGATGGCTAGCCAACGCCTGGAACCCGGTTTTAGTTCGTGCCGGGAAACGCAGATCACTGCGGGCTGGCAACCGGCGGGGTCAGCACCAAAGGCGGCCGCGGCCTCGGCGGTGCTGGCCGTATTGCACCGGGCGCGGGACGAACCTCGATCGGCGGCGGCAGCGGCGCGACCTGCTGGCTCACGACAGGCGGCGGCGCGGACGCGGCATTGGGCGATACGGCCGGCGCTAGCGGATGGGGCGCCACGACCCGGGGCTTCAATGGAAGCCGGCGCGGATCGCGGCCCGGAATTGGAATATCGGACAGCGGCTGATCCTGCGGGGTCGCGAATGGCGCGGCCGCCGGAGGCTGAGCCACCGCAGGCGGCGGAATCGATGCCGGCATGGTTTGCGGCGCCTCGCCGCGCTCGATCGAGTCGAGCCGCTTGGTTTCACGATCGATCGTCCTCACCGCCAGCCACGACGACAACGCCGAGACATCGACGGTGCGATCGAGCCGATCGGGCGAGCCAACCGCAAACAGCTGAATTTCCGGCCGGCCGGTTGCGAAACTGTCCGCCGCCAAGGCCACCGTGGCGCGGATATCGGCCTGATCGGCGGGAATATCGTAGCCGCCGGACACGATGGCATGCGCGCTGCCGCCGTCGAGCGTGGTCGCGGCCACGCGCAGCCGGCCGTCCCTGATGGTGAACGGAATTTGCGCCGACGCCACCAGCAGCGCGCCCGCCGCCAGCACGGGATCGACAAGTTGGCGCAGCCTTGTGTCATCCGTCGCCTGGCCTGCATCGCTGGCGTGGATCGCGATCTCGAACGCACGCGGATCGAGCCCCGAGATCGCCGCCGATTCCAGCGTCACGGTGCCGTTTCCGGACAATGCGCCCGATAGCGCCGAGGTGCTGCGGCCCTGGGCCGCCAGCGTCATTTGCAGCGACGCGCGTCCTGATGGCATCGCCAATCCCCGATAATGCAACGCCGCGCCGTCGACGCCCTTGAATTGAACATTCGCGTTCAGCGCGATGCCGTTGGCGCCGGGTTTCGCATCGATAGTGGCGCTCGCCTCGCCGCCCCCGATCGTGCCTTTGAGCGCATCGAAGGTCAGCGACTGGCCATCGCTTTTGACCGTGCCGCTGACGGGGCGCAGTTCGCCGCCGCCCGGCAGCGCGCCGCGCAACGCCTGAAACGCAATATGGCCGCGCCAGCCTTTTAATAATCCGGAACCGAGCGGCTCGGTGGCATCGCGTCCCGCGCTGCCGATCGCAAGCGCAAATACCGGCGCAAGATCGAGCGCGTCGAGTCCAAGCTCGCCCTCGACGCTCTTTTCATCGCCGGCCTTGTCACTGCCAAGGTTGACGGTCAGGAGGCCGCGCAGCCGTGAACCCGCCAGGGAACCGTCCATATCGCCGAGGGTCAATTTGTTGCCGGCCAACGAGATCCGCGACGACAGGCTGATATTCTGCGCCAGCGTGTCCGACGGTTTGAGGTCGAACAGCGGCGCGAGATTCATGCTGCGGACCTTCAAATTGACGTTCGCCTTGACCTCCTGCGCCCATGGCTCGGCGGAGCCGTCGGCTTCGGCATCGAGGCCCGTCCCCGAGACCTTTGCCTTCAGGCGCAGCGGCCCGTCCCACTTTCCCGTGGCCGATCCCTGGAATTGCGCCGCGCCGTCGCCTGCCGTGACCGCCCGATCGAGCCCCAACAACGCCAGCAACGCGTTGGCCCGCGGCGATGACAGATTGGATTCGAGCGTAAATTCGCTGCGCCGGATCTTGTCGATGTCCAGGTCGCGGACCGCGTTCGCGGCGGCGTCACGATCCCGCTGACCTGGCCCTTGAGCTGCGGCGCATCGAGATCAAGAACCGCGCTGGCAACACCGGATTGTCCTTTGCCGTTGCCGAGATTGAGCGCCAGCTTCAGATGCGCGGGTCCTGAATTGGGTCCCAACGCATTGAGCCGCGCGGCAAAGGATGGCGCAAAGGGTGCGATAAGCCCGGTGATCTTGCCGAGCGACGCCGCCGTCGAATCCAGCGTCAGCTTTCCTTTCGCGCCGGCACGATCGAAATTGCCGCCACCCTCGAGCGACACATTGTCGGGCCGACCGACTTTCAATTGGTCAAGCGTGATGGTTTTTGGATCGTAGCCAAGTTTCGCCAGCAGCGGCCCCAATTCCTGGCCGGCCGAGATGGCGCGGCCGATATCGAAGGAGAGCTGCGCTTTTTCGGGCCACTCGCCCTGCGGGCCGGCCATCGAACGCATGAATGCCGTTGCGGCATCGAGATCGAGACGATCGGCTTTCAACGCCGCATCGAACCTTGAACCGCCACCTGCCGATGGCGCGGCGAATGCGATGCTTCCCGAGACCGCGCCGCCGTCGATCTCGGCCTTCATCGCATCGATCGCGATGCGATCGGCGGCCACGCTGACATCGCCGTGCAGGCGCAACGGCTTTTGGCTGCGAAAATTGATTTCGCTACGGCCCTGCAGCCACGCCATCAGCGTATCCGGATCGGACGAATCGACGTCGAGCGCGCCCTTCACGGTGCCGGGGGTTGCAGCCTGCACATTGGTGCCGTTCAGACTGCCGTTGAGGCTGCCGTTCAAGCTGACTTGGGTCGAACCGGGTGCGCGAAAATCCAGCCGGCCGATGGTCCAGGCATTGGTGTCGGCACGCAACTCGGCGGACAGATTCTGCAGCGGACGCCCGCCCAGCATGATCTGTTCCGAACTCAGTTCGATGTTGGCGGGGATCGGAAACTGCGGCAGTGCCGCTATCAGCGCGCGCAATCCGGGCAGCAGCCGGATCGGTTCAATGGTCTTGTCGGCTTCTTTCTGGCTAGTGTCTTTCCTGTCGATGTCTTTCCTGTCGATGTCTTTTTTGCCGGCGTCCTTCCTGTCGCTTTCCTTGCTGTCCGCGTCTTTGCCGACAAACCTGTCGGCGTCCAGCTGCCGCGCCGACAATACGGCATGAAGCAGCGGCGCCGCGCCGAATTTGACATCGGCAAGGCCCGCGAATTTCAGCGCGCGCTCTTCGGCGCCGTAGCTGGCCTCGACCTGCTCGAACTCCGCACCGGCCGGATCGGCTTTGACCTTGCCCGATATCTTCCAGGGCGTCCGGCTCTCGCCCGCGTCCGGCCTGGGATTTGCCGGCGTCGCCAGCGAAGCGGCGCCCTCGAAGCGCGGCGCGCGTCCCCGGAAGCTCAGCACGCCTTCGAGATCGGCAGCCAATGCGTGCGCGCCGGGATCGATATTGAGATGAACGCGGGTGCCGGTGCCGTCGGGGCTGTCACCGGACGACACCCGAAACGGATAGCGCGCGCCCGACACCGTGACATTGCCGTCGCCGCGCACGGCGCCCGCCAGCGAGCGCACGTCGCCGCTGAAGGCGATATCGTTCAATTCGAGCGTCCCGCGGCTCGACGCGTCATGCAGTGCGATCCGGCCGGTGAGGTTCAGCCGGTCGATCGCCAGCGAGCCCAGATTGAAGCTGCCGGTCGAGCCCGGCCAGTCGATCCGCCCCTGCCGGTCGAGACCGAGATCGAGCGCCATGCCGTTGATCGTCAGCTCGGTGGCGCGCCATTCGCCGCGCATCAGCGAGCCCAGGCTGAACTCGACATTGAGCTTGTCGGCGCGAACCTTGCCGAGATCGTTGACGCCACCGACCACCACCGAATGCAGTTGCAACGATGGCGCCGGCAGCAGGCGTGCGTCCAGCTTGCCGCCGACGCGGACCGGCGCGCCGATCACCCGCGTGGCCTCAGCCTCGAATTGCGGCCGGAATTGATTCCAGTCGATGAAGTACGGCCCGATCAACGCCGCTACCAGCGCGATGATCAATGCAATCGCCAATCCGAGCAGTGTCGTCTGCACGGTGTCTCCTTGAAACCATCCACCGGCGGCGCCGAAATCAGCGCCGGAGCAGCGCCATATATAGAGACAAGTGTGGCGAAGTCACAACAATCGGGCGTGACCGTTCGACGCCGTCACCAACTGGCGGGCAGCGCCTTGAGGCCACGGAGCACGAAGGTCGGCCGCCATTCCGGGTTTTCGGCGTTGTCCAGCCGCAGCTCCGGCAACCGCCGCACCAGGGTGGAAATGGCGATTTCGGCCTCGATGCGCGCGAGCTGCGCGCCCAGGCAGAAATGGATGCCGCCGCCGAACGACAGCGGCTTCACATTCGGCCTGACGATATCGAGGCTGCCCGGCCGGTCGGGATAGACCGCCGGATCGTGGTTGGCCGATCCCAACAGGCACAGCACGCTTTCGCCTTTCGGAATCCGCTTGCCGCCGAGGTCTTCGATATCCTCCAGCGCCACCCGCCCGGTCATTTGCACCGAGGAATCGTAGCGCAGGAATTCCTCGATCGCGTTGGTGATGAGGCCGGGATTGGCCTTGAGCAGCGCCAGCTGATCGGGATTGCGATGCAGCGCCAGCAGGCCGTTGCCGATCAGATTGACGGTGGTCTCATGGCCGGCGCCGAACAGCAGGATGATGTTGGCGGTGAGCTCTTCATTGGAGAGCTTGCTGCCGTCTTCTTCGGCCTGCACCAATTGCGTGATCAGGTCGTCGCCGGGCTGTTTGCGCCGCAGATCGAACAATTGCTGGAAATACATCGCGGCCATCAGGTTGCCGGCGTTGCCTTGCTTGATCTCCTCTGATGACAGCGGCACTGGATCCAGCAAGCGTCCGCCATCGCGCGAGCTGGTATAAAATACCTCGCGATGCTCCTCGGGGATTCCGAGCATGTCGCAGATGATCGTGACCGGGAGGCGGAACGCAAAATCCTCGATCAGGTCCATGCGGCCCTGCGGGATGATGCGATCGAGCGTTTCGTCGACGATCTGCTGGATGCGCGGGCGCATGTCCTCGACGCGGCGCGCGGTGAACGCTTTCACCACCAGCCCGCGCAAACGGGTGTGATCAGGCGGATCCTGCTGCAGCATCCAGTGCCCCATGCTGCGGAACACCGGCTCTTCCATGATCTTCGGACCGTAGCGCCGGATCGTGCGCTCGACATAGTCCTTGCCGAAGCGCTTGTCGCGCAGCACCAGGCTGGCCTCGGCGTGACGGCTGGCGACGAACGAGCCAAAGGACGTGAGATGCATCGGGTCGGCCGTCCGCAGCCGCTCGTAATGCGGATAGGGATTGCGAATGAATTCGGGCGACAGCGGATTGAAAAGCGGCTCGGTCGTCGCGGTCTGAACATGCTCGTTCATGGGTGACCTCAATTGGTTGCCACGCTGATTGGTTGCACGCCGAAATGTCTGCGCCTTGAGCGCATCGGCGTCCGCGAACGCCGGACCGGGCGCAGTCACCCGGGCACTGCAATTCGATACACTATTGTATTGAGTTGCATTCTGCCCTAAAATGCGGCGATGTCAAGAGTTCGAACCAGACCGACCCGGGACGACACCTGCGAAAAGCTGTTCGAGGCGGCGGCGCGCGTGTTCGAGGAACAGGGTATCGGCAGCGCCAGCATCGAGGCCATTGCGGCGGCGGCCGGTTTCACCCGCGGCGCGTTTTATTCGAATTTCAAGAGCAAGGACGAATTGATCATCGCCATGATCGAGGATCACGTCGCGCAATCGATCCGGCGCAATCTCGATCTGCTCGCCCGGCACAACAACCTTGCGGACTTCATCGACTCGCTGAAGACGATGGACCGCAGCCGGCAGGACCCGCTCGGCCGCTCTCCCCTGCTGCACATGGAGATGATCCTGTTTGTGGCGCGCGCCGAAAAGCGCCGGCCCGAACTCGCCAAGCGGCTGCGGGCGCGGCGCAAGCTGATCGCCGATATCGTCGAGACCGCGGCGAAGAACAACGGCGGACCGAAGAACGGGCCCCTCAACCCGACATGGACCGGCGCGATCCTGCTGGCGCTGGAAGACGGCTTTCGTTTGCACCGCCTGATCGATCCGGAGACCACCCCGGCCGACAGCTTCCTGCGCGCGATCGGCGATCTGCAGCGCGCGATGGGCATTGCATCGCATTGATGCCGTCAGCCTTTGCTAGCCGGCACTGCCCTGCAATTTATGCAACTGCCCGGCCACCGCGCGGATCTTGCGAGGCCCGGCCTGCCAGATCGCCACGGCCGACAATGCACTGACGCCGATGCCGATCACGAAGGCGAGTGTGTAGGTGCCGGAGAGATCGTGCAGCGCGCCGGTGACCCAGGGCCCGGCGGCGCCGCCGGCAAGTGCTGCGAGCATGATGGTGCCAAAAATGCTGCCGTAATGCTTGCCCTGGAAAATCTCCACGACCACCGCGCCCATGATCGACGTCAGGCCGTAGCCGAGCGCGCCTTGCGTCAAGACCATGAGATAGACCAGCGGCAGCGCCGGAAAATATTTCAACGCGACCAGTGCCGCAAAGCAAATCGCAAAGCCCAGGCAACTCGCCGCCCAGATCCATTCGCGGCCGATACGATCGGACAGATGTCCGAGCGCGATCTGGCCGGGAATTCCGAGCAGGCTGACTGCGCCCAGCGCCCACACCGCGACGTTCGGACTGAACCCGATGTCGAGCAGATATTTGGTCTGATGCACCTGCACCGCGTACCAGATGTACAATCCGCAGAAATAGCCGAGTGCGATCCACCAGAAGCGTGCGGTGCGGAGCGCGCGGCTCAAGGTCCAGTCGGTACCCGCCCAGACCGGATCGACGATATTCGAGATCGGAATGACCGATGCCGACGGCGCCGCGTCGCCGTCCGGCTCAAGTCCGATGTCTTGCGGCCGCTTGCGCAGCAACAGATTGATCGGGACCAGCACCACCAGAACCAGCGTGCCCATCGCGGTGCAGGCGGTCCGCCAGCCGGTTTGCTCGATCATATGCTGGACCCACGGCAGCAGCGTGATGGAGCCGATGCCGACGCCGGCGAATGCCAATCCCATCGCCAGCCCGCGGCGGCGGATGAACCAGTTGGTCAGGAACAGCGATTGGCCGGAATAACCGAGACAGACGCTGCCGGCGCCGACCAGCACGCCGATCGTCAGATACAGATGCCAGGGCTGCGTCGTCAGCGGTGCCAGCAACAAGCCTCCCGCCATCAGCGCAACGCCGAGTTCCATCACGATGCGCGGCCCGAAGCGATCCATGGTGCGGCCGATCAGCGGGCTGACGGCGGCGGAAATCAGGAAGCCGAATGAAAAAGCGCCCGCGGTGACGCCGCGCTCCCATCCGAATTCATCGATAATGGGTGGAAAGAACAGCGAGAACGAAGTGCGCGCGTTAACACCGATCGCCATCGTGACAAAGGTCACGGCGATGATGACCCAACCGTAAAAGAAAGGCAGCCGCATCAGATCATGTAGCGTAAGAGGTATTGGCGCGGCAATCACCACACCCGAAATATGCATCAAATAAATGCACTAAATGGGCCTTGCGGCCGGCCACGTCCATGTCGGCTATTCCTGCCGATCGCTCTTCACGAAGTTTCTACTTCGCTTGTGCAGCATGCTGCCATATTCCTGCGTCAACAGTTTCAGCCCACCGCTGATTTGGCAGCGGATCAAATTCCATTCTTTGCGCTTAAAGCAGTTAGAAAGGCTCTCGATTCCGCGATTGACGAACGATTTATCCACTTCGCCTCGACCAGGTGATTCGACCTGCAGATCGTCAACCTGCAATTCCTGAAGACGATCCGCGCAGTCCCCTATTTCGCATCCGTCGCTGAACCAGCGACCGGACTTGCAAACGGGACTTACGCGACAGATTTGCACAACAGATTTGCAAGCCGTCCGCGACATCACCGCAAACAACAACAAAAACAACCTGCATGAACATCAAAGCTAATCTGGCGCTCAACGCCCACGATATCCGACTCAATCTGTTTCTGGGGATCGCGAACTGGTCGCTATTCCTCGACCACATTCCCAACAATGCGGTGAACCGGATCACGACCAGAAATTACGGCTTCAGTGGCGCCGCAGATTTGTTCATCTTCATTTCGGGCTACGCTGCCGCAACCGTCTACGCGACGATCATGATCGAACGCGGGTCCGTGGTTGGGGCCACCCGCATCTTCAAGCGCGTATGGCAACTCTACGCCGCCTACATTGTCCTGTTTACGAGCTACATCGTCGCCATCGGATATGTCGCGACACAATATTCCGCGCCTGACCTGATGAATGAATTCAACGTTGCCGCGCTGATCGACCATCCGATCCGGATTTTGGGCCATGCCCTGTTCCTGCAGGCGAAGGCGCTCAACCTCGATGTGCTGCAGCTTTACACATTCCTGATGTTGCTGTTCGCGCCGGTGCTCTGGGTGATGTTGCGCCAGCCCGCCTTGATGATAGCTGCATCGCTTGCGCTTTATTTCGCCGCGCGCCAATTCGGCTGGAACCTGTCGTCCTTTCCGGACGGCAACTGGTATTTCAATCCGTTCTGCTGGCAACTGCTTTTTGTGTTCGGCGCCTGGATCGCCCTCAACCGGACAAAGGACCCCCGTCCCATCTTCACGTCATCGATCGCGCTTTACCTCGGGATCGCCTATTTGATCTTTGCGCTCGTGATGACCATGGCGGGGCAATTTCCGGCGTTCGGCCACCTGCTGCCTTCATGGCTGTACGACGCCTTCAATCCGAACGACAAGGAAAACCTCGCGCCCTATCGCGTGCTGCACTTCTTTGTCATGGTGCTTGTGGTCACACGGTTTATCCCAAAGGACTGGCCCGGCCTGAAATGGCCGATCTTCGATCCGCTCGTCAAATGCGGCGAGCAATCGCTGGCGGTGTTCTGCATCGGGGTGTTTCTGTCTTTCATCGGCCATTTCGCGCTGATGATCAGTTCAGGCTCGCTGATGACGCAGATCCTGGTCAGCGCAACCGGCATCGCGATCATGACCCTGGTGGCCTATTACATTTCCTGGTCCAAGGAACAGGATTCGTGGAAGACGATTGCGCACGCCTGAGTGCGATCGGCGCAGCTCAACCGAAGACGGCGTTGGGCAACCACAGCGTCAGGATCGGCACGTAGGTAATAATGGCGAGCACGATCAGCAGCAGGATCAGGAACGGCAGGATGCCGCGGATCACCTCGCCGATCGGCGCCGATGAAATGGTCGAGAGCACAAACAGATTGAGCCCGACCGGCGGGTGAACCAGCCCGATCTCCATGTTGTGCGTGAAGATGATGGAGAAATGCACGGGATCGACGCCGAGCGGCACCAGCGCCGGCGCCAGGATCGGCAGCACCAGCAGCAAGGTCGCGGTGACCTCGAGGAAACATCCGAGCACCAGCAACAGCCCGTTGATGATCAGCAGGAACTGCCAGGTCGCGAAGTGATGGCCGATGACGAAATTGACGAGCTGGTTGGGAATCCCTGACTCGGTCATCCAGTGACCGAAGGCCAGCGCGGTCGCCACGATCAGCATGATGGTGCCGGCGCTGCGGATGCCGTCGGTGATGACGCTCAGGGTCTGGGTCCAGTGGAAGCCGCGGTAGAAAATCAGCGAGACCAGCAACGCCACCGCGGCCGACAATGCCGCCGCCTCCGTCACCGTCACGACGCCGCCATAGATTCCGACGGTGACGACCAGCGGCACCGCCAGCGCCGGGATCGCGCGGCCGGTGACGCGTAATCGCTCGGCCAGCGGCAAGGTCGGCTCGACCGGGAAATTATGCCGCCGCGCGTAATACAAAACCCACAGCGCGAACGCCGCGGCCTGCAGCAGCCCGGGCAACACGCCGGCCAGAAACAGCCGGGGCACCGATTGCTCGGCGACGATGCCGTAGAGAATAAGTGCCAGCGACGGCGGCACCACGATGCCGATGGTGCCGGAGGCGCCGACCACGCCGAGCGCGAACGAACGCGGATAACCGCGCTCGATCATCGCCGGCACCAGGATGGTGCCCATCGCCAGCGCGGTCGCGACGCTGGAACCGCAGATCGCCGCAAACAGCGTGCACGCCACCACGGTTACGAGGCCAAGCGAACCCCTGATGCCGCCGAGCCATGCAGTCGCGACATCGACCAGCGCCTTGGCAACGCCGCCCGAACGCATGAAGGCGGCGGCCATCACGAACAAGGGCAGCGCCATCAGCGTGGTGGAATTGAGCTTGTTGATCACCATCTGCGCCGCGCCGATCAGCGGCTGGCCGGTGGCGATGTAGAGAATGCCCGCGCACATGCCGAGCACCAGGAAAATCGGCATCCCGGCCGCGAGCAGCCCAAAGAACAGCAGCAGGAACAGGAGGGTCAACATGATGTGCGCCGGCGATCCTAGCGATCGGCCAGCGGAGGGGATAACCCGCTCGGCATCTCGTCGTGCAGCGCCGGACCTACGGTCATTGTCGCCGGGTCAAAGAAAAACGTGAAGCGAACCAGACGCATGATGTAGCGCACCAGCATCAGCGCACTGCCGACCGGCAGCGCGAGATAATAGATCCACATCGGAAATTGCAGATCGGTCGAGCTGGTCTCGTTGATCAACAGCGAGGTATCGACGATCTCCCAGCCGTACCAGATCAGCGCGCCGCAGAACACGATCGCAACCAGGCAATTGAAAATCTCGACGATGCGCAACCAGCGCGGCGACAGCAGCCGCAGCACCAGATCGGGCCGCACATGGCCATCACGGCGCACCAGCTGGCTCGAGACGATCATGATCGCCCAGATCACGAGATAGACGATCACCTCTTCGGCGTAGCTGATCGCGCGCGCCGGATCGATATAGCGCCCGATCACCTGCAACAGCCCGATCACCAGCGCGATCAGCCCGAGCAGACCGACCAGGGTCTCCTCGATCCGATCCCACCACCGCAGCGCTACCGACGATGCCTTGAGCAAGGACACGCGTGAAGTCACGCTCAACTGCCGCTGCCGACTTCAGCCATGATCAGCTTGACCAGTTCCGGCGAGACCTTGATGTCCTTGGCCAGTTGATCCTGCTCAGGCAGCATCGACTTGCGCGCCGTGGCGGTCTGTTCTTCGGTTGGATCGGTGAACTTGACGCCGTGCTCCTCCAGCATGGCGCGCGCCTTGGTCTGGGCGGCGGCCATGTTGGTGCGGTAGGCCGGGATATTCTGCGCCCACACGTCGGTCACGATCTTCTGCAGATCGGGCGAGAGCTTGTCCCAGAACACCTGGCTCATCAGCGGAATGTATTCGGCGGTGAACTGCCGATCCGCCAGCGCGTACTTGACGCCGGAATCCCAGAGCTTGGCGCTGGCCAGGCTTTCGTTCGACGACACCAGCCCGTCGAACGTACCCTGCGACAGCGCCAGCGGCACGTTGGGCCATGCGGTGGTGTTGGGGATCGCGCCGAGGAAGCGCGCGCGCCAGGCTTGTCCCGCGCCACCCGAATTGCGGATCTTCATGCCCTTGAGATCGGCGAGGCTCGTGACCGGCTTGTTGGCGCTGTACCAGTTCTGGAAACCGAGATCGAGATACGGCCCGACCACGTGCGAGCGCAGCTTCTGCTGGATCTGCGTATTGAGATATTGCCCGGGCTTGCCGTCGATGACCCGGTGGATCAGCTCGATCGGCTGGCCGTAAAGCGCCGGAAGCTGGAAGCAATCCGCATCCGAGACAATGCCGGTGATGGTCCAGCTACCGGGCGCCGCCATCTCGACCTGGCCCTGAATCAACGCCTTGCCGACCTCAAGATCGGGATAGAGCTGGCCGCTCTCGAACAATTCGGTCTTGATCTTGCCGCCGGCGGCGGCCTCGACCTTGCCGAGGAAATCCCGCACCGAAACGTTACGCAGATGCGAAGGCGCGGTGTCGAGCGAGCAGCGCAGGCGCAACGGTTCATCGGCCCGTGCGGAACGGATCAAGGCCGGCGCCGCAAGTGCGGCCATCGATGCAAAGGCAAAATCGCGGCGTGTAAGACGCAGTGTCATCGGAAACCTCCCAGTGCGTTTATTATGTCAGCCGCCAGCCTCTTGGAGGCCTTGAGCTGCAGGACGCTTGGGAGGAGCATTACCTTGGGGCGCCTTGATCGGCAACGCGCAATCGCACGGGCGCACTGATCCCTTCGACTTAGGCGTCGAAATTTCTCCGCAATGCCAGCGTTGCCGCGAAGCACCCGGACGGCCGGGACAATGCAGAAGCGTTCGGAATGCCAAGTGACGTCACAAAAGTTTCGTTTGTGGACGCACCCGAAGCTTAACCGCATCCCGCTCATTCTCCGCTGCACCGCGACATGGACGACCGAAACTGAGCCATCTGCGTCCGGTCGCGTTCAAACCTCCCAAGCCGGACACCACCGCACGATCGGCCGGCGCGGCCGGGAACCGCGCGCGACGATGAGCGCCGTTTGAGCAAGAAGCCCACAAAAGTTGCAGCCGACGCCCAAAAATTGGAATGCCCACTGCAAGGGTTTGTGCGCCTGCAGACAAGCATTGGCACAACACTGCCCCTACCGTTGGCCACCAGTCAGCCTTGCCGAGCGTATCTGCTCGTCAGCAACAGAGGAGTCTGTGCCATGGTGCCACGAAGTCTATTTGGGAGCGCGCGCAAAAAAATCGGCAAGAAGATCAGATCGGTCGATCTTCTTCGCAATGTCGCAATGGGTGTTGCCGGCCTGATTGCAATTTGCATCGCGGGACAAGCCCAGGCGGCGGCTCCGGCCGGATGCGCGGCGCTGCAGACGAAATATCCCGCCTGGAAAGGCAAGACGCTGGTCAATGCGATCAATCCCCATACCCCCGGCTATGAAGCCATCGATCCGAAAGACCCCGACAAATATGTCGGCTTCGACATCGATCTCGGCGAAGCGATCGGCGAATGCCTCGGCTTCAAGGTGACCTACAAGGCGGTGACCTTCGCCGCCCTGCTGACGACATTGTCGAGCGGCCAGGCCGACATCGTGATCTCCGACATCTATGCCACCAAGGAGCGCGCCAAGGCGGCCGACTTCATCACCTATTCGAAGGTGTTTGACGGCGTGCTGGTCGCCAAGGGGAACCCGAAGAAGATCACCGGCATCAATACCTCGCTGTGCGGCGCGGCGGCGGCCGAGAACACCGGCTATGTCGAAGTACCGCTGATCCAGGACCTTGCACCGAAGTGCAAGGAGGAAGGCAAGGCCGAGCCGACGATCCAGCTTTACGACAATAACGCCAACTGCATCCAGGCGATCCTGGCCGGGCGCGCCGACACCTATATCAATGACGTCAACACGGTGGACCAGGCGGTGAAGGCCAATCCCGACAAGCTGGAGAAGGCGATCGCCGTCACGATCCCCTATTCCGTCGGCATCGGCGTGCCGAAGAACAAGCCTGAATTCCGCGACGCCGTGCTTGCGGCACTGATCGAGGTGCAGAAGGCCGGCATTCACATGGATCTTCTCAAGAAGTGGAATCTCGACGTAAATAACTTCAAGGAACCCGACATTCTCTCGGTCGATTGATGTCACTGTTCCTTCACTATCTCAGTCTGCCGTACCTGATCTCGGGCGTCTGGTTCACCCTCGCGGTGACGGCCCTGGGTCTGGCCGGCGGACTGTTCCTCGGTCTGGTCCTTGCGGCGATGCAGCTCAGCCGGTTCTGGATGCTGGCTGCATTCGCCCGGGGCTACACCATCATCTTCCGCGGCACGCCGCTGATCCTGCAGATGGTGTTCGCCTACGACGCGCTGCCGCAGATCGGGCTGAAGCTCAGCGCGATCGGCGCCGCCGGGCTGGCGCTGGCGGCCAATGAAGCCCCCTTCATCGCCGAAATGCTTCGCGCCGGTGTGCTCGGCATCGATCGCGGCCAGGTGCTGGCCGGCCAGGCGCTCGGCATGACGCCGTCTCTGCTGATGCGGCGGATCATTGCGCCGCAGGCGATCCGGACGATGATCCCGGCGTTCGGCAACGAGACCGTCAGCGCCCTGAAGAATTCGTCACTGGCCAGCGTGATCTCGGTGCAGGAGCTGACGCTGCGCAGCACGCAGCTGGCGTCGTCGACCTTCGATTTCTTTTCCATCTTCTTTGCGTCTGGCCTGATCTACCTGTTGCTCACCACCGGCGTCAGCGTGATCCAGTTGTTCGTCGAGCGCGCGCTCGATCTCGACCGGCCCGCGACCGAAAACCGTTTTGCGCGTCTGCTGCCGTGGTACCGCGCGCCGTTGGCGCTGGAGCCGTCTTCGGCAGATCCGGTCGCCACCGCGCCGGCACAATCAGAAGAGATCGCGGCGCCCAAGAACCCCAATAAGGACGCCAACAAGGACGCCAAGGCGTCGCGGGCGGACCGGACGAAGCGCTCGGCAACGCTGGCGCATAACGAGGTCGTGGTCGACGTCAGCGGCCTATACAAGGCCTACACCAACCAGCCCGTGCTTGCCGGCGTCGATCTGACGGTGCGGCTTGGCGAGGTGATCGCCCTGCTCGGCCCGAGCGGATCGGGCAAGAGCACGCTGCTGCGCTGTATCAACCACCTCGAAGGCTGGGACGCCGGGACCGTCAAGGTCGGCGGCCGCCGCATGGGCTTTCACGAAGACGGCAAACCGCTGTCGCCGCGCGACCTCGCCGACGAGCGCGCCACCGTCGGCGTCGGCATGGTGTTCCAGCAATTCAACCTGTTCAGCCACCTGACCGCGCTGGAGAACATCGCAGGACCGCTGCGCTGGGTTCACGGCGTGTCACGCGCCGATGCCGATCACCGCGCGCGCGAGTTGCTCGAACGCGTCGGCCTCAGCGCCCGCGCCAACGCACTTCCGCGGCATTTGTCCGGCGGCCAGCAACAGCGGGTCGCGATCGCGCGGGCGATCGCACCCAATCCCGCGGTGCTGCTGCTCGACGAGCCGACCTCGGCGCTTGATCCGGAACTGGTCAATGAAGTGCTGGAAGTGATCCGGCGGCTCGCTGTCGAGGACGGCCTGACCATGATCATCTCGACCCATCAATTGCGTTTTGCCGACGAGGTCGCCGACCGCGTGGTGTTTCTCAGCGGCGGCTCCATCATCGAGGAAGGGCCTGCGCACGAGGTTCTCACCCGGCCTCGCAACCCCATCACCGCGCGCTTCCTCAACGTCATGGAGGCCGACAAGCCGACCGTCGCGCCTGCGTGAGCAGCGCATCCCCCAATTCAAAACGAGCCAGCGTCCACACGCGTCATCCGAGGCCATCGCATGAAACATCATCTCCTTCCCGTTTCACCCGCCAACGTCCAATGGGGCTATTTCAGCAAGAAGGTCGCGCCGGCGCTGACGCTGAAATCGGGCGATCGCGCCACCATCGAAACGCTGACCCATCACGCCAACGACGATTACGAGCGCATGATCGCCAACGATCCCGGCGCCGAGAGCGTGTTCCGCTGGACCAAGGAACATAAAGCAATCGCGCGCCGCGGCGCGGGTCCGACCGAGGGGCCGTTCGTGCGCGGCTCCGGCGAAGGCGTCGGCGTGCATCTATTGACCGGGCCTGTCGCGGTCGAGAACGCCGAGCCCGGCGATATCCTGGAAGTGCGCATCCTCGACGTCCGGCCGCGCCCGAGCTGCAACGCCTGCCATGCCGGACGTTGCTTTGGCTCCAACGCCGCCGCGTCGTGGGGCTTTCACTATCACGATCTGATCGAGGAGCCGAAGCCGCGCGAGGTCATCACCATCTTCGAGCTCGATACTTCGGGCGAGCCCTACGCCAAGGCGGTGTACAATTATCGCTGGACCCCGCAGACCGATCCTGACGGCATCGTGCATCCGACCATCGATTATCCGGGCGTGCCGGTCGACCACCGCCTGGTGCAAAAGCGCGAGAACATCCTGCAGAACGTCCGCGTGCCCGCACGGCTGCATTTCGGCACCATGGGGCTCGCGCCATCCGAATCCGATTTCGTCAGCTCGATCCCGCCCGGCTATACCGGCGGCAACATCGACGACTGGCGCGCCGGCAAGGGCGCTCGGATGTATTATCCGGTCGCGGTACCGGGCGCGCTGTTTTCGGTCGGCGATCCCCACGCCGCGCAAGGCGACAGCGAACTCGGCGGCACCGCGATCGAGACCTCGCTGACCGGCGATTTCGAATTCATCCTGCACAAGAACCGCGATCTCGGCGGCACCATCATGGAGGGGCTGACCCATCCGATGCTGGAGACGGATCAGCAATGGTCGATGTACGGCTTCACTTTTCCGAACTACCTCGCCGAACTCGGCGCCAACGCCCAGACCGACATCGTCAACCATTCGAGCCTCGACAAGGCGATGCGCGATGCGTTCCGCAAGCTGAGGCGGTTCCTGATGACGGTTCATCACATGAGCGAGGACGAGGCGATCGCGCTGATGTCGGTCGCGGCTGATTTTGGCGTGACCCAGGTCGTCGATGCCAATTGGGGCGTGCACGGCTCGATCCGCAAGAACGTCTTCATGTGCACATAAGGAACAGATTTCGGCTGCCTGCGGGCAGTCCCGGCCCTGATGAGATTGCCGGCGCCCAAGGCGCCGATCGCCCTGTCGTGCCCGCTTCTGGCATGACCGTTGCTTCGGATTTGGCTCATAGCGTTGGCCGAAGCATGAGTATCCACGCGTTTACCAGCGAATCCTACTCGGAAAGCGACCGTATCGAAGCCTGGCAGGATGTGCTGGGCGGGTTTGGGCTGCGATCGTCGCCGCTGTCGGTCAGATATGGCGAACACGCCACCGCTTTGTCCCGGGCCTCGCTGGATGGCGTCGGGTTGATGCGTTTTGCCGCAGGCCCGCAGGTTTTTTCGCCACTGCCACGCCGGGCGGATTTGCCGATCCTGCTGATGCCGGCCGAAGACGGCGCCGTGCTCAACGCCGGCGGTTCCCCGCAAACGGTTCCGGCCGGTCGGATCATCCTGCTGCCGCGGCAGAACGACTGGCGCGTCACCTTTCACCGCGATATGCGCGCCATCGTGCTGTCGGTGATGGCGGAGAGCTTTGGCGGCCGCAAGATCAGCCTGCCGGAATGCCGCGATGCCATCATCGTCTCGTCGGACGGATTGGCTGATATTCTCGGCCGCACGCTGGAAGTCGCCGCTGAAGCGCTGGAAACGCTGTCGCCCGAGGCCTGGAACACGATTCGGCTGAGCCTCGCCGAGATGCTGCTGACCTTGGCGCGGCAAAAGTCACCAAGTGCCACGGAAACGCCCGGCATCGGCACCCGGCCTGCACTGCTGCAACGGATTTATGACGCGATCGAACGCAAGCTCGGCGATCCCGAGATCACGCCGGCGCGCATCGCGCAGATGGAAGGCATTTCGGAGCGATATCTGCAAAAATTGTTCGAGGCCACCGGCGACAACTTCACGCATTATCTCAGGGAGCGCCGGCTGCAGCGATGCTCCGCTGCCTTGGCCGACGCCACCCAATCGCATCGATCGGTATCCGATATCGCGTTTGGCTGCGGCTTCAACGACGCGGCGCATTTCAGCCGCTCGTTCCGCGACCGGTTCGGAATGTCGCCGCGCGCGTTCCGGCAACAGCAGGAGGCTGAACGGGCGTCGGGGCTCGCGGTCCGGGCCGGCCAGCGCGGCTGGCCGCAGGATGCGATCGCCCAATTGCGCCCGCGTCGCACGGCGCCGATGATCGCGCCGGCCCAACCGGGGCCGGTCGAACTGGTGCTGCCGCAACAGGACCGACCCGCGCATCATCATCTCCCGGTCGATGCCAAACATGTGCATTGGGGATTTTTCAGCCGTTCGCTGAAGCCGCTGATCGAGATCGCCTCGGGCGACACGATTACGGTCGAGACGCTGTCGCAGCACGCCTCCGACGACCCCGAACGCATGATCCAGGGTGACCCCGGCGCCGAGAGCGTGTTTCGCTGGACCCGCGAGGGCAAGGGCGTCGAGCGTCGCGGCGCCGGCCCGATGGACGCGTCGATTTATGGCCGCGGCGCCGGCGAAGGCTTTGGGGTCCACATCTGCACCGGGCCGATTGCCGTGAAAGGCGCCGAACCCGGCGACGTGCTGGAAGTCCGCATTCTCGACATGGTGCCGCGCCCGAGCCGCAACCCGGATCTGCAAGGAAGGATTTTCGGCAGCAGCGTCGCCGCCTGGTGGGGCTATCACTATGACGAATTCCTCACCGAACCGAAGCAGCGCGAAGCCGTGACGATCTTCGAGATTTTTCCGGGCGAGGAACCGCACGCCGAAGCGATCTATTCCTATCGATGGCAGCCGCAAACCGACCCGTCCGGCGTGCTGCACCAGACCTACGATTATCCCGGCGTCCCTGTTGCCGCCGAGACGATCCGGCGCCGGCACGGGGTGCTCGACGGCATCCGGATTCCGCTGCGGCCGCATTTCGGCGTCATCGGCGTCGCGCCGCGCGAATCCGGCCTGGTCGATTCCGTTCCGCCAGCCTATTTCGGCGGTAACCTCGACAATTGGCGGCTCGGCAAGGGTGCGGCGGTCTATCTGCCGGTTTCGGCGCCCGAAGCCCTGCTCTCGATCGGCGATCCCCATGCCGCGCAAGGCGATGGCGAACTCAGCGGCACCGCGATCGAATGCTCGATGACCGGCACCTTCGAAGTCGTGCTGCACAAGAAAGCCGATCACGGCGGCAAACCGTTCGCCGATCTGACCTATCCCTTGATCGAAACCGAAACCGACTGGGTGCTGACCGGCTTCAGCCACCCGAATTACCTCGCCGAATTCGGCGCCAAGGGACAGAGCGAGGTCTACGCCAAATCCTCGCTCGATCTTGCGATGAAGGACGCGTTCCGCAAGGTCCGCCGCTTCCTGATGAACACCAAGGGATTGAGCGAGGATGAAGCGATCGCGCTGATCTCGGCGGCGGTCGATTTCGGTGTGACACAAGTGGTCGACGGCAATTGGGGCGTCCATGCCACCTTGAGCAAGCGCCTGTTTGCCAATCAAAACGCGCGATAAGCGCAAAAAGAAAAAGAAGGTACCCATGAAATTTCATATGATTGCCGGCGGCCCGAAACCTGTTGCGCCGTTCAGCCACGCCGTCGAGACCGACGGCTTTGTCCTGATCACCGGGCAGATGCCGGATACGCCCGAGGCGCCCGGCGTGTTGCCCGAGGGCATCGTGGCCCAGACCCACGCCGTGATGGCGAATCTGAAGAAGGTGCTCGATGGCGTCGGGCTCGGCTTCGAGCATGTCGCGATGGCGCGGATCTATCTCACCGAGTTCAAGCGAGACTATGGTGCGATGAACGAAACCTATCGCAGCTACTTCCCGCAGGACCGCCTGCCCGCGCGGACCTGCGTCGGCGTCACCGGCCTCGCCTACGACGCCTTGATCGAGATCGATCTGATCGCGCGCCGTCCGTCATAGCTTAGCACTTGCGACCAGAAATTGATGCGGCGCAATAAACGCAACGCATAACACGTCTGATCGCGCCGGGGTTTGATCGCAACGATCGCCCGTGCTGTAAGGTGCGCCGCATCTTCAGCCCGGAGTCTTGTGATGGCGCGCTTTGGTTTTGTTTCCGCAGCATTGGCGACCTCGATCCTCGGCTGCGGCATTGGCCTCGCGACACCAGCCGATGCGAAGGTGACAAAACTGGAGATCGCTTCGCAGCAAAGCTACGGCACGTTCAAGCCGGGCGAATATGTCTGGTGGCAGGGCACGATCCACGGCGAACTGGCGCCCTCGGAGAAAATCCCCGATCTCGACAAGGCGGCCAAGAACGCCCGCGGCATGGTGGAGTATTCCGCCAAGTTTTCGCTGATGTTTCCCAAGAACCCGAAGGCCGGCAACGGCACGCTGCTGGTCGATATCCCGAATCGCGGCCGGGTTTATGCCCAAGGGCTGTACGACAGCCCGCGCGATGAGCCGTTCGAATCCGGCACCACCGACGTCGGCACCGGCTTCCTGCAGGATCACGGATTTGCGATTGCCGAAGTGCAGTGGGAGCTTGGCCAGGGTGCCGATCTGCCGACCTTCACCGATGGCTCCGGGCAAAAGCATTTCATCGAGGGCGTCGGCTTTGCCATCGTCAGGGATGCCACCGATTTCCTCAGGGTTGCCACTGCCGACAGCGCCGGCACGGCCAATCCGCTGCACGGCGCCGTCAAGCACACCCTCGCCTCCGGCAAATCCCAATCGGGCCGTTACCTCAAGACCTTTCTCTATAACGGCTTCAACATGGTCGAGGGACGGCGGGTGTTCGACGGCATGCACGTGTTCGTGTCCGGCGCCGGCATGTTGCCGATCATGCAATCCGGCACTGGACCGCAATCCAGCGCCACCGGCGCGCCGGAATTTTCCAATCCGGAATTTCGCGGCGTCCACGATGGCGTCCTGACCATCGGCGACATCATCAAGCACGTCAAAGAGCGCGGCGAGAAGCCGCCTTTGATGCTGATGCTGAGTTCGACCACCGACTTCTATTCGCTGCGTGCCTCGCTGGGACGAACCGGCGGCGACGGCACCAACGAAGTGCCGATCCCGGCCAACGTCCGCATGTATGACATCGCCGGTGCCTCCCACGCGGTTTTGCTCAAGGCCAAGTGCGACCTGCCGCCGGCGAGGCTCGACTGGAGCCCGGTCTCGCGCGCGACGCTACTTCATCTCGACGACTGGGTCGCCAAAGGCACCGAGCCGCCGGCGAACCGCCTGATGCCGCTGGAGCCGGCCAAGGATAATCCGATGGTGTTACGCGCGCCGTCCAATCTGCCCAAGGCGGTGATCGAAATTCCCAAACGCGACGCCGACGGCAATGTCATCGGCGGCGTGCGGCTGCCCGACATGCAGGTGCCGCTCGGCGTCAACGCCCAGCAGAATCCGCCGCTGTCGTTTACCTGCATGCTGGCCGGCGCCTATGTCGCGTTTCCGCGAACGCAAGCCGACGCCGACGCCACGCACGACACCCATCGCCCCGTGCTGGAACGCTACAAGACCCGCAATGACTACGTGAACCTCATTCGAGCCGCCGCGCGCGACCTCGAGCATGATGGCTTCCTGTTGCCGGATGACGCGGCCGTCATCATTCAATCGGCCGCGACCAACCCGCTGTGGCGTAACTGATCAGGCAAGGGCCTCGGAAACGCCGTCGACAGAGACACGACACCTACGAGGTGCGCGTCTCCGCCGCCAAAGCGGGCTCGACGGAGCCCGCTTTGTTGCGCGACATCACCGCTTCCGACAACGCCTCCAGCGACATCTTCTTGGTTTCGATGCCAAAAACCAGAACCACGATGACCTGCAGCAGCAGCAGGCCGACGACGAAAGCCAGCACCGCGACGATCCCGGCCGAAGCGAACAGCAGCGTGGTAATCTGCGGCGTCAGGATGGTCATGAAGCGGCCGAGCGTGTTGCAGAAGCCGGCTCCCCGCATCCGGATCGAGGTCGGGAACAACTCCGGCACGTACATGCCCCAGGCGATCGCGACCATCACATAGATCGCGGTGACCAGCAGGAACCCGGTGAGCGTCACCAATGTCGGGTCGGAAAGCTGCGGATAGATCGCCCCGAACAAAATTGCCGCCAATGAGAAGATCACGACGCAAGGCTTGCGTCCGAGCCTGTCGGCCAGCACCATGCCAAGCACCGCACCAACCGGACCACCAAAGCTCATCAGCGTGATGTAGTTGAGCGATGAGGCAACGGTCAGCCCCTGTCGCACCATGAAGGACGGCAGGAACGCCACGAAGCCGTACAGCGCGGTATTGAGCGTAATCAGGATCACGCTGCCGGTGATGGTTCGCCCCACTATCTCGCGCGAGAACAGATCGGTCAGGCGGCCGGTGCCCGGGACCGGGAGCGAATCAGGTGCATTGGCGACTTCAGGCAGCTTGCGCCCGGTTGATTTCTCGACATCCGCTTCGATCGCGCTCAGCACCCGTTCGGCTTCGTCGGCACGGCCGTGCGATTCCAGCCAGCGCGGCGATTCCGGCATCCGCTTGCGCAGATACCAGACCACCAGCGCGCCGACGCCGACCATCACGAACATCCAGCGCCAGCCGTAGGTCGGAATCACCGCGCGCCCGATCACCGCGGACACAAACAGCGCCGAGTTGGTGCAGACGGCCAGACCCGCGCCCCAGCGGCCCCGGCTCGCCGGCGGCATGAATTCCGAAAGCGTGACATAGCCGACGACGATTTCCGCGCCGAGACCGATGCCCATGACGAAGCGCGCCGCGATCAGCCAGTCCATCGACGGCGCAGCCGCCCCCGCGAGCGAGGCAAGACCGAACACCAGCAGATTGATCTGGTAGGAGAACCGCCGGCCATACCAGTCGCCGGCGATGCCGGCGAACCAGGCGCCGACCACCATGCCGGCAAAGGTCATCGAGATGAAATTGGCGTTCTGCGCCGGTGTCGACCATCCGATGCCGGTCAGTGCCGCGAGCACGCCGCCCTGCAGATAAATCTCGAATCCGTCGAGAAACATTCCGCCGCCGATCAGGCCGAGAATGCGCCTGTGAAAGCCCGACGTGGGCAGCCGATCGAGCCGTGCCCCTGCGTTGACGGTCGCCATTATCTTCCTCCCGAAGCTGTGATATTTCTTTTTATAACGATATCATAATCTGTCCGGACAACTTTATTAGACGCGCGGCGAAGCATCGTCAAGGCGCGGAGGACAGCTTGACGCGCAAACGGGGTGACATGCGGAGACCAAAGAAGAAGGCGTCGGCAGCGACGGAGCGGCCGGCGCCGCGGGCCGATGCGGCGGCCAAGGAGCCGCTTTATCTGAAGCTGGTGCAGGCCATCAAACAGGACATCAAAAGCGGCCGGGCGCCGATCGGCGCGCTGCTTCCGTCCGAGATCGAGCTGGGCCGCCAGCATGACGTCAGCCGCCACACCGTTCGCGAAGCCTTGCGTCAGTTGCGCGTGGAAGGGCTGGTCGCGGCACGCAAGGGCTCGGGCACCACCGTCGTCAGCCTCGGATCGACCAACCCTTACGTTCATGAGGTGGCATCGATCGAGCAGCTCGTTCAATACGCCACCGGAACGCAATACGAGATCGGCACCAGCAAGCTGGTCCGCGCCGACGCCAAACTGGCGCAGCGTCTGGGCTGTGCGGAAGGCGAAGAATGGCTGCGGATCGAGGGATTGCGCTACGCGCCCGGCCAGACCGCCCCGATCTGCTGGATGGAGGTCTACATCCATGCCGACTACGCCAACGTCCTGCGCATGATCGGGCGGCGGCCGGGCCCGATCTATGCCTGGATCGAGGACATGCATGGCGAGCACATCAACGAAATCGAACAGGTGCTTTCCGCGCGTGATGTGCCGGCCGCGCTGAGCAAGAAGCTCGGCGTCAAGGCCGGCAGCATGGGCATCGAAGTACGCCGCACCTATCGGCTCGACACCGGCAAGATCGCGGAGATCGCATTCAACCTGCATCCGGCGCATCGCTTTCGCTACGCCATGACGCTTCGCCGCAATCAGGGCGCCTGATCGCTCTTCGCGAAACCTGTCCGAACAAATCGCCTTGACAGCCTGATACCTCCCAATTACCTGTCCGGACAGGTTTGGCGTCCACTAGCGATGCCGGCCGCAGGGAGGCTTCGCCATGAACGAGCTATCGCCGATCCGCCATTTCGATCCGGCCGACGAAGAACTGCTGCTCAACACCATCGACCGCTGGCTGGAAAAGGACGTTCGGCCGGTCGTGAAGCAATATGATCACGAGGACCGCTGGCCGACCGAGATCGTCGAGCAGATGCGGCAATTCGGATTGTTCGGCGCCACGGTCAGTCCGGAATATGGCGGATTAGGCCTGCCCGCGACGACCTATGCGCGCATCGTGATGCGGATCTCGAGCGTGTGGATGGCGATCACCGGCATCTTCAATTCGCATTTGATGCTGGCGCTCGCGATCGAGAAATTCGGCACGCCGGCGCAAAAGCAGACCTGGCTGCCGAAGCTTGCCTCCGGCGAAATCCGCGGCGGTCTGGCGCTGACCGAGCCGGATGCCGGCACGGATCTTCAGGGCATCCGCATGACGGCGCGGCGCGACGGCGATTCCTACGTCATCAACGGCACCAAGACCTGGATCTCGAACGGTATCGAAGGCTCGGCCTTCGCGCTGCTCGTCAAGACCGATCCCCACGCGCAACCCCGCTACAATGGCATGAGCCTGTTCATCGCGCCGAAAGGCCCGGGCTTCACGGTCGGCAAGAAACTCGAGAAGCTCGGCTACAAGTCGATCAATTCAGCCGAAATGGTGTTCGACAATTATCGTATTTCAGCGGACCATTTGATCGGCGGCGTGGAAGGCCGCGGCTTCAAGCAGGCGACCGGCGGCCTTGAGCTCGGCCGCATCAACGTCGCGGCGCGCGGCGTCGGCATTGCCGAAGGCGCGCTGGCGCTGTCGACGCACTATGCGCAGATCCGCAAGACCTTCGGCAAGCCGATCGCGGAACATCAGGCGATCCAGCTCAAGCTCGGCGAAATGGCAACGCGCGCGCGGGCCGCACGGCTGCTGACGCTGGATGCCGCGGCCGCGTTCGACCGTGGCGAGCGCTGCGACATGGAAGCGGGAATGGCGAAATATTTCGCCTCCGAAGCGGCGCTGGAAAACAGCACCGAAGGCCTGCGCATCCACGGCGCCTATGGCTACTCCAAGGAATACGACATCGAACGGCTGTACCGTGACGCGCCGCTGACCTGCATCGGCGAAGGCACCAACGAGATGCAACGCATGATCATCGCCAAGCAGTGGATCAAGAGGAATCCGGCCACATGAAACCGCTTGAAGGGTTACGCATCCTCGCGATCGAACAGTTCGGCGCCGGCCCTTACGGCACGACGTTCCTCTCCGACCTCGGCGCCCAGATCATCAAGATCGAAAACGCCGAAAGCGGCGGCGATCCCGCGCGCTACACCGGTCCTCGCCTGCTCGGCCCGGCCGACAGCGAATATTTCCAGAGCTGGAACGCCGGCAAGCACAGCATCACGCTGGATCTGAAATCACCGGAGGGCCGCGAGGCGTTCGAAGCGCTGGTCGCCGAATCCGAGGCCGTCGTCAACAATCTGCGCGGTGACCTGCCCGAGAAACTCGGCATCGACTATGCGAGCCTCAAATCGCTCAATCCATCGATCGTCTGCCTGCATATTTCCGCCTACGGCCGCGACAACGAACGCAAGGCCTGGCCCGGATATGATTATCTGATGCAGGCCGAAGCCGGCCTGATGAGCATCACCGGCGAACCGAACAGTCCGCCTTGCCGCTTCGGGCCGTCGATCGTCGATTACATGACCGGGATGACTGGGATGGTCGGGCTATTGTCCTGCCTGATGCGCGCCCGCGCCACCGGGCAAGGCTGCGACGTCGATACGTGTCTGTTCGACGTGGCCCTGCATCAGCTCGGCTATACCGCAACCTGGTTCCTCAACAATGGCGATGTCACCGAACGGATGCCGCGCAGTTCGCATTTCTCGGTCGCGCCGGTACAGACCTTTCCGACCGCCGACGGCTGGGTGTTCGTGATGTGCATGACGGACAAATTCTGGACCAACCTTACCAGCGCACTGGATCGCAACGACCTGTTGCAGGATCCGCGTTTCGCCTCGCCGAATGACCGCCGGCTGAACCGCGAAGCGCTGAGCGCGCTATTGGACGTGGAGTTTCGCAAAGCCACGACCGCGGAATGGCTCAAGCGCCTGTCGGGCAAGCTTCCGGTCGGGCCGGTCTACGATCTGCCGCAGGCGCTGCAAAACCCCTTCGTCGAACGCACCGGCATGATCCACACCGTGGCGCATCCGGCCAATCCGGCGCTGAGGCTGTTGTCGAACCCGATCAAGGTTGACGGCCAGCGGCCGCACTCGCCGGTGTGCGCCTCGCTCGGCGCCGACAACGACAAGTTTCTGACCGCACGGACATTGGCTGCGGCCGACAGGTAGCACGCATGAAGCTCAGGGGTATTCGCGTCGTCGATCTCTCGTCGTTTCTGCCCGGCCCCTATTTGACATCGGCGATGGCCGACCATGGCGCCGAAGTCATCAAGATCGAGGCGCCCGGCGGCGATCCCGGCCGCAGCATCGGATCGCTCGACGGCGACAGCACCGTGTTCTTTCGCAACGTCAATCGCGGCAAGAAGAGCGTCGTGCTCGACCTGAAACAGGACGGCGATCGCGAAGCGCTGCTCAGACTGTGCGAAACCGCCGACGTCGTGGTCGAGAGTTTCCGTCCCGGCGTGGTCAGCCGGCTCGGCGTCGACTACGAGCGGGTGAAGGCGCGTAATCCGCGCATCGTCTATTGTTCGATCAGCGCGTTCGGCCAGCATGGACCGTATGTGCGCCGGCCGGCCCACGACCTCGCGATCGAAGCCATGAGCGGCGCGCTCAGCATCACGCTCGGCAATGATGACGTTCCGGCGATTCCAGGCATCCCGGCCGCGGATATCCTGTCGGGCCTGCAGGGCCTTTCTGCCGTGCTGATGGCGCTGCTGCGCCGGACCGAGACCGGGCTCGGCGACTACATCGACATCTCGATGTACGATTCCATGGTCTCGGCCTGCGTCAACGTGCTCGGGCCGGCGATATCAGAGGGCCGGCAGCAGATCGCCAGGCACGAGCGAACCACCGGCGGCGCGCGTTCTATCGGATCTACCGCACCTCGGATGACCGCTATCTGACCCTGGCGGGACAGGAAGAGAAATTCGTCCGCAACCTGCTCAATGCCGTGGAACGGCCAGACTTCATCGATCTCTGTCTGCAAGGGCCCGGCCCGCATCAGGCGCCGGTGATCGCCTATTTCGACGCGATGTTTGGCGGCAAGCCGCTCGCGCACTGGATCGAATGGCTGCTGGAACTCGATGTCTGCTTCGGACCGGTCCAAACCTTTCCGGAGATGCTCGGCCGACCCGCAATTAAAAGCGCGCGGCATGGTGGTGACCGATGGCTTCGGGCGAAAGCATATTTCCTCTGCGATTCATTTTGGCGACGAACCCGCACAGATCGATCTGAGCATCCCGACGCTGGGACAGGACACTGAGGCCATCACCCGTGGCCCTCGTCCAACATCCGCCGCCAGACTCACAAAAGAACCAAGCAGGCTAGGAGAACAGTTATGGTCGCGACCATGAAGAATGTCGGCGGACGCCGTTTGAGGGAAAGCTATGGCCGCTACTACGAGGATTTCGAAATCGGCGACATCTACGAGCATCGGCCGGGCCGGACCATTTCGGAGACCGACAACACCTGGTTCACCCTGCTGACGATGAACCAGCATCCCGTGCATTTCGACGAGGCCTACGCCGCCAAATCGGAGTTCAAGCGGCCGTTGGTCAATAGTTGTCTGACGCTTTCGATTGTCGTCGGGATGAGCGTGAGCGACGTCAGCCAGAAAGCCATCGGCAATCTCGGCTGGAACGACATCCGGCTGACGGCGCCGGTGTTCGTCGGCGACACCATCTACGCGGAAACCGAAGTGCTGGGTAAGCGGGAGTCCGCCAAGCGCCCGACGCAAGGCATCGTTTCGGTCAAGACCCTGGGCAAGAAATCGGACGGAACGCAATTTATCTCATTCGAGCGGACCGTGCTGGTTCCCAAGCGCGGCCATGCCGTGGACGACGCAGCCGGATATTGAGCGCGGGGCGACTGCCTCGCCGTCGAACCGCACTGCCGTAGTTAATCAATGATTAATTCTGTTCTGGCAGTGATGTCGTAGCCACCCGCTACCCTGCCCGCTATCCTGGGCCAACGGAGGATTTCCAATGGGCGACATCATGAGCATCCTGCAGTCGAGTTACTCGTCGGCGTCGTCGGCGCAAAGCCTGATCGCGCCCGGCTCGAAATTCGCCAATGTCGATCCGACGCAGTGGGCAGGCACCTGGACCGGCACCGACGACAAGAAGCAGCCTGTCACGGTATCGATCACAAAGGTCAGCGGCTTCCGGGCCAACGTCACGGTCAACGATGTTGCCGACGGCCAGCAAAGTACCCGGGCGTTCATCACCACCAAGAACAATTTTCGAATTGCCGATTCCCAGTTCCAGCTGACCGGCACCGGCAAAGCCGTGCTGACCACGATCGTGACCGATCCGACCACCGGCAATCAATCCTCGCTGACCGTTCCCCTCACGCTCAAGACCTGAGCCTGCAGGAAATTAACGAGGCCGCTGACGGCGAGCGCTACGCCGCCGGCAGGATCTTTCCGGGATTGAAGATATTCTGCGGATCGAGCGCCTGCTTCACCGCGCGCATGGCCTCGATGGCCTCGATGCCGATTTCGGCTTTCAGATATTTCTGCTTGCCCTGCCCGATGCCGTGCTCGCCGGTGCAGGTGCCGCCCATCGACTGCGCGCGTTCGACCAGGCGATGCATGAAATCCTCGCCGCGCGCCATCTCGTCGGCGTCGTCGACGTCGCACAACAGCGAGCAGTGGAAATTGCCGTCACCGACATGGCCGACGATCGGCGATTGTAATTTCAGGCGCTTCAAATCCTCTTCCGTTTCGGTGACGCAATCGGCCAGCCGCGAAATCGGCACGCAGACGTCGGTCGCCACCACGCCCGCACCGGGCCGCAGCGCCTTGACCGACCAATAGGCGTCGTGCCGAGCCTGCCACAGCTTGGTGCGATCCTCCGGCCGCGTGGTCCAGGTGAAATCGCCGCCGCCGCATTCCTCCGCGATCTCGCGGAAATTCTTCGATTGCTCGGCGACTTCATTCTCGCTGCCGTGGAATTCCAGCAGCAGCAGCGGCGTCTCCGGCAGCGATAGTTTCGAGTAGGCATTGCAGGCCCGCACCTGCTCGGCATTGAGCAGTTCGATGCGGGCGACCGGGATGCCGGTCTGAATCGCCAGAATGGTGGCCTGGCAGGCGCCGCGCACGCTGTCGAACGAGCACGCCGCGGCCGCGATGGTTTCGGGAATGCCGCGCAGCTTGATGGTGAGTTCGGTGATGATCCCGAGCGTGCCCTCGGCGCCGACGAACAGATGGGTCAGGTCGTAGCCGGCCGATGATTTCTTCGACCGCGTGCCTGTGGTGATGATCTCGCCATCGGCGCGCACCACCTTGAGCGCCAGCACGTTGTCACGCATGGTGCCGTAGCGCACCGCATTGGTGCCGGAGGCGCGCGTCGACGCCATGCCGCCGAGCGAGGCGTCGGCGCCGGGATCGATCGGGAAGAACACGCCCTGGTCGCGCAGATATTCGTTCAACGCCTTGCGGGTGACGCCGGGCTGGATCACGCAATCGAGATCGTCGGCGTGGACTTCCAGCACCTTGTTCATGTCGCGCAGGTCGATGCAGACGCCGCCGGCCGGCGCGTTGACCTGGCCCTCGAGCGACGTGCCGGTGCCGAACGCGATCACCGGCACGCGATGCTTGGCGCAAATCCGCACCACGTCCTGGATGTCGGACGTCTCCTGCGCCATCACCACCGCGTCGGGCGGCTGCGGCTTCAGCCAGGTCGTGGTATGCGCGTGCTGGTCGCGCACCGCCTGCGAGGTGATCAACCGGTTGCCGAACCGCGCCGCGAGCGCTTCCAGGGTGCTCGCCAGGGCCTGCGGCTCCGGACGCGGCAGATTTTGTGGTGTTGTAGCCAAAACGATATCCTCCCGACGAAAAGACCGTGGCAAAGGATATATAAGCGGTCAAGGGACCGACTATAGCGTTTTCGAGCGAAGTGGACGCCGGTTCGCGTCAAGAAAACGCGTCAAAACAAAACCTGGAGCCCGGTTCTGATTCAATCAGAACCGATAAGGCTCTAGAACAAACGGGCAAACAAGGGGATGGGTATGATGACACGGACCGAGGCCGACGACGGGCTGCTTCGCCCCACGCCGTTCCTGTCGTCCGTGATGCAGATCGAGCCGCAATGGATCGACTACAACGGCCATCTCAACATGGCCTATTACAACGTCATGTTCGACCGCGCGATCGACGAATTATGGCTCAAGCTCGGGATCGGGCCGGCCTACATGAAAGAACGCCACGGCTCGACCTTCACCGCGGAATGCCATGTGCGGTATTTGCGCGAGATTCATCTCGGCGATCCCGTGCAGATCGCGATCCTGCTGGTCGGCGCCGACGAAAAACGGCTGCACACCTTTGAGGAATTGCGCCATGCCACCGAAGGCTGGCTGTCGGCCACGTCGGAAAACATGACCATTCATATCGACATGACCGCGCGAAAAACCGCGCCCTTCCCCGCCGATATCCGCGCCCGCATCGATGCGGTGGCGACCGCGCATTCGGGAATCGCGCGTCCCGAGGGCATCGGCCGGAAGATCGCGATGCCCTCGAAATAGCGCTTGCCGCGCTAAACCCGCGTGCGCCCGCGCACCAGCCCGACCACCGCCGAGACCAGGAACAGCACGACGGCGACGAAGAAGATGATCTTGGCGATTTCGATGGAAGCGCCGGCGATGCCGCCGAAGCCCAAAATGCCTGCGATCAAGGCGACGATCAAAAACGTAACGACCCAGCTCAACATGGTCCCGACCTCTGTTTGCACATCCTGTTTCGAATTCGGCGCAACCGACGATGGCGCGCCCTGATGCGGAATTAATCCGGCCTGGGAACGAAAGTTCCGTGGCCTTCAAGGCCCGGAAAACGCAAAAAAACCGCTGCCAGGGGAACAAAATCAAAGCCGGCAGGCTCAAATGGTGCCTGCTCGAACGCCGGGATAACTCCTGTCAAAATGGCCCGGGGACGCCTATATGCCCTTCATTCCTGCTATGAAGGCTCCCCTTCACGGCCCCGCGGTGCCATCGTGGGCTAAGACGATTCGTATGACCGAGCCGAACAAACTGACCCATCACGGTGTCCCCGACCACCAGCCCGCCGCTGGCGGCATTGCCGCGCGTGCGCGCGCCGCCGCCGGCGGCCCGCAATATCTCGCGGGCCTCAACCCGGAGCAGCGCGAGGCGGTGGAAACGCTGGATGGGCCGGTCCTGGTGCTGGCGGGTGCCGGCACCGGCAAGACCCGCGTGCTGACCTGCCGCATCGCCCACATCCTGAGCCAGGGCCGCGCCCGTCCCGGCGAGATCCTCTCGGTCACCTTCACCAACAAGGCCGCACGCGAGATGAAGCTGCGGCTTGGCCAGATGCTCGGCCAGGCCGTCGAGGGCATGCCGTGGCTCGGCACCTTCCATTCGATCGGCGGCCGCATCCTGCGCACCCACGCCGAAATGGTGCAGTTGAAATCCAATTTCACCGTGCTCGATGTCGACGATCAGATTCGCCTGCTGAAGCAGTTGTTGGCGGCCGAGAACATCGACGACAAGCGCTGGCCGGCGCGAATGCTGGCCGGGCTGATCGACGGCTGGAAGAATCGCGGCCTGACACCGGCGCAGGTGCCGGCAGGCGAGGCCGCGGTATTCGGCAACGGCAAGGGCGGCAAGCTCTATGCGAGCTATCAGGAACGGCTGAAGATCCTCAACGCCGCCGATTTCGGCGATCTGCTGCTCGAAAATATCCGGCTGTTCCGCGAGCATCCCGACGTGCTCCGGCAATATCAGCACCGCTTCAAATTCATCCTGGTCGACGAATATCAGGACACCAATGTCGCGCAATATCTGTGGCTGCGGCTGCTGTCGCAGGCGCCGGCAGCGCGACCGGGCCTGCCGTTGTCGGCGATTATTCCGGGACACATCGATTCCCCCGTCGTTCCAGGGCACGCCACCTCTCCCGTCATTCCGGGGCAGGCCGAAGGCCTGAACTACGATGTGCAATTGCACATCGGAGAATCGCGAGATTCCGGGTTCGCACCTGACGGTGCGCCCCGGAATGACGAACGAGGAGCCTCGGCTCAACCGGCCCCTTCCACGCCTCCCAAAAACATCTGCTGCGTCGGCGACGACGACCAGTCGATCTATGGCTGGCGCGGCGCGGAGGTCGACAACATCCTGCGCTTCGATCATGATTTCCCGGGCGCCAAGGTGATCCGGCTGGAGCGCAACTACCGCTCCACCGGGCACATCCTTGCCGCCGCCTCGCATCTGATCGCGCATAATGAAAGCCGGCTCGGCAAGACGCTGCGCACCGAGGATGTCGACGGCGAAAAGGTCACCGTCACCGGTTCCTGGGATTCCGAGGAGGAAGCCCGCGCCATCGGCGAGGAGATCGAGGAGCTGCAGCGCGCCGGCAACAATCTCAACGATGTCGCGATCCTGGTGCGGGCCTCGTTCCAGATGCGCGAGTTCGAAGATCGTTTTGTCACGCTGGGCCTGCCCTATCGCGTGATCGGCGGTCCGAGGTTCTATGAGCGCGCGGAAATCCGCGACGCGCTGGCCTATCTGCGGGTGATCAATTCCCCCGCCGACGATCTCGCCTTCGAGCGCATCGTCAATGTGCCCAAACGCGGCCTCGGCGACGCCACCGTGCAGATGCTGCACGACCACGCCCGCAAGCGCCGCATTCCGCTGTTCGAGGCGGCGCGTGCCGTGGTCGAGACCGACGAGCTGAAGCCAAAGGCGCGCGGCTCGTTGCGCGATCTCATCATCAGCTTCGAGCGCTGGCGCGCCCGGCGCGAGGTGTGCACGCATACCGAATTGGCCGAAGTCGTGCTCGACGAGAGCGGCTACACCGAGATGTGGCAGAAGGACCGTTCCGCCGATGCCGCCGGCCGGCTCGAAAACCTCAAGGAGCTGGTGCGCTCGATGGAGGAGTTCGAGAACCTGCAGGGCTTCCTCGAACACATCTCGCTGGTGATGGACCGCGACGGCGGTGCCGAAGACGAAGCGGTGTCGCTGATGACGCTGCATTCGGCCAAGGGACTGGAATTCGACAACGTGTTCCTGCCGGGCTGGGAAGAAGGCCTGTTTCCGAGCCAGCGCACGCTCGACGAGCAGGGCCGTGCCGGACTCGAGGAAGAACGGCGTCTGGCCCATGTCGGTCTGACCCGCGCGCGCCGCCGCGCCAAACTCTATTTCGCGACCAATCGGCGGATTCACGGCACCTGGTCGACCACGATCCCGTCACGCTTCCTCGACGAATTGCCGGCGCACAATGTCGAAATCACGGAATCCAAGGGCGGCTCGGGCTGGGGCGGCAGCGGCGGCTACGGCCCCTCGCGGTTCGACAATGTGGAATCCTTCGGCTCGAGTTACAGCACGCCGGGCTGGCAGCGGGCGCAAGCCAATCGCGCCCGCGGCCAGGGCGGCCGTCAGGACAACCGGCAGGGCCAGGCCCGCGGCGGCTTCGACGAAAACCAGTCGCCCTTTTCAAGCGCGCGAAGCGATGTTCCGGGCGGACGCGGCGAAAACTTCTCCCGCAACAAACGCGGACCGATGGTGATCGAAGGCGAGCTGATCGCGAAATCGACCGGCACCGTTTCGGAATTCTCGCTCGACGACCGCGTATTTCACCAGAAATTCGGCTACGGCCAGGTGGTGAAGATCGACGGCAACAAGCTCACCATCGCCTTTGAAAAGGCCGGCGAGAAAAAGGTGGTCGATAGTTTCGTGCAGCGGGCGTGAGCGCGCCGATCGACTCCGCGGAGCACGGCGTTTACGTGCCGTCCCCCGAATTTGAACCCGCCTCTATCCCGGTGCGGCGACCACCGCTCAAATCATGGCTAAGGATTTGAAAAAATACGCGGCCACCGGAGGCTAGGGCTCACGAGATTGGCGCCGCAGCCAGCCACGCTGATCCGGCCAGCCAGACCTCCTGTCGCAGGTGAATTCGCAAAATCGACAGCATTTTAACGAATCCCCAAACTGAAAACTCGCGTGTGCCGTGTATCGTGCAACCCAAATGCGTATGGCGGGCGTTGGTTCGCGAGTTGGGGCTGCCGAAAATGGCTGAGGCAAAATCGTTTCTGATGGATCTCGACGAGGCCGTCTCGCGGGGAACACCCGAGAGCCGCGCGCGGGCGCTGTGGCATACCACCGACCTCATGGTCGCGGGCCGCTACAGCGAAGACGAGATCTGGACCTTTGGCGAGGTGATCGGACGGCTCGCGGATGAGATCGAAGTAACGGCCCGCGCGCAGCTTGCGAAGCGGCTGGCCCGCGTCGACCACGCCCCGGTCAACATCATCCACAAGCTTGCCTTCGACGAATTCGATCGAAGTCGCCGGCCCGATCCTGCGGGAGTCCGGACGGCTGGAGCCCTATGCGCTGGTCGCCAACGTCTGCACCAAAAGCCAGTCGCATCTGCTGGCGATCTCGAAACGGAAGTCGCTCGAAGAGACGGTTACGGACGTGCTGGTCACGCGCGGCAATCAGGAGGTCGTCACCTCCGTCGCCACCAACAGTGGCGCGCGGCTTTCGGAATTCGGCTTTCTGCACATGATCCAGCGGGCCGAGGGCGATTCCATTCTCGCCGAACAGCTCGGTCTGCGTAAGGACATTCCCCGGCACATCTTCCAGCAGCTGATCGCCAAGGCGTCGGACGACGTGCGAAAGCGGCTCCAGCACGAACGCCCCAACATGGGCGAGCAAATCAAGTCCATGGTTTCCGATGTCGCCGGCGAGTTGCAGTCCAAGTTCGGACCGGTGTCGCGCACTTATTTCGTCGCCAAACGGGTGGTGACCACGCAGTACCGGCAAGGCAATCTGAATGAGGACAGCATCTCCGGTTACGCGCGCTTCCATAAGCTGGAAGAAGTCACGATCGGGCTGTCGCTGTTATGTGCCCTGCCCAACGATGTGGTCGAACGCGCGCTATTGGACAAGAACCGGGAGATGCTGCTGATCCTTGCCAAGGCCCTCGACTTTTCGTGGGCGACGACGATGGCGTTGCTGTTCCTCGGCGCGAAAGATCACCGTATCACCGCCAGGGAATTGAAGGATCTGGAGAACGAGTTCGGGCACCTCAACGTCGAGACATCCCGCAGCGTTCTGGAGTTCTATCAATCGCGCAAGAATATCGACGATACGGATTCCGGGCCGAAGCGCCAACCCGCGCGTATTGCATCATAAGATGCCGGATCCGGCAGGGGGACATCGTCCATGAACGCAACTCCATTCGGCCTGGCTGTGCGCAAGCCCTCCGGCGCAACCCCTGATGAGTCGAGGCCGGACGGGTCGCTGGACAACGCCTGGCTCGTTCTCGAAGCCGCCAACGATCTTCGCGACAATGTCACCGTCGAAATCTGCCGGCGGGTGATCGACGCGAGCCTGAACGGACGGCCTGCCGCGCCCTCCGATTTGCAAATCGTGCACAATTATTTCAGCTAAATCAGGGTTCCGTTTGCGTTCGCCCGCCGGCCGGCGGGCGCTTGCGCGACGGCGGGCGCGTACCTATCTGTGGCTGCTTACCTCCTGAGCGGGCTGACGCGCGCCGCGTAGTGCTTTCCGCCTATCCAATTCAGACCTTCAAGCCCTGGCCCCAAGTCCCAAGCTTCCGATTCCAAGCCCTGGATTCCAGAGATCGCGAACCTTCAAGCCTTATGCCCCCGATCATATCCGTTACAAATCTGTCCAAAACCTACGGTTCCGGCTTCAAGGCCCTGAAGGGCATCAATCTTGAAATCGGCAGCGGCGAGATTTTTGCGCTGCTTGGGCCCAACGGCGCCGGCAAGACCACGCTGATCAGCATCGTCTGCGGGATCGCCAATCCGAGCGAGGGCAAGGTTCTGGTCGGCGGCCATGATATCGTCGAGTCCTACCGCGCGGCGCGCTCGCTGATCGGGTTGGTACCGCAGGAACTGCACACCGACGCATTTGAAACCGTGTGGGCGACCGTCAGCTTCAGCCGCGGCCTGTTCGGCAAGCCGAAAAATCCCGCCTATATCGAAAAGGTCCTCAAGGACCTGTCGCTGTGGGACAAGAAGGATTCCAAGATCGTCACGCTGTCGGGCGGCATGAAGCGCCGGGTGATGATCGCGAAAGCGCTGTCGCACGAACCGCAGATCCTGTTCCTCGACGAGCCGACCGCGGGCGTCGATGTCGAATTGCGCAAGGGCATGTGGGAAGTGGTGCGGGCGCTGCAGGCCAAGGGCGTCACCATCATCCTCACCACGCATTACATCGAGGAAGCCGAGCAGATGGCCGACCGGATCGGCGTCATCAACAAGGGTGAGATCATCCTGGTCGAGGACAAGGCCGGGTTGATGCAGAAGCTCGGCAGGAAACAGCTCAAGCTGCATCTGCAGGGCAAGATCGAGGCGATCCCGCCGGCACTCGCGCCCTACAATCTCGAACTGTCGGAAGAAGGCAGCGAACTGATCTTCAATTATGACACCAAGGGCGAGCGCACCGGCATCACCAGCCTGCTGAGCGACCTTCGCAACGCCGGCATTCGCTTCTACGACCTCGACACCAACCAGAGCTCGCTGGAAGATATCTTCGTCAGCCTGGTGAGGGCGCCATGAATTTCCGGGCCGTCGGCGCGATCTATCGGTTCGAAATGGCGCGCACCTGGCGCACGCTGGTGCAGAGCATCGTCTCGCCGGTGGTTTCGACCTCGCTTTATTTCGTGGTGTTCGGCGCGGCGATCGGCTCGCGCATCACCTCGGTCGAAGGCGTCAGTTACGGCACCTTCATCGTGCCTGGGCTCGTGATGCTGTCGGTGCTGACCCAAAGCATCTCGAACGCCTCGTTCGGAATTTATTTCCCGAAATTCGTCGGCACCATCTACGAGATCCTGTCGGCGCCGATCTCCTATTACGAGATCGTGCTCGGCTATGTCGGGGCGGCCGCGACCAAGTCGATCATCCTCGGCCTGATCATTCTGGCCACCGCCGGGCTGTTCGTGCCGCTGCAGATCCATCACCCGATCTGGATGCTGACCTTCCTGGTGCTCACCGCCGTGACCTTCAGCCTGTTCGGATTCATCATCGGCATCTGGGCCGACGGTTTCGAGAAGCTGCAGATGATCCCGATGCTGGTGGTGACACCGCTGACGTTTCTGGGCGGCAGCTTCTACTCGGTCAACATGCTGCCGTCGGGCTGGCGCACCATCACGCTGCTGAACCCCGTGGTCTATCTGATCTCGGGCTTTCGCTGGAGTTTTTACGAAATCGCCGACGTCAGCGTCGGCCTGAGCCTCGGCATCACGTTCGGATTCCTGGTCGCCTGCATGATCGTGGTGTGGTGGATCTTCAAGACCGGCTACCGGTTGAAGAACTGAGCGCGGCGCCTCGCAAGTGAAGTCATTCCGAGGCGCGCGTCTTCGCGCGCCCCCGGAACGACGGCCTCATTGAAAACTCAGCGATAGCAGTGGAATCGATCGTAGCGATCGTAGAAGCCGCGACATCCGTGACGCCAGTGGTGCCGCGGCAGCCCGAGCACGCCGTCCACGGCGCCGACCGCACCACCCACACCAGCTCCGACGGCACCGCCCACGACCGCGCCGACCGGCCCGGCCGCGCGTCCTCCCTCACGGGAGCCTTCTTGCGCGCCGCCGATGATGCCTTGTGCATGTCCGAGATGGGGAATCGCCAGCAAGGCGAGAGCAAGCGCGGCGGCCGTCAGGTAAAGCTTCGAAGGGAAATAGGTCGGCAGCGGCAGCGTCCTGGCTTGGATATCGGCCTTCGTCGTCTTCATCTGAATTCCTTGTGATGGCAGCGCCCTTGGAGGCGGGAACAAGTAACGCCGATCCTGCCAAAAGGTTGCGCCATCATGACGGATTCACGACCAAGGACGTATGTCCGCGACATGTGAAAGCGTTGGCAGCGTCGCCGAACACGCGAACCTCGCGAAAAATTAACCTCGCGCGCCCGCTTGCGCCCTGTGATCGCCTTGTTTGCGCCCGGCTGCACCTTAACGATGGCCTGACAGGGCCACTGGAACAAAAGCCGGATTCAGCGCATACTGGCGTCCGGGGGGACGGTGAAGGCGGCGCTATTTGTAATCAGGCCCGGAGGCCAAAAGTAAAATGCGTTCCTTGCTCGTTGCCCTCACCGGCCTGACGCTGTTCGCCGCCGGCTCGTTCGCCAGTGACGCCGCGCAGGCCAAGATCGCCATCACCGTCGACAAGGATGCGCAGATGATGACCGTCGCGGTCGACGGCGTCGCGCGCTATCAGTGGCCGGTCTCGACCGGCAACCCTTCTCACGAAACACCGAACGGCACTTTCCGCACATTCCGGATGGAGGAAGATCACTTCTCCAAGGAATTCGACGACGCGCCGATGCCGCATTCGATCTTCTTCACCAAGGTCGGTCACGCGATCCATGGCACCGACTCTGAAAGCAAGCTGGGCACGCCGGTCTCCCATGGCTGCGTCCGCCTCTCGCGCGCCAACGCAACGACGCTCTATGCGATGGTCGAAAAGGACGGCGTGCTCAACACCACCGTGACCTTGACCGGCTCCTCGCAGGTCGCGCTGGCGCGTAACCCGCGGACCCGGGCAAATTCCGCCGTCGCGCGCCGCGACCCCGCCTCGCAATACGGCTCCGTCGGAGATCCCACCGACCTGACGCCGCAGCGCGCCATGCCGGGCCAATATGCGCCGCAGGTCCAGCGGCCCGACGATGGCTACATTTATCCGGCCGATGGCAGCTCGGATGCCGCGCGTTATCCCGCACCGCGCAGCAGCCGACGCTTCTACGACGCGCAGGCCTATCCGCAGCCGCAATATTACGACAATCGCGGCGGCTATGCCCCGCAATACGCCCCACAATATGCGCCGCAGCCCTATTACCAGCCGCGCGGTCTGTTCCAGTAAGACTTGAGCCCGTCCACCACGGCGCAGCAAAAGCAAAGGGCCTGATTCAGAACAGCTGAATCAGGCCCTGATGCGTTTTGGCTCCCTCGATCGGCCGGTGTGATCGCCCGATGACGGAGCAGGTTCGAAGCTTGCAGGTCCGAAGGCTTATGCCCCCTTCTCGCACTTTTTCATAAAGCTGTTCTTGGCGGCGCCCGACAGCGGCTTGCCGTCCGCGCTCACGGCCTTGGTGGCGCAGCTATCGACCATGCACTTCTTCATGAACGATGTCTTCGCAGCGCCCGCGAGGGCCTTGCCATCCTTGCCGACCGCCTTGCTCTCGCAGGTCTCCTGCGCCATCGCCGTACCGGCGGCGAAGGTTGCAATCATCGCAGCTAGAAATAAACCTCTGATCATGTCTCTCTCCTCTACCGCTTGGGTATCGTTTGCCACCCGAGGTTGGCAAGTTGACAGCAAGTCCGGTTCTCGATCAAGGCCCGGCAACGGCTGGTTGCCCTCAAACGCCGCTCGTATCGCTCCGGCCAATGCCGTCCAAAAGTCAGGACCGCGCGATGCGACGGGAAGCCGCCGCGGGAAGCCGCTGACGAAATGTTCATCATTACCGCCAGGTGAAGCCGAGCTTATTAGCTCGTCTGTTTCATAGAGGAGTAACCAAGACGCGGCGCATTGCATGAGATGACCGCATTGCTAACACGCGTTTCGCCTTCAAAACACGCGACTTTTACCGCTTGTTACATAATTACCCCCTAGGCCTTGATGCATTGCGGTATCTCCGCCTAGGCGGTCTGTCCATGTTGAAAGTCTATAATTGCCTCGCTTACGCCCATGATCTCAAGCTGGTCGGCCTCGCCGCCATTATTTGCGTGCTGGCATCGCTGACCGCGATCAACCTGCTCCGCCATGCGCGGCGATCGACCGGCAACATGCGGACGGTGTGGCTTGCGGTATCCGCGATCTCGACCGGCTTTGGCATCTGGGCGACGCACTTCGTCGCGATGCTGGCCTTCACCCCGGGAATTCCGAACGGCTACAACATCGCGCTGACCACCCTGTCGCTGGTGGCCGCCATCCTGCTGACCGGCGTCGGCCTGGCCGCTTCGCTGATTCCGAACTGGCGCCACGGCCCGTGGGTCGGTGGCGCCATTGTCGCCGGCGGTATCGCGGCGATGCACTATATCGGCATGGCCGCGTTCGAGGTCGCCGGCATTGAGCTGTGGGACCCGGTGCTGGTCGCGACATCGATCCTGCTGGGCGTCGCCCTGGGCGCGATCGCGCTTCCCGTCGGTCTGCACGGCACCGAAGAGAAATGGAAGATCGGCGGCGCGGTTCTGCTGACGCTTGCGATCTGCAGCCATCACTTTACGGCGATGGCCGCGGTGTCGATCATTCCAGACCAGGCCATCGAAGTGCCGGCATCGACGCTGCCCACCACATGGCTGGCGCTGGCGGTGGCCATGGCGAGCTTTGTGATTATCGGGCTGGCGCTGGCCGGCATTGTGCTCGACATCCGCGACTCCAGGCGCTCCGAGCTTGAGGTCGACCGTATGCGCGACCTTGCCGACGCCTCGGTGGAGGGGCTTCTGGTGTGCGACGGCGAGACGATCGTTTCCGTCAATACCAGTTTCGCCCTGCTCGCGGGCGTGTCCGCTTCAGGACTCGTCGGCGTCAGCCTCGAACGCTGCTTCCCGGACAAGGTTGCCCGCGCCAAGCTGCTGGCCGGATCGAACCAGACGGTTGAAACCGGCCTGCGGCATCGCGATGGGACGATGACGCCGGTCGAACTGCTGCTACGCCCGATCATGTTCTCCGGACGGCCTCATCATGTCGTCGCGGTGCGCGACCTGCAGGCCCGCAAGGAAGCCGAGCAGCACATCCATTACCTCGCGCATCACGATGCGCTGACCTCGCTGCCCAATCGCGGCTACTTCAATGCCCGGATCGACCAGGAAATTGCCGCGTCTCTCCGGCGGCGAAAGCCTCGCCGTGCTCTGCCTCGATCTCGACCGGTTCAAGGAAATCAACGATCTGTTCGGTCATGCCGCCGGCGACACCGTGCTGCAGACGGTGGCGTCGCGCGTCACCGCGGTGCTCGGCGAACGTCAGATGATGGCGCGGCTCGGCGGCGACGAATTCGCCATCCTGATGCCCGGCGTGAAGAACCCGGAAGCGGCCGGCCGGCTCGCCGAGACCGTTCTGGAGGCGCTGCATGCGGCCAGCGACACGCCAGAAACCAACTGCATCTCGACCAGCATCGGCATCGCCATTTGCCCCGACGACGCCGCGGACCGCGAAGCCCTGCTCAGCCACGCCGATACAGCGCTGTATCGCGCCAAGACCGACGGCCGTAACACCTACCGCTTCTTCGAGGCGGCGATGGGCGCCGCGGTCCGCGAACGCCGGATGCTGGAGCATGATTTGCGGCTCGCGGTCACACGCAACGAATTGCGGCTGGTGTATCAGCCGCAAAAGGCCGCCCGGAGCGAGACCATGACCGGCTTTGAAGCCCTGCTGCGCTGGAAGCACCCGGCGCGGGGCGATATCTCGCCGGCGGTCTTCATTCCGATCGCCGAGGAGAGCGGCGCGATCCTGGAGATCGGCGACTGGGTCATCAAGACCGCCTGCCGCGAGGCCGCAACATGGGAGCAGCCGCTGACGGTCGCCGTTAACGTCTCGGCAGTGCAGCTTTACAACCCGGATTTTGTCCAGGAACTGCATCAAATCCTGCTCGAGACCGGTTTGTCGCCGCGGCGCCTCGAAATCGAGATCACGGAAACCGCGCTGGTGCGCGATTTCAACCGGGCGCTGACCACGTTGCGGCTGGTCAAGGCACTCGGCGTTCGCATCGCGATGGACGATTTCGGCACCGGCTATTCGTCGCTCTCGAACCTGCGAGCGTTTCCGTTCGACAAGATCAAGATCGACGGCTCCTTCATCAAATCGGTCAATTCCAACGCGCAGGCCGCGACCATCGTCCGTGCCGTGCTCGGGTTAGGACGCGGGCTTGGGCTGCCGGTGCTGGCCGAAGGCGTCGAGACCGACGCCGAGTTGGAGTTCCTGCGCGACGAGTGCTGTGACGAGGTGCAGGGCTATCTGCTGGGGCGGCCGGCGGCGATCGGCCAGTTCCGCCATTTGACCCATTTCGACGAAGTGCTCGAGGCCGACGCGGCCGAGGCACCCCCGCCGCTCGCCAAAAGCGCCTGAGTTCTGAGTCGCCACAAGCACCCACCTCATCCTGAGGAGCGCGTGTTTGCGCGCGTCTCGAAGGATGGCGTTCTGGCGCCATGGTTCGAGACGGCGCGGAGTTTATCATCGGGCCGCGCTTTGCGCGGACCGGTGGCGCCTCCTCACCATGAGGTCGCATTGTGCGGTGACCGAGCTAGCTCTGCGCCGGCAGCTTCACTGCTCGCCGTCACGCAGCCGGCGATAGACCGCGCCGAGCACGTTGGAATAATCGTCGGTCCAGACCCGCTGCTTCTTGTTCGCATCGGTCTCTTCCCAGACGTCCGATGACGCCAGCTTGCCGACATCGGCCTCGGCGCGGGCCGAGACCACGACATCGGTCGCGAAGATGTATTCGCCGTCGCGGTTGGAATCCTCGTCATAGACCCAGCTCTTCATGCCGTTGGCGTCGGCGATGCCGACCACAACGCTTTCCAGCTCAAGATGCCGGTTCGAGACGTGCATCACCACCACGCCCTGCGGCGCCAGCTTGTCCTTGTAGATCTTCATCGCCTCCTGGGTGGCGAGATGGATCGGGATCGCGTCCGATGAATAGGCGTCGACGATGATCATGTCGTAGATGCCGTCCGGTTCGCGCGCGAAGGTCAGCCGCGCGTCGCCCATCACCGGCTTCAGGTTCGGCTCGCAATTCTTGATGTAGGTGAAATATTTCGGGTCGCTTGCGGTATCGAGCATCGACTGGTCGATCTCGAAGAACTTCCAGTTCTCGCCCGGCTGCGAGGCGCAGGTCAGCGTGCCGGAACCGAGCCCGATCACCGCGACCCGCAACGGCGCGCCCTTGCGTTCGCGAATGGCCGTGATCGCCCGGCCGATGCCGCCGTCCTTGTGATAATAGGAAATCGGCTCGGGCCGGCCGGTCACCGGCGTACCGTCGTTGTTCTGGAATTTCTGCGCGCCATGGATTGTGGTGCCGTGCATCAGCACATGATACTGCCCGTTTGGCGTCACCAGGATTTTATGAACGCCGAAAAAGCTGCGCACGGTGTCCACGCGGCCGTCGTCAAGCGGATATACCCGGGTCAGCACCAAAGCGAGCGCGATGGTGGCCGCGAACTTCCAGCGGCTCCCCCGCAACAAAATCACCAGCATCAGGGCGGCAACCGACACGACGCTGGCAAGATACAAACGCTGGTCATTCAACCAATCGAACAGCTTGCCGGTGGTGTAGGCCGGCGTGATCAACGCCACCGCGGCCACCAACAGCAGCAGCCAATACCGGCCGCCCCAGCGCGCATTCAACCCGTCGCCGGGCGGACGGCACAACCCCGCCAACACGAGCAGGATCGGATATTCCGCGATCCACGAAAACGTAAATGGCGCGACCAGGCCCGCGAACAATCCGCCGAGCATGCCGCCGAACGACAGCGCGACATAGAAGCCGGTGAGATATTTCGCGGCCGGGCGGGTCCGCGCCAATTCGCCATGGCAGGCCATGGCAATGATAAAGAAGCAGATCAGATGCCCGCCGAGCGTCATCAGCAGATTCTGTTCGCCACCAACCGCCAGAAGTATCACCGCTCCTATGATCGCCACCGGCTGCAGCATCAACATCCATCGGTGCGGCAGCAACGGGCGGGACTGGAACACCAGCACCCAGGTCAGCAGATACAGCGACAGCGGCAGCACCCACAGCAGCGGCGCCGCGGCGACGTCGGTGGAGATATGCGCGGTTACCGCGATCAGCAGCCCCGACGGTACCGCGGCGAGGAAAATCCAGCGCGCGCGCAGGATCCAGCCTGGCGCCGGCGCATCGCTGTGCTCAGCGAGGACATCCACCGCCGCCGATGCCGGCGACCGCAGCAACAGCACGCCGCAGCTCGCGATCAGGACGATCAATAGGCCATAGCCGCCGGTCCAGATCAGGTTCTGGGTGCGCAGCGTGAACATCGGCTCCAGCAGCACCGGGTAGGACAACAGCGCCAGGAAACTGCCGATGTTCGAGGACGCATAAAGGAAGTACGGATCGGGACCATCGGGATGGCCGGTGCGGACAAACCAGGCCTGCAGCATCGGGTTGTTGGCCGCGAGCGCGAAGAACGGCAGCCCGATCGAGACCACGAACAGGCCGAGCAGCCAGAACGCATAGCCCGACGACGGCGGCTCGCCCCACCCGCTCGCGATCGACAGCGGCAGCGTCAGCAACGCGACCACCAGCAGCAGCAGATGCACCACGACCGGAATCATGCGGTTGCGCAGTTGCATCAGAAAATGCGCATAGGCGTAACCGCCGAGCAGCAGCGACTGGAAGAACACCATCGCAACAGACCACACCGCCGGCGAGCCGCCGAGCCGCGGCAACACCATCTTGGTGAACAGCGGCTGCACCGAGAACAGCAGCAACGCGCTGACAAAGATCGCCGAGGTATAGACAATCAGCACCAGCCAGTTGCGGGACACCGAGGACTGGCCCGTGGCGTCGGAGGACATATCGGTTGAAATCATGAGAGCTCCGGCGTGGGCCCGGCTGGCGCCGGTGGCGGCATTCCGGCTGATGACACCGGGCGCAACAATGGATCATATCGCACCATTGCAGGCAATGCGGGTGAACCGCCGGGAGCATCACTTATAGCTGTGCGAGCGGCCGCGTGTTCGCTACATAACGGAACGTCATTCCGGGGCGATGCGAAGCATCGAACCTCAGATGTGCTATTGCACATCGGGGAATTTCGAGATTCCGGGACTGGTCCTTCGGACCACCCCGGAATGACAGGATGAACATGAACCACACATGACGGAAACCGACGTACTGATCATCGGCGCCGGCCATAACGGCCTCACTTGCGCGGCCTATCTGGCGATGGCCGGACTGCGCGTGACGGTGGTCGAACGCCGCAAGGTCGTGGGTGGCGCCGCCGTCACCGAGGAATTTCATCCGGGATTTCGCAATTCGGTCGCGGCCTACACGGTCAGTTTGCTGAACCCGCAGGTCATCAGGGATTTGAAGCTGGCCGACCACGGCCTGCGGGTGGTCGAACGCCGCGCGCAAAATTTCCTGCCCGCGCCGGATGGTCGCTATCTGCTGACCGGCGAAGGCCGCACCCGGCAATCCCTGGAACAACTCAGCGCGCGTGACGCCGATCGCTTCGATGCGTTCGGGCGGGAACTGGAAGAGATCGCCGACGTGCTGCGTCAATTGGTGCTGCGCGCGCCGCCCAACATGGTCGAAGGTTTTGGTGTCGGCGCGATCAGCGAAGCCTTCAACGCGCTCGGCACCGCCAATATCCTGCGCCGGCTGACGCTGGAGCAGCAACGCAGCCTGCTCGACCTGTTCACGCGCTCGGCCGGCGAGATGCTCGACGAGCGGTTCGAGAACGATCTGGTGAAAGCGCTGTTCGGATTCGACGCCATCGTCGGCAATTACGCCAGCCCCTACGCCGCGGGCTCGGCCTATGTGATGCTGCATCACGCTTTCGGAGAGGTGAACGGCAAGAAGGGTGTCTGGGGCCACGCCATCGGTGGCATGGGCGCGATCACGCAGGCGATGGCCGGCGCCGCGCGCGGCCATGGCGTCGAGATCCGGCTCGACGCCGGGGTGCGCGAGGTGATCGTGGAACGCGACCGCGCGATCGGCGTCATCCTCGACAATGGCGAGACTGTCAGCGCCAAATATGTGGCCTCCAGCGTCAATCCGAAACTGCTGTACACCCGGCTGATCCCGGCGGATGCGCTGCCGCCGGCGTTTCTTCGGCGCATCCAGAACTGGCGCAACGGCTCGGGCACGTTCCGGATGAATGTCGCGCTGAACGCCCTGCCCTCGTTCACCGCGCTGCCCGGCCCCGGCGATCACCTCAGCGCCGGCATCATCCTGGCGCCGAGCCTTGGCTATATGGACCGCGCCTGGCAGGACGCCCGCGACCATGGCTGGAGCCGCCACCCCGTGGTCGAAGTGCTGATCCCCTCGACCCTGGACGATACGCTGAGCCCCCCGGGCCAGCACGTCGCCAGTCTGTTTTGCCAGCATGTGGCGCCGGAATTGCCCGACGGCCGATCGTGGGACGACCATCGCGAGGAAGTCGCCGATCTCATGATCGCAACGGTGGACAGCTACGCGCCGGGTTTTGCATCCAGCGTGATCGGCCGGCAGGTTCTCTCGCCGCTCGACCTGGAGCGTCAGTTTGGCTTGCTCGGCGGCGATATCTTCCACGGCGCGCTGTCGCTGAACCAGCTGTTCTCGGCGCGGCCGATGCTGGGCCATGCCGATTACCGCGGACCCCTCAAGGGCCTCTACCATTGCGGCTCCGGCGCGCATCCCGGCGGCGGCGTCACCGGCGCCCCCGGCCACAACGCGGCGCGCGTGATCCTGGGGGATCACCGGTCGCTGTTTGCGTGAACGGCCGGACGCTTCCTCAATCGAGCTCGAACGCTTCCTTGTAGTCGAGCTTGAGCGCCGGGTTCTGCTCTTCCTTGCGCAACAGGCAATTGCCGATCACCAGCAGCTCGATATCGCTGCCCATGAAGCAGCGGAACGCGTCTTCCGGCGTGCCCACGATCGGCTCGCCCCGGACGTTAAAACTGGTATTGACCAGCACCGGGCAACCGGTTCGCGCCTTGAACGCCGCAATCAGCGCATGGAAACGCGGATTGGTGTCGGCGTGAACGGTCTGGACCCGCGCGGAATAATCCACATGCGTGACCGCGGGAATCTCCGAGCGGCTGACATTCAATTTGTCGATGCCGAACAGCGCCTGCTGCTCCGGCGTCATGGCGCGACGCCGGCGCTCGACCACATCGGCAACCAGCAGCATGTACGGGCTGTCGGCCGACAGTTCGAACCAGTCGGCGACGTCTTCCCGCAGGATCGCCGGCGCGAACGGCCTGAAACTCTCGCGATATTTGACCCGGAGGTTGAGCGATTTCTGCATCGATGCGGAGCGGGGATCGCCCAGGATCGAGCGCGCACCGAGCGCGCGGGGCCCGAATTCCATTCGGCCCTGAAACCAGCCGACGGCCTTTTCGTCGACCAGCGCCTGGACCGTGGATGAAATCAGATCCGGATCGCCGAGCACGGTAAAGCGCGCGCCGGCCTGCGCCAGACGGGATTCGATTTCCCCCTGTAGATATTCCGGACCGAGATAGGAGCCCGACATGCTGTCGCCGCCGCCGGTCGCCTGCCGTGGGGCGCCGTTGAATTGGTAATGGGCCGCAAGTGCCGCCCCCAGCGCACCGCCGGCATCGCCGGCCGCGGGTTGAATCCAGATATTCTTGAAACACCCGTCGCGCAGGATCTTGCCGTTGGCGACGCAATTGAGTGCGACGCCGCCGGCGAGGCACAGATTGGCCGAACCGGTTTCCTTCGCCGCGCTACGCGCCAGCCGCAGCACGATTTCTTCGGTCGCTTTCTGGATCGAAGCCGCCAGATCCATGTGGCGCTGATTGAGCAACTCTTCCGGTTTGCGCGGCGCGCCGCCGAACAGGTCATGAAACCGCTCGCTCGTCATCGTCAGTCCGGTAGCATAATTGAAATAGCTGAGATCGAGCCGGTAGGAGCCATCGGCTTTCAGATCGACCAGATGATCGAAAATCTCGTTGACATATTTCGGCTCGCCGTAAGGTGCGAGCCCCATCACCTTGTATTCGCCGGAGTTGACCTTGAACCCGGTGTAGTAGGTGAACGCTGAGTACAACAGCCCGATCGAATGCGGGAAATGAATCTCGCGCGTAATATCGAGCTTGTTGCTCTGGCCGAAGCCGGACGAGGTCGTGGTCCATTCGCCGACACCATCGAGCGTCAGCACCGCGGCTTCCTCAAAGGGTGAGGGAAAAAACGCCGACGCTGCGTGGCTCTGATGGTGATCGGTGAACAACAGCCGCTGCTCCCAATCGATGTCGGGATCGATTTCCTTCAGGCTTTGCCGCAGCAAACGCTTCTGGAACAGTTTTTCCTTCAGCCACAGCGGGATCGCCAATCGAAATGAAGTGTAGCCGCTTGGTGCCAACGCCAGATAGGTCTCGAGCAGCCGTTCGAACTTGATGAAGGGCTTTTCGTAGAACACCACGTGATCGATATCGCCGGCCTTGAGGCCGGCCTGATCGAGGCAATAGCGGATCGCCAGCGTCGGAAATTGCGGATCGTGCTTCTTGCGGGTGAAGCGCTCTTCCTGCGCGGCAGCCGCGATGCGTCCGTCCACCACCAAGGCCGCGGCGCTGTCGTGATAGAACGCCGAAATCCCGAGGATCCGCGAGGGCATCAAAACAGCGTGTAGATAAAGGGCGCGACCACGGATCCCTTGGTCAGCACCAACAGCCCGCCGAGAAAGAACATCACGACGAACACCGGCACCAGCCAGTATTTCTTGCGGACACGAAGAAAGGCAATGAATTCACGCAGAAAAGACATTTACGATCTCAGAATTGCTGGCGCATGGCTTCGGATTGCGGCCGCTCGTCGGCGCGCGTCAGCCAATAGCTGGCGGCCGTCTTGTCGAGCTTGAGCCGCAGCGGGTCCTTGCCAAACAGCCGCATCAACAGGCCGATTGGCAAAATGGTACCGTAGAACAGCACGGCCATGATGACCGGATTGACGATCCGGTGGAGCAGCAGCCCAAGCTTCAACCAGATGTGATTGGGCGTCGACAACAGCGACGGCCGCCACAGCGCTGATCCGATCAGCAGCAATGCGAGCACGCCCCAGACGCCGCCCCATGGCGAGCGCTCGAAGCCCTTCACCACGGCGATCAGCGCGAGGATGATGCCGAGCGTCAGCCCGAACTTCCGGTCGCTGGGACCAGTCGTTGCGTCGTCGCGCCGCAAATCCTCATGTAACGTACCGGTCGCCATAAGTTCCCTTGAGCGTGTTGTTGCCGGCCACTCTACACGGGCACAGCATGCCGAAGCTAGCGCGATGCCTTGTTCTCTCCGACAAGACCGTTTTCAGACAGCAGGCCGAACAGCCGTTCGGCGACCAGCCTTTGGCCGTTCGGCGTCCAATGCGCACCGGAGGGGTCGGGATAGGCCTCCGCGCCGTCGAAACCGACAAAGGGAATTCGTTCGGCTTGAAGATGCGCAACCAGTTTGTCGTCGCGTGTCTGCACGCCGACGATCAGCTTGGCGCCATGCGCCTCGACGAAGTCACGGATCTTGCTGACCAGACGCTCGGACGGATCCGGTACATCGACGGCCGGATGCACCAGGTCGACGAAATTATAGACGACGACGCGGGCCAGCAGGGAATGCCGCACCAGCCAGTTCTCCTTGACATAGACCTGGCGTGATTTCGGAACCGGCTGGCCTTTCAAGAACCAAGGTGCCGTCGGCGGCGGTCGCGAAATACGGCTTCTGGTAACTCTCGTAGCGAACGCTGGTGCTGTTATCGAAGTGGTCGTTCTCGGTGCAAAACACCAGCACGACGACCTTGGGCTCGATCATCGGGCCATAGCCGCTGAAGCAGCAGATATTCCTGGTCGGTACCATAACCGGATACGCCGGCATTGACGATGTTGTAGCCGGGAATGCGCCCCCTCAAGAGGTCCGTGAAGCGCTCATTGGCTTCGGCATCGAGGCCCCAGACAAAGGAGTCGCCGATGAACAGCATCGCCGGCCGCCCATCGCGCACGAATTCGACGTCGCGAAGCCCAAGGCTGTTATGCTGCGCATGGACCTTCCGGGCGTTGGTGACGTCAGCGCTCGAATTCGGAACCGGCGCCCATCCGAGTTCAGGATCATATTGGTAGGTCAGCGAGCGCTCGCTCGAGCTGTCGCGCAACATCCGGGGGCTGACGAGCCGCAGCAATCCCTCCAGCGCCACCAATGTCACGAGCGTGATCAGCAGGGAGATGCCAGTCGAGCGTAACGCCTCGGTGACCCGCTCACGCGTGATGGAACTCATTCCAGAACCTGCCCGGCCCGTCTTCGGTGCGCGCGGAACAGCCAGTCCCTCTGGCTTCGCGGCCCGTAGGCCGACGCCTTAAACGGCCACCCCGCAACAATCAAGCCAGCGGAGGTCGTTCCGGGCTGTGGAAAGGCTGTTCACAGCCCTGTTGATAGGCTGTGCAAAAACTGTGGATGGCCTGGTGATAAGTCGGCCGATGGCCTGTGATCAGCCGGTGAATAAGGACGGGATAACCGAGCGGAGAAATCGCGCGTTTGCTGTGCAGATACGGCGACAAAAGCGGGAAAAAACCGTGAGGGACCTCGGTATGTCCCGGTGGATATCGCTGTGCACGACCGGTGGCGTTGCGGTTGAAATTCCGGAATTTCTTATCCTCGGACCGCCATGGCCCTGCCGAAAACCATGGTAGGCTCGTCGCAATATAGGCAAAGCAAGGAGACGTCAGCCATGCCCCTGCTGAGAAAGCCGCTTTACCAGCGCAGCGAAGGCCGCGACGAGGACCGCTGGCGTCTGGCGTTCGACACCGACACCCATCGCCTGTTCGTCGAGCATGAGATGACGCGCGGCGACATGCGCGGCCCCGGTTATGCCACCAACACCGACGAGATCGACATCAACGAGTTCCTGCGCGAGAGCAGCCAGGGCCAGCAGCAGTTGGTGCAACTGCTGGAGAAGCTGTTTGAGGAGTGCCACGAGCCCGCCTGACGTGAGGCAGGCGCGCCACGGGAGGTCGCTTGCGTCCATTCTTTGCGATTGTTTTGGACTATCTTCGGTCTCAGCCAGCGCCAGAATAGCGAAATCTTAAACTGCGGCACGACCGAAATTTACAAATGGAAGTGCCGAGCAAGTGAATGCCATCATGACGACGACTGTCCTTCTCAGAATAGCTGCTGCCATATCCCTGCTTTTTACCGCCGGCCACACGCTGGGCGGTCTGAAGAGATGGTCGCCGATGGGAGAAAACGAAGTTTTGAACGCGATGTCGACCGTCCGGTTCGAGACCATGGGCGTCAGTCGAACATATCTCGATTTCTTTGTGGGCTTTGGATGGTCGATCAGCGTGGCCATGTTGCTGCAGTCCGCGCTGCTGTGGCAGATGGCGTCTTTGGCTCGCACCGACGCCACGCAAATACGCCCGATGATCGCGATGTTCGCCCTCGCCGCGCTGGCAAGCGGGGTGATCGCCTGGCGTTTCATTTTTCCAGTGCCCGCAATCTTTTCGGGCGTGTTGCTGATTGTCCTGGCGGCAGCGTTCGTGATGGCCCGCTAGGGACGGCGTGAACGGCCACTGGTCCGTTAACCCTGCTTTCGCACGCGCTGCTTTCGAGCCACCGGGCTGAAATACAGCCATTTGCGCATCCCCATGACGGGGGTAATGGTATCGCGACGTTTGATCCCATTCCGGCACCTTCATGACCTCAACGCTGACGCCCGCCACCCACCGCGCCAATTTTGCCATCGGCAGCGAAACCACCGCCAAACACGTCGTCGATCTCCTGACCGAGAGTTTTTTCGAAGGCCAGGCGGCGATTGCCGCCTTCGAACGGCCGGACGGTCTGTGGGACGTCACGGTGCATTTCGCCGATCCGCCCGATCAGGCCTCGATCCGCGAGCTTGTCGGCCTGGCGGCCGGCGACGATGTCGCGCGAAACATCACCTTCGACACCGTCGAGGCCAAGGACTGGGTCAAGGCCAGCCTTGAGGATCTGGTGCCGGTCCCCGCCGGACGCTTCATCGTGCATGGCCAGCATGACCGTGAACGGGTGCCGTCCAACAAGCTCGGCATCGAGATCGAGGCGGCGCTGGCGTTCGGCACCGGCCACCACGGCACCACGCGCGGCTGCCTGCTGCTGCTGGATCATGTGCTGAAGGCCTGGTATCCGCGCCGCGTGCTCGACCTCGGCACCGGCACCGGCGTGCTGGCGATCGCCGCGGCGAAAGCGCTGCACGGCCCGGTGCTGGCCAGCGATATCGATCCGGCCTCGGTACGGGTCGCGCGTGAAAACGCCCGTCTCAACCAGACCGGCGATCGCGTCCAGATCATCTGCGCTACCGGCTTTTCCGCGCCGCAATTCGCTGCACGCGGCCCGTTCGATCTGGTGCTGGCGAACATCCTCGCCAATCCGTTGCGGCAATTGGCAACGCCGATGGCACGGCATCTGGCGCCCTCAGGGCTGGTGATCCTGTCGGGCCTGTTGAACCGCCAGGCGGCCGGCGTCATCGCGGCCTACCGCACGCGCGGACTGGTGCCGCTGCGTCATGTCAGGATCGACGGCTGGAGCAGCCTGTTGCTGCGCAACGCCGGTGCCGGCTGAAGCGGAGTAAACTCAATCCTGCAGCTTCGGTCTGCGCCTGATGATGACGCCCTTTTCTTCGCGCAAGGTGCGCTTGACCCGCGCCTCGACGAACCGATCCAGCATCTGGACGATGACGCCGCGCTGGTTCCGGACCGCGGCGGTGTCGGCCACATTTTCGACGGGCGCGGGCGGCGACGGCGAGATCTTTTCGAACGTAAAGGCTGGCATGTGTATCCCCTCGTCGTTGAGTTGAGACACTCTCGGAGTTCTCCGGCATTGGAGTTCCCCAGTCTTCGTCAGATGAACGAACTTGCGCTATACGGCGTTCTCCCCGCTGTCTAATGCAGACGGTATAATTCAAGCACAATCTATGCCAAATTGTGGCAGTCCCGGCCGCAATGCAGACCCACCCTTCGGAGTTTCAGGACGATGTTCGAGGCCCATTTCCAGACCTTCGAAGAGCCCGAAAGCGGCGTGGCGCTGACGGCGCGGCTGGCCGCGTTTCGCGAGGAGTTGGCGCGACGAAAACTGACCGGGTTCGTGATTCCCCGCGCCGATCAGCAGCAGAACGAATATGTCGCGCCCTCCGAAGAGCGGCTGGCGTGGCTGACCGGCTTTACCGGTTCGGCCGGGTTGGCGATCGTGCTGGTCCATGAAGCCGCCGTGTTCGTCGACGGCCGCTATACGCTGCAGGCTGCCAAGCAGGTCGATGGCAGAGCCTGGAAGGTCGAGTCGCTGATCGACCCCACCCCCGAAAGCTGGCTGACCGGACACCTCACCGCCGGCGATCGCCTCGGATTCGATCCATGGCTGCATACGACAGCCGCAGCCGAACGGCTGGCGGCGGCCTGCAGCAAGGCCGGCGCGACGCTGGTCGCGGTCGACAGCAACCCGCTCGATTCGGTCTGGACCGAACGGCCGGCACCGCCGCTCGGCCCGGTCGCCATTCACGGCACGCAGTTCTCCGGTGAAGCCGAGAGCGACAAACTCGCGCGGATTCGCGCCGAGATCGAACGGCTCGGCGTCGACGCGCTGGTGCTGTCGGATTCGCACGCGGTGGCCTGGACCTTCAACATCCGCGGCGCCGACGTCTCGCATACGCCGTTGCCGCTATCCTACGCGCTGGTGCCGAAGACCGGCCGCCCCACGGTGTTCATCGATCATCGCAAGCTCTCCAACAGCGCGCGCGATCATCTGGAGCAATCCGCCGATGTCGCCGAGCCGAACGCGCTGACGCCTCAACTCACGGCGCTGGCGCAGCACGGCGCATCGATTGCGCTCGACAGCGCCACCGCCGCGGACGCGCTGAGCCGGCTGATCGGCCATGCCGGCGGCAAGGCGGTGCGCGGCAACGATCCGACAGCACTGCTCAAGGCCTGCAAGAACGCCACCGAAATCGAGGGCACCCGCAGCGCGCACCGGCGCGACGCGGTGGCGCTGGCGCGGTTCCTCGCCTGGGTCGATCGCGAAGCGCCAACTGGCGCACTGACCGAGATCGACACCGTCGAAGCGCTGGAAACCTTCCGGCGCGAGACCGGCGCGCTGAAGGACGTGTCGTTTCCGACCATCGCCGGCACCGGCCCCAACGGCGCCATCGTGCATTACCGCGTCACCCGCAAGACCAACCGCCGGATCGCAACCGGCGATCTCCTGCTGATCGATTCCGGCGCGCAATATCAGGACGGCACCACCGACGTCACCCGCACCATCGCGATCGGCACCCCGACGCCGGAAATGCGCGACCGTTTCACCCGCGTGCTGCGCGGTCATATCGCCATCGCGCGCGCGGTGTTTCCCGACGGCACCACCGGCGCGCAGCTCGATACCCTGGCGCGGCAATATCTCTGGCAGGCCGGCATCGATTTCGAACATGGCACCGGCCACGGCGTCGGCAGCTATCTCTCGGTGCATGAAGGCCCGGCGCGAATCTCCAAACTCGGCACCACGCCGCTTCGCCGCGGCATGATCCTGTCCAACGAGCCCGGCTACTACAAGACCGACGCCTTCGGCATCCGGATCGAAAACCTGGAACTGGTGGTTGGCACTGAAGTGACCGGCGCCGAGAAGCCGATGAATGCATTCGAGACGCTGACCCTGGCGCCGATCGACCGCCGCTTGATCGATCTCACGATGCTGAATCCGGATGAACTCGCCTGGCTCAACGCCTATCACGCCCGGGTTCGCGACGAGGTTCGCCCGCATCTCGACGACGCCACCAAGGTATGGCTCGACGCGGCAACGGCGCCGCTGTCACGTTGAGACGCTTTACCGCACCCCAAAAACCGAATAGCCGCATTCCGAAACGAGCGTATCCGTCCTCCCGGATAACTCTACAGTCTGATCCTTGCGAAACCGGATCAGACACGAATGCATGGGGTGACGGGCAAGCCGCCCGGATCGGCGACTGACCTTTCGGGAATAGCAAAATCCCGGATCACCCTGTTGCTGCTGGTCGCGATGACCGGCGTCGCGCCGATCTCGCTCTATATGCTGGTGCCGGCGCTGCCGTTGCTGGCCACCAGCTTCGGGCGCGATATCTCGATCGCGCAGATGACGGTGTCGCTCTATATGGTCGGCATCGCCTGCTCGCAGATCATCATGGGGCCGCTGTCGGATCGCTTCGGACGCCGGCCGGTGCTGCTGGTGGGCCTCGGCCTGATGGTGCTGGCGAGCGCGGGCTGCATCTTCGCGCAAACCCTGCCGCAATTGATCGCCGCGCGGTTCTTTCAGGCGCTGGGCGGCGCCACCGGCATGGTGGTGAGCCGCGCGATCATCCGCGATCTCTACAGCCGCGAGCGCATCAGCTCGATGATCAGCCTCGTCATCGCGGTGATGATGATCGCGCAGATGCTGAGCCCGCTGACCGGCGGCCTGCTGGAAATCGCCTTCGGCTGGCGCGCGATCTTCTATCTCATCACCGCGGCATCGCTGGTCATCACCGCGGCGATCGCGCTGGCGCTGCCGGAGACCCGCCGTGACCGCGCCGCCGGCAGCGGATTTCGCGGCGACGTCGGCAGCCTGATCACCAGCCGCGCCTTCATCGGCTACATGATGTGCCAGGTGCTGGCCTCGCAGATCATCTTCGCCTTCGCCGGCGGCGGGCCCTACATCGTGGTGACCCAGATGGGCCGCAGCAGCGCCGAATACGGCGCCTGGTTCGCCACCACCGGCTTCGCCTATCTCGTCGGCAACCTGTTCTGCGTGCGCTTCGCGCCACGCCATTCGCTGGAGCAACTGATCTGGTTCGGGCTGGCGCTGCAACTCGGCGGCAGCGCGTTGAATTTGGTCTGGAGCCTCACCGGGATCAATCAGGCGCCATCCTTTCTGTTCGGCACCCAGATGATCGTGATGCTGGCCAATGCCTTCGTGATGTCGAACTCGGCGGCCGGCGCGATCAGCGTCCGTCCCGAAGCCGCCGGCACAGCGTCAGGCGCGATGGGCTTCCTGCAAATGGGGATCGGCTCGCTGGTCTCGCAATTCGGCGCCTATCTCGGCGGCCACTCCACCACCACCCTGCCGCTGACAGCAGCGATCTTCATCATCTCGATCGCCTGCGCCTCGACCATGGCCTTCATCGTGCCGCGGAGAACGGTCGTTATCAGCGAGGCGCTGATGGAGAAGGCGGAGGGTGGCGGGTGATGACGAGCGATGAGTGTTGCCTACTCCCCGATCAGCTTCAGCCACTCGTCCTCGGTCAGCACCGCAACGCCGTGCTTCTTGGCTTCCGCGAGCTTCGATCCCGCGCCCGGCCCCGCCACCACGTAGTCGGTCTTCTTCGACACCGAGCCTGCGGCCTTGGCTCCGAGGCGTTCGGCGGTGGCCTTGGCTTCGTCGCGGGTCATCTTTTCCAGCGAGCCCGTGAAGACCACGGTCTTGCCGGCCACGGCCGAATTGCTCTTGGGCTTTTCGGCATCGAGGATCGTGACCTCCCGGGTCAGCCGCTCGACGATGCCGCGATTATGGCTCTCGCCGAAATAGGCCGCGATGCTCGCAATCACCGTGTCGCCGATCTGGTCGAGCGCATCCATTTCGGCGATCGTCTCCTCGTCGCCCTTGGTGACCGCTAGACACGCATCGTGAAACGCCTGCCAGGAACCGTAACCGCGCGCCAGCGCCAGCGCGGTGGTCTCGCCGACCTGCCGCATGCCGAGCGCAAAGATAAATCGCTCCAGCGAAATCTTCCGCCGTCCCTCGATCGCCGCGAACAGATTGCGCACCGAGGTCTCGCCGTAGCCTTCGATCTCCTCGAGCTTGATCTTGCCGTTGCGCGCCGGCAGCGTGAAGATATCGGCGGGCTCCTTCACCCATCCCTCCTCGAAGAAGAACTGGATCTGTTTCTCGCCGAGCCCGTCGATGTCGAAGGCGCGGCGCGATGCGAACAGCTTTAAGTGCTCGATCTTCTGGAACGGACAGGCGAACTCGCCGGTGCAGCGGGCGCGCGCGCCCTCCTCGCCGGCCGCGGTTTCTTCGCGCACCACGTCGGTATGCAGCGGGCACGGACATTTTTTCGGAAAATGAAAGATCCTGGCGTTGTTCGGCCGCTTGTCGATGATGACATCGACCACCTGCGGAATCACATCGCCGGCACGCTGGATCACGACGGTGTCGCCGATCCGGATGTCGCGGCCCTCGCGCAACTGCTCGCCGTCGCCGCCGATCCCCTTGATGTAGTCCTCATTGTGCAAGGTGACGTTCTGCACGATGACGCCGCCGACGCCGACCGGCTCCAGCTTGCCGACGGGCGTGAACGAACCGGTGCGCCCGACCTGGATCTCGATATCGCGCAGTACCGTCATGGCGCGCTCGGCCGGGAATTTATGCGCGATCGCCCAGCGCGGCGTTCGCGACACAAAGCCGAGCCGCTCCTGCCAATCCAGACGATTGACCTTGTAGACCACGCCATCGATGTCGTAGTCGAGTTCGGCGCGCTGCTCCTCGATCTTGCGATGGAAGGCGATCAACTGCTCGACCGAGTGACAGAGCTTGGTCAGCGGGTTGGTCTTGAAGCCGCAGCGCTCGAACCAGCTGATCATGCCGGATTGGGTATCCTCCGGCATCGCGCTCATCTCCCCCCAGGCATAGGCGAAGAAGCCGAGCGGGCGCGACGCGGTGATGGTGGGGTCTTTCTGGCGCAGCGACCCCGCGGCCGAATTACGCGGGTTGGCGAAGATGGTGTCGCCCGCAGCCTTCTGGCGTTCGTTCAGCGCCAGGAACGCCTTCTTGGTCATATAGACCTCGCCGCGCACTTCGCAGATATCAGGCACGTTGCGGCCTTTCAGCTTCTGCGGCACGTCCTCGAGCGTGCGGATATTGGCGGTGACGTCTTCGCCCTCGGCGCCGTCGCCGCGGGTCGCTGCGGTGACGAGTTCGCCGCCCTCATAGCGCAGCGACATCGAGAGCCCGTCGATCTTCGGCTCGGCGCTGAAGTCGATCTTGTCGTCCGGCAGTTTGAGGAAGCGTTCGATGCGGCCGGCGAAATCCATCACGTCCGCTTCCGCAAAGGCGTTGTCGAGCGACAGCATCGGCACCGCATGGCGGACCTTCTTGAAGCGTCCGGATGGTGCGGCACCGACTTTCTGTGACGGTGAGTTAGAACTGACGAATTCCGGAAATTTTTTCTCGATCGCATTGAAGCGCTGCCGCAGCGCATCGTATTCCGCGTCGGTGACGCTGGGCGCGTCGTCCTGATAATAGCGCTTGTCGTGCGCTTCCAGCTCCAGCGTCAGCCGCATCAGCTCGACCTTGGCCTGGGCCTTGGTGAGCTTGGCGACTTCTACAAGGGTTTTCTTCGCTTTGGCGGCCATGGTCGCGCCGTCGTCACGCCGTCGCAGCGCGCAGCAACCGCTCCGCCGCGGCCCGCGCCTCGGCGGTGATCTCGGCGCCGGCCAGCATGCGGGCGATTTCCTCGCGGCGGTGATCGGCGGCGAGCGCGTTGACGCGGGTGGCGACGCGCTTGCCCTTGTCGAGCGCGTCCTTGGAAATCAGTAGATGATGGCTTGCGCGCGCGGCCACCTGCGGCGCATGCGTCACCGCCATCACCTGCACCTTGCCGGCCAGCCGCGCCAGCCGGGCGCCGATCGCATCCGCCACCGCGCCGCCGACACCGGTATCGATTTCGTCGAACACCAGCGTGGGCGCCGAACCGCGATCGGACAGCACCACCTTGAGCGCCAACAGAAACCGCGACAATTCACCGCCGGAGGCGACCTTCATCATCGGACCCGGCTTGGTGCCGGGATTGGTCTGCACCCAGAATTCGACCCGATCGAACCCTTGCGGGCCCGGCGTCGCCGGATCGGATTCAACCTGGGTCATGAACTTGGCACGCTCGAGCTTCAGCGGTGCGAGTTCGGCATTGACGGCCTTGTTGAGCTTTTCCGCCGACTTGGTGCGCGCGGCCGAGAGCTTGGTTGCCGCCGCGCCGTAATGCTTGTCGGCCTCCGCGGCCGCCGCCTCCAGACTTCTTCAATTGACCGGCGCCGGCATCGATCAGCGCCACGTCGGCGACGTATTTCGCCGCCAGCGCCGCCAGGCCATCGACCGGCGTGGCGTATTTGCGCGACGCGGCGCGCAGCGCGAACAACCGCTCCTCGATCCGCTCGAGCTCGCTGGGGTCGAAATCCGCCGCGATCAGCGCCGCGGTGAGATGCTGGTCGGCTTCCTCCAGCGCGTTGATGGCGATGTCGATCGCCTTCACCGCGGGCTCGACCAGCGCAGGCGAATTGCCCGCCCGCCGCTCCAGCCGGCGGACTGCCGCCGCAAGCGCCGTCACCGGCGAATGATGGCCGCTGACGGCATCCTGGGCTTCGCGCAGATCGGCCGCGATCTTCTCGCCCTGCATCATGGTGGTGCGGCGCCCGGCCAGCGCCGTCTCTTCGCCGTCTTTGGGCTTTAGCGCCTTCAATTCATCGGCGGCGTGGCGCAGATAGTCGGCTTCGCGGGCCGCGCGCTCCATCGCCGCGCGATGCTCGTCGAGCAGCGTATTGGCCGCGCGCCGCGCCTCCCACAATTTCTCCAGCGCCGCGACGTCCTTTTCGAGACCGGCGAAGGCATCGAGCAGCTGGCGGTGGGTCGAGGCATCGACCAGCGCACGCTCGTCATGCTGGCCGTGGATCTCGACCAGCGCGGAACCGACCGCTTTCAGGGTCTGCACGCTGATCGACTGATCGTTGATGAAAGCGCGGGTGCGGCCGTCGGCGAGCTGGACGCGGCGCAGGATCATCTCACCGGTGTCGTCGAGCCCGTTGTCGCTGAGGATGGCCGCCGCCGGATGGCCCTTCGGCACATCGAATACCGCGGTGACCTGGCCCTGTTCGACGCCATGGCGGACCAGCCCGGCGTCGCCGCGGCCGCCGAGCGCCAGCGCGAAAGCATCCAGCAATATGGATTTACCCGCGCCGGTTTCGCCGGTCAGCACCGCGAGGCCACGGGAAAACTCGATATCGAGTTGTTCGATCAGGACGATGTCACGGATCGAAAGACGGGCCAGCATGAACGAACGATTCCTACCCGAGGCCTATCTTCTTGAAGGCCCTCGAAATGTAGGACCCCTGATTCTCGCTCGGCTCGAGACCGCCGGACTTTACAAGATTATAGGCGTCCTTGTACCAGCGGCTGTCAGGAAAATTGTGGCCGAGCACCGCCGCGGCAGTCTGCGCCTCGCCGACGATCCCGATCGCCATATAGGCCTCGGTGAGCCGGGCCAGCGCTTCCTCGACATGCCGCGTGGTCTGGTACTGGGTGACCACGGTCTTGAAACGGTTGATGGCGGCGGTGTAGTCGCGCTTTTCCATGTAATAGCGGCCGACATTCATTTCCTTGCCGGCGAGCTGGTCGCGGGCGCCCTCGAGCTTGGCCTTGGCGCTGACGGCATATTCGGAGGTCGGGTATTTGCGGATCACCTCTTCCAGCGCCGCGATCGCCTTTTCGGTGCGGGTCTGGTCGCGGCTGGTGTCCGGGATCTGGTCGTATTGCGAGGATGCGATCAGGAACTGGGCGTAAGCCGCGTCGGGGCTGCCGGGATGCAGGGTGACGTAACGGGTCGCCGAGCCGATGCAGTTATCGTAGTCGCCGGCGTTGTAATAGGCGTAGGCCGACATCAGCAGCGATTTGCGCGCCCATTCCGAATAGGGATGCTGGCGATCCACTTCCTCGAATTTCTTCGAAGCCGCCTTCGGATCGCTCTTCTGGTTCATGAGGTACAAGCCCTCATTGTAGAGCTTGTCCGCGGGCTCCTCGACGAAGGTGTCATCCTTCGCCATGAACTTGTCCCACAGCGCGCCGGTTCCGCAGCCGCTCAAGGGGATCGCGAGAAGCGTCAGACCCACAGCCAGGCGCAACGGGCGAGCCAACCGATGGAAATCCCAGCCAAGGACATCCAAACCAGCCGCTAATTTGCCTAACCTGAGCGTCATACGCCGTGCCGACATAGATTTAAAACCTGACGCCTGTGATGCGGTGCCCACCGCGCGCATGACCGCGCCGATAAAGCGCAATCCATGAACGCATTGAATGTCGTGCCCGCGGTCCCATGCCATGCAACCGCGTGCCTACTTAACCGAAAACGGTCCGGTAACCAATCGGATACGCAGCTATTTCGCCCGGATTAAGGCGGCCGAGAGGCATTGCTGCCGGTGTGGTTACTGGACCAGAGTTCATCAACAGGATCGGTGTCACGCCAAAGCGTCCGTCACAACGCGATACCGTCCAGCATAGTCAAAATATCTCAAGGGAAGCTTTAAACGGGAAAGCGTCGGTTGGGGAAGCTTCAGGCGATCCTGGATCGCTCAGGGCACGTCCAAGCGGACGGTCAGGAGACGTCCGGACCGTAGGCGGGGGCAACCATGCCGCCCACCATCCCTCTGCCAGCCTCGGCGTAGGCACGCGGACGGCGAACCGCATCCGATTCCAGCACGCGCCAGGCGCTGCGATCGGCCAGCAGCGCCGTCAGCACCGCATGGTTGAGCTTGTGGCCGCCACGCACCGAGCGGTAGGCGCCGAGCAGCGGCAGGCCGGCCAGCGCGAGATCGCCGACCACATCCAGCACCTTGTGGCGCGCGCATTCGTCGGAATAGCGCAGGCCTTCGGTATTGAGCAGCCGCTCTTCGTCGAACACCACCGAATTCTCAAACGACGCGCCGAGCGCGAAGCCCGCGCTCCAGAGCCGCGCGACATCGTTCATGCAGCCAAACGTCCGGGCCCGGGAAATCTCGCGACGGAACCGCTCCGGGCTGACGTCGAGCACGTAGCTTTGGCGGCCAATCACGGCATTGGCGAAATCAATTTCGACTTCGGCACGGAAACCGGCCGCATACGGGCGCAATTCGCCTGAGGAGTCACCGATCGTGACCTGCACCGGCTTGAGCACCTGGATGAAGCGGCGTGCCGCAGATTGCGTAACAATCCCCGCCTGATCGATCGCGGCGACGAACGCAGCCGCGCTGCCGTCCATGATCGGAACTTCCGGGCCATCGATTTCGATCGTGGCGTTATCGACGCCCATGCCGCGCAAGGCCGCGAGCACATGCTCAGCGGTGGAAACCAACGGGCCGTTACGGTCGCCCAGCACGGTGGCAAATTCGGTTGCGATCACCGATTCAGCAACCGCCTGAACTTCACGGTCGGCGCCTTCAAGTCCGCTACGGACAAAAATAAAACCTGCATCGACAGATGCAGGTCCAATCGTCAGGCTCACGGGTAAACCGGAATGAACACCGACGCCCGTCACGGTGGCTTGCGAGCGAAGCGTTGTCTGCCGGCTGAATTTCATTCCAAGATCGCCCACTACCGACTTACCTACCAACGAAACGGCGCGTTTCCCCATGCCGATTCGCCTTCAGTATCCCCAAGTCACGGCCGGACCATAGTCATCGCCCGAAAGAGCGCCAACTCACGCTTTTTTACCGATTGTTACCCAACCTCTGCCGCAATCACGCCAAAGGTTAACCAAAGTCGGACCCGATCGGAGGCCGTATTGGCCCTGATATCTCACCCCAAAATGCATAATTAATCATTGAATATCAGGTGCTTGGTAATCCATCCCGTGCGCTTTTCCGTCGCATAGAAAAAGGCCCCGGTCTATCCGACCGGGGCCTTTTATGTCGCCAGGATTGTAACAATTCTCAGTTCGACTGCCGGCGCAGAAAGGCCGGGATATCAAGATGGTCGTCACCCTGTGGCGCCGCTGCAACAGGTGCGGGGCGGCCGTGGGTGTCCAAACCCTGCGGCGCGGGCCGTCGGGCGTATTCTGATACCGGTTCGTGAGTCGCCATTTGCTGCGCCACGGACCGTTGCGGCTTGCGCTCCGGCAGCGGGGCCATCGCCGGACCCGCAGCCCGGGCCGCGATCGGCGGCTCGGTTTCTTCGTCGCGACGGCCAAGGCCGACATTGGCGAGGCGCTGCAGCAGCGACATCCGAACCTTTTGCGGATGCTCTTCTTCGGCCTCGCCCCGCGCCTGCCGGATTTCGGCCTGGGCCGGCATCGGCAGCTCTTCGAATTTCGGCATTCTCGGGGCGCGCGGCCGGCGCGCGTTCCGCGGCCTGCGGGATGAAGGTCTCGGGGGTCGCGACTTCACGCATCTCGACCTTCGGGATCTCGTGATCCGGGAACAGCGACGGCTTCTGCGCGATCGGGCGCACCGTGACATCGCCATAGGATGCGGGCTGCAGTGGTGCGGCGGCGCGGCGCCTCCGGAGCGACCGCGGCGGCGATGGCGGCGAGCGCGGCGCGCTCGACATTGCCGTTCTGGCGCTGCGGTGCGGGCGCGAGCGCAACCGCTGCCGGCGCGGCTTGCGCCGGCATCGTTGTTTCCAGCTTCTGGGCGCGTTCGGCCAGGCGCGCATTGTCGGCGCGCAGGCGGGCGGTCAGATCGGCCAGCCGGGAGTCCGGCGAGGAGGCGGTCGGAGCGACCGCGTTGGTCGCGGCGGCAGCCGGCGTCGCGGCGTTACGCGAAATCAGCGCCTGCTCGATGCCGGTGGCGACGACGGAGACGCGGATCACGCCGTCGAGGGTCTCGTCGAAAGTGGCGCCGACGATGATGTTGGCATCCTGATCGACTTCCTCGCGGATGCGGGTGGCGGCTTCGTCGACCTCGAACAACGTCAGGTCCTTGCCGCCGGTGATCGAGATCAACAGGCCGCGGGCGCCCTTCATCGAGCTGTCGTCGATCAGCGGGTTGGCGATCGCGGCTTCCGCCGCGGTCAGCGCGCGCTTCTCGCCGGTAGCTTCGCCGGTGCCCATCATCGCCTTGCCCATTTCGCGCATCACGGCGCGGACGTCGGCGAAGTCGAGGTTGATCAGGCCTTCCTTGACCATCAGGTCGGTGATGCAGGCGACACCCGAATAGAGCACCTGGTCGGCCATCGCGAAGGCGTCGGCGAAGGTGGTCTTTTCGTTGGCGACCCGGAACAGGTTCTGGTTCGGGATGATCAAGAGCGTATCGACCACCTTGTGCAGTTCGGAGATGCCGGATTCGGCGGTGCGCATGCGGCGCGCACCTTCGAAGTGGAACGGCTTGGTGACGACGCCGACGGTGAGGATGCCCATGTCGCGCGCGGTCTTGGCGATGACCGGTGCGGCGCCGGTGCCGGTGCCGCCGCCCATGCCGGCGGTGACGAACACCATGTTGGCGCCCGAGAGATGATCCCGGAGCTCGTCGATGACTTCCTGGGCGGCAGCCGCGCCGACATCAGGTTGCGACCCGGCGCCGAGGCCCTGGGTGACCTGCGTGCCCATCTGCACGATGCGCTGCGCTTTCGACATCGTCAGCGCCTGCGCGTCGGTGTTGGCGACGACGAAATCCACCCCCTGCAATCCGGCGGTGATCATGTTGTTGACGGCGTTGCCGCCGGCTCCACCTACGCCGAACACGGTAATCCGCGGCTTCAACTCGCGAATGTCAGGGACGTTGAGATTGATTGTCATGGTTGCCTCTCGATTACGCGCGCGTTGGTTTGCCCCGGCCGGCGGCCGCGGGGGTTGGTGAAATTCCAAGGGGGCGGAAAAGATTCATCAGAAGCCCTCGCGAAGCCATCGTCCGACCTTTCCGAAATAGCCGTCGGTCCCTGTCTTGAGCTGCCGCGTATGCCGCGGTTCGACGTGTTCAAGATGCGCATATTGCGGATAGACCAGCAGGCCCGAGGGGACCGCGAATGACGCGCTCTTCGCCTCGTTGGGCAGCCGGCCGAAGCCGAGCGGACGGCCGATACGCACGGGACGGCCGAGAATCCGGGTGGCGAGTTCGGCAAAGCCGGTGAGCTGCGAAGCACCGCCGCTCAGGACAACCCGCGCCTTTGGCTCTGCCGCAAAGGGAAAATCCGCCAGGCGGTCCCGAACCATTTCAAAAATCTCCTCGGCGCGGTGCCGGACGATGTTCGCGATCGTGGCGTGGGACACGATCTGCGGAGCATCGCGCTCGTTGTCACCTGCCGCCGGCACGGACATCAATTCGCGCGCGTCGGATCCACCGGTCAGCACCGTGCCATATAACGTCTTGATTCGCTCGGCATCCGCAATGCATGCAGAGAGTCCGCGCGCCAGATCCATGGTGATGTGTTGCCCGCCGACCGCAAATCCGCTGGCATGGACGAAGCGGCCGCCGGAATAGATCGCGATGGTGGTGGTGCCCGCCCCCATCTCGACCACGGCGGCACCGATATCGGCTTCGTCGTCGGTCAGGACCGACAGGCCGGCCACGTAAGGGCTCGCCGCCATGGCCTCGACATTGAGGTGGCAGCGTTCGACCACCAGCATCAGGTTCTTGGCGACGGAGGCATCGGCGGTGACGACGTTCATGTCGACACCGAATTGCCGCGCCACCATGCCTCTGGGATCGCGAATGCCTTTGACGCCGTCGAGCGCATAGCCGACCGGCAGCGCATGCAGCACCGTGCGGCCCTCGCCGGTGGCGTGGCGCATCCCGGCGGAGGTGATGCGGGTCACGTCGGCGGCGGTCACCGCGCCGCCCTTGATGTCGGCCGCGGCCTCGATCAACTGGCCCTGCAGCCGCCCGCCCGAGACCGACAGCAGCACCAATTCAACCCGGACCTTGGCCATCCGCTCGGCCAGCGCCACGGCGTGGCGTACCGCCTGCTCGCATTCGGCGAGATCGACCACCGCGCCGGCCTTGACGCCGCGCGACTGGATCTGGCTGTAGCCGATCAGCTCGACCGCATGGCTGCGTCCGCGCAGCGCCTCGTTGGGCGGGCACGGCTTCAGCCGCGCGATCATGCAGGCGATCTTGCTGGTGCCGATATCGAGCGAAGCCACCAAAGCGGTGCGGTTCTGCGCCATCGGGCGCGTCTTCGGCGTCTGATTGCGATCAAGCCCGGTCATGCTGCGTCACCGGTCTTTTTCTTCTTCTTGTCCTTGAACAGATCGTCGCGGGCCTTGGCCGCGTCGTCGGACAATTGCACCACCAGCCGGTCCGGCAGGCGCATGTCGACCGCGACGATATCGCGCGAGAACAATTTGTCCTCCTTGTCGAGCTTGCTCAGCGCCGCCAGCGCGTTGCCGACGTCGTTTTCCGGCAGGCGGATATCGAGGCCGTCCTTGAGCCGCAGGTTCCAGCGCCGCTCGCCGACGAAAATCGCGGCCTTGGTCACCGCCCGCACCTGCGGATAGCGATCCAGCAGCGCCAGGAAATCCTTCGCCCTGACATCGGCGCCCTTGCCGACCACCAGCGGCAGCGTGGTGAAGCGCCGCGTCACGTAGGGGTCATAGGGGTCATAGGGTTCAAGCACCGCGCCGTCTTCCGCGATGACAGCAAGGCGGCCGTCCTTCTGCCACAGCGCGAACGCCGAGCGCTCGACGATGTCGATCTGCAGCCGGCCCGGATAAAGCTTCAGGATGGTCGCTTCGCCGATCCAGGGATTGCTTTTGAGCTTGTCGCGAACCGCATCGGCATCGAGGAACAGCAGCGACGAGTGGCCGTTGACGCCACCGATCGCGAGCACCTCGTCCTGGGTCAATTGCTTGCGGCCGTTGATCGCGACCGTCGTGATGCGGAATCCGGCGGAATTGGCCAGCGCATTGCGCGTATCGCTCAGAGCCTGCGTCAATTCCGCGACATGCCCGCCTTTGACGATGCCGAACCCGGCACTGCCAAGCAGCAGCAGCACGGTGGCGGCGACGCCGGCGCGATTCGGCAGGTAATTTTCGACAAAGGCGATCAGCCGGTTCGGATTCGGCTGCCGCTCGAGGCGGACGCGTCCGGCCGGCGCAGGCTTGCCACGCAGCGGCTTGAGAAGCGCCGGTTTGGCGGATTTGGCACGCGCCAACCGCGCGTCCAGCCACTCGCGCAGCAACACGGCCGCGCCGATGGCGGCCGCTTTCAGGTCAGCTTGGGGCCCCAGCGATCTCAGCGATCGAGCGAGGCGTCCTGCACCATCCATTGCACGAGCTCGTTAAAAATGTTGTGCCCGCAAACGCTTGCGGGTCCCCGGCACAGATGACGTCCTGGTGATGCCGGGCGGTTCCTGACCTCAAACCATGAGGCCCGTTCCCTCGATGCGGTCGTCGAAGCGGAAATCCGCAACAGCTCACGCCCCGGCAGCCAAGCGCCACATGCGCCGCCAGCGTTAACCTTCGGACTTACTGGTAAACAAAACGTAAAAGCGGTGCGCTCACGGTGCGATTTGATCAACCGCGTGAGCCATTTGCCCCATATTCGCTAAAATTGGCTGAGGGAACCGGGCCCGCCGGTTGCGCGGGCAAGCCGGAACCCGTCGCGGCGCTATCCCGGCGTGCGTTTGACCGCCAGGGCAATCTGGTCTTGCAGGAAATCCGCGAACCCGATGCCGACGGCCTTCAGCGCCTTGGGATACAGCGACGCCTTGGTCAGGCCCGGCAGGGTATTGGTTTCGAGATAGACCAGCCCGGTTTTCGCAACGATGAAGTCGGAACGGGAGTAGCCACGGCACGACAGCGCGTGATGCGCTTTCAGCGCCTGATCCATGATCTCGGCGGATATTTCCGGCGCAAACCGCCCGGGGCAGATCTCCTGCGTGGCCTTGGCGAGATATTTGGCGGTGTAATCGAACCCGCCATCGGCCGGGATGATCTCGATCGGCGGCAACGACATCACGGTGCCGTCGAGCTTTTCCAGTACACCGCAGGTCGCTTCGACGCCCGATATAAAAGGCTCGATCAAATAGTCTTCGGTCTCGGCCGCGCGGCGTACCGCCACCAGATCCTGGCTCGAATTGACGAATATCAAGCCGTAGCTCGATCCGTCGCGCGCCGGCTTCGCAATCAGTCTGCCGTATTCGGCCAGCGCCCGCTCGGCCTGATCCAGCGGCACGTCGATTGTCGCCGTCACGCCGGCGATCGCGGCGAAGCGTTTGGCGGCGACCTTGTCGAAGGCCAGATGCGACGACGCCGAGCCCGAGCCGGTGAACGGAATGCCGCGCATTTCGCACATCGCCTGCAGTTCGCCGTTCTCGGCCATACCACCGTGCATGCCGAGCACCAAAAGCCGGTTGTCGGCCTGCGCCTGATCCAGCGCGCGCACGATGCCACCAAGGCTCGGTGTGCCCGGCTGGAACGGCTCCTCGAACGGCCGCGAATGACCCAGCAACACCTCAGAGGAAGTTTCATGCACGGTATCGTCGGCGTCCCAGAACCACAGATCGGCGTCCGGCAACGCCGAATGCAGCGCCTGAGCGCTCGCCACCGAGACCAGGCGCTCTTTATTCAAGCCTCCGAAGAGAATGGTAATCCGCTTCACGATTGCCCGATCCCAAGCCGCTTGATTTCCCAGTGTAACTCAATTCCGGAATTTTGCTTGACCCGCGCGCGCACGGTTTCGCCGAGCGTCTCGATATCGTGGCCGGTGGCGTTGCCGGTGTTGATCAAAAAATTGCAGTGCATTTCCGACACCTGGGCACCGCCGACGCGCAGGCCGCGGCAACCGGCGGCGTCGATCAGTTTCCACGCGCTGTTGCCGGGCGGATTCTTGAAGGTCGAGCCGCCGGTCTTTTCCCGGATCGGCTGCGCGGTCTCGCGGTGGGTCTGCACCTCGTTCATCCGCGCCCGGATCGCCTCGGGTGCGGCGATCATCCCGCGAAAGCGCGCAGAAGTAAAAATGATCGCGGGATCGACGCCGCTGTTGCGATAAACGAATTTCATGTCGGCATTGCCAAAGCGATGTCGGGTGCCGTCGCGGCCGATACCGGTGGCTTCGACCAGGACATCCTTGGTCTCGCTGCCATTGGCGCCCGCGTTCATGCGCAACGCCCCGCCGATCGAGCCGGGAATGCCGAAGAAAAACTCGAGCCCGCCGATATTGGCCGATGCCGCGGTCTCGGCCACGCGCTTGTCGAGCGCGGCGGTACCGGCACTGACCATGTCGCCTTCGGCGCTGACCTCACCGAAACCGCGCGGGCTGAGCCTGATCACCACACCCGGCATGCCGCCATCGCGCACGATCAGGTTGGAGCCGACGCCGACGACCGTGACCGGCAGCTCATGCGGCAACGCTTGGAGAAAATAAGCCAGGTCGTCTTCGTCCGCCGGCGTGAACAGCACCTGCGCCGGGCCGCCGACCCGAAACCAGGTCAGTTCGGCCAGCGACTGGTTCGCCAGCAGCCGCCCGCGCAATTCCGGCATTGCGGCTTTGAGATCGGGCGTGATGTCGGGGAAAGTATTCACTTCACCCCAGCGCCTTCAATTCGCCCGGCAGCGCATAGGCCCATTGGGTGATGTTGCCGGCCCCCAGGCAGACGACGAGGTCGCCGCTATCAGCGAGGCCTTTGACCACGCGCGCAAGCTCGGACGAATTCGGCAGCGGGATCACCTCGCGATGGCCGTGGGCGCGCAGGCCGAGCACGAAATGATCGCGATCGATACCTTCGATCGGCGCCTCGCCGGCCGGATAGACTTCAGCGACGATGACCGCGTCGGCATCGTTGAAGCAGGTACAAAATTCCTCGAACAGCGATTGCAGCCGGGTGAAGCGATGCGGCTGCACCACGGCGATAATCTTGCCGTTGGTGGATTCGCGCGCGGCCCGGAGCACCGCTGCGATCTCGACCGGGTGATGGCCGTAATCGTCGATCACGGCGATGCCTTTGAATTCTCCTGTCCTGGTGAAGCGGCGCTTGACGCCGCCGAAGCCCGCGATCGCCTTGCGGATGGTGTCGTCGGACAGGCCGAGTTCGTGCGCCACCGCAATCGCCGCCGTGGCGTTGAGCGCGTTGTGCCGGCCGGGCATCGGCAACTGGATGCCGGCAATTTCATGCGTCGCGTCGGTCTTGCGGTTGCGGAAAACGACCTTGAAATTGGAGCCGCCGCCCATCGGCGTCAGATCGACCAGCCGCGCATCGGCCTGCGGATTTTCGCCATAGGTGATGATGCGGCGATCCTCGATCTTGCCGACGATGGTCTGCACCACGGGATGGTCGATGCACATCACGGCGAAACCATAGAACGGCACGTTCTCGACGAAATTGCGGAACGCGTCCTGCACCGCCTCGAAGGTCTTGAAGTGGTCGAGATGCTCAGGATCGACATTGGTGACGATGGCGACATCGGCCGGCAATTTCAGGAAGGTGCCGTCGCTCTCGTCGGCTTCCACCACCATCCAGTCGCCGGCGCCCAGCCGCGCGTTGGTGCCATAGGCATTGATGATGCCGCCATTGATCACGGTCGGATCGAGATCGCCGGCATCGAGCAAGGCCGCGACCATCGAGGTCGTGGTGGTCTTGCCGTGGGTGCCGGCAATCGCCACGCAGCTCTTCAGCCGCATCAGCTCGGCCAGCATTTCGGCACGCCGCACCACCGGGATGCGCTGCGCGCGCGCCGCCATCAATTCGGGATTGTCGCGCTTGATCGCGGTCGACACCACAAGCACATCGGCGCCCGCAACATTCTCGGCCTTGTGGCCGACGCTGACGATGATGCCCTTCTCGCGCAGCCGGTTGACGTTGGCGCTTTCAGAGGCGTCGGAGCCCTGCACGGTGTAGCCGAGATTGCTCAGCACCTCGGCAATGCCGCTCATGCCGATGCCGCCGATCCCGACGAAGTGAATGGGTCCGATCTCGCGCGGCAGTCTCATGGTGCATCTCTTATGTTTTCGTCATGCCCGGGTTTGTCCCGGGCATCCACGAATTTGCCCTACTTCATGCAAGACGTGGATGGCCGGGACAAGCCCGGCCATGACGGTAAAACAATCAAAATCTCCGCCGCCGGCCTAGATTCCGGCCACTTTTGCCACCAGATCGGCCAGCCGTTCCGCCGCGTCGAGCCGGCCGACGGTGCGGGCATTGGTCGCCATCGCGGTCAGGCGCGCGGGCTCGGCGGCGAAGGTGGTAATTTCCGCTGCCAGCCGCTCGGAGGTGAAGTCGCTCTGTATGATGCGGATCGCACCGTCGGCCTGCGCCAGCACGCCGGCATTGGCGAATTGATCCTGATCGATCGACCCCGGCAGCGGCACCAGGATCGAAGGACGGCCGATGGCGCCGAGTTCCGCCACCGTGCCCGCGCCGGAGCGCGAGACCACCAGATGGCTCGACGCCAGCCGCGCCGGCAGATCGGTGAAGAACGGCGCCAGTTCGGCCGATATCCTGAGCCGGTCATAGACCGCGCGCACCCGCGCCATGTCTTCTTCGCGGACCTGCTGGGTCAGGAGCAACCGGCGCCACAATTCAGGCGGAAGCCGCTCGATCGCGCCGGGCACGATATCGGCCATCACGCGCGCGCCCTGGCTGCCGCCGACCACCAACAGACGCAGCGGACCGTCCGGCTCCGGCGAGGCGAATTTCACCGCGGCCGCGGCCAGAATGGCGGGCCGCATCGGCGTACCGACGGTGGTTGTTTTCGGCGCCAGCGCCGGATCGCGATCGAGCACGCCGGGCAGCGAGGTCGCAATCGCGCTGACGCGGCCCGACAGGAACCGATTGGCACGGCCGAGCACCGCATTGGCCTCGTGCAGCAGCGTCGGCACACCGAACAACCGCGCCGCCAACAGCGGCGGCACCGTCGGATAACCGCCGAAGCCGACCACGGCCGCGGGCTTCAGCCGGCGCATCAGATTGAGCGCGACGATGGTGCCGGCGCCCAGCATCACGCCGGTATAGGCCAGCGCCAACGGGTTGCGGCCGCGCACGGTTTCGCTCGGCACCACATCGATGGTGTCCCTGGAGAACAAGCCGCTGTAGCGCAGCGCGCGCGCATCGGTCGCGAGCCGCACGCGATAGCCGCGGCGGATCAGTTCGACGCCGAGCGCCTCGGCGGGAAACAGATGCCCGCCCGTGCCGCCCGCGGCCAGCAGAATGAGAGGCGCGTTGTCCATAGGGCTGTCTCTACAGATATTTTGCCGTCATTGCGAGCCACCGGGTCGCGCGAATGCGCGCCCGATGACAGGCTCCGCGAAGCAATCCAGAGCAACAAGAAAGAACTGGATTGCTTCGTCGCTACGCTCCTCGCAATGACGGAGCAAACGGATCACGCATAACCATGCGCCGCGGCGTGGGCGGCGCCGATCGATTCCACCTCGGTGCGCGGCCGATGCCGGGTTAGCGCCAGCATCATGCCGACGCCATAGGCCAGCGAGACCATCGACGAACCACCGTAGGAGATGAACGGCAAGGTCATGCCCTTGGCCGGGATCAGCTGCAGGTTGACCGACATGTTGATCGCGGCCTGCACGCCGAACAGCACGGCCAGGCCTGATGCTGCGAACCGTGCGAACATGTCCTCATTCGCATAGGCGCGCGACAGCGCGCGGATCACGATGAAGGCAAACAACGCCAGCAGCACCAGACACAACACGATACCGAATTCCTCGGCACCGACCGCGAACACGAAATCGGTGTGGCTGTCCGGCAGGCTGCGCTTGGCGATGCCTTCGCCGGGCCCGAGCCCGAACCAGCCGCCATTGTAAAAAGCTTCCATTGCGGTATCGACCTGAAAGGTATCGCCCGATGCGGGATTCATGAAGTGCTTGATGCGCGCAGCGACGTGCGGCACCAGCAGATACGCGCCGAACAATCCGGCGCTGGCCGCACCCGCGAGCCCCGCCACCCAGATCATCCGCATGCCTGCGATAAAGAACAGCGAGCCCCACACCATCAGGATCAGCATGGTCTGGCCGAAATCCGGTTCCATCACCAATAGCGAGACCAAAGTCAGCAGCAGCACGATCGCCATCGAGGTTGCCGGCATCTCCGGCCGCCCGGTCGATTCCGCGAACAGCCACGCCGCCAGCACCACGAAGGACGGCTTGGCAATCTCGGAAGCCTGGATGTTGACGCCGATGATGGTGATCCAGCGCCGCGCGCCCTTCACTTCAGGACCGATCAGCAAGGTCACCACGATCAGCACGATGGAGATCGTGAAGATGATCAGCGCGCTGCGCCGGATCGATCTCGGCGACAGGAACGACACCCCGATCATCACGATCAAGGAAGGCACCAGGAACAGCACGTGCCGGTTGAAGAAGTGAAACGGGTCGAGCCCGATCCGCGTCGCCACCGGCGGGCTCGCCGCCAGCGACAGAATAATGCCCGCCAGCATCAGCGCGATAATCGCCGCCAGTTGCAGACGATCGACGGTCCACCACCATTCGCTCAAGGGGGTGCGTTGTTCACGGGAGAGCATGGGTGTTCCCTTAAGGCAGAGGTCCGTCCATTGGTCGCCGATGGTGGTTTCTAGGAGGTTAACGAAAAGGTTATCTTTTGGGGGTTGGGGTCGCGACCGCCTGTTCTTGTCGTCCCGGCCTTGCGCCGGGACCCATAACCCCTGGCGTTGGCTGGAGCAAAAGCATCGGCCCCACTGCCGAAACGAGAACACACGGCGTATGGGTCCCGGCGCAAGGCCGGGACGACGATGTGGATATGCGTCCGCATTCTCGCGACACGAATCGCCCGAGTTTTGCCAAATCGACCGGCCCCAGAAATCAGAGGGCGCAGGAAACGCCGGGTGCGCGGTGCACCCGCAGCCCGTGTGCAGAAGGTAGTAAGCACACGGTAGTCACCACAGGTTTACCGGAACACCCGGCGTCTCCTGCGCAATGGTTTTAACGGTTTCCTTCGTGCTCTCCCCGGTGACCGGCTTGTTGCCACCGTCGCCTCTGAGAAGCTTGCTTCTCAAAAACTTGACGCCAGCATCGGGGCGTCAGGACCACACGACTTCGCCGTCCGCGTCAGCGCTGTTCGTCAAAAGCGCATCTGCGTCCACCGCATCCCACCCCAACGTTCGTGACGATCGCGATACGCCCCTCGTAAGGGATGAGACGGCACAGAATAAGCCGGTGATTTGGGTCAGAAGGGAATGAAAATATTTTTGCAAACGGGGCTGGACACAAAGTCTGGTGATTTGCCCCGGACAGGCAAATAAATGACCGCTGCAAGGGCAGCGTCATCCCCGGACGAACGCACTGGCGTTCGCTCGGGAGGTACGAGCCTCTTGGCGAGCCTCGAAGGATGAACACAAGCGCCGTGCTCGACACCATCCTTCGAGGCGCGTCGAAGACGACGCGCACCTCAGGATGACGGCTTAGTGCCGAGGCCGCTCACACCACCGGCTTCACACCCGGCATGGCCGTGACGAGATCGCGGAACTTGGCGCCGCGGATTTCGAAATTGCGGTACTGGTCGAACGAGGCGCAGGCCGGCGACAGCAGCACCACCGGATCGACGATCCCGGACGCTTCAGCGTCGCGCGCGGCGTTGGCCACCGCGACGTCGAGTGTTTCGCTGATCTCGTGCGGGACGCGGTCGCCCAGGGTTCCGGCAAATTCGTTCGCCGCTTCGCCGATCAGATAGGCCTTGCGGATGCGGGGAAAATATTCGGTCAGGCTGGTGATGCCGCCGAGTTTCGGTTTGCCTCCGGCGATCCAGAAAATATCGGCAAAGGACGACAATGCATGCGCCGCGGCGTCGGCATTGGTGCCCTTGGAGTCGTTGACGAACAGCACGTTGCCGCGGCGGCCGACCTGCTCCATGCGGTGCGCGAGGCCGGGAAAGCTGCGCAAGGCCTTTTGCAGCACATCGGTGCTGACACCTGATGTCAGCGCGCAGGCCGAGGCGCAGGCGGCGTTCTGCGCGTTGTGCAGGCCGCGCAGCGAGCCGATGCCGCCGATTTTTACGATCTCGCTACGCGCCCCGCCGGAGGCACGCACAATGGTTTCGCGCTCGACATAGACGCCATCCGCCAGCGGATTTTTCACCGAGACCCGGATCACGCGCTTGCCCGACTGCTCGATCCGGTCGGCGATGTTGCGGCACCAGCCGTCATCGACGCCGACGATCGCAGCCCCTTGCGGCTGCACGCCGGCAACCAAGCGTTCCTTCACCGCGGCATAATGTTCGAGCGTGCCGTGGCGATCGATATGGTCTTCGCTGATGTTGAGCAGGATGCCGACCGACGGATCGAGCGACGGCGCCAGATCGATCTGATAGGACGACATCTCGATCACGTGGACGCGGCCCATCCGCGGCGGCTCCAGCGACAGGATCGCGGTGCCGATATTGCCGCCCATCTGGGTGTCGTAGCCGGCGACGCGCATCAGATGCGCGATCAAAGCCGTGGTGGTCGATTTGCCGTTGGTGCCGGTGATCGCCACGAACGGCGCATCGGGCGCATGGCGGCGGCGTTCGCGGCAGAACAATTCGATATCGCCGATCACCTCAATGCCGGCCTGCCGCGCCGCCAGCACGCTCCAATGCGGTGCCGGATGCGTCAGCGGCGCGCCCGGCGTCAGGATCAGCGCGGCGAAATTAGTCCACGACACCGTGCGCAGATCCGCGGTGATGAAGCCGGCCTGCGCCGCCTTGGCGACATTGTCGGCGCTATCGTCGCCGGCGATTACTTCGGCCCCGCCGGCCTTGAGGGCGTGGCAGCTCGCCAGCCCCGAGCCACCGAGGCCGAACACCGCGACGGTTTTTCCAGCGAAGGAGGTGACGGGGATCATGATTAAACTGCACCACTTGTGCGCACGTCATCCTGAGGTGCGCGTCGCGCTTGCGGCGCGCCTCGAAGGATGCGTGCCCGCGTGATGTGGCCATCCTTCGAGGCTCGCAAGAGCTCGCACCTCAGGATGACGCTGCAACTGGAGCGAAACATTTCAAGAGCGCCAGCCACCGAACTCACCGCAGCTTCAGCGTCGAAAGGCCGGCCAGCGCCAGCATCACCGAGATGATCCAGAACCGGATCACGATCTGCGGCTCGGTCCAGCCCTTCTGCTCGAAATGATGATGCAGCGGCGCCATCCGGAACACGCGTTTTCCGGTCAGCTTGAACGACGCCACCTGCACGATGACCGACACCGCTTCCAGCACGAACAGCCCGCCGATCACCGCCAGCACGATCTCGTGCTTGGTGGCCACCGCGACCGAGCCGAGCATGCCGCCGAGCGCGAGCGAGCCGGTGTCGCCCATGAAGATCGAGGCCGGCGGCGCGTTGAACCAGAGGAAGCCGAGGCCCGCGCCGAGCAGCGCGCCGCAGAGCACCGCGAGTTCGCCGGTGCCGGCGACGTAATTGATCTGCAGATAGTCGGAGAAGACCGCGTTGCCGGCGAGATAGGCGATCATGCCGAAGCTGGCCGCCGCGATCATCACGGGAACGATGGCAAGGCCGTCGAGGCCGTCGGTGAGGTTCACCGCGTTGCCGGCGCCGACCATGATGAAGGCGCCGAACAGCACGAAGAACCAGCCGAGATTCAAAACGATGTCCTTGAAGAACGGAATCACCAAAGCGGTCGAGAACGGGTCGCGCCCGAGCCGCACCAGCGCGTAGCAGGCGGCCAGCGCGATCACCGCTTCGATGGCGAGGCGAATGCGGCCGGCGAAGCCGCTATGGGTCTGCTTGGTTACCTTCAGATAATCGTCGTAGAAACCGACGAAGCCGAAGCCGAGCGTCACCGCGAGCACGATCCAGACATAGGGATTGAGCGGGTTGGCCCACAGCACCGTCGAGACCAGCAACCCCGACAGGATCATCAGCCCGCCCATGGTCGGCGTGCCCTTCTTGGCGAGGTGCGATTGCGGACCGTCGGTGCGGATCGGCTGGCCCTTGCCCTGGCGGATCCGCAAATGATCGATGATCCACGGGCCGAACATGAACACGAACAGCGCGCCCGTCACCATCGCGCCGCCGGTGCGGAAGGTGATGTAGCGAAACACGTTCAGAAATGAACGAAAGACGCTCAGCGCCGGCACTGTGTTGGAAAGATCGATCAGCCAATAAAACATTCAATCTGCCTATACCGCGGCTTCATCGAGCGCGGTCTTGCCGGGGAAGCGCTTTTCCAGCGCGTTGACAATCGTCTTCATCTTCGAGCCCAGCGATCCCTTGACCATGATGGCGTCGCCGGCGCGAATCGCCGACACCGCCTGGGCTTCAAGGGCCGCCGCACTCTCGGCATAGCCGCCTCTTTTACCCGTGGAAAGGGCGTCCCACAGATTACGCATCAGGGGACCACAACAATACACCAGATCGATGTGGTTGGCCTTGATGGCCTCCAGCAATCCGCTATGCAGCGCCGGACTGGTCGGGCCCAATTCGAGCATATCACCGAGCATGGCGATGCGCCGGCCCTGCGGACCGACCTGCGCCTGTCCCAGCACGTTCAGCGCCGCGGCCATCGAGGCCGGATTGGCGTTGTAACTTTCATCGATCAGGGTCGCTTCCCCGCTGGCGACTTCCAGCGTGCGCCGCACACCACGTCCCGCCGCCGGTTCGAATTGCGACAGCGACAGCGCCGCGCGTGCGAGATCGGCGCCGACCAGCGCCGCTGCCGCCAGCACCGCCAGCGAGTTCATCGCCATGTGGCGGCCGGGCACGCCTAATTTGTAGGTAACGTCCTGGCCCAGGATATTGGCATGCACCGCCGAGCAGGTGGCGTGCAGCGACACGTCGAGCAGCCGCGCCTCGGATTTCTTGTGGGCGCCGAACGAGACGATGCGCGAGATGCCGAGTTTTTTGGCGCGGCGCGACAGCCGGGCGAATTGCGCATTGTCGCGGTTCAAGATCGCAGCGCCGCCGGGCTCGATGCCGGCGAAGATTTCCGCCTTGGCATCGGCAATCGCCTCGATGCCGGCAAAGAACTCCAGATGCACCGGCTCGACCGTGGTGACGATGGCGACATGCGGCCGCACCATCTTGACCAGCGCATCGATTTCGCCGGCATGGTTCATGCCGATCTCGGCGATGGCAAATCGCGCCGAGGCCGGGCACCGCGCCAGCGACAACGGCACGCCCCAATGATTGTTGAAGGAGGCGGTCGAGGCATGCGTTTCCCCTTGCGCACCGAGCACGCGCCGCAACGCCTCCTTGGTCGAGGTCTTGCCGACCGAACCGGTCACCGCGATCACCTGACCCCTCAGGCGGGCACGCGCCGCAATCGCGAGTTCGACCAGAGCGGCCAGCACGTCATCGACCACCAGCAGCGGCGCATCGGCTGCAAACTTTTCGCGCTGGGCGCGTTCGACCACGGCAAGCGCCGCACCGGCTTTCAGCGCGGCCGCGACGAAGGCATGGCCGTCATGGACATCGCCCTTGATTGCAAAATACGCCTCGCCCGGCGCGATGGTGCGGGTGTCGATCGAAAGCCCTGATATCGCTTCGGGCAGCACGCCCTGAACCGAGGCGTGCATCGCCTCGGCCATCGCGGCCGATGTCCATAACGGTGCGTTCATGCGACCCTCGGCGCCAGTGCTGCGATCACCGCTTCGTGATCGCTAAAGGGCAAGGTCTTGTCGCCGACGATCTGCCCGGTCTCGTGGCCCTTGCCGGCGATCAACAGCGCATCGCCCGGCTGCAGCCCGGCAATCGCGGTCCGGATCGCCTCGGCGCGGTCGCCGATTTCGCGCGCGCCCTTGGCGGCGGCCATGATCGCGGAACGGATCATTTGCGGATTCTCGCTGCGCGGATTGTCGTCGGTGATGATGACGCTGTCGGCGTTTTCGGCGGCGATCGCCCCCATCAGCGGACGCTTGCCGGCATCGCGGTCGCCCCCGGCGCCGAACAGCACGACCAGCTTGCGCGTGGCATAAGGCCGCAATGCCTGCAGCGCCTTCGCCAGCGCATCGGGCTTGTGTGCGTAATCGACAAAGATCGCCGCGTCATTATGTTCGCCGACCCGCTCGAGCCGGCCCTTGGCGCCTTCGAGATGTTCCAGCGCGGCAAACACAGCTGCGGGATCGCTGCCGGTGCCGATCGCAAGGCCGGCCGCGACCAGCGCATTCTCGACCTGGAATTCACCGACCAGCGGCAACCGCACCGCATGCTGGCGGCCGCGATGTTCGAGCATCAGTTTTTGCGCGAGGCCATCGATCTCGGCCGACAGCAGCCGAATCCCCTCGCCCGCGCCATCGCCCTGGCCGCCGACCGTCATCACGCGCAGCTTGCGTCCGCGCGCGGCATCGATCACGGCTTGCGAACAATCATGATCGGCCGAGATCACCGCAGCACCCTCGGCCACCACCAGATCGCGGAACAGCCGCAGCTTGGCGGCGAGGTAATGCGCGACATCAGGGTGGTAGTCCATGTGATCGCGCGACAGATTGGTAAAACCGCCGGCAGCGACGCGCACCCCGTCCAGCCGGAACTGGTCGAGACCGTGCGAGGAAGCCTCGAGCGCCAGATGGGTGACGCCGTCATGGGCGATTTCATCGAGCTGGCGATGCAGCGCGATCGGGTCCGGCGTGGTCAGCGAGCCGTAGATGGTGCGCTTCGGCGACACCAGCCCGATGGTGCCGATGCTGGCGGAAGCGTGACCGAGCGACAGCCAGATCTGGCGCGCGAACGCCGCGACGGACGTCTTGCCGCTGGTGCCGGTAACGGCGGCGATGATCTTGGGCTGTTGCGGATAAAATCGCGCCGCAGCCAGCGCCAGCGCGCGGCGCGGATTCGGCGTGCGGACGAACGGCACATGGCCAAGGTTTGACGGCGGATGATCGCCCGCGACCGCGACCGCGCCTTGTGCGATCGCCGCATCGACGAAGCGCGCGCCATCGGTCTTGAGGCCGGCGAGCGCAAAGAACAGATCGCCCGGCTTGACCGCGCGGCTGTCCATCGCGAGACCCGCGACTTCGATCGCAGCCGCCTGCGACTCGATGGTCGCGTCGTCGCTGAAGAGGTCGCGAAGTTTCATGCCCGTCCGGTCCCGCGGCGCGCGGGGGCTGCAAAGCTAAGATAATATACGCACGACTTACTGGGTTGTTTTGGATGCCGCAAGAATAAGGCGGTCAGGCGGCGGCAAATCGAACCGCGGCTCGATGCCCAAAAGCGGCGCAATCCGGGCAATCACCGCGCCGCCGGTCGGCACCGCGTTCCAGCCGGAGGTAATAAAGCCGTAGGTTTCCTTGAGCGCCTGCGGCTCGTCCAGCATGATCAGAAGCTGGTATTTCGGATGATCGGCCGGCAGGATCGCGGTGAAGGCGGTCAGCACTTTCTTCTTGGCATAGCGGCCATTGATGACCTTTTCGGCGGTGCCGGTCTTGCCGCCGATATAATAGCCCTTGACGTCGGCCTTGCGCGCAGTGCCGACCTCGGCGTTGAGGCGCATCAGGAACCGCATCTTCTCGGAGGTCTCGGGCTTGATCACGCGCTTGGCGACTGCCATCGCTTCCTGCTCGGTGCGTTTCAGGAAGGTCGGCGGAATCAGATAGCCGCCATTGACCAGCGCATCGATGCCCATCACCGCCTGCAGCGGCGCCACCGCGACGCCGTGACCGAAGGCAATGGTCACCGTGTTCAGTTCGCTCCAGCGCTTCGGCAGGATCGGCGAGGCGCTCTCCGGCAATTCGGTGCGCAGCCGCTCGAGCTGGCCCATCTTGCGCAGGAATGCCTTGTGCGCCTCGACACCCTGCGACAATGCGATCCGCGCCGCACCGACGTTGGAGGAGAAGGTGAACACCTCCTTCATGCTGATGAAGCGTCCCTTCGGCTCGTCGTCATGGATGGTGAACTTGCCGTAGTGCAGCGGTCCGCGCGCATCCCACATCGAGTTGAGATCGGACTTGCCGGAATCCAACGCCATCGCCAGCGTGAAAGCCTTGAAGGTCGAGCCCATTTCATAGACGCCGGTGGTCAGGCGGTTGATGCGATCGGGGTCGTGCGCTTCCTTGGGATTGTTGGGATCGAAATCCGGCAGCGACACCATCGCGACGATCTCGCCGGTCCTGACGTTGGAGACGATGCCGGACGCGGCCTTGGTGTGGAATTTCTCCTTGGCCTTGAGCAGTTCGTCGCGCAGCGCGTGCTCGACGCGCAGATCGACAGACAATTCCACCGGCTGCTGCTGCCGGTCGGTGGCAAAGCCGGCCTGGTGCAGATCGGACAGACCGTTGGTGTCGAGCCACTTCTCCATCCCGGCGATGCCCTGGTTATCGATATTGACCAGGCCGATCACATGCGCGACTTCGGAGCCGGTGGGATAGACGCGCTTGTTCTCGCGCAGGAAGCCGATGCCGGGAATGCCGAGCCGGTGAATTTCCTGCTGCTGCAGCGGGGTGATTTCACGCTTCAGCCAGACGAAACCTTTCTTGCCCGACAGCCGGTCGCGCACTTCAGCGGTTTCGAGATCCGGCAAGGTCCCGGTCAACAACTCGATCGCCTCGTCCTTGTCGATGATGCGGCGCGGCTCGCCGAACAGGCTCGGCGCCTTGACGTCGGTGGCGAGCACTTCGCCATTGCGGTCGACGATATCGGGCCGCGCGGTCGCGATAGCGTCCTGCGAGGCGGTGCGGTGCGCGCCGTGGCCGTCGCCGATGGTGGCGTACATCACCAGCCGGCCGCCGATCACGGCATAAACAGCGGCGAACGCCAGGATCGCGAATCCGACGCGGGCGCGCGCTTTCGCGGCGCGGTCGACATTGCGCCCGTACAGCAGGCTGCGGATCAGCCGCTGCCGCCAGGGTTCGACGGGCTTCGGCTTGGTGACGGTCACCGCGCGATCGGTCATTGCGCATCCTCCTGCGCCGGCGCGTCTGATGGCGCGGGCACCGAGCCGGTGACGTCAGCGCCGTTTGCATCCTTGGCGTCCTTGGGCCCGGCCACCGCCTCGATGGTCGAGATCATCGAGCCGATCGGATCGGGATCGCCGGGCTGGACCAGGCGCGGCGGACGCTCGGGCAGGTTCTTCAACGAGTCGTATTGCGTGGCGTTGATCGGCTTCAGCGGCAGATGCCGTTCGACCAGGCCCTGCAGCCTTAGCGGCGCGTCGAGCTTGGTCCATTCGGCGCGAAGTGCGGCGATGGCGTCGCGCTGCTCGCGAATATCGGCATGCAGCCGCAGCACGCGTTCGGTGCGCACGGTGGATTCCATCTTGATGCGGTAGACATAGGCCGCCGCGAACACCAAGAAGCCAATCACGAGGAGATGGAGAATCCGCATGGTCAGCCTCCCCTCAGGACGTCAGCGAGCTGCGGCCAGCCCGGCAATTCGGCGGCGGCATGCGCCGGCGCCGCGGTGCGTTCGGCGGCGCGCAGTTTGGCGGAACGCGCGCGCGGATTGGCGGACACTTCAGATTCGCCGGGCGTGACGGGACGCTTGGTCAGGAGCTGAAAGCTCGGCGGCTCCAGTGCGACCTCGGGCAGATGCCGCGAGCCGCCGCCGGCCTTGCTGCGATCGACCAGGAAATTCTTGACGATGCGGTCTTCGAGCGAATGGAACGACACCACCGCGAGCCGGCCGCCGGGCTTGAGCACGCGCTCGGCCGCGACCAGCGCCAGATGCAATTCGTCGAGCTCTTCGTTGACGAAGATCCGCAAGCCCTGGAACGTCCGCGTCGCCGGATGAATTTCGCCTGGCTTCGAGCGCACCACCTTGGAGACGATATCGGCCAGCGCCCGCGTGGTGGTGATCGGCGCTTCCTTGCGCGCGGCGACAATGGCGCGGGCGACGGCGCGGGAATGCCGCTCTTCGCCGAAGATATAAATGATGTTGGCGAGATCGGCCTCGGACGCCCTGGCCACGACATCCGCCGCGGTCGGACCGTGCTGCCCCATCCGCATGTCGAGCGGGCCGCCCAACCGAAACGAGAAGCCGCGATCGGCCTGATCGAGCTGCATCGAGGAAACCCCGACATCCATCACGACGCCGTCGACCGCCGAGACGCCCTGGCTCGCGCACACCTCGGCCAGATTGGAAAACCGGTCCTCGACCAGGGTCAGCCGGCCGTCCGAGCCGTCCACGAGGTCGAAACCGCCTGAAATGGCCGTGCGGTCGCGGTCGATCCCGATGACTTTCGTGCCTGCGACATCCAGAAGCATCCGGCTGTAGCCGCCGGCGCCAAAGGTGGCGTCGACATAGATGCCGCCGGCGCGCGGCGACAGCTGCGCCACCGCCTCGACGCCCAAAACCGGGATATGGCGAACGGGGATAGGCCGGTCAGCCGAACTCATGACCCGGCCCCATCCGCGGTCCCGGCCTGCCGATAAAAATGGGACGCCAACGGGTCCATTGCGCCTCAAATGCCTGCGTTGCGCAGGGCTTTTCCGATCGAGCAGCCCCTTCCAGCCGAAAAATCGCGGCGAGGCCCATTTCCCGGTTCCGCGCGCCCCGATTTGGCAACCCTGGTTTCCCCTTGGGATTTGATGGGCTGCCATGGAATTCGAGCTGGATTTCGAGCGTCAAATGGGGCCTCGGCCGTCCCAAACCGGTTCGGCGCTTCACCACTTAGTAACGGCAGTTAGCATTAAGAAACCGTTGACGGTGATGTTACGGATTCGAGCGTCGTTTTCGCAAAATTATCCGCTAAAGTTCCCGTGGCGGCGCAGTGATGCGCCCTGCACACACTCGGCCAAAATGCGCCGGCCCTGGCGATCGGCACATTGCGCTGGGGACATCGTAAAGGAATAGTAAACGATCGGAGCGTGAAATCGTCCGGTTGGCGCTCTGTCCGCCTTTCTCTTGCCGTTCTCTTGCCCGGTTTGAGCTATCAAATGTCCATCGGTCCGTTCGCATCCAATAATGTCGATTCGAAGCGTCAACGCGCCCTCCCCGTCCCCAGGGCCATCGCGACCATGAAGACATTCACCCCCGATTCCTCGATCGCTTCCGACGTCATCCCCTCGGCCAATTACGGCGACCGCAACAAGGGCCGCGCGCCCGACATGATCGTGCTGCATTACACCGGCATGCCCGATGTCGAAGGCGCGATCGCCCAGCTCTGCACCCCCGGCACCGACGTCTCCGCGCACTACATCGTGCTGGAAGACGGCCGCATCGTGCAGTGCGTGCCGGAAGCCAAGCGCGCCTGGCACGCCGGCGTCTCGTACTGGGCCGGCGAGGAAGACCTCAATTCCTGCTCGATCGGCGTCGAGATCATCAATCGCGGCCATGATTGGGGCTATCCGGACTATCCGCTGCGCCAGATCGCCGCCGTGATCGCGCTGTGCCGCGGCATCATGCTTCGCCGCCAGGTCCCGACCCATCGCGTGCTGGCGCATTCCGACATCGCGCCGTCGCGCAAGAAGGATCCCGGCGAGAAATTTCCGTGGCATTCGCTGGCCAATTCCGGCGTCGGCCATTGGGTGCAGCCGGCGCCGATCGTGCGCGGCGAAACGCTCAAGCTCGGCACCATCAGCGAAGAGGTCGAGGCCATGCAGCAGGCGCTGGCCCGCTACGGTTACGCCGTGCCGGTCTCGGGCAAGTATGACGGCGCGACCATGGAAGTGGTCACCGCCTTCCAGCGTCACTTCCGCCCCGCCCGCGTCGACGGCGTCGCCGATCAGTCGACCCTCACCACGCTGCACGCGCTGCTGGCAACGATGCCGGCGGATGCCAAGGTGGCGACGGGTTAGAGGCGACGACGACTAAATCTCCAACTCCTGCATCCTGCGCGCATAGAGCCGTCGCAGCGGCTCCAGTTGCGTCGCGGCGGTGGCTGCAAGATAGGCTTCGCGCGCGGCGTCGTGGCGGCCGAGCCGGCGCAGCAGGTCGGCGCGAACAGCGGGCAGCAATTCATAGCCGTCGAGCTTGCCGCGCGCCGCCAGCGCATCGACCAGCTCCAGCGCGCGCGCCGGGCCATCGACCATCGACACCACGGCGGCGTGGTTGAGTTCGATCACCGGCGACGGGCTGATCCGCATCAGCACCGCATAAAGCCCCGCGATCTGCGGCCAATCGGTGTCCTGGTAACTCGGCGCCTGCGCATGCAACGCCGCGATCGCCGCCTGCACCGCGTAGGATTCCGGACGCCCCGGCATCGACAGCGCCTCTTCGACCAACTTCACACCCTCCGATATCTGCGCGCGATCCCACAAAGCGCGATCCTGTTCCTCCAGCAGTACGATGTCTCCGCCCGCGGTGGCGCGCCCGGCGCGGCGGGCGTCGTGCAACAACATCAACGCCAGCAAGCCCTTGATCTCGCCCCGCCCCGGCATCAGCGCATCGAGCAGCCGTGCGAGCCGGATCGCTTCCTGCGCGAGGTCCGGCCGCATCAGATCCTCGCCCGAGGTCGCAGCATAGCCCTCGGTGAAGACCAGATAGATCACCGCCAGCACGCCACGCAGCCGCGGCGCCAGCGCGTCGCGGTCCGGCACTTCATAGGGAATGCCGGCCAGCCTTATCTTCTGCTTGGCGCGCAACAACCGCTGCGCCATCGCCTCTTCGGACGCGAGAAAGGCGCGCGCGACCTGCGCCGTGGTCAGCCCGCAAACCGTGCGCAAGGTCAACGCCACCTGAACCTCGGCGGCAAAGGACGGATGGCAGCAGGTGAAGATCAGGCGCAGCATGTCATCGTCGAGCACCGCGTCCGGCGCTACGTCGTCGCTGGACGCATTGAGTTCGAGTTCATGCGCCAGTTGTTCTTGCTTGCCGCGAAAATTGATCTGCCGGCGCACCCGGTCGATCGCCTTGTTGCGCCCGACATTGACCAGCCACGCCCGCGGATTGGAGGGCGGCTGCATCGCGGGCCAGCGCTCCAACGCCACCGCAAACGCTTCCTGCAACACGTCCTCGGCGAGATCGAAATCACCGACCAGCCGGATCAGCGTCGCCAGCGCGCGGCCCGCCTCGTCGCGGAAGATGTGTTCGATCTCGGTGGGCGTCATGGGACTGAGCCGTTCAACAAACGAGCCGTCATTCCGGGGCGCGCTCTTGCGCGAGCCCGGAATGACGAAAAACAACGTAGCTCAATCATAAACCATGACCGGTCTGACCTCGATCGAACCGGTCTTGGCACCGGGAATGCGCGCGGCGATGGCGAGCGCGGCGTCGAGATCCTTGGCCTCGACCAGATAGTAACCGCCGAGCTGCTCGCGGGTTTCCGCGAACGGGCCATCCGTGGTCAGGGTCTTGCCGTCGCGAACGCGCACGGTGGTCGCCGTCGACGTCGGCTGCAATCCATCGCCGGCCTTGAAATGGCCGCTCTGGACGATCGACTGGGTGAACGCGTGGTATTCCGCGGTCATGTTCTTGCGCGCCGCCGCGTCCATTTTGCCGAGATCGGCTTCGTTCCGATAGATCATCAACAAATACTGCATTGCATGTGCTCCCTTTGATCGGCGTCTGTCGCCGGCACCCAGTCGAACCGGCCGACCGCAAAACGACATCTTCAGGATAATTTATTTTGGGCCGCCGTGGCGGGGTGTTAACCGCTTGACGCCGCGGCCCCCAACCCCCATGCCATGGGCGTCAGTCGGCCGGACGGCCGCTCCCGCTAGGGCCGAAAGGCTGCGGGGGAGGAAAGTCCGGGCTCCATCGACATACGGTGCCGGATAACGTCCGGCGGGGGCGACCCCAGGGAAAGTGCCACAGAGAACGAACCGCCCTGCTTCGCCCTTCGGGCTACGCAGGGTAAGGGTGAAAAGGTGCGGTAAGAGCGCACCGCGGGTCCGGCAACGGAAACGGCATGGCAAACCACACCGGGAGCAAAACCGAATAGGGACGGCAACGCGGGCTGTTCGCGCAAGCGAAAACACCGCAGGGCGATGTCAGGCTCGCCGTCCGGGTAGGTTGCTCGAGGCCATGTGCAAACATGGCCCCAGAGGAATGGCCGTCACGTATCACCTGCGCAAGCGGGTGGTGCCCTACAAAACCCGGCTTACAGGCTGGCTGATATCTTGAAAGATATCCGAGAGGATATCTTGAGAATGAGGGGTTCGGCGCAAACACGCCGGACCCCTCGCCATTTTCCATTCGTGTTGAATAGGCGCACGATGTGCTGATACGCCTCCCCTAGAGCCGATCGGTTCTGATTGAATCAGAACCGGGCTCCAGGTTTTTGTTTTGACGCGTTTTCCTCACGCGAACCGGCTGCCACGGAGCCTGTCATCGGGCGCGCATTCGCGCGACCCGTTGGCTCGAAAACGCTATAGAGCACTCCCCAAACCTCGCCCGGCGGCAGCGCTTGGCCAATCAATGAACGGATCTATCGGATATGGCATGGGCACTTCTTAGCATCGCCGGCATTCTCGAAATCGCATTTGCCTTCGGCATGAAGTGGTCGGCAGGTTTCACGCGATTGATACCCGGGCTGTTTACCGCGGCCACCGGCCTGTCGAGTGTCTTTCTGCTTTCACTCTCGCTCCGCACCCTGCCAGTGGGGACCGGCTACGCGGTCTGGACCGGCATCGGCGCGGCGGGCACCGCGATTCTGGGCATGGTAGCGCTGGGCGATTCCGCCGCGCCGCTGCGGCTGCTCTGCATTGCTCTCATCGTGGGCGGCGTGATCGGGCTCAAGCTGGTCTCCGGAAACGGGGGATGAAGGCTGGCCGCACCTTGCAACCGACCTTCAACCCGCGACGATCTTCTGCAGCATCCCCCTCAAGGCCTCGGGCGCGGTGACATTCGGCGAATGGCTGGCGTCGATCTCGTGATAGTCCCAGCCCGGCTCGGATCGCGCGCGTTGGGCGAACGGACCAAAGGTGTCGGCGGGTGTGATGCGGGTGGCGTAGATGTAGCTGCGCGGCATCGACGGCTCCGACTGCAGCTTCAAGCCGGTCTCGAAACATTTGATCGGCATGTCGACGCGGCGCTCGCTGAGCCATGCGACATCATCAGCGGATGTATCCGGCGGGGTCGGCATCGGCGGCACGCGCCAGCCGTCGTTGGATGTCGCGGCATCGCGCATGCGCTGCCGCGCCGGTTCGTTGAGGTCGAGCAGCGACTGTCCGGCGCGCGGCACGAAGGCATCGAGATAGATCAATTGCCTGATGCGATCGCCGGCGCGGTCGGCCACGCCGGTTGCGACCATGCCGCCATAGGAGTGGCCGAGCAGCACGATGTCGCGCAGGTCTTCGTAGGTGATGACGTTGAGAATATCGGCGATATGGGTTTCCAGATCGATCGACGGATTGGCCAGATGCGCCCGTTCGCCCAGACCGGTATAGCTCGGCGTCACCAGGCGATATCCGGCCGCTTCCATCAGCGGATGCATCTTCTTCCATGCCCAACCGGCCGACCATGCGCCGTGGCAAACCAGGAAGGTCTTGGCAGGAACTGAGGGCATTGGCGTTTCCGCAGGTTTATTGTTGATGGCGTTGATGCGGATAGTACCTGCCGTTCCTGTGGTGTAAACGTCATCCTCTAACACAGTCGTCATTCCGGGGCGCGCTCTTGCGCGAGCCCGGAATCCATACTCCCTGTGGCAGCGCTAGGTGCCGAACAACAACACGGTGGTTATGGATTCCGGGTTCATCGCTGCGCGATGCCCTCAGCGACAAACGCTTCGCGTTTGCGCGGGGAATGACGAAGGGAAAAAGATATTGGATACCCTCACCTACGCCCTTCTCTTTCTCGGCGCGCTCGCCGGCGGTTTTGTCTCCGGGCTGGCCGGTTTCGGCACCGCGCTGATGGCGCTGGGCATATGGCTCTATGTGCTGCCGCCGTCGCTCGCGGTGCCGCTGGTCCTGATCTCCTCGGTCGTGGCCCAGACCGCGACGCTGCCGTCGATGTGGCGCAGCTTCGATTTCACGCTGATCTGGCCGTTCATCATCGGCGGTCTTGTCGGCGTTCCCGTCGGCACGCTGCTGGTCGCGCATGCCGATCCGCAAAGTTTCAAACTGACCTTCGGCGTGCTGCTGCTGGTGTTTCCGGCCGTGCTGTATTTCCAGCGGGCGCCGATGGCGTTCAGCTTCGGCGGCAAGCCCGCGGACACCGCGATCGGATTCGCCGGCGGCATTCTCGGCGGCTTTGCCGGCCTCTCCGGCCCGATTCCGATCCTGTGGGCCAGCGTGCGCGGCTGGAACAAGGACGAGCGGCGCGGCATTTTTCAGGTCTTCAACTGGACGATCCTGCTGGCCGCCCTGTGCCTGCAGATCGGCACCGGCCTGATCAAGCAGAACGTGATCGCGCTCGCGCTGGTGACCTTCCCGGGAACGCTGCTGGGCACCTGGCTGGGCACGCGGGTCTATCACGCCCTGAACGACCGGAATTTCAGGGACGTCGTGCTGGCCCTGCTGGTTCTGTCCGGCGTGACCTTGATCCTCACCAGCGTCGGCGGGCACTAACGCAGCGTGACGCATGGCCGCCATGCGGCACGCGCCAGCGCTGTACGCGCGAGCGCGAAAAAGTTAAAAAGCCGGCGATGTCCTCCCCTTCGCTGTCACACGAGACTTCCCCGGCGTGGTCGCGCGAACGTCTCGGCCTGGTGCTGGGCTTCATCGGCATGGCGATCTTCGGCGGCACGCTGCCGGCGACGCGGATCGCGGTCTCGGCGATCGATCCGCTGGCGCTGACCGCGCTGCGCACCGCGATCGCCGGGCTGTGCTCGCTGGCGCTGTTGATCGTGTTGCGCCGGCCGCTGCCGCCGCGCCGGCTGTGGTTTCCGCTCGCGGTCGCGATGCTCTGCGTCAGCGTGATGTTTCCGTTCCTGATGGCGCTCGGCGTCCAGACCGTCGACGCCTCGCATGGCGGCGTGGTGCTGGGCATCCTCCCGATCGCCACCGCGTTCGTCGCCGTCCTCATCACCCATGAACGGCCGAAGCCGTTGTTCTGGATCGCGTCGATCTTCGGCGCGGCGCTGGTGGTGGCGTTTGCGTTGCGCCAGGGCGGCGGCTCACTTGTCATCGGGCGATCTCCTGCTGTTCGCGGCGGTTGCGGTATCGGCGATCGGCTACGCTTTTTCCGGACGGCTCACCGCCGACATGCCGGGATGGGAAGTCATCAGCTGGGTATTGGTGATGGCGTTGCCGATCTCGCTGCCCGCGGCGGCCCTGACGATGCCGGCAGATCTGAGCGATATTCCGCTGAAGCCGTGGCTGGCGCTGTTGTATGTCGCGGTGTTCTCGCAATGGATCGGATTCTTCGCCTGGAACGCCGGCATGGCGATGGGCGGCATCGCGCGGGTCTCGCAGGTGCAGTTGCTGCAACCGTTCATCACCTTCGCGCTGGCCGCCTTCTTCAACGGCGAAACCATCACGCTACAGATCGTGCTGTTCGCGGTTGCGGTCGTTGCAACAGTGGCGATCTCGACCCGCACGCGGCGGCGCGACGCGCCGATCGCCACCGACTAGAGCGGCGCCGGTGCCGTTGACTCCCCGGACAGAGTGAGATTCTCTGTCTTGAGGTAACGATCAACCGGCCATCAGCTCAATGTCGACCTTCGAAGCCGCATTGCGAGGAGCCGCGATCGCGATCCTCCTGCTCACCATTGGCCTGCATGCCCGCGACCTGTTGACCTTCCGATTGAGCCGCTATTCGGCGCTGCTTCAGCTCGGCGGGGCAGCCTTCGTTGTCGAGTCAGCGCCCGGCTTCTACGCGCTGGACCTGCACTGGAGAATCCCGATCCACGTCGTCAGCTCGAGCACGCCTGCCGTGTTCTGGATCATGGCGGCGGCCCTGTTCAACGACGAATTCAGGGCGCGCTGGTACCACGCGCTCGCCTGGCTCGGGCTCGCGGCGTTGGCGTGGCGGGAAATGTTCGGCTGGCCGCGGACCATCGTAGCCGCCTATGACGCGCTGGCGCTGCTGTTCGTGCTGTTCGGTATCTGGCACGCATTGGCCGGCCGGGCGACGGATCTGGTGGAGTGGCGGCGCCGGCTTCGCGTCGAATTCGCGGTTTGCGTTGCACTCTATATGGCGACGATCATCATATCGCAGTGGCTGTGGCCCGGCAGCCTGGACCGCGCACCATTCAGCCTCATCAATGCGATCGTCCTGGTCGGGCTGTTCTTCCTGTTTTCGTTGCGCTTGACCAAAGACCGATCGACGCTGGACTCGCCGCAAGCCGGCTCCGTGCAATCCCTCGCGGACAAGCCACAGCCGGTTCCTGCCGCCACCGGACAAGAGGCCGCCCTGCTCGACGCGCTTCGTAAGCTGATGGAAGATGGCAAGGCCTATCGCGACGACAGCTTGAGCATCGCCTCGCTGTCCCAAAGCCTCGGCGTTCAGGAATACCGGTTGCGCCGCCTGATCAACGGGCAACTCGGGCACCGCAATTTCAGCGCCTTCGTCAACGGCTACCGACTGGCCGAGGCGACGGCCGCGCTAGCCGATCCCGGCCAGGCCGAGGTGCCGATCCTGACGATTGCGCTCGACGCCGGCTTCGGCTCGATCGGGCCGTTCAACCGGGCCTTCAAGGCGCATACCGGGCTGACGCCGACGGAATATCGGCGCGCGCACCTCGGTGGCGCGGAAAGTGCGTTGCCGATTCCGGAATCGGCCAGCCGTTCGTAGGATTCGGCCAGCCTGGATTGAAATCCGGCGAGCCGCACAACGCCTCCCATGACACGCTGATGGCAGACGGCGCACCGCTCCGGCGCGCCCAGCGAGCGGGAGACCGGCCGTGACGCAGCTCATCACTATCCTCACATTCGCCCTTCCGGTCGTGATCGCGATCGCGACACTCGAAGCCGTCTTCCTCGCCTTGGTGATGCGGCAGAACTACAATTGGCGGGCTTATCTGGCCTCGCTGGCCGATGCGCTGGGACGGGAGTACATCGTCATGACGTTCCTGTCGGTGAGCCTCGCGGCGCCGGCCATCGGTTTTGCCTGGCGCCACCGCCTGTTCACCGTGCCGCTCGACACCGCCACCGCGGTTGTCGTGCTCGTGATCGGCCAGGACTTCTTCTATTACTGGTACCACCGCGCCAGTCACCGCGTTCGCTGGTTCTGGGCGTCGCACGCGGTGCATCATTCAACCAACGAGTTCAATTTATCCGCCGCCTACCGGTTCGGCTGGACCGGGCGGCTGGCCGGCGCCGGAATGTTCTACGTGCCGATGATCTGGCTCGGCTTCGCGCCAGGCCCGGTGTTCATCGCCGCCGCGTTTGGGCTGATCTACCAATTCTGGCTGCACGCCGAATGGATTCCGAAACTCGGCTGGCTCGAATATGTGCTCAACACGCCGTCGCATCATCGCGTGCACCACGCCGCCAATCCGGAATATCTCGACCGCAATTATGGCGGCATCTTCATCGTGTTCGATCGCCTGTTCGGCACCTTCGTCGGCGAACGCGACGACGTGCCCTGCCGCTACGGCCTGGTGACGCCGCTGCGCTCCAATAATCCCGTGATCATCGCATTCCACGAATGGGCGGCATTGGCCCGCGATCTCTGGCGGGCGCACTCGTGGCGCGAACGGCTGATGTGCGTGATCGGTCCGCCCGGGAGTAAACGCAGCGACATGCCGTCGCTCACTCGGTTGCCGTCCCCCGATCGGCCAATGCCGGATTGCCATTGATCAACTCAACCCGGGTACTTTCGGATTTGATCGCGCGAACCAATATCCGTGCCGTTTTCATGTGATTCACCGTCACACAGAGGCCGATGATCTGGCCCACCGACACGTCGCGCATCGCATCGTCGGAAATTTTCATTGCGATTTCGAGCGCGCGCTTGATCGCAGCCTGGTATCGCTCGGTCTCACTGGTCTTGTCCTTGTCCGCACGACGCCCGTCGGCGGCCATTTTGTCGGCGATCGAGCAGGCCGAAGCGCAAATTTCGCGGATTTTTTGCGCCGCTTCGATATCCCCGAGGGGTTTGGTATCCGCCGCTTCCCAGACGTCCGGCTGTCGCGCTTTTCGAAACCAGTGCATCACACGCCCCTGACGGTACCGAAAAAATATATTCCGGTACCGTCAATCTTTGCAAATAGGTTCACACTCGCCGATTTCAGCCCCCGCTTTGATCGGCATTCAGTTGTCGTCGCGTCGGCCTATCCGGTTCGATCGGATTATCCACGCCAAATCACTCTGCCGCGGAAACCGACGCGAATTCGGTCACCTGCAGTTCGAACAGCCCGCGATAGATTCCGCCGGCGCGATTGGCGAGCGCGGCATGGTTGCCTTGCTCGACAATTTTGCCGTGGTCGAACACCAGGATGCGATCGAGGCTGCGCACCGTCGACAGGCGATGTGCGATCACGATCGACGTGCGTCCCTTCATCAGCCGTTCCATCGCCTGCTGGATCAGGGCTTCCGATTCCGAATCCAGGCTCGACGTCGCCTCGTCCAGAATCAGCACCGGCGCGTCCGCAAGAAATGCCCGCGCCAGCGCCACGCGTTGCCGCTCGCCGCCGGACAGCTTGACGCCGCGCTCGCCCACCAGCGTGCCGTATCCTTTCGGCAGCCGCAGGATGAATTCATGCGCATTGGCCAGCCGCGCCGCCTGCTCGATCGCCGCCATGCTGGCGCCGGGCCGGCCATAGGCGATGTTCTCGGCCAGCGAGCGATGAAACAGGATCGGGTCCTGCTGCACGATCGCGATCTGGCTGCGCAACGATTGCTGCGTCGCCTTCGCAATATCCTGACCGTCGATCAGGATCTTGCCGCCGCTGACATCGTAGAGCCGCTGCACCAGCTTGACGAACGTGGTCTTGCCGGAGCCGGAGCGGCCGACAAGGCCGACGCGTTCGCCGGCGCGGATGTCCACCGACAGCCCGTCATACAGCGGCGCAGGGTGGCCGCCGTAATGGAACGTGACGTCGTCGAACACGATGCGTCCGCCCTGGATATCGATCGGCTGCGCGCCGGCGACGTCGGCGATGCCGATGGCTTCGTCGTGGATCGCGACCAGTTCCTCCATGTCGTTGACCGAGCGCTGCAGGTTGTTGATGTGCATCCCGATATCCCGCAAATACGCGTGGATGATGTAGTAGCTGGTCAGCACATAGGTGACATCGCCGGGCGACGCGCGGCCGGCGATCCACAACAACACCGCACCGCCGATCACGGAAGCGCGCAGGCACAACAGTACCGTGAGCTGCGCCGCAGCCGTGTAGTTGTAGCGCAGCCAGGTCCGCCGCACGCGCACCCGCCACCGGCTGATGACGCGCGCGAGCCGGGTGTCTTCGCGCAGCTCCGCACCGAACGACTTCACCACCGCGTTGCACGTCAAGGCGTCCGCCAGCGTACCGCCGACCTTGGTGTCCCAGGCATTGGAGACGCGGGCGGCGGGCGCGATGTAACGCGTCGAGAATATCACGACCATCGGAACGTAGACCGCAGCACCGGCTGCGATCACCAGGCCGAGCGACGGCCAGTGCAGCCCGACCAGCACCATCGACCCCAGCAACACCAGCAGCGAAGGCAAGAGCGCCATCAGGATGGTGTCATTCAACAGGTCGAGCGCCCACATGCCGCGGGTGATCTTGCGCACGGTCGAACCGGCAAAGCTGTTGGCATGCCAGTCGGTGGAGAAGCGCTGCACCCGCATGAACGCGTCGCGCGACACGTCGGACATGATCCGGAGCGTGAACGGCACGATCGCCTGCAATCCGATCAGGCGCAGGATCATCGAGGCAAGGCCCAGCGCCACGATCGCGCCGAACGCTACCAACGCGGCCCGGCGCGCGGCGGCATCTGCCGCGCCCGAAATCATCGCGTCGACCAGATGCCCTGAGAAAATCGGCATGAACAGATCGGCGACGGTCGCGCCCAGCAGGCCGCCGGTCACGGTCGCGGCGACGACCGGCTGGTTGAGCCAGTGGCGGAACACAAAGGGCAGCACCACGCGGATCGCGGCGGGGCGCTTGGTGAGTTGAATGGTCATGGCGTCATCCGGTTGCGCTTCCAGCGCAGACCGGCTCCGTTGCTTGACGCGGCACCTCGACAAAGAGCGAGCGCACGCGTCGTTGAAAAATTTAGCTAACTACTTGGGAAGCTTTGGTAATCGGGACGTCAGGCCCGATCGATACTGGCGAGGCCGCCCTAGCGGGCGAAACAGGCGTCCAGCATGAGCACCGAACGCGAGGGTACGGGCTGCGAATACATCGAAATCATGCAAATCCCTCCCAGGTGCGAGTGCAAAAGAGTGAGTGACGGAAGTCCAAATGACTATGCGCTGCTTATAAATGCGTCATCGGCAATTTGCAACATCAACGGCGCGGCGTGCCGTGATCGCGCGCACGCTGGATCATTTTTGCAACGCACGCGGCACCTTACGCCCTAAGTCGAGCATCGGTTTTGTTTGATTTGCACCGAGGCCTGTGTTGGACTTTCGTCCGAAGCCGCCAGCAAGGCGGATCAAAAAAGGGAGCAACGTCCATGGCAAGAGCCAGGCTTAAATTTGGATATTTCCTGACGGCAACGACCGCGCTTGTGGCCTTCGGCGCAGCATCGCCGTCATCGGCGCAATCGAACGATCCGATCAAGATCGGCGTCATCGCCGAAGTGCAGTCGATCGCCGGCGCCGCAACGCCGGGCGGCGCCCAGATCGCCGCCGACGAGATCAACGCCAAGGGCGGCGTCAACGGCCGCAAGATCGAGATCGTCTCCTACGACAACAAGAGCTCGTCGGCCGACTCGGTGCGGGCGTTTCAGCGCGCGGTGTCCGACGACAAGGTCAGCGCGGTGATCGCAAGCTACATCAGCGAGGTGGTGCTGGCGCTCGAGCCGTGGTCGGCGCGGCTGCACATGCCGTTGATTACGCCGGGTGCGGCTTCCAACGAAATCACCAAGCCGGTTCACAACGAATACGAGAAGAACAAGTACATCTTCCACGGCTATCTGACGTCGGCGGCACAGGCCCAGGCGGTGTGCGACGCGGCCAAGGATCTCCTGGTCGACGGCATGAAGATGAAAACCGCCGTCATTATGAGCGAGGACGCCGCGTGGACCAAGCCGCTCGATGCCGGCTATGAAGAATGCCTGCCGAAAGCGGGATTGAAGGTGGTCGATCACGTCCGCTTCTCGCCCGACACCACCGACTTCACCCCGATCTTCAACAATCTCGAGGGCAAGAAACCCGACGTGATCGTCACCGGCATCTCGCATGTCGGTGTACAGCCCACGGTGCAGTGGAAAAACCAGCAGGTGCCGATACCGATGTTCGGCGTCAGCGCGCAGGCGTTGAGTCCGACTTTCTGGGGCGACACCAACGGCGCGGCGGAAGGCATCCCCTCGCTGGCAGTCGCCACCTCGACCACCGCGGTGACGCCGAAGACCAAGCCGTTCGCGGCCGCCTTCAAGGCCAAGTTCGGATCAGACCCGGCCTATACCGGCTATACCGCCTATGACGAGGTCTACATCATCGCCGAAGCGATCCAGCGCGCCGGTTCAACCGATCCGGACAAGATGGTCACCGAGCTCGAGAAGACCGATTACGTCGGCACCATCGGCAAGGTTCAGTTCTACGGCCGCGAAGATCAATTCACCCATGGCCTCAAATATGGCCCCGACGCGATCAGCGGCATGATCTTCCAATGGCAGGACGGCAAGCAGGTCACGGTGTGGCCGGCCAAGGTCGCCGACGGCAAGATGAAATATCCGAGCTTCTCGCGGCCGACCAATTGACCGATTGAGAGCTTCGAATGACGGCGCGCCAAACGGGCGCGCCGTTTTTGCGTTTAGGCGCTTTTGCTAATGCGCCGGGCCGGACGACAACAGCGCGGGCTTCTTCAGCAACAGCACCAGCAGGCTCAAGCCCAGATAAAACACCGCCAGGATGAAAAAGGCGTCGCCATAGGCCATCACCACCGCTTGCCGGTGAACAATCAGGGACAATTGCTTCAGGGCCATCAATGAGGCGTCGCCCATGCCCTGCATACGCTGGGTCAGCATGTTGAGCGTCTCGGTTGCGGTGGCGTTGCCCCAGTTCACGCGATCCTGCAGCCGCGAAATATGCAGATCGGTGCGGTCGTTGAGAATTTGATTGATGATCGCAAGCCCGACCGCGCCGCCGAGGTTGCGCGTCAGGTTGAACAGCCCCGAGGCGTTCTTGACCCGATCCGGCGGCAAGGTGCCGAGCGCGATGTTGTTGGTCGGCACCATCGCGCACATCATGCCGATGCCGCGCAGGATCTGCGGCACCAGCAGCTCGTAGAAATCATAGTCACGGGTGATCCAGGTCATCTGGTAGGAGCCGAGCCCGAAGATGATGAGGCCGGCGGCGATGATGTAGCGCATGTCGACCTTGAGCATCAGGCGGCCGACGATCGGCGCCATCAGGAACATGGTGGCGCCGGACACGAACATGGTCTCGCCGATCATCAGCGCACTGTAGCCGCGCACTTCCGCGAGATAACGCGGATAGACGTAGGTCAGGCCGTAGAGGCCGATGCCGACGCAGAACGAGATCATGCAGCCGACGCCGAAATTGCGGTTGGTGAAGGCGCGGATATCGACGATCGGCTCGTCGGCGGTCAGCACCCGATAGAAGAAGGCGATGGCGGAGACGACGCCAATGGCGGCGCAGATCGCCACCGACGTGTCCTGCAGCCATTCATATTGCGGGCCTTCCTCCAGCACATATTCCAGCGATCCGAGAAACCCCGCCATCGCAATCAGGCCGACCCAGTCGAAATGATCGAGCAATTCGAAATTCGGCTCGTCGAAATCGACCAGCGCCAGCACCCCGATGATGATGCCGATGCCGGGAACCACATTGATGAAGAACAGCCAGTGCCACGACAGCGCGTCGGTGATGTAGCCGCCGACGGTCGGGCCGATGGTCGGCGCCAGCGTCGCGACCAGGCCGATGATCGGGCCGACGATATGAAATTTGGTGCGCGGGAACACCGTATAGGCGGACGCGAACACGGTCGGGATCATGCCGGCGCCGAGAAATCCCTGCAGCGCGCGCCACAGGATCATCTGCTCGATCGAGGAGGCAAAGCCGCACAGGAAACTCGAAATGGTGAAACCGGCCGCCGAGATCGCGAACAACAGCCGGGTGCCGAGCGCGCGCGACAGGAAGCCGGACAGGGGGATCGCGATCACTTCGGCGATCAGATAGGCGGTCTGGACCCAGGATACCTCGGTCGAACTCGCCGACAGGCCGGCCTGAATGTCGGTCAGCGATGCCGAGACGATCTGGATGTCCAGGATCGACATGAACATCCCGAACACCATGATCAGGAACGCAAACAGCCGCCGCGGCGCGATGCGCTCGGAGGGTGCGGCTGCGGCATTCATCATCGTCGGCGAAACGGTGGTGGCGTCAGCCATGATCTGCAGCCTGATGTGACCGGGTCAGGACGGCGCGACCGGACGCGCCGCCGGATACGCAGCTATTGCGGATGGATCGCGATCGACGAGTCCAGATCGGCATCGTTGTCGGCGTCCTTGGCGCCGTCGCGCGTATCGACGGTGGTATAGACCGACATGCCGGCGCGCAGCAGATTCTGCCGTGCGACATCCTTCGGCACGCGCACCCGGACCGGGAGCCGCTGCACGATCTTGGTGAAGTTGCCGGTGGCATTGTCCGGCGGCAGCAGCGTGAACACCGAGCCCGCCGCGGGCGAGATGCTGTCGACGAAACCAGCGAATTTGCGATGGCCATAGGCGTCGACCGAGATCGTCACCGGCTGGCCCGGGCGGATGCGCTTGAGTTGTGTTTCCTTGAAATTGGCGTCGATGAAGACGTCGTCGAGCGGCACCACATTGCCGAGCCGCTGTCCGACCACGATGTAGTCGCCGGTGTTGACCATGCGGTTGGAGAAGGTGCCCTCCACCGGCGCGCGCACCGACGTGAAGTCGAAGTCGCGCTCGGCCTTCGCCAGTGAGGTCTGCAGTTCGGCCAGTTGCGCGCGGGCCTCGGTTTGCTGCGCCTTGGTGACCTCGACATTGTCGCGCGCCGCATCATAGGCCGCCTGCGCCGACCTCACCGCCGCGACGCCCTGATCCCGGCTGGCTTCGGACACTTCGAAAGTTGCCCGCGAGGCAAATCCCTTGGTGTTCAACGCCTCCTGCCGATCGTAATCGAGACCGGCGCGCTTGAGGCCCGCTTCCGCGGAGGCGAGTTGCGCCTTGGCCTGCTCGACCGCGCTTTCCAGCGCGGTCACCTGACGACCGATACGGTCGATGGTCGCCTGCTGGGTCGCGATTTTGGTGCGCGCCGAATCCACCGCGATGCGATAATCGCCGTCGTCGATCTTGAAAATCACGTCGCCGGCATGCACGACCGCATTGTCACCGGGCAGGATCGCCGCAATGTGACCCGATACCCGGGCGCCGAGCGTGGTGTTGTTGGCGCGCACATAGGCATCGTCGGTGCCGACGAAGAAACGTCCGACCAATACATAATACGTGCCATAGCCCGCGGCGGCGAGCGCCAGCAGCGTCAGGATTCCCATCAGGACAAACCTGCGCTTGCCGGGTTTCGCGGCGGCGGGTTGGGCGGCGGCGGCCGGCGCCGCGGCTGGCGGTTCGGTAACGGGCTTGTCCTCCGGTGTCTCGGCGGGACGGCGTGCGACGCTGTCTTCCGTGAGCTGGACATGAAGCCGGTCGACGAGAGCAGTGGACGTATCGCGCACCGATTCATCCTCGGCCGTATCCGGCCCAGCGCGAACGACGCGTGCCGCCTGGTCTCTCGCTGCGGCCATGCCCGGCCTCCTTGACTTGCAATACTGCGACGGCTGCGCAGCCGATAACAAGCCTCGCCGTCTCTCCGACGAAATTAGCATTGACCGAACGGTTCGGTCAAGTTATATCGTCAACGGATCGAAGATAGGCGATTTGCTCCTGCCACGGCGTTGCCGGTCTCGGAATATTATCAGAGAAGCTAAACCAATGGTTGCAGCGCATCCTACGCCGCTTCGCCTCGCCGGTGACGAAGATAGTTCAAAGCGCCGCCAAATTCTCGATGGCGCCAGCAAGGTCTTTATGGACCTCGGTTTCGATGGCGCCAGCATGGGCGAGATCGCCCGCGCCGCCGGCGTCTCCAAGGGAACGCTTTACGTCTACTTCGCCGACAAGAACCGGCTGTTCGAGGCCATCGTCGAAGAGGAGACGATCGAACAGAGCAAGCTCGCATTCAATTTCGATCCCGCACGTGACGTGCCGACGACACTTCGGGAATTCGGCCAGGCCTATATCCAGTTATTGTGCCGGCCCGGCGGCGGATCAGCGATCCGCACCGTGATGGCGATCGCCGAGCGGATGCCGGACGTCGGCCGCCGCTATTACGAACAGGTGCTGGAGAAAACCATCGAGCGCCTCGCCGTCTATCTCGAGGCGCATGTGAAGGCCGGGGAGCTTGCGATCGACGATTGCCCGCTCGCCGCGTCGCAATTCATGCTGACGTGTCAGGCGTCGCTGTTTCTGCCGTTTATTTTTCAGGCCGCGCCGCCGCCATCGGTGGAACGCATGACGGACGTGGTCGAAAGCGCGACCCGGATGTTCCTTGCGGCCTACGGCGTCAAATCCGACGCGCGCTTGAAAACTTAGTCGTCCTCGGCTTCGTCTTCGTCGCTGGCCTTGTGATGCGGCGCGGCCTTGCTGCCGCCGAGCGATCCCGTGACACTCGGCTCACGCCCCGTGGAGCCATAAGCATTGGACCCATAAGAACTGGACGCATAGGGATTGCGCCCCGACGCGCGCGCCGCGACTTCCTCGCCCGACATCGCGGCCGGCTGGCAGATGATCGGCCGGCGGGCGCGACGCATCAGGTCAACGTGGATGTGATTGTAATGATAGACGTTGGAGCCGGGCGCCAGCACGGTGGTGAATTCGCGGCAGGCCGACGCCTGCACGTCGTGCAGAAAACCCTGCTCTTCCGGCATGCCCTTCCAGCCGGTCTCCACTGAAATGCGCCGGCCATCGGCCAGCGTGAACGCCGCGATATCCAGCGCATTGCCGAACGCGTGTTCGGAAATATGCGCGTTGGAATTACCGTTCATGCCGCGGCAGGAATAGGCGGAGATCTGCTTGATCTCGACCACGCGCGCGCCGAACCAGCGCATCGCGGCGGGCTGCACGGATTCGGCCAGCCAGTGATCGAGCACCGAGACGATCGGACAGGCCAGCGTCGCGGTCGGTTTCACCGCAACCGGACCCACCGCCGCGATGGAGTTACCGGGCATGGGACCGGGGCCAAGACGCGGCGGGCTTTCGGCTTGAGGTGCTGCCGGTGCCGGATAAGGGCGCGGCGAATATGGCGCCGGATAATTGTCACGCGGCGGATAGGCTTGCGCATTCGGATACGGCCGCGCACCGGGCGGCTGCGGCGTCCCCTCGGGCGGCAGTTCGATCTCGTCTTCCTGCGGCGAAACGCCGGGCGCGGTCAGCGAAACCGGGCCATTGGACGCGGGGTTATAAGCGGGCTGGCCATAGCCGGGCTGGCGCAGGCTGTTGTCAGGATAGGTCGACATCCGCGGCGGAGCGGCGGTTGCGAGACCGGCCAGCGCGGCTGGTTGCCGATATTGCCGGGCGGCCGCAGATCGTCATCGGCAAAACCGAAACTGCTGTTGCTCTCGCCCAGCGCTGCGACCTTGAGCGGGAACTCCGCGCCGCAGACCCCGGGACCCGAAATCGGATCGATCCGGACCAGATCGGCGCTCTCCTTGACCGCTCCGGATTTCAAGCACGCGATTTCGGCCTCGGCCCGCCATGGCTCGCGCTCCTGGGATTGAAACAATCCGCGACCGCAACCCGCTAGCGAGACAAGGACGAAGGAGCCGACGAGATACAAACGAACTCCGCGCGTCATCCGCGCAACATCGGCCAATTTATTTAACGACTCTTCAACGCGTTGATTTCACGACTCTTTAACCACGTTGCCGGTTGCCGGTGCGGTGCGCGATCGTGTTAGAGCAGCAAAGCTGACTTTTTCCGGCGGGAACGACTTGCTACTTGATGCGTTATGCGGGCGGCGAGGTAAACCAAGGGAGGTTTCCCGTGACTTTTGTCGGCAAACTGAGCGTCGTTGCCGCGTATATCGCGCTCGCCTTTGTCGGCGCGATCGTGCTCGGCATGATCTAGAATCTCGCACCTTCAGGGTTTTTAGCGCCCGGCGGCCAGGATCGTTCCAGCCGCCGGGCGTTTTCGCGCGATGAAGCTGACCCCGGTCAGTTCAAGCGCAGTTCCGTGATGTGTCGTGGATCCGGCCTCAGTTCGTTGCGTTCCACGAGCTTGACGATATCCGTCAGCGCGGCATTGGCACGACAGGAGATGCCAAGTTTCTCGCCCTCGCGCACCACGAAGCCGTTGAGAAACTCGATCTCGGTGCGTCGTCCCTTCTGCATGTCCTGGCCCATCGAGGGACGCTGCGCGGAAGAAGTGCGCTTGCCGTCCTCGAAACGCTGCGCGTCGCAGGTGCGCATCGCCGCCTCGTCGCCCTCGCCGGCCCGCGCGATCGTCTCCGGCGGCAGATGCAAAATCTCCTCCAGCTGATAACCGTGCGCCTGTCCGACGCGGATCGCTTCGCTTCCGAGCCGGGTGGAGAAGCGGCGGATCGGCTCGTTCTGCAACATCTCCCCGCCGGTCAGGCCGGTGCAGGCGGAAAGCCCGTTGCCGATGACGTTGGCGACCAGTTTCGACCAGCGCTCGCCCCACAAATTGGCGGTGACCTTGGCGCTGTCGGTGTAGCTGACCAGGCGGCAGATTTCCTCCGCCCGCGGCGTGATGCGGCCATGCACTTCGCCGGCGCGAAATACCGTGTGCGCCGCTCCATGCTTGCCGGCGCCGCGGTGGATGTGGCCGGGCTCGGGCAAATTGACCGTGATGCTGCTGGCGATGCAGCCCAGCGTCTTGCCCCAGCCGACAATGCCGGCGATCGTCTCTTCATTCATGCAGTTCTGCAGCGACACGACATAGCCGTCCGGCGCCAGATATTGCTGGATCATCATGGTGGCCCAGGCGGTGTCGTAGGACTTCATGCAGACGAAGGCGATGTCGACCGGCTTCTCCTTGGCGAGCTGCTGCGCGTCCGTGACATGCAGCGCGCGCACCGGAACCGAGAATTCCGCGACATCCTTGGCGTGGGTGACGCGCAGGCCATGTTTCTTCATGTGCTCGACATGCTCGGGCCATGGATCGATGAAGGTGACGTCCTCGCCGGCCTGCACCATATGCGCGCCGGCATACCCGCCGACCGCACCTGCCCCAACGATAGCTATTTTCCGACCCATGTTTTTCTCCCGGTTTTTTGTTGGACCGAGACTAGCGCACCCGCTGGGGCAACCGCAAATGCACAGCCGCAACGCCCCATGCGCCAAGCGCGCGCTATTCGCTCGAGATATCCGGGAATGGGTCGGGAGCGTCCCAGCGATTACAAATTCGAAATGTGGATCTGGCGGTGTTGCTACGATCGCGAATCCCGCCAATTGCCGCGGTCGCTCATCAGGCTCGCCGGCTTGTTATCGGCCCGGCTCCAGACGTTGCCCGAACAGAAGAACCGGCCCAGCGCGCAGGCTTCGACCTTGAGCAAATTCGGCCCCTTCATCGAGATTGTCCCGTAATAGCTGTTGCCGCTGTCGCGGCTATAGATGTTGCCGGACCATTCCGATGTCGACTTCGACTTCATGTCGACCAGCACGGTCTCGCCCTTGGCGTTCGACGACGGATCGAGCACATATCCGCACAGCGCCTGACCGCACGGCTCGATGCGGACCATTCCCTTCTCGCCTTGCGTCTGCCAATCCCCGATCGGTGAATCGGCTGGCTCCTCGTCGATCTCATGCGAGACTTCTGGAGACGCGCGGCGCGGGTTGCGGCGCGGGCGGCGCGACGTCTGCAGGCCGCACCGGCGGCGGTGGCGGCGGCGCGGTCGCAGCCGTCTGGGCCGGCTGAACTTGCACCGGCGGACCTTCTGGCGCCGGTGCAAGCGGCGGCCGAGCCTGCGGCGGCAGAATACGCGGCGGCGGTTGAAGTGCGGTGACGATCTGCTGCACCGCTGGAGCTGCGGACTGGACCGGCGCCGGCGGCGCGCAGACAGCTGATGGCGCCGGGTTGCGAGCCGGCGGAACGACGGAGGCTTGTGTTTGCGCTTGCGCTTGCGGCGGCGCCGATGCGGTCAGGTCGCGATCATCGTCATATCGATCGCGGCCGCGTCTTTCATACACGCCGGGAATCGATACCGAGAGGCACGAAGCGGAGTTGCAATGTTTAGGCGCCTCGATGTGGATCCGGTGCCCGCCGACCACGAACGACATGGAATCGGCCGCGTGGACCGGCGAACCGAGCGCGATAAGGGCGGCAAGCGGAGGAAACAGGCGCTTCATGGACATTCTCCTGGACATGTCCCGAAAGCTAGACCTGAACCAACGATGACCAATGTGATTTGAGTCACACGCTACGCCGCCGCAGGCCTTTCCGTTGTCCTGTGACGCGCATCACAGAACGCCGAGCCGGCCGCGGATAGGGTCCTTGCGAATTTCACAGGTGCCCTGTCACCCATCCTTTGGAGGCTCACATGAAGAAGCTCTACATTCTCGCCGCGCTGCTGATGGCGAGCACCGCCGCCCATGCCGGCAATGCGGTTTCGTTCGACATCAATGGCAAGCATGTCCGCATTGAGTTGCCGCGGAATTGCGACTCGCTGTCGTGCATCAAGATCACGGCGCCCGGACTTTCCGGCTCCGATTTCGGCTTCAAGTCGAAGCGCTTCGATGACGACGACAATTATTCCGATAATTCGAACAGTTCGGCACCCGTGCAAAGCGCTGCGCCAGCGCCGGTTGCCCAAGCGCCGGCACCGCAGCCGGCAGCGACGACGGTCGCTTCGACCGCTCCGGTCGCACCGGCTCCTGTCGTCAACGATGTTGCACCGTCAGCGCCGCTAGCTCCCGCTCCGGCCCCGGTTGCCGCGGCGCCCGACGCACCGGCGCCGGCTGCGGTGGCCGCAACGCCCGCACCGGCTCCGACCACGCCGCTCGGCATCTGGGCCACCGAAGAGAACAAGGGCAATGTGCGCATCGAGGAATGCGGACAGAACCTCTGCGGCTACGCCGTGAAGACCGGCGAGAAAATCCTGATCAGCATGAAGCCGTCGGGATCGAAATGGAGCGGCCGGATTCACGATCCGGACAGTGGCAGCAACTACGACTCCACCATCGCGATGAAGGGGCCGAACGCCCTCAAGGTTCAGGGCTGCGCCTTCGGCGGCATGTTCTGCGGCGGCCAGACCTGGAAGCGCGTCAGCTAAACAATACGTCTTTATTTTGAATGTCAGACGTCACGTCCAGCATATGCGGGACGTGGCGTCCGATCGTTTTGCGTCTGTACAACCATAGCATCGTCTGCATTCATCTGGCATTCAGCCGGCAGAGTCCTCTATTCCAGACGCTTGGTTGGTATCGTCAGGGAATTCGCAAGGTGACGTCGTGATGAGGCATCGGTTTTCTGTCGTCACCTGGCTCGCGTTGTTGTGGCTCGGCGGCGCGGCCGGCGCATTCGCGATGCCTTCACTGATGCAAACGGATCAGATGCCGGCTGCCCAAACAGCGGCATCCGCAGGAATGAAACTGGCGCAGGCACAGCCGACCGCCTCCCCTTCGCAACCCGCCGCGCCGGCGCAGACCACCGCCGACGAGCCGATCGGAAACGTCGCGACATTGACCGGCAGCGCGAGCGTCACCCGCAACAACACGGCCACGCCGCTCAAGCTGCAGGACGACATCTTCCAGAACGACGTCCTGCAGACGTCGGCGAATTCCACGCTCGGCGTCACCTTCAACGATGCCACCACGTTCAATCTCACCGCCAACGCCAGGATTACGGTCGATAGTTATATCTATGAAGACGGCGGCAAGCAGAACGGCGCCCTGTTCGATATCGCCAAGGGCACCGTGGCCTTTGTCGCGGCCGAGGTCGCCCATACCGGCGACATGAGGATATCGACGCCGACCGCAACGCTCGGCATTCGCGGCACCACCGGCCTCGTCGAAGTGCCGGAAGGTGCCGCTGCCAACAGTCCCAACAACGTCGCGATCAAGCTTTATCCCGATGCGGACGGACGGGTCGGACGGATCGAGGTCAACGATCGCACCGGCGCGCGGCTCGGCTTCCTGACCCAGGGCTCTTCCGGCTTCAGCATTCGGCCGGGCGCCGGTGGCCGCTTCAGCGCGGCGCCGTTGCTGATTTCACCGCAGCAGGCGCTGCGCGATCAGGGCATCGTGCGCCAGGTCCATGCCGCGCAGAGCGTCGGCCGCCAGATCGTCAGCCGGCAGCGCGCGTTGCGGCAGGCCAATCCGAACCGGAACAACCCGAACCGCAACAATTTGCGTAACAATCCGAATCCGAACCTGCGCAACAACAATCCGGCGCGTCAGCCCGGCCTGCAGCGCCAGAACGGATTGCCGAACAGGGGCGCCGCCCCGGCCCCGAAAGGCAAGCCACCAAGAGAACGGCACTGACGCGGGACGGTGCTCATGCGGGCAAAACCGTCGCGATGACGGAGGGCGCATACGCCCCCTTACGTCGACGATTTTCGCATCAACGGCTGACCGGCGCGGATTCGTGTTCCTTCCGCGATGTCGTCACAAAATTCGAAATGATCCGGCGCCAGCACGATGATGGTCGAGCCATGCTCGAACCATCCGAGCTCGTCGCCCTTGCGGACGCTGACGTCGCACGGGAACTCGGTCGGTCCTTTGGTTTGCGCGTTGAGCATGACATCGAGGCAATGCAGCCGGATGCTCGCGACCAGAATGGCGGCGACCGGCACCAGGGTCAGCGCTTCGCCGGTCGAGAGCCGGGTTTGCAGCACCGCGCGCTCGTTCTTGCAGAACAACCGCTCGACACGTTTGAGCGCGATCGGATTGACGTTCCAGGTGTCGCCATGAATGAACGTCACCCGTTCGATCCGGCAGTCATAGGGCGCGTGGAAGCGGTGATACATGCTCGAGGTCAGCCGCAGCGTGATGAAACGCCCGTTGCGGTGCGCCTCAACCAACGCGGGATCGCCGAGCAGATCGAGCAGCGAATACGGCGCGCCCTTGATCTGAAACAATTCAGTGTCGGCGATCGCGCCGTGCGCGCCGACGATGGCGTCCGAAGGGCTGGCCACGATCGACGGGTCCGGGTCGGCCGGACGCAGGCCCGGGCGCAGCTCGCGGGTGAAGCAATCATGCAGGCTCTTGAAGCTGGTTTTCTTCGCCTCCGACAGATCGAGGTCGGAGAACATCCGCCAGCAGGCAATCGACAGATCCCGGATCAAGGGCTGCTCGATCTTGCTGAACCAGCCGATGAACCGGGTCACCGCGGCACGCGGAATCCGGTTGGTCAGCAGGAAATTAAGGTCCTCCTGCTGGGTCAGGCCCGCTATCAGGTTCCTTATTGTCATGAATCTGTCAGCAGGATTCGCTAGCGCTGGCGGCATGGATTCGCCCCTTCCGATTCTGTCGCTGTCCACCGCCGCGGTCGCAAGCGCCGCGGCAGTCTTCCCCAAATTGCAGGCGCGGGTGGCGCTGTCGCGGGCCAAGCACCGCTCGCTGACCGGCCATTCCAAGATGTCGCGCATGGTAGCGCGCCTGATCCCGTTCTACGAATTCGACATCAACGATTTCTTCGCCGCCGATGGCGCGCCTGCCGCGGTCGCCACCCAGCGCCAGGACGCCTTCTTCCGGCTGGCACGGCTCTACGAGGAGCGCTACGCCAAAGGCCGCCGGATGACGGCCGAGGCGGCGGAGCGAATCTCCGACCTGCATTTCACCGAGACCTACCGGGTGCCGTTTCAGTTCAGCCGGCTGGTGCGGGAGCATCTGGGCACCGGCGCGTTCATGGAATCCTCGGCCGGGGTCACCGTCACCGACCTCGACGGCAATGTGTTCTACGACCTGACCGGCTCCTACGGCGTCAATATCTTCGGCAACGACTTCTACAAGGATTGCATCGCCAAGGCCGAGACCCGCGCGCATCCGCTCGGACCGGTGCTCGGGCCCTACCATCCGATCATCATGGACAATGTCCGGCGCCTGTGCGCGATTTCCGGACTCGACGAAGTTTCGTTCCACATGTCCGGCACCGAAGCGGTCATGCAGGCGGTGCGGCTGGCGCGCTATCACACCCGCCGCTCGCATCTGGTTCGCTTCGCCGGCGCCTATCACGGCTGGTGGGGCGACGTGCAGCCCGGCATCGGCAATCCGGTGTCGCCGCATGAGACCTATACGCTGGCCGACATGTCCGAGCGGACGCTCCACGTCCTGAAAACCCGCAATGACATCGCCTGCGTGCTGGTCAATCCGTTGCAGGCGCTGCATCCCAACGCCAACGCACCCGGCGATTCCTCGCTGGTCGATAGTTCGCGCACCGGCCGCTACGATCGCGCCGCCTATGGCGAATGGCTGAAGGCGTTGCGGCAGATCTGCACCGAGCGCAATATCGTGCTGATCTTCGACGAGGTCTTTGTCGGCTTCCGGCTCGCAGCCGGCGGCGCCCAGGAATATTTCGGCGTCCGCGCCGACATGGTGACCTATGGCAAGAGCCTGGCGGGCGGCCTGCCGGTCGGCGTGGTCTGCGGCCGCAAGGATCTGATGCGACGGTTCCGCGACGATCATCCCGCCGACATCTGCTTTGCCCGCGGCACCTTCAATTCGCATCCCTACGTCATGATGGCGATGGATGAATTCCTCACCCGGCTCGACGACCCGGCGTTCCGGACCGTCTATAACGGGCTGGATGAGGCCTGGGACAGCCGGGCGCGCCAGTTCAACGACACGATGAGCGCGCAGGACCTGCCGGTCCGGGTCAGCAATCTCTCGTCGATCTGGATGGTGAGCTACACCGAGCCGTCCCGCTACAATTGGATGTTCCAGTATTATCTGCGGGCTGAAGGACTGGCGCTGAGCTGGGTCGGCACCGGACGGCTGATCTTCAGCCTGAACTACGCCGATACGGATTTCGCCGAAGTGACCAAGCGCTTCGCGGCGGCGGCGGCCAAGATGAAGCAGGACGGCTGGTGGTGGCGCGACGCGTCGCTGACCAACAAGGGCATCAAGCGACAGATTCTCAAAGAGATCATCGCTCGTAAGTTCAAGCGCTAAGCGCGCTCTCCTATTCATCATCATCGAATCACTTTTCGTCATGGCCGGGCTGAAGCGCGAGGCACGTCTTCGCTTCTCGGCGTCATCCTGAGGAGCGGCCTCTGGCCGCGTCTCGAAGGATGGCAGTTGCACAGCCGTCATCCGCAGCCATCCTTCGAGACGCATCGCTTACGCGATGCTCCTCCAGCGACAACGGCGAAGCCGTTGCGCGGCGATGACGGCCTCCCGGAGGTCAAGAATGGGAATGCCCGGCACAAGGCCGGGCATGACGCAAGTTGAGGGCATTCTAGAACTTGGATCAAGCGTGCTTGACGTGCTTCTCGAGACCCGGATCGATCAGTTCGCCCTTCAGCAGCGCCAGCGGCGCCTTGTAGTACAGTTTGAAATCGCTGAACGGGTCGGTAAGGATCTTGGTCATCCAGACCAGGCCTGTCTCGACGTCGCGAATGAAGAACAGATGGATGGTGCGGAACAACAGCCCGCCGACCCCGACCGCGAGCCAGATCTTGGCGACCTGCCGCATGAAATCCACCGATGACACCCAGGGCTTGAACAGGCCGAACATGGTCGGATCGAGATACAGCACGAACGGCGACAACGCCCAGATCGCCATCAGCACGATCTTGCGTCGCAGATTATAGCCAACCTTGATCTCTTCCTTGTGCTCATGCGTGGCGTCGTTGACGTGGTCATAGCCCTTCGGCTCGAAGAAGAAATGACCGGCCTGCCGCGTGGTCATCGAGACGCACCAGCCGAGCAGCGCCGCCGCCACCGGATCGAAGAACATCATGACGTAGCCGACGATGAAGCTCGAGGCGCTAACGAAATGTAAACTCTGGTTGATACGGCTATGGTGGTAATAGCGATGGTCATCCCAGCGCTGGGTGTGCAGAGCGGTCCGGAAATTCTCGAGCATGTTTCCCTCCATCGTCGGGGATATGTGTACAGGGATTCGATGTCCGGCATGTGACGTCATCATAATGACATATGACGTGACGCAACCGAACTGTTGACAACCTTGCGACCGCCCTCAGGCGGCCGCCGCGATCTCGACTTTACGGAAACGGATAAGCGAGAAATGTCCGAGCGGCGGCACCAGGCGGCGCTCGACCAGTTCGATGCCACGGGCGCCCGCCTGCCATTCGGCAAAGCGCGACCACGCGAATTCAGCGGTGCGGAAGCCGAGCGGACGCACCACCGGCTGCAGCCGCTGTTCGATGAAGCGGCGCACGCCGGCATCCGCGCTGACCCGGCTGAGCAGGATCATCTCGCCGCCGGGGCGCAACACGCGGGCGAATTCGTCCAGCGCCACTTCCGGGTTCGGCACCGCCGTGACGACATATTGCGCCATCACGACATCGAACGAATTGTCGGGGAATTCGAGCTTCTCGGCATCCATCACCGCGAGGCCCTCGACATTCTTGAGGCCGAGTTCCTGTACGCGCTGATGCGCCTTGCGCAGCATCGCTTCCGAAATATCGGTGCCGAAGATGCGCGTATTGGCGGCGTATTGCGGCAACGAGATCCCGGTGCCGACGCCGACCTCGAGCACACGGCCGCCGATGCTGTTGGTGGCGAGGATGGCCGCCTGCCGGCCCTTGCCGAACACGCCGCCGAACACGAGGTCATAGATCGGCGCCCAACGGTCATAGGCGCGCTCGACCGTTTCGCGATCGAAGTCCAGTTGACCCGTGCCGTCCAGTTTCAAGATTTCCGCCATGATGGTTCCAACTTGCTGTGATGATGTGATGATGACTTTGATTAGCCGCGTACGGCGGTTCTTCCCGCCACGACGCGGGAGGTGGGCCGCAGCGAACGGCTTGGCTGCAACGCAGTCAAATTACCGATGAACTGACGCGCACTGTTTTCCCAGGAACGCTCGAGTGCAAAATTGCGGCAGGTTTCGCGCGACATCCCGAGCGCGCGCAGGCAGGCGCTCTGCAGGTTTTCATCGATGGCGCCGATCGGATGATCCGCGATCACATCGAGCGGACCGGTGACCGGAAACGCCGCGACCGGCGTACCGCACGCCAGCGCTTCCAGTTGCACGACGCCAAACGTGTCGGTCTTGCTCGGAAACACGAAGACGTCGGCCGCCGCCAGATGCGAGGTCAGATCCTGGCCTTTTTTCTCGCCGAGAAATTTGACCTGCGGATATTTGCGCTCGAGTTCGGCGCGCTGCGGTCCGTCGCCGACCACGACTTTGGTGCCCGGCAGGTTCAGCGAGAGGAACGCCTCGATATTCTTTTCAACCGCAACGCGGCCCATGGTCATGAAGATCGGCCGCGGCAAATCAAGCTCGGCCGGAGAATCGGGATTGAACAGATCGGTGTCGACGCCGCGGGTCCAGAAGCCGAGCTTCTTGAAACCACGGGCGCCGAGCTCCGCCTTGAGCGAATCCGTTGCGACCATGATCATCGAGGCCGCTGCGTGGAAGTGCCGCAGCACTGCGTAGCCGACGCTGGCGGGAATGCCGGTGCGAACCTCGACATATTCCGGGAAGCGCGTGGTGTAGGAGGTGGTGAAGGCCAGCTTGCGGCGGCGGCAATACGCGCGCGCCGCCCAACCGATCGGACCTTCGGTCGCGATATGGATCGCGTCGGGCGCGATCGCCTCGATCCGTTTGGCGATCTCGCGCCGGTTCGGCAGCGCTATTCTTAAGCCCGGATAGGTCGGCAACCCCATCGACGGGAAGCCGTCGGGAGTCAGGAAATCGATGTCGACCCCTAGCCCGGCCGCGCTACGCGCCAGCGAGGTTAACGTGCGCACCACGCCGTTAACCTGCGGATGCCAGGCATCAGTCGCTATTAAAATCCGCATCTCGGGGGCCTGAGAGCTGGTTGATTCTTAACATCCCGACGTTCGGCCATGGATATTTCAGGCGTATGACGTCATCGAACTGTCAGGCCACTTTTTGTTAACCCTCCGGCCCCGCGGCCACACGAAACTGTCATGAAACAATTCATTACCGCGACGAAACCGTTTTTCGGCTTTGACGCAAATGTCCTGAAACACCTCATAGGTACTGATCACCCCAACAACACGCCGAACGATGCGTGAAACCAGACAGGGGTCGACCTATGTTCAAGCTGGATCATTTGAAGCTGAATAGCCGCCGCGCCGCCTCGAACTTGCTGGCGCTCGGCGCATTCGCGATTGGCACGCTGGCGCTTTCCGCGTCGGCTTCTGCCGCGCCGCTGCCGCTGTTTCCCTTCTTCATGACGCCGCCGGTGCAGGCGTACGAACCGCCGGTGCAGGCCGCGCCCGATCAGAGCGAGGTCGCTCCCGCCGAGATGCCCGCGCGCCTGAAGCGCCAGATCGTGAGCTATCCCACCCGCGAGGCGCCCGGCACCGTCATCATCGATACGCCCAACACTTATCTTTATTACGTGCTCGGCAATGGTCAGGCGATCCGCTACGGCATCGGCATCGGCCGCGATGGCTTCACCTGGTCGGGCGTGCAGTCGGTGACCAAGAAGGCCGAGTGGCCGGATTGGACCCCGCCGCCGGAAATGATCACGCGCCAACCCTATCTGCCGCGCCACATGGCCGGCGGCCCCGGCAATCCGCTCGGCGCCCGCGCGATGTATCTCGGCGGCACCGTGTATCGCATTCACGGCACCAACGCGCCGGAGACGATCGGAACACGCGTGTCGTCCGGCTGCATCCGCCTCACCAATCAGGACGTTTCCGATCTCTATTCGCGGGTCAATGTCGGCACCAAGGTGATCGTGCTGCCGATGGACCGCCGTGCGGACAATGCCGGCAACAGGCGCAGCTGATCGCAAGCTTCGAACTAAGTTCGTCTGCCAAGAAAAGATGGCGCGGTCTCCGCGCCATCTTTGTTTCTGAGCGGCAACACATCCCACGCCAAAATTAACGATCGTGCCCGGTTCGTGGCGAGACCGTGGCCGGCCGGCGACCCCACGCCACAACACATCAAAACGCCGCCAAAAGCGCCCATAAGTGAAGCTGGCGCCCGCAGACTCCACCCTGTAAACTCGGCCTTCAATTGGTCCGGGGGGACAATGCGTCTGCCGTTACGTCTCAAGACGATCCTGCTCGCATGCGTGGTCGTCGCGATCTCTTTTTTTGCCAGCCTGAAGGCCTTGGACTGGCTGTCGCCGCGTGCGCCGGTTAACGCGCCCGCGATCGCCGTCTTGCCACCATTGCCACCGGCGTCGCGCACCTCGGTCGTGCTGGCGCCGGTCGCGATTTCGATTGCCGCGATTCGCGACGCCGCCGACCGCGCCGCGCCACATGATTTCAACGGCAAGGCCGACAATCCGGCGACGCAGATCCTGCAGAACGCCGATATCGGCTGGACCGCGTCGCGCGGCCCGATCACCGCGACCGGCGCCGCTGACGTGCTGACATTGGCGACGCCGCTGACGGGCACCTTGAACGTCACGGGCTCGCTGTCGTCGAAAGCGACCGGCGCGGTCAGCAACGCGCTCGGCAGCCTGCTCGGCGACAAGGCCGCCAAGCAGATCGGCAGCATCAATATCAAGGAGATCAACGCCCACGCCGAGATCAAGGGCAACGTCACCATGACCTCGCGGCCGAAACTCGCCGCGGCCTGGCACTTCGAACCGAATTTGCAGGCCCAGGTGAATCTCGGCGACACCAGCCTCATCGTGGCGGGCGCGCACGTCAACGTCCCGGCGCAGGTCAAGCCGCTGATGGACAAGACCGTCAACGAGCAGCTTGAAGCGGTGTCGGCGAAAATCCGCAGCGATCCCGCGTTCGAACAGAACGCGCGGGTGCAATGGGCCAAGGCCTGCCGCTCGATCCCGCTGCAAGGCACCACCGGCGCGAACACGTCATTGCCGCCGCTGTGGCTCGAATTGCGGCCGACGCGCGCGATCGCGGTACAGCCGCGCGTCGACGCATCGGCGGTCACGGCTCTCGTCGGTGTCGAGGCGGAGACCCGGGTCACCTCCGAACAGACCAAGCCGGACTGTCCGTTTCCCGACAAGATCTCGATCATCCCGCCGACCACGGGCGGGGTCAGCATCGGCGTGCCGATCGATCTGCCGTTCACCGAGATCAACAAGATCCTGGAAACCCAACTGAGCGGACGGACCTTCCCCGAGGACGGCTCGGGCTCGGTCGATGTCACGGTGAAAAAGGCCACGGTTGCGGCATCCGGCGACCGGTTGCTGATCTCGCTGCTGGTGCATGCCAAGGAAAAGAAGAGCTGGTTCGGCCTCGGCGCCGATGCCACCGTGCAGATCTGGGGCAGGCCCGTACTCAATCAGGCTGAGCAGACGCTGCGGCTGACCGACGTACAACTGGCCGTCGAATCCGAGGCGGCGCTGGGGTTGCTCGGGGTGGCGGCGCGCGAAGCGATGCCGCGGCTGCAACAGGCGCTCGCCGACAAGGCCGTCGTCGACCTCAAGCCGTTCGCCACCAACGCGCAGAACAAGGTCGCCGCCGCGATCGCGGACTTTCAGAAGAATGAGAACGGCGTGCGGATCGCGGCTGAAATCACCAGCCTTCAGCTGGCCTACATCGCCTTCGATTCCAAAACGCTGCGCGTGATCGCGCAGGCCGAAGGCACGCTGAACGTTTCCGTCACCGCGCTGCGCGGGCTTTGAAGGCCGGGACGTGGACCGCCAGCTGTGTAGAACTGAGATGGATCATCGGATTTGATAAAAAAATTCCTTCCAGCCTTGGAACCAAAAGGCCGTCAGGGTATTTTCTACGCCGGGCTTGGGGCATACGGAGACAAATAAAGATGCTCGGAAAAACTCTCTCTGCGGTCGCAGTCGGTGCAGGCTTGATGATAATGTCCACATTCGGCGCGTCCGCGGCTATCGTATGCCAAGACCATACCTGCTGGCATGTCCATGACACGTATGACTTTCCCCACGAAGCAGGTGTCGTCGTTCATGAAGACAATTGGCACTGGGGACCGCACGAGAAGTTCGCGTTCCGTGAACACGAGGGCCGCGGCTACTGGCGCGGCGGCAAATGGGTGACGTGGTAATCTGGTTACCCTCCACATGATTAGAGGCCGCCGCTTGGCGGCCTCTTTATTTATTTTTGGCCGAAATTTACACCCCGGTCTGCGTAATGAACTTGGTGCTGAGGTAGGCGTCGACCGAGGCGATCGAGGAGGTAGTCGAAGAGATCATGTAGCTTGGCTACCGCGGGTTGGCCAACCTTCAGCGTGCGCGCCAGAGACTCTTGTGACTTCTCCCGCGCCTCGCGCAACTCGTGTGAGTTCGCTGAATGGGCGATGTCCAGCCTAAATGAACGCCATGCCGCCGTTCAGCAAAACCGTCTGTCCGGTCATGTAGTCGTTACCGATGACCATCAGCACCGATTGCGCCACTTCGTCGGCCTGCCCCATGCGCCCGAGCGGAATGTTGCGCGCGAGATCGGTGCGGCCGGCCATCATATCGGTCTCGATCAGCGACGGCGCCACCGCATTGACGGTGATGCCTTCCTTGACCAGCCGCGCCGCATAGCCGCGGGTCAGGCCTTCCATGCCGGCCTTCGAGGCATTGTAATGCATGCCGATCGCGCCCGCGCCGCGCGCCGCACCCGACGAGATATTGACGATGCGGCCCCATTTGCGCGCCCGCATCGCCGGGAGCACGGCTTGGGTGCACAGGAACGCCGATTTCAGGTTCACCGCGATGGTCTGATCGAACTCGGCTTCGGTCAGATCATCGACGCCGCGCACGATCGCGATGCCCGCATTGTTGATGAGGATGTCGATCGGACCCAGCGCTTTCGTCACGCGCTCGACCATCGCGGTGACATCGACACTTTTCGATACGTCGGCGGCGACGGCCGTCGCGCGGCCACCGATGGCGTTGATCTTCGCCACCACGGCGTCGGCGCCGCCGGCCCGTTCGCGATAATTGACCGCGACGGCGGCACCTGCGCCGGCGAGCGCCAGGGCGACCGCCGCACCAATGCCGCGGGATGCGCCGGTAACCAGCGCGATGTGACCTTTCAGATTTTGCATCGATCGGAACCTCCTGGCGTGGGAGCCAGAAGCTCCGCGGTCATATCATCTTGTGCGAGACGTTCTTGGTCACCGTATAACACTGCAGGCCTTCCGTCCCGCCTTCCCTTCCGCCCAGGCCTACGCTTTCACCTTCGGCTGAAATCCCGTAGATCTGCGCTCTGGAAATGCGGGAATACGGTTGATGAAATTGTTCATGTTCTACGTCGGCGGCAATTGCGGCAACTCCAATGTCGAGCTGCACGACGTGCGCTTTTCGATCGGCGAGACGCCGGAGGATTGTCACGCGGATCTGCGCCGGCAATGGTGGGGCGACGCCGACAGCCTGCATCTGGATTGCTGGGGCGCGGTCGAACAGGCCGATGGCTTCGACATCACGCTGACCGCGGACGCGCCGCGCGATGGCGGCGACAGATTGTTCTTTGTCAATCTCGGCGGCTACGATCCCGCCGAATTCAGCGAGTTGCACAGGAACGTCCTGCTGGTGACGCGCGACGCCGACAGCGCCAAGGCGAAGGCCAAAGCCCAAATTCAGCATTGGGCGAGTCCGCACCGGGACAATTTGTTCGATGTCGAGAAGGCCGTGGATGTCACATCCCAGATGCAGCGCTACGGCTATTCGCTGCGACTGACCAAAGCCACCAGCGAAAAGCCGTTCAAATTCGTCTGCAAATACCTGCCGATCGCCTGACCGTCCGAGACACCGCTTGTTTCAGGCAGCACCCGAATCCACCCGCTCCAGAAACTCTTTTACGTTGCTGACCGTGCCGGTATCGGTGGCGACATAGCCGGGCAGGCTCGCGACCTCCTGGTGGAATTCGCGGCCCTTCATGATGTCGAGCATACGCTGCATCGGCTCGGTTTCCAGGAAGGCGCGCTTGCAGACAAAGAAATAATCTTCCGTCAGCAACCGCACGAAATCGAGCCCGAACTGGCGCGCGGCGGCCTCGACCCCGAAACTGGCATCCGCCATGCCGCTGGCGACATAGGCGGCGACCGCGGCGTGGGTGAATTCCATTTGCTGCGCGCCGTTGATCCTGGCTTCGTCGATTTTGTGCAGCGCCAGCAGCTGGTCGAACAAAAGGCGGGTGCCGGAATCATGGTCGCGGTTGACGAAACGCGCCTTGCGGTCGACCAGCGACTTCAGTGAGGTGATCTTGAGCGGATTGCCGCGCTTGACCATCAGCCCCATCTCGCGCGTGACAAAACTGATGACGCGATCTTCGCGCGGGTCGAGCCATTCCTTGCAGGCGCGGATGCTCTGCGCCCGCAACGCGCCGCGCGGCAGATGCACGCCGGATAGATCGCAGGCGCCCTGCGCCAGCGACACCAGCGAATGCTGATTGCTGACATAGCGCAAATCGACGCCGATGCCGGGTTCACGGTCGAGCAATTCACGCAGCTTCGAGACCGCGAAACCGTGGCTGGCGTGAACGCGGATCACACTGGGGCGCTGATGCAGGAACGGCTTGATCTCGGTCGCGAGTTCCTGCGCCAGGTTTTCAAGCTGCGGACCGAGCCGCGCCTGCATGCGTTCGCCGGCCCAGACCAGTTTTTCGCCGAACGCCGTCAAGGTCGTGCCCTTGCCGCGACGGGTTTCGACCAGCGGAACGCCGAAGAACTCGGACCATTGCTCGACCAGGTTCCAGACGTGGCGATACGACAGATGCGCATGCTCGGCGGCGCTGGTGAGTTTCCCGGTCTTTCGGATCTCGTTGAGGATCCCGAGCATCACCACCGCGGTCTGCGGGCTGCCTTCCTTGTGGAAACGCCACACGGTCTCGATCTCGATGTGGTGCATGCGGCCTCCAGGTTATGAAATTGACTGCATATTATCCGGCTCTATAGGCAAACGATATCATATTTACGGCGGCAGATAACCTCTTACGTTAGGTCATAACAACGGAGGAAATATGATGTCTATTGCATATGACTATGCGCGCGAGACGATCGCCCCGGCGCCAACGGTCGCCCCGGCCCCCTCAGCCAAGCCGAAGCTGCTGCTGATCGACGGCCAGCATGTCCCGTCGGTCTCCGGACGTACCTTCAAAACCCTCAACCCCGCCACCGAACAGGTCATCGCCCAGGTGGCCGAAGGCAACGAGGTCGATGTCGATCGCGCCGTGGCCGCGGCGCGCCGCGCCTTCGAAGGGCCCTGGCGAACCATGCGCGCCTCCGAGCGCGGGCAGATCCTGCTCCGGCTCGTCGATTTGATGAAACAGCACGCCGACGAAATCATCGCGCTGGAAAGCCTCGACGCCGGCAAGCCGATCGCGGGCGTGATGCGGCAGGATTTTCCCGCCGCATTGGACACACTGACCTATTACGCCGGCTGGGCCGACAAGATCAGCGGCGAGGTCGTCTCGACCCGCGACGACGCGCTGACCTATACGGTGCGCGAACCTGTCGGCGTCGTCGCCGTGATCGTGCCGTGGAATTTCCCGCTGATGATCGGGATGTGGAAGCTGGCGCCGGCGCTGGCCTGCGGCTGCACCATCGTGATGAAGCCCGCCGAACTCACCTCATTGTCGGCGTTGCGGCTCGGCGAACTGGCGCTCGAGGCCGGCCTGCCGCCCGGCGTGCTCAACATCGTCACCGGGCCCGGCCGGGTGGTCGGCGACGCCCTGGTCAATCACCCTGACGTGGACAAGGTCACCTTCACGGGATCGCCCGGCGTCGGCCGCGGCATCCTGCGGGGTGCTGCCGGCAACTTCAAGCGCGTGTCGCTCGAGCTCGGCGGCAAGTCGGCCAACGTGATCTTCGACGACGCCGATGTCGAAGCCGCCAGCAAGGCCGCGGCTTCCGGCATCTTCTTCAATGCCGGCCAGGTCTGCTCGGCCGGTTCGCGCGTGCTGGCGCATGAGAAGGTCTACGACGAAGTGGTCGAGCGGCTGACGCAACGCGCCAAGGCGATCCGGATGGGCGATCCCGCCGACCGCGCCACGGGAATCGGTCCGGTGATCTCCGAAAAGCAGATGAAGAGCATCCTCGATTATGTCGATATCGGCCAGAAGGAAGGCGCGTTGCTGACCACCGGCGGCAAGCGCGTCGGCGACCGCGGCTACTTCATCAGCCCGGCGGTGTTCGCCAACGTCGAGCACGAGATGCGGATCTCGCAGGAGGAAATCTTCGGCCCGGTGGTCAGCGTCATCAAGTTCAAGGACGAGGCCGATGCGCTGCGCATCGCCAACGGCACGGCCTATAGCCTCGCCGCCGGGGTCTGGAGCCGCGACATCGGACGGGTGCAGCGTTTCGCCAAGAAGGCGAAGGCCGGGACGGTCTGGATCAACACCTACGGCTATACCGATGTGCGGTTACCGTGGGGCGGCGTGCGCGATTCCGGCTTCGGCCGCGAACACGGCAGCGCCGCGATCGAGAACTTTACCGAACCGAAGGCGGTCTGGATGAATCTCAACGTGTGAGCGGCCGGATCATCGCGCCCGGCCGATCATGTCGGCCGGGCGTACCTATTTTAGGGACAGCCCGCATTTTCCGAACCGCCCGAAATCAGCAAGAAATTATTCCGCCACCCCGCGCCGGTCTTCCTGCGCGCGCGCCAGCACGTCCTGCCGGCCCCCCAGCCACCAGCTGTTGAACAACCACAGCACCGACGCCACCGCGGCGACGATCGAAATCTCGGCGAGGCCGAGCTTGAGATAGGTCAAGAGCGCAAACGACCAGGCGCCGATCTGGTCGCCGAGCCGATACACCGCGGTGTCGATAAAGCTCTTGGCCTTGTAGCGATCCTCGCGCGGCAGCACCGTGAACAGCACCTCGCGCGTCGGCCGCGCGATCGCGAAATTGCCGGCGCGCCGGATCAGTTGAAAGCCGACCACCGAGGCCAGCGTCGGCACCAGCGCCACCGCGCCGAAACCGATCACGCTGAACACCGGCAACAGCGACAGCGTGGGCCCGACCCCGAACCGCTTGAGGATACGCCCGGTCAGGAACAACTGCACCGCCAAGGTCAGCACGTTTACGCCGAGATCGACGGAAGCGAAAAACGCGGTCTGTGCCGCCCGATTTTCAAAACTGTGGCTGACCACGGCGGCCTGCTGGAAATACAGGAAGGTCGAGGTCACCGCGTAGAGCAGCAGGAACAGGCTGACATTCAACAGATAACTCGACGACAGCGCATCGCGAAAGCCGCTCATCAGCGTGCCGCCGATCGGCGCGTCCGACTGCTCGGCCGGCGGACGCTCAGACAGCGCCGCCGACAGCCCGGACAGCCGGCGCACACAGAACACCGCGACCTCCAGCATCAGCGCCGCGCCGACCATGAGATAGCCGGGCGCCATGTGCTCCACCGTCGATACCGTGAAGATCGAGCCGGAGATCGCGCCGAGCGTGGCGCCCGCGGCGATGAAACCGAACAGCCGCTTGCCCTGCTCCGAGGTGAAGACATCGACGATCATCTGCCAGAAGATCGAAACCACGAACAAATTGAAGATCGAGGTCCAGATGAAGAAAATGCGCCCGACCCAGATGGTCTGTTCCGGCGTCGCCACATACAGCGCCAGCGCAAACAACAGGATGTTGGCGCTGAAGAAGCGGTACGAGATCGAGATGAATTTCTGCCGCGGGAAGGTCTTGACCAGATAGGAGAACGGCAGATTCAGCAGCAGCATTCCGATCAGGGTGCCGGTGAACAACCATTGCAGATTATTGACGCCACCCGCGACCCCCATCTGGTCGCGGATCGGGCGCATGATGTAGTAGGACGACAGCAGCGAGAAGATATAAAGCCACGACCACGCCAAAGCCGGCACCTCGCTCGGCCTCACGTCAATGATCTTGCTCAGGAAACGATGGAAGGCGGAATCGGACTGCGGCGGCGCATCGGCGAGTGCCATCAAGTTTGAACCCTTTACTTGAGTGCGAGAGCTACTTGAGCGCATCTGCGCGCTTGCGCATCTCCGCCGCCGTCAACTGCTGGCCATAGAGCGGATTGCCTTGCGCAAAATCCTTGGCGCGCGCCAATGGCCCGATCACGACAGCCTCGAAGCCGGCGTCGTGCACCAGTGTCGATGCCGTGCTCAGCGCATCCTTGTCGTCGCCTGCGATCGGAATGGCCATGCGATCGCCGGGCCGATTGGCTTCCGAGGCGAAGAACTTGTAGCCCATGCTGTTGAAGGCCCGCACGATCTTCGCACCCGGCAGATATTTCGCCGAGGTCACGCCGATCCCCTGCTCCTTGGTCTCCGCCGTGATCTCGCCGTCACGCGCCGCGACCGCATTGCCTGCATCGAGCACCACCTTGCCGGCCAGCTGGCTGCCATAATCCTTGCCGATCTGCGGATAGGCGCCATAGGGCACGGCAATGAACACCACATCGCCGAAGGCGATCGCGTCCGCGACCGAGCCGGCCTTGGCGAGATCACCGAGACCCTGCACCAGGGGTGCCAACTCTTCGGGGTGGCGGGACGAGAACATCACGGGATGACCTGACTTCACCCAGAGCGTTCCGAGCGTGCTGCCGATATGGCCGGACCCGATGATGCCGATCTTCAGCGGCGCCTGGGCGGATGCGGGGCGTGACATGCCGGCGGCAAGAGCAAGGCCGGCGAAGGTGCCGGCACGCAGCAAGGTGCGGCGGTTGAGACTGATACGATCGGCATCGGACATGGTTTTCTCTCCCAATATTTTGCCCAATTTTTTGGTGCAAACGGATATCAAACCAACAATCGAAAATACGACTTATTCAAAATATGATGGCCGAGTATGGAATCCTAACGCAGCCAATGGCGATCACATCATCGTAATCGGCGACATCAGAAACTTTCCGTCATGGCCGGGCTTGTCCCGGCCATCCACGTCTTCTCCTGCTCTTATCCAGCAAAGACGTGGATGCCCGGCACAAGGCCGGGCATGACGAACTGGAGTCACAGCGACGCGAAGAACTCCACCATGGCCTTGCGCTGCCTGGCGTCGGGAAACCTGCCGCGGCCGGCGCTGATATTGTCGGCCAGATGCGCAGGGTTGGTGGTGCCGGGGATCACCGCCGTCACCGCTTCATGGCCGAGCAGGAACTTGAGAAAGAATTGCGGCCAGGTGGTCGCGTCGAACTCGCGCGCCCATTCCGGAACGGTCTTGCCGCGCACCGCCGAAAATACCGAACTTCGTCCGAACGGCACCGCGGTCAGGACGGCCGCACCGGCATCACGGGCGGCCGGCAGCAGCCGTTTTTCGGCTTCGCGACCGGCCAGCGAATAATCGACCTGGAAGAAATCCGGCTTCTGTTTGGCGATCACCGCTTCCGCCGCGCCGTAGTCGCTTCTGAACGTTGTGGTGATCCCGATATAACGGCAGAGCCCCTGCGCCTTCCAGTCGCGAAACGGCGCCAGATCCTGCCGGGGATTTTGCACATTGTGCAATTGCAGCAGATCGACCTGCCGGTAGCGCAGCCGCTCGAGCGAATGGTGGAATTCAACCGACCCGCCGGACTTGCTGCCCTCCTCGATCTTGGTGGCGAGAAATACTTTGGCGCGATCCTGATCCGACAGCAGGTCGCCGAGCACGCTTTCCGCCGCACCATAGGACGACGCGGTGTCGATCAGCTTGCAACCCTGTGCCAGGAGATCGTCGACCACCTTTTTCAGCTTGGCCCGGCCTTCGCCTTCCGGCCTGACCTGAAAATCGTTCGCGGTGCCGAGCCCGATCACCGGCAACAGTTCACCCGAATGGGGGATCGGCCGCGTCGCGATCGGCAGCTCGGCCGGTGAAGCCGACTGGCCGAAGGCGGGCGGCATTCCGTCCAGAATCAATCCGGTCCCGATTCCGACGGCGCCCTGCAACAGCCGCCGGCGCGAGGGGCTTCCGCCGCTGACATCAACGCCCGATTTGAAGTTCATCTGGATCGACCTCCATCCCGGCGAGGCTCCGACGCCTGCCGATGTGCCGGCGGCGATTTACGATAACCAACGCGCAGCAGTGTGGTTCGGCCCACGCTCACGATCCAGCAAAGAAAATGTGACCTGAAATGTACTCTGGAGGTCATTTCCATGAATTTTACGTCGATTTACCCGGCCATCCCTCGGCGGGACGAAGCCCCCTTATGACCAAAAAGTCGTCTTTGCGGGCCTCCCCGAACGCGGCTAGAACAAGCCCGTCACGCACCACCCAAAACGAAAAACCAAGGGAGATAAACACCATGAAGTCACTTGCAGCCGTGGTAGCGGCCGGGCTCGCTCTCGCCGCGTCCGGCTCTGCGGCGAACGCGCAAATCTCTGACGATGTCGTCAAGATCGGCGTTCTCACCGACATGTCCAGCCTTTATGCCGACGCAACGGGCAAGGGTTCGCTGGCCGCCGTCGAAATGGCGGTTGCCGATTATGGTGCCAAGGTGAAGGGCAAGCCCGTCGAGGTGATCTCGGCCGACCATCAGAACAAGCCCGACGTTGGCGTCGCCATCGCGCGCAACTGGTACGACAACGAGAAGGTCGACGCGATCTTCGACGTGCCGACTTCCTCGGTCGCGCTGCCGATCTCGGCGCTGACCCGCGAGAAGAACAAGATCCACATCAATTCCGGCGGCGGCAGCTCCGACATTACCGGCCCGGCGTGTTCGCCGAATACCGTGCACTGGACCTACGACACCTATGCGCTCTCCAACGTCGCGGGCAAGGCGATGGTCAAGCGCGGCGAAGACACCTGGTTCTTCGTCACCGCCGACTACGCCTTCGGCATGGCGCTGGAGCGCGACGCCGCCAACGTCGTCAAGGAAGCCGGCGGCAAGGTGCTTGGCGATGTCCGCCATCCCCTGAACTCGTCCGACTTCTCCTCCTTCCTGCTGCAGGCGCAGGCCTCCAAGGCCAAGGTCGTGGCGCTCGCCAATGCCGGCGGCGACACCACCAATGCGCTGAAGCAGGCGGCCGAATTCGGCATCACCCAGGGCGGCCAGAAGATGATCGCGCTGCTGCAGGAAATCACCGACACCCACGCCCTCGGCCTCAAGGAGACCCAGGGCCTGATCGTGACCGATGCTTTCTACTGGGACATGAATGACGAAACCCGCGCGTTCTCGAATCGCTTCAACGCCAAGGTCGGCCACATGCCCACCATGATCCAGGCGGGGCTGTACTCGGCGACGATGCATTATCTGAAGGCGATCGAAGCCATCGGCACCGACGAAGCGCCGAAGGTGATGGCGCAGATGCGGGCGACGCCGATCAACGACTTCTTCGCCAAGAACGGCCATATCCGGATCGACGGCCGCATGGTCCACGACATGTACCTGTTCGAAGCCAAGAAGCCGGAAGAATCCAAGGGCGAGTGGGATCTCTACAAGCTGATCGCCACCGTGCCCGGCGACGAAGCCTTCCGTCCGCTCGACAAGGGCGGCTGCCCGCTGGTGAAGGCGGCGAACTGAGGCGCCGTCTTCTCCCTCGCCCCGCTCTTGCGGGGAGAGGGCTGGGGTGAGGGGCCGCGGCCTGTCCATGCACTCGGACTCGCGGATAGGCCCCCTCACCCGGAGACATCGCTATCGCGCTGTCTCCGACCTCTCCCCGCACGCGGGGCGAGGTGAGCACAAGCGCCGCTGACTACAAAAAAGCGCGCCCGGCAAAACCGGGCGCGCTTCGTTTTAGGCGATCACTTCAAGGCCAACGTTACTCCGGATATTTGAACTCGGGCATCGCCTTCAGCTCATCCTTGGTCGCATTGTAGACGGCATGATCCGGATACGACTTCGAGGCCGTCGCCGGAGCCGACGTGGTGCCGGTCGCAGCGCCCGTGGTTGTCGTCGACGATGCCGGCTTGCTTCCGCCAGCACCGGCGGTGCCGGTATAGGCGACCGGCTCATTAACGAACTTGATCTTGTCGAAGGGAATGGCAACCAGCTGCGCGCCGACACCGAGCACGCCGCCGACGCTGATCACGGCTGCTTTGATATTGCCGCTCTTGTCGGTCAAGAGATCGCTGATCGAGCCTACACTCTCGTTGCTGTCGTTGTAGACGTTGAGACCAACGACCTTCGAGGTGCGCCAGTTACCCTGGAACGACGAACTTGAGGCGGCGGCCGGGGCCATCTTGGCGCTGTCGGTGGTGGTGGTCGGGGTCTGCGCGAACGCAACAGTCGCAAATAAAGCGGACCCGGCCAAACCGGCCGCAACATATTTCATAAACATGATCTGTCTCCCTGAGATGAAATCGTCTTGGGAAAACAACTTCATCCATCGGCCGTTCCAGCGACCCATTGTCTTTCAGATATTGCAAATGCGAAAAAATTCTGCGGGTTCCGTGGAACAGCGGCATCAGAACAGCGCTATCGTCCCGCAAACTCATCGCCCGCAACGGCAGATGTTGCGCGGATCGCGCGAACGCGCAAATCAGAAGCCGCCCCAGTACGGCGGAACTCCGTAATAGCGATGCAACTCGGTTTCCTGCGAACGATCGCCCCAGTCGAAATCCTTGTCGGCACGGAACGACGGCGCGCGTTTAAGCTCCTCGTCGTCGATGTCGAGCTGGTAGGCTTCGAACTGCGGATTATAGCTCAGTCGCGCCCACGGCAACGGGAGCAGATTGGTGCCCATGCCGAGAAAGCCGCCGAAGCTCAGGATCGCGTAGGACACTTTGCCGCTGACCTTGTCGATCATCAGCCGTTCGATGTGGCCGATCCTGTCACCGTTCGGCCTTCGCACCGCGGTGCCTTCGACCCGATCGCTTGCAATCAACTGGTGTGGCGTAGTCATGACGTCGGTCATCATCCTCATCCTTGCGGGGTTGATGAGCTAAATCAACGTGTCGGCCGTGACCTGGTTCCCGCGTCATTATGGCCCAAATTACAACGATCACCTTCCCGTTCTGGGAAGGATGATCGCGGCGTGCGCCGGTGTGCGTCGGCGGGGACCTGGCTTGAAGAAAGAACCTGATGCAAGAACCTGAGCCAAGAATCTGAGGAAAGAACCCGGTTGAAATCAGGTTTTATAGTTGATCAGCAGTGCCGATAAGGACGAACTGCTATCGGTAGGGGTGGTGCTGCCGGTCGCGTTGTAGAGCGACGACGACGAGTTCGAGAGCGAATCCTGCAGTGACTGGAGAAATTGCTGAAGCACATCGGGGGTTGAACTGCTGGCACCCGAACTGCTGGTGCTGCCGGTCGACGACGAAGCACTCGACGACGAGGCACTCGATGACGAGGCGCCGCCATGGCCGCCGTGATGACCGTGATGAACGCCGCCGGCGCCGCCTGGCGGAGGGCCGCCGGCAACCCCGGGTCCACCCGGACCACCGGGCGTTCCGAGCGCCGCGGTCGTGCCTGACGTATTGGCATCACCCGCGCCGCCGGGACCGTTGGCGAATGCGCCCTGGAATACGCCCTGCAATTCGGTGGCCTGGTCGGCGGTCAGTTTGCCGCTCGAGACTTCGCCGGCGATCAGGCTGTCGATCTTCGATTTGATATCGCCCGGCGCCGCGTTGGTGCTGCTGCCTGAGCTGCTCGGATCACCGCCCTGCAGCGAGGAGTTGATGTCGGTCAGCGCGGAAGACAGCGCGCTCTGATCGTTCGAGCTGACGGCCCCCGAATTGACTTCCGACTGCAGCTCCGACTGCAGCAACTGGAGAGGCGACTGATAGGTGCTGCCGGAGGCCGCGGAAATTGAGGTCATGATGGCTCCAAAGCTTCTTGAAAGATGACCTAACGTTAAGGTTAATGATCTTAACGGGACCTTTTTATCCCCCTACAAGGGTGTTGCCTGGTGTTACGCCGGCGACACCAGAAATATTGGGAAACAAAATTCCTGGGCCGGTTCTTCTCGAATCACATTCAAAGGTTCGCATGGCTACGGCATCACCGAATATTCTTGTCGTTGAAGACGATCGCGAGACGCGATCACTGATCGCAAAATACCTGCGCGGCAACGGCTGCAACGTCGCCGCGGCGTCCGACGGACGCGAGATGGCCCGCGCGATGGCCGACCATCGCGTCGACCTGTTGATCCTCGACGTGATGCTGCCGGGCGAGGACGGCCTTAGCCTGTGCCGCAAGGTGCGCGCGGAATCGCAGGTGCCGATCATCATGCTCACCGCGCGCGGCGAAGACGTCGATCGCATTCTCGGCCTCGAGATGGGCGCGGACGATTACCTCGCCAAGCCGTTCAATCCGCGCGAACTGCTGGCCCGTATCAATGCCGTGCTGCGGCGCCACGCGGCGGCGCAGACGGTCAGCGCCACCAACGGCGCGACCGCCCTCACCTTCCTCGGATGGCGGATCGATTTCAGGCTGCGCGAACTGCGCAACCCGGCGGGCGCCCGGGTGGCCATGACCAGCGCCGAGTTCGACCTGCTGCGCACCTTCTGCGAACGGCCGGGCCGCGTGTTGTCGCGCGACAGCCTGCTCGATCTGACGCAGGGACGCAGCTCCGGCTCGTTCGAACGCAGCATCGACGTGCTGGTCAGCCGCATCCGCCGCAAGATCGAAACCGACCCGGCCGACGCCACCATGATCAAGACGGTGCGCTCGGGCGGCTACATGTTCACGCCAACGGTGAATGCGGTCGCGGTTTCCGCAAACGCGCCGTCATGAACCTGTTGGGCTTTCTCAATCTGCGACGGATCAGCGGACAGATCGCGGCGCTGGTGGTCGCCTCGATCGTAGCGCTTCACCTGATCATCACGGCGGTCTTCCTGATCCATCGGCCGGACCAGCCCGATCCGATGATCGACCGCCGCCACAGCCAGCTCGCCGCCAGCATCCAGCTTGTCGGCGCAGCGCCGGCCGCCGAGCGGCCGCGTTTGGTCGCCGACATTGCCCACGCCTTTCCGCAACTGAATATCGAAAGTCTGCCAGACACGGTCGCGCCGGAGCAGGATCCCGCAACCTTCGAGCAGCGGATGCTGCATCACCGCCTCGGCGCGAACTACCGGGTGTTTTCACTCGGGCCCGACACCGATCCCCACAAGGTCGGTATCGTGCTGCCGGACGGCGCGATGATTTCAGCGATGCTCTCGGATTTTCGGCCGCGCCCGTTCTGGGGCGGCCCGTGGATGATGACGCTGCTGTTCGCGGTCATCAGCTTCACGCTGCTCGGGCTATGGGCCGCGCGCGCCTTGACGGCGCCGCTGTCGTCCTTTGCCAAGGCCGCCGAGGATTTCAGCCTGGACGGCACCGCAGCACCCTTGCCGGAACGTGGCCCCGAGGAAATTCGCTCGGTGGCACGGGCGCTCAACCGGATGCGGGAGCGGATCGGGACCTTGATCGACGACCGCACCAAGATGCTCGCCGCCATCAGCCACGATTTGCGCACGCCGATCACCCGGATGCGGCTGCGCTCCGAATTCATCGAGGATGACGGCCATCGCAGCCGCATGTTGCGCGATCTCGACCAGATGCGATCGATGCTGGAATCCGTGCTCTCTTTCCTGCGCAACGACCGCAAGCTCGAATCCATGACGCTGGTCGATATCGCGACGACGCTGCAGCTGATCACCGATCAATTCACCGATATGGGTCACAAGGTCGTCTATGACGGCCCGGAACACGCCATGGCCACGGCGCGGCCCGACGATCTGCATCGCAGCGTCACCAATCTGGTGGAGAACGCGGTCAGGTTCGGGGCAGAAGCCAGACTTCGTCTCGTCGTGGAGCCGGACCTCATCACGATCGAAGTCGAGGACGACGGCCCCGGCATTTCCGACGCCCGCAAGGAAATCATGCTGGAGCCGTTCGTGCGCGGCGACGACGCCCGCAACATGGACGAAGCCTCCGGCTTCGGCCTCGGCCTGTCGATCGCGCGCGCCATCGTGCTGGCCCATGGCGGCAGCTTGTCGCTGCACGACCGCCAGCCGCACGGATTGATCGTTCGCATTGAATTGCCGGCTCGTCAGCAGACGCAACAGGCCGCCTGAGCCATAGCGTTTTCGAACGAAGCATGCCCTCGGACTTGATCCGGGAGTGGTCGCCGGTTCGCGTGAAGAAAACGCGTCAGGAATAAAACTCTATCAGGCGGCGATCTGCTCCTGGTCCGGCTGCGCGCTCTCGAAGGCGACCGCCTCGAAGCGGTAGTCACAGGCGTAGCAGTGCCAGAGATAGGACGTGCGGCGCTGGCCGGCTTCGATCCATTCCGGCATCGAGATCGGCCGGCCGCACTGGGCGCAGGGGTTTTCGCGGGGCAAATCGCCGAACTCAACTCGGGCCATGACGCATCTCCCTTGTAGATTCTTTTTTTGAAGTAGATTGGTTCTGAAGTTTTGAAGTGGACTGGTTTTGAAGCGGATTGGACAGGTTGACTGACGGGTCACTTTTTTTAACTGGCGGATCATTGCCAACGGACCCTCGCATATTGTCGTGGCAGATTTTTGAAACGGCGTTGAGTCTTTTGTGCGGCGAGGCGAGAGACCGATCGCCGCACACGCCAACGTCGTTCATCCTGTCCAATGATCGCTAAATTTTATTTGATCTTCGGATCGACCGCCGGCTCGACGGTATGCACCGCGCCGGGCTTGCGCACGTGAATGGTGGCGATGTCGTCGGAATAGACCTTCTGCCAACCGTCCATGTGATCGAGCAATTTGGTCGCCGCACTCTGCGTCCGCATCAAGGTCGCCTCGATGTCGTATTGATCGAGCAGCCGAAACAGATTGTCCGGCTGCATCAGGCCGCTGGCGGCGTTGTGATCGACAAAGAATTTCTCGCCGTACAATTCGGTGCGGCCGTCGATGAACGGCGCGACGCCGTTGGCGATCAGATAGCCGCCGAAATCATAGTCGTTGAACACGCGGGTGAAATTGTATTTCTTCAGCTCGGTCACGGCGGCGACCGGCGCGCTGTGGACGTGCGGCTCGAAGCGATGCGCCGAGGCATAGGCCACCGTGCCCGCCACCAGCGCGATTCGCGACGCCGGCGAACAGCACGCCGCGCGTCGGCGACACGCCGCTTGCGACGGCGACCTCAGCGCCACCGATTTGTCTGGCCAATGGTGCGGCCAGCACCAGCGGCGCCAGCAGCGCCAGGATTTCGACCGCGCGTCCCTGCGCGAACGCCATGTGCAACAGGCCGAGCAGCAGCAGGATCCGGGTCGGCGGCAGCTTGATGCCGCGGAACAGCGATAGCCCGATGCCGAGCAACAGGCAGATCTCGAACGTGCCGAGGCCGCCGAACTCGGTCGGCTTCCATTCCAGGATCAGCGGCAGCGCATTGCCGAGCTCGAGAATCTTTTGCGACGCCAGCAGCGCGTTCCAGCCATAGGGCGTGCAGCAGCTCGCCGCGAGCGCCAGAACCCCGAACGCCGCCCAGCGCAGCGCCAGCGATGTCCGCAGCTTCGCGCCGGCGCCGACCACCGCGTCGAGCGCGATCGGCGCGATCAGCACCAGACCGAACACGAAGCCGCCATGCAAATTGGCCCACAGCGCCATCAGCGGCAGCAGCCAGAACGACGGCGCGCGACGCCGATCGGCGGCGGCGATCAACCCGCCCACCCACACCACCATGACCGGCATCGCCAGCACATGCGGCCGCGCCAGCAGATGCGGCACGGTCAAGGCCAGCGCCGCGGCCACGAACACCAGGCTGGTGCTTTCGCTGAGACGTCGATTCAAGAACTTGGTCAGCAGCGCGAAGGTCGCCGCGATCGCGCTGGTCGCCAGCACCACCGGCCCGCTCCAGCCCGCGACGGCATAGGTCTTGGCATAGAGCACCTGCGCCAGCCATTGGGTCGAGATCCAGGGCTGGCCGCGCATGGTGAAGGAATAGACGTCCGATGTCGGCACCGCGCGGTGGTCGATGATCCACTGCCCGACCGTGACCTGCCACATCGTATCGGGATCGATCAGCAGCCGGTTGCCGGCCAGAAGAAACAACGCATAGACGCCGACGCCGACCCACAACGGCAGCAGCCCGCGCAGCGGACTGGCCTCCTCGGTGATCTCTGCAACGGATAGGGTCATCGGCGCGGCCGGATTTCCTGGATTTCCTGCGCGAAACAAGCACGTCAGGGCATAATTCTTGGTAAAGCGGCGCCCGCCACGGCGGCCCGACGCAATTTCGCCACATCCCCGCCCGGTGTTTGCAACAATTACGGTGTGTGAAGCGTTAGCGCGCCGCTGATCCACGAAGCGTCCAAAGGGTCTCGCAAGGCCAATGACTTCGTTAATGAAACGTCTGTTTTTGCTGACCGGGCTGGCCGCCTTGGCGATGCTGCCGCTTTCGCAAGCAGCGCTGGCGCAGCGCGCCAAATATGAAGAGATGATCGCGACCCACGCCAAGGCCAATCTGGTGCCGGAAACGCTGGTGCATCGGGTGATCGTCCGCGAGAGCAAATATCAGGCGTCATTGCTGGGAAGCGGCGGCGCCATCGGCCTGATGCAGATCAAGCTCGCGACCGCGCGCAGCCTCGGCTACACCGGCACCGCCGAAGGCCTGCGCGATCCCGCCACCAATCTGCTGTACGGCATCAAATATCTGGCCGGCGCCTTTCGCGCCGCCAATGGCGACCACGACCGCGCCGTGCACTATTACGCCGCCGGCTATTACTTTGCCGCCAAGCATCAGCGGCTCGAACATCTGAAGGAAGCCAAAGCCGGCCCTTCGACCACGCCGCCGAAAGTGGCGCCGAACGACGCCGTCGCCGCGGTGAAGGACGACATCTCGGCGAAAGACGACACTAAAGATGCCGCGGAGGCTAAATCCGCGGCCATTGCCGCGCCGGTTCCTGCGCCACACGCAGGTGACAGCGGCGTGAAGGCGCGTTGACACCACCTGCCATAAGCCTACATTAGAGCCGTTCCGAGGGGAGCTCCGACGAGGAGCTGAGAGACCGCACGCTCAATCCTGCAAATTCTCTTCGCAGGTGCGAGACCGCGGTGACCCTTTGAACCTGATCCGGGTCATGCCGGCGAAGGGACAGGGATGTTTCAGACGACCAAGGCCCCGCGAGGGGAATCCTCGATATCTATTATTGGCGCAGGCATTGCCGGCGCCTGGCAAGCTCTGCTGTTCGCCCAGGCCGGCCGGCAGGTGACGCTGCACGAGCGCAGCGACGCGGCCATGCTGCAATCGACCAGCCATTGGGCCGGCGGCATGCTGGCGCCCTATTGCGAGGCCGAAGTCTCCGAGCCCGTGATCGTGCGGCTGGGCTTGCGTTCCCTCAATCTCTGGCGCGAGCATTTTCCCAGAAACCCCGTTCAACGGCTCGCTGGTGGTGGCGCATCCGCGCGACCGCGCCGATTTCGACCGCTTCGCCAAGCTGACATCAGGCCACCAACGGCTCGATGCCGCCGCGATGGCCGAAATCGAGCCGGCGCTCGAAGGCCGTTTCCGCGACGGGCTGTTCTACCCCGATGAAGGCCATGTCGAGCCGCGCCGCGTGCTGCCGCAACTGCATGCGCGCCTCACCGAAGCCGGCGGCACCATCCGCTTCAACAGCGACGCCAATCCTGAAGACTGCGACGGCATCGTGATCGATTGCCGCGGCCTCGCCGCGCGCGACACGCTAGGCGAGTTGCGCGGCGTCAAGGGCGAGATGATCATCGTCGAAACCGGCGAGATCGAATTTTCGCGGCCGGTGCGGCTGATCCATCCGCGCTGGCCGCTCTACATCATCCCGCGCGCCGATCACCAGTTCATGATCGGCGCCACCACCATCGAGGCGGAAGACCGCGGCGTCAGCGTGCGCTCGGCGCTGGAACTGCTGAGCGCCGCCTATGCGGTGCATCCGGCGTTTGCCGAAGCCCGCATCGTCGAATTCGGTTCTGGTTTGCGGCCGGCCTTCCCCGACAATCTGCCGCGCATCGCGGTGCAGGACGACAAAATCTCCGTCAACGGACTTTATCGCCACGGCTTCCTGCTGGCGCCGGCGCTGGCGGAACTGACGCTCGGCTATGTCGAGCGCGGCGTGATCGACAACGAGGTGATGCAATGCGCGTGATCGTCAATGGCGAGCCGCGGGAGATAGCGTCGGCACGTGTCGACGCGCTGCTCGGCGAACTCGAATATGAAGGCACCCATTTTGCGATCGCGCTGAATTTCGACGTGCTGCCGAAAAGCCGCTGGGCCGAGACGCCATTGAAGAGCGGCGACGAGATCGAGATCATCACCCCGCGGCAGGGAGGGTGAGGATGGTGCGCACTGCATCCAGCTCCCACGTCTTGCTTACCCCGCGCAGGCGGGGACCGAGGTCGGAGACGGCGCGTAGCGACGTCTCCGGGTGAGGGAAGGCGTCTCGTCCCATGCTCCAACACAGATTTCGACTTCGGCGCCCCCTGGCACCCCAACGCCTCTCCCCGCGCGCGGGGCGAGGGAGTACGCAGCGACGAGGCCATTCGCCCATGCTGAACTTCTACTCCAAAACCTTCTCCTCGCGCCTGCTGATCGGCAGTGCGCTGTATCCGTCGCCGGCGATCATGCAGGCGGCGATACGGGCTTCCGGCGCCGGCATCGTCACGGTGTCGCTGCGGCGCGAAGCCGCCGGCGGCAAGACCGGCGACGCGTTCTGGTCGCTGATCCGCGAGCTGGATGTGACGGTGCTGCCGAACACCGCCGGTTGCCGCAGCGTGCGCGAGGCCGTGACCACGGCCAAACTGGCGCGCGAATTGTTCGGCACGTCCTGGATCAAGCTCGAAGTCATCGCCGACAACGACACCTTGCAGCCCGACGTGGTCGGCCTGGTCGAAGCCGCCGGCATCCTGATCAAGGACGGCTTTGAGGTGTTTCCCTATTGCACCGAAGACCTCGGCGTCGCGATGCGGCTGGTCGATGCCGGGTGCAAGGTGGTGATGCCGTGGGCGGCGCCGATCGGCAGCGCCAAGGGCATCATCAACCGCGACGCACTGAAGCTGATGCGCGACCGCCTGCCCGATATCACTTTGGTGGTCGACGCCGGCATCGGCGCGCCCAGCCACGCCGCGCACGCGCTCGAACTCGGCTACGACGCCGTGCTGCTCAATACCGCTGTTGCCAAAGCCGCCGACCCCGTCGCGATGGCCAACGCGTTTCGCCTCGGCGTCGAGGCCGGTCGCACCGCCTACGAAGCCGGGCTGATGGAAGCCCGCGATTTCGCCTCCCCTTCAACTCCAGTCATCGGGACACCCTTCTGGCATGCCGTATCCTGATCGGTTTTATCCAGTCGTCGACAGCGTCGCCTGGGTCGCGCGGCTGACCGCGCTTGGCGTCGGCACCGTGCAGTTGCGCGCCAAGGACTTGAATGAGTTCGCAGGCGCTGCAGATCGTCACCGACGCGCTCGCGGTGACGTCAGGCACGCCGACCAAACTCGTGGTCAATGATTACTGGCGCGCGGCGATCGTCGCGGGCGCAAAACATCTGCATCTCGGCCAGGAAGATCTTGTCGATGCCGACCTCAAGGCGATCCGCGACGCCGGTCTCACGCTCGGCATCTCCACCCATGACGACGAGGAACTGGCAACCGCGTTGCGCGCCGATCCCGATTACATCGCGCTCGGGCCGATCTTCCCGACCACGCTGAAATCGATGCGCTTCGCGCCGCAGGGCATTCCCAAAATCACCGAATGGAAAAAACGCATCGGCGATATCCCGCTGGTCGCGATCGGCGGCATCAAGCTCGAACAGGCACAAGCGATCTTCGCGGCCGGCGCCGATTCCATCGCCGTCGTCAGCGACGTCACCCAGAACGCCGACCCGGATGCGCGGGTCAAACATTGGCTTGGCGATTCCGCCAAAGCCGCCTGACTGAAGAAATACAACGGAGGATACACCATGAACATCCGCTCCAACCCCGACACCACGCTTCCCGCCGTCACCACCGGGCCGCTGCCCGCCTCGCGAAAAATCTGGGTCACCCCGGATGAAGCGCCCGATGTGCGCGTGCCCTTGCGCGAGATCATCCTGAGCCCGGGCGCCGGCGAGCCGAATTTGCCGGTCTATGACACCTCCGGCCCCTACACCGATCCGGCCGTGACCATCGACGTCAACGCCGGCCTCGGCCGCGCGCGCATCGAATGGGTCAAGGAGCGCGGCGGCGTCGAGGAATATCAGGGACGCGACATCAAGCCGGAAGACAACGGCAATGTCGGCGCGTCGCATGCCGCAAAATCGTTCACCGCGCATCACAAGCCGCTGCGCGGCCTCGACGGCCACAAGATCACCCAGCTTGAATTCGCCCGCGCCGGGATCATCACCAAGGAGATGATCTATGTCGCGACCCGCGAAAACCTCGGCCGCAAGCAGCAGCTCGAGCGCGCCGAGGCAGCCCTGGCCGACGGCGAAAGCTTTGGCGCCTCGGTGCCGGCCTTCGTCACCCCGGAATTCGTCCGCAGCGAGATCGCAAGGGGACGCGCGATCATCCCCTGCAACATCAACCATGGCGAACTCGAGCCGATGATCATCGGCCGCAACTTCCTCACCAAGATCAATGCCAATATCGGCAACAGCGCCGTCACCTCGTCGGTCGAGGAAGAAGTCGACAAGATGGTGTGGGCGATCCGCTGGGGCGCCGACACCGTGATGGACCTCTCGACGGGGCGCAACATCCACACCACCCGCGAATGGATTTTGCGCAATGCGCCGATCCCGATCGGCACCGTGCCGATCTATCAGGCGCTGGAGAAGTGCGAAGGCGATCCGGTCAAACTGACCTGGGAACTCTACAAGGACACGCTGATCGAGCAGTGCGAACAGGGCGTCGATTACTTCACCATCCACGCCGGCGTGCGGCTGCCCTACATCCACCTCACCGCCAACCGCGTCACCGGCATCGTGTCGCGCGGCGGCTCGATCATGGCGAAGTGGTGCCTGGCGCATCACAAGGAGAGCTTCCTCTACACCCACTTCGAAGAGATTTGCGACCTGATGCGCAAATATGACGTGTCGTTCTCGCTCGGCGACGGCCTGCGTCCGGGCTCGATCGCCGACGCCAACGACCGCGCGCAATTCGCCGAACTGGAAACGCTCGGCGAACTGACGCAGATCGCCTGGAAGAAGGGCTGCCAGGTGATGATCGAAGGCCCCGGCCATGTGCCGCTGCACAAGATCAAGATCAACATGGACAAGCAGCTCAAGGAATGCGGCGAGGCGCCGTTCTATACGCTTGGGCCTCTGACCACCGACATCGCGCCGGGCTATGACCACATCACCTCGGGCATCGGCGCCGCCATGATCGGCTGGTTCGGCTGCGCGATGCTGTGTTACGTGACGCCGAAGGAGCATCTCGGCCTGCCCAACCGCGACGACGTCAAGGTCGGCGTCATCACCTACAAGATCGCGGCGCATGCGTCCGATCTCGGCAAGGGCCACCCGGCCGCCCAACTGCGCGACGACGCATTGAGCCGCGCCCGTTTCGATTTCCGCTGGGAGGACCAGTTCAACCTCGGCCTCGATCCGGAAACCGCGCGGCTCTATCACGACGAGACGCTGCCCAAGGACGCCCACAAGGTCGCGCATTTCTGCTCGATGTGCGGCCCGAAATTCTGCTCGATGAAAATCACCCAGGACGTCCGCGACTACGCCGCGACGCTGAACGACCCGACCACGGTCGGCCTCTCGATCTCCGGCACCATCGAAGACGGCATGGCGCAGATGAGCGCCAAGTTCAAGGAGATGGGAAGCAGCGTGTATCTGGATGCGGAGAAGGTGAAGGAGAGCAACAAGGTGTTGTGAGACATCTGCTGCGCGTCATGCCCGGGCGTGGACCCGGGCATCCATCTGAAATGCGAAAGGCCGGGCGAGAGCCCGGCTTTTTTGATGCGTCCTTCGCTAACCCACCCGATGCCTAACAAATTGGGGCGCAGCTCAGTGGCAATAGCGGCTACGATTGTACCATTAAGGTGAGGAAACTAGCTTCGATGAAATGAACGTATTCAGACCGCGCGCCTCCTCTTATGATCATGCCGGCAAACCCTACAAAGTATCCTTCCGTATTTTCTCCTAAATAGAACACAGCACCACCACTCTGCCATCTGCATCGAAGATAACCTTGCGATCCATTCTTAGCCTATGGACGTGCGGCGAAGCGCTGGCCCCGTCGTAATCACCCTTAACAGTCGTCGCCCTAGCCGTTATGTGAGGAATGCTGTAATCGATGTCTTGGCGTTCAGTTGGATATCCGTAGAGGATGAACGTCCCCGCATATGAGGAAGGCCAAATATTATTTGTGTTGGCTGGGAAGAATTCCTGCGAAAGATTTGCGATCCCATAACGATCAACTTCATATTCCATTGCCCGGGCATCAACCCAATCACTATCCTTATTTTCATCGGTCAATGTGGGCTTGATAAGACGAGAACCGCTTATTGTCACGTTAGTGGGCGCGCTGCGAATTGTGACCGTCTCCGGATCGAATTGATCAATTTGATGTCCGCAACAAAGTATGAAATGTTTTCCCTCGGCTTTGATTGCTACGCCACTGCCAAAAAATTGATATGGAAATTGCAGATCACCGGTGTGGATGAAAAGATGCTTACAATACTTCTGAAGAACTCTCTCTACGGATCTTCCAGGCACGATGAGATCGCCTATCCGCACTGATGTTGCGCGAAAAGCGTCGGCAATTCCAAGCATACGTTGTATACTGGCCAAATCCTCACTCTGCCCAAATCGACGACGCGTTAGTTTTTAGCAAATAAGGAAGGCTAACGACAGACAGCACGTAGGGCGGATTAGCGCAGCGTAATCCGCCGCACCGGTCAAACTTGAAAACGGCGGATTACGCCTCGGCTAATCCGCCCTACTGTTGAGGTCACTCATGCCCATCCAACACTTCCCCCCACCCGCCGGCATCAAAGCCCCACCGCTTTCCTTTGCCGCCCGCGTCGGTGATCTCTTGTTCATCTCCGGCATCCCCGGCTTCGACGCCAATGGCGGCCTGCCCGACGGCTTCGAGGCGCAGTTCGCCAATGTCGTCACCAACATCAAGCGCGTGCTGGATGAGGCAGGCGCGACCTTCCGCGATCTCGTCAAGGTCAACGTGCTGCTGACACGCGCGTCCGATGTCGCAACGATGAATGCGCTTTATGCTGGAGCGTTCGGGCCGGCGCCCTATCCGGCCCGCACCACCTGCGTGGTGATGGCGCTGCCCAATCCGAAGATGCTGATCGAGATCGAGGGTGTGGCGTCGCTGAGGGCTGAAACGCTGTTCGTCAGGCCGGGATCGTCCCGGCCATCCACGTCTTTCTTGCGTCCGGCTGCAAGACGTGGATGCCCGGCACAAGGCCGGGCATGACGAGCACTAGGCTCAATGAGTTAGCGAGCTGTCCCGCATCGCTCAAAAGCAAGGCGGAAGCTTCCTAACCGCGCCAAGACGGGGCCACACTATTACTTCAACGTAATCGCGAGCCCGCTGAGGTCGAGGTTCGCGATCAGGCCGAGCTGCTTGCCGCTTAATTCCAGGATCGCGCCGTTCTGGTTGGTCAGCACGATGCCGCGCACGCCGGCGCCGAGCGCAACGCCGGCGCCCGCCGCGCCGTAGATGCCGGCGATGTCCTGCGCCCGGTGGATATTCCGGACCCGCCCCTGCAACGTGGTCTGGGAGCCGCCGAACACGAGGCCATAGTCCAGCCCGCCGGCCGAGAGCCCGTAGGTCTGGCCGTGGAAGGTCATAACACCGCTGCCGGCGGAGCCGCCGAAGATCCAGCCCGCCTTGAAGATCACGAGTGTCACGGCCCCCTCGTCGGCCCGGGCGACGGACGGCGCGGCGAGCACCGCCAGCGCGAACAGCACGGCGCGGGCCGCGGATGACAATCTCATGGGGTGTTCTCCGGAGGATGTGATGAGGCAGATCGAATCGTGGCGGCAATGTAGCCGATAGGCGGCACCGTTGAAATGTCCGCGAGGGTGCGGGGTGATCAAATCGAGGGGGGCGGCGCTCGCGCAAAAGCGCTATGCGGCTTGCGGCAGCTTTTTGCGGCAGCTTTCGACATGATTCCGTCGTCATGGCCGGGCTCGTCCCGGCCATCCACGTCTTCCCTGCTTCGCGGCCGCAAGACGTGGATGCCCGGCACAAGGCCGGGCATGACGAGCACAGAGGTTTACGGCGGATTAGAAACCGTAAGGCAATCTACTGCTTATCGATTTTCGTGATGGTCTTCTTGCCGCCGCTTTCGGTCACGGAGACTGTAACCTTGTCTCCGGCATGCACGGGTTCCAGCAGGGCGGCCGGGGCCTTGAATTGTAGGTCTGTGGTTCCGCCGCCACTTGCACCGACGGTGCCGCTTGGCGTCTGCCTGATAACGATGATTCCACCGATCCGATCGATTGTCGTGACCGTACCCGTCAACGATTGCTGGGCCAGGGTCACCGAAGGAACGGCTACGAGCATGGCGCCAGCCAACATCATCTTTGCCAGATTCATCGAAATCTCCCGATTTTTCGGACAGTCGATGATAAACCGCAACGAGCGGGTTTGTTCCCCGAACTGTAAAGCCGACCTATGAGAGCGTCTTCAGGATCGGCTGATCTCTCCTGCGAACTGCATCGAGGGGCAAATCACTTAAAACCCTGTCCAGCCCCCTTGCGAAAAATATTCTGCTTAACATGCAGGCCAAATCACCGGCTTATCTTGGCCCATCTCATCCGAATGAGGGGCGGCTCGCGATCGTCACGAACGTTGCGGTGAGATGCGGTGGACGCGGACGCGCTTCAGACGAACGCGCGCTGAAGCGGACGGCGAAGTCGTGTGGTCCTGACGCCCCGACGCTGGCGTTCAAGTCCTTGAGAAGCAAGCTTCTTGGGGGTGACGGTGACAAACAAGCCCGGTCACCGGGGAGAGCACGAAGTAAGCCGTAAACCATCGCGCAGGGAAAGCCGGATTGATCCGGTTGAACCTGTGGTCCTACCCCCGTGCTTTTTGTTGCACGGGACCCACGGGTGCGATCGGCACCCGGCTTTCCCTGCGCCCTCTGCTTCTTGGGAGGGCCGAAGATGACGCACAACTCGGGCGGATCGCGCCGCGAGAATGCGGATGCGTGTCTGTTCGCTGTTTGACAATTGAATCTGGAAATATGGAGCTTGGTCGTCCCTGCGAACGCAGGGACCCATAACCCCTGGCCTCAAGCATTAAAAAAGGCGTCTGCCAACAGCGTGCAAACGAGAGTCCGCGCCTTATGGGTCCCTGCGTTCGCAAGGACGACCCGTTGAAAGGACAAGCCGGATCTTACTTCAGCGTGATCGCGAGCCCGCTGAGATCCGCGTTGGCCATTAGCCCGACCTGGCGGCCCGACAGTTCGAGCACCGCGCCCTTCTGGTTGGTGAGCACGATCGCGCGGGCGCCGCCGCCGACCGCAAGGCCTGCGCCGGCCGCGCCATAGACGCCGGCGACATCGGAGGGACGGTTGATGTTGCTGACGCGGCCGCGCAGAACGGTCTTGGAGCCGCCGAACACCAAGCCGTAGTCGAGGCCGCCGGCGGACAGCGCGTAGTTCCGTCCGCGGAAATTCAGCGTGCCGCCTCCGCCCGAGCCGCCGATGATCCATCCCGCCTTGTAGATCGTCAGCGCCACGGTGCCGTTTTCGGCGTGAGAGGCTGATGACAGCGTGATGCCGGCGAAAGCCGTGAGAGCAGCGAGGGCAACACGAATGGATGACAGCTTCATCGGCTAATATCTCCCGGAGGTCTTGTGAAGGGGCGGCGCAATCGAGTCGCGCGTGATACATGGTAACCCATGGGCGGGGTGGACGAACAGAAATCGTAGGGCGGGTTAGCCGCAAGGCGTAACCCGCCACTTTCGCACAAAAAATGGTAGGGTACGACGGAGCCTGTCATCGGGCCACGCATGACGCGGACCCCGTTGGCTAACCCTCCTTACGAGCCGAGGCATCCCATGCTGACCCTTTATTCCTATCCCGAACTGTTCGGCGTCGCCGACAATAACGGCTACGGCCTGAAGGTGTTCGCGTTCCTGAAACTGGCCGGCGTGCCGTTCACGCATGCGCATGTGTTCGATGCCTCGGCGGCGCCACGCGGACAATTGCCCTATATCGTCGATGACGGCGAAGTGATCGGCGACAGCGAGGCGATCATCGCGCATTGCATCGGAAAATATCACGTCAGTATCGACGCCGATCTGACACCGGCGCAGCGCACGACCAACCATCTCGTCACCCGTATGCTCGATGATCTCTATTGGGTGATGTCGTATTCGCGCTGGAAGGACGAACGTTTCTTTCCGGCGTTTCGCGACGGCTTCATGGCGCAGCATGCGCAGATCGACGAGGCCGGCCTGAACAAGGCCAAAGAGTACAACGCGCAGCGCTATTATTTTCAGGGCATCGGACGCTACACGCCTGATCAGGCCTATGCGCGCGGATTGGCGGATCTGCAGGTGCTGGCGGATTTGATCCCCGCGGATGGTTATCTGCACGGGACAAAACCGGGCAGCATCGATGCCGGCATCTACGGCTTTATCGCCAACATCCATTTCTTTCCGATCCCGACGCCGCTGAAGGCGTTCGTGGCTTCGCATCCGAATCTGGTGCGGCATTGCGAGGCGATACACGCGGCAGTCAGCCGGTAAGGGATAGTGTGGATGAGTACGGCTGCTGCCGCAACACGCACTGCCTCATGGTGAGGAGCGCTGCGAAGCAGCGCGTCTCGAACCATGCGTGTTGTCGCCATCCTTCGAGACGCGGCGAAGACGCCGCTCCTCAGGATGAGGTCGAATGGCCCTTCGCGTCGCCAAACGTGCCTGCTATCCTCCGTCAAAACCACGAGCGAAAAATCAAACCCGGAGGAAACCGCAATGCCCCTGCTCCAGCATCATATCGCTGTCGTCACCGGTGCGGCCTCCGGCATCGGCCGCGCCATCGCGATCGGTTACGCGCGTGAAGGCGCGCATGTCGTGCTGCTCGACCTCAACGAAAAGGCCGCGGATGAAGTGGCCGCGGAAATTCGCGGCGCCGGCGGCAAGGCGGACAGTTTTGCGCTCGATGTCGCCAGCCACGATGACTGTGTCGCGGTGGCAAAGCAGGTCGCCGACAAGGTCGGGCGGGTCTCGATCCTGGTCAACAACGCCGGCATCAACCGCCGCAACGCCTTCACCGCGGACAGTGACGCCGTGTTGAAGGACTGGCAGGACATCATGGCAATCAACCTCAACGGCACGTTCAACGTGACGCATGCGTTTCTGGCGCCGTTGCGCGCCAGCCGGGGCCGCATCGTCAATATCGGCTCGATCCAGTCCTTTGTGCATGTCCGCACGCCGAACTCGCCGGCCTATACGGCGTCGAAGCACGGCGTGCTCGGCTTCACCAAGGCGCTGGCCGCCGACCTCGGCAAGGACGGCGTGCGCGTCAACGCGATCGGTCCCGGCCTGATCGAGACGCCGCTCAACGCCCACGTGCGCGCCACCAACCAGGAGTTGGTGAAGATCTTCATCGACCACACGCCGCTCGGCCGCGCCGGCAAGCCCGAGGATATCGTCGGGCCGGCGTTGTTCCTCGCTTCCGATCTTTCAAGCTACGTCACCGGCTCGATTGTGATGGCAGATGGCGGGTATCGGGCGATTTAGTGTCGCCGGGAGGGTATTTCTACGGGACTGCCCGGCGTTAAGATTCTGTTAACCAACTCCGCACACGGTCAAACAACAGCTGGGGGCTGTTCATTCTCGATGTTTCCGCCCACGTTTTGGGCGAGCGTTGATCGGGAGGTACCGATGGCTAACGAGTCCGCACTTCATGCGCCGGAAATTCCGGCGTCGTCACTAAGACCAAACCAAATCGTGCCGCTGCTGATTGGATCCACCGTCGGTGAGATCGAACGTGAGCTGGTGCTGCAAACGCTGGCGCGCTGCGATGGCAACCGGACCCGCGCCGCCCGCGTGCTCGGGGTCTCCGTCCGCACCTTGCGCAACAAGATCCGGCTCTATTCGACCGACGGGATCGATGTCCCCGCGCATGTTGATTAGCTGCGGCCCGGCCTCGCTTCGTCGCCTGCGGCGCGTCTCTTTGCCGGGTTCCGCTTCGCGGAATCATGCCCTAGGGTAACCCGAGCCGGGCGCAAGTCCCGGATCGAGGAAACCTGAGGGGAGAGCGGATGTCCAACGCGCCGCATTTCGACATCGACGTGCGGGCGTTCTGGGCCGATCCGTATCCGGATCTGGCGCGGATGCGGAAGGACGCACCGATCGCGTTCGTGCCGCAACTGGGCTCGACGGTGTTCACCCGGCGCAACGATATCTTCAGCCAGGAAAAGCGCATCGACGTGTTCTCGTCGCATCAGCCGGCGGGATTGATGAACACGCTGATGGGCCACAACATGATGCGCAAGGATGGCGATGCGCATATGGCGGAGCGATCGGCGATGTTTCCCGCCGTGTCCCCGCGCACCGTACGCGACACCTGGAGCCGCCAGTTCCAGGGCCATGCCGACCGCATCCTCGAAGAACTCAAACCGGCCGGCCGCGCCGATCTGTGCAAGGCGTTCGCGCTGCCGCTGTCGGCCGAATGCTTGAAGGACATCACCGGCCTCACCAACATGCGCTACCAGGATATGGATGCATGGTCGCAGGCGATGATCGACGGCATCGCCAATTACAGCGGCGACAAGGCGATCGAGGCGCGCTGCCATGCCGCGACCGCGGGCATCGATGCCGCGATCGACGACATGATCCCGGTGGTGACCAAACATCCCAACACCTCGATCCTCAGCGTGTTGCTATCGGCTGGCCAACCCATGGAAAGCTTGCGCGCCAATATCAAGCTGGCGATCTCCGGCGGACAGAACGAGCCGCGCGACGCCATCGCCGGCACGGTGTGGGCGCTGCTGACGCATCCCGACCAGCTCGCGCTGGTGAGAAGCGGAAAGGCCAAATGGCTCGACGTGTTCGAGGAATATGCGCGCTGGATCGCGCCGATCGGAATGTCGCCGCGGCGCGTCGCCAAGCCGTGGTCGTTCGGCGGCGTCGATTTTGAAGCCGAGGACCGCGTGTTCTTCATGTTCGGCTCGGCCAATCGCGACGAGGCCTGCTTCAGCGATCCCGATCGTTTCGACATCTTGCGTGACACCGCGAAAAGCATCGCGTTCGGCGCCGGTCCGCATTATTGCGCCGGGGCGTTCGCGTCGCGCGCGATGGTCGCCGACGTCGCGCTGCCGAGTATCTTCACGCGCTTCAAAGGCTTGCGGCTTGATCCATCCGAGCCGGTGCGGATCGGCGGCTGGGCGTTCCGCGGCCTGCTCAATCTGCCTGTGATGTGGGACGTGGAGTGATCCGCGTACCGCCCAGCTTGCTGTTGATGAATCCGCCGATACGGCAAGCTTAATTGCTGCCGTCATCGAACGTCTGCTAAAAACTCTCCGAATTTTAGCGGGAGCATGCACGTGGCGGACGACAGCACGACCAGAGCAGGAAGAGCCGGACCGCCAGGTCCGCGCGGCCGTCCGGGCGAGCCGGGGCCTCAAGGTCATCCCGGACGTCCGGGAGCTGAAGGCCCGCGCGGCAAACCCGGTCCCGTCGGCAAGCCCGGCCCGCAGGGCAAGCGCGGCGAGATCGGACCGCAGGGCAAGCCAGGGATGGCGGGTCCGCGCGGCGAGGTTGGACCGCAGGGCAAACCGGGCGCGCCCGGCGAACCGGGTCCGCCGCGGCGAGCCGGGACTGCCCGGCCAGTTGCCTTCGATCGAGCAGGTGATGCCCTGGCTGCATCTGATTTTCGATGCGTGGGAGGATCACCGCCGCCAGCGCGAACGCGAGGCACGCGAAGCCGCGGAACGTGAGGCTGCGGAGCAGGAAGCCCTGGCCGCGATTGGTGATGCGGAAACCAATGATAGCGACGATGACGAGGATCGCCGCGAGAAGAAAAAGAAGAAGCACAAGGACAGGAAATAGCCGCACAATTCCACCGTGGCGAGGTCGAACGTGCCGCTCCACCACACCATAGCAGCGGTCCAGAACACCGCGAAGAAAGTCGCACTCAGCTTCACTGACGTGCCGGGATTCATCATGACTTTGCTCCAGATGACCGAGATACCTCGTCATCCTGAGCGCTACCGGTGCGCCGCACCGTGAGGTGGGTCACGTGATACCGAAGCGTTCGCCGATCACCCGAACCGCTGTCGTGAGCGTTCCCGCGCCTTCTCGGCTTCGATCTCGCGGTCGCGCGCCGGCGCGTTGGTTTGCAATGATGCGAGCAGCCGGCGCGCGCTATCGGCGACTTCTGAGACGGCGCGATTGAACGCCTCGGCATTGGCCTGCGAGGGCGAATTGAACCCGGACAGCTTGCGCACGAATTGCAGTGCCGAGGCGTGGATTTCGGCGTGAGTCGCCGGCGGTTCGAAATTGAACAGCGTCTTGATGTTGCGGCACATGGGTTTCTCCTCTACCCGGAGGGGACGACATTGGGTCGCTCTTTCCGAGGACGACCCGCAAGCGTAAAATCCGACATCGCGGCCGATTTTGTCATAGAATGGCGCCCGGGTTCACCCCTTGTCGCGCTGTCAGCGTCAGCAAAAAGCGAGTTCTACGATGTCCCACGTCACGTACAGGATCGTTCAGCACGACGGCGGCTGGGCCTATACCGTCGATGGCGTCTTTTCAGAACCGTTCGCGACCCATACCGCGGCGCTGGCGGCCGCCAAGCGCGTCGCCGCCGAACAGCGCGTGCCCGGCCGCACCGAGGAGATCCAATACGAGACCGCCGACGGCAAGTGGCACATCGAGACCGCTGCCGGCAATGATCGTCCCGAAACCGATATCGAGGACGGGCCGTAGCCGAAGGCGTCGTGTCCGCGCTGCTGAAATCAGGCTAAACGGGAATTTTACCGTTGCGGTCGCGCTTGCCTCTCGATCGTCTCCTATGATGTGGTAGACCCGTGCCCAAGCGGCCCAGTGATGCGGCCGCACCTTAGAACGTCTCCTGGGGAGCAACATCATGGGGTTTTCGCGTGCGGCGCTTTCGGTTGGGTTTGCGGTTGTCTTTGCCATGACGTCATTTGCTGCGCTCGCGGCCGACTATCCCGCACCGAAACAGGGCGACTGGATCGCGAAGGATTTCAAATTCCACACCGGCGAGACCATGCCGGAGCTGCGGCTGCATTACGCCACCGTCGGCGAGCCGAGCGGCCAACCCGTGCTGGTGCTGCATGGCTCCGGCGGCTCGTCGGCAAGCATGCTGACGCCGACCTTCGCGGGCGAGTTGTTCGGCCCCGGCCAACCGCTCGACGCATCGAAATATTACATCATCATTCCGGACGGGCTCGGCCACGGCCAATCGTCAAAACCGTCCGACGCGATGAAAACGGCATTCCCGAAATATGACTACGCCGACATGGTCGATGCGCAGTACCGCCTGGTCAAGGAAGGCCTCGGCATAAAACATCTGCGGCTGGTGATCGGCAATTCGATGGGCGGCATGCACACCTGGCTGTGGGGTGTGAAATATCCCGACTTCATGGATGCGCTGGTGCCGATGGCCTCGCAGCCGACCGCGATGGCGGCGCGCAACTGGATGCTGCGGCGGATGATGATCGAGACCATCCGCAACGATCCCGACTACAACGAAGGCAAATACACCACGCAGCCGCGCATGATGAAATACGCCGTCAACGCCTTCGGCATCGCCACCGGCGGCGGCACCCTCGCCTATCAGATGCTGGCGCCGACGGCCGAGAAGGCCGACAAGATGGTCGACGAGCGGCTGGCACTGCCGGTCACCGCCGACGCCAATGATTTCATCTACCAGTGGGAAGCCTCGCATGATTACGATCCATCCCAGGAGATGGAAAAAATCCAGGCCACGCTGCTGGCGATCAATGCGGCCGACGACGAGCGCAATCCACCCGAGACCGGCGTCACCGATGCTGCGATCAAGCGCATCAAGAACGGCCGCATCTTTCTGATCCCGGCCAGCACCGAAACCCGCGGCCATCTCACCACCGGCAATGCGAAGTTCTATGCCAGGCAATTGCAGGAACTGCTGCAGACGGCGCCGCAGCGCACGATGTGAGATCGGGTACGGCGCGAAGGCCGCTGACAACAGCGTGGCGCAACGCCGCAGCTAAATCGATGGTCGAAGGCTTTAGAAAGCGGAAGCACTGATTTTCGCACCGCATCAATTTGCTGCGGCTGCGTATCGCTCATTTTTTCCGCACGACAGTCCGGGCCTATTCGCGTTCAATCATGCGATTCGTGACTCCGCCTTAGCAACGGAATGCGACGACAAGAAACGAACACTGTGGAGGATCGCATGCGACGGTTCGCGCAGATCGCTTTGCTGACGTGGTTATCCGCGCTGACGGGCGCGGCGTTCGCCTTCGACAACGGACAATATGAAAACGTGCCGCCCGACATCCGCGCCTGGTTCAAGGGCGTGGTCGCCCCGAACGGCGTGCCCTGCTGCGACATGGCCGACGGCCATCGCACCGAATATGATTTTCGCGGCGGCGCCTATTGGGTGCCGATCGAGGGCGAATGGATGCCGGTGCCCGCGCACGCCATCATCCGCGACCGCGGCAATCCGGTCGGTGAAGCCGTGGTGTGGTATGTGCACCATCGCGGCGGCATCATCATCTCTTGTTTCGTGCCCGCCGATGCGGTGTGACGGCTCGCGCGCCGCGCCCGGCTAGACACGATCTGCGTGTGGCCGGCCAATTTCAAACATGCCATCGACGGCATCGACCTGCCGCACATGCCCAGCAGCTGGTATTATCATGAGCCTCGGCTGGCGTTTCAGCCCGTGATCATCTGGTGGGCGCTCTATTGCGCTGAGGTGATCGACTGGCCGTGGCGAAGGCGATAGGCGGTAGCCGCCGCGATATCCTGGTGATAGCCTTGGTCCGGATAGCCTTGGCCCGTCACGCCGCCTTCATCCCGGAGACCGCCCTTGACCGATCTGGCACCTTGCGACCTCGCCTCGATCTATCCGCAGCCGACGCCGCGCGTGCTCGCCAAAGCGCGACCGGAGATCGACAGCCACGCCAAAAAATTCATCGGGATGTCGCCGTTCTGCGTGCTCGCGACATCGGGCTCCGATGGCAGCGTCGATGCGTCGCCGCGCGGCGGCAATCCAGGCTTTGTCAGCGTTACCGGCCCGAACACGCTGTTGATGCCGGACCGTTCCGGCAACAATCGGATCGACAGTTTTCGCAATATCGTCGAGGGCTCGGGTTTCGTGCACCTGGTCTTCTTCGTGCCCGGCATCGACGAGACCTTGCGCGTCGGCGGGCGTGGCACAGTATCGGCCGATCCGGATTTGCTGGCCGCGATGGTGGAGTTCGGCAAGCCGCCGCGCGCGGTGTTGCGCATCGACGTCAACGAGGCCTATTTTCACTGCGGCAAGGCGCTGATGCGCTCGAAACTATGGTCGGCGGATATTCGCGTCGAACGCGAGGTGTTTCCCAGCATCGCCGAAGTGATCCACGACCAGACTGCATTGGGCGAGCCGGAGCCACAGGCCCAGGTCGAGGCGCGTTACCGGACGCAGCTCTGACGCAAACGACCGCGCCGTGAGACCGGCGCGGCCCGCGGTTTAGCGCGTCCTAATGCTCGCTCTCGAGCCCGCCGACATGCTTCTGGGTGTAGAGTTCGAGCCCGATCCGCTCGACCAGATCCAGCTGGGTTTCGAGGAAATCGATGTGATGCTCCTCGTCCTTCATCAGGCTCTCGAACAGGTCGCGCGAAACGTAATCCTTGACGCCGTGGCAGTAGGTCGCCGCTTCCTGGTACAGGCTGCGGGCACCGATCTCGGCGGCCAGGTCGCATTCGAGGATTTCCTTGACGTTCTGGCCGATCCGCAAGGGGTCGAGCACCTGCATGTTGGGAAAGCCGTCCAGGAACAGGATGCGGTCGGTGAAGCGGTCGGCGTGATGCATCTCCTCGATCGATTCCTTGCGCCACTGCTTGGCCATGTCCAGCAGCCCCCAATGGTTCAGCAGCCGGAAATGCAGCCAATACTGGTTAATGGCGGTGAGCTCGCTACGCAGGCCCTTGTTGAGGTAATCGATGACTTTTGGGTCGCCCTGCATGATATGCTCCGATTCCAAGGCCTGAACTCGGCCTGATCTCTAATTTAGAATGCTTCTAAACTAGATTACGGGCGAGAGCAACCCTTTTGCCGAAGAGGCAAAAGAGCGCAAAAACTCAATAGATTAGGAAATCTTCAGGCTACCGCCGTGAGGGCCAGCTGCTGGTGGCCATGCGACTCGGCATGAGCCTGGCTGTGCGGACATCCCGAACAGCAGGCCTTGGCGCAAGCGCCCAAAGCCTCGTCGATGATGGTCTTGATGGTGCGCGCGCAGCGGCCACATTCGGCACTGCAGCCGAGGCAACCGTAGATCTGCTTGGCATTCCGGGGAAGGTCTTCCGCGCCATTGACCGCACTGCGGACATCGTGGTCGGTCAGGACGTTGCAGGAACAAACAATCATGAAATCAGCGGGCTCTTCAGGGACGCGGTACAATTGAAATATTGAAGTGCACGGTGGGATGCAAAAGGAAAAACCCCGATTTCAAGTAATTCCAAACTGGCTTGGCTAAATCTAGAACGAGTCTAAAACCACTGCGGCAGAGGCATAAACGCGATTTCCGTTGTTCGCGGTTGCACCGCTAGTCACCACCGCCGCCGCCGTCCCCGCCACCACCTCCATCACCGCCGCCGCCATCGCTGCCGCCCCCACTATCGCCGCCGCCGGAATGGCCCGAGCCCGCATGATCGCCGCCACTGCAGTGGTGATGTCCGCTATCGCCGCCGTCATAACCGCTATCGCCCGACGATGAGCCGTCGCCGGACGACCGGCGATCAGCGCGGCCTTTCTCCGATCGGCGGAGCGCGACCAATGCGATCAGCGCCGTAAGGCCGACCGTAATCTGCAAGGTCGTCATCGTCGCATTCATGATTGGGAAATGCTTGGAAGCCCTCGCGCTGCAAAAAGCCGCTCGTCCGCAACAATTGGTCACGAAATATGGCGGTCCCGTTCATTGAACATTCAAGCGGAATATGAAACTTTCGCACCGATAGAACGCTAGATCCGTTGTCCCAGAGCAATGAGAAAGGTGAAGCCATGAAGAAGACATTGATGGCGCTCGCGGCGGTATCCACCCTGGCCATCTCGGCTGTCGTGGCACCCGCACCGGCCCACGCCCAGCGCGGAGTTGGCGCCGCCATCGCCGGCGGCATCATCGGTGGCGCCATCGTCGGCGGCGCGCTCGCAGGCCCCGGTTATTATGGGCCCGGCTACGGCTACTACGGACCCGGCTATGGCTATTACGGCGGTCCGGCCTATGTCGCTGCTTCCGGCTGCTACTGGCAGCGGCAGCGTTTCTGGGACGGCTATGGCTGGCGCGTCCGTAACGTCAGGGTGTGCGGCTGAAGCCGTTCACCTTCATTACATCCGCATTAAATCAACACCGGCATCCGCGGAAACGGCCCGTTTTCGGGGATGCCAACAAGATCTGGCCTGAAAAAACCTTTTTTTCGGCCCATCTGCCCCGGTACGTTTACTTTCGATTGACTGTTGTGCGCTTTTTAGCGAGATGGCCAACTTCGAAGACGGCGTGTGAGTCACTTTAAACCCGGCGCTGACTGCGCCATCCCTAGGAGAGCCAAAGACATGAAGATGACATTTGCTGCCATCGTCGCGGTCGCAACCTTCGCCGGTTCGCTCGCAACGACCCCCGCAAGCGCGCAGCGCGGCCTCGGCGCGGCTGTCGCTGGTGGTCTCATCGGCGGCGCGATTGTCGGCGGTGCGATCGCCGCCAGCCGGCCGGCTTACGGCGGCCCGGTTTACGTGGAAGACGCTCCGCCCCCGCCCTGCCGTTTCGTTCGCGAGCGCTTCTGGGATGGCTACGCCTGGCGCTTCCGTCGCGTCGAGGTCTGCAACTAAGCGGACCACGCCGACGCTCATATCGAGCGCCTGATTTCAAAACCCGGCTGAAATTTCAGCCGGGTTTTTCTTTTTCAGATTTTTCTTGTTCAGCGTGGCGAACCCATCGATCGCAACACGGCCTCGCTCGGCCAGCAATCGACCTTGATACCGGCCGATTTCTGATAGGCCCCCAGCGCCGCGCGGGTCTGCATCCCGGCCTTGCCGTCGAGCTTGTCCTTGTAGAGGCCAAGGCGCGTGAGCTGGCGCTGCATCGCCTCGACATCGGTGGTGCGCAATTGTTTTGAGGCCGACCACGGCGTCGCGAATGCCTGCGGGCTCAGCATGCGATCGCTGAGATGTCCGACGAACAGCACATAGAGATCGGAAAAATTATATTCCTTGATGACGAAGTAATTCTTCGTGGTCAGGAACGCCGGGCCATAGATGCCCTCCGGCTGCAGCAGCGACGCCGGCTGCGCCCGTTCGGCGGCGCTGAGCTGTTGCCCGCGCACCGGCACGAAGCCTGCACGCAGCCAGTCGCCGATCGATTTTGTCACTTCGGGCACGCCCATCGTGCAATCGACATTGGCCGGGGCCTGCACCTCATAGGCCCAGCGCAGGCCCGGCTGCCAACCCTTGTTGACGAGCTGCTCGGCGGCGGAAGCCAGCGCATCCGGCACCGAATGCCAGATGTCCTTGTGGCCATCGCCGTCGAAATCGACGCCGTGCTTGTAGAATTCCGACGGCAGAAATTGCGTCAGCCCAACGGCGCCGCCCCAGGACGCGCGCAGATCCTTGCGCGTCACCTCGCCGTCGCCGATCATCTTCAGCGCCAGGATGAACTCGTTGCGATATTGATCCTTGCGGCGGCCGACATAGGCCTGCGTCGCCAGCACGCGCAATCCGTCATAGGGCAGCGTGTAGCGGCCGTAATCGGTCTCGCGGCCCCAGATCGCCAGCACGATGGTGGCAGGCACGCCGAAGCGCTTCTCGATTCCCGAAAGCGCTTCGCGATATTTCTGCATCAGCCGCTGCCCTTCTTCGGCGAGCTTCGCGATGCTGGCTTCCTTGATATAATCCGCCGGCACCTGAACGAACTCGGCCTGCGACGGCGCGCCGGTGGCAGGGCGTCCGGGCAGGATCAGATCGGGCAATTTGTAATCGGGCTCGAGGCCGCGGGTTTCGGTGTCGAACGTGGCGCGCGACACGCCCTGCACCTGCGCCTCGGGCCAGAGCGAGGCGATGAATTGGGTGAAGCCGGCGTCGGCGGCGAAGGCGGACTGCGACAGCATTAATCCGGCGAGGAGCGAGACTGCCCTCAATACCTCCTTTAAATGGCCGAATGTAAATCCAGGTCGCATCGACGCCTCAATTTGTATATGCTGAGCATATACACAATGATCGACCCTGACCAAATTACTGGTTTTGACTGGAACGATGGTAATAGCCGCAAGAGTGCGGATAAACACGACGTCAGTCAGGCCGAGGCCGAAAGTGTCTTTTTCAACGATCCACTGATCGTTGTCGAAGATGCCAAGCATAGTGAAAAAGCGCTGCGTTTCAATGCACTGGGAAAGACAGCTCAAAATCGCTTATTGCACATCTCTTTCACTCTTAGACAGAATGGAACGATGGTCCGGGTGATATCGGCGCGGGACATGCACCGAAAGGAGAGGAAAGCTTATGAGCAAGCTTAAATCAATTCCGACCTTCAAGACCGAAGCCGAGGAAAGAAAGTTCTGGGAAACGCACGACTCCACCGATTACATCGACTGGAGCAGGGCCGAGCGCGTCCGCTTCCCACATCTGAAACCCTCGACCACGGCAATTTCGATCCGACTGCCACTTGGATTGCTGGAGCAAATCAAGATCGCGGCCAACAAGCGCGACGTGCCATATCAGTCGCTGATCAAGATGTGGCTGGCGGAGAAAGTGGGGTAGTTCTCAGTGCTTACTTCACCGCCACAATGAAAAGCCGCGGAAACCGCAGCAACACCTTGCCGTCCTGTTGTGGCGGATAGGCGGCCGCGACGCGCGCGCCGTATTCGGCGAGATATTGCTTGCGCTCGGGCGCTTCCAGCGGATCGAGGAACGGCCGCAAGCCTGTGCCCTTGACCCATTCGACGACGGCAGCAGCATCGTCCAGTACGTGATTGTAGATGGTGTGCCAGATCTCGATCCGTGAGCACAGCGGGCGCAACGCGTCGTAATAGCCGCCCGGCGTCGGCAGTACGTCGCGCATCTGCGCCTTGTCGGCGAGTTGCTCGCGCCACGGCTCAGCCTGCGCGACCTCGCGCATCAGCACGTGGACGGGTTCGTCGAGATTGTCGGGCATCTGCACCGCGAGCACGCCGCCCCGCGGCAACGCGCCGGTGAGCCGCTGCAACTGCTTGAGATGACCCGGCACCCATTGGAAGATCGCATTGGCGAACAGCACGTCGGTATTTTCCGGCGGCGCCCAATGCGCGACATTGGCTTCGATGAACTTCTGCGCCGGCAACCGCTCGCGCGCCTGCCGCAGCATGTCGGCCGAGGTATCGATGCCGGTCACCGCCGCCTGCGGCCAGCGCTTGACCAGAAGCTCGGTCGAATTGCCGGGGCCGCAGCCGATATCGACGACCTTGCGCGCATCGGCGAGCGGGATCTGGGCCAACAAGTCGCGCGACGGGCGGGTCCGCTCGTCCTCGAATTTGAGATACTGCTCTGCGCTCCAGTCCGCCATGCCGGCTCCTGTGTTTATCGCGTCAGCTTCTTGTATTTCACGCGGTGCGGGATGATGGAGTCCTGCCCGAGCCGGCGCATCTTGTCCTTTTCGTAGTCCTGGAAATTGCCTTCGAACCATTCGACATGGCTGTCGCCCTCGAACGCCAGGATATGGGTGGCGATGCGGTCGAGGAACCAGCGGTCATGGCTGATGATGACGGCGCAACCGGCGAAATCCTCCAGCGCCTCTTCCAGTGCGCGCAGCGTGTCGACGTCGAGGTCGTTGGTCGGTTCGTCGAGCAGCAGGACGTTGGCGCCGGATTTGAGCATCTTGGCCAGATGCACGCGGTTGCGTTCACCGCCCGACAGGGAGCCTACCTTCTTCTGCTGGTCGGCGCCCTTGAAGTTGAACGACGAGCAATAGCCGCGCGAGTTCACTTCCTTCTTGCCGAGCAAAATGAGTTCGTTGCCGCCGGAGATTTCCTCCCACACGTTTTTCTTACCGTCGAGATCATCGCGCGACTGGTCGACATAGCCGAGATGCACGGTCTCGCCGACAGTGATTGTGCCCTTGTCGGGCGTTTCCTGTTTGGTGATCATCCGGAACAGCGTGGTCTTGCCGGCGCCGTTGGGACCGATCACGCCGACGATACCGCCGGGCGGCAGCTTGAAGGTGAGATCGTCGATCAGCGCGCGATCGCCGAAGCCTTTGCTGAGGCCCTCGAAGTCGACCACGTTGGCGCCGAGACGTTCAGCCACCGGAATCGTAATCTGCGCGGTCTGGGTCTGCTTGTCGCTGGCCTGCTTCAACAGATCTTCATAGCGCTGGTAGCGCGCCTTGGATTTGGCCTGGCGCGCCTTGGGCGAGGACGCGATCCATTCCTGCTCGCGGGCAAGCGTCTTCTGATGCGCGGCGTCCTCGCGGCCTTCCTGTTCGAGCCGCTTCTGCTTCTGCACCAGCCAGGACGAATAATTGCCCTCGTAGGGAATGCCCTTGCCGCGGTCGAGTTCGAGAATCCAGCTCGTGACATTGTCGAGGAAGTAGCGGTCATGGGTCACGATCAGGATCGCACCGGGATAGTTGCGCAAATGGCCTTCCAGCCACGACACCGACTCGGCGTCGAGATGGTTGGTCGGCTCATCCAGCAGCAGCAAATCGGGCTGGTCGAGCAGCAGCTTGCACAGCGCGACGCGGCGGCGTTCACCGCCAGAGAGTTTGGTGACGTCGGAATCATCGGGCGGGCAGCGCAGCGCGTCCATCGCCTGATCGACCTTGCTGTCGAGATCCCAGAGGCCGGCGGCCTCGATCTCGTCCTGCAATTTGGTCATCTCGTCGGCGGTTTCCTCGGAGTAGTTCATCGCCAACTCGTTGTAGCGATCGAGGATCGCCTTCTGCTTGGCGACGCCCAGCATCACGTTCTCGCGCACGGTCTTGCTGGCGTCGAGTTGCGGCTCCTGTTCAAGGTAGCCGACCCGCGCGCCCTCGGCGACCCAGGCCTCGCCGTTATATTCCTTGTCGAGCCCGGCCATGATCCGCAGCAGGGTCGATTTGCCCGAGCCGTTGACGCCGAGCACGCCGATCTTGGCGTCCGGGTAGAACGACAGATGGACGTTATCGAGCACCTTCCGGGTCGGGTAGCTCTTGGTCAAACCCTGCATGAAATAGACGAACTGACGGGCCATCGCGATCCCTGAAACCGTTGCATTTATGGAAATTTGCTGACCGCTGATGTAGCGGCGCCGCCCCCAAAGGGCAACCGCGAGCGCTCGTTTTCCATCCGTTCACCACGGATCATTACGGGGTCGTCACCATGTGTGCGCGGGCAACACCCTTGTGTGCCCTAGGTCACGACAATTGAAACCTTCTTTTAATAAATCAGGCCAAAACTCGTTCCCAACGCCGAAACAGGCGTTTTGCAGCGGCAGAAGCCGCCGGCGTAAATAGCAGGGTCGCGTCATGGCAAGCATCATTTCGGCACCCCTCCCCAGATCGGCAGCAGGCCGCGACGAACAGTCCGGACCTTTGGCCGAATTCCGCTCATTCTGGCACCGCTTCCTCACCCGGGCGTTCGACCCCTACCGGCCGGAACTGCATTATATGCGTGGACCGGGGCCGGCCTGCCGCGCCAAGCAAATGGCGCTGTCGCCCGCCGTCCAATCCATGGTCGCGGACATCCGGGCCGCCAAGGCTCGCGGCAACGCCCGTCAGGCGTCTTAAGCTGACGTTTTCGTAATCGCCGGCGCTTTTTCAGCCGCGACCGCTTGCGTGCATCACCGTTGCGCGCGACCATGGCGCTTCCCCGACGGCCGGTTTCCCGCCGTCATCATCGCCATGAACGGACCTTCCCATGACGCGGCTGCGCTGTGCAATTCTCGACGACTACATCAATCTCTCCCGGCAGGTCGCCGATTGGTCGAAGGTCGAGGATCGTATCGACATCACCGTGTTCAACGAGCCGTTCGCTTCGCCCGAGGCCGCGGCGCACGCGCTGAAGGATTTCGAGATCATTTGCGCGATGCGCGAGCGGACGCCGTTTCCGCGCACACTGTTCGCGGCACTGCCCAAGCTGAAGCTGCTGATCACGTCGGGCATGCGCAATGCCGCGATCGACATGGAGGCCGCCAAGGACCACGGGGTGGTGCTGTGTGGAACCCAATGGGCCCGCGACCCCACCGCGCCGCTGACCATGGGCCTGATCCTGGAACTGACCCGCAATATCGGGCGCGAGAACGCCCGGATGCATGCCGGCGACCCCCTGCAGAAATTCGTCGGTATCGAGATCGAGGGCAAAACCCTTGGCGTGATCGGCCTCGGCAAGCTCGGCACCAAGGTTTCGAAGCTGGCGCAGGCCTTCGGCATGAACGTGATCGCCTGGAGTCCGAACCTGACACCGGAGCGCTGCAAGGAAGCCGGCGTCGGCTACGCCACCAAGGAAGAGCTGTTCTCGAGCGCCGACATCATTACGGTTCACGTCGTGCTGGGCCCGCGCTCGCGCGGACTGGTGGCTGCGGAAGATCTCGCGCGCATGAAGCCGACCTCCTATCTGGTCAACACCGCGCGCGGGCCGATCGTCGATGAGATGGCGCTGCTGAAGACATTGCAGGAGTGCAAGATCGCCGGCGCCGCGATCGACGTGTTCTCGGTCGAACCGCTGCCGGTCGATCACCCGTTCCGCAAGCTCGACAATATCGTGCTGACGCCGCATCTCGGCTACGTCACCAAGGAAAGCTTCAGCAACCACTATCGCCAGATGGTCGAAGGCATCGATGCCTGGTTCAAGGGCGAGACGTTGCGCAAGCTGGCGTAACGCCCCGGCGCATCGTCCGAACGAGACGCATCAACGAAAAACGGGCCGCCCATTGGGCGGCCCGTTTGATTCAGTTCAGAGCAATAAGCCTAGCTGTTATCGCACCGTGACCGGCGCAGGCAGCGGCGGCACGACGGTCGGCTGGGTGCCGCCCGGGATAGGTGCGGGGCCGCCCGCATTCGGGCCGGGCACCGGCTGCGCCGAGGCCAAAGCGGCCGGCGGGTTGCCGGGCAGCACGACGACGCGGGTGCCGACCTTGACGCGATCGAACAGGTCCGAGACGTCGTCATTCAGCATGCCGATGCAGCCCGACGAGACGAACTTGCCGATGGTCGAGGGCTGGTTGGTGCCGTGGATGCGGTACACGGTCGAGCCCAGATACATCGCCCGCGCGCCAAGCGGATTGCCGGGGCCACCTGCCATGAAGCGCGGCAGATAAGGCTGGCGGTCGATCATCTCCGGCGGCGGGTGCCAATCCGGCCATTCCGCCTTGCGGGTAATCTTCTGCACGCCGGTCCAGGTGAAACCATCGCGGCCGACGCGGACGCCGTAGCGGATCGCGCGACCGCCACCCAGCACATAATACAGATAGGTGTTCGGCGTATCGACGACCAGCGTGCCCGCCGGCTCCTTGGTCTGGAACGCGACTTCCTGCCGACGCAGATTCGGCGCCAGCTGCGCCGGGCCGGTTTCCGGCTGTTCATCCGGCGGCAGCGCCGCCAGGGTCATCGGCCTGCCATCGGCCCCTACTGGGGGCGCCGATCCAGTCGCACCTTGCCCACCGACAACATCCGGCGGACGCAAACCATCATCGGCCGGGGGGCGATTGCCGCCACGATCCGAATAGATCACCGGCGGTGGATCGGAGGGACGGCCATAGCGCGGGTCATCGGGCGACAGGATCGGGCCGCTCGGCACGCTGCGGTCGGAATAAACCGGGGGCGCGCCCATCGGGCGGCCATAGCGGGGATCGTCGGGCGACAGCACCGGACCGGTCGGTTGGCCGCGGTCGGAATAAACCGGCGGAGCGCCCATCGGGCGGCCATAGCGCGGATCATCGGGAGACATGACCGGACCGGGCGGCGGCAGCGCGGTCGAAGCGTTCGGCCCATCCTCGTCGTCCAGCGAGTCGAAATCCGGGATGCCGGGGCCGCGGCGATAATCGGCGGGGGCGCCGCCGGGCGGATACGGCGAATAGACTGCGCCGGGGGGCACCGGATAGCTCTGCTGGGCCTGCGCAAGCGGGGTCATTGCCGCGCCAGCCGTCACCGCGGCACAAATCGTCAAAATGTGTCTGATCATCATCGCTCTTGTATAGTCCCCAACCCGACACCGGGCCGTTAATGGCAGATGACCGAAGATAGCGGCGCATTCAAGACAAATCCGGCTAAATCACCCCTGGTTCCGGCATTTGTGATGTTCCGCACGGGACCGTTGCCATGAAGCCTCACCGGTTCAGGAAACACGCTCCGGCGCATCGCGGGGGCAATCGCGCCGCCATTTTTAACAAGCGCCGGGAAAACGATAAGCTATCCTCGATTCAGCCTGATTCGCGGCGTGCTGGCGGTGCCGGTGGCGTTGAGAACGCGGCTCATTCAGTCATCACTGCGTTCCCGACAGCTCAAAGGCCTTCGCAACTCCAGCGAAGCGGAACTTGGCGTTCATGCTCCCCGGCTTTCGCTTTTTGTTCGGCGCGATCGTCCTGTCGATGTCGATCCTGGTTTTCGGGTTCGGCGCGGCGGCGCTGCTCCGCACCGCGCATGAGGAATTTGCCAACACGCCGAGCTGGCAACCGGCTCCCGAAACCCGGTTCGCGCAGAGCCCTCCGGCACCCCAGCCCGTCACGCAACCGGTCCTGGCGATGCTGCGCGTCGACGATCCGCCGAAAGCGGCTTCAAATGCCGACCAGCCAGCGCCGAATGACACCGTGACGACCGCCCCTGCGGACAAACCCGCCGGTACAGCCGAGCCGGCATCCCAGCCGGACCAGGTCGCAGCGCTGCAGCCGGTGGATTCACCCCCGCCCGAGATGACCAACCCGGCAGCTCCGACATCCGAGGCGCCGGCCGCGGACAGCGCGCCGCAGGCCGAGGCCGCGCCCGCCCCGACCGACGCTCCGGCAGCCCCTGACGACGCAACCAAGCTCGCGGCCACCGAACCGACCGCGGCGCCGACGAGCGAAGCCGCTCCGACCGCGCCCACAGAGGCTGTCGCCGCGCCCGAACAGCCAAGCGCGCCAAGCGTAGCGACGGACAATGCGATCTCGACCAGGATCGCCACGCTGGGCGGCCCACCGGTGACGATCGCACCACCGGCCGCAAAAGCCGCCAGCGCGAAATCCGACCCCAGCGCCGACAAGAAACGCCAGCTCGCCCAGCGTGAGCTGCGCCGCCGTCGCAACGCGGCGCGCGCGCGTTTGGCAACACAGACGCAGACGCTCGATCTGTTCGGTCAGCCGACGACCACGGCGCGCTGAGCGCGCCCGCTTAGGCCGGCCCGGTCGCGATCGGCGGCCCGTCTTGCAAGCCCCATTCGGACCACGAGCCGTCGTACAGCGCGGTACCGCGCACGCCGAGGCGATACAGCGCCAGCGTCAGCACCAGTGCCGAAACGCCGGAGCCGCAGGTGGTCACGATCGGTTTGGCAAGATCGAGCCCGGCTGCCGTGAACGACTTGCGCAATTCGTCGAGCGACTTCATGGCGCCGGTCTCGGGATCGAACAATCCGGCATAGGGCACGCTGCGGCTGCCGGGAATATGACCGGAGCGGGATTCTGGCCGTGGCTCCGGGACGGTACCTTCGAAACGCCCACGCGGCCGCGCATCGACCAACTGCTCGGCGCGCGTCTCGATATTCGCCAGCACCTGCTGTTGGCTGCGGATGGTGCTGGGATCGAACTTGGCCGTGAACTTTCCCGGCTTCGGCGTGACCTTGCCGGAATGCGTCGGGCGGCCTTCGCGCGTCCATTTCTTCAAGCCGCCATCCAGCACCTTCACGTTGGGATGACCGAACGACAGGAACATCCACCACGCCCGGGGTGCCGCGACCCAGCCGCCGGAATCGTAGGCCACCACGGTATCGCCGGAGGAAATGCCGAGTGCTGAGATGTCACGCGCGAACTGCGTTGCGCCGGGAAACATATGCGGCCGCGGATTATCGTGATCCGAGATCGCGTCGACATCGAAAAACACCGCGCCGGGAATATGGGCGGCGAGATAATCGTCGATCGGCAGCGGCAACACGCCCGGCAGCTTGAAGGACGCATCGATCACCTTGACCTTGGGATCGTCGATATGGGCAGCGAGCCAGTCGGTGGTAACCAGCGGATCGTCGGTGGATGATGTCATGCGTGTAGCTCCCGGCATTTCCCTGAGACGTTATTTCCGGACTTGATCCGGCCGTCCATCTTTCTGAAGCGATGGACACGCGGATCAAGCCCGCGTGTGACGATCAATCTAACCCTTCTTCTTCGGCTCCCACTTCTCGATCGGGCCGCCGGCGTCGCGCCAGGCGGCGAAGCCGCCACCGATATGCGCAACCGGCTTCAGGCCCATGTCCTGAGCGGTCTTGGCTGCCAACGCCGAACGCATGCCGCCGGCGCAATGGAAGATGAATTTCTTGTCGCTCTGAAAGATCGGCTTGGCATAGGGGCTGGCCGGATCGATCCAGAATTCCAGCATGCCGCGCGTGCAGGAGAACGCGCCGGGAATTTTGCCGTCGCGCTCGATCTCGCGGGGGTCTCTGATATCGACGATCACGACGTCATCGCCTTGCGCGGCCTTGATCGCATCCGCCGCACTGACGGTTTCGATCTGCGCATTGGCCTCGTCGATCAGGGATTTGATACCGCGGTGGATGGTCTGGGGCATTGCTTCTCCCTTCGAATTCTTGGCGCGTCATTCCGGGACGGTCCGAAGGACCGGACCCGAAATGACGAGCGTCGTTTCTACCGCACCAATTCCTTCATCGCGCCTTCGAGGCCCTCGATCGTGATCGGGAACATCCGTTCGGAAAACAGGCGCCGGATGATGGTGGTCGATTCCGAATAATCCCAGTGCTTCTGCGCCACCGGATTGAGCCACACCGCGTGCGGATAGGTGCGCGTGATGCGATCGAGCCAGACCGACCCGGCTTCCTCGTTGACGTGCTCGACCGAGCCGCCGGGCACCATGACTTCGTAAGGCGACATCGAGGCGTCGCCGACGAACACCACCTTGTAGTCGTGCGGGTATTTATGCAGCACGTCCCAGGTCGGGGTGCGATCGGTGAAGCGCCGCTTGTTCTGCTTCCAGACGCCTTCATAGAGGCAATTGTGGAAGTAGAAATATTCCATGTGCTTGAATTCGCTTTTGGCGGCCGAGAACAGTTCCTCGACCTGCTCGATATGCGAATCCATCGAGCCGCCGATGTCGAAGAAGACCAATACCTTGACCGCGTTGCGCCGCTCGGGGCGCATGTGCACGTCGAGATAGCCGTGGTTGGCGGTTTCCTTGATCGTGGTGTCGAGATCGAGTTCATCGGGTGCGCCGGTGCGGGCGAACTTGCGCAACCGCCGCAGCGCGATCTTGATGTTGCGGATGCCGAGTTCGACATTGCCGTCGAGATCCCTGAACTCGCGCTTGTCCCACACCTTCACCGCGCGATTGTTGCGGTTCTTCTCCTGGCCGATGCGGATGCCTTCGGGATTGTAGCCTTCGGCACCGAAGGGCGAGGTGCCGGCGGTGCCGATCCACTTGTTGCCGCCCTGATGCCGGCCCTTCTGTTCCTTCAGCCGCTGACGCAAGGTCTCCATGAGCTTGTCCCAGCCCATCGCCTCGATCTGCTTTTTTTCTTCCTCGGTGAGGTATTTTTCGGCGAGCTTCTTCAGCCATTCGGCGGGAATATCCGCCTTGTCCATGGCGTCGAGCAGGCTCTCCAGCCCCTTGAACACGGTGCCGAACACGCGATCGAACTTGTCGAGGTTGCGCTCGTCCTTCACCAGCGCCGCGCGCGACAGGTAATAAAAATTCTCCACTGTCTGCTCGGCGAGGTTGGCGTCGAGCGCCTCCATCAGCGTCAGATATTCGCGCAAGGTCACCGGGACCTGGGCATCGCGCAGCGATGTGAAGAATTGCAAAAACATACACTACAGATTGCCCGCCCTACCCCGCACGTCAAGGCCCTCCGCCATGCGGGGAGGCCTAGACCTGTCAGGTTTTTCAACTAGAATTGCGGGATCAGGCGGTTTGAGCGGGGCATTCTCAATGGGTATTTTAGCAGCACTCGTCATCGGCGCGATCGCCGGCTGGCTGGCCGGGCTGATCGTTCGCGGCGCCGGTTTCGGGCTGATCGGAAACATCGTGGTCGGCATCATCGGCGCGCTGGTGGCAGGCTGGCTGCTGCCGCAACTCGGCGTCGTGCTTGCCTCTGGCACGCTCGGCTCGATCATCGACGCTACCGTCGGCGCGGTCATCGTGCTCGTGATCCTCTCGCTGGTCAGACGCGCCTGACCGAAAGCTTCATTTTCCCGGCGATCGGCTCTCTCGCGGTCGTCGGCTGTTCGGATCAAGGCGCGCTCCTGCGCTCAAGAACAAACAACAAGGCAAAGGCTCGATGAAATTTACCGGCACCAAGGACTACGTCGCTACCGATGACCTCAAGATCGCCGTCAACGCCTCGATCGTGCTCGAACGCCCGCTGCTGGTAAAGGGCGAGCCCGGCACCGGCAAGACCGTGCTGGCCGAGGAAGTCGCCAAGGCGATCGACGCGCCGCTTCTGACCTGGCACATCAAGTCCACCACCAAGGCGCAACAGGGCCTCTACGAATACGACGCGGTGTCGCGGCTGCGCGACAGCCAGCTCGGCGATTCCAGGGTTTCCGACATTTCGAACTACATCAAGCGCGGCAAGCTCTGGGAAGCCTTCACCCATGAGAAGCGCCCGGTGCTGCTGATCGACGAAATCGACAAGGCCGACATCGAGTTTCCCAACGATCTCTTGCTTGAACTCGATCGCATGGAGTTCTTCGTCTACGAGACCGGCGAGAACATCAAGGCGAAGCTGCGCCCGATCGTGATGATCACCTCGAACAACGAAAAGGAACTGCCGGACGCGTTCCTGCGCCGCTGCTTCTTCCACTACATCAAGTTCCCCGACATCGACACCATGAACCGGATCGTCGACGTGCATTTCCCCGGCATCAAGAAGCGCCTGGTGGAAGAAGCGCTGCGGATCTTCTTCGAGGTGCGGGAAGTGCCCGGCCTGAAGAAGAAGCCCTCGACGTCGGAGCTTCTGGACTGGCTCAAGCTGCTGCTGAACGAGGACATCACACCGGAAATGCTGCGGGAGCGCGATCCGCGCAAGCTGATCCCGCCGCTGCATGGCGCGCTGCTGAAAAACGAGCAGGACGTGCACTTGTTCGAACGGCTGGCGTTCCTCAGCCGCCGGGAAGTCTGAAGACGATACCAAACGCCGGAACTTGATTCCGGCGTTTCGCTTTGAGTACTTTGAAACCACAAAAAAAGACCAGGGAAGATGAACGTTCAAAGCCAGATCCGCGCGGCCGATCCCGCGGCTACCGAGCATTTTGACGTCCTGATCGCGGGCGCCGGCATCTCCGGCGTCGGCGCGGCCTATCACCTGACCCAGCAATGCCCGGATATGAGCTTTGTCGCGCTGGAGGCCCAGAAGACGTTTGGCGGCACCTGGAGCACGCATCGCTATCCCGGCATCCGCTCTGACAGCGATCTGCACACCTTCGGCTATCGTTTCAAGCCGTGGACCAGCGCGCCGATCGCGACCGCCGCCGAGATTCTCAAATATATGGGCGAGGTGATCGAAGAGAACGATCTCGCCCGCCACATCCGCTACCAGCACACCATCTCGTCGGCCAAATGGTCGAGCCAGGACAATCTCTGGACCATCGAGGCCGTCAGGGCCGACACCGGCGAAACGCGGCGCTTTACCGCCAACTTCTTCTGGATGTGCCAGGGCTATTATCGCCACACCGAAGGCTACACCCCGGAGTGGAAAGACATGGCGCTGTTCAAGGGCCCGATCATCCATCCGCAGAAATGGCCTGACGATCTCGACTACAAGAACAAGCGCGTCGTCGTGATCGGCTCGGGGGCTACCGCCGCCACGCTGATCCCGGCGATGGCCAACGACGCCGCGCATGTCACGATGCTGCAGCGCTCGCCGACCTATTTCCGCACCGGCCGCAACGCGATCGAAATCGCCGAAACGCTGCGCCAGCTTAATGTCGACGAGACCTGGATCCACGAAATCACCCGCCGCAAGATCCTGTTCGATCAGGACGCGTTCACCCGCAAGACCTTCGAGGAGCCGGAAGCCGCCAAGAAGGATTTGCTCTCGGCGGTCGAAGCCTATCTCGGTCCCGACTACGACATCGCGACCCACTTCACGCCAAAATACCGGCCGTGGCGGCAGCGCATCGCCTTCATTCCGGACGGCGATCTGTTCCAGGGCATCAAGTCCGGCAAGGCCTCTGTCGTCACCGACGAGATCGAGCGCTTCACCGCCAAAGGCATCCTGCTGAAATCCGGCAAGGAGCTGGAAGCCGATATCATCATCACCGCGACCGGCTTCCATCTCAGCGCCAATGGCGACATCGCCTTCGAAGTCGACGGCAAGCCGCTCGATTTCGCCGACACCGTGACCTATCGCGGCATGATGTTCACCGGCGTGCCCAATCTGGTCTGGGTGTTCGGCTATTTCCGCGCCAGCTGGACCTTGCGGGTCGATCTGGTGGCCGACTTCGTCTGCCGCCTGCTCACCCACATGAAGGCAAACCGGCGCACGCAAGGTCACGCCCGCCTTGCGGGCCGAAGATCACAACATGCCGCTGTTGCCGTGGATCGATCCGGAAAACTTCAACCCCGGCTACATGATGCGCGGCATGCATCTGCTGCCGAAGCGCGGCGACAAGCCGGAATGGCAGCACAACCAGGACTACTGGGCCGAGAAGGACGAATTCCCTGCGATCGATCTCAGGGATAGCGCCTTCGTTTATGAATAGGGTGCTGATGCATAACCTCGTGAAGGAGTCTTGAGCTATACAAGACTTCCAAGAACGACCTCGCGCAGAACGCGCGTCGGCGGCACCGATTGATCTTCCTTGCCATAGTTTCCAGACGTGATCGCGATCACAAGCTGCAGCGCCGGGATGATGAAGAGCCGCTGACCGCCCTCGCCCTGCGCCATCCACATCCGCTCCAGCCGTCCGATGGCCCACCCCTTTGGCTCACCAAAGGCGATATCGAGGATGAACCACTGATAACCGTAGCGGCGAAGTTCATCGGCACTGACGAGCGGTGCGGTGCAACGCTTTAACCAGTCGGCAGGAACGACGGTACGGTCGCCCGCCTTGCCTTCGTGCAGCATCATGGTGCCGATGCGGGAGAGATCGCGCACCGACATCCGCGCGCCGGAGGCCGCAAATGGCTCACCGTCTGGCCCGGCCGCCCATTCGGTTGTCCCCATGCCCAGCGGATCGAACAGGTTTTTTCGCGCGAATTCGTGCAGCGTTTGGCCCGAGCCTTTGGCGATCAGGCGCGCCAGCAACGCGGTGGCACCGCCGCAATAGGTCCAATGCGTGCCGGGCGCATCGATCACGCGCCGTTCCAGGATATAGCGATAGCGGTCCGGCGCATTGTCCATCGCGGTCTCGCTGTTGCGCGGATCGGAGTAGACGAGGCTGCTCTCGTCCCAGTCGGTGCCCATGCTCATGGTCAGCACATGCTGGATCGTGAGCCGGTTGCGACCGTCGTTGTCGGCGAGATCGGCGTATTCAGGGAATGCCGAGAACAACGGCGCTTCCGGCGGTGGCACTTTCCCCTGTTCCAGCGCAATACCGTACAGCAAACCGATGATGCTTTTCGAGCAGGAGCGCAGGTCGTGCAACGTATCGGACTTGAACGCGACATGACCGATGTCGCCGATGCCACGCGCCCGATCATCGCCATCGAAATAACGTTCCAGCACCACACGGTCGTTACGGAGCACGACAAGCCCGTGCAGATTCCAGATCGCGCTTGTCGGCAATGGCCTTGTCGAGCCGGGCTTCGATATCCGAAGCAAAGCCCGCATCGGAAGGCGAGATCGGCAACCATGGATCGGTCGCCGCGGATGGCTGCGGAGATTGAATCGTCATGATAGCAGCGGCTCCGCTCAACAGAATTTGCCGGCGATCAAGTTTCCTTGCGTTCACTTAGCACCCCCTGCCACGCGGATGAGTAGCCGTATCCGCGTTCGCAGCAGGAGCAGCCGCTCGGCTTCCGACCTCAGTTCACCGACGCGCTGCGGCCGCGGATCAGGTCCGAGGCCTTGTCGGCGATCATCATGGTGGAGGCATTGAGGTTGGCCGAGATCATCCGCGGCATGATCGACGCATCGATCACGCGAAGGCCCTGCAGCCCATGGACGCGCAACTGGTCGTCGACAACGGCCCATTTGCTGTCGGCCGGACCCATCCGGCAGGTACAGCCGGGGTGGAAGGTCGTGGTGCCGCGCTGCGTCGCCGCGGCCAGGAACTCATCGTCGGTCTGCACGCCCGGCCCCGGAAAATCTTCGTATTCGTAATAGGGCGAGAGCGGCGCCGATGCCATCAGCCGGCGCGCCAGCTTCATCCCCGCGACGATGGTGCGGCGGTCGAGCTCTTCGGCGAGATAATTGGTCTGAATGATCGGCGGGTCGAACGGATTCGACGAGCGGGCATGGACATAGCCGCGACTCTCGGGGCGTTGTTGCCAGGACGCGATCGTCATGCCGGGCTGGTCTTCAAGCTGCCCCTGCACGCCTTCCTTGTAGCTTGCGGGCGTAAAGGTCAGTTGCAGGTCGGAGCTTTCGGTGCTCTCGCCGGAATGCCAGAAGCAATAGACCATGGTCGGCGACAGCGACAGCAGGCCGCGCCGCGTCGTCGCCCATTTCAGCGCCTCCAGCATCAGGCTAAGGCCCTGCCGCCGTTCGTTGATGGTCTTGATGTTCTTGACGCGGGCGACCGTGCGCGGCGCGTAATGGTCCTGCAATCCCTCACCAACTCCCGGCAGAGCGTGACGCACCTCGATGCCGAGCGAGCCCAGCAATTCCGGCGAACCGACACCCGACAATTGCAGCAATTGCGGCGAGTTGTAGGTGCCACCGGCCAGGATCACTTCCTTGCTGGCGCGCACTTCGACCGGCGTGCCGCCCTTGCCGCCTTTGATGTAGCGCACCCCGACCGCGCGCTTGCCCTCGAAGATGATGTTGGTGGCATGGGCGTGGGTGCGCACATGCACGTTGGGACGTTTCCGCGCCGGATGCAGAAACGCGGTCGCCGCGCTGACGCGCAAACCGTTCTTGATGGTGCGTTGGGCGTAGGACACGCCCTCCTGAATCGCGCCGTTGTAATCGGGGTTGCGCGGAATGCCGAGGCTGATCGCGCCCGCCATGAAGGCTTCGCACAGCGGATCCTGCCAATCCATCGTGGTCACGGTGAGATTGCCGTCGCGCCCGCGATAGGCGTCGTCGCCCTCGCCGATACGTTTTTCCAGCCGCTTGAAATACGGCAGCACGTCCTGATAGCCCCAGCCGCGATTGCCATATTGGGCCCAGGTGTCGAAGTCCTGCCGTTGGCCGCGATTGTAGATGTGACCGTTGATCGAGGACGAGCCGCCGAGCGTCTTGCCGCGCGGTGCGTAGATGCTGCGGCCGCCGGTCCAGGGCCCCGGCTCCTGCTGGTAGGCCCAGTTGATGCTCTTCATGTGAAACGTCTTGATGAAGCCGGCCGGCAAATGGATGTAGGGGTGCCAGTCGCTCGGCCCCGCTTCGAGCACGCAGATGCTGGTGCCGGCATCTTCGCTCAAGCGGTTGGTCAGCACGCTGCCGGCGGAGCCTGCGCCCACGATCACATAATCGAACGTTTCCATCGTCTCACTTTCGTACGGCTAGTACAGCATTTCCAAAGTTCGAATTGTATCAGGTATTTCCCGACCTCATCCTGAGGAGCATCGCGCAAGCGATGCGTCTCGAAGGATGGCCGCAAATGACGGCCGTGCAAGCTGCCATCCTTCGAGACGCGGCGAAGCCGCCGCTCCTCCGGCGATAACGGCGAAGCCGTTACGCAGGGATGAGGTCGGGGAGTGTGAACCGGTTGGTCCCATAAAATCGATCCACTAATTACCGCGTCTTTTCGTTCAGTTGATAATTGAGATGCGCCTTCACCGTCGGCCATTCGCTGGCGATGATGCTGAACACCACGGTATCGCGCAACGTGCCGTTGGGCGCAATCTGATGGTTGCGCAGGATGCCGTCCTGCTTGGCGCCCAGCCGCTCGATGGCGCGGCGGCTCTGATGATTGAAAAAATGGGTGCGGAATTCGACCGCGATGCAATCGAGTTTTTCGAACGCGTGCTGCAGCGCCAGCAATTTGCACTGGGTGTTGAGCGCGCTGCGCTGGACCCGCTTGGCATACCAGGTGGAGCCGATCTCGACGCGCCGGTTCGCCGCATCGACGTTCATATAGGTCGTCATGCCCGCGATCTGGCCGTCGGCGTCGAACACCGTCCATGGCAGCATCGTACCCGACGCCTGCAAACCAAGCCGGCGATCGATTTCCTTGGCCATGTCCTCGGCGCGCGGGATCGCCGTATACCAGAGCTTCCAGAGGTCGCCGTCCTTGGCAGCGAGGGTCAGGCCGTCGCAATGCTGCTGCGACAACGGCTCAAGCCGGGCGTGCGCGCCGCTGAGGGAAACGGGTTGAAGCCATGGCATCGGAGAATCTCCATTCTTTGTCATTCCGGGATGGTGCGATAGCACCAGACCCGGAATCTCGAGATTCCGGGTTCGATGCTTCGCATCGCCCCGGAATGACGACTGCACTTTTCGCAATCACTTATTCAAAAAATTCAGCGGCAGGCCGGGCCGCGCCCAGTCCATCGCGATCAGTTCGCCCTTGCCGGACAGCGTGATGTAGGCGGTCTTCAGCTCGGGGCCGCCAAAGGCGATGTTGGTGGTGACGCGGTCGCCGGTCGGGACCTGCTCGACCACCGCACCATCGGGCGCGATCACGGAAATGCAGCCCGAAATCAGGGTGGCGACGCAGACATTGCCGGAGGCTTCCACCGCCAGCGAATCGAACATCTGGTAGCCGCCGAGACCCGCGATCGGCTTGCCGCGCTCACCGCGATAGATCACGTCGCGCGGCTTGACGGTGCCGGGCGCGGAGAGATCGTAGGCCCACAGCCGCGCCGTCGGCGTCTCGGCAATGTAGACGGTGTTCTCGTCCGGCGACAGCCCGATGCCGTTGGCGGGCAGCACGCCGTGCATGCCTTCGACGATCTCCTTCATGCCGGGCTTGAGGTAGTAGAAGCCGCCGACGTCCATGTCGCGGGCGCGGCGCTTGCCGAGATCGGAGAACCAGAGCCCGCCGTGCCGGTCGAACACCAAATCGTTCGGCCCCCGCAGCGAATGTTCACCGCATCTGTCGATGACGGTCTCGACCTTGCCGCTTTGCATATCCACCCGCTGGATCGAGCCGCCGAGATAATCATCGGGTTGCGGCCCCGGCATGATCATCTTGCCCGTAGGAATCCAGCTAAAGCCGCCATTGTTGCAGATGTACATCTTGCCGTCGGGCCCGAGCGCCGCGCCGTTGGGGCCGCCCGGAATCTCCGCGACCACCTCTTTCCGTCCGTCCGGATAGACCCGCGTCAGCCGTTTGCCGCGGATTTCGACCAGCACCACGGAGCCGTCCGGCATCACCACCGGACCTTCGGGGAATTCAAGACCGGTGGCGAGCACGCGAATATTGGACATCAAAATCCTCCCGCTTTTCTTCAGTTGCAGGGGATTTTCAGGCTCGATCCCGCACGCGCAACATTTCGTTGTGTCATGTTATGGCAAAGTGGCTATCGCTTGCCAAGCAATCGCGGGCTGCTGCATTGCGCAACGGGTATTACCGGAACGGGCAGCAACGGCGAAGGTTTGGGTTGCAAACGCAGTTTCACGGCTTCGCGGCGCGATGCGCCCGAATGATGCAAAGACATTCGCGCCAAAAAGTAGAGGGCGCAGGGCGATCCCAAGAGGGACGCAGGGAATGCCGGATGCCCGATGCACCCGCAGCCCGTGTGCAAAGTAGTAAGCACACGGTAGTCACCACAGGTTCACCGGAATCACCCGGCATTCCCTGCGCAATGGTTTTAACGGCTTATTCCGCGCTCTCCCCGGCGACGTATTCGTTTTGTCACCGTCGCCGGCGGATTAAGGCGCGTCAAACCCGGTTGGGTCTGTTTTGCCTCCGCCGGCTTGACACCAGCAACGGGTGCCAGGACCACACGGCTTTGCCGTCCGCGTCTGCGCCGTTCGTCTGCGCGCCGTTCGATCGCTCACAAGCGAAGCTCGCCCTGCGATCTCCCCGCGCGACGACGCAGCCGCGTCCACCGCATCCCGTCCCAACGTTCGTGACGATGGCCAACGCCCCTCTGAAGGACAGGATGGCGAGAATGAAGCGGTGATTTGGGTCAAATGGGAAGTGGATTATTTTTGAACGTACGGCTGGACAGGGCAAATCAGCTTGAGAGCATTACGGAAAATGGCGCCGTCGCGCACGTCACCCGTGAGCGTGTCGGGCGCGCATTTGTCCGCTTGGCTGCGCATTCCGGACTCAAAGCGGACGCCAGCCCACGCGGATAGCTCAGAACGAACCCACAAGGGAGCCGAGCACGATGACGACGGCGAGCGCTAGGAGGGCGCCGATGATGCCGACCACCACGATATCTCGATAGCTCTCCCGGTGCGTCGATCCGCAGACCGCAAGCAAAGTGACCACCGCACCATTGTGCGGCAGGCTATCGAGTGTGCCCGAACCGATCACCGCTACACGGTGCAGCAGGTCGGGATTGAGCCCAATCTCTGCGGCGCGCGCCATGTATGTCGGCCCGAGCGCGTCGAGCGCAATGGTCAACCCACCCGACGCCGAGCCGGTAAGTGCCGCCAGCACGTTAGTGGCGACCGCCAGCGACACCAGCGGGCCGCCACCGATGCTGAGCACGGCGTCGCGCACCACGGAGAAAGCAGGCATCGCCGCCACCACGGCGCCGAAGCCGACCAGGCTCGCCACGCTCATCGCCGGCAGCACCGCGGCATTGGCGCCGGCGTCCATGGTGGCGCGCAGAGTCGGCAGCCGCCGAAAATTGACCGCGAGCACGGCGACGATCGCGCATGCAAGCGCGGTGATAACAGCCCACACGCCACCGACAGCCGCGAGTGACGTCTCGCCCCAGCGAGCTTCGGCAAGAAAGCGGGTGTCGAGTGCCGGCAGGACGAATAACGACATCCCGAGATTGACCACAATCACAACGATGAGGGGCAGCGCGGCAAGCATGGCCGGAGGCGGCTCATCGGTCGCCTCGCCGTGCATGATTTCCGCGGGATCGAACGCGTGCGCGGTGGTGGCGTGTCCACGCAACTTTTCGTCGGTGGCGAGAAGACCGGACGGCATGGGCGCGCCATCGCCGAAGCTCTCGCCGTTCCGCCTTGCAATGGCCTCTTCGCGATTGAGCCACCACAGCCCGAAACCGAGCATGATCAGCGAAGCCAGAATACCGAGGCCGGGTGCGGCAAATGGCGTCGTGCCGAAGAACGGCATCGGGATTGCGTTCTGGATCGACGGCGTGCCCGGCAGCGCCGACATGGTGAAGGTCGAGGTGCCCAGCACAATTGCGGCTGGCATCAGACGCCGCGGGATGCCGGCCGCACGAAACAGCTCCTGTGCCATCGGCACCAGTACGAAGAAGGCGACGAACAAACTGACGCCACCATAGGTGACGAGCGCGCCGGCGAGCACCACCGCCAGCACGGCCCGCTGCGGGCCGAGCCGCTGTGTCATGAAGCTCGCGATCGCGGCGACCGAACCGCTGTCCTCCATCAGCTTGCCGAACAGCGCACCAAGCAGAAACAGCGGAAAGAACTGCGCCAGAAAGCTTGCTGCGCTGAGCATGAAGGTCTGGGTCCAGTGGGCGAGCAGGGGCTCGCGCGAGAACATCGCCGCGATCAAAGCGGCGAGCGGCGCAAGCAGCAGCACGCTCCAGCCCCTGAAGGCGAACGAGATCAGCAGGCCGAGCCCGATCAGGATGCCGAGAAGCCCCGACACAGTCGTCACCTCAGCATTCCGCGAGCAGGACGTCGAGATCGGCCGTGGAGTGCTTTCCGATATCCTCGCCGTGGGCGGTGAGGAATGCGTCGGCGCTCTTACGCCCCTCTTCCTTCAGCAACGAAACGAACTCCCACTCGGCGTTGAGCTTCGACGACGCACCGAAATCCGCGAGCGCGTCGCTCATGATCCGGTGCGTGCGCATTCCGGCCCAGCGCGCGCCTTCGCCATGTCCGGGATCCGCCACTTCGCGCAGCAGCGCGATCATGCGCAATTCCTTCATCAACGGCGAGTTGAATGAAATCTCGTTGAGCCGGTTGAGGATATCGTTTGCCGTACGCGGGGGGTCCAGCCTTTCGCGCGGATTGATCTGCACCAGGATGGTGTCGTGCGCGTCGCTTTCGCGTACCAGCGGCGTAAGGGTCGGATTGCCGGAATAGCCGCCATCCCAATAGGGCTCGCCGTCGATCTCAATCGCCTGGAACATGGTCGGCAGACAAGCCGAGGCGAGCAGGACGTCGGCCGTGATCTCCGCGTTGCGGAAGATCCGGCCACGGCCGGTACGCACATTGGTCGCGGTGATAAACAGTTTGATGGGTGCATTGGCGAGTCGGCCGAAATCGATGCTTTCGGCGAGGATGCTACTCAGCGGGTTGAGGCCGAGCGGATTGAGATCATAGGGCGAAATCACGCGGGCCATCAGGTCCATGGCGACATAGGCGGGCGACGTATCGAGGGTCCAACGGCCCATCAACCGGTCGAGCGGCGAGCGCTGCATCGGACTGAATGCCGCTGCGCGCGACACGCGCCGCCAATAGGCCTCGAGCGCCGCCCGCGCACCTTCCGATCCACCTTGCGTCCAACCGTCCGCCACCAAGGCTGCATTCATCGCACCGGCAGACGTGCCGGAGATCGCGTCAATCCGCAGCCAGGGCTCCTCGATCAGCCGATCGAGCACGCCCCAGGTGAACGCGCCGTGGGAACCGCCCCCCTGCAAGGCGAGGTCCACCAGAACCGGTTCGCGCGCTGTTTTGTCCATCGTCATCCTCTTCGGTCGGCGATGAAACGACACCTAATTCAGGGAGAGCCCATAACGCTTCTCGACCCTTCATAGGATCGACGCAGCAGCGCGTACAGGCTGCCGCCCGTCGCCGCGCCAAGGAGGTAGGCGACGGCGACCAGCAGCGCGAGCGGTACGCGGGCATTGACGCCGAGGAAGGACATGGTGACGATCTCGAAGTTCTGCGCTGCGAAGATGATCGTCGCGGCGGCGAACAGAATGATGACAGCGAGGTAAATCCAGCGCATGGGCGTCTCCTGATCGTCGATCAACCGCGTGGCGCGCAGGTCGCCGCCGCCACCACCTCAACGAACGCGGCGCAGGCCGAAGCCCAATCCGATCCAGCCAGCGCCGGCCATGATGAGATCGATGCCAAGGAACAGGCCGAGGATATAGAGGCTCGAGACCGGCCATCGCGCCAAAATCAAGAGGCCGAGCAGCAGCGTGATCACACCGGACAGCACCACCCAGATCCATGGCGTTTCCCGTTTCATGCTGAAGGCCAGGATGATCCGCATGATGCCCGAGGCCACCAGCGATGCGCCGAGAACGAGCGTGAGCAGCGCGGCGGCGAGCAGCGGATTCTCGAACGTGACGAAGCCGGCAACGATGTAGAGCACACCGAGCAGGACCCAGAGCAGGAATTTGCCCCAGCTCTTGATCTGGAAGGCGCTGAACACTTCGGCGACGCCGGCGATGATCATCATCACGCCGACGATGAGGACGCTTGCGACGGTGGCCATCATAACGCTGCCAAGAGCGATAAACCCGGCGAGCAGATAGACGACGCCGAGCGCGATGATCCAGCCCGACTTGGCACGTAGTGGCGCCATTTCAGAGCCGGCTTGCGGATTTGTAAGGGTGTCTGAAGCGTTGGTCATGACGGCCTCCGATGGAGAAAACCTATCTGACGTTCGTCTGCACGAGACGATCAAACATATCGAACAAGTGATACCGGTTGCAATCGCTATTTCTTGCTATTTTCGGCTTTTCGGTTTTCGATATGGCCTCACGCTTGCCGACAATTTTAGTGAACAGCCGACCGGCGATAGCTAACTCTATTATTCCGGCCGGATGAATACGACGCTGCCGTTTGAAGAACTGCGGCTCGCGGCCATTTCCACCTCAATCCACAAACCGTAGCGGTTTGCCGATAACGGGGACCCGCGCTTCAATAGGACGCGCCCGCAGTCATCCGCATCCGCATGGCTATCTCTTGGACTCAAGATAAGTGGTCCACGCGGCGCTGGCCAATGTCTGCGACGTTTGCTGAGCGCATGTCTTCTCGACTTGAGCCACTATCGCCGCCACGTCAATTTTCGCCTGTGTTTGATCACTTGCTGCAGCAACATAATTGAGTCCCGTCCAGAAACCGTAGACCCAGATGGTACCCTCTAACTGATGCGCTTGCGTAGACCGCCAGTGGGCGCAACTCATACGCCCTATTCCGATCATATCGACCGAGACCTTGGTATCCTGCGCTGAGACCGGGCAGACCGGAGCGGCAAAGGCCAGTGCCGCAATCATAACTCGTCTTATCATACGCCAAGTCCGGTTGCCCCTCTACAGCATCACTACAAATCAGGCCGCAGCGTGACGAGCAGAAGGCGAGTAGAGGCAGAGGCCAGCTTGGCATGATCTTACGGAGTTCCACAAGTTGCGAGAACTCGTCCTTGCCTGAAGCGTCAGGGTCGTCCCGTGCGTGGCCGCAGCCATCGCATGATCACGGTGTCCGGCGTTCGGCGGCTGCGCGGCAGGCTGTGCCGTTGGACCGCGGCACTTGCAAAAGCCAGTGCCTGCCGGCCGGATTGTCGTTTCTCGCGCGCGAGCGCCATCCACTCGCGAATGACGGCGCGCCGCACCTTCGACTTGGCCATCTGGATTCCTTTCGAGGAGCCGGCGGAACCCTCCCTGGTGGGAGGATACCCGTGTTGTGCAGCTATTCCGATCCGTTGACGGCGCTACGCCGCCTTTTGGACCGGATAGGTCTGCGATCGTCGCGCCAGAAGCGCGCAACCGCATTCATGCACGGTGTCGCGCTCGACAACGAAGCCGCGTTTTGCCACTGCGGCGCGAAGGCTTTCGTTCGCTGCCGGCTTCTGGGCGTCAACCCAAACCACCAGCGCAGCGCCTGGGCTGAGAAAATTCATCAGCCAGTCCATCGTCGGCTCAAGCGCGTGAAGCGTGCGTCGCCGCCAATCCACCAGCGCAACGTCGTACTGACCGGTTGGACGGCCGCAATTGCCCGCCGCTGCCGCCAGCAAATATCCGCGCCGGTGCAACTCCAGCATCAATTCCATGCTCTTCGAGCCGGCTACCACGATGCGTTGGCGCGTCGAGCAGCCCGCGAGCGCGATCATCGGATCAATAATTCTGTCGCCAGTGGCAACCTGAGGGGAAGACATAACATCACCTGTTTTCGTTCGTTCTCGCCCGTCAGGAGTGGACCGGGGCCTTATGGAGATCGGTCGTTTGCGAAGCGGCAAGGCTTCCGTGCTGTCGATTGCTCCGATTGCAGGTCAGCAGACGGCGTGTCATGCGAGATTGTTTGACTCACGTGGGCCAATATCTTCCGGTCGGGATTTAATTTCGAGAGCGCTGCAACCGCGATTTTATATGGGCCGTATATTTTATATGAGCCGCATAAGATCGGCCATGAGCATGGCCTTCGCCACAAGCGACACCCTGCTTCGGAGGGTTATCTACGGTTAGGCGGCACTATACCGCCTTTAGAAAACGACAGGGCGATTACCCTCGAATTTATATGCTCTCCCGTTCATCTTTCGGGGCAAGGACTCACCGACGGCGGCGCGTTTCCGATGAACGGCCTGGCGTCCCGACGGCGCAGTCGACTTGTTGGCGTCGTCCCGCGCGGGGATTTTGCAAATTCGCCAATGAGGCATTTCGCGCTATTTGGAGGCTAAGATGACGGTCTATCGTGCACATATCGTTGGACTACACGGCCGATCCATTGGCGTGGTGCAGTTGGATTGTATTGATGATGAGTCCGCCATCAAATCCGCCGGGCGGCTCGTCGACAGCCACGATGTGGAGCTTTGGCAGATGGATAGGCCTGTAGCCAGGCTCGACGCATGCCCCAAACAGATGTGCAAAAAATAAGTACCGGCGACGAGCCACAGGCAGGACGATGCTGCGCTCACCGCACGGGATGTCAGCCAGCTTCGCCATCGGAATTGACCGGCCCTTACAGACCGTCTTGCCCTTTCGGGCGCAGGTCGAGCACGCATAATAACGATGAACAGCACCGGTCTTTGAGGTGCCGGTCCGCAGGGTCATTCCTCCGTTGCAGGTTGCGCATACGACGAGGCCGGCCAGCAGGATTGGTCCCGTTGTCACGCGTGGCGCGGCGACTTTCGGGCTGCAGGCGTGAAGCTGGCGCTGAACCTGCTCAAACAGGTGCGGTTCGATGATCGCCGGAACCGCCGACGTGACGACCTCTTCATCGGGCTTCCATTTACCGTGCGGGACGACATCCGGTTGAACTTCCACTCACCCATAGGTCGTGTTGATGAGGATCCTGTAGATGGTTCCGACGCCAAACGTTTTGCCCTTGCGAGTTCGGTAGCCGCGGCTATTAAGCCATTTGACGGCCTCTTTTACGCCAAGCGCCCCAGACGTGCCATCACCATGGATGATAGAGCTTGAAAATGAGATGGACAGTCGCGGCATCGACGCGGTCGATGGCGGCTCGGGAAATTTGTGTTCAGCGATGCAAAAAGACTTTTCCGACAGCATCGACCCATGGCGGCCATGCGTCAATTTTCATGGTCGGCTTTCCGGGGGGCGGCCGGCGGGGCTTCGACCGTATTACTTCTGAGGGTGCGGCGAGGCTCCATTTGGCCGGCGGAAGAGCAGTCCCGCAGCTTCACCAGCGCGTCGGTGGCCGTCCGACCCAATTGCCCAATCGCTTCGTCGGTGAGGATCGATCTCGCGTTTCTCAGCCGCTCGACGCTGGAATTCAAGACAGTCAGCTTGTCCTTCAGTTGCGCGATCTCGAATTGAAGGGCTGGGTTTTCACCTGTCTTGAAACCCCCAACCGTGTTGCGCAGCGCACGAACTTCCGCCGTCAGGTTTCGGAGATTTGCCAACACGTCTTTCGACGGCAGATCGACTTTTGACAGTACCGCCTCGGTCATCGTTGCGACGACGTTTTCGGCAAAATGCTCGATGTGGTCAATCGCGACGAGCGCAAGAATTGCAGCGACGATCACCAGGATCGACGTTGCATTGATTAGCGCCAGCAGCAACTGCCCAGGGAGGCTCCACAACCGCGAGGCGATTCCATTGTGATCGGGCTCGGTCACAATTATCTCCTGTCGTCCAAGATACGGGCTTTCCTCTTCCGCACAGACATCGACCATCTGGAAACGAACAAGGGAGCTGGCGTCCGATCAGTGCTAAACTGAACGCCAGTCCGGTTCATTCACTCGTACGCAGCGCAAACGCCAGCCTGCCATCGCAGGCGTCATGCCTTGCGCCGATGTTGCAATCGGTAAGGCGAAGCCAACCACAGCAATCAATCTAAGCATTGTTCTCCTCTTTATCATCAGACGTTGCGCAGTTCATGCCGACTGTCGGGCCGGGCCTTGAGATGGATCAAGGTCCGCACGGCCTTCCAGCCGGATTCTTTCCGGCATCAGCGACAAGCGGCGCCCCGATTGGAGCTTGGCGAGTCCCGACGGTCAGGAAGTCACCCGCAAAGTGATATCTGCTCCGTGTTGATACAGATCAGCCGTCGGCCACTTATTGGGCGCAACGTGGCTGGCCGATGGATGCGCCACACCGGCCGAATTCGACAGTGGAGAACACATTATGATCCATGTTCTGATCGTCGTTAGCTGGCTCGGCGGAGCTGTCCAGGGCGCCACGATATCGACACAGGAATTTTCGAGCGCAGAGCGTTGCGAAGCAGCCCGGCTGGCACTGATTGAGTATGCCAAGGCCCGCAGCATCGAAGAGACGCTGCGGCCTGTCTGCACACAAAAGTGAGAGAGCGCGCAGCGGCTGAAGGCCCACCACCGCTTTTCAATATCCCTCGCCCCATCGATACTGCCACGCGATGCCGACTGCACTGAATTCGCTGCCAGTGCGGGTTGGGATGCCGGCGCTGGCGGAAAACTTCAGCGAGTTACGGCGGTCGATCGCTAGCGCGAGGGTGAAACCGGCCCGCGTGTTCCGTTGCTCGTTGTCGCTTACGCCGTTCAGTGTGGTGTGGCCGCCCGTGAAATAGATCCCGTCGAGCGCCGTCCAGACACCGAACTCCGAGCGCCGCATAACGACGATCAGTCGGTCGCCAGTGCGCTTTTCTAATGAGCCTGGTTACGCTGACATCGACTGGCTACGGCGACATCATTCCAGTGCATCCGTTAGCGCGAAGTCTGTGCAACATGGAAAGCGTAATTGGCCAGCTTTATCCGGCGACGCTTCTGGCAAGGCTTGTTACCCTTGAATTGGGAGCGGGCCGATAACCCTACAAAACAAACATGCGGAATAATCTTCGCATGTCCGCTGTTGGTGGAGGCTTCAGTTCATTGCGGCGCTGCGCCGCGGCGATACTCCGGACATTCGCCGATGGAACGATGTCCGCTACGTGCTGCCAAAATCGGACTTACGCATTTGATGGCGACGGTCTGACAACGCGCTCCGAGGCGGCTTTTGAGCCGCCTCGCTTCATCTCCCGCATGCTTACTGGCAGTTGTACATCTGTCCGTCGTCAAGCTTGGTCAAAGTACCGGGCTTGCACCTGATGGCGTTGCGCGCCTGGTAGTCATCCCACCCGCTGTAGTTGTACCAGGGGCCGCCCGCGTAGTAGGCCTTCACTGCGTAGTGAGGGGTGGTGCTAATGGCCGCTGCGGATGGGGAACCGCCGCCGTAGTAGGCCGCCCTGGCTTCCCGAACAGCACCGCCGTAGTAAGGACCACCCCCGTAGTAACCCGCCCTGGCTTCCCGAACGGCACCGCCGTAGTAAGGACCACCTGAGTAGTAACCTGCGCCTGTTTGGTAGGGGTTGCCTCCCCATCCCCAGTTGGGTGAGGTGGCCGCGACCGCGCCGGCGGTGCCGATCGCGGCAGCGGTACCGATCGCGGCGCCTGTGCCGATCGCGGCGCCTGTACCGACGACACCGGCGCCATAAACCGCCCGCCGCGTCTGCCGGCGCCCAACACCCGCAACGCTCACGGGGCTCAACGGGCGACCCACCCGCGCCTCGGCGCTCTCGACCGACAGCGAGACGCCGCGTTGCTCGGACCAGCTGAAGGAGAGCAGCGCCGCACACCCAAACGTCGAGGCCGCAATAGCAATTCTTGTCGGACTCATCTGCTTCATGGCTTTTCTCCGTTACCTGCTCGCCCCCGCCTTGGGAACGATGTGCCTTCGCTAGTGGCGCGACATTGCGATAGATCAAGGGTTTTACGGACGTCACGACGACGTCACGACATGGAAAACCTGAGAAAAACCTGAGAGATGCTCCCTGGCGCGCGGACGCGAGTGTCACGATCGTTTTGGCCGAGCATGGTCAAAAGAGCATTCCCCATGGCGTAGGGGCGGCCACGCCAAGCACCAGCGGCCAGCTATTCGCAACTTCGCAGCATCCCATGATGGCGGCGTCAACGGCCATTGCGCCAAAGGCCAGCGGCCATCCGTTCCGACCGCCTTGCATGCTCCCAAATCGCCAACGCCTCCAACCCCCGGCAGTTTGACAACATCAGTGCTAGCAAGTCATTCCGACCGCACACCTGCGGACGGCTCGGCGGGTCTGGCGCACGGTGCTTCTTGCCACGCATACACCGTTAACTCGTGTCCTGCCGGCGCCGCAGGCGGCAGCGACTTGCGTGATCATGCCCTCCGGCTGAGGAATTGGCGCCGGCGTCAGGGCTTGCGCCGTGGATGCAACCAATAAGGCGAAACCAGCAACAGCAATCAACCTGATCATCATTCTGTTCCTCTCTTGACCGTCCAATCACTGCGACCTGTCACGGGGATGGTCGGCTCTCGTGTTCAAGCAGTACGCCCTACAGGCTTCTGGCGCTGGTCGCTCAACGTCTTGATATAGATCAAGGTCCGTACGACGACCTAGCCGGAACCTTCTCTAAAACCAGGGACACGGGCCATGACGCGCTCAGCCGTCGCGGTAGATGGAATGACAAGCGCGATTCCGACACTCAGGCCCAGTGTGTTCTTCGCGGCGAAGAAGGGAAAAAACGAGAGAGACGCTGGTCGCTCGAGTAGTGGGGGCACGCAACTGGCGTGACAACCGATCCGTAAGTCTGAGTTCTTTCCGCAAGAACAGGCTGGCTGCGGCAGGATTAGCGAGCGCCCTTGATCTGTATCAATCCGGCTGCCGGGGCTACCGCCAGTCTCGCGTTTGCACTCTGGATGGTCTGGAGAAGGCTGCATCAAAGTGCAGATCACTCCAGGGAGATCATCTGGAACTTCCGAGATAGGGAGAGGAAAATGAAGCTCTCGATCGCACTAGCAGCGCTGTTGGCCGCTGGCTTCGTAGCCGCAAGTTCGGAAAAGGCTGATGCCGTAGTATACTGCCAATACGTCGAATATCCCGCCGGTTGCACCGTTAGGGCGGGTGTCGTGCTACGCCCACGGCCGGTCGCGCGCGCAGTGGCGACTCCAGGCGTCGGTGCTGTAGGAAGACCGATGAACCGTGGTGGCCCGGTGGATCGCGTCGGTCGGCGCTGACAGAGCCGTTATTGCTGCAACAGCAGCTTGCGGACGTCGTGGATCGCTCGACGACAAGGTTATGAGGCGAAACGGACATCGAGCCGAGACAAGACCATGCCCGAGTTCGAGTTCGAACTGGGCGCGGAGTTGTAGCTGAGTGAAGTGGATGAGGCGGTGCCGGACACTCGAGCCGCCGACCAACACACTATCGCATGGGCAAATACAATGACCTGTCGGCCAGCCTTTATTTAGAGGTGGGTTACGTAACCATGCCGTAAGAATGGCGATCGTTGCTCATCGACGGCTTGGCTTCGATCAACGCTTGCCACGCGTTTGCAATCGCAGAGGGGAATGGAGCAGCGAATGCCCCTGGCGCGATATTTTTTCTATGTTGGTGGAGTGTTGCTCGCGTTGCTGTTTATTCTGGATGCGTATCTTCCCGAATTGCCGGTGGCGGCCAGGGCAAATATCCATTTGCCGGTCATCCGCATTCATTCCGATCGGAAATGGCCGGAACGGATTGTTTACGACACCAGCCTTCCGACGATCGTTCCTGCGCCGGTCGCAAGCAAGAAGGCCGATGTTCATATCCCGGCAACGGTCGCCGACGTCTCTGTCAAGGTGAAAGAGAGGGAAGCATTTGCTCAGTTGCAAGCATCCGATGCCAAGCCGCTGCAACTAACCGATCGGAAAAAACGAGAACTGAAGCTGCAACAGCACGAACGTAAAATTGCGAAAAGACGCGCGGTACCGCCGACAATATTGGTGGCGCGGCAGCCGAAATTTGGCTGGTTTGGCAATAGCGCCTGGGACGGCAACAGCATCTGGTGAAGAGCTGACCGGCGCGCCTCACAATCGTGAAGTAATCGTTTCCCCCGGCCACGCGACCATCAGCGGCGGAGATCGGCCGCAGCAGATGCCCGATGTCTCGAATGCATCATTGATGCAAAGCAATAGGCCGGCATCTCTGCCGGCCCATTTTCTTGAGAACGCAATAAGCCGAGATCAGTATCTCGCTGCGACCGGCGCCCCGTAACCGCCGAAGCGGTAGTTGATGCGCGCGGTGACCATATCCACGTCTTGGGTGATCCGGCTGTTGGCAAAGTTGGCGGCAAACACCGGGAGGCCCGTGAACGAATTATTAGCATCGCCCATAAACAGGTGGTTGTATTCAACGCCGAACGACCAGTTCGGTGTGAAGCCGTATTCGAATCCGACACCCACGGTACCACCCCAGCGGGTCGCGCTGGCCGAGGCCAGTTCAGCGCCGAAATTAAGGTTATCGAGGACGCTAAAGCGGTTGCTCGTCACCGCCGCACCGCCCTTTACGTAGAACAGCACTTGATTCCAAGCGTAGCCGATCTGGCCGGTAAAGAGGCCGATGCCATCGGTCTTGGTGCGAGTGGAGAGCGTAGGATCGAGCAGGCTGACGCGCTGGTTGCTGAGATCGGCCCAATCGCCCTGTGCTTCGAGGCCAAACACCCACTGGTTGGCCTGCCAACGGTAGCCGAGCTGGCCGCCGACGAGACCTCCGGACCGCGAGCGGCAGCCGTCAGCGAAGTCAACGCCAAGCACATCAAAATTCACGCAGCTGTTGCTCTGACCCCAGCCACCGTTGGCGCCGATGTAGAAGCCGGTCCAGTTGTAAATCGGAATAACCGGGGCCGGTGGGGGCGCCTTGACAGCCATATCGGCAGCCGACGCGGGAGCGGCCATGCTCACCAATGCAACTAGACCAACCGTAGCCAGCAAAAACTTCCTCATAGTACGTTCTCCATCCACTTCGTCTCTGGTTGATTCCAACTTCCAGCTGCAACTCTAAACGCTAGGGCCCGAAGCTCCCCGTACCAAAATGGCAACACCCAGCACAAACAGCGCGCCGAACTGCCGTACAATTTGTCGCACCCCTTTCTTAGCTGGCCGCTGCTGCGGGTGCGGATGTGATCTTCGTTCGCGGGTTTTGGTCAGAAGCGTTGACGTATTCCGGCGACGTTAACGGTGTTGTCTTCCTTTATGGCACCCGTTAGTGGCCGATCGATTTCTACTTCGGCGCCAATGAGGATGCCGCTGGTAAATTCAGAAAAATCGCGCTGATCGGCTCCGCCTGCAATGCATCGTTCCGGGTGCCCCAACACCGCGGGCAAACGTGCTCCCGAGATTTCCGGAGTTTGTGCGGCCTGCAAATCCGAATGGACCGCTTCAGGGCTGAGAGCGGCTTGACGTGGGAGCCATAAATGCGGCCGCCGGTGCCGAAGTCCCGCCATCCAAGGTCGGATTTTCGGCCCGGAAGTATGTCAGGTATTCGTACCAATTTTCAGTGTAAGATCACTCCAAGACAATTCTGCTGCATTACGCTTATTGCGGCATCCGACTTGCGCGTCTTCCAGAAGTTGCCGCGACTTTTCGGTTTCGTTCCGCGTAACGGAAGTCGAGTATGTTGAGGCTCTTCGATGCGTATCGGGCTATTTCCCGCGTGTCGGCTGTGCGGTGTTATCGTTGATACGGGTCAGCTAGATGTTTGCCGAGTGCGCCCATGCCCAGCCCTCGCCGGGCTTTCCGTGCCAGCGTCAGTGACGGCCTGCTTTGACCTCTCTACTTGTACTTGTTCGCGCTGTTCGTGAGTGATGTCCGGATCCGCAGTGTCTTGTTCCTGTCCCTGTGCAAGCCAAGGCGAAATGCTTCCCGATGCGATCGCGCGTCTCGGCGAGTGAGGAATGATGGTGCCGGCGGTGACGATCAGCCCCTCCTGGAACTTCATGCGCGCGAAATTCTTCGCCTCCGTTTCAGTCTCAAACGTTCTGGTTGACCGATGGCTTCGCCGTCGGACCAATGTGCCTCTCCTTGGCAAGTCAAACGTGACATACCAGGTAGGCGTCATCTTTAAGGGCATCGGCAGGCCCCCCTGCTGTGCATCTCTAGCGGCCGCATCTCGGTTCGCCCAAGTGCTGCCGTTATTTAGACACGTCGCGACCATAGATTGTCCTGATAAACTCACACACCTAAATCCCCGTGCATATGCGACCAACAGACGCAACTTATGTCCGCGTGGTATTTGCGAAGGCAGGCTTGATCTTGAGGTGCAGGCGGAGGACGCGGGGTTTAACGTACAGCGGTCGTGGCTACCCGTTCAGGGTTTCCGGCTTGAGCCTCGGTCTCACGATCGGAGCTTCCGCCATGCGGCTCATGGGAAGCGTTTCTGGGCTACCGCTTCGACCGTCGGCTGACAACGTCCGGTCCCCCTCCAAGAGCGGACCTTTTTGAGCCTGATCAATTTCCGGCTTTTGCAACGGTATCTGCCACGAGCAGACTTGCCGTCACGAAATCGCTTTTGGCCCTGATGGCTTGGTTACGCTGGATGGCGTAATATCCAGCGCGCGGGGAATCCTGCTGCTCACCCCGCCCGGGTGTGACGAAGATCGCCACAGTCGCGACCTTGGGCAGCGTTGCCGGTGAAGGAGGGTTCCATGTACGCCGCCATTCGTCAGGGTAAAGCCAAGACTGGTATGGCCGAAGAGCTCACCCGCAGAATTAAGGAGGGCGCCATTCCGATCATCAGTGATGTTGAAGGCTTCATGGCATATTATGTGGTTTATGCACCCGACGACACTGTGACTGCGATCAGTGTCTTCAACGGTTACGCGGGAGCGGAGGAGGCAAACAGGCGTGCGCTTGCCTGGATCGAGCAAAATCTTGCGCCGCTGCTCGTTGGCCCAGCCACCGCGCTGGCCGGCCCGGTGATCGTCCACACGTTGGCATAGCAAGCTGGCGCCCTGGAAACCTGACGGCCATCTTGACAGATGAGCTACCGATACTCAGGTCTTAAGTCTGTCCTCATGAAGGGCAGCAGGCCACGAGCACTGCGTTGGCCATGAAACTTCGGAGGTTCTTGAATGACGCCACCGGGTAGAACTGCCGCACTAACCGCTGCTGCATCTGTTCGGGCTTCAGCGTAGCGGCTCTTTGCGAACAACACGCTGGGAGCGGCCTATGGGCCTCATCAGTAGGGCATGGACCAACCTGGCCCCTCCCGGCGCGATATCGCCACCGGTCGACCTGACGCACTCACGCGTCAACGATCAGCCTTTTCCTCTTACGATGAGGATAGAATTCGATCCCGTCACCGCCTACCACCGCCGCAGGGGCGCGTCGTGCGCGCGTATCAAACAACTGGTCACCCGCCGGTCGCAGTACAGCATGCATTTGTTCTGATTTGTCCCACCACCGGGGTTGGCACATCTGCCCACGCAATTTGCGGCTTGATCCTCACATTGCGCGGCGTCTTTCACGGCTGCTGCCGGTGAGTTGAGCAGCACTCCGATGCCCATGAGGGTGATCGCGAAGAAAAGGTGCCGTGCCATGTTCGAACCTCCTGAGAAAGGTGAGCGGGCCGGTCTAATCCTAACCTCTCGACAAGGCTAAACCTACTTTTTTCTGATCAGGCCCTTGTCAGGCCCTTGGGCGCTTCTCAGGCCGGACCGGGAAAGCGGTCTGATAGATCGCGTGGGGATCGCCGTGCGTAATCCTGCGCATCGCCGCTTCTATCCCCTCACCGGCATTCATGACGGATTCCTGCGCCTGTGTTCGGTATCAGGGCTTTCATTTGAAGCGGCCCCGTCATGACCGCTTCGCAGGTGCCGCATTTGACAGTCCTTGCTCTCGGCGCCCTTTGCCTGCACACGCCGCGACCGGCGCGACGTTCTTCCGCTCTGCGGAAATTAACGCCAAAGGCCTCACTGGCAACCGCAACCTAATCGTGCATACTGGATCTGCATTCGATCCGACGGCTCAACAAGCTGCCCAATAAGACTGCATGAGCCTTCGGCCAGCACGTTCAGGGAGGACGATAATGCACTACCGTGTCTTGAGCCACGTCAAGTCTATCGCGCTTGCGGGCCTGCTCGCCGCAGCGGTCGCGAGCGCTGCCAACGCGCAGAAGAAATACGATCCGGGCGCCACCGACACCGAAATCAAGATCGGCAATATCATGCCCTATTCAGGGCCGGCATCCGCCTATGCCGTGATCGGCAAAACCGAAGACGCCTATTTCAAGATGATCAATGCGCAGGGCGGCATCAACGGCCGCAAGATCAACTTCATCTCCTATGATGACGGCTACAGCCCGCCGAAAACGGTCGAGCAGGCGCGCAAGCTGGTCGAGGCCGACGAGGTGCTGCTGATCTTCAATTCACTGGGCACGCCCGGTAACAGCGCGATCCACAAATACATGAACGCCAAGAAGGTGCCGCAGCTGTTCGTTTCGACCGGCGCCGCCAAATGGAACGATCCGAAGGATTTTCCGTGGACCATGGGCTGGCAGCCGAGCTACCAGGTCGAGGCGCGGATCTATGCCAAATACATTCTGCAAAACTATCCCGGCAAGACCATCGGGGTGCTCTATCAGAATGACGATTTCGGCAAGGACTATGTCATCGGACTGCACGAAGGCCTTGGCGATCAGGCCAGCAAGCTGATCGTGGTCGAGAGTTCGTACGAAACCTCGTCGCCGACGGTCGACTCGCAGGTGGTGCAGATCAAGGGCGCCAACCCCGACATCTTCATCAATATCGCCACGCCGAAATTCGCCGCACAGGCGATCAAGAAAGTCGCCGAGATCGGCTGGCATCCGGTCCAGTTCGTCACCAACGTGTCGGCTTCGGTCGGCGGCGTGATGAAGCCCGCCGGCTACGAGGCCAGTCAGGACGTCCTCAGCGCGGCGTACCTGAAGGACCCCAAGGATCCGAAATGGAAGAACGATCCCGCCATGAATGAATGGCGCGCCTTCATGACCAAATGGTATCCGGAAGGCGATCAGGAAGACGCTTCCACCACCTTCGGCTACGGCGTAGCGCAGGGCATCACGCAGGTGCTGAAGCAGTGCGGCGACGACCTGACCCGCGCCAACATCATGAAGCAGGCCGCCAATCTGAACTTCGAACTCGGCGTCTATCTGCCGGGCACCAAGATCAAGACCAGCCCGACCGATTTCGCACCGCTCGAGCAACTGCAGATGATGCGCTTCAAGGGCGAGAGCTGGGAATTGTTCGGACCCGTGATGTCGGGCGAGAAGAGCTCGTAAAGCGCACTGACGCTGACGCGACCCGCCCCCTCCTCATCGGAGGGTGCGCCGTCGTTCCAGGGTCTTTTTAGTTTGACGCGTTTTCTTCACGCGAACCGGCTGCCACTTCGCTCGAAAACGCTATGATGCTACAAAGCCGCTCGTTCGAAAAACAACAATCGCCCAGCCAATGCCGGATCGTGCCGGCGTTCGAAAAAGGGAGAGACAGCATGCTGATCACCGACGTCCGGGCGCACCATATCCGCATCCCCTATGATTCCGGGGTGGCCAGCTTCAGACATGGCGTTGCCGCCACCGCGGCGGTCGATATCGTGCTGGTCGAAGTCTCGACCGACGCCGGCATCACCGGCTGGGGCGATGCGTTCGCCTATGTCTGCCCGCGAACCACCTGCACCGCCATCGACGAGATGATCGCGCCGCAGGTTCGCGGCCTGACGGTGCCCGACGCCGCCGGCATTGCCGCCTTCATGGAACAGATCCAGCGCAAGCTGCATCTGTTCGGCCGCTATGGCATCACGATGTTTGCGATCTCCGGGCTCGATATCGCGCTGTGGGACCTGGCCGGCAAAGTCCAAGGCGTGCCGCTGCATCGATTGCTGGGCGAGACCCGACGCGCACAGATTCCCGCTTATGCGAGCCTGCTGCGGATCGGAACGCCGGAACTGGTCGCCGGTGAATGCGAGGCGGCGCGGCGGCTCGGCTATTCCGCGATCAAGTTGCACGAGGTCACCACACCGGCGGTATTCGCTGCACGCCAGGCGATCGGCAGCGGCGTTCCGCTGATGGTCGACATGAACTGTCCGCTTGATGGCACCGATGCGATCGCCTTCGCGCATGCCTGCCAAGCGGCGACGCCGATGTTCCTGGAAGAACCGGTCTGGCCGCCGGAAGATTTCGTGACCTTGGCGGAGGTGCGCGCCAAAGGCGGGCTCGATATCGCGGCGGGAGAGAACGCCTGCACTGCGTATCAATTCCGGCAAATGATGGCCGCCGGCGCCGTCAGCCATGCGCAGCCCTCGGTGATCAAGGTCGGCGGCATTACCGAGTTCATGAAAGTCGCAGCACTCGCTGACGAACTGGACGTCAAGGTTGTTCCGCATTCGCCGTATTTCGGACCCGGCTTTCTGGCCACGCTGCAACTGATGGCGGTCCGCAATGAAGGCTATATCGAGGTCTATTACATGAAGCGCGCCGCATGCCTGTGGCGCGGCCGGATCGATGCCGACGGCAACGGCGACATCGAGGTTCCGCAGGGGCCTGGACTCGGCTACGAGCCGGACCAGGACGTCATGGAACGCTATCGGGTGGCCTGACGGCCTGCTCGCTGCCGAGGATCGTTATTTCGCGCCATCCTTCGTAGCCGGCGCATCGGCTTTTTTCTTCAAATCCTCCGCGGCCTTCTTTTGCGCGGTCTGCACATCGTCCACCAGCTTCTGCAGGCCGGCTACGCTGGCCTTGAGCGCTTCGATCTGCCGGTTCGCGGCATCGAGCTTCTGCTGATGGTCGATCGTGAGCTTGGTGATGGTCTTCTGCAGGAAATCGATATTGCTCTGCAGGCAGCTGGTGCGCCGCTCCATGGTCTTTTCGACCGTGCATATCTCGATACCGGGAACGTCCTGCGCGCGGGCCTGGCCTGATATCAGCAGGCAAAGTACCGGCAGGGCCAGCGCGACCATTGTCCGACCAATCATTGCAATCCTCGTCAATTTGTTGCGAGCCAGAATTTATCGCGAAGCGGAGGCAGCACGATCAGGATATCATACCGAAACCTCATTCTCGCATTGAGGTTGCAGGTGGCCGTCAGGGAACCGGCGGCGTCATACCAGTGCCAACTTTAAGAAGTGGGACTTTTTGAGAAGTGAGACTTGGAGAAGTGGGATGGCAACGCGCGAACGGCGTCTCGCCGAATTCAATGGCCAGGGCGAACCACCGGCGGATCAAGCGGTACAGGTGCTGTGCGAGGATCACAGCGGCACCTACCAACTGCCGTTCGCCTGCCGTTTCGTCGATGGTGAATGGCGCAACGGCGAATCCGGCGGCACGCTGGAAGCGACCGTGGTCGGCTGGCGCCTGCCGCGGGGCTAGCACGCACGAACTCACCAGCGGCCGCTGTGCCATAATGCGACGCCCGCGGCCGGTATTTTACGACCGGATTAGGATTCGGAACGGCGGTGGAACGAATCGCGCCCAAATCAGCCGATCCGCTCTGTACCCGGATGTTCACGGCTAGATATCGGCACCGCTCGGATCCGGCGCACTATACCCAGCACGGCCACCACTGGCCGCAGCCAACGTCCGAGCACAAAGGTTAATTCTTCCGGCGATGACATCGCGGGCCTACTTCCAGGGGGTGACGGGAGGCACCTTGTCGGTCGCCGGCGGCATATCGACCGTCTTGAAATCCGCCGGGCTGACGATCTCCAGATATTCCATGTCGGGCGAGTAATCGTAGAGATAGTGCACGATGCCCGGCCGCTGATGCACGACGTCGCCGGCCTGAACCAGCGTCGGCTTGTCCTCATACATGAAGCGCGCCCAGCCCTTGGTCATGATCACGATCTGGAAATCGCAGTCATGGCGATGCCAGCCGGTGCCGTCTTCCGGCGGCATGTCGGGATTGGCCTTCACCAGATGGCAGATCACCTGGCCGCCGGTGGCGGCCGCGATACCGAGATCGCGATACAGGAAGAAGTCGCGCAGGCCGCCTCCCGTGAATTCGGTATCGCCGGGTTTGTTGTGGGAAAATTGAGTGACGACAGCGTGCTGGTTCATCGTGGCCTCCACTGCTCTCATGCCTGCAAACCGCGGAGACGCTCGGCGACCAGTTCTTCGGCAGCCGCAACGCCGCGTTCGCACCTTGATGGTGCTATGCGAAAATCACGCCAGCCGCGCTGCAGCGCGACAATTTCATTCTGATGCTGTCGGAAAAAATCCGCGAAGCCGCTGGACCTCATTCGAAATTTAGTTCGAGCGATTTCGTCGCGTGGCGTTGCCGACCGCGATAATTCGCGCATCGAGACGCGGCGCATGGCATTCGTTTAAGCAAAGCCTGCCCGGAGCTTGAGCCCGTCAAACAGGCAACGAGCCGTCCGTGCTGCCTAATATTCCACCTCAAGCTCTTCGATATCGGCCGGCTCGGCCTTGGCGGCTGCGATCCACTGCTGCATTTCCGGCAGCGCCATGATCATGCCGGCATAGGCCGCAAGCTTCGGCTCCAGCTTGACATCGTAGGTCATGAAGCGGGTCACCACCGGCGCGTACATCGCATCCGCCATGGTGCGCTCGCCAAACAGGAACGGACCGCCCGATTTGGCCAGGCACTCGCGCCAGATGGCGCAGACCCGATCGATATCGGCCTGCGCCCGCGACCAGATCTTGAAGTTCGGAAAATGGCCCTTGAGATTGACCGGCAGCGAGGCGCGCAGCGTCGTAAAGCCGGAATGGATTTCCCCGCAAATCGAGCGGCAATGCGCCCGCAAAATGCGGTCGGCCGGCAGCAATTTGGCATCCGGCATCACCTCGTTGAGATATTCGGCGATCGCCAGCGTATCCCAAACAACGGCACCGTCGTGCCGCAGGCACGGCACCAGGATCGACGATGACAGCAGCAGGATTTCGGCCCGCGCCGACGCGTCGTCGGGGGCGGTCACGACCTCGTCGAATTCCAGCCCGGAGAATTTAGTCAGCAGCCAGCCACGCAGCGACCAGGACGAATAGTTCTTGCTGCTGATGGTTAGTGTCGCTTTCGCCATATGGCTTTTCCCTCCCACCCGAACGCCCGCCGGGCCAAGCTGCCCAATGTTTACGCTTTGCGCATTTTAAGCAGCAAGCGACGTGCCAGTTTTGCGAAGAGCTGCCAGTTTGCAAGGCTGATTGACTCGCGGCTGGCTTCAATATTGCATAGCAACAAAGGGGCGCGGGGCGAGTCTGAATGATGTCGATGATGTATCAGGCCTATCAGAACCACATGGACATGACTGCGCCATGGCGGACCGGAGCCGCATCGGCACTCAAATATCTCAACCTCGTACCGCAGGGCGTCTCCGACAAACTGTTCGGAAGACTTGCCGCCGCCCTTGAATTGATCTCACGGACGTCGCTGACCTATACGCGCCCGGCCTACGGCATCGACAGAGTGATGGTCGGCAACCGCGAGCTTGAGGTCACCGAGGAAGTGACCTACGCGACGCCGTTCGGCTCATTGCTGCACTTCAAGAAGGAAGGCGCGCCGGAGCAGCCGCGCATGCTGCTGGTGGCGCCGATGTCCGGCCACTTCGCGACGCTGCTGCGCGGCACCGTCAAGACGCTGCTGCAGGATCACGACGTCTACATCACCGACTGGCACAATCCGCGCGACATTCCGCTCGATCAGGGCAAGTTCGGCCTCGACGAATATACCGAGCACCTCATCACCTTCCTGGATAAACTGGGCCCGCGCGCGCATATGGTAGCGATCTGCCAGCCTTCTGTGTCGGCGCTTTCGGCCGCCGCGATCATGTCGGAGGACAATCACCCGGCGCGGCCGGCAACGCTGACCTTGATGGCCGGCCCGATCGATACCCGCATCCAGCCGACCAAGGTCAACGAATTCGCCAAGAGCAAGCCGATCGAGTGGTTCGAGAAGAACCTGATCAACTTCGTGCCTTTTCAATGCAAGGGCGCGTTCCGGCAGGTCTATCCCGGATTCATCCAGCTCACCGCCTTTGTGTCGATGAACCTCGAGCGCCACATCAAGCAGCATGTCGACCTCGCCGATCATCTGGCCAAGGGCGAGACGGCAAAAGCCGACACCATCAAGACCTTCTACGACGAATATTTCGCGGTGATGGATCTGCCCGCGGAATTTTACATCGAGACCATTCGTGACGTGTTTCAGGAGCATCTGTTGCCGCTGGGCAAGCTGACCTGGCGCGGCCGTCCGGTGAACCCGGCCTCGATCAAACGGATGGGCCTGATGACGGTCGAAGGCGAAAAGGACGACATCTGCTCGATCGGCCAGACCCTCGCCGCGCAGGATCTCTGCACCGGTGTGCGCGCCTACCGCAAGGTGCACCACATGCAGGCCGGCGTCGGCCATTACGGCGTGTTCTCGGGCAAGCGCTGGAACAACGAGATCTATCCGTTGTTGCGGGATTTCGTGCACGTCAATTCGTGAATGGGTACGAACCTCCCAACGTCATTGCGAGGAGCGAAGCGACGAAGCAATCCAGCCTTGATTTTTTCCTGGATTGCTTCGCTTCGCTCGCAATGACGTGGAGGAGTGATTTGCTCCCAATTGATCTAGGCTAACCCTCATTCACGCGATAACATCTCCCGTCATCAAGCACGACCGATCAAGAGTCGTCGCCGGGAGGAATATCATGACTTCAAAATTCGCTGTTTTCCGCACATTGGCGCTCGGATTCGCCTGTGCCCTGCTGCTTTCGGGCGCGGCCAGCGCTGCCGAGGTTCGGGTGATGATCTCGGGCGGACTGACCGCGGCTTTCAAGGCGCTGGTGCCGGAATTCGAGCGCACCACCGGCAACAAGGTGCTGATCGCCTATGGCCCGTCGATGGGCACCACGGTCAACGCCATTCCGGTGCGGCTCGAACGCGGCGAACCCGCCGATGTCCTGATCATGGTGGGCTATGCACTTGAAGACCTCGTCAAGCAGGGCAAGGTCGCAGCCGACAGCAAGGTCGATCTGGTGAAATCGCCGATCGGCATCGCGGTCAAGTCGGGCGCGCCGAAGCCGGACATCAGTTCGGCCGATGCGGTCAAGCACGCGCTGCTCGCGGCCAAGACCATCGCCTATTCCGACAGCGCCAGCGGCGTCTATGTCTCGACCGAGATGTTCGCCAAGCTCGGGATCACCGACGCGATGAAAGGCAAAGCCAGGCAGATCCCGGCAACGCCGGTCGGCGAGATCGTCGCCAAGGGCGAAGCCGAGATCGGCCTGCAGCAGATCAGCGAACTGAAGCCGGTAACCGGCATCGATATTATCGGGCCGCTGCCGGATGATCTGCAGAAGATCACGGTGTTCTCAGCCGGCATCGCCAGCGTGTCGAAAGAACCCGACGCCGGCAAGGCGCTGATCAAGTTCCTCGCCTCACCCGCGGCCCGCGCAGAGATCGTCAACAGCGGTATGGACCCGATCGTGGCGGGCGCGACGAATTAGAGCATGATGAGATTGGATCGAGCCGCAGCAACAGCGGCAGCGCGCTCCCTCGTCCCATTGGGAGAGGGTTGGGGTGAGGGGTTACGGCCTCTCGTTAAGCGCCCCTCACCCGATTTGCTGCGCAAATCGACCTCTCCCCGACGGGGAGAGGTGGGATGAACACTCGGACCGACCGATTCAATCAAAGGCCGTCATCATCCGAAAGCGTTAGCTACTTGCTCGTCGCGGTCCGGATCGGCGTGTCCTTCAGGCCGTTATTGTCATAGGCCTTGCGCAGCGTGCCGCTGGTGGTCGCATCGGTCATGAACTTGGTCGCGAAGGCCAGCGATTGCGGATGGTTCAAGGGGACCGCCACCGCGGTGACGGTCTGCTTGAAGGTTTCGTCCAGCACATGGGTGCCCGGCAGCTTCTTGGCCATGGCATTGAGCTGGTCGCGCGACAATGCGAACGCATCGACGTCGCCACTCTTGAGCAAGCCGAAGATCTCGTCATAGGTCTGATAGCCCGTGACCTTGGCGTTCTTCAGATGCGCGATGGCGCCGCGCATGGTGGTGGTGTTGTTGACGGCAGCTACTTTCATGCCGGGCTGGTCGAGGGTCTGAAAATTCGTCGCCGACGAGCCGGCCTTGACGATGTAGGTAGCGTCCGCGACCTCATAGATCGGTCCGAACGACATTTTGGTCTCGCGCTCCGGGTCCTTCGGCAGGAAGGTGACGTCCCAATTGCCCTTCCCGGCGGAGTCGGTGATCTGTCCGGAATTCTGATAGGCGACATACTCGACGGGCACGCCAAGCTGCGCCGCCATTTCCTTGCCGAGATCGACCGGCACGCCGGCATAACCGCCCGACGCGGCTTTGGTCGACCAGAACGCGCCACCGGCCGGGCTGATCGCGATCGCCACCCGCAGCTTGCCGGTCGGCGCGATTTCATCCTTGAGCGCATCGGCGCTGGCAGGGCCGGCCACCATCATCGCGGCCATCAGGGCAACGCCGGCAAGGCATGGCACAAATTGAACAGTCATTCGGTTCTCCCATCCATTTGGCTCGTTATTCGCATCGAGCCTTCACCGACCATTGTGGTCGAATGGAGGAGACGTTGAAACCCAAAATCCTGAATCAAGCCATAGAAATATTGCGAAGCGACATCAACCCTTAGACCTACGCCGCATGCGCCGACTGAACTGGGGGCGCAGCTTCCGCCGCACTCAAGCGCGCGGCGAGATGCTGGCCGATGAAATCCGCGTCGCGGCCGACGCCGACGAAACGGCCCGAGCCCCACGTATAAAGCCAGGGCAGGCCCAGCACATAGATGCCATCCATCGAGGTCACGCCGCGCCGATGGGTGGGGTAGCCGGCGCCATCGAAGATCGGTAACTCGACCCACGACCAGTCCGACCGGAACCCGGTGGTCCAGATGATCGTGCTGATCCCGGCTGCGGCGGGATCGAGCGTTGCGGTGGGCTCTCCGGGTTGCCAGAGCGGTTGATAATGCGGCGAGACCGGGGCCTCGATCGCGTTGCGCGCGATGTGTTCGTCGATCAGGCCGCAGATGCCGTTATAGACCTTGTCGGCATTGTCGAGATTTTTCGCAAGATCGTCGGCGAATTCGAGCCGACCGTCCTGGATGTCCTTCAGCCGCCCGTAGAGCGACATGCCTTCCAGCGCGAATTTGCGCAGGTCGATATCCCGGCCGCCGTCGCGCCCAGTCAGATAATGGTTCGCATTCTTGCGCACCTTCTCCTTGAGTCTGTGCTGATCGACCGGCAGATCGTATTGACCCAGATCATCCAGCCATTCCACCGCCTCGCGGCCGCGATAAACGCGCGGGCAGCGCGGCGCGCTGCCGACCGCCAGATGCACCTTGCGCCCGGCGAGATGCAAATCCTCCGCGATCTGGCAGCCGGACTGGCCGCTGCCGATCACCAGCACTTCACCCGGCGGCAATTGTTCGGGATTGCGATAGGCCGAGGAATGCAATTGCGTGACCGAACCATCGAGCCGGTCCGACATCCGCGGCACGTTGGGGACGTGATAGCCGCTGACCGCAAGCACCACCGCATCCGCCGTCATCTCGCCGGCGCTGGTCTCCAGTGCAAACCCGCCACTCGCGCTCTGGGTCAGGCGGGTCACCGCGACGCCTTCCCTGATCGGCGCGGCGATATGCCTGGCGTAACCCTCGACATAGCTGACGATTTCATCGCGCAGCATGAAGCCTTTGGGATCGCTGCCCTGATAGGGATATCCGGGAAGCTGGCATTGCCAGTTCGGGGTCACCAGGCAAAACGCATCCCAGCGCTGGGTCTTCCAGGAGTGCGCGATCTGGTTCTTCTCCAGGATGACGTGATCGATGCCGCTCTGCTTCAATTGATAGCTCATCGCAAGGCCGGCCTGGCCGCCGCCGATCACGACGACACTGGCATGCGCGGGAACCGAGGACGCGGTCATGGCACTCTCCTTTTGTTATTCTTGAAACGATGTGACGGTCACAATGCCATCGGGCGTTGCATGGAAGCGTTCGGCAGCGGCTTCCAGGCGGGCGAGCTGTCCCATCGCCCGCGAGCAGGCAAAGCCGTATTTCTCCCGCACGCGATCGCTGGCGATAGTCAGCGCCGTGCGGCTGCGCTGCATGAATTCGGCGACATCGTAGGTGGCGCCGACCGCGAGATGATCCTTGATCACCAGCGACGGCGAATAGCATTGCTCGGTCGCGCCATCCGGCCAGCGAATGTGGAACAGCATCTCAGGCATGCTGCAGCTCCGCCATTCGCGCATAAACAGGCAAATGCGCGCGTGCGGTGTTGCTCCAGTCATACTGGCGCGCGATCAAAGTACCGCGCTGCGCCAGCCGTGTGCGCAGCGGCTCGGCCAGCACCATCGCCATGGCATTGGCAATCGAGCCGACATTGTGGGGATCGCACCAGACCACATCATTCTCGTGGAGATATTCGGTGAACGGCGCGATCCGCGACGTCACCACCGGCGTGCCGCTCGCCATCGCTTCGAGCACGACCAGCCCAAACCCTTCCTTGACCGACGGAAACACCAGCGCATCCGCCAATCGATAGAGCGACGGCATTTCCGCATCCGGGATCGGACCGAGACAAAGCACCGCGCGGTTGAGCATCCCGTTGGCGGCCAGCAGCGTTTCGAACTGGCGCCGGTACACGCCATGGTCGAGCAGCGAAGCACCGCCGGCGATCACGAGCTGCGCATCGCGGTGGATGGTCAGCACCTGCTGGAACGCCTCGAGAATCCGGATACTGTTCTTGCGCTCCTCGATACCGCCGACCGCCAGCAGAATGCGGCCGCCATTGATGCCGTATTTGGTACGCACCTCCTGATCGATGCTGCGCGACGTGCCGCTGAAACGCAGCGTGTCGACGCCATTGCCGATGGCCGTAGAGGGCCGGCCGAACTCGGACAGGATCTGTTGCTGCCAGAGCGCGCTGACAGTGAATAATTCATCGACTTCCACGATCGAGCGGGTCTGCCATTCGACGAGGCGCGGATCGCTGAAATGATCGATGTGATGAACCGTGCGGGCGAACCAGCGGATCACGCCGCGCTGCTTCAACGTCGCCAGCGCGTTGCCGGAAATCGCGTCCTGCGCATGAAAGACGTCGAATTGACGCTTCTCAGGGATTTCAAAATGCCTGAGATAATCGGCGATGCGGACCCGCACCATCTCGGCGACATCATCCTTGCCGACGGGCGACGCCATCACGGCAACCGCCGGCGATATCGGCGCCCGAAAGAAGCCTTTGCCACCGGCATCCGGTGCGTGCACCACCGCCTCATGGCCGAGCCGCGTCAAACTGTCGGCAAGCTCGATCGCATGGACCACGCCACCACGCGGGTTAGTGGAATGCGCAAGGATGGCGATCCGCAACGGCCGGGCATTTCCGCTCATGCGACGTCCCCCATCGCCAGTCGTGTTCGCCCGCCGGCGCCGATCAGAGGCCTTTCGGCAAAATCCCAGATCGTCTCCGACGCCTCGCCATCGCTGATGCTGACGCGGCTGCCATGCGTGACGGAGCCGATCGCGCCGGCCGCGATGCCGCGCGTCGCAAAGCGTGCGACTGTCTCAGACACATTCCACGGCTTGACCGACAGCAGGTAACCGAAACTCGGGAAGGTCAGCAGCCAGCGCTCAAGCGCGACCTCGGCGGGTTTCGGAACGGCGCCGATATCGATATCGATCGCAACGCCGGAGCATTCGGCGAGCATCGCCGCCGTGCCGACGATGCCGCCCTGGCTGATATCCTTGGCCGCGCGCGACAAGCCGGCTTCGGCGATCAGCGGCAACAGTTCGATATCGCCGCGCAGCCGCTGATGCGGCGCATCGGTTGCCGCTTCCCAATTCGAAAACGGCTCGCGGTAGCGGCCGCGCAGATCGATCGCCGCGACCAGGGTATCGCCGGGCTCGGCGTCAAAACTGGTCAACAGCTTGTTGGCGCGGCCGAGGATCGCGACCGACAACTGGCCGCGATCGGTGCGGACATTGGTATGGCCGCCGACCACCGGCACCGCATAGGCCTTGGCGGCGTCCTTCAGCCCGGCCAGCACCGGCGCGGCGCTGGCTTCGCCATCGGCCCAGATCGCATCGACCACGGCAATCGGCCGTCCGCCCATCGCCGCGATGTCGGAGATGTTGACCATGGCGCCGCACCAGCCCGCAAACCAGGGATCGCGGGCGACGAATTCGTTCATGAAGCCTTCGATCGCGAACAGCAGATAGCCGTCGCCATCGGGAATTGCGGCGCAATCGTCGCCGACCGGGATGACGTCATCGCCGGATAGCCCCAGCGATTTTGCCACCGAGGCAATATCGCTTTTGGCGGCGATACCGCTGCTGCGGCGCAGGCGTTCCGCCAGCGCGGATATGGTGAGCGATCCCGTCATCACGCCGCCAGCTTCGGCAGCGAGAGGAAGCCGATCTCGGGTTCCCTGAACGGTGGATAGAAATCGAGATCGGCCTGCATCATGTGATGCGGCTTGCCGTAGAGCTCGACTTCCTCGAGCGTGCGCCAATGTATGCGATGAAACAGCTCGGCGTTCTGGCTCTGAATGTTGCCAAGGAACGTATGGCAGCCGCGCGCATGCGCGGAGGCGACCGCGAGCCGAATGAGCCCGGTACCGACCGCACCGAGGCGGCGATATTGCCCGGTTACCGCCAGCCGCGAGCCCCACCACACGCCGGGATCTTCCGGATGCTGATGGATACGAACCGTTCCGACCACGGCGTCGGCGGCGACGCCGAACAGCGAAATCGCCACAATGGGAATCGCGACCTCGTCGGTCGCATCGCGATCGTCGCCGCCGAACAATCCCTGTTCGACGCAAAACACCTGCCGGCGCAGCGCCGCTGCGCCGTTTTTCTCCCAGGCTTCGGTGGCGAACTTGATCTGATAGGCGCTGGCCAGAAACGGCTTGAACGGTTCGAACATCATGCCCGTATCCTTTTCTCGTAAGTCGAGAGCGCTGAGCAGGCGCCGCATTTGCCGCAGCCGGCCTTGATGCTGCTGGATTTCATCCCGGCATCGACCAGCATGTCCGCGAGCGGCGAGAGAACCTCGTGCATGAACGAGGGCGGCGGCGTCGGATGGCTCTCCAGCGGCGTGCCCGCGATCGGCACAAACGGCACCACAAAGGGATAGACGCCGACGCCGACCAGCCGCTCGCAGATCGCCAGGATCTCTTCGCTGCTGTCGCCGAGGCCGGCGAGGATATAGGTCGAGACCTGGCCGCGGCCGAACACCGGCACCGCGGCCTCGAACGCCCTGAAGTAACGCTCCACCGACACCTGCGCCTTGCCGGGCATGATGCGGGCGCGGACGCTTTCGGTGACGGCTTCGAGATGCATGCCCAGTGAGTCGATGCCGGAATCGCGCATGCGCTGGAACCAGAAAATATCATCGGGCGGCTCGCACTGACCCTGGATCGGCAGATCGACCGCGGCTTTGACCCCGATCGCGCTCTCGCACAGGATTTTTGCGCCGCGATCGCTGCCGGGCGGCGTGCCCGTGGTCATCACCATGTGCGTGACGCCGTCGAGCTCGACGGCGGCTTTCGCGACCTCGCCGAGCTGTTCGGGGGTCTTGCGTTCGATGGTGCGGCCGGCGGCGAGCGATTGGCCGATGGCGCAGAACTGGCAGGTCTTGGTCCGGCTCTGGTAGCGGATGCAGGTCTGCAGGATCGTGGTCGCCAGCACGTCGCGGCCGTGCAGCGTCGCGATCTTGGAATAGGGAATGCCGTCGGCGGTCGATCGCTCATAGAAGCGCGGCCGCAACTGGAACTTGACCTCGCCGATCACCGCGCCGTCGCGGCTGACCTGGCTGCGGCCGAGGCCATCCGGCTTGGCGACAATGTACGGGCTCTCGAATGCCGGCGCGTTGTGCACCGGGATCATCACGGTCGCGCCGTCGATCGTCATCGGCATATGGTCGGAGGGACCGGCGCCGCCGCGACGGCTGTCGCCGCCGGCCTTGGGATCAACGAGACGAACTCCGAACGATTGCAACTCGTTGATCAGCTGCTCGGTCGGAATCGGCTTCGGCGTTTCGGAAACCAGAATCGGTTTCATCGGATGATCCTCCGGTCAAGAGAGACGGCGTGGGATGGGATTTGCGCATGGCGGCTGTGGCGCGATCGTCCCACAGCAGCGACAACAATTCGGGCCGGGCGTAATGGCCGACCGAATCCATCATCCGCTTGCGCTTGACGATCAGCGCCATATCGAGATCGGCGGTCAGGACGCCTTCGCCCGAGGTCAGCGGCGGCACGATGTGGTTGCCTTCCGGCGAGATAATTGCGGTCATGCAGCCGCCGCGCAGGCCGCGGCGAGGGCCTTCCTCGGGCGAGATCTTGGCGATCTGCTCTTCGGTCAACCAGCCGGTGGCGTTGACGACGAAGCATCCACTTTCCAGCGCGTGGTGGCGGATGGTGACCTCGATCTGGTCGGCGAAGATCTGCCCGACCAGCGAACCCGGAAACTGGGCGACGTGAATTTCCTCGTGCTGCGCCATCAGCGCGTAGCGGGCGAGCGGATTGTAGTGCTCCCAGCAGGCCAGCGCACCGATCCGGCCGACTGATGTATCCACCACCTTGAGCCCGGCGCCGTCGCCCTGCCCCCAGATCATGCGCTCATGGAAGGTCGGCGTGATCTTGCGGCGCTTCAGCACCAGCGTGCCGTCGGCGTTGAAAACCAGTTGCGCATTGTAGAGCGTGCCGTGGTCGCGCTCGTTGACGCCGAGTACGACCACGATGTTGTGCTGGCGCGCCGCTGCCGCCATCGCTTCGGTCACCGGACCGGGAACGACGACCGCATTGTCGTAGAGATGGATGTGCTCGGCACCCGAGAGCATCGGCGGACGGATGAACGAGAAATACGGATACCAGGGCACGAACGTCTCGGGGAACACGACGAGGCGCGCTCCCTTTGCCGCCGCTTCCGCGGTCGCGGCGAGGACGCGGTCAAGCGTCCCCGTCGGCGTGTCGAGATCGGGCGCGATCTGCACCGCGGCGACCCTGATGATCTGTTTCTCGGCCATGTCCGCCTCGCTTTGTCAGATGCCGCGGCTCAAAGAGTCCAGGCTCTCAAAGAGTCCACGTGTGCAGCATGAAGGCGTTTTCGTTGCGATGAAGCAGGGTGATGTCCAGCACATCGAGCGGGCTGATCGGAATGATGCCGGGGATCAGCGCACCCTCGCCATGGCCGTACAGCGCCTGCAGCGCGAAACGGCACGCATAGACCTTGCCGCCTTCGGCCATGAACTTCACCAGCGTGTTGTTGAAGTTCTGGTGGCCCGGAAACGCTTCGTCGCCGAGCTTCGGGAAACCGCGCTGCACGCCGAGCGTGACACCCGGGCCGTACAGCAGGATCGAGGTTTCAAAACCTTTGCGCATCAGGCGCGTGGCCTGCAGCATGTTGACGAAACCGATCGAACCTTCGAACGCGACGGTATGAAATGTAACGAGCGCCTTTTCGCCGGGCTTGGCTTTGACGTCTTCGAAAACCTTCTGCTCGTAGTCGACGAGATAGTCGCCCTTCTGGTTGGCGGGCTTTGTGACGGCTGGCATGTTGCACTCCTTGCGTTGGGCCCGGTGGCCGGGCGCAACGCGAATATTGCAACGGACGTGCCAATTGACGTTTTGCACAACCGATCATCAAAACAGTCAATTTGCCATCAATTACACATTCAATCTTGAATGGATTCCTGACGGGATCGAAAACGCTGCCACAAAAAAATGCGTAGAAATCTTGTGCGGCCTGCTTTTGCAGTGAGCAAATATCAATTGATGGAACCGATGGAACCGATCTGGCAGCATTGCTGACAGATCTTTACATCGACGCGGAGACGTTGCATTAGAATAAACAAATGCAACAATAATGCAGTCAATTATAGCTCTCCGGAACATTGAAAAGTCATGGCCGACTGGACACCTGATCTCGCCACCAGCGACAAGCCGCGCTACCTCGCGATCGCCGATGCCATCGCCGACGATATCGGCGCGGGACGCTTGGCTGCCGGCGACCGGCTGCCGCCGCAACGAAAACTCGCCAAGCGTCTCGACGTCGATTTCACGACCGTGGCGCGCGGTTATGTCGAGGCGCAAAAACGCGGCCTGATCGAATCCAAGGTCGGACAAGGCACCTTCGTGCGCGACAAACCAAAACCGCGGCGCAATCAGCCGGCACCTCCGCCGCGACCGGTCGACTTGTCGATGAACCTGCCGCCGGAACCGAACGATCCCGAATTAATCGAGCGGATGCAGGCCGGCGTCGAATATGTCTCGCGCGATATCGTATCGCTGCTGCGCTACCAGGGTTTTGGCGGAACCCAGGCCGACAAGGATGCGGCATCGAGCTGGCTCGGCCGCCGGGCGCTGGTGCCGGCGCAGGAACGCATCTTCGTCTCGCCCGGCGCGCATCCGGCGCTGCTCGGCATCCTCACCATCCTCGCCAAGCCCGGCGACGCGATCGTGTGTGAAGCCATCACCTATCCGGGCATTCGCTCGATCGCCGCGCAACTGGGGCTGAAGCTGATCGGGCTGCCGATGGACGATGAAGGCATCGACGTCGACGCGCTGACCGACGCCTGCAAGAAGGCAAAACCCAAGGCGCTGTATCTGAACCCGACCCTGCAGAACCCGACCACGCTGACGATCAGCGACCAACGGCGGCGCGACGTCGCCGCCGTCGCCCGCCGCTTCAAGCTGCCGATCGTCGAGGATGATGCCTACGGATTTATTCCGCCCCATGGTCACGCCCCGTTTGCTGCGATCGCACCTGATCTGACCTGGCACGTCGCGGGCCTCGCCAAATGCATCGGCGCTGGCTTGCGCGCGGCCTATGTCGTGGTTCCCGATACCCGCTCGACCTGGCCTTTCGCGGCAGCGTTGCGCGCCGCGACCGTGATGGCGTCGCCGTTCACGGTCGCGCTGGTGACGCGCTGGATCGAGGACGGCACCGCCGACACGCTGTTGCGCTTTATCCGCAGCGAGACCACGGCACGCCAAAAACTGGTCTCGGAGATCCTGCCGAAGGGCATCTACAAAAGCGATCCGCTGAGCTTCAACATCTGGCTCGAATTGCCGACGCTGTGGAATCGCGCGGCCTTTGTCGGGCATATGCGCTCGACCGCGATCGGCGTGGTCGCCAGCGACGCCTTCACCGCCAGCGGCACGCCGCCGGAGGCGGTTCGGGTTTGCCTGGGCGGCCCGATCGGCCGCCCGCGTCTGGCGGCGGGCCTGGAATACATGACGCACGCGCTGACCGAATCGCCGGCGCTGGCGTCGGCGTTTCTCTAACGAGATTGCGCTACTTCAGTTCGCCCGCGCGGCCGGGACCTTGATTTCATTGGGCAGGATGATCGCAGCCGCGATTACCAGCAGGCACAGGCCGGCGAAGGCATGCAGCATGGTGACGAAACCACCCTGCTGGTACAGCCACGCCACCAGACCGACCGAGGCGCCGGCCGCGGTGAAGCCGATGAAGTAGCGCACGGCATAGGCCCGCGAGCGCCATTCCTCGCTGGTGTATTTGCCGACCATCGCATCGTTGACGGTGACCTGCCCGAACGCGCCCATCACGATCCCGATCGACACCACAATCAGCGGCAGGTTCGACAGCGTCGCGGCGAAATACAGAAACGGCGCCAGCACGAATGACAGCGGCAGCGATACCGTCTTCAACGAATGCTTATCGAGCAGCTTGCCGATGGTATATTGCGTCATGGCGCCGAACACATAGACGCACGCCGCGATCACCCCGAGCAGCGCCGGGCTTCTGGTCAGATCCGCCAGCCGCTCCGCGAACAGTTTTGGTAGCGCCACGGTGATCGCGTTGAAGGTGGTCGAGATCGCGATCACCACAATGAACAGCGACAGGATCACCCGCCACATATCCTGCTTGGCGACACGCGCCTGCGCCGCGGCCTGTTTCGAACCCTTGCGATCCTCGTGAACGACCAGCGAAGCGAAGGCGATACCGATCAGGATCGTGACAATGCCGGGAATGATGAAGGCATAACGCCAGCCGAGATATTGCCCGACCACGCCGGTGACGAGCGCGGAGGACGCCACGCCGAGATTGCCCCAGACGCCGTTGAGCCCCATCTCGTGGCCAAGCTTTTCGGCATAGGACACGATCATGGCGGTGCCGACCGGATGATAGATCGAGGCAAAGATGCCGATCGCGAGCAACGCCGCGCCGAGTTGCAGCGGCGTCTGCACCAGCCCGACCGAGATCATCGACAAGCCGATGCCGGTAAAGAAGATCACCATCATGTGGCGGCGGCTCCAGCGGTCGCCGAGCCACCCCGTGATCAGCGAGCCCGCGCCGAACGCGATGAAGCCGGGGGTCGCGTAAGGCAGCAGTTCCGAATAGGCCATGCCGAGCGCCGGCCCCATCACGATGACGGCGGCGGCGAAGATCAGCATCGAATAATGGTCGATGAAATGGGCGGCGTTGACGAAACCGATCACCCGGGCCGGGCTGTTCATGCGGCGAATCCTCGCGTCGAATCCTGCTTCTGCGACAGGTTATAGGGTGTTACCCTGACGGGATGTCGCCAATGAGTGTCGCCGAAAAGCCAATTAGCGCGATCATCGGACGCCGTATTTCAACCGGCGACGGCGTCTACATGATTGCCAACCATTACCGTAAGGGCGTCCGGCTCGACACCCATTTGCACCGCGAGGCGCAACTGGTCTATGCCGCCGAAGGCACGATGCAGGTGACGACGCCGAAGGGACGCTGGCTGGTGCCGCCCGACCGCGCGGTGTGGGTGCCCGCTTTGCTCGAACATTCGATCGACGTGCTCGCCGACATCGAGATGCGCACGCTGTATTTCGATCTGGCCTGGCTCGCCCGGCACGATCGCAGCCGGGATTTCGACGCGGAATATGTGGTGCGGGTGTCGCGCTTGCTGCACGAGACGATCCTGGCGCTGTTCGACGGCCGCAACGACACTGAGCGCACCGAGGTGCTGGTCCGGCTGGCGCTGCTCGAACTGCACGAGGCGGAGGATTCCGCGACCTTCATTCCGTTGCCGCACGAGCCGCGCTGCCGCCGCGCGGCCGATATCGTGCTCGGCGACCCCACCGGCGCGCATGAGATCGAAACCCTGGCGCGGACGGTCGGGACATCGGCGCGGACGCTGTCGCGGCTTTTCGCCTCGGAGACGCAATTGAGCTTCAAGAGCTGGTGCCAGCGGGCACGAATCGCGGCGGCGATCCAGAAGCTCTCGACGGAGACCAATGTCTCCGTCAAGCAGCTCGCCTCCGATCTCGGCTATGCCAGCGTGCCGGCATTCTCGCATGCCTTCCGGCAGGTTACCGGCAAGACGCCGACGGCGTTTTCGGAAGCGAAGTGAGTCGAGAGACCTGCGGCCGCGACCGTCATCCCCCGCGAAGGCGGGGGATCCAGTAAACCCTGGCGTCAGAGATTACTGGATGTCCCGCCTTCGCGGGGCATGACGGGCTCTGCTATCGCCCGTCATCCCCGCTTGAATGTGCCCGACTTTGCCCTAAATCGGGTGTAAGGTTCAGCATCGCCCTTTCGGATTTGATTTGCCCCATGGCCAACGCCTTTTTCTCCGACCTGCTTTCCACGATTTCCGAGCGCGGCCGTACCCTGCTGCGGCGCGGAAGTCCCGCCGACGCCAAACAGGACGCCTCCGACCTGATCGAGCTCTGCGAGGCGCTGCTGTCCGGCCGGGGCGAAGCCTCCGGCACCGCGATGGCCCGCGAGGTGCTCGATCGGTATCACCACCTCGATGAGGCCGGCCGCATCGCCTTCTTCCGCACTTTGGCGCGCGATTACGGCCCGGACCGCGAGAAGCTGTCCCACGCCATCGAGACCTGGCGCGCGCAGCCCAGCGACGACGACGCCAGCGATCTGCATTTCGCCTCCGAGCCGCGGCGGCAGGAGCTGATCCGCCGGCTGAACCGGGCGCCCGGCGGCACCAGCGAGCTGGTGGCGATGCGCGCCGATCTGCTCAGCGCCACCAAGGACAAAAAGGACCAAAACAAAAAGGACTTGGCCGCGCTCGACCGCGACATCGTCCATCTGCTGTCATCATGGTTCAACAGGGGATTTCTCGTGCTGCGAAGGATCGACTGGTCGAGCCCCGCCAACATCCTCGAAAAGATCATCCGCTATGAAGCGGTCCACGAAATCCGCGACTGGGACGATCTGCGCCGCCGCATCGATCCCGTCGACCGGCGCTGCTACGCGTTCTTCCATCCCGCGTTGCTCGATGAACCCTGATCTTCGTCGAAGTGGCCTTGACCGAAGTCCATCCCGGGCGCGATCGCGCCGCTATTGGCCGAAGACCGCCAGCCGGTCGCGATCGAACGCGCCCGCACCGCCGTGTTCTATTCGATCTCGAATACCCAGCGCGGCCTCGGCGGCATTTCCTTCGGCAACTTCCTGATCAAGCAGGTGGTCGAGGAATTGCAGCGCGAACTGCCGAAGCTGGATAATTTCGTCACGCTGTCGCCGGTGCCGGGCTTCATGCAATGGCTGAAGCAGGCGCCCGATGTGCCGGTGTCCGATGAAGGCCGCGCTCTGCTCGGCCAGCTCGACACGCCGGGCTGGACCGAGAATGCCGAACTCTCAACCCAGTTGCGGTCGATCATCGAACCCTTGGCAGCGCATTATTTCCTCAAGGCACGCACGCCGAAGGGACGGTTGATCGATCCGGTGGCACGCTTCCATCTCGGCAACGGCGCGCGGCTGGAGCGGATCGACTGGCTCGGCGACCTCTCGCCGAAAGGCCTGCGCGAATCCGCCGGGATCATGGTCAACTATCTCTATCGCCTCGACGATATCGAGAAGAACCACGAAGCCTACGCCAACCAGGACGAGGTCGTAGCCTCCAGCGCGGTGAAGAAGCTGCTGAAGACCGAAGGCCGCCGGCTGCTGGACATGCGGCTGTCGTAAGCGACAGCCACGCCTGAAAATCAGGCAACAAGATTTAGATAGCCATAACGTTCGTCATGCCCGGGCTTGTCCCGGGCATCCACGTCTTTGCTGAGCTTAAGCAAGGAAGACGTGGATGGCCGGGACATCTAGCGCGAAGATGCGCTTCGCGCTTTTGCCCGGCCATGACGGTGCCCCCTAGAACGTCGCCCTCGCCGACACCTTGAAGGTTCGCGACTGGCCCGGCGAGATGTTGTTGTTGCCGTCGGCCGATGCCCAATAGCCCTTGTTGAACAGGTTCTCGATATTGAACTGGGCCTTCCAGTTGGCGTCGATGTTCACATACACCGCCGTGTCGAACCGTACGAAACTCGGCAGCCGCACGGTGTCGTCCGAGGACGTAAAGGAATCGCCGAAATAGATCACGCCGAGGCCGGCGCCCCACGTCGGATTGAACTGGTACCGGTTCCACCACGCGAACTGATTATACGGCACGAGCTGAACCCGGTTGCCCGGCACGACCGTCGCCGACGTAGCACTGGTAATGCGCGCGTCGGTATAGGCGTAGCCGAGCTGGGACTGCCAGGCATCGGTGATATAGCCGGTCAGGCTGGTCTCGAAGCCTCGCGTCAACGTGCTGCCGGAAGGCAGGAAGAATCCGGGATTGTTGCCGTCCGCGATCGGCTGGTTGGTGCGGTTCAGATTATAGACCGCCGTCGAGAACAACAGTTTTGGATTGATGTTCCATTTTCCGCCGATTTCGACGTTCTCGAATTTCTGCGGCTGGAGGATCAACGTGCCGTCGGTCAGCGAACTGAACTGGTCGCCGGATGCCGGCAGATAGGAAATGCTGTAGGTCGAATAGACCGACACCGTGTCGATCGGCTTGATGATCATGGCGGCCTGCGGCGAGATCTCGTTGTCGACGCGGTGGCGCAGGATGCCGGTGTTCTGATCGACGGCCGTCATGTCGAATCGATCGAAGCGGGCGCCAGCGATCAGTTGCAGCCCACGCGCGATCTCGATGGTATCGCGGGCATAGCCGGACTCGACATAGAGACGGTATTTACTGTTGGAGTCCGCTGCGGTGACACCGTCGCCAATGTTCGTCGACGTAAAGTGGTGGACGAAATTGACCGGCCCGAAATAAGTCGGCGCGAACGGGTTCTGGACGATCGTATTGGTGCCGGTCGGGGTGCCGTTCGGAAAATCTCCGGTGTTGCGATAATCGATCCCGGTCTGCTGGCCGAATTCGGTGCCGAACTGGACGGTGTGGAACACCGGCCCGGTGGCGGTCTTGTAGACGAAATCGGTCTGGTTGAAGGCGTTGTCGCGGTTGGTCCAGTGCTGGTAGGCGCCGAGATTGACCGCGGTATCGGCCGGATTCACCGCACCAGCCAACGCGCCGCCGGCGGGATAGACGTTCTGGTAGAACTTCTTGTAATCGGCATAGATGGTGCCGTTGCGTACCGTCAGGCCGTTCTCGAAATCATGATCGACAATCGCCATCGTGGTCTGCACGTTGGCGCGGGCTACGTTGAGCGATGGACTGCAGAAGCAGGTTGCGAAATCCCCGGCCGGCGCAAATGGCGTGGTGGGGTTGAAGCGCGTCACGCCTCCGGGAAGGCTTTGCGACGGGTTACCGCGATCGGCGGTACGCTCATCGTGAAAATATTCGTAAGATAGCCTGACCTTGGTGGTGTCGTTCGGCGCCAGCGTGACGGTCGGATTGATGCCGTAGCGCTCGAGGTGGCCGAAATCGCGGAAAGTTTCGCTGCCTTCGTACATGGCATTGAGCCGCACAGCGACGTCCGGGTTGATGGCCTGCCCGGCATCGAGCGTGAACCGCCGGTCGCCCCAGGAACCGGTCTGCGCCGAGGCATCATACACGCGGGTGCCGTCGGCCTGCTTGAGCGTGCGGTTGAGCAGACCGCCACCGGAGCCGCGGCCGAACGTCAGTGCGCTCGGGCCTTTCAGCACCTCGACGCTTTGCGCGTTGTAGAGATCGCGGAAATACTGCACGTCATCGCGAAAACCGTTGACGAAGAAGTTGGCGCTGCTGTCGACGCCGCGAATGACCAGTTCATCGCGGTTGCCTTCGCCCTGATGCACGGCGACGCCCGGAACATAGCGCGTCACGTCGGTGAGGCCGGGCGCGGCCTGGTCGCGGATGAAATCCTTGGTAAGGACGCTGAGCGACTGCGGGATATCGACCAGCGGCGTATTGGTCTTGGTCGCAACCGAGGTGCTGTTGGCGTAGATGCCGACGGTGCCGGTGCGGACATCCTGCGACACAAAATTGGTTTTCGGCGCCGGAGCCGGGTCCGGCTGCCGTGCGACTTGTGACCGGCGCCGTTGCGCGCTGCGATCGCCCGATCGAACCGGTGTGGTGGTGTTGGCGCGGCGCTTCGCTTCAGGCGCCGTGACCGTGGCCGGCGGTAGCGACGTGCCGGATGCTGGTAATGCCGACTGCGCCGATGCGGCGGATGCGCCGAGCATGACTTCCACCGCGAGACAGCTGATCGAGAGAAGCAGCGGTCTCGAAATCAAATTAGCTCGTCGCCGCGTTCGCAGCGTGTTGTTGGTCATCATGCGCATCGTCCCCAAGAAAACTCTCGCGAAAAACTCTCGCCTTGCCGTGCAAGACGACTTCGCGGTTCTCTTGAGAGACGAGCAGCGACGCGTCCATAGCGCGCCCTCTCAAAAATATTCGCGCAGGCCCGGAATAATTTCAAAATGTTTCTTTTAGACAAAGTCTAAACTGAAGAGGCTTTTTCAAGAAACCCAATGAATAAAGGCTTCTCTGGAAGAATCCGATTTCGCGAGTCGTCCTGAAAACAGCAAAATCCACCGAGTTTTGTTTCCATATATTCTAAATCGCCGAGGCCGTTCGCCCCGGCCTGCGGCGCATTGGCTCAGGGACAATCGGAGGTCTGGAATAAATCAAACGTGGTGGAGTTCAATCTGCCGACAGTTCGCTTTCGAACTCGACCGGGGCAGATCGTTTGATGAGCAGACGGCAGAACATCAAGGAGAAAGGCTTCGTCCTGGAGACAGGCGGGCGCGCCGTGCTGGCTTTCATGGCCGGTGGCATCGAGCAGGCGAGACACCTGTGCGCCGAAGACTGGTTCGCCGAGGAACTCGCTTCCTATCGGTCGGGCGGCCAACCCGTTTGGGATGGCTCGACCGAACTCAAGGTGAGGCGCGCCAATCCATCTGAAGCTGCCGAAATTCAAATCGCGCTGACGGGCGAATTGGCCCGCAAGGAATACGAGGGCTATTTGTTCGTGTTCTTTGTGCCGGTCGATCCCGCGTTGCACTGACCGGTCTGGCCAGACTTACGACGCTCCAGACTTACGACGCCAAAACTTACGACGCCAAGGCCTTCATCTCCTTGTAGAGATCGGATTTTCCCTCAAAGCCGATGCCCGGCAGGTCGGGCATGGTGATGTGGCCGTTCTCGACGCGAACGCCATCCGGGAAACCGCCATAGGGCTGGAACAGATCGGGATAGCTCTCATTGCCGCCGAGCCCGAGGCCCGCCGCGATGTTGAGCGACATCTGATGCCCGCCATGCGGGATGCAACGGCTCGGCGACCAGCCGAGCGTCTGCAACACGCCCAGCGTGCGCTGGTATTCGCAGAGGCCGTAGGACAGCGCGCAATCGAATTGCAGCCAGTCGCGGTCGGGTCGCATCCCGCCGTAACGAATGAGGTTGCGCGCGTCCTGGTGGCTGAACAGGTTTTCGCCGGTTGCCATCGGCCCCGGATAGAATTCCGCCAGTGCGGCCTGAAGCTGGAAGTCGAGGGGATCGCCGGCTTCCTCGTACCAGAATAACGGATAATCGCGCAGCATCTTGGCGTAAGCCACCGCGGTCTCCAGGTCGAAGCGGCCGTTGGCATCGACCGCGAGTTGCGCGGTGTTGCCGATCTCCTTCAGCACCGCTTCGATGCGCTCGCGATCTTGCGTGATCGGCGCGCCGCCGATTTTCATCTTCACGACGTTGTAGCCGCGATCGAGATAGCCGCGCATTTCGCCACGCAGCGCCGACAAATCCTTGCCGGGGTAATAATAGCCGCCGGCGGCATAAACGAACACGCGTGGATCGGCGGTGCGCCCGTGACGCTCCGCCAGCAAGCGGAACAGCGGCTTGCCGGCGATCTTGGCCACCGCGTCCCACACCGCCATGTCGATGGTGCCGACCGCGACCGAGCGCTCGCCATGGCCGCCCGGCTTCTCGTTCGACATCATCGCGGCCCAGACCTTGTCCGGATCGAGATTATCGCCTGATGTATCGAGCAGCGTCTTCGGATCGGCTTCCGTGATCCGCGACGCAAAGCGCTCGCGGATCAAGCCGCCCTGCCCGTACCGGCCATTCGAATTGAAGCCGTAACCAACCACCGTCTTGCCGTCGCGCACAACATCGGTGACGACGGCGACGAGGCTCGTCGTCATCCTGGTGAAATCGATATAGGCGTTGCGGATGGGCGACGAGATCGGTTTTGTAATCTCGCGGACGTCGACGATACGGACGGACATGGTGTTTGGCTTTCTGTTGTTCGTCATGGCCGGGCTTGTCCCGGCCATCCACGTCTTTCTTGCGCTACACAAGCTTAAGACGTGGATGCCCGGGACATCTAGCGCGAAGACGCGCTTCGCGCTTTTACCCGGGCATGACGGGCTCTTGATTCTGGCTCTACGCCGCCGGCTTGTCGCGGAAATACGGCTCGACCGGACCATGGACTTTCAGCGTCAACGGATTGCCGTAGCGATCCTTGGCGTTGCCGGCGGTGACGCGCACCCAGCCCTCGCTGACGCAATATTCCTCGACATTGGTTTTCTCGACGCCCTTGAACCGGATGCCGACGTCGCGCGCGAGCACGTCGGCGTCGTAATACGGGCTCTTCGGATCGGTCGACAGACGGTCGGGGAGTTGTTCGCTCATTACTTCGCTCTTCTCGTTCATAGTAACGCCTCGATTTCTTTCGCGAGCGCTTCGGGCTTGGTCGTCGGTGCATGTCGCGCCACCACCCGGCCGGTGCGATCGACCAGGAATTTGGTGAAATTCCATTTGATCGACGATCCCAGCAGTCCGGACTTCGCGTTCTTCAGATATTGATACAGCGGATGGGCGTCGTTGCCGTTGACATCGATCTTGGCAAACATCGGAAAGCTGATGGCGTAGTTGCTGGTGCAGAATTGCTCGATCTGCCTGGCGTCACCGGGCTCCTGGCCGCCGAACTGATTGCACGGAAATCCCAGCACCGAAAAGCCGCGCGGGGCCAGCGTCTCATGCAGCGCCTCGAGGCCCTTGTATTGCGGAGTGAAACCGCAGGCGCTAGCGGTGTTGACGATCAGCAGGACCTGTCCCTCGAACCGCTTCAAGGGAATCTCATCGCCGGCGAGTGACGTCGCCGTGAAATCGTAAACGCCAGCCATCTCGTTCTTTCAGTCCGAGCCTGAATGTACTCTAGCGCACGGGATCGACCGGCGCCGACGGCGTCCCGCCGGCTTCGATCGCCTCACCCGCCAGCAGGCACAAATCCTCGCGGAAACGGCCGGAAACCAGCTGGACGCCGACGGGGACGCGCCCCACCAATCCCGTGGTGACGGTTAGCGCAGGCAGCTGCATGAAGGGAATAGCAATCTGCGGCAGTTGCGCCTGCCACACCCGCGCAAAAGAGGCATCGTCCTTGCGGTCGAGCTGGTCGGGGAACGGCAATTCGGCGCAAACCGGCATCAGCACGACCGGATATTTCTCCAGGAATTGCAGCCATTCGCGCGTGATCGTGGCCCGCCGCACCAGCGCCCTGGAGAAGGCCGCCGCATCGAACGGGAACACCTTGGCGCGGTTGCCGCGCAGGCAGGCCAGCGCGCCGGGATCGCCTTCGCGCTCGGCCATTTCGAGCTGCGTTTCATAGCAATCGCCGAGCCACAGCTTGGTCTGCAGGTCCGCAGCCTCGCGCAGGCCCGGCACCTCGACCTCGTCCACCGTCCATCCGGCGCGTTCCAGACGCTTGCCCGCATCCCTGACCGCGGCTTTCACCTCCGGAACCGTCTCGAGCCCATCGGGCTGGAGGCACATAGCCACCCGCTTCGGCATCGGCGGCCCTTCGAGCGGCGCCGGCACCCAGCAGGTGTCGCGCACATCGGGGCCGGACATCGCGGCCAGCGCGATCCGGAGATCGCCGATGGTGCGCGCCAACGGACCCGATACCGCACTGCTTTGCGGCGCAAAGCGCCATTCAGGCAGCGAAGCGTTACGGGCCGGAACCCGGCCCACGGTCGGCCGCAGGCCGTGGACGCCACAGGCATAGGCCGGAAAACGGATCGAGCCCGCGATATCGGTGCCGTGCGCGATATGCCCGATGCCGGCCGCGACCGCCGCACCCGCGCCGCCGGACGAGCCGCCCGGCGTAATGGAGGGATCGCGCGGATTTTTGGTATCGCCGTGAATGAGGTTGGTGGTGAACCAGCGATAGGAAAACGCCGGGCAATTGGTGCGCCCAAGAATCACGGCGCCGGATTTTCGCAAATTATCGATCACCGGACTGTTGTCGCGCGCGATGTTGTCGCGCTGCAATTTGACGCCATTGGTGTTGGCGTAACCTTCCTGATCGATATTGGCCTTGACGGTCACCGTCACGCCGGCCAGCGGCCCCACCGCCTCGTTGCGCGCGATCGCGGCGTCAACGGCGGCGGCTTGCGCCAGCACGTCTTCCGGACGATGGTCGACCACCGCATTGATGGCCGGATTGGCCGCGTCGAGCCGCGCCAGCGCCGCCGTCGCGACCTCTTTGGCTGAGACCTTTTTTGACTTTACCGCGGCGGCGACATCCGTGGCCGACAGACGCCAGAGATCTTCCATGAACTGCTCCGTTTGATCGCTCGTCTTCTATAGCGTTTTCAAGCGAAGTGGACACCGGTTCGCGTAAAGAAAACGCGTCAAAACGAAAACCGTAGCGCCGCCCTCGCCGCCGCGCCATCGCGATTCCAGATCAAACAGGCCCCGGAAGGCGGGCACCAGTCCTGGAGCGGGATGACTTATCTTCGAATCGCCACCCCGCTCCATCTTTTTGTCTGAGCATGATCTTTTCGGAAAACCGGTTCCCACTTTTCCGGATCATGCTCAAAGATCAGCGCACCCTGGCGATATAATAAGCGAGGTCGGCGATCTGATCCGTCGTGATCGGCTGCAGCACCTCGGCCATGGTGTCGTCATAGCCGTGGCGGCTGTTGTCCTTGTATTCCCGCATCGTCTTGGCGAGGTAATCCTCGCGCTGATCGGCGATGCGCGGAACGTTATCCCCGCCGGAGAAATCCGGCTTGTGGCAGGAATTGCAGTGGTTCTGCGTCACCAGCGCCTGCGCCCGCGCTATCCGCGCCGGATCGCCGGCATCGGCCGGGGCTGCGGGCTTCGGCAAGGTCGCGATGAAATCGGAAAAGCCGCGAAGGTCGTCATCGGTGAACGCCTTCGCCATGTCGTTCATCGGCTCGAAGGTGCGCAGCTTTTCGCGAAACATGAAGAGCTGGATCAGCGCATAAGGCGCCTGCTGCCCGGCAAGCGACGGCGTGTTCTCGGTTTCGGACTGGCCGTGTTCGCCGTGGCAGGCAAAGCAGGTCACGGCGCGTTCCTGAATGGTCTCGGCACGAAGCGGCGAGGACGCAAGAAGCACGAGCGCCAGGAAGCCAAACAGTTTACGCATCGGATAGTCCTGACGGTCATCGTGGAAAACAGCAACGAAAAAGCCGGGGGCAGCGCGCCGCCCCCGGCTTGGCTCAGATGTTATTGTGCAGCTACCTTGTTCGGCTTGCCGTAGGTGATGCGATAGACGGCGCCGTTCCAGTCGTCGGAAACCAGCAGCGAGCCGTCCTTCATCTGCATTACGTCGACCGGACGGCCGTTATACTTGTTGTTTTCGAGGAAGCCGGTCAGGAACGGCTCGACGGATTTCACCGTGCCGTCCTTGTTGAGCCTGACCAGGGCGATATCGCCACCCATCTTTTGCGACTTGTTCCAGGAGCCGTGACGCGCCACGAAGATCGCGTCCTTGTAGGTCTTCGGGAACATGCTGCCGGTGTAGAAGCGCAGCCCGAGCGAGGCGGTGTGCGGTCCCATCAGGCCGACCGGCGGGGTGTAGTCCTTGCAGGAATGGCCCCAACCGAATTCAGCATCGACAATATTGCCCTGATAGCAATACGGCGCGCCGAAATCCTCACCGACCTTGGTGACCCGATTGAGTTCGTCTTCCGGCACGCTTTCCGACAACCAGTCGCGGCCATTGTCGGTGAAATACATCTGCTTGGTTTCAGGATTCCAGTCGAAGCCGACGCTGTTACGAACGCCGTAGGCGACGACTTCAGCGCCGGTACCGTCGAGATTCATGCGGCGGATTTGGCCATGCGCGTCATCGTGCAGGACGTTATTGCCGGGCTGACCGACCGGGACATAGAGCTTGTTGTCGGGACCGACGGCGATGAACTTCCAGCCATGGGCTTCGTCCTTTGGCAGGTTGTCATAGATCATGGTCGGCTTCGGCGGGTTGTCGATGACATCGTCAACCTTGTCGATCTTGGAGATCTTGGAGAGCTCCGCGATGAACAGCGTGCCGTTGTGATAGGCGACGCCGTTCGGCCGATACAGGCCGGACGCCAGCACCTTGACCTCGCGCTTGCCGTCCTTGTTGGTAATTGCATAGACCTTGTCGACAAGGCGGCTGCCGACGAACACCGTGCCCTTGTCGCTCTGCGCCAGCGAGCGCGCATTGGCCATGCCGGCGGCATAGACCTCGACGTTGAAGCCCGGCGGCACCTTGAGTTTGGCCGTCGGCAATTTGTCGGCAGCGGTGGCGAGCGGCGGGCCTGCGACCGGCGCAAGCTTGGCGGCGGCCTCGCCATCGGGTCGCCCGATCAAGGGTGATCCCGGCGGAAGCGCAGGCGCGGCTGAGGGTGCAGCGCCGGCGGCCGGAGCAGCCGGCTGCTGTGCCGCAGCGCCAAACGTAAACGCACCAAAAAAAGCGCCCGCAAGCAAGAGGCTGCGCGGCGCGGAAAGGCTTATCGTCATCATATTCTCCCCTTGATGGAAGCCTTATCCCAACGCAAGCGAGCACCCTGCTGCGCGGATAGCTTTCCTGGTCGCACTCTCCGATATTTCTCTGCGGTTGCGCAATAGCGAAGGGACGGATGTGCGACCCGCACCGGAATAGAGACAAGCGATCGTGTTGCGCGCAATCAACAAAGTTGAAGATGGCCTCGTTCGGAGACGCCGAAGGGTCCGACCTCGCATAAGGCGGCGCGAACTGTCAATGCTTGGTCTGGTCCTGGCCTGGTGCGTCGAGGATCGCCTCGGCAAACGGAAACTCCAGCACGATCTCGCCGTCGTCATCCGTGACTTCGAGGGTCGCGCTCAGGAGTCCGTTCTGGACGCCTTCGGTTTTCAATATTTCCCGGATCATCGCCCGCGCAACCTCCCATGCACGATCGGGATTGCGCAACTCTTCGCCTTCGGGGTCGGCAACCAATTCGTCCCCGATCCGGGTGTTGAAAAAATAGCGTGGCATGGGTTGAGGCCCACTTTCTGTTTTGAGGCTCAAGGTGGGAGCCGGTGTCGCTCACAAGGTGTTTATCGGAAATCTCCGAGAAGTTCGAAGCGACAGTCAAACCGGCATTGGCGCGCCGGCCGCGATCCCTAACCCTGAACCTGTTGATCCGTCATTGGTTTGACATCCCGTCGCACAAATATGTGAAGATCATTTTGCGCTGCAACATAAACATCCCTCCCAAGCGAAAGATTTCAGCGGACAAAGATTTCGCTGGCGAACTTTTCTTTCCGCATTACTTTATCTCACGAGGGTGGCATTCGCCCCGTTCGAGAAGGAGAGCCAAAATGGCCTGGAAGACCCCGAAGATCGTCGAAGTGCCGGTGGGCATGGAAATCAACATGTATGCTTGCGCCGCCCGCAAGTAAGCGGCTGCGCCAAGTTCACGTTTACGCAGGTGGACCTCCGGCTCTAGCACGACCCGATTGGGGCGTGCGGAAACTGGTGTCCACCTTCGAAACGTTTGGGTACCGGGAGACGGATCATGCTTCGCGTCGTCGTCCTGGGCGCCGCGGCGGGCGGTGGGGTTCCACAGTGGAATTGCGGATGTCCGGTATGCCGGATGGCGCGGTCTGAACGCCCCGGGCTTCAGAGCACACAGGCCTCGATTGCAATCAGCGCCGATGGCGATCACTGGTTTCTGATCAACGCCTCGCCCGATTTACGCCAGCAACTGATTGCGACGCCTCAGCTGCATCCGGCTGCGGGAAAGCTTCGGCACAGCCCGATCGCCGGCGTAATCCTGACCAACGGAGAAATCGACGCGGTCGCAGGGCTGCTGTCGATGCGCGAAGGCTGGCCGTTCACGATCTACGCCCACCCGCGCGTGCTTTCGATCCTGCAGGCCAACAGTATATTCAACGTGCTGAGCGAGAAAAACGTGCAGCGACGGCCGATCGAGGTGGACGCCGCATTCGAACCGACATTGCCCGATGGTTCGCCATCCGGCATCGAGGTTTTGCCATTTGCGGTTCCCGGCAAGGGCGCATGGTATCTCGAAGGCAAGGCGCATCCGGCCGGAGAGACCGGCGACGGCGATACGCTCGGACTTCGGATTCTGGACAAAGCGAGCGGCAAGCATTTCTATTTCCTCGCCGCTTGCGCCGATGTCACCGACGATCTCAAATCGCGGCTGAACGGCGCCTCGGCAGTTTTCTTCGACGGCACGGTGTGGCGCGACGACGAGCTGATCGTGGCGGGTCTTGGCACCAAGACCGGCCAGGGCATGGGCCACATCGCGATGTCAGGGGATCGCGGCGCGATCGAAAGCCTCGCCGGCCTCGATATCGACAGGAAGATGTTCTTGCATATCAACAACTCCAACCCGGTGCTGCTCCACGATTCCGCCGAGCGTAAAACCGCCGAGCGCGCCGGGTGGCAGATTCCCGCTGATGGAACGGAGATCACATTGTGAACGTCCAGACCTCGACCGCCAAAACCGCTGACGGAATCACCGCCTACTCCGTCGGCAAGAACATCCCGCTCAACAGCGCCGCGGATCTGGAGGCTGCCCTTCGCCACATCGGGGCGACGCGCTATCACAGCCTGCATCCGTTCCATGGCCTGCTGCACGGCGGCAAGCTCAACAAGGGTCAGGTGCAGGCCTGGGCGCTGAACCGCTATTACTACCAGAGCACGATCCCGCTCAAGGACGCCGTGGTAATCTCGCGCTTCCGCGACCGTGGCATCCGGCTCGAATGGCGGCACAGGATCGAAGACCATGACGGCGATCTCGGCACCGAAGGCGGCATCGAGCGCTGGCTGAAGCTCACCGAAGGGCTCGGGCTCGATAGCGCCTATGTCGAATCCACCGAAGGCATCCTGCCCGCGACCCGCTTTGCCGTGGAAGCCTATGTGCATTTCGTCCGCGACCGGACACCGCTGGAGGCCATTGCCTCCTCGCTGACGGAATTGTTCGCGCCGAACCTGCACGAAGAGCGGATTTCGGGGATGCTGGCGCATTATGATTTCGTCAATCCGGACATCATGAGCTATTTCAGCCGGCGGCTGCAGCAGGCGCCGCGCGATGCCGGCTTTGCGCTCGACTACGTCAAGGCCAACGCCAACACCCCGGCCGAGCGCGAGGCGGTCTGCAACGCCCTGATCTTCAAGACCAACGTGCTATGGGTTCAGCTCGATGCGCTGTACCATGCCTATGTCAATGGCCATATTCCACCGGGGGCGTTCGTGCCCAAGGAAAGCTAGAGCAAAGCTAAAGTAAGCTAGGTTAAGCCGAAGCAAGCGAAAGCCAAAAGAAGGCAAAATCGATGGCAGCCCCGCGCAGCCGCAACATCAGTGTCAGCGAAGCCAGCCGGCCGGTGTTGCCGCGGCATGCCAAGCTGAAATTCGATGAAACGCGACAGGTCTGGGTGATCCTGGCGCCGGAGCGCGTGCTGGCGCCCGATGAAATCGCGGTCGAAGTGCTGCAACTCTGTGACGGCGTGCGCAGCGTCGCCGACATGGTCGACCTGCTCGCCGCGAAATACGCTGCCGAGCGCAGCGCGATCGCAACCGACGTGGTCGCCATGTTGCAGGATTTGGCCGACAAAGGCTTTCTGACGGAAGCCCGCGAGAAGACATCATGAGTACGGTCATCACAGAACCCAAAGGTGCCGTGAGCGATCCCAGCGACGGGCTCGCAGTGCTGGAATCGCGTGGCTCGATCGCGGAGACCCACGGCATTCCGCTCGCCGTGCTGGCCGAGATCACGCATCGCTGTCCGCTGCAATGCCCGTATTGCTCCAATCCCGTGGAGCTAGATCGCGGCAGCAGCGAATTGACCACGGAAGAATGGAAGAAAGTTCTCACCGAGCTCGCCGAAATCGGCGTGCTGCAGATCCATTTCTCCGGCGGTGAACCCACCGCGCGCAAGGATCTGGTCGAACTCGTGCAGCACGCCAGCGATGTCGGGCTCTATTCCAACCTGATTACCTCGGCCGTGCTGCTGACCAAGGAGCGACTCGCGGCGCTGGCCGATGCCGGGCTGTGCCATGTGCAGATCAGCTTCCAGGGCAACGAGCCTGTCGTGGCCAACCGCGTCGCCGGTCTCAAGCAGGCGCATGAGAAGAAACTCGAAGTCGCGAAGTGGACCCGCGAACTCGACCTGCCGCTGACGGTCAATGCGGTGATGCATCGCCAGAACCTGCATCAATTGTCCGACATCATCCAGATGGCGGTCGATCTCGACGCCGACCGGCTCGAAGTCGCCAATGTGCAATATTACGGCTGGGCGCTGAAGAACCGCGCGGCGCTGATGCCGACCATCGAGCAGATCGAGGAGACCAGCCGCATCGTCGAAGAAGCCGAAACCCGGCTGAAGGGCATTTTGGCGATCGACTATGTGGTGCCGGATTATTACGCGCTGCGGCCGAAGAAGTGCATGGGCGGCTGGGGCCGGCAGTTCTTCAACATCTCGCCCGCCGGCAAGATCCTGCCCTGCCACGCCGCCGAAAGCATCACCGGGCTCGAATTCGAGTCGGTGCGCTCCAACCATTCGATCGCCTGGATCTGGCAGAACTCGGAAGCCTTCAATCGCTATCGCGGCACCGGCTGGATGCCCGAGCCGTGCCGGAGCTGCGAGTTCAAGGAAGTCGATTTCGGCGGCTGCCGCTGCCAGGCGTTCGCGCTGACCGGCGACGCCGGCAATACCGATCCGGCCTGCACGCTGTCGCCGCTGCATGAGCAGATCTTCAAGCTGGCGGAAACTGAGGCCGCCGCCGACAACAAGCGTTTCATCTATCGCAACTTCGCCGGCGGCACGCTGGAGACAGAAGGCGATCATGGCGCCTGACGCCGATGCCGGGAAATCGTCGCGCCATCGCTCCGATCCGTTCACGCCGCTGACCTCGGAGCAGTTGCCCGTCGGCGACGGCCACGAGATCTATGTCGAAAGTGTCGGCCGCGTCGGCGGCATTGCCGCCGTCTACCTGCATGGCGGGCCCGGTAGCGGCTGCCAGCCCGATCACCGGCGATTGTTCGATCCGGAGCGCTTTCACGCGGTGCTGTTCGATCAGCGCGGCGCCGGGCGCAGCCGCCCCAAAGGCGGCCGCGAGCATAACACGACGCCGCATCTGATCGCCGACATGGAAAAGATCCGCGAAAAATTCGGCTTCGAGCGCTGGATGGTGGTCGGCGGCTCCTGGGGCGCGACATTGGCGCTGGCCTATGCGCAGGCATATCCGGAGCGCGTCACCGGCATCGTGTTGCGCGCCACGTTTCTCGGCACCCGCGCTGAGCTCGAAGGCGCGTTTTGTCGCGCGCTGCCGCGCTTCTATCCCGGGCTCCATGAGGATTTCCTCAACGTGCTGCCGCCGGAGGAGCGCGCGCATCCGATCGACGCCTATTATCGGCGCATCCTCGATTCCGATGCGGCGATTCACGGCCCCGCCGCACGCGCCTGGGGCGAGACCGAACGGATTCTCTCCGAACATTCGCCGTCGCGCGACCGGCTCGATCGCGCGCCAAATTCATCCGGCGCATTGCCCTCGACGCCGTTCATGGAAGCACACTACTTCCGGAACGACTGCTTCATGAAGCCCGATCAACTGATGACCGAGACTGACAGGCTCGCCGAGATTCCCGGCATCATCGTGCAGAGCCGTTACGATCTGCTATGCCCGCCGGCGACGTCCTACGCGCTGGCGGCAAAGTGGCCACGCTCCGAAGTCCGCATCGTCGGCGGCGCCGGCCATTCGCTGTACGATCCCGGAATCCGCGATGCCGTGATGAAAGCGATTGCCGATCTCGCTTCCAGGATTGGCGCATAAAGGACCGCATAAAATGCCAATGGCCGGAAAAGGCATGCTGCTGACCTCGATGGATGTGGACGCCGTCGACGAGGCCGAATTCAACCGGTGGTACGATCGCGAACATCTGGAAGAACGGGTCGCGATCCCGGGTTTTCTTGAAGCGCGGCGGTACATCGCGCATCAAGGCAGCCCGAAATATCTCAGCCTCTATTCGACTGTTGAATTCGACGCACTGGACAGCCCCGCCTATCGCGCGGCATTGGCCAACCAGACCGAATGGTCGAAGGCCAATATCAGCCGCTTCAAGAACATGATCCGCGCCGTCGCGCGCATCACGATCAGCCGCGGCACCGGACGCGGTGCTGTTCTCGGCATCATCCGGCTGCGTCCTGACGCGAGGGCTAAGGATGCGTTGCGCGCGGCGTTGCAAGATCAGCTCGACCCCAGGGATCGCGACGGCATCATCTCCATGCATCTGATGGAGAACGATCCTGCGCTTTCCAAGCCACTCATCGACAACGCGTCCGATTCCGATCCGGGCGCGGGTGACTGGTTTGTGTTGATCGACGGTACAGACGTTGCCGCGATCGAGGCGGCCGTCACGGCGCTTATTGCCGCACCCAAATCGGCGGTGATCTCGAAAGGTATCTATCGCCTGATGTGGGATCTGGCGAAGAGCGACATTTCAGCGGCCTGAACGCGGCACAACATCGGCCTGCGCATGTTGCACCGCCGCAAAATCGCGGTGCGACATCTACACTCATGCGTTGTCAGCCATGAAAACAGCGGATCGCGAAAAATTGCCTTTGTGCATCATCTGGAATGGCTCTAATAAGATAAGCCTATGATCCCATTCGAAAACCACAAGGACGCCGATTGAGCGTCCGACGGAAAAAATAAGGCTGCGCTCTCTTGTATTGGCGCGGACATGGTAGGAATGAAACCGACTGATATCTCGGCGCCCGACTATTTTCATAAGGTCGTGGATTGCCAATGGGCCTGCCCCGCACACACCCCCGTTCCAGAATACATCCGATTGATTGCTGAGGGGCGTTACAGCGACGCCTACATGATCAATTGGAAGTCAAACGTGTTTCCGGGAATCCTCGGGCGCACCTGCGACCGTCCATGCGAGCCCGCGTGCCGCCGTGGCCGCGTCGAGGAAACGCCCGTCGCGATCTGTCGCTTGAAGCGCGTTGCCGCCGACTTCAAGGACGACGTCAAGGGCCGGATGCCGAAGCTCGCGCCAAAAAACGGCAAGCGCGTTGCGATTGTCGGCGGTGGTCCCGCCTCGCTCGCGGTCGCCCGTGACCTGGCGCCGCTCGGCTATCACTGCACCGTGTTCGATTCCGACCCCAAGGCCGGCGGCATGATGCGGTCCCAGATTCCGAAATTCCGCCTGCCGGATTCGGTGATCGATGAGGAAACCAATTACATCCTCGATCTCGGCATCGAGTTCAAAGGCGGCCATCGCATCGACAGCCTGAAGAAGCTGCTCGGTGAGAATTACGACGCGATCTTCGTCGGTTCCGGCGCACCGCGCGGCCGTGAGCTCGAGCTGCCCGGCCGCAAGGAAGCGGCGAAAAACATTCACATCGGCATCGACTGGCTCTCCAGCGTCTCGTTCGGCCACACCGACAAGATCGGCAAGCGCGTGATCGTGCTGGGTGGCGGCAACACCGCGATGGATTGCTGCCGCACCGCCCGTCGCCTCGGCGGCGAGGACGTGAAGGTGATCGTGCGTTCCGGCTTCGAGGAAATGAAGGCCTCGCCCTGGGAAAAGGAAGACGCCATCCATGAGGATATTCCGATCCTCAACTTCATGGTCCCGGTCGCCTTCGTGCACGACAACGGCAAGCTCACCGGCGTCACCTTCCAGAAGGTGAAGGCCGAATATGACGACAAGGGCCGGCGCAATCTGGTCCCGTCGGGCGAGCCGGACCAGACGATTCCCTGCGACGATGTGCTGGTGGCGGTCGGTCAGGAGAACGCATTCCCCTGGATCGAGCGCGACTGCGGCGTCGAGTTCGACAAATGGAACATGCCCAAGGTCGACCAGAAGACGATGGGCTCGACCAATCCGAAAGTATTCTTTGGCGGCGACGCCGCGTTCGGCCCGAAGAACATCATCTGGGCGGTCGCGCATGGCCATGACGCCGCGCTCTCGATCCACAAACTGCTGTCGGGCGAAGATATCAACGAGCGGCCATTGCCCGAGGTGCACATCTCGTCGCAGAAGATGGGCATCCACGAATGGAGCTACGATAACGATATCTCCAGCGACAAGCGCTACAAGGTGCCGCATCGCGACAAGGTCATCGCGCTCAAGGACATCCGCACCGAGGTCGAACTCGGCTATGACGTCAAGCTCGCGCTCGGCGAGGCCCAACGCTGCCTGAACTGCGACATCCAGACGGTATTCACGGCGCCGTTGTGCATCGAATGCGATGCCTGCGTCGACATCTGCCCGATGGACTGCATTACCTTCACAGCCAACGAAGATGAAGCCGATCTGCGGCAGCATTTGAAGGCGCCTTCACCTCGTCCGGAACAGGCGCTCTATGTCGCCGATGGCCTCAAGACCGGCCGCGTGATGGTCAAGGACGAAGACGTCTGCCTCCATTGCGGCCTGTGCGCCGAACGTTGCCCTACCGGCGCGTGGGACATGCAGAAATATCTCATCGATATGACACAAGCGGGATCATCATGTCCGTCCAAAGCCCGATCAGCAGCGTAAACGACTTCGTCGTCCGCTTCGCCAACGTCAACGGTTCCGGTTCGGCCAGCGCCAACGAACTGTTCGCCCGCTCGATCCTGCGCCATGGCGTACCGGTATCGCCGCGCAACGTGTTCCCGTCCAACATCCAGGGCCTGCCGACCTGGTATGAAGTGCGGGTCACCGAACACAGCCATCTTGGCGCCCGCGGCGGCGGCGTCGACATGATGGTGGCGATGAACCCGCAGACCTGGGACAAGGACGTCGCCTCGATCGAGCCCGGCGGCTATTTGTTCTACGACTCGACCAAGCCGATGCCGACGTCGAAATTCCGCCCCGACATCACCGTGATCGGCGTGCCGCTGACCGCGATCACCAACTCGACCTATACCGACCCGCGCCAGCGCCAATTGTTCAAGAACATCATCTATCTCGGCGCGATGTGCGCCTTGCTCGACATGGACCCGAAGCTGGTCGAGCAATTGATCGGTGAGCAGTACAAGGGCAAGGAGAAGCTCCTGTCCTCCAATATCCACGCGCTGCATCTCGGCCGCGACTGGGCGCTGCAAAACCTGAAATGCCCGATCGGCCTGCGGGTCAAGAAGACCGACAAGGTCGGCGACCGCATCTTCCTGGAAGGCAACAGCGCCGCCGCACTCGGCGCGGTCTATGGCGGCGCCACGGTTTGCGCGTGGTACCCGATCACGCCGTCGTCGTCGCTGGCCGACGCCTTCACCAGCCATTGCAAGAAACTGCGGCACGATCCCGAAACCGGCAAGGCCAACTACGCCATCGTTCAGGGCGAGGACGAACTCGCCTCGATCGGCATCGTGATCGGCGCGTCCTGGAACGGCGCCCGCGCCTTCACCGCGACCTCCGGCCCCGGCATCTCGCTGATGACGGAGTTCATCGGCCTGTCCTACTTCGCCGAAATTCCGGCCGTGATCATGAACGTCCAGCGCGCCGGACCCTCGACCGGCATGCCGACGCGCACCCAGCAATGCGACATCATCGCCTGCGCCTATGCTTCGCACGGCGATACCAAGCATGTGCTGCTGTTCCCGGAAGATCCGGCCGAAGCGTTCGAGTTCGCCGCGCAGGCATTCGATCTCGCCGAACGGCTGCAGACCACGATCTTCCTGATGCTCGATCTCGACATCGGCATGAACCACCGGCTGTGCCGCCCGCTGAAATGGGACGACGCCAGGCAATATGACCGCGGCAAGGTAATGACCGCCGAGATGCTCGACGAGGGCCGCGACTTCGGCCGCTACCTCGACGTCGATGGCGACGGCATCCCGTTCCGCACCTATCCGGGCACCCATCCCACCAAGGGCTCGTACTTCACCCGCGGCACCTCGCGTGACCGCTACGCGCGATATTCCGAGGAAGGCTCGGTTTACGCCGACAACATGCAACGGCTGCTGCGCAAGTTCGAGACCGCCCAGGACATGGTGCCGCGGCCGCTGCAGGCCAACGCCGCCAAGCCCACCAAATACGGCGTGATCTATTTCGGCTCGACCGCGCCGGCGATGGACGAGGCGATCGGCATCCTGGAAGCGCGCGGCCATCAGCTCGACCGGCTTCGGATTCGCGCCTTCCCGTTCCATTCCAGCGTCGCAAGCTTCATCGCCGACCACGATTTCGTGTATGTGGTCGAACAGAACCGCGACGCGCAGCTTCGTCAGCTGATCGTCAACGAAAATGGCATCGATCCGGTACGGCTGGTGCCGATCCTGCACTATGACGGCACGCCGATCACCGCGCGCTTCATCGCGGGCGCCATCGGCGACCATCAGGACCAGCTCAAGGTGACCCCGCTTCGCAAGGTGAAGTCATGACCTATATCGCCAAGCCGAAATTCCAGCATCCGGGCCTGCCGAAGAACGATCTCGGCTACACCCACCGCGATTACGAGGGCAAGATCTCGACGCTGTGCGCCGGCTGCGGCCACGACTCGATCACGGCCTCGATCATCGAAGCTTGCTACGAACTCTCGATCGAACCGCATCGCGTCGCCAAGATTTCCGGCATCGGCTGCTCCTCGAAAACGCCGGATTATTTCCTCGGCAATTCCCACGGCTTCAATTCGGTGCACGGCCGCATGCCGTCGGTGTTGACCGGCGCCAATCTCGCCAATCGCGACCTGATCTATCTCGGCGTTTCCGGCGACGGCGACAGCGCCTCGATCGGCTTCGGGCAGTTCGCGCATTCGATCCGGCGCGGCGTCAACATGACCTATATCGTCGAGAATAACGGCGTCTACGGCCTCACCAAGGGCCAGTTCTCGGCTACCGCCGACCGTGGTTCGAAATCCAAGAAGGGCGTCACCAACAGCGACAACGCGATCGACCTGGTCGCAATCGCCCTGCAGTTGGGCGCCAGCTTCGTGGCACGCAGCTTCTCCGGCGACAAGACCCAATTGGTGCCGCTGATCGCGGCCGCGATCCAGCACAAGGGCGCGGCCTTTATCGACGTGGTCAGCCCCTGCGTCGCCTTCAACAACCACGCAGGTTCGACCAAGAGCTTTGACTATGTCCGCGAGCACAATGATGCGGTAAACCGGCTCGACGTCATCACCGGCCGGGATCCGATCACGGTCGATTACGCGCCGGGATCGGTCACCGTGGTCGAGCAGCACGACGGCACCAAACTGGCGCTGCGCAAGCTCGACGCCGATTACGATCCGCATGACCGGCTGGGCGCGATGACCTTTCTGCAGAAGCACGCCGCCAAGGGCCAGATCGTCACCGGACTGCTCTATGTCGATCCGGACTCGGAAGATCTGCACACCCACCTCAATACGGTGGACACGCCGCTGAACCAGCTCGGCGAGAAAACCCTGTGCCCCGGCACGGCCGCGCTGGACAAGATCAACGCCAGCCTGCGCTAAGTCTGGCGCGATGTCGGCGATCCAAACACCGTCGCGGGTTTCACGCTCGGCGGCCGGCGCCGACACGCTCAACGCCGGCCTGCGCCAGGGCGCATGATCGCAACCGCGACCGTACCGACTCTACTTGATCCTGACCGTAATCTTCTCGGAGACGAGCGGAGGATTGAACGGATAATGACCGGCATCACCCAACACCAGCTGAAGCGTATGCTTGCCGGGTGGAAGTTCGACGCGGGTTTCGGTTTGACCGGCTCCAAAATGGAGATGTGATTTATCCTGCGGTATCGGTTCGTTGGGATTGAGCGGCTCATTCACGTCGATCAGCAAATGGTGATGGCCACTGTTCTGGAAATTATCGCCCGCGTGAGTCACGCCCATGTTGCGCAGGCCGAACCGGGCCCAGAACCCGCCCTTGATCGTCGAGCCATCCTGCGGCCAGATAAAATACAGCACCGCATCCGGGGGCGCGGGCTTTCCCTGAGCGTCGGCAACGCTCGGCAACAAGGCAAGCGCCGCGGCTAGCACGACAAGGCGGGCGATCTTCATGAAACACGCTCCTTCGTGTCGGGATCACGCCCTAAGGCGATAGAGCGACCCGGAATCCATGGGTCGGATATCGGACGTTCGTATCGTAACTGTCGCGATTGGCCGGCCGCACGTAGCGCGCGTCGTTCTTCCACGAGCCGGACCGGAGAACGTGAGATGTGCAGTCACCGGCGACCCATGCCGAACCGTCTGCCGGGGCGCCCTGGTAACTCTTGTGCCAACAGTCCTCTACCCACTGATCGACACCGCCGCCCATGTCATAGAGTCCAAATGGATTGGGTTTAAAATTGCCAACCTTGACCGGCTGGTCGGTGGCTGAGATGTCGGTGCAGTCCTTGCAATTAGTCATGCCGGGTTGCAGCTGGTCGCCCCACCAATATTTCGTCTGCGTTCCTCCGCGCGCGGCATATTCCCATTCGGCTTCGCTCGGAAGCCGGTAGGGCTTTCGCGTGGCATCCGCGAGCCAAGCGACATATTGCTTGGCATCGCTCCAACTTACATTGGAGATGGGCGCATCATCTTTCCCGGTTGCCACGAACCCGCATGCTTTGGCAGCAGCGCATTCGTTCCATTGCCGAACAGTAATCGGGTATATGCTGATCGAGAACGGCTTGATCGTTACCTGATGGATCGGCCGTTCCGAAATATCATCATTGCTGCCCATCGCGAAACTGCCGCCCGGAAGCGCCTTCATTTCAGGCTCATGGACCGCCGGCGTGGCCGGAGATACTGACTGCGGCAGCAGCGCTCCCTGTTTCGCTGCAGGAGCCCCTGAAGGAACCGGTTGAGGCTGGGGCGAGGCCTGTTGCGTGGAAGACGGAGGCGCGGCCGGCTGTGGCGCCGCTTGCTTCGCAGCGGGCGCCGGCAAGGCGGGCGATTGCGCCGAAGGCGCGACCGGAGCAGACCCCTGATCCGCCACTTTATGGTGCGGTTGCAGGAGCATGTACCAGAGAACGCCGCCGGCGATGATCAGCAGCGCAGTGCTCAGCAGGAAAATCAGAATGTTCTCGCGGCGTTTTCGGGTCTTGTGGAACGCGGCGGCATCCGGAAGCACGCGGTAGACTCGCACCGGATCGGTGATGTTCTTGACTTTGCGGTCCCCGAGCGATTCATATCCGCAGACCAGCTTGTGCTTTATCTGTTCGTAAATCCCGCCTGAGATGTAAACTTGGCCGGGATCGGCAATACCCTCGAGTCGCGAAGCGATATTGACGCCGTCACCGTAAACGTCGTCCGCCTCGATGATAACGTCGCCCAAATTGACGCCGATCCGATACGCGATCCGATAATGCGTCGGAAGCGAGGCGTTGCGGCCCACCAGATTTTGCTGAATGACGATGCTGCACCGAACAGCTTCGACGGGACTGTCGAAAATCGCAATAAAGCCGTCGCCGGTGGTTTTGACGAGCTTGCCGTTGTGCTCTGTGATGCTGGGCTCGATGAGATCGCGTTCGATCCGCTTGACGCGACCGTGCGTTCCTTCTTCATCCAGTTCCATCAGACGGCTGTAGCCCGCGATATCGCCGGCGACGATCGCGGCAAGGCGTCGTGGTGTTGCGCCGCTCGGCGGCTCACCTTGTCTGCTCGATTTGAAGTCGCGGATTTCACCCATGGTCTGGGTCTCCTGCAACCGACAGCGCTAACTATTCCCCCAAGATCAAAACTGTACCGCGCAGGCTATCATATTGACGCAGGGGACAAGCCGCGTCACTGGGCCGCATCGCTCCGAGGTAAAATTTAAGTGCGCGGAATGTAATCAAACGTGAGCACGCGCCTGGAGCGCAACTGCGCGGGTCCGATCAGGATCGCGAAACGACCTCGGGAATTGGCTGGTCCGGCGCCCTGAGCACCGGACCTCGCCGCAAGCACAGATCTCGTTGAGATCGTCGCAGATCACCCGAGGTTCCCTGTCGGAATCTTTCTTCCGTCTATGTCGCTGCCTTATTTGTCGCCGAGGATGTCGCCGAACAACACCCAGGTCTTGCCGTCAAAGCGCGCCATCTGGACTTGCCGGATCGGCGTGACATCGCTCGGGTCGTTCTGGACCTTGATGCCGGGCAGCAGCATTGGCATCGCGAGGCCGCTCAAGCTGGTGGACTGCTTGATGATGTTCTCGCGGCTGAGATCGTCCTTACAGTTCTTCAGCACCTCCACCATGATTTGCGCAACGGTGTAGCCCTGCACATTGAAGAGATCGCCGGTGCTCGCGCCCGGCTGGTACTTCTTCATCCAGGCGAGGAAATCCTTCACCGCCGGATCGTCCGCCCAACGCGCGTCGTTGGGGTCCTTGAGGTAAAGCCCGGTCACCACGCCGATGGTATTTTCCAGGCCAGCGGGCTGCAGCACCGCGGAGACCGAGTTGGAAACCGTCGGTAATATGATCAGCGGCTTCCAGCCCATCTCACCGGCCTTCTTGATCGCCTGCGCGGCGAATTTCGGCGTCGCTTCCGCAAAGAAAACGTCGGCGCCGGATTCGCGCATCGTCACCATCTGGGAATCGATCGTCGGATCGGTGGTCTGGTAGGTCGTCTCCGAGACCAATTGCTTGACGTGATCGCCCAGCCCCGCCTTGAAGCCGCGCAAATAATCCTTGCCGGCATCCTCGTTGGGCGTGATGACCGCGATCTTCGCATCCGGCTTCGTTTTCAGCACATATTGCGCGTAGAGCTTGCCTTCCAGTTCGTAGGTCGGATTGAAGCCGACCGTCCAAGGAAACTGCTTCGGGTCGTTCCAGCGCGTCGCGCCGGAGGAGACGAAAATCTGCGGCACGTGTTTGCCGTTGAGATATTTCTGCACGGAGATGTTGGGCGCGGTGCCCACCGAGCTGAACATCGCCAGCACTTCATCCTGCTCGACCAGCTTGCGCGTCTGTTCGACCGTCTTGGGCGCGGAATACGCGTCATCCAGGGTCTCGAAGTCGATCTTGCGGCCGTTGATGCCGCCTTGATCGTTGATCATCTGGAAGTAGGCAGCTTCCGCGCGCGCGATCGTGCCATAGGCCGACGCGGGGCCGCTATAGGGCGCGGTATTTCCAAGCTTGATGGTGCTGTCGGCCGCGGAGGAAGCTGTGACGGGAACTAGCGAGAGCGCAACGCCGGCCAGTGAGACAGCGAGAAGTTGGATGCGAGTTGGCAAGTTCTTGATCCTTTTTTTGTTCTTTAATGCGGCGCACCCTATTTACTTGACCCAGGCAACGCAAATCACGCGCGCGAATTCCGCGAGCCGGTAATTCGCTGCAATGTGGCCATCACGCGCACGAGATCGCGTGCTACTCGATGGGCTTGTTGTTGATGTTGACGACGGTGCATTTGGCGGCAGGGCCCGCCGTGCAGAAGCCGAGCGCATCCTTGACGGCCTCATCGACGCTCCGGCGTCCGGTCGCCCATCCGACATGCGAACCACCGCCGATCACGAAGGCCTTGTTCGGCACGCCCATCGTCCGGCCGGACCACGATGGCCTCCATTGGAGCGGGCCATGGCCGCCCGGGATTTCGGCCGGGATTTGTAACGCGTCCGACCGGATGCCCTCGACGCGCTGTCCAAACGACAGCGCGCCGCCAACAGCATCGAGCACGGCGGCATAAATCCAGCAAATCCAAAGCCTTTGGTAGAAATCATCGACCCCGCCAGCCCGTTGCGCAGCCCGCCAGCCTAACATGCGGATATGTCATCCCTGCCCTGTCGTGATCAAAAAATGACGGTGGGAGCGCCGCTAAACAGCCAATTTCCGGGATCGATATGTTGCGTATGGCGTTATGCTCTGGGCACCCGCATATTCTATTGGTCATCACCCAGATCGGCTCTCGCCCCAAACAGACAGTACAATAGACGTTGGCTCCCGCCAGAACTGCCCCAAAAGCCGAAACATCGACCAACCCGGACAGAAGCAGGCACCATGAATCCCGTCAAAGCACTCGAAAGCCACGGCCAGGCGGTCTGGCTGGATTTCCTCGCCCGCGGCTTCGTCGCCAAGGGAGACCTGAAAAAGCTGATCGACACCGACGGCGTCAAAGGCGTCACGTCGAACCCGTCGATTTTCGAGAAGGCGATCGGCAGCTCGGACGAATATGACGCGCCGATCGGCCAGGCGCTGAAAAAGGGCGACCGGCCGGTGTCCGAACTGTTCGAGCATCTCGCGGTCGAGGATATCCAGCACGCCGCCGATGTGCTGCGCCCGGTTTACGATCACCTCGCGGGCCATGACGGTTTCGTCAGCCTCGAAGTGTCGCCCTACCTCGCGATGGATACCAAAGGCACCATCGTCGAAGCCGAACGGCTTTGGAAGGAAGTCGATCGCAGGAATCTGATGGTCAAGGTGCCGGCGACCGCGCCGGGCCTGCCGGCGATCCAGCATCTGATCGGCGAAGGTATTTCCATCAACATCACCTTGCTGTTTTCGCAGAAGGTCTATGTGCAGGTGGCCGAGGCCTATCTTGCCGGCCTCGAAAAATACGTCGCCAAGGGCGGCGATCCCTCGCATGTCGGCAGCGTCGCCAGCTTCTTCGTCAGCCGCATCGACAGCGCGGTCGACAAGCAACTCGACGAGAAGATCGCCAAGGCCAACGACCCGACCGAGAAGGAACGGCTGGCCGCACTGAAAGGCAAGGTCGCGATCGCCAACGCCAAGCTGGCTTATGTGGAATACAAGCGGCTGTTTTCGGGGGCGCGCTGGGACAAGCTGGCCGCCAAAGGAGCAAAACCGCAGCGGCTATTGTGGGCCTCGACCGGCACCAAGAACAAGGACTACAGCGATGTGCTCTATGTCGAGGAATTGATCGGCCCCAATACGGTCAACACGGTGCCGCCGGCCACGCTCGACGCCTTCCGCGATCACGGCAAGTTGCGCAACAGCCTTGAAGAGAATGTCGAGGACGCCCGGCACGTGCTGGCCGAACTCGAAAAATCCGGCATCTCGCTCGATGCGATCACGGCCGAGCTGGTCAAGGATGGCGTCAAGCAATTCGCCGATGCCGCCGACAAGCTCTACGGCGCGGTCGCGCACAAGCGCGTCACCGTTCTCGGCGGAAGCATCGACCGGCAGGCCTTGGCGCTCGGCGGCAGCCTGAGCAAGGCGGTCGAGAAAAGCACCGAGGATTGGCGCGCCTCGGCCAGGATACGCGCGCTCTGGCACCGCGACAAATCGGTCTGGACCGGCGACGACGAGAACAAATGGCTGGGCTGGCTGATCAGCCCGGCATCGGCCGATATCGCCGACTACGAAGACTTCCAGCATCGGGTGAAGGGACAGAACTTCACCGACGTCGTCGTGCTCGGCATGGGCGGATCGAGCCTCGGGCCGGAGGTGCTGGCGCAAACCTTCGACAAGCAGCCGGGCTATCCGAAGCTGCATGTGCTTGATTCCACCGACCCGGCGCAGGTCCGCGCGATGCAGGCCTCGATCAACCTCGCCGACACGCTGTTCATCGTGTCGAGCAAATCCGGCGGCACCACCGAGCCGAACGTGATGAAGGATTATTTCTTCGAACGCGTCTCCGAGACGATCGGCGCCGACAAGGCCGGGCATCGGTTTATTGCGGTCACCGACCCCGGCTCGTCGTTGCAGAAGATAGCGGCGAAGCAGGGCTTTGCTCGCACCTTCTATGGCGATCCCACCATCGGCGGACGTTACTCCGTGCTGTCACCGTTCGGGCTGGTTCCGGCGGCGGCGGCGGGCATCGACCTGCGCACGCTGATCACGCATACGATGGCGATGGTGCGCTCCTGCGGACCGGACGTGCCGCCGCATGAAAATCCGGGCGTGCAGCTCGGTCTTGCGATGGGCCTCGCTGGCCTCGAAGGCCGCGACAAGGTGACGATCCTGTCGTCGAAGAAGATCGCCGATTTCGGCGCCTGGGCCGAGCAGTTGATCGCCGAGTCCACCGGCAAGGACGGCAAGGGCCTGATCCCGATCGACGGCGAGACGCTGGGCGACGCCAGCCAGTATGGCAACGATCGCTTCTTCATCGACATCCGCACCGAAGGCGAAGACGATTCCTCACATGACGCCAAACTGAGCGCACTGGAAAAGGCCGGTCATCCCGTCGTGCGCATCGTGATGAAATCGATCGAGCATATCGGCCAGGAGTTCTTCCGCTTCGAGATGGCGGTCGCGGTGGCCGGCTCGGTGCTCGGCATCAATCCGTTCAACCAGCCCGACGTCGAAGCCGCCAAGATCAAGACCCGCGACTTGACCGCGGCGTTCGAGAAGACGGGGTCCTTACCGTCAGAGCATCCGGTGATCTCCACCGATCATGTCGATATTTACACCGACGGCAATAACGCTGCGGCGCTCCGCAAGGCGGGCGCCAATGGCGATCTCGGCTCCTGGCTGAAGGCGCATCTTTCGCGCTCTGGCGCCCACGATTATGTCGCGCTGCTCGCCTATATCGAACGCAACGCCGCCCATATCGGCGATCTGCAGCACATGCGGCTCGCGGTCCGCGACAGCCGTCATGTCGCGACCTGCGCCGAATTTGGCCCGCGCTTTCTGCATTCGACCGGCCAGGCCTACAAGGGCGGGCCGGACAGCGGCGTCTTCCTGCAGATCACCGCCGACGACGCCAGGGATCTCGCCGTGCCCGGCCAGAAGGCCAGCTTTGGCGTGATCAAGGCCGCTCAGGCTCGCGGCGATTTCGGCGTGCTGACCGAACGTGGCCGGCGCGCGCTTCGCGTCCACCTCAAGGGCGATCTGGCATCGGGTTTGCGGATGCTGGATGCAGCCATCACGGAAGCGCTGAATTGATCTCAGCGCTTTTGAACTGCTTTATCTTGGTTCTCGACATTTCAAATCCAATGACCCAACGTTAGGATCCCAGATGCAGCTTGGCATGATCGGTCTCGGTCGGATGGGCGGCAATATCGTGCGCCGACTGATGCGGCACGGACACACCACGGTCGTTTACGACAAGGATCCCAAGGCCGTCGCGGCCATCGGCGCCGATGGCGCGGTCGGCGCTGGGGCCCTTGAGGACTTCGTCAAGAAGCTGGAGAAGCCGCGCACCGCCTGGGTGATGCTGCCGGCGGGCAAGATCACCGAAGCCACGATCGAGGCGCTATCGAAGCTGATGGAGCCTGGCGATGTCATCATCGATGGCGGCAACACCTTCTGGCAGGACGACGTCCGCCGCGGCCAATCGCTGAAGAAACTCGGCATCCATTATCTCGATGTCGGCACGTCGGGCGGCGTCTGGGGTATCGACCGCGGCTATTGCATGATGATCGGCGGCGACAAGGCGGTGGTCGATCGGCTTGACCCGATCTTTGCGGCACTGGCGCCCGGGATCGGCGATATCGAACGCACCAAGGGCCGCGAAGGGCGCGATGTCAGGATCGAGCAGGGCTATATCCACGCCGGCCCGGTCGGCGCCGGGCATTTCGTCAAGATGGTCCATAACGGCATCGAATACGGCCTGATGCAGGCCTATGCCGAGGGCTTTGATATTCTGAAGAACGCCAATATCGATGCGCTGCCCGAGGCTCACCGTTTCGATCTCGATATTGCCGATATCGCCGAGGTCTGGCGGCGCGGCAGCGTGATCCCGTCATGGCTGCTCGATCTCACCTCGTCCGCGCTCGCGGAGAATCACACGCTGGAGGAATATTCCGGCTTTGTGGAGGATTCCGGCGAAGGCCGCTGGACGGTCAACGCCGCGATCGATGAGGCCGTTCCTGCCGAAGTATTGACCGCTGCGCTCTACGCCCGTTTCCGCTCACGCAAGGAGCACACGTTTGCGGAAAAAATCCTTTCCGCGATGCGCGCCGGTTTCGGCGGCCATAAGGAACCGAAGCCGGGCGCGGCCGGCGCCACCAAGCCGAAAGCGTGAACTAGCATGGCAACCATTAAGACAGCCCAGAAGACACCCGATCCCTGCTCCTTTGTCATCTTCGGCGTCACCGGAGACCTCGCGCATCGGCTGGTGGTCCCGGCCCTCTATAATCTGGCCGCGACCAATCTGCTGCCGGAGAAATTCTGCCTGGTCGGCGTCGCGCGCACGGCTATGTCGAACGACGAACTCACCGACAGCCTGATGAAAGGCCTGCACGAGTTCGCAACACGCCCGGTGGACGATGCGATCGCCAGGCGCCTGCTCGGATGCGTCACCTGCATCGAGGCGGATCCGAGCGATCCTGCATCATTTGACAGGATGAGCGAACAGCTCGACAAGCTCGAGACTTCGACCCAGACCGGCGGCAATCGCCTGTTCTATCTGGCGACACCACCCAGCGCGTTCCAGCCGATCAGCAAGGAACTCGGCCGGACCGGCATGCTGCAGGAAAACGGCGCCTGGCGCCGGCTGGTGGTGGAAAAACCCTTCGGAACGGATCTGGCTTCCGCGAAGGAGCTCAACGACGCGTTGCTGCAACTGGTCGACGAGCATCAGATCTATCGGATCGATCATTATCTCGGCAAGGAAACCGTCCAGAACATCCTGGTGCTGCGCTTCGCCAACGGCATGTTCGAGCCGATCTGGAATCGTAACCATATCGATCACATCCAGATCACGGTCGACGAGAGACTGGGCGTCGGCCATCGTGGCAGCTTCTACGATGCCACCGGCGCGCTGCGCGACATGGTGCCGAACCATCTGTTCCAGTTGCTGTCGCTGGTCGCCATGGAGCCGCCGGCAAAATTCAACGCGAATTCGGTACGCTCGGAAAAGGCGGAAGTGCTGGCGGCGGTCCAGACCCAAAGCGAAGCCGACGCCTTGGCCAACTCGGTGCGCGGCCAGTACGTCAGCGGCAGGGTTGGGGATACCGAAATCGAGGACTATCGCAGGACCGAAGACGTCAAACCGGACAGCAACACGGAAACCTACGCGGCGCTGAAGCTGACCATCGATAACTGGCGGTGGGCCGGCGTGCCGTTTTATCTGCGCACCGGCAAGGCGCTCGGTATCAAGCGAACCGAAATCGCGATCAAGTTCAAGCAGGCGCCGTTTGCGATGTTTCGCGAGACGCCCGTCGATCGATTGTCGCAGAATTACCTCATCATCTCCACCGAGCCGACCGAGGGCATCGCGCTGCAGTTCAACACCAAGGTGCCGGGGCCGACGATCAACATCGACGGCGTCGAGATGAAGTTTCGCTACAAGGATTACTTCAAGGCGGAGCCTTCGACCGGTTACGAGACGCTGATCTATGATTGCATGATCGGTGACAATATCCTGTTCCAGCGCGCCGACAGCGTCGAAGCCGGATGGCGCGCGGTGCAGCCGTTCCTCGACGCCTGGAAGAAGGCGGGCGGCCGGGGGCTCAAGACTTACAGAGCCGGCAGCGAAGGGCCCGAGGAAGCGGAGGCGCTATTGACCCGCGACGGCCGAAGCTGGCGGCAGCTTGGCTGACACCATGGCTGCGAACCAAAACCGCCGTGTCATTACCGCAGCTGATCCGGCAGCAATGGCGAAAGCTGCGGCCGATCGCATCGTGGCCAGGATCGTTGCCAACGGCCAGCGCGTTGCGATCTGCCTCTCCGGCGGATCGAGTCCCAAGCAATTATTCGAGTTGCTCGCGACCGACGACTATCGCCCCAAAATCCCGTGGGACCGCGTGCACTGGTTCATCGGTGACGAGCGTTTCGTCCCGGTCGACAATCCCCTCAATAATATGTCGATGGCCCGCAAGGCGTTTCTGGACCAATGCGCGCCATCAGCCAATGTCCATCCGATCCCGATCGACAGCGCCGACCCTGCCGAGGCCGCGCGGCGCTACGAGGCGGAGCTGAAGGCTTTCTATGGCGCGGACAAACTGACCCCGGAGCGGCCCTTGTTCGATGTCGTCTTGCTCGGCGTCGGGCCTGACGGCCATACTGCGTCGCTGTTTCCGGGATATCCTGCCGTGGAAGAGACCACGCGTTGGGTGATCGAAGTGCCAAAGGCGAATGTCGAACCGTTCGTGCCTCGGATATCCCTGACATTGCCGACGCTCGCCTCGTGCCGCGAAATGCTGTTCGAGGCCAGCGGCGCCGGAAAGCGTGCGATCCTGACCCGTGTATTCGACGGTGAAGACCTGCCCGCGAACCGTGCACATTCCGAAGGCGAGACCATCTGGCTGCTGGACAAAGCGGCGCTGCCGGAGAATTTCCGTGCGTGAAGCCACGCGCGCCACGCCGTGCGCGCTAATCGTGATGGGCGTGTCCGGATCGGGCAAGAGCACCATCGCGGATCAACTGGCCAAACGAATTGGCTGGACATACGAGGACGGCGACAGATTCCACCCAGCCAGCAACGTCGCCAAGATGAAAGCCGGCCACCCCCTTACCGACGAGGATCGCTGGCCCTGGCTGCGCGCCATCGCGGCCGAGATCGACCGGGTCTGCCAGGCCGGCGAGCATGCCGTGATCGCCTGCTCGGCGCTGAAGCGCGCCTATCGCGATATCCTCGTGCATGGCCGCGACGACGTTCGCATCGTCTACCTCGACGGTACCCAGCAATTGATCGCGGACCGGCTCGCGAAACGCAAAGGCCATTTCATGCCGCCGGACCTGTTGCCCAGCCAGTTCAGAACACTGGAACCACCGGGCAGCGACGAGGATCCGGTGACGGTCTCGATCGATGCGCCGGTCGAAGCCATCGTCGACGATATCGTGCATCAGCTCGGAATAACTCCGGCCGGCAACGCCACCATCAGCAGGAACCGCCCATGACCCGCATTGCCCTTGTGGTTTCCGATGTCGACGGCACGCTGTTGACCAAGGACAAGACCCTGACCGACAAAACCGCGCGCGCGGTGCGTCAGCTGGAAGATTCCGGCGTCGGCTTCACCATCGTTTCCAGCCGCCCGACGATCGGCATGCGGTTTCTGGTCGAGCCGCTCCGGATCACCCTGCCCATCGGCTCCTTCAACGGCAGTTCGATCTCCGACCCGCAGATGAATCCAATCGAGCAACATCTGATTCCGGCTTCAGCGGCTCAACGCAGCATCGATGTGCTGAACGAATTCGGCGTCGATATCTGGCTGTTTACCCACGACAAATGGCTCGTGCAGAACGCCGAGGCCGAATACAATCCGTTTGAAAAACGTACCATCAGGGTCGACCCCGTCATCGTCGACGATTTCGCGCCCTATCTGTCGGCCGCCTGCAAGATCGTCGGTTCGACTTCCGATGCGGCACTGCTGCAACGTTGCGAAGCCGCGATGCAGAGCGCCGTCGGAACACAGGCCACCGCGGCCCGCTCGCAAAGCTATTATCTCGACATCACGCCGCCCGGCCACGACAAGGGCACCTTCGTGCAGGCAATGGCCAAACGCCTGGGTATTTCCACCGATGCCGTTGCCACAGTCGGCGACATGCACAACGACCTCGCGATGTTTCGGAAAAGCGGCCTGTCGATCGCGATGGGCAACGCGACCGACGACATCAAGCGGCAAGCGACCCATGTCACGGCGTCGAACGAGGACGAGGGTTTTGCCGGCGCGATGGATATCGTGATGAAGAATAACGAGACCAAGTAAAAAACTGTCGTCGTCCCGGCGCAGGCCGGGATCAATAACCCCTGGCGCTACTAAAAACAGCACGCCGTCCACCATACTGTCCGAACGAGACGACACGGCGTATGGGTCCCGGCCTGCGCCGGGACGACCGGAGCCCCCTATTCCGACCGCTGCATCGCCGGCTTCTTGGCGTCGCTGAGGTTATGCGCGGTGTTGATCAGCGCGATGTGGGTCAGGGCTTGCGGGAAGTTGCCGGTCTGGCGTCCGGCATCGGAATCATATTCTTCGGCCAACAATCCGAGATCGTTGGCGATGGCGACGACACGGTCGAACGTCGCCTGCGCCTTTTCGATCTCGCCCGAGAGCACATAGGCGTCGGCGAGCCAGAGGCTGCAGGCGAGAAACGCGCCTTCGATCGGCTGTATTTCGTCCGTGATCTCGCGCGGATCGTGCCGCAGCACGAATCCATCACGCATCATGTATTTCTCGATCGCCGCCAGTGTGCCGCGAACCCGCGGATCATTGCCCGGAAGGAAGCCCACCGCCGGCATCATCAGGATGCTGGCATCGAGCCATTGCGATCCATAGGACATGACAAACGTATTCTGGACGGGATCAAAGCCCTTTTCGCAGACGTCGCGATGGATCGTGTCGCGCAGCTCGCGCCATTTGTCGATCGGCGCTTTAAAACCAAATTTTTCGGCGCTCTTGATGCCGCGGTCGAAGCCGACCCATGTCATCACCTTCGAGGAGACGTAGTGCTTGCCCTCGCCGCGCCGCTCCCAGATGCCGTTGTCCGGATGGTCCCATACCTCGGCGAGATGTTCGAGCACCTCGCATTCGAGATCCCAGCTGCCGTCGTCGAGCTTCAGCTCGGCCACCCGCGACTGATGAAAGGCGTCGATCAGTTCACCATAGACATCGAGCTGCAACTGCGCATGCGCGGCGTTGCCGATCCGTACCGGCTGCGCGCCTTCGTACCCGGGCAGCCAGTCCGCTTCCCATTCCAGCAGGCGGCGCTGGCCCATGATGCCGTACATGATCTGCATGTGGGCCGGCGCACCTGCGACCGCGCGGTGCAGCCAACTATGCCAGCACGACGCTTCCTCGGTGTAACCGCTGTTCATCAGCGCCAGCAGCGTGAAGGTGGCATCGCGCAGCCAGCAAAAACGATAGTCCCAGTTCCGGGCGCCGCCGAGTTTCTCCGGCAGCGAGGTCGTCGGCGCCGCGACGATACCGCCGGTAGGCGCATAGGTCAGCGCCTTCAGCGTGATCAGCGACCGCATCACGAGATCGCGGCAGTCGCCTTGATAGGTGCAGCGGCTGCTCCATTCGGTCCAGAAATCCTGGGTTTCCTGCAGGGCTTGCACGGGATCCAGCGGCTCCGGGACCGGCAAATGTGACGGCCCATAGGTCAGAACGAAGGGTATGGTTTCGCCTTCGCCGACTTCGAAGTCGGCCACGGTCGTCATATTCTCGCCGCGGGTCTCGACCGGCGTCCGCAACACCGTCATGTCCTGCCCGCAGATCGCGAGCAGCCCCGAGCCATCCTCGTTCTTCTTGACCCAGGGGATATCGGTGCCGAATCCGAACCGGATCACCAGCTCCATCCGCAGCTTCACCCGGCCGCTGATTCCACGGACCAGCCTGACGATGTCGGAGGCCTTGCCGCGCGGCGGCATGAAATCGACAATTGCGATAATGCCGCTTTTGGTCTCGAAACGTGTCTCCAGGATTAGCGTGTCGCCCCAATAGCGACGGGAGATGGTGGTGACATCGTCAGCGGGTGCGATCTTCCAGCGGCCATGCTGCTCAGTGCCGAGGATAGCTGCAAAACACGCATCGGAATCGAATGCCGGCCAGCACAGCCAGTCGATCGACCCGTCGCGGCCCACCAAGGCCGCGGTTTCGCAATCGCCGATCAGACCGTAATCTTCAATCTTACAGGGCAATGTTGCTCACCGGTTGAAGCATGGCATCTTAAATATTCCCGTGCGTGCGCTCCTGCATCGCGGCCTTGAGCGCCGACATGTCGATCGCAGCGGCGATCTCATCGATCGCCTGCGGCAGTCGCCGCCGCCAGTTCGGATGTTCGTCCACCGTGCCGGGAATGTTGGGCTGGTCGAGCAGCCCGAGAAGATCCTCCAGCGATATCGTCAGCAGACGGGATGGGGTGCGCGCCAAGAATCCCATGATCGCATAGAAATCGTGACCGTCGATGGCGTGCTGGCGCAGGATGTCGCTCAGCATGGTCAGTGCTTGCCAGCGCGCATCGTCGCTTTCGCCGGGATCGATCCCGATCGAGCGCTTCAGCCTGAGGTCGCTGAAGGAGCGCCACCCCGCATAGGTAGAGAGGTCGTGGGTGTTGAACGTGACGAGCGCGTTGGCCGAATAATGATCGATGTCGCGGAAGGCCCCCGCGTCGTCGCGTTCGAACATCATCACCTGATACGACCAGATGCCCCAATCCGCCATCTGCTCGCGAAAGCCTTCCGGCACCGTACCGAGATCTTCGCCGATCACCACGCACCGATGCGCCATGCTTTCCTGCGCGGTCACCGCCAGCAGCGCCTCGAACGGCATGCTGACATAGACGCCATTGCGGGCGGCATAGCCATGCGGCACCAGATAAAGCCGCTTCAGGCCCAGCACGTGATCGAGCCGGATCGCGCCCGCGTAGCGCATCGAGGCTCGCAGCATCTCCCGGAACGGCTCAAAGGATTGCATCGTCAGACCCGCGGCGTTGAATCCCGCAAGGCCCCAGTTCTGGCCGACGGTGTTCAAGGCGTCCGGCGGCGCGCCGACCGACAGATGACGCGAGATCGCCGTCTGCTCATTCCAGGCATCGAACCCGCCGGACTGCACGCCCACGGCGACATCGAGATAGAGCCCGACCTTCATGCCGAGCTTGCTGGCGCGATCGCGGCACGCCCGTAGCTGGCGGTCGGCGGTCCATTGCACGAATTCGATGAATTCGATCTCGTCGCCATCGGGGCCTTCGCGCAGGCGGGCGCATTCGGCCTCGTCCGGCTGCCGCCATCGTTCGGGCCATTCCCACCATGCCGCGTTGAATTTATGCCGCAGCACCTCGAAACAGGCGAAGCGGGTCAGCAACGGATCGCGTTCGGCGCGATAGGCTTCGAAGTCTTGCCGGTTTCCATCAACCTTGAATGCCGCAAATGCCGAACGCAGCGCCTGCCATTTCAGTTTGGCGATGGCAACATAGTCGACGATATCGCTGCGTCTTAATCGGGCGATGGCGTCGCCGCCGGGCAGCGAAACGCCAGTCAATTTCGCCACATCGATATAGAGCGGGTTGAGAAACAGCCGGCTGTTCGGCGAATAGGGGCTGCAATCGGCCGGGCGATCGTCGAACAAGACGTGCAGCGGATTCAACCCAACCCCGTCAGCGCCCAGGCCAACCGCCAACTCGACCAAGCTTTCGAGATCGGTAAAGTCCCCGATACCCCAATTGCGCGCCGACCGGACGCCGTAGAGTTGGACCGCCATCAGCCAGCAGCGGCCGAAATCGCCACCGAATGCCCGCGGTGGCGTCACAATCAGGGGCGTTTCTTCTGATATCGACGAGGCATCGGTCAGATGCAGCCGCCAGGTGCCGACGGGCAAATCCGCCGGCCAATCGATCACGCCGTTCTGGGTATGGCCCTCCGCGATAACCTTAAGACCCGCAACGATTTTCCAGCGCGCCGGAAAAGTGGCAGCCTGCCCGAGCGTGGTCCGCGAAGCTTGGCCGGATCGGACGACGACAGGCTGGCCAAGCAACCGGTGCGGCAATTCAGCCGGCAGGGCGTCCAGGATAATCTTGAGGGCGGCCGCGTCCGTCACATGCCGGTGACCCTGCCCATCGATAAATTCGGTCTGGATTCCCAGGTCTTTGGCTTTCAAAAAAAGGTCCATTCGGCACGCTGTTTGCACGGCAAGGGTCAGGGAACGTCGCGAAATTCTCTAAATGCAGGAAGAGGATAGCCGTGTTTAACTCTCCGCTGTCCAGCGCGTTCCACGGGAACCAATGCCCGTCGAGCGGCTTTGTATATAGGTCCGAAGCGTCTCTTGTCCCGCAAACGAAACGGGGCGTCGTTTTCAAGTCAGTGGCATCACCGTGAACAAAACCGCTCAAACTGTCGAGAGCGCTGCATTGAGCAGCGTTTTTCATATTGAAGATGTTTACCCGCTGATCGACGGCGGCCGCTTCCCTGTGAAGCGTATCGCCGGCGAACGCGTCGAAGTCTGGGCGGATGTCTACCGCGACGGGCACGACAAGATTGCCTGCGCGGTAGTGTGGCGGCTTGAGAAGGACCGCGAATGGCAGCGCGCACCAATGGTCCATCACAGCAATGACCGCTGGAGCGGCGCGTTCGTCCCGGAGCAGCCGGGACGCTATGTCTATGCCATCGAGGCCTGGACCGACGAATTCGCGACCTGGCGGCATGGCTTCGAATTGAAGCAGCAAGCCGGCGCCGACCTCACCCTCGACGCCATCGAGGGCGCGGGCATGCTGACCAAGGCGCAGGCCGGTGGCCAGGCCGCCGCAGCGGTGATCCTGCGTCAATGCGAGGATTTCCTGCAGACCGGCGATACCGCGCCGCTGCTGACCGACGAATTGCAGGACGCGATGGCCGAGAGCCAGTTGCGGCCCGATCTGACGCGGTCCCAACTGTTTCCCTTTGTCGCGGACCGGCCGCGGGCGCGTTGCGGCGCGTGGTATGAGATGGTGCCGCGCAGCCAGGGCAAGACGCCCGGCCAGCATGGCACCTTTCAGGATTGCATCGCGCGGCTGGCCGATGTCGGCGCGATGGGCTTTGATGTCATCTATTTCACGCCGATCCACCCCATTGGCCACACCAACCGCAAGGGCCGCAACAATGCGGTGAAAGCGCAGGATGGCGATCCCGGCAGCCCGTACGCGATCGGCGCGGCCGAAGGCGGCCACGACGCGGTGCATCCGGAATTGGGCACGCTGGAGGATTTCCGCAGTTTTGTCGCCGCGTGCAAATCGCTCGACATGGAAGTCGCGCTCGACTTCGCCGTGCAGTGCTCGCCCGACCATCCCTGGCTGAAGCAGCATCCGCAGTGGTTCAAGCGCCGACCGGACGGCTCGATGCGCTACGCGGAAAATCCGCCCAAGAAATACGAAGACATCGTCAATCCCGATTTTTCGTCACAGGACTCCGGCGCGCTGTGGAATGCGCTGCGCGACGTGGTGCTGTTCTGGGTCGACCAGGGCGTCAGCATCTTCCGCGTCGACAATCCCCACACCAAGCCGTTCCCGTTCTGGGAATGGATGATCCACGAAGTTCAGCTCCGCCATCCCGACGTGATCTTCCTCGCCGAAGCCTTCACGCGGCCGAAACTGATGAAGGGGCTTGCGAAGCTCGGTTTCTCGCAATCCTATACCTATTTCACCTGGCGAACCCAGAAATGGGAACTGGAGCAATATTTGAACGAGCTCACGGCCTATCCGGAACGGGAATTCTATCGTCCGAATTTCTTCGTCAATACGCCCGATATCCTGCCCTACCATCTGCAAGGCGGCGAGGAATGGATGTTCAAATCGCGCGTGGCGTTGGCCGCGACGCTGTCGAGCAGCTATGGCGTCTATAGCGGGTTCGAGTTGCTCGAACACGAGCCGATCCCGGGCAAGGAAGAATATCTCGATTCCGAGAAGTACGAGATCAGGGTGCGGGATTGGGACAAGCCCGGCAATATCAAACCCTATGTCCGCGAGCTCAATCGCGCCCGCCGGCAAAACGCGGCGCTGCAACAGACCGCCAATCTGCGGTTTCTTCCGATCGAAGACGGCAACGTCATCGGCTTTGTCAAGGAATCGGTCAACCAGACCAACAGCGTCGTTGTCGCCATCGCGCTGTCGCGCGACACGCATGAATTCTGGCTGCCGCTCGGCGATGTCCAGGTCGGCAGGGCGGATGACCGTCGTCACGTCGCCGCCGTCGAAAACGTGGTCACGGGCGAACGACACCCGGTCGAATGGGGCGGCATTCACCTGCGGATCGACCCGACGCGCGATCCCGCGCTGCTGTTCCGCTGCCTGGCGTGAGAGATAGCGCCATGAATGTCATGTCATCGATCGATGCCAAGGAATTGCCGGCCACCGACACGGTCGATGAGCTCTGGTACAAGGACGCCATCATCTATCAGCTTCACGTCAAGGCCTTTGCCGACAGCAACAATGACGGCATTGGTGATTTCGCGGGGCTGACCGAAAAACTCGGCTATTTGCAGGAGCTCGGCGTCACCGCGCTGTGGCTGTTGCCTTTCTATCCGTCGCCCGGCCGCGATGACGGCTACGACATCGCCGACTATGGCGACATCAATCCCGATTTCGGCTCGATGAAGGATTTCCGGCGCTTCATCGTCGAAGCCAAGCGGCGCGGCCTCAAGGTGATCACCGAACTCGTCGTCAATCACACCTCCGATCAGCACGACTGGTTCAAGCGCGCCCGCCGCAGCGATCCGAAGTCGAGCGCGCGCAACTGGTATGTCTGGAGCGACTCCGACCAGAAATACCAGGGCACGCGCATCATCTTCACCGATACCGAGAAATCGAACTGGACCTGGGATCCCGAGGCCGGCCAGTTCTACTGGCACCGCTTCTTCTCGCACCAGCCTGACCTGAATTTCGATAATCCGCGCGTCGTCAGCGCGATCATCCAGGTCATGAAGCGCTGGCTCGATGCCGGTGTCGACGGCTTCCGGCTCGACGCCATCCCCTATCTGTGCGAACGCGACGGCACCAACAACGAAAACCTGCCGGAGACGCACACGATCATCAAGAAGCTGCGCGCTGAGCTCGACGCCTATTCCAGGGGCAAGGTGTTGCTGGCGGAAGCCAATCAATGGCCGGAGGACGTGCAGGAATATTTCGGCCGCGGCGACGAATGCCACATGGCCTATCATTTCCCGCTGATGCCGCGGATCTACATGGCGATCGCACAGGAAGATCGCTTCCCGATCACCGATATCCTGCGACAAACGCCGGATATTCCCGCGAGCTGCCAATGGGCGCTGTTTCTGCGCAACCATGACGAGCTGACCCTCGAAATGGTCACCGACGTCGAGCGCGATTATCTGTGGTCGACCTACGCCAACGATCCCCGCGCCCGCATCAATGTCGGTATTCGTCGCCGGCTGGCGCCGCTGATGGACAACGACCGGCGCAAGATCGAGCTGATGAACTCGCTGCTGCTGTCATTCCCAGGCACGCCGATCATCTATTACGGCGACGAAATCGGCATGGGCGACAATATCTACCTCGGCGACCGCAATGGTGTGCGCACGCCGATGCAGTGGACGCCGGACCGCAATGGCGGCTTCTCCCGTGCCGATCCCGCGCGGCTGTATGCCCCGACCATCATGGATCCGGTCTACGGCTATGAGTCCGTCAATGTCGAGGCGCAGTCGCGCAGCCTGTCGTCGCTGCTGAGCGCCACCAAGCGGCTGATCTCGGTGCGCAAGTCGACCTTGGCATTCGGCCGCGGCACCATGACATTCATCCGGCCGCTCAATCGCGCGGTGCTGTCCTATGTCAGGCAACATGACGACGAGGTAATCCTGTGCGTCGCCAATCTGTCGCGGTCGGCGCAGGCCACCGAGCTCGATCTGTCGGCCTGGAAGGGACGCGTGCCGCTGGAAATGCTCGGCCGCACCTCGTTCCCGGCGATCGGCGAACTGCCCTACATGGTCACGCTGGCGCCCTATGGCTTTTACTGGTTCCAGTTGCAGGAGCCGGATAAATCCAAACCGGTGACCCCGTCGGCGGTGCCCGAATTCGAAACGCTGGTGGTGCCGCTCGGCGCCACCTGGGTCTCGCTGGCACGGACTCGCGGCGTGTTCGAACGCGATGTGCTGCCCGGGCATCTGGCACGCACCCGCTGGTATCCCGAACGATCTTCGCAGGCGATCCTGCCGACGCTCGTCAACGCCATTCCGTTCTGCGACATCGGCGACAACCGGCCCTGGCTGGCCTTTTTCGAGACCACCCAGCGCGGGACCACGACGCGCTACGTGCTGCCCATGCAGATCGAGTGGGTACGCTTCGATCGCGTGCGCTACAACCCGCGTGCCCTCGCGGCGGTGCGCCAGGGCGCGCGCGAGGGTACCCTGCTCGACGTTGCAACCGACCAGATCTTCATCGCGCTGTTGCTGCGCAATCTTCGGCAATCCCTGACCGTCGACGAGGGCGGCCTGCAGCTTGAATTCAGGCCGACCAGCAAGTTTTCCGACAAGCCCATCAGGCAGCCGGAACGCATCCGGGCCGTCGAGACCGAGCAATCCAACAGCACCGCGCTGGTCGACAACGACTATGTCGTGAAGCTCTATCGCAAGCTCGAACCCGGCATCAATCCCGAGATCGAAATGGGGCGTTTCCTCACCGAGATCGCCGGCTTCGCCAATACGCCGGCGCTGCTCGGCAGCGTCGAACTGACCGAAGGCGACAAGAAGAGTGCGATTGCCGTCATTCATGCCTTCGTCGAAAATCAGGGCGACGGCTGGACCGTGACCTCAGCCTATCTGGACCGCTTTGTCGACGAGCAGCGCTTGATGGCTGCAAACGGGTATGCCAGCGAAAGCCACGATCAGGTCGTTCTCTATCTCCGTCTGATTTCGCAGACCGGACGGCGTGTCGCGGAGATGCACACCGCCCTCGCGAGCAGCCGCGACGTTGCTGATTTCGCGCCGGAGCCGATCCGGCCGGAGGACGCCCAGCGCTGGGTTGACGATATCCTGGCCCGCGCCGAACGTATCTTTGACACGCTGGCGCATCGCCGTGATTCCTTCAAGGAAGCCGATCGCCCGCTGATCGATCAGATGCTGGCGCAGCGCGCCGTGTTGCCGGAACGCCTGAAGGCGCTACTGCCGCGGAACATCGACAGCCTGAACATCCGGCACCACGGCGATTTCCATCTGGGCCAGATGCTGATCGTCAAGGACGACATTTTCATCATCGATTTCGAAGGTGAGCCCCGCCGCGTCCACAGTGAACGCCGGCGCAAGGCGCCCGCGGCGCGCGATGTCGCCGGCCTGATCCGCTCGATCGACTATTCGGCCACCGCGGCGCTGGAGCGCGCGCTCAAGGTGGCGCCCGACGAACAGGGCAAGCTGGCGGTCGCGCTGGCGGAATGGCGCGATCGCGCGACTGACGCGTTTCTAACCGCCTATCGCGAGGCCTCGACCAATCCTCGCCTGTGGCCGGCCGACCGGCACTCCGCCGATCAGATGTTGAATTTCTTCCTCGTTGAAAAAGCCTTCTACGAGATCGAGTATGAACTGGCCCACCGGCCCGACTGGCTGCGCGTGCCACTGACCGGAATGCTTAGAATATTGTCCCAGTCCGCCAACGAGGCCTCATGACCAAACTCTCCGCCGAGGCCTATGCGATCATCGAAGGGCGCCACTCCGATCCCTTCCGCTACCTTGGCCTCCATACCGAAGGCGGCCAGAGCATCGTCCGTGCGTTCCTGCCGGAAGCATCGCATGTCGATGCGATCGATGAACATGGCCACGCCGCGGAGCTGGCCCGCATTCATGATGCCGGCCTGTTCGCCGGTGCGATGCCGAACGGCTCTACGCGGTATCAATTGCGCGCCCGGTTCGGCGACAAGGTCGTCGAACTCGAAGATCCCTACCGGTTTCCGCCCGTCTTGACCGATTTCGATCTCTATTTGCTCGGCGAAGGCACCCATCAACGGCTGTACGACAAGCTCGGGGCCCATCCGACGACGCTCGACGGCGTCGATGGCGTGGCGTTCGTGGTGCTCGCACCCAACGCGCGGCGGGTCAGCGTGGTCGGCGACTTCAACTTCTGGAATGCGCGGCGGCATCCGATGCGCGTGCGCGGCAATGGCTATTGGGAGCTGTTCATCCCCCGTGCCAAAGCCGGCGACCACTACAAATTCAATATCGTCGGACCGCAGGGCCAGCAATTGGCGCTGAAGTCCGACCCGATGGCATTTGCCGCCGAAATGCGCCCGAGCACCGCCTCGATCGTGCTCGACGAGACCAAGCTTCCCCATCCGCGTCCCGCGCCGGCTGACATCAACGCGCTGGGCGCGCCAATGTCGATCTACGAGGTCCATCTCGGCTCCTGGCGGCGCAAGGACGATAACCAGTGGCTGACCTATCGCGAGCTGGCCGAGCAGCTTCCGCGCTATGCCCGCGATCTCGGCTTTACCCATATCGAATTCCTGCCGGTCAATGAGCACCCGTTCGACGGTTCATGGGGCTATCAGCCGACCGGCATGTACGCGCCCACCAGCCGGTTCGGCAGCCCCGAGGATTTCTGCGCTTTGGTCGATGCCTGCCACCGCGAAGGCATCGCCGTGTTGCTCGACTGGGTGCCCGGGCATTTCCCTGATGATCCGCACGGCCTCGGCCAATTCGACGGCACCGCGCTTTACGAGCACGCCAACCCGCTGCAGGGCCGCCACCTCGATTGGGGCACGCTGATCTACAATTACGGCCGCACCGAAGTGGTGAACTTCCTGGTGTCGAACGCGCTGTTCTGGCTCGAGCGCTACGCCATCGACGGGCTTCGGGTCGATGCGGTCGCTTCCATGCTGTACCTCGATTACAGCCGGCCCGCCGGCGGCTGGATCCCGAACAAATTTGGCGGCCGGGAAAATCTCGAAGCCATCGATTTCCTGCGCCGCTTCAATACCGAAGTGTTTGCGCGCTTCCCGCAGGCCACCACGGCGGCGGAAGAATCAACCGCATGGCCGCAGGTGTCGCGCCCGGTCGAATATGGCGGCCTCGGCTTCGGCTACAAATGGAACATGGGCTGGATGCACGACACGCTGAATTACATCAGCAAGGATCCGATCCACCGCAAGCATCATCACGGCAGCATCCTGTTCGGCCTGCATTATGCGTTTTCGGAAAATTTCATCCTGCCGCTGTCGCATGACGAAGTCGTGCACGGCAAGCGTTCGATCATCGGCCGCATGCCCGGCGACAATTGGCAGCGCTTTGCCAATCTGCGCGCCTATTACAGCTTCATGTTCGGACATCCCGGCAAGAAGCTGATGTTCATGGGCTGCGAATTCGCCCAGGAGCGCGAGTGGAACCATGACCGCTCGCTCGATTGGCATCTGCTCGATCAGACGAACCATGCCGGCATCCAAAGCCTGATCCGTGATCTCAACGGACTGTACCGCACCCTGCCCGCGCTACACGAGCTGGATTGCGATCCTGCCGGCTTCGAATGGATCATCACCGACGACGCCGGCGGCAATGTGTTCGGCTGGATCCGCAAGGGCAACGCCCCGCGCGCGCGATGCCTCGTGGTCGTGAATTTTTCGCCAAATGTGTATTACAACTACCGCGTCCGGGTGCCGTTTGCCGGCAAATGGCGCGAGGTGTTCAATTCCGACTCCGCGCATTATGGCGGCAGCAATGTCGGCAATGTCGGCGAAGTCCAGGCCCTCGATGGCCTCGTGCCGGAACTCAATCTGACCATCCCGCCTTTGGCCGCCATATTTCTCGTACCTGAAGGCTAGCGCATGCGATTATCCGCAGGGACGTCCTCACGCCTTGGCGCAAGCTGGGACGGTCGGGGCACCAATTTTGCGCTGTTTTCCGCCAACGCGCAAAAGGTCGAGCTTTGCCTGTTCGACAGCCAGGGCCGCCGCGAACTGGAACGCATCGAACTGCCGGAGCGCAGCGAGGACGTCTGGCACGGTTATCTGAACGACGTCTCGCCCGGACAGCTCTACGGCTACCGCGTTCATGGGCCTTACGAGCCCGAGCGTGGCCACCGCTTCAACGCCAACAAATTGCTGCTCGATCCCTATGCGCGGCGGCTGGCCGGCCGGCTGGTCTGGAGCGATGCGCATTTCGCCTATCGCACCGGCAGCGCCCGCGAGGATCTTTCCTTCGACCGCCGTGACAATGCCCGCGGCATGCCCAAGGCCGTCGTCGTTGATGAGACCTTCAACTGGGGACGTCGCGAGATCCGCCCGCATATCTCCTGGGAAGACACCATCATTTACGAAGCCCATATCAAAGGCCTGACGCAGAAGCGCGACGATGTGCCCCCCGGCCTGCGCGGCACCTATGGCGGCCTGTCGTCGCCCGCCATGATCGACCACCTCAAGCGCCTCGGCGTCACCACGGTCGAACTGCTGCCGATCCACGGCTTCGTCGACGACCGCGTGCTGGTCGAAAAGAAGCTGGTGAATTACTGGGGGTACAACACGCTGTCGTTCTTCGCGCCCGAGCCGCGCTATTCGCAGGACAATCCGCTCGATGCATTCCGAACCACGGTGGCGCGGCTGCACGACGCCGGCATCGAGGTGATGCTCGACGTCGTCTATAATCACACCGCCGAGGGCAACCATATGGGCCCGACGCTGTCGTTCCGCGGCATCGACAACGCCTCGTATTACTGGCTGAAGCCGGAAAATCCGCGGTTCTACGACGACTTCACCGGCTGCGGCAGCTCGGTCAACCTCACCCATCCGCGTGTGCTGCAGATGGTGATGGACTCGCTGCGCTATTGGGTCGAGATCTGTCATGTCGATGGCTTCCGGTTCGATCTCGCCACCACTTTGGCGCGCGGACCGAACGGCTTCGATCGCAATAGCTCGTTCCTCACCGCGGTCAGGCAGGATCCGGTGCTGGCGACGGTCAAGCTGGTCGCCGAGCCATGGGACCTCGGCATGGGCGGCTATCAGGTCGGCGCGTTTCCTTCGCAATGGTCGGAATGGAATGACCGCTATCGCAGCGCGATGCGGCGCTACTGGAGCGGCGAAGGCAGCCTGATCGGCGAAGTGTCGAGCCGCATGACCGGCTCCTCCGACGTGTTCAACCATGACGGCCGCAGTCAACGCGCCGGGGTCAACCATATCACCGTGCATGACGGTTTCACGCTGGCGGACCTGTTCAGCTACAACGAGAAACACAACGAAGCCAATGGCGAGGATAATCGCGACGGCTCCAGCGACAACCACAGCAACAATTGCGGCCATGAGGGCCCGACGGATGATCCGGCCATCACGACGCTCCGGCGTCAGTTGCGGAAGAACCAGCTCGCCTGTCTGTTGCTGGCGCAGGGCCTGCCGCTGATCCTGGCCGGCGACGAGGTCGGCAACACCCAGAACGGCAACAACAACGCCTACTGCCAGGACAACGAAACCGGCTGGGTCGGATGGGAAAATCTCGGCCGCGAAGGCGATGATTTGACCGATTTCATCGGCCACATGACCAGATTGCGTGCGCGCTTTCCGCAGATCCGGTCGCGGCGCTGGCTCGACGGGCGGCGCGCCGATGGATCCTACGGCGTGTTATGGCTGACGCCTTCAGCCGACGAAATGAAGGAATCGGACTGGAATTTTCCTGAAAGCAGGTTCCTCGCCTATGTGCTCAGCCCGGCGGAACCAGGGAAAGCGCCGATCTTTATTGTTCTGAATGCCGCGCCTGAGGAAATTGCGTTCGAATTGCCCAAAATGCCCGAATACAAGAACTGGCAACAAGTGCTGAACACCACTGAAATCAAACAGACGACCGCTGAGTTCGCCTCGGGCGCCCAGGCCAAGGCGCCGCCGCGCGCCGTCCTCGCTTTTGCGGGCTCGACATGAATGAGCGGAGCTTCGGACCACAGCTGACCGCCGACGGGGCATCGTTTCGGCTATGGGCGCCGGCGGCGAAGCGTGTCGACGTACTCTTGGAAACGCCTCATCCGCTTCGCCGTGACGACGATGGCTGGTTCTCCGCTGATATCGCCGGCGTCAAGGCCGGCGCTCGCTACAAATTCCGGATCGATGATGAGATCGACGTGCCCGATCCGGCCTCCGGCTTTCAACCTGATGACGTCGCCGGCCCCAGCGAAGTGATCGATCACACGGCCTACCTGTGGCGCACCAAGGATTGGCGCGGACGCCCCTGGCCGGAAACGGTCGTGATCGAAACCCATGTCGGCACATTTACGCGGGACGGCACTTACCGCAGCATGGTCGAGAAGCTCGATCATCTCGTTGCGACCGGGATCACCGCGATCGAACTGATGCCGCTGGCGGATTTTCCGGGCCGCCGCAACTGGGGCTATGACGGCGTGCTGTGGTACGCCCCCGACAGCGCGTACGGCCGCCCCGAAGATCTCAAGGCCCTGATCGACGAGGCGCATCTGCGCGGACTGATGGTATTTCTCGATGTGGTTTACAATCATTTCGGTCCCGAAGGGAATTACCTGGGCCGATATGCGCCGGCTTTCTTCACGGACGCGCAGACGCCGTGGGGCAGCGCGATCGACTACCGTGTGAAACAGGTTCGCGACTTCGCTGTCGAGAATGCGCTCTATTGGCTACGCGAATATCGCTTTGACGGGCTGCGGCTCGATGCGGTGCATGCTATCCCCGAGCAGGGCGAGAACTCGATGCTGGGCGAGCTCAGCGGCGCGGCCGGAAAGTTGGCCGCCGAGACCGGACGTCATATCCATTTGATGCTGGAGAATGACGACAATGCCGTCCGCCTTCTCGACGCCGATGAAGACCCGCCTGTGGTAAATACCGCGCGCAGTGGAACGACGATTATCACCACGCCTGGCATGTCTTGCTGACCGGAGAGACCCACGGTTATTACGGCGACTACCGGCACTCACCGCTTGATGATATCGCCCGCGCGCTTGGCTCGGGTTTTGTCTATCAGGGCGAAGCTTCCGAGCATCGCGACGGCCGATCGCGTGGCGAGCCCAGCGGCAAGCTCACGCCGACCGCATTCGTCAATTTCCTGCAGAACCACGACCAGATCGGTAACCGCGCACTCGGCGACCGGCTCGAAGGCCATGTCGACCCACGCGCGATCGAAGCGGCATTGGCGATCACCTTGCTGGCGCCGATGGTGCCGATGCTGTTCATGGGCGAGCAATGGGGCGCCACATCGCCGTTCCCGTTTTTCTGCGATTTTCATGGCGACCTCGCCGAGGCGGTTCGTCAGGGACGCCGCCGGGAATTCGCCGGCGCCTATGCGAAATATGGCGACGAGATTCCCGATCCGCTGGAGCTATCGACCGTTCAATCTGCGGTGCTCGATTGGAAGGCCTCCGACGCAGAGCCTGGACGCGCGCGACTGAAGCTGGTGCGGGACTTGCTCGCGGTCCGTGCGCGCGAGATCGTGCCAAGACTTGCAGGCGCACGCTTCGGCGAAGCACGGGCGGCCGACGACGGCCTGCTGACGGCGCACTGGCGGATGGGCGGCGGCGCGACGCTCTCGCTGATCGCCAATCTATCAAATCAAGAGGCTTCCCATTCGCCCGATAAAATTGAGGGAACTCCGATCTGGGGTACCGCGTTGAACCAGAACATCCCGCCTTGGTCGGTATTCTGGCGCATCGGATAAAAACATGCCGCCTAGCGTTCCGATTGCGACGTACCGCCTGCAACTCACCGCGGACTTCAACTTCGACGCCGCTGCGGCCGTCGTTCCCTATTTGAAGAATCTCGGCATCAGCCATGTCTATGCCTCGCCGTTCATGAAGGCGCGCAAAGGCAGCACGCACGGTTATGACATCGTCGATCACACCAAGTTCAATCCCGAGCTTGGCGGTGAGGCCGGCTTTGAGCGCCTGAGTGCTGCGCTGAAACAGCACGATCTTGGCCTGATCCTCGACTTCGTCCCCAACCATGTCGGCGTGCATTTTGACGACAATCCGTGGTGGCTGGACGTGCTGGAATGGGGCCAGGCTTCGCCACATGCGGCCTCGTTCGACATCGATTGGGACCAACTGCCCTATCGCGCCCGCGGTGGCGTGTTGCTGCCGATCATCGGCTCATCCTACGGCGAGGCGCTGGAAAAGGGCGATATCGAGCTGCGCTACGATCCCGACGAAGGCAGCTTCTCGGCCTGGTATTTCGAGCATCGCCTGCCGATCGCGCCCGAGCGTTACAGCGAAATCCTGCGCGCGATCGTGAAGCAGGCCGATGCCGAAGACGACGCGGCGGGCAAGGCGCTGCTCGCGCTCGGATCGCGCTACAGGGGATTGCGCCATCCCAATCGCGGCGAAGCGCCGGCGTTCAAACAGGAACTGAAAAGCACGCCGGAAAACGCTGATATCATCATGCGCGGGCTGGAGGCCTATCGTGCCGGACCCGGCCGTTCGGTGCAGATCACGGCATTGCATCATCTGCTGGAACGCCAGCACTACAAACTCGGCCATTGGCGGCTGGCCTCCAGCGACATCAACTACCGGCGCTTCTTTGACGTCAACACGCTGGCCGGATTGCGCGTCGAGGATGCCGCCACCTTCGATGCCATGCATACCCTGGTCAGGCGGCTGATCGCCGAAGACAGGCTGCAAGGCCTGCGGCTCGACCATATCGATGGCTTGCGCGATCCCGCACAATATTTCCAGCGCCTGCGCCGCCTGATCCGGGACGCCCAAGGCAAGACCGCCAGGCCGTTCTATATGGTGATCGAGAAAATTCTCGGCGAACACGAGGAGTTGCCCTCGTTCAGCGGCGTGCACGGCACCACCGGCTATGAATGGCTGAATGTCATCACGCAGGTGCTGGTCGACGGTAATGGCCTCGGTGCGCTCGACGAGATCTGGCGCCAGATCAGCAACCTACCGCCGAAGCTCGAGCCTGTCCTGAAAGAGGCCAAACGCCGGGTTCTGGAGACCCTGCTGACCAGCGAATTCACGGTGCTGACGCGGCTTCTCGCGCGCATCGCCAGCGGTCATTATTCCACCCGCGATTATTCGGCAGACAGCCTGCGACAGGCGCTCGAACTCTATGTGCTGCATTTCCCGGTCTATCGGACCTATCTGGCGTCGACGGGGCCGACCGCGTCCGATCGCGCGCTGATCTCGGAGACGATCGAAAAGGCCCGCGCCGACTGGTTCGCCGCCGACGAGGGCATTTTCGACTTCCTGCGCGACACCCTGACGATGGATTTGATCGCACCCGGCCGTCCGCCGCACAGCGCCGCACGGGTTCGCCGCTTCGCGCTCAAGGTCCAGCAATTCACCGGGCCGGTGATGGCAAAGTCGCTCGAGGACACCAGCTTCTATCGCTATCACCGTTCGCTTGCGCTCAACGAAGTCGGCGGCGACCCGGCGGCCGGGGCGCTCTCCGCCGATGCGTTTCACCAGGCCATGGAAACGCGCGCCAGGGAATGGCCGCATGGGATGACGGCGACCGCGACGCATGACACCAAGCGCGGCGAGGACGCGCGCGCACGGCTGATCGCGCTGACCGAATTGACCGGCGAATGGACCAGTGCCGTGGCACGGTGGAAAATCCTCAACGCACCGCATCTGGTGATCGAGAGCGAGATGCGGGCGCCGTCCGCGACATTTGAATACATGCTGTATCAGGCCCTGCTCGGCGCGTGGCCAATTGGCGAAGCACGACGATACATTCGCGGAGCGGATGCAGGCCTATGCGCTGAAGGCCGCGCGTGAGGGCAAGCAGGAAACCAGCTGGCTCAATCCGCATCAGGCCTACGAAGCGGGATTGCGGACATTCATTGCGCGGATTCTGGATCGTTCGATTTCGGCCGACTTCCTGAACGCACTCGAAGCGCTGGCTCGGCGGGTTGCGCTGCTGGGGGCGCTGAATTCGCTCAGTCAGATCACCTTGAAAGCGACCATGCCCGGCGTGCCCGACTTTTATCAGGGCACCGAGTTCTGGGATCTTTCACTGGTTGACCCCGATAACCGGCGACCGGTGGATTTTACCGCGCGCGCCGCCGTGCTGACAAAGATCGAAACACCGGCTTGGGACAGCCTCATGCAAAGCTGGCCCGACGGTCATTTGAAGCTGGCCTGGACCCGCCATTTGCTGAAACTTCGGACTGAACTGGCCGATGTATTTACCGACGGCGATTATCAGCCGCTGGAGGTGACCGGACCACATCGCGATCACGTCATCGCTTTCGCGCGACGGCGTGGCCACACCGCGGCAATAACAATCGTCATCAAATCTCTGGCGCCCTTATCGCAAGGCGGCCGGACCTGGCCACGCGCGGACGGTTTTGAGGCTGCGGTGAACCTCAGGGGATATTCGATCGAGGGCATCGATGGCACGCGCAACGCCGCCGAAGTGCCGCTCTCGATATTGATGCCGCATCTGCCGGCGGCGGTGCTGAAGGCGACAGTGACCGCGAAAACGAAACGTCGTCGCGCGTCAGCGTGACCTGGAACGCGACGGTCGTCCGCAATTGCTGCGGAGCAGCATTTGCCAGCCGATCAGTTGCGTTTTGTAAGCAGCAGTTTGCCGCGATTCCGGATCGCAACTTGAGCGACTTCGGCAAATCGCTGCAGCAGCCAGGGCAGCGTCACTTCGAGCCGGACATGATCATCCGCGACATCGAGATGACCCGACGCCGCCTGCCCCAGCGCGCGCACGCGAAACATCATGCGGTCGCCGTCCCATCGCTCTTCATCGACTTGCAGCACGGGAATGCTGGAAGCGGCGCGGGTCAGTCCAACCTTCAACCGGCGCGTCGCCTCTTCGCGACCAAGCTGATGCGGAATCGAAACGACAAGCGGTGCGGACATCGTAAATCCCTCTGCAGATGTAACTTCATGTAATCGCGCTTGGTTCGAAAGAAAGGACTCTCGAAAGGAAGGACTCGGGCGATTATTGCGATCCAAAAATGGAACTTTAGCAGTAGACGTTCGTTTTTTAGTTCGAAGGCAGCGCAACCGTGGCGACTGCCGGGCTGGAGGAGTTTTCATGTCCATCGGAACAATCGTTCTTATTATTCTCGTGATCGCCCTGCTCGGCGGGTTCAGCGGCATCGGCGGCGGACCATTCTATGGCACCGGCTATTATGGCGGCGGCGGCCTCGGCCTTGTCGTCGTGATCCTGCTGATCCTGCTGCTGATGGGCAGGCTGTAAGCGTTACGTCTCACGACGAACCGATCATTTTCCGTCATGGCCGGGCTTGTCCCGGCCATCCACGTTTTTCACGCAATGCAGTAAGCCGTGGATGTCCGGGCATGACCGACCCTACTGCAAAGCTACACTTTGGTAGAAGCCAGCTTCTTGATCGCAGTCTTGATCGACGCCGCCGCGTCGTCGTAGCCGTCCCATGCCTTGGTTTTCGCGAGCAGTGCCGGCACGGTTCTTACCGTGTAGCGTTTCGGATCGAGGTCGCCTTTCACTTGCGTCCATGTCAGCGGCATTGAGACGGTCGCGCCTGCGCGTGCGCGAGGTGACAGCACGGCAACCGCGGTCGCCATGCGATCGTTGCGCAGATAATCCAGGAAGATCTTTCCCTTGCGCAATTTCTTGGACATGTTGAGCAGATAGCGCTCGGGCTCCTCCGCGGCCATCCATTGGCAGACCCCCTGCGCGAAGGCTTTCGCTTCCTTCCACGTCACTTTGTCCTTGGCGCCATGCAGTAACGGCGTCACCACGTGGAGCCCCTTGCCGCCAGTGGTCTTGCAAAAGCTCTCCAGGCCGAGCGCGGTCAGGCGCTGTCGCATGTCCTTGGCAGCCTCAATCACGTCGGCAAAGTCGACTTCCGGCGCGGGATCGAGATCGAACACCAGCCGTCCCGGCACATCAGGCGCATCCGGGGCGCAATTCCAGGGATGCAGTTCGAGGCCGCCGATCTGCGCCACCGCCGCGAGCCCCTCGACCCGATCGATCTGCAGATACGGTTTGCGGTCGCCGGAGACTTTTACCAGTTCGAGCAGGCTCGACGTGCCCGTCATCGCGTGGCGCTGAAAGAAAGTCTCTCCCTTGATGCCATCCGGGGCGCGAACCACCGAGCACGGCCGCCCCTTGAGATGGCCGATCATCCACGGCCCGACCTGCTCGAAGTAATGCGCGAGATCGAGCTTGGTGACGCCCTTGCCGTCGCCGCCATCCGGCCAGAGCTCCTTGTCGGGCTTTGAAATCACGACGCCCATCACCTCAGCGGATTTGCCAGCCGCGGGCTTCGCGCTTCGGATGACGGCGGTTGCAGCCTTGCTTTTGTTGCTGGTCCTTTTGGCCGACGGCTTCGCGATTTTTCCCATGGACGGAGCCTCCGCCTCGACCTCGTTGGCCGGTTTATCCTGCCGCAAGCCCTTGAACGCGGCCTGCCTGATATTGCCGCCATCGGTAAAACCGGCGAATTCGATCTCGGCGACGAGTTCGGGTCTGAGCCAATGTAGATCGCGGGTCTTGCGCGGCGCATCCTTGCCGCCGAACGGGCTCTCGTCGGACGCCGCAGCCTTCAGCGCCGGCATCAGCCGCCGCACCGTGTCCTGTCCAAAGCCGGTGCCGACAATGCCGACAAAGGCGAGATGATCGCCGCGATAAACGCCTGCCATCAGCGAGCGGAATTTCCCATTGGTGGTCTTCCAGCCGCCGAGGACGACTTCCTGTCCATTACGGATTTTGGTCTTGGTCCAGCTCTCGGAGCGGCCTGATTGATACAACGCGCCGAGCTTTTTCGAGATGATTCCTTCCAGCGACAGTTTGCGGGCCGATTCCAGCACGGTGTCACCACTTTCCTCAAAATGCTCGACGTATTGGATCAGCTTTGGCTGGCCTTTACTGGTCTTGCCCTTGCGGGCCGCGAGCATCCGTTTTAGCTGCGCCTTGCGGTCGGCGAGCGGTACGCGACGCAAGTCTTCGCCATCGGCAAACAACAGGTCAAACGCAAAGAAGATAAGCTTGTCGGTCTTGCCGTCAGAAATCGCCGCCTGCAGCGTCGAAAAATCCGGCGTATGCTCATCGTCGAGCGCCACGATCTCGCCGTCGATCAGCATATCCGGCAGCGCGCGGCCCTCTCTGGCGATCGCCGGGAATTTGTCGGTCCAGTCCAGCCCCTTGCGGGTCTTGAGCGTGGCCTCACCATCCTCGACCCGCAATTGCACCCGATAGCCGTCAAACTTGATCTCGTGACACCAGCCATCGCCATTGGGCGGACGATCGGTCGAGGCGCATAGCTGCGGCGCGACGAAATCGGGCATCACCGCGACCTTCTTGCCTTTGACCGCCTTCGCGGCTGTCCGTGCCGATTTCGGTGCGACTTTCTTCTCGGCGCGCGCTTCGGCGGCCTCGCCCCGATTCGAATACCACACCGCATTCGCTTTGGTGCGGGTGGATTTCGCCGTCATGAACGGCTTCGGCGCTTTTCCCTTGCCTTGCGCGATCTCTTCCATCGATCGGCCCGAAGCGACGGACTGGTCTTCATCCAGAATGTCATTGGCTTCGCCTTCTTTGGCGAATTCATCCCGGTGCTTGATCAACAGCCAGTTGGTGCGGTTACCGCCATTGCGATCGTGGCGCATGCGAACCAGCACCCAGCTGCCGTGCATCTTGTCGCCATGCAGTATGAATTTCAGGTCGCCTTTCTTGAAGCCCCGCTCCGGATCATCGGATTCCCAAGTGCCGCGGTCCCATAGCTGCACGGTGCCGCCGCCATATTGCCCCTTCGGAATGGTGCCTTCGAAATCGCCGTAGTCGAGCGGGTGGTCCTCGACCTCAACCGCCAACCGCTTGTCATGCGGATCGAGCGAGGGGCCCCGCGCCACGGCCCAGGACTTGAAGACGCCATCGAATTCCAGCCGCAGATCGTAATGCAGCCGGGTCGCGGCGTGTTTCTGAATGACGAATCGCCACGCTTTCGACGGCGCGACCTTGACCTTGCCGCTGGGTTCGGCGGTTTTCTCGAAATCGCGTTTCTTCCGATAGGTGGTGAGGCTTCCAGTGGGCAATGTCTGACTCCAAGAAGCGCAAACTCCACAGAAATCGTCGTGTCCGGCGCGGCAATACGGACCCGGAACCAAAACCCTTAATGGCGGTTGAAAGTTCCCGAGCCCCTCTCACCCAACCTGTGCCGGAGATAGTAATGGCCGCCCGCGCCTATTGGAAAGGGTCCTTGAAGCTTTCCCTCGTGTCCTGCCCGGTGCTGCTGTATCCGGCCTCGACCACGGCGGATAAAACCCGCTTCCACATGATCAACAAGGAGACCGGCAACCGGCTGAAACAGCAGATGGTCGACGCCGAGACCGGCGACATCGTGGAAGGCGACCAGAAAGGCCGCGGCTACGAGTTGAAAAAGGGCGAATATGTCGAGGTCGAAAAGGACGAACTGGACGCCGTCCAGGTCGAGAGCAATCATACCATCGACATCGACAGCTTCGTGCCAAGCGATGAGATCGATAAGCGCTATCTCAATCACCCCTATTACATCATCCCCGACGGCAAGGCCGGAATCGATGCCTTCGCCGTGATCCGCGATGCCATGAAAGACCAGGAGCGCGTAGCACTGGCCCGCATCGTGCTCACCAACCGCGAACACATCATCGCCCTCGAGCCTCTGGGCAAAGGCCTGCTCGGCACCACGCTGCGATATCCCTACGAGCTGCGCGACGAAGACGAATATTTCGACGGCATCAAGAATCCGAAGATATCGAAAGACATGATCGAGCTGGCGGGCCACATCCTCAAGACCAAGGCCGCGCATTTCGATCCCTCCAAGTTCAAGGACGAATACGAGAATGCGCTGAAGGCGCTGGTAAAACGCAAGGCCGCCGGCAAGCTGGTCAAGGCCGCCGAGCGCGCCGAAAAGCCCGACAATGTCATCAGCCTGATGGACGCGCTGAAGCAGAGCCTGAAGGGCAAGGCGTCAACTAAGCGCGCGGCACATGCGCCAGCCCGGCGGGCGGGGCAACGGCGTCCCGCGAAAAAGACGCATCGATCGGCCGCAAGGACCCGCAAGGCGGGGTGAGAGTACAAACTCTCGTCATTCCGGGGCGCGCGTAGCGCGAACTACGATGCGCAATTGCGCATCTGAGAATCCATAACCCCTGTATCAAATATTCATCACAAACTCTCACACAGGGAGTATGGATTCCGGGCCCACGCGAAGACGCGTGTCCCGGAATGACGGCGGCTTACTTCTTCGCCTTGCGCTTCGACTTCTTCGCTGTCTTCTTTTTCTTGGCAGCCTTCTTCTTCGAAGCCTTCTTCGGCACCTTCTTGCCCTCGGCCCGCGCCTCGGACAAACCGATCGCGATCGCCTGTTTGCGGCTCGTGACCTTGCGGCCCGAACGGCCGCTCTTCAATGTGCCGGCCTTGCGCTTCTTCATCACGCGTTCGACGTCGGCGGATGCCTTCCTGGAATATTTTCGTGCTCTTCGTGCCATGATCAATCTCCCGTTGACGGAAGAGTAATCTTCACCACCGGCAAATAGTTCCAAATTTGCAACCAGAGGCTAGAGCAGCTAATCCGCCCCGCGCAACCGATAGCCGATGCCGGTTTCGGTCAGGACGAATTGCGGGCGTTCGGGATCGGCTTCGATCTTCTGCCGAAGCTGGCGCACATAGACCCGCAAATATTGCGCATCGGTCAGTTCGTCCCAGAGTTCTTTCAGCAAAAACCTGTGCGTCAGCACCTTGCCGGCATGCTGAACCAGCACACGCAACAATTCGTATTCCTTGGGCGACAGTTTGACGTCCTTGTCGCCGACCTTGACGACGCGGCGCACCAGGTCGACCGAAAGGTCGCCGGATCGAAACACCGGCCGCTCGCCATGGACCTGCAATTGATGCCGCAACGCCGCGCGCATGCGGGCGAGCAACTCGTCCATCCCGAACGGCTTGGTCAGATAATCATCAGCGCCGAGGTCGAGCGCCTGGACCTTTCCGGCTTCATCGCCGCGGCTCGACAGCACCACGATCGGGACGCTGTCGTTACGTCCGCGGATCATGCGCAGCAATTCATGCCCCTGGATGTCCGGCAGGCCCAGATCGAGAATGATGAGCGCCGGGTTCTGCACCAGCAATTCCAGCGCGATCTTGCCGTTCGAGGCTTCCAGGATCTCATAGCCTTGCGTGGTCAGCCCCATCCGCAACAGCTTGCGGATCGGCGGCTCATCGTCGATGACGAGGACTTTGACGGGGGTTGCACTCATGCGGCAGTTTCCAGCGTTAGAGCCTCGGCTCTGATTGCATCAGAACCGAGGCTCCCATTTTTTGTTCTGACGCGTTTTCTTCACGCGAACCGGCATCCACTTCGCACGAAAACGCCATGGTATTAGCCGGGATCGGCAACCGGATGGTCAGCACCGCGCCACTCCGGTCGGTGCGGTTGGTAGCCGTGATCGTGCCGCGCATCGCCTCGACAAATCCGCGCGAGATCGCCAGCCCAAGCCCGGTGCCGGGGCGGACATGGTCGCCCTTTTGAGCCCGATAGAACTTGTCGAACACGCTTTCCAGCTCGGTCGGGGGAATGCCGTCGCCTTCGTCGATGATCTGCAGCGTCATCGACGTCCTGTCGCGCTGGCTCCGGATCGATATCGTAGTGCCGGCCGGCGCATATTTCGCCGCGTTGTCCAGGATATTGAACAGCACCTGTTCGAACAGCACGGCGTCAAGCTCCAGCATCGGGATGTCGGCGGCAAGCTCAAGCGCCACCTTGTGATGCACCAGGATCTTGCCGGCGCGGCGCAACACGCTTCCGACGATCTCGCCGATATCCTGCCGCGCCGTATTCGGCACGATCGCGCCGGATTCCAGCTTGGTCATGTCGAGCAGATTGGCGATGAAGCGATTGAGACGTTCGGACTCGTCGATCACGGTCGCGAGCAGATCGCGCTTCTCGGTCTCGTTCAAGCCGCTTCCGAGATCGCGCATCGTGCTGGCGGCGCCCAGCACCGACGCCAGGGGCGTCTTCAGGTCGTGCGAGATCGAGGTCAACAATGCCGAACGCAACCGGTCCGACTCGACCGTGCGCTTCACCCGATCCATGTCCTCAACCAGCAACACGCGCTCGATCGCAAGCGCACCCTGATCCACCAGCGCGTCGAGCAGGCGTCGCGCATCCGGCGTCAGCAGCGGTCCGGTGCGGTCATCATCGATGCCGATGACGCCGATCGGCCCGCGCCCGGTACGCATCGGCAGGAACAGTCGCTTGGCACCCGGCAGCGTGTCCGAGCCGCGGCCGGCGGTGCGATCATTGCCCCAGGCCCAGTTCGCGGCGGCAAGATCCGCCTTGTCCAGCTGGTCCTCGGGCGGGTAGCCCGCCTTGACGGTCAAGACGTCCTCCTCGGGCAACAGCAGCACCACCCGCACCTTGAGCATCAGCGCGATCTGATAGGCGGTCGCCCATAGCACGTCGTCCAGAGTGGCAGTGCCCGCCAGCTTGCGGCTGAAGGCGTACAGCGATTCCGTCGTCCGCACCCTGCCGATCGCAGTGACGGCCTGGGTGCGTACCCGCGCGGCGACGTTGGACACCAGGATCGCGATCAACATGAAAAAGAAAAACGCCGCGACGTTGGTCGGATCGGTAATCGTGAACGTATAGACCGGCGGCAAAAAGAAAAAATTGTAGCACAGCGAGGCGGCGACGCTGGCGAACAAAGACGGCAACAGGCCGAAGCGAACGGCGACGCTGACCACGGCGGTAAGGAACACCAGATCGACGTTTTCAATGCCGAACATCGGCTGAATCAGCCTCGCGGCGCCGAGGCCGATGGCCACGAACGCCAGCGCCATCAGATAGGGCCTTGGCTCGAACGGCTCCGGCCGCGCTTCGGTCTGGACCTTCGCCTTGGCCGCCCCGCCGGCGGGCAATTCGTGGCCGGCGATCACGTTGACGCTGATATTGCCGGCGCGGCGCACCAGATCGTGCACCACCGAACCGCGCATCAATTCGAACCACCACGACCGCGTCGACTTGCCGATGATGATTTGCGTCACGTTGTTGGCTTGGGAGAAACTGATCACGTCATCGGCGATGCGGCGGCCGACGCCGGGAATCGTGACCGCCTCGCCTCCGAGCGCTTCCGCGAGCCGCATCGTATCGGCCAGCCGGTCGCGCTGCTCGTCGGTCAATTGCAGGCTGCGCCGGGTCTCGATGCTGATGGCGGTCCAGGGCGCGTGCAGCCGGTCCGCCAGCCGCTTGGTGTAGCGGACCAGGCCTGCCGCGCGCGGATCCTCGCTGAGGCATACCAGGATGCGCTCGCCCGCGGCCCACGGTCCGGCGATGGCGTTGGCCTGCATGTGCGTCAGCAGCTGTTCGTCGACGCGTTCCGCGGTGCGCCGCAACGCCAATTCGCGCAGCGCGGTCAGATTTCCCGGTGAAAAATAATGGTCGAGGGCGCGCTCGGCCTGTTTGGGGACATAGACCTTGCCTTCCTTGAGCCGCTGGATCAGGTCATCGGGCGTGAGGTCGATCAGTTCGATGGCATCGGCGCCGTCGAACACCGAATCCGGCACGGTTTCGCGCACCCGCACATGCGTGATCTGGGCGACCACGTCATTGAGGCTTTCGATGTGCTGGATATTGACCGCCGTATAGACGTCAATGCCCTGGGAAAGCAGCTCTTCGACGTCGAGGTAACGCTTGGGGTGGCGGCTGCCCGGCGCGTTGGTGTGGGCAAGTTCGTCGACCAGCGCGATTTGCGGACGCCGCGCGATCAGCGCGTCGAGGTCCATCTCCTCGAGCGCTTGGTCCCTGTAGGTGAGCCGCTTGCGCGGCAGCACTTCCAGGCCCTTCAGCAGCGCCTCGGTCTCCGCCCGTCCATGGGTTTCGACCGCGCCGACCACGACATCGGCACCCGCCTTCAACTTGGCATGGGCGCTTTGCAGCATCTCGTAGGTCTTGCCGACCCCGGGGGCAGCGCCGACGAAAATCTTGAGCCGGCCGGCCTGATCGTTCTCGCGCCGGACGGTCTCCAACAACGCGTCCGGCGAAGGTCTCTTATCGGGGTCGTGGCGATGATTTGCCATGAGGCATTATAGTCCTCGACCCCGACCAAGCCTAGCGGCGCTATTTCGCGGCCGCAGCGTCCAGCGCCAGATTGAGTGCCAGAACGTTGACGCGCGGTTCGCCGAGCAACCCGGCAAGGCGGCCTTCCGTCTTCTCCGTGACCAGCTGGCGGACGCGATCTTCCGGTATATTCCGCGCCTTGGCGACCCGCGGCACCTGGAATAGCGCGCCTTCGGGCGAGATGTCGGGATCGAGGCCGCTGCCCGACGTGGTGACGAGGTCGATCGGGACCGCAGCCGAAGGATTTTCCGCCTTCAACTTATCCACGTCTTCCTTGACCCGGTCGTTCAGCGCCTTGCTGGTGGGGCCAAGGTTGGAGCCACCCGAATTGGCTGCATTATAGGGCGCCGACACCGTCTTGGTGGAATCGGCCGGGTCCGGCGCTGACGTAGCCGAAAGCCGGCCATGGAAATATTTGTCGCTCTTGAACTCCTGCCCGATCAGGGCGGAGCCGACGACCTTGCCGTCTTGTTCGATCAGGCTGCCTTCGGCCTGCTTCGGGAAGACCACCCCGGCAATCGCGGTCATCGCCAGCGGATAGGCCAGGCCCGTGATCGCCGTAAGCGCGACCAGCAGGATGATGGCGGGACGAATTTCTTTCAACATGAGAGTTCTCCTTGGTGGTTCTCGTCATTGCGAGGAGCGAAGCGACGAAGCAATCCAGTCTTTCTTCGTGGCCCTGGATTGCTTCGCTATCGCTCGCAATGACGTCAGGCCAGGTGCAACGCCGCGACGACGAGGTCGATGGCCTTGATGCCGATGAAGGGAATGATGATGCCGCCGAGACCGTAGATCATCAGGTTACGGCGCAGCAGCGCGCCGGCCCCGATCGCGCGATAGGCCACGCCCTTCAACGCCAACGGGATCAGCCCGATGATAATAAGCGCGTTGAAGATGATCGCCGACAGGATCGCGCTTTGCGGGCTCGCCAGATGCATGACGTTGAGCACGGCGAGCTGCGGATAGAACGCCAGGAACATCGCCGGGATGATGGCGAAATATTTCGCGACGTCGTTGGCGATCGAGAACGTGGTCAGCGCGCCGCGCGTCATCAGCAACTGCTTGCCGATCTCGACGACCTCGATCAGCTTGGTCGGATTGGAGTCGAGATCGACCATGTTGCCGGCCTCGCGCGCCGCCTGCGTGCCGGTGTTCATGGCAACGCCGACATCCGCCTGCGCCAGCGCCGGCGCGTCATTGGTGCCGTCGCCGCACATCGCGACCAGCTTGCCCTTGGCCTGTTCGTCGCGAATGAGCTTCAACTTGTCCTCGGGCGTCGCCTGGGCCAGGAAGTCGTCGACACCCGCCTCGGCGGCAATCGCTGCCGCGGTCATCGGGTTGTCGCCGGTGATCATCACCGTGCGGATGCCCATGCGGCGCAGTTCGGCAAAACGCTCGCGGATGCCACCCTTGACGATATCCTTGAGCTGGACGACGCCGAGCAAACGCCCATCCTTGGCCACCGCAAGCGGCGTGCCACCGGCCTTTGATATCTCATCCGAGATCGCCCGAATTTCCCGGGCGATGTCGGAATTAATCGATGGCTGCAACGCGCGGACGGTGTTACCCGACGCCATGGATTGCGCGGTGCCCCCACCGACATAATTCAGGATCGCATCGACCGCGCCCTTGCGGACCGACGACGCGCCGGCATCGACGCCGCTCATGCGGGTCTGCGCCGTGAACGGCACGAACGTCGCGGCGAGTTCCGCCATCTCGCGGCTGCGGATGCCGTATTTCTCCTTCGCCAGCACCACGATTGAGCGCCCTTCGGGCGTTTCGTCGGCCAGAGAGGCGAGCTGGGCCGCATCGGCGAGTTCCTGCTCGGTGACACCCTGCACCGGACGGAACGCAGTCGCCTGCCGGTTGCCGAGCGTGATGGTGCCGGTCTTGTCGAGCAACAGCGTATCGACGTCGCCGGCGGCTTCGACGGCGCGACCCGACATCGCCAGCACGTTGAAGCGTACCAGACGGTCCATGCCGGCAATGCCGATCGCCGACAGCAACGCACCGATGGTGGTGGGAATCAGCGTCACGAACAGCGCGACCAGCACGACGACGGAAATCGAACCGCCGGCGTAGGCCGCGTAGCTCGGAATCGTGACGGTGGCGAACACGAAGATGATGGTCAGGCCGGCCAGCAGGATGTTCAGCGCGATCTCGTTCGGCGTCTTCTGCCGCTCGGCGCCTTCGACCAGCTTGATCATGCGGTCGATAAAGGTCGACCCCTGGGCAGCGGTGATGCGAACGCGGATCCAGTCGGACAACACCTGGGTGCCGCCGGTGACCGCCGAACGGTCGCCGCCGGATTCACGGATCACCGGCGCGGATTCACCGGTGATCGCGGCTTCATTGACCGAGGCGACGCCTTCGATCACTTCGCCGTCGGAGGGAATGTTGTCACCGGCTTCGACCAGCACGATATCGCCGACCTTCAGGCTGGTGCCTGACACCAGCCGATAGGTCTTGTCGGAGCCTGAAAGCAGTTTGGCCTGGCTCTCGGTGCGGGTCTTCTTGAGCGATTCCGCCTGCGCCTTGCCGCGGCCTTCCGCGACGGCTTCGGCGAAGTTGGCGAACAGCACCGTGAACCACAGCCACAGGATGATCTGGAAGGTGAAGCCGAGGTTGTCCCCGCCTGTGACAAGGTCACGCAGAAAGATCACCGTGGTCAGGGCTGCGACGGTCTCGACCACGAACATCACGGGGTTCTTGATCATCAATCGCGGGTCGAGCTTGGCGAACGCCGAGCCGATGGCGGGAAAAACGATCTTCGGATCGAGCATCGCCGAGACCGGAACGCGTTTTTGTAATTTCATGGCTTCCATGGACGTAACTCCGTAAGGCGTCGATCAGAACAGGGTGTTGGCGTTCATCGCGAGGTGCTCGACGATCGGTCCGAGCGCCAGCGCCGGGAAGAAGGTCAGACCGCCGATGATCAGGATGACGCCGACGACGAGGCCGACGAACAGGCCGCCCGTGGTCGGCAGGGTGCCGGCCGAGGGCGGGATCGACTTCTTGCCTGCCAATGAGCCTGCCAATGCCATCGCCGGCACGATCATGAAGAAGCGGCCGACAAACATCGAACTGGCAAGCGTCAGATTGTAGAAGAAGGTATTGCCGGTAAGGCCGCCAAACGCCGAGCCGTTATTGCCGGTCGCCGAAGTGAAGGCATAGAGCACCTCGGTGAAGCCATGCGGGCCGGAATTGGCCATCGAGGCCACCGCCGACGGCAGCACGACGGCCACCGCGGTCCAGCCCAGATACATCAAGGGCAGCACCAGGATGGCCAGCATCGCCATCTTGACCTCGCGCGCCTCGATCTTCTTGCCGACATATTCCGGCGTGCGGCCGACCATCAGACCGGCGACGAAGATCGCCAGCACGACGAACAGCAGCATGCCATAGAGACCGGCGCCGACGCCGCCGATGATGATTTCACCGAGCTGCATGTTGATCAGCGGGATCATGCCGCCGAGAGCGGTGAAGGAATCATGCATCGCGTTGACTGCGCCGCAAGAGGCCGCCGTGGTGATCACCGCGAACAGGCTGGAGGCGACGATGCCGAAGCGGACTTCCTTGCCTTCCATATTGCCGCCGGTCAGGCCCAGCGCCTGCAGCGCCGAGGTGCCGTTGGCTTCCGCCCAATAGGTAACCGTAACGCCGGCGATAAAGAGCACGCCCATCACGGCCAGGATCGCCCAGCCTTGACGTTGATTGCCGACCATGCGGCCGAACACGTTGGTCAAGGCCGCGCCCAGCGCAAAGATCGAGATCATCTGGACGAAGTTCGACAGCGCCGTCGGGTTTTCGAACGGATGCGCGGCATTGGCATTGAAGAAGCCGCCACCATTGGTGCCGAGCATCTTGATCGCGACCTGCGACGCGACCGGGCCGACCGCGATGGTTTGCTTGGCGCCTTCCAGCGTGGTGGCGTCGACATAGGCGCCGAGCGTCTGCGGAATGCCCTGCCAGACCAGGAACAGCGTGTAGACCACGCACATCGGCAGCAGCACGTAAAGGGTGCAACGCGTCACATCGACCCAGAAATTGCCGATGGTGCGCACCGAAGAGCGCGAGAAGCCGCGGATCAGCGCCACCGCGAGCGCGATGCCGGTTGCCGCAGACAGGAAATTCTGGTGCGTCAGCCCGAGCATCTGCACGAGGTAGGACATCGTGCTTTCGCCGCCGTAGTTCTGCCAATTGGTATTGGTGATGAAGCTGATCGCGGTATTGAAGGAAAGGTCCTCAGCGACCGCGGATTGCCCGGCCGGATTGAACGGCAATATCGCCTGCAGGCGCAGCACCGCATAAAGAATGAGAAAGCCGCCGACATGGAACAGCAGCATGGCGACCGTGTAGGTCAGCCAATGCTGCTCGCGCTTCTCATCGACGCCGCCGATCCAGTAAAGCCCGACCTCGACCGGCCGCAGCAGCGGCGAAAGGAACGTGCGCTCGCCATTGAAGACGCGCGTCATGTACCAGCCGAGCGGTTTGACCAGCGCGACAACGATCGCACAGAAGAGAAGAATTTGAATCCAGCCAATGACGGTCATCGGAGTATGCCTTTAGGATTTTCGCGGGATCAGTTGCGTGAACGGTCAGAACCGCTCGGGCCGCAGCAGCGCGTAGGTGAGGTAGAACAGCAGGCCTATCGAGACGAGACCGGCGAGTGAATAATCGAAGATCATGGCGGTGCTCCTTCAGAGCTTTCGGGCGAAACGGATCGCATAACGATCAGGCTTACGCAGATTGCGTGGACTTGCCTGCGATCGAAAACACATCAAAGCTAAAGGCGTTCGCAGGCGTAGGTGTAACCAACCGCCGCCACGAAGAAGCCGAACCCGAGGGCCAGCATGAAAATATCCAGCATGGTATACTCCTATGCGGTGTAATCCACGGGGCCAAAGAGGACCCCGCTCCATTGGCAGCAGAAGTGACATCCGGCGCATAGGTTTTCGAGGCGATCTCAATGGCGGAGTTATAGGAATTCCATAAAGGCCGGCCTGCGCCCGCCGCACTTATGAAATTCCTATATCTGACGGCCTGGCCTCATCTCGCTTTCAAATGGCGCTTTATCCATCTTGCGGACGTGGCTGCTGGTGGCAGTCTGCCCGATATGAGATGACACCATGCCGTTTCTTTCAGAACCTCTTGATCCGCTTGAACTTAACGATCGGCTTCATGATGCGCATGCGATCACGGCGGAACTCTTCTCGGTCGTTATTTCGGCTGCGTGCCGGCGGTTTCCCTCGGCCGGGCAGGCTGAAAAGACCGCGAAAATCGAGCGGCTGGTCGCGTCACAAGCCTGGACCGACGCTGTCCTGGCGTTGATAGATCTGGAGCTGCCGCAATGGCAGGTTCGCCGTATCGTTTATGACGAAGGCGAATGGCATTGCGCGCTGTCCCGGGAGCGCGAGCTTCCGGAATGGCTCGATCAGGCGATCGAATCCCATCACACAGACTTGGCGTTGGCCATCCTGAGCGCGTTTGTCGATGTCCAGCGCATCAGCGCCCCGTCGACCAGACCCAGCGTTCCCATCGTCCAGCGCGAAGCGAGCGCTCTCTACCAACACCAACCGCTTTGCTGCGATAATTTCGCGTAACCCTGCGCATGGCCGGGAATCGCGGCCGGTCGCGATCGAGCCGGCGGCGGGCTCCGCCGCGGCTACGCAAGCCCGAGTTTCGATCGATGCAACTTCCTCATCCCTCGCAAGAACTGAGATCGACGCAGGTGCTCGTTCGCTTTTCACTGCGAATGGCGATTCTCGTCGCCTTCGCCAGCTTCGGCGGCGTCGACTTTGCCCGCAGCCTCGCCGCGCTGCTGTGGATGACCATCGTCCTCAGCGTCGTCGTCGGCGCCATGAAACGCGAGCGGCCGTTCGACACCATTCTCAATCACTGGGATGAAGCGGTCGCCTACACCGCGCTGTTCTGTCTGATTCATGTCGTTAACCATCTCGGCTTCGCCGAACTCGCGCCGGCTTAGCGTACGAACCGCGAACATGTCGCTTCCACGCCTTTACATCCCACTTATGAGATCGCGGCTATCTCGCTCTCGAATTCATATGCGATCTCCTCAATGTTAAGTCCCATGCGCGCCGGATCCCACCGGGTCGCGCCGGCCAACAGGAGCCTTCCGTGGAAAAGATTGATGAACCGCCCTCGTGCACGTCCAACCTTGTGATTGTCGGACGGAATAGCAGGGGCAACTGGGTTGCCCAGGAAAAGAACGGATTATTCGGCGGATTATTCGTCAGCCGCGCGCAAGCCCTCAAATATGCGCTGTTCGAAAACGGGCATCATCCCGAGACCATTTTCTTTACAACCAACATCGTCGAACTCGACATGCATCGCAAAGCGCCGTCCTCCCAGATGGCCATGGATGCCAACAGCTCTCCACAGAGCCGCGCCGCCTAGGCGCCCGTACGCCCCCCGATCAGCCGGAGCATGCTCATGTTAAGACAGCCTCCCGTATCACGACAGCCTGGCCTGTCGCCGCGAGACGAAATTGTCGAGACCATGATCAATCTCTCGCATCTGTCGAAATCGCATCGGATCATTGTTGCCGGCAGCGATAGCGTCGAGCTTTATCTCGCCCTCAAGCGGCGGGGATTCAGCTTCGGCGCGCTCGCTTCCAGCCGTCGCACGCCTTCCGGGCAGCACTCCGTCGGCTTGATCGCAGGTGACCATTGCTACCCGGCGATCGAGGCGGCGATCAATCAGATATCGAAGCATCTATATGCCGCAGCGAGCATCACCATCTCGATCGAATCGCAGGAGATCGGTCTGGGCGGCAAGGTGCGGGCGAAACTGCAGCAATTGGGATTCCGGATCGAAGCCGGCGCCCGCTGCCATCAGGGTTTTGTGCTGGCGGCGCATCGCGAGGAATTCGGCCAGCACTTTGGTACCATTGCGAATGTCGCATAACCATGCCCGCGCTCAAATCCAGGGTTAAACCGTCGCACTGGCTCGGCGGGTATATCGCCGACCTGCCGACGCCGTTCAACGACGCCGACGAGATCGATTGGCCGGCGTTCGAGATGCTGTGTGAACACCAGATCGGATCGGGCGCGACCGCGATCGTCGTCGGCGAGACCTTGGGGGAATCCTCCACGCTTAGCCGGAAAGAACGCGGCGAAATCATCGGCGCCGCCGTCAGGCTGGCGCGCGGCCGGATCGCTGTCATTGCCGGTGCAGGCTCAAATTCCACCGGGCAGGCGATCGAACTGACGGCGATCGCCGAAAACGAGGGCGCCGATGCGATCATGTCCGTCGTGCCTTACTACAACAGGCCGATGCAGGCCGGCATCCTGGCGCATTTCCAGAGCATCGCAGCCTCGACCGGCCTTCCCATCGTTCTGCACGACGTCCCCTTGCGCACCGCGCGCGAGATGTCTGACGAGACGATCATCCGGCTCGCGGAATCGACCCAGTTTATCGGCCTGAACGATGCGGCCGGGACCGTGGCGCGGCTGTTTCGCCTGCGGTCCAGGCTCCCGTCAGGGTTCCGGCTGATGTGCGGCGGGGACGCGGATGCGCTGCCCTATCTCGCAAGCGGCGGCGATGGCGGCATTTCCGGTGTTGCCAATCTTTTTCCGGATCTATGCCGCGACATCCACGAAGGCTGCATCATAGGCGATTTAGCAGCTTCGCGGGACGTTGCGGCGCGCCTGGCTGCGCTTTGTGCGCTGCTCGCAGGGGATTCGCCGGTCGCAACCTTGAAATACGGCATGAGCCTGCTGGGGTTCATGAAGCCGACGGTAAGATTGCCGCTGGCCGGGCTCAGCGACGACGTGCGAAAAGCTGTCGCCCAGGCGATGGCGGCCGTCGCCGAACCGGCGAAGGCTCTTAATGCTCGATCGGCGTGAAGTGGTCGTCGTCGATCCGGAGCCAGTCGTGGTGGGGTCCGCGGATCCTCAGCTCCCGCTCGATGCGGCGATGCCTGGCCACGGCGATGATCTGCAGCATGGCATCGAACAACGCCTTTGCGCGGCTGGCGAAGCGGCGGACATGGTGACGAACAGGCGGTTTCGCGGTTGCTCCGAAACGATAGTCGCCGGTTCGGGCTTTCGAGCGGTCCTCCGAAGTGCGATCCAATGTCAGGTCGAACAGACGATCCTTGGTGAAGGTCAGGCGAATCATCTTGCATCTCCGTCGCGGCTGGTACGCCGCGTCTGACGGGAAGATGCGCAAGCGCGCATATGAATTCGAGGGGATCCGTCCGCCGACGGAATAAGCGCGATATAGGGGGCGCGATATAGGGGGACTTTGCCGCCGGGGATTCCGCCCGCGCCACAAGCCTTCTTTATGACATCCTTATGCGAGGCGCGGCCGACCCGCCTCGAATTCATATGCGGTTCGGACCGACTATGGGCGCAAGCGCCAACAACGGGTGGGCGTCATTCCAGATTGGCGTTTGCCATGAGCGCAATGACATACGGCGGCGAACTGCTTGGAACGGCGGCCGGGCAGAAGCTGCCGTCGGAACCGTCCGACGCGCCTCCCAAATCCGAGCATGCGGTCACGTCTTTTCAACGGCCGGGCCCGGAAGTCCTGAGCCAGGCCATCGCGGTGGTCTTCATCGGCCGCAATCGCAACGGCGTCTGGGTCGCGCGCGACGCGGAAGGAAAGTTCGGCGGCTTGTTCTGGCGCAAGGGCGCCGCCCTTCGCTTTGCCAAGGCGAACGCCGGGCCAGCAGGATGTGCAACGGTGTTTCCGCAGGCCCGTTTCGAGCTTGATCTCGATAACAGCGGCAATCCATTTCTTGGCCGTCTGGGGATCGTTAATCGCCTGCTGGTACGCCCGGTACGGCGGTTGACGGCAATGATCCGAAAATTGGCGCAGGCCCGGCGGCCGATATGACGCTTCTCGCCCATGACCACGGCCGTTCCTATTATCCGGTCCGGCAAGTCCGGACGGACAATCGCGCTCAAACCCCGATCGGCGCATCACGCGAAGGTATGATGCGCCAGTTTTTCAGGTTCGCCGTCACGATTTTCCTGAGCACGGCCGTGCTGGCCGGAATCATTGCGTTGAAGACCGAGATTTATCTCACCCGTTTCACCCACTGACCTCTCACGTCAATGCCGCGACGCTGCGTACCCCGGCCCGTTCGGTGTGTTGAGGGCAGTCATTGATATTTGGTCGCACGGAAAACGATGTTCGCGAATGATATCGCTGTCACATTCTCTTGGCCGATCGCTGCCAAAAATGCCTATATATGCGCACGCTGGCTGTTCGTCCGCGCTAGTTGGCGACGGCAACAGCACGATTAACAATCGCCAGCCACTTCTCCAGCTAAATCCTCCCGGCACCGGGCGCATTGCGCCAAACCCAAAAGTGCTTTTGGATCTCTAATGATCGATGCGTGCCGAGCGCCTCATCGAGACGGCACCGGCTAATTATATCCAATGCGATTGACAAAGCGATGAATGACTTTCACCAGCTTGCCATAGTGGCTCTACTGGGTCTCGCAACGACCGCGTCGTCGCTGTTGGGAGCCGCGATCGGCCTTTACGTTCCGATTTCGAAGCGTCCGCTCGCCTGTCTGCTGGCATTTGCGGCCGGCGCACTCATCTCCGCACTGGCGATCGAGCTTGCCTATGAGGGCGCCCTCTCCCTTCATCATCAGGGTTACGATGCCCGTGCGGCATGGGCGTTTGTCAGCACCGGGTTTGCCGTCGGCGCGGTGATTTATTATTCGGCGTCGCTGTTTCTCGAAGGAAAGGGAGCGGCGGTACGCTACGGCACCCAGTTTCGCGAATATGCGCTGACGCGCAAACAGCATGATATCGACGCGCGGATCAAGCTGCTCGCAACGAGCGACCTTATGCGCCACTTGCCGGCCGAGCAGATCGAGCAGCTTCTATCGTGCATCCACGACCGCCAATTGGAGAAAGGCGAAATTCTATTCCGGGCCGGTGACCCCGGCGATGCCCTCTACATCGTCGGGCGCGGCAAGGTGGAAGTCCTTTCGGATGGCTCCCGCGACGCCCGAATGCAAGACGCCCGAATACCTGGCGATGCGATCGCCGTGCTCGGTGCGGGGCACGCGTTTGGAGAAATGTCGCTGCTCAGTGGCGGCCCGCGTACCGCGACGATCCGGGCCGTCGAGGACACGGATCTGCTGAAAATCGACAAAAGCGTTTTCGACCGGCTGGTTGCGACTGATTCCCAGCTGGCCGACGCCGTGGAGCGCATCAGCCATCGGCGGGCGATCGACAACCTCAGTGCCGGAGCGACCGGCGCCGCCCGGTGGGCAAAGATCGCGAGCGGAAGCCTTGACCATCTCACCCGGCAGGAGACCGGCAAGATGCTCACGGAGGCCGGCGACGGCGCAGGAATGGCAATCGTGCTTGGAAACATTCTCGACACCATACCCGGCTGCCTCGTCATCGGGGCGAAGTTCACCGCCTTGGGCAATTTATCGCTGACGCTGATGCTGGGGATGTTTCTGGGCGGCATCCCGGAGGCCGCAGCGAGTGCCTCGATGCTGACCAAAGCCGGCTACCGCCCCGCGGCGATCTTCGGGCTTTGGTCGACCGTGCTGGTCGCGGGAGTGGTCGCAGCCGTGGCAGGCAAGGCGCTGATCGGTAGCAGCGACGCGCTTGCGGCGATCTTTGCCCAGGCGCTGGCAGGCGGCGCTGTGCTGGCGCTGGTCGCCCATGCCATGATCCCCGTCGCCCTGGAAGAAGGCGGCTCACTCGTGGTGCTCCCGACGGTTGCCGGTTTTCTCTTTGCGCTCTATCTAGCGTTATCCGAGTCCTTCGTTTGAGGCCTTTCGAGCCCCAGGGAGATCCGATGTACGCCAGCCATGCCGACCTCTCCACCGCGCTGGATCGCATTCTCAACGCAGCCGCGGACAATTTGCGGATCGCCAAGGTCCTGGTTCAACTGGGCCTCGATCCCAACAACATCACCTACGACGCGATATTCAATCGCCTTCTGGAAATTGTGCTGGCCAACATTACCCTGGCCAATATGTGCGCGCTGGTTGGCGCCATCTTCTTCGTGGCGACCCTGCTGACCCGGACCATGGTGCCGCTGCGCGTCTCCAACATGTTCGGCTGCGCGTTTTTCGCCGGCTTCGGCGTGCTGTCCGGGGATATCAAGACCCTGCTGCTGTATCTTCTGCTGCTGCCCATCAACGGCCTTCGCCTTCATCAAATGCTCAATCTCGTCAAGAAGGCGCGCAACGCCGCCAAGGGCGATATGTCGATCGAATGGCTCAAGCCGTTCATGACCGAGCGAAAATTCCGCAAGGGCGACGTGTTGTTCAAAAAGGACGATTCCGCTCACGAGATGTTCCTGACCGTCACCGGACAATTCCTCGTCACCGAAATCGGCGTGGTCGTTCCGCCGGGCCGTTTGATGGGCGAACTCGGCTTCCTTTCACCCAACAATCGGCGCACGGCGACGGTCGAGTGCACCGAGGATGGGCACGTGCTGACCATTACCTATGACAAATTGCTCGAGATCTACTTTCAAGACCCGCAATTCGGTTATTACTTCCTGGTCCTGACCAGCCAGCGCATGCTGGAGAACATCGCGCGGCTCGAAGCTATCGTCGCACAAAACAAAAACGCACCGCAGGCGATTGCCGCGAGCGGCACGAACTGAGCGGCGCGTCTTTCGCCGCAGTGGCGGATCGAACGCGGGACCATCCTCGAACTTCGAGGGATGGATCGCCGCAGTCCGGCTACTCTGCCGCCGAGCGGAGTTCGGCCTTCTCGGCGCGCACCGCGCAGAACTTGAATTCCGGAATCTTGCCGAACGGATCGAGCGCGGGATTGGTCAGCAGGTTCGCCGCGGCTTCCGCATAACAGAACGGCATGAACACCATGTTCTCCGGCACGTCGCGGTCGGAACGCACCTTGACCTCGACCGCGCCACGGCGCGTCTCCAGCCGGATGAAATCGCCGGGCCACACCTGCAACCGCCGCATGTCCTTGGGCGACATGAACGCGACCGCCTCGGGCTCGATCTGGTCCAGCACATGGGAGCGCCTTGTCATCGATCCCGTGTGCCAATGCTCGAGCACGCGCCCGGTCGAAAGCACCATCGGATATTCGTCGTCGGGCAGTTCGTCCGGAGGAATGACCTTGGCCGGCACGATCTTGCCGCGGCCGCTCTCGGTCGGGAAACCGGTGGTGAAGATGATCTCATTGCCGGGCTTGTCCGGACCGTCCACGGGATACGTCACCGCGCCTTCGCGCACCAACCGCTCCCATGTGATGTTCTTCAGCGACGGCATCAGTTCGGCCATTTCGGTGAAGACTTCGCCCGGTCCCTCATAGTTCCAGGGCAGTCCCATGCGCTTGCCGATCTCCTGGATGATCCAGAGATCCTGCCGCGCGTCTCCTGGCGGCTTGACCACCTCGCGCGCCAACTGGACGCGGCGATCCGTGTTGGTGAAGGATCCGGACTTCTCCGCGAACGCCGAGGCCGGCAGAATGACGTCGGCGTGGAACGCGGTTTCGGTCACGAACAAATCCTGCACGACCAGATGGTCGAGCATGGCCAGCGCCTGCCGCGCGTGCTGCAGATCCGGATCCGACATCGCCGGATTTTCGCCTTCGACGTACATCCCGGTGATCTCGCCGGCGTGAATCGCGTTCATGATCTCCACGACCGTGAGCCCGCGGACCGGATCGAGCTTCTGGTCCCAGAGATCCTCGAACGCACCGCGCAGATCGTCGCGGCTGACCGGCTGATAGTCCGGCAGGAACATCGGAATGAGACCTGCGTCGGATGCGCCCTGCACGTTGTTCTGGCCGCGCAACGGATGCAGGCCGGTGCCCGGGCGCCCGATCTGCCCGGTGATCAGCGCCAGCGCGATCAGGCAGCGCGCGTTGTCGGTGCCGTGCACATGCTGGCTGATGCCCATGCCCCAGAAGATGATGGAAGATTTCGCGCGGGCATACATCCGCGCTACCTCGCGCAACGTCTCGGCGGGAATGCCGCAGATCAGCGACATCCGCTCCGGCGTAAACTCGGTGATCTTGGCCTTGAGGTCTTCGTAGCCCTCGGTGTACCCGGCGATGTACTGCTCGTCGGTCAGCCCCTCGGTGATGATCGTGTTGATCATCGCATTGAGCATGGCGACGTCGCTGCCCGGCTTGAACTGCAAGTGCTTGGTGGCGTGCCGCGACAGCGCCTGCCGGCGCGGATCCATCACGATCAGCTTGGCGCCGCGCTTGGCGGCGTTCTTCATGAAAGTCGCGGCGACAGGATGGTTCACCGCGGGGTTAGCGCCGATCACCCAGATGACCTCGGCGTCCGCTGCGGCGGCGAATGGCGCCGAGACCGCGCCCGAACTCACGCCTTCGAACAATGCGGCAACCGATGATGCATGGCACAGCCGCGTGCAGTGGTCGACATTGTTGGAACCGAAGCCGGTGCGGACCAGCTTCTGGAACAGATAGGCTTCCTCGTTGGAGCCCTTGGCGGAGCCGAAGCCAGCCAGGGCTTTGGGACCCTTCTCGTCGCGGATCTTGACGAGGCCCTTGGCGGCGATATCGAGCGCCTCTTCCCAGGAAGCTTCACGGAAATGCGTGAACGGATTGGCCGGATCGACCTGATCGTTGGAATCCTTCTTCGCATTCGGCAGCCGCACCAGTGGCTTGGTAATGCGATGCGGATGGTGGATGTAGTCGAAGCCGAAGCGGCCCTTGACGCAGAGCCGGTTGTGGTTGGCCGGGCCATCGCGGCCCTCGGCATAGATCACCTTCTCGTCCTTGACCTGATAGGTGACCTGGCAGCCGACACCGCAGAACGGGCAGAGCGAATCCACCTTCCGATCGGGATAGGTGACGCGGGTCTGGTTCTCGTCCAGCATCACCGACGGCATCAGCGCGCCGGTCGGACAGGCCTGCACGCACTCGCCGCAGGCCACGCAGGTCAATTCCCCCATCGGATCGTCGAAGTCGAACACGATCTTGAACTCATGGCTGCGATAGGCCATGCCGATGACGTCATTGACCTGCACCTCGCGGCAGGCGCGCACGCACAGGCCGCACTGGATGCAGGAATCGAGATTGACGCGCATCGCGGGATGGCTGCCGTCGCCCTCCCAGCGCTCCGCAGCCGGGAAACGGCTTTCGGTCACCTCGACCTTTTCGGCCCAGTGCCAGAATTTGGAATCCGGATCGTGTGAGGTCTCGCGCGCCGGCTGGTCGGCGACCAGCAACTCCATCACCATTTTCTGCGCCGCGACGGCGCGGGCGCTGGCCGATTTCACCTTCATGCCGACGCTTGGCGTGCGCTTGCAGGAGGCCGCCAACACACGTTCGCCCTCGATCTCCACCATGCAGGCGCGGCAATTGCCGTCGGCCCGATAATCCGGCTCCGGCGAATAACACAGATGCGGAATCTCGCGGCCCTGGCGTTTGGCGACCTGCCAGATGGTCTCGCCCGCGTTGGCTTCGACCTGTTGGCCGTCGAGTTCGAACTGGATCTTGGTCATTCCGCAGCTTCCTTGGGAAGGAACTCGTCGGGAAAATATTTAATCACTGTCGTCAGCGGATTCGAGGCCGCCTGGCCGAGCCCGCAGATCGACGCATCGCGCATCGCCTGGCTCAATTCGTCGAGCAATTCGCGGTTCCAGACCGGCCGTTCCATCAGCAGCGCCGCCTTCTGGGTGCCGACGCGGCAGGGCGTGCACTGGCCGCAGCTTTCATCCTCGAAGAACCGCATCAGGTTCAGCGCGGCGCCCTTCACGCTGTCCTGCTCGGACAGGATGACGACCGCGGCGGAACCGATGAAGCAGCCGTATTTCTCCAGCGTGCCGAAATCGAGCGGGATGTTGTCCATCGCCGCCGGCAGGATACCACCGGAAGCGCCGCCCGGCAGGTAGGCGTGAAACGTATGGCCATCGGCCATGCCGCCGCAGAATTCATCGATCAGTTCACGCACCGTCACGCCCGCGGGCGCGAGTTTCATGCCGGGATTCTTGACGCGGCCCGATACCGAATAGCTGCGCAGGCCGTGGCGATCGTTGCGGCCGTGGCCCTTCCACCATTCCGCGCCCTTCTCGACGATGTCGCGCACCCACCACAGCGTCTCGATATTGTTGATCAGCGTCGGCAGGCCGAACAGGCCGACCTGGAACGGATAAGGCGGCTTGTGGCGGGGCAGCCCGCGCTTGCCTTCCAGGCTCTCCAGCAGCGAGGATTCCTCGCCACAGATGTAGGCGCCGGCACCGCGGCGCATGTGCAGCGTTGGACCACCCGGCGGCAGCTTTGCGATCTCGCGCTCGAGAATTTCGCGCGAGGCCGGATATTCGTCGCGGAGATAGATATAGACGTCGGTCGCTTCGACCACATGCGCGCCGATCAGCATGCCCTCGAGAAAGCGATGCGGATCGGTTTCGAGATAATAGCGGTCCTTGAAGGTACCGGGCTCGCCCTCGTCGCCATTGATCGCCATCAGCCGCGGGCCCGGTTCGCCCAGCACCGAGCGCCACTTCCGCCCGGTCGGAAAACCTGCACCGCCGAGCCCGCGCAACGAGGCGTCGTCGAGCGATTTCAGCAGATCTTCCTTCGGCAGAACACCGGAGCGCAGCCGCGCCAGCAATTGATAGCCGCCGTCGGCAACATAAGCGTCGTAGTCGATATAATCGGGCAGATGCGCATGGGTATCGCCGTTCTTCGCCGCAGCAAGCACGTTGGCGACCGTGGCGTGGTCGACAAAGTGATGGCCGACCTCGGCCGCCGGCGCGGTATCGCAACGGCCGACGCATGGCGCGCGCACCACGCGAACGCCGGGGCCGGCGCTATCCTGCAATTCGTGCAGCAGCTTTTCGGCGCCAAGCATCGCGCAAGTCAGGGAGTCGCAGACGCGGATAGTGAGCGGCGCGATATCCGGCTCGCCTTCCTTCACGATGTCGAAATGCGCGTAGAAGGTCGCGGTCTCGAATACTTCCGCAAAGGACAACTTCATCTCGTCGGCCAGCGCCGCCAGATGTGCTGCGGAAATCTGATGATATCGGTCCTGGATCAGATGCAGATGCTCGATCAGAAGATCGCGGCGGCGCGGCCGGTCGCCGAGCAGAAGTTCGATCTCGTGCGCGGCCGTCGGGTCGACCTGACGCCCCTTCGGCGTCGATCTCGCCCGCTTGCGTCCCTCGCCCGGATGTTCGAACGGACGAACCTGCTGCACATCATAACTCATCGAGCGCCAATCCCATCATATCTGGATCGTTTCTAATACTTGGCATGCCAGATGCCAACAAGAAAAAGAGCCGGTATCATAATGATTTAAGGGGCCTGATGGTTTTTACCATCATGCCCCTTCGCAGTTAAAACCGTCAACTTGGCGACCGAAGCCGCCTCAGGTCTTGCTCATGCAATCCTCGATGAAGAACCAGCGGTCGTCGCCAACCAGGCCCTGCCTTTTCACCTCGACGCGGCAGGCCCTGTACTTGCCTTTGTTGGCGCTCCACTTGGCCTTCATATCCTTCAGCTTTTCTATCGTCAGCTTCATCCTGGATGGCTTGGCCGTGGCGGGAGCCGCAGTGGTGGCGGCAGGCGCCGCTGTCGGCGCGGTGGTTTGGGCCGAAGCGGTATGGAGCGTGCCAGCGACGAGCAGCATGGCAGCGAGACAGGTTCCGGTGCGGAGCATTGGGAAATTCCCTTGGGTCAGTTCTTTGATCAGTTCTTTGATCAATTCTGGGTCAGTTGAATTGAGCGGAAAGACGTCAGGCCGCGGGACGATGATGTCAGTCCCGCGGGCCGTGCGCTGTTCGATCAGAGGATACTGGCCGCGCTCTGCAGCGTGACCCAGATGCCCCACCCGAGTGGAATGCAGACAAAGGCCCAGAACAATGCCGTCTGGGCGTCCAGCCCGCCGAATCCGATACCGTACGACCCTGACGGTCCCGACGCACTGGTACTGGCTTCCACGGCCTGCAGTTTTGCGACTTCTGCATCGCTCATGTGCCACTTCGGATCGACCGGCTTGATCAAATAGTTGCAGATCAGGCCCGCGATCAGCATCGCGCACAGGATGTACATCGTGGTGTTGTAGAGCTGGTCGCGGGGAACGCCGGCCGCGAGCTGAAACTCGCGGATGTAGTTCACCACCACCGGGCCGATGATGCCGGCGGTCGACCACGCGGTCAGCAGACGGCCGTGAATGGCACCGACGAACTGCGTGCCGAACATGTCAGCCAGATAGGCCGGCACCGTCGCGAAGCCGCCACCATACATCGACAGAATGATGCCGAAGCCGAGCACGAACAGCAATTTCGAGCCCATGGCCGCAAAGGTCGGCGCCAGCGCATAGAGCACGATGCCGAGGATAAAGAACGTGTAGTAGGTGCTCTTGCGGCCGATCTTGTCCGACAGCGATGCCCAGAAAAAGCGGCCGCCGATGTTGAACAGCGAAAGCAGGCCGGTGAAGCCGGCCGCGATGCCCGCAATCGTCGCCTTTTGCGTGGCGTTGAGCGCGTTGAAACCGACGTCCGGCAGTCCGATCAGCTTGCCGGCGAAGATCTCCTGCAGCATCGGCGAAGCCATGCCGATCACGCCGATACCTGCCGACACGTTCAAGCACAGCACCCACCAGATCAGCCAGAATTGCGGCGTCTTGTGCGCGTTGTCGAGATGAACGTTCCTGGTCGAGATCATCGCATTGGCCTTCGCCGGCGCGATCCAGCCGTCAGGCTGCCAGCCCGCAGGCGGAACGCGATAGCGGAACGCACCGATCATCATGAACACAAAATAGATCACGGCCATCGCGAGGAACGTCTCCCAGGCGCCGACCGAGGTCGAGGTCTTGAAGTGGTTCATCAGAAGGTTCGCCAGCGGGGCGCCGATCATCGCGCCGCCACCAAATCCCATGATGGCCATACCGGTCGCCATGCCGCGACGGTCGGGAAACCATTTCACCAGCGTCGAGACCGGCGAGATGTAACCCAGACCAAGGCCGACGCCGCCGATCACGCCGGAGCCGAGCCACATGATCCAGAGCTGGTGAACGTAAATGCCGATCGCGCCGAGCACGAGGCCACCGCACCAGCACAGCGCGGCGACGAAGCCGGCCTTGCGCGGCCCGACGCGCTCAAGCCATCCGCCCCACATCGCCGCGGAGACGCCGAGCACCACGAAGAACAGCGTAAACATCCAGCCCAGGCTGGCCACTTTCCAGTCGCAGGTGGTGGTGAACAACTCCTGCACCAGCGACATATCGGGGCACGCCTTTGGCGCGGTCAACCCGATCGCGCGCGACAGCGGCAGCCAGAACACGGAAAAACCGTAGGCCATGCCGATGCACAGATGGATGCAGAGCGCGGCGGGCGGCACCAGCCAGCGATTGAAGCCGGCGGTCGCAATCGTCCTCTCCTTGTCAAGGAAACCTGCGCCTGCGCCGGACATGCCTCCGGCGGTGCTAATTGTCGTCATTGAGCCCTCCCTGCAGCCCGCCCTTTTCGGGCGTGTCTGCCACCTACGATCCCGTCCTCAGCCGATCACGGCGATCAGCTCCGTATTGCTGCTCCGCACAATTCCCCGGATGCACTGGGATCCCTAAGCGCATCCGAGACTTCTAACCCCCGACGCCGCAGGATATGCCCGCTTCCAGCATCGGCCTTGATTTGAAGATTTACCCGACCCCAAAGGCGTGCCCTGCGCAGGCACGGCCAAACCTCCGCGTCCCCACGGAGAAACCCAATTGGGACAGAAGCCTGCTCGGGTGTCGATAGGCAAAAGGTAGATATCGGTCAACTAAGACTGATTGACCGGACTCAACGGCCGATTTGATTTCTCTATCAGGAACACGATCCGGCGCTCGGCGCGCTCGGTTATCTCGACCTTGTCGCCGGTCTCCCGAATCAGATTCGGGATATCGATCACCGAGAGCGGATCGCTGCAGTGCACTTCGAGAAAATCGCCCGCCGATACCGATTTGAGCGCCTTTCGGGTCTTCAGAGCCGGCAACGGGCATTTAAGTCCGGTGAGATCGAGTTTTGTCGTGGCCATGACCCGAACATGGCGAACGTGGCCGGCATCGTCAACGGCAAGAGCTTCCGTTAGACCGGCTTCCGTTAGACTTGGCTTCCGTTAGACCGGGCTTCCGTCAGATCAGGCTCGCATAGCTCAGAAACCCGACGGTCTGGCCCGGTTCGACCCGCGTGATCTCCTCGCCGAGTTCGACCAGGCCATCGGTATCGACCAGTGACGACAATAGCCCGGCGCCCTCGCGGGGAAACTTGATTGCCTCGAGTTCGCCGTTCTCGCTCCTGCGCAGACTGACCCGGACATATTCACGGCGGGCGATCTTCTTCCTGTAGGCGAAGCCTGCGCGCACCGGCATCGGCAGCAGCGGCTGTTGTCGCGCGCCGGATAACGCCAGCACGGTCGGCCGCACCACATGCACGAAGGTGACAAAGCTCGCCACCGGATTGCCCGGCAATCCGATGAACGGCGTGCCGCCGATGATTCCCATCGCGACGGGGCGCCCGGGCTTGATCGCCATCCGCCACAGCACCAGTCTGCCGACGCTCTCGACGCCGGCCTTGACGTGGTCTTCCTCGCCGGTCGACACGCCGCCGGTGGTCAGGATCAGATCGTGCTGTGCGGCGACCTGTTTCAGCGCGTCCGCCAGCGATGCACGATCGTCTTTGATGATGCCGAGGTCGCTGACCTCGCAGCCCAGCCGCGCCAGCATCGCCATCAGCATGAAGCGGTTCGAATCGAACAGTTGCGCCGCGGCACGGCTGCCGCCCGGCGATACCAGTTCATTGCCGGTGGAAAACACCGCAACGCGGAGCCGCCTGATGACATCCAGTTGCGTGAGCCCGAATGCCGCCGCCAGCGCGACATCCTGCGGCCGCAGGCGCTGGCCCGCGGCCAGCGCGGCATGCCCAACGGGCACATCCTCGCCGGCCGGACGGACATTGGCGCCGGGCCTCAATCCGGCCGGCAGGACGACCTTGCCGTCGTCCTCGATCCGCACGTCCTCCTGCATGAACACCGTGTCGGCGCCTTCAGGCATCGGCGCGCCGGTGAAGATCCGCACCGCCTGCCCGGGCTGGATCGCTTCGCTCGCCGACGCCCCGGCCTGCACGCGGCCCGTCACGGTAAACGCCCGCGCCTGGCCTTGCGGAAGATCGCGGCTCGCCACCGCATAGCCATCGACAGCGGAATTGGTGAATGGCGGCAGCGGCAGTGGCGCGGCAATGTCCCTGGCGAGGACGCGCCCGTCCGCCTGCGCAAGGCCCACGGTTTCGATATCCCGCACCGGCGTGACGCGCGCGGCGATGATGCCGACGGCTTCATCGACCGCCATCATCGGTCCGCCAAAGGCAAAGCAATCGTCCGACAATTGCGCCATTTGGGTTTCAGCCCCCGCTCAAGCTTCTCGCCAGCACCTGCTCCACCGGTATCGCCGAGCGCTGCATCAAGGTGGCGATGGCCTCGACATCATCGAGATGGGCTACCGGCAGCGTGGTTTCAACCACGGCATCGGTCGCGATGCCGACGATATCAGGGTCGCCGGGGAACAATAGCGGCTTGTCGTTGGCGATGCGGTGCACCTCGATCTTGCGATGCGGCTCGCGCTTGAAGCCTTCGATGACCACGAGATCGACCCGCGACATCTTGCTCAGCAGTTCCGGCAGCCGCGGCTCGCCGGCGCCGCGCAATTCATGCATCAGCGCCCAGCGCCGCGCGGAGGACACCAGCACTTCGGTCGCGCCGGATTGGCGGTGGACCCAGGAATCCTTGCCGGGCACGTCGACATCGAACTCGTGGTGGGCATGCTTGATGACGGAGACGCGCAGGCCCTGGCCCAGCAGATGCGGGATCACCCGCGACAGCAAGGTGGTCTTGCCGGCGCCGCTCCACCCCGAGAGGCCAATCACATTCATCTCATGCTCCGGAAGCACCCGGGGAACCGGGCCTATTGTCCGAACGTGCTTTATATCGGCTAACAGAGCTTGTCATGCTAACCTGCCGACATGATGAAGATCGAAAAAGCACCCGCTCCCCTGATCGTGCCCCATCCCGGAGATCCGCGGCTGACCGAGCGCGTCGCCGGGACCGATCAGACCGGCGCTGAAGTCGAGATCAACGTTCCCGTCGAGCGGCCGCTGACGCTGTATCTGAACGCGCAGGAGATCGTCACTATGATGACGATCGGGGACTATCCGGAATATCTCGCGCTCGGCTATCTGCTCAACCAGAACATGCTGAAATACGACGACGTCGTCACCGAGGTCGAATATGACGACGATCTGCAGGTCGTGGTGGTGCGCACCGAGCACCACACCAATTTCGAAGCCAAACTGAAGAAGCGCACCCAGACCTCGGGCTGCGCGCAAGGCACCGCGTTCGGCGACCTACTGGAAGCGGTGGAAAGCGTCGCGCTCCCGCAAGCCGAGCTGCGCACCTCCTGGCTCTACCAGATGACGCATACCATCAACACCATGCCGTCGCTGTATCTCGAGGCCGGCGCGATCCATGGCTGCGTGCTGTGCAAGGAAGGCACACCGGTCTGCTACACCGAAGACGTCGGCCGCCATAATGCCGTCGACAAGATCGCGGGCTGGATCTATCGCCACGGCGTCGATCCCGCCGACAAGATCCTCTACACCACGGGGCGGCTGACTTCGGAGATGGTGATCAAGACGGTGCGGATGGGCATTCCGATCCTGGTTTCGCGTTCCGGCTTCACCGCCTGGGGCGTCGATCTGGCGCGGCAGGTCGGCTTGACGCTGATCGGGCGCGCGCGCGGCAAACGCTTCATCGCGCTCTCGGGCCAGGAGCGCATCGTCTACGACCAGAACCTTGCGTTCGTCGAAGAGGAATCCGCGCGGCACAAACGCAAGGGCGAAGACCGTGACGAATAAACTGGTCGGCGTGCTGCTCGCGGGCGGCCTGGCGCGGCGGATGGGTGGCGGCGACAAGCCGATGCGCCAGATCGGCGGCCGCACCATCCTCGAGCGCGTCATCACCCGGCTGAAGCCGCAATGCGACGAGCTCATTCTCAACGCCAATGGCGATCCGGCGCGTTTTGCGAGCTTCAGATTGCCGGTCGTTCCGGACAGTGTGGAAAATTTTCCGGGCCCGCTGGCTGGTATCCTCGCCGCACTGGATTGGACCGCGGCCCATCGTCCCGGGGTGTCATTGGCGTTCAGCGCGGCGGCGGATTGTCCGTTCCTGCCACGCGATCTTGTCGCGCGCCTGACCGAGGCGCTGGTGAACGAGAGCGCGCAACTCGCGGTCGCGGCCTCCGACGGACAGTCGCATCCGGTGATCGGATTATGGAGCGTCAGCTTGCGCGATGAGCTTCGCGACGCGCTGGTGCGGGAAGATATCCGCAAGATCGACCGCTGGACCGCCCGTTACAAACTCGCCACCGTGACCTGGCCGACGCAGCCTCTCGATCCCTTCTTCAACGCCAACACGATCGACGACATCGCGGAGGCGGAACGGCTCGCGGAGATGGACGGGGGTTGATGACGAGAACAGCTACGCCGGCCTAAATCCCGCCTGCGTCAGCGCCGCACGCGCCTCTTCCGACGCCAGCGCGTCGACAAAGGCCTGCACCGCCGGACGCTGCTTGCGCGCCGTCACCAGCGCGAAATCGTAATGCTCTTCCGCCAGCGGGATGAAGCCGAGGTCCGCGGCATGCGCCACCGGCGCGATGGTCATGCCCCAGTCGGCGCGATGCTGCGCCACCGCGGCGGCGACGGCGTTGTGCGAGCGCGGCTGATTCCAGTAGCCGTCGGGACGCGCCTCGCCGAGCAGCCGGTCGATCAGGATGCGCGTGCCCGCACCCTGATTGCGGTTGACCATGATGCAGGCGGGATCGGCCAGCGCCGCGCGCACCGCGTCCTGCGCGTTCAGGCCTTCGAAGCGCGGATCATTCTTGCGGAACACGATGCCCTGCATCCGCCGCCAGCCCGGCAGCAGTTCAAGCCCCGCGCTGAGGAACGGCGTGTTGTAGGTCTCGGTTGGCTCATCGAACAAATGGATCGGCGCGAAATCGCATTCGCCGCGCTTGGCCGCCGCGAGACCGCCGAGGCTGCCGACCGCAATCGAGCGCACCAAAAGACCGGCGCGCGCCAGTGGTGCTGTGACCAGATCAAGCCCGGTGCAATGGCTGCCGACGATCACCAGATCCGGCACCCGGACATGCGGCGTGAACAGCGTCACCTCCGCTTCGGTGCCCGCCGGCATCTGGTCGGCCAGCGCATCGATCCGCAGGAACCCATCGGCCTGCGCGAAAGACGTGATCGCACCGGAGCCCTTGCCGGTCGGATAGGCGATCAGGCCGCGATCGCCCTCGACCAGCGACACCATGACGAACTCGGTGCGGCCGAGTTCGGACGCGATCCGCACCGGAATTTTCGCTGCGACTTTGGCGTCGGAGCGCGGCGGCAGTCCCGCCATCCGCCGCAGCACCGGCACGATCATGTCGTGGAAGGTGAACATCGCCGAGGTCGGAAAACCCGGCAGGATGATCACCGGCTTGCCGTCACAGACCGCAAGGCACAACGGCTTGCCCGGCTTCAGCGCCACGCCATGGGCGAGGATGCCGGGTTTTCCCAGCCGCGCGATGATGCGGTGAGAGACATCGCCCGCACCTTTCGAGGTGCCGCCCGACAACACCAGCATGTCGCTGACCGCCAACGCCTTGCGCATCGCGGTTTCAAGCTCCGCCTCATCATCGGGAATGGCGCCGAGAAACGCCGCCTCGCCGCCATTCTCCGAGATCGCCGCGGTGACGATCGCGCCGTTGGTGTCGTAGATCGCCGCAGGCCGCAGCGGCCCGCCGGGCTGCACCAGTTCGTCTCCCGTCGAGAGCACGGCGACACGCGGCCGGCGCACCACCGAAACGCTCGCGATCCCGCAGGCCGCCAGCATGCCGATTTCGCGCGAACCGATCATGGTGCCGGCGCGCAGCAATGCCTCGCCGCGCGCAATGTCGGAACCGGCATAGGAGACGAATTGTCCGGGCGACGCGGCCCGGCGAACCTCGATCGCGCGCGGGCCCGCGGGCTGGGTGTGCTCGACCATCACGATGGCGTCGGCGCCACGCGGCACCGGGCCACCGGTCGCAATCGCGGTGGCAGCACCCGACAGCACCGGCCGTGTCGGCGCGACGCCGCAGGCGATGACTTCGTCGTTCAGCACCAGTCGGACCGGCGCCGTTTCGCCGGCCGCCGCGAGATCGGCGGAGCGCACCGCAAAACCGTCGACATTGGAGCGATCGAATGGCGGCACATCGATCGGCGCCACCACGTCCTGCGCCAGCGCGCAGCCGAGCGCATCGGCCAGCGACCGTGGCTCGCTTGGCAGCGCGCGCGGAAACAACGCGGCTTCAAAGCGCGCCAGCGCATCTTCGCGCGACAAGATGGTCAGGAACTGGTCCTGATCCAAGCTGTCGCGATTATTCGGCCGGGACGTGTTGCTCATCTCAAAATCCCTATCGGTCCCGCAATAGATAGGCATCCACCGGCGTGCCCGCAGCATGGCCCTCGGACCCGCCGGGGATCGCAAGCCAGCCGTCGGCGCGCACCAGGCTCTCGATCGGCAGCTCGCCCACCGCCAACGGCATCCAGGCATTGTCGTCTCGCACGAGCAGGGCGATTTCAGCAATGCCGACGCTGGAGGCGATCTTGCGCGCCAAGGGCAGCGTCACCGGCTGTCGCGGCAGCCGTCCCGACAATCGATCGAGCGCCGGAAGCACCAATGTCCACCACGCCGCCAGCGCCTGATCCGGCGCGCCGGGCAACACCACCACCGGAATCGTTTCAATGCTGCCGATGGCAGCAGTACGGCCCGGCTGCAACGCGATGCCGTGGGTAATGACCTGGCCCCGCTTGGCCAATGCTGCGACCGCGGCATCGCTGCGGCCGACGCCGCTGCCGCCGATCGTGATCAAGAGATCGCATCCCTCGGGATCGAACGCCCTAGCGATCTCGGATGCCTCGCGCGACGACGCCTCGACGCACCTGACTTCGGCGCCGGCAGCGCGGGCGTTTGCCACGATCAGTTCGGCCGTCATTCCCTGGCCTGACGTCGTCGGAATATTGACGATTCGTAGCCGCGGACGACGCACCGTCGCCGCTTGCAGCCCGGCGGCGCGCATCACCAGAACATCGAGCGGGCCAATGCACCGGCCCGCCGTGACAAAACTTCCCGCGGCGATATCGCCGCCGATGCGGCGCACGCCCTGCCCCGGGATCGCATCGGCCAACACCTGAACCATCGGGCCGCTGTGGTCGATGGCGTCGGAATCGACCACGCAGTCGCAGCCCTCCGGCATCGCATCGCCGGCCTCGACCCACACCGGCGGCTTCGCCAGCGGCAGCGGCGTATAGGAGGACGCCCCGACGAGGTCGCGGGCCCGCAACGCCCAGCCATCGGCAGCCGCGATAGCGGTCGGCGGGAAAGCCGCGAGCGCAGGCATATCCGCCGCAATGCAGCCCAGCGCCTCGGCCAGCGGCAATTCAGTCGGCGCGACCGCGGCGAAGCGCGACAGCAATCCGGCCAGCGCTATTTCAAGCGGGGTAAGCGAGGCCGGCAGGCGTTGTGTGGATCCCATACGGGACTTCTACTGATGTCGCAGGCCGGCGTCTATTTATCTGTCATCGATGCCAAGGAAATGAGAATGGCGAATGGTGAGTGGCAAACGGCGGATCAGTTAAATGAACTGTCACCGTAGTTCCATGTGGGTGTCCGTCACAACCAACTTTATCGACCTGATAGTTAGACCCGCGCTTGCCATTCTCATTTGTCTAAGATTAGCTGTCCCACATTTACCCAAACAATTAAGAGTGCGTTGCTGTTATGAATACCAAGCTTAAGCTGACTCTATTTCAATCATCGATCTCACTTCTTGCGAGCATCATTTGGACAAGTTGCGCCTTTGCACAGAGCGGCTATCAGATCATAAATGGCACTCGCGTTCTCTCCGAAGTGAATGTCGCCGAGGGTTACGCTCGATTTAGCAATGCTTGCGGTTCGCAGATTCTAACGCAGCGACAACTAGAGGCTGGAGCGATACCGAACGAGATAATCCCGTGTCCGAGACCCCAGCAGCGGAGGCCCCTCCAAAATAATTCGCCTGCAAAAGCTACACCGGATTTAAACTCGTATGACTATGCGGGAATGAGAGCGGCCTTAAAGAAAGTTGTCGGTGGGGAGCGTACTTGCGACGATTTGCAACTCGGGTCGAGTGCTTGCTACGACGGCATAGTGCGTCCCATTTATCCCTATTACTTTGACACCAGATTCCCGGAAGACGCGAAAGCAATTACCGATCGAATTGAAGCAAAAACAAAGCAGCTGTCGGCTTCGGAGAATTTCAGTTCGGATGCGAACAAACAAAATGAGTGTCAAAATCTAAGGCAAGAGTCTGGAGCATGCTTTGCGAGAGCTGTTCTATCGGAGAGCCTACCCGAACCCGGGTTCGGCGGCGCGACTTCGGGTCAAGCTGGAGCATTTCGGGCGTGTTTCAACCTCTACTGTGAGGCAATGAGAAAGGCTAGTTGTAACGTTTCGAAGACCTGTTTGGCAGGCACGCCGGGTGCCTCTCCGGCTGTGAAGTGTGGTCCAGGCCAACATCGTCTCTTTCCGGCCGAAGGTGGCGTCATTTGCCAGGATAACGTTGACAGTTCCGCTAGTCCTCGTGGCAATAGCGAAAGCACCATCACTGGACGGTAGCTCACGACACAGATGATTTGATCGGGGCCAGCCCGTAGCAACCATTAAAGCGTGGCGGCCTTTTCGGTCCATGGCGTTCCCCGCTGGACGACGGTGTTAGCGTAGACCAGGAGCTTTCTGGCGCAGGCGATGAGAGCTGAGTTGTGTGGCTTGCCGCGCGCTGTGAGGCGGGCGTAGAGCGCGATCAACGCCGCGTTCCAGCGGAAGGCTGCCGGCAGTGCCGCCGCGAACAGGGATCGACGCAGGCGGCCACGGCCACCGGCAATGTGGCGTTGGCCCTTGCGTAGTCCACTGTCGTCGTCGAACGGTGCGAGCCCGGCCAGGGCCGCGGCTTCCTCACGGCTGATTTGTCCAAGTTCGGGCATGCGGATGATCAGCGCCAGCGCGGTACGTTCGCCAATGCCGGGGATGCTCAGCACCAGATCGAGCCGCCGCGCCAGATCGTCGTGGTCACGAAGATGCCTGGCAATGGTCCGCATCTGCGCGGACCGCCGTGCCTTCAGCCGCGCGATGTCGCTGGTAACGATCCGTCGCAGCCGAGGTTCATCGATGTGTTCGAGCCTGACCTTGAAGCGCGCAATGTCCTCCTCGATCTGCTCGAGGAAGGTGAGATCTCCTGCCAATTCCGCCAGCCTCGGATCCGGCGAGATCCTCGGCTGGTCGATCGCCGCGGCACATGCAGCGATCAGAACCGCATCGAGCGCGTCGTTCTTGGCCCGACGCAGATGCACCCGCGCATAAGCTTTGACCTGGATCGGCTGCAGCACCAGCACGACGAGCCCCGCCGCTCGTAAATGCTGCACCACGCCGCGCTCATAACCGCCGGTCGCCTCGATGCCGACGCGTACCACCCCTGCCTTGATAAGATTGGCCGCTAGGGTGCGCCAGCCGGGCAACGCGTTGGCGACCTGCCAACGCTCGGTCCGACCGTGGACCGCGATATCGAGTTTAAGTTTGGAGGTATCGATTCCAGCCGTCATTATGTTAGTCTGCATCATCTTCTTCGACCCTGCCTTGTGAAGCGAACCAAGTTGTTCCGGCAACCATCCGGGTCCGATGAAGGTGCTGGCGCGATCACGCTACGGGGCAGCCACAAACTGCTCAGGATGGGTTCGATCCGATCGCCAGCGGCCTGCCGCGGATTGCACGCCGCGGCAGGCCATTCCTTTCGGAACAGGCCGACAATAATCGATTTTGCTATTACAAGGATGGATTGAGCCCCTTGCGAAACCCATCCGCGTTATAAACTGCAATTGATGGGTATCGCTTCGCTCCACCCATCCTACGCGCTGCCCTGCGAAGGTTCGCACTGGCGATAAACGGTTGAAGATTTCTGGTTGCGGGAGAATCTTGCGCCGTGTTTGGCTGATTGCCCAAGAGGTCTTGAACCTTCGAAGCGCGAACGCCTACTAAGCGCGTATGCAGTTATTCCTTTATGAAATCGTCGCTCGCATCGTGGCGATCTACTTGTGCGTCGATTGCTGGCGCAGAATAAGGAATGGCCTCGCCGAGAGAAAAATCGCGTATTACAGTACTGATGTTCTGAACTGGTTGTTTTTTAACTGGTCAGATCAGTTCGTTTATAGAGATACAGCGCCAGTTAGTTACTGGATAACAATGGGCTTCCAAATAATTTCGTTAGCCGCATGCCTCGTTGTTGCGATACACGGGTGGTGGCATCCAAACATCTGAGCTCGTGCGCATAAGCTTTGACCTGGATCGGCTGCAGCACCAGCACGACGAGTTCCGCCGCTCGTAAATGCTGTACCACGCCGCGCTCATAACCACCGGTCGCCTCGATGCCGACGCGTACCACGCCTGCCTTGATAAGATTGGCCGCAAGGGCGCGCCAGCCGGGTAACGCGTTGGCGACCTGCCAGCGCTCGGTTCGACCGTGAACCGCGATGTCGAGCTTGAGTTTGGAGGTATCGATTCCAGCCGTCATTATGTTAGTCTGCGTCATCTTCTTCGACCCTGCCCTGTGAAGCGAACCAAGTTGTTCCGGCAACCATCCGGGTCCGATGAAGGTGCTGGCGCGATCACGCTACGGGGTAGCCAAAAGCGGCTCAGGGCGGACTCGATCCGATCGCCAGCGGCCTGCTGCGGAATGCACGCCGCAGCAGGCCATTCCTCACGGAACGGGCCGACAATAATCTGTTTTGCTATTACAAGGGCGGATTGGCCCACCGGGTCCGCGCAAGCGCGACCCGATGACAGGCTCCGGCGTAATCCGCCTCTTCACGTTGGCAAACGGCAGATCACGCTTCGCTGATCCACCCCACGGGCTTTCGGCACAAGATCAGACCTAATAAAAAGCAGGCCTGCTTGGGCGGTCCGGAAGTACATCGCCATCGGTGAGAATGACGCGAATGGACCCAACGCGGACATGAGCCATCCAAGGCACAAATCGATCAGTATTGCTGACCAGTCGACGATGTCTGAGAAGCCGTGCGGCCGGTTATGCTGGCGGCATTTTGTCCCATTGGCGTTCGAACCGACTTTTCGACCCCATGTAAGGACCTCCAATCATCTGGGATCTCCAATCATCGATAAGGGAGGTCGACCATGAAGATCGTTGTGATCGGCGGTACCGGCCTGATCGGCTCGAAGACCGTCGCCATTCTGCGCCAGGGTGGCCACGAAGTCCTCGCCGCCTCGCCTAACAACGGCGTCAACACCATCACCGGCGAGGGGCTCAAAGAGGCCCTGGCCGGCACGCAGGTCGTGATCGACCTCGCCAATTCGCCCTCATTTGAAGATAGAGCGGTGCTGGAATTCTTCGAGACTTCCGGCCGCAACCTTCTCGCGGCGGAGACCGCGGCGACCGTCCGGCACCATGTCGCACTATCAATCGTCGCAATCGACCGGACAGACAATGGCTATTTCCGCGCCAAGGTCGCCCAAGAGAAACTGATCAAGACCTCCGGCATCCCCTACACCATCATCCGCTCGACCCAGTTCCTGGAATTCCTTCGCGGCATCGCCGATTTAAGCGCGGATGGAAACATCGTCAGGCTCCCGCCCGTCCTGTTCCAGCCCATCGCATCGGACGACGTTGCCGCCAGCGTTGCCGATGTGGCGCTCGCGCCGCCGCACAATGGCATCGTTGAGATCGCCGGCCCGGAACGAGCGCCGTTCAACGAAATCGTCGCCCGCTATCTGAAGGCGGTCGGCGACCCGCGCGAGGTCGTGAGCGACCCCGAGGCCCGATACGGCGGCGGTCGAGTCGAGGAGTACTCGCTCGTGCCGTTGGGCGAGGCGCGGCTCGGCCGCATCGGTTTGGACGAATGGCTCCGCCGCTCACAGGCAGCAGCCTGATCCCGCATCGGAGGTACGCCCAGTCTGTCCGAGCGCTCCCGGGCGACGAACGAAAGGAGGCGACTATGACGATCAAACTCGTTGCGTTGGTTCTTCTGTGCCTCATGACCGGCACGGCGGTGGCTCAGGAGCCTAAGGTCACGTCACTCATGTCCAAGGATCTTCCGGAGAATCCCGGCAGGGAAGCTCTGATGATCACAGTCGAGCATGCGCCCGGCGGGTCGAGCGCTATCCACCGACACAATGCACATTCGTTTGTTTATGTGCTGGAGGGCTCCGTCGTGATGCAGCTGAAGGGTGGACAACAGGTGACACTGACACCAGGACACTCCTTTTATGAAGGCCCTGATGACGTTCATGTCGTAGACCGGAACGCAAGCGGCACCCAGCCGGCGAAATTCCTGGTGCTCTTGATCAAGGACAAGGGCGCCCCGGCGCTCGTGGCCGCACAGTGACTGTTACGGCAACCCAAGTACACGAAACAAGTACACGAAAGGCGAGGCGAACAACAGGAGGACAAACATGAGCCTGGACACAAACATGAGCTTGGACAACACCGGTCGGCCGGGGCCCGACGAATTGGTTCCGTCGCGCTACGCGCTGCGGGTCGGCGACATTGACGTACTGGTGGTCAGCGATGGCGTACTACCGCTCCCAACCGCAATGTTGGCCCACAACGTCGACCCGGCCGTCCGGGCGGCCTGGCTGAACGACATGTTCCTGCCGCCGGACGCTTTCGATTGGGCGCTGAACGTGGTCGTGGTCCGTAGCGGCGGCCGGACCATACTCGTCGACGCTGGGCTAGGGTTCGACCCGGACTTGCATTTGCCGCGGGCCGGGCAGTTGATCAAGCGACTGGAGGCCGCCGGCATCGATCTTGCGTCCGTGACCGACGTGGTGCTTACCCACATGCACATGGACCACATTGGCGGGCTGCTCGTCGACGGGGTGAAGGACCGGCTGCGTCCGGACCTGCGGATCCACGTGGCGGCCGCCGAGGTCAAGTTCTGGGAGGCGCCCGATTTCTCCCGCGTCTCCATGCCGCCGGGGTTCCCGGACGCGCTTCGGTCGGCCGCCAAGCGGTTCATGAACGAGTACCGCGGCCATCTGCGGCAGTTCGAGGAGAAGCACGAGGTGGCACCGGGGGTGGTCGTCCATCGCACCGGCGGCCACACCCCCGGGCACAGCGTGGTCCACGTGGCGTCCGGCGGCGACCGGCTGATGTTCGCCGGGGACCTCGTGTTCCAGGTCGGGTTCGAACACCCCGAGTGGTACAACGGCTTCGAACACGACCCCGAGGAGGCGGCCCGCGTCCGGGTCCGTCTTTTGCGGGAGCTGGCGGCGACCGGCGGGCTGCTGGTGGCCACTCACCTGCCGTTCCCATCCGTCGGCCATGTGGCAGTCGACGGCGACGCCTTTCGTTGGGTACCGGCCTTCTGGGACTACTGACCGCTTGTTGGGTTAGGGCCGAACGAGACGACCGCATGCGTTTGAACAACTGGTCGATCGCTGTCTCGTACGACACCTCGCGTATCGAGCACGATTATTCGCGCTGACTCGCTGGTTTCGCAACGACGAACTACCGCTTTCGGCCGCGACCAATTGACCCGACGGGCAAATCACCAAAACCCTGTCCAGCCCCCTCGCGAAAAATTTTTCGCTTTACCTCGGTACTAGACACACTTCAGAACGAATCCATCTCACCCGACGAGAGGGGCGTTGCGCACGTCACGAAACGCACGGTGGGATGCGGTGGACGTGGAGTTTGCGCCAGACGAGCGCAGGCGTTCGCGGACGGCGAAGTCGTGTGGTCCTGACGCCCCGATGCTGGCGTCAAGTTCGTGAGAAGCACACGCTTTTCAGGGGCGACGGTGGCAAGAAAGCCCGATCACCGGGGAGAGCACGAAGGAAACCGTAACACCATCGCGCAGGGAAGGCCGGACTGCCTCCGCTGAACCTGTATGCTCGTGTGCGTTTTTTTCTCGCTTTTGCACGCGAGACCGCGGGTGCAGCGCGCACCCGGTCTTCCCTGCGCCCTCCCTTGAGGGCGGGAAATTGAGCAAAGCCTCGGGCGCATCGTGCGGCGAGAATGCGGAGTCACATCCTCGCGCTGTCTGGAAATCAAATGAGGAAAAAAACCTTTGTCGTCCCGGCGAACGCCGGTACCCATATGTGGACGGCCCCCGTTGCGCAAGAACTTTTGAAGTCTGATCGGATCGCTTGCATCCATATGTCCGGCCTGTTGATGCGGTACGAGACCGCTGGCCAAGATGGTTTCCGCGATACGAGCTCCAATCACCCTTGCGACCTCTTGAGGCCAATGGGTCCCTCGGTTTAGCTCGCATCCCAGATCGATCGATCTACTCCATCTGCTCTTGCAGCTCCGCTCGACCGGCGATCCGCCGATCGAAGCTCTTAATCAGGCAGCTCGCGACGCGGCGGCATTGAGCCTTGCGCTGGCGTAATTTTCCCCTGTCGTCATCAGCTTCCAGGCGATGCGGGCCATCTTGTTGGCAAGCGCCACGGCGGCCTGCTTCGGCGATTTCCGCTTCAGGAGCGCGATCAGCCATTGCGGCCCGCGTCCCTTCGGGCCCTTGGCCAGCTTGACCACAGAGGTTGCTCCCACCACCAGCAGGCTTCGTAAGGTCTGTCAGCAGCGATGCAAGCTTGTCCATGCCTGCGAGGCCAAACCGCCGCATGGCCGCGGATCATATTGCCCAGTTGCGTTCGACGGACGATCAACTGCTCCCGGCTCCCGGCTTCGCACAGCCCTTCCGCGTCCCGACCATCGTTCTTGTTGCGCGTGACATAGGGCTTCACGAGTTGCGGAGCGATTAACTTCACCTCGTGGCCCAGCTTGGCCAGTTCCCGCGCCCAATAATGCGATGCTCCGCAGGCCTCGATCACGACAATCGTCGGTGCAAGATTGCCAAAAAACGCCAACATCGCGCTCCGGCTCAGCCGCTTGCGCAGGACAGGCCGCTCCTGCGCATCAACCCCATGCAACTGGAAAATATGCTTCGACGTATCCATTCCAATGCGGATAATCTCGTTCACGGACGGCTCCCTCGTATGAGATCTCGACAACCTCATTCTGGCACATTCGATGCCGTAGGGGGCCGTCCACACCATCACCCCTGGCGCCCGCTACTTTGCAAGGCGTCTACCACGTCGCCAAAAACGAGAGCACACGGCGTATGGGTCCCGGCCTTCGCCGGGACGACGGCGCTAGCCGGGACGACGGAGCTACTTCATCGCCCCGATCTCGCGAAAATATTTCGCGACGCCGGGATGGATCAGATCGGGCTCCGGCGCCGCCGCGACGGTATTCGCCGCGGTGGTCTCGCAGGCCTGCGCCAGTTTCTTGCAGAACACAGCTTCCGCGCCGTGCAGCGTCTTCGCGAGCCGATAGGCGACGTCATCCGGCAGGCTGTCGCGCACCAGAATAAAACTCCAGGAGCCGACCGAGTTGATCGCGGCGTTCTGGTTGGGATAGCTGCCGGCCGCGATCGTCAGCGGCTTGAGGAAGGTGTGCTTGGCCCGGATACGCGCAATCTCGTCCGCATCGGGCACGATGAATCGCGCGCCGCCGGGGCTGGTCGCGATCGCGGTGAAGCCGGGCCATCCGATACCGCCGCCCCACAATGCCGCCACGCGTCCGTCCAGCACCATCGCCGGTCCGTCGCCGGCGTGGTCGAGATAGACCGATTTGAAATCCTCATCCTGCTTCAGGCCGAGACCATCCAGAATGTAGCGCGACAGGATCGGCAGACCGGAGCCCTTGGCGCCGAAGGCGATCGGCTGCCCGACGAGATCGCGAATGGTCTTGTAGGGGCTGTCGGCGCGCACCACGAACATGCCGGGGCTGGAATACATCGCCGTCAGGATTTTCAGATGGGTGGCGCGCGGCCGCCCGATGCCCATGAAGGCTTCGTAGGAAGGCTCCCCCGCCACCGTCGCGATATCGATCTGGCCGGCCTCCAGCAGCGGAATGTTCTCGTTGCTGCCCTTGGTGTTGCGCGGCTCGATCGAAAGGGACGGATCGGCCGCGTTCATGACTTCGGCAAATGCGTTGCCGTAGAGCGGGAAGCCGCCGCCCGGCGTCGCCGTCCCGAAATTGATCGTGGTCTTGGAAGTATCGGTCTTTGAAGCATCTGGTTTGGAAATGGTCTTATCTCCCTGTTGTGCTGCAACGCCGGTCATGACGAATGCCGTTGCGACGCAAATCATACGAGCAAGTTTCATGGTGGGCCTCAGATATCGTGCGCCGGGGAGGACGAAGTGCCGCGCGGAATGTGTTGTAGGCAAGTGCTGCGTTTTATGAAAGCATGGGTTTTGACAACAAGAACAAAATAACGGGAATGGAAAATGCAAGAAAAAATAATTGCAGCGTTGCGTGCGGCTTTATTCAGTCTGGTTTGCCTTTCCGGCCTTGCCGCCGGTATCTCCCCCTCCTCCGCCGCCGATTATCCCAACCGCCCGGTGCGCTGGCTGATCGGCTTTGCGGCCGGCGGCCCCGTCGACATCGTGGCGCGGATCATGAGCCAGTGGCTGTCGGACCATTTCGGCCAGCAATTCGTGGTCGAGAACCGCGCCGGCTCCGGCGGCAATATCGCCGCCGCCGCGGCCATCAACGCGACACCGGACGGCTACACGATCCTGTTCGACGCCCCCAACAACGCCATCAGCACCTCGCTCTACAAGCATCTGTCGTATGATTTCATCCGCGACACCGTGCCGGTCGCGAGCATCATGCAACTGACCAACATGCTGGTGGTGACGAATGCGCTGCCGGCCAAGAACGTTCAGGAGTTCATCGATTACTGCAAGGCCAATCCGGGCAAGATCTCCTACGCGTCCTCCGGCCTCGGCACCTCCGTGCACATGTCCGCGGAACTGTTCAAGGCGATGACCCATTGCGAGATGGTGCATGTGCCCTACCGCGGATCGGCGATCGCGTTTCCCGATATCATGTCCAACAAGGTGCAGTTGATCTTCGACAATCTGCCCTCGGCGCTGGAACAATCGCGCGCCGGCAGCGTGCGCGCGCTCGGCGTCACCTCGCCGAAGCGCTGGCCCGGCGTGCCGGACGTGCCTGCGATTGCCGAAACCGTGCCGGGTTTTGAATCGGTCGGGTTCTACGGCATCTCGGCGCCGAAGGGCACGCCGCCGGAGGTGATCGAGACCCTCAACAAGGCGGTCAACGAAGCGCTAAGGGATCCCAAGCTGGTGGCCAAGCTCGCCGAATTCGGCGGCATCCCGAAGCCGATGACCCCGGCCGAGTTCGGCAAGCTGATCTCGGACGAGACCGAGAAATGGCGCAAGGTGGTCGAGTTCGCCGGGGTCTCGGTGGACTGAACGCGGCGTTTCTCTCTCACAAGCATCGATGCGAAGAACATCGGAGACTGGTTGCGATCGATAGCGTGCACGGCCGCAACGGCAAGAACATAACGGGGGGAGGATCATGATCGCATTTTGCGCGTGGCTATCTTCAGCATGGCCTGCCTTGTCAGCCTTGCGGCCGGCATCGCATCGCCATCCGCCGCCGATTACCCGAACCGTCCGGTGCGCTGGCTGATCGGCTTCGCCGCCGGCGGCCCGGTCGATACCATCGCGCGGATCATGGCGCAGTCGCTGTCGGAGCGCCTGGGACAGCAGTTCGTGGTGGAGAACCGCGCCGGGTCCGGCGGCAATATCGCCACCGAGGCCGCGATCGGTGCTGCGCCCGACGGCTATACGCTGCTGTTCTCCGGCGCCAATAACGCGATCAGCGCCTCGCTCTACAAGAATCTGCATTTCGATTTCATCCGCGACACCGTGCCGGTCGCGGGCTTCATGCAGGTGCCTAATTTGCTCGTGGTGTCGAATGCGATGCCGGTCAAGACGGTTCGGGAGCTGATCGACTATTGCAAGCAGAACCCCGGCAAGATTTCCTTTGCCTCATCCGGCAACGGCACCACGGTGCACATGGCGGCGGAACTGTTCAAGGCGATGACCCATTGCGACATGGTGCATGTGCCCTATCGCGGCTCGGCGCTGGCGTTTCCCGACGTCATATCCAACAAGGTGCAGTTGATCTTTGACAATCTGCCGACCGCGCTGGGGCAGGCCCGCGGCGGCAGCGTGCGTGCGCTCGGCGTTACGTCGGCGCAACGCTGGCCCGGCCTGCCAGACATTCCCGCCATCGCCGAGACCGTGCCCGGATACGAATCGAGCGTGTTCTACGGGATGTCCGCGCCCAAGGGCACGCCAGCCGAGATCGTCGCCATCCTCAACAAGGCGGTCAACGACGGCCTGAAGGACCCGAAGCTGGTGGAACAGCTCGCCGGATTGGGCGGCAGCCCGAAGCCGATGACCCCGGCCGAGTACGGAAAGCTGATGTCAGACGAGACCGAGAAATGGCGCAAAGTGGTCGAATTCGCCGGGGTTTCGGTGGATTAAGCCGAGGGATCGAGCCGGCATTGCGGGATCGCCAGCCACATTGTAAGGGGTGTCCGCACCGTTGCCTCGCCGCACCTATCGTGCGGCGGCGCGCGGCGGGGCCTGTAGCTCAATGGTTAGAGCCGGCCGCTCATAACGGTCTGGTTGCAGGTTCGAGTCCTGCCGGGCCCACCAATAATCGGCGGTTTGCCGAACCTTGCTTCGGATCACCGCACCGGAAACCGGCCAAGCAAAACCGATGTCCACTCTCGCAGAACACCTTAATGTTCGACCCGGTACAGGTGCCATCGCTCCGGCACGCCTTTCAGTCGGTGAACGCCGCGATCCTTGAAGCGGATTCCCGACTGCGACATCAGCTCCTTGACCGCGCTCGAGACCAGGACTTCGCCGGCACGCGCTTTCGCGGCGACGCGCGCGCCGATGTGAAACGCGAGACCGACCACCTCGGCTCCGCTCACTTTGTATTCGCCCGCATGCAGCCCCACCCTGATCTCCAGCCCCAGCGTGCGCACGGCCTCGCGGATTGCGGTCGCGCAATGGACCCCGGCGGCCGGCGCCTTGAATGTCGCGAGCAGTCCGTCCCCCGTCGTCACGACTTCCTTTCCGCGCAAGGTCTTCAGCTCTCTGCGGACGGCGGCGTAATAGTGACTCATCACCTGCGTCCAGCGGGCATCGCCGAGCCGCGCGGCTTTTTCGGTGGAGCGGACGATATCGACAAAGAGGATCGTGGCGGGCGCTTGTTCGAGTTCGGCGCCACGACCGGCGGATCGGCGCCGGACCGCAATAGGTCCCGCCAGCGGTTCATAGCGATGGTTGCGTCGCCGCGCGATCGCGGCTTTTGCATAGTCCTTGGCACGCTGCGCCGTGCCGCAACGAATTGTTTTCACCCGCGGTGGAAGCGTCCAGTAAACCTTTCGCCCATCACCGGCGCCATGGACCTCCACGGCGCCCCACTTCAGGAAAACCGCCGAGCCAACCCGTCGAACACACCATGCCTTTGAGGTGTATCCGGAAACGTTCGACTGATGGACTCCAATGCGAAGGAACTTGGGCATGAACGTGCGGCCAATCGAAAGATCGTTTGGGCGTACCTTGCGTAAAGCGTAGTCGTACATTCCTGCGTTGGCAACAGTGCTCCCAATCGAAGATTTGCGTGCAGCCATCGATGTCAGCGCGACCTTCCGCGAGCAATACGCTGGCGTGACGTGACGACGGAGCTACGCTACCTTCTCAGGACAAAAACCAAAACAAAACAAAGGAAACGCTGCAAGTGTACGACTACATCATCGTTGGAGGCGGTTCGGCAGGATCGGTGCTGGCCCACCGGCTCTCCGCCAAAAGCGCCAACAAGATCCTGCTCTGCGAAGCCGGACAGGACACCCCGCCCGGCAACGAACCGGCCGAGATCCGTGACAGCTATCCAGGCACGGCCTATTTCGATCCACGTTTCCACTGGACCGAGCTCAAGGTCACGACCCAGATTGTCAGCCACAACAATCCCGACGAAGCGCGTCCGCCGCTGCGCAAATATGAACAGGCGCGCGTTCTCGGCGGCGGCTCCTCGATCAACGGACAGATGGCCAACCGCGGCGCGCCGACCGATTACGATGAATGGGAGGAGCGCGGCGCCGCCGGCTGGGGCTGGAACGACGTGCTGCCCTTTTTCCGGAAGCTCGAGCGCGATCTCGACTTCGACGGACCGTTCCATGGCAAGGACGGCCGCATCCCGGTCCGCCGCATTCCGCGCGAACATTGGACCAAGCATTCGCAGGCCTTCGCCGAAGCTTTCCAGCAAGCCGGCCATCAATTCTTGCCGGACCAGAATGGCGAATTCGTTGACGGCTATTTTCCCGTGACGCACTCCAATCAGGCCGAGCAACGCGTCTCGGCCGCGATGGGCTATCTTGATCGCGACACCCGCAAGCGCCCAAACCTGACGATATCCACCAATACGCAGGTCGAGGAGTTGCTGTTTGAGGGCACCCGTTGCGTCGGCGTCAAGGCAAAGGTCAATGGCCGCAAGCAGGAATTCCGCGGTAACGAAATCATCCTGTCCAGCGGCGCGATCCATTCGCCGGCGCATCTGCTGCGCGCCGGCATCGGTCCTGTCGGCCACCTCCGGGACCTTGGCATTCCCGTTCTGATGGGGCTCCAAGGCGTCGGTCAGCGCCTGATGGATCATCCCTCGATCTCGCTGTCGTCGTTCGTCCGCCGCGGCGCGCGCATGAACGAGCACACAAGACGTCACATGCAGGTTGGGCTGCGCTACTCATCGGGACTGGCTGGCGTGCCGCAGGGCGACATGTTCGTCGTCGTCCTCAGCAAATCGGCCTGGCATGCGGTCGGCGCACAGATCGGCTCGCTGCTGACTTTCGTCAACAAGACCTACTCCGAGACCGGGCAGGTGAAGCTCGCCTCGCGAAACCCGCAGGCGGAGCCGATCGTCGAATTCAACCTGCTGTCCGACCGGCGCGACCTCGACCGCCTGATGAGCGGCTTTCGCAAGATGGCGCATTGCAGATGAGCGCTCCGGTCCAGGCGGTGACCGACAAGCCATTCCCGGCTTCGTACACCGACCGCGTGCGCAAGATCGGTGTGGTCAACACCAAGAACAAGATCCTGACCTCGATTGCGGCCGCCTTGATGGATGGTCCGGCGGCGCTGCGCCACTACATGATCGACAACTTTGTCGTTGAAGGGTTCACCTTCGACGACGTGATCAACGACGACGAAGCCCTGGAAACTTTCGTGCGCAAGGCCACGATCGGCGTGTGGCACGCCTCGTGCTCGTGTCGCATGGGCCGGGCCGACGATCCGATGTCGGTGGTCGACACCCAGGGTCGCGTCAAGGGGACGCAGGGGCTGCGCGTGGTCGACGCCTCGATCTTCCCGGTGGTGCCCTGTGCCAACACCAACCTGCCGGTGCTGATGACCGCCGAGAAGATCGCCGATGCGATGCAGTGAAATTGGCCGTCCCAGACGAGGCGCAAGAAGCGATCGGCTAAATCATCGCTCAGGCGCCGTAGCCGGGAGCCAGATTGAACGCCCCGTCCTTGAGCGAGTTGGCCTCCACCATCACCACTTCGTCGTCCGGGTAGCCATTGTGCTCATCGGGCGTAAAGGTGATGTCTCCGAAGACACCGGGGTATCCCTTGAGCTTGTTGAGATAGGCCACGATCTGCTCCGGTTCGGTGCCCGAACTCTTCATCGCCTCCGCGATCATCCGCGGCGTGTCATAGCCGACCGCGACCCACCACAGCAGCGTGTCGGCGACATCGATCCTGGCGCTCTTCAGACGGTCAAGGAAAGCCAGCGTGCGATCCGGAAGCTTGCCGCCGGCGGCATAGCAAACCGGACGGAAATTATTGGGATAAACCTTCGCCCAGTATTCGGGCTTTTCCAGCAAGTCCCTGGTCTGGCCCGAGCCAAGCGTGGTCTGGCCCACGATCGGTACGTCCCATCCCATTTGCCCGCGCGTGTTGATGATGCGGGACAGGAATCCTGCATTCACGCTCCACGGCATGATCGCTTCGGCTCCCGCCGATTGCATGCGCAGCAGCTCGGCCTTGAGGTCCGGGTTGGCCGCATCGACATTGCCCTGATAGACGACGTCGGCGCCCTGGGTCTTGAGCATCGGCACATAGGCATTGAGCGACGCAGTGCCGTAGCCGGTGGTATCGCTGATGACAGCTACCTTCTTGCGCTTGAGCACATCGACTACGTAGCGGTTCGCGGCAGCGCCGATTTGTTGATTGGTCGATGCATTGCGGAAGCACATCGGATATTTCTTCGGGTCGGTCAGACTATCGACGAAGCAGGAATGCAGCTGCGGCACGTTCATCCGCGCCAGCAGCGGAACCACCGCGAGCGACTCGCCGGAATTGACAGGACCCAGCACCATGCTCACCTTCTGGGCGCGCGTTAGTTCCGCAGCTCCGTTCACCGCCTTGGTCGGATCGCTTTGGGTGTCGCGGACAATCAGCTCGATCTGCCGCCCGTTGATGCCGCCGGCCGCATTGATCTCCTGCACTCCCAGCTCGACGCCGCGATTGATCCCGATCCCGGTGGATGATGAGGGACCGGTCAGCGCCGGAAGATAGCCGACCAGGATCGGTTCTTTGGCGGCGATCGCGGGCTTGGCCAACGTGCTTGCAACAGCGGCGGCGGCAGACGCCAGCGCTTGACGACGAGTCAGCGACATCTGATTTACTCCCTAGGCGTTTTTTGATTCACTCCCGAAACTTGCCGAGGTTTGGTCCCCGGATTTTTTTGACTTCCGTAACCGACTATAGCCCCGGCTTGGGGGTCCGCATAGCGCCGCCCTCAGGGCTCACACGAAAATGGCGCGGCTGGTGATTCGTCCTGCGGGCCGGCTGGCGAGACCATGGACATTGTTCGCAAAAACAACTCCATGGAGTTGATCCTGCTTTGCTTCTCGCAATTTGTGCGGTGCATGATGCGACGAAAACGTTCTAGGCGGCGCGGGATCGGACGGCAGATTGCGGCAGTGACGCCAGGAACAACACGGTGCAAACGCAGAGCAAGACGATATCCTTGAAGATGAACTCGCCAGTCAGATTCCAGGCCATCGGGTCAGTCGACAAACTCCATGTGACGACGCCCGGCGTCGTGAAGAAGAACGACCATGTGATGGCAAAAGTGACCATTCCCATCAGCGAACCGATCGCTGACAGGATCGGGCTGAATGCGCCCGCCACCAGAAGTGCTGCAATACCAAACTCGGCAACACCGAGGAAATAGGCTTCTCCCCTGAGGCCGAACACCGATAACCACGAAATAAAGGGGCTGTTGCTGATGAATTGGACGATCCCCTGTGCCGACTGCAGCGTGAATTTCTGCATGCCGAACGACACGAAGATCACAACCATGACCCAGCGGAGAATGCCCAGGATACGGTAAGACCCGGTTCCTTTTTCAGCGACGTTGAAGGATGTGTTCATGCGGATCACTTCGTCCTTGATCAAGATCGGTTGAGCTCAGTTCGTCACAGCCTTTACGCACGCGCGGCGCCTTCGTTACGCGCAGACGCGGTTCCCTGATTCACAAAGATGTGCATGTTGGCGTGCCGGAATATTTTCCCGAAGCGCGCCTTACTTCGCAATTCTGCTGAACGGCGCGACGGCCGTAGGCAGGTTCAGATACCGCGCGATCACGCGTCGTCTTCGGACGCATCCGGCAATTCGGCGAGCCTCGGAATCAGCCGAACAGTGATTTTGGCTTCCTTCAGCATCGCGCCCGCGATGGAAAAATCCTCGGCCCAGTTCGAATTCGGCCGATCGGGCGCGTAGGCGACCAGCTCGGTGATACCGGATTGAATGATCGCCTTGGTGCATTCCACGCAGGGGAACCAGGGCACGTAGATCGAGCAGCCCTTCAGCGCGACGCCGATACGCGCCGCGTTGAAGATCGCGTTCTGCTCGGCGTGGCAGCTCCAGATATATTTCGCGCCGGTCACGCGCGAGTGGCGCTCTTCCAGATCGTCGCGGACGCCGCGTGGCAAACCGTTGAATCCGGTTGAGCGGATTTCGTTGTCGGGCCCGACGATGACGGCGCCGACGCGACGTCCCTTCTCGATGCTCCAGCCGGCCAGATGGTGGGCCAGAAGCATGAACCGCTCATCCCATTTGTGGTCGCGCAACAGGGTCTCCCATCAAGATCGAATTCGTCGTCAACTGTCCGGCGATGGCAACGGTAGGACGGCGAAGCACCCATCGTCAAACCCCCGAAAGACCAAGCCGATCCGGCACGCTTGCGCGGTGACGGCGGCCGCCTTATTCAGGGAGAAACGGCCGGCCAACGGGTCCAAGGCGGAGCAAAGACAACAATGCGTGACCAGTTCTCCAACGCCCAGCACATCCGCAAGCCGGCCAAAGTCTCCCAGGGCGGTATCGTCGCCGCGCAATCGCGCAAGGCGGCCGAAATCGGCGCGCAGGTGCTGGCGGCCGGCGGCGACTGCGTCGATGCGGTGATCGCGACCACCTTCGCGCTCGGGGTGCTGGAGCCCTGGATGAGCGGCCTCGGCGGCGGCGGGGCGATGGTGCTCTACCGTAGCAGCGACAACCGTTACGAAGTGATCGACTACGGCATGCGTGCGCCTGACAGCCTCCGCGTCGAGGATTATCCGCTCACCGGCCAGGGCGCAGCCTCCGACCTGTTCCCGTGGCAGCGGGTGAAGGATGATCGCAACCTGCACGGCCCCGGTTCAATCGCGGTGCCAGGCGTGGTCGCCGGCATGGAAGAAGCGCATCGCCGCCACGCCAAAATGCCGTGGCAGGAATTGCTCGGCCCCAGCATCAAACTCGCCGGCGAAGGTCTCGCGGTCGATTGGTGGACCACGCTGATGATCGCAAGCTCGGCGGCCGATCTGCGGCGATATCCTGCAAGCGCTGCCGCCTACCTCCTCGACGGGCTGCCGCCGAACGCGCAATGGGGCATCAAATCCCGCGTGAGCCTGCCGCAGGACACGCTCAAGGCCACGCTTTCGCATCTGGCCGCGCAAGGTCCGCGCGATTTCTACCAGGGCGATCTCGCGCGCAGCATCGCCGCCGATGTGCAGGCCGGCGGCGGCGCGCTCTCGGTCGAAGACCTCGCATCGTTCCGCGCTTTTCTGCGCGAGCCGCTGGCAATTCCCTATCGCGGCGGCCACGTCTATGCGACCCCCGAACTCACCTGCGGCCCGACGCTGGCGCATACGCTGCGCGTGCTGCAGCGGGATCTGCAGCCCACCCAAGATGCACCGGATGCAGCAGCCTACGCGGCCTACGCGTTGGCGCTGCAATCGGCCTATCGCGAGCGTCTGAGCGAGATGGGCGACGCCGACGGCCGCCGCGCCCTCGGCGCCGAACATCTGGCGCCGAGCTGCACCACGCATTTCTCCGTGGTGGATCGCGAGGGCAACATGGCGGCGGTGACGCAAACGCTGCTGTCGACGTTCGGCTCGAAGTTCGTCACGCCACAGACCGGCGTGACCATGAACAACGGCATCATGTGGTTCGATCCGACTCCGGGCGGACCGAATGCGCTTGGCCCGGGCAAGCGCTGCCTGACCAATTACACGCCAGTGCTGGCACAGGCCGCCGATGGACGGCGGCTCGCGGTCGGCGCCTCCGGCGGCCGGCGCATCCTGCCGGCGGTCACGCAAATGCTGTCGTTCGTGATGGACTACGGGATGGACCTCGATGCTGCGATCCATCAGCCGCGCATCGATGCCAGCGAAGGCGCCGTCGTGATCGGCGATGCGCGGCTGCCGGCGGCGACACGCGAAGCGCTGGGCGCGCGTTTCGACTACGAAGAGGCACGCATCCAGACGCTGCCGATGAAATTTGCCTGCCCGAGCGTGGTGCTGCGTGACGGCGGCACCAATAGCGGCGCTACCGAAATATTCCAGCCCTGGGGCGACGCGGTGGCGGAGGCATAAGACCGAAGCGGTCCCCAAGCGTCAGACTCCGTCCGGTCTTCTGTCCCGAAGTCCCGCGGCGTGCACTGCAGCGTATTCATGCCGCGATCGGCGCTCGACAAGATCAGGCAGACGCGGCAGGTTGCGCCCCGCCAAAACCAAAAGCCAAAACCAAAAGTGCAACTGGGAGGACTACCAATGAAAAAATCAGTCGGGATATCGATCGCCGCCATCGCCGCATGCGCCATGTTCGCGATGCTGCTTCCTTTGTCGGGCCAGCGCGCCGCCGCTCAATCCGGCGGCCTCTACATCAACGCGGTCGATCTCGACATCGTGCCGGCGGAGCGTGACAACTACCTCGCCGCGATCAAGGAAAACAGCTTGGCCGCGATTCAGGAGCCCGGCTGCCGGCAGTTCGACGTCCTGGCTCTCGCCGACGATCCGAACCACCTGTTTCTGTATGAAGTCTATGACAACGAGGCGGCCTTCAAGACGCACCGGGCCTCCGAGCATTTCAAGAAATATGCGACGGTGACCGCCAACATGGTCGCCAAACGTGTGACCCGGCCGATGGGCGCGATCGGCACCAATACCAAGCCGCATTGACGTAAGGATCGGTGCCATCAAGCTTACGGGCTTGACGGCACGCCTCTCCCGACACGCCGCCTTCGCATAGGTCGGCTATCCCGATGCTGCGCGCCGATGCCAGATTCCGCGGCGAGCTGAACCAAAACGATGGGATGGGCGACTTACGCCGCGGGGATCGCATTTCACCCCGTTCGAGAGCCGCCGATCCATGTCCATTGCCCATCGCCTCACCGCGCTTGCCGTCGCCATGTCCGTGCTGACGCCTGTGGCGGCCTATGCGATGGACGACTTCATCGTCGCCAGCAGCAGCGCGCCCACCGCGATCAAACTGTGCGGCGACGCCGACGACAATCCGATAAAGCCCGCCGCCTGCAAACAGGCCGGTTATGACAAGCTCGTCGCCGGGATCGACAAGGCGTTCGACGCGGTACTGGCGAAGACGCCCGCCACGATCAGGCCGCTGCTCAAGCGCGACCAGGCGTGGTTCAACGAAATCATTCTCAGCGCCGCCGAATCCGTGCCGCAATCCGACGATGCCGACGAGCGGGCCGGGTTTACCGAGACGCTTCGCCAGCGCGCGACCACGCTGGAAGCCATCGGAAATGGATTTGGCCGGCCCGGATATGCCGGCGGTTGGGTGAGCGCGTTCGGCGGCCTGGTCGTGACACCGGCGGAGGGCGGCGCCTACCGCGTCGCGATCGCAACCCGCGCTGTATATGGCAGCGGCAACGACCATATCAGGCAATGCAAGGTGAACGCGATGGTGAAACCGGCCGCCGGCGGCTGGCTCTCTGGCATGATTCTCCCCGATGAAACCAAATCCGCGCCGGCAGCAGCGGACGGCACGGCAACCCCCGCTGAGACGAATGCCGCACCGGCCAAATCTCCGTCGCTCAAGATCCGTCGCCAGGGCGAAACGCTTCGCGTCGTGGTCAGCGGGCAGGATTGGTCGGAAAGCGACCGCCCGGACTGCGAATATATGTGGCAGCTCACCGCGAGCTATTTCGCCTCCGGCAAGCCGGATTCGGTAACCGACAAAGCCGATACGACTTTCGTCGTGCCCACCTTCGACTGCACCCGCCCGGAAACCGCGAGTGACGAAGAAATTTGCGCCGATCCGGATCTGGCCGACAACGACCAGCGGCTGAACCGGGCGTGGAAGGCGCTGTTGCCACGGCTTGATGAGGCGACCCGGCGCGCCCTCACCGAGGATCAGCGCGGTTGGGTTCATGCCCAAGCCTATCAATATCCGGAATTCCTGCATCCGGCCTGGGAGAAGCTGACCTCCTTCATGCATTTTACCGCGGACGCGCGTGACAGGCTCGACCAGCTGCAGCGCGAACGGATCGCACTGATCGAGGGCTTTGATGAAAAGCGCAACGGGATCGCCGGCGTCTGGCTGGCCTACAACGCGATCATCAAGGTAACGGTCGACAACGACGGCAGCGTCAGCGCCCAGGGGTGGAAATGGGACCAGGGCGACTGGAAAGCCGGCTGCGACTACGACATCCAGGGCCAACTGGTCGGCGGCGTTTTCCGTTCGGACGAAAAAAACAAAAACCCCGATACGCTCGAACGCGATCGCGCCACCCTGATCGTCAATCGGCAAGATGACATGTTTGCGAAAAAGCGCGGGCCATCGGACGACGAGGGCAAATGCAAGCGCACGCCGTCAGCGTCATCGACGGCGCGGCTATTCCCTGCCCGCCCCTCGCCGGACATTAAGGATTTCGGCGCCTCGATCCGCTGATCGACCCATCGAACCTATCGCCAGCCCCGCGAGACCAATACCATGCAGCAGGATTTAGCTCCGCTGCGGGGAGGCGTGTCATGACTGGTCGGATCGGCATCGTGTCGCGATTGATTTTCGCGGCATTTTTGCTATGCGCCGGCCTGCCCTCCGCCGCGCATGCCGAAAAACGGGTCGCGCTGGTGATCGGCAATTCGGCCTACCAGTCGGTGCCGCGGCTGCCGAACCCCGACGCCGACGCCAAGCTGATGTCCGACACCCTGCTCTCGCTCGGCTTTTTCGTGGTCGGCGGCAGCGCCCAGGTCGACCTCGACAAGACCCGCTTCGATGCAGCCTTGCAGGAATTCAAAACCCAGCTGGTCGGCGCCGACGTCGCGCTGTTTTACTACGCCGGCCATGGTGTGGAGACGCACGGGTTGAATTATCTGGTGCCGGTCGACGCCCATCCGCAGGACGAAGCCGATGTCTTTTCCGAGATGGTCTCGACCTCCGACATTCTCGACCAGCTCGAAAAATCCGGCACGCGGATCAATCTGGTGCTGCTCGATGCCTGCCGCGACAACCCGTTCTCCGGGCATGGCGTGCGTTCAACCACCGGCGGCTTGGCGCAAATGCCGGCGCCGATCGGGACTCTCATCTCATTCGCGACACAGCCGCGCAGCGTGTCGCTCGATGGCGACGGCGGCCACAGCCCCTACACCCGGGCGCTGGTCGAGGCGATGCAGAAACCCGGTTACGGCCTGTTCAAGACCTTCAACGAGGTGGGCCTTGCGGTCGGCAAGGCAACCGGAGGCCAGCAATTGCCGTGGGTGTCGTCGTCGCCGATCTCGGGCAATTTCTATTTCGCCGGCAAACCGGAGCCGGCGCCGATCGTCGCCAGCACGACGCCGGCGGCGATCTCCCCCGAAGCTTCGCACGCCGCCGGGCCCACCTGGGAAATGCGGTTCTCGCCCCCGGACGACCCGCTGCGCCAGGGCATCATCATGGACTGCGACCGCCTCGCCGCGATGCCAGATGATACCGGTCATCCGCCAAGCCTGGCCGGTGTCGAAGTCGACAAGATGAATGTTGCCGCCGCCGGCGCCGCCTGTAACGACGCCATGCAGCGTTATCCCGACGTGACGAGATTCGTGTTCGAGGCCGGACGGGTAGCGACGGCGAAGAAAAACTATGCCGAGGCGCGTCGCCTCTACGATCAGGCTGCCTCGGCCGGTTACGCCATGGCGTTCAACAACATCGGCGCTACTTACGAGTTCGGCACCGGTACGCCCATGAACTATGAAGAGGCAGCGCGCTGGTACCAAAAGTCGGTCGACACGGGCGAACCGATCGGCATGGTTGATCTGGGCTGGCTATACGAGACCGGAAACGGCGTCAAAAAAAGTAACGCGGAAGCTTTCAGGCTCTATGAGGCCGCCGCCAAGGCCGGGGTGTCGTCGGGCATTGGCAATCTCGGGCTGATGTATATGAGGGGCCAAGGCGTTGCGCGCGACTACGGCGAGGCGCGCCGGCTGCTGGAGCAGGCTGCGGCGCTTGGCAATGATTCCGCCATCAACGGGCTCGGGGTACTTTACAGCGCCGGCCGCGGCGTGCCCCGAGATCCACGCAAGGCGCGCGAATTTTTCCTGAAAGCCGCAGCCCTCGGCAACAAGGAAGCGAAAGAAAATCTGCGCTGATCGAGCTTCACACGGGTAGCATCGAAGCTCACGCCGGTGGCTCGATCCGCTCATTCGATCATCGAACCTATCGCCAGCCCCGCGAGACCAATACCATGCAGCAGGATCTAGCTCCGCTGCGGGGAGGCGTGTCATGACTGGTCGGATCGGCATCGTGTCGCGATTGATTTTCGCGGCATTTTTGCTATGCGCCGGCCTGCCCTCCGCCGCGCATGCCGAAAAACGGGTCGCGCTGGTGATCGGCAATTCGGCCTACCAGTCGGTGCCGCGGCTGCCGAACCCCGACGCCGACGCCAAGCTGATGTCCGACACCCTGCTCTCGCTCGGCTTTTTCGTGGTCGGCGGCAGCGCCCAGGCTCGACCTCGACAAGACCCGCTTCGATGCAGCCTTGCAGGAATTCAAAACCCAGCTGGTCGGCGCCGACGTCGCGCTGTTTTACTACGCCGGCCATGGTGTGGAGACGCACGGGTTGAATTATCTGGTGCCGGTCGACGCCCATCCGCAGGACGAAGCCGATGTCTTTTCCGAGATGGTCTCGACCTCCGACATTCTCGACCAGCTCGAAAAATCCGGCACGCGGATCAATCTGGTGCTGCTCGATGCCTGCCGCGACAACCCGTTCTCCGGGCATGGCGTGCGTTCAACCACCGGCGGCTTGGCGCAAATGCCGGCGCCGATCGGGACTTCTGATCTCGTTCGCGACGCAGCCGCGCAGCGTCTCGCTCGACGGCGACGGCGGCCACAGCCCCTACACCCGCGCGCTGGTCGAGGCGATGCAGAAACCCGGTTACGGCCTGTTCAAGACCTTCAACGAGGTGGGCCTTGCGGTCGGCAAGGCAACCGGAGGCCAGCAATTGCCGTGGGTGTCGGCGTCGCCGATCTCGGGCAATTTCTATTTCGCCGGCAAACCGGAGCCGGCGCCGGTCGTCGCCAGCACGACGCCGGCATCCGTCGACGCCCCGAACCGTCCGCCGGCGCGCCCACCTGGGAAATGCGGTTCTCGCCACCCGACGATCCGCTGCGCCAGGGCATCGTCATGGACTGCGACCGGCTGGCGGCAATGCCTTACGATACCGGACACCCGCCGAGCATTGCGGGCCTCGAAGTCGACAAGATCAATGTCGCCGCAGCGGGCCCCGCCTGCAACGATGCGATGCAGCGTTATCCCGACGTGATGAGATTTGTGCTTGAGGCGGGTCGGGTGGCGACTGCGCGGAAAGACTACGCCGAGGCGCGGCGTCTCTACGAGCAGGCCGCGGCGGGCGGTTACGCCATGGCGTTCAACAACATCGGCGCTCTCTACGAGGGCGGCAGCGGTACGCCGGTGAACTATTTCGAGGCCGCGCGCTGGTACCAGAAGGCAGCGGACGCGGGCGAACCGATCGGCATGATCGATCTGGCCTGGCAATACAACACCGGCCATGGCGTGAAAAAGGATTACGCGGAAGCGATTCGACTCAACGAGGCCGCCGTCAAGGCGGGGATGCCTTCGGCCATGAACAATCTCGGCTTGATGTATATGTATGGCCAGGGCGTTCCGCGCGATTACGACGAAGCCCGCCGGCTGTTCGAGCAGGGCGCCGCGCTCGGCAATGACGCCTGCATGAACGGCCTCGGCGTGCTCTACAGTAACGGCCGCGGCGTCCGCCGCGATGACCGCAGGGCCCGCCAATTCTTCCTGAAGGCCGCAGCACTCGGCAACAAGGAAGCAAAGGAGAACTTGCGGTGATCAAAGGGAAACGTGCATCACGCGCGGGCAATTTGCGGATGCCATCGCGCGGGTGTAGCTTTTGCTGCTTTCAAACTGGAAATAACAGGCTGGAAAGCCTAACCAGGAGCGATCTCATGCGCGCCTTTGTTCTCCTCGCCGCGTTGCTGATCGGCCTCGCCGTCCCTGCCCGCGCCGCGGATGACGTGGCCACCGCCCAAGCTACTGCCCAAGCGATCATCAATTCGCAGGTCGAAGCGTTCGGCCGCGACGATGCGGCGAAGGCCTATTCCTATGCGGCGCCGGCGATCCAGAGCCTGTTCCCGCAGCCGGATATTTTCCTGTCGATGGTGCAGCGAAGCTACGCGCCGGTGTATCGCCACAAGAGTTTCGAATTCGGCGAGGCGCGGGTCGCGGACGGCAAGGTCGCGCAGCGCGTCCGTATCATCGATGCCGACGGTGAAGCCTGGGAAGCGCTGTACACGCTGGAGCAACAGCCGGACGGCAGCCTGAAAATCATCGGCTGCGTCCTGATCAAGGCCGGTCAGGCGGTGTAGGACGCCGGCGGCGCGGTTACGCCAGCGCGAGCCGCGAGCGCACGCGGATCAGCAGCCCGACCATGATGGTGATGTTGAGCGCGTTCCAGCCGAGGCCGTTGAGGAACGCCGCGGCGTACGAGCCGGTGGCATCGAAGATCACGCCCGACACCCAGCCGCCGAACGACATGCCGAGCACGGTCGCGAAGATCACGATGCCGACCCGGGTCGCGGCCACCTGCGCCGGCATCGCCTCGCGGATGATGATGGCATAGCTCGGCACGATGCCGCCCTGGAACAGGCCGAACATCGCGGAGATGATGTAGAGCGAGGTCAGGCTGTCGAAAAACAGATAGAACAGCAATGCAAAGCCCTGCGCCACCGAGCCGATCAGCAGGGTGCGGATGCCGCCGATCCGGTCGGCCAGAAATCCCGAACCGATACGGCTGATGATCCCGAATCCCAGCATCAGCGACAGCATTTCGGCGCCGCGCGCCACGCCGTAACCGAGATCGCCGCAATAGGCGACGATGTGAACCTGCGGCATCGACATCGCCACGCAGCAGGCGATGCCGGCAAGCGACAGGATCACCGTCAGCGCATTGGTGGAAAGCCTGAGGTCGACGCGCGGCTGCGCGGCGTTGACGTGATTGCGTTGGACCCCTGCCCCGATCAGCAGGCGCAACACCGTCAGCGCCAGCGTCATCGTGACCACGGTGAAAATACCGACCGCGATATGGGTGGTGCGCCAGCCGGCCGACTGCATGCCCCAGTTCAGGATCGACGGCCAGATCGTGCCGCCGATGTAGTTGCCGCTGGCGGCGATCGCGACCGCGAGGCCGCGGTAGCGATTGAACCAGTGCGAGGCTTCCGCCATCAGCGGACCGAAGGTCGCGGACGAACCGAGACCGATGGCGAAATGCACCGCAATGAACTGCCAGATCGACGACGACAGGCCCGCGCCGATGTAACCAAGCCCGAGGATGCCGATCCCGAGCCCGATCGCGGTGACGATGCCGTAGCGATCGGTGATCTTTCCGGTCAGCACGCCACCGGAACCGAAGCCGAGCATGACGAGGGTAAAGGCCAGCGACGCGGTGCCACGGGTGGCCGCGAACTCCGTCTGGACCACCGGCAGCGCCACCACCACCGACCACATCCCGACGCTGCCGAGCGAGCCGATCAGCACGGCCACCACCAACCGCGTCCAGGCCTGGCGCGAGTCGGGGATCAACGGGTTCGAATTCGAGGGATAATTGAGAAGAAATTTCCACGGCGCTGGCAATTTCGTTGGCCAACGCCCTCAGGTCAAGCGCTATGGCGCGATATTGGGCATGCAGAAAGAGGCGCGATAGGCCTGCGGACGCCGGCACCCCACACACGGCGTCATTCCGGGGCGATGCGAGGCATCGAACTCAGATGTGCAATTGCACATCGGGAAATCTCGCGATTCCGGGTCTGCGCCTTCGGCGCATCCCGGAATGAGGGCGTATGCGACGACAGCCATTCCCCCGTTAACCCTTTCCTAACCATAAACTGGGCAAAAATTGCCCAGTGAAGTCGAGTGTCGTCAGCCGCGTAAAACGGGGGATCCCGTGGACGCCAGTGCGGTGCCTCACTTTCGAAACGGCGGTCCTTCGGCCGCCGCGCAGACGTTCGGCGGCGGCGGCCGCCAGACGCGGGGAGAGGCTGCCACCATGGTTGATGTCACGGCGGGTTCGGGCTCAGGGGCGACAAGCGGCGGATTTCCCAGCCTCGGTGAAATCGGCAGGATTCTAAAGCGCGGCGATCTCGCGCTGGCGTTCGGCATCCTCACCATCCTGGTGGTGCTGATCATGCCGCTGCCCTCGGTCGTGCTCGACCTCTTCCTGGCGATCTCGATCACGCTGTCGATCCTGATCCTGATGACCTCGCTGTTCATCCAGGCGCCGCTGGAATTCTCCTCGTTCCCGACCATCCTGCTGATTTCGACGATGCTGCGGCTGTCGCTCAACCTCGCCTCGACGCGGCTAATCCTGTCGCGCGGCCATGAGGGCACCGACGCCGCCGGTCACGTCATCCAGGCCTTCGGCAACTTCGTGATGGGCGGTAATTTCGTGATCGGAATTATCGTGTTCGCGATTCTGGTGATCGTGAACTTCGTCGTCATCACCAAGGGTTCGGGGCGTATCGCCGAAGTCGCGGCGCGCTTCCACCTCGACGCCATGCCGGGCAAGCAGATGGCGATCGACGCCGATCTCGGCGCCGGCCTGATCGACGAGAAGGTCGCCAAGGAGCGCCGCAAGGCACTGGAAGACGAAAGCGGCTTCTTCGGTGCGATGGACGGTGCGTCGAAATTCGTTCGCGGCGACGCGGTCGCCGGCCTGCTGGTGGTGTTCATCAACATCATCGGCGGTATTATCATCGGCGTCGCCCAGCAGGGCCTCGGCTTCGCCGAAGCCGCCCAGACCTACACGCTGCTGACCGTCGGCGACGGCCTGGTCACCCAGATCCCCGCGCTGATCGTCTCGACCGCGGCGGGCCTGCTGGTTTCGAAGGCCGGCGTCAGCGGCGCCGCCGACAAGGCGCTGATGAAGCAGCTCTCCGGCTATCCGCAGGCGGCCGGCATGTCGGCCGGCGTCATGCTGGTGCTGGCGATGCTGCCGGGCATTCCGATGCTTCCCTTCCTGGCCCTGGGCAGCGGCGCGGCGTGGCTGGCCATTTCCGCCCGCAAGAACAATCGCGTCGCCAAGGTGGCCGCAGCCAGCGCGGCATCGGCCCCGGCCGAGGCCGCGGCCAAGGCGGCCGCCGCCGCGGAGGAGCCGATTGCGACCGCGCTGAAGATCGACGATCTCAAGATCGAGCTCGGCTACGCGCTGCTGCCGCTGGTCAACGGCCCTGATGGCACCGACCGGCTGACCGAACAGATCAAGGCGCTGCGCCGTTCGCTCGCGATCGAAATGGGTTTCGTGATGCCCTCGGTGCGCATCCTCGACAATGTGCAGCTGGAAGCCAACACCTACGTTATCAAGATCAAGGAAGTGGACGCCGGCAGCGGACGGATCTGGCCGAACTCGTTCATGGTCATGGACCCCGGCGGCAGCCAGGTCGCCGTGCCCGGCATTCACACCACCGAGCCGACCTTCGGATTGCCCGCGACCTGGGTCGACGCCAGTCTGAAAGAGGAAGCGTCACTGAAGGGCTATACCGTGGTCGACGCCGCCACCGTGCTTTCGACCCACCTCACCGAACTGCTCAAGAACAACATGTCGGAGCTGTTGTCCTATGGCGAGGTGCAAAAGCTGCTGAAGGAACTGCCGAAGGAACAGAGCGAATTGGTCAAGGATATCGTGCCGAGCCTGGTTACCGTTTCGGGCATTCAACGCGTGCTGCAATTGCTGCTGTCCGAACGCATCTCGATCCGCGACCTCTCGACCATTCTTGAAGGCGTCGCCGACGCGCTGGCGTTCTCGCGTAACCCGGCGACGATGGTCGAACACGTGCGCGCCCGTCTGGCGCGGCAGATCTGCGCGCAAAACACCTCCCACAACGGCTATCTGCCGCTGATCGCGCTGTCCGCGAAATGGGAGCAGACCTTCGCCGAGTCGCTGATCGGCCAGGGCGAGGAACGCAGCCTCGCCATGCAGCCCTCAAAACTGTCGGAGTTCATGACGGTAGTGCGCGAAGCCTTCGAGCGCGCGGCGCGCGAGGGCGAAGCACCGGTGCTGGTGACTTCGGCCTCGATCCGACCGTTCGTGCGCTCGCTCGTGGAACGGTTCCGGTCGCAGACCATCGTGCTGTCGCAGGCTGAAATTCACCCGCGGGCGCGATTGAAGACGGTGGGAAGCGTGTAGCCGCGAAGCAGCGCGCGCAGTGCTTTTTGGCCACAGGCAAACGATTTATCGTTCGAGGGCCATTCGGGCCGGCCCAAGCCATTGCCAACCAAATAAACAACTAAAATATTGAATATATTATACTATTTTATATTTTCGGCATTTCGAGGCCTATGCCTGATCGCGACAATTCACGTCTTATCACTGCCTTGTGATCACCTCTTATGGACCTAAGAGCGAATCCCCACGTTTGCAGGACAGAGATGTTGAACCTGGCAGCGGAACGACGACACCAATTTCCACCAGAGGCAGTTAGACGGCAGGAGGCTTGATGAATCATTCGATCTATAGCGCCGACCGCTCGACCCACCTCAAGATTGTGGTCGTTGCGCTTGTGGCGGGTATCGCAGTCGCGGGCTTCGGCATCTCGGCCCGCAATACGGACGATGGCTACACCCAAACCGCTCGCGTCGTGAAGGCCGGTAAGGCCGTGACGGTCACGAGCTCAGACACCTCGATGGTGCGATAAGGAATTTGTGAATTCACGCGGCTCTTTACCAGCCCCCCAAAGTCGCCACGTGAGTATATAGAAGACCCTAACTACCCCCCAAGTTGACTACCGAAAACGCCCGCTCCCCACGGGCGTTTTCTTTTTGCTGGGTGGCAGAATTCACTGGAGACGGATCCAACCGTCGAGGCGCAGGTTCAGCGCGGCAGAGAAGGCGCCGGCGGCGGCACGGTTTCCAGCAACTTGCCGGTAAAGACCGGCGTCGAATGCGGGGTGCCGTCGGGCGAACCGCCGGCCTGCTCGACCGTCACCGCATAGGTCGCCGTATTGATGGTGTCGGCGTCATAGGACGCCAGCACCGGGCGCGCGGTGAAATCGCCGTTGCCGATCACGCCCAGCGAGCGCGGCTTGGGCAGCCTGTCGGAGATCAGCCAAAGCTCAAAACTCTTGCCGGCCTCGGGCGTCGCGTCGACCTTGCGAATGGTGAAATTCCTGGTCGCGCCATCGACCGTGAGAATGAACGCCGGCGCATCACCCTGCTTCTGCAAGACGGCGACATATTGCGCGGAAGGCGGCGCGGGCACCGTTGCAGGTGCCTTGACCTCAACGAACCGGGTACGAGGTTTGGGACGAAGGCCGTCGGGCAGCAGGTTCGGCTGATAGATTCCGATCGTGAACATCGCAAGCAGCGCGGCCGCGATCGCGCTCATCGCGGTGGCGACATTGCGCCAGCGCCGCGCCTGGCTGGACAGTTGGATCACGTTGGCATTGTCGACCAGGAATTCAGACAGGAATTCAGGCCGCACGGCTTCAGGTTGCAAGGCTTCAGGTTGCAAGGCTTCAGATTGAACGACTTCGGGCTGAACGATGTCCGGGCGCCGGCGGCGATTCCGGCAGCGCCAGCGTGGTTTGCGAGGCTGAATGTCCGATCGCGGCCTTGATGTTCTCCCACACGATCGGCCGCGGCTCGACCGATCCGACCATCTGGTTCAGAACGCCGAGCTTCTGCTCCCATGCCTCGACCATCGACGTGAAGTCCTTGTCGACGGACATCATGGCCTCGACCTGCGCGCGCTCCTCGGCATCAAGCGTGCCGACGGCATATTCCGCGGCGAGCGCGATATGGTCTTCGCTGTAAGCCATCATCTGGAGTCCGAAACCTTCAAAGTCCAAGACACTCCCTGATATCCATCATGCTGCGACGCAGCCACGTCTTCACCGTATTCACCGGCGTCTCGAACTTCGCCGCCAGTTGCTCCCGGCTCCAGCCGTTGTAATAGGCCAGCAGCACGAGCTTCTGACGATCGGGCTCAAGGCGGCCTACGCACTCCAGCAACCGCTTCAGTTCTTCACTCATCTCCCGGCGCGCCAACGGATCGGGGCTGTCGGCAGCCACTTCCATCGCCGCCGGCTCTTCCTCGATCGAGACTTCACCCCGCTTGCGCACGACGTCGATGGCACGGTTTCGGGCGATCGATGCCATCCATGTGATCGGTGACGACAGGCCGGGATTGAACTGCCCGGCGCTGTTCCAGATCTTGACGTAAGCCTCCTGAATAACCTCCTCCGCGAGATCCTGCCGCCGCAAGATACGCAGCACCACGCCGAATAGTTTCGCGCGCGTGGCGGCGTAAAGGCGCTCGAAAGCGGCCTCATCGCCCTTCGCTACGGCAGCAATCAGCCAGACCAGCTCAGCCGGCGTCAGCATTCAGCGTCCTTTAGAACTCGCGATGCCCGCATCGCTTTGCTGGATAGTGACAGCATTCCAGACCGTTCCTATCATACCTTGCCCCGAACAGGTCCACCACGTTACCGGGCACAGGCCTGTGGACATCAAAATAAAAAAACCCGGACCTCTCGGCCCGGGTTCGCAGATGTTGGAATTGGCTGAAGACGAAGGAAGGCCGTCAGGCGACGGCCCCGATGCGCGAGCGCATCAGCCCGATTGAATCGAGATCGGCCTGTTCGCGGGCGTTTTCCTCGGCGCGCTCACGCGCCTGGTCGCGCTCGTCCAGCAGTTCGACTTTCTTGAGTTCTTCGAAGGCTTCACCGAGCAGGCTCTTGGCGTCTTCAAGCTGGATACGCAGCTCGTCGGCCGACCGGGTCAGATTTTCCCGACGCTGGATCGCCGCCTTGGCGTAGGTCGGATAGGCGAAATGCGCAGGATCGTTGATCCCGGCGCGCTCCTGCTCGGTCTGGATTTCGCGCTCCAGGTCGACCGACATCCGCTGGAAGTCGGCAATCATGCCCTCAATCTGGGCGACCCTTCGACGCTTTTCGTCGACCTGAAACTTCTTCAGGCGGATTAGCGTTTCACGTGACTTCATCGACTCGTACTCCCCAGAAGTCCCAATCTGAACGCGGGACAAGACCGGCATCCCTCAGGGGGTCCCACCGGCGCATCTCTCTACTGCGATGCAGATGATGGCCTGACAAAGTTAGCGTTCCGTTTCCAAACTTCCGAGGATTTGCTCAAGTTTCCGGTAACCGTCGTTGAGGCCGCACACTTCGTCCTTGGCCTGGCGCAGGAACCCCTCGAGCGGCTCATGCAGCCGGATCGCCTCGTCGACCTGAGGGCTGGAACCCGCCCGGTAGGCGCCAAGCCGGATCAGTTCCTCCATGTCGGCATAGGTCGCCATCACCTGGCGCGCCCGCTGGATGGTTGGCCAGAAATGCGGATCGGCCGATTTCGGCATGGTGCGGGAGACGGATTTGAGAACGTTGATGGCGGGGTAGCGGCCGCGCTCGGCGATCGACCGCTGCATCACGATGTGGCCGTCCAGGATGCCGCGGACCGCGTCCGCGATCGGCTCATTGTGATCGTCGCCGTCCACCAGCACCGTGAAAATCGCGGTGATGCTGCCGGCACCGATCCCGGGGCCGGCGCGTTCCAGCAGCTTGGGCAATTCGGTGAACACCGTCGGCGTGTAGCCCTTGGCGGTCGGCGGCTCGCCCGCCGACAGGCCGATCTCGCGCTGCGCCATCGCAAAGCGCGTGACCGAATCCATCAGGCACAGCACGGATTTGCCTTCATCGCGGAAATATTCGGCGATCGCCAGGGTGAGGTAAGCCGCCTGCCGCCGCATCAAGGCCGGCTCGTCCGAGGTCGCCACCACCACCACCGAGCGCGCCAATCCGGCATCGCCGAGGTCGTCCTGCAGGAATTCCTGCACCTCGCGGCCGCGTTCGCCGACCAGGCCGATCACCGTGATGTCGGCATCGACGTTGCGCGCCAGCATCGACAGCAGCACCGACTTGCCGACGCCGGAGCCGGCGAAGATGCCCATGCGCTGACCGCGACAGCAGGTCAGGAATGTATTGAGCGAGCGCACGCCGAGATCGAGCGGGGCGCCGACACGCTTGCGCGAATGGGCCGGCGGCGGCGCGTTACGGAACGCCATCGGCGACGGCCCTTGCGGCAGCGGCCCCTTGCCGTCGATCGGCTCGCCCATCGCGTTGATGACGCGGCCAAGCCAGGAAGGCGCGGGCCGCACCTGGCTCGCGGCATTGGCGATCACCGCGCGGCAACCGCGCCGGACGCCATCGAGGCCGGCGAACGGCATCACCACGGCGTTGTCGCCGGTGAAGCCGATCACCTCGCATGGGATAAAGCGGTTGCCGCCGGTCTCGATCACGATGCGGGCGCCGACCGACATCGCGTGGATCGGGCCGGCGACCTCGACCATCAGGCCGCGCACCCCGACCACCCGGCCATAAATATTGACGCCGTCGATCTCATCGATCTGCTGGGCGAGTGCCTTCATTGCGAAACCCTTAAGTTTCCACGCTTTGAGGTGCGGCCCTTAACCTCGTGTTTACCCGCATCGTTAATCATTGCGTCACTGTCTTTGGTGACTGAGAGCGCTCGACCGTCAGAACGAAGGTTGAGTCGCGGGAGTCGGTTAGGCCCGTCTCTTAATGTGGAACCTGAACGAGATCGGATACAAAAAGCTGCTTCGGCGCAATATCTTAGGGCAATTCGAAAAAAATTGCACGGTAAGAGCTTGCGCGACCGAATCAGATTTTGTTAACCATATGTCGTCAGGATCCGAATCAGTTGTTCAAAGGCGTTTTGAGTGCCGCAAGTGCGGCCGACCTGACGCCCGGGGCGGCGACTATAGGGGACTGGCATGCGCGTATTGCTGATAGAAGATGACAGCGCCGTCGCGCAGTCGATCGAGCTGATGCTCAAATCCGAGAGCTTTAACGTCTATACGACGGATCTCGGGGAAGAAGGCGTCGATCTCGGTAAACTTTACGATTACGACATTATCCTTCTCGACCTTAATCTGCCCGACATGTCCGGTTACGATGTGCTCAAGCAGCTTCGGGTGTCGAAGATCAAGACACCCATCCTGATCCTCTCCGGCCTCGCCGGCATCGAGGACAAGGTCAAGGGTCTCGGCGTCGGCGCCGACGACTACATGACCAAGCCTTTCCATAAAGACGAACTGGTGGCCCGCATCCATGCGATCGTGCGCCGCTCCAAGGGCCACGCCCAGTCGGTGATCCAGACCGGCGATCTCGTGGTCAATCTCGACACCAAGACGGTCGAGGTCGGCGGCCAGCGCGTGCATCTGACGGGCAAGGAATACCAGATGCTGGAGCTGCTCTCGCTCCGCAAGGGCACCACGCTCACCAAGGAAATGTTCCTCAACCATCTCTATGGCGGCATGGACGAGCCGGAGCTGAAGATCATCGACGTCTTCATCTGCAAGCTGCGCAAGAAGCTCGCCAACGCCTCCGAAGGCCGCAACTTCATCGAAACGGTCTGGGGCCGCGGTTACGTGCTGCGCGAGCCGCACGAGCACGAAGAGCGCATTCCCGCCTGATCAGGGTTTACGGCGAGCCGAAATGCTCGCTCCTCCCGACTGGACCCCGCCGTAAATGGCGGGGTTTTTGTTTTGGGCAAGGCTTTTGCTTTGGGGCGGCTTTTTGTTGTGGGGATTGAACGCACGCGGTCTGTGCGCCGACAGACCGGATGTGCGACCGTGCTGCCCAAGGTCGTGCGTCAAGCGCATCGATCGAAATGTGGGGGCGCGCCGTCAAATGATCCTTCAATCCCTGGCCGGGTTGCCGGCCTTCCTGGTCTATTTCTGCACCGGCGTGGTGGCCGTGACGGCCTATCTGTTCGTCTACACCCGCGTCACGCCGCACAATGAATTCCAGCTGATCCGCGACAATGATCCGGCCGCGGCGATCGCGCTCGGCCTGAGCCTGGTCGGCTTCGTGCTGCCGGTCGTGAGCGCCATCGCCCACTCCGCCAATGTCTGGGATTGCCTGATCTGGAGCGCGATCGCGCTGATCGTGCAGATCGCGGTCTATTTCATCGTCAGGATCCCCGTGCCGAACCTGTCGGCGCGGATCGCGGCCGGCGAGATGGCGTCGGCGATCTGGCTCGGGCTGTCGTCGCTGGCGGCCGGCGCGCTCAATGCGGCCGCGATGATCACCTGATCATGGACCGCAGGCCAAACAAGGAATTTGGCAAACGCGGCCCGATCGCGCCGCAACCGGCCGTGCCGCCGAAGCGCTCTCACCATGTGGCGTTGCTGCTGATGGGCACCGTCGCGGTCGGCGGCGGCGCCTATGCGCTGATGCCGCGCCAGAACTGCCAGCCTTCCGCGCCGGGAATGGCGGCGCCGGCGATCCCGCAAGCCAGCACGGACTGCACCCAGCGCGGCTCGACATCGTCAGGCGGCCACGGCGGATCGGGCAGCAGCTGGTCGCGCAGCAGTTTCTTCAGCAGCGATTCCTCCTCATCGAGCCACGCCTCATCAGGCACCTCGTCGGATTCCGGCTCGAGCGGTGTGACCCGCGGCGGCTTCGGCTCGTTCGCGCACGCCTTCTCGGCGCATTTTTCCGGCGGCGGCTGACGCACGGCAATGGTGCCGCACGTTGCCGTGAAACAGCCGCCTTTTCCTTGCCTGATCCTCACGCACATGGCTGAATGCAGCCTGCCGATCGCTCCCCGACAAACCGAGGTCACCCCATGAAACGCTCGCGCCGTGTTGTCTTGACGATGATGGGGACAGCGGCCGTCGGCGCGGTCTCGATGGGCTTTGTGCCGCGCACGGCTTGCGGTCCCGGACTGAGCGCAGTGCCAGGCCCGAACGGCCAGCCATTTTGCCGCCCGCCATCCGGCGGCTTCGGCGCCACGCCGCACCGATTGCATGGCGGTGGCCATGTGCATGTCCATGGCGGCGGCTAACGGCCGTCGATGCGGCGCATCGTTTGCCCTGAGCGAGACGACTGGCGCGCCACCGCGGAATCTTGCGGATTCGATTTTCATACCATCGACGGCGAACGTTACTGGGACGAGCGCGCCTATTATGCGTTCACGCTGGACGAGATCGAACAGCAGATCGAAACGCCGACCGCCGACATCGACGCGATGTGCCTCGAACTGGTCGGCCGCGCGATCGACGACGAAAAATATTTGCGGCGATTGAAAATACCGCAAGCATTCTGGCCGCTGATCTCGGAAAGCTGGCATCGCGACGATCTGAGCCTCTATGGCCGGCTCGATTTCAGTTTCGACGGAAGCGGCCCGGCCAAGCTGCTCGAATACAACGCGGATACGCCGACCTCGATCTTCGAAGCCGCGGTGTTTCAATGGACCTGGCTCGAGCAGGCGATCGAGCGGCAGATCGTTCCGGCCCGCGCCGACCAGTTCAATTCGATCCATGAACGCCTGATCGATGGCTGGAAGAAACTCGGCACCAACAGGCATTTGCATCTTGCGGGCATGACCGAAAGCCCCGAGGACGCCGGCACGCTGGCCTATCTCGAGGACACCGCGCGGCAGGCCGGCCTGCCCACGACGCTGATCGACATCGAGGATATCGGGCTCAACGACGCCGGCCTGTTCGTCGATCTCGATGTCAGGCCGATCGAACTTTCGTTCAAGCTCTATCCCTGGGAATGGATGTTTCACGATGCGTTTGGCGCCGAGCTCGCCAAGGCGCCGACGCGCTGGGTCGAGCCGCCATGGAAGGCACTTCTTTCCAACAAGGGCCTGCTGCCGCTGCTGTGGGAGATGTTTCCCGGCCATCCCAATCTGCTGCCGGCCTATTTCGAGGACGACCCGAACGCAGCACGGCTCGGCGCTTCCTTTGTGCGCAAGCCGCTTTATTCGCGCGAAGGCGCCAATGTCACGCTGGTCAGTTCCGGCGTGACCCTGGTGGAGCAGGAAGGGCCGTACGGCGCCGAAGGATTTATCCGCCAGGCGCTGGCGCCGTTGCCGGCCTTTTCCGGCCAGTATCCCGTGCTTGGAAGCTGGCTGGTCGACCACGTCGCCTGCGGCCTGTCGATCCGCGAGGACGAGAACCCGATCACCGGCAATACGTCGCGGTTCGTCCCGCACGCGATTTTGTGAGCTGCCGCGCAAGCGTGCCTTGGTCCACGCTTCAAATTCAATTTTCAAACAGCAGCGCCTTCTTACCTCGCCCCGCTTGCGGGGAGAGGTCGCGAGCCCTTGCGAGCGGGTGAGGGGGCGTTTCAACAAAGCCGGACTCGCGGAGAGCCCCCTCAGCCGAAGCCTTCGGCCACAGCCGAAGCCTCGCTTCGGCGTTCTTTGAAAACGGTCGCCGCAGGCGACCTATGCTCTCCCCGCAAGCCTCCAAGTTCGTCATTCCGGGACACGCATCTTGCGTGGGCCCGGAATCCATAGCCCCTGTGGTATTGTTCGGCGCTGAACGCAGCCACAGGCGCTATGGATTCTCAGATGCGCAAATGCGCATCCTAGCTCGTGCTGCGCACGCCCCGGAATGACGAGGGATGAACCAAACGCACGTCCGCGATCTCGCGGCATATTACGCCCGAGTCTTGCTGAAAACCTCTGCCCTCTTATTAGAGGGCGCAGGGAAGACCGGGTGCGCGCTGCACCCGCGGTCTCGCGTGCAAAAGCAGATAAAAGACGCACACGAGCATACAGGTTCAGCGGAAGCAGTCCGGCCTTCCCTGCGCAATGGTTTTAACGGTTTCCTTCGTGCTCTCCCCGGTGACCGGCTTTCTTGCCACCGTCGCCCCCGAGAAGCTTGCTTCTCAAAAACTTGACGCCAGCGTCGGGGCGTCAGGACCACACGACTTCGCCGTCCGCGTCACGCGCTGTTCGTCAAAAGCGCATTCGCGTCCACCGCATCCCGCCGCCCACGTCCGTGACGATCGCGAAACGCCCCTCGTTTGGAGCGGGATGGCAGAGATAAGCCGGTGATTTGGGTCGGAAGGAAACAGGAATATTTTTAACAAGACAACTGGACAGGTGGAATCACGTTGATCCCATTCAATAAATCCCTCTGATTGAGAAGCTTGAATCACGTTTCCGGTGGCGCCATCAACCGCAGGGATCGTCGTGGCGCTGCTCATGCGCTGCGTTTAATTCCGCTCTCGGGACATAACGGACGTGACCGGACTTGCTTGGCTCGATTGTCCGCGATTGCCCCTTAGCAGAAGCCGAGAATGATGAACTTCCCGCGACATGAAGCTGTCCGGTTATGCGGCTATCTAGGATTTGACATTGCGTCCCGTCACGCGCGCCCACATCCATGGCACTCACGTGCCGGCGGAGGAGCCGTCCACTCCATCAGAAGCGGACACAAGCAGTTTAGCGTGAACCAAGAAGTGCTTGCCGCATAATCGTCACCACCGATGACGCGGTATCCCGCCGCAGGCAATGCCTGCGGCGGGCCAATTGTCGTAACTTCAATCGTTTCGGTGGACGCGTTAGTGGTCGTGATCGTTATCGTGGCCATGATCGTTATCGTGGCCGTGATCGTTGTCGTGGCCATTGTCGTGACCGTCGTTGTCGCTGTCACCCGAGACGACCGTTCCCGTCACTGCATCGAGAATGAGAGGACGCGTATTCGGCTTGCCCTTGAAGTCGAACATGTTATCGAGCGAATTTGCAGTCCGGTCGACCGATCCCGTACCTTCCGGCGGAGCGACCGGGCCATCGATGAAGCCGAGCTTCCAATTGTCCTCGATGAAACGAAGCACCGAGGCCTGATGAGTCAGCGTGTGATCGACGAAGTTCGGTTTCGCAAAGGGCGAGATCACAAGCAGAGGCTGGCGTGGGCCCAGGCCGCAGCGCGCAGCGTCGGCACCGGGTTTCGGCGTGCCGCAATTGCCGGGGCCAAACAGGAAGTCGAGGTTGGTCGCAGACGGAGTCAAGACCTGAGGTATGACGTGGTCGTACCAGCCATCGGAGTCATCCCAAACGATGACGATCGCAGTGTCCTTCCAAGAGCGAGACTTCTGGATCGCATTGATTGTCTCCACGAGAAAGCCTTGTTCCGTGAGCGGATCGGAACTACCGGGGTGGCCGTATTGATAGACCGGCGCCTTCACGTAGCTCACCGAGGGCAATGAGCCGGCGGACAGCGATGTAAAGAAATCCGAAATATCGTAGAGGTGATTGGCCTGGTCGGTCTTTCCGATCATTGCCACCGAACTCGGTCGCAAATGGTGCGGGTTGCGGGTGCTCGCATATTTCATGAACGGCGTAACGCCGGTGCTGTAGTCCTTCGAGAGCCCATGAATGTCAGGACCCGGGTTGATGCTCGGGTTCTGCACCATATAGGTGCGGCCATTGATCTCCATCTCATGGGCGGCATGCTGGGAGTTGCAAACCGCAGGCGCCAGTACCTTGCCGTTCGCATCGAACGTCGCGGGCTGGGTCGGCAGGAAGCCACCTTGGAAATAGCCCCAGGTAACCTTCTTCTCGTTCAGGAGATCGCCGACATTCTTGCCGATGAATTCAAAAGTCCGACCGCTGCCGCAATCATCGAGATAGCCGGGTAGGTTGGCGTCGACCAGGGTTACCGATTTATCCGCTGGATTGACGAAGAAGCCGGAGGTGTCGGGGTTGGCGGGGTTGGCGGGGTCGTGAATGATGATCCCATGCGTGGTGCCCGCAATGAGATTGGCGTGTCCGGGCACCGTGGGGCCGTAATTAGTGGAGAAGGAATTGTCGCTCATGGAGTAGTGCTGAGCGTAGTTCCATAGCGCCTGGACGGTATTGCCGTCGAAATGATTCATGACGGTTGAGCCGTCCAGGGCGCAACCCTGGCCGTTGCCGGAGGTGGTCTCCGGGAATTTATCCGCCTTCCCGCCATCGTACGCCTGTTGCTCGGGCTCGTAGTTGTGGCCCATATCGCAGGTGAAGGCGTCAGCGGGACTAGACCGCATGGGATCGGCGGGGCCTCCGAACCTGCTCCGATTCGGATTGTTCTGCAGCAGCGCCTGCGTCAACGTATTGGCCGCCGGCGTATCGTGGCGCGCGACGAATTTCGGCGCAGGCACTCCCAGCCAGCTCTGCTCGCCGGGAATATTCGCCGCGTTCGGATAGGTTCCGAAGTAATGATCGAACGTTTGGTTCTCGGGAATGATGACGACGACGTGCTTGATCGGGGTGCGCGTATCGTCGCCATCGTCGTGCCGATCAGCGTCGCCGGCGTGACCGACGGAGGAGCACAGCACCAGCGATGCCGCTGATAAGCAAAGAATTCTACGAAGATGATGACGAACAGGTGTTGGCGATAGCATGGGAATTCCTTCTAGAGGTGCAAGGAAGTAACTCTCGAATTGAGAGACAGCGAGTAGAGTCGAGCGGGAATTTAGAAGTGATTTGTCTCAAGGGTGCGACATTTCTGCGAAGTAGTTAGAAACGTTCGCCCGTGGGTTTAAGTGCCCGTGCTGTATGAGTTTGGACCAGCGGCAACCGTTGAGTTGAGCGAAAAAACAAGAAGGTCGCTTCCGGACACTTTTCCGACCTCACATTTGAGTCCGGAACGCACGCCAAGGCGGAGCCAGCCATTTTGAATTTATGATGGAGTGGACGCACTCCACCGTTTTTTTGACGACGACTGACGGCTAGATGGCCAATTACTTGGCCGATTGCTTCCTGTTAGATCCGAGCTGCTGTCGCAGAGCGGCATAATGAGCGTCGTGAACGGCCGTATTGAGCAGCGACCATGGTTCAGCGCGGCTGACAGCGGGCTGAACCTCGACACTTATAAAGTGATTGTAGTTTTGATATTCGCGCGCCGCGTCGTCGTATTTTCCAGCGGCCGCATTGCTGCCGACCCGTTCCAGTATCGCGACGGCTTCTTTGAGAGCATTGCGTGCAAGCTCGCGCTCTTTCTCGCCGCCTGACACGCCGGGGGCGCCCTGCTCCGGAATGCGATCCATCAAATCGTTGAGGTTACCACCAACGGCTGCGACCGTGAGAGTAATGATGCCATTGTCATGCGCCTGAATGGCGGTGCCGAGCACGCTCGCGAAATCGAAAATATCCTGCAACAGGATCGCCGTGGTGATGCGTTCATAAGGCTGCGTGGCATCGCCGATCGCCTTCAGATAGGCAACCATGTCAGCCCGATCCTGGGCCGAATAGCCGAGCGTGAATGAACGATCGAAGTAGTCGACGACCTGATCGAGCGTGGTGAAACGCACGTCGTGGAAGTAAGGCGCGTTGAAATTGGCGTTCAGCAGCGTCGGCGTCTTGTAGAGTCCGCCTGAGCCGACATCGTGCCGCTTGTTATCAACGAACGCGGCGGAGGGAATGTGACAGCCCGCGCAGCTCAGCTCGGCGTCCTGCGGAAAAGGCTTGTTGAACAGGGCCTGTCCGCGCCTTTCAGCCTCGCTGGCATCAGCCGCCAGTTTCCCGCCCAGACTGATGCGGGGGTTGGGCAGAAAATCGATATCCTCGATATAGGCGACCATCGCATCGAGCACCGCAGGCGCGGGATCGGGACCGGAGAATTCATCGACGATCACGGTGCGGACAAAATCGCGCAGCGATTCCTTTCTGCCGTCATTGCCGTAGGGCGCGAGATAACGCGCGCCGCGCAGGCTCGGAACCCGAACCGGATCGAGAACGAAATTTTCGGCTTTCGGATTGAACAGACTGCTCGACGTGTCGAAACTGCCCGGCCGGATCGACAATCCCGGGATGAACAGCTTCCCATTGGAAGTCCCGTTGATGTGGCATGTGCCGCAACTGACGTCGCCCTTCAGCGCGGTGCCACCGAGAATGGCGGGCGTATTGAACGCCATGTTTCCGAGCTTCACCAGATATGATTTCTGACCTTCGATGGCCTCAGAGTGAAACTGCTCGCGCGGCTGCTCGAGCGCATCATCGTCCAGTTCGGTTCCGACGGGAAGCGGTGTGTTCACGCCCTCGACCGGAAAGGCCAACGCGTGCTGAAGAGCCAACGCCATTGCAAGGCCGGCCGCAGCCGACAGAAACACTCGAACGATCATCCGCTAGCCCTCAATTTTGTAGAACGACATGTTGAAGCCAACGAAAGCCTGATCTCGCCGACTGCTCGATGATTGCGGCGCGATGGGTGTTTTCGGCAGGACCGCAACGTTCCCGAGCGAAATCAGGCGGTGCATGCAGGTCGCCTCGGCGTCATCGAGCTGAGGTCGTTCTATCAATGTTACGATTGCTGTTTTGTGACGGCCTGATGCCATTCGCGACCGGGTCGAGCCAGCAGCAAGTCCGGCCATGTCCGCTATGCCGTCCGTCGCGAATCTCCTGGTCGTTCCCAGTTAAGGAATGGCTTGCCGCCATCAAGAAGGCGGACGACGGGTTAGATTGATGCGCAGGTCGTAGCGCATGGCAACCGGCGGATCGCCTTCGCTCTAACGCGCGGCTGCAGCAACCACCCTCAGCGGCATGGCGGCGGCAGGACGCCCCGCGCGGCCGGCACTCGGCACGTACAGCCCGCGGCGGTCCTGGTAGGGCTTGAATGCATCGGTCAGCCCGACCACCGTTTCCGCGGCGCCGAGCATCAGATAGCCCTCCGGCTCGATCAGCCTGGCGAGGCGGCCGAACACGTTGGTCTTGGTTTCCTGATCGAAATAGATCAGCACGTTGCGGCAGAAGATCACGTCGAATGCGCCGAGATGGGAAAAGTCCTGCAGCAGATTGAGCTGCTTGAACTGGACCATGGCGCGGATATCGGAATTGAGCTGCCAGAGTTCGCCGACTTGCGTGAAATGCTTGACCAGCAACTGGATCGGCAATCCGCGCTGCACCTCGAACTGGCTGAACAGACCGGCTCTGGATTTTTCGAGAACCGCCTGCGACAGATCGGTAGCGACGATCTCGATCCGCCAGCCCGCCAGCGCCGGCCCGAATTCCTTCAGGCACATCGCCACCGAATACGGCTCCTGCCCGGTGGAGGAAGCCGCGCACCAGATCCGCAGCGAACGGCGGCTGGCGCGCGCCTGCAACAGTGCCGGCAGCACCGTCGCCTTCAGATGGTCGAACGGAACCTTGTCGCGGTAAAAGAACGTCTCGTTGGTGGTCATCGCCTCGACCACTTCGGCCGTCAGCGATTCGGCGCCGCCCTTCAGTTTCTGCACCAGCTCGGGCAGCCCGGGCAGATCGGCCTTGCGCGCCAGCGGCAGCAACCGGCTCTCGACCAGATATTGCTTGTCCGCGGACAGATCGAGACCGGAACGTTCCTTCAGCAGCTTGCGCAAATACTCGTAGTCGAACGGCGTCACGAACGATCTCCCGAAAACAGCCGGACCAGTTTCGGCGCGATCTGATTGAGCGGCAGAATGGCGGCGCAAATACCCGCATTGGCGGCGGCGCCCGGCATTCCCCACACCACACTGGTCGCCTCGTCCTGCGCGATCACGCTGCCGCCGGCCGCCACGATGTCCTTGCCGCCGCGCATGCCGTCCGAGCCCATGCCCGTCAGCACGACCGCCATGACGCTGCCCTGCCAGACATCGATCGCCGAAGTGAACAGGGGATCGACGGCGGGTTTGCAGAAATTGACCGGCGGACCGTCATCGAGGGCGATCGCGGCCTCCACGCCATGGCGTACGACGCGCATATGGCGGCCGCCCGGCGCGAGATAGATGGTGCCGGGCTTGACGACCTCGCCATCGATCGCTTCGTGCGCCGGCCGATGGCTGGCGCGCGCGAGATGTTCCGCCAAAATCGTCGTGAAGGTCGGCGGCATATGCTGGGTGATCAGCACCGGAAAACGGTCGATCACGGTACCGATTTCGGCGACCAACGCCATCAACGCCTGCGGACCGCCGGTGGACGAGCCGATCAGCAGCGCGCGCGGCGCCTGCGTGCTGAATGCACGGCGCAGCAACTGCGGTTGCGCAACCGGGCTCGGTACAGCACGCGAAGCCGGCGACGGCTCGCGCGACCGGTCGAGGCTCGGCGCCAACGGCGGACTTGATGTGGCCGGCGCGCTGCGGCGGACCTTGGCACCGAGCGAGCGGATCTTCTGGATCAGATGATGGTGGAAGGTTTCGGCCGCCGTTGCTTCGCGGGTGCTCTCGGGCTTCGGAATGTAATCCGACGCGCCCAGCGACAGCGCCTTGAAACTGATCTCCGCGTTGCGGCGGGTCAGGGTCGACGCCATGATGATGATGAGATTGCGCTTCTTCGCCAAAAGCTGCGGCAGCGCCGAAATGCCGTCGAGTTCCGGCATTTCGATATCGAGTACGGCGACGTCCGGATTGATGCGCTCGATCTGGTTGACGGCGTCGAGACCGGTACGCAGCGAGGCCGCCACCACCATATCCGGCTCGGATGAAATCCAGCGGGAGATCAATCCTCTGATGACGACGGAATCATCGACCACCATCACCCGCAGCGGCTCTTGCCGCGCCGAAGCCGAGGTCGCAGAACTGGTCAACGCAATACTCATTACTCACCGGGTACGGCTCAAACGGCACTAGGGACACAACAACGCCGAAGGCCGTTCTAGCCGCCGGAATAACGCAAGATCAGAGCAGGCCGACTTCCTGGAACTTCGCGGTGACGATGTCCTTGTCGAACGGCTTCATGATGTATTCGTTGGCGCCCGCGTGCAGCGCGCGCGCAATGTGGGCGACGTCGTTTTCGGTGGTGCAGAACACCACCTTGGGCTGGTCGCCGCCGGGCATGCGGCGCAGATTGCCGAGGAACTCGTAGCCGTCCATCACCGGCATGTTCCAGTCGAGCAGGATCGCCTCGGGCAATCCCCGCTTGCAAACCTCCAGCGCCTTCTCGCCGTCCTCGGCTTCCACGATCTGGAAATCGAGTCCTTCGAGGATGCGCCTCGCCACTTTGCGGATGACGCTTGAGTCGTCCACCACCAGACATGTTCTCATTTTAGCCTCTGTTTCTTCGAACCAGAAAAAGGACGTTTCCATCTTCGGCCGCTGTCCGCGGCCCTTGTCGTGTTATGCCGCCAGTTGCGCCGGCAGCAGTTCAAGCACGCGATCGACATCGAGGACGACCATGAGCTGTCCGTCGAGCCGGTGGACGCCGCCGGCGAGCTTGGTCATGCGGGGGTCGAGGTTGACAGGGTTTTCCTCACGGCTGTCATCGGGCAAGGTCAGGACTTCGCCGATCTGGTCGATCAAGAGGCCGTAGGACTCGCCACGCAGGTCGACGCCGACCGCCATCGGCGGCTTGCCGTCGTCGTTCTTGGGCAGCCCGAGCCGGGCGCGCATGTCGACCACGGTGACGATGCGGCCGCGCAGATTGAGCACGCCGGCGATCTCGCTCGACGACAGCGGCACCCGCGTCAGCCGTTCCGGCATGAACACGTCCTGCACCCGCGAGATCGGCAGCCCGAACAACTGGCCCCCGATCATCGCGGTGACGTATTCGGCGACCGTGCCTTCGATTGCAGAGGTCTTGATGGTCATGTTGGCTTCTTTCGTCATGTTCAGGTCCGGCTGAGCTTGTCTCATGCCGCCTTGCTCAGTTCGGCGGTCTGTTCTTTCAGCGCCGCGATCAGGCCTGGACGGTCGAACTTGGCGACGTAGTCATGGAAGCCGGCGAGCCGGCCGCGCTCGATCGCCGCCGGCGACACCACCGAGGACAGCGCGATGATCGGCATCGCGTTGAAATGCTGGTCGGCCCGGATCACTTCCGCGAACTCGAACCCGTTCATGTCGGGCATTTCGATGTCGGTCAGCACCACGTCGAAGGTCTGGCCCGAGCGCAGCGCGGCGAGGCCCTCCTGCGCGTTCGGCGCCACCCGCACCCGGTAGCCCGCGGCCTTGAGCACCGGCGCCAGCATGTTGCGGAAGAACGCCGAGTCGTCGACCAGCAGCACCGATTGCGCTGATACCGAGGGGCGCATCTCCTTGCGGGAGAACCAGTCCGCGAACGCCATGGGCAGGAAGTGACCGACGTCGATCACCTCGGTGGCCTGGCCCTTGATCACGGCGGAGCCGAGAATGCCGTCCTGGGAGCCGGCGACCTCGATGTGCAGCTTCTCCTCGACGATGTCGATGATTTCGTCGACGACGAGGCCCATCGAGCGGCCGTCATCGGCGAACACCAGGATCGGCTGCGAGCCCACGGTCTGGATATTGACGCCGGCCATCTGCACCAGCGGCATCAGCTGGTCGCGGTACTGCACCATATGGCGGCCGTTGGAGAGTTCGATCTTGTCGGTGGCGATCTCCTCCAGCCGGGTGACGAGCCCGAGCGGCACCGCCTTGGGCTGGCTGGAGCCGGCGCGGAACACCAACAGCGAGGTCAGTTGTTCGGCCGCATTGGCGCGCGAGGCCGCGTTGTCTTCCGAGATCCCATGGGAGGCGGCGACCGAGGTGCCGAGCGCCTTGGCGATGCCGTTGGGATCGATGATCATGATCACCGCGCCATCACCCAGGATGGTATTGCCGGAGAACATGTCGATGTGCCGCAGCTTTGTGGACATCGGCTTGACCACGATTTCTTCGGTGTGGAACACGCCGTCGACCACGATGCCGAAGGTCTGGCTGCCGACCTGCGTCACCACGATAAAGCCGTTCTCGGGATCGCTCGAAGAGCCGTCGTCGATCTTCAGGAGCTTCTTCAGATGCATCAGCGGCAATAGCTTGTTGCGCAAGCGCAAGACCGCGGTGTCCTTGATGCGCTCGATGCGGTGCTCGGAATTGGCCCGCGCCCGCACCAGTTCGACCACCGCCAATTGCGGAATGGCAAAGCGGTCGCCGCCGGCTTCCACGATCAGCGCCGAGACGATCGCGAGCGTCAGCGGGATCTTGATGGTGACGGAAGAGCCCTCGCCGGCCACCGACTTGATGTCGATGGTGCCGCCGATCTGGTCGATATTGGTGCGCACCACGTCCATGCCGACGCCGCGGCCGGAGACCGAGGTGATGGTGGCCGCGGTCGAGAAGCCCGGCGCGAAGATGAACTTGTGGATCTGGGCTTCCGTCATCTTCTCCAGCTCGGCCTCGGTGACGAGACCGTTGGAGATGGCTTTCGCCTTGATCCGCTCGGTGTTGAGCCCGCGGCCATTGTCGGCGATGCAGATGATGATGTGGCCGCCTTCATGATAGGCGGACAGCCGGATGGTGCCCTGCTCCGGCTTGCCGGCGGCGGCGCGCTCGGCCGGGGTCTCCAGGCCGTGATCGGCGGAGTTGCGCACCATGTGGGTGAGCGGATCCTTGATCAGATCGAGCACCTGGCGGTCGAGCTCGGTGTCGGCGCCGTGCATCTCCAGTTCGATCTGCTTGCGCAGTTCGCCGGAGAGGTCGCGCACGATCCGCGGCAGCTTCTGCCAGGCGTTGCCGATCGGCTGCATCCGCGTCTTCATGACGCCTTCCTGCAGCTCGGCGGTGACATTGGAGAGCCGCTGCAGCGGCACCTTGAACTCGGTGTCCTCGTTGCGGCGGGAGATCTCCAGCAGCTGGTTGCGGGTCAGCACCAGCTCGGAGACCATCGTCATCAGATGTTCGAGGGTGTCGACATTGACCCGGATCGACTGGTTGGCGATCTTGTCGCCTTCGGCCATCTCGGCGTCGGCCGGCGCCTTCTTGGCGGCCTTGCTGGCTTCCTTGCTCGCTTCCTTCTTCGCGGCGCGCAATGCGGGCTCGGCTTCCGGCTCGGGCGCGAGTGCCAAGGCAGGTGCAAGGGCGGGGGCAACGACTTCGATCGCGGTCTCCTGGAAAGCGCGTTCCAGTTCATCCAGCGAGACTTCGCCGGGACGCAGTTCGCGCTCCAGGGTCTGCGGCACCAGGCTGCCCTCGGCAACAGGAGCCGCGGCAACTGGCGCGGACGGCGCAGGTGCTGCCGACGCGATCGGCGGAGCCGACGCTGACATTGCCGCCATCCCGTGCTCGACCATCTCATGCAGTTTGACGATCAGATCCTGATCGGAGCCCTCCGGCTCGGCTTCGGTCGCCTCCAGTCCGCCGAGAATTTCCTTGATGCGGTCGATGCTCGCCAAAATCAGGCTGACCGCCTGGCCCGTGACCGGCATGCCGTCACGGAATTTGCCCATCAGGGTCTCGCCGGCATGCGCCAGCGCTTCCAGACGCGGCAGCCCCAAAAACCCGCAAGTGCCCTTGATCGTGTGGACGAGGCGAAAGATGTTATCCAAAATCTTGGCGTTGTTCGGGTCCTGCTCGAACCGCACCAGTTGATTGTCGACCGTGTCCAGGCTCTCGCTCGTCTCGGTCAAAAACTCCCGCAATAAATCATCCATGAAACCGACCTTCGTACGCACGGGCGCGCCACTTCGACACGCTTTCGGAGTTCGGTCAGCTTCTATGCAAAGCGTTTAATATTGGTTGAGTAATTGGAAAAGAACGCTCTCAACAAAGACATAAGAGCGCGCCAGCCATTTTGCCGGCGTGCGGTAAACCACCTGTTAACCATAATCGCGCGCGAAGTGCGCTAGAGCGGAACGACTTATCTTCGCATCGTCATCCCGCTCTATCTTCTTGTCTGAGCATGATCTCCGGCAAACGCTCCGCGTTTGTCCCGAGGGAAAACCGGTTCCCACTTTTCCGGATCATGCTCTAGGAAGCGGTCACCACGATCGAATCGCCTTCGGGCGCCAGCACCACATTCAGTCCGCAGGACTGCGCCAGGAGCCGCGTGTAATAAGGTTGCACGGCATGGGCATCGACACCCGCAGGCTCGGTCGAGCTCAAGAGGTCGGCGATGTTCTGCGGCATGCGCGCGTTCAGTCCGCTGGCCGCGACGCGAAAGCTGAGCGCATCGCCGTCGCCGATCGGATCGACGGTGATCGTGCCGCCGCGCGGAATGGTCTGCTGCGCAATCACCATCATGTTCAGGAGCAGCTTGACGCGGTTCTTAGCCAGCAGCACGCGCGGCAGATTCCACGTGATCTTGGTCTTGTTATCTTCCAGATGGCCGCGCGCCATGTTCTGCGCATCGCCGAGGTCGATCTGCGCACCGGCAGAACCCGCCGCGCCAAACGCCAGGCGGCAGAACTGCAAGCGCGCCGACGCGGTCTTGGCGCTCTTGCGGATCAGGTCGAGGGCAAATTCGCGATCTTCCGGCTTCGGATCGTCGTCGAGCACCTCGAGCCCATTGACGATCGCGCCTACCGGGCTGATGAGGTCGTGGCAAACCCGCGAGCACAACAGCGCCGCCAGTTCGAGAGCGTCGGGAGCGGGACCGGGAGACGAGGTGCCAGACATTAAATGTTCCTGGAGATCTGCACGGCGCGAACCGGGGCGAATCACGCCTGCGTGCTGGTTTGATACACTGCGGATGCGCGTGGTGCCAACACAAGGCCCCCCGCCATACGCCCTTTCACGACCCACGCGATTGCCGCGTGCCTGTCGTGAAGAGCAACGTATAGGCCACAATAGGACGTCTATGAGGCACGCCCGTGAATGCACTTACGAATGCACCCCGGAAATAGAACGCCCAAGAAAGCGCCCAGGAAAGCACCCATGAAAACGCCCATCAATGAGGCAAATTTTTCGGGACCTGTGATCGATCGCGATACCGCGGCCGCGCTGATGCAGCCGTTGACCGAGCTCGTGATTCGGGCGGGCGCAGCCATTCTCGCCGTCAATCGCCTGGCCATGCGGGTCGATGGCAAGCCGGATGGATCGCCGGTGACGGAGGCGGATCTTGCTGCCGACCGAATCATCGCCGAAGGCCTGGCTCGGCTGGTCCCGGCGATCCCCGCCATCTCCGAGGAGCGTACGCATCTGGCGAAATCGCCCACTGCTGGCGGTTTCCTTGGCAGTTTCTTTCTGATCGACCCGCTGGACGGCACCAAGGAATACATCAGCGGCCGCGACGAATTTACCGTCAACCTTGCGCTGGTGACCCATGGGACACCGCTATTGGGCATCATCGGCGCGCCGGCCCTCGGCTTGATATGGCGCGGGCTGGTGGGGCAAGGCGCCCAGCGGCTGACGATATCGGGGGCCGCGGCGGCGGCGGCCAAGGCGATCCACACCCGCCGGCTGCCGCAGCCGGGCCATGGCTGGGTCGCCGCCGTCAGCCGCTCGCATGGCGATGCCAGGACCGAGGCCTTCATCGATCAGCGGCCGGGCGCGACCCGGATGGCGCTGGGCTCGGCGGTCAAATTCGGCCGGGTGGCCGAGGGGTGCGTCGATATCTATCCGCGCCTGGCGCCGACCAGTGAATGGGATATCGCGGCCGGCCACGCCATCGTCACCGCGGCCGGCGGCAAGATCACCGACGGGCAAGGCGCCGAGTTGCGGTTCGGCGCCGGGGCCAAGGACTTTGTCGTGCCGGAATTCATTGCCTGGGGCGATCCCGCGGCGGCCGGCTGAACCCCGCGCGCTATTCCGCCAGGCTTTGCTCGATTCCCGGCCAGCGCCTGACGGCATCGCGCAGCACCCGCGCCGAATTCGCTGAGAACGCGGCCCGGCTTTGCTCGCGATTGAACAGATAGAGCCGCTGCCCCGACACCAGCCAGAACCGCGGATTGCCGGCCACCGTCACGCCGCGGGCGAGGTCGACCGGGTCGTAGCCGCCGAACTGCGGGCCATAAATATCGGGATGGGCGACAAAGGAAGCGCGATTGCCCTCGTTGCGGAAGCGCCAGACCGCGCCGGCCTGGGAGGCCTCGAATTGCTCACGGCCGAGCACGGCCTCGCCATCGGTGAAATAAGCGACGGGGTCGAACCCCTCGATGGCAAGACCGGAGAAACGGTTCACGATCACCCGTTCGGTGGTCGAGGCCTGCACCGCCGACGGCAGCCCCGCCTGCAATAAAACGCTTGCCAACAAGGTGATAAAGGCGATTCCGGGGCGCCGGCCATTTCTTTCCTGCCGTGGTGCCGTCATAGTTGGTGCCGATAACATTCGAGTCGGGGGACAATGGACGCAACCTAAAGCCATGTTGTTGGCGTCAGGTTAAGGCCGCGGCCATGATTTCAATACCCAGGGGTTCTTTCATGTTTTTCGCCTCTCGCCTTGCCGCGGTGACGCTCGCCGCCGTCATGTGCTGGACCGTGCCTGCTTTGTCGCAGCAACCCCAGCAGCCGTATCCGCAGCAGCAGCAGCCCTATCCGCAGCAACCGCAGCAGCCATACACGCCGCAGCAACAGCCCTACGCGCAGCCCGATGCAGCCCCTCCACCGGTGGCGCCGGCGCCTCGCGCGCAGCCCGGCCCCAACACCTATGGGTCGGACGAACTGGTCGGTGCCGGGCACCGGTTCTTCGGCAATGTGTCGCGCGGCCTTGCTTCGGTGATCGAGAAGGCGGTCAGCCAATGGGGCCTGCCGAACGGCTACGTCCTGGGCGAAGAAGGCAGTGGCGCCTTCGTCGCCGGCTTGCGCTACGGCGAAGGCACGCTCTACACCAAGAATGCCGGTGACCTGCACGTCTACTGGCAGGGTCCGTCGGTCGGCTTCGACTGGGGCGGCGACGGCGCACGCACCATGACGCTGGTTTATAATCTTCCCGGCCACCAACGCGATCTATCAGCGCTTCGCCGGCATCGACGGCTCCGCCTATATTATCGGTGGCTTCGGCATGACCGCGCTGACCGCCAACAATATCGTGCTGGTGCCGATCCGCTCCGGCCTCGGGCTGCGCCTCGGCGCCAATATCGGCTACCTCAAATACACCCCGCGCGCGACCTGGAACCCGTTCTGAGCCGGTTCCGGTCAAGCGACATCCGCGGGCAAAGCAGTCTGGTTAGCGATTCACGTTAACGCGGCATTGGGCTGGCATTTACCCTGCCGCCCATGGCATTGTGATTAACGAAGGGTTTCCAGACAGGAATTCTTTCGATTTTCACGGTTTCGCTGCGTGCAGCGGGGAGTTCGTTCATGGTCGAACCGATCATGTATCTGGCGATCGGTTTTCTGGTCTCGATGCTGTTCGGGCTGATGATCGTGCCGCTGGTTCATAACCGCGCGGTGCGGCTGACCACCCGGCGCATGGAGGCGGCGACGCCGCTGTCGATGGCGGAAATCCAGGCCGACAAGGACCAGCTGCGCGCGGAATTCGCGATGTCGGCGCGGCGGCTCGAGATGAGCGTCGATCAACTCAAGAACAAGACCACCAGCCAGCTCGCCGAACTCGGCAAGAAATCCGACGCCATCAATCGCATGAAGATCGAGCTCGGCGAAAAGAACGCCACGATCTTCGCCCTCGAAGCGCGCGAGAAGGCGGTCAAGGAACAAATGCGGGCGACCGAAGAGGAATTCGCCGCCAAGACCGAAGCGCTGCGCGGCGCCGAGAAGGCGCTGACCGACAAGCAAAGCGAACTTGCCAGGATCAATCATGAACTGTCCGACCGTTCGATGATGGCGGAAAGCCGTCAGGTCGAGCTGGTCGCAGTGCGCGCGCAGATCGATGCGCTGAAAGGCCGCGTCGGCGACGCCGAAAAGGAATTTGCCGCAACCCAGACGCGGCTTGCCCAGGAGCGCGGTGAATCGGAAGTCGCGACCCGCGAGCTGACGGAGGCGCGCGGCCGGGTGGAGAATTTGAACCAGCGTGTCACCGACCTCGATCGCCAGCTGATCGTCCAGGTCAAGGAAGCCGAAATGCTCGGCAGCCGCGTGACCGATCTGGAAGCGCGGCTGTCGACCCAGGGCAAGCTTCTGGCCGAGCGCGACTATGAAAACAACCAGTTGCGCCAGCAGAGCGCGGTTTCCGAACGCACCGTCAAGGAATTGCGCGACGAGATCGCGGGCATGAGCGGCGGCAAATCGCCGGCGATCGAAAAACTTCGCAGCGAAAAGGCCGCGGTCGAGCAACAGCTCAGCGTCGCGCGCGACGAACGCGCCAAGCTGCAGCGTGACATCAACGCGATCCAGCAGCAGGCCGAAAGCTCGTGGGCGACCGAGCGGATGGAAAACGCGCTGCTGCGCGAGCGCATCAACGACATCGCCGCCGAAGTCGCCAAGCTGGCGATGACGCTGGAGGGGCCGAATTCGGCGATCGAGGCCATGCTGGCGTCGGAACCGGTGATCCCGGCCAAGCCCGCCAAAGCCGCCAATGGCGTTGTGGCCAACGGCGCCGCCGCCAATGGCAACCTTCCGGAGGGCGGCGGAACGCTGGCCGAACGCATCCGGGCGCTGCAATCCCACGCCTCCCGGGCCCGCCAGCAGGGGGCTTGAGCCCAAGCCCTACTTTGAGCCCAAGCCGGCCCGATCTCGCCTTGATCGCTTGACACTGGTACCCCCGACTTCGTAAATCGCGGGCTCTGACGGGGTGCTGCCACGGCCAAGCGTTTTTGGCCCTGCCTGCACCACCATTCCCGGGCGCATAGCTCAGCGGGAGAGCGTTCCCTTCACACGGGAGAGGTCCAAGGTTCGATCCCTTGTGCGCCCACCATTATTCAATCCAATAGCTTAACGGATTAATTCCCTCGGAATGCGCCCCATAGAAGCTTGGGCCACAATAAGGGCACCTCGGTTCGGCACGGTTGCCAAAAATCGCCCTCCGCCACCGCCGCCAACCCTCACCCGCGACGCCGATGAAGAGACTTGGCCGATCCATCACGACGACATCCATGTCGGCAGCATCGTCATGCGACAAGGACCAATGCGCGCTTTCGTATGGGTTCGGCCCGCACAATGGATCCTTGAAACGCGGCCAATCCCGGAGAGATCACGTGCCGCTAGCTGGCTCTATCAGGCTTTCCTCACTCGCACAGAAATGATTTCAAAGGCATGGGCGTGCAAAAAACACCAGCTGCCATCAGTATGTCTCCCCCAATAGCGGCCAGCGCTGTCGCAAAAGGCCGCCTTCCGGATTTTCGCCGCCAAGAAAACGGCATGGAAAGTCCCGTTCTGGCCGGTGCTTTCAAGATTTTCCAGCCGCCTTCGCTTGCCGGCATTGCCGACGCCATTTGGGATCTAGATATTCCGGATGCCCGCGCGGCAATGGCCCTTACGATCAAGCATGCGCCGGGCACATCACTCTTTTTAATCGCGCAATACCGGGCGCCATCGCGCTCGGACCGGCAGTTTGGCTCAATTGGCGGCAGCCATGGCAAGCACCAGTCCTGCGCGGTCCAACTTCAGACGGGAGTCGTCACCGCGCGTCCAAACGGCCCCCTCGGCTTCATCGTCATTTGCCTGAAGCCGGAAGCGGCGGTTCGCATTACCGGCGAGCCCCTGCAGTCATTCGCGGATACCAAGATTGACCTTCATAGCCTTTTCCATCCCACAGAAGTCTCTTTGCTCGGCGAGATGCTGTGCGAGGCGCAGAGCAGTCGCGAGCGAGTCGCTATCGCCGAAAGCTTCGTACTCCGGCTCAGGCACCAGCTTCGACCACCTTCCCTTGCGTGCCGCGCCGCAGCGCGTCTGCGGAGTAACCCTAGCCTCCCAGTGCTCCAGCTCGCATCGCAGCTGGACATCAGCCGGAGGCACTTATCGCGTAGCTTTCAAGCCACCTTTGGGACAAGTCCGAAGCAATTCGTGCGCCTCGCCCGCATCGAAACGGCTCTGGCGGCGCATCGGAATGGACAGGCTTGGGCAGACATTGCGTATGCCTGCGGCTTTTCCGACCAGACGCACCTGATCCGGGACTTCAAAGCCATTATCGGCCAACCGCCGGAAGATTTCTTTCGCACGCTGAACGCGAGTGCCGGGGTGAGGCTTGTGCAATTTTACCGGCCAGTGGCGCTCGCAAACATGAATTCTCAAGGCGCGGCATCGTCACAGTTAGTTGAACGCCATGTCCCGAAACGCCGATCACTACGCCCGGAAGTCCTTCAGATAGAGGGCGGCGGGCAGGGCGAATGCCCTGAGCGATCGGTCGGGTATGACGAGGAACTTTATGCGGATCATCCAACAAAGAGTGTTGCAAGCACAGAACGAGTTTAGCGGCATTCTATCATCGGGCACGCTCGCGGGCGCAAACACGGAATGCGTTGCATTCGAAGCGATTGCGCGTGGAGACCGGCCGCAATGACCACAACAGCTCAACGCATGCTTGTCAGCATCCGCGAATTAGCGCCTGCCATCACCGCGCGTGCGGCCGGAATTGAAGCCCATCGGGAGGTTCCGGCCGATCTGCTGGACGCATTGCGATCGATCGGCGTTTTTCGCATTTTTGTACCTCAAAGCCATGGCGGACTGGAACTCGCGCTGCCGGAAGCATTGGAGATCATAGGAGCGCTCGCCAGAATAGACGGCTCGATTGGCTGGATCTCAATGATCGGCAGCGGAAGCGCGCTGTTCGCTTCTTTACTACCCAAGGAGAGCTACGGGGAATTCTATAAGGACGGCCCAGATGTGCTCATTGCCGGCTCGGCTGTACCTCTCGGTACGGCCGAGCAGGTTGACGGTGGTTGGCTCGTCAACGGACGTTGGCCCTTTGCCAGCGGCTGCACGCATGCCGGATGGATCCTCGGACTCTGCATTATGACGAGCGGCGGAAAACCGCTTTCAGGAGCGGCCGGCGAGGGAAGCCCATTGATCAGAGGTTTCCTATCGCCCGCAAGCGGCTGGCAGATTGAAGACACTTGGCACGTCATAGGACTCAAGGGCACCGGCAGCCATCACATCGCGCTCAAGGATACGGTTGTCCCCGATGCACAATTTTTCGAAATAGCGGGCGGTAAACCATGCCTGCCGGGACCGCTCTATCAAGCCGTGTCATCGATCATTCCGATTCTGCACGGCGCCATCGCCGTTGGCATAGCCGAAGGTGCCTTGGATGACCTTCTTCAGCTTGCGAACACCGGCTGGAAGCAATTGCGCGGCACCGTGCCGGTACGGGATTCTGAAATCTTCCAGGGCGAACTCGGCCGCATTTCCGCTGACATAAGGGCGGCGCGGGCTTTTTTTGAAGGCCAAGCTGCAAGCCTTTGGCGTCACGCACTTGCAGGCACGCTGAATGATAGTGGGCTCGCCACCCAAGCCACGCAGACAGCGATATGGCTCGCCACCACATGCCTTCGGGCCACGGACGCGTGCTTTACGCTTGGCGGAAGCAGCGCCCTTTATGAGAACTCCCCATTACAAAGGCGGTTACGCGACCTCCGCACCGCGGCGCAACACGGCGTTGTGCAGCAACGGAACTATGTAGCTGCAGGCAAGTGGCTCCTGGACAGTTCCGCAGCCACTCCGAAGATCAGCGCCTAACATGCTTTGCGGCCGCAAGTACCGCAGACGAAATACGGTAAGGCCAGCCATGGCCGCATATGGCGTCAAACCCCTGCAATGCAGGCACTTCCGGAAATTTACTGTGGCTTGATTTGGTTGGCTGGGGTCTACCGATTGTGGTCCAAGGTTCGATCCCTTGTGCGCCCACCATTTTTAAAGAGCTTCTGAGCCCTACCGGGTCTTGGCGCAAAACGCTTTGCGAATGCCGCGGCTCACAAAACGGCGTCGCCAACATTCTTGAAGACGACGTGACTTTCTACAGTTCGGAACTGGTGTGCCACGAACAGAGCTTCCAAAGGCCTCGCTCGGCGACCGTACTGCACCAAGCTGATCGACGCGCATGAGATCGATCGCGTGGGCACGAGTTTTGTTGCGCTGTCGCCCGCGAATGGGCTCTGATCCTAGCACCGGAATTGCCCGGGCCCACCGTGGCTGAGCCGTCGGTCGAGCATATTCCGGCCGGCGGCTTTGGGTCTTGAGGGACCTGCGCTGTTGCGCAGAGAGTCAAATAGCCCTCATTCGATCCGATAGGGGAAATAGTCCTGTGCCTTAGTTCAAGCTGTCGAAAAATCTTTCCGAGCGCTGAAAGGCCGCGTTTAGCAAAGCTTCATTTCGTCCCGCGAAATGATCAATATTGACCAGCGAAGCCACGTTTCAATAACCCAGAGTTGTCTCATCACCGCGCTGTTTCAAAGGCACATTCCGGTGACCGAGAGTGTTGCGCTCCCGCCTTCCTTGAGGGAAGCATTATGCCAGAATCCCATTCATTGCCCGAACGCGTCAACATATACATCCAACGCCCCGCCTGCCCAAGATGCCCCGCTCAAATGATGCTCGCTCGCATCATGCCTCACAGCATGGGTTTCGACCTCCGCATGTTCGAGTGCCCTAAGTGCGAACACGTTCGCGAGGTGATCGTTGAGACCGGCGCATTCGGTCGACTCTGAAGGGCGCTGGTCTCGGCTAGGCTGCGATCCTCGGCCCTCCAAAGAGCGTCATGATCCAGCGCGTCGGGTTGCTGGATTTTACTTCCATGACCGAATGGACAAGCCCGGTAACGAGCGTCCCTTCTATGGTCAACGTTGTTTTTTGGCGACGATGTTGATCATAGCGGCAGCGTCTCGCGACCTTTGGATTAGTCGTCTCGAACGATTGCATGCTTACCAAGTAGCGGCAGCGAAAACGGTTCCGCGACGACGCGGCGGTTTCATGGGCGGGATCGCGGCAGCCGATAGCGCACCGTCATCCCGGAGCTGCTATTCTGCTCGACGAGCACGACGTCGCCGGGCTTTACTTCCGCCTGCATCGCCTCGCAGCACGCAGGTATCGAGCGGTTGCCCATGGGAATGGATCGGCAAAGTTTGGCGGAGGTGATCACGATTGTTGTCGCGCCCTGCTCGGCGGCATTTTTCAACTGCGACCGCAATTCTTGCGCGAAGTGATCGGCTGAAACCATGGTGGGGCATCCCGCGATGATATTGCCGTCGGCGTGACGGTGGCGGGGAAGCTGTGCCGAGACTTTGGCGATCACGTGGGGATAGGGTGACGGCTCCATGCGGGCCGCGCTTGGGGCCATGCGGTCAGGTCGTTCTCCGGCGGCAGCGGCCGGCGCGTTGCCCGAACAGTCTCGCGTCTTGAAGAACACCAGCGATGATTTTCTTTGCGGCTTCGGGGCTTCCCCCAGGGCTTCTAAAGCGACATTGGCGGTTCCAGAATTAACCCGCGGCGCGCCTATCAAGCTTAACGCGCGAGTCTTGTTGCGCTGGCGCCCGCGAATGGGCTCTGATCCCAGCACCGGAATTGCCCGGGCCCACCGTAGCTGAGCCGTCGGTCGAGCATATTCCGGCCGGCGGCTTTGTCTTATCGACGATCGGGTAAAATAAAAATGGTGTGGCTTTTGGTGTTCGATCAACCGCCAACTGAAGGCGGCCTTAATCAGCCTATTTGGTTGGGGATTGTAGTCCGGGGGACGTAAGCCATTCCTGCATGTGGGCTGCGGTTTCGGCTTGCCGGGCTCGTCGGATAAGTCGCTCACGTTCGATTCCTGGATGGGTACCTCGCGCTTCCTTCCGGAGGCGTTGGGCTTCTTCGATCAGGCGCTGGTCTAGTGGGGCGGTCTGGTTGATACGCCGCTGCTGCTGCATGGCGCTGGCTCCATTTAGTTGAAGGCGGGAGCGCACTGAGGCGTTCCCATCACCGATAGCTGCCGTGAGACGGTGCGATGATGGAATTACGATACTCTTCCAGCGTCGCTAGTTCCGTCCACTTGTGAACACATCACAAGGCTACCGCAATTTTGGGCCACGAGGGATCGAAACAGGCCCAGCCCCCCGTTACTGATTGCCGCAGGTGCGAGCCGCCTGAGAATGGGTTGAGAAATCGGCGGAAAGCACTCGGCCATCCCGGCTCTTTTCCATGATGCCGTGATGCGATTGCCGCCTGAACAGCGGCGCGGCCGCACCGCCGTTAACGAGGCCATTCGGCTGGCAGATCCGGATGCGCAGCGATGATGACTATGCAGCAGCTTCCCTCACCGTGACTGCGCAGTGGCGCTGAGCGCCCGCCAGCATCGGACATTGCCCTCGACCGAGTCCGGCCGGCGGCTTCTTGCGGTCGCATATTTCTTTCGTGTTGATTTGCTCAATCTTCATCCCGGCGGGACTTTCGCGCATCAGCTATCTTAGATAGATTGTGCCAGAAATTGCAAACATGGCGATACGCCATAGCTCGGTCACCTTGAAGACCGGGATAACCGGCAAATGAGTTCCTGGGCAATGAACATTTTGGTTACATCCAAGCGCCTGTTATTCGCCGGCGTCGCATTGATTTCGTTCTTGTCGCTCGCTGTCGCCTTCGGGGCCTATCGCGAGGCTAAATTACAAGCGCATATTGCAGAGGGTAAGCTTTCGGGCGCGGAAAATGATCTCAAGGCCGCAGAGGCTGGTCTCAAGGCCGCGCAAGATACTCTTAGGGCCGCGCAAGATACTCTCGGGACCGCGCAAGGTGGCCTCAAGGCCGCGCAAGAATATGGAGAATTCCGGACAGAACAGCTCTCGCTCGCACGAGTAAGCGCAATGGTGCCGCCGGAGGCGTTTCTGTTCGATGTGGACGCAGCTTTAGCCCCCATTACGCAAGACAGCCTCTTGCAAACGCGAGAGAATCTGATTCGTTTCGTCTGGAAGGGCCTTAATCCTCGCGAGCTTAAACCGAGTGCCGTCACAGACGGTCCCCGAACGGGGAACATGGCCTTGGTGGCGCCCTCCGCGCCGGTCAAAACCATTGATGTGAACTCAAGCGAAACCCTGTCGGGCTTTACTGAATTTGCACAGCACGATTCGGCGACCTGTCTGGCGATCTGGGCGCAGGGTCACGAAGGGGATCCAGGCAACGCACCCATCATGGAAGGCGCCGCGTCGTACATGAAAAAACAATGGGCCCGCGGTTGCGATGTCGTCATCGTGCCAATGCCCTTTCGGGCTCAAGGCAACGTTACGATCGATTTTGGAAAACGGGGCCGGATATGGGTTGGTGCGAACCATGACGGCATGGCTCTCATCGAATCGGAGGAATTTTCCGCGTTTCGACTCTTCTTCGATCCACTTTACGCAACCCTGAACTGGCTCGAAGACACCGGCCATCAGTATAAGACGATCTCGATGGCGGGAGTTTCCGGCGGCGGTTGGATGTCTGTTGTTTATCCGGCCATAGACAATCGAATCACCAATTCCGTTTCGGTCGCCGGCTCATTTCCGATGTACTTGCGGTATCTTCCAACCGACAAAGCATTCAGAGACCTCGGTGATTGGGAAAACACTTACGCGCCATTCTATCGGGTAGCGGATTATTTCGAATTGTACCTGCTCAGCGCTCTTGGCCGGGGTCGCCACCAGACGCTGGTGTACAATGCTGAAGATCCGTGTTGCTACTCGGCTAACCGAGCCTTGACGTTTCTGCCGCAGCTTGAACGCAGGGCAAAGGCGCTGAATATCATGCTGGGCAGCATTATCGACAACAGTCAGCAAAAACACGATATCTCGGAAGTTGTGATTTCTGAGCTTGCCAAAGCTAATTGGTCTGATGCGCAAGCGGGACTTGGCAATCAAAGCAATCAATGAGGGGCATCGGGACCGCTGCGCGGCGGGCGCCTGGCTGATAGGCCCTCCCCGGCCGCCGGCAATCCCGTGCCCGTACGGTTTTTTTCGCAGAGGCAGCCGAGCCCGCTTCACGGGCGTATCAATTTGGCTGGCTGACATTGCGCGTCCACACTGCCGTCTCACAGAGCGGGGTGTGATGCCTGTGATGTCAGTAAGGAAAAGCCAATAATTGCTGGACGTTATGGGCATCACCCGCATCAAAAACGCCGGGAAATCACCTTCACACAAGAGAGCTCCAAGGTTCGGTCCCTCGTGCGCCCACCATGCCTGCCGGTTTTGAACCGCCGGCAATTCTCTCAGCCGCCTGAAACCACCAATCGTCCTCGCACAGGCGTGCAGGCCGCCCATGTTGGTATGGCGATTGTCATGCGGTCCAAGTCATAGGACGCTCCGCTCCACAAAAAGACCGAGTGGGGGATATGTCATGCGTGCGATGCATCTGGCGGCGGCGATAGCCGCGGCTTTTCTGTCGGTGGTGCCGGGCACCCAGACGCGCGCGGACCCGATTCCTCCCGGCGCCGTTGGCCAGAACATCGAAGCCGTCGGTTACAGCAACCTCAACGACAAGCCCGGCTTCAAGATGTCGATCCAGAAGGTCGGCGAGCGCTGGTATCTCTATCTCGGCATGCTGTGGAACGAGGGCTGGCAGATCGTCGACGTCACCGATCCCGCCGACCCGAAAGTGGTCAAGGAAATCCAGGGTCCGGACAATACCGCGACCGACCAGATGGAGATTGCCGACGGCAAGATGATCACGGCGCTCGCCAAGATCTCGCCGGGCTGGGGCGGCGATCCCGCAAAACCGTTCGATGAAGGCGTGCTGATCTGGGACCTCAAGGATCCCCTGAATCCGCAAAAGCTCGGCCAGTACAAGACCGGTTCGCTCGGCACCCATCGCAACGGCTATCAGGGCGGCAAGTACATGCACCTCTCGGCGATCATGCCGGGATACAAGGGCAACATTTACGTCATCGTCGATATCAGCGATCCCGCGCATCCGGTGGAAGCCGGGCGATGGTGGGTGCCGGGCCAGAAGGACGGCGAAACACCCGCCGCACCTCCCGGCACCATGCTGCACGGTCCAGCCTTTATCGTCGAAAACACCGCCTATCTGCCCTATGGCGGCGCGGGCATGATCATCCTCGACATCTCCGACGTCGCGCATCCAAAGCAGATCGGCCAGCTGCAGATGTCGCCGCCGTTCGCCTCCAGCATCGGCGTGCATACGGTGATTCCGGTGCCGGAGCGCAAGATCGCCTTCATCAATTCCGAAGCGATCCAGGAGGACTGCAAGGAGCCGCTGCAGAATGCGTCGATCGTCGACATTTCGGATCTCAGCAAACCGCGGCTGATGGCGCTGTTTCCGCTGCCGCTGCCGCCGGCAGATTGGCCGATCAAAAGCTTCTGCGAGCGCGGCGGCCGGTTCGGGCCGCATAACCAGAACACATTGCTGCACAATCCGTTCGTGCAGCCGCAGGGCAATCTGGTCTATCTCACCTATTTCAACGCGGGTTTACGGATCTACGACGTCAGCACGGCGACCGCGCCGCGCGAGGTCGGATACTTTTTGCCGCCCGACCCGAGGCGCCGCTACGGCACATTTCCGAAAGGAAAGCTCGTGGCGCAGAGCGAGGACGTGCTGGTGGATACGCGAGGCTTTATCTATGTGACCCACAAGAACCAGGGGCTCTGGATATTGAAATATACCGGCAAATAGGCACGCAAACGACCGTGCAGAGCGAAGGACCTGCACGGTCCGTTCCGCCGCACAGCCTCAAATCGCAAACATCCAGACCGCGACGATGACGCCCAACGTCATCAGACCGCTGATGGTCCAGCCGGTGGCGTAGGCGGCTTCGTCCTCGCCGGTGCCGCGCATGACATCAAACCGGTCGCTTGTCGCACGCCAGTGATCCGACATGATCGCCTCCTGATATCTCAGGAAGATAACGGCCGGCGAGGCCCGCCGGTTCCATCGCGGCGTCAAGCCGGGCCCAAATTGGCCTCCTTCAGCCGTCCGGCCAGCCAAACCGACAGCGGGGAATCAATGATCCCGCCGACATAGACCTCCGACGCCGCGACGTGCTTCCGCGCCAGCGCCAGCAGCACCCCGGCCCGGAAGGCGTGCCACAGATGCGGATCGGTCATCGCGCGCAGCTTGTGCCGGTCATGGTCCGGCGGCTGATGGCTATCGGCCTTGCGGAGCTCGATCGCGAGCAGGTTTTCCGGAACGGCGCGGCGATGCACCACGATATCGGGATAGACCGATTTCCCGCTATCGTCGTCGGTGGAGACGATCGATCCCCTGGGCAGCCGCAGCCGGCGCTCGCCGAGCCGGTTGTAGTCGCAATCGACGTCCCAGCCCGTAAACCGACTTCCCAGGCACACCGCCAGCCGGTGCGTCAGCGTACGCTCACCGAGATCCTTTTCGAGCAGATGGGTCTCGCGCGCATAGAACTCGCTGATAGCGCCGACCACTTTGTCCAGTTCGGCCTGCATGCGCTCTCCGCCAGCATATCCCCGCTTCGCGCTTTCGACGGGTGCCGCCGTTACATCAGCACTTCGATCAGCCGCGGCCCCTTCTCGGCAACGCCTTCTTCCAGCGCCTTGACGAAATCATCGACATTGTCGACCGAACGCGCCGGCACGCCCATGCCCTTGGCCAGCGCCACGAAGTCGATGGCCGGACCATCGATTTTCAGCATGTCCATCGCGCGCTGTCCGGGTTCGCCGGCGCCGACGCCGTCGAATTCGCCGCGCAAAATCTGATAGATGCGATTGGCGAACACGACGGTCAGCACGTTGAGGTTTTCGCGGGCCTGGGTCCACAGCGACTGGATCGTGTACATCGCGCTGCCGTCGCCGACCATGCAGATCACCTTGCGATCCGGGCAGGCTACCGCGGCACCGGTCGCAACCGGCGTCGAGAAGCCGATCGAGCCGCCCATGTTCTGCAGCCAGTCATGCGGCTTGGCCGCCGCGGTCGGCGGAAAGAAGCCGCGACCGGTGGTGATGGATTCGTCGACGATGATGGCGTTGTCCGGGATCGCCATCGCGATCGCCTGCGCGATCGAGGCATGGGTCAGCGCGCCCGTCGGCTTGGACAATTCCATCAGCTTTTGCGGCTTGACGTCGGACCGCTTGGCGCCAACGGCGCTCGCCAGCGCTTCCAGCGCCGCAACCGAGTTTTCACCCCACGATGTCATGCGATGGACTTCGCAGCCCGCGGGCTTGAGCATGCTCGGCTTGTTCGGATAGGCGAAGAACGCGACGGGGTCGTTGGCCTCGACCAGAACGATATGCTTGAAGTTCTGCAGGATCGGCAGCGCCTGTTCGATCACATAGGGAATGCGATCGATCGAGAACCGGCCCTGCCCGCGCGCCATCCGCGGATGATAGGTCTGGCCCATCACCTTGCAGCCGGTCTTGCCGGCGATTTGCTCGGCCAGCGCCAACGCCTCCGCGGTCAACGCGCTGCCGGTCATCAGCACCAAGGTGTGGGCGGGATCGTTACGCAGGATCCTGGCCGCGCCATCGACGGCTTGCGGCGAATAGCTGACGCGCTGGCTGTCCACCGGGACCTCGGCGATGCCATCGGCTTCATTCCAGGCGGTGTCGGCGGGCAGGATCAGGGTGGCGATCTGCGGCGGCGCACTCTTGGCCGCGGCAATCGCCGCGGCACCATCGCCGGCGACCGATTTGGCGTCCGGCGAGGTGCGCACCCAGGCCGACATCGGCCGCGCCAGGCCCTCGATGTCAGAGGTCAGCGGCGCGTTGTAGTTGATGTGATAGACGGCGTGCTGGCCGACAATATTGACGATGCCGGAATGCGCCTTCTTGGCGTTGTGCAGATTGGCAAGACCGTTGGCGAGGCCGGGGCCCAGATGCAGCAATGTCGAGGCCGGAGTGCCCTTCATGCGGAAATAGCCGTCAGCGGCACCGGTTACCACACCCTCGAACAGGCCGAGCACGCAGCGCATGCCCTCCACCCGATCCAGCGCGGCGACGAAATGCATCTCCGAGGTCCCCGGATTGGCAAAGCAGACATCAACGCCACCCGCCACCAGGGTCCGCACCAGACTTTCCGCACCGTTCATCGTTCTACTCCCGTTCGCGATATCTTTTCAGGCTGCCGAAGATCAATCATTCCTGACGCGTTTCGTCAAAGGGGTCGCAGGACATTGCTGCCATCGGCAAGACGACCGGCCCGGTCGGATCGCGGCAAGGTTTACAATCAGCCTATGACAGCACGCGGCAGCGGTAGCTTTTTTAACGCAGTATTCGGAAATCGGCGTCCTCACAGGCCTTTCACACGCCCTTGGCTTGCGAAACAACGGCAATTATGGCCTGTCTCGCTAAAGCGATTTTCCGAGGGGAAGAATAATGACCCGCGCATTTGCTTCTTTGCTCGCCGCAATGACCTTGCTGGTGGTGGCCGGCCAGGCCCAGGCGCAAGATTCCCGCGATATCATGGGCGGCGGCCCGAATTTCTTCTCCCAGGGCTCGAGCCCGATCCCGCGCACCACCGTGAATTTCGACAGCAATTACGCCCCCGGCACCATCATCGTGAACACCGCCGAACGGCGGCTTTATCTGGTGCTGCCCAACGGCCAGGCGCTGCGCTACGGCATCGGCGTCGGCCGCGACGGCTTCCGCTGGGGTGGCGTCCACCGCATCTCCGCCAAGAAGGAATGGCCAGGCTGGACCCCGCCGTCGCAGATGCGGGCCCGGCGCCCCGATCTGCCGCGCCATATGGCCGGCGGCATCGACAATCCACTGGGCGCCCGCGCGATATATCTCGGCTCGACGCTCTACCGGATTCACGGCTCCAACGAGCCGGAAACGATCGGTCAGGCGGTCTCGTCCGGATGCTTCCGGATGACCAACGACGACGTCACCGATCTCTATAGTCGGGTCTCCGTCGGCGCCACCGTGGTCGTGAAGAACTGATTCCCGCTCGATCGCCACGGAACTTGCACGGCGCTGGCGGCAGCCCTGCCGGATCGAGCCTTGCGGGCGCGCATCAATTGCGGCAGCGTTGATGCGATGAGTGCACGTCGCCGGTCCTTGCATATCTTACAGACACTCGTGGTCGTGCTGGCCGGCGTCGCTGACGGCGGCATGGGCCGGACCGCGGCCACGGAAATTCCGGCCATCGCCTCGCGCCAGCATGCCGAGAAGAAAGATTTCACCGACAGCGAGATCCTCGAGGGATTTTTCAAGACCGCGTTCGGCGCCGAATATCATCTGGCCGGCCGGGTCGACCGCATCCGGAAATACGATATGCCGATACGCGTGTTCGCCGATGGCGCCAACCGCGCCGATCGCAGGGCGCAACTCGCCAAAGTCGTGGCCGACATCGGCCAGCGCATCCAGCACATGGACATCGCGATGACCGCCAGCAGCGACGAGGCCAATGTCGTCGTCAATCTGGTACGTGACCGCGACCTGTCGCGCACCATCACCAATTTCTACGGCAGCGAACGCGCCAAGGAGATCCGCGCCTCGCTCGATCCGCAATGCCTGTCCGGCTTTCGCAAGAACGAGCGGTTCGAGATCGAGCACTCCGACGTCATCCTCACCGTCGACAGCGGTGACTTCGTCTTCCTCGACTGCGCCTATGAAGAACTGCTGCAATCGCTGGGCCCGATCAACGACACCAGTTCGGTGCCCTGGACCATGTTCAACGACGATGTGTCGATGGGATTCTTCGACGTCTACGATCAGTACATCCTCAATCTGCTCTACGACCCCCGCATCAAGGCCGGCATGACGGTGCAGGAGGTCAAGGCCGTGTTGCCCGACGTGCTGGCCGATGTGCGGGCGTGGGTGGCCAAGGTCAACAACCTGTCGCAGTGAGCGGGCTAAAATACGGTCGCCAGAGATCATCATTGCGAGCGAACGCGAAGCCAGGGCCGTGGCACCGCGTTTCAGAGCAGGAATTTGATTCCGAATGTCTTGCCGTCACGCCAAACGACCTCGCATGGCTGGCGCTTCGGATGTTGCGGCACCAGCGCCAATACGAGCTGGTCGCAGACATCGATCGCGGCATCTGTCATGATCCTGGCACCGCCGGGCGAGACGTCCATCACGAAGCACTCAATCGGGGTCATCTGGTCGTCGACCGCGATCCAGGCCGGCCGTTTGTCCATTTGGCGGCGCGGCTCACGCTGGACCTTTGTCCGTCGTCCCTCAAAACTCATGATGGCCATCCATCGTTGGACCCAATCAATTAGGTGATCTTCCAAAACAGGGCGCCAGATTGAGGGTAATTTCGTAAAGTTCCCCTTAGTACATCGCCTCGAAATCTACCGGTCTAGCTGCGGAGATATCATCAATCCCGACTATGAGTCCCTAAAACGCGGGGCCGCGGATCGAGGCGGGATGGCCTGATAGCGCCAGCGTGCCGGTCTGCTTGAGACCTTTGGGCGAGACATTAATGATATGCAGCAATTTGTCGGTGAAATCGCCGGCGTAAATATATTTGCTGTTGGCGCTGTAGGCCACGCCTTCCGGCACGCTGCCGAGCTTCACTTCGCCAGGGATCACCCGCGCCTTGCCGTTCTCGATGGCGATCATCACCGCGCCGCCATTGGCATGATACGGCCATTCGTCCGGTCCCGAGGTCGAGCCGTGCAGCAACAACACCACGGCGCTCTTGCCGTCGGGCGCCATCGCAAACCCTTCCGGTCCGTCGCCGATCGCCAGCGTATCGACCACCCGCGGATGCGGCCCGCGCGCATCGAACACGGTGATGCTCGCATTGTTGCCGCGCACGCCATTGTTGACCACAAAGCCAAGCGCACCATCGGGGGTCAGCGCGAGGTTGTAGGGATTGGCGCCGGTCGGAATATCGAGCGCGGGGTCGTAGGTGACCTTGTCGCCGTCGATCGCCAGCACCGCGACACGGCCGGTGGTGTTCTTGACCACGAAGGCGCGCTTGCCATCCGGCGTGATCGCCGATGCAACCCCGGCGTCCCCGAGCGGCACGGTGCCGGTTACCTTGATGGTCTTGCCCTCGATCGAGAGAACGCTGACATCCTTGCTGGCCCGGTTGGCGAGCAGCGCGAGCTTGCCGTCGCGCCGGATCGCGAGGCCATGGGGCTGGCTGCCGACCGTGACGTCCGGAAGTTTCTGCATGGTCGCGAGATCGACGACATGCAGTTTGTTGTCGGCACCGGCGATCCATTTGCCGTCCTTTTCGACCGGGAGTACCGAGCTTGCCACCAGGCCCAGCGCGCCGTCCGGCGTGATCTGCAGATTGACCGGCGGGCCGTATACCGAATTGCTCATGGCAATCGGTGCGCCAAGCTTGGGATGCGCAGGGTCCGAGGCGTCGAGCACCACCAGCGTGTCGTTGCCCGGCGCGCGGTAGGTCTGCCCGGCATTGCCGAAGCTGGAGGTTTCATCCATGCCGATGAGAATGTGCTGTGGTCCCGCCACGGCAGGAAGCGCCGTCAGCGCCAACAGAAGTACGCCACCACAAACCCGCATCGTTTCTCTCCCCCATATATTTTGGAGGAAGCTAGCAGCGGGCCTGCCTTGTTACAACGTTGATCGCGGGGGCTCACTTATGCGGCGGCGTGCAGATCGCCTTGAGCGCATTCCATTCCGCTGCGGTCAACAGCGGCGGGCCGCTGGCGGGACGGTCGACTTCGCTCATGCGCTTCAGGCGGTCTTCGGTCATCGGGTGACTTGCGAGAATGGACAAGGCTTGAATCGCCTTGTTTGCCGGTGACCCGAAACAGCAACTCGCCCATCGCCTTGGTCGGCCGGCCCAGTCTGTGCATCACATCGATGGAAAAATTATCGGCGTTTTGCTCGGCCTCGCGCGAATAGGATGCGGTCACCAGCGAACGCGAGGCAAAGATCACCGCGCCCGAGCCGGTGACGTCGCCGAACAGCAGGCCGATCAGAAACGAGGTGCCGCCATTGTAGATCAGATTGCGCGTGCCATCGCGATGCCGGAGATGGCCGAGTTCATGCGCGAGCACGCCGGCGATCTCGTCGGGGTTTTCCGCTTTCGCCAATAGGCCATTGAACAGATAGACCCGGCCGCCGGGCAGCGCGAAGGCGTTGGGAATGGGCGTCGCCAGAACAGCGGTCTGGATCGACGGATCGAGGCCGGCGGCCTCGCGCAGCGTATTCACCAGCTTGACAAAGGCGGCCTGCCCGGCCGCGTTGTCGCAGACCTTGTTGCCGAACAGCGCCTTGACCTGGCCGTCCGCCACATCGCCCATGCGGCGCTCGACCGCCTGCGGCACCAGCGGCGTCAGGCGATCGGCCGCCAGCGGAACGCCGAACAGAACGACCGCAATGATCGAAGCCGCCGCCGCCAGCGACCATCCGACGATAATGGCGGCGCCGCCCCGGCTGGGACGGTTTTCATCGAGCCGCGGGCAGCGCGCGATCAGCTCGGCGGCGAGCGCGGCATCGCGGATTTCAAGCCGCGCCAGCGCGGATGCGCTCAGGCAGGTCAGGCGAAGCGTTCCGGTCGGACTGTCGGCCCGGCGGATGTCGTCATAAGGCCAGGTGATCACGGCTTGCAGCGGTTCGTGGAGTTCGAGCCGATCCCCGAACACCAGCGCCACCAGACGGCGGCGGCTCGGTGGTGCCGTCGAAATAAACCACCGAACCATTGGGGCCCGCCGGCGCCGGTGCCGCTTCCAGCCCGTGTTCGTCGCCGCCGATGCTCATGGCCTAGAACCCGACGACGTCGAGGCCGTCGGCAAAACCTTCGCCGAGCGCGTTGGCGAGTTCGCCCTTGGCCGAGACATTCGCCGCGGCTTCGATGCCGTGCACGGTGGTCGAGGCCAGCACGCGGCGCCCAGAGGTCACGCAGCAGGTACACCCGCATCACGATGTTGAGCCCCAAAACCGTCGCCAGATAGCCGACGCCGGCCATCACCAGCAGCGGAACGCTTTGCACCAGAGCGGGCGTCTTGAGGAACTGGGTGAACGCCACGCCGTGCATGCTGGCGACCAGCGCCGCACAGCCGGCGAGATAGGCACCCATCGCCGCGGCGAACAGCAGGAACCAGCCGATGACTTTCCAGTACAGGCCGATCAGGGCGCCGCGGCGCATGGTCGATTCCAGCCGCACGCCACCGAACCGGATGCCGGACAGCCACCAGCGCCACTCCACCGCCTTGTACGCGGCATAGACAAACGGCGCCGCCGGGAACAGGTAGAACGAGAACGGCGCCAGCAGCCACAGCCACCAGCCGCGCTTGAAGAACTCCCAGCCGCGGCCTTCGAAGCTGCCTTGAAGATCGCCGTAATAGGAATGGCGCATCTTGTAGCGTTCGAGCGCGGCTTCCCGCCAGGGCAGCAACAGGCCCAGCGTCAGCGCGGTGCCGATGCCCCACAGCAGCGACCAGCCGGCGTAGGCCCAGCCCGAGCCGCTCATCCAGAACCGCACCCCGCGCCACACCGTGCGGGTCAGCCGGTAGCGCCGGGCGCGGTAGATCGCGAACTGCCCGAACACATAGAAGAATAGCAGCAGCGGAAAGCTTGCGAAACGCCTTGATGCGTTCGGCCTCGAGGCCGGCGATGAAATAAGCCAGATAGATCGGCACGATGATCGCCATCGCGATCAGGAATCCGATCAGCAATTCGCGGGCGCGGCCGGTATATTCGGCGGCGTCGCCATCGATCAAGGTGTTGGACCAGAGATGGCGGCGGATGTCGGTGGCGAGCCAGAACCGGTAGAAACCGACGGTGACGAGTTCCAGCGCGGCGCCGCGGGTCACCAGCCGGCGAAATTCGCCGCGATCACCGGCGAACGACAGAGGCAGCGGCGGCGGCGATGCCGGCTGCGGCGGCACGCACAAAGGTCATCTGGTTCATGAATCGATTCCATCAAAAAATCGGCTGAAAAACCTAAAACATACCTTTGTCGCGCGGAGCGTGATCTAGTTCACGCTCACCTCTTCACACTGACTTCTCGAACAGCTCCCGTCCGATCAGCATGCGCCGGATTTCGCTGGTGCCGGCGCCGATTTCATACAGCTTGGCGTCGCGCAGCAACCGCCCGGTCGGATAATCGTTAATATAGCCGTTACCGCCGAGCAGCTGGATGGCGTCGAGCGCGCACTGCGTCGCCTTCTCGGAGGCATAGAGAATGGCGCCGGCGGCGTCCTCGCGCGTGGTCTCGCCGCGATCGCAGGCCTTCGCCACGGCGTAGACATAGGCACGCGACGCATTCATCGTGGTGTACATGTCGGCGATCTTGCCCTGCACCAATTGAAAGGTGCCGATCGGCTGGCCGAACTGCTTGCGCTCGTGCACATAGGGCATCACCACGTCCATGCAGGCCTGCATGATGCCGAGCGGCCCCGCGGCCAGCACCGCGCGCTCATAGTCGAGGCCCGACATCAGCACGTTGACGCCGCGGCCGACCTCGCTGAGCACGTTCTCCTCCGGCACCTCGCAATTGTCGAACACCAGCTCGCAGGTGTCGGAGCCGCGCATGCCGAGCTTGTCGAGCTTTTGCGCGGTGGAAAATCCCTTCATGCCCTTTTCGATGATGAAGGCGGTGATGCCGCGCGGGCCGCCGGACGGATCTGTCTTGGCATACACCACCAGCGTATCGGCGACCGGGCCGTTGGTGATCCACATCTTGCTGCCGTTGATGACGTAACGGTCGCCCTTCTTCTCGGCGCGGGTCGCCATCGACACCACGTCGGAGCCGGCATTGGGTTCCGACATCGCCAGCGATCCGACATGCTCGCCGGAAATCAGCTTCGGCAGATATTTGCGCTTCTGCGCTTCGTTGCCGTTGCGCCTGATCTGATTGACGCAAAGATTGGAATGCGCGCCGTAGGACAGCCCGACCGCCGCCGAGGCGCGCGAGATTTCCTCCAGCGCGATGCAGTGTTCGAGATAGCCCAGCGCCGAGCCGCCATATTCCTCCTCGACGGTGATCCCGTGCAGGCCGAGCGCGCCGATTTTGGGCCAGAGATCGCGGGGAAACTGATTGCTCTTGTCGATTTCGGCGGCGCGCGGCGCGATCTCGTTCTGTGAGAAATTCTGCACGGTTTGGCGGATTGCGTCGGCGGTTTCGCCGAGATCGAAATTGAACATCCGATGCGCGTTGGGAATCATGGCGGGCGGCCTCCGGCGATTAAATTTTGTTGCGCACAGCCATATGCGTTGCAAATAAGCTTGTCACGGGCCGACCGGCCTGAGAAGGGCCCAGGATGCAACGCGAAATGCGCCCCCGGGCTGAATTCGGCCATCACGCCGCCGCCGGCGCGCCCCGATGGCCGGCTGCGACAGAGTATCCAGTATTCCACGCCATGTCGGGCCTTGCTCTGGCTGACGCAAGAGGATGTAATTCGCACCAAATCACCCTCCGGAACCAACCACGGCGGGCAACACCACCAGGAGACGCCCGATGCACGGAACGATGGATCTCGCCGGCGATTCCCATCAACGGGCGGCCCGCGAGCGCGCGGCTTCGCTGCCGCTGGCAGAATTCGACGTCGCCAATCCCGAATTGTTCAAGACTGATTCCTTCTGGCCGTATTTCGACCGGCTGCGCCGGGAAGAACCGGTGCATTACTGCAAGGACAGCATTTTCGGGCCGTATTGGTCGGTGACCAAATATAATGACATCATGGACATCGAGACCAACCATTCGGTGTTCTCGTCGGCGGCGTCGCTCGGCGGCATCACGGTGCGCGACGCCGCACCCGATTTGCGCCGCGAAAGTTTCATTGCGATGGACCAGCCGCGGCACTCGGCGCAGCGCAAGACCGTGGCGCCGATGTTCACGCCGACGCATCTCGACCAGCTCGCGATCAATATCCGCCAGCGCTCGGCCGAATGTCTCGACAATCTGCCGCGAGGCGAAATCTTCGACTGGGTCGATCAGGTCTCGATCGAGCTGACCACGCAGATGCTGGCCGTGCTGTTCGACTTCCCCTGGGAAGACCGCCGCAAGCTGACGCGCTGGTCGGATGTCGCGACCACGCTGCCGGGTCCCGACGGCGTCGTCGCCACCGAGGAAGAGCGGCAGGCGGAACTGCTGGAGTGTGCGGCGTATTTCGGCAAGCTCTGGAAAGAGCGTATCAACGCGCCGCCGAAGAGCGATTTGTTGTCGATGATGGCGCATAGCGACGCCACCCGCGACATGGACCCGAAGAATTTCCTCGGCAATCTGATCCTGCTGATCGTCGGCGGCAACGACACCACCCGCAACACGCTGTCGGGCAGCATCTATGCGCTGAGCCAGCATCCTGATCAGTACGCCAAGCTGCGCGCCAATCCGGAACTGATCGACAGTTTCGTGCCGGAAGTGATCCGCTGGCAGACGCCGCTGGCGCATATGCGCCGCACCGCGTTGTCCGATTTCGAGTTCCGCGGCAAGCAGATCAAAAAAGGCGACAAGGTGGTGATGTGGTACGTCTCGGGCAACCGCGACGAAGAGGTGATCGATCGTCCTTACGAGTTCATCATCGACCGCGCCCGGCCGCGCACCCATATCTCGTTCGGCTTCGGCATCCATCGTTGCGTCGGGATCCGGCTGGCCGAACTGCAGCTCAAGATCATCTGGGAGGAAATCCTCAAGCGGTTCGACAATATTGAGGTGGTCGGCGAGCCCAGGCGGGTGTATTCGAGCTTCGTCAAGGGTTACGAGACCCTCCCGGTGCGAATCGCCGGCTGACCAAATTGTTGGCGGCACGCCGCTTCGCCGACAAAACCCAACACCCGATCAGCGAACGAACTCTTGGATCCATCGAGCATGAACGTCCAGACGACGGTGAAAACCGACAAGGCCGAGATTCAGCGCGTCGCACGCGAGGAAGCCTATGCCACGCCGTTGAAGGATTTTCATCCCGGTGCGCCGCGGCTGTTCCAGAACGACACGCTGTGGCCCTGGTTCGAACGGCTGCGCAAGGAAGAGCCGGTGCATTACTGCACCAACTCGCCGATCGAACCGTATTGGTCGGTGACCAAATACAACGACATCATGCATGTCGACACCAGTCACGGCCTGTTCTCCTCCGACGTCGGGCTCGGCGGCATCTCGATCCGCGACGTGCCGCCGGGCTATGACTGGCCGAGCTTCATCGCGATGGACCAGCCGCGGCACTCCGCGCAGCGCAAGACCGTGTCGCCGATGTTCACGCCGACGCATCTGGACCAGTTGGCGGTGCTGATCCGCGAGCGCGCCGGCAAGGTGCTCGACGCGCTGCCGCGCAACGAGACGTTTGATTTTGTCGACCGGGTCTCGATCGAACTGACCACGCAGATGCTGGCGACGCTGTTCGATTTTCCGTGGGACGAGCGCCGCAAGCTGACCCGCTGGTCCGACGTTTCGACCGCACTGCCAAAAAGCATGATCGTCGCCTCCGCGGAGCAGCGCCGCGCCGAGATGGACGAGTGCGCGGCCTATTTCACGAGGCTATGGAACGAGCGCGTCAACGCCCCGCCGCGCAACGACCTGATCTCGATGATGGCGCACTCTGATGCCACGCGGCACATGGATCCCGACAATCTGATGGGCAACATCATCCTGCTGATCGTCGGCGGCAATGACACCACCCGCAACACCATGAGCGGTTCGGTGCTCGCGCTGAACGAAAATCCCGATCAGTACCAAAAGCTGCGCGACAACCCTGATCTGATCGAGTCGATGGTGCCGGAAGTCATTCGCTGGCAGACGCCGCTGGCGCATATGCGGCGCACCGCGCTGGTCGACAGCGAAGTCGGCGGCAAGACCATCCGCAAGGGCGACCGGGTGGTGATGTGGTATGTCTCCGGCAATCGCGACGAGGAGGCGATCGAGAACCCCAACGACTTCATCATCGACCGCGCCCGGCCGCGCACCCATCTGTCGTTCGGTTTCGGCATCCACCGCTGCGTCGGCATGCGGCTCGCCGAGCTGCAGCTCAAGATCGTATGGCAGGAAATGCTCAAGAGGTTTGACAAGATCGAGGTGGTCGGCGAACCCAAGCGGGTATATTCCAGCTTCGTGAAGGGCTACGAGTCCCTGCCGGTCCGCATTCCGGCTTGAGCAGACCAGCACTGTCAATATCGGGCTTGACCCTCCAACGTCATGAAGCGCAGGGTTTTCCTCGCGCCAAGGGCGCCGTACGATGGGCTAAACCGCGCACTTGTCCCACCCAGCCGAGTTCAAAATGACCGCATCAGAACAAGAAGACCACACCGATATCCGCGACGCCATCGCCAAGCTGTGCGCCCAATTCCCCGGCGAATATTGGCGCAAGCTCGACCGCGAAATGGCCTATCCCAGCGCCTTCGTCGATGCGCTGACGACGGCCGGCTATCTCTCGGTGCTGATCCCGGAAGAATATGACGGCGCCGGGCTGAAACTGTCCGCCGCGACCGCGATCCTCGAGGAAATCCACCGCGCCGGCTGCAACGCCGGTGCCTGCCACGCCCAGATGTACACGATGGGCACGCTGCTGCGGCATGGCAGCGATGTGCAAAAGGCCAAATGGCTGCCGAAGATCGCCAGCGGCGAATTGCGGCTGCAGGCGTTCGGCGTCACCGAGCCGACCAGCGGCACCGACACCTCGTCGCTGAAGACGTTTGCCAGGCGCGACGGCGACCACTACATCGTCAACGGCCAGAAGATCTGGACCAGCCGCGCGGAATATTCCGACCTGATGATCCTGTTGGCGCGCACCACGCCGAAGGATCAGGCGCACAAGCGCACCGACGGCCTGTCGGTGTTCATCGTCGATATGCGCGAGGCCAAGAATAACGGGCTCGAGATCAGGCCGATCCGAACCATGATGAACCACTCCACGACCGAAGTGTTCTTCACCGACATGAAGGTGCCGGCGGAAAATCTGATCGGCGAGGAAGGCAAGGGTTTTCGCTACATCCTCTCCGGGATGAATACCGAGCGGATCCTGATCTCGGCCGAGTCGATCGGCGACGCCAAATGGTTCATTGCCAAGGCGACAGCCTACGCCAGGGAGCGCGTGGTGTTCGGCCGTCCAATCGGGCAGAACCAGGGCGTTCAGTTTCCGATCGCCAAGGCCTATGCCGCGATGCGCGCCGCCGAGCTGATGGTGAAGGAAGCCACCCGCAAATATGAAGCCGGGCTCGATTGCGGCGCCGAGGCCAACATGGCCAAGATGCTGGCAGCCGACGCCGCCTGGGACGCCGCCAATGCCTGCGTGCAGACCTTTGGCGGTTTTGCCTTTGCCGAAGAATATGACGTCGAGCGCAAATTCCGCGAAACCCGGCTTTATCAGGTGGCGCCGATCTCGACCAATCTGATCCTGTCCTACGTGGCCGAGCACGTGCTGGGCATGCCCCGCTCTTACTAAGATTACTCCTAACGAGAATCAACATGCTGCCGCTTGAAGGAATAACTGTCGTCGCCGTCGAACAGGCGGTCGCCGCGCCGTTCTGCAGTTCGCGCCTGGCCGATGCCGGTGCCCATGTCATCAAGGTCGAACGCCCCGAGGGCGATTTTGCCCGCGGTTACGACGCCGCGGCCAAGGGACAGTCCAGCTATTTCGTCTGGCTCAACCGCGGCAAGGATTCACTGGTCATCGACCTTGCCACCAAAGAAGGCCGCGCCAGCCTCGAACAGCAGATCGCGGGCGCCGACGTGCTGCTGCAGAACCTCAAGCCCGGCTCGATGGACAAGCTCGGCTTCTCGCTGGAGCGGCTGACGAAGGATTACCCGGCGCTGATCTGCTGCACGATTACTGGCTATGGCGATGACGGCCCCTATGCCGACCGCAAGGCCTATGACCTCCTGATCCAGGCCGAGAGCGGCCTCGCCTCGATCACCGGCGGACCGGACGGACCCTCGCGGGTCGGCGTGTCGATCGTCGATGTCGCCACCGGCGCCACCGCGCACGCCTCGATCCTTGAAGCGCTGATCGCCCGCGGCCGCAGCGGCAAGGGCGCGGATATCCGGATTTCGATGTTCGACGTGATGGCCGACTGGCTCACGGTTCCCCTGCTCAACGCCGAAGCCGGCAATTCGCCTGAGCGTATGGGGCTGGCCCATCCCTCGATCGCGCCCTACGGCGTGTTTCGCTCGAAGGACGGCAAGGACATCCTGATTTCGATCCAGAGCGAACGCGAATGGAAGAAACTCTGCGCCGAGGTGCTGGGACAGCCTGACCTGCCGAACGATCCCAGATTCGCCAACATGGTCGAGCGCGTCCGCAACCGCACCCTCACCGACAAGACCGTCGGCGACAGCTTTGCGATGCTGACGCGCGATGAGTTGCTGAAGCGGCTGTCCGATTCCGACATCGCGTTCGCCGAGGTCAACACCATGGCCGACCTCGCGGTGCATCCGCATCTGCGCCGCATCGAAGTCGGCACCCCGAAGGGACCGGTGAGCTATCCGGCGCCGGCGGCCATCGTGATCGGCCAGCCACGTCACTATGGCGCCGTACCCGCGGTCGGCGAACGCCCCAGCACCGCAAAAGACCGGATCAAACCATCATGAGCGAACCCGTCGATCTCGATCATCTGCGCCAATGGATCGGCCGCACCAACGAAGTCTCCGACATCGTCACCGCGCAGCTCGTCAAGGGTTTGCGCGCGACGCTGTTTCAGAAGATCGGCGAGCCCAGGACGGGCGATGCCGCGCCCTTCACCACGCATTGGTGCCTGGGTCAGGCGGTCTATCCGATGTCGGAGCTTGGCCCCGACGGCCATCCCACCCGTGGCGGCTTCCTGCCGCCGGTGCCGCTGCCGCGCCGGATGTGGGCCGGCGGCGAACTGGAATTCCTCGACACGCTTCGCGTCGGCGACGTCGCAAAGCGCAGCTCGCGCATTTCCGACGTCACCCTGAAGACCGGCTCTACCGGCGTATTGTGCTTCGTTTCCGTCGCCCATGAAGTGACGACGCCGCGCGGCGTCGCGATCCGCGAACGGCAGGACATCGTCTATCGCGACGTCTCCAACGCGCCGCAGGCCGCACCGGCAAAACCGGCCGCCCCGCCGCCGGTGGCGCAACATCGCGAGACCCATGTGTCGGACCCGGTGCTGCTGTTTCGCTATTCGGCGCTGACCTTCAACGGCCACCGCATCCATTACGACCGCGACTACGTCACCAAGGTCGAGGGCTATCCCGGCTTGATCTTCCACGGCCCGCTGCAGGCGACGTTCATTGTGGAACTGGCGGCAAAATTGCACGGCGGCCAGCCGCCGAAGAAACTCAGCTATCGCGGGCTGCAGCCGCTGTTCGAAGGTAGCGAGTTCAGCATCAATGCCAACACCACAGACAACGGCATGGAGCTGTGGATCGCCAACGCCGCCGGCCAGCCCACCATGAAGGGCACCGCGACGTGGTGAGCGTTGACGTCATCTCCGGGGCGATGCGAAGCATCGAACCCGGAATCGTCATCCGAGATTCCCGGCATCCGGTGCTACACGCCACCATCCCGGAATGACGGAGTGCGATAATCAGCTCATTGAGGAAGTCACAAGTGCTCGTCCCGCCACATCAACCAAAACCAAATCCGTCACCGTCAAGCAAGCCACGCTCGACCTGCTACGCGCGTTCGGGATCAGGAAAGTGTTCGGCAATCCCGGCTCGACCGAATTGCCGTTCCTGAGCGACTGGCCCGACGACATCGACTATGTACTGGGACTGCAGGAAGCCTCCGTGATCGGCATGGCCGACGGCTACGCGCAGGCCACCCGCAACGCCGGCTTCGTCAATCTGCATTCGGCCGCCGGCGTCGGCAATGCGCTCGGCAATATCTATACCGCGCACCGCAACCAGACCCCGCTGGTGATCACCGCCGGGCAGCAGGCCCGCAGCATCCTGCCGCTGCAGGCCTTTCTCTACGCCGAGCGCGCGTCGGAATTTCCGCGGCCTTATGTCAAATTCAGCGTCGAGCCGGCGCGGCCCGAGGATGTGCCGGCCGCGATCGCGCGCGCCTATTACGTGGCGATGCAGCCGCCCTGCGGCCCGACCTTCGTCTCGGTCCCGATCGACGACTGGACGCATCCGACACAGCCGGTCGAAGCGCGCCAAGTCAGCCGCGAATTGGGGCCGGACCCGGACGCGATGAAGACATTGGCGGCGGCGCTCGCGGCCAGCAAACGCCCGGCTTTCGTGGTCGGTCCCGCGGTCGATCGCGCGCAGGCGGTCGAGCTGATGGTGCGCGTGGCGGAGAAGGCCAAGGCCGCGGTCTGGGTCAGCCCGTTTTCGCCGCGCGCGAGCTTTCCGGAACGGCATCCGCAATTCGCGGGCTTCCTGCATGCCTCGCCCGGACAATTGTCGGACGCGCTGCGCGACCATGATGTGGTTGTCGCGATCGGTGCGCCGGTCTTCACCTTTCACGTCGAAGGCCATGCCTCGATCTTCGACGGCACGACCACGCTGTTCCAGATCACCGACGATCCGACCGCCGCCGCCGCGACGCCGGCAGGCAACAGCATCATCGCCACCATGAAGCCGGCGCTGGCACAGCTGCTGGAGGCGCTGCCCGAGACCCAACGCGCGACGCCGAAAGGCCGCGTGCTGCCGCCGGCGCCGCAGCCGGCCGATCCGATCCCCGTCGAATATCTATTGCACGCGCTCTCGGCCGCGATGCCCGACGACGCCATGCTGGTGGAGGAAGCGCCATCGCACCGCCCGGCGATGCAGAAATTCATGCCGAGGCGCGGCCAGGACAGTTTTTGCACCATGGCCAGCGGCGGACTCGGCTTCGGCCTGCCGGCCGCGGTCGGCACCGCGCTCGGCCGCCCCAACATCCGCACCGTCTGTTTGATCGGCGACGGTTCGGCGATGTACTCGATCCAGGCACTGTGGACGTCAGCCCAACGCAAGCTGCCGCTGACGGTGGTGGTGGTCAACAATTCCGGTTACGGCGCGATGCGCTCGTTCAGCCAGGTGATGCAGGTGCGCAACGTGCCCGGCCTCGATCTGCCCGGCATCGATTTTGTCGCCATCGCACAAGGCTTGGGCTGCGACGCCGTGCGCGTCAGCAAATCGTCAGAACTGGTTCCGGCGCTGCAGCGCGGCCTCGCCCATGAAGGCACCAGCCTGATCGAGGTGATGGTGGATTCCGCGGTGCCGCTGCTTTACGCGCAGAAGAATTAATCGCGGCCGTCATGTCCGGGATCGTCCGCAGGACCAGACCTCAGATGCGCAATTGCGCATCGGGGAATCTCGAGGTTCTCCGATGTGCAATAGCACATCATAGTTCGATGCTTCGCATCGCCCCGGAACGACGCAGCGGCGGTCACTTCCCGTAACTCTCGCGCATCTTCGCCTGAATCTTGGCCATGCCGCCGATCCAGCGGTCGTAATTCTCGGTTTTCTTGCGCATGTAGCCCAGCACTTGCGGGTGCGGCAAAATCAGGAACTGTTCCTGCTCCAGCCCCGCCAACACGTCCTGCGCCACCTGCTCCGGCGTCAGATCGCCATCGCCGGATTGCGGTCCCTTGGGAATCGAACGGAGCATGTTGGTATCGACGCCCTGCGGGCACAGGATCGACACCTTGATGTTGTCGGCGCGGTGCGAGATCGCAAGGTTCTCGGCAAAGCCCACCGCGGCGTGCTTGGTGGTCGAATAGGCCGGGCTGCCGACCTGCGACAACAGGCCGGCCGCCGAGACGGTGTTGAGGAAATAGCCGCCGCCGCGCGCCTTCATGCGCGGGACCAGATGCCGTGCGGCATAGACATGCGCCATGACATGGATCGCCCAGCTGCGCGCCCACGGCTCGTCGGAGGTGCCGCCGGCATTGACCGACATCGGATCGAAGCCGCCGCCGATGCCGGCATTGGAGCAGAACAGCGCGATCGGGCCAAACATCTTCTCGGTCTCCTCAATCACGTGAAGAATGTTCTTCTCCTGACCGACGTCGCATTTGAACGCCGCACCGCCGACCGAGGCGGCAACCGCTTCGGCTGCGGCATGATCGAGGTCGACGACCACGACCTTGGCGGCGCCGGCGCGATGAAAGGCTTCGCACAGCGCCTTGCCGATACCGTTGGCGCCCCCGGTGACGACCACGACTTTACCGGCAACCTGCATCGTCCCGCTCCCATAGATCAGAGGTTTTTGTTGTGCAGCCCGGAACCTGACGTCCCAGCGCTGGGGCTCGATGGCTCAGGTCATGACCAGATCGAGCACGGCCGTATAATGGCATGCCGCGCCCAGCAGCACAAAACAATGCCAGATCGCGTTCTGGAAACGCAACCGCTGCCAGGCATGAAAGATCACGCCCAGGCTATACAGCGCCCCGCCCGCCGCCACGAAGCCTAACGCCAGCGCCGGCAGCGTGGCGACGACGCGGCCATAGAGCATCACGCCACTCCAGCCCATCGCCAGATAGAGGCCGACCGACAACCGGTCGAAACGGCCGGGCAGCACCAGCTTGAGCACGATGCCGATGATCGCAACGCACCAGACGCCGGCCAGCAGCACCATGGCCGTGACGCTGTCCTTCAATTCCATGATGATCGGCGTGTAGGTCGCCGCGATCAAAAGATAGATCGCCGAATGGTCGAAACGCCGCAGCACCCATTTGGCGCGAGACACCGGCCACAGATTATAGGTCGCTGACAGCACCAGCATCGCGAGCAGGCCCGCGGCGTAAACCGACACCACGGCGACATCGAACGCGGTGGCATAGACCGCGGTCAGCACGATCAGCACGGTGGCCGCGATCAGGCCGCCGAACACGCCGATCCCGTGCACAATGCCGTCGGCAATCAATTCGGCCCGGTCGTAGTTCCAGCGCACCGCGCCTGCCATCGCATGGGCGGAGTGGGAGGCCAGTTGCTTCAGTCGAAAGATCGTCATGGCGGCCAAGCGGGCTTTCTTTGGGGGGATCGGCTGAATATAGGTCTCACAAGGTCAATGAACCGTTCAAATCCTCGCACGACAATAGGGTCGGAAGTGTGAAGCTTGATTTTGCTGGGCCAATCGCCACTTTTTAGCCCATCTAGTGCCCGCCTTTCGAGCTGCCTCCCCCAATTTTCATCGCACCCCTAAGGGGTACTCCCTAATCTGATGGCCCCCACTTTTTCCGATATCGTCGAGGAAGCCCGCCTGTCGGCGCGGGCGCTGCTGGATTATGGCGAGAGCTTCTTCAATCCGACGGTCCGACTCGGCGTCACCGGATTGTCACGCGCCGGCAAGACCGTGTTCATCACCGCGCTGATCCATGGCCTCACCCGCGGCGGCCGCTTTCCGGTGTTCGAGCCGTTCGCATCGGGACGAATTGCCCGCGCCCGGCTCGAACCGCAGCCGGATGATGCGGTGCCGCGGTTCGATTACGAAAACCACGTCCGCACCTTGATCGAGGATCGCCGCTGGCCCAACTCCACCGTCGATATCAGCGAGCTGCGGCTGGTGGTCGATTATCAGCGCCACAACGGCGCCGACCGCACCTTGACGCTCGACATCGTCGACTATCCCGGCGAATGGCTGCTCGATCTGCCGTTGCTCAACAAGACCTACGAACAATGGTCCGCCGAGAGTTCTGGCTTTGTCACGCGAAGGTCCGCGCGCGAAGCTCGCCACACAATGGCATGCGCAGCTCGCGACGTTGAAAGCCGAAAGCCATGCCGACGAACAGGCGGCGCTGGCGTCGGCGCGGCTGTTCACCGAATATCTGCGCGCCTGCCGCGACGAACGTTTTGCGATGAGCCTGCTGCCGCCGGGGCGTTTCCTGATGCCGGGCAATCTCGCGGGCTCGCCGGCGCTGACCTTTGCGCCGCTTGACGTGCCCATCGACGGCACCGCCCCGGAGGGATCGCTCTGGGCGATGATGGTGCGGCGCTATGAAGCCTACAAGGACGTGGTGATCCGGCCGTTCTTCCGCGACCATTTCGCGCGGCTCGATCGCCAGATCGTGCTGGTCGATGCGCTGGCCGCGTTCAACGCCGGACCCGAGGCGCTACACGACCTCGAAGCGGCCCTGGCGGGAATTCTGGATTGCTTCCGGATCGGGCGCTCGACGCTGTTCAGCACTCTGTTCCGGCCGCGGATCGACCGGATATTATTTGCGGCGACCAAGGCCGATCATCTGCATCAGTCGAGCCATGATCGCCTGGAAGCCATTTTGCGGCGCACCGTCGCCAAGGCGGTGACGCGCGCCGAATATGCCGAAGCCGAGATCGATGTGGTGGCGCTGGCCGCCGTGCGCGCCACCCGCGAGGCGCAGATGCAGCGCGGCCGTGAAAAGCTGCCCTCGATCCTGGGCACGCCGGCCGCAGGCGAAGGCGGCAACGGCGAGACCTTTGACGGCAACACCGAGGTAGCGACCTTTCCGGGCGACTTGCCCAGCGATCCCGAAGAGCTGTTCAACGGCGACGATGCGTTCCGCGGCCTTTCCAGCGCCCCGGCCGAGAAGACCGATTTCCGCTTTCTGCGCTTTCGGCCGCCGCAGCTCGACAACCAGGCCGCGGACGGTCCCGTGCTGCCTCACATCCGCCTTGACCGCGCCCTTCAGTTCCTGATCGGAGACAAACTGCAATGAGCGAGCGATCGCCTCATCGGCGCCCGGCCACGTTCAAGCTCGGCGACCCCGGCGTCGTGGTGATGGACCCCGACGAACAGGGCCGCCTCGCCCGCGGCACCGTCCGCGTCACGCCCGAACCGGACCCTGCGCTGTTGCCGGTGCCGCTGGAAGCGCCGATGCTGCCCGCGCGACCCAGTTTCCGCTGGGGCGCGCTGTTCTGGACCGCCTTGGGCGGACTGGTGCTGCTCGGGCTCGGCCTGAGCGTTACCCATCTGATCGAGGATCTGTTCGCGCGCAATGAAGGCCTGGGCTTCGTCGGGCTGGCATGTGCCGCGATCGCGGCGCTGGCGTTGACCGCCGTGATCGCGCGCGAGGCGATCGGGCTGGCGCGGCTTGCCACCATCGAGAAGATGCATCTGCGTGCCGCCGAAGTGCTGCTCAGCGACGATCGCGCCGCCAGCCGAACCATCGTCGCCGATCTACTCAAGCTGGCGCACCAGAACCCGCAACTGGCCCGCGCCCGCGCCACGTTGCAGCGCCATGCCGACGACATCATCGACGGCGCCGACATGATCAGGCTGGCCGAGCGCGAATTGATGACGCCGCTCGATCAGGAGGCGCGCCGGCTGGTCTCATCGGCGGCGCAGCGCGTCTCGATCGTGACCGCGGTCAGCCCGCGCGCGCTGGTCGATATCCTCTTCGTGTTCGTGGCGTCGCTGCGGATGATCCGGCAATTGGCGCGGCTCTATGGCGGCCGGCCGGGCACGCTCGGCATGATCCGGCTGATGCGCCACGTCATCGCGCATCTCGCCATCACCGGCGGCCTGGCGGCGAGCGACAGCATGATCCAGCAAATGCTCGGCCACGGCATCGCCGCCAAATTGTCCGAACGCCTCGGCGAAGGCATCCTCAACGGCCTGCTCACCGCGCGGCTGGGACTGGCCGCCATCGACGTCACCCGCCCGCTGCCGTTCACCGCCTTGCCGCGGCCCGCGCTGGCCGATCTCGCGAAAGACCTGCTGCGCAAGCGCGAGGATGGCGAGGGGTGAGCTGAGCAATCCATGGTTCGAGACGGCGCGGAGTTTATCATCGGGCCGCGCTTCGCGCGGACCGGTGGCGCCTTCTCACCATGAGGCTGTGCAACGGAAAAACATCTCTAACGGGTCTGGTCGCGGATAAAATCCATGATCAGGCGCAACGCCTCGACGGATGCCGGACTTTCCGGGTTCACCGACACGAACGTATGAGGCTCGCCCTCGAACTTCCGCAACGTGATCCGGCCGCCCGCTTTGGCATAGGCCGCGGCAAACCGGTCCGCCATGTCGGGCGTGACATTGGCGTCCGCGGTGCCCTGGATCAGCAAGGCCGGCGGCAGCCGGGGCGCCTCACCGCTTTCCAGAATGCGTTGCGGACTGGCTTCCGCCATGGTCGCTTCATCGCCGAAGAAGGCGTGATGATTTTTGACCAGCCGCTCGTTGCCGGTCTCGCGCGCCATCTTGTAACGCGCGACGGGATCGGAGATCGGCCAGCACACCACGACATAGTCGAGGCCGGCATCGACATCGGCTGAATCCGGAAGCGCCAGCGCCGTGTAGCGCGGATCATGCGGCCGCAGCACGTTCAACAGCAATTGATGCCCGCCGCTCGACGTGCCGAGCCCGCCAACCTTGGCGAGATCACCGCCCAGCCTTGCGATGTTGGCTTTCAGCCAGCGGATGCCGAGATTCACGTCGGCGATCCCGGCGGGATAGGGCGCCGCCGGGGCCAGCCGGAACTCAATCGCCAGCACCGCGGTGCCGGCCGCCGCGATCGCGTTGTGCATCACCACATTGTTGAAGCGGTCGCCGCCGGTCCATGCGCCGCCATGAACCTCGACGATCGCCGGAAAGCCAACGACATCGCGCGGGCGATAGAGACGGCCGATCAAGGGAACATCGCCGGCGCGGCCGAATTCGATGTCTTCGGTGATCACGTCATGGATTTTGGCGGGGTTGTCCTTGGTCATCCCTCATACTCTTTTCGGCATTTTTGGCAGATCGGTATGTTGGCTGGATGTCATTAGCCTAACCCGTCCCTGACGTCAGGGTCGATTCGATCATGGCTAGCACGCGCCAGCGGAACAACGGCGAATCCGGCGGCGGCGCCAGCTCCGGCGTCCAGCCGGTCAATTTCTCCAGCGCGTAGGTATCCATCACTAGGCCGCGCCAGACCCGGTCGACCTGTTCCAGCGGCTGCCGCACCGCCGTCGTGGCATTCCACACCGGATTGGCGTTATCGGGCTCGCGCGCGACATAGAGCCCGGTGTGGCCTTTGATCAGGTCCATGCCGGGATCGCGAAAACCCATGAACCGGCCGCGCTCGTTGATCTGCACCACCGGTACGCGGCCGTTGAAATACCAGCGCATCATGGCGTAGGTCCGGTAATCCGTGGTCGCGATCCAGGTCGCCCCGGTCTTCTGCAATTCGGCCTGCGCGCGCTCCGCGACCTGCTGATAGCCGGCTTCACCGCCGATCGGATCGGCACGGCCGATAAAATTCCACGGCGCGGCGACGTAATACAGGAACACCAGCACGACGAAGGCGATTCCGGTGACAACAGCGGTATTGGCCCAGGAGATCGTCGATTTGATCATCCAGTTAGGCCAGCCCTCGCGCGGCAGCATCGCGATATTGATGGCGGCGGCAGCAAAACCCGCCGGCCACAGGAACATCGGCCAGGTATCGCCGACCCGCAGGGTCATCGATTTCCAGAAAAAATAAACAAAGGGCACGATGACGCAGGTCGACAGCAGGATCGCCACCGCGTCGCGGCGGCGATAGCCCCGCCACGCCATCAGCGTCACGCCCGACAGAACCACCGGCAGCAGCACGAAACCGACCAAGCCGAACTGGATGCCGATGTAGTCGCCGACAGTGCGCAACGACCATTCATGGGTCGCCGCCGCCCGCACGAACTGGAATCGGAACGAGGCCCAGCCATGCTCGCCATTCCAGATCAATACCGGCAGGAACACGACGAGTGCGATCAGCGCCGCGAGCCAGGGCATCGGGCTGGTCAGCCACCGCCAACGCCAGGCCGGCACCAGCATGAAGGCCAGCACGGCCGGGAGAAACATGATGATGGTGAATTTCGACAACAGCGCCAGCCCGCCGAACAGCCCGGCCGCCAGCCACCAGCGCGAATCGCCGCTCTCGCGAAGCCGCACCAGCGCCCACAGCATCGCGACCGCGAACGGGATCATCGCCACGTCGGGCGACACCTTGGCCATCAGCAGCCCGTAGTACAGCGCGGCCTCCGGCATCAGCACCGCCAGCACCACGGCGCGGATGTCGTTGGTCACGCGCCGCACCATGTCGGCGAGCAGCAATTGCGTGACCAGCATGGCCAGCACGCCGGCAAACCGCACCCCCAAATTGGTATCGCCGAATATCGCAGTGCCGAAACGGATGAACCACGCAATCATCGGCGGGTGATCGAGGAAGGACAGCACGCTCTCCTTGGACCAGGTCCAGTAATAGGCCTCGTCGGTGCGCAGATCGATCAAGCCAGCGTAGATCAGCCGCATCGCCGTCATCGCGGCGATCAACGCCACCACGCCGAGCAATTGCCTACGGGTGAAATGGCCGGAGGAATGGTCGGATTTGGCGCGGCGCTCGGGCGGGGCAATCGTCATGGCGCCTTCTCACCTGCTCGGGAAGGGGTGTCAACGTGCGGGCTGGAGGTCGCCGGGACGACGGCAGAACGATGGTCACCGGCCGCATTAAACTCTAACATTGCCGACATATATCTCACGGAATCAGATGACCGCACCCGCCCGCGTCCAGTTCGTAAAATTCATCCGCAGCCTCAGCGTCCGGCAGATCCGCTTGGCCTGCGGGCTCGTGCTGTACGCCTATTTGATCAGCCATTTCCTCAACCATGCGCTCGGCAATATCTCGATGGAGGCGCTGGCCGCAGGCGTGCATTACCATACGCTGTTCTGGCAATTCCCGCCGGTCGCGATCGTGTTCTATGCCTCGGCGCTGATTCACTCCGGGCTAGGGATCTGGGCGCTCTACCAGCGCCGGCAATTTCACTGGCGGGCGATCGAGCCGCTGCAGCTCGTGCTGGGCCTGAGCATTCCCGCGCTGATCATCACCCATATTGTCGGCGTGCGGCTCGGCCAATCGCTGTTCGGGCATCAGAAGCTGTATCCGCAGGAGCTGTACTCGTTCTGGATCGCGCATCCCTACAAGATCTGGTCGATGCCGGCGGTCCTGATCATCGCCTGGATCCACGGCAGCATCGGATTGTATTTCTGGCTGCGGATGAAGGCGTTCTTCAAGCATGCCGCGCCTTTTCTGCTGGCGGCCGCGGTGCTGGTGCCGACCCTGGCGCTGCTGGGTTTTTATCAGGGCGGACGCGAGATCGTCGCGATCAGCACCAGCCCGCAATGGCAGGCCGAGAACATCTCACCGCGACAGGTCGGCACCACGGCGGAACAGCAGACGCTGGACCAGATCGCCGATTACTCGCTGAACGGCTATCTCGCGTTGATCGTACTGGTATTGCTGGCACGCGGCGCGCGGGCCCTGAATGAGCGCCGCGGCGGCATGATCAGGCTGTCCTATGGCAATGGCCGCAACGTCCGGGTTCCGAAAGGCCTGAGCGTGCTGGAAGCGAGCCTGCGCCATAATGTCCCGCATGCCAGCGTTTGCGGCGGCCGCGCCCGCTGTTCCACCTGCCGTATCCGGGTGATCGGCGATTGCAGCGCGTTGCCGGAACCGTCGAAGCGCGAAGCCTTCGTGCTCAATCGGGTCGGCGCCACCGACCCGTCGATCCGGCTGGCCTGTCAGTTGCGTCCCACCGAAGACCTGTCGTTCTTCCAGCTCTTCATGCCGCACACGATGTCGGCCAACGCGCATGCATCGCACCCGCAACGCGTCGGCCAGGAGCGCTATCTCGTCAGCATGTTCGTCGACATGCGCGGCTCGACCAGGCTCGCCGAGCATCGGCTGCCGTTCGATACGGTCTTCATCGTCAACCGATTCCTCGGCGCGGTGTCGCAGGCGGTGATCGAATGCGGCGGCCAGCCCAACCAGTTCGTCGGCGACGGCCAGCTGGCGTTGTTCGGGCTGCGCACCAGCCCGCAGGTCGCCTGCCGCCAGGCGCTGAAAGCGGCGGCCATGATCGCCGCCAACATCGCGGAGCTGAATCAATTTCTCAGCCACGATTTGCATGAGCCGATCCGCTTTGGCCTCGGCATTCACGGCGGCGAAGTCATCATCGGCGACATCGGCTACCGCGATCATATGGTGTTCACCGCGCTGGGCGACGCCGTCAATGTCGCCGCGCGGCTGCAGGACATGACCAAGAATCTCGGCTGCGAAGCGATCTTTTCCGAAGAGGTTCGCATCACCGCCGGCCTTGCGGCAGACAGTCTGCCCGAGCAAGAAGTGACGATCCGAGGCCGCTCCGGCCCGATGATCGTGCGCACCGTGATCGATGCGAAGACACTGTCGACGCTGATCGACGATCTCGCTGTGGTCGCGGCCTAGAGGCTGACGTGTTTTCAGCACGCGAACCGGCTGCCGCTTCGCTCGAAAACGCTTCAACTAAACTCTCTTCTGAACAAGCATTCAGAAAATTCTTCCCGAACGGACCGCGATTCTCTCGAACCCGCGTTTCGCAGCGCACGACCGATGAACGATGGGCAAGACCGAAACTGTCGCCCGCGCCACGTGCGCATCACCTTAAGGAGAATGACCATGTTACGTAAATTGACGCTTGGACTTGTCGCGGCGGCTTCCCTCAGCGCCATGGCGCTGGCGCCCTCCGCAGCTTCCGCCCATCCGTGGGGTGGATGGGGTGGCTTTCATCACTTCCACCACGGCTTCGGCATCGGCTACATCGCCGGTCCCGCTTACGACGGTTGCTATGCCCCGCGTCGGGTGCTGACGCGGTTCGGCTATCGCTGGCGCACCGTCAACGTCTGCTATTGAACCCGAAATCTTAGCTCGCTCAATCCAAACTCCCGGTCGCTTGGCGCGGCCGGGGTTTTGTTTTCCTTAGGCACCGGTTTTTACGAAAATTCGATCGAAACCGGACCTTATGCGGGTGCGTCGGACAGCGGATTTGGGGGGCGGTTTGCCCTCGGAGGTGGATGCCCGGGCGTTTTGCCGCGCTTCCAAAACTGGCAAAGTCCGTGCAAAACTGGCAAAAAGTGCGAAATGCGCCGCGTTTATGATCTTTTTCCGCCAGAATCGCGATGTGGTTTAAGCTATGAGGGTTCGCGTAAACCGCGTATCGTAACGCCCATCGGACATGCCGGTTTGCGGGGACTGGCAGTTCGTGATCGATTTTGATCCCGCGGAGACGACGTGATGGCTAAAGGTACTGTGAAGTGGTTCAACGCGACCAAGGGTTATGGATTTATCCAGCCCTCAAGTGGCGGCAAGGATGTTTTCGTTCATATTTCGGCAGTCGAGAAAGCTGGCCTTTCATCCCTCAACGAGGGGCAGACGGTGGAATACGAAGAGGTAGCCAATCGCGGCAAGACCTCGGCCGAGAACCTCAAGGTTTAAAGCCAGGATTTTAAAGCAAAGACTTTAAAGCCAAGACTTTAAGGCCGACGCTTTAAGCGCAAAAGACTGGGGATCGGCAGCGGCACCCTCTCGGACGTAATCCGAGAGCGGGGCGTGCAGGAACTCTCAGCAGAAATGACGTTCAGCAGGAGCAGACGATGTTCTTGCACGCATTCAATTTGGCGTAAGTGCCGGTGATTTGGCACAAGCGTATCGACGAACTGGCGCAACATGCGCTGGTTCGATTTTTTAGTCTTCCTTAACCCATTTTTCGAGAGTCATGACATCCGGCGGCTGCGCATAACCGCGTGGCCACATGTCCACCACCCATTCGATCTTGCTCGCACGCTCGACCAGCACCGCCGTGTTGTGCGGCAGTTGCATCGTCAGCGGATTGCCACGGTAATGCGGATCACCGACCGTGTGAAACTTGAACAGCCCCCATTCCTGCATCACCAGCAGCAGGCTCGTGGTGTTGCGGGTGGTGTCCCAGCAATCGTAATTGTGAGGGGCGTCCATCGAACGAATATCGGCATTGGCGACGCGTTTGTTGGTTCCGATCACAGGGCCCATGCGGCGATCGAACCAGATCACCGCCTTCTGCGTCGCCGCTCGCTCCGCCGTAGCCGAGGCCCGGCCCGAAGCCATGATCTGCGTCAGGGCGCTGCGGTCGCCGGCCGTAAAATTGAGGATCTCGCGGCGGCGGCACACGAAGCCGTAGCAAACCGTCATGGCGGATGCCGACGGCGGATAGATCGAGACCGTGCTGTACAGTGCCGCTTGCGGGGCGGTCAGTTCGACCGCGACAGCCGGCCATGGCGCCACCGCCAGGATCGAGCCGATTAATATCGCGAACCGACCAACTATCGGGATTGTGCCCGGCCTGCCGGATTGCCCCCGCCTCTTCCGAAATGTCATCCGTCGCCGCACTTCCCAATCAAAAATCGCGCGAAATCTATCGCAGCGGTTTCGCAATTCCAAGCCCGGGTCCATGATGGGTCCACTGTAAACAGGCCACGGGAACTTGAGGTCATGTCATGACGTCCGACGCCTCATCGCCAGCGCCATTCAAGGTGCCCTATGCGCCGGATGATCGCGTCATCGCGGCCCGGTTGCTGCAATCCGCGGGATTGAGCGCGGCGCAGGACGAACGGATCGACCGCACCGCCGCACGCCTGATCGAGGCCATCCGAAGCAACGACGATCCGCTCGGCGGCGTCGAGGACATGCTGCGCGAATTCGCGCTGTCGACCAAAGAGGGCCTGGCGCTGATGGTGCTCGCGGAGGCGCTGCTGCGGGTGCCGGACGCGCGCACGGCCGATCGCTTCATCGAAGACAGACTCGGCCAAGGCGACTTCGTGCACCACGAAACCAGATCCAGCGCGTTCCTGGTCAACGCCTCGGCCTGGGCGCTCGGAATGTCCGCGCGCGTGATCCAACCAGGTGAGACCCCGCAAGGCACAATCGGGCGGCTCGCGAAGCGGCTGGGCGTCCCGGCGGTGCGCGCCGCCACGCGGCAGGCGATGCGGCTGATGGGCAGCCATTTCGTGCTCGGCGAGACCATCGAAGCCGCCCTGGAACGAGCGCAGCCGGATACGGCGCCGGCACCGCGCTATTCCTTCGACATGCTCGGCGAAGGCGCACGCACGGCTGCCGACGCCGAGCGCTATTTCAATTCCTACTCCAGCGCGATCGAAGCCATCGGCCGCGGTGCCGGTCACCGCCCCCTGCCCGACCGGCCCGGTATCTCGGTGAAATTGTCCGCCTTGCATCCGCGATACGAGGCGGTGAGCCATCGGCGGGTGATGACGGAACTGGTGCCGCGGCTGATCGATCTGGCGCACCGCGCCAAGACCCATGATTTGAATTTCACCGTCGATGCCGAGGAAGCCGACCGGCTCGAACTGTCGCTCGATGTGATCTCAGCCGCGCTTGCCGACGCATCGCTCAAAGGTTGGGATGGCTTTGGGCTGGCGGTCCAGGCCTATCAAAAGCGCGCCAGCGACGTGATCGACTATGTCGACGGCCTCGCGCGCGCGCTGGACCGGCGGATGATGGTGCGGCTGGTCAAGGGCGCCTATTGGGATACCGAGATCAAGCGGACGCAGGAGCGCGGGCTCGACGACTATCCGGTGTTCACCCGCAAGGCGATGACCGACCTGAATTACGTCGCCTGTGCGCGAAAGCTACTGGCGCTGCGGCCGCGAATCTTTCCGCAATTCGCCACCCATAACGCGCTGACGGTCGCGACCGTGCTCGAGCTTGCCGACGGCGAAGCCAGTTTCGAATTCCAACGGCTGCATGGCATGGGCGAGGCGCTCTATGCGCAGTTGAGTCAGGATCGTCCAGGACTGGCCTATCGGACCTATGCGCCGGTTGGCAGCCACCGCGATCTGCTGGCCTATCTGGTGCGGCGACTGTTGGAGAACGGCGCCAACTCGTCGTTTGTGGCACTTGCTGCCGACGAGAGCATCCCGGTCGCGACACTGTTGCGGCGGCCTGCCGACATCGTCGGTACTCCCGAGAACGCGCGACATCCTGACATCGCGTTGCCGCGCGATCTCTACCGGCCGCAACGGCTGAACTCACGCGGCATCGAATTCGGCGAGCGCGCGGCGCTGGAGCAATTGGTCGCGGCGGTGGCCGATAGCCCCACGCAGGCCGATCGTGCGGTCGATGTCGGTCCGGCGGATGTGCCCCGCATGGTCGCCGCGGCCCGTGCCGGCTTCGGGGCCTGGAGCCGCACCCTCGCCGATAGCCGCGCGGTGATGCTGGAACGCGCCGCCGATCTGCTCGAACAACGCCGGGCACGCTTCATCGCGTTGCTGCAATCCGAGGGCGGCAAGACCCTCGACGACGCGCTCTCGGAAGTCCGCGAAGCCGCGGATTTTTGCCGCTATTACGCCGCCGAAGGCCGTAAGCTGTTCGGCGTCGGCGACGCGATGCCGGGCCCCACCGGTGAAAGCAATGTGCTGCGGCTGCGCGGCCGCGGCGTGTTCATCGCGATATCGCCATGGAATTTCCCGCTGGCGATTTTTTTGGGCCAGGTGACGGCGGCGCTGATGGCCGGCAATAGCGTGATCGCCAAACCCGCGGAGCAGACGCCATTGATCGCCGCGGAGGCGATCCGCCTGCTGCATGAGGCCGGCATCCCGGCAGCGGCACTGCATCTGGCCCAAGGCGACGGCCGCATCGGCGCGGCACTGGTGGCGCATCCCGATGTCGCAGGCGTGGTGTTCACCGGCTCGACCGAGGTCGCGCGATCGATCAATCGCGCTCTGGCTGCCAAGGAGGGCCCGATCGTGCCGCTGATCGCGGAAACCGGCGGCATCAATGCGATGATCGTCGATGCCACCGCATTGCCGGAACAGGTCGCCGACGATGTCGTGACCTCGGCGTTTCGCTCCGCCGGCCAGCGCTGCTCGGCGTTGCGGCTGCTCTACGTTCAGGACGACGTCGCCGACCGCATGATCGAGATGATCGCGGGCGCGGCGCGCGAACTGAAACTCGGCGATGTCAGCGACGTCTCCGTGCAAATCGGACCAGTGATCGATGCCGAGGCCAAACAACGACTGGACGCGCATATCGCGCGGATGAAGAAGGAGGCCCGCGTGCATTTTGCCGGCACCGCACCCGACGGCAATTTTGTCGCGCCGCATATTTTCGAATTGTCCGGCGCGGATCGGCTCACCGAGGAAGTGTTCGGCCCGGTGCTGCATGTGGTGCGCTACCCCGCGAATGGGCTCGCCGCGGTGCTGCAATCGATCGAGCGTACCGGCTATGGCCTGACGCTCGGCATTCACTCCCGGATCGACGATACCGTCGAGGACGTGATCGATCGGCTGCAGACCGGCAACGTCTATGTCAATCGCAACATGATCGGCGCCGTGGTCGGCGTGCAGCCGTTCGGCGGCCACGGGCTGTCCGGCACCGGCCCCAAGGCCGGCGGCCCGCATTATCTGGCGCGCTTTGCCACCGAACAGACGGTGACGATCAACACCGCGGCCGCCGGCGGCAATGCCGCGTTGTTGTTGGGCGGGGAGTAGACGCGACTCAATAATCGTCATCCGGGAACAAGGATCTTGACGTCATCCTGAGGTGCGCGCCCTTGCGCGCCTCGAAGGATGCTGTTCATCGTACGGCCCATCCTTCGAGGCCCGCCGAAGCCGGCGGGCACCTCAGGATGACGCGAGACTTGTGGCTAGGCGCCCGAAAAGTGCCGTTGCATCACCCCGCCAACATCGGTCAAATGGGACCTGCCACTGATCACTGCGCGATGATAATTCCGGCACGCGGACAAAACCAACAAACGTCACGGGAGCGACCTCATTATGGAAGACGGCATCTTCGAAGGCCTCAAGGTTCTGGACTGCGCAAGCTTCATCGCAGCGCCGGCGGCCGCAACCGTGCTGTCGGATTTCGGCGCCAAGGTCATCAAGATCGAGCCCCCGGGCGCGGGCGATCCCTATCGCAATCTGCCGAATTTGCCGGGATATCCGCGCAGCGAACACAATTTCGCGTGGCTGCTGGAGGCGCGCAACAAGCGCAGCCTGGCGCTCGATCTGTCGAAGCCCGAGGGCCAGGAGGTGCTGCATCGCCTGGCCGCGGAAGCCGACGTGTTCATCACCAATTTTCCGCCCGCGGTGCGCGGCCGGCTCAAACTGACCTATGACGATCTGGCCCCGCTCAACCCTCGCCTGATCTATGCGTCCTTCACCGGCTATGGTGAAAAGGGCGACGAGGCCAACAAGCCCGGCTTCGACAGCAACGCCTATTGGGCGCGGTCGGGCCTGATGGATCTGGTGCGGGCGGAGAACAGCACCACGCCGGCCCGCTCGGTCGCCGGCATGGGCGACCACCCCTGCGCGATGGCGCTGTATGGCGCTATCGTCACCGCGCTCTACAAGCGTGAGCGCACCGGCAAGGGTTCGCATGTCGCTTCGAATTTGATGGCCAACGGCATCTGGGCCAACGGCGTGCTCGCGCAGGCCAAGCTGTGCGGCGCCAAATTCTCCGAACGGCGTCCCCGCGAGCACGCGCTGAATGCCGTGACCAATCACTACAAGTGCCGCGACGGGCGCTGGATCATCCTGTCATTGCTCAACGAGGAGCGACAATGGCCGGCGCTGGCCCGCTGCCTCGGACACGAGGATCTGGTCACCGATACAAGATTTGCCACCAAGGCCGATCGCCACGCGCGGTCGCTGGAACTGATCAAACTGTTCGACGAGATTTTCGCCACCCGGGACCTCGCCGAATGGCGCAAGCGGCTCGACGGCAATGGCCTGGTGTTCGGCGTGGTCGGCATCCTCGACGACATTCCGACCGACCGGCAGATGATCGACAACGACGTGCTGGTACCGTTCGAGGGCGACAGCATGCTGACCGTCAACAGCCCGATCTGGGTCGATGGCAGCAAAAAGACCACGCCGCGGCGCCCGCCGAACCTCGGCGAACACAGCGACGAGGTGCTGCGCGAGGCCGGCTATGACGAGGCCGCGATCCGGCAATTGCGCAGCTCGGGCGCGGTGGCCTGAGCGCAACCATCCTTGCGAGGAGCGGCAATGCCCAAATACCGGCTGCATTACTTTCCGGAGTCCGGCAACAGCTACAAGCTGGCGCTGATGCTCACGCTGTGCGGCGAGAGCTTCGAACCGGTCTGGACCGATTTCGGCGGCGGCGTGACGCGAACGCCGCAATGGCGGCGCGACGTCAACGAAATGGGTGAAATCCCGGTGCTGGAAGTCGACGGCGAGCGCCTGACCCAGACCGCGCCGATCCTGCTGCAACTCGCCGAGCAATATGGTCGCTTCGGCGGCGAGAGCGCGAAAGAGAAATTCGAGGTATTGCGCTGGCTGTTCTGGGACAACCACAAGCTCACCGGCTACATGGCGACCTACCGCTTCCAGCGGACCTTCACGCCGTCACCCGATCCGCAGGTGCAGAAGTATTTCCGCAAGCGGATCGACGATTTTCTCGGGATCCTCGAGCAACATCTGCAGCACAATGCCTTCGCAATCGGCGATAAGCCGACCGTGGCCGACTTCTCGATGATGGCCTATTTGTCGTTTCCCAGCGACGAGACCGGCTACGATTTCGCGGCCAGCCATCCGGCCGTCAGCGCCTGGCTGCAACGGATCGCCAAACTGCCGGGCTGGCGCTCCGCCTACGATCTGTTGCCCGGCAAGCGCCTGACGCATTACGCGTAAGGCTTTGCGCGTAAGACCTTCCGCGTAAAGGCTTGCGCACTATTTGTTGTGCAGCAACACCCAGCCGACCGCGGCAAGACCGATGATCACGGCGACCGCGATCGCCCAGGTGGAGACCCTGATATCGCTCACGGTCTGCCGTTCGGCTTCGTTCTCGGCGATCTCGCGGTTGCGCGACTTGTCCTGGTCCGATTCGGCCATCGCCCGCCTCCCGTTCGTCAGTTCTGCCTGATCGAAACCCGCTGAGACGGCAGCCTATCCTACGCGCCGGCCGTCGTCGATGGACGCAGGCTGGCCTCATACGCCGGAGACGGATTCGCCGCACTGGTGCCGCTGCCGCCCATGCCGGCGATCCGGCTCAGGGAAAACGCCGCCAACGCCGCGCACAACGCCGCACCTGCCGCCGTCATGAACACTTCCGCGGCGCTCCATTTCATCGACAGCAACACACCGCCGACCAGCGGACCGACGATGGAACCGACCCGGCCGATCCCAAGCGCCCAGCCGACGCCGGTGGCCCTGACCGCGGTCGGATAGAACGCCGCGGCCAGCGCATTGGCTGCGATCTGACCGCCGACGATGCAGAACCCGGCGGCGAAAATCGCAAGCGTGACCAGAATGACGGAGTGGCCGAGATGACCGATCGCGCCGACCGCAAACACCGCGACGAAATAGACCAGCGCCAGCGCGCGGAACGAGAAGCGGTCGATGATGCTGCCAAGCGCGAACGTGCCGACAATGCCGCCGACCTGCAGCATCGACCCGATTGCGGCCGCCGCCGACACCGAGGCGCCGAGGTCGTTGAGGACGGTCGGCAGCCAGTTCGACAGGAAGTAGAGATCGAGCAGGCTCATGAAGAACACCACCCACAGCAGCAGCGTGACCAGCGTGCGCCCGCCCCGGAACAGATGCAGCACCGGAATTCCCGCCAGTTCCGGTTCATGCACGACGAACCGCGTCGCCGCCGTGAATGAGGCCTTCGGACTGATCCATCCGAGCAGCTGCGCAACCTGCTGCGGCGCGCGCCCCGTCAGCACCAGGAACCGCACCGACTCCGGCAGCCGCAGCACCAGCACCGGAACCAGCAGCAGCGGCACAAGGCCGCCGACGACGAAAACCGAGCGCCAGCCGAATTGCGGGATCAGCCCGGCCGCGAGAAAGCCGCCGAGGGCGGCTCCCACCGAGAAGCCGCAGAACATGATCATCACCATGGTGGCGCGGCGGCGGCGCGGATTGAACTCCGACGTCATCGCGATCGCATTCGGCATCGCGCCGCCGAGACCGAGCCCGGTCAGAAACCGGATCGCGAGCAGCGAATTGACGTCCTGGATAAAGGCGGTCGCAACGTGCCGATGCCGAACGCCAAGGTCGAGAAGATGATGATCTTCTTGCGTCCGATGCGATCGGCGAGCGGCCCGAACAGCAAGGCGCCGATCATCAGTCCGAACAGGCCGGCGCTGAACACCGGGCCAAGTGCTGCCTTGGTCAGCCCCCATTCCTTGGCCAGCGCCGGCGCGACATAGCCGATCGCCTGGGTGTCGAAACCGTCGAGAAACAACACCGCCGCGCAGGTCAGCAGCAGTTTGATCTGAAATCCGCCGACCGGCTGCTGATCGATGAACTCGACGACATCGATAGGTGACGCGCCGCTCTGAGAGTTCGAAGTAGCCATCTTGTCTCCCCCTGAAACGTCACGGCGCAGGTCTTGGCAGCCCGGCTTCTCGACGCGGTAAATTCCAAGTTCGTCATTGCGAGCCAACGGGTCGGGCTAATGCCCGCCCGATGACAGGCTCCGCGAAGCAATCCAGTCTTTCTTTGTGGCACTGGATGCTTCGTCGCTTCGCTCCTCGCAATGACGGTTCTTATGCGCTACCCGCGCAATGCTTCCTTTGAATAGCCAGCGATCCGCTTGTAGCCTTCGGACAGCGCGACCAGTTCGTCGCGGCTGATGACATCCTCGATCGCCGCAAAGGGCTTGTCGTGGGTGCGCTCGAACACCTCGCGCAGGATCGCGTCGGGCGGATTGCTGCGGTTGGTCAGCACAATGCGCGTGGTGGCTTCGAGCCGCTGCTTTTCGTAAGCCGCGAGCGCGGCCACCGGATCGGGATGTTCAAGCAGCGCCGAGGTCAGCGCCCGCGCGTCGAGGATGGCCTGGCCGGCGCCGTTGGAGCCGCGCGGCACCATCGGATGCGCGGCGTCGCCGAGCAACGTCACCCGCTCAAAGCTCCAGCGCGGCAGCGGGTCCTGATCGACCATCGGGAATTCAAGCACGCTGTCGGCGGATCGCGGATCAGAGCGGGGACGTCGAGCCAATCGAAATGCCAATCGGCGAACGCGCCGATGAAATCGTCGATCGAGCCGGGCCGGTTCCAGTCGCGCTTGCGATAGACCGGCGTCTCGATTTCCGCGACCCAGTTGATCAGCTGCAGCCCATCGGCGCCGGCGGGGCGGATCGGATAGATCACCATCTTGCCATGCGACATCCACCCTGCCCGCACCATGCTGGCGCCGGACAATATCGGCTTCCATCGCGTCACGCCGCGCCACATGTTGATGCCGGAATAGCGCGGCTCGCCTTCGCCCGGAAAGAACTGCTTGCGGATCGCAGAATTGATACCGTCGCAGGCGATCGCGACGCGGCCGCGCACCGTGGTGCGGTTGGTGCCGCTGGGCCCGTCGGCAAAATGCACGCTGACGCCGGAAGCGTCCTGCTCGACGCCAACACAATGATGGTTGGTGATGAAGCGGTCGCCGCCGGCGCGGGCGCGAAACGCATCCAGCAGCGCCATCTGCAGATCGCCGCGATGGATCGAGAATTGCGGATGCTCATAGCCCGCCGCGCGGCCGAGCGGCTCCTGATAGATCAGTTGCCCGAAGCGATTGAAGAAGGTCGCGTCCGTGGTCGCAATCGCGACCTGCGCCAGCGCCTGCTCGAGCCCGAGCGCGGCAAGTTCCTTGGTCGCATGCGGCAGCAGATTGATGCCGACGCCGATCGGCCTGATTTCGGCGACCGACTCGAAGATGCGGCAGGGAATGCCCGGCCGCGTGCAGCGCAAGCCCGAGGGTCAGGCCGCCAACGCCACCCCCGACAATGATGATGTCGTCCATGTTTCCTTCCCGGCGCGCCCTGTCGGGCGATCTCTTGGGTTTGGCGGGATGAAACAGATTAGTCAGCCTACTGTCAATCTCGCGTTGGTCGCGATTTCAGCTATTTCCTAGCGGTTTTTGACGAAGCACATCCCCATGCGCGAGGCGTTGTCCATGACCTGACAGGCCAATCCCTCGGCGCAGCCCCACGACCGAAAGCTGCGGTCATTGTCGGCGGCACCGGCATGCGATGCGTAGCAATGCGCGCCCCAGCCGTCGTCATATTCGGTGCCGGCCAGCTCAGAGCTGCCGCGCAGTTGCGGGCGGCTGGAAAACCCGCGGGAATAATCCGGATTCCTGCCGTCGCGCAGCGCCGTCAGGATATCGCGGCGACGGGCCTGATCGCCGAAGAAATGCGGCGACGCCGGCACGATGGTTGCGTTGGAGGGATTGGGCGCCATCCAGTCGACGCCCGGAAAATGAAAGCCGCCGATGCCGCGGGTCTGATGACATCCCGAACAGGTGATGTCGTTGAGCCGGCGTTCGAAGCCCGCCACCGAGCGGATGTTCTGCAACGGCCCACCTTGCTCGGCGGCCTTTTTCAACGCCGTCACGACATCGTCTGACGTGAACACCGGCTCCACTTTGGCATCATCGCCCTGCACCAGGCCGAATTCCGGCTGCAGGCTTGAAGTTGAAAATCCGACCGGCGTCGCCGCGATCGCCCCGGTGGCGAGAAATTCCGGCGGTATCAAAATGGTGCCGCGATCGAGTTCGGTGAAGTGTTTGGGATCGAGCAACCACGCCTTGAAGGCGCGCTTGAGATTGTCATCGGCCAGGATCCGCGCGCGATCGATCTGGTTCTCGAGCGGCGATTCCTCGAACGCCTTGGTCTGGGCGTTGTAGTCGAACACCTTCAACAGATAGTCGGTGCGGAAATCGCGGCTTGGCGATTTCAACGCATGGACGATCTGGATATTGGTTTCGATGCGATCGATGTTTTCCGGCACGATCGAATTCAGCGGGCCATCCGGCGCGACGAGTTTTTCCGCTAGCGCCGGCCCGGTCAGCGGCGAAGCGCCGGCGGCGAGCCATTTTCCGGCGATCCCGGCGCAACTGATCGCGGCACCGCCGGGACCGATCGCATGATCGCCTTTAGCCTTAAGCACGACGTTGAGCGTCATCGGCAGCCGCGGCGAAGCCAGGCTGTCGCTGGCCTGCGGCACGTTGGTCGGGATCAAGCGATAGATCAGCCGGATCTCGCCGCACGCATCGGGCGCCACATAGGCGCGATCCATCCGGTTGACGATCCCCGACAAGCACGAAACGCGAATCGTCGGAATAAAGCGGCGCGCGATCGAACAGCTGGAAGTCGTTAGCATCTCCGATGCCGAGGCTGATATCCGGATGATCGGCCTTGTGCCGCGCGATGTATCGGTCGAATTCGGCATCGATCGCCCCACGGACCGGCATCATCGACGGCAAGGCAAACAGCTGGCCAGCGGTAATTGGCGTATCGGCCGATCGGGCCGGCAGCAGGATCCGGGCAAGACCGAAGCGGCCGCGATCGAGTTCGCGCAGCGCTTGCGGATCGGTGATCGCCGTGCCGCGCTCCAGCGCCGCGCCTTGCATCGCGCGCACCGGCCACGCGCAACAGAGCAGAACCAGAAAGGAGACAAGAAATCGCAAGCGGCGGCTCATATCCGGACTAACACCGCGTCACAACGCTTATTCGAAGCGTCGCGCGGCCAGCACCAGCTATATCCGAAACTAGTCCAAAACCTGACCAACCGCCTTGCGGCGTTCCGAAATGCAGAAAGCGCCTCACATGGCTGTGAAGCGCTTTCTTGAATTGGAGCGTGTGCGGTAAAGGCGGGTTACCGCGCGACGATCAGGCCTTTGCTGGTGACCACCACCCAGCGGCCATCCTGGCGCCGGATCGCATCGACGCGGCCGAGGCCCGGCACGGGGTCGCCGGCATAGACTTCATAGATACCCTGGCGTCCCTCGATCAGCGCGCCGCCATTGGCGACATCGCGCAAGGTCCAGCCCTCGACGGTCGGCAACCGGCCCACCTCGGTCTTGACCTCAGCCGGTTTCGGCGCGGCCGCTGCGGTAGTTGCGGGCGGCGTCACCGAACCCGTGACTTCTTTCGCCGGCGCCGCGGCGACCGGAGCGGGCGGCGGCGTGACGCGAAGCTTGTCGACCTGCTCGCTGAGCTTGGCGAGCTTGGCGGCGGGTTCCGCCTGCGCCTTCTCGACCTTGTCGAGCCGATCGCTGGTCTTGTTGAACTGGCTTACGCTCATTTTGGAGGTGTGCTCGACGCTGGCTTTCAGCGCCACGATGTCGGCATCGATCCGCGCCACCGCTGCGTCGGCAGCAGGATTGGCCGCGGCAGGTGCGACGTCATTGCCCGCGAAATGCTGCAGGCCGACGGTGGCCGCGGCGCCGCCCAGCGCGCCCGCGAGCGCAGCCAGCGCCACCACGGCGGCCAGTGCGGCAATCCGGCGCTTGCCGAACATGCTTGGGTTCGGCTCGGCGTCCACTTCCGGACCGGCTTCGTCATCCGCCCAGGCGTGGTCGGCGGAGGACATGATCAAGACCTTGCCCGGCATGCGCGGCGCTTCGACTTTGGGGGCTTCCTTGGCAGTTTCCTTGGCAGCCTCTTTGGAAACTTCCGGCTGCGGGACGCTCACCTCGAGGGCTTCGCCGGATGCGCTCGGTTCGGGCACCAGACCGGGCGATTCGGCGTTGACGGGGAGTTCGCCCGCGGCCGCAAGGGGCTCGATCGAGGCATCGGAGGAATGGGGAACGATCGGCTCGACGCGGGGGGAACCGGCACCGCTGGTCTGCTCGGCTTGTTCGCTCACGGCTAAGTCTCCAGAATGGGTTGACCATTTGGTAACTTTCATTGCTTGCCAATTCGTTACCGGCCACCGGCTTACGGAAATTTTAGGAGATCGTCCGAGACGCCCGCGAGGCTGGCTTGGCCGTTCTTCTTGATCCCGGTCCTGCCGAATGCTGCCGTGCGGCATTTTCGCCCCGCCGAGCATCGCTTGCGTCGCCCCCTTTCCCGATTAACATGCCCGAACCGACCAGCCAGAAGGCAGGAGGGCGCCATGACCATCGAAAAGTGCATCAACGAGTTTGATGTCGGCGACGTCATTTTCGAGGAAGGCTCGACCGGGCGCGAGTTGTTCGTGGTGCTCGACGGCCGGATCGACATCGTCAAGAAAAGCGGCGCCAGCAAAACCGTGATCGTGACGCTCAGCAAGGGCGAATTCTTCGGCGAGATGGCGGTGATCGACGGCTCGGCGCGCTCGGCCACCGCGGTCTCGGCCGCGCCGAACACCCGCGTGATGCGGATCAATCATGCCCGCTTCGTCTATCTGGTCAGTCAGCAGCCGGCATTCGCGCTGATGGTGATGGATGCCCTCAGCAAACGGCTGCGGGCCTCCAACGCCCTTACCTTCAGGGCCCCCGCGCCATGAGCGACCGCAAGCCAAGCCCGTTTCCGGTTCTGCTGGACCTAAGCTCCTGCTCGCTGATCCAGGCCGCCGAGGATGTCTACCAGATCCGTTTCAAGAACCGCGCCGCCAACGCCTATCTGGTGCGCGGCAAATCCCGAACCATCATGATCGATGTCGGGCTGTCCTCGAATTATGCGGCGCTGCTGGAATGCCTCGAACATGTCGGCTGCCCGCCAGACAAGATCGATATGGTGATCCTGAGCCACGAGCATCTCGATCACATCGGCGCGGCCTATCATTTCGGCGGCCGCACCATCATTGCCGCGCATCGCCTCGCCGCCAACAAGATCATGCTGCGCGACGACTTCTCGATGCTGCGCAAGATGTTCAACGAGCCGGATGTGCCCATCAATGTCGACATCTGGCTGGAAGAAGGCAACCTGATCGACCTCGGTAATTTCCGCCTCAGCGTGATGTACACGCCGGGCCACACCTCGGCCTGCATCAGCCTGTTCGATCACGACAAGGGATTGCTGTTCGCGGCCGACACGCTGATGCCAGGCGGCGTCATGGGCGGCGTATTCGGATCCGGCAGCATCAGCGATTACATTCAGTCGCTGGAGCGGCTGAAGGCGCTGAATTCCAAAATCCTGCTGTCCGGACATGGCCGGCTGTCCGACACACCGCAGGACGATGTCAGGATCGCGATTCAACGATCGCATGCCCTGCTGTCGGATACCGCGCAATTGTTCGACGCGCTGGACGCGCGCGCGAATTTCGAACCGATCATGCAGTCGGTGCGTGACCTCAACAAGCTCGACGACGCCTGAGCGCTTTGACGCCTGCAATGCCTCAACGGTCAGATCAACATCGCGACCTGGCTCGGATGGATGAGCAGGAATCGCTGAAGACGTAGTTCAGCGCCTCAACGTCATTGCGAGGAGCCACCGGGTCGCGATGACGAACGCTAAATCACTACCGGCGCATCCGGCAGCTCATTTCTCCCCGCGCCTTGCGCGGGAAAATATTTCGCCAGCTCTCGCGACACAACCTGGACGCCCTTGATCGAGCCGGCTTCGAAATTTCCGGCCCGGAAATCGGCTTCCATGTCGGTGCAGATCTTTTCCCAGCCGGCAGCACCGACCTTGGCGTCTATGCCGCGGTCGGCGACGATCTCGACCTGGCGGTCGGCCAGCAACAGATAGATCAAGACGCCGTTGTTGTGGGCGGTGTCCCAGATCCGCAATTGCGCGAAAATATCAAGCGCGCGTTCGCGCGCCGGCTGATCGCGAAACAGCGGTGCACCATCGAGCGCGCCTTCCACGACAAAGCGCACTTGGCCGGAATGGGTGACCTCGCCCGCCTTGATCGCCTGCTCGATCGCCGCCAACACCTGCACCGGGAACAGGCGCCGCGCTTTCCAGCGGTAGTGGAGAAGATGCTTACCTATACGCCTGATGCCCATAACTGTCAGCTCCAGATCTACCAGCTTCCAGACGCGCCGCCGCCGCCGAAACTGCCGCCGCCACCGCTGAACGAGCCGCTGTCACTGCTCGAACTGCTGCCGCCGCCGGAATAGGAGCCGCCGCTATATCCGCCACGTCCGCTTCGGCCGTTTGCCGACGCAACGCTCTCAGCGAACATGGCGAAGGCGAAGGCCAGGACCGATGCGACGACGGAAAACACCAACGACCCGACGGTAAGCCACGCCAACACGCCAACTACGCCACCAGTAGCGACCGAGCCGATCAGTCTACCCAGCAAGGTCCGCAGCACCGCAGCGACGACAAAGACCCCGAAGATAATGAGGGGATTGAATAAAATATCAAAGCGGTCCTGGCCGCCTTCAAAACCTTGCTGCGGTTGCGGCGCCGGCAACGGTTCGCCATCGACGACGCTGATGATCCGGTCGACACCATCGGAAATGCCGCCGGCAAAATCCCCGCTCTTGAATTTCGGGGTGATGATCTCGTTGATGATGCGCCTGGATGTCACGTCGGTCAGCGCACCTTCGAGGCCATAGCCGACCTCGATACGAAGCTTGCGATCATTTTTGGCGACCAGCAGGATCGCGCCGTCATCGATTTTCTTGCGTCCGATCTTCCAGGCTTCAGCCACGCGGATCGAATATTGTTCGATCTCTTCAGGTGCCGTGGTCGGCACGATCAACACTGTGATCTGGCTGCCTTTTCGCGCCTCGAAATCTTTCAGCTTGCGTGTCAGCGCCTCGATGTCTCCGCTGGAGAGCGTGCCGGTCTGATCGACCACGCGCCCTGTCAACGGCGGCACCGCGACCTGAGCCAGTGCCACAAACGCCCAGCACATCAGCAGCGCAACGAGAGAGGCCTTCGCAACGAGACAAGCTTTGGCAGCGTTCATCGCGCTCAATCTGGTTTTCCGACTTATTTGGCGGGCGCGGGGGTCGGATTGAAGTCCACCTTCGGCGCGGTGGAGATTTCCTTCTCGTTCTCGACGGTGAAGTTTGCCTTCTCCTTGTAGCCAAACGCCATCGCGGTCAGGTTGGTCGGAAAGGTGCGGATGCCGACGTTGTAGTCCTGCACCGACTTGATGTAGCGATTGCGCGCCACCGTGATGCGATTTTCAGTGCCTTCGAGCTGCGACATCAGATCACGGAACAGCGCGTCGGATTTGAGCTGCGGATAGTTTTCCGTAACCACCAGCAGCTTCGACAGCGCGCTGGTCAATTCGCCCTGCGCCGCCTGGAATTTGGCGAAGGCGCCGGGATCGTTGACGAGCTCGGGCGTGGCCTGAATGCTGCCGACCTTGGCACGCGCGTTGGTAACGCCGAGCAGCACGTCTTTTTCCTGCTGCGCGAAGCCTTTCACCGAATTGACGAGGTTGGGCACCAGATCGGTACGGCGCTGGTACTGGTTCAACACCTCGGACCAGGCCGATTTGACCTGCTCGTCATTGGTCTGGATCGCGTTGTAGCCGCAATTCGTCAGGCTCAACGTCGCAAGCGCCGCCAGCACGGTCCAAAATCTGCGCATCGAATCCTCCCGTTCAAACCTGCAGCAAAGTAGCAGAAGGATCCGAGGCCGGCTGTGGTATTTTACGTCGCATGCCCCATATTTAGTTATGTTCACGGGACAAAACGCGGGTCTGACACGACGCGCCATCGCCCACATGAGGTAAATAATGAATGCGAAACAAGCCCCGGGTGGGAATGAACCCGAACCCCTCACGTTGATAAATATCTTTCAGGTGGATCCTGCCCATCAGGAGCAACTGGTCGACCTTCTGAAGCGCGCGACCGACGGCATCGTGAATGCCGCTCCGGGCTTCATCACGTCCACGCTTCACCGGAGCCTCGACGGCACCAAGGTCGCGATGTACTCGCGCTGGCGCAGCAACGATGATTACCAGGCCATGCGCGGCGATCCTCGGCCACGGGCTCTACTGGAAGAGGCTCTTTCAATCGCGAAATTTGAACCTGGAATCTATGAAGTCGTTCAGACCTACTTGCCGTTGGACGACCAGAACGCCAGGGATGGCGACTAGAGCCTGATCGGTTCTGATGGAATCAGAACCGGGCTCTAGGTTTTTGTTTTGACGCGTTTTCTTCACGCGAACCGGCGGCCACTTCGCTCGAAAACGCTATAAGGGCATGCCCCGACGCGCTATCGCGCATCGGGGCATCCCGCGGCCTAGACTCCCGCGGCCTTTGCTTGCCTGATCGCCTGCCAGATCTTGACCGGCGTCAGCGGCGTGTTCAGGCCCTTGATGCCGAGTTCGCTGAGCGCGTCCATCACACCGTTGGCGATGCAGGGCGGGCCGCCGATCGCGCCGGACTCGCCGCAGCCTTTGGCGCCAAGCGGATTGGTGCGGCAAGGCGCGGAATCATCCAGCGTGACCGTGATCGGCGGAATATCGTCGGCGCGCGGCACGCAATAATCCTGGTAGCTCGCGGTCAGCAATTGACCTTCCGAATCGTAGGACACGCCCTCATACAGCGCCTGTCCGATCCCCTGCGCGACGCCGCCGTGCACCTGCCCCGTCACCAGCATCGGATTAACGGCGACGCCGACGTCGTCGACAGTGGTGTAGCGCACCACGTTGCTGACGCCGGTTTCCGGATCGATCTCGACCTCGCAAATATGCGTCCCGTTCGGCCAGCTCGGGCCGTCGACCTCGCCTTCGCTGTCGACGCTAAGCCGCGCGCCAGCTTCCTTCTTCGCAATATCGAACAGTCCGATGCGCTTGTCGGTGCCGACCACCGTGAGCCAGCCGTCACGGTATTCGATGTCCTCGACCGAGGTCTCCAGCAGGCTCGAGGCCTTTTCGCGCGCCTTCGTGATCATGTCGTTGGTCGAGACCGCAACCGCGGTGCCGCCGACGAACAGCGAGCGCGAACCGACGCTGCCGAAACCGGTCGCCAGATCGGTGTCGCCCTGCACCACATCGATCTTGTCCATGGGGATGCCGAGCGATTCCGAGACCATCTGGGTGTAGGTGGTCTGCAACCCCTGCCCCATGGCCATGGTGCCGGAATGCAGGATGATGCGCCCCTCGGCGGTGGCGTGCAGGCTGACCTTTTCGGTATGCGCCCGCCCGCCGGTCCATTCGATGTAGCTGGTGAGGCCACGGCCATAGAGCAGGCCTTTCTTTTTGGCGGCCTTCTTGCGCGCGGCAAAGCCATCCCAGTCGGCCAAATCCGAGGCACGCTCCAGCATGTGCGCAAAGGCGCCGCTGTCGTAAACCTGCCCCGCGGCGTTGGTATAGGGCAGTTGCGCCGGCTTGATGTAATTGACCTTGCGGATCGCACGCGGGTCCATTCCGATCTGGCGCGCGGCGGCGTCCATCAGCCGTTCGACGATGAAGACCGCTTCGGGCCGGCCCGCGCCGCGATAGGCGCCGACCGGTGCGGTGTTGGTCATCACCGATTTGACCTCGAAATGCACCAGCGGCAGATCGTAGACGCCGGTCTGCACGAACGGCCCCAGCACCAGCGGAATGATATTGCCGGTACCGGTGCTGTAGGCACCGGTGCCGCCGACCGAACGCACGCGATAGGCCTGTACGCGGCCCTTGGCGTCGAGCGCGAATTCACCCGTGGAAGTCAGATCGCGGCCATGGGTGCCTCCGACGAATTCGTCGGTGCGATCGCCGCGCCAGCGGATCTTCTTGTTCAGCTTTGTTGCGGCATAGGCAACGACGCCGTCCTCGGGATAAAGGCTGGTCTTCTGGCCGAAGCCGCCGCCGATATCACCGACCAGCACACGCACACTTTCCTTCGGTCGCTTCAAAATCGCTTCTGCCAGCAAATCGCGGGTCGAGCCCGGCGTCTGCGATTGCACATGCAAGATCAGCCGACCCGTTTTCTTCTCGACCTCGGCGATCGTACTGCGCGGCTCCATCGCCGACGGCACCAGCCGCTGGCTGACAAGATCGAGCGAGACCACGTGGGCCGCCTTCGCAAAGACCTCTTCGACCTTGGCGGCATCGCCATAGCTCATGGCGGCAACGATGTTGTCGGGCGCTTCGGGCCAAACTGCGGGTGCGCCCGGCTTGATCGCTTCGAGCGGATCGACCACCGACGGTAGGATCTCGTACTCGATCTCGATCGCCTCAGCGGCTGTCTGCGCCAGTACCCGCGAGGTCGCGACCACGGCCGCGACCGCTTCGCCGGCAAAACGCACGATCTCATGCGCGAGCAGCCGCCGCGGCGGCACCGTCATCGGCGAACCGTCGGGGCGCTTGAAGATCGCCAGCGTCGGCAGGGTGCCGATACCATCCTTGACCAGATCCGTGCCGGTATAGACCGCTTCGACACCCGGCATCTCGAGCGCCGCCTTGGTGTCGATCGAGACGATTTTGGCGTGGGCATGCGGCGAGCGCAGCACATACAGCCACAGCGCGCCGTCGGCCGGCTTGTCATCAATGAACTGCCCCTTCCCGGTCAGCAGCCGCTCGTCTTCCAAACGCTTGACCGGCTGGCCCGCACCGAAACGTAGATTGCCGGGAAGAATATTCATCAGTTGGTCCTTCGAGTCTTTTTGATAAGTCTTTTGAGCATTTGGGCGGGTTTTAGCGGGTTTTTCGAGCAAGACAACTCGTCGTCATTCCGGGCTCGTGCTACGCACGCCCCGGAATGACGGTGTCATGCAGCCCGCATGCCAATTACCTGATATCCCGCAGCACCGCTTCGACCGCCTGGCGCTGCTCCGCCGTCAGGGCCATCTGGGGGGCAACGGGATCGCCGACGTCGTAGCCCTGGATCGCCAGGCCGGCCTTGATGCAGGCGGCCAGATTGTAGCGCGTAAAGGCTTCGTTGATGCGCCACAGCCGCCGCTGCAAGGCCATGGCTTCGTCCCAGCGCTTGGCCTTGCAGAGATGGTAAAGCTCGACGCTCTGGCGCGGAATCAGACAGGCCGGTCCCGCCATCCAGCCGACCCCGCCGATCAGCATCACCGCCGCCGGAATATGCGCCGACGCCGAGAACACCTTGATGCCGTCGCCGCATCTGTTCATGATCGACAGCAACCGCCCGGTATTGGTCGAGGCATCCTTGATGTAACGGATGCGCGGATGCGCCGCGAGCCTGGCGATGACGTCGAGCGTCAGGTCCGAACGCTGGAATTGCGGATTGGTGTAGATCACGACGGGAATATCGACCGCGTCGGCGATGGCGCGAAAATAGGACTCGATCTGGCTATCCCCTAGCGGAAAATACGCTTCGAGGATCGCAAGGATTCCGTCGGCGCCGAGCTTTTGATAGGCCTTCGCTTGCTCAACCGCGTCCGACGTCGATGTCGACACCACGCCGGCGACCACAGGCACGCGGCCTTTAGCCGCTTCGATCGTGGCCTGCACCACCACGGTGCGCTGCGCGTTGTTCAGATAGGCGAACTCGCCGGTCGAGCCAAGCGGCGTCAAGCCGTGAACGCCGCCGGTGGTGATGAGATCCTCGCAGAGCCTCGCCAGCACGCCGGTGCGGATCTTGCCATCGGGATCGACGGGGGTGACCAGATAGGGAAAAACGCCGTGGAAATCAGCCATGAATCGCGCCTCAGACACCTCGGAACCAGGGTGTCTTGGCGCGTGCCGCCGGTTGAGTCAACGAGCGGAAACGGTCGAAATCAGGCGGCCTGGCCACGCCTCGAGGCGCGGGCAGTCCCGTCGGTTTCAACGTGTCAGAAGCTTACGACAGGAATTGACAACCAGTCCCATGCGCGTGGCGAACGGCGGCGCTTCCTTCGATCCAACGATCGATCAGCCCCTGATGTAACAGTGGAAGGCGCCGTAGATTCCGGAGCGGTCGCGTTCGAAGCCGATGGCGCTTCGTTCTTCGTCGCGCCGCCAGATCTCGCGAAGCGAGGCGAGCTCATCGCTATCCAGCGGTGATTGCGTACCCGCCGTACGGAAGATCACGCGAACGTCGTCGCTGCCGGCCCGGTCGATCGCGTTCCAGAGCGCGCGAATTTCTTCCGGCGCCATCCAGTCCTGCGAGTCGAGCAGCACGACGGCATCGATTTGACGTGCGGGCAGGCTTTCCAGGAACTGGCGCAGATTGGCGTGAACCGGAATGATCAATCCGGCGCCATCGCGCATGCGCGCGAATTGGCGGGCTTGCAGGTAAGGCGGCAGGCAAATGTCGCCGGGACCGGTGTAACGGCGATCCAGCGCCTGCCATGCGAAATAATTGGTGTCGTTGGGGTGGCCGTTGATCAGGCGCAACAGGCGCTCGTAAAGCACCTCGTTGAGCGGTGCGCCGCCTCCCAGCAATTCGCGCTGCTGCGGCGGAATGCCAAGGCTGAACAGCAGCGCCGGCGTGCCCGTGATCAGCTTGGCCAGCGGCGAATGGAACAGGCGGTGCAGGCGATCCAGCGCCTGAAGCCGCTCGGGAGAATCCGCTTTGCCGGTCAGCAATGCCTTCAGATCGATCCGGGCCAGTTTTGCCAGCCGATGCGCGAGACCGATGAAGCGGCCGAGCATGCCGTGGCGATAGAACCCATTGGTGAAATAGGCATGCCGTGGGCGGCCGACCAAATTGCGCTTGTCCCAATACGCGCGCGCATCGGCATCGAGCCAGAGCCACAAATGATCGCGATAGAGTTCGGAGTTGGCCGGTGAAGCGGCCTCGCCGAAGAACTGCCAGAAATCAGCGTATTTGGAGAACGCGCGCAGGCCAGCCAGTTTTAGCTTGAGCAGCGACAGGTGGGCTTCGTTGAGATCGACGGCGAACACCTGGGCGGGCTGAGCCGTGAGGTATGATAGTGCGTTGCATCCGCCGGAGGAGATGGTGACGATGGTCGAACCTACCGGCAACTGCAACGCCGCGAGATCGGCTTCCGGATCTTCCCAAATCTGGGTGTAAACCAAACGGCGAAACCAGAAGGCAAAAAGACGGTCCCAAACAGTCGATTGGTCGTCACTTCGGCTGTTGCGGACCGCGTCCGCGATAAGTTGCGTGCTCATCTGGTCTCCGAATCAACAATCTGGCGACCGTATCGCCGCCTCGCTGCAGTTTTGCGACAGCAAGTCAAACCGAAGCCAAAGCGCTGTCACATCCCTGTCGCGCGAACATCGCAAGGGAGTAGGCGACACACGCTGCAGGAGGCTGATGGATGTCCGCATTTCCTTCCGAGTTCGGCGCAGACCTCGCCGATGATTTCGGCACCCAACTCGCTCCACTTTCTTGGCCGGTCGAAGCGACCGACCGGATGAACCGGATGTACCGCCGGCAACGCCACATCTACGACGGCACCCGACGATATTACCTGCTCGGCCGCGACCAGCTGATCGCCAATTTAAAGCCTGACGCCGGCGCCAACGTGCTCGAAATCGGCTGCGGCACCGGCCGCAATCTGGTGCTTGCCGCCAGCCTGTTCCCCGGTGCGCGGTGGTTCGGCATCGACGTCTCGACGGAAATGCTGACCTCGGCGATTACTGCCATCGCGCGGCGCGGCCTGACATCGCGAATCCGCGTCGCCCATGGCGATGCGACGGCGTTCGACCCGGAGCTGCTGTTCGGCATTCCCTCGTTCGACCATGTGATGATTTCCTACAGCCTCTCGATGATCCCGAGCTGGACCTTAGTGCTCGAAGCAGCCATCAGCCGCCTCAAGCCCGGAGGCCGTTTGCACATCGTCGATTTCGGCCAACAGGAGCGCCTGCCCGGCATCGCCCGGGCGCTGCTGCTGCAGTGGCTGAAGCTGTTCGACGTCACGCCGCGCGACGATCTCGAGCGCGTATTGTCGGCGACGGCGCGCGCCTCCGGCGCCGCGCTGACCTTCGAACGCCCGTTCCGCGGCTACGCCCAATACGCCGTGCTGACGCTGCCATCGGGGCCAAAGAAGCCGTGAACGCATGGCTCGCATTGCTGGCGGCCGGCCTGCTTGAGGTCGCCTGGGCGCTGGGGCTGAAATATTCCGACGGCCTCACCCGGTTCTGGCCGACCGCGCTGACGCTGATGGCGATCGCGCTGAGCTTTGGATTGATGGCGCTCGCGCTACGGTCGCTGCCGTTCGGAACGGCTTATGCGGTCTGGACCGGCATTGGCGCCGCCGGCAGCATCATCGTCGGCATGCTGATGTTCAGCGAGCCGACCGATCCGGTCCGGATCTTTTGCCTGACGCTGATCGTCGCAGGGATGGTCGGGCTCAAGCTCAATTCACCGGTTTAGATAGCGTCACGCCGGCCGCCGGATGCGCACGCCTCGCCAGGCTTCGACGGCGCCGAACAGCGCCAGCGCGGTCACGAACGGAAGCAAATGATACAGCACGCGGAACATCAGCAGTCCCGCGATCAACGGATCCTTGTCTTCACCGCCGAGCCCGAGCAGGATCGTCGCGTCGAACACGCCGATGCCCGCCGGCGCGTGGCTGGCAAAGCCGAGCAATGTCGCGACAATGAAGACGACGACGACCGGAAAGATTTCGACATGGGCTTCGGGCGGAATCAGGACATACATCGCGAGCGCCGCGGCCCCGAGATCGAAAATGCCGATCGCGATCTGCAACAGCACCATCGGCCCGGACGGTAGCCGCACCGGCCAGCGAAGCGTGCCGATATTTCGCGGCGACAGCCAGCTCCAGACCAGGAAGATCACGACGCCCAGCAGCAGCGCCGCCGCCAGCCATCGGTTCAGCTCCGGCGAGAGGAAATCGATCGGCGAGATCGCGTCGGGCTGGAACAGCACGCTGAGCCCGAAGGCGGTCAAATTGCCCAGCCAGAAGGTCAGCCCGGTCAGGAAGCAGATGTTCGCGACATCAAGCCCGCCAAGACCGCTGGCCGAATAGATCCGGTAACGAATCACCGGCGAGATCAGTGCCACCGCGCCGATGCCGTGGGCAATCGGATAGCTGGTGAAGCTCGCAAGCGCCGCGATCCGGTATGGCACCTCGGTACGCCCGATGGTGCGCAGCGCCAGCAGATCATACAGCGTCAAACTGCCGTAGGACGTAGCCACCAGCATCAGGGCCAATGCGATCACATGCCCCGGGGTGCGCTCGACGACCGCGAGCACCTCGTCGTAGTCGATATGCTTGATCGCATGCGTCAGCGCGAACACGGCCATCGCGGCGATGGCAAGGCCGATCACGACACCCAGGCCTTTCAGCCGGGTGCTGCTGAAGAGCGGCTTCTGCAGCACATTTATTGTCAGGGTGGGCATCCATTCGGGCGACGACCTGCATGGTCGTGCCACCTGATTCGGCGCGGTCAAACCCTCCATTGACACGTTGATGTGACAGCCACGTTACCTGCCAACGTCAGCCACCCGCGTTTTTAGAATCGCTTCAAGCACCGGAATCCCGGCGCATTGGCGTCGCACCCCATTCACGCGGCCCCGGTAAGACCCGCGCGAGACAACCTGATCGATTCGAGGAATCATGAACGCCGAATTCGACTACGACCTCACTCTGGATCAATGGGAAGCGCTCAAGACGCTTCGTCTGCCGGTGCCGGGAGGCCGCCGCCTGAACAAATTCGTGGTGGAGAATCTCGTCGCGCTGCAACTCGCCGCTGTCATCGATGAGTGCCCTGTGATCACGCCACGCGGGCGCAAGGTGCTGGTGCGCGGTTCGTCGCGGTTATGGGATCTCGCCGCCTGAAGGCAATGTCGATCACCTTGCGTTGATGAATATTGCCGTCAACGTGAACTCATTTGAACAGCCGGTCGCTATTTATTATCGCTTCATTAGTGCGCGTCACAACGCGGCGAGCGCATCTGCTTATCGAACCAATTTCATGGACGCGTCACGCATCGGCCAAATCTCGCGACATCCAGGAAGTGCTATCGCCGCACAAGGACATCGTCTACTCCTCCCGCATGCACGACGTGCATCGCGAACGAGATTACTGATTTCCCGGAAGTGACGACCTCATGGAGCGCGTCTTCGCGCGTCTCGAACCATGTGCACCGAGCGGCCATCCTTCGAGACGGCGCGCCTCCTCAGGATGAGGGCGTCGATTGTTTCACGGCCTGTCGGGATGAGGCACCCTGTGCAGGTCTCATCGGATCACCACATCGAATTCCTGGCGCGTTCCGGCCATTCACGGTCGTAACTCTCGCCGCCGACCGTATCGTTGCTCATCGAGGCCAGGATCTGTCCCGGCGTCGGCAGGCTCTTGGGATCGACGCGCTTGTCGGGATTCCACAGGTCGGAACGCACGATGGCGCGGGCGCATTGGAAATAGATCTCGCTTACCGTCATCACGATCACGGTGCGCGGCGCCTTGCCTTCCATCCTGAACGACGCCAGCAATTCGGGATCGTTGGATACATGCGCGTTGCCGTTGATGCGCAGCGTGCTGCCGGAACCCGGAATCAGGAACAGCAAGGCGATCCGGGGATCGCGCACGATATTGCGCAGCGAGTTGATCCGGTTGTTGCCGCGGCGGTCCGGCATCATCAGCGTGGTCTCATCATGGATGCGGACGAAGCCAGGCAAGTCGCCGCGCGGCGAGCAATCCAGCCCCTCCGGCCCTAACGTCGCCAGCGCCGCGAACGGCGATTTCTCGATCAGCACGCGATAGAGCGGCGTGACGCGATCGGCGACTTTCACCGTGGACGCAGCACCGGGAACGCCGTAGATCGCCTCAAGTTGCTCTGTCGTCGCGATGATCGACATGGCCGTTTCTCCTCGAGCTATTCGTCCCAGCGATCACCCCTGATGGCCCGGACCAACTGGCGGGCGTGGTATTCGGCGCTGCAGACATTCATGATGGTAGCATCCGGCGCCGCCGCGCGATCGTCGACCGAGCGTCCGAGCCGTTGGCTGATATTGCCATCGCTGGCGCGTCTCCGCGCCGCCACACGTTGCGCCAGCACGTCCGGTGGTGCCGTAATCGAGATCACCACGACATCGGCATAGACGAGGCGCATCGCCGAAATCACGGTGCGCGAGACGTTGGCGATCACAATGCGGCCGGCACGGATATCGTCATCGATCGCGCGCGGCAGGGCATAGCAATGTCCATGCGCTTCCCAATGCATCGCGTAGGCATCCGCTGCGAGCGCCTGCCTGAACGCTTCGGGGCTGATCTGTTCGTTGTCCTCGAATTCGGAGGCTTCGCGGGTGACGATACGACGCGGAAACACGATGTTGGCGTCATCCGCGCAGGCCGCTTTCGCCAACCCGAGCAGCGTGTCCTTGCCGGCCCCGCTCGGACCGACCACCAGAACGAGCCGGCCCGGCCCGATCGCTTCAGGTATGGTCAGGGCTTCGCTCACGCCACCCGTCGCCCTTCGCGCCAGACCTCACGAACCACCGGAATATCGCGCGCGAGATGAACGCGGATCACATCGGCGCGCTTGCCGACCGCGATCTCGCCGCGATCATGCAGGCCGACGGCTTCCGCGGGCGCCTTGGTAACCGTGCGCACCGCCGCGGCGAGATCGATGGCGGCAACATGTTGCGGCAATTGCAGCGCGCCCATCAACAGACTCGACGGGATGTAATCGGACGACAGAATGTCCAGCAGCCCTTCGCGCGCCAGATCGACCGCGGCGATGTTGCCGGAATGCGAGCCGCCGCGCACCACGTTGGGCGCGCCCATCAGAATACCGATGCCGGCCTGATGCAGGCCGCGCGCGGCTTCCATCGTGGTCGGGAATTCCGCCACTGCTACCCGATCGCGGATCGCATCGGTGACATTTTCTTCCGTGGTGTCGTCATGGCTCGCCAGCGGAATGTCGTGCGCCTGCGCCAGCGCCACGATAGCGCGGAGGTTCGTCTCCGCGTACGTCTTTTGATACCTGAAGCGTCGTTCGAACAGCACGTCGAGTTCGGCGTCGGTCATGCCTGCGCCCTTGCCGCGATAATAGACACGCAGCTTGGCTTCATCTCGGAACTGACGTTGCCCCGGGGTGTGGTCCATCAGCGACATCAGCCGGATATCCGGACGTCCGACCAATTCCTTGGCTTCTTCGACCACATCGGGCATCGGAATTTCGCAACGCAGATGCAGGAAATGATCGGCGCGCAGCAGGTTGGCATCGCGCGCCGAGGTGATCGCCTCAGCCAAAACGCCGGCGCGCCCGTCGACGTCCTCGGCGCCGTCTTCGCGCCAGACCCGCAGCGAATCCAGCACCGTGGTAATGCCCGACGTCGCAAGCTGCCCGTCATATGAGACCACGGCAGCGATCGGATTCCAGTACACCTTGGGGCGCGGCACGTAATGCGCCTCGAGGTGATCGGTGTGCAGTTCGATCAGGCCCGGCATGACGAGATCGCCGCCGGCGTCCTCGCTGCCGGCGGGCGCTTTGCCTTCGCCGATCTCGGCGACCTTGCCATCGGCAAAGGCTACCCAGCCGTGCTCGATCACGCGATCGGCCAGAACGATCCTGGCGTTGCCAATGATGGTTTCGGACTTCGGGTTCATCTCATCTCTCTTCAGGCCGCGGCGGCAAACGAGGTCACGTCGACGATCCGGTCGGCGATCTCCTGGCGTATCTCGTCGTCATGCACGATCGCCACCATCGCGACGCCCTGACGTTTCTTTTGATCGATCAGTTCGACCACGACCGCGCGATTGGCCGCGTCGAGCGAGGCGGTCGGCTCATCCAGCAACAGGATCGGCAGGTCGGAAATGAAGCCCCGCGCAATATTGACGCGCTGCTGCTCACCGCCCGAGAAGGTCGAAGGCGGCAGCGCCCAGAGACGTTCGGGAATGTTGAGACGGCGCAGCAATGCGCCGGCTTTCTCGCGCGCCTCGGCGCGCGCGACGCCATTCTCGATCAGGGGCTCGGCCACCACGTCGACGGTGGCAACGCGCGGCACCGCGCGCAGGAACTGGCTGACATAGCCGATCGTCGAGCGGCGCACGCTCAGGACCTGCCGCGGTTCGGCTTTGGCGAGATCGATCTCCGTACCCTGGTGCCGGATGCCGATCCGCCCGCTGTCACAGCGATAATTGCCGAAGATCATCTTCAGGATCGAGGATTTGCCCGCGCCCGACGGCCCCGACAGCACGACGCATTCGCTCCGATTGACCTGAAACGAAACGCCCCGCACCACCGGCAGCTCGATGCCGCCCTGCAAATGCATCACGAAACTCTTCTGGGCGTTGGTGATGTCGATCATCGCAGTCATTGAGGGCTCATGCCGGCAAAATCGAGGAGACAAGAAGTTGCGTATAGGGTTCGCGGGGATCGTCGAGCACCTGATCGGTCAACCCGGTTTCGATCACCCGGCCGCCCTTCATCACCATGACGCGATGCGACAATAGCCGCGCCACCGCGAGATCATGGGTGACCACGATCGCCGCGAGGCCAAGTTCGCTGACGAGGTTGCGCATCAGATCGAGCAGGCGCGCCTGCACCGACACGTCGAGACCGCCGGTCGGCTCGTCCATGAACACCAGACGCGGCTCGGTGACGAGGTTGCGCGCGATCTGCAGCCGCTGACGCATGCCGCCGGAATAGGTCCGCGGCGCATCATCGATGCGACCGGTATCGATCTCGACCCGCTCCAGCCAGGACGATGCGGTATCGCGGATGCGGCCATAGTGATTCCAGCCGACCGCCATCAAGCGCTCGCCGACATTGGCGCCGGCCGATACCGCCATCCGCAGGCCCATCGCCGGGTCCTGGTGCACGTAGCCCCAATCGGTGCGAAACAGAAATCGCCGTTCGGCTTCGCCCAGGCCGGCGAGGTCGCGCATCACGCCATCGCGCATCCGGTACGACACGCGCCCGGCGCTCGGTGCCAGTTGTGCCGACAGCAATTGCAGCAGCGTCGACTTGCCCGAGCCGGATTCGCCGACGATCGCCAGCACCTCGCCCGGATACAGCGCAAAGGACACGTCGCGGCAGGCCTTCAGATGGCCATAGGATTTGCCGAGACCTTCGGCGGTCAGCAGCGGCTGATCGCTATCCCTGTCCTGCTTTTGCTGGTTCTCACCCATGCGCCCGCTCCTTGTGTGGCGCCGCGCTCTCGCTGCCGCGGTGGCCCTGGCTCTGGCGGGTCTCGCAATAATCGGTATCGGAACAGACGAACATCCGGCCGCCCTTGTCGTCGGTGACGATTTCATCGAGATAGGATTCGTCGGCGCCGCACAGCGCGCAGGGCGCGTCGAACCGGTAACGCGTAAACGGGTGATCCTCGAAATCGAGCGACACTACCGAAGTATGCGGCGGGATCGCATAGATCCGCTTTTCGCGCCCGGCGCCGAACAATTGCAGCGCCGCGCAATTATCCATCTTCGGATTGTCGAATTTCGGCGTCGGCGACGGATCCATCACATAGCGCGCATTGACCTTCACCGGATACGCATACGACGTCGCGATGTGGCCGAAACGCGCAATGTCCTCATACAGCTTGACATGCATCAAGCCGTATTCGCCGAGCGCGTGCATGCGCCGGGTCTCGGTCTCGCGCGGCTCGAGAAAGCGCAAGGGCTCCGGGATCGGCACCTGATAGACCAGAACCTGCCCGGCATGCAGCGTGGACTCAGGAATCCGGTGCCGGGTCTGGATCACCGTCGCGTCGGCCGTGCTGGTGGTGGTCGCCACGCCGGCGGTCTTGGCAAAGAACTTGCGGATCGAGATCGCGTTGGTGGTGTCGTCGGAACCCTGGTCGATGACCTTCAAAACGTCATCACGGCCGAGGATCGCGGCGGTCACCTGCACGCCGCCGGTACCCCAGCCATAGGGCATCGGCATCTCGCGGCTGGCGAACGGCACCTGATAGCCGGGGATCGCGATCGCCTTCAGGATCGCGCGCCGGATCATCCGCTTGGTCTGCTCGTCGAGATAGGCGAAATTATAGGTCGGCGCGTTCATTCCGCGGCCTCCTGCATCGGCGGCGAGCCTTGCGCGTTGTCCCCGAATTCCTTGCGCAATTTGCGCAGCAGGCCGAGCTCGGACTGGAAATCGACGTAATGCGGCAGCTTGAGATGCTCGACAAAGCCGGTCGCCTGCACATTGTCGGAATGCGACATCACGAATTCCTCGTCCTGGGCGGGCGCCAGAACTTCCTCGCCGAGTTCACGCGCGCGCAACGTGCGGTCCACCAGCGCCATCGACATGGTCTTGCGCTCACTGTGACCGAAGGCGAGACCATAGCCGCGGGTAAAACATGGCGCCTCGGTAGCTGAGCCCTTGAACTGGTTGACCATCTGGCACTCGGTCAGCGTGATCGGGCCCAGCGGCACCGCGAAACCAACGTCTTCGGCCAGGAATTCCACCTCGACTTCGCCGAGTCGGATTTCGCCGGCAAAGGGATGGTTGCGGCCATAGCCGCGCTGCGAGGAATAACCCAGCGCCAGCAGGAAACCTTCATCGGCACGCGCCAGATTTTGCAGCCGCAAATCACGATCGGCTGGAAAGCTGAGCGGCTCGCGCGTCAGATCGCCCACGGGCGTATCGGCATCGGCGCGCGGCGCCGACTCGATCAGGCCGTCGCGGCCGAGAATATCGGTGACGCGCGGCATCGCGGTGGACGGCGCCTCTGAGGTCGCGGGCCATTCGGGAACGGCGCCTTCGGCCAATTGCGGATCGAGCAGCCGATGGGTGTAATCGAAGGTCGGCCCAAGGATTTGCCCACCCGGGATATCCTTGAAGGTCGAGGAAATCCGCCGCCGCACTTCCATCTTTCCGGTATCGACCGGCTCGGTGGCGCCGAACCGCGGCAGCGTGGCGCGAAACGCTCGCACCAGGAAGATCGCCTCGATCATGTCGCCGCGCGCCTGCTTGATAGCCAGCGCCGCCAGTTCGCGATCATACAGCGAGCCCTCGGTCATGACGCGATCGACGCCGAGGCTGAGCTGTTCAGAGATCTGGGCCAGCGATACTTCCGCCACGTCGCGATCGCCGCGGCGCTCATGCGCCAGCAGCCGATGGGCGTTCTCGATGGCGCGCTCGCCTCCCTTGACGGCGACATACATGATCAATCTCCCTCGGCGACAAGCCGCGTCGTACGCGGGATCGCGACAATGGCATCATCGGCGACCAGCACCACGTCGATGCCGCGCGGAAACAGCGCGGCGTTGACGGCGAGCCGCGCAAACAGATCCAGCGGCTCGATCCTGGCCTGCAGCACCGCCGTGCCATCGATACCCGGCCCGCGCAACTCGAAAGCCAATCCTTCCCGCAAGCTCTCGACCTGCAGGATCAGCGTGGTCGAGCGATCGGGATATTCGTTGCTGCCGAACGAAAAGCGATCCAGCTCTGGAAGCTCCTCGGCATTGCCGATCAACGCAAAACTGCAGATCGAGGGATCTGAAACAACCGGCGCACTGGTATGGAATTTGAGCCATTTCGCGACTTCCGAGGCTTCGGACATTCGCGGGTCAAGCCAGAGCGGCGTGTCGTGATCGAACAAAGTGAGCGCGATCGCGGCGGTGCCACGCATCATTCCAGGCGGCGTGCCGGCGGCCGAGGTGATGCAATGCACGCTGCCCGGCCGCGCCATCGCATCCATCACGGAGCGGAAGGTCGTCTGCGCCGACAACACCTTGTCGGCAAACCCTGCTGGCAGTTCGGCAAATGTTGTCATCGTTCAGCCCTCGCCACGCACCATCGTGTAGAAGTCGACCCGCGTCGCCGCGGTTTCGGAAGCCTTTCGATTGCGCTCGGAAGCGATCGCCGCGCGGAGCGGCGCCAGCACCTGCGTCTCGATCGGGCCGGCATGATCCAAGGTCTGGATCAGCGCATCGCATAACGCGATCATCCGCGCCTTCTGCCCGTCGCGGCCGAGCACGTAGCCAAAGCCGACTTCGCCGCTCGCAAGCCGCACCGCCGCGCGCGAAACCGTGGCTTCGCCCAGATTGAACGGCGCGCCGTCACCGCCGATGCGGCCCCGCACCATCACCAGGCCATTCTCCGGCTCGCGCAGATTTTCGTGGGCCGGCACCGCGATCGTTTCGAGCCGTGCGGCGATGGCAGCGGCGTCGGCATGGGCCAGCACCGCCATCGCGGCCTTGCGCTTTGCCTGCTGGCCGTTCTCTTCGGTCATCAACATCAAGGCCGCCTCGACATCCCAAAACCTGAACAGTCTTGCCTGAATCAAGTTGTCTATGATACTAGACAACTTGATAGCCCGACGCCATGACTGTTTCGTGACAAAATGATGATTTTCCCGATGCCCCTCCCCGGCGGTTCCAGGCCATGACCCTGCAGGACCCCCCATCCGGCGTGGCGCTGTGGCGGCAGGTGGCCGATGGAATCGAGCGCGGAATCGCCGATGGCCAATTTACCGCCGGCGAAAAGCTGCCAGGCGAAATGGAAATCGCCGAGACCTATCGCGTCAACCGCCATACCGTGCGCCGCGCTTTGGCGACGCTGGCCGAGCGCGGCCTGGTGCGCGCCGAACGCGGCAGCGGCACCTATGTCGAGGCGACGCGGCTCGCTTATCCCCTGCGCTCGCGCACGCGGTTTTCCGAGATTGTCGGCGCCGGCGGCCAGGAACCGCAGGGGCGACTGATCGATGCTTCGGAAGATGTCGCAACGCGAGAGTTGGCGCGGGAACTGGGGCTGAAGACCGGCGCACCGCTGATCCGGATCGAAGCGTTGCGGCTCGCCGACCGCACGCCGATCTGCGTCAGCACCACCTGGCTGTCCGCGGCCCGATTTCCGGATGCCGGGCGTGTCTTCGCCAGCACCCGTTCGATGACCAAGCTGCTCGCGCATTACGGCATCCGCGATTATCGGCGGGGCACGACCAGGATCACCGCAGCCGTTGCCGACGCCACCGACGCGGCACGGCTCGACCTAGCGCTAGGCCGTCCTGTGCTCGTGGTTGATAGCACCGACGTCGATACCGACGGCAAGCCGCTCGTGACCAAGCGCTCGCGCTTCGCCGCCGAGCGCATCGAATTCGTGGTGGAGAACAGTTGAGCGAGAAATTGGGCGAGCGCCCTTCTTCCCCTCTCCTACAAGAGGAGAGAGGACGCTAAGCCACCGCGCGCGGGCCGATGATGGCAAAGCGCAGCTTGCTCGAGATCCAGTCAATCGCTGCGACCGCGACCAGGATCATCAAAATCAGGAACGACACCTTCTGCCATTCCAGCACGCGGATCTGTTCCGCCAGCTGCAGGCCGATGCCGCCGGCGCCGACGATGCCGATGATGGTGGCCGAGCGGGTGTTGGATTCGAAGAAATAAAGCATCTGCCCGGCGATAACAGGAAATACCTGCGGCATCAGGCCGAAGCGGATCTCGTGCAATGCGTTGCCGCCGGACGCACGAATACCCTCGACCTGCTTCTTGTCGGCGCCTTCAATCGCTTCCGAGAACAGCTTTCCGAGTGCGCCGAAATCCGACAGCGCGATGGCGAGCACGCCGGCGAACGGACCGAGGCCGACGACGTTGATCCAGACCAGCGCCCAGATCAGCGTGTCGACGCCGCGGATGGTGTCGAGAAAGCGCCGGATCGGAAACCGGAAGATATTCGACGGCACGATGTTCTTCGCCGCCAACAGGCTGACCGGGAACGCGAACACCGCGGCCAGCGTGGTGCCCAATAGCGCGATCGACAAGGTTTCGCCGAGCGCATTGAGATACAGCGGCAGCGACGTGCCGGGATTGGGCGGCAGCATCATCAGCGAAATCCAACCGAGCTGATGCAGCCCGTTCAGCATCCGGATCGGGGAGAAGCCGAGATGGATCAGGCCGAGCACGAAGATCGCGAGCGCTACGAACAGCATCAAGGGCCATGCCAGCCGCGAAGAGGCCGGCCGGTTGAAAACCTCCGGGTACCGTGCGCGCAGGCCATCGGTCTCCAGCATCGAGCGTTTGGTCATGCGCGCCGCTCCTGGCCGAACAATTTTCCACGGACCCAGCCGGTGCCGATATCGATGACGAAGACCGTCAGGATAATCAGCAGCAGGATCGCGCTGACATCGGAATAATAGAATTTCCGGATCGCGGTGATCAGCTCAACGCCGATGCCACCGGCGCCCACAAAACCCATCACGGAGGCGCTGCGCACATTGATTTCAAAGCGCAGCAGCGTGTAGCTGGCGAAGCCGGCCACGACCTGCGGCAGCACGGCAAATCGCATGCAGGCGATCCAGCTGGCCCCGGTGGAACGCAACCCCTCGACCGGCTTCATGTCGATATTCTCGACCATCTCGGCGTATTGCTTGCCCAGCGCACCGATCGAGTGGATCGTGATCGCGAGCACGCCCGCCATCGGACCGAGGCCGAAGGCGATGACAAAGATCAGCGCGAACACGATGTCAGGCACCGTACGGCAGAATTCCATCAGACGCTTGATGACAAAGCGCAGCCACGGCCCCGGCGAGGTATTTTCAGCCGCGAGGAAGTTGAGCCCAAAGCCCAGCGCCGCGCCGAACAGCGTGCCGACATAGCTGATCAGGATGGTTTCGCCCAATAACAGCGACCATTTCTTCCAGCCCCAGAGCCACTCCGGAATGTTGGTCCAGACCCGCTTGCCATCGTCCAGTGTGAGGAGACGATCGAAATAGCTGACGAAGTGGCCGAAATAGGTGAACAGCGTCTTCAGGTTCACTTCGGCGCCGACCGAGGCGATCACCAGCGCGGCAAAGAAAACCGCAGCCCCCAGCGTGACACGCAGCCGCTTGCGCGCGACCGCCTTGCGGTAGACCTCGTTCAGCACGGCGAGCTGCTGATCAGGAAGTATCGTGACTGCGAGGGTCATGGTGCCGTTATCTTCAGGCCGTCAAAAACAAAAGAGCCGGGTCGATGGACCCGGCTCTTGCGTCAGTTTCAGCGATCAGGAAGCCTTCTTGCGCAGGCTGTCGACGAACTTAATCAGCTCGATGGTCTTGTTGTAGTCGTCGTTGGTCACCGACTGCCACGGCAGGTTCTTGCCGTCGGAGAGTTTCTTGAACGCGTCCTTGTCCTTGTCCGCTGCTTCCAGGAACGCCTTCTTGATCGCGGCCTTCATGTCGTCGGGCAGATCGCTGAGATAGGCATAGGGCGAGTTGATGATGAGGTCGGACTTCAGGATGATGCGGAAGTCTTCCTTCTTCAACGGCGTGCCGTCGCTCGACTTGACCATGTTCTTGGAGAGCATGCGGGTCAGGTTGCTGTCGTCTTCCGCGTTCCACCAATTGGCGCAGACGTCGACCGTGCCCTGTGCCAGCGCCAGCACGGCGTTTTCATGGCTGCCGGTGAACACGACTTGCGAGAAATAGGTATCGGGATCGACCCCCATCTGGTTCATCTTGAAGCGCGGCATGTTGTTGCCGGAGGTCGAGTTGGGATCGACCAGGCCGAGGTTCTTGCCCTTGAGGTCTTCCAGCTTCTGGTACGGGCTCTTGGCGAGCACATAGAACACCGAATAATAGCCCTTGGAGCCGTCGGAATTGACGTCGATCACGAAGGCGTCGGTCTTGACGTTGGTGACGCGGGCGCGCGCGAACGATGCCGGGCCGTAATAGCCGATATGGATGTTGCCGGCGCGCTGGCCTTCGATCACGGCGGCGTAGTCGTTGGCGACGCGCAGCGTGACCTTGATGCCGAGTTCCTTGGACAGATAGTTCACGAACGGTGTGAAGCGTTCGGTAACGCCGGAGCCGTTCTCGGCCGGAATCACGGCGAAGGTGATCTCCGGATATTTCGCCTTCCAGTCTTCCGCGGAGCTGGCGGTACGGACGAAGGCCAGCGACGCGGCGCCGGCCAGAACGATACGACGATTGATCATGATGAATTCCCCTGTTGCAGTGATACGCGTGCGATCCGCTACAGCCTTGTAGCGGCCGCACTTGACAGTCGCGTTACTTCAGGCCGCCGCAGCAGTGCCCAGCGCCCGATCGGTTACGTCGGCGGGCGCGTGGACCGGCGCTCCACCCATGACGTCATTGGCTTCGAGATCGTAGAGTTCGCGCGCGATCTGATCGGTCAGCATCGCCGGGACGTCGTCGAATACGACGCGGCCGGCCGCCATGCCGATCAGGCGATCGCAATAGTTGCGCGCCAGATCGAGCGAATGCAGGTTGCAGAGTACCGTGATGCCGAAATGCTTGTTGATGCGCAGCAGCGCATCCATCACGACCCTGGTATTGCGCGGGTCGAGCGAGGCGATCGGCTCGTCGGCGAGAATGATATCCGGCTGCTGCACCAGCGCGCGCGCGATCGCGACCCGCTGCTGCTGGCCGCCCGAGAGCTGGTCGGCGCGCTGCGCGGCCAATGAGGCGATATCGAATTGCTCGAGCGCGGACATCGCGAGCGCCCGGTCCTGGTCGGGCCAAAGCTGCGCCAGCGAACGCCAGGCCGGGATTTCGGCCAGCCGTCCCATCAGCACATTGGTCAGCACGTCGAGCCGGCCGACCAGATTGAACTGCTGAAAGATCATGGCGGAACGGGCGCGCCATTGCCGCAGCTCTCTGCCGCGCAACGCGGTGACATCCAGGCCGTCAAACAGAATCCGCCCCGAGGTCGGATCGGCGAGGCGGTTGATCATCCGCAGCATCGTCGACTTGCCGGCTCCGGACCTGCCGATCACGCCGACAAAGCTGCCGGGCGCGATCGAGAACGAGGCATTATCGACAGCGGCCTTGGTGCCAAATCGGCACGTCAAACCTTCGACCACCAGCATGTATTGCTCCAGCAAGCCGGACTGACGGCTATCTGGTTCTATCGCTAGCGCCCGGATTCTACAGTTATGTGACAGTCGTGCTGCGGCGCGGCTACCGTCCACGCGCATGATCGTCATCCAACCGTCATGTTATCGTCATCAAGCCCGCCGATGACGGGCAGCGACGACATCAACCTGCATCATCTATGGAAGCCCGCATGGCCGGCAAAAAGCTCTCCGTCGAACCGACGATCGACCCTTCCGCGAAGCTGAAAGACGTCAAGCTCGGTGCTTACACCGAGGTCGGCGCGCGCACGATTCTGCAGGAAGTGACGATGGACGATTATTCCTATGTCGTGAACGACGCCCAGATCACCTACACGTCAATCGGAAAGTTCTGCTCGATCGCGGCGATGACCCGAATCAACCCCGGCAACCATCCGATGCACCGGGCCACCCAGGCGCACTTCACTTACCGCGCCAGCGCCTATTTCGAAGGCGAAGCCGACGACGCCGAGTTCTTCGCCTGGCGCCGCGCGCATCACGTCCATATCGGCCATGACGTCTGGATCGGGCACGGCGCCATCGTGCTGCCGGGCCGCAACATCGGCACCGGCGCCGTGATCGCGGCGGGCGCGATCGTGACCAAGGACGTGCCGGCCTACACCATCGTCGCCGGCAATCCGGCGCGCGCGATCAAGCGGCGGTTTCCGGAAGCGATCGCAAACCGCCTCGCCGAACTGAAATGGTGGGACTGGAGCCACGAGACCCTGCGCCTCGCATTGCCCGATTTCCGAAAACTGCCGATCGAGCAATTTCTCGAAAAATACGAAGCGGCGGACACACCGCACGCGGCTGCGCAGCGACAAAAGGCCGCGTCGTGATGAACATTTTTATTGAAGGCGGCCGGGCGTTGCTCGGCGAGGAAATCTGCGACGCTTCGCTCGAGATCGCCAACGGTAAAATCGGCGCCGTGGATCACGCGCCCGCACGCGGCGCGCTCAACATCGATGCCGATGGACTCCTGGTGCTGCCGGGCATCGTCGATCTGCATGGCGATGCGTTCGAGCGGCAGATGATGCCGCGCCCCGGCGTCGATTTTCCGGTCGATGTCGCGCTGATCGACAGCGACCGGCAGGCGATCGCCAACGGCATCACCACGGTGTTTCATGGCACGACCTGGTCGTGGGAGCCGGGCCTGCGCAGCGGTGACAATGCCAGGCAGTTGCTGGAGACCATCGAACGCCTGCGGCCGCAACTCGCGGCGGACACCCGCTTTCACCTGCGCCATGAGACCTACAATCTCGACGCCGAGAGCGAAATCATCGAATGGCTGTCGGCGCGGCGGATCGATCTGTTCGCCTTCAACGACCACATGGACTCGACCGTCGGCAATCTCGCCAAACCGCAGAAGCGCAGCCGCATGGTCGAGCGGACCGGCCTCTCCGACCGCGAATTCGACGCGCTGGTCGAGCGCGTCGTTGGCCGCGCGGACCACGTTCCCGGCTCGATCGCGCGCCTCTCCAAGGCAGCGCGCGATGCCGGCATCCGGATGCTGTCGCATGACGACGATACGCCCGCGATGAGGCAGGCCTTTCGCGCGCAAGGCATCGCGATCGCCGAATTCCCCGTTAACGAGGAAACCGCGCGCGATGCCGCTGATAACGGCGACTTCATCGTGTTCGGCGCCCCGAACGTGGTGCGCGGTGGCAGCCATACCGGATGGACCAAGGCCAGCGACATGATCGCCAAGGGCCTGTGTTCGATTCTGGCGTCCGATTATTACTATCCGGCGCAATTGCTGGCGGCGTTTCGGCTGGTCGCCGATGACGTGCTGCCGCTACCGGCGGCGTGGAATTTGATTTCCTCCGCGCCCGCACGTGCCGCCGGTCTTGCCGACCGCGGAACGCTCGATCCCGGTCAACGCGCCGATATCATCCTGGTCGATGACGAACAGCCGCTGCGGCCGCGTATCATGGCCGTGATCTCGGCCGGACGACTGGTTCACCTCACCGATGCCGGCCGTCTGCTGAAACCATCGGTGCTTCCGCGCAAGGCCGTTGCGGCAGCGTGATTGCACTCTATTGTGACCATCATGACCGACACGCCCCGCTATGCGCTCTATTATGCCCCCGCACCCCGAAGTGAACTCGGTCGCTTCGGCGCGCATCTGTTGGGTTATGACGCCTTCAGCCGCAAGACCTTGCGGTTTCCCGTCGATATCGAGCAGGCCTTGCCGGATTGGGGCGAGCTGACCCAGGATCCGCGCCAATACGGTTTTCACGCCACCCTGAAAGCCCCGATGGTGCTGGCCGACGGCAAGAGCGAAGCTGAGCTTCTGGCCGCCTGCGCGGAATTTGCAGCAATGCCCCGGCCCATCCCGACGATAGCGCCCGTTGTCAGCGCGATCGGCGATTTCATCGCGATTACGCCGTCGCAGCCGTCGGCTGAACTGCAGGCAATGGCCGCCGATGCCGTCAGACACTTCGATAGCTTCCGCGCGCCGCTGACCGCCACGGATCGCGCGCGGCGCAATCCGGAGCGGCTACCGCCAAGGCAGCGCGATTATCTGGACCGCTGGGGTTATCCTTACGTGATGGAAGAGTTTCGCTTCCACATGACGCTGACCGGGCGGCTTCCGGCGGAGCGGCGCGAAACCGTGCTGGCGATCCTGCGGCAGCGCTTTGCCGGGCTCGACATGAATTCGCTCGCGGTGGACCGCCTGGCGCTGTTCAAGCAGAGCGATCCGGGTTCCCGATTCCGGATCCTCCAGCAACACAGCCTGACGCGGACATAGGCTCAGGTTCCGGCAATATCTCGTTGCGGTGAGGGATCGAATCGCCGAGCGTCCTGCAAGCAAAAGGGGACAATTCGTGCTGGCTGCGTTGACCGCTCCATATCTGGATACGCTCAATCCGGAACAACGCCGTGCGGTCGAGCACGGCGTCACCGCCGATGGCCATGTCGGCACGCCGCTGTTGGTGATTGCCGGCGCCGGATCCGGCAAGACCAACACGCTGGCGCATCGCGTGGCGCATCTGATCGTCAACAAGGCCGATCCGCGCCGCATTCTGCTGATGACGTTTTCGCGGCGGGCGGCATCCGAGATGTCGCGCCGGATCGAGCGCATCGCGCGCAAGGTGATGGGCGACAAGGCCGGCATCATGACCGACGCGCTGAGCTGGGCCGGCACGTTCCACGGGATCGGCGCGCGGCTGTTGCGGGAATATGCCGAGCAGATCGGGATCGATCCTTCCTTCACGATCCATGACCGCGAAGATTCCGCCGACCTGATCAACCTCGCGCGCCACGAACTCGGCCTGTCCAGGACCGAAAGCCGGTTTCCGACCAAGGGCACCTGCCTCTCGATCTATTCGCGCTGCGTGAATACCGAGGCGCCGATCGAACAGGTGCTCGGGCAGTTCTTTCCGTGGTGCTCGGGATGGAGCGGCGAGCTCAAGCAATTATTCGCCGCCTATGTCGAAGCCAAACAACAGCAGAACGTGCTCGATTACGACGACCTGCTGCTGTACTGGGCGCAGATGATGTCGGACGCATCGATCGCCGACGACATCGGCGGACGCTTCGACCACGTGCTGGTCGACGAATATCAGGACACCAACCGTCTGCAATCCTCGATCCTGCTGGCGCTGCGGCCCGGCGGCCGCGGCCTGACCGTGGTCGGCGACGACGCCCAGTCGATCTATTCGTTCCGCGCCGCGACCGTGCGCAACATTCTGGATTTTCCGGATCAGTTCACGCCGCGCGCCGAAATCATTACGCTCGACCGCAACTATCGTTCGACGCAGCCGATCCTGTCGGCGGCCAATGGCGTGATCGATCTCGCCAGGGAACGTTTTACCAAGAACCTCTGGACCGAACGCGAATCATCCGAGAAACCTCGCCTGGTCACCGTGCGCGATGAAGCCGATCAGGCGCGCTATATCGTCGAGCGCGTGCTGGAAAACCGCGAAAGCGGGTCGCTGCTCAAGCAGCAGGCCGTGCTGTTTCGCGCCTCATCGCATAGCGGCCCGCTGGAAGTCGAACTGACCCGCCGCAACATCCCGTTCGTCAAATTCGGCGGCCTGAAATTTCTCGATGCCGCGCATGTCAAGGACGTGCTGGCGTTGCTGCGCTTCATCGAAAATCCGCGCGACCGTGTGGCCGGCTTCAGGGTGCTGCATCTCTTGCCGGGCATCGGCCCGGCGTCGGCGCAGCGCATCCTCGACCAGATGGCGGAAGCGTCCGATCCGATTCATGCGCTGTGCAGCCTGCCCTCGCCGCCGCGCGCCGGCGCCGATTGGAAATCCTTCACCGAGACCGCCGCAGATCTGCGCTATTCGGAATGGCCCGCGGATCTCGAACGGGCGCGGCTCTGGTACGAGCCGCATCTCGATCGCATCCACGAAGAAGCCGAGACCCGCAAGGCGGACCTCATTCAACTGGAGCAGATCGCGAGCGGCTATCCCTCGCGCGAACGCTTCCTCACCGAGTTGACGCTCGATCCGCCGGACGCGACCAGCGACCAGGCCGGCGTTCCCCTGCTCGACGAAGATTATCTGATCCTGTCCACCATCCATTCCGCCAAGGGGCAGGAGTGGAAATCGGTCTATGTGCTGAACGTGGTCGACGGCTGCATGCCCTCCGATCTCGGCGCAGGTACTTCGGCGGAACTCGAGGAGGAACGGCGGCTGTTATATGTGGCGATGACGCGCGCCAAGGATGAGCTGCACCTGATCGTGCCGCAGCGCTTCTTCACCCACGGCCAGCATGCGCAAGGCGACCGCCACGTCTATGCTTCGCGGACCCGTTTCATTCCCGATCGATTGTTGACGCTGTTCGAGCGCACCGGCTGGCCGGCCGCCGCCGCAAACCAGGCCGCGCGTCATGCAGGGCCACCGCGGATCGACGTCGGCGCGCGAATGCGCGGCATGTGGCGATAGGATTGCGCAATAGCGTTTTCGAGCCAACGGGTCGCGCGAACGCGCGCCCGATGACAGGCTCCGTGGCAGCCGGTTCGCGTGAAGAAAACGCGTCAAAACAAAAATCTAGCCCGGCTTGGCCGGGGCCGGATCACCCTGCACCGTGATAAAGTCGATGGGACCGCCGGGTCTGTCGTCATCGAATACCGCGATCACCAGCCTCCCGGTCCGCCAGGCACGGGTATCGAGATTGCTGCGTCCCTCGTACAGCTTCGGACCATCGGTAAAGGAATCGTGGCCATGGACGATGTGGCGGCCACCGAAATCGAGCGCATCACCTTCCGGATAGCGCTTCCATAGCAGCGTCCTTTCGATTTGCCGGTCGAGCGGCAGATCCGGATCGAGGCCGGCATGCACGTAAATCCGCTGCCGGTCGACATGCATCAGCGCCAGCCGATCGAGCCATTCGATATCGCCCGGCGGCACATTCGCCGGGTCGCCGCCGTAGGATCTGATCGCATCATCGCCGCCCCGCTGCAGCCACCATTGCATCCGCGCGGGATCGCGCAGCCCCTCGACCATCATGGCGTCGTGGTTGCCCTTGAGCGGAACGAATCGCCATTCCGGCAACGGCCCTGCCCGCAGAAACTCGACGACAGCTTTGCTGTCCGGCCCCTTGTCGACGTAATCGCCCAGCGCCACGATCGTGCCGGCGTTGCCGCCGGCATGCCCGACAATCCCGACCAGGCCGTCGCGGAGCAGATCGATCCTGCCGTGAATATCGGGAATGACATAGGTCAAGCTCATGCGGCGCGGTCCGCTCCGTAACTTCAATGCACATGATGCAGGTGACGGGCGCGCGACCGGCCACTGTCAGCCCTATGACGACCGCGTCCCGGCCGCCGGACGAAGATGGAGTACGTTCGACATAGCCGCCTCGGGACTGGAAGCCATCTGTCCCAACGGCACGCCGGCTTTCAGCAGGCCGTCGCGGTAATGGGCGGTGTCCTCGGGCAGCTTCCAGCGGAAATTACGCAGATGCCGTTCGACGGTGAAGTTCGGGAAATGGCCCAGCAAGACTTCGGTCGCCTTTGCCGCTTCCTCTGACCGACCCGATTGCGCGAGCGCCGCCGCCCGCACCGCGAGCACTTGCAGATGACTCGGATTCACATACAGCGCTTCACGGGACCAGGACAATGACGCGTCATACTGGCCCATAAGGTAATGGCTGAACGCGTTCAACGCCGCCCAGCGATATCGGGGATCGGAATTGCCCTGCTGCGCCGCCATTGAAAATAGCTCGATGGCCCGCCGATGCTCGCCGATCACGAGATGACAGATCCCGAGAACCCCCCGCGCGCCCATGTCGTAGGGGTTCAGCTTGACCGCGCGTTGCGAGGCATCCATCGCCGCCTCGTACTGGCCTTCCATCGCGTACAAATAGGACAGCAGCGAATAGGCAAAGGAAGAACGTGGATCGAGCCGAACACTGCTTTCCGCCTGGCTCATCGCCGACGCCCATAGTTCACGCGTGCTCTTGATCCAGCCGAACTGCACGCCCTGGATCTGGATGATGGCAAGATAGGCGCGCGCGATCGAAAGCGTCGGATCGAGCGCAATGGCCTCGGTGAACAGGCCGATCGCCGTTTCGAAATCGGCTTTGGTCTGCAAATAATAATACGAAAGACCTTTCAGGAATCGATCCCACGCGGTGACATCGTTCGACGGCGACCGCGGCGGCGCGGAAGCTTCCGCGCGGTAGATTTCGGCAGCGATCGCCGCAGACAGGCTGGTGGTAATCTCATCCTGCATCGCGAACAGTTCGCCGATGTCGCGGTCGTATCGACCGGTCCATAATTGCTCGCCGTTCTCCGGCGCGATCAGTTCGGCGGTGACGCGGATCTTGTTTCCGGCGCGCCGCACCGAGCCCTGGATCAAATAGGTCGCGTCGATCTCGCGCGCGATCAGGCGCGTGCTGGCGGTTTTGCCCTTGAACGTGAACGTCGAGTTGCGGCTGAGCACCCGATAAAATGATTGCAGCGATAGCGCGTGGATCAAATCTTCCGTCAAGCCATCCGAGAAATATTCGTCGGCGCCGTCACTGAGATTGGCAAAAGGAAGCACGCCCACGATCGCCGTGCGGTATTGCGACGCCAGGCTGGACGTCTCCTTCGGCTCCCGGCCGCTAATGTCGGCGCCGGGCGGCTCCCAGGTCCAGACATCGACCGGCTCTTCGATGTTCTTGAACCGGTGCGGGCCGGCGTCGACCAGGGTGACGCTGAGATGCTTGCCGGCCTCATGGTAGGCCTTGGCCGAAACCGCGACGCCGCCGGGGGCGGCCACCGCTTCGAGGCGGACGGCGATGTTCACGCCATCCCCGAATACCTCCTCTTCATCGGCGATCACATCGCCCATGTGGATACCGAGACGGAACTGCATGACGCGATCGGCGGGAAGGTGATGGTTGCGTTCCGCCATCAGCGCCTGCATCGCGATCGCCGCTTCGACGGCGCCGACCACGCTGGGAAACTCCAGCAGGAAACCATCGCCGGTGTTTTTCACCAGACGGCCGCCATGGTTAAGGATGATCGGATAGATCGCGGTCCGATGGGCCTTGAACGTGGCATGCGTACCCGCCTCGTCCGCACCCATCATGCGCGAGTAGCCAGCGACATCAGCACAGACGATGGCAGCCAGGCGTCTTTCCATGTCTCCCCACATTCCAGAACCGGCAGCCACCACGGTACGTGGTTGGCCGGCCGAATCCAACCGGCTTTACAGCATCCGGTTCCGGCAGGAAATCAGATCGACGATTTAGCCTGTTCAGAGCCCGGCCTGGCCCTTGCCTTAAAGAGCGGTCGCCGACATTGGCTGCGGCAATCTGGCGCGCGATCACGACTGCTTTCGAAGGGAATATTCCGCTACCCCTGCGGACCGAGTTCCGGTCGCGAGCAGGGACGATGCCGTTCTTCATCGATTTGTCCGCCTCCTGGCGCCGGGTCATCTTCCTTGCGGGCTTCCTTCTCGGCGTCAGCATTGTCGCTTTGATCATCAACGCCTTCATTGGAGCCGTTGTGCTTCTGCTGATCCTGAGATTGATAGGTGGTGGATGGGGCCGACGCCGCTGGATTTGAATGGCGCGCGCACCGTAATTCAAAATATCGAAAACAACCCCATGCAAAGTAGCAGACGGCCGCCGGCATTCGAAAAGGCACCTTGACACGTCGGGCAAATCAGCGGCCTTTCTTCACCATCCCGCAATCTCGAGAACGACCGTCGCTCCGTAACAACGGGCGCGGCGGTTACGATTGCGGCTCAAAATCCTCACCCACCATTGAAATTGCACCGGCTCACCGCGGCGAACGATCGCCTGCGCGTGGCCAAGCCGCGCGCTTGCGGCTCCCATGCCAGGGAATATCGATATGAACACCGCCCCTTCCGACACCGCTATGACAATGGCGATCGCCGCCACCGAGCAGACCGAAGCTGACGCTGCTCCGCGACTAAAGCTTCTCTCGCATGGATTCTCGATCGAGCATCCCGATCCGGAGCTCGGCGAACAGCTCATGGCGAACGCGCTGGGGGTCGCCGATCGCGAAGCGATGGATGGCATCCTCCGGCAATTGGTCAGGGCCAGCGCGAGCGGCGGGAGTCCTGACGAGGTCAACCTCTCTTTCATGATTTCGATGGTGAAGAGCCTCAAGCCGAGGGATTCCGTCGAGGCCATGCTGGTGGCGCAGATGGTTTCCGTTCATGTGATGGCGATGCGATGTGCCCAGCACCTCGCGAATGCGGAAGACATCGCCCGGCACGACAGCGCCGCGCGCGCATTGGGCAGGCTCACCCGTACATTTCCAGCCCAGATCGAGGCGCTGAACCGCTACCGGAGCCATGGCGAGCCCGCCAGTCACCGTGCAGAACGTGTCGGTCGGGGATGGCGGCAAGGCCATTGTCGGCAATGTCACGCAGCATGCGAGTCCTGATCGTTTCGGACAAAAACCCGGCATCCGCGGCGCGGAAGGCGCCGAAGGCCGCGGGCTCAAGGCAACGGAGCACGCCCGCGACTGCCAAGCAGGAAGCACAGGCATGAGCGATCACCTCCGCAATACCGGCCCGATGCTGGCGAGCCCGCGGTTGTGGCGCCAAAACCCGTTCCGGCGGCGCGTGCCGCTCTCCGGCGGTGCACGGCAAGCAGCGTTGCCGCATGCACGGCGGCGCACCGGGATCCGGCGCGCCACAGGCAAACCAGAACGCGCGCAAGCACGGCCTGTTCACCAGGGACGCGATCGCCGAGCGCAGGCAGATTCAGGCGCTGTTGGGTGACGCGCGGAAGCTGCTCGACTCAATGGACAGATGGCGACGTTGATGAGTTCGCTCGGACAATGCTGGAGACCAAGCACGGGATTGGTATGACGCCGCCGTTCTACGCTGAAACAGCCAGCATGAAAGGTAATCAGTCCTGGCCCTACTGGATTATAAGAAATACGTATTGCAACTCTCTTGGGTTCTTACTCCCCCGCGATCATGCAGAGCGATTGGCTGCTGCCATGAATAGGATTTCTACACAGATGGAAGATACGAAGCGCGATCTGACGGCCAAAGAGGACGACACCGGGGAATACTATGTGCTGACCGAGGACGCGCTTCAGTACCTGCCTGAAGAATGGAGAAATCACTTCCAAGCGAGGGCCGAAGACGGGCGCGTCATCTTGAAGTCGGTAGATAAGGAATTGTCGCAACTTGTCAGGCTTCTTAATTCGTTTGCGACCTTGGTGACATTGAGGCATGTGCAGAAGCGCCTGTCGGCATACAAATTCGAACCAGAAATGGGTGCTTTTCTTGAGCTAGAACTGCTTATTACAGCATTCGTAGTAACCTACGCGCGGCTTCACCATGGAGGTCAGCAAAGTGGCTTTTCGCGCGATAGCCTTCCTGAAAAGCTACGAAGTATCCACGATGAGGTGCTCGACTTGAGAAACAAACGGTTCGCTCACCACGATGAACATGACTCAGTCTCCTCCGCGCTTGAAATATTTCACGAGGACAACCGCTTTGAAGTCAAATTTGGAATCTCATTCGGCTTCTATGTGGGAGGCCGTACAGAGTGGCCGGACCTCGTTAAATCGATCGAAGCATTGTATAATGATAGGATCGAAAAGCTGCTGGAACGGCTCAAGCTGAAAACCGGCCACGACTGGGCTCTTCAGGAAGGTCCACCGCCGGAGGACCTTGACGATGCTGCGGTGATACGTGCGACTACAACGGCTTCGACCTGAGCTAGGTGTCAGCGAATGGGACCGAGACAGCAAGCCTCGTTCCCTGCGATGGAACTGCGGATTGTCAGGCGTCAAGCCGGCCGTTGGTGAGCAAAAGGTCTCTGACCACGGCCTTCGAGATCGGGTGACTATCCCCGAGGTCATAGTGCATGGCGGCATGAGCCTTCATCAGAAGCTCGTTACGGTGACAGAGCTGGACTGCACCCCATAAGTGAGACACGGTAATTCCCATCAATCGAGGGGACCGGTCGGCTCAGATTTACGCTCTAGAATCAACAGATGCCGCCATCTCTAAAAGGGAAACCGCCCCGCTATACCCTGTTGAGCCCGCGCTCTAGTTCCTGAAATTCTTCAGTCAGCTTTGACAAAACGTCATCAGCGCCGTGACCGAGAAGTTGATTGACGCCGACAAGGACGGTGAGGACCGCATAGGTATGGAGGTGAAGGGTGTCAACGACCTCGTCCAGATTGATCTTAGGCTCGAAATCCACTTCGGCATTGTCATCGCGCGCGAGATATCGCGTCAGCGCTTCAAGGCCGGGATGCGCATCCATCGAAAGTTCGGAATAGAAAATATAAGCCTGCTCGAACGTACCGCCTCTCACAACTCCCTTAGGGTCGAGTGTCTTGCTGTCCTTCCAGTGCTTGCGCTCCTTCATCCAGCTACTGAGACGGCTGGCCACGTCTTCGTCGGTCAGTATCCCTTGATCGAATAGCAATTGACCGCGCATTGTTCGGCGTTTTTGTTCGTCATGAACCATTTTATCGACAAATGCCTGCCCCTCATCGATCAGGCCGCCGATCCGAGAATCCGTTTTCGAGGCAATTGCGGGTGATTATTCTTGCCTCTAGCACGCGCCCGGCTTTGAGAAGTGCGCGCACGCCCTTGGCATGCGAAAGAGTTCGGGCCAGTAGGAGTATGGAGATAACCTTTGGATGCTGCGCGAGCAGGTCTTCCTCAGGTACTTTTCCCTTCTTTAAAACCTCGAAACCGGCTTCAACCAGCCTGTTCGTTAAAGCCTGCCACTTCTCGACAACTTCCATCACTCCGCCTTATCAAGCTTGTCGGGGACGTACTGGACCTGGACCGGACAGGACAGGACAGTGAGGACAGCGTCGTCGGTCCATTGAGCAGGAAGCGATTACTTTTTTGCAGATGCATGCACTACATCTTCGATCGACGTCTCGCTAATATTTGAAAAACGCGATCGGGAAAGGTGCAAACGTCATCGAGCCCGGAGCGAAATCATTCTAGGCTTTGAGTGAGAAAATACCCCAAGCATCCACCACCGTCCGCCAGTTCAATTCATATTCGACGAACGAAAAGTGGATTTTCTAAGTCATTGAAATCATTGGCGCTCCCTAGGGGAATTGAACCCCTGTTTCAGCCTTGAGAGGGCCGCGTCCTAACCGCTAGACGAAGGGAGCGTGTGAGGGAGGGAATAGCCTCGAAATCCGCTGGCTGCAAGGCGGAAGCTTCTATTCGTCATGCGGGCTTGTCCCGGGCATCCACGTTTTGGCTGCCCAATGAAGCACCAAAGACGTGGATGGCCGGGTCAAGCCCGGCCATGACGGTGAATCAGGGCTCGGTGACGAATTTCAGCTTACCAACGGGTTTAAGGCTGTGGGCGTCGAAGCTGCGGATTTCGGTGATCCCACCTATATCCAGCGTCAGCAGCAGCCGGTCGCCGGCGACGCCGGTGGCGACGATACGGGCGCCTTTCGGCAGCGTCGCGGTGACGTCGGTGGCGACGACGGTGCTTCCCTCGCTGCGGAAAAGGCGGTAGCCGATGGCGATGAGAACGGCGGCCACCGCGAGCGCCGTGGTCAGGCCCGCGATCAGCATCATCCGCCGCACCCGCGCGAACAGCGCGGCCTGCTCGGGGGTCGGTTCGGGCACAACAGTTTCGGTCATCGTCATAAGGCACTTCTTTGGAACAGAATCTGGCGTCGAATAGCGGTCAAAAGCTGGTCGTCACCGTCGCAGGCGACGAGGGATCGATCCGGCTCGACCGCGTGCTGGCGGTGCGCAGCCCTGAGCTGTCGCGCTCGCGGCTGAAGGCGCTGATCCTGGCCGGTTCCGTCAGCCTCGGAGGCGCCCCCGTCCGCGACCCCGCTTATCATGTCGCCTGCGGCGATACGATCACAATCGACGTCCCGGAGGCCACAGCACCCGAGCCCACCGGTGAGGATATCGCGCTCGACATCGTCTATGAGGACGACGACATCATCGTCGTCAACAAGCCCAGCGGGCTCGTGGTGCATCCCGCCGCGGGCCACGAAACCGGCACGCTGGTTAACGCCCTGATCGCCCATTGCGGTGCCAGCCTGTCCGGGATCGGCGGCGTCAAGCGTCCGGGCATCGTGCACCGGCTCGACAAGGACACCACCGGCCTGATGGTCGTGGCCAAGAACGACCGCGCGCACAAATCGCTGACCGAGCAATTCGCCGACCATGGCCGCACCGGCGCGATGCGACGCGGCTACATGGCGTTCGCCTGGGATCTGCCCAACCGGCAGCGCGGCACCGTCGATGCTCCGATCGACCGCCATCCGTATGCACGGGAAAAAATGGCGGTACGCGAGGGCGGCCGCGAAGCCATCACCCATTGGGATCTGCAGGAAACCTTCAACGGCCGCGACGGCAAACCGGTGGCGGCACTGCTCGCCTGCCAGCTCGAGACCGGACGCACCCATCAGATCCGGGTTCACCTGTCCCATATCGGCCATCCCCTGATGGGCGACGGCGTCTATGGTCCGCACTTCAAGACCAAGGCCAGCCGGCTCGGGCTGGCAAGCCAGGCGGCCCTGACCGCCCTCGATCGCCAAGCGCTACACGCATACCTCTTGGCCCTGGAGCACCCCAAAACCGGGGAGATTCTGGAGTGGATTTCGGATTTGCCGGATGATCTGGCCGCTTTGAGAGACAAGCTACGAGCGGCGCTATGACGCAGGCTGCTTAAGAAAGTCTTGCTATGCCAACAGGTTATGGCAGCCACACGGGGACGTGACGGCGACTATCCTTCCAAATGCCGTCCGTTTTGGTGTATGTTGCACATGCGTTGAATATCCAACGCGGAACATCGCAGAGCGACTGGCTTTAACACAGCGGCCGTCTGCCTGGCCCGCCGCTATCGGGGGCCTGAACCACTGGAGGGCGCTATAATGGCCCGTACAGCTACCTTACCGGTTCTCAACGGAGAATCCGGTCTTTCCCGTTACCTCGCCGAGATCCGCAAATTTCCGATGCTGGAACCCCAGCAGGAATACATGTTCGCCAAGCGTTGGCGCGAGCATGACGATCGCGAAGCGGCACATCACCTTGTCACCAGCCATCTCCGGCTCGTGGCCAAGATCGCCATGGGCTATCGCGGCTACGGATTGCCGATTTCCGAGGTCGTTTCGGAAGGCAATGTCGGCCTGATGCAGGCGGTGAAGCGGTTCGAGCCCGAAAAGGGCTTCCGTCTCGCTACCTACGCCATGTGGTGGATCAAGGCGTCGATACAAGAGTACATCCTGCGTTCGTGGTCGCTCGTGAAGATGGGTACCACCGCGAACCAGAAGAAGCTGTTCTTCAACCTGCGCAAGGCGAAGAGCAAGATCTCCGCGCTGGACGAGGGCGATCTTCGTCCCGATCAGGTGAAGATCATTGCCAAGCGCCTCGGCGTTACGGACCAGGACGTGATCGACATGAACCGCCGTCTCGGCGGCGATGCGTCGCTCAACGCGCCGATCCGCGACGACGGCGAGGCTGGTGAATGGCAGGACTGGCTGGTCGATAATTCGCCCAACCAGGAAGCCGTCATGGCCGAGCACGAGGAGTTCGATCATCGCCGCAGCGCGCTGAACGGCGCGATCGGCGTGCTCAACCCCCGGGAACGCCGCATCTTCGAGGCGCGGCGTCTGGCGGAAGATCCGATGACCCTGGAAGACCTCGCCGCCGAATTCGGCGTGTCGCGCGAACGCGTGCGGCAGATCGAGGTCCGCGCGTTTGAAAAGGTGCAGTCTGCCGTGAAGGGCACCATCGCCCGGCAGGAACAGGCCGCCCTGGAAGCCGCGCACTAATTCGCGCGGCACCGAAACGAAACATCAAAGCCGGCGGCAACGCCGGCTTTTTTGTTTTCTGCCGTCATCCTGGCGAGCGAGAAAAGGGGCGTTCAATAATGCGCCCGCAGAGGCAGCGTGGAACCGGCGGGTCTTGAACCTCGAAACGGGATTAGCCGACCAACAGGGAATATTTGGCTTTCCAGCGCAGGGCATTCCGGCCGTCGTCATGGCGATCACGTTGCAATCCACCGTCGGCGGGTTTTCGCCCGACTTCATGCGCGGGCTGCCGCAGCTTGAACAGGCCATGGTCGCGCACGGGCTGGAGCCGTCGGAATTCGTGATCTCAAAGGATCGCGCCTCGCCGGAGGGGCCGTGGATCCGGCCGTTTTTCTATAGCTACACGGTGTTTTTCGGCGACGAGAGCTTTAATGTCACCGAGCCGAACGATCTTCGATTTTACGACTATTTCTATCAGCGCTGCATCGCCGAGGCCGAGGACGACGAGGTCCCGCTCGCGCAACGCCCGCGCCGGCCCGGCCTCATCACCCGCCTGTTTCGCTGGATGGCGCAGCCGATCTGAAGCCCCCTACTCGCCCCATTGCCGCGCCAAGGTGGCGAGCGCACAGCCTTCGCAATAGCGCGCGTCCTTGAAGTCGATCCAGTTGTGGGCATAGACGTGATCGAGCGGAATGCCGTAACGCGCCCGCAACACCCTGACCAAGATCCGCCACGCCGCGACCTGCGCCTCGGTGGCCCCGCGCGTCACGTCGGGATAATTTCCGGCGAACTCGACGCCGATCGAGCTGTCCTTGTTGACCTGATGATAGGTCTTGCTGTTGTCGATATATTTGTTGTCGTTGCGGTCGGCGCCGTCGGTATGGGTGGGGACGAGATTTTCCGCCACCGCCCAATACACCGTACCGTCGGTCTCGACCCAGACCATGACGCCGCGACGGGTCGGGTTCTTGAACTGCTCCTGCGCGCCGCCGCGCGCCGAGCCGGCCGGCCCCTCGGTCTGATGCACGATGATGTTGCGCCAGGGATGGGCTTTGGCAACGTCGCCCCATGGCGCCAGCCAGACCATCTTGAGGCCGGGAATGTCGGGCGTGCCGGTCGCGTGCGCGATGGCGGCAAGGTCGGGCGTCTGCGCCGAAGCCGGAATGGAAACCGTCATGGCGCAAAACGCCATCGCGAGCAGGCGTAACATCATGGTTCGGTCATCCTGTCGGCACGCATTCACGCGCTGAATAGCACGCTCAGGCGGTCTTGCGCAGCGCCTGCTCCAGGATGGTCTCATAGTCGGGCGCCCGCGACGGCGGCGCCGGATCATACACCGCGTGGCAGTTGCGGCCGTTCTTCTTGGCATCGTACAGCGCGTGATCGGCGGCGGCGATCAGCCGGTCCGGGAACGCGCCCATCTCGCGGGTCCATTGCGCCACCCCGATCGAGACCGAAATCGGGATATCGGCGCCAATACATTGCTCGGCGTCGGCGCGGCACACGTCCAGGATACGGCGTGCGATCATCGCGCCTTCGCGCAAGGTCGAGGCCGGCAGCACGACGCAGAACTCGTCGCCACCGGTGCGCGCCAGCATGTCGCCGGGCCGCAACCGGGTCTGCGCCATCAAGGTGAAATGCTGCAGGCAGGCATCGCCGGCGGCGTGGCCATGGGTGTCGTTGATGCCTTTGAAACCGTCGAGGTCGATCACCAGCAGCGCAAACGCCTCGTTGCTGCGCTCGGAGCGCGCGCATTCCTCGGTCAAACGCTGCAGCAGATGCCGCCGGTTGCCGACGCCGGTGAGATCGTCGAGCAGCGCCAGATCGGCGACCTCGTTGCGCAGCCGGTCGATCGCCATCAGCAGGAAGCCGAAATTCAGCGCCATCGACAGGAACATCAGCGCCACCATCAGCACCGACTGCACCGGATTGGAACTGACGGCCGAGAAGTCGCCGCCGAGACGAAACAGGAAGCCGACCACCCGGAAGGCATAAATCACGATGATCAGGATGGCGACGATGGCGGCGAGCCGTGCGCCGGGGTTTTTGCGGCCATCCTGCTCGCGCAGCAAGAGCTTCAGTGTCAGCCCCAGCGGCAGTACCGATCCCACCGAATAGATCGCGATCCGCATCGCCATGCTGTCATGGCCAAAGGTAAAGAACGTCAGCCCCGCAACGGTCAGCCCGGTGATCAGCGCGGTGCCGCGCCAGGTCACCGGCTGGCCGTAAAATCGCTTGATCCCCATCGCGGCCAGGCAGGTGGCGAAAACGATCACCGAGCCGCCGATGATCAGCGTGAACAGCGAATCCGAGACAAAGCGGACCATCGCCATCGCCGCGCCGACGGCGGCAAAGAACGCCGAGCCGGTCCAGAACGGGGCGGCCTCGAATTTCGGGTAGCTGCGCATCACGTAGGCCCAGAGCAGGGCCAGCGCGAGAAAATTGACGATGAATATCGTCCACATCGTCGGAACGTTCAGCATCACGACCCCGGAACGCACATGGCGCTCTCCCCAATTGCCCAATGAATGCGTCAGACCATCCCCGTGATCTTACGGACAAGATGCAGCCGCGGCGCTTAACGGACTCTCTACTGCCGGCGGCAAACCGAACCTTGGTTTTGAAACAATGAAGAACCGATCGCGATGGCCTTTGCCTGCCTCCGGCGCGGGGCGGATGCGCGGCCGATATTGGCGTCTCGTTAACCGTGTCGTCCCTGCGTGAAGCAACGCGCATTCGCGGCGCGCGACGTCGGTGGAGAGGCGGGCGCTTGCTAAATTTCAGTCGAAATCGTGCCAAATCGTGCAACAGCTGTGGATAACGTAATGACAGTGCCGTGACAGCGCGGGGCAGCAGGCTGCGAATTTGTTGGGATTGGTTTCGAGGATGTTGCGAGGTTGGCCCTCCGCCGAGCATGCCTCGTGTCGCGTTTCCATCCATTAAACCCAGATGAGGATGCTATGGCTAAGAAAGCGAAGAAGGCTAAAAAGGCGAAGAAGGTAAAGAAGGCCAAGAAGGCCAAGAAGTGATCTTCGCCCGGGTGGAGCCTCGCTCTGCCCGGGCACCCACCTTGCGGTTCAGGAGTGCGATCGAAACGGCGGGCCTTGGGCCCGCCTTTTGATTTTGGGGCATACCCATGATCGACAGCGTCATCCGCAATTCCGATCGGTTCAGTCCAGCCGCGCTTTCAAAAAGGCCAGCACGCGCAACACGGCATCGGCGCGGGCTTCATCGTCGGTGGCGATCACCGGGATCGGCCCATCGCCGCTGCGATAGGCCGGCAATTCGCGGCGTTCGAGATCCGGCGTGTCGAACGCATGCACCGCGGACGGATAGCTCTTGATCTCGACCGGCGAGCCCCGGCTCCTGGCGGCCTCGAGAAACGTCGCGCACGGCTTGAACGGCGTCCAGGTGTCGGCCTCGCCCATCAGCAGCAACAGCGGCACCGACGTGGCCCAGCTTCCCGGCTCGACCGCCGTATAGGGTTTCGATTGCGCGGCCTCGCTGCAGGCGCCGGGATAGAACGACACCGCAGCCCTGAAGTCATGCGCCAGTCCCTCCGAGCGGCCGATGCTCTTGTCGTTGATGCTGAGCAGCACCACGCCGCCGCCCTGCGACCAGCCGATCAGGCCGACGCGATCGGCCTTCACGAAAGGCTGCGCCTGCAGATATTGCAAAGCCGCGTAGGCGTCCTTGGGCCGGTCGCGCCACATCGTGGTGCGGTCCGCGCTTGGCGAGCAGGTCTGGCCGTAGCCGCGCGAGGTCGCGCTGTCGACCGCCAGCACCACATAGCCCTTGGCCAGCAGGGTTCGGATCCAGGGCCGGTAGAGCGGCATGACGCGGCCGGTCCGGTTGACGAGGCCCGAGCAGCCATGCAGCAGCACCACCGCCGGGCGCGGCGTATCGTTTGGAGGATTATTTTGCGGGCGGCTGAGATACGCCGTCAGATTGGTGGTGCCGTCGAGCGAGGTGAAATGCACCACCTCCTCCGCCATGGCGGCGGTGGCCACCGCCGATAGCGCGAGCGCGATCAACCACCTCAAGGGCGCGGACAACGACATCGTCGATCCATATCACGCGGCGTGATGTCGCGGAAGACCGCACCGCAACGGGCGTTGGCCGGTTGCCAAAGCGGTTTTCGGCGGGCATGACCTGATAAAAATCGAACTAAGTCGGGCATTACCCCGACCAAGCACTGTTTGGCCCACCTTGGCACCTTGCCGATTTCTGTTTGTCTGTTTGTTTCCGCCATTTTTCTTCCCGCCGTTTTGTTTTCCCGATCTGGAGATTTTCGATGACTGCGATCCGTGGAGCCGCCGCCGCCTTGACCGGCGCGGCCAGTGGCATTGGCCGGGCGCTCGCCTTCGCACTCGCGGCGCGCGGCTGCGACCTCGCGCTGGCCGATCGCGACGAGGCCGGGCTGCAGACGCTCGCCGCCGAACTCGCCAAGGCGGGCGCGGTTAAAGTCACCACCCATCGGGTCGACGTCTCGGAGCCGGACCAGATCGCGGAGTTCGCGCAAGGAGCGGTCGCGACGCATCCCGGCCTCAACATCCTCATCAACAATGCCGGCGTCGCCCTGATGGGGAATTTTGTCGAAATCGACCAGGCGCAGATGGACTGGCTGATGAACATCAATTTCTGGGGCGTGGTGCATGCGACGCGCGCGTTCCTGCCGCATCTGGCGCAACGCCGCGAGGCCCACATCGTCAACCTCTCCTCGATCTTCGGCATCGTCGCGCCGCCGGGACAAACCGCCTATGCGGCGGCGAAATTCGCGGTGCGCGGCTTTTCCGAAAGCCTGCGGCACGAGCTGCAGACGGCCGAAAGCCCGATCCGGCTGTCGGTGGTGCATCCCGGCGGCGTCGCCACCAACATCGCCCGCAACTCCCGCTCCGGCAGCGGCGTCATCGACAATGCCCGCCGCGCCGAATCGATCGAGCGCTTCGACAACGCCGCGCGCACCACGCCGGCCGCCGCCGCCCAGCGCATCATCGCCGGCATCGAAAAAAACCAGCCGCGCATCCTGATCGGCTTCGACGCCCAATGCCTCGACCTCGTGCAACGGCTTCGTCCTTCGACCTACTGGAAGCTGCTGGCGCAGGTGTTCGACAAGCGGACGAAGGTCGGGAAGAAGGCGGAGAGTTAGCGGCAGCGCGTTGGCGTTTGATTTCGTCATTGGCGCAGTTCCACATTCAGCAGTCGTCCCCGCGAACGCGGGGACCCATAACCCCTGGCCCTCGCTTGTGATTGAGGGCATCTGCCACACTGCTGAAAACGAGAGTCCTCGGCGTATGGGTCCCTGCGTTCGCAGGGACGACGCGGGTGGATACACCGACACACTTCCGCGTTCTCGCCGCGCATTGCGCGCGAGTTTTTGCTGCAACGTGAGCGCCACCCCAAGAGGGGACGCAGCGCTACCCCAAGAGGGGAGCAGGGAATGCCGGGCGCCGGTGGCGCCCGCAGCCTCGCGTGTAGAAAAAAACACGCGAGTTAGTCACCACGGGTTACACCGGAAACGTCCGGCATTCCCTGCGCAATGGTTTTAACGGTTTCCTTCGCGCTCTCCCCGGTGATCGGGCTTTATTGTCACCGTCGCCCCCAGGAAGCTTGCTTCCCAGGAACTTGACGCCAGCGTCGAGGCGTCAGGACCACACGACTTCGCCGTCCGCAGTCACACGCTGTTCGTCAATAGCGCATCCGCGTCCACCGCATCCCGCCCCGCGTTTCGTGACGATCGCGAGCCGCCCCTCTGTGGGACGGGACGGCAGTGACTAAGCCGGTGATTTGGGTCGAAAGGAAATGAAAATATTTTCGTACGTTGGGCTGGACAGGATTTGCGCAAAGGAAGTGATTTGCCCGACGGGTCGTTTTCCGCCGTCATTCAGGAAAGGGCCAATACACATTACGCCGTCGTCCCCGCGAACGCGGGGACCCATACGCCCCGAGGACTCCCGTTTTCGCCTGTGTGGCGGACGCCTTCAGCCCGAACCCGCGCCAGGGGTTATGGGTCCCTGCGTTCGCAGGGACGACGGTGGTTGTGTTGATCGGCCGCGACAAAAACCCTACCGCCCCATCAACTGATCCGCGAAATACGCGATGGTCTTGCGGTAGATCAGCGCGTGATTCCATTCGTGCATGGCTTCGAAATTGGCGCTGCCTTCGCCGTAGGGCGCGCCCATCTTGAAGCCGTTGGTGTGCAGCAGGTTGGCGGTGGAGGCGAGCACGTCGGCGACGTCGTGGCGCAAATCGACGCGGCCGTCGCCGTCGAAATCGACGCCGTATTTGATGTAGGACGACGGCAGAAATTGCGTCTGGCCGATTTCGCCGGCGAACGCGCCGATCAGATCGCGCAAGGGAAGATCGCCGCGCTGCACGATCTTCAGCGCCGCCAGCAATTCGCCCTGGAACAATTCGGTGCGGCGGCAATCATGCGCCAACGTGGTCAGCGTGCGGATCACAGGCAATTTGCCCATGTCGCCCTTGCCGAAATCGGTTTCCAGGCCCCAGATCGCCACCAGAATCTGCCGCGGCACGCCGAACTTGGCCTCGATGCTCGACAGCAGCGCCGCGTTCCGCTGCAGCATCGCCCGCCCGCCGTTGATGCGGCCCGGACCGACCCGGGTCGAGACATATTGCTCGAAGGTCTTGTTGAAGGTGTAGCGCTGGCGGTGGTCGAAATTCAGCACCGCCTGATCCACGGTGATGCCGCCGAACGCCTGCGAAATCACCGCTTGCGAGACGCCGGCCGCCGCGGCCTCCTGCGACATCGCCGCGACAAAGGTGTTGAAGTCGCCGCCGCAGCGGGCGGCAAAGGCGGGGGTGGCGGCGATGACGGCGCCGAAAACAACGGCCAAACCAAGCTTGCGCATGCGAATCCTTTGCTAAGTATTGTTGCGATCATGCCATGAGACAATTGCGAAGGGCAGATGTCTTTCGAGAGACCACGAGCAATTTTCAATGCTCGTCATGGCCGGGCTTGTCCCGGCCATCCACGTCTTTGTTGCCGCGATGCCGTTAAGACGTGGATGCCGGACAAGCCCGGGCATGACGATGGAGAGAGGCGTGCAAGGAACGGCGGGCGGCGCCGCCCCCTACTCGTCACCATCAATCTGGCAGCCCATCAGCGCGATCGACTATTCCACCCGCGATGCGAAATATTCCGATGCTGGACCTGTTGCAGCGGCACCGTTGGCAACGTAGTTTGCGGCGGCGCGCCAAAAACACGCGACGTCTATCCGAACAAAAAACGTGACCAAGAAGGAAACAACCATGAGGAAGCTTACAGCCACCGCGCTGTGCGCGCTCGCGCTGATCGTAACCGGCGTGCAGGCACAGACCGTCAAGGACTTTCTGGCGGCGGTGACCCAAAAGTGGACGGCGCCATTCGAGCCGTTCCAGCTGATCGGTAACATCTATTACGTCGGCACCGACGGCATTGCCGTTTACATCATCAAGACGTCGCAAGGCCTGATCCTGCTGGATACGGCGCTCCCGGAGTCGACCGGCATGATCAAGGCCAACATCGCCAAGCTCGGGTTCAAGCTCGCCGACATCAAGGTCATCCTGAACTCGCACGCCCATTTCGATCACACCGGCGGCCTTGCCGAGATGAAAAAGGACACCGGCGCACAACTCGTCGCCGGCGAGCGCGACAAGCCCTTGCTCGAAGGCGGATACTATCCGGGGGATGAGAAGAACGCTGATCTGGCCTTTCCGCCCGTGAAGGTCGATCGCGCCGTCAAGGAGGGTGACAAGCTCACGCTCGGCGATACGACGTTGACCGCGCATTCGATGCCCGGGCACACGCCGGGCTGCACGAGCTGGGAAATGACCGTCAAGGACGGCGGCCAGGACCGCGACGTGCTGTTCTTCTGCAGCGGAACGGTCGCCCTGAACAAATTGGTCGGCCAGCCAACCTATCCCGGCATCGTCGACGACTACCGATCGACCTTCGCCAAGGCCAAGGCGATGAAGGTCGACGTGCTGCTTGGACCGCACCCGGAGGTCTACGGCATGCAGGAGAAGCGCGCGCAGATGAAGGAGGGGGCGCCGAACCCGTTCGTCAAGCCGGGCGAGCTTCAAACCTATGTGGCGGGGCTCGAACAGGATTTCGACAAACAGCTCGCCAAGCAGACGGCCGCGCTTGAGAAGGCCAAATAGCCGCCAAGCGGTCGCGCACCGGTGATGTCGGAGCGGTCGTTGCTTAATCGTCTCGTCATGGCCGGGCTTGTCCCGGCCATCCACGTCTTTCTCGCCGCGATGCCGTTAAGACGTGGATGCCCGGGACAAGCCCGGGCATGACGAGTTGAGAGGTACGTGCACTGACGAGACGTGCCTCGTCGCCCCCCTACTGGCCACCATCAATCTGGCGGCCCATCAGCGCGATCGCTTTCTGATACACCCCCGCCGCATTCCATTCCTGGATCGCCGCAAAATTGGGCTCGCCGGGCTGGTAGCCGGCGCCGGCGCGCCAGCCATGGGCTTTGAGGAAATTCGCGGTCGAGTTCAGCGCGTTGGCCGCGACGTCGAGATTGCCGGTGCCGTACGCCAGAATGTTCTTCGGCATGAACTGGGTCTGGCCGACTTCGCCATGCATGGAGCCGCGCTGCGACGGCGACAGCGACCCGCGCGCGATCAATTGCAGCGCGGCGTACAAATGCTCGGTGAAATAGGCCGACCGCCGGCAATCATAGGCCAGGGTCGCGATCGACGAGAGCATGTTCTGGTTGCCGTGCTGGCTGCCAAACCCGGTCTCCATGCCCCAGATCGCGATCAGCGGGCCCGGCGGCACGCCGTAGCGGGCCTGAATGGAGGCAAACATCGCGGCCTGCGATTGCTTCAGCGACCGGCCGCGCGCCACGATGGTCGAAGCGCCGCGCTTGGCGAGAAACTGGTCGAGCGAGAGACCAAAACTGCGCTGGCCGCGGTCGGCATTGATGGTCGCTTGCGCGTAGTTCGTCCCCATCAAGGCCTGGACGGCCGAGGCGCCGACGCCTTTGGCCCTCGCCTCCTGGGCGAACTGGCTTTTCCAGGCCTCGAACCCGCCGGGGCCGTTGCCGCATTGCGCCGCGTCGGCTGGTGAGCCCAGCCCTGCGAACATGGCGAGGGTGAGAAAAGCGGCCGTTGTCAATTTTATGCGCGTGGTCATCGAAAAATCCCCCTGGCTAAAACATGATACGTTCGATTTGAATCGAAGCGCACCGTTAGCTTACCTCTCCCCGCGTGCGGGGAGAGGTCGGATCGTGCCCGGCGATGCGAAGCATCGTCCGGTGCGATCCGGGTGAGGGGGCCTCTCCGCGAGTCAGAAATCGTTGAGAGGCCCCCTCACCCCAACCCTCTCCCCGCAAGCGGGGCGAGGGAGATTAATCCGTCACCGTCTTGCCTGAACTTGGAGGCGCAGCGGTGGCCTGAAACCGTACCACTTCTCATGCCATTTTTCGTCCGAAAATGCCTTGTTGCACCTTGTCACATACCGGCCGGCCAGCCGGCCAAATCGCTTGTTCATCGCAAAGCAGGCCGGCGCCAAATATCAGCTATTTTCTTTGACAGGCGCGCACCAATCGGGGAAAAGCCGCCCCATGGCCAAGAAACCCGGGACCAATCCCAAAGGCGAATTCGCCTTCTTCAACGTCGTCTATGAAGACGACTCCCAGCGCTCCAACCGGCGCGTGCCTGCCGAGCTGCTCGGCGGCCTCGACGGCGACGAGCCCGCGCGCGGCTTCATCATGGAGCAGGACCGCGAGATCTCCGAAAAAGCCGGCCGCCCCGCACTGGCGATCAAGAGCATCAGCCGGGTGGGTGCGAAGAAGAAGTAGGCGGCGTCGGTCCCTAGCAAAGACAAAACGGCCGACCTTTCGCCGCAAGGGCTCAGTTATCATGGTTGCAACTCGCTACCAGTATCTGCGCCAGTACCGCGCTTCACTATCCAAATTCGACCTCGTGAACTTGTTGCCTGATACGATCCAACGATTCCCGTGTGTCTCCCAGCAATTTGAATGATGGCTCTATAGCCCGTGCTTTGATCTTGTCTGCCACTTCATTCAGCGATCGCAGGTTTTTGGAAGCGTCACTGAAATACGCAGATATCTTATCAACCACAGTATCGACCAACCCCACGTATTCGACACGAATTTTTGTGAACTCAGAGTGCAGCTCGCGAAACGCATTTAAACGATCCGCTGCCGCCATATTCCAGCTTTCTGGGTCAAGATCGATGAGACTTTGATAAACCTTGCTGAGACGTTTAGTGAGAGTCGGCGTGCTGATCGCGGCGAACTCATAAGCTTCTATTTGCTCCTCTGCAGCTCCTTCGAGATGGCGTCGAAGTATTGCTTGATTTTCACTCAGAATCGTTGCCGATCTCTTGGGGAATTTGTCAAACCATTTCGCAGCAAGGAACGCGAGCGGCACCCAAATCAGCTGCGCAACAATATTCCAAATGACCGCATGAAAGTTATTCTGAGGAACGTCGACGGCGTAGACGTAAGCCAAATAGGAAATCACGCCCAAGGCCGCACCAAAGACGACCGCGGCTCCATATAAAAAGCGACGCCGTTTTCGTGCATCTGTAATCTCTCTCCCGTACGATCGTCGCCTCTCAAGAATAATGCCCGATAACTTGGCTTCTAGCGTCCCCAAAAACAGCCCTACATTGTCATGCAGCTCTCTGGAAACATCTTGAGCTAGCGAACGGCTTTCCGCGTCCATCAAGGGATCAAGTTGCTTGTAGTTTCCTTCTGGTGACGGAATTTTCAAATCATTAATCCTCGCCACCAAAGGCCGTAATCTCTTATCGACAGCCGCGATACGCGTGCGTGCGTCGCTCGAAATTTCCGAGAAATCCCGGAATACGCTACGTATGGCATCTGCAGTAAATGGCGTCCGGCCGGTCTGCCTCGCTGAACTCCGACTCTAGATCATCGAGCTCTTTCCCTAGACCGAGAGCGCCGATCGATTCCTTTGTCGTGTGACTAAACACGCCCGCGCGGTAAAGTTCTGCGTTCCCAAAAAATCGCGTGAGATCATCGGAAAGAGAGTTTTGTGCGCTTTGGACAATTTTTTCGCATTCGGAGAACGGCGAGCCGGCTTGAACGAGAACGCTCGCTTCCTCAAATATTCTTCGCAGTTTAGAAGCTGCCTCACGCAACACGCCAACTTTGATCTCTCTGAAATTCGCCCACTTCGCCATTAAGTTGGATGGCACTATCGGTATTGCCGCGCTTAGCTCTAATCGTGGAATTGCAAGCGAAATGCCATCTAACACGCCTCCCGCACCAACTTCTGAATGCTCAAAGTTGGCGAGCTCATATTCGCGGATCTTGTCTGTAATCCTCGAAGAAATTCGCAGTTTCAGCGTCTCGCTGATATGACCTGCAGTGCGTTGTGCCTCTTCGAGAATCTCTCCGGTGATTTCCTGACGACGCTTTCTTACGTGTTCAAATTCCTCAACCATTGTCGGAAGTTGCTCTAGCTCTTCCAAAACTTTCAGCACCCGTTCTCGTTCTGCGAGAACAGCAGTAAGCTGGTCGATCCAAGTTTTCGTTAGGTTGTTGTTTGATATCCGCACATTTTCTGTATATCGGATCCGATTTTGTTCCGCCGCATGCACAATCTTGGTCAGCTCACGAAGCTTGTAATCCAAGAAGGTCTCGAAAAACCCTCTTAGTTCCTTCGCCATGGCCGCAAAATAACCGAGCTTGTGGCTGTGCATTGCAAGCCGCGATCGTGAATTTGTTGGATCGCATTTGGAGCTAATGAACTGCGTGAGGGCGGAAATATTATATCTGTGCCTGTTGTCAATGAGAATGAAGTGTTCTTCCGTGTAAAGCTTCGGCTTCAATAGCTTATTCAGGCGAAGCAAGACATCATCAAAAAATCTAGCACGCTTTGTAGTATCAATATTTTCCTCGGAAGCGGAGGCCAGGATGTCACGCCGCAATTCATCTGCTCGCGTGACGATGAAATGAATTGGCACAAATGGCAGGCGCTTCTGAAGCTCCTCGAGCAGCGGCATATCGTTCCTATCGAGGGGGCTGGCCGCAGAGAAAAAAAACAATATGACATCGCAGATTGGCAAAAAGTCTCGCGCTATTTCTGCAACTTGTTCGGGATCGCCAGTGCCTGGGGTATCAACAAGAACGATGTTATCTAGAAGCGGATTTTCAATCGGCTTGGACCGGATCGTGACGGTCCCTTCACGTATTACACCCAACAAGTATTTTTCGTTCGTGGGGCGCGTGACTAGACTGATAGTATTGTCGGTTGGGTTTTGGTCTGTTTGACGCTCATCGACCGTACCCCAAGCACCGAGGACGGAATTTATGGTGCTGGATTTTCCCGTCGAAAAATGTCCGAGCAAGCCAACGTAGAAAAGATCGCCTTCGAGCTTCAAGTATTGCGTCAGGCTTCGATGTGTCCGATTTAGAATGTCGTGCTGGGACGCAGTTTTTGCGTTGTTTGTTAGATCAAGGGCGTGCCGAGTAATTGGCTCTGCCAGTAAGGCCCGAAGTTCGCCCAGCCCCGTCAGGATGCCTTGAGCCCTGACGTCAATTTCCTGCTCTTGATCCACGAAGTCCCCCTCGAAACAGTATAAAACGACCCCATACCACAACCAGTGAATGAAGCGAAGCGCACAACAACCGGTTCGCGGCACATCACAAAAAAACGGCGGGCTTTCGCCCGCCGCCTTGTCTCGATGGATGCCTGGATCAAGCCAAGCCATAACGAAGCGAGCTTGCTCCCGGGGTCTGCAGCGTACCACTACGTGCTCCGCTGCGCCCGGGAAACGCGATCAGTTATCCAGGAAGCTCCGCAGCTTCCTCGACCGGCTCGGATGCTTCAGCTTCCGCAGCGCCTTCGCCTCGATCTGCCGGATGCGTTCGCTGGTCACCGAGAACTGCTGGCCGACTTCTTCCAGCGTGTGGTCGGTGTTCATGCCGATGCCGAAGCGCATGCGCAGCACGCGTTCTTCGCGCGGGGTGAGCGAGGCCAGCACGCGGGTGGTGGTTTCGCGCAGGTTGGACTGGATCGCCGCATCGATCGGCAGGATCGCGTTCTTGTCCTCGATGAAATCGCCGAGGTGCGAATCTTCCTCGTCGCCGACCGGGGTTTCCAGCGACAGCGGCTCTTTGGCGATCTTGAGGACCTTGCGGACCTTCTCCAGCGGCATGCCGAGCTTTTCGGCGAGTTCCTCCGGCGTCGGTTCGCGGCCGATCTCGTTCAGCATCTGGCGCGAGGTGCGCACGATCTTGTTGATGGTCTCGATCATGTGCACGGGAATGCGGATGGTGCGGGCCTGGTCGGCGATCGAACGCGTGATCGCCTGCCGGATCCACCAGGTCGCATAGGTCGAGAACTTGTAGCCGCGGCGGTATTCGAACTTATCGACCGCCTTCATCAGGCCGATATTGCCTTCCTGGATCAGGTCGAGGAATTGCAGGCCGCGGTTGGTGTATTTCTTGGCGATCGAGATCACGAGACGAAGGTTGGCCTCGACCATTTCCTTCTTGGCCTGGCGCGCCTCGCGCTCGCCCTTCTGCACGCCGTGCACGATCTTGCGGAATTCGCCGATCTCGAGCCCGGTCAGTGCCGCGAGCTGCTGGATCTCGCCGCGCAGTTCCTTGATGCGGTCCTTTTCGTGATGGACGAAATTCTTCCAGCCCTTGGCCGAGAGTTTCGAGACACGGTTGAGCCAGCGCGGATCGAGCTCCGAGCCCTGGTAGTTGCGCAGGAAGTCCTCGCGCGCGACGCCGTGGCTGTCGCCGAGGCGCAGCAGGCGGCCCTCGAACGACACCAGCTTCTTGTTGATGTCGTAGAGCTGCTCGACCAGCGAATCGATACGGGCCTGATTGAGCCGCAGCGACTTCACCTCGACGATGATTTCGTCCTTCAGCTTCTTGTATTTGCGCTCCTGCGACGGCGACAGCGTCTCGCTCTGCAGCTGGTTGGCGATGTCCTGCTCCTGCAGGCGGCGCAGCTTCTTGTAGTTGTCGGCGATCTTGTCGAAGGTCTCGACGACCTTCGGCTTCAGCTCGGCCTCGATCGCGGCGAGCGACATCTGGTTTTCGAACTCGTCGTCGTCCATGTCGCCGTCGGCAGCACCTTCCGAGGAGGTGCTTTCGCCTGCGGGGGCTGCGGCGGGCGCGGCACGGAACGGGGTCGGCGCCGGCGGAGCGGCGGGCGGCGCGACATGGGCGGGAGCCGCGCCATTGCCGTTGGCCTCGACCGCGATCGGCTGGCCGTCGGCACCGACGGGTGCGGGCAGCAGCGCCGGGTTCATGTTGTTCTTGGCGTCGGGGCCGGCATAGGTGGCTTCGAGATCGATGATGTCGCGAAGGAAGATCTTTCCTTCGTTGAGTTCGTCGCGCCAGATGATGATGGCCTGGAAGGTCAGCGGGCTTTCGCAGAGACCCTGCGATCATCGCCTCGCGGCCGGCCTCGATGCGCTTGGCAATCGCGATTTCGCCTTCGCGCGACAACAGCTCGACGGTGCCCATCTCGCGCAGATACATGCGGACGGGATCGTCGGTGCGCTCGCCGGGCTCGGATTTCTTGACTTCGGTGACGGCCTTCTGCCGTGACCTCGACGAGTTCGTTGTCGGTGTCGTCGGCGTCGTCTTCCTTGCTCTCTTCCTCGCTGTCGGAGTCCTCGGCCTCGGAGACGTTGATGCCCATGTCGGAGAGCATCGACATGATGTCCTCGATCTGCTCCGGCGAGGTGGTGTCGGAGGGCAGCACTTCGTTGAGCTGATCGAAGGTCACGAAGCCGCGCTTCTTGGCCTGCTTGATCATCTTCTTGACGGCGGCGTCGGACAGGTCGAGCAACGGCGAGGGCGCGTCGGGCGAATCCTTCTCGGGCGCATCGGCTGCCGTGACGTCTTTTTCCTTGTCCTTGACCTGCAGCGTCTTTGCCTTGGTGGCCATTCAGTGCTCCTAAAACGCGCTCATGCAGGATGCGTGACAGCATCCGCTTTAATCGAAACGTCACGTATGACGCACAAAGGGCGGCGCAGAACATCGCCACCCCCGAATTAGTTCGAACCGGTTACGACCTCATAGCCCGCGAGCCGTTAAGCGTCGATTAACCCTGTTTTTGCAGCCAAACCATGGGTTTGGCGAGTCATTTCGCAGTCCGGCACCCCGCCGTCCGCATCATTTTTTTAGCCCAGGTGCCTAGACGCTGCGCTGGAACCGGCCGGACGATTCGCCAAAACCCTCGATCAGCGCCTCGGTTCCGTCCATTTCGGCCATCCTGGCCTGCACGTCGCGCAACCACGCGAAATTAGCCTCGCTGGCATCGTCGCCCAAAGCCAGCTCGGCATCTTTCTTTTCTCTAAGTAAGGCGTGCGCCTTGTGATGCAAGGCAACGAGCTGGTGCCAGGTGGAAAGAACGTCCTCATGGGCGGCGCCGGGCTGCGTGGCCCAGACCTCCTTGGTCGTCAACGCCCGCTCAACCATTTGAATTTGCTTGAGATATCCGGATTTCTCCAGGGAGGCCACGAGTTTGGCTGTTTCCTCGGCCGGATCGTCATGGTGCGAATAATGCGCATAGGCGGCGATGATCCCGGCGCGCAGTTTATGCGCTTCGGGATGGGCCAGCTCGAGTGCGGCCACCGCTTCGAGGTGATCGTTCAAGAGCCAGGGATGGTTGATCAGGGATTGCAGGATCAGCGCCTCGCGGCGCGAGACCGCGCTGCGCTGGCCGCGCATGATCTGGCTGGTCGCCAGATGGGGGCTGGCGGCCTGGTAGGGTCCGGGCGCCAGTATCGGGGCGCCGCCCGGTCCCTGGCCCCGGCCGGGGGGCGCGAATCGGCTGCCGCCGGGGCTGCGGGGGGTAAAGCGCCGGCCTGATTCGTTGCCGAAGCCGCCGCCGAAGCCACGTTGGCCGCCGCCGTAATTGCCCTTGCCGTAGCCGCCGCGGCCGCCGTCCGGCGCAAAGGTGCGCTGCAGCCGCTCGGCCAGATCCTGGCGATAATAGCGCCGCACCACTTCATCGCGGATGCCGTTGGTGAGTTCGCCGATTTTTGCTTCCAGCGCCGCGCGCCGTTCCGGCGTCGCATAGGAGCCGCCCTCGATTTCGCGCGACCAGATCACATCCGAAAGCCCGCGCGCCGCCGCGATCACTTCCTCGATCGCGGCGCGTCCGCCGGAGCGCGCGAGATCGTCGGGGTCCTGCCCCTCCGGCAGCAGCGCGAACCGCAGGCTCTTGCCGGGTTTGAGATGCGGCATCGCCAGATCGGCCGCGCGCCACGCCGCCTTCTGGCCGGCTTTGTCGCCGTCGAAACAGAGTATCGGCTCGTCCGCCATCTTCCACAGCAGCGCGAGCTGGTTTTCGGTGAGCGCCGTGCCGAGCGGCGCGACGCTGCCGGCAAAGCCCGCCGTCACCATGGCGATGACGTCGACATAGCCTTCGACCACCACCAGCGGCGCGCCGTTATGGGCGGCCTGACGCGCTGAGCTAAGGTTGTAGAGATTGTCGCCCTTGTGAAACAGCGGGGTTTCCGGCGAATTCAGATATTTGGCGGGAACGTCTTTCTCCAGCGCGCGGCCGCCGAACGCGATGACGCGGCCGCGGGCATCTGATATCGGAAACATCACGCGATCGCGGAAGCGATCATACGGCACCGGAATGTCGTCGCCGCCGATCAGCAGACCGGTCTCGACCATGTCCTCGACCGGAATGCCCTGCGCTCCCAGATATTCCTTCAGCGCGAAGCGTTCGCCGGGCGCGTAGCCGATGCGGAACTGGAGTTGGGTTTGCGGCAGGATCGCGCGGTCGCCGAGATAGCCGCGCGCCTTGGCGCCGCCCCGCGACGCCAGCGTGTCGGCGAAGAATTTGGCGGCGAGTTCCATCACGTCATGCAGCGTCTTGCGCCGCTGCTCGTGCCGCGCGGCATCGGGCGTCACGGCGGGCAGCGCCATGCCCGGCCTGCGAGGCCAGCCGCTCCACGGCTTCGGGGAACGAGCAGCCTTCGGTCTCCATCACGAAGTCGAAGATGTTGCCGTGCTTGCCGGTGGAGAAGTCGTGATAAAACTGCTTCTGGTCGTTGACGGTGAACGACGGCGTCTTTTCCTGCTGGAACGGCGACAGCCCCTTATATTCGCGCCCCGCCTTCTTCAACTTGACGCGCCGGCCCACGACTTCCGAAACCGGAAGCCGGGCGCGCAGTTCTTCGAGGAATTCGGGCGTGAAGCGCATAAGGGATGTGTCGGGTCCGGTGCAACCGATTATCGATATAGGGAGCCGAGCCCAAAGTATGAAGAGTCGCAGGCTTTCTCGCCGCTATTCACAGGGGGACGTCACTTCTCCAAGAACCGCCCGGAGGCGATCCGGGCGCAGATGGGCGACGGGCCAGTTGTAGAGGTAGGTCCAGGCTTGACTGGTCGGTGGCTCGCTCGCCGCGCCATCGACCAGCGTCACCGGCAGCAGCCGCCGCATATATTCGGTCGGCTCGGCAAACCCTTCGCCGCAGGCCTCATACATGTCGAATTCGCGCAGCAGCGCTTCCGGCTGCTTCAGCCGGTACAATTCGCCGAACACCACATCATCAGTGGCGTCGGACAGCACCATCCCCGGATAATGCTTCACCAGATAGAGCCGGCCCCGGCAGCGCGCTTCGCCGATGAAATCGGCACTGCGCGACAACAACTGCGCCATCGGATGATCGAAGCCGCGCATCAGGGTGCCGTAGACGAAGAGACGATCTGAATTCATGGCGCGCAGTTATCCCGTCCGGGCGGACGGGATCAAGCCGGCACCACCTCGTCGGTGACCACCAGAAACTTCACCAGATCCATCCGCCCAAAGCTCGTGGTCAGCGCGACGTCGGCGGCGTCGCGGCCGGTGGCCATCAGGATGCGGCCGATCCGCGGGTGATTGTGGCGGGCGTCGAAGGTGTACCATTGGCCCGACAGATAGACCTGAAACCAGCCCGAAAAATCCATCGGCGCGGGATCCTTGGGAACGCCGATGTCGCCGAGATAGCCGGTGCAGTAGCGCGCCGGGATGTTCATGCAGCGGCAGAACGTCACCGCCAGATGCGCAAAATCACGGCAGACGCCGGCGCGCTGTTCGTAGACGTCGTGCGCCGACTTCATGTGGTGGGCGTGCTGGTAGCCGAAGGTGACGTGGTTATGGACGAACTCGACGATGGCCTGCGCCCGCGCCCACCCCGGCGCGGTGTTGCCGAACAGCGACCAGGCGATATCGGTGAGCTTGTCGGTTTCGCAATAACGGCTCGGCATCAGATAGAGCAGCACGTCGTCGGGCAACTGATCGATCGGCACCTGCTGCGCGGTCGGCATCACCACGTCGGGCAATCCGGAGTCCCGCACCAGCGCGCTGCCGCGGAAGGTGACGCCGCCGGCGGGCGCCACCAGCCGGCCGCAGACATTGCCGAAACTGTCGCGGTAACATCCGATCGGCACATTGGGTTCGGTGACGATATTTTCGGTGCCGACAATATCGGCGAAGCGCGACGGATGGATGTTGAGCATCGTCACCATCGGCGTCGGCTGCACCGCCGCATAGCTGATCTCGAAGCCGACCTTGATTTCCATGATCAGGCTCCCGCGGCGGCTTCATCGGCCGAGAAGACATTGATGCTGACATTCATGCCGATGAACGCATCGGCCGATCCCAGATACGTCCCGTGCAGCGGGATCGCCTGGCGCGGATCGCGCGCCACCGCGACGCGAACCAGATCGCGGGTGCCGATGATGCCGTTGGTGGGATCGAACTCGATCCAGCCCGCGCTCGGCAGATAGACCTGCACCCAGGCATGGGTCGAGCCGCCGCCGACATAGCCGTGCGCGCGGTCGCCCGGGATGAACAGATAGCCCGATACGAAGCGCGCGGCGATGCCGAGCCGGCGCAGCGCCTCGATCATGAACAGCGCGTAGTCGCGGCAGGTGCCCGAGCCGGTCTGCAGCGTATCGAGCGGATGCTGGGTGCCGTGCTCGTAGCGCTTGCGATAGGTGAAGGCCTCGCGGATGCCATGGGTCATGCCGCTGAGGATGTTGAAGGTCGGCGTCGCCCCCTGCTGGTCGAGAAACTGGCGCGCCCAGGCCGACAGTTCGCCATTGGGATCGCCATATTGCGGCGTGATGAACTGGACGAGATCGGGAAATTCCTCGTCGTCGTAGAGAAACGGATAGAAATAGGCCGGATCGTCCGCCGTCAGCACGTATTCCTCGGCCGGGTTGTGCTCGACGGTCGCCGTGCTGTTGAAGGTCAGCCTCTGCGCGCGCGCATCGAAGGTCGCGATCGCCACGCTGTTGCCGAATACGTCATGGATCCAACGCAGCGAGGCCGGCTTCGGCACGATATCGAGGTTGCCCGCCAGCACGCGCAGATCGTGGCCGTCGCCTGGGCGCAGCATGATCCGGTGCTCGCCGAACGCCACCGGGCGGTCATAGCGATATTCGGTCTTGTGATGAATCGTCAGGAGCGGCATCGTCGAAACTATCATCGTGATTTCAGGCACATTAATCTACGCCGATCCTGCTCAAATCTAAATCGGCGTGCTGCTTCGATAGGCAGCCATTAAGGAAACAGCTTTGAACGACAGTGCCGGCACATCCCTACTCCTCGGCAGCGCCGAGGTTCCACCCGTTCACGAACAAAATGCCGCAGGACGCTCGCCGTTTCTGCTCACTTGTGACCATTACGGCCGGCTGATTCCGCGCGTGCTCGGCGATCTCGGACTGCCCGAGAGCGAGCTGACGCGGCACATCGCCTGGGACATCGGCATCGCCGGCGTCGCCGAAACACTCGCAAAACATCTCGACGCCCATCTGGTGGCGCAGCGTTACTCGCGGCTGGTGATCGACTGCAACCGGCCGCCAACGGCGGCAAGCTCCATTCCCATCATCAGCGAAGCGACCACCGTCCCCGGCAATGAAGGCCTGGCGCGCGAGGCCGCCGGGGCCCGGCGCCGGCAGATCTTCGATCCCTATCATCAGCGCATCGACGAGGTGATCGACCAGCGGTCGCGCGATGGCCGGCCGACCGTGCTGGTGTCGCTGCACAGCTTCACGCCTGTGTATGCCGGCATCGCGCGGCCCTGGCATGTCGGCACGCTCTATCACCGGGACACCCGGCTGCCGCCGCTGCTGCTGAAACAGTTGCGCGCCGAGGCCGATCTCGTGGTCGGCGACAACGAGCCTTATGCGGTCAGCGACGAGACCGACTACACCATCCCCGTGCACGGCGAAGCGCGCGGCCTGATGAATTCCGGCATCGAAATCCGCCAGGACCTGATCGGCACCCCCTCCGGCCAGCAGCAATGGGCGGAGCGGCTGGCGCGGATCTTGGGCGCGATCGGGGAAACGTTGACGGCGGAGGCAATGGTTTAACGCGCATCGGCGCAATTGCGGCGATCACAGGTGAACATCGCCGCGCGAAGGCAGCCCTCGCCATAGTTTGTTTTCCGGCTTGGAACGCGGCTTAACCACCGTCGTGTCCGGCTGCTCGATCGCAATGGCTGCGGCAAACACCCGTTTCAGCCTGATGTCGTCGATATCGGTGAGATATTGCCGCAAGGTCGCATCGGCGGTCTGGTTTCGCCGCAGAATGGACGCGCAGAGATCGCCGCTCATCTTCCGAAAGAAACCGAATTGTCGTTTCTCGTCGCAACTCCCGCCAAGCCTGTCGATTGCTGCAGCGATAGCGAATACGCCGAGCTTGTCGGCATTATCCAGCGTGACGGCAAAGCGCAGGATTGCGAGGTGCCACGCCCTTATCATCCAGGCGTGGCCTTCATTTGATCCATCGTGCAGTTTCATGTCGGTCACGATTGATGGACCCGAACCGGAATGCGATTTGATCGAGCGCAGATTTGGTTGGCGCGTTGGCGGACTTATCAGCCGAAAAGCTATAGGAATGCTATGCGTCTTGCGCCGAAGAAAAATAAACGCTTTGGGCGGGAGCACACTTCAGAATGCGGTCTTGCTCACCGCGCCCGCGTCAGCGCCAGCCAGATGCCGCCGCCGATCATGAAGCCGCCGGAGACGCGTGACAGCAGGCGGGTGCGTCGCGCCGAGAAGATCGAGCGGGCGCGGCCGGACAACAGCGCATACATCGCATCCGTCATGCCCGCGATCACCATGAAGGTGACGCCGAGCAGTGACACCTGCGAGAAGTGATCCCGGTTCATGTCCATGAATTGCGGAATGAACGCGCCAAAGAACACCAGCACCTTGGGGTTCGACAGCAGCACCAAGAGACCCTGCAGGAAAAACCCACCGCGCGGCGGAGGCGGCGGCTGCTCGGCGTTGATGCCTTCGACCGGGGAGCGAATGAGCTTGATGCCGAGCCAGACCAGATAGGCGGCACCTGCGAACCGCACCCAGTCGAACCAGTAGCCCATCGTCGCCATCAGCGAGGTCAGGCCGATCGCGACCACCCCGATCACGATCGCCAGGCCGAGCTGCGCACCGGCGATGTTGATCAGCGCCGCGCGGGTGCCGTGCCGCAGGCCGTTGGCGATCACGAGCGTCACCATCGGCCCCGGCAACAGCGCCAGCGCGATGCAGGCGGCGACAAAGGCGAGATAGACTTGAAGGGACATGAGGGCGGGACTCGAAGTTAAGTGAAGCGATTTGACATTATGCATGCAAGTCGATGCGCACGGAAGCGGCGCGCCTTGCGAGGGCGGCGCGCACCTGCTCCCTCGCCCCGCTTGCGGGGTCGAGACGAGCGAAGCTCGCTCTTAGAGGGTCGGGGTGAGGGGGCGTCTCACCAAGTTCTGACTCGCGGATACGCCCCCTCACCCGAAGCCTTCGGCTTCGACCTCTCCCCGCGAGCGGGGCGAGGTGAAGAAAATCAACCGCCGTTCAGCGCGGCGGTCATCCAGCGCGCCATGGTATCGGAGCCCAAGAAATCCGCCGCGACGCGTTGAACGTTGTCCGCGGGCCCCTTGCCTTGCGCGACCGCGACCAGAAGATCGCAGCGCCGCGACAAGGCAAAGCCGACCGCGGCATGCTGCGAGCCATCGGTCATTTTGAGATCATAGCTGCGCGAGCGTCCGGACATCTCGGCGATGTGCACCACTTTGCCGGCTTCTGAGGGCGCAAAGCGCTGGCTCATCAGATCGAGATCGGCAACGCGGTCGACCTCCTCGTCGTCGGCAACGCCGCTGTCGCAATTGCAGAAGCCGATCTTCGGCCGCACGTAGAGTTCGACCGCTTCGCCGCAGGCGGCGGCGTCGCAGCGGAAGGCGCGGCCCGCCGGCCAGCCGTCGCGCGGGAACGGCCAGGCGATCTCGCGCCAATGAGCGATTCCCGCAACAGCTGGACCGAATTGGGCGTGCTGAACCGCGGCAGCGCCGGACAGCGCGCCGATCGCAACCACCGCCGCGATCAACAGCCTTTGCATCTCACCAGACCTCAGCGTGCCGGTAAGCCGGCGACCGCACGCGCAGGCCCGGTCAGTTCCAGGACATGCAGCCCGGTATTGGCGCGATCGACGATGTAGATGTAGCCGCGGTCATCGGTCTCGACATTGTTGGTCTGGATCGCGACCTTGCAGCGGTCCTTGCCCTCGACGGGAACGCACCTTTTGTCGGTCGCCGCCGTGATCGAGGGGATGAAATAGCCGACTTCCTTGGGATGATAGGGATCGCGGATGTCGAGCGCGCGGACGCCGGCGTTGAAGAAGGCGATGAACGCCATCTTCTTGTAATAGACCGGCGCCATGCTTTCGTTCGACGAATGCGACCCGAACCGCCCGCCCCGCTCACAGAACGAGCCGCTGGCCTCCGGCACCGTATAGCTCGAGATCATCATCGGCCGCGTCTCGGTGGTGACGTCGGCGAACCACACCATCTGCCGCGGTTCGCCGCATTCGTTGAGGATCGCCTCGTCGACCAGCATCACGATGTCGCGGGTCTTGCCGTCCTTGTCCTTGGCGAATTCGGCGATCGGCATGTCCTTCATCGGGAATGTCGTGTGTGCGCCGTTGAACGCCGACATCGGCATCCGCGAGATTTCCGGGAAACGAAGGTTTTCCGCCGTCGGCTCCTTCGGTCCGTTGAGCAGCTTGTCGCGATCGACGATCTGCATAATGCCGCCCTTGTCGGTTCCGTAGCCGAAATAGATCCGGTTGCCCTGCGGGCCGGTCGAGATCATGCCGTGGACTTCGGTCGGCACCGCGCCGGTCGAACCCGGTTCCTGACCGGGAAGGCCGAAATCCCTGATCTTGACGGGATGCGCGGGATCGCTGAGGTCGTAGACCTGAGTCATGCGCCGGGTGCGCCAGTCCGGCGCGCCCGAAACCAGATAGGCAATGCCGGTGTCGCATTCCCAGAAGTTCTTGTGGGTGTCCTTAAGATTTTCGCCGATCTTGGTAACGAGGACCGGATTGGCGGGATCGGCGACATTCCATACCTCGTGTCCCAGGCTGCCGACTGCGCGCAGCATATAGACCGCGCTGGGATCGCCCTTGGGCAAACTCTTGCCGTCGCAGATGCGCACCATCTGCGCGCCGCCGCCCTCGTATTTGCCTTCCTGTCCCGGGATGTGATGCAGGTATTTCGGATGCGCGGGGTCGGTGACGTCGACGATGGAGGTTCCGTTCGGTTCGGCCTTCCCGGTCATCGGGTTGACCGGATCGGGAATCTCGTCGGTGCCGCCGTGATGTCCGATATAGGCGATCCAGCGGTCGCCCTGATGATGGATGGTCGGCTGATAGGCGCTGCGCGCCTGCAGGTCGTTATAGCCGACCAGTTTCATATTGGAGGCTTCGGGCGGCGCCCCGATGACTTGTTGCTGCGAATTGGCTTGCTGCGAATTGGCTTGCTGTGCATTGGCGCCGCTGCAGCAGGCGACGAGAACGATCGAAGTACACGCGACGAATAAGGCCCGGCTTTTCATAGTCTTCCACCCAACTGTTCAAAACCAATCTTCGTTGGCTGGAGCAACGATAGCACGCGAAACCGGTTTGCAAAAACACTCTCTTGACAGGCAACCATTTGGTTGCCTATTATCCCTGCCATGGATGAGGTCTTCAAAGCGCTGGCCGACGCTTCAAGACGGTCGCTGCTGGACAGGCTTCACGCCACCAACGGACAGACGCTGAACGAACTCTGCGACGGCCTCGCCATGACGCGGCAGGCCGTGACCAAGCACCTTGTGATCCTCGAGGCCGCCAATCTCGTCACCACGTTCCGGAAAGGCCGCGAGAAGCTGCATTACATCAACCCGGTGCCGATCCATCAGATCGGCGAGCGGTGGATCAGGAAATTCGAGCGCGGAAAATTGACGGCGCTCAGCGAGTTGAAACGGCAACTGGAGAAACGTGATGAGTAAACCGGAGTTCGTTTACACCACCTACATCGAGACCTCGGCCGAGCAGCTCTGGCTGGCTTTGACCGACGGCGACTTCACCGAGCGCTACTGGTTCGGGCACCGCGTCTCGTCCGACTGGGAGGCAGGCTCGCCCTATAAATTCGTTCACCAGGGTGCCGACAGCGTCGAGGGCAATGTGCTGATAGCCGATCCCTACACGCGGCTGGTCTACACCTGGAATGAATGCAAGCCGGCGGCGAAGCGCGAACGCACCTCGCGGGTCACCTTCGATCTGGAACCGCGCGGCAAGGTGATCAAGCTGACCGTCACGCATGACAATCTCGACGAGGGCGGCAAGACCTTGCGCGATATCTCCGGCGGCTGGCCGATGGTGCTGGCGAGCCTGAAGAGCCTGCTGGAAACCGGGCATGTGCTGGTTATCGATCCACCGTCGTCGACTGCGAAGGAGGCCGCCTGTGCGTAAGCCTGAATTCATCTACGTCACCTATATCGAAACCACGCCGGAAAAATTGTGGGAGGCGCTGACCGACGGCGACTTCACCGAACGTTACTGGTTCGGTGTGCACTTGCGGTCGGACTGGAAGGTCGGTTCGTCATTCGAGATGGTGCGAAGCAACGGCACCGTCTCCGACGCCGGCAAGGTGGTCGAATACGACCCGCCGCGACGGCTGGCCTACACCTTCGTGAATTTGTCGGACGAGTACAAAGGCGAATTGCCCGCGCTGGCGACGTTCGTGATCGAGCCCCATGGCAAGCTCGTCAAGCTGACGCTGACGCATGAAGGTTTTGCGGAAGACAGCAAGTTCCTGGCAGGAATCTCCAAGGGGTGGCCGGCCATTCTGTCGGGCCTCAAGAGCCTGCTGGAAACAGGAAAGCCGCTTGATGTTCCCTACGCCGCAATGAAAAGCTGAAGCCGAGGGCGTGATGAATATCGACGACTTCAAGCCGACGACCGTCTACACCATCTACATCGCCTCCACCCCCGAGAAGGTGTGGGAGGCGCTGACGACGGCCGACCTCAGCCGCCAGTATTTTTTCGGCAATGCGGTCGAGGTTGACTTGAAAGTCGGTGGCGCCTTCATCGTCCGCGCGCCGGATGGCTCGCTGCACATCGGCGGCGAGGTGTTCGAATGCGATCCGCCGCGCAAGCTCACGGTCACCTTCAACGTCAACTGGCCCGCGCTGATCGAAAAGCTCGGGCCGACGCTGGTGAGCTACGAGATCGAACCGGCCGGCAGCGCCGTCCGGCTCACCATGACCGAGTCGCATGACCGGCCCATCGACGACGACATTCTCTCCGGCGGCCGTCAGGGCTGGCCCGCGATCCTCTCCAGCCTCAAGAGCCTGCTGGAGACCGGCGTGCCCCTTACGGTGCAGATGGCACCGCCGCAGCGGATGCTGGCGGCGTTGAAGAAATTGGGCATCGGGACGCCGTAGAGCAGGATGACTTATCTTCGAATCGTCATCCCGCTCTATCTTTTTGTTTGAGCATGATCTCCGCGCAAACGCTTCGCGTTTGTCGCGAGGGAAAACCGGTTTCCACTTTTCCGGATCATGCTCTAGCGTCGCAGCAAATATCTCAGATCATCCCGGCGAACGCGCAGTGCGCTTCCCTCGCCTGCCCTCTACGCCGCTTTGAGATCGTCGAGGAAGTGGCGGATCTCGCTGGTGAGGAGCTGGGCGCGACCGGCCAGATCCTTGACCGACTCGGCCATGCGGTCGGCAGTGCGCGAGGCCTCCTCGGTGGCGGTAGCGACCGTCGCGGTGTTGGCGAGCACGCTGCGGGTACCGTCCGCCGCGCGTTGGGCGTTGCCGGCGATCTCGCCGGTGGCCGCATTCTGCTGCTCGACGGAACCGGCGAGCTCGGCGGCAATGCCGCTGATTTCGGTAATGGTGAGGCCAACGTCCCGGATCGCGGCGATGGCATCGCCGGTCGCGGCCTGGATCTGCTGGACCTGGGCGGCGATCTCCTCGGTGGCTTTGCCGGTCTGGGTGGCAAGGCTCTTGACCTCGCTCGCCACCACGGCAAACCCCCGGCCGGCGTCGCCCGCCCTTGCCGCCTCGATGGTCGCGTTGAGGGCCAGAAGATTGGTCTGCGCGGCGACGCTGCTGATCAGCTTGACGATTCCTTCAATCGCCTTCGAGGCCGCGCCAAGGCTGACGATCCGCGCGTCGGCGCGCTGCGCCTCGCCGACCGCGCGGCCGGCGATCTCGGCCGATTGGCGCACCCGCTCGGCAATGCTGCGCACCGAGATCGACAATTCCTCGGTGGCCGCCGCGATGGTCGCGACACTGCCCGAGGCGTCGGTCGAACTCTCGACCACCGACGCGGTGCGGCCGGAGATATCGCGCGCGATATCGGCGGTCTGGTTGGCTTCGGTGCCGACCGAGCCGGCGGCGGACACCACCGCCTCGATCAGTTCGGCGGACTGGCGGTCGAATGCGCCGGTGACGGTGGCCACGCGATCGACCCGGGCGGCCTCGGCGGCGCGCTGCGTCGCAACGCTCTCGGCCATCGCGGCTGCCTCGATCGACCGCTGACGCAATTCTTCGATGGCCTGCGCCATGCGGCCGATCTCGTCGCGGCGCTGGCGCGACGGCACCGCTAAATCGCGCACGCCACCAGCCAACTGCGTAATCACTTCGGTCAGGACCGTGATCGGTCCGACGATGCGGCGGCCGAGCAACATGGCAACACCAGCGGTGACGCCGATGACCAGCAGCAGCATTCCGACCGCGAGCCACAGCGTCAGCAGGTCGGCCGCGCGGTGTCCGTCCGCCGCGTCGATGGCTTCGGCGATGGCGGCATCGCGCACCGGCAGGATCTGCTGCATGGCCGCGGCATTCTTCATGCGAAAGTCGCGGGGCTCGATGTTGTAGGCGCCATCGGTGCGGGCATGCTCGTCGACCGATTGGTAGAGCGCGCCGGCCGCCTCGACATAGCCCTTGCGCACCACATCAAGGGCGGAAAACAGACGCGGCCGGTCACCCGCGCGCGCCACCGCGGCCTGAATCCGGATCCAGGTCTGGTCGATGCGCCCGATCGCCTCCGCCATCTTCTCCATCCCGGCGGCACCGATCGGCTTTTGCGTGCTGAGCGCGGTATTGTAGAGCGCCGACCGGCGCGAACTGAGGTCGCGCATCTCCCAGCCGAGGCGGGCAATGGCTATGAAGCGGGCGCTCTCGCTATCGAGCCGGCTCAACGCGTTCTCGACCGGATCGAGAATGCGGTCGGTCTCACCCGGCAGCTTCAACAGGCGCTGGAACAGCGTATCGACGGTATTGCGGTCGCGCGCGACCAGGGCGACGGCAAGCGCCCGATCGCCTTCGGCGCGCAGATCAACCAATCGCGCCACGATCCGGCGCAGTTCGGCAATCTTGGCGGTGGCCTCGGCGATGCCGGAGCCTTCGAGCCGGCTGATCATCTCGGCGAACGCGCTGTCGGTCTCGGCCTTGAGCTTGTCGATCTTGGCCCGTTCACCGGCATCCACAGCCGCATCGGCGAGCACATCCGCGAGGTAGTAGCCACGCTCCAGCGCCAAATGCTCGGTCGCGCCAAGCCCGGCCCGGATCGCCAGCGCCAATTGCTGCGCCTGTGCCGCCGAACTCGCCTGGCGCCATTCCGAGACCACGGTGACGACCGCAGAGAGCAGGCCGACCGCCGCCGCGGCAGACAAGGACAGCAGGAAGAAGGCGCGGATTCGCATGATGCTTGGTTCCAAACCGAAAGGCGCTCCGGTGGTACAGGAAGCGACTTACGATTCTTTTAACCATTAGCCGGCGACGCATCTTCGTCGCCCACCTCTCTTCCGTCGTGCCCGCCTGGCCGCGCAATTGCGCACCAGGCCGGACGACGAGAAGGTGGCGCCTATCCCAGCGCCCTCAACTCCCGTCGCAGCACCTTGCCGGTCGCGGTCAGCGGCAAGGATTCCGCGAACTGCACGAAGCGCGGATATTCGTGGGCGGCGAGTTGCACCTTGACAAAATCCTGGATCTCGCGCGCCAGCGCGTCGCTGGCGGCAAAGCCGGGACGCAGCACGATCCAGGCCTTGATCGATTCGGTGCGGATCGGATCGGGGATGCCGACCACCGCCGACATCGCCACCGCCGGATGCTTCATCAGCGTGTGTTCGATTTCCGACGGCCCGACGCGATAGCCGGCGGTCGTGATCACATCATCCTCGCGGCTGACATACCAGAAATAGCCGTCGGCATCCTGGATGCCGAGATCGCCGGTGAGCAGGAAATCGCCGGCATATTTCTTCGCTGACGCTTCCGGGTTGCGCCAGTATTCCAGCATGGTGCAGGGATTGGGCTGGCGCACGCCGATGATGCCACGCGTGCCGCGCGGCAATTCCTCGCCCTTGTCATTGATGATGCGCACATCAAAGCCCGGCGTCGCCTTGCCCATCGAGCCCGGCCGGATCGGAAACAATTTCGAATTGCTGCCGATCACGAGATTGCATTCGGTCTGCCCGAACACCTCATGGGCATCGACACCAAAGGTGGCGCGCACCCAATCCAGCAGTTCGCCGCCGAGCGATTCACCGCCGGTAAAAATGCTGCGCAGCCTAACGCCGGGATGCCTGACATCGGCCTGCCGCATCAGTTTCAGCGCCGTCGGCGGCAGGAACACGTTGCGAATGCCATGATCGGCCATCATCTGCATCGCCGCCTGCGGCTCGAATTTGCGGGCGCGGCCGCCGACGATCGGCACGCCGTGATACCAGCCGCCGAGCAGCGCGTTGATCAAGCCGCCGATCCAGGCCCAGTCGGCCGGCGTCCACATGAGGTCGCCGGGCTTGGGCAGGAAGTCGTGACACATCTCGACATTGGGCAGATGGCCGAGCACCACGCGATGCGCGTGCAGCGCGCCTTTCGGGTTACCCGTAGTGCCCGAGGTGTAGATGATCAGCGCGGGATCGTCGGCCGCGGTATCGACGGTGACGAAATCGGCCGACGCCGCCTGGAGCGCGGACCAGAACGGCCTGACGCCTTCGGCCGCGCGGTCGCCGATGACATAGACGTGGCGAAGCTCCGGCAGGCGGTCGCGGATCTTTGCCAGCTTTTCCCAGCCGGTCTCATCGGTGACGACGGCCTTGGCGCCGGAATTCGACAGCCGGAATTCGAGCGCGTCCTCGCCGAACAACGCGAACAGCGGGATCGAGACCAGGCCGGAGCGGAACGCCGCCATATGCACGATCGGCAGTTCCAGCGATTGCGACAGGAATACCGCAACGCGATCGCCGCGCGTCAGCCCATCCGCCTTCAGCACATTGGCGAAGCGCCGGGAAAAATCGCTGAGCTGGTCGAACGAGGTGCGCGACGCGCCGCCGTCTTCATCGACATAGATCAGCGCCAACCGTCCGCTGCCATCGGCGTGGCGGTCGCAGCAGGCGGTGGCGATATTGAAGCGCGCCGGAATGTCCCAGCGAAAGCCGCGATAGAGGTCGTCGTAATTGGAGGCTTCGGTGAGCATGCGGCAGGCTCTCTCATTTCGTCGTCCCCGCCTAGTGCGCAATTGCGCACTAGGCGGGGACGACAACCATTCAAGCTCTTTCTCACCCCGTCAGCGCCGCCTTCACCAGGCCGCTGGCCTTGCCGAAATCCATCTGGCCGGCGTACTTCGCCTTCAGTTCGGCGATCACCTTGCCCATGTCCTTCATCCCGGCGGCGCCGGTCGCGGTGATGACTGCCGCGATCGCCGCTTTCACATCGTCTTCCGACATCTGCTTCGGCAGATAGGCCGAGATGATCGCGATCTCCTCGCGTTCCTGCGCGGCAAGCTCGGCACGGCCGCCCTTGTCGTAGAGCTCGACCGATTCCTGGCGCTGCTTGATCATCTTCTGGAATACGCCGAGCAGGTCGGCATCGCTCAGCGGCGGCTTGCCCTGCCCGCGCGCCTCGATATCGGCGTTCTTGATGGTCGAATTGACCATGCGCAGCGTCGAGAGCTTGCGCTCGTCCTTGGCCCGCATCGCGTCCTTGACCGCATTGTTGATGTCGTCGCGCAGCATGTGTTTTATCCTCTTTGCGGTCGTCACACCGCTTCAGGCCCTGATCTAGGCCGTTCGGGCGCTTGAAACAACTCACAAGCGCAGCCAATCGACCAGCGCCGCGGCGGTGGCTTCCGGCCGCTCCGGCTGCGGGCAGTGGCCGCAATCCGGCACAACGACCAGTTTTGCACCGGCGATGCCCTCTGCCATTTCCTCTGCCAAGCTGATCGGGAACAGCATGTCCCGATCGCCCGATAACACCAGGGTCGGACATCTGATGGTGGCCAGGGTCGGCCGCGAATCCGGCCGCGTCATGATCGCAGTCTGGTTATTGACGAAGCCGTCAACGCCGACATCGTCGGCCATCTCGTGAAACAGCCCTCGCAACGCCGCTTCGTGGAGACGATCGGGATGCACCATGAGCGGAAACATTTCATCGACAACGTCGTGCAGGCCGCCGTCACGGGCGCGCGTCATCCGGGTGCGTCGGCCGGCGCCGGCCTCCGGCGTGTCCGGCCGTGCGTTGGTGTCGAGCAAGGCCAGCTTCGCTACCCGCTCCGGCGCCTGCCGCATGATTTCGAAGGCGATGTAACCGCCCATCGAGTGACCGGCCAGCGCGAAACGCGGCGGCGCCTCGGCCAAGATCCGCCGCGCAATGGCGCTCATATTGTCGTCGCGGATGTGATTGGCGACCGTAACCGGCCCTAACCGCCACAACGCGGGCAGCACGGGTGCGTAGATTCGCGCCGAACAGGTCAAGCCCGGAACGAGCAAAATCGGTAGCTTAGTGTCCATGCTTGGCTCCGGAATCGGATAATTCGTTGAAAATCGAGGGTTAGCGGAAGCCGGAGATTAGAAACTCCTCATTGTCTGTCAAATAAGCGCATTTCGCATGTGAATCGGCGGCTTTCGGCTTTGACGCCAGCGGATGCGACGACTATGTAATGCGTTCATGACACCCCCTGAAAACGCTTCAGCCTGGCCGGACCACAAACCGACCGCGCTCCTCGTGCTTGCCGACGGCACCGTGCTGGAGGGCTTCGGCCTCGGCGCGGAAGGCCAGGCGGTCGGCGAAGTCTGCTTCAACACCGCGATGACCGGCTATGAGGAGATTCTCACCGATCCCTCCTATGCCGGACAGCTCATCACCTTCACCTTCCCGCACATCGGGAATGTGGGCACCAACGACGAAGACATCGAAACGGTGAACATGGCGGCGACGCCGGGCGCGCGCGGCGTGATCCTGCGCACCGCCATCACCGATCCCTCGAACTACCGCGCCACCCGGCACCTCGATGGCTGGCTGAAGGCGCGCGGCATCATCGGCCTGTCCGGCATCGACACCAGGGCGCTGACCGCGCTGATCCGCAGCAAGGGCATGCCCAACGCCGTTATCGCGCACGCCAGGGACGGCGAGTTCGACCTGCATGGCCTGAAGGAAGAGGCGCGCGAATGGCCCGGCCTCGAAGGCATGGATCTGGTGCCGATGGTCACCTCGGCCCAGCGCTTCACCTGGGATGAAACGCCCTGGGGCTGGGAAAAAGGTTTCGGCCGGCAGACCGCACCTGAATTCAACGTGGTCGCGATCGACTACGGCATCAAGCGCAACATCTTGCGGCTACTCGCCGGCGAAGGCTGCAAGGTCACGGTGGTGCCCGCCACCACCTCGGCCGAAGATATCCTGGCGATGAAGCCGGACGGCGTGTTCCTGTCGAACGGCCCCGGCGATCCCGCCGAGACCGGCAAATATGCGGTGCCGGTGATCCAGAAGGTGATCTCCTCGGGCACGCCGACCTTTGGCATTTGTCTCGGCCATCAGATGCTGGGGCTCGCCGTCGGCGCCAAGACCATGAAGATGCATCAGGGCCATCACGGCGCCAATCATCCGGTCAAGGACGAGACCACCGGCAAGGTCGAGATCACCTCGATGAACCACGGTTTCGCGGTGGATCAGGCGACGCTGCCGAAGGGCGCGACGCAGACCCATATCTCGCTGTTCGACGGATCCAATTGCGGCATCCAACTCGACGGCAAGCCGGTCTTCTCGGTGCAATACCACCCCGAAGCCTCCCCCGGCCCGCGCGACTCGCATTATCTGTTCAAGCGGTTTTCCGATTTGATGCGCGCGAACAAGCGGGCTTAGCAGACCTAAAAAAACGGAAACGTCATCCTGAGGTGCGCGCTCTTGCGCGCCTCGAAGGATGTGCCACGAATCCATCCTTCGAGGCTCGCTTGACCTGACGGCGCCCAGCGCCGTCAGGCTCGCACCTCAGGATGACGATGTCGTTTGCGTCTGGCGAAAGCGCGCCCCGCATAGTATGATCCCCATCATCATACGCCCGGGAACGATCGCCATGTCCGATACCGCCTCAACAGTCGAATACGGCGTCACGTCGACGCAAGTGCTGGCCTCGATGGCGGGCATCGATTTCGTCCGCGCGATGTTCGCCGGAAAATTGCCCGCCCCGCCGATCATGCAGACGGTCGAGCCGTTCGATTCCACCGCCGAGCCGGGTGTCGTGGCCTTTCACTCCATTCCGGGTTTCCGGCACTACAATCCGATCGGCTCGGTGCATGGCGGCTACGCCGCGACCTTGCTGGATTCCGCGATGGGGCTGGCGGTGCACTCGATGCTGCCGGCCGGCACCGGCTACACCACGCTCGAATTCAAGCTCAGTTTTATCCGGGGCATGACCAAGGATACCGGCACAGTTCGCAGCGAAGGTCGCACCTTGCATGTCGGCCGCCAGACCGCGACCGCCGAGGCGCGCATCACCGACAGCAAGGGCCGCCTGCTGGCGCATGCCACCACCACCTGCCTGGTGTTCGAGATTCCCACAGCGCCTGCAAAGGGGGCGTGAGCCGCCTGCATTGGAGCCATGACCGGCGACGCTGGATCAGCGTCGCCCATCTGTGCTTGACTTGGCTTCCCTGAGATCAGGTCAACATGATCCCGGCGAACCACAGGAAACGCCAGATGACGTCCGAAAATCCCGACATGACCATTCGCGATGTGCGCGTGACGATGCTGCGCATGCCCTGGGCCGACGATCCCTGGCTCAAGGGCCACGCACTCGGCACCCAGCGCGACATCCTGATCTGCGAGGTCGAAACCAAGGGCGGCATCACCGGCATGGGCTATCTGTTTCTGTTTCGGCCGGGCATGAAATCGATCGCGGCCTGCCTCGAGGAATGCATCATCCCCCGGGTCAAGGGCAAGGACGCCACCTCGATCGAGGCGATCTGGCGCGATCTGTGGACGGCGACCATGACCTATGGCCGCGGCGGCATCGCCGCGATGGCGATGTCGGCGCTCGACATCGCACTGTGGGATGCGGTGGGAAAACGCGCCGGCCTGCCGCTGCACCGGCTGTGGGGCCATTATCGTTCGGAAATCCCGATCTACGGCTCCGGCTGCTTCCGCGGCGCCGGCGGCGACGGCATGATCGAGAAGGCGCTGTATTACGTCAAACAGGGCTACAAGGCGATCAAGATGCAGGTCGCGCATGTACGCTCGCCGGCCGAAGATCTCGACAATGTGCGCCGCATGCGCGAGGCGCTTGGGCCCGACATCGACATCATGATCGACGTCAACATGGGCTGGAGCGCCGACGTCGCGATCGAGATGGGACGCAAATTCGAGAAGTACAACATCTACTGGCTCGAGGAGCCGGTACCGGCCGATGATTTCGCCGGCTATCAACGCATTGCCGCCGCGCTAGACATGCGCGTGGTCGGCGGGGAGACCCATTTCACGCGCTATGACCTGCGGCCGTTCTTCCTTAATCCATGTTTGCCGATCCTGCAGCCCGATCCGATGCGCGGCGGCATGACGGACTTGCGCAAGATCGCGACCTTGGCCGATACCTGGGGCATCACCATCGCGCCGCATCTGTTTCCCGAACTGAACGTGCATTTGCTGGCATCGATCCCGAACGGGATCTGGTGCGAGAATATGGGGCTGATCGACGACCTCTGGGTCGATCCGCCTGATATCAAGAACGGCATGATCACGGCGCCGGAGCGGCCGGGACACGGGCTGAAGTTCAGGGACGAGGTGCTGAAATTCAGGATCTAGGGCGGGAATATGGACGGCTGATATTGGTTTGATTCACGAATCCTTTTGATGTGGAGCGAACCGCCATGTCCGTGACCAGCGCTGGCCTCAAGCCGCATGGCTTTGTCTTTGCCGACGATGGCCTCGTGCCCAACAACCCGATGCCGTTTCTGGTCTACAAGGACGCCATCGACCTGGCGGGCGGCCACCCCGAGAAAACCATCGAAGGGCTGTTCGGCGCCAATGGCTGGCGCGACATGTGGCGCAACGGCGTCTACGATTATCTGCACTACCACGCCACGGTGCATGAAGCGCTGGGCGTCGCGCGCGGCCACGCCCGGGTGCGGTTCGGCGGCGATAGAGGCAAGGAATTCGAGATTTCGGCCGGCGACGTCGTCGTGCTGCCCGCCGGCACCGGCCACCAATGCCTGTCCGCCACCCGCGACTTCTGCGTGATCGGCGCCTATCCGCCAGGGCCAAAGATGCAGATCACGCGCCCGACGCCGGAAAACCATCGCCAGGCGCTGAAGACCATTCCGCAGGTGCCGCTGCCGAAGACCGATCCGGTGCTCGGCGAGGATGGCCCGCTGGTAAGACTGTGGAAGCGCTGATCAGGCGTTTATGATCGTTGGGCCGGCGATCCGATTGCGACAATTTGCCCCGTCATGTCGGGCGTTGCGTCACCCGCGTCCGTCGCTTCAACGCGTCCGAAAGCGCGAGACTTATTAAAAGGCGCGAGAAAAATTGCGAGGATAATCACGCCTGTTGGCACCGAAACCGTCCCTGAGGGCCAGTCGCAGTCGTTTGAATTTCGAGAACACTGGTCACGACGCGACGAGACCAAGGCCAATGACCGTCGCTGGCCGTCATTGTTCCGCTGTGCTAGCGTGCTGCTAGTGGAGGCAGCCGAACAAGCCCTTCAATAACTGGCTACATAGCAGCTCTTTCCAGCCATCGAGTTCAACTCTGCAGACGCCGCGCGGCGTTTAATGCAGCCGGTGCCGCACCTTCTGTTGGTGTGGGCTTAGCGCGTCGCAGCGAGGAAGGATTACGAGTCACCAAAAACGACAATCCCATCAGAAGAAACGATAATCCCATCAGAAGAGGAGACTTCGACATGTTCCGAAGAATTCTGACGCTGACATTGTCTCTCTGGCTTGGCGCGGCGGCCGCGCCTGCAGCGCTGGCCCAAACGGCGCCTGCTATCACCGAGCAGGAGGCGCACGCGATCGCGGTGGACGCCTACATTTACTTCTACTCCATCATGTCGATGGATGTGTCCCGCAAGCAATTCACCAACGGCAAAACCGATTTCAGGGGTCCGATGAACACGTTCGTCAACGTGCCAGAATACCCGCCGGCAGATTTCAAGGGTGTCGTGCGCTCCAACTTCGACACGCTCTATTCGGTCTCCTGGCTGGATATGACCAAGGAGCCCGTCGTTATCTCGGCGCCGGACACCGATGGACGTTATTATCTGCTGCCGATGCTCGACATGTGGACTGACGTCTTTGCCTCGCCGGGTTGGCGAACGACGGGCACCAAGGCCGGGACATTCCTGGTCACGCCGGCGGGCTGGAGGCCTGATCTGCGCGACAGGTTCGCGGAAGAGTTCAAGCTTCCGAAGGACACCCAGCGGATCGACGCGCCAACGCCTTATGTCTGGCTGATCGGCCGGACCAAGACCGACGGGCCGCCGGATTACGACGCGGTTCACAAGA